>OZ242335.1:0-4800000 GCA_965208425.1 Candidatus Poribacteria bacterium | reverse complement strand
CAAAAAACAATTTGCTTCGATTTGTACGGGATGCGAAGGGAAACCTCCAAACCGATCCAACAGGTAAGTTGCCGGGACGTGGTGCCTATGTATGCCAATCACAAGCGTGCATTAATGTCACTTTCAAGTCGCAGAAAATCAATGCTCATTTGCGAAGTAATTTTTCAAGGCAGGTTATTGATTCTTTCAGACAACAACTCCTTAGTCTGGTGAGTCATAGAAACGCAGAGGAGGGATAAATGGTGAAAAATAGTCAAACCAAGCAGAGCAAAAGTACCCAAACAGAAAATAAAAAAATTAGAGTTTATGAACTTGCAAAACAATATGGCGTAAGCAGCAAAGAATTTGTTGAAGAGTTGCACGGGTATGGCATTCCGATCAAAAACCACATGAGTACGCTGGATGCCGAAACCGTCCAGTCGATCGAGGTCGAACGAAACGCTGCAAAGCCACCGCCCGTTGAGCCTCCTGAAGCCAAAGCTGATCCACCTAGCACGAAAAAGAAAACAAAGAAAGCAAAAAAGGTTGCAGCCGTTTCCGCTATTGATGAAGCAAAGGTTGTTGATGTAAAAAAAGAACCACCCAAAAAAGACGCAGCAATCAGTGAGGAAAAAGCGATCACAACTGTGCCGCAAATACAGGAAGGAGTCACTGTTGGGCTCCTTGCCTCCGAACTGGGATTTAAAGGAACCGAAATGATTATGCGTCTCATGAAATTGGGGATCATGGCGAGCATTAATCAACGCTTAGACTACGAGACACTAAAAGTCATAAGCGATCAGTTTGGATTTAAGGCTGTTCGTAGATTGACGCTCGAAGAGCAAATCCTTCAGGACGAACCTGATGATGTAGCAAGTCTTGCCGCACGTTCCCCTGTTATTACGATTATGGGGCATGTTGACCACGGTAAAACATCTCTGCTGGACGCCATCCGACAATCAAATGTCATGGATACAGAGGCGGGACAGATCACCCAGCATATTGGTGCTTATCATGTGGAATTGGAAAGTGGCAGTGTCGTTTTTCTCGACACTCCGGGACACGCGGCATTTACTGCGATGCGTGCTCGTGGTGCACAGGTAACTGATATTGTCGTTCTGGTTGTCGCAGCAGATGATGGCGTGATGCCGCAGACTGTTGAAGCGCTCAACCACGCAAAAGCAGCAGAGGTTCCGATCCTTGTTGCACTCAACAAAATGGATGTCGAAAACGCTAGACCAGATTATGTCAAGCAGCAATTAGCGGAATATGACCTTGTCCCCGAAGAATGGGGTGGGCAGACGATTTTCGTTGAAATCTCTGCGAAGGAACGAATCGGTATTGAAGAGTTGTTAGAAATGCTGCTCCTTGAAGCAGAATTGCTTGAGCTCAGTGCCAATCCAAATAAGCCGGCGCGTGGGACAGTCGCTGAAGCTAAATTGGATAAAGGACGAGGTCCCGTAGCAACTGTGCTTGTACAAAGTGGGACATTGCAGGTTGGTGATGCCTTTGTTGCTGGTCGTTATTACGGAAAAGTTCGTGCCATGATAAATGACCGAGGGCAGCGTGTGAAGGATGCACCACCCTCAACTCCGGTCGAGGTGCTTGGCTTTACAGGAGTTCCAGAGGCTGGAGACCAGTTTTTTGCAGTTGACTCTGAAAGAGATGCGAGAACACTCAGCGAATCTCGACAAGAGCAGCACCGGGCGACACAACTTGGACCACAGAGCCGCGTAAGTTTGGATGATCTTTTCGATCAGATTCGGGAAGGCGATATTAAAGAGCTAAATGTCATTGTTAAAGGTGATGTGCAAGGTTCCGTCGAAGCGGTTCTTGATTCCTTGCAAGGATTAAGCACAGACGAAGTTAAGATTAATGTTATTCATCAAGCTGTTGGTGGAATTACCGAAACGGATGTTTTACTAGCATCTGCCTCCAACGCAATTGTCGTCGGTTTTAATGTTCACCCCACAACGGGTGCCTTAATCGCGAAAGAAAACGAAGATATTGATGTCCGGACCTACAGCGTGATTTACGACCTGATTTCTGATGTAAAGTCGGCGATGGAAGGCTTGCTTGAACCTGAAGTTCGAGAGGTTGTCGTCGGTCGGGGAATTGTTCGAGAGTTGTTCAGGACACCGCGCATGGGTACGATTGCGGGCAGTTATGTGAATTGGGGGCGAATCATCCGTAACTACGCCCTCCGTATCCTGCGAGACAATCGCCTAATCTACGAGGGACGGGTCGATTCGTTACGACATTTTAAGGATGATGTTACTGAGGTTCAGGCAAACTACGAGTGTGGTATCGGTGTCAGTGCGTTTGATGATTTCAAAGTAGACGATGTATTAGAATGTTATACTCACGAGCGCATACCACGCTCATTGAGATAGAGGCGAAGATCGCACCGGTAAGCGATTAAAGCCGTTTTACCTGTATCGACTGCATCGCGCTTATGCATATTGGAGTTTGTACGATCTGGTTAACAATTCCAGATAGCCATTCGCTCAAACAGAAGCGGCAGGTGGTTAAAAGCATCACCGACCGTCTGAAAAATCGCTTTAACATCGCCGTCGCTGAGGTTGATGGGCTTGACAGGCATCAGCGAGCTGTGCTTGGCGTGGTATCTGTTTCAAACGATACGAAACACCTCAATCGTGTTTTATCTTATGTTATTAACTTTGTTGAAGATGCCCTGTTAGCAGAATTAACAGACTATGAAATCGAAATTCTGTCTTGATGAGATGGGATTTGAGGGAGACAATGCCCGGAAGACGTACCGACCGCGTGAGCGTACTCATACAAAGAGAATTAAGTGATATCATTCAACGAGAACTTAAAGATCCGCGAGTCGGTTTTTGCACTATTTCTCAAGTTCAAGTTTCTACAGATCTGCGGTATGCGGATGTCAAGGTGAGTGTCGTTGGGGACAAGCAGCAGAAACGGAATTCTATAATAGGACTTAAAAGTGCCGCCGGTTTCCTGCGGCGTGAGGTTGTACAACGAATTGGCTTACGCCACGCGCCTGAACTACGTTTTGAATTAGACGATTCGGTAGATCAATTAATGCGAATAGATCGCCTTCTCAAACGGGTTCATACCCAAGAAGAAATTTCATCGTCTACCGATGACGAAGTAATTGAGCCTAATTAGTTTATCCGCTATGGAAGATTATCAATCAATTTTGCGGGTCTTTGACCAATATCAGTCTTTTGCACTATCGACACACGTCAATCCGGATGGTGATGCGCTCGGATCTGAATTAGCACTCTATTCCTTCCTCAAGGACCTCAGAAAACAGGTCAAAATTTTCAATACAGATACCGCGTCACCGAATTACAGGTTTCTTCCCTTCTACGATGCCATTTTGCCTGTCAAAGCCTTTCAGAATGACTATCCTGAAGTTTTGGTTGTTCTGGATGCCGGCGTATTGAATCGCATTGGCACATATCTGTCTCGCTCCCTAATTCCGACCGAAGTAACCGTTAACATTGATCATCATACTTCTGCTGAACCCTTTGGAGATTACAATCTCGTCGAAACTGATGCATCATCGACATCGGAAATAATCTATCGATTGATTCGACATCACGGAACTCCAATCGGAAAGGAACGAGCACTTTGCCTTTACACTGGGATCATGTTTGATACCGGCTGTTTTCGATATTCAAACTCGACTCCGAGCGCGCACCATGTTGCAGCAGAGCTAATTCAGGAAGGAATTTCCGTCGATGAAGTGTATCGCGCTGTCTACGAGAGTTTGCCGATTGGAACGATTCAGTTGCTTAGCGAAGTTTTTCAAACGCTTGGCACCACATCAGATGGTAAAATCGGTTGGTTGTATGCGACGCAAGAAATGTTTCGTAGAACGGAAACAACCCGCGACGATGTAGATGGGTTTATTAATCATATCCGGTCGATTGACACTGTTGAGGTGGCAATCCTCGTGAGTGAGCAGAAAAATGGTGAATCGAAGGCGAGTCTGCGGAGCAAAGCGTCTGTTGATGTTGGCGAAATTGCTGCCGTATTTGGTGGTGGTGGACATCAGCGCGCTGCCGGCTGTGAAATCGATGCGCCGTGTGAAGAGGCGATTACACAACTAGTGAAGATAGCGCAGCAACGAATGAGGGATGGATAAATCTGAATTACAACAGGCGCAGGTAAAGCAAGATTTGTGAAGGGATTGGGTTAGGTTTGCTGTCAGTCATGGAATTGATCGGGCTGCTTTAGTAAACCACCCCCTGATAGACAATGAGCATTCACGGTGTTCTTAATCTGAATAAGCCGCCGAAATTTACCTCAAGACAAGCAGTCGATTGTGTAAAACGCATACTAAACGTAAAAAAGGCGGGACATGGCGGCACGCTAGATCCCGATGCCACCGGCGTTTTACTCATCTGTCTGGGAGATGCAACAAAACTGTTTGAAGCGTTACAAGCTGGCACAAAAGAATATGAAGGTACGTTTATCTTAGGTGTTGCAACAGATACCCTTGACGCTAACGGACGAATTATCAAGACTGCGGATACGAGTCAGATAACGCCCCATCAAATTCGATCCATTTGTCAGCAGTTTGTTGGGGAAATCGAACAGATGCCGCCAATGTTTTCCGCGGTAAAGCATAAAGGGAGACCTCTGTACAAATTGGCACGCCGAGGGATCGAGGTCGAACGCCGTTCGAGACGGATCTTCATTGAATCTATTGAGTTGCTATTATGTAATATTCCTGAAGTTCGTTTCCGTGTGGTCTGTTCTAAAGGAACGTACATTCGAGTTCTTGCTGCAGATATTGGAGCTACATTAGGCTGTGGTGCTCACCTTTCAGAACTGACCCGCACACGCTCAGGCGTATTCAAAATCGAGGGCGCACACACATTCGATAGTCTTAAGCGTACCCCGGAGTTTGCTTATCAAGCTGTGACCCCAATTGATGTAGTGGATGATATGCTGCATCGGCAGTTGCATTGACTCAATGATTTTTGATCGCCGGTCTCTGGAGATTGAATCTTGCAGATTTACTATGATCTAGAAGCTCCTTCTGAATTGTTTCGGGAGTCTATTGTTACTGTTGGTGTGTTTGATGGGTTACACATTGGACATCAAGCGGTCATCCAACAGGTTTTGACCCAAGCGAAAAAATTCAAGCTAGCGAGTTTTGTGCTGACCTTTGACCCGTCTCCCTTGGCTTTCCTTGCTCCTGAAAGATGTCCTCCAACCCTGACAACCCTTCCAAAGAAGATTGAAATATTGGAGCAGCTCGGTGTTGATGCTGTGGTTTTTGCGCGCTTTGACGCGTATTTACAGCAGATGTCTCCCAATACCTTTGTTCAGCAAGTTCTACTGCAACGATTACATGCTAGACAGGTTATTGTTGGATATGATTGGCAGTTTGGTAAAGGACGGTCTGGCAATGCCAATGCTCTGAAGAATCTTGGGGATCAGTATCAATTTGATGTGATGATTGTTGGACCCGTACAGATTCACGACAAACCTGTTCATAGTACACGGGTTCGTGAAGCAATTGCAAGTAGTGACCTTGACCTCGCATCTGAGCTTCTAGGACGTCGCTACTCAATCATGGGTGAGGTGATAGAGGGCGACGGACGTGGGCAACAGATTGGGTTTCCGACTGCTAACATTGATGCTGGGAATCAGATGTTACCGCCAACTGGAGTTTACGCCGTACAGGTCAAATTAGAAGGCTGTACGTTCGCCGGCGTGCTAAATATGGGAACCAGACCTACATTTGATGGTGAAAAATTCCAGATTGAAACCCACCTATTTGATTTTGAGAAGGTGATATACGGGAAAAAAGTAGAAATCTCCTTTATCGAAAAAATTCGGGCTGAGCAGAGATTTTCAACCCCGGAGATGTTAGTTAATCAAATTAGGCAAGATGTCACTACGGCTAAAGCTATTTTGAAGCGCACTAAGGATAGAAATGTGCATTACCACTAAATCGCACTTAGATCGAAAGAGAATTTAATTTACAAATCGCTCTGGTTTATGGTATATTTACCCGTATATATATCTCAAAAACGCATAGCGTATGAAAAGAAAAGATGAAAAAGGAGGTGAATTTATATGGCACTTGCAGCAGAGCAAAAAAAAGAATTGGTCGAAGTATATAAAACCCATGATAGCGATACCGGGTCGCCAGAAGTCCAAGTGGCAATTATCCAGACTCGCATCCGGGAGTTGACGGAACATTTTCGGACACATAGGAAAGACCATCATTCGAGACAGGGACTGTTTAGGCTCGTAAGCAAACAGCGTCGTCTGTTACGTTATTTGCACAGACAAGATGTTCAACGGTATCGTAATCTGATTACTCAACTTGGAATTCGTGACACGATTTCAGGCAGGATAAGCTAGTAAACCACCGTAGAACATTGTGAGGAGGAAAGATATTGAAAGTTGAAATGCAGCTTGGGAGTGAAAATCTCTCAATTGAAACAGGAAAAGTTGCCAAACAAGCAGATGGTGCAGTTTGGGTACAATACGGTGGAACGGTTGTCTTGGTGGCAGTCGTCGCTGATAAGAGAGAATCAAATCTAGACTTCTTCCCGTTAACCGTAGACTATCGTGAAAAATCTTACGCGGCAGGGCGCATCCCAGGTGTTTATGGTAGACGTGAACCACGTCCGGGCGGAAGTGAGCTCTTGACAGCGCGTCTAATTGATCATTGCATTCGCCCGCTTTTCCCTAAGGATTTCCAAGTCGAAGTGCAAGTCATGTGTACAGTGCTTGCATCTGATCAGATTCACCCCGCTGATGTGCCTGCCCTCATTGGAACATCGGCAGCACTCAGTATCTCTGACATACCCTTTAGCGGTCCTGTTGGTGCCGTTACAATCGGAAGACTAGATGGAGAATTTTGCATAAATCCAACTTATGAAGAATTAGAACGGTGTGAATTAGAATTTTTCGTCAGTGGAACAAACGATGCGGTTATGTCTGTCGAAGGTGGAGCGCACGAAGTGCCTGAAGATGAGGTGATTGATGCTATTGTAGCAGCTCACCAAGAGATTAAAGAGATTACTAAACTGCAAGAAGGTTTAGTTGCACTTTGTGGGAAACCTAACCGCGAGTACAACACGAAAGAGATTGATGAAGGGCTGAACTCGCGCGTCCGAAGCCTCGCTACGGAGAGGATTCGTGAGTCCATTGGCATGGATCAAAAGCTGGATCGCGAAGGCTATCTCGAACAGGTACAGGCAGATATCCTATCCAAAATTCTGGAGAATGTTGAAGCAGAAGAAGATGAGCCCGATGTCACGAAGGATGCTATGTCGATACTAGGCGACATCGAGAAAGAAGAGATGCGCCAATCAATCCTGAACGACGGAAAACGCGTTGATGGACGAGGAGTCACGGATATTCGAGAAATTTCAGGTGAAGTTGATGTCCTGCCTCGCGTACACGGTTCATCACTCTTTACACGCGGACAAACCCAAGCGCTTTGTGTGACAACGCTGGGAACTAAAGGCGACGAAGATGTGAACCGTACCCTAACCGGCGAGGTTAGGAAATACTTCTTCCTGCACTATAATTTCCCACCATATAGCACCGGCGAGGTCAAGAGAATTATGGGACCCGGACGCAGAGAAATCGGTCACGGTGCGCTCGCTGAGAGAGCGATTCAACCGGTTATTCCCGATCGAGAAGAATTTCGATACACAATTCGTGCAGTATCTGAGATTCTTGAATCGAATGCGTCGTCCTCCATGGCAAGCGTATGCGGCGTAACCCTTTCGTTGTTGGATGCGGGGGTGCCCATTAAAAAACCGGTGGCGGGAGTTGGTGTTGGATTGATTAAAGAAGGTGATCGCGAGGTCATCCTGACCGATATGCTTGGCACAGAGGATTTCCTTGGTGACATGGACTTTAAGGTCGCCGGCACTCCGGACGGCATCACCGCTATCCAGATG
This sequence comes from Candidatus Poribacteria bacterium, assembly GCA_965208425.1. Classification (GTDB taxonomy): domain Bacteria; phylum Poribacteria; class WGA-4E; order WGA-4E; family PCPOR2b; genus PCPOR2b. The sequence goes on along the minus strand of OZ242335.1, from coordinate 4,792,090 downwards.
GACATCAAAATTGATGGTGTAACACCGGATTTGATGCGAAGAGCCATTCACCAAGCCAAAGACGCACGTATGGTTGTGCTCGATAAGATGAATGCGGTTATTGATAAACCACGCGATGAGATTTCTCAGTACGCGCCGCGTATCTATGAGATCAACATTTCGCCATCTAAGATCAAGGACTTGATTGGTCCGCGCGGCAAAACCGTTCAGGCTATTCAGGAAGAAACCGGTGTGACCATCGATATTGAGGATGATGGGAGGGTCGAGCTTTCATCATTCAATGCTGAAGCCGCTAACAAAGCCGAAGAGATGATTCTCTCCATTACTGCAATTCCTGAAGTCGGCAAAGAGTACGCCGGAAAAGTTACCCGTATAACAGGATTTGGTGCTTTTATTGAGATTATACCCGGCCAAGACGGATTGCTTCATATCTCTCAAATGGGAGATGGATACGTCCGACAGGTTGAAGATGTGATGAACATCGGTGATGAGGTGGCGGTACGTGTCATTGAGATTGATGACCAAGGACGTGTTGACCTGACGCTTGCAAGCAACCCTGTATCCGAAGATTCTACTTCGTCAGAGCGAGGGGAGTCACGAGATCGTGGCAATTCACGTCCACGAGATAACCGTCCAAACAGAGGATCGCGTGATGGTCGTAACTCTCGTCACAACCGCAACAGCGATTCGCGAGATCGCCGCCCACCAAGAATCCCCAAAGGTAGATTTTAATACAATGCGGCGATTACTCAATAGGTGAGATAGTTCGTCCGATTGGGCGAAATACCATCCATAGCGTGAGATGTGAGAAACCGCTCACATCTCACGAATCACTTGTAACGTGTGGGGGTGTCTCAAGTGCAAGCCAAGTACCCCAACCGGAGGACGAGAGGAATCATTAACAGAGAACGGGATCTCCTCGATCGAAAATGGTTGACCTATCTGTTAACATTTATTCTAGTTCTTCTAGGAGTTGTTTTTGTTCTTGCTGTGACCCGTCGAGAATGGCTAATCCACCAAGCGAAGTGGATTGTTAGATCCGTAATACTGGGATTCGGTTTAGAATAGTCCACCCCTTCCTTATCTAATCCAAATATATACGACAAATATTCACTTCGGAGGTTTGGAATGAAACTTCCTCTGTTTTTTTCGTCCACCATGCGAACTCTTGTGAGATTTGCTGCTACGCTATGTAGTGTACTTTCGCTAAGTATCTTAATCCTAATTTTTGTCGTTTCAGGGTGCGGTTATGTGTCAACTTCAGATTATCTCAATCATATAAAAACAATTTCAATTTCACCGATTGAAATTCAGGATCCAGATTTTACATTTGATTCCGCTGGTAACGCACACGATGAAGTCATTCGGAATGCGTTCATTGATCGTTTTAACCAGAAGTGGCGTGATGGAAATGATTCACGGCTTGATATAATTATTTTGGATTACCATCTTGAACCGTATCGTTATGATGCGAATAATCAACCTGAGCAATTTCGCATGAGTTTAGAGATTGAGTATGAATTTAGGGATCAGAAAGAGAACAAAATCATCGATCGTAGAGACAATTATGTCCAGAATCACGATTTTTATGTTGTTCAGGGCTTGGGAGAACCGCCAGAAACATTTCCAGAAGCCCAAAAACGACTCATTGAAGAATTAGTCGATGATTTCTACAGTACGCTTGCTGAACAGTGGTAAGCTGATGGATGTATGTTCCGGCTGCACCGAGAATGTCCCGATACTCGGGATTCTCGCAAAACGGACTCGAACAGCACTTGTGAGACCATAGGACTGTGACTTATCACGAATCACGTTTTACATTTGACACTCCACGCTTTCAGATTTCTGGTCAATGGCGGCAGTATCCTTGGATCGCTTACGTGGTTTGTATGCTACTGTTGCTTTCGTGTCAGGTTGAGCAAGGTAATTATACGGCTGTGAGCCAGAATGGTCGGTATGTCTATGGCGTTTGGAAAGCTCGAACCGCTAAAGCAGCAATAAAACTCTCGCGCGAAATCCACCAAGCGTCGACAGAAGAGCTTCTTCAATTTGATTCACTGTCCTTAATCACAAGCGAAAAACCGATGGATTTATTGCCTGCAAATGGAGAGGCAACCCACTGGGTCAGAGCCGGGACACCGAGCGTTGATGTTGGGAAAGATCTGTACAAAAATGTGATTGGTGGAAACCCCGAATTATATCACAGCTATGGCTTTGTCGAAGGTGCCTCTGTTGAGTATCAAACCCCCCGACTCGGATCTCAGCCGTTTATTTCTTTAGAAGTTTTCGATATGGGGACTCCAGAGAACGCGTTCGGCGTATATAGCCGTGATCGCTATCCACAGGATGAGTTTGAATGGGTCGGCAGCAGAGCAATCATTTCCGGGCGAGAACTTAACTTTTGGAAGGGCAGATACTTTATAAAAATTGAGGGTTACGAATTAGCAAGTCAGATTAAACAAGGCGTAATTGAACTTGCTAAAGCAACTGCCGACCAGATTAAAGATCCACTGAAAACACCACACCTGCTAACCCTTCTGCCTTCTGAGAACAGGGTGCCTCACAGCGAGAAATACTTCCCCTCCGGCGCGACCTTGAAGAAAATCCACCGTTTCCTGCCCGAACATTTGCTGGAATTCAGCCCAAACGTAACCGGGTGCTCTGCTACATATCTGCACAAAAAATCCGCTACCGATTGGATCGACACAATGACCGCATTGGTTTTACGCTATGAAACTGAGTCAGCGGCGAAAGTCGCCTATGACATTTATCGAAATCACTTGGAGGTAAACGCACGTACAGTTGATTCAACCCAAGCCGGTGGGATCATTGTTAGGGAACAGTGAAAACCAAGAAAGAATGAAGAAATATGGATCAAATTGAAGTGTCCGATCAACTACAATTAATTCGTGAACAATTAAAATTGCCCTATATCAAGAGGGCAACAGAAAATTGCTTGCCTGAATCCGGAGATTGGGATTATGTGACAGCGGACACCAAAACAGAAACGCATTGCTTCCACACCTACCCAGCCATGATGATCCCACAGGTCGCGCGACGCTTGATTAGCATGTTCGGACGATGTGGAATGACACTTCTTGATCCGTTTTGCGGTTCGGGTACAACGCTTGTAGAGGCAAGCATGGCAAATTTAAATGCTTGGGGCATTGATATCAACCCACTTGCTTTGCTAGTTGCCCGTACCAAAACGACTTTGCTTGATACACCCCCTCTTCGACGCCAAGCATTATGCCTTCTTGATGGTTTTGAGCAGGATTGTCAACGAATTAAGAAAGATCCTAAGTTTGCTCCAATTCCTAATTTTTTTAACCTTGATTACTGGTTTAAGCCAAGCGTAAGCCGGCAGTTATCTGCGTTGCATCAGCGAATTCTTGCGATTAAGGATATTGCTATCTGTGAGTTTTTCCAGATACCGTTTTCTGAAACAGTGCGTGAAGCATCTTACACACGCAATAGCGAATTCAAACTCTTCCGAATGCAGGAAGACAAACTGGAGCAGCATAACCCGGATGTTGGTACAATGTTTTTCAGCAAGGTTGACCGGAATTTGCGTGGTATGGCACAGTTAATTTATCAAGCGAAAGGCAGCTCATGGGTGAAGATCTTGCAAGAAGATACACGCCACCAAACATCTATACCTTCTGATAGCATTGATCTTGTAGTCACTTCACCGCCATACGGTGATTCAAGAACGACAGTTGCTTATGGACAATTCTCAAGGCTTTCACTACAGTGGCTGGGATTCTCATGGGAAGAAATTCGCAATATTGACAGTCGCTTACTCGGAGGGCGGCGGGTTGTAACACTAGAGGCTGCTGCACAGACACCTACTCTAAGAAAAATTCTTGATCAAGTTGCAAAGAAAGATGAAAAACGAGCATTAGATGTCGCCAATTTCTATTACGATTTTACACAATGCCTGAATGAACTTTGCCGGGTCTGTAAATTGGATGCAAAAGTTTGTTTCGTCGTAGGGAACCGAACAGTCAAACGTGTTCCAATTCCCACAGATCGTATCCTTATTGAGATTGCCGAACGTTGTGGATTTGAGTATATAGATCGGTTCTACCGCAACATCCCGAACAAAAGAATGCCTCGCAAAAATTCCCCAAGTAATGTCCCTGGTGCCTTAGGTAAAACAATTACACAAGAACACATTGTAATCTTGAAGAAGGTTGGGGAAGGGCTAAAAGATGATGCTAACTGACAACCTAAAAGCAGAACTCGTAGGAAGTAGCGGTCTTGTTAAGCGTGCCCGAAGTAAGTTTATTCCTACAGGTAAACGATTGGCGGACCAGGCATGGGAGCAAGTCTTTCAGAATATAGAGTTGACGGTTGATAATGTTACGCAAAACTTCAATGATTACTTGTGTAAATTGGTGGATATAGAATACCAACTATATCTTGAATGTGAGGAGCGATGTATTACCCAAGGGATATCTGAATTACTACTTAATCCTGGAATTGGGGTGGACTTTCCTACCGTTCGCAACTTGGTTGAAAATGTTTTGCGCATATTGCAAGGCACGAGGCTGAATGACCTTGAGAAGTTCGCAGCGGTGTGGGGAAAAATGCATCTGCTCTCCCAACACGTTGAGCAAAGTTTTGCACAGAGCCGTAAGAGTCGCGCCGGCGGCAGCCCAGAATATCACCTACAACGCTTGATGGAAAATGCAGGCTACGCCGGTGAGTTTGAAACTCAACGGACCTTGAATGGGAAAGTTGATTTTCTCTTGCCGAGTTACGAAACATGGGAGCGTGATCGGGAGAGGTGCATTATTGTCTCTATAAAGCGATCGCTCCGAGAACGATATAAGCAGGTTTTCGAGGAACTAAGCATTGCTCAAGGTCCTGTTTATCTCTTTGCAACCGAGACCTACGAAGAAGCTGAAAAGGACATTACACGATCCAAAGTCGAAAGACTTAACGGGGAAAATGTTTACCTTGTCGTGCGCGACGAAATCAAGAATATGCGGTTTTCCGAAGATGTCAATGTAATTGGATTTACAGCTTTCATTGGTGAAGAACTGCCTAACCATCGGGCACGTTGGGCTAATTTGTTAAGGGCATAGAAGTAGGCCCCCTTTATGTTTTACACTTTACATTCAAAAGGAGATTAACCATGCGAGGAGATTTTGAAGCGTATTTGAACGATTCATTCCGCGATGAAAACGGGAAGTTGGATTTAGACAAGCTGTTAGTCCTTGAGGATGAGGCGGATATGGATGTTGCTGTCATCATGCCCAACACCCAGCCCGAACCGAACAATCAAGAACTCGGTGAGGCGCTAAAGGACAACCCACGTGCCCTCGGTTGTGCGCTCATCCACCCCAACGAAGATGATCCTGTTGGACAGGTCCGGAAAGCCGCAACCGAATGGGGTATGAAAGGCATTAAGTTGATGCCAGCGGTTCACGGGTATGATGTTGATCATGAAATGGTCAAGCCAGTCGCTGAGGCTGCGCGAGATAATGGGCTGATCGTTTCAATCCATTCAGGTCCTGCAAATTGCCACCCTACACGCATCGGCAACGTGGCAAGCTGGATTCCTGAAACTCCAGTCATCATGGATCACATGGGATTTCCTGACGACCTTGATGCTGGAATCGAAGCCGCAAAAGCGAATCCCAACATCTCTTTAGGTACAACAATCCTCCGCTTTCATCGGCGTTGGGGCACCGATCCAGATCAAGTCGTTCCCACCGAAGTTAAGAAAGCAGTTGATGAGTTAGGACCTGAGCAGATTGTTTTCGGATCCAATACCCCCGAATATCGTCCGATCCAAGTCATCAACGCTCTCCGTCGCCTTGAATTGGGAGACGATGCTGAAGCGCTGATTTTTGGAGATAATTTGGCTCGGATTTATGGATTGGCGTAAGATAGCACGTGACAGAACAACTCAATCGCACTCCCCTTTATCATGTTCATAAACAACTTGGCGGAAGACTGGTGGAATTTGGCGGTTGGGAGATGCCGGTGCAGTATAGCAGCATCATTGACGAACACCTAGCCGTCAGATCGAATGTGGGGCTATTTGATGTTTCGCACATGGGAGAACTCGAAATCCGAGGTGCCGAATCCCTATCACTGATCCAAAAGCTAATTACAAATGATGCCGCTAAGTTGGTCGATGGACAGGTACTTTATACCCCAATGTGCACAGAAACGGGTGGAATTATAGATGACCTGCTCGTCTACCGTTGCGCAGCCGACCGATATATGCTCGTTGTCAACGCATCGAATATCGAAAAAGATCTGGAGTGGATATACACACACAATGAAACGGGGGTAGAAATCGAAGACCAGAGCGACGAAACTGCCCTCGTTGCGCTGCAAGGACGAAATGCCCCCCAATGCCTTCAAACGCTGACCGATGTTAACGTAGAAGCGGTAAATTATTACCGGTTTACAGAGGGGGAAGTAACAGGGATTCCAACTGTTATTTCGCGGACAGGCTACACCGGAGAAATTGGTTTTGAACTTTATGTCGAAACTAAGCGCGCTGTAGATTTGTGGGATGCCGTTTATAACGCAACAGATGCCATCGGTGGAAAGCCGATTGGACTCGGGGCAAGGGATACGCTGCGACTAGAGGCGCGATTGTGTCTATACGGCAACGACATTGACGAGACGACAACGCCGTTGGAAGCTGGATTACGATGGACGGTAGCGTTCGACAAAGGGAATTTTATTGGTCGAGAGGCTCTAATTCGGCAAGATGCGGAAGGAATTAAGCGTCGCTTGGTAGGTTTTCAGATGCTAGACCGCAGCATCGCTCGTGCACATCACGTAGTTTATCATAAAGATCAGTGCGTCGGGGAAGTCACAAGTGGTGCGCCGGCACCTAGTCTGAAATGTAATATCGGTCTTGCTTACCTTCCAATTGAAGTCAGCAAGATTAACACCAAAATTGAAATTGAAATCCGTGGGAGACGTCATCCCGCGAAGGTAGTCAGGACGCCGTTTTATCGGGCGACGATTTAGGAGAGAAAGTTAGATGTTTCCGGCAAATCTAAAGTACATGAAAAGCCACGAATGGGCGAGATGTGAAGGTGACACCGCTGACGTTGGTGTCAGCGACTACGCTCAAGCAGAAATCCAAGATGTTGTCTACGTTGAGCTACCAGAGGTAGGAGTAATTCTTCAACAGCACGAACCGTTTGGAGTCATTGAATCCGTTAAAGCAGCGTTTGATCTCAATGCCCCTGTTAGCGGTGAAGTCGTTGAAATCAATGAAGAACTCGAAGATGCACCGGAGTTAGTAAACGAAGCCCCTTACGATGCCGGTTGGATGATTAAAATCCGTATGAGCGATTCAGGCGAATTGGAAGAGCTCATGTCCGCAGGTGAATACCAAGCAATGATCGAAACAGAGGAAAATGAATAAACCGCTTCAATCCCTCAATTTTGTAGACACTTTTGTTGACCGCCATGTCGGTCCCCGTTTGGAAGACATTGAGTCGATGCTAGAAAAGGTTGGGTATGCGTCGTTTGATGAACTGATTGAAGACGCTCTACCGGCAAGCATCCGTTACTACCAGCCTTTAAATCTCGGTAAGCCCCAAACAGAGTCTGAAATGCTTGCTGATTTGAGGCAGATCGCATCCCAGAATCAGGTTTCACGCTCTTTTATCGGAATGGGCTATTATAACTGCATTACACCGCCTGTCATCCAGCGAAACATCCTTGAAAACCCCGGATGGTATACTGCATATACGCCGTATCAGGCAGAGATTGCACAAGGGCGGCTTGAAGCCCTATTGAACTTTCAAACGATGATTATTGACCTGACCGGACTGCCGATTGCCAATGCGTCGTTACTAGATGAAAGCACGGCAGCGGCTGAAGCGATGGGAATGTGCCTTGCCGCCGGTAAGCGCAGTGCTAGCAAAACTTTTTTTGTATCGGAAACTTGTCATCCCCAGACAATCGGAGTTTTGAAAACCCGTGCAGAACCGCTAGGGATTGAATTAGTAATTGGGGACCATCGGACTACTGTGTTTGATGAGTCTCTTTTGGGTGCCCTTGTCCAATATCCGGCGAGCGATGGTCCGGTGTATGACTATAGTGATTTCGCTGAAAAGATTCATGATGCTGGTGGGTTATTAGTGGTTGCGACTGACCTTTTGAGCCTCACACTTTTGAAATCTCCCGGTGAATTCAATGCTGATATTGCGGTTGGATCTACCCAACGGTTTGGAGTGCCAGTAGGGTATGGCGGTCCTCACGCCGCTTTCCTTTCAACGCGAGAGGAATTTAAGCGTAGAATGCCAGGGAGAATTGCAGGACTCTCTCAGGATGTCGAGGGTCAACCTGCAATCCGCCTCGCGCTCCAGACACGGGAACAGCATATCCGCAGAGAACAAGCGACCAGCAATATCTGCACGGCACAGGTGCTCTTGGCAGTAGTGGCAGGTATGTATGCAGTCTATCACGGTCCCGATGGGCTCCGCCGAATTGCGGAACGCGTCCACCTGCTCACGGGTGTTCTCCGTGAAGGATTGACGCGATTGGGATATGTACTTGATGATAACTCTTACTTTGATACTTTTAGCGTCGATCTGAATTTACTCAAGGAAACGAGTTACGTCCGCAATGTCGAAACTAATCAACAGCCGGGGAGCCCTCCGACACCCGATGATCTCTTAACCATTGCTGATAAACATCAGATTAACTTCAGGGTTTTCGATCACTCCCGCGTTGGGATTTCACTAGATGAGACGACAACCATTGAGGAGGTCCGAGATCTCCTTGACATCTTTGCGTTAGGAAGTCCTCTGCCTTTTGCAGTTGAAGGTTTAGCCCTGCGAGCGCAATCGGAAATTTCTGAATCATTCCAACGAAAAAGTGCTTATCTCACCCATCCAGTGTTCAACACTTACCACTCTGAAACAGAGATGCTGCGGTACATCCACAAGCTGCAGGAGAAAGATTTATCCCTGACTACATCGATGATTCCACTCGGATCTTGCACAATGAAATTAAACGCTACTGCCGAGATGCTTGCGGTCACTTGGCCCGAGTTCAGCCAACCTCATCCGTTTGCACCCCTTGAACAGACGCGGGGATACCAAGTCCTTTTTGGGCAACTTGAAGCGTGGCTGGGGGAATTGACAGGATTTCCCGGCATCTCCTTGCAACCGAACGCCGGCTCGCAAGGAGAGTATGCGGGGCTCCTCGTCATACGCAAATACCATCAATATCATGGTGACAAGCATCGGGATGTCTGCCTCATTCCGCGATCTGCACACGGTACGAATCCTGCCAGTGCTGTGATGGTAGGTATGCGGGTGGCAGTAGTCGACTGTGACGACGAAGGAAATGTTGACCTGCCGGACCTTCGAGCAAAAGCAGAGCAGCACAGCCATGAGCTTGCAGCGGCAATGATTACCTATCCTTCGACCCATGGGGTCTTTGAGGAACAGATTCGGGAGATTTGTGAAATCGTTCATCAGCACGGTGGACAGGTCTACATGGATGGCGCAAATATGAACGCGATGGTGGGAATATGTCGTCCGGGAGATTTTGGGCCCGATGTATGCCACCTGAATCTCCATAAAACCTTCTGCATCCCGCATGGCGGAGGGGGCCCTGGAATGGGACCGATCGGTGTTAAAGCACATCTGGTCCCCTTTCTTCCAACCCACCCGATCATTCCGGTCAGCGGCAAAGATGGAATTGGGCCAGTTTCAGCTGCACCTTGGGGTAGTCCGAGCATTCTTCCAATCTCTTGGGCGTACATCTCAATGATGGGAGCGATGGGACTCAAGCATGCAACCGAAATCGCAATTTTGAACGCGAATTACATCGCCAAACGCTTAGAACCTTACTATTCGGTACTTTACAAAGGGAGTAAGGACCTTGTCGCGCACGAGTGTATCATCGATCTCCGTGACTTCAAGAAAACTGCTGGCATCGGAGCGGGTGATGTTGCTAAACGTCTGATGGACTACGGTTTCCACGCTCCTACTGTATCGTTTCCGGTGATGGAAACGATGATGATTGAACCGACCGAAAGTGAATCGAAGGCTGAGATAGATCGCTTCTGTGAAGCGATGATCTCTATTCGCAACGAAATCGCCGAAATTGAAGACGGTCAAGCCGATCGCTCCGATAACGTCCTCAGGAATGCGCCCCATACCGCGGCGCAAGTCACCCAGACTGAGTGGGTTCATGGGTATTCTCGAGAGAAAGCGGCTTTTCCTGCGCCGTGGGTGCGCGAACGCAAGTATTGGCCCCCCGTCGCACGAATTAACGAAGTTCAGGGGGATCGAAACCTTATTTGTACCTGTCCACCAATCGACTCTTATTAACCTAGACTCTTAGTTCAAAAGTTCATCAATGAACTAATCAACCAATTAACTAATGAACCGATGAAAGCAATCATTATTGGCGCGGGGGAAGTTGGGTTTCATACTGCCAAACTCTTGGTAGAAGACAATAACGATGTCAGCCTCATTGATCAATCGAAGGAAGCTTGCCAGCGTGTTCAAGAGCAGTTGGATCTAATAACACTGGAAGGATCCGGTGCGTCACCCTCCCTGTTAGTAGAAGCTGGAATTAAAGAAGCAGAGCTTCTGATGGCGGTAACAAACTCCGATGAAATCAATATGCTAGCGTGCGTGATTGCCTCGCGACACGGTGTCAAGACAAAGGTCGCACGTGTATCTGATCCCGATTACTTCGCCAACGAAATGGATTTATCCCCGAAGGATATCGGAATCAATCTGCTGATTAATCCTGAACAACTGTGTGCGGAGGAATTCTTTCGCCTACTGAATATCCCAGAAGCCCGTGAAATTGTCGAATTTGAAGATGGCAAAGTACAGTTAGTCGCTTTTCAGGTAAAGCCCACCAACCCACTTCGAGGCACACCCCTCAGCCGTCTAGCGGACCACGGAATCCCCTCCGATTTACGCGTTACAGCAATTAAGCGCAACGATGGAACGACAATCGTTCCCAAAGGTCTGGACTTCATCGCCGAAGGGGATGAGGTCTTTGTCATCGGCAGTTGTGAATCAACCTCGAAGCTGCTGGAACTTTCAGGGGTTTCATTAAATCAAAAAATCCATCGTGTTATCATCGTTGGTGCCGAACGGATCGGGATCTCCCTTGCACAAGCCCTCGAAAATAATGGTACGCAGGTAAAAATGATTGAATCTGACCGGGAGAGGGCTGAAGCTGCATCAACAATTCTAAGAAAAACAACCGTTTTACATGGAGACTACCTTACCCCCGGCTTCTTAGAAGAGGCTGGCGTTGACGGGGTAGACGGGTTCGTTTCGGCAACCGGTGATGATGAAAATGACGTAATGGCTTGCGTGACCGCCAAGCAGCACGGCGCCGCTCGTGTGCTTGCCCTCGTTCAACAACCACGTTACCTCCCAATTTTGGAAAATATTCCAACCCTCGATGCTGCCGTAAGTCGCCATCTGACAGCGGTCAGCAACATCCTCCGTCTCGTCCGCCGGGGACAGATCGTCTCAGCAGCAACCCTACGTGAGATTGATGCTGAGGTGATCGAATTGGTCGCGGGTCCCAATTCGCAAATTACCTACAACGAGATCCAACACCTAGGCGGAATGCTACCTGACGATGTGTTGATAGGTGCCATTGTGCGACAGAATCGGGTGCTTATTCCTACCGGACAAAGCGTGGTCCAAGCCGGAGATCGCGTGATTATCTTTACCATGCCCGATTCTATTCCCGCTGTTGAAAAGCTCTTTGTGGAACCCACAACTAAGCGTTTCCTTGGCAAAAAAAGAAAATGAACCAGCCTACGACACCGTGAACCTAAAATTAGTTCTATATACACTCGGTAATCTGTTGATTTGTCTGTCTGTGGCAATGCTGTGTCCGTTGCTTATTGCCTTTTACCATAGGACCGCGGATGGCGGATCTGATCTGCAAGCATTTATCCTCTCTTTTTGCATCACACTCATTGTAGGCGTGGCACTTCGTTTTACGACCAGATCGAACCAAGGACTTGGCAACAAAGAAGGAGTCGCAGTTGTTTCGTTAGGCTGGGCGGTTACAGCACTGTTTGGATCGCTTCCGTATCTTTTTGATCGTGCATTTGCGGCAGCGGGCAGAAGTTGGTTGGTTGAATTCTCGTTCTGTTATTTTGAAGCCATGTCCGGTTTCACGACAACGGGAGCGACCGTTCTCACTGAAATCGAACATCTGACTTATGCTATCCTGTTCTGGCGTAGCCTAACACATTGGTTGGGTGGAATGGGTATTGTTGTTCTTGCTCTGGCAATCCTACCGATGTTGGGAGTGGGTGGGATGCAGCTTTATCGAGCAGAGGTGCCCGGTCCCCAAAAAGACCGCCTAACCCCCCGCATCGCACAGACGGCAAAACTGCTTTGGGGTGTTTATGTCCTCATCTCTGCTGTCGAAATGCTACTGCTCTGGTTTGGTGGGATGACATGGTTCGACGCGCTTTGTCACACCTTCGGCACGATGGCAACTGGTGGTTTTTCAACCCAAAATTTAAGCATCGGTCAATATAACAGTATCTATTTCGATGTTGTTATTATCGTCTTTATGTTCATTGCCGGAACGAATTTTTCCTTACACTACCGTGCCTTACGTGGTGATTTTACAAGCTATGTTCGAGATCCCGAGTTCCGTTTCTACGGCTTGACGCTGCTCCTGTGTATAAGTTTGATTGTTTGGAACACAATGACCGCACGGGTTGGTGAACAGATTGTGTTCGAGTCGTTTGGAACAGCCTTGCGCTATGCCTCTTTTCAAGTGGTATCAATCATCACGACGACTGGCTATGGAACTTTCGACTTTGAGCTGTGGCCCGCCTTGTCACAATTTATTTTGGTTATCCTGATGTTTTTTGGTGGATGTGCGGGATCGACAGGCGGCGGGATGAAACACGTTCGTCTTCTCCTGCTTATCAAACAAGGATATGTCGAAATTAAACGACTGATACTGCCCCATGCGGTACTCCCCGTTAAGCTTGGTGACCGAGTTGTTCCGCAAGAGGTGATGGCACATATTCTGGGCTTTTTCTTCCTTTTCATCGGTATCTTCGCGATCGTTACCTGTATCATGGCGACCTTGGGATTGGATCTGATCAGTGCCGCTGCCGCAACTATCGCAACTATGGGGAATATAGGTCCCGGCCTTGGATCTGTTGGTCCAATCGACAATTACGCGCATATCCCCACACTCGGCAAATTTATTCTTTCTTTCTGCATGTTACTGGGACGGCTAGAACTGTACACAGTCTTGGTTTTGTTCGCTCCAGAATTATGGAGACGATGAACACTAAAGCGAAAAAACGATGATTGATCCGATCTACCTCAACGTCCTTCGCCAAATTCACGCACGGTTGTCCAACACAGATGTAAATTGGGTCGTCACAGGAAGTCTCGGTTTTGCACTTCAGGGGGTTCCCGTTCAACCCAATGATATCGACATCCAAACCGACAAAGTAGGCGCTTATAAAATTGAAAGCCTGTTTGCAGATGTAGTAGTCAGGAAAGTCAAGTTTTCCGCTACAGAGCGAATTAAATCCCACTTTGGTGCATTGCAAGTTGATGGTATTGAAGTGGAAATCATGGGAGATATTCAGAAAAGAGATACGGATGGTATCTGGGAGGAGATCGTAGATCCGGCACATTATAAACAGATGGTAGAAATTGCCGGACTGCTTGTGCCAGTCCTATCGTTAGAATATGAGTACCAAGCCTATCTGAAGTTTGGAAGGGTTGAGCAAGCAAAGATGTTAAGGAGATGGTTGGACGGTGGATAAAATCACAACAATCTCATTTGACGCAGATGGTACGTTGTGGGATTTTGAAGGTGTGATGCGTCACGCGTTGGGCTGTGCGTTGGCTGAACTCCGCCGCCTCGTGCCTGCCGTCCCTGACTCCCTCTCTATCGAAACATTAATTGCCATTCGGAATCAAGTCGCGGAGGAAGAAAAAAGCAGAGGTCTAACGCACGAAGCCATTCGACTTGAAGCATTCAAGCAAACACTCCGATCTATCAAAAGCCCCGACGACGATCTCGCTTCTCACCTCAGCGCACTATACCTGAAACATCGATTTGAGGATATCCTGCTTTTCGACGATGTGCTCCCCACGCTGGATGCGCTGCAAGGAAATTATACGATGGGACTTCTGTCCAACGGCAACACCTATCCAGAACGTTGCGGATTAGGAGGCTACTTCCAATTCGTGGTGTTTGCCCAAGAGCATGGCATCCAAAAACCCGATTCGCTGTTCTTCCAAATTGCTATTGAACGTGCCGGGTGTGCAAAACGCCAGTTGCTACATGTAGGTGATTCTTTCCGAAATGACGTCATTGGTGCGAAACAGGCTGGGATAAAATCTGTTTGGCTCAATCGTCAGTGCGAAGATAAGGAAATGAAAGAGCAACCCGACTTTGAAATATCATCTCTAACAGAACTGACTGAGATACTTGAGAATTTCATGTAATCATCAAGGTTCATATTAAAAGAAGGTGCAAAATGGGAAGAGAAACCGAGTTTTTTCTTGAAAACTCGGTTTCTTTGCACTATTTCTTAACATGAGCCAATCATCAAATGCTTCTGCATGAGCGTAAATCATCTAAAGGAGGAGAAACATGCCACAACTTTTCGGAAATCAGTATACTAAACAGCAGCTATTGGAATTGGTCGGCGATATGACTCAACTGGCAGGAGCCCGCCGAGCAGAATTGGTGGAAGGGAACGAACGGGGTTCCGATCTGATTGAAGTTTTTAACGCCTCCGGTCTCTGTTTTTCGATTTTGCCGGGGCGTTCCCTTGATGTCGCCTCCGCTCACTACAAAGGTATGTCCCTCGGTTTTCGGGGCAGTACCGGTGATGTAGGACCTGCCTTCTACGAACCTCAAGGCTATGGGTGGATGCGCGGCTTTTTTGGCGGATTGGTAACCAGCTGCGGTATGATTTTCACAGGTCATCCTGAAGTGGATCCCGAAGAAGAAGACGAGGAGCTAGGGCTTCATGGCCGTCTGTCCTTTATTCCAGCCAAAGGAGTTATCGCTGATTGTGGTTGGGAAGAGGAAGATTATGTGGTTCGTGTTCGAGGAAAGATGCGTGAGGCGGTGGTCTTCGGAACGAATCTAGAACTGACCCGAGAAATCTCTACGGTGCTAGGCGAAAAATGTCTGCGTATTCATGACCGCATCGAGAATCTCAGTGTGGATCGTTCACCGTTAATGTTTGTTTATCATACAAACCCCGGTTTTCCAATCTTGGATGCCGGCAGCCGTGTGCTAATTAATAACGAGAAAAGTACCGAATGGTTGGAGGACCAGGAAGTCAGCCCTGATGACTACACCGTGGCGCGTGAACCGCAGCAGGAAGCACACGACGATGTATACATACACCGACCGATCGCAGACGAGGACGGGAACGTACATGTAGGGTTGATTAACGACAATCTACAACTTGGACTGTACTGGAAATTCCCTATTGAAGAGATGCCCATCGTTACCCACTGGCAACACTTCCACCGAGGCACGTATGTAACCGGAATCGAACCCGGAAATGTCAGTATGTTGGGACGCGCTTGGAATCGCAAGTACGGCTATCTGCAATATATCCAACCCGGTGAAGTCCGAGAGTTTCATCTGGAAATTGGCATTCTGGAGGGTGAGGACGAGATTCGTGCGCTTGAACAGCGGATTGGTGGGTAATTGTCCAGTTCTCAAACTGGGTGGAAAACTATTTAAACCTAAGGCGCTAGGGAGGTGTGGAGCGATAAAACTGACCCTTATACCTGTAGGTTGGGCATCCTGCCCGGCCTATAAAGCCCTAGAGGGGCGGCAGGTGTGCCGCCCATTTGGTTATTTCTGATAGGGGCAGAATATGAAAGCTCGACCTACAGGTTGTCTAGGTTCTGTTGACGTTTGATATTCCCTAAAGGTGGTCTTTTGTACCACGATCTGTTAGATTGTGATCCAGTCCGCAAACTAACAGTTTGCGCTACATTTGTTAGATTACCTGATGATTACAACGTCTGTCGAATCAGTCTCCGCGAAATGTCAACATGCCCTAGCAACTTACGTTATTTAAACAGGTGTTCGCATTTCCGACACTTCCATTTTTTCTTAAAGAATGGAAGGGGTACACTTAGAAGTACCCAAGACGCAAACACCAGATGGCGCGAGAATTTCTCATAATACACATTTTCTGAACCACATTGCGGACAGCGAATCTCACTAGTAGCATCGCTTTCCTGATCCATCTCAGCATCTGACGGGGTTGGTTCAACCGCAGCTGCATCGGGGTTCAAAACAGCTTGCAGGATTTCGTTCGCTTGCTCGACATCTGCTGCCTTTACCTGCACCCCAACACCACCAATGGCATTTGAGTAGAGCCAATTCATAGTGATGGTGTGCTCATTGGTAACAAAACACTCGATACCCTCTGATTCCAGCCACGCCACAACCGGATCCGCTTCTGTCGGATGGCTAAAATTGGCGATTGTGATGAGTTCTTCTCCGTTGGTGTCGGGATTCACAGTAGCTGGCATTTTTGACTCCTTCATCGAAAGCCGTTGATTGTCACTAGAGTTAGAAACGCAGAACTCATTGGGGTTGATTACTATAGTTACGACTTCTCATGGAGGAATGAATCCAGATGTGTCTGTAGCTCTGTTACTTTACACATACAGAATAAGCTGGGGTATGGAAACTCTCCAGTCTTTCTGAACTCTTGAGCGTTACGTAGGTGAAAACCTCCCCGACGATCTCGAAACTGCCCCCACCATTCAGAGTGATTATCGTGGGCCATCGGCTTCGCACTAAGCCGCCACGAATCCGGGAATAAAAGCAAGAAAGGCGGGAAGGCATTTAGCCAAGATTCACACGAAATATACCTCATATCAGGGTTTTCTTGTTTGCAATTCTCTACCAACCGACGCAGCGATTTGGCTAACTCCTGCAACTGCTCGAAAGGCGACTGAGGTCGCACTACGCTTTTGAAATGAAGGGCAACACACGCTTGTCCTTGGATATGCTTAGTTCGCCAGAAACAGCCATAATGTACATCTCCATCAAGCCATCGACAGGAATGGTGTAGATGTTCTTCCTCGGAGTGCCTTATACAACCACATGGGTGGCAAGCACCTTCCTGTTGATACTCATCGTCAATTGCCTTTTCGATAAAAGGTTGTAATAATTTAACTCCTTCCCGTTCAAAGCCATTAACCTCACAATTATAACGGTTCAACAACCCGTGTATCTTAGCAACTACCTCAGGCCAGAACTGTTTGCCAGTGTACCAGATAATCCGGACCCTGCGCAAAACTGCCTCATGAGGATCGATTTTTGTGTTATTGATGAGATAATGAACATACCACAACTTAAGACGGATAATCTCAAAATGGTATTCTCTAATCGCCTCATACTGAACTAAAGCAGGTTTGCCCTCGCTTACTTTGCCCATTCCTAAACTTTTCCTTTTTCGCTAGCTTTCGACTTTGAGGACTTCTTTTACAGCACATAAGGTTACTTTCTAATCTATAGTGGACCTTAGAATTAATGAAACACTCCAAACCGGTGCGGTTGCAAACCGCACCTACTAGGTGAGGGGCAAAAGTGTCTATTTATTTTTTGAATTTACTATAATTAACCTACTTTTGTCACATAAACGTAGTAAGCACCGATCGATTCCCCCGCATTATCCGTCAAAAATGTCCGTAGCTGCGTCTCACCGGCGGTCAGATGAAACGTAAACGTAACGCCCTCTGCCTCTGGATCTATCGATTGTGTTGCTTCCTGATCGTCGACACGTAAACGGGCGGTTTTCAGATTGAGAGCTTTCCCGCCGTGATACCAATCGATGACGTCACCGGGAAGCCCAGCGGTAAGGGGCTTATCTTCCTCTTTGGGCCAACGCCGAAGCTCAAAGACGTACTCCCCAGCCTCGGCGATCTCAATTGCCCAATATCCGTTACACACAAGCCCCTCACGAATATGCCCTTGATTCCAAGCGTGCTGTTCACCGTGCCAATCGTGGGTGGTCAAGACGGACTCTTTTTCGTTCTCCGTGCCCAACACAATTGGAGAGTCTTCACCAAAACGTGGCGATACCAGTTCCCACCACGCTTCGTAATGTTCTCGCAATTCCTCGACAACCTCCGGATGTTCAACGGCAATATCGGTTCGTTGTTCCGGATCGACCTCTATATCGTAGAGTTCAACGCCGTTAATCAAACGCCAACGTTGTGTCATGGTCGCGCTCTGTTTCCACTTAATAGGGTGTTCGACGCGCTGAGAGTCGGTCACGACGACACGCTCCGGCAATGTCTCCGTTTCGCCCCTAAGCAGTGGTGCGAGACTTATACCGTGAAAACTACCCGCTCCGAAGTCAGTCTCCGAAACCTCTAGCTGGCAGAGGTCAATCAACGTTGGAAGTAGATCGATATTCGCAGTGAGTTGGTCGATATCCTTGCCTTCTGTGAACCCACCGTTGGGCCAATACATGAAAAGCGGTACGCGATGTCCGCCCTCGTATTCCGAACCTTTCCTCCCGCGCCTTCCTGCATTAAAACCTTCTCTGACGAATTGATTCTGGTCGAGCGTACAACCTTCGGCGGAACCGTTATCAGTCATAAAAATCAGAATGGTGTTATCTTCAATCCCAAGTTCTCGGAGATGATTCCTGAGCCTCAACAAATTCTCGTCAATATTGACAATCATACCGTAGAAGTTAGCTCTGGCATCGGGGGTACGCCCACGGTACGGTTCGCCGTAGCCGTTTGGGACATGGTATGGACTGTGTGGGGCGTTGGTTGGTAGATAGCAGAAGAAAGGACGCTCTTTGTTGTTTTCGATAAACTGCATCGCTTGGTCGAACCAGACATCGGTGCAATAGCCCGCAAACGATTCTTTAACCCCATTACGGGCATAAGTATCGTCGAAGTAATCATTTCCCCAGTGATCGGGTGTTTGGCTGATTCCTCCTCCGCCGTGATAAAGTGCTTCCTCAAACCCTCGGTCATGGGGTCTGTAGGGATAGTTATCCCCCAGATGCCATTTCCCGAACATGCCGGTCCTGTAACCGTTCGCTCGAAAAATATCCGCCATCGTGCGTTCATCGTTGCGGAGGAGTGATCGACCGCCGATGGTATGCCACACGCCGGTACAGTTGCAGTAACGCCCGGTCATAATGCCTGCCCGTGTGGGTGCACAAGTGGGCCCAACATGCAGATTGGTCAAACGAAGGCTTTCGCTGTGCATCGCATCCAGATTCGGTGTTTCGATTATCGGATTGCCATGACAACTGAAATCCCCGTAGCCTTGGTCATCGGTGATAACAAAAACGAGATTCGGTTTCTGTTCGGTAGAATCATTGGATATTGGCATTATCATTTTCCTCATTCAGGGGGATCAAGCGCAGATTCGGATCGCAGCGATCGCAACTTCCACAACGATAATCCACCTCGATGGTCTCTCCGAAATACTCGCGTACTAGTCGCCCGCGACATCCTTCTGCGAGCGCGTAAAAAACAATCTGATCAATCTGACGGTTTTTAATACGAAGATAGTCCTCAAATCCCATCTGATCCGCGGACATCGAATCGAACAGATCGCTATCTTCAAGTAACTCAATCAATACCAAATCTTCTGTCCCCCAATACCTCAGATACTCTGCACTCTGCAAGTCAATGAGCTGCTCCATGAGTTGGTCGGGACGCAGATTCAGTCCTCTACAGAAATCTAAGACGTTTAATTTTGATTGAGAATGCAAGTGGCGTAGTAAGACTTTCTGTGATTCGTCGATAATTTCATCGGTTAGGCTAGACTCAAACAGACGCGTTCTCACCGAGAGTCTTGAAGGGACGTTATACAATCTCCGCAGGAAACCGAGTTTCTCCAAGTAGCTAATCCCGACTCGGATTTTGTCCGCATTGAAATCGCTCAGTTCCAAGTCTTCCACCGCAAACATCCGAAAGTTGCCGACTGAGGGGAAGGTTTCGATCAGTCTCAGGAGTTTGAGGAGGTCGGGTTTATTGGGTGCGCTCTCCTTGGTGAACCACTCGTGCAACCCTCGATCGTCCGGGCAATAAAACAGGATACAGTGTGCAGTTTCGCCATCACGTCCAGCACGTCCTGCTTCTTGATAGTATTGCTCCAACGTTCCCGTCATTGTCCAATGAATGATATATCGGATGTCAGATTTGTCGATTCCCATCCCAAACGCGTTGGTCGCAACAACTAGATCGAGTCCGTCAGGACCATCGTTGAAGAACCGGTCTTGCACCCGTTTGCGCTCAGAACCATCACGTCCTGCGTGATAAAAATCAACACGGTCCCCACGCTTCTTTAGGTACAATGCGATTTCCTCCGTTTCACGCCGTCGTCCGGCGTACACAATCCCCTTGCCGCTCCGCTGCTGCAAATATTCATCGAGCAATGTATACTTCTCAGCTTCCATCGAAACTTCACATACACTGAATTTCAAGTTGGGACGTTCAATGCCACGGGTGAAGACTTGGGGCGGTTGAATCTCTAAGTGATTCAGAATGTCTTTCCGTACATCATGGGTTGCCGTCGCTGTGAACAGGGCAATTGAACTCGGATGCAATTCACGGATGGCATCACGGAGTGCGAGGTAGGAAGGACGGAAATCGTGTCCCCATTGAGAGATACAGTGCGCTTCGTCGATTACAAACAGGGAGATCTGGTGTGAATTGAGCAGGTTCAGAAACCGACGACTACGAAAACGCTCTGGCGCGATATAAAGCAGCTTAATCTCCCCACGTTCTAAGCGTTCCAATTCTGCACGATACTCCTCCCAACTTAGGCTACTGTTAAGCAATGCCACCCCATAAATCTTCTGCTCACGCAACGCATCAACCTGATCTTTCATCAGAGAAATCAGTGGAGAAACAACCACAGTTATCCCCGGTAGCATCAACGCCGGTAACTGATAGCAGAGTGATTTGCCATAGCCGGTTGGGAACGCCGCTAGAATATTCTCTCCATTCAAAATCTTTTCCACAACTTCACGCTGTCCATCCCGAAAATCAGCGTAACCAAAATACTTTTGGAGTGCTGGGAGTAATTCATCTGTGGCTTCATCTTGAGTGCCATCCACTGAGACCGGGGAGGGTGGAAGCACTTCGCCCGGTGTATTGAGGAGTTCGTCTACGTTTTGGAGGAGTGTCTGTAAATCTTTCATCGGAAAAAGGCATCATCCAATCGGCTTTCACCGGAGATATCTATTGCGAATTTTTATCTTCAGTTGTCTCAGCGGCAGCGATTTACACCATTTGCCTCGGTAGGACCTATCTTATCATAACGATAAATTTTAGGGAAGTTTTCTTTCGCAGAGCCCGATCAAGAATTGAGTGCCCATTCCAATTTTTCGTTTTTCAGATATGGAATCAGAAGTGTTCGGAGGCGTTTATGGGCATGATGGAGATGCGCTTTGATTGTGCCTTCGGATCGATCCAATTGCGCGGCAATCTCCTTCAATTGAAGTCCATCGTGATATCGCAGGTTAAAGACGTGCTGCTGTTTAGGTGGGAGTTGCTGTACTGCTTGGCCAATGATTTGTCCAAGTTCTTTCGTTTCTAGCTGATCTGGCGGCAATGGACCTACATCGTTAAGCACCGCTTCATCATTACTGCCTGCGGGTAAGTCGTCAAACGACAGAGGCTGCCCCCGTTTTTGTTGCCGAATGAAGTCAATACACAGATTGACGGCAATCCGATAGAGCCAACTATAGAATGCGGATTGTCGCTTAAAATGAGGTAGGGCGCGGTAGGCTTTGATAAAGATCTCTTGAGAAAGATCCTTCGCAGTTTCGGAGTTAGAAACATACTTATAAACCAAGTTATAGATCTTCCCCTGATACTTCATGACTAGTTCATTAAAGACTTCCTGTTCACCGTTCTGGAATCGTTCGATCAGTTCTTTTTCGTCGGTAGGTAGAGGTGTAGGTTTTGAAGGTATGGGTAAAGTATTTCTTCGTCTCACGTTGCATTCTCCTTTGTCGTGCGCGGCGGGCAGTACATACAAGTACGCAGCTGCCGATGCCAATCTCTCTATTACACACTAACCTGTATCAAATTGTTCCCAACTGTATCAATTTTTTCTTATCTCCCGAACTGCTATAGTCAATGCTTTCAACTTGACATCCAGCTTGAATCTCGGCTATAGTAGTGAATTAGCCCCGATTTATCGGGGAGTTCAAAATAGTAAGACAATCAATCCGGTTTTACTTCGCAACAATAATGCAAGTATATTGCCATTAATTCTTATGCGCCGGTTTAGTATTCAAAACAAAATTGTTCTGCCGTTCATTCTGCTCTTCACGGTGGTTGTTCTCATCGTGCCGGTCATTACGATTGCGCTCTTTGATCGAAAATATGATGAACAGGTTAGCCGTGAGACCCAAGAATGGCTTGAGACGATTGAGGACACCGGTTTTATTCACCAGCCAGAGAAGGTGAAGGAGGCGTACGGCGCAGAAGTTACGGTTGTGAGTCGTGACAACACAGTAAATTACACCACCCTCTCCGGGGATTGGGCGAATTTTGCTGATGATATGAAGTTGAACGAAGTCCGTAAACGCATCAAGGAATCGAACTTGGATTTTGTTTCACGAAATGTAATAGTCAATGGCAAACACTATAAAGTTATCTATTACCCACAGGTGTATGACCGGTTATACTGCCTGATGCGTCCTATAGATAAAATCGCCGATGCAAAGCGGGACATAACTTTACTAATGCTCGGTATTGCCGCTGTCGTTATCTTGTTAGTTGCGCTTATCAGCCATCTTATTGGACGGAATCTTACCAATCCAATCAAGGATTTGGTACAATTCACGCGGAAGGTTGCCGGAGGTAACTTGAACGAGCAATGTGAGGTGAAGGCGCACGACGAAATTGGCGACCTCACTGTTGCGTTTAATCAAATGACGCGTGACCTGCGAAATTCACGGAATGAACTGATAAGTGCTGAACGTCTCGCCACAGCGGGCAAGATGGCAGCATCGTTTGCACACGAGATCCGGAACCCACTCTCATCGATGCAGATGCTAGCGCAGATGCTGATGCGGAAGGAGGATCTCTCGGAAGCAAGACGAAAACAGTCGATGCAATATATCCTTGAAGAGATTGAACGGATTGATGTCATTGTCAAAGGATTCATGGATTTCGCCCGTCCTGCCTCCCTCAACCCTGCGCCCCACGATCTAAATCAGGTATTACAGGAGGTCTTGGATCTGATGGAGACTAACCTGAATCATCATCAGATCGCGCTAATCAAGAAATTCGCATCCAACCTTCCGCAGGTTTCGTTGGATCGAGATAAGTTGAAACAGGCGTTTATGAATATCGTATTAAATGCTATGGACGCTATGCCAGAAGGCGGCATGTTGAGAATCGTGACATTACAGGGTTCAGACAAGATCCGTATTGATATCGTAGATACGGGAATTGGGATCCCACCGGAAGATTTAAATCAACTTTTTGAACCTTTCTTCACGACAAAATCACAAGGAACCGGACTTGGGCTGGCAAACGCAAAACGCGTTCTTGAACAACACGGTGGGGATATACAAGGTAAAAGCATTGTTGGACAGGGAACAACAATATCGCTGTGGTTACCACTGTCCAGTGATTCCTCACCTTCAGATTCGAAAAAAATAGGAGAATAGTATGGCAGAACAAAAAGCAACGAATATTACGTGGCACGAAGCGAACGTTGTCCAGAAAGACAGGGAGCAGCTGCTCAATCAGAAGGGGTGTGTTATCTGGTTCACAGGACTGTCAGGCTCCGGCAAATCTACGCTTGCCCTTGAAGTGGAAAGTAAGTTATACCAACGCGGGCATCTCACCTATGTCCTTGATGGTGATAACGTCCGACACGGTTTGAATAAGAACCTCGGTTTTTCGCCGGAAGATCGAGAAGAAAACATCCGCCGCATTGGGGAGGTTGCGAAGTTGTTTGCCGATGCCGGTGTTATTGCGATGACAGCCTTCATTTCGCCCTACCGTGCAGATAGAGATAATGCACGTGACCTACTTGATGAAGGGCGATTTGTGGAGGTTTTCGTTGATTGCCCGTTGGACGTGTGTGAAGCACGAGATACGAAGGGCTTATATCAAAAGGCGCGAGCAGGCGAGATTAAAGAGTTTACGGGAATCAGTGCACCCTACGAAGCACCGGACCAGCCGGAACTGACTGTTAATACAGACGATCAGAACCTCGATGAATGCACCGAACAGGTCATTGCCTTCCTCACAAGCAAAGGGCTTATTCCTACGTCCCAATGAGTTTAGGAGTTGTGCGCTTCGGTTTGTAGCAGCGCAATTCATTGCGCGTCCGGGCGGGCGATAAATTACCCGACTACAACTCTTACCCATTGCTTCTCAACAAGGTAGGTCCAAAATCTCAACAATTGTAGGGGCAACCCCCCGATAAATCGGGATTAAAAAACTTGTGGTTGCCCAATTCTTTGAATCGTAGTACATCGAGACATTAGTTCAGTCTCAGAATCCCATCAAACCACAGCATCGACGACAAACAGGCATCGGGCCATCGGTGCTGATAGAATTCCGAAATTTGCGGGCGGCGTCGTTATTCCACATATCCTCGACAGCATCTGTTTTGATATTGCCGATGATGTAATCATGGTAATCACGGCAGAGACTAACGTCGCCGTTGCTGTCAATTTCCATTGTCATGTAAATGCTCACACACTGATTGTAACCGAACATTTCCGTGTGGTTGGTATAGTATTCTTGGATCTCGTCTCGTGTGTTGAGTCTCGGCATCATCATCGGTGGGCACCGCCGTGTCTCTTTTGAGAAGTTTTCCATCTCCTCAAACTTATCAAGGATGACACCATGATCAAAATCTTTCCACGTGCCGATCCAGCCGTAATGGGTTTGGGGCTTGAAGCCGAAACGATCCTCAAAATCTTCGGTGTGTGCTTGTGCAGAGTGTGAATCAATCCACCATGTCAGGTAGAGGATCTGTGCATCTGCATACTGGTTTGTGAATTTGTAGAGATCTACTACATAGTCGATATTGTACATCGTGATGCAGCTGAGCGGTACGATATACGGAAATGCAACGTTCTGACGCTTCTTCGCTTCGCTTAATGTTTCAAGTGCTGCCTTTACATCTTTGAAGTTATCATAATTTTTTGAGACCCCCGGGCGCTGATTGTTGTGGATCTCTTCATTAGGTCCATCAACGCTCAAATACAGAATCTTACATGTTTCGAGGATGTCGTCAGCGCGTCTAGCGAGGTGGGTCCCATTTGTTACAAGCGAGATTGCCATATCTCGTTCTTTGATGTAATGCAGTAGTTCAATCAGACCGGGGTAAAGCATCGGCTCGCCGCCCCAAATATACCATACAGGCGACCATCCTGCATCGACAATCTGATCGACGAGTCGTTTGTAGTGTTCAACGGGAACCTCCCGTTGTTTCAATGATTTGAGGGATTCACCAAGCAGATATCCGTTATCTCCCCACTGCCCGCAGGAGTGACAACGTAAGTTACACATATCCGTGATGCGTAAGCTCACCAGTTGAACATCGTCGCCCTTACCGTGCTTGGCGCCAAACGGATGCCTCCAATTAAAACTCTCCTTTGCCATCTGATATTTCATGAGTGCATAGGAAGTGGACCAATCATCAGACATTGCCGTTGCAAGTTCATTTACAAAAAAACGGGGTGAAACACGACTTCGAATAGCCATATTCTTCCTCTCTGTTACGGGACATAGAATCCAAATGTACTTACAAAGTCCTAAACATCGAAAGTTATTTTTCTCCGTTTGCTGCCTATGTTTTCTCCGTTTCCGTAATTCGTCCTAAGACACGCGATTCTGTTGCTGAAAGAATTTCATATCGAACACCGCCCCATACGATCTTGTTCTGAAATAGTGCGTACACCGCATTCAGGCCCGCAAGCAACATGGCTATAGGTACAACAAGCGAGGTGGCTCGGAGGGTTTCACGTATCTTAGGCATATCTCTCAGCCAGCGGGGCAAGTTTCGGGAAAAGATGCGAAAGCTCTGGATCTCTATAAATGGAACAAGCAAGACAAGGAGAAATCTTCTATCGGCATAAAATGTAAACGGAATTGAGCCGAGCACAAGTAAAGCCTTCGGCAAAAGTACTAGCAAGGTTCCCCACCACTGCGCTTTAAGCCCCATCCGAAAGGTCATCACTATTTGCCGGTTGGTAAACTCCATGACCTGTCTCCATGTGCGCTTTTCAGTATGGGTAACTGCGATGCAGTCCGGTACAAAATGCACTTTCCGTTTAAGGTCTCTCACTGTATGCGTCAGATTGTGGTCCTCAATGGTTGCATTAGCCCAACGTTGCAATACTCTGCCTTGTTCAAAAGAGTCACGACGGATGGCGTTGGAGCCGCCCCAAACCATAGCGAGTGGGTGATCACCCTGCAGCGCTATCTGAAAATTGATCCAAACAGCTTCAACAAGAGATGCCGTATTCAAGGAATGTGGGAAATAAAATCTTGCTCCTACTGTGGCACCGACTTCTTTGTCCTGAAGCGGTTGGACAAGCAGCTTCAACCAATCTCGCTCAATTGTTGCATCTGCATCGACAAAAGCAATGATTTCAATATCATCTGAGAATGTTTCAATTGCTGTCATCAAATTTTGCACTTTTTGCGAGCGTGGGAGGGCGTTATCCACGATATTCGGCGCAAGCAGTGTATGCACATTGGGATGTCCTTCGGCGATCTCACGCAGGTGTGGATAGGACTCATCGTAACCTGATTCCCCCTTTGCGTGCGTAACAAAAAACACTTCATACGCGCCCGCATAGTTTTGATTCAACAGCCGCTTTACATTCTCTGCGGTCTGATTGTCCCAGCCGTAATGCGGTGCGATGATCGCAGCTTTTGGGGTATAATCTGGTCTTTCCGTGTTTCTCTCCCGGCGTGCATATCGGAATGAGTTGATGATTAGCAGCCCTTCGAAGATAAGGACGAAATAGACTGCTCCAATAATGTATGGAATCATAGGATCATATGTACTGAGTGTTTGAAATGATTGATAATTTCCAAAATCTTATCCTAACATACGTGGACGAATTCAGTCAATACAAAAATACGGGAACAATTTGTAAAGTTTGTGTCAGTATAAACGGATGATATGTTATTATATACACAACTGTTGAGATTATGTGACAAAGGAGTTTTTTATGGCAAATAGATACGATTTTCAAGAGATTGGCAGACTGCCAGCGCCAAATGATAACGTGGCAATTGCTACACGAAGGATAGACGCTGGCACAGAAATTAACTACGACGGTCATGGTTTTACCATATTTCATACAATTTTAGAGGGACACCGGTTCGCGATTCAGGCGATTCCTGAGGGTGAATTACTGTTGTCGTGGGGGCTTCCTTTCGGGGTTGCAATCGCTGGCTTATCCCCCGGCGATTATGCTTGTAACCAGAAGATTCTTGACGCGCTTGCGATACGGGATATCGACTTCGCACTACCGTCTCAACCGAACTTCAAAGATCAGATCGCTCCTTACATCCTTGATGAAGACACATTCCAGCCGGGAGCACAAGTTCCTCAATATGACCACGATAGGTTTTTCCTTGGCTATCGACGAGACGGAGGTCGTGGCGTCGGAACACGAAATTATATTGTTATTATGGGAACAACTTCCCTGACTTCCGGCTATGCAGAAGCGCTTGCAGAAAGATTCAAAGAAGTTAGTGCAAAGTACAACAATATTGACGGCGTCGTTGCTGTAACGCACACCGAAGGTGGCGAAAGCACAACCCCCAATAACCTTGAGATGTTGCTTCGGACTCTTGCCGGTTTTACCGTTCATCCTAACATCGGGGCGGTCTTAGCGGTTGATTACGGTTCGGAGGTAGTGACGAATCAGATGCTGCGGCACTATATGGCAGAGAATAACTATCCGCTGCGGGCTGTACCGCACCGTTTTCTGAGCATACAGGCCGGCTTTGATGCTAGTTTGGAACTAGGCGAGGCAATCGTCAAAGAGTGGTTGGGACCGGTAAACGCAATGGAGCGTACCGAGGAATCTCTCTCCAACGTGAAGATTGCGCTTCAGTGCGGCGGATCAGATGCGTTCTCCGGCGTATCGGGCAACCCACTGGCAGCCTACGTTGCGAAAGAGGTGATTCGTTATGGAGGTGCCGCCAATCTCGCAGAGACCGACGAATTGATCGGAGCTGAACCGTATGTGCTACAGAATGCTAGGGATTTTGAAACTGCTCGCACATTTTTAGACACGATTGAGCGGTTTAAGGAGCGAGCACGATGGCACGGTCACACGGCCGAAGCCAATCCCTCCGGTGGAAATAATTTTCGGGGATTATACAACATTGTCATCAAATCAATTGGTGCTGCAATGAAACGCGATCCTGAGGTCTGTCTCGATTACGTCATCAATTACAGTGAACGCATGCTCGCACCGGGCTACTATTTTATGGACAGTCCCGGCAACGATCTTGAAAGTATCGCAGGGCAGGTCGCCTCCGGTTCAAATATGATCTTCTTTGTCACCGGCAACGGATCGATCACAAACTTTCCCTTTGTTCCGACAATCAAAATTGTTACCACTACCGATCGATACGAAATGTTGAAGAACGACATGGATGTCAACGCCGGCGCGTACCAAGACGGCACACCGATGGACGAATTGGGGCAGCAGATGCTCGACCGCACCGTTAATGTCGCCGCTGGGGAGCGATCTATCGGAGAAAAGGCAGGGCATTCGCAGGTGTCTATCTGGCGGAATTGGAAACAGACGGGTCCCGTCAACCCAGAAGCGGTGCTTTCAGCTAATGCTCTAACCGGTATCCCGATTCCAATTCAAACCAGTCGTCCTCAATCAGAACACACCTTTAGTGCCATACAGACCGAAAGTGGCTATCGCAGCGATCAGATCGGGTTGGTTCTGCCCACAAGTCTTTGCTCCGGTCAGATTGCCCAAATGATCGCTGACCGGCTCAACCAACAGGGGTTGGGACGCGAACATGGGATTTCGCGCTATGTTGCGCTGGCACACACGGAAGGGTGTGGTGTGTCGGGAGGCAACTCAGAGGACATCTACAGGCGCACACTCATCGGACATCTGATTCATCCAATGGTTGCCCTTGGTTTGCCTCTGGAACACGGTTGCGAAAAGACTCACAATGACTATCTCCGCCATGCGCTCACAGAACAGGATATCCCACTTGAGCGATACGGTTGGGCGAGTGTGCAGTTGGATGGCGGCATTGATGCAGTGATTCAAAAAGTGGAGGATTGGTTCAGTCAATCCTTGGAGTCAATGCCACAACCCGGCTATGCCGATGTAGGGTTGGAACACCTTCGGATCGGATTGACATCCAGCGGCAAAGTAACTGAAACAGTTGCACAGAGTCTAGCACATCTTACCCAAACCATCGCCGGTACGGGTGGAACGGTCATCGTTCCAGCAAATGCAACCTTCTTGACTTCACCCGCCTATGTAGCGCACGCCTTTGGTGATTCTCCTCAAGTTCCATTTCAGATTACCCTCTCTTACGGTCAGCGTATCACCGACCCCGGATTTCATATCATGGAAACCCCTACCGATCACGTTGTGGAGACGTTAACAGGATTGGGGGCGACAGGCGTTGATCTGATGTTCGCGCACGTTGTTGGGCATCCGCTTCAGGCGCATCGTATGATTCCGCTCATCCAAGCCACGGCGGACGAGACCACAGGGGCAATCTATGAAGCAGATCTGGACCTCCTACCCGCGGACGAGAATTGGACGCCGGAGGGCTTTTCGGCGCAAATGCTGGAATCTATTTTACAAGTTGCCTCACGCCGCTACACACCCAAACTGTATGGGAAGGGAAACACAGATTTCCAATTTACACGTGGATTACTCGGCATTTCAATGTGAAATGATCCAAGTTGATAGATTCTGTTGACATTTGACAAATTGAATCTATCTCCGCTCCAAAAGTCTCTATTTTGGGCAGGCGCAAGAGCTTTCCCTACATTGGTCGATTTTTGTAGGGGCAACCCCCCGATAAATCGGGATTAAGAAACTTGTGGTTGCTCTGTTGTAGATCGATTTTCCAAAATCGACGTGCTGTGTCGGGATATGAATCTCGACCTACTTCTTAACTACGGTACATTGGCTCATTAATCAACTAGTGAACCAGTGAACTAATGAACTTTCGCCGTTGTTCAATGCAACCTACACCGCTTGATTTTGATCTTGACCGACATCTATGGTCATGCTATCATTGGGATCAGGGAGCGTCTTGCCGTGTTTGGCAACACATCCTAGCAAGTTAATTAGGAGAGAAAACCGTGAAAATCACAGATCTCAAAGTATTTCCGGTGGGGCAATTCATATACGTTAAAATTGTTACCGACGAAGGACTATATGGCATTGGGGAAGGCTCGTTAAGCGGCAGATCGTTGGCTGTCGTCGGGGCGTTGGAACATCATATCAAACCGCTCCTTATTGGACAGGATGCAACCCGAATAGAGCATATATGGCAGGACATTTTCCGTGGAACGTTCTGGCGTGGCGGTCCCGTGCTACAATCTGCACTTGCAGGTGTTGACATCGCGCTGTGGGATTTGGCGGGAAAAGCACTCGGCGTGCCGACTTACCGGTTGCTCGGTGGTGCTACGCGAGATAAAGTGCTAGTCTATCGGCATACCGGTGGAGGCACTCCAGAACAGCTCATTGAAACGGCCCAGCAACAGTTGGAAGAGGGGTGGAAAGTCCTGCGAATTTCACCTATTGATACCATTGAGGGTGGGTTCAATCAAAAACTCGCAGTCATGCGTGGTGTTGAGCATTTTAGCGCGTTGCGAAAGGCAATTGGTGACGAGGCTGAAGTGATCTTCGAGGTGCATACCCGCTTGACACCAACCCGCGCCATCGAGTTGTGCAACGCGATTGAGGCGTATCACCCGTTCTTTGTCGAAGACCCCATCCGTTCGGAGAATCCGGCATCATTTGCAACATTGCGTGAGCATACAAATGTCCCGATTGGCACCGGTGAACAACTTCCAACCAAATGGATGTTCCGAGAACTGATAGAGCAAGAATTAATCGACTACATTCGGGTGGACATCTGTCACAGTGGCGGAATCACTGAAGGGAAGAAGATCGCGACGATGGCGGAAGTTCATTATCAAGAACTAGCATGTCATTATACCTCAAGTCCTGTCAGTTCAGCAGCGATGCTGCATCTGAATATGTCGATTCCCAACTGTGCCGTGCAAGAGTACGCCCCATCGTCAGGTTGGATGGACGAAGTTATCCAACACGATCTACGGACAGAAGATGGTTATCTTCTCGCTCCTGAAGCACCCGGCTTGGGAATCGACCTGAACGAAGAAGCCGCAGCTGCCTATCCACCCACACCGGGCGAACCCCCACATTTGCGACGGGAGGACGGTTCGGTTCAGGATTGGTAATTAGTTGAGGAGTGTTCATAATTGTTGTCTGAATCAGGATTTAAGGATTTAAGGATTTTCAGGATTAGATGATTCAAGTTGACACCTGTGCAGATCCGCAGACAGGCCATTAGTATTGTCTGAATCACCGATTAAACTGATGACTCAAATGACACCAACGCTCACGTGAAAGAAGCTGTGCCAAGAAACCGAGTTTTGAAGAAAAAACTCGGTTTATCTGAACTGTTCTTCGCTTTCTTTTAATATGAGCGAACCTATTATCTATTTATGCACACCTCTCAATTAGTTGAGTTGCTCATCTACACAACAGGAGATGCGGTATGCAGTTTCCCCACCTTTTTTCTCCAATAAAAGTTGATTCGCTAGAACTAAAAAATCGCGTTGTTTTGGCACCGCTTGATGTTGGACTGCATGATCCAGAAGGACAAGTCACGGATCGTTACATAGATTTTCTGGTTGAACGGGCAAAAGGTGAAACTAGCTTGATTATCACTGAATTCACCTCTGTCTGGCCCGAACAACGTGTGATTACCACAGCGGTTTGGGACGATAAATTTGTCCCAGGACTCGCCCGCATGGCAGAAACAGTCAAGGAGGCTGGATCCAAAATCTTCATGCAAATCGCCGTACTAGGCGGAAAATCGTATGTTGAACCGTTTGCGCCCTCCGCGATCGAAAGCGAACTCTATACCGAGGTGCCGCGCGAAATGACGGTGGATGATATAAAAAGGGTAATAGAAGCGTTCATCTTAGGAGCGACGCGAGCGAAACGAGCCGGTTTCGACGGGGTGGAGTATCACTGTGCACATTCCTATCTCGGTGGACAGTTTATGTCACCGCACACAAATCGGCGGGATGATGACTACGGTGGTGATTTTGAACGGCGCATGCGGTTCGGCACCGAAATTGTCAAAGGGATTAAGCAGGTTTGTGGCGAAGATTTTCCAGTTGGCTTCAAGTTCAGTGCACACGAACATCTCCATGGTGGCGTGAATGACCGTTACGACGAAGATGTGAAAGATGACCTCCATCTACAGATTGCGGAATATATGGAAAATCTCGGTGTCGCCTACCTGCATGTGGCAACCACTTCGGCGACGATTATGCAGGTCAAAGGATTCGTGGAATGTACCCATCCATCTGTCCCACCACTCTATATCAAACCCAATACGCTGGTTGATCTAGCAGAGGAGGTTAAGCAGAATGGTGCTAAAATCCCAGTTATCGCAACGGGCGGGATTACTGATCCTGTGCACGCAGAGGAGATTATTTCGCGGGGACGGGCTGATATGGTTGCGCTTGGCCGCACCCTGATTGCTGATCCACACTGGGCAAAGAAAGCACACGCCGGAGAAAACATAGTTCCATGTATTCGGTGTAATTTTTGTCATACGTTTGTGGTCATGGATCGCGGTGGTGTGCAGTGCACGACAAATCCCATCGTCGGCAGAGAACAACTGATCGCGTTCAACAAAACGGATTCGCCCAAAAAGGTAGTTGTCGTCGGAGCGGGTCCCGGTGGTTTGGAAGCAGGCTTGCGTGCCAAGAGGATGGGGCATGATGTTATCGTATACGAAAAACGGGAGGTCATTGGTGGAGAGATGATTTCGGCATCAATCCCCGACTTCAAGTGGGATATTAAACGCCTGCTCCAGTATTACATTGCGGAAGTTCAGAAGGTGGGCTTGGAGGTTCGGAGGGGCACGACCGTAACGCTGGATACACTAAAAGCCGACGACCCGGATGTAGTTATCCTTGCGACAGGCGGCGCGGCAATTATTCCAGATATCCCCGGAATTAATGGAGACAATGTTATTACCGCAATTGATGCAATAGTCCGCTGGGACGAACTGAAGGTCGGTGAGCGGGTCATGGTGCTTGGTGCAGGGCTTGTCGGGTATGAGGTTGCATGGTTTGCAGCACAGCAAGAGCGCGATGTTGTTCTGGTTTCCCGCCGAAGCGAAGACGATGTGATTAAATTAAAAGAACACGGCACAAATTTGGCGGTGCTTAGAAAAGGTGTTCGGGAATCAGGGGCGAGGATATTGGCAAGCCGTGAGTTGCAGCGGATTGACGAGACAGGTGTCGTGCTGACTACGGACGACGGAGAAGAGGAATTCCATCCTATTGAAACGCTTATAATCAGTCGCGGCTATACGCCACGAAGGGGACTCAAGCGGGATATTGAAGCCGCCGAC
Source organism: Candidatus Poribacteria bacterium (assembly GCA_965208425.1). Taxonomy (GTDB): domain Bacteria; phylum Poribacteria; class WGA-4E; order WGA-4E; family PCPOR2b; genus PCPOR2b. The sequence continues at coordinate 4,758,407 of OZ242335.1, read as the reverse complement.
CTGCGATGCGAAGTTTACGAAGTAGGTGACTGCGTCGAGGTCCGAAATTTCTTTGATGCAATTAATGAAGGCGCGCATGTCGTCCGTGAGAAACTTGGATAATTGATATTGTCCTAGAGCGTGTGTAGGGACAATCCCCCGATAAATCGGGATTAAGAAACTTGTGGTTGCCCTCATTCCTTTCGATCCAGAGGAGCGATATGTCTGTAGAAGGGTGATGGTACCAATCCACGCGCTCCAGAGGAGCGCAATGTGTAAGCAAAGTATGCCCAACACTAATACCCCAAACCCGCAACAGGACGACAAATAGCTAATAATGGAGGAATAATAATGTATTTGAGAGCTGGACAACCCAAAATTGGACGAAAGATTGTCGTCTGGTTTCTGGCAGTTGTTCTAGGAAGCAGCGGCGCTGCCTTAGAAAGTGCTGCACAACACGATTGGACAGACCAGATTGCTGCTTTCAAACCGATGGTCGTGAATGTCGAGACCTCTTCGGAGGTTGTATTTGAAACCGAGTCGAAAGGGACTAGTTTCGCCACCGGCTTCATCGTCGATGCAGCGCAAGGGATCATCGCAACCAATCGGCATGTCACCGGCAGCAGCCCATCTTACGTCAAGATCAACTTCTACGACGGCAGCTTTACAGAAGCACAGGTGCTTTACTACGATCCAACGCACGACTTCGGCTTTTATAAAATTGACCCGAAGGAAGTGCTGTTTGAACTCCAAGCTGTGCAACTCGGTTCGTGGCGAGATCTTGCGCTGGGGGATGAGCTGCTTCTAATCGGTAATAATGAAAAGGAGGAGTATTCCATCAAAGATGGCAAGGTTGCCAATCTCAACGTGAACAAAGGAGATCGGCATTCCAGCTACATCCATACGACGTTTGATCGCACAGGCGGCTCGAGCGGCAGTCCAGTGTGGAACACGAAAGGCGAGGTCATCGGCATCCATGCGCGTGGAACCGATACCTCTAGCTTTGAACTACCAATCAATTATGTAATCGATGCCCTCAAACAGATTCAAAGCGGCGAGACAATCCAACGTGGCGAGATCGGCGTGGATTTGGAATTGATCTCGATTGGGGAGGCAATTAAGCATTTTGGGCTACCCGAAGCCTCTCGTGCAGAGATCGGTCCCTCAGATTCAGGAACGCCGAAAGTGATTCAGATTGAGTCAATTATTCCCAAAACGACAGGTGCGACAAGCCTTCTCGCTTCCGATATCATCTACAGGATAAATGGAAAATTAATTCGCGATGATCTGTATACTTTTGATGCAATCCTCAACGAAAACACCGGGAAAAGTGTGACCTTGGATATCTATCGCAACGGAAACGCCGTGACAGTTGAAATTTTGGTGGAAGACATCGAGTTAAAGAAAGTTCGCCGATTTGTCCAATTCGCAGGATCTGTTTTCCACGAGATAACACCTCAACTCAGACATTTGCTTTACTTTGAGGCGGATGGGGTCTACCTCCCACATGCTGATGCGGGAAGTAGCTTTTCCCGTGTCGGCGTCCGCGAACGCAGCGGTAACTCAAAAGTGGTCATTCAGGAAATTAATGGGCGAGCGATTAGGAATCTTGACGATTTTATCGCTGCCTGTGCAGAGATTTCGGGAGGACAGCATACCTATGTAGTCATCCGCGACTTCAATCGCTTTGACAGTTCACCAACCCCTAGAAGTTTGACCATTAACCTGAAATTTGGGTCGCTTGACGTCTTTGAGTGGAATGAGAGCAACCTTGATTGGGAAAAAGCTGAGGAATGAAACGCTGAACGTAATACCTATTTTGATGGAAGGAAATGAGATGCGTTATAAACCCGTTTCTGCAATTTTTGCAGTGATATGCTTGATGTTGTGCCTGCTTGATCCTGCGGTTGGGGATATTGAAATTGATATCTTCCTACTGAACACCGAGTTCTTTTTCGATACCAAGGAACCTCACGGGGAGGTTGTCGGCAAATCGGTGCCTGTACCAACCGCGGAAGAGTATGAAGCAAAAGCCAAAGCTATCGCTGGACTTATTGATGCACACAAAGCGAATATCGTTGGGCTCGTTGAGGTTGAGAACCGAGCGGTCCTTGAAAAAGTCAAATATTACCTCGCCAGTCCCGACGACTGGCAAATCGCCTTTGACGAGGGTAGGGATACCTATACCGGTCAAGATGTCGCCCTCCTTACGAAATTTCGGATCGTGCCGGGAAGCGTGACGAACTTTCCGGATGAGCGCGAGATTTACTTTGTCGATGACCAAGAGTACGATGTGAACCCCTCAAAGATTCTGGGTGTCGAATTAAGGATTGACAATCAACCGTTCTATGTCCTAATCACTCACCTCATTTCTCGACGTAACCCAAGGGACGCCAAGCGGCTTGCACAAGCCACCGTCCTGCGTCGGCAGGCCGTCAAAGCGATGATGGAAGATAAGAATGTTATTGTCATGGGAGACATGAACGACACACCGGCAACGCCGGTAATTAACCGACTCCGTGGGTTCGATGACATTTGGGGTGATTTCCTACAGACTGCCAATGCAGTTGAAGCGAGTAATCGGTATACATACATCCACGAAGGTCAGAAAAATCTACTCGATCACATCCTCATCAGTCCGAGCCTGCGGAACGAATTTCGCAATGTCGAGAAGACAAAGCGATGTGAAATTATTGATGTCAGCGAGCTATCAGATCACCGCGCTATTCTTGCACGGTTGCGGATTGTCCATCCTGTCGTTGTTCTTGAAACAGACAAAGGGCCCATCGAAATGGAGCTTTACCCAGATGTCGCCCCGAAAACCGTTGCCAACTTCGTCAAGTTAGTTGAGATGGACTTTTACGACGGTCTCACCTTTCATCGGTATGTGGAGAACTTTGTGATTCAGGGCGGGGATCCGGAGGGCAGTGGTAGCGGTGGTCCAGGATGGACAATTCCGGGCGAGTTTCAAAATCCGAAACTCCGCGCGAAGATGCCTCGACACCGAAAAGGGGTGGTCGCTATGGCACGGGCGAACAAGCCAGACTCCGCAGGAAGTCAATTCTACATCTGCTTGGACGCAAAGCCTTCGCGCTATTTTAGCCTCAACGGTCAGTATACAACTTTTGGGAAAGTTATTGCGGGCATGGAGGTGGTTGATCAACTTCGCCAAGGGGATGTAATGAACATAGTGCGTCTAAAGGGAGAAAACGAAGAATCAGTCCCACCAACCGGGGAACAGACATCTCAATAAGAGTGTTGTAGGTCGGGTTGAACGGATAAAGTCAAATCACGATTGATGCCAATGGACATCCAGTCTATCAATAGCCTGCTCTGATAGGTATAGTCAGTGAAACCCGACACTCAATTCAACCAAGTGTTTATGAATAATGGTGACGTGCATGAAATACCACCGAGCAAAGATCAAAGGCGGAACGTACTTCTTCACTATCGTTACCCACAATCGTAGACCTTTTCTTTGTCACCCTGACAACGTAGCATTGCTACGCCAAGCACTTCGGTATACGATGCAACGACATCCCATGGAGATTGATGCCTTTGTTCTGCTTCCTGATCACCTCCATAGTATTTGGACTTTGCCTGACGATGACCACAACTTCTCAATGCGATGGCGGTTAATCAAAAATTACTTCAGTCGTCGTTGTCAAGGTCTGTATCAGGGCGATGTTTCTACATTACGGCAAGGCAAACAGGAGCGAGCATTTTGGCAACGCAGATTTTGGGAGCACATGATTAGAGATCATCAAGATTTTATCAATCATGTTGAATACATTCACTATAATCCAGTTAAACATGGTTTGGTGACCAGTCCAAAAGATTGGCAATACTCAAGTTTCCATCGTTACGTCCAATCTGGATTGTATGATGAGATGTGGGGAGCAGGAGATGAAATCTCGTTTAACCCAGAAATCGGCAATGAATGAGTTTATACAAGTAGGTCGGGTTGAACGGATAAAGTCAAATCACGATTGATGCCAATAGACGCCCTGTCTTCCAACAGTTCGTTATGATAGATGGTGTCAGTGAAACCCGACGCCTTAATCCCGTTAATAATCAAGAGTTGGGTTTCACTCGATTTTTGAGTTTTTAATCAAAATTGACCCCTCAATCTGGGTGTAATGCCGAAAAATTTCTGCTTGTTTCCGTTCAACCCAACCTACGTGTTAAAGTGAGTTGTATCCTCAAGATAAATCTTTCGGTTTGAGCCTTATAGGAATTTTTCGATAACGGACGAAGCTAATTTGTCAACAACATCAAGGAGATAACCAAAAATGTCAGAATCGTTGAAACAACGTCTACACCGGGGCGAAAGCCTCAAAGTCGCGGGGTCTTCCATAGATGCGTCGAGGAGCGAACTCGAAGCCCTCCTCAGTCAAGATTCCTACGATATAGTTTCTATTGATAGTCAGCACGCAGCGTTCAATGAAGACAGATTGGTCTCATTTTGCGCCATGGCAGCAGAGTTGGGCGTGCCTACCCAATTTCGCATCAAAAACACACGAAATGCGTACCTGATCGGCAACTACCTAGATCTAGGTCCATTCTCCATTGTGGTGCCACAGGTTGAGGACGAGGAAACAGTTGATGAGGCGATAAACGCCTTCTACTATCCGCCGATCGGCAAAAGGAGTTGGGGGCCCAGTTCAGGGTACGGCTTCAAACCGGATATGGAACGATTGGAGTATGCTGAATGGTGGAACAACAACGGCATCCTCGCTATACAACTGGAGTCGATCGATGCCGTGACCAATGCGCGACATCTCGGCAAACCGGGGATTGACATGTTCGTCTTTGGCGCGAATGACATGAACTTTAGTTTGGAACAATATCCAGACCATCCCTTCAAGACAGTTGAGGATATGATCCAGCACGTTGTCGAGCAGATGGAGGGCACGCACGTCAAGGTCAATGCCTGATCATTAATAGTAGTAGGCACACTCCGTGTGCCGTAACTCTGCGAACACAGTTCCTGACCTCGCGCGTTCGCAGTGTCTAATTAATTCTAAAATCTACTATAATATGCCCTAACCCGCACACATACCCGTAGGTCGGGCATCTTGCCCGACCCCAACGATCCAGTAAGTTGTAGGTTGGGTTGAACCATTAAAAACGAATTGCCATGAATGCCAATGGCGGTTTACCCCTGCAACAACTTCCTTTCATAGATGAATGGAGTGAAACCCAACACCCCAATCCAACCAGCGATCAAACGTTGGGTTTCACTCGGTTTTTGACCTTCTAACCAGCCCCATCCCACCCAATCCACTCCTTTCCACATCACGCTTCATGCTTCACTACCTATACCTCTGCCTTCCCGCCCTGATCCGCTTCATGAAGAGAGGTCACGGATATCCGTGAATCCCATTATTTTATGACTTGATCTCTCTTTTGTGTCATGCTATAATGATTGCCGATTCGACGAACTGCAATCAAAATACTCGGGTCGTGTCCTTTGCTTTATTACACACCGTTTTACTAGATTCCACAAACTTTGAAATTTTGAGGTGAAGTTGGTGCTATCACGACGTTCATTTTTTAAGTTTCTGGGCTGGGGAAATTTCCTCGCTGCTACCGGACTTGCTTTTGGTCCCGGTCTGATTCGATTCTTATACCCGCGAGTCCTTTTTGAACCATCTTCGGTCTTTAAGGCTGGATTTCCCGGCGAATATCCTCCCGGAACGGTTAGCGAGAAGTTCAAAAAAGATCCGTTCGGGGTCTGGATTGTTCGGAAAGAAGATGGCGAGTTTTTCGCTCTGTTAGCGATCTGCACACATCTCGGTTGTACCCCTCGATGGCTTTCGTCCGAACAGAAATTTAAGTGCCCTTGTCACGGGAGCGGATTTGATCGTGAAGGGATGCACTTTGAAGGACCTGCGCCGAGACCCCTTGAGCGCGTACAAATTACGCTAGCGGAAGATGGGCAACTGCAGATTGATAAGTCCGTAAAGTTTCTGGAAGAGCGGGGCGATTGGGGGAAAGCGGGATCCTCTTTAAGGGTTTAGTGAGGGCGGTGGTTCATAATCTATGTTACGCCCTGACTGTTATTATTCCTCATTCCATCAGATTATACCCTTTTGGTGCAGCCTTAACGATAAAATCAAATTGAGCAAGAAAGGAGCTATACAGCCTTGGTTATGCTAACGCGAAGCAGGCTGAGTTGTAATTATGAATGAGAGACGTAATGGATTAAAAGAGAAAATAACAAATAACCAGATTTGGCAGTCGATGTTTCGCCACGGCTACGAGAAAACAGGAAGACGATATACCCTCCAAGTCCTCCAAAATGTCTGGCTCCATCTGCATCCTCCCCGCGTTACCCGTCACGCGATTAACTTCCGATTCACATGGTGTATGGGCGGGATTACCTTTCTGATGTTTCTTGTCACCGCCGTTACAGGTGTGTTGCTGATGTTCTATTATCGTCCCACCGCAGAGTACGCATTTCGTGATATTCAGTATCTTGAGTTCGACATCCCGTTCGGGATGCTGCTGCGCAATATGCACCGTTGGGCAGCCCACGGCATGGTCATCGCAGTGATGCTCCACATGTTCCGTGTTTTCCTGACAGGGTCCTATAAAAAACCTCGTGAATTTAACTGGGGCGTCGGCGTTATCCTACTGCTTGTCACCTTTTTCCTCAGCTTTACCGGCTACCTACTACCGTGGGATCAACTCGCATTTTGGGCGGTTACCGTCGGAACGAACATGGCGCGCGCAACACCCGTTTTAGGGCACGAAGGTCCATTCCATCCCCAGGATATCGTTACCCAATCGAATGATGTACGCTTTGCCCTCCTTGGCGGAACAATTGTCGGACCTTCAACACTCTTGCGATTTTACATCCTGCATTGCGTCGCTGTGCCACTTTTGGCAAGTGTGTTGATGGCGCTACACTTCTGGCGCGTCCGCAAGGACGGCGGTATTTCTGGGCCGCTGTAGGACTGAACTCATTCTAATCCCTATTGATTGAGGTGGTATATGGATCCTTTTCTCTTATTGATTACGAAGCCTGATAACGTTCCGATTGTTGCAATCGTGTTGTTGTTACCTTTCTTCACTTGGCTTGCATTCAGCCAAGGACGCAGAAATGACCTAGCTGGCACACCCGCAGAAGCAGCGCTTAACGATAAAGTCTACTGCTGGCCGTACCTCTGTCGCAACGAGTTTCTCTGTGCGATCATTATAATGCTCGTTCTGGGGATATGGTCGATTACCATTGATGCCCCACTCGAAGAACCGAGCGATCCAACAGTAACCCCGAACCCATCTAAAGCCCCATGGTATTTTCTAGCATTACAAGAGATGTTGGTCTACTTTGATCCGTGGATTGCAGGTGTTGTCTTGCCAGGGCTGATTATCGCCGGTCTAATTGCCATTCCCTATATAGATATCAATCCCAAAGGAAAAGGCTACTATACTCTGAAGGAGCGTCCGTTTGCACTTATAACCTTCTGTTTTGGCTTTTTCGTGTTATGGATCGTGCTGATGGTCGTCGGCACCTTTTTGAGGGGACCCGGTTGGAACTTTTTCGCCCCATGGAACGAATGGGATCCACACAAGGTTGTGCCGCTCACCAACGTCAACCTATCATACCTATTCGGCATCCGCAACGAACAGCCCGCCGGTATCTTCGGGATGTGTGTTGTCGTTGGATATTTCGTTTTGGGTCCCATCTATTACTTTTTGAAAAGAGGAACGAGCAAATTTCTTCAAGAGTTGGGATTGGTACGCTACATCGTTGTCTCATTCCTGCTTTTAACAATGATGGCTTTGCCAATCAAGATGATTCTTCGGTGGACATTGAATATCAAGTACATTTGGGTTACTCCGTGGTTCAATATCTAGATCGGATTGGACGGTGTGTAATTCGTTCATTCAAACAGTAAGGAGTCAATAGGAATCGTGAGGAGCAATACAGAAATTCGGGTTGAGGAAAAATCTTACGCAGCACTATTTTTTATCCTTTCCGGTTTGTTGGGATTTGTTACGTTGTGGGGCTTCTATAACGAAACGATTACCAGACGACCATGGAAAGAGATTCAGCGGCAATTCTACGAATACGAATATCAGAAAACCAAGATTGCGTTAGAAAAAGCGAAACAAGATCTGCCCGAAGTTGAAGCACCTCAAGAAATTGACGCTAAACAGGAGAAGAAGCTAAAAGATGCGATTTGGGGGTTGCAGATTAAGCTAGACGAAGCCTTACAGGATCGTAAATTTGATCAGAGTGAGTCGGATGCAATCAATTATAAATATCAGTATGCACTGCACCACGGGGAAAAAGAGAAAGCCGAAAAGTGGAAAAAGAAATTAGACGAGTTTGAGAGTCGGATTGAAGGATCACTGACGGATGCAGTACTTGTGGCGGAGCAAAACCTTGCTGCTGCCTATAAGGGGCTCGCTGACTTTTATGATACCAATGGACACGTTGAAGCTGCCTTAGCTGAATATCTGCTTGTTCGGAAGTATAACGCTGCAGACACGACGATTCCACCAAAGATTAGTGAACTTCAGGCGAAAATTGAGGATGCAAAAGCGGATAAAGAGAAATACACCGCCGTTGACAGGCTGGAGGAGAAACTCCATTCCGTTGGTGGTATTAAGCGCACTTTCATCGGCACGCTGGCAGAAAGTCCATTCACAAAGACCCGCACGGTCGTGCAATACTACATTGAAGATTTTGATTATACAGCAGACCGATGCGCGACTTGCCACTTTGCTTCAGACAAAGCGGGATACGACGGATATGCCAAAGAGCAGTTTGAGGAAATTGAAGGGGATGGCGAAAACCCCCTGACGCTCCTATTAAAACATCCCTACGTTAAAAAGGGTGGTGAAACGGTACTTGTCGATGAAGAAGATGCTGAAGAAGGCAGTTACGAACTGAGCGAAGACGGCAAATTGACCTTCACCGATCCAGATGTTTATGCCGACCTCGTCGAAATCGAGTATGAGACTGGATATGATCCTGTGCTTCGGACACATCCCCACCGAGATGTGCTACTTGGCAAACATCCCGTCGAAAGATTTGGGTGCACCCCCTGCCACGGTGGACAGGGACAAGGTCTCACCCAGAAGGCTGCCCATGCACTAGACCATAAGAAGGAGTTTTGGTTGACACCTGTATTGGGGTTGGATGAACACACCGGTAAAGCCTCAGAGGAATTGCACGGTTATATGGAGTCCAACTGTCGGCGGTGCCACGATGGCGTGATGGTGCTAGATGCTCCCAATCCAGAGACCGAGCAGCTCCAAGATTATGCGCCAGTCCTTTCGAAGGGGATGGCACTTTTTGAAGATGTCGGGTGTCACGGCTGTCATGCTGTTGAGGGCTATTCGGTGTTAGCGGATCTCAAGAAAGTTGGTCCTTCGCTTGCCAAAATCGGTAGTAAAGTCAATAGCATTGACTGGTTGGAAGGGTGGATTAAACAGCCAACTGCGTATCTGCCAGAGACCAAGATGCCAGATTTCTTCCCCGTCGAAAAGTTAACCCAAGCGGTTTACCTTAAAAATGGAAATAAGCACTACGGCGTCGTCACCAAAACCGACACCGGCATTATCCTCCAAAAGGACGATGGTACAAAGTATCCCTATCCTGAGAATGCCGTTGATCGGGTTGTTGATGAAGTAAAATCAATCGCGGCATACTTGGTGCAGATGAAAGATCCTGCTATCGATCAAGCGGATGCCTCGTACTCGACAGCACCTCGTGCGATCGCCGCCGGAGAAGAGGTTGTTAAATCTGTTGGTTGCTTGTCATGTCATGCGGTTGACGGACTCGGAAGCGACTTCGCACCAAAGTTGGACAATGTCGGAAGCAAACTCACACCACAATTTCTCCGCCGGTGGATCAGCGATCCAAGATCTTACGACCCCGACACCGTAATGCCCAGTCTGCGTTTGACCAAGACGGAGGTGGACAGCGCAGTATCCTACCTAATGTCATTGCAAGAGACGGCTATCTCTCCTATTGCCGGCAATGAAAATCCCCACGCAGCGGTTGATCTGATGGAAGGCGAAAAGCTAGTTCGCACCTACGGTTGCTTCGGTTGCCACAATATTCCCGGCTTCGAGAATGAGTCGAAGGTGGGGGCAGATCTCGGCGAATTTGGTGCCAAGCTCGCTGACGAATTAGACTTTGGGGATACGACAGATATTGAACATAGTTGGCACGGTTGGACGATCGGAAAGATAACCAATCCCAGACGTTATCAAACGCGCCGTATTGTTTCTCGAATGCCCGTCTTTAGCGAACACACCATCGGCGAGGAGGAGGCACGCGCCCTTGCTGTTCTGCTTAAAAGTTTCCAACCTGAAAAATACCCGGTGAGTTACATTCACCAACCGAGCGAAAAGACACGGCAGATTGATGCTGGACGCCGGCTGGCGAAAAAATATAACTGCACCGGCTGCCATGAAATTGAAGCAAAAGGTGGCGATTTCGTAGATGTGGTCGCCGCTAATGAAGACCTAGATTTACTAAATGCCAAGCGCTTTGCCCCACCTACCCTACAAGCGCAAGGCGCCAAGGTTTATCCGGATTGGTTGTTTGAGTTCCTGAAAGCACCAACCCCTATCCGCTACGGGCTCGAAGTTCGGATGCCAACCTTCGGTTTCTCTGACGAGGAAGCAACTGCACTTGTAAAATACTTCTCTGCACTTGACGATGAAGTTTTCCCGTATGAGACGATCGCATTACAACAGGCGTCTCGAAGAGAGCTACGCGTCGGCAAACAGATCTTCGACGCGCTCCAGTGTATCTCCTGCCACCCGGAACAGGGCGAAGTTATACCACCGGGCAGCGATAAAACCGGACGTCCCGACCTCGCGTTGGCGAAGGGACGGCTCAAGGCGGATTGGGTCATTGAATGGCTCAAAGACCCACAATCCTTCCAACCGGGGACTGCAATGCCGCAAGCTTGGCCCAAGATCGGTGGTGCACATCAACCTGTTGACGGCTTTGCCGTCGATGATGCCGAAGAACAGATCCGGATAGTGAGAGATTATCTCAACTCGTTAGGTGAGTAGTAGTAGGTATATTCTGTATGCCGTAACATCTGTGGTTCATGTAAAAAGAGAGTGTAAAGCACGATTTCTTAACATGAGCGATGACTTTTATCCAATCCTTCGTATCGTGGTAAAAGGGGGCTAGCAAATGCTCCAAACAGATCCCTCCGCATCTCCCGAAGCCTCATCGGGAGGAAATGCTGGTCAACGTATTCTCATCGGCATCGTCATTGCCATTATCATTGGGCTTATCGTCGGTGGTTGGATACCAGATTTCGCTGCAAAGACAACCCTACTCGGTGACATATTCCTGAATGCCCTAAAAATGATTGTCGTCCCGCTGGTTATGTTTTCAATGATTGTTGGCATCACCGGTTTAGGAGACATCCGTAATCTCGGTCCAATAGGTGGGCGCACTGTCCTCTATTACATGGCGACTACTGGGATTTCGGTGCTCATCGGTCTCCTCTTGGTCAACATCACCCAGCCGGGAAAGGGGATTTCTCGCGGCGCAGATCATCCAGACTATACATATACCGTGGGCGGCGAAAACAACCGCACCGTCACTTTAACGAACGGCACCTGGATGAACATACGTTATGACGACAGGTATGCGCTGATTCTATCCGATCAAGAGGTACAGGGCGCGATCCAGTCAATGACTGAAAACTCTGCCACAGTAAAGTTGTGGGAACCCACCCAAGGCGGCGAGGAGGTCTATATCGAGGCGGAGGACGGCACACGCCTGCCTTTTCGGCGCGTTGGAGGGCAGCTCGTTTCTGATGAACCCCAACTTCAACCCGAAGGAAAAGGCGTAAAGATTGATTTGCCTATCGCCGGAGCGGTGCGTGGAAAAGAGGAGAGAAACATCGGCAACATCTTGTCGGAAGTCCTAATTGGAAACGAGGAAACCGGGAAAGAGGGCTTGATTCCGCGAAACCTGTTCAATGCGATGGTGCGAACGGATATCCTCCCACTGATCTTTTTTTCGTTGCTGATTGGCGGTGCCTTTTCCATCTTGGGTGAACGTGGGCAGAATGCCATTAATTTCATTTCAGTGCTGAACGATGGCGTCATGCGTATTGTTCACTGGATCATGATTTTCGCACCAATTGGTATCTTCGGACTAGTTGCAGGTCGTATTGGACGCGCCGGTGGATTCACCAAATTTCTGCCTGAGCTGCTTGCAGTTGGGAAATATAGTTTCACAGTCCTATTTGGACTCGCTATACACGCTGTTGTTGTGTTGCCGCTAATCCTCCTGCTAATTGGTAGACGGAATCCGTTGACCTATGTAAAGGGGATGGGAGCAGCGCTGCTAAACGCCTTCTCCACCGCCTCCAGTTCGGCGACGCTCCCGTTGACAATGGAAGGCACCGAGAAGAAAAATGGTATATCCAACCGGACTTCAAGTTTCGTCTTACCGCTCGGTGCAACAATTAACATGGACGGCACTGCGCTCTACGAAGCTGTCGCTGCGATGTTCATCGCACAGGTCTACGGAATAACTCTTGGCCCTGTGGAACAGATTGTTATCTTTCTGACTGCGACGATTGCTGCCATTGGTGCTGCCGGTATCCCTGAAGCAGGTCTTGTGACAATGGTGATTGTCTTAAAAGCGGTTGGGCTGCCAATCGAAGGTATCGGGTTAATCCTGACTATTGATTGGTTTCTTGACCGATGCCGAACTACCATCAACGTTTGGGGCGATAGTGTTGGTGCCGGTGTTATTGAGACACTCGAATCTAGGGCTGCTCGAGAACAGGGGACAGATTCCCCCGCACTGTCGAGTTAAGTGGAATCATGCGAATAGCAAAGGTGGTATCGTTCAAATGATTCGACATCTTCTCATTATCGTTGGGATATTTGCCGCTAGCATGAGTTGGTTGATTTGGCTCTGTCGGGCGGTGGATCCTAGTACGCGATACGGCTCCGAAGTCGAGTACAATTACGCAAGATATTGTGCCGGTTGTCACGGTGCAAACGGAGAGGGTAATGGACGGATTGGACGATTCAAAAAGCTAGAACCTGCAAATCTTACAACAACCGAATTTTGGGAGGGTCGTACCGACGAACAGTTTATTCACAGCATTGATGCCGGCAAGGACGATATGCCGGCATTTTTTTACTACTTAACAGATGAAGAACAGCGCGAGCTGTTCACATTTATCAAAGAAAATTTTCGACCAACGCCGACGCATGATTAAGCACATCGTTCTTCCCGGCATGTGTCGTCATACAGAGTAAAACAGCCTTAACCACTTCATTGCTAGACTAGCTACGAGTATAGTTATGGGGGACAGATACGAAAATGTGCGTATCCGTTTTGCCTATCTTAACCATTTCAGTTTCAAAACCAAGGAGATTCAAAATGAAGATTAGCAGATTCACCAAATTTGCTTCCGTATTGGCAATAGTCGCCCTGATTGTCGGGTTTTCCGCCTGTGACCAAATTGAGCAACTTCTTGTCCCCGCGCCTACACCACCTGAGACGGGGCTTCCCGGAGAAATTATCATCGGTGTCTCCCTGCCCCTGGACGACACAAACGGCCCTCTGTATGGCTTACCAATGAAGCGAGGATTTGAACTCGCTCAAGCGGAAATTAACTATGGTGGACCACAAATCACCCTCATCATTGAAGATGATCACAGCACCATCGAAGGCGCGAAGGCAGCCTTTAATAAACTGATTCATCAAGATGGCGTGTCCATTATCACCGGTATCACTTTCTCAAGTCAGCTCAAAGAGTTAGCTCCAATAGTAGAAAAAAACAGAGTTGTATGTTTTAGTTCAGTCTCTTCCGCTGCCGGTCTGAGCGCGCTTAGCGATTTTATCTTCCGTACAGGGCTTACCACTGATGTCCTAAATCCAAACGGTGTCAGGATAACTCAAGGGAAACTTGGCTACCAACAAGTGGCACTGATATATGATGAGGCCGATGTCTATTCCACGAGCAGCAACGAGGAGATGAGGAAAGCCCTTGCTGCTGGTGGTGTTGATATTGTGATCATAGAGACCATCCAAACCCATGGCACCGATTTTACGCCGCAATTAACTCGGATAATGGAGGCAAATCCTGACGCTGTCTTTATCTCCACTTTAGCCGCCCAAATGACTCAGATTATGATTCAAGGGCGTGAGGTCGGTATCCCTGCCTCTGTTCGGTTCATTATTCCTGATTTAACCGGAAACGAAGTACAAATCGCAGGGGAGGCCGCCGAAGGGGCGATTGCTTTTACCAATTGGCGCCCTACGTCTGACACACCGGGCAATCAAGCCTTCGTCCAGAATTACCGGGCGAAGTATGATATCGAACCTGATCCCTGGGCTGCACAGTCCTACGCTACCCTTTATATTCTAGCGGAAGCGATTGCGAATGCACAATCTACTGAGGCAACGGCGGTTCGGGACGCGCTGGCGAATATCATGGATTTCCCCACCGTTCTCGGTCAGTTCTCTTTTAATGAAGTCGGAGACGCGGTTTACGACCCAATTGTACTGACTGTCGAAAATGGCAAACTTGTCGCATTTGAGTAAGCCGCAGTGGTAAATATGTATGACCACCCCCTGTTATCAGTCGTTTGCTGATGGCAGGGGGTTCGGTCCTAATTTGGTAACCCCTCACTGTAAAGGAGGTTGCCTTGAAATGAGATTCACATCGAGGAGAGTTGCCGGCCAGATCTGGTATACTACTGTTCTCGGCGTAACGATCTACGTTTGTCTGTTCTTGATTGCGTACATATGGATTGACCATGCTTCTAACCGCGAGGAATTCCCGATTCATATACTCGGTCCGATGTATATCGGGTTTTCATTCTACCAGATCTTGACTATCATCAACATTGCATGGTGGTTATTTCTAGTTGCAGATCTGTTCTCCGCTCTGCGCCTACTAGCCCGTCCACGAAAAGGCAAATATCAAGGCATTGTGCTACGCCTAGGCAGCATCCTGCTATCAATTACAGCGGTTGTTATAGTTCAGTGGGCTGCGGCGTCGTTAAAACGTGTGGCTGACGCTTATACGATCTAATAACATACGCCAGCTAGAAACTTTTCGTGCTAGTTGGTGAGGGCATTGAGCTCAAAAGTTCATTAACGCACGAGTGAACTCATGAACCAATGAATAAATAGTCTTTTACGTTTTACGCATCACGTTTCACGCTCGATTTCTGACCGGAGCACGTGTCAACTGTTGCAAACTAAGCACCATTGGTTAGAAGAAAACGGAGTTCACGGATATCCGTGACACCTTCTTTTTAACTCTTGATTCCCCTTTTCATATGCTGCTATCATAAGTGTCATCAACATACAATCATTTCAACATCGGACTTAAATAAAGAAAGGATCGGTTCAAATCATGAAAACTGCAATAACTCTGACTGCACTCAGCTTTATGCTCATCGCGAGCCTAACCTACGCCGGTACAATCACCGGAACGGTTATGTATGACGGAGATGCCCCAGCGCGTCCAGCGTTGCAAGCGACCAAAGACCAACATTGTGTTGATTCCCTGAAAAGTGGTAAATCTGAAGCACTTGTGGTTTCCAAAAGCAAAGGAATTAAAAACGTTGTTGTCTACTTACGAGCAAGAGGCGCGAAGCCAACAATCCCTGCCAAAAATCCAGTCATGGATCAGGTCGACTGCAAGTATTACCCGCATGTCCTCGTTGTGACAGCAGGAACCACAGTAGATGTGACCTCTAGCGACCCGGTTGCACATAACGTCCATTCCCATGCCACGAAGAATGAGGCACCAAATTGGCAAATACCAGGTCCCGGTAAAATGTTACCTCTGAAATTAGAAAAGCGTGAAGCGATTAAGTTCACCTGCGATATCCACAACTGGATGACCGGATATATCTTTGTTACGGACAATGACTATTACGCCGTAACGGGATATAAAGACAAAGATGGCAAGTGGGTCGGTTCCGACGCTTACGAAAGTTCAAGTGATACGGGCACTTACGCGATCAAAGATGTCCCCGCTGGTAAATACCGCGTCCAGGCATGGCACGAGGAGCTTGGAACGACAAAAGCGCAAGTTGTCGAAGTCGCCGATGGAGAGGTCAAGATCGATTTTACTAGTGCCGATTTCAAGAAAAAGTAACATTGCCGATGCAGAAACTGAGTTTTTTCTTCAAAACTCGGTTTCTCTTAGCGTTTTGCACTTTTTTTGCATGAACTCCGTAGGTCAGACACCAATGAACACGTTGTCTTGACGTCTTAGGCATCACGTTTTAGGTCCTTAGTGTTTGTCACTTGCTTTTGGCATGAGCCTTGATATTAAGTCTGGAGTAACAGAGAAACAATGTATCTCACCAAACGTTCCAGTATGAACCGATCCAAAAACAGTTTATATCTTTTGTTCGGTCTGCTTGTCATGTATCTGTTGTTGACGGTTGCGACTGTCTTCGCCCAAGATTTGACTGACACAGAGTATCGCCCCTTCCCGCTGATCGGCAGCCGCAATGCCGCTTGGATTGCTGCCCAACTGCATCTGCTGTTCGGCTCCTTTATCTTGGGGGTTCCGATGTTCGCAGTTGTCATTGAGTTTGTCGGGATGAAAACCAAGGACAAGCGATACGATAAGATGGCGCAGGAATTCATCAAGCTGTGTATGGGAGCGTTCTCAACAACAGCTCTGATGGGTGGGGTGCTCGTTTTTATCCTCATCTGGTGCTACCCGAAGGTAATGAACAAACTGTCAGGGATCTTCGGGCCAACGATGATTTTCTACGTCATCCTGTTCTTTGGAGAAACCTTTACGCTCTATCTCTACTCTTATGGGTGGGATCGGATGCAGGGCAAAGTATCGAAAA
Source organism: Candidatus Poribacteria bacterium (assembly GCA_965208425.1). Taxonomy (GTDB): domain Bacteria; phylum Poribacteria; class WGA-4E; order WGA-4E; family PCPOR2b; genus PCPOR2b. The sequence continues at coordinate 4,741,580 of OZ242335.1, read as the reverse complement.
TGTGGCACCTATTTCTCGGTGTGCTCCTGAACGTGTTCGGTACAGCGATTATGTTCGTCTCTAATGCCTGGCTGACATACCAAACTAGTCCAGCGCAGATGGGTCCCACACACGAAGCGGTGCCACTTCATAATGAGGAGACCGGCGAATTCATCGGTACATTGTGGCAGGCAGTTAATAACTATACATGGATGCCTGTCAATATCCACCGCCTCATTGGGAATATCGCTTTCGGTGGTGCAATCGTCGGTGCCTACGCCGCTTTTCGTTTCTTGGCTGCTAAAACGCAGGAAGACAGGGCGCATTACGACTGGATGGGATATACGGGCAATTTTATCGCGTTGTGTGGACTGATTCCGCTACCATTTGCCGGATATTGGTTGGGACGGGAAATCTATATGTTCAATCAGACGATGGGCATTAACATGATGGGAAGCCTCTTTTCGTGGCTGTTTATCATTCAGGCGGTGATGATTGGGGTGCTGTTCATCGGAGCGAATTACTACCTCTGGTCTGGCATGACCCGTATCGCGGGTGCGGAAAGATATGCCCGTTTTCGTCCCTATATGATCGCTATCATTGTTCTATCTGTCGCGGTCTGGATGACGCCGCGTACACTGATCATGTCACCTAAGGAGTTGGCTGCAATAGGCGGTCCGAATCACCCACTTGTTGGACTTTTCGGCTTGATGACAGCGAAGAATACAGTCGTCAATCTCATCATCTTGACCACCTTCCTCAGTTTTCTGTTTTACCGTCGATCCGGTAAAACGCCGACGGTGGGTTGGAGTAAAGCGGGTAACATCATCATTGCAGCTATTTTTGGACTGGCTGTTGCGGGAATTGTCATTATCGGCATTGCGGGGTTCACAGTCCCTAGCGACTATCGTGTCAATGTGCTAACCCCGGTACAAGTGATGCTCGCGTTAGCTGTCATGATTTTGGTAACAGTGATTGACCTGATCATGTATAGGAAAGCGATGCGTTCAAGCGAAATTAACTGGGGACAGATGACAGACCGGTCACAATATGTGCTGATTCTACTCGCCATCACCTTTACCTCACTGATGGGATTGATGGGCTACGCGCGGTCAGGGCTTCGAGAGGCGTGGCATATTTTCGGTGTAATGCCCGACACGTCGCCGGATGCACACACCCCGCTGCTTGCAGATGCTGTGAACATGATTGCCGTTATTATCGTGATTTTCTTCGCTTTAGTGGGCTTCATTTTCTGGCTCGGTTTGTGGGGCGATAAGAAAAAAGAGGGACCTCCAACCGTTGAAGCAGAAGCCTCCGCAGGGGATGATTAACAATCAAACACAATCAGGACGAGAGCGATGCAAAGAAAACTAATTAGAATTATTTGCCTAATTTTAATGGTTGTGAGTTTTATCGCCTATATCGCGAAAGCACCGGCTTTCCCGATCACTTCGGAAAACCTGCTGCCGTGGTCAACGTGGTTTTTCATCTTTGCCTTAGCGAATATCATTCTCTGGCAGAGCGTGATCAAACTTCTGTCATTTGCGTTGATGGTTATCTGGCTCTATGCGTTTGCTGCTAGCATTGTTCCAGAAACATCGACTGCAACGATTGACATTGAAAAGATTCCACGAACACCGGAAGCGTTTATTGAAGCTGGAGAGATAATTTTTAACGGAAAAGGAAAGTGCAATACCTGTCACACACTCGATCCATCTGCACCAAAAAGTCGGTGTCCCGATTTAACGGATGTTGGCACCCGCGCTGCGACACGCCAACCGGGGAAGGCCGCAAAAGAGTATCTCATCGAATCCACATATGAACCGCACAAATACCTCGTCCCTGGCTACGGAAACATTATGCCACCGGTCTGGAAACCACCGATTAGTTTATCCGAGTTGGAAATCGAAACCGTCATCGCCTTCCTCCAGAGTCAGGGCGGTGAAGTAGATCTAACAGAGTTTGAGCCGCCCGTTGATATCGGAAGCGCGGCAGCCGAAGTGGAGGAACTACCACCCCTCCTCACCGGCGACGTTGAACGTGGCAAAAAAGTTTTCGTAGAGGGTGCGAAGTGTCTCGCATGTCATGCTGTTGCCGGGCTAGAGCAACCTGCCGGTCAAACACTGGATGAGGGGGTTGAAGTTGTCGCCGCACCCGACTTGACAGATATCGCCGGGTTAAATAGTCTCCGGTATATTGAGGAATCCATCCTACTGCCGAATGCGCAAATTGTGAGCGGATACGGTTCCGTTACGGTGAAAACCGGCGGTGCCACGATTCAGGGAACGCTTGTTACGCAAGATAATGAACAGATTACTGTACGTGTTAAAGACGCAGCCGGTAACGAGGAAGAACGTACCATTCTATTGAGTGAACTTGATCCAGAACCGATTGAAGAGCTGACAGATCTAAAAGGGAAAGGATACTTCTGGATTCAGGTAACGCTTGCCGATACAGGAACCACCGTAAGTGGCGATCTCGTAGAAGAGGATGACGAAAACATTACACTTCAGGTGGGAGAAGAAACCCAAACAGTTTTCAAAGTGAATGTGAAGGTTCAGGCGACGTTGATTGACTTTGATGAGAATGTTATTGTTGGCGAGTTGGTAGACGAAAATGAGGATGAGATCACCTTGATTGTCGATGGCGAAGAGCAGATCATTGATACATTCGATATCGACGAAGGTCCAACCTACAGCCGTGCTTTCGGTAAGCGACTGGCTGTCACTTCCCCGATGCCGAGCAACTTTCCGCTGTTACTATCGGTTTCCGACATGAGCGACCTACTCGCCTATCTAGCAAGCTTAACCGGCGCGACAGATACGGCACCGGCTGAAGGGGCAGAGGCTACCGCCGAATAAGGAGAGTTAAGCAACTATGCAGAGATTATCCCTTTTCACAAAATGCCTAATCATATTTGTCCTGCTTTGGCTCTTCTTAAGATTTTTCATCGGTGGGGTGTGGTCCGTACCGTTACCTGCCAGCGTAATCTCAATGTATCTGGGGCTTATTCTATTGGCGATCTTGGTTCACGTGTCCGTTGAAGATGACAGATTTCGAGAATTTCTGCGCCCCGTTAAAGAAACTTTGGCTGATGATAATAGGAGGACAAGGCGTACTGTGTTGTTTGTCCTTATCCCTTTGGTTATGCTCGGTTTAGCCTTTTCTAGGATGTCGACGAAAGCAGATCCACCAGCTGCACTGCGCACTGCCCATCCCGCTCCGCCTGATGAACTGACCTACCGCGAAAAGGTTATCGGTCCCACGCAAGAGGTGGCTAATCCATTTCGACACCTTGAAAAAGATGACAAGGAAGCATTTAAGGCGCATGTAGAGAACGGCCGTCGGGTCTATTATCAAAATTGTTTCTACTGTCACGGCGATGATCTTGACGGGGAGGGACATTTCGCACACGGTTTTAACCCGCCGCCTGCAAACTTTCAGGACCCTGGGATTATTCCAAACTTTCAGGAATCTTTCTTCTTCTGGCGTATCAGTAAAGGGGGGGCCGGTCTGCCGCCGGCTGCGACTCCGTGGGATTCTGCCATGCCGGTCTGGGAAGACCATCTGACAGAGGAGGAAATTTGGGATGTGATCCTCTTCCTGTCTGAGTACACAGGGTATCGGCCAAGAACATTTGGCGAAGCGGCGCATTAAGAGGTGTAAGACATTAGTTGAAGGAAGATAATCCCAAGCACGGAAAATTATCGAGATACGGGATTTGGATTGGAAGCGAAAATAATGAAAAAACAATTCTATATAAATACAGCACTAATTGCAGTCGCCAGTTTCATTCTATCATTAGCAATTTTTTCAATTACAGTTTTTGCCCAAGGGAAGCAGGCACCCGCAGCTTCCGAAGAAGGAAAGGCACTGTATGACGATAAGTGTGCGCACTGCCACGGTATAGAGGGGGCAGGTGATGGGTCTGCAGCAGAAAACCTGTTGCCAAGACCGAGAGATTTTACACGCGGGCTTTACAAAATTCGTTCGACAGAGAGCGGTCAACTCCCTACTGATCAAGACCTCTTCGACATCATCTCCAATGGTATGCCGGGATCCTCGATGCCCGCTTGGGGCGAAATCCTGACAGAGGATGAACAGTGGCAGCTCGTTGCCCATATCAAAACATTCTACGACGGCTTTGAAGGGGCTTCGCCGCGGTTAATTGATGTATCGGGCAAAGTGCCGTACTCCGAGGAGAGTGTCGCACAAGGAAAAGAGTTTTACACTAATCTTGGGTGTGTTGATTGCCACGGAGTGATCGGCAGAGGCGATGGCACGTCTGCTCCGGATCTGACGGATGAGTGGGGCTTTCGCACATGGCCCGCCAATCTATGGCAGCCGTGGAACTATCGGGGCGGTGCAACAACTGAGGCTATCTTCAAGCGATTCATCGGTGGTATTGCCGGATCGCCGATGCCAGCGTTCATCTCAAGTTTCCGGCTCGGTCTGACGGATGACGAGTCTGCACGTATGACTGAGTTAGAGTTCAAGATGGATGACGACGGTCTTTCAGAGGCGGAAGAGGAAGAATACGCAGAGCTTGAGGAAAAACTGTTCATGTTTGAAGACATCATGCTTAAGGTTGAAGAAGGTGAGGAACTTGAGCCCGACGAACAGACTAAACTTGATGCAGCCCTGAAGCCGATTTTTGAAAAAAGTTGGCATCTAGCGAATTATGTAAAATCTCTAGGACCCGAAGAACAACCACAAGCGGCTGTTGGTGACAAGGTGCTACGATCACAATATCGCGCCGGGGCATTGCCGGGCATGAACGACGAAGCATGGGCTGAAATTCAGGAAGCCAGCTATTTTCCGCTGGTCGGTCAAATTGTTATTGACCCTCGACAATTCAATCCCTCTATCGATTCAGTAACAGCGAAGTCGTTCTATAACGATGATGAAATTGCGTTTCTCTTCGCATGGGATGATCGGACGAAAACTCTTCCCCAGACATATGACGAGACCGGAGAAATGGTTGAAGATGCCCTAGTGATCCAGTTTCCGGTGAAAATTGCTGAAGGTCCGACGGATCCGAAACCCTACTTTATCTATGGCGACCGCCGTCCCGTCTATCTCTGGAGTTGGAAGGTTGCCGAGCCGTCAACGGTTACAGAGATGACTGCGAAGGGAATCGATAAAGCAACAGTCCAATCTGACCAAAGCCCGATACAGGCTGAAGGGGTTTACAAAGATGGGCAATATCAACTATGGGTTAAAAGATCGCTCACCACCGAAGATAAAAGAAATGACGTGCAGTTTACACCGGGTGTGTTTATACCCATTGCTTTTTCTGCATGGGATGGCGCAAATGGTGATGTAAAAACAAAGCGAGCGATTTCGACATGGTACACATTCGTCCTCGATCCCGTCCCATCGAACAGACGATTTGTCTATCCACCACTGGTTGCCCTTATCTCTGTCGGTCTCCTTTTCGGTTTGAGAAATAGCGTCCGGAGAAGACAAAATACATAAGAATTGAGTAACTGAACTTGGGACGTTAGGAAACTGCCAAAACCTTGACAAAGAGGTCAAGTAGATGAATTACAAAGACATCATTACAATTGAACCCGACAAACGGGGTGGTAAACCGTGTATCCGTGGGATGAGGATCACAGTTTATGATGTACTTGATTACCTTGCCTCGGGCATGACCATCGAAGAGATTGTTGATGATTTTCCATACTTAGACGAGGCGGACATTCGAGCGTGTCTAGCGTATGCCGCTGACAGAGAAAAAGCGCTGATGCTCGTTCCCGTTAATGAAACTTCTATTGGATCAGAATCTATCACCCAAGTTGGTAAGCCGGCTGGTGGATCTGTTTCCTAATTCCGCTCATGTTCAAATAGTTGGGCTAGACACGGCAAATGACGCCGAGCTGTGGAATTATGCCCTCGACAATGAATATTTCATCGTGTCAAAGGATGTAGACTTCAGTGATAGAAGTGTGATTCATGGGGTGCCTCCAAAGGTGATTTGGCTTAGACGGGGAAATTGCTCAACATCTACTGTCGAAACTATACTGAGAAATCATTACTCGGATATTGAATCATTTGCAGATGATCCAAATCGAGGAATACTTGTACTACTGTAGTTTACTATACCTCCGCGACGAATGAGAGGTAGACCATAAAATAGAGAAAATTTCTCTTATAGCAAGGAGATTCAAAACATAGGCTCCTCTCACTTATAACCTGTTCCAACACTAATTCCAAAAGGAGTTCAATAATGAAAACCAAAGTTGTTACAGTTCTAACCTTACTCATTGCATGTGCGTATGTTACTACCGCTACCGCTGCCGGCGGAGATGAAGCCGTCGAATCGTTGGTCTTCCCGGCTTCCTATAAAGCGATGAGCGTTTCCAATGGTGGTACTATCAGCGGAATGGTAAAATTTGATGGTGCCGCGCCTGAGATGAAAAAGCTGGAAATTACCAAAGACGCACAAGTGTGTGGTAAAACCGACAAGCATGATGAGTCGATTGTTCTTGGTGAAGGAAATGGTTTACAAAACACCATCGTCTATCTGATGGACATCTCATCAGGGGCAGACTTCCCAAGCGATCCAAAGATCAAATACGAAATTGATCAGAAAGGCTGCCACTTTAAACCGCATGTCCGCCTTCTGCCGGTCGGGAAACGACTGACCATGATTAATCCCGATAGAATCAATCATAACGTCCACATCTTTAGCTCGGTGAATGCTGCTTTTAATAAATCGCAGCCGGGAACTAGACGGAAGATGAACGTTAAAGCGGTAAAGAAAGCCGAAGGTCCCGTGGCGGTTAAATGTGACGTGCACGGCTGGATGAAGGCTTGGATTGCATATATCCCCCATCCATATTTTGCGGTCACTGACGAGAACGGGAAATATACGATTGAAAATGTTCCGCCGGGCACCTATAAGTTAGGTTATTGGCAAGAAGCCTGCGGTACAAATAAAGACGCACCCGTTTCGGTTACTGTTGAAGCTGGGGGGACGGTTACACAAGACTTTACACTCGCGCTAAAATGAGCAGTTGAGGGAAAATGTTCCCTATCAAAGTCGAGAATCTCTCGTACGCTTACGGAGCTCGGCAGGCACTTGTAGGTGTAACCTTTAGCATCTCGCAAGGTGAAGTCTTTGGGTTTCTTGGCCCAAATGGTAGCGGTAAAACCACACTCTTTAAGATACTTTCTACCCTGATTCCGATTGATCAAGCTGCGGTCAATATTCTTGGTCATGAGCTTACTAGTGAATCGAGAAACGTCAGGCAGTATCTGGGTGTGGTTTTTCAGCGTTCGAGTGTGGATCTAAAACTCACGGTCACGGAGAATCTCCGACATCACGGTCACCTATATGGACTACAGGGTAAGATACTAAAGCAGCGGATCCAGGACGCTCTCGACCAATTTGAATTGACCGATCGCGCTCATGAGGGTGTGGAAACACTATCGGGTGGACTGCAAAGGCGTGCGGAGTTGGCAAAGGCGACCCTTCACAAGCCAAAACTTCTGCTATTGGACGAACCGAGCACCGGACTCGATCCCGGGGCTCGCAGAAGTTTTAGAGAATATTTGGCGAGTTTGCAAGAAACAACCGTTATCCTGACAACCCACATTTTGGACGACGCCGAAGCGTGTGACCGCGTGGGGATTCTCAACGCGGGGAAGTTGGTGGCTATCGGCACACCAGACGAACTAAAAGGGCAGGTCAGTGGAGATATTGTCATCGTTGATTCTCCCGCGCCTGAAGAGCTAGCGCCGAAAGTAAGCCAACGGCTTGGGTATACGGCAACCTCAATTGAGGGGCTATTACGCATCGAATGCCCCGACGGACATGAATTTGTTCGAGATGTAGTCGCTGCATTTCCCGGTGAAATCCGATCCGTGCGTGTCGGAAAGCCGACGTTGGAAGACGTTTTCATCAAACTGACAGGGCGTCGCTTTGAGGAGGACGGTCCCAATCAAGATTCAGTCGAATCAAAAAGCAGCCACGCTTAACTGTACACGATCACACTTTGTTAATATCAAGATTTTTACTCCCTGTGGTGACGATTTGGTGGCGTGAAATCGTCCGATTTCTACGCCAACGGAGCCGTCTGGTGAGCGCGATTGCACAACCACTGATTTTTTGGCTGCTTTTGGGTGGGGGGCTAAACGCCTCATTTAATCCGCCCGGCGTTCCTGAAGGAACAAGCTATATCGAATACTTTTACCCCGGCATCATCACGCTTACATTACTGTTTACAGCAATTTTTGCAACAATTTCGGTCGTCCAAGACCGTCGAGAAGGTTTTCTTCAAGGTGTGCTTGTTGCCCCGATTTCAAGATGGGTCATCGTGCTGGGACAAGCACTTGGCGGTACAACGTTAGCACTCCTGCAGGGTGCCCTTTTTCTGTTTCTCGCACCGATTATTGGGGTGACGTTAAGCCCCTTTTCCGTGTTCGCAGCACTTGGTGTGATGCTGACTTTGTCCTTTGGCTTGACAAACTTAGGATTACTGATTGCGTGGCGAATGGATTCGACACAAGGCTTCCATGCGATTATGAATCTTATTCTTATCCCAGTATGGCTGCTCTCCGGTGCATTTTTCCCTGTATCCGGCGTGCCGAAATTACTAGAATGGACGATGCGATTGAATCCGCTCACCTACGGGGTTGCAGCCTTACGTCGCTGTCTATATTTCAACACATTTGTATTGTCTGAAGAGATGCCTCAACTCACTCTATCGTTACTTGTTACCGGCGCGTTCTGCGTTATAACATACTTTGGTGCTGCACACACGGCATACCGTCGTCTGAATGTAGCGTAAAAGAGATCGACCTACAAATTCAGCAGTCTAGAAAGGAGCTTTTATGAAGTGGCTGAATTTTCCTGAATGGCTTCCAGAGAATGTCTCAACTTTTGGACAAGGGGTGGATAACCTCTTTATCCTAATCTACTGGATTACCTCGATTGTATTTCTAGCGGTTATGGCGGTACTCATCGTTTTCATCATTAAGTATCGTTTCCAAGAAGGCCGCAAGGCGGAGTATATTGAAGGTAGCACAACCCTTGAAATTGTGTGGACAGCTGCTACCACTGTTATTGTGTTTGGACTGGCGATGTTGAGTCTGCCGGAATGGAACAAGATTAAATTTCCTTCCCAATTTCCCGGTGATCCCGGTGCTGTCGTGCAGGTGAACGGGAAACAGTTTAACTGGGATATGACCTACCCGGGACCTGATGGTGAATGGGGTACAGACGATGATCTGCAACTTGAGAACCAACTTCATGTCCCTGTTAACGAGGTGGTGCATATCAGGCTCACAGCCGATGATGTTATTCATAGCTTTTTTGTTCCTCAACTCCGGCTCAAACAGGATGCTCTCCCCGGCAGGTTTATAAACATGTGGTTTGAAGCAACGAAACCGGGCACGTACGAAATTCCCTGCGCTGAACTCTGTGGGTTTGGACACTCCGGGATGCTCGGATATCTTACTGTCCACACAGCTGAAGATTACGCAGCATGGGTAAATGAACGGTGGGGAGAATAATGAAAAGAAAGGAGTTCATGTAGAATGAATGATCACGCACACGAATCTCATGATCATCATCATGAAGAGAGTTTTGTTCGTAAATATATCTTTTCGCTTGATCATAAAATGATTGGCAAGCAGTTCCTGCTCTTTAGTCTAGTTATGTTCATGGTTGGGGGCGGGCTTGCACTGCTTTTCCGTTGGCAACTTGCTTGGCCCGACAAACCGCTTCCTATCATCGGGGTTTCCAAAGCATATCAGGAGGAGGGCGAAGTCACAACTGCTGCCGACCGAAAATGGGAAGAACGATTCGATGACGATAAAGAAACATGGTTAGAGACCAACATGCCTGCCGGTGTGATAGATCCAGCGTTTTATAATTCGCTGTTTACCATGCACGCCACCATCATGGTGTTCTTCGTTGTTGTACCACTACTTGTCGGGGCGTTTGGTAATTTCCTTATACCATTGATGATCGGGACCAGAGACATGGCTTTCCCGGTACTGAATATGCTCTCCTTCTGGGCGAATGTACTGGGAACAATTATCATGATGGCTGGGTTCTTTGTTCCCGGTGGCCACGCTGCTGCAGGTTGGACTGGATACGCACCCCTGTCTTCAGTGGTTGATCTTAGCGGTGTAAATTGGGGACAAAACCTCTGGTGCATCAGCCTTATCGTGATGGGGATCTCCTCGCTGATGGGATCCATCAATTATATCACCACGATTATCAACATGCGAGCGCCGGGCATGACCTGGTTCCGGCTCCCACTTGCGATTTGGGCGCTCTTTATTGTCGCAATTCTTCTACTGCTTGCATTCCCTGTTGTCGCCTCTGCACTCGCGCTTATCCTCTTTGACCGGATGGCTGGCACGTCCTTCTTCTTGGCAGAAGGTGGTGGTGACTCGTTGCTGTGGCAACATCTCTTCTGGTTCTTCGCCCATCCAGAGGTGTATATCCTCATTCTGCCCGGCATGGGTATGGCGTCAGAAATGCTTCCTGTCCATGCCAGAAAGCCCGTCTTCGGTTATAAATCGATGGTCTTTGCCATGATAGCGATCGCTTTTCTGAGTTGGATTGTGTGGGGACACCACATGTTCCAGAGCGGGATGAACCCTGCACTGGGAGCGAGTTTCATGACCACTACCATGTTAATCGCCGTCCCTTCGGCAATCAAGACCTTTAACTGGCTCGGCACTCTTCACCGTGCATCAATCCGATTCACCGTACCGATGTTGAACACGCTTGCTTTTGTTTCAATGTTCGTCATCGGTGGTCTTAGCGGCATCTACATGGCAAACTCGCCGGTCGATATCTACATCCACGATACATACTACATCGTGGCGCATATCCATTATGTCGTCTTCGGTGGAAGTGTCTTTGCCATTTTTGGTGGCATCTTTCACTGGTTCCCCAAGATGTTTGGACGACACATGAATGCGACCCTTGGCAAGATTCACTTCTGGATCTCCTTCCTCGCTTTCAACGGTGTCTTTTTCCCGATGCACATCCTCGGTGTTGGGGGACATATGCGACGCATCGCCAACCCGATGCAGTATGAATTCTTACAACATATGCAAGGGATAAATGTGTTTATTACGGTCGCTGCGTTTATCTTGGGTGTGGCTCAGTTTCTACTGCTATTCAACGTGTTCTGGAGTATCTTCCGTGGGAAGGTAGCTGAACAGAATCCGTGGCAAGCAAATACGCTTGAATGGTATGCACCAACGCCTGTCCCTCATGGCAACTTCGGAGCGATTCCGCAGGTGTATCACGGTCCCTATGAGTATAGCGTTCCCGGTGCTCAAACAGACTGGACGCCACAGACAGAGCCGAACGGCGAATCTGTGCACGGTGAACCGGTTCCTGCCGGAGCTAGTGCCGATTAAGGAATGATTTGGGACGCAGATAAACGCAGATTTAAGCCTGCGTTTATCTGTCTCCTATCTAAATCGTGGAAGGGACAAAACTGATTCAATGTATCGTCCATGGCTTCATAGACTTGCTGCACTCACTGCCGTGACGACTTTCATCCTGATCTGCATGGGTGGACTTGTGACCAGCACGGATTCCGGCATGGCTGTTCCGGATTGGCCCACGACATTCGGATACAACATGTTTGTCTATCCGCTCTCGAAAACAGTCAGTGGATTCCTGTTCAGCATTGACCCGAATCTCCAAGCTGATTTAGATAATAGTAACCTGTCCATGAGGTTGCAGAAGTCGCTTGAAAAAAACGAGATTTCTGTATCAGAAAATGTTATAATTTCCACCGAAGAGCAGGGCAGTAAGTGGCGGCTCGCAGATCGAGAGAATGAACGCACCTATACGCTGATTAAATCGGGCGAACGGCTTGATGTATATGTTCATGGTGTACTATACGAACATAGCCATCGGTTGATCGGATCTATTGTTGGTTTTCTGACGATCGCGTTAATGGTATCAATCTGGGCGAAAGATGCGCGGAAATGGATGAAGTGGCTCAGTGTTATCGCCCTCGTTGCAGTCATCGCTCAAGGGGTAATGGGTGGTCTCCGTGTAACGAACCTCAGCAGGGGGCTCGCCATTATACACGCCTGTTTTGCACAAGCGTTTTTTGCGCTGACCGTAAGCATTACGTTGTTTACTTCGCGCCGTTGGTTGCAAACGTCGACGAAAATTGAACCTCCAGACGTTTCACGGTTGAGGAATTTGAGCGTCATCACGTTGGGGCTTATCTATATCCAATTCATCTTTGGTGCGGTGCTGAGGCATACCGGAAATCGACTGGATGCTCACCTGCTTTTCGCAGGGCTAGTAACAATTCACATATTTCTGCTTTTGCGGCGAATCTTGAAGAATCATCCGGAAAATCCATCCCTTGTTCGTCCTATTTTGTTGTTGAGTGGTCTGCTTGTTGTACAATTGGCTTTGGGATTTGGGGCATACCTCGCTGAGTTCACCGCTTTTGGTGCAGGCGTGCCTCCTGTTGCGGGTGTAATAATCACAACCGCTCACGTTGCAATGGGTGCTTTAATGCTGGTAGTTTCCGTTGTATTAACCTTGAATATTTTTCATTCCAGCAGTGGATCAGAGCTTGTTGAAAGCCGAGGGTTCGTTTCTGATGAGGTGTCTGTATGATATCAATAACAGAGACGCTAGGGGCTGACCTGCCCCAAATAAGCCGCCGAGTATCGACGCTTGTTGAATTGACAAAGCCACGGCTCGTTTCGATGATACTGATTACAACATCAGCCGGCTTCTATATTGCTTCGTCGCAACCGCTTAATTGGCTACAACTGATTCACACTATTATTGGTACGGGGTTATCGGCAGCAGGGGTATTAGCCTTAAATCAGTATCTTGAACGTGATCTGGATGCGCAAATGGTAAGAACGTGCCACCGCCCGTTGCCGGATCAGCGTCTCCAACCGACAACCGCCCTGTTTTTTGGGGTTTTATTGACCGTTAGCGGCTTACTCTATATGGCATTTTCCGTGAACGCGTTAGGCGCATTGGTCATCTCCGCCATTGTTGTTACGTATCTGTTCGTCTATACTCCATTGAAGCAGAAAACGTCGCTCTGTACTGTTGCAGGCGCGTTTCCGGGAGCGTTACCACCTGTTATCGGTTGGGTTGCAGCGCGGGGGACACTCAATATTGAGGCGTGGGTGCTTTTTGCAATTCTGTTTCTTTGGCAGCTACCGCACTCACTGTCAATCGCGTTTATCTATCGTGACGAATATGCACAGGCTGGATTCCGATTGCTACCGGTTATTCATCCTGATGGCAAGAGCACTAACAGACAGATTGTCATCAACTGTTTTGGACTTCTCGTCGTAGCACTACTGCCTACGTTGGTAGGCATCGCTGGTATCGTTTATTTTTTTGCAGCACTAACGTTGAGCGTCATCTTTCTTGGGTTTGGCATCAACCTATCAATGTCTCGATCGACCGTAGCAGCAAAACGGTTGCTGTACGCCTCATTGATATATCTGCCGCTTGTGTTTCTGGTAATGGCACTCGATAGGTTGGCATAATGGCATGGGGGCATTAAATTTAGATGAGCGATAACGAAAAACAGGGGCAAAACCGACGCATCGCATGGTTCTTATTTGCAGTGTTTATCGTCCTATTCATTTTTGCAATGATTCTTGCAATCGTCAAAAATTAATGTATTGTAACGGGGGTTGATAGCTTCGATCGTTTCACAATGGGGACTTTCCACCTTTTTTACGTTTCATTTTTTTACGCCGATGAATGAACTAGAACACACATCATACGAACATGGCGAAGAGGAAAACCGGCCAATCAGCAATGCGCGTCTAGCGGTGTTGGTACTTCTAGGTGCTGAAATCATGTTTTTCGCAGGGTTGATCGGAACATTCCTTGTATTCCGCTTGGGGAGTGTCACTTGGCCTCCGCCCTCGCAGGCTGATGTCCGCTTACCCATTGGAGTGACTGGACTGAACACAGTTGTCCTGCTCTTGAGCGCATATACGATGTTTCAAGGGCTGCGAGCCATTCGACAAGACCGCCAGAAAGAACTCAAAAACTGGCTTTTCGTAACGGGACTCCTAGGGATAATTTTCCTTGTAGTGCAAGGCTCTGAATGGGTGCGGTTAGTGCATCATGGATTTACGCTTTCATCGGGGGTATACGGCTCGGTCTTCTATGTTCTTATCGGATGCCATGCCCTGCACGTTCTGGTAGCAGTCCTCTGGCTGTTAGCCGTTTTTGCTAAGGCAATAGCCGGTCGGTTTTCAGTAAATCATTATGTTGGAGTTGAGGTTTGTGCAATTTACTGGGCGTTTGTTGTCGTGTTATGGCCTCTTCTTTATGTTCTTGTATACTTAATCTAAATGGAGGTTTTTATAAATAGCCGATTCCGGTGATTTTCCATTTGGTTTGTCGGAGAAGCAACTCTACCCCGATAATCAGAATATCTATTCTCCGCTTACACTATTTGGAGGTAAAAAAATGACAGCTATGCCAGCAAAAAAGAACCAACCAAAAAGGAAAAAAATCTTGATTCGATAAATGAAGAAACTGTTATACAATGTCAGCCACAAAAACCGATTTGGAAAGTTATTGCTGATATTGGGAAGCAAATTCTCTTGACAACATGGGAGAAAGTGCCCGATGATGCCTCAATAAACTTTAAGCATTATCTTTACGGAGAATCCAAAAGGGACGCATGAATACCGTATCTTCATAGGTCATTATCTTCATTTCGTGAATAAGGAGATTTTCTTATGATTCGTCGATATTTTTCACTCGTAGTCGGGATTATGGCTCTTGCGCTACTGATACCAACAGTTGTGGAAGCCTGTCCCTCATGTAAAACGATTGATGACCCAATTGTTCAGGGCTTCAAGTGGAGTATTCTATTCCTTATGGCGATGCCATATATTGTTTCCGGCCTAATTGGCGGTGGTGTGTTCTATGTATACTACCGCACACATCGGGCCGATAATCGTAAACCACCTTCAAATGTGAAAGGAGTGTGAAAATTGGAAGAAACTACAACACTCGATCATTCCGCCGATGTTTACGAACCATCCCTCACGCCCGACAGTCTGGGCAAGTTGGGGATGTGGCTCTTTCTTATTAGCGATGCGATGTCGTTTGGCGCGTTGCTTGCCGCCTACGGTGCTATACGTGCCGGCGCAGCGGAATGGGCACCTCCATCGGAAGTGCTCGGCATTGAACTCACAGCGTTTATGACCTTTTTGTTAATCTGTAGTAGTGTCACGATGGTCAAAGCCCTTGAAGCCATCCAGAACGGTAACCAATCGAGGATGTGTACCTTCCTCGGCTTGACAATTCTGGGTGGACTGATCTTCTTGGGGCTGCAAGCGTATGAATGGACACATCTGATTAAGCACGGCCTCACCCTTACTACAATTCCGCATCACGGGTTGTCTGGTGCTGAGATTTCCGGCTCTGTGCTTTTTGGTCCAACCTTCTACACCATTACAGGTTTCCACGGTGCTCACGTCACCGGCGGGGTCATCTACCTAATTGTTATCTTGATACAAGGACTGCGGGGGAATTACACAGCCGAGTATAACCACAAAGTCGAGATTTTGGGGCTATATTGGCACTTCGTTGACCTAATTTGGATCATGGTCTTTACTTTTGTCTATCTACTGTAATCACCGAATGGAGAATCAAGATGGAACACGCTCATAAAGAACATCCGAAATACATGAGAATATTTTGGATACTTTTGGTGCTCACAATCCTTGAAGTCCTTGTTGCTCTGCCTTTTTTGAAGCAGATGTTGGGGACAGCTATAACCGCAATCTTGCTAATCGGTATGGCATGTTCTAAGGCACTTTATGTCGCGCTCTATTTCATGCACCTGAAATTTGAGAAAAGAACCTTGATGATCATTGCGTTGACACCTTTTATTATCTGTGTTTTTCTGGTGTTTATGCTGCTGCCAGATCTAATGGCAAGTGCGCGCCATGAGGGACTTAAATCGGAATCTCAGGTTGTTGATACATCTCACTAATCTAAAAAGTAATGCGTGAAACGTGAGAAATTTTACGTTCCACGTCTTAGGATTTATCAATCTTGCTGCCAAGACCCCTTCCCTTTAGGGAGGGGAGGTAGTCAGCCAAAAGTCGTTGAAAGTCTAAACCAATTTACCTTCAGGGTTTTGGTGGTGATCGTTTGAGTCCAAAGAGACGAGCAGGCAGGGTAAAATCTCCCACGATCAGCTTCGCAGACAACGAGGTAGCTCCAACGAAACCACTGAACTCAGAAATGTCCTTGCAAGGGGCAGCAGCCTACTGCCACGATTCTTCCTTGTTTTGGACGGGCAGGGCAGCCAGATAGGGTGGGGCGTCGTCCTATGAAGGAGCGGACGTAAGTCGTTGTTGTTTAACGCAATCCGTGTTGATAGCACAATTTGACATTCTATAGGAGGGGACTCGCAAGAATCCCCAACCCTTTAGGGTGTGGGAGTACGTCAAACTGCATGTCTATGGAAGCCGAAGTCAAATCTTCAGAACAGGAGACCAGGCCCAACGAGCGTATACTGCGCGGACTTCTCTGGGGTGTATTAGCCCTCGTGATTGTCAGTATCTTGGGTGCTAATCTCTGGTCATATGTTAGTCAAAGGTCCGGCGCAACCGCCGAGTCGACAAATGCCTTGTCGGAATTCGCGGTTCATCAACAACTGCCGGACTTTTCCTTGACCGATCAGTTTGGTGCTTCCTTTGCGCTGTCCGATCTTCAAGACAAAGTCTGGGTTGCCGATTTCATCTTTACCAGTTGTGCAACGATCTGTCCGCCAATGACAATTCAAATGGCAAACCTTCAAGACGAGTTGGCAGCGGCGGATCTCCATTTCGTCTCCTTCTCGGTAGATCCAGAACGGGATACCCCTGAAGTTCTCCGGCGTTATGCAGATAACTATGGGGCGGATAGTGGTCGCTGGTCTTTCTTGACGGGCAAGAAAGAAGCTATCTATCAACTAGCCCACGAAGGTTTTAACTTAGCAACCGGTCATCGTGGAAGTGAAATTCTTCACAGCACCCGGTTTGTGCTCGTTGATCAGAACCAGCAGTTGCGAGGTTACTATGAGAGCCGAAGTCCGGGGTCGCTGCAGCAGTTGCGTAAAGATATAAAAACGTTGCTAAAAAAATAAGGAGTCTGTCTATGAACCATCCGGAACTAACTCTAACCGACCGCCGATTCGGTCAGACCAGACGCTACGATGCTTGGTGGGTACAACCGCTAGTTGTCTTTCTAGGTTTGTCTATTTTTGGGCTCTATGCGACGTGGGCGGTCTTTCAGGGAGATCATTATCATCATGAATCATATCTGTCTCCCTTCTATTCTCCGCTGCTATATGATACCAAAGGACATGACTCAGGACATAGTTGGCTTGATAGCAAGCCCGACTGGTTGCCTCTCTGGTTTTCACCGGCCATCCTCATTCTTTGGGCACCCCTCGGTTTTCGTTTTACCTGTTACTACTATCGTGGTGCCTATTACAAAGCTTTTTGGGCAGACCCACCTTCATGTACTGTCAGCGAACCGCGTAAGGGATATCGAGGAGAAGGATCATTCCCGCTGATTATTCAAAACATACATCGCTACTTTCTGTATCTTGCGCTTGTTTTCATAGTAATTCTTGCCTATGACGCTTGGACAGCACTCTGGTTTGACGACGGGAATGGTGGAAAATCGTTTGGTATCGGCATCGGTACATTGATATTGACAGGCAATGTTATCTTTCTGGGCGGCTACACGCTTGGTTGCCATTCGCTACGCCATCTGGTCGGGGGCATCCGTGATAGACTTTCAGGGGCACCCATTCGCCGAACCGCGTATAACTGCGTCAGTTGTTTGAATCATCGGCATATGCTCTGGGCGTGGATGAGCCTCTGCTGGGTAGGGCTTTCGGACGTTTATGTTCGGTTATGTTCGATGGGGTATTTGTCGGACTGGAGGATTCTGTAGTGGTACAATACGAAACGCATGAATATGATGTGTTAGTCATCGGCGCAGGTGGTGCAGGCCTAAGAGCTGCTATCGAAGCCTCAGCCGCTGGCGTGTCTGTGGGGTTGGTATGCAAATCTCTACTCGGCAAGGCGCATACTGTTATGGCTGAAGGTGGTGTTGCAGCAGCACTAGCAAATGTTGACGAAAGGGACGGATGGCGAGTTCATTTTGCCGATACCATGCGCGGGGGGCAATATCTTAACAACTGGCGTATGGCAGAACTCCACGCTAAAGAGGCACCAGACCGGGTCCGTGAGTTAGAGGCATGGGGCGCGCTGTTTGACCGGACGCAAGATGGACGTATATTGCAACGAAATTTCGGTGGTCATCAATATCCTCGGCTTGCCCACGTTGGGGATCGTACCGGGCTGGAAATGATTCGTGTCCTACAAGATCACGGTATCCACCAGGGTGTTGATGTTCACATGGAATGCACGGTCATATCGCTGCTGAAAAACGATGGTCGCGTCGTTGGAGCATTCGGCTACGAGCGCGAAAAGGGGCGATTCAAAGTGTTTTCCGCCAAAGCGGTTGTGCTTGCTACCGGTGGCGTGGGCAAGGCTTTTAAAATCACGAGCAATAGCTGGGAATACACCGGTGATGGTCATTCACTCGCCTATCATGCGGGTGCCGAACTGATTGACATGGAGTTCGTGCAATTTCATCCCACCGGAATGGTCTGGCCCCCCAGTGTGCGCGGTATATTGGTGACGGAAGGTGTTCGTGGCGAAGGCGGAATTCTGACCAATAGCGAAGGGCAACGATTTATGTTTGATCATATACCGGAGCTATATCAGAATCAGACCTCTGATGACCCTGAAGAAGGCTGGCGATACACGCAAGGCGATCGAGATGCCCGCAGACCTCCAGAACTCCTCACCCGTGACCATGTCGCTCGGTGCATCGTCCGTGAGGTACAAGAAGGGCGCGGCAGTCCGCACGGTGGTGTCTTTCTTGATATTGCATGGATCGCGGAAAGAATATCCAACGCCGAAGAACATATCAAACGGAAGCTGCCCAGTATGTATCATCAATTTATGCAGCTAGCGGATATTGATATAACCAAAGAACCGATGGAGGTAGGACCAACAACCCACTACATCATGGGCGGAATTCGTGTGGATGCGGATTCGCAAATGACTTCAGTACCTGGGCTTT
Organism: Candidatus Poribacteria bacterium; assembly: GCA_965208425.1. Taxonomy (GTDB): domain Bacteria; phylum Poribacteria; class WGA-4E; order WGA-4E; family PCPOR2b; genus PCPOR2b. Next base: position 4,722,439 of record OZ242335.1, on the reverse strand, counting down.
TTGCGGGCGGTGAATGCGGGGCAGGTTTGCACGGTGCGAATCGGTTGGGCGGTAACTCGCTCTCTGACCTGCTGGTTTTTGGCAAGCGTGCGGGAGAATACGCGGCACAGTTCGCGAAAGAAAACAGTGCAGCCAAAGCAAACGAAGCGGAGGTTGAAGAAGTTGCAAGTTGGGCGTTAAAGCCTTTCGACAACGGATCCGGCGAGAATCCGTTCCAAATTCAGTACGATTTACAAGATATGATGCAAGATCTCGTTGGTATCGCTCGGAGCGACGAAGGGTTAAACAACGCACGAGACGAACTCCAGAAACTCACGGAACGATCCGACCAAGCAGAAGTCGCCGGGAATCGTGAGTATAATCCGGGTTGGCACACAGCACTAGATCTACACCACATGCTCACAATATCTGAATCCATTGCGCTTGCAGCGCTAGAGCGAAGAGCGAGCATCGGTGCCCATTCTCGTGACGATTATCCTGAGAAAGAGGAGCCGGGGGCAGGCGGGTATAACACTGTTGTCCGAAAGAATGCAGATGGTGAAATGGAGGTCAGTCGAGAACCGATACCCGAAATTCGCGAAGACCTCCAAGCAGTGATAGAGGAGATGGGCTAATGGCAACAGCAACGTTCAGAATATGGCGAGGCGACGCTAATGAAGGGAAATTCGTCGATTATGAAACAGAGGTCTCTGAGGGGATGGTGGTTCTCGACGTAGTTCATAAGATTCAGGCCGAACAGGCGAACGATCTCGCGGTACGCTGGAACTGCAAAGCCGGGAAGTGCGGATCCTGTTCGGCAGAGGTCAACGGAAATCCCAAATTGATGTGTATGACCCGGCTTAACGACATTCCGCTTGATGCGCCGGTGACGGTTGAGCCAATGCACGCATTTCCACTCATCAAGGACTTGGTCACCGATGTCTCATGGAACTTTGAAGTCAAGAAGAAAATTAAACCGTTCAATCCGAGACCACCCGATGCCGAAGATGGTACTTGGCGAATGGCACAAGAGGACATTGATCGCGTCCAAGAATTTCGCAAGTGTATCGAATGTTACCTATGTCAAGATGTGTGCCATGTGCTGCGCGAGCATGATCTGCACGACAAGTTCATCGGTCCCCGATTTTTCGTTTATGCCGCTGCACTGGAAATGCACCCCCTTGATACTGAGAATCGACTAGAGAATTTGAAAGATACTGATGGCATCGGCTATTGCAACATTACTAAATGCTGCACGAAGGTCTGTCCGGAACATATCACGATTACCGATAATGCTATTATTCCACTTAAAGAACGGGTTGTAGACCAATTCTATGATCCGATCAAAAAGCTCTTCCGGATTTTTCGACCGCAGAAATGACGTAGGTGTGGAGAGGTAAATGCAAACAAGAATTGAATCGGACAGCATGGGGAAAATTGAGGTCCCAACAGATCGGTATTGGGGAGCGCAGACCCAGCGTTCATTGCAAAATTTCAAGATTGGTGGGGAACGTTTCCCGCGTGAGATGATCTGGGCGCTTGGCATTGTTAAACAATCTGTTGCTGAGGTGAATACCAAACTGGGAACGCTGGACGCTGATCTGGCTGAAATTATCATCAAAGCAGCACAGGAAGTGATTGATGGCGATCTGGATGATCACTTTCCGCTAGTCGTTTGGCAAACCGGCAGCGGCACCCAAACCAATATGAACGTCAACGAAGTAATCTCAAACCGCGCCATTGAAATGCTTGGCGGCGTCCTTGGCAGCAAAGAGCCAATTCACCCCAACGACCACGTCAACAAATCTCAGTCTACCAACGATGCTTTCCCAACAGCTATTCATGTTGCTGTCATCGACCGGATTCGCAATCATCTGATTCCTTCGGTGACTGACCTGCGTGATTCGCTTTCAGCGAAAGCTGAAGCCTTTAAGGATATTGTCAAAACTGGACGCACCCATCTCCAAGATGCCACCCCGTTGACGTTAGGGCAAGCGTTTTCTGGATATGTTACGCAGTTAGATAATTCGCTCCGCGCAATTGATAACGCGTTACCCCATCTCTACGAACTGCCAATCGGTGGAACAGCGGTCGGCACCGGATTGAACACCCATCCTGAATACGCGACGAAGGCTGCCGCTGCAATCTCTAAGCGAACCGGATTTCCTTTTGTGACTGCGCCGAACAAGTTTGAAGCCCTCGGTGCTAGAGATGCTGTCGTCGAAGTGAGTGGGGCGATCAAAACACTGGCGTGTGCGCTAAACAAAATCGCAAACGACCTTCGCTGGCTCGGTAGTGGTCCCCGCTGCGGTATCGGTGAACTCCTGTTACCGGAGAACGAGCCGGGCAGCTCGATTATGCCGGGAAAAGTGAATCCGACGCAATGCGAAGCTATGACAATGGTCTGCGCCCAGGTTATCGGCAGCGACACGACAGTTGCGATTGCAGGCGCATCGGGCAATTTTGAGTTGAATGTATTTATGCCTGTCATAGCCTTTAACGCGCTCCAATCCATCCGACTGCTTGCGGATGCTTGTGATTCATTCAACGAAAACTGTGTCGTCGGTATCGAGCCAAATCGGGAAAAAATCCAAGAATACCTGAACGATTCATTGATGCTTGTCACCGCGCTGAATCCCTACATCGGCTATGATAATGCGGCGTTGGTCGCTAAAACTGCTCATCAGGAAGGCAAAACGTTACGGCAAACTGTGGTCGAACTCAATCTGTTGAGCGAGGAAGAGTTTGACCGGGTTGTTGTTCCCAGCCAGATGATTGGACCAAAGTAAAGTTGGCGATTAGTACGGATAAAAAACATCATATTTGGAACAAAGAGAAACCGAGTTTTTTCTTGAAAACTCGGTTTCTGTTGTATGACTTCTCGACATGGCCAAAAATATAATACGTTAATGGAAAATCGATGTTGGAGGGAGAAAAATGTTTAAAAAAATCTATGTGCCTGTTGACAACTCAGACCATTCCGATGCGAGCGTTAATTTCGCTGTGGAGTTTGCCAAAAAATTCCAGTCGCAACTCGTTGGTTCTCATGTTTACGCGGCAAAAATGCACGATGTGCGCTTCAAACAGATGGAGTACACACTCCCCGAAGAATATCAAGATGAAGCCGAGCTTGAAAAACAGCGCCGAATCCATGATACATTGATTACGATGGGACTTCAGTTAATCTCCGATTCATACTTGGAGGTCATGAAGAACAAGTGTGCTGAAAACGACATCCCCTTTGAAGCCAAAATGCCTGAAGGCAAACACTTCATCAAGTTGGCAGAAGACATTCAGGCGAGCGACTACGACCTTGTGATTATGGGTGCCCTCGGTATGGGAGCAGTCAAGGATAGTCTCCTCGGCGGCGTTGTTGAACGGGTTGTGCGGCGTATTGAGACCGATACCCTTGTAGTCCGAAATATAGAAGAGATACACGAACAGAAGGGGCATATCCTCGTCGGGATTGACGGCAGCCCTGAATCCTTCGGCGGGTTGAAAACGGCAATTAGGATCGGTAAGGCGTTTGGTAGACAGGTTGAGGCAGTTGGCGTCTATGATCCTTATCTCCACTACGTGGTATTCAATTCGGTCGTTAGCGTCCTGACGGAGCGAGCCTCCAAAACCTTCCGATTCAAAGAGCAGGAGCAACTGCACGAAGAGGTTATTGACACCGGACTTGCCAAAATCTATCAATCCCATCTGGAGATTGCCCGGACCATTGCAAAGGAAGACCACAACTACGACCTCAAGATCACCCTGTTGGACGGCAAAGCGTTTGAGAAAATCTTGCAGTATGCGCGAAAGACCGAACCGTGGATGTTGATGCTGGGCAGAATCGGCGTCCACAGCGATCCCGATATGGACATCGGCAGCAATACCGAAAACTTACTGCGCCTTGCCCCGTGTAATGTATTCCTGTCGAGCCAGCGGTACGTTCCCAAAGTTGATGTCAGGGCAGAGGAGACGGTGGTCTGGACGCAGGAAGCCTTAGATCGGATGGCAAAGGCGCCGCCACAGGTGCAGGGTATCGCACGCACGGCTGTTCACCGTTTTGCCATTGAGCGTGGGCACTCTGTTATTACTGAAAGCGTCATTGAGCAGGCGATGGAGACCTTTATGCCAGGACGTTCAGCGGAACGGATGACCAAAGTTGCGAAAGAGATCGCAACACAAACGGTTTTGGACTCCAATGCGATCAAAACCTACATCTGTGGAGATTGCGGCTATGCTGCCCGTGACCAGCAGCCTGTGAAATGCCCGGTTTGCGGCGTGGACGGCGACCGATTCCAGATGGTCGATAAAGATTCACTCCAGAGGGTCGCAGATCAGGAGGGTGGTGTCAGTGAGGAACAGACCTTCGACGGTGTGCGCCTCCAGTGGTCGGATCAAGCCAAAAAGGCTTTGCGGAATGTGCCGCGAGGGTATATGCGGCGCAACGTCAAAGCGCGAATCGAAAAATCAGCGCGCGTCCAGAAAATCGGTACAATCACCAACGACTTTGCGATGCAGATTATCAACGAGAGCATGGATCAGGCATCCGCTGTCCGTGAGGACGCGCCTGAACTGAGGGCTGTCGCCCAATCCCGCGAATCTGCTGATACCTCCCAAGAAGAAACATTTGAGAGTCCGCTTGAATGGACGCCAGATGCCCGCGCTCGATTGGATCTCGTACCCGCTGGATTTATGCGGAACATCACGCAATCCCGTGTCGAACAGCGAGCGCAGGAGGCGAACCTCACGACAATCAACCTAGATTTTGCTGCTCAAGTGATTGAAGAAGGGCGAAGTCTAGACAATGAGGTGCTTGGGACATATTACCAGCAGGCCGAACACACCGCTGAAACAGAGAGCGATAAAGAGAAAACGACACAAGCGTAAAATCACGCCTTGAATGTCAATTAGATCGGAGTTTGTCAATGCACCCCAGAAACCCTTTACATTTTGGGGAAATCCTTGTGTGTCTCGACGGCTCCAGCTATTCTCAGGCAGCGGTCGAATATGCCACGCAAATCGCTCTGGAACATACTGCTTCACTAACCGGCATCGGAGTCATCGATCTGCGGGGGCTCCAACGCTCAAGCGGCCCCGCGCCAATTGGAGCGATGCACTACGATCGACTCGCTGACCAGCAGCAATTCCAAGAGACGCGGGAGACAGTGGCTGGAGTCCTTAAAGATTTCGGACAAACCTGTCAAGAGAAGGGAATCCATCACTCGATTCATTCAGAGATGGGCAGCCCATTTCGGGAAATTATCGAAGAATCAAAGTTTCACGATTTTATTATAATCGGGCAGAAGACCTTTTTTCGGTATAATGTCAGACACGAGCCGGGTAACACCTTGGATCGAATTCTGCATAACGGATTGACCGCGATCCTTGCAGTACCCGATTCTGTCAAGGAAATCAAAAAAGTGCTCGTCGCTTATGATGGCAGCGTCCAAGTTACCAAAGCAATTCAGATGTTTCTTCTGCTTCATATCTGGAATCAATGTGACATCACCCTTCTGAATGTCAACAACAATGCAAGTCGTGGAATACAGTTACTTGGTCGGCTCGGTGATTACTTTAGAAGATACGGGGTACAGACCGAGAAAGTCCAATTAAGAGGAAGAGTAGATGAAACCATCCTGTCCTATATCCGAGAACATGAAATTGATCTGCTCGTCATGGGAGCGTATGGAAAACGCAGTGTATCCGAGTTCGTCTTCGGGAGTGTGACCAAATCCTTAGTAGCGCAGGCGGGTATTCCATTGTTTATCTATCATTAACCGAAACTTATGAAAACCTACAAAGACCTCCCCGCCGATGGCGGCTCTAACATCGTTGGACAAGTGACACAGCAAGTCAATCGTTTGCAAAAACGCCTTGCATCAGTCCGCCACACTGTTGCTATTATGAGTGGAAAAGGTGGTGTGGGCAAGAGCTCAGTCACGGCAAACCTTGCTTCGGCACTTGGATTGCGTGGGCACAATGTTGGTGTGATTGACGCTGACATCAATGGTCCCTCGATTGCTAAAATGATGGGGGTAAGAGGGCAACGAATTGATTATGGTGACGATGGTGTAAAACCCGCTCTCAGTCCGCTTGGGGTCAAGGTGATGTCGATGGATCTGTTCCTCAAGGACGACGAAACGCCAGTCCTCTGGGAAGCCCAAACACAGAAGGATGCCTTCACATGGCGAGGGACAATGGAAATGAGTGCCCTCCGCGAATTTCTTTCCGATACTGAATGGGGACCCCTTGATTATCTGTTAATCGATCTGCCCCCCGGTACTGACCGTTTGCCAAATCTCGTCGATCTCCTACCCAATCTTGGCGGCACCGTTGTGGTCACAATCCCTTCTGGGGTTTCGCAGCTTGTTGTCAAAAAATCGCTGACAATGGCAAAAAAACTGCTCAACGCACCGGTAATCGGCGTCGTCGAAAATATGGCAGCGTATGTTTGCGCTGATTGTGGTAAAACCGAAGATCTGTTCCCATCGGGGCACACAGAGGAGATGACACGTCAATTTGACGTTTCTCTACTCGGCAAGATCCCTTTCGATCCACGAATCTCTATTGCAGCGGATGAAGGGAGTGTATTTGTTGACCGATACGGGGATACTCCCGCAGGACAAACATTTTTCGGCATCACAGATAACATTCGGACGTTCTTTGAATAAAAAATGCAACATCTAAACGGAGTCAACCAATGAAATTCTTATGCCTTGAATGCAACACAGCGATGGAATTTAAGGAAACAGCGACGCCGGATCAAGGCTCGCTAACGGCGATTTTCGAGTGCCCAGATTGCTTTGCCGAGTTTGCAATGCACATGAATCCGTGGGAAACCCAGATGCTAAAATCCCTTGATGTTCAACTCGGTGGCAAGAGCGAAGCGGCGCAGCCGATGCAGATGGTACGTTCCTTTCTGAATCAGCAGAGCCCGGATAATCTGACTGCCGAAGCACCGACAGTATCCGCTGAAGGCGGCGGGAAATGCCCGTTCACATCGGTTGTCGCGGAAGCATTTCAAGAACCGGCGGAGATGACCGGACCGGTATGGACGCCGGAAGCCTTAGCACGTTTGGAACGCGTACCCAGTTTCGTCCGCTCAATGGCGAAGACTGGCATCGAAGAGTTCGCCCGTGAAAACGGGCACACTGAAATCACTACCGAAGTGATGGATTCTGTGCGCGGTAATTTTGGGATGTAAGAGTTGATCATAGGGAAAGCGAAAGGGATTTTTCTCACACAAGCTGCGATAGGCGCGCTATCGTATCCTATTTCACTCGCTTATGGCTCCAATTGTCGAACTGTTCATCCGATGGATACATTTTACCGCCGCAATCGTTTGGTTTGGTGGACTCTTTTTTTCTCTCAGCGTTGCAACTCCGATTCTGAGGAAGCATTTTCAAATCCTTGAGAGTGTCCAACATACCACCGCGATCCGGAATCGCTTAAGGCATATTATTCGTTTCACAATCCACATTCTCCTGATTACCGGTGCGATGAATCTGTTCATCGTCGGATTGAACACGCAGATGCGCTTTTCTCAGGACTATAGCTATTTTGTCCTTTTTATCGTGAAACTTGCCTTTGTAGGATTGATGACGCTATTTCATAGCCTATATATCGCTGTTTTCAATCGAAGGTTAGAGTCGGCGATGGCAAACCCGAATTTCGATGCTTCAGTGGTTGCCAAGTTGCAAAGAAAGGTAAATCTATTCGGAATTTTTACTATCCTTGCTGGGCTTGTTGTCTTTGCGTGCTCCTTGCACCTCCGCCAAATGCTAGGGGTTGAATAGTGTGACGAAAAAAACTCTGTGTTCTCTGCGTCTCTGCGGTTGACATTACATTATATCGTGTTTTAAGGAACATCATGGAAACAAAAGTCCAAGCCGTTTCATGGAATATCACACGGCTATGCAATCTCAAATGTACACACTGTTATCTCCCCGCCGGATTTGTGGATACCAACGAGTTTCCGAGTGGGTATTATCGAGATACAGAGTTGACTCAATCCCAGTGTTTCCGCGTGATTGATGAGATTGCCGAAATCAATCCCAATATTCTCCTCATTCTCACAGGTGGCGAACCGTTGCTGCGGCCTGATATTCTGAAAATATCAGATTACGCGGCCCGAACCGGATTTTTGGTGGTTATGGGCACAAACGGGGTGCTGCTGAACGATGAAACCGTTCAGCGGATGAGCGACCACGGTGTTGCTGGCGCAGGCATCAGTTTAGATGCTGTAGATTCGGTGAATCATGACAAGTTCCGCGGGATGGAAGGGGCGTGGGAAGGTACGATGAACGGGGTCGAAGCCCTCAAGCGCGCAAACCTTGATTTTCTTGTACAGACCTCTGTGACGCGCTGGAATTACGATGAAATTCCACAAATCGTTGATTTTGCCTACGAACTCGGTGCGAAGGTGTTCAATCTCTATTTCCTCGTGAGAACGGGCAGAGGAAAAACAGTGATGGACATCACCCCCGCTCAATATGAGGCTATGCTTTCGACACTCTTTGAGTTACAGGCGAAATATCGTGGTAAAATGCTGGTAGCGGCGAAATGTGCACCACACTACAAACGAGTCATCTATGAGCAACAATCGGATTCCCCATTCCTGCAAGCCTATCCGAGTGGCACCTGCCCCTGTGGCATCTACTACTGCCGCATCACACCTGAAGGCGATTTGACGCCCTGCCCATATATGCCGGTAAGTGTCGGCAGTCTGAAGACTGAAAGTTTTGCGACGCTCTGGAATCAATCGAAGGTCTTTCACGAACTGCGAGATCGGAAACTGCTGGAAGGCAAGTGTGGTGCCTGTGAATTTCGGGACGTTTGTGGCGGTTGCCGCGCCCGTGCCTATGCCCTCACCGATAACTATCTCGCTGAAGATCCGTCCTGTGACTACCAACCGGGACAGGCGGGAAGTCAAAACATCCGTTTTGAAAAAACGACTCCCTTTGCAGCTGAAACCGATTACGAGTTACAATGGACAGATGCTGCACAACAAAGATTAAAGCGTGTTCCCTCCTTTGCACGGGGGATGGTCACCAAAAGCGTCGAAAAATACGCCCGTGAGCACGGCTACAATGAAATCACGCCGGAAATCATGAAAGCTGTCAAGGATCGGTTTGATAAAACAGGCATTCCGTCCTTCAGACCCCGGCGGTAAACTATAGCTGACAGACATATTTTCAATTGAGGAGAAAAAATAATGAACAGCGAACATAAAGTTGAAGAACAATTATCTGCGGTCGAAGACCGGTTGAATCGCTTAGAAGATCTACTGGTTGGTATCAGTCAGAAATTGGATCAGAAACCTCAACCAACTACAGTTGATGAGGAGAAAGGGGAAGCACTCAAAGGTTGGGTCACTGATTACGTGTCCATGCGCTTGCAGCAACTCGTGCCAGAGACGTGCGACCATCCCGCTGAAGCGAAAGCGGGGGAAGGACCATTCTTGGGTAACACCTCAATCCGTTGCACGGAGGAAGTCGTTCACCGTGTCAAGCGAATCCCCATCCCATTTGTTCGGGAGATGGTTGTCCAGCGTGTGGCTGATAATGCCCGACGTGCGAATGTCGAGGTGATCGAAATTGATTTCTTTGAAAAAGCGGCAACTTTTTGACAATGTGAAGCAACGGAGGAGTTTCCTCTGCCACACTTCCATTGGGAGGATTTTTTAACATCTCCTCTTTGAGATGATACCGATCCCATGTCAACATACCCATTTGATGAAAATCAACGGGAAGCTTATCAAACCTTAGCCTCTCACATCGATTCCGGATCTGAGGGTAGGACGATTTGTCTCGTCGGAGAATTTCAGTCTGGCAAAACGAATTTAGTCAAGCGCCTACTCAATGAAAAATTTGGTAATTCTACAGATTACTATGTAAACCTGAATCTGTATCTGCTTGATGAATTAGACAGACAGCGGGCATCAATCGCATACGCCGGTGCGAAAGCAAAAATACACCTCCTGATACAGATCGCAATTGAAGATCTGCTAGACAAGCATTTCCAAACGCACAATCTCCTCGTCCTTGATGCTATTGAAATGATATATTCCTACGAGCTCAATCTCGTTGCCATTACTGATCGCTTCGCCTGCGATGGTAGGTGCTGCATCATCTGCGTGCCTGAAAGCAAAAAACATAATTACTACTTCGACTTTAGTTGGGACCTTGTAGAGGCAATCCAACTGAACTGAAGATGGAATTGAGCTTGTTTAATTATTTGTATATGGTCTATCTGACTTTGGTGTTGACTGAAATTGCGAAATGTGATATAGTTGTTTAGCAATGTTATAATTTATAACCTTTTGATAAAGTGTACTGTGCGAGTACCATCTAAGTGAATTCCAAAGATTGGAGATAAACTGTAAGTAATCAGAGGCTCGCGAGTGCTAACATCAAGCCCACACAACCCACCTATACTATCAGATTGGAAAGATTCATGAGTAAGCAAGCTGAAATCGCCAACGACCGAGCCATTGAATATTGGAAACAGAATCGTTTTGACGAGGCAATTGCTCAATGGGAAGAAATCGCTCGTAAAGATCCGAATCTTGCGGAAATACACTATAACCTTGGAAATGCCTACATGTACCAAGGCAAAATTGAAAGTGCAATCGACGCATTCAAACGAACGGTATCTATCGATCCGACCCTGCCTGAAGCGTACAACAAATTGGGAATTATCTGTTACAAGCAAGGCAATGCAGGACTGGCGTTCGCCTGTTGGAAGCAGGCATTAATGATTAATCCGGACTTTGAAGAAGCACGCCGTAATATCGGATTGATCCAGAACGCTTCCCAGTTTGATGTAGAAGGCGAAATACCTGCTTACCAACATGTAACAGATGGCGATGCAACAGGCGATGCAAGCGCAGGCGTTGAGGATAGCGATAACCCATCCACATGGCGGAATAAAATTCGTCAGGGTTGGGGTGCATTCCGAAAAAGATAAAGTGGCTGCCATGATAGGAAAGCAATCAAAACAAAATCTGCTGATTTGGTTCAAAATTTTTAAGAGCAGCCAGAGTTTCTTTGCTAGTTTCTGCTTTACCCTCCATTGCTTTTGTCTAGCCCAATAAAAAAAGCCCTCAATTACTTGAGAGCCTTTTTCTTCCCCGGTTTTATCCTTGTTAACTTTATCAATTTTAGATTTTTCTAACTTCTTCGGCTTGGAGCCCCTTCTCCCCTTCCACAACGTTGAACTCGACCTCTTGTCCTTCATCAAGGGTTTTGAAGCCAGTTCCTTCAACGTTGGAATAATGGACGAAGACATCCTGTCCTTCATCGGTCACGATGAATCCGTAACCTTTCTGATCGCTGAACCATTTCACTCGACCTGTTGCCATCGGTGTGTACCTCCTTTCCTAAAGATTCAGAACTGCAAATGAAAATCAAGTTTTAGCGCAAGAGGTACAAAATATAGCATATGGCCGGGGAAATGCTTCCATTTGAACCTAACACCACTTCTCTAATCCATTGTACAGTTACGCATAACATTATACTTGATTTAAAAAAAGAATGCAAGCAAGAATTCTAGTGAAAAATTGTCTAAAAGTGAATTTAATCTTGAATTTACACGGTACGCATACTTTCCGTAAGTCTTATGTCACGTATTTTTTGGGGGTTAAGGGAGCCGTATTAAATTGAATCGTTCCTAGTGTTGTAGCGTTTGGGAAATAAAAAGCCGAGTTCGTTCGTTCTGCGGGTTATCGAAGAAAATCTCTGGTGCCGCTTCTTCCACAATTGCTCCTTCATCCATAAAAATTACCCGATCTGCCACCTCACGGGCAAAACCCATCTCATGTGTGACAACCAACATTGTCATGCCAGACGCGGCTAATTCACGCATTACATCGAGAACTTCGTTTATCATCTCAGGGTCAAGGGCGCTTGTCGGCTCGTCGAATAGCATAATTTTGGGCTGCATTGCCAAAGCCCTTGCAATTGCCACACGCTGTTGTTGTCCGCCCGAAATCTGCGTCGGAAATTTGTGAGCATGTTCTTCAATGCCAACTCGCTCTAATAGTGCTAAAGCCTCCGATTCCGCTTCACCTTTTGCCAGTTTCTTCACCCAGATAGGGCTTAATGTCACATTTTGTAGGACGGTCAGGTGGGGAAACAGGTTGAATTGTTGGAAGACCATGCCCACTTCTTGGCGGATACGGTCTATATTTCGAAGGTCGTCGCTGAGTTCGATACCATCAACAATAATACGTCCTTTTTGATGTACTTCCAGACGATTTATTGTGCGGATGAAGGTAGATTTACCCGAACCTGAAGGTCCGCATATTACAACCTTCTCCCCTTTTTTGAACGCAGTAGTAATCCCTTTGAGTACGTGGAAATCGTCGAACCATTTATGCACATCTTCACAGATAATAATTGAGTCATCCGGCGTGTTTTCAAGATCTGCCACTTTTTAATCTCTTCCTTCCTAGGATGCACGAAATAACCTCACCCCTACCCGCCTCCCAAAGTATTTTCAATTTTCTGACTGATATATGACATAGAGTAACTAAAAACAAAATAGACTACTGCAGCGAATAGATATACCTCAGCTTGCAATCCCAACCAGTCGGGGTTCGCAATAACCGTTTTGGCTATACCTAATAGATCTAGCAGTCCAATGACAGTGACCAGCGATGTATCCTTGAAGAGGCTGATAAACTGCCCAACGATTGCTGGGATGACTGAGCGTAGTGCTTGCGGTAAGACAATAAGCGACATCGTAAGGGGATAATTGAGGCCCAGCGCGTGAGCGGCTTCGTGCTGGCCCTTCGGAATCGCTTGTAGGCCGCCACGGACGTTTTCTGCCATGTAAGCTGCGGAAAAAAGTGTGATACCGAGCATTGCCCGTAAGATTTTGTCAATGCGAAAATCAGGCAAGAAAATGGGAACCATAATCTGTGCCATAAACAGAATTGTTACCAAAGGCACACCGCGTACCGTCTCAATATATACTGTGGAAACCCACTTAATTCCGGGAAGATTGCTCCGTCGACCGAGAGCCAGAAGAACGCCTAGTGGAAACGAGACAACGATGCCAACAGCCGCGAGAATCAGCGTCAGGAGGAGTCCGCCCCAATTACTTGTAAAGACAGTGGGCAAACCTGCGAATCCGTGAAGCCATATCATAGTCCAAGGAAATGATAGCAACCAACCGCCAAGAACCCAAGGACGTAATCCTTTTCTGCCGCGTCCCAGAAAAAGGGCGGCTGCTAGTAACACCACCCCACCCAGCAAACCGAATTTATTGGAGAAGGTGGCGAAAAAAAAGGCTAGGATGATCCCCAACCCTCCCCCTATTCCACCAATGACGAGAGCAAGCCGGAGGGCTAGACCTCCCCAGATTCCGGCGCTTAGCCCTAATAGGAGTCCCAAAGTATAAATCACAATCCATACCCGCCATATTTCTTCTCGTGGATAAGCACCGACTAGAAAAATTTGCAGGTTAGCAGGTATAACTCCCCAATTTGCGTCCACGAACGCCCAAGTCAAAACTTCCTTAAAGATGACAGATAAAAAAGCGATGGCGAAAAGGGTGAAAAGCGCATTATACCAAGTATTAAAAAGATTCTGCTTCAGCCATCGCAATATACCTTTCGACTCGGTGGGTGGTTTAATTACTGGATTCGTCGTTTGCTCTTCCACTGCTTCTTTTCCTCTCATCGTCCGATTTGGTTAATCCTTCGGTTGTACCAATTCATGTACGCCGATGTTGTCAAGCTGATAATCAGATAGCTCATCATGATCATCCCAAAAATCGGGATGGATTGTCCGGTTTGATTCATCATCGTATTACCAACATTAAACAGGTCCGGGAAGCCTATTGCGACAGCTAGACTGGAATTTTTAGTGAGGTTCAGATACTGGCTGGTGAGTGGTGGGGCGATCACGCGGAAAGCTTGGGGTAGGACAATCAGCCTCAATGTTTGAAATTCATTTAGACCTATCGCTTTAGCAGCCTCTCGTTGTCCCTTTGCCACGGACTGTATCCCACTTCTCACTACTTCAGCGATGAAAGCCCCAGTATAAATAACAAGTCCGACTAAAAGGGCGGAGAATTCGGGCGAAAGGTATATTCCTCCAACGAAATTGAAGCCCTTCAATGCTGGGAGCTCAAAAGTAAATGGTTTACCCGGGGTAAGGAACCAACCCAAAAAAGCGACCAATAGGAACGCCGGCAGAGCCCACTTTGCAGGAAAGCCGGGTTGGTCGATCTGTCGCAGTTTCCTCAACCGCACAAGATAGAGAATCAGTGCTAAGATAAGGCCTCCAACGAGATAACCGAGCCAAATATTCACGCCCGATGTGGGTTGAGGCTCAGGAAGATATACCCCGCGTTGGTTGATAAACACGCCGCCGAAGAATGTAAAACTTTTCCGGACCGAGGGCAGTTGGAGGATTACAGCGGTATACCAAAACAGAATCTGTAGCAGAAGCGGGATATTGCGAAAACATTCGACATAAATGGCTGCGATGGTTCTGACCAACCAATTGCTTGATAGCCGAGCGATACCGACAACAAGCCCCAAGATTGTAGCGCACACAATTCCGATAATGCTGACCCTGATCGTGTTTATCACACCCACCCAAAACGCTCTTAGATAGGTGTCCGAAGGGTCATAGGCAATTCCCTCAGCTATGCCGAACCCAGCTTCATCGTTCAGGAAATCGAGGTTCAAAGTCAAGCCGAGTCCGCTGAGTCCCCTCAGCATATTCATATAGAGTATACCGGCTAACAGGAGGACTCCAATCAGGAAGATGACTTGGAACAGTACACGTAGGACCCGAATATCCCGCCAAAAAGGGATTTTCTCTGATACACTTTTAGGTGAATTATTTTCCATCACGTTGTGCGGCTTGAGGTGGTAACGCTGCGTTGGTGCAAATCTCTAACGGAACGGCATTGAGTACAGCAAGCCCCCTTGAGTCCATACTTTGTTGACGCCGCGCGGTAGACCAATGGGGGTAAGGTTACGTTCAAAAATTTCACCATAGTTACCAACAGCAGTGATAACCTGACGTGCCCAATCTTTCGACAGACCGAGTTTCCCGCCCATATCGCCGGTCTCGCCCAAGAAACGTCCGATTTCTGGTTTTTTGGATTTATAAGTGCTGACGTTCGACTGAGTAATTCCGTGCTCTTCGGCAAAGAACGTAGCATAAACGACCCAGCTAACAACATCGTTCCATTTGTTGTCTCCGTGGATAGTGACAGGTCCTAGCGGTTCCTTCGAGATAGTTATATCAAGAATAACGTGATCACCCGGATTCTTTAAGACGTTGCGACGGGCGGCTAGCTGGGATTTATCACTGGTAACTACATCGCAGCGTTCCTGCTCATAGCTGTTGTAAAGGGTGTCAATCTCTTCAAAAACAACCGGATTAAAATCTACCTCTAAAGCCCGCATTGTATCCGCTAGATTTAATTCAGTCGTGCTACCAGCGGTGACACAAATACTTGCACCTGCCAACTCCTCTAGGGAAGTGACACCGAGATCTTTACGCAGCATGAATCCTTGGCCATCGTAAAAGGTAGGTGGGGCGAAGTCAGCTCCCACTTGGGTGTCACGGGTAAGCGTCCAAGTGGTGTTTCGGATTAAGACATCTATCTCTCCTGTCTGAAGGGCGGGAAAACGTTCTGGTGCCTTTAGCGGCACGAACTCAACCTTGTTCGAATCTCCGAGAATAGCTGCAGCGATTGCCCGGCAATAATCCACATCGAAGCCGCTCCACTTGCCATCTTGGCCAAGAAAACTAAAACCGGGCAAGCCGCCGTACACCCCACAGACGAGCCGCCCCCTATTTTTTACTCTGTCTAATACACTCTCCTGTCCACTAGCGAGTGACGGAGCTATCAGTGAAATGGCTAGAACAACTACGAAAGTGCTAAACCAAAACCTACGCATTAAAATTCTCCTTTTTAATTGGGAATAAAGACAAACTGAAAATCCGTTACTGTCAGAACTCGGAAAGCCTAAAGTTGCTTGGCTTCAACAAAAAGTTTAACACAATTATAGGCAGCTGTCAATCAATCCACTACCAACGGAAAAAGTAAGGCGTTCCACAAGTCAAACCATTAACTTGAAGCTGCACAGGTCTAGGGTCATTTAGTTTTACCGTAGGAGGGATCTCCGAATCCCGACATCTCACTGTGGGTACGATTCCCCGATTGCGGCTTTTCAAACAAAATGGTTAAAAAGCCGAAAACTGAATAGCCCTAGCACGGGTCAGTTTTCTGTGCAGTTCTCTACGGAATTATGGTATAATGACCAACTGTTCCGCCGAGCAACGCGCTGAGAAACACGGCACGGGTGCGGAAACTCACGATACATCACTTTCACGAGGTCTGCGTCATGTCATTCGATAGCCTAGCTTTACATCTTGTAACGGATGAGCTCCATCATACAATTCTGAATGGGACCATTCGGCATATTGAACAACTGAACCCTCACA
Source organism: Candidatus Poribacteria bacterium (assembly GCA_965208425.1). GTDB lineage: Bacteria > Poribacteria > WGA-4E > WGA-4E > PCPOR2b > PCPOR2b. Next base: position 4,705,991 of record OZ242335.1, on the reverse strand, counting down.
GCATTGTACTAAAAATCTCCCAGTCAGCCAAGACTCACTTTTTACTTATTTCTATCCATTCTATTCATGCCCGTGCACATCTGATTGAACGTCCGCCGAAAGGACAGTCTAGGTCCCATTTTGCCGACTTCCTGATGAAGCATGTTCTGCGTGGTCAGATCACAGCGATAGAACAGGTTGGCTTGGATCGGATACTTAAACTTACTATTGCTCCCACATCCGACGTTCTTGAAGGGTCACCTAAGTCGATTATCGCAGAGCTGATGGGGAAATACAGCAATATCATCCTCGTTGATGACGCAAGCGGCAATATCCTTGAAAGTATCAAACATATTGATGAAACGATGAGTCGCTATCGTGAGGTATTGCCTGGCTTGACCTATACCTCACCACCGCAGCCGGATAAATGGCATCCATTAAAATTAGATCAGGACACCTTTATTTCGCTTGTTGAGAATCGGGAGGTTGGCTGGCGATATCTGTTTAACCAGATCGATGGCTTGAGCCCAACCCTTGCCAAAGAAATTATCGCTCGCGTTAGTGATCAGTCTACCCTAGCAGACTTGTGGGAGGCGTATCAGCAAGTTGTAAGCTGTTTCGATCCCTCTCGCAGCCGACCCCAAGTGCTTATTGAAGGGGACAATTCGATCAAACAGTGCCAACCAGAGGCTGAAGCAAGTAACCACGCTTACTTGCAAGACAGTGATAAAGTTGTCGCTGTGTCTGCATTAAAACTGACGCAATTTCCAAACACTGAGAGCCGGTTTTTTCAAACAATGAGCGAGGCTCTATCCGCTTACTACGATGCGGTTATTCGTGATGAAGCGATGCAATCTGAGCGAAATGCGTTGCGTCAAATTTTGAACAAGATGACTGCTGCACTGGAACGAAAACAGGTGTCGCTACGACAGGATTTGGTAAATGCGGAACAGGCTGAGGATTATCGAATCAAAGGCGAACTCCTCACTGCGAATTTACACCAAGTCGAGCGGGGACAGACAATTATCGAAGTACAAAACTACTACAGTCCAGATTTAAGTACGTTATCAATTGAGCTTAATCCACAACTCAGCGCCTCAGAAAATGCCCAACAATACTTCAAGCGGTACACTAAAGCAAAGCGCGGGGTTTCGGTAATCCACCGTTTGATTGCTGATAATGAAGCGGAACAGGGGGTGCTACAGGCGTATGTCTCCGAAGTGGACGAGGCAAAGGGGCTGAAGGAACTTCGATCGATTCAGTCTGAGTTTGTAAAAAAAGGTTGGATAAAAGAAACCAAGCGTCGGTCCAAGCAGAGCGAATCCACCGGTGCATTTCGGAAGTATACCTCGCCTGACGGTTTTCAGATTTATGTGGGACGGAATAGCAAGGAAAACGATCTGCTTCTTCGCCGGATTGCTTCAAGTCGGGATATGTGGTTACACGCAAAGCAGATTCACGGTTCACACGTTATCATTCGTAATCCCGAAAACAAACCCGGTATCCCAATGCCAACGTTGCTGAAAGCTGCTCAAATTGCCGCTTTTTTCAGTAAGGCACAACATGCTAGCTATGTCCCGGTCGATTATACATGGTTTCGGTATGTCGTCAAACCCAAGGGAACCGCTTCAGGCTTCGTGACTTACACCCACGAAAAGACGTTGTATGTTGAACCGAGCCAGTAGGAGATAAAGAAATACCCCCTTTTCTCACGTTTAACGCATGACGTTTCACGGGCACGCACATCAAATTTTGAAAATCTCGCCTAGACGACTGCCCAAGATACGTCCTGCAGCAACTAGGCACCCTATCAAAATAAACATCCCCACCACACCCAACGCACAAGCAATATATGCCCCACCAACCGGTCGTTGTGACAGATTCCAAATTGCTTTAGTAATCGGATTATACTGGTCTCGCATCGCAAGAATTAAGCTGTCAGCGACTTCCAGCATCGAGAAGGAAAACACCAGAATTGAGCCAGCAATGATATTGGCAATGACAAGGGGCAGCGTAATCTTGTATAACGTCCGGGCTGAGTTCGCGCCAAGATTCTGTGATGCCTCCTCCAATGTAACGCTGGTTTGTTGGAGACCCGCATAAATTGACCGGAGCATATACGGTAAACGCCTCACTGCATAACTGACGATAAGCAGTAGAATAGGGTTTTGGCGGGGGTCTAAGATGGATACGATGGACTGGGGCAAGTGACGAAGTAAAAGCGTCGTATCTGCAAAACTACCCACATAGCCAAAAGCAAGCGCAACACCCGGCAGGGCTAAAGGGAGCATCGCGATGGCATCGAGCAAATTCTTGAAGGGGATGCGCCTGCGGGTCAGAAGATATGAGAGTATGATTCCAAGGAGAAGCGCGAGCAGTGTGCTGAACACGCTGTAGAATAAACTGTTTTTGATGCTTAGCAGTGTATCTTCCAGTTTGCTCTCATGGCTAAAAACCTCCGAGTAATGCTGCAACGTATAGCTCTGAGGCAGCACAGTCAGCCGCCATTGACTTGCGTCAGGGGTCAGCGATGTTAAGATGATACTGATGTGTGGCAAGAGTGCCATGAATACGATGAACCCTATGAAGCAATAGATGATGGCACACATCCAGCGATTTGCTTGAATTTCACGTGAACCGACATGTCCACGTCCGAGCATCTCATACCGTCCAGTACCCGTCCAACGCTTCGACACATAGAATGCAAGGGCTGTCAGTACAATAATCAAGACGACAAGTGCATACCCCATCGGGTTGACGTTGGCATCGGTAACTTGGCGGAAGATCCGCACGGCGATAACTTCATTGTAGTTAAAAATCAGCGGTGTACCCAAATCGGTGAACGCCCAAATGAACACTAGGATAGCACCTGCGAAATATCCGGGGAGCATGAGCGGAAGCGTCACCGTGCGGAAAAGCGTGAAACGTGATGCTCCCATGTTCTCTGCGGCTTCCTCCAAGCTAGGGTCTACATTTGCCAGTGTTGCGACAACGTTGAGATACATTATTGGGTAGAGATGTAGGGTGGACAGCAGAATAACTCCCCAAAATCCGCTACCGAACCAATCGATTGGTGATGCCAAATCGATAAGCCCAATCTTGCTCAAAAAAATGTTCACACTGCCGTACAGGCCAAAAAGCTGCTTCATGCCGATTGCTCCGACGAAGGGCGGCATGATAATTGGAATCAGAATGATTCCTTGTAGGAGGTTACGTCCGGGGAAACGGTAGCGGGTGAAGAAATAAGCGAGTGGCAGAGTGATAAGTGTTGTTGCCAATGTTACCACAATGCCCATGTTGAAGCTGTTGATGACTAACTTGCGGATACTTTCATCCGTAACCATCAGCTTGAAATACTCAAGGCTCAGACGGTTATTAATCCAGAAAGATTCCTTAAAAATGTAGAGCAGAGGGTATATCAGGAAGACACAGAAAAAGAAAATAATCGGTAGGAGAAGCAGGAGGACAGAAGGCGTTAGGTCGTATTTTCTCAGCATATATACTTGAGTGGGCTTGCAAAGAATACACAGGCCCAGCCACCTGCATTAATCACCAACCTTTTGTGCCATAGCGAGGTTAGGTGGAAGCCCACGCATGAGTTCTCGAGGCTTGAAATTTGGCGAGAAATCGTACAACCCATAGTCAAGCAGCCCATCATTTTGGACAATCGTGCCTTCAGCGTGGTCGAAAGCGAGTTCTTTCAGATATTGGTTTTTAGCCCCTATCCGTTGTGCAGCCATGTTACGTCGCTTTATAGTATCCACCGCTTCCTGAAGTTCGGGTGAGATCAGCTGCTGATTTTGGCGCATCGCCAGATATGTTCTCATCACATGCCAACGCTTGGGACCGCCGTTGTAAAAGGTATAATACGCCCAGTGATATGGTTGTAGATCTTGCTTAAGGTCGAGCTCAACTTTGAGGGCTCTGGCATTTTTTCTGTAAAAGTCCAAACATTCTTCGAAACGGTAGGTTTTATCGCGCTTTATATGGTAGGCTGCCAAAAACGCGCCGATGTGAGGGGCTTTCAGGAGATCCGTGTAATATTTTCCGTACGGATTTTTTTGCCGATCATAAGTTCCCGCTAGCTCTTGTTCTAATTGAGGCAAATAGTCACTCCAAGAGAGTTGGTTTCCTTCCCAATCCATCCCGGGGCTCAGAAACTCGAAAAAGGGAGAATATGCCGGCATGCTCGGATCTAAGATGTGACGAATTAAGTTGGGTAAAACAGCCAGGTTATTCTGAGCAATGCCAATATCATCTTCGCCATCTTCGGTCTGACTGAGACCGACTAGGACCTCATCGAATTTGGTTTCAATTTCAAAAATTTTCAATAAAAGCAAGGGATCTATGTCAGCAACTCTGCCCGCAATGAGTGCAAATGGGAAGTAACGTCGTGCATTAAATAGCACGTGTTCCAGTGCCTTCGTACTATACTCCGGCACTTTCAATCCTTTTTGATATATCAGTTCGTTTGTGGTAATCCCATAGACTTCCTGCTCGGTTTTCGGATCGAAATTGTTATAAATCTGATATGCTTGTTTGAGTGACGGTTGAATTGCTTGTTCGTAGATCTTTCTGTGATCTGCCTGCGCCCCTACGTCGTAAATGATAGGGATTTGTTGCGCGTTATGTTGAGCATATCCGTCTAGCTGAAGTTGAATCAACCGCTCTTCCATCGTTTTACCGGAGGCTGTAAGTGTTTCTAGAACGCCATACGTTGCGGTGTCCTGCACTTTCTTCCCTTGCGTTAAGGTGAGGACGATGCTGTGATTTTTGGTGAGGTAGTACCAGAACGTATCTTTCTCCTTCACCGCGCGATGCGCTAAAAATGCACACAGGGTCAAAAACGACAGCAGACAAATGATCAGAGTAAATCGGGCAAAGATCCGAAACAGACGTTTCCCTCGCGTAGTGAGTGGGATTTGCGATATATATGGCGGGAGAATCTCAGTCAGGCGGTCATTTAGTTCCTGCTGTTCAGAGAAATATGGCTTAACGGGATAGGATTCGAATTTCTTTGGTAACAAGTCCATGTCCTCCAAATAAGTAAAGTCAAGGCGAGGGATTATAAAATCGAGCTATTACCTCATTTATTAACTCCTTAAAAGTCCACAGTACACCCCTATCCGTGCATAGAACGAAAAAAAACAGCTTAAGTTTCACAGTTTTGGTTCATTTTTACAAGTTTTTTTGTGTTTTTATGGGAGATGGCTGTCAAGCAGTGCTTCTAAAGAAATATTCCAACTGTTCAAGTGGAGTATCCAATTGCATGGGCATCAATTCATTAATAAGAGATCTAAGCTGATGTTCACGTCCCGGAACACTCTGAAGTTGCAGGTTTTGTGTGTTCAAATATTTTTTCAGTTGTTCTACAAGGAAGGTTTGCAATCCTTGTCCTGATTCGTGTAATTGTGCTGGTAGCAGTGCGGGTACGTTAACGCCACTGATAAAGATTTCAATCAACTCTAGTTGGTGATCGATTTGTTCAGCAATCTGATCATATTTCTCAATTGCAGATGCACGCACTTTATCATTAAACGCTGCGACATCACTATGGACAAACTCTGTATAAGCTGTATTCCAACTATCTTCGCTAAATTGCCGATTATCGGTACAAAGCTTTTCCAACTTCTTTGTTATCTTCATGAGTTGGTCAGGCAGAGCGATTTTGATGCTCTCATGGAGGGTGGTGGCAAGCTGTGCAAGTGTTTTGATGAATTGCAGCTCAAATTCCATATAATTGTCATCCGATTCCCGCTGCATCAGTTCAATTAGTTGATTAGAAGTACCACGTAGATCCGGAAACTCTTTCAAATGAAGTTGAACTAAAATGTAGGCGGATTTCGCCAAACTAAAGGCAACATCATGAGCAGAACTGCGAGCTTGCTCTTGAACATCATGAACGGTTTTCTGGATCTCTAGTAACCGCTCATAAAAGCTGATTTGTCCCTCTGTTTTATCGACGGTATAGGTACGGGGGTTAGGAACTTCAAACGCTTTCTTCGTCAAGATCTCGCGTTTGTCACTGATTTCACGACGGCGTTGTTTGTCTTCAGCATCCTCAAGCGCTTGTGAAAGCGATTGAACAGATTCTTGAAGCGAATCGACTTGGGTGTTAATGGGTGGGTAGTGGATGTAGCGAAAATCTGTTGTAATGTCACGGATCTCCTCCAACAACTCGACGAGGATTTCTTCATACGCTTGATCTTCGAGGGGCGAGTATACCTCTTCGTTATGTTCCTCTTCTTCGGCTAGTACTCTTTGCACAAATTGATAGAGGTATTCAAGTTGATGTTCTTGTAGCACCGCCGCCTCTGTATAGGAACAAAGCTTATCTCTCAAAATTGCACAACCATCGGTGACCGCTCCTCGATCCAAGTTCAACGCTGCGAGGCTGACATGCATCAAGTCCTCCTCAATTTCTGGGAAATTTTTCTCAAAAGCAAAGGCTAGCATCTCATACATCTCATCCGGTATTGGGTCAGGACGAGTCTTATCGACAGTTGAACGGGGACCGCCATCTCTCCTACGCCCACGTTGGCGTGTTTTCGTAATAATTAACGGATGCTCTTCATCTTCATCTAGACCGGCAGATCGCCGCCTTGAAGTTTTTTGGTTATATAGAGTAAGAGCATCTTGGTAGTGGTAGAGTAGTTCCTCACTACCGAGTTCAATCAGCAATGATTCGATCGTGCTTTTTGGATCGACCGCAATACCTTCTTGCGCGAGTAATCGATTTGACAAAGCGGCAAACCCATCAGCACCCAGATTCCGGAATGGGCGCAGCAAGTATGCCCGTTGATCATCGATGCAGATTTTATGTTGACCGAGCGGAAAAAAGTCGTTTGTCTGCTTTTGATCGCTATCAAACCAGATTTCCAGAGGGTAAGTCTGATTATAAATTTGAAAATTGACAGATCTAGCGTTGAGTTGATCGAATAGCTCCTGACTCACGCGCGCTAGATCATTGGCATCAATGAGGATGGAAGAAGCATTAGCATTCGTAAAAAAGTTAGCTTCAATGATCCGGTCTTCTGGCAGGAGGTGACGGCGTTCGATAATATGAGTGCCCGTTGCGTTTTCGTTGGTAATTGCAATTCGTGGAATATCATAGGCATCGTAATAGTAATACGATTTCCAACTAAAGGTGCGCCGTCTCATTTTTTCAAAAAGTTGGTACGACAACCGTTCTTTGACCTGTTTTTCACGCCGTGTTTCTCTTCCCTCATAGATAGCGATTTCCTCGGTAGTTTCGGGCGGCTGCAGGCTAATTTGCGGAAGCGTTGACGTCTTTTGCTTTCCTGATAGGCGATCCAGTGTGTCTGAAATATACTCACTCCAATTTGCCATGGTATCTCCTTAAAAATCTTTATCTATAATGACAGATTAGCCGTAAGAATAAAGTGCTTTAGCAGAGAGCGAATCAATTGTCGTTAATCAGAACGTAGTCAATAACCCCACTACGTTGAAATTGTTATTTGATTTTCAATCAATATAGTGTATAATTTTTACAGTTTATAGCTATGAATAGACGGAAACATCTCAACATCCTATCTTCTATTGCAGTAAATAGACTAAATATATTTAACCTATCTATTATAGCACAATTTCGCATGAAAGAAAAGAAGAATTTAGCAACAACAGATAGCACTCAGGAACTAACAGCTCATAAGTCAATGAAAGAAATAATTCAGTTGACTTCGGAGTCTCTTAAAAAGACATTGTCAGAGTTGAATCTATTGGCGGAAGATTTTGAGAAATCTGATAATTTTGTGGATCAGATTGAACATCTAATTGCCGCCCCCCTGGGATTTGAGATATTCCAGAGAAAGATAGTGCGGCTCACTGAAAATCTCAAAGTAATTACTGAACGCGCAGCCGAAAATCATCGGTATCTCGCTAACACTATCGAAGATGCATACATACACGCTACTGAGATCTCAAATATAATTGGCGAAACCCACGCTAGTATTAACTCTCGTTTCAAATTCTGGTTACACCATTTTACGACCGGAGATCAACACGAAGAACAGCAATCACGCGAACTTTCAAACTTTGCGGAATTTCTCGACTTGCTCGCTGAACAACCGGCACGCTATGCTTACTTTTTAGCTTCATTCAAATCAAAGCCATTTCTCATTTGCCGATATATCCCTCCTGACACCGAGCGACAAGACGATATCGCGTATTCCCTGTCCTCTTATGTTGCACCGCCATCCGGCGCATTTCGTGGCTTAAAAAGGACTTGGAACAAACTCTTCAAATCCCCGGATAAAAGTGTATTACATCTTTTTCACAATTCTCGCCCCCGATCATCACTCGGTACGTTCAAAGGACGTTCGCCTGTCTTGATTGGACCGTATGCCCCTCATCAATATAGTGAGGTAGACCAGCTGCCCAAAATTATCTATGATTTCATCAATATTTATGGTATCTCCGGCTGCATTCACGTTCACCTGTTGAAACGTGAAGATCAATGTGTGGTATTCACTACGCAGCGGCATGTTGAGTTTGATGGAAGTTCAGTGCAATTGGCGGGCACAGACTGGCCTAGCGAATCACCGAAAGACCGTCATCAGTTGATCATTGAATAGCATAAGCCAATCTAAGTATTTAAGAGTTGACAACCCCGATTAGATTTGGTATGCTTTAGCCATCTCAAAGTACATTTGGGAATCGACTTTTTTGCGAGGGGTGGAATGCCTCGTACTTCAGAGGGAGGTCATAACATTGAGGAATTTCGAGTTTTTTGAACCGACAACAATTGAAGAAGCATCAAACCTGCTGAAACAATACAACGGCAAAGCAGAACTCTTAGCCGGTGGGACAGATCTCATTATAGAAATGAAAGCACGGACAGCGATGCCTGAGTACGTTATCAGCTTGGAAAAAATTCCTGGATTGGTGGGCATCGAGTATGATGAAGGAAGTGGTTTGCGAATCGGTGCGTTGACGAAGATGCGCACGGTAGAACAAGATTCAACAATCCGTGAACGCTACACCGCGCTTGCTGAAGGCGCAGGTGAAGTTGGTGGTGTTCAGATCCGTCACCTTGCAACAATAGGCGGTAACATCAGCCATGGCTCGCCTGCTGCGGATACGGCAGCACCCCTACTAGCACTGGGCGCACAGGTTAATATTGCGAGTGCCGATGGCGAGCGTACCGTTCCCATTGAAACCTTCTTTTTAGGTCCAGGGCAAACCGTATTAGAAACCGGCGAGATTGTCACATCATTTGAATGTCCGCCCCGCGGTACGAATGAAGGTTCACAGTACATCAAGCAAAAAATTAGAGAAGTGATGGACCTTGCCTTCGTCGGTGTAGCGTCATCTGCAAAAACCGATAACGGCGCCTTATCAGACGTCAAGATCGGTCTGGCCGCTGTTGCCCCCACACCGCTTCGAGCTACCGAGGCCGAAGCCATTGTAAATGGGAATTCTCTGACGGCAGAGTTGTTAGAACAAGCCGCTACAGCTGCTTCAGCGCAATCAAGTCCCATTTCAGATTTGCGGTGTTCGGCGGAGCATCGGCGGGAAATGGTTGGTGTCTTGACCCGACGGACACTCCAAGCCGCAGCTGACCGTGCACAGGGCTAGCCGGCGAATTTAGTTCAGCAAAATCCCGATTTATCGGACGCGCGAAAAATCGGAATGGAATCTTTATCTTAGACTCATTCCCGAGGCTTATTCGGAGAACAGAAAGGATAACTCAATGAAGAAGCATCCAGTCACTTTAACGGTCAACACTGATACATACGATCTGTTGATCGAACCGAGAAAAACATTGTTAGCAACCCTTCGTGATACAATCGGGTTAACAGGTACGAAAGAAGGATGCAGTACCGGCGACTGTGGCGCATGTACAGTCATTGTGGACGGAAAAGCGGTGACATCTTGTATGATGCTTGGTGTCAGTGCCAATGGCAAAGAAATCACAACGGTAGAGGGGCTAGCAAGCCGAGATCAACTGCATCCCATCCAGCAAGCGTTTATGGAAAAAGGCGGGTACCAATGTGGCTTCTGCACACCGGGATTCGTCGTAGCATCCAAGGCGCTGCTTGATGAAAATCCCAATGCGACAGAAGCAGAGGTAAGACATGCGTTGGGGAATAACATCTGCCGATGCACAGGGTACACGAAGATCATTGAAGCCGTGATGAGTGCGGCAGAGGTCATGCGCAATTCGTGATGCTCACTGATTAAGGTCGAGATCTTGATACCTACGTTTTACAAACCATGTTTCGCCTTCCGTTCCAAAAAGGAGATTTTCCATGTCAGAATATGCAGTGCTTGGCAAAAGATTAACGAGAGTTGATGCGGTAGAGAAAGTCACAGGTGCAGCGCAGTATGGAGGTGATGTCCACTTACCCGGTATGCTTCACGGTAAGTTTGTTCGCAGCGCGCACCCACACGCAAAAATCCTGAATATTGATACGAGCGAAGCTGAAAAACTGCCTGGTGTACGAGCGATTGTCACCCAAGACGATGTTGAGAGTGGGCGGCGGGTCTTTGCCACTGACAAAGTCCTCTATCTCGGTGAACCGATTGCAGCGGTCGCGGCAACAGATCCGGACATCGCAGAAGAAGCTGCGGATCTAATCAAAATCGACTATGAAGTGCTTCCCGCCGTTCAGGATGTAATGGAAGCCATTGAGCCGGACGCACCACGCTTGCACAGCGATGATACGAAAGACGGACCTGCCCGCCGAGCGATTAGGGCTGACTTAAGAAAACTTGAGCGGGACAAATCGGAAGAAGACCACAGCGCAGAGATCGCTGAGTTAAATACACAGTTGGAAGCGACTGAAGATGATGTCTATTACAATATCTCTGCCGAGACACACTCCGCTGCCGGTGATGTAGAACAAGGCTTCGCTGAATCGGATCTGGTTGTGGAAGATACTTATGTTATTCCACGAGTGCATCAGACTTACATGGAGCCGCACGTCTCCGTCGCTGATGTCGAATCCACCAGGAAAGTGACGGTTTGGGCAAGTACCCAAGGTCCCTTCGCTATCCGTTCCGGCATTGCTGGTACGCTTGGCATTCCGCTCAATCAGATCAATGTCGTCGCGACGACAATGGGCGGTGGTTTTGGTGGACGCTTTGGCGTTGCGTTGACACACGTTCCTGCTGTTTTACTATCTCAGAAAACAGGGCGTCCGGTGAAGATTCAGATGACCCGTGAAGAGGAGTTCACCGATGGACGACCGGCACCGGGCTGTGTGATTAAGTTGAAGACCGGCGTAAAGAACGATGGCACAATCCTCGCCCGTGAAGGATTGGCTTTCTGGGATTCCGGTTCCGTATCAGGAGCCTCAATCGGTAGTACCATCCGCCTACGTGGTGTCTATAAGTTTCCGCACCTAAAAGTTGATGCGTATGGTGTCTACACAAATAAATCTGGCACCGCCGCCTATCGCGCGCCGGGAACGCCGCAAGTGGCTTTCGCTGGTGAATCTCAGCTTGACGATATCGCCCGTAAACTGGACCTTGATCCGGTTGAATTTCGCCTCAAAAATATGCGGGTCGAAGGTGATCCAGTACCTGCCGGACCGAATGAGCCAAAGGTCGGTTATAAGGAAACCCTACAAGCGGTCGCCGATGCGGTGGATTGGAAGAATCGCACGAAAGAACCCAATCAAGGATGGGGTGTGGCTATTGGTGATTGGACAAATGGCTGTGGACCGGGTGGGATGTTCGTCTCTATCCACGAAGATGGGAGTGCTCGAATCTTCCACGGTTCCATGGATATCACCGGCACAGATACGGCACTCGCCCAGATTGTTGCCGAAATCCTGACCCTTTCCTATGAGGAGGTCGCAATCACCCGTGGCGACACCGATTCAGCGCCGTATGCCACCGGCTCCGGAGGTAGTGTTGTCACCTTCACAATGGGCAATACCGCCAAGCTCGCTGCAGAGGATACGCGGAGACGTCTCCTCGAACTTGCTGCCGAACGGTTGAACACCGACGTTGAATCCCTCGAACTCAAAGATGGTAAAGTTTCAACCATTGAGGCTGATCCACCGAAATCGATCGGATTTGGTGAATTGGCTGCATACAGTCTCTCAACAACGGGTGGTCCTATCGTCGGCAAAGGTTCATTCGCACGAAAGCCTTCGACACCTGCCCTCGCTGCACAGATCGCTAAGGTCGAGATTGATCCAGATACCGGCAGAATCAAAGTCCTGAAGATGGCAGCCTCACAGGATGTGGGTTTCGCTATCAACCCGATGGCAGTTGAAGGACAGATTGAGGGCGGCGTGGTACAAGGCTACGCTTGGGCGACCATGGAAGAGATGCAGTATAATGAGGAGGGCAACGTGAATCCGGGTTTCGTTGATTACCGTGTGCCAACGACCGCGGATCTCCCCACTGTGGAGTCCGTTATCGTTGAAGTGGAAGCACCCGACGGACCATTCGGCGCAAAGGGTGTCGGTGAACCGCCAATCACTCCAACGTTAGCAACGATGGCAAACGCCGTTGCCGATGCGGTTGGCGTTCGGATTACCGAGCTTCCGATGAAACCGGAAAAAGTTGTCGATGCCTTACACAGCAACGGAAAGTAGAAGCAGCATTGGTTAAAAGCGGAACCGGTAGGGGCATATCATAACTTGGCTCCTACCGGTTTTTTATTCGCTTATGTTAAGAAATCATGTGGTAGAAATCGTAGGCGGGCAAGATGCTCCGCCCGAAGAATTATGGTGAATTCTAAAAATAAATAAACACTTTCACCCCCTGGTAGGTGCCGTAGTAGGTTAAAACGGCGCAGTTGGAAACTCTGCTTGCGATCCTGATTTATCGGGGAGCACCTACCAATTTGGAGTGTCTCATTAATTCTAAGATCCACTATAAATGACCTTGGGGAGGGGTGCCCTTCCCTTCACACCTCTTAGGTTCGATCAAAACGAAAAGATGGCTATCCAGTGGCATCCGCTGCTCGCTCAATTTCTCCGGCACTCCCTGAGCGACCAAATCCAGATACAGGACTCGATTTCACTTGGACAAATGCCGCTTGAAATGGATCTACTGTTTCAACCGAGCGTACCGATTCAATCGCTTCCATACCCTTACAACTATCTTGGACAATTCACAATTGGGGAATTCAAAGGAGCGGGAGATACAGCAAATTGGACGACTGTTGCTCAAATCGAAAGTTATGCTTGCTTATACCAGATGCAGCAGAAAATTGTTGACCGGAACCAAATCACACTGTGGGTCATTGCCAGCAAATTTGCCGGTAATTTTCCGCTCTACATCGACGACTTGATACCAATAGGCCCGGGAGTTCAGCGCGGTACGCTCGCTCACTTCCCAATCTATCAAATTGATCTTGCAACCCTCCCAATTACGCCGGCAACCCTGTCGTTGTTAATGGTTTACAAAGGCGACCTAGCGCGTGAAAGGGAAATTGTGCGGTCTTTGGTTGAACATTATCACGAACTGGGTGAGATGAGAAACTTCATCAGTATTTTGCATCCCCAAGCTATCAAGGAGGTATTAACAGAAATGAATCTCGAAAACCTACGCGGTTTTGACCTTGACCTGCCCGCCATCTTAGAACTGTTCCCGCCGGAACAGATCATCGAAAATATCGGATTGGAAAAATTCATTGAGACCATCGGATTGGAAAAAATAATCCAGTACCTTGATGCTTCTACGCTCAGTGAGCAAGAACGTGAATTGTTGATTGAGCAGTTGCGGCAGCCAAATGAAAATGGCAATTGAAGGTCCTGTAGGACTTACGCACTTCAAATTGTAATTGCCTGATTTATCAGGCATCAAAGGATATGTTCAAACGCCACACCCATCGTAGCTAGGACATCCCCAATAAGATCGGAATTTCGCTTACCCTCAACTTGCCCCGCATTGGTGATGAAGCATTGACTTCCAACGCCTTATTGTTCGACTGCGTAAGTCCTGACATATATCTCAACCGAATGAACTAGGCAAAACTCATGAAGGAATATTCTTTTTGTTTTTGTAGACGTTGTGCACTGTGGATGTTGATTCTTCTCTCCTCCTTTTGCTCAAGTTTCAACTCAAGTCTAGCCACAGGGATTGGTTCTGCATTGAGTTTGGATGGCGATGGTGACGAAGTTCGTGTTCCACACGCACAATCCCTAGTAATGACCGATGCACTAACCATTGAAGCTTGGATTTATCCATTTGGTCCGGGTTCCGGTAGGACTGGAGGGAACGGCGGGACCGTCGTCAATAAGGAAGGCGAATACGTACTCTCTCGATTTATGGATGGTACTATTCACTTTGCAGTTACTAATGAAAATCCGGGGTGGGAGTGGATTGATAGTGGGTATACTGTTCCCGAAGGCACATGGGTGCATCTTGCCTTGACCTATTCAGCGAGCGCGAATCTCTTCCAACTATTTGCGAATGGGGGGCAGGTGTTTTCCAGAACCGGTACGGGAGAAATAGGGGATCGTTGGGAGCAACACGATGATTTCAAAATTGGTGGTCGTATAACCCAGGATCATCATTTCGATGGGTTGATTGACGAAGTGCGGATTTGGAACATTGTTCGCACGGGGCCTGAGATCCGGACAACAATGAATACCTCACTTCAGGGTAACGAACCCGGACTGGCTAGTTACTGGAATTTCGACGATGGCACAGCCAATGACCTGTCCAAAAATGGGAATCATGGTACTCTACGCGAAAACGCAGCGATTGTAAAAATCATGGAATCAGTTGTAGAGATTCCCGATATGATTCTACGGGGAGTCATTAAGACCGAGCTCGGTAAGTCATCAGGTGACACAATCACGGCACCTGAAATGACAATGTTAACGAAAACTCCTTTAGGTCTAAATCCCAATCCTTTAGGTTTGGAGCAGTTGGGGCGCAGCCTATACAGACTGCTTTAGCATTGAATTTGCAGGAGAAATATGGTATAGTTGTTTTGTCTTTCGGTGGGAAGGTTCGACACCACCGCACGGTGGTGCTTCCCACACCCTATCGAACAGGAAAACGAAAGACCGAAAGGACAATCCCAGTGTATACGACCAAGAAAGTCAAATGCGACAAGACCCCTGAATTGGATATGCTTGCTCATGAGTCCGGTCGTGTCTATTGCAAAGTTGTGTCTTTACTCTGGACAGTCAAGCGCGAGAAAGGTTTTTGGCTATCACAAGGTGCTGTCCAAAAGTGTATGCGTTTGCGTGGGTACAATTTGCATTCCCAGACGATTCAATCGATAATCCAATCCTATTTTGACTCACTGAAGAGTTACTTTTGTGCTGTCAAGTCCAATCCTGATGCAAAACCTCCTAAACGGACTCCTCATTTCTACAAGGTGCGTTGGATACAAAATGGTATTACCTTCAAAGATGGTGTTATCCGACTGTCAAATGGTAAAGGTAATGCGCCTATCACCCTCAAATCAGATGTAAAGCCCGTGTATGTAGAAATGTACTTCCAACGGAGCAGTTACTACTTTTCATTGGTTTACAAAGTCCACACCCCACCCAAGCGTGAGACGGGTAAAGCGGTTGCCATAGACATGGGCGAGATTCACCCGATAGTCTCTCATGACGGCGAACAAACCATAATCTACAATGGTCGTGCGTTACGTGCTATCAAACAGTATATCAACAAGTTTAAGGCATATATCCAATCTAAAATGGATAGGTGTGTCAAGCGCAGTAATCGCTGGTATCGTCTCAAACGAATTAAGACCGAGATACTGGCAAAGTTGAACGCTCAACTGAAGGACGCTGAACATAAAATCACATCTCGATTTATATCCGACTGCATCAAGGCGAAGGCAGATACGATAGTGATAGGAAAACTCAAAGGCATTCGTAAGCGAGCGAAATTTAGTAAGAAGTCTAACCAGAAGGTTCACCAATGGGCGTTTGCCCGTCTCCAGTCGATGATATGCTACAAAGCGGAGTTGGCGGGTTTGAAGGTCAAGTTTGTATCCGAGGCATACACCTCACAGACCTGCCCACGGTGTGGGAATCGAAAGAAACACACAAACCGTAACTACCACTGCAGCCATTGTGGCTTTCAGTATCACCGAGACGGTGTGGGTGCAATCAACCTCTGGAACAAAGTATCGGGATTCATGTTGAGTCCCGTAGTTGGGGCGATGGCGTCCCCGATAGGTGTCAGATTTGATTGGCACCTATGTAAATCTGGCTAACATAGTGGATAAGAATCCCAATCCTTTAGCTTTGGGAGTACGTCAAAAAGGCTTCGTATACGAAATTCCAATATAGGCGATTTGACAGGGCTTGAGTCTGCAACCAACTTAGAATATTTACACATTGCTCATGGTTTTATACGAGACCTCTCACCCCTTGTGGAATTAACCCGTCTCCACACCCTGTATCTTGGGGCTAACTCGATATCAGATCTATCGCCACTTACAGGATTAACCAACCTCAGAGGCTTGCATCTCTACGACAATAAAATATCAGACATTTCACTGCTTGCAGGATTAATCAACCTAGAATCTCTGAATATTGACAGTAACTCCATTCTGGACCTCTCGCCACTTGCAGGATTAATTAATTTAGAATATCTGAAACTTGGTAATAACCCCATATCAGATCTATCACCACTTGCCGGATTAACCAAACTCGAAACGCTGTATCTTAGCAATAACTCTATCTCCGATTTATTGCCTCTCGTAGCAAACACGGGATTGGGGATCAGAGATACGATTTTCCTGTTTGGAAACCCTTTGAGTGATACCTCAATCAACACACACATTCCCACCCTCCGGAGTAGAGGCATCACGGTGCATCGAGCAACCCTCTTCTTGCCCACTATTAATCCTGTCAGCAGTGGGGAAACCTTCACGCTTGATCTCATCATCGAAGATGTAGTCGATTTAGCGGGTTGGCAACTCGATATTGAATTTAACCCTGCGGTGCTTTCAACGGTTTCTGTCAGCGAAAGCGATTTTCTTTCAAAGGAGGGTGGACATACTTTCTTTTCGGGAGGCAGCATTGATAACGTCAACGGCAAAATCACCGCCGTCAGTGTGGCGTTTCTTGGCATCGGTGATATTGACGGAACAGGGATACTCCTCTCAGTAACCTTTGAAGCGAAGGCAGTTGGAGAAGGATGAATAAAACTGCACAATGTCAAACTCAGTTCGGTTAATGGAGACGATATTCCCAATGAGATTGCCGCTCATCCGTTTAGTTTCAAACCCTATTATGATGTCAATAAAGATGGACTATTGAACGTCTTGGATTTGATTCTGGTGAGCTAGCACCTTAGTCAAGCCAGTCCGCAGACGGATGTCAATGGTGACGGGACGGTTAATATTTTTGACCTCATCGCTGTTTCCCAACACCTAGGCCAATCAATAACTCCCTTAGCACCGGGTATGGGAACGTGGTGGTACCCATCAGTCCTTGATTATACAACAATCCAAAGTTGGATTGCTATGGCATACGCTGCAGATGATGGATCAGAAACCTTTCGCAAGGGGATCTCCAATCTCAAACACTTGCTTTCAAACTTAGGAAAGGTAGATCTGAATTTCCTACCCGCCAAAACCGCCCTGCTCACAAACTATCCCAATCCGTTTAACCCGGAGACATGGATTCCGTATAACCTTGCTAGCGATGCCGATGTAACGCTTACCATCTATGACATAAAAGGTGCGGTGGTACGTCGGTTAGAGTTCGGATATCAGAGGGCAGGGTATTACGTGGATCGGAGTCGGGCAGGGTATTGGAATGGATACAACCACTTGGGCGAACCGGCGGGAAGCGGTGTCTATTTCTACCAGTTGGAAGCGGGTGATTTTTCCGTGACCCGCAAGATGCTCATCCTAAAGTAGGGAAACACTCGTGTGTTTGTTCTTTAAGAAGCCTGCTTGTCGCGCAGAATACGACGCATGATTTTGTTGGAGGCGGTTCGAGGCAGGGCATCGACAACGACGACATCGTGAATCCGAAAGAGCGGGTTGAGGTGCTCTCGGATTGCTAATTGTAGGGAAGTGTGCAGCGAACCAGTATCTGCTTCCGCAAGAAGTACAGCGTAAATGACTAGTTGGCTCGGACCACCGTCGGGTGGAGGCACAGCAATCGCTGCGATTTCTCGAATTCCGCTTACGGCATTGAGGACTTCCTCAATTTCTGCTGAACTGACTTTGATACCGCCGAGATTCATCGTATCATCCACACGTCCATGAATGCGGTAGTAGCCATCAGCCAACCGTTCCACTCCGTCCCCATGACGACGGAGAGGCGGCAGCTTCGGCAGTCGAGGCGTTCCCTCAAAGTACACTTCGTGGTGGTCTTTATTTAACAATTCGGTGGAAAGCCCAATAGAAGGCGATGTCACAAAAACCTCGCCGTTATCCGTTGGTTGACCGTTCTCATCGCAGATGACTATATCCAGTCCTAAAGCGGGTGTTGTAAACGTCGCCGGGGCAGCAGGTTGGATAGTCGTACCGGTGAGATAACCACCGCCTATCTCGGTGCCGCCACAATACTCGATAATTGGACGGTAGCCCGCCAAAGACATCAGAAACAGCATATCCTCCGTGTTAGAACACTCACCGGTGGAGCTGAAGGCTTTGATCACACTCCAGTCAAGTCCCCTCATACAATCCTTATTTTTCCAAGCCCTCACTATACTTGGCACGACACCGAGCATTGTAACACGAGCGTTCTGCACAAACTTGCCAAATTCCCTTTCCGTTGCGGTGCCATCGTATAACGCAATCGTACCCTGATTGATTAAACTCGCATAGATAAGCCACGGTCCCATCATCCACCCAAGATTTGTGGGCCAAGCTAACACGTCTCCCTGTTGAATGTCATGATGCAGGTACGCATCCGCAGTGCATTTAATAGGCGTAGTTTGCGTCCACGGGATGGCTTTGGGTTCTCCTGTCGTTCCCGAAGAAAATAGGATATTCGTGTGATCCTGTGGATCGCACCTAACTGCATCAAACTGATCATTATTACTAAGGAACTCTTCCCAAATCAGATCGCCGTTTCGCAATTCAATCGGAGGTTCTTCCCCATGGGAAAGCACAATCGCTTTTGGTGCGTTAGCATCAACCACCCTTGCATATAACGGCAACTGTCTTCCAGCACGGCGGATATAGTCTTGCGTAAAAATCCCCTTCGCGTTTGCAATCCGTAGACGCACCTGAATCTCATCTGGTGCAAAACTGTCCGCAATCGCAATCACGACGCAACCCGCTTTGATGATACCGAGATAAGCTGCAACCGATTCGGGGTGCATTGACATATTTACGGCGATAGGGGCGCCCGGTTGGAAGCCGGCATCCATCAATCCGTTAGCAACCCGATTGGTAAGCGCGTTGAGTTCGCCGTAAGTCATCGTCGATAGCCCCGAACCCTCCGACTGAAACACAATCGCGGCGGCATCGCTTGGTGCGTTAAAACAGCTCTCGACGATGTTAAACCGTGCATCTACAAGCCAATTAGGAAACTCATCACCTTTGGACAAATCTACTACTTCACTGAATTTTCGATGGAACTGAATCTCAAGCCGTTCAATCATCAACTGCCAGAAATCAGCGCGGTGGTCCACCGACCATGAATGGAGCGTTTCATAAGAATCGAGGTTTAGCTCCCGCATAACCGCCGCGATATTGGTCTTCTCAATCTTATCTTCAGCTGGAAACCAAGCAGGGGCAGCCACCCCCTTCCAGTCAGCAAAAACTGTATTGTGGAGGAGTTGGTGAAGGGCGAATGGGTGATCAGGGGTTAAAACGGTTTGCGAAATTTTCCGCCAACACGCTGCAGCTGGAAGCGACGCGAGTAATGGATTGATACACTCTAGCAGGCGATCCGATGTGGATTTGTCCAACCCACATTCGATGAGATTTTCACGTGTCAATTTCTTTGCGATCACAGGCCATCTTCCTCCCTATTTACTCATCAGCCAACGCAGCTAACGCCGCCCTGCCAATCGGGACAACCCCAAATTCTCTACCTGCTTCCATCATCGTATCCCAGACATAGGACCCCAACGACTGCGAGCCGATGATGGAAAATGCCGACAATTCACCGATGTCGCGACGGATTATCAGCTGCGTTGTCTTAGCGAGGCTGCTCTGTTTCGCCGTTTCGTTTGGGAATGCTGAAGGATGGAAATCTAAGCCACACACCTTACTCAAAAGTGCCTGACTGTCAGGACCAATCACCCGAATCTCCACTCGTCCGTGTGTAACCTCTGTAACAGTGACAAACTGTTCTGATGCTGCCGATGGGGTCGTCAGCTCTTTTTGTGTGCGTACCTCTCTGCCGGGTGGCGTGCTAATAAAAAAGAGGTCATTCCGTAACCGATAGATGCCGTCACAGCCGTCATTGATTTTGAGTGGACCTAAATCGAAAGCATCCATCAACACAGACTCAGCTTGATCTCCTTCAAGCAGCAGCTTTCCATTCGCCGTTTCATCAGCGAGGGCAAGCCGCTCCCGTGCAGCGGCAATTTCCACTTCTAGCGTCGTATAAACCTCTGGAATGCGCCATCCACGTTGCTCAGTGAATGTCGCGTCCAAGCGTTGGGTGATGAAGTATAAAGGAGTCAACTTGATGGGTATTTTAGGGGTGCTCACATGCGCAACCTTTCTCCGTCCGGGTCATAAAAGGCACCGTGATGGACACGTGCTTCTTTCAACTGTCCATCTATACGAATTGTAAAAGGGGCTCCGTTTTGAGACGCTATATCCGTCCGCAGCCAACAGAGTCCAATCGCCTCCTCTAGGATCGGGCTGAATCGACTAGAGGTGACCCAACCGACGATTTTCAACTGTCCATCTGCCCCGGACTCAACAATCTGTAGTCCTTCATCCGGAACAACGTCGGGTTCAATCATTTTGAAGCCTACCAAACGCTGCTTCGGTCCTTCAGCAGAGATTCGCATTAGCGAAGGTTTCCCCAGAAAATCGGGTTTGTCTAATTTCACCGCCCACGCCATATTGGCGGAGAGCGGATCGGACATAGCGTCGGTGTCCTGTCCGACGATAATATGTGCCTTCTCTAAGCGCAAAATACGCTGTGCCTCTACGCCAAACGGGGCAATGTCAAACTCGCTGCCCGCCTCCATCAGTGCTTCCCAGACGTGCAGCGCATAACCGGACGGACAATGAACTTCGTAGGATAATTCACCGGTGAAACCGAGACGTAACAATCGACACGGCACATCTGCGATCTTTATGGAACGAAGACGCATGTAAGGGAAAGCTCTGTTGGTGAGGTTTCGGTCTGTCAATTTCTCCAACACCGCCCGCGATTGGGGTCCCGCTAAGTTAAAAGCGGAATAGGTATCGGTCAAGTCTGTCAGGTGGATACCTTCTCCCCAACCCGATTGTAGCCACCACTGCAACCACTCAAAAACCGTTGTTGCGCCGGTAGAGGTCGTGGTCATATACCATGTTTCATCCTGCAGATGTGCACAGACTCCATCGTTTAGCACGACACCTTCGTCATTGCACATCACGCCGTAGCGCACCCGTCCCACACGAAGGTTGTGCCACTGGTTCGTGTAGATGCGTTCGAGCAGTTCGGGGACGCCGGGGCCGGTAAGCTGTAGCTTTCCCAACGGGCTTACGTCGATCAGACCGACTCTTTCGCGAACAGCCATCGCCTCCGCCGCTGGATCTCCGTAATGATTTGGGCGCAGCCACAACCCCGCGACCATCATGTCTGCGCCGTGATCGACGTGCCATTGATGAATCGGAGTCGTCTGCACCGGTTCCATGTTTTGCCCCGCCAAAGCCCCTAGCGTCACCGGAGTGGTGGGCGGTCGCGCAGTCGTGGTACCGGTCTCCTGCACCGTCCAACCGTTGGCACGGGCACAGAGTTGGATGGTGTTCATCGAACACATGGCACCCTGACAGGGTCCCATTGAGATGGTACTGTATCGCTTGAGCAGCTCAATGCTGTCGTACCCTTCCGCAATCGCTGTCTCTACATCTTCGTCGGTGACGTCTTCGCAGTAACACACAAATCGCTTCTTTTTACCGGGAACGCAGACCCGTTCCGATGTACGGCGTTGTTCCGCCACGCCCGATGACTGTTCTGTTGATTCATCGAATTCGCCGAATCCCGTAAAAGCAGCCGCATTCGATCCTGCCTGCTGCCCTTCCGCAATCTGAGAATCAACGGTGTGTGTGCCCACCGCCCGCCCTACCACATAGATGCCCGGCGGGGTAGACACCGGTAGTATCTCTGCTCGATCTTCATTGTATTCCGATTTTCCACCCGCCATATACGAAAGTTCAGTGGCAGGTATCCAACCCATGCTTGTCACGATGAGATCGCACTGTAGCGATTGTGCCGTAGTGGGAGAAATTTCGCCTCGTTCGTCAAGACGTGCAATCTTTGCCCCTCTTACTGCGTTTGAACCGAGAGCCTCAAGGATGGTATGCCGATAAAACACCGGAACTCCAGCACTCGTCAATCCGTCCCGATATGGACTGATACAGGCGCTAGGATCACGCTCATCTACGATTGCTGCTACATTTACCCCCAATGAGTGAAGGTCGGCAGCGACATCCCAGCCATCCTCGTTAGCGGTCACAACCACGACCTGTCTGCCGGGCAGGACGCCGAAGAGGTGAAGCAGACGCTGGACAGCGCTCCCCAGCATAACACCCGGCAAATCGTTGTTATCGAATATGAGCGGTGTTTCGTAGGCACCGGTCGCCACAACCACCGATTTCGTCCGTATCTTGAACAAACGGGCTCCCTTCACGGCGCAAAGCCAGTTGTCCTGATACCAACCCAGAACACTCGTATCGTTGAAAATCGCGACATTCGGTTGCCGATCCACTGCTTCTAATAGCTCTGGCAAATCTTTGAACGCTTGTCCCGACTCGTCGGGATCCTCGGAACGGGATGTCGTCGAGGAGGATTCTAAGGGAACAGTGAAGCGGAGATGCCCTCCGAGGGCTGGATTCTCATCGAAAAGCAACACTTGTGCACCGGCTTCAGCTGCACTCAATGCTGCACTAATCCCTGCCGGTCCACCACCAACTACGACGACATCGGTGTGCAAATATTGCTTGTCAAACTCGCCTAGGGGCGTCTCAATATCAACCTCACCCAAACCAGCGGCATGGCGTAATGTATGTTCGTAGAGGGGCCACAGCTTTTGGGGACGGATGAAAGTTTTGTAGTAAAACCCAACCGGCATAAAGCGCGATCCTAGTTGCGTCAAGGAAAGCAGATCTCGATTGAGCGAAGGCCAAACGTTCTGTGCTCGCACGTCCATCCCTGCCTCGACCGATCTAGTACATGCGCGGACGTTTGGCTCATCTCCGATTTGCACCAGACAGTTGGGGCAGTGTCCAGAGCAGCAGAGCAGCCCACGTGGACGATGATACTTAAACGAGCGACTCAAAACTTTAACACCCGCGGCGGTCAAAGCAGATGCAACAGTATCGCCAGGGTACGCGGTATACTCCACACCATTAAAGGTGAATCGAATCGTAGTATTGCGATCAATCACCTCACCTTGTTTTGGAGGTAGTCGATTGGATGCCGTTGTTAGTGTATCTTGTTCAGTTCGCATTCATTCTCCAATTATCACGTCTAATATAAAATCACACTTCTCACGTTTCACGCATCACGTTTCGCGTACGGGTAAGTCTTTATCACTTCGTTAGTCCGTGTGTGCCGTTCAGCAAGGAACCAAAGACCACAACCGGCGTTATGATGCCACCACTCCGTTTGCACATCCATGACATTATTGCGCATGTAGAGATAGTTTGCCCATTCTGTATCGCTGAGAGTCGAAGGATCTTTGGGGCGGGAACCGCGCTCTCCACCAAAGTGGAACTCGCTGACATTTCGATCCCCACAGTTAGGACAGGTTAAAAGTAACATATCGATCTCCATAAGAAACCGAGTTTTTTCTTGAAAACTCGGTTTCTCTTCCTTCTTTGCACTTTCTTTTTACATGAGCCAAAGCAATTTTATCAGTGTCCTACCGCTGCTGCACCTTTCTCACCAACCAGTTCATTTTCCTCAAAACGCGATAGACGGAACGGAGCAATGAGGGTTGGGGTCTTGTCGGTAGCGATTAACTCTGCCAGAGTTTTGCCGGCGATGGGGGACGCCTTGAAACCGTAGGTGCCCCAACCGACATCTATCAGAAAGCCATTGACAGGTGTGAATCCCATGATTGGGCTATAGTCGGGAGGCATTTCGCAGATACCAGCCCACTGACGCAGGATACGGACATGGCTCAGAGAGGGAAAAAGTTCGAGGACATGCCCTGCGATACCTTCGAGGAATGTAAGGGAGCCCGCCATCGAATAGGAGGAAAAAGGATCTACGCTCGCACCCATCACTAACTCGCCTCGATCGCTCTGACTGATATAGACGTGTAGGCTTCCGGAGACAACAACGACATCTAAGAAGGGCTTGAGTGGTTCGGTCACACAGGCTTGCAGGGGGATAGTGATCAACGGTAGATTAATGCCTACCATCGCCGTGATTGTTGATGCCCAGCCGGCAGTTGCGTTGAGAACTGTCCCGGTTTTGATGCGACCACGAGTCGTTTCCACGCCGATCACTTTGCGGTCCTTGACCTTGATTCCGGTTACCTCTGTATTTTGGTGAATGTGGACACCGCGCACGTCGGCTTGATGAGCATAACCCCAAACGACCGCATCGTGGCGAATGATACCGCCGGGGGGATGGTAGAGTGCTGCCAAAATGGGGTAGCGGGGATGATCGCTTACATCTAGATGGGGACAGAGGCTTTTGATTTCGTCTGGCCAAATTAGACGCGAATCGACACCTTCAATCTGGTTGACCTCCGCCCGACGCCGCATGGTATTGATTCCGCCATCGGTATGGGCGAGGGTCAGGTGGCCCCGTTGGCTAAACATCACATTGAAATTGAGTTCAGCCGACAATTTTTCATAGAGTTTGACGCTCTCATCGTAAAAACGCACACCTTCTGGGGTGAGATAATTGCTGCGGATGATAGCGGTATTGCGACCACTGCCACCCGCACCGATATAGCTTTTCTCTATCACTGCCACGTCAGTGATGCCATACTCTTTGGCGAGATAATAGGCACAGGCAAGCCCGTGTGCGCCCCCGCCGATAATGACGACATCGTAGTAATCTTTCAGTTCGTGTGAGCGCCACATTCTCGGCGGTGGTTGATCGCCGTTGAAGGCTTGTCGAATGAGTTGGATTGACATTGATTTTCCGTAGATAGAATCTTGACAGGAGAGCGTGATGGGTTGGCTTCACTGCAACTCGTCTCGGCTACCTGATTTCCCCTTTCCGTGAGCGTTCCTGCAGCTCATAAAGAGATGCACTTCTCTCCTTGTAGTGAGGAATAGGAAATTCCTTCATCGTAAAGCGTGCCATCTGCGCCCGATGCCCCCGTACCAGTCTTGTGTGCGTTTCCACATGGCTCGTCATCTCCCCGTAGTAGATGGGGAAAGCATCAGCGGCGCGGTAACTGAGAATCAGCGTACGTCGAGGACGGTTTGATCGGTTGGTAATTGAGGCGTGTGGAGTCATACAATGCATAAAGATCACGGTGCCAGCTTTACCCTCAACCAATGCCGCATCTGAGCTATCGACCGCTTCCGTAGCTCTACCTTGAAAGTAGCCTTCACGCGTATGGGCGAGCAGATCCCCTTCGTGCCGACCGGGTAACATCTGTAGACAGCCGTTTTCTGCGTCGGCATCATCAAGGTAAAACAGCACAGCGAGCGAGTCCCGGTTTGTCAGTGGATAGTAGGAGAGATCTTGATGCCATTCGACGACTGAGCCGATTTCAGGTGGTTTCATATTGAGTTTGCTGTAGTGGAACAGGAGATCTGGACCGATCAGAGCTTCCACAGCGTCCAACAATTTTTCGGACTCGGCTAACGTCCTGAACAAAGGGTAATGGGTACACGGTTCATAAAGCCTGCGTACTTTTGTCCCGTCCGGTGGTTGATTCGGCTCCATTTCCAGTCGCTTTTTGTCGTGATTTGCGAGCGTATTGTCCCCAATGATCTTCTCCGTTTCAGCGAGCAACTGAGCAACTTCGTCCGAGGTCAAGAAATTTGGGCAGACGGTGTATCCATCCTGATGATATTCAGTTATTTGGGTGTTGCTTAGCATTACAGCCTCCTCTTTGATGCGAATAATACGGGGTATCTATATTTTGTCTGTATTGGCTGGGCTTCGCTATCACGCTACATAGTCCACGTAAATCGGGCTGCTCCACGCCATCTCCATGTCCGTCTGGACGACCCGCACCCAGTAAGGATTGATGCCAGGGTTCGGCGATGGATCGGCAAATGAGAATTCAACCTCGTCAGTCTCCTGTAGTGTGGGTGCCAATGATATTGTCATCCGCCGATTTAACCCGCCGATTTCCATCGTCACAGGACCTTTTTTTAGGTCAGTCAAGTTGATATTGACCGCTACCTTCTCCGCCGGGGCGTAGGACATCCGCCTGGGGGGATTGATTCCGCTTTCTCCGTAAAGTGGGCCCGTAATTAGCGAGGTATTTACCACCAACTCTAGTTCTCCATCATTTTCTTGAGTCAGATCCAAGATGATTCCGCTTCGGTAGCCACAGGTCACCGAATACCAGCGCAAGCCATAATCGTCCAAGTCGAATACCCGGGAGCGTGGACTGTCAAACCGAATCTTATCTACGTTTACGACGCGACGGCCAGCGACCCTCAATTTCCCTTCCCAGATTACCCCTGAATAACTACTTTTGCGACTAGCACCCTCCCAGAGAATACGTACACGATTGCTATCTACACCGCAATCCACAGGGTGGCTGTAAATGCGTTCTAATCCCCGAAATAGTTCCACCGATTCAAAAGGTGCCGTGCCAGCAATAAATGCGGAAATCTGCGGTTTTTCCGATGTGGTGAACTCCGTTCCCATCAAGTGGCCCGCCGCTTCGGTATGCATCAAAATTCGGGCTCCCGTCGTTGCGTAGATGCGTCTGGCTTTATACGCCGAAAGTACCTCCGAAATCGTCAATTCGGGTGCATATACAGCTGCCAACCCGGCTTTGGCGTAGCGCCGATGCTGAAAGCCCGGAGTATCGTTTCCTGGGCGGCCATTGTGACTATCGCTGCCACCGAAAAAGCCCATCTTGTAATTTCGCTGGAGCGCTTCCTGCAAAATCCACTCGAACGTTCCATGGTCGGACGTGACCTCCACTGCTGGCTCCAATGCGGGATCATGGTAGGTCAGATCCGAATGCTCACCGCCAACGTGAGCGGTAATCACTGCGTCGGAATTCCGGAAAGCCTCGTAGACATCTTGAATATGATACAGATCTGTATCAGTGTCCGACTTGTCTTCCAGCCCTGTGTGGTCGGAGCGCCGAATGGGTTGGTCATGTCGCCGGTAATACACGTTGTGATGCCCACCCCGGATCGTATTGGCTGACCATTCGTAACCGGGCAATGCCACAAACCGTCCGGGTTGATCGTAGGTGCGTTCTGCCGCCTGTTGTAACGCCCAGTCCCGCTTGGACAGAACATGATCGTTCCGCTGATAGCCTGCGAAATGGATCGCAGCGACGTCCCGGGCGTACTGAAAGAAATCTGGAATCTTCTCTGCCATCGCTATCTGCCCACCGTGAGAATCCCCCCAGTAGAGATTGTAGCAAGGCTTAGTTTCTTGGCACAACGTTGGATTACTCTGTGCAGTCAACCCCGATTTTTCATCAGTGCCTGTCAGGCGGTGAATTCCTGTCTGGGTAACAGTGCACCCGTCAATCCACCGTACCCCCTTATCTGCTTCGCCAAATGTTAATCGTTCCGTTGGCACCCTTACATTCCCTGACTGAATTTCTACCGTGCCCCGGTACGCCGCGGCGGGATTTCCCCATGCATCCTCTGTCCTGATCTGGATCTGAAACTCTTCCCCTGCGGGGACCATTGATGGCACGGTCACTACCAGTTTTTCCGCCCTCCCACCGACAATACTCAAGTACGGCGGCTTGGGCAGCGTGACGATGTTTCCATCGCCGGCAGCATCCACATCTACCCAGAAATAGTGTCGTGCCTCCTGAAACGTCTGCGACCGGAAGCCCGGCCCGCCCTTGCTGCGATCTCCGTAGGTCACAGCCACCTGCTCGCCCGGTTGAAGTGCTCGACCGTTTACTACCAACATCACCGAAAGTACACTCTGTACTAGGACACCTATCCGCGCGGCTTGGGGTGCTTTTATTGTCAGGTAGTCTGCACCTGTCGGATTGTCCATCTGTGGCGTTGCTCGATCCGAATCCGAATCAGTGTAAATCTTTATCCGTCCCCCCGTTGCTATGCCCTTTTTACCTGCGGTATAAATCAGCGTCCATGTCCCATAACTACCTGCAACTACATCATCCCGCGGCTCAAGACGTGCCTCACCATACAGTTGATGAATGTCTGCATTAGACATGTTCAGTTGCGCCGAAGCATCCATTGTGAAGACCGGATTTCTCTCATCGACGAGGACCGCTGCTTGTTCTTCGGTCATTAAGAACCGCTCCTTCTCCGAATCATTCTTGATATCGTCTGATCGGTTCGCCTCAGTTGTCTGCTTTATATGTGCACCGATCTCTAATTACCCGCTGTTTTAATGCAAGCACCTGTCTGCAACAACTACATTATCAGACCTTGCTGTGCGAATCATAATCGGTGAGGTGCTGCCATTCTTATATCACAATTTGTTGGGAGCGTCAACAGAAAAGCACTGTCCGCTAGGGCTATTTAGTTTTCTGTTTTTTGCCGATTTCGGAATGCCCCGAGTCCGTAGGCGGGGCATCTTGCCCCGCCGTTGGTCGTCGTGCGTTCATTGTGCATTGTTAAGGTAGGTATGGCTGTCGTCTTTAATCCGTGTAATCCGTTAATCCGTGTTAATCCGCGATTCAGACAATAATATCCGGACAATTATAGTAGATTTTAACGCAAGTTGCTAGTTATGGAAAATGTCGTAAAACGGGAGAATGGGAAATGAATAAAGCCCATTACCGCTCGCAGTGGATTGACAAATCCACTGCACGTATCCGCATATGGCTTGGATATGGCTATCCAAGCCGAGCGAGTTGGACGACTAGCAACTTAGGTTAGATTTTAGAATTAATGAGACACTCCAAACCGCGCGGGTTAGGAAAACGAAACTACCGTTCTACCGTTTGGTAGGCGCTGTTTCTAACTGCGCCTATTCGGTGCGGGTGAAAACCGCACCTACCAAAGGGCGAAAGTGTCTATTTATTTTTATCATTCACCATAAATGACCCTAGCTGTCCGCTGCTTGCCCTTACTTTTTGTTTTCTCCTTGTGGGATAGATATGTTATTATGTTGTGCTATCAGCAACCTCACTTCTATTAAACAGAGTTAAGGAGTTATTTTATGTCAGAGCAACCAAAAGTTGAAGATAGTGGATCGCAAATCAGAATTACCGCGCTACACGCCTTCCCTATGGGCGTTAAAGCCTATGTCAAAATCGAGACCAACATGGGGGTGACAGGTTGGGGCGAAATTAACAACATGGAGAACAACGTCACCTGCCGCCTCGCAGAATCGCTCGCAGAACTTATCATTGGTGAAAACCCAACTCGCATTGAGCATCACTGGCAACGCCTCTTTCGTGCCCACCGCAACATCCGTGGCGGCGGATTGATGGTGCACACTATCTCAGCAATTGACATGGCATTGTGGGACATCGCCGGTAAACTCTGGAATGTTCCCGTCTATCGCTTGCTCGGTGGTCCATGCCGCGACAAAATATGGAAGTATCCAAGCCCCAAAGCCATCAAAACAGGTCCTGGCGGTTCCAAACCGTTTGCTGGAACGCCTACGGAGATCGAAGATTTGGTTCAGAAAGTACGAGACGCACGCGAACAGGTTGGACCTGATGGCGCTGTGATGTTCGATGCCCATAGCTGTTTGCCACCACCTATCGTGAAACAATTCGCGAGTTACTTAAAAGCCGATGACCTGCTTTTCTTGGAAGAAGCGTGGGTGCCGGGTAACATTGAGGTGATGCGGAAGATTCGCGAATCGGTCCCCGTTCCACTCGCAACAGGAGAACGTGATCGAACTATCTGGGAGGTACGCGAGATCCTTGAAGCGCAGGTGATTGACATCCTTCAACCAGATTGTGGACACGGGGGTGGTATCAGCCAGATGAAGAAGGTCGCAGCCCTCGCAGAATCCCATCACGTTCCACTTGCACCACACTGTACGATGTCCCATCTCGGCTTAACTGCTAGCCTACATGTAGCAGCATCTGTCCCATTCTTCTTAATACACGAAGGCTACGAAGGGGTCTTACCAGAGAGCGTGGCACGGAAGTCGTGGGAGATGGATGAAGAAGGCTATGTATCGCTGCCGGAAGGTCCCGGGTTGGGCGTTGAGGTTGATGAGGCGGCGGTGATTGAAACAGGAAAAGACCCTGATCGGAAGTTTGATTGGCCCGACAGTCGATTGAAGGATGGCTCAGTCGCGGATTATTAGATCCCAAGTCGCTATATATCGAGCTTCCATCGGTTTACCGTTAAATCTGAAGATTTCTGCCTTTTGCTCCAGAGGAGCAATATGTCTATAGTGGGGCGATATGTCCAATCCCTACGCTCCAGAGGAGCGCAATGTGTATGTAGAGTTTTATCTTGGCTTTCCTCTTTCATCATCTCTTCGGGATGGAGCCCCCTTCCTTTAGGGAGGGGAGGCAATCCCGCCTCCTTTTTCGTTGATGATTTCTCTAAAATATGGTATAATTTGTTTGGCTTTCGTGGGAATATCTCACCCCTATCGCACGATAGGGACTCCCACCTTCCAGTGAGATGGACATGAAAGTGCCGTTCCTGTTCCGTTCCTAGAATCCCGACAGTCCCGATGTATCGGGGAGCATTCTCGCTTTGCGGAACCAGAAAGCTGCCCCCTATGAAAAAGACTTATGAATATCGCGCCTATCCTACGACTAAACAGCGAAATACTTTTTTGCTTTGGCTTGCCTTGTTGCGAAATCTCTACAATCAAGCGTTAGCGTGGCGGATAGACGCTTACCAGAAAAATAACGATTCTGTCAAATGGACGACACAAGCCAACGCCTTGCCTGACTTGAAAGCAGAATCCAAGGCATTTGCAGGACTTCACGCGGATGTTCTCCAAGATATGATGCGCCGTTTGGATAAAGCCTACAAAGCCTTCTTCCGCCGTGTCAAGAACGGGGCGGCACGGGCTTTCCACGCTTCAAAGGCGAAGGGCGATACCGGTCAATGACCTTTAGCCACCTATCCAAGCAGCTCATCCGGAATGTACGTCGTAAGTTTGCCAAAGTCGTTGTTCCGAAAATAGGACACCTCAAGATTCGTTATCACCGCCCCTTATCCGATGGCAAAATCAGGAATCTGACCATTATCAAGCGAGCCAGCGGTTGGTATATAACTATCTGCGTCGAAGTGCCAGACCCTATAGAAGTCCCTGTCCACACGACGATTGGCGTAGACGTGGGACTTAACTCGTTTGCCGTAGATTCTGATGGTGAGCATATCCCAAACCCCTGCCATTATCGTCAGGCTGAAAAGCGACTTGGCAAACATCAACGCGTATTGTCTCGCCGCAAAAAGGGGAGCCGCCGCCGAGCAAAACAACGTGAGATTGTTGCCCGTTGCCATGAACGGATAGCGAATCAGCGCAAGGATTTTCAGTTCAAGGCAGCCCATCGTATCGTTGAACGATGTGATGAGGTCGCTGTAGAGAACTTGACCATCACCAATATGTTGAAGAACCACTACCTCGCCAAGAGTATTTCTGACGCGGGATGGGGTAGCTTTCGATTGAAACTGCAAAGCAAGGCTGCAAGTGCCGGTAAGCAGTTCACGAAAGTGAAACCTCACCATACCAGTCAGCAATGCTCCGGTTGTCGTGAGATTGTGCCTAAACAGTTGTCGGATCGTCTCCATGATTGCCCCCATTGTGGGTTGGTCCTCAATAGAGACCATAACGCTGCGATAAATATCAAAAAGGCTGCTGTAGCCTTGCGTGGAGGTGTGTCGGTTGCAAACGACCCCGAAATCCCCCGTCAGGGGACAGAAGCGCGAAACTCTGTAAGACCCGTTGGGCGGACGATTCAAACAAGCACCGTACCTTCAGGGCGGGGTAATTGACTATTTGCCTTGTTAGAGTGATAGGTGACAACTTGCGTATTAGATGTAGCGGAATTCTGATTGATTCGCTATGAGGAGAGGTGCGCTATGAAGATAATTTCAGTTGAAAGCTTTCGTGTTGAAGTCCCGATATCTGAGGAGGAACGGCAGAAGAGATACTACAATTCTTCGGCGATTACGCGAGTCCGTACCGATGGAGGGATCACAGGCTATGGATTCGAGCCAGTGGATGTGGAGACTGTCAGCCAACTCTTGGTAGGAAAAGATCCGTTTCAGATTGAACAGCATCTCGCAGCCGGTTTGAATAGGTGGTTTGGTGCAGAAAACGCGCTGTGGGACATCGTAGGCAAAGCCGCAGGTCTCCCCCTGCACAAGTTGATGGGCGCCTATCGCGATGAGATCCCGCTATACCTGACCTGTGTTTGGCCCGGCGCAGCGGACCAGACCGACGTGACGCCACAACAACAGGCTGAAGATGTTTTACGATATTCAGAGCAAGGGTGGAGAGCTGTCAAGATTCGCATTTTCCGACCAGATCTGATGGACGATGTCGAAGCCATCCGGTTGATTCGCGAACGGGTCGGCGGACGCGATAAGATAGAAGTGATGGTAGACAGAACAGCGGAATACTCAGGTTCCACTTGGGATTATGATACCGCCCTTCGTGCCGCTAGGGCGTTAGAGGAAGTTGACGCCACTTGGTTGGAAGAACCTTTCACTCGTGGCGATATACATCTACACGCCCGGCTGCGAGCAGAAACAGACATCGCTATCACCGGTGGAGAGCATCAGCCAGATGAGGTGTATCGGGGATACGCTCAAGGCGAAGCGTTTGATATCGTTCAGCCCCATTGCGCCAATCTCATCACCACATTAAAGAAGGTGGCAAGTATGGCTGAGATGTTTGGTACAGAATGTATTTTTCACGGTTCGCACGGGATGGATCTAATCTATTCGTTGCAAGTTGCTGCAACAATCCGCACATGCCGGATGCAAGAATTGGTCTATACAACCCCACCAATCCGCCCTGAGGATGCTTGGTCTCCTTTGAACAATCTTGTCAAATCCGACACGCTATATACAGTAAAAGATGGCTGCGTGCAGATTCCACAAGGACCGGGGATGGGGATCGAACTCGATGAGGAAGCAATAGAGCGGTATCGGGCTGATGCCTAGCAGCCATGAACGAAACACGTTTTGGTGCATGTTAAGAAATCGTGCAGCAGAAGCCGGCTTAGGTCACTAGTTTTGTAACGAATTAATGAACCAATGAACCAATGAACTAACGGTTTTCACGCATCACGTTTCACGCTCGTTGCGTTTTGCACTTTTGTTTTTTGTAGACCAATTCTTTGCACAATAATCAGGAGGGATACGCGCAATGATTAATCGTTTCGGTTTTGATGTTTCAGGTCAGCCGATTGAGGATTTGATCCGCTGGGCATCGGAAAATAGTTTTCGGTACATTGATTTTCAAGCAGACTTGCCCCCGAATGAGATTGCCTCATTCGACGCAGCTCGTATCCGGGAGGTGCGAGACCTCTGCGAAACACACGGTATCGCCATCGGCATCCATCCATCGTCTGCGATAAATAACGCCGAGTATGTGCCTATCATGGCGGAAGCGGTAGACGAATACCTCTTTGCTAACCTCGATCTAGCCGCAAAACTCGGCTGCGGTTGGCTCATTGGGCATGGAGGGTATCATTTCGGGGATGTGTCACGGCGACGGGAAGTGGCGGTTGAACGGATGAAGCGATTGGTGGACAGAGCAGAGCAAGCAGACGTTCCCATCTTTTTCGAGAACCACAACAAAGAACCCGATTATGCTGAAATTCACTACATCCCGCATAACGTCGAAGAGACGCACTGGTTCTTTGATGCTATTCAATCGCCGTACTTTCAGTGGGCGTTTAATGTCGCCCACGGCCATCTTGTGCCTGAAGGTTGGGAGGGGTTCCTTGATGCGTTTGGCGTAGAGAATATTGGTCAAGTGCGCCTCAACGACAACACGGGCGATTATGAAGTGCATCTCGTTCCCGGTGAAGGAACTATCGACTTTGAAGCGTTGTTTGCGAGGCTCAAGGCGGACGGCTATTCCGGCTGGTTCAGTCTCGGTTTTGGCAACGATGCGGATAAAGTACGGGTGCGGGATTGGTTCGCTACTTTGGTGTGACGAAATCAAGTCTCATCTCTCTCCTTTCTCTAATTTTTTTCTTGACTGCTAACTAGTAGCAAGCCCAATGCGTTAGCGTTGGGTCCAACCTCTTTAATTTTGTTTGTTTTTCTGAATAAAATATGGTATAGTTGATATATCGCCTTGTGGGAGAATGCTATCGCCACTGCTAAGTGGTGTCTCCCACACTCCTATAGCATGGAGAGTAAAAGGCGCATTGGGCGATAACCAAGCCCTTAAAATCAATACTCGCTGCGGGACACGCAGAGAGTCTAAACGCCCGTGGAGAGACGGTAAGACGCTGGCTTTCAGTGCCCGTCTCGCCGAAGCGGGAATACAGCGTCCCTAACGGGAGTCAGTCTGTCGAAAAAAATCCCAAATATTTATACTTGGGAGTGGTCAAAGTTATGGGTCTGAATGCTAACATTTATTCCTGTTGCATCTGAATGAATAATGGTCGGGGCGTAGCGCAGTCCGGAAGCGCGCTTGAATGGGGTTCAAGAGGTCGCTGGTTCAAATCCAGTCGCCCCGATTTTTGTGTAGAGAGGTAGTAGTGAATAACACCAGCATTAATGTGGGGCTTCTTGGCTGGGGCACAGTCGGCACGGGTGTGTCCAAGATTTTGCTCAACCAGAATAATTTGATTGAACAGAACGCCGGAATCCAATTGCGTCTAATCAAAATTGCGAAGCGTACGCTACCCGCATCTCGCCCCGGGGTTGAATTGGGCGCGGAGTGTTTGACGACAGATCCCGCCGAGATTGTTGAGAACCCTGAGATCGATATAGTTGTAGAGTTGATGGGCGGGACCGATGAAGCGCGGTTCTTGGTCACTCAAGCGATCTGCAACGGCAAGCACGTTGTCACAGCGAACAAGGCACTGTTAGCAGCGCATGGATTTGAGCTCTTTCAACTTGCTGATCAGCATAATGTCAGTCTGAATTTTGAGGCGAGTGCAGCAGGGGGCATCCCAATAATCAAAACCCTACGGGAGAGTTTCGCTGCAAACCGCATTCATTCAATTTACGGCATTATCAACGGCACCTGCAACTACATCTTGTCGGAGATGCACGAAAACGAAGTCGATTTTGATGAAGTACTGAAAGATGCCCAAGCTAAAGGATATGCTGAGGCAGATCCGACATTTGATGTTGAAGGGATTGATGCCGCGCATAAGTTGACCCTCCTCACTTCCCTCGCTTACGGTTTTGCCATGCCGATGGATGGGGTTTACACGGAAGGTATCACACATATCACGTCCAATGAGATTCAGTACGCTCGTGAACTTGGCTACGTAATCAAACTCCTTGCTATTGCAAAACTGAATCAGGACCGAGTTGAAACACGTGTCCATCCGACGTTGGTGCCGGTGCGCAGTATGCTCGCAAATGTTGGCGGTGCATTCAACACCGTTTGTGTCATTGGTGATGCCGTTGGTCCAACCTTGTTCTATGGACAGGGGGCAGGCGAAATGCCGACAGCTAGTGCCGTTGTCGCGGATATTATTGATGCGGCGAAATCAATTAGCGGTAAGGTGAGATCTCAAGTCCCGCGCGGGTGGCTTTCCGGATCACAAGCCAACATATCTCTCTGTCCCATTGATGATGTTGAAACCCGTTACTACATCCGTCTCGTTGTCTTGGATCAGCCGGGGGTGTTAGCACAGATTAGCAATATCCTTGGGCAACACCGGATCAGCATTGCATCTGTCATCCAAAAGGAACGTCATGAAATTGATGATACTGCCTCACTTGTGATCGTAACGCACAAGGCTGTTGAGAAAAACATGCAGACGGCGATTCAAGAGATTGATACGCTCGATGTTGTCAAGGGAACAAGCCGACTGATCCGCATTGAAGAGGAAGTTGCATTCTAAGGAAATCGCAAGCGAATGATTTGGAAGGGTGTCATCCCTCACTACCGCGCATATCTACCGGTCACATCAGAGACCCCGATTATTACGCTCAAGGAAGGGAATACACCCCTCATTGAGGCGACTAGCTTAAATGAGGTAATCGGTAACGACCTGCGTATCTTCCTGAAGTACGAAGGATTAAATCCGACGAGCTCCTTCAAAGACCGGGGGATGACCGTTGCTATCTCCAAAGCCGTTGAAGAGGGTGCCCAAGCGGTAATGTGTGCCTCAACCGGCAACACCTCCGCGTCTGCCGCTGCCTACGCTGCTAAAGCGAATCTGAGATGTATTGTGCTCGTGCCAAAAGGGGAAATTGCTCTTGGGAAATTGGCACAGGCATTGATGCACGGCGCAAAGGTGCTTGCGGTTGATGGAAATTTCGACAAGGCACTTCAACTCGTACGAGACATCACCGAAAAGCACCCGACTCATCTGGTGAATTCGCTTAATCCCTATCGCATTGAGGGGCAGAAAACCGGTGCCTTTGAGGTCATCGACCATCTTGGCTTTGCGCCTGATTATCAAGTGATGCCTGTCGGCAATGCTGGGAATATTACCGCTTATTGGAAGGGATACAAAGAGTATTATGGCTGTGGCAAGGCAGAGAGCGTTCCCAAAATGCTTGGCTTTCAGGCGTCGCGGGCGGCACCGATAGTTCTAGGACATGCTATTGAGGAACCGCAGACAGTTGCAAGCGCAATTAAGATAGGAAATCCTGCAAGTTGGCGGACTGCGGAGGAAGCGCGGGACGAATCGAAAGGATTAATCGGTTACGTGTCGGACGACGAAATTTTGCAAGCCTATCAGATGCTCGCAAAATTAGAGGGTTTGTTCGTTGAACCCGCTTCGGCAGCTTCTGTTGCTGGGGTCATCAAATTGAATCAGAATGAATATTTCAAACCGGGTTCCACAATTGTCTGCATCCTAACCGGACATGGCTTGAAGGATCCGGACACTGCGCTAGGAGAGATCGGGGGAAAGCCGATTACCGTGTCTGCGAGCGAAGATGCAATCCTGAAGTATGTTTATGAAGTGTGAGCGGTGTGAAATATAGTCTCTACCGAGTCCTTAACATAGCCTGATGCAGAGCTACAAAAGAGGTTAGTCAGCGTGGGAATCATTGTCCAAAAATTTGGTGGGAGTTCTGTCGCAGATGCTACAAAAATCAACAATGTTGCCAAGCGAATCGCACGAACACATGAGGCTGGACACGCTGTTGTTGTTGCCGTATCTGCGATGGGAGATACGACCGATAACCTGATCCGACTTGCACACGAGATTTCAGTAGATCCCCCTGAACGGGAACTGGATATGCTGCTGTCCACCGGCGAACAGGTTTCGATTGCCCTACTAGCGATGGCGGTTTCAGAACTTGGACACCAAGCAATCTCCCTCACAGGAACGCAGGTTGGCATCATTACTAGTGGCTTTTATAGCGATGCACGAATTAAAAGTATTAACAAAGAGCGAATACTATCAGAACTTGAGCGTGGACGAATTGTCATACTAGCAGGGTTTCAGGGGGTAACTATTGATAACGAGATTACGACCCTCGGACGAGGAGCCTCCGACACAACCGCTGTTGCCATTGCTGCAACGTTAAAGGCTGACCGTTGTGACATTTATACGGATGTAGAGGGTGTTTACACAGCAGACCCGCGGGTTGTGCCAAATGCCCGAAAGCACAATCAGGTTACCCATGATGAGATGCTTGAAATGGCGAGGCTCGGTGCACGGGTCTTGCACTCCCGATGTGTAGAACTCGCGAAGAAATTTAATGTGCATCTTTGCGTCCGCTCTAGCTTCAGTGAAGCTGAAGGCACAATGGTGGTAAAGGAAGACGAGATGATAGAAGAAGTTGTCGTCAGTGCAGTGACCTCTGATAAAGATCAGGCAAAGGTATCGCTGCTCGGTGTGCCAGACATACCGGGGATCGCAGCGCGTATTTTCCAGGCTGTTGCTGATGCCCACATCAGCATTGATATGGTTATCCAGACGACAAATCCAAAGGGTACAGCCGATATATCGTTTACGGTTGCTGAAAGGGACCTGCAAGCAACAATCAAAATTATCGAAGGACTCAAAAGCGAAATTGGGTTCACCAGCGTTAACCCTGACAAAGACATTGCACAGGTGTCGTTGGTGGGAATTGGGATGAAGAGCCACGTTGGTATCGCTGCGCGAATGTTCCAAGCCCTTGCTGACGCAGATATCAACATTCAGATGATCAGTTCTTCAGAAATTACAATTTCTTGTGTGATTGATGAGAGTGAAACGGAGCGCGCTGTCCGTACAATTCACGATCGATTTGAACTCGGAGGCACTGCTTCGTGAAAACGCTCGAATTCATTGTTAGAGAAATCTCTGACGACCAAATCACGCGACACGAGGTTTGGGTTCCTTCAGCGGAAATTGACTTGGCATTAGAGGAGGCACAGTTTATTGAAGGTATTCACGCACATCTCGAACTCTCACGCCGCGTGGAAGATGTTTACGTGAAAGGGAACTTCTCAGGATCGGTTGAGGTTGAGTGTCGCTGTTGTGTTGAGCCATTTGCAACAACTGTTTCGGGGGATATCGAAGTCCAATTTTATCCAACCAATGTGGCTACGCATTCTGAGCCATGGCAGGCGGATACCGGCGAGCGGTATTATTTGGGGGATACAATTGATTTATCGGAGGAGGTTCGGCAAAGCCTCATACTCGAAATTCCCAATTGGCCCCTCTGCTCGGAGGAATGCAAGGGACTCTGCCCGCAATGTGGAGAAAATCTCAATGTTGTTGACTGTAGTTGTCAAATCTCTGAAGAGAGTTCCTCTCCATTTGCTGCTTTGGCTGATCTGCTCAATCAGTCTGACCGCGCGCTTGAAAACTGATTTTTCTAATGCTAAAATATACAACTTATGTAATAAGGAGATGACCTATGGCACATCCAAAACGTCGAACTTCAAAATCAAAAAAACG
Organism: Candidatus Poribacteria bacterium; assembly: GCA_965208425.1. Taxonomy (GTDB): domain Bacteria; phylum Poribacteria; class WGA-4E; order WGA-4E; family PCPOR2b; genus PCPOR2b. The sequence continues at coordinate 4,666,841 of OZ242335.1, read as the reverse complement.
AATGCGAAGAAGCCACCATGCACTTGGGGAGAAATTTGTTTCAACATGTTCCCACTGTTCCGAAACAACCCTATCTCATCGTGTTTGTCCGAGCTGTGGATACTATAACGGGCGGGTTGTGGTGAAAACGGTTGCAGAAGTTTAAATACTGTAATCCGCTTCAATTGTGCGATTGAATAACGGTTGAAACCAAAAAGGACGCTATCATAATGGCTCGACATGCAGCAATTACCGGAACAGGGTCATACCTGCCGGAGGAGATTTTAACAAATTTTGACATAGAAAAACTAGTTGATACTAGCGATGAATGGATTCGCCAGCGCACTGGTATTGTCGAGCGGCGTATCGCCGATCCCGATATGGCAACCTCAGATTTATGTACTCGTGCTGCACGCCAAGCCATTAAAGCCGCTGAGATTGATCCACTTGATATTGAGATGGTCATTGTTGGTACGGCGACTCCCGATACCTTTTTTCCTTCAACAGCGTGTTATGTGCAGCAAGGCATTGGGGCTAAAAATGCTTGTGCTTTTGATCTTTCCGCGGCATGTGCAGGGTTCATCTATGCGCTCGATCTTGCCGACGGCATGATTCAATCCGGACGGTATAAAACAATTCTGGTAGTGGGTGGAGAAGTCTTCAATAAGATTCTTGATTGGGAAGATCGGAATACCTGCGTTTTGTTCGGAGATGCGGCAGGTGCTGCAATCGTGCAAGAAACAGATGAGGACAAAGGGATTCTCGCATCTTATATTGGATCCGATGGTGATTACGCCGACACAGATCTGCTTGGGATGCCCGCCGGTGGCACACGCCTCCCGGCAAGCTATGAAACCATCGACAACAGGCAACATTCGATCAAAATGCGTGGACGAGAGGTGTTCAAACTCGGGACCCGCATTATGCCAGAAGCTGCGCAACGCGCATTAGATATGGCAGGACTAACGGTTGATGACATTGATCTACTGATACCACATCAGGCGAATATCCGCATCATCGAAGCTGTGGGAGAGCGGATTGGGATTGATCCAGAAAAAGTGTATATCAATGTTGATAAGTACGGAAACACCTCTGCCGCCACTACGATCGTGGCACTTGACGAAGCCCTCCAGTCCGGACGAGTTAAACCGGGCGACTTAGTATTACTAGTTACATTTGGTGCCGGACTAACATGGGGAAGCACCCTGATCAAGCTCTAAACGAACTAGAGATTTAGATTTTATGGCTGATATGATCGAATCATCGCTAAAAGACGCATGTGCTTTCCTCTTTCCCGGTCAAGGTTCCCAAAAAGTGGGAATGGGTTTGGAGCTTTCCCAAGAACACGAAACAGCTCGTGCGGTCTTTGACGAGGCGGACGCGATCCTGAATCGGAAGTTAAGCCAACTCTGCTTTGAAGGACCGGCAGATGCGTTAAAACAGACCCAAAATACACAACTAGCGATTCTGACATGTAGTGTCGCGACGTTGCGAGTCTTGAACGAGCACGGGATTGTACCAAAAGCTGTTGCCGGTCATAGCCTCGGAGAGTATTCCGCCCTCGTTGCGGCGGACGTGCTTGCCTTTGCGGATGCACTGAAGTTGGTCGAATATCGGGCGCAAGTCATGGCAGAGGCTTCCCAGCGACAAGACTGCACAATGGCTGCAATTTTAGGATTGGAGGAAACAACGTTACAGGAGCTCTGCGAAATTGCGTCGTCTGCTGAGGATCAGGCTGCAAGTAACGGTGTGGTCCAAATCGCAAATTACAACTGTCCTGGGCAACTAATTGTTTCTGGCGATACTGCCGCTGTTGAGTGGGTTATGGATAGCGCAAAGGAGGCAGGTGCTAGACGGTGCCTCAAACTTGAAGTGAGTGGTGCGTTTCATTCTGCCTTGATGGCACCGGCAAAAGAGCAGCTGCAAACGGTAATCAAGGAGTTCCAGTTCAATAATCCAAATATTCAGGTGGCTGCTAACGTAACAGGTAACTTCGTTCAAACCGCGGACGAAGTTACCCGGTTGTTGATAGCGCAGGTGACCTCGGCCGTTCAGTGGGAAAAGTCAACGCGGACTATTGGCGATGCCGGTATCTCACACTTTGTAGAGGTAGGACCCGGGACGGTGCTTTCTGGGATGGTACGCCGTACCCTTCCAGACGCTATTTGCCTGAATGTTGAGGGTACTAAGAGCCTCAATAAAGTGATGGATATAGCCAATAAAGGTTGATTAAATGATACTTAAGGACAAGGTAGCAATTGTAACAGGTGCATCGCGTGGAATCGGGGAAGCGATTGCTCGAAAATTCTGTCAGGAAGGTGCATCTGTGATGCTCTGTTCACGTTCCGCTGAATCGGTGGCTACCATTGCTGAATCCCTTTCAAACGAAGCTGGAAACGCAAAATCAACACAAGCTGATATTTCCAACAAAACCGATGTAGAGGCACTTGTAGATCTAACGCTAGAAGAATTTGAGCGTGTCGATATCCTTGTAAATAATGCTGGAATTACCCGTGATACATTGTTTATGCGGATGAAGGATGAGGACTGGGATGCGGTTTTACAAACCAATCTCACCGGAACGGCGTATTGTATGCGGACGGTTATCCGCTCGATGATGCGCCAAAGAAGTGGACGAATCATTAATATCTCATCAGTTGTGGGAGTTGCAGGAAATGCCGGACAAGCGAACTACGCCGCTTCCAAAGCCGGAATCATGGGCTTAACAAAATCCGTTGCCAAAGAAGCCGGTAGTCGTGGTATCACGGTGAATGCAATTACCCCCGGTTTTATCACAACCGAGATGACAGAGAAAATATCGGAAGCAGATCAACAGAAAATGTTAGAGATGATTCCAGCGGGCAGTTTCGGTACACCAGCGGATGTCGCAGAAACTGCTCTGTTTTTGGCGTCAGATGCCGCCCGATACATCACAGGGCAAGCTATCCAAGTCGATGGCGGTATGTTTATGTAAGTGAATCCATGTACAATTTTTAATAACTATGGAGGTTAACAAATCAATGGCAATAGATCAAAATCAGATTATCAAGATGATTGCGGATCAGTTACAGATTGACGAAGAACAGGTTAAACCTGATGCCTCGTTTATGGATGATTTAGGTGCCGATTCGTTGGATACAGTGGAATTAATTATGGCACTTGAAGAGGAATTTGATATTGAAATTCCGGACAGTGAGGCTGAAAAAATTCGTACTGTGCAACAAGCACTTGATTATCTAGATCAGAATATCTAAATAGTTGCGTTTACTCAATTAGAGCGCTATAGTTACCGATTCGGCTAACAGTTTCTGCTTATTACGTGGGGAGTGTGTGCTATCAACCTTGGATTATGCAGTAGCACACATTCCCTTACCATTAATCTATTCCTATATTTCTAAAGCGAAAGAGGTATATTCGTGGGGAATCGAGTCGTTATCACTGGAATGGGAGTTGTCTGTTCTGTAGGCAACACTAAAGATGAGTTTTGGGAATCAATTGCGGTAGGAAAAAGCGGTATTGATCGAGTGACACATTTTGATCCGGAAGATTTTCGTACGCAGATTGGGGGCGAAATCAAGGGATTTGCGCCGGAGAACTATCTTCCGCGGAAAGCTGTGGCGCGTTTGCCACTGTTTATCCAATATGCGCTGGTGTCTGCAATCCAAGCCCAACAGGATGCGGATCTCGATCTCTCTTCAATGGATCCTTACCGCGCTGGCGTCGGTGTCGGGTCCGGAATCGGTGGTATCAGCATTCTAGAAGAAAATCACCGAATCTTGATGGAGAAAGGACCCAGAAGGGTCAGCCCGTTTTTTGTGCCTCACGAGATTATTAACATGGCTGCCGGGCAGATCTCGATTCATTTGAAACTCAAGGGACCCAATTTTGCTTCTGTTACCGCCTGTGCAACCGCGAACAACGCGATTGGGGAATCCTTCAAAATCATCCAACGCGGCGATGCCGATGTGATGTTTACCGGTGGTTCGGAAGACGCAATCACCCCATTGAGTTTTGCTGGGTTCTGCGCCATGCGTGCAATGTCTACGCGCAACGACGAACCGCAGCAGGCAAGCCGTCCATTTGATAAGGAGCGCGACGGATTTGTGATGGGCGAAGGAGCAGGAGTGATAGTCTTGGAATCCCTCTCACACGCTTTGAAACGCAATGCACCTATCTATGGCGAGATTGTTGGCTACGGGATGAGCGCCGATGCGTATGATATGGTGCATCCGAGTGAAAACGGAGAAGGTGCTGCCAAGTCGATGGAGTTGGCACTGAGGGATGCCCAAATCGCACCGGAGGACGTTGATTATATCAATGCCCATGGCACCTCTACGCCATCGGGCGATATTGCAGAAACACTGGCTGTTAAGTCGCTTTTCGGGGACCACGCCAATCGTGTCGCCATGAGTGCGACGAAATCTATGATAGGGCACCTGCTTGGTGCTGCCGGAGCAGTCGAGTTAATTGCCACCTTGTGCGCAATGGAAAACGACTACATCCCACCAACCATCAACTATGAAAACCCCGATCCGGAATGTGATTTGGACTGTGTGCCAAATCAAGGCCGGTCTGCAGATATCCAGGTCGCACTGTCCAACGCCTTCGGTTTTGGTGGACACAATACTTCCCTTGCTGTCCGAAAATATGTGGCGTAAAATCTGAACCTCTGTCAATTATGGTGAATCAGAAAAATAAGTAGACATTTACTAATAACTCCAACCTACCTGAAGTTTCCCAAGTCCCCCTGACAAGGGGGATTTAGGGGGTTAGCTGTGCATTGAGAGTGTCTAAGTAATTCTAAAATCTACTATAAAAATTAACAAAGGCTCACATTTCACTCCTGATTCATGTGAATAAACCGTGCAACAGAAACCGAGTTTTTTCTTGAAAACTCGGTTTCTTTTTGCAAATTGCACTTTCTTTTAACATAATCCCCATCCTTCACCTGTTGCGGATCACCTATTCAGGGAAGCCATGAACTGGAAAGACAAAACTGTTTTCATTGGCGATAACTTGCACATTATGCGAGGGATGAATAGTGATAGCGTCGATCTCATCTACCTCGATCCGCCGTTCAATTCCAACCGCAACTACGCCGCCCCCATCGGCAGCCGAGCCGCCGGGGCAGCCTTCAAAGACACCTGGACACTCTCCGACGTTGACCTCGCCGAACATGGCGAACTTGCCGAGAAAGCCCCGCCCCTGCACACTGTCATACAAGCCGCGCGGGAGGCACATGGAAAAGGGATGCAGAGCTACCTCATCATGATGTCCACCCGCCTACTGGAGATGGCCCGTATCCTGAAAGATACCGGCAGCATCTATCTCCACTGTGATCCAACAGCGAGCCATTATCTGAAGTTCGTCATGGATAGTATCTTTGGAAAAAACAATTTCAGGAATGAACTTAATTGGAAAAGGAAAGCCGGCAGAGCAGGTAAGACCAACCGTTTTGGGACCTCTTGCGATGTAATCTTTTGGTATTCAAAATCAAGCACATACACCTTTGACCTACAATATCGAGAAAGCAACCCCGAATATATTAGAAAGATGTTTCGCCATAGTGACGAGAATGGTCGTCGTTATCGAATAGATAACCTTGCAAGCCCTAACCCTCGACCGAATCTAACGTATGAATACAAAGGTTATCATCCACCAGAGAAAGGATGGGCAATTTCCCGCGAAAAAATGGAACAGTGGGATAGAGAAGGGTGCCTCCACTTTCCAAAGTCTCCTAATGGGCGAATTCAGCGGAAACGTTACTTAGATGAACTCAAAGGTGAGGAAGTACCAAGCCTTTGGGACGACATTCCGTCCATCGGTTCTCGCTCTAAAGAACGCACCGGCTATCCCACGCAGAAACCTCTCGCCTTGCTAGAGCGTATCATCAAAGCTAGCAGCAACCCCGGTGATATTGTGTTTGACCCCTTCTGTGGGTGTGCCACGACATTGGTGGCAGCGGATCGATTGCAGCGGTCATGGGTAGGGATTAACATTTCACCGAAGGCAGCAGAGTTAGTAGTAGAGCGGATCAAGGCTTATTCCCAGAGATTGTCCACCGCGATGACTACCCAAAACGGACGGATATGGGGGACACACCACCGGCGCGGACGCATAAGCACACGCTCTTCGGATTACAGGAGGGGTTGTGCGGCGATTGTGGAATTTTCTTCCCATTTCGGAACTTGACGATAGATCACAAAATCCCTCGCAGCAAGGGAGGGACCGACCATTTTGAGAATTTGTGGCTGTTGTGCGGGGCTTGCAATTCGATGAAGGGAACAGGAACAGTTGCGGAGTTACGGGCGAAGTTAGAAAGGGGCAACTAACAACACCACAAGAGAGTTCCTGTAGGTCGAGATTCATATCTCGATAAAATACCCGGCGTGTCACGTGACAATTTAGGCTCAATAAGCCCGGCGCGTAGCAAAACATATAGGATATTTTCGGGGCAAGAATCCGTGTAATCCGCTCAATCCGCCGAATCCGTGATTCAGACAACAATTATGTACACTCCTCATCTAATTGCTATGAAATATCAACAGCCCCTAGTACTCTGTCAGTCAAGTTTTGAAAACAAGTCAGTGTCAACTAGCAGTGTACTCTCAATCACGCACGGCAGAAATTCAAACGATTTTATCATGATAGGACTTACGCAGATCGAACAGAAAATTGGCATATTTTGCTGAAAAGTCGTTATTGGGTTGCATTTAACCCCCTAAATCCCCCTTATCAGGGGGACTTTAAGAGGAAATGTGTAAGTCCTACATAATATACAATCATAATCTTTCTGACTGAGTACTAGTTATGTGTGGCGCGTACGATTCCCGATAAATAGAGATTTTCAATTTGCGGGAACTACAAAGCACCAGCGGGGTGAGAAGTGTATAGGACATTAACAAATCTATTGATCCAACCTCAAACCCAAGGAAACAACTACAATGAAACGGATGCTGATACTGATGCTAGTGCCCCTTATCCTCGCATGTGGTGGCTACGACGAAGAAGCACTCGAAGACAGAATTACCATCCTCGAAACCGAACACAAGCGACACCGACATGTCGATTCGAGTGGTAAAGACACCTCAGAACCCGTCATCCGCGCCGTTGCGGTAACAGGCAGGAAGATACCCGCAAATGCAAAAGACGACGCTATAGGCACCGACGGCGCCCCACCCCGTCCGATGATGTTGAACCCGACGAGCCAGAAGACGATCCTTTAATTCTACCACCTCCGCCACCAATCGTTCAAGGCGCGATTGCCTTTGAATGCGGTGGAGAGATTTACCGCATCAACCTAGATGGAACAAACCGCACAAATTTAACCAACCATGTTGGTGCTGATACACAACCGAGGTGGTCCCCCGACGGGAACCAGATCGCCTTTCTATCCGATCGTGCGCCAAATCACATGCAAATCTTTGTGATGAACGCAGACGGAAGTGATCAACGACCGCGAGTCAAGGAGAAGTACAACATAGAAGCATTCGATTGGCTTGGCAACGACAACTTTGTTTATACGGCAAACTCTGATAGAATTTTCATTAACGGTATACGGATGGAAGGGATTGAGGGCTACACACCGACCGCGGCACCTAACGGACAAATCGCGTTCGTTGATTATATTGGGGGGAATCAGGAAGATATTTTAATAACCTCGCAATTCGGGGGCGGTGTTCAATCGATCATTGCGACCCATCGCGACGATGACAAACGCCCTGCTTTCAGCCCATCGGGCGCGTGGGTCGCGTTCGATAACGCACGGGACATCTTTGTCGCAAACGCCGACGGCACAGGAAAACGGCAATTGACCGTCAATCCGAACCATGGTGTTGACCGCCAAGAAGCACCCACATGGTCACCCGATGGACGCCAAATCGCATTTGCCGGACACGTCGAACCCGACTGGAATTGGGAAATCTACGCAATTAACAGCGACGGAACCAATCGCCGCAACATTACGAATACCCCAGGGGCGAACGAGCGATTCCCCGACTGGAGACCTCATTGAATTAACTGCCACCGGGGGCTTCACTGCTCTCGTTTATCGGGGGAACGGACTTCAAAACTCGGTTTCTCTGCCTGCTTTGCTCTTTCTTTATTAGGACTTACGCAGTTGGTTCGTTAGCACCACAGTTAAGTGTGGTAGGCATCAAATGTCTGAAATTATGCGCCAAATCCGAGCCACACCCAAAAATGGCATACATCGGTAATACGCCTCGAAACCCCGTATTCATTGAGGATTTCTCTGATGAATGCCTTGTTGCTGTATGAACGATTTTGCAAGCCTGAGTGCCGATTTTACTACTCCACACTTTAGTGCAGACCTACCCATAGATCAGCCACTGCACATATCCAGTTTAGTTTATCCATTATTAGAATTGCAAAAGCGACTTCAAACACTTCCCTAGCCTGAGATTTCCTCAAGAAGGGACAAGTCCGTAGGTCGAGTTTCTATACTCTAAACCTAATAGGCGTTACGCACTTCAGTCTGTAGTAGCGCAGCTGCCCCGATTCATCGGGGACTCATCGTACGGGCTAATGCTATGTGTCGTGGCTATCTTTTATCCGCGTAATCCCTAAATCCGTGTTAATCCGCGATTCAGACAATAATCCGCGCAATCTGCTTCAGCCGTTTAATCTGTGATTCAGATTGCTTTGAATCCCGATGCAGCATCAGGGCAATTGTTATGCACTCTCCTCAAATCAATTTGGGTCGCAGAATCCTGTTAATCCTTTAATCCTGAAAATCCTAATTCAGACAATAATTATGAGCACTCCTCAATCAAGGAACTAATGAACAAGTGGTTTTCACGTTTCACTCTCAGTCTTTGACCGGAGAGCATATCAACAGTTGCAAACTAGCACCATTGGTTATTATCGTTAGAACTGTTGAAACGCAGCCCGAACCTCCGAAACCAATCTGTCTATATGTTCCTCCGTCATCGGGAGTGATACATTCCCACCGCTCGTCCAATGAATCCCGTGATTCAGGAGCCAGAAGAAGAGGTAATCCTGCAATAACTTGTCATCCTGCGCAGCTTCTCGATAATTCCGTGGAGGACGAGGCAGAAAGTGGACACGGAAAAGTGAGCCAACTACGGTGACTTGGGCTTCGACACCTACCTCATCAAACACAGATTCTAATCCCGCTCCTAATCGTTGTGTCAACGCACCGATTTTGTCGTATGCCTCCGGTGTCATCGTTTGGAGGGTGACAAGTCCGGCAACCGTGGCGATGGGATTTGCGTTGTAGGTCCCTGATTGAGGAATCTTCGCTCCCGATAGAGGGCTGTACAATTCCATCACATCAGTCCGTCCACCGAAGGCAGCTCCCGCCGTTCCACCTGCAATAACTTTTGCCATACACGTCAGGTCAGGTCTGACACCGTAAAGTTCCTGTGCACCGCTAGGAGAAGCCCTGAAACTAATAATCTCATCAAAAACTAGCAGTGCCCCTGCCTGCGTTGTAAGTTCTCTGAGCCGCGTCAAGAAACCGTCTACCGGGATAAGGGTTCCTGCGCCCGTTGCTAAGGGATCTACGATTACAGCTGCCAAATCATCAGCATTTTCGTTGATGATTTCTGCACAGGCATCTGCGTCGTTAAACGGAAGTACCAACACCTCGTCGAGGACTGCCGGCGAGAGACCTGCTGTCGAAGGAACTGATTGAGGGCGATCGTCAGGTCCCAACTCTGGGCCCAACGGCGGAACGTAGCTAACGAGCGCGTATTCACCCACACCGTGATATGCCCCTTCAAATCTAGCAATTTTACGTTTGCCAGTGAAAGCCCTAGCGACTCTCAATGCGTTCAGCACCGCCTCTGTCCCTGAGCTACAGAAGCGGATTCGTTCCAAGGAGGGCACCCGTTCCCGCAGCAGCTCCGCCATTTCGACCTCCAGGGCTGTTGGTCGAGAGAAAGCGGTCCCTTTAGCCACACGTTCCTGAAGTGCTTCCACTATCGCAGGGTGAGCGTGCCCCAGAATCAATGCGGTGTTGTTGTTGACAAAATCCAATAGGCGATGACCATCCAGATCATAGAAATAGACACCTTCGCCACGATCGATGTAAATTGGAAAGGGGGACATATACGCACCGGTACGGGTATTTCCGCCCGGCAGCGAGTCCTGTGCCCGTTCAAACATCTCCCCTGAGCGCGGATTATTAGCCACGTATTCCGTGATTAAGCTATCCAGCGAGTTTTGTACTGCTTGCTTGTCCATACTACCCCCTTATTTGCTGCTGACTTATATTATGACTTCGTTTCTGTCTTTGGTGGTTGGAAGAACTCCATCGTGATGCCATCTGGATCTGTCATATAAATCGCCCAAGCACCCTTATTCGCACCTGCCGTGATCGCGACAGGTGGTGAACGGAACTTTACTCCCGCAGCACACAATTCCTCATACGCTTCTCGCAGGTCGTCAACCAGAAATGCGATGTGTGAACTGCCCACGTTTTTAGTCCGAACATCGGCGGAGACACCGCGCGGGACAACGTATTCAATTAACTCGATGGCGTGGGTGGAACCGGGAATACTCAACATTGCCATCTGTGCAACACTATCAGGATAGCCTACAATATCGCGGAAGTATTGGTCGCGGTTTTCGCGCTGCCAAATCACCTCGCAGCCGAGCAATCCGACATAGAACTCCAGTGAGCGTTCAAGATTAGAAACGGTGTAACTGGTGTGGTGCGCTCCGGTGACTTTCATGCTGCCCTCCTGGCAGTTGGGCGTTCTTGAATAACTGCTGTATTCACTGCCTTCGAGCATTTTACCAAAAATTCGATGTAGTGTCAATTAAGAATCTTATTTCAGTCCTCTCTAAATCGTGCTATAATTTTTAAGTGTTACTATTGAATGCCAATAGCAGTAGTAACACTTGGTCTGAGTTGATTTGCTAATGAGTTAATGAACTAATAAACCAATCTATGCATCGTGTTTCACGCATCGTGGTTGTTAATCCTTAGCAACTGAATTCCGTCTTAATCTATAAAGAGGGGTGAACCCAAAAAAAACGGGGGAATTGAATGCAAATCATACAAAGTTTGCTCATAGGATTGGCTGCTTTGAGACGGAATAAACTCAGGTCGCTGTTGACGATGCTCGGTATCATCATTGGTATCTCTGCCGTGGTTGGCATGGTTTCGATTGGCGATGGGGCAAAGTTTTTGGTTTTGGCGGAGTTTGAACGGATGGGTGGATCTGATTTAATTATCTGTTTCCGTCCACGCTGGATCCAGAGAGAGGAGGATGGCGAATGGATCCAAAATAAAGCTCCAGTGTATCTCGAATACGAAGATATTGAGGCAATTACGATGGCTTGCCCGTCGGTAAAAAGCATCACCGGGGAGATTGATACTATGGCGCGGCCCATATCGTACAAAGGGGAGACGAAGCATTTCCGTTTTGAAGGGGTTACGCCGCTTTATCAAGAAGTGCACAATTGGTATGTCGAATCCGGGCGTTTTATCCAACAGGAGGATTTGGATCGGAATGAGTCGGTAACTGTGATTGGGACGGAAGTTCAGAGAGATCTATTTGGTAGAACAGATCCAATCGGTCAAGAGTTAAAGATTGGTAGGCAGCGGTTTACCGTCATTGGGGTGATGGAGGAGAAGGGCGACAGGATGGCGACGGGCGGTTGGGATAGAAAGTTAATTGTGCCGTTCACGACGATGTGGACCCGTTTCATCGGTGATCAGAAGCGGGGGTTTGAACTATGGATGAAAGCGGAGAGTTTTGAAAAAGTAGATCAGGCACTGGCAGAAGTGATGATTACCCTGCGTCGCCGGCACGGCTCTGAAGAACACTTCCAATTTTACACAGCAAAGGCGGTACTGGAACAGGTCGGGCAAGTCAGTCAGGTCCTCAAGATTTTGCTTGGTGGTGTGGCGAGCATCTCCTTATTGGTAGGCGGCATCGGTATCATGAATATCATGCTCGTTTCCGTTACGGAACGCACGCGGGAAATTGGGCTGCGCAAAGCTGTTGGCGCAAGACACCGCGATATTCTCCAGCAATTTCTAATCGAATCAGTGGTGCTAAGTGTCTCTGGAGGACTGATTGGGATTTTCATCAGTGGGTTCATCACTTTTTCGGTCGCATGGGGAGTCACAACCTTTCTCATCAAGGAGACGGAATGGCCCGCAGTGGTATCGCTATGGGCGGCAGCGGTTGCTTTCGGTTCTTCTGTGTTGATTGGTGTGGTTTTTGGGATTCTTCCTGCCTATAAGGCAGCGCGTTTGATGCCAACTGAGGCTTTGCGACATGAGTGAGGTTGCTATTGAGAAGAAGCCACTACATAGGTGGAGTTAAGTAGGTCGATTTTCCAAAATCGACATTTTCGTGTGGAGATATGAACATAGAGCTACGGGCTAGTGTGTATAGAATATCGTAGGTTGGGTTGAGCGGTTAAAATCGACTCCCTATCAAACACAATGGACCCGTTACCCGTCAACACCGTCGTTTTATAGATAGATATAGCGAAACCCAACTATAGTGAACATGAAACGTAAAGGGTTAGGGGTTCATTAGTTCATTTAGCTCCAGAGGGGCGGCATGTGTATAGAATGGATTAAACGCATAGCGTGAACGGTCAGAGGTTCAAGCGTTTCCTGAAGCGGCGGCGGCAAAATGTCAGCTATCAAGCAGGATGCCGCATAGGCAAAACCAAGGTGATAAAAATTAGAAAATGCGAGAATAAAAGGAGGGATAAATGTGATCAACTTATATGGCGAGGAGTACCATCGCCTACAACTGCTTCGGCATGTCGGGGACATCTCCCAAATTGCCGGCGTGAAGCAATATGAATTAGCGAGTGGATCGGAAAAAGGGGTGACTGGCGTTGATTTTCGGACGGGTTCGGGGTTAAATTTCTCTGTTCTGCCGGATCGTGGATTGGACATCTCGTATGCGGAATACAACGGCATTCCGTTGTGTTGGCGTTCCAGCACCGGCGATGTCGCGCCGACCTATTATGAACCGGAAGGGAATGGCTGGCTGCGTGGATTCTTTGGTGGGTTATTAACCACCTGCGGCATGACCTACCTTGGCGAGCCGGATATCGACGAGGAAGAATCGCTTGGCTTACACGGTCGTGTCTCTTATATCCCTGCCCAAAATGTGTGGATCGATAGCCGTTGGGAAGGGGATCGGTATATCATGTGGGCTCAAGGTAAGGTGACAGAAACAACGGTCTACGGTGAAAACCTCTGTCGAACCCGTCGTATTTGGACAGAGCTTGGTGCAACAAAACTCCATATTGAAGATATTGTTGAGAATCTTGGCTATCAGGACACACCGCACATGTACCTATTCCATATCAACCCCGGATTCCCAATCGTTGCCGAAGGGTCCGAATTGATCGCCCCGTCGTCGCAAATAACCCCAATGGATGAACACTCGGCGGGAAAATTGAACGACCATGCGTGGTGCGAAGCACCTACTGTTGATTTTCGTGAAGAGGTGTATTACCATGAGATGGAAGCGGATGAAGATAACCATATCTACGTTGCTCTGGTCAATCGATCCTTCAACAATGGACAAGGGCTTGGACTGTACGTAAGATACCACAAGACACAGCTTCCCAAATTCGTTCAGTGGAAAATGAATGGCGAAGGTCTCTATGTTATCGGACTGGAACCGGCAAACTGCTGGGTTGACGGCAGATCGAACGAGAGAGAACGAGGTACGCTGGAATTTCTGGAACCGGGTGGACGCAGGCATTATGAGGTTGAAATCGGTATTCTGACTTCTAACACCGCGATTGAGAGGCTAGCAGAAAAGATTAAAGCGACAAAGAGGAATAACTGACCTTGCCATATTTTCAGAAGTTCATTCATGAATCAATGAAATGATGAATTCCTGAACTATGGTGAATTAGAGAAATAAGTAGGCATTTACCAATAACTCTGACTTTCGAAAGTTTCCCAAGTCCCCCTGACAAGGGGGATTTAGGGGGTTGGCTGTGCATTGGGAGTGTCTAAGTAATTCTAAAGGCTACCATAATTATGGTGTATTCTAAAGATAAATAGACATTAAAAGTAGTACGCACATGGCTTTCCAGCCTGTCTGTCCCGATCAGTCGGGGATTTATCGGGGATCCATCGGGGCACCGTGTGCCGTAACTCTGCCAATAAGCTCCTGACCTCGCTCGTTCGCAATGTCTAATTATAGTGAATTCTAAAAATAAAGGGACACTTTCGCCTCCCGATAGGTGCGGTTTTCAACCGCACCGCATAGATGCCGTGGTGGGTTGAAACGGCGCAGTTGGAAACAGCGCCTACCAATTTGGAGTGTTCCATTAATTCTAAAATCTACCATATTTTCACGTTTAACGTTATCAGCAGTTGCAAACTAGCACCATTGGTTATAAAATTATCAAGCCTATCGTAAACTAGCATGATGCTAAAATCAGTTCTATATACCTACCAACTCACCTTTACAAAGGAGAAATAAATTATGAGAACGCCCGGTCGTCTAACTGCCGTAACTCTAATCTTGCTGACTATCATCATAGTGTTAAGCTACAGCGGGAAAGAGGCAATGGCGGCGTCGGATGTTGATCCTGACAGCGTTTTGAATGTCATCCCCCACGATACCGTTGGGGTGATTTACATACCGAGTTTACTAGGACTCAATGACGAAATTAATACGCTTCTGGCAGAACTGATTCCTGAAGATCCACCGCAAGAACTACCCGCTCAGATATTAGCGGAGACCTTTGGCGCAGGTTTTGAAACGCTAGAGGAATTGGAAGAATTGGGGCTGGATATGCGGAGAAACTTCGCGGTGTTTCTCGCCGATGTGAATCCAGTGATATTTTCCGCTGCTGTTCACGTTAAAGATGCAGATAGCGTTAAACAGCTAATCGAAATGGAAGCAGAAGGCAGTAGTTCTTCCACCCATAACGGTGTGACGTATTATACCACGGGTGAAGAGGGGGCATTTGTCCTTATGGACGATGTGATGGTCTATTCAGGTTCAGCGGCGATCTGTGAAAAAGTAATTGATACCCAGAAGAGGACGATGTCATCAATTGCTGACAATACCGATTTCCAATCGCTTAAGCTCGATACCACATCTGGCGCAAATGATTTGATTGCGTATTTTGCAATGGATGCGATTGCGGAGGCCCTCCATCCTACGCTGACTGAAAAAGCGGAGGGATTAAAGGAAGAAATGGAGGCGAGTGCAGAAACGGATCCGGAACTCAGGGTTGGATTAGGACAGGCTCAAAATCTCATTGATGGCGGTCTATGGATGCTGGATCAGTCAAAAACCTTGAGTCTTACCGTGCAGCTCAACGGGACCGACCTACAGGTGTCTCCATTCCTTGAATTTAAGCCAGATAGCGAAATCCAAACATATATTAATCAAATGCCGAGGGAACTGACACACCTTGAATACCTACCCCAAGATGCGTTTCTCAACGGTGAAATGCAATTTCAGAAGGAGATGTTCATTGAGCTTACACAGACAATGATGCAGCTATTTATCCCTTCGAGTTCAAACGCGGATACAGCAAAGATTCAAAAAGCAACCGAGGCACTTACTGAAGCCGCGAAAGATTTCTACGCAGGCTTAGGAGATGAGATCGCCTTTTCTGGCAATTTCGGTAGCAGCCTGATGCCCGACATTTTATACATTTACGATATGACGGACGAAGAGCAGGCTAAAGCCTACATAGAGAACGACTTCACCGAATATTTGAGGCTGTCCATGGAACTGATGCAGGCGTTGGGAACCACTCAGGAATTCGCTGGGATGTACAGTGATGTGTCTGCAGGTCCCCCTGAGATATACAACGGTGTGGAGATCAAAAGTTACATTCTGCCAAATATCAACGCCCTTTTCGCCGAGCTTCCACCCGGAATGGAAGTTTTTGCCCCAGAACAGTGGAACATCTACTATGCCATCAACGATGGAAAAATGCTCTACACGATGGCGGGTGATGCCCAACTTATAAAAAGCACACTAGACCGAATGGCGGGTTTGGATGCAGGTTTTGATCAAGCGGCAGGCTACGCTAAACTGACCGGTGCTTTGACCCTGAAAAACAACACGTTTTTTGCACTTTCACCTATCACTGCGGTCAAGAGTTTGGTACAGATTCTCGCGCAAGCGGATCCAAACATTGGCATGATTCAGATGTTTTTGGTGAATATTCCCGAAACCTACAGCATCGGCATTGCTAGCCAAAATCGGGACAACGGTGTTGCAGGAGAGCTATTTATCTCGCTCGGCGATTTTAAGGAAGTCATCATCATGCTTGTCGGTCTGCAGCAGATGGGAGGAATGCAGTGATTCGATGAGTAATTTCATCTAAAAATCATTGAATGATGTTGTAGCGGTGGGAAGGAAGAAATGGGAGAACGGAAGGTGTCGGTTCGTTGATTTGACAGCTTCCGTTCTCGCTTTAATCGTAGGAATCGACTAATTTGTCGCTGTCTTTGCGGGAAAACCCGCGTTCGTGACAGCATCAGCCAATTGGACACCAGTGGTTTTGCCTTTTTCCAGTTTAACGATGGCTGTACCATCTGCTTGGGAAACATCAGCGCTAATCACGCCGGGAACGTTTGTAAGTGCGGCCCGCACTTTGGCTACACAGCCGCCTCAGACCAACCCATCAACATTTAACGTGATCTGTTCGTGAGCTGCTGGTGCTGCTTCGGACATATCGGTACTTGCAGCGGTTTCAGTTTCTGTGGTTGCCGGTGCTGCCGTCTCAGCTGCCTTTTCCATCTTCTTCTCTGAAGCACATCCAATAGCGAGCAGAATTGCGACGCAGCAAATTAGTGTCAGTTTTAATATGCGCATTTGGGTTACACCTCCTTTTCGATTATAATCACGTGCCTATTTATTGTATGCGACGATATTGCATTTGTCAAATAGAATCCAACCCAGAGGTTGGCAATAAATGGCAATGTGTAACTTGAGTTACTAGACTCTACTGACATTTCGTTGTAACCAGACAATCAAGAGGGTGCACAGGTGCATGATTCTTCGTAGAGGTTGGGTCTCCCAACCCTTTGTTTACATGTCAGAGACGATGTCGGTCTTCTGTAGGTCGATTTTCCAAAATCGACGGTTCATCGTCGAGATATGAATCTCGCCTCGCAATCTAGAATAGATTCAACCTGTATGGTTTGGGTTTTCTAACCCGCATTGGTGAATGGGAAAGGGAACCTCGCCCCCACGATTGCAGATAGCTTTACAAATGTCAACACACCCTAATTAAAGAAAGAAGCTAATCATGAAAATAGACGTGAATTGGGTGAGAACGGTTTATAATAACGGTCAGGGGTGGCATGTTGGAAATATGGTGCAATGGAAAGGGGTATATTACATCTGTTTCGTTGATGGGACTGGTCACGGAACCGAGGACTCCCAAATCAGGGTATGTGCATCCACCGACTTAGTGAACTGGACCTCCCAGATTGCCATTGGAAGAAAGACAATAGACCCGAATCTGCTCCCTGTCGGTGACAAACTACTGTTGTACGGGGTGAAGGAAAGCACGGGGGGCTCTGACTTCGGTTTTCCATCTCAACAGGTGGTAACGTGGACAACGGACGGAACGACTTGGGCACCACCGAAGATATGTTTTCTGAGGGATCACGACTTTTGGCATCCAACTGAGTTCGATGGCCGCTATTACGTAGCATGTGATACAGTTGGACATGCACCGCTCGGAAACCACAATTCAGTCGATCTGCTTGCTTCGGCTGACGGCGAACGATGGGGGTGGGTCACGGAGATCGTCCACGGGTCGGAGGAACCTGCCTATTACGATACAACAGGTATCCACTTTGGTACACCAGCGCCCAGCGAAACCTCTCTCTGTTTCTTTGACGATGGTCGCCTGTTAGCTATCACACGAGCGCGGGGACATTGTGCGTTGCTTTCCACCTCAGAACCGCCTTATGACCAGTGGAACCGTTATCTTTCCCATGAATCTCGCTGCTACGGTTCAGCCATCGCCAGAGTTGGAGAGGAGGTTATTGTCACCGGCAGAAGTTTCGCCAATGAAGGGGTGCGCGCCACGGAGAATCGGTTCAACGATAAGTTCAGTGACCACGACCAGAGCCAACTCAGAACTGGAGTCTTCCTATACGAAGATGGTGATATCCGGCTGCATACGGTCCTTCCCAGCGGCGGAGACACCGGCTACGGCGGTATTCTCCCTATCAGTGATAGCCAAGCACTTATCGCGTACTATTCATCCCACGAATATGCAGCGGGCGATAATCACGGTTCCAATGTTTACCTAGCTTCGGTATCGTTGGTGTGAGCAACTTGAAGGTCCAACAGGGGACGACAAGACTTTCCGTTAAACGTCCATCAACTCCGGACGCAAGCGTTCGACATCAACACGAGTACCCGTCCGCGCCGACGTATTACACGCCTCCATCAGTATCCATGTTCCCAATGTACTCTCCTGCATCCACTCCCGATTTTTGCCGGTGGAGATGGCATCCGCAAAGGCGTCAAACTGAAGACGATCATCTTCGATGAGTCCGGGATGAAGGTCTTGAAGTTGGCAATCTTCAACACATTCACCCTTACGGAAAAGCTGAAGATGCCCCGCATCCCGTCGAATATCCCCACTTTCTCCGTGAAATGTCCAATGACCGCTCCAACCGAATGGGTTTGTATGGGAGGCGTTAGTGCCCGTATAGCAGAACGGTGTCCCATTTGGGTATTCCAACAATGCCTGACCGCCTGCTGTTCCCCAAACCCCGGTCCGAGCGATCTCATGATCTTCCCGGTGGTGGACACACGCCGTCACATACTTTGGAAGACTTTTCGCCGCAACAAGCTGATCAAGTTGATGTGCTGTGGCAGCGTGAAAGAAGATCCCTTCAACGTAAGCGTCCGGATAACGTGAGTTATCTGCACGCCAAAGATTTTGACGAATCCAGAATCGACATTCCCCGCCAAGCATTTCGCCAATACCGTCTGATTCACACAGCCACGCACGCATCTTGGAAGCCGCGGGATTCCACCGTTTATTTTGTCCCTGCACTAACATTAGATCGGGATACGCGTTGCGAACCTTGATAATTTCCCGAAACTCATCCGGCGTCGTTGCAATCGGTTTGACACATAACGTGTGCAGCCCAAGATTCAGGCTTTCGACAATCAGCCTTGCGTGCACCGGTGTCGAAGCGTATATCAGGCATACCTCTGCATGATGCTTCGCCCGTGCTTCAGTAATCGTTGTATAAATCCGGTCACCAAGCCCTTCGGGCACATCGCCCTCTAATGACCCTACCTCTTCTTGCGCTTCGTCGAGATTAATATCCACACAGGCGACAGGATATAACCCTTCGCAGTTGACTAACGCCTGAAGCCGCCCACGCGCGAAGTGGGTACAGCCCACATGAATTGTCGGTATAGCCATGATTGCCTCCTCGTATATCTCATCTAAATTCAGTGCTATTCGCCTAGTGCGTTGTTAAAATCTTGGCTGCTCCGCTCCAACACAGCCGCCAATGAGAAATCTCCGCCGTAAGCCAGCAACTGCGCTCCCATTGCGCGGTACTGTTTAATCAGTTCAGGTGTTCCGGCAGGAATGCCCCAAGCGATGCTGTGCCTTCTAGCTGTATTGGCAACTTGGGCGATGGCTTCATCGAGGCTAGTCTGTGTTTCATCTTCACTCTGACTCAGGCGTAGCCCAAGGTCTCCCGGACCAACGAAAAGCGCGTCCACTCCCGGCACGGTCGCAATTTCTTCGACGTTCTCAAGTGCCTCCGGTGTCTCGATTTGAATAGCGATAAAAGTCTCTCGATTGGCATCATCGGTGTAGGTGCTGTCTGGAGTCCAGACCCCAAGTCCGAAATCACCATCCAGACCGGCACCGTCCATGCCACGGTTGCCCACAGGAGGAAATTTAACAGCGTTCACAATCTGCTGGGCTTCCTCCGCATCTGAGACCAACGGCATCATTAAACCGGTTGCGCCATCTTCAAAGTAGCGATAGAGTCGTGTTCGTTCTTGAGTGGACGGTCGTACCATGCAGTCGATATCGTTGTGGTAACATAGTCCCAAAAGGCTTTGCACCTCACGATCCGTCATCGCCCGGTGCTCTAAGTCCAGCCAGATGACATCGTAGCTGAAATGTGCGGCGTAACGCACAAAAAACGGCAGGTAGTGCCCCAAGCCACATACTCGTGCACATCGGTTTTGGTGGATTTTCTTCAGGGTTTTACTGTTTCTCATATTCCTCCTCATTCATGGGTTAACCGTGTCGTGTCGATTCATCATTTGCAAGTTTAGTGATCGTAAGTAAAGATGGATTGCACAAGCCAATCCATTACGTCAGGGTATTGATCGAGATCTAAGACGAATTCCTGTCCCGGCCCCCTGCGCTGCACATAAACGTATTCATCCTTAGATTTCCAGTTACAATTCCCATGATAGCTTAATGGTGTCTTGCCATTATCAGGATTAAAACACCGAGGCAATCGCCAATCTGTTACTCCTGATCCATTTGGGTTTGTCAAAACCAATTGTTCGTGAGATTTCAGGAAACACCCTGCGCCCGGTGCTGTCGATTCACCGTCCAAGTGCAACCCACAGGACGCAATATACAACGTGTTAGTAGAATTTCTTTCTCGTGAGGGATGCCTGTGCGGATGGTAGCGCGACCATGGAAGTTCATCCTTCGCTAGTTCATCAACCCTACAAATGTTACCAATCTGAAGCCAGCCCCACAGGATATGTTGCTTAGGTGCATTTTTGACAAAGTGCCACCCGAGAGAATTTTTCTCAACCTCTTGGAACAGTCCGAAAAATAGAAACAGATCGCCGATGCGTACGCCTTGGTTGTCAAGATGACCTTGGGCTGCGCCCGATTGACCAAACAAGGGTCGCCAACCTTCCTGACGCGGGTAGGCAGCGTGGTTGATATCCGGGTCTAAGTGTGCGTGGTCCTTGGACCCAAACCGGTTGTGTGTGAGATCTGCAACCGTCTCTCCGATATTTGTGTCACCATGCCATAGATCTCTGTAGGTAATTTCAGATGGGTCATAAGGTATCGGTAGAGAGTACAGTGTGCCGTTAGGAAAAATAGGACTGGGACAACCGCCCGACTGCGAATCAAATCCCTTCCTGCTAAGAATTAATTTCATGTCTGATGTACTCCTCACTAAACTGAAAAATTTACCCGAATCAAAAATGTTGGGTGAATTGAACCCTTTCATTATAACCGATCGGTGCGGCGAAAAGGGATTAAAATTTTTAACATCTATTTTTGCCCAAAACTTGTCTATGAAGACTTTGAATTTTTCGTTGCGGAATTGAATTGACTCTGCTATGATACCCAACACTAAAACCGAATCAAAAACCTATTTTCAAACACACCGGAGGATTCGATGCGACAAAAAATTAGCGGTACAGGTGGAATGATCTTAGTCAAGATGCTTAAGGAATGTGGAGTCGAATATCTCTTTACCAACCCCGGTTCGGCAGAAACAGGACTGTTTGCAGCTGTTGCAGAGGACGGAGATTTAAGGATTGCCATGGCAAAGCATGAGGGACTGGTTTCCGCCATGGCAGATGGATACTCCCGTACCAGCGGCAAGGTGGGTGTGGCTATCGCCCACGTGACCGGCGGCTCGCTTCAGATGGCAGGTCAGCTCTATAACGCCCAGATGGCGGGTTCAGCGGTGGTTGTCATCGCTGGAGATTGGACAATGGAGGCCCAGGATTTCCGAGGCTTAACCCCCTTTCCCGGACTGAGTCAGGCAGAACTGATGCGCGGTGTGACCAAAGAGGCGCGTTGCGCCTATCAAGTTAGTTATCAGCCGGAGGCGTTAACGTTGGCAACAGCGAGGGCGATGCGGGAGGCGACGAATCCGCCAACGGGTCCCGTTTTTATCTCGATGAACGCGAATCTCCTCAATCAGGAGAACCTTGAGGCGGAGATCGGAGAAGGCGCGGGGTATCAGATTGAAGGTCCAGGAGCAGCGCGACCCCAAACAATCGAAGCGATTGCCCGAAAACTAGGTGAGTGTGGCTGCCCCGCCCTGATGTTCGGTGATGATGTCTGGAATCAAAACGCACAAGACGAAGCCGTACAATTGGCAGAACTGCTCGGCGCTCCGGTTTTCGGCAGCCGGCAAACCAGCGCGAACTTCCCGACCCATCATCCACTGTCCTGCGGTGGCTATCCAGTGGAAAAGGAATTCTCCGACGTGACAGGGCTGCAACCCGATCTCCTATTCATGGTGGGTTGTCGAGGGTTGCATGGATCTGCAGAGGAACCGACTGTGATGCAGATTGGTCCCAACCCAACGTTGATGGGACGACACTATCCGCTCGATCTGGCTGCCCAATGTAACCTAAAGGATACCCTACCCGTTCTGTGCGAGACAATATCTAGCATGTACGGCACTGATACCATCGAGTTGTGGCGAAACCAACGCGCCAAGGTCTCAACTTATGCAAAACTCCTGCTTGAACGCGAGGAAGCGGTCGTGCGGGAACATGCGGACGATGATGTGATTCATCCCAGCCTGCTAGAAGCACAGATGGCGACGCTTCTACCGAAAGATTCGATAATCGTTGGTGAGAATCCAACCGCCCGAACAACACTGCTGCCGTTCGGGTATCAACAGATGTGGCGATTCGGCGGAGGCGGTGGTTCGCTTGGTTGGGCAGTCGGTGGTGCAACTGGGGCGAAAATTGGGATTGGAGACGAAAGACCCGTCGTCCTGAGCATCGGCGATGGTTCGCTTACCTATAGTGCAGCAGGGTTCTGGTCTATGGCTCGTTATAAAACTCCTGTTTTGACAATTGTTTCCAACAACGAAAGCTATCAGGTGGTACGCATAAACTGGGCGCGGGAAATGCCGGACAGTCAGATGGTGCAGGAAGGCAAATACCCCGGACTCTTCCTTGGAGGTCCGTCGATTGATTATGCTGGACTCGCTCGGTCTCAGGGTGTCGATGGCGAACGTGTCACCGATCCGTCAGAGCTTGAGGCGGCACTGAAGCGTGGAATTGACTGCATCCTTAAAGAAAATCGACCCTACTTGCTCGATGTTGTTGTAGCACGAGAAGGGCTTGGACATGAGTCTGAATGGCATCAGGGTTGGCAGATGTAGAACAAATTTCCGCGTTCTGTGTAGGAGGAACAATATGCGTTTTGGCGTGCAGTTAGGTGCTTTGGCCTTCTCTGTGATACTGTGTGTATCCCTCACAGTTATTGCCGATGAGGAGGTCGAAGAGATTATGATGCTGGAAGAGGTTGTGGTTACAGCCCAGAAGCGCGAGCAGCGGTCTTTTGACGTGCCGCTCTCTATTTCGACGCTGCGGGGCGGAAAATCTGATACTTTGCGCTCATCTGGCATGGATGTGCGATTTTTGTCGAATCGTACGCCTAGTTTGCAGATGGAATCCTCGTTTGGGCGTGTTTTTCCCCGCTTTTATATCCGCGGCTTGGGCAATACGGACTTTGACCTCAATGCCTCGCAGCCGGTTTCCGTTCTCTACGATGGGGTTGTACTTGAAAATGCCTTGTTAAAAGGGTTTCCTGCCTTTGATCTGGATCGGATTGAAGTGCTTAGGGGACCACAAGGCACACTGTTTGGACGGAATACCCCTGCCGGAATTGTCAAATTTGAATCGGCGCGTCCCACGGAGACATTTGAAGGATATGGTCGGCTAAATTACGGACGGCTCAACAGTAGTAATTTTGAGGGGGCGTGGTCTGGTCCGGTTATTTCGTCTGTGCTCGCCGCGAGATTTTCACTCCTTTTTCAGCAACGGGGTGATTGGATAGATAACGAATACACCGACGAGGAAGATGGTCTAGGAGGACATCGGGACATAGCTGGGCGTCTACAGTTTTTGTGGACACCTACCCCGGAACTGGAAGCGTGGGTCAAGTTCCATGCCCGTGATCTCGACGGCACCGCACGTCTGTTTCGCGCCAATACGCTGTCGCAGGAGCAGGGAGATTTGGTGGAGGATTTTTCGCGTGACCGTATCGCACACGACGGACGCAATGAGCAAACCTTGAGTACACAGGGCTTGGCAGCTGAAGTCCGTTATGACATAGGGGATTTCCAACTAGTTTCGCTGACAGGGCTGGAGCGGCTCACCACCTTTTCGCGTGGAGACATTGATGGTGGATACGGTGCTGCTTTCAGTCTGCCGAGTGGTCCCGGCATAATCCCATTTCCTTCCGAAACCGCGTCCGGCATCCCTGCACTTCGCCAATTTAGCCAAGAACTACGTCTGATGAGTACCGGACGGTACCGTCTCGCCTACCAGTTTGGGCTGTACTATTTCCGCGAGTTTGTTGAGATGGAAGATTTCAACTACGATACCTTTGCTGAAGGTACTCAAGATGGGAAGGTACGCCAAGAGCAACTAGCTATTGCGCGGGCGGCGTTTGCGGCGCTGACCTTCCGATTGGTCGAAAATCTAGAACTGGGTGCTGGCTTACGATTGTCTAATGATACGAAGGATTATACAGCATGGCGAATCGAAGCGCCCGCTGTCACCGAGGCGGGGCCCATCGGTCCCATCCACGAGACCCCTGAAGCCACGGTATTGAGCGGAGATTTGAGCCTACGCTATAAGATCGCACCGAGTGTGCAAACATATCTCCGCGCAGCGCGTGGTTTTCGCGCTCCTAGTATTCAAGGGCGTCTTCTGTTTGGCGATGAGGTTACGGTGGCGGATACGGAGACCATTTTGTCTGTTGAGGGTGGCACAAAACTGCGCCTGTTAGGACGACGGCTGCACTTGGATCTTGCTGCGTTTCACTACTTTATGCAGGATCAGCAGCTCACTGCGGTGGGCGGAGAGACCAATTTCAACCGGTTGGTGAATGCTGAAGGTACGATCGGACGTGGCGTTGAAGCAGAATTGGTTCTTGCACCGGCCACAGCACTGGAGGTTACAGCGGGGCTCAGTTACAACCAAACGCGGATTGACGATCCGAATTTGGCTATACAGGGTTGCGGCGCACCATGTACGGTGCTGGACCCACCCGGTTCGGCTGAAGGAACTTTTTCCATTAATGGGAATGGCTTACCGCAAGCTCCAGAGTGGATTGCAGATATGACACTGCGTTATGCGGTTGATCTTCCGGCGGGTATGCGTCTCATCACGTCTACCGATTGGGCGTATCGCAGCCGTGTGCGTTTCTTTCTCTATGATTCTGTGGAATATGCTGATGATTGGCTCTTGGAGGGTGGACTCCGGCTTGCCTGTTTATTGCCATACGGCAACACAGAGATTGCAATTATAGGTCGCAACATTCTTAACGATACGTCTCCTACCGGCGGCATTGACTTCAATAACCTAACTAGCTATGTCAATGAACCCCAGTTTTGGGGAATAGAAGTGGTGCGACGTTTTTGAAGGATACCACGGTCTTCCTCCAATCCTCTGAATCTTGGTTATGAGAGATGTTTAACAAATCCTTTTTGCCAAACGCACTCTTTGAATTTGTTATCATGTCCGATTCCCACTACATGCTCGATCCAGGCGGGGCATCTCTGGAATTTGAGAACCGCCGTAAGCAATCTGCGCGGCGAGAAGTAGCCTTGCGCATGGCGGCAGCACTTGAGTCTCAATTCGTTGTGCACAACGGGGATATGGTTCAGGAATATCCCGATAATTTAGAGCGATTCTACAAATCAATGGATGAATCGCTTGAACAGGTGCGAGCGTGTGGGATTGAACCTTACTATGTTGCGGGAAATCATGACATCGGTGATAAGCCCGATCCCACCGCACCGGCTTCCCATGTCAGTCGAGAAGTCTTAGATTGGTATCATCAGAGGTTCGGTAAGTCGTGGTATAGCTTTGATCAGGGGGACTGCCATTTTGTGGTGCTCAATTCGCAGATCATGAATGGCATGCTGCCCGATGTTACTGAACAAGAGGCGTGGATAGAAAAGGACTTGGCTGAACATGCAAAGAAACGCATTTTCATCCTTCTGCACATGCCGCCTTATTTGTTCGATGAAACTGAACCTTCCATGGGGCATTACGACAATCTGGCAAATCCTGCGAGAACTTGGCTGCTGGATCTGGTACGGGTTTACAAGGTTGAGATGCTCGTTGCTGGGCATGTTCATTTTGCTTTCTTTGATCATCTAGCGGAGACGCGGTACGCTGTGTTAGCCTCCCCTGTCTTTACCCGCCCTGGATTTTCCTGTCTTTTTACCGGTCCGCCACCGGCCGAGCGAGGTCGTAATGATACGCCTAAATTTGGATTTTATCTAATGCGGGTAAGAGCGGAGAAAACAGACGTTCACTTTATTCGGACATCTGGTGTTGAAAAGATTCCAACAAATATGGCAGCACGACTCATCACGCGGGTAAGCGGTACACTGCCTCACTCCCCGCTGGGAATTACATTGAGTCAGCCGTTGGCAACGGCTGCTGAAATTCCACGCGCTTGGCCCGCTGCGATACGTGAGAAGGTGAGAAATGACTATCCCCTGCTTGCCTGCATGGAGATGGGAGTTGAATATGCCCGTGCGCCATTTACCGACTTTCTAGACACCTTTCAGCGAAAGCGTTTGGAAATCTTACGCAAAGAGGGAGTGAAGCTTAGTGCTGTTGTCATTTTCACTGAAGAAGTCGATATCTTGGGAGCGATGTCCGAGGTGCATCCAAGGATTGACGGTTTAGAAATCCAGATAGCTGAGACGCTTTATCCATCGGACAAATGTATCGAAATCATCAGGGTACTTCAGGAACGATTTGGTGTGTCCGTAACTTTGTCACCGATTGTTTGCAGAGAGGCAACTTCAGGAAAACAGTTTCCCCGCTTTCGTTTCGGATATACTCCTCAGGAAATTCCACCCCTTAACCAACTTTTGGAGTTGAATAACGTTGTCATTGATAGAGTCATTTGCAAGCTGGATACCGGTCAATCGCTGTGTAATCAGATTCAGAAAATTGCGGAAATAACACCCATCAGTCATATTTCTAATGTAGATTTCAGTCTTGAATTCTCTGAGACAAATGATCAGACCAACGCAAACTTGGCGGCGGAGGGGCTGTTTTCGATGGCGACGATACCGGAGAATCGCATCTATTTTGAACCTCTCAGCGATCTTGACCGTACAATGGATGTTACGCATGGACTTCTAGATACCCTTTGTAATCCACGCCCTGCGAGCCGTACTCTACAATCTCTTAACACAATTATGTACAGCCGGCCGCTAACGGATTCAAAGCACTCATTTCGTTTTCAGCAGGTGAACGGTTTGAAGGCTTTACGGCTTTTGACCGACACTGCGACCTATACCCTATTACTAGACAGCGGATTAGAATCCACCGCAAGCGAAGCAATTAATATGGAGAGGTTCCTAGACATGATAGAGGGCAAACCTGCGAAAATTTACCAATTATCTGAAATGATGCTCCAAAGTGTAAATTTTCATGAAGCAGAAAATGATATTTCGCTGACAACTGCCCAAGGGCCTATCCTTATCGAAAGTCCGCCGATTGATTAACGTGGTGTCGAACAACGGAGGTAAAATCCTGTGAAAGAACTGCCAATTCCGTTTCATTACACCTATTCGCCGACCCTACCCAAATTGCTTTGGGAATTGGGGTGTGTGCTAGTTTTCAGCACCTACCAAGCGGGTAAGGTTATCTTTATCCACGCCACCAGCCCGGAGACGATTGAGCAGCGCGCCTTGGACTTTCCTAGACCGATGGGATTGGCGGTCTCTGATCAGCGGATCGCAGTTGCTACGCGAGATGAAGTAGTGGTACTCGCTAATGCTTCAGCGGAGGAATACACGGGGTCCCTACATGTTGATTCCGAATCTGTGATTGGGGCGGCAGAACGCACCTTTGTGCCGGAGAAAACATACTTTAGCGGAGAGGTTGACACCCATGATCTCGCTTGGGGAAAAGACGGATTGTGGGCGATTAATACCCTCCTTTCCTCCATGGCTTTGACCGACGAACACTCCGATTTTGAGGTCCAATGGCGTCCCTCGTTCGTCAGTGACGTAACGCCAGAAGACCGCTGCCATCTGAACAGCATGGCGATGGTGGATGGTCAGCCTGAATATGTAACAGCGTTTGGGGAGGTGAACACCTTTGAGGGTTGGCGTGAGAACAAGGTATCAGGCGGGATTTTGATGAATGTTCCCAGCGGGGAGATTGTGTTGGAGGGGTTACCGATGCCACACTCCCCACGGGTATACGATGGGAAACTCTATCTGCTGCTCTCCGGGACTGGAGAGTTAGTGTGTGCCGAACCCGAAACGGGGGGGTACGAGGTGGTTACGCAGTTGCCCGGCTTCGTGCGTGGCATGGCACGTTATGGCGATTACCTGTTTGTGGGATTGTCAAAGCTGCGAAAGTCAAGCTCAACCTTCGCAGTGCTGCCAATCTCCGATCAGGCGATGTTCAGCGGAATTGTGGTAGTGTCTCTATCCGAAGGACGTATTATTGAGCACTTAACGTATGAGACAGGTGTTGAGGAGATTTATGATGTGCAGGTTTTAACGGAGGGGTCAGCCATTGACACTGTCCCTTTGTCGTAACCGCTATAGCTCTTCTATCGGTTGTGCGTTCCCAAAGACAGGTTGTGGTCCATCAACCGGCGCGGCCCAACCCGCCGCATTACCAATAACGCGTAGCACGTCCGGATTGTGATAGATAGGGTAGGTTTCGTGTCCGGGGCGGAAATAGAATATCTTGCCTTTACCACGGTAGTAGCAACAGCCGCTGCGGAATACCTCGCCGCCGGGGAACCAGCTGACGAAAATCAGTGCGTCCGGTTCAGGGATATCGAAAGGCTCACCGTACATTTCAGCGTGTTCAATCTCAAAATATTCGCCAATTCCTTCGACAATCGGATGTCCGTGCTCTATAACCCAGAGCCGCTCCTTCTCGCCTGATTCACGCCATTTGAGACTGCACGATGTCCCCATCAGTTTGGTAAAGATTTTGGAGTAGTGCGACGAGTGCAAGGTAATTAAACCCATGCCATCAAGAATACGGGCATGCAGTCTGTCAACAACTTCGTCCGCTACCTCTGCATGTGCGCCATGTCCCCACCAGATTAGGACATCCGTATTGGAGAGGGCTGCTTCTGTTAATCCATGTTCAGGCTCATCCAATGTTGCGGTGTGCACCTCAAACCCCGGTTGTTTTTTAAGATAATTTCCGATTGCGTTGTGCATGCCATCGGGGTAGATTTTTGCAATTTGCTCATTGGTTTTTTCGTGGCGGTATTCATTCCATACTGTTACTCGAACTGATTTGCTCATATAACCGTTCCTTTACTATTTATGGTGAATTCAAAAAATAAATAGACACTTTCGCCCCCCGGTAGGTGCCATAGTGGTTTGAAACGGCGCAGTTGGAAACAGCGCCTACCAATTTGGAGTGTTTCATTAATTCTAAGATTCACCATATTTATCATCTTGAATTGCGCTGATTTCGTCTTTGGAGATCTTGTCAACGCTCTTGGGATTAAACGTCTGTGTTGTTCCAGATCGCAGTGCGACTTCAATCCTTCCGCCTGTCAAGACGAAAAACTGAATTAGAAATCCTCCGCCCTGCATTGATTCGACTTGATACTGATCTGCTTCTATTCCATCAACCCATGTCGGCAGCGCGTCCGCAAACTCAGGATGATCGATCACTTCCTGCGGCAATGCAATAATCAGGGTGCCGGGTTCGTCGCCTATGGCATCTGCAATCACCGTTCGGGTGCTGACCATGAAACGTACAACCTGACCCGCGTAATCGAAATCGCTCGCACCTGCACGTTCCGGTGGAACAATCCCCCATGTCAAATGGTGGATAAATGGATTGCCGTATCCCTGACTCAGCATATGGTCTAAGGCTTGGTTATCTACAGGATGGACAACAGCGACATAATCGAACCAACCTTTGTTTCGCTCTATACTACCCTCCGGCAACTGCGCTGAAACGTTGATGTAGTCGCACTCATCTACCGGCGACGGGTAACAGCGCGCATCCCAGCCGGAAACATAGCCGAGTTTTTTTAATGGTCCCGCAACAATATAGGGTGGATCGCAAAAGATTGCGGCATGATCCAGATTGGGATGTAATTGGACCCCTGCTACAGTCACTTTTTGAGCTACTCCTGACGCTTCTGTAAATCGCTGTGGTGCATTTTCAATGGTGAGGTAATCTCCGAAATCATCAGGTAGAACCACTGAATTTCCCATGATAAGCCTCCGGGGTAAATTATTGATTGATATCTGCAATTTTCAGCATGATACCACAAAACCAGAACCTTTTCAAGAGAATCGAAATATCCATTCTCACGATTGTTTTCTAATCGCGTTTGTGTTATGGTATAATCGAACCTAGCAAAGCGTTTCCTTCAGATAAAGAGAAATCGGCTCATGTAAAAAGACAGTGCAAAGCGCAAAAAACGTGATGCGTAAAACGTGAAAACCGTTAGTTCATTGGGGTAATCAGGCTGGCAAGCCCAATCTACAGGGCTAAAAAAGACAATGCAAAGCCGAGGAGAAACCGAGTTTTCAAGAAAAAACTCGGTTTATGTTGAACGATTTTCTAACATGAGTCAAGAGAAATTATATGCAAGAAAGGATTTGGCATTATGTCTTATAAATATAAAGTAATGATGACAGACTATGCGTGGCCCTCCGTCGAACCGGAGCGACAAGTCTTAGAAGAGATAGGGGCAGAACTAATTATTGCGGAAAGTGGGACAGAAGAAGAATTTATCGAATTGGCACCTCAAGTAGACGGTATCCTTACCTGTTGGCTCCATGTAACCACAGCGGTCGTCGAGGCTGCCCAACAGTGCAAAGTTATTGGTCGATGCGGTATCGGACTGGATAACATTGATGTGGAGACAGCGACCGCTCTCGGAATGGTTGTAACAAATGTGCCTGCCTACTGTATTGATGAGGTCTCTGATCACACGATGGCACTGCTGCTGTCATGTGCGCGGAAAATCAGCCTACTCGATCGAACAATAAAGGGTGGAAGTTGGACGCGGGACGTAGGACCTCCCATGCGTCGGATTCGTGGACAAAAGTTGGGTATCATTGGATTCGGCAAAATCGGGAAGGCAATTGTGCCGAAAGCGAAAGCGTTCGGGTTAGAGGTCTTGATTTATTCTCCGCGAGCCACCCAACAGATTGCGGAGGAACATGGGGTAACGTCGGTGGGTCTCCCTGAACTTATAGCGGAGTCTGATTTTATTACCATCCATGCACCACTGAATCCTGAAACACAAGATCTGCTGGATGCGGAAGCGTTCCGTCGGATGAAGCCGACAGCCTACGTCCTCAATACCTCACGCGGCGGAATTATCGATACCGGTGCGCTCTATGATGCGCTTACGACCGGAGAAATCGCGGGAGCAGGGCTCGATGTATTGGCGGAGGAACCACCCCAGCCCGATGAGCCGCTGCTTAGGTTGGGCAACGCGGTTCTGACACCGCATGCAGCGTTTGTTTCTGAGGAGTCTACCTATGACCTCGAAGTGACAGCAGCAGCAGAGGTCGCAAGGGTCTTAACAGGAGAGATGCCTGAGTCGGTGGTCAACCCGGAAGTCCTAAGCAGCCCGATACTTCGTGCTACTGTACTTGCCCAACAATAATAATTAGCTAGGATTTGCGCATTGCAACGCGGGGCAAGATGCCCCGCCTACCGGGTCGGTTGATACTGTGTAGCGGGGCAAGATACCCCGTCTACAGTTGGCTGCATAAGTTCTATTAGCTTGAGAAAACAGCGATGAAATCTTTCAAAGGTGCGACGGTCTTGGTCACGGGTGCTTCGTTCGGCATCGGCGAAGCGTTTGCCCGTAACCTTGCAGATCGTGGTGCTAATTTAATCTTAACGGCACGTTCGGAGGATAAACTCCGTCAGATCGCCAAAGAGCTATCGGCAAGACACGAAATCCAAGTGCACGTGTTTCCTGCGGATCTCAGCCACCCGGATACACCTCAACGCTTGTGGAAGGAGGTTCAATCCGCATCGCTCTCGGTCGATGTGCTGATAAATAACGCCGGTTTCGGCAAGTGCGGACCCTTCCTAGCGTACGACTATCAGAGCTACCAAGATATGCTGAACCTCAATATCAAAGCGTTGGTGGGTTTAACGCATCTCTTTTTGCCTACGATGTTGAAGAAGGGGGACGGTGGTGTTATCAACGTTGCATCAACGGCAGCGTTTCAACCTATCCCTTACCTTGCCACCTACAGCGCGACGAAGGCATTTGTCCTCGGCTTCTCAGAATCGCTTTGGGGTGAGTATCATGAACGTGGCTTGACGGTGCTTGCGCTCTGCCCCGGCAACACCGCCACCAATTTTGCGGACGCTGCCAATGCTGATGTAACAAGGATGACCAGAGCAGAAACTCCTGAAACGGTGGTAGAGGCAGGCTTGAAAGCCTTCTTGAAGGGGCGGAACTATGTGATTCCGGGCAGGAGTGTCAACTATCTGCTAGCAAACCTATCTCGGCTATTGCCGCGTCGCCGTGTGCTTGGGATAACGTCGGACATATTCAAGCCGGATTAGTTCCGACTAGAGTGAACAAGGGGGACGGCGGACAGCCCTGCTATACACATTGCGCTCCTCTGGAGCGCAGGAATTGACTTTATCACCGTTGCTATAGACATATCGCTCCTCTGGAGCGAAAGATAGAATGTCTCAATCTTAACGACAAACCGATGGATTTTCACCACTAGCAACTTGCGTTACTTTATTGGGTTACTGTGATTTTCCCCTTGCAGCGATCTCCCAAACATCCTCGACAATCCCGTTGCGAACCGCATAGTACTGATCATGGAGATTCACTGTTGTGCAGCAATGCGTCGGTAGCAATTCAATCTTATCGCCGGGCTTGAGCGTAACGCTTGGGTCTGCTGTCAGATTCCCATGCTCCTCCGAGAGTCCTCGCATCTCCAAGCCTTCAATCCCCACCGGCTGCGGTGTGCCGGAGTCAGTGGTCAATACCTTTGCCCCTGCGTCGACGACAACGCGTGTCGGATGCGGACGACTCACAACTGTTGTCAACATGGTCAAGGCGCAGCCAAACGCCTCACCAATACCTTCGACGGTCCGATAACTTGAGTCGATAAAAACATAAGACCCCGCCTGGATCTCCGTCATCTCTGGGTAAGCACCGGTGATTGCATAGGTGCCCGTGCCACCGCCGCTCACAATTTTGACGGGGACACCGTTCTTTTCGAGAAAGTGTTTCGTTCCGATTAGCATATCAACGGATTCGCCCGTCAAGCTTTTGCGTTCGGCGAAAGTCGGCGTGATGACGGTATGCCCTTCGTACCCCATTATCCCTTCAAACTTGAGTGCCTTCGATTTCAGGAGGTGACGCGCTAGATTTAGTGTCGGTTGCCCCGGCTCCGTCCCGCAGCGATTCATGCCGGAATTGACTTCAATAAGCACGCGCAATGTGGTGCCCTTCGCTTCCGCAGCCGCAGACAATTGATTGACGTTATCTGGATCATCAACCGCAACCATAATATCCGAGTGTTTGGCAAGGTTAATCAGACGTGCGATCTTTTGCTTTCCGACAATCTGATTGGCAATCAGCACGTCGCGGATACCCGCATGGATCATCGCTTCTGCCTCGCCGAGTTTGGCGCAGGTCATACCGATCGCACCCGCTTCCATCTGCTTATGAGCAATAATCGGAGTCTTATGCGTTTTGACATGCGGACGGAGATCTGCATTGACTGTTTTGAAATAGTCCGCCATCTTCTGGATATTGGCTTCCATGATATCCACATCGATCAGCAGGGCTGGGGTGTCAATTTCTTCTTTGGGGATGCCGATAAACACATCAGGATTGGGGGTTGACATTGATTTATCTCCTATTTGATCATTTTTTTACGGAACGCAGATCTGCGTTCCCTACAACCTGAATGAAGATCAAAAAATAATCCGATAATTTGCTATTGACACCAGTGCGGTTTCAAACCGCGCCTACCGTATGTTTCTACGGCGGGGAGACCAGATGTCCCGCCTACGGTTGGCAGCGTAAATCCTAAAAAGTGTTAGATTTTGCCAGGGGCGCCGTTGTGGTTGCCCTCGAGCGATGGTTTGTGGTTGATCGATGCGAGTATGTTCTCTAGTTCCGCTGGCAGCGTCCCTCCGTTGTTTAGCGGCTTCAGTAAGTTGGGAACTTTCTGATCTCTTGGCAGGTCTTGCTCTTGCAACTGTTGCTTTCTATCGTGGATTTCTGCTTTCCACGCGATCTGTTGCTCCTCCACTTCCTTCAGTAGTTGTGCTACATTGCCTCCCCGCTTTTCCCACTCATTGAGGAAAATCTGGAGCACTGTGTCTGTCTTTTCTTTGGTTCGCTGTAGTTCTGCTTCGATTTGGTGATCTGTCTCTTCGGTGTAGTCCTCCCAGGGCGGTGGGTCTGAATTGATGTAGGTGTTGGTTAGATCTGTCTCTACAGCGTGAAGGTAGTCGTCACGTAAGCCAATAAAATCGGCAATAAGGAGATGCAGCCCATCGTCGTCAATTTTGTTGAGCACCTCTTTTGGAATTTTACTGTATGCCGATATGGTGCCTTCCAAAGACGCTCTGTTTTCTGTATCTTTTTCGGCTTTAAGGTATCTTTCAGCGTCTGATATTTCACTAGATACCCTACGTTCTCGCTCCTCTGCATACGCATGGCTCTGTTGCTTTGCGCTGGACTGGTGCTTCGGTTCAAGTTGAACTGAGTGGGGCAACTTATCTTTATACTGGTCAAGCCTCATTTTTCTCTGGTCGTTTTTGACCGCGTGGTCCGCTGCGACCTCTGCGGGATCTGTTACCTGTGAGTCTGGCACGGTTGCACCGTAGACGCCGGTGGCTTTGAGAATGTGTACGGCTGAGGCGATTCGTACTTTGATATCTGAATCGTGTAACCCGTCTTGAAGGACATCAACAGCCTCAATTACAAGGTTGTTCAAGCGGTTGAGTTGCCCGCCCCACACTTGTTGTCTACGGTCATTCAGTGTTGCGATAAAGCGTGGATCGTGGTTGCGCCAGATGTTGACGGTGGATCGCGATTTCCCGATGGTTTGAGCAACTTCTCTATCGTTTTTTCCGGTGAGAATCAGGTCAATTGCTGTTTCTTGTTGGGGTGTGAGTTGGTTCGGATGGGATGCTTCTGCCATAATATGCCTCCGTGTTGGTTAATTTGACCGATGCGTATCGGTGGCTTTGAGGGACCGCGCGGCTTTCCCATCTGAAATTATATCACATCCGTTATAATATTACAACCTATTTGTGAAATTGTGGATTATTGTTGTCTGAATCAGGACGCTCCCCGATAGATCGGGACAGGCAGGGTTGGTGGATTGATAGAATAGACAACGGAACGTGAAACGTGATAGGGGGTTGAGTGCATTTAGCCCGGCGGGGCGACATGTGCCATTTGTCTGAATCGCGGATTAAACGGATTCAGGGATTGCACGGATTCCTGCCCTGATGCGAAGATCGCTATTCAAAGCCATCTGAATCAGGATTTTCGGGATTTAAGGATTCACAGAAGGATTTCATTGAAAATCCTTCGCTCCAGCGGAGCGTAATATCGATAGAGGGGTGATACGTCCAATTCCCTCGCTCCAGCGGAGCGCAATATATAGAGCAATTTATGGTAGATTTTAGAATTAATTGGACACTATGAACGAGCCTTGATAGATCGGGATTCGTGGAGTTACGGCACACGGTGCCCCGATGAATCCCCGATAAATCGGGACAGGCGGGATGCAAAGCCATGTGCCTACTACTTTTAGTGTCTACTTATTTTTAGAATTCACTATAAAGACACAACCATATTTACGACGCACCTGTCGCCTGGCTATAAACATGTCGCCCCTCTGGGGCTTGGGGGTTGGTATTATGATGCTTGTGCTATACGTAGTGGATCTTAGAATTAATGGGACACGCCAAACCGGTGCGGTTTCCAACCGCACCTACCGGGTAGAATTGAATGCGGTGCAGGTGGAAACCGCACCTACCGGGTC
Organism: Candidatus Poribacteria bacterium; assembly: GCA_965208425.1. GTDB lineage: Bacteria > Poribacteria > WGA-4E > WGA-4E > PCPOR2b > PCPOR2b. Next base: position 4,630,864 of record OZ242335.1, on the reverse strand, counting down.
TAGGGGAAATATAGAATTACCCGTTTAATTTCTTAAAACTCATCTGGAGCGCGGGCATAATGGGTGTTGGTATTCTATAGACATATCGCTCCGCATGAAGATTAAAAAATTAATTGGGTAATTTGCTATTGACACCAGCGCGGTTTTCAACCGCGCCTACCGTATGTTTCGAGGTGTTTCGAGCAAAATCACGATTACCGATTTAAATACTTAAACTTCATCTGGAGCGAAAAGCCAAGTCCTACAGACATGTCGCCCCGCTGGGGCTTGGAAGGAGGGACCTGTCGCCCGGCTATAAACATGTCGCCCCTCTGGGGCTTGGGGGTTGGTATTACGATGCTTGTGCTATACGTAGTGGATCTTAGAATTAATGAGGCACGCGAAACCGGTGCGGTTGGAAACCGCAGCTACCGACCCTGGTAGATCGGGATTCGTGGAGTTACGGCACACGGAGTGTGCCTACTACTATTAATATCTACTTATTTATAGACTTCACCATAATTTCCGTGAGTCGCCTCACACCCAGCGAGGGGTTTTTGCGCTGTTTCTCATAAGCAGCTTCGACTCGTTTGCGCCCGGCTTTGATGTAAGCATCAACCCGCTCTTGGTCAAATAGATAATAGGTAATCGTTGCATAGATTTGCTTTAAGGTCAGATGTGGATGGTGTCGTTGAATCTTCTCTGGACTGGCACCTTCAAGAAATTTCTCGATTACAACTTCGATGCCAACCCGTGTGCCTTTGATCCGAATCGTTTCCGGGCTAACAAATTCAAAGATATTTGCGAGTTCCACGATCTACTCCTTTCCTGTGAGACTTGGATTTTCCCTAGCTTTCTCTGCTTGGCTCATGTTAAGAAGTAGTGCAAAGAAACCGAGTTTTGAAGAAAAAACTCGGTTTCTCTTCACATTTTGTGAATTCCTAAAGCTGCTTAACAGGGTTGGAGAGTTTGCCTAGTCCATCCGCCTCGATCTCCACAATATCACCGGGTGCCAACGGTAGGTCGTTCGGAACGATGATGCCGGTGCCGGTGGAGACAATTGTGCCGATTGGAACAGGGTTATCTCGGCAAAGGAATTCGGTGAGTTCCTCAAACTTCCAGTTAATTTGGGAGGTGTTTACGCCGCCTTCATAGATTGGCTTTTCGTCTCGGATAACCGTACATTTGATGTTTAGGTTGTAGGGATCATCAACTTCGGAGGCGGTCACGAACATCGGGCCGAGAGCGCAACAACCGTAAAAAACCTTCGACTGCGGTAGGTAAAGAGGATTGTCCCGCTCAATATCCCACGCGGAAACATCGTTGCAGAGGGTGTAACCAACAATTTCCCCATCCTCGCCGAGGACGTATGCTAGCTCCGGTTCGGTGGCTGTGAGTATCGAGTCGCTTCGGATACCGATGAAGCCGTTCGGTCCCACGCACCGAGCTGGTGTCGCTTTGAAGAAAATCTCCGGACGATCTGCGTTGTAAACACGGCTGTATATATCTTGTTCGCTGTCATCATCCCGCATGTCCGCGCTGCGTTTGTAGGTTACGCCACAGCCCCACACCTCTGGTGAATCGAGCGGAGATAGGAGGTGAGGCACATTTGGATCTGGGGACACATCAAGCGTAGAAAATTTAAGTTTGTCTTCATCAGCTTGTCCCGGTAGTGGTCCATGGCTTGTCGCACTTGACACCCGCTCTTGGATATCGGCAAGCAAAATTCCCATGCTTACCCCCTCCTTGTAGGAGAGTTCGATTAATTCTAATACCCCCTGCGATTCATCGCTCGTAACATCAATAACGATGTCGTCCGGCTCGACAGATCGACTGAGTAAGCCGCGATCGCCATCGCTAGCTATATCGGTAACAACATCGCTCCGTGTCACAACACCGACACGCTTACCTTGACCCGGCTGATGAAATTGTATAAGTCTCATATTTTTTCCTGCCTCTAAAAATTAGACGCTCATGTTAAGATTTAGTGCAAAGAAACCGAGTTTTGCGGAAAAAACTCGGTTTCTCTTCGTGCCCTACATTTTCTTTTTACATGAGCCAAATTGGAATGATGAATAAATCTGGATTGTGAATTTTTTTTAGCATACACCAACTTAGTTTGGAAAGCAAGTCCTTTTTGCACTTCACTAGGGTCATTTAATTCTCCCGTAGTTCGATCTCCCGGTCGAGGCCACGGCGGGGCAAGATGCCCCGCCTACGGATTCGGATCATTCCGAAATCAGTCAAAAAAACGAAAACTATGGTGAATTCAAAAAATCAATAGACACTTTCGTCCCCCGGTAGGTGCGGTGGTGGTTTGAACCGGCGCAGTTGGAAACAGTGCCTACCAATTTGGAGTATCCCATTAATTCTAAGATCCACTGTAGTTAGACTGCTTTCCATACACATAGCACTCCGCTGGAGTGCGACAATTGGACGCATCGCGATTCTATAGACATATCGCTCTGCTGGAGCGAAAGTAGAGCACTTGATGGACGGGGAAACCGATGGATTTTCAATAACTGGCAACTTGGGTTATAACAACAGACGATAGAGGTACGGTGCAATCCCAAAGACAATTACTGCCAAGACCGTGCCAAGGATGGCGTCAAGTGCGTAATGAAATCGTCCATAGACTGTTCCGAGGACCAACCCCACACCAAGCGGACACATGATTGCAAAAGCAACCGGGTCATAACGGGCAGCATAGAGAACTACAATCACACCGATCGCACAGTGCGAACTTGGGAACGCTGTGCCTTTAGATGATGCGCTAGACAGAATCATGTGCACCAGTTTGAAAACATGCCCCTCAGCGAGCGGACCTCTAATTTTTTCAAACGTGTAACGCGGTCCCATGACTGGCATAAAGATATACCAGATAAGACATAAATTGAAGGTCAGTACCTCCCCAAAAATGACTTCGTGAAATGCTTCATGTCTGCCTTGGTAGTAAAGCACCCCAACAAGCCCGAAAACAATGGGATAGTAGCCGAAGTAGCATAGGTGTAAAAGCCCCGAAAGCCATCTTGATGGGAAGCGTTCACTCAGATAAATACTCGGCTGCCCATTGAATAGCCGCTCCTCGCATTCAATGATTTTATCATCGAAATATCTTTGCACTACCATCTGGGTCAATGGTGGTATCTCCAAGTAAAAAATTGGAATTGTTGCAATCGGATACCAATCGCGTAATACCTGCAGCGGTAACGGCAAAGAATCTTTGGGGATGAAAACCAACCAAAGCAAACCACATATAGCACCCGCATGGCTCACTACATAAATCCACCACCATCGCAAGTTTTTGTGGAAAATACAAGCGAACACGCCAGTAATTGCGAGATAAACAATGGTGATCCAATCGGATGGATGGAGAAGATTGATAATGTTAGAATCGTACATAAGATAAAGGCTTGTGTAAAAAGAAGGTGCAAAATGCGTAGGACGTGAAACGTGAAAAACTTGTGCAAAACTGTTAGTTCATTAGTACATTGGTGCAGTTCGGCTAGGACATCGGACATAAGGAGATCAAAAAAAGATGGCTCATGTTAAGAAATCGTGCAACAGAAACCGAGTTTTGAAGAAAAAACTCGGTTTCTCTTCATGCTCTGTACTCTCTTTTTGCATTAGCCAAGAGAGATTGATGCACTACTAGAGGCATTTAATTCTCCCGTAGTTCGATCTTCCGGTCAAGGCTACGGTGGGGCAAGATGCCCAGCCTACGGATTAGGGTCATTCCGAAATCAGTCAAAAAACCAAAAGCTATGGTAGATTTTAGAATTACTTAGACACTTCCAATGCCCATGTACAGATTGGGAAATCTGTACCCACAAACAACCCCCTAAATCTCCCTTGTCAGGGGGACTTTGGCAAATGTTCACTTATTTGTCTAATTCACCATAAATGCCCCTAGTACACTACTCCTCCCTCAACGCATCTGCTGGCTGCATCCGCCCCACGCGCCATGCGGGGTAAATTCCGGCTAACAAGGCCGCAAGTAGTGCAACGATGAGAGCTTGCAGAAAATAAACAGGTTGTAGGTGCAGCTGTAGCGTCCAACCGAATGAGCGGAGATTAATAATATAGATCAGAATTACAGCAAGAACAAAGCCGGTTGGTATGGCGAGGATCCCGGCAGTCGTTCCCATCAAACCCGTTTGCACTAATGTCAACTTCCACAACTGCCGGCGTGTCATGCCAACAGCACGCAGCGTTCCGACCTCTCGACGCCGTTCGAGTTGCAGACTCATCAGCGCGCTCAGGATGCCAATGAACGCCACGATCATAGCGAGCATTTGTAGTGCTACCGTTATGCTAAAACTGCGATCAAAAATAGCGAGAGAATGTTCCCGAAGACCACGGCTAGAGCGAATCACTAACTCAGCTTCGCCGGCGAATGCCGTCCGCAATTCATTGATTTTGGCATCCACGTCAACACCGGGTTCCACAAAGAGCGCAGCGGACGACAGATGAATGTCGTCCCAATATGTGCGATACACTGCGTCGTCAATAAGTGCGCCAGACTGGACATCAAAATCATAAGCGACAGCTACAATTGGAAATCGATACTCACCCCGATCAGTAAGTAGGAGCACCTCATTGCCAACTTCCAGCTTGAATCTGTGCGACATCGGTTCGTTGATAATGAGTCCTCCCGCTTTTAGTGCCTGCCAAGTTTTCGCGGGATCTCCCACGGCTGCCTTGTAATAACGTTTATCACCTGCGATGTCCATGCTGACAGCGGCAAGTTGAATCAACCCCAAATCACCGGCACTGACATCTACCAACCGGCTCGTTGCGATCTGGGCAATACCGGGGAATGTTTCTAGCTTCTCGACCACACCATGTTCAAGCGGAAAGGTTGTCTGATCGGAGATGAGGCTTGGTGCCGATACGAAGATATCTGCTTGCAACAGATCTGTCAACCACCGGTCAACGGTCAGGCGAAAACTGCTGATCATCAGACTGACACCGACAATTACGCTGACTGCAACCATCAGCGCAGCAATGGCAACGGAGGTGCGGCTCAACGAGCGTGTGATGTCGCGAATCGCAAGCCGAATTAAAGGACTGAAGGATTTCCCGAAAAATCTGATTAATTCTGCCCAAATATGCATTAGCCCTAACGTTAGAGCAGGCGTCAGCAGGCTAATACCGATGATAATAGCGAAAATCCCAGCAAATGTAATGATTAGGTGCCATTCGGGAATTAGAAGGGTGATGCCCAACAGTAATATCCCTACGCCAACTCCACTCACCCAGTATAACGCGTTACGCACCCGGTCTTCGATATGGCTGCGTTGAATAGCAGAGGCAGGGGGCACGTTGGTTGCTTCATAAGCAGGGAGTGCGGCAGCGATTAACGCTGCTGCAATACCAATGACAGCCCCTTTAAGCAATGTCAAGGGTGGGATGTCGATCCGGCGCACAGTGACAACGAAAAAGAGATCGTTGATATTGGTTGTAACCATTTGGACTGCCCCACGTCCTAGCAGATACCCCAAACCAAGTCCGAGAATTGTGCCTATAACTCCCAACAATCCTGCCTCGGACAGAATTATTGAGAAAATTTGACTCCGTGTCACCCCCAAGGCACGTAGGCTGCCGAGAACCGATCGCTGCTGCACCACGCTGAAGACAACCGTGTTATAAATGAGGAACATCCCGACCAAGAGTGCGAGCAGGCTGAGGGCTGTCAAGTTCAATCGAAACGCAGCTGTCATATCCTCCACTGCTGAGTCTATCGGCTGTTCAATACGAGCACCGGAGGGCACAATAGCAGTAATGCGTTTGAGAGCTACTTCGCCCTGTATACTTTCCGGAATAATCAGATCAATTCGATCGAGGGAACCCACTTTGCCGAGCACCTCTTGTGCAGTCCCGATGTCAGTAATCAACAGCCCATCAAGCCCTCGTTGCTCGTTTTGGTCATCCGATTTCAGCACAGACACAATCTGCAAAGTGTGGCGATGCCCCGCTACGTGTATGTGGATGAAATCGCCTACATTGATATTGTATTGATTGGCTATACTGGCACTGAGCAAGACGGTATTTGGTTGAACAATAAACGCGGTGAATCCATTGTCCTCCGCAAAGTTAGTGTTATTGTCATTTAGATAGTTGCGAAAAGGAGATTCAGCAAAGCTATCCACACCTAACAGACGCATTGGCTGCATATCCAGTTCTTCGGCAGTAACATAGCCTTCCACAATCGGTGCGCTGAGGCGATAGCCCAACTGCTGCCGCAATGTGACATAGATGCTCTCATCCAACCCGCTGGGGCCTCCAACAATCTGGTGGGTGGTTTTGCCTGTCACGGCTTCCGTGCTGATTGTAAAAGCACGGTTGGCAGCACCGGTGGCGAGGTCTATTGCGACAATCATCGCAACGCCCAACCCCACTCCGATGATGAAGAAGATGCTTTGGGTGGGACGACGCCACGCATGACGCCAAGCGAGAGTGATTGATAGTTTCATAGTGAAGCGTGAAATCGGTCGATTCAATGAACTAGTGAACTCATGTACTAATGAACTTTTGAACGATGTGGAAGCGACATCCTCAGTACGGAATAACGATCGTTTGTCCCTACGCACCAAAGGCTATTACACGGTATCGCTGACTAGCGCACCATCGGTGATATGCAGTACCCGATTTGCGTGGTTTGCAATCTCCTGTGCGTGCGTTGCCATCAACAGCATTTTACCGGTGCCTCGAATCATTTCTAGCAATAACGACAGAACCGTTGCACCGATTTCCGTATCCAAATTACCGGTCGGTTCATCAGCAAGCAGCATCACGGGATTATGAACGAGCGCACGAGCGATGGCAACGCGTTGTTGTTCGCCGCCGCTCAGTTTATCGGGATAGGTATTGAGTCGTTCACCAAGGCCAACTTGCTCGAGCAGAACCTCTGCACGAGTTTTCCCGTCCTGTTGGTATTCAGGACTACGTGTGAGTTCAAGTGGCAAGCGGACATTCTCCAATACCGTTAAGGTCGGAATGAGGTTGAAAAACTGGAAGATAATTCCGATGTGACGACGACGAAAGAGGGTTCGCTGGTGTTCGTTCAGGCGAGTCAAATCGACCTCTTGTTCGCCTTCCCGAATGAACACATGACCGCTGTTTGGAGCATCAATGCCAGAGATCAGATTGAGCAGTGTGCTCTTTCCACTACCGGATTTTCCCAACACGCAGACAAACTCGCTTTCATAAAATTCTTGGCTTACTTGGTTCAATACGATCCGGTTTTGACCTGCTTCACTGTAGACTTTGCTCAAGCAATCTAATCGTACTAGCGCGGCGGGTGAATTTTCGGAAGATGTGGGATTGGCAGATAGGATGGTCACTTCAAATTTGGATTGGGTTTTATGGTAGATTTTAGAATTAATAAGATACTGCCAATCGGCGAGGTTGGAAACCGCACCTACCGGCCCTAATAAATCGGGATCGAAACCGAGGAGCGAAAGTGTCTATTTATTTTTATCAGGACTTACGCAAAATCAGCACGCGGCGCGAGATTTTTTTATTTTTAACCCCCTAAATCCCCCTTATCAGGGAGACTTATGAACAAGCTGCGTAAGTCCTATTTATGATTCACTATCGTGGTCGCGGAGGAACGCTAGCAATTCAACCGTTGTCTCTTCCGGCAGTTCTTCGGGCAAAAAATGGCCACAGTCAAGGGGTTTGCCGCGCACATCAACAGCCCGCTCCCGCCAGACAGTGAGCATGTCCAAGCTAGCACCGGTTTGCCAGCCTGGACGCTTCGCCATGTTGCTGCCCCAGAGCAACAACACGGGGCAGGTGAGCTTGCGACCTCGGTCAACTTCGTCGTGCTTCAGGTCAAGCTCGATACCCCGGTAGTCCAAGCAGGTGGCGCGGATAGTTTCAGGGTCATCGAAACAGCGGAGATATTCTGCGTACGCCTCATCTGTAATTGAATCGTCAATTCCAGTCCATCGCTCAAGGAGGAAGTCCAAATAGATCTTCGCGCTGTTGCCGATCAAGGTTTCCGGCAGCGGCGACGGTTGACGCATCAGATGCCAATGGAACCAAGCGAAGGAAAGCTGGCTGTCCATCTGATCAAATGCAGCTTGCGAAGGTACAACGTCAAGTGAGGTGAAGGTTCTCACCCGTTCCGGATGATCAAGTGCCATACGATGTCCGACACGCGCACCGCGATCGTGACCAACAACATGGAACGATTCAAAGCCAAGTTTTTCCATTACTTCAACTTGATCTTGTGCGGTCGTGCGTTTGCAATAGACACTCAAGTCACCCTCCGGAGCGGGTGGCTTTCCGCTGTCACCGTAGCCGCGCAGATCCGGAGCAACGACGGTATAATGTTCAGCGAGTTTAGGAGTGATTTTATGCCACTCAACATGGGTTTGGGGATAGCCGTGCAACAACAACAAAGGTGGTCCAACCCCACCGTGCACGAGATTGATAGAGACACCGTTGGCTTTGATTTGGGTTTTTGTGAAATTGTCGAACATGAGGTGCGCTTTCTTTAAGCTTTTATAGTGGGTTCTAAAAATCAATAGACACTTTCGGCCCCGGTAGGTGCGGTGGTAGGTTGAACCGGCGCAGTTGGAAACAGTGCCTACCAATTTGGAGTGTTTCATTAATTCTAAAATCTACCATAATTACAGGACTTACGCAAATTTAGCACGCGGCGCGAGATTTTTTTATTTTTAACCCCCTAATCCCCCTGATCAGGGGGACTTATGAACTAACTGCGTAAGTCGTAAATTATCTACTGCTGAGTTTGGCGACGGAGTTGCTCGACTGCCTTTTCGATTCGTTGAACTTCGCTGACAGCTGGTGTTTTGCTCTGTTCCGCCGATTCCGTCTCGCTCATCTGTTTGAAGTACCAATTATCGTCGTTGGCGATTCTCCAAGCCAAACGAGCGCATAGAAATGCAGCTTCCTTTACTTTGAGAGGATCAACTTTATCGACGGTATCATGCGCGGTGTGATAGAATCCGGGCCAAGTGTAGGTATATGGATCACGGATGAAGCCACACGCAACACCTTTCGCCATAAAAGGATAGTGATCGGAGGAAAGATGATCGGGTTCGCGTAGCGGAGAGGCATCAAAGTCTACCATGAGGTTTTCATTTATTTGTCGTCCCATTGTACGGAAATAAGCCCTTGTATCTTGCCCATAAACCATCAGTCCTTTCCATCCGCCCCCTCCTGCCGAGTCCAAATTGAACATGAACCGAGTTTTTTCAATATCTCTTGGGTGATTGTTGACATACGCATGTGCGCCGATAAGCCCAAGCTCTTCAACACCAAATAGGACAAAACGCACATCCCGCTTCAGTTTGTCCGCGTGGCTGCCAAGCACTCGTGCAACTTCCAATCCTGCAACCAGTCCCGAAGCTGGATCTTCCGCACCTTGAGATATATCGTGACCATCGTAGTGAACACCAACGAGCACCATATCCCCATCTGCCGCACTGCCCTTCACGTCCCCAATGATATTCCACGATGTTTTCTTAGTAAGGGTGTCAGTGGTTTCGATCTCAGCCTCGACAAAGCCGTTCCTGCGTATGGCTCTTTGGAGGAGTGTTCCCGTTTCCTTAGAGATCATGATTCCGGGTATCAGGCCCCATCGATTGAAGCCTAACGCACCGGTAATCGGACCGTAGCCATCCGCATTTCCCATAAAAATAAACGCTTGTGCACCTGCAAGGATGGATCTGTTGTATTTTTCGGTGCGGTGAACCCAGCGACCCGCTGAAGCCGGGTTTGCGATGTTGACGAGTGCGATGTTGCCTTTCAGTTCAGCTTGGGTGACTTCAAAAGTTTCAGGCGAACCTGTCCCCAGATCGATGATTTTTCCGCTGCACCTTCCTGATGGTGACATCGGCATCGACAGACACGGCAGTTCTCGCTTCCAAGGGGAGGTAACGGTCAATTTAGCCGTACCGCGCGTCCAACCATTGTATTCAAACGCTTCGCTGTGGACATCTTCGAGTTCGTATCGCTCCAGCGTCGCTTGCAAAAATTGTGCGGCTTCCGCCTCCGCCGGTGTCCCTGCAAATCGGCTGCCCATGTCATCACAGAGGATCTCAAGATTCGTCTGGATATCAGTTGAGGTGAATATTTCCCCGGCAAGAAGTTTGTCAAACGCTTTGGCATCGCTATCATCCAAGTCAACTTGTTTATCGGGCATTTGAACTGATCTCCTATGGTCTGTCTGAATTGGTTGGCTCCGTTGGGTCGAATCCTGCTTGCCCTTAGCATTTTTTGTACTAATACCCACGTTCCAAGCAGAAAGGACGCATCACGCTGTTATAATCACTGCCGTCACGATAGGCTCCCATAAAGAAGTAGGGAACAGCACCACGGCGGCACATCTCATCCACAAACTGTGCTGTCAGCATGTACATGATAACGTTGTTGAGAATACCGGTGGCGGGACAAACCTTATCGGACTGACCGGGGATGGGGATAACACCGGCGACTTCATCACAACGGTCATCGAAATAGACATCGCAACGGGCGCGTAACCCATCGTTATTGGAAGGTCCGATACCGACGAGGTAGTTACCGTTGGCTTGAGCTTCGTCTGCCCAAGCAAGTTCTTGTGGATCATTCGCACTTACTGCGGCAATTAGAAAGACATCCTTATCGCCTCCCTCGTTCGCGGGGCGTGGCTCAAAGGCATTGCACATCATCAACCCTTGTGCGACACCGCTTGCCTCACTCTGGATCCCCTCGTTACGGCTCCGCACATAGTAATGTCCACCGTCGATGACTCGTTTTGCTATTACTACCGCGATTTTGTTGATGTGGTCTAGGTCTTCAGTGTGAACGTCAGTAAGTCGCTCTAGGAGAATATCAACATATTGACGTCCAATACTCCCCGTCGGTGAGCCATCGGTTGCCAAGGCATGGGCAACTTCGGCAGTAATCATCCAGTGAATCGTGCATGAGCCATTCGCCGATCCGGGGCAGATTTCCATCTCTGGGATTGCCGGCGCACGCACCAACCCTTGATGCCATGGTATATGCGACTCAACGACGCGCGATGCCACATCTTCTGGCACCCAGTTATAGGGGTTCGGCACAACCTTGCCCGGAGGCGTGTCTCGGTTATTGACGTAGCAGGTGGTGAACACAACGACATATACACCGGTATCACGGGCATCTCGTACCGCTTCGCTGACGTGGTTGGTGAGAAGCACATCGCCCGCTCGCATCGAAGCAAATTGCTCCGGTGTACACGTATCCGCCCCGGTAAACTCAAATTGCGCCGGATTGCCCTCACGGTCATTGACCAACTCGTATGTCGGCATGTGTCCCGTCGTTATGTTGGCGTAAACTGTGTTCCCTGCACGGATGGCATCGGCTGTCTTCGCCGCAACTTCAGCCATAATCGCCGCATCATCGCGGATACTTCGCAATAACTTAACTGCGTTTTGATAATACTCTTCCCCAAATGGGATGGTATGTCCCCAAGTATGCTCCGGGTCAATCTTCATTGGTTGATGTCCTTCCATAACCGGTAATCGCTGAGATATAGCTGCTCACAAAGGAGATCAGCGGCACATGAGGATTATGGTGTAAACTGCCGATATTCATTCACTAAATTCGATGCCGCCTCATGGATGAAAGCCAACTCATCTGCGGTCTCGAAAAATTGTGCCCCACGTCCTACCCATTCCCGTGCTGCACTTGCGTTCGATGCGGTCGTGCCGAAGTAAACGCCGTGTTTCTTACAGATTTCGAGAATTTCTCCCATTGGACCTGTGACCTCTGGATGATCATAATCACCGGGGTGTCCCATCTCGATGGAGAAATCGCCGGGACCGACGTAGACCATATCCACGCCCGGCGTACTGATGATTTCTTCGGCATTTTCGTAAGCGCGTCGCGTTTCGATATGAACGACCAGCGTTGTCTCCTCATCCTGTTCAGTCATCCACGTCTTCCAGTCCGCCGGTTGAAGGTAGCTGCTATTGCCATATCCGGGTGCGACCGCCCGTGTACCGGCGGGTGGAAACTTGAGGTAGCTACGAAGTGTTTCGACCTCTGCCCGCGTCTCGGTGCGGGGCAGCTGAATTCCGACGACCCCACACTCTAGTAACTTTGCCACCTCAGCGCGTTCTAACTGCGGTGTCTTAGCGATGACGGGGAGATTGTTGTCGCGGGCGCATAGGACAGAGTCCGCAAACGTGGTCATTTCAAAGAAGCCGTGCTCGTACTCAATGTACATAAAATCGAAACCCGCCTGCACGTACAGTTTTACCAGCGATGGACGGAGATGTTCGGCAACCATACCGCCGACGAGGACATCGCCGCTTTGCAATCGACGCTTTAGGAGTCGTCCCGGTCCTTCTGCTGATCCGGGGGTATTCGTTGTATTGTTTAATCTCACCACTATTGCGTTCTCCTTAAAGGAATTCCAAGAAGCGGGATTACGGTGTCCAAGTTTTACCGAGTTCCGCGTATTCGTGTGCTTGGGCAGGAATGTTTACCCCAACTTCCTTCGACCAAGCATCAAGCAGTCGCAAGTAGATGGGGCCGGGTTTTCCGTCGCCGACTGGCTGGAAGTTGAAACGGGTGACCGGCATCATGCAGATGGTGGTACTAGTCCACCAAGCTTCATCCGCCTCCCGTACATCGTAGGGTTCGATGTCCGCTTCGTGCACAGGGATGCCGAGTGAAGAAGCGAGGTCCATACAAGCGTGACGAGAAACCCCACGCAGAATGTCGTTGGGTTTTGAGGTAAAAATCTCACCATCCCGCGCTATGAAGAAGTTGTTGCCTGTGCCTTCGGTGATAAAACCGTGCTCGTCGGTCAGCAGCGCCATCGCGCCCTCCTCCAGCTTGTTCGCGTGAAGTTCAGCAAGTTTGTAGAAGATGCGACTCCGGTTTTTCGCCTTGGGATCGATATAACGAGAAGGCACCGATTGCTGCGGTGTGATGACAAAGTGTGATCCAGTTTCATACTTATCAGCTTGGCCACCGACGTGACGGATGAGTGGGAAGACGTTAATAGATACGATGGGGGAGGCACCTTCTTTGATGAGGCCTTGGTAAAGTGGGTAACCTCCACGGGTCACATCGTGCATAATCTGAAAGTCCAAGTCATTGAGAGCGGGTAGGTTCCTCTCAATAGTCTCATAGGTAGCGGCTTCCATTTCGTCTATGGTAAGACCGCAGTCGATTTCCGCATAGCGTATCGACCCATAGAGCCGCTCTAGATGTTCGCGCAGGCGAAAGGGTTTCTGGTTAAAGGTACGGGTGACCTCAAAAACCATATCGCCAAACAACAGCGCGGAGTCAAAGATGGAAATACGTGCTTCGTGTTCGGGGATAAATTCCCCGTTGAAGTAAACTAGGCGTTTAGACATGATAGACTCCTTTACTGTGGTAGATTTTAGAATTAATTGGCACTCCAAACCGGTGCGGTTTTCAACCGCACCTACCGGGGGGCGAAAGAGAATTCACTATAAGTTTTATATCCACCGAGACAGTAAACCAAACTCCTCAATGGACTGACGGTTTTCACCCATTCCAACTAGCGATGAAATCATCAACGCCGAAATTTTGAGGCATCTCATAAAAGAAATATTGCATCGGACCGCTCTGAAACAGCGGTTCGTATTGCTCCGTATCCGATTGCAATTTATGATCGAGGACGGCAAATCGCTGCCAGAGTTGTTCTAGTTCGTCGCGGGTAAAACGGTCTGCCATGCGTTGGAAGCAGGGACTGTCGCTAGATTCCTCTGACTCAGAATCTTTGTATTGGCGAATTATGTAAGCGATCTTTGACAGAACCACTAAGGTAGTCATCCGGGCGTGCTCGCTGCGGTGAATCCGGTGCAATCCTTCTTTAAAGGCACGTGCATCTTTCTCAAGGATAGCGCGAAGTGTGAATGCAATGTCGTTATGCCTTTTAGCGTGGAGTGATTCAAAGTGGTGACACATCTCAGCCGCCCCCGGCGATAAATGTTCCACAAAGTCAACTCCCATTGTGTCTGGGAGGAAAAAATGCACAAAGCCGTCGGCACCAAATGATTGGTATCCAAAATGAAGCGTCCTCCGCTTCTCATCGCCGTTGGGCGTGGCGCTATGCAGGATGCCGTTGATGTAGACAAGACCATCACCGGCTTTGAGGTCTACAGTAATCTCTCCCGGCAGCGGAACAACCCCCATACGACGCTCCAATTTGCTTTCCGCTTCGGTATTGCGTCGCAAATGGCTGCGGGGGATTACATGTAAGTAACTATCATCGTAGAGTGGAAGATTCCATTGGAGGTAAGGTGGACCGTTGAGTCGAATATCTTCTTGCAATCCATCAAGCGGTGCCATATCAATTGGATGGATGTCACGGTGCCAACCTGTTCCTGAATGACATAACACCCACATCCCCTGTGGGGCGACATCGGGTGCGTCCATCAGTTTGCGGGTGAAGCCAAGGGTGCGATCATCAAAATAGAACTCCACAGCATTGGCAGTCTGTTTATCAACCCATTCGGTCACCTGTACTCGGCTTGAAGGGGGTGCTCTGTTGATAATGGTATCAACACTGTCACGCAGTTGTTCTAATTCGCCGGGTGGGATCATGTCGCGCACAATGACGTATCCCTCCCGCATAAGTTGCTCTTTCTGTTCCTCAAGATTCGTTTCCATTGTTTTACTCCGTTTTGGTGTCAACTTTCAGCATGGGTTCTTAGAGGAAGATGCATCGTATCAGCGTGGGCGATATTAACCTTTGGTGCTAGTACTCAGTCAGATAAGTTTTACAATTATTATTAGGACTTACGCAGTTGAATGGTTAAAGTCTCCGTTCCGAGAGGCTTCGACCTGTAGTTCGGCGATTTATCGCCGTAGGATACCATTTCCAACGCCCGATGAATCGGGCAACTACAGTAGGGGCACCATCAAGGAGTGCGTAGTGAACAACGATCGTTGTTCACTACTGAGTTGCGTAACTCCTATATTATATTGTGTTATCGTTTACTTTCAATCAATATGCACACGCATAATTTGCCTGACAGTGTACTAGTTTAGTGAGAAAGTTTCTACATTGTTCAAGAGTTCATTGGTTAATTAGTCGGTTGGCTAATTCATTCTTCTGAAGTTCCACCCTTCGGATACACATGTCGCCCCGCTGGGGCTTTAGGGTTGGTTTTATCCTGTGTTCTATACACCTATCGCCCCGCTGGGGCTATAAGTCGGGCTAGTCGCTTTGGATTCCCCCGATAAATCGGGGTAAACTAATTATCGGGG
The DNA here is from genome assembly GCA_965208425.1 of Candidatus Poribacteria bacterium. Lineage (GTDB taxonomy): Bacteria > Poribacteria > WGA-4E > WGA-4E > PCPOR2b > PCPOR2b. Next base: position 4,615,636 of record OZ242335.1, on the reverse strand, counting down.
ATGCCCGACCTACGGATATTGAGGATTGACTTTTACTGCGTTGCACATAACTAGCAACTTGCGTTATTATAGCATGACTCTGCTGACAGATCTATATATTAGCACCCGGTCTCAGCCCATGAGATCCCTCGCAAATGTTGCCCAAAGTTCCTCAACGAAATCCACTTGAATTGCATCAGGCATTTTGACGATATGGTGCCGGATGCGGATTGAAAAAGATTCGCCACACTTAAAAACCCCTGTTCCCGGATAGGCAATGTAATCCATCGCGATGCCACCCATTCCGGAGGCAAGCGCGGCTGTTATGACAGGCTCGGTCAAAACGATATGCCGCCAGCCTTTTGAGCTAGGTTGACCGACTAACACCGGCTGATACCAAGTATCTGCAACTTTGCCACCGCCCCTGAGCGCGTGTGGAATCAATCCGAGTCGCTCGAAGGTCGATCCGGGGGCAACGATATAAGCGTCCAGATGTCTGCCTCCGACGCTTTCAAAACTCTTGAACTGTTTATCCACCGACCAATAGAATTGACTTTTCTCTCTGTTAGTCTCGGTATAGCAGGCAAAAAATTGGGCATACTCGACTAAATCGATGGAACCACAATTCTGGATTGTTTGCCGACAGTTGTATGTGAGTACATCGTTGCGGTCTTGAGGTTGGAAGAACCATTCTTGATATGTCTGAATGTTGTCACACGTGTATTGACTTGTGACGCAGATTTCGTTCTCTCGCTCTTCGTAACCGGAAGTCGCGGGGACTAGTCGGGGCCACTTTTCGTCTCCACGACCATGGCCCTTCCACCACTGCCACTCACGACAGTCCCATGATCCATCCTCGTAAACAAGTTCTTGCCCTTCCTCTGCAACGACAAAACTAGCGACACCTGTGTGGGTGTGTCCGGCTGTCCGAACCTGAACGGCTGCTAGAGATCGCCCATCTTGATGACGCAGCGCGATGTCGGCAAACGAAATTCCTTCGCTATCTTGATATACGCCTCGATTTGATTCCATTGCTGTTCCTTCCCCATTTTACCTTACGCAACGATTTGTTTTCAGTGGACGTTGACCCTCCACCGCTAGGGGCATTTAATTCTCCCGTAGTTCGATCTCCCGGTCGAGGTTACGGCGGGGCAAGATGCTCCGCCTACGGGTTTGGGTCATTCCAAAATCAGTCAAAAAACCGAAAACTATGGTGAATTCTAAAAATAGATAGACACTTTCGCCCCCGGTAGGTGCGGTGGTGGTTTGAACCGGCGCAGTTTGAAACAGTGCCTACCAATTTGGAGTGTTTCATTAATTCTAAAATCTACTATAAATGCCCCTATTCCACCGCTTACTCTGCCCAGACCTCCCGAAAAAGTCGTATCCAATTTCCACCCAGAATTTTAGTAACCTCGTCCGGTTTGTAACCTCGCTTCAGCAGCGCGGCTCCCAGGTCTGGAAACTTGTCAGGCGTTTCAAACCCCTTGGGAGACATCGGTAATTGGTCGTATCGCACATCTGGGTTCACAAAGGTAGACGGATATTTTGTCCCCTGCTGCGCGCCGATATACTCCCAGAACGAGACCGGCTGGTCCTGTGTAAAGTCCGTTCCAACACCCACATGGTCAATCCCGACCCGCTCCACCATGTCATCTATTGCATCCACGTAGTCCTCTAGCGTGGATGCAAATTGAGTCGGCAAGAAAGAGGTGATGGAGGTCGCACCGATTACGCCGTTCCGTTCCACCAACAGCTTCAGCGCATCGTCCGTCTTGTTCCGGGGATGGTTGAAATAGGAACGAGCGTTCGCGTGGGTAATTGCCACAGGTTTCTCCGATTGTTCTATTGCTTCCAGTGTGGTACGGTCGCCGACATGGGAAAGATCTATCAGGATACCCAACGTATTCATCTCCCGGATAGCATCAACACCAAAATTGCTTAAACCGTCGTCTCTACGCTCCCAGCAGCCATTACCCAGTAGATTCCGCTCGTGGTAGGTCACTTGGATGACTCGCATTCCTAGTGCGTGAAACAGCGCAAGTCGGTCGAGATCGTTTTCAATGGGAGAAGCGTTCTGAGAGCCAAAAATTATACCAACCTTGCCACTCTGCTTGGCTTGCAGAAGTTCGTCTACGGTTTTTACCTGCATAAGAATGTCGCTGTATTCTCGAAGCCGGCGAAACCAAGCAGCGATGTTGTCCAAAGTCTGCTGATAATTTTCCCACGTCGCGACGGTGGCGTTGATGGCTGTTACGCCCCCAGTGTGCAGGCTCTGGAATACGGCGGGGCTCTCCCAGTTGCTCACATTCAGACAATCTATTACCACAGATGTTTTGTAAAGTTGTTCTGCAGCTTCGGGTGTTGCCATTTCGATCCCCCTTCAGAGTAATCATTAACATCAGGCGTATTTTTCGCGGAGCAGTTGTGCCGCCTGACACATCACCTTTAGTTTCAAGTACGCTTCGTCTAGATCCATAGGATTCTGAACCGATGGTGAAAATCCGCAATCCGGATGCATCGTAATACGTTCTTTGTCCACATAACGCATGGCTTCCTCCACGTGGGCTATCACATCTTCTGGCGTTTCCACCTGCCGGTCACAATGATCGATGCACCCAAGTCCTAATCGCACATTCTCAGGAAATTGAGCGAGCGAGGCTAATCCACCCGCGACAGGGGTAGCATATTCCATCGATATTGTGCCGACCCGAACCTTTGCCAAGGCGGGCATGATTAAGTCGTAGGCTCCCTCTGTGCCGTGTTCGCGGTCAAAGTGCGCGTGGCACAGATGCATTCCAGTATCGATACCTTCGATTCCGTCCAGCGTTTGGTTAATAAAATCGACACACTGATCCATCTCATACTGGGCATCGTTAACACCCTCTCGTTCTCGGAAGTCAGGATCGACCATGGTACTAAGCCACGGTTCATCGAGTTGCACCGTGTCCGCCCCCGCTTCACGGAGGAGTTCGATTTCCTGTCGAAGAATTGGCACGCAATCGCTCATCAACTGCTCGCGGATGGGATAGGCGGCTTTTGAGTGTTTGGGATGCCACATCCGTCTACCAATGATGTAGGGGGCAGGTAAGGTTGCCTTGATGCGTCGCTGTGTGCGCCCCCGTATGTAGCGGATTTCATCAACTACTAAGGGGCGATAATGTTCAATCGGTTCCACCACCGCCGGGTAGGGCAACCCACCACTAGGATTAAGGTCTGCCCGAAAACCGTGCACACGGTCAGCAAAGACCTTGACGTAACTTTCCCTGCGCCATTCGCCATCGGTGACCTCATCCAACCCCGCTCGCTCTTGGAGACGCAGTGCTGATTCGACCGCCGGATTCAGCAAGCGATCTGTTTCCTCTTCGGATATTTTTCCATCTTTTCGGTCAAGGATTAACTCGCGCACCCACGCAGATCGGGGCAGGCTGCCGATGACGGTTGTGGGAAATAGTGTGTTCGACATGATTATTTTTTTCTCCTAGCAATCTCTGCTCGCTTATGTCAAAAGATAGTGCGAGACGCCAAGCGCGTGAAACGTGATGCGTAAAACGTGAAAAGCATGAGTTCATGGGTTCATTAACAATAAGGAACAAAGATCATTGTTCCCTACGGTTCTGTTGCATAATTTCTTAACATAAGCCCCTCTGTTTTGAATGTGCTCTCCTGGCAATCCTCCCTTATTAAACACAGGAAGCATTATAGCATGATTCCATCAAAAGATGCTATTACGATCCATGGGAAAATAGATATGAATCAATTGACACCCTTTTGAGAAGGGTGCTATAATTTTTGAACACTAACCCTCCTCAGTTACTGGAAAACAGATTAAGCTGCGAAGATGTGTGATAGTCATAGTGCTTCTTAGTGGGTGTTATCTGAACGCGATACTCATTCCGCCATAACACCCAACCGCGATCAGCAAAGGAAAGTTTAGGATGAACAGATTGGTTATAGTTATCGCCACTGCTATTGTCATTGTCATCGCTGGTTCAATTATTTTAATAGATATTTTAACAAAGGAGCCAGACGATGAGACTACCACTATACTTGTGGAGGCTGAAAACGACAAGGAAGATACTACGACCGACGCTGAATCTGAGGAGGGTAGAAGCACTGGGGAGGACACGACCAACGTCGCTGAACCTCGCCCGCCTGAAACTGTGTCGGTTTCCATTAACGCCATACCGTGGGCGAGAGTTTTCATCAAGCTTCCTGAAAACGATTATTTCATGAAGCCACGGACAGGAGATTTTACAATACCCCCTGAGCCCAACGAAAAAGAACCTAACGTTACTCCGATACCAGGCGATCTGAAAGTCCCGAGTGGGACAGCAATTAAGTTGATGTACCGCGGCAAGGAAAAAATCTTTCGTTACGAGAAATGGAAAGATGCCAAGACAATCTCACACGATTTTATGAATCCATAGTGGCATTTAAGTGTGTGCTTCTATGCAAGGATACAGTTTTATGCAGGGTAGGCAAAAATTATTACTGAGTGTTATGGTTTGGGGACTTGTGTTATTCTACGGAACCGTTGTGGCAACCGCCCTGACTACCCCACAGATTGCCGAAATCGCTTTAGATTCTACGGTACACCTGGCCCTCACAGATGCCCAAGGTAACCGTTGGACGGGTAGTGGATTTATCGTCCAAGACGGTCAGATTGCGACTAATCATCATGTTGTCAATAATATGTCGATTGGATTTGCGAAGTTGGTTGGAAAGGAAGGGGTGTATCCTGTTGAGACAATCCTTGACACTGATAAAGAGCACGATTTGGCAGTAATAAAAGTCGGAGGGATCGCTGCCCCGGTCCTTTCCCTTGGTAACAGCGATACGGTTCGAATTGGTGATAAAGTTTACGTTGCGGGCAATCCGCAGGGACTAGAAGGCTCATTCTCGGATGGCATTATCAGTGCGATTCGTGGCGATCCTGATAAATTCTTCCAAATGACGGCCCCGATTTCTCAGGGGAGTAGTGGCGGTCCCGTCTTTAATGAAAGAGGCGAGGTGATAGGGGTTTCATTCGCAACTCATCGTAATGGGCAGAATCTCAATTTTGCTATTCCGGTAAATTATCTCAAGGCACTGATGCCAACCCTTCCGACACTGACCAAGCCGAAACCCGTCAAGCCTAAGGTCGATCCTCCTCCCGTCAAACCGAAACCAACCAAGCCTCAAGTTAACCTATCATCTCCCGAACCGAAACCAGTTCTGACTCCCCAAGAGATTCATAAAATCGTTGAACGTTCCACGGTACTCTTGGAAATCATAGATGCCAAGGGCAACCCTGGGATGGGGAGTGGTTTTATCGTCCATGATAGTCGGATTGCAACTAACTATCACGTTATCAAAGATATGTCAAGCGGATTCGCGAAGTTGGTTGGAAAGCCAAAGAAGTACCGCGTTAAAGTCCTTGTCTTTGATAAAGAGCGTGATTTGGCAATAGTAAAAGCCACAGGGATTGACGCACCTGCGCTTTTCCTTGGTGATAGTGATGCGGTTCAGGTTGCTGATAAAGTTTACGTCATGGGTAACCCACATAGATTGGAAGGTACATTTTCAAGTGGCGAGATAAGTGCCATCCGACCACCCGGTGCCTACCTGACAACCTTCCCACTATCCGGTGGCACCTCCTGGGATTGGCATGCTCCCTGCCAACTACTCCAAATAACAGCTCCGACTTCTAAAGGGAGTAGTGGAGGTCCTGTGCTAAACGATAAGGGCGAAGTCATCGGTATCGTTTATGGCGGGGTGCCCAGCTTTCTACAACCGGATTTTACCGTTACTATTCCTGAGAATCTCAATTTTGCTATCGCTGTGAATTATCTCAAGCAACTGGCTAAAGAAAAGGGTATACCAATCACTCCCACGCCTCCTAAGATATCGCCCATCATGAAGCATGCTCCTCCTTCACGCGTATCCGTTGGCGAAATAATTTCACCTACGTTGGATCTTATCAGTTCCAAAGCTCCCCAACAGGTTACGATCCACTACAAAACCTACGACAAAAACGGCAACGAGTTAGAACAGAACAATCAGAAGATGCGTTTGTTGCCCAGCAATCCACGTCATCAACGTGGACTTACAAGATGAGTTTGCCTTCACAGAAGCGTGTCGGTTCGATTAAATACTACATTGAGGTCGGCTATGAGAATCATGGGTTGTTCAGATATCCAAGGTCTCAATCTCGTTATTATCAAATCCCTATCGTCGATGATAAACCGCCAACAATATCGGTGCTATATCCACCTCCTGATGCGACATTCGGTGCCAATCAAGAAATTACCTTTAGAGCAGAGGTAACAGACAATACCGCTGTCAAAGATGTCCACATCCATATCTCCTCACGGTTTAACGATCCACAAAGTCAAAGACTCACGGCAAAAGGTTCTTCGGACATATATACCATACCTATCACATTCGCCAATGTCATAACCCTCCAATATTACCTGACTGCAACTGATGAGGAAGGCAACGAAGACAGGTCGAAATCTAGACGTTTAGAAATAAGAATTACATCTCAAGACAATCTTGAGAAAGGGATTAAGTTATATGAACAGGCAAGATACAGAGAGGCAATCACAGCGCTAAGCGCAGCCGTACGAGAGATTGAAGATCCGAAACAGCGAGCAGAAGCCTGTCTTTATTTAGGAGGTTCAAAAAGGGGAACCGGTGAAGGCAGTGACAAAGTGAGGGAGCAATTTCAAAAGGCAATTCGCCACAATCCAGATCAAGAATTGCCGCCAAGGTTAGGGAAAGATCATCCAATTTTTGCTGAGTTAATCGAGGAAGTGCGCAAAGAATTAACAGGTGAATTGACCGTAACCTCTTTACTACCGGAAACAAAAATCTGGATTGAAGGAAACAACATTGATAGGAAAATGCTGGGCACTGGAATCGTCAACCGCAGACTCGTTACGGGGAACTACATTGTGGAATGCATTGATGCAGAAAAATCCCAAAGGGAAACGGTTAGAATCGAACCTGATCGCCATAAGGTACTAAATCTTAGGATACCACCCACTGTGGCGCATGATTCTCCTCTAGGCATATCCGTCGGGAAAATAATCCCACTGACGTTGGATCTAATCAGCACCAAAAGTCCCAAACGGGTTAAAGTTTACTACAAAATCTACGACAGGAACAAGGACGAATTAGAACAGAGCAATCAGGAGATGAACTTGTGGGATAAGCAATCTGACTCATCAACGTGGACTTACAAGGTGGATTTACCCGCACAAAACCACGTGGGTTCAATTGAATACTACATTGACATCGAATATGAGAATCATGGAATGTTCAGACATCCAAGCGATCAAAATGATCATCATCAAATCTCTATCGTTGATGATAAGCCACCAACAATATCCCTGTTATATCCACCTGATGGTGCGAAATTCAAGCGCGATCAAGAAATTACCATCAGAGCGGAAGTAAGATCTAGCCTCTCTATCAAAGCGGTTCACGTTCATTTTTCATTGGGTAATAGGCAAAAAATGTCTCAAGAAAATTCTTCGGATGTATATACCACAAAGATAACAGTCAGCCAGCCCCTCCGGTATTATCTAATCGCGACTGATGAAGCGGGAAACACAAGTAAATCGGAGTCGAGGCGGATAGAAATTACAAAAAACGGAGATAAGCCAACAATATCCGTGCGATATCCGTCCGACGACCCTGCCGAATTCGAGGTCAATGAACAAATTACCATTGAAGCGGAAGTAAAAGCTAGTGTCTCCATCAAAGCAGTTCATGTTCATTTTTCATCGGGCAGTAGCAAAAAAATGTCCCAAGAAAAATCCTCGGATATATACACCACAAATATAACATTCCCTCAAGCCAAATCCATCAAGTATTATCTAACTGCAACTGATGAAGCGGGCAACACAAGTGAGTCAAAATCGAGGCGGATAGAAATTAAATCGCCTCTACCGCCACCCGAGCCAGATCCTCCAATATATCAGGGAATATGGGCGAGTGTTTCTACGGACGGTGCTTCCACCCTTGATTCGGATGGGAATTATATGTTCAGGCTTGCTTATCTACGTGAGGGTAAAAACCAATCAACGTTAGGCGCGCAACTGGACTTTTTCTATCCAGATCGCACGAACATGAGCGCGATGGTTCAGTGGGGCCCACGCCCTCCAGGAAAAAGCAAGGCTACGTTTACGTTGCTGGGTGGCATCGCACAGTATGAGGATTCTCAGGCAACTCATACTACACCCATCTTTGGTGGGGGAGTGAAAATCTATCCGCGGGACAGAATTGTAATAGATGGCACAGGTTCAATTCAACTTCAGCAGGGTTTTGACGCCATGGATCTCTACCACTACGAAGTGGGAATCCGTTTTTACATAACCCGCGAATTGAGCCTAAGGGCTGGCTATGGTCAATTCTTCTTAGGTGATCAAAACGTTTCTACTATACAGGGTGGGCTCGGATATACTTTTTGATTTTCCTTATTCCCCTGTCCGTCTTAGTAGGTGTTATCTTAATGGACTACCCGTTTCTCCATAACCCCAAACCTTGTTGGCTCATGTTAAGAAATGGTGCAACAGAACCCGATTCTTTGGCAAGTACGGGTGAGGAAACCAGATGCCTCGCCTACGGTTTTATAGAGTAAATCCGGGCGGGGTGCAACAGAAACCAAGTTTTGAAGAAAAAACTTGGTTTATCTTCGTGCTTTGCACTTTCTTTTAAGATGAGCGACCTTGTTCAGTAGAGGAGAAGTAGGTATGGTTAGACTGATTATAGTTATCACTACTGTCAGCGTAGTTTTTATTGCTGGTTTAATTATTTTTATAATATCTTGGGGCGGAGAATCCTCCCCAAGATTTCAAGATGAAGCATCCCTTACATCACTACCTACAGCGGTGTCCATTAACGCTATTCCGTGGGCAAGGGTGTTTATAAAGCTACCCCAAGGCGATGATTTTATAGAACCACGGGCACAGGATTTCACCATATTACCTACCCCCAACCAAGAAAAATCTAACATCACCCCGATACGAGGCGGTCTGAAAGTCCCGATTGGGACAACAATCAAGTTGGTTTATAAGGAGCAAGAAAAAGTCTTTTCCTATGAAGCATGGAAGAATGGCCAATCAATCTCGCACGATTTTTTGAACCAATGATGCCATTTGAGTGTGTCCTTCTGTGAAAGGATGCGATTTTATGCAACGTAGGCAAAAATTATTACTGAGTTTTACGGTTCAAGCACTTGTACTATTCTGCGGAACAACTGTCGAAGCTGCCCCGACTCCCCAAGAGATTGTCGAAATCGCTTTAGATTCTACGGCACACTTGAGTTTTACAGATACCAAAGGCAACCGTTGGACGGGTAGCGGATTTGTTATCCACGATGACCATATTGCAACCAATTATCATGTTATCGACAATATGTGGATTGGAGGCGCGAAGTTAGTTGGAAAGGAAGAGATATATCCTGTTGAAACAATCCTTGACATTGATAAAGGACGTAACTTAGCAATAATAAAAGTGGTGGGTATCGACGCACCTGCACTTCCTCTTGGTGATAGTGATACGGTCCAGATTGGTGATAAAGTGTACGTCGTGGGCAATCCACGCGGACTAGAAGGCTTATTCTCGGAGGGGGTTATCAGTGCGATTCGCGGTGATCCTAACGATAAATTTTTCCAGCTGACAGCACCAATTTCTCAAGGGAGTAGCGGAGGGCCCGTCTTCAATGAAAATGGCGAAGTGATAGGAGTTTCATTCGTAACTCTGCGTGATGGACAGAATCTCAATTTTGTGACTCCGGTAAATTATCTCAAGTCACTAGCTAATATACCAGTCACTCTGACACCTGTCCAGCCGCAACCAAGCAGCCCCAAGATTGATCCATTACCTGTCGAACCTCAGCCAACCAAGCCTCAAATGGAGGAACCTTCCGTCGAACCGGAACCGGTCAAACCCAAGGTTAATCCATCATCTGTCCAACCTCAACCAACCAAGCCTCAAGCGGATCAGTCTTCGGTCAAACCGAATCCCTCCAACTCTCAAGTTAATTTGCCAAAGCCGGAGCCACCCAAGCCCCGTCCCCGTCATGCCATGCTTGACAAAGGGATTAGGCTATATGAGCAGGCAAAATACAGTGACGCTATCAAGATCTTAAGTTCAGTGATACAAAAGTTGGAAGATTCGGAGCAGCAAGCAGAAGCCTATCTTTACTTGGGCTGCTCAAAGTGGGGAGCTGGGGAAGGTAATCACAAAGTGAGGGAGCAGTTTCAAGAATCAATTCGCCACAACCCAGATCAAGAATTGCCTCCAAGGATAGGGGCAGATCACCCAATTTTTGGTGGATTGCTTGAGGAGGTACGTAGAAAATTAACAGGCGAATTGACCGTAATTTCTCTATTACCGCAAACGGAAATCTGGATTGAAGGAAACAACATTGATAGGAAAATGTTAGGCACTGGAATCGTCAAGTGCAGATTGCTTACGGGTGACTACATTGTGGAAGGAATTTATGCAGGAGGGTTCAAAAGAAGAACCGTTACAATCGAATTGAATCGTCATAAGGAAATAGATTTCGATATACCGCCCATCATAATACATGATTCTCCTGCAGCGGTATCTGCCGGTGAAGTAATTCCACTCGCGTTAAATCTCATCAGCTCCAAAGCACCGCAACAGGTTACAATCAATTACAAGACCTACGCCAGAGATGGCAACAAATTAGAACAGCAAAATCAGGAAATGCGTTTATGGGAGAAGAAACCTACGTCATCAACTTGGATCTACAAGGTGGGTTTGCCTGCACAAAAGTATGTCGGTTCTATTGAATACCACGTCAAGGTCGAATATGGGAGTCGTTTGACATTCAGGCAGCCGGAAACTCAATACGATTATTATCAAATCACCATTATTGACAGCATACCTCCAACAATTAATCTGATAGATCCACCCGAAGGTGCCAAAATCGGTGCGGATCAACAACTTACCATCAGAGCAGAGGTAACGGATAATATCGCTGTCAAGGAGGTCCACGTTCATCTTTCATGGGGCGACAATCGAAAACTTACTGAAGAAGGTTCTTCGGGTATCTACACTATAGATATACCAATCCGTAATATGGTTGTCTTCCAGTACCACCTCATTGCAAGTGATGAGGAAGGCAACGAAAGCAAATCGGAATTGAGACAGATAGAAGTTCAAGCCGCTACTGGTGCTGGAAACAATGAAAGTGAGATAGAATCGGAACCTGAAGAAATCAAAACCGCAACTGATGACATAGGAAATGAAAGCAGCGCAGAATCGAAACCTAAAAAGATTAGACCGAGAGAGCAATCCGAAGAGGTAGAACCGCGAGATCCTTCCCTAGCTATACCAGCAGATTCACCTGAAGAGCCCCCTCTGATGTCTCCAACCTATCCAGCGTACCAAGAGATATGGGTAGGTGCTGCGAATAATAACTCTTCCCTCCTTGATTGGGAAGGGGATAAGATGTTCAGGATTGCTTACCTGCGTGAGGGAAAACAGCAGCCGACGTTAGGCGCGCAACTGGAATTCTCCCATCCAGGCAACACAAACGTAAGCGCGATGGTCCAGTGGGGACCCGCTTTCGGAAAACGTAATGTTGGATTGACGTTTCTGGGTGGTATTACAAAATACAAGGACCAGTATGAGAAGCCTCACATGACACCCATCCTTGGTGCAGGATTGAGACTCTATCCGGGGGATAAAATCGCAATTGATGCCACAAGTTCAATTAAATTTCGGTCAGATTTCGACACGACAAGTCTTTATCACTACGAGATAGGCGTCCGTATTGCCATAACCCACAGATTGAACCTAAGGGCTGGATTTGGTAAATTGTACTTAGGCAGTCAAAATGTCCCTTCTATGCAGGTTGGGCTAGGTTATACCTTCTAAAGTTCCTTATCCGCAGGTTGCCGAGATTTGTTGCACCCGTTTTTCCCATTCATCACAGGTTGCATGCGTCCGCTGCACAGATGCTCCGACGTATTTCTTTGGATCACGAAGTGCTTCCTGCTGTATTGGCGTGAGTTTTTCGAGGAAGGGCTGCAATGTTTCATCTGCCCACAGGAGATCGGTCAACTGCTGTCCCGTCTCATGGACTTGAGCGACAAGTTTGCGGGTGTGATCGTAAGCGTCAGGGAAGCCGTAATACGCCATCAAAAGATAGATCGGTTCTGCTACCGTGTCGCCGGCACTCGCCTCAAGGTTGTGTTGCATGTTATCCACCTTCACATCCATCTCCCCTAATGCACGAATTAAGCGATAAATCGAATAGTCAAATGCCGTGAAAAGTTCGGTCAGAAAGCGACTTGATGCGGAGTTGGTAAGGTCGCGCTGGTGCTCCAAAATCTGGTCCATAAATACTGTGGTCATGCGCGGCACAAACGCTTTCCAAAGTCCTTTTACTGTTTCAAACGTTTCGGGATTAATCTTGTGCGGCATCGTGGATGAGCCGACCAGTTGGGGATCATACTGTTTGCTGATCTCGGCGATTTCCGTGCGATAAAGATGCCGTATGTCATCTGCGAAATTCGCAAGGATGGTATAAGTGGAGGTAATTGCATAAGCGAGATCGGTGATAAACTCAGGTTCTACACACTGCGTCGAAGTGTGTGTATCCGACGGTTTCAATCCAAGTTCCGCGAGCAAATCTGCCTCCATCTGTTCCGGCTGCTCCACTATCAGCGCAAGTCCGTTAAACGCTCCGACTGCGCCCGAAAATTGGCCCCGTAGATTTTGACTGGTACGGTCTATCAGTTCAATCCGGTTGCCAATCCGACTGACGTACAGGGCGATGGCGTAGCCAAAGGTAATCGGTTCTGCATGTTGACCATGTGTTCGTCCAATCTGCACCGTTTCTACATGTTCCCGCGCGAGATCTATGAATTGATTCTCGAGTTCGATGAGATCTGGAAGAACCACCTTTCGGGTCAAATCTTTAAAGCGTAGTGCTGTGGCGGTATCAAGGATGTCCGCGGACGTGGCAAACAGGTGAACATACGGACGTGCTTCCGGAGAAATCTTCCGTCGAATCACATTTACAAGTGAACGGATGTTGTGTCGAATACGTGATTGCTCTTCGTAGACTTCTGCTGCTGTCACCTCTTCCGATGCCCGTTCCACTTCATCTGCAATCTCATGCGAGCAGATGTCGTGATTGGCAAGCGTCCGCACTAATGCAGCCTCGACTTTCGCTTGATATTTGACGTAGGCGGCTTCCGAGACGTAGGGCAGTAATTTCTTCATAACCGCTTCACTGCCCCCGTAATATCTGAAATCAAGAGGACTCACTGCTTCGTAAAGTTCCATAATAGGTATATCTCCCTTTGCTAATTATTGCTATGATATGTTAAATTATACCACTTGGCTAAATGGATGTAAATCTCGATTTATAGTGGATCTTAGAATTAATGAGACACTCCCAATGCACAACCAACTCCCTAAATCCCCCTTGTCAGGGAGACTTGGAAAACTCAGGGGGACTTGGGAAACTTCGCGGAGTTGCGGCATACGGAGTGTGCCTACTACTTTTAACGTCCACTTATTTTTAGAATTCACTACAAATATGGCTGAGAGTGAGGCGCGGGAAACCCAGTCTTGGTTAGAAACTACTGTTGAATGCGAATACCTTACAAAGGAGGTTGGTAGTGAACTTTTCCAACTATACAATAATATCATTGGCAAACTTGCCACGATGGAAAGTACTCCTGATCAATGGTTACTCCAGCCAAACAGATCTAAATAATTTCTCGCTACCTCGCTACCTCGCTACCTCGCTACCTCTAGCGTCAGTCCTTATTCTACTTCTGACATCATTAATCCTTTTCCTGTCAATGACTATTGGTGCACGGAGTGCCTTTGCGTTTCCGATCGCCGACGGTCCCCGGTTCGTACCCGGAGAACTCCTGATTCGCGTGACACCCAAAGCGCGAGCCGAGTGGGAGCGACTTCACGCCAAATCACCCTTACAAAAACTTCACAATCAGATGGGGGTCCGGTCAATCTATCCTCTCTTTCCGCATATCGCTCATCCGGGTGCCAATCCAAACCTTAAACACACCTACCTCCTCCGTTTTCAAATCCCTGTCGATCTACATGCCATCAAATCGGTTTACGCCGCGCACCCGCTGATTGAGGCGAGCGAATTCAATTACATTCGCCAAACACAGGCGTCCGAAATTATTCCTAACGACCCACGCTTTGAGGAACAGTGGAATCTATCGCTTATCGAGATGCCGGGGGCGTGGGCAATTGAAAAAGGCGATCCGGAAGTCATCATCGCAGTTGTGGATACAGGCTTTGATTATACTCACGAAGATCTTGCCTCGCAGACGTGGGTTAATACTGATGAAATCCCAGATAACGGAATTGACGATGACAATAACGGGTACATTGACGATGTGCGCGGTTGGGATTTTTCAGAGCCGCCAAGTAGCGATGGGAGTGGGAAGACGCAGAATGGTGACAATGATCCAATCGATGAATCAGGGCATGGAACGCATGTCACAGGAATAATAGGAGCAGCGGTAGACAACGATGTCGGTATTGCCGGTGTCGCGTGGAATTGCACGTTGATGCCTGTTCGAGGTGCTGGTGTGGAGGGAATACGCGATGACCGTTCGGCAGCCGCAATTGTCTACGCTGTGGACAACGGCGCACGGGTTATCAATATGAGTTGGGGTGGACGCGATCGTTCCTTCGTACTTCGTGACGCTGTGGATTACGCCTACGCGCGGGGAGTCCTGATGATCGCCGCATCGGGAAATGAGTCTGAAAATGCTTCCATTTTCCCCGCCGGTTATCGCAAAGTAATTTCCGTTGCCGCAACTGAACAACATAAACAGAAGTTTTACCAATCCAACTTTGGTGCCTCTATTGACATCGGTGCGCCGGGCAATGTGATTGTCAGTACACAGATCAACAATCGATACCGTCCTCTCTCTGGTACGTCGATGGCAACAGCACACGTATCCGGGGTTGCTGCGCTAATTATGTCGAAGCGTCCGAGTCTGACGCATCAGGAGGTCCGCCAGATTCTGATTTCGACCGCTGACCCGATTACGGAAAGCCCCGAACTTGTTGGTGCAGGCAATCTGAATGCAGCGCGGGCTTTGATGGCGAGTAGTTCTCTAAAAGCACACATTCTTTTACCAGAAGCGCACACCGGTGGCTCAAATCAGATTGAGATCGTTGGTACTGCTGGCGGATTCAAATTTGATACATGGCAACTTCTGTATGGACCGTCGGCTTTTCCAACAGCGTTTCAACCTATCGATACACCTTCTCAACAGCAGAAGAGAGATGAGACGCTGCTTGTCTGGGAAACTTCCGCTGTACCAGAAGGCATATACACCATTCGTCTTGAGGTCAACAGCGTAGAGGGAAAAGTTCTGCGTGATGAGGTTGTCATCTCAGTGGACCGAACACCGCCTCAAGTACAGAATGTAAAGGTGCAGAACCAGATTACAAAGGGGGACTATGCGACCATCGTCAGTTGGTCAACGGATGACTTTACAATCAATACATTGAGCCAGCGTGCTCGTGAAGCCGCTGCTCCGTTTAGACCGATCGAGGAAAACTCCGCTAGCCGAGAACACTTTTTCACTCTCTCACTTGATACAGGAAGTTACGATTTATTCATTACTTCTCGTAACGATGTGGGGTTGGAGACACTCGATGATAACGGCGGACAATTTTATCGCGCGGAGGTTATCGACAAAACTATTTCGCCAAACGGATTTGTTGGGATCTCGACCACACTTCCTCCAATGCACCTAGGCAGTGTTACCGCAGATATGGATCGGGACGGTATGCTCGAAATTGTCGGACTGCCAATCACCAACGACGCTGCTTCAGGGATCGAAGTCCATGAGCGGACTAGTGCTGGCATTTATGAACTTCAACATACGAGCACCATTAATGCTAAGCCAATTGCGGTTGATGATACCGACGGAGACGGACTGTTAGAGATTTTAGCCAATACACGAGAGGGGCTTTTCCTCTACGAAAGCGTGACGCGAAATGGATATCCGGAAAAGATCATCTGGGAAACCACTTTTCTTGCATCGGGTCAAATTGTTGATCTGGACAACGATGGCAGGAAAGAGATTGTTGGGGCAGACAATTTTAACGATAATATCCGTATCTTTGAAAACCGTGGAAACGATAGCTATGATGAGATACTCATTATCCGGAATGAGACAGAAGGTTCCAATGTTTTTGGTGAACAATTTGCAGTTGGCGATTTTGATGCGAATGGTGTCGTGGAGTTAATAGTGGGAGATAGTGAAGGTGAACTCTTTATCTACGAATCTATCGGGGACGACCTATTAGTTGAAAAATGGCGGACGAAACTTGACGTTGAGAGAACCCATCAACTGACGGCAGGCGACCTCACCGGGGATGGCATTCCCGAATTCGTTGTCGGCGGAACGGTAAAGGCGGAATATTTGCCTTCGATGCGGCCTCGCTGGGAGTATCATGTATTCACCGCTTTCCCACCAGTAGGCGCCAATCCCCAAACCGGGACAGGTGACGGCTCGCGCTACCAGTCAATATGGTCACAGGCGATCACGCCATCCAACCTGAAAGGGAATAGTCTCGGAATTGGTGATGTTGACGGCGATTCACAAAATGAACTGGTGATACTTGCGAATCCAAGCGTTTATGTGTTCAAATGGAGTGACGGTATGGAGGAAGATCGCCTCTCATCAAAGCTGACACCAATCTGGCATCATGAGGTTGGAGAAACGCCACGCTTATTCCTCGTTGATCTGAATCAGGACAACTTTAGTGAACTCTACCTTAACAGTGATGCCAACCTTTTAACATTCACGCACGTTCGTGCGAGCGATCCAAATAGCGTTGTGAACATTCAGCCGTATGAACTATCTGCCACGCCGCTAAGTGCGCGTGCAGTTCGGATTGACTGGGAGACGCAGGAGGAAGCGGTATCTTATACTATTTATCGAGCTGTTGGCGATCCGGATAAGGCTCCCTCCCACTTTGAAGCAATTGCTAAGGACTTAGATTTTGTGGGCTTCCTTGACCGAAAAGTGACGAAGGACGTAACCTACTGGTACACGGTCTCTGCAAAAAATGAAGCTGGGGTCGAATCAGCTCATTCCAAACCGGTTTCCGTGACGCCTCGCACTCCGCCCGCATTAATTGCGGCTAAGTATATCCAAGATAACCAAGTCGCCGTTACCTATGACAAACAGATGGGAGCTTCCATCGGTAATTCACGTCTTTATCTGTTAAGGGAACCGAAGCAGTTGGCTGGTACGAATCCTATTTCCGTAATTCGAGACCGGATGGGAACGCGTGCCATGCTTACCTTCCGAGAAGCGGATTTGGTTCCCGGGCGTACTTATGAAATCACTGTCTCGGACGTACGAGATACCGATCGAAATCCGATAAACCTGCTGGAGGCAACGCAGACATTTGATGTGCCGCTTGAAACTCAGTTTGAGAATTTTCAGGATTTCTCAAAAGCGAGGGTGTACCCCAATCCGATTCGTCCCAACGAATTTCATAAGAGCGCTGTCACGTTTGACCGCCTTCCCACCGGCACAACGATTGAGATTTATAATACGAACGGGGAGCGTCTTGACAGCTTGACGGTTACCACTTCCGATGCTGGTCGTGCCGAGTGGTTGCTGCTCAATCGTATGGCAACAGAGGTGACGAGCGGGATTTATATCTATGTGATGGAATTTGAAGATCTGAAAAAGACGGGCAAGATTGCGATAATCAAGTGAGGAGGCATACTACGGTGAATTCTAAAAATAAGCGGTTTCCAAGGACCCGGTAGGTGCGGTTTTCAACCGCACCGGTTTGGAGTGTCTCACAATGGCTTGACTACCTTTGGGTTCAAAGCGAAACTCCAACCGCGAGAGCCCCAAATTCGACAGAGTAGTTGTTACAGCTCCCTGTCTTTCTTTGGGGACATAAAATAGGAAGTATCCCCCGCCGCCTGCTCCCAGAATCTTGCCGCCCAACGCACCGGCAGCGATGGCGCGTTCATAGATGGTGTCCAACGTCGGGTTTGAAATGCTATCGCAAAGGGAACGCTTCAGTTCCCAAGCACGGTGTAACAGATGTCCAACCTCGTCAAGGCAGCCCCCGCGGTTACCCTTTACGAGAACATCATGAAACGCAGGCACGAGTTCTCTCATTTGCAGCAGCGTCTGGGGACTCGCAGAACGTTTCTGTTCGTGCAGGATGGTCTCGGCGCGGCGTTGAATTCCGGTGTAGAATAGGATGAAGTTTCCTTCCAAACGCGCTATCGTTTCGGCGGTTACTCGGATGTCTTGCGTATCGACACTCTCATCCTTGTTGAACTGAATTCGCTTCAACCCACCGTAAGCGGCAATATACTGATCCTGCTTCCCAATAGGCTGGTTCAAGTGTTCTATCTCAATTTCGCATCCTTGCTGCGCGAGGGTTTCCAATGGCATTTCGACTCCCCGATAGGCGTACAACGCATTGAGGAGTCCGACGGTTAATGCGCTTGACGACCCCAACCCACAACCGCGTGATGGCACATCAGAGGTGACCGTGATGGATATGCCACCAGTGCCCCCTGTTTTTCGCACGACCTCTCGAATCAAAGAGTGCTGAATGTGATTCGGATTTGAAACCTTTTCACAGTGGTCTGGGGTGTTGATAGCAATTTGAGAATTCCGTTCCTTTGTTACATAGACAGAGATATATTTATTAATAGCGGTGCTGATGACCTCTCCACCGTATTGCCGATAAAAGTTAGCGATGTCGGTTCCGCCGCCAACAAAACTGATTCGTATCGGTGTGCGAAATAATCATAAATTTTCCCATACTATTTTTGGAAAGACTGCTGTTGGCAAATGGTATAATAACGCAAGTTGCGGGTTATAGTGTGTAGGTTGGGTTGAACGAAGTCGAGAAATCGAATTCAGATGCCTCAAACACCTATCAAACTGACTGCTCTGTAGATAGTATCAAGGAGATAGTGAAACCCAACTTCATACCCCACGTCCCTAGGTACTAAGAAAAGCGTTGGGTTTCACTCCGGTTTTTGAGATTTGAATGAGAATTGTGCATCGGCATTGAGTGATAACGGCCCTTATTTTTATCTGTTTTCATTCAACCCAACCTACGTGTTATCCACAGTAGTAGTCAAGCACTATCGCCCCATCGTATGCACAGGGGTTACGGCATACGGAGTATGCCTACTACTCTGTAGACTACTAACAACTTAGGTTAGTATAAGACGGTGGTTCATGTTAAGATTTAGTGCAAAGAAACCGAGTTTTCAAGAAAAAACTCGGTTTCTCTTCGTGCTTTTTATATGAGTGAAGACGGTTTGTGCCAGACCGCTTGGAAAAGAAATCTAGGGTATTTACCCCAAATCCTTCGCGCAGGGTTGTGGTTTCACAATCTCACGAATTTGCGAACAATCAAGCGTATCGCCCTTTTGTGGTCGGTGGGTGTAATACCACCAGAACCGAACATAAAGTAGCATCCAAAAGATACGGAAAACTCGAAAGGGATTTCGGTACTTTGTTTCGCCGTGAATTCGGGGACGGTGAGTGACGATTATTTCTCCCACTTTGTAATCCCGCAAATAGAGCATCGAAGTGAGGCAACCGTGCATCTTTGATCGTAACGGTAACAGGGATTTGACCGCCTCCGATCGGAATATCTTGAGGGAGCAGCTCGTGTCATGGACTGGATCCCTGAAGATGAGATAGCGGATGAGGTTGAACGCTCTCGAAACGAACCGTTTGGTTGCAGAGTCTTGCCGGTGTTTGCGCCAGCCACAGATAGCATCATATTTGCCCTCGATTGCTTCGAGCAGTTTGGGAATATCTTGGGGATCGTTTTGCAAATCGCCGTCCATGCTGATGATATAGTCACCTGTGGCGTAGGAGAACCCGGCAGAAAAAGCGGGTGTCTGACCTAAGTTTTTTTTCAATCGGATAATCGTTAGGTTGCAAATCTTTGTCTGAGCACGTCGTAGGATTTTGTAGGTGTCATCAACGCTTCCGTCATCGACAAAGATGATTTCATAATCGTAAGGTTGGATCTCAAGCACCGCATCAAGTGCGTTAGCAAGCGGCATGATGTTGTCTTGTTCATTATAAACAGTTACCACAACCGAAATCTTTTTCTGGTGGTTCATATAAAAATAAAGTGCAAAGCAGGCAGAGAAACCGAGTTTTTTCTTCAAAACTCGGTTTCTGTTATACTATTTCTTAACATGAGCCTTTCTGGCCTCTCGCTGAAACGGATTTGTATATTTGAGAGCGGTGCATCTTTATTGCCCCGATCTTATCGGGATTCAAAGCAATCTGAATCAGGATTTTCGGGATTTAAGGATTTTCAGGATAAGGAGTTAGCTGGAAATGCCCATTAGAAACGTAGCACACCCCGCATCTGCTGTGGGAGGGAGATCCCTCTCCCGATAAGCGAGCACTGCGAATCGAGGCTAGGAAGCCTCTCCCACTGTGGGAAACAGATCCTTCTACTGAGGAGCGGACGCATTGAAAGCTATTTATGAGAATTCCTCAATTAGAAGACAACCCACCCAATGCCTAGGAGGTAGACACCCGTTTCTGAGTCTGGTTACAAGCCGGCATCAGACGCTCCCGGACTTGGGGTGTCAATAGGACAAAACCCAACAACCCCAACAGACTGGTCATCAGCACCTGACAACAATGTATAAAAAATCCAACCGAGAGGGCCGCCCCTATCTCCATATCGGTAAACATGACCAAGCTACCCGCCCAACTTCCCTCTATGACCCCAAAGCCGCTCAATGAGAACGGAAACCATGCAGCAATCATAACGATTGAAATGACAACCAATAACACACTTAGCCTTTGATTGACGTTTAGGGTTGATAAAAGCAGCAGATGACAACTCACGTTAATCCCATAGGTGCAGAGGGAAAAGGTGAGGGCTTTCAACAAGGGGCGAAGACAGCGGAACCGGTCAAGTTGAAGCGAGACTTCCCCTAATTTATGACCGGCGGAGTCCAGTAAAGCGGTGTGACGCCAAGGATATATCCGGACGATGCAGGTCCAGATTCGTTCTATACCTTTGGGGAGCACACTGAAAAGAACACGATTCACTATAATCAAGCCCCCAGCGAGGGCTAAAACAGCCAACACATAACCTATAGGTTCGCGTCCCAACGTTAATAAACCAAAGGTGCCCCCCACGATAACAAGTTGCAGGTCAAACAGACGTGCCTCAAACAGACTGCGAACTCCCTCGCTCACGGGGATTTTCAAGTGGCGGCGCAGCAGTGCGATATAGGAGAACTCACCGACCATCAGTGGAAGTGTGCGCACAAAAAAGTTGTGGCACAACGTAATTGGGAGCAGGACCCCCAAGGGCAGCTCTTTCCGATCCAAAAGCATACGGAAACGCAAGGCACGGAAGATATTTAATAGGACGAACAAAGCAAACAGTAAAAAGAAGAACCACAGCGGAACGTTTTTGGCAAGGCGGAGGAAATGGGAGTAGTCAATCTGTCGTGCCAGATAGATGACCAAGATTCCCGAAACCCCAAGCCCTAGCAGTGGGGAAATAAGACGATTTAACCCATGTTTTTGAAAGAATGATTGAAACCGCACGTCAGTGGTCAATACCGTATGAGTCTCAAGCCGCTGTTAATCTGAGATAAAAGCGTACAGTAAAGACACAATATATCTTTTTTAATACGACGCAACTTTCACCCCTCTTTTCTACGGTTAATATTTCAAATTGTCAATGCTTCTCCGATTTTATACGTTTCCAAAGAGTGGCTTGATTACCTGATGCCTCCATCGTCAAAGAACAGTCAGGAATTGCAATCATTTTCTCAGCTACTAAACCACATATTAATGGAAGTTTCCCTTTATCTCTCCCCAGGTGGTTGTGAGTTTCTTCCGGGGCTGCACTGAAAGTGCCGCATATTGAATCTCAAAGTCATCGAAGTGGACACGGCTGCCCTTTGCTGACGACAGATAAATTCTCCCTTCCGTATAGGTGTCATCAAGAAAATCTAGCATTTCTTTGTCATCAATAAAGCATTGAAACCGATTCCCCTTGGCAACAATCTTCAATCGATACCACTTGTGCAATTTGAAATTAAATAGGCTAAATGTGTGTAGTTTCTCTATACCAGTCAAGATTGTCCATACGTTTCCTTCCACAGAAACCTTCATAAATCGAATGGTCGCTGCAAGACCCTTTCTTATACCGTGGTTAGGAGTCATATTATTACCTAGAACGAACTTGTAAGCTCGCTCGTACAGAAGTGATAGATCCTTCGACTGCTTAAGGAGCGGATCCGTATGGGCACGCAGCCCAAGGGTCGCACCACTGTTAATAGCATTCCTAGCTAGCCAGCTGATTTTTGCAGATACCGACACTTCGTAGTCACTTGAGATTATATCATCAACCGCAATGATAATCTCTTGCCCCAACTCCGCCTTAGGAGCACCGAGAACCAATTCCCCATTTTCAATACCCCCATCTTCGTCGCCTTGTACAAACGTCCATCCCTGCAAATCACCATCGTTAAAATTATCACGAAATATCTCTGCCCCTACCGATGACACCAACAACGTAAGTATCAATATAACCATCGTATGCTTCATGAGATAGCACCTTCCTTCTTTACTGGCATTCAACGCAGATTCAAGCGCAGCAGATTGCACACAAGCCCCTTATGGAGTCTCTACTGTAGTTGCCCGTTTGTCCCGAATCTTTGGGGATTCATCGGGCATTGGCAACGGTGTCTAGCGGCGATAAATCGCCGAACTACCAATCGAAGCCTCTTCCCGATAGGTCGGGATCCTCGACAAGTCAGGACGGAACGGAGACGTTGAGCGTTCAGCTGCATGAGCCCTAAGATAGTAACCTAGATTATTTTAACGCAAGTTGCTAGTTGAATATCCATGGAATTTCCGTTAGAGTATTTGTTAGCCAACAAAACTCATGAACAGGAGCATTCCATGGACTTAGTTATCGTAGCATTTTATACACTTTGTGACGATCTGTTAATTCAACACCGATACCAAGACGACCCAAGAATCAAAATGTCTGCCGCAGAAGTAATGACCACTGCGTTAGTCGCAGCAGAACTGTTTGGTGGCAATCAACAAATGGCACGACAGCTACTCAAAGAACAGGGATATATTCCCCATATGCTCAGTAAACCACGATTCAATCGAAGATTTCATCAAATTGCACCGATGTTTCAGACACTTTTTGAATCTATAGCCACAGATTGTAAAGCCCAAAACCCAGACCAACTCTATGTCATCGACTCGTATCCCGTCCCAGCGTGTGACCCCATTCGCATCTCTGGGGCCAAACTTTATCAAGGTGAAGTATGGCGCGGTAGGATAGCCAGCAAACGTAGATACTTCTATGGACTCAAACTGCATCTGATGGTCGCTGAAAGGGGTATACCGGTTGAGTTTTTCTTAACACCGGGCAGTGTTGGTGATGTTTTAGGGTTGCGGTGTTATCCGTTTGACTTGCCTCAAGGGGCAACCGTTTATGCAGATAGAGCCTACTGTAATTATGGGATTGAAGATGCCTTAGCTGAAGCCGGTATCATGCTCAAACCGTTGTGCAAAAAGAACAGCAAGCGGCAATATCAAGGGTACGAGGTTTACATACACCATCACCACAGGAAGCGGATAGAGGTGACAAACAGTCTAATCACCCAACGGCTACCTCGCTCTATTCATGCCGTGACTGCCGCTGGGTTTGAGATTAAGGTCGTTTTGTTTCTCATTGCTACTATGATTACACTTATCATCAAATAAACACTAGCAACTTACGTTATTTTAATACACAATCAATGCATTTTCAATGCAATAAAGTTAGGACTTACGCATTCCAGCGTTTTGACCTGTCAGGGACCTGCCAAATCCCTGACATTCGGCAAGGTTATGGTGCCATTTCAGTGAGAAACGGTTCATAAACAGTGCGTATTTGGCGGGTCAAAAAGCCGTTTGGGCGCATCTTCTCTTACGTGGTAAAAATCTACAAATGCGCTGAAGCTAGGCCCCATCAGGGTTCAGAGAGATATCGGCTAATGATAACCCCCCGATGTGAGGTTGAATTTTTTTTTTGGACCTGCCAGGGCCCTGCCAAATTGCTGAATCGTGTCGGTGGGGTATTGAAACAGAGATGGAGGTTCCGCGCACGGAAAGGGTTGGATTTTACCGTTCAACTACGTAAGTCCTAACTATATCTCGTGGTATTAGATGGAATCTTTGCCACATGTGAAGTGAGAATTGAGAGGTTATCCTAATTCTATCGGGATATTCAATGGTGCGGTTTGGGGTAACTCTCTTGAAAACCTTAATCAATCTGTTCATATCAACGTACTCAGGTTAATCCCTGAGACCACTTGTTTGTGTTTACCTGATCCATGGTGGATAACCAGTTCCACCTTTTGTGCATACGGTTTATCAAGGGTAGAGTTGTCTATGAGTAAAATCCCTTGGTCTGTTTTGACAGAAGGCTCTGCCTCATTCCATAACGCTTCTGAATCGGGAGGCAGTCTGATACGGCAACCGATGCAGTGAGTCATGGGTGGACGAAGGGACGCGTGGCAGCGCGAAGTAAAACACAAGTCCAGAAACTACAACAGAAATCAGACAAAAACCGTAAAAGACGTCCTTCACTTTCTTCTGTTCCTTCTTTGGGATTTTATTTGAACTGTACTTCGATCTCTACAGTTTGCTTTGTATCTTCTCCACTTTGTAAAGACTTTTCCTTCTCAGCTCGGAGCTGTAAAAGTACAGCCGTAAGCGCATCACGGCTTACATTTACCATCGATTGCCCCTGTGAGGCATCGGGTTGGATTCTGCTCCACGCTTCAAACATAGTAATTTGATCATCAATTGTTATTGGCCCCTCTGTCGAGCGTTTGAGTATTTCAATAACAGTAGCAACGGCTTCTGGATCACCTGTGCCTAGGACAATGTTGCCTGACTCAAGGGCTGAAATAAAACCTGCTGTTGTGATACTACTCATATCGATATCCGCCTGAAACTCGTCAACTTGAGTGTCCTTATCTTCCTCAAGATTCTCTTCAGCAACCATTTCTTCCAAGGCTTCCAGCTCAGAAGGAGAAAGTTCGGCTATGAGAGAATCGAGGATTTCAAGTGAAGACACTTCCATTTCGAGCTCTTTGGAGGATTCCGGTTCAATATGAGGCTGTGTCAAGGATTTTGGTGCCGTTATTTCGGCAGAGGTTGTTTCTTCGGTGTGTATGTTTGCCTCTCTCTCTGTCTGTGGGGCGGCCATAGGTAAAGCCGCGGGCAGTTCCCCGAGTGATTCCTTAAAACGTTTCAAATCCCACTGGCTGTAGAGCAACATCCCCACACATATTAAAACTGTTGGCACGAAAACGCCACCAATCGTTTGAACGAGGTTTTTCGTTAGCCTTGTATTCATTGTATTCTCCCTTCAAACGTTACCTTCCTTTGGAGTGACAGGGGGTAACAAAATCACTTCCTCCGGAGAGGAACACTCATCTAGAGCCATTTGTAAATGGGACAGCATGTGCTTCTCCTTAGAACCAACTAGGCAGCGAAGCAAGTAGGTCGTTATGCTAAAAATCCTTTCAGGGACTTTTAGCATAACGAAGGTGCCTGATTGTTATAGTGTTAGGAGTTACACAGTTGAATACTCGAAGCCCCCGATCTTATCGGGATTTCGCTACGCTCAACTTGTAGTTCGGCGATTCATCGCCGCACCGCCCAACTGCTGGTGCCTGATAAATCAGGCAACTACAGCCAATCCGTTGGTTGGTAGTAGGGCGATCGCCCGTCGAACGCGCAATGAATTGCGCTACTACGAACTGAAGTGCGTAAGTCCTGAAGTACTTCTCGCACCCGCTTATGATAACCAAGATTATCAAAACCCCAAGCCCCAACGGCGGAGAAATGCGACGATTTAACCCATGTTTTTGAAAGAATGATTGAAACCACCCGTCAGTCGTCAATACCATATCAGTCTCAAGCCGTTGTCAATCTGAGAAGCGACACACAGAGCAGAGAAACAACCTGCCTTTTTGATACGACACGACTTTCATCACTTTTGTTCGTGATTGGTACTTCAAACTGTCACTGCCGCTCCAATTTCATACGTCCCCAAAGGGTGGCTTGATTCCTTGACACCTCCACCGACAGAGAAGGGTCACGAATGACCCATGTCGGGTCAGTATCCGAACCCGGATGCTCGGTCAGTTGTGCCCGATTCTCCCCGTTGGCATCCATGATATAAATATCTGGATTCTGACCAAACTGAAAGGCGTGATACGCAATCCATCTCCCATCGGGAGACCACGCAGGCGCACGGTCTTCCAATGGGTCGCGGGTTAGGTTCACGACCTCAGCTCCATCAGGGTTCATCACATAGATATCGTCCTGCCCCCCTTCCCGGTTAGAATAAAACGCTATCTTTGTCCCGTCGGGAGACCATGCCGGTGCAGCGTCAAGCGCGGGATGGTTGGTCAAATTGACCTGCTTTCTACCATTTGAACTCATCACATAGATTTCCCCATTCCCATCCCGATTGGAAAAGAACACAATTTTTGAACCGTCAGGAGACCAAGAACCCACCTCATCCCTGCCCGGCGACTTTGTTAAATTCTTCAACCGGTTGCCTTCGATATCCATAACACAAACGTCAGTCTCGCCATCTGGCGACCCGTCAGTGCCGGTGAGAGCTAACCGCTTCCCATCGGGAGACCATTTTGGCGATAGATACGTTTGACCGCCGAACCCTCTGGTCACCTCTTTGAATTGAATTATAGGATCAGGGAATTGAAGCGTAGGAGGAGGTCCAGGCACCAAAACAGGAAGAGGAACAGGAGTTTCTAAATATATAGAAGTGACAAATGGGACGTGTAGGTCATGCATGTGGTAGGCAATATATTTCCCATCCGGCGACCAAGCAATTGGACCAAATCTGTGAAAACTAATTATCCAAGGTATTTCATTTTCACGAAGTATTTCAATTCCGAATCCATTGGCATCAATCAAATAAACTGCCAAATCAATCCGGACAAGGGGGTCTCGATCCCGATTGGATAGAAAGGCGATGGTGCCGGTCCATTCGTCGGCGGAAGCCTGTTCAGTAAGCAGGCTCGATGCAAATAACAGTATTACGGCACCAACAATCTTCTGAGGCACTGCAAGTTGCTTCAACATGTGTAATCCTCCTTGAACTTGTTTGGCACTCACGTCTGACCGAACTTCAACGGAAGCCCCCCTTTATCTCTCCCCAAGTAGTGGTAAGTTTCCTCCGGGGCTGCACTGAAAGAGCCTCATATTGGACCTCAAAGTCATCGAAGTGGACACGGTTCCCCCATCCTGACGACAGATAAATTCCCCCTGTCGTGTAGGTGTCGTCAAGGAAATCTAGCATTTTTTTGTCATCAATAGAGCATTGAAACCGATTCCCCCTGGCAATGATCTTCAACCGATACCACTTGTGCAGTTCAAAATCAAATAGCCGAAATATGTGTAGCTTGCCCCTATTAATAAGAATTTTCCTTTCGTCCGGAATAACCTTCATCTGTTGAATGGTCGCTGCAAGGCCTCTTCTTAAATTTCTTAGGTCTTGAATATGTATATTATTTTCAATATGTATATTACCTAGGCAGAACCTGTAAGATTGCCTGTACAAGAATATTCGGGAATCCTTGTTCCTTTCGTCCTCCTCTAAATGTACAGCCCACGGCTCAAGGAGTGGATGTATATGAGCGCGCAGCCCAATGGTTGCACCGCTGCCAACATTCGTAACAAGCTTGCTGATTTTTAGAGATACCGACACTTCGTAATCGCTTGAGATTATATCATCAACTGCAATTATTACCTCCGATTCCTCCAGCACTTCCTCCTCCAATTTAGCTTCATCCGCCACTTTAGGAGAACCGAGAACCAATTCGCCATTTTCAATACCACCATCTTCAGCACCTTGCAAAAACGTCCAGTCCTGTAAGTCACCATCGTTAAAATTATCGAGAAATATCTCTGCCCCTACTGATGATACCAACAACCCAAGTATCAACATAACCATCATCTGCTTCATAAGATAGCTCCTTCCTTCTCTGCTGCCGATTAATACGGATTTAAGGAAAATGGATTGCACACAATCCCTCAAGAACTTAATTGTAATTACACAGGTTTACCCTTTGTCCGATAAACCAAGCGACTACAATATTCCAATAGAGCACCGTA
The DNA here is from genome assembly GCA_965208425.1 of Candidatus Poribacteria bacterium. GTDB lineage: Bacteria > Poribacteria > WGA-4E > WGA-4E > PCPOR2b > PCPOR2b. The sequence continues at coordinate 4,587,407 of OZ242335.1, read as the reverse complement.
GCCCAAAAACTCTGTTTCTCAATCGGTAGGTTCTCCTAACATTTGACGATAGTGTAATAGTGTGGGTTGAGCGTCCTCACCCGCTCCTCGTAACGATTGGCATTGATCGGGCTAGGAAGCCCAACCTACTGACTAACGGAGCAAAACCAGGAACTTGACTGACCAAAATAGGTAATCACTTACATAATCCAAGTTGCTAGTGTTGAAAATCCGTCAATTTTCTCGTAGGGGCGGGGTCTCCCCGCCCCCAAATCCAATCCCCGTAGGTCGAGCATCCCCGATAAATAGCGATTTCACTTACGCTCAACTTGCTCGACCTCTAAAACCCCAATTGCTTTGAATCCCAATCCGTCCAGACAAGGTATGCCTACTACTAACAACTCAAATTATAAACTATATCAACTAATAACCTCAAAATACCAGTCAAATTTAGGGCGTACAGACATAATGTGTCTGTACGCCCTAAAAAAATAGTTGAGATTAAATGCAAGGATTCATGTTAAAAGAAAGTGCAAAACGCGAAGTGAAGGGCACCTCCAGTCCCCCTTAATCCCCCCGCAAACAGGGGGAAAGTAACTCCCCGATAAACTGGGCTGCAAGCATCTGCGGCTGCTGTTGCCCTCATTCTTTACATGAGCGACAACTTTTTTAGTTACGCCAACCCTCAAGTTGATGATATGCTCTCTCAACTCAACCAAACAGAGAACCTAGCAACAAGGAGAAGGATTGGGGGACGTGTGTTGTCTATCCTACAGGAAGATTTTGCGATAATCCCCTTGGCACCCCACTTTCAATATACATTCTCGCCATTAGAAATCCAATTCGATGATCATCTCACCGACATAATCGATCTGGTTCAAAACATGAGCCAACTCATCGTGGAACGGCATCGGTCCGGTTAGTAACCCGCGCTGTCGAACCGATAACCATGTCTCCGTCTCCCTCACTGCTCAACAGAGATCGGATCGTTTCTCCCTTTCCACACCCCTGATTGGGGATTTAGATTCGATCCAGTTCAATAACCGTTCTTAATCAGCCACATATTTCGGCCAAGCTTCTTTTACCTAGGGTCGTTTAATTTTTCTGTAGGTTGAAAACTCTCGGAACGCAGAGAGGTATCCGAATCCCACCACTTCACTTTAAATGGATATACGGAATAGTGCAACTGGGAAGTGGCAAACACTCTTTTCTCAATAATAGTAGTTATCGATTGATCTGTTTGAGCCATCCCCACATTGTAAATTTTTTACCTGCGGGAGAGACCAAAAAAGGTGAGTTAAACCATGCAGCATTAATGTCATCATGGCGATTATTGGTGAGGTTCTGCTGATTTCCTCCATCGTCGTCCATCACGTAGATTTCACGGTTCCCATCTCTATCAGACGAGAAGGCAATCCGTTCACCGTCAGGAGACCATGAGGGAAACCTGTCATGCACGCGATTTTCAGTGAGTCTTTGTTGATTTTTCCCATCGTCGTCCATCACGTAGATTTCAATGTTTACAAGGTCCCCCTTCCTATCAGCCGCGAAGGCAATCCGTTTACCGTCAGGTGACCATGAGGGACCCCAGTCATTCTGGCGATTTTCAGTGAGTCTTTGTTGATTTTTCCCATCGGCGTCCATCACGTAGATTTCATAAGTGATTGCAAACTTGGTTTCAAAGTGCTCCTCCCCACGGGCACCGAAGACTATCCGTTCACCGTCAGGAGACCATGAGGGATGCCTGTCATCAAAAAAGGGACTATCAGTGAGTCTTTGTTGATTCTGCCCATCGGCGTCCATCACGTAGATTTCAAGAGATTGAAGGATCCTTCCATCAAACGCGACCCTACTAGACGCGAAGGCAATCCGTTTACCGTCAGGAGACCACGAGGGATATCTGTCATCATGGGGATCGTTAGTAAGGTTTTGAGGATTGCTTCCATCGGCATCCATCACGTAGATTTCAGAAGTGGGTCTACCGTCTATAGCGTGCCCATCCCTATTAGAGAAAAAGACAATGCGCTTGCCGTCCGGAGACCAAGAGGGGTCCCTATCATCAGAGCGATTGTTAGAAAGGTTCCGCTGATTCCCTCCATCAACCTCCATCACGTAAATTTCCCAGTTCCCATCCCTATTAGACGAGAAGGCAATCTGTGCTTGTGCGTCAACGCACACCATCAGCAGGGTCAGCACCAACACTACAACGATAGCTAAAATCAAATGTACGAGAGTGTATCTCCATTGCATCTGCCTTTCCTCCTCTGCTCTCAAATCATTTTTTTTATCCTTAAAACACCGTTTGCTCAATAATGTCAGTTATCGGTCAATCTGTTTGAGCCTTCCCCACATTGTAAACTTCTTGCGGGCAGGAGCAACTGAAAAAGGAGAGTTAAACCATGCAGGATCTTCTTCATCCTCGGGATGATTGGTGAGGTTTCGAGGATTATTCCCATCGGCGTCCATCACGTAGATATCCGGATTAAAATCTCTAGTCCTATTCGACACGAAGGCAATCCGTTTACCGTCAGGAGACCATGAGGGAGAATAGTCCCTATCGGGATGATTAGTGAGGTTTCGCTTGTTATCCCCATTGGCGTCCATCACGTAGATGTCCCAGCTTCCAGCCCTACTAGAGGTAAAGGCAATGCGCTTGCCGTTAGGAGACCATGAGGGATTATAGTCAGAACCTTCATGATGGGTGAGTCTTCGCTGATTCCTCCCATTGGCGTCCATCACGTAGATGTCTAGGTTCCCACCGCTACTGGAAACAAAGACAATGCGTTTACCATCGGGAGACCATGAGGGAGAATTGTCAAAACGGTTATTATTGGTGAGGTTTGTAGGGTTGCCCCCATCGGCGTCCATCACGTAGATTTCACTGCGCCCCTTCCTATCAGATACGAAGACAATCTGTTTACCGTCAGGAGACCATGAGGGTTCAAATTCATCAAAGTCATTGTTGGAGAGGTTCCGCTGATTCTCCCCATCGGCATCCATCACGTAGATTTGCCGGTTCCAATCCCTATCATTCCTATCAGCGGTAAAGGCGATCAGTTTGCCGTCAGGAGACCATGAGGGATGCTTGTCATCGCCGGGATTGTTAGAGAGGTTTCGCTGATTCTCCCCATCAGCGTCCATCACGTAAATTTCCCAGTGCCAATCCCTATCAGACATGAAGGCAATCTGCGCCTGTACCTCACCGACTACCATCAGCAGTGTCAGCAGCAAGGCTGTAACGCTAGCTAAAATGAAGTGGGCGAGATTGTCCCTGCGTTGCATCTGCTATTCCTCTTCTGGTTTCAAAGTGGTTTATTATTATTTGGAATGGATAGAGGTCAGATTGTGTTGGTAATCCCTTTCCAATTAAAGCGAGTAGTGTGCATAAGATGTCTCTATATTCTGAACTATTTGAGCAATTTATGCAACACCTTATCCCGAAACAAGGTATCAAACAAAATCACTAACATATTCCACCGCGAAACATTATGCACAGTCCTTTACCATAAAATATATCACCAATACCCTCAAAATGTCAGCGAAATTTAAGGCGTACTGACATAATATGGCACTACGCCCCAAAAGGTAACTGGACTTTTTATAGGTTGGCGGGTATTTTATACTCGCAATGGGACAGGTAAATCTGCGAACTGTAAAATTTCTTCGTGCCCGTCCCAAAATTGGAAGATTTAGCAAGGTTTTATCTCTAACAGCAGAAGCGGTTGACTTGCTTCTGCAAATCCGAAAGGAGTTAACCATCATGTTACGGAAAGCATTGATCCTCGCAATGGTTTTTATTTTAGCACTGAGCCTGTTGGCTGTGTCAATGATTACATGTTTTACCTATGACGCAGAGGCAGATGGTGGGCACCCAGGCGATCACTGGAAGTGCAAGATAGACGGTCATTGGCATCATTTCCACTTTGATCCAGACTTGCCCGACTGCGAGTGGTATACACAGTAAAACCGGCATCTTCGTTATGCTAAAAGTCTCGCCATAGGCTTTTAGCATAACGACCTACCTGCCTTGCTGGCTGTTTGGTCTTAAGTAGACAGATATTGGCAAAACAGATACAGCAGATCCTTGGGCGAGAAAGATAACCCAATCTGACCCCTATCGTTGCACAATCCTCCTCCCAATGAAACCATTCTCTCAGAAAACTTCCTCAATCTTTTTTAGTGTGTGCTTATTTGTAGCTGCAAGTGTGTCTCGGTTGTTCTCTTTGGGTGCACACTGGACTTCTGATGAAACCGGCTGGCTGACCCATAGTACAGTGTTTATAGCGGCAGTCGAGATGGGGGCTTTTTCAGAAACCCTCGTCACCTTCCATCCCGGTGTTATAACGATGTGGATTGCTGCCCTCCGCACCTTTTTTACCGAACCCCATATAAGTGTTCAAGGTTTGGCGTTAGCCCGATGGTTCATCGGCGTCGCCCTGTTAACTGGGATTGGTGTAGCAGCGGTGCTGCTATACCGGTTGTTTGGACGTTGGGTTGCACTCACTAGTGCTACGTTCCTATCCTTCTCTCCAATCTTTTTAGCCCAATCCCGTCGTGTCCACACCGATGCGTTGGCGACGATGTTTGTCCTGTTAGCAGTCCTGTCCCTCCTGCTTTATTGTCAGATACCTCAAAAACGCCGTTACTTAGTCGGTTCTGGCATTGCCTTTGGTTTAGCCTGCCTTGCCAAAAGCAATGCCCTTATTCTTCTCTTGTGGATGCCTATCTGCTTCGTCCTGTTTCGGAATCGTGAGGAGACGTGGAGGAAGTTCTTTCTCCACGGGCTTGGAGCAGGGCTCTGTTTCCTGAGTTTCACGTTACTCACCGTTTTCGCACTGTGGCCCCTTTTTTGGAATCCCCCCTTTCTGATATTTGGAATGGGTCTTTTCGCCGCCACGCTGCTTGCGTATCGGGAGTTACAGAGAGGGGCACATGGCCGACTCACCCTATATTTGGCATCAGTTGTGGTGGTGGGTGTGGGATCCGGCTATATGGTCCGAACCGTATGGAGCGTGTTCGATGGCGTTGCGTGGGCGATTACCACACCGCATAACCTTCAACACTTTTTTTTAGGACAGGTGTTACATGACCCCGGCTGGCTCTTTTACCCGTTGGTGCTCTGTATAAATACTACGCCGTTAACGCTTCCCTTAGCATTCGCCGGGTGTCTCTTTCTGTGGAGGAAACGCCATCAGGAAGAGTATGCGCGACAGTTTCGGATAGCACTCGCGTTGGTGGCGGTTGTCCTACTGTTCACCCTCTGTCTCTCGCTGACAAGCAAAAAGTTTAGTCGGTATCTGCTGCCCACCTTCCCAATGCTGGAGATACTTGCCGCGGTCGGTTTCTTTGAGTTTCTTAAATGGGGTTACTCCTATATCGACTCCCGCTTTGGAACCGAGGCAACTCCCCAAAAACTCACCTTCTCCGTTGTTATATTTCTCTGTCTCCTCCTGATCCAAATCGTGCCGGTCCTACAGCTTCACCCCTACTACGGCACCTATTACAACCTCTGCTTCAAACTCGCTGATATCAGAAAAATTACTACAGTCGGTGAAGGCGGCGGCGCGGGATACGATCTCGCGGCAAGATATCTAAATAAGAAACCAAATGCACAGGAGCTACATGTCCAAGCCTTTCCACCAAGTGCCCATCTCTTTCGTCCCTACTTTACCGGGCGGGTGGCCTGGGCTAACGCAAGTGAAGTAGTCGTCCCAGATTATGAAGTGGTCCATATCCGCGAATCCCAAGCCGGCTGGGTGCCGCAAACGGGAACACTCAACGGTGAGCTAGAACACGTGATAACCCTCAACGGCATTGAATATGTCTGGATTTATAGGATACCACGATAGGTTAAATAAGGATAGGAGTTACGCGCTTCAGTAGGGAACGCAGATCTGCGTTCCCTACGAAACAGAACCGTTGCTGAGGACTTACTGTAGCTGCTCGTTTCCTAATCCCGCCTGCCTGCTCTCGGCACGGAATCCCGATTCATCGGGCGTTGAGAGTTGTCTTGTGTGGCGATGAATCGCCAAACTACAGAGCTCTGGGCGTTCAACTGCGTAAGTCCTATGGGGAATGAAAATCGCCTAGGTTGCTAGGCATGTTGACATTTTTCAGTAGTTGTAGTGAACAACGATTCTCCAATTTGGGACCGAGAGTCCGATTCCGACTTGTTGAGGACTCCGATGAATCGGAGGAGTTGTTCACTACGAAAACCTCCGGTGGGACTTGGAACCGATTTGTGCCTAGGGAACAGAAATCTTCATTCCATTTGTTCTAACCCACTAGGGATAATCATCTATTTACTACTCGTGTAGGTCAAGATTAATATCTTGACAATGGTGCTTCACCCAATAATGACAGTTATCGGTCAACCTGTTTGAGCCGTCCCCACATTGTAAACTTTTTGCCCGCGGGAGAAACTGAAAAAGGAGAGTTAAACCATGCGGGACTAACGTCATCATCGGGATTATTGGTGAGGTTTTGAAGACTCCCCCCATCGGCGTCCATCACGTAGATTTCAAAGTCTCCCTTCCTATCAGACGCGAAGGCAATCTGTTCACCGCCGGGTGACCATGAGGGAGACCTGTCATTCTTTCGATTTTCAGTGAGTCTTTGTAGATTCTCCCCATCGGCATTCATCACGTAGATTTCAAAGTTTACAAGGTCTCCCTTCCTATCAGACGCGAAGACAATCTGTTTACCGTCGGGGGACCATGAGGGATACCAGTCATTCTTTCGATTTTCAGTAAGTCTCTGTTGATTCCCCCCATCGGCATTCATCACGTAGATTTCATAAGTGATTGCAAACTTGTTTTCAAAGTGCCCCTCCCTACGGGCACTGAAGGCAATGCGTTCACCGTCGGGGGACCATGAGGGATACCGGTCATCACGGGGATTGTTAGTGATTCTTTGCGGATTGCTTCCATCGGCATCCATCACGTAGATGTCAAAGTATCGCAGGGGCTCCTCCCTATCAGACGCGAAGACAATCTGTTTACCGTCAGGGGACCATGAGGGTGAACTGTCATCATTGGGATTGTTAGTGAGATTTTGCTGATTGTTTCCATCGGCGTCCATCACGTAGATTTCATAAGTGGGTCTACCGTCTATAACGTGTCCCTCCCTATTAGAGTGAAAGATAATACGTTTACCGTCGGGGGACCATGAGGGATTCCAATCATCACGGGGATTATTGGTGAGGTTTTGCTGATTACCCCCATTGATGTCCATCACGTAGATTTCAGGGTTCCCATCCCTATGAGACACGAAGGCAATCCGTGCCTGTGCATCAAAGCATACCATCAACAGCGTCAGACCTAGGAAGACTATAACACTAGCTAAAATCAAATGTGCGAGATTATATCTCCGTTGCATCCGTTATTCCTTCTCTGTTGTCAAATCGGTTTATTATTCTTTGGGGTGGATAGAGATTGGCTTGTGCTGGCAACCGCTTTTTTGCAATAGTTGTACGGAACAATGATTCCCCCATCCACGACCGAGCATCCAAGAGTGGTTACCTACGAAAACCCCTACCACAAAACAGAACCGAGTCATTCGTAGGAAATGGGAATCCCCGTTCCGTTTATCCTTACGTATTACGCATTATTCCTCATCGGTCAACCTGTTTGAGCCGTCCCCACATTGTAAACTTTTTGCCGGCGGGAGAAACCGAAAAAGGAGAATTCAACCATGCAGGACTACCGTCACTATGGGGATTATTGGTGAGTCTTTGTTGATTTCCCCCATCGGCGTCCATCACGTAGATTTCAAAGTTCCCATCCCTCTCAGACGAGAAGGCAATGCGTTCACCGTCAGGAGACCATGAGGGATGCCAGTCATAAATGCGATTTTCAGTGAGTCTTTGTTGATTTTTCCCATCGGCGTCCATCACGTAGATTTCAAAGTTTTTAAGGTCCCCCTTCCTATCAGCCGAGAAGGCAATCCGTTGACCGTCAGGAGACCATACGGGCTGCCAGTCAATCTTTCGATTTTCAGTGAGTCTTTGTTGATTTTTCCCATCGGCGTCCATCACGTAGATTTCTTCAGTGATTCCAAAGTCGTTTTCAAAGTGCTCATCCCGCGTAGCCGAGAAGGCAATCCGTTTACCGTCCGGTGACCATGAGGGATCCCTGTCTTCATGGAGATGATTAGTGAGATTTTGAGGGTTGCTTCCATCAGCATCCATCACGTAGATTTCAGAAGTGGGTACACCGTCTATAACATGCCCATCCCTCTCAGACATGAAGACAATGCGCTTGCCATCGGGTGACCATGAGGGATCCCTGTCATCATTGGGATCGTTAGTGAGGCTTTGCTGATTTCCCCCGTCGGCATCCATCACGTAGATTTCATAAGTGGGCCAACCATGAACGTGAACATGCCCATCCCTATTAGAGAAAAAGACAATGCGCTTGCCATCGGGTGACCATGAGGGTGACCAGTCATTGTTGGGATGATTGGTGAGTCGACGCTGATTCTGCCCGTCAAGGTCCATCACGTAGATTTCAGGGTTCCCATCTCTCTTAGACGAGAAGGCAATCTGTGCCCGTACATCAACGCATACTATAAGCGGTGTCGGACCCAAGACTACGACGATAGCTAAAATGAAATGGGCGAGATTATATCTCCGTTGCATCTGTTATTCCTCCTCTAGTCTCAAATCGGTTTCTTTTATTCTTTGGGATAGATAGAAATCAGTTGGTGTCAGCAGCCCCTTTCCAATTAAATCTCGATTCCGTTGTCTCGTTCTGGGACTTACGGCTTACCTGCGGGAGCAACTGCAAAAGCAGGACCAAACCATGCAGGACTACCGTCACCATGCGGATTATTGGTGAGGTTTTGTTGATTCCTCCCATCGGCGTCCATCACGTAGATTTCGCTGTTCCCATCCCTCTCAGACGAGAAGGCAATCCGTTCGCCGTCGGGTGACCATGAGGGCAACAAGTCATTCTTTCGATTTTCAGTGAGTCTTAGTTGATTCCCCCCATCGGCGTCCATCACGTAGATTTCCTCAGTGATTCCAGCTTCGCCTATAAAGTGCCCCTCCCTACGGGAACTGAAGACAATGCGTTTACCGTCGGGTGACCATGAAGGACTCCAATCCCCATTAGGATTATTGGTGAGTCTTAGTTGATTCTTCCCATCGGCGTCCATCACGTAGATTTCAGAGGTGGGTATACCACCTATAAAGTGCCCATCCCTCATAGACAAGAAGGCAATGCGTTTACCGTCGGGTGACCATGAGGGATCCCTGTCATCATTGGGATCGTTAGTGAGTCTTAGTTGATTCTTCCCATCGGCGTCCATCACGTAGATTTCAAAAGTGGGTATACCGCCCATAACGTGCCCATCCCTATTAGAGAAAAAGACAATGCGCTTGCCATCGGGTGACCATGAGGGTGACCAGTCATAAGCGGGATTATTAGTGAGTCTTAGTTGATTCTTCCCATCGGCATCCATCACGTAGATTTCAGGGTTAAGACGCCCATCTCTTTTGGATATGAAGGCAATCTGTGCCTGTGCCTCGACGACTACTATCAACGTTGCCAACACCAAGACTACAACGCTAACTAAAATGAAATTGGCGAGATTGTATCTTCGTTGCATCTGTTATTCCTCCTCTGGTCTTGAAGCGGTCTTCTACCCTTAAGCACCGGTCTCTCAATAGTGGCAATTATCGGTCGGTCTGTTTGAGCTGTCCCCATATCGTGAGTACCTTACCCACGGGAACAACCGCAAAAGCAGAACCAAACCATGCAGGAGCAGCGTCATCTTCGGGATGATCGGTGAGATTTCGTGGATTGCTCCCATTGGCGTCCATCACATAGATGTCGGGATTCAAATCGCTAGTCCTATCCGATACGAAGGCAATCCGTTTGCCGTCCGATGACCATACAGGATTCGAGTCACTATCGGGATGTTTAGTGAGGTTTCGCTGATTATCCCCATTGGCGTCCATCACATAGATGTCTTTGTTCCCACCAATCCCAAGTTCAAAGGAATCAAAGGCAATGCGCTTACCGTCGGGGGACCATGAGGGATTATCGTCAAAAAGGTCGTTATTGGTGAGGTTTCGCTGGTTACCCCCATTGGCCTCCATCACGTAGATTTCACTGTGCCCACGCCTCATGGAAGCAAAGACAATTCGTTTACCGTCGGGGGACCATGAGGGATTTTCGTCAACACGGTCATTATTGGTGAGGTTTAGTTTGTTGCCCCCATCGGCGTCCATCACGTAGATTTCACTGTGCCCACCCCTAATGGAAACAAAGACAATTCGTTTTCCGTCGGGGGACCATGAGGGTTCCTGGTCATCAAAGTCATTGTTAGAAAGGTTTCGCTGGTTATTCCCATCGTTGTCCATCACGTAGACTTGCCGGTGCCCACCTCTATCATCCCTATCAGACGTGAAGAGAATCTGTTTGCCGTCAGAGGACCAGGACGGGTCCCTATCCTCAGCAGGATTGTTAGTCAGGTTTCGCTGATTCCCTCCATCGTTATCCATCACGTAGATTTCCCAGTGCCAATCGTTCCAATCCCTATCAGATTCAAAGGCAATCTGTGCCTGCGCGTCACCGCATACCATCAGTAGTGTTAGCACCAAGGCTGCAACGCTAGCTAAAATCAAATGTACGAGATTGTATCTTCGGTGCATTTGCTATGCCTCCTCTGTTGTCAAATCGGTTTATGATTCTTTGGAGTGGATAGAGGTCAACTTATGTTGGGAACCCCTTTCCAATTAAAGTGAGAGGTGTGCATAAATACATCCCTTTAGGACTTACGCAGTTAGCCCGACCTGTACGGTTCCATTGATGAGGGTTTTATATTTTGGGCTGAGCGGATGTAAATCGTCAGATTCACCAAGTTGCTTTGCATTCGGATCCAATTGGGACACCCCTCCACCATTTGCACGTCTGATATGGATAGCGATGCGGATTTTGGGGATATTCAGTTCGTAGCTATGCAGTGTGCCGATGACGTCAAAGCTCTCCTCGACAGTGGCGTTGATTGCCTCAAAATCCTTATGGTCAACATGTTTCAACAAAGGTTGCCTGCATGTTTCACTCTTCGTGTATGTTGTAGTCACGAGTGCGGATAAATTGAGCCTGAATTGACTCGCCAAACTGGAACATGCGAATCAGTCCGCCTGTTAAATGAAACTCACCCTTGAGCCGCAGGTTGTAATGGATGAGCGTGTCTAAGGCATCAAACAGATAGTCAGCCCGCTTCAAGTAGAAAACGCCGGACATAACCAAATTTGTCTTTGGATTGTTCGGTTTCTCTGATAGCTTGCTCACCCATCGGCGTTTGTCCAATTCGACCACGCCGTAATCTTTCGGATTTTCGACCGTCATGACACCTAACAGGCTAAACGGAGGCTTGTCCGCAACGGAAATTTTTGCTTTGAAAACTGCCGCTCCTGGTCCCACCGGAATTCTATTGCCGTTGATTATCAGGACCGGTGACCGTGACCGAGGTATGTCTCGCAACGCCAGCCAGATAGCGCCCCCTGAACTGTGCGGCTCGGTCTGCCTGATATAGCGTATAGGGAATCGCCGGGCGTAGTTGGGGGCGACATAGGACTTTACCTCCTCGTCAAGGTCGGTTGTCACAATAACCACTTCGGAGAAATTCATCCCGTCCACCCAGTCCAAGAGATGCCCAATTATGGGGCGTCCGGCGACATCGATCAGGCTATGCCGCTCATCAGCAATTGGAATAATGACTCTCATTGTACTCTCTCAAACCCATTTACACGTTAAATCCAACTGCGTCAGTCCTATCTCTTATTATAACGCAAGTTGCTAGTAGCCGGCATATTCAAACCAATCGCCCCTAATGTTTGTGCAAATTGTATCATTTCTGTAGGCCAATTTTCCAAAATCGACGGTTTGGTGTCGAGATGTGAATCTCGACCTACAGGTTCTGATGGATTTCTAATAACTAGGTTCTGTTGACACTTCACGGTTCGTAGGTTGGGTTGAACGGCTAGACGTGAATCCCTATCAAGTCCAATAGAGGTTTGCTTGTCCAACAACTCCCGCTTGTGGACAGATAGAGTGAAACCCAACTCAGTTTTTCGGTGTGGCATCTCCTTGTTCAAACGATTACCTCAGAAAAGTGATCTTCTGTACCACAATCTGTATGAAGTTTAAGTATTTAAATCGGTAATTCCGATTTTCCTTGAAACATAGGGTAGGTGTGGTTTTCAACCGCGCTGGTGTCGATAGCAAATTACCCATTTATTTTTTTCGCTCATGTTAAGAATTAGTGCAACCAAAGCCACAAGCACTTGCATCCCGATTTATCAGGGGTTACTCTCCCCCTGCTTGTGCTTGCATCCCGACCTGTCGGGGCGGGGGGATTAAGGGGGGTACAAAGGGGGCCTTCACTTCGTGCTTTGCACTCTCTTTTTACATGAGCCATTTTTTTTAACTTCATTTATGGTGAATTAGACAAATAAGTGGACATTTGCCAAAGTCCCCATGCACGCCCTGAGAAGGGAGGCTAGGAATCATCAAGTCCCCCTGATAAGTGGTACATCCCGATAAAATCGGGGGAGGGATTTAGGGGGTTGTTCGTGGGTACAGATTTCCCAATCTGTACATGTACATCAGAAGTGTCCAAGTAATTCTATAATCTACCATAGATTGTGATCTATCACGCAAACTAACAGTTCGCGCTACTTATGGTAGATTGCCCGATGACTACAGCGTGTCCCGAATGAGCAGAATCAAAATGTCAACACGCCCTAGCAACTTAGGTTATTATACAATTATTTGAGTGATTTATGCAAAATTGTATTCCAAAACAAGGTATCAAAAAACAAAACCGCTACCATATTCCACCACGAAACATTATACGCGACCCTCCATGGTAAAATATATCAACCAATAACCTCAAGATGCTAACCAAATTTAAGGCGTACTGACATAATACGTCAGTACGCCTTAAAAAAATTGAGATTAAATGCAAGAGCGGTGGGTTTGGATTTAGCAATCGAAACTGAGCGCAGTGAAAAATCCGTACCTCTACATTTTTCCAATTTCACTTGCGGATGATCGCAATCCCTGTTATAATCAATCTAGCTCCGGCTTACGATTTTTCTGAAAAAACGAAGGATCCATCAATCACTTCCGCGACGTAGAGAGCGAGTTTTTGAAAGGGGGACACACTTTCATCAACAGAGATATCCGCTTTTTGGATAGATGGTTGGAAAAGCGAAGCAAATCAGAAGATAAATCTCAGTGACCCAAGTTTTACCCCACACAAATTTCTGACGTGAGTTTTTATAGTTGAGCTGTAGTGATTACCTTCCTCTAGTTCATAGAGGTTTTGTGGATTGGTGTTTGATTTTGCGGCACTAGAGGAAATACGCTATAATATAGCCATCTCCGGAATAAACGAATGCGCTACTTTATTTTCAGCGATGTTCATGCAAATCTTGAAGCATTTGATGCCGTTCTATCGGCAATTGCTGAGGACCAAGTGGATAGGATTATTTTTCTTGGGGATATTGTTGGATACGGTGCGCAACCAAATGAGGTTGTTGACCGATTGAAAGAACTCAATCCTAATGCTACGGTTCGTGGTAATCACGACAAAGTCATCGCCGGCATCGAGGACGGCAACAGTTTCCAAGAACTTGCTCGCACGAGTGCGATGTGGTCACGTCTTCAGATTCGATCCGATACCAAAGCGTATCTGGAGTGTATGCCGCAAGGACCGATAACGCTAGAAAACGAGATTCAGATATCGCATGGAAGCCCTCATGATGAGGATTTTTATATTGTCAGCCATTGGGATGCGCGACCGATCCTACTTCAAAGTGAGAGCTGGATCGTGCTTTATGGACATACACATCTCCCGATGATCTACTCGACAGAATCGGGATTCTCTCAGTGTTATCCGGAAGACAGCGATTTTTGCTACAGACTTTTGGCAGATGAGCAGTATCTGATTAACCCCGGATCTGTTGGTCAGCCCCGTGATCGTAATCCTAAAGCGAGTTTTGCTATCCTTGATACGGACGAAAACCTCATTTGTATAAAACGGGTTGGATACGACATTCAAGCCACGCAGCGCAAAATCCGTGAAGCTGGACTACCTGCGTGGCACGCCGACCGATTGGCATCTGGGCGCTAGGGGGTATTGACATTTTGATGTTGTTGATTCAGCAACCGCTGTCATCATCGGGCAAGCTGCCAAATGTAACGTTTGCGGTCTAAGATCACAATCTAACAGATCGTGGTACAAAAGAAGACGTTGTTGGGTTTCACTGTATCTACAAGCAGGTATTGACGTTTAACCGTTCAACCCAACCTACGGACTACTAACTGCACCGCATAGGTGCCGTGGCGGGTTGAACCGGCGCAGTTAGAAACAGCGCCTACCAAATTAGGTGCTGTGGTGGGTTGAAACGGCTTGTCCCGATTCTCGGGATCCCAATAAATCGGGATTGGCAACAGTGCCTACCAATTTGGAGTGTCTCATTAATTCTAAAATTATAGATTCGACGGCGGCTTATTTTTAACTCTAAATGCTAAATCCTGCCCCCTTAATGTCTGAGTCTCGATGACCATCACTCAAACCGATAAAGCTGTCATTATTGCGAGTATCACCACTTTTTTGACATTTCTGTTGAATGCCAAACTTGGTTCAATTTGGCTGCTTTATTTGAACCTCCTTGTGGTGGTGGGTGTGTTCGGTTATGCAAGCCGGCCGTGGGATCAGCTTTCGCATCTATCGCGCAGCGCGATTTTCGGCGTGATTGCATCAATTACCTATATTCCACTGGATTGGTTATTCTCTCAAAATGTTAAACTGCTCTCCTATCTAAGCCCGCGTGATATTCGGATAGCTGCCGTACCCTTGAGTTTGCTACTAACTTGGATGGTTGTCATCACAATAATCATCTACATCTATTATCGACTTAACGAAGTTTGGGAACGACCCTATATCCCTGCTGTGGTTGTTGGAAGCATTGCCCTCGTGGGCAGCACTATTTTCGACCAATTCGGGTCTGCACGCTTGTGGAATTGGAATGCAGTGCGCTTTCCTGATTTTCCCTATATCGGCTCTGTGCCTGTTTCTGTTCCGATAGCACTTGCGTTGACCTTTTTGCTGTCCCCGTACTATCTCCGTAGCCACATCGTTGTGGGCGGAATCCGGTGCGGGCTTTTTATTGGGATAATGCAACTTCTCTGCTTTATGCTGTTTTATTATGTTGGAATACTACGTTAAAAGAAATTATTATTTAGGACTTACGTATTTCAGTAGGGAACAATGATCGTTGTTCCCTACGGGCACCTTATGGAGTCTCTGCTGTAGTTGCCCGATTCATCGGGCATTGGGAACGGTGTCCAACGGCGATAAATCGCTGAACTACAAGGCTTAGAGCGTTCGATGCGTAAATCCTAGTGTTTGTCGTGCGTTTTACAGATAAGGAATCATAATGATTAGATCAACAACAATTCTCACGGTACGGCGTGACAATCAAATCGCCATTGGTGGAGATGGGCAAGTCACTTTAGGGGATACCGCAATTAAACACGGGGCGAGGAAAATTCGTCGTGCTTATAATGATCAAGTTCTATTGGGATTTGCAGGTTCAGCCGCAGATGCCCTCACTCTGTTTGAGAATCTTGAAAACAAACTAGATCAATATCGTGGTAATCTGCAAAGAGCGGCTGTCGAGGTCGCAAGGGATTGGCGAAGTGATCGCGTACTCCGCCGGACAGAAGCTCTATTAGTTGCGGTGGATGTTGAAAAAGGCTATCTTCTCTCCGGAAGCGGCGACGTGCTTGAGCCAGATGATGGGGTCTTAGGCATTGGATCCGGCGGATCTATCGCCATATCTGCTGCTAGAGCGCTCTTGAAACATTCTGCGCTCACCGCCGAAGAGATTGTCAGAGAGGCGTTACAGATAACCAGCGATATCTGTGTGTATACCAATAGCAGTATTGAAATCGAAACGCTCGAGGTTTAATTTTAGGATTATCGCTATTCAATAGCAAATATAAATGGTGAATCCTAAAAATCAATAGACACTTTCGCTCCCGGTGTTTGGTAGGTGCTGTTTCCAATCCCGACAAGTCGGGACAAGCCGATGCGGTGCGGTTAGAAACCGCCCCTACCGATGTCATAGCCCGGATTTTTTTATCCCCGGTAATCGATGTTTCCTAACATCGCCGACTGGCAGTGTCTAATTAATTCTAAGATCTACCAAAAAACGGAGGTACACATTGTCAACACTCAATTCTTCATCGAGCCAAAAAACATTAGCGGATGCCCTGACCCCGAAACAGATTGTTGGAGAGCTTGATAAATATATTATTGGACAAGCGGAGGCGAAGCGTTCGGTCGCCGTTGCGCTCCGTAATCGGGCACGTCGGCAGATGCTTGAAGACGACATGCGGGACGAAGTCGCACCGAAAAACATTATCATGATCGGCACAACAGGGGTTGGAAAAACCGAAATTGCGAGACGATTGGCGCGTTTGGTGGAAGCACCATTTATTAAAGTAGAGGCATCAAAATATACCGAGGTTGGCTATGTTGGACGCGATGTAGAATCGATGATTCGTGATTTGGCAGACCTTGCAGTCAATATGGTAAAGTCTGAACAAGCAGAGATAGTCAAGGAAAAAGCGCTTCAGCTCACTGAAGAACGTCTCTTAGATTTCCTGATACCGCCGCCACGGTCGATGGTGAGCCCTGAGCCTGTTGAAAAAAGTGGCGAAATTACCGATGAGGAGGAGGGGGACATCGGTGGGGACGAACGACTGGCATTAGCAATACAGCAGTTCGATCCAACTGAACGGTCCGAAATCAGTGAGCAAGAGCAAGAAAGATACCAACGAACGCGGGAAAAGTTCCGTCAACGGCTGAGAGATGGCAAACTAGAAGACAAACCTATCGAAATCAATGTAAGCAACCGAACAGTTCCATTCGTTGAAATCTTCTCTCCAAGCGGTATTGAGGAGATGGATATCAACCTGAAGGATATGTTCGGGAGCATTCTGCCCAAACAGGAGAAAAAGCGCCGCGTCCCTATCTCCGAAGCCCGTCAGATCCTCGCACAAGAGGAGGCGGAAAAACTAATCGATATGGATAATGTCGTCAGCGAAGCCGTTGCGCGTGTGGAGAACTCCGGCATTGTCTTTCTGGATGAGATCGATAAGATCGCGGGCCGTGAATCGAAGTCAGGTCCCGATGTCTCGCGGGAGGGCGTTCAGCGTGACATCTTACCGATTATCGAAGGAAGCACGGTAATGACCAAGCATGGCATGGTCCGCACCGATCACATCCTATTCATCGCCTCCGGTGCATTTCATGTCTCCAAGCCATCTGACCTCATTCCAGAATTGCAGGGACGTTTCCCAATTCGCGTTGAACTGAAAAGCCTGAATGAAGCAGATTTCATACGCATCCTCACCGAACCCAAGAACGCGCTAGAGAAGCAGTATATCGCCATGTTGAAAACGGAGGGGATTGACGTGACCATCACTGAGGATGCGATAGATCAGATCGCAGCTCTGGCTTTTCAGGTAAATGAATCGGTGGAAGATATCGGGGCGCGACGACTCCACACTATCATGGAGAAGCTCTTTGACGAACTCTCCTTTAACGCTCCCGACTTGGAGGAGAAGTCAATCACAGTCAACGCGGATTATGTCACCGAACAATTATCCGAGATTGTGAAGGACGAGGATGTCAGCAAATATATCCTCTGATACTAGGGCGTGTTGACATTTATTTGAAGTTGTCCGTAAGCGCAGGGGCGAGGTTGCTTCGCTCATTGCCTAACGCGGGGTGGGATCCCCGAACCATTTTCAACATCAAAGCGTCGATTTTGGAAAATCGACCTACAGCCATCCAAAATCGTCTCTGATATGTGAACAAAGGGTTGGGAGACCCAACCCCTACGAAGACGATGCGACTGTGCACCCCTCCCAATTATCTGGTTGCGATGAAATGTCAACAGAGCCTAGTGAGAAATTGAGCGAAATCATCTCGAAAGGCGAGCTTCCCAAAAAACAAGATCGTTCTTCGGTGCTTATTGGCTATCTGTCGCGGGAAAATCTTCTAGAAATTGATGAACCGCTTCCACTGTTGGTAAACCGGTGCGTCCGCCTAGTTGACGGCAGTTGATCGAAGCAACAGCCGAGGCAAACCGGACTATCTCCGGGGCACTCCAGTCCTGTAGGACACCATAGATAAACCCACCGTGGAACGCATCCCCTGCACCGGTGGTATCTACCACATCCACAGGGAAGGCTGGAAACGTAAGGAGTCCACCTTCCCATTTCGCCACACAGCCCTTCTCGCCAAGCGTCACAGCGGCGATGCGTGCACCAAAATCGTAAAGGCCTTCTACGATTGCTTCGGGGGGCGCATCGGGCATCCAGCCTTGTGCAAAAACTTCTGATACGATAGGAATATCGACCAGCGGCAGTAATTTCTCTACGAGTTCTTCGCTGTGCCATGTGCCATCCAAGACCACAGTAACCCCCGCAGCTTTCGCCCACTTTGCCGCTTGGACCGAGGGTTCATCGGCATCGTCTAAGTGTAGGACCTTGGCAGAGTCAATCTCTTGGCGATCCAGATCTGATATAGCCAAGGGGGTGTTGGTCTCCCGACGGGAGGTAAAACATCGCTCACCAGTCTCCTGATCGACGAGAACTAGGACAGCGCGGGAGAAGACGTTCGGCTCAAGCATGAACCGACTGACATCTACGCCTTCCTTCTCAAATTCTTCCCGGATGAACACACCTTCGGGATCATCGCCGGCCCTTCCGACATAACGGGTGGAAACACCCAACCGTGCGAGCGTGACAAGTGCCGTTGAGACGGGACCACCGGCCTGGCGGAGATATTGAGAAGCACGCCATGATCGCCCGTACGCTGGCGGTTGGGGAACGACAAAGAGCATATCAGCGGTGCATGTACCAATTCCGATGACATCTGGAGAGTTCTTTTTATTCATGGGAAGTTCCTGATTATCGAAAGTGGAGGTCAATTTGTGTAGGGAACGCAGATCTGCGTTCCCTACGGAAAATCTTTCTGATGAATGTGGCAATTTGCCTTGTGATACTATTCCAATCCCCAAATCTCCGCAGCTGTGCCGCCCAAAATGCGCTCGCGTTGGGCATCTGTCAAGAAAGTCAGACCTTCTCGAATAAGTCGCAATTCCTGATCTAGGGTGGGCCAATCGTGTTTAATTCGGTGGTGCCCCGGGTATCCCGTGCCCCATACCATCCGCTCGGCTCCAAAGGCATTTACCAGTTTCTCAATGAACGGTTGCACGTCTGTATAGGGGAAATCTTGACTGGAGCGACCTGCAACATCTGATAACTTCAAGTACATATTGTCATACCTGGCAAGATCAACAATGGGCTGAAATTCTGCTGGGTTTGCATCGATTTGAGGATAGCCCATATGGTCGAGGATCAGTTTCAAGGAGGGGTGTCGATCTGCGATCACTGCTACCTGATCTGCAAACTCGGCCCGGAGATGAAATTGAATAACCGCATCCAGTGAGGCAATTTCCTCCCACATCGGTTCATTCTGACGGGTCAATAAAATCTTCTCATCGGGATAATACATCGGGTGGAGCCGAAAGCCAGCCAATCCCCGTTCGTTTATCCAGTAGCGCACCTGTTCTGCATTGTTCGGATCTTGCGGGTCGATCAATCCGTGCCCGATGAAGCGGTTTGGGAATCGTTCTACGGAATCTGCAATGTAACCGTTATCCCAAGTGGACCAACTGGTTTGCACCAGCACTGTCCAGTCCACCCCGTGCACATCCATCTCTGCCAACAGTTCGTCAGCGGTGCCCGGCTCGTCCGGATAGGAATTCCAAGTAGGCGCAGTAGGACCGACAGGATATTTCGGTGGATCAATCTCCCAAACATGGACGTGGCTATCAACAATCATTAAAAAAGTCCTCCCTTTCGTAGGGAACGCAGATCTGCGTTCCCTACTTTACACGCAATGCTGTTTCTTCCTTCATCAACACATCCATCATAGCATGAACCCGTGGCAAATCCTGCGGTCCCACATCTTCAGCAAAGGGAATAACCGGACCGCCAGCCAGTTCCGCGTAATCCATTGCAGCGTGTAAAGCCGAACCGCTATATCGCGCGCCGTTCTCACCTCGAAAATCCTCGAACGGCACCATCAGTGCACGGAGACGTTCCGCTTCTGCCCTATCGCCGGCTGCGAACTTTTGGTGCAACGTCAGGCTCATTCGCGGCACGAAATTCGCCATCCCCGAACTGAATCCCACCGCGCCGTGTGCCATGTAATCAATGCAGGGATCTTCTGCCATACCACAGACCATTGCTGCACGATCGCCCGCCCGCTCTACGATTCGATCAAAGGCATCTAAGTCCTCTACCGCATACTTTAGACCGACCACTTCGTCCAGCTCACAGAGGCTGACCACATCGTCCACCGGCATAATATCCAAGCGTCGCTGATAAAGGACTGTAGGCAACTGCACCGCTTTTGCAATCTCCCTGAATCCGTTGTAAACACCGTTGGCAGAAGCGGGCCCCACCACCGGCATTATCATCACGCCAGCGGCACCTAATGATCGAGCGATCTGTCCCATTTCCAAGGCTCGCCCAAATCCCGGACCAATACCCGGTACGATATATGCCTCGTCGCCAGCTTCGTCGAGGTATGCGCTAACTACGGCTTCGTATTCCTCTAGCGTGGCATCGTAGACCATGCCCGTGCCGCACTCCGGCATGATAAAATCCACACCGTGCTGGATAAGATAACGGACGTTTTTCCGAACTCCCTCCAAATCCACCTGCCGGTCTTCCCGCCGAGGCGTAATGGCTACCACCAAGACGTTCCGGCACGATTCTCTGTCCAATCCCTGCTTGCCCATTTTATGCTCCTCTCCGATATCTTGCCAACTTCTCCTGAAATGACTTCTTCTCCAGAACTTCACGATTCACTACATTATCTGGAGTTTCGCCTCGTGATACCTGAATCGCTTTCTGACAATTCAGTCTACCGATGTCTCGGTAGCACTCCTCCGTCAAAGCGATTGCGTGAGGGGACACGATCACATTATCTAGTTTTAACAACGGTTCATTGGGATTTACTGGTTCTTCTTCAAAGACATCGATTCCTGCAGCTCGAATGTGCTTTTCCTGCAAAACCTGTGTCAATACACGTTGGTCAACGATAGGACCACGGGCGGTGTTGATAAAGAACGCTGTCGGTTTCATGAGTGCGAACTCTTTTTCACCGATCAATCCCTGCGTCTCATCGGTCAGTGGACAGGTAACACACACGTAATCGGATTCACGCATAACGGTGGGCAGATCGACCACCTCCACGTTCAGGGATTTGGCAACCTCCGGTGAAACATACGGGTCAAACGTTAGGAATCGCATACCGAACGGCTGCAGCAAGCGGAACACTTCGGTGCCAATGTTGCCAAGCCCGACCGATCCAAGGGTGCGCCCTATAAGATCGACCCCGGTTTCCAAACCCTCTCGCCAAGTTCCAGCGCGTGTTGCGCGGTCATACGCGAAAAAGTTTTTTGAGAGCGCGAACATCAATCCAATAATACCTTCTGCCACAGGGCGGCGCACACCGCTTGGAGCGATAGCGATCATCACATCCGCTTCGGTTGCTGCTTGGAGATCAACGTTGTCGTAGCCAACTCCGTGCCGTGCTATCAGGGTCAATCGATCTACCTCTTCAAATGTCTCACGGGGATACTTTCCGCCAAGCGCTATGAAGGCATCCAGTCCACCTATCTCATCCGGCGGCACATACGGACGCTCGGTTGCAATAAATGTGTATTCGATGTGCGACTCGTTGTCCAAAAGATCTAAACCAACATCCTTGAACCGAACTTTGCCATCCTCTCCAAGGAAACCGGGGGTCAATCCGACACGGAATTTTTCCTGCGCCATAAAGCTCTCTCTTTCTATTTAGGGTAAGTGTATGTAACCAATAGTACGAGTTTACAATTAGTACGAGTTTACAATTGTTGATATACTCTCTGGTCAAAGACCGAGAGTGAAACGTGAAAACTGGAAAACGGGATCCAATTAACCATTGAGACATAAAAAACGCAGAGAAAACATGGGTTCATTTATTCATTAATGAACCGGTGAACCGAAAAAAAACTCTGTGCCTCTGCGGTTTCTAATTGTCTCGTTCTCTTGTTTTTTTATTATTTCCAGATCCCGTAGGCAATCACATGACCAAGCCAAGCTGCGCCCAAACCGAGTGCTACATGCACAATAATATTGGCAAAGGCAGCAGCACTAGCACCGGCTTGCCACAGGTTCATCGTCTCATTGCCAAATGTGGAGAATGTCGTAAACCCACCTAATAAGCCCACAAAAACGAACAAGCGAGCATCGGGGCTCAAGAATCCACGCGTTTCTACCCATTGTGAAAGAAACCCGATGAGCAAGCAACCGATTAGGTTGACTGCCAATGTTCCGTAGGGAAATCCGGTGCCTCTCAGCAGATATTGAACATACCCGCTTAAAAGATATCTACCGATTGAGCCAAGGAAGCCTCCGAATCCGATCCAGAGTATTTTCCCCACGCTGATGAACCCCCTTCTTCTGCTACCGGTTAGAATCTACTATATTCACTGACCGTTGTGCAGGTTATAAAATACCTTTTTCCCGTTAAACTGGGCGCGACTGCCAAGCAGTTCTTCAATCCGTAGCAATTGGTTATATTTGCAGATCCGGTCGGTGCGACAAAGTGAACCGGTCTTAATCTGTCCTGCGTTTACGCCGACGACAATATCTGCAATCGTTGTGTCTTCCGTCTCACCTGATCTGTGTGATACGACTGCTGTGTAGTTAAATCGCTTCGCGAGTTCGATGGCATCAAGCGTTTCAGTCAGTGTTCCAATCTGGTTGACCTTGATGAGGATAGAATTACCAATGTCGCCATTGATTCCTTGCTGCAACCGATCGGTGTTCGTAACGAAAAGATCATCGCCAACAAGCTGTATCTTCTCACCGATGGCTTCTGTGAGTAACTTCCATCCCTCCCAATCATCCTCTGCCATGCCGTCCTCAATTGAGATAATTGGATATTTGTCAACCAGCTTGGCGTAGAAGTCAACCATCTCTTCGGCGGATTTATCCGGTTTCGCCTCCGCTTCTAACCGATAAACTCCATCTTTGTAAAACTCACTGGAGGCGGGATCGAGCGCCAACAGCACCTCATCGCCGGGGATGTATTTCGCCCGTTCGATCCCTTCGATAAGCACCTGTAAGGCTTCCTCATTTGAGCGTAAATCTGGGGCAAAGCCGCCCTCATCGCCAACAGCGGTGTTATAATTCCGATCCTGTAGAACGGCTTTAAGATTATGAAATATCTCCGTCCCCATGCGCAAGGCTTCCCCAAAGGTATTCGCTCCCACCGGCATAATCATGAATTCTTGGAGGTCTACATTATTGTCCGCGTGTGAACCGCCGTTTAAGACATTCATCATCGGCAACGGCAGTTCCTTTGCGTTCGCGCCACCGATGTATTGGTAGAGTGGGAGTCCAGCTTCTGCGGCAGCGGCTTTGGCGACCGCAAGCGAAACTCCCAGAATTGCATTTGCACCGAGATTCCCTTTATTCGGTGTGCCATCGAGTGCGAGCATCGTCTGATCTATCGCCTCCTGCGCGAAGGGGTCGGCACCCTTGAGCGCATTGGCGATAATCGTGTTGACATTTTCGACCGCTTTCCGTACCCCCTTTCCGAGATACCGCATTGAATCAGCATCTCGAAGTTCGACCGCTTCATGTTCGCCTGTCGATGCCCCAGAGGGAACGGCAGCTCTGCCCAAAATACCGCACTCCAATTCCACGTCAACCTCTACGGTTGGGTTTCCACGCGAGTCCAGAATTTCTCGCGCATGAACGTTAGCAATTGTCATTATTCAGCTTCTCCTCTTTCTTAATTCTCATTTGTCCCAAAGTTCACTGTTATCGGTCAGGATCTCCGGTCCGTCAGAAAGGATAACAACGGTATGCTCGAAAAGCGCGGAGAGGCTGTGATCTGTGGTGACGGCAGTCCAGCCATCGTTAAGTATACGCGCTTGGGAGTTGCCCACGTTGACCATCGCCTCAATGGCAAGGGTCATGCCGGGCATCAGCCGCACACCTCTGCCCGCATCCCCGTAGGTGGGAACTTGCGGTTCTTCGTGCAGTTGTCGCCCAATTCCGTGTCCGGAGAAATCCCGAACCACAGCAAATCCGTGCGATTCGGCACCGTCTTGAAGTGCAAAGCAGACATCACCCAGTCGGTTGCCGGGCTTCGCAGCCTCAATGGCACTATAGAGGGAAGCTCTTGTAACATCAAGCAGCTTTTGGGCTTCCGGCGCAATCTCTCCAACAGGAAAGGTGAAAGCGTTATCTCCGTGATAGCCGTCCAAGAAGATCGCCGTGTCGATTCCAACGATGTCTCCCTCATTCAACAGAACATCTTTGCTTGGAATGCCGTGAACAATTTGTTCGTTGAGTGATACACAGATTGTCGCCGGATAAGGGTCATGCCCCGGAAACTGGTAGCCGAGGAACGATGAGATTCCACCCAACTCTTTGATAGTTTGACGTGAGATCTGATCTAATTCGTAGGTCGAAACGCCGGGTTTCACTGCCTCTCCGATCCGCTGCAATATGGTTGATGCAGCTTTACCGCTGCGTCGCATCGCTTCGATTTCGGATCGGGATTTGATTTTAACTCTTGTCATAGTTCGTAATACGTAATTCGTAATGCGTAAAAAAAATTAAGACGGGTCAAAAGTTTCTTACACAACACATTATTTTTCTGTCGCTGATGATTTTTATAAGAGCGGATTGTGCGGTGTCCGCTGCCCCCGGAATGTCCCACCGGGCAGGCTGACGATCTTCGACCAGATTGCTGATGCCGCGCACCTCCAGAAATGGAATGTCATATAGCGTACAAATATGGGCGGCGGCAGCACCTTCCATACTTTCACACAGCGCATCAAAGCGAGTATAGAGAGCATCTCCAACCGCCTGTACACCGCTGCACTGCGAGACGGTTACAAATGGACCACGCTCCGCTCCGCATATCTCAGCGGCGGTTAAAACGAGTCGCAAATCCAATGGGAAACGATTGAAGTGAGGTGGATCACCGTGCACCAAAGGGATGCCAATCTCATCCGCCGGTTTCCAACCTTCAGGTGTCACCACGCCGACATCACCGTAAATCTCCTCTGTCGCTAGCACAACGGATCGAATTGGCAAGCCTGTCGGCACATAAGCTCCGCCGATTCCAAATTGGATGACTAAGTCGGGCAGTTGTCCCTCAAGTTGACAAGTCAGTGCGTGTGCTGCGTTGACACTACCGATACCGGTGTGAAGCAATGTGCATCGCCAGCCGCATAGATTGCCGACGATTACTGTTTTGCCGGCGTGTTGGGTGGTTTTGGCATCTCCAATCGACTTTTGGATAATACCAGATTCAAGCTCCGTCGCGCTAATCAGCAGCAGATTCGGCTTCGTCATCTGGTTTATCCTCAATTAAAGGTATTATGTTATAAACCGTGCGAAACGATTTCTCAATATACGCCGAGCTTTAATAAGTATGTGTAATCCAGACATTCTAACCCCGGCCAGGGCTTCGCTTTTCTGTAAGCTTCTTGGACTTTGTTGTTGTATTCGTCTGGGAGGTGAATTTTAGCCATCTGCAGACAAAATTCATGAATATCATAAGGGGCATGTCTCAATGAAATCATTCCATCTTGAATCACAGCATAGCAGGCATTGGTATGACCTAATCGATAGTCACCACCAACTGTCCCAGGATTGACAAACAGCTTTTTGCCCACTGACCGCCTAAATTGCGTGTGGGTATGTCCAGAGATAATTATTGACTCCTCGTAAAGGCTGGCTACATTCTCGAAAATTGTCGTACTCGCATTCGGCATGAGTCGAATGGACCAGTCGTGACCGTGGCAGAGCCTGATGTTCAAGTTCTGAATCTGAATCGATAGGGTTTGCGGTAGTGACGCCAAAAAATCCAAGCTTTCTGGGGTGAGTTCTTGGTGTTCCCATTCCAACCACGCTGTGAAAACATCACGAAGCCCGACTTCGGCCAGCCAGTTTTGATATTCATCCGACCAAAACTGGCACCCTTTGTGGAAGTGAATCATCTCAATGTCATGATTCCCCAGTATAAAATATCCATCGAATTCTTTTAGTGTTGATACAACTTCGTTAGGTTGCGTTCCGCCAAAGATGAAGTCGCCTGCACAAATGATTGAATCAAACGGTGCTTCACACGAAATTACTGCTTTCAGTGCTATGTAGTTACTGTGTATGTCCGAAAGAATCACTGTCTTCATCACGAATAGAATGATCTGTAAGAAATTTAGGGGTTGAGTCAGAACAGAGCCATTTGGGAGTCAGTCAACCTAATTAGATGAGGGTAACGTGCTGTAACTACGATCTCAATATCCTATCGAGTGGACAAAATATTTTACAGCGGCGCAGAAATCATCGATCCAATCAACGTATGCGCTGTCACAGATTCGACTTTCACACGCACGAGATCGCCGAACTGTGAACTCTCCTTCGGAAACACAGCTGTTTTGAAGCCTTCGGTCTTTCCTTGGTATCTGTCCGGATCCCGGCGTGATTCTCCTTCGACTAACACTTTTACCGTCTCACCAATCAATCCCTGATTGATTTCGTGGGAGATGCCCTCTTGCAACGCAATGATTTCCTTCAAACGACGTCCCTTCTCCGGCTCACTCACATTGTCGTCGAGCGTTTTGTGAGCAAGTGTTCCCTCGCGGGACGAATACTTGAACATGAATGCCGAGTCGTAGCGAATTTCAGCCATCAGGTTGTACGTCTCCATGAAATCAGCCTCTGTTTCTCCGCAGAAACCGACAATCACATCTGTTGAGATTGAGAGATCTGGGATGCATTCTCGCATTTTCGCGACTAGCTCTCGGTATTCCTCCGCTGTGTAGGTGCGTCGCATCGTTTCCAACACCGTTGTCGAACCGGATTGCAACGGCAGATGAATGTAGTTGCAGACCTTATCGCAGCTCGCCATTGCCTCGATTAAGTCATCGGTGGCGTCACTCGGATGTGGTGAGGTGAAGCGTATCCGTTCAATGCCTTCAACTTCGCTCATCCCAAACAGAAGATCTCCAAAATTATGTGTGCCATCGTTATAAGAGTTCACCGTCTGACCGAGGAGGACGACCTCTTTGAAGCCCTCATCGACGAGCCGTTTCACATCATCAACCAACAGGTGCATCGGGATACTTCGCTCACGTCCACGCACAAACGGCACGATGCAGAAGGTACACATCTTGTCGCAGCCACGTTGGATGGTCAACCACGCTCGGATGCCATCCTTCCGAATGGGAGCGATGTCCGCATAGTCCTCGTCCCTATCCAGCTTCAAACCGAGGAATGGGTCACTAGTCGTTACCGAATTGATTGCCATCGGCAGATTCCGGTAGGCGTCGGGTCCTAACACAAAATCCACATACGGGGCGGCATCGATCAGTTTTGTCTTCATGTGTTGCGCCATGCAACCACATACACCGAGAACCAGATCCGATTGCCTCCGTTTTCGATGATGCAGGTGCACCAGACGATTCAGCACCTTCTCTTCGGCATTCTCGCGGATGGCACAGGTATTCAGAAGCACAACGTTGGCATCTTCGAGTTGATCCACCATTTCGTAGCCGCTGCGGGTTAAAATGCCCGACATCAACTCACTATCACTCACATTCATCTGGCAGCCGTAGGTTTCGATATAAACCCGTCGATCAGCCTGTGTTTGTTGAGTGATATGAGGTTCCAACGTTGGGGCTGCTTTGTATAATGGCAATTGTGTTTTGGTTGGAATTTTTGGATTCATTGTCTTTTCAACCTTTGTTGAATTGTTCTTTCGTTGTTCAAAGCCTTTGAGGGGAGAGTCATGAAAACCAGAGGTTCATTGCAGTTTCACCTAAGATGGCAGCTTTTTCTGCTTCGGATAACCCCAAATGCTCCTGAAAGATCGCAAGATGCTGTTGGTACGTTACCTTGGGAATCCAGAGCGATGTCGGAAAATCGCTGCCCCACATACATCTTTCCGGCGTGTAAGCATCTATGACCTGTCGTACTCCATCAAACATATCACCGCAGGGAAATTCTTCGTCAGATCCGGTAACAAGAAACGACAGTTTGGCGTATAGATTCTCAAATTCTGCAAGTCCCAGTACTGTTTCCAGATTGTCAGAATCCGGAAAATCACCGGCCCTCAAATTTGCGCAGTGATCCAGAACAACGGGAACGTCCGGAAACGCTTTAAGCAGACTTGCCAGTGAGCGGCAGTTGGGGGGATTAAGTAACGCACAGAGCACCACACCTAACCGTTGTGCTGCTTCCCATAGACGCCGATGTTCCGGGAGGACAGCGTCATCCGTGGGCCAACTGGCGGAGACACGGTTGCCACGGACACCTATTGCAAATACCTCCTCCATTAGACTGACCGATCCATCGTCAAAAGGATTGAGGTTCAGAACGCCGGTTGTCCATTCTTGGTTCTCCCGCACAGTATCCATCGTGAGCCGGTTATCATGTTGGTAAACAGTGAAGGTTTGAACGATGACAACCCGATCAATACTGTTCGTCTTAACCTCATTTTTCAGATCTTCTATTATCCCTCGACCGGGCGGTGGCAGAAAGGGTTCAGGGCTTTGAGGATACGTTTTGGTGTCTTCGGAATAGATATGTGCGTGTGTATCAACGATAGCCATTAATGCTCTCCTTAGCGTGAAACGTGAAACGTGATGCGTGAAGCATCAAATATGAATCCAAGAGGATGGTCGTTCCAGCAGTGTAATGAACGAATGAATCTGTTATGTTTAGGACTTACGCAGCGGGTTCATAAGTCCCCCTGATAAGGGGGATTTAGGGGGTTAAAATCAAAAATCTATCCCCTGTGTGCCAACTTTGCGTGAGTTCTGATGTTTATTCATTTATTTCTTCTCTTCCCTCATCACGTGTTTCTATATTCTGGTACTGTTTTGTCAAGTTCAACACAATTCCTGACCAGAGGACTGCCATTGCCATCGCGGTGATAGAGAAAGCAGCGCCCGGAATTATCATAGCAAAACCGACTAAGGTAATTACACCGGCACTGCCGCCTTTAGCAAATCGGTAGCCGAACGAGTCGATGACCTGTTTCGCTCGATAACGGGCATCAAACGACAAGGGGATATAGAGAATCTCTTTCGCAGCTCGGAAAAGCGAGTAATCCAATGCCTTGAAAAGTAGGAACGCAGCTGCGCCACTCCGCAGGGAAGGTGCTATAGTCAGCACGGCACCTGCAATCAGATGAACCAGTGGAATGCACGGATGTAGAATACGAATCGGTATAAATCGCAACACTATGCCCGCACAAAGCTGCAGAACAAAGGCAGAGATGCCAAGCCACTGCCCATAAAACCGTCCATAGAAGGCGGTTCGCATGTCTTTGTCAGGGATGTCGGTTTCGACCAATCCATTAAATCTTAGATCTAACACCGTTGAAACAACCTGTGTCGTCAGGATGAGCAGAAACAGGAAAACCAGATAACGGGAACGTGCAAGTACCTTCAACCCTATATGTCCCTGTTGTCCACCCTCTTCTGGGGCTGTGGGTTGTGGTTCACCGGCGGCAGCATAAGCGAACATCGCAAATAACGCCGCGGGTAGTAGTGAACCTGCGGCAAATAGTAATAACACCTCAGAACCCAAAGATGGAGCAAGATGCGCAACGAGCGAACCGCCCGTAACTGAGCCGATTGTTGCAATTGCGCAAAAGGGGCCGTTTATCCAACGCGCTTGCTTAGGGGTTAACGTACTATTGACGAGGGACCAATACTGTTCGATAACCAGCACGATGTACGCTTCACGGAATACATAGATTATCGCTGTTGCAATAGCGTACCCCATCAGAATGAGATTGTAGCAGCTAGCAATCAAGCCCGCAGACAAAATTGATGTCAACAATAATGCACGTTTTGCGCCCAACCACGACAGCAACCTGCCATAGAGATAAAGCAGCAAGAAGACGCTAGGCGGCACCGCTACCATCACACGCGGCAAATTTTTAGCACCGTACGCCTCGATAAATAGGGAGGTTGATACCGCGCGAATGAATTCGTACCCACACAACAGAAAGCTGCCTGCTATGGCAATCGAAAGTGCTGTGAAGAGTATTCGTTTTGGGAAAATTTGTGTTATCACTATGTCAGCTCCAAATTTTTTCGCGGTCAGTTCCTACTATAGTTTACAGCCCCGGATCTTGTTCTACCGTTTGGGCACGTCTATGCATCTCCGCAAACCGGACGTTGGCAAGGCATCCAAAAAGTGGATGTCTCGATAGACGAGTCTGCGTTAATCGTGGAGAGGTTATACCACACGCGAATCGAGCTAATGCCCGGGCATCGTCGATCGGCTCATCCTGATCTTGCCAGACACCAAGGAGTTGATTCCAAAGACCTTCATCAATTGTCCCCGGTTCCGCAGGTAGAAGCCTCGCAGACTGATGACCATTCAAACACCAAGCACAATGTCCACAGAGACGAGGGAGTTTTTCACCGAAGTGGGCCGCTAGGTGTGCCACTTGACACCCGTCGTGCGATCCTAACTTGATAACTTGATCAATCCGTTCAACCTCACGCCTCTCAAGTTCAAGCGCGTTTTGAAACAGCACATCGGTTAGCCGATCGAGATCGTCGGGCCGCCGAAGGATCGAGAAGCGATGACGAACCCCTTCGGCTCTCACTTCCAACAGTCCCTGCTCCGCGAGATAGTCCAATGCCCTCACTATTCGATCCCGGGGGCAATCAATCGCTTCTGCTGCTTTATCAAGATCAATGTGAAACCAAGTCTTGGCTTTGTGAGTGTGTTTGAAAACTGCCATCAGGAATTGGCGACGTTCATCTTCAAACCTCGATAAAATTTCAGACGACGAGACAAGTGGCTGAAATTGGTAGCGGCTGTAAAATGGGGTCAGTTCCTGTAGATAACCATTAAGTTCCATTTGCACTAACAATGTCCGTGCCACTAATTGACGAATGTCATGCTGTCTTGACAGTTCATAAAGACTAAGATCGAACTGACCGGAAAAGGAAAAAATCTCCTTGACTAGATCCCGGGTTGCGTTGCGACTTGGGGTGTCCCCATAAGCAAAGTTCTCAAGTGTGCAAACATCATCCAAGCAGACAAACATCTCACAGATCGAAAGTTCTCCGTCTCGCCCAGCGCGCCCAATTTCCTGCGAAAAATTCTCAAGACTCTTCGGCAGATTATAGTGGTAGATATAACGGATGTTCGACTTGTCGATTCCCATGCCGAAAGCAATAGTTGCCACTACAATCCCGTCGTCCGAGTCCATGAACCAATCTTGCACTTCAGCCCGCTGCTCATCTTTCATGCCTGCGTGATAAGCACGTGCTGGTAGTTCCGCTGAAGCCAGATATGCTGCTACCTGTTCAGCTATCTTTTGGAGTGTGACATAGACGATTGCGGGGCCCACGGGACGCCCCCGCAGCCTTTCTAGCAAAGCCCTATCACGGTCAGCAGCGGCGATAGGCGTTGTCAACACTGTGAGATTCTTTCGGTAAAAACCTGTCCGAACTACACATTCGCCGGGTATACCGAATCCCTCACAGATGTCTTCAGCCACCCTGGGAGCCGCTGTTGCTGTCAATGCGAACAACCGCTCTGCCCGGCATGACCGTGCCAAACGAGCGAGTTTTAGGTAATCCGGTCGAAAGTTGTGCCCCCACTCCGAGATACAGTGTGCCTCGTCAACAGCGAACATTGATACCTTCGTGTGCATAATTGCTTGCAAAAAGCGTTCATTGCTAAATCGCTCGGGTGCCACATACAGGAGACGCAACTCCCCAGATCTCAATGCTGACATGACAGACCGAGTCTCATCGGTCGACAGCGTTGAATCGAGCCGCTCGGCTGGAACACCACGGCTTTTGAGGACATCGATCTGATCTTTCATCAACGCAATCAACGGCGAAATAACGATTGTTACGCCATCGAAGGTAAGCGCAGGCAATTGGTAGCAGAGCGATTTCCCTCCACCTGTTGGAAAGATCGCCAATGCCGAACGCCCAGCAAGCAGATGGTCGATGACTGCTGCTTGCCCCGGCAGAAATTGGTCAAAGCCAAATGTCCCGGTGAGCAGTTGTTGAGCTCGTTCCATCCAATGTTATTCCTTTTTTACATTTTAGATCTGATCACTGACAGTGTGTCAGTGTTTCTTCGCTCTCTATTTGCATCGGTAGTTGCCTCGGCGTTGTTGTTGTCAGTGGACATCACGCCTCCTCTCTACAAGTTATTAAAGGCATTCAACTTTATCCCGCTTGTTTCCCAGCTCGCATCGCCTCCAATTTCCCCTCATCCCAAACACCAGCGATTTTTGTTTTACATTTCGGACAGCTACCATCTTTCAGCCGGTGCTTCAGTATCCTGAATCCCCATCGTTCAATGAGGAGTTCGTCGCAGCCGGGGCAATAAGTGTTTTCGTAGCGTCCGACATAGCCGGGGCGATTACCGGCATATACATAATGTAGCCCGGCACCGTAGCCAATCTCCGCTGCACGAATAAGCGTGGAGACAGAGGTGTTGTCCGGTTCGGTCAGTTTATAGTCTTGATGGAAAGCGGTCACATGCCACGGGATATCCGGTGAAATAGACACAAGGAAATTGGCAATCTCTTTTAGTACCTCGTCAGAGTCGTTGAAACCCGGAACGATAAGCGTGACAATTTCGATCCAGAAATTACGTTCATACAACATCTCAATTGTGTCGAGGACATGCTTTAACACCCCGCCGAGTTTGCGATAATTTCTGTCGTCAAAGTCCTTGAGGTCTACCTTGTATAAATCGACCCACGGACCGAGTGCATCAAGAACTTCGGGCGTGGCGTTTCCGTTGGACACATAGGAGGTGACAAGTCCATACTTTTTCGCCTCCTTGAAAATATCAATCGCCCATTCACTCGTAATCAGCGGTTCATTGTACGTGCTTGTAACGACCTCAACCTTGTGTCGACGTGCAAGCGAAACAAACCCTTCGGGTGAAATATCTTTCAGCGGTGCCCCTGCATTTTTGTCCCGAAGTGCTTGTGAAGTAATCCAGTTTTGACAGTAAGCGCAATGATAATCGCAACCCAACATCCCGAAACTCATCGCTAAGGCACCGGGAAATGCGTGGAAGAACGGTTTCTTCTCAATAGGATCCAGTTGCAATGCGCCTACATACCCCCATGGCACATAGAGCTGACCCCCTTCATTGAACCGCACGCGACAGATACCGTCCCTGCCCGGTGGAATTTTGCAATTGTGACCACATGCGTAGCAATGCACCCAATCTTCTTTGTCGGACAGTTTTTCGTACAGGAAACCTTCTTGAGTTCGTGCGGTGAGAGCCCGTTTGAGTGTCATTACCTCTTCTGGTTGTTGTCTCGCCATCTTACCTCACCCCAAATTCCACTCATTCCACACACTGTACAGCGACATCATTTATCTTGTTAATCTGTGTGTGTAAATATAACCCATTCGCTCCCAAAAGGCAAGCCTCTTTTTGCAAAGTGAGCATCTCTTCTACCCACTGCGCGCGAAATCAGATTTTTGACCAATTCTGGCGGATAGAGAGCAACTTTCCTTTTACATCGTAGGCAGGGCATCTTGCCCCGCTCGAAGAATTATGGTGAATTCTAAAAATAAATGAACACTTTCGCCTCCCGGTAGGTGCGGTTTTCAACCGCACCGTATAGATGCCGTGGTCGGTTGAAACGGCGCAGTTGGAAACAGCGCCTACCAATTTGGAGTGTCTCATTAATTCTAAGATCTACTATAAATGACCCTAGCTTTAGATGTAGACACGGTTGATCGAATCTGATATAATGAAATAATGCCAAGAGAGAGAGGGTGTTGATTGTGCAACAACAGAACCAACCTACTAAGAGTAATAAACCCCTTCAAGGATTCCTACCTTGGATTATTCTCGGTATTGGCTTGCTAATCATGGTCGTGGGAATTATTATCAGCTCTACGATAAAGGACAACTCTCCTGCACCACGGCCGGGACCCGTACCGCGCATACCCAAAGTTAATCTCATTATCCACTCCAACGTTGGTGGGGCGGAGGTCTACCTCAACGATCAGCAAAAGGCACTAGTTTCTGATACGCACCATAAAGCAACGCTATTCAATCTCGCACCGAATACATATCAGATTACGGTGAAGAAACAGGGATATGCCGATCGGACAGAGACAGTAGAGATAACAGGACAAACAATCTCCCAAATCGTGGAAATCCCTTTGCGACGTAGGTAACGACCGAGTGATATGGACTGGATACGTTTTGGACACCCGCACTTCCTATATCTGCTATGGGTTACGCCCGCCTTTATCTTACTCTACATCTACGCATTCCGACAAAAACGGAAGGCATACCAACGCTTCAGTAGCCATCATTTTTTTCAGCGATTGACAGGATCTGTCCGCTTTGGAAGGCAGAAAGCAAAAGTTATCCTAATAACCCTCAGTTACACGTTCCTTGTCCTTGCCATTTCGCGTCCCCAAATCGGAACAACCCTTGAAATGGTCAAGCGGAGTGGGTTAGATATTATGATTGGGTTAGACATTTCGGCG
The DNA here is from genome assembly GCA_965208425.1 of Candidatus Poribacteria bacterium. Classification (GTDB taxonomy): domain Bacteria; phylum Poribacteria; class WGA-4E; order WGA-4E; family PCPOR2b; genus PCPOR2b. The sequence continues at coordinate 4,552,732 of OZ242335.1, read as the reverse complement.
AGTATGTTGGCGGAGGACATCAAGCCGAATCGGCTGCTCAAGGCAAAGCATGCCATTTCCTCGTTTATTGACCGGCTAGAGGGCGATCGGGTAGGACTGATTGCGTTTGCGGGGGATAGTTTTGTCCAATGTCCACTGACCATTGACTATGCAGCGGCGAAACTCTTGCTGGATGCCCTCGATGTTGACACGATTTCCCAAAGTGGTACTGAAATTAGCCAAGCTATAGAGGTAGCAACCTCCAGTTTCAACCAAGATGAAGATAAGTACAAAGTCCTGCTCTTCTTTACGGATGGTGAAGATCACGGAGAGCAGGCAATTGAAGCAGCGAAGGCAGCAGCCAGTCAAGGGATACGCATCTACTGTGTTGGTGTCGGCTTGCCCAATCAGGGAACGCCAATTCCGCTCCGTCAGTCGAACGGCAAACTCCAAGGGTACAAGCACGATCGAAATGGCAAGCCTATCGTGACGAAGCTAGAAGATGCGCTGTTACGAGAAATTGCACAACTGACAAACGGAAATTACTATCAAGCGACGCCGGGCGAAGCAGAAGTTGATCGTTTGCTCGCAGCACTCGCTGCAATCGAAAAACGCGAGATTGAGGAACGACAATTCACGCGATATGAGGATCGATTTCAGTATTTCTTGGGATTTGCACTGCTATTTTTGGTGTGGGAATTTTTGCTGCCAGAGTCCCGACCCAGTAAACCGACCGCTATTAGGGAAGAGACCTAACCCAAGTGACCGCTTTAACGCCCCATTCTACGTGAAAAACTCCTCGTTGTGCGGACGTAAATCTAGCTCAAACGCCCACGCACTCTTGGGTTGTTGTACCAAACTCCAGTACGCTTCAGCGATGTCATCGGGCAGCAACAACGGCTCATCCTCCGACAGTTGGTAACGCTCATGGACGCGCGGTGTGTCGATAACGCCATCAATAATGATATGGGCGACGTGTATCCCTTTGGGCCCCATCTCCCGCGCCAATGCCCATGCCAACCCACGGACTGCGAATTTCGCACTGGAAAAAGCGATCGCGCCCGCTCTGCCGCGAATAGCGGAAGTGGCTCCCGTGAAGAGGATCACACCACTCCCCTTTTCAACCATATCTGGCACCACCTGTTGAGCACAGAGGAACGATCCGAAGGCGCAAACCTGCCATGAACGATGGAAGGCTTCGGCGGTCAGTTCAGCAAACTCAACCCACGCCGCGTTACCGGCATGATTGATGAGAACATCTACCTCTCCTAATTCCTCGCGGATTGTGTTAAAACTCGTTTCAACCATTTGAGAATCGCCTATGTCGGTCGGTAGCGCAAGTGCCTTTGTGCCTGACGCGCCTAGTTCATTCGCAAGTGTTTGGATATAGTCTGATGATCGGGCTAGCAACCCCACTTGATAACCCTCAGATGCGAATTTCCGCACAAGCGACGCACCCAGTCCAGGACCAACACCTGTAATTACAGCGGTCTTTTTCATTTTCATTTCCCTCACTTTTGTTGAGATATTTTTCAATGAATTAGCACTTTAATCATACTATCATTGACCTCAATTGATGTCCAGTCCAAAAAACTTGCATTTGATTTGAGGAATGTGCATAATTATTGTCCGAATCACGGATTCAGCGGGTTACACAAAAAACACAAATAAGCAAACGAAGCAGTTCTATAGACATATTGCTCCTCTGGAGCGAAAGACAAAGGATCTACCAGATGGTCGGGGAGACCTCGCCCCAACAAAAAACGATGGACTTTCAACGACTAGCAACTTAGGTTATCCTATTGGAGCTCAATGAACTAGTGAACCAATGAACTCATGATGAACTTGTTTTACATTTGGAGGACTGCATGCACGATTCACGGTTGGAGAAACTTGCAGATGTACTCACAACCCACTCAACCAAAGTACAACCCGGTGAGTATGTTCTGATTGAAGGGTTTGATATCCCAGAGGAGATGATCATCGCCTTAATCCGCACAGTGCGAGAGGCTGGCGGCATACCACTCGTCGAGATTAAGCAGAATCGGATTCAACGCGAACTGCTCCGAAACGCCGACGAGGAAGGCCTAAAACTGATCGGTGAGTACGAAGGCTACCGGATGAAACAGGTACAAGCATATATCGGTATTCGTGGCAGCCAAAATATTGCCGAGATGTCGGATGTGCCGACAGAGGGGATGCGGGCTTACGAAAAACATTGGCTGACCCCCGTTCACTTTGATATTCGTGTCTCCAAGACGAAGTGGGTAGTCCTGCGTTGGCCCTCACCGTCAATGGCACAGAGCGCAAAGATGAGCACCGAAGCATTTGAGGATTTCTACTTTGACGTGTGCACGCTCGACTATAACCACATGGCAAAGGCAATCTCACCGCTCCAAACTCTGATGGAGGGGACGGATCAGGTTCACATCACTGGACAGAGCACAGATCTAAAATTCAGCATCAAAGATATTCCCGTGATACCCTGCACCGGTGAACGGAACATCCCCGATGGCGAGTGCTTTACCGCCCCCGTCCGTGAATCGGTCAACGGTGTTATTCATTTCAATACACCGACGCTCTATCAAGGGACGGTATTTAACGATATTTGCCTCCGCTTTGAGAGCGGCAAGATAGTAGAAGCATCTGCCAATAACAGCGAAAAACTCAACGACATCCTTGATACAGATCCGGGCGCACGATATATCGGCGAATTTGCTATCGGGTTTAATCCGTACATCCATACCCCGATGCTCGATATTTTGTTCGACGAGAAGATCGCGGGATCGTTCCACTTCACGCCCGGACAGGCGTATGAGGTCGCAGATAACGGCGTTCGTTCAAGTGTCCACTGGGATATGGTGATGATTCAAACCCCTGAGCATGGTGGCGGGGAAATCTCTTTTGATGGGAAGTTGGTTCGGAAGGATGGGCAGTTTGTCCTGCCTGAGTTGGAGGGACTTAACCCTGAAAATCTGCTATCAGCATCGGGGGCGGATTGAACCACTATTTGTCGTCCATCTCTTTAACACGTCGATCGATCTGGCGAAATTGCCAGCCCCACCGGACATTGTAAAGGAACTGCCTGAGATCAAATCGGTTATCGTCAGGGGAATAGGACTCGGCGTGATACGACGGTGTCAGTGTCGTCATCTTATGGCGGTTCACGGAATAGTAGTAAAAGAAACGTTTGACCTTTTCGGCGACCTCTTGAGGCGGGAGATGATTCCATTCATGGACTAGCTTCTCAAACATGCTTACGGGACCGCATCGATCAATCTTCCGCAGCCTGCCGAAACGACTGAGTTCCTCGTAGGTCATTCCCATATCCGCTTCGTCCTCTTGTGTGTATGTTTCAGTGATGGGCTCTAGTTCCGCTGTCGGCGGGGCCTCGACCACCTCAACGAGAGCATCGTAATCTAGATTTTCTGATGCCCAGCGTAAAAACCGACGGAGATCTGTCTTACTAATCCCGCCAATTGGGTTCAAATCGGCACTGCTGCAATCGTATTTGGTCACATATCCTCGAAGGCTTTCATCTACGTTCGCACTGCCTAAAACGAGCAACGCGCCACCTTTGCCCCGCACCCACGGCAACAGTTGTGCCATCAGATAAGCAAGGGTCATCCGAATCCGTGCCTGAATATTCTGCAAGGCGTTATTCTCCGCCTCCGTTCCACCCTCTACCTTGAACTTCGGTGTCTTCCCGGTGATACCCACAAAAAGCGCGTAGAGTGCGGCAACGACCGAATCGATATTAACACTTAGGTGATAAGAGCCAATTTGGTCGGTCAGCGTCTTTGCCCGATGCCGCGTCGCTTTTGAACTGTTTTGGGTCGCCATATAACAGGTGTAAAAGATTCGGTTGGCAAATTCTCGCGCGTCAGTTGGGAGGTAGGTACTATCCTCACTCTCTCCTGTAATTCGGCGGGCATCTCGGATGACCTGTTGGTTACCTGCTTGGGCTGCCTTCGCAACCATTTGACACATCGAGCCGACAATAGTCGCTACCGATGAACTATCCGCCCCACCGGAGATTGGCAAAAAATATCCCGCGACACCGGAGCGTCTCAGGTAATCCCATAGCCAACGGGCGGGACCGTAGGCAATCTCTTCTTCCGGGGTGTGATAGCTTACATCAATTGGAGAGGAGGGGGCGTGAGAGGAATCTTCGGCAGTTAAGTCAAAGTCTGCGCTTATTCGAGGCACCGGGTCCGATTGGCTGGCTTGGACCATTCGACTGATAATTGCGCCACGCTTCGAGCGTACATCCTCCAGATTAACGGTTGCTGTCACCACTTCGACATCGTTTAGTGAGAATTGCGATCCTTGCGCCACGATTTCCCCATTGAGGGCAATGAGTGCGCATCCATCGAAATAAAGCCGTCCGCCATCGCACCCCTGCTGATTCGCGTAGAGATATACGCCACCACTCTTTGATGTCGCACTGCGGATGAGGTCCACTCTTGTATTTAGCTTGCGAAGCTCATGATGTGAGCCTGAACCGTTTGTAATAATTTCGATTCCGTTCAAGCCGAGATAGATATGTGGACTGTTCGGCGCAAAGAGTTCCTCGCAGGTTTCCGCAGCTAGGGCAGTATCACGCGCTGCGATCGCTGCATCGCCAAAAGGAACTGTTTCCTGTCCCGTTACCTCTCGGAGCATACGCGGCAGGTAGTATGCCTCCACCTGTCGTGGATGTTGCCACGCTGCAAACCACCGTGTTTCCCGATAGTTTCCATCGGCAGCCAAAATCAGCTTGGGACGGATGAGGAGAATCTTTCCATTTAGCACGAAGATCCGACAATTATACCGCACATTTCTGTGCATGACCGGCATCCCGATATCACACAAAATATCGGTTGTCAGATCGCCCTTGAGGATTTCGGCAAGGCACTCCCACGAGTGGAGAAAGGTATCTCCCTCCAAGAAATGGTCCTCACAGCCGTAGCCCGGTATTTCGAGTTCGGGACCGAGCCGATAGCGTGCCCCGTTCTCCTTGGCTATCTGAATCGACTCGATAATTCGCCCTAAATTCCCCTCAAAATCGAGTGCCCATTGGGTGAGGTTGCATGTTGCTAAGGTTGTGAGTTTCATGACTTTGCACCTACGCACGTGATGCGTGAAGCGTGAAACGTAGAAGATTGTTGATTTGTCAGTTTGCTATTGGATATGTTATTATATCTTCTGGAGAATAGCTGATACCGAAGGAATGAATCTGTGAATATTAACCAATACAAACCACAGTTGACATCTCTGTTTGATGCGAGCGATGTTGTCCTCGCTTACCTCTTTGGGTCAGAGGCGAAAGGCACCACAAACTCTGAATCTGATATCGACATCGCCGTTCTGCTATCGGATCAGATCCCGCAAGCAGACTACGGTCAGCGGGTGGTAGACCTTAATACCGAACTTATTGGCATTTTCCAACGGGATGCAGTTGATGTTGCCCTGCTGAACAACGCCCCGCCGCTGCTCGCTTTTCAAGTTGTACGGCACGGCGCTGTCATCTATGACCCACACCATCGGTATGTCTCATTCTATATAGACACATTCAATCGTTATGCCGATACCCAACCTTTGCGTGACCTACAATGGCAATACTACCTCAAAAGACAGGGTGCCAAATCCCAAAACTCCCGAAACGAGCCCGATTAATCATGGTCGATCCGCAGACTGTCCAGGCCTTGTTACAAACGCTTTCGGAATATACCGAAGATCTCCGTACTTATCAGCAGTTGAGTCATGATGAAGTGGTAGCAGATCGCAACTATCAGTCAATGATTCGTTATGCGCTGCAAACAGCAATCCAGTGTGTGATTGATATTGCGAATCATCTGCTTATCGGCGGCGACTTGGAACAGCCATCTGACAGCAGATCTGCCATACTCGGACTTGGTAGACACGGTATCCTACCTCAAGATTTTGCACAGGAACTCGCTGGCATGTCGGGGCTACGAAACGTGATTGTGCATCGGTATATGGCGGTTGACGATGAGCTAATTTATCGGTTTCTACAAAGATGTGTTACCGATTTTGAGATGTTTAGTCAACACATTGTCGCCTATTTACAAGAAAATTGTCGATAGTGGTGCGTAAAACGTGAAACGTGATGCGTAAAGGGACTGATTGCGTGTTGGGTTTCACTGTATTCATCTATAATGAGGGTGGTGTCGAAAAGCAGCATCTCTATTGTGCTTGATAAGGCGTTTAGACGTTCAACCCGACCTACATCAAACCAGATGGCTTCATGTCTCGTTTTCTGGTTTTCCCGTTTTTACGTTTCACGCATCACGTCTCATTCCCACGGTTTCAGGATCATCTTGCTATTTTGATGAGACGATGAAATCTCAAAAGCCCGCTGGATCTCACTCATCGGGACAATGTGGCTAATGAGCAGATCAATCAGCGGTGATTCTTCGATGACTTTCATGATGCCCGGAAAATCACTCAGGTTGTAGTGCCAGTTGCCGATGATGGTGAGCCCCTTGCGGATAAGATCTGGACTGACGCGAATAGGCAAATCCTGTCCACATTCTCCGACGTAAGCGACCTTTCCCTTGCGCCGTGCTGCGTCAATACAGAGACGCTCTGCTTGAACGGTCCCGGAGCAGTCCAAAGCGCAATCCACACCGATCCCATCTGTTAAATCCTTAATTTTCTGAACGATTTCGGGATCGCTTGGGTCGAGTACTTCCGCAGCTCCCATCTGCTTCACGCGGTCGACACGCCACGGCACAGACTCCACAGCGATGACCCGCGCACCACGAAAACGTGCGTTGACAACCGCACCAAAACCAACCGGACCGATGCCAGTAATCAGTACGGTATCATAGGCACTTAGATCCATCGTCTGGAACGCGCCAAACGAGGGACCCAATGCACAGCAGGCGAGACCGGCATGTTCATAGGGCACCCCATCTGGAATTTTCGGGAGAATCCAAGAAGGTTTCAGGAGATATTGCGCCATCGTTGCCCGTCCTTCAGAGGCACCGGTAAAGGCTGTAAAATCGTAGGCATTTTCGCAGTGAATGTAGTCACCGTCAACGCACAGGTGGCATTTGCCGCACGGGTACTGCGGCATCACGACCACCCGATCCCCTTCTTTGACCTTTCCCGGTTGTGCCGCTGCAACGACTTCCCCCGCTGCTTCGTGTCCGAGGAATTCCGATTTGCCACCCGACACATAGCCCTTGTATTCGGTGCACATCGGTGCTGCATGTACCTTGACAACGACCCAATCCTCCTTGGGTTCTGGATCCGGAACCTCAGCAATGCCTGCTTGGCGTTCTCCAAGTATGACCGCTTTTTTCATCTGTTGTCTCCTAGGTATGTTGTCTTATTCGTCGCTTAGTTGGTCTTGCAAGCTGGTAAAATTATGATTAGCCCTATTCCGCATTATATCAAAATTGGGGTGTCATTGCAAGCGCAAACAAAATCCAGAAAAATCTTGACATCCCTTCAAACTTCTGTTACCATACTATTTCGTTGGATAAAAATCAAACAGGGAGATCTGCATCGTGTCCTCCGCACCATTAACCCATAGATCCATACGCGAGACTGAAAGCCGGAATATACGTCTTTCTATTGGGATTATTTCTATTATTATTATTGCGTCTCGCGGTGGTGGGCTGATGGAGACAAAGTAAACTCGAATTCAGCAGTCATAACAATACAAGCGCCCACCATCGAAAACAACTTCGGTGGTGGGCGTTTTTTTTGCAAGAAAGTCCATACACATTTTACACATAGGAGAAAAGCATGTTTAAGGATGTACCTAATACAGTAGACTTCGTCGCCCAAGAGCATCAAACCTTAGACTTTTGGCGCGATAGCGACGTTTTTCACAAACTCCGGGAGCTGCGACAGGAGGGGCCTCGCTGGAGTTTCATTGACGGACCAATCACCGCCAATAACCCGATGGGGGTCCACCACGCATGGGGACGGACATACAAGGATCTCTTCCAGCGATTCAAAGCCATGCAAGGCTATCAAACACGATACCAGAACGGGTTTGATTGTCAAGGGCTCTGGATTGAGGTCAATGTCGAACGCGACATGGGTTTCAAAGCCAAAAAGGACATTGAAGCGTATGGATTAGATGAGTTTGTCAACGCCTGCAAGCGACAGGTACTCCGCCATGCAGCTACTCAAACAGAGCAATCAATACGGCTCGGCTACTGGATGGACTGGAACGATCCGGATCTCTTGCGTGAGCTAGAGAAGAAAATGGCACAAGATCCCTCACAGTCTCTCACCGTAGAGGGACCGAATGGTCCCGTCACGGATACGGTTGAGCAGCTTGTGGGGAGACTCGGCTTGCCGGAGTTAGGCGGGTCTTACTTCACATTTTCTAATGAGAACAACTACACCATCTGGACGATGCTGAAGAAATGTTTTGACCGTGGTTGGATTTATAAAGGTACGGATGTCATGCCGTGGTGTTCGCGGTGTGATACCGGTATCAGCCAGCACGAGATTGTCACCGACGGATACCGTGAATTGACGCATACCAGCATCTTTCTCCATTTCCCGCTGCGTAACCGTCCCGGCGAGAGTTTACTGGTCTGGACAACGACGCCGTGGACGTTGACAAGCAATGTCGCAGCGGCGGTGCACCCAGATCTGACCTACGTTTTGGTGGAACAGGATGAGCATCGCTTTTGGTTGAGCAAAGGAGCGTTAGATAACGCCATTCGAGGAGATTACCGAATTCTTGAGGAGAAATCGGGCGGCGAATTGGAGGGCTGGACCTATGACGGTCCCTTCGATGAATTGCCAGCCCAACAAACTTCTGGAGCAGCTGAGGGGCACCGCGTCATCCTGTGGGACGAGGTCGGTGAAGCGGAAGGTACAGGGATTGTCCACACCGCACCGGGCTGCGGCGCAGAGGACTTTGAATTGAGCAAGGAACAGGACCTACCTGTCATCGCACCGTTGGGGGCGGAGGGAATTTATCTCGACGGGTTCGACTGGCTAACCGGGCGTCAGGTGCACACCGTCGCGGAGGATATCTTCGAGAATCTGAAGCAGAAAGGGATTGTCTATCGCCTCGAAGACTACACCCACCGCTATCCGGTGTGTTGGCGCTGCGAAGAGGAACTGGTCTTCCGTCTTGTGGACGAATGGTTCATCTCAATGGGAGAACAACTGGATAAACCGTATGAACAGGTGACAGCAGAAGAGAAGGAAGAAAATCTGCGCTACCAGATGATGGAGGTTGTCCTCAACGAAACCAAGTGGTATCCTTCGTTCGGACTTGCCCGCGAACTCGACTGGCTGCGCAATATGCATGATTGGATGATCTCAAAGAAACGTTACTGGGGGTTGGCACTTCCCATCTATGAATGCGACGAGTGTGACTATTTTCATGTCGTCGGGAGTTTGGAAGAATTGAAGGAAATCGCCGTTGAAGGCTGGGATGAATTTGAGGGGCATACGCCACATCGTCCGTGGATTGATGCGGTGAAGATTGCCTGCCCAAGTTGTGGTGCTGCTGCTTCGCGTATTCCGGACGTTGGGAATCCATGGTTAGACGCCGGTATCGTCAGCTTCAGCACAATGCAGTATCGTACTGACCGAGATTACTGGAGCCAGTGGTTTCCCGCCGATTTAATTAGTGAAAGTTTTCCGGGACAATTTCGGAACTGGTTCTATTCGCTCATCGCAATGAGTACAGTGATGGAGCGACGCTCCCCGTTTAAGCACAATTTCAGTTACGCAACCCTGTTCGCGGAAGACGGGCGTGCGATGCACAAATCTTGGGGCAACGCCATCTGGTTTGATGACGCCGCCGAGTCAATGGGTGTGGACGTGATGCGTTGGATGTACTGCGCCGCCAAACCCGAACAGAATCTGCTCTTTGGCTACAAGCATTCTGATGAGGTCCGCCGTCAAGTCCTCATTCCGTTCTGGAATGTGTATAGTTTCCTCGTCACCTATGCCAATCTTGATGGCTGGAAACCAGAGGCGAATCTCTGGAAAGAAACGCCGGAAATGTCTGAAAATCTGCTTGACCGTTGGATCTTCTCCCGTCTGCAAAGCACAGTTCGGTCGGTAACGGAACGCCTAGAAGAATATTCGCCGGATGGTGCCTGCCGTGTCGTCGAGGATTTTCTGGATGATCTGTCGAACTGGTATCTGCGTCGCAGCCGTCGTCGTTTCTGGAAGTCAGAAGCGGATACAGATAAGGAAGGTGCTTATCAGACACTGTATCAAGTTATGGTAACAACGAGTCGACTATTAGCACCGTTTGTCCCGTTCGTTACCGAATCAATCTTCCAAAACTTGGTGTGTTCGGTTGATTCAGATGCCCCTGAAAGTGTCCATCTCTCCGATTACCCTACTGTGGAGGAGGAACTGGTTGACGTGTCATTGGAAGATGATATGAGATTTGCCCGTGACCTAATCGTTTTGGGGCGTGCTGCTCGGAATCAATCGGGGATTAAGACACGACAGCCAATTGGAAGCATCGGGATTGGTGGCATCTCCGAAAATCAACAAGCTGCTGTTAATCGTCTGTCCGCACTCGTCTTGGACGAACTAAACGTCAAAGAGATTTCATTCCACGAAGGGATTGACGAGTTCGCGAGCTACACAATCAAGCCGAATTTCAAGCTGCTGGGTCCGAAATACGGGAAGAACGTCCAAGCGATCGCGAAAGCAATGGCAGCGACTGATGCGCTCACCCTCAAACAGGAACTTGATGGCGATGGCGAGCTAGAGATTCAGGCGGATGGTGTAAGCTACACACTAGAAAGGGCAGAGGTTGATGTGCAATCAGAGAATCGGGAGGGTTACGCCGTTGAAGCAGACGCCTACAAATTTGTCGCACTCTCGACGGAATTGACGCATGAGTTAATCCTTGAGGGCTTTGCGCGGGAGTTGGTCAATAAAATTCAGCAGATTCGGAAGGAAGCCGATTTCAATGTTTCTGATCGGATTTCGCTCAGTTTGGAATCGACACCAATTGTCCACGAAGCGTTTGATAACCATCGTGACTACATCACGCACGAGACCTTGACGACAATTGTCGTCGAGTCGCCAAGCCCGAACGCTTTTCTGAAATCACAGAAGGTTAATGGTGAGGATGCAACAATTGGCGTGGAGCAGGTAGGGAAATAACCTCGTAACGCACACGATTTTTTATCGAGTCCACTGTATAATGGACAAAACCCAATAATCGCACCCTCACCTACGAAGGGATTATAGCACTTCTTCAAGCCCAGAGGCGTAAAACCTCTGGGCTTTTTTGTGATCTTATACCCAACCCAAATGTTACCAAGATGGCTTTATCATAGCTATCCTGCGCTTTACTTAAAAGAAGGCTTTCAGGCGCCCCTTAGCACACTGATTAAGACCTTACATCAGATTCCATTATTCCAACCTTTCCAAAAGCACGTCCGCAAAAAAATCTCCGAATAATAAAAAAAGTCCGAATAAATTCCAAGAAATGTGCCTCTATTAGATCATAGAGAAACCTCACTGCTTTAGTGGAGTGAATATGGAAATTTCCGACGAAATCTTACTGCAACACGCACAACAGGGGGTTGAACGCGCCTTCAGGCAGCTAGTCGAACGATATAACGAACGGGTTCTCAACATCTGCTTTCGGATTGTTGGAAACGATCAGGACGCCGAGGAAGCCGCAATGGATGCGTTCTTGGCGTGTTATCGAGGACTCGACGGTTTTGAAGGACGATCCCGTTTTTCGACGTGGCTCTATCAAATTGCCCGGCGTTGCGCCTATAAACAGATTGGCAGCCGAGCCCCGGAAAGTGAACCGATTAATGATCTGGAAATTCCCGAGGACCGTTTGACAACGCAGCCGGACAAAAATCTCCGGGAACGCGAAATCCGAGAAAGAATCGAACAGGCAGTTAATTCACTGCCAGATCATTTGAAAGAGGTGGTGGTATTCTATTTTCTGGAGGGACTTCCCTACCATGAGATCTCGGAAATTCTAGAATGTCCAATCGGAACGATTGCTTCACGAATTAACACCGCCCGTCGACTGTTGCAGCGAAAACTACAACCTTTTTTTGAGGAGTGAAACTATGGTGACTTTAGATCAGATACTCTTGCGTCTGCCTAGAAAAGTGCCTGATGTCGATTTTGTAGATAAGCTTTTTGGGCAGATTCATGGTACAAGTGCCTCAACGCCTGCCCCGTCCATAACCGATCAAGATCTATTTTTACTGGAGTCCGAATGGATTGAGCCGGTTCAATCGACTATGCAGGAAGATATAGGATTCATGCAGACTGATGCCAACCTTCATCTGCCACCGGTGATGCAAAAAGAGTCATCACCCGACATTTACCGGCTCGCCAAACTAAGTGACCGAATTTGACCGATTTAGTCTATGAGAGGAGAAATATACTATGATTTTGACAGATGCACCGATCATCCGTTGCGACGGTATATTTGACATTATTTTTTACAATATCAAAGGAGAACTCTTTCCCGAAGAACACCGTTTGGTCTGTCAGATCGATGTCACCATTCGCAGTCTGATGAGGGGGCTGGACAAAGTGACATTTGCCCTACATCCGACGCTAGAAGTCGCTTCAGTGATTGCTGCAGGCGAATCGCTGGCTTTCGATCGGGATACTAAAGATATTGACCAACATGGTAACGGAAGTGTCCTGAATATTTATTTGGAACGACCGTTGCAGCGTGACGATGAACTCACATTTACACTCAACTATCAAGGCGAATTTATCGTTGGTGTGGATTCACGTTACGACGGATATATTGGTGAAGAGGGTGTTTTTATCAGTCCACATGCCGGCTGGTATCCATACTGTGTCTATGGGCCTGTGCGCAATTACTATCCCGACGTCCCCTACGTTTTAGAGATGCGTGCCCCATCAGAATGGAGGCTGTTTCTATATCCGGGTGATCCGGAGGTGGCGGAACAGAACGGTCAGGTGACTTATCGCTGGGATTCACGTCAACCGCACCGGCGACCGGGAGCAAATTGGGGAATAACCCTTATTGGTGGGAAATACCATAAAATTGAGCAGAAGATTAACGACCACCAACTAACGTTCTTCAGTCTTGATGAAGCTGGCACTGCCACTAATAGATTCCTCAATCTCTTGAACGAATGGTTAGAATGGACGGATAAAATTGGCAGCACGAGTTCGATGCCGCGCCACATCCAACTAGGGGAGACAGCACACTTTTTCCAACCCAACCACTCAATGCCATACATCAAGTTTTTCTCGCAACAGCTGATCGAGGATTATCCACGCGAGTTGCTGACTAAACAATGGTTTGCAAGAGAGGAGATTTTGCAGCACTGGAGGTCGCTGTCCGGTGCCAATTTGGCAGGACTATGGATGCTTGGAAATTATCTCCATCTCTTGTTTCAGGAGAGTCGACAGGAGACACCGGAAGGTTGGTTGGCAGCAGATCTAGAAACACGTTTCCGTGAATATTTGAGGTGTCGAATCAGAGATCCGTGGCTCGGACACAGTGAGTACTTGCTTGGTACCCGAGATCTTTGGATCTTGTGGATGTGGCATCAGATTATCGGTGATGAAGCGTTCTGTCGCTCCCTCGCTCGCTTGAGTACCGGACCTCTGCCACTGGATCGCCCTCTCACAATGAAAGATTTCTACCAATTGACCAGTGATGAATCCGGTATTCCCTTCGACTGGTTTTGGGAGCAGTGGGTCGAAGGAGTTGGTGCAATACAGTTCTGGTTCGAGAAAACGGTCATTAAGGAAAACAAGGATGGCTATTCCGTAGAGGTGTGGCTCAATCAGACAGGCGACTTGTATCAGGTGCCGCTTGAGGTGCTGCTACGAACCGAAACAGAAGAGATCCGTCGCCGGATTTTTATTCGAGAACGGATGAATCACCTCATGTTCCAATGCCACGGGAAGCCTTTGGAATTGGAGATTGATCCGGAGGGGAAGGTTTTCAAAGCCCCGGCGGTGAATAGACTTAAACCCATTGACCTCGGATTTTCGATTCCTTTTGGAGAAATTATGTTTGGCTGGTCAAAAGCATTCCGTAGCGGAAAACGGCTTGTGATTGCACCGCCGGAACTGAGATCTGTTGCTGAAGGGTTAAGACCCCATCTGGAAAAGCGAGCCCGGAATTCGCCGCAGATTGTCAGTGCCGATCCAGACTTTGATCGAAGCCAATCGTTTCCTGTGCCTGTGGAGATTCATACGCCCAACGAAGTTAATGCTGAAATGTTACAGACACATAATCTGGTTTTGGTTGGAATGCCGCAAAATAACCCACTCATCGAAGAATATGCACTTGACTCGCTTACTTTTGACGCTGACCGAATCGCCGCAGGAGAAGTCGTGATTGACAATGCCGACCAAGCCTTAATCGCTCTTGGTGGACATCCGATGAATCTAGGACGTTTCTGTTTATATGTCACAGGGTTATCTAACGAAGCGATGCAGGAACCACCCGACTTCACAGAGATGCCCGGCGATTTCCTTATCTACCGCAATGGAAGGGCGTTAAAGGTTGGCTATCAGAAACCGTACCGGCTGAAATATCAACTTCGATGAACAGCATCGGTTTCTACAACAGTTGGAGGATACTGATATTAACAAATTTGGATTTCATACTGTCTGCAAACCGCTATATACTGAAAAATTGTTTTCACATTATCCAATTCTGGAACGGTTCGTTCTCGCTTACAGATCGCGATATCCGAAAGGTTTCACAATCTTGCCTAAAACAGAGCGGATAATTTATGAACAATTGCACACGGAAAAGCGAAATTATACCTGCTATTTCGATTTTGAAAGGAGACCATGATGCCATTACAGATTGAAGATGCACTGTCGTCACTCTCGTTCCAACATGGTGTGCCTATCGACCTCTCGCCCGATGGCAAGTGGGTTGCTTACACCCTCAAAGATCCTTGCAGAGGCGAGAAAGTGGATGATGAAAGATATGGCTTTTTCACTCGCTCAGGCGTCCGAATATTTGAAGTGGGTTGTGATGTTTGGATTGCTAACACTACCTCCGGTCAATCAAAGTGTTTAACAGGTGGTAAAGGGAGTAGTTGGGGACCTGTGTGGTCACCCGATGGAAATTACCTCGTGTTCTACTCAGACCGGGACCGCCAAACGAGGCTCTGGCTGTGGGAAAAAGCTACCGATACATTACGGCGGGTGTCAGACATCACTGTTCGTCCCTATTTTGGTGATGAAGTTGTCCGTTGGACACCGGATAGCCGAAAAGTGCTTTGCAAGATTGTACCGGAGGGAATGACGCTTGAAGATACTCTAGATCTCATCGTAGGCCCTCCAACGGCAGCAGATGATGAAAAAAGAGATTCCCAACCTTCACCGCTTATCTACCGTTCACCGATAGTCTCGGAACAAGACGACTGTGTGGAGGAATCGCAGGAAAACACGCTGGACACCGATGTGACAAACGTTTATCTGGCAGATCTCGCTCTCATTGACGTTTTCAGTGGGAGTGCAGAACGGATTGTATGCCGCCATAAGGTGACTAGGTACTGGCTCTCGCCAGATGCTACAAAGGTCGCGTTTACAGTGTTGACGGAAAATGCTTACGATATCGCTGTCGTCTCCTTGTCCGATTGCGATCCTCATGTCATTGCATCAGATGTTCAAAGCGAACATAGGTTCTCCGTGAGTTGGTCCCCCAAGGGCGATTTGCTCAGTTATACTTCAGCGGGAGACTGTTTCATTGCGTCTGTCAGGGGAGATGCCCCACAAAACTTGACTTCAACATCACACCCCAGTTTTGGCAATACTTATCGTGCGCCACTGTGGGATACATCGGGACAAAATCTCTATCTTCTCGCTTCTGATACGCTATGGAGAATTTCTATTGCGGACAGTTCTGTAAATGCTGTGATACAGATTCCTAATCGACGCCTAATTGAAGTGGTTTCACCTGCTCGCGGAGGACGTTTCTGGTCCCCGGATGAGGGCGAATCACTGTATCTCATGGCACGGGATGATAAAACGAAAAAGATTGGATTCTACAAGGTCAATCTGAGCACTGGGCAGTTTAGCCAACTCATGGAGATAGATGCCAATTGTGGCTCCCCGGCTATTTTGACAATTGATGTTTCTGATGACAACCAACGTGTCATTTACACAAGGCAGGACGCTCAACGTTGTGAGGACATTTGGATTGCAGGTGTTGATTTTCAGAATCCAAGGCAATTGACTCATGTCAACCCAGTTGATGACACCGTTGTTATGGGGGCAGGTCGGCTCATCAACTGGAGAAGTTTGGACGGTGAAGAATTAAACGGTGCACTATTGCTTCCTGCCAATTATGAGCCCGGAAAGCGGTACCCGCTCGTTGTTTGGGTATACGGCGGTGACCGTGGAGGAGACAATGTCAATCAATTCGGCTTGGTAGGACCTGGGATCAATAATCTACAGTTACTAGCTACCCGAGGATATGCAGTTCTCTTTCCCGATGCCCCACTTCAGAAAGGTACTCCCATGCAAGATCTCGCGAAGACGGTACTTCCAGGAGTGGATAGAGCGATCGAGATGGGAATTGCCGATCCGGAAAGACTCGGTGTGATGGGGCACAGTTATGGCGGATACTGCACGCTTGTCCTGATTGCTCAAACAACCCGCTTCAAAGCGGCTATCAGTAGCGGGGGATACGGAAATTTGATTGGGAGTTATGGTCATATGAGGCGTGATGGATCCACCTATGGGGAGTCAAAATTGGGCAGTACACCTTGGGAATCCCGCGACCGGTATATTGAGAATTCACCCGTATTTTACCTTGATCGGATACAGACACCACTACTTCTCCTTCACGGGGAGCTAGACAATGCTGTACCATCGTTTTTGGCTGACGAGATATTTGTGGGTCTTCGTAACTTGGGGAAGTGGGTGATGTACACGAAGTATGAAGGAGAAAGCCATGCACCGGCCGATTGGGAATATGCAAATCAAATGGATTACTGGAATCGCATCGTTACTATGTTTGACACCTTCCTTAAACCCTCAAAGCGAAACGTATAAGCACTGAGCATCCCCTCAACAAAAGTCTTGACACACAAGGTAAAAGCAACGTCAGCTGACAACAATACCAATTTACAGTACCTTCACATAGTCATACATTTTATAGATCGCGCGATAGCCGATAGATTCGTACAGTTTCCGTGCCGCTTTATTGCTGCCTGCAACACCTAGTACAGCGTCTTCAATCCCTTTGCTCTTCAGGCTCCAGAGAGCTTCCAAGACAATAGCACGTGCGAGTCCTTTCTTTCTGTATGCCGGAGCGGTCCCAATTGGATCCGTCCATCCTTCCTTTCGCATAGACCGTGCCAGTTCCAACGGATCGTAGTAGGATTGGCAGAATGCAGCGAAAGTTCCGTCGTCAGCAACCGCGATCAGATCCAATTCAGGGATGTATTCAGGGGTTTCTATCCACCGCTGGTGTGCTTCTACCGATGTCGCCTTTGGGATAGCAGAGTTCACTAATGCGACATACGCGTCTATATCATCTGGACCGGATAGATGACGAATCTTAAATCCTTGTGGAATGAGAGGTTCATCAAGCGGAAGGTCTAAGCGTCGAACCATCCGCAATCCCTGCCTGTCAGTATCACATCTAAATCCCTGCCGTTCAAGGGAGGAAATCCTTTTGGAATTATCCTCTCGGACCCTTCTACATCTAAGGGTGATAGACTCACCTCGACTGATGTGGCTTGCCCTGTTGCACGCCCAAGATAACATCTCCTGTTCCAACTCTCCGCCTTCCTCACTCGGACTTATCAAGTAAAACAGCCCCCAAACGGATAGGTCCACCAGCGCAAAGCCGCATACAGTTCCATCATTCTTTTTCCAGATCCGTACATCGGTCGCAAGATCTATGGAGGTTGACGATAGGAGGGAACTAGGTGTTAATACGAGCCTCAGCATAAACGGTAGAAAATGGTCAATACTCTTTGCCCTTTTGCAGGTGAGCAATAGTTCTATGACCTTCTCCATATCCCTGCTTCTTTCAAACAGATGTGGGGTCATTACCCACCTATATCTGGTTGTACGCTTTGCAGATGTTCTGCGTGACAGTTTCCATCGAAACCAAGGTGTTTCAGTATTTCCTCGGCGCAAGTTGGCAGATCGTGCTTGGTTGTGTCCAACACAATTTTCTTGAATGGCCATGCAGCTAACAACTCACAGGCGACTTCCTTCATCTCATTGAAATAAGTAGTGAGATCTCGTATATTATCGCTGTTACATCTTTCCTGCGCGAGACGCTTCGCCCAGTCCTCGCCCCGATCCTTTATAGCGCGTTTGAGGAAGATCGCCGTATCGCCCGTCAAGAAAATCTGAATCGGATTTAGCTCCGTCATGAGTCGGTTGAGTTGGGCGTTGAACTGTCTAATTTGCTGTTTCGTACACCCCGCGGTAACAAGCCAGTCAGTGCATGGAAGAATAGAATCCACGACATACACTTGGTCAGATTGAGTGCACGTATCAATAAAGCGCTCACACGACGAAAGCAACACCTTAACATCTCCCGGATTGTTCTGCTTGACCGCCTCCACATAAGGAGCAAAAGCCTCTAAGCGAAGGACATCGCTTTCGGCAACATATTTGGTCTTGATGCCCCTTTGTTGTAACACATCATGGATCAGCCGGGAAAGTGTAGACTTGCCTGATCCAGAGCCGGGACCATAAAAAAGAAGGAGTTTAGTTTTCATCTAATCCCAAAAATCCTGATTCTGAGAATTTAGGATTCCTCTGCTAACATCAGTCGTCGCGTTTGACAGTGACCTCCCGCTTCTCCTCCCAAGATTGTACAATGGCTTCCACAACGCGCAATGCCTGAAGCCCATCACGCCCCGATGGCAACGGTGGACGATCATTGAGCAAATCATCGACAAATGCTTTGACACGCCATGCAAAAGTGCCGTCAAAGGCGAGCTCCTCCATCCGAAAAATGGAGGGACGATACTCCTCGACGACCGAATCGTCACGTCGCATCAGCGTGGCACGACTCAGGACATTATCCACCACAATCTCAGCATCCGATCCACAGATTTCGAGACGTTCAATCGGGTGTGTAAAATCGCTGTCCCAACTGGCGAGCAGCGAGGCGACAGCATCCGTCTCATATCGGGCGGAGATTGCCATGCTCGTCCAGCACGGATCCTCATCGGGGTTTGCCTCTTTGATACGCGGATGTGCCATCTGTGAGCAGACTGCAACGATTTCACCGCCAAACCAGCGCAATAGATCAATAGCGTGGGTCTGAAGTTCGTATAGCAGATAGTACGGTCCCTTCCACGTCGAAACTGGTCCGCCCTGCGACAACTTCATGTCGATGTACGCAATCTGTCCACATGCTCCGCTATCAAACCACTCCCGCGCCTTCGCATATCCCGGCGCAAACCGGCGGTTATAGTCAATAGCGAGGTGCACCCCTTTCTCCTCCGCCTTTGCGACCATCTGTTCTGCTTCACTAATGTCAAGTGACAGCGGTTTTTCGCACATCACATGCTTCCCCGCCTCCAAGCATTCGATAACCGGCTCAAAGTGCAGGTGGTCGGCCGTAACAACATCAATCGCGTCACACTCTTCGTTTGCCACCATCTCCTGAATTGACGGATACCAATTGGGAATGTCGAGTTCATGCGCCCGGTTTTTCGCTTTTTCTGCATCAATATCACAAACGGCAACAAGTTTCGCTTGGGGATGTTCGAGGTATCCAAGTTGATGTCGCCTTCCAATTACGCCACAACCCACTGCCGCCACCTTCAACATTTTTGACATTTTTTGTCCTTTCCATCTATTGATCCATAAAGAATTTTCCGTCTGAAATGTAACGATATAGTAGCATATCGTAAGTTTAGATGATACAAGTTTCTGAGTCCTTGATCCACCGCAATAATTATGCTATAATGTTAATTAAGTTGCCTTACAAATACATGGATTCCCCGATATACCAAACACAAATCCAATTCACCAAACCCGAAAAAACTGTATTCTACATCTCATCGCAGCTCCATTGAATCATGATAACTACGCTGACTAAAGGACAAGTTTTTCTGCCAATCGATCGTGAGATCCGTACCCGCCTTGAGGCCGATCGTGCGGATACGTTTCTGCATATTGTCCCCACTGACCATGCCCGTCTCAAATGGTGCCGTGAATATCTGAGAAATACCCCAAACCGAGCCGTCGCAGGCTTGCATATCTACACCCTTGATAACCTTGTCCGGCGTTTTTTTTATAGCCATCTTAGTAGGGGACGTAGACACACCGGTGTGGGAATCCAAACGGTGTGGACACACGAAATCATGGAGGAGGAGCAACTCCCGTTTTTGAGACCGCAGCCCGAAACTCGCGTCTCCCACGGAAACGCAAGACAACTGAGAGTCACAATTAACCAGCTCAAAAGAAGCGGCGTAGATTGGCGGGAACTACAAAAAGATTCAGACGATGAGAATTCCCCAAGTAAACTAGCGGACCTAATGACCATTTATAAAGCGTACGAGATACGCCTAGGCGAAAAATGGGTCGATCGCGCCGGCCTCCATCGCGCGGTTGCTGAATACCTAACTCGGAGTCCTAACCGTGCAGAAGGGTTGATGAAGAAAGTTTTTCCTAACGTCGATCTGGTCGTTGTCAGCGGTTTCGATGTGTTTTTCCCTCACGATTCTACAATTCTAACCGGCATCGCCAACCTGCCATCAATAAATATGGGTATGGTGTTTAACTTCCATGAAGAAAACGAATCCCTTTTTGGGCACGTCAAAGCGGACTATAACCAATTTCTGAGTTGTGGATTTGAGGCATACCGTGAGGAGAGAGAAACCCCCGACGTAGCACGCAATCTGCACTTCGCCCGAAATCTGTTCTACACTGATCTACCAGAGGAATCTGCAATTGAGAAACTGGCTCTGACAGATCAGGTCTCCTTGTTGTCTCCACTAAACCGTATCCAAGAGGTAGAGGAAATTGCCAAGTTAATCAAGCGACTCACGTTGAGCCAGTCCTCACCGGCGTTAGATCAGATATGCGTCATGTTTTATCAACTTGACACCTATGCACCACTCATTCGTGAGATCTTTCCGCTTCACGGTATCCCCTATGCTATGGAGTGGAATGCAAGGCTTGAACATTCGACCGTTGTTGTCTCTGTTTTTACCTTACTGGAGTTGCTTCAAGGAGGGGCACCACCCCAGACTCGGGAGAAGGTTTTGCGGAGTCCATATTTTCATACTGATGATTGGGATGCTGTGATTGAGGGGTGCGGCTTAAACGCAAAGTTGTCGCCGGAGGATTTTCGAGAATCCTTCGATCTATTGATGGATACCCTCAAAGTCCGCCAACAGATTCTGAAGGGCAGTTGGGAATCTAGAACGAGGTTCGCGGCGCACAAGATGAGCGCCTATCGTGAATTCCGCAGGCTCATAGATGAATTGGTTGAATCCTTGATAACCGATCATGGGGCCGAAGTGTGTCACTCGTTTGAGAGCTATATCCGTCGTCTCAGATTGATGACTTCAGAATCCACCTATCGGTGGGGTAATCCAAGCGATAAAGGGGTTGCTATCCTACCGCTTAACCAGACGCAGGACCTCGTTTTTGATACCGTTATCTTAGGCGGTTTGGTTGACGGCGAATTCCCTGAAGTGTTTCGTTCTGATGCCTTTTTGCCCATTAGCCAAAGGGAAACGGAATCAGATCGCCTGCACGAAGACCGCTTCCTTTTCTATCGTGCCCTCACCCTCTATCGCAAACAACTGTACCTGCTAAGCCCCCAACATGATGGTGATGTGGAATTAGTACACTCCGCATTTATTGACGAGCTGCAACGCATCGCCGAAATTAAGACCTCCACCGACCATGACAAAACCCTTTTTAGTACGGAGAATTTCCTCAAAAATTATGGGGCGTTCGTTTGGGAATGTTCGGAAGCGGAGGATGTAGAGAAACCTAATATCCCTTCGACGACGTTGGCGACACTTCCTTTGATTGTGCACAACGCCCGTGTGGAAAAGAGCCGCACTGTCACGCATGATGACCGAGAGTACGAAGGATGCCTGCGTCCTAACTTGTTGTCGCAGTCAAGTCGTCGCGCCCTTGAAAAACGACGTGAATGGATCTATTCGGTAAGTCAATTAGAGACCTATGGCGAGTGTCCATTCCGATATTTCTCGGATCGAGTATTAAATCTCAATCCAACCGAAGAGGAGGCAACGGGGTTAACAAGTATGGAAAAGGGGAGTTTAGCGCACAAAATTCTATTTGAGTTTTATGATCGTCGTCGTGACGCGCCGTCAATCTCTGGATGTGAGAACGCAGATTTTGATGAAGCGGTCGCAGATCTGCGGCGAATCGCACGAGACCATCTGGAAGCGGAGGAGGCTCAACGCTATCTCAACCGGGCGGACAAGTTGTTTTGGGATATTGATGTGGAAAGATTGATCGGTGGTTACGGTAGGACCGGCATCTTGCCCGCATTCCTTGAAGCAGAGCGGGAACGAGATCTTGAGGTACAACCCCGTTATTTTGAAGTTGAGTTTGGCCCCAGTGTCAGATCAGAGCCAACCGATCCACAACTCGGCAGCACGGAGGCGATAACGGTTGGAGAAGTTGCCTTGTCAGGTAGAATTGACCGGGTGGAGTTGGGAAACGGGATGTTCGTCGTCGGTGACTACAAAACTGGTAGCACCACACCCAAGTTGAACGACCTCCTTGAAGGGCGTAGTCTCCAATTACCGCTCTATGTTGCTGTCGTCGAACAATTATTGAGGCAACAGTCAGCCCCGATTCAAGGTTTCGAGGAAGATTTTGAACCGATTCAGGGGGTAGGAGGCATTTACTACCTCTTACAGGAAGAGAGTGGGGTGGAACTCGGCATTGGGGACAAAGAGTATAACGAAAAGGCATTTCAAGTTTCATCTCGGAGCGGTCAGTTGTTACCTAATGCAAGGTTTCAAGTTGAGGAGACACAAGCTGATTCGGATTCCGATGTGATTGAGGCTATTGTCGATGTGGCGGTCAAACATGCAAACCAGTATGTCCGTTCTATAGCAAAGGGGGATTTTCAACTGACTCGCCACGATAAGACGAAGGTCTGTCGGTACTGCTCATTCAAACGGATCTGCCGCGTGGGCGTTGTTGCGGAGGACATACAGGTTTGACAGCCATGCGTTTCTTAATCGCTATAAGTAGATGGAATGGCGACTGATGTGCTATAATTACGTGAAACGTGATGCGTGAAACGTAATTGCAGTGTTCAGTAATTTTTGATACCATATCGTTCTGAAACTTTGCGAATTATCGAAATACTATATCACTATTACACTCGATTTTATAGTGGACCTTAGAATTAATAAGACACTCCAAACCGGTGCGGTTGGAAACCGCCCCTACCGGGGATGAAAGTGTCTATTTATTTTTAGAATTCACCATAAGTAGCAGCTTGAGTTGAGGTAAGGAGCAAAATCATCTTATGTATGTTGAAGGACTTTTATCTTCGTTGACCCGTGTGAAAAAAGCGCGCTCCCTACGTGCCTCTTCGTGGGACACAACTGGAAGAAATAATGATGCTTGGAATATTGAACCTGGCGAGACGCGTGTCCTCGCTGATATCCAGGGTCCCGGTTGTATCAACCACATCTGGATGACGCAGCGCGACGGCTACCGGAATGTTCTCTTGCGAGCGTTTTGGGATGATGAAGAGCATCCCAGCGTTCTATGTCCTCTCGGCGACTTCTTCGGACTGGGCAACGAAATCGTAAATTCCTACGATTCACTACTATTCTCTGCATCAACCGCAGGGAACAATCAATTCAACACGGGTTGTGCGCTGAATTGCTACGTGCAGATGCCGTTCAACAAATCAGCGCGGATTGAACTTGTCAACGAAGGCGATGAGATGCACCGGCAATACTTCTACATTGACTACGAGCTCTATGGGCAACCCCTCGACGATGAAGTGGCTTACTTCCACACCCAGTTTCGTCGAGAAAATCCGTGCGATGGGTGGGGACACGAGATTCGGGTCAATACGCCGGAGGCAAACATTATCAACGCAGAAAGATTGGCTTGGGACGATAACTACCTCATCCTCGAAGCAGAAGGACATGGGCACTACATCGGCTGTAATCTGTCCATCACCAATTTTCAAAGCACGTGGTGGGGTGAAGGAGACGATATGATTTGGGTCGATGGTTATAAGTGGCCCCCCGATCTCCACGGTACAGGTTCAGAGGATTATCTCAACCAAGCGTGGGGCATGCAGCCCAACGCATTCCCACACAACGGTTCGTCAATCTATGAGCCTGACACCGACGGTTATCAAACGTCGTATGTGTTCCATCTCGAAAATCCGGTTCGATTTGAGAAAGAGATTCGCGCCACCATTGAGCATGGACACGGGAATCATCTCTGCAATGAAACATCTTCGGTTGCTTACTGGTATCAACTTGAACCGCATAAACCGTTTGGCGTTCTACCAGTACAGCAGCGAAAACCGGTTCTCAAGGATGCAAATGGCGCGTGGATTATTGATGAAACGGTGCGAACGCCACAAACAGAACCGGTGCTGAATAATGAAATGAAGCAGCTGAAGGCGCAATGGGCGGAGAAGCAGGAAACTGAAGCGTAAAACGTGATGTTCCGCAAGTCCTGTTCCGAGGATTCCGCTCGCGGAACGAGAATCCTCGATAAATCGGAATGTGAAACGTAAATATAAATTGTTCATGGGATCATGGGTTCGTAGGTTCATTTAGTACATTGGTTCATGAATGCATTTCTGAAAATATCTACTTCTTAAATGAGCCTACCCATTGATTCGTTATAATTTTGGGAGGAGTTGAATGCTCGCAACTTGTCAGGGGTTCTTGGCATGGATGCTTATTCATGCCAACGATACGGAGGGAGATGAACAAAATCCCTCCGACGACACCAAGGAAGAAAATCTACCAACAGCAGAAGTACAAGAACAAACGACAGATGCCAAACACAATGAAACTGATGGTTCAGATGCAACGATTCCACCAAGCGAAAACCGACAGGGCGACGAAGAAACAGCGGAAGCGAGATCGCAACCGGTCGCAGCGGTGGAAACAGATGGAGAATCACATTCCGGTAATGTTGAGGACGGAGATGTTACCGAAGCGAACGAATCCGTGTCAGATGCCACGGGAGGAGTAGTAACAGCTCCCGATGAAATTGTGGTTGATGTCCTCACAGAGGAATCAAATGAGGAAATCCTGACAGTCGATACGGCAGAGGTTGAAACCATCGAAGATGCCCCCGCGGAGGCAATTGTAACGGATTCGGAAGAAGAAACGATCGAAGATACTGAAGTGCCACTTACTTTTGGGGTCATTGACGAGGTATACAATTTCGTTGATAAATTCGAGGATAGTGAATCGAGTGATGCCGAAAAGACCGCCGCTAGCACTCAAGATAGCGCAGGAGGTGTAGAAAAAGCAGCACTTTTTGAACATCCTCCCGCTGAAGGCTATACACGAATCCAGTATGAGGTCACACTTCCAAGGGTGGAATCCAACGAGAATTTGATTTTACATTTCAGCATCGGCTTGAGGGATGGTGTCGATTTTGAACTGCCGCACACGAAGCCGGATGGGGTACAGTTTGCTATTGAGATTTCAGATGAACGCCGTTTTGAAGGTGTCTCTGAGGCTTGCCGCTGGGACGAATACCTTGTAGATCTTTCTGATTTTGCTGGAAGCACGGTTCAAATTGGTTTCCTGACCAATTGCAACGGTGCTGGTAATACTGAGTACGACTGGGCTTTATGGGGGAACCCACGTGTCTTGAAGCTAACTCGTACTTCGTTGTTGGTTGAAAAAAACGAAGATGAACCCAAACTCAGACGCGGTCTTGCAGTAGGGCTGTTAGAGGGAGAGACTCCAGAACTCTCGGTTACCGAATTCGATTTGGAAATCTCTACGCTGGCTTCGGAAGTCTCAGATGAATTGAGCCAGCGGATGGAAGCTAAAGCGGGGGTCTCGATTGCTGAATTGGCGTTATACGCGGAGCAACCAAAACTAGAGATCGTCGCCGCGGGACCAACGGGCGCCCTCCGTACCGCACGAGAGGATTTTGATCTGCAATGCACGGTTCGCAACAACGGGCTCGTTCCAATTGAGCCTATTCATGAAGCGACCCTCTCAATCAATCGGATAAAATTGCGACGCGGTAGAACGACACAACCGCTGAAAAGGCTCAACCCGGGTGAAGAGACGACGTATTCATGGAGTATCCGTAGTTTTTCGCGTGAGTCAGTAGCTCGGGCATCTGTGGTGCTTCGATGTCAAATGCCGACGGGTGAACTGCGTCAAGCCGTTGATCAGAATGTTAGCTTGCTACCAGCAATCCCTAGGATTTCGAATCAAGCCGCTTCGGATTTACGCACCTACGATCAGAACGGACATGTTATCACCGAAAATCGGCACCTGCGCACACTTTTCGTCAGAGGGTCTAGCGGATTTGAATATTGTCTGCTTTTTGCAGCGAGAAACGGACGTTACCGTCAGGTTGCGGTCTGCAATGCGATTTCAGAAATCCGTTATAATGATGCGTCAGGAACTCCTCAACACATCAAAATTACCCCAACTGTTTACCGGCTCGCCGGAAATAACGTTGGTGAATCCATAGTTCTATTGTCCTCCGAGGAACGAGGCGAAGACGGTGTGCTTTGGTCTTATGAAGCGCGTTTTTCGTTGTCTGACGAATCCAAACGGCTCAAGGTGGAATATAGTCTCACTGCGGATCAGGAGCGGGAATTAATCGCTTTCAATGGTCCAATGCTTTATGCAGGAGATGGGGCGTTTGGTGAGCGTAAGACCGCCGCCCTGTTTCCCGGTTTGGAGTTTTTGGAAGGTGATGAACCATCGTCGAGTTCGCGGGATGTCGCTCCGCCGCATAACAACCGACTTGTGCCGCATCCGTATAAAATTACGATTCCACTGATGGCTATCGAGCACAAAAAGACGTTGGTTGGTCTGGCGTGGGATGCGTTGGAAACTTGGGATGGCGAACACAACATGCTATCAGCAGCTTTTGCTTCCCCGAATTGGTTCAACTATCAAAAGAACCACCTCATGGGTCTGTTTCTTCCCACCATTCCTGATTGGGTTGAAGAGAATCATTTGACAGCCTCGACACCATATCCACTGAAAGCAAACCTACCAGTAACGATTAAAGCACAAATTATTGTCGATGGAAACGCTTCCATTCTGGATGCTATTTCCCATTGGACAGATGCTTACGGCGTGCCTGAACCGTTAAAAGCACCACGGACCGATAGGGAAGAGATTCTGCTGTCGCGGCATGGCTTCATGCAGACTGTATGGGATAAAGAAACAGGAAAATCACAGCATTGTGTTGATTGGACGCCGGGTAATGCTCCCGGTTTTGCAACGCTGTTGTGGTATGATTACCTCATCCAAACCCAAGATGATACCATTAAGGATGAATCGGTCAGGCAGCGAGCACTTGAAATCGTGACGCGCACAATCCAAGAAGGAGGACCGGGTGGACTGAGTTCGACAGACCTTTGTCACATCTTGAAATGGGAAGCCCCCTTCTACTTTGGAGAGGTTGAAGCGGGAATAGATCGACTCAAAGAGATTGCGATGCGATGGATTGAGGCACAGGAAGAGGATGGTAGTTGGCGTTTCCAGCCGATTACGGATCGAGCTAAGACGCTAGGGAATGAAGGAGACGCCGTTTTAGGAACTTGTGCTCCCACAGCTCGGACACTCCTCAAGCACGCGCGTGTGACGGGTGATTCGGAATCGCTGGCAGCTGGACTGAAGGGGCTGAAGTTCATGGAGAACTTCAGGGTTCCGCGCGGTGCCCAAACATGGGAGTGTCCGCTTTATGAACCGGATCTCCTCGCTGCTGCCCATGCTGTTGGTGCCTATGTTGAAGCCTACGAAATCACCAAGAAAAAACGCTATCTGGAAAGGGCAGAGCAGTGGGCAAAAGCGGGGCTCCCTTTTGTGTATCACTGGCATCTATCGGACCGTCCCGGTATGCGTTTCGGTTCGATACCGGTTTTTGGCACGACCTTCTATACCCACCCATGGTTCGGTGTTCCCGTTCAGTGGAACGGCTTGGTTTACGCCTATGCCCTTCAGCATCTCGCTCGACATACATCTGAGAGTCAAAGCCAGTTCTGGGCGAAGCTTGCGGAGGGAATTACTATTAGTGCAATGTATCAGCAGTGGACAGAAGGGGAACTAAAGGGAACATACCCCGACGGTTTCTACGGTTATTGTACAGAAGGACGTGGACCCCATATCAATCCAGAAGACATCATGGTGAACCTGTATACCTTACGTGGACTTGATCCGGATATTTCGACCGGGATTTGCCATGTACAAGATGATCGTATTCACGTAAGTAGCGGTGCAAGAATTGATGGGCTAGACTATGATGATTCTGATCGGCTGACATTTACATTGCGTTATATCCAAAACGAAACAAGCCATTCTATCATTACAGGTTACGGAAGCCGGTTCGGCGGAACAGAATCTTCAGCGAAACCGGGACCCTCTGCAATTCGTACGGGAGATGGAGAACTTCCAATTGTAGATAACCTCTCAACTACCGAGTCCGGTTGGCTCTATCGTGAGGAGAAGGACATCGTCTTTATCAAATACAAACATCGGGGAGGCGCGACGAATTTTCAGGTGTTGCCGCCAGAAAAAGTGGAACCCGTTCAGGAAGCAGTTGAGACAGATACAGAGGCAGAAGACGGAACGGGTGATACGAACGAACCTGAATCCAATCCAGAATAAGCCCTTTGAGAGCAGCTGTGGCAGATCGAGGACTTTTTATCACATTTGAGGGTACGGACGGGGCGGGGAAAACGACGCAGATTGAACGTCTGACGGCAGATTTGAAACAAACTGGCTATGATGTCTGCCTGACACGCGAACCGGGCGGCACCCCCATTTCTGAGCAGATTCGTGACATGCTGCTGAATCCAGACCACAGCGAGATGGCAGCGACAACCGAGTTGCTGCTATACGCTGCGTCGCGGGCGCAGCACGTATCAGAGGTTATCAAACCTGCGCTGGAAGCGGGAAAGGTTGTCATCTCCTCCCGCTTCGCAGATGCAACAGTCGTCTATCAAGGTTATGGGCGTGGGTTAGATCTGGAAAGGATACATCGCCTGAATCGGATTGCGACCGACGGCGTTACGCCGGATGTAACTTTTGTATTGGATCTGCCGGTGGAGATTGGACTACAGCGCGTTCAGAACAGTAGAGGCGGATTGGACCGCTTGGAAAGAGAAAAAATTGAGTTTCACCGCCGGCTGCGGGAGGGTTACCAAATTATCGCAAGACAGGAACCCCGGCGACTGAAAATTATTGATGCTGAAGTCGATCCAGAGCAGGTGTATACACAGATTCGGGAAGCAATCCAACCCTTACTGCAACAGTGAGCAACCTTATGCAAGACGCTATCATCGGACATCACAGGATACTCGAACAACTATACCATGCGATTGCATCAAATCGCGTGGCGGGTGCCTATCTGTTCGTTGGAGTCGCCAATGTTGGGAAAGAGACCGTCGCGCTTCATATTGCAAAGTCTATCAATTGCCTCACGCAAGGCGAGGGAGCCTGTGGCACCTGTTTAGCCTGTCGCAAAGCCGACGACGGGAATCACCCCGATCTTCAGATTATCCGTCCGTCAGGGGCTTGGATCAAGATTGACCAGATTCGTGACCTGCAAAAACGGATCATTTATCGACCGCTTGAGGGGGTACGAAAAGTATACATCCTGACCGAAGCAGAACGGATGAATCTCGAAGCCGCAAACTGTCTGCTCAAAACCCTTGAAGAACCGCCCGCCGATTCGGTTTTAATCCTCCTGACCACAAATCTTGACGCGCTGCTACCCACAATCCGGTCCCGTTGCCAAATCATCCCGTTTCACCCACTCGTAATTTCCGAACTTACCGGGTATCTGATGCAACGATTCAACATCGACGAAAGCCAAGCCTTCTCAATTTCGACAGCGGCCGGGGGCGCCGTTGGCAAAGCACTGACGCTGCTTCAAGAGGGGGCAGGTTTCGATGAAGATATTCCTGAGATTATGTTCGCTGACAGTCGGTTGGAGGCCTTTCGGATTGCGGAGAAATGGAGCCAACAACCGGAAGCCCTTGACCATCTCGTGACATGGTATCGCGATCTAGCCCTGCTGCATCAAGGAGCTCCCGCAGATCTGCTCACGCATATCCATCATGCGGAACAACTCAAAGAGTTGGCAGCGCATTACTCACGCCTACAATTGCAGTCGGCAATCAAGGCGATTTTTGAGACGAAAGCTATGCTTCAACGAAATGTCAATGCGACATTGGCTTTAGAGGTTTTGGCTTTGAAGTTGTTGCGTAAACCGTAGCTAGTTTTGTGTACTAAATGGTGGATTTTAGAATTAATGAGACACTGCCAATCGGCGAGGTTAGGAAACATCGACTACCGGAGAGGGAAAAATCCGGGCTATGCCCCCGGTAGGTGCGGTTTGTAACCGCACCGCATAGGCGCAGTTGGAAACAGCGCCTACCAAACACTGGGAGCGAAAGTGTCTATTTATTTTTAGGATTCACTAAAAGTTCACGGATAAGAGGAGTTAGTCATGGCGTTAGATGACTTACAAAATGTTATTGAGAAACTACAACAGATAATCAAGGGGCATCGTAATTATCTGTCTAGACATGAGACGCGCACTCGGCAAGTACTAATCGATCCGTTATTACGGGAGTTGGGGTGGGACGTATCAGATCCGGAGGTGGTTCAACTTGAATATAGGGTAGGGCAGCAGTGGGCGGATTATGCGCTGATGTCCGATAGTCAGCCGGTTGCTGTGATTGAAGCGAAGAGATTGGGACGTGGTTTAGAAGATGATGAAATTATGCAGGTTCTCAACTATGCAAATCGGGATGGCATTGATTACATGATTGTGACTGATGGCGATCATTGGGAGATGTATGAGGTTTTCAAGCGGGGCACATTGGAAGAGCGTATGCTAATGAAAGTTCAGTTGTCTCAACAGCTGCCTCATAAAAACGTGGTACAAGTGTTAGGGCTGTGGAAGCCGAATCTTGTCTCTAGTGACAGTCCATCCGAAGCAACAGAATCAACCGTCGTACCACCAAAGCCTGCATTGGATCAACCCAGCAGTGAGCCCAATGCACAGCAACCCCAGCAGTTGCCTGTCGCCCCACCAAAAGACCAATGGTATTCCCTTGCATCAGAACGAAGGTATCCGCTATTCACCAAGCCAATTCAGTTGAAAATAGGTACTGACATTGAGAAGTCGGTTACGACTTGGAAGACTGTTGTTTATGAAGTCGTTGCTTGGCTAATTGACACAGAGCAGTTGACGGATAGTCATTTTCCAATTGAGATGAAGGAGAACATTTTCATTAGTCACGAAGCGGTGAATCGTGATGGGACACCGTTCAAGGACCCGCAACAGCTGCCGAAAGGTCTAACTTTGGATCGTCAACGAGGAAGACCCTGGGACCAATGGGAGAGATTAAGAGAGTTGCTAGACCAACTTCAAGTGGATACAAGCGCGATTCGAGTGTCTCATAAACCGGACGCTTCGGTTAAGCGGAAGTAGTGAATTCCATGAAGACGCAATACGCAGGAAGTCAAAAAGGAATACAATCATGAGTACATTTTACATCACAACACCGATATACTACACCAACGCCGAGCCGCACGCCGGACACGCATACACAACAATCGCCGCCGATGTGCTCGCAAGATACCATCGTCTCAAAGGGGACGACGTTTTTTTTCTGACCGGCGTGGACGAGCATGGGGAAAATATACAAAAAATTGCTGACCAGAAAAACATCTCTCCGCAGGCTTACTGTGACCAGATCGCGCCAACGTTTACGAAACTTTGGGAACGACTGAATGTATCTTATGACATTTTCCTGCGCACAACGAGTGAACTGCACAAGAGCGGTGTCCGAAAACTCCTTAACTCGCTCTACGAGACAGGGGACATATACAAAGGCAAATACGAAGGATTCTACTGCCGTCCGTGCGAACGCTTTTTCACCGAAAAGGAACAGACCGAGGATAAGATCTGTCCAGTCCACAATCTACCTTTGGAATGGGTCGAGGAAGATAACTACTTCTTCGCGCTCTCAAAATATCAAGATCCATTGATTAAACACATTACCGAAAATCCTGATTTTATTCAACCTGAAAGCCGTCGTAACGAGATGCTGAACGTGTTAGAGTCCGGGTTGGAAGATGTGAGCATCTCACGATCGTCCGTCTCTTGGGGTATTCCCCTGCCGTTCGACACGGAACACATCTCTTATGTGTGGATCGAAGCCTTGAGCAACTATGTCACCGCACTCGATTATGCCCAAGACGGAGAAAGATTTCACAAATTCTGGCCCGCCAATGTTCATCTGATGGCAAAGGACATAGCACGCTTTCACGCCCTGATATGGCCCGCAATGCTAATGGCGGTAAACTTGCCGGTCCCCAAAAAAGTGGTCGCCCACGGCTTCTTGACAAAGGATGGCGAAGCCTTGAGCAAAACGCTTGGCATCTTCATTGACATGGACACCGACATCGGGACCTACGGGTTGGATGCTTTCCGTTACTACCTGTTGCGGGAATTTAGTTTCGGAAACGATGGCGATTACCGTCCAAGCCGCCTTGCTGCCCGCTATAACGCTGACCTCGCAAACGATCTTGGCAACCTACTCAACCGGACGCTCGGTCTTGTCTCCAAAAACTTCGGTGGTATCCCTGAACCGACGGCATCGGGTGA
This sequence comes from Candidatus Poribacteria bacterium, assembly GCA_965208425.1. Classification (GTDB taxonomy): domain Bacteria; phylum Poribacteria; class WGA-4E; order WGA-4E; family PCPOR2b; genus PCPOR2b. Next base: position 4,519,951 of record OZ242335.1, on the reverse strand, counting down.
ATTTGATGACGAGATTCAACAAATGGCGCGTGAAACGATTGAGAAGGTTGATGCCCTGATGGAAGAACTCGTTTTCGATATGGCGTTGGAAACGATCTGGGAGTTTGTGCGGCGGATTAACCGTTATATCCAGCAAACGGAGGTTTGGACGTTGGCAAGATCGGAAGAAACAAAAGGGCGCATGGGGACAATCCTCTATAACAGCATGGAAGCGCTGCGGATTGTCGCTGTCCTAGTCTCTCCCTTCATGCCGGGCACCGCTAATCGTATACGCCAACAGCTTGGACTCGATGAGAACTTCAATGACCAAGGATTGGATACGGTCGCTGAGTGGGGAGGTTTGCCATCGGGGCTAGCACTCGGAAAACCCGAGCCCATCTTTCCTCGAAAAGACACCAAAAAGCCGAAACAGGCGAGCAAAGAGAAATCCGCTAAACCGGAGCAGTCCACAGATGATAATCTAATCTCTTTTGATCAATTTCAGGAACTGGATCTGCGTGTTGCCGAGGTGATAGCTGCTGAACGTGTCCCGGATGCAGATCGTCTGCTGAAGCTGCAGGTTGATTTGGGGGCTGAGAAGCGTCAAGTTGTTGCCGGCATCGCAGCGCATTACACGCCTGAAGACCTTATCGGGAAACAGATTATTCTGGTCGCCAACTTGCAGCCTGCTAAGATAAGAGGGATTGAATCGCAGGGGATGCTGCTCGCGGCTGAAGGTGGGAAAGAGTTGGCTATTGTGACACTTGAGAAGCAGATGCCGCCGGGGGCACAGGTTCGATAACTACGTGAAACGTGATGCGTAAAACGTGAAAGTAATTTGTTCATTGGTTAATTGAACGGATGGATTTCAATGTTTAGGGCGTGTTGACATTTTGAAGATGCTCATTCGGCAAACGCTGTAATTATCAGGCAATCTGCCATAAGTAGCGCGAACTGTTAGTTTGCAGGCTGAGATCACAATCTAACAGATCGTGGTACAAAAATAAATTGTAGGTCGAGATTCATATCTCGACAAAATACACAGCGTGGCGTGCAACAAGCCGGGTTCATTAAGCCAAAACGATCGCATGATGTGCTAGGGAGTGTCGATTTTGGAAAATCGACCTACAGAAGTCCAAAATCGCCTTTGATGTGTGAACAACGGGTTAGGAGACCTAACCCCTACGAAGAACCATGCGTTTGTGTGTCCCCTTGATTGTCTAATTGCGATGAAATGTCAACAGAACCTAGCAACTTGGGTTAAAACAGGCCGGAGATTGAAACCCGTTGTGAGTTTCCGAGGTCATGTGCGTTGAAAGCGTAATCTGCGTAGAGCGCAGTTTCGCCAAAACGAAGGCGTATACCGGCCCCCGCTGCGAGTTTAGTCCCCTCCGCACCGATACGGAGTGCAACTACATCAAACATCCAATACTCCCCACCAAAGCGGAACATCCTCTCCGTTCGCCGGTCTGCCCTAAGGTCTTGTCGGTCTGTTTCTAAGTCGGTGCCAAACGTAATTTTGCCGATTACCGGCAATGAGATGCGGTAGGACAGGCCAAATCGAAACCGACGTTCACGGGTGAATACCGGCTCGTCAACAGTATTCCAGTGGATCTGTGTGCCGGTGGCATCTGCTAACATCGCTCCAATGTGGAGTCCATCAAGCGGCTTGAACATTAACCCGATGTCAAGCCCGAAGCCGTTTCCCCTGTTTTCAAAGAGTGATTGTCTGAGCAACTTCAGGTTGCCACCGATTGAAAGACTTGGGTGGATCTGACGTGCATAAGAGATTAACAGCGCATTGTCTACGTTACTGAAATATCCCGCCACCTCCGGCCGATCGATGTACCACTCACCGGGATCCTTAACCCCATCGCCATCCTTATCAAGAAAGTCCCCTAAGCGTCCATTGCCATTGACATCCACAAAAGTGGTGTGCGGTATGTCGTCCACGCCGAGTCGAATCCAACTGATGCCCGCGCTTCCGATGCCTTCGATCTGTTGAGCGTAACCCATGAAGTTATATTCTACCAACCCCTTGCTTAAAAAAACGCCCTGCCCTGTACCGAAGGAATCGGAATACATCATGACAAAGGCACGTCTTGGGATCTGAACAAGTCCAGCGGGATTCCAGTACACCGCGGTAGCATCGTCTGCTACTGACACGAAGCTGCTCCCCATGCCCAAGGCACGTGCACCAACGCCGTGACTGAGAAATTCCGCCGCATGGCTGCCTTCCTCAGCGAATGCTAGCATCGACGCAGCCGAGCCCCTTAGGACAATAGCGAACAAAAAGACGGAGAACCCGTTTTTACGCAAAAATCCAATGATATTGGACATGCCTAAAATCTAAACCATGTCGTATTACGTCATCACCGCTATCCATGTGAAACGCAAGTTGTGGAGAATAGTGCGCTTCACATTTTACGTTTCACGCTTCGCGCAACTAGACATACAAACATATGGTGAATGCTAAAAATAAATAAACATCTTCGCCCCTCGGTAGTTGTGTTTTCCTAACCGCACCGCATAGGTGCCGTGGTCGGTTGAAACGGCGCAGTTGGAAACAGTGCCTACCAAACAGGCGAACGGTAGTTGTGTTTTCCTAACCGCACCGCATAGGTGCCGTGGTGGGTTGAAACGGCGCAGTTGGAAACAGTGCCTACCAATTTGGAGTATCTCATTAATTCTAAAATCTACTATAGATTATTCTGCAGCACTAACAGCAATCTTAATTACCATATCCCCTTCGAGTCGGTAGGTGCCGTTAAGCGCGTCAAACCCATCGCGGACGCGGGAAAGCGGCAACTCATGGCTTACCATGTCACCAACCGGAAATTCGTTTTTCTCAAGGATTGGCAATCCGCGCACAAAGTGTTCGGGTCGGCTGCCCCAGATCGCTTCGAGACGGATATTTTTACGCATGAGCAGCTGATTGATATTGAAATCAATTGATCCCATATCAACAAAATGCCCAACTTCAACGAAGGTTCCGCTCTGCTTCACATAGCCCAAGCCTTCAGGGGTAGCGGGCAGAAATCCTGCGCATTCGAAGACCACATCCGCTCCTTCCCCTCGTGGTGTCTCTGATTTGACTAACTCCGTGCGTTCCTCGGCAGAGGCCACCTCTTCGATGTCGATGGTGACATCAGCTCCCATACGCTTAGCAAGTTCCAAACGCCTCGCGGGTCCACCAACCATGATTAGTTTGGCTGCGCCGCTAATCTTCGCACAAATCAACGTTACCAACCCGATTGCCCCCGCACCTTGAACCACAACGGTGTCACCGATTTCCACCTTACCGCGCATTACTGCATGAACACCAATTGTGAAGGGTTCCGTCATTACGGCGACCTCCGGGGAGGCGTCAGTTTTGATGAAACAGGTGTCCGGGTAAGCAAGATAAATATAATCGGCAAACCCACCACGAAAGTGGGGTGCTTCATCTGGGTTCCATTGAAAACCGTAGCCGCCATAGCTTGTCCCCGGTGCAAGGATGACACGATCGCCTTCACGGATCGGATTTCCCACGTAGTCTGTTTTTACCCCTTCACCGATTGCGTCAATCACGCCGACATTCTCATGACCGAGCAAGACTTCCCGGTCGAATCCGTTCTGCCAATTGTGCAGATCTGTCCCACAGATGCCTGCTAGCTCCTGGCGTAGTAGCACTGTATTCGGTGCTGGATCTGGCACAGGATATTCTCGAACATCAAAATCCTGTCCGTGGGCGACAACTGCTCTACCTGTTTTTGCCATCTTTCTTTCTCCTTGTATGATTTTACGAAAAAGTTTATAATACACGTCGAAATCATCACGATTATACAAAAAATCACACAAGAGAGCAACGGAAAAACCACGAAAATAAAATGTATTGCTTATTAACCAACGGTGCTAGTTTGCAACTGCTGATACGCCCTCCGGTCAAAAATCGACAGTGAAACGTGATGCGTGAAACGTAAAAAAATCGGCGCTGCGTAGAAGTAGGCTTTTAGACTGATTTTGGTGTTTCTTCATTTGGGGTTATGTTAAGGTTAATCTTTACATCGAAATTTACCATTTTTACCATTTCGAGTGTTTTGATCATTACTTCTTTTGTTGTTTCTGGTGTTAGTCTGAATTCTTGCTTTTCCGCTTGTATTACTATTTCTGGCTGGGGTTGGGTTGCTTCAAACACTACTTTTATGTAGTCTTGAATTGCAGGTGCTCCTCTTATTATGTCTACTATTTCTTCCATTGATGCTTCTACTTCTCCTGTTTCTTTATTATATTTCATTATGGTGTAATTCCTTTCTTTGAATTAGATTTGATCGGTCAACTGGTGTGACGTGGTGTTATAATAGATGTAAGAAGCCCCATAGGGTAAATTCCCGTGGGGCTTTTTTTGTTGGGCAGAAAAATGCTCCGAACCCGCATTATCACTGAGTTTTTAGTAGATTCGGGGTTGGTATTTGTGATATAATATAGTAGACATAAAACAAGGCTGCAAACGTGTTACCAGCACGAAAGCAGCCTTGCTTAAGATTTCGAGTTTACGAGGCTCGAATTATTACTTATCAGAGATGGCAATTATTCTAGCACAAGTTCAATCGCTTGTCAACCAAAAAAATGATTGCCCTCTCCTCTTTATCCTATATCACTAAAGTTCCAAAACGAGAAAAAACTGTTGTGCACTCAATAGGGGGATTATGCCTGTGACGAGAAAATATTATATGACGACCTTATTGCTACTAGGAACCTGGTGCTTTTCTGATGTGGTTGTGTCGGGAGCATGTTATGGGTCTTACGGAACTATTAAGGAGGTTCCCCGATCAGGCGTCTTGTATCGAACATTTAGAGGAAGTGTTATGGAAAGGTTCTCCCCGGTGTCCACACTGTGCGAGTATCTCGGTTGGACGGAAGAAGGAGAATAAGTTAGTCGGTCGTTGGAATTGCTATGACTGTAAATCTAGTTTTAATGTGCTGTCTAATACGCTATTTGAGGGAACGAAAGTTGCCCTTGTCAAGTGGTTTGCTGCAATTAAGCTCATGTTGGATGCCAAGAAAAGTATCTCTAGTTATCAGCTTGCTCGTGATTTAGACTTGAATGATAAGACTGCATGGTATATGCAGACCCGAATCCGGGCGGAAATGCGGAAACAGGAGAGTCGTGGTGGTTTGTTACGTGGGATAGTTGAAGTAGACGAAACCTTTGTGGGTGGACGGGCGAAACGTCAACCTGATAAGGAACTTAGGACCAAGCGCGGTATTGATAAAATGACCTACCTTGGTGCGATTGAGCGGGATGGTAGGGTTGTAGTTCGTATTGCGGATGGAGTGACGAAACCACGGGATAGTAAGCTGAAAGACCTTATCCCTGAGTTTGTTAAGGGTGTCGTGGATAGGTCTGACGTGAAGTTGGTGTCGGACGAATTTACGGCTTATAACCCATTGGGTGAGGTTATGCCGCATTATACCGCGAAGCATAAGGAGTCGGAGCCACTTACGACTGATATTGAGGTGCATACTAACACAATTGAGGGGTTTTGGACTTGGATTAAGCGGGCGTGGTATGGTACGCACCACCGATATACTCGGAAGTATGCGCCACTCTACATAGCGGAGGCGAGTTTTAAGTATAATAATCGGGAAGACTCTGCTATATTTGGAAACTTTATTCAACGGAGTCTTCCTATCCAGGTTTAGTCTTCAGGGTAAATTGAGTATTCGCCTCGTGTGCCTGTGACGCTGATTGATTGGAGACTGTATACAGTTCCTAAACTTATGCCTTTTGGGTTGCGTGCTTGGCTGGATTCTCCCATGTTTATAGAGGTCATGCCGGGGTTTGTGGATAGGCGTATTCTGGTTCTTTCTTGAGGGTCGGTAGCTTTATGCCGACTGCTTTTTAGGGTGATGTGTCCGCCGAATAAGCCCGCTTCTATATCTACAAGTTTATCTCTTACGAAACCGTAGAGTGATATGTTGGGGAATGGCTCGGCGGTGAGTTCGATTCTTGGGTCGAAGTCTTTGTCTAGTATTGTGAGTCCTTCACAGGTGATATGTCCGAAGTTTTTGTTTCCGTCTTCGTAGGCTATGGTGGTGGAGGTGAGGTAGAGTATTCCGTTTATCGTGGCTAGGATCAATGCTGCGTTTGTCTTGTTGTCTATTATTGGTCGGTTTCTGAGTGCGTTGATAAGTAACACGGATGCGAATAACAGGAAGAAGCCCCCGGAGGTTATCCCGAATACTATGATGAAATCGTTCATTCGTGTGTTCAGCTGCGCGTTGAGTTCGGATCGCAGCCGATTTTCTGACTCTTGAATCTGCTGTGTGAGTCGGAGTTCAATTGCCGTCATTTCTGCTTTTATCTTGCTGTTGTCGTCAGTAAGTTGGGGGTAAGCGGTAGCGGTAAGTGTAAACAGAAATACTGCTAGTATGACTGCAATGATAACTCGCATGTGGGAAGTCTCCTTATTGCTAGTAGTCAACCAAAAAAAGGGGCTGCGTGTAGGGGTATTCCCGAATCGCGCAGCCCCTTGTTTTCGATTGAAACTAATAACAGAAAGGGTTATACTATGAGAGATTGTTAGATTCCCGTCTAACAATCATGAAGCGATTCGAGGTGACGTCTCGTTTTGCTTCGGGGGGCTCCGAGCACACACTCGGGGCTCCCACAATTTCTCATTCTATATGATACCCAAAATGTTGTCAATACTTTTTTTTGCTTTTTGTTGACACTTTGAAGCTGCTATGCCAAAATATCGTTATAATATGAAGGGATTTTGTTCTTGGGGATTGGTAGAGGGTTGTGGTAGCAATTATACGAAGGGCTAAAATCAGTATAATAATTGCGATCTACCTATCATAATTTGGTATTCAATTGGTCCGCTGAAGAAATCTCGCTTGCAAATCAACTAATCCCACGCATTCGACAAGAAATCGCGGGCGTTCGCACCGAAATTAGCAAACTAAATCAACGCAGCAGTGTGAATTAGATAGGATTGGGAGTCCGTGCATTTTTCGGTGGCTGCTGTTCGATTATAATGGTAAATATAAACGGTATTGCTATTGGATAACGCTGGGGGTATGATACAATGAGGTAAATATCTTGATCAGTTAATAAAGTGATGTTATTATCTGAAGGCGTCTTGTAAAAGATTGACGTCCAATCAGATATTCATTGGAGTTTATCTCCTTAAAATATGAATATAATTTAAGGAATAGGTTTTATGTCCATAGCCACTTTCGATCCACCACTCAATCTGGAAGCCTTCCAATATGAATCGCTTATGTCAACAGGCGCAACAAGATCGATACGGATTCGCGCAATTGATGAACATGGACATAGAAAAAGGGTAGTGCTGAAACCAAATAAGCCTAATTTGAGGCAGAAGGGAGCTTTCTATCCCGGCACTTCATCGGCATGTGAGTTAATATGCGCCATTATGGCACGTGAGCTCGATCTTAATGTTCCAGACTACGCGATTGTTAATGTTCCACGAGATTTTGCCGAAACAACAAGACAAACAGATAAGTTAGCCGGCGACATATTACTGAAGAACATCGGCAAAAATTTTGGAAGTATATTTGACAAATCACTTGTAAATTGGAACGCTGGAGATAATAATAATGCGCAAGAAGTTATTAACCAACTTGAAGATATTTTAACTTTTGATGTAATTATCATGAATCCTGATAGACGTAAAGGGAATCCAAATCTAATGTCTTATGGCAATCAACTTGTGCTTATTGATCATGCGTTGGCGTTTATACATATCCTATTAAATCAAAAAATTATTCCGCAGAATCTAGTACATAATCATTATGCGACTGAATATCTAAAGCATAAGAGGTGTTCATACAGTCGAATACTTGACAAGTGGAGAGATAGAATAGATAGCCAAAAATTGAGTGAGATTCGAGAAATGTTGCCTTGTTCATGGCAGATCAACAAAAGTGATATTGATAAGATCTTTGAGTTTTTGAAAAACCGGCATCTTAACTTTATAGAAATATCCAATCGTTTGAAGGAGGATCTTTCATGACATCTTATTATTGTCGTGTTTTACGTTATGTCAATGATATATTTAGACATGAATTCGTAAACATTGGGCTAATGATGTGGATACCTCAACATGAAAAAATCCTTTTCGATGCTACGACTCGGTATGAAAGGATTTCAAATTTCTTTGATGATTTTGACGGCAAGATTTATCGTCAGAGAATTCGTAACCTGTATGAATCATATAGTAGACTTGATAGTGATTTAGACACATTGCGATTGTATAAAGAAAACCCCTCTGAAGTTTTTTATGAATTAGTGCAAGGTGAGCTCTCATCTTTGCAGTGGTCATCACCAATAGCAGGGGTCTATCCAAAGCCAGAAGAACTTTTTGAATCATTATTCGGCGAATATGTAGAAGTGCATAAAACCGAGACATTTACGGAAGGTGATATTATTTGGAACGTAGTACGTGATGCACTCGAAAAACATGATCTTTTCAACCGTGTACAACGTAATTTTACAATGCAAGCTGCCAATGTTGATTGGCCATTTCGTATGAGTTGGAATAATGGCATTCGTCAAGTTCTTGAACCTATACCATTAGCATTCCAAAATCCAAAAACAATTATTGACAGGGCAAACATTTGGAATGGACGGCTTTCCCTTCTTGCCAAAGAAAATAAATTCCAATGCACAGCAGTGATTTCCAATGCCCCTACGGGTCAGACTACAGCTACAGAGGCATATTATCAGGCTTCTAAAATTCTGGAAAATGTTGATTCAATGCGTAAAGTTATCACTACAGAAGAAGTGTATGAATATATGCCTGAAATCAGAAAAGATTTATCCATTAAAAATCGTTAGGGAGATTCTACGTATGTTTGGCCAGACGATTCAGGCAAACAACAAACTTCAAGAACCTCGAATAAAAGAGGTAATCGCACTTAACCAATAATAAGCATATCTAATTTACCCGGGGATTCGCGAGCGCGAGTCCCCATTTTTTGGGTTTCAATTAGTCAGTATGCAGTTCCTTCGATAACGTTTAAGCAAGGGAATTTGTATATTTGATCCAAGGAGCGTGCTAAGAAAAAGTCTGTAACTGAGCAACGCCTAGACTTGCAGATTGATTATACGGGGAAACACCGTGAATGTGAAAAACAGAACACTTTTTATCGCAGATAACCTTGATATTATGCGAGGCATTGATTCAGAAACAATAGATCTTATCTATCTTGATCCGCCATTTAATACAAAAAAGGAATACAAAGCACCAATTGGTTCAGCAGCAGAAGGAGCCTCGTTCAAAGATATTTGGACGGACGAGGACATTAAAGACGAATGGCACGGACAGATAGCTGAGGAGCATGAAGCACTCTACCAGATTATCCAGTCCGCTGAAATAACCCAAGACACATCCATGAAGATATACCTCATGGCAATGGCGATTCGACTCTTTGAAATGAAACGCTTACTCAAATCGACAGGGAGCATCTACCTACACTGCGATCCAACCGCCTCCCACTACCTTAAACTAGTAATGGATTCCTTGTTTGGTAAGGATATGTTTCGCAGCGAAATCATATGGCGTCGGTCAAACGCACACAGCAAGACAACAAGGCAGTATGGACCGATCCATGACACGCTTTTATTCTATTCAAAGTCACGAACATGCACTTTCCACCCCGGAACACGTCCATATACAAAAGCATACATTGAAAGTCGATTTACTAGGTGCGATCAGCGGGGGCGTTATCAGACCAACTATCTAACCGGCTCCGGACAAAGACACGGCGATAGTGGGGAGGAATGGAGAGGTTTTAACCCGACTGCTGTTGACCGCCATTGGGCTATCCCACGCTCTCTCAGACCATATCTGCCTAACGAGGGGCTCGGTATGGGTAGCCGTGCAATGCTTGAGTGCTTATTTGAGCAAGATTTAATCGTATTCCCTAGAAGACAGGGCGGACAGCCCATGTATAAGCAATATATCGGCGATGGTGTGCCGTATCAAGATATTTGGGCATACCAGCCTAATACCAAGGGAGTCCTCTTTGAATCTGATGAACACATTGATCAAGATGTCAAGTGGCTTGAAAACGAACCAGAAAAGACAGGTTATCCGACACAAAAGCCCCTCGGACTGTTGAATCGTATTATTGAGACTAGTTCAAATCCAGACGAGATTGTGTTAGACCCTTTCTGTGGGTGTGCAACCGCCTGTGTCGCTGCAGAAAAACTTGGACGACAATGGATTGGCATTGACATCTCTCCAGATGCCGAAGACATCACAAAACTACGCTTACAAGAAGAAGTCGATAACGCCCATCTTGAACCTGATAACCCCAACTGGTTCAACCCATTGACAGATGTTGATATTTCAAGAGATCCGCCCGTCCGCACAGATCCGCCTAGTCCTCCTAGGCAACTTCTTCTCCAAGATTTTTTTCCCCGTTCGTTGTCAGAAGAATATTCACAAGAACAGCTTCAAGTATTTCTATCAGACAAACATCGGATGTATGGAAACCAAGAGGGGAAATGCAATGGGTGTCAAGTGTTATTCCCATTTCGGAACATGACAATAGACCACTTTCACCCACAATCAATAATAGCCAATCCAAACCATCCAGATTATCACCAAATACCTCAACTAATAAGGGAAAATCCAGATCACCCAGACAATCTCCAACTCTTATGTGGTGCTTGCAATTCAACAAAAGGAAATCGCTCACAGGAATATCTAATCAATAAATTACACGAAGATGGTATTATCTCCTAAAAAGCCTATTTTATTGCTTATTGCAAAAAAAAACTGGCACAATATCATGATATAATGCTATCATATTTTATATAATATGATTCACTCTGAAAAAGAGCATAACTAGCTCTATACAAGGAGAACCCAATGGAACCGGAACTTATCCAAGGCAACATCGTCTTAGTTGCACCGGATCATAGACCTGAAGTTGTTTCTAAAGAATGGCTTAACCAGAAAGGCATTCTTAAGGAAGCTGCTATTAACTTTGTTCACCATCAAAATTTCTCGCTAGTCGATACCACAAACTTCTCGATAAATGTAGTGCAACAACGGGTAACAATTACTGCGCGAAATTTGGATGGAGAAATGCTAAAACGTTTGCAAGGTATAACTAGGCGATATGTCAGAGCACTTCCAAATGTATCATACAACGGAATAGGTCTTAATTCTACGTGGCATATTCCACAGACAGATCCTAATTTCTTAAAGAGTAAGTTTGTGGTGGATAGAGCACGATTCGACGAAAACTTCCACGGCGAAGCAAACTATAATATCGGCGGAATCGTATACTACAGATACAATCAATTTCGGGTTCAACTAACAGTAACTCCGCAAAACGACCGAATCCACGCAGATTTTAATTATCACTTAGACATCAACGACTTTGATCAACTAAGTGAAGTAATCTCGCATTTTGTTGCGACGACAGGACATGCCTGTAATACTGCAAAGAATTTGTTAGGAGGTTAAAATGCCACAACAATCGACACCTTTGGACCTAAACGAACTATCAAATCCTCAACCGAATGAGCCGACGAATTTTTCTAACCATTTTGAAGATACTGCGGGACCTAATACCCCATCCTATCACATACCGGATACGATCTTTCGCATAATGGTAGAACACTATACAGAACAATTAGCTGCCAAAGACTTAGAAATAAAGGTGTTATCTGACAAACTATCTAAGTTAGAAGATAATAGCCAGCAGTTAAGCAGCGAACTCGAACAGATTAAGGATGAATGCAAACAAGGAATTCTTGGAATACCAGAAGTTCAACAAGCTCTGTGTGAATACAATGAAAGAGAGATTCTGTTTATTTTCGTGCTCGATGATATAACACGAGATCTCTCGGACCGGCTAGGCGAAGTAGAATACGGTTTAAGAAAAAAACACATGAATTGGCTTATTGGTTTTGAATATGTTGAGGATCGCATTTCTTCTGAACAATTCGAGGAATCACAGGTTGAGATTTTTGATAGAGATTAATAATGCCAACAAAACAACAACATATCTCTAAGTCCCACATTGCCGAAGCTGCTCAACTCGTTTTACAGGCAGATTCAAACAAACATCTAGATTGGGTCGTTATCACCGCTTTCTATTGTGCATTACATTGGGTTGATGCTTTTTTTGCTACCATAAACTACCATCCACGTAATCACATAAAACGAGGGAATGCAATTGATAGATGTGCAATTCTTGATCCAATTCGGCAGAATTACAAGAGACTTTATGATGCAAGCAACAAAGCCAGATATGGCAAACAGGGTTTCACCAAAACTGCTGAAATAAGCAAGTTAATTCAGGTAGATTTACCTGCGGTAGTTACATATATAAATGGGTTGATTAACCCAACCCAAACCTGAAACAAGGTATCTGCACCTAACCAACAAGACCAGTAAGCCCAACAAAAAAGCCCCACGGGAATCTTCCCCATGGGGCTTCTCACATCCTAACTTAAACACCTAAAAGCCTGTTTCTACGCAGCGCCAAAAAATCTGTTCAGAGGTTGGTTGTTTCATGACTGAACCGATGAACTAATGAACAAATGAACTTAAGGCGGGTAACCTGTGTTACCTAGGAGAACTTGATATAATGTACAGTGCTGGAAAAATCTTTGAACAGCAACCCAATTTCCCCTCCTGCCACGCCTCAACAATCACTGAACTTCCCAATGGCGATCTGCTTGCTGCATGGTATGCCGGATCACGAGAAGGGGAGAAGGATGTTGCAATATTCACTTCACGTCGTTTTTACGGCAGCGAAGGTTGGATTGAGCCGGACCTGATTGTAAACACTCCAGATTGCTCCGAGGGCAACCCCGTCCTGTTTGCCGATACAAATGATCAGATCTGGCTGTTCTACGTTACGATGTACGGCAACCGTTGGACACAGTGCAAGATGTATTACAAGAAGTCGAGTACGATGGGATATAGTTGGGAGGAGAGTGTTGTGCTCCGTGAGGAGTTGGGGTGGATGACACGCAACAAACCGCTCTATCTGTCCAACGGCGAGATTCTACTGCCGGTCTATGATGAACGGAATTGGCATTCGATGGTGATGATTTCCGACAACGGCGGCGAGACGTGGAATACCTATGGAGATGTGTTGAGTCCGAAGGGTGTCATCCAGCCAACGGTTGTTGAACGCACTGACGGTAGTTTACTGATGCTAATGCGCAGCCGGGACGGGGAGATCTGGCGTTCGACCTCCCCAGATTTGGGAAGAACGTGGAGTGCAGCAGAGCCTACAGATTTACCGAACCCCAACAGCGGCGTTGATATGGCCCGCTTACACAACGGAAACATCGCGCTCGTTTACAATGACGTGCCACGCGGACGAACACCCCTAACGGTCGCGCTATCGACCGACGAAGGGGAAACGTGGGAATACAAACAACATCTCGAAACGGAGGAGGGCGAATACTCGTATCCCGCCATTATTCAAGCCCATGATGGGGGTATCCATATCACCTATACCTACAAACGCACCAGCATCATGCACGTCGAAGTCGACGAGGCTTGGATTCAGGAATAGTATGGATTGTTGATTGTCCATTTAGAAAATCAATCCATTCGTTTTTTCTTGTTGCCTTAAATGTTGAGTTATGATAGAATTAATTGCTGGATTGACGAAATTACACAAATTACACACATAATTGGAGATTGTCCACATGCCGAATGCCCTTTTTGTTTATCCCGAGTTCCCGCCATCGTATTGGGGCTATAAATACGCCTTGGACTTTGCGGACAAAAAATCGGCCATGCCGCCGCTCGGATTGTTGACCATTGCCGGAATGTTCCCGAAGAATTATCAACTCAAAGTCGTTGATATGAATGTTAACCCCTTGACGGCTGCAGATATCGATTGGGCGGATGTCGTCTTAACTTCTACAATGATTGTCCAGAAAGAATCACTGTATCAAGTTATTCAGCGATGTAATCGGGCAGGCGTTCCTATTGTCGCTGGTGGACCCCATCCCACTTCATATCATGACAATATAAGAGAGGAAGCGGAGGGAGAGGTCGATCACTTTTTCTTTGGCGAAGTGGAAGAAATATTTGAGGATTTTCTCACAGATTTTGAAGCGGGAGTTGCCAAAGATGTATACAAAGAAAAGAGAAAACCCGACATAACACTAGCACCTCCGCCTCGTTATGACCTTATCAATATACACGATTACGGTTCAATGGCACTCCAATTTTCTCGTGGCTGCCCCTTTGACTGCGAATTTTGTGACATCACCAAACTGTTCGGTCGTGTGCCGCGTACCAAGAGCAATGAACAGATGCTGACAGAGTTCGATATGCTTTACCGGCTCGGTTGGCAAGGTTCAATGTTTGTAGTTGATGACAATTTTATCGGGAATAAGCGTGATGCGATGCGTTTGCTCCCTGAAGTGATTTCGTATCAGAAGGAAAGAGATTTCCCGTTCAAACTTTTCACCGAAGCCAGCGTGAATCTCGTCGAAATTCCAGATATGCTAGAGGCGATGAGCGATGCCGGGTTTGACATGGTATTTTTGGGGATCGAAAGCCCCAATGAAGACGCGCTATTGATGACGAAAAAGAAGCAGAATACCAATAAAGAAGAAGATGCTGGAAGCTACCTGCACCGCGCGATTCGAACGATTCAGGGTGCGGGCCTGGAAGTAACAGGTGGCTTCATTATTGGAATGGATGGGGATAAAGAATTTGATTCGCATATTCGTTTTATTCAAGAAGCTGGCGTTCCTATGGCGATGGCAGGTTTGTTGACAGCTTTGAAAGAGACCAATCTTTATCATCGCCTCCAAAATGAAGGACGTCTGCTTGACGAATCAACGGGAAATCAGACTGACGTCACGTTGAACTTTGTGCCCGAACTGCCACGCGAACACCTCATTGCCGAATATAAACGGGTCGTTTCCACGCTGTACGATCCGACTTTGGAGAACTATTTTGAACGGTGCCTCACGTTGATTAAGAATCTCAAGCCGGTCAAACATTCGGGTCAAAAAATTGGCAAGATGGAGCTAATGGCTATCACTCGGTCAATTAAGCGACAACTTTTCTCCAAACAGGGTCCAGCGTACCTCCGGTTTTTGATAAACGTGATCAAAGATTATCCAAGTATGCTCGATAAAGCGATACGGCTCGCCATCCATGGGTATCATTTTGAGAAAATGACCAGTCAGACAGTTGCTGTTGATAATTTCAAACAGTATTTGACAACAGAAATTAACGCTTTTGAGGAGATTGTATCTGACTCCCAATCGCAGCAGGATTCTGAGCAGCCCGTTAAAGCAGGCGTCAGTCGCATTGGCGAGGTTCGTTCGCACGCACAAGAACTCTTAGCACGTGTTTACGCACAATATGAAGATATCCATGAGGACTTTAGATATAATGTGCGTGAGGCGCTAGATACCTTCCAGAAATCTATGTTCAAACACTATCTGGAAGCAGAGCTAGGTGCATTTAAGGAAACCGTTTCCCGGTTCGCCAGAGCGGGTGGCGATCGGATCAGTGAAGTTGGTGAGCATGCGGGTGAACTCTTGGCACGTGTCCATGCACAATACGAGCGGATCCACAAGGACTTTAGATATGGTATCCGCGATTCGCTTGTTTCTTTCCAAGAATCTGTGAAATCTCACCTAGATCAGCTTGTGGGTCCAGTCCCAATCGAAATTAAGAGTTTCGACTAGTCTGTCTGAGTGGCACCTCTCGAAACCATGGGCAGCATCGAAATTGAAAATCTCCACTTTACCTACCCTAGTCGCAACACGCCAACTTTACGCGGAATAGATGCAAGAGTCAACCCCGAAGCGTTTATTCTGCTCACAGGTCCCACGGGCTGCGGCAAATCAACACTGCTACGGACGTTGAATGGCTTAATTCCTCACGCTTCGGGAGGAAAGTTGTTTGGCAGCGTCCATGTCAACAGTGCGAGTGTTGCTGAGCAGTCAATCGCTGTGACATGCCAACAAGTGGGGTTGTTATTCCAAAATCCTGAAGAGCAGCTCTTTTGCATCATCGTAGAAGATGAGATTGCATTTGGATTAGAGAACCTCGGACTTCCCTCCCATGAAATCGATCGCCGAATTGATTCCGCATTAACGCAGGTTGGGCTTGCCGGATTCAGGAATCGTCAAATCGCCTCGCTATCAAGTGGACAGAAACAGCGGGTTGCCCTTGCGTGCGTATGCGCGATGCAACCACAGATTCTGTTGCTTGATGAGCCGACTAGTTATCTCGACCCACAAGCCACCCATGACATCCTTGAGATTATCCGTGATTTGAATAGAGAGCTCGGCATTACCGTTGTTGTTGCGGGACATCAGGTCAATGAGATAGCACCTTTATGTAGTCAGGTGTGGCTCATGAATGACGGTAAACTGGTTTCCGATCTGCCGATAGATCAGGCGTTCAGAGATCTCACGCCGTACTCCCAACTCGGTGTACAGGTTCCAGAGCTCGCGCAAGTTGCAGCGCAACGTGGCTATTCTGAACGACCACTGACCCTCGACCACGCTGCACAGCTTTTTGTAAACTGGACTCCAGATTCAAAGCAACTCCAATCTCATCGGGTTGAAACGCCGGACGGGTTTATCAGTTCTGACGCTTCAACAAGGACGGACGGATTGGCGGACTTAGCGTCTGCCTCGCCTCAAGCCAACCCGGTAAATCCTAACGATACTTTAGCAGAGGTTCAAAACCTCTTTTTTCGTTACCCACAAACTTCTGTTGATGTACTGAAAGACATCTCCTTTCAAATTAAGGGTGGTGAGATCGTCGCGATTATGGGAGCAAATGGATCTGGGAAGACGACGCTGCTCCTACATCTGATTGCACTCCTACGCCCATCGGCGGGACAGGTCATTATCAAGAATCAGGATACCCGGCGTTGTAAGCCACGCCATCTAGCGGGTCAAGTGGGAATCGTTTTTCAGAACCCAGATCTGTTGTTGCAAGCAGCAACTGTATCTGAGGAGGTAGCCTTCGGTCCAAAGAACTTCAGGTTATCCCGTCAGGAAGTAGAAGAACGACTCAAAGAGATTTTGCTGATGTTTGACTTGGAAACCCTCAAAGCGGAAGCCCCTTACGCCCTTTCACGAGGGCAACGGCAACGTACCGCAGTCGCTGCAAGCTTGTCGCTCTACCCTGATCTCCTTCTGCTGGATGAACCGACAACGGGTCAGGATTACTATCATTTGCAACAGCTCATGCAGACACTGGACAACACCATGAAAACACAAAACAAAACAGTGATCTTCTGTACCCACGATGCCCACCTCGCACTAGAATACGCTAGCCGGGTGTTGCTCTTAGATCGTGGAGAACTCATCTTTGACGGAACACCTGATGCTGCTTTTGCAAATCCTGAACGCTTGGTACAGGCGTCGCTTGTCCCACCATTGACGATGCAACTACAGAGGCTGCAAAATGCCAAAACTCCATCCTCACACGAAAATCATCCTCCTCGCGATCGTTAGCTGTCTAGTCATTTTACTTGATAGTCCAATTGCCCTGTTTGTATGTTTTCTGGTAAGCCTCTGCTTCCAAGCGTCAATCCCGCCGTCGTGGCGTCAGCTTCGTCTGCTCATCCTTTTTATCGGATTGGGGACGTGGGGGTTGATTTACAGTCAAGGAATCTTTTATAATCAATTCCCTCGAACTGTTATTTTTTCACTCATCCATAAAGATGTTCCTATTATCGGGGCGTTAACGGGTGGTATCCATCTCTATCGCGAGGGTTTGTTTCACGGTGCCGTTCAATCTTTGCGGTTTAACACGATGTTGACAATCAGCTGTTTTATTATTTGGACAACCCAACCCCGTGACCTCCTGCTTGCACTTGTGAAGCTACGGGTTCCGTACAGTCTCGCATTTATGGTGACGACAGGGTTGCGCTATATTCCGCTGATCGGTTCAGAGGCGCAAACTGTAATTCGTTCGCAGCGGCTACGCGGTTTCCGTTATTTGCGATTCAACTTCTTTCATACAATCAGTGGAATCTTAAACAGTTTACGCCCAATTTTAACCAATAACATTCGACGAGCAACGCATCTCAGTGAAGCCGTGGAGAGCCGCGCATTTTCTCCTGATGCTGCCCATCGTACCTCTCTGCGCGAGTTGAAAACAGGACGGCAGGATGTTATCCTGATTGCCCTCTCACTGGTCTGTCTACTGGGTGTTATTGGCTTGAAGGGTGTCTACCTTCTCTACGCCAACGGATTCTACTATTCTTCTTGGTTGAGAGGCGCGTATACCTTCGCACGCGAGGTGCTATAATATAGCCGAAGTTGCCACTAATAAGAGACAGGGCAAACCGGAAGAATCGGTGTTCATCGCTCACGGTGGATTGGCAAATCCATTGCACACGCGTAAAGGTATCTCCGTTCCGAGAGTCGGAACGGCGCGGACTGAATAAACAACCTGCAGCGTGGAACATGAAAAGGATTGACAACACCCCAATTTTTAATGGGTAGCACCTTGGGTTATCGTACAGGTAAAACTGGAGAGGAGATTGTGGAAAATGCCGGAACGTATATTAGTTGTTGATGATCAAACGGCAATGCAAGATTTACTGACAGACCTGCTCGAACAACGTGGGGCAGAGCCGCTGGCTGTCGGCACTGTCGAAGAAGGGTTGGAGATGGTTACTAAAAGTCCCGAAGCCTTTGATCTCGTTATTCTAGACCTCGATTTTGGTGAAGGGGAGACAAACGGCCTCTCTGGCTTGGAAGAAATCAAGAAAATCAACCCCTCTCTGCCGGTGGTTATCCTAACAGGCAAGGGTACTATCTCGACCGCTGTCGAAGCGATTAAACTGGGGGCTCAAGAGTATGTCGAAAAGGATTTCTACATTGAAGAAAATATGGAACTCGCCCTTACCCGGCTCAACCATCTGATTCGCGCCACAGTTGATAACAAAAGGCTGCGTCGAGAGCGCGAGTTTTATCGCGAGGAACTGAAAGGGAGATACAACATTGTTGGCAAAAGCCGAGCCATTCAACAGGTGCACCAACAAATTGCGGAAGTGGCTTCTATTCCACGTCCCGTCCTGATTCGTGGTGAACGTGGAACCGGCAAGGAACTGGTTGCTGCTGCAATCCATAATAACAGTGATCGTCAGAAGCGCGCTTTTATCACAATTAACTGTGCAGCGTTGGCAGAGGGGCTTCTGGAATGCGAACTCTTTGGTCAGGAAGATAATGCTTTTACAAACTCATCGTTCCGAGAGGGACGCTTTGTATTAGCGGATAGAGGAACGCTCTTTCTTGACGAGATCGGCAATATGTCGGTAGAATTTCAGCAGAAGATCCTGCGCGTGCTGGAATATCAACAGTTTGAACGGGTCGGCGGCACAAAGACGATAAAGGTTGATGTGCGGGTCATTGCTGCGACCAATAGCGATATGGAGGCGGATATAGAGCTAGGCAAATTTCGGGCGGATCTATATGACAGACTTGCATTTGAAACGATTTGGCTCCCGCCGTTGCGTGATCGGAAAGAGGATATTGAACTGTTGTGTTATCATTTCATGGAGCGTCTCGCAGGGGAGGTGGCTGACATCAAACCAAAAAAATTGGCACCTGATACCTTGGAACACTTGAACGCATACGATTGGCCCGGTAATGTCCGGGAGCTCAAGTATGTTATCGAACGTATCACGTATAAAGTTGATGGGGATACTATTTCTCCCCATCATCTGCCCCAAGAAATTCTTACCGCCTATTCACGCTCTGGCGATGGAGAAACTCTCTCAAACCGGCTCGCTCAAGTTGAAAAACAGATTCTGATGGATGTGTATGAGCAGTGTCAGGGAGATTTGGAAGACATCGCTCGCCAACTAAGCACTCCCCTAGAGTCGCTGAAACAACTGATGCAGAAACACCAAATTGACGATGCACAATAGAACCGACATAAAATTGGATCAGAAATCAGATTGGAGGGCACCCTATTATGACTGTTGGGACAGAGGCAAAAGAGAAAAGTCAAGTTGAACATAGCAAAAGCCCCGATTCGAGACCGAGAGAGACCCATGCCCAACAGCTTTCACACGTTGTGGACAAGAAAACAACTCCGCCACCACCCCTGCAGCATGGAGAGCAACTAACACGGGACGAATTTGAGCGGCGCTATGAGGCGATGCCGCACTTGAAAAAAGCGGAACTGATTGGAGGAATTGTTTACATGGGTTCACCTGTAAGGGCCGATATTCATGGTAAACCTCACGGGTATATTATGACTTGGATCGGCGTTTATTGTGCCACAACGCCCGGTGTTGATTTTTTGGATAACGCTACTGTTCACCTTGACCCCAACAACGAGATGCAGCCCGATGGGTTGCTCCGGATTGATGAAAACGGCACCTCCCTTCTCAATGATAAGGGCTATATTGAAGGTGCTCCGGAATTGATTGTCGAAATTGCCGGGACAAGCGCGGACTACGATTTGCACGAGAAATTAGAAGCCTATCTCCGTAACGGGGTAGCAGAGTATATCGTTTGGCAGACGCAGGAGAGACGACTCGATTGGTTCCGTCTTGTCAATGAGGAATACGTGCCGATGTTGCCCGATGCAGAGGGATCGATAGAAAGCCAAATATTTCCCGGCTTGCGCCTAGCAGTGAATGCACTTATAGAAGGTGATCTCGCAGCAGTTTTGTCTGAATTACAAAAGGGATTGGAGACCGCCGAGCATTCTGCATTCATCAGGCAGCTGCTAGAGAAAAGGAATTTAGACACTTGAAAGCATACAAGACCTTGTTCTTTGGGGAGTTGCTATGTTATTCACCATCACAACGACGGCACATCAGGCAGATGACCTCAGCTTCCTGCTTCACAAGCATCCAGCACGGGTGCAAATCTTTGAATTGAAATTTGGAAAAGTCCATGTTTTTTATTCGGAAGTAAACGAGACGTGTTGCACGGTAGCGATGCTGCTTGAAGTTGATCCTATCGCGCTGGTCCGTAGGCGTAGGGGCGGAGGCGGTAGTACGTTGGGAGCCTATGTGAATGACCGCCCTTACGTGGCGTCATCATTTTTGAGTGTAGCAATCTCGCAGGTGTTCGGGACTGCGCTCGCCGGGAACTGCAAAGATCTACCCGACCGGGTGGACGAAGCGATGCCTTTTGAAGTAAACATCACCGTCCTACCCTGTCGTGGGGGCGAGACAGTGCTTCGGCGACTGTTTGAACCGCTGGGTTATCAGGTAGAGGCGACACCACATGTGCTTGATGATCAATTTCCGCAGTGGGGAACCTCACCCTACTTCACGGTCAGCTTGAAAGCGACATGTAGCCTGCAAGCACTCCTATCGCATCTTTACGTGCTCGTGCCTGTTTTGGATGATGACAAGCATTATTATGTTGGTGAGGATGAAGTGGAGAAACTACTGCGTCGTGGAGAGAGGTGGCTGCCTTCACACCCAGAACGGGACCTCATCACTGAGCGATACCTCAAATACCAGCGTTCATTGGTGCGCGAGGCATTGGCACGGTTGCAGGAGGACGCAGTAACACCCGATGCAACGGCGGAGAGGTACGCCGCTGCGGAAGAGGCTTTGGAAGCACCTGTACGGTTGAATGAACTGCGATTAGATGCGGTGTTGGAGACGTTAAAACACTGTGGTGCCAGACGGGTGTTAGATCTCGGCTGCGGCGAGGGAAAACTGCTCGCCATGCTGATGAAAGACGTTCACTTTGAAAAACTTGTCGGGGTGGACGTGTCCGCACAAGCATTAGAAAGTGCTGCAAAACGGCTACACCTCGACCGCCACCCGAAACGCCGAGAGCGGCTGTCGCTCCTTCACGGTGCTTTGACCTATCGTGATGACCGCCTACGCGGCTTTGACGCCGCCGTGCTGGTTGAAGTCATTGAACACCTAGATGTATCACGTTTGAGAGCTTTGGAGCGCGTTGTCTTCGCACATGCTCAGCCGGGATGTGTCATCGTCACAACGCCCAATCGAGAATATAACGTCCGCTTTGAATCTTTGCCTGCGGGCAACTTTCGCCACCTTGACCATCGCTTTGAATGGGGGCGTTCCGAGTTTAGTACATGGGCAGGATCTGTCGCAGCACAATTTGGCTACGCTGTGAGGTTCGTTCCAATCGGTGAAGCAGACGAAGCACTCGGTCCGCCGACGCAAATGGCGGTGTTTGAACAACTGCACGATTGATTTGATACACTCTTAGTGGTGAATTTCGCCGAAGAAACAACTGAAGCCGGCATGACGAAACTTATACTCTTATACTATGGTAGATTTTAGAATTAATTGGACACTGCCAATTGGCGCAGTTGGAAACAGCACCTACCAAACACCGGGAGCTAAAGTGTCTATTTTTTTTAGGATTCACTATAATTCTATTTGGGAATCAAGAGCGCGACAATGAGTGAAACCAAAACCATCACCATTCCAGAACTGTCCCTTGTGCTGCTAATTGGTGCATCGAGTGCCGGTAAAAGTACCTTTGCCCGCAAGCATTTTAAGCCGACGGAGATTTTGTCCTCCGATTTCTGCCGTGGGTTGGTATCGGACAACGAGAATGACATGGATGCGACGCAGGCGGCTTTTGATGTATTGCATTATATCGCTGTCAAGCGGTTGGCGGCGAGACGATTGGTGGTCGTGGATGCTACAAATCTGAAACCTGAAGATCGCAAGCCGTTTGTTGACTTAGCGCGAGAGTATCATGTCCTGCCGATCGCTATCGTGTTAGAGCCACCGCAAAACGTCTGCACCGCACGTAATCAAGCACGCTCCGATCGGCATCTGCCGCGAAGCGTGATTCGTCAGCACATCCAGCAATTGCGTAGATCTGTACGCAGACTAGGGAAGGAAGGTTTTCGCTACATTTATCGCTTGCGTAGTGAGGAGGAAATCGATTCGGTTCGCATTGAGCGGCAACGGCTTTGGACCGACCACCGAGACGATCCGGGCCCCTTTGACATCATCGGTGATTTACACGGATGCTGTGACGAATTGGAAGAATTACTCGGTGCACTTGGCTACGTCCGAAACGAGAGTGGGATATTCGTCCACCCCCAAGGCCGACGGGCCTTCTTTCTGGGTGATATAGTTGATAGGGGCCCACGCATCGTAGACACGCTGAAGTTGGTCATGGGAATGTGTGAGGTAGGCAGTGCGTTATGCGTACCGGGCAATCATGACATAAAATTGATTCGGAAGTTGCGCGAGCGAAACAAGGCCGACAAGTTTTCGCATGGCGGTCGCCATCGAAGTAAAATTTCTGGGACTCAAATCGTGCATGGACTTGCCGAGACACTTGCGGAGTTGGAGGCACTCCTTGATGATGAGCGAGAAACATTTAAGCAAAAGGTTATCACATTTCTGGACAGTCTGGTGAGCCATTACCTTCTTGATGACGGCAAACTGGTTGTCGCACACGCAGGAATGAAGGAGGAGATGCAGGGACGGGCGTCAGGAGCGGTTCGTGAGTTTGCGCTTTACGGTGAGACAACCGGCGAGATTGATGCGTTTGGTCTGCCCGTCAGATTCGACTGGGCATCGGCGTATCGAGGCCGTGCAACCGTTGTTTACGGTCATACCCCTGTACCTGAACCCGAATGGCTTAACCACACCATCAATATTGACACCGGCTGTGTGTTCGGGGGCAAGCTGACGGTGCTGCGCTATCCCGAAAAGGAATTGGTGTCCGTCGCGGCGCAGCGGGTCTATTCCGAACCTGTGCGCCCGTTTCTTGAGCCTGAGCCAGAGGCACCGCAGTTGACCGCGCAGCAATCACATGATGACCTACTCAACATCGCTGACTACTTACAAAAATTGATGATCCACACACGCCTGATGGGGAATGTAGTTGTCCGTGAAGAAAATGCAGCCGCCGCGCTTGAAGTGATGACTCGCTTTGCAGTTGCTCCGCAGTGGCTTATCTATCTGCCGCCTACAATGTCGCCCAGTGCAACGTCGCGTCGTCCAAACGTGTTAGAACACCCGGAGGAAGCGTTCTCTTACTTCCAGAACGAAGGTGTATCGCAAGTTATCTGTGAAGAGAAGCACATGGGGTCGCGTGTCGTTATCGTGTTATGCCGTGATGAAGCAGTCGCCCAGAAACGATTCGGCATTATCGGTCGTGGCACAATTCAACCCACGTCTGACAGCGAGAAATCGCCGGAGGGCAAGCTTATTGAACCCAGTATCGGTGTCTGTTATACACGGACGGGGCGTCCTTTCTTTAACGATCCTGAAATGGAAGGGACGCTGCTCCAACGTATCCATGCCGCCTTCGATGCAATCAAGTTTTGGGAAACGCACGAAACCGATTGGGTTTGTCTTGACGCTGAGCTAATGCCGTGGTCTGCAAAAGCGCAGGAGTTGATCAAGGAACAATACGCGCCGGTCGGTGTCGCTGGGCAGATTGCACTCAAACATGCTGCGGATGTTCTGACAAAATCGGAAGCGCGAGGTCTATCTGTACAGGAACTACAAGGACAAATTGCCCAACGGCAGGATAGTGTTGAACGCTATCGCAGCGCTTATCGTCAGTACTGTTGGGAGGTGACATCACTCGACGATCTGAAACTTGCACCATTTCATCTGTTAGCGGTAGAGGGCAAAGTCTACACCGACAAAGATCACCGCTGGCACCTCGACACACTGAAGGCATTGTGCAATGCCGCCCCTGACCTACTTCAAGCCACCGCTTACCGCATTGTTGATGTGCAGGACGAAGCCTCGCAGGGTGGAGCGATTCAGTGGTGGGAGACGTTGACAGAACAGGGTGGTGAAGGAATGGTCGTCAAGCCGTATGACTTTCACCCGCGCAGCTCGCGTGGGTTGGTCCAACCGGCGATCAAATGTCGCGGACGAGAGTACCTGAGAATCATCTACGGTCCAGAATATTTACTTCCCGAAAACTTAGACCGGTTGAAAGCACGTAACTTGGGCGTTAAAAGGCAGTTGGCACTTCGCGAGTTTGCGCTTGGCATTGAAGCATTGGAGCGCTTTGTACGTCGCGAGCCGCTTCAGCATGTACACGAATGCGTCTTCGGTGTTCTAGCGCTAGAGAGCGAGCCTGTCGACCCACGATTATAGTTTTGAATGAGCGCGCTGTCGTTGTCAGAGTAAGCAATTTTGAGCAAGGATGGAAGAGACACTTCGTTCGGATCTTTCCTGTCTTCCATCCTTCCCTATTTTCTAAAGATTGGAAAGGAGGATCCGGAAATTATGTCTGACACTTATGAGAGGACCTACGCACAATCGTTAAGCGAGCCAGAAGCTTTCTGGGCGAAAGCGGCGGAAGATGTCCACTGGTACAAGAAGTGGGATACAGTGCTTGATGACTCGCAGAAGCCTTTCTACCGGTGGTTCGCAGGTGGCTTGACCAATAGCTGCTACAACGCACTCGATCTCCATGTGGAAAATGGACGTGCTGATCAGACGGCACTCATCTATGACAGTCCCGTTACAGACGCTATTGAGACTTTCACCTATCGCGAACTTCGGGACGAAGTTGGACGTTTTGCAGGTGTGCTTGTCGCTCAAGGTGTTCAGAAAGGCGATCGGGTGATTATCTACATGCCGATGGTGCCCGAGGCGGCTATCGCCATGCTTGCCTGCGCTCGGATTGGTGCTGTTCACTCGGTTGTTTTCGGGGGCTTCGCTGCCAATGAATTGGCAACTCGTATTGACGATGCAAAACCGAAACTCATCCTCTCCGCTTCGTGCGGTATTGAAGTGGACCGGATTGTGGCATATAAGCCCCTACTTGATAGTGCTATTGAACTCGCAGCAGAAAAACCTTCGCGCTGTATCATCCTACAGCGTCCTCAAGAACGAGCATCCATGGTCGCTGGTCGTGATCTGGATTGGTCGGAAGTTGTGGACGGTGCAACCGCGGTTGATTGCGTACCGGTTGCTGCGACAGATCCCCTTTATATCCTCTACACCTCTGGTACAACGGGTGTGCCGAAAGGCGTTGTACGCGACAACGGCGGTCATCTGGTCGCGCTCAATTGGAGCTTAAGGAATGTCTATGGTGTGAGTGCCGGCGAAGTATATTGGGCGGCTTCGGACATCGGTTGGGCTGTTGGACATTCCTACACCGTCTACGCGCCTCTCTTCAAAGGATGTACGACGGTTCTGTACGAAGGCAAGCCGGTTGGCACGCCTGATCCCGGCGCATTCTGGCGCGTCATTTCTCAGCATGGGGTAAGTACCCTCTTCACAGCACCAACCGTTTTCCGAGCAATTAAACGGGAGGATCCGAACGGCGATTATATCCGCAAGTACGATCTGAGCGGTGTCCGGGCACTTTTCCTTGCCGGTGAACGATGCGATCCTGACACACTGATCTGGGCGCAGGAACAACTCAACGTACCGGTGATCGACCATTGGTGGCAGACGGAAACCGGCTGGCCCGTAGGCGCGAACTGTATGGGCATTGAAGCGTTTCCCGTCAAGCCCGGCTCCTGCACAAAGGCGGTTCCGGGGTATGATGTGCGTGTCTTAGATGACGATGGCGCGGAGGTAGAAGCAAGCCAGATCGGTAATATCGTCATTAAATTGCCATTACCGCCCGGCTGTCTTCCGACGCTATGGAACAACGACGGGGGTTATCAGTCATCTTATCTCAGCACCTATTCGGGCTACTATTTGACAGCGGACGCCGGCTACAAGGATGAGGACGATTATCTCTGGATCATGAGTCGCACTGACGACATCATCAACGTGGCGGGGCATCGCCTTTCGACCGGTGCAATGGAGGAGGTTTTGGCGTCCCATCCCGATGTGGCTGAATGCGCCGTTGTGGGCATCGCAGATGAGATTAAGGGGGAGGTGCCGATAGGCTTTATTGTGCTGAAAGCCGGGGTTCAGCGCGCCGAAGATCCCATCATTCAGGAGCTTATTCAGATGGTACGCGGGGAGATTGGTCCCATCGCCTCCTTCCGAGTGGCGACTGTGGTGCAGCGGCTACCCAAAACACGATCAGGTAAGATTCTGCGCGGGACCATGAAGCGGATCGCCGACGGGGTGGAATATCGTATGCCGGCGACAATCGATGATCCGGTGATCTTGGATGAGATCACCGAAGCCCTAGCAATTCTAGGGTATCCGCGTCAAAGTACATAAGAGTAAGATAACCAACAAATTATTTCCAAGCAATCTATATCTGGGGACAAATAGATGACTGAATTGAAACAGAGCGACATTGACCCACGCCGTCTGGAATTGGCATCTGACCCGTACCGTCCAGCATACCACTTTATATGCCCAGCTAACTGGATGAACGATCCGAACGGCACCATTTTCTGGAAAGGCAGATACCATATTTTCTACCAGTACAATCCGAATGGGGCTTTCCACGGCACGATACATTGGGGACACGCTTCCAGTGCGGATTTGGTTCATTGGACAGACCACCCGATTGCGTTGCCCCCCGGTCCAGAGGGGGCAGACCGGGACCAGTGCTACAGCGGCGCGGCGTTTATCAACAAAGAGGGGGTGCCCACATTCATTTATCACGGTTTGCCGGACGGGATCTGCCTCGCTACGAGCAACGATGATCTGCTTATCAATTGGGACAAACACCCGGCGAATCCAATTATACCCAATCCGCAGGCGGGAGATGAATTTCGGATCGGTGGTGCTCCATGTGCTTGGGTCGAAGGGGATACTTATTACGCACTGACCGGAAACAGCGGTGCCGCCCCGCCAGATGTGGCATATCTATATACCTCGAAAGATTTCGCTCATTGGGAGTATCTGCACCCCTTCTACGAGGGAGGTGTTTTCACTGAGTGGGGTGAGGACTGCGGCTGTCCCGACTTCTTCCGTTTGGGAGATAAACATGTGCTGTCCTTCACTAGCCATCCACGCGGAGCACAATTCTATATTGGCACTTACGCCAATCAACGATTCACCCCGGAACGTCACAAACGACTGGCACTCGGCAACACAGGTCGTCCCGGTGTTTACAATGAAGGCTTAACGCTGCTGGATGACAGAGGCAGACGTATACTGTTTGGTCGTCTCCACGAAGCACGGTATAGCTACGTCCAACGTGCCTCCGGTTGGGCGGGAATGTTCGCCCTCCCGATGGTTCTATCATTGTCCGACGACGGTGATCTGCTCATGGAACCCGTTCCAGAACTGGAGGCGTTGCGAGGTGATCACACACACTTCTCGGACATCCAGTTAAACGGGGATACAGACCACTCACTTGATGAAATCAGCGGAGATCAGTTGGAGATTCGAGCGGTGTTTGAATGGGAGAATGCTGAGGAATTTGGTCTGAAAGTTTGCTGCTCCCCGGAGGGCGAAGAGCAAACGCTTATCCGTCTCAATCTCAATCCATGGTCAGCCAATCGTGCGCCGGAAGAGATTCGCCCTCTTCGGGAGCTGATATTGGACGCAAATCGGTCTAGCATCAGTTCAGAGGTGAGCAACCGTGAATCAGAGCGGTGTACGTTTGACCTCTCGTACGGGGAGTCGATAGAATTGCGGGTATTCGTGGATCGGAGCGTGGTGGAGGTTTTCGCCAATGACCGGTACTATTTGGCGAAGCGCATCTATCCCGCAAGGCCCGATAGTCTCGGCGTACAGCTATTTTCACGAGGCGGAAAGGCGACTGTGCGTTCGCTGGACGTATGGCAGATGGGAGCAATTTGGCCCATTGAATAGGGGGAGTTATCTTATTAGCTAAAGGAGGTGGCTCATGTCAAAAGAAAGTGCAAAACGAATGAGCGTGAAACGTGAAAACCCTCAAAAAGAAAGTACAAAATGCTAGGAGAACCCAAGTTTTTCCGAAAAACTCGGGTTCTGTTGCACTATTTCTTAACATGAGCGAAGGAGGTTAGCCCAATGGGTGCAAACAAAGACAAGATCTTTGAAGAAAATCTATCCCAACTTGAACGCGATGGATTTCTACTTATCAAGAACGTGCTTGATATGGAAACCGTTCAGAAATGGCGGGACAGTCTGTATGGGCGCTACAATCGGGGAGAATATGACCGCAGAAATAGCGTCGGTAATGTGTCGTATAATCAACTGCTGGAGCAGGAGCCGGAGATGACACGAGCACTTATCGCACATCCCAGCGTTGCGCCATACCTGAAAGCAACTCTGGGGAAACAGTGCCAACTCCGTAGTGTGCGTGCACATCTCAATCCGGACGACTACACCCAGGAATGGCACATGGATTTCTACGATTACTGGTATCAAGAGGAAAAAGTCGATGCAAGTCATTTTGTTCAAGGATTTTGCATGAACACCACTTTTTACCTAACCGATAACACCCCGGAGCGCGCACGTCTTACTTTCGTCAAAGACCTCTGCCATCGCGCAATTCCCGAAGAACTTCGGGAACATCTTTGGTACAGGGACGATCGAAACAATCCGTTCCAGCGTTGGTGTGATGAGCAGCCACATGCAGACTTGTATCCGATGAGCGGGGATGCGGTGGTATTTTACAGTCATATACCCCACCAAGGTGCTAAAGTGGGACCAGATCCCGAAGGTGAGATTCGTGGGAATATTGTTTTCCACTATCAGCAGAACCCGATGTATCCCGGCATCCGCTTTGTTAGCCATCCCCAGTTTACGCTCGACTCCCTCGGTTATGACGGTACTTTTCCTTTTGCAGGAGATTAAGTCCGTCTGTAAATTCCTAAAATGGCAATGATGGAGACTATACTTTATGACAACATTTCGTCCCAACATCCTGATAGCTTGTGATGAACGTGTCCGCAATTCCTACTTACCACCCGAAGAACTAGAACGCCTTGAAACCTTTGCTGATTGGGAGTGGTTTTCCTGCGAAGGTGGAAGCATCTACACTACAAATGAAAATCCCGAAGCAGCAGCAGAACTCTCGGAACAACTCGGCGAGATCAACGGTCTGGTTGTGTGTCACGGCTGTCCCACAGTCACGCCGGAGGTTATGACCGCTGCGCCAAATCTCAAGATCATCGGTGAACTAGAGGGTGATCGTTTTGCTAGCCGGATTGATTTGGAAGCTGCATGGAAGCGGGGAATCCGCACCGTGGATACCACTAACGGTTCCTCCTATCCGGTCTCAGAGTGGGCGCTAGGGCTAATCCTGATTGCGTTACGCAGCGCAGGAGCACAGTTCCGTCGCATTATCGCCGGTGAGACGTCCCGAGATCAGGAGGCACTCAATAGTGCTGGTGGACTACTCACTGGTAAGCGGGTTGGGTTGATTGGGTGTGGAAATATGGGCAGGCGACTTATCAAATTCCTCCGCCCTTTCGAGGTCGATATCTGGGTGCATGACCCTTATTTACCGCGGGAAATGGCGGAGGCTATCGGCTTCCTACAGACCTCGTTGGACAACCTACTGTCGCAGTGTGATGTCATTGTCTGTGTCGCGCCGTTAACGCCAGGGACCCGGCGGATGATCGGGGAACGTGAGTTGAATCTGATTCGATCTGGTGCAGCGTTAGTCAATGTGTCTCGTGGGCCAATTATTGACCCCGACGCGCTTATCGCACGCCTTAAACGTGGGGATATTACTGCTGGATTGGACGTTTTTGATCCGGAACCAATTCCGCCTGATAGCGAAATTATCAATTTGCCTAACGTTTTTCTGACACCACACTTCGCTTCCTACACCGGCGACGACTATCCGCATTTCTTTGAGCTGATGGTGGACGAGTTAGATCGTTTCTTCCACGGTCACGAGACCTTTTTCGATCTGACGCCGCGCTCGCTAGCAAATCGTCAGGGCAGTGAACCAGTTTAGATAAAACTCCAGATAAACTGAAAAACTCGTCAGAAGAACGTGTGCATGAAAGCCAATCCTACATCAACATCTTCGCTCATGTTAAGAAATCGTGCACTCGTAGGGGCAGGTCCCCGATGGAATCGGGATCCAAAGCGACTTGTGCCTGCCCAAAAGCAATCGTTTCCAACAGCAACCACAAATCAGGGCAACCACAAGGGTTGCCCCTACAGAAATCAACCAAATGTGGAGGTAGAGGCATTCCACTTTGCACTTTCTTTTTACATAAACCAACATCTTAATTTGGCCGTGCAAAGTGATGAGTGCATTCCGCGAAAAATCGGTCAATCTATTTGTGGATGAAAGGGGGGTAATCATGACCGCAGAAGAAGAAAAAATACACTTTGATACATTTGGGTTCATTATCAGGCGAGGGCTCTTTGGACCAGAAGAGATGCAAAAATTCTCACATTGGTTTGATGAAGGCTGCGATGCCCAGTGTGGTCCTTTCGCAGGTGAAAGGCAAATAGGTTATCCCGGACTCAGCTTACATGAGGGGTTCTGTCATCACTACTTGGACGACCCACGAATTCTGGATACACTAGAAAACCTAATGGGTGAGGATTTCATGCTGATCGCCTCAGATGCCCAGCGGCATTCAGGAAACTCCCATTGGCACCAGGATACAGTCATTCCGATGGAAGAAGGCAAATCAAGTGAATACTTGATGCTCAAGGTGGTTATGTATCTGGACGATCATGGCGAGGGGCCGGGGTGTCTGTGGGTGCTTCCGGGAAGTCACAAGCGAGGCTACGCCGAGTCGATACGGGCGTTGATGGCAGTGGGAAACCCCACCGATGGCGATACATTGACCCCAGCCGGTGTGCCGCCAACCGCCTTCCCTGGTGCAGTTCCCACCAAAACCTGTCCGGGGGACATCATTTTTTTCAACCAGAAGTTGGCGCATTCATCGTGGGGTGGGCAGCCGGGGCGTCGATTTTTAGGGCTTACTTTCGGCGCGAAACCGACCGAGGATTGGCAGGTCGAGTGGTTGGTCCACCATGGCGAGCGGTGGAAAAAAATGTGTAGGAATGAGCGGCAGTCGCAGTTTCCGGACCACCTAGTCAGGGCCGCGGGACCTCGTCGTATGCGCCTGATTGAGTTTATGTACAGCAGGGGATACTGATACCCTTTTTGAACACACAATAATTAACTATTTTCACCCGTGCTTCAGGGTATCCTCCAACGCCATAAGTGTAGCGTACATTATTTGTACTCGCTGCATCGGGATTGAAAGTGCCTGTGCCTCCTCAAGTATGGGACCGACACACGCCTGAAATTCTGTAGGTATGCCTTTCTGTATATCTTGGAGGGCGGAGTGCGTCGATTGGCTTCCAGATAAGGGCGATGTCAAAACCTTTTCGATCGCTTCTTCCACAGTTCCTTGACACCACGTTTTAACATGATAAGGTCCGAGATCTATTAACGGGATACCTTTCGCTGCAGCCAGTGCCTGAAGTTCTCTGACCATGCCGGTATACTCTGTGGCAAGCTGTCTGTTCGACATGACGCCAGCGTTACTCTGTCTAGAAAGAGTAGCAAGCAGCCCGATGGGTATCCAGCCCACCATCTTCGACCATGTAGCGGACAAAATGCCGTCGGCTGCCTCCGTAATAAGTCCGGCTCGTTGAAAAAGCCCCACAATCTCGTCAACGCGTTCGGATGTGCCTCCGTCTAGTTCCCCAAACTGTGTGCCACCGTCGTACGTCCAATTCACGGTTCCCGGTACAGGACGCTCCCCTGCAACGACCGCAAGACCGCCGATCACTTTTTCCTTTCCAAAAACATTAATCAATAATTCATCTTTCACCACCCCATTCTGGAGAGAAGTGACACAGTCATGTACCTGTATATGCTTCGTCGTCATTAGCACGGCTTCTGTGTCTTGGGCTTTTACCGTGTAGATGAGGATATCGCATTTTTGAATGCTTTTGGGATCATCAGTCACATCGATCTGAACACTGAATTCTTGGAGTCCTGTTAGACGGAGGGCCCGCTGCTCCTGGATTGTATCAATATGTGCGCCCGGACGCCCCACAATGGTCACATCACATTCCCCTTGTCGCGCTAAGAGGGCGGCAACCGTCCCGCCGAGCCCACCCGGCCCAACAATCACTATCTTTTTGATGATTTATCCTGCTTCTTTCTGCTCTACGTGGCTTGTCCAAGATATGATTAACGTTGCGAGGTTGCTCATCGCAACTTCCAAATTCTTCTCAAAATCTGATGCGGCATTGTGATCCGCTGTGTCGGTTACGCCCCGCACTTCAACAAACGGAAGGCTACTGAACGCACATGCCTTCGCCCCACCGATTCCCTCCCATGCCACAGCGAGTGCCCCTGTGGATTCATGGAGCATTCTTTTCCTTTCAGTTTCTATCACATCTTCGTCCCCACTCGCTATGGGACCGAAGTGAACGCTGAACGTGTCGGTTGAGTGTGACACAGATTTAAGATCTACTATGGTGGCTCGGGCACCGTCGAATTTCGGGAGAGCGCGCTCATTAAATTTGTTATTGTAATCGTGTTCCACTGTTGTCGTTGCGACAACAACATCTCCAACAGATACCTCGTCTGCTAGCGCGCCGGCTGCTCCCGCACAAACAATCGAATCCCAATCGCTGCAGGTATCTAGCAGATGCTGTGTTTGGATGGCAAATTGAACCTTTCCCAATCCACCTCGTGCCAGTGTAACTCCCAGATCGTGAAGGTGTACAACTGGAAGCCTGCCAATTATATCACGCTCGGCTTGGAAGCCTGCTTTAGTACAGCCTTGCAAAAGGAAATCTAATTCTTCCTGCATTGGGATGATGATGAGTCTTCTCATTTTTTCCACATCAGAAACGGTTTCGGACTGCTGGCGGATTTGACAACTAGCAATTTGGGTTAATGTAAGATGCCGCAGGTAAGCGTCGACGGTGTCAGGTAAAAATCGCGTTCACCGTTAGTCGAAAGTCTGGAAGGACTTGACTTTGAATGGTTTCGCCGAGACCGACATGCCCTAGCCGTTGGAATTGTTCGTTTGTCGATTGCAAGACCTCGACAGAGCGGGATTCGCGGCTGACCAGCCAACACTCCTTGACACCAATTCGCTGGTAATCTGACAATTTCCCTGATAGCACTTTTGCAGTGTCCGATGATGAAAGCACTTTGACGACCAGATCCGGTGCAATCTCAAGAATCTGTAGTTCTTCAATCGCATCAAAACCGGTGCCGGGTAGCCTATCTTTATGAATAAACAGCACATCGGGTTGACGGGTACGCAATGGCTGGCGCTGAACGATAATATCAACCGGCGCATAAAACACTACGCCGAGATCTTGCGTTTGCACATGTGGATTAAGTGCCATTACAATGTTCAAAGCTATTCTTTGATGCACAGGTAGCGGGGCTGGTGACGGCATAAATTATCCATCAATGATCTCATAAGGGTGGTTAATTTCAGGCACTAGCAGGTAGTCTTCAAAGGAGATTTTCTTTTTTGTGGCTTCGGTTGCGGAAACGGATTTTAAGTCCATGAGTTCCTCCTCCTACGTTTTATTCTCCCCTACACCCAAAGTGGGGCTGCAAATTTGTCCTACTTCAGAATCAGCATTCGCCGCGTCGCAGAGAACTCTCCCGTTGTCAGCGTGTAGAAATAGAGACCACTCGTAACAGATTCTCCAAGTTGATTTCGTCCGTCCCAATAGGCTGCACGACTGCGACTCTGATACATACCCGCCGCCTGATACCCTACCTCCAAACGTCGGACCAGCTGCCCGTTCATATCATAAATTGTCAGTGTCACTTCTGCTGGCTCTGCTAACTGATACGGTATCCACGTCTCTGGGTTGAATGGATTTGGATAGTTTGCCAATAACGCAGTTTCTTCAGGTATCAGCGACGCTAACAGACGTTCAAGATTTTCTATACCCTGTTTGAAGGCAAGTGAGCCGTCATCTTCCAACCGTGCCTGCGCAATCCACGCTTCTATTGTCACAGTATCTATCCCTTCTGTGTCAACCGTCCTGATAAGAGCGGGATTCAAAGCAACAGGTGCGCCGGACGTTGTGGTGCTGCCGATTCCTTGTGCTGCGAGGATGAGGTCGAGGATACTGACAACGCCATCACCGTTGAGGTCTACCGGCGCACCGGCTGCCACCCTTCCGCCCAATTGTTGGGCGATGAGAATCAGATCCAGAATACTTACCCGTCCATCCCGGTTTACATCCCCGGTCGCTAGTCGTCCCTCCACAGCGATGCGGATCTGATGCGGTCCTGCGGGGATACTTTCCCCGGTGACAGTACCAAACTCGAAATTCTGCAGCGCCAACTCCGTTTCACCGCCCGATTTCGCCTTGAATCTCACCTGAAGTATGACCCCGGTGCCGGTCACGCCTTGGGTGGACAGACGTGCCGCACTGAGTCCCCCAATTTTACCATTTGCGTTATCAATGCTCCCACCCTGAAAGAAGGTGGTTCCGCCCGTTTTTAAGAAATTACCCTCGCTCACGCTGATGGCTTCAAGTATCGCGGGATCAAAGGCAATGTCAAACTGCCACCCCGCCATATCGAAAACAGTTTCTGCGCTGATGTCGAGGGTAAAGGTATCACCCGTATGAATTGGTGTCTTGGAAAAGGTGTAGCCGATACTGGGGGTTGTTACTGTATATTCGGTGCCGGGTTCAAACCCTAAAAAGACATCACCATTCTCACCAATAATTTCAACCGCAACTAGCAAGACATTTTTCCCCTGCTTTAGCGTAGCAGGGAAAAAATCTGTGTAATTATCACCGTCACGTCTACGGAAATTCTCGTAAATCAAAACCCCGTTGAGCCAGATCTTTGACTCATCCTCACTACCAACGTATATTGTCGTTTCCTGTTGCTGCGGTGAATAGAGAGACACAGTGCCATAGAGGACGCCGTCACGGATGGATTCTTTTAGCATCCTTCCAATGTTATCATGTCCTGTAGGCGGGAGTGTATGGGCTGTCCACACATCATCGCTGACAGCCTTCCCCTCCGTTGCTCCATGGGTAGAGACCCCCATCTCCGTCACCGCACCCTCACTCGCTTCGGATAGTAAATCGGTGCTGCTATCTATTTCTCTATCCGGCACCAATACCCATAGCCACGGTCCCTCTATCTTTGGTCCTCCTTTTGGGAAGGCCGGATTGTCGTGCCAAAGGAGCGTCGTTATATTCTCGCGTATCCCATCCAGAGGTGAAATGTCGGAAATCATGTTTTCCGCGATACTTAGCCATTTTAATTGGGTTAGTCCTGCAAGCGGAGATATGTCCGAGACTTCATTATCTGCGAGTTCTAGCCATGTTAGGTTGGTTAGCCTTGCGAGCGGTGATACGTCCGGCACCTCATTATGCTTCAGACTTAGATGGGTTACCCCGGTTAATCCTGCAAGCGGAGATATATCTGATATCTCGTTGTTGACAAAATACAGTTCTTTCAAACCGGTTAATCCTGCAAGAGGCGTTAAATCGGCTATATCTCCGCCACAAAAATCTATCGTCCTCAGTCCTGTTAATCCTGCAAGCGGCGATAAGTCGGATAGGGAGTTGTTCCACGAGCGCACCCATCTTAGGTTGATTAATCCTGCAAGGGACGACAAATCAGATAGACTTCGATGGGAAAAACTTAACCCCTCCAGATTGATTAATCCCGCAACCGGCGACAGGTCGGTTACCAGAGTGCTGTGAAGTTCTAGGATAGTAAGATTTGTTAAGCCTCTTACCGGTGATATATCCGATACCAAGGTGTGATCAAACTCTAGATAAACGAGGTTTGTTAAGCCTCTCACAGGCGATATATCGGATAACTCATTGGTATCAACCTCTAGGTGAGTGAGATTTGTTAAGTTCCTCACCGGAGATATATCGAGTAAAGGATTATCATGCAGCCAAAGTTCACGCAGTCCTATTAAATTTGCTAACGGTGAAAGGTCAGAGATTTCATTATCGGAGAAATTTATCTTTCTCAGGTTTGTTGCAAATTGCAGCCCTGTCAAATCACGGATACCCTGATTATCCTTATTTTGAACATTGAGTTCTGCCACCCTTTCCATCTCTTCAGCGGTAATTGGGGCATTGGAGCTTTTGCCAAGTTTCTCTGCTATTGCGGCACGCAGAACGGGGTCGGGGATATGAACAAACGCACCCGGTAGCCTGTCCGGTTCCGGCATCACTGGGGTCTTATCAACTAACTGTGGGAAATCCAATGCAAAAAGTATATCCCGGAAACTTGATGTCCATGCATCTCTTTTCATACTCCCATTTGGGCTGTCTAATACCAACAAACCTATATTTTGTAACCCCACATTCTCACGTATCTTTTCAAGGAAAGCATCTGTCTCTAACCCAACCACCGCAGCGGCATACGCAGCGTCCACAGTTCCCTGAAACACCTCATGGAAACGGGAGATGGGTTCAATACCACCAAACGCACCACCTGTCGCTTCCAGTGCCTCTTTGTATCTATCCGTATCCTCCTGTAAGAGCGCATTTATCTCTGATTGTTCGACATATAGTCTCAGTGCTTGTGCCTTGTCATACACTGGGGTGGTATTACTCTCTATCACGGAACGGACTTCGTCCTCAAAGGTCTTCATGCCCTCTGTATGACAACCGAAACAGGAGAGTCCATTCCTTACCGTCGGGTCACTGGCTGCGGGGTTGGATACGATGTTTATCGGGGCATCGTCTAACCGAAAGCCAGACGCATTGGTAACGTAGTAGGCTTGTAACCCGTTGGGGAGATTGAAGATAACCTCTCCACCATCGTGGGTGAATGAGAGTGGATGTGTGAAGATGTTCTGTGTCCCAACACTTCCTGCAAAGTCGTAACTCTTCCAGTACGCCCCATAACGAGAGGTGTGTCGCTCTATTACTCGGTTGTTATTAGAAACACCTGAATTGTTTGTCCCTGCCCGCCAGACACGCACCCCCGGTGCATTGACTAGATTGCGAATAACATCGACCTCCAGTCGGGTCTCTAACTCCCTATCTGTCAATGGGAGAGAGAGTAGGTCATGGTATAGTGGAGGTAGAGATGCCTGTGCGACAAACCAATCAACATGAATAGCTGGTATATCAGCCTTCATCTCCCCCTGTAACCTCCCCAATTGGTCTTTTAGTGCAGACTGTTCTGGTGCATCAAATGGGGTATGGTAGGGATATTCTGTTTCTATCTGCGTCCAAGCATTATTGACGTCCCACTCATAGTGTCTTAGGTCGATATAGAAGATAGTCCCTTGTGGGTCAATGGGGTGTGGGTTAGTAACTGTTACCCCCCATGAGAGGCTGTTGACGAGTTTGTAGAGTGCTTTACGATACTCTTGGAGAATCCCCACAGACTCCCCTGCATTATAGAGATGTGTCATTGTGAAGTAACGGGCAAATGCCCGGTCAAACGGTGCAAGGGACATCAGGTGGGTCTCAATGGTACTAAGCACTTCACTAGGAGATATGAAGTCGCCGTTGGTTGTGGAAGTTACTGCCCAGTCGGGTGCGCCAGCCAGTATCCAGTTACGGATTGTAGCAATTGACTGAGCGGGCAGTTGGGCTTGTCCGAGCGGCATCCGTTTGGCTGTTTCAGTGGTTATAAGTCGCTTGTACAGTTCAGACGTATCAGGGTTTCCGGGGACAACCGAACCTTTTTCGATGAGTGCGTTATGTTCCATTAAGAGGGATTCTTTATACGCACCATCAGGACCGTGGCAGATATTACAGCTCTGTTGAAAGATAGCATGGGTATCTACGGCTATCTGTTGTTGGGCGGGTATGCTTTGAGAACCAAGAACGAACATCAATAGGGCGATGAGTAAGATACGATAATACTGCTTACAAACCGCTAAATAACACTTGAACATAAGGAGTTTCTCCTGATGTATAGTTTGGTAGGGGTTATGGCACCCGAGTGTACGTACTAGTTTAGATATATTACCCCACTGGTGCCATGTTAGTTCCATTAGTTCATTGGTTCATTCTACGTCCTATCAAATATCAACAGAACTTAGCAGCTGCATAGGGCTATTCAGTTTTTGGCTTTTTAACCATTTTGTTTGAAAAGCCGCAATCGGGGAATCGCCCCCACAGTGAGATGTCGGGATTCGGAGATCCCTCCTACAGTAAAACTAAATGACCCTAGCAGCTGCATGAGCTATATTCTGAAACAACTCACAGCGTTTTCAATCTCGCTGCTGTTTCTGCGTCCAGACTGCTTGCCTCAACCGCAGCTAGGTTTTCGGTTACTTCAGCGGCACTCTTCATACCGATGACGGCGGTGCTAACGCGTGGCTCTGATAGGACAAACTGCACCGCCAACCGTCGCAACGCAGCGAGGTCATCGCCCACAAACTCTCGCAACTTCTCAAGCCTATTCAATACGAAATTTCGCCGTGTATCCGTCCAATCCCACGCCCATAATAGCCCATTTTCTACCCGTTGTAGTACTATATCCAGTGGAAGCGACAGAAAGCCTTGATAAAATACACCGCCCATCGTTACGCCGACGTTGTGAGCCTCCGCCTGTGGCAGCAGTGCTTCTTCTGCGCTCCAATCCAGAAGGTTAAAACGGTTAAAACTGAGGGCGGCATCAAATTCTCCCGTTTGCACTGCTGCGGCTACCTCCGCAAGCCGACCACTCACGCCGATGAATCGGACACGCCCCTCCCGCTGTAGTTGCCGCAAGCCGTCCACCATTCCGCCGCGTTGCAGAATCTTCTCGACTGCATCTCGGCCTTCGCCGAGGTGTTGGAGGTCGTGTGCGAGCAGCACATCTACGTGGGAACGCCCCAACGCTGCCAAACTTTCTTCAACCCCCGCAATGGCCCCCGCTGCGGTTACGACTCGGCGGGGAGAAAGTTTTGTGCAGATGATGTAATCACCGGTGTAGCCCGTCAGTGCCCGTCCGATAATCTCTTCGCTCGGTCCGTAGTGGCGTGAGGTGTCAATATAGTTGACACCGGTTTCGAGTGCCGTGTGAATTGCATCTATAGCATCCGCTTCATCGAAGGGACCGTGGCTGGTGCCTGCAAAGACCGCCCCACCTAGTCCGATTTCCGACACGTCAAGTCCAGTCCGCCCCAACCTCCGGTAGCGCATGGATTCATCTCCTCTATTCTTGGGAGGGTTCATAATAAGAAGTCATGCGAAGAAACCGAGTCTTTTGAAAAAACTCGGTTTCTCTGGTGCGCTTTTAGCGGATAAACACGCCAGCTCGCGCAGCAATGTCAATCGCTTTGCGTGCGTCTATCACTCGTGGGCCATTGAGGTTGAATTGTAGTCGGGCGGTCATGCCTTGCCGCAGCTCAATTTCGCGCTCGCCATCGAGGGCAAGCACACAGGGTTGTTGATGCTTGACAGTGACCGTTTCGCCCGGTCCCAAGGGGCGAGATTCCGCCAAGTTGACCTCGCGCAAGAGGCCCGGAGCGATGGGAGCAAGTACCGGTTGACCGCCCGATCCCAGTCGAATGTACAGACCGTGTTCGGGAGAATCAACCCTATCCGGGGCGTGGGCACCAATCGAAGATAGCCCGATGCTACCCGGCTCAACACGAGTTAAAACGAGCTCTTTTATTTTTGATGCGTCCCAGATGGCACGAGAAGCGACAAATCGTTCGTCATAGACGGCGACATCTACCAGAGCGATATCGTCCGGCGTTTCGACGTTGCCGGAATCTTCACCCCGATTGC
This sequence comes from Candidatus Poribacteria bacterium, assembly GCA_965208425.1. GTDB lineage: Bacteria > Poribacteria > WGA-4E > WGA-4E > PCPOR2b > PCPOR2b. Next base: position 4,479,490 of record OZ242335.1, on the reverse strand, counting down.
CCTCGTTGGGTTGCTTACAGAAGATGTCCAGACGGGGTGCTCGCTGCACCGCCTTATCTGCCAGACCGCAAGTTACCAAGCCTGCTGCCATCCCAGCAATCGTTCCCTCCAGCATTGTGGGAAACACGTTGTTAGTGCCGGTAGAGATCGGCATAAGGGGGACGTCACCGCACTCCTTGGCTACCGCGCGGTTGGTGCCGTCGCCACCGAGTGTGACAATGCAGCCGACCCCCTCTGTACCCATAAGCGCAGCCGCTTGCGTTGAGTCTGCTTGGCTGAACGTTTTTAATATAGGCAGAATCGAAACATTGAGTTTCGTCTGTAGCCCATCAAGTGCCTTCGGACCGATGTTGAACGAGTCGGGCATAAAAAACACGCGCCCAACGCCTACTGCTTCAAGTCCGAGCAACACGCGGCGGACGATGTTGACCTTTTCGTCGTTGTTGAACACCGCGCCGTGGGCGACGAGTCTGCGGATATCTCTGCCCGATGCTGGGTTGGCAATGATACCAACACTGTTTGTGTTATTTTTTGACATTTCCGAAGTTCATTGGTTCATTGATTAATCGAATTGATGAACCTTTTGAGTTCAAATAATTGTGACGGAGATTATAACACAATCTCGTCATATTTTGTGTTTATTTTTTTAGAAGTTTCAGCCGAACTTTTTGGTTTCATTTCTGGAGTAATCGTGCTACAATTCTGATAATTTTTTAGACTATATCCGTCCTTTTGCAGATCCTCCCGTCTCTGCGCTTGCATCTAGGAGGTCAAACCGTGACCGTATCCGTATGGCAGGAAGTAACCGAACCAATTCAGGCAGACCACGACGATGTCGTTATCGGTGCCGGCATCGTAGGTGCCTACACTGCGACGCTACTTCGTGAGCGAGGACGCGACGTTGCGCTCGTAGATGCGCGTTTTCCAGCCGCTGGGGCTTCGGGTCGAAACGCTGGCTTTGTCTTGACGGGACAACGCGAGCCGTATCCAGTGCTTATCGAGCAGGTCGGACGGGAAGCCGCCCGCGAGATCCTGATCATGGTGCGCGAGAACGTGCTCCGAATGCGCTCACTGTCAAACCACTTTGACATCCCGCTTGAGGATGGAGCCGCCCATCTCGCTGAAACTCACGCCGAAGCCCGTGAACTGGAGCATTGGGCGCGTACACTTGAAGCCGATGGGGCGACAGTTGACTTCTCGTACAGCGATCCCTACGGATCATCGGGCTACCTTGCGATGATGCAGGTCGAAAACGACTTCATGGTGCAGCCTGCGCGACTGACGGAAGCCATTGCTGCCGGCTCCGGTGCCACCCTTTATGACCACAACGAAGTCTACCATATTGAGTCGGCAGGTGAAAGTCTGCTTGTCCGTGGACGCCGAGCCCATATCCGCTGTCGTCAGATCTATGTCGCCACCAATGGGTATGGCTGTGATCTGCACCCGTATATGCGTGGTATTGTGCGGCCCGTGCGGGGACAGGTGACGGTGACAACACCGGTCGCGCCTTTGATCAACGTTGCGGGTATCACCGAGAACCACTATTTTCGTCAGTTTCCAGATGGACGCCTATTCATCGGAGGTGCGCGTGCGTTTTTTGAGGCGCAGGAATACACCGCCGAAGATGCAATAACGCCGGACCTACATGTGAACTTAGTGAACTATCTGCGTCTCTGGTTTCCGGGTGTTGAATTTGAGGTAGAACGGCAGTGGGCGGGTATTCACGGCTTCACGCCTGACCGGCGTGTGGCTGTGGGGAACTTCCCGAACGAAGAACGTATTGTCTTTGCGGTGGGATTCAGCGGCTACGGCAACTCGATTGGCCTTGTCGCTGCTGAGCGGATGGTAGCGTTGGCGTTGGATGGGCGTGATCCGGGACCGCTCTCCGCCGCTCGTTTTGCCTAGCTCGTAGGGAACGCAGATCTGCGTTCCCTACAACTTGCGGTGTGCTTCTAGTTCAGTAGGATTTTGTTAATTGAAGCGGTGATTCAATTGTTATGCTTGTTGAGTTTGTAGGAGGGAATGTTGGTGCAAACCCCAGACCGAGTCGATCCAATCACATTTGAGGTTATCCGCAATGCGCTGTTGGAAGCAACAGAGGAGATGACAATCGCCCTGCGGCGTAGTGCGTACTCAACCAATATCAAGACCCGTGCGGACTTTTCCTGTGCCTTTTTCGATCGCGAGTTGCGGTTAGTGGTGCAATCGTTCGGTCAGCCCACCCACTTGGGATCATTAGTTGAGTTGGTTCCAAAAGCTGTTGCTGACTATGGGGTTGAAAACATCGGGCCGGGCGATACACTCGTGGTCAATGATCCGTACGGCGGCGGCGGTCACCTCAACGATATCACCCTCGTTACCCCTGTCTACTACAACGATGCGCCGTTCGGTTATGTCGCTAATGTCGCTCATCACGTCGATGTAGGTGGTGGTGCGCCGGCGAGCGTCGGCGCATTCCGTGAGGTTTACCAAGAGGGGGTTATCATCCCGCCGGTGAAGTTGGTGCGTGGGGGAGAGATGCTGCCCGACATTTTTCGGTTAGTGCTATCGCAGATTCGGTCGAAGCGCGAAACGGGCGGCGACTTTCGGGCACAGGTGGCGGCGAACACCACCGGGATGCGCCGGTTGAGTGCGATTATGGATCGGATGGGTGCAGAAACCTTTTCTTTTTATATCAATGAATTGATCGCTTATGCCGAGCGACGCACGCGGGCAGAGGTTGCCAAGCTGCCCCACGGCGTCTACACCGCCGACGGCTACGTTGACAACGATGGCTTTACCGATGAACCGGTACACCTTGTGGCTAAAATGGTGATTGACGCCGACGGCGTTTTCTTTGATCTGAGTGACTGTGATCCGCAGCGGCGAGCGCCGGTGAACTCCACCTATGCCCAAACCTTCTCCGGCTGTGCGTATGTCCTCAAATGTTTAATTGACCCCGACATCCCGACAAATGCGGGGTTCTACGGATTTGTGCGGATGCTCGCCCCCGAAGGGCTGGTAGTCAATAGCTCACCGCCTGCCCCGGTCGTGGGCGGGTGGGAGACACAGACTCGGCTGATTGATGTAATGTTTAAGGCCCTGTCATCGGTTATGCCGGACCGGGTGCCAGCGGGCACGAAAGCGATGATGTGTCACTCGGGTTTTGGTGGAACTGACCCACGTACGGGGGAGTATTACTGTTTTCTGGAGACGATGGCGGGTGGATTTGGGGGACGAATCGCCAGCGATGGTCCCGATGCCGTGCAGACGCACGGACAGAACACTGAGAACGCGCCCATTGAGGAGACTGAAACGAACTATCCGGTACGCATCACACGCTACGAATTGGTAGACGATTCTGACGGTGCGGGCAAGTATCGCGGTGGACTCGGATTGCGCCGTGACTACGAATTTCTCGATCATGAACCCTCGTTCACCATCTTGGCGGATAGGGATCGGTGGGGACCGTGGGGGCTGTTCGGTGGACAGCCGGGCCTCAAGGCAAGTTACATACTAAATCCCGATACGGATCCCGTCGAACTCAGTTCAAAAGTAACCGTCCAACTCAAGCCGGGAGAGATAATGAGCTATCGCACCTGTGGCGGTGGCGGTTACGGTTTCCCTGAAGAACGGGATCCGAACTCGGTGTGCCGCGATGTACGCGAGGGTAAGGTGAGCCTTGATCGGGCGAGGGAGATTTATAGGGTCGCTGTCAATACCGAGACATGGAGCGTGGATGAGGCGGAAACCAAAAAACTGCGTTCCGATGGAGAGGAGGAGTCCGGGCATGGGACTTAAACACGACGACGGTTGGAATATACCGGCGGACAACCCCTTTTATCCGCCGCTGCCGGCGGTCTATCGGAATGTGCGGTTTCAGTTTGTCTTTTTTCACGCTGAACCTACCGCCGTTCAGGACTTTCTCCCGGAACCTCTGGAAGCAGCAGAGGACGGGTTGTGCGTGGCTTCGGGGTTGGAGGTGCCTTTCTGCACAAACTATGGTCCCTTCCAAGAGTCTTTTATTGTGATGAAGTGTCATTTCAGAGATCAGACCGGATTTTACTGCTCTCACGTGTTTCATGACGGTCCCGCTGGGATCGCTGCGGGCAGGGAGATTTACGGAACGCCGAAGGTGTACGCAGGACTGAAGGTGACGCAGGCGGATCGGTGCATGGTGACGGAAACCAAGCTCGGCGGTGTGCAGGTGCTGAATATCAGTTCCAGTATGGAAACCGTTGTAGCCCACGATGCGATGCCCTACTTGACTCCCGCTTGGCGATTGAAGGTTATTCCGCGAGCGGACGGACCGGGACCCGCCCTCAAACAGTTAATTGATTGCAGCGAAACGACCCAAGATTTAGAGGTGCACTTTACGGCGAAGGGACAGGGTAGGATTGCCCTCGGTGCCTCCCCGCTGTGCGATCTTACCCCGCTATCACCGTTGGAATATGGCGATGCCTTCTACATGGAGAGCAGCTATTCCGAGGGATACGCTCAGGTTGTTTACGACTATTTGAACGAGGAGCCGTAGCAGATGGAAAGCAAACTAAAGATTGGTATCCTCTATCCCCTTTACTCCGCGGAGGACGACTATCCGCGCCTTGCCGCCGCGTTAAAACCTGAGGTGGAGGTTCAGGTCGTCCATACCGATAGCCCAAACCTGCATCGGATTGATGAAAGCCTTATCACTGGCAGTCGGGAATACCTGTTGGCAGGGGCGGATGAACTACGTCCTCACGATGTTGCTGTCTGTTTATGGGCGTGTACAAGCGCTAGTTTTGCGTTTGGTGTGGAGGGAGCGCAGCGTCAAGCGCAGGATTTGGTTGATGCGCTCGGTGTGCCGGCATCAAGTACCTCCTTAGCGTTCCTCAGTGCTAGTAAAGCACTCGGACTGAAGCGTGTTGCCGTCGCTGCAACCTACCCCGAAGAGCTATCAAACGCCTTTCGCGCCTTTATGGAGACGGGTGGGGTTGAAGTGGTTCACATGGGGTGTCTCGGTGTATGGACAGGGGACGAGGTCGCTCTTATTGAACAAGAGGAGGTGTTGCGCTTTGCGTGTGCCAACGATCATCCCGATGCTGAAGCGGTACTAATCCCGGACACCGCGTTGCACACGGTCGATTTCCTGCCTGAACTTGAGGTGGCGGTCGGCAAAATGGTGTTGACGGCGAATCAGGTGACGATGTGGGAAGCGTTGCGGCTTGCGAATCGTTTAACGCCACAGTCCAATTTGGGACGGTTAATGGCGGTGGGGCGTGAAGCGTGAAGACGGGAAAACGAGAAAACGGAATTGATCGCAGGTTCGGATACCTATGATACGTACAGGTTAGGAAACCTGTACCCACCATTACAAGATCGGAAACCCCGATTTTATCGTGGACAGGCTCTGTGACTACGAAAGAATGTCGATTTTGGAAAATCGACCTACAGTCCAGTGTAGGGGCTAATGAACTCGATTTGTTCGTGGGTATTGGGTTTCACGGTTCCCGCTCAACCTAACCTACGTTCTGCAGCAGGGCAACCACAAGGGTTGCCCCTACAGGATAAAAAATGTAGGGGCAGGTCCGCGATGAGATCCCCGATAAATCGGGACAGACGGGATTCAAAGCAACCCCGATAGACCGGGATTAAGAAACTTGTACCTGACCGAAATACAGATAGCCTCCAGACCACTTAAAATTAAGGAGATTAGAATGGATCGATATATTGAAGTGACTCTTAGAAAGCGCGGTGTGAGTTGTATTGCACGGCTGCTTGACGACCTTGCGCCGAAGACGTGCGAGGCGGTATGGAATGCACTACCGCAGGAGAACGATGCCTTTCATGCCAAATACGCGAGCAACGAAGTTTATTGTCTGGTCCCACCCTTCGCGCCGAGCGAGATAGGGCTTGAGAATCCGACGATTATGCCAATCCCCGGCGACCTGCTCTACTTCTACTTTCCGCCCGGCACGATTACCCTTCCATCGGTGCGTGAGGTTGCCTACGACACCGGCATGGTAGACCTTGCGATCTTCTACGGACGGGACAATTTAATCTTTTCACCCACAATGGGACCCGTCCCCGGTAACCGTTTCGCTGAGGTCACGGAGAATCTTGCGGAAATGGCAGAGGCGTGTACGAGTATCTGGCGTGAGGGATTTGTCGGTGAGCGGTTGGCGTTTCGCCGGGCGGAATAAATTGGTTCATTGGTTGATGGAACTGTAAAACTCTATTACATTGCGCTCCACTGACGAGAGAGGAGTCGTTGATGGGCGAGGATACCTCGCCCCTACGAGAAGATCGATGGATTTTCAATATCTATAGGAGTTACGCACTTCAGATTGTAGTTGCCCGATTTATCGGGCGTCGGTTCCGAGACCAGGCTTGGGGATAGTTGCCAGCGGCGATAAATCGCCGAACTACAAGTCGAAGACTCTCGGAACGGAGGCGTTGAGCGTTCAACGGCGTAAGTCCTAACCTAGCAAGAGAAATTATGAAACCGACATTTGATCCAATTAAGTTTGAAGTTATCCGTAATGCGCTGATTGAGGCGACGGAGGAGATGACAATCGCGCTCCGCCGCAGCGCCTACTCGACCAACATCAAGACCCGCGCCGATTTTTCGTGCGCGTTCTTTGACAGGGAGTTGCAGCCTGTCGCGCAGTCGTTCACGCAGCCGGTGCATCTCGGTTCTTTGTCTCAGTCGGTGCCGCGGGTTATCCGAGAATATGGACCGGAGAACTTGGGTCCGGGCGATGCGATTCTGTCCAATGATCCCTATCTCGGCGGGGTTCACCTCAACGACATCACCCTCATCTCACCCGTATATTACAATGATGAGCTTTTCGGCTATGTTGCCAATCTCGCTCACCATGTCGATGTGGGCGGCGGTGCACCCGCGAGCATCGGTGCGTTCCGCGAAGTTTTTCAGGAGGGGGTTATCATCTCTGCCGTAAAAATGGTAGAGGGCGGAGAGATTAATCCGGACGTTTTTCGGCTCGTGTTGGCGCAGATTCGGTCCAAGCATGAGACCGCAGGCGATTTTCGGGCGCAGGTAGCTTCCAACAACACTGGGGTGCGTCGGTTGACTGCGCTCTTGGATCGGATGGGGGCTGAAACGATCAACTTCTATATCGATCAACTGCTCGCCTACACCGAGCGTCGGACGCGCGCGGAAATTACGAAGCTGCCCCAGGGTGTGTTCACCGCCGACGGTTACGTTGATAATGACGGTTATACCGATGAGCCGGTGCACCTTGTAGGGAAGTTAGTCATCGATGACGATGGCGTACTTTTCGATCTGAACGGATCCGAACCCCAACGTCGAGCACCTGTCAATTCCACGTATGCCCAGACCTTCTCCGCCTGTGCGTATGTGCTGAAAAGCCTGATTGATCCAGATATTCCGGTCAATGCGGGTTTCTACCGTTTGGTTAAGATAGATGCGCCCTTAGGGACGGTGGTCAACTGCACACCGCCATTCCCCGTCGTCGGTGGTTGGGAGACGCAGATACGATTGACCGATGTTCTGCTCAAGGCACTTGCGCCGACTATCCCCGACCAAATTCCGGCGGGGACAAAGGCGATGATGTGCCAGATGGGATTCGGGGGTACTTCGCCGCGCACGGGGGAACTGTACGCCTATTACGAGACGATGGCTGGTGGGTATGGCGGACGGGTTGCCAGTGATGGACCTGATGCGGTGCAGTGTCATGGGCAAAACACGGAGAACGCCCCCATTGAGGAGACGGAAATTAACTATCCTTTTAGCATCGCTCGATATGAGTTGGTGGATGATTCGGATGGTGCGGGCAAATATCGTGGTGGGCTTGGGTTACGGCGAGACTACCTCTTTGATCATGAGGTTTCGTTCACTATCTTGGCGGATCGAGATAAGTGGGGACCGTGGGGACTTTTCGGCGGAGATGATGGCGAAATTGCGCGTTACACACTGAACCCTGATGCCGAGGCTACCAAGCTGAACTCCAAGGTTACCGTTCAACTGAAGCCGGGGGATATCATGCGGGTGGAATCCTGTGGTGGTGGCGGGTATGGTCCCTCTACGGAACGGGATCCGCAGTTGGTGTTACGGGATGTTCATGAGGGGAAAGTAAGCCTTGAGCGAGCGCGGGGGATCTACCGCGTGGCAATTGATCCGGACAGTTGGACTGTGGACGAGGCAGAGACTGAAAAGTTGCGGTCGGGACACAGAAAATAGAGGAGAACGCCATGTTTGGAATAGCTGTAGGATGCGGCGATCTTTCGGATAGCTACCTGAAACGGATCACGCAGTTGGGAGTTGACTGCGTCGATTTCGGTTCAGGTGACTCTTTCCCCGGCGTTAAAGAACAGGGATATCCGGATCTGGACGAACTGCTCAAAATAAAAAAGCAAATTTACTCGTGGGGGCTACGGATCAATCGCGTGACTCTGCCCGATATCACCGAGGAGTTTATGGGGGACAAGGAAGGTAGTGAGGTGGAGTTAGAAAACACCGAGCAGGCGATGCGGGTCTTCGGGGAAGCTGGTATGCCCATCGCCCGTCAGCGCTTTGAAGGGGATACCTTCAATCATCTGATAACCTTCTATCGGTCAGAACATCGCGCGGGATTTCTCGGCAGTGGGGGAAGCCGTTGGTTGACCGGCGACCAACCCAAGCTTCAAAGTGAGGCGGAGTTAAAGTCGCGCAGGTTCCACCATTGGCCCCTGTTTGCGGCGAGCGATCCGCCCACCCGTGAGGAGCTGGACGACTGGTGGCGACATTTCTGCCGAGTCTACGAGCGACTTGTGCCTATCGCTGAGGAGTACGATATCAAACTTGCCATCCATCCGTCGGATATTCCGCTGCCAGATACACCGTTCGGTACATTGGGATTTCATCGGGTGATCGATGCATTTCCCAGTCCGAATGTGGGCTATCTCTACTGCTGTGGGACACGGGCAGAAGCCGGCGGACTACCGTTGGTGCTCGATGAAATTCAGAACTACGGACGCAAGGGTCGTATCTTCATGGTTCATTTTCGCAATGTGCGAGGTAGTCTAGCGACCGCAGGGGGCTACGAGGAGACGCTCTTGGACGACGGCGACATGAATATGTTCAAGATTGTGCAGGCACTCAGCGAGGTAGGTTTTGATGGGTGTTTGAATCCGGATCATATTTTCCCGCTAGAAGGGGACGGCTCTGATGCGGGAGGGGCTTTGGCGTATTCCGTCGGTTACATCAAGGCACTGTACGCAGCACTTGCTGCAGTTTAACGGATTGAGTAGAACGTCCTACGATGCTCTCATTGTCTGAATCGCGGATTGGCGCGGATTAAAGGATTACACGAATTTGAAAAGACCTGCCATCGAAGATGCTTTATAGAGATAAAGGCTTGTAATCATGCCAGTAATGGCAATAAGGTGGGGTGTTGAGAAGGTTAATATCCCACGCGCGTGGTTTTCCTCACCGAAGACTCCAGCAAAAACAATATGCCCATCTCCACCGCAACTCAAGGTGAACATCTTTTGTTCTTCTCGCCTATCAACTGAGCACTCTTCGGAAAGCGTTTGTGATTTCGTGGAGAACCCCTACCGGCGTGTCGGTCGCATCAATCTCTTGGATAACGTCTGGCGGGTAGTAGGATAGCGTCGGTGCGGTTTGCGCCTCATACTCCTCAAGCCGATGCCTAATCACCTTTTCGTTGACGTCGTCGAACCGTTTTTCACGATGTGCCCGGCTTTTCATCCGTTTCACAAGCACCTCTAGGTCGTGACATCGCAGATAGACGATTTGACGCACATCGATATGACAATCCATAGCCCGCGCCTGCGGGAGATTGCGTGGGATACCATCTAGGAGTAAATAGTCTATTTCTGGTTGGAATCGCTTTTCCTGCACCAAATCATCGATATAATCACGCCATAATTGAATCGCTATATCGTCTGGGACAAACTCCCCTTTGCTGGAGTATTCTAGAAAAACTTTGCCGAGTCTGCTATGAAGGTCTAGGGAGCGGAGAACTTCTCCACAAGCGACATGTACAAATCCCGGAATCTGGTTAAGAATTTTGCCTTGCGTTCCTTTTCCTGTGCCAGGGGCACCAAAAATTAAAATTGTTCGATATTTGGTTGCAGATTGCATCTGTGCGACTGTTTACTCCTTTGTTTCAGGTTATTGTTCGATCTGTTCGGTCCATTTGTTAGGTGCTGTATCGATCTCGTACTCAGCGAAGACGCGATCGATTTCCGTCTTCACATCGTCGGTCAATTTCCAGCCGATGGCACCCATGTTATCTTCTACTTCGGAAGCCCGCCTTGCCCCAACGAGCGAAACGCTGACCGCTGGGTTGGAGATTACCCAATTGAGCGCGAGATGTGGCAGCTTTTTCCCAAGGCCTTCCGCAATCTCTTTGAGTTGGTTTACCGCTTGAACGTTACGCTGCAAGATCCCCGGTAGAAACAGCTTTAGCGACATGTTGCTTCCCCCTCTGTGTCGCCAATCGTCGTCCTCAAATGTTGTTTCCTCGGTGAACGCTCCTGCCAACATTCCGTAGGCAAGTGAGCCGTACGTCATGACGCCGATGCCGTTCTCTTGAGCGTAGGGGAAGATCCATTTCGCCATGCGCCGATCGAACAGGTTGCAGGCATATTGTAAAACGTCGACACGCCGTGTTTCCATGCAGGTCTGGATTTCGTCTCTGGTGAAATTGGAAAGACCGACATATCTTGCCTTGCCCTGCTGCACAATCTCTTCCAACGCCTCCATCGTTTCATCGAACGGGGTGGTGCGGTCGGGCCAATGCACCAGATACACATCGACATAGTCGGTGTTGAGCACTTTCAAGCGACGGTCGATTGCAGCGTGTGCCATTTCGTGCCGAGCGTCCCGTCCTTTTAGACGATCGTTTTTGTAGTTGATGCCGAACTTTGAGACAACGATCACATCTTTGCGTCGGTTGCCCAAAGCCCGTGCCAACAGTTCTTCGGACCTGCCCATGCCGTAGGCTTCGGCGGTATCAAAGCAGTTAATGCCGAGGTCTAGGGCGCGATGGATCGCTTCAATGACTTCCGTTTCTTCGATGGAGCCGTAACCACCACCCATCTCCCAGCATCCGAACCCGATCGCTGAGACCTGCATTCCTGTCTGCCCAAACGCTTTATATTCCATGATTCGCCTCCCCTGTTGCCGCTATTGTCTATTGTTTACCGCATCATTGTATTATGTTATTGTGGAATTGTCAAGGATAGAAAACGGTTAGGGTGTGCTTGACATGCTATCTACGGTCTGATACACTGCCCGTAATGGCTTATACTAACGCGAATTGCTAGTTGTTGTGATACTTGTCTGAAGCGTGAAACGTGTGCGTAAGGATAAACGGAACGAAGATCTCCGTTCCCTACGAATTACACTCATTGTATCAATCTGTTGAGCTATGTTGGTTCATTGATTCATTACGAGTTTCCAAATTAATGAACTAGTGAAAAAATGAGCAAATGAACCAAAATATGACAGGAGAAGAATGGTATGTTATTAACTGGTGCCTCGCTCGTCGGATTAGCGTTTGGAGCAACCGATGACGAGGCGGGCAGTGCGGACTCCCGAACCGTCTTTGTTGAGAATGGTGTTCCCAAGAATATTCGGGAGATTGGGTTCGGCTGGGAGTTTGAGACGGAGTACATCGAGATTTATGGTAAAAAATCCTTGCTGTACGCGGGCTGCGGGATCGGGCGCAACGATTTTCATCTCAGAGCCAAACTCTCCATCTGCAGCGAAAACGATAAACCGAATTTTGTGGTTGGCACTAATAATATTGGCATCAGCGGTTTTCAGCGTCTGAGCTATGTTTTCTGGCCCCGTGAGGTGCTCGGGCATCAACAGATGACATTCTCTTCCGATTGGGTTACGCCGGGCGTGCCGTTTAACTTTGAAATCGTGCGTAAGGGAACACGGGTTGTGATCATTGTTGACGGGACGGCGGTGAAGCATTTCCTGTTTGGTGGTGAACTTACACGGGTTGGATTCTGCTCTTATGAAGGGACGTTGCGGATACACGATTTTTCCGTTCGGGGGCAGACCATTCCGCTAGATTGGAATCGCACACGACCGATTGACATCTCCCTTCCGACGATTGACATATCTGATGAGGAGGGTCGGCAGGTCGTTGTGGACAAGCAGGCGGGGCAATATCTCGGTCATCCGGACACGGTGCTGATGCCGGACAATCGAACGATGTTCTGCACCTATCCGATGGGACATGGCGGTCCCGCTTGCCTACTGAAACAGAGCATCGACGGCGGTCTGACTTGGAGCGATCGCCTGCCTGTGCCCGATAATTGGAAGACCGCGAAAAACTGCCCTTGCATTCATCGTCTCGTCGGTCCAGACGGGGTAGAACGCCTGATTGTTCTGGAGGGCAACGGTGGTATGCGTCAGTCGATTTCGGTCGATAATGGTGAGACATGGACACCGTTTGAGCCGAACGGATTGCATTGCATCGTTGTTCCGAACCGTGTCATACCGATCTCGGATGGGAGGTACATCGCTATATATGTTGACCATGGGACCAGAACCCGCGGCGATCACGTCATTATGCAGAGTATTACCGTTGACGGTGGGTTGACGTGGGAGCAGCAGCGGTTAATCGTCCAGCACGAGGACGCGCTACCGGACGAACCGGGCGTTATCCACTCACCGGACGGCAAGCAGATCGCGGCGGTGATGCGTGAGCAGTCGCGGGCATACAACGCGATGGTCATCACCAGCGACGATGAGGGCCAGACGTGGTCGGAATGCAGGGAAGGGGCTGCGGGTATCACCGGGGATCGGCACAACCTCGCTTATGCGCCCGATGGTCGATTGGTGATTGTTTTCCGTGATACCGCACTCGCCAGCTCGACGAAATTCAATTTTGTCGCGTGGGTCGGCACTTATGACGATCTTGTCAACGGTCGAGAGGGGGAGTATCGCGTGCTGTTGCTACAGCATCAGGGCAACTTTCCGCCTGAAGAATACGGGGACTGCGGGTATGCCGGCTTGGAGGTACTGCCGGACGGCACATTCGTCGCCACCACTTATCTCATTCACAAGCCGGGCGAGGCGCATTCCGTCGTCAGTGTGCGCTTTAATCTTCAGGAGTTAGACGCTCGCGTGGCCAAGTTGGAGCGATGAGCGGAATGGCAATGGGTTAACCGCAGAGACGCAGAGGACGCAGAGAAAAGCGAAAAAATCAGGGATTCTCTTATATTTTTGATAGTTCATGTTAAGCAGCCGTGTAACAGAAACCGAGTTTTTGTCAAAAACTCGGTTTCTCTTTGCAACCTACCGATGAACGCCTTTTTCCCAGTGTCGGACGAGTGGGGCGAGATCATCCCAGAAAGCTTCTGGAATTTCTAGCTCGGCAGCTTTCACATTTTCTACAGCTTCTTCGGGCGTACGCGCTCCGGGAATCACCGTTGTCACTTGTGGGTGGCGTGCGCACCATTGCAAGGCTGCGGCGAGGAGGGGAATCTCATAGTCCTCGCAGAGTTGTTGAATCTTGGCAACATGATCCAGGCATTCTTGACTGAACTGTCGTCTGCCGTAATCCTTCCCCGGTATGGGGCCCGTGGCTAGAAGTCCCACTTCAAGCGGTGTGGCACACGAGATCCCGATGTTATGTTTCTCGGCAGCAGGCAGGATGCGTTCAGCGGCTTCTTGGTTCAGTAGGCTCCATGCATCAGGGACAACCGCTGCGTCAAATTCTCCCGTCTCGATATAGGGGGTGTTGGTCGGTGGATCGTTGGAAGCCGAACCGATGAATCGGACCACCCCTTCGGTCTGGAGTCTGCGCAGCGCTCCTAATGCACCATTCTTGCTCATCACGTTTTCCATTGGTACGCCCATCGCATCGTGGATGTAGACGAGGTCGAGCCGTTCCAGCCCAAGCCGTTCAAGGCTAGCCTCCACGCTGCGTAAGGTGCCGTCAAAGGAATGATCTTTCCCCTCACGGTAGGCACCCGTTTTGGTGACGACGGTGCATTTTGCGGCAAGGTCTGGGCGGTTTCTGAGAGCGTTGCCGACAATTTTCTCTACCGTTGTCGCCCCATAGAGTGGGGCGGTGTCGACCAGCGTGCATCCCGCCTCTATCGCGGCTTCAACCGCCCGGGCTCCCATCTCTTCATCTAACTCCCGTGTCGGTCCTGACGGCTGGCTGCCGATGTATATGGTTCCAAGTCCGATGGTAGTGACCTCAAGTCCTGTGCGTCCTAGAATTTTGGTGTCCATAGCGACCTCCTAAGCGTGGAACGTGATGCGTAAAGCGTGAAAAGCATTTATTGTCTCGTCCTAAAATAGGTTTACATAAAATTCTCGGTTCACGGTTGATTTATAATGAGTCGTTTTTGACTTTTTTGATAAACGTGTTGAGGGGTTTGATACCCCAAACTGAGATGTGGTCTCTCGTTATTGTATATAGCAACGCTCTGTTTGGCGTTAGCGGTGGCTTGTTGTATCGATTCAAAAGTATGGTTTAGCAAGAACTCAATTTTCAAGATGCCATTGACGCGTTCAGCGACGGCGTTCTGGTATACATCGCCATTTTGCGTCATGCTTAATTGTATGCCACGTGAGTGAAGTAATTGTGTGTAAGCCTGACAACAGTATTGGATCCCTCTGTCCGAATAATGAATCAGTGCATCGGATTGGGTGACCGGTTTTATTGCCATTTTGCAAGCTCTGAGAGCCCCATCGACCGATAGCGAATCCGAGACATCAAAGCCAACGATTTTTCGTGAGAAGAGGTCTGTGATCAGAGCCAGATACACAAAACCATCAAGCGTTTGTAGATAGGTAATGTCTGCAACGAACACTTGGTGAATCCGGTCAACGACTAAATCGGTTATCCGATTGGGATGCCGATAGAATCGGTGATTGGCACAAGTGGTTTGGTGTCCACGTTTTGAGGACGCAACGAGCAGTCCATGCTCCCTGAGCAAGCCAAACAGCGCATCTCTGCCTAATTGGAGACCGAGTTGTTCAAACTCAGGTTTGAGCAATTGATACAGTTTTCTTACCCCAATGTTAGGTTGGCGGACACGGACTTGACAAACCAACTGAAGCACTATCTCTTGTTTCAATCGCTCGTTGGCTTGACGTTGCTGATATTGGTAAAACGCTTGGCGAGACACACCATGGGCTGCACAAACCGTTGCCAGTGAGTAGGTATGCGTCTGCGATTGCCACAGTGACTCAATACTTGGATATTTCACTTTTTTTTAATATCCTCCCCATACAACTGATGCGCTTGACACAGTTGCGACTCAAGAGTGGCTATCCTAAGATGCGCTTGGGCTAATGCAGATTCAAGGTGCTGTTTATCAACTGTCAGTTGCTTGAGTTTATCGACCTCGTCGGGGGTCTCAATTCGGACGCGTTGGGCTAGTAAATCCGTTTTGCCCAGTTGTTTTACCCAGTTGGTAATGGTGCCGTGGCTCCCAATCTGATACCGTTTCTGCGCTTGATGAATTGTCAATGCGCCGGACTCAATTTCATGGACTACCTTCTGTTTGAACGATTCACTATATCTTTTGAAGACGCGTCTGCCTAATCGAGGGGACATCTAAAAACTCCTTTCTATCTTCGGTGATAGTATAGGAATCAGGAGGAATTTATGTCAACCTTATTTAGGACGGGTCATATTATTGGTGTGATAAGAAGTTTGACCGCCTGGAATGGGAATCAATCACAGGTTAGGAAACCTGCGTTACTTGTAACCTTATACAGTTTGTGCGAGTTGGTCTAGGTAGTGTCGAGCGCTGTTAATCTCATCGGTTACGTCCGCTGAGGTATCCAGAATTGGGATCCCTCGTGGCACAGGGTGCATGAAGATTTCCGTCCAGCCGGTGTAGTTAATCTTCTTCAAGGCGGATAGAATCGGTCCAAAATCTAAGGTGCCCCGTCCTGGCATCTGCATCAATTCCTGTTCCTTCGGCAATTTTTCATGGCAGCCCATGCCGTGTTGCCACGCATAGAATAGAGCTAACCCCTGTCCCAGATCCTCAATCAGTTGTGCTACCAGTTGGGCATCGTCTGGTAGGTGGTAGGGTGCTAGGGCAATGCCGAGGTGCGGAGAATCGGTGAATTCGATCAGCCACCTCATCGAGTCCGGCGATTCGATGAGGGCACTGCTGTGGTTCTCGATGCTGATGGTGATACCGTGCCTCTCGGCATCGGCGATATGAGGCTTCAACCCTTCAGCAAAATCGGCGACCGCGGCACGCAACTCCTCCCCCGTTAAATCCTTGGGACCTTGGCTGCCTGTCACGATGAGGGAAGCTCCAAAGTCACGGACAAATGCCATCTCTTCCGCTAGCCCGAAGGGGCCCAGATCGAAACGGGTCGATATACCTAACCCCACCCCATGAGCTGTGAGTAACTCCGCGAAAGCGTCATTCCCCATGGACTCGACCTGCTCCCGCTGGTCCCCGTGGACACGGGGCCAGATATCAATACGGTCACTCCCGATCTTCTTCGCTTCGGGGACTATTTCAGCCAATGGTAGCGTGCCGTACATACACGAAGCGAGAATATAGTTTAATTCAAACGGCTTCTCATTCATAGTTTGTCTACCTCCACAACTTCTCCGCTCCGACCGGACTGATATGCCGCTAAGACGATTGCCAAGACATGACGCCCATCGGCGGCAGAGACTGGAACTTCCCCATCGTTCTCTATCGCTTCAACGAAGCGGCGTATTGCTACTGGTAAGCCAAGCTCGTCTGGTCCCTCTGTGTCTACCGGTGGATGCGTCCACTCCCCTGTCGCCTTACGCCATACGGACACCGGTGCATCGCCCCCACCAAAGCGGATTTGCCCCTCCGTGCCTATAATCTCGTTGACACTTGTGCCTCCCGCCAAAGCCGACCAACCGACCTGCAATGAGGTTGTTGCGCCGTTGGCGTGTTCAATCAGAACGAGTGCTGTATCTTCTACCTCGATATCTTGCACATAGCGACCGATCCGTGCGTAGACACGGACTGCTGGCGAACCGACGTAATTCAGCGCGGTGTAGACTTGGTGGTAGCCGTTGTCGATTAGAGGACCGCCGCCCCCGGCTTTGGCTTGGGTGCGCCACTGCTGCGAGACGCCCCTGCCCACTACATGGGATCCGCCGAGACCCTCGGTGCGTACCAGAAACACGGAGCCGATCGCGTCCGCTTGTATCTGCTCCATCGCCGCCCGATGTGCGGCTGAAAAGAGCTGATTGTGCCCGACTGTCATCTTGCGGCGGTTGCGCTCTGACGCAGCGATCATCCTATCGACCTCCTCCAGACGGGTAGCAATCGGTTTTTCAAGGAATACGTGGGCACCACTCTCCATCGCTGCGACAGCTTGGGGTTCATGCAGATGGTGCGGGGTGCAGATATGGACTAGGTCCAATTCTTCTTGGACGAGCATTTCCTCCCAATTGGTATAGAGGTTTTTAGGCGCGACTCCAAGTTTTCCGCCCATTAAGTCAAGGCGTTCTTGGGCGAGATCTGCTAGTGCGGTAATTGTCACGCGATCATTCAAACTTGCCAGCATGGGGCCATGCCGCCGTTCAGTGATTCCACCACAACCGATAATTCCTGCTTTTAACATAAATTGTCCTCCTCAGTCCGATTATAATAAATGTGGTTTGTTCTGTCAATTGTCTTTATTATAGTGAATTCAAAAAATAAATGAACACTTTCGATCCCCATGTTTGGTAGGCGCTGTTTGCAACTGCGCCGATTTTGGGTGTCTCATTAATTCTAAGATCCACTATAATTCATTAGTTCATTATTGATTGAACTTTTGAACTTTATACACATGTCGCCCCGCTGGGGCTAATAAAAGAGTTTACAAATTTCCTATTTTTTCCGTCAAAACTAGCGCTTGCAATTCTATCGCCTGAAAGTTATAATTCTAATTGATTTAAAAACCGTTAGGATACTAGATTTGACAAATCGCTCTATAATCCCCTCGCTGCCTGTTATGCGGCTAAGTGAAAATTTCCGGTCATATACAATTCTTAATCCCTACCCAATTTTGTAAATGAGCCTTATACTTCCGAACGATGCAGGAGGAAATAATGAAATATGTGGAACTTGGCACAACCGGAGAGCAGGTTTCCCTTGTTGCCTTGGGGTGCTTGAGCCTGACTCCTAGCGCGAAGGCGCGCAGCATAGCAACCGTCCATCGCGCTTATGAACTTGGAATTACCCTATATGATACCGCTGACATCTACGGCGAGGGTGAATCCGAAAAGATACTTGGCGAAGCGATCCGTGAGGGGAATATTCCGCGGGAAAAGGTGATTATCGCCTCCAAGTGCGCCGCCTTGCGGTATGAGAATGTTTATACGTGGAATCTGTCCGCTTCTTATATCAAGGAGTGCTGTGAGGGATCGCTGAAACGTCTTGGCATGGAATATATAGACCTGTATCAGCCGCACCGCATTGACTACCTCGCGCATCCGGAGGAAACCGCCCGCGCACTGGAAGATTTGAAGGCAGAAGGGAAGATTCGGCATGTCGGTGTGAGCAACTATTCGCCAGATGAAATCCGTGCCATCTCCGCTTATACCCGTGTGGAGGCGTTGCAGACGTTATTCCACCTGTTAATCCAAGAACCCTTAGAGGTCGGTTTAGCCGCTGTCTGTTTAGAAAAGAAGATGAATATGCTCTGCTACAGTCCGCTTGCCGGTGGGCTTCTCACCGGAAATAGACCACTGCCGCATACTTTCGATCAGGGATACGGGGATTGGCAGGAGCAGCGAGAACAGGGCGTGGTAGCGCAGGTAAAGATAGTCGCTGAACGGTATGGCATAACGCCGGGACAGATGTCGCTGGCGTGGTTGATGGCACTCCCCGGCGGGGTTATTCCGCTCGTTGGCACGGGCAATCCCGACCATATTGAGGAAGGCGCGAAGGCTGCTGACATCACGTTGGAGCGCGATGATTGGTATGAACTAGCGATCATTGGGCGCGGTCGTCGGATGCGGTGGCGAGGAAGACCTTATGTTTATTTGAAGGATCGGTAGTATTGGTTCACTGCTTGATTAGTTCATTGGTGAAACGGTTCATTGGATTTGTGAACCATTGAAAGGAGAAACACTGTGATTGATTTTTCACGTTCGACGTTTACTTGGCATACGCATCCGTGGACACCGGATCCCTATTATCGCTATGCCGGCGGTTTTGTGGGAGAGCAGGGGCAGGCGTATCATGTCCGGTTCGGTCTTGAAGCCAGCTGTGAAATACGGGATGAAACGAGCGGACATGTTACGAAACTGTTTGTGGGAGCACCGTGTCGTAGCGAGTACACGATTGCGTCTAGGAATATGTTCCAGATTCCCAGCGGTGAGTGGCGCATGGCTTTCAGCGATGAATCCCAGTTGAGCATTGCAAAAAGACCGAGTGACGAACCCGAAGGAGCCTCAACAAGAAAGCTGAGTGAGATCTATCAGAGTTATAAGGTTGATGTGCGCTCGCATTCTAATTTCGCGGAACTGACGGATGTCGGCGAAGTCATTGATGCAACCCTGAACGGGGATCTGCTGAATGCAAAATCGACCTACCGTGATAACGAGCGTAACCTCAGTATCTCGGTCGAGTATCCCGTGGATGTCATGAACCTTAATGCGGTGGACAAACAATTCCAAGTCTGTACAGGTCCCATCATTGTGCCGGACCTCGCCACGTGGAACGGTCAGGACGTTAAACGGGTGTTTTTGGCGCAGGTCGCTATCTCCGCATTCGATTGGGTGGAGTTCATCTTGCAACGAGAGATCGACGCATCGGCGGCAGATCGGGAATGGTTAGACAAACCGCGTGGTCGTGATCGTCAGGAGTTGCATGATCCGAACAATCCGCCGCCCGACTACCCGCCCCCTCGACCACGCCCAACTGTTTATAATGAGGTTTGGGAGTTTGAAGCGAGCAATGTTGTGTTGCGGGCAAAAAATTCTGTTAGTTCATTGGTTCACTAGTTCATTAGTTCATTGTTTATAGGGAACGCGGATCTGCATTCCCTACACAATTGACATGTACCAACTCCAAAGGATAAGAAACCGAGTTTTTGACAAAAACTCGGTGGCTCATGTAAAAAGAGAGTGCAAAGCACGAAGTGAAGGTCCCCTTTGTACCCCCCTTAATCCCCCCGCAAGCAGGGGGAGAGTAACCCCTGATAAATCGGGATGCAAGTGCTTGTGGCTTTGGTTGCACTAATTCTTAACATGAGCGAACTCGGTTTCTTTGCACGAACTCTTAACATAAGAGGCATTTTATGCATGCAGAGATTGTTATGATTGGAACTGAGCTACTGCTTGGAGAGATTGTCGATACAAATGCCAACAGATTGGCACTCGCGCTCCGAGATATTGGGCTGGATCTATACTACAAAACGACCGTTGGTGATAACCTCGCCCGGATGACGGAAGTCCTCGATTCAGCACTGGATCGGTCGGACGTTATCATTACCTCCGGCGGCATCGGTCCGACGGTGGATGACGTCACACGCCAAGCGGTTGCCGATGCGACAGGGCGAAAACTGGTATACAGCACGGAATTAGAGGCAGAGATTGCGGCACGTTTCAGCCGTTTTGGTCGTCCGATGGCTGATAACAACAAACGCCAAGCGTACATCCCCGAAGGGGCAACTCCGTTGACAAATCCTGTGGGGACGGCGCCGTGCTATTTGAGCGAAGATGTAAATGGGCGAGGGTGTATCATCTCGCTGCCGGGTGTTCCGAGAGAACTTGATCACATGATGGAGAATACTGTTATCCCGCTGCTGATTGAGCGGATGGGTGGGATTAAAGTGACGCGGGTCCATGTGCTACGTACATGTGCGGTGGGTGAGAGTAACATCGATCGGGGTATCGGTGATCTGATGACGACGGGCAATCCTACCGTTGGACTGGCGGCGCACATTGGTCAGACTGATGTGCGGATCACCGCAAAGGCGGACACGGAAGAGGAAGCCGATACGCTCGTTGCGGGAATGGAAGAGAAACTCCGCGAGCGGTTGGGGATTGCTGTTTATGGTGTGGGGAAGGTAACGGTGGCGGAGGTTGTCGGCAATCTGATGCAGGAAAAATCGCTCAAGTTAGGTGTGGTCGATACGCTCACCGGCGGTCAACTTGCGCGGGATCTGGTTGAGTCTGGCTACTCCGATTTAGTTGCGACCAATTTAGCTCCGGCAAACTTAACGGAGGCGTTGAAAGATTCGGAGGCTGATATTTCCGATCCTACAGATGTTGAGGAGGCACGTTCCCATGCTGTTGCTCTCGCTGAGAAGGTTGCACCGTCGGGCGGCATAGGACTTGCAATGATTGGTCCGTTTGAAGATTCGTCCACCTTTATTGCCCTGAATGGGCCGGGGGAGACTCGTCTCTTTGAACGAAGTCGTAACTATCAGGATAGCGATCATATTCGTCGGTGGTTGGTGGTTCAAGCGTTTGATTGGATTCGCCGGACGCTGTTGGGAGAGATGAAGTCGCCTGTGGATTGGAATTGACATGGAGGAGATAGGGCTAATGGAAGAAGAACTTGGACGTTTAACCAAAGTACCGCTCAGGGAGTATTGGGAAGAGGAAGCGGGAGATTTCACCCCTTGGTTGGCTCGCGACGAAAATATAGGTCTACTGAGTGAGACCATTGGGGTTGAACTTGAGGTCGAAGCACAGGAGAGAAATGTTGGGCCGTTTAGAGCTGATATTTTGTGTAAGGATATATCGACTGACAATTGGGTGCTAATTGAAAATCAGCTTGAGCCGACAGACCACACCCATCTTGGTCAGTTGTTGACCTACGCGGCTGGTTTGAACGCTGTAACGGTTGTCTGGGTAGCTGAACGTTTCACAGATGAGCACCGTGCAGCACTGGACTGGCTCAACGAAATTACGGCGGAGGGGTTTAGCTTCTTCGGTTTGGAGATTGAATTGTGGCGGATTGACGATTCACGGAAGGCACCGAAGTTTAACGTAATATCACACCCCAACGACTGGACAAGAACCGTTTCGAGAATATCACGAGCTGAATTAACTGCTACACAGGAGTTGTATTTCGAATATTGGACGGAGTTACGGGATCTCCTAGAACAACGCGACGGTATAATTAATCCTGTAACAGCTGCACCACAACAGTGGTTGTACTTCTATCCTTTTCCTAATTTGAGTTCGGACTTCTGGCTTAGTGCATCTGCCAGCGTAAGAGGTAAGTGGATACGCGTTAGTCTCGTGTTGGCAGGCGAGGACGGAAGACCTCACTTCGATCTTCTGAGACGGGACGAGGTAAACATCGAAGAAGAGATTAGCCCCAACCTGGAGTGGAGGGAAAATCCTGGACGGAAGGAGAAGCATGTAAGACTCTTTTTGCGTGATGCTGATCCCGCAGATCGCCAAGATTGGGACAGACAGCATGAATGGCTATGTGAACAACTCGAAAATTTTTACAGAGTTTTCTCACCACGGATTGAAACGCTTGATGCCAGCGATTATGTCCCCGAAGAGGACGAAATCGACGAATAGAACAAAGCAAGCCGAGTCAGAGTCGCGATTCGGAAATCGCTCCTACGGTATTGTAGGAGGGAATTCCAATTCCCGATTCTTGCGTTGGGTTCTCGTGTTTCAATAAGATCAGGATTCAGAGCATCTGTGGCTTTGGGTCGGGCAAGATGCCCGACCTACGATAGTAGGGGCGGTTGATACACATTGCGCTCCTCTGGAGTGTTTGGATTGTAGGTGGCGTGATTCTATAGATATATTGCTCCTCCCCGATAAATCGGGATTCAAAACTGGAGTGAAACGAATGAACGGAACGGAGCTCTCCGTTCCCTACGAATAAGCCTCGCCGTGCGGAATCGTTGGCGTTTTGGGTATGGTGTAGGGTCACTATGGCCTCATATAAAGAGAAAGTATCCGCGAATTAACACGAATTGACGCAGACAGAAAAGACGGACTAAAGACGGGCAACCACAAGGGTTGCCCCTACAGCTTCTCTACCCAAAAAAATGTTCGGGCGGGGAGACCCCGCCCCTACGGTGATATAGCGGCGTTTACGGCACACGGCGTGTGCCTACTACTATTTATAAATGGAAAATGGGATAGATAACGCTACAGCCACAATCTCCGATGACCAGCAGCGCGTCACCCGATCTGCGGGGATCGTTAGTATCGCCGTGATGGCGTCGCGTCTGCTTGGATTGGTCCGTGAGAAGGTAATTGCCTACTACTTTGCCGCCGGTGTCGGCGGCGATGCGTTCTATGCGGCGTTTCGGATTCCGAACTTGATGCGGGATCTGTTTGGCGAAGGCGCGTTGAGCAAGGCATTTGTGACGACGTTTACGGCGACCGATTTGGAGGACGGTGAAGAGGCTGCTTGGCGTCTGGCGAGCCGGGTTTTCAACGCAACTTTTCTGCTGCTCACGCTGATAACGGTCGTTGGGATTTTCGCTGCCCCTGCTATCGTTGACCTTATATTCACCGGCAAGGGTTTTCAGGAGGTACCGCTCGATCCGTCGGAACACTTTGGCTTCGATTCCAAACGCGATCTGACCGTCTATCTGACGCAAATCATGTTTCCGTACCTGATCTTAGTTTCGCTGGCTGCGGTGACGATGGGGCTTCTCAACAGCAAGGGAAAGTTTGGGTTGCCCGCCTCTGCGTCCTCTTTTTTCAACGTTGGATCGCTGATCGTTGGGGTGTGGGGTTACTATGTCGCACCGAGTTTTGACCTGCACCGGACGACGGGGATGGCGATTGGCGTACTCGTTGGAGGCGCGTTACAGTTCCTGATTCAGGTGCCTTCAATGCGGCGCGTTGGGTTCCGGTATCAACCGCTTCTCAGTTTTCGTGATGAACGGGTACGACAGGTGATGCGGCTTATCGGACCCGCGATACTTGGGGTTGCTGCGTTACAGATAAATGTACTGGTCAACTCGATCTTTGCGTCGGAGGGTGTGGGTTGGCTGACGTGGATTAACCGTGCGTTTCGGCTGATGCACCTACCGATTGGCGTCTTTGGCGTTGCGATCTCGACGGTTGCCTTGCCGAATCTGGCGAAATTGGTGGCAAAGGGGGAGATGAACGCGTATCGTCGTGCTTTCTCGTATGCGCTCCGTCTCATGTTTCTGCTGACGGTGCCTGCGTCGATTGGGTTGATGGTACTTGCCGAACCGATCTGTCGTCTGATTTTTGAGGGCGGACAGGCGAATCCCTTAGATACACAACAGACGGCGGTCGCGCTATTCTACTACGCTTTCGGTCTGTGTGGCTTTTCGGCGGTGAAAATTGCGACGGATGGGTTTTATACCTTCAACGATACGCGCACACCGGCTGTAGTTAGCTTGTGCACCGTCGGGCTCAATATTCTGCTGAACTACCTCTTTATCTACCAACTCGGTTTCGACCACAGATCACTTGCGCTGTCTACCTCCTGCACGATTACGTTGAATTTTCTTGTGCTGCTGTTTCTATTGCGGGGGAAGGCTGGCGGCTTGGGGTTAAGTGGCGTCTGGCTGCTGCTGATTAAACTTGCGCTTGCTTCGGTAGTTATGGGGGGTGTTTGCTGGTGGGCGTATACACAGATTGAAGGTTGGCTTGGTGTGGAGAGCATTGTCGCCCGGCTCGTTGGTGTGTTTGTCCCAATCGGATTGGGAGTGGCTGTTTTGGTGAGCTGTGCCAAGTTGATGCGGATCCGAGAGTTGGATCAATTGTTGGGCGCGATTGCTCGACGGTTGTAGTGCATTAGTTCATTGGTTCATGGCTCATGTAAAAAGAAAGCGCAAAATGCAAAGCGAAATCGTAGGGGCGGGGTCCCTCCGCCCGTGGAACATCCCGATTTATCGGGGCAGTAAGGGTTGGGTGACCCAACCCCTACAAAAACTCGGTTGCTGTTGCACGCTTTCTTAATATGAGCTTGGTTCATAGTAGACCGAGATTCACATCTCGACACAATATCTGGCGTGTCACGCTACAATCTTGGCTCAATTAGCCTAGACTATCGCGCTATGTTCTAGGTGTTGTCGATTTTGGAAAATCAACCTACAGAGTTCGGAATCAGAAGTCTTCGCTCCAGAGGAGCGATATGTCTATAGAAAGGTGATAGGCTCAATCCCTGCGCTCCAGAGGAGCGCAATGTGTATAGTAGGGGTAAATCACCATTTCCCAAAGCCCCAGCAGGCCGACAGGTAAATAAAAAACGGTGGTATTATTCTCCATTTGGGGTAAGCAGAACTTGTAGGTCGGAATTCAGATCTCGACGCAGTATGTTGATTTTGGAAAATTGACCGGCAGTAGGGGCAGGTCTTGTACCTGCCCGAAGCACTGATAACCCACAGACCGCAGGGCAACCACAAGGGTTGCCCCTACAGAAGTTTGAAATTACCTCAAGTTTGGGTTAGTATTTTTCGTAGCGTATAACTGTTGAGGAGGACAAGCGTACGGATTTACCCTGTGTCGAGTCCACATAGCCGAGGCGTAGTAGGGTGATGATTTCGTGGGAGTCAGGGATATTGAAGCGTTCCTGCATCCGTTCTCGCTCTGCTTGACGCTCCAGTGGTGCGCTGACAAACTGGGTGCCGATGCCTAGCGATGTTGCGGTTAGGAGCAGATTTTGAACGGCGGCTCCCATACCCAACCACATCCACCGATCCCCGCCTTCGCCGGGCGGATATCTGGTGTTGTCCATCAGAACAAGGATGAGTAGCGGCGATGTGCGAACAAGCTCGGAGATCTCTTTGGCGGGCAGCTTACCTACTCCGAGATGCCCTAGGATGCTGAGGTGTTTTGCATGTTTCAGTAGTGGCTTGAGTTTGGTTGGATCTTTCTGGAACAGAGGCGGGAGATCAACGTGATCGGTCAGCAGTACACCATCACCTCGTTCTTGCCATTCCTCCTCCGTCAGACGCATCCACCGGCTGTTGTCGTCTAGAAACGTACTGTCTTTGAATTGGTCGATGACGCTCTGCGCGGTAAGTTCAGCGAGTGCATTTTTTCCTGCATCTTCGCGGATGATGAGAAACTCCCAAGGCTGTGTATTGAATGGAGAGGGTGCCCACTGCGCTGCTTGAATGAGTTGGTCAAGGTGTTCTTGGGAAATTGCGTCCGTTCGGAATTCTCCGCGATGGGTACGGCGTTGGGTGATGACGTCGAAAAGTTCCATAGAAATCTCCTGACATATTTTGAGGAAAGAAAATGGCACAACAAACGGAAATTTTAATCGTCGGTGGCGGGATATGGGGACTGAGTACCGCCTACCATTTAGCAAAGTCTGGACAAAAGGATATTCTCGTTTTGGAGCGTAACGATGCAATCGCTGAGGAGACAACACCTCAAGCTGCGGGGCTCGTCGGACAGATTCGCTCCTCGGTTACAATGTTGCAGGCGATTCGATACGCGCTTGAACTATTTTCACAGTTTCCTAAGGAGACCGGACATGATCCCGGTTTGCGTCAAACAGGGAGTCTGATGGTGGCGCTCACGCCGGAACGGATGGACGCCTACGCCCGTCAAATTGAACGGTCTCACGCCAACGGAATCGAAGCGGACTTTGTTTCGCACGCAGAGATGGCTCGCCTTGCTCCCGCGTTGGATTCCACCAAGGTTGAGGGCGGCTATTTCGTCCCGAACGATGGATACGTTGATCCCCAGCAGTGCGCTCACGCTTATGCCGCTGCAGCGAAAGATTTGGGGGTTCAGATCCAACTGAACACGCCTGTGATCGGTTTTTGGCGGCGAGGTGGGGAGGTCCTCGGAGTTGAGACGAAAAATGGTCTTATTGAATCGAATCACCTCGTAATCACCGCGGGTCCGTGGGGTGCTTCACTCGCTAAGGCGACTGGTGTAACCTCGCCGGTGCAACCGATTCGGCATCAACGCGCTCGCACGGTGCCGACTGCGGGAATCCCCGACCATCACCCAGCGGTGCGCGTGACCGATGTCAGCTGCTATCTCAGACCTGATCAAGGGGGATACCTCTACGGGTTCTTTGAACCGACGCCGGTAAGCATTGATTTAGATGCGATGCCCGCTGACTTCAGGACAGGAGATATTGAACCGCCTGTAGAGGTCATGGCAGAGGCACAAAAACGGCTTGCCCCAACCTTCCCGATTTTGAAAGACCTTGAAATCGCGGAGTATCGACGTGGTATGACTACATTTGCTCCCGATGGCGCTTATCTGATTGGTCCGGTGCCGGGGGTTGATCGACTCTACTTAGCCACCGGTTGCGCTGCGTTAGGAATTGCTGGTTCCCCGGCAGTCGGTCGATGGCTGGCAAATTGGATAATCGACGGAGATCCGGGCGAGGATCTAGCTATGTTTTCGCATCAACGGTTCGGTGCGAAAGCCGCCGATCAGGAATGGCTGCGTCGAGAGAGCGAACAGTTTTACGCGAATTATTACGGTATCCAATCCGATGAATGAAACGTAAAACGTGAAACGTGATGCGTAAAGAATAATGCGTAATATGTAAGAGACATTGGAACATTGGTTCTTTAATGAACTGGTGAACCGGTGAACTCTGGGCTTAATGAAAAGGTCAACGATGACAAAAAATCAAGACGACATAGACGAAACGACTCCTAGCCCTGAACCTATTGGACGTCAACGGGCAATACGGGTTGATGTGCCACCGAGTCTAAATAACATCCGGGTTATCCTGTTCGAGCCACGGGAACCGGGCAACATCGGTTCTGCGGCGCGAGCGTTGAAGGGGATGGGACTGTCGCAACTGTACCTTGTCAACCCTATCCCATTTCTTGAGGCGAAACCGACGTGGTATATGGCGCATGGCGCAACGGACGTGATTGAGAACTGTTGCGTCGTAGAGACGCTGGATGATGCCGTCGAAGGGGTTCAGTTTCTCGTTGGCACGACCCATCGGCGACGGGACCCCAGACTGCCGCCTTCTGTCTCGGCAAGAGAGGCAGCACAGGAGATTGCCTCTATTTCACAGCATCAGCAGGTCGGGCTGCTATTTGGGCGCGAGGATTTTGGGCTATCCACCTCCCAAATCAGTCGCTGCCAGTTGATAGCGAGCGTTCCGATGGCTGCAAAAAATCCGTCCCTAAATCTGGCGCAGGCGGTGCAGGTTTTTGCCTATGAAGTTTTTCTTGCCAGCGCAGGCAATATTCCACCAGCGGAATTAGAGTATGCCGATGTCAACGAGATCGAGGCGTTTTACGGACGCATTACGAACCTTCTACAACGGATCGGTGTTACGCCTTACAATCACGATTGGGAGACCTTTCTGAAGTCGTTGCGGCGTGTGTTTTCGCGGACACGATTGGAAGAGCGGGATATCAATACGTTGGACATGATCTTCTCGACGACACTGCGTTATATTACGCGGCTCAAGCGTCGGATCGCGGACCAGTCAGAAACCTCTTCCGCAGAACCCTCAGACGAGGATAGTCTCAACACTTGACCTTGATCTCTTCATCCTCAACGATGACTTCGTAAGATCTAACGCGGAGTCGCTCATCCGTATGGCAGCGTCCGTTTGTAATATCGTATGCGTAGCTGTGAACGGGGCAGATTACCGCCCCATTCCTGACACGCCCTCTGCCGAGGGGACCTAGCGCATGAGCACAGGCGTTGTCTAGGGCGTAGAAATTCTCGTCGTCGGCATTGAAAACCGCAATCCGTTTCCCGTTGACGGTGAATGCTTTCCCCCGTCCCTGCCGAATATCCGACGTTTTTGCAACCGTTACAAAATCTGACATGGTTCTCTCCTTTCTCCTTGACTTAGGATTTACGCAGTCAAATGTGCAAAATTCGTAGGAGGGTATTCCGATTCCCGACCCGCTGTTAGCAATAGGTCGTGATTCGGAGTCGCGATTTGGAAATCGCTCCTACTTTCCGTTTACTTTTGACGTTGATCTAGAAGCATCCGATAAATATCTTCAAACAACCTTACATCGGTCAAGGTGTCCTCGCCGGACGATCTGAACGGTGTATCGTTGCGAACATTTTCGATGAAATGTTCCAACTCGCGTCGATACGCCCACGTCCAGTTTGGTTTTGGGATTGGACGTGAAATCTCCTGTGTCTCACCAGCCCGATAGATCTCCACTTCGGCGGGGGTGTTTTTCAACAAGAGCGGCGGTGCCCACGTATGCACCCAGCCATCTTCAAAATAGATCTGTGTATGCTCGTCCCACCGATAGTGTGAAACTCTGCCCGTTTCGAGGATAACGCGCACACCCGCCATGTCGAAGATGACAACCCCGCTGTAACCGTTATCGTCGAGATCAACGACTTTTACCTGCGCCTGATCGCCGGCATCCAAAAACCAGCGCAGCAGGTTGATGTTGTGGGTGTATTGCTGCAAGTAGCTCAAGTAGGGGTGCACCCATTCGGACGGCAGCCATTCGGGCGCTTGTGCGGGTGCGTCCGGTTTCGGTACATCGCTCGTCACCATCGGTGTATCGAGGTTGCAGATCCATTCCCCGCAGAAACCGTGATTCCGCACGTAGGTCATCCCTCCCAATTCGCCCGTTTCTCGAAACTGATCCACTTTAGACCTGACCAGTTCGTTGCCGGCGTCGTACCGTTTCATGTAGCCGACCATCAGTTTTTTGCCGGCGGCTTTTCCCGCAGCGACGATTGACTCCGCCTGCGGGACCGAGACCGCCATCGGCTTCTCCATGAAGACCTGCTTTCCTGCATTAAGAAGGTCTTTCGCAATCTCGCCCTGCAAGGCAAAGTCGGCGGAGACAGCGACAGCTTCGATTTCGGGGTCGGCTGCCAGTTCAGTGTGGTCGGTGTAGAGACGGGGAATTCCCCATCGCTGCTGCACTGCTTGACCGAGTTCCGGGCGTATTTCTGCCAACCCGATGAGCTCGCAATTGGGAAGGCTGGTGAAGTTCGGGATATGTACCTTCTGCGCCATGAATCCGCAGCCTACATACCCCAGTTTGATAGGTTCCATTGTGTCTGTTTTCTCCCAAAGTAAAGTCGCCGCGAATCTTCACGGATTATTTAGCGAGATTTGCGTGGATTCGTGGATAAATGTTTTAAGAGGTTACGGCGGACGGTGTATGCCTACTACTTTATTTGAGTATCAGCATCCGCCGCGTTGTCGTGAAATCGTCCGCTGTCAGTGTGTAGAAATAGAGACCGCTGGCGACAGGTTCGCCAAGCTGATTGCGGCCGTCCCAATACACTGCCCGGTTGCGACTCTGATACATACCTGCCGCTTGATGTCCTACCGCCAAACGTCGAACCAATTGACCGTTCATATCATAAATTGCTAGTGTCACGTCTGCCGACTCTGCCAACTGATACGGTATCCACGTCTCCGGGTTGAACGGATTGGGATAGTTACGAAGCAACGCAGCTTCTTCAGGAATCAGCGAAGATAGCAGATTCTCGAGATTTTCTATGCCCTGTTTGAAAGCAAGCGAGCCGTCATCCTCCAACCGAGCCTGTGCAATCCACGCTTCTATCGTCGCAGCATCTACATTTTCTGTCCCAACCGGGGGCGCAGCGGGTGACTCAGCAATTCCCTGTGCCACGCGGATGAGATCAAGGATACTGACAATACCATCGCGGTTGACATCTACCGGCGAGCCAGCGGACACCCTTTTCCCCAACTGCTGTGCGACGAGAATTAGATCCAGAATACTGACAACTCCATCTCGATTCACGTCCCCAGTTGTCAGTTGTTCCTCCACAACGATGCGAACTTGATGCGGTCCTGCGGGAATACTATCACCGGTGACAGAGCCAAACTGGAATTTATGCAACGCCAACTCTGTTTCACCGGCAGATTTTGCTCTGAACCTTACATGAAGCAGGGGACCAGTGCCGTTCACACCTTGGGTAGACAACCGCGCCGCACTGAGTCCCGTGATTTTTCCCAATGCGTTATCAATGCTCCCACTCTGAAAGAAGGTGGTTCCACCGCCTGTCTTCAGGAAATCCCCTTCACTCACGTTGATGGCTTCAAGTGCAGCAGGGTCGAAAGCAATGTCAAACTGCCAGCCCGCCAAGTCGGTGATATTTTCTGCGAGGATGTCGAGGGTAAAGGTATCGCCTGTATGAATTGGGGTTTGGGAGAAGGTGTAGCCGACACCGGGGTTTGCCACTGTATATTCCGTCCCGGGTTCGAACCCAAAAAAGCCATTACTCTTCGTGCGAAGTGCAACTAACAGAACATTTCTCCCCTGCTTCAGTGTAACCGGGAGAAAATCTGTGTAACCACTACTTGAGTGGTAACGGAGGGACTCGTAAATCAAAGCTCCATTGAGCCAGACCTTAAACTCCTCATTGCTGCCAACGTATAGTGTTTTCACCTGTTGCTGTGGTGAGTAAAGGGACACTGTGCCGTAGATGACCCCGTCATGAGTAAAGCGTCCCAGCATATCTTCAATCCCCCCCGTGGGCGGGAGTTTGCGGTAGGTCCACACATCATTACCGAGGGGCTGTCCCTCCGTTACCCCATGGGTAGCCACTTCCATCTCTGTCACCGCCTCTCCACTCGCTTCTGACAGTAAATCCTTACTGCTACTCAGTCTTGTATTCGGTAACACTATCCATAGCCATGGTCCCTTGATTGACGGTCCCACTTCTGGAAAACCCGGATTGTCGTGCCAAACAAGCGTATTTAAATTTTTTCGTATCCCATCCAAAGGCGAAATGTCAGAGATTTGGTTGTGGTGGAGTACTAACCATCTCAAGTTAGTTAACCCTGCAAGCGGGGATACATCCGATATATTGTTTCCCTTAAGATCCATACGGACTAACTCGGCTAACCCCGCAAGGGGCGATATATCCGATATGTCGTTGCGTGAAAAAAATAATGTTTTTAGATTTGTTAAGCCTGCCAGAGGCGTGAGGTCCGAGACTTGTCCGCCATGAATACCTATCTCCTCCAATTTTGTTAAGCCCGCTAGAGGCGTGAGGTCTGAAACCTGTCTGCTATGAATGCCTATCTCCTCCAGTTCTGTTAAGCCCGCTAAAGGTGATAAATCAGATATAGAGCTGCCCGAACTAACAGTAATGCGTTTTAGATTGATCAATCCTGCAATCGGCGACAGGTCGGATACGTTAGTCCCCTCAATAGCTAAAAGTTCCATGTTAATTAATCCTGCAATCGGCGACAAGTCAGATACCTGAGTACGATTAAACCACAAGTGAGTGAGATTTTTTAAGCCCCTCAAGGGAGATAGATCGAATACAGGGGTATGCTCAAGCCCAAGCTGTTGTAGATTGATTAAACTTGCTAGCGGTGAGATGTCGGAAATCTGATTGTTCCTAAGATATAACCAGTCTAGGTTTGTTGCAAATTGAAGACCTGTCAAATCACGGATGCCTCTGTCCGGCACATAGAGTTCTCTCAACCTTTCCATCTCTTCAGCGGTAATTGGAGCATTGGGACTTTTGCCAAGTGTCTCTGCAATCGCGGCACGGAGGTTTGTGTCAGGGATATGAACCAATGCACCCGGTAACCTATCCGGGTCCGGCACCACAGGGGTCTTGTCAACTAACTCTGGGAAATCCAATGCAAAAAGTATATCCCGGAAACTTGATGTCCATGCATCTCTTTTCATACTCCCATTTGGACTGTCTAACACCAACAGACCGATGTTCTGTAATCCTATATTTTCACGTATCTTCTCAAGGAACGTTTCCGTCTCTAAACCAACCACAGCAGCGGCATACGATGCGTCCACAGTCCCCTGAAACACCTCATGGAAACGGGAGATTGGTTCAATACCACCAAAAACACCTCCCGTCGCCTCAAGGGCACCCCTATACCTATCTGTATCCTCCTGTAAAAGCGCGTCCATCTCTGACTGTTCAACGTATAGTCTCAATGCTTGTGCTTTGTCATAAACGGGGGTGGCATTACTCTCTATCACAGCACGGACTTCGTCCTCAAAGGTCTTCATGCCCTCCGTATGACAACCGAAACAGGAGAGTCCGTTACGCACTGTAGGGTCACTCGCAGCGGGATTGGATACAATGTTTATCGGGGCGTCGTCCAGACGGAATCCAGACGCATTGGTAACGTAGTAGGCTTGTAACCCGTTGGGAAGATTGAAGATAACCTCTCCACCATCATGGGTGAATGATAGCGGGTGGGTGAAGATGTTCTGTGTCCCAACACTGCCAGCAAAGTCGTAACTCTTCCAATACGCGCCATATCGAGAGGTGTGTCGTTCTATGACCCTGTTGTTATTAGACACCCCTGAATTGTTAGTCCCCGCCCGCCAGACACGCACCCCCGGCGCACTGAGCAGATTTTGGAGGACATCAACTTCCAGTCGGGTTTCTAACTCCCTATCTGTCAATGGGAGAGAGAGTAAGTCATGGTATAGTGGGGGTAAAGATGCTTGGGCGACAAACCAATCGACATGAATAGCCGGTATATCAGCTCTCATCTCCGTCTGCAATCGCGCCAACTGTTCCTTTAGTGCAGACTGTGCAGGAGCATCAAACGCGATGTGATAGGGATATTCTGCTTCTATCTTCGTCCATCCATCATTCCGATCCCACTCATAGTGTCGCAGGTCGATATAGAAGATGGTCCCTTGTGGGTCGATGGGGTGTGGGTTGGTAACTGTTACTCCCCAGGAGAGGCTGTTGACCAGTTTGTAGAGTGCTTTACGATATTCTTGCAGAATCCCCACAGACTCCCCTGCGTTATAGAGATGTGTCATTGTGAAGTAGCGGGCAAATGCACGGTCAAAGGGTGCAAGGGACATCAGGTGAGTCTCAATGGTACTAAGTACTTCACTAGGAGAGATGAAATCGCCATCAGTTGTAGCCACCGTTGCCCAATCGGGAGCGCCAGCCAATATCCAGTTCCGAATCGTGTTAATCGACTGAGCAGGCAGTTGGGGTTGTCCAAGTGGCATCCGTTTGGCTGTTTCAGGGGTGATGAGTCGTTTGTACAGTTCAGAGACATCAGGGTTGCCCGGTACAACCGAACCTGTTTCGATAAGCACGTTGTGTTCCATTAAGAGGGATTCTTTATAAGCACCATCAGGACCGTGGCAGATATTACAGTTTTGTTGAAAGATAGCGTGGGTGTCAAGGGCTATCTGTTGTTGGGAGCGTGCATTTTGAGAACCGATAAGAAATATCAGAAGACTGATGAGGGCGATTCGATATTGCTGTCGCTTACAATTTCTAATCAAATGGGGGTTGAAATGACGCTTAAACATAAAGAGTGTCTCTTGGTATGTTAGTTTGCTGAGGTTACGGCATACGGCGTATGCCTACTACTTTTGAAACGAGTCCGATTGTCAGGAAATTTGCGGCTAACCCCCAGACACCGGCGTGGATGCCCATCGGTTTCGTTGCGATTCCCATGCCGACAAGATTGGAAAACATAATCCCTAAAGCGACGAAGGTTCCGACGAGCAGTCCGGACAGAACGGCATCAGCACGAAGGGATTTCAGGTGGACACCGAGGAAGATAGCAGGGGCGACTTGGCATAGCAGCTCCAGCTTAATCTCCGTCAGTCGCCATAGTGTTTGCGGGAGTTGAATCGCCAGAAAGACCAGCACCGCCATAAGTCCCCATGAGAAAACCTTCCCTGTTACGGTGAGGTGATGCTGAGATACATCGGGACGCATGCGTTTATACAGGTCCTGCGTAAAAATGGAAGAGACCGAAAGTAGCGCGGAGTCAACGGTGGACATAATTGCAGCGACAGCGGCGGAAAGAAAGAGGATAAGTAGAATTCGGACGCCGGGGAGGCGCTCCGCCATGTCGTTCAGTAAGAATAAGGCAATCTGCTCGCTGCCGAGCCGATCGAGTCCGGGGAACTGCGCTGCGCCGACCAGACCGACGACGAACATAAAGAAGGTGGTGAAAATTGGCATGAAGACCATAATCTGGAACGAACGCCGCAAGGTCTGTTCGTCTTTTGCTGCATAGATGCGCTGGGTGGCGTGTGGGTAGATCGATGGCCCGAAAAAGACAATCGTCAATGTGCTCAACCAAGTGAGCTTTAGTTGCCATGTCGGGGGCTGCCAAAAAGTGGGTTGCGTTGCCATCAGTTTCTCGGCGGTAGCGGATAATCCACCGTATGAGTAGCTGATCACGCCAAAGATAAAGATACACCCCGCCAATAGTAGGACCCCTTGGATGGCATCTGTCCATGCGACGCTCCGCAATCCACCGAGCGTCTCGTAGATCAGCATGATTATCGACAAAACAATCACACCTTGTACAAATGTCACGTAGCCGCCTGTCGATGCCTCAACGATGTAACCGATAGCTTTCAGGTTGCTTAGGATATAATTCCCGAGTGCGATAATAAAAATAACGGTTGAAAGTGCTGTTAGCGTAGTAGATCCAAAGCGCTGCTGGATATAATCACCGACAGTGATATATCCGTGTTGGCGGGAGAGTCGATGGAACTTGGGAGCGTATACCAGATACGCCCCAAGTATTGACATGGAAAAGGTTACGCTGACCAGAAAAAAATATCCAGTTCGATATACGTTGCCGACAAATCCGATTAGCGTAAGCCCGCTGTATTGCGTCGCGTAGAGGGTGAGGAACAGCACAAAGAGACCAAGCCCCCGGTTGCCGAGGTAAAAGTCAGCCATCGAATCCTCTCGGCGTGCGAATCGTCCGGCAAGCCCGACTAGGATGAGGGAGGTCAAATAGATCCCCATAAAGACGACACCACCGGGACCAAGCAGCGCTGTTGTGTTCATATTGTGCGTTTCCAGAGTTTTGTGCTACCCAAATAGGCGTTTGGAATTTTCATGATTCCTCCTCATCGTCATCTTTTGCGGAGACGGACCAATAGCGACGGAGACAGACCGCAACTATAACGGCGTATAGGATTGTCGTGCAAAAGCTATAGAATGCCCAAGGCGGAAACCCGAAAATCTGCACCGAGTGGGATTTTGTGAAGAGCCAAGGGACTGTTGCCACCAGGAAAAATGTCAATAAGCAGTATAATTTTGTTCGTGTCATTTGCTTTAGATAGGGGACGCAGATTTCGCTGATTTTCGCAGATAAAAACGGAGGCTCATATAAAAAGAAAGTGCAAAATGCGAAGCAAAATCGTAGCGGTTGGGTTTCCCAACCCATCAGGCGAGGAAACCTCGACCCTACGATGTCCGAATCCAGTGATGATAGCCTCGAATTATGCACGCTTTTCAAATCATTCGTGAAGATTAGTGTAGATTCGTGGATGTTAGTTTATTGGTTCATTTGTGTTGGGTTTCGCAGTACCTGCTCAACCCAACCTACGATGCTATGTTCCGAGCCTCGGGGCATCGGTTGGTTCAACGCGGACAGGACACACCTTGAGTTCTGCGGTCTCTGTGATGGGGTCGTAGCCGGAACCTGTTAGGATATTCACAGGTACATCGCTGAAGCTGAAACTCGCAAAGACCGTCCCACGCGGGGATCGGTTGGTGGATTTCACCTTGACTTTCACACTGCCGCGGACACTCGACAATTCGCACCAATCTCCATCTCTGAGCCCCCAACCTTCAACATCGGCGGGATTCACCTCAAGGGCTTCTTCGGAGAGCAGGTAGTCGATGCCTTGTGCCCGACCGGTTTGTGTGCGTGTGTGATAAGATTGGAGCCTGCGTCCGGTCGTCAGCCAGACGGGAAAATCGTCGCTGATGGTCTCTGCCGGATCGCGGTAACGCACGATTGAGAAGATACCGCGCCCGTTCACAAACTCCTCTTCGTGCAGTCGGGGGGTGCCGGGGTGATCCTTGTCCGGCACGGGCCACTGATATTCGCTATTTTCGATGCGTTCCCAATCGAGTCCTGCGTAGATCGGTGAGACACTGCACAATTCATTGAAAACCGCTTTCGGTTCGCCAAAGTCGAATCCTCTCAAGCCGAGCCGTTTGGCAAGTTCGCAGATAATCCACCAGTCGGGCTGTGCTTGTCCCGGCGGTGGCACGGCTGCACGGAGACGCTGGACGCGACGCTCTGTGTTCGAGCAAACGCCGTCTGTTTCACCGAAGGCAGTTGCAGGCAGGACAACATCAGCAAGTTCGGCGGTGTCGGTTAGGAAGATATCAATAACGACGAGGTGGTCAAGACTCCTCAAGGCGTGTTCGCAATGCACCCGATCTGGATCAGAGAGTAGCGTATTCTCGCCATCGATCAGCATCGCTCGGATTTCGTCCCCACAGAGGTCGAGTGCGGTGACTTTGGTAATTCCCTTATCTATGTCTATCTCTCTGCTGTAGAGCCGCTTGAACTTGGCTTGGTTCGCTGGATCTATGACGGGTTGGAAGCCGGGATAGTTGTTCGGGAGTGCGCCGCTATCCCCTGCGCCCTGAATGTTGTTCTGACCGCGCATCGGGTTGATGCCGGTGCCTTCACGACCAATGTTGCCGGTCATGAGGGCGAGGTTGCAGAGGCTCTGCACATTATCGACACCGCAGATATGCTCGGTGATGCCGAGTGTGTAGTAAATTGCGGCTTTTCCCGATTCGCCGTACCACTTTGCGGCGGTCTCGATATCCTTTGCAGGGACTCCTGAAATTTCTTCCGCCCATGTCGGCGTAAATTCGACGAGGTGTTCAAGGAAGGCGTCGCTCTCTGTCGTCCGATTCTCAATGAAATCTCGATCGATAAGTCCTTCACGCGCGATGACGTGTGCCATTCCGAGTAGGAGTGCGACATCCGAACCAACCCGGAGAGGTAGGTAGAGATCCGACATTTCTGCAAGCCCGATGCGCCGTGGATCGGCGACAATTAACTTCGCTCCCCCTGCGATTGCCTTTTTGAGGCGTGTTGCTGCGACAGGGTGGCACTCGGTCATATTTGTTCCGATACAGAAGATTACATCCGGTTTCTCCATATCAACCAGTGGGTTGGACATCGCACCGCGTCCGATTGTGGCTGCCAGACCGGCAACCGTTGGGGCGTGTCAGGCACGGCTACAGTTGTCGATGTAGTTTGTGCCGAAGCCGACGCGGATGAATTTCTGCATGAGATACGCTGCTTCGCTCGGTGCGCGACCGGAGGCGACGCCGTAGATGCTGTGCCTGCCGTATTTCTCGTTCACCTGTCGGAACCCCTCGGCTGCGCGATCGAGTGCCTCAGCCCAACTTGCTTCGTGGAGTTCGCCGTCCTCGCCGCGAACGAGTGGCGTTGTCAGCCGGTCGGGGTGATGCACAAAGTCGAAGGCGAACTGACCCTTGACGCAGAGTGCGCCCTCGTTTGCGGGACCGTCCATCGCTGGGTGGATGCCAACGATCCTATCCTCTTTGGTCAGGAGATCGATTGAGCAGCCAACGCCGCAGTAAGGGCAGATTGTACGGGTTTTCTCGATTTCGCCCGGTCGATCAACAGCACGCATCGCCTTCTTGTCGGCGAGGGCACCGGTCGGACAGGTCTGCACACACTGACCACAGAAGGTGCACGCTGAATCTCTCAACTCGCCGTTGAACTCGGTGGTGATCTGTGTGTGGAAACCGCGATTCATGACGCTGATTGCGTAATCGCCCTCCTGCTCGGCACAGACACGGACGCACCGATAGCAGGAGATACAGAGATCATAGTCGCGCAGGATAAAGGGATTCTTGTCGTCCGTATTGCTCGTCCCTGACTGTGCGCCGATGAATCGTCCGGTACGCGCCTCGTAACGATTGACGAGGGTTGTCAGTTCCTGCGACGCATAGCCGCGCAAGGAATCGACATCGAGTTCACGGTTCTCGGATGTCACCATCTCCAACAGGGTCTTTCGGTATTTTTCAATCTCATCGGTCGCTGTCCGGACGACCATACCGGGCGTTGCCTTCGTTGTGCAGGACGCGACTGGGTTTCGGGCACCTTCCAGTTCGACGACGCAGAGGCGACAGCCACCGAAGGCTTCGAGGCGGGGGTCGTAGCAGAGGGTCGGGATCTGCTTCCGATACCGCTCTGCGATTTCGTAGATGGTTTCCCCCTCGGTGAAGGTGACTTCCTCTCCGTCGAGCGTGATTGTTTCGGTCTGTTTGGGGATGGGTGAACTCATTCTGTTTTTCCTTTCTTTCCATACAGCGACGAACTTAGGTTAAATCGGAGAAACCGAGTTTTTTCTTCAAAACTCGGTTTCTTTCTGCTTCTAACCACTTGGGTTATATTATAGAATCCCAGTATTCGTGTAAATGTTGCCAATCGTGGCGCAGATTGCCTAATCTGCGATCCCCGCATTACGTATTACGCTTCGTTTCACGATTTAGACAAACACCAGAACAACAACTTAGGTTATTATAACACGCGGTGGACTATTTGAGAATCAACATTTTTCGTGTGGCAGAATAATCGCCTGCGGAGAGGTGATAGAAATACACACCGCTTGTGACCGTTTCACCGATTTGATTTCTGCCATCCCAGTAGATTGCCTGTGATTGATTCTCGTAGATGGCAGCAGCCTGATGCCCCACCTCAAGTGTACGAACAACCCGACCCGCTTCGTCATAGATGGTCAACGTGACAAAAGCGTCCTCCGCCAACCGATACGGTATCCATGTCTCTGGATTGAACGGATTCGGATAATTTGGCAGCAACTGCGTCTCTGTTGGTGTTAGGGATAGCAATAGTTGTTCAAGTACCATAATCCCTCGTTTCATGATGGGATCCTTAATTTCAAGGGACCTCGCGCCGGTCAGCCAACCGCGTACCTCTGTTGCCGTGAGTCTCACTTGTGGCTGTCCTGAAGGCGCGGCTGCCGCACCATCAAACATGCCTGCAATCACCACCAGATCGAAAATATTAACAGTGCCATCTCCGTTAACATCTGCCGCTATATTTTGCCCCTGCTTTCCAAACCGGGACACAGCCGAGACCAAATCAAAGATATTTACGACACCATCGCCGTTGACATCCACTGACCGCACGACGATGTCGTCAAACTCAACGTTAACCCCTCTACTTTGGAGGGCAGGAATGTGAGTGTTGGTGGATAGGGCGTTGAGGGGATTTTCCCTCACATCCACGTAGTCTCCATTCCCCAATCCTGTATTTGTGACAAGGGGTGAGAGATCGGTTATAGAGTTGTGCTCGAGATATAGTAGTACCAGATTAGTTAATCTTGCTAGAGGTGAAATATCCGTTATGTTATTTCTTGCAAGCCATAATGCTGTTAGATTGGTTAATCCCGCTAGCGGTGAGAGGTTGGATATGGAGTTGTCCCGAAGATCTAGCAATGTTAGTTTAGTTGCAGCTTCAATCCCTGTTAAATCGGTGATGTTCCTATTGGTGGCTATAAGTGCGGTCAAAGTCTCCATATCCGCCACAGTGATGGTGGCATCTGGTGCTTTGCGGAGAACTTGCGTGATAGCGTTGCGGAGGTTGGGGTCGGGTATGTTCACCGTTTGCGGTGGTGGTGCGATTTCGTCAAACTCAATGACAATTCCTCTGCTTTGGAGAGTGGGAATATGGGTATGGAATGATAGGGCACTGAGTGGATTTTCCCTCACATCCACGTAGTCCCCATTCCCCAGTCCTGTATTTATGACAAGGGGTGAGAGATCAGATATTGAGTTTTCCTGAAGATATAGTACTGTCAGTTGAGTTAATCCTGATAGCGGTGTGATGTCGGATATGGTGTTGTTGTGAAGATATAGTTCCTTCAGTTGAGTTAATCCGGCCAGGTGTGAGATGTTGGATATGGCGTTATTATGAAGCCCAATCCTTGCTAGGTTCGGTAATCTCGTTAGGGGTGAAATGTCTGTTATCTCATTATCTCCGGCCCCTAGTCCTGTCAGTTGAATTAATCCCGCTAGAGGTGAGATGTTGGATATACGGTTCAGCCCAATATGTAGGAATGTAAGCTGGGTTAATTTCGCAAGGTGTGAGATGTTCGATATAGAGTTGTTCCGAAGATGTAAGAATGTCAGATTGGTTAATCCGGATATGGGTGATAGGTCGGATATGGAGTTAGCTTCAAGCCCCAGTTTCCTTAGGTTAGTTGCGGTTTCAAGCCCTGTTAAATTGCGGATGTTCTCATTAGCGGCGTAAAGCGCGTCCAAAGCCTGCATATCGGCTACGGTGATGGCTGCCCCTCGCGCTTTTCCGAGCACCTGCGCGATGGCGTTGCGGAGGTTGGGATCGGGTATGTTGACCGTTTGAGGTGACATAACGATTTGGTCAAACGCAACGTTAACGCCTCTGCTTTGGAGAGTGGGAATATGGGTATTGAATGATAGGGTGCTGAGTGGATTTCCCCGCACATCCACAAAGTCTCCACTTCGCAGTCCTGTATTTGCGACGAGGGACCAGAGATCGGATATAGAGTTGTTGTCAATCCACAATTTTGAAAGGTTGATTAATCCTGCTAAGGCGGAGATACTGGTTATGGCGTTTTCGCCAAGATCCAGCAATCTGAGGTTGGTTAATCTTGCTAGCGGTGAGATGTCGGATATAGAGTTGGTCCAAAGCCCCAGTTCTTCCAATTGGGTTAATCCCCGCAGAAACAGTATGTTGAATATACGGTTTTCCCCGAGATTCAGGTATCTCAGTTGGGTTAATCCCGCTAGGGGCGAGAGATCGAATATATAATTATCCCGAAGGTACAGCCCTCTCAGGTTGACTAATCTTGCTAGCGGTGAGATGTCGGATATAAAGTTGGTCCAAAGCCCCAGTTCTTCCAGTTGGGTTAATCCCGATAAGGGCCGGAGGTCCGTTATGTTATTTTCTGGAAGCCACAGTCGTATGAGATTGGTTGCGTATTCAAGCCCTGTCAAATTGTGGATGTTCCTATTAGTGCCGTCAAGGTCGGTTATCCATGCCATGGCCGCCACAGTGATGGTAGCATCCGGTGCTTTACCGAGTTTTTTTTCAATGACAGCGCGGAGATTTAAGTCAGGGATGGATACAACTTGCGCGGTTGCTGTCAACGGCATTGAAAGACAAATCAAAAAAAATAAGATGAAACGAAAAGGTCGTTTTGTCACGAATCGATCCTCTCTGGAGTTGGAAATATGTGTGAGAAACAGAGGTGCTTCGGTGGGTTAGAAGAGGCAAGGCAGTACTTCCTCCATCAGAAACTGAGAGCCTTTTATTTGGCGTTAGATTTCTGATATTCGATACATATCACCCCACCCCGAAAAGATTAGTTCCATTTCGATTCCAATTTTATTGAGATTTATCGCGAGATTCAAAGCAGATGGGGCTATGGGTGGGGTAAATGCGAGAGAATCGTGTGAGCGGGGGTATTCAATCTACGGGTGTTATTAATCATTCTCAGGAATCGCACAGGCTTCGACCTTCTCTAGGACTTCTTTGGGTTTTATCCGCGTTTTGAAGAAGAGCACTTCGCCGGGGATGTCTCGGAAATCTTCGGTCGAACAGTTGAGTTGATCTGACACAGCGATGATCATATTGGGCATAGCAGCGCGTTTGAGTTTCCATATTTTTTTCTGAAGGTAGTCCGGCGTCCAGAAGCCGACGATTTCCATTAACGCTCGTCGTCCATTGGGGTGCAAGAAGGCGAAGTCTGGAATCATGACGGTATCTTTGAGATTGATGATATCCGTTTCGCGCTCAAGGGTCCACTCTGTGTCGATTTTATCGAACTGTGTTGCGAAATGCCGTTCTAGTTCGCTGTCAAACTCGCCGGGGTCACGATAGTGGGATTGTAGCCCCGCTTCGTCGGTGAGGTTAAATCGGAGATGATCCTTTTGGTTCATGACGATTGTTGCGTCCAGCCACCATTGGTCGCAGTGTAACAGCGCGGGTAGGAACAGTGCCATCTGGATACCGTACTTCTGAGATAGGCGAAACATTGATGCGGGACCGTCGAGGACAATTTGGTAGCCATCGGTATGGTTCCCATCGATGACGTGCATCAGCCTAAAAAACTTGATGAATTGGAACACCAACTTGTATTTCGTTGGAATGTTGCGATAGATTCGGATTGTCATTTCGCTGGCGCGGTAGAGCATCGCTTGGGCGAGTGCGACGTTATACCGATCCAGCAACCACTCGGCGGTCGGCGGTTCAAAGCCTGTCAGGAGGCGGTTCTCGTCCAGATCCGCATACATGCCGTCCATCACTGCGTCCTCCGAAACCTTAAAGTCGTCTGCGATTTTTCCCAGTGCCTTCGGACGCGTATTTCGGTGGAGTTTATCCCTTTTGGTGACAATTGGATGGCGTTTACTTGCGTAGGTGAAAATTTTTTCTCGAAGCACCTCTGGCTCAATCGGGGATTGGATTGTAAATTCCGATAGATCTTCGAGCAGCTTGGCAAGTCCCCGCTTGACTTGGTAGTTGGTGTCAGCCGCCTCATAATCCGCCAGTGCCGATGCGAGTGTGCCTCTGGTTTGATTGAGGTGTCCGGTGTAGATCTCGATCAGATCCCTTGCGATTGCACGGTATTTTCTGTTTTTTGGGTTTACATAGCGGGGGGTAACTTCGTCATCTTGAATTCGATAGCGGAGGAGGTCGAGTGGAAGCATCGGATTTTTTTGTGGATTATGGCGTATGAGTTTTCAATTATAGTGGATTTTAGAATTAATGAGACACTCCAAACCGGGGGAGTTAGGAAAACGAAACGACCGTTCCACCGTTTGGTAGGCGCTGTTTCTAACTGCGCCTATTCGGTGCGGGTGAAAACCGCCCCTACCGGGTGGCAAAAGTGTCTATTTATTTTTCGATTTCACCATAAGTTGGTGATGGTGATGAGATTCGGAGATCGAGTTTACCACAGGATTGGATGCACGTCAAGGGCTTTGCATCCCGATTAGAAACCTCTGAGAATTCGCTTGATCATCACATGGATCTTTGGTAGACTTAGTGTGAAATATTTTGTCTGAATCGCGGATTAGGCGGATTAAAGGATTGCACGGATTGGATTGGGCGAAGACGGGAAAACGGGAAAACCAGAGTGAACATGCCGCAGAGACGTGAAGCGGGCAGGGAGACCCTGCTCCTACGGGAAGATTGATGGATTTTTAATGGGCGATGGTTCAGGTAAAAATATAATTTATGATATGCTTCAAGACTTTTAGGCAGCATAGTGAGGAAAAGTATGAGTGAAAACAGAAAGCCGAATATACTTCTGATTTTGAATGATGATATGGGTTATTCAGACCTCGGTTGTTATGGCGGGGAGATCCACAGCCCGAATTTGGATCGGTTGGCTGGCGGTGGATTGCGGTTCACGCAGTTTTATAACACCGCCCGCTGTTGTCCTTCGCGGGCTTCGATGCTGACGGGGCTTCACCCACATCAGACGGGGGTCGGGCATATGATGTCGGACGACGGTTTGGAGGGGTATCGGGGCGATCTGAATGATCGCTGTGTTACTATCGCTGAAGCCCTCAAGCCTGCGGGGTATCGAACCTACATGAGCGGGAAGTGGCATATCTCGCGGCACACCGATCCAGAGGGACCGAAACACAGTTGGCCCCTGCAGCGGGGTTTTGATCGCTATTTTGGGATAATCACGGGGGCGGCGAACTATTGGAAGCCGAACACGCTGACTTGTGATAACGACCATATTCCGCACGACGAAATTCCCGAGGGATTTTTTCTAACCGACGCGATTAGCGATGAGGCGTCTGCGTTTATCCGAGATCATGCCGAGAAAACTTCTGATCAACCGTTCTTCACCTATGTTGCCTATACTTCGCCACATTGGCCTCTCCACGCCCATGACGAAGATATTGAGCGATACGAGGGGCGTTTTGCTGCGGGCTGGGATCAGCTCCGTGAGGAACGGTTGCTGCG
Source organism: Candidatus Poribacteria bacterium (assembly GCA_965208425.1). GTDB lineage: Bacteria > Poribacteria > WGA-4E > WGA-4E > PCPOR2b > PCPOR2b. Next base: position 4,434,877 of record OZ242335.1, on the reverse strand, counting down.
GATGCGGGAGATGGGAATCCTCGATGAGGATTGGTCGTTGACGGATCGAGACCCGACGCAGCCGCCGTGGGAGGAAGCGGAGCATAAAGAATGGAATCAACGGCGGATGGAGGTCTACGCTGCTCAGATTGATTGTATGGATCAGGGGATCGGTCGGATCGTGACAGCGTTGGAGGAGACGAGGCAATTGGATAACACACTGATTCTTTTCTTAGCTGATAACGGTGGGTGTGCGGAGGAGCTTCAGGGACCTGCGAATCGGGTGGGGAAAGATGGCTTAATTGAGACCGAAACAACGCACGATGGGCAACCGGTGTATCGGGGCAATGATCCGAGCATGATGCCGGGACCTGAAACCACGTATCAGAGCTACGGTGTTCCGTGGGCGAACCTGTCCAATACTCCCTTCCGCGAATACAAGCATTGGGTACATGAGGGTGGAATTGGGACGCCGCTCATCGTCCACTGGCCTGATCAGATTCAAGCGGCGGGAGCGCTACGTCATCAGCCGGGGCAGCTTCCCGATATCATGGCGACCTGCCTTGAGATTTCTGGGGCAACCTATCCCGACGAACACAACGGGATTGCGATCTATCCGTTAGAGGGGACTAGCCTCACGCCTATCTTTGATGGTGAAGATAATGATAAAGAGGTGCTCATCTGGGAACATGAGGGCAACGCAGCGGTGCGAAAAGGGAAGTGGAAGTTGGTGTGTAAGTATCCGGGGGATTGGGAGCTTTACGACCTTGAGGTAGATCGCACCGAGTGCAACGATCTTGCTGAACAGTTTCCGGAGCAGGTTACAGAACTGAGTGGTCTATATCAGGCGTGGGCAGATCGCTGTTTTGTTGAACCTTGGAGCGAGATCTTGGAAGGGAGAAAAACGGAGGCTTGAGATGATTCTCACGATGAACGAAAAAGAGATGGAATTGGGCGGGAAGTATCTTGGGTGGTTGCGTGAAGCGAATGACTTACTCGGTGATCGGGAGGCGCTTCACGCACGGTTGGAGGAGGATGGTTATCTACTGATTCGTGGCTTGCACGACCCGGAGAAGGTCAAAGCGACTCGTCGATTCCTTCTCGAAAAGTTGGACGAGAATGAGCAGCTTGATCATGCACATCCACTATTGGAGGGGGTGCCGGCGGAAGGAAAGCGCGGTATGTTTATGGGCGGTAACAAGGCTGTTACCCATGATCCCGCTTTTCTGAATCTGGTCGAATCACCGGAGATTATGAACTTTTGTGAAGCCTTCTACGATGCGCCCGTTATCACCTACGATTATAAATGGCTGCGTGTGGTTGGTCCGGGCGGTTTTACCGGTGCACACTACGACATTGTCTACATGGGACGTGGTACGCAGCAACTCGTTACCTGTTGGACGCCGCTCGGTGATGTATCGCTCGAAATGGGTCCGTTGGTGATTCTTGTGGGTTCCCACCGCTTTGAAATTCTGAAGGACACTTACGGCAAGATGGACGTTGATCGGGACCATGTGACGGGTTCGTTCTCGTATGACCCGATCGAATTGGCGGATCGCTACGGTGGGCAGTGGGGTACGAGTTCGTTTGAGATGGGGGATGTGCTGATTTTCGGTATGTTTACGATGCACGGATCGTTAGACAATACGACTCACCGTTTTCGACTCAGCACCGACACACGCTATCAACGCGCCGATGAACCTGTGGATGAACGTTGGATTGGAGACGACCCGATCGCGCATTATGCTTGGACGCAGGGTGAAACAGTGCCGATGGAAGAGATGCGGAAACGGTGGGGGGTCTAATAATCAAGGTTTACTGGTTCATTAGTTCATTGGTTCATTTGGATGAAATTGGAAAGGAGTTGTATGACACTTGATGATATTCAACAGATTGGTGTGATTGGGGCGGGTTTGATGGGACACGGGATCGCTCAGGAAATTGCGTTTGCCGGTTATCAGGTCCACCTGCACGATGTGAGCCAAGCGCAGGTGGACGCTGGAATAGCGCGGATACGGGAGAACCTTCAGCTGTTTGTAGACAATGACCTTGCCAGGCCGGATCAGATTGATGAGACGCTCAATCGGATTCATGGATCGGATCAGCTTGAAACTGTTGGTAGAGACGCAGATTTTGTCATTGAAGCGGTGATCGAAAATCTACCCCTCAAACAGGAGGTGTTCCGCCAACTAGATCAGATCTGCCCAGCACGCACGATTCTTGCCAGCAACACGACGGCACAGATGCCCTCGCAGATTGGCGCATTTACCCAACGCCAAGATAAGATTTTGAACACCCACTATTTCAATCCGCCCTATCTCATTCCACTCGTTGAGTTGATTCGTAGTCCGAAAACCTCGGACGAAACGTTGCAGGTGGCGTATGATTTAATGGTGAAAATTGGGAAGACACCGGCGGTTATCCAAAAGGAGGTCCCCGGCTTTGTGGGTCCTCGTTTGCAAGCTGCTGTCATCCGTGAGGCGTTTTCAATCGTTGAACGTGGTATTGCTACCGCCGAAGATGTTGATCTGGTAGTACGCAACAGTTTTGGACGTCGTTTGAGCGTCGCGGGACCGTTTCAGGTATTTGAGTTGGCAGGATGGGATCTCGTCCTTGCAGCGTTTGAGGAGCTATACAAGGATCTCAACAGTTCGTCGGAGATTAACTCGCTACTCCGTGAAATGGTCGAAGGTGACAAACTCGGTGTGAAGTCGGGAGAGGGGTTCTACGAGTGGACACCCGAAAGGATTGAGGAAATTCGGGATAGGATGAATCAGACGTTGATTGGTCGGATGAAGGAAGACGTAAAACGTGAAACGTGAAGCGTGACAGGTTGAGCAGTCAGGTAGCCCAATAGGTACTGTCTTGGAGGTATAGAAAATTGAATTTAGTCTGTGCCTAGAATGCAAGGCAATACCATTTTTTGTAATTACCGTTTGATAGATCCGTTTTTCGGAAAAAAAACTTGCCTAAATATAGAAAATTGCTTATAATAACCCTCGTTCTCTTAATATGAATCATAATAGAGAATAGTTTTGCCACATTGGCAATGTATAAAACAAATAAAAATTAACTTCCACAAGGATGAAAGGAGTCATCTGATGAAACGTCAGATTTCCAATCCAAGTAAGTGCTTTATTATCTTTGCTGCATTTATGTTACTTGCAGTTCAAGGTGTTTATAGTCAAACGGTTTCAATAGACCCAGCATCGGTTGAATCTCCAGCGGCTGGCGAGCAGTTGACGCTTAATATCAACATCGCGGGCGGAATGGATGTTGCTGGTTATGAGGTGACCGTAACATTTGATTCAACCGCGCTGTCGTATGTCAGTATTACGAATGGTGATTATCTGCCTGCCGGTGCGTTTGCCGTGCCCCCGGTTGTTACTGATATGAGCGCGAAGCTCGCTGCAACTGCTCTTAGTGGTACGGCCAGTGGAGATGGCACACTTGCCACGGTCACATTTACAGTCGCGGCAGTCAAGAGTTCGACGATTGGGCTAGAAGTGGTTGTTTCCGATCCAACAGCGACTCCGATAGCTGTGACGGTCGAAGGTAGTATGGTTACCGGACCTGCCCCTGCGGAGCCAGAAACTCCTACGGAACCAGAAACGCCTGCGGAACCTGAGACCCCCGCAGAGCCAGAAACTCCTACAGAACCTGAGACACCCGAAACGCCTGAGACCCCTGAGATGCCTGAAATGCCCGCAGCGGTTGAGTTTAAGGTAACGCTAACAAACCTAACTATGGGTGTTCCACTCCAGGGCGGTCAGATTTTTTCACCGCCGATCTTTGTGACACACGGTCATGGATTTTCAATCGGTGCATCGGGTGAGGCAGCCAGCGCGGAACTCACCGCACTAGCGGAAACTGGTGCTAATGGTCCGCTCGAAGCATTAGCTATGGGTTCAGACGCAGTAGGCAGCGTCGTTGCATTTCCCGCTCCCCCTGGAGGAGTAGTGGCACCTGGTCAGTCCGTTTCAACGATGGTCAGCGCTAGTTCTGATATGGGCTATCTCTCATTGGCGGCGATGCTTGTGACAACCAACGATGGCATCGTTTTAGCGAACAGTTTATCACTCTTCGACGCAGATGGTAATCCACGATCGTTCACGATGGATCTAATATCCTATGACGCGGGTACGGAGGAGAACAACGAATTGGCAACACATGTTCCGGCCCCATTTGAAGGCATGCAACGTGCCCCGACTGAAGGCGGTGTGCTTTCTTCGCCGCACCCCGGTATCGCCGGTACTGCCGATGTGGGTGCTGCGTTCGGTTGGACAGAGCCAACCGCAACCGTGGCTGTTGAAGCGATGGTTGAGATGCCCGAACCGCCCACAGAACCCGAACCGCCCACAGAACCTGAACCGCCCGCAGAGCCTGAGATCCCTACAGAGGCTAAGGGGATGTTTGAGATGGCGTTGGCACCTGGGTTAAACATGATTTCTCTGCCCCTGATGCCGGCGGACCCTTATACGGCGAGTTCCTTTGCTGAGATGATTGGTGCAACTATAGTGATTAAGCTGGACACGGCGATGCAGGAATTCGTCGGGTTCACCGCAGGTCAAGAGGGCGATGGCTTTGCTATCGAAGGCGGTCAGGGATACATCGTCAACATCCCCGGTGGTGGTATGGTTACCTTTACGGGAACGGCGTGGGATAACACGATGGAAGCTGCCGCAGCTGCACCGGGTATCGAACTTCCGAGTCCGACATGGGCGTTTGTTGTTAGTGGTGATTTGCTAGAGACTGAAATGGGTGTGTCCTACACGGTCGTTGCGAAAAACCACCGCACCGGTGAAGTCGCAACACGGCAAGTTTCCAGCACGCACAGGGAGTTCAACACAGTCTGGGCAGACCTATCGCGGCAGAGTGTCATCGAAGCTGGTGATACGCTAGAAGTTATGCTATTCGATGATGTGGGAAATATTGTTTCCGGTCCCTTCACCCATAAGGTTGGGGTTGAAGACCTGCGGAAGGCTTACCTGAACCTATCGCTGACTGTTGGCGATATGCATCCAGCAAAGACGATATTGGGACAGAACTTCCCCAATCCGTTCAACCCAGAAACATGGATTCCGTACCAGCTTGAGAAATCAGCAGATGTCGCTCTCCAGATTTACGACACGTCTGGTAGTATTGTACGAACTATCGATCTCGGTTATAAGCCGCAAGGATTCTACATGACGCGTTCGACAGCGGCGTACTGGGATGGTCGCAACAATATGGGTGAGCAGATCGCCTCAGGGGTTTACTTCTACAGTCTGCAGACCCCCGACTTCTCGGCGACACGGAAGATGCTGATTTTGAAGTAGGTACGTAAAGCGTGATGCGTGAAACGTGATGCGTGAAAACAATTTATTCATGGGTTCATTGGTTCAGTAATGAACTAGTGCACTAAAAAACGATGGGAGCATCGGGCTATTGGACAAGATCTTATGCCCATGCTCCCATTTTTGTTTAGAGGATAGTTCATTGCTTCGCTTATCGCATTTGATGACACATGGTGCTCCTCCCCGATAAGATTCCCGATAAATCGTCCGATAAATCGAGACCAGGGGGACAGGCGGGATTCACAACTGGGGCACGAGCTTGGATCTATCTCCCTTCTATAAACATATCGCTCCTCTGGAGCGAAAAACACTTGTGTGATCCCGCTGGGGCTATGTTGGGTCATTGGTATAGCTGTTCAATGAATATATCATTCATCTGGAGCGAAAGGTAGTTTTGTTGCTCTACTTCGGCTGAACTCAAGATGATGAGACAAGAATCTTCTACCAGAATTAGCAAACGTGCGGTGCTGATTGGTGTGATTCTGATTATTGCCAACAGCTATTGGATTGCGTACATCGAGATGTTGTGGCATACCGCCCATCTGACGATCGTTACGTTGTCGGTCAACGTTATGTTTGCGCTCCTCGTGATCACGGGGTTGAACATCATCGTTCGTCAGATCGCTCCAAATGCTGCGCTCAGTCGCCAAGATCTATTAGTGATCTACGGGATGCTGGCTGTGGGGAGTGCATTTTCTGGGCATGATTGCATGCCTCGCTTAATGGGACTCATCCCGTATGCGTTCCGTTTTGCGACCCCCGAAAACGATTGGGAAGCACTGCTATTCCGTCACCTGCCACCATGGTTGGTTGTCTCAGACCTGAGAGCGGTCACCGATTTCTTTGAGGGAGAGGTCGATTTCTTCAGAGATGGTTACTTTCGATATTGGATTACGCCCATCCTATCGTGGTCGATTGTTATCTTCTCGTTGATGCTGATTTTTCTGTGTTTGACCTCCCTTATCAGACGGCAGTGGGTGGTGCATGAGAAATTGGCGTATCCCGTGATTCAAATCCCGCTTGAAATCACGGCGGACAACGGAGCGATCTTCAAAAACCGTCTGCTCTGGATGGGGTTTGGAATTGCTGCGGGGATTAATATGCTCAACGGGCTCCAATATTTCTTCCCTGCATTGCCCTCAATTCCTGTCAAGCAATACGATCTCAATATCTACTTTACGCAGAAGCCGTGGAGCGCGTTGGGGAGTATGCCGTTGCGACTGCACCCCTATATGATTGGTCTCGGTTTTATCCTGCCTTTGGATCTCTCCTTTTCCTGTGCATTTTTCTATCTTTTCGGCAAGATGCAACTGTTATACGGAAGCATGATGGGTATCATGCACCTGCCGGGTTATCCTTTCTTCGGTGAGCAGGGCACTGGCGCACTGTTTGCGCTGCTGTTTATCACGTGCTGGAGTGGCAGAAGGCATTTCGCGCAAGCCTTCTCTCGTGTGTTTCGCCCGGACCGCGAGGATGAAGCGGAAGAACCAATCTCTTATCGTGCAACGGTCATTATATTGGCTCTTTGCCTTTTGGTGTTGATGGGCTTCTGTATAAAATGTGGAATGTCGGTCTGGGGTTGTATAATTTTCATCTCTATCTACCTGCTAATTATTGTAGGATTGACACGCATGCGAGCAGAGTTGGGGCCTCCGATTCAGGCGGTCGGTTATGTCACGCCCCAATACCTGACGATCTCGATGTTCGGCACACGTCGTCTCCGGGCGGGGAATCTGACGATGCTCTCCATGTTGAATTGGTTGAGCGGCGCGAGTTACGCATCGTTTCGGACGCACCCGATGCCCGATCAGATGGAAGCGTTCAAACTGGCTGAGCGCACCGGCATCAGCAACCGCACAATGCTCATTGTGTTGATCATTGCTAGCATCGTGGGGATTGAATCGAGCCTCATCCTGTATCCTTACACGATTTATAAGGAAGGGGTTGCGGCGGGGTCAGAGCAGATCCATTCTGGCGGTGCGGAGGCGTACAATTTCTTGTCGTCATGGTTGATTAATCCGAAACCCACGGATTGGTTGGCGATGTCGGTTCTTGGCATAGGCTTTCTAGTGAACATGGGGATTATGTTTCTCCGTGCCCGATTTGTATGGTGTCCGCTTCACCCTGCCGGCTATATTGTTGGCGTCGCTCCCGGTACAATGAACCTCGTCTGGTTCCCTCTGTTAATCGGGATGGCTGCGAAATGGGTGCTACTCAAGCATGGCGGTATCAAAGGATATCGCCGTGGGATGCCCTTCTTTGTTGGGTTGGTACTCGGTGAGGCGTTGATAGGATGTTTTTGGCCCATCATGAGTCTTGTGCTACGTTCAGCGGTGTATAGCTGGATCTGATCGAGTTTCAACCGTCCTCCCTCCTTTTCCTCCAATTATAGTGAATCAGAGAAATAAATAGATATTTACCAATAACTCCAACCTACGTGAAGTTTCCAAAGTCCCCCTGATAAGGGGGATTTAGGGGGTTGGCTGTACATTGGAAGTGTCTAATTATGGTGAATTCTAAAAATAAATGGACACTTTCGCCTCCCGGTAGGTGCGGTTTTCAACCGCACCGAATAGGCGCAGTTAGAAACAGCGCCTACCAAACGGTAGAACGGTAGTTTCGTTTTCCTAACCCCCCGGTTTGGAGTGTCTCATTAATTCTAGGATCTACTATATTTCTCTATCCTTGTGCCCATTTCATTATACCTTGGTTCATTAGTTCACTAGTTCATGGGTATCCACTGAAAAACCTCCTCAGTTGGTATTAAGTATTTTAGATGTTTGTTTCTATTTATAAAGTTAAAATGGAAAAAATTGTGATATTTTATAAAAACATATTGACAATTTAATGAGATGGTGTTATATTGTTGTAGATGGCATCAAAAAGATTGAGTTAGCTCAAGTTGCTACGAAGAATAATGCGTAAGGCGTAAAACGTAAGTCCCCCTGATAAGGGGGATTTAGGGGGTTGGTTGTGCGTTGAGAGTGTCTGAGTAATTCTAAAATCTACCATAGTAATGTGAAATCTTAAACTGTGAAGGAGTGAGATAATTTTGCGAAAGGTATTAGAGCAGTGTCCAACATGTGGTGGTGAACTGACCGTAACGGGTATGCACTGCCGTTCTTGTCACACGCGGATTGAAAGCGAATATTCGACTTGCCGGTTCTGTCGATTGACCCAGGAGAGCTTGGATTTTATTGAGGTTTTCGTTAAGAATCGAGGCAATATCAGGGAGATGGAACGAGAGCTTGAGATCTCCTATCCGACCGTTCGTAGCCGGTTAAACGCTGTCATCGCGGAACTTGGCTATGAGGTGGATGTAGAATCGCCTGATTCCGATGAGTTGGCGGACAAGCGCCGCGCTATCCTCAGACAACTGAACCAAGGGGAGATCTCTGCAGCGGAAGCGACTGAGTTGATTAATCAATTAAGGAGGAAATGACAATGAACGAGGAAAGAATGAGCATTCTCAAAATGGTGGCTGAGGGCAAAATTACCGCAGAGGAGGCGGAATCACTCCTGCAAACCCTTGACGCGCCTGATGAGTCGCAGCAAGATTCAGAGGAACATCCACCGTCCACAGCCGAGCAAGAGAGTTTTGTTGAGCTATCAAAAACTGGTGCCGAATCGGTGAAGGATCAGGGGCGGCTTTCGCTTGAATTTAGGCGGGGATTGAAAAATTCGGCTAGGGATATAAAGCGCGAAGCGCGTCGTCATCGAGGCCGGGGACACAGCGTTCATTATGAAGAACCGAGAGCCCAGGTGCAGCTTGAAACAGGTGACGCGTTTGACTTGCAAATCGACAGCCGACACAGCGATATTGAGGTGAGGTCATGGGCGAAAAACAGTCTCCAGATCGACTATCAGATCAGTGTGTGGGCGAAGGATGAGGAAACCGCGAAAGAGATCGCTTCAGAGATTGAAATCCGCATTGAGCCTGAAAAAGATGCCTCAGACCGGGCAGCGCGGGCTACAATTACGACGAACTATCCGGAAGAGTGGGGGTTATGGAGGAATAGGGGGGCACGTGCACGCGTCGATTATTGGTTAGTCGTTCCGCAGCAGACAAATTTGGAAGTTGGTAATCGGCACGGTGATGTGTCTGTACACGATTTGGGTGGACTAACTACGATCGGCAATCGGCACGGTAGTGTCTCTCTCTGTGCAATTGGTGGCGGTCTGAGCTTAGATGTGCACCATGGAAACGTCGAAGCGGATTCGATTCAAGGGAATGTGCGCTTTAACTGTGGTCATGGGAATGCCGAACTTGGTAAAGTCGTTGGTAACCTTGAAGGTGACTATAGGCACGGAGACCTTGAACTCGATGAGGTTGGCGGGGATCTTACACTGAAACATCGGCATGGAGATGCTGTTGTCCACTCGGTGGGTGGTGCCATCTTGGTGGATAAGCACTACGGGAAAATCGAACTCGGCGGGGTACGCGATACATTCCAGATTAACGCGCATCACGCAGATCCCCATCTTGATGTGGTGGCACCTTTAAGCGGAGATTGCGTCATCAAGGGGCATCATGCAAAGGTGAACCTTGTTGCGCCGGCAGATGCCTTTGCGTCAATTCAGGCGTCAACCCATCGTGGGAGTATCTCCTCAGAGTTTGAGGGAGATCTAACCAAGGGGAAACGCGGCGCACAGTTTACGGCGACCCTTAACACAGATGGGGCGGACCTGCAAGTTACTAACCATCATGGAGGGATTGACTTCCGTTGCAGGGCGTGAAACGTGATGCGTAAGCAGCGCATTATGGTAAATTCAAAAAATAAAGAGACACTTCCCCCCGGTAGGTGCGGTTTGCAACCGCACCGCATAGATGCCGTGGTAGGTTGAAACGGCGTAGTTGGAAACAGTACCTACCAATTTGGAGTGTCTAAGTAATTCTAAAATCTACCGTAAATGGCAACAGAATCTAGCGAAAGGAGAATTTGAGAATGAGACAAGATAGGCTTGAAGTGCTTAAAATGCTTGCTAAGGGGAAAATCACCGCGGAGGAGGCAGAGATGCTGTTACGTGCCCTTGATGAGACTGATGCACCAAATGAAGGCACTGATACTGAAGATGGAAAGCCCAAGCAGGAGAAGGACTTCGTGCAAGAGATGACGGAGATGTTTCAGGAGGTTGGGCGAGAGATTGAAGTTGAGGTGGGTAATGCCATTAAGTCGGTGCAACGGTCGGATATCGGAAAAATTGTTGACGATGTAGTCGATCAGGTGACGTCGTCAGTTTCTGAGGCTGTTGATTCCGTCTCCGATATTGTTGACATCGCCGACGAGGAGGTAGATGGGAAGCGGAGAGGCAAGCAGCAACCGGACGTGTTTAGGGGCACCGGCATCGCCAGAATTGATGCTCAAGCTGCTAACGGGCGGATTACGCTCGAAGGTTCAGATCGAGATGAGGTTACTGTGCGTGCGTGGAAGACGGTTCGGGGGAGAAGAGGTGTCCGAGCGGAATTTGCCGAACAGGTCGAGGTCCGCGCGGAGCAGATTGGGGATGAACTTCGGATTTTCGCGGAACACCCGCCTCCTCCCAGAGGCGTTAACTTCTCGGTGCGTTATGAGATTGAAACGCCGCGGGAGGTCGATGTAAATCTCCGTACCGGCAACAGCAAGATCGAGATTAGTGGAATCAGTGGAGCGATTGATGCGACTACCGCTAATGGCATCATCAATTTGGAGAGTGATACGGGTCCGATTCGTGCGCGTGCGGGTAATGGGACAATCAAAGCCGAGCTCGGTTTCCTTGTCAACGATGCGGAGTTCTCGACGGCCAACGGCACGATCGGGGTGGAGGTGCGGCGGTGCATTGGTTCTGTGGCTGCATCAACGACGAACGGTACCATCAATTTAACACTTCCCGCGGATTTTGCCGGACTGCTTGATGCCGAAGCGCGGCGGGGACGTGTGCATACTGATTTCCCCGTCCCGGTAGTTGGAAGGATTAAGAATCAGCTTAAGGGCGAAGTTGGCGGTGGTAGCGAGGCTATTATAAAGTTGCGGACTGTGAATGGGTCTATCCGTTTGAAACAGGGGGAGGAAGCGTGAAACGTGATGTGTAAGGAATAATACGTAAGGCGTAATACGTAAAGGATTCACTTGTGTTGGGTTTCACGATTCTCGTTCAACCCAACCTACGATATATTATGTACAGGTTAGGAAATCTGTACCCACTATTAACTATTATAACCTAAGTTGCTAGTTGATAAACCAAGCACTATAAACCGAGTTTTTTCTTCAAAACTCGGTTTCTCTCTGACTCTAACAACTTGGGTTATGTCATAAAATAGTAGTTGTAGTGCAAATATTGCTAATCGTGGCGCAGATTGCCCAATCTGCGATCCATTCCCCGCTACAAAATCAACGAAACTTGTGCGTCAGGCGTACAAACTTTATGTGACAACTCAACCTAGGAGCTGACTAGCAACTTAGGTTATTATAACCTAAGTTGCTAGTCGATAAAACAAGCTCCAGAAACCGGCACAACAGTCGGGAATTGGAATTCCCTCCTACAAAAATCCACAAAAAGCATATGGTAGGAACGATCTCCGAATCGCGACTGGCTTAGGTACGGCTATCTAGCAACTTGCGTTATTATAAGTCTTGATCCGTTTGGAATGGCAGGAATCTTGAAACATGAAAATGAAAAGACGGGATTGATTGCAGGTTCGGATACCTGTGATATGCACAGGCTAGGAAACCTGTACCCACTACTGGCAATTTGAGGAGGTTATCATGAGGATGGGATTGAGTAAGTTTCAAATCATGCTGATTTTACAAGGGGTGCTGTTGGCAGGGCTAGCTATTGCCGACGCTGCTGTTGAGAATAACATCGAGAGATCGTTTCAAGTCGCTTCCGGTGGACGTTTGACGGTTGATTCAGACAGAGGCTCAATTGAGGTCCGCACGGCAGACTACGATCAGGTGGATGTAAAGATTGAAAGAAAAGTCAAAAGAGGCGGCAAATGGAGCGTTGAAGAGGTTCTTGAGGATTTCGCAATTACCTTTGACCATGGTGACAATGGGGTTACAATCAGCGCGAAGTATAATCGGTGGGATCTTCGGCGAATGAATCGGGAAAGAAATCGGGAAAGAAATCGATTGGGGGTTAAATTCTTGATTACTGTGCCGCAACGGTACAACGTTGATCTGAAAACTTTAGGGGCAGGCATTTCCGTTGAGAATCTGGAAGGTGAGGTTCGCAGCCAAACAGCGGGCGGCAATCTCCGCTTAGGAAACATTGAGGGACCCGTTTGGGGGCGAACTTCGGGCGGCAGCATTAAATTAGAGGGAACGCAAGGCGATGTGGATGTCAATACCTCCGGCGGCGGAATTACGATTGGAAGTGTGGAGGGAGTGGTCGAAGCCGAAACTGCGGGTGGATCGATTCACATTGATAAGGCAACGGGTAGTATCAACACCAGCACCTCTGGAGGTAACATTACGGTTGAAGATATGATGGGAGACATCAACGCAAAGGTCTCCGGCGGCGGAATTACGATTGGAAGCGTGGAGGGAGCGGTCGAAGCCGAAACTGCGGGCGGATCAATTCGCATTGATAGGGCAGGTAGCGTCAACGCCAAAGCCGCTGGAGGCAGCATTACGGTTGAGGAGGTGCTGGGGAGCATCAACGCAAAGGCAACCGGCGGCTCTATCAATGCGTATATTTCTGGTCAACCTGAAGGGGATTGCTCGCTGGAGGCATTAGGAGGAAACGTGACTGCCTATCTTGTTGAGGATATCGCGGTTGATGTGGATGCTCAGACACGCGCCGGCCATGTATCCACCGATGTTCCCATCATTGTGCAGGGCAAAATACGCGGAAACAGGTTACAAGGCACGATTAACGGTGGAGGGCCGCTGCTTAAGCTACATACCTTCGGCGGTAGCGTTCGTCTGCACAAAAAGGAAGAAGTTCATTAGTTCATGTTGAAAGAAAGTGCAGAACACTTCAGAGAAACCGAGTTTTTTCGGAAAAACTCGGTTTCTTTGTGCTCTTTGCTAACATGAGCGTAGTACTCTGTCAGGCAAATTATGGTTGTGTATATTGATTGAAAGCAAACAATAACATATCAGGACTTGCCCAGCCGAACGGTCAAAGCCCTTTCTCCCCCTTTAGCGGGCGCTGAGGGGTGTGTGGGAGGGGCATCTCCCGCGAAGCGAGGATCCCGATAAATCGGGACCTGCCCCGATACGCCCGATGAATCGGGCAACTACAGTCTAAAGTGCGTAAGTCCCACATATATAATAATTGCAAAACTTATCTGACTGAGTAGTAGTTTATTAGTTCATTTATAACCCCATGGACAAATGGTTTTCACGTTTCACGCATCACGTTTCACGCTCATTTTATATCGTCCCATCTTGTGGCTCATAGCCGAGAATTTCACAGGTGTGAGAGATGTCGAGTCGTGGGGTTTCGTGACGGCTCTGTCCGTGCACGATTGCGAAGTCGACCCCTTCGACATCAATACAGCATCCGATCAGTTGTGCCAGATCGCGTTGGCTGATCCAGCCTTGTCCCATGTCGCCTTGATTTCGAGCGGGTTCACCCTCTCGATTAATGCCCCCGATTCGGATTGCGATTGAGGATAGCCCATCGTGTGCGAAACATTGTCCTAGTGCTTCGCCAAAGCATTTGGTTACGCCGTAGACGTTTGGTGGGTTGACGGGCATATCCCAAGTGACAGAGAGGTCGGGTGGATAGGCTAGCATTGCGTTGATGCTGCTAGCAAAGACGACGCGCTCACAGCCTTGGTCTTTTGCTGCTTGGAAAACGTTGTATGTGCCGATGATGTTCAGTGACAATAGGGTTTCGTAGAAGTCCGCTGCCGGACTACGGTCTGCGGCGAGATGGACAACCGTGTCCATCCCCTCGCAGGCGCGCTGCATCTGGTCGAAATCAGCGATGTCTGCTTTTATAACCTCGTGCCCGTCCGGATTTTCGATTTCGGCGATATCTGCGAGTCGCATGATGTAGCGATCGCCGTAGTTTTGCCGAATATAGCTGCCGATGAATCCTGCTGCACCTGTAATTAAAACTCGTTTACGTGCCATATTATGATTTCTCCTTCTGTTTTGCTTCTTCCCAGATAAGATCTAATCCTGCCAGATCGTAGTCTTTGAAAGTTTTACCGTGTTCCTCAAGTGTCTCCTCCATTTTGTGGAAGCGTTCCGTAAATTTGCGAACCGCTTGGCGCAACGCTTCCTCCGCTTGCACATCCAAGAAACGGCATAGGTTCACCACGGAAAACAGGAGATCCCCAATCTCCATCTCGATCTCTGCCGCATCCCCTTTTTGTACGCTCCCTTTGACCTCTTCAATCTCTTCCTCCAGTTTCGGAAGGACATCGGCGACGGTGTCCCAATCGAACCCGACGCGGGCGGCTCTGTTCTGAATCTTCTGCGCCCGTAACAGGGTCGGCAGGGATTCTGGTACGCCATCGAGGACGGATTTCCGATCTTCATAGCCTGCCTCGCTTCGCTTAATCGCCTCCCAATTCTGAAGCACTGTCTCTGTGTCTTGTGCATCGACATCCCCGAAGACGTGTGGGTGGCGGCGGATGAGTTTGTCCGTTATTGACCGCACGACTTCGTTGATGCTGAAATCGCCTTGATCTTTTGCGATTTGTGCGTGGAGCATAACGTTCATAAGGAGGTCGCCGAGCTCTTCTTGTAGCTTGTCGGGTGATTTTGCGTCGATTGCCTCGATCACTTCGTAGGTTTCTTCGATGAGGTCTGCTTTCAGGGTTTCATGGGTCTGTGCTTTGTCCCATGGGCAGCCGTTTTCGCCGCGTAAGGTGGCGACAACTTGAACGAGTTGGTCAAATAGTTCTTTGTGCATAGATGAAAGCCTCCGAGGGATTGAGTATAGTGTATGTGTGTGGCTCTTGTCAAGTTGGAAAAGATATTGACCTGTCAAGGTCTGCGTGCTATGATGATGCGTGAAACGTGAAACGTAAAACGTGAGCAATAATGCGTAAAAAGTTCGTTATGGGTTATTATGGTGAATTCTAAACATAAATAAACACTTTCGCCCCCCATGTTTGGTAGGCGCTGTTTCCAACTGCGCCTATGTGAGGTTAGGATACCGCATCTACCGGGGTGGACTGAATTCGGTGCGGTTGCAAACCGCACCTACCGGGCCTGGGAAGAATATAAAACGTGGCTAGTAGATGGAGCGAAGCATGGAATACACAATCGAAAATTGTCAGAAATTGGTCGATGAATGGATAAAAACCGTTGGAGTCCGCTATTTTTCCGAGTTGACGAATACGGCTATCCTGATGGAGGAGGTTGGAGAGATGGCGCGTATCATGGCGCGCCGATATGGCGACCAAAGTTTTAAGGCATCGGATAGAGAGGTAGATCTCGCGGAGGAGATGGCGGACGTGCTGTTTGTGCTGATCTGTTTGGCGAATCAGACCGGGGTGGACTTAGAGGACGCTTTTCGGAAGTCAATTGAGAAAAAGACGAAGCGTGACCGGCAGCGGCATCAGGAGAATCCGAAGCTTTAAGGTTCACTAGATCATTAATGAACCAATGAACTAATTAGAACTTACGCAGCGGGTCCATAAGTCCCCCTGATAAGGGGGATTTAGGGGGTTAAAAACGAAGGCTCATATAAAAAGAAAGTGCAAAGCACGAAAATAAATTGTAGGGGCGGGGGCTCCTCGCCCTTATTTGCTAGTGCGGGTCGGGAGACCCGACCCCTACGAAGTTTTTGTTGCACACTTTCTTAACATGAGCCAAAACGAAAAAATCTTGCGCTGCGTGCTGATTTTGTGTCAGTCCTGCTAATGAACTAACTACGGTAGATTAACCTCTGTTTCGACTGCTTCGTCGTAATCGACCCCTTCGACATCAAAGCCGAATAGGTTGCGGAATTGGTGCTGCAGACCGTCGTAGTCGGAGATCTCCCGGAAGTTGTCGGTGTTGATTTGGCCCCACCGTTCGATAATTTCGGCGGTGACGTCGGCGCGGAGTTCTCGGTCGTCGAGTCGGATGCGGCGTTCAGCGTCGAGCGTTGGGGAGAGGTCGGGACCGAGGTGTTCTGTGAAGAGCCGTCCCATCTGGGCGATCGGATCCTCGTTGGTTCCTTTGGCGTCCATGATTTGGTTGAGGATACTCATGTAAAGGGGGACGACTGGGATCGCCATTGACGCTTGTGAAACGATGGCTTTGTTGACGGAGAGGTAGACGTTCCCGCCAAGATTATCGGCGAGTGTTTTATCCAACATGTTGACGCGGGTTTCGAGATCTTCTTTCGCTTTGCCGATTGTGCCGTCGCGATAGATTGCCCATGTGAGTTCGGGTCCGATGTAGGTATATGTTACCACCGTCGCACCCGGTGCGAGTAGATCTTCGGCTAACAGCGCGTCCGTCCAGAATTCCAAATCTTCGCCCCCCATCACGGCAACGGTATCAGTGATCTCCTGTTCGCTGGCTTCTTCAAGGGTAATATCGGTGACCACCTCTCGGTTCAGGTCAATCGTTTGGCTGGTGTAGGACTGACCGATCGGCTTCAGCACGGAGTTATGCTCTGCACCTGTGTGTGGATGTATCCGCCGTGGTGCCGCGATGCTGTAAACGACCATGTCAATCTTACCCATACCCCCTTTGATTCGATCGATTGTCTCGCCCTTGATATCATCGGAGAAGGCGTCGCCGTTGATGCTTTCGGCGGAGAAGCCGTCCTGTGCTGCGAGCTGGTGGAAGGCGACGGAGTTGTAGTAGCCTGCTGTGGCGGTCCGCCTTCCGGCTGCCGGGCGTTCATAGAAAACCCCCAGCGATGTTGCGCCGTAAGTCCAAGTGAGTGCGATGCGGGATGCGAGTCCGTATCCGGTCGATGCGCCGATCACGAGGACGTTGAGATCTGTTTGTTTGGTCGAGGTGTTTGCTTTGATGTAATTTACTTGGTTCTGAATATTTTGATGGCACCCGCCGGGATGGGCGTTTGTGCAGATAAAGCCTCGGATCCGAGGTTTGATGACTTCAACTGACATGGGGTTTCCTTTCGTTATTGGTTCATTGGTCTATTAGTTCATTTGTTCATTGGGTTGTGATGCGTGAAACGTGATGCGTAATACGTAAAGGGACGAAAGATGCAGGTTGATCCGGAAATCTTCAAAGCGAATGATATTCGTGGCGTTTACCCTGATGCGTTGGACGATACGGTTGCCTACGCGGTCGGTCGTGCCTTTGTTACGTTGCTCACGGTGGATACCGTGGTTGTGGGTCGAGATATGCGTCTCTCCAGTCCGCCGATGTTCGATGCGCTGACCCAAGGGTTGATCCATGGTGGCGCGGATGTGCTCGACATCGGTATGGTCAGCACGGATCAGTATTACTACGCCTGTGCGACCCTCGATCTGGCTGGTATTATGGTGACTGCCTCACACAACCCGCCCGAATACGGTGGCTTTAAAATGGTGAAGCGGATGCCCTACACCTTGAGCGGCGATATGGTTCAGGAACTACGCCGAATCATCGAAACTGATGCCTTCGCACAACCGATTCGCCGTGGGAAGATGACCGAAAAGGTACGGGGCATCGATCCATATTCTCTCACCGAAGGCTTTATCGAAAAGGTGTTGAGCCTAGTCGATGTGGACGCCTTGACCCCGCTGAAGGTTATCGCAGATACCGGCAACGGCATGGTCGGTCCCATCCTGAAACGGATTTACTCATACCTCCCCACCGTTGAATTGACCGGCATGTACTTGGAGCCAGATGGCAACCTGCCGAACCACGGTCCTGATCCGTTGCAGCCGGAGAATCGGGCGGAATTGCAGCGGCGGGTTGTCGCCGAAGGTGCTGATATCGGGTTCACATTCGATGGCGATGGCGATCGCTGCTTTGCGGTTGATGATCGCGGTGAATTTGTCTCCAGCGATTTTCTGAGCGCGCTCATCGGACAATACTTATTGGAAAGCAACCCCGGCGCCAAGATGGTGTACGCGCCTCGCTGTTCTCACGCGGTGCGAGATCTCATCACCGATGCCGGCGGTGTTCCCTTAGTGGAGCGGGTCGGTCATGCCATCATGAAGGAACGGTTGGCACAGGAGGACGCGCTCTTTGCCACTGAGGGGACGGGACATTACTATTTCAGAGATTTCTTCTATGCGGACTCCGGTATCCTGCCCTCCCTCATCGTGATGGAGATACTCTCCAAGAAATGCGCCACGCTTTCCGACCTGCTCAAGCCGTTGGAATCGACCTACTTTGTCTCCGGCGAAATTAACACCCCCCTCTCCGATGATCCGAAAGCCAAAATGGAAGAGATTGCTGCCGTTTTTGGCAAAGCGGGTGTTGTTGAATGGATGGACGGGGTTTCAATCAGCTTTGATGACTGGCACTTCAACCTCCGTCCATCCAACACTGAACCTCTGCTCCGTCTCAACCTTGAAGCAACCTCAAAGGAACTCATGGAGCAGAAACGGGACGCAGTCTTGAAGGTGATCCAAGCGGAGAGCAGATGAAATTTTTGCCCTGAAACCGAGTTTTTTCTTGAAAACTCGGTTTCTCTGATCCTTTTGCATTCCTATTCGATTTCGATGACCAATTCGACTTCAACCGGGATGCTGCCGGGCAGCTGAACCATACCGACCGCGGATCGTGCGTGCCTGCCGTTATCGCCGAACACCTCCACCAACAGGTCTGATACACCGTTGACCACCGCCGGTTGCTCAGTGAAGGTCGGAGCGGAGTTGACGAACCCTACGACTTTCACGATGCGTTTGACCCGATCGAGAGAGCCGAGCGCACTTTGGAGCGTGGCGAGGAGGCATAAGCCGACCTGCCGTGCCGATGCATACCCTTCCTCGATCGTTAGATCCGATCCCACCTGACCTTTATACAAAGGACCTTCTCCCCTGCCGGGCCCGTGACCTGATGTGAATATCACGTTTCCTGTCTGAACGGTTGTTACATAATTGCCTATCGGTGTTGCTGCCGCCGGCAGTTCAATGCCGAGTTCTTCCAGTCGTTTCTCTGCTGACATAACGGATGTTTCCTCCTAGGAAATAGGTTGCTCATGCTAAGAAATGGTGCAATAGAAACCGAGTTTTTTCGGCAAAACTCGGTTTCTCTTTGTGCTTTACACTTTCTTTAGGGGTTACGCACTTCAGTAGTGAACAACGATCGTTGTTCACTACGGGCTCCTCGATGGTGCGTCTACTGTAGTTGCCCGATTCATCGGGCGTTGGAAGTTGTGTCCTACGGCGATAAATCGCCGAACTACAGGTAGCTGAGTGTTCAACTGCGTAAGTCCCATTTCTTTTTACATGAGCCAATTAGGTTAGATGTAATGCTAGCAATGCAGTATAGCATAGTCCGGTGAGTCAGTCAATGAAACAATTTCTTTTCGCTTGTTCATTGTGGGGTTGTGTGCTAAAATGCGGGCGGAATGAAACGTGAGAGGAAACTTGTCTGAATCAGGATTCTCAGGATTCAAGGATTTACAGGATAGAAGTCGTGATTCGTGATTCGTGAAACGTAATTGGTTCATTTAGCCCCAGTGGGGCGACATGTGTGATAGAAGTGAAACGTAAAACGTAATTGGTTCATCGGTTCATTAGTTCATTAAAACAGACCTGTCGTCCTGTTGATATTTTACCACCTCATTTATACGAAGGTGTTTTGTGGCAAGCCTCAATCTTAGACCGACACACAAAATTGTTAGAGACTACTACAGCGAGTTAAATCAATTTAATCGTCTCGGTGCTAGGCATGAAGGGGCGGTGCGATCGGCGTTTCAATCGCTGCTGCAAGGTTGTGCACGACAATTTGATTGGACCTTAGTGCCCGAACATTCAATGACGGGGATTCAAAACAGACGGATTGTCGTTGACGGTGCATTGATGGACAATTTCCGGTTGACACACGGCTATTGGGAGGCGAAAGATGCGGATGATGACTTGCCAACCGAGGTGGTACGCAAGTTTCAGAGAGGTTATCCTCGCGACAACATCCTTTTCCAAGAACCCCACCGCGCTATCCTGTGGCAGAATGAACGGCAGACGCTTGATGCTGACCTGACCGACCCGACGGAACTGATAGGGACGCTCGAAACCTTCTTTTCCCACCGTCCGCCGGAGTATACGGAATGGGAGGAGGCGGTGTCGCAGTTCAGGGAAAGGGTGCCCGCACTTGGACAGGGTTTGGCGGAACGCATCCATGGTGAACGGGAGACAAACCAAGCGTTTATCACCGCTTTTGCCGATTTCCATGAGAAGTGTCGTCAGTCGATTAACCCGAACCTCTCGGAAGCCGCCGTTGAGGAGATGCTGATCCAGCACCTACTGACCGAACAGATCTTCCACACGGTTTTCTATAACCAGGACTTCACCCGCCGAAATGTCATCGCCAATGAGATAGAGAAGGTGATAGACGCGCTCACAAGCCAGTCGTTCAGCCGTCACGATTTTCTGGGGGACCTTAACCCATTTTATGCGGCAATTGAACGCACCGCTGCAACCATTGATGACTTCTCGCAGAAGCAGGGGTTTCTTAACACGGTTTATGAGCAGTTTTTTCAAGGCTTTTCGGTGAAGGTTGCGGACACGCACGGGATTGTCTACACGCCGCAGCCGATTGTCGATTTTATGGTAAGGAGTGTTGAGGAGATTTTACAGAACGAATTTGATCGCTCGCTCTCCGATCCCGGTGTCCACATCATTGATCCGTTTGTGGGCACGGGCAATTTTATCGTGCGGACGATGCGCGAAATTCGCAAGACCGCGTTAGGGGAAAAATATACGAAGGAATTGCACTGCAACGAGGTGATGCTACTCCCGTACTACATCGCGTCGATGAACATCGAGCATGAGTTTTATGAGGCGACGGGGAGGTATCAACCCTTTGAGGGTATCTGTCTTGTGGATACATTTGAATTGGCGGAGGACACCGACTACTATGCCTCCTCCCTATTTACAGAGGAGAACACGCGCCGCGTTGAGGAGCAGAAAAAAGCCCCGATGTTTGTGATTATCGGCAATCCACCGTATAACGTCGGTCAGATCAACGAAAACGACAACAACAAAAATCGCAGGTATAAGACCATGGATACGGGGGTTAAGGAGACCTATGCAAAAGACTCCACAGCAACCAATAAAAATAAACTCTCCGACCCGTATGTGAAGGCAATTCGATGGGCATCAGATCGAATTGGAGATGAAGGAATTGTCGCTTTTGTCACGAACAACAGCTTTCTCGCTGATGTGGCGTTTGATGGGATGCGGAAACATCTCGCAGACGATTTTGATGCAATTTACATTCTGGATTTGAGTGGAAATGTCCGCAAGAATCCAAAACTTTCAGGCACAACACACAATGTTTTTGGGATTCAGGTCGGTGTGAGTATCAATTTTTTCATCAAGAGGCGCGACGGTGCAAATACCTACTCCGAAATTTTCTACGCCCGCCTTGATGAATTTTGGCGCAAGGAAGACAAATACCGCTATCTCGATTCAAAAAAACATTGCCGAAATATCGAATGGCAATCAATAACACCTGACCGACGATACGCATGGCTTACCGAGGGACTTCACGCTGAATTTGAGACCTTTATTTCTATGGGAACTAAGAGAACGAAGGCCGCAAGAGGTGAAGCAATGGATGTAATTTTTAAGATTTATAGCCTCGGTGTCAGAACGAACCGTGATGCGTGGGTTTACAATTTCAACCGAAACGCATTGGTTGGAAACATGAACAGAATGATTGATGCCTACAATGAACAGGTGCTCAAGTGGGAACGACAAGTGGTCCGGGATACAAACGTTGATGATTTTGTGATTTCTGATGCGGCGAAAATCAGCTGGAGCGAAACACTTAAACGTAACTTGCAAAGAGGGAAAACCGCTGATTTTTCAAAGGAGAAAGTGAGAACCTCCCTCTATCGCCCCTTCACGAAATCAAACCTCTACTGTGACCGAATGATGATCGAGCGTGTATACGTTTTTCCGTCTATTTTCCCTGCACTGGAAACAGAAACGGAAAATCGAGTGATTTGTGTTGCTGGTGTCGGTGATAGAAAAGGCTTTGGTTGTCTTATAACAAATATGATTCCTTCCTTGGATTTAGCCTTTGAAAAAAGCCAATGCTTCCCATTCTATACCTACGACGAGGACGGAAGGAACCGCCGGGAGAATATCACTGATTGGGCGTTAGAAGAATTCCATGGGCATTACGGAGATGAAACTATCGATAAGTGGGACATCTTTCACTATGTCTACGGTCTGCTCCACCAGCCAGAATATCGGGAGCGGTATCAAGCGAATCTCAAACGGGATCTGCCGCGCCTGCCATACACGCCAGATTTCTGGAAGTTTGCCAAAGCAGGGCAGCGGTTGGGGGAGATTCACGTCGGCTATGAGGAGGTGGACGCATATCCGCTGCGTTTCGTCGAAACACCGGATACACCGCTCGATTGGCGTGTGGAGAAGATGAAGTTGTCCAAAGACAAGACGGGGGTAAAATACAACGATTTCCTGACGCTCGACGGGATACCGGCAAAGGCGTTTGAATATCGGCTTGGGAATCGCTCGGCGTTGGAGTGGGTGATAGATCAGTATCGTGTCAAGACGGACAAACGGAGCGGTATCCTCAACGACCCGAACCGTGCGGAGGATGAGGAGTATATTGTCAGGTTGATTGGGAAGGTGATTGCGGTTAGTTTGGAGACGGTTGAGATTGTGGAGGGGTTGCCGGAGTTGGGGATTACGGGTTAAACCTGATGCCTGAAACCGACAGAGGTTCATTTAACCCCAGCGGGGCGACATGTATATAGCACGCGCAATGATCCGAACCTAAAGCCCCAGCGGGGCAACATGTGTGATGGAAGTGAAACGTAATTGGTTCATCGGTTCATTTATCGTTGCAAATGATTTGCCTATGCCACAATCTAACGAATCCAATCTTTAATCGAGGAAGTTTTCGATATGAAATTCACCGCAGTTTACAAAAAAGTCCCAGAGGGGTACATCGGATTTGCCCAAGAATTGCCCGGTGCTAACACGTAAAGCAAAACGCTTGAAGAAACCAGAGCCAATCTCCAAGAAACGATCGAGATGACGCTGGAGGCAAATCGTATTCTTGCGGAAGAATCCATCTTGAAACCCCTGCGATGTACATGTCGTCCCGCTGGGGCTTTGAATCGGGGAAGTTCGGCGTTTTTTAATCCGTGTAATCTGCGTAATCCTCTTAATCCGCGATTCAGACAATTATCGCCCCGCTGGGGCTATGTTGGTTCGTTGTTTCAGGTGAACGGCACGCGAAGCGTGCCTACTAACCTTTGGTGCTATTTTAGAGATTATAGTGAATCTTAGAATTAATGAGACACTGCAAATCGGCGCAGTTGGAAACAGCGCGTACCGGGTTGGATTGAATGCGGTGCGGTTGCAAACCGCACCTACCAGGGGGCAAAAGTGTCTATTTATTTTTCAAATTCACCATAAACTTTGCAGTGGCTAAAGGGACAAAGTCATTGTCATCAATGATTAAGCCGTCCCATTCGACTAACAGATAAACTCTTATCCAAATGGAGGATTTTCATGAACATCACGCTGGGAAAACTCAGTTTTCTATTATGCTTTTTATGCTTCGCAGGGAACGCCCTCGCTCAATCCCATATTACGTCTGCCAACGATCTGTATACCTTTGAAACGATAGCCGTTGAAGGAGTCGATTATCTGGCAGTGGGCGCGAGCAGCGATTTTGAGGATTATGCGGGCAATACCCCAAGCCCTGATGGTGAGCGAATGATTGGTTTTACGCTCATTGATGGAGTTTTTAAGACTTACGATTTCCCTGGTGCTAAGAACACCTATTTCTACGCGCTCGGCAATAATGGAGTCGCCGGCGGCTACTGTGAGGATAGCGATGGGCTTCATCATGGTATCATTGTGGAAAATGGGGAGATGAGACGGTACGACTTTCCCGGTGCAGTCGAAACATTCATTTTCGGTTATAGCGATTCAAAAGGGATATTCACTGGCAGTTTTATTGATGAGTCTGGATTGAGGAAGGGCTTTTCTGGCGATATTGTCATTGAGTTTCCCAAAGCGAGAGCAACTTACGCTGATTTTGTGAATGCTGAGGGGCGTATCGTGGGCAGTTTTATTGATGAGAACGGACTTTATCGCTCTTATTATCGCAGTCCTGACGGGAGGGTTGCGATACTTGAGTATTTCAAACCTGAGATGCTCGAATACTTTTTCGTGCATGGCATAACCGACTCATCTAGCCTGATGGTGCTTTGTCGTGCCAAAAAGGTGGGCGATGTCCCTCGAACTTATATCGGTTCATTCATACGCGGTCTGAAAGAGTTAAACTTCCCCGGCAGTGTCTCAACTGAGGGCTGGAATATCAACCAAGATAACTCAGTAGTCGGACATTATGATACCGAGGACGGACGCAGGCATGGATTTATAGCAAAGCGAATTCGATAAGTCTGAGATGTTGGACCTATTTCAAGACCCGTCTGGCTTTCACTATGGCACTGTTTATGGTGACTTCAAAAAATAAATAGACACTTTCGCCCCCCATGTTTGGTAGGCGCTCCCCGATAAATCGGGATCGCAAGCAGAGTTTCCAACTGCGCCGATTTGGAGTGTCTCATTAATTCTAAAATCCACTATAATCTCTTGGTGCTGTGGGACGGAGTACCGGCTAACGAAGATGGCTTCGTGCCTTTATCTATGGCTCAATTTACGCTCTAAACTAGTACTCTGTCAGGCAAATTATGCTTGTGTATATGGATTGGAAGCAAACAATAACATATTAGGACTTACGCACTTCAGTAGTGAACAACGATCGTTGTTCACTATGGGCTTTTCTATGGAGTCTCTGTTGTAGTTGCCCGATTTATCGGGCGTTGTTGGGCGTTGGTGCGGCGATAAATCGCCGAACTACAGGATTTTGAGCGTTCAACTGCGTAAGTCCTGATATATAATAGCTGCAAAACTTATATGACTGAGTACTAGTACATTGTCAGATAAATGTAGCGCAAACTGTTAGTTTGCGGGTTTGTATCACAATCTAACAGATTGTGGTACAAAAGCCTCCTTTAGATACTTCCCCCACAAAGCGGCTTGGCTATGGCTATCCAAACCGAGCGGTGAGTGCCTTATCATGATTTATTTGACAGAGCACTAGTACTCTGTCAGGCAAATTATGCTTGTGTATATTGATTGAAAGCAAACGATAACATATACAATAATTGCAAAACTTATCTGATTGAGCACTAGCACCAAAGGTTACTACTATGTTGGTTCATTTTTGTTGGGTTTCACGATTTGCGTTCAACCCAACCTACGATATGTTATGAGCGTGACGAGAAGAAACCGAGTTTTGAAGAAAAAACTCGGTTTCAAGGCAAAGCTGCTTGTGGAAGGAAATCTATGGAAAGGTCAGATATTAAAGCGTTGACATTCGATCTGTTCGGTACAATTCTGGATCTTGGTGGGAGTTTGACGCCTTACATCGCGGAGTTTCTGAAGGCGAAAGGGGCGGACGTGTCGGCGGATCGATTTTGGGATCAGTGGCGGGCGCGGCAACGGATTGAGCAGTATCAGGACACGCTTGTGATGTTGGGGCATAGCGGGTATCTGGAGACGGTACGCCGTGCGTTCGTTTATGTACTCAACCTGAACGGGATTCAGACGACGAGCGATGAGGTGAAGGATTTCATGCCGGCGTGGGATATGCTCTCTCCATTTCCGGAGGTACTTCCGGCGTTGGAACGGCTTAAATCGCATTACCAGTTGGTGATTTTGTCGAACGGCGATCCGCATTTCCTTGATCATCTTGCGAAGAATCGGGTTCGGTGGGATTTTGATGACATCATCTCGGTGACGGATGTCGGTGCGTTTAAGCCGCACCCTGCGGTCTATCGTTATGCGGCAATCAGTCGGCTTCGGCTTGATGTGGAGGAGTGTTTGATGGTCTCGGCAAATTCGTTTGATGTGATGGGGGCGAAGGTGTGCGGTTACAGGGCTGCGTTTATCAATCGCTACGAGTTGCCGTATGAGGATTCGCCGTATCTGCCGGATGTGACGGTCGCGGATTTCACGGAATTGGCGGAGGAATTGGTTCATTAGTACATTAGTTCATTAAATATGATTCGTAGTGGGTACGCTCCATCCCTGATGAATCGGGATTAAAAAACCTGCAATAATTTGGACGAAGAGTTACGACATACGGAGTATGTCCACTATATAGTAGCAACTTGGGTTATGATCATAACTCAAGAGGCTGAAGTAAATGTGCATCCGTAATGAGGATACGTTAGGTAGGTAAGGAAATGCAAACACAAAATAAGACATCAAGACAGCCCCAACACCGCGGAAAATGTATCAATCTTTTAACCCATCCTCATTATTGGATTTTGACGGATGTTGAGTTAGCTGAGAAATGGAACGTTAATCATGCAACGGTCAACCGTTGGCGTAAGGAGGCTCGAAAACTCCTCCGTGATGATAATGGACAGATCAGTGCTGATCGAAAAGAGGAGATGAAAGCGTTAATCGAAAACCGGCTGCGCGAGCTACAAAAAAGAGACGAAAATGGGAAGCGGGAAATCAGGCAATTATCCGGTCAAGAACCTCCAATTGATTCAATACGTGACATTTGGCCAGATGAAGCCGATTTCACAACGTGGCTTGAGAAGAATATTGACGTGTTGAATGACACTACTGGTCTATCACTTTCAAATGTCAAACAGGAGCAGACGATAGGTGATTTAAGGATAGATCTTGTTGCTAAGGATGAATCGGGCAATCTTGTCATTATTGAGAATCAACTTAAAAAAAGTGACCATAACCACCTCGGTCAGGTGATCGCCTATTTGATCGCAAAGGAGGCGAAGACAGCAATCTGGATTGCAACTGACGCTAGACGCGAACATATCGCTGCGATTTCTTGGCTGAATGAATCGTCTGCCGCTTCATTCTATCTGATTAAAATTGAAGATCCAGTTCCAATTAGAAACTCATTGCCTGAACCATCACTAACGGTAATTGTTGACCCAAGTGGGGTGAGGCGGAAAGCTCATAAAAAGAAGGAGTCCTGTCAGTTAGAGATTTCATTGTTATTGAAGAAAGACTCAAATCTCATATATAGCAGTTAAATGACGCATATTGTCACATGTCACCCCGCTGGGGCTTTGAATTGGGAAAGTTCGACAATTTTCAATCCGTGCAATCTGCGTAATCCTCTTAATCTGCGATTCAGACAATTATCGTCCCGCTGGGGCTAGTTGTAATGCGTAAGGAGAGACGGAACGCAGATCTGCGTTCCCTACGAATGATATTCGCTGATGCGGGTTAGGAGTTGGGCAAGTTCGAGAGGATCTCCGATGAATCGAGAGCAGGCCCGTGAACGGGGATGCCCAACTTACGGGGATGGTGGTTTTTTATAGACATTGCGCTCCGCTGGAGCGCAGGCGTTGGACATATCGCGATTCTATAGACATATCACTCCGCTGGAGTGAAAGGTACATATATCACCCCGCTGGAGATTTGAATCGGGGAAGTTTCGGCGGTTTTTAATCCGTGCAATCTGTGTAATCCGTTTAATCCGCGATTCAGACAATTATCGTCCCGCTTGGGGCTATGTTGGTTCATGAGTTCAGGTGAACGGCACACGGAGCGTGCCTACTACATATGTTGGTTCAGAAATGTTGGGTTTCACGGTTCCCGTTCAACCCAACCTACGGGTTGATAGATGTTCCAAAGTTGATCAATGTCGAGATGTGAATCTCGACCTACAGGGATTTTGGCATACAGAGGCTACGGCACACGGAGTGTGCCTACTACTATAGGAGGCAAGTAATATGGCATTTCCATCACACGGTGTTACGCACCGGCCGACGGTGACGGGGACGCGGGGTATGGTTTCGAGCGCGCATCCACTCGCGAGTTTGGCGGGTGCACAGATATTACTTCAGGGCGGGAACGCTTTTGATGCCGTTGTTGCGGTTGCGTCTACGCTCAATGTTACGGAACCGTATATGTCGGGCATCGCTGGGTGCGGTTATATGATGGTTTATCACGCGAAAGAGGACGCAATCCAGGTCCTCGACTATATGGGGACAAGTCCCTATCAGGCGACGCTGGACGCATATTCAGAGCCGGGGTCGAATGAGGTGGGTATCCGGGCGGGTATGATTCCCGCTGCGTGTGGCGGGTGGTTGGCACTCCTCGATCGGTACGGCAGCATGGACCGTGCGGATATCTTTGCGCCGGCGATTGAACATGCGGAGAACGGCTACGCGGTCACGGCGAAGAACGCTGAGTTCATGGCGGGTGCAGGACCCCGATTTTCGTCAACGGGAGCGAAGATTATCATGTCCCGCGGCCGGACACCGCGCCCGGGCGAAGTGTTGGTACAGAAAGAACTTGCCCAGACCTTCCGGAAGGTGGTTGAGGGCGGCGCAGAGGTCTTTTATCGCGGTGAGATTGCGAAGCATATCGCTCAGTTCTTCCAAGAGAATGACGGGTTGATCACGGAGAAGGATCTTGCGGATTTTCAGGTGGATTGGCATGAGCCGATCTCGACGACGTTCAAGGATTTTAAGATTTTCTGTCCGCCACCGCCGTGTTCGGGGTTTCAGTATCTGGAGACATTCAACATCTTGGAGAACGATCCGCTCAGTGATCTGGGGCATAACTCGGCGGAATACCTCCATCTGCTGATTGAGGCGATAAAACTTGCCAGCGCAGACCGTGCGGAATACACCTGTGCGGAGAACCCACCGATTACCGGACTGCTCTCTAAAGGCTACGCCGCCGAGCAACGGAAGCGGATCGGATACCGTGCGGGAGTCGGTGGTGGTGAGCGTTACACGAAGGATAAGCTGCCGGGCGAGATTCTGCCGGGGAACGCTGCGGAATGGATCAACGAGTGCACAACTCACTTTGATGTGGTTGACGGCGAGGGGAACGCGGTTGCGGTGACACAGAGTCTTGGATCCGGTTTCGGTTCTGGCGTCGCGCTCGGTGAGACTGGGATGTTCCTGAATAACTTCATGAACTGGTTTGATCTCCTGCCGGAGAGTCCAAATGCCATCGGACCACACAAGCAGATCGAGATGTGTATGTCTCCATGCCAAGTGTGGAAGGACGGGAAGTTGTTCGCGGTGATTGGTACGCCGGGAAGTCACGGCATCCTACAGACAACGGCGCAGATGGTGTTGAACCTGATCGAGCACGGCATGAATATCCAAGCGGCGATCGAGGCACCGCGTGTGCGGGTTGATAGTGCGGGCACTGCCGTGAGTATGGAGGGACGCATCCCCGCTGATGTCATAGCGGAACTTGAGGCGCGTGGACATGAGCCAAACGTGATGCCTGATTGGACGGCTGGTGTCGGTGGCGGTCAGGGTATTGCGGTTGACCAAGCGGAAGGTTCGCTTATGGGCGGTGCGGATCCGCGGCGCGATGGTTATTCAATTGGAATCTGAAAAAATACGCCCTAAGTATTTCACCGCTTGTCTCGGTTACTTTTTCTTTCTGTTATTTGGAATGAGTTTATTCACAATGAGCCGAATATCCTCACGGATAGCCTTAATATCATCGGCAAGGTCATTGATTCGGTTATGTACATCATCAATTCTTTTATGTACATCATCAAAACGTTTACCAGTGGATATATGCAATCCAATAATTAGGGCTGATAATGTTCCAATAATCGTGAGTGTTTGAATCCAGTCCACAATAAGCCCTCCTTTGCATTGCAAAGTATACTATGGACTGGTTTTATTGTCAAGAAAGTTGTAAATGGAGGTAAATTATGAGTACGTTGATTATTGCGGTCTTAAGTTTTTTCGGCTTTATCGTCGCCTATCATACCTATGGGCGGTGGTTAGCTCGGAAGATCTTTGGGCTGAACCCGGAGGCGGAGGTTCCGAGCCAAGAATTGCGGGATGATGTGGACTATGTTCCGACGAAGAAGGAGATTATTTTCGGACATCACTTCACAAGCATCGCAGGCACGGGGCCCATCGTTGGTCCTGCGATTGCGGTGTTTTGGGGGTGGTTACCGGCGCTGCTGTGGGTTGTTCTCGGCTCGATTTTCATCGGTGCGGTTCATGACTTTAGTGCGTTGGTGGTCTCGCTCCGTAATCGTGGGCAAACGGTTGGTGACATCGCAGGGAGGATGATTACGCCGCGAGCGAAGTTGCTGTTTCTGGTCATCTTGTTCATGGCGCTGACGGTTGTTTTGGCGATTTTTGGCTTGGTGATTGCTATCATCTTTGCGCTGTACCCGGAGTCGGTGCTTTCGGTTTGGATAGAGATTCCGCTTGCGGTCGGCATCGGGCTTTGGATCTATCGGCGGGGTGGGAATATCCTAATCCCCTCCATCATCGCGCTGGGGATCATGTATATTGGAATGGGTGTTGGCGCGTACCTGTTCCCGGTTGACCTTTCGGCGTGGTTTGGCATTCCGCTATTGGGACCAACATTTGCCAATGCGGTTGTTGTCTGGACATTGATCCTGTTTGTGTACTGCTTTATTGCATCGGTGCTGCCGGTCTGGACACTGCTCCAGCCGCGTGATTTTATCAATAGCCATGAGTTGATTGTGGCGTTATTCCTGCTGATTGTGGGGCTTGCCGTTGCGGGTTTGACGGGTAGAGCAGACCTCTTCGCCTCTGCGCCGGCGGTCGCGCCTGACATTCCGCCTGATGCGCCGCCGATCTGGCCCTTCCTTTTTATCACTATCGCCTGTGGTGCGATCAGCGGATTCCACTGCATGGTGAGTTCTGGCACGTCCAGTAAACAGGTCGCTTCAGAGAAGGATGCGCAATATGTCGGCTACGGTGCGATGTTGCTTGAGGGTGGGCTTGCAGTTATCGTCATCCTCGCATGTTGTGCCGGGATTGGCATGGGGCTGTTTCAACGGAGCGGGACGGGCGCAAGCTACGCTTTTCAGCCCGTGATCAATTCTGCGACGGGTCAACAGGTTCAGTATCAGGAGGCGTGGCGGACACGCTATGCGACTACCGAGACGGTGACGAATCCCGATGGCACGACGCGGACAGTCGGCGGTTGGGCGAGTCACAGTCTCGCGAAAAAGGTGGGGGCTTTCGTCGAGGGCGGCGGGAATTTCCTCGCAAGCGTCGGCATCCCTCTGAAGATGGCTATTGCGATCATGGCGGTGTTGGTGGCAAGTTTTGCGGCGACGACGTTAGATACTGCGACACGATTGCAACGGTATGTCATCCAAGAACTCGCGGGTACGATGCAAATTAAGCCGCTCACCAATCGGTACGTGGCGACTGCCCTCGCTCTGTTTTTGGGAGGTGCTGTCGCACTGATGCCGGGACCGAATGGGCCCGGAAGTGGCGGCTTGATTCTATGGCCTCTCTTTGGGGCGGTGAATCAGCTGCTGGCGGGTCTCGCTTTTATGGTGACGGTCTTCTATCTGTTACGGCGGAATTTGCCGGTTTGGTTCGCGGTGATTCCGATGGTGGTGATGTTGATTATGCCGGCGTGGGCGATGCTCTGGCAGATGTTTAACCCTGACACAGGGTGGTTGTTCACCGGTAAGTATCTGCTCTTTGCATTTGGTGTCGCCGTTGAAGCGGTGCAGGTGTGGATGATTGTTGAGGGTTTGATTACGTTGCGGACAGCGCGTGGGAATTATCCGGAACTTCCACCGCTGCATCCACAGGAGCAACCGGCTAGTTAGTTCATTGCACTGAGGTAAATTTAGGATTCAATCCAATAAAGCTATGACCCCGGTAGGTGCGTGGGTTGAAACGGCGCAGTTGGAAACAGCGCCTACCATTAGAGCTATGACCCCGGTAGGTGCGGTTTCCAACCGCACCGGGCATCGCTCGGAAATTACCGGATTAATATTTTAATCTTCATAGGAGTTACGCACTTCAGATTGTAGTTGCCCGATTTATCGGGCATCAGTTGTATAGGGAACACAGATCTGCGTTCCCTACGAAGACAAACAGGTTGTGTTCTACATTTGACTTGGATAGATGCTCCGTTTAACAAGGGGACATAGAGGAGGTTTGTGATGCAAAATCAATCGTTGCGGTTTCTTGTGGTTAAGGCGCATCCACACGATTTTACTCACTGTGCTGGAACTTGTGGCATTCATGCTTCGCAGGGTGATTCCATCACAGTTGTCAGTATGACTAACGGGGTCGGTACGCACAATGAGCGACTTTATGATGAGCTGCTCAAGCCGGAGGCGGAGCAGGATCCTGAGATTATCAACCAGAGTGCTGATGATTATGCGAGGCTCAAGGAGGAGGAGTTTCGTAAGGTCTGTGCACTTTTCGGGGTTACGGATGTCCGGATCCTTGATTTTCCAGATAAGCCGTTCCATAACACGCCGGAGGCGGTAGAGGTGCTCCGGCAGATCATCTATGATGTGCGACCGCATGTGTTGATCACACAGCGACCACATCTGAGCGGACGGAACGCCATGGCTTCTGGTGCGCACAACGATCACGACGAGACGGCGTTTGCCATCATGGAGGCACAGGGGTTGGCGGGTACGCCGAATTATGGCAGCCGGCAGAGACCGCACACAATTGCAGCGACCTATTATCCGGGTGTCTATTATATGCAGGACGAGATTGACTTCTATGTGGATATCTCGGATTGGAAGGAGAAGCGGGTTGAGGCGGAGATCCTGTTCAGCAGTCAAGGGCATACCGAAACCTTCGCCCGTAAGCGGATAGAGCTTCATACGGGTCATGCGGGTTGGTACGCGAGGACGGGATATGCGGAGGGGTTTGTCCGAGCTAACCCGGAAGTCTTGTCGCGGATTCATGTGCCGGAAACTGCGCTGCGGCGGGCGTCGGAGCCGCGTCAGAACTATCTGAAGCGGCTGGCGGGTGAGTTGTAGAATAAAACGTAATGCGTAATTCGTAAGAAAAAGCGGCACGCAGATCTGCGTGCCCTACGAATTATGCTTCTGTGGCGCGAAGTCGGTATTACTATACACATGGTGCTTCTCTGGAGCGCAGGGATTTTAGATGTCGCCCTCCTATAGACATATCGCTCCTCTGGAGCGAAATAGATTGTATTGATGGTGTTGGGTTTCATTGCTGTTCGACCCAACCTGTGGGTTGACGATTACGGCATACGGAGGTTACGGCACACGGAGTGTGCCTACTACTTTAAGACCTAACCTATGGGCAGGCACAAGACCTGCCCCTACGGAGACGATATTGGTTGTAGGGTGGCTGGAATGCGGTTGATTTTTGATGGGCATCTGGATTTGGCGTTGTTCGCGCTCTGCCATAACCGGGATCAGACGGAAACTGTCGCGCAGATTAATGCCCGTGAGGCTCACATGACGGACGCGCTTGAGCGGGGTGGAGCGACGGTCAGTCTGCCGGAGATGCGCCGTGCGGGTGTGGCGGTGTGTCAGTCGTCCATATCGGCGCGGGCGAAACGCGAAGTCCAGCCAGTTACGGGACATCGACGGATAGACCTCGACTACGGCACACAACGTATGGCTTACGCTTGGGCGCAAGGGCAATTGGCGTATTACCGAATCCTTGAAGGGCAGGGCGAGATAAAACTGATCGGCATCTCCAGTGAGTTGGACGCACACTGGCAGAACTGGGAACAGGGCGGCGGTGAGAACAGCCCTGTTGGGGTTATATTGTCCATGGAGTGTGCCGATCCGATTGTCGAACCGTCGCAGGCGGAGGCGTGGTGGAAGGACGGACTGCGTAGCGTTATGTTGGCGCATTTTGGGTTCAGCCACTATGCAGCTGGCACCGGCGTGAGTGGACCTTTGACACCGAAAGGGGTCGAATTGCTCAAGGGGTTTGAACGGGTTGGGATGATCCTCGACTTGACGCATCTGTCCGAGCAGAGTTTCTACGAAGCACTTGATCGTTTCAACGGTCCTGTGATTGCTAGCCACACTAACTGTCGCGCACTGGTGCCCGGTGACCGGCAATTCTCCGATGAACAGATCCAACGGCTCATCGAACGTGGTGCGGTCATCGGTGCTGCCTTGGATGCTTGGATGCTCGAACCGGATTGGGTACATGGCGAATCCTCGACGGAACGTGTGACACTAGCGACTGTGGCTGATCATATAGACCACATTTGTCAGCTAGCGGGAAATACGTTGCACGCAGCGATCGGCACGGACACGGGCGCCACGTACCACATGCCATCTGATTTCAGGACGACGGAGGATCTGCGGAAGTTGGAGCCGATTCTGGTGGATCGTGGCTATGGTGATGCGGATATCGACAACATCTTCCACGCCAACTGGTGCCGGTTCTTTCGCCGGTGGTTACCTGAATCGCCCCCCGGTTAATGTTTAGAAAAAATGAATATTGTTGACCGCTTTTGTGAAGGGTGGTATAGTAACGCAAGTTGCTATTTATATGCGACGCAGCAAAAGTCAACCCCTGATACCTGTAGGTCGGGCATCTTGCCCGACTCATAGCCCCAGCGGGGCGACATGTATGTGGTATCATTACGCAACTAGCAACTTAGGTTATAGTAAGACAGATTGCTACCTATTGCTCTTTGGAGTAGTTAGTATTTGTAGAGGAATACTCTCTATGTCTAAACGTTATTTCATCGCGTTTATCTGTTTCTTAATATTCATTGTAGGTTCTCAAACAGTATCCGCCCAACAACAGATAGCCGTAGATACCCACGCTATTTTCCAACAGAGCTGTAATATCTGCCACGGTCCTGATGGTGCTTATAAAGAATCCCTCTTAATGGAACACAATGCGCTCATTGAAAAAGGTTCGGTTGTCCCCGGCAACCCTGATGCCTCTGAACTGTATAATAGACTCATTACCACCAACGCAGCCAAACGGATGCCACTTGGACAACCCCAACTACCCGTTCAGTCGATTAACACGATTCGGAACTGGATATTGGCTGGCGCACCCGACTGGTCAGTTATCTCCACAATCAGCGGCGACTTCATCTCTCCTAGTGAAGTGCTTAGTACCATTGAGACCCACCTGATGTCCCTTGCATCATTTGACCGTGCCTTTGCCCGGTACTTCACAATGACACACGTCTACAACGCAGGGGAGTCTGTGGGGATTCTGCAAGAGTATCGTAAGGCACTCTACAAATTGGTCAACAGCCTCTCATGGGGGGTAACAGTTACTAACCCACACCCCATCGACCCCCAAGGGACTATCTTCTATATCGACCTAAGACACTATGAGTGGGATGTCAATAACGCTTGGACGCAGATAGAAACAGAATATCCGTATCACATCTCATTTGGTGCACCGGCACAGTCTGCACTAAAAGACCAATTGGGGAGGTTACAGGGGGAGATGAAAGCTGATATACCGGCTATTCATGCCGATTGGTTTGTCGCACAAGCATCTCTACCTCCACTATACCATGACCTACTCTCTCTCCCATTGACAGATAGGGAGTTAGAGACCCGATTGGAGGTTGATGTTATTCGTAATTTAGTCAATGCACCGGGGGTGCGTGTCTGGCGGGCAGGCACCAACAATTCAGGTGTCTCCAATAACAACAGGGTAATAGAGCGACACACCTCTCGATATGGTGCATACTGGAAGAGCTATGACTTTGCAGGCAGTGTTGGCACACAGAACATCTTCACCCATCCACTCTCCTTCACTCCTGATGGTGGAGAGGTTATCTTTAATCTACCCAACGGGTTACAAGCCTACTACGTTACCAATGCGTCTGGTTTCCGTCTGGACGATGCACCGATAAACATAGTTTCTAACCCCGCAGCGAGTGACCCCACAGTGCGTAACGGACTCTCCTGTTTCGGTTGTCATACGGAGGGTATGAAGACCTTTGAGGACGAAGTCCGCCCTGTGATAGAGAGTAATGCCACCCCCGCTTATGACAAAGAGCAGGCACTTCGTCTGTACGTTGAACAAGCAGAGTTGGACGCGCTCTTGCAGGGAG
Organism: Candidatus Poribacteria bacterium; assembly: GCA_965208425.1. Taxonomy (GTDB): domain Bacteria; phylum Poribacteria; class WGA-4E; order WGA-4E; family PCPOR2b; genus PCPOR2b. Next base: position 4,398,637 of record OZ242335.1, on the reverse strand, counting down.
ATACAGATAGGTATAGGGGTGCCCTTGAGGCGACGGGTGGTGCGTTTGGAGGGATTGAGCCAATCTCTCGTTTCCATGAGGTGTTTCAAGGACCTGTGGACGCTGCGTACGCCGCCGCAGTAGTTGGACTGGAGACTGAAGCCTTCCTTGAGAAGATACGTGAGAATATAGGGTTACAGAACATCGGTCTGTTGGTATTAGACAGCCCAAATGGGAGTATGAAACGGGACGCATGGACATCGAACTTCCGGGATATACTTTTTGCATTGGATTTCCCACAGTTAGTTGACAAGACCCCCGTTGTGCCGGAACCGGACAGGTTACCGGGTGCGTTTGTTCATATCCCTGACACAAACCTCCGTGCCGCAATAGCGGAGGCACTTGGTAAAAGCCCCAACGCCCCGATTACCGTGCAGGAGATGGAAAGGCTGGGAGAACTCCATGCCTCTGGCAGAGGTATCCAAGATTTGACAGGTCTGCAATTTGCAACAAATGCAACGTTTTTAGTACTTGCGAACAATGAGATCTCCGACCTCTCACCAATTGCTGGATTAATCAATGTGCGCGATTTAAGGCTTAATAACAACCGCATATCCGATATATCGCCCTACAAGGGCTTAAGAAATCTCACTAGCACGTCGTTTCGCAACAACATGGTATCTGACCTCTCGCCAATCGCTGGATTAATCAACTTGGACTATTTAACGTTCTCCGGTAACAATGTATCTGACTTGTCGCCGATAGCAGGATTCATTAACTTGAGGACTATAGATTTTAGCAATCGAAATCTATCCGACATCTCGCCCCTTGCAGGATTGATTAACCTGAAAAATATTCACTGTTGGGGGCACTCCATATCCGATATATCGCCCCTTGCGGGATTAACAAAACTGGAAAGGATAGATTTTTGTGGCGGGAATATATCGAATCTCTCGCCTTTAGCAGGATTAACCGGCTTGAAAGAACTGTATCTTGCTAGCGAAGAAGTGTCGGATATATCGCCTATTGCGGGATTAACCGGACTAACCCGTCTGGGACTTCAGCATAACGACATATCGGACATATCGCCGATTGCCGGGTTAACGAACTTGAAATGGCTGCGGATCGATGACAACGACATATCAGATATATCTTCTCTTGCACCTTTAACTAACTTGGGATGGATAAATCTTGCACGCAATGACGTATCGGACGTGTTGCCGATTATGGTTTTGACCAACTTAACATGGCTGAATGTCGGCGAGAACCAGATCTCTGACTTTTCACTTTTGGAGAGGTTACGCGAGAATATAACGACGCTCTTTTGGCACGGCAATCCGGCGCTCCCAAAAGGGGGACCAAAGATAGAGGGACCGTGGTTATGGGTCTTATTGTCGGACGTAGGAGTGAGTAAGAGTGAGGATTTGCTATCAGAGGCGAGTGGAGCTAAGGTGACAGAGGTAGGGATCGCCACCCACGGAGCAACAGAGGGAAAGCCTGTTGGCGATGAGGTATGGACATCGCACAGACTTCCCTCTGAGCCACAAAATAATATCGGTGAGATGCTGCAACGCGATCCCCCTGACGGTGTCATCTACGGAACTGTATCCCTCCATTCCCCACAGGAACAGGAAACAACGTTGCACGTCGGTGCCGACGATGGACTCAAGGTTTGGCTCAACGGAACTCTGGTTTACACTAACTTGGAAATTTTTGGATCTGGTGATTACACCGATTTTGTCCCGGTTACGCTTAGGGCGGGGAGAAATATCCTATTAGTCGCGGTTGAGATACGTGGTGGTATTCATAACGGCAAGTTTGGGTTTAAACCGGGCACCGAATATACAGTAGCAACTCCCGGTGTTGGCTATACCTTTTCTAAGACACCAATTCATACGGGTGATACCTTTACCCTCGACATCGGTGCGAAAGATGTCTTCGATTTGGCGGGTTGGCAGTTTGATATTACCTTCGATCCTGCTAGACTTGAAGCCCTCAACGTCATCGAGGGCGATTTCCTGAAAACAGGTGGAAGCACAACCTTCTTTCAAGGCGGAAGTATTGACAACGCAGTGGGTAAAATCACAGGGCTCAACGCGGCACAGCTCTCGGCGCAAGGGGCGACCGGCACCGGCTCCCTGCTCCAAGTAAACTTCAAGGCAAAATCGGGGGGTGAAACGAAATTGACGCTGCAGAACTTTGAGTTCGGTGCTATCACCGGGGAAAACATGCCCGCAGGACCCCATGAAATTACTTTCACTGTGGAGGGAAGGCTTGCTACTGGAGATGTGAACCGGGATGGGCGAGTCAGCATTCTGGACCTGATTCTCGTTTCACAGCAGTTGGGGAAAAGGGTGGCTGCCGGCTCGCCGGTGGATGTCAACGGCGATGGTATTGTCAGTATTCTTGACCTGATTACCGTGTCAGGGCAGATTGGTAGCACCACAGCGTCTGCCGCGCCCCCCAACCCCCCGGCCTCCTTATCAGGGGGAGAGGGAAGGGTAGATGCTGCGACGATAGAAGCGTGGATAGCGCAGGCACGGTTGGAAGATGACGGTTCACACCCCTTCAAACAGGGTATAGAAAATCTTGAGCGTCTGTTAGCATCACTAATTCCCGAAGAGACTGCGTTATTGGCAAACTATCCGAATCCGTTTAACCCGGAGACATGGATACCGTATCAATTAGCAGAACCAGCAGCGGTAACATTGGCGATTTATGATATGAACGGGCAGATGGTTCGACGTTTGGCGGTAGGATATCGAGCGGCGGGGATCTATCAGAGTCGCAGCCGTGCGGTATATTGGGACGGACGGAATCAGTTCGGTGAATCTGTTGCCAGTGGTCTCTATTTTTACACGCTGACAGTCCGTACCGAGACCAGGGGCGAGACTAAGGTAGGAGACTTCACAGCGACGCGAAAAATGTTGATATTGAAGTAATTGGTTCATTAGTTCATTGGTTGATTGGATTGATTAACCTTTGTCTGAATCAGGATACTTAGGCTTCTTAGTCCCGATATTTCATCGGAGATTAAAGGATTTACAGGGTAGAGAATGCGGAACGTGATGCGTGAGAAACAGTGAGACGTAGATCTGTGTTCGCTACGAATTACCTTTGTTGATGTGGGTTTGGGGGCGGGCAAGTCCGAGATCCTGTGACCGGGGATGCCCATCTACGAGTATAGGGGTTACGGCATACGGAGTATGCCTACTACATTAAATATAGGACTTATGCAGTTGAACGGTCAAAGCAACTTGTAGTTCGGCGATTCATCGCCGTAGTATACCGTTTCCAACGCCCGATTTATCGGGCAACTACAATCTGAAGCGCGTAAGTCCTGAAATATTGAAAGGAAAAAGATATATGACAGGTAATGAAGCAATTGCTAAGATTCTTAAGGCTGAAGGACTTGACTGGTTCGCGTGCTTCCCGCACCATACACTAATAGACGCGGCTGCGAAAGAGGGGATGAGGCCAATTCTCTCGCGCCAAGAGCGAGCGGGTGTGAACATGGCTGACGGGTATAGTCGCATTATGTGCGGTAACCGCATCGGGGTGTTCATGATGCAATCTGGTCCGGGGGCTGAGAACGCCTTTGGTGGTGTTGCGCAAGCTTATGCTGATTCGGTGCCGATACTGCTCCTGCCCGGAGGACCACCTCTTTCGGGTGTGGGTATGCATCCGGGCTTCGTTTCGTACCGGAACTACGGTGGAGTTACCAAGTGGACGGAGTATATTAATCAGGCGGATCGCATCCCCCAACTGATGCGGATGGCGTTCACTCGGATGAAACATGGGAGACCGGGACCGGTACTTTTGGAGATTTCTTCAGATGCTGCGAGTCAGGAAATTCCGGATAGTGCTTTCAACTATGAACCGGTGCAGGTGCGCAAATCGGCGGGGGATCCCGATGATGTCCGCGATATGGTTACTGCTTTGCTCAACGCGTCAAACCCTGTTATCAGCGCGGGCAGAGGTATACTGTACGCCGAAGCGACGGATGAGTTGGTCACGCTGGCAGAGTTGACGAACATTCCTGTACTGACTACCTTACAAGGTAAGAGTGGCTTCCCTGAGGACCATCCTCTGGCGTTGGGCGTGGCAGGAAGTAGTGGCACTCAGATGGTGGGTCACTTTCTGAGGCAGACGGACTTTGTGCTTGGTATTGCGACGACGCTGAGTAGCGGTTACAGCCCGCAGATACCGTCTGGTATTACTGTGGCTCAAATTACTAATTCAATCGAAGATCTGGGCGTACATCATCGGTTGGCTCATGGTGCTGTCGGCGATGCGAAGTTGGTGCTGCAACAGATGATTGAAGAGGTGAAACGGCAGATTGGTGAGCAGGGTAGAGACGACGTCAACGGTGTGGTGAACGAGATTCGCAAGGTGAAAGGGGAGTGGCTTGCCTCTTGGCGTCCGCGACTCGAATCGGATGAGGTTCCGATGAACGAATATCGTGTCCTCAACGAACTTCACAAGGCGGTGGATGTGTCGAACACCATTGCTACACACGATGCGGGTTATCCGCGAGATCGGATGTGTCCATTCTGGACGACCGACTCCCCCAATACCTATATTGGGTGGGGCAAGTCGACACAGTTGGGCTATGGACTGGGATTGGCACTCGGTGCGAAGATGGCTGCGCCTGAGAAGTTGGTTATCAATGTGATGGGCGATGCTGCCTTTGGTATGGCTGGTTTGGATATTGAGACAGCGGCGCGATCTGAGATTCCGATATTGACCGTCGTTTTGAACAACGGTATAATGACTCACTACGATCAGAATATGCCGTATGCGTCGGAACGCTGGGAGAGCAACAAATTGTCAGGTGATTATGCCAAGGTAGCAGAAGGTTTGGGTGCCTTCGCCGAAACGGTTGAAACCCCGGACCAACTGCCCGGTGCGATTGCGCGCGCTATTGCTGCTACGAAGGAGGGACAGCCAGCCTTGCTACAGACGATGACTTGTGGTGAGGAGACGGTTTCTCGCTACCAGAATCCGGCAGGTTATTAGAGTGGAAAGTGACGCATTCCGCACAATCAGGGTCATTTATGGTGAATACCAAAAATAAATAGACACTTTCGCCCCCGGTAGGTGCGTTTTCCAACCGCACGGCATCGACGCAGTTAGAAACTCTGCTTGCGATCCCGATTTATCGGGGAGTGCCTACTAAGCAGGAGAACGGTAGGTGCGGTTTCCAACCGCACCGCATTCAATCCAACCCGGTAGGTGCGGTTTCCTTTATGGGTTCAACTGGGTGAACCTATTAAGGAAAAACAAGGAGGACAAAGCATGGATTTTTCGACATGGTCGTCATCATATACTATGATGGCGATTTGTGTGGCGATGATGTTTATTGGACAGGTTATAGTCCTGTTGCTCTGTACAGGACGGTTAGGAAAACGACTGAACAAGCAAGCAGACGATCTGCAGAAGTTACGCAACCGGTTGGAAAATCGGATAGACCAAGGAATTGATGACTTCAACCAACCGGTTGTGCGGATGCGAAAAGAGCTCAGTGATGTCCGAATCGCGCTCAATAAACTGAATCAGAGCGACTTTGAATATCTGACACCTAACAATCAGGATGGACGTGAACTGCGCAAGAGTCACAGCACGATTTAGGATGAAGATGTTGGTTCATGTAAAAGGAAAGTGCACAGTGAAGAAAAACACCGGGTTTTTGTCGTATTGAGCGGTGTAAGGGCGGGACAAGTCGCTTTAGATCCCCCCGATAAATCGGGATAAACTAATTATCGGGGATGCCCTGCCTACTGATAAAACTTTTGTGTTGCGCGATCCCTTAATATGAGTTAGAACGTTAAGAAAGGGGTGCAGATGGCTGAACAACGGGAGCAGATTCTGGCACGCGGCAGTTATTTTCCCGGCGATTGGGTGCGTCCACGGTACAATCCCGGCACATGGATGGCGATGGTGGATCTGGCAGAGATTTTCACGGGTCACCGGAGCATAACCAGTCAGGGGACCTACGAGATGTTCGATGCACCCATTGGCGTGGACTTGCGGGTGGAAGCGGCGGACAAATCTGAACCATTTTTGACGCCTGAAAAGGAGTGGGAAACCGAGGAGGTTGCCTATCCTGGCTATATCTGGCATGAAGATGGCCGGCTCCATATGCTGTACAATGTTGGGGAACAAACCTGTCTCGCTGTCAGTGATGATGGCTATCACTGGGAGCGACCGGTGTTGGGACTGACTGAGTTTAACGGTTCGACGGACAACAATATGCTCAAGACATCGTTGCTGGCGAGTGTCTTTGAAGATCCGTCTGCACCACCGGAAGAGCGATTCAAAGCGTTGGAAGCAAAGGGGTTCTGGCTGGACCGAGAGACCGGTGAGGAGGTCGATGGCGATGAAGCGGACAGATGTTGGCGTGCGGAGCACTACGAGGGTCAATCCTATTCCGGACGCAAGGTGGTTCTGAAGGGGCAGCTGCTCGGCTTGACCTCGCCGGATCGCCTGACTTGGACGCGTCTGCCTGAACCGTTGGCTAACTATTCGGTGAACGGCGGCATCTGCCCGGGCTATGACGTACACAATGGGGTCTATTATGCGTACATACAGCCTCAAGGGGTTGCCCCGGAAGAGCCGCAAGCCTTGGGAGCCAGTATGCCTGAGACCGAGGTATTTCGCCGTGCAATCGGCCTGACGCGGACAAAGGATTTCCGCAAGTGGCCCGCAGCGAAGTTGTTGATTTATCCTGATGCGCAAGATCCGCTGGATATATCGTTCTACGGCGCATGCTACTTCCCCTATCCGGGGCGGGATGAACTACACGCCATGGTCATTCCAGTGTTCCATAACGCCACCGATCATGTCGATCTGCAGCTCGCTTTCAGTCGCGACGGTCTGATCTGGACACGCCCAGAACGCCGCGCGGTTGCTGAGTTGGGTCCCACAGGAAGTGGGGAAGAGGGGCAAATTCATGTCTGGCGCAATGGCCTGGTGGAGCTGCCCGACGGTAATTGGGCGGTGCCTTACCACGCGCGGTCAACGCTGCACACTGTTAAGGAACAGTATCAGGAGGCGTTCTTTCCGGAGATGCAGCCATCCCAGAATCGGTGGGCACGCTGGCGTCCGCATCGGCTTTGTGGGGTAGAGGCGGAAACGGAAGGGCGATTCACGATTCCCACGGTGTTTCGCCAAGGAAATGAATTGCGCCTGAATTATCGTTGTGCGCCGGGTGGATGGATCCGTGTTGAATTGATGGCGAGGATACCGACGATGCAGTGTCCGGATGCGAACCCTCTTGAAGGCTTTACTTTTGAGATGTGTGATCCGCTGACAGGCGATCAGGAGGATCAGGTTGTCACATGGCAGGGTAGCAGTGATATCACCGGTGTCGGCGAGATGCTCGCCATTCGTGTGCAGATGTTTCAGGCGAAATTGTTTGCCTATAAGGTTTGATTATATCTAAATCAAGTTGTTTGCTCTTGCCTCAATAAGATCGGGATTCAAAGCAAATGGGACTCGTGAGGCGTAGTACGTAATGCGTGATACGTAAGAAAAAACGGAACGGAGATCTCCGTTCCCTACAAATTACTTGGAGTGCATTGGTTTATTTGCTCGACGGCACGCGGAGCCCCGATGAATCGGGATTCGAGGCAACGTGCCTACTACTTTATGTGGCTTTAGGAGGAATATGTGAAAGCTGGACAAATTGTTGCCCCCCGTCAGATTGAGATTATTGATGTTGATAAGCCTGACATTTCATCTGATCCGGAGGGAACGGTACTTATAAAGAATCAAATGAACGCGATTTGTGGCACGGATATGCCGTCGTTTGTCATGGAACAACCAGCCAACGCCTATCCGCTGTCGCCCGGAATGACTATCCACGAATGTATTGGCGTGGTGGCTGCGAGTAAGTCGGATCGGTTCAAAGAGGGGGACGCTGTGCTTGCGCTTCCGGGTCGTCCTGGTGGTCTTTCGGAATACTTTGTTGCCAGCGAAGCTGTCACAGTGCCGTTGGTGGACTTTGAGCGCAAGGATTGTATTTTAATGTCTCAGCCGCTTGGCACGGTGATTTGGGCGTGTAGTAAGTTAGGGAATTTGCTCAATCAGGATGTCGTGGTAATGGGACAGGGACCGATGGGATTGCTGTTCACACACATGCTGAGTAACTTGGGCGCGAAAACGGTTATTGCGACGGATCTTGTTGATTTCCGGTTGGAGGCTGCGAGGCAGATGCGAGCAACGCATACGATTAATTCTGCCGAGGTGGATACGGTTGCTGCTGTTGAACAGATCACGGACGGCAGGATGGCGGATCTGGTGGTTGAAGTGGTGGGGCATCAGACGGAGACGATCAATCAGTGTATGGATCTCGTCAAGCGGGACGGGACGATTCTGGCGTTCGGTGTGCCGGATGAACCGACGTATCCTTTCGGTTTTGGGAATTTTTTCAGGAAGAACATCCGCTTTATTGGATCTGTGGGTCCTGATGCTCAGAATAATTTCCCGTTGGCGATGGATATGATCGCGCAGAGACGGATAGATGTTTCACCAATGATTACCCACCGTCTGCCGTTTACGGAGGTGCAGCGCGGGTTTGAGTTGTCTTTGTATAAGAAGGATGAGGCAATTAAGATCGTGCTTGAGTATGATTGATAGAACCCTCGTCTAAACCCGCAACAAGGTCAAGTAGCCCTAGAGAACCGCCTGTTATACAGCTGTGGTCCCTCTGGGGCTTTTTTTATTTCTAGGTTGAGAGGCACAGCCGATGCAACAGAGAGTCGCTCTTGCACATTTAATTTTAATCGGTGTTGTAGTTTTGGGTCTAACGCTGCTGGTAGTAGTCGTTGAGGCACAGGGACAGATTGCCTTCGTGTCTGATAGGACTGGGAACTTGGAAATCTACGTGATGGACGTCGATGGAGGTAAGCAGCGTAGGCTCACCAATAATCGTCATGATGATCACTCACCGTCATGGTCCCCCGATGGCAGGCGCATTGTGTTTGAGTCTGAGCGAAATGGAAACGGCGAAGTCTATGTGATAAGTGCGAATAGGGGCAAACCCATAAACCTCACCAACAATCGTCATGATGACCATTCGCCCTCTTGGTCTCCCGACGGCAAGCATATTGTGTTTGGCTCTAAGCGGGATGGAAACGGGGAAATCTATGTAATGGACGCCGATGGAGGTAATCAGCGAAATCTTACCAATAATGACTTTCATGACGAAAATCCGTCGTGGTCTCCCAGCGGTAAACGCATTGCTTTTATTTCCGTTAGGGGAGCGGGCTTGGAGATCTACGTTATGGATGCCGATGGGGGTAATCAGCGAAATCTTACCAATAATGGCTTTCATGACGAAAATCCGTCATGGTCTCCTGACGGTAAGCACATTGCCTTTGATTCCGTTAGGGGTGGAGGTTTGGACATCTATGTGATGGACGCCGATGGGGGTAATCAGCGAAGGATCTCTGACAATCCCTTTAAGGATACGAATCCGTCATGGTCGCCCGATGGTAAGCGCATCGCCTTTGCTTCTAGCGAGGGTAGGAACTTTAGGGGTAGGGACTATGAAATCTACGTCATAGATGCCAATGGGGGTAATGCGCGCAACCTCACCAATAATCGTAGCCATGACACTGATCCTTCATGGTATAAGCCTATTCTTGCTGTTGCTCCTACTGCGAAGAGGTTCACGATATGGGGGTGGCTCAAACAGGTCGACCAATGACTGGTGTTATTGAGAAAACAGTGTTTGCTGAGATGTGGGAGTGTGCGGGGGTATGTCATAAACACCAAAGAAGGGAAGGCTTGACGTGATTCTAATCCGGGTAGCTACTTTACTTGAGAACTCCCGGTAGAAATTTGTGTCTATATTATAACTATAATAACGCAAGTTGCTAGTAGCTTACATAGTAGTAGGCATACTCCGTATGCCGTAACCCTTGTGCATACTATGGGGCGATAGTGCTTGACTACTACTGTGGATAACACGTAGGTTGGGTTGAACGAAAACGGATAAAAATAAGAACCGTTACAACTCAATGCCGATGTGCAATTCTCATTCAAATCTCAAAAATCGGAGTGAAACCCAACGCTTTTCTTAGCAGGTGTCTAGGAACGTGGGGGTATGAAGTTGGTTTCACTATCTCCTCGATGCTATCTACAGAGCCTCCAGTTTGATAGTTGTTTGAGGCGTTTGAATCTGACTTCTCGACTTTGTTCAACCCAACCTACGCACTATAACCCACAACTTAGGTTATAATAGGACTTACGCAGCGCGTTCATAAGTCCCCCTAATTTTCCAAAGTCCCCTGGCAAGTGGCACATCCCGATGAAATCGGGGGGATTTAGGGGGTTAAAAATCAAAAATCTACCCCCGTGTGCTAAAATTGTAAAGGGGTTGCCAACACAAGCTAACCGCTATCCAGTCCAAAGAATAATAAACTGATTTGAGAACAGAGGAGGCACAGCAAATGCAACGGAAATACACTCTTGCACATCTGATTTTAGCTGTCGTTGTAACCTTAGTTCTAACGCTGCTGATGGTAGCTGCTGACGTGCAAGCACAGATTGCCTTCGTGTCTAAGAGGGACGGGAACCCTGAAATCTACGTGATGGACACTAATGGGAAGAATCAACGTAGACTCACTAATAATCCCCAGTATGATGGGTCTCCCTCATGGTCTCCTGATGGTAAACGCATTGCCTTCACGTCTGAGAGGGATGGGAACCAAGAAATCTACGTGATGGACGCCGATGGAGGGAATCTACGAAAACTCACTAAAAATCCCAAACATGACTGGTCGCCCTCATGGTCACCCGACGGCAAATGGATTGCCTTCGTGTCTCTTAGAGGCAGATTTAACCCTGAAATCTACGTGATGGACGCCGACGGGGATAATGAACAAAGACTTACTGAAAATCTCTCTGATGATCAGTACCCCTCATGGTCTCCTGACGGTAAACGGGTTGCCTTCTCGTCTAATAGGGATAAGAACTATGAAATTTACGTTATGGACGCCGATGGGGGAAATCAACAAAGACTTACGAAAAGTATAAAGAATGACCTGTCTCCCTCATGGTCTCCTGACGGTAAACGCATTGCCTTTGATTCTAGGAGGGAGGGAAAGAGTGAAATCTACGTGATGGACGCCGATGGAGGGAATCTACGAAAACTCACTAAAAATCCCGTTGATGGTCGGTCTCCCTCATGGTCACCCGACGGTGAACGGATTGCCTTCGTGTCTGAGAGGCTTGGGAACTGGGAAATCTACGTGATGGACGCTGATGGGAGGAACCTACGAAGACTCACCAATAATCGCCATGATGATACTAATTCTGCATGGTTGAACTCCCCTTTTTCGGTTTCTCCGGCAGGCAAGCAGTTTACAATGTGGGGACGGCTCAAGGGGGTTGACTGATAACTGCTAGTATTGCGAGAACGGTGTTTAAGGATAAGAGACCGAGTTAAAAACAGTGGAGGAAAGACAGATGCAAGGGAAACACAATCTCACACATTTGATTTTAGCTATCGTTGTAGCGTTGGGTCTCGCGCTGCTAATGGTAGTCGTTGACGCACAGGCACAGATTGCTTTTGAGTCTGATAGGGATTGGGACGTTCTACAGCTTGAAATCTACGTGATGGACACCGATGGCGGTAATCAGCGAAACCTCACTAACAGTCCTGGTGATGATAGGCAGCCCTCATGGTCTCCTGACGGTAAACTGATCGCCTTTACCGCTGATAGGAGTGATAGGGATTGGAACCGGCAGATCTACGTGATGGAGGCGGATGGTGGTAATCAGCGAAACCTTTCTAACAATGAGTTTGATGACTCGGACCCTTCCTGGTCCCCGGACGGCAAACGGATTGCCTTCGTGTCGAGTAGGGATAGAGGCAATGAAATCTACGTGATGAATGCCGATGGTGGCAAGCCGAAAAACCTGTCTAACAATCCCTTTCCTGACTATTCACCCTCATGGTCCCCGGACGGTAAGCGTATTGCCTTTCATTCTTGGAGGGATGGGAACATGGAAGTTTACGTGATGAACGCCGACGGGAGCAAACCTAAAAACCTCACGAATAATGCCACTTCGGATCGAAATCCGTCATGGTCTCCAGACGGTAAGCATATTGCGTTTGACTCTTGGAGGGCTCGGAATTTGGACATTTATGTGATGGACGCCGATGGAGGGAATCCGCGTAGAATTACCAATAATCCCTTTAAGGATTCAGAACCTTCATGGTCTTCTAACGGTAAACGGATTGTCTTTGTGTCTGATAGGGAGGCGGATGGGAACCCTGAAATCTACATGATAAACGTTGATGGGAGTAATCCTCGCAATCTCACCAATCATCCCGAGGATGACGTTGCTCCTACATGGTTTGGTTCTCCTTTTGCGGTTGCTCTGGTAGGCAAAAAACTGACGATATGGGGACGGCTTAAACAGGCAGACCGCTAACTACCACTGTTGAGAGAACGGTGTTTAAGGATAACAAACTGATTTGAAACCATGGGAGGCATAGCAGATGGGACGGAGATACAGTCTCGCACATTTGATTTTAGCTGGTGTTATAGTTTTCGGTCTGACGCTGTTGATGGTATGCGTTGATGTACAGGCACAGATTGTCTTCATGTCTAAGAGGGATGGGAACCCTGAAATCTACGTGATGGACGCCGATGGTGGGAATCTGCGTAGACTCACCAATAGTCGCGGTTGGGACTTCTTTCCCTCATGGGCCCCCGATGGCAAACGGATTGCCTTCATGTCTGATAGGGATGGGCATGTCCACCCTAGACACGGTTGGTCCACTAATGAAATCTACGTGATGAATGCCGATGGGAGCAATACTCAAAACCTCACTGACAATCCCTTTGATGACAGGTCTCCGTCATGGTCACCGGACGGTAAACGGATTGCCTTCACGTCTGCTAGGGATGAGGATAATCCTCAGAACTCTGAGATCTACGTGATGGATGCCGATGGGAACAATCTTCAAAAGCTCACTAAGAATGTCGGTGATGACAGGGATCCGTCATGGTCTCCCGACGGTGAACGCATTGTCTTCAGTGCCGGTAGGGATGGGCACGTTGAAAATAAGTTTGGCATCACTGATGAAATCTACGTGATGGATGCCGATGGGCAGAATGAACAAAGACTGACTGACAATCGGAATAATGACTGGGATCCCGTATGGTCTCCCGATGGTAAACGGATTGCCTTCTCGTCTGATAGGAAGGGAGACGCTGTAAGCTTTGATATATACGTGATGGACGCCGATGGTGGAAATCCGCAAAAACTCGTCAATAATCGCGGTTGGGACAGTTCTCCGTCATGGTCCCCTCACGGTAAACGTATTGCGTTCACGTCCGAGAGGGATGGGAACTATGAAATCTATGTGACAGATGCCGATGGGGGGAATGAGCAAAACCTCACCAATAATCCGCATTCTGACGCTAATCCTGCATGGTTGAACTCCCCTTTTTCGATTTCTCCCGCCGGCAAAAAATTTACCATGTGGGGAAGGCTTAAACAGGTTGGTCAATAACTGCCGTTATTGAGAGAACGGTGTTCAAGGACAAGAAACCGATTTGAAAATGGAGGAGGAAAGACAGATGCAACGGAAATACAATCTCGCACATTTCATTTTAGGTGTCGTAGTAATCTTGGGTCTAATGCCGATGATGGTAGTTGTTAATGCACAGGCACAGATTGTCTTCATGTCTAAGAGGGATGGGAACGCAGAAATCTACGTGATGGATGCCGATGGGGGGAATCCGCGTAGACTCACCAATAATCGCCATGCTGACAGTTCACCCTCATGGTCCCCCGACGGCAAGCGCATTGTCTTTACGTCTCATAGGGATGAGCACGCTCACATTAAACACGGTTGGCCCACTTCTGAAATCTACGTGATGGACGCTGATGGTGGGAATCAACAAAGACTGACTGAAAATCACGTTCATGACTTGACTCCCGTATGGTCTCCCGACGGTGAACGGATTGCCTTCGCGTCTGATAGGGATGAGCCCCGGCCATACTGTGACATCTACGTGATGGACGCCGATGGAAGCAATATTCAAAGACTCACTAACCATCGTTTTGACGAAAGGTATCCTTCATGGTCCCCCGACGGTAAACGCATTGTGTTCAGCGCACGCAGGGAGGGTCACTTTGAAAACAAGTTTGCAGTCACCTTTGAAATCTACGTGATGGACGCTGATGGAGGGAATCTTCAAAGACTCACTGAAAATCGCAAGAATGACTATGCGGCCGTATGGTCTCCTGACGCTAAACGGATTGCCTTCTCGTCCGATAGGAAGGGGGACTTTGAAAACTTTGAAATCTACGTAATAGACGCTGATGGAGGTAATCCTCAAAACCTGACCAATAATCGCGCTTGGGACTGGGCGCCCTCATGGTCCCCCGACAGCAAGCGTATTGCCTTCAGGTCTGATAGGGATGGGCACGTTATCAACGGTAAATCCACTAATGAAATCTACGTAATGGACGCCGATGGTGGTAATCCTCAAAACCTGACCAATAATCGCCATAGCGACGGTAGTCCTGCATGGTTGAATTCTCCGTTTTCGGTTTCTCCTGTGGGCAAAAAGTTTATAATGTGGGGGCGGCTCAAGGGGGGCAGCCGATAACTGCCATTGTTGAGAGAACAGAGGAAGGAATAATAGATGCGACGGAGATACAGTCTCGCACATTTGATTTTAGCTAGCGTTGTAGCGTTGGGTCTAACGCCCCTGATAGTAGCTGCTGCTCCACAGGCACAGATTGCCTTCATGTCTGATAGGGATGGGAATTGGCAAATCTACGTTATGGACATCAATGGGAGGAATCAACAAAGACTCACCAGCAATGCCCATAATGACCTTTCACCCTCATGGTCACCCGATGGTGAACGTATTGCCTTTGAGTCCTGGAGGCATGGACCCGACGAAATCTACGTGATGGACGCCGATGGAAACAATCCTCAAAGACTCACCAATAATGGTCATGATGACAGGTCTCCCTCATGGTCACCCGATGGTAAACGCATTGCCTTCATGTCTAATAGGGAGCACGCTCACATTATACAAGGTTGGTTCACTTCCGAAATCTACGTGATGGACGCCGATGGAAATAATCCTCAAAGACTCACCAATAATGGCCATGATGACTATTCACCGTCATGGTCCCCCGACAGCAAACGCATTATCTTCTCGTCGGAGATGGCGGGACACTTTAGAGGCGGCCAAACCACTCATGAAATCTACGTGATGAACGCCGATGGGGGTAATCAACAGAGACTCACTGAAAATCTTTTTGATGACTGGCATCCCGCATGGTCTCCTGACGGTAAACGGATTGCCTTCGCGTCTGATAGGCAGGGTGATTTTGGAAACTTTGAAATCTACGTGATGGACACCGATGGCGGTAATCAGCGAAACCTCACCAATCATCCCAATGGAGACTGGCATCCCGCATGGTCTCCTGACGGTAAATGGATTACCTTCATATCTGAGAGGGATGGGAACAGTGAAATCTACGTGATGGACGCCAATGGGGGTAATCCGCGAAATCTCACTAAACATGGCGGTCATGACCGTGCTCCTGCATGGTATACCCCTGCGCTTGCAGTTGCACCCGGAGGTAAGCCACTCACTACGTGGGGACGGCTCAAACAGGCTGACCGCTAACTGTCATTACTGAGAGAACGGTGTTTGAGGAAAAAATCGGTTTGAAACCAGAGGAGGAAAGACAGATGCGACGGAGATACAGGTTCGGACATTTGATTTTAGCTAGCGTTATAGTCTTGGGTCTGACACCACTGATGGTAGTCGTTGACGCACAGACACAGATTGTCTTCATGTCTCATAGGGATGGGAACCCTGAAATCTACGTGGTGAATCCCGATGGACGGAATCAGCGTAGGCTAACCAATAATTCCGATGATGACTGGTTTCCCTCATGGTCGCCTGACGGTAAGCGGATTGCCTTTGTGTCTAAGAGGAATTGGAATAGTGACATCTACGTGGTGGACGCCGATGGGGGGGATGAGCAAAGACTTACTGAAAATCCCAATAGGGACTCTTCACCCTCCTGGTCTCCTGACGGTAAACGCATTGTCTTCTCGTCTGATAGAGAGGGGCGCTTTAACGTTGAAATCTACGTCATAGATGCCGATGGGGGGAATCTGCAAAGACTCACTAACACTCCCGATGAAGACAAGTCTCCCTCTTGGTCTCCTGACGGTAAACGGATTGTCTTCAGTGCCCGTAGGGAGGGGCACTTTGAGAACAAATTTGCAATCACTGAGGAAATCTACGTGATGGATGCCGATGGACGGAATGAACAAAGACTTACTGACAATCTCTTTGTTGACTGGGCTCCCGTATGGTCTCCTGATAGTAAACGGATTGCCTTCTCGTCTGATAGGGGTGGGAACTTTGAAATCTACGTGATGAACACCAATGGTAAGAATCTTCAAAACCTCACCAATAATCCCAATCATGACGTTAGTCCTGCATGGTTGAACTCACCTTTTTCGGTTGTTCCTGTGGGCAAAAAGTTTACCATGTGGGGACGGCTCAAGGGGGTTGACCGATAACTGCCATTATTGAGGAACGGTGTTTAAGGATAAAAAACCGATTTGAGAACAGAGAAGGAATAGCAGATGCACCGGAGATACAATCTCGCCCATTTCATTTTAGCTATCGTTGTCGTGTTAGGGCTAACGCTGCTGATGGTAGTCGTTGAAGCACAGGCACAGATTGTTTTCGCGTCTAAGAGGGATGGGACCTTTGAAATCTACGTGATGGATGCCGATGGTGGGAATCAGCGTAGACTCACCAATAATTCTGATAAGGATTGGTCTCCATCATGGTCACCCGATGGCAAGCGGATTGTTTTTTGCTCTGATAGGGATAAGGACGCTCACTTTATCCCGGGTTTGTTCACTTCTGAAATTTACGTGATGGATGCCGATGGTGGGAATCAGCAGAACCTGACTAACGATCCCAAGGATGACAGGTCTCCGTCATGGTCACCCGACGGTGAACGGATAGCCTTCACGTCTAGAAGGGATGGAGACGACGAAATCTTCTTGATGGATCCTGATGGAGGTAACCAGCGAAGGCTCACCAATAATCGTCATGATGACTATTCACCCTCGTGGTCCCCCGACGGTAAACAGATTGTCTTCGGTGCGCGTAGGGATGGGCACTTTGAAAATGAGTTTGGAATAACTGAGGAAATCTACGTGATAGACGCCAATGGGGATAATGAACAAAGACTTACTGAGAATCGGAATAATGACTGGGATCCCGTATGGTCACCCGACGGTGAACGGATTGCCTTTGCGTCTGATAGAAAGGGGGACCTTGTAAGCTTTGATATCTACGTGATGGACGCTGATGGTGGAAATCAGCAAAACCTGAGCAATAATCGGCACAGTGACGTTAGTCCTGCGTGGCTTAACTCGCCTTTTTCGGTTTCTCCCGCGGGTAAGATATTCATGAGGTGGGGTTGGCTCAAACGGGTTGACCAATAACTGCCATTATTGAGAGAACAATGTTTGCTGAGTCAACTGTAGGTCGAGATTCATATCTCGACATCAAATTGTCGATTTCGGAAAATCAACCTACAGAATTGCTTTTCTCACTCTCACACTTTCCCACTTTCAACTTAACACCTATCGCCCCGTTAAGGCTTTGGAGGATAATTTCCGTTCGTTAAGGATTAAAGTGGCAATTCTACCATCCGTCCTTCTTGGCTGGATTTGTAGATGGCGAGGATGATCTCTACTGCCTTGCGACCCTCACGACCATCAACGAGATGTGGCGTTCCGTTTTCGATGGCGTTAATGAAGTTTTGCATTTGTAGGCGATGGTTTTCATGACTGATGGCGCGGGGATCCGCAGCACCGCCTCCACCTGACCGTGTCTCTGCGAATTGTTCACGGATTTCGGCATCTTCGGGTAGGTCTGGATCGAACTCCCACCGGATAATGTCCTCATCTTCGAGGGTGACTGTGCCTTTATTGCCGGAGATTTCGAGTTTCTTGAGGAGACCGGGGTAGACGGTTGTGGTGCCTTCGATCACGCCCAACGCGCCATTCTCAAAGCGGAGTGCCGCAACGGCGACATCTTCGACCTCTATACGTTCATGCGTCATTGTGTCGGTGAACGCTTGGACCGCTTTTACGGGACCCATGAAGTATTGGAGGAGATCAATTGCGTGGATCGACTGGTTCATCAATGCGCCGCCGCCATCGAGTGCCCACGTGCCCCGCCACCCGCCGCTGTCGTAATACTCCTGTGTACGAAACCATTTGATATAGGCATCGCCCAACGTAAGCACACCGAAACGACCGCTCTCGATGGTCTTCTTGACCAGTTGGCTGCCTTCGGTGAAGCGTGAGTTGAAGATTGCGCATAGACGGACGTCTGACTCGTCACACGCTTGGATGATGTCGTCGCAGCGGTCGAGGGTGATCTCCAGCGGTTTTTCGACGATGACATGCTTTCCCGCTTTGGCTGCGGCGACCGCCGGATCCCGGTGCGCGCCGCTCGGTGTGCAGATGGAAACGACATCCAGATCGGGACGCTTCAGCATCTCATTGTAGTCGGAGTACGAATCGATATTGTAGCGGTCCGCCACCCGCCTTCCGTTTTCTTCGTTTCTTGAACTGACAGCGACCAATTTCCCGCCCTCAAGTTCGGCAATCGCCGCCGAGTGAAAATCGGAGATCATACCGCAACCGATAATTCCAAATCCATAGGTTTTCATAACGTAGTAAAGCCTCCATCCGATGAGGTTGAATTATGACGACGCCATTATATATCCGCGTTGGGTGTGTGTCAAGTTCAAACCTTCCCCATTTTTTGATAGTATTTCCCACCCAATCTGTGATAACATCCTTACCATATATTCGATATAATAGGTCGTTGGAGGTTGTGCATGAACGAAGCGATTCAACACGCCCGCGAAGTGGCATTGGGCATCTTGAAACCGAGTCCGCGTGATATAGAACACGGTATGGAACTCCACCAGAACTCAATTGTCTGTGATTCGTACGGGTTTGCACCGCGTGCGGCTGTGGATGGAGAGGCTGTGGCGGCCACTGTCGAAGCTGGTGCGTCGGAGGTCGAGGTTCGGGACATGATGGAAGATATGTCGATGACCCGATTTGTCACCGACGAGGGGGAGAAGCAGGAATTTATGGCGGCGTGGAAAGCGGCGGGGGTGACTTGTATCGTACAGAACGCGGGGGAGGAGGGGCAGTCGGCGTTGCGTCTGGTCAAACGCTTGGCGCGTTTCACGTATACTACAGACATGATGCGCGACTTTATCCAGAAAGCGGTTACACCAGATGATATTGTCACCGCTAAGGAGCAAAATAGACACTGCCTCTATTTCAGCGGAAACGGTGTTCCCTTGCCTCAAGACTGGGTTTCGGTTGAGGAGGAGTTGCGGTATATCCGGATCTTTTTCCAACTCGGTATCCGTATCATGCACCTGACTTACAATCGGCGTAATATGATTGGTGATGGTTGTGCGGAACCGGCAAACGGCGGGTTAAGTGACTTCGGTAGGGCGGTTGTTGCGGAGATGAATCGGGTCGGTGTGATTGTAGATGTGGCGCATTCCGGTTGGCAAACGAGTCTTGAAGCGGCACAGCTGTCGGAGCGTCCGATGGTCGCGAGTCATTCTGGGGCTTGTGCGGTGAATGTACATGATCGGTGTAAGCCGGACGAGGTGATCCGTGCGATTGTGGATAGCGGTGGTTATATTGGGATCTGTGCGATTCCTGCGTTTTTGGGCGGCAGCGGCGACATCAGCGCGTTGCTAGCGCATGTCGATTATGTTGCCAAGAATTTCGGTGTAGACCATGTTACGATTGGCACAGATGTGGCTTATACCTCCTCTGCAAGCCGAGAAGCGCAGCGGCAAATTCCGAAACGGGGTGCAGAGCGCAAGCGGTGGGAGTATTTTTGGAACCCCAATGATCCGATGTTTTCGCCGCAGTTCCAGCAGCCGAATCAGAAACAGAGTTTAGCATGGACGAATTGGCCCCTTTTTACAATCGGTCTCGTTCAGCGTGGGTATTCGGATAGTGAGATTCAGAAGATTCTTGGCGGGAATGTGCTTCGCGTTGCGCGTGCGGTGTTGGTTGATTAGTTCATTGGTTCATTATATTTGGTAACTCCTTGTCTAAATCAGGATATTCAGGATTCAAGGATTTACCGGATAGAAACCGTGGAACGTGATGAGTGAAACCTGAGAAAAATAGCGAGTAAGACGTGATGCGTAGGCTGAGCTGATGGGGTAATGATGGTGTTGGGTTTTACTATCGTTCAACCCAACCTACGATACTGACAAGAGGTTATAATGAGGAAACCGATTCGTTTGGGGTTAATTGGCTGTGGTGGGATTGTCCAACTGGACCATGCCCGCGCCTATCTGTCCTTGACGGATAGGGTCAAGGTGGTTGCGTTAGCGGATGTGCTTGAGGAGAATCTAGAGCGGGTCGGTCAGACCTTTGATGTACCGCCCCACCAGCGGTATGCCGATTATCGGGATATGCTGGCGCAAGCCGAGATTGATGCGGTGACGGTTGCTACACCGCATTTCCTTCACGCTGAACATGCAATCGAGGCGGCATCAGCGGGCATAGCAGTCATATCGGAAAAACCGATGGCGACCTCATTGGCGGAGGCTGATACAATTCTTGATGCTGTTGAGCGCAACAGCGTGTCTTACGGCATTGTGCACAACTATCTGTATACGCTTGCAATGCAGGAGGGATTTGTTCAACGTGCTAAGTTGGGGGCATCGATTTTTGGGCGCGCTGCGGGAATGGGGCTTAAACCTGCAGATTTCTCAACTGAGCATTCAGACCCGGCGCAGGCGTGGCGTGCGAGCAAAGCGAAAGGCGGGGGATGTATCGGTGACTCCTCGTATCACGAGATCTATTCGGTGACTGCCCTAATGGATTCGCCGGTGCGATATGTTGAGGCACGGGTCAAGACTTTGAGCATTGATGTTGATGTCGATGATATCGCAATGCTACTGTGTGAACATGAGAGCGGTGCTGTATCCACAGTTTCCAGTGCGTGGTGTGTCCCTGACCTCGACACCGGGTGGTGTGAAGTCCATACAAACGAGGGGTCTCTGCGAATCAGGCACCGGAAGAATATGCCCGATTCACTGATGCGCTATACCAGAGCGGATGACTGGCAACACCTTGAAATTCCCGGTCGGTCGGATCCGGAGTTTAACGACCGTACTGGACACGTCGGTTTTTTTGCAGCAACGTTTGATGCGCTTGCATCTGGCAACGAGCTTCCGATTAGTGGTAAACACGGCAGACACAATCTCGCGATCATTGAAGCGGCACGCGTGGCGACAGAAGAAAGACGAGCGATTGATTTAGAATCCCTAAGGAGGAGTAACTCCGGTTAAAAGAAAGTGCCAAACGCCGAAAGCGTGAAACGTGATGCTTAAAAGGGCACTAGTCCACTGGTGCATTGGGGCTGAGAAGTAAGTACGGGAGGGGAAACCCCGTCCCTACGATTTCTTGAACGTGAGTGAGGGAGGAACATGCGACCTTACATTGATGTTCATTGTCATATTGGAATGAGTATAACGTATGACCCAATTGCAGGGCAAAATACCGGTCTGTGTCTAGGACGGATGGCTTCGGCGGGACTCGCTGCTGCGATTATTGGTCCCACTGCGGTTGGCAGCCCGCAAGCGCGGGGACTTCTTGATACACGTGACCAGAATGCGGTGATATCCAGGGCGTGTCGTCAATTCCCGGATCGTTTTCCGATTGGGCTTGCGCTTATAGAGATGCGCCATGGAGATGCTGGTGTAGAAGCGTTGGAGCGGGAACTGGCTGAGAGCGGTTTGATGGGGGTTATGTGGCATCCGGGCGGCGTGTCACCCGAAAGGCGACTTTACCCGTTTCTTGAAGTTGCAGCGATGTGGAAAGGGCTTTGTCTTTTGCATGAAACGCCTGCGAGGACAGCGTCAATGGCGCGTCGCTTTCCCGATCTGACTTTCATCCAACACGCTGGTGAGGAAGCGGTAGAAGTCTGTGGTAATTTGGAAAATGTCTGGTATGAGATTGTGCAGAGGCCGAAGGGAGAAGATTCCCAGTGGGACTTTCCCGGCCTCATCAACCAAGTGGGGAATGAGCGGCTTATGTTCGGTGGTGATGCGCCCTATTATGATTACCGTATCCTTCAAGCTGAATTAGAAGCGGCGAACATTGACGAGACAAGTCGTGATCGGATTGCTTACCAAAATGCTGTGACTTTGATTCAGGAGTTCCGTTCAGATTGGGAGTTGCCGACGGAGAAGTTTTCGCCGCCGCAGGTCTATACGGAGGCGGAACTCTGGACAGTTGAGAATGAAAGATTACGTTTAGTAGATGATTCTTGACGAAGATATGCTATTTTCCATAGGGCTATTTAGAAGTTAGTTCTTCCCCCGTCGGAGCGATGTGTCGGGATTTGGAAATCCCTCCTACAGGAGAACTAAATACTTCTACGATTAGCTAGGGATTTTTGAATATAAGTTGGAGATGTGATTGGTTATGTTCGGAACGGGACCTAAGTCATTTCGACTTTTTCGTTTTCTTTATCACCTGCCAAATTTCGTAAGGTTGGCGTGGCGGTTATTTTGGGATCCGCGTGTCCCGATTTACCGTAAAGCAATTCTCGTCATCTTTGAGGTGCTTGCGATCGCATTTGCGATAGGCTACTTCCTATTTTTGCGTCTGGATTTTCTTCCCGATATTTTACCAATTCTTGGATATACCGATGATCTAATTATTGGGATCTTCCTAATACTTGTGCCCGGCGCGTGGTTGTTCATCAAATTTGCGCCGCAAGATATCGTGCAGGAGCATGTTGATCGAATCTCGCAAAGGAGTTGATGTGTAGAGGCTGTTGCCTCGTTGGGACTTTAGGATTTGGGTTAGATATGCGCTGCTGGACACATTGCGCTCCTCATGAAGATTAATTTATTAATTGGGTAATCCCGATTTTCCTTGAAACATAGGGTAGGCGCGGTTTTCAACCGCGCTGGCGTCGATAGCCAATTACCCATTTATTTTTTCAAACTTCATCTGGAGCGCGAGGATTGGGCGTATCGGCGGGTCCTATAGACATATCGCTCCTCTGGAGCGAAGGGTAGGGCGCTCAGGTCTTACGGGAAAACTGGTAGGTTTTCAAGTAAGTGGCACTTGAGTTATATTACCCATCGGTAGTTCGGGCATTCTCCATCAGCCGCTCTAGCTTCTGCTGATCACGCACCCCCTTCGATGCTTCGACCCCTGAACAGAGATCTACGCCGTAGGGACGGACGGTTTCGATTGCCTTCTGTACGTTTTCGGGACGGATGCCGCCGGACAGGAACGCTGGCACCTTACAGGCTTGGATAAGCTGTGCACTCAGATTCCAATCGCTCTGCTTGCCGGTGCCGCCGAATCGGGCTTTTCCGTCAGTGAATTCTGCGGTGTCGAACAGCAGGGCGTCTGCACCTGCGTTGATGTGCGCTTCTATCTGTTTGAAGATAGCGGTTGTGTCCGCTGCAGGGTCGTTTTCGGTAGGCAGAAACAGTGATTTCCAGATCTCGCAGGATAGGATTCCCTTGAGCTCTCCCACTTGGGTGGGCGGCTCGTGTCCGAGCAGCTGGACTGCGAACGGCTTAATCTGCGCTGCTGCTTCTCTGACCCAATCTGTGGGGCGGTCAAACACAAGGATAACGGTCGAGATCGGTGTCTTTTGTGCGATCTCTGCGGCGGAATTGATAGAGACGGATCGCTCGGAGAAGGGCACTTCAACGACGACGCCCGAATAATCGGCGCCGGCGTTTACTGCCATGTGCGCATCGGCTATGCTTGTTGTCCCGCAAATTTTGACCTTGCATCGGTTGGGAATCATGGGTATCTGCCCTAAAGTAGTAGGCACACGCCGTGTGCCGTAGCTCCGCGAACATGAATCGAAATAAGAATCTACGCTATTCGTCTTCGACGAAGACGGTTTGCCGATCGCCAGTGGAGTAGCAGATAATCATCATAACGGGCTGCCAGCCGGTGTTGACAGCGTTGTGTTCGATGCCTTGCGGGATGCGCAGCATGGCGCCTTCTGTCAAAGGGATAACCTCGTCACCGAGTTGGTGATCGCATTGTCCCGAAAGGACATAAATTAGTTCTTCGCAGTTCGGATGATAGTGGAGGGGATTGCCCTCGCCGGCGTTGAGGTAAACGAGTCCGAATGTCATTTCTGCGTCCGGATCGATCTGGTCATTGCATAGCCATTTAATTGCACCCCAGGGGAATTGAAGTGATTCACCTTCGTTGGCGTTGGTAATTGTTGCTGAGCTCATAGTGTTCTCCTTAGTTGATTCATTGGTTTATTTGTGTTGGGTTTCACTATCGTTCAACCTAACCTACGAATTGATGCGTGAAACGTGGGACATAATGCGTAAGAAGACATGGAACGCAGATCTGCGTTCCCTACGAATTATGCAAAACTGACTTGTTGATGGGCGGGGAGACCCCCACCAACGGAAGACCGATAGATTTTTGATGGTTCAATTTAGATTCCTAGGGTGTTACGCATGTATTGACAGCTCATAGTGACGCTTTCTTCCGTTGTTTTATCCGTCCGATCTTGTTCGACGGTCAGCCACTCTGCGTCGATGTCGTTGACCGCTTGCATGATGCCTGCCCAATCGAGAATCCCGTGTCCAATTTCTCCGAAGGAGCCGTCGGGGTTCATGTCTTTGAAGTGGAGATAGGCAACCCGATCGGCGTACTGGTTGAGAAATGCAGCGGGATCTTCGCCACCGTGCTGGACCCAATAGGTGTCCACGCAGGCGTGAACGAGTTTCGGATCTGTTGAGTCATAAAGCGTGATGAGCCCGGTCGTTCCGCCGAAGTCTTTGAAGTCCCAACTGTGATTGTGATAGCAGAACTTGATTCCTGCGTCGTTACAACGGCGGCCTACCTCGTTGAAGACGTCTGCGGAACGTTGGTAATCTTCGAGTGTATCTTGCCCACCGACGCCGGAGACCATCAAGTATTTGGATCTCATCGTTTCGGTGAACCGAATTGTTTCCTCAAACTGCTTGATGCTGCCATAGCCCGTATGGACGCCTGCTAGTTCTAGGTTGTGCGATACAAGCAGTGCTTTGGTCTCTTCAGGGGTGCGGCTTCCGTCATTGAGATTGCCTGCTTCAATTCCGTCGTAGCCTGCGGCTGCCAGTTCGGCGAGGACGCCGGGGAGGTCGGTATTCTGACGGTTACCGTAGATGATTAAAGCGCAACCTATTTTGTGTCTGCTCATGTGTGTCTCCGGAGTTAGTTTATTGGTTGATTAGTTCATGGATTCATTGGTGTGTTGATCTGATGAATCCTATACATTGCGCTCCTCCCCGATAAATCGGGATTAGAAACTGGAGCGAAAGAGAGGGATATCTGTCCGCTTGAAAATAAGGTGGCACCCATAACTTAGATAGACTATCAAGCGTTGGGTTTCACGGTTTCCGTTCAACCCAACCTACGATACTGAATCAGGATTGAGGGGAGATGGATTCAGTGATTCATAATAGTTTAGAAGATAGGTTGCTTGCAGACCTCACAATGCTTGTGGATCGGACGAGTGAGCAGCTGCAATGGGGCAACTTAACCGTTTGGGAAGCCTACGAACGGATACGACAGACACGCGCACAGGCGGAAGTGCTGATACCGGACCAGATGGAGTTGTATCAACGGATCTATGAGGCGCGGTTTCAACGGCTGCTTGAGCAGTTTGTTCTACCGAGTCAATCTCAGGGGCAGTGCAATCGCCATAAACCGTACTGATTGATTTGACTGCTGCAGCGGAGACGCATAGCACCTACGGATTCATCACTGTGACTTCTTCGCCATCTTTGAGGGTGTGCTGCCCAGCGATGACCACCCGTTCGCCTTCAGAGACACCGCTGGTAATCTCTAGGTGGCTGCCTTCAGCCAATCCTATTGCCACCTGCCGGCGTTTGCTGTGTCCATCGGCGACCACGAAGACGATTTGAGTCTGTCTGACGCTATCTTCGATCACCGCAGAACGTGGGAGGAGGATCGCGTCTTTATGAATCTCTACCGGAATTTTAACCTTCGCAAACATGCCCGGCTTCAAACGCAGGTCTGCGTTGTCTATCGCAATTTCAACTTTTGCGGATCGACTGGTTTGATTCAGAACAGGGCTAATAAGTGAGATTTTTCCGGTGACAGGTTGTACTAGTGCATCAACCTCTATCCGCGCCTCCTGATTTTCAGGATCGAGTTTGCCGAGGTCCGCTTCAATGACGCTGACCGTTGCTTTCACGGTATCCATATCCACTATCTCGAAAATTGGAGCGGTTGGGGAGGCCAACCCACCGAGATCCAGATAACGCATGGATAGGATGCCAGTAATCGGTGCGGTAATTGTTGCATCGTTGAGCCGTTCTTTCGCGAGATCCAACGCGACCTTTGCTTGTTCCATTCCGGTCTCAGCGGCAATAATTTCGGCTTCCCAGCTTTTCGCCTCTGCCAGTGCCTCGGCGGCTTCGAGAGTCGCACGCGCACCCTCTACTTGGGACTGCGCTAATGCTTTATCTTTTTCCCATGTTTTCGTGTCCGCCTGGGCGTAAGCGAGTTTCAGGGCAGCTTCAGCCTGTGCGACTTGTGCTTCCATTGCTTGGATGTCCTCTTCCCGTGCGCCGTTTTGGATAAGTGTGCGTTGTTCGTTAGCGACCTCGTACTGCGATTTGGCGATGTCCAGTTGGGTTTTTGCTGCTTCAAAGGACTGTTTACTGATTGCGCCGTTCTCGAAGAGTGTGTTCATACGCTTGTGGTTGTTCCGGGCATTGGTAAGGCTTGCCTTTGCTCCAGCCAGCGCGGCTTCTGCCTGCCTAAGATCTTCATCTCGCGCACCACGTTTAATCTTCTCCAAATTTGCTTTGAGGGATTCCAAGCCAGCCTTTGCTTGTTCGACCTGCGAGGTGGTGCGGGTTTGCGACAGATCTTCCACCTGTTGTAGGGAAACGATGGTGGATCTCAGCTGCGCGCTCGCCTGATCGATTTGGGATTGGACACGAATTTTGGCTAACTTTTGTGCTTGACCCAAAGCGGTTTGGGCAGCCCGATGTGCTGCTTCGGCTTGGCGCACTTGGAGTGCCAGTTCCGCGTGTTCAATGACTGCGAGGGTTTGTCCTTTTGTCACTCGTGTCCCTTCATCAACATCCATTTGAATGATTTTGCCGGGGACTTCGGGGAAGACGGTCACCCGTGAATTTGCTTCAATCGTACCAGACAGTTGCAGCTCGGCTCGGATTTCACCGCGGGGTGCGTTCATTACTTCCACTGCCTTGATTGTTGCGGCGACTGCGCCTGTATCACTTGTTTGTTGCCTAGTGACAGATCTGATGAAAATCGCTGCGATAGCGATTATGATTATTAGTGCGATGATTAAGAATTTTTTCACTTTCTAGCCTCCGTGCTAGTTCATTGGTCCACTGGTTCATTAGTTCATTTGTGTTGGGTTTCACTATCGTTCAATCCAACCTACAATATTCTATGTTGGCTCATATTAAGAACTCGCGCAACAGAAACCGATTGAGTTCACTCGCTCACTCGTTCATTAGTGAACCAATGTACTAATGAACTAATGAACAAATGGTTTTTACGTTTCACGCATTACGTTTCACGCTCTTAACATTTTGTACTTTCTTTTTATATGAACCTATATGTTTATTGAGTGGATTGGTAGGACATCTCTGAGATGAGGGCTTGGACCTCCGTTTCCAATTCCAGCGTGATGTCCTGTACCGTTTGCTTTTTGTTCTGTTTATAGGTTTCGTAGCGGTCAAGCAGGTTCTTAGGTGCTCCAAAACGCATTAACGCTATCCGGGGTCCCCTCGGTTTTGAGTCCCCAAAAACTTCTCTCTCGATCCGGGTGATGACCTCCAAGAACCGTTCTGGAGATTGCGTTTCACCGACATAACCGTCGTAGATGGCGATAAAATTGAACAGGCGATTTAGATCCGGATAGAATTCCTGAAATTTTTCCAATCGCTGTTCGTGTATCTGCCTTTCGTAAGTGGAGAGTTCTTCAGTTTCTCTGTAAATCTCTGCATCGATTAGATTCTTGAGGGAGCGGACTCGCGTCATGGGGAGGACGGTTGGTTGTGGGGTAACTCCCATAAACTCCTCCATCTGTGAGAGAATATGTTCGCGCAACTGTTCAATCCGCTCGTTCAATGACCTGTTTTCATCAGCTTTAAGTTTGTATTCTCGTTCTAGTATTGACACTATGGCAGCACCAATCGTCCGCAGCCGTCCATAGAGATCTTCAGCGGCGGCTGAACCTTGGGGTAGAATCTCTCGCTCCAATCTGGCAAGTGCCTCCTTGATTTCGTCCCACATCTCCTCGTCGTAGATATACTTGATTCCAACCGGCACAGCATATAAGGGTTTGACCGCGTCTGCTTTTGCCATATCGTCCAGTGCCCAGAAGCAGAGTTGGACAACGCCACTTTCAAAGGGCAACACCGTATCGTTCTGGCGTGAGATTTCGCCTTCGGCAAAGATGACCAACGGGTGTTTTCCCGCTGTCAGAACGCTGCGGGTTGTCCGAAACGATTCTCGATCGATACTACCGCGCGTCACAGAGTATACCCCAAACCGCTGCATCAAAAAACTTCTAATTCCACCGCTGAACGTTTCCCGCGCACACATATAGTGAAACTGGTCTCCCAACTGCTTCGATAGTGCAAACATGATGGAAGCGTCCGCATAATCGGCGTGGTTGGGCACCAAGACCGTTGGGTGGTTGGCAATCGCGCTTAACCGTTTCAGCGATTCCGGGTCAATAACGAACTTCGAGATCTTTAGCGGACCTCGCAGGACGAGAGGCACCAACCATTGGGCTACCCTGATGAAAAGTGCGTTTGGTTTGGGCGGCTTAAAGTCTAGCATTTTAACTGGTTTATGGGTTCACTGGTTCATTTGTGCCGGGCTTCACAATTCCCGTTCAACCCAACCTACGATACTAATGAATCGTAATACGTAAGAAGAAGCGGAACGCAGATGTCGTTCTCACGATCCTATCGGGGCTTCACGGAACCTGCGCTCCCTAGGCAAACTAATTGCTCGTTGGTATTTTCTGACCAATCGCTTTTTCCAGTCGGGCGAGCCCAACAGCGTAATCGTGCAAGGACTGGAGGCGGTTGACCTCCGCTTGTGAGAGTGCGAGTTGTGCGTCTGTCAATTCAACGCTAGTGATCATCCCGTTTTCGTAGCGCAAGTTTGCGATTCGCACGCTCTCTTGGGCTTGCTCAACCGTTTCCCGTTGGACATCGATTAGTGTCTTTGCCTCAAGCAGATTGAGATACGCAGATCTGACCTCTAACTCGATGGTGTCGGTCATTTGCTGCTTTCCGAGTTGTGTCTGTTTCAGACCGGATTCTGCCTGTTTCACAGCAGCCCGTGTCGCCAAACCGTCAAAGATCGAGACATTGAGTGCGAACCCGACGTTCCAAATCCGGTTCATCTCTGTGAGTTTCTCGTTGTGGTCGAGTTGATAGTTGGAAAAAAAGGAGAGGGCAGGACGGCTGCGGGTCTTGGCAACATCAACCTGTTTCTTTGCGGCACCCTCGGTGAATTGCAACTGATGGAGTTCTGGTCGTTTTTCCATCGCCTGTTGGATGAGCTGTGCAAGGTCAAATTCGAGTATCGGCTGCTCCAAGTTGCCTTGTACCTCGATCGAGTCGCTGAGGTTAACGTTCAGTACATTTTTGTAGACATCCATAGCGACCCGTTCACCGTTCTTGGCGCGGATCAGATTGGATCTGGCGTTGGCTAATAACACCTCTGCGCGTAGGATATCAAAATTAGTAGACGCACCCGCCTCGAAGAGGTTTTGGGCAATCTTCAGTTGTTTCTCGACAAGCTCGACGGTCTGTTCGGAAACCTTAACAAATTCAAGTGACAGGAGGATGCGGTAGAAAGCCTCTGAAACATCAAGCACTAACTGGTTGTATGCTGCGTCCAACTCCTTGTGCGCTGCTTCCAAGCTGAGTTTCGCGCCTTGATAGTTTTTGTAGTACCGTCCCCAAGCAAAGATCGGTTGGTTTAGGGTTAAGTCGGCCTGAAAGTTATGGTGTGCCCCGAACTCGAGTTCGATGATAGCTTCGGTGTCATCACCCATGCCGGAGAAAGGCGACATTTCTCCCCCTGCGCCGGGCGGTCCAAATGCGCCGCTTGTTTCAAGGACGGATTTTGGGAGAGCGCCGGCGTATCTATAGCTGCTATTAAACGAGAGGTTCGGGAGCAATCCTGCATGTGCGGCACGTACTTGTGCTTCCGCTGATTTCACGCGCTCTTGAGTGGTCTGGATCGAGAGGTTGGTTTGTCGGGCGATTTGGATGCTATCTTCAAGCGTCAAGGTTTTTGACGCTTGTGCAGATACGGTGTTGGCCGATAACAGTAGTAGGATCAATATTCCGATGATAGTATGTTGTTGGGGCAGTCGTGAAACGTTACGTGAAACGTGATGCGTGAAACGTGAAGGGCGATCCTCCATTCTCTTCTCCTCTTTTTCAATCTTTGGTAGGAGTTACGCACTTCAGTAGCGAACAACGATGGGGTGTCTACTGTAGTTGCCCGATTCATCGGGCGTTGGAAGTTGTGTCCTACGGCGATTCATCGCCGAACTACAGGACCTTGAGTGTTCAACTGCGTAAGTCCTACTTTGGTATATTATGGTGAGTTCTAAAAATAAATAGACACTTTCGTCCCCGGTAGGTGCGGTTTGCAACCGCACCGCATCGGCGCAGTTAGAAACAGCGCCTACCAAACAGAAGAACGGTAGTTTCGTTTTCCGAACCGCACCGGTTTGGAGTGTCTCATTAGTTCTAAGGTCCACTATAAATGTGGTTCATATAAAAAGAGAGTGCAAAGCGCGAAGATAAACCGAGTTTTTTCTTGAAAACTCGGTTTCTGTTGTACGATTTCTTTACATGAGCCTTAAATGTCAATAGGGTATTTCAACAGTATGAGATGGAACGTAGATTAGGTAGTTTCTTCTTACAATAATTCGTTCGTTCTCCCGAAACGGTTAGCGTTCATCTATTGAAGCCTCTCCTCGATCCGTTTGATGATATCTTCTCTTGCGAAGGATTGCTCTAAATTCATCACATAGACACCGAGATTTTCAGAACTATCGCTTTGCCCAACAAATACAATTCGTGTGCCATCGGGAGTAAAGATTGGATCAGTGTTGATGAGTTCATTGTTAGTAAGTTGCCTCTGATTTTTACCATCTGCATCCATCATAATAATCTCGGTATCACCGTCTCTGTAAGAGTCAAAAACGATCTGGGTGCCATCGGGAGAAAACGCGGGGTGTGCGTTAATCGCCGGATCGTTGGTCAATTTTTTGAAGTTGCCTCCATCGCTATCAATGGCGCAGATCTGGCTGGAAACGCCGAGAGATCCACCGACAGCATAGGCGGCAAATGCGATACGTGCTCCATCGGGCGAAAATGCTGGACCGTGATTATTGGTTTCGGTTTGGGTTAATTGTTTCTGATCTTTACCGTCCGCGTCCATGATATAGATTTCGCTGTTTATGCCAGTTCTGTTCGATTCAAAGGCGATTTTGCTGCCATCGGGCGAAAAGGTCGGATTGCTATCCGTGGCGGTATTGGCTGTCAATCGCTCATTTGATTTTGTGTCAATATCTATGACGAAAATTTCGTCGTTTGGGTTGTGCCAGCGGATAAAAGAGACATAGGCGACTTTTTTTCCGTCGGGGGATAAAGCGGGGTTATAATCGGCGGTATCGTTGAAGGTCAGTCGCTGTCTGTTTTCGCCATTAATATCGGCGATGTTCATGACATAGATTTCGTTGTTATCGTCAACGTATGTGGTGAAAGCAAGGGTGTCGGCAGCAGTTGAAACATCATGGATTTGGACATAGTTGGGGGTCAAGCGTGTGCTTGGATAGCTGTCGCCGGTGAGTTCGCCAATCTTTTGGATCCAATCATCTCGTTCCGAATTCTGTAAAATTTTCAAAAATGACCTCAACGCAAACGCTTCGTGTCCAGCCGCCATGTACGCTTCTCCCAAGGCGAGTTGGATATCCGGACGTTTTGGTGCAGATCTCGCAGCGGTTCTCAGAGATTCGATTGCCTCGGTGTATTGGTCTAGCTTCAGATATGCTAGCCCCAGTTGATAGTGGGCTTCTAAGTTCTCTGGCTGTGCCGTTAGCAGTTGTTGAAAATATTCTGCTGCACCCTGATAGTCGCCGGCTGCAATTAGTCCTTTGCCTTTTTTAATGGAGGCGTCTTCTCCGCAGCCGACTACCAGGGGCAGAAGGAGGAGGCATACGAAAATCGTAATCCGTAATGAGTAATGCGTAATGTGTAGTTGGTTCATTGGTGCAATTGATGAATTTTTGAGGTTTAGAACTTACGCAGCACGTTCATAAGTCCCCCTGACAAGGGGGATTTAGGGGGTTAAAAATCAAATCCCCCCCGTGTGCTAAATTTGCGTAAGTCCTGGAGGTTGTTACGGCACACGAAGTATGCCTACTACTATTCAGCTGTGACTTCGTTCTGCCCGATAACGCAGCGGAATCCCGCTATAAAGGAGATGTGGTCCTCTGTACCCATATCACGCGAGGAGGTACGGGCTCCGATTGGGCCGAGGTTATCGTAATAGTACCAGGAACCACCGCGCAGGACACGGTATTTTTTGCCAAATTCTTCCGCTGTGTAGGTACTCCCCGGATATGCGTCATACCAGCTGCTGGTCCACTCCCATACGTTTCCACCCATGTCGTAAACACCGTAGGGACTGACGCCTTGTGGATAGCTGCCCACAGGTTTGGAGCCCGACCCGTCCCACGATTCTACGTTGCATTTCGTGATATCAAACACGTTCCCCCAGGGCCAGATTCGGGCGTCGGTGCCTCTGGCAGCTTTTTCCCATTCAATCTCTGTTGGCAGCCGTTTGCCCGCCCATCGACAGTAGGCGTCGGCACCTTTCCAATTGACGTATACGATAGGCAGGTTAGCTTGTCCTTCACGATATTTTCGGTTTTCCCAATGTCTGGGTGCCGCATATCCGGTGGCATCGATGAATTTTTGATAGTCGGCGTTGGTCACTTCAAACTTGTCGATGTAAAAGGCTTCTACATGAATCTCCTGCTGCGGTTTTTCCGACGAAAACCACCTAGGATATTCCCCAAGTTCACCGCCGCCCAGTTGCTGGAGAACGAGTTGTTCGTCTTCCTCACTGGTGCCCATGGTGAATTCACCCGCGGGGATTAAAATCATATCCGATAGGTTAATTTTTTTTAGTTGGAAGGACCGCACGACTTTTTCGTTTTCGTACTTTAGTTCTGCTGTTGCTGTGTTATAGCCTCGCTTGCTAACAAGCACTCGGTATGTTGTGCCTGGGGTTACTTCTCTTTTATACGGCGTAGTCCCAACTTCTTCACCGTCCATAAAAACTGCTGCGCCAGATGGGGTTGAGGTAATCTCGATTATTGGAATCCTTTCACAACCTGTGCTCACAAGCACAACAATGAACAGAAAAATGGTAAAGAAACGCATAGATGTTGGTTATCTCCTTGGACACGGAGGGTTTGAGATCGTCTCGCGCTATCCCTACTGTTCTGATTGAAAGATGAGGGGTTAGGGCGAGAAATTGAGAGTGGTTTGGGTTGTAAGCCGTCAGATAGGAGAAATGGGTGGGCTGACGGACTTACAACCCAAATTATGGTTTAATATTTTAAAATAGAACCCCATTCACCAACAACCCAGAGGGTGCCATCCGCAGTTTGGGTGATGTCACTCAGGCTATTACGAGTGGGACTCTGCTGATCCAGCCATGTTACGCCCCCGTCGGTGGTGTGCAGGATAGTGCCACTTTCACCAACAGTCCATCCCTCGTTAGCGTTGATGAAGCATATTCCCTGCAAGATCTCGTCGGTAGGGGTAATTTGTTGGTTCCACATCGCACCACCATCTGTCGTGGCATAAATTGCGCCGCCGGATCCAACAGTCCAAGCTATATTAGCATCAATAGCGTAAATCGCTCTTAGTTCGTCGGGACCTATTATCATTGCAGTCCAGGTTTGACCAGCGTCCTCAGTTTTTATAACAGTCCCGCTTGCGCCAACCGCCCAACCGGTGTTGGCATCAACGAAATAGGTGCCGTACAGGTTATTGAAACCGACCATCATGTCTCCAGAGTCCTGGCCATTCCATGTCTGACCACCATCATTTGTATGTGCGATTTTACCGACTTCACCGACCCCCCAGCCGTGTTGTGGGGTGGAGAAATGGAGGTCATAGTACCCCAGAGCGCTCTTCCAACTGGTTGCTGGATCGGAAAAGACGATCCGTTGTGCCGTTCCGTGTCCTTCATCTGATGGGTCGCTGACGCTATGCCACTCTGATCCACTGTCTAGTGCCTCAAGTAGGGTTGCATTGCTGCCGACGATATACCCTCTATTTGGGGCAACAAAATGGATCCCGAAAAGTTCAAACACATTTCCACTGTATTGGGCTTGCCATGTCTGACCGCCATCATTGGTGTGGAGAACGGTTCCCGATAACCCGACCGCCCATCCCAATTTATCGTCAAAGAAATGGACTTTGGTTAAGTGGTTACTCATTGAGATGTTTTCCCACGATGCGCCGCCATCGCTACTATGCAGAACGGTTGCAAATTCACCGACCGCCCAAACCTCCTGATCGGTGACATATTGGACGGTGTAGAGTCGATTCGGTGCAGGTCTAGGTTCGAGCGGTGTCCATGTCTTACCGCCATCGGCGGTTCTCAGAATCACGCCAAACTCCGCTGCACACAGTCCGTTGTTTGCGTCGGTGAAATGAATGCCCCAGATCGGTTCGGGCATACCGTTGGAGTGAGGTACATTGCTCTCTTGGGTTTCCCAAGTTTCGCCGGCGTTGGTTGTATGGATCAGCGCGCCGTTACCGCCGACCGCCCAACCCATCTGATCGGTGAGCATATACATTCCGTCAAGGCTGGCTGCGACGCCGCCCTGTTGGGCTTCCCACGTCTGCCCGCCATCTGTGGTGCCAATCACAGTACCGGCATCGCCGACCGCCCATCCCGCTTCAGGACTGGCGAATTGGACGCTCCGGATCGCGTTATTGGTGCCGGTGTCCTGCCTCGTCCATGTCATACCGCCATCTGTGGAGTGAATGATAAGACCTCCGTCGCCGCCTGCCCAACCGTGTCGGTCATCGAGAAAAAAGATAGTTGACAAGGATGCCCGCGTACCGGTGGAAAGTTTCATCCATGTCGACCCGCCATCAACCGTTTTCAACACGGTGCCTTCCTCGCCGGCAATCCACCCAATTTGTGGATTGATAAACCGTACTTTGTGGAATTCATTTTTGAACGGAAGAGGTTGACTCGGTTGATTTACCCAGGTTTCGCCTCCATCATTTGTATGCAGAATCGTCGACTGCGCCCCGACGATCCAGCCGTGCTGCTGATCTACGAAGTAAAGATCTATTAGCGCCCCCTGCCATTCTGACTCACGGACGGTGGTCCATGCTTTCTCCGACGCAAAGGTATTCGCTACAGAGATGAGTAACAAGCCTATAGCGACTAGCGTCATAATATACCATCGCTTGTTCATTTTCATTGTTGGTTCCTCCTGTATATAAAGTCGTTGTCTGTTGTGGAAACAAATATATTATACAACGACGGGATTAATACCGTCAAGCAGTTCTTTGCTGTTTGTGAGTCTCGAATCCCACCTTGACAGACCATGTGCCTGATGATATGATAACGAACTGATGGCTGAAGACGGGAAAATGAGAAAACGGGAGGCGATGCCTAGGTTCATTTAGCCCCAGAGGGGCACCATGTTTATAGCCGGGCGATAGGCCCCTTCTCCAAGCCCCAGCGGGCCGATATGTGTATCAAAACGCGCTGCTCGTAGGCGGGGCATCTTGCTCCGCAGTTTGTAGTAGCACAATTCATTGTGCATTCTTATGCCAGTTGAGTGTCGGCGAAATCCCGATTTATCGGGGCTGTCGATAGCATCTTTTATCCGTGTAATCTGTTAACCCGTGTTTATCTGTGATTCAGACCATAATATGGAGAATTATGGTGAATTAGAGAAATAAGTAGACATTTACCAATAAATCCGACCTTCGTGAAGTTTCCAAAGTCCCCCTGATAAGGGGATTTAGGGGGTTGTTTGTGGGTACAGATTTCCCAATCTGTACATGTGCATTGGAACTGTCTAAGTAATTCTAAAATTTACCATAAATGACCCTAGCAACTTATACTGTTTCTGAATAATTTCAGCATAGAGTTTATTCGTTCACAAGTTTTCTTTACGTTTCACGCATCACGTTTTAACAATTAGCATTAGGTTAATGATATGGACAAACTCGTAGGTATCCTTGAACGGATTGTTTTTGAAAACGTGGAAACGGGTTATACCATCGCTCGATTGACTTCGCGTGATTACCCGACTGAACTGATCACCGTTGTGGGGAATCTCGCTACTGCGAATGCTGGTGAGAGCCTTGCCCTCAGTGGGGAGTGGGTCAACAACCCGCAATACGGTAGACAGTTCAAGATTGAGGGGTATGAGACGGTGCTGCCTGCAACTGTTGTAGGGTTGCGGAAATATCTCGGTTCGGGGATGATCAAAGGGGTCGGACCGGTGATGGCGGCGCGGATTGTCAATAAGTTCGGGATGGACACGATGGATGTGATTGAGCAGACTCCCAACAAACTGCGGGAGGTCCAAGGAGTCGGCAAAAAGCGCGTCGATATGATTAAGGAGGCGTGGGCAGCGCAACGTGAAATCAAGAATGTGATGCTTTTTCTCCAATCCAACAATGTCAGCACCGCCCATGCGGTCAAGATCTATAAGACCTACGAAAGCGATGCGATCCCAATTGTCCGTGAAAATCCGTATCGCCTCGCCGATGACATCTACGGAATCGGCTTCAAGACAGCGGATACTATTTCGCAAAATCTCGGCATTGCACCTGAGTCTCCGTATCGGGTGATGGCGGGGATAAAATATGTGCTGAGTCATAAAGCGGATGACGGTCACGTTTTCCTGTATCGAGATGAGTTGCTTGCCGCGTGTGAGGAGATTTTAGAGTTACCGTCCGATGTGATTGAAGAGGGAATCGCAGAATTGAGCGCGAAAGAGGAGATTATTCCTGAAAGTACGCCGGAGGGGGAGGCAATCTACCTCGCGCCATTTTACTATGCGGAAATGGGTGTAACCAATGCGGTTTCAAGGTTATTGCAGACTCCTGCCGATTCTGTTGCGGTTGGTTTCGTTGACAGATCGATTGACCGGTTAGAAAAGCAGATGGGGATTCATTTTGCTGCCAATCAGCGGGAGGCGGTTAAGACTGCGTTGACCGCTAAGGTGATGCTCTTGACGGGCGGACCGGGAACGGGAAAGACGACGACAACGATCGGTATGCTGCATCTATTTGAAGTGCTTGAGAAGCGGGTGCTGTTAGCGGCACCAACGGGACGGGCGGCAAAACGGATTAGCGAGACTACCGGGCGTGAAGCCAAGACTATTCACCGTCTGTTAGAGTTTTCTCCGCAGGAGAACGGTTTCAAACGGAATCAGGATAACCCCTTGGAAGCGGATGTATTGATTATTGATGAGATGTCTATGGTTGATCTCATCCTGATGAACAGCCTGATGAAGGCGATACCGCCGAACGCGATCTTAATCATGATCGGTGATGTGGATCAGCTTCCATCGGTGGGCGCAGGAAATGTGCTGACAGATCTCATCGCTTCTGGGGAGGTGACGGTTGTCACGTTGACGGAGATTTTCCGTCAAGCGCAGGAGAGCTACATCGTTACTAACGCACACCGCATCAATCGTGGCGATTTTCCGCAGACCACGGGTCCTGCTAATCGCAACTTTTTCTTTATTGAGGAGGAGGATCCAGATCGGGCGGCTGATGTGATATGTGACCTTGTGGGAAATCGCCTGCCCAAGCATTACGGTTATCACCCGATGGACGATATTCAGGTGCTTTGCCCGATGCGGCGTGGCACGGTTGGCTCTGAAAATTTCAACAAACGGTTGCAGGAGATTCTCAACGATTCGCCGGAGGAGGCGATCCGGGGTGGACGGAATTTTCGGGTCGGGGATAAGGTGATGCAGGTTCGGAACAACTATGACTACGAGGTGTTCAACGGCGATATTGGGCGCATCACCGATGTGAACTTCGTCGATAAGTTAGTCACAATCCAGTTTCCTGAAAAGCATGTTGCTTTTGATATGGCGGATCTGAACGAATTGGTGCTAGCTTACGGTATCACCGTCCATAAAGCCCAGGGAAGTGAGTATCCTGCGGTCGTAATCCCGTTGCTGACGCAGCATTATCTGATGCTGCAGCGGAATCTGCTCTATACCGGGATTACGCGGGCGAAGGAGTTGGTTGTCCTTGTTGGGACGAAGAAGGCGCTCGGTATGGCGATTCGGAATAACAAGGTTGTTGAGCGGAATAGTTTTCTTGCGGAGCGGCTTCGGGGCGGTGTTAGTACATTGGTTCATTAGGATACACATATCGCCCCGCTGGGGCTTGAGGGCTACTTCCTATCCTGTGTGCTATACACCTGTCGCCCCTCTGGGGCTTTTTTGCCGATTAATAGTAGTAGGCATACGCCGTGTGCCGTGGCTTCCCTGCTTTGGTTGGTGGTGGGTATATTGCTTTGAGTTCCGATTCCTTCGGGACGAGAGATGCCTACTACTTTTGGTGCGGTGTCTCCCTTTTTTATCGACGGGTGGTTAGAGCGGGTTTACTACTGTGTAGTTTTCTGCACGTGGAGCGTACTTTTTACCTTACGGCATACGGCGTATGCCTACTACTTTATGTTCAAACTTTTCGATCCTAACAGTGACTTCCACATTGTAGAAGGTTCAAATCTACCGCATTGGTTTCAACCGCAGGCAACCTACTTTATTACGTTTCGCACAGAGGATTCACTTCCTAGACGTATAGTACAACAATGGCACACTAAACGATCGACTTGGCTTGCACAACACGGAATTTCCACTTCCATGCCAGATTGGAAAGATAAACTTGCAGCACTTCCTGAACTATTGCGTAAAAATTTTCATCAAATCTTTTCACAGCAATATATGGAATATCTAGACAGAGGTCTAGGTACATGTGTCCTAAAACAACCAAGACTAGCAAAAGTTGTAGCGGACAATCTGTTATACTTTAATGGCGATCGTTACCATATGGGCGACTTTGTGATTATGCCCAATCACGTCCACCTGCTGGTGTGTTTGTTAGGCGATACAGATCTCCTAAAACAATGTCTTTCGTGGAAAAAGTTTACCGCAGGCAAGATTAATCAGGTGCTTGGGCAAACGGGACGGTTTTGGCAAGAGGAGAGTTTCGATCATCTGGTGCGTTCGCCTGAGCAGTTCTGTGCGATCCAAGAATATATCAGGAAAAACCCACGCCATCTTCCACATGGGGAGTATTTCTTATATCAGGTCTAAAGCAGTAGGCAAACTCTTTATGCTGTTACGGCACACGGCGTGTGCCTACTACTTTAGGGCGTGTTGTAGCGTGTATATTACCTTTTGGGGAGGGCACGCGGCGCGTGCCTATTACTATGTTATTACTCTTTCCTCTATATCCGTGGTCTCGACGCGGACACCTCGCCATTGACGGATGTCGTCGCTGATTGCGTAGAACGCTGGAATTACGAACAGCGTCAGGAGGGTTGCCACCGACAGTCCCCAGACGATGGTACTCGCCATCGGCATCCATGTCGCTGACCTACCACCGACTCCTAACGCCATCGGCAGCAGACCGCTTACAGTAGTAATTGAGGTGAGCAGGATCGGACGTAGGCGTGTACGGCCCCCATTGATGATCGCTCGCCATTTGCCAACCCCCGCTGTCCGTTGACGGTTTATAAACTCCACCAACACAATCGAGTCATTCACGACAATGCCAGCCAGCGCGACGAGGCCGTATGTTGAAGCGACGCTGAGTGGGTTTCCAGAGGTGATCAGTCCCACCATTGCGCCGATGAATGCAAAGGGGACGGTCATCAGAATAATTAGCGGTTGGAGGAAGGACTTGAACTGTGTTCCTAGAATGAAATAGACCAGCATAATCCCAAAAGCGAAGAAGATGGGGATGTCCCTAAAAACCTGCTGAAACTCGGCAAATTCACCGCCAAATTCGAGTGTATAACCCGGGTAACGCGAACTGATCTGATCGAAATGTGCGCGGATTCCCTGATTCACAGTTACTCCAGAGGCAATGTTTTCATCCACATTGGCGGTGATTGTGATTGCCCTTTCCTGTTTGAAGCGATGGATTATGGAATGACCCTGTTCCACTTTCAGTTGGGCGACATCTCGGAGAGGAACCGGTA
Source organism: Candidatus Poribacteria bacterium (assembly GCA_965208425.1). Lineage (GTDB taxonomy): Bacteria > Poribacteria > WGA-4E > WGA-4E > PCPOR2b > PCPOR2b. The sequence continues at coordinate 4,358,187 of OZ242335.1, read as the reverse complement.
CACCCATCGCCCCCACCAATTTCAGGTCCTCCACATCCTTAAGCCTTGTACGTGCGGATTCACTGAATTTGACAACGACATCAATCTCCTCATCTCCATCGTGGAATACGGTTGCCTTTGTACCTTCAAACGCATTGCGCACAGTGAAGGCGATCTGCTGGAGTGTCAGTCCATACTCGTTAGCCTTGTCCTCATCGATGTGGAGTTTAATCTCCTCTTTGCCTAGGGCGTAGTTGTCCTTGATGTCAGTGACTCCGGGAGTCTTGGCAAGTTTCGCTTTCAGCTCGTCAGCGATCGCTTCCAGTTTGTCGAAGCGCTTTCCTTTCACTATTACCTCAACATCCGCGCCGGCGGGCGGTCCCTCTTCCCTTGTCTGAAACTCGACCCGCTCAGGACCTGTGATACGACTGAATTTCTGGCGGGCTTCCGCAATAATTTCAGACAGTGTACGCTCACGGTCCTTGGCTTCGGTAACCTCAACGTGGAGAGTTCCCAAGTGGCCATTGGTCGCATTAGAACTGTCATCTATTTCTCGCAAGCCGGCTCTTGTGATGACTGCCTTGACTTCAGATTTCGGCAACCCAAGCAGCATCCCCTCAAATTCGCGAAGGAGTTCATTCGTTGTGTCCAAGTGGGTGCCCACGGGCATTGTGACGTAGACATAAAACATCGGGTACTCTTCACCTTGGAACATATCGACCTCAACGAATCCGAAGCGTATCGGTAGGAAACTCAGGAGTAGACAAATAATAATGCCTACCATCACCCAATAACGATGGCGTAGCGCGTTTTTCAAGAATTGGGTGTAGGGCTTCAATAGATAGCGCATTATTCTGTCTTGCGATTTAGTGCGCCCCACTTTTCCCCAATCCGCGATATGGGACGGCAAGATGAAGAAACACTCGAACAGGGAGGCGGCGAGCGTCAAGGCAACGATGATGGGAATAATCTTCATGAATTTACCAACGATTCCCGGTAATAGTGCGAGTGGGAGGAAGATGGCAGCAGTCGTTAAAGAAGCAGTTATGACGGGCCAGGCAACCTCATACCCGCCGTTGACCGCGGCTTGAATTGGCGATTCGCCGTCCTGCATCCGCCGGAAGACATTTTCCATCACAATAATCGCATCGTCGACGATAATCCCTAGGACCAATACTAGCCCAAACAAGGATAAACTATTGATTGATTCTTTGGCCACCCCCATCAGTCCAAACGTTATCAGAAGTGTCAACGGAATACCGATAGCGACAAAGATTGCATTCCTCAATCCCATGAAGAAATAGAGGACAAGGAGTACAAGCGCAACCCCAAAAAGCGCATTCGTTTGCAGTTTGTTGAGCGAATTACGAATCTGGACTGAGCTATCGTTTACCAGGGCGATTTCCGCGCCTTCCGGTAATCGATTTGTCCGATATTGTTCTGCTATAGCCCTGACTGTATCGACAATCTCGATTGTGCTTCCTTCGCCCCGTTTTGTCACCGAGAGGGTAATCGCTGGTTTACCGTTCAGCCGAGAAATTACCGTAGGTTCATCGTAGGTATCGCGAACCTGTGCGACATCCCTGATGCGAATCTTCCCGCCGCCGGGAATCTGTCGCACAATTACGTCTTGGATTTGATCGATTGAGTCAAATTCGCCAACGGTACGTAGCAGGAGTTCTGACCGTCCAATTTTCAGTTCCCCCGCAGGGACGTTCATATTCTTGGATGCCAATGCGCCGACAATCTGTTGCAGCGTCAATGAATACCGATCGAGTCGGTCGGGATCGACTTCCACCCAGATCTGGCGGTCCCGAATCCCATAGATCGAAACCTCTAAGACTCCCTCAACGGCTTCGATTTCATCTTGTAGTTCTTCTGCGAGATCGTATCTCTCTTTTTCGGGGAAATCCCCAGATACAATAACATCAACTACCGGCGTGAGTGTATTTGATTCCACCTTAAACATGCCGGGATCCTGTGCATCTTCAGGCAGATTTTGAACTTTATCTAGCTCGGTGCGGAGGTCTTGATATCGCTTGTCAAACTCGTCACGTGAGATCTCCTGATCGAATTTTACACTGATGCCGGTAGATCCCTCACTAGCGGTTGACGTGATCGACTCAATTTTATCCACATCAGCGATTTCGTCCTCAATCGGTTTGGTAATCAGTTTTTCCATATCTTCGGGCGAAACGCCGGGGTATGCCACCCAAATAGCTGCCCAATTGAAGGACATATCGCGTTCTAGCTCGCGTGGCATATTGATGAGCATATATGATCCCAAAACAATTGTCGCGATGGTGATCATATGCACCAGTACAGGGTTGTTGACAGACAGTCTAAATACGGATTTCATTATGGGTTTTCTTATTTTATGATGGCGGAATAGAGTTGTGGGCTAGTTTAAGGTCTAATTCTAATTCTCATAAATCTGCCACACACCATCCACTTTCTGAATTTTAACAAGGCTGACGACACTTTCCGGCAACTCTGGTATCCTCAGTAATTCTGGCATCTGCGGTAATTCCGGTATCCGCATTCTCAATCGGAAATGGAACTCATGGTCAACATATTCACTGCCCATAAACTCTGCCTGACTATACATTTGTTTAAGTGTTGATTGCATCCCCTCCACTATCCTAGGAAATACCTCATTTGCCATCTCTTCAGGCAAAGAATCTACAATATTTGTCACTTCTTTAGGTAACTCTCCATCAAAGGCACGCAAAATACTTTCAACCTCTTCTCTGGCGGCACCTGTCAATAACGGGAGTATGTCCTCAAAGTCAAGATTCCTATATGCCTCCACATAAGCGTTCATCACAGCCTCAGCAGAAGATGTATTAATTTCAGTTGAGATATTCCCATTGGCATCTTGCTGAGATTCGGTTTCAGCAGATTGCGCGTCCGCTCCTTCGAGTTGGGCAAGGAAGTTCTCGATTTCTTCTTCTTCAAGTTGAGCCAAGAAGTCCTCAATCGGTTTTACCTCCTCCGCGGCAATTTGTAGCTGATTTTCTCCCAATTCAGTATTTGACGTGGCATCCGTTTGGACAACCAATTGTTCGGTTTTATTTGGTGTGGGTGCTGTCTCCCCTTTTTCTGGGACCAAATACACGCGCTGCTCGATGTTAGGAGCGGTCATCTGGCGTACCCCGATAAAGCCGATGAAGATGAGCGCAACGATACCTATCGCCCCGGCAGTAATTTTGGGAGCCGTTCCGATTTTCATAGCTGTGAATCCTCCTGAGTAGATCTGTTTGAGTGTCGTTGCAGGTGGAACGGATAAACCAGTGAGCAGGTATTGCAATCGTTTGGCGAGTCTCCGCTTCGCACGTGACAGCCGAAACGCAATCGCCTTGTATGACAGCCCGTGCGTTCTTGTTAATTCGTCATAGCTTGCACCATCAAGGTAGTACGAGTGAGCAATCTCCCTATCTTTTTCGGCAAGCGTCTCCATTGCACGGCGAATCAGTTCCCTCTGTTCGTCGCGTATCAACTGGTCATCGAGCGTGTTCGGGGTCTGAAGCGTGTGCTCCGCCACTTCATTGATGGACACGGTATTCATTCTCCGTACTCGTAACCAATTCAGCGAACGATTCCGCGCAATTTTTGCCAGCCAACTCCTGAATTTGGTCTGCTCCTGATACTGCGCCAAACCGCGATAGGCGTTCAGAAAGGTGTCCTGGACAACCTCCTCGGTGTCGTGGGGATTGTCCACGATTCTGATGACAATCGCATAAACGAAGGCATAATGCGCCCGCATCAGGTGAGCAAATGCTTCTTCATCTCCAGATTGGGCGCGGGCAATGAGGACCTTGTCGTTAGCCACTGTTCTGATTCCTCCCTTATATCTTAACCAAAACACCGTTCTGTGATTTTTTCTAGCACTTTTTTGACTTTTTAATTTACAGGAAGTTTATTTGAAGGGTCTTACCTCAAGGCTTTCAGTCAAATTTTCGATTTTCAAATCAGATCATCAGATGACTTTGTGCTAATGATATGAATCTGTGTCCGTTCAGTCAAGGGGATATGTAGTTAAGGTACAGAGCGAGGAATACACTCGTCCGACAGGTTTGGGTTATATTACGTTATAGATTATTATGAGCTTCTTGACTTGACGTAATTCCCTTTTTCGGGTATGCTTTTGCTGAAGTCAGCAGAAAGGCATACCGCAGTTAAATTAAACGAAAATGGGTGTCAGTGGCGTTGACCACATAGGGGGCAAATTGGAATCATGGGTTGGATTAAATACGCAATTGTCACGGCATGTGCGTTGGCTGCTGCGGATCTATGTGTAAAATTGGCAGCGAACAGGATTTCTAGCAGTCTGTTGATGTTAATATACGGCTGCTGTACATTCTCGACTGGACTGACTTGGGTGCTGTGGCAATGGGCGCGTGGCGTACCGCAACATGCCCAACTCTCAGGCGCTTTAGCAAGTATGGGTATGGGATTTGCGTTCAGCGGTGTGACTATAGGATTGTATGTCACCTTTAGCGCAGGGGCACCGATTTCTCTCGGTTCACCGGTTATCCGGTTCGGAGGAATATTGCTGACGAGTATCGCTGGCATGATATTATTACGGGAGCCGCTTACGCTACGATATGTCATCGGCATCCTTCTGGTCTGTAGCGGTATGTATCTGATTATTACAAGATAGGAAAACAGTGAAACGTGATACGTGACAATCATTGGTTCAGGTGTTAGGTTAAGTCCACCGCAGAGAACGCAGAGTACGCAGAGAAGAACTTGATTTATTTGGATAGCATAATTCCTGCCCCGAATCTGCCTGTCCTGCCTTTTTGGTGTCGTTCAGAGAAAAACAGATGTGCATTGCAATAGGTGCATATTTGAGAGATCTCTATGTTTTGCGTTGGGATACCTGCCTGTATGATTTGCTGCTTGTTTGCTTCCCACAGATTAAAATACCCTTTGCCATCGGAGGTTTCGGCGCTGATATAGCCGTCGGTGCTACCGAAGGTGTCTTCAACTTGTGTAATAACTTCGGGACCCACTTCGTAGTGACAGGGGCCGATTGAGGGGCCGATTCCTACGAGTAGTTCAGTTGGATCACAGTTAAATTCTTGCTTTAAGGTTTCTGCCGTATTTTGCGCTGCCAATTTGACGGTTCCTCGCCAGCCGGCGTGTACGGCGGCTATTATTTTCTTTTGGGGATCGTAGAAGAGAACGAGCACGCAATCCGCCGCGAGAACGGTTAGACATAGGCGAGGAACATCGGTTATCATTGCGTCGGTCGCTTCGACTGCGGTATCAAGATCGGCTGCGCCGTAGCCTCTCATTTTCTCTGTTACAACTGTGACCTTACCGCTATGAACCTGTTGGGGGATTGTAAAATCGGAGAGGGGGATTCCGATGTTTTCTGCGAGACGTTCGCGATTTTGCAGGACAGTTTCAGCGGTGTCTTCGACATGGAATCCTAGATTGAGGGATTCGTAAGGTGGGGGACTTAAACCGCCGATGCGGGTCGAAACAAAGTGGTCTATCCCACTCTGTTTCGACAGGTTGTGGAATTGGAATGTGGACAGTGATTGAAGATGGGTTTCTAGCATAGTCTGAGTTGCTATTTGAACCTCGTTTAGGTGGTGTTAGTTCATTCGTTCAACGGTGGTTACGGCATACGGTGCCCCGATGAATCGGGATTCCAAGCAATATGCCTACTACTTTGATTGGTTCATTGAATTGATGAATCCTATACATAGTGCTCCTCCGGAGCGAAAGGAAGCAATGGAACGCAGATCTGCGTTCCCTACGAATAACTCGGATGCGTAACATCGCTGGGGCTTTAGGTCGGGCAAGATGCCCGACCTACGGGTGTGATAGTTTTGTAGGATTAGGCGTTGCTTTCAAGTGCTTGGAGCAATCCGCGCATGTGCCCCACGCAGTAGGCAATGTACTCCCTGCCTTCTGGTCCGTCTGTGGTGAGTCGCATGATGTGATCGTAGTCGATGACGGCGTCGTAGCCCACATCGTGCAGTGCCTTAGCCACGCGGTACATATCCATGTCACCGGTGTCGGGGATGACTTCTTCGTATCCCCTCTTTTCGGGGATCTTTCCACGCACGTTGCGGAAATGGACGTGGAAGATTTTGCCCTGTCCACCGAAGTGGCGAATCCCCTCAAAGACATCTTCACCAGATTCGTAGCGAGTGCCTACGCAGAAGGTCATGCCATTGTTCGGGGACGGGACTTCGGAAAAGAGGCGGTCGAAGGCGGCGAAGTTGTAGAGGACCTGTGGTACGCCGTAGAGGCTGGGAACGGGTGGGTCGTTGCCGTGCATGGCAACCTTGACGCCGGCACTCTCCGCTACGGGTACAACGCTGCTGAAGATCTTTATGGTGCGTTCCCAGATCTCCTCGTGGGTTGGTGCGCCTTCTGGAGGTGGTTGGTTGAGGGCTTCGCTCAAGTCTACTTTTATGTGACTATATCCGCCTCTGCCTTCAATGAAGCTGTGCATAGATTCGGGGAAGTGACCAAATTGTCCCGCTTGGAAACATTGGATCCCCATCACCGGCAGGTCGAACTCGCCACAGAGTTCGGCGTTGACAATCAGGTTGTCGATTTCTTCTTCGGAGCCGGGCTGACCGAGAAAGGTTTTGATGCAGTCGCTGTTAGCGGTGTTCGCGCGTTCGATCTTTAAGCCTGCTTTGTCGATGGCTGCTACCACCTGTTCGAGCCCTTCGCGGTTTGCGCGACCGCCGGCTTCTGAGTAGCCGGGACAGATGTTTAAGGTGATGTCCACGCAATCTACGCCGATCTGTTTGAGAAAGGCGAGGTCGTTGGGACGATTTAACCAATCGGGGCTGATACGGGTGCCGATTTTCATCATTGTTTGTGCTCCTTTCGATATACGAGGAAAGAGTCGCGATTCGGGGGGTGCGCCCCCTACAGGTCATGTTTGAGTTACCGGTAAACTGCTTGGATCATGGATCGGATGTAACCGACAGCGAAGGCACGTCCTGCCCATTGGGTGTTTTCTTGAGGGAAGCTGGGGGTGTGATCCATCATGAATGGCCCCTCAAAGCCGACTTCACGATAGGTTTGCATGGCTTCATACATATCCACGTCCCCCTCATCCACGAAAACTTCCTGAAACTTGTCGGGAGTACCTCGAAGGTTGCGGAAATGGACGGCAGCAATTTTGTTTTGAGCGCCGATGCGCCGGATAGCGGTTGGCACATCTTCTCCCATTTCACGGACGCATCCTTGACAAAACAGCATGGTGTTCAGGTGGCTGGGGACCTCCTTGAACATGCGCTCAAAATCGTCGAGGGTTGATAGAATTCGGGCTGCACCACCGAGCGGCTCCGGGCGCGGGGGGTCGTCCGGGTGCATGGTGAGCTGTACGTCTGCTTCTTCAGCAACTGGCACAATGTGTTCGAGGAAGTGCTTTAGATTCGATTGGAGTTTTTCCTCGGAGATGTGGTGATCGGGGTAATCGGGCGGTTCTTTCATGAACTCGTCATAATCGAATGTGCTGTAACTTGCCCCGCCTCTGCCAACGGTTCGCGCTGTCCGAAAGTTCCCGATGCCTCTGAAGTTGTAACACAGCGTCGGGACACCGGCTTCTCCCATATTCCGTATCAAGGTACACCAACCCTCGATATGTTCATCTCTGCCGGGGTTGCCGAGTGTGATTTCCTTTGCTGGTCTGAGTCCGACGTTGTTGAACTTCATCCCGTGGGATTCGACCTTTTTGCGGATATCTCTCCAGATATCCGCCTGATCGCCCGGCTTGGGAGGCGGTGGGTGCATGACAGCGACGTAATCCACGCCGATTGCCTTGAAAATGCTGAGGTTATCGTCGTTGATTCCTTCTAGGGCAAGATGGTCTTGAATTGTCATGGTAGAAATCTCCGGTTTGTATAATCTAACACAAGCCCGTAGGTTGGGTTGAGCGGAACCGATGCACAATACTGAGTAGCCTACTTGGATTTGGCTGCTCAATTCTGCTTGGCATCTTTCCACTGTAGCGAAACCCAACATTTGATAATCAATGTGTTGGTTGGATTGTTGGGTTTCGCTGGCGTTCAACCCAGCCTACGATAAGACGGTGTTATTCTTCTAGTGGACCTGTCCGCGGGCGGCGATGTCCCATTGTGCGGTGATTTGTCCGTCTTTTAGGACGGTGTAGGTGTTCAATAGGTTTGCGACGACACATGAGTGGTTCGGTATTAACCGAACTTTAGAACCTATCGCTAAATCGAAATCCTTGCGTATTACAATTCCGTGCTCTTCCGAAAGCCTAGTGACAATCATTTCGTGGTTTGTATCCTCGAACTGATCTAGGGGGTATGCAAGTCCGAATCCTTCCATCCCCGACATGCCGTGTGCGCCTTGATCTGAACTCAAGGTTTTGGATCCTGAGTCGATAATAAAGTAATCGGCGTTTTTACTCACTACCGTTGCCAGCACTGAAAGCGCGATCTGGTTTAACTCAATGACCTTGAGACGTAGGGGCATTCTATCCATAAAGATATAGTTACCGGGTCGAATTTCGGTGATACCTTCGTAGCTGTCGCTCGCAAGGGTGCCGGGTGTAGATCCAACAGATACCTCCGAGACTTTGATATCAGTGCTCTCCAGTCTTTTCCGCACGCGGTTCATAATCCCGCACTCTTCTTGGGCGATTTTTCGCGCTGCTTCAGCATCATCTGCGCCATAAGTATGCCCAGCATGGGATAGCAGCCCGACAAAATTGAGATTGGGTTCTCGGATGATTTTTTGGACTAGCTCGACCATGCCCGGATCGTCTTCTGTAAGGCCACAGCGGTGTAGCCCCACATCTATCTTCAGGAAGATGCTGATCTGTTTCTGGTGTCTCCCTGCGACTTGAGCAATTGCGTCTACTCCTGCGGGGCTATCAATGATGAGGCGTAGGTCAACGTCGTGCGCGCGTGCAGCGGCTATCAGGCGGTCGAGTTTTGAATCGACGACCAAGGGATACGCCACCGTGACGGAACGGATGCCGTTGTTGATGAAAACGAGTGCCTCATCTACCTTCGAGGAGGTAATTCCGACAGCACCGGCGTCTATCTGTTGTCGCGCGAGTTCGATGCACTTGTGGGTTTTGATATGCGGGCGGACATTGACACCGCGAGTATTGCCGATGTCTTGGATTAGCTGGATGTTGGCTTGTATCCTCTCCTGATCTAATAAGATGTGAGGGGTTTCTAGTTCTAGAAGTGATTGGTCTATCTGTGCCATATATTTGCCTCCAAGTGTGAAATGCGAAGAGCATGAAACGTAAAACGTGAGAAACATCCGTGCGTTGGTGCGGGTAGGATAATCCCGCTGCTACGGGTTATATCGTGACATAAATGGGGCTTGCCCATGCCTTTGCGCCGTCTGTTTGCAACACTCGCACCCAATAGGGATGACAGCCTGCGGGCAACGCTGTCTCCCGAAACGTAAACGCTACTTTCCTACCAACACCGAGCGGCAGTCGCTCAAACGCAACCTTCATATCAATCCCGCCGGCATCAACGACAACCGGTGAATCGATAATTTCTTGGAGAGAAACGGTCCGATTCACCACTGGTGTTTTAAAGTCAAGAGTTGTTCCTGATGGTGCGTCGAGTTTAAGAATTACCCCATCGGCATCTCCGGTTGTCACAGATTTCCAAGACACAGTTCGCTGGTTTACCGTCTCGATTCCTTCGGCCGGGGTATCGAAAGCGTAACCTTCTGCGCTGAGAATCTGTCCCCTATCTATCTCAAGGCTACCGTCCCATCGCACCAGCCGGTTTCGTGCCCGAATCCGCTGCCCCGACCACGCCACACGGATCTGGTCTTCCACCCGTTTTGTGGTCGTGGGGAAGGTGTAAATCTGTTCCAAGCCTCTGAAGATGTCGACCCGTTCGATGGGCGCGGTGCCGACCACGTTCACAGCGATTTCTGGCGGTTGGCTTGTCTGATACGCTGCGCCCATCGGTTGGTCGTCTGCGGCTACTTCGAGGAGTATGCGCTGCCCGGTCGTTCCGTAACATCGACGGGCTTTCAGAGCCTCCCACAGCCCTTCGCGTGTTAGTTCTGCTGCGTAAATACAGGTCAAGCCGCCGTATACACCGAACGAACCGCTCCCCGGCGGGGCGGCGCCGGGGCGTCCCTTATGGTCGTCGCTCCCGGCGGTGAAACCGACTTGATAACCTTTCTCCAGTGCTTCTCGCAAAAACCACTCGAACTCACCCCATTCGGAATAGACTTCGACAAGTGGTTCCAGTTCTGGATCGTGCCAATTGAGGTTGGCGTAGCGTCCACCGACATGGGGTAGTAGCAAGACATCTTCGTCTCTCAGTGTATCATAAAGTTCTGTGACGTGGGTGCAATCGGTATTGATGTCCGATTTATCGGGAATCAGCACGTGACTCGAACGGTGTAGGGGACCGTCGTTTCCCGGATAGTAGACGTTGTGGTCACCTCCCAGCGGTGTGTTTGCTGACCATTCATACCCGACAAAGGTAACAAAGCGACCGGGATCGTATTGGGTATTGGCTTGCTTTCGGATTTCTGTCCACACCGCTTCGGTGATTTGGAAGTCGTTCCCCTGATGCCCGGCGAAATCGACTAGTGCTGCCTCGCGAGCGAAGCGGAAATAGGAGGAGACCGGATTGGTGCCGACGGTTTCTTCGCTTTGACCGTGGAGGTCGCCCCAGAAGGGTTGGTAGGTGCCACGAATCTCCACACAGCGAAGCGGGTTTCCTTCTGCTTCCAACCTATTCTCTGAATCGGTTGCACTCACCCGATACATTCCCGCTTTTGGGGCTTTTACACCTTCAAAACGGTGGGTCCCTCGGTCTGTGGGTTGGAACTGATACGTCTCCGGTAGACCAGTCAATCCCTCGGCGTTGATTCGGACTGTTCCGGTATATTCGGTGCAGGGATTGCCCCAGAGGTCTTCCGCTTTGATCCCGATCCATGTTGCTTCATCGGGGGTGGTTTCCGAGGGGGCCAATACCACCAACTTGTGCGGGGGACCACTGACAATTGGGACTTTTGGCGATGGTACTTCCGTGTAAACCCATGTCCCACACCAGTCGACAGCGACGCGAAATTCAAACGCCTCTTTGCAGAAAGTCTGCGCTCGACTGCCCGGACTTCCGCCTGAAGTCTCTCCGAGTGTTAGGGTGATAGTGTCCCCCTCCGAGAGCGAATCGTCGAAGACATCAACGGTGACGGAGAGCCGCCAAGGGCGAACATAACGCTGCTTTTCAAATTTCGCTCGTAGCGATGCGGGACCTGTCGTGGAGACGGTAGCATATTCCGGTGTGGAAGGGTTTTCAAATTGTGGTGCTGCCCAGTCACTGACATCGCGCCAAGCGAATTTAATGACACCGCCATCATCGATCCCGTAGCGACCGGCGTGGTAGGTGATACGCCATGTGCTGACCAATCCCGCTACAATCGGGGCAACCGGATCGATCTCTGCCCAACCGTATAAGGCGCGAATTTCTGATTCCGTCATAAGTTATTGCTCCGCATCGTGCGCGAGATATTAGTACCACCCGGCTTTGTTGACCACATTGCGTAACGGTTCCCCGGCGGCAAACCGACGTGCGTTTTCGAGGAGAACCTCGAATCGACGTTCCGGGAGGTTTTCGGCGTCCTTTACGGCGATGTGGGGCGTGAGCAGCACGTTCGGCAGATTCCACAAACGGTGATCTGACGGGAGGGGTTCTGTCTCGAATACGTCGAGACCGCAGCCAGCGATTTCCCCATTCTCAACAGCGTCCGTGAGGTCGTCTATTTTCATTGTTTTGCCGCGCCCAATGTTGATAAAGTAGGCGGAGTTTTTCATCAGGCGGAAACGTTGGGCATTCCATATCCCCTCGGTTTCGGGTGTGTGTGGTGTTGTCGCTATCACGAAATCGGCGCGTGGCAGCAGGGCCTCCAGATCAGACGGTGGATGCATCTCGACGTATGGGAGGTCATATTCGGGTCGGGGTTCTACGCCGATGATCTTCATGCCGAATTCTGCACATAGTCTCGCTGTCTCGTGGCCGATGCCGCCCACGCCGAAAATTAGCGCGGTGGATGTAGCGAGATCGACATACCCACTCTTACGGGCGTCGGGATCCCACCTTCGTTCCTTTTGGGCATCGACATAGTAGGGCAGTCCACGAGAGAGTCCGAGCAGGAACATCATAATATGGTGGCTGATGTGGTCGTAATAGATACCGCGCGGGTTACCGATCACCACGGGATGCTCAATCAGTTCTTTGTAGTAGTAGCCCGGAAAGGGACCTGCATCGGGATTTTGCAACCACCGCAATTTTGTCGCGACCTTCAGCGCATCGGGCGGTATCCAGCCGTATGCTGCGTCAGCATCAACAATTTCACGGCGTGCCTCTTCATCGGTTTCCGGGACGGCGATGCTATACTCCGGGAGGGTTGCCTCTAGACGCGGTGCGAACTCGCGCTTGAGTTCGTCCAACGGTGGCATCATGACAAGTTTGATCATAGTGTGTTCCTTTGAGATTGCTAGGGCGTGTTGATATTCTGATTTTGCTAATTTGACAAACGCTCTAATCAACAAGCCCTCTGACAAATGTAGCGCAAACTGTATGAAGTTTAAGTATTTATGGTGAAATCTAAAAATAAATAGACACTTTCGTCCCCCGGTAGGTGCGGTTTCTAACCGCACCGAATTCAGTCCAACCCGGTAGGCGCGGTTTGCAACCGCGCTGGTGCCGATAGCAAATTACCGAATTATTTTCTGAAACCTCATTTAGTTTGCAGGCTGGGATCACAATCTAACAGATCGTGGTACAAAAGACGGCTTTTATAAAGTATGCTTTTGAAAAGGAGACTTCCTGATCATAACAGGGCAACCACAAGGGTTGCCCCTACAGGTTGCCCAGAATCCCCTCAGCTGGCAATTGATTTATGGTAGATTTTAGAACTACCTAGACACTCCCAAATGCACAGCCAACCCCCTAAATCCCCCTTATCAGGGGGACTTTGGAAACTTCGCTAAGGTCGGAGTTATTGGTAAAAGTCTGCTTATTTTTCTAATTCACCATAATTAATTTGTCAAATATCAGCAGGATCTAGCTGAAGCGCGATCTGCGTGATTCCATGTTGGTGTGCACGTCGAGAAGTACCGTGCGACCGTCCGCGTTTAGTTGCTGCGCCTGCTCAAGCGCGGGCACCATTTCGCTCGGCTTGATTACGGTGATACCAACCGCTCCCATACCTTCGGCAATCTTGGCGTAATCGCCTGTCATCTCCGTTGTACCAAACTGCTCACGGGCGGTTGGATAGCCGCCGGGGTAGGTCGACATCCCGCCGTTATTGAGCACAACGGTCGTGATAGGTGCTCCAGCACGAGCAGCAGTTTCGATATCTAAGCCAGACATGCCGAAAGCGCCGTCGCCCATGAAGTTCAAGCAGAACTTGTCGGGTTTTGCGATCTTTGCGCCGATCATCAATGGTATGCCGAAACCGAGATGGGTGGTCTTGCCCCAACCGATGTAGCTGTGAGGCACGGTTCCGGGGTAGAACGGCATGATTGAATCCCGCGGTGCGCCGGCATCGTGGGTCACGATGCTGTTCTCCAGATCCATTGCCTTGACCATATCGCCGATTACGCGGTAGGTGTTAATCGGTTCTTCGTCGGAGTTGAGCAGGGGTGTCCATTCATCCAGCCATGTTTTCTTGAGTATAGCAATATCTGTGGCGACTTGGGTTTCTCCCTTTCTTCCGTTTTCGCCGAGTACAGCTTTGGCTTCCTCAATCATAGCCTCCAACGTCAGTTTGGCGTCACCGGGCAGTCCGATGTCAACAGAGAACTCTTTGTTAATATCTTCGATGCTTTCGGCGTTATGGATGATTATCTTGCCCTCTGGGATCGGTTGTCCGTAATGTGTGCGGGTCATGCTTGAGCCGATGGCGAGTAACACATCTGATTCCTGCAACCACGTCCGTGCAGGGAGAGTTGTTGCACCGCTACCGGATCCAACGGAAAGGGGATGCCGCTCGTCGAAGGAGGATTTGCCCGGCATGGTGCAGTAGACCGGTATCTCGGTCAGCTCGGCAAATTCCCGAAGTGCCTCGGTTGCGCCGGAGAGCAGCACACCCATCCCCGACCAGATGACGGGTTTCCTCGCATTCAGCAGTTCCCTAACGGCGTCTTTGATATCGCTGGGGGCAGGGAGTTGAAGTGCTCGCTTGGGCGACTTGTAGTTGAGAGCACCTTCTGGGATGTCTTGTAATCCAACGTCGCTCGGTGTCTCGACAATTACGGGACCGGGGCGACCATTCCGGAGATGATGGAAAGCGCGTCGCATGACCGTCGCAACTTGATCCGGCTTTGTAATGACTTCACCGTATTTCGAGACCGTTTGATATGTGCGGACGGGTGAGAAGGACGGACGAACCGCATATTCGGCAATTGAGGGACCTCCCGGCAGGTACAGAATCGGCACGTTATCGGCAAAAGCTTGTGCAATGCCGCCCATAGAGTTTTCAGCGCCGGGGCCGCCTTGTGTGATGATGACGCCGAACTTGTTGCGGTTATTGACGCGGCTGTACCCGTCGGCTGCCATGACGGCACCACGTTCGTGTCGGAACATGACGGTCCGAATACCCTCTTGGGCGACTGCTTCGATGAGTTGGTTAGAGGGGAAGCAGGATATCCATTCAACGCCTTCCATTTTCAATATTCGTGCTACGGCTTGTGTTGTGTCCATTTATAGGAGCCTCCTTTGGTTGTTGTTAGTTCATTGGTACATTGTCGAGTATTTCGTTGAGATATAAGTCTCAATCTACGGGATAGGGGATAGCTTGGATTATTATAACGGATTCGCTATCGTTTCGCAAGCATTAGATTTCGGTTATGCCTGCTTGACAACCCATGGCAAACTGGATAAAATAGACTTGGTATGCAGTGGTCCGGTTATACATGAAATTTGCTGATAGGTTGCTACCGATTTCTCTGTGTTTTCCCAAGAAACAGTGTGTAATATTGACACTTCCCTTCTTACGTATTACTCATTACGCATCATTCTTCCGTATGGCTGAGAAAATTGAACGACCAACGAGCTCCTAGCGAAACGCGATCCCATGACATCAGTGACCATGAACTCGTCCGCCGGTGTCAAGCCGGTGACAAGCGAGCCATGGAAACCCTTATGCGTCAATACCAGCAGTGGGTGTATAATATCGCTTACGGGATGCTCGCAAATCCTGAAGACGCGAGTGATGTGGCGCAGGACGTTTTTCTTTGGCTTTGGGAAAATATTGGGCAGTTTCGATTCAAATCTCAGTTTTCGACGTGGTTATACCGGATTGTTACTAACAGGTGTCTCAATTTGAAGGATCAGCGACAGCGACGTAAGACTGATCCGATGGAAATTGACGATTCGCAGCCGTGGGTGCCGCTCGACACGACGACTCCGGAAAGAACAGTGTTGCAGGCAGAACAGCGTAAGATTTTGCAGAAGGCGCTCGCTAGCCTAAAAGATGATTACCGAAAGATACTGATTCTTCGTGAGATGCAAGACCTCTCCTATGAGGAGTTGGCAGAGGTGCTCGGTTGCTCTTTGGGGCGCGTTAGATCACGGTTGCATGAAGCACGGCAGGCGTTGCGAAAGGCGATCCAACGGTTTGAGTTATGAATTGCGTGAAACGTAAAACGTGAAACGTGAGAAGCAAATGTTTGGATACCGTATGGATTGCACATGAATACTTTTTATTGTTAACACCAACCTGAAAGGATCTTTGTTATGTCATTTCCACTTGCCTATAGTGCCCTTCGTTGGGAAAACCCTAACTTGGAAGAAACACTTGTGCAGCTCCGAGAAGCTGGCTGGGACGGTTGGGAAGCCCGCCAGTCGCTCGATTGGCTGGGTTCAGCGCGTCGCGTTACTCAGATCTGTGACGCTGTCGGTATACAGGTCGCTGCCATTTGTGGTCCCAATGTCACGCTTGACGTGACCCATCCAACCCATGAAATCAACAAACGGCGGATTGAATTCGCCTCGGACCTTGAGGTTCCTACCTTTATGACCAAGGGGCCGGGACGACTTGACAGTGAAACGACAGACCTCGATCTGGATCGCATGGCGGCGGTCTATGAAGATCTCGCTGCTTATGGTGAACCACTCGGCGTTACTGTTACCTTTCATCCTCATACGGGCCATGTGGTGGATAGTGCCGATGAGTGGAAGCGGTTCATGACACGCCTCCACCGATGCCGCCTCTGCCTTGATATGTCTCATGCTGTGCATTGGGGCTACGATCCGATTCAAGCGGTTTACGATTATCAGGATCGCATCGCCTACGTCCACCTTCACGACCATAAAGATGGTAGTAACGTCGAGTTAGGTGAGGGACCTATGTGCGACTATCTCGCCTTCCTGAAGGCGTTAGAGGACATTGGCTACAGTGATTGGATAACTGCCTGTCCGGGAGCGACAGAGCGTACCGACGAAGCGAAGATCCGAATCAATCGTGCTTACCTGAAGAGCATCGGATATTGATCTTAGTTCATTAGTTCATTGACTCATTGAACGGATAAGAGCTACACTTTGTGCAGTAGGCACAAGGGTTGCGGCACACGGAGTGTGCCCACTACTTTATCCGTTTGTCTCTATTTTTTTATCCTAACGCAAGTTGCTAGCTGATGGATCAAACTAGGAACCGATGCAATAGTCGGGAATTGGAATTCCCTCCTACACAAAACATACATCGTCGTAAGGAACAACGATCCTTGTTTCCTACCGCTCGTCAAGCGGAGACCTATCGTTAAGACTGTAGGTCGGATAAGGCGAGAATCTTTGCTGAAATCGGGATTGGGCGAGGGGACCTCGCCCCTACGAAGCCATGGATTCACTTACAGAAAGGCAGCATTTCAGATGAAACTCACGATCGTATTTCTCATGCTCTTAGCGCTGCTTTCGCTAAGCATTGATGCGCTGTTCCCCCGCCGAAAAATAATTGATTAAACCCGCCTACTTCTACCTTTCGCTCCAAAACAGCACAATGTGTCTAGCACATACAATAAAATGAACCTTAAAGCCTCAGCGGGGTGGGATGTGTATAGAACAGGGTAAAACCAACCCTAACGCCCCAGTGTGGCGGCATGTGTGTTGCAGTGGAGTGAGGCACGATCAATCCAGAAACACAACCTCCTTCTAACAGCAACCTTCCTAGCAGTATTCGAGTACAGAAACTCGACCTACCAACGCTCTAGCAACTTGCGTTATCCTAAATCGATCTCATGGAGGAACGAAGTTCCGTGCCTCGACCGGCTCTCCGCACACTCGTTCCCTACACGCTCGGCGTTCTTATCGCAGGGTTTTTGCCGATCCCCATCTTTTGGATTTGGCTGATTGCGCTGATCTGCCTTCTTGGTGGTGTTGGATTCTCCTATTTCTGGAAAACAGATGTGCGTACAGCAAAATTAGGTTGGGTGTTCCTGCTAGGGGCGATTTGTGCCTGCGGCATGTTCCACGTGAAGATTGTGCTGACCTCGCCCATCCCTCCAGACTTCTATGACCAGCCGGTGCATTTCTCAGGGGAGATGGCGTATCAGCCAGAGCGGGGTGAGCAGTGGGAGGCTGGTTACGCAAACGGGACTGTCCGACCAGTCGAAAAACCCGATTTAGCGGTGGAGGCGAAGCTCCTGATCCGATTCCGTGAGCCGATGGCTTTACGGTACGGCGATCGGATTGCGGTTGAGGGGGTATTGCGTCGTCCAAACGGGCAACGGAATCCGGGAGGCTTCGATTACCGTTCCTATCTCGCTCGTCGAGGTGTATTTGGCGTTTTGCAGCTGAATCGAGGTCAGGAGATTGTCCCGACGAATCGATCCGGTTTTCCGCTATTGCGCTGGACCGAAAACCTGCGTCGGCGGGTGGAGAACGTTATTGATGCGATGTATCGCGAGAATCGGATCCACTCCCAAGTCCTCAAGGGGATGCTCCTTGGGCTACGAAGCGAGCTGTCGCCCGATATTCTCGACGCATTCCGCAACAGTGGTAGCATACATATCCTTGCTGTATCGGGATTGCACGTCGGGCTGATTGCGACCGTCTGCTTTTTCGGTTTTTCGCTTTTGCGTTTGCCCCGAAAAACGACCGATTTGCTGACGATTGCCGCCGTCATTCTCTATGCCTGTCTGGTCGGTTTTCGTCCGTCGGTTTTCCGTGCGTCGCTGATGGCGGTTATCTACCTGATCTCGCGGATCATCGAGCGAGATAGAGATCTGCTTAATCTACTTGTCTTTGCTGCGCTTGTCCTGTTGTTGATTAACCCCGCACAACTGTGGGACATCGGTTTCCAACTCTCCTTTGCTGCGGTGGCATCGATTGTTTATCTTGCGCCCAAGTGGGAGGGCTTTATCGCCCGTATCTTTAGGTTAGGTCGAACCGACTCAACGGTAAATCCCGGCGGTGTGATGCGCCCTCGCTCTATATGGGAGCGGATAGTGTGGTGGTTCGCCATGGGGTTTGGGGTGACTTTATCCGCACAGGTGGGTACGACTTTAATCATTGCATGGCACTTCCATCGGATTTACCCAATTGGACTCGTCGCGGGTCTCTTTACCGTGGGACTTGCCGCGCTTCTCGTCAGCATTACATTGGTCTCGGTTTTGCTCGGCTTGATCTGGCTACCCCTCGCGATACCGTTTACTTATGCCAATCACTTTATTCTCTGGACCTTTCTGGGGTTGATTGAGTTTTTTGGTCAGTCGTGGACGGTCTTAAAAACGCCAACGCCAAGTTTCGGCTTCATCGTTTTTTATATCGTGGGCTGTCTTGCAGTTGTGCATTGGGTGTGGGTGTGGATGCACCGAAGAAAAGCTATGGTGATTGGGTTGGCAGTTCTGTCAATCTGGATCTGGGACGCGGCTTGGCGCGAGCGGGGTAGGTTGTTAGATGTCACATTTCTCGATGTCGGGCAGGGGGACGCGGCGTTTGTCCAATTCCCTGACGGAAAAACGATGTTGGTCGATGGGGGAGCCAATTCATTGCGGATTGAGATGACCGAAACAGGAATTGAGAGGCGGGTGGGGTATGACCATGGCGAGCGGACGCTTGATCCGTTCTTGTGTTACGAAGGTGTCTTTAGGGTGGACCTTCTCCTGTTGAGCCATCCGGACAACGACCACGGCGGTGGGTTTGCACACATTTTGCAAGGGTTTGATGTCAAGCGCGCCTTGGGGATGCCACATCAGGATTTGCCGAAGTTAACCCATCAGATTCTGCATGAGATTGTTGATGCGAAGGATATTCCCCATGAACTTGGCTACGCAGGACCAGTTGACCTGACCTCCACGGCGCGGCTGGAGTTGCTGCATCCGTTTGATGCAGCTTCGACAGATCTGCATGATAAGGATGTCAACAACGATTCGCTTGTTTTGAAGCTGACCTATGGGGACGTGCGGATCTTATTCACGGGGGACATCGGACGAAAGGTTGAATTACAACTAGTTAAATCGGGCAAGGATTTACGAGCAGAGATTATTAAAGTGCCGCATCATGGAAGCAAAACCTCCAGCAGCGCGGAGTTTCTCGATGCTGTGCGTCCACAGTACGCAATTTTCTCCCTGGGCCAGCGGAATCGATACCGATTCCCGTCTGCGGTTGTTGTCGAGCGTTACCGTGAACGGGGGTGTCATATATTGCGGACAGATCGACTTGGAGCGATTCGATTGCGAACCGATGGACAGCGGTGCTGGGTTACGCATCATGTGGAAGATTGGTGAGGATAGCGGTTACTAGGGGCGTTCAATTCTCCTGTAGGAGGGATCTCCGAATCCCGACATCTCACTAAACACCCCTAAGTGGTTGTAGAAACCCCTTGCAATACGGTGAGCTTTATGATACTATCGCAACTTGGTATTTGAAACCGAGTTTTTCCTTCAAAACTCGGTTTTTTTGCACTGTTTCTGAACATGTGTGCCCAACTTTATCGTCTCAAGGTGATGACGATTGTGGAGGTATCGGTATGAGCCTGAAAATACGCTTAAAAAATCTTGGCATCCTAAAACACGCGGAATTTTCGCTCGGAGATTTGACCCTTATCTGCGGCGAAAATAACACCGGCAAAACCTATACAGCCTATGCACTACACGGTTTCTTACAATTGTGGCGTGGACTAATTGATTGTGAAGTGAGCGATACCCAGATCCGAAGCTTGCTTACAGATGGTGGTATCAAGATTGGGTTGGCACAATATGTCGAAAGGGCAAATCAGATGCTCGTAGAAACGTGCGACCGGTATACCGCTGAATTAGATAGGATCGTTTTTGCAGCACCTGAGGGACGATTCCATAACAGCGAATTTCATATTGAAATAGGAACGATTGACATACGCGATAAAGAAGTCAAACGCGCAATGAGAATCACTCAAGAGCGGTTTCTTGCCTATTCAAAGGAAAAGGGTGATGAAGATCTCACAGTACGTTTGGTAATGGAAAAAGAGCTTGGACAAAAAATCGATCCTGATTTTGCGAGGGATGTCATTAGCTTAATTATCAGTAACATCGTTTTTTCTGATGTTTTGCCTCTCCCTTTTATTTCTTCAGCGGAACGCACCGGAGCCGCTGCTTTTCGGAGAGAACTCAATTTTGCTCGGAACCGCCTGCTTGAGGAAATAGGGAGATCGGACCAAAAAACTGACCCTCAAGAATTACTATTCCAATCGTACCAACCTTATCCTTTGCCGATAGAGGAGAATGTGGCTTTTATACGCCAACTTGAAGGTATTGAAAAAAGAAAAAGTTTCATTGCCAGAGAACACCCTGAAGTATTGACAGACTTCGCTGACATTATCGGTGGTGAGTATAACATAACACAAGATGACCAACTCTACTACACCCCCAAAGGGACGCGGAAGAAATTGACGATGGTTGAAAGTTCAAGTGCTGTGCGTTCACTTGTCAATCTTGGTTTTTATCTTCGTCATGATGCTCAAAAAGGGGAGTTGCTTATGGTAGATGAACCGGAACTAAACCTGCATCCGGCAAACCAACGTCGCATTGCCAGACTATTTGCGCGTCTGGTGAATTTGGGCGTTAAGGTTTTTATCACCACCCATAGCGATTACATTGTCAAAGAGTTAAACACCCTCATTATGCTCAATCACGATAAGCCACACCTGAAAAGAATCGCCGAAGAGAACGGTTATCGACAGTCTGAGTTAATCCGTCCAGATCAGGTCAAGGTCTATATGACTCAAGAGGAATTACTGCCGTTAGAGGAGGGACAAAAGAGACGCAGAAGAGGACTCACACTCGTACCGGCGGATGTCGATCCGGTGCTTGGCATCGAAGCCCCCAGCTTTGACAAGACGATTGATAAGATGAATAGTATTCAGGCAGACATAGTGTGGGGTGCGGAGTGAGATCGTGAATGATATTGAGATATTAGAGGACATGCTTAGCTCTAGGTCCCGAGTTCCATTACAACATGATGGCAGTTGGTTCTTCGTTGAATTGGAAGACAGGCAGGCGAACACAAATGTAATAATAAAAAATATACCTCATAATTCAATTGTGGTTAGAGCGGATACTTTTGAATTCAAACATCCTGTCTTTGCAGGGTCAAAGGACGAAGGTAAGCGGGCTGATTTTGTGATTGTATCCAACGAGAACGCAAAAAAGTGGATGATCTGTATTGAGATTAAAAGAGGTAATATACAACAGAGTGAAGTTACTGCACAATTGCGAGGTGCACGATGTATTATGGATTACTGCAAATCTATAGGAAAAGAATTCTGGGCAGCAAAGGGATTTCTCTCGGATTATGAATACCGATTTGTAGGTATAGCACGCCTTAACGTTCAAAATCAACCAACACGTACCTATACTCCCGACATTCAATCCCAAGGGGAACTACATAACCGCCCTGACGTTTTTCTGCAAATTTTAGGGAGTTCAGATCTCTTTTTTCATAGCCTAATTGATGAGGTATCCTGATGGCACTACATCCTGACTTTCCCGAATCCCCGCACGAAATCATCGATCCTTCAGTGCGTTGGCTCCCAGACAATGAAGCACTAAGGGACACCGGTTACGGGAAACTCCTTCCCCCACTTGTTCACGAAATCCGCAAGCAGGTCAAAGAATGGCGGGACAACCGCTACAGCGGTGCTGCCGAAACAAGCAAGGCACTTCTCAATTGGTGGTTCAATACCCCTCACCCGGTAGAAGGGGCAGATGGTACGATAAGCGAGTTTCAGTACTACTTTGCCCAACGCGAGGCGCTAGAAACCGTCATCTACCTGCACGACGTGGTCAAGGTAAGAGACAAATACGATATGATGCGTTTTGACAGTTCCGGTGCTATTTCGACGGGTATGTTCGATGAAGATTGGCGACGATTTGTGTTGAAAATGGCGACGGGAACGGGCAAAACGAAGGTGATGAGCCTTGCAATCGCTTGGAGTTTCTTTCACAAACTGTATGAACCCGATTCCGAACTATCCCGCAACTTTCTGGTGATTGCCCCCAATATCATTGTGCTGGATCGCATCCATCACGATTTTCAAGGGTTGCGCGTTTTCTTTGAAGACCCTGTGTTGCCCGATAACGGCTTTGAAGGTCGCGATTGGCAAGACGATTTTCAACTGACCCTGCACCTACAGGACGAGGTGCGCGTTACCCGCCCCACCGGCAACATCTTTTTGACCAATATCCACCGTGTTTACTCCGCCGATCAGACACCGCCATCGCCCGACGACGACAACAGTATGGACTACTTCTTGGGGAGACGACCGACGGGTGCCACCACCGATTCTAAGATAGACTTAGGGGTAATCGTCCGTGATATTGAGGAACTGATGGTCTTAAACGATGAGGCGCATCACATCCACGACCGTGGATTGGCATGGTTCAAGTCGATTGAGGATATTCATAACGGCTTATTGCAAGAGGGGAGTAAGTTGGCATTACAGGTGGATGTAACCGCCACGCCCAAACACAACAACGGTGCGATTTTTGTGCAGACGGTGGCGGACTACCCGCTCGTGGAGGCAATTTCGCAAAATGTGGTCAAGCACCCTGCCCTCCCCGATGAAGAGAGCAGAGACAAGCTGATCGAGCGACAAAGCGCGAAGTACACCGAAAAATACGCGGACTACCTCGATCTTGGCGTGATTGAGTGGCGCAAAGCGTATGCAGAGCATGAAAAGTTGGGCAAGAAAACCATTCTGTTTGTAATGACCGATGACACCCGGAACTGCGATGAGGTTGCAGAGTATCTTGAAAACCGCTATCCGGATCTGAAAGATGCCGTGCTAGTGATTCACACAAAGCGAAATGGTGAGATCTCCGAGGCAACATCTGGCAAGAATAAGGAAGAATTGGAGAAACTGCGTAAACAGGCAAAGGAGATCGATTCAATAGAGAGTCCATACAAGGCGATTGTCTCTGTGCTAATGCTCAAGGAAGGGTGGGATGTCAGGAACGTTACCACCATCGTGGGACTGCGTCCCTATTCCGCTAAGAGCAACATTTTACCTGAGCAAACTTTGGGGCGTGGGTTACGCCGTATGTACCTTGAGGACGCGGAGGAATATGTGAGCGTTGTCGGCACCAATGCCTTTATGGAATTTGTCGAGTCAATCCAAGCGGAGGGGGTGGAATTGGAACGCCGACCGATGGGCATAGGGGCAAAACCCAACACCCCACTTGTGATTGAAGTGGAGACCGAGAACCGTAGCAAGGACGTTGACGCCCTAGATATCGAAATCCCAACCCTAACGCGGCGCGTTTATCGGGAATACAGGAATTTGGAAACACTGGACGTTACACGACTCGATTTTACACCTGTGCCATATCGGCAGTTTAGCGCAGAGGAACAACGCGAAATCGTTTTTAGGGATATGACAACAGGCAAGGAGACACACAGAACAGTGATGGATAGTGCCGGTATCGCCGATTACCGCAGCGCACTCGGCTATTTTGCACAGACCATCATGAAAGAGTTAAAGCTAGTCAGCGGTTATGATGTGCTGTACGGGAAGGTTAAAGAGTTTATTCAGAACTACCTGTTTGGCGAGCCGGTAGATTTGGATTCACCCAACACCTTGCGTAATCTGTCAGAACCCGCCGCCACAAAAACCGTGATTGAAACCCTCAGACGAGCCATCAATGATCTCACGATACAGGACAAGGGTGAAGCACAGATTAGTGAGACTATCAGGTTACAGGATATACGGCCCTTTGTCGTCAAAGAACAACGCTATCTAACACCGGAAAAATCTGTGTTCAACAGAATCACCGGCGATAACGAATTAGAACGGGACTTTGCCGCATTTGTGGACAGCTGCCCTGATGTGGTTTCTTTTGGTAAAAATTACTTTGCAACAGGTTTCAAGCTGGATTATGTCAATGATAATGGCGACATATCCAACTACCATCCTGATTTCTTCGTAAAATTGGCGGACGGCCGGATAATTGTTGCCGAGACCAAAGGACGGAAGGATGTGGATGTAAATCCCAAGACGCGCCGACTAGCAGAATGGTGCAAGGATATCAACACAATCCAATCCGATGTCGTCTATGACTTTGTCTATGTTGATGAGGAGAGCTTTCGGGAGTATACTCCCAGAACATTTCAGCAACTGCTTGAGGCGTTCACCGAATACAAAACCTACTAGTAGTAGGCATACTCCGTATGCCGTAACCATGTTGACTTGGTAAAGTTTTTGGGTTCATGTCAAAAGAAAGGGCAAAGCACGAATAGAAACCGAGTTTTTTCTTGAAAACTCGGTTTCTGTTGCATCATTTCTTAACATGAACCAGTTTTTCTTTTGGGAGGAGTATACTATGACAACTTACGCTTTTTGGAATAATAAGGGGGGAGTTGGCAAGAGTTTCTTAGGTTTCGTTGCAGCCACTGAGTATGCCCACTCTTACCCTAACACAGATGTTTATGTTATTGATCTGTGTCCACAGGCCAATATCTCTGAAACATTGTTAATTAATCCGGATGTACTTCATGAACTAATAGGACAGAAACCACGCGCTACTGTCGCGGGCTACCTTGAAGCACGGTTGAATTCTCCATTCCGTGTCATTAAGGATGTGAGCCCCTATGTTTGTTACCCTCGGGATTTCAACGCAAAGCTCCCAGCAAATTTACTTTTGGTTTGTGGTGATAATTTGCTGGAGATCTTATCAGAGGCAATTCGCCAGATGTCTCAATTAGCGATTCCAGTAGATGCGTGGAAGCAGGTGCTCAGTTGGATTAAAGATCTAACAATAGCGTTACGGCAGCGGAGCGGTGATAGGGATACATTGTTTGTCCTGGACTGTAATCCGAGTTTTGCTATTTATACCCAGTTGGCTCTCGTTGCAGCAGAAAAGGTTATTGTGCCTTTTACTCCCGATGATAGCTCGCGTCGAGCTGTGGAGAATGTCGTCGCGTTGCTCTATGGTCACGGTATGGGGGACTCAAAAATAGAAGCTTATGCGAAAATCAATTTTGCCAAAAGGGCGAAGGACGAAGGTTTGGATATTCCGAAACTTCACACCTTCGTCAATAATCGCATAACGCTCTATCGCAGCAAGGAAAGCCGGGCTTTTGAAGCGGTGAATGAGTCTATTAAGGAAACAGTGGATGCTCTTCACAGAAAACATCGCCAAATCTACACAACCCCAAACGAGTTGCCAAGTGAAAGATTCATAGAGATACCCGACTCTCATGGTGAAAGGTTCATAGAAATACCTGATTATCACAGTGCATGTATGATTATGACAACAAAGGGAATACCCTTACATAACCTTCAAGCTGGACCGAATATGGTTTGCGGCGAGCAGGTCCAACTCAATCCCGAACCATTAGAGCGGTATCGAAAAGCACTCGCCAATTTTGTGCAGTATCTTTAGAGGTTTTCTGTGTCATCACCAGCAGCATCGAAATACACGATCGCGGCAGGTCGCCTCCAGACACTTCGCAGAGCAGCAACCAATAGGCGTTTGCGCCCCATGTCGCAGGAAGAGATACAAGTTTACTACCATGCTTCGCTTGCTGCTTACGTCGCAACTTGGGAGGCATACATAAGCAACCTTGTACGCGACTTCTACGATGTGATAGCAGATCCGTTAAACCCGACATTCCAAGCCATTTACGCAATTGCCCGACAAGCAGCGGAAAGAGCATTGAAGAGATTTCATACACCAAAATCGGAAAATACACGCAGTCTTCTTGTTCAATACACCGGATACGACCCTATCAATAACTGGGTCTGGACTCGACGCGGAATAGGGGGTTTGCAGATTAGTAAAAGATTGGATGAAATATTACAGGTTCGTCATAGTTTCGCTCACGGTTTTGGTATGCCAGCTTACGACTGGACACAATCGCCAAGGGGGAGAGTACGCCTAACAAGCAAAGTCATTCAAGAAACTGAGGCTTCCTTCAAAAATCTTGTCAATGTTACTGACAGTGGAATGAAATCGCATATTAATCAGACTTACGGGATCTCCAACATCTGGTAGATAGGTGAAAGTAGCGCATAAACGCGGTGAATGGCTTAATAAAATTAATTTGGCATAGGAGGTAATCCATTATGATAGATTCTGTGAGCAAGCCAAAACAAATGATGGCGTTCGATAGATTTGAACTGACTGGTAGCGGATATATTTTTCATGATGATGACGATCCTGATTTTGATGAAACAACCCAGGAGGAAATCCCCGGGCATCCACTTTACGACCTCAAAAAGTGCCTTTATTGCTCAACTAAGTTACTAAAGGTTGAGGACGAGGTCTATCGAAAAGATAGTCATCGTGAGTATTGTCTATGGTATTGTCGAAATTGTCGCTTCTGGCAAGCAAGCCTGTATTCCGATCCGCACCTTGCTTGTATGCCACCACCAGATCATTTTGCGTATTTCTCAAAGCTACGGAAGTTTAATAAGGATTTACCTGAAGGTTGTAATACAGAGTTGGCTTTGTATATACGGTCACATCCAGATTTTTTGCATTCCTGCGATCCCACGCATTTTGAGAAAATCGTTACAGACGTTTTTCGAGCCAATTACACAAATGCTGAAGTATTGCATGTTGGACGCCCTAGAGATGGTGGGGTCGATGTACTGCTAATAGATGCAGAAAAGGAAGAATGGCTCATACAGGTCAAGCGCCGTAAATCTCAAAACAGTACTGAAGGAGTCAGTACGATTCGGAATATACTCGGAGTTATGACCGTGAAGGATGTATACAAAGGGATCGTAGTTTCAACCGCTAAACGGTTTTCACGAGATGCAATACAAGAGACGGCTAAAGCTAAGGAGGGACGGGCTCGTATGACCGTCCAGCTTGTTGATAGCGGCATATTTAACAAGATGTTGGACCCAATCTTACCGGATCGCCCATGGTTACTTCCCATCAGCCAACTTGATGAAGAGTTAGCCGGATACCTTGCGGATCGCATCCCTTCCGACAATCAACTTGAGATACCTTTCCCTGAGAAATGAGACAAACCTATGCCACGACTCACAGAACAGGAACAACAAGAAATCCTCCGCTTTATGGAAGCGGACAAGCCCCTGCCTGAAAAATATCGCTTCCTTTTGTTTGAGGACAAACGCGAGGTTGAGTTGGTCTGGAACGGCAAGAACAACGAAGTCTGCAACATCGTCCTGCCATTTCAATCAATTGAACTGGTAGATGAACCCCGCGCCGAAAAGCCGGACGAAACCACCCTACAACTGGATCTGTTTGACGAGCGTGGCCGCCAACGCAAAGGCTGGACCAACAAACTAATCTGGGGCGATAACAAGCTGATCCTGTCATCGCTCAAGAATGGTCCCCTACGCGAGGAAATTGAAGCACAAGGAGGCTTGAAGCTAATCTACATTGACCCACCCTTTGACGTGGGCGCAGACTTTTCGATGGATATTGAGATCGGCGACGACACCTTTACCAAGAAGCCGAACATCCTCGAAGAGATTGCCTACCGTGATACTTGGGGCAAAGGAGCGGATTCCTTTATCGCGATGATCTACGAGCGGTTGGTTCTGATGCGGGATCTGTTGGTGGAAGATGGGAGTATTTATGTCCATTGTGATTGGCGAGTGAATGGATTTCTACGTTTGGTTCTTGAAGAAGTATTTGGTAATGATACCTACAAGAATGAAATCACTTGGAAGCGAACAAATGCACACAATGAAACTGGTCAATATGGCAGGGTTCATGACACAATTCATTTTCTGACTAAAAGGTCAGATACGTATACTTGGCATCCTGATTCCATACCATTTTCTGAAGAACAATTGGCTCGTTACAAAAAAGACGCAAATGGTCGTCACTACACTACTCAAGACCTCACAGCACCCCGACCTAAAAGTTCATCTGGAAAATTTGAGTGGCGGGGCACGACCCCATCCTCTACCCGAGGTTGGGGCTACACCAAGGAACAATTAGAACAATGGTGGTCTGAAGGGCGTATTGCTACTAAACGTGATGGCACACCGAGAATGGATGGTTTAATTGTCTATCTTGATGAAAAGGATGGGCAAGCTCCTCAGTCAATTTGGCAAGACGTTTCCCGCGTAACCAATACTGGACCCGAAAGGATTGGCTACCCAACCCAAAAACCGGAAGCCCTGCTTGAGCGCATCGTCAAAGCATCTTCAAACGAAGGTGACCTTGTCGCCGATTTCTTCTGCGGCTCCGGCACTGCCGCCGCCGTTGCTGAAAAATGGGGGCGTAAGTGGATTTGCACAGATCTTGGCAAGTTCGCCATTCACACCACCCGCAAGCGGATGATTGGGGTCCAACGTCAACTCAAAGCGGATGGCGAGGACTATCGCGCCTTTGAAATCCTCAACCTCGGCAAGTACGAACGTCAACACTACATTGGACTCAATCCGAACCTGCGCGAAGTGGAACAGGAGCAGCAGTTGGAAGAAAAGGAGAAAGCATTTATCAACCTCATCCTGCGGGCTTACTCTGCCCAGAAAAAGGACGGTTTTACCGCCTTTCAAGGTGAGAAAGCGGGACGACTTGTGGCGGTGGGGCCCGTCAACCTCCCGGTAACACGCCTCTTTATTGAAGAGATTATCTTAGAATGCCGCAAGCATCGGATTACGAGTGTGGATGTGCTCGGCTTTGAGTTTGAGATGGGACTGTTCCCCAACCTACTGGATGAGGCAAAAAGCAAAGGCATTGACCTCGCGCCGAAATACATCCCTGCTGAGGTGTTCGACAAGCGGGCGGTAGATCGGGAACAGGTGGTATTTCACGATGTGGCGTTTATTGAAGTCAAGCCGATAGTGAAACCCGGTGGGAGGGGTACACCCCCGACCGTCGCGGTGAAGTTGACCGATTTTTCCGTGTTTTACTCACAAGATGCCAGTGCCGATGCCGATCAACAACTCAAAAACAAGAGTAGCTCGATTCGGGCAGAAAAGGGGCAGATCATAAAAGTAAGCAAAGATGCAAACGGGATTGTTGAGCGCGAAGTGTTGACGAAACAGTGGACTGACTGGATCGATTACTGGTCGGTGGATTTTGATTTTGAGAGCAAGCGTGAAATTATCCGCGTGCAACAGCCCGGGACGGATGAGTGGGAAGAACAATGGACCGGCGATTACATCTTTGAAAATGAGTGGCAGAGTTTCCGCACCAAGAAGAATCGCTCGTTAGAGTTGACCAGCGTCCCCCATGAATGTGAGCCGGGTCGGCGCAAGCTCGCTGTGAAGGTAGTGGACATTTTTGGGAATGATACGATGACGATTGTGGAGGTAACAGTGTGAAAATAGCTTCAATTCATTTGCAAAATTTCAAGCGGTTTACCGATTTGAAAATTCAAAACATACCCGCAACGGCGAAACTAGTGGTTCTGCTTGGACCTAACGGTTGCGGAAAATCATCGGTGTTTGATGCGTTATACCACAAATCTAGACCTGGGCATGGACCTTATAATGATCATAAGTACTATCCCAAAATGTCTGCTCAGGGAGGGCGATTAGATCAAATAGATATTGAATTTCACAACCCTGTGCAATCTGATATTTATATGCCAAGTGCCTACCGTTCTTATATGGAAAAGGCGATTTATGTGCGAACTGCCTACCGTAATGATCCTGTGATAGATGTAGAATCAATACCAAATACGCCCCCCGCTATACAAAAACTGCACTCCGCTTATACCCCACCAAGATTTGATTATATGATTGAAAACGATGTTACAGTTAGCGACAATTATCAAAGGCTCATTTCTAATGCGCTAGAACACGCATTCAGAAGGGAAGATCGCAAAAAAACTTTAGGAGACTTTCAAGATGAGACCCTTGGAGAGATTCAAGAAGCTATGAATCGACTTTTTCCTGATTTAATGCTAAATAGTTTGGGAAACTCCCTTAGCGACAGGAGTTTTACTTTCGACAAGGGGACAAGTAAAAATTTTCTCTATCAAAATCTCTCAGGAGGAGAAAAGGCCGCTTTTGATTTGCTTTTTGATATTTTTGTTAAAAGGGGAGAATACGATGACACTGTTTTTTGTATAGACGAGCCAGAAGCACACATGAATCCTAGATTGCAGGGAGATCTTCTTGAGGAACTTTTTCGGTTGATGAACGATAAATCACAACTATGGATTGCCACCCATGCTATTGGGATGATGCGAAAAGCATTGCAGTTGTACGAACAACACGGAGAAAAAATTGTCTTTCTTGATTTTGATGATAACCGGGATGACCGAGACTTTGATAGCCAGGAGGTTGTTATTATAGAGCCTGAAAAACCCGATCGTGAATTTTGGGAACGGACGCATAAAGTTGCTTTAGACGATTTAGCTGCGCTCGTTGTGCCGGACCAAATTGTTATTTGTGAGGGAAAACAAGGGGATAAAGGGCTCGATGCAGAATGCTACAATCAAATCTTTTCCGAAGAATTTCCGAATACGAAATTCATTTCAGCGGGAGGAAAGAGAGATTTACAAAATTACATTTCAGTTGTTGGTGCCGTTACGAAAGGTGCAATGATCTTCGGGCTCAGAGATATAGATCAAGCCACGAGTGGAGAAATGATACGGTTGCAACAAGAGGGAATAAAGGTTTTGCGGGGAAAAATCGAGGACTATCTGCTGGCAGACGATGTATTAGGGGCACTCTGTCAGTATTACGAGTTGGAACCTTGTGATGAAAAAGTAGACGAATTGATGGCATTACGAAAAAATGTTACAGATATCAAAAAAGCTGCAGATCAAATTCGTAGACAGGTGACTGATTGGGGAGTGAGTGGAGCGGGTGATAGTCGTGAAGGATTTCTGCGCGATACAGTTGCTCCACGAATCAAGCCCGGAATGCCTATTTATGACGAATTGAAACAGATAATTTTTGGGTCGTGACACGGCGTTACACATTTTGAGGAGAGAACCATGCCCGAAAATATTCAGATATCCATGTTTGAGGTCGTGGGCGGTCCCCTGTGCGTCGCTTCTAACGATGGGCAAAAGGTTTATGACCGCATCGCTGCTGCGCTTAAAGCGGATCGGTCTGTCACACTCTCATTTCACAAGGTCACGACGCTGACCGCAGCTTTCCTGAATGCCGCGATTGGTCAGTTGTACGGGACATTCAGTGAAGAAAAAATTCGTTTACTATTGAAGGCGAAAGACGTAGAGCCAGTAGATCTTGCGCTGTTGAAGCGCGTTGTTGATAATGCCAAACTGTATTTCAAAAATCCGCAGAGATTCAACCAAGTGATTCAGGAAACGCTGGAGGATGAAGATGGTACGCCATAAAGCAGTACCGGTACTCCTAACGACAACCGTTACAGCGCCGCAAAACGGGCTAAAGCAGCTCTAGGCTAACGCAGGCTAATACCCCGCGGGATCTGAAAAAAGGCACCAACAACTGAGATCTCAGACAGCGAGCGCATTCAGCACCACGTATGCCAGTCTATAATCAACAATTTTTTCCTTTAGCCCAAAAAAACAGATTTCATCTGTTCCGAAAGCATCCTTCACTCTGATTCAGGCGATAATTCGCGCAATCCGATTCATCTGTTTTAATCCGCGATTCAGGCAATATTGTGTAAAAAACGCAAGTTGCTAGCGCGTATTGACATTATATCAGGAGATTTGGTCATAAATCGATGTTGATTTGGCAGGTCAATTTCCCTTCGCACGCAATCGTTCTAGCGTACCATCAATCTATAAAAACGATGAAACATAGAAACCATCAGGGTTCTCAGCACACCCGACAATTATCAACCCCCGATATGGTGTTGATTTTTTTCTGTTGACCTGTCAGTACCCTGCCAAACCTATAAATCGTAGGGGTGTGGGTTGTACATATCTATACCGATTCACCCCATTCGTGTTATGGGCAGCTGCACATTTTTTATCCTGTGAATCCTTAAATCCTGAAAATCCTGATTCAGACAATATTGTGTAAAAAACATACATAAGAACGGAGAAAGTCATGGCGCAATCGAATTCAAAACTGATTTTGGCAGGTAAATTAGCAGACGGTCTTGGCGGCGAAGCGAAAGCGGATCAGGCGATTCTAGTGACAGGCGATCGCATCACCGCCGTGGGTTCGCGGCGGGAGATTCGACGGCAAGCACCGCCGGACGCCGAACGTATTGATTTAAGCGATGCGTGTGTGACCCCCGGTCTGATCGATGGGCATACGCATCTGAGTCTGGCGGGTGACGGGCGCAACTATATTGAGATGTTCTCCGAGACAGATGAGATGATGGTGCTCACGGGGGCGATGAATCTGCGTCGTCATCTGGCTGCGGGCATTACCACGATTCGAGAACATGGTGCCCGGAACCGGGTGGGGTTTACGATTAAAGAGGGGCTTACGCGTGGGTATATTCCGGGGCCGCGTATGCTTGTGAGTGGACGACCCATTACTTGTACCGGCGGGCATTTTCACATGTGTAACGAGGTTGCTGATGGCGAGGCGGAGGTGCGTCGTTCTGTCCGTCGCTTGGTGCATGAGGGTGCGGATTACATCAAGATTATGGCTTCCGGCGGTGGGACGGCAGGCACGATTCCCGGTCGGGCGAGTTATACGGTTGAAGAACTGCACGCCATTGTCCATGAGGCGCACCACTTCCATCGTTTGACGGCGGCGCATTGTCGAGCGAAGGAGTCGATGGTGCGGGCGGTTGAAGCGGGGGTAGATCTTATGGAACATGCGGAATTTCTGGATCCAGATGACCAGCTGCGTTTCGATCCGAAGGTCGCTGAGATGATGGCGGAATCGGGTATCTGGATCAGTCCAACGCTTCAGGCGTGGACAGGTTATCCTGCGATTGTCAGGCTCACGGAGCAACGGGATGCGGGCACCCTCTCTCCTGAAGGGGAAGCGGATCTGAATCGACTTGAGGAGCGGGCAGAGGTGCGCTTGGATGTGATGCGGCGGATGTTAGATTACGGTCTACGGGATCGAATCGTGCCGGGGACGGACTCTGGCGTTGGAGATCTTGCTTTTGGACATCTGGATTACGATTTACAGTTGTTGGTTCGTGTCGGGTTTACGCCGGCTGAGGCACTTGTCTCCGCTACTAGCATCTCCGCAGAGGCAATCGGCATGGGTGGCGAGATTGGTGCTATTGCGCCGGGCAAGGTTGCTGATCTTGCTGCCTTTGATGGCGATCCAACGGTTGACGTTTCGGCTTTCAGCCGTGTTGTGGCGGTGTTCCAGGGCGGTCAAAGGGTTCGTTAGGACCTTGGGTTACTAGTTGATTGATTCATTAAATTGGCGAACACTATATATCGCACTCTTCATGCAGAGATTACGGCATACGGAGTATGCCTAATACTATAGAAATGGCGAATATCTTGCAATCTAATTCCATTGTTAAACTGAGCTTTGATTTTGTGCGCATAAAACGATAGGAGAAATTGGAGATGGCGAGTCAACCCACAGTAACGATTGAACAATGGTTTACCGAGGGCTGGAGACTGTACAAACGGCATCCAGTCACCTTTTTCTTTGCCAGTTTGCTTGGAGCATTAATTTGTATCCCGCCAGCTTTTCTGTTTTTTGCCGGCCCACTTTATGCGGGTTTGTATTATATCGCGCTGAAAGCAATGCGTGGTGAAAAGCCGCGGGTTCGCGACATTTTCAAAGGATTTCACCGATATTGGGGGGCACTATTCCTATGGTGGTTATGCCTAATCGCATTTATCGTCCTCTGTACAACGGCGATTGGGATCTTGGTAACGCCACTGCTCTGGGCGATTTCGATGTTAGCATTTCCATTGTTAATTGATGAGAGGAAGGGGGTTGGTCCTTCCTTTGGTGCTGCGCTCAGGGCTGCGTTTACATGGAAGAATTGGGTGCGATTTTGGCTGTATGGACTGATTGTTCCAGTTGTTTCATGTCTCGGTGCTTTGGGATTCTTCTTTGGTCTCTTTATCACAGTGCCACTGGCCGTTTGTGTCCAAGTGATTGCCTATCGCGACATATTCAAGCCGGAGGAAGCCTTCCAACAGGAGGTACTTGAACCGTGGCAGGAATCCCGATTCAAACTCAAACCTAAATATATTGGACCTATCTCGCGCATTCATGAACTTCGCAACCAAATTTTTGAACAGATCCATTCTGCTGATGATAGTGTCAAAACGCTGTTGGAGGGTTCTATCGAACATATCGATAATGTATTTGCGAAAGCTGCCGATCTGAGTCACCGCTTACAACAGATTGATGATTACTTAGAAATGACGACTATGCAAGCACTGTACATTGAAAAGACAGAAATTACGAGAAAGTTAGCAGAATCGCCGAACACTGCGGTGTATGCTCAATATGAGGAGGCATTACAGACGGTTGAAGAACGCATTGAAAATCATGGACGGCTTGAGGAATTGGGGAAACAGATAGATGCCCGATTAACGACAATTCGTGTGTCGCTTGACAACACGCATGCCAAGATCATTCGGATTCGGACGACGGATATAAGTGATGCTTCTCTTGAGAGTGATGATGTGTCCAGAGCGTTGCGAGACTTGCAGATTGAAATGGATGCGTTGTTGAAGAGTCTAGATGAAATGTCGAAAGCAACTTGACAGGATACTTCATTATAGTGAATTCTAAAAAATAATATAGACACTTTCGGACCCCGGTAGGTGCGGTTTTCAACCGCACCTACCGGCACAGTTGGAAACAGTGCCTACCAAATCCCGATTTATCAGGGAGGGATCTCCGAATTCCGACACCTCACTTAATATGAACCGAAAAGTTTTTCTATTTCCTCTTTTTGCTATAGCGTTTTTCTTTTGGATAGCTACTGCGGCTGAATCCGCGTCGCCTCCAAGATTTGGTGAGACATTACAGGGAGCAATTTTTCAACCAGTAACGACGCTTGATACGGTTAACTATCTAAACTTTGCGGAGTTACATGTTGCATCAAACCTGTACGAAGGCTTGGTGAAACGGGACCGCTTCGGACGGATCAGCCCTGCAATTACTCAGGATTGGACCCATTCCGATGACCACCGGATCTGGACGTTTGTCATCGCACAAGGGATGACGTTTCACAACGGCAAGCGGGTGACGGCGACCGATGTGAAATTGGCTTGGGAACGGTTTGTGCGACAGGGCGTGTGGCTGGTTTCTCCGCAACCGCTGTTACAGATCCGAGGAGCCGAAGTCTGTCGAAGCGGGACGGCGACACAGATTGAAGGGATTCGTGTGCTTGACGATTCCCGCCTTGAAGTTACGCTGCAGTTCAGTGATCCGAATTTTCTGGAAAAACTGACTTCGCCCGCAGCATGGGTGACCACGCCTGGGGATTCACAGCCGATTGGTACGGGACAGTTTCGGTTAGAATCGTTCGGTAGGACGGAGGTGCGATTGACAGCGAACTCGGATTACCTTTGGGGTAAGCCCTATTTGGAGAAGCTGACTTTCCGCTATTATGCAAATTTAGATGAAGCCTTGTTCGAGTTTGAGTCAGGTGTGTTAGATGCCTTGCCGCTTCCTATCACGGAGGTGGAAAGACGCCAGCGTAAGGGGCTTGATGACGTTCTAATCCGAACAGATTCAGCAACGCTTGTATATCTGCGCCTTCCGGATAAGATCGAAATCGCCAACCCATCGCCAGCTTCGCCTGTTCCGACCTGGCACAACGTGCTCAGATATGCGGTTGACCCGGACGCGCTTTTGCGTTTACAATACGGTGAAAGTCCGTCCAAAATGGTATTTGTACCTTCTGCGTTTCCCGCCGATCGTGTAAAGGCGCGCAGACGAATGAAGCATGCGGGCTGGCGTGGTACGCTCAATCTGGTCTATACGCAGCTGCCTGACAACACAGGCAATGCGATTGCGACGTGGTTGAAACGCGACTCTCTTTCTCAGATTGGGGTGCGGGTAGAGATTAAAGCGGCCGATGCGGATAATTTGCGGGGAGAATTCAGTAAGGATACGCCGACCCTTGCTTTGCTATCTATGCCGATTGTACCGGATAGCGATGTTTCAGCTTTAGAGATTGGTCGATCTAATTACTTTATTCCGCTTTATCTGTTACCATCTAGTTTCTTGTGTCAGCCCAAGGTTCGTGGGCTGGAAATTGGGTCAGGGGGAATCCTCGTATTTGGAGGGACATGGTTGGCGGAGTGATGCGTGACACGTGAAACGTGATGCAAAGCGACGAGTTGACATTGAATCACCTTCGGGAACGAGTGGAGAATAATGCGTAATGCGTAAGAAGAGGCGTAACAGAGGTCTCCGTTCCCTACGAATTGCACTGGCTATATTGAACTGTTAAACCTTTGATGGGGGATATACGTTATGGGTGGATTAAATTCTGAACAGATTGCGTTTTATAAAGATCAGGGGTATCTGTTAGTGGAGGATGTGATCCCTGTCGAGGATCTGCAGCAACTGATCTCAGAGTTAAACGAGACGGTGGATCAGAATGCCCGGGAAGCACAAACAAAGGGTGAGTTGTCTGAGTTGTTTGAAGATGAGCCTTTCGAGCGGCGGTTAGCGCGGATTGTAGAGTCCGTAGCTGATCCGTCTGATACCTCGTTTAGTGATACTCTTTTCGAGGGGTTGCACGGTAAATTGAAGACCGAGGGTATGTTTATCGTGCAGACGCACCCGGCTATCTTGGATATTGTTGAATCGCTGATTGGTCCGGAAATTTTGGCACATCCCCAATTCAATATCCGTCCGAAACTACCCAATCAGGATACCTCGGTCGTTCCTTGGCACCAAGACTTGGGATATCTACAACCGGACGCCTCAGAGACTTTCATGGTCAACTTTTGGATTCCACTTGTGGATGCGACGGTGGAGAACGGTTGTATGGAAGTGATTGCGGGAAGCCATAAAGCGCCGCTGATTAACCATGTTACAGGGCTTGGACCGGGGCGTAATTTTAAGGGCATTGTCGATGGGGCTTTGCCCGATGGTGAGCAGGTGCAGTGTCCTGTCCCATTGGGTGGGGTGTTGCTCATCCAGCACAAGACCATTCACCGTTCGGTGCCGAACCACTCCGATCACATCCGTTGGAGCATGGATATACGCTATAGCGACCCTCGGATGCCTACCGGTCGCGATGGGGTGCCGGGATTTATCGCGAGAAGCGAGGCACAGCCGGCATCTGTGGCGAATAGCCTTGAGGATTGGTTGAGACTGTTCGAGTTAGTATAATCTGCTAGCAATGCACATTTATAGTAAATGCTAAAAATAAATAAACACTTTTGTTCCCCGGTAGGTGCGGTTTCTAACCGCACCGAATTCACTCCAAATTGGTAGGCACTGTTTCCAGCTGCGCCGATTTGGAGTGTCTCATTAATTCTAAAATCTACTATAAAAGTCGGACAGCAGCGACGAACCCACACTAAACGAGAGGTTGTGACCGTGAACGAACAAGAACAATACCCGACCATGGGAGACCGAGAAAAATACCTGTTCGACCTCCAAGGTTTTCTGCTGGTCAGAGGTTTTCTTTCGACCGTTGAGGTAGACACCCTGAACGAGTCCCTCGACGCCAACTTGGACAAACGTGGAGAATACGGCGAGCCGAATACCCTTAGTGGACAATGGCAGGGAAGACCCCTTGAAGGTCGGTTCAGTCCATTTCGGCATTACAGCGGCATGTTGACGTGGCAGCAGCCTTGGTGTCAGCCCTTCCGCGACCTGTTAGCCCACCCCAAGCTTATCCCGTATCTGAATACCTTGATGGGTCGCGGTTGGAAGCTAGACCACGGCGTCGATGTTCTGAACTCCACAGCCGGCTGCGAAGGATTAAAACTTCACGGTTCAGGCAATATGACTTTCAACGGCTCCCGCTTCTACGCCTACCAAAACGGGACAATGCGTTGCGGGCTAATCGTTTGCCAATATTCCTTAACCGATGTGAATCCCGGCGAT
Source organism: Candidatus Poribacteria bacterium (assembly GCA_965208425.1). Lineage (GTDB taxonomy): Bacteria > Poribacteria > WGA-4E > WGA-4E > PCPOR2b > PCPOR2b. Next base: position 4,319,883 of record OZ242335.1, on the reverse strand, counting down.
GGTGGCTTATGCGTGATACCCGGCAGCCACAAATCAAATTTATCCTGTCCCGAAGACATTCTGACGTTAGAAGCCAACGAGGAAGTGGTCTATCACATTCCGCTCTCGGCGGGCGATTTGGTGATCTTCAACGAGGCGACCACCCACGGCACTCTCCCTTGGATAGGAGAAGGGGAGAGACGCACGGTACTTTATCGCTACACTCCTAAGTATCTCCACTATGCCGGTGGGATTTACGAGACACACCTACCGGAATGGGTCTCCGAACTGACCGAAGCTCAACAGGCGGTGCTGGAACCACCCTATATTTACAATCGTCCGCTGATCGAGGCGGATGGTGAAACTTTAGTACAGCCCCGACGAGAGGGGGAGTAATAGGATGTGGTAACGCGCATCTTCCAGCTTGATGCTCAGAAATTTTAGAACATTTTCGCCCCCGGTAGGGGCGGTTTAAATCTTGATAAATCGGGATTTGGTAGGCGCTGTTTTTAACTGCGCCTATGCAGTGCGGTTTCCAACCGCTTTCGCTCCCCGGTAGGCGAGGTTGGATGAAGTTTAATTTATTAATCCGGTAATCCCGATTTTCCTAGAAACATAGGGTAGGCGCGGTTTTCAACCGCGCTGGCGTCGATAGCAAATTACCGAAGTATTTTTTTTATCTTCATGAAACCTCGCCGATTGGCAGCGTCTCATTAATTCTAAGGTCCACTAATGATCAGAAAAATAAGCATGGCATTTTGCCTCATCGTTACGGTTCTGTTTATTTGGGTTTGGCACCATCAGAGCCAGTTTAATGACCATTCGCGCAAGGGTTTTTTTCATCTGAGGAATGGTGAATTAGATGAAGCGGTTAAGGCATACACCAAAGCCATCAAGAACAAAGAGCGGACAATCTTTTTCGCTCAAGCGCCCTCGGCGTATAATAACCTCGGTCAAGCTTATCTGCGTAAAGAGGAATATGCTCCGGCAATCGCTGCCTTCCAAAAAACACTTGAGATGAGTCCCGATGCAGTGGGGGCTTATATCAATCTAGCGACCGCTTACCTTAAACAGGATCTACCCGATTCGGCGATCGAATCCTGTGAGACGGCAATTCGGATCTCTCCGGATGTCGCGCACCTCCATTACAACTTGGCTTGCGCCTATGCATTAAAGGGAGAAGACCAGAAGTCTATTGATTCGCTTCAGAGAGCGGTTGAGCTTGACGAGCGGATGCGGGTGCTGGCAAGGGAGGACGATGTATTTGATCGTCTTCGGTCGCATCCTGTATTTTCTTCCGATTAAAAAAACAGGTCATCTTTGTAACCCCGCTTCGATAAATCGGAGGAGAATCCGTCCGTGCTCCCAATTGATCGGGACAGACCAAGCCAAGCGTGACGGGGGATGTCCGACCTATGGCTGTACTAGGGAACGTAGATCTGCGTTCCCTACTCCTTTTCTGTCTGCGGTTGCAACTGGGGTTGGATAGGTAATTTTTCCGGTTGTAAATTTCTGCTTGACAATTTGAAGGCAGGCATGTATAATTCACCGTTGCGTTTGCTGGCGTAGCTCAGTTGGTAGAGCGAGTGATTTGTAATCACTTAGTCGGGGGTTCAAGTCCTCTCGCCAGCTTTCATTCAAGTGGGCGGATACCCAAGTGGTCAACGGGAGCAGACTGTAAATCTGTTGGCTAAGCCTGCGGAGGTTCAAATCCTTCTCCGCCCATCATACCAAAGCATCGGAGACGTGTTCCTGTGGCGTCCCAAGCAAAACGCGGGAGTAGCTCAGTTGGTAGAGCATTGGCCTTCCAAGCCAATTGTCGCGGGTTCAAGTCCCGTCTCCCGCTTTTCGGTTTTGCTTCCGAGCGTGTTTTTTGTAGTAATGCCGACGTAGCTCAGTAGGTAGAGCGCGTCCTTGGTAAGGACGAGGTCACCGGTTCAATCCCGGTCGTCGGCTCCATCCCATTTTTTGACTGAGCGTAGTCAAACGAAATGAGTGAGTATTATGCCAAGAGATATTGTGACGTTGGCGTGCGATGATTGCAAACAGCGAAATTATGCGACGACAAGAAACAAAAGGACGCAGCAAGAGCGTTTCGAGATGAAGAAATATTGTCGCTACTGTCGTAAGCATACATCGCACAAGGAGATTCGATCGTAATTGTGTCTTGCAGGCCAGTAGCTCGAACGGCTAGAGCGTCGGTCTCCAAAACCGAATGTTGGGGGTTCGAATCCCTCCTGGCCTGTCCTTATTTAATTTTAATAACAAATGATAACACGTATAAAAACATTTATTCGAGATATTCGGGCTGAATGGGATAAAGTTTCCAAGCCGGACCGGAAGGAAGTTCAAGGCAATACGCTTGTGGTGATTGTGGCTTGTGCACTTCTGGGGCTTTTTCTCTGGATAGTTGATGGCAATACGGAATATCCGGGCTGGGTTTCTATCCACGGTATAATCTTGCTGATCGCAATTATTGTGTGTATAACTGTGATTGCAAGGCGCTACACACCGAGATGGCACCTCGCATTTTTAGTATCCTTGATTCCATTGATAGTTGTGGCTGTTGCCTATTTTGTCCTCGATTACTCTGTTGAAGGTTTCGGTTTTGCGCTGTTGCGCAGGTTGTTCCTTCGTACAGGTTAATTCGCAGATAACTAACTGATTTCAAATATAGGTGCGCTATGGACGGTTTCTGGTATATTCTTCATATCTATTCTGGGCATGAAAAGAAAGTAAAACTCAACCTTGAGCAGCGGGCGCGAGCCTTGGGATTGGATGAGGAAGTTCGCCAAGTAATTGTTCCGATCAAAGAGGTTGTAGAAATCAAGAACGGTAAAAAACGGACGTTTGAGCGCCCATCTTACCCTGGATACCTTCTCGTCCAGACAGAAAACGAACTTCGCGCGGATTCTCCGAACGAAGCCAGCCAGCAGAGTTGGCACCTCATCCAAGATACGCCGAGTGTTATGGATATTATTGCACCGCTTACTGAAGAAGAGGTGCAACATATTTTAGACCTGTCAACGGATGAAGAGAAGAAGCCTGCGCCTCCGATGTTAGATCATGCGGTTGGCGATAAGGTCCGTGTGATTGATGGTCCGTTTAAGGAGTTCCCAGCGGAGATCAATGGGATTGATCAGGATAGACAACGTCTACATTTGACGATTTCTATTCTAGGCAGATCTACGCCGATTGAACTGGATCATTTCCAAGTAGAGAAGATATAGAGTTAAGGAGATATAGAGATGGCTAAGAAGGTTGCCGGGGTTGTTAAACTTCAACTGGTAGCTGGGCAGGCGACGCCGAACCCACCTGTGGGTCCAAGCCTTGCACCGTATATGATTAACATCCCGGAATTTATAAAGTCCTTTAACGGTCGAACTCAGGATCAACAGGGATTGGTAGTTACGACTGTTGTCACGTGTTACGCAGATCGTTCGTTTACTTTTGAGGTTAAATCGCCGCCGACAGCGGTGTTATTGAAAGAGGCAGCGAAGTTGGCAAAAGGGTCTGGCGAGCCGAACCGAAATAAGGTTGCTTCGGTAACATCGGCACAGGTTGAAGAGATAGCTCAAACGAAGTTGCCGGATCTGAATACAGTGAGTTTAGAGTCTGCGGTGCGAATGGTCGCAGGTACTGCGCGTAGCATGGGAATTATGGTCGATCAATAATTGTTGGGGAGGTAACGAATGGGCAAAAGAGGAAAAAGGTACCGTGAAAGCGCGGACCTAGTTGATCGGATAAAGTTATACGATCTAGATGAAGGTGTGGAATTATTAAAGAAGTCTGCGTCCGCAAAGTTTGAAGAAACGGTAGATTTGGCGGTGCATCTTGGTGTAGATCCGCGTCATGCGGATCAGAATATCCGCGGCACTGTCTCTTTACCACACGGCACGGGTCAGGAAATCCGGGTTGCTGTCTTTGCACAAGGAGATAAGGCGCGCGAGGCAGAAGAGGCTGGAGCCGACGCGGTCGGCGCAGACGATCTCGTCGACAAGATTGTCGATGGCTGGCTGGAGTTTGACGCAACAATCGCGACTCCTGATTTGATGCGGACTATCATGCCGAAGTTGGGACGAATTCTCGGGCCGAGGGGTTTGATGCCCAACGCCAAAACGGGAACTGTCACGATGGATGTAGCGGAGACCATCGGTACCATTAAGGCGGGGCAGATTGAGTATCGCGTAGAGAAGGAGTCTGGCGTGATCCATGCACCTGTTGGGAAGGCTTCGTTTGAGGGAAATCAAATTAAGGAGAACATCCAAGCGGTGATGGGTGCCTTGGTGCGCGCTCGTCCGTCTTCTATAAAGGGCAGGTATTTGAAGACTATTGCTGTCTCATCGACGATGGGCGTAGGAATTCGTCTAGAGCCGGCACAGTTTGGCTAAAATTAAATAGATTATATCGACTTTAGGTGTCGTCGTAGACAGTGGGTGCAACTTTGCTTAAATGAAGATTCAGCCTACCGAGGCGGATAGAATACGTCCCAATTTCTGTTTTTATGCTAGAATTGACGGAGGTTGGTGGGTATGTTCCATAGATGTAGAAATAAAGCCTCCTATACGACAGGAGGTTTTTTTTTGCGTATGGGACGAATGATTGAATTGAAGGGAGAGTGTATCGAATGCCTAACGAGAAAAATATTCAACAGGTAGAACGCATTCGAGAGGATTTCCAGAACTCGGAAGTTGTTATCTTGACAGAATATCAGGGATTGACTGTTGAAGAGATAAGCGAGTTGCGAGATAAGTGTCGTGATGCGGAAGTCCAATATAAGGTTTATAAGAATACACTTATCAATGTTGTTGCTGAAGAGTTGGAGGTTGAAGGTTTAGAACCTTATCTTCAAGGGACTACCGCTGTTGCATTGAGCAACGATCCGGCTGCCTCCGCAAAGATTTTAAAGGAGTTTAGCGGGGAACATGATAATCTGAAAATTAAGGGTGGGATACTTGGTAAGCGGACGATTGACGCCACAGCGGCCGAAAAGTTGGTTGATATGCCATCAAGAGACCAACTGATTGCGATGGCTGTTGGTGGTCTGAAGGCTCCCATTTCCGGATTCGTTAATGTCCTGCATCAAGGTTCTCCGTTGACTGGGCTTGTTAATGTTTTGAATGGTTCACTTCGTCAAGTGACGACGGTATTACAGGCAGTCGCTGATCAGAAGAAAGCAGCTGAATCAGCTTGACTTGGGTTAAACACGGTCTTCAGCAATCGGATAAAGGTCGAATGCTGATGGACTCTATTTTTTAAGAAAGGATCGAAACAATGGCTGATATTGAAAAACTAATCGATGAGATTAGTGGTATGACGGTTTTAGAGCTTTCCGAGTTGGTAACGGCACTTGAGGATAAGTTTGGTGTGAGTGCTGCCGCTGCTGCGCCGATGATGGTGGCAGCCGGTGCGGTGCCCGGTGCTGCAGAAGGTGCTGCGGCTGAAGCTGCCCCTGCGGAAGAGGAAAAGACCGAGTTTGATGTTCAGTTGAAAGAGATTGGACCGAATAAGATTCCGGTAATCAAAGAGGTACGTGCAGTCACTGGACTCGGACTTAAAGAAGCTAAAGAGGCAGTTGAGTCTGCCCCCAACGTTATTAAGGAAGGCGTTAGCCAAGAAGAGGCTGAGGAGATTAAGGGCAAGTTGGAAGCTGTCGACGCAGTCGTAGAAATTCTCTAATCCTCAACTTTTTCTCAACCTACACAAACCCATTGTGGTCTTATGGCTACAATGGGTTTTTCTTTTGGCTCATGTAAAGAAATAGTGCAAAGAAACCGAGTTTTCAAGAAAAAACTCGGTTTCTCTTCGCATTTTGCACTTTCTTTTGATATGAACCTTTCTTTTTATATATTAGGTTTTACGTTTCAGGTATTCGGTATGGGGAGCTAACTGGGATGCTTCTGATCTTCTACATTGTTTTTAGCCAATTAGCGGTAGGCGGTCTTGCGCTGCTGCTGGTCATCCCTAAAGACTTAGTGGGGCGGGGATTTTACCGGCTGATGGGGCTAATCTACCTACTGGTCATGGTGTTTGCGCGCTGTGCGAACTTGGCGATCAATGGACATTCTATCAATTTCGGTAGTTTCTTTCTCGCATGGGAGGGGCATGATTCCGTTTTTGTGCTTGTCTTCTGTGGATTACTCCTCCTGTATACGATAAGTCTATGGTTCAAACAGCCTATGATTAACCGCCTACTATTAATTGTAGGTGCAATCTGCGGCGTGGTTTGGACGGTATATAGCGCACAGTCATATGGAGAGTTAATCGACCTTCCTGCGGGGAATTTTCTGTTGTCAGCACAATTTCTTGTTTCCGCGATTCTATTAGGTTCTGTGAATAGCGGCATGTGGTTTGGGCATTGGTATCTTGTGACCCCAGACCTGCCGGTCATCCACCTGAAACGGTTCAATCAAATTTTCTTAGTGTCGCTGCTTCTGTCAATTGCATTTTTCGGGCTGAATGTGTTCTTTCGGTGGCAGGCGGTGGAGGTGAGTCCCTTTAACTTTTTTCATCAAGTAGCGTTCTGGTTGCGGATTTTCCTCGGATTTGGTGGATCGGTACTGTTATACATCATTATTTGGGATTGTCTGCGCGATAAGTCAACTCAGCGGGATGTTGTTGGGGCGACACGCGCTGCAACGGGATTCCTCTACATTGCGATGTTGACGGTGTTTATCGGTGAGTTTTGTGGGAGGCTACTGCTTTTAGAGGTGCGATATCTCTTATGATTGTCGAAAATGAGCCATATTCAGGCCAATCACGGTAAAAATGTGCCGACCACAAGTTGGCAAAGAAGAGTTTAGCACGAGTTAATGGTGGCGCGACAACCGCATTCAGAAAGCGTATAATTCTTGTAAAAACCGTCGGACTGCTCACGGTTTAAAAGGTTCTCCTGTGCGACGCAGCTCTTTGGTGATCGCCAGTTGGCAAGTCACGTAACCGCTTTGGCTATATCCGCGGCGGTTCAAGGCACCGGCAGCGTATCCCGGCCGCGCGTCTGCGATAGTGCCAACAATGAGGTTCGCGTGCTCCGCCGTCGTATCGTAGCGGTCCGCAATCAATCCGACCATGTTTACCCAGGCGACTTTCAGTGCTTCCTCCCAAGTCGCGCCCTTGCCAGTGGTGAGGATTTCATCAGTTGCTTCTACTAGTGTGGTAGTCTCTACCACCGGATTACCGGTCGGAAAGCCGGGCGATCTGTCTACCTTTAGGGTAATCGCAGAGTCGATTTCGACCCCGGTGCCGGTTAACTCACCGTCCCCCATCCGGGCGTGGACATCGCCTAGGGAAAGATAACCGCCGGGTTTCTGGGCACGAATGTGCAGGGTGCTGCCCGGTTGAACGGAGTTAAAATCCATATTGCCGCCCAGGTCCAGGGCACCAGCATGCGGGGCGACCTCTTCTAATTGAACGGCCCCAATCATCGGTCGAATCGGTACCACAAAGTCCGGTGGGAAATGGACCAATCCGTCCCGTACCGGAGCAATTAAACGCACGCTCCCCCAAAAAGGACCGCCGTTGCGGTAGAAGCCGTAAGGTCCTACCTCCATGTCAATAATTTCTATCGCAACCCAATCGCCCGGCTCGATACCTTTAATCAGAAATGGCCCACCGGGACGAGACCCCCGCGGCGTCGTGATATGTAACGGTGTCCCCGGCTTGAGTTCTCCTGTGATGCTGATGTCCTGATCGTGTCCACCGACTGTTTCAATGACAACGGTTTCGCCGAGTTCCAAGGTGCCTCTGACTTGGCCGTGTTCGGGATCATCCGGACCCGTATAGTAGGGTGTTCGAGTGAAGTGTCGCATAGGTTTTTATCTCCTTCGTTCAGGTTTGTGTGAATCTTGGCTCCCATTGTAGTTGAATTCAGGTGCACCGTCAACAGCATTGTGTCGTGCTTATAAATTGCTTGCCTTCAAAACGGATCGGGGGTATACTGCCCTTGATTTTTCATCAACTGTCTAGTCCAACGTAGATAAGGAGCGGATCTTGCGCCAAAGATATTGTGTTATTTTCATCGGGATTTTTAGCTTACTACTGATAGTGGTGTCGGTAGACGCACAGATCATCAGCCCGGAGGAGGCGCTTGGCTTTCCTGTAGGGGCGGATTACAAGTTAGCGCGTTGGGAGACCATCACCGGCTATCTACGATCCTTAGCTGCGAGTTCGGATCGGGTAAGTTTGGAGGAGCGTGGTAAAACGACCGAAGGACTCGACTTTGTGCTAGTCTTGATATCTTCGCCGGAAAATTTGGCGAACCTTGACCGCTATCAAGGAATCCAGCGGAAACTTGCTAATCCGCAGGAACACAGTTTGACGGAGTTAGAGCGACTAGCGCAAGAGGGAAAGGCGATCGTCATGATTAGCTGCAACATCCATTCAACGGAGGTCGCTTCGTCTCAGATGTCAATGGAGTTGGCTTACGAACTAGCGACGGAGAACACACCGAAGGTGAAGGAGATTCTGGACAACACCATCCTTTTGTTGATTCCGTCCGCAAATCCTGACGGGTTGAACATGGTGGTCGATTGGTACGAGCGCACTGTCAATACACCGTATGAAGGGGCACGGATGCCTTGGCTCTATCACAAATACACCGGACACGATAACAACCGAGATTGGTTCATGCTAACGCAGATCGAAACGCAGTTGGTGACCCAGATACTCTACGAGGAATGGTTTCCCCAAGTGGTCTATGATGTGCATCAGATGGGTAACAGGGGCGCGCGTTTCGTGATTCCTCCTTACTTCCATCCTGTCAACCCTAATATCCCGCCGCTGTTGCAGCGTGAACTTGCCCTGATTGGTGCACAGATGGCGCTGGATCTCACATCGCAGGGATTCACCGGTGTGCTGTCGAACGCGATTTACGATACATGGTGGCATGGCGGTTTTCGCACGGTACCGTATCGCCACAACATGATAGGCATATTGACGGAGGCTGCTAGTGTCAACATCGCCTCGCCAATTTTTCAGCCGAAGTCGAGTTTGAGGGGGCATCGACGGGGTTTGAGCGAATATGCGCAGCAGACCAACTTTCCTGAACCGTGGCCCGGCGGTTGGTGGCGGATGCGCGACATTATCGAATATGAAGAAGCGGCGGCGTATTCAATCCTATCAATAGTCGCCAAGCAGAAAGAGATGTTTTTAACTAACTTCTATAAGATGGGATTGGACGCTGTGGAGAAGGGTAAACGGGAGCCGCCACGGGCATTTCTTGTTCCAACGGACCAGCGGGATATGAATACTGCGCTCAAGATGTTAGAGATCTTACAGCGTGGTGGTGTGCGGATCCATCGGGCGAAGGCGGATTTTACAGCGGACGGTGTCGAATATCCTGCGGGGACTTACGTGGTTTTGATGGCACAGCCGTTTCGAGCACATGCCAAGGATCTCCTTGAGGTCCAACACTATCCTCGTCGTATCCCTGCACGAGGTGCACCGCCGGAGCGACCTTATGACATCGCAGGCTGGACGCTGCCGTTGCAGATGGGGGTCAAAGTCGTGAAGGTGGTTGAAGCGTTTGAGGCAGCTTTAACGCTCATTGATGAAATCCCGGCCTCCATGGGTAAACTCCACGTTGACGGGGTTGATTTCCAGGACGCGGTGGTCTACGCTTTCCCAAATCAAACGAATTTAGAGACCGTGGCGCTGAATCGGATACTGCAAGAGAATAGATATACGGTCTATCAGCAGCAACGAAAAAACGTGTGGAAGGATCTGCATCTGCCCCGTGGGGCGATTGTCCTCAAATCAGACCGAATACCAGGGAGCGATTCTGCGGAATTGCGCCATCTTGCTGAATCTATTGGGATTGAAATCTATGCGTTAAATCAACGCCATGTCAATCTTAAAACAGCGTTGCGGCAGCCGCGCTTGGGTCTCTATAAACCGTGGGTGGCGAATATGGATGAAGGGTGGACGCGCTGGGTGCTGGAAGCGCATCAATTTCCCTATCGTAACTTAACGGATGCGGAGATCCGTGCTGGAGATTTGGCTGAATGGTATGATGCGATAATCCTGCCCGATATGAGAGCGTCAAGGATGATTGCGGGACACGCCGAAGGCAGCCTCCCGCCGGAGTATGTGGGTGGCATTGGACTGGAGGGTGCAGCGAACCTCCGTACTTTTGTTGAACAGGGTGGCACACTTATCTGTTTGAACTGGGCTACAGAATTGGCACTGCAGCATTTTGGGCTGGAAATCAATAACACATTGCAGTCGGTTCAATCGAATTCGCAAAAATCGACTGGAACACAATTTTTCTGCCCCGGATCGCTGCTGCGCGTTTTTGTTGAGACGAGCCATCCAATCGGCTACGGATTGGAGCGTGAGATGGCTGTCTTTTTCAAGGCTGGACCTGCATTTGAGGCGCGAGGTGGAAAAAGGGTTGCGGCTTATCCCAATTTCAATCCCCTCATGAGTGGCTGGATTGAGGGAGAGAAACGGATTCGTCAGAAAGGGGCGCTCTGGGACATCAAGTTGGGGCGGGGGCGTGTGATTCTGTTTGGTTTCAAGCCGCAACATCGGGCGCAGTCGCACGGGACATTTAAGCTGCTGTTCAATGCGATCTACTATAGTGTTGCTGGGAAGTGAATAGGTTCTTTTGGCATTTGACGAATTGAACCAATTTTGATGTTCTTCGGCTATATTACCCCGGTGGTTTAGAAGAATGGAACGGAGATCTCCGTTCCCTACCAATTATGCTTGCTGCTATGTCCCGATGGGGATTGCGGTAGGGAACAATGATCGTTGTTACTTACAACTCATTTGTGGTAGCAGAGTCTTTGAGCAGTCACTGAACCGGGAATATTGAAGTGAGAACACGCCCTAACTATTACCCTGCTGTTAAACCCGCGTAGATTTTTCGTCCTTCATTAAACAGGTGCAAAATTTCCTCTCGTTGTTCATCCTTAGTGAACTTGCCGATTCGACTGATCCAATCGATAGAATCGTCAATAGAGCGGACAAAAAACGCCGCGGAATCCTGTGAGATACCGGGGGGGCGTCCCACCCCGATTTGCACAGGACTGGTATGTGCGTATATCGCCTGTGCAAAGCTATCCCGTGCGTCGCCATAGGCGCGTGCGGCAATCCAACCATCGTCTTCAATTTCGAGGTCAAATCCCCACTCACCGTTCTGTTGCGGTGTTTCATTGAACTCCTTACGTTGCGCGACACTTCCGTTGTGGATTAACTCTATGCGGTTAATCGGATAGTGTGAGTTCCACGAAATCTGTCCCGCTAGTTTACGGGGTGTTCCATTTGGAGATTTAATCTGTCCACCGGGCACTATGCCATCAACCGTTAGAAATAGTGCTGGTCCGTTTGTAATGAATGTGTTTCCCGCCTGTAACCCCCGTAACCAATTATCGTAGGTAAAATCCTGATCTGTTTGGACATAGACGCGGTTGTTTGAACAGATAAACCAATCGGTGCCGGTTGATGCTGGCAACGAAATGCCACAGTTGAGCAGGTGATACCAGATGTCGTATTCTGGATCCATCCAGTATGGGTCGAAGAGGTTAAAGGCGTCTAGCTTGCCCAGCGCTGCTGCGACCGGTGCCTCCATCCCTATTCCGTTGTGACACCATAACACGATACCGCCTTGCCGTTTTGCGTCGTCGCAGGCGTAGCAGAGCGGTGGGTAGTCCGGATCGAAGTCGCTGACGAGATCGCCGCGGCTGACGGGTTCTACTACGTTCCGGATACGCAGGAGCATGATATGTCCGTAAGCCATTCCGCCCCGTCGATAGTTGTGCCGATTCTCTTCTCCGCAGTCCACCAGATGATGTGCAGTTGAGTAGTCCGTCATAAACCCGATAGGGTATTTGTTGCTGGCGTAAGGCAACTCACGTCGCTGTAGGATACTAATCACAGTTACGCTCAGGTCATGGACTTTTGGGTCGAGGTTCAGACGATCATCGGGACGCATTTCATCTTCACTGTAGTGGAGATGGGTGTTGCCCGGATACCAATTCTGCGATGGGAGATCTGTCCATCGTTTGAGCTGCAACTCGATATCAACGTGTCCTTTCTGAGGGGCTGAGACTACTTTCCGTAGCGGTTCATACTCTGTCCCGCGTTCAACGACAATGTCTGTTGAGCCGCGAGGGACATCTACCGTAAACTCGCCTGCGCTATAAAAGAATGGGTCGCCGGGACCCACTTTCAGAAGGCTATCAGCGGGATGCACGAAATTTCCGCTGCTCGTCAGTACATGCACTTTTGCCTCGACCGGCTCGCCTGAAACGCTGTCTCGGATGACCCCATGTAGTGTTCCCATCAATTTTCTCCTTCATCGTAATGATGCAACACAGTCGTTCCCCAATAGATTAGAACACGGACGATTATAGCATTACGCACCATTTCGGTCAAGTTGTTAGAGATTTCCACTTAGGGCTATTTATAGTAGACTCAACAATTAACAATACATACTATGGTGAATTCTACAGTGAATTGTAAAAACAAATAGACATTAATAGTAGTAGGCACACTCCGTGTGCCGTCACTCCGCGCACCCCGATCTATCAGGGCCCGTTCATAGTGTCTCATTAATTTTAAAATCCACTATAGTTTTCCGTTTTTTAACCGATTTCGGGCTGCCCCGAATCCGTAGGCGGGGCATCTTGCCCCGCCGTAGCCACGACCGGGAGATCAGATTACGGGAGAATTAAATGACCCTAGATTTCCACTATAGTTGGGATTCGGAGATCCCTCCTGCGGGGGCACCAAATGCCCCTAACAGACTCGCCGAATTAAAAAAATTAGGTCAAGCGAACCTTTCCGCTCTGGGCAACGCCTATTAGGGTGGAAGGGATAACAGTATGAACCAAATATCAGACACAGAACTTATTAAAAAAAGTATTGATGGCGATGGTCAAGCCTTCGCAGCCTTGATCAAGCGTGTTGAGATACGACTTCTCAGGCTCGTCAGAGCGGAGATAGGGGATCCAACTTACGCCGAAGATGTTTTGCAAGAGGTGTTGTTGGACGTGTGGCGTGGCTTGAAGCAGCTGCGGGATTGGGAACGCTGGGACGCATGGGTGCTGCAAATTGCCCGACACCGGTGTTACGACTTTTTTGGGTCAGCACAGCGTCGGGAGGAACCGATGGCGCACAGCGACCTTGAGCCGATAATTGACAAACAGAGAGGGCACAGCGGCTTTGAGTCTGAATTGCTCGATTCCGTGCTGCATGTGCTGTCTGAAGCACCACCGGACCAAGCCGAAGCCGCACGCTTATTCTATGTTGAAGGTTTGACTATCAGACAAATCGCGGTGGACTTGGAAAGGCCCGAAGGAACCATCAAGCGATGGCTTTCCAACGCCCGCAGCTTTGTCAGGACTCGTCTCGGATTGAGAAAGATAAGAACTGAAAGGAGAAAAACTATGATTGCTGAAGCATACGAACGCAAATACAACGAGCGTGAAATGTTACGCACAATTGCTGCTTGTCGTGAAGACAAAGCTGCGTCGATCCACCTGAAGCATCTCGCTGGAAAAACACCGCCCGATGAGTTATGGACACTGACTCACTTGAAAGATCTCTGGTTGCGTTGGGGGGCACTTGAAGATCTTCCAGAGGAGATTGGTCAATTGAAGAAATTGGAGGGTCTCCTGATAGTAAGTAACCAGCTTCAGAGATTACCCAACGAGATTGTATCCCTGTCGCGCCTGCGACATCTAGAGCTGACTGATAGCAAGGTTACAGAATTGCCAGAGGACTTTGGCCATCTTAGTTCATTGCGAGTGGTTATTCTCCACCAAAACCACCTTCAGAAACTGCCCGACAGTTTTGGGGAGATGAACCGGCTTGAAATCGCTGAAATAGACATCAACCAATTGGAGAAGTTACCAGATGACCTCAGTGGTCTGAGCAATCTTCGGGTACTAACTCTATCCAAGAACCAGCTCTCGGTATTGCCGAAATCAATAGGTGAGCTCACCGCTATGGAAGAGTTGTATGTTGAAGCGAACCAGTTGCGCGAGGTGCCCGATGAGATTGGGAATCTTGAGAACCTAGAGGATCTGCATCTGACAAGAAATCAGATCCGCGCGCTACCATCGACGATTGGTCGTCTGTCAAATCTACGACATTTCACCGTGGGATCCAATCAACTGACTGAGATTCCACAGGAGGTGGGCCAAATGACGGAACTGATTGAATTTAGTGTTAGCAACAACCAGCTGCGCTCATTGCCGAAGGAGTTGGCAGACTTGCCGAACTTGGAGATTGTGAGGATACATGACAACCCGCTTCCGGAACGGTTAATCGAGGCGGCAAAGACGGGAGTCGATGAATTCCGTCAGGTGCTGTCAGAGATGTGATCGAACCTGAAGCGTGAAACGTGAAAGAATTTGGAACATACTCGCCCTCAGTTTTCCAACGGCTGAGGGCGTTTTTCTGATCTGTAAGATTTGTAATGAGGGTATTACAGGATTATGTGAATTATGTTGACGTTATGTGGATTATATTGATGGTGTTCTTACCTCCCATAATTTTCGTGATATATGACTGTTTCGCACGGCGGTGCGGAATGAATTAGCTATTAGCACCTCCAGAAATATGAGAAAACAACGCTGAAAATGAAGTGAACGGGAAAGGATGAAGTAAGTTTGAAATTTGGTGAAGGATTTTTTATTGGGCTCACAGCCCTCCGCACAAATAAGATGCGCTCCCTCTTGATGATGCTTGGGATTGTCGTGGGTGTGGCTTCTGTGCTTGCGATGATTGCTATCGGTGACGGTGCGAAATTATTGGTGCTAGAAGACCTTGAGAAGCTAGGTGGCGCAAATCACTTCCGTCTGTATCGCAATGATTGGATTGAGAAAGATGGACGTTGGGAACGTAACCGTAGCGGCGAATATTTCAAGTATGAGGATGTGTTAGCAATTGAAGCAGAATGTCCTTCCGTTGCGGGGGCTTGGCCACGCATCAACTACTATAATATTCTTGTGTTAGCTGAAGACGGTTCGGAAACACGGACGGGGGTGATAGGCGTCACACCCTACTATGAAATCGGGATGGATTGGGGCATCGGGCGGGGACGATTTATCTCAGAGGAAGATATCGTCAATAGAACCAAAGTCTGTGTTCTCGGTGTCAACGAAGCAATCAGGTTATTCGGCGATCAGCAGCCAATTGGCGATGCAATTGGCAAGGAGATTAAAGTTGTCCTTGATTGGAATGGAGAAAACGGGGGCTGGAGAGAAGGTAGAATGGCAGAACGGTTCATCGTTGTGGGCGTGATGACCCAACGTGGACAGACCCTCACTTTTGGAGGAGGCAGCTGGAATCTTGATAATCGCTTGCTAATACCGTTGACAACGATGCAGGAGCGATTTGCGGGGACGGATCACATCCGGACAATGTCGGTTCAGGCAAAAACTGTTGACTTGGTTGAAAAGGCGATGAAGGAAGTTAAAACAGTCATACGCAGGCGGCATCGGAATCGGGACGATTTCTTTGAAATCTGGGAGATGCACCGAAGTATGGAGGAATTGGATAAAGTAAGCTCGATTATCAAAACCGTGCTCGGTAGCATTGCTGGATTTTCGTTACTTGTCGGCGGAATCGGCATTATGAATATGATGTTAGTGTCCGTTACAGAACGCACACGAGAAATTGGATTACGAAAAGCAGTCGGTGCAAAACGCAGAGATATTTTGTTCCAATTTTTGGTTGAATCCGTTTTTATGTGTAGTATCGGTGGGTTGCTCGGCGTTGGATTGGGTATCTTTGCTGGACAGGGCATGGCGAACATCGCTGTAAAGGTTGCTAAGGTTGTTCCTGAGTGGCCCGCTGTGATCTCTGTTCAATGGATGGTTATCTCGGTTGTCTTTTCAGCAACCATTGGCATCTTTTTTGGGGTTTACCCTGCAATTAAAGCAGCACGGCTTTCGCCCGTTGAAGCGTTGAGAGCAGAATAAGAGCTGCGTGAGATGTGCCGTTAAGTTCAGAATAGAATGAATATACTACGAGGTTATGTGAATTATTGAGGAGTTTACAGATGTCTAGACCGATTACAATTGATGAAGTTAAATCTTTCCCCTTTTCGGGCGTTCGTGGATGCCATCTCTCGCTGGATAGAAAACGGGTTGCCTACGACTATCGGGGAAACATCACCATTTTTGACTTAAACGGATGGTGCGCCGAAACTTCTTTTGATGGCGCTTTCCCGAGGTGGTCACCTGCCGATCCCAATGTGCTCGCTTATGTGAAATCAGACTACTCCGGTATCTTCATTCGACACGTAGATGGAACCGAGCAGCATTTCGGTGAAAGCATAGGAACCGTGCAAACGGAAGAGTGGGCGTTCGGCCATCCTTATACGCTTGACTGGTCTTTTGACGGGAAGTTTTTGGCGATGGTTGTTGATCAAGATCCCGCGGAGACAGACATGAGTTCAAATGAAGATACAGACAGCACTGAGGTTGTGAATGTGTCTCTTGATGCGAGTACCGATGCCCTTGTAGTTCTTGACGTCTCGACGGGGGCTGTCACCTTTGAGTTTTTCCCTGCAGCTTACGAAACCTACTGGAACATCGCTTGGCACCCGTCCGGCGAGTGGTTGACTGTCGTTTCCAACGGTTCACCACCTAATCAGGTTGGTTCTTCGATATTCTCTGTCGAGACGGGACATGTAGACCCCGATTGGCATCTCTTCGATATTGACCTTAGGGACGGGCAGAAAAAGAGTCGCGTGGGTCCCCGCGCAAATGAGATGAGGCTGATAAAGTGGTCTCCTGATGGGACGAAGCTGGCCCTTGCTTATTCGCCATACGTGGGTGAAGTCCGTCTTCTGTGTGCCTTAATGGAGCGGGACTCAAACCAGATAGAGATATTGAGTGAAGACTATTACTGTAAACAAGTCCTGTATTGGGCTCCGGATAGCCGGAAGTTATATGTTAACGGACTCAAGGGAATGAGTGATCGCGTAGTCTGTGTGGATACTGTCTCAAAATCTACCGAAGAGGTGGTGAACTGGACTGGGTGGGCCTCACTTTCGGGTGTCAGTCAAGATGGGCAAACGCTTCTCATCCATTGGAGGGGTCTGAACAACCTTTCAGATGTTTATGTGGTCTCAATTGATTCGGGACAGTCAAAGGCAGTTACCCACTTTACGGACCAGCTTAATGAATACGAACTACCGGCTTCAGAGGTTGTCGAGTGGCCGTCGTATGATGGGCTTGTTCTACAAGGCGTGGTTGTTTCACCCCACGGACAGTCAATGAGTCCAGAACGCCCAACCATCGTTGATTTACATGGCGGTCCAATTGGGGCGGGTGCAGCGATTAGTTTGCCTGTTTGGAATTGGTTAGTATCGGAGGGCTTTCAGATCTTTGCGCCGGATTTCCGTGGTAGTCAACAGTATCAGTTTGCTGAGACCCCCGCCGAAGACATGAATTACAGAGATGTGATGAGCGGTATTGAGTCGCTTGCCAAAAATGGGAAATGCGACCCGACCAAACTGGTGCTAAGTGGTTTCAGCTATGGCGCGATACTCGGGGCTTACATCGTTGGACAGACATCTTGCTTTCGGGCTGCGGTCCTTTCTGGAGGATATTACGGCTACGCGAGTATGTTTCAGCTCGGTTTTCATGTGTCGCAGCATGCAGTCCGTGAGAATGACAAGTGGAAAGCCGTTTTAGAAATTCCCGATCATTTTTTTATGAGTGGTATATGCTATGTTGAACAGGTCGAAACCCCTATCCTACTCTTTCAGGGCGAGCATAATAGCCCTATCGAAGCCAAAATGTATGCAACATATCTTTCAGACGCTGGCAAGGAGGTTGAGTATATTATGTACAAAGGCGAAGGGCACCTCCCAATATCCGCGAACAAAGATCGGCTTGAACGGATGTTACGATGGTTTCGTAAGTATCTTGTTGAATCAGATTGACTTTTGTTTGTGAATCTATACTTGGGGAGTGCGTTCATTGTGGTGGGGATTTCTAACTTGCTATTATAGTCACTGCAGATTAGGAAACCCCAATTTCATTGGGGGTAGGTGCTTCGCCACGGGTTGCCTCATTCACGATCGATTCGCAGCGGGCGGTGGGATATTCTTGATATATTGCTCGATTCCCGCAGCAATTGATGTTGCTAGCTGACGTTGATACGCCTTTGTGGTCAGTTTTTCCCCTTCCGCAGGATTTGAGATAAAGCCTACCTCAACAAGTACTGCTGGCACCTTTGTGCCGATAAGGACCACAAAAGGCGCGTGCTTGACGCCCCGGTTCTTCACCTGTTTTCCTGATGCCAGCTGCGCTTGAATCAGTTCCGCCAACCGGCGGCTCTCCGTGCTTTTGCTCTCTTTGAGGATTCTACCCACAAGTGCATCTAGTTCCTTCATGTTGTACTTTGCCCCTGCGTTTTCACGCATGGCAGTGATTCGGGCGGATTCGTCGGAGGCGAGCGCGAGGTAATAGGTTTCTATGCCGGCAGCCTTAACGGAAAGGCTAGCGTTGACGTGGATGCTGATGAACAGATCCGCTTTCTGGTTTGTCGCAAACTGTGTGCGTTTTCTGAGTGGGAGAAAGACATCTGTTTCACGCGTGAGCCGGACGTTATACCCTTTCTTAACGAGGAGGTCGCGCAGCGTTTTTGATAGGCTGAGCACAATCTGTTTTTCTTTTCTCGCTTGACTCACAGCACCGGGATCCTTGCCGCCGTGTCCCGGATCGATAACGATGGTCTTGACGCTCAAACCTAGTTGCTGTGCCAGCGATGGATCGGGGACAGGTTTTGGCGTTTTGGGTAGTTCAGGTGTAGGCTTGACTTTACTTGGCGGTGTTACTGGCTTGTCCACAACAGGAGGCTTCTGTAGTGGCGGTTTTGCTTTGCTCGGTAGCGTTGCTGTTTTGGGCTTAACGTTGGCTTCCTTCGGAGGTGGGGCGGTAGCGACGGGTAGGGATGCTTTCGGAGCTTCAGGAGGTGGGGGCTTGGTCACTTCTGGCGGCTTTGGAGGTGCAATTTCAGGAGTGGAGTCGACGGTTGCTTCCTCCTCCGGTTGTTCGATAGTAAGGCGTGAAGCGCGTTTCTCGGATTGGGCGACGATTTGGGGATCTTGGCTTCGCTGGGAGAGTGCTTCGTAAGTAATACGGGCGAATGTGAAGTATCCTTGGGCTTCGTAGACTCTGCCGAGCCGCAACTGTGCCTTGTCAGCGATTGCGTGGTTGGGATAGCGGCTGATGATTGTTTGATAGTGTGGCACAGTTTTGCCATAATTGCCAAGCCGGTCATACGAATCCCCCAGCCAGTAGTGTGCCTGCGCTGCGTGTGGTGAATCGGGGTAATCTTGGAGCAGTTTCTTGAGCGAGGTGATTGCGTTGTCGAGTGCAGGCTGTTCGTTCCGTTGTCCCAACCAGAGCCAGCAAGAGGCGATGGCGTATTGGGCATCGTCCGTCCATTCCCCTTCTGTATCTGCGTCGATGACGCCCTGAAATTCTTCAATTAAGGAGACCCATTCTGCTTCGGTAGATGGGATTTCTCCGTGTGCCAGTTGGTAGTGCTTGGCTGCAGCGGCACGATAAAGGGCTGATGCGTCAGGCGGTGGCGGTGCAGGCGGCATTGTGGGTGCACAGGCAAGCAGCAGCGATATTAATAAAATAAATGTGTATGTATCTGTTTTCATGGTATGTTCTAAGATGTGCTAGCTGTGAGCGTTGGGTTTCACTCTTACCATCCGTAAGAACATGGTGTTGAGAGATAGGAGGACTACTATCCTTGATAGCGCGGGACTTCCCAACGTTCAACCCAGCCTACAATACCGATTCAGTCATGTGTTGATGTAAACTGTTCGCAAGTGCAGCAAACTCGGTGATATCCAGTGTTTCTCCACGCCGCTGTGGATCGATGGCGACTTGATCGCAGGCGGCATTGAGCGTGTCAGCAGAGATAGAAACGCCGTTTTTTAGGAGTGCGTTTCGTAACATTTTGCGGCGAGATTGGAACGCAGCCCGGACTATCCGAAAGAACAATGCTTCATTCTCAACGGCGACTTGAGGAGTATCGCGCATCTGGAGCTTTAGGACGGAGGAATCGACCTGTGGTGAGGGGAAAAATTGGTTTGGTGGGATTGTGTGTACAATTTCGGACTCGGCGTAGTAGGAGACACCGATGGAGAGGGCACCATAGCGTTTGTTTCCGGGCGGAGAGATGATACGTTCAGCGACTTCAGCTTGCATGGTCAGGATACATGCACCGATTTTTTGGTGGTGCTTCAACAGTTCCCATAGAAGTGGTGTGGTGAGGTAGTAGGGTAGGTTGGCGACAATTTTGGTATTTTGGGGTGGAAAGCCATTTAGCAGGGTAGGGAGATCTTGTTTGAGAATATCGCCTTGAATCAGGGAGATGTGGCGCATTTTTGAGAATTTGAGCTGCAATTCGGCATATAGAAATTCATCGATTTCAATTGCAACGACCCTTTTGGCGGTAGCCGCTAGCACCGATGTCAGAAAGCCAAGTCCGGCACCAATCTCCAAGACGAGATCAACATTAGTCAATTTTGCTGCCCAAGTTATCTCCTGCAGGGTGTGTGGGTCTATCAGGAAGTGCTGACCGAGTTTCTGGTTGAGGTTTCTGCCGGTGCGTTTGAGGAATTCGTGGGTCTGTTGGTAGAGGGTCATTGCTGGGGATTTTATCTTTGGTAGGTGTAGGGAACGCAGATCTGCGTTCCCTACGAAGACTACGTTGATTTAGTGGATCGTTACGCCAACCTCGCGTGCGACGTGGCGGATATATTGCTGACCTGTGATGGTGTCTTCGTATGGGAAGTGTTCCACATACAGGGTTACATCGTGGTTTAATTCATCCAATCGTCGTAGGATGGTCGCGTAGTCCATAACGCCAGATTCATAACGGTGCTCCGCTTCTTTTGCCCCCGGAACCGCTTCGTCTATGTGAACAACTGATAAGCGTCCGCTCTCGTTCTGGCGCACCGCCGATATCGACAAATCTTTCGCATGGAGTGCGGTGATTTTATCGCCCACCTCATCGAAAATCTGATTTACCAATTCCGTAGTTCTGTAGAACAGATGGGGCCAGGTGAGGTTCACACAATCCATCAGTGCCTTCATTCGGGGTGAGGCGGCTGCCTCAAACATCTCTTTGTATCGTTCCACAGAACAGAGAGGACTCATGATATGGGGGTGTGCGGCAACGTCCATCTCCGCTGCTTCTGCCTCCCTTGCCAAATCCGCCGCTGCGTCGAGGCATCGTTTCCACGCTTCGTCTGTCCACATTTGGGGTGTGCATCTGTAGGTTAATCCAACATTGAACCCGACGCAGTGTGCGCCTAAGATCCGGGCGTGGCGTAGTTGACGGCGATAGTGTTCGATGGCTGACTGGTATTCATCTTTATCTGCTGCGCCGAATCCACTGTGGAATGCGCTAAACTCACCCGGACGTATGCCGTGATCTTCGAGGAATTTCCTTGCCTCCTTGACATCGGCATCGCTCCAATCAGCCGGGGTGCTCATGGACACCGTTTGTACCTCCATGATGCTGACTTTGCGGAGAAACTCGTCCCGCTCTTCTGAGGTCTTTCCCGGGTTTATATTTGGGCTCATCAAAATCATCTGATCCTCCTCTTCAATAGAAGAAAAGCCTCTTGATGCTACTAGATGCGTGTGACTGTTTGCTCGTGAGCATCAAGAGGCAAATGAGATAGTTCTAACAATCCGCCTCACGGATTCTGTTTTATGGCACCCCACTTTGTAGTGAGTTTTTGATGCGGTTCTACACCGAGAAACTCTGATCCCGGTGCCAGCATAATTTCTTGAATTTCTTCCTCTGTGAATGCGACCTTCCAGATCATAACCTCATCAATAGCGCCTTGGAATGGTTGAGCAAACGCTCCGTATCCACCAATGGTGATGGGACCCCTAGCGGGTAGAGGCGGTTTGGAGCCGTCGCCTTTAGACCAGTCCTTTGCTTCATGGCCCTTGTTAATGCCTCCATCTCGGCTCGATTTCTGATTTTTTCCATTGAGATAGATTTTCATCGCGTCAGGATCCCCGAAAGTGTTGGTGGCAGCGATATGGGTCCATGTATCTATCGGTACAGAGTCCCATATCCCTGTGACACGATGAAAGTTCACGTCTTGTTGATCTCGATAGAAGAAAGATGGGTCTACAGTCTCCAAGCGAATTGCATAATTCGCTTTGATTCCGTTAGGGCTATTATAGAGAATTCCACGAGCGCCGGGTCTTGCGACATCCATACTCACCCAAGCCATAACCGTGATTTCGTCTCCGCCTTCAAAGAGGAATATTTTGTGTGCTGGGGTGCGGACCATGCCTGGATCATTGATCGAAAAGCGTATGGCTTTTCCAAATTTCCCATCGTCCCACTTCCAGTTTCCTTCCAACTTACCGTGATTTTTAAATCCAGATATGTCTTCCGCTGTTTTTCCTTTTCCCTCATCAAAAGGAATATACAGAACTAAGTCCTTCGGATCTCGCTTTCCATGGACGAAGGAGGGCGGAGTCAACAGCAAAAGGATACCTGCTATAACCAGAAAAGAGATCTTTATCTTCATCAGCAACCTCCTTAACTGTGCTAAAGGTTCGATGGATTGTTAAAAGGTTTGTTTCAGGGGTTTTGTTTTACTGTTCCCCATGTCGTCGCTAGTTTGTCACGGGGTTCGACACTGAGAAACTCACTTCCCGGTGCCAGCATAATTTCTTGGATTTCTTCCTCCGTGAAGGTTCCTTTCCAAATCATCACCTCATCAATGAGGCCTTGGAATGGGTCGAGGAATTTCCCATAGCCGCCAATCGTAACGGGACCTTTGGTTACCATGGGCGGTTTCGTCCCATCGCCTAGGGACCAATTATCAGGTTTGGTGCCTCCCTTCATGTTGGTACGTTGCAGTTTCCCATCTAGGTAGATTTTCATCGTATCAGGATTCCCAAAAGTAGTGGTCGCAGCGATATGTACCCACTTATCTATGGGTATTGCATCCCATATTCCTGTAACACGATGAAAGTCCACATCTTCATTATCTCGATAAAAAAAAGATGGATCGACACGATCCATCCGAAGTCCGTAATTCGCTTGTGTGTCTCGGGGGCGATTATAGATAATCGCGCGCGCCCCAACTAGTTTCTCTCCGACATTAGCGGGATCGACATTTATCCACGCCATAAGGGTGATTTCGTCTCCCGCTCCAAAAGCAAAAATTTTGTGCTGTGGCGTTTGGACAATACCCGAATCGGCACCACAAGCCACTTCTCTGCAAAAGTAGAGAGCGTGTCCAAATTTCCCTTTGCGCCATGCCCCTTTGCCTTGCAGCAGTCCATCATTTCTAAATTGAGATAGGTCTTTTGTCGCCCTTCCTCTTATTTCGTCGAAGGGATAATATAGGACTAGATCTAATCCGCGACGCTGTTTCCCGCTGACTAGGGATGGCATAAGGAACAAAAGGAAGCCCGCAATAAGCGCCAGTGCTTTCATGTTTCGTACCCCCTTTGAGGCAACCAATCGTAAATTTTGAATCCTTCCCTACCGTAGCGCGTGGTATTCGGCACTGCCGAAACCTATCCCAATTCATCACAGGATTGGGCATAGGAAAGTGACTCATAAATTCGATTACATCCCTGACTTTCTGCATGTATAACCAAGCCTTAATTGAAGAAGCCCCCTGATGCTGATAGGAAAGTGTATCTATTTGATATAAACATCAGGGGGCAATATTGTCATTGCGGGTTTAAGTTTATTAATTAGAGCTTCGTTTTAGGGTTGCCCACGTTGTAGCGAGCTTTCCACGGGGTTGAACGGCGAGGAATTCGTCACCGGGTGCGGACATAATCTCTTTGATTTCATCGGCTTCAAATACTCCCCTCCATATCATGACCTCATCAATTGAGCCGTGGAATAGATGTTTGCCTCCACCTCCCCAACGGGAGCCGATGTCGATGGGACCTGGTACGGCAATCGCCTTAAAGTTTCCGTTGCCATGACTCCATCCGCTGGGACGCTCTTCCCCATCTACATAGAACTTCATGGTATCGCCCTTGCCCAGAATAGCGGTGCAGGCGACATGTACCCACTGCTTTGTTGGTAAGGGGTCACCTCTTGATGTCTTACGATGCCAGTCCGCATCCGCTGCATCTCGATAAAATAGAGCGGGGTGCCCCGGGTCTTCTATCCGAAAACCGTAGTTTGTGAAATTTCCTTCAGGACGGTTATAGATAACTACAAACTGATTAATCCCAGCCCAAGCCCAATGGTCGGTCTCATTTTTGATCCATGCCATCAGGGTGATTTCCGCATGCCCCTTAAAGGCAAATGCCTCATTTTCTCGGGTTCGGATATTACTAGTACCTTCGGGATCGCCATCTCCATCCTTCATGTTAAACCGAACGGCTTTCCCATATTTGCCATCAACCCATTCTCCCGCTGATAATTTGCCGTCGGCTTCGCTTTCGGACTTGTCCTCCACGGTTCTGCCGCCGCCTTCGTCAAGGGGATAATAGAGCATTAATTCCAATCCAGGGCGCTGTTTCCCGTCGCCCAGCGGGGTAAGGATTAAAAGGACAGCTGCTATAAGCAGGACAGAAATCGTTGTTTTCATTTTCATTGTTCCTTCCTCCTTTGCTATTGCTCTGTAGATACGGTTAAGGTAAAACGTGCTGCTCGCCCCTTCATTCTCTTGTGGCAAGTTGCCCATGAACTAGCTAGTGGCGAGTTCTACCAACGCATTAGGATTGATTATACAAGCGGTTTTGAACACCTCCCTATCATATTGGGGGTTGGGATACTCAGACAGCTAAAGCGTTAGGATTCTTCCGAATCCCGCTATCTAGTATATCACAGAATCGGAATGGATACAAAGCTAATGCACGTATGTATTCCGGAAAGCAATCTTGAGATCTTAGTCCTAAAGGACTTTCTTCCTAGTAGCCCTCCCTTCGTTTTTCAGAGTGCAAGTTTTTGTGTGGGGAATTCGCAGTTGGGTGTTATGCTAATCAACTTTTTGGATTAAGTCAACCACGCGGTCTAAGATCCGATCTGCTACTTCACGTTTGGAGAGGAGGGGCAGTTGTTCGTGCTTCCCACCTTGGTCCAACAGGGTCACTATATTGGTGTCGCCTTCAAATCCCGCGCCTTCCGCTAATACGTCATTTGCTACGATGAGATCGCAGTTCTTCTTGATCAATTTCTTTTGGGCGTTCTCTAGGAGGTCATTCGTCTCGGCGGCAAAACCGACGGTGATCTGCCCTTTCTTCTTGCGTTCACCTAGGACTTGTGCGATGTCTGGGTTTTGTTCGAGCGGGATAGTGAGTTGGTCGATGGTTTTCTTGATTTTGCTTGGGGAGAACGCTTGGGGGCGGTAGTCGGCGACGGCTGCTGCCATCACCACGATGTCGGTCTGATCGAACCCTTCAAGGAGTGCGTCCTGCAACTCCAGCGTGGTTTCTATGTATCGGGTTTCGATGCCGGTGGGTGGTGCTGCTGTCGCTGGTCCACTGATGAGGAGAACGTCTGCGCCGCGATCCCGTGCCGCTTCGGCGACCGCGTATCCCATCTTTCCGCTGGATCGGTTGCTGATAAAACGGACTGGATCGAGGTATTCGCGTGTGGGACCTGCTGTGACAACTACCCGCTTCCCATTTAGGTCTTTGGGCGTTTGCAACATTTGGGTGATGCGTTCCAAGATGACCTCAACGGTGTTCAGGCGTCCCATGCCCTGTTTGCCGGAGGCGAGATCTCCGCTGACGGGTTCGACGAACTCTACGCCGTGTTCTTTTAGACGCTGCATGTTTGCCGCGACAAACGGGTTTTCATACATGTGCTGTTCCATCGCGGGCGCGATTAGGATTGGGCAGTGGACGGAGATTGCGACAGTGGAGAGCGCGTTATCGGCGATGCCATTCGCCATTTTCCCGATGATGTTTGCGGTGGCGGGGACGATTGTCAAGAGATCGGCTTTGTCTGCGAGATCTATGTGCACCGGTTTCCAGTCGGAGCCGATATCGAAGAGATCGAGCAGGACGGGGTTTCGAGAGATGACTTGGAATTGGATGGGCTGCGCCAAGCGGGTGGCGTTTTCGGTCATGACGACGTGCACCGAATGTCCTTGCTTCACCAATTGGCTGGCTAGGTCGATGGATTTATGGATGGCGATTCCGCCGGTCACGCCGAGGATGATGGTTTTGTTTGCTTGCTCGTTCACGAGAAGGCTCCTGTTTTATTTTTCTAGGATAGTGTCCGTATCAGAGGACTATCGCAGCGCGCAGTTTTAATCGGTCTGGATTCCCCGCGGAAACGCACACTAGCCCTTTGAAGCTGCTGAAATTCTTTCTTATGAATTCCTTTGTGAAACAGGCGTGGGAGACATACGGTTTCGGTCGTCTCCGGTGTGAAACGCTCGGCAAAGTTTGCACCTTCTTGTAATTGTTCAGAAACGTCCGACGCTTTGACATCGCCGCCTTTGAGTTCAATCAGAACCGCGACGAGGCAGTTTTGAGCGGTGTCGTAAAAGAAAATAATATAGTCGCATCGTTTCCCTGTCCTCCTGTGTGCTGGAAGTGCACGATCTACATCGATCACAACTCGAGGGGAAGGTGCCTCGGTCATGTTCACGCCACAGCCGCTTCTACTCCGTAAAGTGCTCAGGTTTTCTTCGCCCACGCGTGTCCGGATTTGGTTGAGCACCTCATTCATACCTTATCTTCCTCATCTCCTGTTTTCTTATCAAGTTGGTATTGAAGATCTGCCCAACGGTTGTAGAGTTCCTCGGCAATGTCTTCATACTCCATTGGCTCTATGCCTTTGATGCGATCAAACTCAAGCTCCTTTACTTTTCCGCTTTTTTGAAACAGCCATGCCCCTACCTCTTCTTGTTTAAGCCAACTTGCAGGCTCATCAGTCTTCCCTCCAAGTTCACCTGTCCGGATCAGGTTTCCAATCTCTTGGAGCATGAAGTCGCTATGTGTTGTTACGAGCAACCGCACACCGGCACGGACCAAACGGGCAAGCGTGGCTGCCATTTGCACTTGGGCGGCGGGATGCAGATGGGCTTCGGGTTCCTCAATGATGAGGGTATCGCCTGGGCGGACGAGGCCGCGGATGAACAGCACAAGGGGAGCAAGTTCAGACACCATCGACGAGGAACGGGTCAGACGCATATCTTGTTCTGTTCCCTGCGGACGGTAGAGAAATTCTGGGTACCCTGTCGGTGAAGGATTCATAATTATCTGCCCAGCGAGCACATCGGACGTAAGTGTGTTGGCAATTTGATTCATTCCATCGTCTGGTCTGTAACGTTCCCCGTAGAGGATAATTTGTTGCATGAAATCCGCTACCACTCCCGAAAGTGTCGGAACTTCGGGGAAGGGTTCGAGACCTGCGCGGGTGGAACGTGCGACAAGGGAACTAGCAATTACCCGGTGGCTCTGCATGATGCCGCTTCGGGCGGCTGGCAGATAGTAAGGTTGTTCTATGTTTCTGCGATGTTCATTGAGGAATTTTACCAAATCTTCAACCGCAATTCGTTGCGTTGAGGGCAACCAATTTTCAGGCACGATGACAATATTTTCGTTAATCGCTCCATGTATGGCGATGCTTGATTTAGAAATTCCTAATTTGGATGACCAGAGATCTTGATTTTTGTCGCTAACGATCAGTGAAACGGTTGTTTCATCGTTTTGGTCGCAGGAAGATCGGATTAGTCTCGAAACAGAATCGAGATCGAAACAACGTTTCAGTTCATCTTCTATATTTTCGGAAATCGGGCCTAGCCTGAGATTTTTCAGTGCTAACTCCCGCACCTCTTGGGGCAGATCCGAGAATGCAAGCGGTTCGCCTATGTTTAGTTTGTCTATTACTTTTTGTGTTGTATCTACCGGACGCTTGTAGTACCAGTTAGCTGCTAGCTGCTCTAGGTTATACAGTGGAAGAAATTCTGAAAATCCTTCAAAGATGTGTTGCAGCGCATAGATCAGCACGGAGAGGTAGGTCTTGCCGGTGTTGCTCGGTCCGACAAACACCGTCAGCGGACGGAGATCGAGATCTGCTTCCGCAATCGGTCCAAAGTTACGGACTGAGATTTCGACTTTCGGTGTATTGGGGGTTTTTGCTTTGTCATCTCCGTTCATGTCAACTTTCCTTCTCGTTGGAACCAGGAGACACTGTGGGAGTGGGGATAGCCTTCCCGATAGGGTTACTAGCAGCAAAACTCTTGAGAGATTGCATCGAGAAGCTCATCGTCGATTCGGCAGCGTTCTGCGGAGATGATCTTGCGGATTTGAGTCACAGCTTTCTCGACGTTGTGGTCCGGATTCAGGATACAGTAGTTGTAGTCTTTAACATAAGCGAACTCTGATTTCGCTGTCAGCAAACGTTGTTGGAGTTCCGAATCGGATTCTGTCTTGCGGTTGCGAAGCCGTTTCTCTAGACTTTCGAGGGAGGGAGGGAGGAGAAATATGCTGGTATACCGGATGCCGAGGTCTTTTACCTTCATTGCGCCGTGCACGTCGATTTCTAGAACCAGATCCTGACCTTTTTCGATCGTTGATTCTATTGTCGATTTTAAGGTGCCGTAGTAGTGTCCGCCATATTTCACCCATTCCAGAAAACCGCCACACTGAATCATGTCCTCAAATTCGGTTTCATCTAGGAAGTAATAGTCAACACCATCAACCTCGTCGGAGCGGGGGGGGCGGGTTGTCGCAGAGATCGAAAACGCTAAGGTTATGTCCCTTTCGCAAAGTGCTCTGATAACACTTGTTTTGCCGGTTCCAGAGGGGCCCGAAACAACAATGAATAATCCCTTCTGGGAGAGTCGATTATTCCACATTCTGAACCAATTCCCGAATTTTTTCGATCTCTGTTTTCAGGGCAACGGTGGCGTAGGAGATGGAGGATCGAGACGCCTTGGCTGAGATGGTATTGACTTCTCGATTCATCTCTTGCAATAGAAAGTCGAGTTGTCTACCGATGGGTTGGGCTGCTTGCAGATATTCATCAAATTGAGCGCAGTGGCTATCGAGTCGTACCAGTTCCTCTGTGATGTCTGAACGGGAGGCGATGATTCCTGCCTCCATCGTGAGGCGGTGTGGATCAATTTTAACGCGTCCCTCAAGAAGTTCGTTCAAACGCGCTTCGAGCCTTGTATGCGTGGATTCGACGAGATCCGCGCTCGCTGCTTTTATCTTCCGACTTAGGAGTTGAATAGAATGGAGGAGCCCTTTGATTTCTTCAAGCATAGCAGTTCCTTCTGCCTGCTTTGTTGTTTCCAATCCATCCAGAGCGGTGTCTAGGTGAGATTGTAATACTTTCCACACCGCTTTTTCATCGAGATCGGCTTTTTGTGCAGTTAGAACGCCGGGAAGCTGCACAAGCAAAGAGAGTGAAATCTCATCGGCGAATTGCAGGTTATTTTGCAACTTTACAAGTGCTTGATGATACTGCTCTGCCAGCTTAGAATCGAGAATAGGGAGTTGGTTTGAGACTGAAGGGTCCTCTGTCCACTCTACTGTAGCTTGAACTTGTCCTCTTGAGACCCGATTCCGTATGGCGCTATGGATCTGATGATCAAATCCGGAGAGAAAGTCGGGGGTGCGAACAGTTACTTTACAGTAGCGAGCGTTCCATGATTTGATCTCAATAATCAACTGGCCAAAGGGTGTTTCTGCTTTATGCCGGCTATAGCCCGTCATGCTTTTAATCATAATTAATCCGCCGCTTCTTGCCATTCAACTAAGATTGGGGATTCAACGCGAATTGCATCTTTGATACAGACCTCTTCACAGAGTTTGCATCCGACACAATCTTTCGGTTTCACAAGGTCGCAGATGCCGAAGAAACTCTCGGCATGTTCGCCGGTCGCAGGATCCTTTAGCTCTAGGCAATCCCACGGACAGATGTGGACACAGAAATCACAGCCAGAGCAGAGTTCCTCGTAAATGACGGCGATGGGGCGATCTTTGGGACGCTTAATAAATTTAGCGACATCTCCATTCTGATCATGGATGGCTTCGACCGGACAGACCATACCGCACGCACTACAGTCGATGCAGATATCTGGGTCGATAATATGAAGCATTTTGCGGTCGCCGGTGATGGCATCAACGGGACAATTTGTCAGACATGCCATGCAACCGACACATTCTTCTGTTATGTAGTAAGCCATTAAAGCGTACTCCCTTTTTTAAAGTTGAGAACCTTTCCATTTGGAATGAGTAGCGGAAGTCAGCGGTCATTACGGATAAATTTTCGGCAGACAACTGACCAGACATAATTATAACACGAATATCACAATTAAATCAACAGAGATTATCATATGATTTGATAAATTGACATAAATTGCTGTTATCCCAACAAATCTCAATATGTGTAAGGGATGCAGATCTGCGTTCCCTACAAATAGCCCTTTTTACATGCACTCGAATCTGCGATTCTGTCCTATCTTTTTTAATTGACAGTATGTCTACAAAACGGTATGATGAGAAATTAGGGAATAGGGGCGGGAATAGATCAGCTATTCTCAATTTATGCTTTATGTTCAACGGAGGGATTCGGGGTATGTATTCACCAAATGATATTCGGGAGTTCTGGGAAGGGACACGCGCAGCACTTGATGAAGTTTCGATGGAGCCTGAACTCTCACCCGCGCCTGAGTTGAGTGGTAGAGAGTTCGACACTTATAACGTGCGATTGACCAGTTTCGGTGGAATCAAACTCCGGGGTTGGTACTCGGTGCCAAAGGATAATCCACGCGGAAAGTGTTCTGCGATTCTTGCCGTGCCCGGTTATAGTGGGAGCAAGCAGATACCAACGCAGATTGTGCTGCAGGGATACGCTGTCCTCACGTTGTTTCCGCGGAGTCAGGGGGAGAGCAAGGCAGAATGGCAGATTGAATCGGGGACGTATCTCACCTATCATATTACTGATCGGGACAGGTATTTCTATCGTGGCGCGTATATGGATTGTGTTAGGGGTATCGATTTTTTGGCGAGTCGTGCCGAAGTTGATGCGGATCGGATTGGGATGTGGAGTCGGAGTCAGGGCGGTGGATTGACACTTGCAACGAGTTCTTTAGATGGACGAATTAAAGCCGGAGTTGCCGAAGAACCATTCTTGTGTAACTATCCGCTTGCGATTGATGTGAAAACGAACCCGTATGTTGAGTTGGGCGAATATCTAAGCCGGCACCCTGACCAGAAAGAGGCGGTTCTTGAAACACTTGCCTATTTTGATCCTCTCAATCTGGTGGAGATGATAAACCGTCCGATGCTGGTTAATGTCGGAATGAAAGACGACGTTTGTCCGTACCACACGATTGTTCCTGTGTTTGAACGGATCGTAAACCATAAAGCGTTGATGATCTACCCCGATCTGGGGCATTCGTCATGTGCTGACTTTAACAACCACGCGAAAAATTGGCTGGATTTGTATTTATAATGCAAGTTGCCGCTCATCGCTGCATCGAGGCTTGAAATTTGGGTTAAACAAACGTTGTTTTACGCATTGCACTCCTCTGGAGCGCGGGCATTAGGGATTTCGACATTCTATAGGTTGTGTTTACATTGTGTAAATTATTGACATTTTCAGTAAGTCTTTGTAAACTGTGTTGCATGCAAACTCAACAGATAGATGCCACTCAAGACTTGCCTGTGATGATTAGTGACGCAGCTTGGCAGAGCATACACCCGTTTCTGCAAACATTGCCAAACGTCTATGTCGGGACCCCTGAAGATTGTAGACGTTTCCTTTCGGCACTCATCTGGATAACAAAAGAAGGGGCGACTTGGCGGTCGCTACCGAAAGTTTACGGATATTGGAATGCCATCTATAGACGTTTCGGCAGATGGTGCGATGCTGGGGTCTTTGAAAAACTCCATGAACATTTCCATGAGGCGGGTGCATTCTCCGCACTCCTGATTGATTCAACGATTGTGCGGGCACATGCGGCGGCGGCGGGTGCCCCAAAAAAAACGGAGGTCAGCAATCAGAATCACTCGGTCGAAGCCGAGGCGGCTTTACCACGAAACTCAATGCTGCGGTAAATGATGCGTTTTTGCCTTTGCGTTTTACCTTGACTGCCGGTGCGTGTCATGACGTGACACAAGCCCCGGCGTTGATTACCGGCTACACGTGCCAATACATTGTTGCGGAGGCGGCTTATGACTCTGATGCGCTGCGAGAAACGATTGTTGCCCAAGGGGCGGTTGCGGTGATAACGCCGCGCAACAACCGTGTTGAAGATCGGCCTTATGATAAACAGGGGTATAAACGTCGCAACATTATAGAGCGTTTTTTCCATCGGTTGAAGCAGTATCGCAGAGTTGTCACTCGATATGATAAATATGCAGAACGATACCTCGGATTCGTCTATTTCGCAGCTTTACTTATCACTGCTAAAAAAATGTAAACACTACCTAGGCATATTGCTTTGAATCTCGATCCTATTGAGGGAACACGAAAAATAATGCGTAACGAGTAATGTGTAGGGGCTTTACGCATTACTCGTTATGTATATGTAGCATAGCGATCAAAAAAGATGTATTAGTTCAACCTCCCCATGAACCAGCCAGATCCTCCACAAGTGATCGAACAGATTGCTGCATACCTCCATATTTCACAGGATCAGATTCAGTGCGTCCCAATCCGACACGGCACGCTGGAAAGAAACAATGTCTGGCGGTTAAACGCCGGCGAGCGTTCCTTCATACTGAAGCAACACCTGATAACCCAGCCAGTCGGTGAATCTACCTTTACGCCATTTCAGATCGAATCCGCGGTGCTCTTGAGGTTGCATCAGGCGGGATGCCGTGTGCCAGAGCTTTACTGGTGGTCAGATTCAGCGAGCTGTTTGCTGATGGAATGGTGTGGGTATACAACACTTGATGACCTTGCACAGAAAACACGAACTGGTGAGTTGAATCCGATTCTTCAAAACACCGTTCGAGCGTTCTGTCAACTGGAGGAGGGATTTGCTAAAACTGCCCACGCGCTCAACCTCTACATATATCCACTCGACTATTCGGTGTTTTTACAGGATATGCTGCAGACGTTATTGGATCAAGGGCGAAAAACCCTCGACTATTTGGCGTGGCTGAAGGGCGAGCCAATGCCCGCCGATCAAGCAGCAGGGCTTGACGCTATTTGGACGCGGATGTCAGATTGCTTGCATCGCGCAACGCCAACGTTGGGCACTTTGGATTATAACGCACGGAATATAGTGCTTAATGGAGACATGCCCACCTTCATTGATTTTGGGAGCATCGGCTGGGATTGGAGCGAACGGCGTCTGGTGCAATCTCTCAACAGTTTGGGGGCAAATCGGACGAATGGAAATTTTGTCAGCCTGTTAGATCAGGAGATTGTCAAGGAATACGCGGGACAAGTTGCCGAACATCGGGAGGAGTGTTCGGAAACGGAGATCGCTGCACAGGTTGATTACCATCAACTGCTTTTTTACCTATCGATTGTCCATCGACTCCTTCAATCGACAGCCCAACCGGAGACAGCAGAAAGCAGAGCGACTCTACAGGCATGGGGCGACCCAAAAGCGAGATTTCAACGTGCTTTGGCACTGATCATCAATTCTCACCTGAGCGATGACCCCGATAGCATACGCATCCGAGAGTTGATTGCCACTTTTCGGGCTGCATCAGAACAGAGCGACAATTTTTAAGGCATATTCGCCGCTATTAGATACGTCGGCACGTCTAAATTACCGATGATATGCTTAATAATAACGCAAGTTGCTAGTTATAAAATCCGATAGGTTCCAACTTCGCCAATCCGTTGCTAGGACTTCGATTTATCGGCAGCTTGGCCTGGCTATACACATTGCGCTCCTCTGGAGCGCGGGTATCCACCCTATTGTGGTTCTATAGACATATCGCTCCTCTGGAGCGAAAGACAAAGGATCTACCAGATAATCGGGGAGACCCTGCCCCGACAAAAAACGATGGACTTTCAACGACTAGCAACTTAGGTTAGGCTCATGTTAAGAAATCGTGCAATCGGACCCGAAGGTGGCTGTAGGTCGGGCTTCCTAGCCCGACAGTTATTCGCTTATCGGGGCAGGTCCCGATTTATCGGGATCCTTGCTTCGCGGGAGATGCCCCTCCCACAGTCGGGTTGGGATTCAAAGTTTTTTGTTTTCTATCGGTGTTTCGCACTCTCTTTTTATATGAGCCTTAGGTTATAATAGCTCACCATGTTCGCTCTTTCAATAACGCTTCGATGGCATCTCTCGGCACAGGCAGTTCGTCGATATGATCTTCCAACCAGCTGGAGAAATCTTTCTCGATATCGTCCGTCCAGCGCGCATCGATCTGGCCCGGTGTGTATTTTCCTTCGCTCAAGCGGGTTTTCCCGAACTGATCCCTTAGACGAACAAGCTCAGAGGTTTTCACAACCGTCTCAGCGAGGTGTGGTGGGACAAAGATAACGCCATCCTCTTTTCCGAGGACAACATCTCCCGGCATCACCGTCGCCTGACCGATCCGTATCGGCGTATTAACCCCCGTCAGCATAATTGTTGGTGAAGCGTAGGTTGGGCTCCATCCCCTGACAAAACTGGTAAAACCGGGGATTTCCTTGATACCGTCCAAGTCACGCACAGCGGCATCGTGGACGACACCATTACCAGATTTTGAGTAGATCGCGGTTGCGAGATTATCACCGATAACTGGACCTTCCTCCACCTTGCCAAAAACATCGGCGACATAGACATCGCCTTGAACCAGCATGTCGATGGGCCAAGAGATCTGGTCTCCGACACAACCACACCGCTCCCCCTTCTCCTCCATCAGTGTTCGCATCACCGGTCGTCGGGGCATATAAACCGCTGTCAACGCTCTACCGACAAGCACGCCGTCCGGATGTGTGCATTGCCAATTCCCTTCATACTGCCACTGGTATCCGCTACCTCGTAGGGTGCTCCACGCTTGAGTCACCGATACACTCTTCATCCGTTCGATGATGTCATCCGCAACCTTCGGACGACCATCAGCGAATCGGTCTCCTTCCCACTCACGGGTATATTCAATCATTTCATCTCGTGTCAGATTCAGTGGTGCGAATTTTTCCATCGTCATCTCCTCACAGAAATATAAAGTCAACAGGACTTACGCACTCCAGATTGTAGTTGCCCGATTCATCGGGCGTTAGCAACGGTGTCCAGTTGCCTTGAATCCCGATTTATCGGGGCGGCGATGAATCGCCGTTTGACCATTCAACTGCATAAGTCCTATCAATATATCTGCATTATAGTGGACAGTTCGGATAAAATCAAGATGGCAATTCAGTTTTCCCGACTAAGGCGTGTTGACGCTCGTATGAGGATTAAACCTATTACTGTTCTATAGAATGGTGCTGGATTGCACTTCTGTTGAACCCAATTCCGTATAAATATCCTTGCATTGAATCTCAACCATTTTTTTAGAGAGTTATGACGCATTACGTCATAACTCCTTAAATTTGGCTAACATTTTGAGGGTATTGGTTGATATATTTTATAATGAAGGATGTGCATAATGTTTCGTGGTGGAATATGTTAGCGATTTTGTCTGTTTGATACCTTGTTTCAGAATGAAGGTGTTGTTGCATAAATTGCTCACATATTGTACCATAAGAGACATATTATGCACACTCCTCACTTTAATTGGAAAGAGGTTGCTAACCGAATCTGACCTCTATCCACTCTAAAGAATAATAAACCAATTTGAAAATAGAGGAGGCATAACAGATGCAACGGAGATACAATTTCGCACATTTAATTTTAGCTGGGTTTGTCGTATTGGGGGTAACGCTGCTGACGGTAGACGTTGATGCACAGACACGGATTGCCTTCATGTCTGATAGGGATGGGAACGCAGAAATCTACGTGATGGACGCCGATGGGGGGAATCAACAAAGGCTCACCAATGACTCCCATTATGACTCTGCACCCTCATGGTCTCCTGACGGTAAACGGATTGCCTTTACTTCCGAACGAGATGGAAACTTTGAAATCTACGTGATGGACGCCGATGGGGGGAATCCTCAAAACCTTTCTCACAATCCCCATACAGACTCGTCGCCTTCATGGTCACTGGACGGTGAACGGATTGCCTTCGTGTCTGATAGGGATGGGAACGATCAAATCTATGTGGATGAAATCTACGTGATGGATGCCGATGGGGGAAATCAACGAAGACTTACCAATAATCACCATACTTGGCAGCCTTCATGGTCCCCGGACGGTAAACGCATTGCTTTTACGTCTAGAGCGAAGGAGGGCTTTAACTTGGAAATCTACGTGATGGATGCCGACGGAGGCAATCAGCAAAGGCTCACCAACCAGCCCCTGCTTGACTGGCAGCCCTCATGGTCGCCGGACGGTGAAAGGATTGCTTTCGTGTCTGGTAGGAATGAGCATGTTATAGACGATAGGCCCGCTTCTGAAATCTACGTGATGGATGCTGATGGAGGGAATCAGCGTAAATTCACCAATAATCGCCATGTTAATACTGGTCCTGCATGGTCTCCTGACGGTGAACGGATTGCCTTCGCGTCTGATAAAAGTGGGAACTTTGAAATCTATGTAATGGATGTCGATGGGGGGAATCTGCGAAACCTCACCAATAATCCCCATAATGACTTTAGGCCTACATGGTTTGACCCTACTTTTGCAGCTTCGCGGCCCCTCTCAGACAGGTAAGACGCTCACAATATAGGGGGTGGCTCAAACAGGTTGACCGATAACTGCCATTATTGGATAAACAGCCTTTGCTGAGATGTGGGAGCGTACGAGGGTAGGTCATAAACGCCAAGGAAGGGGCGATGAGTTCATACGATAATCATCCGAATTGCCCCTTCCGACTTGGTTTGTCCTAAATTGGAAAGGGATTGCCTAAACAAACTGACATCAATCCACTCCAAAGAATAATAAACCGATTTGCGAGCAGAGGAGGACAGACAGATGCAACGAAGATATAATATGACACATTTCCTTTTAGCTATCGTTGCAGTCTTGGGTCTGACGCCGCTGATGGCAGCCGTTAACGCACAGGCACGGATTGCCTTCATGTCTGATAGGGATTGGCACTGGGAAATCTATGTGATGGACGCCGATAGAGGCAATCCGCGAAACCTTACTAATAACCCTGGTGAAGATAGGAATCCCTCATGGTCTCCGGCTGGTAAACGCATTGTCTTTAGCTCTGATAGGGATGATAGGGGTAAGAACCGGCAAATCTACGTGATGGATGCCGATGGGGGGAATCCTCAAAACCTTTCTAATAATCGCTTTGATGAATGGGATCCTTCATGGTCTCCGGATGGCAAACGGATTGCCTTCACGTCTGCAAGAGAGGAGAGATGGGACATCTACGTGATGGGTGCCGATGGGGGTAAATCTAAAAACCTCACTAACAATCCCCTTCCTGACTATTCACCCTCTTGGTCTCCTGATGGTCAACGGATTGTCTTTTCTTCCATTAGGGGTGGGAACCAAGACATCTATGTGATGGACGCCGATGGGGGGAATCGGCAAAACCTCACCAATAATGATCGTACTGACGAGGATCCCTCATGGTCCCCCGACGGTAAGCGCATTGCTTTTACTTCCTTGAAAGGTGGGCGAAAACGGGACATCTATGTGATGGACGCCAATGGGGATAATCAGCAAAACCTCACCAATCATCCCGATAGAGACTGGAATCCCTCATGGTCCCCTGACAGCAAACACATTGCCTTTGTGTCGAATAGGACTAGGGATTTGAATCGGGACATCTTCATGATGGATGCCGATGGGAGAAATGTGATAAATCTCACCAATCATCCCGATGATGACGAAGATCCTGCATGGCTTAACGCT
The DNA here is from genome assembly GCA_965208425.1 of Candidatus Poribacteria bacterium. Lineage (GTDB taxonomy): Bacteria > Poribacteria > WGA-4E > WGA-4E > PCPOR2b > PCPOR2b. The sequence goes on along the minus strand of OZ242335.1, from coordinate 4,282,076 downwards.
CCTTTTTCGGTTTCTCCTGCAGGCAAAAGATTTGCAATGTGGGGTTGGCTCAAGCAGATTGACCGATAACTGCCATTATTGGTAAATCAAGCGTTAGAAACCGGCGCAATCGTCGGAAATCGGAATTCCCTCCTACTAAAAACATACGGTAGAGGCAGGGGACGTCCCCTCCGAATCGCGGCCTGACAGCTTTGGAGATTGGACAAAACGCTTGACCAACAGCTATAGAGGAATAATAAACCGATGTGAGAATAGAGGAGGAATAATAGATGCAACGCGCACATTTGATTTTAGCTGTCGTTGTAGTCTTGAGTCTGACGCCGCTGATGGTATGCGTTGATGCACAGGCACGGATTGCCTTCACATCTAATAGGGATGGGCAGGTTCACGTTATACTCCGTGTACCCGTTTCTGAAATCTATGTGATGGACGCCGATGGCGGAAATCCACAAAGACTCACTGAAAATCGCCATATTGACTCGCAACCCTCATGGTCTCCGGATGGTAAACGGATTGTCTTCGTGTCTGATAGGGATGGGCACGTTATGCACGGTATACCCACTTATGAAATCTACGTTATGGACGCCGATGGCGGAAATCCACAAAGACTCACTGAAAATCGCCATATTGACTCGCAACCCTCATGGTCTCCGGATGGTAAACGGATTGTCTTCGCGTCTGATAGGGATAAGGAGAGAGGCGATCATAACTATGAAATCTACGTGATGGATGCTGATGGGGGCAATCCTCAAAATCTCACTAACAATCCCGAAGAGGACAGAGATCCCTCATGGTCCCCCGATGGTAAACGGATTGTCTTCACGTCTCGTAGGGAGGGGCACTTTATAGGCCTCCATAGAATCACCTCTGAAATCTACGTTATGGACGCCGATGGGGGTAATGAACAAAGACTCACTGAAAATCGGAAGAATGACAGGCAACCCTCATGGTCTCCGGACGGTAAACGGATTGCCTTCTATTCTGATAGGAAGGGGGACTTGGAAAACACTGAAATCTACGTTATGGACGCCGATGGGGGAAATCAACAAAGACTCACTGAGAATCGCGTTGATGACGGAATTCCCTCATGGTCTCCCGACAGCAAACGCATTGCCTTCTATTCTGTTAGGGATGGGAACGCAGAAATCTACGTTATGGACGCCGATGGCGGGAATCCTCAAAACCTTACTAATCACCCGCATGGTGACGCTAACCCTGCATGGCTTAACACTCCTTTTTCGGTTTCTCCTGCAGGCAAAAAGTTTACAATGTGGGGACGGCTCAAACAGGTTGACTGATAACATCAATTATCGGTTGTTTCCCCCTTGCACCGGGGCGGCTTTTGAAAATAAACGCCGTGTAGATCTGCTTGTTTCAATACTACCCCTTGAATCTGATGTTCTTTAAGATAATCCGTTACAGCCTCACGGCATCCGGGCCATCTCCAATAATCATCCAATACAACAAACCCGCCTTCGACCACTTTATCATATAAGGTCTCTAGAACTATCTTGACCGACGCATACCAATCGGCGTCAATATGCAAAATAGCGATGGTTTGAAGGTCTGCTGCCTGCAATGTCTCATCAAACCACCCGGCGATGATGTTGACATGCTGTAACGAGAGTCGAAATCGCTGGAAAATTTGCTTAACTTTCTCCATCTCCCCGTGACACCACCCTTGGAAATAGGTCTCCCTTGCCTGTTTGCCGTCTCTGTTGCCGGGCGGCGGCAGCCCACGAAACGAATCAAAGAGCCATAACTTCCTGACTTTGCTGGAGGTTTCATCGTCTCGGTCCGCAACCCCCATCATGGCGGCAGATCCACCATTCCACACCCCGCACTCGACTATATCTCCGGGTAAATTCAACCTGTTTATCTTTTGTGTCAAGCGGTAGAGGTTTATCAGTCGCTTCACCGATACTTTTGTATATCTGGGGATTAGCTGCAGGATGAGCACAGCGAGTCTTAGAGATTTTGCTTGGGGGTTGCGGATGAGAAACCACAGAAGGTCAAGCAGCCCTTTTCCTGAGAACAGGATTTGACCGGTAAAAAAATCGGTAGATAGGAGTTTAATCAGATTCATCGTAGGTTTTTAGGTATATGAGGTTTGAAACCGAGTTTTTTTGCCGACTCAGCTTGCCCCGATGCAATCGGGGAGCATCCCGAGAATCGGGACTTGAAAACTCGGTTTCTGTTTCTCAATTTCTTAACATGAGTTTCAACTTTTTTAAGAATGGCGTAGGTTGGGTTGAACGGCACTGATAAAACATACCCAGTAGCTCCACTTCAATTGCAGGAGGTTGTTCGACTCGACATCTCACAAATATAGTGAAACCCAACTCTTGATAAGCAGTAGCTTGAATGTTGGGTTTCACTGCATCTATCTATGAGATGGTGTTGTTGAAAGAGTACCCTGCTATCGTAATGATAATAATTGGCTTTGAATCGTTCAACCCAACCTACGGATCACTGAATCAGGGTTTACAGGATTAAAGGATTTCTAGGATAGAACACGGAACGTCAAACGTGATAGGGGGTTGGGTGCATTTAGCCCCAGAGGGGCGACATGTCTATAGCCGGGCGATAAGGCCCTCCTTCCAAGCCCCAGAGGGGCGACATGTGTATGGCAACGAAATGCTGCGCCGCCGTCTGGAGCGAAAGACTGAATAAATCAACCATAACCACCAACCGATGGATTTTCAACCAATAGCAACTTAGGCTATTTTACCTCCCTATTCAGCCTATCGTGGTATCCTATAAATCCAAACATACTCAATCCCGTTGAGGGTTATCACATGTTCTAGCTGTCCGTTGAGTGTTCCCGTTTGCGGCACCCAGCCCGCTTGGGATTCGCGGATATGGACCACCTCATAATCTGGGATGACCGCTTCACCTTCATCGGACCAGGGCGACTGTCCGATAAAGTATTGATAAAAGAATTGACCACTTTGCGGGAAGGTTTGAACCCGTAGCTTCTGTGCATTTGGTTTTCTATTGAGGTATTTTGCCGCGAGATCGTACCCCGCGGCTGCGGGAACTGTGATAATTTTTCTGATATCGGTGAGTTTGAAGCAGAGGTTGTAGTAGGTGCTATAGTAGGGATGAAGTCGTAGGACCGGCATGATTTGGATCAGGAAGAGACACAGGATAGTCACAATAGAGAAGGTAAGTTTTTGGGAGTTCGCTTCGGTCCCAAAGCGGGAGTCGATATAGAAGTAACCCCATCTGAGAAACTCAAAGAAACCGATGGCGGCGAGTATCTCTATGATTGGGAAAGCGGGTAGCAGATACCGACTAAACTTTTTGCTCGTCAGCGAGAGGCAGAGGGTGAACAGTAAGACAACTACCACCAACGCGAGTGCTATCCGAAACTGTCGCCCATACCCTTCCTGATAGCGTTTCCTCCACAGAAAGAGACACCCGCCGAAGGCTAAAAGAAGCGTTAACGGCGCGGTCTTTATACAGAGTACCAACGGGTAGAAGAGCCAGCCGGGGTCATATAACACCTGCCCGAGGAAGAAGTGTTGGACGTTATGCGGCGTGGTAATTGCCCACGCAACACCATCGAACACCCGCCATACGGTTCGGACCATATAGCCGGATACCCCACCTACCACCACAACCGATACCAAATATAGCCAGAGTCGTCCATGTGCTTCTTTTTGTAACTCCCCGCACGCAAACAGTGTGACGCCTAATAGACATAACCCAAATATCAGAAAGGTGGGATTCCAAAAGAGGGGCCACAGTGCTAAAACGGTGAGTAGTGTACAACCTAGGAAAAAGAGACTCGCTCCAAACCCCCGGAGAAAAAACTGCCGCCACGTCTCCTCTCGATTCCGAAACAGGACAAAGCAGATAGGCAGCCACAAGAGCAGAATAAGCGAGTTGCTTTTGGCAAGGCAGGCTAGACCAAAAGCGATTCCAGAACCGACAAGGTAACGGCGCTTTTGGGTTGCCCCACAATAGAGCAGGAGGAATAGGACTGCCAGCAGGACAAACATTGATGCCAACGCATCGGTGTGGACGCGACGGGATTGGGATAAAAAGAGTGGAGAGAAGGATAGAAACGACGCACCGATGACCGCAACCCAACGTCCAAATAACCGATATAGCAGCACCGCTGCGACACCAATCCCGCTTAACAGGGCGACCCCGATGAACCACCGGGCTAACGCCAAACCTTGAACACTTATATGCGATTCGGTAAAAAAGGTGCGGAGGGCAGCAAGCCACATCGTTATGACACCGGGGTGGAAAGTGACGAGGGTTTCTGAAAAGGCGCCCATCTCGACTGCGGCCATAAACACTGTACTATGGTCCAGCCACCCGGCTTCATCAGAAGTCCAATGGGCACCCAAAGAGAGCAGCCGAGTTGCACCTGCAATTACAAATAAACATAAAATAAAAAAAAGTGAAAAATTTTTCCGGGAGAGTGATTTCATTGAGAAGATGATTGTGCAATGGCAGGGACTGGATTGGTTTGTTTTTCTCGTTAGCTCATGTTAAGAAATGGTGCAACAGAAACCGAGTTTTGAAGAAAAAACTCGGTTTCTATTAGTGCGAGAACGCCACTAATCGTTTGAGGGTTATTTTTCGTTAACCTCTCGTCCATCCTATTTTCTTTAGGACTTACGCAGTTGAACGCTCAAGGTTTTGTAGTTCAGCGATTTATCGCCGTAAGATACAATTTCCAACGCCCAATGAATCCCCGACTTATCGGGATTAAGAAACGGGCAACTACAATCGAGACTCCATCAAGAAGTTCGTAGGGAACAACGATCGTTGTTCCCTACGGAAGTGCGTAAGTTCTACTGGGATCATTTGTAAATAGACTGGCACGTATTCTACTTAGGACCAAACAGCCAGCAAAGCAGGTAGGTCGTTATGCTAAAAGCTTATGACAAAACTTTTAGCATAACGAAGATGCCTGATTTTAATGCGTATACCAAGGGCCGCAGCACCAAGGATCACCTGGTAGGGGGGGGCCGCCCTTATGTTCTACTGTACCGTCATCGGTGTTCAGGCACTTATACCCCCCATGTGCCTGTGCATCATAGGTAAAACATGTAATCAGTGAAACAGACAATAGGCTTAGTGCTAAAATAAAAACCATTCCGACGGTCAATACTTTCCGTAACATTGTGGATAACTCCTTTCGGATTTGCAGAAGAGATGGATTTCTGCTGTTAGAAATAGAACCTTCTAAATCTTCCAATTCCGGGACAGACATGAACAAATTTTACAGTTCACGGATTCACCTGCCCCGTTGCGATTATAAAATACCCACCAGTCCATAAAAAGTCCAGTTACTTTTGGGCGAGTTATGACATGATATGTCATAACCCCTTAAAATTGTTTGCAAGTTGAAGAGGAATAGTTTGTCACCCTTGAATTGATAGGTTCAAATCCATATCTTTATCAAGATTAAACGAAAACTTGGACAGCGATTCAACGGTGAGGATTGCTAGCCGGATTGGTGACGTTCAACGGTGAGTTGGCTCATATTTTGAACCAGATCGATCATGTCGGTGAGGTTATCGTCGAATTGGATTTCTAACGGCGAGAATGTATATTGAAAGCAGGGTGCCAAGGAGATTATCGCAAAATCTTCCTGTAGGAGGGACAATACCTGCTGTCCAATCTTCCTTCTTGCTACCGGGTCCCCTGTTTGATTGAGTTGGGAGAGCATCTCATCCACTTGAGGGTTGGCGTAACCAAAAAAGTTGTGTCTTCCGCCGGAGCGAAAGAATTGTGCCAAGTAGCTGTACTCAAAACCGAAAAAGATTTGCGTTAAAAAGGCATCCGCCTCGTCCCGCATCTCTCTGTTGATAGAGCTAGAATTTATCACAGAAGCACCTGTTGACTTCCCAATCAGATCCGCCAAATAGTGAAACACGCCATCCGCGCAGGCGATTTGAAGGTCAAAAGGCAAACGAGAAGGTTGTAAACTCTTTGTTTCCTCAGCAATCTGTTCCATCCGAAGATAGTGGTCGATTGCCCGATAATCGATTGCTTCTTTTAATAGTCTACAGTTCCTTTCGTCCGATAGGGGGCCGCGATGACGGTTGAGAAATAGGACGTAGTAGTTGTCCTGAAAAAAGGGCCACTGCTGACAGGGGGCGGTTGTTAGAGATTGGTAGAAGGACCGCAGCGCACGGGGAGAAACAGAAATCAGGTCTAGTGCACCAGCCTCCAACGCATTAACCGCATTGGGGATGTGTGTAAAACGTTTTAGGGTCAACCAATCAATGCAGGAATCTCCGCCGCGATAGTGGTCCGGGCTTTGGGTGAAGCGAAAGGTCGTGGCGTCGGGACGGAAACGCTTCAATTGATAAGGGCCGGAGGTCACGCGGTAGGGACGGGGTGAGTGGGAGGGGAACGGGCAGATACCGCGCAGATGGAGTTGGAATAACGGTTCTTCTTGAGAAAGTTGAACCCGGAGTTGGGTCTTGCCATCCGGTTTTATCTCTGTGATACTTGAAGCGATGCAGCTCTTGGAAAACGCTGCAATAATCTCTTCAAGCGTAATCGGCTTTCCATCGCTCCAGCGAAGATCCTTTCTCAAAGTCAGCTGCCACTCCGAATATCCTTTCACCGCCTCGCAAGCGATTGCAAGTCGTCCTTCGATTTTGCCGTTTCGGTGATATACGAGGAGTGGGTCATAGCATAGATTCTGTAACCAAAAATTCAATACTGGGTGCGGCCGGTCCGAAGGACCCGTTTCGACTGGAATGAACTCTCCGATCTCAAGCCGACTAACAGGTGCTCGCTCGGTGAGGGACCTAGCGCGAAGGGTTCCGGTGTAGACCCCTCCCATCTGTTTTTGAAGTTGTTGGGGGATCTCCTTCTGGTCGGGTGCATGTTCCTTCAGCAGTGACAGCAGAAATTGGATTTGTCCCGGTTGCAGATAGGAATCAGCCAACTCGTGTTTGAGAAGATTCACCGCTTTTTTGCAGCGTTTGACATGTCGCGGTGAAAGTCCAGTCCCTTGGGCAATCTCTTCGTCGGTGGCTTGGGGGTGTAGCTTTTGATAGGCAATCAGTTTGAGGAGGGTATTGACTTTGGTCATTTATAAGATTTTAGAATTAATGAGACACTCCAAATCGGCGCAGTTAGAAACAGTGCCTACTAGGTGGAGGGCGCAAGTGTCTGTTTATTTTTTGAATTCACTATATATCAGTTAAGAAGGGTTTTGGTACATTAACCTAACGCAAGTTACTAGGTTCTGTTGACAGTTCGTTGTAACCAGATAATCAAGGACGGTGCGTAGACGCATGATTCTTCGTAGGGGTTGGGTCTCCCAACCCTTTGTTTGGACCTCTGTAGGTCGATTTTCCAAAATCGACAATACGAATATAGCGCGATAGTATAGGCTCAATCCACCATTGGTGGACCTTAGAATTAATGAGACACTCCAAACCGGTGCGGTTACAAACCGCACCTACCAGGGGCAAAAGGTATTTTGTCGAGATATGAATCTCGACCTACAATTGACTCAACCTATATGGTTTGAGGCACCCAACCCGCGTTGGAAACGGGCGAGGAAACCTCGCCTCTACGATTACGAACAATTTCATACAAATGTCAACACGCCCTAGCAACTTGGATTATCACGCATGAGCAAACCGTGATATACCATTTATGAATGCCTACTCGTCATCCTCAGTCTCCCAGATGGAGTCGATCGCAACCGGGTAAGTCCCGTAACTACAGCACATGAGAGGAATCCAATTAGAATCACCGATTTCTGCCGTGTCTTCCTCCATGTCTTCTTTGGAAGTAAAAAGGTTCACCGGGAAGTTGGGTTCCGCGGCATTAATTGTTTTACACGCCACTGTTTTCCTCCTTATAGCAAGCTATGTTATGGAGATTGTAGTAAAAGTGAGGATCTAGTATCCTAACTTGCAGACGAAACAACTAAAACAGAATAGTAGCAAATACAACAAACATATTTTATACAGCCTAATAATATAAATTATTCTTGCATTCAATCTCAACTATTTTTTTTCGGGAGTTATGACATATACTGTCATAACTCCATAAACTTGACTGGTATTTTGGGGTTATTGGTTGATATATTTTATAAACTAATGTGTTTTTCTTTTGAGATTGACAGCGGCTTGAGACTTATACGGTATTGATCACTGACGTGCGGTTTCAATCATTCCTTCAAAAACATCGGTTAAATCGTCTCATTTCTCCACTGCTAGGGCTTGGGGTTTCGGGAATCTTGGTCATCTATCTGGCACGACAGTTTGACTATTCCCATTTCCTCCGCCTTGCTAAAAACGTACCGCTTCGGTTTTTCTTTTTACTGTTTGCCTTATTCCTCCTGTTAAATATCTTCCGTGCCTTGCGTTTCCGTATGCTTTTGGCTCGGAAGGAGCTGCCATTGGGGGTACTGTTCCCAATTACGTTGTGTCACAACTTTTTTGTGCGCACACTTCCCCTGATGGTCGGTGAGTTTTCCTATATTGCACTGCTGCGCCGACACCTGAAAATCCCTGTAAGCGAGGGAGTCCGTAGTCTGTTCGAGGCACGTTTATTTGACCTACAATTTGTTATCGCGGGTGGCACCCTTGGTCTATTGACGTTGGGACGCGAACCTACAGGTTATGTGTTGACTGTTTTAGCCCTCGCTGGGGGCTTGATTATAGCGAATCGCGTTCTCTTCACTGTGCTTCCCAAAGGTATAGGGCGAATCTGGACCTGCATCGTCCGAATATATCCGTGGCGTCACACCGCTTTACTGGACGCCGCCGGTCATAAATTAGGGGAAGTCTCGCTTCAACTTGACCGGTTCCGCTGTATTCGCCCCTTGTTGAAAGCCCTAACCTTTTCGCTCTGTACTTATGGGATTAATGTGAGTTGCCATCTGCTGCTTTTATCAACGCTAAACGTCAATCAGAGGCTAAGTGTGTTGTTGGTTGTTATTTCAATCGTTATGATTGCTGCGTGGTTTCCATTTTCACTAAGCGGGTTTGGGGTCATAGAGGGAAGCTGGGCGGCGAGTTTGGTTATGTTTACCGATATGGAGGTAGGGGGTGCCCTCTCAGTTGGATTTTTTATACATTGTTGTCAGGTGCTTATGACCAGTCTGTTGGGATTGTTGGGTTTCGTCCTATTGACCTCCCAAGTTAGGGAGCGTCTGATGTCCGTTCGTAACCAGACCCAGAAGCGGGTGTCCACCTCCTAGGCATTGGGTGGGTTGTCTTCTAACTGAGGAATTCTAAATAGCTTTCAATGCGTCCGCTCCTCAGTAGAAGGATCTGTTTCCCACAGTGGGAGAGGCTTCCTAGCCTCGATTCGCAGTGCTCGCTTATCGGGAGAGGGATCTCCCTCCCACAGCAGATGCGGGGTGTGCTACGTTTCTAATGGGCATTTCCAGCTAACTCCTTATCCTGAAAATCCTTAAATCCCGAAAATCCTGATTCAGATTGCTTTGAATCCCGATAAGATCGGGGCAATAAAGATGCACCACTCTCAAATATACAAATCCATTTCAGCGAGAGGCCAGAAAGGCTCATGTTAAGAAATAGTATAACAGAAACCGAGTTTTGAAGAAAAAACTCGGTTTCTCTGCCTGCTTTGCACTTTATTTTTATATGAACCACCAGAAAAAGATTTCGGTTGTGGTAACTGTTTATAATGAACAAGACAACATCATGCCGCTTGCTAACGCACTTGATGCGGTGCTTAATGCCCAAACCTACGATTACGAAATCATCTTTGTTGATGATGGAAGCGTTGACAACACCTACAAAATCCTACGACGTGCTCAGACAAAGATTTGCAACCTAACGATTATCCGATTGAAAAAAAACTTAGGTCAGACACCCGCTTTTTCTGCCGGGTTCTCCTACGCCACAGGTGACTATATCATCAGCATGGACGGCGATTTGCAAAACGATCCCCAAGATATTCCCAAACTGCTCGAAGCAATCGAGGGCAAATATGATGCTATCTGTGGCTGGCGCAAACACCGGCAAGACTCTGCAACCAAACGGTTCGTTTCGAGAGCGTTCAACCTCATCCGCTATCTCATCTTCAGGGATCCAGTCCATGACACGAGCTGCTCCCTCAAGATATTCCGATCGGAGGCGGTCAAATCCCTGTTACCGTTACGATCAAAGATGCACGGTTGCCTCACTTCGATGCTCTATTTGCGGGATTACAAAGTGGGAGAAATAATCGTCACTCACCGTCCTCGAATTCACGGCGAAACAAAGTACCGAAACCCTTTTCGAGTTTTCCGTATCTTTTGGATGCTACTTTATGTTCGGTTCTGGTGGTATTACACCCACCGACCACAAAAGGGCGATACGCTTGATTATGCCCAAATTCGTGAGATTGTGAAATCGTAACTTCTATCCGTTCTACCCTTTGGTAGGTGCTCCCCGATAAATCGGGATCGCAAGCAGAGTTTCTAACTGCGCCGATTTAGAATCCACCATAAATCTGTTAGGAAGAATTTATGATTATTTCACGCACACCGATACGAATCAGTTTTGTTGGCGGCGGAACCGACATCGCCAACTTTTACCGGCAATACGGTGGAGCGGTCATCAGCACCGCTATCGACAAATACATCTCTGTCTGCATCACGAGGGAACAAAACTCTCAAATTGCTATCAACACCCCAGACCACTGTGAAACGGTTTCTAATCCTGCCCACATTCAACACCCTTTGATTCGAGAGGCGGTACGAAAAACCTTCCCCCCCGCTTGCGGGGGGGTTAGGGGGGGTGGCATATCTATCACAGTTACCTCCGATATCCCCTCGCGCGGTTGTGGGTTGGGGTCGTCAAGCGCATTAACGGTTGGACTCCTCAATGCGTTGTACGCCTATCAGGAAATCGAAATGTCTGAAGAAACTTTGGCGCAGCAAGCGTGTGAGATTGAGATAGAACACTTGAAACAGCCTATCGGGAAGCAGGATCAGTATATTGCAAGTTATGGTGGGTTGAAGCGGATTCAGTTTAACAGAGATGAGAGTGTCGATACGCAAGACATCCCACTAACCCCCGAAACAATAGCGCGTTTGGAAGGGAACTTCCCCCTATTCTACACAGGGATTCAACGCCGCGCCGAGACTATCCTGCACGACCAGAAACGTGCTGCGAGTCCCCAGACGCTGCTGCAAATGAGAGAACTCGTGCCTGCGTTTCATGATGTCCTTGTAAAGGGTAACCGCGGAGGCTGCCTTGACGAGGTTGGACATCTGTTACACCGTGCTTGGGAGCTGAAGCGCTCCCTCTGCGATAGCATTTCAAACCCAATATTAGACACCATCTATGAGTGTGCTGTTGCTGCGGGTGCGTTGGGCGGCAAGATTCTGGGAGCAGGCGGCGGGGGATACTTCCTATTTTATGTCCCCAAAGAAAGACAGGGAGCTGTAACAACTACTCTGTTGGGTTTGGGACTCTCGCGGTTGGAGTTTCGCTTTGAACCCAAAGGTAGTCAAATCATTGAACAAAGGAATCCCAACGAAACGCATTATGCCCACCGTAGGGAACAGCACACGGCTCAACCCGCACATTTTCGCTCCTTCTAAGACGCTGATACATATCGCAGGGTGCCCCATCCTCGCCTACCTTCCCCCAACCACCTTTTGAAATCCCTAACCTCCCCGAACTAAGAGCAAATCATAATTTCTGAAACTCCCTATCTTTCCGATTTACACAACTGTACCATGTCGGTTATAATAACCTAGGACTTACGCAGTTGAGAATGCTCAAAGTCCTGTAGCTCGGCGATTTATCGCCGTAGGACACCATTTCCAACGCCCGATGAATCGGGCAACTACAGTAGGGACTCCATAAGGAGCCCGTAGTGAACAATGATCGTTGTTCACTACTGAAATGCGTAAGTCCTAAACCTAAGTTGCTAGTCGTCCAACTCGCTCGGCTCCGACTTCGCCGAGAGTTCAAAGCAACTTGGATAGACATATCCAAGCCATATGCGGATACGGGCAGTGGATTTGGCAATCCACTGCGAGCGATAATGGGCTTTATTCAGTTCCTATGCTCTCGTTTTGCGACATTTTCCATAACTAGCAACTTGCGTTATAATAATCTGGGTTGTTGGGTAATCAACCATAAGTTGAGCATCAGCGAAATTCCGAATCACGACTCCGCCTGTTCACTCTTCATTTCGTGTGTAATTTGTGTAATTTTCCTATTACCCTAAGCTGTTAGGTGAGCCTACCTCGCCCCTACGATTGATGCAGGGACTCACTGACACCCTACGATGTTGTATAGAAAGGACAAAGGGATGAAAATAACAAAAGTCGAGACATTTCAAATCGAAACACCGCGTTATACCGGTCACATATCGGGGCATGTCATTGTCAAAGTGCATGTAGACGATGGTCCCGTAGGTCTGGGGGAAGCTTCGGATAGCAGAGCCGATGATCTCGGCGCGATAACCCGACGCTACAACGAGCTATTGGTGGGGCGCGACGCCACCCGTATCACGGAGATTAACGAATTCCTACGGGCACAGGACTTCGGCAGCACCGTTACCAATCTACACCTTGCATCAGCCATTGACTTGGCACTCTACGACCTCAACGGCAAGGTACAGGGGGTGCCCCTTTACCAAATGTTAGGCGGCAAAATGCGTGATAGCGTCTACTGCTGTTATCCAACCTGGGGCGTACAGGTGCGGGAGGACTTTGAGAGGACCGCGGGCTATCTACAACGGTTGGTGGATTTGGGACATCATCTCTTCCGTTACTACGTGTCGGGTGACAGCACGTTGGATAACGACTTCTTGACAGAGATGAAGGCGAGATTTGGCGATCAGATTCGTCTCAAGCAACTCGATTTCTCCGGTCGCTTCGATGACTGGGAGACCGCTCTACGCTACGCCGATGTGCTTCGGCATCACGCACCGTTCCATTTTGAGCAGCCCTCCCGCGACCTACGGGTATGCGCGGAATTTACCAAACGGATGGACTTACCGGTCAGCCTACACATCAGCGACTTGGCACTCGGCTACGAGGCAGCAGAACGTGGTGCCTGCACGGTCTTCAATGTGGCATGTGTTGCGGGAGGACCAACCCATATCCGTCGTCTATTCGCGCTGGCAGAATCGGCGGGACTCAGATGTTTAATTGGCACGGATCAGGAATCAACGCTTGGCACGTCCGCACAGGTCCAACTAGGCGTTTCGATGCCAAATCTCACCTTCCCTTGCGATCCAATGGGACCTGTACTCTACACGGCGTCACCGGCGAAGGAGCGCATCCGCGCAGAGGGCAGCCACCTCTATCCGCCCGAAGGACCGGGGCTTGGCGTTGAGTTAGATCCGGACAAATTGAACGAATTGACCGTCGCATCGGCATAAGGCGAGCAGCGAGGAGGATATCCCAATGAGGACAGGACAAGTCGCTATTTTTACTGAGCCACAAGCACCGATGGAGTTCCGTGAATATCCCGTGCCATCAACAGAGCCAGATGATCTCTTGGTCAAAATGAGCATGGCGAATATCTGCGGTTCGGACCTACACTTCTGGCGGGGACACGGACCTAAAATTGCCAGCGGCATCCCGCAAGTGTTGGGACATGAGATGATCGGCACCATCGAAGAAATGGGTAGGAATATCCAGACCGATAGCATGGGACAACCGTTGGCAGAGGGAGATCGAATCACCTACTCCTATTTCAAGCCGTGCAATTGTTGTTGGATGTGCCTCAATGGTAAGCCGGGTTGTCCCAACCGTTATCGGGATTGGCTCGGTGTGCCGAGTGACCAAGCGCCGCATTTTCACGGGGCTTACGGTGAATACTACTACATGAAACCGGGACACTGGATCTTCAAAGTTCCCGATGAGCTACCTGACGCGCTCGTTTCGCCGGTCAACTGTGCGTTGTCAGAGGTCATCTACGGGCTTAACCAAATCGGTATTACGCTCGGCGATACGGTTGTGATTCAAGGGGCTGGTGGACTTGGGCTTTATGCGACGGCTGTGGCAAAGGAGATGGGTGCCGGACAGATTATCGTCTTGGATCGGTTGCCGGCACGGCTGAATCTCGCCCGCGAATTTGGTGCCGACCATCTCATCAACGTCGATGAACTCTCCGTGAAAGACCGTGTTGAATACGTGCTTGATCACACACGAGGGGTCGGAGCGGATCTAGTCGCCGAATTTGTCGGATCGCCGCGTGTCCTATCCGAAGGGGTTGAGATGCTCCGTTGGGGCGGGCGATACCTCTGGATCGGGAACATCAATCTCGGTATGCCCACCGAAATTGATCCGGGCAGTATTGTGCGATGCAGCAGGACCATCCGGGGGGTGATTGTGTATGAAGGTTGGGTTATTGCACGGGCACTAGATTTTCTGCTACGGACACAAGATAAGTATCCGTTCCATAAGATTATGTCCCATACCTTCCCCTTCGATCAGATTAACGAAGCGTTTGAATTCGCCGAGGAGGGCGGAGCAATTCGCGTCGGACTGACATTCTAGCATGAAGGCTTAAATATGATCTATCATCATCTGTTTGACCAAGTTAAAGAGAAGCGAACCGTCCGCGCCGGGCTGATTGGCAGCGGACATTATGGCACCGCGGTTATCACCCAAGCGCGTTATATCCCCCTTCTGGAGATTTCGGTTATTGCGGATGTCGATCCCCAAGCGGCACGGCTCGCCTATCACCACGCTGGCATCATTGACGACGATATTGCCTTGTGCGACAACCGTTCAGATACAATACGCGCCATAGAATCCGGAAAATTTGTCATCGTGGAAGATCCAATGCTCCTGATGGATATACCGATAGATGTTGTTGTCGAATCCACAGGTGTTCCAGAGGCCGGTGCTCTCCACGCCTATGAAGCCATCCAGCACGGAAAGCATGTCGCCATGATTAACAAGGAGACAGATGCGGTTATTGGACCAATTCTCAAGCACTTGGCAGACACCGCAGGGGTTGTCTATACCCCGGTGGATGGCGATCAACATGGGCTGTTAATCGGCTTGGTTCTGTGGGCGCAGAGTCTGGGATTGGAGGTGCTTTCCGGTGGCAAGGCGCGGAACAACGAATGTATCTATGACCCGGAAGCGAAGACCGTATCCTGTGGGCGTTCTACGGTTTCCATAAATGAATCAGAGGCATGGACATTGGATCGTATACCTGAAGGAGAGGCCAATCGGTACATCCCTGCCCGCCGTGAGATGTTAGCTTCCCTTCCCAAAACCTCTAACTCGGATTTGGGGGAAATGACGGTTGCAGCAAATGCTACCGGACTGATGCCCGATATTCCTGAATTGCACCTTCCCGTTGTCCGCATCAGTGAGATTCCAGAGGTGCTCTGCCCGGTAGAGGAGGGCGGCATTCTAGAGACAAAAAGGGCAATTGACATCGTCACCTGCTTGAGGGGGGCTGACGACGCTGGTTTAGGGGGTGGCGTATTCATTGTGGTTTCGTGCGAAAACGACTACTCCCGCACGATTCTCACGACCAAAGGGCTAATACCTAACAGCCGTGGCTCGACGGCGGTAATTTATCGTCCATACCATCTCTGCGGTGTGGAAACTCCAATCTCTATCCTTTCGGCTGCGCTCCTGAATGTTCCCACCGGTGCTGCCACAGTAAAGCCACATGTAGACCTCGTCGCAAAATCAAACTGTGAACTGAAGACTGGTACAATTTTAGGCGGCGGCCATAGCAACGATATTGACGCAGCGATTCTCCCTGCGTCTCCTATTACCAAAGGCAACCCACTGCCGCTTTATCTCTTAACTGGCAATGGTCTATCCAGAGATGTGGCAGCGGAGACGCTAATCACGCAAGAGATGGTTGACCCACCAGCAGATTCACTGCTCTGGTCACTCAGACAGCAACAGGACGCACATTTTGGACTGAAGAAAATTTGAAGCGATGATTCGTCATAGGAAGATTTGCACAATGGCTTCAATCCTAACTAACTCTTGATTTCGATTCAACTTGGTGTTACACTGAAACGCATGTGCGATTGAAAGTTTCGATGATTCAGACAATAATAAGACTTGCGCAATTGGTTTATAAGTCCCCCTGATTTTCCAAAGTCCCCCTGACAAGGGGGATTTAGGGGGTTAAAAATAAAAAATCTCGCGCTGCGTACTAAATTTGCGTAAGTCCTGAATAATTTCCGCATCCCTCATAAACACAGAGGTGACATCAGCTATGCAGCACAAAAAAACTTCTCAGACTCAAGTTCCCTCAACGATGAAAGCCAGTGTGTACCGAGAATTTGGCGGGCCCGAAGTCCTGCGCTACGAAGATATCCCTACGCCTGAGCCGGCAGAAGACGAAGTGCTCGTCAAGGTGCTCGCTGTCGCCATTGATTACATCCAACTCCACATCCGACACGGTGGCAGTGGTCGCATCGGATCCTCGCAGGAAGCGCATTACGGTATCAAAGATCCGCCGCACATTCCCGGCGGCATGGCGTGTGTCGAAGTGGTGGGGCTTGGACCCCATACCGAAGGGGTCGAAATTGGCACACGCCATCTAGTTGGTGGGCTGCGACCGGGATCATATGTCGAATACGGGGTAGTTGATGTAAAAAGTCTACAACCCCGCCCGGACGGACAGCCCAGTCCCACGGCTTATCCATCATCATTTACGCCAGAGCAGGCAGCCGCTTTTGACTACGCTCCCGTAGCGTATCATACGTTGAAAATCGCCGCGGGTTTGCAGTCAGGGGAGACGATCCTGATTCACGCTGCTGCGGGCGGCACGGGTGTCATTGCCGTTCAACTTGCCAAATACTTTGGTGCGCGGGTTATCGCAACGGCGGGTAGCGAAGCGAAACTTCAATTGGTGCGAGAACTTGGTGCCGATGTGGCAATCAACTATCGAACGGAGGATTTCGTGGCGATGGCGTTAGAAGCCACTGATGGGCGTGGTGTCGATGTTGTATGGGAGTCGATCGGCGGTGAAGTCTTCACGCGAAACCTCGATTGTATGGCAGAAGGCGGACGAATGGTGAGTTTCGGATCAAACTCTTTCACAGGGACGGGGCAGGTCGATTTCTGGCCATTCTGGATGAAGAACCTAAAGCTGATTGGATGGGGCGGCGTGAGCAATGCAGAGTCTCGCGCTCCTGAGATTATGGAGGAACTGATTACCCTAGCCCAAGCTGATAAACTCAAGCCGGTGGTGCGGCATGTATACCGATTCGCAGACGCATCTGAGGCACACCGCCTGATCGAGGAACGGGGTTCAATTGGAAAAGTAGTGCTAACGCCGTGAAAATTTCCGGAGAGCTGAAAGCGACACGCCCAAGTAGCCGATAGATATGAAAAGAGTGGCATCAACTGTTACGACTCTGCTGTTGATAACCGGTATAGCGAAAGCGCATGCCCAACTTTACGAACACCCTTTCAACCTCCATCAATTAAAGATGGGGCAGGCAAGTATCGCGGCCGGGGCAGAGTATGTTAACGAACGGATCGCTGCGGTTGGCAGCCTTGAATTCGGTGTGCTACCGACTATTGAAGGGTTTCTGAAGGGAGGACAGCTTCATTTTGATGACGTGCGCTCAAGCACACAATCGCCGATTTCGTTCTTTTATTCTGGAATCAGTTCGATTCAACCGTTGGTCAGAAGCGATTGGCAGTGTTTGGCGAGTGCGAGTTTCTTCGGTAGTTTTGCAGATGAGAGAACAGGTGCCGAGAACAGTACGCTGGGGTTTTCCGTTGGATTCGGATTTTTCCATAAAATTGTCGGAGATTCGGTGTTGTCCGTTGCACCGTACGCACTCGCTTTTTATGACATGAGTTGGTGGACATTGGGGGAGGAAACGTCACGTGGCGGTGCATTTTCAGGACAGATCGGTTTAGAGGTTGACCTGTCGCCAACTATGAGTTTGCTGGGGAGCATTATCTATCCCCTTAAAGCAGATAGGGGGACGTTATATGGGATTTTTTTGTCCTTCCATCCGAGCGTCACGCGCAGTGATATAGTCCAAGCTGCTAGGTATTGAGTTCCATCGGTTTTCTGTTAAAATTGATGGATCCTATCTTTCGCTCCAGAGGAGCGACATGTTTATAGAGTGTTGATGCTCTAATGCCTGCACTCCAGATGAAGTTTAAGTATTTAAATCGGTAATCGTGATTTTCCTCGAAAGACCTCGATACGGTAGGCGCGGTTTGCAACCGCGCTGATGTCGATAGCAAATTACCCAATTAATAAATTAATTTTCATGAGGAGTGCAATATGTATAGAAATACCGAAACCAGGCATCTCAAAGCCCCAAGGGGCAATACGTGGCAACTTGTGTTATCATAAATTCATAGACATCACGTAGAAAGAGGATCAAATGAAAAAAACAACAACAGTTATCTGCCATCACGAGCACGGCATTCCCGAAGAAGTAGCCGCAGTCGAGTCGTGGGATACCCCCGCCATTGACCCCAACCAAGTTCTAGTTGAGATGAAAGCTTCACCGATTAATCCCGCCGACATCAACAGACTTGAGGGGAAGTATCCGATTCGCTCCCCGCTACCTGCGATTGCGGGAAACGAAGGCGTTGGTATCGTTGCAGAAACCGGGGGTAAGGTCTCCAATCTGCGTGTCGGTCAACCCGTTATCTCACTAGATCGAGTGGGTCACTGGTGCGATGCGTATGCATCAGACGCCAAAAGCCTGATTCCCCTGCCAGATGATATTCCTCTGGAACAAGCAGCAATGCTATCGGTCAACCCGCCAACCGCTTGGCGGATGCTTGAAGGGTTCGTTGACCTCAAACCCGGAGATTGGGTAATTCAGAACGCCGCCAACTCTGGGGTCGGTCGGGCTGTAATCCAGATCGCACGTTTACGCGGCTTGAGAACCATTAATGTCGTGCGCCGGGAGGATCTGATCCCCGAACTTGAGGCAGAAGGTGCGGATATCGTTATCACCGATGAAATTCCACTGTCAAAACAAATTCGGGACTTGACAGGCAACGCTGATGCACCACTTGGATTGAACGCTGTCGGTGGAGAGAGTGCGCGGGAGATAGCCAAATCACTCAGTGATCACGGCACATTGGTCACTTACGGTGCGATGGGACTCCAGCCACTTCAGATGAGCAATAGCCTGTTAATCTTCAAAGACCTCTGTTTCCGCGGCTTTTGGATTAATGCTTGGTATAAACGCGCCGATCCTAAAGAAATTCATGAGATGTTTGATCAGCTAACCCCTCTCATAACATCGGGCAAATTGAAAGTACCGGTTGAGAAAACATACCCACTTACCGATGCCAAGGCGGCTCTAGCCCATGCCTCTCAGGGAGGACGCAAAGGAAAAATCCTATTCGTGATGAATTAAGATAACGCAAGCTGCTAGGGTATGTTGACATTTATGTGAAGCTGTCCGTAATCGTAGGGGCGAGGTTCCCTCGCCCGTTGTCTAACGCAAGATGATTTCCCAACTATACAGGTTGAGTCGATTATAGGTCGAGATTCATATCTCGACAAAATATCTAGCATATCACGCAACAATCCTAGTTTATTGAGCCTATACTATCGTGCTATGTTCTAGGTGATGTCGATTTTGGAAAATCGACCTACAGATTCCGAAACCGTCTCAGATGTGTAAACAACGGGTTGGGAGACCCAACCCCTATGAAGGGTCATGCATCTGTGTGCTTCCTTGATTTTCTGATTGCCATGAGAGGTCAACAAGACCTATATTACCGTATAAAAGCCTCCTGAAAAGTTGAATATTTCGGGTAGGTTGCCCCCTTAACCAGTGGGAGAACTGTGCCATAATAAATGGAAGTATCGCACAGCCGCCTTGTTAGTAAATCGCCGATTTTCTACGGCTGGATTATCATGTTGATCGGGACACTGGGAATGATTATGAGCAGTCCCGGTCAGACCTATGTGGTATCGATCTTTATTGAGTCCTTCATCACAGATCTAGGGATTAGTCGGTCGCTTGTCAGTACGCTCTACACGCTGGGCACACTTGTGGGAAGTTTCGTCTTGCCGATTGTGGGCTACCAAATCGATCGGCATGGTGCCCGGTTGATAGTGGTGCTGATTACCGCGCTTTTCGGATTTGCTTGCGTCTACATGGGCTACGTGCAGAATGCCTTCATGCTCGGTTTAGGGTTCATCGCACTCCGCATGCTCGGTCAAGGAAGTTTGGGATTGGTCTGCACAAATATCATCAATCAGTGGTGGGTGCGTCGGCGGGGCATGGTGATGGGGATTTCCGGTATGGCAGGCTCCCTTATCAGTTTGGGCGGTTTTCCAAACCTTGTCAACTGGTTAATTCCTACCTACGGTTGGCGGTCTACTTACATGCTCCTTGGGATAATACTCACGTTTGTGATGGCACCCGTGGCGTTTATATTTTTTCGTAACCATCCGGAGGATTATGGACTCCAACCAGATGGAGGGGAATCAAGTACATTCAGGTTTCGCAAAAGAAAACAGGTGACTGCGAGATTAACGGAGGTGAACTGGACGCTAGGAGAGGCGATGCGTACCTCCGTCTTCTGGATTCTGGTGGCAAGTCTTTCTGCGATCAGTATGCTATCCACCGGTCTATTTTTCCATATGGTCAGCATCTTTACCGATAATGGATTGACACGCAATCTCGCCGCAGCAGTTTTTGTGCCTATCGCTGTGACCACTGCTATCGTAAATTGGGGCAGCGGTCTTCTCGTAGACCGAGTCCCGGTGCGTATATTGCTGGCAATTGGCTTGTTCTTCCAAGCGTTATCACTGTTGATGGCACGCTCACTGTCTGGCACTGAACTCGCATTGGTGTTCGGAATTGTCCTCGGTATCTCTAGTGGGCTCATTCGTATCTTAGGCAGTGTAGTCTGGGCGATGTACTTCGGGCGGTGCCACCTAGGGAGTATAACGGGGTTTACCTCAATGGTTACGATTATCGGCTCTGCGATGGGACCGATGCCTCTCGGAATTGGTCGAGACCTGTTAGGAAGTTATAATTTTGCGTTGATGATTTCGGCGTTTATTCCGATCCTACTAGGGATTCTTGGCCTCTTTATTGCTGATCCCGCCCGTTTGGCAGAACGGCTTCAAAAGCACGAACAAGAAACAGACGAATAAACAAGCCGAAATTTTTCCTAGTAAGTCGATTTTCCAAAATCACCATTCTAGTTTGCTTTTCGATCCAGAGGAGCGCAATGTGTATAGCAAGAGCGAACGACCACAAGCCCAAGCCCCAGTTGCTTTGAATCCCGATTTATCGGGGCCAGTAGGTGCGGTTTCTAACCGCACCGATTTGGCGTGTCTCATTAATTCTAAAATCTACCATAGTTCAAACATAAACGGCACAATATTTTCAACATGAAGGGAGAAAGTTATATGCCGACAGAGAGCTTAGACCGAGCCAAAATTGTCGTTCCCGGCGACAATCCACCACAGATACAAGGTTCCCCACATCTAGAGCGACTCGAGCCCTACGGCGATGTCACTTTGTACACAGATCGTCCAGAATCACTTGAGGAACAGATCGACCGCACAAAAGACGCAGATATTATCATGAACACACGTGGCATTGTGACATGGTACGCCGAAGCCTTGCACCAAGTCCCGAAACTACGGCTAATTGCGACCTGCTCAATCGGGACAGACAATATCGATCTGGACACGGCAAGGGACCTCGGTATTGTAATTTGCAATCAACCCGGCAGGACAGCCCCCGTTGTCGCTGAACACGGATTTGGACTGATGTTCGCCGCAGCCAAACGCGCCGCGTTCATGACAGCAGCAGTGAAAGACGGTGGTTGGCCCCGAATGGACAACATCTACTTGCAGGATAAAACACTAGGGATTATCGGCACAGGGCACATCGGGGCAGAGATGGCAAGGCTTGGTCGCGCCATCGGGATGAACGTGATCGCATGGACTTTCAATCCTTCAGCAGAACGGGCAGCGCAACTCGGAGTCCAGTACGTCGAGTTGGATCAGTTGTTGCAAACGTCGGATGTTGTCAGCCTCCACGTCAAGTTGACCGATGATAGTCGAGAAATGATTGGGCAACGGGAACTCGAACTGATGAAGCCCAACGCTCTGCTGATTAATGTCGCACGCGGCGATATAGTAAATACGAACGCGCTCATTGAGGTGCTGAATTCCGGGCATCTCGGCGGTGCTGGAATTGATGTCTACGATGAGGAACCACCGCCTGCCGACCATCCGCTCCTCGCTTGCGAACAGGTTATCCTGTCGCCCCATTGTGCGGACATGACGCCAGAGGGTGTTAATCTGCTAAATGAGGGAATTGTGGATAACGTCATCGCCTTCTTGGAAGGCAAACCGCAAAACGTAGTGACATGATGCGTAAAACGTAATTACTTGGCACTCCTCAAGTTTGAATAATTATGGTGAATTCTAAAAATAAATGGACACTTTCGCCTCCCGGTAGGGGCGGGGGAAACCGCACCGCATAGATGCCGTGGTCGGTTGAAGCGGCGCAGTTGGAAACTCTGCTTGCGATCCCGATTTATCGGGGAGTGCCTACCAATTTGGAGTGTCTCATTAATTCTAGGATCTACTATAATTGCTAATGGGGTAGGGATATTACGATGACAACTTCTGAGCTCCATGAAATCATCAGCCGGGGTGAAGACTCCAGAACACAGTTCAAACGCCAATTCAACAGCATTGATGCGTTAGCCACAGAGATTGCAGCGATGCTTAATTCCGAGGGTGGGTTGCTCATCGTTGGTGTGTCGGATTCAGGAGAGGTTTGCGGCGTTACAAACATTCGCCAACTCAACCAATGGATTTCAAATACCTGCTCTCAAAAGATCGAGCCCCCTGTAAGCGTAACGACGGAAAATCTGGGGGTCGATGATAAATTGGTTGTTGTTATCAACGTTCCCTTGGGCACCGACAAGCCTTATGCCGTCAATAAAACGACGTTTTGGGTGAAAGTAGGTGCTGATAAACGCCGGGCAACGCGGGAAGAACTCCGACGGTTGATGCAGACATCGAGCACATTGTATGCCGATGAGATGCCACTCGCTCATACAAGTTTAGATGAGCTGGATTGGTTGCGATTCAGAGATTTCTTTAGGCAGCAATACGATCAGGAAATTGACCAACTTGATGATTTCGCGGAGCGCAGCCTATCAAACCTAAAACTCCTCAAATCGCCCCATCTGACGTTAGCAGGACTTCTCCTTTTTGGCAGAGAACCACAACAGGTTCGACCACAGTTGATGGTCAAAGCGGTCGCATTTATCGGCAACCGCTTGGAGGGAACAGAATATCTGGACAGCGAGGATATCGGATCAACCTTAGCCGAACAGTTTAAAGGGACGATGGGATTCCTCAAGCGTAATCTACGAAAGCAACAAAATGGTCAGAATTTTAACTTTCCCGGCATTATGGAAATCCCTGAAATTGCCTTGGAAGAAGCAGTCGTCAACGCGCTTATTCACCGAGACTACCTGATTAGCAGTAGCATCCGCGTTTTTATCTTCGATAATCGTATTGAAATCATCAGTCCCGGTAGGCTGCCTAATACAGCGACGGTCGAGTCGATCCGAGCGGGAATACAGATTGTGAGGAATCCGGTCTTAATCTCATTTGTCCCTAAGATAGGAATCCCTTATCGTGGTTTAGGTTCTGGAGTTCCCCGTATGATCGAGGAATGTCGCAAAGCGAATCTCTCTGAACCTCAATTCATTGAAGATAAGGCTGCTGAAACATTTACAGTAGTCTTTGATAGACCACCAAGTGCCCATTAAGAAACCAATTTTGTATTCCTAATGGAAGTGCCAAAAAATGAACCAGCAAATCAAAGATAAACTCTCAAATCTACCTGCCGGTCCCGGCGTCTATCTGATGCAAGATGCAGGGGAAAAAGTGTTGTATGTTGGCAAAGCAACCTCCCTGCGCCAACGGATCAGATCCTACTTCCAAAATGCTGCCACCCCACACGCCTTGACCAAGCCGATGCTCCGCTATGTCGCCGATATCGACACCATCCTCACTGCGAGCGATGTTGAGGCGTTAATCCTTGAAAACAACCTAATTAAAGAACATCAACCTCGCTACAACATTAGGCTCAAAGATGACAAACGCTATCCGTATCTGAAGGTGACGGTCAACGAACCGTTTCCGGGGCTTTACATTACCCGTCAAAAAGAGAATGATGGCGCGAAATATTTTGGTCCCTTTGTGCATACGCGTGCGACGCGGCAGACCATCAAGCAGCTGACAAAGGTCTTCCCTATCCGCACCTGTAATTTGGAATTGAAGGCATCGGGAAATCCACACCGTGTGTGCTTGGATTATCACATTCAACGTTGCCCCGGTCCCTGTGCAGACCTCACTACCGTTGAGGACTACGATCAGATTGTGGATAATGTCCGCCGATTTTTGAGCGGGGACAAAGCGACGGTTCTAAAAGATCTGAGGACAAAGATGCAGTCCGCTGCAGCCGCACTCGATTTCGAAAGTGCCGCGAAATATCGAGACCAGATTGAGAATGTCGAAGATGCCATTGCCAAGCAGAACCTCGACAACCCATCCGCAGAAAACGAGGATGTAATTGGTGTGGCACGAGCAGGAGATGAGGCGTGTGTACAAGTGCTGATGATACGCGATGGAAAGTTGATTGAGCGTGAACACTACTTCTTGAGAAACTCATCCGACTCTATAGTTGAGACGCTGACTGCATTTGTTCAGCAGTACTATCAGGATGCGTCGTTTATTCCGAAAACCATTTTGTTACCTGACGACATCGAGATGCCGGAAGCCATTCAGCGTTGGCTATCCGAGAAGCGTGGTAGTCAGGTAACATTGTACATCCCACAAAGGGGTCGTAAACGCCAGTTGGTAGAGATGGCAGCGAAAAATGCGAATATCATCCTTGAGCAAAAGGAACAGAACGTCGTTTTCAAAGCCGACGACAATCCCGCGTTAATGGAATTGCAAGAGTTGTTGAACCTTCCTCATCCCCCTGCCCGGATTGAAGGGTTCGATATTTCCAATCTGGGAGATCGGTTTCCTGTTGCCTCGATGGTGGTGATGGAAGATGCGCAACCCGCGAAATCTGAGTATCGACGCTTCAAGATTCGCACAGTTGAAGGGCAGAATGACTATGCCATGATGCAAGAGGTTGTCAGTCGTCGGTTTCGTCGTGCTATTGACGAAAATCGTTTCCCAGATCTGATATTGATAGATGGAGGTAAAGGGCAACTGAGTGCTGCGTACGAAGTGTTAGAAACGCTTGATTTGGCCCACCTTCCGATTATTGGGCTTGCCAAGCGGTTCGAGCATATCTTTCTCCCCGGCAGATCAGATCCAATCGTGTTGCGACGCGACAATCCGACGCTTCACCTGATCCAGCGGTTGCGCGACGAAGCCCATCGCTTCGCTATCACTTACCACCGAAAGCGCCGCAGTCGCGCACTCAACCATTCAGTTCTGGATGAAATTCCGAATGTTGGGGTCAAGCGAAAACAAGTGTTACTTCAACATTTTGGGGCAATCGAAAAGATACGTCAAGCCAGTCTTGATGAACTGCTTGGCGTAAAAGGGATACCCCACGGTGTTGCGGCAACAATTCACAAACACTTGAGAGAACGAGAGGATAAAACTAGAGACGAATCACCACCATAAATCATAAAAGACAAAGTCGGAAATATCTGCCGTTCTCAATCTGTTATCAGGTATGAAAATTGCGCTTATGTGAGTGTGTCCTTAACTTGGCAGGAGCGATTACCCGTCAATCGGGGAAAAGATTCAGTTTTCACCCGTTGCACTTTGCTCTGCCGCACCGAGATGGGCAATCAAACTGTACTAAGTCGTGCAAATCTGAGAAATCTCAGAGACAGAAAGAAGGACAACTATTGGTAAATAGGGAATAGGAAAATTGCAATGAGTGAAAAAAATGTAAAGATCCTCGGAATACTGGCAATTCTCGTCATCGTCTTGGTACTACACATCAAGCTGTTCCAATTCAATGAGATTGTCCAACACGGTGCGTTGCAAACGTTGGTCTGCCTCGGACGAGTGACAAAGATAGACACGAGCGAAGATGTCGATCAGATTATAACTTTCCGCGTTATTTCTGGGAAATTTCGGGGAGAGACTGTTCAGGTAAACAACATCTGGACGGGACGCGCATTCGGTGATCGGGTGATACGAAAAAAGGACGTGCTTTTCCTTGAGATGCCCCTCAGGCGCCAAGCGAAAACGACTCTGAGCGAAATACGTGACAACGTGCGAATGCTTGAATATTTCCGAACACCTTTTCTGCTCTATCTTGCGGGGATGTTGGGCATCCTAATAGTTATGGTCGCTGGTATGAAGGGTATACGCGCAATTTTGACGTTGTTCGTCACTGCCTTTGGTATTTTATATCTCCTGGTGCCCTTAACCCTCAAAGGCTTCAATCCGATTGCCGCTGCCTTGTGTGTCGCAGCTTTACTAACTGTCTCAACCTTTGTGCTCATTGCCGGGTTCAGTTTTAAGGTAATTCCCGGCGTGCTAGGCACCCTCGGTGGATTGGTCGCTGTTGGCCTCCTGTCAGTCATCAGCCAAAAGGCAATGCTCTTCACCGGATTGGCACAAGAATTCGGATTTCTTGAACTCGGTATTGCCCTCTGGCGGACACCAGTTTCGCACGGTTGGGATTTCAAGGGAATCCTCGCAGCAGGAATGATTCTGGGAGCCGTTGGTGCCATGATGGATGTCGGTATGTCTATCTCCTCCTCTGTCTATGAAGTCAAGCAGGTCAACCCAAATGTCACGGTACGGCAAGCGATCCGTGCCGGACTTAACGTGGGTCGGGACATCATGGGGACAATGGCGGACACCCTCATTTTTGCCTATCTTGGCGCGTACATGATCACGATGCTACTCCCCCGCATTGAATTTCCTGAAGTCGGATACCTCTACCCATTCCTCCGTTTAGCGAATGATGAAACAACCGCCGTCGCTATCACACAAGCTATCGTCGGAACTATTGGGTTGGTTTTAACTGTTCCAATCGCTGCGGTCATCGCCGGTGTCCTGACCAAGTATCGCAAAATCGCTCCTTCCGAGATTGATGAAGACCTGCCCTCAGAGGAGGAACTCGAAGAGCTTTTCCGCACTGATGACCCAAAAAGCAAAGCGCGTTTCGCGGTCCCGATAGCACTGATTGTTGTCCTTGTAGGTACACAATACTTCTACCATCGAATCAACCGCGCTTCGGCCGTAATTGTCGAGCATCATGACGCAGATGGCAATCTCAGCACTAGATCGGAATATGCCAAAGGCAAGGTGATTAGCCTCCTTGAATCGAATGCGCCTCTCCTATTTAGCATCGACATGACAGAAAAAGACAATCTGGAGCGTCGTCGGATCTCCGAAGACCTACGGCGAGAATTTGAGCGCCATAACGTGCCGCTATCACAAGACCTCACTGTTTCAATCAAGGACTGGAGGGATACCAAATGGCTCATTAGGGATGAAAAGAACGAGGTCACGTTTTCTGTTGGCGAGGCGGAAGGCAAACTCAATGTCTACGACGCGACAACAGAACATCACATCCTGAAAATCGAAATGCTTTCGGGGCTCTACGCAGGACAAACGATCATCATGCGGAACATCCTCAATCATAAAGTCGATCTGCTGAGTATTCCCGCCGAACCGGGAGATGTGATCTTATGTCGCATGGGAGGGACCCCAGATCAGGTCAGTTTGGTCAATCTCGTTCAAGAGTATGGGCGAGATCAGTTTCTAATCTGGATGTTTGGGTTGATGTTGGTGGTGATCATCATTGTGGGACGAAACGAGGGGGTGCGCACCGCCTGCGCAATGATCGGTTCAGGTTTAATCCTCTATTTTTTCATGATCCCCCTGATTTCACGCGGCGAAAACGCTGTGTTCATTGTCACCTTGACCTCTGGCATGATTGCGTTTGTATCCCTTGTATTCGTGATTGGTCCCAGTCGAAAAACCTTTTCTGCTGTGCTTGGCACGATGGGAGGTATCCTTGTCGCTGGGCTGCTTGTCATGTTTGCCCAAAACTATCTCCGTTTCTCAGGGTTGGAGAATGCGGTCTCAGCGGACATCATAGAAGCCACTCGCACACCGCCTTTCGATTTCCGACAGGTGCTGCTCGCAGGAATGTTAATGGGGGTGCTCGGTGTGGCTGTTGATGGTGCGATTGAGGTCGCCTCCTCAATGGAGGAGATTCGCCGAGCAAATCCAAACATGCCGACGTGGAGATTAATCACTTCCGGGATGAATGTCGGCACCGATATCCTTGGCACCATGGTTAATACATTGGTGTTCGCTTATCTAGGTGTGGAGTTCCTGTTTATCATGGCAGTCGCGACACCCAATCTTGATCTCTTCCAATCTCCTACAATAGAACTTTTGAGTATCGGCATTGCCTCCTCCGAAATCGTGCGGTTGCTGGCTGGCACACTCGGACTTGTCCTGACCATTCCGATGACCGCTACAATTTCAGCCATCTGGCATCGACGTAAATAATAAAGATAGGAGTTACGCACTTCAGCATCAAGGGCAACCACAAGTGCTTGCATCCCGATCTATCGGGGGGTTGCCCCTACAAAGAATAAACCAGATGTAGGGGCAGGTCTTGTACCTGCCCAACTCACCGCTGGTGGAAGGCTCGCAGTTGGATCAATACTCAACGCGTGGACGGACGACCGTCTCTCCATCTTCTTCGAGTAACGGACGATTATAGATGTACGGCGGTTCCAATAACGCACGCTGCGCCTCGGTCAACTCATCAGCCCATTCGGGGAACGTCACATCGTAGTAACCACCGGCGTAGTGTAGATATTTCGGTGAATAACGCACGAGCAACGAACGGCGTTCGCGTTCATGGTTTTTCCAAGGCAGCGTTCCGTGGATTGTTGCCTCGTTGAAGATAATCATGTCGCCTGCTTTGGCGGGAACATTATAGACAATTTCCTGATTGGCTTCCCACTCCCTGATCTCCTGCGGGCAGGGAAAGTTTGCCTTGTGACTTCCCGGAACAACACAAAGTCCCCCATCTCCCTCCTCAACATCCGCAAGTTGGTACTGAAGCACCACCATCCCGCAGCGCATCTGTCCGTTGGTGTAAATGTAGTATGCCGCGCCAAAAAAGTGATGGTTAGTCGCACCGTGAAGGAGCAAGCCCTCGGTGCCGGGATCAGACGTTAAGATAAAGGGGGAGTGGTCCAACCGCCAGCCTCTTCCATGGATCGCGTCTAGATAGGGGATCGCCTTCTTATGGACGATGATATCTCGAAATGGCTGGCACCACGGTTTGGGCCACGACAACATGCCGGTGAACATACCGCGTTTGTGTGTGCCGGCAAGCGTTTTGGAATCACCGACAGCCGAGTTGTCGTCGTCAACCTGTTTATCGAGATTGGCATCAACAGCAGCGTTGAGAGCATCAACCTCCTCTGATGTCAGGACATCTTTCACCACAAGAAAACCCTGTAAATCAAATAAGAATTTTTCGCGTTCGTTCATCTTTTCTCCTTCCAATACAGAACATAGTTGCAGCTTAAATGTAAGTCATAATGATGGACGTTTTCTCGCTCGCGCCATCATACAGAAATACACTGCATCTGTCAAATCCTTTTTGGGAGGCATTCGAAAAAAGCGTTGACTCACCACTCAATCTGATGTAGAATGAGATGATCGATTATTCATTAATTTAGGTTTGTTTATTTTGAAATGTGGACTTGTCCCATTCCACAGCAAAGGAGCATACAGATGAGCAACGATACAATTCGTGTAGGTGTTGTCGGCGCTGGCGCAAACACAAGAACACACCATATTCCAAAACTCCAAGCCATTGACGGCGTCGAAGTTATCAGTGTCTGCAACCGTAGCCGGGAATCTTCCGAAAGGGTCGCGCAGGAATTCGGCATTCCGACAATCTATGAAAATTGGCAGGAGTTAGTCGCCGCTTCGGATACTAATGCAATCGTCATCGGCACATGGCCCTATATGCACTGTCGCGTCACATTGGCAGGGTTAGCAGCGAACAAACATGTAATGTGTGAAGCGCGAATGGCGATGAACGCACAGGAAGCGCATGCGATGCGCAACGCTTCCCGTGAAAACACGCATCTAGTCACCCAAATTGTCCCTTCGCCGTTCTCCCTGCGTGTGGACAACACCATCAAACGTCTTCTTGCTGACGGTTATATCGGTGATGTCTATGCGGTTGAAGTCCGTGCCGGCGGCACATTCCTAGACCCTGACGCACCCATGCACTGGCGCGATGACTTTAACCTGAGTGGTTTCAATATCATGACCATGGGAATCTGGTACGAGGCGTTGTTGCGTTGGGTCGGTGAGGCGACCGAGATCATGGCGATGGGGAAAACCTATGTCAGAATGCGCAAGGATGATGACGGCATCATGCGTCCTATTAGGATTCCACAGCATATCGACATCGTTGCGGATATGGCGTGTGGTGCACAGCTGCACGTACAGATTTCCAATGTTGCAGGTTTGGTTGACGGTCCCGAAGCGTACATCTTTGGTAGTACAGGCACCTTGCGGTTTGCCAATAACAGCCTCTACGGTGGACAGAATGGTGACGACGCCCTTACCGAAGTTCCCATCCCTGCTGAAGAGGAAGGTGGCTGGCGAGTGGAAGAAGAGTTTGTCAGCGCAATTCGTGGAAATGAAGTCATCACCCATACGAACTTTGAAGATGGCGTAAAGTATATGGAATTTACCGAAGCCGTTACGCGTAGTATGACGAGCGGCAAAGCCATATCGCTACCGCTGTAATCAGAGGTCGAAAAAAGTGCCCGGTTTGTATAATCTCGCCGTGAGACATTGCAGGCACAGTTGTTAGAAAGGGGGAACCGATGAATATCGTCACAACCGATTGGCGAACGCTATCGCCGCCTGAACAGATTCGTCACCTTGAGGTCGAAGGCTATGTGGTGCTCCCTGATGCGTTAACGCCAGAGCAGCTTGAGCAACTCCGAGAGGAGACCGCGCAACTCCCCACTGAGCACAGCAGCTACCATGACCGACAAGGCAACGCTACCTGTCAACCCCAGTGGCATGGACCTGCTTTGGGTGAACTGATCGCCAATCCACCGGTTATCGATTTTTTGGAGCGTGTGATTGGACAGGATATCATCTTCTTCAGTGGCGGCTACCGATACTACGAACCGGGCGCAATTGGTGTCGCTATGCACACCGACGGCTATCCGTACGGCTCAAATCTTGGCGGTTACCTCTGGACAGCTCCGGTAATTGTCCGCGTTTCATACTATCTGGATGACCTCACGCCGGAGAACGGTCCCTTCCGCCTTCTCCCACGCTCACACCTCTGTCTTCATCCTGATGCACAACCTTATATCCGGTACGACGCACATCCCGAAGAGGTTGCGCTCCCGGCGAAGGCGGGTGATGCGGTGTTCTTTGGTCCTCGAATCTTCCACGGCGCCCATCCGTACAAGGGAGCAACTGGTATACGTCGGGTGTTGCTTTACGGCTATCGGCCCGCGTGGGCATCGCCTGTCGAACCTGTGGATGAATGGGATCCAGAGGATTTAGCGAAAGCTCCCGATGTTGCACGTCGTTTCCTCCAGCCGCTTAACACCAAAGGTTGGAGTTGGGAGCTTGACCATCGTCCAGAGGACATGTTCGGGCGCGACGGTGCCGGTGTAAACCCAAGTCGGTGGGGGAACGTCGATTAAGTATAATGCGTCATTGTGTCAAATCTCCTGAAGGAGGTGGCGTATCGTATGAAATTCATGCGGTTCAAACCCCTGAATGTGGGTTGGGTGAATCGTACCACTCACCCAACTCTAGATAGACTGTGGCGGTGCCTTGAAATACTTGCTTTAGTCACAGTTGTAGGAATTACGCAGTATGCTTGTCTTTCAGCAAACACCTACAGACTGGCGGAACGACGTGTCCAAGAGAAGGACTATCAGGGTGCGATTGATATATACCAAGCGGTAATCGACGAAAAGCCGGGCACATCGGAGGCTCGCAAAGCACAACTAGCCATTGCCGAATTACACATTGATAAAATAGATCAACCAGAGGTGGGGGTGAGGCTGTATCAAGACCTGATCGCCGTCGCCCCTGACAGTGACGAGAGCGTAGAAGCACACTATCGTTTGGGGTTTTACTATTTCAGAGCGATGGACTATGAATCGGCACAGAAATCCTTTGACACCATCGTCAACCAATTTCCACACCTTGAGCGCAGCCATAACGCACAGCTGATGCTTGCAAAGAGCCACGAAAAGGCGCGAAACTTTGAGAAGGCAGTGGAGATCTACGACAATGTCGCATATCGGCATCCGAATACGAAGCGCGCGAGTCAAGCACTCATCAATAAAGCGCGTATTCAGAAGGACTTTCTAAAAGACAAAAACGAAGCAAAGCGAACCTATCAATCGCTGGTCAAACGGTACGGCAGAATCAAAGAAGCGGGCGAAGCAATTGAACAGGCAAAACAGGAACTCCGATTCATGGGGGCGAGTATCCCTGAACCGGATTCGCTGTTGACGACAAAATATGAACGCCTGTCAGAAAAGCGAAAAGAACGTCGTGAACAAGACCGTCTGAAGAATAGGGTTACCCTTAGTCCGGCAATGGATGATGCAAACTTAGCTATAGAATCCGGTTTTGGCGTAAATATTCAAGAAGTCATACAAGGTGTAGGACCAATTCGATTGGATGGGCAGGGTACGCATTATAATGCCATGCTGATGATTGCTACTGCTATGTTCCAAGCCGAGAATTATCGGGAGGCAGGTGCATTATACCACCGAGGAATCAAGATCGCATCCCAGAATGAGGCAAGGGTGGATCCATATCACTACGTGTCCCTGTCCGTCTGCTACCGCAAAATTGGATTGCATCAGCGGGCGCGTCAAGTGTTGAAAGAAGCGTTAAAAAAAGACAAGAAGATTCTTGATTCCATCATCGTATCGGGTTCGAACCACTATGTCAACGGGGAGTACAAAAAAGCAATTGAGGTCTATAGTTCTGTCTTAGGACTGAGTACTACCAAGACACCGGGGCTTTACTGGAGACTTGGTTTAGTTTACCAGAAGATGGGGGAAGTAGAAAAGGAGCGGGAGTACTTTGAACGTGCTATCGCCGCTGACACGGATCACACCGATGCGCTTCAAAGCCTTGCTGAAGTACTTCACTATCGACTGAACGATACAGCGAACGCCGCAATCTTCCAAAGTCTTGTTGATGCACAAGGCCGTAATGCCCTCTCCATCGAAACAACCTATGCCGGCGAAAAAGCACTGGGGGATATCTGTTACAAGTATGGCAACTACCCCTGTGCAAAATCGAAATACAAGGCTGCCGCACGAATCGCCCAACGCGAAAAAGGAAACGTTACTAGCAAAGTCGAAGAGCGAATACTCAAGAACCGGAGCATTTACGCGACGGTTCATGCCGCGATGGCCGCATACAAGAGTGGAATGGAAGATGAAGCACAAGCGACGATAGAGGCGCTCACCGCTGAGTATCCCGAACACGCGCTGATACTATACGGACAAGGGCAGCTTGCTATGCTAAAAGGAGAGGTAGATGCCACACTTGCTGCCTTTAACGCCTCTATGAAGCAAGACCCGCATTCGGATATCGTACCTCTTTCGCTTGGTGAATACTACCTGTCCCAAGGATTTGCGGATGATGCGATGGCGTTATGGGAGGAATTCATCAAAGCCAACCCAGATCCGAATCTGCATCATCGGGTGCAACTTCGCCTCAAAGCGGTAAAGACTCAGATAGACCGTTGACTCACTCAAGTCTATTTCCTAAAGAATAATCTGTAATACATGAAGATTTTGTCTTTACGCATCACGCATCACAAACGCATATCCGCCGGCAGATCACACATCTCCGCCATCGGACCGAAAATTCCAGTGACATCCTTTCGATATACATTTCCACTGAGGATATCAACAATGCCCTGCTGGCAGTCCGGAAAGCGTTTCAAAAATTTCGCAAAACTGAAGTCTTTTGTATAGAAAGCGTAAACCAGTTTACGAATCGCTTCCATTCCCGCCACAAAGTCCGCGCCAAAGCTGCTCAACTGCTCCGCTGAAAAATCCTCCTTTTCCAACGCCGCATTAATGGTATCCGCTGCCATTTCGCCGGATTTAAGTGCGAGAAATAACCCGGAGGAGTAGACTGGATCCAGAAATCCGAAGGCATCCCCCACCAACACCCAGCCCGCTCCGGCGATACGGTTAGCGCGATATGAAAAGTCCTTTGTGACCTTAACCGGGAACAGTTGCGTGGCATCAGCAAGACGTGGATGCAGGGCAGGACACTTGGTGAGTTCTTCGTCGAAAATTGCTTGGTGGGAAAGGGTGCCATCACTCGCCCTTCGGTCTTGCAGGAGATAGTCCAAATCGCCCACAACCCCTATACTCACTCGATTGTAGGAGAGCGGAATAGACCAGAACCATGAGTCCTTGCTCTCTGTGTGGAGAATTAACGTCGCCCCTTCATCAATTCCTTCGTCCCGAATTCCGCCCTCAAAATGGGTGAAGATTGACGCTTTTTTCAGCGTTGGTTCTATGGTGTTTATCTTCAGCTTCCGTGAAATCAAGGCACTCTGACCTGTCGAATCCACAACCACCTTGGCTGAAAGTTCGGCTATCCGCCCATCCCCAAGTTTTGCTCGGACGCCAACAGCCTTCTCGCCGTCAAATAATACCTCATGCACACTGACACCGCGCTGGACTTCCGCCCCTTTTTCCTGTGCGTTTTCGAGCAGCATCTGGTCAAACTCGCTTCGTAACACCTGCCAAGTCATAGAAGACTCGTGGGGATCGTTCCGGTAAAAGTAGAACGGCGCAGACGCTTTACCAGAACTGGCATAAAACTGAACACTATACTTTTTGGGAAAGTGACTGACTTTCAGCTTTTCTATAACGCCTAATCGTTTAAATGTCCAGTAGGTTGCTGGCATTAGCGATTCACCTATTTTGAATTGCGGGGACTTATCGCGTTCCAAAAGCAGCACCCGATGACCCTTTTCTGCTACCAGCGTTGCAGCAGTGCTTCCCCCAGGGCCACCACCAATAACGATTATGTCGTAATTTTTATTTTGAGTTGTATCTGTTTTTTTCATCGTTTTTGTGTCCGTCTTATCCTAAACCAAGTTGCTAGGTTCTGTTGACATTTCATAAATTAATTCATCTCTGATTCAAGAATCTTTGATAGGCAAGCACAAGTCGCTTTGAATCCCAATCCCATCGGGAACCTCAACCTACATTGGGTCGATCCCTTGTAGGGGTAACCCTAGTAGTTGTCCTATTGTAGGTCGATTTTCCAAAATCGACAGGGCAGTGTCGGGATATGAATATAGACCTACACAAGCACAACAAACCGGCAATTACCCCGGTGGCTTAAAACATAAGGAACGGAGATCTCCGTTCCCTACGAATAACTTGGTTCTATGTCCCAGCCGGGGTTTTCGTAGTGAACAACTCTCGGACTCTCAGAACGGAGGATCGTTGTTCACTGCAATTACTGCAAAATGTCAACACGCCATAGCTAAACATGGTAGAACGGCGATTATGTCATTGCTCTGATGGCTGTTTGTCGTCCTCTGGGTTCTGACCATTCAAGCGCCACTCCTCAGATCGTTCCTCTAATCTGCCGTAATCTTCCGGATTTTGGATGTCAATGATATGCGGTGTGATGATAATGACAACCTCAGAGTTTTCCGCTACGGTTTCCACCTTTTTGAAGATACCGCCAATAAAGGGAATATCTCCAAGAATCGGCACCTTGCTCTCGATTTGTTGGCGTTTCTCCTTAATCATCCCGCCCACCACAATCTGTTGCCCATCTTCTACATCAATAAAGGCGCTAATTGAACTGTCTTCCGTAATAGGTGCATTGAAATCGGTAAACTCGACAAAATTACTCAAGGTAATCTGAGAGATGTCTAAACCGATAGTGCGTTTACTGTTTTTCGCTGTTTGCGATTTTGCGATATGTGGCGTAAGCGTGATAGTAACACCAACCGGTGGGTCAATGAAGTCGTAGTTGAAGAGTGGCTGCGTCAGATTATCAGCCAGACTGGTAACATCTGCGCTCTGCAGAAACGGGATGCGTCTGCCGGAACTCCATGTGGCTTCACGGTTGTCACGCGTGAGCAGCGCCGGTGTTGATATGGTCTGCACCTTGTTCTCGCGAATCAGTGTGTGGAGCAGTGCCATATATTCCTTTGTCGCCAAGCTGATATTGAAACCGCTGATCTCCTGATTCAATCCCAGTTCTGCACCAAAATCCCCGACCAGCGGGTTGCGATTCCGCAGTTCTGCGCCGAACAAGCCGCGTTCTCGCGCTGTCAGTTCCACCCCAAGTTTCGTGCTCTCATCAAGGGTCACTTCGAGGATCTGTATATCAATCCAAACCTGTCCCCGCACAAAGTCGAGTTCGCGGATCATGGCTTCTACCTGTTCCATGTACCGTTGCGCGGTCGTTACGAGCACCGAATTGGTCTGGTTGTCCGCCTCGACTTGAACCTGACCCCGCAGCGAGTTGATGTCATTCTGCTCAAGTGTTCCACCACGAGCGATAAAACGTCCAAAGTTGAATCCACCACGGTCATCTCCCGACTCTTCGCCCCACACATCCTCAAGTAAATCCTCAGTATCTTCGGCGTTTGCGTATTCAAGGCGGATTAATTTCGTAACCTCCCGTTGTCCTACAGGGGTCGGCGTATCGAGTTCTTCAACGAACTGTGTGATAAGTGTAAAATTCCGTTGTGTTGCGGTGGAGATAATCACGGCGTTCAGTGTCGGGTAAGCCTCGGCGGTCACATTTCCTGCGAGAGATCCTTGGTTCTGATTCCGCGCTCGTCCGGGAACGAAGAAGAAGAACCCACCGCTTCTGTTGCTCGTGCCTTGATAAACGTTGTTGATAATATTCGCGACATTTTCAGCGTCCGCATACTCTAGCTTATAGATACGGGTCCCCCATTCCTGATCGGGCATGTTGACATCAAGACGGTTAATCAGACTATCAATCGTCTCAAAGTTTTGGGAAGCAGTCGAGACCAGCACGGCGTTCAAACGGGTATCCGGCACGAGATGAACGTCCCCTTGGACGCCAAACCCACCCGCACTCTCTCCCCGCCGTTCGTCCCGGCGACGCCACCACCACGGCACGTCCTCATCTCGACCGGAATCACCACCTTCAAAGAGATCGCGCAGGCTATCGGATAGACTTTGCGCTTCGGCAAATTTCAGAAAATAAATTCGGATCTCCTCTTGCGGATCGGCTTGATCCAGTTGTGCGATAATTTTTTCGATAATGGGGAAGTTTCGCGGATCCGAGGAGACAAGGACAGCGTTTAAGCGATCACTTGATGAGATATTTACGGTTCCAACAATACTCTGATATTCTCCGCCATCTTCGGCTCGACGCCGCATCAAATCGCGTCTCGTTCGCTCCCACTCGCGCCGTTCCCACCATTCTGCACTTCTCCCGGGCCTCCTGCCGGCACTCACTCCCGTTATTAATTCTTCAAGCGTCTGTGCGACATCTTGAGCAATCGCATAATTTAGGCGAAAGACCCGAATCTCCGTTTGAACACTCGGTGCTGTGTCGAGTTGTCGAATCAGATCTCTCAACACAACGAGGTTGGCTTCGGAGGCTTTCACAACCAACGAATTTGAACTTTCGTCGGCGGAAATCTGAACGCGCCCACGGATCATGTCGACGCCGCCGCCTTCCGCTCTAGCACGTTCCATCATCTCCTTCATCTCTTCGGGGTTGTTTGTTGCACCCATCTTTCGCAAGAGGTTCGCAACTTCGCCTTCCTGCTGGAATACATCATTCAAGGTCTGGGCGAGCGATGCCGCTGTGGCGTTCTGCAGCGGAATGATTTCTACTTTGAGTGGTGTTTCCGGTGCTTCATCTGCCACCTGCAAAATGGCTGCAATTCTCTGGATATTGGAGGCGACGTCGGTAATGATTAGCGAGTTGCTATTGCCATCTGCGAAGATATTCGCTGTTTTGCTCAATAGTGGTTTGAGGCTACTCACTAGCTCCGAAGCAACAGCGCTGTTCAATTGAATTATATATGTCTGGATTTCATCGGTCTGTTCAATCAAATTTGGGTCTGCGACAATTCGTTTCACCGGCACTTTCATTCTGACCGCCTTCTCGAATGTCGTAATAAGTAAGGTACTGTCCGTCCGAATCATGGTCAGGTCGTATTGAGCGAGGACCGTTTTAATTTCCTCCAATGTTTCATCAATTGTCACGTTTTTGAGGTTAGTCAGTGCAAACTTCTTGTCCTTGATGTCGTTTTCGGACGCAATAATCGTCAAATTCGTTTCAGCACTGATGAACTTAATGAGGCTTTGTAGATTCCCGCTTGGAAAGTCAAAGTTAAATCGAACTGCTTGACCAGTCTCGTCGCGTTCAGCAACCTCCATCCCTCTCTGATCGTTTTCCTGTGCCAACACTGACACAGTAAAAGGTCCAGTGGTCCACCCAATGAATATCGACAGTATGAAGCGGATAAGTACCCGAACGGTGGGATGAGCACTGTCCATTGTATTCTGGTGCTTCGGAGCTGATTGGACACCTACCTTCCGCGATACACCGGAATTTCTGGTCAGGTGCTTATAACATCTCGATTGCTGAAAACACATTATCAAAACCTTCCTTTAAACATCTGAAGAAAATGGAATCCTAGGACACAAGGACGCAGCGATGTAAAAATTGAACCTTCGCAACTTCGCATCTTATCACGTTTTACGCTTCACGCTTCATTAGAGAACTCGTGCAATCATTGAGAGGTTTGTGCTGATGGTCGTTTCCTTCTTGTCCGCTATCGT
Organism: Candidatus Poribacteria bacterium; assembly: GCA_965208425.1. Lineage (GTDB taxonomy): Bacteria > Poribacteria > WGA-4E > WGA-4E > PCPOR2b > PCPOR2b. Next base: position 4,243,261 of record OZ242335.1, on the reverse strand, counting down.
GATTTGCAGATCTCTGACCCGCAACCATTTCGAGCTAGATTCAATCGCGTATATTAACCGGACCACCCGCTCAATTCTATTGCTGAAGCGCATATCAACGATGTACATCTCAGGTTGATGGGTGGAAGGAATGCCTACAAGCCAAGTGTGAAGTTGATCTTCCTGTTCCAGAATCTTATCAACATATTCAGTGAGCGCACGGAGTTGTTGATCATAATCCAACGCCTTTTCAGTATCTTCTCCGTAATCCGTTTCATAGCGGTCGATTAATTTTTCAAATTTCGACAGCAGAACGCTGTTAGGCTTGAACTTAATAGATGTCGTTTGTTTTGTGCTGCCAATGCCCAAAAATCCACCCCTCGCTTCGTTAGTCTCTGCGGCGATTTGAGCTGCCAGAAATCCTCTCCTAAAGTCAACTGATCCAGCTAGTTGCTGTTTCAGGTTTGATTGAAGGAACTGGAGCAGTTCGATACGCAGCGTTAAAGGGATGACCGCGGGCAGCGATACGAATTGGCGATTCGCTTCCTGATTCACCGATTTCGGCGGTGATGGCTTATCGAGTGCAGGTGCGGAATCAATGTCTGACTCGGGCTCTTCAACTGTATTATCATCAATTGGCAGCGCTTCCGATTTGATTTCTACTACGCCTTCCTGACTCTCATCTTGCGCATCATCTTTCCCCCACCAAGCGTCGAACATTGCCTCCATCGCCGCTTCTTCAGTTTCGATGTGCCGTTCTTCCTCCTTCTCCACTACGGCACTCTGCTGTAATTCTAACCGTTGGAGTTCATTCGCTAGTTCGCCCAAATAGAGATAATACACTAGATTTTTCTTCGTTTGCGGCGGGAGATTTTCAGATTTTGCACCCGGCATCGGTCTAATGTTGAGCTGATAGTTAGGGCGCAGCCCAGCTTTTCTCGCGAGATCGGAGATTCGTCTTGAAATTACCGCTTGCGCCTGCTCACCCTCAAAGATAGGTCCCCGTATCTCCTTTAGTTTGTCTAAACTCTGAAATTCACCGTAATGTTTCTTATAGGTGAGCAGTGAATCTGCCTTATTTTCAAGAGCAGGGTGCAACGCCGCTAATGCGGCTGCGCGGTTTGCTCGGTTGAGGGCTTTTAAGTCAACCCGATTTGCAATTTCTTCAAACAGAGAATCAGAGATGATCTGCCCTTCTAAACCGACTTGTGCTTGAATATCCCGATCAATTTGCTGCGTGACTTGAGCAAGTTGGACCAAGTTCTGTGCCGTTTCCAGTTTCTGTTGTTTGGCAGTGAGTTCATCGCCCGGGAACCCTTGTCGAATTAACGGCTCGACGAGAAGAATTAAGAGCACAGTGCCAACAACAGCAAGTAAAATGATTTCGCGTCGTGTAAGTTTTCTCATTTGCCGACCTTCTTTTTTTCTATAAAATCGCTTTTCTGACTACTGCTTTCGGTTTTCCGAGACAGATTCGGATTAAGATCACGGGTTTGGGCAAATTGGTGTATCGCATCTTTTGATAGATTGCAGGTAATCTGCGCTTGAAAAATCGGCTTCTTATCCCTTTCAATGCTTGTGACCTGCCCGGATTTGATATTCGTAAATACCCCCGATTGTGCCATAGTGCTTATCGTTTGGCTCACATCTTGGTGCGATTGGGCTTCAATGTTGAAAGTGACTTTTGCTCTGTCAAGGTCATCTAATCTGGTAATGTTAAGTGCCGTCCAAGCAACCTTTGTGCGGTCAGCAAACCGTACGCTCAACTCGCGCACGATATCGAGTGGAGAAACATGAGGCGCTAGAAGATTCACGATTGCTAAATCTTTGACTAGTATTCTTTTGGCGTTGGATTCGGCTTGGCTGATTTTTTGTATCGCTCCATCCAGAGCGGCAATTTTCGCCTCATGGATTCTGCTCTGCGTTAGCGCACCCAACCCAAGTCCTACTAGCAGAACCAATCCAGCTGCGACAGCCATTAACGTCCGCTTCCGATGCTGGGCCTGTGTCAATTTGACCTTTTCTTCTGAGGGAAGGAGATCCAAAGAGATCTGGGAGGTTAACGCATTAACACCTAGCCCTAATGCAACAGCGAGTGTATCGCTGAAGCTGTCTACAGATTGGGAGTCGGAGCGTTGTTCGTCCCAGACCTCCTTGAAAGCATCAAGTGGATTCCAAAGCAGAACTGGCACTTCTAAGCGATCCGCGATATAATCTGTCAAGCCAGAAACCCGCGCTCCTCCGCCGCACAACCAGATTTCACTGATGATCCTATCACCGTCAAGGTTAAGGTCTCGTTTCGCCCCGTTTATAGAACGCTTTAACTCTGCGACTAGTCCATCCGCCCATTCGTACGAGGGATTAGAGGCTTGAAGGTGCTGATTCAGCGCAGCATCCATAATTTTTCGCCGTTCAGCGATCTCAAAATCGCTCCCCGTCTCTTGCTGATACAGATGGGTCAGATGATTTCCGCCAATAGGAAAACTCCGTGAGAACCGTAGCGCCTTTTCAGCGAGCAAGCACAGGTCTGTCCGTCCCGCACCAATATCCACAACCATCGTCATTCCAGTTGACGGATCGTCTTTGTGGTTTGCGATTCCCGCTAACGCACTCGTTGCGAGGGTCGAAGGCATCACACTTCTAGGTGTAATACCAAGTGGTTTCAGATAATCTATCTGCTGTTGTAACGCTTCACGCCTTGCGGCAATTAGCTCGACGGAGATACCACCCTCCGAACGATGCACGTCATGATGGTCATAGATAGCACCTTCCACCCGGAAAGGAAGTTCCGTTTCTGCCTGCATAGCAACTAGGTCAGAAAGTTGGTCATCTGTCGCAGCAGCAGGCAGGTTTGTCAATCGACGTGATGTGACTAACAAGCGAGGAATTGATAATACCACTGAAGTACTACGTCCACCCACACGCCGCCACATACGCTGCAAGGTCTCAGAGATCACCTCAATCGGAACTTCTGTCGTATCGGCTGTGTAGGGATACGCTTCTATCCCTGCGTTGACGAGACGAATTCCGGCTGCAGTCTGCTCTAGCTGCACCAGCTTGATCGCGCTTGTCCCAATATCAATGGATACGATTTGATTCTTCGCCATATTGTTTTCTGATTACCTGTCTTATAACAACCAGCCACGTTCAAGGCCATGCTGGATGCCGCTTTCCCAATCAGTTGTGAGGTGGCTTCTTACTGTCTTGAATAAATGCCATACAACACTTGGATCAATCGGATTTTTAACATAGGTAGGCGTGAATCTGAATTCTCTATCTGTATTTCTTTGCCGCCTTAAGACATAAACCTGATCGACTTTGTATTTTCGCAAATTGACAGCATCAGTCAATTTTAACCACTCCATGGCAACAATATAGAGTGCGTTGGGGGTTCTAGCTTTCAGTTCCTCTGCTGCTCTTGAGGCTCCTTCTAGCATTGTTTTATCCAAGTATGTTTTACACTCAATAACTACTGCTGGAATATCAAATTGATGGACTTCAGGTTCACTGTTCTGGTCATTTGACGAATGCTCTAAAACTACTGTCCGGAGGTGGGCTTGAATAGTCACGCCTATTACAAAATCATGGTCTTTGCGTTCTACTCTAGCGTGTGGTCGGCTTATCATCGTTTCATAGTTTGGTGGAGTGAAAAATATATCTTTAAAGGAGCGAGATTTGCCAATAAGTGTGCGATTATCAAAATCCGCAACAAGATCTCGAAGCAGGTAGTAAATGAACTCTTCTAATACAGTTGAGTGTAAATTTGAACGCGAGTCAAAATGTTCGGCGTACTTTTGCTGATCAATAAAGTCTTTATATTCTTCCAAGAGTTGAACTCGTCTGGCAATGATACTTTCGTCGGAACTGTCAGGTATTGATTTTGGGCCAACCAATTGATTATTAGAAGTAAACCACGCGTTATATTCGGCATGAATTTCAGCAAGGTAGGTTTTGCTTATAGGGTCTTGGTATTTTGTGTGATGCTGTTCTTTCTGTTCTATATTTGCACCGTGTACTAACATGAATAATTACCTCTTAAAAATCCGCTGTGCAATGGCTTTTGCCAAAAGGGGAGGAACTGCATTACCAATTTGGTTGTATTGGCACAGATGCCTTTCTTTAACACGACCTTCTCTGTGAAGTAACTTGTGTGAAACAATAGTTTTTTTTCCCATGAATTGATAACTATCGGGAAAAGACTGTATTCTTGCACCTTCGCGGGCTGTAATATTTCTATGCTGAAAGGGGTGAATGAAGTTTGCATAGAATGAAGCCGCAATCGTATGAGATGGTCTATAGGGATGCAGCCGACGATTATTCTGATCATAGACAGTCTGTGAAAGTTTACCCTTTCCATTTCTAATTCGTGGCATGTGTTCCTTAGGTAGATTTGCGTTTGATGTGCCCCAATCAACATGTTTGAAGCGTTCAACTAAACGCCTTGAATGGTTCATGGCAACATGGTTGTAAAGTGCGTTCTGATCACCTCTAGCCCAAAATTGATATTCTGTACGCGGTCTATCAGCGTAGGGACGTGTTTCGACACCTTCACCTGCTTGAAGTTCTGGCAAATCTGAGATTGCTTCCCATAGTGTAATGGCAGGAGGGGGGCTCTCATGTTCCATGGGAAATTCCAATTGAATCCTGTTTATCTTTCGTTTTAAAATAGAATGGGTTATCGGGGGAGGGCCTATTTCTCCTAAACCGATCCGATTTCCAACAACAAAAACTCGCTCTCGTGTTTGCGGCACCCCATACTCTGCTGCATTGAGACACCACACTTCAACGGAATATCCTAATTTTGTGAAAGTCTTACGAATTATATCTATCACTAGTTCCTGATCAGCGTTTTGCCGTGATAAAAGTCCTTTAACATTTTCCATCACAAACACTTGTGGATTTAAGTGTTCAACCCAACACGCGAAATCTTTGAAAAGACTATTTCGAGGGTCTTTGGGATCCTTTTGAGCCGGACCAGCGATACTGAACCCTTGGCAAGGCGGCCCCCCAATGACAACATGTGGAAAAACAGGGCATACATTGCGAATTGCATCTAGCGATCGATAATGGCGGATGTCGTCTTGAATGATTTTCATGTTGGGATTGTTTGTCCGTAGAGTTTCGGCCGCCCACGCATCGACCTCAAGAGAGCAGATTACCTCATATCCGGCAAGACTGAAGCCTAATCCGAAACCACCTGCTCCAGCGAATAGGTCAACAACTTTAAGTTGAGAGTTAATATTCACTTGTGTGCCTTCCTCCCGAACTGTATGGAAATAGTTCAAGTATGTCTTCACCTTTTGATTCTCTTTGCTCCTTTTTCTTCATATCCCGCAATGTGTTTCTCTCCCAGAAAACCCCATTGGCGTATCCTTGAATCGTTGTATCAGTTTCAGCCATCTGCAATCTTTTTTGGGCATAGAGACAATATTCTTCGTCAATTTCAATCATGACAAAATTTCTTCCTAATTTCTTTGCCACAATTCCCGCAGTTCCGCTCCCCGCAAAGGGATTGAAAACGATGTCTCCTTTTCTTGAACTTGCAAGAATCAGTTTTGCTAACAGCTTTTCAGGTTTTTGGGTTGGATGGGGCGTGTTTTCTGGCATTGACCAGAAAGGAATTGTGAGATCTGTCCAGATGTTTGATGGTGCAGTGAGTCGAAAGTTGCCATTTGCCTCTTCTGTCCAATCTTTTGGCTTTCCATCTTCCCGATAAGGCGCAATCGTTTGTCGCTTCAGTTTTACAACATCTGCATCAAAATAGTAATCGTCTGAAACTGTACAAAACCAAATATCCTCAGAGTTATTCTTCCAATTCTTTTTTGCCCCGCGTCCTTTTTCCCTCTCAAAAGTGATTCTGTTTCTGACAATCAGATACTTATCGCAGACGAGTTGAATTGCAGTAGAAGATCGCCAATCTCCACAGATATAAACCGACGCACCCGGCTTTAACAACCGGATCATTTTGGGTAGCCAAGACTCCATCCATTCCATATAACCCTCAACTGACTGCTGCTTAAAAGAATAGGTGTTAAAATCCTTGGTCAAATTATACGGCGGATCGAGGAAAAGGAGATCGATAAAACGTGAGGGAATCCGATCGAAAATATGGTGAAGATCTTGGTTGATGACTTTGTTCAGGAGGGCATTTGCTGAAACAGGACTGGTAATTTTTAATAAATGCCGCTGATACTCTGCTCTTTCCTGATCTGATAGCGTTATTGTTCGGTTTCGTGAAGCTTTTTCCATAACGGTCTCCGCCCTAGTTCTGCCTCCAATACTTCGTCACAATCTGTTCCCCGGTACGATCAAGGGCACCAACGCAAGAGGCAACCGTTTTGCCGAGGGTGTCCACTCCTTCAGTCTCAATGAGAAAACCGTACGAGCGATAAGTAACCAACTCTGCAATCTGACGGAAAGTGCCCATATCAATCCCCTCTACTTCAAGGAGTTGACTAATGTTTTCAAAGGGATTCCCCTCTATTCCAGCCTCTTCCAATGCTGCCGCTTTTTGGCTGTCTTCAGGTTGTGATTCGCGACGGGTAATAATTGCCTGTGCTTTGTCCACGTCCATGCCCGGCAAGAGTTGCAATATCTCTTGCGGTGCCGTGTTGATGTTGATGACCCCGCTGATTATTGCGTCATCCGTTGTCGTAATCTGATCCACAATACTACTAAATTCCTGTTCTGTTATCAGTTTTACCTCTTTGAGCTGATCGACATTTTGGAAGTTACCTTGACTGTTACGATGATCGATAATCCGATTGGCGATGCCATCATCAATATCGTCTAACGTTTGCAACCGCCCGGCATCAGCGGTGTTGATGTTAACCGTATCCTCGTCTTCTTCATCGCTTTCCACACTAATCTGTTCACGAATGTTGTTAAAAACCTGCTCCGTGACCGCTGTTGCATCAATCAGATCGCCGATACTATCGAACTCACGCTGTTGGACCAATGCGTCCTTCTCCCCTGGCGAGAAAACGGGCTGATTGTTGTTCCCTTGAATCTGCGTCACTTGTTGTCCGTCCGCGTTGTTAATGTTGACACGCGCATTACCACTTGCGTCGGTATTTTTGTCAATCGAATAGACTGTTACCAGATTGACCAATCCGGGTACGTTTTGCTGCGTCCCTGTCGCGTCTGTTCCTATGTCACTACTTACGCCTCCCACTGCATTAGGATCGCCAGCAACCTGCTGACCATACAGCAGCCCTGGTGTCATACCTGGAACACGCGCTAGGTCCCGGACGGTGCGGTAAGGTCTCCCCTGTTCGATTGCTTCAGCAAGGGGTAGCTCTGTCGCTTCAACTGCTTGATAGCCCATGAAGGTCAACAACCCCTCGATTATACTTCTACCTGCGGTGTTGATGTTGATCTTGGCACCTTCATCGCTGATTTTAACACGGTAGGTGAGAGCATTTCTGGATTGGATGTCTCCTCCAATCTGCTCCTCTAGTCCCTCTGCCCAATTTTCACCGAGTGAGTCGTAAGGGGTCTCATCCCCACGCAGTATCACAACCGCTCTTTCAAATCCAGCCTTCGCTGCGTAGTGGAGCTTTACTCGATCTGCGAAATTTGCCTGCGCCCGCTGCTCCAAACGAATTGAATATAAAAAATGGGTTGCAAGGACGGAGAGAACTGTCAGCAGCCAGAGCGTCGAAATAAGAGAAAGCCCACACTCGCAGCGGACCAAAAAACGGGCGAATTGACCTTCCCGTTTTCTGGTTTTCTGGTTTTCTGATTTTCGGGATGGCTTTGCGCCTTTCGCGTTTTTGCGGTAAAAATCTGATTTATCCGCGATGGGCATTACATATTATTCCTTTCTCTATTCCCTCAGCCTCCCGGTCCTGCTGCTCCTGCTTCCCCGGTCTGTTGTTCACTGAAGTTCGCGCTCATTGGAAGATAAACCATTGTCGATTGGGTTATTGTACTGCTGCTAGTATTCTGACGCTGCTGACCGTTGCTACCCGCGACTGTTACCCAAACGACAACAGATGTCGGAATCATTTCGGTGTCGTCCCACGACTCATACCACTCTTCACCATCGTAGTATCTCATGTCAAAGGAGGTAATCTGATCGATAATCGGAACGATATTTACATCAATTGGATTGCCCGCTTCATCTTCAGTGGGAAGGCTTTGCGAATCAAGCAACGGTTGAATAACGGTCTCCACATCCAAAGCCGTTGTTGAAAGTCGGTAAAGGGCTAATCCACCATCTGCCTCACCCGCTGTCGTCAGCAACTCTCCTCCCATCTCTATGCTGTCTCCTAGCTCGCCTTCAAATTGACGAGCGCTATCTTCTCCAATATAGTAAGCGACTCGCTGGACATCGCTTACGAGTTTGTCCTGATTAATCTCTTCATCTGCTACGACAGTTTGGTTTGCCGCGTTCAACTCAGCCAGAAACGGGTCGGGATCGGTATGAATCAACGTCACAAAACTGATTAAATCCCGACTAGTGCCTTCATCAATCGGGTTATCCTGCGACACAATGACGAGAGACTCATCGCCTTGTACGGCTTGCAAGTTGCTCAAGTCTGTGGCAACCCGCTCTAATGCGATTCGGCATTTTTGGGTCATTACAATCCGCGATTCAGATTTTTGGTAAACGTCCAGTGCAGCATTGAAAGCTGTGTAGGAGACACCTCCAATAATAACCAGAATGCTGACAGCGACTAGCAATTCAAGTAAGGTAAAACCGTGGGTGTGACGCGTAAGCCGTGAAATGTGAGATCTCATCCGCCGCCCCCTTGTCCTTGTTGACCACCCTGTGTCTGACTCTGTGGGATCTGACGATCAGCGAGATAGGTACTCGTTGAAATTAACCGCTCTTTACCACGTTCTTGCCATGTGATGGTAACAGTCGCTAAACGCAGCCCTTCAATCTCCTCCGATTCCACATCTTGAACATTTGAATGCCAACGGAATCGTGAATCTTCTCCAAATTCACCCTCCTCTTCACCTATATCCGGATAACCTTCTGCCTCAATCGCAGCCAACCGAAATTTAAGGAGATACAAGGCGGTTGTTCTGTTTTCTGCTAGGGCTTGTCCTTTTGCTGCCTCTGTAAAGGAACGGAGCAACGCCGGCAGGGCTAACGTTAAAATAGCGAGCGTAACGACGATTTCGATTAACGTAAAGCCGTTTTTCTCGTCTGTGGAACGACAAAAAAGTGAGATGAGGTTATTCAGAGGATTCATATCCCAATCCCAGAGTCTCAAGTTGCTGCGCGTTGATTTTTTGGAGACGCACCCGCCCCATTGAGTTTTCGACCGTTATGGACATCGCTTTGCCACGCTGATCTTGAATATATAGAACGGTATCCTCCGACGATCCTGTTGGAGAGAAATAGACGTAATCTACACCTGTATCTATTTCGATTGTCTGAAAGTTATGATTTGTTATCATGCGTGCTAAACTCACATTATGTCCCGGTTTCTGTGGTATGCCGAGGATCGCATTCGCGCGTAGTGGGAACGTGCGCTGCAATGCGGTTGTTCCTTGACCGGCTGTTGGTTGTTGGGCAGGTTGCAAACTTGGAGGACTCGCGGCTGAGGGCGTGGATGGGTCCGCGAGATTAAAGGTTTCATTGGAAGCAAGCCAGTAGCGATTTGCCGTCAAATCAAACACAACGAGGTGAGCTGCCCGTTCGGTAATTGCCATGTCACGCGCAAAATTGAGCATATCTCGGATAGCATGGGCGGTAGATTTTAATCGTGTTGATGCGGCAAAACCACGTAGGGAGGGCATCGCAATAGAAGAGAGAATTGCGATTAACGCAAGCACGATCATGACCTCTATCAGCGTAAAGCCTTTCGAGGTGAGCAGATATAAACCACCTTCACCATGTGAGGAACATCGACCGTCGTTCCCCACGGGCGAATCACCACATCGGGACGACCCTCTTTCTGAGCGCAAAATCTGGCTAGGCGGGTGCATGTCTTTACCTTTAAAAAATGAGGCAAGTGTCCAACTCAATAAGGGGCGACTAAATGTATAAAGCTACCTCACTGATCTATCTCCTGAATCCAGTTTGTGATGTCAGCGCTGAAGTCTGTCCCTCCTTCCCTGCCGTCCTTACCGAACGAGTAGAGGTCGTAATCGTAACCTATACGAGTACCGGGATAGACATAGACGTAACTGTTACCCCACGGATCTGTGAAAATCGGCTTATTAATGTATGGGCCGCTCCAATTTTCAGGCTCCGGGTTGGGTACTTCCCAAAGTGCCCGCAGGTTCTGTTCCACCGTTGGATAGTCTCCAACGTCTATCGCATACCCACCTAAAGCGGTTTCCAAAGCACTAATTTCCATCTTGGCTTTGGCGACCTTTGCCTTGTCCGGTGCATTCAAGACCCGCGGTGCAATAAAGCTCGCCAGCAGACCAAGAATAACAATGACAATCGTAATTTCAATAAGCGTCAACCCCGATTCATCTGATTTTAAGCGTTTGAACATTTTCTAACTCCTGTGTAGATATCTATAAGATAATGGCTATCCGCCGAGTGCTGTGCTGGCTTCAAAGATCGGAAGTATCATTGCAACCGCAATAAATCCAATCAGCAACCCCATTAAAAGAATCACTAACGGACCAATTGAGTTAGTAAGGCGTTCTAGGTTTTTCTTGATTTCGAGATCGTAATATACTGATAGTTTCGTCAACATCTGTTCGGGATCGCCGGATTCCTCACCAATTGCGACCATGTGGGTCAGCAGGGGTGGGAAGACAGCACTTCTCTCTAGCTCTCGTGATAAAGTCGAACCCCGCTCGATTTCCTGTTCGGCAGTTGCGACGGCGTTCCCGTAAACCAAATTCCCAATGGTATCCTTGACGACACGAAGTGCCGGCAGCAGTATAACGCCATTCTCAAGCAGTGTTGCCATCGTTCGTGTAAACCGTACCAGTGCAAAATTGCTGAAGATTACCCCAACGATTGGGAGTTTTATCTTCACTCGATCAAAAGTCAGCCGTCCATTTTCCGTGTGAATATACTGCTTGAGCCCCACGACACCGCCAATGATCGCAACTAAAATTATCCACCAGTAAACACTCAAGAAATTGGTCACGCCGATAAGAAACCGCGTCGGTCCTGGCAACGCAACATCCAACTCCGCGAACATACCCGTAAATTTAGGAATAACAAAAGTCATCAACACTGCTACAGCACCGATACTCAAGGCAAGCAGAATTGCGGGATAGAACAGTGCAGAGGTCACTTCCGTTTTAAGAAGCCGTTGTCTCTCAGCAAACTCAGCGAGACGTTCCAACACGATGCCGAGAACACCCCCGACTTCACCTGCTTTCACCATATTGATATACAGCTCAGAGAACACCTTCGGATGCTGTGCAAGTGCATCGTTAAGCGGCGAGCCGTGATCGACATCATACTTGACCTGCTCAACGACTCGCTTGAGTTCGACGCTCGTAATCTGTTCGAGGGTCACCCCCAAAGCGCGAGACAGCGGAACATGAGCGTTGATTAGTGTCGCCATCTGATAGGTGAAAAACTCCACCTCTGCCGGCTTAATTCGAGCCGGCAAGAATGGAATCTGAATCCCTTTTCGATCCTGAGCGTCTGCGCTATCTTCAACGATGCTCGTGGGCCAATATCCCATTACCTTCAGTTTAGACACAAGTTCAGCCTTACTGCTCGCTTCCTGCGTATTGGTGACGACTGTTCCGGTGGTTGTCAAAGCTTCGTAACGGAATCTTGGCATCAGAATCTCTCTCCTGCACGTATAGGACTTACGCAGCGGGTTCATAAGTCCCTCTGATAAGGGGGATTTAGGGGGTTAAAAAAATCTACCCCCTATGCGCTAAATTTGCGTAAGTCCTGACGTAATCCTTTCACGCATTACGCATCAGGCTTCAGACCTCATATCACTTCGCCGATGTCGAACTCATCCTCTTGTGTGAGCCGTACAATTTCCTCGATCGTTGTGTAACCAGCGACCACCTTTCTCCACCCGTCCTCTCGCAACGTTTTCATTCCCAAACGCATTGCAGCGCGTTTCAGTTGGCTGGCGGACGCACTTTGAATAGTCATCTCGCGCAGTTCCTCACTCATTAGGATAACCTCGAAGAGACCAATCCGCCCCTTATAGCCACGACCACGACACTCTTTGCAACCGACCGCACGCGGGATAAGCAGATCAGAGGTGATTATTCCGGTTTGGCTACCGAGCAGGTCTTGGACTCGCTCGGGTTCCGGTGTGTACATCTCATAACAGTGTGGACAAACCCGACGCGCAAGCCGTTGGGCAATGATGCCCTCTAGCGTTGAGGCAACTAAGTAAGGCTCTACCCCCATGTCTACCAAGCGCGTGATCGCACTTACTGCGTCGTTTGTGTGGAGTGAACTAAAGACCAAGTGCCCGGTCAAAGAGGTATGGATCCCCATCTCTGCTGTTTCGTAATCTCGGATCTCACCGACTAGCACTTTATCCGGGTCTTGACGAAGGATATGTCTTAAACCTGCTGCAAAGGTCACATTTATCTCCGAGTTCACCTGAATCTGGTTTATTCCTTCTAATTCATACTCGACCGGATCTTCTATTGTGATAATCTTGACCTCTGGAGTGTTGACTTCCTTCAAACAGGCATACAGTGTTGTCGTTTTACCGCTGCCTGTTGGGCCCGTTGCCAAGATAATGCCGTGTGGCTTCTGAATCAATCGGTAAAATTGATCGAGATTGTCCTCTAGCAAGCCGAGTTGCTCTAAACCGAATGAGATGGTTTGCTTGTCGAGAATTCGCAGCACAACGCTTTCCCCGTGTACTGTAGGTACGGTCGAAACACGGAGGTCAATCTGGCGGTTACCAACGCTCTGAACCGTCACGCCTATCTTTCCGTCTAAGGGACGGCGTCGTTCTGCCACGTTCATGTTCGCCATGATTTTGACGCGGGAGGTAATTGCGGATTGGAGATGGGGAGGAGGATTGGGCTGGTCTTCTAAAACACCGTCAATGCGGTAACGGATTTTGAGCTCACCGGGAAAGGGTTCTATATGGATATCACTGGCACCAAGGCGGACAGCGTCAATTATAATCTGATCCACGGCATTGACAACCGTTGGATCTTGGCTCAAGTCCTGCTCGCCGATACCGAAATCGTCGATCGTTTCGCGTTCAAGCGTGGCAACCGCACCAACAGGTCCCTTGATGCCTTCGCTGAGAATCGCAGCAGCGGTCTTGCCGTAGGCACGAATAATCGCTGCTTCGATGTCCCCTTCGTCCGCAAGGACCGGTTCAATCTCGCATTCCGTAACCAGCCGCATCTCATCAATTAATCGGACATCCAGCGCATCCGCCATAGCAACCGTAAGTGTTCCTTCGCTCAGGCGAATTGGCAAGACCTTGTTCCGGTAAGCAAAACTCGCTGAAACCCGCTCAGTTATTTCACTCTCCGGAATGACGCCTTCAAGCAAGGTGCACGATACTCCGTACTCAAGAGCCTGTTTAGCGAGCGCAAGAGACTTGGAGTCCACAAACTTTGAGAGTGCTTGAGTATGGGTCACACCTGTTGTTTCAATCTCTTCAAGAACCTGCTGATGCTCATCTTCCGAGATTATGTGTGAATCAAGCATCTGTTGTACTAATGATTTCCCCACCGCATTGCGCATTGTCTGATACCCCTTAATTCTCCCAATCTTCTACTGGGGATTCGCTCTGTGCATAGGTAGACGCAGACGGGTGAGTGAGGTTTAGAGATCCAATGACTGTAAGCCTTTCTTAACAAAAAACGCTGACAATTCCCCATCCCTTTAGGGTGGGGATGTAGTCAGTCAAACGGTGTTAGTCGTCAAAAAGTGTTGAAATTGTGAGTAAAATATGTTATACTTGTATTGCCAATTCGGGATAGAAATGCACCCCCACAACCTTGTGGGGTTCTATCCCACTTCAGTGCATGAAGTAACGGATTGGTGAATATGGCAACACCTTTCAAAAACTGAAAGCAAGCGATCGGAAGGATCGACACGACCTATAGGGTATTCGTGTCGCCCCTACGCATAGAATGATTCGTCGTTCACTCGTTGCCGCCTCGGTAGATATACCGAGAAAAGTATCAGGGTGGCTTGGTGGGGATATTCCCCACCTCGCACTCTACCCTGTAGTTGCCCCCATGGCGTGGGCCCGGTAAGGTGAGATTCCTTACCTGTGAACTCGGCTAACATAATGTGTAAGAATCCCACCCTTCAGGGTGTGGGAGTACGTCAAAACAATGTTAACAAAAATAGGAGTTACGCGCTTCAGTAGGGAACAATGATCGTTGTTCCCTACGAACCCCTTGATGAGACCTCTGTTGTAGTTGCTCGATTCATCGGGCATCCGTTCCGAGACCAGGGTTGGTAACGGTGTCCAACGGCGATAAATCGCCGAACTACAGGGATTTTGAGCATTCAACTGCGTAACTCCTGTTCAATTTTCGAACTCCAAAAAGCCATTAAGTTCCTGAAGGGTTGTAAGTTGAACATCGACGATTGACGCGTCAGGACACTCCTTGTCTTCCTCACCAACTAGCCAAGCAGCCCACATCCCCACGCCTTTTGCACCAACCACATCGTCCGAATATGTGTCTCCTACATAGATTGCTGCTTCAGGGATGGTACTTATTCCTGTCAATGCTGCATGGAATATGCCCGTCTCCGGCTTCGACACACCGACAACAGTTGAGTCTACCACGATATCAAGTAGAGGCGAGAGGTTGTATTCATCACACCAGCCTCGCGTGTTTCCAAAATTGTTGCTGATAACGCCGAGCCGGTATCGATCTCTGAGTGTTGCGAGCCACTGTCGGTTACGGTCAAGACATTCCTTCGCTCCCTCGCAGAAAAAGTCTACATACCGGTCCTTAACGTCAGGATCTAAACCGAGTGATTCGTAGATGCCGGTCGCTATGACATCCATCGTTTCACGCAGTGAAAGCTGAGGGCCGTTTCCGCTATTAATAAGTCTATCCACAGCGGCACGATCTACCCGATCAAACGTGTCACGGTCGATCGCTGGATACGCCTGCTGGAGGAACCGGTATGTTCGGTCTCGCCAATGAACTCCGTTTCCATCGAGCGTGCCGCCAAAATCAAACAATAAGGCACGAATGTTCATGATCAATTAAGACCTCATAAAGGTAAAAGTGGTGCATACTATGTACCACGTGAGCCGAAAATGTCTGTCCTAGGTGTCTTACATTGGACGCTTCCGACTCACATAAAAAGAAGCCGAGTTTTCGAGAAAAACCCGGCTTCTGTGACACCATTATCTTAACGTAATATGACTTTCAACCTCTTCGCAGTGGATCCGTCTGCAGCCAGCCAATCATACCGATAATCTCTTCCTGCCGCCCCTCCATTGACACCTCGATGAGAGCGGGTGTGTCTGCGGCGAGTGCGTCTTGTAGCACACCCTTGAAGTCTCCTATCTCATCAACCCGCACGGCGTAAGCACCGAAGGATTTGGCAAACTGAATGAAATCCGGGTTGCTCAAGTCTGTATCAATCGTGCGCCCATTGCAGCCCTTCTGCTGAGACCCCTTTATCGCGCTCAATGCACCGTCGTTTACAACGATTGTTACGACATTGATACCGTACATCATTGCAGTGGCTAACTCAGGGGAGCCCATCATGAATCCGCCATCTCCGCTGAAGCATACAACTGGCTTGTCCGGATTTGCAACCTTTGCGCCGAGTGCTGCAGGGAACGCGTAGCCGAGCGCGACACCGATGTTTGGATAGAGGAAAGTTTTTGGATCCAATACCGGGTATTCAGCGAACGAAGCGTAGCCGATGCCGTGAACATCGACGGAGAGGATTCCATCGTCTGGAAGCACTTCTCGAATCTCCGGCAACAGGGGCAAGGGCGGTTGAGCAGAAAATCTCTCGCGAATCCGTGCCAGCGGCTGCGTCCATGAGTCTCTGCTTCCATCAACCTCTTCGATTAGTGCTTGCAACGTCAATTTAAGATCGCCGACAACACCAACGTCGCACGGATATTCTCGCCCAATTTCCTTCGCGTCCTCATCAAGTTGAATTAGTGGACGTGGCGGTTGGAGACTCCAAGTTCGTGTGTCAATTGATGTGAAACGGGGACCAATGGCAACTGTACAATCCGCAATCCCCATCGCTTGATAACCCGGATAGCCGTAGACAATCTGCAAAGCGAGTGGGTGATCTTCAGGCAAAGCCCCCTTTGCACATCGCGCCACAACAACTGGGGCATTGAGTTTCTCGGCGAGTTGCTGCAATTCCTCACGTGCATCGGAATGAATTACTGCTGATCCCGCAAACAGGACTGGTCTCTCTGCGTTTCTTAGGGCTTCTACTGCGGATTTTAGATCAGCAGGATTGGGTGGGGCGGCGGGTTGTCGTTCAACGCGGGGTGGGATGGCAACTTCCCCCTCACCGGTAACCACATCCATCGGAAATTCTAGCACGACAGGTCCAGGACGTCCTGATCGCATAGCGCGGAACGCATTCTCAACAACCTTGGGGATCTCGTCTATCGTTTGTGCGATTGCACAATACTTCGTGACAGATTCAAAGAAACTCATCTGATCCAAGCCGTGAAACATCTTGCTCGGATCTCTGGCATAAAATTCCGAGTCGCTTTGACCAGTAATCAACAGCACCGGCACGCAGTCTGTGAATGCCTCCACAATCCCTGTCGATGCGTTGCTTGCACCGGGACCTGGGACAGTCAACGCAACACCGACCTCCCCGGTAGAACGCGCATAACCATCCGCCATCTGCGTCGAAGCATATTCGTGACGGACGAGATAGTGGTCAATAACACCGCCTCCACGACGAAGCAGTGAATCGTAAATCTGTATGTTCTGTGTTCCAGGCATACCGAAAACGCAACGTACTCCCTGCGCCTTCAAACACTCCATAAGAATATCTCCACCTTGCATAAGTGTGTTCTCCTTAGTGTTAATGCAAGTTAGTGGCAGCTTACAATGCTTACCTTTTTAATTTATCAGAATTTTCCGATCTAAAGCCCCGTCATTTATGGCAGGGATACAAATTGGCTAACCCTTCTCAGCAAAATGAAACTGGACATATCAACAAGAATGTGTTAAAACACCTCTAATCTAATGCATAAATGGAGGTATTTGATGCAAGTTGAAACACTCGACCTGATGTATCAATCAGATCGTCATGGTGCATATGCTTGTGAGTATGACATCATTTGGTACACTAAATATCAACGATCTGTTCTATCTCCTGAGATGCAAGCACGCATCAAATATCTAGTGTGTGCAGCCCAAGAGCAATATGGGTATACAGTCAGGGCTGTTGAATATCTGCCAGATCATGTGCATCTGTTGGCAAGTATTCCACCTACAGAAGCAGTAGGAGCAGTTGTTGGCCGCATCAAAGGCTTTGTTTTCAAGTCCCATCGTGAAGATTTTCCTTCGCTTAAAAAACGACTTTCCCAACTGCGGACAAGTTCCAAATTCATTGCTTCCACTGGTGGCGTAACCTTAGAAACACTCAAACAATATGTTGCAGATCAGAAAGGAGTTTGATGTTGAAATTGGTTAGGACACATGTCCTAAAAATTGAGACACAACCTATCCACTCTAAAATCAACGCTGCAAGTGCTGATGTTTGGAATGAGTGCCTAAAATTGATGGACTGGTATCAATGGCAACGGGGCTATCCCCACGCCCATGATGACTTTTGGATTGGTAGCGATTGTGAGGGTTGGATGGACAAGCAGTTGTCAAAGTCTCAACCGCTTCATTCACAGAGCATTCAAGACGTGAGAAAGCGATATTTCAAGTCTTGGAAATCGTTCTGGACACTCAAACAAAGAGGTGGTATCCAAACCCCCAAGCCTCCAACCAAACAAAAGTCATTCATGACAACTCGGTGGCTAAAATCAGCAATTCGTTTTCATGACAACTCCCCTTTTGGCAAACAGGTTGTTCTCTCTATGGGTAAAGGAAGGGAGGCTTTAACTATTCCCCTTCCCAGTGGTTTTGATATGTCAAAAGCCGATGCGATTGCAACGATTGACTTGTGCTATAAACATGGCCAATGGGAGCTCCATTTCACCTGCAATCTCACCATAGAGAATCTGGAAGCGGGGAACGGCATTATGGGTGTTGACTTGGGTGAGATTCACCCAATTGTATGCCATGATGGTCTGCACACTCACATCTTCAATGGACGATATATCCGATCGCTATATCGACTGCGAAACAAGGTGATTGCAGGCTTCAACGCAAAGATTGATAGATGCAAACGGGGTTCTAAACAATGGTGGCGCTTGGTCAAACGAAAATGGAAACGTATCAATCGGATTGATAATCAAATCAAGGATGCCCTTCACAAGCATACAGATACTTTTGTTGCACTTTGCCAAAGAAATCACATCGGTGTGGTTGTTTTGGGTGATCTCACTGGTATTCGGGATGCTATTGACTATGGGTGCAAAGCAAATCAGAAATTGCATCAATGGCCGTTTGCAAAACTATCGGATATGATTGCTGATAAATGCAAAGTTGTTGGAATCAAAGTCAAGCAGGTTAGTGAAAAACACACTTCACAAACTTGTCCATCATGTGGAAAACGACACAAGCCATCTAATCGAAACTACAAATGCAAGTGCGGTTTTGAATATCATCAAGACGGTGTTGGCGCAATCAACATCCGTAAAAAGTATCAGGGACACTTTGGTGCCCCTGTAGAGGCGGACATGGCACCGCCCGTCGGGATTCGATTAGAAACCCGATGTTGCTCTGCCTGAGCAGAGAATGTTGGCTAGACCAACAAAAGAATCCTTGCCCTTTAGGGCGGGAGTATGTCAAGACTTCAGAAGTTGCTATTATAACCTATCTTTGAAAAGAAATCTATTCTTTCGTTAGAAAATCCTTAGGCATAAAAAACATGCCACAACAGTCACCTTGGTTGTCAGAACCGATTTCCTTAGTTAGAACGTACGCAGCGTATTCATAAGTCCCCCTGAGAACCAGAGGTGGTGAGAAGGTGGGAGGACGAGTTTTTGCGCACTTCCTCACACCCCCGCTCCCCCACATACCCGCTTTCTCGCTTCCACCTGATTAGCGGGATTTAGGGGATTAAAAATCAAAAATCTACCTTCCATGTGCTAAATTTGCGTAAGTCCTGTCAGTGAACGTTTAACGTTGCGTTCATATAATCAAAGGGAGATGGACATGAACTGACTCAATAAGGTTACGGAATTCCGTGACTATTTCAAATTTAGAAGCCACCAGTTGATTCGCAGATGTTGTCCAATCCCAGTGTTGGTGGGGGATAAAAAGGAAACAGGTTACCGGCATCACAGCCTGCTGCCTGTCAGGTTTTTTGTTGCAAATAATCTGGATTTGATATATAATTATGTTCGGAATACAGTTATTGATTGCGACTGCGCTGATTGCAATGTTGGACACAATTCTTTTTAGCCCCAAGTTTGTGAGAAATTTCACAAACTCCCCTGAAAGGACAAGGCAAATTTTCGGATGCTGATATACGCAGCTACACGATAATAACATTTGCCGCGTGGAAGAAATGCTCTTTAATTTTGCGAATGTGCTCCTCTTTTTAGTTGTCGGGTGTGTATTTGTAACACTTAACCTTGTCGTTTCTCGCCTGCTCCAAACCCGACTGTACACCGATGAAAAATATATGCCCTATGAGTGCGGTGAGGATCCCGTTGGTGACACTCGGATTAAGTTCAATGCCCGCTTTTATGTCATTGCGCTAATTTTTCTGATCTTTGATGTTGAGATTGTATTTCTATTTCCGTGGGGCGTCGTTTTCCGTGAGATCGGGCTGCTCGCGTTTGTCGAAATGCTGATTTTCATCTTCATGCTGTTGGTGGGTCTTGCTTATGTTTGGGTGAAAGGAGACCTCCAATGGATCCGCTCTATTCAGTCTGTAACGGAGGAAATTGAACAATGATAATCGAGGAGAAGCTGGACAAGAATATCATCGTTACCTCTATCGATGCTGTTGCTAACTGGGCGCGGGCATCCTCATTGTGGCCCATGACCTTCGGGCTTGCTTGCTGCGCCATTGAATTTATGGCAACCGCCGCATCAAATTATGATCTAGATCGCTTCGGGGCAGGAGTCCCGCGTGCGACACCTCGTCAATCCGATCTGATTATTGTTTCAGGCACGGTAACTCTGAAAATGGCGACTCGAATCAAACGTCTTTATGAACAGATGCCCGAACCGAAATATGTGATCTCCATGGGAAGCTGCGCCACAAGCGGTGGTCCCTATTGGCAGCACGGCTATCACGTCCTGAAAGGCGTAGACCGAATTATTCCCGTAGATGTTTATGTTCCCGGTTGCCCACCGCGTCCAGAGGCAGTGCTTGAAGGCTTGATGAAGCTGCAGGAAAAAATTAAAACGCAGACAGTTGCAAAACGAACAAGCGTGCCTTTCCTGAAGAAACTCTTTACTAAGACTGACTTGGAAAATAATGAGGAAGCGATGGCTGAAGCTAGAGCCGAACAGGAAGAACACGCAGATCAGGAAGAAGCCGCAGGTTAAAATTAGGCAAATAAAGTTCAAATTTTAAGAAGGGGGAATTACAACGCTATTAGCAACTCTTCCCAAGCGTTGATACTTTTCCGTGACACCACAAGAAATTTACGAAAACCTAAAAGATCAATTTGGAGAATCAACCGTCTCGTTTGAAGAAGACATTGCGGATCCCTTTGTTGTCATTGCCACTGAGTCGGTTGCCGAAATTGCACAATACCTCGCCGAAGATGAAGGGTTGGCTTTCGATTTTTTGATGTGTTTGAGCGGAGTGGATCTCGGTGCAAAAGATGAAAACTATTACGTCGTATATCATCTCTACTCAATGCCCCACCGTCACAAACTTGTCCTGAAAGTTGTTCTCCCCAAAGAAGAAGAACCCCACGTTCCCACCGTTGAACATATCTGGAGAACCGCCAACTGGCATGAGCGGGAAGCGTATGATCTGTTCGGAATTATCTTTGATGGCCATAGTGATTTGCGACGAATCCTGCTTCCAGACGATTGGGAAGGCTACCCGATGCGCAAGGATTATACGGAGCCTGAGTTCTATCGAGGCATGCGAGTGCCGTATTAACACGGAAAACGATAAAGGAAATCCATCATGGCAGCATCAGAACAGTACCAACAACAGATTATTAATACGATCAAAGAATTGCCAGAAGAAAAACTAGCCGTAGTTGTCGATTTTGTGACCTCCTTAAAGGGTGAATACCAACCTTGTGCAGCGAAAAATATAGTCAAACTGGGCGGTCTATGGGAAGGGTTTGAACCGACTGATGAAGAAATTCAAGAAGCGCGGAAAGAAATATGGCATCATCTTGATACGAAAACAACACGATGAAACGTTATGTGACTGATACGATGGGCCTTATTCGGCATCTTGCTAAATCAGAAAAACTGGGAAAGAACGCTAGCGAAATATTTGAGGACGCTGATACGAGTGATTGTGTCGTTTTCATACCCGCAATGGTTTTGATGGAAATTCTATGTCTTTCAGAGAAAAATCGTATCTCAACGACATTACCTGATGTTACTCAATTGACCCAAAATAGTACAAACTACCAGATATACCCCATTACGACTGAAGTCATTCTAAAAGCTAAAGAGATAACCGACATTCCAGAATTGCACGACAGAATCATCGCAGCTACCGCTGTATTATTAGGATTGGGTTTGATAAGCCGAGATAGTGTAATTGGTAAATCTGCATTTCTGACAACCATTTGGTAGGTGGAAATAATATCATGGCAGCACCAGAACAGGACAGCAAATTTATTGAACTGAAGCCATTTACAGATGAGATGATTGTTAGCATGGGACCGCAGCATCCAAGCACCCATGGCGTGTTAAGGCTTGAGTTGAAACTTGATGGAGAAATCGTCCGAGATGCGATCCCACACCTTGGATACCTACACCGCTGCTTTGAAAAACATTCCGAGAATCTGAACTATCAGCAGATTATCCCGTTTACGGACCGGATGGATTATATCGCAGCGATGAATATGAATTGGGGATTCTGTCTGGCGGTCGAGGAGTTAATGGCGAAGGAGGAAGGGAAATTCCCCGGCGTTCCCGAACGCGGGGAATACCTGCGTATCCTCATCGGTGAACTGAATCGAATCGGGAGCCATCTGCTGTCATTCGGCACCTACGGCATGGATATCGGTGCCTTCACCCCGTTCCTTTACGCCTTTAGAGACCGTGAGAAAATCCTTCTGCTGTTTGAAAAGATCTGCGGTGCACGATTGACGTACAATTACATCCGTGTCGGCGGAGTTTCGAGAGATACGCCGCCCGGATTTATTGACGAGGTTAGGGAATTTATAGACTATTTCGAGCCACAGATTGATGTGTACAACTCGCTACTCACCGCCAACCGCATCTTTATCGAGCGTACCGCAGATGTCGCTGTGATGGATGCAGACATGGCGATTAACTATGGTATTACGGGACCTAACCTCCGTGGGGCAGGGTTACAATGGGATCTGCGCAAAGATGAACCGTACTCCATTTATGACCGATTTGACTTTGACGTTCCCGTTGGCAGAGACATTCCGGAGCTTGGCGTGGTCGCCGGCGACTGCTGGAATCGCTATAAAGTCAGAATGGATGAGATGAAGGAGTCTGTCCGGATTATCCGACAGATCCTTGAGTCCGGTCTTCCCGACGGGCCCGTTCAGGCGGAGTTGAAAGCGGTACGTCCCCCAAAAGGAGAAATCTTTTCCCGAAGCGAAGCCCCTCGCGGAGAACTCGGTTTCTACATCGTGAGTGATGGAACACCGAAGCCGGTGCGTGTTAAAGCCAAATCGCCCTGCTTCACGGCGTTGAGTGCGTTGCAAGAGTTGAGTCGTGGATTAATGGTCGCAGACATAATCGCAATTATTGGAAGCATTGATATTGTTATGGGAGAGGTTGATCGCTAGATTCGAAGTTTATCTTTACGAATCATGTTTTACGGATAAGGAGTTTGAATGCTACTCGGTCTCGAAACTGAAAACTTACATCAATTTTTCGTCCAGTCCTCCGGGAGTTGGGCACAACGGTTCGTCCAAGAGCATGCGCCAGTTTTGACACACCTCCCTGCTCCGCTTGGTGAACTGATGATTATGCTCGCATGTTGCGTCATTTTCGTTGTCGTTGTTCCCCTCCTTCCGCTCGGTCTTGTTCTAGCAGAACGAAAGGTTTCCGCACATATCCAAGATAGGGTTGGACCAATGCGAGTCGGACCGCACGGTATCCTCCAAACCTTAGCCGATGGAGTGAAACTGATCTTTAAGGAAGACCATATCCCACGAGAGGGGGATAAATTTCTCTTTGTGGTTTCTCCGTACATTATCTTTGCGTGTTCCTTTGCCGTATTTGCTGGAATTCCGTTCGGTCAATCCATTCTGGTCAGTAACTTAAATATCGGCATCTTCTATATCATGGCGATTTCGTCTGTCATTGTTATGGGCGTGATTATGGCAGGCTGGGCTTCCAATAGTAAATGGTCGCTGCTTGGAGCAATGCGATCTGCCGCTCAAATCGTTAGCTATGAAATTCCGCTTGGTCTCGGTATTCTCACGATTGTCATGTTGGTGCAAAGCCTGAATATGCAGGACATCGTTAAAGGACAAGATGGGATAGCAAACTGGTTAATTTTTCGGACACCATTCACCTTTATTGCGTTCTTCGTCTTCTTTATCTCAGCGATCGCTGAAGTCAACCGGACCCCGTTTGATCTGCCTGAAGCTGAATCTGAACTGGTCGCTGGATTCCATACCGAGTATAGCGGTATGCGTTTTGCGTTGTTCTTTATTGCGGAATACGCGAATATGTTTGCAGTCAGTGCAATTGCTGCAACGCTGTTCCTCGGTGGTTGGCACGGGATTGTACCTATGGAGATGTTACCTCAAGCGGGCATCCTCGGCTCTATCCTGAGAGCGATCACCCTAGGTGGACTTCCGGGGGTTGTCATCAAAACGCTATCCTTGGTGTTTGTTATGATGTGGTTGCGCTGGACGCTGCCACGCCTGCGTGTCGATCAGCTGATGAACCTATGTTGGAAGTATTTTATACCGATTTCATTCTTCAATATTCTAGGCGTTGGAATCTGGGGATTGATTTTCCCAGAAGATTCGATGTTAAGCATTCTTATCAGTATTGCTGTTATTATACTCGGACTCATTTTCACGTTCGGTGTGCTAGGTAGAAATTTATCGAAGGTACCTGAACCACCGCCTAGTTCCGCGGAGAGGCGAATTTCTGCGACAACCTAAAAAAGCTAAAAGAACATAAATTTACCTCTCAAGGAGGTTTCATCATGCGTCACTATCTGTCGAATATCTATTTGGGGGTGTATACAGCCCTTGTCGGGATGCGTATCACCTTCAAACAGTTTTTACAACCCTCCGTCACCCACCAATATCCGTATGACCGCTCCTTTGAGCAGAAGAAAAATATTCGTGAAATCCCCAAAGGATATCGAGGTAAGCTAGATAACCGTATTGAGGACTGTATCGGCTGTAAAAAGTGCGAAATGATCTGTCCTGTCGATTGCATTACTATTACCACCCAAAAGCTGCCCAAAGGTGAGAGACTTTGGGATAGTATGAACGTGGTCCATCTCAAAGATAGGACAGAAATCGTCGGCAATATTGAGGGAGAAGAGAAACCAGCACCTAACACAACTGTTTCAATTGCGACACGCGACGAAGGAACCGTTAATGTTTCGAGCGACGAAATCGCTAATATCGTTGAGCGCAAGCCGGTGATTTTCTACCTCGACCAGTTTGACATTGATATGTCGCTGTGTATGTACTGTGGTCTTTGCACTGAAGTTTGTCCGACAGAGTGCCTGATTATGTACGATAATCTTAGCGATGGAATTGAGTACTCAACCTTCGATCGGACAGACCTGATTTATGAATTTGCGAAACCAGAAATGTACGATCAACCAGATGATGAATCCACGGAGGCGGAAGCCGCAGACTAGTAACATCATACTCTGACGGTAGGGGGCGTGCCCTCCGAATCGCGACGATAAAATCATGGAATTTAATCCTCAACAATTAGTATTCTACCTTTTTGCCCTGCTGACCATTGGATCGGCAGTGATTGTCGTGACGATAAAAAATATCGTCTACGCTGCCTTTGCACTGATGGTTACCCTTTTTAGTGTTGCAGGGCTTTATGTATTCTTACAAGCGGATTTCCTTGCGGCTACCCAAGTGATAGTCTATGTCGGTGGTATACTGGTCCTAATACTATTTGGAGTTATGATGACAAGTGGCAGCTTAGACCTGAAGCTAAAACTCGAACGTGGGCAGCTCTTCTGGGGAGGCATTGTGTCGCTAATCCTCTTCGGCTTGCTTCTGACCGTCATTACAAACACACCGCAATGGGAAAATGTGGATGTAGGCGCATCGCAGGAACCGACAACTCGGAAGATTGGTGAGATGATTATGAAGGAAGAGTTCTTACTGCCATTTGAGATTGCGTCGATTCTGTTACTAGTTGCATTGATTGGGGCAGCGCTTATTTCTCGCAAGGAGGTCAGGGACGAATGAGTTTGCAGAGCTACCTTGTTATCAGTATTATACTGTTCTGTCTGGGAATCTTTTGTGTTTTGACACGCCGGAATGCTATCAGCATCCTGATGGGAATTGAATTGATTCTCAATTCCTGTAACCTCAACTTTGCTGCCTTTTCCCGCTATGTGACGCCGCCTGACGACATTAGCGGTCAGATTATCGCACTTTTCGGAATTGTACTTGCTGCTGCCGAAGCCGCGGTCTTTCTAGCTATCATTTTAGCAATCTATAGAGAGTTCAGCACCATCAGTCCCGACGAAACCGACACCTTGAAAGGATAAACCGTTTAGGATTACGTACTTCGGTTTGTAGTAGCGCAATTTATTGCGCGTCATAAACGGCGTAAATCCTATCATTATTGTTTTCTTGAGTGAATAGTACTACCGGCTTTCGACGTTACTCTTACGTCGAAGTCGTAAAGCAGAGATTTTCAATGATATACAAAGGATTAGAGACCACACAAGAATTCCGGTCTATTGCCCCCGTTATGGAGTCTTGGGTAGATTTATGTGAGAAAATAGCAGGAGCCTTCCCCCAAGAAGATGACGTTGGATTCAATGAGGGAAGTTACGTAAGTATGCTTTGTGCAGCGAGTTGGTTGGTGGATATTCCTGCTATCACTGAGTTGCCAACCAAGAAACAGGGATACAAAAACCATAGTCCTTTCGACATCTTGCTGGATACAGGGGATATAAAGATTGCAGGAGAGGCGAAAATTGCTTGGATTGGTTATGGTAACTTAGTGGATCGTCTGAAGGAGGCTCAAAAGGAAGCATCAAAGCTGTCACCTGATCTTGCTGATTATCGACTAGGTATCCTTTTCGTTGATTGCTGGCAGAAGCAAGTACTTGATCAAGGTTCCGTAAAGGAAATGATAAGGCGATTTAGAGATGAGCGGCCTGTAGGAATTGCTTGGTCTATAACCGCGCCTAAACCGCAGCTAGCGAAAGAATACTTGTCTGGCGGATTCATGGTCTTCTCTAAGCCATGTTAAACGTAGGTACGTAGGTTGGGTTGAACGGAACCAATGAAAAATACCAACCATTGCAACTGAATTTCGGAGTTCGATTCTGCTGGAAATTTCACAAATCAAGTGAAACCCAACACTAAACCTAATGGCTCCATGAACAAACGGTTTTCACGCATCACGTTTCACGCTCGATCTCTGGCGGATGGACGCACCGACAGTTGCAAACTACTAGTTGTCAGGAGATAACAAAATGGGGCGTTTTGCCGTGGAACTCAAGTTAGCAAATAGTATTGATGCTGCGCTTGTGCAGCGCGGTCTTCTCTCGCCCGATCAGGTGCGTCAGACCGAAATTCGGGGTGTAGTGGATACAGGAGCAGTACGACTGGTAATCCCCGAACATGTGGCAATGGAGCTAGGTGTGCGCGAAGTTGATGAAATACAGGTTCGTTATGCTGATGGACGCATAGCCACACGGAAACTAGTAACTGATGTTCTGGTAGAACTTTTGGGACGTGAAGCAACTTTTCGCGCAAGTGTTGAGCCTGATCGAGATTCGGCACTCATCGGAGCAATTGTCCTCGAAGATCTTGACCTCCTTGTAGATTGTACCACAGAAAGATTACGCCCCCGTGATCCCAATCATATTATTTCAGAAATAGAGTAAGTAACTCCATTAGGAGATTTTTTATATGCCTATTGTACCTCTTATTAGCATCATTTTGCTTGCCCCCCTTGCAGCGTTTGCGTTTTTCGGTCTCTTATCACTGACCGGACGCAATTACCGCCGCCAAGATCTAGTCTCAACCGCAGCAATGATTGTAGCATTTATCTGCTCTGTCCTCCTATTTACAAACGTCATCAACAATCCCGATAAGTTTTCGCACGATGGTGCAGAGATACACTCGCTCACATGGCTTCCGCTGGGCACAGTCAATTTTTCAATGGGCTTCCTTTTTGACAGCGTGACTTCCGTTATGCTTCTCGTGGTCACCATTGTCAGCAGTCTTGTGCATATCTTTTCGATCGGATACATGCACGGCGATCCCCGCTATCCGCGTTTCTTTGCCTTCCTGTCGTTGTTCTCTTTTTCGATGCTTTTCTTGATTGTTTCTGACAACCTGCTCGGTATCTACATCGGCTGGGAACTGGTAGGCCTGTGTTCCTATTTACTCATCGGATTCTGGTTTGAACAGGACGCACCTGCGAATGCATGTAAAAAGGCATTTATGACAACCCGCGTTGGCGATGTCGGGATGTTTATTGGGTTGATGATGCTTTTCGCCAAGTTTCGGACGTTGTCACTCTACGGCGAGGAAGGTATCTTTGCACTTGCCAGTAACCTGACCGCCGGTGACATGACTTGGTTGTCGATAGCCGGTGTGCTGATATTCTGCGGAGCAGTTGGCAAATCGGCGCAAATCCCGCTGCACACATGGCTACCAGATGCGATGGAGGGGCCCACGCCTGTTAGCGCGTTGATTCATGCGGCAACGATGGTCGCCGCAGGCGTTTATCTTACCGCCCGAATGTTCCCAATCCTGACTGCCGATTCATCACTGGTCATTGCGTATGTTGGTGGCATCACGGCGCTCGTCGCCGCAACAATTGCGATCGTTCGGTTCGACATCAAGCGAGTCCTTGCCTATTCGACTATCAGTCAACTGGGGTATATGATGTTGGCTATTGGAGCGGGGAGTTATATCGCAGGGCTTTTCCACCTAACAACACATGCCTTTTTCAAAGCGTTGCTCTTTCTAGGATCAGGCAGCGTCATCCACGCCTTCCATGCCGCCCACCATGCGCACGACGATGACCATGACCATGATCGCGTGCACGACGACGATCACGACGCGACATTCGACAGCCACGGTATTGATCCAGCACAGGACATGCGTCACATGGGAGGACTGAGGCACAAGATGCCGATCACCTTTGTGACGATGCTGATCGCAACGTTGTCAATCGCTGGTGTGCCGTATATTTTCTCAGGATTCTGGAGCAAAGATGCCGTCCTCGTGGAGGTTCTCTACCGGGCAATCTCTTGGAATTCAGTTCATCACTATATTCTGTTTGGCATGGCAGCGCTCGCAGCTGTCATCACAGCGTTTTATATGTTCCGCCTCATCTTTATGACTTTTACCGGGGAACCCCGCAATCAAGAAATGCACGACGGTGCACACGAATCACCCTTGAAGATGGCGATCCCACTGATTATCTTAGCTGTGCTCAGTTTTCCAATAGTTAACAAATGGTCGTTTGCAAAATATGTGAAACAGCCAGAGCAACCCCACATTCATGCTCCAAAACATGCGATGCAACATTCAAATCAAGGCACCCTACACGCACAATTGGGACTATCTGATGCACACGCCGCAGAAGATGCACACCATGACGATGCAGCAGGGCATCATGACCCAGATCACGATAAAGCGCATAACATCGTAGTGCCGCTATCATTTGTTATCGTCATTATCGGTATCGGGTTATCTGCGCTTTTCTATTACTGGAAGAAGTTTTCCGCCGAAGCGGTCGCAGCGAGACTACGCCCAATTTACACGCTGCTCTGGAATAAATACTATTTTGATGAATTTTATGATGGTGTGCTCGTCGCGCTCACCGTCGCCGGTTCAAAAATCCTTGGACTCTTTGATTTGCGTTTCATTGATGGAATTGTCAACGGGGTCGGTGTCGCTGTAGAGGCAGGATGCTCGCGAGTCGCAGGGTGGTTCGATAATACCTTTGTTGATGGACTGGTCAATTTGGTCGCCCGAGTTACTTGGTCGATCGGTGGCAGGATCAGACGGGTTCAGACAGGCATGATTCAAAATTATCTGCTAGCAGTTTTGGGCGGCGTTGTGCTGTTAATTTTGATTTTCCGTGCTTTATTCTAGGCTACCTTATTGGTTAAGATATACGGGCTTTAACTGCGCATTGGAGCAAGAGCTAGGGGTGGTAGAATTGAAAAGAAGCAGTCGAGCCGATGCGTTTATCAGTTTAGGAACATGGGTGTTGACTAAATAAATCTTGAATCAACTTTTTGGGAGGATTTCACTGGATGCTATCGTTGATGATTTTTATCCCCTTGCTAGGGATGCTTGTAGTTCTGTTTGCTATTCGGCGAGAACAGGAGGAACTCGCCAAGCGTGTGACCTTTATTGTCACGCTGATCCCGCTGCTGATTGCAGTCTTTCTTTTTGTAGATTATGATCGATCTGCGTCGGGACATCAGTATGAAGAAGACATGATGTGGATTGAGGCATTCAATATCCGCTACCACGTCGGGATCGATGGATTAAGCGTTACACTGGTGCTTTTGACAGCACTACTGGGTCCGATATGCGTTCTCGCATCGTGGAAAATCGACAAAGGAATCAAAGCGTACCTCGCGCTGTTTCTGCTCTTGGAAACAGGTATGATCGGTTTCTTCTGCGCTCTGGATATGTTCCTATTCTATGTCTTCTTTGAGCTCACACTGCTCCCCATGTACTTCCTAATCGGGAT
The DNA here is from genome assembly GCA_965208425.1 of Candidatus Poribacteria bacterium. Lineage (GTDB taxonomy): Bacteria > Poribacteria > WGA-4E > WGA-4E > PCPOR2b > PCPOR2b. The sequence goes on along the minus strand of OZ242335.1, from coordinate 4,213,216 downwards.
ATGGGGTGGACCGAGACGTGAATATGCGGCGATTAAGTTTTTCCTGTATACCCTGTTCGGTAGTGTGCTGATGCTTATCGCCATGATTGCCGTTTATCTCAAGGGAGGCACTTTCGATATTCCAACGCTGATTGAACTTGCGAAGACCCCGGGCCACGCGCTCGCAGATTCCACATTCCAGATATGGGCGTTTCTCGGTTTCTTCATCGGCTTTGCGGTTAAAGTGCCTATCTTTCCCTTCCACACTTGGCTACCAGATGCTCACGTAGAAGCACCGACTGCGATTAGTGTTATTCTTGCGGGCATTCTTTTGAAAATGGGAACTTATGGATTGGTTCGTGTGAACTTTGCGATGCTGCCTCTAGGGATGGACTTTTTCTGCAACGGGAAAGGTGCTTGGGGTAATTCGTTGGCAATCCTAGGCTTTATCAATATCGTTTACGGTTCACTTTGTGCGTTGGCACAGACCGATTTCAAGAAACTGGTTGCTTATTCCAGTATTGGTCATATGGGATTTGTCCTGATCGGCCTTGCAGCCCGGAATGAGAGCGGATTAACCGGTGCTATCCTTCAGATGTTCAACCACGGCGTGATTAGTGCGATGCTATTTCTCTTGGTCGGTGTTGTCTATGATCGGGCGCACCATCGCGAAATCAACGGTTTTGGCGGACTCGGTAGCAAAATGCCGATATACACAGGCATAACGACACTGGCGTTTATGGCGTCCTTGGGATTGCCGGGGCTCAGTGGCTTCGTCGGAGAAGCACTGTCCTTGCTAGGTGCATACAGTAAATTCAAAGTGCTTACAATCCTTTCAACCGCCGGTATTGTTGTTGGAGCGGCTTACTTCCTCTGGACGTTGCAGCGTGTCTTCCTAGGAGAGTTGAATCCGAAATACGAAAGTATCACCGAGATCAACGGGCGCGAGATCGCAACATTGGTCCCGTTGGGAATCCTTACGATTGTACTGGGCATCTGGCCCTCAATTGCCATTGATATGTTCAGAGAAGCTGTGAGCATATTGCCGCTTGTACAATAAAGGGAGAGTTCATTGCCAAACATTGCAAGTATTCCTTACTTTATACCAGAGATCGTTTTAGTCGTCTTTGCGGTGATCGTCATCTTGTATGATCTAGCATCGAAAAAGAGAGATGGCGACGGTGCTGCCTATCTGTCGCTTGTCGGACTTGTAATCGCAGTAATCACAGCAATTGCGATTGGATCCGAGGACCGTTCCCTGTTCCTTGGGATGATCCGACTCGATAGTTTCGCAATGTTCTTCAAAGTCATCATCTCGGTTGCTACCGCTGCAACAGTTCTATTTTCGATTCGTTCTACTGAACTAGATCCGGAGACAAAGGGCGAATACTATGCGCTTCTGCTTGCAGTAACGCTGGGCATGTATCTGATGGCATCATCAACCCATCTCCTGATGATCTACCTCTCGCTCGAAACGGTTAGCTTGACCTCCTACATCCTCGCCGGATTCCTGACGCATAGCCCACGCTCGAGTGAAGCAGCGTTCAAATATATTACCTTTGGAGCGATAGCATCAGGAACGATGCTATTTGGTATCTCTCTCCTGTTTGGTATGACCGGTACAGGCGATATTATGTTGATTAGCAGCCGACTGGGGGAGATGTTCAGTCAAGGTAATGTCTATCCGCTGGCTGTCCTATTGTCAATCACATTTATCCTTGCAGGTGTCGGGTACAAAATCGCCTCTGTGCCTTTCCACATGTGGTCACCCGATGTCTACGAAGGGGCCCCAATCCCAATCACAGCATTTCTATCTGTTGCATCCAAATCAGCTGGTTTTGCCCTATTCATTCGCCTTTTCTATTCAGGTCTCAAATCAGCAGATGCTTCTATTGATTGGTCCCTGATGCTGGCTATTGTCTCCGCCTTAACCATGACCGTCGGCAATCTTGCCGCACTCCCGCAGCAAAATGTCAAGCGTCTCCTCGCCTACTCAAGTATTTCGCACGGTGGCTTTCTGCTCATGGGAGGGGTTTTGCTGACAAATGAAGGACTTCAAGCGATTCTCATTTACCTCATTATTTATCTGTTTATGAACTTGGGTGCGTTCTTTGTCGTCATTCTGATTGCGAACGAAGTGGGTAGTGAAACAATTGACGGCTACCGTGGACTGGTGTCCCGCGCACCGCTCATCGCTGTGTCAATGGCAATCTTTCTCTTTTCTTTAACGGGGCTGCCGCCCCTTGCCGGTTTCGCCGGGAAATGGATTCTGTTTGCCGCTGTTATTAAAGAAAAACTCTACTGGCTGGCAATCATCGGCTTGCTCAACAGTGTTGTGGCGCTTTACTATTATGTGCGAATCGTCAAAGCGATGTTCCTTGAAACATCTGATGACGACGAATCCCTCTCTTTCTCGCCCGGTAGTCTTGTCCTGCTCTTAGTTTTTGTTATTCCAACTCTCCTTCTCGGTATCTATTGGAACCCGCTATATGAACTGTCTAGAGCCTCTCTAGGAAAACTGATGGGTTAAAGGGAATTGGTTTCCCGCCGTTCTCGTCCGAATATCAATTCAAAAAAGGCAACCTCTTGTGGTTGCCTTTTTTTATTCACACCGTGGTTTTTTCTATTTGCGCCGGTGGTTAACTACTGCGAACTATTTGAATAATTTCCCCAAGCCATCGTAACATAGATTGAGCCAAAATCTAGATCTAATAGGAAATTTCTGGTTGATACAGGAAGTGTTTTTTGATAAACTGTTGTAAATGATGGACAGACTTCCGTACCTTGTACTTTTTTTATATTCACTGGAAATTTATCTGTCACAGATTCCTGTCTTTGAGGAGTAAATATGAAAGTAAAACTCGGTTTTATTGGAACAGGTGGTATGGCAGGGGCTCACATGAGGAACCTGCAAACCTTTGACGATATAGAATTTACCGCCATGTGCGATGTTTCGGAAGAACGTGCGCAGAGCTCTGCGGAGGAATTCGGGGGTAACGTCTACACAGACTTCCACGAGATGTACGACAAGGAAGACCTCGGTGCCGTTTATATCTGCACTCCCCCCTTTGCACATGGTGAACAGGAACGAATCGCATGCGAACAAGGGATTCCAATGTTCATTGAGAAGCCGATCGCTGCAGACTTGGAGCAGGCAGTTATTATCAATGAGGATGTCCGGCGGAGCGGCGTTATCACCAGCGTTGGATACCACTGGCGTTATGGCGGTAATGCTCAACATGCGAAGTCGTTGCTCGAAAAGGAATCACCGGTTCTCGGCGCGTTGGGATACTGGATGGGCGGATTGCCCGGCACACTTTGGTGGAGAATTCGCGCTCAGTCCGGTGGGCAGCATGTCGAACAAACAACGCATATCTTCGATTTAGCACGTTTTTTGCTTGGGGATGCCAAATCGGTGCACGGTGTTGCGACCCGTGGAAGCATGACAGATGTACCGCAATACGACGTTGATGATCTCAGCATGGTCAACATTGAGTTCGAGAGCGGCGCAATCGCTAATATTGCGTCATGTTGCGCGATGGAGGGTTGGAATCGTGTACAACTTGAGGTCATCTGTCGTGGTTTGGTAGTAACTGTAGGCGGATCTAATACCGTTAACAGGAAAGGCGAGGAGGAATCACTACCGGAGGATGGTGGTCAAGATCGAGACCGGGTATTTATCGATGCCGTAAAGACTGGCGATACATCGCAGATCCTGTCACCTTACAGTGATGCATTGAAGACGCTCAGGATTATGATGGCAGCGAGCACATCCTTTGAAACAGGAAAAGCAGTAGATCTATGAGAGGGTGGTTGTTAGCTGTGAAGTCTGTTTCAAAACAGCGTAAAGTCTGTTCTTGACTATAATTGGGAACACCAAAGGAGAATAGAATGGGTTCAATTAATCAATCGATATGTTACGGTTGTTTCACACGCGACGATGCCTCTCCTGAACAGGTCATCCGCGAGGCAGCAAGAATCGGTTACAAATCCGTAGAAATGGCACCGCCAGAATATTGGTCTCTCGTGCGCGAAAATGGGATGCGCGTGGCAATTATCGTGGGGCATCAGTCCCTGCCCGATGGTCTCAACAAGCGCGAAAATCATGATCGCATTGAGCAGGAGATTCTGGGAAATCTCGAAGTTGCTGCCGCGAATGACATCCCCGGTCTCATCTGTTTTTCGGGAAATCGAGAAGGGAAATCTGACGAGGAGGGACGGGACAATACCATCGAAGGGCTCTTGCGGGTTGCCAAAGCAGCCGAGGATAAAGGCGTTAACCTCTGCATAGAACTGCTCAACAGCAAAGTAAACCACCCTGATTATCAGTGCGATCGTACGCCGTGGGGTGTAGAGGTTTGCAAAGGTGTCAACTCACCAAGGGTCCAACTACTTTACGACATCTACCACATGCAGATTATGGAAGGGGACCTTATCCGGACAATTCAGGAGAGCATTGATTACATCGGGCATTTCCACACGGCGGGGAATCCGGATCGCAAAGATCTTGACGATGAGCAGGAAATCTACTATCCGCCGGTCATGCGCGCTATCGCCGAAACGGACTACGATCTTTACATCGGACACGAATTTGTGCCGAAGGGAGATCCGCTTGCTGCGATGCAAGCTGCCTTTGATACCTGCAACGTTACCGTTTAGCAACTTAACTGCGTAAAACGTGACGACTCGTCAGTCACGTTTTACGCTTTATGTATAACAAGATAGGATGCTTTCACTAAGCAAAATGGATTTGGTTAGCGGCTTCCTATCACAGAATGAACCAATTATATAGCGTATTGCACTCCGATATTGGTTCTTGTAGAAGCCTGCCCAACTGATTAAGCCAATACATCCAGTAATCGTAGGCATAGTCGATTACAGCTTCCGTTCCCTGATGGGTTTCCAAATATTCGAGCAGCCACGCTAGGAGTTTCTCCTCTACTGCTTCGGAGATTTCATCTGCCGTAACACAGGCTTCGCGAAAACGGTGAACCTGATCAGGGGTGACGCAGAAATGCCTTCCGCTGTCAATTGCCAGATTTACTATCATCCCGCATGTAATCTTCCCAGCCATATCTTCCGACGATTCCATCCCCTCTACATATCGAAAATCTTTCTCTTTTACTATGTGGTAAAGGGGAAGCGTTTGGAGATAATCCAACCGTAAGCCTATATTTTTTAGCATCCCATCGGCAATTTGAACCTGACTGAACTCCTCAATCGGCTGTCCGCTTTCATCGGTTGATCTAATGATCGGTGCAACTTCACCTATAACCAGTGTCTCGTCTATCACCGATGATAGAAAATCTTCCTCGATTTGACTTAATAGCGCCATTTCCAGCACGGCTTCGGGATGTCCCCCAACCTGCACCATTCCGGATTCAGCGATAGACAACCGTGCACGTTGCTGGAGAGCTTCGGCATCTCGTTTCAATTTGGTCATCAGTGTGTTACCAATTTGATAAAAGCGAATCATGTCGTTACGGATCAGCAGATGTCTCGCTCGAATGAGGTCGAGCCCGCTCCCATGCTCAAGTCCAAGGTTGAGTCGGAGGACAACATCCTTGGCGACCGTGCGCAGCTCAGAGAGTTTAGAGATGTCAACCGGTTCCATAACTGAGCGTTTGTTCATTATAGCAACGATCTGTCGATTCAGTTCGTCCATCCGTTCTACAGGGATCTCCTCCAGTTCCCCAAGCTCAGCTAACGCCCTGAACAGGAACAGTCGCGGATCATATTGGATAAGGGAGTTTGTATTTTCCATGATGTGTGGTATGGTTCGCCGATTTGTTTACTCGTCTAATCGCGGGTTATCAAGGTCAACTAGCTTTTCTAGATCATCTTCGGTGGGACCATCTTTGGCGGACCTTGGAGGTGATTGTCCCTCGTTCAGTTGGGTATTTTCGAGATCTACCAACCTCTCCAAGTCTTCTTCTGTAACACCTTTTTCTCGATCTCGGTCCTCGATTCGGGTTTTGGCTGCTTCTCGCGTTGCCCGTGCTTTGATTTCCCTCGCGTAACCGTCTATTGCTGTCGAATCTTCAAGGAATATATACTCCATCAGAGATTGGAACAGATTGCCATCCGCGGCGTAGAGCATTTCAATTAGTAGCTGGGTGTCCTCAGTATCGTAACTTAAATCTTCTGGACTAACGAGGGCTTCCTCTACCAAAAACGCGGGATAAGGAATTGCATTGGATTTCGTGCTTGCAAGTTCTAGCCGATCCCAGAAAAATTCGCCGAGCAGTTGCGGGTCAATCGATGGCAACATGTTTTCATAGACCTCTTCTCCCGCGTGTAACATCTCCATCAACCATGCTTCAAATCGTGTGTTATCTAACTTGTCATTCTGGTACGCAATCAGGTCGACAATGTTCGCGAGCTGCTCGGAAGACGCTGCAGATAGAATCCCGGCGGATTGTCCAGTTCCGAGATGGGTGAGTGCCATCTGCATCACATTCTCGGTTGGGCTCCGTTGAACCAGTTCCGTGCAATCAGGAACGAGGTAATACAGTTCCTCCCGGCTCTTCGCATCTGAAACGGTTTCAATGATCGCAAGCTGCTCTTCCGTAGTATACCGTTGAAATTGGAGGGAGGCCTGCTTCGTATCCATCTCAAGCAACGCTTTTGCTTCTGATTGCGGATTACGAATCCTGATTTCTTTCATCCGAATCTCCCTAGTTGTGGTTGGACATAGCCGTTAGGAAAAATCAGTCGTATGGAAAAGCGCATTATGTTATCATAACAGTTTATCGGATTGCAATGAATTCTTAATGAAACCCTTTGCATTTACCGGGGTGGTATCGATAGACATGGGCATCTGTTGTGCACACGCACCACTTAACCTCAAATTCGGCATCGTTGCTGTTTTGACAGAATCCGAAGCGAATTTGCAAAGAATATCTACACTAAAAAACCAATTGCACGTCTAACAATAACGGTCCATATTTTTTATAGACATAATCTGAAATTTCGTATATTTAACTGAGAAATCGAGGGAGTGGGGAATCGCCCCATCATGAAATAAATTATTTTTAATAAACAAGGTAGGTAGACTGCTCGTTATACCTAACACACAGTCAAATTGATCTAAGGAGGTTACTCAAAATGAACATCTTCAAAACTGGAATACTCTTGATTGCATTGACAGCTCTGTTAATGTTCATTGGCAACATATTAGGGGGCGAAGTTGGAATGGCAATAGCTCTTATCTTAGCAGCCATTATGAACTTCGGTTCCTACTGGTTCAGCGATAGGATCGTGCTGTCAATGTACCGAGCACAAGAAGCCAGTCCCAACAGTGAATTATACCAGATCGTTAAGCAACAGACCGAAAAATCAGGCCTGCCGATGCCGCAGGTCTACACAATTCCAACCGATATGCCAAATGCGTTTGCTACCGGCAGAAATCCAAGCCACGCAGCGGTTGCGGCGACAGACGGGATTATGCGACTACTATCGCGAGATGAATTGGCAGGTGTCATTGGACATGAGCTGGCGCATATCAGGCATCGTGATATTCTGATTAGCAGCATTGTCGCGACAATCGCCGGCGCAATTATGATGATTGCGAACATGGCACAGTGGGCGGCGTTATTCGGTGGTTTTGGTGGAAATGACGACGAAGATGGCGGTGGAATCATCGGTTGGCTGTTCCTGATTATCGTTGCCCCGATTGCTGCAATGATTATTCAGTTTGCAATCTCCCGTTCCCGTGAATACGCCGCAGACCGTGGCGGCGCAGAAATCTGTGGTGATCCGATGGCATTGGCAAATGCCCTGCGTCGCCTTGAGCGTGGCGTCGAAATGCATCCGATGCGAGCGAATGCGGCCACTTCGCATCTCTTCATTGTGAATCCGTTACGCGGTGGGATAGCAGGACTTTTCAGCACCCATCCACCAATGGACGAACGCATCCGCCGTCTAGAGGAATTGGCGGGTTATCGTCGATAGCTTTAGAAGGCCATTCGGTTTAGTGACACCCTTACCTAGTGAAGGAGGCACCATGGAAACCCAAGCCATTGAGCACCCATCAACATTGGCGGAATTCTTGGAAGGGGATTATGAATCCTATGAATTCGTGGAGGGGAAATTAATTCCGATGGCAGCAGCGAAGATTATTCATGGAGATATCGCAGCAGAGATATTGATTTTATTGGGTAACTATGTAAAGGAGCATCAGTTAGGGAAACTATATACAGCTGAGACAGTATTCACTGTGGGAGATAGAGCTAGAAAACCCGATGTTGCATTTGTTGCTTCGGAACGCATCCCCAACGACCTGTGGCAGAATTTCCCGATTCCCCCCGATTTAGCCATTGAGGTTGTATCAGAAACAGATGCCATGCACGCTGTGCACGAAAAAGCCTTTGAGTATCTCAATGCCGGTACACAACTGGTTTGGGCAATCGAACCTTTCTCTCAAACGGTGACTGCCTACCACTCACCCACAGACATTAGTATCCTGACAATTGACGACACGTTAACCGGCGAACCGCCGGTTAAAGGCTTTCGTTGTCGTGTGGCAGACCTCTTTACTTAAAATCTGTTATTTCTTTTAATCAGGTGTTGCCTTGTCGTACCATTCAAGAATGCGCCATTCATCTTCCCGAAGTTCTAAAATAAAAATCATGCGCCCTGATGGATAGGATACTTCTCCTGAGTCACCTTGTACGAGCGTCATTTCGTAATCGAAGTCAACCATAGCAAGCTTCTCATTCAAGAAATCGACATCTCCATGCTGAGAGAGATTCAAATCAATGCTCTCCATTCTATCGAACATTTTCGATGTCCCTTCGCGTTCCTCATAGCCACCCCGAAACACTATATCATCGTCAGGATTATCGGGTGTGCCTAGGTCGCTGATATAGAAGAAATCGTCTCCCCAAATCGCGGACATATATCGTTCGATATTGTGATTTTCGAGCCCAGCTTTCCACTGGTCCCCAATAACGGATTCTACCCGGAATCTCTCCCGATTGTAATCGGTTGGCCCCTCCTCCCTAGCATCTTCCGTATTGAAATCCTCCGGTTCCGTTTCTTCAACGGTGGCCTCCCGCTCAAGTGATAAAGAAAGCCAAGCAGCAAATTCCTTTATTTCATCGTCGCTGCTCTGAGCGGTAGGCACCCTCTCTGGAACAGGAGATGCTTCTGTATCAAGAGATTCAATGTTTGTCTCTTCTTGTTGGGTTTTTGCTGCTGTCCTAGGTGAAGGCTTGACAAAACGAGGTGTAGTGATTCGTCGAGCGTCTAGTGCAACAGTTTGTTTTTTCTCTTCTATGTTGGAAGATTGGTCCATCAACACTTCAAACGCGATGAATCCAGTGATGAATCCGAACGCAAGAATAACAATAATACCGATGATTATCTTGATGTTCGTTCCGACTTCCATTGTTCTGATACCTCTAAACATTAATTCTATAGAGATCTGATTTCCTCCATAGCAAGTCGTAAAATAATTCGCCATCGTTGTGCTGTTTTAGCTACCTTACCCGTTGTTAGAACTCCTCCTGTTCTGTTTGTTCACCTTAACGGTCCGATTCTTCAGACGAGACCCCATTAAAATCCGAAGATTCTAGGTTGTGTTGGATTTATGTAAGGGCTGTGCCCAATTGTGGCGCAGATTGCCTAATCTGCGATCCAGTCGCTCGTACCTCGTTCCGAAAGTCCAAGATTTGCCAAAAACTCGCTTTCTATTGCACGATTTTTTAACATGAGCTTCCCCTTCTATTACTGTGCTGTAACTTCGCGCCACCGTTCAACCAACCTCTGCCGGTGGTTTGCTGCCCAGATTGAGTCAAACTCAATCAGTTTCACCTTGTCAGCGGTGACGGCCCCTTGAGCGACTTCCGCGTTTGGATTCAAGGGAGTCCGAAACCACTTCTGCATCAGGTTCTGTGCTCGGACTGAAAGTGCCCAATCCATGAATCGCTTTGCGGCAGTTTGATTCGGTCCTCCTTTGACGAGTGCCATCGCACCAATCTCAAATCCTGTTCCCTCCTTCGGAAAACTCAACACAACCGGATATCCCTTCGCAGGTCCTTTCTTAACAATATCGTGCGAAAAAGCGATCCCCACGGCAACTTCGCCGAAACCCACCTGCGTCACGCACGCCGATCCTGACCTGTTATAGTGGTGGACATTTCGGTCTAATTTTGCGATATAATCGAAACCAGCATCCTCGCCCATCATCTGTACAATCGCAGCCAGCAATGTGTTGGCGGTGCCTGATGTATAGGCATAAGCTACGCTGATCTCACCTTCGAATGAGGGTTTTAGTAGGTCGTGCCACGAGGTGGGTGGTGAAATCCCTTTGCTTGCTAAAATCTCTGTGTTGGACGCAAAACCGATCGCACCGAAGTAGAAGCCTGTCCAGTAGTGTGCTTCGTCGAATGTGCTGGGAGGTGGATCAAAATTGATACGCGGGGAATAAGGAGCAAGCAGCCCTTCACGCTTAGCGACAATAAATTCCGGCGATGGCCCTCCAAACCAGAGGGCGACTTGGGGATTGGTTCGCTCGCTTCTAATCCGTACTAGCACTTCTCCTGCGGACAGACGCACCCATCGCACCTGAATTCCGGTCTCTTCCTCAAATGCGCGGATATAGATCTTTGCTTCGTTGGTGTCGAGAGCTGTGTAGAGATGGAGTACGTCGTTGTTACCTTCTGTAAGAACTGCCTCTGACGTTGCTGCATTGGGCTCGCTTGCCGGTGTTTGCCAACACACTAGCAGCCAAAAAGCAACGGTGGTATAGGTAAGAAAAACGTCTAGGGATTCTGCTCGACGCATAAGATAACTGAAGCGGCTGGTACTTGGCATATTGCTTATCCCGTTTGGGTCAAATGAACCGATGAACCAATGAACAAATGAGCGAGTAAACTATAATGATGTGCACGTTTCACGCTTCACGTTCCTCATGTTTTCAATACGCCCGCGCAAAGATAGTAATCTCCTCTGCTGGTTTGCCACATACAATACACGCCCCACTCCCACCCGGCTGATCCGACGGGATGCAGCGTGTCGTCGCTCTAGTATCGTCTTTGACCTTATCTTCGCATGCAACATCCCCACACCACCAAGCACGAGCGAAGCCTTGTGTGACGACCTCCCGAAACGAATCATAGTCAGATGGTTCCGATATATTAGCATCGCGGAATTCTGTAGCGCGAGCCAACAGACTATTCTGGATGTCGTTGAGCATCTCGGAGACAGCGTCAGCTAGGCCTGCCAACGGAACAAATGATTTGCCATCGCGTCCCGGCACATCGCGGCGAGCCACCACTACCTGATCTTTTGCAATATCTCTTGGTCCAATCTCTATCCGTAACGGTACTCCCTTCAACTCCCATTCGTTGAACTTCCAGCCGGGAGAATATTCGTCGCGATCATCTATCTTCAGCCGCACATCCGATCCTAACATGGCTTCAATCTTTTCGATCGCCTCCATAACCGCGCTTCGCTCATCGTCCTTTCGGTAGATCGGCACGACTACCACCTGAGTCGGTGCCAAGCGCGGCGGCAATACCAGCCCTTGGTCGTCGCCGTGAGCCATGATGATTGCGCCAACCATTCGTGTGCTCACACCCCAACTGGTCGTCCAACAGTACTGCTGCGTACCATTCCCATCCTGATACTGAATATCGAAGGCTTTGGCGAAGTTCTGTCCGAGATTGTGTGATGTGCCTGACTGCAACGCGCGGCAATCGCCCATCATTGCCTCGATGCTATAGGAAGCGTCGGCACCGGGAAACTTCTCGCTGTCGCTCTTGCGACCGGGAATGACCGGGATAGCGGCATCGTTCACGGCGAAATCGGCGTACACATCCAACATTCGCAATGTTTCTTCCTGTGCTTCCTCCGCAGTGGCGTGGGCGGTGTGTCCCTCCTGCCAGAGAAACTCCATCGTGCGGAGAAATAAGCGGGTGCGTAATTCCCAACGCACAACATTTGCCCATTGATTAATTAGCACCGGTAGATCGCGGTAGGACTGAATCCATTGGCTGTACATGTATCCGATGACCGTTTCTGAGGTAGGACGCACTACTAGCGGGTCTTCTAATTCTTTACCACCGCCGTGTGTGACAACCGCTAGCTCTGGTGCAAAACCTTCAACATGCTGCGCTTCCTTCTCGATGAAACTCATCGGTACAAAGAGCGGAAAATAGGCGTTTTCGTGTCCCGTTTCCTTGAAGCGGCGATCCAACCCTGCCTTCACATTCTCCCAAAGTTCGTAGCCATAGGGTCGAATGACCATACAGCCACGCACCGGGGCGTAATCCGCCAACTCCGCCTTCCGAATAACCTCGGTGTACCACTCTGAATAGTCCTCACTGCGAGGTGTGATTTTGTCTCTCATTTCCAGATTTGCTCCTCTTTAATTAATAGGACTTACGCAGCAGGTTCATAAGTCCCCCTGATAAGGGGAATTTAGGGGGGCTACCCCCGTGTGCTAAGTTTGCGTAAGTCCTGTCAATAGAATATCATTCCGTGCTTAACACAGACTGCTAGGGTTGATTCTCTCTTACATTTTCCCTGTGTTGACTCTTGAGGCTTCTAGTTCCCTGAAAGGGTTCTGAAGTTGAAAACCGGTTTTCTGTGTCTCGCGAAAATGCTCTAATCTCCTGATTGTAATTTCAGCGAATATCGGGTCAATGTCAGATGTATAGCAGATGCGACCTAGTCTCTCACAGGCGATTAACGTTGTCCCTGAATGCGTGAAGAGGTCTACAACCAAATCTCCTTCACCGCTACAGGCGGCGACAATCCGTTCAACTGCCTTCAGGGGTTTTTGGGCATAAGCGCCGGGCACGTTCTCTTCCATCCGATAAAAGACCTGCTGGATGTCAACCCACACATTACCAGGTCTGATAGTATCAGATCTACCCCGCTCCAAGTTTTCCACTCGTTTTCCGTCTATCGTTTTGTAATAGCCACGTAAAGTTTTGGGTATATCGGTATAGACCACAGCAAAGTCGGGATTTCCTTTTGTATAGTAGAGCAATTCCTGTCTCACCGCCATCCAATTTTTCTGAGTGCCGTATCCCCGCTGATTTCGCATCGTGATAAAACTTCTCGCCTGTAAGTCCTCAAATTCCCGCATCATGAGCATGAAATCGGGTAGAGGTTGGAAATGGTCCTTCTGATCTGCGCCCAGCCATGCGTAGAAATGAGAGTTTTCATCCAATATCTCAATCGTGTTCTCCACCCAATGGCGAGAAAATTCCATATATTCAGCTAAATTTAACTTGTTCAGATTTTGGGTCGTTTTGTTCCCGACACTTACATTATAGGGTGGGTCCTTCACCGCGACCTTTGCTTTTTTGTCCCCCATCAGTTTTGATACTGCATCAGGACAGGTTACATCCAGTACCCCGATCCTATGCCCGTGCACGGGATCTTCCCAAATATCTCCCAGTTTAAGCCTACAGTGCGGAAGGAGTTTCTTCCGAATTTCCGCGTCAGAATCCAATCTTGGCAAAGGCTCAGTAGCCATTATTTCTCCATTATTCCACGTGTGGTTGAGGTGTCTGCGGACTACATCAGTTCCGTGACCGTGCCCATGAAAAGTATTGTCTCCGTCTCGGCATCATAAATGGCAAAAAAGAAGGGACGGTCTACTCGGAAGATTGAGGGTACAGACTTCACTCCCACGACAGCGGTAACAGCCGCCGCTTCGGTTCCCTCTTCGTTTACTTCCACGAAGGTTTTGTGCCGTACCTCACTAATGAAAAGACTGGGACCCATACCGCTAAAATCGGCACCGGCACCAAAAGCAATTCCCATCCCTAGTGCTTCAAGTGTGTCGTTGAGTCTTACTTCGTATTCCAGTTTGAAACGGGGAAGCATCATAGTTTGTCTTCTATCCTGTAACTGGGATATCCAACCCTCCCAATTTTCTGCATTTAGATCTTTCAGAAATTTATTGAGATTGGAATTCCGATTGGGCAGGAAAATATACATACCCAACCGCCCATCGCCATAGGACAAACTCGTTGCTTCAAATCTCTCACCGCGGAGGTATGGATACTCCCCCTCTCGGCGCATCATCTGTACTTGCTTCTCACTTCCATTGGGCAGATGAAAAATGCCCGGTCGAGTCATTGACTTATCGAACTCGTCCTGCCAGCTACCCTTAAAATATGTCGCGTTAATCAAGAACAGCAGTGTTTGCGGGTCAATCCTGTCAACAATTTTCTCAATTTTGCCCTTGGTGTTTGTATTCACCCATTCGTTGATGGTTGCTGTCGCTTGGGGTGAGCTAAAATCGAGCGAAGCGATCTCTGCTCCAAAAAACATCCGATTTCGACCCAAAAATTCGGGGTTGAATTCAACGCCCTGACGGGACCAGATTGAGTTCGCAATCGAGATTTCAACTTTGGGGTCAGGGTTTTCGAGACTGTCTCGCAATGCTTTGTTGGAATTATTAATTGTGGATAGGTCTAACGCATATATCTCTAGCACTTCCGCCATAGCGCGTTCTGTTTCTCCAACTGCACCATTATAGGTCATGGTCAGCGCGATGGAAATACTCAACGGAGAGATGAAGATATTGCCTCCCGGGTTTCGTTCTCGAAGATCGTGAAGTAGCTTGAAGCCAAATCGTGTGTTAGCCGACGCAACACTTGAAACGTCCGGATCCTCAATAGTTTCTAAGGCATCACCAATAATATTCCTTACAAAATTAATATCAAAACATCCCGACAGACACGACAAAACTATGGCTAGGCATCCAATAAGGATTAAGTGGTTTCGATGTTTGTTCATTTCACTTTTCACTTTTATCTGTCAATGCTTCAATCCCAGGCAACTGTTTTCCTTCAAGAAATTCCAATGATGCGCCACCGCCGGTGGAGATATGTGTTATCCGGTCTGCGACACCCGCCTGATGCACCGCAGCAACACAATCGCCTCCACCGATGATGCTGACCGCTTCCGAATCTGCGATCTGTTTCGCAATCTCAAGAGTGCCGTTCGCAAACTGCTCAAACTCATAGACCCCCAACGGACCATTCCAGATAATCGTTTTCGCCGTATCAACGACTTCACCGAATTTTATAACTGTCTCGCTCCCAATATCGAAACCGCGCCAACCATCGGGGATGTTCTGACTGGAGATGACTTGAAACTCAGTATTAGGATCAAACTCTCTACCAATGATATGGTCGCGTGGGAGATGGACGGTCAAATTCCGATCCGACGCTTTTTGCAACAAGGCGTTGGCTAAATCTAGTTTATCAAGCTCTACAATTGAATCCCCGATCGACAGTCCTTTCGCTTTGAGAAAGGTATATGCCATACCACCGGCAATGACTAACTGATCAACCGTGTCAAGCAGATTTTCAATCACGCCAATTTTGTCCGAGATCTTCGCCCCACCGAGGATTGCAACAAAGGGGTGCTCCGGACGGTCAAGTGCTCTACCAAGGTACTCAATTTCCTTTTCTATCAATAAACCTGCGGTACACTGGTCGAAATAGTGTGTTACCCCTTCGGTTGAGGCATGGGCACGATGCGCCGCACCAAAGGCATCATTGACATAAAGATCGGCTAGCGATGCAAGTGTTTGAGCAAAGTCTGAATCGTTCTTCGTCTCTTCTTCATAGAAGCGAACGTTTTCGAGCAGCAGCACCTCGCCCGCACGGAGTTCGGAAACTACCGCTTCAACTTCGACCCCGATGCAATCAACGATATGCTTGACCCGTTGCCCCAGCAGTTTGCTGAGTGCTACCGCAATCGGTTCTGTGGATAAATTGGGATTGAAGCCTTTAGGGCGTCCAAGATGCGTGACCAAGATAATTTTCGCACCGTCCCGGATAAGCTCCAAAATTGTCGGAAGTGCTGCACGGATGCGTGTATTATCGGTGATTCTTTTTCCATCCATCGGCACATTGAAATCAACGCGCACTAAGACCCGCTTGCCATTGACATCTAGATCGTGTAGTCCGAGTTTATCTGCCATACATCCTTCCATCACAAACTGATGGGTTCACTGTGCCACCGCTTGCACCGCTTTCTGCGCTGCCTCGGATAGCCCATCAGCAGCGATTAGGTTCAAACCGGAATCCGCGAGGATTTGCTTCCCTAGCTCCACATTCGTTCCTTCCAAGCGTACAACCAACGGAACCGTCAAATCCACCTGCTGGACCGCCTCGATAATCCCGTTTGCAATTACGTCGCACTGCATGATACCGCCAAAGATATTGACAAGGACCGCCTGCACTTTTTCGTCTGCGAGGATGAGACGGAAAGCGTGGGTAACGGTTTCTGTCGTTGCTCCGCCGCCGACATCAAGGAAATTCGCGGGTTCACCGCCGTGCAGTTGGATGAGATCCATCGTTGCCATTGCAAGTCCTGCTCCGTTGACCATGCACCCGATGTTTCCGTCAAGGCTGATGTAGCTCAAGCCCGATTTTCCCGCTTCAAGTTCACGGGCATCTTCTTCGTGTGGATCGCGCATTTCGCCGATTTCCTCGTGTTGCCAGAGCGCGTTATCATCGAAGTTAAGTTTGGCATCAAGGGCGACGATATCTTGTCCATCATCTGTTTTTGTGATAGCGAGTGGGTTAATCTCGGCGAGCGAACAATCGGAATCGACAAAGGCGTTATACAAACCGATCATCAAATCAGCAGCCTTATTGACCAATTCGCGCGGGATATTCAGGTCATAGGCGAGTTTCCGTGCCTGAAAGGGAGGCAAGCCGATCGCTGGATCGATAGTCTGTTTAAGTATCTTTTCGGGACGGGTTGCAGCGACTTCTTCAATATCTACGCCGCCCTCCTCACTGCCCATTATGACAAGCCGTGAGTCAGTGCGATCAATCACCATACCGAGGTATAACTCTCTCTCAATATCGCTAGCTTCAGCAACTAGTACCTTGCGGACCATCTTCCCTTCAGGTCCCGTCTGAGGGGTAACGAGTTGCATGCCGAGAATCGCGTCAGCATGTTGCTTAACCTCTTCGGGGGTTTTCGCCAGTTTAACGCCACCACCTTTGCCTCTTCCACCCGCGTGAATCTGCGCTTTGACGATATACAGTGGACAATCCAGTTTGGTGGCAATCGCTTCGGCTTCGTCCGGGGTTGATGCCACTTCACCCCGCTGAACATTGACCCCGTGCGCTTCAAGGATCTCTTTTGCTTGATATTCGTGTACGTTCACTGATTGTCTCCGATATGATAGCTATAGAATTGGAAAATGTAGATCCTACACATCGCGCTTCAGATGTGATACATGCTTGCCCTCTGGCGGTTCAAAATCTTTCGCATGTTCACCGATATAATGACAAATAAAACTCCGTCGCCACCGGTCCTGCGTTTCGTTCACGTAGGAACCATGGATAGTCTTGCCATCGAAGAACAGTGCGTCCCCCGGTTCCATGTCAACATAAAACTCTGCAACCCCCTCCGGCATCACTGACTGCACAGCGGTGAACGAAATTGTTGTGTTTGCAGCTTCTACCTGTAAAAGTCCACGTTTATGTGAGCCGGGAACAACTACCATCTGTCCCACAGATTTGTCCGATGTGTCTAATGCAATCCACACACCAATCAACGGTTCAGTAGTGATGTACTGCTCATCCTGATGGAGTGCTTGCCCTCTGCCGCCCGGTGGCTTAAAATACAGCATCGTTTGCCGAAGCACGGGCTTATCGTCAATCAGTTGCTCGACAAGTTCCAGCATCGTCTCCTGCATCGCCCATTTTTCGGTCAATGTATCCCAATTGTGCATATTAATCATTCGAGGGTACTGGTGGTTGGGATCCTCTGGGCGATCTGTTGTACCGCCACTATCTCCTGCTTTCGGTCCCTCAGCACGTCGCTTCATATAATGCTGGATCATATGTTGCGCGGTTGCTGCATTAAAAAGCCCCGGCACCACAAGGAAACCAGTTTCTTTATATTGATTAATCTGTGTATCACTTAAAGACATTGTTATATCTCCGTAAGAATTGACTGAAGTGGGTTAAATTGAAACCGTTTTTGATAAGCAACTTATGATAAATGGATTCAACGATTAAGTGTCTGAAAGTCCTAACCTTGCTCTGACCACTGTTCGCACTACCTCTGTTGTTTGTATAGCATCTTCCGCGGCTTCCTCATCTGCCTGTGTTCCCGGATAACGAGTTGCAATGCCGAAAGTGCTTAGGTGTGCCAATTGCGGTCTCAGTGAGTCCAATTCTGAAAGCAATCCTCCACTTGAATTAAGAAGGACCAAAAGATCATGAGTTTTCTGAAAAGCAACGTTGCGGTCCTCTAAAAATCCCTTTAGATATTTTTCCGCACATTGTTGAGCGAGAAAACACACAACATTCCAGACGGGATCGGCAGTTTGAATCTCCCGTCGTGCAACCTTCCTATCGCCTTCAGCCTTATCAATCCACTCTTGCGTCTCGGGCTTCATACAAGACGATCCCTTTCATCATGACCTCTGTGGCAAAAATTCCTTTGCGTTTCAGAGAAGCATTCCAGTCAGAGGGCGTGAATACAATAATGTCCAGAGGAAAGGGGTGGTCAACAGCTGCGGCAATTCGGGCTGCAACATGAAGAGGCTTCTCTTCTGTATCCATCATCACCAGAAGATCCACATCGCTATCCACCGTTGCCGTACCGTAGGCGTGGGAGCCAAACAAAATTATTTTCTGTGGATGGAAGTACTCCACAATTTGTTGGACAATTTCCTGAATGTGGCTTAAGGTTACACCCGTTTTGACTTCAGCCATTTGATCCTCTCTGAGTCTTTTGTGGGCAAATTTCTACGTCACAAACAGTGGTTTCAGATACGCTATCGACTCCTCTGCAACCCGCTGGACTTCAGCAAGCGGCGTATCCGTTCCACCATGTGTGCCAACGATTTCCAGCGTTACATAGGGTACATGATCAATCGCGTTCATGACAGCACCGAGCGCAGGCAAGTCAATACTACCTTTGCCCGGTATCTGTGTCTCAACAGGACCTATAGGCCCTTCACGACTCTCACGGTTGTCACGGATACGCAGCGTTGCAATATATTCTCTCAGTTGCTGGAGCGATTCCACCGGATCTTCAGCGGCGGCTGTCCGCCAGATGTGACTGGCATCAAAGTTTATTCCCACCCAGTCACGATCAACCTCCCGCATAAAGCGTAATGCCGTTTCAGTCGAATACACTGTGTTATTGACATGCGGCTTCAGGCTAAGTTTAATTCCAGCCTGCGAGGTTCGTGCAGCAGTTGCGTTAACTAACGCTAGCACCTGTTTGAAACTCTCCTCATCGTCCGACTGCCCACCTGTACCTTCGGCGATTACGAGTGCACCGACCTGTTGGGCAGCTTCTATCACTGCGTCAAAATTAGGACTATTCATCCCAATCCCGCCGGTTCCCGCTATTGATTCTATTGCCAAACCGTGCGAAGCAGCTTGCGCTTTGATCCCTTCGTAGTATGAAGCCGTTTTGCCAATTTCGAGATGCGGTGCCATCCCAGGACGAGCACAGAGTTCAATTGCTTTATACCCAGCTTTCGCGATGCCTTCGAGTGCCTGTCCTAAACTAAACCCGCCGTATAAAATTGTGCTACACCCCAGATTTTTCATACACGCTGCCTCAAGTCAGATGTGTTATTCGGATTAGAAATATGTTATACTTTACCTTAATTCTGCCAGATGGGTCAAGTGAAAATACCCGGCAGAACGGTAAATTTCCGATTGACAATTTCGACGAGAGATGGTATCTTGAACTTGAGAACTTACAAATCATTTAATTGACAATTTACCAATTAATATCAATGGAGGTTAATATCAATGAGAATGCATGTTGGCGGCGAATGGGTAGATAAGCCGCAGAAAATCGAAGTTCTGAACCCTTATGACGGTTCTGTTGTTGACACCATTCCCAGCGGTGATCACGATGATGTCGAAACCGCACTCAAAACCGCTGAGCGTGGCGCAGAGATCATGGCGAAAATGACAGGTTACGAGCGTTATGAAATTATTCATAGGGTTTCGGAGCTGATGGCAGAGCGTGTCGATGAACTCGCTCGAATCATTACATTGGAAGAGGGAAAAATCCTTGCAGAAGCAACAATAGAGGCAGGGCGCGCAGCCGAAATTATCGCGCTCTCCGCGGAAGAAGCCAAGCGACTTTACGGCGAAGTCATCCCGCTTGAAGGGGGACCTGGTGTTAAGGGGAAATTAGGCTTTACGGTACGAGTTCCCTGTGGTATCGTGGTCGGGATTAGCCCATTTAACTTCCCACTGCACCTCGTTTGTCACAAAGTGGGTCCCGCACTCGCGGCAGGAAACGCTATTATTGTTAAACCAGCCACAGATACACCTTTATCGGCACTAAAACTCGTTGAACTTTTCCTTGAAGCGGGAACGCCCCCGGAAGCGATTCAATGTTTGACCGGATCGGGTAGCGTGATTGGCGATGGTCTTTGTGCTGATCGACGCGTCCGGAAAATTACCTTCACCGGCAGCCGTGATATTGGAGAACGTATCTGCCATACCGCCGGCCTCAAGCGTGTAACGATGGAACTCGGATCTAACTCTCCGCTGATTGTTATGCCAGACGCAGATCCAGAGAAAGTCGCCGCCGCTGCCGCAGCTTCCGGCTATTCTAATGCAGGACAGGTATGTATCTCAACACAAAGGGTCATTGCCCACGAAGGTATCTACGGCGATTTTCTCGATGCTTTCAGATCAACCGTTGAAGATATCTCAACAGGAGATCCTCTTGAAGCACCGACTAAGATGGGACCAATGATTCGTGAAGATGATGCCATCCGTGTTAGCGAGTGGGTCGATGAAGCGGTCAGCGATGGGGCTGAACTCCTCACCGGCGGTGAAAGAAACGGGCAGATCTACGCCCCGACGCTCGTTGCCAACGTCAAGCCAGAGATGAAAATCTCATACGACGAAATCTTCGGGCCAGTTGTCGGTGTATCGAAGGTCTCAAACATCGACGATGCTATCGCCCTCGCTAATGACACCAACTACGGCTTGAGTGCGGCGATCTTCACCGAAAACATCGATTGGGCGATGCGATTCGTGCGTGAAGTTGACTCGGGCAACCTCATGGTCAACTGGGGAACACAATGGCGTGCAGACCTCATGCCCTATGGCGGTGTAAAAGAGAGTGGCATGGGCAAAGAGGGACCGAAGTACGCTGTAGAGGAGATGACTGAGACGAAGATGGCTATCTTCCATCTGAGTGAGTAAGTTGTGAAACGTAAAACGTGAAACGTAAGAGTTGGTTACGTTTCACGTTTTGCTTTACAGCAGGAAAAATGAAATCCCTTCCGAAATAGATTCCGTGCATTAAACCATCGTTTACTCCCCACATTTTTTTATTCCTTCACACGAAACCAAATAGAACTTCTTGGATGAATAATACCCTTCACAATCTTCGCCAAACAATCGAAACCATTCTGCGCTGCAACCTGTCTGAGGCGATCGGTATTCCAGATAAAGCGGAAGCTGAAGAACTAGTCCGGCAATTTCTTCACGTTGTCTCAAATCAAATCGGTGATCAATCAGATCAAACCCACCAAGATTCAGACCAACTTTCCCGCAAAATTGACCCACAGTGGGTTATACTCGCAGCCGGCAAAGGAACCCGCATTGATCCGTCCAGTCGTCTGAACAAAAACTTAGACCTGTGGTTCGGCGAGAAGAATACCCTCCAACTGTCGCGCAGCTACCTGCCGGGTAGCCGTCCACATATCATCGTCGTCAACCCCGAAATGGCAGCCCGTGTATCGAAAACGGAGGTCCCTTCAAGTGGCGTGATTCCTCCTTCAGTGCTTGATGCAGAAGAGACCGATCGACTGTTCGGACCAGACGCCATCCTGTGTGTACAACCTGAGTACCCTTACGGCACAGGTGCTGCACTGCGAGTCGCGTTGCCAGCGGTTGTCGAGTCGGATTCAGAATCTATCGGTGTCGCCTTTGGCGATGAGCCATTCCTAAATCAGGCAATCTTCGTTGGCACACTTATATCGCACTTTACAGTCGGTGCAGATATTACGCTTTGTGGCAAAATGCCGGACACCGTAGTGGACAAAGGCGGATTATTCTTTGACGGCAAGGGTAAATTCACCGGTACAAAAGAGTGGTACGACATGACCGACGCAGAAAAGGAGACGATGTGGCGGCGGTGGGAACGCCAAGAAGCTTACACCAACACCGGTATCACCTTGATCCGCCGTGACGTGGCGATAGCCCGAATGAATCGACTGCGACCCCACGGCGACAAGTCCGAACTCCACCATGCTGATCTCATCCGCCACTGCTACGAAGATGGCTTGAAGACCAACGCATACATCCATCAAGGCGAGGTTATCTCCGGTGTCAACCGTTGGTCAAACGTCCTCGCTGGCGAGGAACATCTGTTTACAGAGACCAAGAACAAACTGTTACAGAACGGGATTCGAGTTGATCCGGCGGCACAGATCACGTTGGAGAATGACGATATCGAAATCGGTCACGGCTGTTACCTTTTAGGGCGCATTCATCTTGGCGATGGAGTACAAATTGGGAACTACTGTCGTCTCGAAAACGTGGTGCTGCAGGGAAATACCACCGTCGGCGATCATGTAGGTCTAAAGGACGTGGTTGCAACGGACACAGTCTTTGAATCAAACCCACTTTCGACCGAAATCGCAGCACCGATTACTGGTTTAGCAGTAGGCAGTCATATCGAAGATAGCCAGTTCGACTGTGTGGGAGTCGGCTGTTCGGTAAGCCTCAAATCCGTTGCCGCACGAGCAATCGTACTTCCAGCAGAACTCTCCATAAAAGACAAACAGTTAGGCGTCCCCGCCAACCCCGCTAGTCAGCTGCTATGCAGCACACCATACACGTCAGGTCAGATTTCTCAGACTGTTCTAAATCAACTGGTCTTGCCCGGCTATAACCCCGGCGTATTCACTCTCGGTGAAAAGCGTTGGTTACCAGATTGGGAAAACATCCGCCAGCACATCAGATCGCATTCGGAACACGAACTGACTGAACGTGCCACCCGGGACCTGACATTGCGTCAAGCTGCAATAGATGCTGTTGGGGCGCTGCTGGAGTTGCGAAAAGCTAACGGGGCACACATTATTGAGGATTTGACCTCTGAAGAACTCTGGGGAAGTGTCTTCAAAATCGTTACGCTCTGCACAGGAAACCCGGACCCATACCGTGAGGACAAGCTCAAGGCTAGACAAATAGCGATTAGCCTACTCTCCCAATTTTCGGACTGCGATTGGCTGGAGCGACTAAAATTGGTCATCGCTGGCAACATAATTGATTACAGCAGTGCAAGAATAGTGGCGAAGCTCCAAGAAACTCCCGATTACTTCGACCATGTATTTCGGGAGGCGATCGATGCCTCCTTGGCGATCGATTGCTTTGACCGATTTCGATTGGCAGTTATCGAAGGTGAACCGAAGCGGCTTCTCTGGCTCATCGATAACGATGGTGAGTCGGTTTTTGATCTGTGGCTTATAGAAGCCCTCGCTGACTGTGGGCATCAGATCACAGTTGTTGGCAAAGCGGAACCCGCAACTAACGATGCGACGCTCGATGATCTGCGGGAGCTCGCTGTACATCCACATTTCCGAAAACTTCAGGAACATATCGCCGCCGGTAATGTGCGTTTAATTTCGTCAGGGTCGAATACCCCGGGAACTAATTTCTATCAAGCAACAGGAGAATTCGCAAACACCCTCCTTGATGCGGATTTCGTCATATCGAAAGGGCAGGGAAATCTCTTCACCACGCTGGGGTTAAAAAAGGACACATTCTACCTGCTACTCTCCAAAGGGATGACCTCGGAACAGGTGACCGGCGTTTTTGCGGACCAGACCAAGGTGATTGATGGGTTAATTTTGGCGTATGTACCCGGCGGAACCCGGTTAAATCGCACGTTCAAGGACTTTTGTGCGACAGATGATTGAATCGTTCCAATTTTTCAAAGCCTAATGCGTTCATAATAGAACTTCAGCAGAAAGTATGCACAAAACATCTTTGCTCAAACAAGTTTGATGTGTTATGATATGTAATACATGTATTACATATGAAAGGGAGGGCTAAAATATGTTATCGGTTCGTCTTGCACCAGAAATTATGGAGCGATTGGAACTGTTAGCGGATAAAACTGGGCGAACAAAGAGTTTTTATGCGCGTGAAGCGATTCTCCGATATCTTGAGGATATGGAAGATACTTTTATTGCTATTGAGAGACTTGAAACACCGGCAAAACGGTGGACTTTAGCAGAATTGGAGAACAAGGTTGACTTGGCAGGTTGAGTGGGATGACTGTGCCCGAAGAGAATTACGACGGCTTGATGCCTCAATTCAACGACAGATCTTACGGTACTTGCGTGAGCGAATCGTGTCCGAAGCTTCTCCGAGACGATTTGGTAAAGCCTTAACCGGCGACCGGATTGGACTCTGGCGATATCGTGTTGGGGATTATCGACTGGTTTGCAAGATTGAAGATGATCGGTTGGTCGTTCTGGTCCTTGCCGTTGGGCATCGTAGAGAAATCTACGAGTAATGACAAAACAACATTACTTGTTTTTGATTGACAATCCGATATTTTTGCTTATAATACACGAAACAAATTTCTAAGGAGAATTTTATGGCATCCAAGATATTTCCACCGGAAAATACAAATTATCCAATCTCCAATGCACATATAAGCAGCATGGAGCAATATCAAAAGATGTATGATGAATCAGTGGCAGATCCAGAGAGCTTCTGGGCGAATGTCGCTGAACGCATTACATGGTATAAGAAGTGGGACACCATCCGAGAATACGACTTTGTAAACGCCAACATCAAATGGTTTGACGGCGGAAAGTTGAACGCCTGCTACAATTGTCTTGACCGACATGTAGAAGCAGGGCACGGTGACGCGACCGCGATCATCTGGGAAGGCAACAGTCCCGACGAGGATAAGACCTTCACCTACAGCGAATTATTGGCGCAGGTCAAACGCTTTGCCAATGTTCTTAAAGCGCAAGGTGTCCGTAAGGGTGACCGTGTCTGTATCTATCTGCAAATGGTGCCAGAGTTGACAATTGCGATGTTAGCATGTGCACGTATTGGCGCTGTCCATTCTGTTGTGTTCGGCGCGTTTTCAGCCGATTCTCTGCGCGATCGTATCAACGACTCTCAGTGCAAATTGCTAATTACGCAGGACACCGCATTTCGTGGGGACCGCAGCGGCATCCCGATGAAAGCCAACGGCGACGCAGCAGTGGTGGATTGCCCATCAATTACAGGCGTCATCGTCGTCCGTCGCACCGGCGATCCCGTTGATTTCGATGAATCACGTGATGTATGGTGGCATGAAGCGATGGCAACCGCTGACGATGAATGTCCACCGGAGGAGATGGACGCGGAAGATCCGCTGTTTATTCTCTATACTTCCGGCTCAACGGGCCAGCCAAAAGGTGTGCTTCACACCACGGGCGGCTATCTCGTGTATACATCGTTCACCCACGAGATGGTCTTCGACTATCATGAAGGAGATGTTTACTTCTGTGCGGCTGACATCGGCTGGATCACCGGACATTCTTACATTGTGTACGGGCCCCTTTCAAACCGCGCGATTACTCTCATGTTTGAAAGCATCCCAACATATCCTGATTTCGGGCGTTACTGGCAGGTAATCGACAAGCACCAAGTCAATCTCTTTTACACCGCACCAACCGCCTTACGTGCCTTGATGAAAGAGGGTAATGACTGGGTTACGCAACATAGCCGGTCCACCCTGAGGCTGCTTGGGACCGTCGGTGAACCGATCAAAGAACCTGAATGGCTCTGGTATTACAACATCGTCGGAGATGGACGATGCCCGGTCGTTGATACATGGTGGCAAACAGAGACGGGCGGCATCTTGATGACGCCGTTACCGGGAGCCACCCCACTTAAACCCGGCTCTGCGACCTTGCCCTTCTTCGGAATTGAACCTATTATTCTAGATGAAGAAGGAAAAGAGGTTGAGGGCAATCCGGCACGCGGATATCTGTGCATGAAAACTGCTTGGCCCGGCATAATGCGAACTGTTTACGGGAACCATGAACGCTTCCGCGAAACCTATTTCGATCGATTCCCCGGTTACTACATGACCGGAGACGGCACATTGCGCGACGAGGACGGTTATTACTGGATTACCGGACGCGTTGACGATGTGCTGAATATCTCCGGACACCGCTTGGGTACAGCCGAAGTCGAGGGGGCTATCGGACAGCACGAAACGGTCGCTGAAGCAGCCGTCGTCGGCTACCCGCACGACATTAAGGGGCAAGGTATCTACGCCTATGTCACACTGATGAGTGGTGTATCTCCTTCTGAGGACATCGAAACCGGTATCAAGGGGGTGGTACGTCAACATATTGGTCCCCATGCAACTCCCGACAAGATTCAGTTTGCACCTGCACTCCCCAAAACCCGCTCTGGGAAAATTATGCGGCGCATCCTTCGGAAAATCGCTGAAGGAGAACTGGATGATCTCGGAGATACCTCAACGCTTGCCGAGCCAGCAGTTGTCGATTCGCTTGTCGAAGGGCGGAAGTAAAAAGAAGGGGCATCGGTTCCATACGTTCATTGGTTTGTTAAAACCTTAGATGTGAACCTTTGTCCCCATAATAATACCCATAAATTCTTGTTAACCTGCAATCTGAGCCCTAAATCGCTAGAGCTTGTGGAAGGGAGGTGGATTCAATGACAACGCAATCGAAGAAGGAGCCAATCGTTAGGTACACCCCAGAGGGAGAGCGAATTGAGATTTCCCTTTACATTTG
The DNA here is from genome assembly GCA_965208425.1 of Candidatus Poribacteria bacterium. Classification (GTDB taxonomy): domain Bacteria; phylum Poribacteria; class WGA-4E; order WGA-4E; family PCPOR2b; genus PCPOR2b. The sequence goes on along the minus strand of OZ242335.1, from coordinate 4,186,464 downwards.
GGAGGTAATGCATGGAGCACCACCCCTTTACTTGGAAGATGAGGAGCAAGCTATAGAGATTGCTAAGAAACTGGGTTGGAAAGTTGATTCGCGTTGGCATCCAACCGCCAAACCTGTCAGTGAAGAGGCAGCCGTAGAGAATGAACAATTCCTGCGAGAGTGTGGTGTGGATATGGATGAATGGCACCGAATCATGAAAAAGGGAGGCGGCGAAATGCCTAGTTGGCATGGGACGCAGAAGAAGACGAATTAGAGAATCAAAACGTCGGCATGAGGCAGATCAACATGCACAGAAACTCATGACAAAGATTCTTCAACATGGGGACAGTATTGCCACTATCCAGCCATATACCGTGAATATTGCTGTCAATGGAACAGGATACTTTTCTGCTCCATCAGTTTACCACTTTCGACGGTCAGCACCGCATTCTCAACCGATTGGTATCGTTTTCTTTGACGGTTCATTCCTCACAGTCAAGGAAATTTTCCGTTACGACTATCCCAATACGAACACAACAGAAGCGGAAATTATTAAATTTGAATTCAGTTATCATTATCAGATTCCTCATCGGGGCTTCTTTTTTCGGTATGATTATCACCCCGGAACTGGGGATGCAGCAACTCACCCGCCCTATCACTTGCACGTTAGTTGCTGGCATGAAGGAGATGACAAATTACCTTCTCTGCCGCGTTTTCGGGTGCCCTTGATAACATTGGAGGAAGTGTTAGATCTGATTGTTCGAGATTTTCTGAACCCACGAGAGACAATGGAAACTGGTAATGCATAAGCGAAAGTCTATAACGACTTATTCCCAAAAAAATAGTTGTACTAGCGACAATCAGCCACTTCAGTCACAATAAATCAGGCGAGAGGGTATATAATTTGGCATCCGCACAGAAAATTGTAGACGAGTTGAAAAAATGGAACATAAGCCATGCGATCGGCTTGCCCGATAACGGCACAGCCCAAATCTTTAAGCGACTTCACGAAGACCCCGATGTTGATGTCATCACGGTCAGTCGCGAAGGCGAAGCGTTTGCCATCGCATCAGGATTATACGTTGGTGGAAAATGTCCTGTAATCATCATTCAGAATACCGGTTTTCTGGAGTCTGGAGATGCCGTTCGAGGTACGGTCTTCAATATGGAAGTCCCCGTAGTATCGCTGATTGGCTATCGTGGGCATCAGAGCATGCAACCTGATGCCCCGCGCGTAGACACGGCTGCGACCTTCCTTGAACCAACGCTCAGGGCATGGGGGTTGCCGTACAATACCATCGAAACCGATGATGATATTCCCTATATCAGTGAAGCATTTAAGAAAGCACAGAAGACATCAATGCCAACAGCTGTGCTTCTTGTTGGTATCTCTACGTAGGGATTGGGGTCGGTTCGCTTGTGTTCTATCACGAATGGGTGGGTGACAGAAAACAACTGGAATGATTGTTGGGGCAGTTAGCGATTGGCACGTCGTTATTATCCCAAAAATGTCCGTATATCCTAGTCCTAGTGTGGCATTTTTGCAACGGCGGTGTAGCACAATTTCGACAATCTTCCTATGAGTAGACCTTCCTTTTGGACTCAAGGCGCATGTCGAAAGCAGATGCGGAGTTGCCATGAGAGGGTGCTTTCCGAAAAATCCGGTTCTGTCGTCATTTCTTCAGGTCATTCGACATAGCGGTGGCATCTTAATTGCTCGTAATTACTAAACCGAGTGACTTTCGCTTGGTGCTGATTCGTGCTAAATTTTGTCTTGCTTCATTGAGGTCTCAACAGAAACTTGCGACAAAATTTCATGCCTCGCGTCTTGAAGGTCAAACACAGGGGGAGAATATCCAAGAGGATACAACTTTATCATGAAGATTGAACGCCCATATTCATATCGTCTGTCCGCACTAGCATATAAATTTTTCGCCGCCGTGATAGTTCTGTGTATGCTGATTCTACTTGCACCTAGCAGCTTTGCCGCGCCAAAGCGGGTCGTTGTTCTCTACTTTGAAGATCACAGTCGGTTCGATCATCCAACAGGCTGCGGTTGTATTCCCACAGGTCCTTTCAGCCCACTTTTCGGTGGACGCAACCAGCATAAGAGATGGCATCTGAAGGAAGGATTCAGGGATTTACTTAACCGAAAATTAGAGCAATCCGAGGTATATGAACCGGTCAGCCAAGATGAACTGTTGGATGCAATGGCGGAGTCCGGATTGTCTATGAAAGGACTTCGATCTGACCCGGAAAAACGCACACAGTTGGCAAAAGCACTCAAGGTGCAGGCCCTCGTCGTGGGCGATATACGAAAATTCAACCAAGAGCGCGTGAAAGCGAACGCTGGACGCTTGATCAGACAAGGTGGGGCGGGACAAGGTGCAACAGCTAGTTATGTTGGTGGCGTGCAGTTAAGGGGAAGTCTTTACATCGCTTCTATCCACCTTGAGATGCGAATTTTTGGTACATCGGGTACTGAAATTGACAACCCTAAAGTCACAGGCAGAAAACAACACCAACTTGGCGGATTGAACATTGGTCCCCTTGATACGGTCGTGACCGAACAGGGCACAGAATTGCAATTCGGACAATCACCGGGGCTTAAAAGGAAACCTCGCCCAATCGTTGCGCCTTCTGAGTTGAATAAGATTGAATTTGGCAGTGAGCAGTACGATAAGACCCTGTTTGGTATGGCAACAGACGAGGCTTTGTATAAGGTCGTGTTGGCTTTACGTGAAAACATTGGTCCTGCATTGCCCGGTGCCGAAACAACGGTACGGGATAACGTGAGTAAACCCCGCCAGCCTTCTTCTCAGGCGAGAGTGATACAAGGGTCAATCGTTTATGTTGATTCAAAGGACCCCGAGAATACATATATCAACATCGGTTCGGACAAAGGTGTTACGCCCAATCAGGAATTAAAAGTCTACACGGCTGAGTCGCTGATTGATCCAGATACAGGTGAGGTGCTTGGAGTTATTCCAAAAACGGTGGGGATTATAAAGGTTGTTGAAGTTCAGACCGATAGACTTTCCAGAGTGGAGATTATTGAGGGGTTCGGTACAATAAAAAAAGGAGATCGGGTTAAACAGGAAACGACTACACAACCAGAGTCGGAATCTGAGTAGTAAACGCGCTCACGATTCGGAGGTCAACTTCCGCAAACGCGATAATGCAGAAAAAACTCATCACCCACGGTGCGGTAGTCCATTAGTTCAACGTCGACAATATCAAGGAAATCGAACCCATCTCCCTCAACACTTGTCGTCACATCTCGTCCACCGATAATTTTTGGGCATAAAGTGAGATATATCTCGTCGATTAATCCTGCTTGGAACAGGTCAAAATTTACCTGCCCGCCTCCTTCTATCAACAGCTGCTCGACTTTATACACTTCGCCTAGGATCTCAACCACACGCCGAAAATTGACTGTCGTATCACCGACACAGTGAACCTCTGCCACCTGTTGCAACGATGCGAGCCGGTTGGCAGGGATGCGTTCCGTTGTGAAGACCAGTGCAGGTACCCCATTAGGTTGGAACATTCGAGCGGTTTCAGGAACATTCCCGCTGCCGCTTACAACGACTTTGATTGGATTGGGTGCTAGGCCACGTTGGAGACGCAGTTCTCTGTACTTGCCGTGTTCGGTAAATGTTGGATCATCAGCGATGATTGTGCCTGCCCCAACAAGAATTGCATCAGCATGGCTCCGAACTTCCCTCAACCGAATTCCATCCGCCTCGCTTGCAAATCGAGGACCCGCGCCGTCCCGTGTAGAGATCTTTCCATCAAGGCTTACCGCCATAATCAGGGACGTGTGTGGCTTCATCGCCTATTGCTCCCTTTGACTTTTGACTAGAATTTCCTCGAACGAATCGCGCCAGCTAGGCGTCAGTGCAGGAAGATTTGCCGCCTTTTCAACAGCTGCTGCGTTTGTGTCGTCGAAATGGCGCAGGTGAACGATTTCTTTCACTGTCATCTGCCCCTCGCCAACTTTTATCCGCTCGATTGTATCGCCAGCACCCACTTCCCCCTCTGCCAACACACGCACGTAAAATCCCACCCGCTCGCTCTCCAAAAATGGTTTGACAATCTGTGGGTCCCTCATTTTGATGCCTAGCTTAAAACAAGGGACACGTGGTTGAGACACCTCGACCAGTGCTTCACCTATCTGGAAAACGTCTCCGATATGAACTGTATCCTCTAACATACCTTCGACAGTTAAATTTTCACCAAACTTTCCGTAGGTTAGATCATCTCTGCGAAGTTCGCGTTTCCAATAGGTGTAATGCTCAATTGGATAAACGTAAACCGCTTTGTGGATACCGCCGTGAACGGTTGAATCGCCCTGCCCATCGCCATCAAGGTTGAATCGCCGCATCATCGTCCGACTGGATACTGGTTCTTTGAAAATCCCTGTTTTGATGCGTTTCCCGTTATACGACACTTCTTTGGGTTGTGAAACATTGACTGAAAGTAGTTTCATCGTTTAGTCTCCTACACTGTTACCCGTGGATGCGTACCTGTGAGCTACCGTTCCCCATTTTTTGGACCGCGATTCGGACGGGAATACGGCGCGTCAACTCGCCGATATGGCTGATCAGAAAAATACTACGCCCCTGCATCTGTAGCCCTTCAAGCGCAGCGATAGCAATATCGAGGGTTTCGGAGTCAAGGGTCCCGAAACCCTCGTCAAGAAAGAGCGAGTGAATCTGGGAGCGACCACGACTGAGTTCAGATAGCGCAAGTGCCAGGGCCAGGCTCGTCAAAAACGATTCACCACCGGAGAGCGTTTCGATAGGGCGTTCGTCATTGGCGTTCCACCTATCGACGATTGTGAGTTTGCCGATCCCTTCAACCTTGAGTTGATAGCGTCCGGATGTCAAATATTCTAACTGCGTGTTGGCAATGCGACTGACCTGCTTAAACATGATATCTAATGCAAAATCGCGTAAGTCATTCGCGGGAATTGTATCCTGCAACCTACTCCATCGGTCCAATTCGTCATAGGCTGTCCGAATTTCATCATCAAGAGCCTCACGCTTGGAGAGGGCATCTGTCAGTTCCTCTATTCTTATCTGCTGTCTGACAATTTTTTGCTGTGTCTCATGAATTTGCTCGTTAATTTCTTCCCCCTGTACTGTAATTCTCTCTAATACCTGCGGATCAAAAGGAGTTTTCGCAAATTGAGTCCGCAATTTGGCGATTGCTTCTTCAAGCAGGTGCTTTTCTTGAGTAAAATCATCTATCTCTTTTTGTATCCGTTCCATCTCCGAGTCGTCCCGCAATGCCCTATCATGCGCCTCTGGTGAGTCAAATCCTGCGCTGCTTAACTTATCAAAGTAAGCAGCGTGTGCTGTTTCAAAGTTTTCACCACACTCCGTTTGCCGGTCTTGGCAATTCCGATGATTGGCTCGTTTTTCAGTGCGTTGGTCTCGGCTTTCCTGCAATTTCTGATTCGCTTCTTCACGCTGGTCCGCTTTGGCTTTAGTTATAGTGTCTAAACCTTCAATAGCGGCGTCAATCCCTTCTTCGGTTGCTAGTCCGTCAGTTTTATCATGGGCAGCCTTCAAAAAACTGTTCCCCTCGCTTTGATAGCCTTCGATTTCGGCATCCAATTTTTTGTGATCCTCCCGTTCTTTTTCGAGAGATTTCCCTTTTTCTCTGATAGCGATGTTGCATTGTGCAAGTTTATTCTGTTTTTTATCCCGTTCTTGTTCGTGCGCTGTTACGTTTTCAATTATCTCACCAAATTGATTAGCGGCATCTTCCAGATCAATTCCGTGGAAGGTATCGGGTAGTTTTTCCCAAAATCGGGTTTCACTATTCCCAATATCCAAGTTCAAATTTTCAATCTCAGTGGTTACGGCACGCAGCTTCCGTTGGTTATCCTCCAACTGGTTGTTCTCTCGCGCAATGTCTCGCTCACAGGTCGTGAGTTTTTCAGATGCCAAAGTTAAATCATTTGAAGCTTGAATGTGCGCCCTGTGAGCATTACCAAGGTTATTGATTGTAGTGTCCGTTTTGCTGATTTTTTCGTCAATCCACTCGGATGAGATGTCCGCAATGTCATAAAATGCTTGCCACTGCGACCGGGCGGATTCAATTTCGTTCTTCAAGTTCGCAATTTCCGTATCACATTCGTCAACTTGGGTGGCGGTGCGAGTTTTGTCCTGTTGCAGAAGCACCTGTTCTTGTTCTAGATACCTGTTCTGTTCTTGTGTTTCCCGTGCCTCTGTTTCGGCAGCATTTAAGGTACTCTGTGCAATTTCTAGGTGCTCTTCGCTTCCAAGTTCAACTTCATCAGCGCAGGGGTGCTCCGTAGCACCACACACGCGACACGGCTGCCCCGGTTCAAGCTGCTTCCGAAGCTGATTGATGGGATTTGCCAAGAGTACCAATTCTTTCTCCGCTTCCAACCGAGCGACTTCAGCCTCCGCACGTTTGCACAGATGAAATTGAACCTCTAATTTCTCCTTAACGTCATTCAGTGATCCATCAAAGGTGGCAATGCGTTCCTGCAATGCTGCTGCATTGCGTTTCTTGTCACGTAGTTGGTCATGAGCAGCTTCATAACGCTGCGCAATTGGCAATGCCTGCCCCGCTTTTTCTTTTTGGGTACGCAAGGTCTCCATGTCACCGCTTGCTTGGTATACCTTTAATTCCGTATCAGCTTTTGCGAGTGCAGCCTCTGCATTCTCCTTGTCCACAAGTAGTTTTTTTCGGTTCTCAGATAGTTCTTTTAATTCTCCTTTGAACCCGTTTATTTCTGAGGTGTGTTCTGACTGGCTGCCCAATTTGTCTGATTTCTGTTGTCGTAGCGAGCGAAGTTCCGCTAGAAGTTCTTTCGCTTGGGTTAGACGTGATTGCCGGTCTGAAGGAAGCGGGTTTTCTGCCAAGAAGGTTTCTGCCTTGTCAATATCTTCCTCTAGCGTGGCTTGCTCCTGACCTGCATCAGCTAACTCGGTTGAAAGGGCATCAATTTTATCCGCAAGTTGCTGCAAGCGAGGTTCCCGCTCTTTGACAAGCTGAAATTGCGTTTGTGCACGCGCCACATCAGTTTTTGCATCCCGGTACATCTCAATTTTCTTCTCGCCGGAGGCTTTCGCCATCTGATAAGCCTCGTCTTTTTCGTCAAAATCAACTTGATTTTTATCAAATTGCTTTTGTGCTTCTGCCACCTCTATTTCAGCATGACGAAGTGCCGCATCCGCTGTTCCGAGTTCCGATTTTGCTTTATCAAACGCCTGTTTTTCAGGGAGAAGGCGATTCGCACGATCTGCGCGTTCTCGCTCTACTTGGAGTGCTTCGATCTTTGGTTGTTTGTTCAAAAGTTCGTCTCGACGTTCTTCTGAAGTTTGGAGTTCCGCAAATTCCGCTTCTCGATTCTTTTCCCGCTCTTGCTCCTTCTGAATTTTCTCGCTTTTCGTACTTAAGGTGTTGACTGATGCTCCTAGGCTGCCAAGTTCAGCTTCGGCTGCAGTGAGTTGCTCGTGAGAGGCTTCTGGGATGGTATCCAGTTTTTTTAAGACCCCCTCTTGATCATCTTTAACCGCTCGTACTTTTTCGTTTAACGCTTTTTTTAGTTCATCGTAGATGCCGATACCCGCAGTGACTTCTAAGATTGTCCGTCTCTCTTCATCCTTTGCCTTCAGGAATGCTGCGAATTCCCCTTGTGCCAACATGACTGATCGCTTAAACGCGTCAAAATCAAGGCCCAAAATTGTTGTTATCTCTTCGGCGATTGTGTTTTTGCTAGAACCGAGGGATTTACCTTGGGAAGATAACCTATCGGTAATCAGTTCCCCATTCTCGATAGCGCGCAGCTGACCCTTTGGAGAATTTCTGCGCCTTATACTCCACTCAGCGAGGTAACGGATGCCATTTGCTACAAAATGCAGTTCCGCATGGCTATCGGTTTCACCGTGACTGATGAGATGACTTGGATTTTGGCTGCCGCTTCCGGTCAAACGTGGCGTTTTACCGTATAGTGCAACGCAAATTGCATCCAGCAGCGTTGTTTTCCCAGCGCCGGTGGGTCCAGTAATTGCCACAAGAGATGCTGCAGCCAACGGCGGGCTTTCAAAATCAAGCTCAATCTCTCCACGGAAGCTATTTAGATTCTTGAGTTTCAATTTGCATAGTTTCATGCTTGCTCCTCGACGAGTCGCAACAATTCATCGAACGTCTTCATCATTGATTCATCAGGAGATTCATTAAATTTTTCCTTGTGAAACTGTTCAAAGATTTCTGTTGGTTGTTGCATATCCTCAATCGGTATTTCCGGTCGAGCTGTTTGCGGCGGTAGTTCGACCTCAACGCTCAAGACTTCTCCACCACGCTGGTCAAAAATTTCCCGAATCTCATCACTGATACCAACCGCCGGCTGGTTGAGTTTCAGTTGTACCTGAATATATTTCTCCTTCCATTCTGATGACATTGCCGTTAAGCGCACCTCATCTAGGGTTCCTACCACGGTACTGAGATCCTTGAAGACAGGAAGTTCAATTTCTTCCACCTGCATATCACCGGCTGTTGGAACATCTAGTAGATACACCTTCTTGGAGTGGTTAGCCTCGTTGAATCGCAGGGGCAGCGGCGAACCAGCATATTGCACAGGACAACGTGCGCCACCAATCGCATGAGGTCGATGCAGATGTCCAAGGGCAACGTAAGTCACATCATCAGGAAAATCACTGATCCGCATCGCTGTCGCGCCGCCGATTTGGACATTTCGTTCCGAGTCCCCCACTTTTCCACCCTGAACGTAGAGGTGTCCCATCAGAATCTTGGGAAGCCCCGGTGGCATACATTCAACACACTGGCGGTAGAATGCTTTCAACCGTTCCCGATACCGTGCCGCTCGTTCGGGTTCTGTCTCAAATGAAATGTGTGAAAGGTCGCTTTCATATATATAGGGAACGGCTGCAATAGCAACGCTCGGATTTTCAGAGGGAAGGGTGACAACACACGCTGCGGGCTCCGATGCAACCCCGATGACGTGAATCCGTCCCATTTTGAGAAACTCTTGGGGTGCAGCTAAATGCGTCGCAGAGTCGTGGTTTCCGGCGGTGATGATGGCGTGGGCACGGGTCTCGCTGTATAAGCGAAAGAGGAATCGGTAGTAGAGGTCTGTTGCTTCTGAGGAGGGTAGCGCGGTATCGAAGATATCACCCGCGACAAGTAGCACGTCGATCGCATGTGCTTGGACTGTTGTCAGGAGCCAATCGAGGAATTGGTCATGCTCCTCGATTCGATCCTGTTCGTAGAGTCGATGCCCGATGTGCCAGTCTGATGTGTGAAGAATGCGCATAGATGGGATTTCTGTTCCGAATAGATTTGGCTTGAGATAGCTACAGTCTACTGGTATAATAGACCATGTTGATAAGGATTACTTTTAATAACCTACATGACTATGCACTGAACCGTTGGGGGAAAAGAACCGATGAAACCGTTAAACCAAACCCGCAGATCTTTTCTCGCTGTGTCTATCCTGCTTTTACTAATAATTGCTGCAACGGGTTGTGTATCGACAGATCAAGAAAATCGCAGATATCAGCATGCGCTCACTGAGAAACCTGCGCCAGACTTCACGCTACGAGATCTAAAGGGGAATCAGGTCAGTCTATCGGACTTTCGAGGTCATCCGGTTGTACTCAACTTCTGGGCGACGTGGTGTTCGCCCTGTCGCGTGGAGATTCCATATCTAGAAGCACTTTACACAAAGTATAAAGATCAGGGGTTGGTGGTCATCGGCATGAACACCGAGACCGATTATATGAAAGTGAAGCACTTTGCAGAGCCCCGGATGTCATACACTGTGCTATTAGACGGACAGACCCAGTCTCAGGCATATGATGTCAGCGGCATCCCGTGCACATACTATATCGACAGGGAAGGACTTATTCGCTACCGTAACGTGGGCTTTGGTCCCGGTGACGAGGTAATGATTGAGGAAAAAATACAAAAATTGCTCGCTAATACCGATCACTAGCAGGTTGACTGCTCCCAAGCATAAATGCTTGGAATTCTTATGATAGACTGACCAGTAATCCCAATCTATCGGGACTCTATGCTATCTTCTTGCTTCAATGATTCTTGCCCCAACTAATGGGGTCTTACAGTATCTCCACAAGCGTTTAATCTCTCCGTGTGTCCCACGGCGAGAGTTCTTAGGTTGATTGCAGCGTTTAGGTCTCTGTCTTGGGTGTGACCACAAACACTGCAATGGTAGGTCCTATCTGATAAGGATAAATCACTATCGACTGCACCACACGCTGAACAGGTCTTACTAGACGGGTAGAAGGTATCTGCTTCTATAATCTTTACATTGATACGTTCTGCCTTGTTCTTCAGCATTTCAAGGAAACTCGACAACGAGGTGTCTGATAATGCTTTTGCAAGTCTGTGATTCTTTAGCATACCAGCAACGTTTAATGACTCAATCCCGATACGGCTTGCATTATTGATAATTGCTGCAGACGCCTTGTGTTGAGCGTCCTGTCGTATGCACATGATTCGGTAATGTTGCTTGGCTAGCTTATTCTTGAGTTTGTACCAGTTACGACTGCCTCTGACCTTACGGCTAAACTGACGTTGCAACCGCTTTAATTTACGCTCGTAACGCTTTAAGGCTTTGGGATTGTCGTAGTAGGCACCTTCGGAGGTGACTGCAAGATGCTTGATACCTACGTCCACACCTACAGTGGGCAGGCCACGAATATCTGGAGGGGTATCGTCTACAAAGGTATCTACGAGTATAGAAGCAAACCAACGGTGTCCTTGCTTAGAGATAACTACCTTGCAGATAGTACCGAGGAAGCGTAGGGATTGAAACATGCGAACCCAACCAATTTTGGGAAGTTTAATCCGCTGACCTACGACAGTAATTGTGCCTCGACCGCTATCTGCTTGGTAACTCTGACCGTGGGAACGCTTCTTGAACTTAGGGAAACGATTCTGACCTGATTTCCAACGTCCTATAGCGTCTTTGAGATTGGTATAAATCGCATTCTTTGATACATTTTGCGACATATCAGAACACCAACCATATTGCTCATGCTTGATTGCATTAAAACGTCTGCACAGCTCACTGTGGCTACGCCATTGACCGGCATCTAAGCCTGCTTTGAAGTTGGACAGCGCGTGATTGTAGGCAACACGGGTATAGCCACAGTGTCGAGCCAATTGCGTTGCTTGAACATTATTTGGATTCAGCGCTATCTTGTGTGTTTTTAACATAGGATTGTCTTTGCGTCTATCGCTTTCCATATCACTGGAATGTGGGAAACTCTATCGGGCGATAGGGGGCTATTCTCCCGCCGAAAGACATCTTAATTATACCATAATTTGTAGAAAGAAGCATACAAAATTACCGTGTAGGCCCCAACGCTAAAGCATTGGGCTTGTTGCTAGTTAGCCGTCAAGAAATAGCGGTATATCTACCAGTCCTACTTAAAATTCCAACAATTCGTCGAGTTCCTTCTCGTCCACTTCCTCTTGAGACATCTTGTTCTGTGCATCTTCTACGTCCTTCTTGGATGCGAAGCCGAACAGTTCTATCTCGGAGATCTTCGCCGGCGCACGGACGTGTCCAGAATAGATCCGCCATCCCCGAACGCGTTGGATATTTTTTTGCCGCAGCTCTGCATCATCTGTAGTCCGACTAATCCGAACTTTCACGCCGTTAGTACGCACGGCACGATTGAGTCGCACATCTATGACCTTCTGCTTGACGCTTTTGATCTCTTTGATTCGGTCCCATCTCCCTTGGTTGTCAGTCACCCATATATCAAATGCCTGAACGTTGGAGGAATGTATTACAACACGATGGATGGACTTCGGGGCAGGCAGGAATATCACCGATTCGGAGGAGGCGTGATGGCTTTGAACAACATCCGACGAAGGCTCGACATATTGTGACTGACCTACTGTTTTGAGATCGCCATCAATAATCGCTGGATCATTGGCTTGTACACCCTCCATAAGGGCGTAATTCGCACTCCAAGTTTGATCAGCAATCAGACCTGTGGTGCACCCGTAAAGCGAAACAAGGTTAAACGCGAAAAACAGATAGGCAAAGGTGGATTGAAGTCGCATCGGATTTTACCTCCCAAGGTGCTCTTGGTTTGCCTGCATGATAGTTGACAGAATTTCCGATTTCGTGAGTGGTTGGACCTGGAATTTCAGTTCCCTAAAAAACGGGATAAGATCCTGACCGGCGGCTTGGCTCAGGTAGTAAACCAAAAAACTGGTTGTCATTTCACCGGGTAACCTTTGGTGGAGTTGATCTGCTTCAATTAAGCGAAAGAGGGTCGGGTAAAAATCCTCCCCAAATCGCTTTTTCAGTTCTGCCACAATTGAGTACGAATAGCTATACCGCCATTGAGTCAATTGATCTGAGCTGAGATGGCCCTTCCAATATTGAACCGCGTTGCGACCATCAAGATCGGTTTTCAAATCCTTATACAGATCAAGCCGGCGGTGACTCTTTCCCCGCGCATATTCCACCTGAACCAAAACCGCAATCCCTTCTGCGAACCACGTTGGAAGCAGATAGATATTCGTGAATGCATGGGTCAATTCGTGCGCCTGGACATCCCGTTGATTAAACATCGGAACAGGGAAGTCCATTTCAATCCCTTCCACAACTTTTAGCCACTCACCGTTTTGATAGATTGTTTGGGTGCGGGTCGATGTCGTTGCAAGGTTTGTGGAGCCGTGATGCGTCTGACGCAGGTTCACCATCAACTGGTGTTTCGGTTCAAAACCGAAGATGTCATGGACGTAATTATAAAGACTCTCCATAAACAGCAGCGCACCCTTGCCCACATTCTCCCGCTCTTCGGGTTCATCATAGTCTGGGTGTGTCAACAGATCATCGGCAAAAGTAAAGGTGTAGTGTTCGCTTGTAAGTGTCAGGCTATCTGATGATGCTTCGATTTCCGTGTTTGGTCGTTCAAAAGTCACGTACCGTTCTTGTTGCTGCCGTCTAGTTCGTTCTTGCTTTCGCTGTTGTGCTTCTTCCAGGGCGGCGCAGCCTGCGGACAGGAGTGCGATTAGGAGCAAAATTGCTATAGGAGCGGAATAGTTGTTTAGTTGATTAGGCTTTTTCATCTGTTGTTGTCCCTCCCCAAATTAATGAGTGGAAAATTAACGTTTCAGGGCGCCACATTTCAATTTGCCGTAACGTCAATTCCTTCGCTTCCTCAATGCCCGTTTGGCAGCCTGTCGGACAGAATCCTCGGGTTCATCCCTTGCCATCTTTTCCAATGGGGAGATGACCTGCCTACTACCTGTTTTTTCCAACGCAGCGATGGTGTGTCTACGGACAGACACCACGGGATCTCCTAGCACCGATATTAGCGCTGCTACTGCAAGTTCACCGAATCTGCCCAACGCATGAAGCGCATTGATGCGGACGCTGGGTGCTGTATCCTTCAACGCAATGGTTAAAGGTTCAACGGCTGCTGCGTTGCCGATCCGCCCTAACGCATGTGCTGCCCGGCTACGAACCCGTGGATGTTGGTCCGCCAGAGCGCCGATAAGCAGGTCAACGGCTCCTACTTCTCCAGTTTTACCGAGCAGTGTGGCGGCTTTGCGACGGATGGCTCTATCTGGGTGTTCCAACGCTGGGATCAAGCACTCAGCTGCTGTTTCACCGAGTCTATGCGGCGCTTCTATGGCACGATAGCATACCCCGATATCCAGCGCACTTCTCACCGCCTCGGTTTTCAGTGCCGACAAAACTGCGGGTAGTGCTTGCGGTCCACCAATTTTCCCTAATGCTGTTACGGAATGACTGCGAACCACACTCGTCGGATCTTTGAGCGCATCTATCAACGGATCAATTGCTTGAAAATCTCCTACTTCCTTCAATTCATAACCAATATTATCAATCACGCAGGAGGCTTTTCTGCGGACCCGTCGATCCGGATTTTTCAGTGCAACTATCAGAAGCGGAACTGCGGGTGGACCAATATCTTTTAACCCCTGAAGCGCACAGCCCCGAACCAGTTCAGATTCATCCTGTAGTACCGTTATCAACGGCGCAACAGCTTCTGAATCGTCGGATTTTGATAACGCATTAACGGCACCCATGCGGACATCTGGACTTGGTGCTTGTAACTGGGTAACTAGTTCATTGATGTTGCTCATTCTCTTGTCTTTGAAGAGAAGTGCTAGGTTCTGTTGACATTTCGTAGCACGTAGGTCCGGCCTCCCCGATAAATCGGGATTCCACTTACGTTCAACTTGCTTGACCTAAAGCCTCAGCGGAGCGACGGGTGCATTTCTCTCTGGAGAAACGTAATGTGATTCACCAATTCCAATGAACTAATGAATCAACATGGCCCCAGAGGAGCGACAGGTGATAACAACTCACGAGAGTTAATCGGCAGCTATATCATCCGATTCAACTTGTGCAGCGCGAATTGCATCACAGAGGTAACCGATACCTTCGCCTATATAATCAAGATGAGTGTAGGCGTAAGCCAAGCGGATGCTCTTGACGGGATCACCTCGATAGTGGAATGCGCTACCGGTACTGTAACCCACGTTGTGTTGAGCAGCAATTTCTGCGACCTTGTCCATATCCGTCGTTTCCGGCAAATCGATCCAGAGGAAAAGCCCACCGCGGGGCTCGGTCCACGTGCAGATGTCGCTCACATCTTCCCGGAGGGTGCCAACCACGGCACGACATTTCGCGCCTACGGCAGCGTTTGTCTTAGCGAGATGTGCATCAAGATGTTCCTTGAAGAACTCTGCCACGATTGCGCTCGCTAGCGCACTACATCCACCGTCCCATCGATTTGCATGAATCATCTCTTTATATGGTGATTTTGCGGCGAAATATCCCTGACGGAGACCACAACCGAGAATCTTCGAGAACGTTGCGATTAAAATGACGCGGTTTGATGTATCCAGTTTGTAAAGTGCGTCGGGTGTTGGGTTCGGCACAAAGTCAATGTCGCCATAACAATCGTCTTCAACAATCAAGGTATCATACTCTTCCGCCAATTCCAACATCCGTTCTCGGCGTTCTAGTGAAAGAATCGCAGATGTGGGATTTTGGTGATTCGACGTAGTGTAGATGAAGCTGGGCTTAATGTTCTGAGCCTTGAGTTCTTTCAGCTTTTCCTCAAGTGCGTCCATGTTCATGCCGTCGACGTAGTCCATCGGCACGCCCACGATATTCGCTTTGCAGTGTCGCATGATGCCGAGCGTACCGCTGTAGGTGTACTCTTCGGTTAAAACAGTATCTCCAGGGTTGATGAAGGTCCCTAGAACAAGTTCAAGCGCCTGCATCGAGCCGGACGTGATTGAAATGTCATCAACGTCTAACGGCACACCTTCCCGCCGTTCAAAACGCATTGATGCCAACTCTCGTAAGCCCAGATATCCCTGCTCACCGGGATAGTTCACAAGATCTCCGCCTAAATTACGCAGCGCTTTTTCACTAGCTTCAATTAAGCCCTCCGTTGGAAACGTAAACGGGTCAGGACGTCCACCTGTAAAAGCAAAGTCTTTTTCCATAATATTCTCCTCCAAAAACGGCCGGATTTCCGGCTGGAAAACCATGATATATTCCTACACACCAAAGTTGTTGTGTTGTTCCAGCACTTATGCAACAATGAACCCACGATGCTGTAAGTCCCGATAGAACATCACGACACAGAATCGCGACAATTATAGCGCATTTACAGTAGAAATACAAGTTTTTACAGGAGATATGGTAGATGATCTACAAGAACGCCGAGAAGATTATATTGAACATCAGGATGATACAACGGAATGAGAAAATAGAGGGTTGACCACAAGACCGGATAAATCAGACAATTCACCTAAACAAAAAGCCCCAGTATTAGCCGACACTTTGTGCTGATACCGGGGCTTTTTCTTTGCTGCGGTGCGTCCTTTTTTTATCGAAAAAACCTTTAGGTCTAAAACGCCAACATTTATGTTTGGAGCAGTTGGGGCGAAGCCTATACAGACGGCTTTAGCATTAAAGTTGCCAAAAAGTAAAAAAGTGTAATCTACCTTACACTTTTTGTGTTCGTTTCTGGTATAATACGCATCAGAAATCGAAGCAGTGCCTCACGGTAAGTCGGGGTCAAATCCACAACCGAGTGTCAGCCTCCCGACGGGGAGGGTGCGGTGCTTTCCATTTCGCCAAAGTTCCCCAATGCCTGTTAGGCAAAGCCTAACAGGCGGGGGAGTGGGCGGGGCATCGTCCATTGCAGGAGACGAAGTAAGACGTGGTTTGATCACACGCATCGTTGTTGATCGCACAATTAGCTCTTCTATCGGAAGCGGGCTTTTAAGAATCCCAAGCCTTTAGGTTTGCGGAGTATGTCAAAGGCTATAGTAAATGCTAAAAATAAATAGACACTTTTGCCCCCCGGTAGGTGCGGTTTTCTAACCGCACCACATGGGTGCCGTGGTCGGTTGAAACAGCGCAGTTGGAAACTCTGCTTGCGATCCCCCCGATAAATCGGGGTAAACTAATTATCGGGGAGCACCTACCAATTTGGAGTGTCTCATTAATTCTAAAATCTACTATAGATTAAACTGCCGTCTAGACGTCCTCCGGATTAATCAGGTTGTTTGCTGCATGAACGGGACGGAAAAGGGTACGACGCTTTGGTGGCATCGACTCAAGCAGTTCCGGGTGCGGATCCCAGTCGTGCCATTTGGTATCAACTGTGTTGTAACAGCTAAAGATGGCGAGCCGATCATTTTCTGTATTTGTCCACGCCGAGCTGCTATGAGTAATAGCTTCGGTGAAGAACATCAAAGAGCCGGCAGGACAGGAATAGGTGTCCCAGAGAGGTGAGCCGGGGTCCTGAATACTTGGAGGTGCGGTGTATACTGCCTTATGGCTCGCAGTGACGAACAGTGTGCCACCCTGTCCTTCCTTCACCGGATTAAACTCCCAAACCACGCGGGTTAGACCGCTGTGCGCTCTACCGGGGACACAGTGGTAGAAATGAGAATCTCCCGGAAAACGCCACAGTCCATTACCGTTGTGTGGTCCGAATGGCGTGTCACCGATTGTCCGGTACATGAGGCTGCAAGATTCCATACGAAATCCGTAGCAATCTTGACTCGCCAATGCAGGATACGCCACAAATTCATTCATGAATCCTACAACGAGTGGGTGGTCAGAGAGTGCCTGCATCGGTCCACCGAGAGGAGATCGCTCATGTTCAGGGATAGATTCCGGGGCATCACGCAACTGGTAACCGAATTCCCGCATCTCTTTGACTTCGTTTTCCGTCAACACGCCCGGAATCAATACCCACCCTTTACTATCGAAGACATACTTCTGTTCCTGAGTGAGTTCAATCACCGGTTCACCGTCCGAATTGGTTCGGGTTAAATCGGTCTCATCTGGATCTAGGTTCGCTCCCAAGTTCTTATCGACAATGAACGGTTTCGCATAGGTGTCGTCTGTTAATGCCATAGAAGAATATCTCCTCCAATAGTCGATGGGATTCAGGAATCAGCGGGATAACCAAGTCCTGTCTCCTACTTTCGTAACGATTAGTTTGCGTCTCGACTTGTCTTATAGCCGGATACGATAGTATTGGTGTTCCCCTCCAACACATTGTTCGGATCAATCCGGTACGGGTCATCGTCATACCGACCAACCGGGCGCATCGCCGAATCGTGATATCCGAAGCGGACAGATCGACGCCACTTATCGGTTCTATTGACATTGGACCAGTGGATGGTACAGTAGCTAAAGAATATCACATCCCCCGCCTTAGCAGGTATCGGAATAGATTCCACTCTGTCCGGGTGATACACATCGGTCGGCAGGTGAGGGGCGGTGTCAGGACCCATGATGTGTTCAAGACCTCCATCCTTATGGCTACCCGGCACGACGCAAAGGCTTCCGCTCTCCAGCGGTGTATCATCGAGGTGAAGCAGACAGTCGACAAAATCTAGACCATCGTGGGGATAGAAGGGGTAGTCCTGATGCATCGGGAAAGGCGTCCCTCGCTCTGGAGGTTTTGCGTGTAAAACCGTGTGATGCCACTGAACGCTGGAACCGATAAGATCTTGCACACAACCCACTAGTTTTTCGTTGAACATCACGCGACCCCACGTTGCTGAATAAAAATGGGGATTGTGCATCAGCACCGCCTTAGTCGCTTGCTGCTCATCTTCGGCGAGGTATTTCTCGCGCCACGGTCCCCGCCAGCCAATCGTTTCCTCTCCCCAGTCGCCGATAATTTTAATCATTTCAGATCCGAGCTCTTCAACCTCTTCGGGAGTGAAAAGCCCTTCAACCTTGACATAACCGTATTGGTTATACGCATCGATCTGTTCTTGTGTTAGCATGAAAAACCTCCTGTGGTAGAAAATTGACTCAATTCACTGATGCCGTTCCATACCTTGAAACGGTTCAATTATTTTTCGTGGTGTTGATCCAGGAAATATTAAACAACATTCACACTAAATGTGTCAAGTTAATCTTGGCTTAATGTTCAAAAGGGTTGTATAGAGGCGTTTATAGTGGATCTTAGAATTATTTGGACACTCCCAATGCACAGTCAACCCCCTAAATCCCCCTTATCAGGGGGACTTTGGCAACTTCGCGCATTGGTAAATGTCCACTTATTTTTAGAATTCACCATAGTTCTCCTGTAGGTGCTTGCATCCCGATTTATCGGGGAGGGGTTTCCGCATCCCGATGCCTCACTCATTTTTCTTTCCGAAAAATCAAACTGAATTGATGGAGCTGATTGGAAACGTAAGCATATGGATAACCGAACGGGTAAAGCTTCAACGATTTATCATACCAGATTTTGTAGCCTCGAAATCGTAGGTTCTCAATATCCGCAAGCGTCTCTACAACATCGGCGTGAATCATGTTGTGGTACTTTTCTGTTGGTTGAAGATCTTTACAGAAAATGACGACGTACCCTTTCGGTTTGAGGTGCTGCATTGCCTGAATAATCACCGTCTTAAGCGATTCGTAGAACTGTGACGGCGGCATATTTCCCAAGTCATCAGGACTATTTGTGAAGGGCGTAGGGCTATCATCTCCTGTTCTCTTTTTTCGGTCACCACTGCGCTTCCGAGAAAGCATATCACCGTAGGGTGGGTCGGTCAAAACCAGATCAAACGGCTCAACCTCCCCTAGGAGATTTTCTAAATCTCTTGCATCTCCACAAAGAAAGGGTTGCGGCTCAAAACCGAGTTCGGCAGAGGCCTGGTGGTAAACCTCAAGATACTCGTGCGATAGATCAACTCCGACACCATGCCTGTCTGTCATTGAACACCCTAACAGCGTTCCACCGACCCCAACAAACGGATCTAGGACACGGCCCTCTTTCTTCGTAAAAAATTCAATCAGGCGCTTCATCAACGCCGGCGGTTTTGGCGAAGGGTGCTGCTTCCGAATACTGTGGGCATCAGCTTGGGAGCCGCTGGTTGGATAGTATGTATCCCAAACAGGTGCCGATGCGATCGCCCACTCCTCCTCGGACAGATCGTTGAGTCTTGCCAGATTGTAGTGGTCACCTGCCAATTCCACCGAGTTGAGGAAATATGTCCATTCACTTCCAGAGAGGTTGTTGAGTCTGTTACGTGGGTCGTAACGTCGTTTCGGTTCTTTTTTTTCGATTTTTGGTTGAGATCGTTTGGGTGGTGTTCTCACCTCAAGGTGGAACAACAATTCCTGCACACGGTTGGCTGAAGTAGATTGATCCCCATGAGAATTGCTTTTGAACCGCCGGTAGCCAATGGAGGAACTACAGTGAGGTTCACCCCGAAGCGAAAGGATAGACATCAGTTCATCACGCGACAGAATTCCCTCGTTGTTGTAACTGACCAGGATATATCGTACGTTTGCCCTTTCGATAAGCTCCTGGAACACTCGATAGCAATCTGATTTAGAGCAGTATGCCGATTTTTCCCCGGGCTCATAATCGCGCAAGCCCGTTTTCCCATGAAGAGCGGGGGCATCATATCGCGCAACTGTCTCCAACAGATGATAGTTGGCGAGATATTGACGCGTATTGTACGGCGGATCGAGATAGAGAATATCGCACTCAATGGCTTTAATCAGCCGGTTTGCATCCTGTCGAAACACCTGATGTGGCATATCCGACCGGATTGTTTGGACTGGGACCATAGACAGATCCTTATAAGTCCGTGGATCCCAGTGCTTCAGATATGCCCCATAAGTCCCAGAAATGTTGGCGACCTTCGATGTTCCCTCCAACAGTGGTAAGAGCAGCAGATAGAACTCGTTCTCCGTAATCTCACCCGCATTGTGCCACTGTTGAATCTGCTGACGGATCGCGTCAATCTTCTGTCCATTCCTGTCGGACAGGTATTGCCTACTATGTTCGTTATTCCCTGACGGACAGTAGTTGTGAAAAATAAACCCCTTCTTGCCCGGAAGAAAGTTTAACCAAGCAACCACCCTATCGTACGGAGAGGGATCAAGCGGCAAGCTATTGTTTGGCACATCACCGAGCGTTTTGACAACACCGGCAAATGTGGGTGTCTCGTTGTTGGCAATCAGCGCCTGCTGAAAGGTGTAGGAGAGTTCGAGAAGATCGTTGGAGATAATCTGAAATCCTCGGCGTTTGAAGTGTGCCGCCACGCACGCCGTTCCCGCGAACAGGTCACAAAATATCCCCTCCTTAATCCCCAAATTGTCAACTGTCTCTTCAATATGGGATAACAGGTTCAATTTACTGCCGATGTAGCGCATAAGCCACCTGCGTCTGGTTGGTTCAAACTATCATACACTTCTGCATTTAACACTCAACGTCTTTCCCTTCACTCCCAAACACTTCCAACCGTTCCTCAGTGTCAATGCTTCCGGTGCTTTCAGGGCAATAGTGGAATTGCAACGCCCGACGCCGCAAGTTCGATCTATTTGCTGGTGTGCCGTGATGCAGCAGCCCGTGCCAGAGCAGACAGCCCCCTGCCTTGAGCGGTACCATCACCTCTCGCTCTACGGGAACATGCGTGTCGCAGATCTGCCAATCACGCCTGTGGAAATGCACCATAGGTCCCTCTCTATGGGAACCGGGGATGACGTGCATACATCCATTTTCAGGTGTCGCTTCGTCCAGTGCAATCCAAGCAGCGACAACCGGTGTATCCAACGGCAAATTGAAATAGGCGCAGTCCTGATGCCACGGTTTCTCTGAACCGATGTGAGGCGGTTTAATCAGTCCCATATCTTGGAACAGTCTAGGAGTGTCCTCAATCAGGCGTTGAACGACAGTGATTAGCCTTTCATGCTCGGATATCGCTTTCAGGCGCGGTTCAAAGTTCACAAAGGTGGCAATCTTGCGGATGATATCGCGTCTCTCTTCTGTGGGCAACTCCGACCTATATTTAACCAGTTTCGGTTCATATTGAATGCCCCGGTAATCTGGATTTTTCCCGTCCATTAGGTACAGCATCCCGTCCAATGTTTCGCTTACCTCTTCCGGACTGAACGCGTCGTGGATAACTAGGTATCCGTTCTCATGAAAAAACCGTACATCTGCATCGGTTACGGCGTCAAAACCGCCCCAAATCCCTTCCGCAACTGAATCGAAGTGAAAGAGCTCTTCTGGATACAGAATCGCTTGGGCAGCTTTGAATGAGTC
The DNA here is from genome assembly GCA_965208425.1 of Candidatus Poribacteria bacterium. Classification (GTDB taxonomy): domain Bacteria; phylum Poribacteria; class WGA-4E; order WGA-4E; family PCPOR2b; genus PCPOR2b. The sequence continues at coordinate 4,164,853 of OZ242335.1, read as the reverse complement.
TTCATCTATAGACTTCAGCATTTTATAGCCTCCTTCTCCCTTTACATTCGTTGAGACATTGCGCTACCGGCACTTTCAAAATCCCAGCAGCTGAACCTCCATCTCCAGATCAACACCTCTCTCCTGTTTGACGTGGGCTTGGATATGGCGGACAAGCGATAACACATCATGAGCGGTCGCATCATCAAGGTTGAGGATAAAGTTCCCGTGGATTTTGGACACCTCCGCTCCACCAATTCGATGCCCCTTCAGACCGCATTCATCAATTAGCTTACCAGCAGAATGGCCGGGGGGATTCTTGAACATACACCCTGCGTTCTCCTCCGCAAAGGGTTGGCTCGTTATCTTCTGGTTATAGAGATCTTGCATGAGGTCGTCAACTTCTTGGGCATCGCAGGGAGTCAGTGTGAGCGTTGCTCCTGTCACACAGAAGTAGGACTTTAGTCCGCTATGACGATAGCTAAACTCTGCATCATCATGGCTGACATCCACTAACTCGCCCTCGTCTGTCATGACCTGTACATGCTCGACCAAATCTCCGAAGCTGCTGCCCCAAGCACCTGCATTCATAATCAGTGCACCACCGACAGATCCCGGAATTCCAAGCCCGAACTCGACACCGCTCAATCCGTGACTTGCCGCCATTTTCGACAGCCGTGGTAGGGAAACTCCGGCTCCTACGTCAACACGGTTCTCATGAAAGTCAAGCCGATTAAATTTGCCGATTAATCGGATGACAATCCCAGGATATCCGGCATCGTTAACGAGTAGATTCGACCCGCGCCCAATGATGGCAACCGGCACACGACTACGTTTTTGCAGCTGTGCCACATACGCCAATTCGTCGATTGTGCTCACTTCAAAATACGCTGCAGCGTTGCCACCTATTCCAAAATAGTTGTGCTTACTAAGCGGTTCCTCAAAGCGTAGTTTGGAAGGGGTATCTCGGTTCTGGGTGAGGGAAGCGAGTTCTTCTTTCCAACCCATTTTAATTCCTTATCATTGCTCTAATTCGGATAAATGATATGCGAATTTCGGGGAATTATCAGTGGTTGAGGTCCATCAACCGGAAATTGTGTCGCCCATTCATTCGGATCATAATCCCGCGTGACAAAGCAGGAACGGTGCGCGGGAACAGCGTGCTTAAGTCCAACACGTTGCGCCATCTTTACACAATCGTCATAGAACGGAAATTCTCCTTCTGTCGGATGATTCGTCAAGAACCCAATGTCCGGGTTATGTTCAGCGACAGCGTCCACCAACTCATCGTGATCAGCGAAGGTGTTGATAGGATCACCGGAAAAATACAACGTCGCCCCATCCGTCTTGAGGACGTAGCCGAGATGGGTGACATCGGGCGGGGCAATATCTGCATCCGGATGACCGTTTGGCGGCTTTGCGTAGACGGCGTTAACCGTGATCGAACCGAGTGATGATGACTCGCCAGCACGAATTGTCGTCGTATGATCCGCGTCAACATCTGTATCTGCTAGCACCTGCGCGATACTCTCTTCCGGTCCAACACACCTCACCTCCGGTGAAGTTTGATGGATGCGATTGATCGATTCGGGCCAAGTGTGATCCCCGTGGTTGTGTGTCAACAGTATATAGTCCGTTGGGAGTTGAGATTCGTCCAACGGCGGTTCGGTGTGGATGAATCTGTCAGCGGGGCGGTCATGTGGGTAGTATGGATCAATCTGCACAATTGTTCCGTGCGAATCCTTCACCGCGAAGGTGCTCTGTTCAAACCAATGAACAGCGACAGCCCCTACTGGTACTTCAAGATCTACGAGCGGATGCATCTTAAATCCTCCAATTATTTTTACGTTTCACGCTCTTAGCGTTTTGGTACATTCTTTTTCTATGAGCCCCCTAGGTCGGACATCAATGAACCAATAAACTAATGAACAAACTGTTTTCACGTTTTATGTTCTCACAGTTTCCCCTCTCGGCGCAGGATGTCAACCAACGAATCACTCACGCCAAGCGGCAAATCAACCCATGCGTTGTTACGGCGTTCCGATTCGTAAATCGCCATGATAACCTCAATGGAGGCACGACCATCGTGTCCAGTACAGCGTGGCTGCGCGTCATTCTCAATGCAGTCTATCAGATCCTGCGCAGCGCGTAAGGTTGCGGTTTCCGTCCAAGTCGAATCAGGGAGCGGACGCGGCTCAAGGTTCCACCAGGATCCCTTCTCAAATTCTATCGGTTCCGCCTTCCACATACCCGCACCAAAACCTAATCGTACGAGTCCCCTTTCGCACTGTAACTCCACATCCCACCGCTCATATTCGGTCAGCTCATCACTGATAACAGCGCCATCTACGCCATTCTGGAACTGCAGCAGCGAATAGCTGGTATCCTCCACACGGAACTCATGACGGGTACGCCGCCGCGCCGTTCCTAGCACCGATTCAACATCGCCTGCAAAGATACGAAGTGTGTCGAAGGTATGTACGGCATCGTGCAACAACGGTCCCTCGGTATCAGCGACCCAGTCCGGAGATGGCTTGCACCCTTCGCAATGAGCGACGACATGGAGTAGCGATCCCAATTCACCGGAGTCTATCAGATCCTTTGCTGCCTGATACTCCCCTGACCATCGACGAGAACAGTTGATTAACATCTTTGTCCCACTCTGTTCGCAGGCATCAATCATTGCATCGCACTCACCTATGCTTAACGCCATCGGCTTCTCACAGAAGATCCCCTTCACTCCCGCCTCGGCGGAGGCAATCACCATCTCCGGGTGTAGCGGTGGGTGCGTGGCGACGGCAACGATGTCTAAGTCCTCTTTCGCTAGCATCTCACGATAATCGTGATAAAGCGCGTCCACTCCCCAGCGCTTTCCAAAGGCGTGCAATTTCTCTGCGCCTCGGTTACAGCCTGCAACGAGTTCGGTGTTGGGCATTGCTTCAAACGCGCCCGCAATGGAAATGGGATACGCATCAGACTCATCCTCCATCGTGCTAGCAATGCGCCCACAACCCATGATCCCCACACGGTACATATCCATATAACCTCCTGCTAAAACGTGAAACGTAATCCGTAGGGGTTCAACGATCTTTGAACCCTACAGAAACAACAATTTAAGAGAGATGTGCCTTATCCTATGCCAATCTCACGCAGATACTCGCGGGTACGTTTGGCAATCGGCAACGGTTTATTGAAAGGTGCTGGATACATGTCCTGCTCGACAATCGCGTAGCCGTTATAATCAATCTCTTGCAGTAAATCCCGAAACGCAAGAAAATCCACCGCACCTTTTGACGGTTCAACGAACATATCCATTTTCACCGCTTCAGCAAATGGGATCCCTTCCGCCTCTACCTGTTTCTGTATCTCTGGGTCAATGCTCTTCAAGTGCAAGTACGGAATACGATCATGGTGTCGCCGCATAAAATTGATGGGGTCTCCACCCCGATACGCGTGATGCCCCGTATCGAAGCAGATGGATACGCGGTCCGGATCAGTCTGCTCAAGAAATGCCTCTATCTGATCTTCGTATTCGACGTGCGTCTCCGCATGGGGATGGAAAACCAGTTGAAGCCCAAATCGGTCTCGTGCTATATCCGCCACCTTATGCGTCGTTTCGATGAATCGTCCCCACGCATTTTCGTCAAGACTTTTAGGGGCTATCGCCTCGCCAGTAAAGAGATCCGTGTAGGTATCATCTATGAGCACAAGATATTTCGCATCAAGGGCGGCGAGGCGCTCACCTGCGCCTAATACCTGCCGTTCTAATTCACCCCATAACGACGGTTCTTCAACATTCGCCATTGCAAATGTTCCCGTGACCTTCAAACCGCGGCTGCTGAGTTCTCGGCGGAGGGTGGGCAAATCGGTGGGGAGATAACCGTACGGTCCCAACTCCGTCCATTCGTAGCCGGCCTCGACAATTTCATCCATGAATCGATGCCACGGTGTCTGCTGCGGATCGCTCGGAAACCAGACACCCCATGAATCCGGCGCACTGCCGATTATGATATTCATATCCTCACTCCTCTGTAGAAATATCCCACGTTCCCACCACAGTACGTAGGTTGGGCATCCTGCCCGTCCCTTCCGCTAATAGTAGGTGCAGGTTTCCTAACCTGTACGGAGCGTACAATTTTTATCCGCGAAGTGCGCAACCCCTATAAACATCGGAACTTCATCAATTTTCCCGTGCGATCGGGGTTCCCCTACCCGTCAAACACCCAATCTTTCGCTCCAGAGGAGCGATATGTCTATAGAATGTCAATATCCCTAATGCCTGCGCTCCAGCGGAGCGCAATGTATAAGGTTCGTCAGTTTAATGAACCAATGAACCAACATTACCAATCGCGTACATAGCCAGCAGTCCAGCCACCATCTACGGGTAAGACAACCCCATTAATATAGCTCGCTTCCGGCGACACCAGAAATAGAACAGCGTGCGCTATCTCTTCCACCTTACCCGGCCGCCCTAGCGGGATGTGCGATAGCAAACTGGCAGCGTTTTCAGTATACGCGCCATTGGGACCGTAGAACAACGCCTCAGTCCCGCGAGTCAGCGTAGACCCCGGTGCAACCGCATTGACGAGAATTCCCTCTGAACCGAGTTCTATCGCCATTGACTTCGTCAGATTGGCAACACCGGCTTTCGCAGCGATATAGGCACTCTGCAACCGCAAGGGCACCAAGCCCGCAATCGAACTGGTGTTCACAATACGTCCGCCATCGGGGTTCTTCAGGAGTTCTGGAATAATCGCGCGGCTGGTTACAAAGACACCCGTCAGGTCAACCTGCACGATACGATTCCAATCTTCAAGCGAGTATTGGTGAATCGGCACACGGTCGCTGCGGGTATTAATGCCAGCATTATTGATCAGTATGTTAATCCGTCCAAGGCGATCCATCACCTGCGCTGCGACAGCTGCCATCATTTCTGCATTGGATACGTCCCCCGCTAGCGACATACACGCGCCACCGCCTTCAATGATCTCGTTTGCAGCTTTTTCACCGGCTTCACCGTCTATATCCACGATGACAATATGGGCACCGTTGTCGGATAATGCCTGCACGATGGCGCGGCCAATGCCGTGGGCACCGCCGGTAACGATGGCGACCCGTTCATTTAGATCCACTTTCATCGGATAATTTCCTCCTACGAGTATTTTTATGAGTTTATTTTAGAAAATTCTATTAATATGTGAAACGCATTGAATTCACGTTTCACGTTTCATTTTTGGCTCATGTAAAAAGAGAGTGCAAAGCACGAAGTAAAGGCCCCCTTTGTACCCCCCTTAATCCCCCCGCAAGCAGGGGGAGAGTAACCCCTGATAAATCGGGATGCAAGTGCTTGTGGCTTTGGTTGCACTAATTCTTAACATGAGCGTCACTTTTATACTGTACAGGAATTGGGAAAAGCCCACGCTTTATCTCCATGCTTGAGACGTTTTCGGCTTGTAGTTTTTCCTGGAGATAGCGCGGAACGCCCCAAGGATCAACAGAATCGCCGCAGGTAAATACATCGACCGCGGCGTAGCGATGTTCGGGCCAAGTATGAATGGATATATGAGATTCCGCAATGACAACAACACCGCTGATGCCGTCCGGTTTGAAATGATGGAACGTATCTGATATCACCGTCGCTCCGGCATGGTGGGCTGCTTCAAGCATATATTGACGGATTCGATTTCTGTCAGTAAGTATCTCACTTTCGCAATCGTAAAATTCGATCAGAATTTGTCGTCCTAGTGCCTGCATCACCGGATTCCTGCCCTGCTACAGTGCTTAATATCTCGTTGATCAATACATAATTGCGTATAGCTAGATAATTATAGCACAATTGCCAAAAAACGGATAAGAAAAGCAGCTTTTCTGCTCATTGGGATGTTCAAACCAAGCGGGGAATCTGAGAATTTGTCGGACTAACGATAGAGAAACCGAGTTTTTTCTTGACAAGTTTTTCGACGTTTGAAAAAATGTCATTATCTACTTCGCGAGAGAGTGACACATTACCGACCGGGGGTGCCTCTCACGCTCAGTAACAAGCGTATGAAACGGAGATCCCAGAATCTATAGAATTGGTATTTTCCTAGCGTTGAGAAGGCTCATGAGAAACTTGCCGATAATCCCATCATTTCGACTGATTGCCTTCTTTGGACTTACAAGGAAATGAAAATCTCCGTTGTCGAAATATTTGGCAGCCACACAAATGTATAGTATAATTTGCCGAAGTGTTAAAAAGGCAATATCATAACACTCGGTAATCAATCGTCTAAAGAATGAAAGGAATACCGAGTTGAAATGGCCAGACTTTTATCCAGCAAACTGTCCGCCTGTGGAAGCTGAACCCGCTTCAGGCACAGTGTACCGCCTTGTACAACACAATCCAGCACAAGCAGAAGATTTCAAAACACCTTGGGAAGAATATCGGAACACATTTGAACCACCAACCATCATAAATTGTGGGGTCTCTGTTCATACAGATCCTCAAGATAGCGAGAAACTCAGGAACAGGATCAGGAAATTCAGAAGAAGGCAAATTGCTGAGGGTGAAATCAATCCAACACTTGGTATGATCCGGCATACACCATCATTAGAAGAGAAATCCCATCATGCTTGGTGGATACCCATTGGCGCAGAGCCCTGGGTTGTTTTTAACGTCATAAATAGATAAAAAGCAAATAATCCAGAAAGGAGGTAAATGATGGCTGATATACTTAATATCCCAACTTTAGGTAAGCTCGAAATCGTGGAAACCTATGCCTACTATGACCAGCCTGTCCTCTTTTCCTGCAGAAATGCTGCGGGGCATCTTTACCTTGTTGTGGCTGCCGATGAAAACGACCAATACGATACATGGCTCTACGCTGGAGTCTCTACTGAACGTCTCAATCATATCCGATCTGGCGCAATTGATCTCCATGACGCATTCGCCGATCCTGAAGACGGTTTTTTATTTCAAGTAATAGCCCCATACAGCAACCAAAATCCTCTACAGATCGAAGCTATCCGGCCAGATCAGATCCCTGAGGATATGCTGCCAATACCGGGTGAACGCCTCAATCTTAAGACCAAACTCCAAATGCGAGAAATCGTTGAAATTATCCGAGCATTTCAAGAAGAGGTACTATCAACATTCATTATCACCGGCAAGTTAACCGGAGCCTCCCTAAGATCCAAAAGATTTGAAATAGAAACTACAGAAAAAACCTATACCGGCGACATTGCAGACGAAGCCATTGAGACTGTGAGGAACGCAACGCTGAGTCGAGAATACACTGCAACAATTCAAGAAATCACGCAAAGAAACGAAGCTACAGATGAAACTCTCGAGCCGAAATATCAACTCCTTAGCCTCGGCTGATAATCGATCAGTCTCAAGTAGGCTTATTCGTCGCTGTTCTATAGAGAGGGCGCGATCAACCTCTTGGATTTGGTCTGTGTTGCCCAACACTTCAGCCAATAATATCGGTACTCTTTCAGTCAAATTGATTCATTGAATACCCCCTTGAATCGAATCCGCATAAGGAATCCGCAGCATATCCATCGCCCCCTGCGCCGCACGGATACCCGAATAACACGCTTCCTCAAAAAGTGGCAGCCCTGTCACATCTGCATTTGCAAAGAAAATCCTGCCAAACGGCCGCCCACGTAATGTCCGATCCGGATGCCAGATAACATTTGGAATCGGTCTTATCATCGCGTGCCCCCACTTGTAGAGATCGATTCGGGTGATATCCTTTTCAATGCCGGGGTGCATCTCCCAAAGGTCTTTCATGATCTCGTTCACCCAGAAATCGTGTCCCTTATCCAACAGCTCCCTCCGTTTAATATCCGGTTCGTGGTCAAAGGGAAGATAGTAAGTTAGAACCGACGGGCCCTCACCGTCTGCCGGATCCCGCGTCTGATGCTCGGCGGCGATATACCCCAACCCCTTACTTTCATACATGACATTATCCCAAGCGAGCACGCTCTGCTTTGTCTGCGGTAGGCGTTTAAGGTGGACACTCGCGGTCAGCCACGGCGTATATTGGCATTCCCGAAAAGCGGTTTTCTGATCCTCCGGAAGATTCGGTATAATAAAATTGGCAATATGCTTCTGCCCGGCATAAATCGCTGTTTGCCCGCGCAGCGTCGTGAAGCGTCGGGTTTGGGTATCCATGAAGGTTACCAGCACCTCATCCTCGTGCTGGCGGACAGACAGAACAAGGGCATTCAAGCGGACGTTTGCCGACGAGAAACGTCGTGCCATACCGTTCACCAAAAAAGCGTTACCTTCGGGCCAAGTGACCGTATGGACGGGGAAGCGGTCCTGTAGTTGGTCTGCATAGTAGCGACAAGCGAAGTAATGAATCCCTGCCCACGCCGAAACCTCATCGATCGGACAGGCGTAATCGTCGCGGCACCCGTAGTTGACAAACCAGTCCAATCGCTCCGAATCCCACCCCTTCTGGCGCATATATTCCCGCATCGTAATCCTATCTAACGCACGCACCTCTGGATCCGCACTGCTATATTCTAACGGCAGCGTAAATGCACGGCGTTGATCTGCGCCTCGGTAGAGGGTCCACCTAAGCATATCGGTATGAAATTCGTCAAATGCCGCTTGATCCTCCTGAGTCCCTGTGGAAAAGGGGTCGAGGTGCTCCACCCAACGGTCCTCGATAAACAAGCGCTCGGCCGGTTCGCGCAGAATGTAATCGGGGTTCATGATGGGCCAGCCGAGTGGAGTATAACCCACAACGACCTGAAGCTCTTCAAGCACCTCAAGAATACAATCTGCCTCCATCGGCGGTGTATTGATGTAGTGCGCTCCCCAGGGGAATGCAATACCATTTGCTCCGACCTGACCGGCAATCGAGGTCCCACCCAATTGATCTCCCAGATCAAGGATAACAAAATCAGTGACACCAGACCGCGCCAATTTCCAGCCAGCACTCACCCCCGACACTCCGCCGCCGATAATGATTGCGGTATGTTGTTTGCCGTTTGGGGGCGGGATGAGTGCCTCAGAAAGTGGTTGCCGAACGAGATGACCGATCCCACTCGGCTCACCGATAACCTCGCCCGGAATATCAAAGGTTGACGGCTTAGGAGTAGGGGACGAGCACCGCGGCAAAAACGGCATCCCTAATCCGAGGAGACAGTATTGAAGAAAAAGACGACGGGGAATTGGACGCATGATTTAAGTAAAACGTGAAAACCGGAAAACGGGATGCGTTGCATTGGTTCATTTAGCCCCAGAGGGGCGACATGTTTATAGCCGGACGATGAGCCTCTTCTGCCAAGCCCCAGAGGAGCGACATGTGCCCTTCGGTATGAGAAGCATCCTGCTCCGATACGCATCGAGGCTAGTCCCGATGGAATCGGGATCCTCGCAAAGCGGGAGATACCTCTCTCACTGTGGACGGGCAATCCTTCTCCTGATGCGTAGACGCATTGACGGTTATTTATGAACATCCTTCATTTGTAAGAGGGATTTCCCAATCCTGATACTTCACTGCCCAAGCGATTCCCTCGTTGCGTCTTTTCGACCCAAATGGTGAAAAGGCCGAAAACTGAATAGCCCTACCGAAGGTATGTCGCAGTGGAAATATGATTTGAATTGTGATATACTATTTTAACCCAAGTTGCTAGTTGATAAACCAAGCACTATAAACCGAGTTTTTTCTTCAAAACTCGGTTTCTCTCTGACTCTAACAACTTGGGTTATGTCATAAAATAGTAGTTGTAGTGCAAATATTGCTAATCGTGGCGCAGATTGCCCAATCTGCGATCCATTCCCCGCTACAAAATCAACGAAACTTGTGCGTCAGGCGTACAAACTTTATGTGACAACTCAACCTAGGAGCTGACTAGCAACTTAGGTTAATATAACGCAAGTTGCTAGTTGAATATCCATGGAATTTCCGTTAGAGTGTTTGTTAGGCAAAACAAAACTCTTAAAACAGGAGAATCCCATGGACTTAGTAATCGTAGCATTTTATACACTTTGTGACGATCTGTTAATTGAACACGGCTATCAAGACGACCCAAGAGCCAAAATGTCTGCCGCAGAAGTAATGACCACTGCCTTAGTCGCAGCAGAACTGTTCGGTGGCAATCAACAGATGGCACGACAGCTACTCAAGGAGCAGGGATATATTCCCAATATGCTCAGTAAAACACGATTCAATCGAAGACTTCATCAAATTGCACCGATGTTTCAGACACTTTTTGAATCACTTGCCACAGACTGTAAAGCCCAAAACCCAGACCAACTCTATGTCATCGACTCGTATCCCGTCCCAGCGTGTGACCCCATTCGTATCTCTAATGCAAAACTTTATCAAGGGGAAGTCTGGCGTGGGGTGATAACCAGCAAACGGAGATACTTCTATGGACTCAAACTGCATCTGATGGTCACTGAAAGCGGTGTACCGGTTGAGTTTTCTTAACACCGGGCAGTTTTGGTGATGTTTTAGGGTTGCGGTGTTATCCGTTTGATTTACCTCAAGGGGCAACCGTTTATGCTGATAGAGCTTACTGCAATTATGGGATTGAAGATGCCTTAGCTGAAGCGGGTATCATGCTCAAACCGTTGCGCAAAAAAAACAGCAAGCGGCAATATCAAGGGGACGAAGTTTACATACACCATCACCACAGGAAGCGGATAGAGGTGACAAACAGTTTAATCACCCAACGGCTACCCCGCTCTATTCATGCGGTCACTGCCGCTGGATTCGAGATAAAGGTCGTTTTGTTTCTCATCACTACTATGATTACGCTCATCACCAAATAATACACTAGCAACTTGCGTTATTTTAACTAGTTTGGGTGGTACTACGAAGCATACCGCTCGGTATGTCTGCCACCCTCCTACCTTCGTAGGGGGATAAAGGACTGGGGCTGGGAAATCCAATGTTTAAGTTTAATGTTTCTCAAAAGTTAAGAGAGCAGATTGTTAACATTATAGATGATTTAGTAGATGAGATAGCTCCGGGCTATCTACCCCCTAATTCAATTTTTCCTCTTAACTATAGAAAGGCTATCTACGAGGAAGTGTACAAATCTTTATGGAGTGAGTTTGGTCGAAGGCGCTTTGAAGATGTCGATTACCGTGATGAAGTATTTGGTTTTTTACGAGAGGTCCCATCAGAAAACTTTTTTAATGTCACCGAACACTTATTGAAAGTAATATATGGTATCGTTCACATTCAGATAGCGATACCTGATAACATCATGTTGAATCCATCCGATGGTAACAAACGGTGGAGTCGCCAGGAATCTGTCCGTGACAGACATATAAATCGTTTTAAAGGGGCCGTGGATATATTAAACTACAGACTGTCTCAAAACAAGGCTAAATACCGTTACGAGTTGGACAGCAAGTTTGTCCAAATGGTTAGGTTTGATACTCAATTAGATGTGCCGAAAGAGGATAGTGACATCGAGAAAAAGGATGACAATCAAACCCCAGAACACAATCATATCCAAAGTCGTAGCGAAATCTGGGCCAGGAAAACCTATATTCTCGGTTTTGTAATGGTTGTTCTTGCTATTTTAGAATTTGCCATTGGTGACGGTATTTTGAGACCTCTACTTCAGAGACTGTGGACTTATTTACAGACTTTCCTATAACCAATAATCTTGAAATCCAATCTGAAAAGGAGATTTTACAATGCATATAAAATCTCTGACGACTCTCGGCGTGTTTTTGATAATCACCAGGTTTACTGTAGTTGCCCGATTCATCGGGCGACGTTGTCCAGCGGCGATGAATCGCCGAGCTACAAGGCTTTGAGCGTTCAAATCTGCATCCCCGCATCCTTGTATGTTCGCTTAATCAATGCAATCTCTTTATGCGTTAAGCTGTAGAGTTGATAGACCTGTGCATCTATTTCCTTCTGAAGGTTACGGACCTCATCGCTTTCGGGGTCTACGAGTATCTGTTTAACCAACCGTGACAACGCCGCTTTCTGCACCGCAGTCTGAGCTGCTATTGGGACATCTTTCATGCTTTCTTTCTTGAAAAGCAGGCGACCGCCTGCCCACGGAGCATTAAGGCTATAAAACTTGTACCGTGCATACCAATCAAAGAGTAAACTATTTAGGATAGCAAGTAAGGAAAGATCGCTAGTGGGTATGAAGTATGTTGTTTTTAACCCAAATACCTTTGCTGTGTCATAACAAGCATAGAGAGACTTTGCTGTCTCTGGGTAGATAATCTTCGGTTTCTCAAATTCCCCATAATAAGCAGTAATATCTTGAATTTCATACCACCTGTAGTTCCCTACTTTTCTTCCGCGCTTTTTCGCCCGGCTTTCCTTTGGTTCAAGCTCTGCTCTATATTGATTCAGATGCTGCTTGATTGCCGGATATTGTTCAACGTCAGTACCACGGCGAGTGAAAATCAGATAATGACCGGTGCACTCTGTCTTCCACTTTTTAAGGTCACGCCCTCTCAACACCGGTTTTATAAGTTCATTGCTTCTCACATCCTCAACAATCAACCGCTGGCGGACAGATTCATCGATGATAAATGCTTCGTTGCATCCGGTTGTCACGCCGCGATAGAAACCTACACCGACATATTCTCCCAACGGCGTTCCGGTGTTTTCTAGTTTTTCGAGCAGGCTCAGTACCTTTGGCGATGTCAATGCCCAACCGTCCGGTGACAAGTTGTGGGCGTGCATGGAAACCGCCTGCTCTTGAAACGCATCGGAGAGGCGAGGGATGTCGGCACTGTCACGAAAAGTTGCAGCCAAAAAAGCCTCTCCCCCCGGAACAGCGTTTTCAACAAGGACGATACAGGTGTCCACACTCGCACCAAAAACTGGCACACTCCCAAAATCGACCAGTTTTTGAAGGCACATTTTATCCGTCAAGAGCTGCCGGAGTTTCCTACCGTAACTTGTTCGCAAAAATTTATTAGAGGATATATAAGTGAGAACGCCACCCGTGTGGAGCAGCTGGGTTCCACGCTTGTAGAAGTAGACGTAGAGATCTGCAGCACTTGTAAAAAATTCGGGAAATTGTCTTTTTAAGGTTGGTTTAATCGCTTTAATAAGTTCGTGTCTCACATAAGGGGGATTGCCGATGATGATGTCAAATCCACCCTCTTGGAATACTTCTGAAAACTCGACCTGCCAGACAAACTCCTCCTGATTTGAACTCCAGCCCTGAAGCCCTCCTTTGAGTTCAGCAATTTTATCTCGAAGTGCCTGTTTCTCAGGGTTGGTGTGGGAGATCAAATAGTTAGCTGTATGTTCCTGAATTTGTTGAATTAAACTATCTTCGGGTCGGAGTTGTCCATTCGGGGGTTCAGGTGCGGGCCCTGTCACACTATCACCGATGGCAACTTTATAGTCTAAGTTGGGCAGAGGTTCGGGCGTGTCCCCTTCATAATCAACTGCGAGGCTCAACCACAAACGGAGCATGGCGATGTTGACCGCGAATTCATCGTTGTCCACACCGTAGAGGTTTTCCCGAATGATGTCCAGTTTGCGTTGATACGTTGTTTTGGAATCAATTTGCTTGCTTTGAAAGAGGGCATCCCGTAAGCGGAGCAACTCGCTCATCATTCCAAGCAGATAGGCACCACTCCCACACGCCGGGTCGCAAATGCGAAGCGTTTGGAGCACCTGCAAGACCTGTTCTGGGTCCCGGATTTCCATCGCGTTGCCATCATCAACGAACGCTTGGAGACATTCTGGTGTTTCATCGGTTTTATTGCGGAGGCAGATTTTCAAACTCTCTTGACACATGAAGGCGACAACCGGACGCGGTGTGTAGTAGCTGCCGGTGTCGTGTCTGCCGGTGACAAGTTCTTCAAACACCTTTCCGAGCATCTCTGGGTCAACGGCGACTTCAATATCAAGTGGGGTAGATTCAGTCACAGTGAAGTTGTATCGTTCAAAAAGTCCCAAAATTTCAGCAAACTCGGCGTTGGGGATATGTACTGCGCCGTTGTTATCATATTCCTGCATCTCAAAAAGCCCGCCGTTGAGAAAAGGAACTTTGCCCCGGCGTTCCTCAATCTCAGTAAAGTGGTGGGGTGAATCCCCAGCGGTGCCAAGTCCAGTAAAGAACGCCCAATAGAGCCGCTTATTGAGAAAGTTTTCGTCATTTTCGTTCGCAGCGTTGAAAAGAGCGCGTAGGTAGTCGTGGTCACCGTTGTAAGTAAGCCACTTCTTTTTCTCAATAAATCGAAGGAACATCAGCCTGTTGAAGAGGCGTTGCGTATACAGCCGACGTTGCTCTTCTTCGCTATCTGGAATGCCTTCGACTGCCGCTTCTACCTGTTTAAAGACCCGTTGGTATTCGGCAAAGAATTTTTTGGTAACTGCTTCCACATCAAACGCCGCTTGCCATTCTCGGAGCCATTCCTGATCATTTGAGAACCCTTCTGCTGGAAAGACGAGGGCAGGGAGGTTATATTCACAGAGAGTACGGACGTGAGTATCCCCTCGTTCCCAAGAAAAGATCGAGAGCACGGCACGTCGCCAATTTTCGGTAGAAGCGAAGTGTGCAAAGGCAAAGCGTTGAAAGTCATCTGTGGTGCAGATAAAGAGCAATTGATCATGATTCCAAACAGGTAGATTTGGATCTCGGTCCCGTCTTCCAACAAGTCCACGCAGAACACGTCTTAGGGCAGTCCGATAGATGGATTCACTCGTAAATTGGACAAAAAAGATGCCCCACGGCTGCGGGGTATCAAAAAAGTCGAGTTCCAGTTGATCGGTTGGGAAAGGCGGTAGCTGCCAACAATCCATGATCCGTCCTTCAGTCGGTTCATCAAGATCGAGATCTTCGGAGGACCAGGGGAAGACAATATTTTCAAGTTCAACCTCGTCGGGGATGGGCCAGTCAAGTTTTTCGCGCAAAAAATCTAACAGTGTGTCAAAGTCATTAATGCTGCGAATATCATCAGGCATTATTTCGGGCATTGGATTAGTTCTATCCTTTCTTTGAGGGTACTATCATTTGGTTATGAAGTCGAGGTTTCTCTGCTTAGTTGACTTGTAGGGGTGAATCTCTCTTCAGTTCGTGTGTATCAGGTTAGGAAACCTCCAGCCATGCGAGGAGTTTGGGCTTAGCTCCCATAGGTGCCTGTATGCTCCGGAGATAGGTATTTCGGATGAAGCGTTCAATTTTTTTCCGCGCGTTTACAAGCCCTCCCTGTCCGCTCTCAGTATAGCGCCCCGTTTCCACATCACATCGAATTTCAGTCCAGATTTGCTCAACCTTATCAAACACTTCATCAGTTTCAGCGTTATAGAAATACCATTTAATTTCATTGTTTGGTATTTGATGAACTTCATTGTTTGGCATCTGATAACAACAGAAGATTCCGGTGTTGCCGGTACGCTCAAGTGGAATCAGTTCGTCCTCGCGATTGCGGAAGGGTGGTGGTTCGTCGTTTGCATGTTTGCCGGAAAAAAGGCGCAGTGGAAGATCTGACAATTGATTCCATAAATCAGGTTTTGATTCAGCGATCCGCTGGCGTTCAAGGTTCATCAGCTCTTCAATGCTTTCGGTGCCATCATATCGCTCGTTAAAGAGACGGATGGTTTCTTCGGGGTCATTGGGTGAAACAAACTTGCCTTCAATGCCGAGCGTCCGACTGATGCGGAGAATTTTGCCATCAATCCGTCTTCGGAGATTGAGGAGGTCATCAAGTTCCGCGGGCGGAAGAAAATTCCAGACATGAACAGTTGGGTTGGTCCTATTGAGTTGCACCTCGATATCCGGGTCAAGGCGGCGATCCAGTCTACCAATTCGTTGCATCAGTCGAACGGGGTTCCAATGCAAATCATAATTGATGATGATGGACGCATCTTGTAAGTTAAGCCCTTCAGCAAGGACATCTGTTGTGATGAGTGTTTGAACTGGGATCACTGCTTGAGGGTTCCTCCCGTTATAGCAAGGCGAAAAGCGTACAATAATATCCTCGCGATTCACCTTGCGTCGGCTATCAATTTGAGCAAGCTCCCCGAATCCAAAATTCTGTAGTTGAGTATAGAGGTATCGGGCAGTGTCGCAAAATTCGGTGAAAATGAGTACCTTCTCGTCCGGATGTTCCTTTAGGAGGTTGAGGAGTTGTCGGAGTTTATCATCCTTCTGCGTATCCGGCTCGCTAGCCAACTGATCGGCATAGAAACGTCGGTAGATTCGACTGAGGAGGCCAGTTAAGAAGTTCATATCGTCTACCACGTCATTGAACAAACTATCCAAATCATGGTCATCGGGAATGAACTCCTCTTCAATTTCAACCGAGGCGATGTCGTCGTCTTCTTCCGAGGGATTAGCTGCAACATAGCTTTGCAGACTTTCCAGTGGGATTGTATATTGTTGTGAGTCGTCTCGCAACATTCGCGCTACTCGGGATTGTTCTTGTAGGATTCCATCTTCTTGGAGTCTTTCGCGGATGTGTGCCTGAACAACATTCCACCATCTCGGATTGGTGGCTTCCCACATGTCAAAGCGTTCAGGAGCATATCTCTCTAGCCAAACCGCCATCTTGAGCAGCAGATTTTCAATGGTGGCTTCAAAGGCTCTCCATGAGCTCTCCAAGCGTTTGAGCACAAGGGTGCGGATGAGACCAATCAACTGTGTTTGCCGTTGTTGTATCCGTCGCTCCGGATTGTTGTGATACTTGGTAGTGTTATAGATAGCCAAATTGAGAAATGGATCCTCGCGGTCAAAAGCAATTTGGAGTTCCCTATAGAGCCTGTGATAAACTTGGCGGAGCGAGTATTGCACCGTAGGCTCGATAACACGCTCAGGGAAGATAATATTAGTCCCAGATTCCTTCTCAACGTGTTTGATGTATTCACGGCTGCGCTGGATGAGAACCTGTTTGAGAACAGGATCTTGACGTAGGAGGTCTTCGTCATCAACCTGTTCGGCAATCTCGGTTTGTTCCTCCTCAAGCTGCTTTTCAATATCACGAAAATGTTTTCGGAAGTCGTGAACACCGATCCGAGCAAAGTGGTTTGAGTTCTGTCCGAAGTAGTTAATCAGATTAGAAATATCGTCGAGACTGTTGTTGATTGGCGTGGCAGTAAGGAGGTAGAGTTTCTTCTCTTTGGCGAGTTCCATCAAAAGCTGACCGCGGTTGGAACCGGCATTCCGAAAGTGGTGCGCTTCATCTATGATAATAACGTCCTTGTACCGTCGAAAATAATCGTAATCTTCCTCTGTGATTCCGCCTTGGCGACTGAAGTCGGTGTGCAGCTTAATATCGTAGTGTTCGCGGAGTAGGCGACCGTATTTGGATCGAAAGCGACGTTCAATCTGGCTATTCCAAACGCTTTCGGCAACCGACTTTGGGGTAATGAGCAAAACGCGCTTGCCATCTCTTAGATAGCGTTCAAGCAACATTAATCCGATGTAGGTTTTGCCGCTTCCAACACCATCGCAGAGAAGCGCGCCATTCCAAGTATCCGCTATCTGAAGCGCAGCATGGTATCCATCTTTTTGATATTGCGAAAGCGTTGGATAAATAACCGATTCGTTTTCTTCCCATTCATCAACGGGTTTTTCGCGTCCTTCAAAGTAAGCATGGAGTGCTCTAGCATAGACGGTAAACGGGTCATACAACTTGAGATGCCGTGCAATAACACGAAGGAGATCTGTTTGAACTTCAGAAGCTTCCTCCCAGCGTGCCTCGTACCAATCCCGAAGCTTTGCAATATGTGTAGGGTCAGTGATGAAGCAGTTTAATTCAATATTTTCGGTGAGACCTGGGCGGGTGAAGTTGGAACTGCCGACAGTAGCAAAGTTGACAGGACCTGAATTTTGTGGGTGCATAAGGTTAAGCTTGGCATGAAATTTGGCTCTGTCATAAACACGCACCGCAATCTGTCCACGGCGAATCGCATCCCGTACAGCGGCAAGTCCTTGGAGAGTATCGTCCTTTTCTTTTACGGATTCAAGACTGTTATTGGTGATTTCTGTCAAAGCCTCGACAATGTGTTCTTTTGTGCGCCGCGTGGTTTCGTCGCCCATCAGAAGACGGATTCCATCTAGGTGTTGCCATGTTTCTCCGAGCGATAGAAATGCGCCGATTTCAAACGTCCCGGTCGCAACATCTAAACTGACACTTTGCGGCAGAAGGGTTTCGAGGGTTTTACGCAGCGTATTGTTTTGTATGTTGTCAATTAGCGTTTCAATTTGCATCTAAGGCTCCTATCAAAAGAAAGTGCGAAGCGCGAAGAGAAACCGAGTTTTCAAGAAAAAACTCGGTTTCTATCGCACGATTTCTTAACATAAGCACCCCTTTTTTTGCTTTGCGACTTTACGTTAAATTCAGAGAAAAGCTTCTATCTACTTGTTACGTTTTTTATAGCCCCCACGACTCCCAGCCCTCCCGGTGATAGAAAAGCAAAATCGGCGTCAAAAGGGTATTGATTTGCGTTTTAACCTCATCAATATCCTTATCAAACACAAACAGCGGTGCAAGCGATTCATCGGACAGAAAACGGGTTGGCACCGTTATCGTTATCTTCTGCGGATCAATCTGCCACTTACCAAAAAGATTGAACCCCCATTCACCGAAACTGGGTACATTCACATGATAAGCGGTCGCATACAACCCGGCAGATTCGATCGTCTGATGGATACACCAGAACGCATTGTGTGCGAAAAAGGGAGAGCTGCTCTGCGTCACAGCGAGTCCATCTCTGGTGAGACGACGTTTGACGAGGCGGTAGAACGTGTCAGAGTAGAGCGATCCAAGCGATTCATCGGTAGGATCGGGGAGGTCAATAATAATTAGATTATAATGTTGATCGGTTGCTTGGAGGAATTGCTGTGCATCCTGATTAATTACCTTCATCTTCGGGTTGTGGAGTGCATCTTGGTTGAGTCGGCGGAGGGTGCTGTCTGTAGACGCAAGTTCTGTTATCATCGGATCAAGGTCGACCACCGTGATTTCGACCACATCGTCGTATTTCAAGATCTCGCGTGCGGCAAGTCCATCGCCGCCCCCGAGGACAAGCACCTGTGCCCGTGAAGGAATCAGAGAAGCCGCCGGATGAACCAGGGCTTCATGATAGCGATACTCGTCCACCGCGCTGAATTGCAGCCGTCCGTTGATATAGAGGCGGACATCGTCCTTCCAGCGCGTTACGACAATCCGTTGATATTTGGAGGCTTTCGACAGGATAATCCGGTCGGTATAGACACGCTGCTCAAGATAGCCGCTCACCGGATCGCTGATCACCAGAGCGACAACCAATCCCGTTGTTACCAAACCTGCCGCCACAACCGTCCGCTTGAAGTACTGAATTTCGCGTCGAAACAGAATCAGGTTGCCAATCACCACAGCGAGATTGGCAAGCCCCATGACCAGCGAAGTCTCAAAGATTCCCAATAAGGGCAACAGCAGCAACGGAAACGCAAGGGCACCGATTAATCCGCCCAGATAATCGAAGGTGAGGGCATTCGCTAGGGCTATTCGCAGGGTCGTATATTCACGAAAAATTCGGGTCAGCAGCGGTAACTCCAAGCCAATCAGGGTTCCGATAAGAATAATCAATGTCCACATAATTGGGACGTAGATGAACTTGAAGCTGTATGCCGCAAAAAGAATAGGACAAGAAAAGCCGCCAATACATCCAATTACTAACTCAACTCGGATAAAGGTTGTGATGAGTTGACGGGTAATATATTTCGACAGATATGATCCGATCCCCATCGCTGTCATGAACAACCCGATCGTAATCGAAAACTGATAGACGCTGTTGCCCAACAGGTAGGAGGATAAACTGCCAATTCCAAGTTCATAAACAATCGCGCAAATTGCGATGATTGAAACCGAGAGTAGAAGTATAACGCCACGTGACCTGAGACGCCGATCGGTATCATTCGTGTTCATCTCAACCCAAAACCCCCGCCAAAATCCTGAGCAGCATCAAAGAAGTGCTACGATAGACCTTCCACCTTGTTCGCGTCTAGGAACTTTCTTGCCTTCCACTGTCGCCAAAAATTCACACCTGCACTGAATAAGAAACCGATACCAATCATCGCCAACGTGAACCCACCTATCGCATATTTCGGGATCATCATGCCGTAAGAACCTACGCCGATTGCGAGGGCTGCAATGCTACAATCGCCAAGACAGCGTCCCCGTGCACGCTTGCGAATCCTTTGCAAATTTTTTGATCGCTCTTGTCTAACATATTTGTTCAACAGTTCAGCGGAGATCTGTGTCGGATAAACCGGCATCTCCTGCCCAACTGCCTCGGGGTTCGACCCAGCTGGCGTGACATCTCGTACACATCGAAAACCGATATTGCTTGCGGTATAATTGGGTGGGGCGTGCAAACGGTTAGCGCATCGGAAATATCGGTTTGCCGTTTCGTCCCGAACCTCCAACCATGATCCCCCCCGCAAAACTTTATGTTTTGCTCCATAGTCACTATATCGATGCGTGTTTCCCTCATACGGTTGATACCAGTCGGCGGTCCATTCCCACACATTGCCAGCGACCTCGTGCACGCCGTAGGGACTTACAGCACCGGGACGATTTCCTACCGGTGTGAGTTGATCGGTGAGCACAGCAACTCCCTTATTCGTGACAGGTTCAAACTTATTGCCCCACGGGTAAATACGACCATCAGCACCCCTTGCTGCCTTTTCCCATTCTCCTTCTGTGGGGAGTCGCCCTTGTGCCCACTGCGCGTAGGTATTTGCGTCGTGCCAACTGACGTGAACAACAGGTAAGGTCGCTTCGTCCGCAGGAGCTTTCCCATCTTCCCAATGGGGTGGCGGTGTGTGTCCAGTTACATTCACAAAAACTTCATATTCCGCATTTGTGACAGGGTAGCGAGCGATGCGGTAAGCCTCAAGAAACCGAACATGTATCGGAGCTTCGTCCAGTTTCGCATGTCGAGACTGCGCCACAATTGTGCCGTAGAACGGTTCGATGTCAGTGCCCATAATGAACGCACTCGGTGGAATAAGAACATCATTCCAGTCTGGAAGTGCGTTTGAGCTATCACCACTTGCATTTATCGACGAAAATTCCATTCAGCGGACCCGTACTTTGTCTGTGCGAGAGATTTAGCGGTCTCAATTTCTTCAGGAGACAGTTCAGCTTCGACGAGTTCGACGCCAAGTGTTTCCCGAAATCCAGTGGCGACTGCGGCTTCAAGCTGTTTGCGATCAATTGGGGTAAATCTACATTGGTTAATCGCATTGGATTCGCCGGCTGCTACCTGCTCCAAACTAACCTGTCTTGAAGCGAGGGCTAGGACATCTAAGGTGGGGAGATCGAGGGCGATGTAACCTTGGTACATCACGCCTGCTTGATTGCGACGCTGGGAAACCCCGGCAATCTTTTTCCCGTTGAGCAGGGTATCGTACTGGGCGGGATTGGTGAGACAAATATTGGGAGCATCCCTTGCTATGGGTTTTTCAATCTGGTGTGTGACGTCGATTTCCAAACGCCGCAATCCATTAATCAGGCAGTCGCTGATAGCGCCGTATGCTGCCGAGATATCCTTCGGGAACATCCCAGAACCGTGAGGGGCGATAATAGTATACGTTACATCCCAACCGTGTATCACCGTGCCTCCACCAGTCATTCGCCGGACGAGTTCAATGCCTTGAGCAGCGCAAGCCTCTACATCCACCTCCTGTGCAATCCGCTGGAAGTAACCAAAACTGAACGCCGTATGCAGCCAATCATAAATCCGCAGCGTCGGCTGGAAACTAGCTTTCTGTGTCAAAAGCATCGCCTCATCAATTGCCATATTCATGGCGGCGTTATTCTGATCGGTTTTAATAAGCCTCCAGGTCAATGATGTTTCCTGCGCTTTCCGGAGGGTTTATTTGCATATAGTAACGCAAGTTGCTAGTTATGGAAAATGCCGTAAAACGGGAGAATGGGAACTGAATAAAGCCTATTACCGCTCGCAGTGGATTGACAAATCCACTGCACACACACAAGGAGGGCTTGGATATGTCTATCCAAGCCGAGCGAGTTGGACGACTAGCAACTTAGGTTATAGTAGTAGGCATACTCCGTATGCTGTAACCTTTAAGCATAATAACCTTTGCCACTAGAGGTTAGTGGTAGCACACGATCAGACCGTAACTCCGCGCCACTCATCCTTCGCACACGTGATGTCAATCACATTGCCATCGGGATCAGAGACCTTGAAAGATCGGGTCGGTGGCTTTTCCCAATCGATCAGATTGCGCTGTTTGACATCATCACGTAGCAGGTCAGCACCACTATCTAGGAGCTTTTTGTAGATATCTGCTAAATCTTCCACGATGACCCCAATGTGCATAAACTCGGTGAGTTCCTCCAAAGGTTGACGTTCTTCCCCATCGTACTGGAGGATTGTCATGTTGAGCGTTCCATCGGTGAGGTCGATACTGCTGCTACTATCCGGACCGCGATACCCAACAAATCTAAATCCAATCATCTCATAAAAGCGACGTGTTTCTTCTTTATCCTTAACTCGCAGGGCGACATGTCTCAGAACTGCCATTTCGATATTCCTCCTAGAAATTCGCGTATAGTAGTAGGCACACCGTGTGTGCCGTAGTGTGCGTTATTATAACCGAAATTCACCGTCCTGCCAACAAAAAAGCAGTAAACTCTCCCCTTGACTTAAATCGTGAATTCGTGTTATAACTGCCACTGTACTACATCATTTTTTGGGAGGGGAAATATGAGCTGGGATTTTGAATTAGTTGCGGGACCATTCGATTTCACGGAAGGACCTGCATGGGATGGGGACGCGGTGTTATTCACCGATATTCCGAATAACCACATCATGCGTTACGATCCAAGCAGCGGCGAATGCACAGAATTTCGCACAGGAACAAACGAAGCAAACGGACTGATGTTCGATAAAGCGGGACACCTATACGCCTGCGAAGGTGGGAGCGGGGGTAGGCGGATGGTGCGCTATAACGCAGATGGCACCACGGATGTACTCGCGGATAGTTTTGAAGGGAAACACCTCAACAGTCCAAATGACCTCGCTTTTGATGCACAGGGACGGATATGGTTTACCGATCCGCGCTACGGCGAGAAGTTTGATGATATGGAACTTGGACATGAATCGGTGTTTCGTTTAGATCCGCAGGGGGATGGCACATGGGGGATTAACCGAATTACTCATGATACCACAAAGCCGAATGGACTCCTGATTTCACCAGATCAGAACTGGCTCTACGTCGCCCAAAGTCACTATGGCGACAACAAGCGAGAGTTACGCGGATATCCAATCAATGACGATGGAACCGTGGGGGAATATGAAGTGCTGCATAACTTCTTTCCGCATCGGGGTATTGATGGGATGTGTCTCGATACGGAGGGGAATATCGTTGCGACAGCGGGGTGGCAACAGAGCGGACCGGGCCCCATGATCTATGTCTTCGCACCGAATGGTCGTGTGCTGGAAACACATCCAATTCCGAGTGACCAACCGACAAATTGTACCTTTGGAGATGCAGATCTGCAAACGCTCTACGTAACTGCGGGAGGATGCCTCTATCGCACCCGGACAGAACGGAAAGGTCATCTGATTTATCCGTAGTCCGATTTGATAATCAGCAAAAGCTACGAATTGTTGCAGAGCCTCAGCTTCATAAAGATAGCTATTTCTCCATTGGGATAGTCGTGGTTCGAGTAGAGGGAAATATCAATTCCTTCAACTCTGAAACCCAATTTACGATATACATGGATAGCGGTAGGATTCGTATTCTGCGTCTCGCAAACGATTATCCGCAAACCTGCGCGACTCGCTTTCTCAATCACACATTCCATCAATCGTTTGCCGATATTTTGTTTGCGATGTGTCTCTGCGACATGGAACTCATGTACAAATAAACTGCCGTTCCATTGGTGTTCTTCAGCAATAATAAGCCCCACGAGCAGATCGCCATCGTATGCCCCAAACGAATAACCGGTGATGAGGGCTGTATTGTATTGCTGAAGGATCTCATCGTCGTAATGAAATCTTTTGACATACGGTTCATCGAGGGGAATAAGGCGCATGTCAAACGAAACGCAGCTTTCCGTTTCTGTATAAACGACCGTATATTTACTGTCAGAAGCATAGCCGCTTGCAACCCGCTTCAGGGCAGCTAGATTCAATCGCGTCAAAGGTCGTAGTTCAATCAGCCTATTCCGTGCCGATAGAGTACAGGTGCGTCCCAGTCCGTATGAAGAGATGCGAGCCTGAAGCGGCGGGGGAGGACAAGGTGTAGCTGCCATCTAGTTCATTTGTTGCCAATATCTTAAACGTCGGACCGGCAGCGAGAACCGTCGTTACCGCGTACTCGTTAGTAATATAGAGTTTGCCATCTGCGAGAATCGGTGAGGCACTCACCGTTCCCTGCGCCGTGCGCTCTGGGCCCCAAACCACCTCACCTGTCTTTGCATCAAGGCAGGTTGCTAGTCCCCTATCGTCCACCATGTAGAAATAGGTGCCGTCACAGACGGGTGTTGGAACGTCTGGTGCGCCGGCACCCTCCCACTTCCAGAGGAGATGAGTGTCCGTTATATCTCCAGTGCCACCTGCGCGCAAGGCTAACAGCGGTCGTTTGCGGGTCGGTGCATAGATTATTCCCTCCACGACGATCGGCGATCCGACAACCCGGTAGTTCCCCTCTTGGTGCGGGTTCAACCCACCAGAACGCCAAATCTCTTTACCCGTACCCGGATCGTGGCCGGTGACATAGTCGCCGCCCGAAATCACAATCTGTGTAACGCCGTTATGTTCGAGCAGTGCAGGCGTTGTGTAGGCATCAGGGGATTCGGCGAAAGCGTCGGTTGGTCGTTCCTGACGCCACACTTCCTCGCCGGTGGTGGCGTTGAACGCGACGATATAGGAGGGGTCATCCGTCCTGTATCCGTGAAGCACTTCGATAATGAGGGTTCCATTATGAAGCAACGGAGAGGAAGCATATCCCCAATTAAGACCAAACCTGCCGTAATCCTCCTGCAAGTTTCTATTCCAGATCTCCTTTCCCTCCATATCGAAGGCAACCACCGCGCCAGTACCAGTTACGACCCAGACATACTTCCCGTCCGTAACCGGCGAGGGAGATGAGTCATTTCCCTTACGGTGTAGTTGATTCCCCGTGTCAAGTTCGCGCTGCCAGAGCATTTCCCCGTCCGTCCTCGATACACAGATCAGCAACAGTTCGTCACCGCCGGGAGAACGTCCACCGCCCCTACGACCACGCCGTCCTCTGCGCTGCCTCCGCTGTTCCGGGGGAGGCTCTACAGATTCACCTGTGCCTTTTGTGGGCGAAGTAAGGAAGATCTTATCACCCCACACGATGGGCGTTCCGCCGCTCCATGCCGGTAGTGGGGTTTTCCAAACAACATTTTCCGTCCCACTCCATGTGGTAGGCATATTTTCAGCCTTGCTGACGCCCGTTTGGTAGGGACCACGCCACTGTGGCCAATTTTCTTCGTCAGCTAGGGACAGGGGTGGAACCCAAGCGGTTCCAATGATGATCAATCCAACCAAGGATAAGGTGATAGCAGGTACTTGGTATTTTTTCATTTTGCGTTCTCCGTTTTGGTTATTCCAAAAATAAGTCAACATTGACTGGGGCTGGTCTTGTGCAAGGCTAAATTTATTATACCACACCGCTAATCCCCCGTCAATCGTGTCACTAATGTGACTACTATCGGTCTTTTTCGGAGGTCTTGCCTCCCTCTATAATTACCTGACGGGTGCTCATAAATGGGTCCTGATAGGTGTGCTCTTTTGGGAGCATCGTAGGGAACACAGATCTGCGTTCCCTACATTTACCTAGCGAATCTCCAATGACTCTAACATTAGTTCAGGGATTGAGGGGCATCCTGTAAATCCTTAAATCCTGAAAATCTTGATTCAGATTGACAAAAAATAGGAGGCATTCTATAATAACTGACTCAAGCCGGAGTTGTGCAACCTCCTTACTGAGCAGCGGTCCTGATTTCTCGACAGAGTTCAGATCATGCAAACTAAATTCTCCGCTACCCATCCCGAGCGCATTGGCTGGCGACCCGTTCTTATTACGCTGCTCCTCCTGCCGATTTTTTATTGGTGGCATATCGAATGCGAAGCACTGCCGTCCTTTGGTCCACCCCCGACCCTAATGTCGCCACTTTATACCGTTGTTCTCGCCTTGCTGATATTATCATCGCTTAACTCACTCCTGCAAAGATTTTACCCTCAATATGTCCTGACCGGAGGAGAGTTAATCACTGTTTATGTTTTGATGTCGATGTCGTTAATCTTCATGTCTTACGACATGTTCCTCCCGTTGGTCTCTATCGTTGTGCACGCCTTCTATTTTGCCACACCAGAAAATGAGTGGCGAGATCTCTTTTTCCACTATCTGCCCGACTGGTTGACAATCAATAATCCAGAGATAGGGCGCGCATTTTATCGGGGCGATCAATCCTTTTTTGAGCCGCAATATCTTCTCGCTTGGGTGAAGCCTATATTCTGGTGGTGCTCATTTGCATTCGTGCTGCTCTTTGTTACGCAGTGTATCAACGCCATCATCAGAAAAGCGTGGGCGGAACAGGAGCGGTTGACTTATCCAATCGTCGAAATCCCGTATCAGCTCGCATACAACGCTGGTGGGTTCCTGCGCAGTAAGGTAATGTGGTCGGGGTTCGCTATCGCGGGCGGAATTAGCCTTATCAACGGGCTCCACGTTCTGTTCCCAATTATCCCAATTATCCCGACTAAGACTATCTCTCTCGCACCGTTATTTACTGAAAAGCCTTGGAACGCCCTGCTGCGTGGCGGCAGCACTATTGTCGTATACCCCTTCGCTGTCGGCCTTTTCTTCCTTATGCCTATGGATCTGCTTGGGTCATGCCTCCTCTTTTTCTTTTTATACAAGATGCAATTTTTTCTGGCAATCATAACAGGCATGGAGCAGATCCCGGGCTTCCCTTTCCCTTATGAGCAACAGACCGGAGCGTACACAGGGGTATGTGTAATCGCGCTATGGGCGACACGGCGGCAGATATGGCGGGCGTTGAAAGCTGCCATCAGACCCCGGAGGGACGAAGATCTGGTTGAGCCAATGCAGTATCGTACCGCTTTTTTGGGGGTGCTATTGGGAGGACTTTTCCTCATCGGATTTGGGATGCGCGGTGGGATGGAATTCAAGATCGCCGTTCTGTTTTTTGCTGCGCATTTTGCGACGATTGCGATTCCACTCACACGCCTCCGTGCACAGATCGGCTTTCCGATTCATTCAACCACATTTATCGGACCCCATCACAGTTTGGTTAGTCTGCTCGGTACGCGACAAATCGGCGCACAAAACCTGACATGGTTCTCGCTCTACTTCTGGTTCAATCGGGATAATCGTAGCCACCCGATGCCGCATCAACTAGAAGCGTTTAAGCTCTCTGAACGGGGACACCTAGATGTCAAAGGTTTATCCCGTTGGATGCTTGGGATACTCATCGTAGCAATGCCAATGTGTCTCATAATGTTGCTGGAGACCTTCTTCAGGTTGGGGGTAGACACCGGTAACATCGGAGGACAGATCAACAGCTTCGGGGGACGTGCGTATCGCTTTTTGCACGGTTGGCTGACTACGCCGCGCGATCCGCAAAACGGACACATCGCCGCGATGAGTTTCGGATTCTTTTTTACGCTGGTACTAGGGATAGTTCGCGCCCGATTGTTCTGGTGGCCCATTCATCCGCTCGGCTATGGGATTTCGTTATCTTCCCACATGTTTATGTTTTGGGCGCCATTTATCATCGCCGGTGTTGCTAAATGGAGTCTACTGAAATACGGGGGTATAGTGCTCTATCGGAGGGCCATCCCACTATTTCTAGGATTGGCGTTAGGAGATTTTGTCTTGGGGAGTTTCTGGAGTCTGCTGGGAATCTTTCTTAAAAGACCGACATACACCTTTTATTTTGGATGACATCAATCTTTTATTTTCGCTAACGTTAAAATTAATAGGGGCAGGAGTGATGTATTTGACAATGCAGACTGACCCCCATTTGTAATTCGGGTATATAGCAGTAACCAATCCTAAAGCCCCAGTGGGGCACCATGTGCATAGCAAGGATCAATCTACACAACCCCAATGTATCGCTCATATATCGAAAGGATTAATCGTGAAAACAAGTCGTTTCCAACTGCTTCATTGTATCATGCTGTTTGCTACGCTCATCAGTACTATCTATTGCATCGGTTGCGCGGACATTAATGATATTCTTAAATCTATCAGCGAGCCGCCAGAAGAAGATGGTGTTAGCATTGCAGATATGCCCATCGGAAAGATAGAAGTGCTGCTTGCAGAGAGCAATCCCGTTCAAGTGACCGTTGAAGTGAATGGATGGCTACCAGATAGTTGTACCGCCCACCATGAGACACATCAGACACAGGAGGGAAACACTATCACTATCCAAATAACAACGACACGACCGAAGGATGCTTTTTGCGCAACAGTCGTAACAGAGTATCAAGAGAGGTTTTTTATTGGCGCGCTCCCGGCAGGTGATTACACAGTCATTGTCAATGATGTGAAACAGAAGTTCCGTGTCGACTAATTCGGCTTTTTTCCGCCTTCTGTTGCCAATCCTAAAAAATCAACCGATACAAAAGTTTCACATTCCGTCCCGGCTCGGGCATCACCGATTTAATTCTCGAAAGATGTTGGCGGTATTCGGCATCGAAAATATTCTCGACCGTGAGAACCGCCTGATGTTGAAGTTGCCACACCGGAAACGCCAACTGAATACCCGCATCGTAGACGACATACCCGTCGGTTGCCTCCTCAAATTCGCCAAGTCGGTGCTGACCATCTGAAAATCGAGCTGTGAAATGAACGTTTAACGGCTGCGTAACGTATCGCAACGCTACTTTTCCGTTGAGTGGTGGGATACGTTCAAGCGGCGAGTCACTAGCCGTCAATGTCCCTTTGACATAACTCATGCTTGTCTCCACATGGACCCGCGGCAAAATTTCGGTGTCAACGCTGAATTCAGCACCGTCAAGGATGGCATCTTGGCCCTGATATTGATATATCCACAACCACCCCGCTGCGCCACTCCCCCACTCCTTTTCACCTGTGTTGCTCTGAATCAGATAACCGTAAATTTGGTTGCGAAAAACGGTGAGATTAATTTTCATCCGTTTGGCTGCATAGCGTATGAATGCTTCTGTCCCGAAGCCATCCTCCGAACCGAGTTCAGCATTGCCAATTTCGTAGGAGTAGACTGCGAGATGGGGACCATCTGAAAAAAGTTCTTCGATCCCCGGCGTACGGAATGTCTTCATCAAGGTAGCTCCTGTTTCCAAATGGTCATCCCAATGATAGATGCCCGAAACGGCACTCGATACACCACCGAAATCCTGTTGCTCCACCGGTCCCGCGCGGGTGGCAATACCTTCCCGAAACGGTTCAACCCGCCTGACATCGTAGCGAATCGCGCCTTGTAGCGTGAAATCATCGTTGAGTCGTTTCTGTTTCAAATAGAATCCCGCCAACGATATTTCCCGTGTGTGCGGTGTCCAGTAAAACCCACCGGTCGCATGGTCACGGTACTCACCCCAAATCCCGGCAACTGCGTCGCCACGCATATAAGCCAACGCGGAAACGTTGGTTGTCAGGACTCCAAACTCAACGCCGAGCCGGTTGTTCGATTCAATCTCCTGGTGCTGATAGCGCGTGTAGGTCGAGTGCAGTTTCAGTTTCTCAAAAAACGACTGCTGAAATCCATACTCAAAATCACCCTCATACCGCTGGCGATCAAGGTTGATGGTGACGCCCTGGATATGTCCCTCCGGTGAACCGGGAACCCCATAATCTGAACGGTAGCTACCGCCGGAAATCCCGATATGCCCCCAATCCTTGACCATTGAAAGACCTGTTGAAAAATTAGTTTGCGACAGTGCCGTGTTTTCTAAAATACCGATAGGGGTGTGCGTATCATCGGTGCTGCGGCGGTTCAACTCCAGTCGCCACGCAAGGTCCCCAACCGGAATCGTAAATCCTGTCGTTCCGGTTAACCCTGAATTGACCGATTCCCCCTGAAATGTGAGATTCATCGTTGGACGGTGGGGTAAGGTTTGCGGGATAGTCTCACGCTTGACATTGACAACGCCACCGAGTGTGCCTGATCCATAAATGAGCGATGTCGCTCCACGGATAATCTCGATATTTGTCGCAGTGGTGGGGTCAATTGCGACCGCATGGTCCGCTGAGGAGCCCGATTTATCGCCGGTGCGCCCACCATCTTCAAGGATAAGCAGCCGATCACCGCCCATGCCCCGAATAACCGGACGCGCAGTCGTTCTGCCCATCGTCCGTTGAGCGACTCCCACTTCTCCCCTAAGCGTCTCCGCTATGGTTGCTCCCATCTGTTGATCTAGTTCCTGTGCCGAAAGATTCAGATCGGTTGTTTTCTCAAAATGAGCGTGCTCCTCGTCGCCCGGTGTGACAATCACCTCTCCGAGTTGGAATGGATTGCGTTCCAATTTGACGGTCATCGTCATCGGATCTGTTTCGACGATGATTTCTTGATCTGACGTTTCATAGCCAGCATGCTCGAAGCGAAGCGTATATGTCCCCGGCGCAATTTCGTCAAACCGAAACTGTCCAGTCTTACCAGTTCGGAACACAGATGTGCCTTCTCTGTCGTGTAACAGGGATACATGGACATCCACAAGGGGAGTTTCCGTCTCTACATCAATTACCTCTCCTGAGATGGAGGTATTGCGGGCAAAGGAGCTCCCCTCTATAAAACACATGATAAAAATAGCAAATAGCGCAAGACGGAGCCACTTCACATTAAATGTAATCAGTAACAACGTGCATCTAAAAAAACAGGTAAACATAATTTCCTCATTTCCTCCAGATATGAATAGATCGTCTTCCCAGCACCATAACTGAGGCAGGCTAATGCTAGCATCAAATCAGCCGGGAAAGGCATCAATTATAGTAAATGCTAAAAATAAATAGACACTTTTGCTCCCCGGTAGGTGGGATTTCCAACTGCACCGCATCGGCGCAGTTAGAAACAGCGCCTACCAAATAGGAGAACGGTAGGTTCGGTTTCCTAACCGCACCGGTTTGGAGTGTCTCATTAATTCTAAAATCTATTATAATTAAACCAAAACAGAAATATGGATTAGACTAAAAAATTAAGCGAAGAACGCTGGTGGGGCACGACTTTGGATACTTTTGTTGAGTGTCGTAGCAATGAAGGTAGAGTCGAAAGGCGGGTGAATTGAGATGCACGTATCAACATTGGTAGTGTCAACCGGATCAATTTCTATACCGACGTGGTTGGCACTGAAGAAACAAGCAGAACAATCTGTAGAACAGTGGTTCGCATGGTCATGTTCGTGGTTATGGTCATGTTCGTGGTCATGTGGAAGTCCAACCAAGCTTATTGCCATCAGGCAATAAGAAATGGCCATTGCAATTATCCAGATAGTTGGATTGATGTGGATTCGATCGCTCTGCAAGAGCCGTTACCTCTTTCAAGAGTCGGATATTTGGAAACTGAACAAAAAAATCATAATACAAGGGAATAACTTTAACAATTTTTTATTTTGAGAATTATATACAATAGTGCCGAAAGCCTAAATGACTAGGCTTTGGACTTCTTAGTGGTGGTGTGGGTATAGCAATGACTATATTTGATCCCCAATAATGCTTTGGCTAAGTTCTTTGGAGTATCAGGGATAGATGCTACACACTTGTCTTTGATTGGGCGTCCGAATGAATTAGGAAAATGGCGAATAGCAAAAGCCGTAGCCACTTCATGGGGGCACCGCAACGGTACGACAACTGGTGTCTCAAATTGTCATGCTTATCGTGCACGTTTCACTTCATCTAACTCTAGTTGATAGACACCCATCAGCATCAAATCCTCCCGAAACTGCTGACCGATCGAAAGTTTACCAAAAACAGTGATTGGCATATCCATCACCGTTTGGATCTTCTGTTTTTTTGAGGATTCAACGTAGATCACCTCGTTGATGCGTGGCGCAACGCCAAAACAGCACGACATCGTTGACTTGAGCAGTAGAAAACGCTTCACCTTCCCTTTGTCCACGTCGATCGGGAGCATAAATCCCGTGATAGCAACCTTCTTTCTATCAATTTGCTTAACTTCGTCGGGGATCTCTGCGTCGTAAGAAAGCGAGGCAATGTATTGTGAGTCTGTCAACCGTCTCCAATCCGGCTCATCAAGCCAGTAGTTACCTAGGAAACTGAACGGCACGCGTAAGTAGTCACCAATCATTTCGGTGGGGGCAGCAGCAGCTTCTGCTATATCCACGGCAAACAGACTAAAATTAATCGAAATTGGAGTTGTTAATTTCGGTTCTGTTGTAATGTTATAGTCCGCGGATTGGATTTCAAACTCGCCGACGAGCCGTAGAACATCGCCCGGCAACCATTGGACAAACCGACTGTTTCTTGAAAAATAGGTGAACCGTAGCTCTTTGATCTCCACCGGCTTTTTGACACCGTGAAACTCAAAGGTCGCTTCGGCATCAGCCTTGATGGGTAAAGCATCGACCAGTCGGACATCTTCTGCGACGTTCAGGCTTTCGATCCGAAGGATAGCTTGCGGGTAAACATCAGTGTTCCACTCAACCTTCTGTATCTTCTTATCAATAATAGTCATCGTTTTCAGACGTTTCATGTCAAGTTGGAAAATCGCCTTAAACGTCTTATGCAACGCATCGGGGTCGAGTGCGACACTTCCATTGATACGCTCGGTTGTTGCCCGGAACTGACTGCCTCCAAACATGAACGCATTTCTCTCTTTATCCAGCGTGAATGTTTTTAACTTCGCAGACGGATCGTCTTGAGCGGAGGCAAAGCCAAATATCCCGAAGATCGATGCAAAAACCGTTGCATAAAGCGCAAAACGTGATCCGTAAGAGGAGAATACGTTAATCATGTTCCTCACTCCTTTTGGTCTATCTGCATCCGATCCAGATCAAGGTGGTAGATGCCGGTAAGTACCACGCCTTCAAACTTTGCTCCGACGTGCAATGTACCTAACAAAGTTATCACTACATCTTGATGGATATCGATTTTTTTCTTTTCTGGTACTCTAACATACACCCATTCGTTCAGGCGCGGCATGTTGCCAAAGCAGCATGCCATCTGATCTTTGAGCAACATAAAAGTCCGAAGATTGCCATCTGACATATCAAGCGGCAACATGAATCCTTGAATCTCAACGTTTTTGCCGTTCATTGCTTGAATCTGCGGGGAAATTTGCTCATCAAGTTTGAGCGAAGCAATGTATGCGGGGTCCTCCATTTTCGCCCAATTCGGCTCTCTGAACGGATAGCTAGTAAGCATATTAAAGGTCAGGGATTGATATGCCCCTGTCGCTGATGGTGCTCCCTGTGCAGTACCCGGTTCGAGTGCTTGACCGGTTCGGTCACTGCCACCCCGAAGTGCGCGCATCGGGTGCGATTTAGGTAAAAACTGAAAAACGCCCAGCGACAATCCGACGACAACTGCGCTAACCATCGCAAAATTCAGCCATGCGCTGCGTCGATTTTTCGTTTTAAGCATTTTCATCCCTTTCGCCTCCTAACTAATGATCATCATGCTCACTATGTGTTTCTTCATTGCCTTCGGGGAACTCAAAGTCTATGTCGGTGAACATCTGACCTTTTATGCCAATCGAAACAATTTCTGCATGAAATTCCGATACACCCTTTAGTTCGTCCGATTGTGCTACAAATTGAGAGGTATCGTCTTCGGTTTCTCCGGTCAGAACGTTTGCAACTCCTGAAAGTTGCAACATAAATTCAGACTGGATATCTTCTCGATGTATCTTGAGTTCAATTGTCTTCTGCGAGAGGCGTACCGGTTTTTCCGCTTCACCGTCTAGCACGTAGCCAGTTAGTTTTCCGGTAGTTTGGTCCAGTACAAATTCAATGTGTGCGAACTCATCGCCAAAAACAACCAGTGTCCCATCGTGAGGTGCCGTATGTGCATGATGTGTATCGGTTTCATGCACTGCCGCCTGTTCATGATGTGTTTTGGTTTCGGGCGTTGCTGCCTGTTCGTGGCGATGCTCTTCCTTTTTTTCACAACTGAATTGGGTGATAATAACCGCTAAAACTACTGTCCACGTCAAGATAGTTCTTTGGATTGTCATGATGATTTTCCCTTCAGTAAGATTCAATGAATTAGGAGTTACGCACTTCCTTTAGAGAATAACGATCATTATTCCCTACAGGATCCTTGATGGTGCCCCCGCTGTAGTTGCCCGTTTCTTAATCCCGCCTGTCCAGATTCATCAGATATTGGACATTGTGTTCTGCGGCGATAAATCGCTGAACTACAGGGTTTTGAGCACTCAACTGCCGCGCGATTTCAGAGCGATTTGCTCATGATGTGGAGGGATATATTGACTACCTATAAAAAAAGCGTGAGTCATCAGATCAAGCGGTTATCGCGGCAAGTCCGTCAGAACCGCCAAATACAGGAAAAGCCACACGCCACACGGTTTAGCTTATGGGTGTTAAATTCGTCGCAACATCCGTCCGATACGCCTTGAAGGCAGGGACAATCCCAGCGATCACACCCAAGAGTATAACGCAAACTGGCGCAACCACGAACACAGGATGAAATTTCAACAGGTCTAAAACGATACCTGTTTGGGTGCGAACAATTGCTGAAGCCGAGGTGAAAATCGCACCGTAAACTATAAATCCTACGATGACCCCCAGTGCTGCGATCGATGCCGCTTCCAACACAATTACCGTAAACACCGTATTACGACGGGCACCGAGCGATCGCAAAATAGCGAACTCACGCCGACGTTCATTGATTGAGTTGTAGATGCTTGCGAGAATTGAACCCGCTGCAACAAGGACAACAAGATAAGAAACGAGTGCCAAAACCTGGTTCATCCAACCGATTTTATTAAATAGATCCGCCATCACAGCCCCAATGGGCCATGCCAATGTTGCCACCTTCCCTTGTTTATTGATCATTGCATCCATCATGAAACCGATTTGCGGATTCCGAAACTTCAGCATGACTGCGCTGACCTCTTTGTGTGCATCGGGGATCTCCTGACCGGGTTGGGCAACATATTCCTCACCACCCCCACGCAACACATGCCCCTCTAGTCGATAAACTCCCTCGATCGGAATCCAGATGACACGATCGGATGGTGAATTGGTCGGTTCAAGCACACCAACAACAATATATTGTTCATCGTGCCGCATTGATTCATCAAACACCAAGCCGTGATACGGGTTAAACCTGTCCCCCATCTTTAAGCTCAACTTCTGTGCGGCATAACTACCAACGACCGCTTCCTGCCGATTGGGATCAAAAAAACGTCCGTCCTCTTGTGTCCGGAACCGTATCCCTTTGCGGTATTCAAACTCCGTGAACAACGCCGTTGTCGTACCAACGATACGGAAACCGTAATAATTGTCTCCAAGCGCGTAAGGAATGGCGAGCTCGATACGCGGATCGTTTTTCACCGCTTGATACATCGTCCAAGGGATATTCCCCGGTGAGGTTTCGAGATGAAATACGGTGTTTAGCACCAATTGTAACGGACTGCCACGTGCTCCCAAGACCGCATCAAAGCCAATCGGACCGCCCGTGAATGCCGAGACGGATTGCGCTCTGATGGCGATAACCGCCATCACAAGTCCTGTACCGAGCGCAATTGACAATGTTGTGATGAGGGTCGAAAGCGCGTGTTGTCGAAGACTGCGTTGAACGATGAAAAACAAGCCAATCCGTTTTTTCATTTTGAAAATCCGTGCAACGGAAATCGGGTTGTGGTAGGGGGCTCTTTGCGTTATACGCGATTTACTTGAGCGAAATCTTTTGCTTCCTCAAATTGCCCTAGAACTTCTGAATCGTGGCTAACGATGAGCAATGCGGCGTTATTTTCGTGGCAAATTTCACGGATAAGTGTTACCGCTTCGTTGGCATGATAATAATCCAGATTACCGGTCGGTTCATCGGCGAGTACGAGACGTGGTCGATTTGCTATCGCACGGGCAACCGTAACACGTTGCTGCTGCCCAACCGATAACTGCGAAGGACGATACCCCATCCGATCGCTAAGTCCGACCCGTTCGAGTAGATGTTGTGCAAAATCGATATCAATCCCTGCTCCAAACATCATACCTAGCATGACGTTCTCTAAAGCTGTGTAGCCAGCAAGTAGATTGAAGGTTTGGAAAATATACCCGATGTGGCGGGCACGTAACCCATCACGCCCGGATTCTGGGAGAGCAGTCATCTCCTCGCCAGCGAGCACAATGCTTCCATTGTCGGCTTGCAGAATTCCAGCGATCAGATTCAGAAATGTCGTTTTTCCAGCACCACTGCTCCCTCTGAGCGCAATCTGTTTTCCTACGTCTATCTCAAAGTGAGGAACATTAATGATGCGGCTCTGTGAACCGTCGGGTGAGGCATAAGCCTTTTCAAGGTTCGTGACTGTCAAAAGAGACATCCCAGTCTCCAATCAGTTTTCTAGCATTTCACAGTGTTGACATGCACGGCACAAGCGGCGATTAAGAAGATGGCCTACCATGAGTAGGACACCGCCACAAGCCATGAAGACGCTCTCGTACTGTTCTGGCACATAGAAGTGTGCAATAAATATACATACGGACGCACCACCGAGAAGCAGAAATATCCGCCATTTTCGATGGTGTCGATAACCCCACGTCAGACTCCCTACAGCGAGTCCCGCTGCTGCGGCGATTATCACCAGTTCGGCAGATTCACCGAGCAGAAATCCAAGACCTATGAGCGGCAGTGCAATTATCAACAACGGGGTTGCCATACAGTGGATGGCGCATGCGAAAGAAAGACATGCCCCAACATTATCTACAAGTGAGTGATTCAGATATCTTTTCAATTGTTTTCCCTAAAATCATGTGATACTTATTGTCGTTTTTACTTTGCTTTGCCTAGATTGCCAAACCCAGATAAACCATTGGATTTGGCAATCCGACAAAAAAATCTACCAAACAAACGCCGTTACGGTGTAACCGTTACGGGGATCATGAGCGCCCCCGTAAAATCAGCATGGTCACCGTGCAGGAGTTGGAATTTGATCGTTGTTTCTCCAGCTTTAAGCCCGTCCACCTCAAACGTGAATTGCTCGGCGAGCTCCTCATCATGGTGTTCGTCCTCCTCATCATGATCGTCCTCATGATCATGCTCGTCCTCATGTTCGTGAAGGTGGATTTTAATGATTGACGAATCAAACGCACTGAGAGATAAGGCAAACACCTCTTCTTCGCCATGGTCATGGTCATGATCATGTTCGTCCCCTTCTTCGGGATTTTCAGGCAGAAATTCATCGCCATCATGGTCAAGGAATGTGGCAGCAACCTCTAATTCCTCCCCAACTTTGAGGGTAATACCGCCCTCATGTTCCCCTTCAAATTGGCGGTAAATCTGATTTCCGTCAACCTTGAGGACAAAACCGTCTGCATCGGCATGGAATGGTTCGTCTTCATGGTCATGGTCATCGTCAATAATGGGATTATCATTTTCGCCACAAGCGGCGAACAGTACAACAAATGCAAGTAATAACAAGGTGAATCTAAAATAACGGCTAAACATAATTTCCTCCAGATATAAATAGATCGTGTTTCCCGGCATCACCACTTAGGCAAACTAACGCCACAGTCGACTCCGCAGGGAAAAGACATAAATTAATTAAATAAAAACAAAATATAGATTGGGCTATAAATTAAGCGGAGGACGCTGGTGGCGCACGACTTTGGATACTGTTGTTAGGTGTCGTAGAAATGAAAGCAAAATAGAAAGGGGGGTGAATTGAGATGCACGTATCAACATTAGTAGTGTCAACTGTATCAAATCCTATGCCGACGTGATTGGCACTGAAGAAACAAGCAGAACAATCTGTAGAACAGTGGTTCGCATGGTCATGATCGTGGTCATGGTCATGTGGGAGTCCAACCAAGCTTATTGCCATCAGGCAATAAGAAATGGCCATTGCAATTATCCAGATAGTTGGATTGATGTGGATTTGATTGCTCCGCAAGAGTCTTTACCTCTTTCAAGAGTAGGGTATTTATGGTGAAGTCTAAAAACAGATAGACACTTTCGCCCCCGGTAGGTGCGGTTAGGAAACCGCACCTGTTTGGCGTGCCTCATTAATTCTAAGGTCCACTATAGAAATGCAACAGGGCATTATAGCACAAGCGGGTTAACTTTGACAAATTTTTATTTCAAAAATTAGCTACCAAGGATATAATTGAGAGGTGAAGTAGGGATGCCCTATCGACAATAATGAACTCATGAACCGTTATAATGAAAGGATATAGAACAAAATGTACAGATTCACCCTTGTTTTGATGATTATTTCTATCGCGGTGATTGCGAGTTTTTCAGTCCAAGCAGAGAGCGATGAAGGTGAAACGGCAGCCGAAGAATCCCACATTCCTGGTTGGTTCCGCGTTGATACCGATAGCTTGGGTACGCATTTCCTAATCGGCGCAACCCATTCCGTTGGTGAACTTTCGCTTGAATCTAATATCTTCATCGATGATACCATTGGAGAGTTTGATCTTGGTGTTTCCATCCCCGCGGTCAAGGGCGAAAGTCTCAGTCTGATACTGCTGCCCATGCTCGGTCTTGGGTACGACTTCGCTGCGCCAGATGGTCCCCTCGCGGTCTATCCACACCTCTTTGTTTTTATGCCTGCTGGAAAACTCTTCTTGAAGTCGTGGACAATCGGTACGCTCTATTCCGTGTTTGACGAGGACAAGTTCAACGAAGTGTACACCCGGAATTATATCACCTATTCTCTCAACAAAACCCTCGCCATCGGCCCGCAGGCTGAAGCCGTGTTCGTAGGAGGCGGTGTTGGACTTGTTAGTTTCGTTGTCGGTCCGCGCATCAACATCGGCTACGGTGCAAATAACATCCTCGGCATACTTGCCGGCTATGACACCAAGAAAGACGAAGAGCAAACTGGGCTGACCGGAAGGTTGAGCTTCACTCGCAGGTGGTAGCAAACACATAACGGTGGGCGGGCATCCCCGATAAGATCGGGATCCAAAGCGACTTGCCCCTGCTTATTTCACAATAACCATCCGCTTTATCTGATGCTCCGATGGGGTGGTCAATTGATAAAAATAGACCCCGCTGGAAACGTGTTCACCCAGATCATTGCGTCCGTCCCAATAGGCCGCGCGTGACCGACTTTGATAGAAACCCGCTGCTTGGAGTCCGAGCAAAAGGGTTCGTATCCGTTGTCCGGTCGGATCATAGATCGCTAGTGTCACAGGTGCAGCTTCCGACAGATGGTACGGTATCCACGTTTCAGGGTTGAACGGGTTCGGATAGTTCTGCAGCAAGAGCATTTCTTTTGGCGTGCCAATTCTATCAAGCGTTACCGGCAGAACCGCGTTTATAAGCGTGTCCGGTGTTACCGTAAAACTGAACTGGGCTGAAGCAATCCCACCGGTTGTATCGGTGACAGTAATTTCCAAAGAATCGCCAACCTGCACGACACTCCGGCGCGTCAGGTCTGCCGTCGCTACAGCGAAGTAATCATCTCGGACATTACCTATCATGATGGCATCGGTGCGTCTGTTTCGCACCGTGACTATGTAGCCATTGAGGTTCCGGTCACTGTCCAAACGCCCACTCACAACAAACGCCCAAGTCCCTTCGTTTGGTATCACGCTCGGTGCTGCCGCGCTGTGCAAGCGATTTGTCCACGCCGCCCCAGTAAAGGTGATCTGTTGGGATTGCAACAGGTTGACGATATAGCCTGTCCCCCCTTCAATCCAAAACCCGTCGCCCGGTGCGTCCGGCGTCCATCCTACAAATTTCTGTCTTGCTTCATCGAGAGCAATCACCGTTGTTGCGCCAACCATCTCTGCAAAGGAGCGTGCTGTCATCGGTGTCTTTGGCTTGAGGGGAACTGAAATCATATTCAAACCTTTAGTGAGTGAAACTCGGTATACGCTGCTAAAATCTTCCACAGCTTCACTCGTAAGGGGTGTAGCGATAAATCCGTGTCTGCGTTCATCCAGCGTGTCGTAGTAACCGACAATCTGCCCATCCCTAGTAATATCTCGTGCCACCGTAGTCACGCTGCCCGGAAACTTCAACTCCTTACTTGTTCCATTCGGAAGACGGATATAAGTCCGTTCCAAACTATCAAACGCTTTGGCTCTGAATACAATGACGCCAGCATCGTTGATGGCGTTCACGAAAAGGTACTCTAGGTTTGACAACAGACCGGGAAAATCAAAAATGGTAAAACTACCGTCGGCGTGACGTATGTATCCGTGATATATGCCATCGGCATCTATATAACTACCAATGAGGCTGCCCGCGGTGTTCATATCATCGGCGTAGGTTGTCACCGCCCCGGGCACATCGAACTGTTCATCGCCCACAAACCCGTGGATGGCGCCAGCAGCATCAAAAATATCACCAATAAGTAACCCTGATTCGCTAACACCAAAAATCTCCGTTTCTGCTGCCCCCGGAAAATCGAATTGTGTCAATTCGCCAGCTTGCACAATCACACCGTGAGAAACCTCGTTCGCATCCTGATAGAAACCCACAACCTGCCCTGCGTTGTTGAGTCCATAAAAGCCAAAGGTGAGAGAATCGGGAATATGATAGGTAGAAAGCACCCCATCAATCAGTGTGAAGCCTATCATGTTCTCGCCATCGGTGCTGCGGGTGTTACCCGCATAATGCCCAAGATCATTGGTCGAAGTCAACTCCAGAAAATCGACACCGGGTACCTCAATTGTCTCGAAAATATACTCCACAGTAGATTCAGGTAGCTCGGACAACGCCCATAATGGCAGGTTTCCAGCCACCGATACAAGGGCAAGACAGATAGTTATAAAAAAAGTAAAACGAAAAATGGGGGTTTTCATCGATTTGAGTCTCCTAGGCTATTTGGTTTAACTTTATCATGTACGAGTTATGCCTTTCAGTTTGTAGTAGCGCAATTCATTGCGCGTCAAATACCAACGACATCACACTAAAGTATCTGGTTCAATTCACCAGACGCTTCCGCGCGACATAACGTGTATTCGATAAATCGCTCGACTGCCAACCTAAGACCTTACTGTAGTTGCCCGATTCATCGGGCGTTGGGAGTTGTTCCGTGCGGCGATGAATCGCCGAACTACAAGATTTTGAGCGTTCAAGGGTGTAAGTCCCATTATGTATCGAATGCGCGAAAGATGCAAATTTTTCGGTGTCTTACCAGCTTGAATCACGCACCTATTGTACATACGACTACAAGTTATCTCAAGCATTTTTTCAGTAATGTGAATTAAGAAAAATCTGAAGTCTATCCCGCAAATGGGGTTTCAATAGTCAAACAACTACGCAAAGGAGAAAAAACAACTGTGAAATTTGTTTTCGACTATCGGGTCGTCTGGGTGTTTTTCACCATCTTTTTAGCGGTTCAATCCCCAGGCGACGGACAGGCTGCAGACGAGGCAGACCCGCACCACAGAACCGCGACCGCTATCCGCATCAACGGTGTACCACCGAAATTAGATGGCGTTTTGGACGATGAAATATGGAAAACTGCACCCCTCCACGAAGGCTTTCGCCAGCGCGACCCGGATGAAGGAAAATCGGCGACGGAACGCACCACGTTCCAGATCGCTTATGATGACGAAGCGGTTTATTTTGCTATCCTATGCTACGACACTGAACCCGATAAAATTGTCTCCCTATTGGTCAGACGAGACAATTATGTTGAATCAGATAAAGTCACCGTTAGTCTTGACCCGCACTACAACCGGCAGAGCGCGTTCTGGTTTACCGTCTATCCCTCTGGTTCCATGACCGACGGCATTGCGCCTGAGACCGGCTGGTGGGATAGCACATGGGATGGTGTGTGGGAAGTAAAAACCCAGATTCACGAAAATGGATGGGCGGCAGAATATAAAATCCCGTTTCACATATTGCGTTTTTCCCCAAAAAAGGAATACACTTGGGGACTACAGGTCGAACGATACATCAGTCGCAAAAAAGAGCAAGATCACTGGCGTTTCGTTAAGCGTGGTGAACCCGGCTGGGCATCTCGGTTTGGCGATCTTACTGGTATCAAAGATATCCACCCATCCCGTCATTTGGAACTTGTGCCTTACGTAATGGGACGTACACGCCTCAACGATGAAACCGAGTTGTGGGGCAATGTCGGCACCGACCTTCAGTATGGAATTAGCTCCGGGATCTCACTTGACGCTACGATTAACCCTGACTTTGGACAGG
Source organism: Candidatus Poribacteria bacterium (assembly GCA_965208425.1). Classification (GTDB taxonomy): domain Bacteria; phylum Poribacteria; class WGA-4E; order WGA-4E; family PCPOR2b; genus PCPOR2b. Next base: position 4,122,622 of record OZ242335.1, on the reverse strand, counting down.
TGGAGGCGGACCCCGCGAGCTTAAACCTCTCAGCTTATGAGGAGTATTTTAATGAGCGCCGTCCCTTCTTTGTGAAAGGTGCAAGGATCTTTGAAAACTTGGACTATAGTTTCTTTTACTCCCGGCGAATCGGACGACGCCCGGGGCACTTCAAGCTGCCCAACGGAGCCACCGAACTAAGTCGTCCGGACTCAACAACAATTCTTGGTGCTGCCAAAATTGTCGGCAAGACCCAAGGCAACACCCATTTTGGTATTATGGAGGCGGTCACTTCACCGGAGTACGCACAGATTGAGGAAAAGGTCAACGGGAAGAAACTTGAACGTGAATTCCTCATTGAACCATTAACCAACTACTTTGTTGGTAGAGTCAATCAGGATGTGTTGAAAGGGAATTCGGTTATCGGACTGATAATGACTGCCGTGAATCGACAGGATTCCATGGGATTATGACCTCTGGATCGGACGCAACCTAGAGACGTTTAGCGATCACGATGTTAGACGCGGTGGAACGCTGATTAAAGATCCCGCAGGTTGGTGGATTTATACATGGCTCGCCACCGACAGCCGCAAAATGGTTCGGTTGGAGTTAAATCCCGTTTTCGCCTGGAATGACGATAGGTACTCGTATGACTACGATGTAGACCTTTCCCTGCGTATTCGACCCACATCCAACATTGATGTGCGTATTGGCCCGAGTTATTCCTATCAGGTAAAAGATGCACAATGGGTAGAAATGATTGAGGAGCAGGTCAACGGGCAGGTCGAAAAACACTATGTCTACGGAGAGTTGACGAGCCGAACGCTTGACTTCACCACCCGTGTGAACATCAGCTTTACCCCGACGTTAAGCCTTCAGTTCTACGTCCAACCCTTCATCACCATCGGAGATTATACGAGTTTCAAGGAGTTAGTCGAACCCAAGTTGTATCAGTTCAAACCGTATTCGCTGAATGAGAACCGCGATTTTCATCGTCGGTCTTTGCGGGGCAACACTGTGCTGCGCTGGGAATTTCGCCCCGGAAGTACACTGTTTCTGGTGTGGTCGCAATCGCGAGAGGTCGATCTGGATCATGTGGAAGAACCAGACCTTGAATTTCGCCCATTTCATCGTTTAAGATCGAGTTTCACCGACGATGGGTCGAATATCTTCCTCATTAAATGCCGGTATTGGTTTGGAATGTAACCAACGTGAAGTGCAACAGAAACCGAGTTTTGAAGAAAAAACTCGGTTTCTCTTCGTGCTCGGTTTTCTCTGCTTACTCTCTTTTTTTCCTCTGTGCCTCTGCGGTAAAAAGGTAAAAATCTTCTCGTCCTCCCGTTTTCCCGCCTTCTCGTTTTCTGTTTCCTATCACTCGCTAGGGCGTGTTAACATTTGTCAAGCTATCTACAATCGTAGGGGCGAGGTTCCATCGTCCATTGACCAATACGAGTTGGAAACCTCGAACCGGACAGGTTGAATTGATTGTAGATTGTAGGTCAAGATTCATATTTATAAAAAAAATTTGACAAAGCGATACAATTGCTATTATAATATTATCAAGTTATTGATTCTGAGTCTCATTATCAATAAATAAGGGTACGGACATTAATCAGAGAAATACGGCTAAGTCTGTTTATTTTTATCCATATACTGCAACTGAGACTCATTTTCGATTCGGTGTCCATTGTTATTGATTCTGAGTCTCATTATCATTTTAGGTCAGGCTAATATTGATTCTGAGACTCAGTGTCATAATCTGGGACTACAGACATTAACTCAGTAAACTAAGGTTAAATGTGTGAGTTTCTATTTTTAGCAGCGGATTTTTCGCTTTTTACCAACAGAGGAGAAGCATGAAGAAAATCGTGAATCAACCAAAACACTCGTTTAGATTCAGTTGGAGATTTGAGGATTGGTATTTAATTCACCTTACCCTAAGTATCGTTGCGATGTTTCTATTTACGCTGTGTATTCACATTAGTGTATGGGCACAGGATAACTCGGAAGAACTAGAGAAACAGGAGCCATACATCCTTGACGAAATTGTTGTCACAGAGAAGGGATACGGTGTGAAGCAGAACCTGACAGCGACAAAAACGAACACACCTTTGCGTGATGTGCCGCAATCAATTCAGGTTATCAACAAAGACCTGTTCAAAGATCAAGGTGGACGCTATCTTAATGACGTGCTCAAGAACGTCAGCAGCGTCAATCAGTTTAGTGAATATCTCGACTACAATATGCGCGGTTTCCGCAATAATACAGACGGTGCAATCAAGATGGATGGACTGAATCAAGTTCACGGTTTCTTCCATCGGCTCCGACTTACCAATGTCGAACGTGTGGAAGTGATAAAAGGGCCCGCTTCTGCGCTATACGGTCAATCAAAGCCGGGCGGGTTTATCAACGTCATCACAAAAGGGCCACAAGCAGAACCGGATACGGAATTCGCTGTGAATTACGGATCATATAGCAAGCGCGATGTCAATTTTTCGACAACGGGTCCAATCCCTTTCATCTCAGATAATGAGCTGTTCTATCGAGTTGACGTTGGACATCTCAATACTAAAGGATTTCGCGACCACGAACAGTTTATTTATTCACGTTTTTCAGGCGCGTTGACATGGCTGCCAACCAACCAGACCTCCCTCACGTTGGGGGCAGAGTGGTTTGATGATCTATCCAAGGGGCATCGAAATCGAGGGATTCCCTTCTTTAATAGTGAGCTTGTTGATTTACCCCTCAATTACACCGTTAATGAACCGAGCGATTTTATCAGCATTGAGGCATACACCTATCGCCTTCAGGCGGATCACCGTTTCTCAGACGAGATCCGTGCGAGCGTGAAAGCAGGCTATCTGACCAATGAGCGTCTTCAAGAATATCATGAACCTCGTGGACTTCTAGACGACGGGAGCACGATGCGGCGTGAATTTCGGGATCAATTCCGCGGACGAGATCAATTTAACATTGACACGAACATCGTTTACGACCTAGAAATCCCGATGATGTCGCACAAGTTCCTTAGCGGGTTCGACTATACACTAATTGATGGGGTAAGCCGCTATGGGACAGCGCGTGATTCACAGTGGAAAGCCGATGAAGGTGGTGGTCCTGTACCGGACATCGATATCTACAATCCAGTTTTTGAAAGTGCCGACAGACCGCTCAAGTTTAGTTATTACGGTGACGATATCTTCGGTGGTATCTCTGCAACGAGCACAACCCAAGATGACCTGCAGACCCGTGTAGGTGTCTACCTCCAAGATCAGGTCAAGATTGGCGAACAGTTCAACGTCCTTGGTGGCATACGTTTCGACAGTTTCACGGACGAAACTCAAAATGAGGAGGACGAGGTGCAGGAAAGCAGCGACACCAAGCTAACCTTCCGCGGCGGGGCAGTCTACAAGCCTGTTCCGGCTATCTCGACCTATGTTAGTTATGGTCAAGGTTTTGACCCGATACGCGCCTCGTATAACTATAACCCGGAACAGTATGGAGGCCCATTTGATCCGGAACTCAGTTGGACCTTTGAAGGTGGCGCGAAAGCGTACTTTCTCGACAATCGACTGAATACTACCTTGGTAGCCTATCACATCAACAAAGCAAACACGTTGCTGCGAAGCCCGACGGAAGAATTACCTGACCGCCGTGTCCAAGTAGGCGAGTTTGTGAGTCAAGGCATCGAATTTGATATTGCCGGTCAGATTCTCGATCAGCTCAGCGTACACGGTAGTTATGCATTCAGTCTGAAAGCCGAGGTGACAGAGGACGTTGATCCAGAACTTATTGGCCAACCTGCCGCGAACCATCCAGACCACGCTTTTTCTTTCTGGTCGCGCTACAATCTGCCAGTTCTCGGAAACGAAGGAATGCTCGGCCTTGCAGCGGGAATAAGCTACATGAGCGACCGGCTCACACGCACCGAAGGCGATATATTGCCCTCTTTTTTCGTACTTAACGGGGGTGTTTTCTTCAATTACAAAAGCATAAACATGACGTTGAACGTATTTAATCTACTCGACACGGAATATTTCCCAAGCGGCTACGGTGGACGTATTGGCGGTTTCCGCGGAACACCGCTCAGTGCCGAATTAAAACTTGGCTATCGATTCTGATAAGAGAAATATCGGGATTAGAAGGAAATTCTCAATATGGCAGATTGGAGAAATCGACTCGTTAAACCCAAAACGATGTTCGCTTTTCACGCATGGATGGGGCTAATCGTCGGCATCTGTATGGTGCTGGTTGGGTTTAGCGGGGCAATCGCCGTCTTCAAAAATGAGATTGAATGGTTTGTGACACCGGAGGCCCGGGCAAAACCAAGTTCCGCACAGGTGTCTATCGATGAGATTGTCGCCAATCTAGCACATACCCATCCAGAATACAAACTATCAATGCTGTATCCTCAACTAGGCCCGCGATGGGCACATTCGGCTTATATCGTCGATGCCGACGGTGCACGGTTTCGCGTCTTTATTGACCCGAAATCTGGTGAAGTTACAAAAAAATATGTGGCGAAAGGATACACACAGAGCGTCTCTTATTTCCTTCGACAATTCCATGTTCGCTTGCTAATGGGGAGTTGGGGACGGGTTTTCGTCGGTGTATTTGGCGTGACCCTATTTCTCTCAACGGTGACGGGGCTATACATCTATCGTAACTGGATTAAGTCACTCTTTCAACTTCGACGTGGCGCGGCGCGGCGTATCTTTTACTCTGACCTCCACAAAGTCATCGGATTCTGGTCGTTGGTATTTATACTGATCGTTAGCTTCACGGGGGCAGTTCTTGGCTTGGAGAACCTGTACCACAAAGCAAGGAATGAGTGGTATCCGAAAGCGAAACCGGCTCCTGTTGTGGTAAGCGCGGAGAAACTGGCGAGTTATGGTGCCGATCCACAACCTCTTTCGGTTTCTCTACTGCTCAAGGCGAGTGCGGGACACTTCCCAAATATGAGGCCGCTCGCGATTTCATTCCCGAACAAGCCGGAGCGGCCTGTTATTGTTTACGGAGACCATCGGCATGCGTTGATCGCGAAGGGGAAGAGCCGTGTGTATCTAGATCCGTACTCCGGCGAAGTTCTCAAAGCAGACGATCCCCGTACTGCACCAGTTGGAAGCAAAATCTACAATACATTCGACCCTCTACACTTTGGCTATTGGGGCGACGCATTTGGTGTCGAGTTTGAGTATGCAATCAAAACTGTTTGGTTCATTTTGGGTATGACACCCGGTGTACTTGCGATCACGGGCGCGGTGATGTGGTTCATTAGGAGACAACGAATCAAAAAACGGCGTCCTATCCTGGCGCAGCGGCCAGAGGACTTCCAAGTGTTCGCAGAAAATATCCAAGCAGATCAGGCCGTTACGGTTGAAGAACGTGAATACGCGACGGTCCAATCCGCACCAACCGCTAAAGACATTGCAGCCTCCAAGAAACGACCTTGGTTCTGTTTCAGCCTTGGTTGCGTACCTTTCCTGATCATCGGTTACATCATGCAAGCAACCCTCTGGCGTGAAGGGTGGATGTTGACCGAAACATTTTTGCAACACTGGATTATCAAGCCGGTCTCGATTGGTGCTGTTGTCTTTCCAATCACAACGGTGTTGGTGATTATAAGCTATAGGGCGGTTCAGAGCGCGAAACAGGGCAAACGCAGCCCACGGTTCGCGGTGGTTGGCGGCATTCTGTTGGGTATTTGGTACATCTTTCTGCTGAGTCTATTAAACTAAATAGGACTTACGCAAAAGAAAACTTTGTTGGGTTTCACTTTATCTTTTTATAAGTAAGGGTTGTTGAACAATCGCACGGCTATTGGATTTGAAACGGATTTACGTTGAAACGTTCAACCCAACCTACGGACTGCGTAAGTCCTACTAAATTTTCTAGGAGATATTTAACGAAATGAACCATGAAATTTCGATGATTTCACGAAGTATCTTGTCCTATATGAAAGTCAACGGCGGAACCACAATCCATGAACTTTCACAACGATTGAGTGAAACGGAACGAAGGATCGCGATGGCAGTTGGTTGGCTTGCCTGCGAGGGCTGGTTGACAATTACTCAACGTGGACGTGTTAACTACATTACCCTGAAATAGGCGACACTGACGTGGGCAAGGTTTAGGAGAATAAACCACAATTCCAACAGAGAAAGGTGCGAAAGGGACAAACAATGGTCAATAATAACCAAAAGGGAATCCCCGGTGAGGAACTCGACCCTACCAAGATGCCCGGTCACTGGCTCTTGGCTCGACTTGGGAAGCGCGTTCTACGACCCGGTGGCAGAGAACTCACTCAACAGATGTTGAATGGATTGAGTGTTGAATCTTCGGATAAGGTCGTGGAATTTGCCCCAGGTTTAGGCTTTACCGCACAACTCACCCTGGACCAGAACCCCGCCTCGTATACCGCTATCGAACGTGACGAAGCTGCTGCTAGTGTCGTGCATCGTTATCTGACGGGAAGCAATCAAACGTGTCTGATCGGACAGGCAGAAGCAACCGGACTTCCAAACGCCACAGCAACAGTTGTCTACGGTGAAGCCATGTTGACGATGCAAACAACAAGTAAGAAACAGCAGATTGTGCAAGAGGCATCTCGACTAATCAAACCTATGGGGCGTTACGGGATCCATGAACTCTGTCTTGTACCGGAAGATATAGATGAAGATACCAAGCAAGAAATTCAGAGAGCACTAACAGATGCTATACATGTCGGGGCCCGTCCACTCACCACCCCCGAATGGCGGGCACTGTTAGAGGCGGAGGGGTTCATCATCCACTTTGAGGCAACTACCTCGATGCATCTGCTGGAGCCGAAGCGTCTGATTCAGGATGAAGGGATTTGGGGGGCTCTCTGCTTCGGGTGGAATGTGCTGTGTAACAGCGAAGCCCGACATCGAGTGGCGGCTATGCGGAAAGTATTCCAGACTTATGAGGCAAATCTCGCTGCTATCATGCTAATTGGTATAAAGCAGGCCTCCGAGAACAACCTTTCCAACTGAAAGTGAATAAACCCACTTAAAGTGCTGATGAATTACGGCTAAGAGGATATCCTGCTTTTTCGTTACTGTTTAACCTAAACCCACGGAAAGGACACGACATGATAACACAAAACTCCAATTTCTCGCCTGAACAAGAAGACATCATTCAATCCATAAAGGAGAAAGAGGGGATTCCTGGGGTAGCAGCTGCAATTGTCAAAGATGGGGAGATTGTCGCTGCCGGCGGCTTTGGTTATCGGAATAGGGATGCACAGTTGCCGATGACAATTCATACTGTCTCGCCCCTCTGTTCCCTAACAAAATCCTTCACCGGGGTTGCGGTTATGCAGCTTGTCGAATCCGGAAAGATCTGGCTCGATGAACCCGTTGTCAGTTATCTTCCTAACTTCCGCGTCGCGGATACCGATGCGAGTCATAAGATGACCCCTCGCACTTTTCTGTGCCACAAGAGTGGAATGGGGCGGACCGGGCATCAGGCAAGGATGTTTACGGAACCGGAACCGTATAAAGACCGGGGTGATCTCGTCTCGCAGTTGGCAGAAGTTCAGTTGCAAACATCACCAAACGCCGCTTTCTCCTACTGCAACGAAGGTTACGTCACCTTGGGGCACCTTGTGGAAACGGTGAGTAGTATCCCGTTGGAAGATTACTTTCAGTCTCAAATCTTTGACACGGTAGGTATGAAACGCACATACCCCCGATTTGCGCAGTGGCAAGCGGATACGGATAGAGCCCACGGTTATGTGAAAAATGAGGGCAACCATGAGGAGACACAACTCCCAGAAAATTACAACATTTACCTCTCTACTGGTGGTATCTGTAGCACAGCTTATGACTATGCCAACTACCTGATCGCTACGATGGACTATGCCAACAGCCCTTTACTTTCTTCGGGATCGCTAGATGCGATGCACACCGTTTCAATGCCCTACGGAGACACCGGTTGGGGCTACGGTTTCGGTTGGGCAATTGCTTGGAACAGGGGACGAAAGATTGTTTCACATGGTGGTGGGCTGTCTGGAATTGCCACCTATGCCTTGATGGTTCCGGCGGAACAATTTGGTGTGGTGGCGTTGACCAATCTAAGTGGTGACGACGCGCGAAAGATCGCTGAACATTTGGCAAATAACGTTTTAGGCATGCCCCTCGTGCAACCAAGGTCTGAAGATTCGCTTGCCTTCAACACAAGCTATTCTTTTCCAAATGCTGATACCCTTGCACACTATGCTGGATCGTACGCACACGTTTATCAGGATGAAGAAACAGAGATTACCGTAGCGATAGAGGAAGGCAACTTGACAGTTCAATATGCAGGTGAGGAGGCAATTCCCTACATTGGCATCGGCACGGATGTGTTTATGAGCCAACGAACGGGCAGCTGGGGGACGATAGTACATTTTGCACGAGATGCTGAGGAAAACATCAGCAGCTTACTCCAAGGAGGGATTCTTTATCAGCGGCGGGGCTGAGGTTTCACACTTGCCGATACCTAACCATTAAGGTATAATGTTGACGATTTTTGATCTTAAGGAACTAACCCGATAACACGGGCGGTTCCATCTTATTGCAGTTTGGTCTTCGAGAGTGGGGAGGTTGCCATGAAAGCACACCAAAACCACTCTATTAGAAGAGTTATAGTGGACACCGACAGGTGAACATCAACGCAATTGATAGGAGGATATTTAGATGGGACGAAATACTGGACCACGACTAAAAAAGATGCGGGCTTTAGGCGTAGAACTGCCCGGACTTTCGCGGAAATCAATAGCCAAGCGCCCCTATAGACCGGGTGAGCATGGACAGGGTGCTCAGAGAACTAAGGACTACACGCTCCGTTTAAACGAGAAACAGAAACTACGTTTCAACTATGGTATAAACGAGCGCCAACTTCGTCGAACTGTGCGCGAAGCGATGCGTAGCAAAACCTTAACGGATGACAAAATTATCGAATTACTTGAACGCCGACTCGACAACGTCGTGTTTCGAGGTGGGCTCGCACCGACAATCCCTGCTGCACGTCAACTCGTTAATCACAACCATATAACCGTTAACGATAAGCGGGTTAATATCGCATCATACCGAGTTAGGGTTGGTGACGTGATTCGCCCACACGAAAAGAGCACAACAATTGAACCTATCCAAGTCGCCATGGCAGAGGGACCTGCATTGGACCATCCCGGGTGGCTTGAGTTCGACGAATCAAAGGGCTCAATCAGGATTGTCTCGCTTCCAAATGCTGAGGCCGTACCTTTCCCGGTAGAGCTCTCCCTTGTAGTGGAATTCTACTCTCAGCTACTTTGACACACTTCATGAATATCTTTAAAAAAACGGGGATAGAATAAAATCAAGGTTGTTTTTCTGCCTGTTTTTTCTGTGCGTTGAGAGCATACTTGGAAAACAGGCAGAAAATTTCGACTCCCAAAAAAAATCAATTCGCTGTACAGGACTTCGCTGAAAGCAAGGTCGAACCTCACCACTCCAACTAATGATGGGTAGGTAAAGCATTGAAGATTTTGCCCTCGAACCCGATGTTTCGGTAACTAGAAAAATTATTCCTGTGCTGAAAACTCTCTTTCCATTCGTTCAGCCGCCCGTTTAATTGCCTACCAATTTTAGTGGATGGGTGATCCACTCATTCATGCTAGTCTTCACTCTATCAACTTGCGTTAATATAACGCAAGTTGATAGTTGATAAACCAAGCACTATAAACCGAGTTTTTTCTTCAAAACTCGGTTTCTCTCTGACTCTAACAACTTGGGTTATGTCATAAAATAGTAGTTGTAGTGCAAATATTGCTAATCGTGGCGCAGATTGCCCAATCTGCGATCCATTCCCCGCTACAAAATCAACGAAACTTGTGCGTCAGGCGTACAAACTTTATGTGACAACTCAACCTAGGAGCTGACTAGCAACTTAGGTTAATATACACAAACCTCTTTTGTTTCCCCAAATTGTGAGGATATGACCAAGCCCTCTACTTACAACCTCACAGATTTACAAAAATAGGAGTTACGCACTTCAGTAGGGAACAATGATCGTTGTTCACTATGGGATCCTTGATGGTGCTCCTGCTGTAGTTGCCCGATTCATCCCCAAACTACAGAACTTTGAGCGTTTAACTGCGTAAGTCCTAATACTATTAAATTTATTAATTATGAGTCTCATCATCAATAAATAAAAGCACTAATCAAGAAAATGTGGTTAAGTTTGTCTATTTTTGTCCACACAATGAAACTGAGACTCATTATCTATTTGGTTTGAATTGATGCTGATTATGAGTCTCATTATTAACTCAAAACTAACTCAGTAACTGAATCTTAAGTTTTTTATGATATTGTGCGAGATGCAGAGGGACATGTCACCAACCTACTACGAAGCGATTTCCCGTTTCAGCGGTGTGAATAACAGTTAAAATCTTCTGAATTTTCCAATAGAAAGGAGCTCCACTATGTATCGGACCAAGCTGCAGAGCAAGAGGCAGTTGGGTGTGAAAAATGATGCGGACTTTCGGAATTTCTGGCTGTTTGCAGCGATTCTTTTAATCCTTCAAATTCCCGGCAATGTATTAGCTGAGGACAATGACGCAGCAGCGCACAGAACCGCAACCGCTATGCGCATTACCGGTGCCCCACCACAGTTGGATGGCGTTTTAGACGATGAGATATGGAAAAATGCCCCAGTCCATGAAGGTTTTCGTCAACGCGATCCGGATGAAGCAGAACCCGAAACCGAGCGCACCACCTTCCAAATCGCTTATGATGACGAGGCACTCTATTTTGCGATCATGTGCTACGACAATGAACCCGATAAAATTGTCTCTCGGTTGGTCAGGCGAGATACCGATATTGAGGCGGATAGAGTCACCCTCAGTCTTGCCCCACACCCCAACCGGCAACGCGGTTTTTGGTTTACTGCCTATTCCTCCGGATCCGTCACAGACGGAACTGTTACCGATGAATATAACCCTCCCTTCGATGATACATGGGACGGTGTATGGAACGTGAAGCCCCGTATTCATGACAATGGTTGGGTAGCTGAATATAAAATTCCATTTCATATCCTCCGCTTTTCTCCAAAAGATGAATACACTTGGGGATTACAGGTCGAGCGATATATTAGTCGTAAAAAAGAGCTGAACCATTGGCGATTGGTCAAACGCGATGCACCTAGTTGGGTGGTTCGGTTTGGAGATCTCACTGGCATCAAAAATATCCACCCCTCCCGTCACATCGAGATTGTGCCTTACGCCATGGGACGTACAAGGTTCGACGAGGATGCCGACTTATGGGGCAGCGTCGGCACCGATGTCCGATATGGGATTACCTCCGGCATTACACTCGATGCAACAATTAACCCCGATTTTGGACAGGTGGAAGCCGATCCAGCGACGCTAAATCTCTCTGCCTATGAGGACTATTTTAGGGAACGCCGTCCCTTCTTTGTCAAGGATTCGACTACCTTTGTACACTCGGATTATTCCTTCTTTTATTCACGCCGGATCGGCCGAAGACCGGCGCATTTCTCTGTGCCCGACGATGCTACCGAACTGAGTCGTCCGGAATCAACAACGATTCTCGGTGCTGCTAAAATTGTGGGGAGAACGGAAGGCGGCACCTCCTTTGGTATTTTGGAAGCCGTGACCACACCTGAGTACGCACAAATTGAACGCCCGGTCAACGGTAAGAAAGTCCAAAGTGATCACCTCATTGAGCCGTTAACCAACTACTTTGTTGGTCGAATGAAGCAAGACATCCTAAAAGGAAACTCAAACGTCGGGATAATAACCACTGTTGTAAATCGAAGGGATTCTAACTCGGCGTATGTCGGTGGAATCGATTGGGATTTAAGATTTGCCAACGATCTGTACCAGATAACTGGCACCTTCGCGGCAAGTCAAGCAGGAAAACTGGATGCACGCAAATCGGGGTATCTCGCACTCCTTGAGTTTGACAAACGAGGTGGCTGGTTGCGGGGTGAGACCAATGTGCAAATATTCTCACCTGACTTTGAAATGAACGACCTCGGCTTCCGTTGGCGCGCTGATCTAGTGGAGTGGGGTTATTACGTCACTGCAAACAAGGAGAAGCCGTATAGCATCTTCAGGCGCACTCAGCTTGGGGCATACGGTGAACTCGCTTGGAACTACGACGGTGTCAACATCGCTAATTATTCTGAGATATGGACAGAGGGGCAGTTTAAGAATTATTGGGAGTACGCGCTGGGGGTGCTCCGTAACTTCGAGTCGTTTAGCGATGACGATGTCCGACGCGGCGGAGTGGTGATTGAGAATCCCGCAGGCTGGGGGATTCTTACTAAATTTTCTACTGATAGCCGGAAAAGGATTCAGCTGCAATTGAATCCCTACCGTTGGTGGAGACCGATTTTTTCTTGGGATGACAATACAGGGACCTATCAAGCCAATGTGAGACTCCGCTTACGCATCCGCGTTGCGTCGCATATTGAAGTAACCGTGGGCCCCTCATATAGGCATAGAATGCAGGATGCGCAGTGGGTAGACTTGGTCGAGGAGAGTATCAACGGACACGTTGAAAAACATTATGTCTACGGGGAGTTAGAAAGTCGAACGCTTGACTTCACCACGCGTGCAGACATCAGTTTTACCCCGACACTGAGTCTACAGTTCTACCTGCAACCCTTCGTGACGATCGGCGACTATACCAACTTTAAGGAGCTCGTGGAACCGAAGACCTATCGGTTCAAACCGTATCCGCTAAACGAAGACCGCGACTTTCATCGCCGGTCCTTGCGAAGCAACGCCGTTCTCCGCTGGGAGTTCCAACCCGGAAGTACGCTATTCTTGGTTTGGTCTCAATCGCGCGCAGCTGCCTTGGACTCCGTTAGAGAAGCTGACCTCGAATTTCGTCCACTGCACCGTTTAGGAAGCAGTTTCACTGATGAAGGCGAGAACATCTTTCTAATTAAATGCCGATACTGGTTCGGTCTGTGATCATCCAACTTACGGAAGTTGACAAATCTGAAGCGTAGTTTATAAATCATAACCATTTGACCTGATGGCCACGCCTCAGCAGGGCGTGAAACGATTGGAAAACGGAGGTAGACTCATGTATGGAGAAGTGCGAAGCACTCAACGCTTGACCCCGTCGATGGTGCGCGTCGTGTTAGGCGGCGGTGACCTAGACGGATTCGTTCCCACCCCCTATACGGATGAGTACATCAACGCCCAGTTCTTTCCCGGTGGAGCACCCTACACAGCCCCATTTGACCCGGCTGACTTTGAAGCACTCGACAGCGATCGCCGGCCCCGGGGGCGCCGTTACACGGTGCGGAACTGGGACGACAACCAGCGGGAGCTTACTATCGACTTCGTCGTCCACGGCGACCACGGCTACGCAGGTCCCTGGGCGCAACGAGCCCAGCCGGGTGACTGCCTCCAGTTCAGTGGACCGGGCGGCGCATACGCTCCTGACCCCGATGCGGCGTGGCACCTCATGGCGGGCGACGAGAGCGCGTTGCCGGCGATTGGCGCATCGCTGGAGGCACTCACCCCCGGAACTCGCGCGGTGGTGTTGGTGCTAGTCGACGGTCCCGATGACGAACTGGTGCTCACCACGCCTGGCGATCTCAACATCACCTGGTTGCATCGGCGCAATGCTGAGGCCCCTGAGACGCTGCTACCCGATGCGGTTGCTAGCTTGGACTTTGCCCCGGGGGCGGTGGACGTGTTCGTCCACGGAGAAGCCGGCGAGGTACGAGCGGTGCGCAAGCACCTATTGTCCGAACGCGGGATCGACAGCAAAAAGGCCTCGATCTCTCCGTATTGGCGACGCACGATGACCGACGAGGAGTGGCGGATCATTAAATCCGCTTGGCTGGCCGACCAAGAAGGCGATGTCTGAAGATTGTTCATTCGGCGGGTGCCTGCAATTGAGCTCGTGGAACGCGTACTGAGTTTTATAGGAGTTGAAAGGAGTTTGTGATATTTCAATAGGTTGAGGAATGAACCCAACAGCAATAGAGGTGTTTCGATGAAATTTGGCTACCGTGATATTACGGATATGGTGGAGCGGCCCTCTATAAGCAACACAGTGATTGGGCTGTTCAATGAAGACGATGAACGGGTGAGCGTGCTCGGACTCCGAGAGTACCGGATGCGATTTGGGTCCGCACAACTCAAGGTCGGTGGCATCTGTGCGGTCGGCACGAAGGAGGAGCATCGTAACAAGGGATATTCCCGGCGCGTTATGGAACATTCCACGGAGTACATGACAGACAACGATTTTGATGTCGCTATGCTCTTCGGTATTCCAGACTTCTACCATAAATTTGGCTATGCAACGGTGCTGCCGGAAACATGGGTGGAATTTGATACGCAAGATGTGCAGGCAGCTACATCACCATATCAGATCCGAAAATTCGACATGAAGGACGCGCCGCAAGTATTAGCTATTTACGCCGCAAACAACGCAGAACGCACGGGGACGCTGGTGAGAGACCCTTGGAAAGGATTCATGACGCCGGGTGGATTTGGTATGGAGGCCGATCCTTATGTTGTCTTGAACGAAGCCGGTGAAGTGATTGGTTATTTCGTTTGCGGTGGTCTAGATGTTATTAGAAACATGATGGAGGAAAACTGTATCCTTTGCGATATTGGGTTTCAGGACAGGACAGTTTTTGAAGCAGTTGTCCGCTTTTTCGCTGACTCCGTGGATCACGCCGGTGTGTCGCTGATTAGGTGTTCAATCCCCGCAGATCACCCATTCGCCATCTTCTGCCGACGCTATGGCTGCCGGACAAATACCTATAACCCGAAGAATCACCTCGGTATGATGCGGATTATCAATCAATCGAGCACCCTAAAACGGATTACCGGTGAGCTGGAAAAACGTCTTCAACGCTCTACCCAACTCTCACAGTGGGGCGGGAAGATTCTCATCTCGTCAGATCTGGGACAGGATTGCTTGGAAATTGATCAGGGCAGCGTCGCACACACCAACAGTAAGGCGAATGCCTTCCACTTTGACATCCCGCAGGACAAGTTAATCCAACTGATGATGGGCAGACGCAGCATCGAAGATCTTGCCGTCGAACGTGATGTCTCGGTGAGCGAGGAAATTGTGCCGCTGCTGGAAACCCTCTTTCCACTTGGTCATCCGCACGTTTGGTGGACCGACCGATTTTAGTAGACGGCTGGTGTACCCATTCATTCTAGGCTTCATCTCAATAAAAAAATTGAATACCCATCCTAAGGAGAAATAATCAATGGTATCAATTCACAAACGGAGTCAATTTTGCACTAACTTACCGATTTTCATCTTGTTGATGATGTTTATCAGCATCGTTACGATGTCCGATGATGCTGACGACTTCAGAGCACTGTTTGACGAGACGCAACAAAGTTCGGTGTTCTATCTTGATAACGGTATGGAGGTTATCCTCGTCGAGAACCACGCGAATCCGATGATTGCCGCATCTAGCATCGTCAAGACGGGCAGTCGCAACGAGGATGCTGCGACGAACGGGGCTGCACACTTTCTTGAACACCTCCTATTCAACGGAACGAAAACGCGCACACAGAAGCAACTCTATGACGAAATGGATTTTTATGGTGGCTACAATAACGCACACACCGGCCCCGATTACACGAACTACATGATCCTAATGCCGAAAGAATTCATCGCACAGGGCATGGATATTCAGGCGGATATGCTGTTTAACTCGATCCTGCCCGAAAAGAAATTCGAGAAAGAACGCGGCATCGTCATTGAGGAGATTGGCAGGAGTGCAGACCGACCTTCCTACCAGGTTCAAAACCATTTTCTGCGGACATTTTTCGCTGGCACGCCTTACGAACGTCCTGTGCTTGGGACGGTTTCTACCATATCACATCTCCAGCGCGAGCAGGTCTTGGCATACTATCGGACGTGGTACGTGCCGAATAACATGACGCTGATGGTTATCGGCGATTTTTCAACACCAGAGATGGTTGCCCTAATCAAGGAAAAGTACGGTAGCTATCGGGCGAGTCAACTGCCCCGCCCCCAAACGATTCAATTGACAGCTCCGAAAAGCCTCCGAATCATTCGGGCAAACGGCATGGACAAATTCCCCAACGACCGGGCATACTTGAACCTCGGCTATGTTTTGCCTCCGCCGACTTCTGAAGATTTTCAAGCGTTGGAGATGCTAACAGAATTTCTCGGCGGCAAAGAGACGGCGCGTCTGAAAACGCTGTTTAAGCAGGACGGATACACCGATTGGGTCAATACCATCAGCGCGAGCATCGACTTCAACCGCGATTTTTCGACGCTGCAAATCGCCGCGGAGTTGCCGCTAGATAGCGATGTCGAGCAAACTGTTGAACTAATTACGCAGGCTGTAAGAGGAATGGCGGAGGAACCCCTCTCGGAGGAAAAACTCGAATCGGCTTTGGTTGCACACGTCACCGGCGAAATCTACCTTAAAGAAAAACTCCACTACTACCCGATGATGAAAGCCCCGTACTTAACGGCGATCGGTCCCTCTTTTCTTCGCGATGGCATAGAAAAACTTAGCCTCGTTACACCACAAGCCATCCAGAGCGTGGCGAGAAAATACCTGTCCGATCATTTTCCTGTCGTTACGGTGATGTTGCCCTCCCAAACCGACTCCAGTGTTACCGTCGATCGATCGCCAAATCTCTACCACACGGAGACGTTGGCAAACGGCTTGACTGTTGTTGTGCAGGAGAATCGTGATAGTCGTGTCATCGGCATCAACCTGTTGGCAAAGGAACGTGCCTTGAGCGAAGGAAAAGACCGATGGGGAATGACAGAGATTCTACAACGGATGCTCGTTCTTGGTGGTACGGAAAAGCATCCGGACGAATCACTCTACCAAGCGTTTGAGTCAATTGGTGCAGAGTTGAAAGTCCACGACAATCCGTACATCCCCTACGACAATTACTACAACTCACCCCGATTCGCCTACATTCGGCTGAAACTCATAGATGTCTTTTTTGATCGCGGATTGGCGTTACTGTCAGAGATGATAAGGCAACCGAGGTTGACCGAAAGTGCTTTTGAGCAAGCCAAAAAAGAGGTTATTCCGCTCGCTGTGACGAACGCCCAAAGCACGCCACGCGTCGCCGCCCGACTTTTCTACGACAACCTGTTTGCGGAAAATCCCGGCTACGGTTGGGTTCTCGGCAAAGCTGAACAATTTGAAGGCATCTTGCTATCCGATCTGCAAGCTTTTCAGCGCAAATTCTACAACCCGGCGAATCTGATGTTGGTCGTGTCAGGCAACCAGCAAATTAATGGCGTGATGGCGTTGGTAAAGCAACACTTCGGTGACATATGGGGTGAATCCCAATGGAAACCACCCGCGTTTACTCCGCAATTTGCCGAACTCGGTCACACGGTTCGTGAGGAAATCGGCAAGCAACAGTCGTACATCTACCTTGCAAATCGGTTCGAGGCAGCGGAGACAGACCGACCCGCACTGCTCGTTCTACGAAACCTGTTCTCTGAAAGACTTGCCTTCAATCTCCGTGAGAAACAGGGATTGGCTTACAGTATTAGCATGCACGTCCAGAACTACGATGAACTCAACTGGTATCGTATAACAATGGGGACACGCCCAGAAAATCTTGATCTAGCCCTCGAAGGTATCCAAAGCGAGATTCAATCTGTTCGCAATATCACCTTTGATAAAAAAGCGATTCAGCAAGCCATCAATGCCATTTTGGGACGATTTGGCATGCGGCGACTTGACCGCGTTAGCCATGCTTATTGGGTTGGTATAAAGGTGTTCGACGGCAACCCTCCTGAAGCAGACGAACAGTTCTTCGAGCAGTTGAAAAAGGTCACCGTGGAAAATGTTGAGCAGTTGAAGCGTCAGGTTTTCCAACATGATGACCATCTAATTGTGATTGTGGAATGAATAGGAATGTTGCAAGATTTAGAGAACCTAATGACTGATGAACCGTTCATCTGATGTGAGAGATGTCCAATGGGGAGATCTGGCGAAGAAACCATCAACGGACAGATTAAAAAAACACTATGTCTATGGCGAATTAGAAAGTCGAACGCTCGACTTCACCACACGCGCGGATATCAGCTTTACCCCGATACTGAACTTGCAGTTCTGCGTCCAACCCTTCGTGATGATCGGCAGCTATACCAACTTCAAGGAACTCATGGGAAGACCTATCGGTTCAAACCGTATCCGATGTAAACTTG
Source organism: Candidatus Poribacteria bacterium (assembly GCA_965208425.1). Lineage (GTDB taxonomy): Bacteria > Poribacteria > WGA-4E > WGA-4E > PCPOR2b > PCPOR2b. The sequence continues at coordinate 4,104,428 of OZ242335.1, read as the reverse complement.
ACACAACTTTGAGCGGAAGTTATAATAAAACTAACTAATCTTCACAATTGGTCGATTGTTCATTCTTGAATGGCATCGCTTTTGCGTAATTGTTACTTAGGGCACTAGAAAACTTCAACTAACTTGGTAGGAAAGCAAGCGCGAGAAAGGAGGCCCAAGATGATTCACACATTGGTGAGGGATTGGATGGCACCGGAGTTAAGTCTTGCCGAACCGGAAACGGAAATTATTGAGGCATATCAATTGATGCTTGTCGATCAGATTCGGCGACTGCCAGTTGTTGCTTCGGATCGACTCGTTGGTATTGTGACCTTGAGTGATTTATATCGAGTGTTTGATTTATTAAGCAATATGGAACAGACGCTCTCCCAAAAATTGGAACAGATGACGGTGGAGGAAGTGATGACACCCAATCCAGTAACGGTTGCTGAGGATGCAACAATCGGCGAAGCGGCACAAAGGATGCTGGAAAACAAGATCAGCGGTCTGCCCGTCGTTGATCCCGTGGGGGTGAATCTTGTTGGTATCATTACGGAGTCCGATATCTTCCGTATTGTTGCCCAAGAATGGTCAACACGACGACACGGTTCGATTCATTTACCACGTAAATAAGCAAAGGAATTGGGATGTTCGTCTAGTCATTCCACACTCCACCTGAAAGCTTGGTGAAGAAACAAGTGTCTGCTACATAGGTCATGCAGGTGTGCCACGCGCTGTTTTCCATAGATTAATAGCAAGGCAGATTGTTGCCAATAGCCCCAAAAGTCCCGACAGTCCAAACGCGGCTTGAGCGATTGTGTCGATGATTTCAGGTACATCGAATATCACCAATGGCACAAGTAACGGCAGCACCCTTCCCACAACGGCGATGTTGGTTAACCAGAATGTTCCATTAATCAACTTTGTGCTTGCAACACGTCGCTTTTTTAGAAAACCGGGAACCAGCCGAACCGCCATACCCATGATAAGATTGGTAATGAATCCGAGCAGATAGATGTGCCGAATCACATCGCTACTAATCGCAAGCGGAAGCTGAAAAATCCCAAAACCGCCAATGAGCATCTCACCAAGTGCGCCGAATACAAGCCAAACGTATGCAGCGTAGATGTGCCACTTGAACCGCCCATACTCTCCGTGGTCTGGGCTAGTCCCACGTGTCGAGCGGCGGTCCGGCGATGACTGCAAATCGCGATGGGCAATCGACGGCTCTTGTCTGCGCGTCAGAACATCAAATTTCCAGACAATATATAAAATAGCGCCAGCTTTCACCAGCATTCCCACGCTGGAGATGTACCCTTCTATATGGCTGAGGAAATTAATCGGAAGAATTTCTCTGATCTGGCACAGAAATCCAATGAGATAAACGTATGCCACACGCCGAACGTGCCAATCTGCGACTGGGAGCCGAAGATAAAGCGGAGGCATCCGAATTGAAAACCCGAATGCAACGGCCAATAGTACCAGACCGATGAAGATGTGAATCGAAACATCATTCCACACTTGCCCCACGACAATGTTTCCTCGCCACGCCATTTGTAACAGCAATACTGCATGAATTGTGGCGTAGATCAGAAAACCTATCATCATCATTCTGAAGTATGGGCGAACAACCATCAAGGGCGGTCTTCGATCCGCCTTAGACATACCGAAGATTGTGCCTGCCAACAGTGCCAAGTAGATCAGCACCCCATACCATTCAAGCAATCCGGAGGCGGCGGTTATCCAACTTAACAAGATAAAAAGGAAGCCGTTATCAAGGTAGGGTAGAATCGAATGTGAAATGAATCGTAGTAACAAACCGATTCCGATGAGCCAAAGCAGACGGGGAATCCATTGGGGTTGTGAAATGGGAACGCTTGATAAGCGTGGGATGAAGTGAAGACTAATGCCGATAATAAATAACCCGGCCCAACCGACGAATTGTAGATGTCCGTGAATCTGAATAAGGCTTGCAAAACCATCACCCAACGGGCGATCAAAACCCATGACGAAGGCGAGATGACCGGCCAGCGCGAATCCGCCGAAGATCGCGACCGCTAAAGTCATCCAAATGTAATCGACCTGAAATTCTGCTTGTTTTACTCTCGGCATCAATTTAACCAGTTGTCTGCCCGTTTCAGCTTCACATTATCAACAGTTATAAAATGGCACCATTGGTTAATAGCACCGGTTATCAATCGTCCTGACCGTGTAAATCCTCCACGCGCTTCCCATGAAAAATCGAGTAATATCGGACAGCACCCGGCGCATGAGCGATGACGCCGGATATGACAATTATAATGATTAGTGCGTAGCCTGCGTACCCCTTGAAAAACGGTATACTTAACAGTAGGATGAGTTTGAAGAGAATAACAATACCTCGCAATTGAATGAACCAGATCCCATCGGTCCAGATAGCCAGACACATGAGGCCAGAGCCAGAGGCGATACTCAGAATCAGATAGGGCAGCCAAACCTCCCTCGGCGACTGATAGAGAAATCCGCCGCCCAATCCTGCAATACCAACCAAGTGCATCGTGCGAAGAGCGATATTTAGCCAGCGTTGTCCTCTGAAAGATCTAGAATCATGGGGAAACAGAATCCTATTAGTTTTCATCTGTAACAATTTTAAAGAGTTGCCCCTTGAAACCTCCCTCCTTAAGCGCAATCCATTGCTGCAAAAACGCCTGATACTTTGCCGCCCGCATATCGCGATAGCGGAGAACTAGAATATTGATGCCAATCACATCGGCTTCGCTATCCCCTCGATCCAGAAGTCCTCGAAGATAATCTGTTAAGACCATTTCAATGACATCGTAATCGTGAATGTCACCCAATTGGTCCTGCAAATCTGTTAATATTTTCAAGAAATCTTGGAATTCTTTACCATAGTTAATCGCAAAGAACTCCATCGAATAGCGGAGCCGTTTTACTGAGATTCGCAGGCTATGGAGTTCCTTGATGTTATCTGGATTGCGAATAGATTTCGACCACGAGTATACCTCCTCAAGCTTTACGGCAAGGATAACTTGTGCATTCCAACGATAGCTTCGTTGTGGGTGAATCCCTTTCACTTCCCATGCTTTTGCCATATCTATCCTCCCTTAAAGAATTTCAAGAACTTTTTCTCGAAATTACTCCCGTCGAGTTCTTCAAACATCTTAAGCATCGGTGTCCGCTTCGCTTCCCGCTCTCGCTGGAGATGTCTTATTAAGTTTTGAACGCCAATCTGCGCTTCTTCAGGCACCGTTTGCGCGTCTTTTTGAAAACGATCAATCAACACATCTAAATCACGCACGTTTCCCAGTGTGCTCGTAATTCGCTCGACCCGTTTGCGGTGCCTACGGAACTTCTTTTTTGAGGAAAAGCAATCGGCAAAGTTTCGTAGCGCAGCGCGTAGTCGTCGGGAGGTGACCCGCATATCGTGAACGAACCCAATATCAGTGCCATCAATTACCCCCGCTTTGAAAGCTATCATTTCATGAAACCGGGTCGTGATAATCCTTCGGGCGCACTTTTCAAGATTTTTCTCCGGCGCAATACCTTTGATTTTCTCTACCTTGGCCATAATGTTGGTAACCTCACCGCATCTTTCACCAGACTACTTTGCCTCGATCTCAATCTGCTTGGGCTTAACGGTTTCAACCTTCGGCAAGTGGATTTCCAATACTCCGTCCCTCAGGTTAGCTTTGATCTTATTCGTATCTACAGCAGTCGGTAAGCTAATGTCTCGATGGAACTTGCCATAATGATGCTCACTGTAGTAGTGGTCCTCCTCTTTAACCTCTGTATCCGCTTTTTTGCTCGCCTGAGATTGTCAACTTCCCATCGGATACCAAAACCGAAATGTCGTTCTTCTTTACGCCCGGAACCATCGTCCGGACAAAGATTTCCTCTGGGCGGTCAACCATATCCACCGGCAGCGCCCAGTCGCTCGTGTCAAGGACAGATTCTTGATCTTTACGGGTCGGCGACACGCTATGACCAAAGAATTTATTAAAGAGTTGGTCCATGTCAGCGCGCAACCGATCAAGGTCAGTAAAAGACCTCCAAGGTGCCAGTGCCATTGTTCACACCCCCTTTCTCCATGGGTTTGAAATGCAACATCGGAGGATGATGTCCGACAATTCATAGTCATTGTTGGCAATTGTCAGAGCGCGCAATTACTGTGCCATAATGGGGGATTAACGGTGAGGGCGATAAGGTAGAAAGAGGAAATGGGGGATGAATCTAAAAACAGTAGGAGTTACACACTTCAGTAGTGAACAACGATCGCTGTTCACTACGGGATCCTTGATGGTGCACCTGCTGTAGTTGCCCGATTCATCGGGCGTGGGAAACGGTATCCTACGACGATGAATCGGCGAACTACAGAGCTTTGACCATCCAACTGCGTAAGTCCCAAACAGTAAGATTTTATTTGAATTTCATATTTTTGCGACCGACGTTTCAAATACTGGAAAAAGTTGAAAGAAAAACCACAAAAATTGAAATTCTGTCAAGAAATAGCAAGCTACCCCAATTTTTGTCTAACATTCTGTCAAAAAACACCGATTTTTCTCGGAGACGCTTGAGATTCTGTCAAACAAAGTATTGTTTAGGTCAAAAGAAGGCATTATAAAGTGTCATTGAGGAGATAGGCTATTGTTGCCATAGGGAAAGTATTTCCAACCGACCTGCGATCAACTCCAAGCAACTAACGGTACTACATTACCGGGTTACTAGCACTGCTCGGTCTGCGAATTTTACAACCATTTCCGTCGTGTCCTGAAAAATCATCTCATACAACCGTCCATGATGACTTGCGCTCAACGCGATTAAATCGCAGTCCTCTTTTGTTGCTGTACTCAGAATGTTGGTTACGGTGAAACCCAACTGTGCTCTGAACTCTGTTTCTACTTGGTAGTATTGCAAATACTCACGCATCTGTCCAGAGATCTCGGCTGCCCTTATTTGCGTATCTGCTAGTGCTAAGCTGAACAAACTCGCCTCGGCCCGCTTTGCCAACTCCGCTGCCAATCCAAGGACATGATCGGATGCTGTATCACCGCGATGAACGGTCAGAATTTTTTGTAGAACTGTGCACTGTTCATGGACAACAATCGTCGGTTTTGTAATGCGGGACAAAATATCGTCGATATTATCGTGGATCAACCGCAATCCCTTCGTTTTGATTGACTCAGGGATACCGACCACGACGAGATCGGCAGTATGTGCTTTGTCACAGAGGTTTCTTACAGGATTGCCAGTGATAGTATCAACGTGAGCGGATAAAAACTCGAATTCAGCGAGCAATGATTCCGTATTATCGAAGACTCTAGCAGCAATGTCTTCCTGACCGAGATGTCTCTCATCAGCAAAGTAGACGCACGAAAGGTGAGCGTCTAACAGGGCAGCTAAATGCCCAGCATATTCAAAGGCATTCTGTTCATGTGGTGTGTCGCCGATCGCGACCAGAATGTTTTGGATCATCGTGTTTCCTCCATTGTGGGATTATTCTTATCGCATTAACATCTCTAATTCTTTTCCAGCTTTCGGTAGATAGTGCGTGACGAAATCTGGAGCAACTTCGCTGCCAATTCCTTGTTGCCAGCAGTCATCGAAAGCACCTCGGCTATCACTTTTCGTTCAATATCTTCCATAGGTGTTCCTAAAGGTACTACAATTGACCTCAGATCCTCAGAATAAGCCGAGGTCTTACCCCCCTTGTGAATTGACACCGGAAGATCTATCTGTTCGATGTCGTTAGATTGTGTCAGCACCACCGCTTGTTCAATTGCATTTTCCAGTTCGCGGATATTGCCCGGCCAATGATAGCCTTCAAGCGTTTCCAACGCTTGACGAGAAATACCTCGAATCGGTTTCTCCGTTTTTTCACTATATTTTTTTACGAAACAGTCTACAAGCAGTCGAATATCCTCCCTGCGAGAGCGTAGTGGTGGGAGTTCGAGGGTAATCACATTGAGCCGATAGAACAGGTCATCCCGAAAATTACCTGCCCTGATTTCCGCCGCCAAATCCTTGTTTGTAGCCGCGATTAAGCGTACATCCACACTGAGGGGTTTGGTCCCACCGAGTCGCTCGAATTTGCCATCTTGTAGAACCCGTAACAACTTCACTTGTAGCGGCTTAGGCATTTCGCCAATTTCGTCTAAAAAGAGTGTTCCTCCATCCGCGAGTTCAAAACGTCCAGGCTTGCTTACTTTAGCGTCTGTGAATGCCCCTCTTTCGTACCCAAAAAGCTCGGACTCCAACAGGGTATCGGGTAATGCGCCGCAATTCACTTTAATCATCGGTTTATCTGTTCTTGGGCTTAAAGCGTGGATTGCGTTCGCAAAAACTTCTTTGCCTGTCCCACTTTCACCGGTGATTAAGACGCTAGCAGCGCTTGATGCGACCTGTTGCACCTTTGTAATCAGTTGACGCATAGCGGGACTTTTTCCGATGATGTTGCCTAAAGAATATTCGGCGTCCATCTGTTCCCGTAGGGATCGAACTTCGATAGCCAACATCTGTTTTTCGAGGGCACGAGCGATGGTGAGCAGAATTTCAGAACGCTTCAACGGTTTTTGAATAAAATGATATGCACCGGCTTGCATTGCTTCAACAGCCGTATCCACTTCACCATAGGCTGTCATCAGAATGACCTCGATTTCAGGGGAAAGTATCTTGGAGGCTTTGAGTAACTGTAATCCGTCCATGTTGGGCGTTCTCAAGTCAGCGAGAATCAGATTAACCGGTTGATGACGAATTATTTCCAGGGCGGATTCGCCGTCCACGGCAGTTTGGATAGCATATCCGTCTCGTTTCAGGATCCTTTCAAGGGAGACGCGAATAGGCGCATCATCATCAACTACGAGGATTAATTTATCTGCATTCATGATTATCGCCCCTCCAGTATGTAATATGTTTTAGTGGCTTAGTTGGTGGCTTGTTCTATTGTTCCACTTTCGTCCGATTCCTCGTCCCGTATTGGAAATGTCATGATAAATTGTGTTCCTTGATCAACAACACTTCTACAAAGAATTGTCCCTTGATGTTGCTTGATGATTTCCCCGACAAGCGACAGTCCTAGACCAGTTCCGTTCTTCTTGGTAGTGAAAAAGGGATCAAAGATTTGCTTCTGATCTGGTAGGGGAATGCCCACACCGGTGTCAGAGACTCGCAGCACAATCCGAGAAGACTCAACATTGGTCTGTATTGAGAATTCCCCGCCTGATGGCATGGCCTCGATCGCGTTTTTGAGAAAGTTGTGCAAAACACATTGGATCTGTTCGGTATCCAGTAAGGTAAAAGGCAAGTTCTCAGCGAGTTCTATAGAAAACGTGATTTGGGCTCGCTGTAACTGTGGTTCGATAAAGTGGCAAAATGTCTGTACGACAGTATTGAGAGATTCGTGCTCAAATTCAAAACGGGACAATCTCGCAAACCCCAGGTATTCTGAGACAATGTTAGCCAACCGCTCAACTTCATTGTCAATAGATTGAAGTAGGTCGTTTGCCTCTGTGACATCTATCTCTGGACCATCGGCGACTTCATCGGCGAGCAGATCCAAATTCAATGTCACCGAGGATAGCGGGTTGCGAATTTCGTGGGCGACCCGGGCTGCTAGTTGTCCGATCGCAGCGAATCTCTCTGATTGAATGATCTGTGCTTCTAACTGCTGCCGTTCAATATATGCATCAATTGCCAGTTGCATATCCAGCATCAGCACCTTCATCAGGGCGAGGATAGCATTCTGAGCGCGCTCTGGTTCATCGTGGTACGCCTGACATATCAACGGAATTAAGAGGTGGATATACAAATTGTATGTCCCGATATACCATTTCGGTGCTAGTCCGATTCTATTATGGGTATGCCCAATTTGCGAGCGCTCCGCCGCATACTGGTGATCATAATTTCCTTCCGTCAATCTCTCAAGATAGTGTCGTTGTGCATCTAGTAACCGCGCCGTAATCAACTCATCGGTCAGCAGTGAAGCGGTTTCTTCAAACCCTTGCAGGTGTTGATAGAAATTGTGCACAATATCAGGAATGTGAGGAGCAAAGACTTCTGATAATGCTTTGAGATGTTCTTCATCCTGTTGGCTGAACTGAAGGAAGGATAGACGGGTCTGTAAATCGTCGTGATGATCGATTGTGGTCTCAGTATTATCTCTTTTGGCTGGCATTTGGCACAAGTCTTCCTTAAGCGAGATTCGGCTATCAATCCTTTGCTTGTTGTTTTGTCTAACGACTCATTCCTCACATTTTAGCATATTGATAGACCAAATGCCAAAATGATTCATTATGCGTCTGCTTTCATCTGGTGAACCATCGCAACAATAACCTTCACGGCCTGTTCGACAGACATCAAACTGGTATTGATGATCATATGGTAGAGCCGAAGATTTTCCCAGTAAACATCGTAATAACGTTTGATATAGTGGGAGCGCTGCTCGTCAATGGTTTGAATTTTTTCCAGGGCTTCTTCACGAGTCAAATGCTCGGCCTTCATAACTGTTTCAGCACGGACTCCAATCTTTCCGATGAAACTTAGATGGAGAGTATCGGGTTTTGCAGCGAGAATCTTTTGGCTGCCCCGCCCAACAATAACCACATTTCCACGTTCCCACAAATTTTCCACAACATGACGAAAGGAGTTCGTCACCTGATTGGCATCTAATTCCAGTTGTCGATTCGTGAATTCATCCGATACGTCTACGGCGATGCCTGGGTAGTACGGATAATGTGCCAGCCCTGGGTTGTTCGGTGCGAATAGATTTTTTAGGAAGGCGCGGAAACCGTGCTCATCTTTCTCATCATGCTCACTGATTTTATCTTCAGTGGTATCGACCTCACGCGCCACATCGGTCAGAATTTCCTTGTCGAAATAACTATAGCCGAGTTGGTTAGCAACCTGTTGGGCAATTTCTTCTCCACGACTGCCATATTCTCTCGAAATGGTGATAACTGTCATCGAATTTACCTCCCTCACAAAATTATCTGTTTTGAAATGACAATTCGTACCATTAATCCGTTGGGCAAAATTGATGCCAATGATTCCATACCATAGCTTAATGAATTTGACATTAAGAGCCTGTTTTAAAAAGACAGGACTTACGCAAATTTAGTACGCAGAGCGAGATTTTTTTATTTTTAACCCCCTAAATCCCCCTTATCAGGGGGACTTATGAACCTACTGCATAAGTCCTAACCGTATCAAATGGCTTTTCAAACAGGCTCTAAGTATAGAAAATACGCAGTTCCAGGGGTCACTTCATAACATTATGTAATTGAACCGTAGGCAGATTGGAAGGATTTCTGACAGAATGTCAGAGAGGAAACTTCCGAACCGCGCTGTTTTTGACAAGATGTCAGACGAGTCCATGAGAAATCGTTGGACCTTGACAAAATGTCAATACGATTGCCACAGAACGAAATAGGAAACTGCCAGCGGATAATTTAACGGAAGGTGTAATTGGGGTTGTTGATAGTCAATTGGAGGGCTGATTTTGACAGTTTGCAAGCTTGTAGGTAATTTGCGGAATGCAGGCACGGCAGGCATGACTTCAACGCTTCATTGAGCTAAAATTAACGCAATGCTGACCACTGCCTGCAATTCCACTGTGATGAATCAATTAACTTCTAAACTTAGAACGTGTAACCGACCTTAGCATACCAATACGCGCCGTTAAAGCCGAATGGACTGAATTGACCGTATTGGTTGCCAATATTACCCGACTTCGGATTTTCATCAGGGTAAGTGTTGAGGAGATTCTGCACACCAAGTGTTAGGATGATGCCGGAAGACGCCATGTAAGTCGACTCTAAATCAAAAAGCACCTTGCCAGTATAAGTTTCATCATCCTCAGAATCGTACCAGTCTCCGTAGTAACTCGCCCGCCCAAGTGCGCTCCACTGACTCGTGAGCGATTGCGTTAGGGTGAGTGCTCCACGCTGTTTCGGCAGATTCTCTTCCAATTCTTTTATCCGCAGGTCGTCGAGCGTGTCCGGATTGTGATCGGTAACGGTCGTCTCTGTACGGTTATAAAGGACAGCAACATCGCCATTTGGTACCGGTACAGTGAGAACTATATCAATACCTTGGGTCGTAGTATCGAAGTCATTGGTAAAGAATCGGAACTCCTGTAAGTTCGCCGCGCTGGTTACACCCTCAGCCAGCAGATCTTGCTTCTGCTGTTCGTTTAGTGCGAAGTCTTGCGATAGAGCTAACCGGTCCTTCATCCGAATATCAAACAGATCCACCGTAAGGTTTATGTCCCGTACCTCAAAGGTGAAACCGCTGGTGAAGTTTGTTGATGTTTCGGGATCAAGTGAGTTATCTTCCTTCCCAGTTACCACTGCAACCGCAGGGTTGGTTGAAGGAATGGTTCCGTTATTGACCAAATCGTTCTTTTCGAAATTGAATTCGGTCGTAACGTTGAAGGCGTTTTGTTGCCCCGGAGTCGGTGCCCTGAATCCTGTGCTGAAACTGCCACGGAACTTCAGAATCATCTCATCGTTGGCAATCATGTTTGCGTCCTCAAGAAAGTCTGTCACACCAATATTGGTGGCGACTTTGTAGTTGAGGGTTTGTCCAAAGTCTTCGAAATCTTCACCCCGCACCGCTAGAGCGACCAGCCAGTGTTTGAGTGGTGTGATTTCACTTTCCAAATAAGCCGCAACGTTGGAGCGATCCCATTCGCCTGCAGCAACCTGACTGAATCCTGAGAAGCCGTTAGACGCGGCACTGAAGCCTTGACCCGCCAAAGGACCGATCTGATACGATTCTCTCTGACCCTCTACTATCTCGAAGCCTTCGTTTCGATATTCTAAACCCGATGCGAGGAACAGCATGTCGCTCAGTGGGTACGTCAAATCAAAGTTAAGGTTATAATCGGTCTGAATATAGTCACCCGGGTCAAAATCCGTCGGGGTATCAGGTCCGAGAGAAGCATTGACAGTGTTGAAAATAAAGAAATCGGCATAATGCCGTCCGAAATAGCCGCTCAAATCCCAGCCTAGCCCTGAGGTAAGCATAGATTCCAGAGCGGTGCCTTTAATCCCAATGAGAACAGAGCTATCCACTGTGTTTGCCCCAAATCTCGGTGTAAAACCGCCCGGAAACATCTCTTGGAAGGTGAACAGATTTGGATCTGCGAATACCTTATTCAACTCATCGTTGTTAGGTACATGGTTGGTGATTGGGATATTGGGATACTCCCCTCCTGCCAAATTTCCAACCAACAAAGTCTCGCCCCCGTCAGTACTAAACACGCCGCTACGGGTGTTCGGATTACGGAAATAGAACCCACCTTCGACCCGTTTGCTAGCATAATTGGCGTGCCCATAGAAATCGATATTATCTGTGAGGACACTTCCATAATTCGCAAAGAATTTCAGGTCTCCTTCGACAATAGGCTGTCCCCAAATTTGCGCCGGATCTCTCACACGATCATTGCCAGCAGCAACTAAGGCTTTCGCATCATCGCGCTGTACGGAGCGGATGGTAGGATCGGAACCGCCGTATTCTAAACTTAGGTTGGTCCAAGTTTCCTCACTGCCCAAACCGATATTGCCAGCGACCGCGTATTGCCGGCCGTCCCCATACTGATAAATCCCGGGTTTGAATTCAATGGAGCCACCTTCGTGGCTATCCTTGAGTTGGAAATTCATCACGCCTGCAATGGCATCGGAACCGTATTGAGCAGATGCGCCGTCCCGGAGCACCTCCACCTGTCTCAGCGCGATAGACGGGATGGCAGACAAATCAGGTCCTTGTGCGCCATCAGCCAATCCATTACCTAACCAGTGAATTACCGACGCACGGTGGCGCCGTTTACCGTTGATCAGGACCAATGTGTGGTCCGGTGCCAATCCCCGCAGATTTGCAGGTCGTACAACTGTTCCTGCGTCGCTGATTGGCTGGGTGTTGACGTTGTAGGAAGGCACCAAGTTTCTAAACATGTCCTGTAAATCCGTGACACCTTGCTTGCCAATTTCGTCACCGCGGATGGTGTCAATCGGTACTGCAGAATCAATAACAGAACGAGGACGTGCTCTTGAACCAATCACTACCTGTTCTTCAAGTTCAATTACCTCTTCTTCAGCTGCCATATCAGATGCCATGTCAGCACCCGTGTCATCTGACATCTCTGCTTCGGTTGATTCCTGTGCCACAGCGGTAGACAGGACAAAGAGTGACGTAATAACACTAAACAAAACCAGCGCTATTTTTCCTGTTTGAGACATAGCTAGTTAAACTCCTTAATTAGGTTGTAGATTTTGAGTTAGGTACATAAGAATTGACATAGCGACAAAGTAGTGGGGGATCCGCTCAGTTGATATTGGGCACTCGTCAATTGCAACCGAGTTTATCGGATGTATTTTGGCGCGATTATATTATATTTTCTAAACTAAGCCGTTGTCAAGGCATTTTGGAGTCGGGAGCATGTAGTTCTCTTGCAGGAGAGAGCTCCATATCCCGACATCCTACTAAATGCCCCTAGTTGTGGTAGAGCAAATTGTCCCCACTTAGGCAGAAGGTGAGCGCACCTAATAGTCTACCCACCTTCTGCTATGTACGGATTTTAGAAAATCCTAAAAGTTGTAGGTACATTTCGCGTACCAGAACGCACCGCCAAATCCGTATGAGTTATATTCACCGAAGGGTCTGCCAATAATTTTAGCATTGACGTACTCCCAAAGCTAAAGGATTGGGATTCTTGAACGCTATACAAGCCGAACTCACAGCTAGGGAATCTCACCCTAACGGGGGGACGCCATGGACCCCAACTACTGGATGGGGCGAGGCAGGGAATACACCCGCCAAGCCATCTAGATACTTTTTACCTGATATATCTATCAGGCCGGCAAAGGCGAAAACGATCTACGTTTCCTTGATGCGTCGGGGCGACACGAATACCCTATAGGTCATGTCGATCCTCCCGATCACTTGCTTTCTTTTTGAAAGGTGTTGCCATATTCACCAATCCGTTACTTCATGCACTGAAGTGGGATAGAACCTCGACGAGGTTGCCGAGGGTGCATTTCTATCCCGAATTGGCAATACAAGTATACCATTTTTTATCTGCAATATCAAGGAAAAACACTGCTAAAGCAGTCTGTATAGGCTGCGCCCCAACTGCTCCAAGCATAAATGCTTGGGCTTTAGACCTAAAGGAGGTTTCGGTAAAGTCTTCGTCATCGGGTTCAGCTTCGGTGACATTGTCCGGTTCCACGTTGAGAACATTGCTAACACCAATCGTGACCGAGACATCTTCGACAACGGCGTAGTTTGTCTCCAGATCTACCAAAACTGAGCCACCATAGGTTTGTGCCCCGACAGCGTTCTCATACCACGGACCGTAATAATTGACTCGTCCTAATACACCCAAATTTGGGAGAACGGATTGCGTCAAAGTTACATTGCCGCGGTGCTAGGGAATATCCTCCTCCAAGAGTCAGACACTAACATCGTTTGAAGTGTCAGGTCCATTCAACTGAAATTAAACACTTGTCAATTTCTACCTGCCTTGCTAGGTATCTGTTGAAATGGATAAATATCATACCGCACAACATATAGGTGTGTCAAATCTTTATCACACAAAATATAGGTTTTTTGGGTTAAATGTCACTTTTGGCTGGATTGTTAGGCGTAAGATAGGAAGGTCTACGCACTAGTGCACGTAATTCCGAGAGAGAATATCTGGTTTGAGAATGTTGTTGTCTAGAGAGGTGGAAGTCTGCAGCAGATTGTTGAATGTCAACCCGGATTTAAGAGTTCCGAGCTGATTTATTATCAGTTCTATCACATCGCCTTACTTCAGAATAACCATTTTCCGGATTGATGTCGATCTAGGAGTGATCAACTGATAGAAGTAGACTCCTGAAGTCAACCGTTCACCGGAACCGTTACGCCCATCCCAATAGACAGCGCGCGATTTTCCAACGTAATACCCTGCCTGTTGAAAACCAAGATCAAGAAATCGAATAGGTTCACCTGTTTGGGCGTAAATATGAATCGCAGCATGTGTGTCATTCGCTAGTTGGTACGGAATCCAAGTTTCCGGATTGAACGGATTTGGATAATTGGCGAGCAGCAATGTCCGTCTCGGCTTTAAATTCTCTGGCGTCAATATCAACTCCGTAAACGCTCGACGGATATCTCTTGCGTCGATTTCGTGATGCAGAATATGGATCAGCTCACCGCTTGCATCGCGCACTTCAATCGTCAGTATATCATTGATGGAAGCGACTGTGCTGCGGTTCACGTCTGCCCAGACAGCATGTGATTCATTCACATCAATAATCTCCGAAACTCCAGTGCGCCGATTGTGAACGGTCAACGTTACACCATCAATACCCTCAAGTTGTACGTGAAGCACTAAAGCCCATACCTCAGGAATCTGAGGTACTGTCGGCGCGGCGGGAGTTGTCCTCCGGCTATTTTCCCACGCACGTCCCGTGAATCTTACAACCTTCGATCTGGCGACGTTGATAATATAACCCTTCCCGCCTTCAATAGCGAAACCGTCGCCGGAAGAGTTGGCTGTAAACCCGATAAAGCTACTTACTGATGGATCAAATTCTATCACGACCGTTGCCCCGAGTTTTTCGATGAAAGAACGCGCTGTATACGGCACGTCGGACATCAGGGGTGGACTAATCATGTTCAAACCCGCGCGAAGCTGCATGTTGAATGCACTCATGGTCGGAGGTGTTACGATCAAACTGTCTGAGCGAAATGCGAGATTCTGAATACGTTCATCCCCTTGGGGACCGACATCGGAAACTGTATATGGCGTTATGGAGAAGGTTGATGCAAGATACTCGGCAAGTGCATCCTGCTCCGTACCAGGAGCGGTAAAGGTTGCTTGTCCACCCGATTGTGCCTCTGTCATTACCGCGGATAGGTCTACACGGTCGGTATTTGGAAAAGTCGAATAAGGATAATTATCCCCACCGTCCGCAAGGAAGTCAATTGTGATCATTCGGAAGGGGCGATTTGTATCACCAACAACCTTACCATTTTGTGCGACGATGTCAGTCGGATTCCCAGTGGCATCGGTGAGTACGAGCGACCTGACCCTTGAACCCATCGGCTGCGAAATGTCAAAACTGAAAGCAACCCCAGCGACTTGGGGAAATTGCCCAGGGGTTGCCCCCGGCTCGGATCTCGCGACAGTATGTTCAATAACCTCAAGTAGTTCCGCTGCCGTAAGCGTTAATAGACTCAAGCCATTGTTAAATCGAAGGGTGTTTTCTATATCAATCTGCGAAATCTGCCCTGCCATCTTACCAACCAATGGATTCTCCGGCGGTGGGAGTGTATTGCCACTAGTAGTAACACCAATAGATGATCGGATACCTCCACTATTTTTTAACGAGATGACAACCGTTGGATCAACCCGTTGGGCTACATATAGACTAGCATCAGCAATTAAGTTGCCAAGATTCGTTTCTTCTGTACGGACCGCCCCCCGGTTTCCATTAAGATAGACACTTGTTTGCCCAAAAATATTGCCATCCTTTGCAATAACCACGTTCCGAATTGCTTCAGTAATTTCAACGACACGCGCCGATGGCATAACATTGCCAGTATCCACAACGCCTTGATCGTCCGCAGCGAAGGCACCACTAACCTCAATGTCAATTGACTCTGGTAACAGGAGGCCCGCCTCGTCAAAACCCACGACTAATCGACCGACATACCTGTAATTCCCATCTGTGCCAACAATTGCAATCGGTTCATTCGTCATGGAATTTGTCAGAATCGGATAAGGTCTATCTGCAATGTCGCCTTCGCGCAGGCGATCTGTGTCGTCCGCCAGCAGTGTGTTTGAACCACCGGAAATGATTATGTCAACATCGCGCAACTGTGATGCTATCATCTCATCAAGGTGAATTTGTTGAAGGTGCCCGGTAACGATTACCTTGTCTATTCCGGTTGCTGTCAACGCATCAACAGATTCTTGGACGATTGCTGCCAATGCCGCAATATCATCTGGATCTTCAGGGGTAATTCCGACCTCTCCTGATTTGGATAGACTGCCGAGCCATGGTGTGGTTATGCCAACAACACCAATCTTGTCGTCCGAAGGCGTTGTGATGACCACACTCTTGGTGATACTGTTTGGAACCGTGTTTGCCTCCTGCCCCGCATCGACAACAAGACCTGCAAGGTTGCTATCAAGCCTAAAATCCAAGTTTGCACTCAGGAGCGGGAACGCAGTGCCGGCGTAACCTCTACCATCATTCCGAATCAACCCTGCGAGTGTACCAGTGCCTGTGTCAAATTCATGGTTGCCGAGTGCTGCCGCCATAAATCCCATCGCATTGAGTAGCAAAATATCCGCACGTCCCGATCCCTCACGTCCTAAGATATCGCGAAGGCTTCGGTCATTACCCGCTGCGAAAAACGGTCCAGGGATGTAGCTATCGCCCGCTCCGATGATAACAGTATTCTCATACTCAACTCTGAGGGCATGCAGTACTGATGAGAACCGGGGAGCATTTTCGAGTGCTTCGATGTCGCCTTCCATGTCTGCTGCATGAAGCAGTTGCAGTGTGAAACTTACAGGCATTTCTGTCCTATCCTCGGAAAAAGCGAGTGTCAAAGCACCTAAAATTAAAATCGCTAGAACTGAGAAGACAAAAATTAAAATAAAATGTTTCTTTCTATACATTAAAAACTCCTTAATCGATCTATGGCGAATTCTAAAAATAAATAGACACTTTTGCCCCTCGGTTTCGATCCCCCAATAAATCGGGGGTGAACTAATTATCGGGGCCGGTAGGTGTGGTTTCCTAATCACCTTCGCTCCCCGGTAGGCGAGGTTGGAAACCGCACCTACCGGCAGTATCTCATTAACCTAAGACCCACTATAAAATTAGTCTGCATTGGTTGTAAAATCCTAAGTAGGCTGAAGCTTTCCCAAGTTATTACTAACCTAAGTTGCTAGTCAGCTCCTAGGTTGAGTTGTCACATAAAGTTTGTACGCCTGACGCACAAGTTTCGTTGATTTTGTAGCGGGGAATGGATCGCAGATTGGGCAATCTGCGCCACGATTAGCAATATTTGCACTACAACTACTATTTTATGACATAACCCAAGTTGTTAGAGTCAGAGAGAAACCGAGTTTTGAAGAAAAAACTCGGTTTATAGTGCTTGGTTTATCAACTATCAACTTGCGTTATTACTACTAGTTTTTTACTTTTCTGTGCTAACTGGAGGGAAGAAAGTCAATTGATGAAATGTTTGCTGATTCGTATTATAAAAGACATATCTATTCCTGTCAATCAGAGAACTGTGGAGAGACAGATCGACCCTTGACGGTCAGCCATGACGCTGCTACAATTTAATTTATGAATCTAACTGCATCTTCACTGTTCCCCAATTTTTCGATGAAGGAATTGAAGCCATTCCGACTGATGGTCCCGTTATTACAATGCTCCCCTAAACGACGAATCCAGCTTTGCCGATTGGTTTCTGCTATTATCATATTTATCTCATTCTCAGCAGCCTCTCCTGCGCTATTGCCCCCCAACCAATACCTCAAAATTTCCTCCTCTATCCGTTTCCACACATCTAGTGAAACACTGAAAGTATGGGTACTTTTTACTGACAAAGGATTCTCGACATCGGTAGATCGACGCAGAGCGATAGATCAGTATCAAGCCCAGATGCCAAACAGAGCAAGAGTACGCCGCGAGTTGCGGGCGGATTTGAGTCTGCCCGACTTTACGGATTTGCCCATTGATTCCCGTTATGTTGATGCTGTCCTTCAATTGGGAGGAAAACTCCGCAGCAAGAGCCGATGGCTAAACGGTGTTGGACTCGAGGCAACACCGCGGGCGATTCGTGCAATCGCGCGTATGCCGTTTGTCCACGCGATTGATCCTATCCGTCAACACACGAGGCTTTTCGAAATCCCTACCAGCAGTACGTTATCACCAAGTGCCCCTTCCTCGCCTAAGGTTCTGGACTACGGCAACGGTGAGACACAAATTACACAGATCCAAGCAGACTTCCTACACAAAAAAGGGTTTCTCGGGGAGAACATCATTATCGGGTTACTGGATACAGGCTTTAGTTTGGAACACACTGCACTGGAACGGGTGGAAGTTCTTGCCCAATACGACTTTGTCAATGACGATACAAACACTGCCGATGAGGTAAATCAGGATGATCCCCATCACGATTATCACGGTTCTGTGGTATTGGCTATCCTTGCTTCCGATGCACCGGGACAACTCGTTGGTATCGCACCCCGCTCGCGCTACCTACTTGGAAAAACAGAGAAAATCTCACAACAGGGCGTCGTGTTTGAGCGACAGATCGAGGAGGACTGGTGGGTTGAGGGACTTGAATGGCTCGAAGAGATGGGCGCGGATGTAGTGTGCAGTTCACTCGGCTATTCTGATTGGTATCGTTTCGCGGACTTGGATGGGAAAACCTCAAAAGTCACGATTGCCGCGAACCTTGCCGTTCAAAGAGGCATGGCTGTCGTCATCGCTGCCGGCAATCTGGGTGCTCAACCACCAAGCGAGGCGTTTGGGATTCCGGGGCGAATCAGCCCCCCAGCAGATGGGTTTGATGTGCTTGCTATCGGTGCGGTGGATGGCGATGGTCAGGTACAACCTTTCAGTTCACGAGGCCCCACCGTCGATGGGCGGATTAAGCCAGATTTGATGGCGATGGGTACAGGTGTAACAAGCATAGCTGCAACCACACATGGGAGCTTTTCCAGTAATCATGTTGGCACATCGCTTGCCGCGCCTCTTGCTGCTGGTGCCGTTGCACTGCTGATGGAAGCTTTCCCGTTGGCAACCGTGCAGCATACCGTAAATACACTTCGCTTGACGGCTTCGCAATCGGACAAGCCTGATAATATTGCTGGTTACGGCATTATTCGCGCGAGAGCTGCTTATAATCAGTTGTTCGATCTGTTTGGATATACAGGATTTCCTGAACCAGTTGCGGTTCAGCCAACCTCGGATCTACTACCGACGACCTTAGGTAAGCTGAAACGCAGTGAACTTTTGCAGAACTATCCGAACCCATTCAATCCGGAAACTTGGATACCCTTCAGATTGACATCTTCCGGTCACGTAGTGATTCGGATCTACAGTCTTAATGGGCGTTTGGTGAATACGCTTGATTTTGGAAGATTGCCCGCCGGCGATTATTCTGCAAAGCAGCGTGCAGGATACTGGGATGGGCGTAATTCCATCGGTGAACGTGCGGCGACCGGTGTCTATTTTTATGTCCTGCAATGCCATGGGGAAACCGATACACGGAGGATGATTCTACTGGAATGATCAGTGGACGGGGTGTAGCACCTATCCTCCGAGACACAATCATCTAACTTTTTGGTTGGCAATGAGAAGATTTTCGGTTATAATTGGATTTCAGTTTTAGCGAGCCAAATTTTGAAATCTACACCAATCACTATATTATAGGAGGCGTAAAATGGGATTCTTTAACCGTGTATCCACTATCTTCAAATCCAATGTGAATGCTGCACTGGACCAAGCAGAAGATCCGGAAAAGATGTTAAATCAGATAACGAATGAGATGCAGGAACAATTGGTCAAGGTCAAACAGCAAGTTGCCACCGCTATCGCACAGGAAAAACGACTCCAAAAGGACTATGAAAACGAGCAGGAGCAAGCAGATAGTTGGGAACAGAAAGCCACGATCGCCCTCCAGAGAGAGAACGAAGACCTTGCACGCGAAGCACTGACACGGCGCAATGAGCATGCCGGCATTGCGGCGGGCTACAAGGAGCAGTGGGAGAAGCAGAAACAGGCGGTCACCATGCTCAAGGATAATCTCCGAACACTGGAGCGGAAAATTGAGGAAGCCGCCCGTAAGAAGAACCTGTTGATCGCGCGACAAAAACGGGCGAAGGCACAGAAGGCAATCCATGAAACGATGGCAGGGATGAAGGATAACAGCGCTTTTGCGACATTTGACCGTATGGAGGAGAAAGTCGGCGATATGGAAGCTCGCGCCGATGCTGCGTCGGAAATGTCTGAGTTAAGCCGTGATCCACTTGAGGAAGAATTCGCTGCCCTCGAAACCGGAAATGTGGACGATGATTTAGCAGCCCTGAAAGCGAAGGTCGGCGGAACCAAAAACGCTTAACAGCAGGCAGCCATCGTATCGGCCGAGCCGGGTCGAAATATCTGTCGAATGCTGTAGTGAAGGAGAAAAACAATGTCAAAATTAAACACACCGGTAGACATCACCGTGTTCCTAGACGAGCAGGGATATAGCGTTTCTACAGAGGATGAAATCCTCATCATCCAAGATGAAGACGGACTCAATATATTTGCCGTGGTTGATGAAACCCAGATTGAATTTATGATAGATCTATGCAGTGTCAACGATCTTGATATATCGAACTTGGAAGAAATCTACGGAAAAATCCTTGACCAAAACACTGAAATCCTGCCAAGCTGTTTTGGAATTGATTCAAGCGAAGCCGATGACCACCACATTGTCCTAGTCGACAGTCTCGCAACAGAAAACATGGATGCCAACGAACTACTTCTCGCCTTGGATTCTCTTGCAGTCAATGTCGTGACTGCCCACGAATTGCTGCTCCCCTACCTCAAGCAGAGGTGATACAATGTGCCAAGTATAATAACGCAAGTTGCTAGTAGTAATATTTTCTTTTAAACCCCGATCTTATGTCGTTCTAAGCATTCTCGATGAACTCGGGATCGAGGATCTGTACGCCGTAACTTCCTCCCGCATCGCCCCAGATTGCCTAGTTCGCAATCGTGGCGTAGAGCCTGCCCTCAATAAAGTCAGGGTTGTCCGACCTGTGAAATGAATTAATGTACCAATGCATTAACAAGCCCTATTGGGGGACAAGTCTGTAGGATTATAACGCAACTAGCAACTTGGGTTAATTGGTAAGATACCCCTCATTCTCTAGGTTCAGCTATCAATTCAATTAACTTCAATCAACTTCCAAAAAAGGGGCCGTTTTCATGAGAATGACTGTGATCTTACTTATGCTTTCCGCTCTATTTCCATTGAACACCGCTGCACAGCGTGACACGAAATTGGGTTTACCCGAAGGAGCCAGAGCTCGCTTCGGTAAAGATTATATAACAAGCAATATTACCTATTCACCTGATGGTACACGTCTGGCGATAGCGAGTAGTATAGAGATTTGGATATACGACGCACACTCCGGTGAGGAATTCGCCCTGCTGGCCGGGCACATGGGGTGGGTCTTAAGCGTGTCTTTCAGTCCAGACGGTGCGATCCTTGCCAGTGGGAGTGGGGACCACACGGTGCGGCTGTAGGATGCGAACACGGGCGCACATCTCCGCACGCTGATAGGTCATATGGACTGGGTCACAGGCGTGTCTTTCAATCCAGACGGTTCTACCCTTGCCAGTGGGAGTCGGGATGGCACCGTGTTGCTCTGGGAATAACCCGTGCATCCCGCACTCACAGAGGAGGTCAATGGAGATGGTGTGCTGAATATCTTTGGCCTCATTCTTGTTGCTCCAGACTTCGGCACAACAGAGAACCACCTCAACGGGGATGGCAC
Source organism: Candidatus Poribacteria bacterium (assembly GCA_965208425.1). GTDB lineage: Bacteria > Poribacteria > WGA-4E > WGA-4E > PCPOR2b > PCPOR2b. Next base: position 4,082,890 of record OZ242335.1, on the reverse strand, counting down.
TACCGGTACGTCCGTCCTCCTCCGCATTGCGAACTCATTTGGGAGTACAGCAGTGCCACGTCCCCTTCACCCGGCAATATTAACGAGGCTGATGTCCACTGATAAGGAGATCTAATGAAAATCTATATTCTCACCGATCTGGAAGGTCCCGCGATGGTATCCCGGTTTAATCAAACTCGCGAAGAAGGACCACAGAAGCAGACCGCCATGAAACTCCTGACATGGGAGGTCAACGCCGCTATTGATGGCATCTTGGACGTTGACCCGCAGGCAGAGGTCGTGGTTTGGGATGGACACGGTAATGGTGGGATTGATGTGCTGGAATTTCATCAAGAAGCAAAACTGATCGCAAGAGGACCCATCGATCCACCCTACTACCTTGATGAAACTTACGACGCGCTCTATTTCGTTGGACAACATGCAATGGCGGGCACACCCGGCGCGCCGTTGAGTCACACATACTCATCAAGGTCTATCGAATACTACAAAATCAACGGGAGGCCGATGGGCGAATTTGGCTGTCGGGCAGCGATGGCAGGGGAATTTGATGTGCCAACAGTTTTCATTTCGGGCGATGATAAAGCAGTTGCTGAAGCCAGGCAACTAATTTCCAATATATACGCTGTAGAAACGAAACAGGGACTTGGGCAAGAACTCGCTTTACACCTATCTCCCCAAAAAGCGCGAGAATCCATCCGCAAAACGGTGGCTGAAGCGTGTAGAAATATCGATCAGATTCTACCGTTGATGATCAAGCCACCTTACGAACAAGAGATCCGTGTCCTTGAGGGACAATCTATTGAGGGATATCTACGGCGAGGTGCAGCAAGGATTGATGATCGTACCGTTGTGAAGCTGGCAGATACGATGTGTGAGCTATTCATATAGTTGTTGCGGACAGATAAAGCGATAGTCGTAGCTGCTCTAGAAGTTATTCTTTGGAACTTCGTAAGGTGAGCGGTTTTCGATTGGGTGTACATCAGGAGACTTTTACATCACCGCTTCTGATCTATCACCTCTACTTTTTCTGTTGTCCACGTTTCCACTTTGTCCCATACGGTGTCAACCGTTAATTTCTTCGTGCACTCCCAGCCGATCTTGCATTTATGTGCACTACAGGGCCAGCACGGCATATCTCGCCTGACAATCGTTGCCTCCTCGCTGAGCGGTTTCCAAGCGACATGATCCGTAGGGCCAAAGATTGCTACAGTGCGTACATTCAGAGCCGCAGCGATATGCATGGGTCCTGAGTCGTTGCACACAAAGAAATCGCAGCGTTTTATCAGGGCAGCAAGTTCCCGTATTGACTTCGGGGCGTAGGCAATGGATTTGGACTGTAAGGCTTTCTGGACGTTTCTTTCTAACTCAGCTTCGTCCGGGCCTCTAAGAATCAGAATTTTTGCGTCATACTGATGTGCAAGTGTATTGGCAACGTGGGCGTAATTTTCCTCGGGCCACCGCTTATCAAACGAACTGCCACCGGGGTGGATACCAACTAAGAAGTCGTTCGATGCGATTTTCCAATCTGTTAATAGGCGTTCTGTTTCCGCAATTTCATTATCTAGGAGATTCAACACCAATCGTCGATCTACATCTCCATCGCAGATTAGCCGTACCAAGTCAAAATTCCGATCGACTTCGTGAGTTTTCCCTTTCTTGTACTGTCCCCGCCAAGGATGTGTTAGGAAATTTTTGAATCGCTTTTGGTGGCGTCCTAACCGATACTTTGCACCTGATAAGAATGCAACAAAGTTGCACCACGAAGCGGTTCGCATCACAACGGCAAGGTCATACCGATCATGTCGTAAATTCTGATAAAATCGTAATCGATCTCGCAGCCCGTGATGTTCGTTTTCACGGTCAAAAATCAATACTCGATCCACATCCGGATTACCGACCAAAATTGGCGCATTCAACGGTTGGGCGAGCACCGTGATTTCTGCATCGGCGTAGTTTTGGCGGAGCAGTGCAATGGCGGGTGTTGAATTGAGCAAATCACCGATGCCATCATTGCGCACGATTAAGATTTTGCGGATATCGGGAAGGCGACAATTGGACATCGTACTGGACCTAAGCGTGGGTGTGAGAAGGGTACTTTAACGCCCGTGTAGAGATGTGTGGTTAAAAGGATACACTTTGCCCACACGCCATTGTTTACGTAGTGATTAAACCTTGCATCAGCAACAGTAGCAAGGACCCTTGAGAAACAAAAAAGGCGGATACAAATGCTAAGAGTCATTGACACACATCAGCATCTTTGGGACACTTCAAACTTGAGCTACCCTTGGTTAGACGATTTTGATGCCCTTGGCAAACGCTATCTAATTGAGGACTATCGTCGAGCCTGTGAGGGAATCAACGTTGTCCGATCTGTTCATGTCGAAGCAGATGTGGCACCGGCACAGGTCGTCGACGAAGTCAAGTGGTTGGCACAGATTGTGCAAACGGACAGCATGATTGGTGCAATCGTTGCGTCTGCGCCTCTTGAAGATTCAAGTGCCGAGGAAATCCTCAGGCAACTTACTGAGTACGAACTTGTCGTTGCGATTCGTCGCATGGCTTGGCACCGTCCCGATAATCAGTTTTATCGAAGTCCCGAACTCATCAGAGGGGTACAACTGCTTGAGAAGTATAACCTCTCCTTTGATCTTTGTGCAAATCATCATCAGCTTCCCGCGGCTATCGATTTGGTAAGAGCCACTCCGAATGTCCGACACGCGGTCAATCATTGTGGGGGACCCGATATAGAGGGCAGACAATTTCAACCGTGGGCTGACCATATGAGCGAACTTGCATCATTTGATAACGTGCGCTGCAAAGTTTCAGGTATCGTAACAACTGCCAGCACCGACTGGACGCAAGCAGAACTGAAGCCATATGTCGATCACCTTGTAGCGGCGTTCGGCTATGACCGTCTTATGTTTGGCAGCGATTGGCCTGTTTGTACCCTAGCTGCTAAATACCAACATTGGGTGGAAGCTCTACTGTGGTCAGTACAGGATGCCAGCGATGCGGACAGACAGAAACTGTTTCACGATAACGCAAAGAAGTTTTACAGAATTAAGGATTAGCATTAAGCAACGCAACGTTGGAGGAGCTTCCAATAGATATTATCAAACCGGTGCTGACTTTGTCAAAAAAAATTAACCTGATAGGATTGATCCACTATCCGCAGATCATACGCCCGTGTGCACAACTTTCGATATTGCTTGGGTGACACACCTCGGCGTCTTGACAGTTGCTGAAGGCTATTGTATACTATACCCTAATTTGATGTCAGCAGACCCATCGAAGTATGAATCTATTTTATGCCCACATCCACTCTGCAACACTATAGCACAATATGTTCACCATAGCGTTAACCCCGTGAGGAAATTAAGCATGAAACATACCTTTAACTTCAATCACATACTAATCTGCATCATCTTGGTCCTGTTATGTGCACACATCGGTTATGGACAGCACTACATCTCAATTTATCTCGAAAACGGAGATCACCTCAAGGGACGTTGGCTCGGCGGTGATAATAATTCAATACGGATTGAAGTCTACGACCAGCAACTGTCAATTCCCTTCCGTGAAATCATCTACATTACAGCTTTTGACGACGTACGTGCAATCCCCAGCGAGACGGCAGAGAAACACTTTCTCAACGGTCAAACCTTCCTACAGCTGGATATGTACGAGCAAGCTAAAGCGAGTTTCATGAAAGCGATTGACGAATATCCGAAATATACTGATGCACATTATCAGCTTGCTCGTCTCTTTGAAGAGGAAGGAAACAACGATGAGGCCCTGAGATATTTTGGACATGTTGTGAAGATCGATCCCAACGCATACAGCATGGAGGACAAGTTTAAGGCGGCAGGCGATGCTTACCTTGCGGCTGAAGAATACCAGAAAGCGGTCGATACCTACCGGCTTTTATTCCGAATCTATCCCGATCGCTACGGTGCGGACGAAGCAGCCTACACGGCAGGCTTTCTGTTGATAGAGGAATTGGAGGAACTCGAAGAGGGGCTCAAAGTCCTCCAAGAAGCTGTGGCGCACTACCCGGATAGCCAGCACCTCGAACGCGCTTCATACCTCATCGGGTCGGCACATTCCAAGCTAGGAAATGCTGAAATGGCGGTCGGGACATTGACCAGTTTCCTCCAAAATTATCCACAAAGTCGATGGCTTGCTAATGCTTATATGGCACGGGGCGATGCTTATATGCAGTTGCGGCAGGGGACGGACGCAGTTGCTGACTATAATTCCGTTAGTCCATATACATCAAATCTCAAGTTGAAAAATGAGGCACGAAAAAAGCGAAGTGAAAGTGCGTGGACAATTTACACAGTCTCTGACGGAATACCGAGCAACCAGATCCAAGCGATTGCCATTGATGGCCAAACCCTATGGATTGGCACACCCAAAGGATTGGCACAAATTGACCTCAGTGGAGGAACTTGGCAGCCAATCACAGACATAACCGATCATATTAACACCCTTTTTGACGAAGAGCAGCCGATTGATGTTCGAGCACTCGCGGTTGATAATCAGGAACTGTGGATTGGCACCCTCAATCGCGGTGTAATTCGTTATAACAAGTCCACGACATTTCCCGACATCTTCGATATACGAAATGGGCTGCCTGATAACACAATATATGACATCAAAATTGACAAAGATGAAGTATGGATCGGCACCTTTGCAGGAGTTGCCCGTCATCAGCGATCTACCGGAGATTGGATCAAGTATAGCAAAGAGACAGATGGTTTACCCGCCGATGATATTGTTGCGCTCGCCGTCACACAGGACAGAATTTGGATTGGCACTTCTCAAAATGGTATCGCAGTCTACAATCGAAGCATGGATATCTGGCAAAGCTTTGGTGCCCTCGACAACCTTGACCTGAAAGCCGGCAGTGAAATTGTAAGTTTTGACGTCAGTGCTGATAGAGTTTACTTTACTTGGAATTATAGCGTGGACAAAGCCAACGGATATGGCGAAATTCATCAGAGTGATCTGAGCAGTACGGTTGAGGCTGTGCTTCGTTTTGTCGATATAGTGCCGTATCAAAGCATCTACGTTGCGGCTACCAAAGGTCCGGCAAGCGCAGTTAGACCTGCTACCGTCTGGATTGCGACCAATGGTGGTGTGTGGATTAAGACCGCCGACGGGTGGCGAGATCCCATTGACTTTCCCTCTAGTCGGATCAGTACACCTATCGTAAGCTGCATCTCACTGGGTGTTGGTGCTGCTTGGATTGGTACTGCTGATGGCCTCGCCAAGATTGACACCAACGTAATTTACGGAAACAACTGATAAGACTGGAAAATGGCGTAATTTTATGCTTTTCAGTTCTTTGAAGGTGTGCTATAATAGGCTACCTACAAATCTAGATGGTCTGGACTTGTAGTTTCATCAATACTATAGACGACAAGGAGAAAATAAAATGGCAGGAGTTATTCCGACAATCAGTTCAAGTGTTGCAGGTCCCCTTGGTGTTCTTCATTTGCCAAGATTTTGGAGCAAGGTCACGTTGGACGCAGTAGGTCAACTGCATTCAGATTATCCGGCATGTGGTGCTGGCTTCGATCAGATGGTTCTTGATGGGCTGGGCCTCGACAAGGACGAGACGTTGGCATATATCAGCGACAACCGTCCAAGCTACACCGAGTTTGAACAATGGATTGTGGACAAGAAAGGCGGGAGTCTGGATCAAGCCGCAGTCAATGAGTTGAACGCAGCTATCAGAGGCTACAACCACGATGACGATACCCGTGGCGCTATTTTAGGTGCGGCCGGGGTTGGCGATGACGGTTCGATCTTGGATGCTGTAAACCTGAATAACCTTGAGGATTGGACTGACTGGCATGCTTCGGTGACGGGGTAAGCGTCAACCCATTCGTATCCTAAAAAAACAGACGAAAATTGAACTTTACGATTAGAGAGGGGCAAATTCAGAATTTGCCCCTCTTTTTATTTTCTTCCGTTGGATAATGACGATTGAATTAGCTTCCGATATGCCTCTTCCGGAGCGTGGAAATCTTCCGCTGTCGAAGGTTCGAGTTGATCTATCGCCGATAGAAGCATGTCTGGAGTTACGTCGCTGATACGAAGATTGCATATTTTGGGAAAGACCTCAACGGCTGAACCACGCACATCCACCGAAAGGTTTAGTACCCGTGTTCCACAGATGCCATAAGCGGGAAGGCTGCCATGAAGTCGCGCTGAGACAACCGTGTGGGCAAAAGCGTATTGTCGCAGCAACGTGTAAGGGTCTCCGTGAAACCAGAGGTCTTCGGACGGAATCGCATCCCGGAGGGCGGTGTACTCCCTATGCGCATGGCAAAGCACCCGAACATTATAGCCATGTTGTTGGAGCGTCGTATAGAAGATCTTCCAACTATCGGCAAATTGTTGGAGTCTATCACGGCGGGGAACGCGTCTACGTCCAATCCGCTTCGGTGTGTGGCGCGGTGAGGGTGGAACAAGAATGAGGTAAGGTCGCTGCGCCGGCGGCGCAATATTCCACATTTTGCTTGCCCAAGCTGCAGCGCACGGTAGGTAGCTATTGGGTATTTGGAGCGCATTCAACAGGGCGTGTGCATACGCATCACGAACAGTGAAGCAGAGACTCGGCTCAACCCGTTGGCGAATAATCCGATCGGTTCTTTTACTTTTCATGCAGTGTGCAACGTACCCATCAACGCTAATGTTTGAGTGAGAAAAACCTGCCCCGCCCGCCATTGTAAAGATTTTCAGCCCCCAACGAATGATAAAATCACGCCACATCGCATCGTCATACCAATGCTTCCAGTCGTCGTAATTATTGTATTGTGGCATCCCACCATAGACCAAAAACGGCGCATTCCGAACAACATCTTCATAGTCACGGAAACCCTGCGGACTAAAGCGGTCAATCAGTACCCATACCTGAGGTCCTAGTGCTTGTTCAAACAGGTATTGCAAGCCCACCCCTATGAAGGTATCGCCTGGATTATCGTTCGTTCGCCCAGTTGTTGTTATCAGCGGAATGTGCGTCATTGTTGTGAGATATAAAATGGAAAGCTTATATAAAAAGAAAGTGCAAAGCGCGAAGAGAAACCGAGTTTTTTCTTGAAAACTTGGTTTCTGTTGCACGATTTCTTGACATGAGCCAAATGGAAAAGGTGAGAGGAGATTTTAAGCCGGACTTTCAAATAAGCGATCGTCCAGTCATTTCAGATGGCTGATCTAAACCCAATAGTTCTAGCGCAGTCGGAGCAATATCCGCTAGCCTGCCATCCGTCTTCAATTGACAACCCTTAAAGCGATCATCAACAACGATCAGATTGACAGGGTATGTTGTGTGTGCCGTATGGGGTCCGCCGGTCTCAGGGTCAATCATCTGCTCGCAGTTCCCGTGGTCTGCGGTCACGATTAAGCCTCCCCCTTTTGTCGCAACTGCATCAATCACCTTCCCTACACATGCGTCCACCGTCTCTACTGCCTTAATCGCAGCGGACAACGATCCTGTATGACCAACCATATCGCCGTTTGCGTAATTCAGGATGAAGATATCATATCTGTCCGACGCTATCCGACCTAGTATTTCTTCGGTGACCTCTAGCGCAGCCATTTCCGGCTTCTGATCGTATGTCGAGACATCGCGCGGTGATGGAATGATATGCCGGTCTTCCCCGTCAAATGGCTCATCGTTATAATCGTTGAAGAAGAAGGTGACGTGCGGAAATTTCTCCGTTTCGGCACAACGAAATTGTGACAATCCCAAATCGCTTGCATACGCCCCCAGAATGTTGTGCATCTTAGGCGGTTTCGGAATGGCAACCTCTACTGGAAGCCCCCGCTCGTATTCGGTCATTGTGACGAACTGAATCTCTAACTTCTGTCCACGTTCAAAACCCATTTGTCGGATAACTCCATCTTTACCGGTTGCTTCAAATGGGAACTCCGCGGTGCAAAAAGCTTTACACAGTTGACGCGGTCTGTCTCCGCGAAAGTTGTAGAAAATTACCGCATCGCCCTCGGCGATTCTTGGCAAAAGATTCCCGTTATCATCGATAACAACCGTCGGTTCAATGAATTCATCCCCAATTTGATTGTCTTTGGTTGGATTGTCATAGTAGCGTTGATATGCTTCGGTTGCAGACAGCGCCCGATGCCCTACCCCCTCGACCAGCAGCCGGTAAGCCTTCTCCACCCGGTCCCAACGATCATCACGGTCCATGGCATAGTATCGACCCACTACTGAAGCGATTCGCCCGACACCAATCTCCTTCATTTTAGCTTCGATTTGCTTACAAAAGTTGATACCGCTCATAGGCGGGCAGTCACGTCCGTCGCTAAAGTTGTGCACTAAAACACGGTTAGCGGGAATGTCTGCCTCTTTTGCTAGTGCAAGCAAAGCATAAAGATAATTTAGGGAACTATGCACACCGGCTTCACTTGCCAACCCCATAAGATGAAGGTTGCTACCTTGTGCTTTTACATGGTTCATCGCAGCGACTAACGATTTGTTTCGTGCGAATTCACCTGAGCGAATCATTTTGCTGATTCGTAAAAGTTCCTGATTAACAATCCGACCGGCACCGATATTTTGGTGCCCTACTTCACTGTTTCCCATTGTGTCCGGTGGTAGACCGACATCCTCACCGGAAGTATGAATATGGACATGTGGATATTCTCGCATGAGTCGATCATCGACCGGTGTCTTGCCGAGATAAATCGCGTTGGCACTGTTCCACTTTGGATACGGGTTGTATCCCCAACCGTCCCGAATGATAATCACCATCGGGCGAATTTGCAGCTTCGTCACGTTACCCTTTCAAAGAATATTGATTAATATACTATCAACCTGTAGGTCGAGATTCATATCTCGACGCAGACATTTTAACAGAATCTAGCACTTGCGTTATATTGAAAGAATCAAGGTCTTTAGCTTTTTCCTAAATTACAATGGTGAATTCTAAAAATAAATAGACACTTTCGCCCCCCGGTAGGTGCGGTTTCTAACCGCACCGCATCGGCTTGTCCCGATTCTCGGGATCCCGACCTGTCGGGATTGGAAACAGCGCCTACCAAACAGGAGAACGGTAGGTGCGATTGCCTAACCGCACCGGTTTGGAGTGTTCCATTAATTCTAAGATCCACCAAAGGCTCATCTCAACACGCTACATCAAATGCTTCTTGAGAAATGCGAGCCCCGGCTCAACGTCGACCTCATGTTCCCCTTCAAAGTAGTCTAGCTCAAGGTTATCCGGACAACCGGCTGCGGCATAAATCTGTTCGATATGATCGAACGCACTCTTGGCATCCGGTGCGATGAAACAACTGTCGTCCGATGCTATCTGCGCCATGCAGGGACGCGGAGCAATCAATCCTGCTACATCTGATATGTCGCCATGCCCACGCAGTCCAAACATAAACTGGGAACCGCAAGTATTTCCACGTCCCCGATCATTTAGCGCATCGGTCAGCGTGCTCAGGTAACAAACGATAACAGCCGCTTTAATCCGTTGATCCAATGCAGAAACATAGGTTGTCATCGTGCCACCGAATGAACAGCCCATACAACCAAGCCGCTTCCCGTCTACATCGGGGCGAGATTGTAAGTAGTCCAAGCACCGCTGGGCATCACAGATATGGAGCTGGAGCAGTTGATACCCAAAGTAACCGTAAGCCATATAGGCAATATTGCAGCCATCACGTCTAGGGCGACGCACCCATTCATCACGATCTTTACGTTCACCGAAGGTACGCCAGTCCGGTGCAATCGTGACAAATCCCTGCCGTGTCAACTCAACAGCGAACTGCTTCTGATAATCCTCACCTATCCCGGCGAGCGGATCCTTCCCAATCCCATGTCCGTGCGCACAGAGGACCGCCGGACAACGCTTGTTCGGACCTGCTCCCTCAGGGCTTAGAACATAGGCAGGAATAGAGGAAAAAGGATCAGGATTGAAAATTATCTTCTCACGTGTATATCCATCCATCTCTGTCCGTTCTAATACCTCAACCTCTAGCGGGATGGCCTCCGGTTTCGGACCTAAATCTTTGACTAACTTATGTCGAAAGGCTTTGCGCCATTCCTGCCACTCTGCCCTTGATATTCCAGTGAAGTGCAGGGGTGGTATCTGCTTTAGTAGGTGCTCTACTCCCAGTTCCGCAGTCAAAAAACGGGGGGTTGCCTTTGCCATTTTGAATCTCCTTCTCTGCTGTCAATTTATGGTGAATTCTAAAAATCAAGGCTCATGTAAAAACGGAGTGCAATTACGGTGAACGCGTTGAGGGCGGGGCAAGATGCCCCGCCTACGGTTTTTGAGGTAAGTTGATGCCGCTGCAGTAATTCTTAACATGAGCGAAAATCAATAGACACTTTCGCCCCTCGGTTCCGATAAATCGGAATCCCGATAATCGGGACGGGGGGACAGAGGCGGAGCGAATCTTCCAATTCTCACTGTCAGAATCGCAGATTGACACGGACTGAAGGAAAGACACGGATTAAATCCGCGTTATCTGTATCAGCTGCTAAATTAGGGACGATACGCTCTACCCCGTCGGTAAATGCCTTTGATGATACAGACTTGATGTTGTGTGTCCACACTGTAGACAATCCGGTAACTGCCGACACGGTATCTGCATTGTCCTGTGTATTCTCCTCGCAACTTGGTAATGTTCGGACCAGAGAATGGATTCTGGGCTAATAAATGAAGTGCCCGACTTACTCGCCGTATCATGTTAGCGTCAAGCATATTGTAATGCTTCTCTGCATCATTAGTGAGTTCTACATCAAACGTCCCGTCTAACATCGTCCCAACGTTTTAGCCTTCCCGCTTTTATATCTGCTTTTGCACGTTCTAAACTCTTGGCGATTTCTGGATCGCTTGCCAATTCGTGAGTTGCTTCCCACTCTTCCTTTTCTTGCTGATCGGTCAGATAGTGAAAGATCGCCTGCAGCTTTTCTGCCGAGAATTGTTCGATTAACTCAACCACTTGCTGTTGTAATTCTGCTTTTTGCATGGCATTTACCTGGGGGGTCAACATTACGGCGATATCTTCCGGCAGCTTAACGCCGTTGCTCTCCTCAAAGTCCTCAACACTTTCGTAGAGGTAATCAAATGCAGTAATGAGATTTATTCCCATGCCTCTGGCAGCCGTCAGGTCTGATTTGGCTTTTTCCCATTCTTTCAGATGTAACCACGCCTCCCCCCGATTGTAATATGCCTCGGCAAGATCCGGTTGCAGGTCTATCGCCTTGCTATAGTCTTCGATGCTTCGAGCAAATTCCCGTCTTTTGTAGTAAGCCTCCCCCCGATTGTAATGTGCCTCGGCAAGATCCGGTTGCAGGTCTATCGTTTTGCTATAGTCCTTAATAGCGCGTTCATAATCGCCTTTTTCCCCGTAAGCAAGACCACGATTGTAATAAGCTATGGCATAGTTGGGATTCAGCTCTATCGCCTTGGTCAAGGCTTCAATGGCGCGTTCATAATCCCCATTTTCTCCGTAAGCAAGACCACGATTGTTATGGATTACGGCTTCGCGTCGCTTTTGGCGCGCCTCTGATCCCCAATGAATTTTGTCTGGATCCGGCGTATAGTCCTTCATATATGCTTGATAATCAAATTCCACATCTTTTTTTGTATTCACCGAGCTATCTCCTTTCTGTGTTGTCAGAATCACAGATTTAGGGATTACACGGATTCAAAAATCCGCGCTATCTGCCTGCTATCTGTGGGAGGGGCATCCTTGCCCCGATACGCCTCTACACCCTCTTTGTCTGAATCGCGGATTATCGCGGATTAAAGGATTACACGGATTAAAGGTGCTATCTTCACCAACCGTGATCGGATTCGTGATTCTGACAATTTCAGTCCTCAGTTAAACGGATCTAATGTAAATTCAAACAATTCATCCGTCTGTCGCTGAATCCATGATTGTAAATGCTCGGCAATTATCTCCAGATCGGTTATCGTCCCATCCGCAATCTTAAAGCCAAGATCAATAATTGAATCTTCAATGTCCCGATGTAGGGAACAGCCATTCAAAACTAAAAATGCAATCGCGCAAGTCAGACCGACACGCTTATTCCCATCGGAAAACAGATGTCCAGTAATAATGTGATGGGCATATACAGCAGCCTTTTGGGGCAAGGTCGGAAACAGTTCTGTATCACCCAATTTTGCACCAACTATTTCGACCAGATAGTGCAACTGATTTTCATTTAACAACTGATAGCTACCTACATGCCTCTCGGCAACCCTCAGAATTTCCGAAATTGTCAAATACCTCAAGGTTTGCCCAGAGTTTTCCATGCTCGATCGTATTTTCTTACTATCTCGTCTAAGACGATTTCAAAATCGGTGGACGATTCGTGGGTTGCTTCCTGCCCTTCCTTGTCTCGCAGATAGGTCAGATAGTCAATACCTGCTTTCAATTTTTCCGTCGAGAGTTGCTTGATTAACTCAACCGCTTGCTGTTGTAAATCTGCTTTTCGCATGGTGTTCCTCTTTCGTTTTGTTTGCTTCCTGTTGTCTGAATCGCAGATTGGCACGAATTAAGGGATTACGGATTAAAAACATCCGCGGTGATGCTTATTGCTCGGGTGTTAGCATAGCGGCGATTTCGGGCGGTAACGGAATACCATATTTCTCAATTCCTTGCTCCTTGGCAATTATCAGGTCTGCTTTGGCTTTTTCCCATTCTTCTAAATACAACCACGCCATACCGCGATAGCAATAGACCACAGCATCAGGTTTGGCTTCTATTACTTTGGTAAAGTCTGCAACGGCATGACCAAAATCGCCTTTATCGCTGTAAGCCCTCCCACGATAGTAATAGGCATCGGTATAATTAGAGTTTAGTTGTATCGCCGAGTTAAAGTCTGCGATGGCACGGTCAATCCAACCTTTTTTTCGGCAAGCCATTCCACGATAAAAATAAGCTTTGGTATAATTAGAGTTCAGGTCTATCGTCTTAGTCAAATCCGCAATGGCGCTGTCAAAATCGCCTTGTCCCCCATAAGCTGTTCCACGATTGAAATAGGTGTCGACATCATTGGGTTGCAGTTGTATCGCTTTGGCGTAGTCTTCAATGGCACGGTCAGGGTCTCCTTTTTTGTTGTAAGCATTACCACGATTGGTATAAACCCCTGCAAAACCGTGTCCCAATGTTATAGCCTTAGTATAGTCTTCAATGGCACGGTCAAAATCGTCTTTGTCAAGGTAGGCATCACCTCGATTGATATAGACTGCGACAAAGTTTGGATTCAGTTGTATCGCTTTAGTAAAATCCGCAATGGCGCTGTCAAAGTCGCCTTTGTTTTTGTAAACCACTCCGCGATTGTTATAAGCACTCGTAAAACCGGGTTCCAATTCTATAGCCTTAGTATAGTCTTCAATTGCGCGGTCAAAATTGCCTTTGTTTCTGTAAGCATTACCTCGATTGGTATAAACATCTGCAAAGCTGGGTTCCAATTCTATAGCCTTAGTATAGTCTTCAATTGCGCGGTCATAATTCCTCTTGCCACTGTGAGCATTACCCCGGTTGTTATAGGCACCGGCATAATCAGGTTTTAGGTCTATTGCTTTGGTACAGTCTTCAATAGCACGATTATACTCACCCTTGCCGTTGTAAGCAATGCTTCGATTGGTATACACGTTGGCGTCATTGGGATTTAGTTCTATTGCTTCGTTAAAATTTATGATGGCATGGTCAAAATCGCCTTTGCTGTTGTAAGCATGCCCGCGATTGGTATGGGCATCTGCATAATCCGGTCTCAATTGTATCGCCCTGTTAAAGTCTTCAATGGCATGGTCAACCTCGCCGTTCTCATTGTAAACGGTGCCGCGATTATTATAGACTGTAAAAAGTTGTAGATCGAGATCTAATGCATTAGTATAATGCTTAATGGCTTCTTTAAGTGCCTCTTTTTTTTCTTTTAAGTTCCTCGCTTTATATGCTTTCTTTTGCGATTCAAGCCCGTTATCAAAATACCTGTAGGCTAGCCAATTGTCTCTCTGACTTCTAATAAAGCCATGGATGTCGTTGTAGATAGTTTTGAGAGATATTGGGTGTGGAAGATTTTCTCGGAGGTGTTGTAATATGAGGAGTTTAAGATCTTTTGGTATACAGATTACCTTATACTTTTGTTCAATATAGCCCTTGGGTGGTTCAACGAATACACTTTTTTGGGCACAGACGCGGATTTCTGGAGTTTGTGGATGCGTGAGCATCTTTTTTAACTCTTCGGTTTTCTGCAAGATAATAACCCGGCCGCATTCAGCAGGCGAACCATAGCAAGCAAAGAAAAGAGCAATATTATAGTCAGTCGTAAAATCAATTAGATTGGTTTTACCTCCGTAGTGTTGGATGTCAGTAAGAATTTCAAAATCGCTTTTTGGGGGATCTGCATATTCTCTGGCATCCGCTATAATTTCGGATTGAATCTCCTTGATATCGGAGTATTCTTCCTTAACAGCATCAAGTTCACGCCAGAGATTTGAGGATACTTTTTCATTATATTCAGGTTCACCTCGGAAGATGTAGGTGCCATCTGCCGATTCCTCCTTTATATCGTCAATGATGTCCTGAACCATGCGTGGCGTATCATTTGAGGTATTGGATTGATTTGACATTTTTATTTATTGCCTTCCATAATTTCTGCCTTGTCAGAATCGCAGATTGTCGCGGATTACACGGATTCAAAAATCCGCGCAATCTGCGTAATCCTCCCCGATTTTATCGGGATGTGCCACTTAATCCGCGATTCAGACATTTTCCGCTCCCTCCACAATAGCAATTTCTTCAGGGGTGAGATCGTATAACAAGTATACCATCTGGTCAATCTCATCTTCAAGGTTGGATACATCCGCATCTGGGTCGGTGTGTTTGGCATCAAGGATCTGATCGACAAGTTCAATAATTGGTTCTTGTTGTTCAGGGGACACATCAGGAATCGGCAACTGTTTCCAATCGTCAGGATACAGGTGGATATTGCTGCGGCGATGTGCCCTCAAGAAATCACGAGCAGCTGTAGAGTTCATGACGCCAAGCAAGAATTTCACGGCAAAGCGACGACTGGTATTTTCAAGTTCTTCCCGTTGGGGTAAATCTGGGCGTCGTGGCTTTTCGTCGCTGTAACGAGTCAATTTTTTAATCGATCTATTGCGTATACCGGATAAGCTATGCCAAAGAATGAATCCGACACTGCTTGGTGTGAAAATCAGGTACTGATTATCATAACAAACTTTTGGATCCGGTCCAGGACTTCGTTGAGCTAGAATTTTTTCACCTACTGTATACATTTCTGGAAACGTTGGTCTACGGAATTGTGAAGGGGCTCGATCAGATCCGTACTCCAGCCAAAGATTCATCACCGGAAGCCAATAATCTAAATGCTTTCCTTCTACAAATGGTTTGCAATGGAGTTCATCTTTCTTATCTGCAACTAAATCAGAAGTAGTAAATTCCCCTTTAGCTGTCTTTTCGTTGCTACTTGGTGTCAGTCCATAACTAATGTAACAGATGTCTGATAAGGCAACCGTTGGGGTCAAAAACTGCTGAAGATTAATATCTTCCGGAAAAAACGCACGGTAGGTAAGGTTACATTGTTCATCAGTTGGCAAGAGCGTAACAGCACCGACTTCTGGATTATGAACGCGGCGCTCTGGCTGTTGACGGCTGCCATCTACCTTTTGAAACAGATAGGTAATGTTACGAACCCCTGCATCGAAGATTTTAATCTTACTAAAGAAGTCAAGTCGCAGGATTCGACTATTTTTCAAAAACCAGTTTTGTGATTTCTGGGCATATTTTGAGTGACAGTAGGCATCCGAGACAATGAGTGTAGTAAATCCCTCCGGCTTGAGCAGTTTATAGCTGCGTTCAATGAAAGGAATATACAGATCCCATTTCTCCCAAAGGGTTTCATACTGGTTGCTATCCTCAATTTTCTGGCGCATTTTAAGGTGCTCATCACCTGAATCCGCCCTGACATAGGGCGGATTCCCAATTGTAATATCAAACCCATCCCTGACACCAAACATCCATTCTGGATCAAAGAAATCGGCGGATGCATTTTGGTCGTAGGGTTTCCAACTGATGATTTTTCGGGCATATTCAAAGTCGGAATCAAATTTTTTCTTACGCCATCGATATTTTTTCTGTTCCTCTTTCCGCCACTTTTTACGTTGTTCTGGTTTGCGAAGTCGAGCAGCTTTTTGTTCTATTTCTCGCTGCTGACTCTCCACCCATTTCGTTCTTTGGATTTCTAACTCCTCTTCCAGCCGCTTGTGAAGATCTTCCTCCTGCGCTTCAAGGTGAAGTTTTTGACCTCGATTGTTTGCAAGGACATGCTTTTCACGAATAACCTCAATTTCCTGTAGCAATAGCTGTACAGCGTCATCTTGAAGCAGGGACCTAGCTTCGGATAACTGCAAACCGATTAGGGTATTCGCTGTGACGAAACGCGTTTCCAGATTCGGCAGCGGCTTAATCCCAAAGTTGTCTGCGTTACTATCCGGCTCCTGCTCAATAGAAAGGGAGATGAAAAATCGAAGTTTAGCGATTTGGCACGCCACAGGTTGAATATCTACACCAAAGATACCGTTTTGAATCAGATACAACTTTCGCCCGAAGTCCGAATCGCGGTAACGCTCGAAAGTATCGCTGATTTCTACCAGTTCGACATCCCTTTCCTGCTGGTTTGAGATCTTGAAAGCTGCTTCTGCTCGCTTTCCGGCGCGGTCCTGTTGTAATTGTTCCCACCGGATGTTATCTGGATCTAGCCGACGTAGTGCAAGAGTTAGTTTGTGCAGAATCCCCATCGGAAACGCCCCGGAACCTACTGCTGGATCCATTATCTTGAGTTGGGAAATTGCCTCTACAATGTAATCAGTTTCAGGATTATCAGACCACTTTTTTCCATCGTCGGACGTTTGTGCATAATCGAGCAAAGACCGTAACCAATTCTTGGTCACGTTGCACTTTTGCGATAACACCGCCACTAACGCTTCATCTACCATATAATCCACAATGGTCCGCGGGGTGTAGTAGGAGCCGGTCTGCTTGCGCGCCGTCTCACCGGTTTCGGGATTATATGCGGCGAGTAGATTTTCAAACACTTTGCCGAGCAGCTCTGGGTCCAACGCGACATCCTGCTCTATCGGTGTGTTTTCCTCAACGGTGAACTTGTAGCGTTCTAGCAGAGGTATAAGGCCACAATCGTCATCAAAGAAGAGACAGTTGGGAATGCTTAACTTTGTGTAGTGTTTATCCGAAAAGCAGTCAATACGGTAGCCTCCGTCTCGTGTCCCCTTGAAATTGTCGAGACAGTCGAACAAGCCTCCGTTGATAAATGGTGTTTGGTCGAACAGCAATCGCAGTTTATCAGGATCGAGCATCTGATCCCTGTAGCGATATAGTGAAAAATTGCGATGGTCGTTTCTTGTGCCTTTGCTAAACCGACGTTTTTCTATCTCGGTGTTCAACGTGGCGAAAAATAGGTTCTGTAGCACGACGCGATAGTAGGAATCGCCGGTGTTGATATTGTAGTCCTTCAACAAGGGCGAGATTTGTGCCTCGTTGAACAGTTCATCTGCAATTAGCCCCTTCTCTTTGATAAACCAGACAAACAGCAGGCGCGTGATTAGGCGGATGATGTGCTCCTGGGGCTTCAAGGTAAGCTTTTCGTCTGTCGGGAACGTTGCCTGCTTAACTGCCCATTCAAACCAAGCGAACAACTCCCGGTAGAATTTCCTGTTGAGCTCTTCGGTATCCAGTCGGGCAAGCCACGCTGCCAGCAAACCGTCAAAGTTCTCCTGTTCCTTGTGGTCGCTCATCCACTTCGCACATTCTCCCAGCGAAAGTTCAAACAGAATATCCAGATGCGCCCGGTGTGGATCATTTAGCCGAATGTCCTTAATCAGCGTAACCTGTTCCAATACATTGCGGTTTGGGGCATACTTGTGTTGACGGTGCTTGGCAAAACCTATGGTTAAACGGTTTTCAACACGAAAGAATACCACAATTGGCATCATAAACCGCTTGTTGACCTCTCGTGTTAATTGGGCGTATTTGCCTCGTGGGTAATGTTTATTTTTTAACTTGACCGTAAAAAACATGAAACTATCTTCATTCTCTTCATCGAAGCGTGACTCAAACAGCGTTGGCTGACTACTATCAATTTCGTCGCTCCCAACTTGAAACATCAGCTCTACTGATTCTACGCAGTCTCGGAATTCCTGTTCCGTCTTGGTATTTTTGTTCCGAGCCTGTAATTTCTCAATAAATTCATCCACCGTTTCCCAAAATTTCTCCGTGAGTTCGCTGCGGTATCCCAAAACCGCCAATAGATCCTCTGAGGTTTCTAGAAAATCGCCGTCAACCATTGCCGCCAAGGCAGATTCGATTTCTTCCTTCTTTCTGATTTCTTCGTTGTTCATCTGTTTCGTTCCTGTTTGTTAGGCGACCTTGAGTGTCGGGATTCGGAGATCTCTCCTACGGTCATTTGGATGATTCGGTAGGGGCAACCCCTCGATGGATCGGGATTCAAAGCAACTCGTGGTTACCCTGAAAGTAGATAGTCTTTTGTACCATCCCGATTTTAGCGGGATGATACCAACCCGCAAACTAACAGTTTGCTCTACATTTGACAGTATCGTAGGTTGGGTTGAACGGCTAAGACTAAAACCCCATCAACGACAATCTACGTGCCGCATTTCAACAACATCATTTTGGATATAGATACAGTGAAACCCAACATCTCAAGTTTACGACGATTAAACGTTGGGTTTCACTTTGCTAAAATGCTTTCAACCGGAATCCACCTTCCGTATCCAATTGCTATGCGGCGTATTTTTTATCGATTCCGTTCAACCCAACCTACGGGCTGAATACCTTGTCTCGTTTTCTGGTTTTCCCGTTTTCAGTTTTTTCTCTGTGGGGTTGTGATAATTAGCCATGTCACCAACTCAAAATCGCTGGCATCTCTGGGGGCTTTGGATTTCGGAGGCAGTTTGAAGCCGCGTGTGCCGTCAATCCCCATACCTTTAATCTGTGTCCTTCTATGTGCCCTATTGATGTGGCTGATAACCGCTTTCAACAGTCCGTTATACAGCCCCATGTTCTCGCCATTTTTGGTTTCGGTGTCAAATTGGATGCATAGATCTTGTAACGAATCAACCTTCCCGACAGCCGCCGATTCAAACAGGTCCAGCACCTGTCGGGTGTTTGCACAACCGTAGCGGATGTCTCCAGTGTTGCGGATATAGACCGCATAAAAGGGGTGAATCGGGCTGGCTGTTTTTCTCTGTATATCCACGCTGGCGTTCCGCTGGCGGAGAAAAAAGATAACCCCTCTTTCCATCGGACGGTTTTCATCGTGGGTGACAGCATATACGCCGTTGGGGGTCGCTTCCAACTCCTTTTTGTTGTTTTCCAGATACCGCAACAGTTGGGTAAAGAAGTAGTCGAGGGTAAAATCGCTCAACACAACCCCATCGGAGAGGTCGTCGAAGTCTAGCACCTCTTGGCGCAGCTGCTTCAGCTGCTGGTTACGGAAATTCAGTTCCATCTGGGCTTGTTCATAAGCCGATTCGTTCAATGGGTCATCGGTGCCGGTTGCCGCCGCGTCCGCGAGTGCCATGCGCGCCTCGACACGACTCTGCAAACGCAGGTAGATCTCCATATCCTCGGTGGGCCAATAGTTAATCATTCGGACCGACTTGTTGCGGCTGCCGATGCGATCAATGCGGCCGAAGCGTTGGATGATACGCACCGGATTCCAGTGGATGTCGTAGTTGAGCACGGTGTCGCAATCCTGTAGGTTTTGTCCCTCCGATATGCAATCGGTGGCGATTAGTAGGTCAATTTCATCGCTGCCCTCCTCAGCGCGTTCACGAGCGCGTGGGGCGAAATTGGTCAGGATGGCGTTGAAGTTGTTTGGGCGGGATTGGGTTCGCGTCAGGTCGCCGGAGACCATCGCTACCTTCAGGTTCAGTTCCGCTGCCAGATCCGACAGGTTTTCATAGAGGTACTCCGCTGTGTCCTTGAAGGTGGTGAACATCAGCAGCTTGCGGTTGGTCTTACCCTCCTTGTCGGTCAGTGGGTGCTCTGCCTTGTCCCGAATATGCTCCCTGATTGCTTTGAGCTTGCCGTCCCGCTCCGGCGTGATTGCTTTGACGCTCTCCCACGCCTCGGTCAATGTCTCTTTGTCCCTTATCAGATCTTCTTTCCAGCGGACGCAATCTAATTCCCGCAGGTGATAGGGGTGGCGCGCCTTATTTACCAGAAACTCCTCATCGTCTTCGTCCTCATCTGGCAAGATGTCATCATCAAGAAGAATGTCAGTTTTTTCCTCCGGCGTCTGCGCCTTTTCATAGTGATCAATTCTTTCCAGCAAGGCATCAATTTTGTGAATAGTGCGTTTGAGTGTTTTTGTGAGGGAGTGTGCAGAGCTCTCCAGACGCTTGAGAAAGTTGGTTTGCATCATCCCAATCAGGAATTTCTCACGGTCTAACTGATTGAAACGAAAGTCCTGTTTTTCTTTTGCCAGTCGCTGTATTGCCGCCTCGCTGATGACATAGCTGGACGGTGTGTAAACGGACAGGGAGAATTTCTCTATCTGATCCGCCAAGTATTTATAAGAGAGCGCGCCGGTCAGGTCGGTCAGTGGGTGATGGTTTTCTGGTGGCAGTTGTACGGGAAACTCTCCGATTTTTCCTATTTCATCGGCATAGAAATTTTCAATCTGATGCCGAGAACGGGCGATAGAAACGCCGCCGAGCAACTGGAAGAAATCGGCTCCCAGTTTAGCTAGCAATTTCGATTTGTCTCTGCCACTGTCCTTATCGTCTTCCCATGCCTTAAACTCCCTTTGCGCCTGCCCCAGCAAAGCGCGGATATTGCTGATGCCCAAACTTTCCCGAAAGGCCTCCTCGCGCTTTTCGGTCATCAGGTAGATCTGATTCCGTAGATCAATGAGGGAGGTGTTCACCGGCGTCGCCGAAAGCATCAGCACCTTCGTTTTGGCACCTTCTTTGATGACCTCCTCTAACAACCGTGTGTAACGACTGTGGCGGGTGATAACCCCAGCATCGTTACGGACGGGTTTGGTGTCGTTGCGGAAGTTGTGCGATTCGTCGATCACCACCAGGTCAAAATTGCTCCAATTAAAGCCTGCCAAATCAATGCCGTCGGCATCGCCGCTGTAACGGGAAAGATCGGTATGCGATAGAAGCGAGTAGCCGAATTTGTCGTCCTCGAACGGGTTGTTGCGTTGGCTGTAATACACCGGATACAACGCCCAGTTTTCGCGCAATTTTTTGGGACACAACACCAACACCCGGTCATTTCTCAATTCAAAGAACTTGATAACTGCCAATGCCGTGTAGGTTTTGCCCAATCCGACGCTATCGGCGAGGATGCAGCCGTTGTGCCGTAGCAGACGGGCGATAACGCTTTTTACGCCATCTTTCTGGAAGTCGTACAATTTATTCCAAATTTGTGTGTCGTACAGGTGCGTGTCTTCCAGTTTCTGCTCGTTGTTCATTCGGGCTTCTAACTCGTCGCGGAACAGCTCGTAGAGTGTCTTGTAATAGATGAACTCTGGTGCCCGATCGTCCCCCAATTTCTCTAACCTAGCAATTACCTTTTTCTTTACATCTTCAACCCGTTCATTGTCATTCCAGACATCATCAAACCACGCTTTCAGGTCTTGACGGTCTTGGTCGTTCTCTACCTCAAGATTGAGCTCAATGTTATTGTTGGACTGACTCAATCCGAGTCCCTGCACGGTAAAATTGGAACTGCCCATGATGGCTTTTTCCTCGTCGTTGTTGCCGATGTGATACATTTTCCCGTGGAGTAGATTCGATTGCTGGGTTGACTTAATTTCCACCTTCTTTTCTATCCAGTCAGCGCATTCTTTGGCGATGGGTCTCTGTTGAAGCGGCTTGTTAAGCTGCAGACCCTCGTCCTCAATTTTGAAGGCTTTGGGATCGGTGTCCCTTGCGTCCAGATTTTTGATAAAGTCAGGTTCACCGAACAGGAATCGAAGTCCGTCAATTTTCCACAGATACGTTTTGAGGGCTTCAAAGGCATGGATCGTGAAGTACGCCGATACCACCGAGAGTGACGAGCCGTTTTCGATGTTGGCTTTCAGAAAATCGCCGACCGTTCCTCGATCGTGATTATCTCGGATTCGGGTGCTACAGTTTGACATAATTTGTTCCTATTTTAATATTGTCCCCAGGCCCGGTAGGTGCGGTTTCCAACCGCACCGGGCATCGTTCAAAAATTACTGAATTAATATTTTAATCTTCATCAAAATCGACGGTTTGGTGTCGAGATGTGAATCTCGACCTACATCTCCTTTTGTACCACGATCTGTTAGATTATGATCCTAGCCTGCAAACTAACAGCTTGCGCTACATTTGGCAGATTGCCTGATGATTACAGCGTTTGCCGAATAAGCAGCTTCAAAATGTCAACACGCCCTAGCAACTTAGATCAAGATAAGTTTCTTGTCGACAAATGAGCGTATTGAGTATATCATACAACCCATATTCGATCTATCGTTTTTGTCTCATGGATAAATTAGATAAAAATTGACGGGATGTGACTTCCAAACCGTCATCATAAAGGGGGAGAACCGTGAAAATAACTGACATAGAGGTCATTCAGTTCCGGACTACAACCAGGGGCCATCCTACCAAGTGGGGGTACGGTGTCTGGGGCGACGAAGTAGATAGTGTGAGCTCAATTACCAAGATCTCGACCGACGAAGGGGTTGAGGGGCATATGCTTGGAGGCGACAAAGCCACGATGGAGGGCGTTATCAAGCCGCTCATTCTGGGAGAAAATCCGTTACACCGAGAGCAAATCTGGCACTGGATGGATCAGATGTCCACTTTCACCCATAAGCCGTCGGAGAGTGAAATGGGACTGGTTGATTGCGCACTGTGGGATCTGTTGGGTAACAAAGCGGGTGTCCCGGTCTACCAACTCCTTGGGGGAGCACGCGAGAAAGTCAGAGCCTATGCGAGCACCTATCCCAACTTGGGTGGTCCAGAAGTTTATGCCGAGCACGCACGGGCGTGTAAAGCGAAAGGCTACAAGGCGTACAAAGTCCACGCGTATATCTGCTGGAATCCCCACACCGAAGAGCCGGCACCTCAGCTGCCCGGTTTCCCAAAGGAAGATGTTGAGGTGTGCAAAGCGGTGCGCGAAGCGGTAGGGGATGACATGGTGCTGATGCTTGACCCATTCGGCGTCTATACCTTGGATGAATCTATCTGGGTGGGTAGAGAGTTAGAGAAACTCAATTACTACTGGTTAGAACATCCTATGGTCGAAACTCGTGTTGAGGCTTACCGCCGACTCTGCCGCGAGTTGGATATCGCCATTTGCTCACCGGAACATGTGCCGGGCGGCGTGTTTAGCCGAGCAGAGTGGATACTGCAAGGCGCGTGCGACATGATGCGCATCGACATTTTTTACGGTGGCATTACCGGATGCTGGAAGATCATTAATCTTTGTCAGGCTTACGGCATACAGTGTGAATTGCACGGCACGGGTGCCCCCCACGTTCATCTTGCATGTGCCGCACCGGAAGCCACTTGCCGGTATTACGAGCGAGGACTTCTCCGTCCCGGTGTAGATTATGAAGAGCCACCGCCATATCTGAAAGCGATTGACGATCCAATAGACGCTGAAGGCAATGTCATTGTTTCCCAGACGCCCGGACTCGGTATAGAATACGATTGGGATTATATCGAAGCAAACCGGATATAAACACAATCCAATGCCCCCCCGGTAGGTGCGGTTTCCAACCGCACCGGTTTTGAGTGCCTCGTTAATTCTAACGTCCGCCATAGTAGGGAACAGCGATCATTGTTCCCTACCTATCCCATAAGTTGTGCTTCCACCGTTTCGCCTGCATGTATCGTCACACCCGCTGGAATAACGATAAAACCGTTAGCTAAGACCAGTGAATGAAGGATTCCGGAGCCTTGTGGTCCCGTTGTCTTTGCGTAATACGTCCCGTCACGTGACGTGATAATTGAGCGCATAAAACTGACACGTCCATCGCTGTTGAAAACATCTTCTTCCAAAACCGCCTCGAAGGTTGGACGAAGTAGCTCCGAATGCCCTGCCATTTTTAGGAGAGCGGGCCGGACAAAGAGTTCAAACACAACCAGTGACGAAACCGGATTGCCCGGCAGACCAAAAATCGGCTTGCCATCAGCAATACCGTAAGCCTGTGGTTTTCCCGGCTTCATCGCCACCCGCCAGAAGTTGATTTCACCGAGTTTAGACAGTACCGTTTTAACCACATCGAACTCGCCGACTGAGACTCCTCCGCTGGTAATGAGAGCATCTGCCCCGTCCAACGCTTCGCGGAACTTCCGCTCTGTCTCCGCTTCATGATCACGGGCGATTCCCATATCAATGGGATAGCAGCCCGCCTCTTCAATCTGTGCACAGATGCCGTAGCGGTTACTATCCCGAATCTTGCCTGCCGCAAGCGGCTCTCCAAGCGGCGTAAGCTCATCGCCGGTGGAAACCACCGCGACTTTTGGACGCTTGTAAACCTCAACTTCGGATCGGTTTAGCGACGCAAGCATCGCAATTTCTTGTGGGCGGATGAGTTTGCCCTTTGACATGACCAAATCGCCCTGTCTCACGCTCTCACCCATGAACCGGACATTCTCATCTTTTTCCACACCTTCAAGAATTGTGACCTGTTCCCCTTCCGATTCCGTCACTTCTTTCATAACAACGGCATCGGCACCTTCAGGCATCATTGCGCCTGTCATGATCCGTGCAGCACTTCCACGCTGGACGTGGGCTGTTGGTGCGTAGCCTGCTTGAATCGTCTCAACGATTGAAAGCTGCACGGGCTCGGCTTTAGTCGCATGGGACACATCTTCCGCAACGACCGCGAAACCATCCATCGCCGAATTGTGGAACGGCGGTATATTTTCGCTAGCGGACACATCTTGAGCGAGAATCGCGCCCAGGCTGTCTAAAATACCATGCTTCTCTGTGGATAAAGCGCAGATAGTATCTAACATACGCTGGCGTGCTTCTTCAACAGTTAACATGATGATTTCCTCCGATATATTTATCTGCTTTTTCAAAGTCTTCGGGTGTATTAATGTTGAAAAATGAGAGTCCCTGTGGATCAAACGCCTGCCACTCATGTGGTTGGACAATCCGGGTATCAATGCGATCGTACAGCGCATGAACGCGCAATTCATCAACTGCCAACATTTCATCAATGACGGACAAACATCGCTTTGAATAAACAGCGGACAAGGTTTGAAAGATGGGGGTAGGCCGGTCCACCGCCTGAACACAGGGAACTACAGCATCGTAATCTTCGAGGAGGGTAACCAAATGCGATAGGAGGTTAGGTCGTAACAACGGCATATCGCAGCCGACACAGATTACGGTACTGTTCGCAGCGTAACTTAACCCTGCGTGGAGTCCCCCCAATGCCCCCATGTCCGGTAGTATATCTGTGTAGGTTGGCAACTTCAGGGAGGTGTATAGCCCAGGCTCATTCGTAATCAGTAACAGTTCATCAGTGACCGATTTCATTTGGCGAATGACATGTACGATAAGCGGCTCATCTCCCAAGCGCATCAACGCCTTGTTCCGTCCCATCCGCCGGCTTTGTCCGCCGGCAAGTATAACGCCTGTAACCGTGATGTTAGTGGTTTCCATAATCAGCCACGAGATTCAAAGAATGCTGCGTTCCCGGCAAAGCGGAGAGATGAACCGAGCACTGCACTTGTCAACACCCGTGAAATCCCATCAGTATGACACCTCCAATCATATCATTTCAGGGCACTAGCGTCAATAAAAAACAGGAAGCGTTTAACCATACAGATGACCATCATCTTTCGGATCAAAATTTGTCCTTGTCCGCTACCGCAATCATCGGTCTGTAATCTAAGGGACTGGTGCTTCGAGAATCAGTAGTCCCAGATCGCTTGGAAACACTGGGCTCGCCTCTGGCATCTGCGCTGCCCAGTAAATTGCTTGGTTGTTGGATCGGTGGATGACAAAGTTGAAACCGATGCGGTTATGCTGTCTCGTTTTCAGGGGATGGTATCCGCGGAGCACAGGGAAAAACGGGATACGTGCCTCAATAACATAATAATTTGCTTGCTGCCTCACTGCAACATCAAGATTCGCCGCTTGATAATTTGGGATAAATTCGGGCGCACCCTGCCCGATATAGGGGCGATCACCATGGAATCCGCCTCCTTTGGGGCATATCCAAATGACATACCGGTTCGGATTGTTCTCCATCTGCAAGTAATTCGGCTTCTTGACTGCGTCCGGTTGCAGATCGATGTGCAGTTCTAGAGCATCTGCGTCCCGGTAATATTCGATAACATCTGGCACGGCGATATTTTCATCATAGATCTGTGCGAGGAGATAAAGGTTATCTCGGTCCCACTGCAGCCAGAGAAGGCCTGCATCTTGGGAGGTTCTGATGACTTTCTCAAGGGGCCAACCGTCCTCATGTCCATCAATCAACACCGGTCGGTTTGTGTGCGCCGCCCAAGCGATGGAATTTGCACGACAACTGATGCTGACTTCAACGTTGGTTTCGCCGGTATTCGTTAGCCCATCTTCATAGGTCGCCCTGACGGTATCGCCACCAACGAGTCCAAGGACCGGTAATCCGTCGCCTTCCTCCGAAGAGGGCGCTAATGTATCAAGTATTGCTCGCCCATAGCGCGTGGCAACCTGTCCCCGGAAGACATCGGAATTGGCATTTTCCTCATGGAGCACTATCCACGTTGCCTGCGTTTCTGTCACAATCTTTAATGCTGTCGATTCGACCTTGAAAGAATCAAGATTCAGGTCTGCATCCGCTAGTCGAAAATGAAGAGGAATTCCAACATTAAAGTGTTTAATAGATGTCCCATCTCCCCGAGTGATTGCCAGATACCCACTGACTCCTTTGCTAACATAGGCCAAATCCTCGACGACAGGGTAGTTCACCCCTAGGAAATTCGGTGTGTAGGTTGCTCGTATCTCTTCATCGCCCTGTACATCCAGAGTTTCATCCACAACCGCCGTTGTACCGTATCGGGTCGGAACCGAGCCCGTAAAAATGCCTTCAACTCCCGATTTTTTTCGGAGTATAACTTCAACCTCATCTCTTGTTCTGTCACCGGTGACCGAAATCTTGACTTCATCGGCCTCGACAGCCGTACTAAGAAGCAGGTCTTCCAGCCAGAAGTAGATCGTTTGACCGGCATTAAAGCTACCTAATTCATGGGTTGATGCGAAATCTTTCGGGGCTGGTGTGAAGATAGGAACCGCTGCTTCAGGATTAAACAGCGAATCAATGATATGGGCATCAACGATCCGTAACATGCCTGCGCTGCTACCCAACACGACGGCTTGAGTTTCGGTTTGAACTTCTGTTTCACCGGTTGCTGTAATTTCATCAATATAGACGGCAGCGATAACCTCTTTATCTGTGATTTGTAGAATTTCATCTGTGGTGATTGGTGGGTTCGCCTCAATGATTGAGGCTTCTCCCTTTTGGGTCGGAAGGTTGCCCTCAAAAACAGCACTGTCAATAGATATCTCACGCACAATTAGCTGAACACTATCGGCGACGACATTGCCCCAAACAGTCATCTTCGCACTGTCGGACACCACCGGGGATAGATTCAAATCCTTATCTGTTAAACGAATTCTCAGCCTTTCGCCTACGTTGAAACTGCCGGTGCCCACGGAAGAACCGCTGATGATCGCGCCACTGTCCGCACTATAGATTTCTAGTACACCGGTATCTCCCGTTTCGACAGATAACCTCTCTTGAACAGGCACCAGTGTTGCCCCTGTGTTCTGCAGGGCATCAACATAAGTACATATCACGATGCCTTCTCCCTGTACCTGCAAGACATCATCGTCTGGAATAGGGTTATTGCCGTATGCGGTTCTAATCTCGCCGCGAAAGATATCCACGCTCTCTGTCGTTTTTGCCAATGTTACGCTGGTAAGATCCCGATCCAGGCCTTCGGTGAAATCGGTCTCACGCAACTGGGCGGTCACGTCCGTCCGGTCCAGATCCGCGTCCTGGATTTCCAAAATCAACGTATCACCGGCTCGGAAGCTTGATATCTCAAGATTTCGAGCCAGAGCATAATCAAAATTGTTCTTGTTATAGACTTTGAGTTTCCCACTAATACCAACATTCGCTGTACAAGTATCGTAAAATTCCACATCGGTTTCACCAGTTGACAGCAGTTCATCAATATAAATGGCTTTTATCGGTTCTGTTCCTCCCACCTGTAAGATACCATCGTTCTCTTGAGGCTGCGTGCTGTAAGTAGTTTGGATTAAGCCGAAGAAAGTTCCTTCGATAGGATAGATGCGGGTCCCTTCCTCCATGGATTGGAACAACCGCACTGTTTCTTGGTCTTTCAGTGTTTCCCCAACGAGCGTGATCTGAACGAATTCATCATTAACATCCGTATCACGGAGGCGCAAATAGAGTCTATCGCCTGCATTAAAGTTATCCAAACTGGTGACGTAATTCGCCTTAAGGATGTCGAGAATCCCATCTTGTCCAGCGCTGACCTGCGCTATGTCAGTAACCACGATATGTGTATTTCCAGAGCCAGCTAGTGCGTCAATATAGCTGACTGTTACCACCTCTTTGCCTGTAACTTCAAGCACATCGTTGGACGGATTTGCGTTTGTCGCATACTGGGTTTCAAATGTCCCTCTGAATAGACCTGCAACATCGTGTGCCTCTTTCAGGGTGAGCTGATACTCGTCATAGAGTCGATCACCTTTCACTAGAACATGGACAATTTCCCGTTGATTATCCTCCCGGTTTAAATCTATGTCGTGCAATAGTACAACGAGTGTACTGCCTGCCCTTAAAAATTTCTGATTATCCGATAAGAGGAGTTGGTCTCTGGGACCTAATTCAATTCGTCCTGTGTCGCCCACTGCAACGGCTGCCTGTGCGCTGACCGGGACATCTGTTTCGCCTGTGATCTGAATCTCATCCAAATATACTGCTACTACTCTCTGTGCACCTATAGCTTCCAAGCGACCATTATTCGGGGTTGGAGCTTCATTGTATCCTGTAACAACTGGTCCAACATAGCGTCCTCGCTCCGGCAGATAGGTCAATTTCACAGACTCAACCTCTTGCATCTCCGGCACGATACACCTAACAGTTACCCCTGCATGAAGCGATGTTGACGCATTAACCTCTTCAGCCGCTGATTCGCCGTTATTCTCCGGTTCGGCGGTTGCCCCGAGCAGATCGGAATCTTCAACCTGTATGTAAAGAGTCTGACCAAGTTCGAATGTCTCAATCGGTTCGCCAGATTCTGTTGTAATTGCGATTGTCCCGGTCGATCCAATGTTCGCTTTTGCAGTGGTAGTCACCGTTTGGTTTCGTTGAGTGCTGCTATAGTAGGGATCGATATATTTCAAAGACACCGTATCCTCACCACGCACAAACAGGGGTTCTAGATTTACCGTCTCTTGATTGTGTGGCTGTTCTCTACTCTCTTCGTTTTCGCCGTAAGCAGTGGAAATTTTCGCAGCAAAGAGGGAACTGTTCTTGCCGAAATCGTTAGCCGAATTATCATCAGCCAGCGCAGCAAAATCGGACTCACTGAGCACAACTGGTATCAATTGTCCGGTGGTATCATTTCGTAATTCTGCTTCGATCGATTCCGCCTGATGCCGATCAGTATTTCGATCTGCGTCCCATACACAGAGGGTCAGCGTGTCGCCCGCATCGAATGAGGCAAGTGATTGGTTTGCACGCCCATCCATTAACACGGTACTTCCGCTGACTTGATTTACAAGTTCAATTTGGTTCCAACGGCTTGGTGGAGCGGTGAGTTCGTCCGAACCATAAGCGAACCAGCCAGATTGTCCCCCTATCAGCTTGAGATTGGTCATGATGTAATTGAGACCGACGGAACGATCAATCGCCGGCTGAAACGCATTTAGCGCTAGATTTTTAGGGATCCTAGCTTCAAAGCTATACCCTGTCTCTGTTTTCGCAGCCTGAGATTCGATGTGCTCGTGAAAATCAATGTTTTTTGGGATAGCATCAAGGTGGTGATGTATTTGCGACGGATGTACACGAGGCTGAGGACGGTTTGGATTATGGATGGTAAAAACGAAGTGGTGATCACTGGGAGTATACATCCCCGGAGAACCTGTCCGCATCGTATCGATAAATAGGTGCAGCGCCTCGTTTCCGCCGGCGTTTCGCGAGGGCAGAGGTAGTTCAGCATGTCGGTTAATCACGCCTGCGATATAAAGATTGTCATTTTCCCACTGTGCATAGAGCACCACAGGTGAATCCGCAGGGTTGTCGTAGTTTTGAGCTAGCATTGGGTAGAGCAAAGGCCACTCATCTAGCGTTCCATCAATGACAACCTGCTCGCTCATACGAATCGCCTGTCCAATTGTCGAGCTATTTGGTTCTGCTAACTCAGTGAGAGCATTGGCTACGCCGGTATTGGGATTGGCTTCAAAGATAGAGACCTCTGAAACCGCTGCATTCGGACCTGTCAAACGATTAAAATTGAGGAAAATCTCACCATCCGCATAAGCCTCACTTGGTATTGCGTAGGTGTAGGATTCTGCCTTGCCTTTGGGTAGCGCAAGGGCATCGTGCATCAGAAATCCGTCAACATCGAGGTTCTGTATCCTAGTGCCACCCTTTTCCTGAAGATAGGTCACCTTTGCCCAGTATAACAGCGATGGTTGTAAATCGCTGAACCTGACCCTAACCGTATCGTAATGGTAAGCAAAACTCCTCTGGCTCGGTGTATTGCCCGTTTCCACCGCATCCGATGCTTCACCTTCTGGTAATAGATAACGATTTGCATCATCTGTATCCCTATCAAATGCGAAACCTTCTGCTAGATGCGGTGCTAAGGAATTTCCGCCCTCACCCAGATTTTCATAGTGCATCTGCACCGCGTTGTACTCGTCCAGTCTGTTGTCAATTGGAGGAGGCAACCGATAGCCGTCCGTAAAAACCTCAAACTCTCGAATCTCAGGATAATCTCCGTACCAATCCCCATCTTCGATTTGTAGGCGGACGTAACGTCCCGATATTGGCGGTTGGAATTGATGGAGGTGTGTAACTGTCTCATCGGCAAGTGTGCGTGACACATAGATCTCTGTATATTCCTGTCCGTCATCGCTGACAGAAAATTGATACCGCTTAAGATTGTTTCCGGGACCATCTGTTGTCAGACGGACGCCGTAAATCTGCTGATTCGATCCGAGATCGCCGGTCACTTGAATCGCGCTTGTTGGTGCCCTATAGGAGATTTCTACCGCTTTTTCTCCATCTCCCTGCTGTACCTCCCTCTCTATCCGTTGTGCCCCAATCCATTTACCGCTTTCAAAGGAAAGCAGATCGGTCAATCGCTGAAGTTCACCAACATTGTAGTTCGATTCGGATACTAAAATTGGGCTATGGGATTGATAACGGGGACCGACGCGAAACGCATCTGTTTGCAGCTGTGGCTTGCTGCTGAACCAGTCATTAATGACGACTTGCACCCAGCGGGATTCAACCGGAAGGGGAAATGCTTGTAGAGGATAGGTATATTCGCGGGAACTGCCTGTATAAGAGAAAGCGCGTTCAAACCGTTGTCCGGTTCGGTCAGTGTGAACAAGGAGGTCATACTGCCGGGGACCACTCTCGTCGGAATTCTCAAAGCGTATTACTGCTTTATCAATCCTGTACACAAACCCCAAATCGTACGTAGTGACAATTGGATCCGTGCGCAGAATGCCCGTGTAGTGGAGCGGTTCATTATCAAGGGTGCGAACAGGTGCGACAAAATCCTGATCGTCAATTGAGACAACCTCCCCACGCGGAAAAAACAGGAATCCGAGAAGTAGGGCACTCCCACTGAGTATCAAGTACTTTATCATAGGCGGCAGATCTCCTTACAACTGTGAGGCACGATCTGTTGGAATACACTCCAAACGGAGTAAACAATTAGAGTATATATCACGCCTTACAAAAAGTCAAAAATCGTAACGCTTTTTTGAGGTTGTATAAACACGGAAATTGGAAATATAGAGAGGAGGTGCGGGGGTTGATACAGTCTTGATTGGCGGATTTATTGTCCGTTGTCGTCTCCCTTCTCAGGAGGAAGTGATCGGAGTAAAATGCCTTTTTCCTGAGAGGGAGATGGGGGTTCGAGAATCCATTTCTCGAGTGCAGCAGTATCCTCAAAAAACGAACGCATAAGCGCGAATTGGTCAGGGAACGCAATCGCGCACCGGAGCAGTCCCTCCCGCGAGCCGAACTTTTGCAAGCACTCGCGAAACGCATCCTGAAACACTGCCGTGTCGCCACGTGCCATAAAATATACAACCTCACCGATTGCATACATTTGCGACTCATTTCGGTACAAACCGAGGGTATGCGAGTCCGTCCAGCTACTGCTAATACCAAGTAGTGTCTTTCTATATAACCCTACCATTGGAGGCATAAGATGTCTTCTGAAGAATGTGGTATACTCCAGCATCGTTTGAAACTCTTCTATACCATCAATAGTGGGTCGTGTACCCTCCTTGATGAGTAGCCACTTGCGCGCCCCGAAATATGAATCTACACAGATTTGTAATTGTTCTGCCTTCATCGCTGGAGGTAGCGTGGATACATCTATTATTGGTGATAACATAGATTTAAGTGCGGACCTGATGGCAGTCTCTTGCTTCGGTATCGGCATGGCGGCAACATAAGCAGCAAAATCCTTATACACCTGTCCATATTGCGCTTTGAGATAGGCTAAATACAGTTCGCTTGACAAGACATGGTCTAAGTTTCCGGCGTTTTTCAGAAGTTGAGTCAGGAGTTTTTGTTGATCAACCGTCAAGGATTGCTGGGCTAACTTTTCTAGGGACTGTTTGCGGTGCGCTCGTTGTTCACCTCTCTGTCTGTGTGCCTCGACTGTCTTTTCTTGGTCGGATTCCCGGGGAAAGATTTCTCTCAATTCCTCTTCGTAATGCGAGGAAAATTGTTCTGATCTAGTCCTAGCGCGGTCAAAATCGGAGGTCAAGCCTAACAAACGCTTCGCTTCAACCATTCGGTCGTATGCCCGATCGATTAACGCTGCCACCTCACCCGTTCGTTCCCGTTTTTGATAGAGAAAGGTGAGGAGTTTGTTATATTCAGCGATTGCTTTTTCCTTTTCCCCTTGGGATATGTAGAGTTCGGAACGGATTTGACTGATTCGAGGGATGATACGCTCGTCAGAGGCGTCTATGTCCTCTGCTAACAGTGCTGTGACCAACTGTTCAACTTCCAAGTCTCTCAGTGCGGGACCTCTCAATGCGTAACCACGATCACTCTCGCGAACTATCCCCGCTTTATCAATGACCACATAGTAGGGCCAACCCTTTACGGCGAACGGATACGGTACCGCTGCGGGTTCGAGGAGCAGATGGAGGCCCGGCATCGTGTGAGTCGCGATCAACTGTTTGACTTCCGCTTCCCCCTCTGCTACTCTACTCTGCACACAGACAGAAATTAGGACGAAATTGGAGTTTTCACCGTGCCTTCTGTCTAGGCGTTGGACTTTTGCTACATCCGTCTCGTCGTATTGTATTGACCAATAGTGAAGTACGACCACTTTGCCTCGCAGATCAGCCAACGATATGGGGACACCGTCTAAGCTGATGTGCGAAAAGTCAGGCGCAGGTTTGCCTATGAGGAGTTCGGCCCGAAGCAGGTCATATGTCCTCCATCTCGTTCCATCAGCCATCAGACCGTAAATCTGTTCTTTATGTTCGTACGTTTCGTCCATCAACGCCTGATCATCAATCGAGTCTACCGCTTTTGTCAACCGCATGACACCCATCGGCACAGCAAAACAGATCAGAGCAAGCAATCCTATCGCTACGGTGATTTTCGTCATGGGCCTCCGATTGCGGTGTTTAGCGAGGATTGTTTGGAGCCTCCCTTCAATTTTAGACGATCGTGCCATAGCCACAGTTACCCGCGAAGTCGAACGTGCTGCCTTGATATTTCGGACAATATCGAGCAGATGTTGGGCGTAGTCCGTTGATTGATAGCCCGCATTAAGTACGTGATCATCACACGCACCCTCGATCTCTGTCCGCAGCCGACGCGCCGCAAACCATAAGAGTGGATTAAACCAGTACACCGCACAAGTTATTTGTGCCATTGTCCGCATTAACCAATCTTGCCGTTGGATGTGTGCCAATTCGTGAAGCAATACAGCGCGTTGCCGTTCAGCCTCCCACTCGCCCGCATCAGCAGGCAACAGAATCACCGGACGAAACCATCCCCACACCATTGGCACCGGGACCGCATCGCTCTGACGAATACTGACTGATCGTTTCCAACCGGAGTGCACATACGGAATTGAACCGTTAAAATTATCGCTACAGCTAGAGAGGTGCCAAACAGTACCGATCCCCGCAATCAGACGGACAAGTAAGAACAGCATCCCGCCTGCCCAACACACCACTATCCACTCAGTCCAATGGAGCGAAGCGAAGCCTGTCTCTGACATATTGGGTTGAGGGGCACCACTCTCGCTGGTCATGGATTTCGGCTGAATCGGTGTTGATGTGGTTTGGGTTGATGACGCAGGGGTGGATGGTAACGGACGCTCCACAATCGGAACGGGTGATGTTGCTGCCTGCCTGTTATCTGCCCACCGGGCCACCTCAAATTCTACCGTCGCTGCCGGTAGGACACCGACCTCCCATTGCGGAAGTGTGAACGAAAATAACGGCACGATAAGGCAACCGAGGATTGCCAAACTCCAAACCAAGCTGCGCACCGCCGCTGAACGGCGACGTAGAACGAGTCCAAATACCCCCGCCCCGGCGAGGATCACAACAATTTTCATTGTCGCATCAATCAAGAATTGTAGCCATAGGTTGGTTTCTAATGTCTCAATCAACGGTATCATGATGGAGGTCCTCCTTTTTTCGCCTGTTCAATGAGTTGGCTTAAACGATCAAGTTCCTCGTCTGAAACTTCTGCATCGGAAACTAATGCTGCAACTGTTCGTTCCACAGATTTATCGAAAAAAGTCTGAACAACCTGTTTGAGCGCAAACTGTCCCGCCTGATGGCGTGGCTGCGTTGGACGATAGATGTAGCGAGGCCCATCTTTTTGGTGGGTGAGATGTCCCTTCTCCTCCAAAATCCGCAACAATGCCCGCACTGTTGAATAGCTCGGCGCATCCGGGAGGTTTTCAAGCACATCGGCAACGGACATCTGACCGTGTTGGTAAATAATGTCCATAATCTCCCGCTCACGGCGGCTCAATTTTACGGTCCGATAATCTTCCATGCTATCCTCTCTTGGGATACGTAGATGCAAGCCCTAATCACATCAAGATTCAGGGCAATTTGCTTGCCAAACAAATCCCTTTTTTACTAACATGCTAAAATTTTAGCATATATAAAAAGGGGTGTCAAGGGAAAAATGCTAAAAATTTAGCAGGAGAGAAAAAACTGGAGATGGACTGTATAACTGCTTGCCGATTCTAATCGGTTGGAACTATTTCCGCTTAAAACCAATCACTCGCTAATAGGGTCTTATGCTAGTTCCTAAGGCAGTGGAAAAGCCAACTGTTTAATCTGTAAACACGCCTCTTTTTTGACTATCTGATTCAGATAAATGTTAAGCGTATGAGCGGTGATTTTGGCGTATAACCGTGTGCATGATTCTTCTTTATATGAAATTGTTGACTCAATTGCCCATTAACCGTTTCAACAATCTGCCGACTTTGGTTAATCCGTCGCTGGGTTTGTCTGGAGATTTGCTGTTTCTGATTGCGACGGGGGACGGTTATCAGCTCGATACCGTTGTCTTGGGCTAATTCTTGTTTGACTTGGGTGCTGATATAGGCTTTATCCCCTATCACTTGCTTATCTTGGTGTCCACAGAGCAATTCATTGCCAACTGATAAATCGGTTGCAGAAGCGGGTGCCAGTTCAAAATCAACAATCACTCCCCTTGCGGTGACTAACAGATGCAGTTTATAGCCGAAAATGGTCTGCTTGGTTGATTCGACTCGACCATAATCAGCACCATAACATGACCAATCATTTGATGACGAAAGTGCAAGATGAAACTGCATGACGGGAATCGGCAAACTATCAATAATACACAACTTCTGCTCAACCCCTTCGATGTTTGATAACAGCATCTGTCGGATCCGATTGATGATTGACCCCAAGTTGCGCCTGCGCCGCTTAAATCGGGACTGACAAGGCAGTATAGGGAATAGATGCGGGGGTTGGCTAAAGTCCGATAGCAGTTGGGTTTCGATGTCCCACCCCTTACATTCGGCAATCAATATCATAGCGATTAACTCACTATCACTACAATCGGGAGAGGGACCAGGGCACCGGAGTAATGGTGTGAATTTTATCAGCAGGTCATCAACAATGACATAAGTCCATAGACACAGGTCATCAAAATCGGTTATCATTATGGGTATCCTCCAGTTTTAGATGGGTTGTTGTGTTCATCTATAGTAACAGACTGGAGGGCTTTTTAAGTTCCCTTTTTTACTTCCAAAAAAAGGGAACTTAACTAGTACTCTGTCAGGCAAATTATGGTTGTGTATATTGATTGAAAGCAAACAATAACATATCAGGACTTGCCCAGCCGAACGGTCAAAGCCGTTTCTCCCCCTTTAGCTGGCACTGAGGGGTGTGTGGGAGGGGCATCTCCCGCGAAGCGAGGATCCCGATAAATCGGGACCTGCCCCGATACGCCCGATGAATCGGGCAACTACAGTCTAAAGTGCGTAAGTCCTACATATATAATAATTGCAAAACTTATCTGACTGAGTACTAGCATAAGAACCTAATAGTACCCTCGGTGTTCTAAGCGCACATTGGCAGGCAGAATACACTTTACAATCCAAACAGATAACGATATAATACCACCTATCATACGGACTCGTACAATTCATGCAGGAAGGGAAAATCATGGGAGCACCTCATTCAGAAGCAGTATCAATAGCAACTCACCCCATAAAAATCGACACAGTAGAGCCAATTTTGATTAAGCCAACAACCCGTGGATACGCATTTCTGATTGTCAGGATTCGGACAGATCAAGGGATTGATGGTATTGGAGAATGCCACGCTTCTGGTGAGGCGCGGTCATTGGCGATTCGAGACTTCGTGGACTCAATGTCAAAGGAGCTTGAAGGTACTAATCCGCTGGAAATCCAAGCCTTTCTAAACCGAGCCTCTCAGGGTGGTTCAGGTTGGGAGTGGTTTGCGGCAGTCAGTGCTATTGAGATCGCGATGTGGGATATCTTGGGACAGGTGGCTGGGCTTCCCATCTATACGCTTCTTGGAGGCCGCGTCCGAGAGCGAATCCCACTCTACGCGAATCACGGCGTTTTCGCTGATTCCAAGACTGTCGAAGAACGGGTCGAGCGGGCAGTCAGCACAAAAGAGATGGGCTATGATATGTTCAAATGGGATCCGTTCGGATACTATGGGATTCAAGGCACACCGGAGACGGCACAACTGAACGGAGCCATTAAAGAGGTGGAGGCGATGCGGAATGCCCTCGGGACGGACTTCAACATGGCGATTGACGCACACGCAAGGTTTAGCCTCGAAGGCGCGCTGATGACTGTCAAAGCACTAGAACCATTAAATCCTTTCTTCTTTGAAGAACCGACTAATCCGCCGGATCAACCTAACCTCATCAAGCAGGTCGTGGATTCGACTTCGATACCTATCGCCACAGGCGAACTACTTTCAGAACGGCGGAGCGCAGAACAGGTCCTCGCGCATAGCGGTATCCAGTTCCTCCAGTCAGAAGTCGGCAATAATGGTGGTATTCTTGAGACATTTAAGGTCGCCGCGATGGCAGAGGCTCACGATGTAAAGATGGCACCACATAACTGGTGTGGTCCTGTGCTAGCGCGGGCAACCGCTCATGTTTGTACTACGATACCGAATCTGGTCTATATGGAGTATGCCGGTACTGCACCAGAGGCAGCGTGGGAGTATGACTTAATCGATCCGCCGCTCCAGATTGAGAACGGTGAACTGATCCCATCGGATCTGCCCGGACTCGGATCAAAGCTGAATGAAGACGTGCTTGCTTCTCGGCGTATAGATTAAACACTCAAAAGAAATATTGGAAGGTAGTGTGATGCCGCAGTTACGACAGAAGATTCTTGTGCTTTATCTGCACACCCCCGACTTGAACAGCAATGTTGTCGCTTGGTCGATGTATGACGGAACGGGAAACACGAATCCCACAACGGGCGATAGTGACCAACCGCCCTATAGTTCGGTTGTCGAAGCGATGCAGCACGGCTGGCGCGTTGTTCAATTCCCGCAACAATTCCCCGCCTATCCGGGCATGGAATACAGTACTTCATATCTCAGATTTGAGTACATTCTTGAAAAAATGGAGGAGATCAATGATTGATAAAAAGTACCTACTGGACTCCAAACAGATGGCGAATTTCGTGGCTGATGGATTCCTGCGCTTCGATGAATTAGTGCCTGCAGCACTGAATGAAGCTGTCCACGCGGAAATGGAAGATCATGGCATTGGACGCGGAACCGCAGGAACCCCCTTGAGTCAAGTTTGGCCCGAATCCTCACCTATTGGATCTGTCTTTAGACTCCCTGAAGTTCAAGGCATGATTCACAGCCTTGTGGGACCCGAACCGCTCTACGACCACCACGCTGTCCACACTGTCAAAGCCTCTAACGACAGAGGTCAACACTGGCATGCAGATGCGATTATCGACACCCGCATGCACTTCGACATTCAGTTCTTCTATTTTGCACACGATACACCGCGTGAGATGGGCGGTACAATGATTCTACCGGGTAGCCACTATCGCCGTGTCTGTGAATCGGATGTCGCTCGATATCACAACTTCTTAGAGCAGCTGCCGATTGTGTGCAAAGCCGGTACGATCTTCGTGGTCCATCACGGTATTTGGCACTGCGCCCAACCCAATCAGACCGACCGCATGCGATATATGTTCAAATTGAGGCTGAATCCAACGGTGCGTCAGCTGTGTCTCTGGAATACCGACGATATTGATGATCCATCAATTCCGGGCATCCTCAACAAGAATCACAAATGGTACGGCAATGACGTTCGTCTTGAGATTGTCAACCGCATTAAGCTCTGGCGATTCTTAATTGGGGATGATAATTTTGATGTGGGATACTGGATGGGACGGTTAGAGAATCTCCCGGAAAACGTGCTTGAAGCGGCGTAATGTGTGCAAAATTTGCACACGTTCGTAAAATCTGCGTAGTAAATCACCAAAATACTGGTTAGGTGTTGTAGTCTACCCTTGTGTTTTGAGCCTTCCGCCCCCTTCTCCGGTTGGTACAGTTCTTGCCTCTGCCATGATCGTCTAACAATATAATGTGGAAAGTAGGCGACAACATCATGGCACGAGAGTTAAGGCGCAAGAGCATCCATCTTTTGGGATTGGTTTTCCCTATCCTATACGTCTTCACTACGCGGCACACAGCCCTTGCAGTTGTCGGTGCCCTTCTAGCTATCGCTCTTGGAGTTGAACTATTCAAAGTACTTCTCCCAGCTTTTCGGGGTATATTCATGCGAATCTTTTCCCCGATGCTGCGTTCCCAAGAGCGGAAAGGTGGGCTCACCGGTGCCACATACTACCTTATCGGATCCTTTCTCTGCATACTTTTCTTCGATAAAACGCTCGCAATCGTTTGCCTCTGCTTTCTGACTTTAGGCGACCTATTTGCAGCGCTAATTGGGAAGCAGTGGGGGCGGATTAAACTCTTTTCCCGAAAAAGTCTTGAGGGCAGCCTCGCCTGTTTCACCGTATGTACCGGGATTGCGCTGCTGATCGGGCTTCACCCGGTTGTTGCAATCACTGGAGCACTCGCTGCAACGTTGATCGAACTCTTACCTATTGGAGTAGATGATAATATAACAATCCCGTTAATTTCGGGTTGGGCGATGCACCTATTGGTTAGCAACTGGCAATTCTAGTACGCCAACAAGGGAGGGAGTTGTCTCCCGATAGAGACAGCTCTCTCTTTCTCAAGTTTAGAAATTTGACTGACAGGTACATCTTTACACAAGCTATACCCCTTCCATGCTTCCTTCCCTACCGCTCTCACCTTCCGTTTCTCTAAACTATACTAAAAATAGGAGTCCGCTTAGGTTGTAGGGTCATTTATGGTGAATGATAAAAATAAATAGACACTTTCGCGCCCTGTGTTTGGTAGGTGCTGTTTCCAACTGCGCCGATGCGGTGCGGTTGAAAACCGCACCTACCGGGAGGCGAAAGTGTCCCTTTATTTTTATCATTCACTATAGTTTTACCGTAGGAGGGATCTCCGAATCCCGAGATCTCACTGTGGAGGCGATTCCCCGATTGCGGCTTTTCAAACAAAATGGTTAAAAAGCCGAAAACTGAATAGCCCTAGTGCTCTGTTAGGCAAATTATGGTTGTGTATATTGATTGAAAGCAAACAATAACATATCAGGACTTGCCCAGCCGAACGGTCAAAGCCGTTTCTCCCCCTTTAGCTGGCACTGAGGGGTGTGTGGGAGGGGCATCCCTGCCCCGATACGCCCGATGAATCGGGCAACTACAATCTGGAATGCGTAAGTCCTATAATTGCAAAACCTATCTGACTGAGCCCTAGCTTAGGTTGATATAGCTATAGACAGGTAGAAACTGATATGGTAAAATCCTTCGGGGTGAGCTTATGAAATTAATATTGGAATGTCTTGTTATTCCGCCTTTTGAGTCAAATTGCTGGATTCTCGGTTGCAGTGAAACACGAGCAGCTGTCGTGGTTGATCCGGGAGACGCAGCCGGCATCCTTAAAATACTAGAAGCGCACAAATTGACGACTAAATACCTAATACATACGCACGGACATTTAGATCATGTGTCTGCCACGGCTGTGCTCCAGCAAGAGACGGGAGCGCCGGTACTTATTCACGAAGGAGACCAGATCCTTTTGGATAACTTGGGACTACAAGGCACTATGTTTGGACTCGCAGTACCCGAACCACCAACTGTGGACAGGTACATTTGTGAGGGGGAAAGAATTGAGTGGGGAAAGTATACATTGTCTGTGATTGAAACCCCCGGTCATAGCCCCGGCGGTGTCTGTTTGAATCTCGAAGGAGAGGGAATTCTTCTCGCGGGTGATACGCTTTTCCAAGACAGTATTGGGCGTACGGATTTGTGGGACGGAGATTATGAACAGTTGATAGATTCCATACGGGAAAAGCTATGGGAGCTCGACGACGATACAATCGTATGTCCCGGGCACGGTCCGCGTACCACGATCGGGAGAGAAAAACGTGAGAATCCGTTTTTGCAAGGATTGTAGTAGCTATGCAGAGATCAGAACCGAAATACGGAATTGCCATATTTAAGGACGTGATGGTATCAATGCGTGACGGCGTTCGACTTGCGACCGACATCTATCGACCCACGCTCGATGGGGAGTTAGTATCGGGCACCTTTCCCACCATCCTAGGACGTACATCCTACGACAAGAACAGTCCACAGATGTGGGTGGAGCCTGTGGCTGAGTTCTTTACCCAGCACGGATACGTAACCGTCCTCCAAGACTTGCGTGGTCGCCAACGTTCCGAAGGCACCGGACAATACTTCCACACAGCCAATCCCACTGAAGGACACGATGGCTACGATACCGTGGAATGGATCGCCGCCCAACCGTGGTCGAATGGGCGCGTTGGGACGGTAGGCAGCTCACACGGTGCGATTGTCCAGAGTGTGATGGCACTCTACCAGCCACCGCACCTGACAGCGATGTGGCAGGATGTGGGACCCACCAACATTTACGCACACGAAGCGCGTGAAGGTGGGGCGATGGCGCTCCACATGTTCGGTGCCCTGTTTCTCCACGCCCACGATTCACAGGAGATTCACGACAACCCTGTAGCGAAGAACTCAATTTCACAAGCGATGGAGCGGATGCGCGAGCTAGTCTATTCAACCCCGTTCAAACCGGGACACACGCCTCTGGCTGTGGTTCCCAACCTTGAGCAGACCCTTTTCAACTACTACTATCGTGGTGAATATGATGAATTTTGGCAGCAAGATTGCTGCGATCAGGAACGTTACTTCAATCAGCACATTGACGCCCCTTCGGTCTTTAGCGGTGGTTGGTACGATCCCTTCTCGGTCGCCACGACAAATTACTTTACGACGATGTCCATTCAGAACAAAACAACTCAGCGGTTGGTGATGGGACCTTGGAATCACGGTGCCATGCGTGGAACGGGTCCCTCACACGTGGGTGATGTGGACTTCGGCCCCGATGCCGCATGGGGCGACGCAGTATACAATAAGGAGCGTCTCCGCTGGTTCGATCGGTGGCTGAAAGACATCCCAAATGGACTAGAGGAGGACCCACCTGTACGAATCTTTGTCATGGGTGGAGGCGACGGCAGACGCAACGGCGAAGGGCGTATGAATCACGGTGGTGTGTGGCGATCAGAAAAGGAGTGGCCCCTCGCCCGAACGAAATATACTACCTACTACTTCCACACGGGTGGAGGATTGAAGCCGGAAATACCGGCAGAGACCGATTCGCCTGCTCGCTTCCTACACGATCCAGACAATCCGGTGCCAACTATCGCCGCAAACGTCACAGGATTTTATGAACAGGTAGCGTTGGGAGAGGGGATGGCACCGCAGTTTACGTCGCCCAGAGCGCGGATGCGAAGCATTGTTATGGACGGTGCGGCACACCAGCAGGAGGAGCCC
This sequence comes from Candidatus Poribacteria bacterium, assembly GCA_965208425.1. GTDB lineage: Bacteria > Poribacteria > WGA-4E > WGA-4E > PCPOR2b > PCPOR2b. Next base: position 4,040,069 of record OZ242335.1, on the reverse strand, counting down.
GGCATCGTGGGAGCGAAACCGCCGTATCTCTCCCTATCGGCCCGACCTGATGTCCTTGTATTTCAGACGCCCCCGCTAGATGAAGACATTGAGGTGACGGGAGCGATAGAGGTGAGATTGTGGATTTCGTCTTCGGCAGTGGATACTGACTTCACTGCAAAGCTAATTGATGTCTATCCGCCAAACGAAGATTGTCCCGCCGGCTACCACATGAACCTCGTGGATTCTATTATCCGTACCCGTTACCGGGAGGGTTGGGAGAAGGCAAAATTGATGGAACCGGGCGAGGTCTCTCAGGTCCAAATCGCCTTACCACCGACCTGCAATCTCTTTAAGGCAGGACACCGGATTCGGGTCGATATATCGAGCAGCAACTTCCCACGATTCGATATCAACCCAAACACCGGCGAGCCGATGGGACGACATACACATACCGTTGTGGCACAGAATACAGTATACCTTGACCGCAACCGTCCCTCACACATTGTTCTGCCCATCATTCCCCGGTGAACAGAAAATGAAGTTAGCCCTTGTTCTATATGATGCCTATGGGGCAGCCTCCATACGGGACAAGTTACCAGACTATAGGTACAAGATTCGTTTCGCGGATATTTTCGTCACGGGTAATTAGAGCAACGCTTTCTCCACGGTCAATCAGAACTAAATCAGTTGCAGTGATTTGTCGGTCGTGTATTTCATTGATGTCAGTTAGTGTTAGAGTTTTATCAAGGATGGTACGATCAAGCGGAGTGACAGTCACACGGGGATCAAGGTCGATCGTTAAGAGGAAATCGGTGACACTCGGAATGTTCGTTCTACCGTGTTCGATAATCCAACATACTTCGGCGAGAGCTGTGATGGGAAGGATTAATTCGCTGTCTGGGTTGGATAAGATCCGCTTGGCATTTGGTCCAAGGCGGGGATCACCTGCGTTAAACCAGACCATTGCGTGTGTATCCACAACATATTTACTCGGCATCTTCAAACTCCGGTTCGCCTCGCCACTCAGCCAGACGAAAGTCGTCTTCGTTGGTCTTCGTCTCCCCGGCAAACTGACCGAAAGTCATTATTCGAGGTTTCGGAGAACCGACCGAAGATGGAGGAGTGCCAACATTCTTTTTTGTTTTTAGGAAGATAACAAGTACATCAGCCTGTTCAACGTTCTCAGGGATTTCTGCTAGTTCAATTTCTCCATCCCGATAGGCACCTTCTATCGTCAGAAGCATTACAATTCACCCCGCATTCCGATTTGTTAATTCTAAATTGTACTGTACACCGTGGTGATTGTCCATCGAAATCATAACTCGCGTGAAGAACTGATAACATTAACATCTCATGAAACCGGAGTCTCGTATGCAAACAGTACGTGTGGCAACCTTCGATGGCCCCGGGGCTGCACCTCAGATCCAGACCGTGCCCCGACCAGATGTTCCCGACAAAGCAGCACTGATCCAAGTCGGTGCCTGTGGGGTATGTGGCACCGACCTACATATCCTCAAGGGGCATTGGCCCAAACCCCTCCCTTGGCCCTTTACGCTTGGGCATGAACTAGCTGGGGTTATTGTTGAAAAGGGACACGCCTTGGAAGTAGATTTTATGGGCAACCCATTGGAAGTTGGCAGCAAGGTCATGTTGCCGCCGCTGATGCCTTGCGGGGAATGTTATTATTGCGCCCACTACCCGGAGCACGCCAACCGCTGCCTCAACCCGACCTATTATGGTCGCTATCTACCCTTTGACAAGCCACCGCATCTCTGGGGCGGTTGGGCGGAGATGGTCTATGTTGACTTAGAGATGTTGCCCGCCACGAAAATCTACCGCTTGCCGGACGACATGTCGTTGATGTTGGGGGCTTTGACGGAGCCTTTAGCCTGTTGCATCCGCGCTCTCAACCGTGCTGCGTCGATCAACGGCTTCCGATTCGGCGATACCGTCGTCATTCAAGGCTCCGGTCCGATTGGTGTGCTAATGATTACTGCTGCCAAGGAGATGGGTGCAGGGCGTGTGATTATGGTGGGTGCACCTGAAAATCCGCGCCTCGCACTCTGCCGGGAGTTTGGTGCGGAGGCTACGGTGTCTATCGATGAGCATAAGACAGCAGAATCGCGGATTGACGCTGTACGCGAGATTGTCGGCGGCTTTGGTGCAGACCTTGTAATCGATTGCAGCGGTCACCCCTCGGCGGGTCCAGAGGGGATCGAAATGCTTCGGGACGGAGGAACCTATGTGGAGATGGGACAATTCACCGATGCGGGTTCCATCGAAACGAACTGGCACCGTATCTGTATCAAGGACATAAAATTAGTGGGAAGTTGGGGGATTACCGCTAACGACCTCCCTGCGGGAATTGATATGCTCGATCGGGCGCGTGATCGCTATCCGTGGCATCGGATGCAAGTGGAGTTCCCCTTTACTGAGGTAGGTGTGGCGGAAGCTGTAGAAAGCGCGATGACAATGCGTTGCGTCAAAGCTACCATCCTACCAAATACAGATATCGACTAATCCCACCAAATCGAAATAGATTCATGCTAAAAAATCCCGCAACAGAAACCGAGTTTTTTCTTGAAAACTCGGTTTCTCTTAGCTCCCCGGTAGGTGCGGTTTCCAACCGCACCGCATAGGCGCAGTTAGAAACAGCACCTACCAAACGGTAGACCGGTAGGTGCGGTTTCCTAACCGCACCGGTTTGGAGTGTCTCATTAATGCTAAGGTCCACTATAGTTCACTAGTTCATTAATGAACCAATGTACTAATGATTTTCACGTTTCACGCATCACGTTTCATTTCCGAGCATGACTTCCACCTGATCCGGTGGTGAATAGAAGTAAGAACCAGCCTTCCACCCGCCGATATCCCCAACCAAACGCCGCTGTCGAGGGGTACATCGCTCCAGCAATTCCGGCGACGCCCTTTCAAAATCGAACGCCCGCATACATTGATGGACATAACAATAAATCAGCGATTTACGTGGTTTATCCGACCTATTTGCAACAAAGCCGTGCCACATCGCATGAGGAAAAATCGCCATGTCGCCAGCCTCCACACATAGCGGCAACGCCTCGGGGATATATGGTCCATCCTCGAATCCGCCATCTGGAAAGAGCCGGTTGTGGCTGCCGGGGACGACCGTAAAGTTACCCATATCCGGTTCAGGCAGGTCGGTCAGGAAATATTGGAATTTAATTTGGAACGGCAGACTACTTTCACTTACCCGTATCTGGCGCATCGCCTGACCGCCATCTGTGTGCAAAAGTCCCTTCCCCTCAGGATCTGTCGGTCGGACAATGACCTCCGACATACTCAGATGTATGTAAGGACTCATCAACTCAAGTACGATCGGAAATGTCACGGGATGATCCATCAGACCAACAAAGATGTCGTGATCTTCCATCACATTTCGCCGATCTAATCCCGCGTCAGGTTTCACATCGGGTTGTTCGAGATGATCCGCATACATCTGATCAACGACGGCTGTCAGGTTCTCAACCTCCTCCGAAGATAGGATGCCTTTCAGAACGAGATAGCCATCTTCCTTCCACTGCTGTTTCTGTGTATCGGTTAAGACACTTTCCTGTCCCTCAATTAACGGAGCTAGATCCATGTTGGCCTCCTTGAAAGATTCGTCAAACACTCATGTTAAGAAATCGTGCAACCGTAGGAGCAGGTCCCCGATGGAATCGGGATTAAGAAACTTGTGCCTGCCCAAAGGCAATAGTAACCACAAATCAGGGCAACCACAAGTTGCTCTGAATCCCGATTTATCGGAGAGGAGCGATATGTCTATAGAATGCCGATACAGCCAATGCCCGCGCTCCAGATGAAGTTTAAGTATTTAAATCGGTCATCGTGATTTTGCTCGAAACACCTCGAAACATACGGTAGGCGCGGTTTTCAACCGCGCTGATGTCAATAGCAAATTACCCTATTAATTTTTTAATCTTCATGAGGAGCGCAATGTATATACACAGCTAATAGGATTAATCTGCTCAAATTATGCGATTATGACCAAGATATCTACCTATGTACAACCCTCATTTAACAGCTGCAGGGCGTAGATTCACACTTGGGACAGCCATCAGCATAAATTTTTGCAGCTTCAGTCAAATCGACACCAAGCAAACTAGCGAGTGTTGACATCCACGCAAATACATCCGCAAACTCAGCGCGGAGTCGTTCTATATCTCGTTTTTCACGCCGAATCTCTTTGGCAAGCTCACCAACCTCCTCAGTGAACCAAACAAATGTGCCCTCCACACCGCGTTCCGCATCTCGATCATAGTAGATTCGTTCGATAAGATTTTGAAATTCTTGAATAGTCATTATGCCTTTTCAAAAACACACTTCCGATTTAGTTCTGCATCGTGTATACTGTGGCACGGTGTTAAAATAACGCAAGTTGCTAGTGTATTATTTGGTGATGAGCGTAATCATAGTAGTGATGAGAAACAAAACGACCTTTATCTCGAATCCAGCGGCAGTGACCGCATGAATAGAGCGGGGTAGCCGTTGGGTGATTAAACTGTTTGTCACCTCTATCCGCTTCCTGTGGTGATGGTGTATGTAAACTTCGTCCCCTTGATATTGCCGCTTGCTGTTTTTTTTGCGCAACGGTTTGAGCATGATACCCGCTTCAGCTAAGGCATCTTCAATCCCATAATTGCAGTAAGCTCTATCAGCATAAACGGTTGCCCCTTGAGGTAAATCAAACGGATAACACCGCAACCCTAAAACATCACCAAAACTGCCCGGTGTTAAGAAAAACTCAACCGGTACACCGCTTTCAGTGACCATCAGATGCAGTTTGAGTCCATAGAAGTATCTCCGTTTGCTGGTTATCACCCCACGCCAGACTTCCCCTTGATAAAGTTTTGCATTAGAGATACGAATGGGGTCACACGCTGGGACGGGATACGAGTCGATGACATAGAGTTGGTCTGGGTTTTGGGCTTTACAGTCTGTGGCAAGTGATTCAAAAAGTGTCTGAAACATCGGTGCAATTTGATGAAGTCTTCGATTGAATCGTGTTTTACTGAGCATATTGGGAATATATCCCTGCTCCTTGAGTAGCTGTCGTGCCATCTGTTGATTGCCACCGAACAGTTCTGCTGCGACTAAGGCAGTGGTCATTACTTCTGCGGCAGACATTTTGGCTCTTGGGTCGTCTTGATAGCCGTGTTCAATTAACAGATCGTCACAAAGTGTATAAAATGCTACGATTACTAAGTCCATGGGATTCTCCTGTTTTAAGAGTTTTGTTTTGCCTAACAAACACTCTAACGGAAATTCCATGGATATTCAACTAGCAACTTGCGTTATATTAACCTAAGTTGCTAGTCAGCTCCTAGGTTGAGTTGTCACATAAAGTTTGTACGCCTGACGCACAAGTTTCGTTGATTTTGTAGCGGGGAATGGATCGCAGATTGGGCAATCTGCGCCACGATTAGCAATATTTGCACTACAACTACTATTTTATGACATAACCCAAGTTGTTAGAGTCAGAGAGAAACCGAGTTTTGAAGAAAAAACTCGGTTTATAGTGCTTGGTTTATCAACTAGCAACTTGGGTTAAAATAAATAGGACTTACGCAGCCAACTACAGGCGGGGCATCTTGCCCCGCTTATTGGACTTTGCACTTTTTTTTAACATGAGTTTCTATCCTGTTTGCTCTTTTTATTTGTGAAAATCAGCGAAATCTGCGTCCCTATCTGCTCTTAGAACTGAAGTGCGTAACTCCTAATAAAAAGATCTCTACCGAAAAAAAAGAGGTTATACAAATTATGGCAAATGACCGCACATGGCCCCATCTCAAGCGAGATTTGAGATTCTATTCCTCCAAATGCGAGCAACCGCGTCAGCTTTCCCAAGAACAGATCGAAGCGTACAATCAGAACGGCTACCTGAAAGGATTTCGCATCTTCAATGACGAGGAAACGGCTGCAAACCGGGGTTATCTTGATAAGTTACTCGCGAGTCTCGAATCCGACAAAAACAGCTATTCAATCAACGGCTATCATAAACACTGCCAAGGTCTCTATGATCTCGTGGTGAATCCAATCATCTTAGAATATGTTCAGGATCTGCTCGGACCAAACTTTGTCTGCTGGGGAACGCACTATTTCTGCAAGATGCCCGGCGATGGAAAAACGGTCTCGTGGCATCAAGATGCACATTACTGGCCCCTAACCCCTTCAAAGACTGTCACCGTATGGCTTGCCATCGACGATGCGGATATCGAAAACGCCTGTATGCAATTTATCCCCGGATCCCATCGCCGTGGCGAGTTAAAACACCACGCTAGTGACCCCACCGAAGATAACGTACTATACCGAACCGCCGAAGCCACAGAAATTCGCGCTGAACCCGTTCATGTCGAATTGAAGGCTGGTGAAATTTCCCTGCATTCCGACCTGCTACTGCACGGTTCACCGCGCAACGGCTCCGATCGTCGCCGTTGCGGACTGACGATGCGCTACGCTTCAACGGATGTAATCGCTCACGAAGGGTGGAATCAGGGCAGCATCCTCTGTTGTGGCGTAGATGCAGCCGAAAATTGGGCGAACCTGCCACGTCCCGAAAAGGAAGTTATATAACACGTCCATTCGGTAGCACCATATTTGTCGAGAATACCCTATTTCACGTGAAATTATCTTAACAAAAACATGTTGTGTTGTCAAGCCAGATGTGGATAGGGTTATACGGTTTTCAACTTTATATCGGTTCTATGCGATTAGTCGTGATTGAGAAGCCGCTCCTACCGTAAGGTGTCGGGATGGGTAAGACTCTACCCATCATTAGAGTCTTCAACCTACAGGGGAACTATGGTGAATTAGAGAACTAAGTAGACATTTACCAATACCCCGATCTTCGCAAAGTTTCCAAAGTCCCCCTGACAAGGGGGATTTAGGGGGTTGGGGAGTTCAGGGATTGGTGTGCATTGGGAGTGTCTAAGTAATTCTAAAATGGGAACTATATACAATGTTGCTCACATGTTTTATACGTGGTACGACAGACCTTGCCATTTGCCATTAGCGTTTATTGGGCAAGACAGCATGGAAGTTATCGCACACGGCATATGATATAGCGGTCGAGGCGGTGGAGCGTGGAAAATGGTTACACGTGGAACGGGTGAACGACCAGAAACCGTTACGTTACAATATTGACTGATTCGTGAAACCTTCTAAGTTTTTAGGGGTGAACAACTAGATACGGCTTTGTTATGTGTATTCGTTGAAATCCGATGTTGCTATTTTCTACCTATGGTTTGATACAACCAGTTAATATGCCAGATAAAGGAGTTACTATGAAATTCTCGTTCTCTCGTTTTCCCGTTTTCCCGTCTTCTCGTCTTCTTATCCTTTCCGTCGTGGCAACCCTTTTCATCCCCCAAGCCTCTGCCCAAGTGGTGGACATCCCCGACCCAAACCTTGAGGGGGCTATCAGGGACCAACTTAACCTGGAATTCCTTGCAGTCCCACCAGATGAACCTATCACACAGCAGGATATGCTAAAACTCGGCTGGTTGAACGGTAGCGGAAGGAATATAACCGACCTCACCGGGCTCGAATATGCTACCAACCTTGATCACTTATACTTGGTGGAGAACGATATCGAAAACCTTGAACCGTTGGCAGGGTTGACCAAATTGGTGCACTTAGATCTGTATCTTAACCGAATACAGGACGTCACCCCGCTTGCAAACCTGATAAACCTTGAGAGACTCTATATCCATGGAAACCTTATCACCGACATCACGCCCCTTCAAGGGCTAAACATCAGCATTGAGTTCCTGTATGATGAACCCTGCGATATACCCCCTACCCTGCCTCCAGTCAGAGAGCGGATAGAAAGTCGTACCTTTCCCTCGATTTTCGCTTGGCGCGGCCGTATTGAAGTGCTTGGATTCGACCATCTGACAAAAGACGAACGTGCTGCCCTTCATGACCTCAATTTTGGTGGTGGGTTCATGGGTTGGTATGAAACCCCAGCAGAGCCCGCTGTGGGGATTGCCACCTCGATAGGAGGTAATGTCCCCCGTGGACGTACAAGCCACCAACGGCAGCTTGACCTAAATCCCAATATAGTCTCTCTGATCGAGATTCGTCTCCACGCCCATTTTATAGATGAAGCATATCCTCCCGGTTCTGACTTCTGGTTGAGAGATGAAAACGGCGAAATTCTCAGACGAATGCCTGGAATTCCCTTAATCAATTTCTTAAAGCCCGAAGTCCAAGACCTGATTGTTAAACGTATTGTTGCCGTTGCACAGTGCGGACTGTATGATGGCATAATGATTGATGGATTTAGATATAACGGCACCGGATTTTCAGGACGAGAGCATTTTCCCGCTACCCACGAAGAGATTATCCAAGCCTACCTTAATATTTTTCACGCCGCCCGTTCACAAGTGCGCGACGACTTTCTTATACTCGTCAATACCAATAGATCCAGACCCACATTCTTTAAGGACTATTTCAACGGCTCCTTCATGGAGACTGGCAAGGACTATGCCGGCGGATACCACCACGAAGGGCTCAAAGAGCTCGAACGCACTCTCACTTGGTTAGAACAAAACCTTAGAGAACCACAGATTAACTGTCTCGAAGGCTGGGGTATCCAAACCGAGCCGCCAGATAGCCCAGAAAATCAGCGCAATATGCGCGTCATTACCACCTTGAGTCTCACCCATTCCGATGGCTATGTCATGTATAATATCGGCTCGGGCGGTAAACATGAACACATCTGGTACGATTTCTGGGACGCCAACCTCGGTCAGCCTGTCGGGACTAAAGCCCAACACCACCAAAACATCGAGGGCTTGTTCACCCGTGAATTCACCAACGGCTGGGCTGTCTACAACCGAAGCGGTAACGCCCAAACCGTTTCCCTTCCCCAATACACGACTGGCTTCTCCAGTAGTAAATCAGGCATCACCCACCGGCTCCCCGACCTCGACGGTGAAATCTACCTCAAAGCCAAAAATCCTGCCGATGTCAACGGCGATGAGAAGATCAACATCTTAGATCTGGTGCAGGTCGCCAACAACTTCGGAAAATCCCACCCTGACCTCAATGGCGATGGAATCGTCAACATCCTCGATCTCACCCTCATCGCCCAAGCCTTCAACCAGTAATACAACCTTCCCTCTACCATCTAATACAATAAATCAATGTACCAATGAACTAATGCATCAAATAAAGGAGCCACCATGAAATTCCCACGCCTCTCGCGTTTCACGTTTCACGTTTCACGTCCTCTCGTCTTCTTAGTCGCGGCAACCCTTCTCATAAACGCCACCGCCTTCGCCCAAGTTGCTTTGAATCCCGACGGGGTGGTGGACATCCCCGACCCAAACCTTGAGGGGGCTATCAGGGACCAACTGAATTGGGAACACCCGACAATCCTACCAGAGGCACCTATCACACAGCATCACATGCTACAGCTCAAATGGTTGGACGGGCGAGGAAAGAATATTACCGACCTCACCGGTCTCGAATATGCTACCAACCTTGTCTACTTATACTTGTGTTGCAACGACATAGAAAGCGTTGAACCGTTGGCAGGATTGACCAAATTATGGCTATTAGATCTTGGTTTGAACCGAATACAAGACGTCACCCCGCTTGCCAATCTTGTTAATCTTGAGAAACTCACTCTCGTTCACAATCTTACCACCGATTTCACACCGCTACAAGGGTTAAACCTGATAGAATTTTACTATGATGAAGTCTGTGACTTCCCGCCAATCGCACCACCGGTCAGAGAGCGGATGGCGCGTCGGAGCTTCCCTTCAATCTTCGCTTGGAATGCCGCTGGTTCAACTCTTGAATTAGACCACTTGACAACCAACCAACGCGCAGCCCTTCATGATTTGGATTTTGGAGGAGATTTCGGGCGCTGGAATCTAACCGCAACAGAACCCTTTGAGGGAATCACCACCTCGTTAGCGTTTAATCTTGACGATAGCGAGAGACATCAACGCCGAAACGACCTAAATCCTAATTTGCTTTCTTTGTTGTACATTAACACACACTCTCATTTTACAGATGAAGCATATCCTCCCGGTTCTGACTACTTTCTGCGAGATGAAAACGGAGAACTTATCAGACGAGGCACCGGCAGTCCCAATATCAATTTCTTACGCCCCGAAGTCCAAGACCTGCTTGTAAAACGTTTTGTTGCCGCCGCGGACTGTGGTTACTACGATGGCATTATGCTAGACCAATTTGCGGATCATGGTGCATGGGGACATCGTATTTACGGTGTTCCCAAAGAAGAAATTATCCAAGCATTCACTAACATTTTCAAAGCGGTGCGTGAACAGGTGCGCGACGATTTTCTTATACTCATCAATGCCGGCAGAGAAAAAATCACACGCTATACCGAGTATGTCAACGGCTCCTTCATGGAGATAGGTAGCGATAACCAGTACCTGTCGGGTATGCCCGGCGGATACAGCTACAACGGACTCAGGAGAATTGAAAACACCCTCTCCTGGTTAGAAGAAAACCTCCGTTCCCCACAGATTAACTGTCTCGAAGGCTGGGGTATCCCAGCCGAACCGCCCGATAGCCCCGAAAACCGACGCTGGATGCGGGTTATCACGACCTTAAGCCTCACCCATTCCGATGGCTATGTCATGTATAATACCGGCTGGGGCGCGGTAGAGACCTGTCCTGAGTGTCCCTACCCATGGGGTCCCGGTCATGAACACATCTGGTACGACTTCTGGGATGCGGACCTCGGTCAACCTATCGCTCCTAAAGCCCAACACCACCAAAATATCGAGGGACTCTTTATCCGCGAGTTCACAAACGGCTGGGCGGTTTATAACCGAAGCGGTAACGCCCAAACCGTTTCCCTTCCCCAATACACGACTGGCTTCTCCAGTAGCAAATCAGGCATCACCCACCGGCTCCCCGACCTCGACGGTGAAATCTACCTCAAAGCCCGAAATCCTGCCGATGTCAACGGCGATGGGAAGATCAACATCTTAGATCTGGTGCAGGTCGCCAACGGCTTCGGCAAATCCGACCCGGACCTCAATGGCGATGGGGTGGTCAATATACTCGACCTCACTCTCGTCGCAAAGCATCTGAGTCAGAATGCCGCCGCGCCTTCGCAGTTAGCTCTCATCGAATCTATCCCCTCCACCGCCAAAGAGGTCATCGCCGTACAACGTGCCTTGACCGAGTTAGAGGCTATCCCCAACAAATCACACGGCGTTCAAATCGCCATCGAACTGCTCCGCCACTACCTATCCATCGCAGACCCCAACGTCCAAGAGACCAAACTCCTCTCCAACTATCCCAACCCTTTCAACCCAGAGACATGGATACCGTATCAGTTATCGGAAGGGTCTACAGTCACTGTCAAAATCTACGATGTGACTGGCAGCCTCGTCAGGACAATTCAAGTCGGACACAAACCGGCCGGCTACTACCACACCCGCGAGCGGGCTATCTACTGGGACGGGCGAAACCAAAATCGAGAGCCGGTCAGCAGTGGCGTCTACTTCTACACCTTCAACACCGACACCTACACCCAAACCCGGCGAATGGTTATCCTCAAGTAGGCAGGAGGCAGAGGTCAATTTTCCAAACTCGACAGTCGAGATATGAATCCCGCCTGTCTGTTCTCGGAACGGAGTCCCGATTTATCGGGGATCTATCGGGGCAATAATGAGGTACTTGTCTCGGATTCTCATCTGTGTCAATTGGAGTCAACTAATCCTGACAATCCTTAAATCCTGAAAATCCTGATTCAGACAATAATATAGGAGGATTAAATGCCCCTCAGATTTAAGGAAAACGCTTGACAAAAACGTAGGAGTCTGTTACGATTTTTTCCCTTCCTAACATGATCCATCCTTATGATGAAAGGACATCAGAATGATTACCGAAAAAGTTCTAGGAGCCTATACCATCGTTGGTACACTTTCGCCAACCGAACAGGCGGATTGGTATCGCAAAGCAGTGGAAGAGTGGAATATCAACACCTTTGAAGTCCCGATTCTGGCGGGTGTGCCGGTGGTGCCGGAAGTCGTTGACGTACTCACCGAACTGTCCGCTTCGATTGTGGCAACCTTTGTAGCGCAGTGGGCAACGGCCGGGCAGAAGAACCCCGTGTACGGTCTCTCCTCACTGGACGAATCGTCTCGTCAAACAGCATTGGTGGATGCCTGTTCATCATTGCAGCAATGTATGACGCTATCCGAGGCTGGCATCGGTGTCCGAAACGTCTTCGTCCACACCGGGGGACGCTCCGGCGAAACTATCCCACACGCTATTGCATTCCATAAGAGTTTGACCGATTTGCACCAATTAGCATCTACTATCTTGCCCGATACCACGCTATCGGTAGAAGTAACGGACTGGCTTCCCTCTGACCATCCGATACCATTTCCCGCAGCCAAGAAGGCTTCATTGACGTTATCCGACCTTATCCAAATCCTATCTTTTGTGAATAGTGGAAGTGCATCAGGAAATCCCATCGCGCTCATGGTGAACTGGGGACGCCTGCTCGTCAACGGCGACGTGCCACTATCGGGGATACACCAGATCCTACAATCGGATGTGCCGCTGTCGGGCGTAATTTTGTCCGGGGCAGGTCCTTCTGCGGATGGATTCACGGACTCCCACAATTCACATCTCGATCCCCAGAGTGGCTTTACTGAGGAGGACGCGATATCTTGTGCTGCTGTGCTAGCATCAAGTTCTCAACGGATATTCCTTGGTACGAAATGTAGCACCGCCAAGGGGGATGAAGAACTGTCGGCTGAAACGGTATTGGCTGCACAAGCGGAGTTGCTCAACAAGGCGAATTAATAATGACAAAATACAAACTGATTGCCTTGGACATTGATGGCACACTTGCCGATTCGGACGGAAGGATTACAGAGCGTACAAAGGAGGTTGTACATCGCGTCGCCCAAACGGGCGCAACCATCGTCGTTGCAACCGGACGACGTTTCATCACAGCAAAACCGAGAGTGCTTCAGCTTGAGTTCCCAGAAGTGCTGCTGGCAGCGCATAACGGTGCGATCCTCAAGCGTCTCAACGGTGAGCTGCTCCACCACCAATTGCTCCCCTGTGCGATTGCAAAAAAGGTCGTCCAAATCTCAAAGGACCTTGGACTTCGCCCGGTTGTTTTTGAAGGAACCCAGGATGCAGCGAATATCTTTGTTGAGAACTACGGCGATAAACTTGATACTTGGGAGCGTGGCTATCTTGAGGAAAATAAAGCCCATCTGAAATGGGTCGATAATCTTGCAACCGATCTGCCGGGCGACGTGATTGAAGTCATCAGCGTCGTCCCTGCGGAGAAGGCGCATGAGGTCGCTGCAATTTTTCAGACACGCCTAAATGGACAGGTCAAACCAATCCTTGTAATCATCAATAACGGACGACACGCTTTTCTCGGTCTCTCACACGCAACCGTTGGCAAAGATCTGCCGTTACGTCATCTTGCCGAGCAGATGGGGATAACCCCATCAGAAATCCTCGCAATAGGCGACAACTATAACGATCTGGATATGCTGCAATTCGCCGGAACGGGCGTGATCATGGAGAATGCAGACGAAGCACTCAAACAACACGGATTCTACGTGACCGCCTCAAATGATACAGACGGCGTCGCAGCAGCTCTGGAACGGTTCGTGTTGACGGAAGATGCCGTTTGATGAAAACTCCTCACCCCCGAAGGTTCATCTTCAAATTGAGGTTGGGACTTACGCAGTGCGTTCATAAGTCCCCCTGATTTTCCAAAGTCCCCCTGACAAGGGGGATTTAGGGGGTTGGGGATTTAGGGGGTTAAAAATCAAAAATCTACCCCCATGTGCTAAATTTGCGTAAATCCTGTCTTTTTATCAGCGAAATCAGCGAAATCTGCGTCCCTATCTGCTCTTAGAACTGAAGCGCGTAAGTCCTATGAGGTTTTTACATGACAACACCTCCAAACATTCTGCTGATTATGTCGGATCAGCATAGCCCACGTTTCCTTGGATGCGCCGAAGACGAAGTGGTGCGAACCTCAACCCTCGACCAGTTGGCGGAGCGTGGAGTCCGTTTTGCCAACAATCATTGCGGCAATCCCCTCTGCGTACCTTCACGGATGACATTCTTGACGAGTCGGCATAGCTCCGATATCCGGGTCTGGACCAATCGTTGCCGCCTCCAATCCGACATACCCACTTTCGTCCATCACCTTGTCAACGCTGGATACGAAACAGTTTTGTGTGGACGCATGCACTTTAACGGTCCCGACCAACGACACGGTTTTGAGCGACGGATTATCGGAGACATCAGTCCCCAACTGGGACATATTCCCACCTCCACCGCCGGACAAACCGCCGCCGGTGTCAAGGTTGCAGGTCCCGGACGTACTGCCTACACCCGCTATGATGAAGATGTCACGCAGGTCGGCTGCCAATTTCTTGAGTCGTTAGACAAAAATCCGGGGGATCGACCCTTTTTCATGACGGTTGGATATGTACTCCCACATTGCCCATTCATCGCACCGAAACGGCTTTTCGACGAATATCTTGAGAAGATTGATGTCCCACAACTTCCCCAAGGGTATCACGATTCACTTCACCCGTTCATGAAATCGTGGCGGGAACACCGCCAAGTCGATGAACTGACAGATGAGCAGGTACGCATCGCACGGGCGGCATACTACGGTCTAGTGACATTCATGGATGAACAGATTGGAAAGCTGCTATCCACGCTGGCGGACACCCGTTTTGGCGAGAACACACTGATTATCTACACCTCTGATCACGGTGAAATGGCAGGGGAGCATCGGATGTGGTGGAAGTCCAGTTTCTATCAAGACTCCGTCGGTGTGCCGCTCATCTTTTCATTGCCCGGCCAGATTGCTGAAGGTCGGACAATCTCTGGTGTGACCAGCTTACTTGATATTGGACCGACGCTTGTTGACCTTGCAGGAGGCGAACCGATGTTCGGGGTGCGTGGGCGAAGTCTCAAAGAATTTTTGGTCAATGATGGAGAGATTTCCACCTGGCACAATACAGCGTTTGCAGAGTTGGGCGGTCTCCAAAACGATCTCCCTGCTCGGATGATTCGCCGTGGAAATTGGAAACTGAACTATTATCATGGGTACGATCAGCCCCAACTGTTCAATCTCGAAGCCGACCCCGGTGAATGGAACGACCTTGCCGATGCCCCCGCTTATTCGACGATTCGAGATGAATTGCTTGCCGAAGTCAAAGCGGGCTGGTCTGGTGAAATGGTACTTCGCACACTCGAAACAACGCAAAATGATTTTCAGATACTTGAGGATTTTGGTCGGAATGCACACATTTCCACGCAAGATGCACCCAATCTCTGGACAGCTCCCGATGGCTGTAACATCTTCCCTGAGATTTAGCCCCTGTTTGCTGAAACCGAGTTTTTTCGGCAAAACTCGGTTTCTTCCGTAATCTACTACTCAGTCCGTAGGTTGGTTTGAACGGTTAAACGCGAATCCCTATCAAGTACAATAGAGGTTCCGTCGCCCAACCGCACCGAATTCAGCCCAACCCGGTAGGCGCGATTTGCAACCGCGCCGGTGTCGCTAGCAAATTACCGAATTAAAAAATTACGCTCATGTTAAGATTTAGTGCAAAGAAACCGAGTTTTCAAGAAAAAACTCGGTTTCTCTTCGCATTTTGCACTTTCTTTTGATATGAACCAAAAATTAAACTTCATACAGTTTGCACCACATCTGGTGGATTGCCGCTGATTACAACGTTTGCCGAATTAGCAGCATCAAAATGTCAACACACCCTAGGAAAAGATAATGCCACACTTTGTCGAACTTCAACCACAGCATCTTGAGGAATTGGCTGCCTTTTGCAACAGAAACTTTGAATTTCATTCGGGACAATTTGAGGCGGGGATTCTGCACAAGCGGATTTTCGACGACCTGGATTATTTGCCCGACCACGGGTTTCTCCTGCGTAATAACGGAAAAACAATCGGCTTCATGGTTGGTGTATTGCGCGGC
The DNA here is from genome assembly GCA_965208425.1 of Candidatus Poribacteria bacterium. Classification (GTDB taxonomy): domain Bacteria; phylum Poribacteria; class WGA-4E; order WGA-4E; family PCPOR2b; genus PCPOR2b. The sequence goes on along the minus strand of OZ242335.1, from coordinate 4,024,063 downwards.
AATGAGGGGTGCCTGAAACTCTTTGCTGTGGATCGGGAGCATCGTAGATCGGGGCTTGGGAGCATGATGTTGGCAGAAATAGAAGTGCTCTTTCGATCAGGGGGCGCAGAACGTGTACGCATTCTGAATTGCTCGCCGTGCTATTTCACGCCCGGCTTAGACCCACGTTATACCGAAGCATTCTGCTTTCTCCAATCACACGGTTACACTGCCGAGCGATATGTCCATAACATGGAGGTAGACCTTACAGGAAACGATTTTGACACCGCGCAGGAAGAGTCGAAACTAGCAAAGAAAGGCTTCAAGATTAGGCGCCTGAAACACGAAGAAGACCAGACGTTTTACGAGTGGATGTTGGGGACTTGGAGCCAAAATTGGACGACGGAAGCGTGCAATTCGCTGAAAAATACGCCAGTGACAACATTTATAGCCCTCGATTCAGATGGCAACATCTGCGGTTTCGCTACCTACGATGTCACGATGTTTCGTGGCGGGTTCGGACCCACAGGTGTGGAGGAACGGCTACGTGGCTTGGGAATTGGGAAAGTCCTTTTTCTTCGCTGTCTCCAGGATATGAAAACTCGTGGCTACCCGCGTTGTGAGATAGCATGGGTTGGACCCATCTCATTTTATGCACACACCGCGGGTGCAAAGATCTGCGCGACGTTTATGCAGGGAAGTAAGGTGTTGTAGTAAGCAATTACACTATGGCGCATGTTAAGAAATCGTGCAACATCAATTGTAGGAAACATCCTTCAAACTCTCGGTCATAGACCGGAGAATTGGTGTTCCTTGCTGACTGCATCAATGAATGGAGGGTTTTCACGTATCACGTTTCACACATCACGTTTTTCGCGCTTTGCACTTTCTTTTTAGGTCAGCCTACACTATTATGTTAACCGCACATGTCTACTAGCAAAATGCATATCGACGAAGTGGATACCGACGTATCGCTTGTCGTTCGGTTGCTCATTACACAATTTCCGCAGTGGGCGAATCTTCCTATTAAGCCTGTCCATTCCGCCGGCACAGGCAACGCGCTGTATCGGCTTGGCGATGACATGGTCGTGCGACTCCCCCGCATCCCTTCCGCTGTTGGGCAAGTGGATAAGGAGCAGAAATGGCTCCCTAGACTTGCCCCATTCCTACCGCTCAACATTCCGGTCCCACTTGCGAAAGGGAAATCTAGCGACGGCTACCCGTGGCATTGGTCAATCTATCGGTGGCTCGAAGGTGAAGACGCGACCACCGAGGCTATCGCGGATCCATACCAAGCGGCGACTGATTTGGCTCAGTTCATTACTGTCCTGCAGCAGATTGAGGCTACCGGAGGACCGCCCCCCGGGCAACACAATTTTTTCCGCGGCGTACCGCTAGCAGTGCGAGATCAGGAGACTCGCAACGCAATCGCAGCCTTACATGATGTAATTGATACTGACGAAGTCACTACAGCGTGGAACGCAGCCATTGAAACCCCAGCGTGGAGCGGGGCTCCCGTCTGGGTACATGGAGACCTGCACGCTGGAAATTTGCTCGTCCAACAGGGTAGGCTTACTGGCGTTATCGATTTCGGGGGACTAGGCGTGGGCGATCCAGCATGTGACGTGATGGCTGCATGGGTGTTCCTGTCTTCCGAAAACAGGGCAATATTCCGTGCGGTGCTACAGGTTGATGACACAACCTGGGCGCGAGGTCGTGGCTGGGCGTTGTCTTTCGGGTTGATTGCCCTCCCTTACTATCAGACTACCAACCCTGTACTTGCTGGAATAGCCCAACGTGCAATCAATGAAGTGCTCACCGATTATAAGAAGGGCGCATTTTCACGATTAGACCCTGCTTAAAGATCACAAGTTATCGCTTACATCAGCAATTTGCTTTAGTGCCTCAATCATCTGTTGAAACACATCTGCCAGACGATCTACCTCGATTGATGCCTGTTCTTCATTCTTCATTTCAAGCGCGTCCTGAATTCCCGGAAAAATGGTTGCAGCATATCCACTATTGAGCCCAGGTGCATAAGCCAGATGCTTAAACCACGGACGCAATGGCAATCCAGATTCTGAGGTTAATATTTGCTCTAAGTCCTGTAAACGGTGATTTATCGCTGTAGTTTCGATCCACTCCTCATTTTGCAGTTGAGTGGCAAGGGTACGGTGAAGATCTTCCGCAACTCTTGCCCACTCCCTGAGTAATGCCCGGAGACGTTCCGGTCTATCCTTTGTAATAGTGCTATGTTTATTTTCGTTTTGTAGTGCTTTTAGATGGCTGAGGAGTTCGTCAGCGTACGCTGCGTAGTCGAATGGCAGAATATCTGCATCCGCAAGGCGTAACGCTATAATCCCCCAAATTTGTGTCATCGCCACGTGATACCGAAACGTTGGATCGCCAAAACGCTCCATCCAATAGAAGGTGTCCTGCATAGCGTGATAGACACCGTAGGGACCGTAAAATCCCATGCTGATGGATGGTATACCCAGATGTCCAATAAAGGGGGAGTGGTCTGACCCGCTGCCGAGATTGCCAACCCGTGGGACATGATTATCTTGATGTTGCCTCCACGCCTCATAAACTGTTTGGTGAGTATGCGGATCCATAACGGTTCGCGCGACCTCCTTCACTAGCAGCTTGAGTGAGGGAACGGCACTCGCATAAAACTCCGTCCCCGTTGTCGCCATATCGACATTCAAGTACGCAATCGTCTTCTCCTGAAGTTCAGCTTTCAAATCTTCCGCCCACTCGGTGGATCCAACGATGCCGAACTCCTCCGCATCCCAACTTGCAAAGACAATCGTACGTTTGGGACGATGTCCCTCCTTTGCGAGCTGTCCTAGACAGCGTGCAACCTCTAAAAGACTAGCAGTACCACTACTCGGATCGGCAGCACCGTAAACCCAAGCATCATGATGATTGCCGAGGATTACCCACTGATCCGGGTTTTCTGTCCCCTTCAGTTTTGCAATCACATTGTAGATTGGGCGATTCTTATGTTCACTGCGAACTTTAAGGTGAACTTTTGTGAGTCCCGGCCCAATGTGATATGCGAAAGGCAATCCACCCTGCCAGCCTCTAGGAACGTTTGGTCCCGCCAGTGCCCTGAGCAACGGTTCTGCATCTCGATACGCCAACGGCGCGACCGGAATCTGTGGGAGATCCGTCGCCTCTGTAATTGGGATACGATGTGCCTCCTTGGTCGATGCCCAGCCCGGTGTCAGTGGATCGCCGGCATGCTGAAAAATATACTTCACTGTCCCTCGTTGAATCGCATCGGCAGATCGCCAGGGACCACGTGGATAAACGTCGCCTTTCATGTATCCATCGTCTGCCGGATCCGAATAGATAATCAAACCAACGGCACCCTGTTCCCCTGCAATCTTCGCCTTGACCCCTCGATAGCTGCCCCCATACCTTGCGATAGCGATCTTGCCTTCCACCGAAATCCCCATCTCTGCTAATTTCCGATAATCGTCGGGCAAGCCTCGGTTGACGTAAATTAGATCGGCGGTCACATCACCGTCCGGCGAATAAGCATTATAGCCTGCTACAATATTCGTTTCGTAGGAATCCTTATCCCACTCCCAGCTATCCTCTTTTCCAACCGCGAGATAATGCGTCGGTGCAATCATCTCGACACGAACTTCGATTGGGTACGGTAGATAGACCTCGTATTCGTAGATCTGTACGTCCAATCCGTATTCCTGATACTTATCATGGAGATATTGTGCAATTTTATAACTATTCTCCGTTCCGGCAAGGTGAGGTTCTTCGCTTAAATACCGCAATTCCCGCCGACATATTTCGGAAGAGGTAAGCTGCTTGAACGCTTCTTCATATTTTTTTTGTACAATTGAATGCGCGGGAGTAAAACCACGAAGGGTAGTTGACGTTTGAGCAAATAGTGGAAAAGCAATAATCGTAAAATAGAGTATAAAGCGGAGTTGCAACCAAATTTGACAATCATCTTTTGTTCGCCGAATCATTAAGATTGTACCTTTCTATAACGCAAGTTGCTAGTTATGGAAAATGTAGAATGGGAACTGAATAAAGCCCATTACCGCTCGCAGTGGATTGACAAATCCACTGCACACCTACAAGGCTGGCTTGGATATGTCGAGCGAGTTGGACAACTAGCAACTTAGGTTTCTATAGGTCAAGTTAGCTTCCCTCAGCCAGAATGGTTGAGGAATTAAGCTTTGTGCAATGATAGCATAGCTCGTTCTGTTTGTCACTGAAATTTGTAAAACCCTATATTGCCCCGATGAGTTATTGGTGAACCGCAATAGGGCAATCGCATCTGTTAATTTGGTGGGTTGTAAACCGCTTGCCCCGATTGTTTCATCAGTTGATTGGTTCCTTTTTCACGTTTGCAGCCTGTCCCGATTTATCGGGGCATCACGTTTCACGTCAAGGGGATAGGCAAAGGGGCTCACAGCGGCTCAGAAGTTTCAATCGCTTTCACGTGCGATTGCCCTCGAATCGCAACAAAAGCGGTTGACAATTCAATCTGTGGAATGCTATTCTAACCCTAAGTAGGTAGTGGAGATTCGTGCCCGCGATGAAGGAACCAATGAAAAAATCGGTTTCACTTTACACGTTTTGTGTTTTCGGTCTTCCGGCGACTCATTGGATCAGTCTAACCATAGTCCTCTGTATGATGATCTTTGGCTGTTCAGATGATCCCGAAATCGATATCGCGGTTGTGGAGAAGAGACAGCGGGACGGCTGGACAGCCTATGATAGAGGGGACTTTGCCGCTGCGCTTCTACATTTTGAGCGTGTGATTGAACTAGATGCAACCCATGCGGACGCGCACAACGGCATGGGCTGGGCACACCTCAGTATCGCACATCCACCCGTTGCGACTCCAGACGTTCTTGCGAAGGCGCAAAGGGCATTTGAGGCTGCCATCCGTTCAGATGCCTCTAGCGCGGATGCGTGGATTGGGTTAGCCAATACGCTATTTCTCCGGCGTGAAAGTGCTTCGGATTTTGAAATCGCGCTCCGTGCCATTGACAACGCATTACAAGGGGATCATCGAACCCTCTTTCGACATGATTATCAGTCTGTCGCAGATCTCCATACGTTTCGGGCTGCCTGCTACTACTACCTCAGTAAAATAGACCTTGCTAAATCGGTGCTTGAAGACGCACTTCAAACAGAACCGTCAAACATCGCTGCATTATCACTTCGAAACCTGCTGGAATAACCTAGGGAGAACTCAATATGCTATTAGAAGGTAAAAAAGCGCTGATTACTGGTTCGCGACGCGGAATTGGGCGAGGAATCGCCCTCGCCTTAGCGCAGAACGGTTGCGATATTGGACTCAACGACGTTGAACACGACGAATCCGCAGATCGGACGCTCGGGCTTATCCGTGAAACTGGACGCAGATGCACCTTCACGGTTGCCGATATCAGTAACAGTGATTCGGTGAACACCTTGTTCGACGATTTCCTCGCTCAACACAACCGTATTGATATTTTGGTAAATAACCCCTACTGGTCAGAAAATATGCCGTTCCTTGAGATTAGCGAGGAGGTTTGGGATCGAACGATGGCGGTGAGTTTGAAGGGATACTTCCTATGTAGCCAACGCGCAGCAAAAGAGATGATTCATCAACAATCAGGTGGGCGAATTGTCAGTATCTCATCTATACACTCCGTACGCGTTTGGGAGGAAGATACCGCCTACGGTGTTGCAAAGGCAGGCGTGATTCGCTTAATGATGAGCATTGCGCGCGATCTAGCGGGCACTGGTATAACAGCAAATGCGATCGCACCGGGTTGGATCGATAGCCGCGAATTGCCCCCGGAGCGAGAACATGAACGAGCACAAGGTGGCGTTGGTGGCGACGCACTAGCGTCAATTCCGAGTCGTCGAATCGGTGTGCCAAACGACATAGCGCAGGCAGCGGTTTTTCTCTGTTCACCAATGGGAGATTACGTCAACGGCACCTGTCTGACGGTGGACGGCGGATTTCTCGCACATGGAACCACCTAACACGCGGGTACCAACCACATTCTTCGTCAATATGCGAAGTCGATTGCCCTGTTGTGGCACCCCACTGAACTATGGTGAATTCTAAAAATAAATAGACACTTTCGCCGCCCCGGTAGGTGCGGTTTCTAACCGCACCGCATACACACCGTTGGGTGGGGTGAAACGGCGCAGTTGGAAACAGCGCCTACCAAACAGGAGAACAGTAAGTGCGGTTTCCTAACCGCCCCGGTTTGGAGTGTCTCGCTGAAGCTGATTAAGTCCGAAAGCGTATTCGTTTAACAAGGAACACTGGTTTGAATAAAACACACCTGTTTGTCACCGTGATCTTTTCAGTTCTGATTAACTGCCAACTCGCTGCCGCGAATTCATCTAAAGTTAGTACACCCCTACCTTCTAACTCTGTTGCTGTTAGCGACGACGCACTCGCTACTTTTTTTAATCCCGCCGGTCTGGGTGCTGGAGGGCGAGGGTTTAACCTCCATTATCTGCGTACCTCCGAAAGCGATTTCGGGGTTGATGATGCCCTATTCATTTCGGCGGCAAAGGCAGGGTTTGGGATGGAGTTTGCCACCGGCGAAGATGGGGTTGATTTTAATCGCTATACCCTCTCTAGTGGCAGTGGTATCGGTCCTTCGCTTTATTGGGGAACCGGTTATAGTTGGGTGAATTCCGATGATGACAACTACGACAAACTTACATCATGGTCGTTGGGCTTGATGTTGCGCCGACGATACCTATCAGCCGGTATCATTGCCCGAGACCTGAACCGTCCTCGTTTTCATGGGGAAAAACTGGGGAGAACCTATGACTTCGGAGTGGCGATTCGCCCCCGCACGTCCCGTGTAACCCTTTCAGTCGATGCCCGAAAAGTCGAAAAGGTCAAGGGGGTGGATGTTAACCTTGCCGTTGAGGTGCGCCCCTTGCGTTGGATAGCGTTGCGCGGCAGCGTGAACGACGATACCAGTTTTGACATCCGCTTTGCGATCAACTTCCGGCAGTTTGGGTTGGGAATGTATAATCGTTTCGACGAAAATCAGGAGTATCAACGAACCGTGGGATATATGTCTCTTTCTCAAGCACTTCATACAACTCGACACATTCGCCGCAATGCCTTCCTAGATGTACAAATGGGTCAGATTGAAAAAACGCTCAAGGTTGCCAAAAGAGATCGAGAAATCGCCGGTGCGTTGATCAGGATAGGCGGCAGGCGCTACGGCATCGGTCGTTTACAGGAAATTCGTGAGACCATCTTGGATTTTAAGAAAAGCGGTAAGAAGGTCGTCGGCTATATGACTAGCTGTTCAACAGGTAATTATCTGCTAGCATCGGTCTGCGATAGGATCGTACTGCACCCGTCCGGCGAAGTGCGTTTAATCGGGCTGCGCTCAGAGATATCGTTCTACAAAGGGGTGCTCGACAAACTCGGTATCCGGGCAGATTTGGAGCATATCGGCAAGTACAAATCGGCATCGGACGCCTTCACGCGGGAAGAGATGTCGGAAGCACACCGCGAAGTACAAAACGCAATCCTTGATGATCTCTACGATCAGTTGACGCAGGCGATTGCGGATAAGCGGAGTTGGACCCAAGATAATGTGAAGCACTTGATTGATCGAGGTCCCTTTACAGCAAAACAAGCGTTAGCGCACGGTATTATCGATCAGCTGGCATATCGCGATGAACTCAAAAGCATAGCAAATGATCTCACAGGAAAGGATTGCCGTTTAGTCAAAGCACATGACTATCTGGGGATCATCGAATATGAACATGATTGGGAGGTCCCTCTACCAAAAATCGCAATTATTGAGGCAGAAGGGATGATGATGACGGGTGACAGTTTTACGGATCCGCTCACAGGAACTAAAACGATGGGATCCACCACCATCACGCGTGCCATCCGGAATGTACGTAAAGATTCATCAGTCAAGGCAGTCGTGTTACGCATTGATAGCGTCGGAGGATTGGTCGTCGCTGCCGACACGATCTGGCGCGAGTTGATGCGGCTAAAAGACGTTAAGCCGTTGGTCGTCTCTATGGGTGATGTCGCTGGATCTGGTGGATACTACATCGCTGCACCTGCGCACGTTATCGTGGCCGAACCGGGCACTATCACCGGCTCGATTGGTGTCGTTTCCGGTAAATATAGCCTCAAGGGACTTTACGACAAAATTGGACTGCACAAAGAAATTCTCACACGTGGGAAACACGCAGATTTTTACTCAGACTATGGCGATTATCCTGCAGAAGAGCGCGAGATTATTCAAGCACAGATTAAAGAGATTTATGAGGACTTTATCGGTAAGGTAGCAGAGGGTCGTGGTATGACAAAAGACGCGGTCAATGCAATCGGCCAGGGACGAATCTGGACAGGCAAGCAGGCACAGGAGATTGGACTAGTTGACGAACTTGGTGGATTAAACCTGGCTCTCTCGATTGCTCGAAAAAAAGCAGGACTAACGCGAAAGAAGGTGCAGCTCGTTCGCCTGCCGCGGCAGGGAGCTTGGGAACAGTGGCTGGAAGCTTTTCACACACTGCGGTTAAACCGACCTCCGATGAGCTGGAAATTGCCTACGCTTGCAGAAGCGGTCATGGAACACCGTACCTTTTTGCTGATGCCATATGATGTGCAGGTAAACGATTGATCAGGAAACAGCTCACAGGCTATTCTCCGTTTCCTATTCACGGATGTCAACACGAGACTAGATCGGGAGGTTGTCGCTCACCTCAACGTTAGTTTATGATAAGGAGAAAAAAATGAAAATCACAGACATTCAAACATTCCTCGTTCACCCCGGCGGCGGAAAAAACTGGTTGTTCGTCAAGGTGGAAACAGATGAGGGGATCCATGGATGGGGCGAATGCTACACGCAAGCCGATCGTGACCGCACCATCGAAATTCATGTGCATCAACTCGCACGTTACCTAGTTGGACGGGACCCTTTCAATATTAAACACTTTACCTTCATGGCATATCACGATTTTGCCGGCAAACGGGGATCCATGGAGTTCTACTGCGCAATCAGCGGGATTGAACATGCCTTATGGGACATCGCAGGGAAGGCATTAAATACCCCTGTCTATAACCTATTGGGGGGCGCATGTCGGGAAAAGATTCGTGTTTACGCTAACGGTTGGGGCGGTAATACGATTGAGGAGCGCGCTGAACGTGCTGTGCAATTGGTTGAACAGGGATTCACTGCAATGAAGTTTGATCCGCTTCCCAATCCGTGGCGGACTCACATCAGTCGTGACGAGGAACGTGAGGCTGTCGCATGTGTACGAGCGGTGCGCGAAGCCGTTGGTCCCGATATTGACCTACTGGTCGAAATTCATCGCCGTCTTGCACCAATACACGCAATCCGTCTCGCCCAAATGATGGAAGAATTTGAACCTTTCTGGTACGAGGAACCTGTCTCTGCACGAAATTTGGATGCGCTAGCTGAAGTCCGGGGCGCGATTAACTTGCCAGTTGTCACCGGCGAAGAGCTCTACACAAAAGCGGAATTCCGCGAAGTTTTTGAAAAGAGTGCTGCTGATATCCTCAACCCGGATGTCTGTAATTGCGGCGGTATCTTAGAACTCAAGGAGATCGCAGCGATGGCGGAACCATATTTCGTCGTTATGTCGCCACATAACTACAACAGCACAACGGTTGGATTGGCAGCAACGGTGCAGGTCTGCGCAGTGATGCCTAACTTCCTGATTACCGAATACTTCGTGAACTTCACTGAGCTGGGGAATGAGATTTCGATGCCTCCGATTGAAGTTGAAAACGGCTATATCCAGCTGCCGACCACGCCGGGGTTAGGATTATCGCTTGACGAAACAGCTCTCGCGAAATATCCCTATCAAGAATTTTCCGCACGACACTTACGTCAATTTAACGAAGAAGGCCCGTAGGGCAAAGTTGAATACACTCAGTTTCCGTTCGGCTAGGTTTTATAGTGAATTCTAAAAATAATAGGACTTACGCATTTCTTCTTAAAGTCCCCCTGATAAGGGGGATTTAGGGGGTTAAATGCAACCAAATAACGACTTTTCAGCAAAATATGCCAATTTTCTGTTCAATGTGCGTAAGTCCTAAATAAATAGACACTTCCGCTCCCCATGTTTGGTAGGCGCTGTTTCCAACTGCGCCGATTTGGCGTGTCTCATTAATTCTAAAATCTACTATAATGTTCCGGGTTCCTAAAGAAGTCCTGTGTGATAGACCGCACCGGGGATTTTCGGGACATTTCTTTCGACTTGACGGAGCAGTGAGGGGTGTGGTACAGTTGATGCTGAGAACGCTGGATTGAAAAATCAAAGGATGTGATCTGATGAAACAGCGTACGCAAAGCGGGCAAAAATTATCAAAAGCGCTTCTATTTTCACTGATACTGCATATCATCTGTATGGGAACGTTGAACACGGTTCAACGAGAGCCGAAACAGGAGAAGGACGAGTTATACGTTCAGGTTGAAATTCTCTCACAACATCGGGCACCGGTGCCGAGAAAAATGCAGCGGCCAATACACGTCTTCCCGAATCCGAATATCTCGGTTCCTCAATCTCAGTCAGTCATCGCGAACAATACAGCGCCACGCCCGCCCCGTCCACAAATTGCCACCTCCGCATCACGTAATCATCCAGATGAACAGTCGTTTTCAATGTTGACGGAAGAATCTATTCCGCTAGCGACAGCACATACTCTGGTCGGTGACGCTGCCTTTGAGCCATCAAATCAAGGAATCTCACAGGGAGAGGGTTGGCGTGGCAACGGGGTGGTCCGTGGTGGTGGGCGCGTACAAACGCGGGTATCACTCGGTCTAGAAAACGAGACGATGCTTTCTGAGGTTAGCCATTTAACGCAACCAGATGTGGCACTCGTCAAAATTGGTCATCACCTCCTGAAAACGCGCAAAGGTAATACAGTTGATATCGTTTTCGTTATTGATGCCAGCAAAAGCATGCGGAATGACATTGACGCAGTACGTAATCATCTGAACCAGATGACTGACATGCTCGAAATGGAAAACTTAGACTTCACCGTTGGCTTGGTGGCGTTCCGAGATGGCACCAGTTTCTCTCTGTTAGGCTGGGACTTTCAAGTTACGCCCCAAACTACCTCGATTATGGAAATAAAGAAGAAACTCGCCGCCATACATTGCCGAGGTGGGGAAAAGGCACTCGATGCTCTCGTCCAAGCAGCAGCGAAAGTAAAGTTTCGTCGAGGTGCGGAACGGTTATTCATTTTGGTCACGGATGAATATGTAAGTGGTTCATATTCACCAAAAAAAGTACTGCGAAAACTAAAGTCTGAAAAGATTAGTGTCAACGTTATCGGGCGTGATGAACCTTTTCAAAAATTGCTAGTACAAGGCACAGGTGGACTTTGGATACCCATCTCTAGTCTAAGAGAATAAGGCTCATATAAAAAGAGAGGGCAAAGCATGAGTAGAAACCAAGTTTTTTCTTGAAAACTCGGTTTCTGTTGTACGCTTTCTTAACATGAGCCAATAAAAAAAAAAGAAATACGAAACATGATACGAGAAACCGTCTCACCGGCAACAGATTACAACAAAAATCCAGAAGGTGAGTGGAACCGCTTAGAGAAGGATGCTTATCACCGCATTGAGTATGAGGTTGTTACACATTATTTGAAGAAGTATTTGCCGAAATCCGGCAGGCTTCTTGACGCCGGAGGTGGTCCTGGCCGCTATACCTTTGAGTTGGCACGGCAAGGATACAATGTCACCCTGTTGGATTTGTCCGAAGGTTGCATTCACTTGGCGAAACACAAGCTGCAGACGGAATTCCACGCTTTGAGTGGTAACATTTCTGAGCTATTGGTTGGCGACATCCGCGATCTGTCGCATTTTAGCAACCGTAGCTTTGATGGAACCCTATGCCTTGATCCACTGACATATTTGACCGATTCAGATGACCGTAAACAGGCGATAACTGAGCTGATTCGTGTAACGAAACCCACCTCCCCACTGTTCCTAGGGGCACGGGGGTTTCTTGCAGTGCTGCGTACTATACTTAGCCGTTCCAGCGATACCCTTGTTAGCGAATCTTTCAACGAGTTGCTCAAGCACGGAGACATCCCTATAGGGAGTGTCAAAGGGCACTTCTTTCGCGCCCAGGAAATCAGAACGCTTGCCGAGTTGTGCGGCTTGGACACTCTGGAAATGGCTGGGTGTGAAGGATTATCATCCGGGCTGTGGGAAGCGACTAATGCCCTTCAAGACACTGATAAGTGGCAGAACTGGCTTAACGTCGTGCTTGAAACAAGCAATCAACCTTCGATTGTTGATTTTGCCGAACATATTTTGTATATCGGTTCTGTCAGAGAATAATTCATCTGACAATCAGATGTTATTATAGTAACTGATGGTTGTGCGCTTATATCTTAACCTAAGTTGCTAGTCGTTGAAAGTCCATCGTTTTTTGTCGGGGCGAGGTCTCCCCGACGATCTGGTAGGTTCTTTGTCTTTCGCTCCAGAGGAGCGCAATGTGTATAGCCAGGACCAAGCTGCCGATAAATCGAAGTCCTAGGAACGGATTGGCCCAGTCGGAGCCGAGCGGGGTTTATAACTAGCAACTTGCCTTATCTTAATGAAATTTCTATAAATGGAGAACAAAATGGCACAACAGCCTATCATGAATTACTCTTTGCCCCCATCAATCCAATTTGGTGCTGGGGCGATAAAGAACTTAGGGGAACATGTCACCGCATTCGGCGGAAACAAGCCACTCATCGTCACGGACGCGGGGGTGGCAAACGCGGGTATTGTATCGAGAGCGCTTGAACCGTTGAAGAACGCACAGATTCACTCAGCGATCTTTGACACCGTTCAACCTAACCCGACGGACATCAGTGTCTTCGAAGGACTAGAGGTTTATCGAGCGGAAGGATGCGATGTGGTAATTGCCGTTGGCGGTGGGAGTGTTATGGATGCCGCAAAGGCGATTCGCATCCTAACAACCCACGAACCGCCGTTAGAAAATTACTACGTTGATGTGGGTGGAATTGATCGGATTACGAGTGACCTTCCGGCGTTAATATGTATACCGACGACAGCGGGCACCGGCAGCGAAGTATCGCAAGGTTCAATCATCACCGATACGTCAGGACGCACAACCGAGGGACATCGAAAGCGCGCGGTGGGTACGCCGTATAACATGGCGTCTGTCGCACTGCTCGACCCGGAACTGACGGTAGGTATGCCTCCCGGTCTGACAGCCGCGACAGGAATGGATGCTGTAACACACGGTGTGGAGGCTTACGTGGCGACGCGGTATCACCCTATTGCCGAAGGTGTCGCGCTACAAGCCTTGAAGATACTCGGCAAAAATATCCGCCAAGCCTATCACCATGGCGAAGATATCAACGCACGAGGCGAGATGTTGATGGCTTCCGCTATGGCAGCGTTCTCATTCCAGAAAGGACTGGGTGCGGTGCATTCGCTAGCGCACCAGCTTTCAACGGAAGCCGATATCCCCCACGGAATTGCCAACGCAATCCTGCTGCCAGAGGTAATGGCGTTCAACATACCTAATGTTGTCGATGGGTACGCAGACATTGCCGCAGCACTTGGGGTTGACACGTCGGGCATGTCAACGGCGGTTGCCGCGGACGCCGCTATTGCTGAAATCCGATCACTGAACGAGGAGTTTGCAATACCGAAGGGGCTGGGGATTGCTGGATTGAAATGGCAACGTATTCCGAAAATAGCGAAGGACGCCATGCTTGATCACTGCCACAAATTCAATCCTCGTCCTTGCACCGAATCGGATATGCAGGATCTGTTTGAGGCATCATTTTAGTACGTCAACGCAAATTACTAGTTGATAAACCGCGAGTTGAGCGCAAGCGGAATTCCGATTTATTGCGACGTTATAAACCGAGTTTTTTCAAAACTTGGTTTCTCTCTAATTCTAACAGCTCGGGCTACGTGATAGAATGGTGATTGTTGTGCAAATTTTCCAAATCGTAGCGCAGATTGCCGAATCTGCGATTCACTTCCCGATGCAAAATCGGACCAAGTTGTGCCTTAGGCGTGTAAGCCTTGTGTGGAAACTCAACCTAGAGGTTGACTAGCAACTCTGGCTAAAGTAATGGACAAAATCATCCTTAAGGAAATTCAATTTCACGGCTATCACGGCGTCGCAGAAGCAGAGCGTCAACTTGGGCAGAAGTACGAAGTAGACCTTGAATTGATGACCGATCTCTCAGCAGCCAGCAAGACCGATGACCTCCTCCACACAATCGACTATGCCCAAGTCGTCCAACTAGTAACTGAAATTGGCAGCCAGCAGTCATTCCAACTCTTTGAAGCCCTCGCCGAAACGATTGTGGATGCAATCCTCGCTCAATTTCAAATTGACGAAGTCCAGATCGTCGTAAAAAAACTCTCCCCTCCTATCGAACCCAGACTTGCTTATGCAGGCGTTGAAATCCATAGGAAGCGCAATCCCAATGGATAACCCCGTCAATCCTTCCTTCCATCGGACATTAAACCCTGCTCCGCCCTATGAGAGTTTCATGTATCACGTTTCACACTTCACTCTCAGTATCTGCTTTCTACTAATCACTGGTCAATTCGTTCAAGCTGCTATCCATCGTACAGATCTGTTTAGCGATCTGCATCCGGGCGTCCATGTCTATCGGTACGATTGGCACGAGGAAAAGTGTGTCATCTACGTGGCTGAAATGGATCGCTCCTATACCGACCTCCATTTTGAAGCAGCAATCGCCAAGGATCAGATTTTAGGCAAGGAAACCGTCAGATCTATCGCCGATCGACGCTCCCAGCATGGTGACCGTCGTGTCTTGGTCGCCATCAACGGTGGATTTGGCGTGCTCGGCGACATGAAAGGATACGGTGGTGCGCTGGAAAACCTCCATATCCAAGCCGGTGAGTTGATGACTCAACCCGCATCTGATAAGGAGGCGTGTTTCGGCGTCACGTCAGACGGTGGTTTCTTGATTGGTCCCGTCGAAATGGAAGCCTCCATAACTGTCGGAACGCATAGTTTCCCGCTTGAGTGTATCAACCAGAGATTTCTCGACGGGTGTCGATCTATTCTTTATACGCCTCGCCTAGGCGACTCGACACACACGAACCGTAAGCGGTCTTATGAGATTATTTTAACCGGACTCAAATTGCCAATTACACCCAAATACGAGAACGCGTTTGTTATCGACAGTTTTGGAAGGGGCGGGAACAATCTGATCCCTGAAAACGGTGCGGTCATCTCCTTCCGCTCGCGAATCGACAAACAGTTGGAGACACAGTTGAGCGAGGGAAAGGACGGAAAGATCGAGATTCGACTCAAACCCGCCATCTGGAATCACACCAGCCAAGCAATTGGGGGACGGATACGACTTGTCAAGAATGGACGAGTCAACGAAATGATCGAAAAGCACCACCGTGCCCAGAAAAAGCACACGCCCGGCAAACGACAGCGCGACTTGGCATTGAGCTATGAACCACGCACTGCCCTCGGTTACAATGAACAGAAATTGATCCTAATTGTGGCAGACGGACGACGGGCGGGTTATAGCACCGGAGTATCCCTATATCGGCTCGCAAACCTCCTTGTTGAACTCGGCGCAACAGAAGCCATCAATCTCGATGGAGGCTCATCAAGCACGTTCGTTGTCGATGGACAAGTCGTCAATCGTCCCTCCGGACAGCGTGAACGTGATGTCCTCAACGCCGTTCTTATCACGACTGATCAACTCCAATAAAATAGGCAGCCCGCCCCCACACAGCTTATTCCGCCCAGTTCGTGGACAAAAGTTTTTCATAGCCTTCCACCGTAATCTGTGATAAAATCCCATCACACAATAAAGGGACACAGGCTTGATGTAGAGGAAAATGGTGCGCCAAGCTGGACCATCCCGTCTGTATCCAATCTCCAAAAAACCAAAACCACCAACCAACTATACTAGGAGAGACATAATGCCAGACCGAGTCGAACTAAATCCGCCATGGCCCTGGGCGAGCCAATTTCGAATAGCCCAAGGAGTACAGGTGGGTAACACCGTATACGTATCCGGACAGGTCGCCTTCGATCCAGAGGGTAATTTAGTCGGCGGGAACGACATGGGCGCACAGGCGCGACAAGTTTTCGTCAATATTCAAGCCGTCCTCGCTGAAGCCGGCGCAACTATGGAGGATGTGGTAAAAATTACAGCGTTTCTTACCGATATGAGCCGGTACGCAGAATACGCTGCTGCGCGCACCGAGGCGTTCCCAAACAATATACCTGCCAGCGCCACGGTCGCCACACCGATATTGGTAAACAGCGACCTACTTGTCGAAGTCGAAGCAATCGCCGAGATCGGCTGCGGGTAGGACGTATTTGTGAACCGCGCTTGAATATCCCAGAATGGAATTCCACATTACTAAAATCAAACCGGTATAGCACATTTATTGAGGCAAAAGCAGTGATTCATTGAATCCCCATTTTTTGACAACGCGAAGCGACAGCCCAATGAAAGACACACCTACCACCTTCCAGAGAGGCTTAACGCTCAAATCTTGTCTGATCGCTCTGTTGTTCATGCCAATCACTGCATATTGGCTTATCGAACTTGAAGTCGTCCGCTATACCTTCCCAACAATTATCCACCCGTTTTCAAATGTCATTTTTGTTATTTTTTGGCTCCTGCTGATTCAGCGCATACTTGTCAAAATCTCTCCGGTACTCGGTATTTCTCAGCAGGAGCTTCTCACCATCTATGTCATGTTGGGTTTCGTTTCCTGTCTCTGTTCGTATGACATGATGGAGATCTTAGTCCCGATTTTGGGACACCCGTTTCGGTTTGCAACCCCCGAAAACGGTTGGCGAGAATTACTTTTCAAACATCTTCCTGAATGGCTGACCGTACGGGACGAAAAAGCTCTGACACCATTCTATAAAGGAGGTACAACGCTCTACGAGGAGGGGTATTTTAAGGCATGGCTCATCCCCGGCGTTGCTTGGATTGCGTTCCTGTTCGCACTGATGGTTGTGATGTTGGGACTTACAACCTTGCTGCGGAAGCAGTGGACAGAGCACGAACGGTTAACGTATCCGCTGATTCAACTCCCACTGGAGATGACCAATCCCAGATCTGCCTTCTTCAAAAACAGACTGATGTGGCTCGGCTTCGGCATCGCTGCCTTAATCAGTATTGAGAATTTGCTCAATTCAATCTACCCTGTTTTCCCCTACATCCCCGTCAAACGTCAGTACATCCATCAGTATTTCACCGAGCGCCCCTGGAACGCTATGGGGAGGATACAAATCTCTTTCTATCCTTTCGTCATTGGCATCAGCTTTCTTATGCCACTTGACCTCCTGCTATCATGCTGGGTGTTTTACTGGGTTTACAAAATTGAACTGATGGCTGGGAATATCATGGGTTGGCAGAGCCTTCCACGCTTTCCATACATAGCCGAACAGAGTTTCGGCGTGTATATTGGGCTACTCGCAGTTGCACTATGGACTGGCAGGGCGTATTTCGCACGATTAGGACGCCATCTGCTCAGCAGCGCCACCTCCCCGTCACAATTGGACGACTCTCATGAACCGATGCCATATCGTTCGGCACTTGCGTGCGTGGTGTTGGGCATGCTCTTTGTGACGGTCTTTTCCTACAAGGCAGGTATGCCGTTATGGGTGATTCCACTGTTTTTCGGGATTTACTTCTTACTCGGAACGATGATTGCCCGGCTGCGCGCAGAAATGGGATTCTTGTGCCACGACTTTCAAAACCGTGTTGATCCGCACCACATGATCATCAATGCCTTCGGGACGCGCCAGCTAGGTGCCGGTGCCCTCACCGTTTTTACACTATACATGCACTTCACTTTCGCAAACCGAACCAACTTGATGCCGCAGCAGCTGGAAGCCTTCAAGATTTCGGAACGGCGAAATATCAATCTTCGTCATATTGCTCTCGCCATCGTGCTCGCAACACTCATCGGGGCGGTCGCAACATTTTGGCTTTTGTTGGACAACTACTATCGACACGGTGCCGAATCGGGATACTACATGGGACCAACCACGCAACGGGGTTGGATCTATAATCGACTTGAAAGCTGGTTGAACTCTCCTCAAGAGCGAGATAAGCCTGCACTTGCCTTCATGAGCGGTGGGCTTGGTATGACAGTGGTATTGATGTTTCTGAGGGGACGTTTCCTGTGGTGGTCGCTCCACCCCCTCGGCTATGCGATGGCGGATAGTTGGGGGATGTATAACCTGTGGAGTTGCCTGTTTGTCGCTTGGGCGTTCAAGGCTGTCATTCTTCGATATGGGGGTCTCAACACCTACCGTCGTGCCATTCCATGCTTTTTGGGCTTAGCGTTGGGGGATTATCTGTTGAGCAATATCTGGGGAATTTTAAGTATTCTGACCAATACGCCTTTATACCAATTTTTCCCCTAGTTTGTTTATCCCACTATCAAATTCAGTACAAATGAAGGTGCAACCATGAAATTAAGTTGTATACCCGTTTCACTCTACGAAGATATCTTCAGCGGCAAGAAATCGGTTATCGACTGGATTCGTTTCGCCGCTGACCTAGGGCTGGAGGGAGTTGACTTCAGTGTAAAATTCTTCCCAACACGAGATGAAGATACCCTTAACGCCATCTCTGAGGAAGGACAAAAGATTGGTATTGAGTTTTGTGCGTTGGCGTGTTATCCTGACTTCACACACCCGGACGCTGATCAACGTGCGCTAGAGATAGCACAGATGAAAGCGGACGTGCAACTGACAGCAGCACTCGGTGCCAAATATGCCCGCGTGACTGCCGGACAGAATCACCCCGGCACCGATCGGACGCAGGGTATTCGATGGGCGGTTGAAGGACTCCGCCAAGTAGTCGATGAAGCCGATAGATTGGGCGTAACCTTAGTTTACGAAAACCACACCAAAGGCGCGCCTTGGCACTACTGGGACTTCTCACAACCGAGCGAGATTTTCTTGGAAATTCTCAACAGTCTTGCGGATACCTCCCTCAAGGTCTGCTTCGACACCGCAAATTCTCTGGTACTCCGAGAAGATCCGATAGCGTTGCTAGAAGCCGTAATAGACAGGATAGCGGTTGTTCATGTGTTTGACATCCGTACCCCGGGTGAGTTCGAGACCGTCCTTGTTGGCACGGGAGCATCACCTATCAAACAGGTCTTCTCCATTCTGAAACGAAACGGCTACGATGGCTGGTTGAGCATTGAGGAGGCGAGTCGTACAGGAGAAGCAGGATTTGAAAAAGCTGTCCCCTTTGTTCGCCGTGCATGGGAGGAGGCATAGCATAAAATGAACATTATCTGCATCTGTTTAGACACATTCCGAGCTGACATTATCGGACCGGGTAAAAAATACAGCCACACACAAACGCCCAATCTAGATGCGTTTGCAGCCGAAAGTATTCGGTTCACACGGGCATTTGGCGAAGGTCAACCCACCCTTCAGATACGGCGTGGACTATTCACTGGCATGAGGAGTTTTCCGTGGCGATTCAACTTTGACCGCCGAGGGCACTGGCACCACGCCCCCGGTTGGCATAAAATCCCTCCAGAACAAGATACAATCGCTGAAGTCCTATTAGAGAGAGGCTATCTGACAGCACTGATTGCCGACACCTATCACATGTTCAAACCCACAATGAACTTCTCACGGGGGTTTGCTCACTTGGATTTTATCAGAGGTCAAGAATCGGACAACTGGCGAAGCGGTGATCCACGTCTGATTGAAGATCAACTGAGGCAGCATGTCAGGGAACCGATTAACTGGCAGCGCCATGCAGGATTGGTTAATTACCTACTCAACCAACGACATCGGTGCTCTGAAGATGATTACAGCTGCGCTCGTGTATTCCGATCTGCCTGTGAATGGCTCGACGACAACCACACAGTGGGACCTTTCTTCTTATGGATAGACAGCTTTGATCCACACGAGCCGTGGGATCCCCCTCCCGGCTATGCAGATACATATTTCCCCAACTATTCGGGCAAGGATTTCATCACACCGGGCGCAGCGTCTGAACAAGGCGACCCAGCGGAAGATGAACTCCGCAGGATCGAAGCACTATACCTCGGTGAAGTTACCTTCGTCGACAAATGTATTGGACGCCTGCTCTCCAAAATAGAGGAGTTAAAGCTACGCGATGACACACTCGTAGTGGTTCTCTCCGACCACGGCACCCAACTCCGCGATCAAGGACGTTTCGGAAAAGGTGCCGATCAGCTACACCCATTCAATACCCAACTGAATCTGCTGATCCGCCATCCGGGGCAGCAGCAACCTCAGGCGGTTGATGCGTTCGTTCAAAACCACGATCTGATGCCAACCTTGCTGCATCAGATTGGGATTCCGTGCGATTGGACAGATGGACAGGATTTTTGGCAACTGGTGACCGGTGAGCAATCATCCATTCGCGATCGGATTATTATCGGTTGGGCAAATTTCGCAACTGGAAACGCACGCGGCCGTGTCAGCGTAAGAGATGAGCGCTGGAACTTTTGCACTGCCGTCGGTTATGATGATCCAGACGGTGATGAACTGTTTGACTTGGCAGATGATCTCGCAGAAATCCACAATGTGGCGGAGAATCACCCGGCTGTAGTCAAGGCTTGCCGGACGGAAGTGGAAGAATTGCTTCGCCAACCTTTACCCGGGCGCATGATAGAGGTGTGCGATCCGGCACCGGGACCGATGATACAATGGCTACAGCAAAAACTCCAGCAGTTGAACTGAAAAGCCTAGGACACTGAACGATGACCAAAACACCCCAATCTGGTCTTCTCACCGAATCGAATATGGCGTTGTTCGCTGATTATTACGAACTAACAATGGGCAAGGCGGATTTCGACAGTGGGAACAACGCACACTGCACTGAGAACTATTTTGTCCGTTCCATCCCGCAGGGCGAGTATCTGATAGCAGCAGGGTTGGAGCAGGTTATCCACTACATCTTGAATCTGCGTTTTACAGATGCAGATCTCAAATGGCTGAAGGAAAGCTCTGATAAATCGGAGTCCTCGGAACGGGACAAGCCAACGCCGGATATGAGCGATGATTTCCTCGATTACCTACGTCACTTCAAATTCGACGGCGATGTCTACGCAGTGCCTGAAGGGACACCCGTCTTCCCAAACGAACCGCTGATTAATGTGACAGGTCGATCTATTGAGGTCCAGATCTTCGAGACCTATCTTCTCAACGTGATGAACTTCCAGACGCTTATCGCCACAAAAACCGCACGGATCGTTCATGCGGCACAAGGGCGAACCTGCTTCGATTTCGGAGCGCGAAGAGCACATGGAAGAGACGCTGGCATTCTAGCTGCACGGGCATCATTCATCGGAGGGGCTGCCGGTACCTCCCTCGTCATTGCGGGTCAATACTTCAATATCCCTTATGTTGGGACAACCGCGCACAAGTTCATCATGGATCGTCCGTCCGAACTAGAGGCGTTTCGAGACTATGCCCGATCTTTCCCCCATAACACCCTCCTGCTGATCGACACCTACGGCACCATTCAGGGAGCAAAAAACGCCTGCATTGTTGGGGAAGAGATGAAGACGAGAGGCGCGCAATTGAGAGGAGTTCGACTTGATAGCGGCGATCTGCTCGCATTGAGCAAGGAAGTGAGAGAGATCTTTGATGAGGCAGGGCTGCACGATGTAGAAATTTTTGCCAGCAACGATCTTGACGAATTTCAGATCGACAAACTGTTGGCTGCAGGTGCCCCGATTGACGGCTTTGGCATCGGCACCCGTTTGGCAACAGGCGCAAATTTCGACCCACTGACCGGTGAAGGGGGACCATCGGCACTGCCCGGCGTCTACAAGCATGTCGAGCGAATCGACGGTGAGCAGGTAACTGTCACAATGAAGTTAAGCGAGGAAACAGGCAAATCAACCCTTCCCGGCAGAAAGCAGCTCCACCGGGTATACGATGATGATGGAAATTACGTTAAGGATGTAATCAGTCTCTGGGATGAAGACCTACAAGACAGCGAGCCGCTGCTTGTGCCGGTGGTTCTCAAGGGGGAGTTAGTCTATCCATTCCCTGATATGGCGGCAATGCAAGCGAAAGCAAAAACCGAGTTAGGGAGGTTGCCCGAAGCTCATAAAAGGCTAACAGAGGCAGAAAAATATCCTGTCGTTTTGAGTCCAAGATTGGAGGATTTATTGGAGAAATTGACACAAAATCGACAACATTGATATACTTCTCAATAGGTAAATTGACTTAGACCCTGTTTGAAAAGTCATTTGATTCAGTATATCTCCAGAATAGACGGAAATATACCGCCGATTCGCATTCAAACTTGGGAGGGTATTCAGAAGAGGATACGGAAACATGAGCAGTAAACCCAAATGCATTATCGTTACAGGCCGTCCGGGGTCAGGGAAAACAAGCCTATCCAAGAAACTCGCTGAACGACTGTGGATGCCGGTTATCAGTCGCGACGAGATCAAGGAGGGCTATGTCAACACCCATGGTGTCAAGCACGATCAGCTTCCATCGGACATCAATGGTGTGGTCACCAATTTCTTTTTCGAGATAGTGAATCAGTACCTCGCCGGTAAGATCTCTGTCGTCATAGAGGCGGCCTTTCAGCATAAGATCTGGGAACCACGGATGCCCAAAATCCTTGAATTGAGTGCTCTTTTCATTGTTGTATGCTCCGTTGACGGGAGGGTGGCAGCAGAGCGCCATCTCCAGCGCGGCCTGGATGATCCAAGCCGGGAGTTTTTCCACGGCGATGAGCGCGTTAGCATCTACAGGAAAACTGGTGTAATGTTGCCTCCTGATAACTATATAGCGCCGGATTTCAACGTGCCCACAGTTCATGTCTCGACAGAAGGACAATACTCACCCAGTATAGATGAGATTGTGAACCTTGTTCTGCAAATATGATTGTTTCTTTGAGTTTGGGTTATGTTTTCGACTTCACAAACAAACGTGACAAAACAAAAAAGATTCCTGTCTGGCTCATGCCAAGAAGTATGGTTGTATTGAGAGATGAAGCGAGATATAAATGGCTACACAGTATCGCTGCCAGAAAATCAGATACGTGGGCTGATCAAACGTATGAGAGGCAGCGTAGGGTATCACTAACATTTAGAAAGGTAATCCTCGAATAATTAAGGAGGTAATTGATGCTCGAAAAATTGTTCCATTTACAAGAATCAGGAACAACTGTTAAACGCGAAATTGTTGCAGGCTGCACGACGTTCATGACACTTTCGTATATTATTTTCGTCCAGCCGGCGGTACTGTCAGCGGCGGGGATGGATTCCGGCGCAGTGATGGCGGCGACCTGTATCACAAGCGCATTGGCAATGGTGTTGATGGCGCTGCTTGCCAACTATCCCATCGCCCTCGCGCCGGGGATGGGACATAACTTCTACTTTGCTTTTACGGTCTGTCTCACCCTTGGTGTGTCATGGCAAAACGCGCTTGGTGCCGTTTTTATTGCAGGAGTCCTATTTATCCTGCTCTTCTTTGTCGGGCTGCGTGAAAAGGTGATGACGATTCTGCCTATCTCGTTGAGGAACGCCATTCCCGCCGGAATTGGATTGCTCATCGCGCTGGTGGGTTTAGAATGGGCAGGTCTTATCGTTGACCATCCTGCAACCTATGTCACCCTTGGTGATCTTAAATCACCCCCCGCGCTCCTCTCGTTGTTCGGCGTGATAGTGATTGCTGTCCTGTTCGCCCTAAAAGTGCGTGGTGCAATCCTGATTGGTATTCTCGCCTCAACCATTGTTGGGCTCATCACTGGCATGGTCAAATTTCAAGGTGTTGTTTCCGCCCCACCGTCCATCGCTCCCACCTTCCTCCAACTCCAAATCCCGAATATTCTAGTAGACCCGAAGATGATTTCTGTAATTATTATCTTCATCTTCCTAGATCTGTTTGATACTGTCGGAACGTTGGTCGGTGTCGGTGAACAAGGCGGCTTTATGATCGACGGCAAGCTGCCAAAGGCACGACAGGCGCTGCTTTCCGATGCAGTCGCTACAAGTGCCGGTGCCCTGCTCGGCACATCAACGGTTACGAGCTACATCGAAAGCGCGTCCGGGATCTCCGCGGGAGGGCGCACAGGCTTAACCAGCATCGTAACAGCAGTTCTAATGCTGCTTGCTCTATTCTTCAATCCACTAATCAAGATGGTAGGCGCAGGATACCCTATCGGTGAAAGTACGTTCCTCTATCCCATAGTTGCCCCGGCACTGATTATCGTCGGAAGCCTCATGCTCAAAAATGTCATCTCCATCGATTGGGATGACATGACAGAGTCTATCCCCGCATTTCTGACCTTGTTGCTAATGCCCCTCACAATCAGTATCACGGAAGGAATCGCGTTTGGCTTCATCTCCTATGCTCTACTAAAACTAGTCACTCGTCAAGGGAGACAGGTGCACTGGCTGATTTATTTGTTTGCAGTGCTTTTCGTCGCACGATATATCTGGCTCATCTAACTGTCAGAGAAAAATATACCTCGACCACTTCGACCCACTATGTTTCCATTTCGCCGGATAGCTGACATCGGTGATGTTTACGTACCGATTCAGTATAGAGAACTTACTCCAGAGGGCGCCTCGTGGAAGTTGTTCACAGGGAGCCAACTAGGGCAATTCGATCGAATCTTTACCCACCTACGCCGAGGTGGTGTGGTAGTTCTATCCGGCGATTGGGAGCAAGTGATAGGTGTAATGCAGTATATTGAGCGAAAAAAGGGAGAGCTAACCCAATCGTCCGACGAGAGTGGGAGGGCAAGAAACAAGTACGGTCAAAACAAAGACAGACGGCACCATCGCAAGGACGGTGGCAGAGGTAAATCCGAAAATCCCATACAAGAAAGGGAAAGGGCGTTGTCACGCTTAATGTGCTGGGCAGATCCAGCCGGCACCCTACAGGTCAACCCGCCGCCAGATTTGCCGTATCTCCTTGAGTGGGTCGGCGAAAATCAGGGGGCAAATGAAGGACACCCGTTTTTAATCCCTATCGTCAAGATTCAGAAAATTCAAAAGACACTCTCAGAGAGTTATCCGATTCATGCACTCGGGGTGTCGCTAGTAGCCTCCGACAACGTGCTTCCACCCCATTCTCAGGAAACGATTGAACTGTTTCAGCAGGGATTACAAAGCGTTAAATCGCACCTGTCGCACAAGGTAAAGGTGCTCGATATGGGTTGTGGGTGCGGCTGTCTTATGCTGCTTGCCGTGCAGGAAATGGGAGATTTGGAAGCTAAGATCTACGCCTCTGACCTGCTGCCTGAAGCGGTTGCTACAACCCGGCTCAATCTCTTACGTTTTGCGGAGGTGCACAGCGATCCGCCGCAAACCCATCTCATGCCGGCGGGAGATCTTTTCGAGCTAGTGTCGGGGCATCGTTTCGATCTGATTATTTTCAACGCACCGTGGATAGTTTCGCGAGCACGGAACCGCGCAGAGATTGCCATCCACGACGAAAAACAACAGACACTTAGACGCTTTTTTGAGGAACTCCCCAGTCATCTCAACCCAAGCGGTCGTGTGCTCATTGGGTATGCGGATGCTTCCGGCGAAAAAGCAATGGTTCGCCTAGAGTCCATGATCGACGCGGCAGGTTTAACCGTCTTGAACCGATTCAAGGAACGGGTAGCAACCCATAGAACAAAGCGGAAATGGGAAAATATCACAGTGTATGAACTTGTTAACGAAGATTCAAACACCTAAGCCCCGCCGGATAAAATCCCGGCTCGCTTGAGCACATTCTAATGGAGTCTTATCTCCCCTCGGACCATTCTGCTCCACCGTGATCCAGCCCGAATAACCTTTCTCCTTCAGAATTCGAAACACGCTTTCGTAGTCGCAATCTCCAGCCCCAACTTCTGTCCTTAAGTCGGAATCCTCACACCAATCCTTAAACTCTAGGAAATCGATCCGATCCCAGTTCCGCTCAAGGAAGATGGACGCGCGCTGTTCCACTGGATGCCCCACAAAATCCTTCGTCGCATGTCCAACATCCAAGAAACCGAAGAACTTGGTGGGATCTGTTTTGTTCAACAACTCCTCAGTCTCCTCCAAGTTCTCACCAGTGTGATGGGTGTGGTTGTGAAAGCAGGCACGCACGTCATACGTCAGTGCAATCTCACCAATTTCGTTTAGCAGGTCAGCGATTTCGTTCATATCCGCGCCCTTCTGTGCTAAACCACCTATCGTCACCAGATGCTTCGCACTCAGCTGCTGCATAATCTCACAGACACGGTTGACCCTATCGAAGTCACGGTCTATGACGAGATCAACGCTTACCAATGAAAGCCCACGATCTGCTATCCGCTCAACAAAATCCGTCTCCTCAATAAGCCGAAGCAGTACCCTCTCAAATGTAGCAACACCTGCATAACCCGCTGTCGACACATCGTCAATCCAAGCAGGCATCTCTTCGCTGGGTAGATCACCACCCCACATCAGACTCATACACGCGAGTTGAATATCAACTGTTTCGCTCATATTTACTCCTATCAGTACGGTAGTTCATACCGGAGCAAGATGAATTGACCGATTGCAGCCCTTTATCACGAAACCTCCTCCACAATCGTTCCCTCAATGCCTCGATGTCCATCCGAATACACATAATAATACACAACCAACACACGACCATCCTCAAGTTCAACCGACCAAGGATAACCACAGTCTGAATCGTGAGAATCGCTTCGGATAACCAGCACTGGTGCGGTATCCAAGTCACTTCCCTCCGGTTCGAGGATACGTGCTAGGCATCCCCGTTGGCCGGGCCATCGCGTGCCAACGGTCGTGAAGATACGTCCATCCCGCAGCCCAAGCATGTGACCGGGGCAGCCACGAATTGTCGTCTGTCGCCAAGGAGACCACGTTTCCCCACCATCAGTCGACTCCACTAACGCCAAGCAAACTTCACGGTTAGGTATACCGGGCCCAGGGTGGCAACGAAAGAGAACAACAATCTTTCCACTAGGGGTGAGATGGATGGCGGGCTCACTGAAGTGGGTAACGGCGTCTTCTGCAATCCGTCCACCATATTCCCACGTCTCCCCCATATCCCTTGACACCCGTAACATACCAAAGAAAGGCATTGAACCGTCAGGGTGGTCAGTCGCCTTGCTCGGTAGGAGCAAACGTCCGTAAGGCATCTGTATCAATCCGCTCCGCGCAATCCCAGAATGAGTAGCAGGATGCCCCCACACGGCATCAGGTAACGGCGGGAAACGTACCGGTTCGGTCCAGGTGTGCCCATCATCATGGGAACGCACCCAGAAGGGGATACCGGCGCGAGCTGCCCATTCAACACCTTCGCGCTCTTCATCTTCAGGAACTAGCGCAACATTGGAGGCGTGAAGAAATATACTCCCATCGGCGAGGGTATGTGTACCGAAGTCAAGCACACCGCCCAGCGGATCGACGGTAACCAAGCACTGCTCACTCCAAGTTTGCCCTTCATCTATCGAACGACAGGCGCGGACATCAAATAACGGGTGGCTGTGGTGAGAATACCCCACGAATGGTGAACGATGAAACAGAACCAACAGATCACCACCAGGGGTGCGCACTAGGTTAGGATGGGCGCCGTACCAACCCTCTTCACGGTAAATGGTAAAATGCTCTACAACGCGCCAGTTCATTGTTCATTTCCCCTTTACGAGAGGTGAAATCTTTGAGAAAGTCAGAAGTCTAAAAACTTGGGTTTTAGATCTAAAGGAATTCCTCAATAAAGAAATCTTGTGGCTTAGTTTCCATTCCGACAGCCGATTGTCGCAACCTGTTTAAGTACACGATTAAGTATCAATCTGAACCAGTAGGTATAACGTTCAGGGTTGTTGCCAACGTCCTGTTTCAATTTTTCGGTATCCATCCATTTCCAATCATCAACTTCGGCGGGATTGGGCACCGGTTGACCGTTATAGCGTCCAACAAAGACACTGTCTAGTTCGTGCTCAAATAGGTTATTTTCCAGTCTGGCATGATAGATAAAGCTGAAAAGTTCAGTCAACTCACAATCGAAACCCATTTCTTCATTGAGCCGCCGTCTCGCCGCACAATAATGACTTTCACCAAGACGCGGATGACTGCAGCAAGTATTCGTCCACAACCCCCCGGAGTGATACTTTATCGCTGACCGTTTCTGAAGCAGTAATTCCCCTCGCGTATTGAAGATGAAAATCGAAAATGCGCGATGTAGTTTGCCCTCGCGATGTGCCTTCAGTTTCTCTTCAGTACCGATTTCTCTGCCCATAGAGTCAACGAGTATCACATGCTCTTGCACAATTTATATCCTCTCTCACATATTGGTTCTGCAGCCTATTAGGAACCAATTAACGCATTACGTATCACGCTGACCCCTAATCAATTGCTATCCGTTCAAGTGAATGGACAAAAAGCACATCGTTTGCCCCCGCGTAACACCGCAGAGTTTGGGTTACTGTCTCCGGTTCAAGGGTTTCCGCCGTTACACCTGCGATAACTAAGTCGGCTTGAGACGAGTGGTGGGTGACTTCGTCCTCCAATGCTTCTCCGTTACTACACGAAACAGAAGTCACGTTCTGTGCTGAAATCGGCAATCGTCCCTCTCTCATCCACGCTGAAAGACGGTCCGCCTCACGTTCAGCATCCACAGAGTCGAAGCACGCAAAAAGCTGAATCTCAGCACGTCTCCATTCTGGGTGGCCTACTATGATATACGCCAGCATCAGCATCATCGGAGCGTTCATCAAATTCTCTTCGGTCACCCAGACATGGATCGAAGACCGATAGCCGAATCGGTATTTCGTCGATCGTAAGATCAGCACATTGAACATCGAATTTATAGCAAGTCGAGCACCCTGTCCAACATCATTGATTTCATCGACATGTTCCCGATCAAATTCAAAGAGGATAGAGTTGTTCGGTAGACCCGAGATGCCTGGCATCTGCAGTGTCTGCGCAACAGCGAGTTGGAACGTTGGACAAATCAGGGTATCAACAAAGACACCCGCCTGGCTGACCTCTGTCCGTTGAATCAATTCGTCAACGTGAATACGCGCCTCAATCTCGTCAAGAAATGAGTAATCGCCGTGAAAGAACTGGATGAAGTGACCAAACCCGTGCCGATGGCAGATCCAACGGAGCAAATCAAAATGGCCAAGCCGGCGTTCGCCGAACTGGGTCACCGCAACGATTGATGGACGCCACCCCCCCTCCGGGGAGATGACGCGGTTCCGCTGCAGCGTGATTTGCAGCCACCGAGTTAGCTGGAACATCGTCCCTTGGAAAATTGCCGACAAGTCACGCTGCCCCTTGTGGCCATGCCGCAGTCCGAGGTAGATTGCCACCATTAGAAAGATCGAGATGAAGGCATATAACACGTTTATCTGAATCATCATCAAGCCACACATCACAGTGCCAACTAGCGACACGTACCAGCGAGAATGAAACGTGGGACGATAGGATGGATTGCCTGCGAAGTGCTCAAGGAACGACACCGCGCAGAGGACACCGTACGTCACAATGAAGAACATCGTGAGGATGCGGGCGATAAAGTCTACGCCGCCAGCCAATACGAACACGATCGCTATTGCACCTGATACGTAGGTTGCATACACCGGTTCCTGTGTCTGACCCACGCCTTTTGCCATCAGACGATTTAACTGAGAAAACGGTAATACATTATCACGACCAAGCATCTGGAGCGTTCTAGGGGCAACCAAAATCGAACCAAGCGCAGACGACAGTGCTGCTGCACCCAATCCAACGTAAATTACGGGGCCCCATATAGCAATCTTCGCCATAACAAACTGATCGGCGGCAAGTGCCTCAGGTGTGGCACTCTGCGCAAGCTTGACAGCAACGAGCGCGTATATGACCATTCCCGCGATTGTCGCACCAATCGTGCCCAAAGGTATACTCCGTTGAGGGTTCTTTAGGTCGCCGGATAGACCAAGCCCGGCGATCATCCCAGTGAAAGCGGGGAAACAGATCGCGAAAACCGTGCCGAAATTGTCGCCATCCTCGATTCGTGCCGTGATGTTTAACCCTTCCGGCCGTATCTCCTCGGGTCCCGTTCCCAAAAGGAACGCACTGATCGAGAACGCTAGGATTGCGCTGACTGCCCACAAGCCCCACACTCCCAAATTGGCACCTTTCATCAACATCAGCGCAATGAGGAGGAGTGTGCAGGTAAGACTCACCCACCGGTGGTCAAGCTTGAATTCGTATGTAACAGCTACCCATTGATAGAGAGGCTCCAGAGCTTCTACAAATGCGACCATATAGAAAGCAATCGAGATTGCTTGGGCAAGATATAGAGTGATCCCGACTGTGCCACCGATAGTCGGACCAAAGGAACGGCTAACAATGTAGTATGCACCGCCGCCTGCCACACGGCGGTTGGTTGCTATCTCAGAAACTGCTAAAACCGTGGGGATGGTCACCAAATGCCCAAGAGCAATAATCGCCAAACCGCCCCACAGTCCTACATGACCGACCGCGTAACCAAACCGCAAGAAAAGAATTGCACCCAGAATCGTACAGACCGATGTCAGGAAAACAGGCGCGGTGCCAAAGCCGTGCCCATCTTCGGAATGCGAGACACCGCCGCTCGAGATTAACTCGGATTGTTGTGCTGCATTTGAAAACATTAATATAAATTCTCCTTTAGCCTGAGAAAATCTGCGTAAGGCGAATCGGTTAGAGAAAATATCATCTGTCTAGAAAATCGTAGAAATTGACATACTCCCCCACCCTAAAGGGAGGGGATTCTCTCCCGTTCCTTTAAGGCGTCGAATTGCTCTATCAACGAAGTGAGCCCGGTGAACTGGGACTTACGACCTCTTCTGAGAGGGTAGATGCCCCTACCCTATGGATATTGACTGCCGCGTTACGGTCTCTATCCAACTGTGTGTGGCAGTTTGGACACTGCCATGTTCTATCACGAAGGTTTAGGTCTTGATTAACGGCACCACAGACGTGACAGGTTCTGCTTGATGGATACCACTTATCTATGAATTGGACTTCACGATTCGGTTTCTTAGAGTTAATATACTTCAGTGTCTGTACAAAGTCATAGAACCCTAAATCAGAGACCTTACGACCCCAAAGGCGTTTCATGCCCTTCATGTTAAGCGTCTCCAGTGAAATCCAATCATATCTATCTGTCAACTCATGTGCTAGCTGCCAGTGGAAATCTTGTCGCCGGTTCGCTGTCCTACGGTGTTTCTCCCGATTTATCGGGATTCACGGTTGTTTGAACCTTTAACCTTTCGTGAATGTTTGCGGTTTGCACGTTTGATAGCATTGAGACTCCGTTTGAAAAATTGTGGAGAGTCGTAGTCGTTGGCGTCAGAGCCGGTGAGATACCGCTTGAGTCCAAAATCGAACCCCGCGCTGTTACCCGTCGTGGGTCGATTCAAAGGTATGTCTGCATAATCTGTCACAATGATTATCCAGACATCTCCAACGCTGTCACGCTTAACCGTACACCGTTTGGGGGTGCCAAGTATGTCTCGACTCTTGAAATAGCGGTATATCTGCTTGCCGATACGAATATAGTTACTCTGTAGCAGTTGCCAACCCGCTTGTTTGAGTGTGTAGGATTTGTATCTGAACCGTTTCTTAAACCGTGGGAGACCCGAACGCTTGCCACTTTTGCGGTCAGCGAACATTTTAGTGTATGCTTTATCCAGTCGGTCTATTATGTCTTGCAACGATTGACTCGGTAGCCAGTTCCAATGAGAAAATCGGAATAGCCTTTTCAACTTTGTCAGGTGCCGCATCAGGGCTTTTTTGTCCGGATATTTACCGTAGATACCATAGTACCGACGACACAACGACACAAAATGATTCCATACTTCAGCATGGCTATCAATCGTTTTATGCAACTCACGATTCCCGTGATTGCTATACAGTTTGAATTTGTAGGTTTTCATCGAATTGTCTGTCTATCTGTCATATCTGTTTCACCAGATTGTGGGAGACCCTATCGGGCGATAGGGGTGGAACTCTCCCACGAAAGGCAAAAAAGTGTATCATTTTTGCCTACAAAATCCACGTTTTTTGGACGAACAACACGGTTTGGCGGGCTACATAGGCTTCGCCCCAACTGCTCCCACCCTAAAGGGATGGGGCATTGCCCGCAAGATTAGGTAAATTCCAATTTCCACATAAAAACTTCAAATCCGTCCGCATCAAAGATCCTCAGGCCCGTAGGATTCTGTAAACGTCGTCCAGATACCCGTATGTTTGTCGAAACGGCTCAAGCCACGATAGGTGCCGAACCACACATAAGTATCTCCTACCGAAATAGAGAGAATCCCGTTATGAGCCAAACCCTCTTCTCGGGTGTACGTTATCCAGCTATTCTCTGACGGGTCAAACCGGCTCACACCCGCATTATACGTCCCAATCCAGACCTCCGTGCCATCAACATCAATCGTGGTAACCTTGTTGCTAGCCAAGCCATCTTTGGTCGTATAGGATGTCCAAGCCTCTGTTTCCTCACTGTAGACGGTAACACCACGATCGGTGCCAAACCAAACACGTTCCCCATCAATAGCAATACAACTAATTTCATCACTCGCCAATCCATCTTCCGTTGTGATAGTCTTCCAAGTATCCTTACCAATATCATATTTGCTCACACCACGTCGTGTACCGACCCAAACATTCTTCTTGCTGCTAGCGATACACCAAATCTCATCCGTAACTAAAGACTCGGCAAACTCTTTGGAGACAGAGGCGGGTTGAATCTCCGTGCCGGAGGTGTAAGCGATCCAAGCGTTGAGGTCATCTGAGGTTCGGGGATACTTACCAATTCCCGAGTTGGTGCCAACCCAAATATTATTGCCATCGTTGCTGACAGAAGTCACATTATTGGCGGGCAAACCCTGCCCAGTTTTATACTGATCCCAGCGCAGAGCGAGCTTATCAAAGCGGTTCGCCCCATCTCGAGTCCCGACCCAGACGTATTGGTCATCAACCACAATCGAACTTACCGAATCATCGGACAACGTATCTTTCCTTTTGGGCCGCCATCGGTGCCAATGACCACCGTGGGTCGCTATCTCCTCAGAACCACCCTCTTGCTGATACTGCCTCCAAGTGCCCAATTCTTTATCGTAGCGCGACAAACCGTTGTCAGTACCGACCCAGACAAAACGCTCATCCGTGTCCACTGTCCGGATGGTGCGTCCCGAAAGGGTTGGCATCGCTGTAAAGGAAGTCCAAGATTCCCTCTGTTTGTCATAGCGAGAAAGCCCCCGCAACGTGCCCACCCACACGTACCTATCATCAACGGCAAGCCCATACTCATCCACATGGTTATGGAGCAACCCTTTGAGATCTCTGAACACCGTCCAAGTGCCAGATGCGAAATGGAACCGCCTCAGTCCATTATTGGGCACGGCTAGCCACAGGTAATCATCATCAACAGCCAACTCAAGCGTCCCATGCCCAGACTTGATTGTCGTCCACTCTCCGGTGCGTCTATCGTATCGGGTGACCCCCTTCTTGGTCCAAGGTCTGTAGAGTATCCAAACATCGTCCTTTGTGGCAATAATTCGCCTAATAGTGTCCGACGCAAGCACGTCACTCGTTGAAAACGTGTCCCACCTCTCCGTTTTCTTATTGTATCGTGACAGCGGGCGGTTACTGTCTCTGTCCCACTCCGAGCGTGCAACCCAAATGAAATCCTCGTCCGCGGTAATCCACTCAGCACCTCTGCCGGCTAGTCCGTCCCTCGGCGTAAAATCACGCCATTTACCGGTAAATTCATCATAACGGTGAAGTCCACGTCCCGACCCAAACCAGACCTCATGCCCATCAACCGCCAGTGATTTCAACCGCTCAATTTGCATCTCTTTACTAGGCGAAATTGCAGTCCATTTTCCAGTCTTTTTACTATAATGGCTCAATTCGACACCGATCATTGGACTCACCCAGACGCTGTGTTCGCTCACGGCAATTCTGTCTAAATCGTTCGTAGGAAGGCCATCCTCTATCGTAAAATGTTGCCACGTATCCGCCATTTTATCGTAGCGAAGGACCCCGTAGTCCGTGGTGAACCAGACCGCATCCGTATCCACATAGCTCCAACGCACTGTGGTCATCGACCTTTTCTGAGTTGACCGGAGAATATCTAAGCGCGTAAAACGCTGCCAAGCTCCCGTAGGGCGATGAAACCGTACAAGCCCACCGTTCGGTGAAGAAGCCCAGTTGTTAAACCAGATATAATCCCCATCAAATTTGATATTTGAAACCTTCGTTTCAAGAAACGGCTCACGCACCGGGCGTGATTGATGCAGCACCTTGCCGCCATCTGATAGGCGATATTCGACAAGACCGACCGCTGTCGCCAACCAAAGCGTTTCTGCACCATCACACAGGATGTCCCGAATGTTATACGACACCTTCGAGATAGGGCGCCAAGTCTCCGATGCAATCGTATAACTTCCCAAACCTTGCGGTGTACCGATCCAAAGGATCCCATCTTGGAAGTCGAGCGCAGTAACATTAGAAACAGGCAATTGTGTATTAAACGACATCGACACCCAACGTTCCTGACCAACATCATAGCGCGCAAGTCCTTGACGTGTCCCCGCCCAAAGGCTATCCTCTGTAGAAAATAGAACATTAACATAGGTGTCGGGAAGTCCTTCGGCAGCATGATGTACCTTCTGATCCACAATAGAATATCGCCAAACACCCGCCGCTCCACCAAACCAGACCATCTCATCGCGGACGAGTACAGATAACACAACCGCATTTGAGTGATCTCCTAGTGTCTCAAGCTGCGTCCACTGCTCAGAAGTTGTGTCATACATCGCAGGGCCCGAACTTGTACCGAGCCAGAGCATATCTCCATTGGCCTTAACCGCCGTCACAAAAGCCTCTCCATTCGTCGTGGATTTTGGAGGAGAATAGAACGCCCATTCCCCGCCGGAGTACGGTCGTGTGCCTAGCCCTCTATCTGTACCGATCCAGACCTGTGCACCAATCATCCGGCCTGTCGAGATTTCGATCACGCCGCTCTGCTCCGACTCACGCACTTGAGATGCTACATCTATCCTCGTAACATAGGGGGTCGGAAGACCATCTTCTTTAGAGATGATCTCCCAACTGCGTGTCTGGGGTTGGTAAATCGAAATTCCCGACACCGTCGCTAGCCAGAGGTTACCATCTGCATCACGCGTTACATCCCGAACATCGTTATCCGCAAGAAAATCTGCCTGCTTGTAAAGCGTCCACGCGCCGGTTACCTTATCAAAGCGGCTCACTCCATCCTCTTTACTCGCAAACCAGACATCATCCCCTTGTGTCGCAATCCAACTCACGTGATTGCTTGCCAAGCCATCTTCTTTGGTATAACGCACCCAAGTGTTGACCGGCTTGATGAACCGATGTACACCCGCATTAGCGGTACCAAACCATACCTGAAACCCGTCTGCACGGATACAAGAAATCATATTGCTGTTAAGCAGATCGGTCTTCGTAAACGTCTTGATGAAAGCTTGATCAACCTGATTATATTGGCTTACCCCTTCGTCCTGCGTTCCAAACCAGACACTATTCTCATCGACCGCAATGGTAGCAATCTCATTGTCTATCAAACCATCTGATTTTTTGTAGTTATTCCACGAATCGGTGTCTCGATGGTATCGACTCACCCCACCTTTGCTAAACCGAGGATCATCCTCCCAACCATGGGGATCCGGATTTATCTCCTTATCCGTACCAACCCACACATACTCTGGCTCAACTGCGAGTGCTGTGATCACCTTGCTGACTAAACCATCCTTACGGGTGCGTACCGCCCAACTGTCAATGGTTTTGTCATAACGGTTTAATCCGTCAGATGTACCAAACCAAACATAGTTCCCGTCCACCGCAATAGACGACACCTGATCGCTCGCTAACCCATCAATGGTTCGGTAAGTCGTAAAGCTGCTTGTCTCGGTATCGTAACGGCTCACCCCCTCCTCAGTGGCGAACCAAACCCATTGCCCATCAATTGCAACGGCGTTGACCGCATCGTTCGACAAACCGTCTTCCATCGTATAGTGGAACCATTGGTCTTGGTCTCGATCCCAACGCGAAACACCGGCTTGTGTTGCAAACCACACATTGTACAAGCCAGCCGCAATACAGTTGACCTCGTTACTGACGAGTTTCCGTTCTACCTGCCACGTCTTTTCGGTAGGAGAACCGGAGTCGAAATTCTCCAACGGCATATTGGGATTATCGGGAACCATTGTTGTGCAGCCTACCATCATAACAAGTAGTAGCAA
This sequence comes from Candidatus Poribacteria bacterium, assembly GCA_965208425.1. Classification (GTDB taxonomy): domain Bacteria; phylum Poribacteria; class WGA-4E; order WGA-4E; family PCPOR2b; genus PCPOR2b. The sequence goes on along the minus strand of OZ242335.1, from coordinate 3,987,792 downwards.
CAACAAGTTAGACGCAACGGTGTGCACCCCGCGTCGAGCTGCTCGCTTCATTATTTCCACTGATTTCCTTTCAACTAAAATGGTTTGGGAGTTATTGTGCCACCAAGTCAGCAATATGTCAACTTAATTTGGCATTGCAATAAGTCTCCTATAGACGTTCTTTTAAGCATTATGTATTAAAGACTATTTCCTCGAAAAGACAGAGCAGTCGGTAGCGACCTATTGCCTTTGCTATTATAACCCAAATCAATCTGCGCTTCTACCGCACACAACTGTCCAAAAGACAGACACAACTGTTCAGAAAATGAACAACATCCAGCACCTCGTCAGATACAATCGCTCAGGAATCCGCATATTGACCCACACGCTATCATAAATCCATTTGGCACAAAAATTGCCCTTTACTCCACGAACGATTTCATAAAATCAATCATCTTAAATCACATTGAGAAGGGAGAAATTATGAAAGTAAGGCAGAGACGACTATGGATGTGTTTAAGTTTTTTTCTGATGAGCATTACTCTAGTTTATGCCCAAGAACACGAGGTAGAATCTCCCCCTATCGAACTTGAGGAAGTCACCGTCATCACTCGCGTCGCGAAAGACACCTTCCGAACACCCAACGCGGTCTCCGTCATTGACCGGGAGCAGATTGAGCGCATGAATGCCCCCACGACACCCCGAATCCTGCGCGAAACAGAAGGAGTTTGGGCACAGCAAACAACCGTCGGTCAAGGCTCACCTCTGCTGCGTGGACTTACTGGCTATCAAGCCTTTCTTGCGATTGATGGTGTTAGACTCAACAATTCCACCTTTCGCTCCGGTCCCAATCAGTATTTAGCAACTATCAGCCCAGACAATCTCGACCGGGTTGAAGTGCTGCGCGGTGCCGGTTCGATGTTATACGGCAGCGGTGCGATGGGTGGTGTCATCAGCATGTTCACCAAAGATGCCATTCTTGACGATGCAACAGAAGCCTGGAACAGCCAGTCCCGTGCGTTCACCCGATTCGCTTCGGGGAGTGCCGAGCGGCTAGGCCGACTTGAGGTCATTGGCGGTCAAAAGCAATTTGGATTTTCGGTCGGTGCATCGGCACGATGGTTTGGCAATATTAATCCCGGAAACGGCTACGACCTGCACTACAAGAACCGAAAATTTGAGATTGTCACTGATAAACTAAAAGGGGTGCAAGTCTCTGATGGCCCACCCAAAAATGTCCCTGACCGCTGGCTAATCGATTCCGAGGGCCCACTCGGTTGGAACGCCTACGATGGCGATGCCAAACTCTCTTACAAACTCAATGGCGCCAATACAGTCAACCTCGCTTACCAACTCTGGCGACAACCGCAAACCCCGCGTTACGACAAAATCGCACCGCGTGAGTTTGACGAGTTTTTCTTTGCACCGCAAGATCGAGATTTACTCTATGCCACCTACCTGTCCAAACCTGAAAACGCCGCAATTGACCAGATTCGATTCACCACCTCATTCCATCGCCAGAAAGAAGGGCGTAATGAACTTAAGCGTGATGCAACAGAACGGCGTGAACGGTTCGACACCGTCAACACCATGGGCTTCAGCGTGCAGGCAACCAACTCATCTCTGCCGAAGCAGCGTGTCGTCGCAGGAAGTGAATTCTACTTTGATACTCTGTCAAGCCAGACGATTAAAACCGACATCAAGACCGGGACCGAAAAGGTAGACGACGAAAAAGGTAGGTTTATCGACGGCTCCCAATTCTGGGACGCAAACCTCTACATTCAGGACGAAATCGAACTTCACGAACGCCTTGAGTTGACGCTCGGCGGACGATATACACTTTACAACACTAACGCAGACCTTTCGGTGCGTTCCGATCAGTTTGGCGATTTTAACGAATCCGGTAACGCATTGACCTATAGCGCAGGGCTAGTCGCGAGCGTCACCGATGGGTTGAACGTCGTCGGGAATTTTGCTACATCGTTCCGTGCGCCCTCCCTGAACGACACAACCGCTGTTGAAGTCACCAATGAAGGTATCGACTCCCCTTCGCCTGACCTCAAATCGGAAGGAGGGTGGACAGCAGAAGGCGGGTTTAAGATACGCTATCCATGGTTCATCGGTTCACTTATACTCTTTCATGGTCGTATCAGCGATTTGGTCACCCGTGTCCCCGTCGAAGATGCTTATGCAGGGAAACCGCTCCCCAGCCTGATTCAGGAAATTCAGAAGAACAATCCGGGCGTCGATGTCTACGTATTCGACAACGTTGATGAAGTGCAAATCCAAGGAATTGAGTTTGCTGGAATGGTTCCGATCCCGATTCAAAGCGGCTTATCGCTCTACGGTAACGCGATGTTCACGCGTGGAAAGGTACTGACCATCAACGGCGCAGCACCGGATCCCGATAAACCGTGGGAAGCACGGATTCGTCGTGAACCACCACTCAACGGTATGGTCGGTCTCCGCTGGGAACCCCCTGCCCAACGATTTTGGGCGGAATTCTTTGTCCGGGGCGCAACCGAGCAGAGACGCTTAAATCGGAGCGATATCCGAGACCCACGGATTCCGGGAACCACCCGCGACACAGCCGAAGTCCAGTTTGAGGCAAATGGCGCAGCAATCGGGCAAGGTTCATCAGGGTGGGTAACACTTAACCTACGCGGCGGCGTTCAGGTGACCCAATACAATCGACTCATCCTCGCCCTTGAAAACCTGTTCGATAAGCGGTATCGTGAGCACGGCTCCGGGATTAACGCACCGGGGTTCAATGTGATTGCCAGTCTTGATAACCGATTCTAATCGCTGGGTATTTTGATAACAATTCTGATAAATCCCACAATTAACCATCTGTTACTCAATATGTCTCGTAGTCAATCTGTAACGGATCACGAGACATATTGTTAGCCAATCCTCACGTGTCAATTGACTCGACATCTCTATCCCCGATCTTCCATAGAGAGGTCTGCGTCTGCCACCTTTTCAACTGCTAGTAAGATAGGAGATCTTCAGATGCTACCTGCATTTGTACTTTTCTCAGCGGTATGGAGTGAGCCTAGCCAACAAGTAGCAACTAAAGAAGAGGAGAAACAAGTAGATAGTACCTCCAGCCGGTTCAGGTAAAGGCTGTGCTGCTCCTTCTCAAAACTATCCAAACAACCTATAATTAAAACAGGAGAAATCCATGCATATCATTATAATAGCCATATCTTTGCTCTTACTGCTGAGTGGCTGTAGCATGAAGTCAGGCGTAGAAGAGCAACCTGCACAGGTGAAGTCAGAAATCATCCGCCAAGCCGATTGGGATGTAGAATTCAGGGATGTCTTCTTTCTAAATGCAAAACAGGGTTGGGTTATCGGAGAGGAAGGAACAATTCTCTACACGTCCGATGGCGGAGCGAATTGGGAGTCCCAGAACAGTGGTACAGAAGTCCGCCTTAATAAGATACAGTTCATAGATAAAAAACGGGGTTGGATTGTTGGTGACCTAGGTACTCTCTTATCTACAACAGATGGGGGTAGATACTGGCGGCAACAGGTTCTTACAGATGGTAGTCTAATCAGCCTCCACTTCTTGGACAGTCTGCGGGGTTGGGTGACCGGGGAAGGAGGCGCACTCTACTATACGCCTAACGGCGGTAAATCTTGGGAATTCCGCCGTACCGGTGTCGGCGAAGCACTCGTTGCTATTCACTTTGTTAATCCAAAGGAAGGATGGCTTATAGCACAGTTTGGAACCACATTGCACACGACAAATGGCGGTGAAACATGGGAAATGGAATCAGTTGCTCCTCGGTATAGCCTACTCGGTATACAGTTTGATCGCAATGAACAGACCGGCTGGGCAGTTGGAATTGGCGCGACCATCCTCTCAACGACAGACGGTGGTAAAACGTGGGACCGTGGGCAGCCGGGCATTACAGGTACACACGCTATTTATGATCTCTGCTTCACAGATACCAAGAACGGCTGGTTGGTGGCACAAGCCGGTGAGATAGTACACACACAAGATGGGGGAAAGACATGGGCGGTACGAAAGACCGATACACGCAACGATTTGCTAGCAGTTCACTCTCCCGATGCTAGGAACGTCTGGGCGGTTGGCACCTACGGTACAATGCTTCACTCCACAGATGGGGGACAGACGTGGACAATTGATTCAGAAAGTACCGGCGAACCTTTAGCCGGTATTGATATGGCAGGACGTGGACGCGGTTGGGCTGTCGGGCGCCGGGGGGCAATCTACCGTACCGAGGATGAAGGCAGATCTTGGGAACGGCAGGAAAGCGGACTTGTTGCCGGATTTAACAAGGTGACCGCCGTGGACGAGAACGAGGCATGGGCTGTTGGCGATTCCGGTTATATCCTGCATACCGAAGATGGAGAGACATGGCAACAACAAAAAGGATATGACTGGATTGGGCTGCACGATGTACAGTTCCTAAATCGGGAGCGTGGTTGGGCTGTCGGGGATATGGGAGGTATTTTTTTTACCAATAACGGCGGTGATGATTGGGTCGAGCAGCGAGGATATATCTTTGAACTGTTGCGCGGACTGTGCTTCGTATCACCCACAGAAGGATGGACTATCGGTTGGCCCGGTAAGATCTTACATACTAGCGATGGTGGCAAAACATGGGAACCACAAGAGAGTGGGACATTTAACGAACTCTACTCAGTTTACTTCACAAACTCGAAACTCGGCTGGATCTCTGGTCAATACGGACTCATCCTACATACCGCCGATGGTGGTAAAACGTGGGGGTCCCAATATACCCGAACGGAAGCCAACCTCAACAAGGTATTCTTCGCAACTGCCACGTCAGGAATAGCTGTTGGCACTGATGGCACGCTGCTACTCACACAGGATGGCGGCAAAACTTGGAAACCACAGGACAGTGGCACAGACAAAGATCTAAGTGATATCAGTGTTATGGAGGATAAGCTAATCGCTGTGGGCGAAGGTGGTATCGCTATCGAATATACGATCCCGACGATAACGAAGTATCAGCCCCGTAAACGATTTTTTGATGAACCGGAGCTAGAGTTGCCCAAAACGGACGCGGGATGGCAGCTGTCACACTCTGGGGACGCTGCGAAGTTAGAGAGCATCTCCTTTATCAACAAGTTGGAGGGATGGGCAGTGGGGGCTTCTAGAACGATGCTTCGCACATTAGACGGCGGCAGCTCTTGGGAGCGATTCCAATCCCCTGTCAATATGCCTCTGGTTGCAGTACATTTTGTCTCTTCAGAAATCGGTTGGTTGCTTACCGGGGATGCGACCTTCCTATCCACGACTAACGCCGGCAAGACATGGCAAGTATTAAACGAAAACACCAAGCCGGTAATTGGGAGATCAGGAAATATCTCCTTCATCGACAAGTCCGAGGGATGGGCACTGAGTGATTCTGGGGCGATGCTGCACACATTGGACGGGGGCAATTCTTGGCAGCGCGTTGAATCCCCTGTCAACAAGCCTTTGGTAGCAGTACATTTTGCCACTTCAGAGATTGGTTGGTTGGTAACTGAGAATATGACCGCCCTATCCACAACTGACGGTGGCGAGACGTGGCAAGAATTGGACGAAATCCCTGAAGTGGTTAGAAACTACCAGTTGGAGGTCGGTGATATAGGGGAACCGTGCGAGCTTAATGCCGCGGACTTTCGCGGATTCAGTTTAGGTTGGGCGGTCGGCGAGCAGGGTGTTATCCTGCATAATGAGGATGGAAACACTATATGGACACACCAAGAAACTGAGACCTCGGCAGCTTACTGGGATATTCAAATGGTGGAGGAACATTACGGCTGGGCTGTCGGAGCATGGGGGACAATTCTTTGGACAAATGACCGAGGTGGCACATGGCATATCCAAACTAGCAACACCAGTTACGACCTATACGGTGTATTTTTCCTGAACCGCAGAGAGGGGTGGACCGTAGGACGAGATGGCATCGTCCTACATACTTCGGATGGTGGCTTGTCGTGGTCCGCAGTCGATACTGGAATAAGCACGCATCTTTATGGGATCTGTTTCATCAACCAAATGGAAGGTTGGATTGTCGGTCAAGATGGTTTGATTCTACATACCAAGGACCGAGGTGTTACTTGGGAAATAGAGGAATCCGGTATTGATACGGATTTGTACAATGTTACCTACGTCAAAGGGCTCGGCGTAGTTGTGTTAGGTGCGAACGGCACTATTCTGAAGCGAGAAGTTTCTGTTCAATCATAGGTATGATTGGCACTTTTCAATATAATCTCAAGACTGTCTCCGTAATCCATGATAGATATTGACGTACTCCCAAAGCTAAAGGATTGGGATTCTTGAACGCTATACAAGCCGAACTCACAGCTAGGGAATCTCACCCTAACGGGGGGACGCCATGGACCCCAACTACTGGATGGGGCGAGGCAGGGAATACACCCGCCAAGCCATCTAGATACTTTTTACCTGATATATCTATCAGGCCGGCAAAGGCGAAAACGATCTACGTTTCCTTGATGCGTCGGGGCGACACGAATCCCCTATAGGTCATGTCGATCCTCCCGATCACTTGCTTTCTTTTTGAAAGGTGTTGTCATATTCACCAATCCGTTACTTCATGCACTGAAGTGGGATAGAACCTCGACGAGGTTGCCGAGGGTGCATTTCTATCCCGAATTGGCAATACAAGTATACCATTTTTTATCTGCAATATCAAGGAAAAACACTGCTAAAGCAGTCTGTATAGGCTGCGCCCCAACTGCTCCAAGCATAAATGCTTGGGATACAGACCTAAAGGAGGTTTCGGTAATCTGACCATTAATAACTTAAGTTGCTAGTCGTCCAACTCGCTCGGCTTGGATAGACATATCCAAGCCCTCCTTGTACGTGTGCAGTGGATTTGGCAATCCACTGCGAGCGGTAATGGGCTTTATTCAGTTCCCATTCTCCCGTTTTACGGCATTTTCCATAACTAGCAACTTGCGTATTAATAACTTAAGTTGCTAGGTTCTGTTGACATCTGAGAAAGTAATTTATCTCTGCTCTGAGAATCTTCGATGGGCAGGTTGTACCCCGATGGATCGGGGACCTGCCCCTACATTAGGCGGATTCTTTGTAGGGGCAACCCTCGTGGTTGCCCTATTATCGGTCGATTTGCCAAAATCGACGATTTGATGTCGAAATATGGATATAGACCTACACAAGCACAACAGACTGACGATTACGCCGGTGGTTTAGAACATCAGGAACGGAGATCTCCGTTCCCTACGAATGACTCGGTTCTGTGTCGTGGTAAGGGTTTCGTAGGGAACAAATCTCGGACTCTCGGAACGGAGGATCGTTGCTCAACACGACTATTGCAAAATGTCAACACGCCCTAGTTATATGTGGTGTAAGAAAAATTCCGCCCCACACCCGTAGGTCGGGAAGGGGCGATATATGTATAGAAAAGGGCATAACTACAACCTAAAGCCCCAGAGGGGCGACATATGTGTCGCAAATATGGGTATTTCTGATTGTATGTCGAGTATGGAAACTTGACCTACGGGCTAACTAGCAACTTGCGTTACCTAGGGCATGGCTAGCATCATACACTAGGACATCATTGACAGAAGCGAGATAATGAGATTATAATTGCGCCGATTTCTCAATATCCCGTACCGCCCCACTTTAACTTTTTAGGGGATTCCCTAAATGGTGTTATTGTGCAGATTAGGTAAGATTCACCTATGAGACGAGAATTAATTTGGAAAGTCCTGCTGTTAGGAGGCAGTTTGTTGATGATAAACGCCTAGAGTAATAGGACGATCTCCTTCACTGCAAATCTGACAGGATACCTCAACATCTAAATCAGAGAGATTAATCGCAGAACTCCCGTTTACTTACACTAACCATCCGGCAAATGCCTATACAAATAGACACCTCACTGCCACTGGCTGTTTGCCGTAGATTCATCATTATTGAAGTATCACTTGATATTATGATTGCCAAGCCCACGGCGAAATCTGTCTACGCAATATGCCTGCATCTGCTAGCTTTTGGGATTGCAACTTGTCTTAGCGCTTCAGCGCAAGATGATGCGCAACCTGTTGAACTCGACGAAATTGTGGTGACACCCGGCCGGTTCGCGATTGATGATGGGACCCCTTCAAAGTTATCGCTCTCAAAGCAACGAATTGAGCAGTTTCCCTTGATTGGTAATGATGCGATGCGGGCTGCACATATTTTTCCGGGGGTCGTTGCGAGCGATTACAGCGCACGGTTCAGTGTGCGTGGAAGCGAAAAGGATGACATTCTGGTGCGATTGGACGGGATGGAACTCTTCAATCCGTACCACCTACAAGATTTTGGAGGTGCTGTTTCGCTCGTTGGACTTGATTTAATCCAGCGTGTTGAATTATTGATGGGTGGTTTCCCAGCGGAGTACGGGGATAAAATGTCCGGTGTGTTTGACATCACAACAAAGGAGGAGGACGTTGAGAAAGTTTCTGCTAATTTCGGGCTTGATCTTATCAATACAACCGCAATGGTGGAAGGTCCCCTATCACAAAAAGGGTCATGGCAACTGTCAGCGCGTCGGGGCTACGTTGACCTGATCCTTGCAATGATTGATTTCGACGAGGATTACAAACCACAATACGCGGATCTCTATGGGAAACTGACCTACACACCGACACAGAAAGATACACTGACACTCAATGGACTTTATGGATGGGATAAGAATCGGATTCGGCAAGGAGACCCCGACAATAACCTAGATTCGCGCTACGATAATTTAACTGTTTGGACGCGGTGGCGGCATCACTTTGGCGCGGCGAACTGGTCTGATGTGTTTGTTTTCGGAGGGACCGCAGCGCACGATCGTCAAAGCGGAGTGGAGAATTTTGATGTCCGTTCCTCCCATTTCTTCGGTACCAAAGCGGAATTCACAGCCAGTTTTCTGGATAAGCATCTGTTTCGCAGCGGTGTAGAATGGCGGTGGCTTACAGCGCAATACGACTACGATGTCCGAGAACGCCGACCGGGCGTAGACCAATACGCACGAGTTCTCGTAGACTTTGAAGACAACGGCAGCGAAATTAAGGCGTTTATTCAAGATGAGTGGCAGCTACATCCGAAAGTCGCGCTCAATGCAGGCGGACGGTATGTGTTTCAAGACTATCGCGCTACTGGTATCCAAAGCTATGAGATTGGACCTCGGGTTGCGCTCGCAGTACGCCCAACAGAGAAGTTGGTGTTGCGTGGAGCATGGGGGATCTATCACCAACCCATCTCCGTGATCAATATCCCTGTTGAAGATAGCGTTCAGACCGTCAGGCGTGCTGAACGGGCGGTGCATTACATTCTCGGTGGTGAATACTATCCAAACCCTAGTTTTCTGCTGCGCCTAGAGGCGTATTACAAAACATTGGACAATCTTTCGGGACGGCTCAGGGAGTTCGGGCGACAGTCCCAAATCTTCATACCCCCGGAATCTGGGGAGGCAAAAGGGGTGGATGTTTTTGTGACCCATTCAGTTTCAAATCGGTTAACGTGGGGAGTTGGCTATGCGTACGCCATTGCGGAAGAAAACGCAGGCGGCGAAACATTTTTTCGGCAGTCCGACCGACGGCATTCTCTTTCACTTAGCAGCAATCACCAACTTACACATGGCTGGCATCTCTACCTTACTTGGCGCTTCCACACCGGTGAACCGAGAACGCCAATCATGCATGCACTGATTTCACATCCGGGCGGTAGCATGGTATGTGACCGACAGTTTGGAGTGACGCATTCAGAGCGGCTACCACTCTATCACAGTCTCGATTTTAGGCTCACAAAACCGCATCTCTATAGATCTTGGGAATTAACATGGTATTTCCAAATTCTGAACCTATACAATCGTGCTAACATCGACCAATATGCGTTCAGTGAGGAGCGAGACGAGGAAACGGGTGCGCTACTCGGGTGTAAAATTGATGAAGAGCCGATGCTGCCAATTCTGCCAACACTGGGTATTTCGGTCACCTTTTAACAGAGTTGGAGCACATCTTGATTAATAAAAAAGTGCCAGAAGATAGGGTAAATCTATTGATGAAACGAAAAGTCGCTTGGATTATGTTGCTGATAGGAGGCAGTCTGTTGACGCTTAACGCTTGGAGCAATCAGACGATCTCTTTCACCGCAGATCTCAACGGAAACCTAGACATCTATATCATGGATATCAATCGCAAAGATCCAGTCAATTTAACCAACCATCCCGCGAATGATTCTTCTCCGACATGGGCACCAGATGGCAGCACCTTCGCTTTTGTTTCACACAGGGACGGAAATCCAGAGATTTACGTGATGGATATCAACAACAAGGAATCGCGGCGCCTAACACAAAACGGCGCAACGGATATCGATCCGGCTTGGTCACCTGACGGGCACTGGATTGCGTTCGCCTCCAACCAACACAGAGAACATGCAGCGGATACTGACATCTACATAATGAACCCAGACGGTAAAAAGGCTCAACAACTCACAAATAAGGGTGGACACAATTCAACGCCGGCGTGGTCGCCGGACGGTCAATCGATCGCGTTTCGCACCACGCTAGATGGCTTCGGTGCTATCCATCTGATGAACGCAAATGGTAAAAAACAGCGCGCTCTCACACAGGTAGCTGCAACAAGCCCCACTTGGTCAGCTAATGGCAAAGAAATCTACATTTCCAGCGATATGCTTGGTGATGTAAAGGTCCCTACCCTATTTGCCATAGATGTTAATGGCGGGAAGGTCCGGAAGTTGGTGGACGCCCCACAAGCCTGTGAAGAACCTGCCGAGTCGCCTAATGGACGATGGATTGCCTATGTGTCAACTGAGGGTGCTAACAAAGACATTCATCTAATCCGTGTGGCAGACGGGGAGATTCAACAGCTGACCCAAGATCCAGGACAGGAATTTTCACCTGCCTGGGCACCATCGGGGTTATCCGTTTCGCCAAGCACGCACACACGCACAACGCTCTGGGGCATCTTGAAGCAGACAGGTTTAATGCCTTCTGACCGTTAAAGCCCTAGGCGGAGCATCTCGCCTTGTTCTCTGCTAGTCTCAACCGCTCATTGGAGACGGCGCATCTGGTCCTACTTCTGCCACCGAACCCCTCCTCTCGTCGCAGGCGGGGCATCCCCGATAAATCGGGATTTCGTTACGCTCAACTTGCTCTGCTATCCGCAGCACAACAGAATCCTTACTCCCACCGTGCCCAGACATTCGGTGTTACATGCCCCTCGTCGATATACGGATCATCACCAGCAATCGTGACAATACCGCGGTAATTTCGCTCCCCTTTCCAGCCCAACCACGATGCCGTTGAGCAATAGTGACTCACAAGGATACGCCGAAATGTATCGCTTCGGTTCTTTTTGGAACGATGTAAGAGGTAGCCGTTGAAAAAGAGGACACTGCCGGCTGACATCTCAATCGGAATCTCGTCCGCGTCATCAAAACCAGTCGCTTCTTGGCAGCTGTCGAATTCATCGCGTTTGTTGTGCGGTACACGATCATAAATTACACCGGAACGATGGCTATTCGGCAGAATCCAAAGGCAGCCATTCTCAATTGTGGTATCATCCAGTGTAATCCACACACCGATCAGCGACCTGTCCCGTGTCGGAATCGGATGTTCGTCCTGGTGCCACGGGTTACCGGTGTGTCCAGGGACTTTGCTCAACATCATCGACTGCATACACTTCACACCACCGTCCCAAAATGGGATATGTGCCCCGACAATCGCTCGGAGCACTTCGCAGATTTCTGGATGTTCAATATAACGCCGAACCAAAGGACTAAAGACGTGCGGTTCGCCGACACACATAATTCTATCTAGTATTTCTGTCTCGCCTGCTGTTTCCGGCATCGGTGGGATCGCCTCACACGGATAATCCCCTCGAAAAATCTTCAGCATCTCTGTTTTCAAGTTGTTGCATTCTTCGGGTGTAATGAGATCTGGGAGCATTAAATATCCATCATTGATATAGGATTTTGCCCAAAGATTAGACTGCCCTTGTCCCATTTTCAGATCCTTTATGATGGTTGTCTGAAACCATTCATTATTCCGATCGAATAATCTGTCACGTTTTCAATAAAATTTTACGCTATTGAAATCAAAAAAGTCAAAACGAATTGACATACTCCCCTACCCTAAAGGGTGGGGATTCTTATCCGTCACCCCGTTGGGAGTCGAATTGTGCTATCAACAAAGTTAGCCCGGCGAACCGGGACTTACAACTTCTCCTTCATGGGTAGATGCCCCTACCCTGTAGATGTTAATTGCAGCGTTGCGGTCACGGTCATGGGTTATGCTACAATCACTGCATTGCCATTCTCTATCACGGAGGTTCAACGTTTCATTAACAGCATCGCAAACCGAGCAGATCTTACTGGAGGGATACCACTTATCAATGAAATTGATTTTGACCCCCTTTTTGGAGGCAATATACACCAGCTTCTTAACGAAATCGGCAAAGCCTAAGTCACTGACTTTCCGACCCCAAAGCGACTTCATACCTTGCAGGTTCAAATCTTCAAGGCGTATCTCGTCGTAGGTATCAGCTAATTCATGTGCCAACTTCCAATGGAAATCCTCCCGTTGCCGTTCAATCTTGCGGTGCGTGCGTGCCAAGTTAAGCCTTGCTCGTTCACGATTCTTTGACTGTTTCTTTGTTCGTGAATGTGCTCGGCTTGCACGTTTGATAGCGTTGATACTGCGTTTGAAAAACTCAGGCGATTCTATGTCATGTCCGTTGTGACCGGTAAGATACCGTTTCAGACCGAAATCGAACTCCGCGATTTTACCCGTCGTGAGCCGATTTAAGTCAGGTTCTATATGGTCAGTTAAGATGCAGATATAGACATCGCCGATAGCGTCCCGTTTGATGGTGCAACGTTTCGGATTTCCAAACACATCACGGGACTTGAAATAGGAATAGATGTGTTTGCCGATTTTGATGCGATTGCCCGGTAACAGTTTCCAGCCTGCTTGAAGCAGTGTGAATGATTTGTATTTGCGTCGTGGCTTGAAACGGGGTCTGCCCCATCGCTTGCCAGAGGCACGGGCTTCAAACATTGCTTTGTAGCCTTTGTCGATGCGTGCTGCTACGTCTTGTATCGCTTGACTGGGTAGTTGATTCCAATGGGCAAACCGAGGCAAATGTTTGAGTTTAGAGATATGGTTTATCAACCTGAATTTGCTGATATATTTGCCATAGATGGCATAGTACCGTCGCTGGAGCGCAACGCAATGATTCCAGACGTGAGCATGACCATCTATCGTTTTATGCAACTCACGATTGCCGTGATTGGAATACAACTTAAACTTGTAGGTTTTCATTAGGGATAGCTTTCTGGCTTTCATCTCCTATGTCGTAGGATGTGAGGGACACCGCCAAGCGACGGTGCGACATTCCCTCACGAAAGCCAAGACAAGTATACCATATTCTACCTGCAAACTCAACACTTTTTTGCTAACTAACGCCGTTTGGCGGGCTACATAGGCTTCGCCCCAACTGTTCCCACTTCTAAAGAGGTGGGGTCTTGCACGCAAGATTCGATAATCTTTGTTGGCGAATTCTGAAAAAACAACTATCTTCAAAAAAATCAGCAAAACTCCGAACATTTTTTAGTCTGAAACCCCTAAAATAGGCGATTACAAACAAAGTTGCTATCAAACACAAAATAGGAAATAGGCTGTTAGCAGCTTAAATCGAACAGCATAAACTACGTAAAGAATCGTGCGTCATACGTGAAGGCAAGATTTTACAGACGACTCGTTATACACGATTTTTTTCGCAGACAAAACAGGAGTGATTTATGGAACGTTTGGATGTGCTTCACCCGTCGATTAATGAATATTTACTTGATATTATTCCCGCACGCGATGAGGTACTAACAGAAATGGAAACATACGCACAGGAACGCCGTTTCCCAATCGTAGGTCCCCTCGTTGGGCGCGTCTTACATCAATTGGTGCTACTGATCAACCCGACACGGATCTTCGAGATGGGATCTGGCTTCGGCTATTCAGCCTACTGGATGGCAAAAGCACTACGACAACCGGAGGCACGGATCATCTGTACGGAGGGCTCGCCGGAGAATGCTGATCGCGCGGCAGATTATCTTGCGCGTGGCGGGATCTTGGATCGTATCGATTATCGCGTTGGTAACGCACTCGAACTTATCGACGAAACCGAAGGAGAATTTGACATCATCTACAACGACATCGACAAAGATGGATATCCCGAAGCGTTTCGCAAGGCAATTCCACGGCTCAGGAGTGGTGGGCTGTTTATCACGGACAACATGCTATGGCTGGGGCGGGTCGTTACATACGATACCGACGCTGATGTGCAAGGACTTGATGAAGACGAGCAATGGGTGCACAAAACCACCGTCGGGGTCAAAGAGTTGACACGGCTGCTCTATAGTTCTCCCGACGTGTTCACGACAATCCTTCCGCTTCGCGATGGCGTATCGGTTGCAATTAAACGCTAATACAAACTTGAGGAATCTGTATCACTTCGACACTAGATGATACACCTCGACCTCACGGACCTGCGCTAATGCTGGCTGGATAACACGGAAGTGGGGATAATATGCACCAGCAAGTGTAGTCCTTCGATCAACAACCTTGTCGCCGGGCGATAACAACACCTTTGTAACAACATTATCATCAACTGTGCGGGAAACATTGATACGGATAGTGTTTGTCTTACAATTTAACCGATCAACGACAATTTCCGCCGGCACCCGCTCCTGACCAATATCCCGTAATTGACGCACAGAGTGGACTGTTTTCCACTCAAACTTATCAAGATCCCAATAGTCCACACGAAACCAGAATAGATTCACATTATGAATGATAATCTTCCGAACGGGTTTGACTTCTGGGAATCGTAACGTGAAGATCCGTTCATTTTTTGCTGCCACTGCGGCAACTGTGTCTAACCGCCCATCGTTGAGCGCTGGATGGTTGGCCTGTGATCCATAGCTCGCCAGCGCAAAGTTCTCGCTCCATGAATTCGCCAATATAGAGGACCAAACACAACCCGACAAGCCAACACAAGCAAGCAACAGCAAGAAAATTCCAAACTGTTTTAGGGAGTTCATCGAAATCTTCGCTGTGGCAACCCCGTCCCCGATAAATCGGGACTAAGAAGCTTTTAAGGCAGGGAGGAAACAGCACTCCTTCTTAGATATAGTTAAAGTTTAATCGTGTGAGAACTTTGAAACTCTCACGTTTTGCAAACTGAGTGAGACGTTTGCCCTCCAACGAGTATAGAGAATAACCCTTTTTCTCCATATATCCGCTAACACGAGTCAAACCGTGTGTGACATGCTTTACCAGCGTGTTCTTGGCTATGCCATTGCACATTGTACCGCCGTAGCGTGGGCGTCTGCCACCTTGCTGTGGGTTCTGTCTGTGCAATTGCCGCCGTGCAATGGGTATCGGACTGACATAAAACACACAGGTATTGTCCACTTGGTCTGTATTGCTTCCGATGACATGGTATGCCAAGCACCATGAGTCTACGCAATGGGCATTGAAGTCGCTTGACATCTTGTTGCCAGACTTCTTAAGTCCGAGCGAATCACGAATTGCCTTTGTTTCAAAGCCTTTGAGTGTGAACAATATCCAACGCTTCTGGATTTCGGCGTAGAACCATTGCTTGCCCACCTCAAGGGGCTAAAAGACTCATTCCAGTTACGGGCACCCTTCTGTGTTTGCGCCTTGATATCCTCAACACAGACATACGTTATCGGAAACATCGTGGACAGGTAGTTGAGGATTCGGAGTTTCCAATCCCACCGTGTCCGTGTGCCGGCGGGTATCCGTTGTTTATTCGTCATGCGGTTCGTCCGGTTCTTTCGATTCGGACATTTCCGTGAACGTCTACCCCGCCTCAATTGACGACGGGTTTCAACTTTTTTGCTAACCTTATTATGAGCGTCGGCTTGTACATTCAGATATGTCGATTTCTCTGACTTGACAGTGAACCCTTCTTTCTTGCTACCGGGGTCAATCCCAACGGCTATGTCTTGTGTTTGGGTTCCAGAGGGTTCGGCATTCAACCTCACGCAGAATACGCCATTCCGAAAAAACGGTGTGGCTTTACCCGACTTTATCCACTTCCTTGCCCTTGCGGGTGTGGTCGGCATTAACGGGTTACGATTTTTGTCAACAACAGGAACAAACATTGTAAATCACTCCTGCGGGTGTGTGTATTACCCCATCGACATCGCGGAATCAGAGTGGATTCAGGCTTGGGGAGCACCCGAACCATCAGTTAGGCTGCCACGCCTTAGACCCGTGATATAATTGTCTAGTCAACGGTTTAACTTGCAAGTGCCCGTTGGCGCGGGATTGCAAGCCTCGCCCTTCAGGACGGGGTTATTGACCTTTCTACCTCGCAATCGTATACCGCAGAATCGTACCCTCAACTTTATCCCCTGACCGTAGGGAGGACAGATAAATCGTCGAGACTTTTTCATTGTGGAGATACCTTGACATCTTTAACTTTTGCCCAAGTTGTTGTAATCAGTCGCTTCCCCGATTCTACAGATAACCGTTCTACAGTTTCTTCTGCTACTCGAATCATATCAATTTCGACTCTTATCCTACCGAGAGATTCACCGTTCGGTAGTATCTGTGCAAATCCAGTTCTTAGAGCAACTGTGCCGGGTAATGTATCCCGATCCGCGAAAGCTATAAGCTCTCTATTATCAAGAAAAATAGTGAAGTTGTTATCCAAAATCTCAATTGATAGATTATACCAACGTCTAAGTTCAAAAATCTGTTTAGCTTTTCCTCGAAAGATCAAATGATCAACAGCAATATTTTTCGGTCTTATAGTATAAACAGTAATGTCTCCATCTCCAGCGGATACATTGACAGATTGAGCTTCCCACGCGTCAAAGGGTCCTAGGCTCGTTCGCACGTGAATGTTAAATGCCGCGGCTCGTTCTGCCATCAAGAATCGGAAACGGAGAGTGGTCGTGTAGTCTTCCCAGCGCAAAGCATCTCGTACTTCGATTAGAAGATCTGCATTATTGCCTATCGGCAACTTACCGTCTTTCACTCCGATAAGCCCGTCACTGTGCCAACCGGGAAGTTCTTTATCATTAAAATCATCAAAAAAAGGACAGGATCTGCTATATACAAGGTGCATAATAACACGAAACTGCTGATTATAAAAATCCCCGTGACGAATCTTGCCCCGCTACGATAATGTCATGTTCCTCTGAATCCCGATCTTAATGGGAATCTCTGTACCAAAAAACGGTGCTATCGAACATAAGGACGAATGTGAGACGGTTCATGTTTAGTACGAAACCAAGTTCGTTGGAATTTTCTGATAAGAAGCATCCCCACACCAAACCCACCGACATGCGCCATCCAAGCAATAGATGCCCCTTGAAACGAAAAATAGACGTTAGCTAGCTGGATGGCAATCCAAGGTAACAGCAAGACGATTGCAGGCACAGAGATAATATAGATAAAAAGCAGGCATCGAACGCGCGCCTTGGGACAGGCAATAAAGTGCGCCCCCATTACGCCAGCGATCGCACCGCTCGCGCCAATCAGCGGCAAGTTAGAATCGTAATAAATCATCACGTAACAGAGCGTTGCTAACACTCCGCATAACAGGTAGAACAGGAGAAATTTCAGACTCCCTATCATATTCTCAAGGGTCGGGCCAAAAGCCGAGAGATACAGCATGTTACCAATAATGTGGATCAATCCGCCCTGTAAGATGTGGACATCGTGCAAAAATAGGGAGGTGAGAAGTGTCCTGTCAAAAAGGTTTGGAAGCGGTGGTAGGAACCAATGGCGATGCATAATCTGGGTGGGAATTGCGCCAGATACTTCTGCCAACGACACCCCTTGATAGAATGCATAAAGCTGGTACACGAATACCAATAAATTTGTTACAATTAAAAATTGGACCGCGCGCGGCTTAAAAGATGTCTGTGTCGATGGTTTGCTCGGCAGTGGAATAAACAAAGTGTCGTGTCCTTTCGACAAGCGGGCAGAGAGGAAAATCTGCGATAACATCACACATTACTACGACACATGACACTTTACGTTTCACGTTTCACGCCTTATTCGACACGTCAAACCGATCAATGATTCCCATAACCAACTCTCTTATGGGAGCCGTTTCGAGTTCAAAGACCTCCTGGGCAACTCCCGGTCCCGCTCCAACGAGTACGATGTCGTTCTCTCCTGCACCAACATAGTCAACAGCAATCGTAGGCGTTCGTACCAGCTGCGATTTCAGACTCAACGGTTGAACGAGCAGAAGGGTTCGATTATCATAGGCCGGGTGTTTAATGACCGAGACCACTTTACCAATCACCTTTGCGATGTACATCACGCCTCCGTTCCCGCGGTCACAGTGATAGAATCAACAATTCCAACCACAGCCACATCGACAGGCATTGCGCGTTCCGCTGATACAAATGCAGCGTCTCCACCGGTGACAATATAAACTAATTCGCCATACCCCGCCGCCCCTTGTATATCAACGGCTGTGACCGGATCTCCGATAGATCCGCCCTCCGCATCAAGGGGTTGTACAACTAACAGACGATAACCAACCAAGCTCGGATCTTTTCGAGTCGCGACGATGGTCCCGATGACTTTTGCGATATCCATAGGCCAATAAGACTCACTCCCACCTAACGCTTTTGAATCCCATATTCCTCCATCTTGGAATGGAGTGTATTCCGATTGATTCCGAGGATCTCAGCGGCTTTTCTACGGTTCCAGCCGGTGCGATCAAGAATAAACTCAAAGAGCGGTTTCTCAACGGCAGCGCGAATATCTGCGTGAAGCGATCCAGGAGATGCTCCTGATTCTATAAATTCCTCCACGCGCTCCAGCATAAGCGAAGCAAGGCGACTCTCAAAACCTGTCGGTGGTTTTGTGGCCGAATGCGTTGGAACGCCTGAAAGTTCCGGAAAATGTTCCGGGAGGAGTACCTGACCCGCACACATTACAAGCGCACGTTTCAAGCTATTCTCAAGTTCCCGGACGTTTCCGGGCCAATCATAAACCATTAGCAGCTTGAACGCTTCCGGCGAAATTGTAGCTTTGGGCTGATCGTAATCCTGAGCAAAACGGGACATAAAAAAATCCACCAGATCAGGGATATCCTCTTTCCGCTCACGTAACGGAGGCACAAAAATTGGCACTACATTGAGCCGATAAAACAAATCTTCCCGAAACGTACCCTCCTGAATTGCCAAATCAAGGCGCCGATTTGTCGCGGCAATCACCCGCACGTCAACTTTACGAATCTCATTTGATCCAATCGGCTCGACCTCCCGCTCTTGCAGCACCCGCAACAACTTCATCTGCACCTCTATCGGTAATTCGCCAACCTCGTCCAGGAAAATCGTTCCCCGGTCCGCCTGTTCAAATTTTCCTTCACGTGCAGTATCGGCTCCTGTGTACGCCCCTTTAACATGCCCAAAGAGTGCACTTTCGATTAAGTCTGAGGGAATCGCGCTACAATCCACTACCACAAACGCTTCCTCCGCCCGCCTACTATTTTGGTGGATTGCCTTGGCAACTGATTCCTTACCCGTGCCACTCTCCCCCATAATCAGAACCGTTTCGTCGCTAATCGCCGCCCGTCCGATGGTCAGGTAGATTGCGTGCATCGCATCGCTTTCCCCAACAATCTGAATACCGACAGCTTCCCCATTTTCCTGCACAACACTATTCTCTGGTGGAGAATCTTCCGCCATCGCCATTTTCGCTTGATCAGCCGCATACACCGCTCTAGATACCAAAGGTGTGATCTCTTGGAGATCAAAAGGCTTGGTCACATAGTCATAAGCGTGTCGCTTCGCAGCTTCAATCGCTGTTTGAGTCGTACCGTGAGCGGTGATGACAATGATCGATGCGGTGTTATTGATTTCCTGCAGCTCTTCAATCAACTCTAGCCCATTGACATCGGGCATAAAAATATCGAGGAAAATTGTGTCAATCAGTTCTGAGCGGAGGAGATCAACCGTTTCTTTCCCGTTTCGTGCAGAGAATGTACGATACCCTTCCTTCTGAAGAGCTTTCTCCAACACAAAGCGGATGCTATCGTCGTCGTCAGCAATAAGAATTGTGTGTGTCATAGAAACCGAATGGTAGTTACCTAAACTAAATTATAATATCTAAGCTGTGGGTGTAGAGTTCGATACCCATCCGTGCTGCCAATCCAACAGCGTTGGGATCAACAAACGGAGATATGAAGAATTTTCGATTTACCGTTACATTTTCCGTCTGCTCAAAGAATGCTACTTTCCTTTGAAAAAGGGAAAGATCACTGCGGCTGACCGATGATTTAATTTCAATTGCAATCACTGAAGCGTTCCGGATGATTACATCCATCTCTATCTGTTCCGGATGTCCGAAAACCGATCCGGAATCGTCATAACCCTCATACTGTTCCACCCGGAAACCGAGTTCATCCGTCAAAATTGCAGCGAGTCCATTGCGGAATGCCTCTTCAGACTGCAATCCCCATCGCGCACCAAGCCCTTGAACGGTATGGTCGAATCGCCTTATGGCATTATCTGTATATGCACGTGACGCGCTGGACTCTTCGCGTAGGGCCTTTATCTCCTGCCGGAATTCAACCCACCGTTGCTCGGACTCCTCACGCAGCCGATTGGATTCTGCACGTAGGGCTTCCATCTCCTGCCGGAATTCAGTCCACCGCTGCTCGGACTCCTCACGTAGTTGATTGGACTCCTCACGTAGGACTTGCATCTCTTGTCGGAATTCAAGCCGCTGTTGTTCAGATTCCTCGCGCATCTGCCTGAGCTCGTTCAAAATCGCGGTTATATCCTCTTTTTTGGCAAAAGTCTCCGACATAACACCGATTAACTCATAACGAATCTCGGGATTTTGGGTTATTAGGCGCGGAAATTCATTAGCGATTAACTCGCGAATTTCTTCTTCAGTTAATGAGAGGTTTCTTTCATTCGCCATATCTGCATTCACCGAATTTGCTCAAATCGGCAACGTCACAATAAACGTTGCCCCTTGAGGCTTTGTTATGTCAACCTCGATAGTACCACCGTGCTCCTCAACGATTTGCTGGCTAATCGCTAACCCAAGCCCCGTCCCTTTCTGTTTCGTTGTGTAGAATGGATCAAACAGACGAGGAGCAACCTCCGGCGGTATACCACGTCCAGTATCCTTGATATAAATCCGAACCACCTGATCCACGGAATCATAGGCGGTTTGAATCGTTAAGAAACCTCCATCTTCCATTGATTCGATTGCATTCCGAAATAGGTTCAACAACACCTGTGTCATTCCATCAGCGTTTATAGAAACCAGCGGACAATTATCCGCAAACTTTTTCTCAAGACAGATATTATCCCGATCTAACTCAGGCTGACAGATTGAGAGGCTATTGTCGATTAAGTCACCAATACTACCCAACTGGACACCGGCAGTACGCGGGTTGCCCGATATAAGGAGCTGCTCAACCACGCGGTTCAACCGATCTACCTCTCTGATAATGACCCGAATATACTCTTGAATCTCTGAATTCGACTCGCCCTCGAGTTGGAGCAACTGCGCCGCGCCGCGGATCCCGCCAAGTGGATTTCTCACCTCGTGAGCAACAGTGGTCGCGAGTTTTCCGAGCGTTGCAAGGCGTTCGGATTGCACCAGCGAGTCGATCATCTGCTGGATCTTGACGCGCTGTGCCACAATCGCAGCGATAATCGTCAAGATACGAATATCGTCCTCAATCGAAAATTCGTCCGATGCCTTATCAATTGTCAGTGTACCAATTACCCGTTCATCCACCACCACCGGCACACACCAGAAAGCTATCGGATCTTTAGACTGCACCGATTTCGCATCTGGAAACTCAATCTGCTCAAGCGGTGTCCGACTGTGTGGCACACCAATCGGTTGACCCGATTGGAGCACCTGTTGTTGGATAAGGTCAATTTGGCTATCAGTACCACGCCGGAGCTCCGCCTCCGTCAATCCAAAAACAGCCTCAACCTCTTTGACCAACTCGTCATCTTCCCAAATTCTCAGTGCACCCCGGTATACCCCCCTCCGGTTAGCGAGGGTCCTGATAATCTTTTGGAACAACTCATCTAATTCAAGAGCGGTATTTGCCGTATCACCAATTTCAAAAAGGGTTGACAGATCAGCCACCCGTTTCTCCAGATCTGTGTTGGTCTGATCTATCTGCTGAAGCTGTGCCTCAGTGGTGGAGCGTTGGGCTTTGAAAAGCTGGATGGTGCGGACAATGAAATAGGCGATTATCGGATATAAGATTGCAACCACACCCAAATGGATCTGCTCATAGTAAAGTCCAGCATGTATCCAATTGGCTAATGTCGTAAATGCAAGCAATAGATACTGTCCGCGCCGGCTGTCATAGATCCCCGCAAGAATCATAACTCCATAATAAAGATGCGATGCAACACCGTAGCTCTGCGGGCTATCCAAGCCGTAAACAAACAGATTAATCAGTAGGATAACGAATATCAGGAAGAAAGTTAGCATGGGCAATTCACGGTTGCAGGAGTTACTCCTGACGAGGCATCAAGACCTCAACAATCTGAATAGCAGAGATTCCTACTGTCCATTGCACAAGAAATTATCCAGCATCTTCAGTCCGATTCGACCACTCTTCTCCAGATGGAACTGCGTCGCAATCAGGTTCTGATGGGCGACAACACTGGAAAATTCAACGCCGTAAGTGGTCTTCCCGACGATGTATGAATCATCCTGCGGGATTGGGTAGTACGAGTTGACAAAATAGAAATGGGCAGGATTGGGAACATCTTGAAAAATTGGATGCGCCTGCGTCTGATAAACCTCATTCCAACCGATCTGCGGCACTTTTTGGATCGGAGAGGCATCATACTTTTTGACAACCCCGGGCAGGATGCCAAGGCAGTCGGTATCCTCCTCTTCGCTATGTTCAAACAGAATCTGTATACCGATACAGATTCCCAACATCGGTTTGCCCGATTTGTATACCTCCCACAAAACCGCCGCAAGCCCAGCTGTGTTCAGGTTATCCATTGTTGCCCGCGCCGCACCCACGCCGGGAAAGATAACTTTCTCAGCGCCCAAAATGGTCTGGGGATCGGCGGTAATTTTTCCGTCGTAACCTAAGTATTGGACAGCACGTTCAACGCTCGTCAGGTTGCCCGCGCCGTAGTCGATAATTGCAATCATTAGAGACTTATGTCGATAAAAGATTCGTTTGAAATATTAGAAAGGGACCGTTGAAATGGTGTTGCAGAGTGAAAGTTTTAATCTGTGGAAATAGGTTCGAGACATTCGTTTGCTCAAATGCTACCCTCATTCGATCAATATGCAATTTTTGCGCTTCCTCACTGTGACAAGGGACGGCAAAGTTTAGCGTATTGTCATCAATTCGCGGATATTGGTTCTGATTTAGGATGTTTCCTCCTGCTTTGACTTCAGTCATCACGCGAAAACGTAGCCGAACCGAGGCATTTTCGACGCTTCTTGTCCTACTGAAAGTTTCTTGCTCACTGAATAGATTTAGCAGTTTTTGTTTCATTGAAGCTGATAACGATGTCCCTAGCTCATTAAGCCGTTCTTCCAGAGCTTGCCCAAATGATTCAGAAATTAAGGTGGAAACAGGAACTGTCTCAAAGAACTTGCCGTGAACTAGGCAAACTTTCACGTTTGATCTCTTTCTACCACGGGTCAAGTAAAATACCTGCCGAATAGGTAAGGACAGAATATCATCACCCGCTTCTTGCATCTGTGTCCGAATAATGTTTTCTGTACCTTGGATCAGCTCATGAATCTCTTTTTTACCTGTCGGAATCGTTGAATTGAAGGAAGCAACTGAATAGCTTTTGCTATCCTTCAGTTCGATTAACTCTCCACCACTAAAAATTGAGTCATTATGATTGAGCTTGATAGCCAGATCGGGGAAAAGTCCATTGTTGACACATGAGAGCATCTCCTTATTGAAAGGAAAAGCTTCGAGCTGATTTTGGGCTGTGAGCTCCCTTTTTTTTAGGTATAGGTCAGCAAAGAAGTGGTAGATTGAATAATCCATCTATCGATTTGACTCAAAAAGTTTTCCCTGTTTGAGAGTCGCTGCGGCTCTCAATTTAGCCCGTCCCCAAATAGCTTCTAAATTCGGTGTGCATTCATAATCTTTGAATAAACCTGAAATATCATCGGCTGCTCTCTTTTCAGCAAGCCTTTCTTCGATGATTTTGACGTTGACCGTATCGAGCTCAACGCCAACCGATTTTCGCCCCAACTGCTCCGCAACGACCAACGCCGTTCCTGATCCCGCAAATGGGTCCAATACAATATCACCGGGATTTGTTGAGGAGAGGATTATCCGAAGGAGAAGTTGAATCGGTGTCTGTTGCTTGTGCAAGCGATTGCCCTCTGTATCCCGCAGCGCCTCATCTCCGGCAAAATAACCCGATGTCAACTCCCGAATATCGTCCCACACATCGGTGACAAACATGCCGTTTTCCCGTTCATATTTGTAGCCCGCAGGGAGTGGTGGATTGATTCGCAGGCGGTGAAAGACTCGCGGACGCTCTCCTTTCGTTGCAAACGCAATAATCTGGTAATGTTTGCCAAAACGATTCATTCCGGGGACAGCGGACGTTTTCTTTTTCCAAATAATCAGGTTTTGAAACGTCCACCCAGACTCGCGTAAACACCGTAGCACAGCCTCGGTTTTCTTCTCGCGCTGCATAAAATAGATTCCGCCGCCCGAAGTGGTCCGGTGATAAATCTTCGTGCACACATCGCCCATCCACTTCCAATAATGCGCTTCAGGCAAATTATCATCCCACTCGTTGTAGCCTTTATCTTGATTGAAAGGCGGATCGAGAAAAGTGAGTTCAACATGTCCAAAGTCGGTGTTCTCTCGATCCAATAACGAAGCACAATCTCCATGCAGCACAGTTGCTTTCATACTCTATCCTGTATTATATCCGTTCATCTATTCGTCAATTTGCCGATACAGGTTCGCCATCTCAATCGCCGTGACCGCCGCCTCTGCCCCTTTATTCCCCGCTTTGGTGCCAGCGCGTTCAATCGCCTGCTCAATCGTATCGGTAGTGATAACACCATAAATCACTGGAATACCCGTATTGAGAGAAACCTGTGCAATCCCTTTCGCGCTTTCGTTGGCGACAAAATCGAAGTGCGGTGTTGCACCACGAATAACCGCACCAATACAAATGACAGCATCATATCGCTTCTTGTCAGCCAAGCGTTTTGCCGTAGTGGGAATCTCGAATGAGCCGGGCGTCCAGCAGATGTCTATATCGTCCTCATCCACACCGTGCCGCTTTAGGGCGTCAAGTGCGCCATCCAACAACTTGGTGGTGATAAAGCTATTAAACCGACTGATCACGATCCCAATCTTCAGATCAGTACCGATAAGATTGCCTTCGTAGATATTTGGCATTGTTCCCCAGTGCCGGTGCTTTAACCCTGAACCATCAGGCCATCATAGCCGTGCACCGTCTCCTCCTTCTCATCGTTGATAGTATCTAACAACAGATGTCCCAACTTCGTCCGTTTCGTCTCCAAATAGTGGCGGTTAAACTCATGGGGTCTGGTGCGCAGCGGAATTCGCTCGACAATCTCAAGGTTATGCCCTTCCAAACCGCTTACCTTGCGCGGATTATTTGTCAACAGACGCATTTTCTGTACGCCCAGGTCTGTTAAAATCTGGGCACCCACGCCGTAATCTCGCAAGTCTGGCGGAAAACCAAGTCGCTCATTCGCCTCAACGGTATCAAGCCCCTCACTGTCCTGCAACCGGTAGGCACGAATCTTGTTGCCGAGCCCCATGCCCCGCCCCTCCTGACGCATATAGACTAAGACCCCCCGTCCCTCCTTTTCGATAAGCATCATCGCCTTCTCCAACTGTTCGCCACAGTCGCAGCGCAGCGAACCGAACACATCTCCGGTGAAACATTGTGAGTGCATCCGTACCAACACCGGCTCACCGTCCGAAATGTCCCCTTTAATCAGTGCGATGTGGGTCTTCTGATCATCAGCACTTTGGTAAGAATGGAGTCTGAAGTAGCCGTGCTTCGTCTGGAGATCTGCCTCAGCGACCCGTTTGATGAGCGTCTCCGTTTGCCGTCGGTAAGCGATCAGATCCGCAATGGTGATGAATTTTAACTCGTATTTCTGAGCGAACTCAAAGAGCTGCGGCAGGCGTGCCATTGTGCCATCTTCGTTCAAGATTTCGCAGAGAACCCCCGCCGGATAGAGGCCCGCCAAACGTGCCAAATCAACCGTCGCTTCCGTATGACCCGCCCGCCGTAAGACCCCCCCCTCCTTGGCTTGCAACGGGAATATATGGCCCGGACGGACGAAATCCTCTGCTTGCGTTTCTGGCTGGACAAACTTCTGAATCGTATGCGCTCGCTCGTAAGCGGAAATTCCGGTGGTCACATCGCTGGCATCAATTGTTACTGTAAACGCCGTATGCAGCTGCGCGGTGTTTTCCGAGACCATCAACGGAAGATTCAGCTCTGACAACCGCTCCGCGGTGGCAGGAAGACAAATCATACCCCGCCCATACTTTGCCATAAAATTAACCGCCTCCGGCGTGGCTTTCTCCGCTGCCATGATTAAATCGCCTTCATTCTCCCGATCGGGATCATCGGAGACGATAATCATCTCTCCATTTCGTATCGCTTCAATGGCTTGTGGGATTGTGTTAAATTTCATAGGTGATGCTTTCATTTATTTAGACACTCCCAATGCACAGCCAACCCCCTAAATCCCCCTTGTCAGGGGGACTTGGGAAACCTCGTGAAAGTCGGAGTTATTGGTAAATGTCTACTTATTTATCTAATTCACCATAGTCGAAATTTTGATTTCAAATATAACCGTGTTTCGCCAAGAAACCCATATCGATTGACGACCCTTCAGCAGATGGGTAGGTCAACAATCGTTCGATATAACGCCCTAACAGATCTACCTCGATATTTACATGAGCGCCAATTCGTTTATGCCCCAACGTCGTCACCTGCTTGGTGTGGGGAATAAGTGCAACCTCAAAACCGTCGTCAAACAGGTTTGAGATTGTCAGGCTTACACCGTCAACACAGACCGAGCCCTTATATACCACATACCGCATTGCTTCCTCAGAAATCGAGACACGCATCAAGGAGGATGCGCCTTCATCCTGCCAACCGCTAATGGTCCCGACTTCGTCAACATGCCCCAAAACGAGATGTCCCCCCAACCGATCTGCCAAGCGCAACGCGCTCTCAAGATTGACCGAATTGCCCGGCTTGAGTGAGCCCAACGTTGTCCGCCGTAACGTCTCGGCAGAGACATCTGCCGTGAAACTATCGTGCGTCAAGTCGGTGATTGTCAGGCAGACCCCGTCTATCGCAATGCTATCCCCAACATTCGCGTCGGCTAAGACCTGTGATGCTGCAATAGCCAACACGCCCGCCTGTGAGCTGCGCTGAATTCCCTTTACGATTCCCAACTCCGCAACGATGCCTGTAAACATAATTTTCTGCTTTGATTTCAATCTCCCCGTTAAGGTCTGTCCCCTAATATTTTTACCGAGGAGGTTAGTTGTAGATTAGATGAGTAATTATAGCATGACAGAAGGTCTCTGTAAACCAAAAACCTGCAAGCCCAGATAACCCACGATTAAGGAACCCGGACTGTACTGGGGAATACCTTTGTAACGGCATCGACTCACAAAAAATCTTGACATACAGTTTGTAGAATGTACCTTCCATCGTTTTTTTATCAGATTGAGCAGCTAGCCCGCCCTATTTCAAATGTCCATCGTGCAGGCGGACTCCCTGAGAAATTGAGATTTCACTACACACAACTTGCCCCACCATTTCAAAAAAATTATCGATTAAGTAAAAAAACACTTGACATATATTTCATTCCGTATTAGTGTATTCCCCCCTCTGTCGCTGGGCGATTTATTACCCGTACGCACGTGTGCCAAATTATGTAACTAGTACTTTCATATTCATTGAAAAATCGATAAATCTCATAGGGATCTCAAGGACTCACGGCTTAACAACCGCCGTAGACAAATTGGATAGGAGGTAGTTCAGAACCCGTAGAAGGTCGCTGCTATATGGAATTACAAAGCGGTGGGGCAGGTTGAAAATCCCGATTTTATCGAGGATGCCCCACCTACAATTACTGAGAAAATCTTGAATCAATCGCATGACTGCTTAACCCCGGAAGGAGTCAGTGCAATGATAACATTATCGCTGCGTCTGCTATTGTACCTGAAAGTTGTCTCCCTTACCTGTACCACAATCACCCCTGCGTTTGCCTCCCCCCAACCACCAGCGGAAGTTGATGCTTCTGCCACTATAGATCGCAAGCTAAATAACCACCATAACGCTCGAACTTCCACAGCACATTTGAACGTCGGTGAACCGCGTACTGTGCGGCTAATTTACTTCTTGCCCAATGACCGCCCACATCGCGCCGAAGTGGTTCAGAATATACGAACTCAGATTCGTCAGATTCAGACCTTTTTTGGCAAGCAGATGGAAGCACATGGACACGGCAACATCACTTTCCAGATTGAAACAGATGCACAGGGCGATCCGGTCGTTCATAGTGTGGATGGGGAACACCCTGAAAGTCACTATATTACTGACTACGGTTATGAACACGCATATGTAACAGTGTTTGTCGACGAAATTAACAAAGCGTTTGATAGCTCTGAGAACCTTTACCTCGCCTACATTGACAATAGCGCAAATGCTCTTAACAGTCAGGGGACAATAACAGGAAAAGGGACAAGGACGGGGAAAAGTAGCGGCGTTGGGCTTTTTGGTGCCGAACCTTCTTGGGACTTGGTTGCCCATGAACTAGGGCATGCCTTCGGCTTAGATCACGATTGGCGTGATAATGCGTACATCATGTCGTATGGAAACAACCGAAATTCTTTATCTGCATGCGCCTCCCAATTTTTGGCCGTGCATCCCTACTTCAAACCCGGTATCCCAATTGAAGAGGGACCACTGCCAACCATTAAACTCATTTCACCAACTGGATATCCCGAAGGTGCAGAGAGGGTCTCGATCCGACTGAGAGTCAAGGATTTAGAGGGACTTCACCAAGTGCTTCTATTCGTCAGAATAATCGGAGATTGGAATTTAAAAACGTGCCGTAATTTGGCGGGCCAAAAGGAGGCTGTCGTTGTATTCGATTATGATGGCAAGATTCCGAATGCTCCCAATGCGAGTCTTTCCGGTCCTCTTACCCATACAATCTTATTCCAAGCAGTTGATAAAGCTGGCAATACGCAGCGTTTATTTATTACTCTCAAACAAATTTCAAATAAATTCATAGCGACACTTGAAGGGCATGAAAAAGGCTATCAAAGTCAGGGCTATTTTGTGCCATTTAGTGTGAATTCTGTGGCATTTTCACCTGATGGAACCATGCTCGCTTCAGGATCCGGGGATAACACAGTGAAGCTGTGGAACGTACAAACAAGAACAAATACTGCTACCCTAACGACTGGTGGTAGTGTCCATTCTGTAGTATTTTCACCTGATGGCACCACACTTGCTTCGTGTGGCGGAGATTATCGGGAATCACAAAAGATCCATTTATGGAATATAGCCACACGAACGAACATCGCTACCCTTACCGGGCATATGGATTATATCTATTCTTTGGCGTTCTCACCCGATGGGGCAATACTTGCTTCAGGGTCAAGGGATGGCGTGAAGTTGTGGGACATGACGACACAGACAAATATCGCCACACTTAAAAGCCATACGTCCAGTGTCAGTTCTGTGGCATTTTCACCTGATGGGACAATGCTCGCATCAGGATCATGGGATTCCACTGTGAAGCTGTGGGATGTAGAAACAGGAATAAACATTGCTACCTTTGTAGAAGATTCTTCTATCTATTCTGTGGCATTTTCGCCCGACGGGTCAACACTCGCCATGGGAACAATCGACAAAAACGTCAGGCTGTGGAACCTCGCAACCCAAGAAAAAATAGCGACCATCGGCATACCGAACACCACGTACGTATTACCTACCCCTGTAGCATTTTCACCCGACGGTGCAACAATTGCTGCTTTGGCACAGAATAACACGCTTGATCACAGTGCACGGACTGATATCAGACTCTGGGACGTAACTACACGAAGAGAGATTGCCCAACTGCAAGGGCATACAAGGGCTATTGATTTCATTGCGTTTTCACCTGATGGGACTATGCTTGCATCCGGTTCAGAAGACGCCACAGTCAGGCTATGGGATATGTCTGAGTGGGCAGGCGCGCCGTCGGTCAATCATCCGCCAACCGGTTCAGTAACAATCATCGGAACTGCAGAAGCGGGTAAAACTCTGACAACAGATACTTCTGCAGTGATGGATCCAGACGGACCGGCAACACTTGCGTTCAGTTATCAGTGGTTAGCAGATGCCGCCCCGATTGTAGGCGCGACCTCCAAAACATACAACCTGACTGAAAATGAGATTGGTAAAATGATCAGGGTTCAAGCGAGTTATATTGATGGTCTTGGCGCGCCAGTGAACGTTACCAGCTCGGAAACGGAGATAGTCATTGCTTCGCTTGCAGGAATTTGTGGACGGACGGAGGAGGTACGGAACGCTATTCTCGATCAAATCAACGGTGTTTCTGACTGCGCGCTGGTCACGGATGCACACCTCGCAGCAATTACCTCTCTTAGTCTAAGTAGCAAAGGTATTACTTCATTGAAATCCGGGGATTTTGATGGGCTATCTTCATTGACAACACTCAGGCTTGCCAATAACGATTTAAGTTCATTGCCCGCTGGTATATTTGACGGACTCACTGCGCTGAGATCACTCTATCTGGGCGGAAACGGTTTTCGTTCATTGTCCACTGATATATTTGACGGACTCACTGCGCTGACATTGCTCAATCTGTCCTCTAACGATGGTTTAAGTTCATTGCCCGCTGGTATATTTGACGGACTCACTGCGCTAAGAGATCTCAGGATGCAACATAACGGTTTTCGTTCATTGCCCGCCGATATATTTGACGGACTCACTGCGCTGACAACGCTCTGGCTGTCCAATAACAATTTTCGTCGTTCATTGCCCGTCGATATATTTGACGGACTCACTACGCTGACAACGCTCAAGTTGTCTAATAGTAGTTTAAGTTCATTGCCCGCTGGTATATTTGACGGACTCACTGCTTTGAGATCGCTCAATCTGGGCGGAAACGGTTTTCGTTCATTGCCTTCCGGTATATTTGAAGGGTTCACTGATCTGACAGCACTCGATCTGAGGCACAACACAGTTGACCCGCTACCACTTACCGTTTACCTGGAGAAGGTTGCGGATGGGCAGTTTAAGGCAGTAGCACCCACAGGGGCACCGTTTGAGATGGTGCTGCCGCTTACCGTTGCAAATGGGAGCATCACAGGTGGTGCAACAACAGTCACTATCTCCAAAGGCAGTGTGGAAAGTGAAGGGCTTACCGTGACACGCACTACCGGCACCACCGCTGTTGTCACTGTGGATATTGGCACATTGCCGGGACTGCCTACAAACCATTATGGCTACACGTTTGTCAAATCCGCCGACCTGCCGCTGGTTGTGATAGATGGAGACCTACCTGATTCCTCCGTTTTGACGTTGACAGTAGGTGCTGGCCCCGGTGCTGCATTACGTGGTTATAACCAACATTCGTCTCCCGAGTGGGATTTTGGCTCTTTTTCTCCGCAAACATTTGAACTAAATAATCTCTCTTACACCATGTATAAACTCACCTATGGTGTTGCATCAAAACAACTTGCACTGCAAACAGTTCCACATTTACCGGGCGGATTTGAGCTGAACCTAGATGCACAACAGTTCGCTTCAGTTACTGCGCACGATTACAATCAGTATACGTGGTATAACGTGGAATTGAATTGGACTTCGGGGCAAACTGTTCAGGTCGGTTTTGTAGAAGCAACCCCTATGCCGCCCGATCCTCCGAGGAACTTGCAGGCAACACCTAATTATGAAATGGTGACACTCTCTTGGGAACCTCCTGCCAATGCTGACCCCGCCGCACTACCAATTACCGAGTATGAATTTCGGATGAGCGCAGATGGCGGCAGTACCTGGGACCCTGATTGGGATATGATTCCTGGTAGTCGTTCAGGCCAAGAAAACCGCTTGAGTTATACCATTGGAGATGAAGATTCTCATAGACGGATTCGTCTAACAAATGGGACAGAATATACCTTTGAAGTACGTGCAAGAGGGGGAGATGGTAGAGGTAGAGCTGCAAGCATAACTGCTGTGCCGGCTGGAATTACCCCTGTTAACCAACGTACGCCGCAGGTGCGAGACGCGATTGTGCGAGCTGCGGGCGTTAATTCTGCTGATGATGTAACCGAGGCACACCTCGCAGCAATTACATCTCTCTATCTAAACAGAGACAACATCACAACACTGAAAGCCGGTGATTTTAGCGGACTCACCGCTCTTACAACACTCGACCTATCCGAAAACCCATTATCAACGCTACCAGCGGGCATCTTTGATGAACTGACCGCGTTGACAACCCTTGAACTGAACGATAATCAACTAGCTACGCTGCCAGCGGACATCTTTAATGAATTGACTGCGCTGCAAATACTTCAACTGCAGAACAATCAGCTCTCTACGCTGCCTGCGGGCACCTTTGATGGTCCATCAAAGCTAGACGAACTCTTCCTGCAAGGCAATCAACTCACCACGCTGCCTGCGGATATCTTCGATGGGTTGACCGGTTTAAGAAACCTCAATTTGAAGGACAATAAGTTATCAACGCTGCCGGTAGGCATCTTTGGGGATTTGACCGCACTGAATTACCTCACCCTTGCCGACAACCAACTGACTACACTGCCATCGGGTATCTTTGATGGTCCGTCGGCGTTGTACGACATCTGGTTGGATGGCAGCCGGTTTACCACGCTGCCAACCGGTATCTTTAAGATGACAGCATCGTTTCTTACATTGAGAGGGCTGTACCTAGAAAATAACGCGGTTGACCCTCTACCCCTTAACCTATCATTGGAGAAAGTCGCAGACGGTGAGTTCAAAGCGGTTGCCCCCGCTGGTGCACCGTTCGATATCGTCTTGCAGATCACCGTCACGAACGGCAATATTACTGGTGGTGCGACGAGTATCACAATTTCCAAAGGCAACGTGGAAAGCAATACGCTCACTGTGGAGCGCACACCCGGTACAACTGCTGCTGTCACTGTGGATATTGGGACATTGCCGCGGCTGCCCTCAAACCATTCCGGCTATGTAATTCGCAAATCATCGAACGCGCTGCCCTTAGAAGTCATCAGCGTAATTACAGTAACCACCCCTGATACAGCCACACAGCAGGCAGCAGTAAACATTCCCGACCCCAATCTCCGTGCCAAAATCGAGACCGCTCTCAGCAAAGCGTCAGGAGACCCGATTTCCACAGCTGAGATGGAGACATTGATAACCCTTAGTGCACAAGATGCCGGAATTACCAATTTGACAGGGCTTGAGACCGCGACTAATCTAACGCATCTCTATCTGTGGGGGAACACAATCATGGATATATCTACGGTGGCAGGATTGACAAAACTTACGCATCTGTATCTGCACGAGAACACAATATCTGATATATCCGCCGTGGCAGGATTGACAAACCTAATATATCTCCGCATCGGAGACAACGAAATTTCAGATATATCCGACGTTGCACATCTGACAAAACTGGAATGGTTGGATGCACCAAACAATAGCGTCACAGATATCAATGCTGTGACAACGCTTGCCAATCTAACATCTCTCACTTTAAATGGAAATAACATCTCTGATATATCCCCCGCAGGTGGTTTGACAAACCTGTTAGAGTTGGTCATTTCGGGTAATGACATATCCAACCTATCACCGTTGGTGGCAAATACTGGATTGGGGACAGATGACGAAATTGACGTGCGAGGAAATCCGCTGAATTATCCATCCATCTATACTCACATCCCCGCTCTACAAGCGAGAGGTGCTTTTGTAGACTTTGATAACCGAACGCCTGCGGCACCTGTGAAAATATCGGGGGACTCTCAGCAGGGTGCTCCCAGTACAGCACTCACCGACCCGTTTGTGGTTGAAGTGCAGGATGGAGCCGGTACCGTGTTTGCCGGAGTACCGGTGACGTTTGCCGTCACCGCAGGCGGGGGCACACTGATCACTACAAACACCACGACGGATGCCAGCGGCAGAGCGCAGAGCACGCTAACGCTTGGAAGCAGTGCAGGCACAAATACCGTTACCGTGAGTGCTCAAGGAGTCTCCCCAACAGCAACCTTTACTGCCACAGCAATAACGACGAACACCGCGCCAACCTTCACCGCGACCAGCACCACGCGTACCATAGCGGAGAATACTGCAGCAGGTGTAAACATCGGCACTCCTGTCACAGCTACCGATGCCGACAACGATACCCTCACCTACACCCTTAGCGGTACCGATGCCACTTCGTTTGCCATTGATAGCACCACCGGACAGTTGAAAACTAAGTCTGCACTCGACTATGAAACGAAATCCACTTATACCGTAACAATTACCGTCTCCGATGGCAGCTTGACAGATACAATCACTGTTACCATCAACGTCACTGATGTAGCCGAAACTCCGGCGGATACAGGGATTTGTCAAGTTGGGGATGTGCTCGATCCCGGCGAGAGTTGTACCTACCCCGGCACCAATACCAAGTTTTCTGTTCTCAGTGGCGGAAGAGGGCAATTCGGCTTCTTTTCCTCTGGCAGTAGCCTGAATATCAAAAATACAGTAATTAATGGGCAGTCTTATACCTTAGTCGCTAATAAACTCGCTAGTGGCTCATGGAAAATAGAGGAAATCGCAGACAGTGCGGCAACACCGGGAACAACAAACACCCCACCGACCTTTACCAACGGTGCCAGTACCACCCGCGCAATCGTAGAGAACACCGCCGCCGGCGCGAACATCGGCACTCCTGTCGCAGCAACGGACGCGGACAACGACACGCTCACTTACACCCTTGGGGGCACCGATGTCGCTTCATTTGGTATTGATGCCACAACAGGACAGTTGAAAACCAAGGCTGCACTCGACTACGAAGCCAAACGCGCCTATACCGTGACCGTCACCGTCTCTGATGGAACACTCACCGACTCCATCACTGTCACTATCAATATCACCGACGTAGACGAATCACTCATGGACACCGGGGTTTGTAAAGTTGGGGATATCCTCGCGCCGGGTGAGAGCTGCACCTACCCTGACACCGGTGCCACGTTCTCTGTACTCGATAACGGGCACGCAAGATGGAATATTCCGGGATTGCCCTCATGGCTCGCATGGGCTAACCAAGTATCCATCGGCGGTTCACTGAGTTTCACCGCAACCATCAATGATGAAGATTATCATTTCGTTGCCGAAGAAGGCTCCGGCGATTCTTGGGAAATCAAGGGGATTGGAGACGACAGGACTGAACAACCTCAGACACCCGAACAACCTCAGACTCCACAAACGCCGCAGACTCCACAAACTCCTCAACAACCGGGAGGTGGAGATGGACCCCCAACTCTACGTGCCTCGACTGCTTCCCCTCTAACAGAGACAACACTAGATGAAAGCGTCGTCACACTTACGCTCAGTGGTGGTGCCTACGAGTCATCTAGTTCCAGAATCAGAAACGATGTGACCGTGTCTACTGGCATTCAGGGCGTAACTGTCAGAAGTTTTGACATCGACCGAGTAAGCGATACGGAGATCATTGTTGAACTGACATTTGACGGCACCGACTTCGACACCAATTCCACAATCACCTTCACTGTGGGCGCAGACGCTATCGCTAACTACGACGGAGCTGCACTCACCCAACAAGTCTCTGTCTCCGCGACCACGGAATCTGTAGTTGCATCAACTACGGCACCATTGACAGAAGGCACACTCAATGGAAGTGTCGTTACACTCACGCTCACCGGCAGAAATTACGAGCGTTCCGGTGTCAGGATTAGAAACGCTGTGACAGTCTCTGGCGTCTCAGGGGTCACTGTTGGGACATTTGATATTGATCGGGTAAATGACACCCAAGTCACCGTTGAACTCACATTCAGTGGAAACATCAGTACTGATAGTATTCTCACCTTCACTGTGGGTCCAGGGGCTATAGCGGACTATGACGGGGCTGTGCTCACCGCACAAGTGTCTGTCACCGCGAGCACCGATGCACAGACGCCACAACAACCTCAGACACCACAGACACCACAAACTCCTCAACAACCACAGCAACCCCAACAACCGGGAGGTGGGGGTGGAACCCCAACCCTAAGTGTCTCAACTACCACGTCATTAACTGAGGCAACGCTGCATGAAAGTGTGGTCACGCTTACGCTTAGTGGTAGGACTTATGTAGACTCCAGTTTCAACGTCGCACGTGCCATAACAGTATCAGGAGTTGACGGTGTTACTTTTAAGACGTGGGATGTAGAACGCATCAGCGATACAGTAGTGACCGTTGAATTGACATTCAATGGAGACTTTGATACCAATGCCACACTCACCTTCACCGTCGGCGCAGGTGCTATAGCAGGCGGTGGCTCTGAATTCACCGCACAAATACCCGTCACAGGAGGTACGGAGTCATTGGTAGCTTCAACTGATGCTCCGTTGACAGAGGCAACTTTGGATGAAAGCGTGGTGACACTTACACTCAATGGCAGGATTTATGAAGACTCCAGCTTCAGCGTTGGACGTGCCATAACAGCCTCCGGCATTGATGGCATCACCTTCAAATCGTGGGATGTAGAACGCATCAGCGATACAGTGGTGACCGTTGAATTGACATTTGACGGAGACTTTAATACCGATGCCACACTCACCTTCACTGTGAAAGCGGACGCCATAGCAGGATACAATGGTCCCGCACTCACAGCACAGGTATCCGTCACTGCGACACAAGGGGTTTTGCAGGCACCGAGCGGCATCAGCTTAATTCATGTCCCCTTACGGGTCACAGCCGTCAATGGGGTGGCACAGACCATCGAATCGGTCGGGGACCTTTACGACGCACTCGGCGGTGCAGAGACCGTTAATCTTCTCACCATTTATGACCCGACAAGTCAAGGGTGGCACAGCTATCTGGGAGAATTTAGCCGAGGCACTGCCGCTGATACCGTCTTGGCTGATCACCAAGGCGTTATCGCCGATATGAAAACTCCAATTTCCCTGCAACTAGAGGGCGACGCACTAGGCAGCAACGGGAGTAGTTCTATTACATTGCACCCGGGCACAAACTTGGTGGGAATGTCGCTGAAAGACCCAAGTATAACCTACGCCAGCGACCTATTCGCGCTCGAAGGGATTCGGGACAACGCCCCCACCATCACGGTTTTGAATAACGGGACATTCCAAACAGTTGGGCAGGCGGACAATGCCGGTGATATTCCCGTCACGGGGGGACAATCCTTTATCCTGACTGCGCGGGAGGCAGCAACGGTTGCTATTTCCGGTGAGGGCTGGGACAGTGTATCAGAGGCAGCTGCTGCCACACCGGGGGCGCTGACGGGGATCGAAGTGGGAAATACTACTCCTGTTTTGGCGTTGACGGGTTCGATTGTTTCCTCTGATCGTATGCAGTCAGAATCGGGCTGCCACGTCATCGTCAAGAACCTCTCCACCCACAAATCCATTGCCACCGTGACCGGAGAGACAGGAGGCGGTTATCAACTCACCGTGATTGACACGGAGACCGCCCGGGCAGCGCAGATTGGGGATATCCTTGAAATCTCCGTGCGATCCCGGGACCCACGAATCGGTGTGCGACCATTGCGGCATACGGTCACCGCTGAGGATGTGAAGCGGAGTCGAGTTGAGTTAGATAATTTGATTGTCTATGAGATACCCACACAGACGGAACTGTTGCCCAATTACCCGAATCCGTTCAACCCGGAGACGTGGATACCGTATCGGTTGGCAGAGGACGCTTTCGTGACATTGACCATCTACGACACAGCCGGGGCGATTGTCCGAAGTATAGACGTGGGTTATAAACCAGCAGCCGTGTACCAATCCCGATCGAAAGCAATCCATTGGAATGGTCGTAACCAAATCGGTGAGCAGGTAGCGAGTGGTGTGTATTTCTATCACCTATCCGCAGGTCGATCTGGACTCTCGGTGCCTCATCGGAGCGATTTTTCTGCCACACGGAAGATGTTGATTCTGAAGTGACGCCGCCTCCATTTTTCCACCTTTCCATACAACAACCCGGTTGCATACTGCAATCGAAAATCAATGAAAAGGAGTCTTTTATGAAAACGCTAGTTGTGAATCGAAAATGCTTCATGTTCATCTTAGCTGCCCTGCTGATAGGTTTTACGCACGGTAGTTACGGACAAACAATAACCGCATCAGTTCAACAACCGTTAACGGAAGCAAATCTGCATGGGAGCGTCGTCACACTCACGCTTAGCGGCGGCACTTACGAAAGCTCTCGTTTCAGAATCGAAAATGCCATGACGTTATCCGGCATTGATGGTGTTACTATCGCCACTTTCTTTGGCGTGGAACGCGTGAGTAACACAGTAGTCACAACTGAACTTGAGTTTGACGGGAACATAGACACTAATGGCACCGTTACCTTCACCATCGGTGCGGGCGCAATAGCGGGATACAGTGGAAACGCGCTCACAGCGTCAGTCACTGTCACTGCGATGCAGGAATCGCTCGTTGCATCAACAGAATCACCCTTGACGGAGGTAAATCTGCATGGAAGCATCATCACACTCACACTTACCGGCAGAAATTTCGAGCAGTGGCTCCCAAGCGACGCAGTGACAGTATCCGGCATTGATGGCGTTACTTTTGACTCGTGGGATGTAGACCGCGTCAGCGACACGGAGGCAACCGTTAAACTGACATTCGGCGGGGATTTTGACACCGATGTCACTCTCACCTTTACCGTGGGGGCAGACGCAATCGCAGGCTATAGTCAGGGGCTCTCCGCGCAAGTTTCCGTCACCGCAATGCAGGAATCATTGGTTGCATCAACAGAGTTCG
Source organism: Candidatus Poribacteria bacterium (assembly GCA_965208425.1). Taxonomy (GTDB): domain Bacteria; phylum Poribacteria; class WGA-4E; order WGA-4E; family PCPOR2b; genus PCPOR2b. Next base: position 3,948,707 of record OZ242335.1, on the reverse strand, counting down.
ACCTGACGGAGGCAAACCTGCATGAGAGTGTCGTCACACTTACGATCAGTGGTAGAAATTACACCCGGTCTTCTTGGGACATTGAGCGTGCTTTGACGGTATCCGGTATTGACAGTGTCACCGTTAGTCGTAGTTACAACAGTGTAAGGCGTGTAAGTGACACAGAGGTGACCGTTGAACTAGCATTCGATGGTGACTTTGACACCGATGCCACACTCACCTTTTCTGTCGGTTCAGGGGCAATAGCAGGCGGCTATGATCAGGGACTTACTGCAGAAATATCCGTTACCGCGATACAGAAATCAAATGCCACGGTGAGTATTTCGCCTCTGTTGGTAGTATCCCCTGATGTCAATGAAGAGTTGGCATTCGACATCAATATCACAGATGGAGTAAACGTCGTAGGCTATCAAGCAATTGTGTTGTATGACCGCACCGCGCTCCGCCTCCTAGATGCCACCGAGGGCAACTACCTGCCATCGGACGGAGTCTTTTTAGACGATGGGTTCTATGGGGAAGTGACACTTGTCGCAAACACAGTCGCTGAAGCAAGTAACGGTGCCGGCACACTCGCCACCCTCACGTTCAGGACCGTTGACTTTAAGGCATCCACACTGACCTTATCCCAACTCTACCTTGTGGATTCAGATGGAAAGCGGTGGGAAGCCACTACCCAGAATGGGACAGTGACTATACCGCCAGAACCGGCAGAAGAAATCGTAGGGGATATCAACCGCGATGGTGTGGTGGACATCCTAGATCTGACAATCGTTGGTGCCCGTTTCGGTCAAAGGGGACAAAACAGCGCAGATCTTAACGGAGACGGTCTCGTTGATATTGTTGACCTCGTCCTCGTTGCCGGAGCGTTTAGCGACGAGGCAGCCGCACCTTCCTTATATCCGCAGGCTTTGGAACTGCTCACCGCCGCAGACGTGCGCCAGTGGCTCGCTCAAGCGCAGCAATTGGCACTGACAGATCCCACCTATCTGCGTGGTATTACCGTGCTAGAACAACTCCACGCAGCGTTAATCCCACAGCAGACTGCTCTGCTGCCCAACTACCCGAATCCGTTCAACCCGGAGACGTGGATACCGTATCGGTTAGCGGAGGATGCTTTCGCGACGCTGACTATCTACGATGCCGCCGGGCGGGTTATCCGAAGTATAGATGTAGGTTATAAACCGGCAGCGTTCTACGAGTCTAAAGCAAAAGCAATCTACTGGGATGGTCGCAACGAGTTCGGTGAACAGGTGGCAAGCGGCGTGTATTTCTATCACCTGTCCGCCGGAGATTACTCCGCCACGGGGAAAATGTTAATCCAGAAGTAGAGCAAGGGCTTGTGACTCCTCCCTACAAGGAGGTCTATTCGGAAAGGTAAACGTAACACATTTGCATTCAACGGACCGATTGCACGTTACAATCAACACTCAACAAAAAGGGAGCTTATGATGAAAACGTTAATTGTGAGTCGAAAAATCCTCCTGTCAATTATCGCAGTAATGTTGTTGATATACGGTGTACAAGGTGTAAGTTATGCTCGAGACAATACACCCACTATTACACCAGGTGATACTAATACTTCTCTTAGAGTGGGTTTTATAGATTTGCTCTACGCCTTTGATGAAAATGCTTACCAGATTCAGTTACGTCGAAAAATACCTCAGGGAAATTGGATTACAAATTGCGTAGATATTTCTTACAGAGGCAGACCAAATCCAAATAATATTGAGATCTATACATACTTCCATGACCTTGAGCCTGGGGCTACATACGAGGGGCGTTACCGGGATACAAACCTATCCGAATGTAACAATAATCCACCTTCTCCAGATCCGTGGTCTGCGATAAGTGAGGGAACAACATTGTTAGATAATCCACCTATTGCTGAATTCGTAGATACCAATTTAGCTATTGTTGTGCGTAGAACTCTGGGGCTAGATCTTGCCAACGGTGTTAATATCTCCATAATCCGTATAGCGGAGTTATCGAAACTCAAGAGACTGTTAGCTGGCAGGTCATCAGCACCGGTAATAGCCGACCTCACCGGTTTGGAACATGCAACGCAGCTCATAACTCTATATCTTAGAGGTCAGAAGGTCACCGACCTTACACCCCTCACGCACCTCACGCAGCTCACCAGTGTAGATCTCTGGGGGAATAGAATCATTGATATTACGCCTCTCTCGCAACTTACACAGCTCCGGGAATTAGATCTGGGAGGTGGTTTCAGGAGTAATGAAATCATTGATATTAGTCCGCTTGCAGGACTCACAGAACTCAGAGAGTTGGGACTCAGTGGTAATGAAATTAGTAACATTAGTCCGCTTGCAGGACTCACAGAACTCAGGGAGTTAAGTCTTAGTTCTAATCGAATTAGTGATATTAGCCCACTCACGGGACTCACGGAACTCTCAATGTTGCAGCTCCATGGTAATCAGATTAGTAACATTACACCACTCACCCAACTCACAAAACTAACACTGTTAGGCCTTACGACCAATCAAATTAGGGACATTAGCCCACTTGCACCACTCAAGAAACTGACGCTTTTACAACTTGAATATAATCAAATCCGTGACATCACGCCGCTTGGACAAGCGGAATCGCTGGAGAAGTTGCACCTTGATCACAATCAGATTCGTGACCTCAGTCCGCTTGCAACGCTGACACGGTTGACAAGGTTAGATCTTGCGAATAATCAAATTAGCGACCTTACTCCACTCGCACAACTTTCTGAATCGCTGGAGGAGTTGGACCTTCAAGATAATCGAATTCGTGATGTAACACCCCTCGCACAATTGATATATCTTGAAAAGTTAAGACTCAGGAATAATCCTATCACGGATACATTTCCACTTTCGTCGCTCTTAGATGAGAATCCGAATTTGGATATAGATATTGAGATCATCAAGGAAGAAGGTGGACCAACGTTGGCAGTATCCACATTTCAACCTTTGACAGATATCACCCTGCATGGAAGTGTTGTAACATTGACATTGAGCAGTGGGGCTTTTGGGAACAGAATTGAAATTAGGGATGCTCTCACGATATCTGGCATTACCGGTATCATTTTTGATTGGACAGATATAGAAAAGATCAGTGATACAGAAATAACGATTAAACTTACATTCACGGACAGCATTAACACGGATAGTACGTTGATTTTTACTTTGGGACCAGGGGCAATAAGGAATTACAACGGTCCCGCACTCACCGCAGAAATACCTGTCTCTGGGACAACTGAGGTAACTGAAGGATTGGTAGCATCAACCCCGATTCCATTGATAGCAGCAAATCTACATGGAAGTGTAGTCACGCTAACATTAGTCGGAAAAAAGTATGATACCAATTGGAACTTCGTCAGTGGGAACATAACGGTATCAGGTATTGAAGGGGTAACATTCAGGCGGCACAATGTGAAACGTGTCAGCGACATACGGGCGACAATTCAACTTGAGTTCAAGGGAAACATCGACACAGATAGCACACTCATATTCACCGTTGGGGCGCGGGCAATAGCGAATTACGACGGTCCCGAACTCACCACAGAATTGACTGTCCCCGTGAGTGCTACAACTGAAACACCAACCACCGGTGCCACGGTTAGTATTACCCCGTCCTCAATCGCATCTCCTGCTGTTGGACAACAGTTAGAATTTACCCTTAACATCGCAGACGGCGAAGCAGTTGCAGGCTATCAGGCAGCCATACAGTTCGACACAACTGCTCTGCGTTTTGTTTCCGGCGTGAATGGTGATTTTCTGCCTGCGGGTGCATTCTTTGTGCAGCCTGTTGTTGAGGGAAATCTCGTAAAACTTAACGCAGCATCTCTCGCGGGAGGAAGCAATGGGAGTGGCACCCTCGCCGCACTCACTTTTGAAATCATCGTAGTGAAGGCATCCACCTTAACATTATCTGATGTTCTCCTTTCCAACAGCGAAGGGGAGAGCTCTCGTCCACAGGTTGAAAATGCACAGATAACTGAATCAACAAAACTCAAAGGGGACGTCAACGGTGATGGTATGGTGAACATCCAAGATTTAGTGTTAGTCGCCTCCAATATTGGGCAGACAGGACAGAATGCCGCAGATGCCAATGGTGACGGGCTTGTCAATATCGTGGATCTCGTTTTGGTTGCTGGCGCATTGGGGTCCAGTGGCGCTGCACCGTCCCTCTATCCCCAATCTCTAGAACTGCTCACAGCCGCAGATCTAAAATTGTGGCTTTCTCATGCACGGCGACTCCTCCTCACAGATACAACATCTCTAAGGGGTATTCTTTTTTTAGAGCAACTTCTCACAGCACTGATCCCGAAAGAAACCGTCCTTTTGCCAAATTACCCCAACCCGTTCAACCCGGAGACATGGATACCGTATCATCTCGCAAAGGATGCAGATGTCACCCTGACTATCTATGACACAAGCGGACAGGTGGTTCGACAGTTCGCGTTGGGGCATCAAGCCGTAGGGAGGTATCAGAGCCGCAGCCGCGCGGTGTATTGGGATGGTCGTAATGAGCTTGGTGAGCAGGTGGCAAGTCGTGTGTATTTCTATCACCTATCCGCAGACGATTTTTCCGCCACGCGGAAGATGCTCATTTTGAAATAGCGGAAGATTAGCAGAAAGGAAGATAGGCGTTTGTTGCCTGTTTTCCTTATTCAAAAATCTAAGTTTATTCTAACCTATAGTGGATCTTAGAATTGATGAGACACTTCAAACCGGTGCGGTTCGGAAACCTCATCTACCGGGAGGCGAAAGTGTTTATTTATTTTCAGAATTCACCATAACAGGAGAAAAAATGTTTGGATCAGTAATCCCCCGTTCGTTCTTGTGGCTAGTTACCCTTTGTGCAGCTCTTACTATTGGAATCATCGGTTGTGGTGGTGACGACGATGACAATGAGTGGGTCGGCACATGGGCGATGGAAACCATTGATGGTGAGAGTCTTGAAGAATCTTTCACAGGAGGGGAAGACCTAGGAATAGATCTGTCCATTGTTGCCAACAGCTGGACATTTAATGACGACGGAACGATGGAAGCGGATTTCGGTGTGAAGGCAGAAGTGAAAGAGCAGGGCCTTGAGCTTTCAGTTCAAGGTTCACTAAAAATAATGGGGACTTACTCCCTATCTGGCTCTAACTATACACTCACATTTACAAAAGTAGTAGGAACCGGCGTACTTGAAGGAGCAGAACCGCCAATCGATTCTTCAGACGAAGACACTGGCACATGGGCTAGTGAAGGGAATACTCTCACACTAAACAGTGATGAGGATGGCACCATCGTCTTCAAAAAGAAATAGAGCCTAATCGTGTTGATACTTTTGGAGAGTAGGTTTGCTTTCTACTCTCCAAAACAGGCTCACCTACGAGAAATCAAGTTTTTCTAAAAAACTCGATTTTTGATTGAGATTGAAAAAAATATTGAGAGGTCTAAATGAAATCCAACCCCTCCTGATACAAATCCTTGGTGTAACCCTATCAATCCTTCCACTTACATTGTTTTTCTTCGTTGGCTGCGGTGTTTTTGAAGAGGATAACAACCAACCGTCAATTGAAACAATAAACGATGAAACCCTGAATGTTGGAGATCAGACAAAAGTGGAAGTGACTATCACCGATGCGGATGTGGACGACATGCATATTATCAGTATCACCTCTGATGATACAACTGTAGCTACCGTCTCAGTAAGGGACGCAACCCTTACCATCGTGGGTAAAAAGGCGGGCACCACAATGGTCACTGTTTCTGCCACAGACGACAGCGGCCAAGACAACGCAGCGGCAACACTGGCGGCGTTTCTCGTCACCGTCAACGAATTAGTCAATAGGGGTCCTTGCGTTGTTGAAATGACATTGAAACCCGGAGAGAGCTGCAGTTATAGACCAAAGATCGTCTTTTCTATCCGTCAAGATGGCTTCGCGTGCCGAGAAAGCGAAGTACCAGTCTACCACGAAGTTTTCGGCGTCAATGTTGGGCTCGGCAAACTTTGTGGAGATTACGATATAGAACGAGATAACTTCTTCGACACCGATTTTGCTGCCAGCAAAAATCCCGACGGAAGTTGGACTGTCAGAAATGTCCCCTAATGATTGCCCCTACATTTGCAACCATGTGAGTATGAAGGTAGTAGGAACAATTTATTCAATGCAGATGGCAACCTGAACAAGTGCAACGCTATCTCCTTTACTTGAGATTTCCTGAGAGAACAAAAGTGTCTCGCGAAGGCAAGGATACAATTAGAAAAAAACCGAAAACTAAATAGTCCTAGCCAAGTACTAAAAAAGCGTTGACTTGCATCCCGATTTTGTAGTATTCTGATCGCCATGAACATCGCCGGTCAATTCATCGTCGGTCTCTCAAGACATGCCATGAATGGCACGATGGCTCACTTTAACCGTAAAAGTATTGATCCGTTTTACCTCAAGTAAGGGCAAACATCCGCTGTGCCCATCCGAAAAATCGGACAACTAAACTCTGGTCGTCAAACAGTCATCACATAAGGATAGAGGGAGCCTAAAAATGGCAGAAATTGTTGCAAACCCGAGAATATTTGGAGGAAAACCAATTATCAAAGGAACTCGCATATCCGTAGAGTTCATCCTTGACTTGCTCGCTTCCGATGTGAGTGAAGAAGAGATTCTCGAAGACTATCCACATTTAACCAAAGAGGAGATTCACGCTTGCCTCAGATATGCGGCTCGTTGCTACAAAAATGAGGTATACTTGGAGTTGGAGCCAGTCCCATGAAATTTCGCCAGCTACGAGTCCTCACCGATGAGAATGTCTCTCCAAAGGTTGTGGCTTTTCTCAGAAATCACGGTCTTGACGTGTTGGACACGAAGGAACAAAAGTGGCATGGCAAAAGTGACGACGAGTTGCTTGAAATTGCGTATCATGACAATCGCTGGGTGCTGACTCATGATGCGGATTTTGGGATGTTAGCCATTCATGAAGATCAGCCTTATCTTGGTATCATTTTTCTGCGGATTAGGAACCTGAAGTCTTACAATGTTATCAGAGTCTGTAACCAACTTCTGCATCATGACATGGATTTCTCACAGCGAGCCTTGGTAGTCGTTGAAGAAGCCCGACTCCGCATTCGTCAGGCAAGTGAAGAATGAGGAGCACAGTGTCTATTTCCTGCGAGACACCGATGAAAACGGAAAAACCGATCGACAGCGTTACACTCACCATCATCAACAACTACCTCGTCAACACCTGTCGTGAGATGGGATTGGCGATGATGAAGACCTCATACTCCTCCATCTTTAATGAGGGGCTGGATTTTTCCTGCGTCATCTTTGACCGCGACGGTGAGATGGTGGCTTATGCGGAGTTTTGTCCCGCCCAGATCGGCGCAATCCTCTACACCATGCAGTGGACAATCGCTGAAATCGGTCTGGAAAACTTCAAGCCCGGCGATGTCGTGATGCACAACGACCCCTATCGCGGCGGTTGTCACATGCCAGAGCATACAGTTATTCAAGCGGTCTACCACAACGACGAGTTATACGGGTTCATCGGCAATATCGCCCACGTCACGGAGATCGGCGGGAAAGCGGTCGGTGGTTTCGCGGCAGATGCCAAGGAGGTCTACCAAGAAGGTCTCCGACTGCCCCCAGTCAAAATCATCCGAGAGGGGGAACCTGTTGAGGACATCTGGAAGATTATCCTCGAAAACCACCGGACACCGCGCACCTCATGGGGCGATTTCCATGCGATGCTCGGATCGCTCACCGTGGCAGAGCGACGACTCCACGAACTCCTCGACCGCTACGGATTCGACGAAATCCTCACCGCAGGGAAGCAGCTTATGGACTACTCAGAAGCGCGGATGCGAGCAGAGGTCCGAGACATCCCCAACGGCGAGTACCAATTCGATGACTGGATCGAAAATGATGGCGTGGTTCCCAACAAACGCTATCGGATCAATTGCACAGCCATCGTGGACGACGAAAATATCCTTTTTGATTACACCGGCTCAAGCCCCCAAGCACGCGGCCCCTGCAACTGTACGTATGGTGTGACAGCCTCCGCAACTTTTAATGCAATGCTCAACATTACCGACCAGACCATCCCCCGCAACTCAGGCTGCTATCGACCCATCCAACTGATTGTTCCGCCGGGCACCGTCGTGAATGTAAAACACCCCGGTCCCAGTGTCGGCGGCAACTCCGAGATCCACGAACGGATCGTCGATGTCCTGTTCGGTTGCCTATCAGGTGCTGTGCCGGAGCGCGTCGCCGCAGCGACCGGTGCCAGCTCGTGCAACTTCCTTTTCGGAGGAATACACCCAAATACAGGTCAGTATTATGCGAACTACCACATAGATGGCTGCGGCTGGGGTGGCAAGACGACCGGCGACGGCAATCACACACAGTGCCCAATCAACGGAAATTGCAGGAATACGCCAGTCGAGGTCTTTGAAACACGCTACCCATGGCTGACGAAAAGGTATCGCATTGTCGAGGATTCGGGTGGACACGGTCAACATCGCGGAGGGTGTGGCAGCGAAAGGGTTATCGAAGCGCTTGCACCGGAAATTACTGTTTCGAGCTTTATGGACAGGCATGAGACAGGGGCATGGGGACTATTCGGTGGAAAAGAGGGGGCAAGCGGCGCAGTGCGGATTCGGAAAAGTGGGGATGACCGTTGGCGGACCTTCTCCGAAGTCTACGGAACCGCCTCACCCAACAAATTTGCCGACATCCAAATCCAAGCTGGCGATGAAATCAGAATCGTCAGTCCGGGCGGTGGCGGGTACGGACCACCCGAAAAACGGGAACCGAGCGAGGTTCTGGACGATGTCCGTGAAGGTCTTATATCCCCTGAAGAAGCACGGAATATATACGCTGTGGCACTTGTTCAGGCGGCGGGAGACTGGCATATTGATGAAGATACGACAACCGACCTTCGGCTCGAACGGGAGGTATCCTGATGGCTCAGTGGGAACCAATTTCTGATGCACTATACGCCACACAAATCCATCACTGCGATCTCTGTGGAAAAATGTTGGTGAGACGCCTATGGCGCGTAGAATACGATGGCAAATCCCTAAAGTTTTGCGACGAACGGTGCGAAGCTACTTGGTTTGACTACTGGCTGCCCCGCTACGGCAAAGCACACGGCTTCACCAGCGATGAAAATTGAGGGTCATACAAAAAAAGAAAATGTAAAGCAAAAAACGAAACCGTAGGGACGGGGTTCCCGCCCGTGTCTGTCAAAAAGTCAGTTCCTGTTACACGATTAGAAATCATTGATGGATTTCAGACAAGATCTGTTTCGCCTTTGCCTTCGAGAAATTGTAGGATTGCCAACGACTTGCTGAATGTAGCTGCACTTGTTTATCACGAAGGAAGGCAGTTATAGTTTTTGCAGCCATATCCCCCTCATCAGCCGTGCGCAAGCGTGTTAATTCCGGTATCGCATCGTAGGACAACTCCTGCAAATAATCAAGATCTATCTTGCCGGTCGTTGAATATCTATCGATGTTTTTTCGCGCAATAATTGCGTCAACATTGAGGTAGTTCAGTGTGGTATAAGCGAGCAACGCCGCGATAGCGAAGGCCTTGACCAGAGGTAATTCCCTCCGCCAGAATTTGTAAAGGACAAGCATAAACAGCACAAAAAGTAAGCCGATAAATGTGTGAGCAAAAATCCGTGCGTAGGTGTAGCCGTACGCTTCCTCGTACAACTTCAATCGCAAGTGTGCGGAATAGAGCATAATCACGGTGCAAAGTACGAGCAGACAGCGTAACGCAAGAACTAAGCGATCCAACTTGCCATCATTTTTAGTGAAGTGCAAACCTATCAGCAATATGCTTAGGTTAATAACAGTAACAACAATCAACTCGGAAAAACCTCGTCTTGCGTATTCTGCGTAAGTGTAATCAGGGATAGAGCGAATCACTTCCTCACCACCAAAAAGGTATGTGAACTGAATCGCACAGAAGAGGATGTAGACAGCGTTTACCATTACCAAAACCGTAACAATGATCGTAGCGTCCGAGCCCCCTGTACCTCTCTCCACCGGTGTGGGCACCCCCTCCACCTCTGCCCTTAGTACAACCGCCAAATAACCAAACAACAACACTGTGATAATCCCAATAACTCCCACATGCTCGGCGAAAGGAATAGAATCAATAAAGTCCAAAGACTTGAAAATATCAGCGATAACATTTTGAAAAACCGTATCCGCCTCCGCGAGCAACGCAATCACAATAAGTAAGAGAGGCGTAGAAATTATCAAGCCAATGAAGATGTTTTTGAGAGTCTTACGCTTTTCAGGTGCAATTCTGTACGCGACTTTTGCTAGCGAGATAACCTCCAAGAATACCTTTGGCGCATTGCCAAAAAATTGACGGAATAATCTTCCTAAAAAACGGACGATGGATCGAACACTAGACCACTCATATTTATACACAAGCAACGTCGTCTGAAGAACCAGTAGCAGTGGAATCAGGACAAAATTGCGTGCAAGCAACACTGGGTTTGAATGGACGGCAAACGCAGCCGAGAGCAATAAAATAGGGATAAACAGAAACCAACCAAAGTCAATTTGGAACGAAATCCGTTTGTGTGAAGCAACCCAGAATATGCAGTAGAAAACAGCCACAAACAACGGATATGAGATCCCGATTGCCTTTTCAAAAAACAAGTAGTCAAAAATGATCCCTGCTACGAGCGCGAGTATCGCAAATAATCGAATTTCTCGCGCCGTGATGTTTGTCCGCTCCATCTTGCTATCCCCTAACTGGTTGAATTATTCCACTCCGCGCTCCGGCAGAGTGATATGTTTATAGAATGCTGACTTATCACGTTTCGCGCATCACGTTTTATGTTATCAACAGTTGCAAACAGACACCATCGGTTATCACAACCCCTGCTACCACGTCAACACAACCCCCAACGATTTATCACGTTCATCGCGCAGCAATCGGTAGGCTTCACCCGCTTCCGTATAGAGCAGTCGGTGCGAGATTAAACGATCCACGTTAATCTCGCCGCTGTCAATCATCTTCAAAATCTGACGTCGGTTATATTGCTGCGTCCAAGGAAACGCTGGCGTCGCAACTGTGGGGCACTTCGGCTGATGACACCCAACTAAGGTGAGTTCCTTCAGATGAAAATCCATAAAATCTACCTCGATTTTTCGGTGCCAGATCGATCCCAACGCCATGATTCGCCCACCAATTCGCGCCATGTCAAACGCAATCGGTAGCAGCTCCGGGTAGCCAGAGGCTTCAATGGTCACATCCAGTCCGCGCCCTTCAGTGATGTTGGCAACCTCCGAACGGAGATCACAACGGTTCGGATTCAGTCGGTGCGTCGCTCCCAATGCCTTTGCGACCTCTAACCGCGAATCACTTAAATCAATGGCAAAAAGCAACTCAGCACCTGTCTGTGCTGCAAGCTGCAAAGCCAATTGGCCGACAAGTCCCATCCCCGTAATGCAGGCGAATTCGCCAAGTTCAATCCGTGCCTTTCTAACACCGTGCATCGACACACTGCCAAGCACGCCGAAAGTGCCCGCCTCGAAAGATACACTATCCGGCAGCCTCGCCAGCGACTGTGGTGCAGCAGACACAGTTACATGACTTGCGTGGTGTCCTAGCGACAATACGCGGTCGCCGGTCTCGTAACCCTCCACCGCTTCACCAATCTCGATAATTCTGCCGGTGTTTGAATAACCGGGGGTAAAATCGTCGGTCCGTCCCTGTTCTTGCGTACCGAGTTCCGTCCCCGCGCTAATCAGCGTACACACTGTCTCGACAAGCACCTCACCCCGTCCTGGCGATCGGATCTCTGTCGCCTTCGTTCCTATACTATTGTCCGGTCTAACAACGACTTGTGCACCTGTTTGTGCCATTGTATTCCTCCGTGCAAATGTAATGCCAAGTTAAAAACATATAAATTTTACACTACTCCTCGCCGCCATACGCGCGATAGTAGGCTAAACCTGAAATAGACTCCCTTAAAAAAATTGCTGGTACGCTTTTTGTATCAAGATTAGCAATCTTGCCGTTCTTAAAGAAGGTTAAAAAATAATCCTTCGTCGCCCTACGGTGAAGAACACGTTTTTTTACAACACGATACGATAATTTCTAACAGAAAAGAGGTAACATCATGCTATACCTGAACTCAGTTGAAAATGCCACAGCCACCAAAACGGATAAAAAATACGCAATCTGTTACGAAAAAATTCCCGCCATGCAAAATATTACCGAATTGGCACCATCAAAGGAGTTGCTTACGCAGTGGGAATCCAAAGAAATTGGTTGGGAAGAATTTCGTAAAAACTTCATGGCAGAAATGAGAGCGGAATATCGCAAGGAGGATAGCCAATTAAAAAACCTGATACGAGATAGCCTAAAAAACGACATCACCCTGCATTCACCAGAGCCATGTGGAGAGCAGACCTATCGCGCCATTTTGGAAGAACTGGTTAACGATATATGGCAAGGAGAAGGGCGATCAGATTGCGTCATAAACCTCGTAGGAGAGTCAGCTAAAGTGTTCCACATGACAGCAGCAAATCAAGAGCAGATGCAACAGATTGCGACGAAATGCGAGTTTTTTTCGCCAAATCAGTTAGCGAGTCAGTCCCGCACATGTCACCGTTGTGACCATCTAGATCAACAGGTTTACCTGTGTCCAAGGACCAACCGGGTCGTCATTCATTACGAGTGGACAACCCCCGCCCCGATCAGCGTTCAAGCCTGATAAGCCTGGACTGCTTTGAGAAATCCCTGTACTTCACGGGGGACAAGGTGATCAACCGATTTTCCCGCCTGAATCTGTGATCGGATGTCCGTCGAAGAAATCTCCGCATAGAAACCTGGCAACTCAATCAGATCAATCCCGCCCGCGTAACGACGGTAATCCGGTGCTTCCATCACCTGTCTCACCGCGTCCGCATCATAGTCTTGGCGGTTTGCAACAATGAAACGACACTGATCGAAAAGGGCTTCCAATGCAGCGTGCAAATCGGTATAATATTTCGGATCGAATAGACGAATGAACGTATCATAGCCAATAATGAATGAGAAGTGTGTACCGTAGGGGTACGCAGGCTTTAACGCTTCGATCTTCTCAATAAATTTGCCGTGGCTGCAAGCCGCAACAGAAAAATCCTCCCGATTCGCTGTGTACGCTTTGAGCATCAATAGCCGATCTGCGAGAGAAAGCCCGAACACACTCTTATCAACATTCGCCCTCGCCAAAATTAGCAGAATCTCGTCCAGATCGTATTTTTTTTGCGCTGCTTCAATCATTCTGATATGGGCAACGGTGAGCGGGTTAAAAGACCCAGAAAAGATACCCAGTCGCCTACCACCCTCCTTGATCTGTTGTGCAGCGCGATAAACCCAACGAATCTGAGGGGCACCGTTGGGATCTAACTGATCAACAAGCGTTTCCAGATCACGATTCTCATCGGAATGTCTGAACGTCTGAATGTCTCCCAAAATTAGCTCCTCCGTAAGCCAACATCGATTGTGTGCCGAAAATTGCAATCCATCATGCTTTTAGGGTAGCACCATCAATGCCAATTATCAAGCGAAATTTTATCAATCCAGCGTCCTATCCCGCAGACTTTGAGTCGACAGTTCAAGCCGCGCGGCAACCGCGGATCATAACGCATTCAAGGTGTTTCCACTGCACAGTGCTAGTCTTGATCGTTATGGGGCTGGTGGTCGCCGTCGCAGGGCACGTTACCGCCGCCAGCAATGCGGCACCATCCAGCCATCAAAGGATGCTCACCCTGCTCAAGCAAATTGCTGATCAAACCGCCGAAACGAACAGTTATCTAGGCGAGGGAATGGCGCACCAACTGCGTAGACATCTGGCCAACTTACCCGTCAATGCTTCAGATCTAAATCGATGGCGTATCCATACAGAACTCGGTGAGGCGGAACTTCGGCTCGGCAACGAAGCTGCGGCAATCGATCAGCTCACACAAGCAGGAAAACTGCTGCCCCAATTAAAGGGACAACTCTCCCCATTGATGGCGAATCAAACTCTCTTTCGCCTCGGAGTAGCATACCTGCGACAGGCAGAAACACAAAACTGCTGCCCCAACCAGATTCGGATGCAGAGCAATCCTGACAGCTGCATTCTACCGCTACAAGATGGAGCGATTCACACCCAGCAAGAGGGTTCGTTGCAGGCGATAACCTACCTCACAGAAGTGCTGCGCAACACGACGGTTGGATTACCACTCCATCTAGAAGCGAGATGGCTGCTTAACATCGCTTACATGACGGTCGGTGGTTACCCAGAAAAAGTCCCTAAACCACACCTCCTGCCTCCAGGAGCATTTCAATCCGCACAAGAAATGCCCCGTTTCTCCAACATCGCACCGCATCTGGGGCTTGATACATTCGATCTATCTGGCGGAGTGATCATCGATGACTTCGACAACGACAATTATCTGGATATCGTCGTTTCAACGTGGGATCCCGCTGGACAGCTCCGATTTTTCCGAAACAATCAAGATGGGACATTCGCAGAGCAAACAGAACAGGCGGGTCTGCAAGGTCTGTACGGCGGACTAAATCTCCTTCAAGCGGATTACGATAACGATAACGACATTGATATCCTTGTATTGCGCGGCGCTTGGCTCGAGGCGGCGGGACAGCACCCTAACTCTCTGCTACGTAACAATGGCGACAGCACGTTCACAGACGTAACCTTCGATGCCGGTTTAGGCAAGGCGCACTATCCCACTCAGACAGCGTCTTGGGGTGACTACAATAACGACGGAAATCTCGATCTGTATATCGGAAACGAGTCAACCGAGGCATTTAACGCCCCCTGTCAGCTATTCCGCAATAATGGCAATGGCACTTTCTCTGATGTAGCTGCCCATGCCGGCGTGCAAAACTACGGCTTTGCCAAGTCAGTAATCTGGGGAGACTATAATGCCGATCGGTTTCTTGACCTTTATATATCCAATTTCAAAGGTGCTAACCGCCTCTATCACAATAACGGGGATGGCACCTTCACCGATGTAGCAGAGCAACTCGACATCGACCTACCGATACGCAGCTTTCCCGCTTGGTTCTGGGATTTCGACAACGATGGCACATTAGATATCTACGTGGCTGCCTACTCCGCTGGCATCTCACATCTCGCAGCATATGCCCTTGGCATCTCTACACATTCTCCACCATCCGCAACAAGGGCAGAATCAACTACGATCTATCATAACCGTCCTGATCTGAGTGAGGGAGGGTTACCACATCTTTACCGTGGGAATGGGCAGGGCCGCTTTAAGGAGGTCGCACGTCAATGCAATCTTCTGCAGCCCAATGCGCCAATGGGATCAAACTTCGGCGACCTCGACAACGATGGCTATCTCGATTTTTATCTCGGCACCGGATATCCGGACTACAAAAATCTCATGCCAAGTGTCATGTATCGCAATCGGCGTGGCATAGACTTTGTAGATGTGACCTACGCCGGAGGATTTGGGCATCTGCAGAAGGGACACGCCGTCGTCTTCGCAGACCTTGACAACGATGGCGACCAAGACATCTTCGAGCAGATGGGTGGTGCTTTTCCTGGCGATGGGTATAACAACGTATTATATGAAAACCCCGGTTCCGGCAATCACTTTCTCACAATTAGACTGGTCGGAGTGAGTTCCAACCGATCAGCAATCGGGGCACGCATCCACACTACAGTCATTGAAAATGGAAAGCAACGCTCGATTTATAAGCATGTCAACAGTGGTGGTAGTTTCGGTGCCAATCCACTCCGACAGACAATCGGCTTAGGCAAGGCTGAAAAAATCGAGAGACTCGAAATCTTCTGGCACACCACCGGACTGACACAAACATTCTATAACGTACCCCTCAATGAGTTCATTCAAATCACCGAAGGTGAAGCACAATACACAACTGTTGAACTCAAAAAATTGAAATTGGGGGCAAAGACTCAGATAGGGGACAAGGAATCCCCAGTTTCTCAGAGCGATGATAACGCTCATTCTGCACAGGTATCGCGGCCTGCTTCCGCAGGCAGTGAGCCCTCTGCCTTCACCGAATATTACAATCGTGCGCTAGACCTGAGCAAAAACGAAAATTATCTGCTAGCAGTGGAATCACTCAGAAAAGCCGTTCAAATCGATCCCAACCGTGAGGAAACGCATCATCTCCTTGGACGCATCTACCTGCTCTACCTCGCCAAAACCAAAGAGGCAATAGAATATCTTCGGACCGCAATCAAGCTAAATCCCAACAATCCCGCCGCACACCAGATGCTTGGCGTTGCCTACTTCAGACGCAATCAGTTCCCGGAAGCGATTCAGGCGTTGCACCGAGCTATTGAACTGAATCCTAAAGTCACCCCAGATTACCCTTACCACCCATACTATGACCTAGGTATGGTCTATCTAAAACAGGGTCAATTTGAGGAAGCGATCGGCTGTTTTGAACAAGCAATTGAATTGGACCCAGATCAGATTCGGGCGTACTACAGTCTGGGAAACACATATATCAGGCAAGGGAGCGTCCAGAAGGGGGCAGAACTGATTAGAAAGTACCAAAATCTCAAGCCTTATATGAATCTTGTTTCGCAGCTTGAAATCGCCCTTCAGCAAAATCCAGGCAACCCGGAGCGTTGGCAGCAGCTTGGGCGCGTTCACGTACAATACGGTAGATTTGAGAAAGCCATTACACCTTTAGAACAATCCATCAGACTTAGTCCCAACAACTGGGAAACCTACAATATACTCGCAGTATGCCATATGAGACTTAACCAGCTAGATAAAATGCAGCGTGTCTGCGAAACCGCTGTCCGCCTCGCGCCCAATGAACCAAAGGCACATAATGGTCTTGGGATGAGTTACTTTCTACAGAGAAGGTATTCCGATGCGGCACAGTCATTCACCACTGCCATTCAGTTCGATCCACACAACCCGGAATTTCACGAAAATCTCGGTGAAACATATAAACGGCTCGGCGAATCAGAAAAAGCGGTTCGGGCATTCAGAATAGCTAGGAAACTCCGAGCCAAATAGCATAACGGAGGGATGAATGGAACGAAAGCTACAACATTGGTCGCTCTTGATACTGAACCTTTTCCTCCCACTCTGTCACGCGCAAAATGCGGTTCAGTTCCTTGACGTAACTGCAAAGGCAGGAATTGTATTCAAGCACGTTAATGGTGCCAGCGACCGCAAGTTCTATCTCGAAACGATGGGATCCGGCGCAGCTTTCTTGGATTACGATAACGACGGGGATCTAGACCTTTACATCGTCAACGGGGCCGCGCTGCCCGGGTTTGAAACGGCCACTCCACCCACCAACAACCTCTATCGAAACAATGGGGATGGCAAATTCACCAATGTTACTGCGGTGGCAGGCGTGGGAGACACCGGCTACGGTATGGGCTGCGTTGCCGCAGATTACGACAATGACGGCGACTCAGATCTATATGTTACCAATTTCGGGACGAACCTCCTATATCAGAACAACGGGGATGGCACGTTCACCGATGCGACGGCTCACGCGGGCGTGGGAAATGGACAAAAATGGAGCGCGAGTTGCGCATTCGTGGATTACGACCATGACGGCAACCTAGACCTCTACGTCGTCAACTACCTCGATTATGACATAACCAAAGACCGGGATTGGTATGATTCCCGCGGACAGCGAATTTATTCCAATCCGCAAGCCTATTCAGGCATTTCAGACACCCTTTACAGAAACAACGGCGACGGCACATTTACTGATGTTACCAAGCAAGCAGGAGTCTATAACGACAATGGCAAAGGACTCGGTGTCACCTGTGGGGATTACGACAACGATGGGCGTGTCGATATCTACGTCGCCAACGACACAACTCCCAATTTTCTCTACCGCAATGTGGGCGACGGGCGTTTTGTGGATATCGGTCCCTTTGCAGGCGCAGCGTACAACGAACACGGCGTAGCAGAGGGCGGAATGGGGGTGGACTTCGGGGACTATAACAACGACGGTGCTCTAGACATTTTCGTCACTAACTTCTCCAACGAAACCAATACACTGTACCATAACACAGCGGACGGTGCCTTGATCGACTTTACAAATATTGCGGGCTTGGGGGAAGCTAGCTTCCTGAAGTTGGCTTTTGGGACAAAGTTCTTTGACGCGGACAACGACGGTACATTAGATCTCTTTGTCGCTAACGGTCACCTCTATCCAACAGAATCTGATGCACTCGAATATGCACAAACCGACCAACTTTTCATCAACACAGGAGAGGGAACTTTCGTGGACACCTCCGAGCAGTCAGGCAGATATTTCTCGACAAAAAGAGTGGGACGCGGCGTCTCACTTGGCGATTATGATAATGATGGAGACACCGATATCTTTGTCGTGAATCTGAATCAGGAAGGAGTGCTGCTCCGCAACGAAGGCGGAAAGGAACATAACTGGCTGATGATAAAAACCGTTGGAGTCAAAAGCAACCGCGATGGTATAGGTGCACGCGTTGAAGTCGTGACCCGCTCCCACTCCCAGATGAAAGAGGTGCAAGCCGGATCGAGCTATCTCTCGGGCCACGACCTACGACTCCTCTTTGGACTAGGGACAGAAACAAAAATCGAATCTATAAAAATTACATGGCCCAGCGGAGTAGAACAAATACTCGAAAACGCTGAAGCGAACCAACTTCTTATCGTCACCGAAAAAAAATAATGGTTTTCACGTTTCACGCATCATGTTTTACATCCTCCACGGCACAGATACCCCAAGCTCATCTGCCAACTCTTCAAGGGTTACGACTTGAGACTTGTGAAGCGGAATACCGTTCGCACGACGCTCTTGGGTGAGCTCCCATTCAATTTCGCCCGGAACCGTAACTCGATCAAACCCCCTGCGCGGTTCCGCCTTACGGGTCGTGCGAATCTGCTCGTCTATCTCCTCCTTAAATTGATCCACCGAGGTTAAATTCGCAATATTGATCGCAAAGAAGAAGTGTGCGGTTGCAATTTTTTCGGGTGGTGCGTTCCGTGGATTGTATGCCTTATTAATCCCCATCAATCCGCCGCCCAACGGCCCGCACAACACATCCATAATAATCGCGAGTGCAGAACCTTTCGGACCTGCAGCGGGTAGGATCGCTGCCACCCTTGACGGATCATCAGTCTCCTCCCCATTCTCGTCTAGTCCCCAACCTAAAGGAATCTTCTGATTATACATGCGTGCAGTCCCAATTCTGCCAGCTGCCGCAGCACCACACGCCATATCCAACACAATAGGCGGTTCTTCGCCAGCAGGAATAGCAAAAGCAAGCGCGTTGTTACCGATTGAGTTGGTCCTCGCACCAAAAACCGCCACGTTCACGCCGCCCCCATTGGTGGTTGCGAACCCGATCATGTCGTGTTCAAGTGCACGTATCGCATGACTTGAGGCAGCACCAAAGTGCTTGCTGTTACGAACAACCACAATGCCGATCGAAGTCGCCTTCGCTTTTTCGATGGCGAGATTCATCCCATGGATAGCAACAAGGTGCCCCAAGCCACGATCTCCATCAAGCAGAGCAGATGCCGGGTTATCCTCAAGCGTTTTAATGTCGGGATTGGGATTGGTATCACCGTTTATCATTCCGCGTACATAGCCCGGCACGCCGCGTGTTGCGTGTGAGGGAACGCCTCGCAGATCCATTAAAACCTGCATCTCAGCGATGGTATCAGCGTATTCCCGCGCGACACCAGCCTTTTGGTACAGTTGGCTACAGACCTGTTGGAGTTGGTCTGCATTGATAATTGTCTCCTGTTCGCGTTGATTCATGTTAGTCTCCTCATACGTGAAACGTAAAACGTGATGCGTGAATGAACCCAAAAAATCAGTTAGAATCACTCAAGTTGCTACTTAAAGCCCCAGCAGAGTGACATGTGTGTAGAATTCTACCCAGCAACTTGGGTCAGAACCATATCTTGATTTCACAACTATAGTGGATCTTAGAATTAATGAGAAACTCCACGGTGCGGTTCGGAAACCGAACCGCACCGTTCTCCTGTTTGGTAGGCACTGTTTCTAACTGCGCCTATGCAGTGCGGTTGAAAACCGAACCTACCGGAGAGCAAAAGGGGCTATTTATTTTTACAATTCACCATAGTTGGGAGCGCGTAATGATTCAAGGAAAAATGTAAAGGTTATATGGTCGATTAAGCCCATCTGGATCGCCCTGATCCAGCAGCATGTTCGGTGTCTTGCCCAAAACACACCGAGCCACCCACCGATTGAGCGCAGGAATTTCGTCTGGCGTAAACGCTTCGATCTCTGCAAGGCTAAAGTATCTAGCGTCATCAACTTCGCGTCCATCGGGAACAGGATCGTCCGATGAAAGCGGGGTCAACCCGAAAATAAGATAGGTGGAATTATCGCCTGCCTTCACACGATGCCGGACCCCAAGCAAGCCCTCAATGACTGTGCGGATACCGGTTTCTTCATAGATCTCCCGCACAACCCCATCATGGGCGCACTCCTCCGGTTTGACATATCCCCCCGGAATCTGCCACATCTTGGCACCGTAGGTGTGATGAACCAAGAGCAGCTGCCCATCGCGGACGACCGCCCCACCAACACCGAGCGTAAATTTCCAGTCCATACACTTCCCTGTTCCAAACTGTCTCAGATACTACTACTCAGTCAGATAAGTTTTGCAATTATTATATATGTAGGACTTACGCACTTTAGACTGTAGTTGCCCGATTCCTCGGGCGTATCGGGGCAGGTCCCGATTTATCGGGATCCTCGCTTCGCGGGAGATGCCCCTCCCACACACCGTTCAGTGCCCGCTAAAGGGGGCGAAAGGGCTTTGACCGTTCGGCTGGGCAAGTCCTGATATGTTATTGTTTGCTTTCAATCAATATACACAACCATAATTTGCCTGACAGAGTACTACTCACACCCTCAAATAGGTGCTTAAATCCGCCACCGGTCATTGATCTCGTCCTGATAGCCCGTCACCTTGTCGTTGTAGACATCATCGAATTTTACTGCCTGACCAAGCCACCCTGACTCATAGATTGCGTTGCAAACCGCCTGCGCCTTCAAGCCATCAACGCCATCAAGCTCTGGCCTACGCCGTTTGCGAACTGCATCTAGAAAATCGTAGACTTCAAGCATCACCCCTTCCGTGATGCCGTGCGGGAACAACCGCTCCTTCTCCTCCGGGCTAAGGTTTGCCATGTAGGTGCTCTGCAAGGTCTCCGGATCCACCGTGCTCCCGTCCCATACCTGCAACTCAGGCGATTGGGGATATCCGCCGATACTGTAGATGGAACCGAGGCTCCCGTGATAGCTGTTATACCCGATACCCCGTCCCGGAGCAGCGCCGGTGTTGACCCATTGACCAATGACACCACTCTTAAATGTGATCGTTGCGAGTGCGGTATCCTCAACGGTTTGTGGAATATAATTGCCGTCCGGATCTTTGAACTGGTATTGAGTCAGATTCTCCGATCTGGCGTAAATTTCATCGGGTTCACCGTAAAAATAGATCAGGAGATCTATGTAATGCACTCCACCATCAATGATCCCGTTTCCACCACTTGTGAGTTTCTCTCGCCGCCACGTCGTCATTTCATCGCGCAAGAGATTTTCAGGATCGTTGTTAGCCCCGCTAATACCCTGTCGAAAAAACATCCGAGGCTCCCCGATCCGTTTCTCCTTGTTGATTAACCACTCAACTGTGCGCGAACTCACCCATCGCCGCACCTGCTCCGCGGTGGCAAGAATACGATTGTTGGCTTCTGCGCTCTTTATCATCTTCCAGCCCGCACGGACTGTCACCCCGAGCGGTTTCTCAACGATTACGTCAACCCCCGCCTCAAAGCAACTAATCGCAAGCGCATGATGTAAAAAATGGGGGCCGCAGATGTCAGCTGCAGTCAATGTCTCATGTGCTAGCATCTTATCGATGTCGTCATAGACCTTGGGTTCGACACTTCCTTGCACCTCGGCAGCCCTTCCAGCAAAGTCCTTCGCCCGATCTATATCAACATCACACATCGCCACAAAATCAAAGATATCAATACCACGATTCTTTAGACCAATGTAGGCGTTCAGATGCGCCCTTGCCATCCCACCACAGCCGATAATCGCCAACCTGACCTTATCTGTCTGCATAAAGTTCTCCCTATCTGGAATTTCGCACCACTGCTTTTATTTTTCGACACTCAATTTTTGTTGACAAGATAGATACCATACGCCACCAAGCAGGCACCCACGATCAGCGCGAAACCGATCTCATCGCCCAAGAGCAGATAGCTCAACAACACACCAAATAGCGGTGTCAGAAAGAACAGAACAACTAGCCTACTTGGACTGTACTTCTCAAGGATTGATGTCCAAGAGACGAAGCAAAACCCAGCAATGACGATGCCCTGATAGAAAATTGCGCTCACACCGGAGATTGAAAAGTGAATGTTAGCACCCCTCTCTAAGAACAAACTCGAAATAACAAAACACGGGATGCTGAAAATCATTAACCAGAATAGTAGGCGATACGGATGGATGGATTGGATGATGAGTTTGGTGACCACCGTCCGAAGCCCCAACAGACAACCACTCAGCAGGACAATGAGATCGCCGCGCAGATAATCGTGTGTCGCAAAATTTAGGTTGCCCCCAAAAGTCAATAGAACACCACTAAACGCAAGGGTAATCCCGACGGCTTTCCTGACAGAAAGCTGATCACCCGGCACCCAGAAATGAGCGAATAACGCTGTAAAGAATGGGTATGTGCTGATGAAAACTGTTGATCGCGAGGCCTCAGTAATCTGCGTGCCGAGGTTCAGCGTGGCAATTTGGAGCGTGAAAATCAGAGACACAAAAATTAGTGGAGGCAACTCACCCGGATTCATTCGGAGTTGAACCCGCTGATGTAATGACCACAGCGTAATCGCGGCAAATCCGAGGAGAAAACGCATCGTCGCAAGCGCAAAGGGCGGAACGTCCTGCAAACCGATTTTAATCGAAACCGAATTCCCACCCCAGAGTAGACCAAGCAACAATACCAACACAATAACCTTGGCACTTGGTTGGCCGGCTGCGATTTCAGGTTTTTCACTCATCTTTTATCGGGCTTCTTTCCCCTACGCTTCACGCTCTAAGATACACATCAGGTTGGACGTATTGCAAAAACGTAGGGAACCTGAATCACAGGAACACTCCGATCCTTCCCTTCCAACCCCTATTCATATAGCACCTAAATAGTTCTCAATCATAATTACTGGGTCGATGGTCACCTAGCAATCGTCGTTGTCGCGATGTTGCGTGTGAGAGAATCGCCTCGTCAAATTGAAACTTGTTGAGATAGGGAGGAAATTTCTGTGTAATCATCCGCTTCGCGTATGCACCTGCAACAGATAACGGTTCTGATCGCTCGTATTCGCGGAACCCCGGTGCCACACCTCGCTTCGGAAAACAACGACATCGCCGGCGTTACACATGATACTGTGATCCCCAACACCTTGGTACTCAACATCGCCGTTGGGGCTGCGTCCCGCCCGATGGCTCCCTGGAATAAACTTTGTGGGTCCCAATTCTTCGTACAGGTCATCAAGATAAAAATGGGCGGTGGTAATGAAAATCGGAACTTGCACCCGCGGATCAGCCAACACATCCGCCGGCAAGCTAATCGGCAGCCAATCGGTATGTAAACCCTGATCCGGACGCCCCGGACCCGTCGTCCATGCCGTCATGCCAATAACATGGCAATCATCACCGTGGATAGCTTCCCCTAACTCAATAATCTCGGGCTTATCAAGATACTGCAGAAAAACAACATCCCGATTAAAAGCATTATTGATGTGCTTATTGAGAAAACCTCCGTTTTCAGGTGTACTGTGTTTATCAAAACTCTCTGGAATCTGCGTTAACCGGTCCATAGCGTCTCGCAGTTCCGCAATTTCCTCAGCGTTGAGAACCCCCGGAAAATAGACAAAGCCATCTTCCTCTATCGCCTTAACCCGACCTTCCAAATCTGGATATACAACAAGTGGTAGTACGTCAGCCATCTTTATATTCCTCCCATCTATAGTAGTAGGCATACTCCGTATGCCGTAACCAGTGTAGCAACCTGCGTTAAGATGAATAAAATCATATGGGACTTACACATAAGTCTCCCTGATAAGGGGGATTTAGGGGGTTAAAAAGAAAAAATCTCGCGCCGCGCCCTGAATTTGCGTAAGTCCTGTCATACCAAAAATTCTCGCTGATTTTACCGACTCCACTGCGGTATGTCAACATTTTTTTGGAACTCGCAGCAGAGTCACGTCTAATCCATTATCCCAATACTCTTGAGATATGCAACAGACTGCTCCATTCGTGCCTGCACCCCCGCCTCATCAATATCCTCACCTTCAATCCCTTCTAACTCCATCGCACAGGGACCGTAGAACCCGGTATCGTTCAAGATCTGAAACACCCCTTTGAAGTCAACCACACCTTCACCGAGCGCAGGAAAGTGCCACGTCCGATATCCACCGTTGGTATCTTTGAGGTGTACGGCGCCAACATGCCTGATAATTTTCCTAAGCTCCCCGACAGCGGTGACGTTACGGTTGTAGAAATAGACGTTGCCGGTGTCGAAGTTAATACAGATGTTCGGGTGATTCACCCTCTGCATCGTCTCAAGCGCGACATCTGCGTTGTGCGCTAGATCGAGATGCGTTTCCAAACAGACCTTGATTCCGAGCGGTGCGGCGTTTTCACCAATCTGCCTCAACCGTTCATAGATGACATTTCGATCATGGTCCCCGGCATGGGCACTGGTAAAGATAACCTTCACGCCGATTTGGGCCGCAGCGTCCAAGCACGCCTGAAAGTCTGACACGACGTTTTCAGCCTGAACATTGCAACCGGCGGCAACACTAGTCGCTGTGAGTCCATGGGATTTCAACTCAGCCAGCACCTTATCGACATCTCCCGGCGCAGGCGCAGCGATCTCGACGTTTGTCATCCCAATTTTTGCAAGATGCGCATACGCACCGTCGTGATATTGCCCATAGCTATTCAAATTACATGCAATGATATTTTTCATTAATTGTCCTCCCGATAAAAGATTCACACCCCGGTCATGAACCGTCCTCCAGGATCCGCCGTAGAAAGCCATTGTTTCTCTCCAATAACCCAACAGCCTCCTTCCGATCGACCCCCTTCACAAGCATAACAATCGCAGCCTTCGCGCTGCCACCGGCGCATTCTAACGCAGTTTGCGCCGTTGCATAGTCCGTCCCCGCAACCTCCATGATAATGCGCGCACCCCGATCAACTAACTTTGCATTGGAAGCCTGAATATCAACCATCAAGTTGTTGTAAATTTTCCCAAGCCGGATCATCGAAACAGTAGTAAGCATATTTAACACTAACTTCGTCGCCGTTCCAGTTTTTAACCGGGTGGAGCCAGTGATAATTTCCGGTCCAACAATCGGTACGATGAAAAGATCCACAAACGCCTTCAGGCTATCGTCGGGCGGTGTGCAGCAGAGGAAAATCGTCTTGGCACCTATCCGATGCGCTTCCTCCAACGCGCCAAGCACATAAGGCGTGCGACCGCTGCCAGCAATACCAACGACCACATCCCGATCGGTGACACCGTGATCACGCACGGCTTGTGCCCCAGCCTCAGGTTTATCTTCCGCTGCCTCAACAGAACGACGCAACGCACGGTCCCCACCAGCGATGATGCCCTGCACCATGCGAGGCGGAGTACTAAACGTCGGCGGACACTCGGAAGCATCAAGCACACCCAGTCTACCACTCGTCCCCGCGCCGACGTAAAAAAGCCGACCATCTCGACGCAATGCTTCCGTGATGAGTGTTATTCCCTGTGCAATTGATCCCGACTCGGCTTCCACAGCCGCAAGTGCTTTCCGATCTTCCTCATGAAAAACCTGCAAAACTGCTTCAGTCGATTTCAGGTCAATATCAACCGAATTCGGGTTTTGTTTCTCTGTGATAAGTTTCGAGAGATCATTCAACATCACGTCCACCTGCAAATATGTTCAATAACCGAAATGACTGGACTACGACCCTTCTACTGTGCCAACATCTGTCTGGCAACCTTAACTTCATCTTGAAACTGGGGTAGATCTCCTGCCCTTTCTAGAAAAAGATCCAGATACCGTTTCATCGTGAGGTGATCGCCCCGCTTTTCGTACAGCCGCGCGAGGTGGTAGTATACCTCCGCATCCTTAGGGTTAAGCGATTGAGCCCGTTCGTAAGCACGGATCGCGAGATTCACCTGTTCCGTCTCTTGATAGGCGTGTGCGAGGTTATAATGTGCATCTGGATCACTCTCATCTAACGCGATGGCTTGTTGATAATAGTTTATCGCCTCCTCAAATTGATCGCGTGCATGATAAGCGCCAGCCAGATTGAAGTAAGCATCTTGAAACGTTGGATCTGCCTCAATTGCCTTGCGATACGTTTCGATCGCCTCACCAAACTGATCCGCGGTGTCATAAGCATAAGCTAAATTGTTGAGGAAGGCGGGATTTTCGGGAGAAAGTTCGATCGCCTTTTCAAATGCTTGAATTGCTGGATCTGTCAGTTGCATGTCTATGTAGACCAAACCGAGCGCGTTGCGCACCTGCGCGTTCTCCTCATCAATCGCCAATGCCTCATGAAATTGCTCAATGGCTCGCTCATATTCTCCCATTTCGTGGTAAACTTCGCCGAGTTCCAGATATCCCGTCGGATCTTCCGGCGTTAGTGCCATCCCCAGCCTGAGCCGTGTCGCATCACGACTCAATTCCTCTTTTCGTTCTGGCTTCTTCTCAGCGGGTTGACAACTTAATAAAAGCACGAAAATTAGGAGAAAAACAGGAAGTATTTGCATCGGTGCACCCCAGAGGTAGCAAATATTAGAAATTCCTTCTGAACTTAATTATAGCAAAGCCACCCAAAGTGTCAATGACTTTCTGCGAGGAGAAAATTCATTGAGATTTAGCCTGTATTATGCTACTATTATAATTCAAACTCTGGTAGTATGCATAGCTGTCTGAATGCCAATCTTAACGGGGCGTGCTCCGGTGTATAGGGTTCATCATTTCAATCAACCCCTGAACCAATGAGCCAATGAATTAAAGACAGTAGGGTTACAGGAGAAAGACGAATGAAAAGACAACTGTATCTTATTGGTGCCATTGCAGGGGCTATCTTACTCCTTATCGTCACCGTTATGAGCTATTACATATTTAAATTTAAAGGTAACTTTGAAGCAGAACAGGAAAGCCGGATAACGTATCAAAAAAAGTCTGAACAACTACAAAGTGATTTGACCACAACTCAAGCAGAACTCGAAGCAAAGAAAAACAAGATTAACCTCTTGGAGGACACAATCGACGAGGTACAAGCACGCGCAACCAATTTGACTGAAGCCAAAGCGAAGGCTGAAGCGGAGGCGACGAAACTTCTTGCAGAGAAGCAACGTAGACAGGAGGAACTAAAACGGAAAGAGGAGGAATTTCGAGATCTCCGCGAAGAGCTGCAAAAGGAAATCGACGCGAAAGAAATCACAATCACCACGCTCAAAGGTCAATTAACAGTCAACCTAATGGATAAGATTCTGTTCGCCTCCGGAAGAGCCGAGATCAAGACTGATGGAAAACGTGTCCTGGACAAGATTGCGAAGACTTTCTTAAACCGCTTTCCGGATCGAGAGATTCGGGTTGAAGGGCATACGGACAACGTCCCGTTCAGAGGTTCAGTCTTAAACAATTGGGATCTATCGACGCAACGAGCGATCTCGGCTGTTCGTTATCTGCAAACGCGTGCGGGTGTGGATCCCGCCCGTTTGGCAGCGGTCGGCTATGCCTACTACCGTCCAATCGATACAAACAAAACCCGCGAAGGCAGAGCGAGAAATCGCCGAATCGAAATTATTGTGATGCCCCCGAAAGAAACGGAGGCACAAGAGTTTTAGTCCTGTTGTTCCACAGCTGCACAATTTGTAGATCGGGGAGGCTTCGCCCAACTCCATCAAAGAACTAACAAACTAACCGCTTTCACGTTTCACGCTCATTGCGTTTTACACTTTCTTAGGACTTACGCAGTTGAACGCTGAGGTTTTGTAGTTCGAGGCTTCAGTGTCAATGCGGGGCAAGATGCCCCGCCTACGATGGGTATGGATTCTGCTCATGCCCCGATACGCCCGATGAATCGGGCAACTACAATATGATGTGCGTAAGTCCTGTTTCTTTTTACCTAAACCAAAAGGAGATGCTATCTATGTCAACGAAATCACCCGTTAAATTTGGGCATCAAGAACATACCCAGTTTATGGAGGAGGGGTACGTGAGACTCGGACACCTCCTGTCAAATAAAGAATTAGCTGCGTTGCAGCAACGGATTGATGATATTATGCTAGGTAATATCCCCTATGAAAACATGCGGTTCCAACTCGATAGTACCACCGGCACCTACCGCGAAGCGCCGCCAGAAAGTGTAGGACACAAGGGAGCGACCCTCCAATACCGGAAGATTATGGACCTTGAGCAAGACCCCTTGTTCCTCTCCTACATGCAGCACCCCCTCCTGCGGAACATCACACGGCGTTATATCGGCGAAGATGTTTCAATCTACAGGGCAATGTTTATGAATAAACCCGCTAATCAAGGCACGGTGCTGCCGTGGCATCAAGATGTTGGGGTCGGATGGGGATTGGATCGTAACCCAATTGTTACCGTCTGGATGGCGTTAGACGATGCAACCGTGGAAAACGGATGTATGCAAATCGTGCCGGGTATCCATAAACACGGTGTGATAAATGAGAGACATTTCGCTACGGAAGCGGATGCCGAAAAATACCAGTTGGAGGAGAATGCTATTGATTTGGAAGTGGAGGAGGGCGAAGTCGTCTTGCTGAATAACCTCCTACTACATCGTTCCGGGGTAAATCCCACCGGCAAACAGCGACGCGCATTCAGTGCCGCCTATATGGACGCAGCGACAAAACATGTGGCAACGGGTCAGACGTTCCCAGTGATTTTCGGTAAAGATGCACTAAAGCCCTCCGAATGTTGATCCAAGCCATCGAAGGAGAACGAAAATGCCAACAGCGGCACTCATCACCTTGGGATGCAAGGTGAACCAATACGACACACAAGCGATGCAGGAGATCATACTTCGTAACGGATATACCGTTGTGGGGGAGAACGATCCCGCGGACGTTTGCATCATCAACACCTGCACTGTGACCAATGCCGCAGACCAAAAAGCCCGTCAAGTCATCCGGCGAGCGGTTCGGAGAAATCCCGACACCGAAGTCCTCGTCACGGGTTGTTACGCTGAAAGTGATCGGGAGGCAATTCAGGCAATTCCGGGTGTCTCGCTCGTTTTCGGAAATCGCGAAAAGGCGAATCTTCAGGACTACTTGAATCTGGTTCACGAATCATGGAAAGCAAAGGATCGCTTACCGCTACTGCAAATCGAACCCGTCCATCACGACGCCGTCCGTGAACACGCAAATTTCAGTATGTCGGTGAGTGAAGCGGGCAAACATACACGTGCGCTCATTAAGGTGCAAGATGGATGCAGTGCCTTCTGTACCTACTGCATTATCCCCTACGTCCGGGGACGCATGACGAGCCGTCCCTTACCCGACATTGTGCAAGAAGCGGAACAAATCGCCGTAAACGGATACAAGGAAATCGTAATCACCGGCGTGCATCTTGGGGCATACGGACTGGATATCGGCCGTCAGACAACCATCGCAGACATTCTGGAACACATTCACCCAATTGATGGTATTGAGCGCATCCGCTTCAGTTCTATCGAGGCGATGAATTTCCCACCAGATCTGGTCGATCGGATGGCAGCTTTGCCAAAGTGTATGTCCCACTTTCATCTGCCATTACAGGCTGGCAGCGATAAGATTTTGCGCCAAATGCGCCGCCGCTATACGCGGAAACAATTCTCGCGCCTCGTCGAAAAACTCCGCGCCTCGTTTCCAGATGTCGGGATCACCACCGATGTTATGGTCG
The DNA here is from genome assembly GCA_965208425.1 of Candidatus Poribacteria bacterium. GTDB lineage: Bacteria > Poribacteria > WGA-4E > WGA-4E > PCPOR2b > PCPOR2b. The sequence continues at coordinate 3,918,722 of OZ242335.1, read as the reverse complement.
GCTTCCCGGGCGAGACCGACGCCGATTTCGAGGACTCTCTACAATTTGTCGAAGATATCGGTTTCAGTCAGTTACACGTTTTCCGCTACTCACCCCGACGTGGCACCCCCGCCGCCGATTACGCCGATCATGTACCGCCCCACATCTCCGCTGAACGCAGCAAAGCGATGATCGCGTTAGGAAAACAACTTGGAACCGAATTTCGGAAACGGATGTTAGGCAAAACGATGAACGTATTGGTTGAGGACAGCCGTGAAGGAACAAACGGGCACCTAGCGGGATTCACGGAGAATTACCTGCGTGTGCTGATGGATGTATCTGATTCAGCGGTGAATCGAATTCTACCGGTGAAGTTGACGGCATTGGAGGATGAGTTTATCCGGGCGGAAACTCTAGTCGTGGCGCAGGTTGCCTAACCTGCGATCTAATTTGGAAGGTGAGTTTGTCTGGACGGAGATACACATTGAAGCCCGAACCAACTGCTATACCACTCAACTCAAACCTGCGAGGCGAATTCGTCAAGCATCTGGCGGATATTCCGTGCATTGCCAACGATGAACAGCGGAGCTAAGGCACCCCGGCCGTGCAAAGCCTGAAGGAGGCGGTCAATCTGGATCATGCGCGCTTTCGCGGTACGGCATTTGGGCCACCGTTCAATGAATTCACGCGCCGGCCCCGGATTACCGGTTCTCAAGGACCGGGCACTTTTGCGCCATGCCTGCCATCTAAAGCTGTATCCACAGCTTGCACACTCCAGCCTTTCATCTCGCTTTTTCAAGCTCTTCCGGTAATCCCGCCATCGACGTTTGTAACCACACGAGGTGCACTCGATATTGCCGTGCACATGAAGCGCAGTTGCTTGACATTTGGGGCATTCCATCTCCGGGCGAGACCGGTGGCGTCTTACAACTTGTCTAGTGGTCTCGAAAACAGGCTTGCGTATCATCAGACCGCAATGGGGACAAGGCAAACGAACGCGGGTTCTCACCGACCGATGGTAGGCTTTGCGATCCCACACTTTACCGCAACGACACCGCAACTCTTCCGCGCCATCCAGTAGCGTATAACAATCAAAACAGCGCGGACTTTCGCGCAGAGCCTCACGACAGTCACGCCAGAGCAGTCGCTGGGTACAGTCCGGGCAGTGAAACCAGTTTTCGTGCGTGCCACCATCGCTAGTGTGGAACAGTGGATCAATCCGGCGTTTTATCTTTGTGCTGCATTGAGGGCAGGGCACCAATCCGTCTCGGTAAACATCGGCGACCGCTGTGATGTCGGCGCAGCGACCATATAGTTCCCAACCGACAGTCTGCAGCAGATCGTCATCGTACAGACCGAGCCGAGCAGCGCGGTAGAGACGACGAATCTTGATAGGTTTTACACGCGGAGACCATTTCATAATTCTTCAGGCTATACCTTCGAATCAACGGCATTGGTTATCAACATGAACAGAAGAATAATAGGACACACCAAAAAAAGAAAAATAAAAAGCGTAAAACGCGAAGGACAGAATCCTGAACTTTTTTGCGTTTTACGCCTCATGGATACTAGTGCATTTTTTGTTAAGCGGTCGCTATCTTGTTGATGTCGTGTGATAGACGGGATTTCTTCCGATTTGCCATACCCTTCTTGATAATCCCTTTTCCCGCAGCTCGATCTAGATGGCTCGCCGCTTGACGATACAATTCCGCTGCCTGTTCCATCTCTCCATCTGCAATCGCAGCCTCGGTTTGCTTCAGCATGGTTCTTAACGCAGACTTACGCTGTAGGTTCCGATCTCTTTTCTTCTTATCCGCACGGACATGCTTCATACCAGAGCTTCTTGTGGGCAACTCAACTCACCTCCATTCCTTATTGAATCCCATCTCACAGGAAACAAACTGTCATTTACCATAATAATAACCTAAGTTGCTAGTCGTCCAACTCGCTCGGCTCCGACTTCGCCGAGAGTTCAAAGCAACTTGGATAGACATATCCAAGCCATATGCGGATACGGGCAGTGGATTTGGCAATCCACTGCGAGCGATAATGGGCTTTATTCAGTTCCTATGCTCTCGTTTTGCGACATTTTCCATAACTAGCAACTTGCGTTAATAATAGCATAATCCGTTCCCATTTGTCCAATCCCTTTTGACTAGGTGCGTCAGAATACACCAGACTCTTGACATACTCCCCCACCCTAAAGGGAGGGGATTCTCTCCCGTTCCTTTAAGGAGTCGAATTGCTCTATCAACGAAGTTAGCCCGGTGAACTGGGACTTACAACCTCTTCTGAGAGGGTAGATGCCCCATAAGGTTGAGGTAGAAGAGATCGTCTATGCACAGCACAAACTTACTCATTTCCAAAAGTCTATTATCACGTCTAAAACCTACTCCGTGGAGGAATACCCCTTCAACGCAGCTTTATGTTCCAACACCTGTTCCTGTTGTGACGTATCATCGAATGCTGACGGAGCGGCACCAACCGGCTTAAACACGAAAATGCTCGTTACTTCGTCGTCAGCATCGTAACTACACGCAAAGCCCTTTTTCCAATACCAATATACTGCCTCGGCTGCGTCAATCTCCTCAGGTGCCCCAAATTCTCCTTCCACATGCTTGAGTGGGCTTCCAATACTAACCTCGCCTGCCGTTTTAGCTTTATTAGGGCTGATTAGAAATAGACCTTCAACACGATCAATGCTATCAAGAATACCAGATAACCCGAAGTTCGGGTCCCAATATTCAAACCTGTCACCTACACGTCTGCTCGGATTGCCATAAATCGCTTTCACCCTATCAAATAGGTCCCCCAATTTAATGCCAGCTGCTTCTTGCCCTGGCACAATCAGTCCGTGAATGACGAGAACCGATACCGATTTGGAAGTCGGATCATTTATCCCATCATGGACCGTCAATCGGACGTTCACTACACCCATCTCAATGGGGACAGTCCAAGTCGGTGTAGAGATCTCCTCTGAATCGAGCAGCCCTTTGTCCACGTCCCAGCCATAAGTCAACGTATCCCCGTCCGCATCTTCAACCACCGCTTGAAGTTCCACGCTGCTGACTGCATGAACTCGCTCCGAAACAATAATCTTCTGGATAACAGGGGCACTGTTTTCGAGCCGAATCGGAACTCTTTTTATCTCAATAACCGGTTTGTTAACACCGTCATTCACAGTAACGGTTACCGTCGCCACTTTCGTATCTGAAGGTACCGTCCATTTCACAGTCTGCCCCGTTTCTAAATCCAGTTTCCCCTTTTCTACGTCCCAAACATAAGTCAGCACATCGCCGTCCCCGTCATGGGCAACCACTTGCAATTCGACGCTATCGCCCGGCTTAACCTCCTCCGGAATTATTAAATGATCAACAACAGGTGGGCTATTGTCACCAACATTGGGACTTTCATCACCACAGCCAATAATGCCAAATAAAACTATCCACAGTATAGCAACCCTTCTCATCGATATTAGCTCCCTTTAATGAAAAAGTTGAATAGGTCGTAATTTAAACCAAACGAAGATAACACGGGTTTATCCGAAACTGTCGAACCAACTTGGATCCGCCTTCTAGGACAACAGTTTGCCAAATCGTAATACAACGCGGTTATCCTCCTACTTGAAATGGTTGTGTTACTCGTACTACTAGCCTTAGTCACACCTATTCATTCAATAAAGTTTCACCGAATCCGGCTGGAGCCGCGCCGGTCGGCTTAAAGATAGAAATGCTCCTAACCTTCGCGTCAGCATCGTAACTATAGTAGATCCTAGAATTAATGAAACACTCCAAATTGGTAGGCACTCCCCGATAAATCGGGATCGCAAGCAGAGTTTCCAACTGCGCCGTTTCAACCCACCACGGCATCTATGCGGTGCGGTTGAAAACCGCACCTACCGGGAGGCGAAAGTGTCCCTTTATTTTTAGAATTCACTATAAACGGTCAATGATAGGTGAACTATTGTGAAATTCAGCATCACCGCAGCCAATAATAACGAAGAATACCACCCATAGTATGACAATTGTTCTCATGGCTGCAAGCTCCTCTCAATGAAAAAGTTGGGTAAGCCACCACACGGGGTCAAGACGGTACGGATTTTCTGCGAACCGTCCGGCTAACTTGAACTTATCTTCAAGAACAACAGTTTATTAGGTGCTACGCCGATTAGATTCCTGCTTGAGCCAGTAACGAATCCCTCTACCCGCATAAGGCTCGGACTCATAACGTGGAATGACATGAAAATGGGCATGGAATACCGTTTGCCCGGCTATGGCACCGCAATTCCAACCCAAATTGTAACCTTGTGGATTATATTCGGCATCAATCAATGCTTTGACTTCAGTAAGGAGTGAGAATGTGGAGGCAAATTCTTCTTTGGTGAGATCAAACGTCGATTGCCGATGGGCTTTTGGCACGATAATTCCCGATCCTTGCAGTACGGAGTGTTTTAGATCGATGAAAAGACTCAACTCATTCTCAAGTCGAATGAATTCGTCGTTGACTCTTGGTGGACAAAATGGACAATTCAGTGTAGCGTCCTCCTAATTTGCGTTTTGACGCAGGTTTCTATCTAAAAAATCACTCTAGACTCGTAGGTCAGGCATCTTGCCCGACCCAAAATAGCCCCAGTTGCTTTGAAGTCCGATTTATCGGGGAAAGGCGATATGTGTCACGTGCGAGAAGTTGAAGAACTTGTTCGCAGATCAGTAACCTCAATAGGTTACGAGGTTTCAAATATGGAAACTCGATTCGCAAGCTACCTAGCAACTTGCGTAATTATATTATCACTGTAGGAATGCGGTCAAGCGTATAGTTGGAGATGGGCTGGAGAGCAAACACCCTAGGAAATTTTGGGGTAGGATGGTAAGGTGCACAGCGCACTAATGGAGGAAACTATCGAATCTTTCAAAACAGGAAGTAACGCTGCGTCATCGGAAGGACTTCGGCGGGTTCGCAGGTGAGGAGTTCACCGTCAGCACGGACTTCGTAGGTTTCGGGGTTTACCTCAATCTTCGGTAGGTAGGTATTGTTTATCATCGCCGATTTGTCCACTTCACGGCAGTTCTTGACAGGGACAGTCGGCTTCTGTAAACCGAGGCGACTCCTAACTTCCCTATCAGCACCCGCCTGCGAAACAAAAGTATACGATGCAGAATAGGGAACGCGCCCAAACGCCCCAAACATCGGTCGTCCCAGAACCGGCTGCGGTGTCGGAATCGACGCATTCGCATCACCCATCGCCGCCCAAACGAGAAATCCACCTTTTACCACCAGTTGCGGCTTGACGCCAAAAAACGCCGGATCCCAGAGAACAAGATCCGCTAACTTACCCACCTCAATCGACCCAACATGATTACTGATGCCGTGGGTAATTGCCGGATTGATTGCATACTTGGCAACGTACCGTTTCGCACGGACGTTGTCGTTGGCGCCGGTTTCCTCTGGGAGGCGACCGCGTTGCTCCCGCATCTTGTGAGCAGTCTGCCATGTCCTTAGAATGACCTCACCAACACGCCCCATCGCCTGCGAGTCCGATGCCATCATGCTAAACGCGCCAAGATCGTGCAGGATATCTTCAGCAGCAATCGTCTCGGGGCGAATTCGCGATTCAGCGAAGGCGAGATCTTCAGGAATAGAAGCATCAAGGTGGTGACAAACCATCAACATGTCGAGGTGCTCATCAATCGTGTTGATCGTGAGCGGTCGTGTTGGATTCGTCGAGGAAGGCAGCACATTGTTGTGACCACAGACTTTAATAATATCCGGTGCATGTCCGCCACCTGCCCCCTCTGTGTGGTACGTGTGAATCGTACGTCCCTTGAAAGCAGCAATTGAATCTTCGACAAAACCTGCCTCATTGAGCGTGTCCGTGTGGATGGCAACCTGTACGTCGTACTGATCAGCTACAGAGAGACAACAATCGATCGCAGCGGGCGTTGTTCCCCAATCCTCATGGAGTTTCAATCCCAACGCCCCCGCTTCGATCTGTTCGTTGAGCGACTCCGGCAGCGACGAGTTTCCTTTGCCCAGAAAACCAAGGTTAATCGGAAACCCCTCAGCGGCTTCGAGCATTCGTTCGATATTCCACACACCGGGAGTGCAGGTAGTAGCATTGGTGCCGGTTGCAGGTCCCGTCCCCCCACCAATCATGGTTGTGACCCCTGACGAAAGTGCTTCATCAATCTGCTGTGGACAGATGAAGTGGATGTGGACATCAAGTCCTCCCGGGGTCACAATCAATCCTTCTGCGGCAATGACTTCTGTTCCCGCACCGACAACCATTCCCTCACCGACGCCCTCCATAATATTCGGATTCCCAGACTTCCCAATCCCGACGATTTTTCCGTCGCGCACGCCGATGTCCGCCTTGACAATTCCCCAATAGTCCAAAATCAGGGCATTGGTCAAGACAAGATCGAGGACACCTTCCGCACCTGTAGCACCCGGCATCTGTCCCATGCCATCGCGCAACGTCTTGCCACCGCCAAACTTCGATTCGTCGCCGTAGACAGTGTGATCTTCCTCAACCTCAATAAATAACCCCGTATCCGCAAGTCGAACCTTATCGCCGACAGTCGGTCCGTAGATATCCGTGTATGTTTGTCGTGGAATATTCAGTGCCATTGTTCTTCCTTTATATGTGGTTTTTCTGCCTTTATACTGCTACTTTGCCAAAGTAGGGTTCTTGACAAACTTTGATGAACATGCTAGGATACATGTTATTCGAATTAATAAGCCTTGGAAAAGGCTGAAAGGGACATCCTATTTTTAATAGATGGCAAATCATGTATCTTAGGTTCATTACAGACAGTTGATTGCCATGTCAAGGTCGCTGGTGTTTGACACATCTTTTTATATTCCGCCATTATTAGGAAAGATCCATGAAACTTGAACTTTCAGTAAAAATCTTGTGTGATGAAGCCACACAATTCTCGAAGATTATATCGGATACACCCGAACCGTCGTTGTATGGGGTAACGGACGGGAAAGCCATTGGAACACATTTAGAACATAAGTTCCGGGCTTATTTGTCACAGAAATATGATTATGAGGAAGGCAGCTCGGCTCAAGGAATCGACTTCCCCAGTATTTTGGTGGACATGAAGGTTACAAGTATTAAACAGCCGCAGTCATCTTGCCCGTTTAAGTCTGCTCGACAAAAGATTTACGGTCTAGGATATTCATTGTTAATCTTTGTCTATGAAAAAATAGATAACCATGAAAGTCGCTCTGGAACTTTAAACATCCTTCACAATATTTACCTTGAAGCATATCGGACAGGCGACTTTCAAATGACGCGAGGAATTCTTGGTATATTAGAAAATGAAGGAAACAAAGACGATTTAATGGCTTTCATGTTCGATAGAAATTTACCTGTTGATGAAATAGAGGCAGAGAATATAGCTGATGAAATACTGAAGAATCCTCCTGAGCAGGGATTTTTAACAATATCAAACGCACTACAATGGCGCCTCCAGTATAAACGTGTGATTGAGAAAGCAGGTAATGAAGAAGGCATAGTTAGAATAAGATAAAATACAATGCATAAAGCGTTAAAGCAAAAAATTGAATTGGGAGATTATCAAACACCTATTCCATTAGCCATTAAGATATGTGAGACCTTAAGCAGATTAGGTGTTGCTCCACAAACTATAATTGAACCAACTTGTGGAATTGGTAGCTTTGTTAAGGCTTCTTCTACATGTTTTTCTAGTGCCAAGAGGATTGTCGGCGTGGATATAAATCCATCTCATTTGCTTCAAGTAAAAGCGGTTGCTGCCCATGATAAAAGGGTGGAGTTGATACACGCCGACTTTTTCCAGTTGAACTGGCAGGCAGCTCTTAAAGAGTTATCCCTTCCTATTTTGGTTATTGGAAACTTCCCTTGGGTAACAAACTCTGCTCTCGGCCTTATTGATGGGGTTAATCTTCCAACAAAATCGAATTTTCAAAGCTACAGGGGAATGGATGCCATCACTGGCAAAAGTAATTTTGATATTTCAGAATGGATGACGATTCAAGTGGTTGATTGGCTTCGAGAAAAAAAAGGTGCATTTGCAATTTTGTTAAAGACAACTGTTGCTAGAAAAGTTTTAGGGTATATCTATCAAACGAACGCTCCCGTATCATGCTCTGCACTCTTTAAAATCAATGCGCTTAAGGAATTCGGAACTTCTATTGATGCATGCTTGTTGTTTTGCGACTTCATGGGTAAGAAAAAAAATAATGATTGTTCTGTATTTGAGACTATAACTTCTGCTGAACCGGCTAAGGTAATTGGATTTAGAGATGGTGTTTTACTGAGTAACGTACTGAAATTTGATGAAAATAAACTCCTTAGTTCACAAGAAACGGTAAAATGGCGTTCAGGAATAAAACATGATTGCTCAAAGATTATGGAGCTAGTAAAAAAAAACGAAGGTCTTTATAACGGATTAGGCGAAAAAGTTGAAATTGAAGAAGATTATATTTTTCCATTACTAAAAGGTTCTGATGTTGCAAATGGAAGGCTTAACAATCTACAGAGGCGAGTCCTAGTCACTCAACGTTTTGTTGGTGAAGAAACTACACCAATTAAGAAGATAGCACCAAAGACTTGGGCGTATCTTGAGGCACACCAATTAGCATTTGATCGCCGTAAGAGTAAAATCTACCAAAAAAAACCGAAATTTGCGATTTTTGGAGTTGGCGACTACTCCTTTACTAATTGGAAAGTGGCAATATGTGGCCTGTATAAGCGACTGAAATTTGTAGTCATTGGTCCCTTCAAGAATAAACCGGTTGTTTTTGATGATACGGTTTACTTTCTTTCTTGTCATACGGAAAATGAAGCCAGAATTCTCTGTGATTTATTGAATTCAGAGAAGGCGCAAGCATTTTTTTCCGCTTATATCTTTTGGGATGCAAAGCGCCCTATAACAGTTTCACTTTTGAAAAAAATAAACATAGAGAAACTTGCAGAATTATATGGCAAGCAGGACAGCATGAAAGACGTACTAAACAGTGGCAACTAATGCAAATATCAGCCAATATCATTAGAAGCAGCAATTATACCCGATACCCAAAATGAGGCTACCATGTCAATCAACTGGGAACAAAGATTTAAATACTGGGGGAAACCACCGGGTAAAACTGAACAGGAAAAATGTGATAATGCAGAAAGGGCTATTCAGAAAGCCATTGCTGCAAGTGAAAAACTTAATAATCGAAATATCACTATATTCCCGAAAGGCTCCTATCCTAATCGCACAAATGTTCGGACAGATAGTGATGTGGACATTTGTGTGCTTTGCACTGATTCCCTCTTTTTTGATTTACCTAACGGAATGGCTCCGGGGGATTTTGGTATTACCGTTCCGGCCACGTATCCGTACCCCGAATACAAAAACGATGTTGAAAATGCTCTAGTAAACCAGTTCGGCAGCAGCGCAGTTGACCGTGGCAATAAGGCTTTTGATATTAACGAAAATACTTATAGAGTCAATGCAGACGTAGTAGCTTGCTTTGAGTATAAATGGTATTATTCATCAAATACCTTACCCCTGATAGGTGAGGCCTTCAATACCGACCTTGGCAATAGAGTCGTTAATTGGTCAAACCAAAACTACGAAAATGGCGTGGAGAAAAATAGGGCAACTGGCCGTCGTTTTAAAACTGACACCCGCATATTGAAAGCTTTACGAACTGAAATGGTAGATTGCGGCTACCCAACAGCAAGAGAAATATCGTCGTTTTTGATTGAATGTATAGTCTGGAATGTGCCGAACGAGCTCTTTGGAAATGATAAATATATTGATGATGTGCGTAATATATTTGTTTACTTATTCAGGCAAACGCAAAGCCTTGATAATTGCGCCGATTGGAGAGAAATTAACGGCATTAAATACATATTTGATTCACAAACACAAGAGCAAGTAAACAAATTCATAGTTGACGCTTGGAACCACGTTGGATTCGAGTAGGATACCATGTTATCAAAAAGCCTTCTTTCTATCATTGTTTTTTTCGCTTCATTGTTTTTTTTACTCTTGCTCGTTGTCGATGGTGTTGCTATAAAAATATCTTGGCTTCGTTTTGTGCCCCTTTTCGTTACTATTTTGATGCTATTGCTGTCTGCCTTTGACCTGTTTTTCTGGAGAATATTCCCGGAGAAGTTAACAAAACGTCCTAGGATTTATGGAACTTGGCAAGGTACAATTCAGTCAAAATGGACTGACCGAGATACAGGTGAGCAGATTTCTCCGATAGAATGTTATATAGTCATACGCCAAACTTTTTCTAAACTTAGCTACCGTCAAATGACCGCGGAATCTTCATCAAAAATGATTGGTGGGGATATTATTTCTGATTCAGACAATATACATCAAATCGCTGGTATCTACCGTAATGAACCAGCAATTTTACATCGAGAACAGAGTCCGATTCATTATGGCGGACAATTGCTAACTGTTATTGGCAAACCAGCAAAGGGTTTAAAAGGTGGCTATTGGACTGATAGAAATACGGCGGGGTATTTAGAATTAACCAAACGTAAAAAGAAAATCTTTCATGATTTTCAAAGTGCAAAAGAGACTTTCGATTCCGATTAGGCCATAGAAGACAACATTAGTTCATCTTTCGCTATCACCAAAAAGTTAATTCTCTTATTCTTTATTGAGTGGACCATCAGTTCGGTTGTTCAGTCCGTGTACAATCCGTTTGCCCTTTAATTCCGTTAGGACCACCGTCTTTTCGTCTCCTGGCTCAAAGCGGACAGCAACACCAGAGGGAATATTCAACCGCATACCAAACGATTTCTCCCGATCAAACTTGAGTGCGCTGTTCACCTCATAAAAATGGAAGTGCGAACCGACCTGTATAGGTCTGTCGCCCGCGTTAGCAACGACCAACTCGATGGTATCGCGCCCATCGTTAGCCGTGACACTCTCTTCCGAAAGTATATATTCTCCGGGAATCATTTCTACTCCTCCGCCTGTCCGTTCCTACCGAATCGGGTGGTGGACCGTAACGAGCTTCGTGCCATCGGGGAACGTGCCCTCAACCTGCACCTCATGCAGCATCTCCGGCACCCCTTCCATCACATCATCGCGACTCAACAGTGTTGTGCCATACTGCATCAACTCCGCAACCGATTTCCCGTCACGGATGCCCTCCAAGATTTCGGCGGTGATGATAGCAACCGCTTCAGGATAGTTAAGCGTTAAACCACGCGCTCGCCTATCCTTGGCAAGCTGTGCCGCAACATATATCATCAGTTTCTCTTGTTCACGTGGTGTTAAGTTCACAAATCATCTCCTCCGAGTATAGTAACCTTCCGCGCTAGTTGGTAAAGATTATCATCTCCACATCATTCATCAGTTCATTGCGGCTTTCCTGTCTTTACGTTTCACGCATCACGTTTTACGTTATCAAGCACTGTACACTAGCCCCATCAGTTAGTATTTTCTCAAATCAACTAATTCAAGTCCCAAGTGTTCTATTTTCAACCAGTTCCAAATTGTTTGAAAGCTAGATTGAATCAACTCTGCGTTGTGAGCGAGCATCCGGATAGCAATACCACCCCGGTGTAATTGAGCCAATCCACCGATCGATTTTGGCGGTTGATTGAGAAACGGCTCGGCAAATTCGCACAGCGTTTCCCACCAAGGCATTTCAAAATCACCGACCAGATACCAACTTCCCCAGCACGCATACTCCTCCAACACACCGGATACACTGAGGTAAGACAGGCACTTTGGTCGGAGCCAGCAGGTGTCGTACAGCAACAAACCCTGTGGATCTGACGCCTCAATGCGACTCCTGTATTGCGTAAATGCCAACCTTTCGCCCCGCGCCAATCGCCCCGGCATCACAATCTCCTGCAAGACGACCTTTGCGCCACGCTCCAAAAAAAGGGAGATCCCCTGACTAAAATCCGCATCACGGAACAGGATTGTGGAATCAGGTAGGTATTCAAAAATCGCATCTTGACCGACCCTAACCTGCATCGATTGCGTCGCACCCTGACCGGGCATAGCGTAAACTTTTGTCGATGCTTGTGTTGTCAGCGTGGCGTGAGTATTAGCCGCAAGTTTCACCTGAATCTGGTAATCGTCTCCCTGAACTATGCCACCTGTCGGACTCAAAAGGTATACACACGCACAACCCGACGCATTATAACGCGGTTTCATGACCTGCAGCGGAACCCGAAAGAAATTCTTCGCCATCACGGTTCGGTCATTCTGCTGTGCAAAAGCGAGTTTGAGTTCGCCGTGACGCCCGGCTCTGGAATGAATACGTGACATACTAAACGCTAAGGTACTCCCGGATCATGTTCTCGTGCAGCGCGCTGGTCTCACCATCTGCGACAATTTCACCACGATTCATAATATAAAATCGCTGGCAGAATTCCCGAACAAAATCAAGATACTGTTCAACGATGAGTATTGTCATCCGCTTGGTTTCAACCAACTGGCGCAGCACCGCGCCGATCTGCTGTATGATGTTCGGTTGGATCCCTTCGGTCGGTTCGTCGAGAATCAGAACCTTCGGATCAGTAACAAGGGCACGTCCGATAGCGAGCTGCTGCTGTTGCCCACCGGAGAGATCACCACCCATACGGTTCCCCATCTCCTTGAGAATTGGAAAAAGTTGATATATCTCATCAGGGATTTGCGTCTGGTTATCCGCTCGTGCCGAGAGTCCGACCCTTAAATTCTCCTCAACGGTCAGCCTCGGAAAGATCATCCGTCCCTGCGGCACGTAAGCAAGCCCCGCACGAATCCGACGATGTGCTGCAACCCCCACAAGTTCCTGTTCCTCGATCTGAATCGAACCGGACGACGGTTTGAGCAATCCGACGATATTGTTCATCAACGTCGTTTTGCCAACGCCATTGCGTCCCATCATAGAGACTATAGTCTCAGCAGGCACATGGATGTCAACCCCGCGCAACACCTGGACTTCCCCGTATGAAAATGAAAGATTTGACACTGTAAGCATAATAATTTGGTCGCTACCGTCCTAGGTACGCCTCGATAACCTCCTCGTTCTGCTGAACCTCGTGCATCATTCCTTCAGCCATAATAACCCCTTCATTAAGCACGGTCACGAACGAATCGAGTTGGCGCACAAAATCCATATCGTGTTCGATGACGATGAGTGTGTGGTCAGCCTTCAATTCGAGGAGGAGTTCCGCTGTCAACGCCGTTTCCGCGTCCGTTAAACCTGCAGCCGGTTCATCAACGAGGAGCAGTTTGGGGGCTGATAGAATGAGCGTACTAATCGCCAACCATTGACGCTGTCCATGACTCAGATACCTCGCTTCGCGATGTAACTCATCAACAAGTCCAACACGCTCCAGAATCTCCATGATCTGCGCACGCTGGGCTCTCGTCGTTCTTCCAAACAAATTCGACCACAGCCGGATGTGGCCGGGTAGTGCGAGTTCCATATTCTCATAGGTTGTGAGGCTATCAAAAACGGTTGGCGTCTGAAATTTTCTGCCAATTCCCCGAAGCGCGATCTCGGCTTCTGTCTGTTGGGTAATATCGGCACCATCATAGAAGACCGATCCGGTCGTAGGTCGAGTTTTGCCGCTCACAACATCGCAGAGCGTCGTTTTGCCCGCGCCATTAGGACCAATAATTACACGGAGTTCGTTATATTCAATTCCCAAAGCCTCTATGTCCAACGCCTTGAAACCATCAAAAACAGCGGTAATATCCTCCAAAAAGAGCAGATACCGCTCCTCGGTAAATCGACTGTCCCGTGGGCTATATTCCTTGTATTCAGCAATCCGTTGGGCTTGGTTCATATTAACAGTGCTCCCCCTCAATGATTATCCTCATTTCGCCTTACCCACCAAGCGATGCCATAGATCAATTAATCCGCCGGGGAACAGCAGCACCACTCCAACGAACAGCCCCCCCAAAATAAATTGCCAATACTCTGCCCGCCAAGTGAACAGCAGTAGGTTCTTTTCAGACGTGAAAAAATTATAGAGTAGATTCACCGCCAATGTACCCAGAATTGCCCCGGACAGCCCACCCCGTCCGCCAACTGCGACCCAGATGACCACCAAGATAGAAGCACCTGCTTCCATGTTCGTCGGCGTAAAAATACCCATCTGCGGTGCATAAAGCATCCCACCGAGTCCCGCAATCATGCCAGCAAAGCTAAAGGCAAAGAGTTTGTAGACGTAAGGCTTATAACCCGAAAATCGCAAAGTAGTCTCGTCATCTCGGATAGCAATGAGAATTCGCCCTAACCGAGATTTGACGACCTGCTTGCACAGTGCATAAACGCCAACAAGTGCCAAAAGCGTGATGATATACAAGCTTACCTTGACGTGGGGATTTGTCAGCTTGAACCCCGCAATTCTGTCGAACCGTGTCAAGCCATTTGTACCACACAGCTTCATGTTGTTCATGCAGAACACCAACCATCCAGCCACCGTAATCGCCTGCGTCAGGATGGCAAAGTACACGCCACGAACTCGACTCTTAAAGCCAAAATAACCGATTGCTAAAGCTGCTATACCCGGAATCAATAGTCCTAGAATCACCGTAACCGGAAGTGTATAGAACGGCTTCCAGAACCACGGAACGAGCGCATCTCCCGGTGCTTCACTGACCTTGTACGGATAAACCACATACAGGCAGGCAGGGATTTTCCAGTTATTGGCATCTACAATCCCCTCCGGCCCACCGTGGTGCGCCAAGTACATCCCCATCGCGTATCCGCCCAGCGCGAAAAAGAAGGCTTGGCACAGGCTTAAGATACCAGTATAGCCCCAAATAAGATCAAGCCCCACCGCAACAATCGCAAACGCCATGTACCGACCGAGCATGTTGACCGTTCCGAGGGTAATCAGTCCCATGTAATACAAGGCAGGAATGACGACTAATCCAGTTAAAAAAAGTCCCCACGGCACATAGCGACGGAGAAAAACTGACAATTGACCGCTTACCAGACCGCTCTCCGCTTCAATCTTTCCATCCTGCCACAATTCCTGTTCATCGGTCTCAACAGATTGGATACTCGCTTCGCTTGGTGCTTGATCACCCGTCTGCGTAATCGCAGCTTTTCTAAACATCGCTGAGCCTGCCTTTCGGTGCGAACAAACCTGCAGGCTTAAACTGGATGAACCCGACAATAATGATCAGGAGTAAGATTTTCGCCCATATTGCGCCCACCACCATGGAACCAATCCCCAACGGCTCAATCACCTTCATCAGTATGCCAATCCCTAACCCCGCCCAGATGACACCAATCAATTCACCCACACCACCGGTCGCGACAACCAAAAATGAATCAATGATAAAGTTGTTCTGTCCCATATCAGGCGTAACGCCGCCGATGAGGGTCCACGCATATCCCGCTACGCCAGCAATGCCGGAACCGAAAGCAAAAGTATACCGGTCAACGCGCTGTGTGTTCACGCCCATACTATTCGCCATATTCCGATTCTGCATAGTCGCTCGCACCCGCAATCCCAGTTTGGTGTAGTTCATCAGGTAGTAGATCAGCAGAACACACAAGCCGCACAAGAGGATGATGAAGCAGCGGCTGTACGGAACGATGAGATCCTGCACAACTTCAAGCCCACCACGCGCCCAGGTTGGCGCGTTCACGCCGATGTTATCGCCATAGCGAATACGCACAAGCTGGATCAGGACAAGGCCAATTCCCCATGTCGCCAACAGCGACTCTAAAGGCCGTCGATATAGGTGGCGGACAACTGACACCTCGATGAGGTAACCCACGAAAGCCGCCGCCAGAAACGACACCGGCAGTGCCGCAACATAATACCAGTCAGATGGATTGTCGGGCGTATGACCGAACAACCTTTGCATCTCAAAGGTAGCATAAGCTCCGATCATCATCAATTCACCGTGCGCCATATTGATGACACCCATCAGTCCAAACGTAATCGCAAGTCCCAACGCCATTAAGATGAGAACCGATCCGAGCGAAAGCCCGCGAAATATATTGCCGACACCACCTACAAAACCCTGATAGTTGTTAATCTGGTTAATCGCGTATTTATATGCAATGGCGTACTTGTAGATACCGAGTGCCTCAGCATCGCCCGGTTCAAGGTCCTCAATGTCTGTCCCTTCTTCAAAGTCCGGCAAGGCTTCGACCTCTAGCATCAATTCATCAAACATCTCCTCCAACCGGGAAAGACCACGCAGGCTTTTCATCTCTCCCAACTCGCGGACAATTTCAAGATGTGCGTACGGATCCTGTTCTAGAGATGTCCGACTCAGACGAATAAGCAGTAGGCTCTCCCTAGCGACATACCGAATTTTCTTAACCGGGGCATTTTGTGACATCTCTTCGAGTTGAGGAACAGCCTCGATAATCCCCGGTGGGTCACCACACTTTTTCACGCCGGACAGCCGAATATCAGGATCCGGTGATGAAAGCCTGACAAGAAACTTCGCGCTATTCGTCAGTTTCCGCTCCGCCCGCGACGGGGCAATCTCTTCTAACTCCTCTAACGCGATTTGAGCCTGTTTTCCGTCCGTATCCAGAACTGGATCACCGGTCAATAAATCTGAAAGGAGACAGAACTCATTGAAATCCTCATCCTCGACGGTTTCTTTGCAAAGCACCACCTCTCCATTCCAGAGGTAGAACTCACCCAGTTTATACGCCTCCAAGATCGCCTCTACCCGCAGGTCCCCGGACTGTGCCAGCTTCATAATAGCAGCCTCGCGGACTACGGAATCTTCGCCAGCCAGTTTGTCGATTTCAGATCGGATAAATGCGTCATCTACTTCCGCAAGACAGGGATATAGAATACCAGTTATCTGTAAAAAAATAAGAGTGATGATTATGTAGATTCTCGACATGGGACTATAAGGAAGGCTCATTAGTTCATTGTGTGAAACGTGAAGTGTGAAACGAAAAAATGCAGCGGGTGAGAAAAGGGAAAATCGGAGAACCAAGAAAAGAGAGACAGTGAGGGAGAAAGCGTGTCTCTTGCTCACTCCCTCGCTTCCATGTTTACTCGTTTTCTCCTCTGTTAACTACATTCCAGCTTTTTCTTTTGGACCACCCGTCGGGGCAGGGTAGTTGCCATCTGGGTGGAGATAGCTGCTATAGGAATCGGGCGAAACCAGTCCATCTGACTTATAGATAATCTTGAACTGACCATTCTTTTTAATTTCGCCGATGTACACCGATTTCAGAGTATGCTGGTTGCTGGCGTGCATCATCTTCTTACCGCCGGGTGCGTCAAATTCCAACCCGTAGACCGCTTCCCGTACCTTATCTACATCAAAGGAACCCGCTTTCTCGACAGCTGCCTTCCAGACATACACGCCAAAATAAGCCGCTTCAATTGGATCGTCCGTAACCCGTTTTGACCCACCGGGTAGGCCATTTCGTTCACAGAAGGCTTTGAAGTTCTTTACAAACTTCTTATTTTCCGGTGTATTGATACTCTGGAAATAGTTCCAAGCGGCGAGGTGACCAACAAGAGGAGGCACGTCCATTGCCCGTAATTCATCCTCCGCAACAGAGAAAGCCATAATAGGGCAGTCATCAGAGGTCAACTCCTGATTGGCGAACTCTTTGTAGAAAGGCACATTACTATCGCCATTAATCGTGGATAATACACAAGCGTCGCCACCAGCAGCGAACTTCTTAATTTTGCCAACAATGGTCTGATAGTCCTGATGGTGGAATGGCGTATATTCTTCGACGATATTTTCATCCGGAACACCCTTCGTCTTCAGATAAGCCTTCAGCACTTTGTTCGCTGTGCGAGGGAAAACATAGTCCGTTCCTAACAGATAGAACTTCTTGGCACCAATCTCGTCCATCATATACTCAGCCGCAGGAATCAGCTGCTGGTTCGGCGTTGCAGCGGTATAAAAAACGTTAAGCGACTGCTCTTCACCTTCGTACTGCACCGGGTAGAAAAGCAGAGAGTTATGGTCCTCGAAAACGGGGAGAACAGACTTTCGGCTCACAGAAGTCCAACATCCAAAGACCACAGCGACCTCTTCTTTAGTAATTAAATCCTTCGCCTTTTCAGCAAAAAGATCCCAGTCGCTGGCGGGGTCAACGACGACCGGTTCAACCTGTTTGCCCATCACCCCACCGGCGGCGTTGATCTCCTCGACTGCCATCAGCACAACGTCCTTGAGAGAGGTCTCAGAAATTGCCATCGTTCCACTCAAAGAATGTAGCACACCAATTTTCACCTCATGATGCCCAGCGTCTGCTTCTTCTACGCCGAGCGTTACTACAGTAAAAAACAATAAACCTATCGCAACGATACTATACAATCGAAACATTTGATAATCTCCTTTAAAATTTCTGTTTATTGAATCTTAAATTAAACTAATATGTAAAAAGCGATTCAACCGCAATAATTGTCTCTTCAGCGTCAAGCCGCTGTTTGAATTCAGCCAGAAGCAACCAGTTATCCGTGGCGCTATAGGAAGGACTGAATGTGAACTCCGTAGAGGTCTCTTCATCCAGAGTGATACCACTGAAACGAACAGTTACACCAACCGGAGCTGAGATTATATCCGCCAGTGAAACATTTGCCATGCCCAAAAAGTGTGTACCACTAACACCATCAGCCCCCCAGTTTCCTAGCAAATCAATCTCTCCAGCGAGCGTCAACGGTCCCTGTGCGAATGACACCCACGCATTCAATTCAGTCTGTGTATAATCGTCCATCGCGTCTAACGCATAACCAACCTTCGCAGTAATCTGCTCAATTGGGGTCAACGCAAGTTGGGCTTCGATGCCAGGAGTGCCCGCATCCGTCTCGTTCACATCCCAAACACTAGATACAAACGAAACATAGAGTCCTGCCTCTTTCATAGGCTTCACATTGAGTGCAACACCGTTTTGATACCCAGGATAGGGAATACCTTCCGAAAAAGAGTATTGATAGAGACCTGTCGGCTCTGCCGCCTCAAAACCCAAGGAACTGAGGAAGCGACCCGCGGTAATGCTCACGCCGGGCAGCATATCTTTTGGAGCCGTATATGTTACGAAACCTTGCTCCAGTTTGATGCCTTGGTCCGGATCTGTACTATCAATATCAACCTGTCCAGTAACCGAACCGTAGTTCAGGTGGAAGTCCATCTCGAACTGATCAAAAGACAGGCTTGTTTCAGTCTCATCGCCCATAGTCGTAACGGTCGACATATCCAGAAAGCCTGAGATCGCTAGGTTATCGTTCAGTTTAATCTCCGCAGACGCAGAACCGAGCGCGAAAGTCAGCACCAACATAGCAAAAAGACAGAAAGACAACTGGATACCTCTGGCGTTTAACTTTGCTAAAATCATCAACTACCCTCCATTTTTGGAATGATGTTGAAAGCATCGCTATGGATTTCGTCCACACTTGCTTTCAACCGGTCTATTGCCGAATCAGACACCCTACTCTTGAAATGAGGGCATTCATCAACGACCTGAATAGGTTACGATGATAAGCATGGGCAAAAAAGATGCCAAAGATTGAGAGAGGTAGTTTTTATTTGGAAAGATTTGCGCGTCGCGGGGAGAAACAGTAGGTGGGCTTGATCTTTGAGATGATTATTTTTGTGGGATTATCGCCGGGAGGGGGATACGGTTTTCACTAAACTGCTGAAAATTCAAGCAGCGTATTGCCTAAATTTTAACTCAAACGACTCGTTAACAGCCCAATCGTAGAGACGAGGAGAACTCGCTCTGCGATTGGGTACTTATCCGGGAATGCCGGATGTGTCTCACATAAATGTCAACACGCACCAGATATTCCGGTACTTTTAATCAATACTAAATGAAGTGCCGAAGGTCACATACGCCATTTTCAAATCTGAATTAGGATTATAACCAATGTTGAAGCTGACCGATGTTTCTGCATCACCCGGAATGGTGTAGGAAATGCTTGGCGTGATGTCAACTAGCGCAGCACCCTCAGTTCCATAAAGCGCACTTTCACCAAGGGCGAGACCAGCCGTCAAGCTAATCCCCAAGTCCTTATAACTAGTACCAAGACTCGGAGCAAGATACATCGAACTATCATCGTCACCAGTGAGATTCACATAAAAGGTGATACTGTTGTCAAACGGCAACGCACTGATGCCGACACCTGCGTTTGCTTCAAGGACATGTCCTTCCGCAAACGGAAAACTGTTTGGAATTACGTAGTCAATAACACCCGTGCTGATATCAACTACTCCAAGGCTAGCACCGAGGTATACAGTGTAATCAATCTCGCTATTGTCTTCTAGCTTGTGGCCGTGTTCATCAGGTCTCTCAATACCTTGCGAATACCAGACATTGGTGCCAACGGTGACAGGTCCAGCGGTGTACGAGACATCAACAGAAGGTTGTAAAAAACTCGTTCCAGCACCTGCACTAGCACCTCGCCAATAATAGGCACTTGCGTAGGTAGCATCAATTGCGATGTCAACGGGCAATAATGAACCCTCTTCTTCTGCCGCTAGTGTCACGGTTCCTGCAACAGAAGCTAATACGAAAGTGGCTGCGATATACCAATACCATCCGACCTGCATCTTATGTTTCATCGGTTATCTCCTTTATAATGCTCGTTTTTCAATCGAGCGAGTGGCGTATCCTTCTAACTTCAACAACGAATCTTGACAACAATAAATCAAAAAAAAAGGTGCCAAGGTTGTCTAAGAGGTTTCTATAGCATGGAAACTCGTATAGGACGAGTAGAAACGACAGGTAGTTTAATCGTTTGAAATTATTTTTTCGCTGCACTATCCCTGAAAAGTTGATACAATTTTCATCTGTCTACGGCAAATTCAAGCAGCAGACCATCTAAATTTTAAGCAGATACTACTATCCTCGTACGTGTAGCTAGGGATTCAATCTCGACAAAATATTGAACTCCAACCATTCAGCACAACCAAGTCTATTCGTAGGGAACGAAGATCTTCGTTCCGCTTTGCCTTACGTTTTACGCATCACGCATTACGTCTAATTTCAACTTGACAAAGCCCCTCGACTCTGCTAGATTAAAGGCATAATCCACTATTAGGAGAATATCATGCCAACTATTTCAGCCCAACAATTACGTGAAATTGCCTCCCAACTGCTTCAGGGTGCCGGTGCTAGTGCTGAAGAAGCGTCAATCATCTCTCGGCACTCCATGGGTGCTAATCTAGCGGGTCACGACTCGCACGGCATTATTGCCATTCCCGGTTATATCGATCGGATAAAACGGGGTCATATTGTACCGGGTGCCCCCTTCGAGGTCGTCCAAGAAACCAGTGTCACCACAGTTATCGACGGCAACTGGGGATTCGGATACGTGGTCTCCGAGCGAGCAATGCAGATCACCATCGACAAGGCAAAACAGCACGGCGTTGCAGCCACCACCGTCTATCAGCAGAGCCACGTCGGACGGGTAGCAGACTACCCTATCATGGCGGCTAACGCAGATCTTATCGGTATGATGACCGCTGATTCGGGACGTACCAGCAAATCAGTCGCGCCATTCGGCGGCAAAGAAGCACGGCTCGGCACAAACCCCATCTGTATGGCGATGCCCAGCGAGCTTGAGGGCACCCTGTTCATAGACATGGCGACTAGTGCTGTTGCCGGAGGCAAAATCAACGTGGCGCGTACACGCGGGACTGAAATTCCAGAAGGTTGGATTCTCGACAAGGATGGCAATCAGACCACAGATCCTGAAGATTTGGGCCGTGGCGGAGTTCAACTCCCACTCGGCGGACCAGAGGGGCACAAGGGATACGGACTCTCGGTGATGGTCGAAATTTTTTCAGGCATCCTCACCGGTCTCGGTTTCGGGCATGACCCAGCGGGCAAGCACAACGACGGCTGTTTCATGGCAGCCTTCAACGTCAACGCATTCCGTTCTCTCACGGAATTCAAGCGAGAGGTCGCAGAGTTTGCCGCCTATCTGAAAAGTTGTCCCCCAGCGACCGGTTTCACAGAAGTCTTCTATCCCGGCGAATTGGAACATCTGCGGACCCAGCAGAAGTTGCAGGAAGGCATTTTCATCGAAGATGCTACATGGAATACTCTAAAATCTTTGGCAGAAGAGTACGGCATTGCAACCTCACTCGGCTTCTAACAACAGATCCAAACCTAAGTTGCCGCTAAAAGCCCTCGCCGACTGCTGTCGTCAGGCTTATTTCGTAGGGAACGCAGATCTGCGTTCCGTTTTCCTTTACGTATCACGCATTACGTATTATTCTTCAATTCTGTAGGTCGAGATTCACATCTCAACACCAAAACCGCTCAAGGATTGTAGGTTGGGTTGAATGGTTAAGACCCAATTTCTATCAAAGACAAGAACGAGGTCGGCTGTCGCCAAGACTTTCTTACCAAATAGGTCCAGTGAAACCCAACTCAGTAACGACTGCAACCGATGGTGTTGGGTTTCGCTGTCGCTCTACCCAACCTACGGGGAATCAGATTTAACTGCAGCGCGATCCGCAGCAATCCACTCCTCCCACCGATCCTCATCCGGAGCCAGAAACCCCGAATTGCAGCGCGGCTGCAGCTGCGTATCAACGCCTAGAAGTCGCATCAGTCGGTGATCATCGCGCTCACGTGCATCTTCAAGAAGACGCTGTGTCAGAGGTCCACTGTGGTTATCCGTATGCTTGAGCCACGTCGAATTGTAGTAGATACTGAAGAAGTAGCGTAAACCATCGGCCCTGTTCGGAGTCCCCGAATGAATCAAGTGGTTGTGCGTCACAACGACATCACCCGCCTTCATATAAAGCAAAGTCTCATCCGGATGGGGTTTATTCCGATCCTCCTGTGCTATCGTAATCGGCTGCCGATGCGACCCCACAATCACCCGCAATGGACCGTATTCCTCCGTTAAATCCTGTAAATAACTGATGGCGTTTGATGCAAGGGGACGCTCATAGATGTCCTTTTGTGGCACTCTTGCCCACCGATCCCTGTGCCAACCGGACGCACGACCTTCAGCTTGATCTTTCGGTACGCTTGGAAACGCCGCAAGCGTGAGGTTATCAAGTTGAACAAACGGTCCCATCACCATCTCCAAAAAGTCGAGTATCGTCGAATGCTTCACTGCGGACCACATCAACTTTGGCGCATATTCAAGCATGTTACCGAACCAAGTTTGCCCGTCATAATCTTCCATTAGCTCCTGATGTCTCTCACGCCAACTCTGCATCTGCGCCTCGGTGAATAAACCCTCAAAAACAGTGAAACCGTTTGCCTTATATTCTTCTAATCGCTGCCTCAATTCTTGGGTCATTTTTATCTCCTTTTCACTGCAACAAGAACTTGCTTTACAAAAAAATAGGTTTCAGATTAGCGATAGATATGGTATACTGCCTGCGGCTATAAATTGAATTTTGTGGCGGATAAATCTTCTTAGGAGTTACGCACTTCAGATTGTAGTTGCCCGATTTATCGGGTGTAAGAAATCGTGTAATAGAATTGGGACTTCATAGCTCAACTGAACCAATGAACAAATTATTTTCACGTTTCACGCATTACGTTTCACGTTTTCACGCCTTGCACTTTCTTTTGAGATGAGCCAAGTAGTTATAGAGTTCACCGTAAGTATACCATGCTACGATTCTCAGAAACCACGCTTTTCAAAGAAAATTGCACACATATACGAAGGAGAACAAACTGTAAATGAAGATTTTGGTCGGACCTAACCACATGAAACTCGAAGACGGGATCCCCGAATTCGAGAAAACATATCCTGACGTAGAATTTATCCACTGTGCCAAACCAGAAGACGCACCAAGGCTTATCGC
Organism: Candidatus Poribacteria bacterium; assembly: GCA_965208425.1. GTDB lineage: Bacteria > Poribacteria > WGA-4E > WGA-4E > PCPOR2b > PCPOR2b. Next base: position 3,894,996 of record OZ242335.1, on the reverse strand, counting down.
CGATGCTGATGTCTACATCGGGTGGCTCAATCGGGACCTCTTCCTAGCCGCCAAAAATATTAAATGGATTCAGTCCCCCAGTTCCGGGGTAGACTATTTTGTCTCGATCCCCGAACTGGTGGAGAGCGACGTCCTGCTTACCAGTGCCAGCGGTACCCACGCCGCGTGCGTCGCAGAAAGTGCGATTGCCATGATTCTCGCCTTTACCCGTGGCATCAAAGATTCTATCCTAGCACAGCAACATAAGGAGTGGGCAATAGGTAAAATTCGCTCTAAGATGGTGGAGTTGACCAACAGCACCATGGGAATCGTCGGATTTGGCAACATCGGACGCGAGATCGCCAAACGCGGAAGCGCCTTCGATATGCGAATCATCGCCGTAGACCTCTATCCGGGCGACAAGCCGGACTACGTCAGCGAGGTATGCGGGTTTGATCGACTCGACGACCTGTTACGCGAATCCGACTACCTGCTAATCGCCGTTCCCCGCACGCCGGAAACGCGCGGCATGATCGGCGCAGAACAGATCGCACTGATGAAACCGACAGCGATGATAGTGCCCATGTCACGAGGCGGCATCGTTGACGAAGCCGCGATGGCAACAGCGCTGCGTGAGGAACGGTTAGGCGCAGCAGCAATGGATGTTTTTGCAACGGAACCGCTGCCCGAAGATAGCGAACTGTGGGAAATGGAAAATGTGTTAATTGCGCCGCACGTTTCCGGCGGCACACAGTTCGAAGGACAATATGTACTTGAGATCTTCGGCGAAAACATCGGACGCTTCGTGCGCGGGGAACTACCATTGCGCAATCAAGTCGACAAAAATGCCGGTTTCTAGAAGGACATACAGATGAACAAACTAGGCGTTGGACTGATAGGCAGCGATGTCCATGTGTCCGGATATATCAGCGGATTTACTGCTTGTCCGCATGTCGAGTTAATCGGCGTTGCTGACGATGATGAAAACACAGCACAAGATTTACGCCGTCAAGGACAAATGAAGTATGCCGTGACTGACTATCAGCAGCTGTTAGACGACGAAGACATCCAGATTGTTTTGGTTTGTACCCCAGATCTCTTTCACGTTGAACACGCCGTCGCGGCACTTCGGGCAGGAAAGCATGTCCTATGTGAAAAACCGATGGCAGTTGATATCGAGAGTTGTCGAAAACTGGTGCAAACAGTGGACGAAACTGGACTCACCTTTATGACGAGCCAGTTCATGCGATTTGAACCGATTTACAAACGGATTAAGGAGATCTGCGACGTTGAGCAGATTGGACGCGCTTTTTTCGTCGAAGGCAGCTACATTCACGATATGCGCTCGCTCTACAATCCGGTAACTTGGCGGTCTCATCCACAGACTGCACAGAACATCCTGATCGGGGGTGGCTGCCACCCCTTTGATTTACTCCGATGGACAGTTGGTGCCGATGTTACGGAGGTCCACGCTTATTCCAATGGGTATGCCGCCCAAGATTTTCCGCTCGATGACTGTTATATCTTCACCTTTCAGTTTGAGAACGGTTGCATCGGCAAAGTGCTCGTCACAAGTGGATGCAAAGGGCGTGGGATGGGGGAGGGGTTTCTTTCTATCTACGGCACAGAAGGAACGATCTGGAAAAACCATATCCACCACCCCGATGGTAGTACGGAAGAAATTGTAGCAGAGGACGGAAATGCAATTCAGGAAGTGGTTTCCCACTTCGTTGACTGCGTAATTAACGGCACACAACCATTGATTGATGTCCGCGAAGGCGCAAAAACCGTTTCAGCCTTGATCGCAGGCGTAGAGTCCGCAGAAACAGGGAAACCAGTAAAAGTCATCAACCAATTTGATGGCTGAGGGCGAGATTCCATTTTCCCGTAGGGGCGGGGTCTCCCCGCCCGTCAAATGCTCAACCTCGCCTCTAGCAGGGTTGGGTAACAAATGTAATTTGTAGGGAACGGAGATCTCCGTTCCGTCCTTTCTTACGTTTTACGCATCACGTATTATTCTTCGTTAACCCAGCAGGTAGCAACAGAATTAACCAAAATCAGAAGAAACCCATGTCGGCAAAAAAATTAACCCCAGAACAGGGTGAGGCTCTACGCCGTATCCCCGCCATCGAACAGCTGCTCTCTCGTAAACCGTTCCTCGCTATGGAGGAACACTATTCGCGTGATCTCATAACAGAAGCCTTGCGCACTGTAACGGCTGAGATTCGGGGGCAAATTCTTAATGCAAAGATTGTAGAACCTCCCGATGAATCGGCGTATACGGCACTCGTTCGTGCACAACTCGAATCCCTAACCGCTCCTGCACTCCGTCCGATTGTCAACGCCACCGGCACGATTACACACACCAACCTCGGCAGATCACTGCTCAGTGCGTCGGTCTCCGAAAGTCTCGCTCAGGCAGCTGCTAACTATGTGAATCTGGAGTATGATCTCGATACAGGCGCGCGTGGCCATCGAGACCAATTGACCGAACCCTTGCTGCAGCGATTAACGGGATGCGAAGCATCGACAATCGTGAACAACAATGCAGCAGCTGTACTACTCGCCTTAAATACCCTAGCGCGTGGCAAAGAGGTCATTGTATCTCGCGGCGAACTCATTGAGATTGGCGGGGCGTTCCGTATACCCGATGTGATGGAGGCAAGTGGAGCCATTCTGCGCGAGGTGGGGACTACAAACCGCACACACCTTCGCGACTACGAAAACGCAATCAACGAAAAGACAGCGCTGATACTCAAGGTACATCCGAGCAACTACCAAGTCGTCGGATTCGCTTCAACCCCCACAATGGAAGAACTCACCGAACTTGGTCGTCAGCACGGTATCCCAACGATGGAAGATCTCGGAAGCGGTTCGCTGATCGATCTGACCCGTTACGGTTTGCCTTATGAGCCAGTGGTGCGTGAACGCATTAACGCCGGCGTCGATGTTGTTACCTTCAGTGGCGACAAGCTGCTTGGAGGATCGCAGGCGGGAATTATTGTGGGTCGCCTTGACGCAATCGAGAAAATTCGCAAGAATCCGTTGATGCGTGCATTGCGCGTCGGAAAACTCACTATCGCCTCACTCGAAGCCACCCTACGCCTCTACCTCAACGAAAAGGAATTGACCGAAAAACTACCAATGCTTCAGCGTTACACGCGACCAATAGCCGAGCTTCGTGAAGTCACTGAAAAACTCGCCAATCATCTCCGGCAAATCTTCGGTAATGCAATCCAAGTTACGGTTGAAGAAAGTGCTGCACAGATTGGTAGCGGTTCGCTGCCCGTCGATACATTACCGAGTCTAGCTGTCAACCTAGACGCACCACAGATCTCCGCCGAAACCCTCGCGGCACACTTTAGAGCACAACCGATACCTGTAATCGGACGTGTAGGGGATGAGCGGCTCCAACTTGATGTTCGGACGGTGTTTGAAACGGAGTTGATCTGGATCGTCAAAGCAGCGAAGGGTGTAGTGGAGAAACTTCAAGAAGAATTGGACCATTCGACTTAGAGGGGACAGAATATCATGCGACACGTCATCATCGGCACCGCAGGACACGTTGACCACGGCAAATCTGCACTGATACACGCTCTCACCGGCATCGAAACCGATCGGCTCAAGGAGGAGAAAGAGCGTGGTCTATCAATCGAATTGGGGTTTGCCTATTTCGATCTGCCGGACGGTTCACGTGCCGGTATCGTTGATGTTCCCGGTCACGAGCGGTTTATCCGAAACATGCTCTCAGGCGCGTACGGGATGGACATGGTGATGCTTGTCGTTGACGCAAAGGAAGGGGTGCAGGAGCAGACGCTGGAACATCTGGAGATCCTCGATCTGCTCGGCATATCGACCGGCATCCTCGTGATGACAAAGGTAGATCTGATCACGCCGGATCAGTTGGCAGAATCCGCCGAAATGTCCCAAGAGATGTTGGTCGGAACAACCCTCGAAGGCTCACCCACCGTGCATGTGTCAGCGGTGACAGGCGACGGTTTAGATGAACTCAAGAGCACAATTGTAGCGTGTGTCAATACCGAAGCGGAAACAGAACAGCATAACGGCATCCCGCGCCTGTATGTCGATCGTGTCTTCTCCATGACCGGATTCGGTGCAGTGGTAACAGGCACACTGATGGGCGGCACAATCCAACGCGAGCAACGATTAATCATGCTGCCCCAAGGCCAAGAAGCACGTGTCCGTGGCGTTCAAGTGCACAACGAACAGGCTGAGAACGCTCAGTCAGGACAACGGACAGCGTTGAACCTGTCCGGCATCACCAAAGACGAAATCGAACGCGGGAATGTACTCTGTCCAAGCGGATTTGCAGAAGTGACTGATAATATCGACGTGTCACTTAACCTCCTCTCGTCCTTCCCAAGAATGCTCGAACACTGGACGCGCCTGCGGTTTTATCTCGGAACCAGCGAGACATTTTGCCGCGCAATCCTACTGATGGACGAAGCAGTCTTGCCGGGAGATTCGACGCAGATTCAGTTGCGCCTTGAGAAACCGATTTTGACCTTCAAAGGGGACCGGTTTATTGTGCGCGATTTCTCAGCCCAACACACGGTCGGCGGTGGACGCGTGATTAACCCATTCGCGCCACGCCACAAGCGATTCACAGAAGAAACACTCGAGACCCTAACGGTGTGGGAAGACGCAGATGATGCAGAAGTTGTGAGACTGGTGTTGGCACAAAGCCGGAACCTCTGTGTGCCAGAAGAATTTCTCCGCTACTATCTTCCCTATGTCGATAAAGACTTTAGAGCGTTACTAAAAGACCTTGAAGAGCGTCAAGAGATTGTGCGTTGGGGTGGAACCACGCCGCTCGTCTCTGCAGCAGACAGGGCGAAACAGGCAGAAAAGAATCTGACCGAGGCCTTGGCGAATTTCCACGAAGCACAACCGATTGTACCGGGTCAAAACGCTTCCCAACTCTGTCTCCAACTCGGACTTGACGAAACGGGCTTTGAGAAGATCACTGATCAGCTAATTCGCCAAAGAGAGATTGTCACCGATGGAAATCTGTTACGTCTATCATCACATCAGATCCAATTCTCAGGCGAGGAAGAGGATATCAAAGAAAAGGTAGAAGGGATATTCCTTGACGCAGGTATAAACACCCCGGCCATGAATGAGTTGACTGCTCAGTTATCCGACTATCCACCGGAGTCCGTTCAGCAGACCTTTTATGCACTGATGAACCTCGGACGATTTATTAGAATTGGGGATGACCTCTTTATTCATTCCCAAATGTTTGAAAAAATCGTGACTTCGCTTACCGATTACCTTCAGAAAAATGATATAATAACCGTCGCCGAATTTCGCGAACTTGCACAGACCAGCAGGAAATACGCTGTGCCGTTTCTTGAATATTGCGACGGCCAAGGACTAACAATCCGTGAAGGAAATCATCGACGGCTGCGGAAATCGCAACGTAAAACGTAAGCAGTCACATGAAAACTTATAGTAGATTTTAGAATTAATTGGACACTATGAACCAGTCTGCCTACGATGTAACTGGTAATCTGCCATAAGTAGCGCAAGCTGTATGAAGTTTAAGTATTTAAATCGGTAATCGTGATTTTGCTCGAAACACCTCGAAACATACGGTAGGCGCGGTTTTCAACCGCGCTGGTGTCAATAGCAAATTACCCAATTAATTTTTTAATCCTCATTTAGCTTGCGGACGGAGATCACCCTGATAAATCGGGATGGTACAAAATACCATCTACTCTTAATGTCTATTTATTTTTAGAATTCACTATAAATGCAATTTTTTATCTGGGAGGGGATAGGGTCCGGTGGCTCTACTGGTCTTCAAAACCAGCTTGCCCATGCAAGTGGGTAGGTGGGTTCGACTCCCACCCTCTCCCGCCACACTGTTTTATCTCATGATGTCAATCACCTTGAGAAAGACTATGAAAGACGAAAATATCTCCGCGTATACCCTTGAAGAAATCGAAGGACAAGTTGATGAGACCGATTGGGATCGGGTCGCCAAGATGACAGACGAAGACTTACACAAAACCGCTCAGTCTGACCCTGATTCCCAACCCCTAACCGAAACGGAATTGAACTGTTTCAAACGGACTATCTACACCAATGGAGAGATACTGTGGAAGGATGAGCAAACAGTTGGTGAGTTGTTAGCAAATGGTGAAAAGTACGCCTTGATTCCTGTAGATAGGGAAGTTTTGGAGTGGTTCGAGAAAGCAGATGACCGCTACCTAGCAAAAATGAACGCAGTATTGCGTGTTTATATCGAATCACAAGAAGATTAACTATTGATTGCTGAAGAACTATCAAAACCCCGACGAAGCACATATGGTAACTTGCGTTAATATCCTTTTTACGTTTCACGTTTCACGCATTAGGAGCTAACCATGCCAATCAGGATCTTACCCCCTGACATATCTAACAAAATCGCCGCCGGTGAGGTCGTTGAACGTCCGGCATCCGTAGTCAAGGAATTGGTCGAAAATGCAATCGACGCTGAAAGCACGAAAATCAACATCGAAATCCGGGCGGGCGGCAAGCGACTCATTTCAGTCTCAGATAACGGCGTCGGTATGGACCGTGAGGATGCACTCATCGCGATAGAACGCCACGCAACTAGTAAAATCAGCACCGTTGATGATTTAGAGACGATTCAGACCTTTGGATTTCGTGGGGAAGCACTCCCAAGCATCGCATCGGTATCACAGTTTGAACTGCTGACACGAACCCCTGACGCGGTGGAAGGCACAAAGATCTCCGTTGAAGGCGGTGTGGTTCGCCCCGTCCAAGCCAGTGGATGTTCGCCGGGGACACATATCACGGTTAACAACCTCTTTTACAATGTACCAGCACGACTCAAATTTCTCAAAACTGATGCGACAGAGTTGAATCACATCACAAATCAGGTGATGTGGGCGGCGCTTGCTAACCCGCAAACCCAATTTTCCCTTTCGCACAACAACCGGTCTCTGATTGATGTCCGAGCGTGCGAATCCTATATTGAGCGGATCCGTCTTCTATACGGGAAAGAGTTCGCTGAAAATCTGATCGAGTTCGATGCCGATCTTCCAAACCTTCATCTTCGCTGCTTTATCGGAAAACCCGATTTCACGAAGGCAAACCGCAACTATCAACTCTTTTTCTTAAATCGACGTCCGATCCGGAGCAAAGTGCTCGGCGCAGCCCTTAACGAGGCAATGCGATCCATGGTGCCGAAGGATCGGTATGTCGTTGCGTTTCTGTTCCTTACAATGAATGGACAGCACGTTGATGTCAATGTCCACCCAGCCAAGATCGAGGTGCGATTCCAGAATGAGCGCAGCCTTTACAGCGGGGTAGTGCGTCTGCTGCATAGCGGCATCTACAAAAACAAATATATCCCCAAAATAGACACCCAAGATGGAAAAACCGAATCCGCACAAGGTTCAACGGTTGAAGGCAGAGAAGGTTCCACGACTTTCCCACCTCAACGACCGCGAATCGAGGTGGATACTCCACCGACACGCACATCCATCTTCCCTACAGAACGCAGCGAACCTATCCAGCCAGTGCCAACATCCGAGCTCACTACCACACCATCACAGCCCGAAACATCTGATTCACAGAATGAACCTCTTCAAGTTGAATCGGTACAGCGACCGCAACGTCCAATCCCCGAAGGGACAGAACTTCAACTCCTCGACTTTGAAGGTGTCCAGCTCAAAACCAACCTATTCAATACTTATATCGTTGCAGAAGGTGGCGATCGGGTGTTCCTAATCGATCAACACGTCGCAGCGGAGCGCGTATTATACGAACGTTATGTCGAACAACTAAAAACAGACAGTATCCCTGTGCAAGGGTTGCTGCTACCTGTCACTATCGAAGCGACACCCCAACAGCTAACAGCACTTGATGCCCACAGCGAACTATTCGAAAAACTCGGTTTCGATGTGGAGCGATTCGGCGGAAAAACAATCCTTGTCCGATCTATCCCTGCGACACTACCCACAGGACTTGTCAACGCAACAGTCACAGATCTACTAGATGGGATCGGGAATGCCACAACACCAACCATAGAACATCTCGAAGTCCAGGACAAGGCGCTCATCATGCTCGCCTGCAAGTCCGCCGTGAAAGCCGGTGATACGCTGACGATGGAGGAGATGATCAACCTACTCAAAGATCTCTCTCAGGCAAAGCTGCCGTTCAACTGTCCACACGCACGCCCCATCATTGTGGAGATACATCGAAATGAACTGGAGGGCCGGTTTAAGCGACGATGACTATGTCCCAAACTAATGAACCAATGAACTGTAGGTTGGGTTGAACGGTTGAAAATACCTTTTTATCAAGCATAGTATGAGGTGTCACCTGTCAACCCAATGTTCTTACAGATAACCTAAGTTGCTAGTCGTCCAACGCGCTCGGCTTGGATAGCCATATCCAAGCCATATGCGGATACGTGCAGTGGATTTGTCAATCCACTGCGAGCGGTCATGGGCTTTATTCAGTTCCCATGCTCTCGTTTTGCGACATTTTCCATAACTAGCAACTTGCGTTACAGATAACAAGAGTGAAACCCAACATCCGTAACTAATGAACCAATGAGCCAACACGGAGTGAGCCCATGCTAACACCCGAACAAATTCAATTTTACAATGACAACGGCTATCTGCTCGCCGAAGGGGTCTTCCCACCCGAAGAGATTGAGGAATGCGTTCGTGAAACCGATGCGATGTTTGACCGCGTTCAGCAGGGCGGACGCCGACTTGAAGGCACATGGAGAGGCAAATGGCAGGAAGCCCAGATTCCCAAAGAAGAACTTGGCAAGACATCGTTACTCGGTATCCATAACATGCAATATCATTCGGCAATTTTCACCAGAATGCTAGTCAATCCGCAGTTGGCTCGAATTGTCGCCGATTTGATTGGACCTAACGTGCAACTGCACCACACAAAACTCCACGTCAAGCCGCCCGAAAAAGGCTCGCCGTTTCCGATGCACCAAGACTATCACTATTTTCCCTACGAAAATGACTCGATGATTGCTGCGGTCATTTATCTTGAAGATGCAACGGTGGAAAGTGGCTGCCTGTGTGTCATGCCGGGCGTCCATAAACAGGGAGTCTTGCCGCACGAACCCGATGGACTTTACCTCTCACCACAGAAATATCCCATTGAAGACGCGACCCCCTGTGAAGGAAGTGCAGGCGATGTGCTGCTCTTTAGCTACCTGACCCCACATGGTTCATATCTAAATCGATCTGATCACCCAAGACGCATTGTCCTGTTCCAATACTGCTCCGCCACCGATCAACGGCTCAAGGATCTCCATATCTCCCCCGGACACGGGCTGATGGTGCACGGCATCAACCCAACCCCGGAGGCGTAAAACATGAGCGGTAAGTAGTAACTTGAATTTAGGCTATACAGAAAACTTTGTCTATTTACGAGTTAAAGGAATACAACTAATCTATGGAGAATCGTAATGCAAGCAATTGATAATCAGGAGTGGCAATCTTTGCCCGAGCAAGCCCAACAGGAAATTTATCACTTTTTCCTGTTTATAAAACAACGCTATGAGAAACAGGCGCAACACGCACACCACGATGAAACCGAAACATTGCTATTTTCAAATCATAGTACCAATCTGATTGAAGAATGGTTGGATGATTCGGAGGATGAAGTATGGACATAGAAATATCGGTAAAGGAGAAATATCAATGGTAAAAACAGCCGATGTAGTTATCATCGGAGGAGGTGCCATCGGCACAAGCCTTCTGTATCATCTAACCGCTAAAGGCGTGCGAAACGTGGTACTCCTAGAGAAGGGACTGCTCTGTGCCGGTTCGACGGGCGATTCGGCGGCAATTATGCGTCAGCACTACTCCAACGAAGTCAGTATCCGTCTTGTCAAGAAGAGCCTCGAAATCTTCCAGCACTTTCCCGAAATGTTTGATGGAACGGAAGTCCTTCACAACGTCGGCTGGTATTTTTTGGTCCCACCGGAGGCTGCCGATCTCTTTCATGACAACATGGCACAACTGAAGGGGTTGGGTGTGCGGACATGGGAGGTCTCATTGGAAGACGCCGCCGAGGCGCTGCCGGGGTTAAATATGGAAGGCATCGGCTGCGTGGCTCACGAGCCTGATTCCGGCTATGTAGACCCCCACGGCATGGTGGGTGCGTTCGCTGCCAAAGCCAAAAGCAACGGCGCACAAGTCTATCTCCAGACCCCCGCTCGTAACATCAAGCTAAGTAATGGGCACGTTTCTGCTGTAGTCACCGATCAGGGTGAGATTAGTACACCCGTTGTTGTGAATGCGGCAGGTCCCTGGGCGAAAACCGTCGGGCAGTGGGTAGGGTTAGACCTCCCTCTCGAAGTTACACGCGAATCGGAAATCGTCGCCCGAATACCCGCGGATATACCGCCCATGCGCCATTCGGTTTCCAACATGGTAGACCGGACCTACTGGCGTCCTGAGCAGCGCGGGAGGCTCCTCATCGGCGTTGGGCACCCCAAAGAGAACGAACTGACGGATCCCGACCAATACTCACGTGGCGTTTCCCGCGATTTCGTTGAGGACGTTTCCCGTCGTCTGAGCCACCGGCTGCCAGCAATGGAAGATGCAATGTTCGTTAAAGGTTGGAGCGGTCTGTACACCGTCACCCCCGACTGGAACATGATCTTGGACAAAAGTCCCGATGTCGAGGGATTCTACCTTGCCGTAGGCGGTAGCGGACACTCCTTCAAGATCTCGCCCGCCATCGGGCTATGTATGGCAGAACTCATCACGGACGGCGCCGCTACTACAGTTGATATCACATCATTGCGAGGGGCGCGTTTCACAGAGGAAACACACCTGTCCTCCACCTACGGCGGAAATCGTGCTTAACACCTATCGGTACAAATAAGCATGTAGAATCAATTCACGCTCAACTTACAAACAAATACAAGCAGATGCCACGTAAAATAAGAGAACTCATCAAAGACCTTGAAACTGCTGGATTTGTAAACCGTGGCGGAAAAGGAAGTCATCGGAAATTTGTCCATCCGAGAGTTTCTAAATTTGTGATACTCTCCGGTCAACTCCGTGCTGACGCAAAACATTATCAAGAAAGGGCTGTCAAAGCCGCTATTGAGGAATCGAAAAAATGAACACAAGCAGCCGTTACGTCAAGATTGTCGAATGGTCTGATGAAGACCAATGCTATGTTGGCAGTTGTCCGGGACTCTTTTATGGTGGATGTCACGGGAATAATGAACAAGAAGTATTCTCAGAACTGTGTCATATCGTTGAAGAGACCATTGAACTATATCAGCGAGAGGGCAGGTCACTGCCTTCAGCGACCTCCGGAAAAGACTATGCTAACAAAATGTTGAAAATTGCCTAAAAAGCTGTTGCACCTGCCAGCGAGAGATTTTTTTATAGTAGTAGGCATGTTCCGTATGTCATAACCATTATGCAAATTACGGCACGGCATCGTTGGATGTCTGTGCGTATTAATCGTAGAGGCGAAGTCACCTCGCCTGTCAAGTGCTCAACCTTTCGCTCCAGCGGAGCGATATGTGTATTGCATGCTTTTCAGCAAGCATCCACTTTGGTTAAACTTGAAGTGTTAGAAAACGAGGGAGAAGCGAATGAATACAATAGATACCTTCAAAATAGATAAGGATGCCCTATCGGTCATATCACTTTCTGAAGAATCAGGCGACAAAGAATATTGGCACGCTAAAACGCCACAGGAACGCTTGGAAGCCGTTGAATTAATGCGGCAGATTAACTATGACTACGATCCGACTACCATCCGACTTCAAAGAGTGCTTGAGGTTGTTCAACTCACATCAAGTTAAATATCTGCTTATCGGTGGATACGCCGTTGGTTATCATGGCTACCCCCGTGCAACCGGCGATATGGACTTATGGGTGGCAATCCATCAAAATAATGCCGAAAAATTGGTGACTGCCTTGAAAGAATTTGGATTTAATACGCCTCAGTTATCAGCCAATCTCTTTTTGACAGAGAATCAAGTTATCCGCATCGGTGTTCCTCCGATGCGGATCGAGCTTCTGACAACAATATCAGGTGTCAGTTTTGATCGCTGCTATTCAGGGCGAATTGTTGATGTGATAGACGATGTCGAGGTTCATATTATCAACCGGGAACACTTGAAACAAAACAAGCAAGCAAGTGGAAGGTATAAGGATTTGGATGATTTACAGCATCTTTGAAAACTTAATTGAGGAGTGCTCATAATTATTGTCTGAATCAGGATCTTCAAACTTCTTAGGCCCGATGCTTCATCGAGGATTGAAGGATTTACAGGATAGAAAACGGAACGGGAAACGGGAGGCGGTACATTGGTGCATTTAGCCCCAGAGGGGCAACATGTGAGCAGCACTGTTCTTAGATTAACAAATAAACCGATACCTAAGAAAAACAGTCTTTCCAATATAGCCGGTGAAACTACTGGATAAGAACCAATTGATATCGTGCTATGAAAAGGAAAAAGAGAAATGTCACGTATCACAGAAATTCAGCGAGCGATTTTGTCTCTTCCTGAAGCCGATTACCTTCAATTGAGACATTGGTTCAATGAGCTAGACTGGGAAAAGTGGGATCGGCAAATTGAAGCAGACTCAGAAAGCGGAAAATTAGACTTCTTGATTGACGAAGCCCTTGAACCAAAAAAGGTACGCTTAAGGAACTCTAGATACTGTTGAAGATGGCAGCGACTTTACTTGGGTTTAGACTGGCAGTCATAACGAATGGGATTGACTGATTGGAGGTTAAACAGCCAACATAGTTAATAACAAGTGATTTTTATCCCTGTACGGAATTGGATGGTGAGGCTTTTGCTAGGTTCTGTTGACATTTTGCCGTAGCCAATACGGCTTCATGCGTTCATTGGCACATTAAGCCAGTGAACGATGTCCCCTGTGTTCCTTTGGAACGCGGTCGGTAGAGATATCACGATTCTCATTGTAGACGGTGCTGTCAGTACAGTGGTCATCACGCCATTACGGGGAGCACGCTTCACAGAAGACACACATCTCTCTTCCACCTACGGCGGCAATCGTGCATAACCCCGTTCGCACAAGCGAAGAAGAAAGCCGAGGGGCTAGGTCGTGTAGTAAAGCCAACTGACGCTGAAACGAAGTCAGCAGGTTCTGTTATGCTGATTGATTTTCAGATTTCAAAATCCTGCCAATTCTAAAATCTTAATCCAGTAGCTAATGCAGTGAACGCCGATTCGACGACTACAAATCTGAATGCCAATACTTACCAAATACTTACAGCAAGAATTTACTAATAGATGTCCATCTGGCTGGAAATGTGAACATGAATGTCGATTGTTGACGTCCGAGCTAGAGCAAACACTGGGATATTTTCCTCGTGCTGATCTGTTGCTTGAAAAACATGACGGTTCGCGGAGATTTTGGATTGAGTTTGAAGTTAGCCGTGCCGATCCGGTCGCAAATCATGCAAAGTTCGCTACAGGACATCTGTTTCAACCACAATCATCAACAGACGTTTTCATTTCAATGGTGAGTTCTAATGTAGGTCGAGGACGGCGTAATCTTGCTTTCAATGCAATTTATCTTATGCGACACATCGGCATGAAGGCTTTCCAGACAGTATTATTACCGCAATTATCTAGTGAGGAAATTAAGCGTCTGAATCACATGCGTAGCCTTGAGAATGAGAAACTTCCGGTCCAATCGGAGATTGAACGCATATTTACCGTTTCTGACACAATATTGACAACAGAAGACCGACATATTGATTTCGCAAGTGATATTTTTGAGGTAATGTTGAATTTGAAACAATGGAGTTGCGATTTGTCAACCTCAGAGGGACGCGGAGTTTGGGGAAGACGTACTGTGACATATTTTGTTCACAATCCCAGCTCTGGCGAGTTTGCACCATCGAAGTTTTGCGCTTATGTGGCAATTCCAACACCTGACAACATTAATGTGACAAGACAGTCGGCCCCCATGAGAAGTGAGATGACAGTCAACCTCTACGCAACATTAGATCATACAGATAGCCTTTTCGACGGTTACCGCGCACAAGTTCATCTCAGAAAACATCTCCGTATGGTAATTGTTCCATATGAAAAAAGTTCGGCAGTAGAGCAATTGTTCGGAAAATGGCTTGAAAAGTATTCTGACAGCATCACGATCCATCCAAGAGGACCAATTTTTCTTACACCACCACGGTGGTTCAAATAAGTAGACCGCCGAATTGTGACATGCACATAAAACGCTATCAAAGCTGGATCTTCGCCGGTATATCCGGCCTCCTACTCATCCTCAGCTTCCCAAGTTTCAACCTCTACGCGCTTGGGTGGATCAGCCTCATCCCCCTGCTGATAGCCCTACAATCCACGCCCACTTGGAAGTCCGCATTTCTACACGGCTACCTCACCGGCGCAATCTTCTTCCTCGGACTGGTCTACTGGATCGCCCTGCTCTACCCCTTCGCAAACATCTTCCTGACCACATTCGCCTGCCTGCTGCTAGCTGGTTATCTCGCGGTATACTTCGGTATCTTTTCCGCCCTGCTGCATGGTCTTCCATGGAAATCTGGTCTCCCCTTCATCTTCATTGTACCAGCAATCTGGATAGGTTTAGAATGGGTACGAAGCTGGTTTTTGACAGGTTTTCCGTGGGGCAGCATGGGCTATACCCAATGGAATAACCTACTAGCGATCCAGATCGCATCATTCACAGGTGTGCACGGTGTCAGTTTCATCGTCGTCCTCCTCAACGCCACAATCGCAGATATCCTCCGACCCTCCCCCGCTCGGAGAAACCAAACAACATCAACCGAAACGAGCCAAAAAAAATCTGTTTCACGTTTCACGTCTCACGCATTACGCCCCACGTTTCACGTTTCACATCTCATCCCTGTCGTGATTGTCATTGCCTGCCTTGTCTACGGCTCGAATGTGCTCAAGCCCATTGATACTACTTCAGGTATCAAGATTGCCCTTGTCCCCGGCAACGTGCCACAGATTGAAAAGTGGGATCGCAAATATTGGCCCCAAATCTTCGAGAGATACATGAACTTGGTGAAAGCAGCAGACGCCGAAGAGCCAGATCTCATCATTCTGCCTGAAACCGCCCTGCGCGGTGAAATCTTTGTCTTGGAAGGAAATGTATACCTCCCAAAATTGAAGCAGATATTAGAGGAACAGCAGATACACCTGCTCACAGGACTCGCTGATTATGCAGCCGCACCCAAAATATATAACAGTGTGTTCCTGCTATCTCCGACCGGCGAAAAACTCGGCAGCTATTCCAAGATCCACCTTGTCCCCTTTGGAGAATACGTCCCGATAACCCGTCATCTCCCCAACTTTATCCAACTGCCCTCCGGATTTGAGTCGGGGGCGTCAATCGACCTCTTCCCAATCCCCCACACTGAAAATAGGCAAATGGGTGTCGTTATCTGCTTTGAATCCGTGTTCCCGGACCTCTTCCGCAAATTTGTCAAAAAAGGGGCGTCCGTAATGGGAATTCTTACCAACGATGCTTGGTTCGATGGAACAGCAGCCCCAGAACAGCATCTCGCGATGACACCCCTCCGCGCTGTCGAGAACCGTGTAGCCGTTTTCCGTTGCGCCAACGGCGGTATATCGTGTATAATTGATGCTTTCGGCAGGATAATCGCACCGCCGATTCAGGCTAATGATACAGAGAACTTCCTGATAGGGAGGATTCCATTGAGTCATCACGGAGGAACCATATATACGCGCTACGGCGATTGGTTCCCAATCCTGTGTTTCCTTGTCAGCGTCCTCCTGATCATCTACCACCATCGAACGTGGCTCGCCTCTAAGCTCAAGCGAGACGGATAACTGCCAATAAATGGATACAGTAGATAAAGCAGTTCAACACAGAATAT
This sequence comes from Candidatus Poribacteria bacterium, assembly GCA_965208425.1. Lineage (GTDB taxonomy): Bacteria > Poribacteria > WGA-4E > WGA-4E > PCPOR2b > PCPOR2b. Next base: position 3,879,114 of record OZ242335.1, on the reverse strand, counting down.
CACGAAGCACTATGGTGGCTGCTAAAAACAGATAGACACTTTCGCCACCCGTGTTTGGTAGGCGCTGTTTCCAACTGCGCCTATGCGGTGCGGTTACAAACCGCACCTACCGGGGTCATAGCGCGGATTTTTCCCTCCCCGGTAGGCGAGGTTTCCTAACCTCGCCGATTTGCAGTGTCCAATTAATTCTAAGATCCACTATAAATATATCTCTATTCAAGACCAGAAAGGAAAAAGATAATGCTCGCAGACCTAAAATCTGAAGTTGAAGGAATGACATTTCGACTCCTTGAACTCAGGGGGCATCTTTGACTTAACGAATAAAGAACAAGAACTTGAAACCCTTCAAGAAGAAACGGCAAAGCCAGATTTCTGGAACGATCCCCAAAACGCCCAAAAAATTACACAACGGGTCTCGAACCTGCGAGAAGATGTAGAAAAATATCGAAAGCTCCACGCCCAACTTGAAGACATTCAACTGCTGCTTTCACTTGCTATTGAGGAAGATGATCAGACCGTAAGCGAAGAGATTCAAGCCGATTTGAAAGGAATAACAGCAGAGGTTGAAGAGATCGAATTTAAACTGATGCTCAGCGGCGAGCACGATCCGAACAATGCAATCCTGAGCATTCACCCCGGCGCAGGGGGAACGGAATCTCAAGACTGGGCAGCCATGCTGATGCGGATGCATCTCCGCTGGTGTGAAGCACATAACTACAAAACCGAAACCATCGAACTATTGCCCGGTGAAGAAGCAGGCATCAAGAGTGCAACAATCTTGGTCACCGGTGCGTATGCCTACGGCTATCTTCGTGCGGAAGCGGGCATCCATCGTCTCGTGCGTCTCTCCCCCTTCGATTTTAATAATCGCCGGCACACCTCTTTTGCAGCTGTCGCTGTATCCCCCGAAATTAGTGACAACATTGATGTTGAGATCGATCCGGCAGATCTGCGTGTTGAAACCTACAGATCGGGCGGTGCCGGTGGACAGCATGTCAACCGCACCGATTCAGCAGTCCGAATGACCCATCTGCCCACCGGAATCGTCGCACAATGCCAAAACGAAAGGTCACAACACAAGAACCGTGAGATGGCGATGAAGGTTTTACGGTCACGGGTCTACGAATACTTTCAAGCGCAACGCAACGAAGAAATCTCAAAGCTGCAAGGTGATCGACTCGATATCAACTTCGGCAGCCAGATCCGCTCCTATGTGTTTCACCCCTACCGTCTCGTGAAGGATTTGCGAACCGGCGTTGAAACTGGAAACATTGATGCCGTTATGGATGGGGAACTTGATCAGTTTATCGAAAGCTACCTAAAAGACGCGAAAGCCGAAAAGAAATGAGGGAAGGGCACCCTGTGCAATAGTAGTTTTTTATTGCCGAAAACCCGTATAAATGCTATACTAGTTTGTTAGCAATCTTTGTAAAGGAACATACAATTGGAAGATTCAAGTACATTGATGGAGCAGCGTCAAGAAAAGCTGGCTGAAATTCGTCAACTCGGCGTAGATCCATACGCTTACAAATATTCGCCAACGCATAAAACCCAAGAAATCTGTGAACAATTTGCAGAGGTCGGAGATCAGCCGGACGAAACGAAATCGGTGCGCGTTGCTGGGCGGATTATGACCAAGCGCGACCACGGCAAGAGCGGATTCGCGCATCTGCAAGACAGCAGTGGGCGGCTTCAGATCTATGTCCGACAAAATGCGGTCGGGGAAGAAGCCTATCAAGTCTATAGAAAACTTGATGTTGGCGACGTTATTGGTGTCGGTGGTCCTGTTTTCCGCACGCGAACCGGTGAAATTACCGTGTTGGTGAGTGAAGTTGAACTCCTCGCCAAATCCCTTCGTCCTCCCCCAGAAAAATGGCACGGTCTACAGAATAAGGAGACACGGTATCGCCAGCGATATGCGGATCTGATGATGAATCCCGATGTCATGCAGGTTTTCATCAACCGCACACGGATGATTCAAGCCGTCCGCGAATACCTCAACCAAGACGGTTTTATCGAAGTAGAAACACCAATCCTTCAACCAATCTATGGAGGTGCAACAGCGCGTCCGTTCACCACCCATCACAACGCATTGGATATGCCGCTCTACCTCCGTATTGCAAACGAGTTGTATCTGAAACGACTCATCGTTGGTGGGTTCGATCGGGTCTATGAATTTTCGAGGGATTTTCGGAATGAAGGGATAGATCACGACCATAGTCCCGAATTTACGATGATTGAACTGTATCAAGCGTACGCGGACTACGAAGATATGATGTGTTTGACCGAAAACCTGCTTGCACACACCGCGCAAACGGTTCTTGGGACAACACAGATCACCTACAAAGGCGAATCCATCTCACTCGATCCACCTTGGCGCAGATTAACGATGATCGAATCTATAAAGGAAGAGACCGGCACTGACGTTGATGAATTAAGCGACGAACAGCTACGTGATGCGGTGTTAGACGCTAGCGTTGATTTAGAAGGTGCAGCACCCAGAGGCAAACTTATCGCCGAACTCTTTGAGGCACACGTCGAACCAAATCTCGTTCAACCGACATTTATCTACGATTATCCCATCGAGATTTCACCGTTCGCAAAAAAGAAGCGTGGGAGTGACCGCTTCGTTGAACGGTTCGAGTTCTTTATCGCCCGCATGGAGATGGGCAACGCCTTCAGCGAGTTAAACGATCCAATAGACCAACGCGAACGATTTATTGAAGGTGCCAAGAAGGGTGAAGACGGGGACGAAGATGCTCTGATGATAGATGAGGATTATCTGCGAGCGTTAGAGTACGGCATGCCGCCGACAGGCGGGCTTGGCTTCGGCATCGATCGACTCGCTATGTTGCTTACGGATCAAACCTCGATCCGCGATGTGATTCTATTCCCGCAGATGCGCCCGGAACGAGCAGACTGACACATAAAGCATAAAGAAATGACGCAGTTGTTTTGGACTTCTCATCCCACGCAGTAAGAGAGATAGAAAGTATGGACAAACAAGCGATAAAAAAAATAGAAGTTTCCGTTTCGTTCAACTCTTCTCTGTTGAAGGTAATAGATGAGTGTGCAACGCAACTTCACTATAATCGCGAGGAGTTTATTGCGATGGCTTGCCAGCAATTCATTGGACAGATCAATCCCCAAGAACTCGAAAACATGTATTGTGAACGGCAGATGCAGCAGTCTGAAGAATTGTTATGGGCAGAAACAGCGGCTACCGTAGCAGGGGAAATTTTACCAAAGGAGAAATGGTAGATGCGTCGTGGGGAAGTGTGGTGGGCAGATTTACCGCCACCCGCTAGGCGCCGTCCTGTACTCATTACCACGCGCGATAGTGCCATTACGGTGCGCGATGCTCTTACTGTTGCGCCGATTACTCGCACGCTCTGGCACCTCCCTGTAGAAGTCTCACTTGATGAAAGAGACGGAATGCCTACCGCTTGCGTTGTGAACTGTGATAATTTGCTTACTATTCCTAAGAGTTTGCTCCAATCCCCTATTTGCACACTGACCACAGGGAAAATGCAAACCGTAGAACAGGCAATTAAATTTGCCCTAGCACTAACGTAAGTTTTATGCTCTATGAAATACGAATGGTTGATCGCGTCCCGCTATCTGAAATCACGACGGAAACAAGCCTTTATCTCGATTATCAGTATTATCTCCGTGGGTGGGGTTGCCCTCGGCATTGCTGCTGTTATTATCGTTATTTCAACCTTGGACGGGTTTAGGCTCGGACTGAAAGAGAAGTTTCTCGCCAACGAAGCCCATATAATCGTCCGATCAACGCATAACTATTTTTCAAACTATCAGGAAAAGATTGGGCAAATCGAAGGGATTGAAGGGGTCGTCGCCGCTTCGCCCCTGATTGTTAGTCAACTTGCCCTCCAACCCCAAGGCAGTGAATCAATCGAAGACACGATCTACGTAAAAGGAATCGATCTGCAACAAGAGGATCGTGTGACAGGGTTTTCAGATTTTGTGAGGAATTTTGACGCGTTTAATCAATCGCAGTTCATTGATGAAGCGCGAATACGCCTAGCTGGGAAGGAGACAATCACCGGCGGTATTGTTCTAGGCTACCATGTCGCCCGGAAAATCGGCGTTGTTCCGGGAGATGTGCTTCGCCTTATCTCTAAGATGGTATCAAATCCCGCCAATCCTGGTAATTTTATGCCGTTGATGCGGAACTTCGTGGTTGTCGGACTTTACCAGTCGGGGCTTTATATCCACGATAACGCATTTGGCTTTATCGACTTAGAAACCGCCCAAAATCTCTACCACAAACCGGATCAGATCAACCTGATTGAGGTTCGTCTCGTTCATGCAGATATGGCACCAACGGTCAGCGATCAGATTAAACAGGAGATCCGTTTCGATCCAGGGTTGGGCGCAATACCGATAACAACGACATGGATGGAATCGCGCTCGGATTTTTTTCAAGCCTTCGAGCTTGAGAAAACTGTGACGATGATTGTCGTCGCGCTAATTATACTCGTGGCGGTCTTCAATATCGCGAGTACACTCATCATGATGGTGATGGAAAAAACACAGGATATCGGCATTCTCAGGGCAATGGGAGCATCTAAACAGGGAATCAGAAATATCTTCGTCCTCCAAGGCGGGATTATCGGTATCTTGGGAGCTATTTTGGGGACGATGCTCGGTGTATACATCTGTTGGCGGCTGGAGTTTCAAGTAGGTAGGTTTCCACGCTGGTACGGTCTTCTGATTCTGTTAGTTCCCGTTGTTCTGCAACTATTTCGGCGCATCTTGCCGCTGCCTATCAGCTCAACGGGATTTCTTCTGATCTGGTGCATTGCAGTCGGTCTTGCCCTCTACTTCATCGCACAGCCGATTTACCTTGACGATATATTCGGAACCGATTTGAGTGTTGTTTATCAACTGAACCGACTGCCGGTCAAAATTAGTTGGACCTTTGTCGTTTTCATGAATCTCTTGTCAATGGCAACCTGCTGGCTTGCGGCACTGTATCCGGCGTCTAAAGCCTCCTACCTTAACCCCGTGGAGGCGCTCCGGCATGAATAACCTTATCCGCATCACTGACCTATACAAGTCCTACTACGACGGCTTAACAGAACTTCCTGTACTCAAAGGAGTCGATTTGGAGGTCAAAAGGGCGGAAATTATCGCAATTGTCGGTGCCTCCGGTGTCGGAAAAAGCACCTTGCTTCATCTACTTGGTGGTTTGGACCGTCCAACAGAGGGAACTATCTTCTATGAAGGAGAGGACATCTTCGCGTTGAACGATCAGGAACTAGATCGATTCCGCAACGAAGAGATCGGTTTTGTTTTTCAGTTTCATCACCTTCTGCCAGAGTTTACAGCGCTGGAAAACGTCGCAATGCCAGGATTGATTGCCCGGCAAGAATCCGACGCTGCACAGAATCGAGCCAAAGAGTTGCTAGAATATGTCGGCTTGGGAGAGCGACTGGAACATCGTCCATCTGAACTTTCCGGCGGTGAGCGACAGCGCGTCGCCATAGCACGAGCTTTAGTCAATCAACCAAAGGTCGTGTTGGCGGATGAGCCAACGGGCAATCTTGACCAAAAAACGAGTGAAGCGGTACACGATTTACTCTGGACACTTAATGATCAATTCAACCAAACATTTATCATCGTGACGCACAATCAGACACTCGCCCAACGCGCGGACCGGTTAGTTCAGCTCGTGGATGGTCAAGTCTTTGACCCCAGTTAACTGTTACCTTTCTAAATATGTGATGTGCAATGCACGATTCGTAGATTCGAGGGAAATGCTATGTTGGTTTATATTGATGGGGAATACCTTCCACAAGAAGAAGCAAAGATTTCTGTTTTTGATCATGGTCTACTCTACGGAGACGGGGTCTTTGAGGGCATCCGATCTTACAAAGGACGTGTCTTCAAACTTGATGAGCACCTACAACGTCTCTACGATTCCGCAAAAGCCATTATGCTCGATATCCCCATCCCCATTGAGCACATGGAAGAAGCGGTATTGGAAACGCTCCGCCGGAATCAACTTCATGATGCCTATATCCGTCTGGTTGTAACTCGTGGTGTCGGAGATCTCGGCTTAGATCCGGATAAGTGTCCCGTAGCAACTATCGTTATCATCACAGACAAAATTACACTCTACCCCCCGAATTTTTATGAAGAGGGTTTAGAAATCGTCACAGTCTCTGTACGCCGAAATTACGCTGAAGCAATCAGTCCCCGCATCAAATCGCTGAACTATCTCAACAATATCTTAGCAAAGATAGAAGGCAAACAGGCAGGTGTCGAAGAAGTGCTCATGCTAAATGCGGAGGGATATGTTGTCGAATGCAGTGGAGACAATATCTTTTTTATTAAGGATAATGTGATTGTCACACCACCCACCCATCTCGGCATTTTGGAGGGAGTCACCCGTAACACCGTCATCGACTTGGCGCGCGAGTTGGGTATCACTGTTGAAGAAAAGGTGTTTACCCGACACGATCTGTATACTGCCGAAGAGTGTTTCCTGACGGGAACCGCTGCGGAAGTGATTCCTGTGGTTAAGATAGATCAGCGCACCGTTGGCAACGGCTCTCCGGGCACCGTTACACAAAAACTAATCGAAGAATTTCACCATGTTACGGATGTATTAGGAACCCGTATTTACCCGGAATGAAGTTCATCGGAAACGTCAGACAATTCGTACCACCGACAAAACGGAGGAAGAAAGTTATGAAAGTGATATGCTGGCGGATCGTTGTATTTGTAGGGTTGATCTGTTTTTCGCTATCCACAGTCCCTGCTGCTACCGATGAAGAACCGAAACCTACAAAAACAGTTGATGAGACATTACAGATTAAAGAGATTGAGTTTCAAGGGATAATGGAGGAATCGGAGGGGTTAATTAAAAGTATCATACAAACACGCGTTGGCGAGGAGATCTCTCCTTACCAGCTGTCACAGGATAGCAAAAACCTCTATAAAGATACCGGCTTTTTCGAAGACATTCTTGTTGATGTCGAACCTGCTGCAGAGGGCGGATTAAAGGTCATTTATCAGCTCATCCCAAACCCTAAAATCGAGGGCAACGTCAACATCATCGGCAACGAAGAGTTGAAATACAAAAAAATAAAAGAGGGAATCAGTCTCAAGCCGGGAGAGCTTTTCAATGATCAGCGTCTCTGGGAAAGTAAGCAGAATGTCCTGAAAACGTACAAAGAATCAGGCTACTATCTGGCAGAGGTCCAAACGCATAAGGATATTGACTCTGAAACCAATACGATAGCCGTGACATTTGAAATCACGGAAGGGCAGCGGATTAAAGTCGAAGAAATTAATTTCATCGGGAACGCTAATCTCTCACAGAAATCATTAAGCAAGCAGATGAAGACCCGCACAGGCAAGCATTTCGATGAGAATTTTTTCGAGGAAGATCTGACCACCCTCGTTCGATACTACCAAGACGCAGGATTCAACCAAGCAAGAATTTCTAAGCACGAAAAGCGATTTTCCGAGGATAAAACAGAGCTTATGCTCGACATCACTGTTGACGAAGGTCCCCAGTTTATCGTTGGGGAGTATACGGTCAACCTCGCTCAAGCCGAAAAACCCGCATTTACCGAAGAAAAAATTCGTGATATGCTCAGTCCTACCGAAGGAGAACTTTTCAATCGTGGGGAATTCGAGGAAACGCTTGCGAAAATCGAGGGAGAATACCAGAACAAAGGATACCTGCTCTCACGAGTGGACGCATCTCCCGATTTTGACGAAGTCAACGGTATCGTGGACGTTACGCTAAACATCACCGAGGGCGATGTCATCATCATCGGCGATGTACATATCAACGGGTTAGAAAAGACAAAGGACTATGTCATCCGACGCGAGTTGGAGCAACTGGATATCAAGCCGGGAGAATTTTACGACGTGCAGGCGTTACGGAAAGCACGGCAGCGGATCTTTCGGTTAGGGTCGTTTGTTCGCAATGTTGAGTTTGTGCCGAGCCAATCCGAAGAGGCTATCCGAGATCTGATTGTCACCGTCACAGAATCGCCACGCACCGGTCTACTCAGTCTTGGTGGAGGTTACGGCACAGAAGGTGGGATCTTTGGGGTAGCGCAGGTTGGTGAAAACAATCTTTGGGGACGCGCCTATCGGATACACTTGAAGGGGGAGCTAGGGGCGCGCGATCGGCATACCGGCGAACTTCGTTTCAGCACCCCTTGGATCTTAGGGACACCAACCCGTTTCAGTACTAGCTTATACAACACTCAGCGCACACATCGATATTACGGTTCGATCTTTCGGGATCGAGGGTACGATCGATATACCTATAAGCGTGTCGGCGGTTCTCTGACGTTTGGACGGCCACTATCCAAAAACACAGACCTGTCAATTCGTCTCAAAAATGAAACTGTCGACGCACACGGATCGGGCGTAACAACTATTAATGATCGTCTTACCCGCAGTATAACATTTAGTCTCGCCAGAGACACGCGCGACTATCAGCGCAGCCTCCACGAACCTGTAGCCGGCTCACATAACAGCATCTCTTATGAATACGCCGGTGGATTTTTCGGTGCGGACAACAAGTTTCAGAGGTACTCTACGGACTCAAGTTGGTTCTTCAGAAGTTGGTTTAACCACGTCCTCGCCGGCCATGTACGGGCGTCATACCTTAATAGCGAAAGCACCGATTGGAGGTTCCTGTACTATGAGCGCTATCGACTCGGCGGAATCGACACAGTCCGCGGTTATGAGGACTTTGAGATATTTCCCGTAAACACGAAAACCGGCACACGCAATTTTAATGGTGGTAACAAAGTACTCTATGGAAATTTGGAATATCGCATCCCGTTTGCAAATCAGTTGACCGCTGTTGCGTTCTTCGATGTAGGACAGGTATGGGACGAGAGCGTTACGAACGTCTTCAACGATTTTAAACTCAAGAAGGGCGCGGGCGTCGGCGTTCGCTTTGATCTGATGGGCATGTTGGCACGCCTTGAATGGGGCTACGGGTTCGATCGAGAAATTGAAGGAGGAAGAGGAGGGAAATTCCACTTCACAATTGGACCAGGTTTTTAGCAAACATGACGTATTAGCATTTCTTAAATAGCAATGATCCCATGTCGGGATCTCCATCACATGGAGGTTTTATGAATCAATTTATGAAGTTTTACCTAGGACTCACTGTTATCCTATTCGGATCATTTTGTCTGGGCTTTGGTGCCGCGGCAGAAAACAATTTTAAGCTGGGTGTTGTTGACACACAAAGGGTATTTGAAAATTTTACAAAGGCTCAAGAAGCCAACGATATTCTGAAAAATGCCCAAGATAAGTTGACAAATCAACTCAGAGGCATCCAGCAAGAAATCGACACTATGATAGAACGCTTGGAGAAGCAGAAACTGTTTCTTGATGCCCCTGAAACCCAGGCACTGGAAGCCGAGATTGGTCTCAAAAGGCAACTGCTCCAGCAGGAATTGGATAATGGTCAAGAAGCAATTATGGCAAAACGTGAAGAATTACTTGCACCTCTGACACAGGAAATCGAAGGTCTCCTTCTACAAGTTGGTGAGAGTGAAGGATATAGCCTTATCCTTGAAAAACGTCTGGTGACACTCTATGTCGATCCAAAGTATGATCTGACCGAGAGGGTCCTTCAGCTGCTAAACGACGCATACGAAAAAGAAAAATCGAAGGACGCGGCGACTCCCCCTGAAACAGAGACAGGAAAGGAAGGGGAAAAGAATAACTAATGATTGCCCACGAGCTTCGACGCCGGAGGAAACCGGTTGAGGCCATAGGGCAGCACACCCCCAAGTAATTATGGTGAAAACACTCAAAGAAATTAGTGAATTAATCGACGGGGAGTTATTCGGGGACGGCGAGATCGAGATTATTGGCGTCTCTGGGATTAAAGAGGCGAGAGAGCATGAGCTCACCTTTGTTGCCAACTCAAAGTATCTGCGTGAAATAGAACGCACGCAGGCTGCTGCGATTATCGTAGGTCACGACGTCACCTATAGCGATATACCGCTTATTCGCGTTGATAATCCCTACTTTGCCTTTGTCAAAGTCCTAGAGCTGTTCGCATGGCGCAAACGGAAAACAACATACGGCATTCATGAGACCGCAATTATTGGAGATAATGTCCAGATTGGCGACATGGTCTCCATTCAAGCTTACACATATATTGGCGATAATGTCCAAATCGGTGATGGAACGATTATCAGTCCCTTTGTGTATATCGGCGATGACACGAAAATTGGCAACGAAACCCTCATTTACCCCAACGTAACCATTCGCGAAGATGTCGAAATTGGCGATCGGGCCATCCTACACTGTGGGGTCGTCATCGGCAGCGATGGCTTCGGGTTCGCTTCGGTCAGCGACCGTCACCACAAAATACCACAAATCGGCACCGTAATCATCGAAGATGATGTCGAAATCGGTGCAAACACAACGGTGGACCGCGCTACGATGACCAACGGCGCAACAATCATCAAACGAGGAACAAAACTCGATAACCTCATACAGATTGCGCATAATGTGGTGATTGGTGAAGACTGCTGCATCGCCGCGCAAACCGGAATCGCAGGAAGTGCCGAACTGAAAGACCGTGTGACAATGGCAGGGCATTCTGGAGCCGTCGGGCATATCACTATTGGGGAAGATAGTACCGTTTTTGCCAAATCGGCGGTGACCAAAGATCTCCCCGCAGGCAGCTTTGTCTCCGGTTTCCCGGCAGAAAACCATGCCCAGCAACTGCGTATCCAAGCCTCTCTACGCCGAATACCAGAAATGTTGCAGGCGTTTTCACGGCTCCAAGAGCGTGTCACCCAACTGGAAGCCCAACTTAACGCAAGCGACGAAGAATCAGATGACTCATAGTACATCGTAGGCGTTCCGCTGATAGAACTCCTACCTCATACCAATCCGATTCCATCTCACACCATATCTAACAAGTCCCCGTTTGTTTCTACCTCCCTAGCGTTAATTCTAACTATGTTCTTAATAGACATCAATCCGCACCCAAGAAAGACAAGAAGAACACTATTGGAAAAATCCTTATACCTTTAACCTGAAACAGAAAGGAAGCTAACCATGATAAAATGCGCACTCATCAGCGGCAGGGGGATGGGTTTGATGCACGGCGGAAATTTCCACAGCCATCCCGACGCCGAAGTCGTCGCTGTCTGCGATATGGATCCCGAACTGCTCGCCGAAGCCACAGAAAAGTTTGGCGCCCCCGGATATTCGAGCATTGAAGAGCTGCTCGCTAATTGTGATGCGGACCTGATGCTGCTGATTGTCAATGAAACCCGACGTATCCCGCCTTTGCGGCAGCTACTCGCAGCAGGTCAAAATGTGTTCACCGAGAAACCCCTCTGCGGTCTGGAAGGTCAATTCCGCGTCAGAGAGGAGGACCTCCCCATCGCAGCAGCGGCAATCTCCGAATGGCGAGCTTCAGGTCTAAAATTCGGGATTGACTTCAACTACCGCTTCATGACCCACTTCCGAAAACTTCACGATGATGTAGTAGAAGGACGACTGGGTGAGATCCGGATGGTGCGTGCCCGAGCGCATTTCAACTGCTGGTCGCACGTCATTGACCAAATCCTCTGGAATATGGGACGACCCGAATGGGTCAGCGTCATGGGTGATCCAAGCGAGGAAGGCGGTTGGCAGCGCATGATTCATATGGAGTGGGCAAACGGTGTGATCGGTTCGCTTGCTGGGAGCAACCTATGGGGTGACGACGACCATCCGCTGCGCGTCATGATTGTCGGCGATGAACGTTACGCCGAAGCCCGTGGTTTAGAGGGCTGGTATCGTCAGCGCGAAGCCAATATCTGGCGCGGAGCCAACACCTCTGATGATGAAGAACTTTGGGAAAACGACGACAAGAACAGTTATCAGACATCCTTCCCCCGCATGGCTGACGGTGTAATCAAAGCCATGCACGCTAACGAATCCTTCCCGGCAGACGGGGAAGCCGCATGGAATGAACTGGTTTTCGAGGGGGCAGTCCATCGCTCGGCATCAAACAACGGCGAGAGAGTGTGGTTGGCAGACGTAGAGAAAGCAGCAATGAACTCATAAGTTCACTAGTTTGCGAATGAACCAACGAACCAACTTGTAGGGTTAGAGGTACTCAATCCGCAGGGAAAGATCAACCCAATGGTAGGAGCGATCTCCGAATCGCGACTTGCATTCTAATAGGCTGCCCTCCAGTTTTAAATCCCGATTTATCACGGAGGAGAGATATGTCAATAGAATGCTGCCTACCGCTCCTTACTTCAGCCCTGAGATCCCTCGTCCAACCGTTTGATCAGTGGATGACGGCGATCCTCCAAAGGCAGGTACGCCCTCGCCTCAGTAAAATGGGATTCATAGACGGCACTGACACATTCCAAGGAAGTCAGTGCTTGGGAACCTCCGAGCTCCGGCTGCCGATCTTCCCGTATCGCGTCCACCATGTCCCGCACACTCCAGATCGAATCCCTGCCCGACCACGACCGACCATCAATCACAAAAAACTCTTCGGGAAGCAGAACCCGCTTCCATTGGGGCGTGTGTGCAGCAAACGAAACATCAAAGGGACAATACCACATCTCATCTACCCCAGTTTGAGGATTCGGCTTAACCATCAGTTGCCCCTCACTCCCTAAAATGTGGGGCCCCATCATCCACCCTTGTAGAGGATCACGGGAATAAAGTTCAATCAAGCCGCTCGCACCCCGCTTCCCACCGAGATGAATCATCATTATGTCGCCTGCTACCATTCCGTTGTCACGCCGATCTGTTTTGCAAAGCTCGCTACTGTGCATTATATCCTCAACGCCGACTGGATGTCCTCGGTAGGTAGCCTGTGCGTGAACCCACTCGATGCCGTCCATAAAGAAATCCATCTCATCAAAGTAATGAACACCCATCTCCATCAACTCAAACCCCGCTTCACGTCCCTTGCCCACCTCGCGGATAGAACGAAATTCGCCTATCCGTCCCGATTCAATCCACTCCTTCGCGTGACGGAATAACGGCGTAAATCGATATTGATGACTCACCGCAAGCCGTACTCCCGCTGCTTTACAAGCCGCAACCATCTGATCAGCGTTTTCCAGATCGGTGGAAAGCGGCTTCTCGCTCAGGACATTAATACCAGCTTTTGCAGCAGCAATCGTAACCGGTCCATGCAGCGGTGCATGGGTGCACACACTGACAACATCCAACGTTTCCTTCTCAAACATTTCTTGGAAGTCGGTGTAACGATTGGATATGGCATACTCGTCCGCTCGTGTATTGAGTGCCGCGGACTGAATGTCGCACAAGGCGACAAGTTCCACATCTTTTAGATTTGCGTATGCGGTCGCATGACTCCGACTGATTCCACCGCAGCCAACAATCCCAGCGCGTAATGTCATGGATACGCCTTCCTTTCCATTTTTCATGAATGCAGTTGGGTTACAACTACTACGATTGCGCTGACTCCGGATCTTCAACGGTTATATTCGTTACAATGTTGCGTGGTGGGCTTGCACTACGACTCGGAAAATCCTTAATTGTTTCGTTGATGAGATCTTTGATTACTTCTCTGGTGTTTTCAAAAGGAATACACTCCAGAACGATGAGCGATTGTTCGGGGTTGACCGGCTTCTCGTAACGTAACCCGTATTGAATTCCCATTTGTCTTAGTTCAGGCTCCACATGCATCGAAATAAGCCTCTGTTCCTGCAGCGTAACCAACGCGCTATCAACGAAGAAATGGGTGTGGATCCACGCTTCTCTTGCATCAATGATTTTCATTAGATTTTTCCCTCTCTTAACACCACCTTAAACTCGTGCAGCGACTCCGATTCTCAGGCACCGTCCAGTCATGCCGAAACTGTTATCAGAGGAGTCCTCAACCCCCGAAGACCTCCTGAAGAACTTCAGTTGCCGCATCAACCACCATCCCCAACGCCTCTGGTTCCAACTTCGCCCAAAACCGTGTCTCGACCTCATGCCCACCGCGAGGGAAAGCATCAGGGATCGGTAGATAACCGACATACTGGCTCGTGCAATGCGCAATATATGTTGGATGGGTCGGAGAAGCCATCTTGAGTTGTAGCTGTCCTTCGACAAATGGCTCACCCGGCAGACCCACAAACGCTGTTTTCCCCACCCGAAGTACCTGAATCTCGTAATCCAGTTCCGGTGCTCGCTCTTTTTGAAGATGGACGCTCAAGATCGAACCCGCCTTTATCCATTCTGGATCGATCTGATTCGGATTCTCGTCTGACCATTTCGGTTCCGGATTTTCCGCCAAAACCTTCCGCGCCTGTGCGAGCAACTCAGGTTCAACATCGCGAATGGGTAGTTTTACACGGCGCACCTTCCAATCTAGGGACAGATCTTCCTCGTAAGGCAAATTTTCAATCACTGCCTGAGTGGTTTTAGCGAGAAGACTACCCATGTGTTGGTGGTCAGGAACGTAATCCGGATTGAACGGATCCCACGGATTGATGTTGCCACAACACCCGTTGAGGACAAGAGGCACGCAACTGCCACCGAAGGTTTCACGCATCGCGTCCGACCACGCACCAGGCCAGTCTGCGGAGACAATTGGTCTCGGAAAGATGTTGACCGGATGGCATGTGTGATGCAGCAACATTGCAAGCATCTCCACCGAATCCGTTTGGAAACACATCACCCCAACCTCCGGATCAATCGGCCCCTCCATATAACGAATATAAGTAGGTCCTAACGGATCCTCCCATTTTGAACCCGGCATACGCACCTTATCGTCATTCATGATTGCTCTTCGGTTAAAGGCAACCCTGCCCTCGACACCGCTACCAACCCGGAGCTGAACCGGCTGCAAAGAACTATTGGCACGTTTGATAGCCTCAATAATCCGTTCATACGCGAAATCGAAATATCGTGGATCACCACCACGAAGCCATTCCATTTCCCGCGGTGTACCTTGAAAACTCTCATCGAACATGAAATGTCCCAGCGACGGTGCCGAATGTGTCTGCGTCACATGCACCATAACTGCCTCGGGGGAAAGTCCGCATTCAGCCGCAACCGCGCGACGAATTTTTGCCGTCCATTCCTCAGTGATGATAGTGAGATCCAGACTCACAAAGCAAATTTTCTTGTTACCTTTTTCCAACACCAGCACTCTAGCATAAAGTGGGTCGTAGACATACTGAGCAGGTCGAAATCGTCCAACGGCACCGGCGAGATGGATATCGGTCTGTGGGGTTATGTTCATCTGCGCGGCACCAGCGTGAAGGCGGTTGGATTCGGTAAGGCTTTGATGTGCCATTGAAGATACGCTCCTCCCTGAAACTTACCGAGTGGGGCTTTAGCCCGTAAAGCCCAATCCTTTAGGTTTGGAGCAGTTGGGGCGAAGCCTATATAAGCTATGGTTTAGCCCTGTTTCTCCGTGAATTTGTAGCCAAGATATGATATGGTTGATTTGTCTTTCGGTAGGGGAATATCGCACCACTGCAAGGTGGTGTCCCCTACACTCTACGGTATAGCGGACGACAGACGGAAAGCCCCTCTCCATGTACACTACCAAGAAAATCAAAGTGTCTCCAACGTCTGAATTGGATATACTTGCCAGTGAATCAGGCCGCGTCTACTCGAAGGTGGTTTCTCTGATTCGCAAGGTGAAGCGTAAAAAAGGGTTTTGGCTATCTCAAGGTGCTGTCCAAAAGTATATGCGCTTGCGTGGCTACCATCTCCATAGTCAGACGATTCAAGCGATAATTGAGAGCTACTTCGATTCTCTCAAGTCCTATTTCCGGGCTGTTAAGTCCACCCCTGAAACGAAGCCTCCTAAGCGTACCCCACACTTTTTCAAGGTGCGTTGGAAGTCGAGTGCGATTTCACTCAGAGACGGTGTATTGAGATTATCCAACGGTAAAGGCAACCCGGCTATCACGCTTCAATCCACAGTAGAACCGGTCTATGTGGAGATGTATTTCCAACGAGGGAGCTACTATTTCTCATTGGTCTACAAAGTCCACACCCCTCCCAAACGTGAAACAGGTAAAACTGTTGCCATAGATATGGGCGAGATTCACCCGATAGTCTCTCATGACGGACAACATACCATAATCTACAATGGTCGTGCGTTACGGGCTATCAAACAGTATATCAACAAGTTTAAGGCATATATCCAATCCAAACTGGATAGATGTGTCAAGCGGAGTCATCGCTGGTATCGGTTGAAACGAATCAAGACCAAGATACTTGCGAAGTTAAACGCTCAACTGAAGGACGCCGAACACAAAATCACATTTCGATTTATATCTGACTGCATCAAGGCGAAGGCAGATACGATAGTGATAGGAGACCTAAAAGGCATCCGTAAGCGAGCGAAATTTAGTAAGAAGTCTAACCAGAAGGTTCACCAATGGGCGTTTGCCCGTCTCCAGTCCATGATATGCTACAAGGCAGAACTGGCAGGACTCAAAGTCAAGTTTGTATCTGAGGCATACACCTCTCAGACTTGTCCACGGTGCGGCAACCGAAAGAAGCCCATTAACCGGAACTATCACTGCAATCATTGTGGCTTTCAGTATCACCGAGACGGTGTGGGTGCTATCAACCTCTGGAACAAAGTATCGGGATTCATTTTGAGTCCCGTAGTTGGGGCGATGGCGTCCCCGATAGGTGTCAGGTTCAACCCACACCTATCTAAACTCGCTTCTTAGTCCCGAATCATCGGGGGCTAACACAGCGTGTAAGAATCCCAATCCTTTAGCTTTGGGAGTACGTCAAAGAGTTGATTATGAATAACGCTGATTATATCATCCTAACTAAAACAAGAGAAACAAAATCATTACGCAGCCTTATGTCCAGATACGCATCTCGACCTACAAGCTGAAAATCCCAGTCGATTGGGACAAAAATCCCCATCCGTAGGACCGCCCCTCGTCTTTCACTGTCCCCGGTAGGGCGATAGGTGGTAAGTTGCGTTTTTTCACTAAAAGTAGATCTGATTCAGGATGTCTAGGGAGGATAAAAGGTATGGGCAGGTTGGTTCCAATTCATCCCTAGAGAAGGGCGGGGTAGGCTGTAGGGAAGGAACCCACCAATTAACGATACTTATCTCGCCTCTACTCGCTGTCGGAGTTCATTTAGATGCTGGAGGACGGCCGAAGGGTCTGATTCCTGGAAACCAAGTTCATATGCTTCATCAATCATCATTCTTGACTGGACAGGGCTGCCCTTAAGCAAGCGTAGTGTGTTATCGTAAGCATCTAACGCAGCTTTTGAATCGCCGCGTTTGTAGCTGATGTCACCCAAGAAGGCGTAAGCAGCTGCCAGCCGCGGTGAGTATGGATGGTTTGTAATAAATTCTTGGAAGGTGGCGAACGCAGCGTCAAAGCGTTGGTTTTCATAGTGGACATGACCAATCCGGAATTGCGCCTGATCTGCAAAGCTATCCTTATAACCTTGGACAAGGTGTTGTGTTTGTTTTGGGTAAGCAATTGTGGTTTGATAGGCTTTCACTGCCTCATCATATTGGTTAAGGTTATGATACATCTCGCCCAGTTGGAAATGCGCCATCATCGTCTGCGATGACGACGGGTAATCTGATATAAGGGTCTGATAAGATTCGATTGCTTTTTCCGTGTTATTGAGGTGCTTTGCATAGACAACTCCGGTTCTATAGACAGCTTCGGCCGCCCATAAGGATTGCGGATGTGCCTCTATCAGTTGGTGGTACGTAGCGATTGCCTGCTCATAATCCTTCAATTCACGTTCACAAATTTTACCTGCGCGGTATAGTGCGTAAGGGGTCAGCGTGCCGCTGATTGATTGCAGCCCCTGAATGGTTGCCTGACATTCAATAAAGCGTAGTTGGGACCGTGCTTGCTGTGCGTGCTCACTGTCGGGCATATCAATAATATACTGCCGTGTAAGTGGGAGGGCATCGACATAGTTGTTTGCAGCAAGCAGTTCTTTTATTCGATCCCACTCAACGCGTGGAAAATCTAACTCCAGCTGGCCAATCTTCTCTTCCAACTCTGTTTTGACGCGAACTGGATCCTGGTCATATTTTCCGATCGCACCCAAGTAGATAGGATCCAAGTTAGGCAAATAGGCATACAAAAATGTCCTAAACCCAGTAATTGCTCGACGATAGTCCCGCAGTTTCTCATAACAGACCCCCGACCAATAGAAAACTGCGTGCATCTTCCAAAAGTCCGGGTGCTCTCGGGAGAGCTGCTCAAAAGCCTGCACAGCGGCAGCATATCGCTCGTTCTCTTGATGGATGCGTCCAATCTGAAAGAGTGCCTCCGCTGCAAAAAGACTCACCGGCTGATAATAGTCCACAACCTTCTGATACGCTTCGATTGCCAGCGCCGGCTGATTCAATACCTTATCTCGAATATTCCCGATGCGCCACTGCGCTTCAGATGCGAGTTTGGTATCGCCACGTTGTTGCAAGATCCCCTCATACACTTCAATCGCTTTCTCAGGTTGGTTCAACTGATAAGGGCTGCGATACAACTCTGCCATATGGAACTTCGCCTCAATTGCAAGGGGGGTTGCCTTATGGTCTTGGATGACGCGCTGTTGCTCCCGCAAATCATCAAGGGCAGTTTGAATACTATGAATTTTTCGCAAGCCGGTTTTATGGGCAAGGTGCGTGGGTGGGAACTGATCAACAAAGGTCCGGTAGGTCTGAATCGCTTCCTCGTACTCCCCCATCCGACAATACACATCACCTTTCTTAATATAACCGAGGAACAGATCTTCTGCGGTCGCCCCTTTGTTGCTCAATTGGATGATCTTGTCGTAGACGCTTAACGCTTGAGGATATTGATGGGTATACGCGTAATAGATATCACCCAATTTTTCGTAAATTCCGCAAAGTTGCTCTACGCTGTCTGTCGAATCAGCTAGCTTCTCAAGGAGCTGTGCTGCCTCATGATACCTACCCTTTTCAAGCAGCGTGGCTATACCCTGAGCCTGGGTATCCACGATAGCAAACAACGTCAGGCAAAAAGCAACGATACAAAAGAACCATTTCAGACGCAAAGCATATTGCGAATGACCCAATACGGATCCTTCCATTCTTTTATCCCTCCCCATACTGACTCGATCGGGATTCAGAGCAATTTTGTTTTAAGGAGCCTGCTCCGCTAACACTAGCAATTGGAGCGTAGCCAACCGTTCATTATCCTTCAAATGTCTTGTTTCAAGTGCTTCAGTGGTGTTATTCCAGATCTCCGCTTGTTGATATGATTTGATTCTTTCGTGAGGTGATTGTATCGGAATAGCACTGATTTGGACATTTGACGATTCATCTTGGTTGATAAAAACTGTGGCAATCGAAATACTAATCACTAGCGCAAGGGTCGCTAGCGCGCTGCGGAAAATCCAAGTAGGACGGCGCTTCATACCGGAGAATCGAAAGATAGAAACCAATTTCGAGAGCAAGCGCACTCGTTCAGTGGACGGAGATGCCGTCGCTAAACGTTTGTAGACATCCTTCTCGATATTATCAAGAACAACGGGCGGGATTGGCAGCTCCTCCGCCTCTTCAGTCAAACGCAAAGTTTTTTGCAATGATTCAACTTCATGGGCACAAGTAGAGCAACTGTGCAAATGTTCCTCAACGCGAGCAGCCTGCTCCTCATCAAGGAGATCGCAAACATATTCGGTGTAGAATTTTTCTAACTGTTTGCACTGTATCATTCAGCACACTCCTTTAGGTCAAATTTCATTTCCGTCCCAGAGAGGTAGTAACAAAGTTTGCAGTTTTTTTACCGCACGGTGCAGATGAATCTTCACCGTGCCCTCTGCCATTCCAAGGACTTCAGTAATCTCTTTAATCTGTAATCCTTGGTAGCGGTTTAATATAAAAACAGCTTTCTGCTTCGGCGAAAGTTGGTCTATCGCCTCACGGATAACCCGATGCCGGTCTTTTTCCTCAATCTCCCATTCGGGATTACTCCATAAATCATGAGCTGCCGGCTCCTCAATAGAAAACTCCTCATCATCAAGCGAATAGGTCTGCCGGCGCGATTTTGAACGGTGGAAATCAATTGACAGATTATGAGCAATTTTATAAAGCCAAGTTGAAAAGCGGGCTTGTGGCTTCCAAGTGTCAAGCGCACGATACGCCTTAAAAAAAACTTCAATCGTTAACTCCTCAGCATCCTCATAATTCTTCACGGACCGGAGCAGATAGGCGTATATTTGCCCCTTGTATCGCTTCATCAGATCATCGAATGCATCAGGGCGACCGGCTTGAAACTGCGCAACTAATATCTCATCTTCAACGATTCTGTCCATGATCAACGTCCTATGATTGATAGGGTGAGCAATTTTTTACTGTCTAAACTAAACGGTATGTGAACCCGAACGGTTTACAACCGGTATTACAGTTTTCAAGTTTTCTTATTTACAAGAAAACTACACACCCATACTCACCTTGGCGCGTTGAATCTCATCACATAAGCCACGAGTAGCGGCAACTGGATCTGCTTGGCCACACACCGCTGAAATGACAGCAACGCCGTGGGCACCAGCGCGGATGACCTCATATGCAGTTTCAGCCGTAATACCACCAATAGCAATAACGGGGCACTGTGCGATTTCGGACATCCGTCGCAGGGCTTCTAACCCTTTCGGTAGCTCCGCATCCGGTTTGGAAGAGGTTTGATAGATAGGACCAAACCCGATATAATCCGCCCCGGCAGAAATCGCTTCTAGGATCTTGTCCTCCGTTCGAGCAGAAGCCCCAATAATCATCTCTGATGGAAGAATCCGTCGCCCAGCCACAATTGGCAGATCATCCTGGCCAAAATGAGCACCCGCTGCACCAACGGCGAGCGCAACATCTGCCCTATCGTTGACAATTAAGAAAATCCCACGCTCCGCACAAACAGCTTGCACAGCCTGTGCCGATTCCACCAGTTCGCGTGTGCTCCCAGCCTTCTGACGAAACTGGATGGTATCAGCACCACCCGCAATCGCCATCTCTGCTAATTCCGCATGCGTAAACCGCGATTGGATAGCTGTATCCGTGATGACATGAAGCTCACCAATCTTTTCCATAGATTTTGACACTTTCATCAAAAGCAAGCGAGATCGCCCTGACCGTCTTTGCTAATGAACCAATGAACTAATATATTACGTTTCACACATCACGTCTCACATTCTTATTGTTTTGCACGTTCTTTTGACATGAGCCGAGCCTATTCACCCTCAATCAATTCGCCAGCCTTCTTTTTGAAGGCAATCGCGCTTCGTGACACCTCGACCTTCACGTTCTCTGCAATTGTCAAAACCACCAAATCTTTATCTACACCCACTATCTTCCCATGTAACCCACCCGTCGTGACAACCTCGTCCGCCTTCGTTAGGTTACTCAGCATAGCTTGATGTTTTTTTCGCTTCATCTGTTCCGGGCGTAAAATCAGAAAATACAAAATCGGTATCATCAGAAGAATCGGAAAGAAAGCTCCGAGAAAATCCATAATTCAGTCCTCCAAATTAAAGAATAAGCATCGCATCGCCATAACTAAAAAAGCGATAGTTTTTTGCGATTGCTTCTTGGTAAGCTTCAAAAATGAACTCATGCCCAGCAAATGCACTGACGAGCATAAGTAAAGTTGATTTCGGTAAATGAAAATTAGTTACCAAAGCATCGACTACTTTGAACTGATAGCCGGGATATATAAAGATATCCGTATATCCCTGATACGAGTCAACACTACAATCCGAGGCAACCGTTTCAAGAGCGCGAACGGAAGTAGTCCCAATCGCAACGATTTTTTGCCCCGTACTCTTTGTCGTATTGATCTGATCGGCACTCGTTTGAGAAAGCTCAAAATACTCCGAGTGCATCTTGTGCATCTCAATATCTTCCACTTTGACAGGTTGGAACGTGCCGAGCCCAACATGTAGCGTGAGAGTTACACGGTCAATCCCATCTCGCTTAAGTTTATCCAATAACTCCGCTGTAAAATGTAATCCTGCGGTTGGCGCAGCGATCGCCCCTGCCTCCTTCGCATAAACGCATTGATACTCCTCTTCATCAGTCTGGTTCGGTTCACGTTTGATGTAAGGTGGCAAGGGAACTTTACCCACTTGCGCGAGAATGTCCTCGAAATCACCATCGTATGTGAATCGGACAGTATAAAGACCGAGCGGAGATTTGGCAAGGACTTTTCCGGTTAGGAGCCCCTTGCCAAAGACGATACGTGTCCCATGAGTGACACGTCTGCCCGGCTTTACCAACGCCTCCCAGGTATTCGTCCCCTTTTGACGGGTTAACAGTATCTCAATTTTTCCGCCCGTAGGCAGCTTCCGCCCTATGAGTCGCGCTGGAATAACTCTTGTGTTGTTCAGGACAAGCAGGGAACCGGTGGGAAGAAACTCACCAATTTGGGAAAACTGAGTGTGGTGAATTTTCTGTGTCTGCCGGTCCAAGACCATCAAGCGAGACGCATCCCTTTGTGGACAGGGCTGCTGGGCAATTAGTGCTTCGGGCAGGTCGTAGTCATAATCGGTGAGTTTCATACTTGATACACTTACGGAAAAACTAAATTGACAGCCTTTTTACAGGTCAAAAGAAAGATTTAGAAAAGCGTCGGCTGATACTCAGGCGTTGGATAACCGAGGTGCTGATAGGCCGCATCCGTTGCAACACGCCCCATCGGTGTCAAAGTCAGAAAGCCAAGTTTAATTAAGTAGGGTTCGTAAACCTCTTCGATGGTACGCTCATCTTCACTGACAGCGACTGCCATCGCCTTCAACCCTGCCCGGCCACGAAACTTCTCAATCATCGTTCGCAGATAGGCTCTATCATTGTCATCTAAGCCGAGTTCGTCAATCTTGAAAAAGTCCAGTGCTTCTTGAGCGATCTCATAAGTGATAATTCCGTCGAATTTAACGGTTGCGTAATCCCTCACTTTTCTCAACATATTCTCCGCAATACGCATGGTGCCTCTTGAACGGCGAGCCAATTCGTATTCCGCATCTTCCTCAATTTTAACGGAGGGCTGCATCCGCTGACTGAGCCGATTGATAGCGATCTGAATCTCTGCCGGCGTATAATAATCGAGATGGATGCGGTTGCCAAAGCGATCCCGAAATGGCCCACCCAACAATCCCTCCCGAGTTGTCGCCCCTACAAGGGTGAAATGGGCGAGCGGCACAGTAATAATATCTGCCGCAGGTCCCTGACCGATGGGCAAATCTATCTTATAATCCTCCATTGCAGGATACATCGATTCCTGAACATAGCCCTTCATTCGATGGATTTCATCAATGAAAAAGATTGCCCGTTCTTCGAGGGTAGTTAACATTGTCGCTAGATCCAAGCGTTCCATCATGGGACCAACTGCTGACTTGAAGTTGCTCTCCATCTCATTGGCAACAATTCGAGCCAAGGTTGTTTTACCCAGTCCGGGCGGGCCCACAAACAGAATATGCGCTAATGCTTGTCTCCTACTTTTGGCAGCTTCAATATGAATACGCAGCTGCTCTTTAATCTGCTCCTGCCCGATGAATTCATCAAGGGTCTGAGGTCTGAGGTTATATTGCCTGTCCTCCAGCACCTCTATCTCCGTCTCGCTGAGAAGGGTTTCCATCTCTTTATCTTGATTCATGCGCTAGACTCACTGATTTATTCGAGCAAGAGCCAATCGAACCAACTCTTCCCGCTTTGCTGTAGGTCCCAAGATTTTCTGGGCGTCCGCGATCGCTCGCTCCGCCGCAGATTCAGACGCTCCCAAACCCACCAACACCTGCACACCCGCCTCCGTATGTTCACCGCTGCCAGCCTCATCAACTTTGGCATCAAAGTGAATCTTACGAACGGTGTTCTTCAATTTCATTATCATCAGTTGCGCAAGTTCTTTATTTACGCGTGGCACCCGCATTAAGGTCGCATGATCGGCATCACGGATCGCACGCTGGAAATCCGGAGGAGAGAGTTTTGAAACGATATTTAATGCTAAGGAGGGACCTACGCCTTTTACTACAAGGGAGGTTTCAAATATTGTAAGGTCATCCTGTGACGAAAATCCATAAAGCTTAACTTCGTTTTCCCGGCAATGATAATGCGTATAAAGCGTGATGTCGGATCCGATATCCGGCAACTGAGTTTTTGTACTCTCCGGAATCTCAACGCTGTATCCGACTCCATTAACATCAACGATGACCTGTTTTGAGCCATTGGCCGCTAGGATCCCCTTTACGAACGCAATCATGACTTGAGGTGCCTTTCGCGAAGTTGAAGTATTTTATAGGAACGGGCGTGACAAATTGCTACGGCAAGTGCGTCCGCCGCGTGATCAGGACGAGGAATCTCTTTGAGCCTGAGCAAAAGCTTAACCATCTCTTGGACCTGACGCTTGGGGGCTTTACCGTATCCGACAACCGCTTCCTTGACCTGAACAGGTGGATAGTTATAGAGTCGCCGATCTGTATTTGCAGCAACCAACTTAATCACGCCTCTTGCCTCTCCCACAGCAAACGCACTGCTCACATTTTTGCTAAAGAAAAGGTCCTCAAGCGCAAAGAATTCCGGTTGATATTCGTCAGCCAACTGCATCAGTTTATCGTAGATGGCTTTAAGACGTTGCGTAGATTCATCTCTTGGCGATGTCTGGATGCAGCCGAAATCAAGCACGCTAAATGTTGATGACTCCGCTTTAATGAATCCATAACCAGTATTTGCAATTCCGGGGTCTATGCCAAGCACAATCATTGTTCAGTACGATAGAATGGTTCATGTTAAGAAATAATGCAATAGAATCGGGACTTGCTAACTGAGTGAACTAGTGTTTCTCCACTCATTACGCATTACGTTTCACACCCTCTGCATTGTGCACTCTCTTGACATAAACCGATAGGATCAAGCTGCAGCTTCTAAAATATCATCAGCGATATCGAAGTTTGCATAAACCTTCTGAACATCGTCGCTATCTTCCAAAGCCTCCATCAATCGCAACATCCGCTCCGCTTCCTTACCTTCCAAGTTCACCGTGCTTTGGGGAAGCATTGTCAATTCAGCTTCAATCACCGTCGCACCGGAGTCCTCTACAGCCTCTCGAACCGCCTCAAAATTTTCAGGCGACGTGATAATTTCAAGGTTCTCTGCCTGAACTGTCAAATCCTCCGCACCCGAATCCAGCGCAATCATAAAAAGCTCATCTTCGTCAATACTACCCTTTTCGATTATCATCCAACCGCGCTTATCAAACAACCATGAAACGCTGCCGGGTTCGCCCATATTCCCAGCATGTTTGCTTAAAATATGCCTGACATCAGCGATCGCTCGGTTTCTGTTATCGGTCAAAACATCGATCATAATCGCAACCCCACCGGGACCATACCCTTCATATACAATCTCTTCATAATCCACACCGTCAAGTTCACCGGTACCGCGTAGAATTGCCTTTTCGATTGTATCATTCGGCACATTCTTCGATTTTGCGGTTAATACTGCTGACCTCAAACGCGGATTTATCTGGGTATCGGAACCGCCGATTCGCGCTGCAATTGTAATCTCTTTAATCAATTTCGAGAAGAGCTTCCCACGTTTCGCATCAACCGCAGCCTTCCGGTGCTTAATTGAGGACCATTTTGAATGACCTGACATGTCTTCCTCTCCTATGCATAGATTCTTGCGTATTTTAGCATACAGGTAAAACAGATGCAAGTAAATTGTATTACGACTTGTGACAGGCTGCCTTCGACATAAAAAAAGCCCTAACCTATAAAGGTTAAGGCTTCATTTATTAAGCTTCCCGGCAACGACCTACTTTCCCACGAGGTCACCCTCGAAGTATCATCAGCGCTGAAGGGCTTAACTGCCGTGTTCGAAATGGGAACGGGTGTTTCCCCTTCGCTCTTGCCACCGGAAAATATAGAAATTTATTATTCCAAAATATTTGACAATCGTATAGATTTGAATATTAAGCTATAGAGTAAAGTTATCAAGCCCTCGGCTTATTAGTACCAGTCAGCTAAACGGTTCGCACCGCTTACACCTCTGGCCTATCAACCTCTTAGTCTCAAAGGAGCCTTACCAGATTAACTCTGCAGCATATCTTATCTTGAGGCGAGCTTCACGCTTAGATGCTTTCAGCGTTTATCTCTTCCGAACATAGCTACCCAGCGGTGCCGCTGGCGCGACAACTGGTACACTAGAGGTTCGTCCACCACGGTCTTCTCATACTAGCGGCAGGTCCTCTCAAATATCCTACGCCCGTAACGGATAGGGACCGAACTGTCTTGCGACGTTCTAAACCCAGCTCACGTACCACTTTAATGGGCGAACAGCCCAACCCTTGGGACCTGCTGCAGCCCCAGGATGTGATGAGCCGACATCGAGGTGCCGAACCGCGCCGTCGCTATGAACGCTTGGGCGCGACCAGCCTGTTATCCCCGGAGTACCTTTTATCCGTTGAGTCACGGCCTTTCCACACAGAACCGCAAGATCACTAAGCCCTGCTTTCGCACCTGCTCGACATGTCTGTCTCGCAGTCAAGCTCCCTTCTGCCTTTACACTCTACGCACGGTTTCCAATCGCGCTGAGGGAACCTTAGGGCGCCTCCGTTACATTTTGGGAGGCGACCGCCCCAGTCAAACTACCCACCTGACACTGTCTTCGATTCGGATAACGAACCAGAGTTAGAATCTCAATGCAACAAAAGTGGTATTTCAAGATCGACTCCACTGAAGCTGGCGCCCCAGTTTCACAGTCTCCCACCTATCCTACATAAGCTACATTAAAACCCAATATCAGGCTGTAGTAAAGGTTCACGGGGTCTTTCCGTCCTGTTACGGGTAACCGGCATCTTCACCGGTATTACAATTTCGCCGAGTCTCTCGCCGAGACAGTGTCCATGTCGTTACGCCATTCGTGCAGGTCGGATTTTACCCGACGAGGAATTTCGCTACCTTAGGACGGTTATAGTTACCGCCGCCGTTTACCTGAAGCTTCGGTTCAGAGCTGCCGGGCGAACCCTTGACTCTTCCCCTTAACCATATGGCACCGGGCAGGCGTCAGTCCCTATACATCATCTTACGATTTTGCAGAGACCTGTGTTTTTAGTAAACAGTCGCACGGACCACTTCACTGCGGCTTCTTTCGGATTTGCATGCAAGATGCTTCTCCTACTAAAAGCACCCCTTCTCCCGAAGTTACGGGGTCATTTTGCCGAGTTCCTTAGCGAGAGTTCTCTCGAGCGCCTTAGGATTCTCTCCTCGCCTACCTGTGTCGGTTTGCGGTACGGACACCATTACGCGTCCACTCGAGGTTCTTTTCTTGGCAGACAACTAGACCAGTTTGTATCCTTACGGAATCCCTATCACCTCTCAGAGTCGTGAGACTTCGGATTTACCTGAAATCTCCTCTGTCGGGCTTAGCCCAGCACATCCATCCGCTGGTAGGTCCTAATGCCTGCGTCTCCCCTAGCTTCGTCCTTGTAATGGTGGTGCAGGAATATTATGCCTGCTACCCATCGCTTACGCCTTTCGGCCTCAGCTTAGGATCCGACTAACCCTGGGTGGAATTGCCTTGCCCAGGAACCCTTAGGCTTTCGGCGAACAAGCTTCTAACTTGTTTTATCGCTACTCATGCCGGCATAATCACTTCTAATTGGTCCAGTGTATCTTTCGATCCACCTTCGTCCTACTATAGAACGCTCCCCTACCACTTCAACCCCGCTGTCGGCGAACCGGCACGTGGGTCAAAATCCGCAGCTTCGGTAACAGGCTTAAGCCCCGAGAATTTTCGGTGCAAAGCCACTTGACCAGTGAGCTATTACGCACTCTTTAAATGAATGGCTGCTTCTAAGCCAACATCCTGGCTGTCTGGGCAACGACACATCCTTTACCACTTAGCCTGTATTTGGGGACCTTAGCTGGCGATCTGGGCTCTTATCCCTTTTGTCAGTAGAGCTTATCCCCTACTGACTGACTCCCATGCTCTAAGACAATGGCATTTGCAGTTTAACTGGAGTTGCTAACCTGGTGGGGCCGCTAGTCCAATCAGTGCTCTACCACCACTGCCAAACACATGAGGCTAGCCCTAAAGCTATTTCGAGGAGAACCAGCTATCACTGGGTTTGATTAGCCTTTCACTCCGATCCACAGGTCATCCCCCAAGTTTTCAGCCTTGGTGGGTTCAGGCCTCCACATACTTTTACGTATGCTTCACCTTGCCCATGGATAGATCACCCAGTTTCGGGTCTACTCCATGCAACTGTGTCGCCCTATTCAGACTCGCTTTCGCTACGGCTACGCTTCAGAAAAGCTTAACCTTGCTACACAGAGTAAGTCACCGGCTCATTATGCAAAAGGCACGCAGTCATGCATGTCTCGACGAATCGAGACTTAGCACTTCCACAGCTTGTAGGCTGTACGGTTTCAGGGACTATTTCACTTCCCTAGCGGGGGAACTTTTCACCTTTCCTTCACAGTACTTCTTCACTATCGGTCGCCAAGTCATATTTAGCCTTAGGAGGTGGTCCTCCTAGATTCCTACAGGTTTAGGCTATCCCATAGTACTTGGGAATAACGTTCAGGAAGCCAAGATCTTTTCGCTCACGGGACTGTTACCCTCTTTGGTTGTTCTATTCCAGAAGCATTAAGCTAAGTACTTGGTTTGTAACTTCCCGGCCTGGCCATATCCAAACCAAACGCTACCCCACAACCCCAGGTATACAACGTATATGGACTTTAACATATACCTAGTTTAGGCTCTTCCCTTTTCGCTCGCCACTACTGGGGGAATCGAGTTTTCTTTCTATTCCTCAGGTTACTGAGATGTTTCACTTCTCCTGGTTAGCCTCCCGACATACGCCGGGATGACAGGTTATACCTGCCCGGTTGCCCGATTCGGGGATCTCCGGATCAATGTTCACTAAACAACTACCCGAAGCTTTTCGCAGTTTGTCACGCCCTTCATCGCTACCTGGCGCCAAGGCATCCACCGTAAGCCCTTAGTAGCTTGATAAATTCTTTAGAAGCCGAATTCTCAAATCTATACAATTGTCAAAGATCAAAAGCTGTTACGCTTAGTGGAGATGAGCGGAGTCGAACCGCTGGCCTTCTGCGTGCAAAGCAGACGCTCTCCCAAACTGAGCTACACCCCCACATAGATATGGTGGGCTTATCTGGAATCGAACCAGAGACCTCGCGCTTATCAGGCGCGCGCTCTAACCGCCTGAGCTATAAGCCCTGCAAAAAATAAAAAATGCTCTCTAAGAAAGCTAAATGGATTTCCGATATACGCAAGTTAACGAGCTCGGGCATAATGCCCTTGACTCCTTAGAAAGGAGGTGATCCAGCCGCAGGTTCCCCTACGGCTACCTTGTTACGACTTCGCCCCAGTCATCGGTCTCGCTTTCGCCAGCTGCCTCCCGAAGGTTAGCTCACCGTCTTCGAGCGCTACCAACTTCCATGGCGTGACGGGCGGTGTGTACAAGGGCCGGGAACATATTCACCGCGACCTGCTGATTCGCGATTACTAGCGATTCCACATTCATGTAGTCGAGTTGCAGACTACAATCCTAACTGAGGCCGGCTTTTTGGGATTTGCTCCACCTCACGGTATTGCTTCCCTCTGTACCGACCATTGTAGCACGCGTGCAGCCCAGGGCATAAGGGCCATGCGGACTTGACGTCATCCCCACCTTCCTCTGGCTCGTCACCAGCGGTCTCACTAGAGTCCCCAGCATTACCTGATGGTAACTAGCGACAGGGGTTGCGCTCGTTGCGGGACTTAACCCAACATCTCACGACACGAGCTGACGACAGCCATGCAGCACCTGTCACGCTGTCCAAAAGGAAAGCCATATTTCTATGGCGGTCAGCGCGATGTCAAGCCCTGGATAAGGTTCTTCGCGTTGCTTCGAATTGAGCGGCATGCTCCACCGCTTGTGCGGCCCCCCGTCAATTACCTTGAGTTTTAACCTTGTGGCCGTACTCCCCAGGCGGGGTACTTAATGCGTTAGCTACAGCACAGGAGGAATCAATACCTCCTACACTTAGTACCCATCGTTTACGGCTTGGACTACCGGGGTATCTAATCCCGTTCGCTCCCCAAGCTTTCGTGTACTCAGCGTCAGTATCGGACCAGAAAGCTGCCTTCGCCATAGGTGTTCTATAAGATATCTACGCATTTCACCGCTACACCTTACATTCCACTTTCCTCTTCCGTACTCAAGCCACACAGTTTCGAGCGCAGTTGCTTGGTTGAGCCAAGCCATTTCACACTCGACTTATGTAACCGCCTACACACGCTTTACGCCCAGTAAATCCGGACAACGCTTGCCCCCCACGTATTACCGCAGCTGCTGGCACGCAGTTAGCTGGGGCTTTCTACTATGGTACCGTCAAGCTAGCAAGCTTATCACCTACCAGCGATTCTTCCCATAACACAGAGGTTTACAATCCGAAGACCTTCATCCCCCACGCGGCGTCGCATCGTCAGGGTTGCCCCCATTGCGAAATATTCTCGACTGCAGCCTCCCGTAGGAGTTTGGGCAGTGTCTCAGTCCCAATGTGGCTAATCATCCTCTCAGACTAGCTACCCATCGTAGCCTTGGTGAGCCGTTACCTCACCAACTAGCTAATAGGACGCAGGCTCATCTATGAGTGGCAGATCCGAAGACCAACCTTTCATTGGATATCCCGAAGGAACTCCAATGGTATACGGTATTAGCGGCCCTTTCGAACCGTTATCCCGATCTCAAAGGTAAATTACCTACGCGTTACTCACCCTTTCGCCACTTTCCTCAGCGGCCGAAGCCACTGATTCTCGTACGACTTGCATGCCTAATCCACGCCGCTAGCGTTCGTCCTGAGCCGGTATCATACTCTCCAATAAGTCTTAAAGAAAAACCACCCCTATCATTAAGATTGGGGAAGGGATTTCTAAGTCGACAGGAGGACTTTGTACAATATACAAGCCCTATCAAATGCTATCAAAAAACGTAGCGCGTAACAGAAACTATTTAGCTTTCAAAGAGCATCTTTTAACCCTCCTTAACGGAGGCGAGTGGGATTATAACATACCCTACCCACCCTGTCAAGAGAAAACATACATTTTTTGCCTATTTATTAACGCGAGTTGCGAGTTATGGTGCTGCTGCCTGTCTGAATCAGGATTTTCCCCGATAAATCGGGACAGGCGGGACTCAAAACTGGAGCGAAGATATCGGTCAGGTCGTTGGAGCTTCTGTGTATTTGGTTTGCCGAAGTTACGATAGTGCGGTGGCTGCTTTGTTTGCTTATCGGTGTTTTCTGCGTAATCTGCTGAATTCGGTGCAGTTGGAAACCGCACCTACCGGGAGGCGAAAGTGTCCCTTCATTTTTAGAATTCACTATAAATGGACAAACCCTGACGGCACTGAAAATGTTGGTGCACGTATAACGTTGCAATTATGGAACGTTAGTTGGGCAGAGATGCACTTAGCGGGCGGGAGTATATGGGAGGGTAATCATGTAGATCCTGATAAGTTTAATCAACACCCTATCCGATATAATTTTACGAAAGAGGCTGTTGGGGTGATGGCAAAGTTACTTTCCGAAGATGGTGTTGGCCCCGGTTGGGAGGTAGTCTGGGAAGACCAGACCGTAAAAATAAACGGGAAGTTACTTGAACATGAAAAACGCTATATGATTAAGATAGTGGTTGACGAGGCATGGGTTTACTTTACTGACATGGGCGAATGTACGGAATGCTCTTGGTATAAGAACCATGAATTCATTATTACCTTTATGCCCATACCAGTTGATGCTGAATGACAGCATCGGACAAGCTCTATGCGCCGATCACAGATTAGGAAATCTGTGGCTACGAGAGCGTGGTTACGGCATAGCCAGCTACGTATTGGAAGCAGTCGAGCCAGTTACGATTCGGAGGGTACGTCCTCTACCGTCCGTTTTTTGTAGGAGGGAATTCTGCTTCCCGACTATTGCGCTGATTTCTGGTGTCCCGATAAATTGGGATTTCGCTGATGCTCAACTTGCAGTTTATCGACTAGTACTCAGTCAGATAAGTTTTGCAATTATTATATATGTAGGACTTACGCACTTTAGACTGTAGTTGCCCGATTCCTCGGGCGTATCGGGGCAGGTCCCGATTTATCGGGATCCTCGCTTCGCGGGAGATGCCCCTCCCACACACCGCTCAGTGCCCGCTAAAAGGGGAGAAAGGGCTTTGACCGTTCGGCTGGGCAAGTCCTGATATGTTATTGTTTGCTTTCAATCAATATACACAACCATAATTTGCCTGACAGTGTACTAGTACTCAGTCAGATAAGTTTTGCAATTATTGTATATGTAGGACTTACGCACTTTAGACTGTAGTTGCCCGATTCCTCGGGCGTATCGGGGCAGGTCCCGATTTATCGGGATCCTCGCTTCGCGGGAGATGCCCCTCCCACACACCGTTCAGTGCCCGCTAAAGGGGGAGAAAGGGCTTTGACCGTTCGGCTGGGCAAGTCCTGATATGTTATTGTTTGCTTTCAATCAATATACACAACCATAATTTGCCTGACAGAGTACTAGCAACTTGCGTTGTTTGTTAATTCAAAGCTAGTCTGTGGCTGGATAAACCGCCACTAACCGCTGGCACGAAATGGATGTTCGCTGTCTCACCTACCGGTTGATGCATCCCTTCACGAGTCATAACGCCATCAATGTACACTGAAATGCCGGGACGAATCCGATCACCCTCGCAAAGGCGATCTTTGAAACCGGGATAGGCTGCTTCAAGGTTGTTGACGACCTCCCGCAGCGTTTTCCCCTCCACAACCACTTGGTTTGCGCCATCGGTTAGTTTCTGCATGAGTGAGGGAATTGCAATCGTTGCCATGACACGAAACACCTTCCGTGAATTAAAACAGATCAGGGATATAAGGCAAAAGCAGAACCTCATATCCCTGATTGTAATTTTAGACCCACCAAGTTTGTGAACCGAGTGGATCTGTAATGTACAGGACTTACGCAAATTCAGGGCGCGGCAGGAGATTGTTTATTTTTAACCCCCTAAATCCCCCTCATCAGGGGGACTTATGAACCAATCGCGTAAGTCCTAATGTAAAAATTTGCGCCGATATACTTAAATCTTGCCCAGTGTCTTGAGGACACGCCCCGGCGACATCGGCAACTCTTTCATGCGAACGCCGATTGCACGATAGACCGCATTTGCAATGGCAGCGGGTGGCGCGATGATTGGTGTTTCGCCAACACCCCTGACACCATAGGGATGACCGGGGTTGGGAACTTCAACAATCACAGCGTCAATCATCGGCAGGTCAAGACAGGTTGGTATGCGGTAATCGAGGAAACTGGCGTTGGTCATCTCGCCCTTTTCGTTGTAGATATACTCCTCGTTTAACGCCCAACCGATACCTTGGACAGCCCCGCCCTGTATCTGTCCTTCGACATAGCTCGGGTGGACTGCTTTGCCCGCATCTTGGGTCGCCGTATAACGCAAAATGTCAATCTTGCCAGTTTCCGGATCGACTTCGACATCAACAACGTGCACGCCGATTGACGGACCGGGTTGGTTTGGATCCGCGGTGCCCCGTCCAACGACAGGACCGCCGGTCTCATCCAGCCTTGATGCTAGACCCTTGAAGTCAATCTCGTGTTCCTGACCATTAACAGTGCTAAATACGCCATCGGTAAATTGCACTGCATCCGCATCGACTTCCCACAGTTTCGCAGCACGTTCAACCATCTGCTGCTTGACATCTTGGGCAGCTTCATAAGCGGCGTATCCTGTTGCGAAAGCGGTACGGCTACCGCCTGTCACGGCGGTGTACCCCACGGAATCGGTATCCGCGACGCTAGGCGTGACAGATTCGGCGGGAATGCCCAGAACTTCCGCAGCCTGCATTGCAATCGATGCGCGCGTGCCACCGATATCGGTTGACCCTTCGACGAGACTGATTGTCCCATCAGCAGTTACATTAATCACAACACTCGATTTCATGCCGAAGTTGGGCCAATAGCCGGAAGCAACGCCGCGTCCTCTATTCTCACCTTCAAGCGGTGCGGAATAGTGCGGATGATCCTTTGCGGCTTCGACCGTTTCGATGAAACCAACATTCGGCGTCGGAGGACCATCAACACGGATATCCCCCTCTTTCGCACTATTGAGGATGCGGAATTCGAGCGGATCCATCCCGATCTTCTCACAAATCTCGTCGATTACAGTTTCAGCAGCAAATGCAGCATTCGTTGCACCCGGCGCACGATATGCAGCGGTCTTCGGCTTATTAACGACCACATCATATCCATCAACCTGTCCATTCTCTACCTTGTAAGGCGAGAAGACGCAGAACGCCGCTGCCCCAACCGGTGAGCCGGCATACGCACCCGCTTCAAACGCAAGATAGGCTTCCGCACCGGTGATGCGTCCATCGTTCGTTGCACCCATCTTCACACGCACGTAGGAACCTGGGGTTGGACCTGTGCCTTCAAAGACATCCGCTCGACTCATCAAGACCTTGACAGGTTTGCCCGTTTTCATGGAAAGCATAGCGGCAATCGGCTTGATGTAAACATTAATCTTACCGCCAAAGCCGCCGCCAATCTCCATCGGCACAACCTTAATTTTTGAGACGGGTAGCTGGAGAATCTCAGATACTTGCTCTCGGACAGCGAATGCTCCCTGCGTACTACACCAGATTGTCAACTGTCCATCGGGGTTATACAGTGCCGTCGCATTGTGCGGTTCGATATAGCCTTGATGCACAGTCTCTGTCGTATACTCACGCTCAACGACAACATCGGCTTCGGAAAAGCCTTTTTCAGGATCGCCCTGTTTGTGCTGGAAGTGGCTCGCAATGTTGCTCGGCTTATCGGATTTTTCCCCCATCTCATCGGTTCTCATCTCTTCGTGCAGAAGCGGCGCATCTTCCTTCATCGCGTCCAGCACGCTGATCACCGGCGGCAGCACTTCATACTCAACATCAATGAGTTCAAGTGCCTCTTCAGCAGTATGGGGGTCAATTGCTGCAACAGCTGCGACCTGATGTCCTTTGTAGAGCACTTTGTCGCCTGCCAATACGTTATCTTGGAGGTCTTTTACGTTAGCCGCTCCCTCTCCAAGATCCGCAATCTTATCCTCAACATCAGGAAAATCCTTCGCTGTTACAACCGCTCTCACGCCGGGATGCGCTTCCGCACGGCTCGTATCAATCGACTTAATCCGTGCATGGGCGTGTGGGCTCCGAAGAACCCTGCCATGTAACAGTCCTACAGCGTAGAAATCTGCGCCATAAAGGGCGCGCCCTGTAACCTTATCAACGCCATCGTGACGAATGGGACGAGTCCCAACGACTTTGTAGTCCTTCTTTTCTGCCATTATGCACCTACCTCCTAAGACGTAGTTTGCGCTGCATCTTGGACAGCACGTACAATTTTATCGTATCCAGTACAACGGCACAGATTGCCCGCTAGCCAATAGCGGATTTCGTGCTCAGTTGGATTCGGGTTATTATCTAACAATGCTTTTGCCGCCATGATAAAGCCTGGCGTACAAATACCACACTGGAGGGCAGCATTTTCTAAAAACGCGTCTTGAATCGGATGAAGCTGGTCCGGATTGGCGAGACCCTCAATCGTTTCAAGCGATTTCCCTTCGAGTTCAGCACCAAGCACCAAGCACGAATTGACCAGACGCCCATCAAGAATCACGCTGCAGGCACCGCAGTTTCCATTATTACAACCTTCCTTGGCACCTGTCAGATGAAGTACATCTCGCAAAACCTCGAGCAAACTCTGGCGAGGCTCGCATAAATATTCAGCTGTTTCACCGTTAATCGTTGTTTGAACGTGGACTTTTCTAGGCATCTATCTTTATGCCTCCTTCACTCGTTGGATTGCGCCGTTTAAGGCACGACGTGTCAACACACCGACAAGATGTGTTCTCTGTTCAGCCGATCCACGCATATCGCTGATTGGACTTGCAATCGCCTGCGCCGCTTCAGCAGCAGCGTTAATCGCGTCATCAGAAATCTCCTTGCCAGCAAGTGATGCACTAGCTTCCTCAGCATACAGCGGTGTTGGTGCAACCGCAGCAAGACTGATTCGCGCGGAGACGATCGAGGTCTTAGCATCGTTGAGAACAACCGACGCACCGGCACCCACAACGGCGATATCCATTTCATTGCGTGGGATAAAACGGAGGTAAAACGAACTCGAATTTGTCGGTGGGGCGGGAATCTTGAATGATACAAGAAGCTCTCCGTTTTCTAAGACAGTTTGTCCGGGTGCTGTGCAGAACTGCTCTGCAGGTACCTCACGCGTCGATCCATCTGGACTAGCAATTACACAGATGGCTCCCAACACTATCAACGGTGGAATCGTATCCGCAGCAGGCGAGGCATTACACAGATTACCACCAACACTTGCTCTGCCTTGAATCGCGGTTCCACCAATAATCTTAGCAGCATCAGTCAGTCCAGGATATGCGGCGGAGATGGCATCGTCCGCGTAGATCTTATGACAGGGAACAGCCGCACCGAGGTCTAAACCGGTGTCAGGGGAATATGAAAGCACGTTAGTCTCAGGAAGGTCCTTGATATCCACCATCCGGTCCAACTGCCGCCGGTTCTCCCGAACCATAACGATGAGATCTGTTCCGCCGGCCAAGGGTTTTGCTTGATCACCTTTTTCGGCGAGCAAGGAGGTAGCTTCAGCTACAGTTTTTGCGGGAACATATTCAAACGCTCGCAAAGTATCAATCTCCTTTCAAAGTGAGAGATTTTATCAATCTGAATACCCAACGCGGGTATTGGAAAATTTAGCAAATAGTTATTGTATACCTTATCTTAATCAAAAGTGTCTAAAATGTCAACAGAAAAAATCGATCTATTTGAGGCGATGCGCCGTTCAAATCTGTGATTTTGCTACGCCACCGGACAACTTCAGATGCGACTCACCAATTCAATGAACCAATGGAACTAGTGAACCAGCAGGGCTGCGCCCACAATCAACCCAATCACGCAAGCAATTGCCGTTAACGTACGCTTTTCAGCTTTGAGTGCCCGAGAGAAGGAATAGCTGTGTGCAGAAGGATGGGTATAGCTGTGCAGGCGGGGAATGAATCTGGGAACGGCTGCATAGTAGGTCTGATAGGTAGATCCACAAAATTCTCGCAGATATGCTTCTTCAGACGCGATAATCGGAAGGTATTGGATAAAATAGCCCACCAACAACACAATGATCATCCAGTAAACATTGCCAATAACGCAAACCCCCAGACTGAGTAGTAAGTTTCCCAAATAGAGTGGATTACGGACATGCGCGTATGGCCCCGTCGTTACAAGATCACTCGCAGCACCTAGGGTCCGCGAACGAGTCGCACCTCCGGCATAGCCAACCGCCCAGAAACGTAAAAACTCACCAAGAATCAGCGGGATTGTACCAGCCAGTGCAGAAGTGAACGTGGGGCGGGCAAAATAGATTAAGATTAATATGAAGGGGATGGCTGTAAGGCTGCGCAGTCGAAAGAAAAGACGGCCAATTGCGGGAGCGAAACGTAAGTCCTGAAACCTGATAGGTTTGACCATCCTGAACATCTCACTCTCTCGCCTCACTTCGGCATCTGCCAGATCAGAACGCCTCCGATAATCGCGTAAAGCACATTCGCACCCCAACAAGCAACAATAGGCGGTAGTTTCCCATTCTCACCAAGTCCTTCAAGAGTTGCCAACGAAATTCCCCAATACATAAAAACAAGGAAGAAGGCAACAAGCAGCCCAGCAAAAAATCCCGCACCACCAAAGCGAATCGAAATTGGCGCGCCAATCAAGATCACAACAAACGCCGCAAAGGGATACGCCATTTTATGGTGTAGTTTGACCTCCTCGCGCCGTGTCACCTGCCCCGCGGCCTGTTTGTACCGAATCTGCTGCCGTAGCTCTCCAATTGTCATCGCCGATACGTGTTTATTGCTCCCTGCGAAACGCTCCGGTTCTTCTGCTCGCTCGATCTGCTTGGTTACAAACGGTTCAAAAATAGTTTCAGACGTTCCATCGAAATGACGGATATATCCCTTCGACAAATGCCACTGGTTCGGTGACCAAGTCGCTGAATCTGCAAAAATCTGGCGAGTAACCTTGTCATTCTGATCCAACTCATAAATCGTCATCCGATCTATCGTTTCATTCTCCAGATCCAGATTTTGGATGTAGAACAGTCGATTATGCTGCCCCTTAAAGACAACATTTCGACTCCGACGCAAACGAATCTTCTTCTGCAACTGATTGGCACGATGATACGCAGGCGATGCAACCTGATCATAGAAAATCACAAAAACGATACAAACCAAAAACATGGATACAAGAATTGGGAGGAGGAGACGATAAACGCTGATACCTGCCGTCTGCATCGCAGCCAACTCGTTGTTTTGAACCTTTCGCCCCAAAACAAAGAATACAGCAAGAAAACTCGCCAACGGAATAACCTCCATACTCCGTCGCGGCGCTTGAAAGAGCACAATCTGAATCGCCGTCAGATAAGACACATCATCATCAAAACGCTTAATATCCTTATCGAGCAACCGAACAAGAACGACCAGCGCAACGAAAAAGGCTAGTGCCAACACAAAAGTTCTGAGGTATTCAATTAATACATATCGCTCAAGAATTCTCATAATTAAATTGTCTGAATCAGGATTTACAAGATTTAAGGATTCACAGGATTATACGACTCACGTTGACAATACTTTGGCAACGGAGGAGATTCGCTTTTTTGGGCTAAAGGTTGAAATTGTAGATCCCAGATTGTCAAACGCGGCGTTGAATGCGCTCGCTGCCTGAGATGGCGGGTGCAGGTAATGCTTTTACAACCCTCGGAGGTAATTAGCCTTTATCAGCCCAGAATTGCTTAACTCGTTTTGCGACGTTGTAACGGTTGTCGTAATCAGAAAGTTGATATTATCATATTCGGTGCATGTGAGTCGGTCCATAACCCCTATTATAACCTAAGTTGCTAGTCGTTGAAAGTCCATCGTTTTTTGTCGGGGCAGGGTCTCCCCGATCATCTGGTAGATCCTTTGTTTTTCGCTCCAGAGGAGCGATATGTTTATAGAATCGCAATAGGGTGGATACCCGCGCTCCGGAGGAGCGCAATGTGTATAGCCAGTGCCAAGCTGCCGATAAATCGAAGTCC
Organism: Candidatus Poribacteria bacterium; assembly: GCA_965208425.1. Taxonomy (GTDB): domain Bacteria; phylum Poribacteria; class WGA-4E; order WGA-4E; family PCPOR2b; genus PCPOR2b. The sequence goes on along the minus strand of OZ242335.1, from coordinate 3,839,952 downwards.
TAAGAACGGATTGGCGAAGTCGGAGCCGATCGAGTTTTATAACTAGCAACTTGCGTTATTATAACCTATTTTCTACCTATGTGCGTAGGTCCTATTATTGTCTGAATCAGGATTTACAAGATTTAAGGATTCGCAGGATTACTCTATCCGCTGCCATTTACTATTTTGAAGATCCTTTAATAGGGATGGGAAAGTAGCAGCAACAGGCCCCACCATACCAAAACGAAGGTCCCAATCAGTCCGACTCTCCAACCTCTTGGACTTTTGTATCTTCAAGAGAAGGTGATGGTTGCGGCTCTTGAGTCTGTTGCGTCTCCAGTTTTCCCTCCAAGATAACCCGCAGTGCGAACCCCAAACCCAATAACCCTATCACGAGGTTTGGCAACCAAACCGCAAAGCTGGGGGGAAGCACCCCGCTTCGCCCCGTATCCTGTCCAACCTGTAGTAGCAAGTAGTATACAAGAACCAGCCCCAGACCAATACCGAAACCCACCATCTTACCACTTCGCTTCACAACCAAGCCAAGAGGCACGCCAATTAGACCAAAAACAAAACAGGCAAAGGGAATCGAAAACTTCTTGTGATATTCAACCTGCGCATATCGCAACCTATCCAGATGAGGTTTCGATTGTTTTTGGCTTAAACCATCCTTAAGCTCACCGATATGGACTTTCAACTTGGCAAGCGGCATGTTTCGAGTGCTTTTGGATTCAAACTCCGTCCGTTCTAGCGTTTCCGTGAAGTCAAGAGCAATCTGATCTTTAGCAAAAGTAGTTACCCGAAAACCATTTTCACTACCGGAAACCGGCTCATAAGTAAACCCGTCATAAAGCGTCAACCACGCCTGCCCATTCTTAAAATCGACTGTAGCCTCCTTTGCATCAACAAAACGCGGCTGTCCCGACCATATTGAATCCCATACCTTCACATGCTCTAACCGGCCCGTATCCGGATGAGTTGACTCATAGAGCCAGAGTTTCCCTTCGCGCTCTAACTCTTTCATAACCACTCCCTCTTCAAGCACAAAGGCGGAGTGCCGTCTACTTATGTCATGCTTCAACGAAACATAAGCAATGTTACCACGAGGGAGCGCGTAATCCATGAAAAAGAAGTCGAAAACACATAGTAAACTAGAGACAGCAAGCAAGGGAAAAAGAATCTGATGGAAGCCTATACCGTGCGATTTCATCGCAGTAATTTCATTATCCGTTGAGAATCTACCAAGTGAGAGCAAAATCCCCACGAGTGTCGCCATCGGAATGGTTACAACAAGCGTGGCCGGCAGCACATAAATCAACAATTTAACCAAATATACGGGACTTACACCTTTGCTTACAAACAGCTTGGTCAACCTGAAGATCTCATCCAGCAATAGAATGGAGGTAAAGCAAATAAGTGCTAAAAGAAAAGGAGGGAAAAATTCTTTGAAGGTATATCTCGTTAAAATTTTCAAACCCATTTAACTCCGTCGTAGGTTCAGCCTCTGATTGAAATAGAGGATGTTTAGCCTTAATTTTACCCTATGTCACAGGATCTTCGCAAGATATTAGTTGTTGTTTGGTAAAGCGAAAATTCAAATTGTCAAAAAAAAGTGACAAACTGGACATCAAATTAGGCATCACCTGTAAATTTTTATTGACAAATTCGCCTAAATACCTTATAGTTTCCTACTATATATCTGGTAGAATAGGCGATTTCCATACAATATCTTGTGCGCACCAGAATGGTCGATTGACATTTCGCCTGATATACATACATATATAATTTACGTTTCGCCCTATATCTAACCGATTCGGAATCGTCAATCAAGTTCACCTTTCCGTAGCGCGCAACATAACACAGAGAAGTCGGCGAAAAAAAATATCATTTCTAACCCACCCTTTCTTAGGTTCAAACTTAGGTTAATACATATCGAAAACAGTGTTTAAAAACCTATTATATCTTCCTTCCCCATTGAGGCCCTTCAATGACAAAACCTGTTTTTTTAGTTATAATCCTATATCTCAGTCTTGGAACACTTGCCTCCCATTCCGCTATCGCTCAAACTGAAGGCAGCGAGACAAATACCTCCGAGCAGGCAGAACAACCCAGCCCAATCGAACCTACAACAGCTTCCTCACCGAGGAAAGCCACCCTGTCAACCGACCCAGAAGACATATACCGAATTAACCAAATCGGTGGCAGAGTCAATCTCGGAAAAACAGAAATTGTCAATGATATTATCTTGATCGCCGGAGATGCGAAGATTCAGGGGCGTGTAAAGGGCTACGTGTTCGTATTTGGTGGAAATGTTAAAATTGAGCAAGGTGCAAAGGTAGATGGCAAAGTAACGGTAGTTCTGGGCGAAATTATTGGCAAAGAAGGCTTGCTCAACAATACCAAGCATGAAACTGATGCCTATCAAGAGATTAACGGTTTCAGATTGGCAACCGCAGCCACTTCGTTGATGATGGAAGGAATACCAAAAGAAGTATGGGGCGATCGGCAATACGCATGGTTCGGTTGGGAACTGATGACCTTCATTACACTAACACTCATCCATCTGCTAATCGTGCTGATATTTCCACAACAGATCCACAATATGGCATCTACCATTTCCCATCGTCCGATTGGAAGTACGCTGCTCGGATTGATCGTTCTGATAATCGTACCTTATTTGTCAATTCTACTCATTCTCTCGATTGCAGGCATCCCGTTCGCAATGCTGCTCGGTGCCATTCTGTTGCCGATCGCAATTTACGGAAAAACTGCAATTTTTCTCTCGATTGGAGGCACAATTTTCCCACAACAATCAAATGTTGTTGCGGTCGTTGTCGGATACTGGATTTATCGAATGGCAACGGTAATTCCCTACCTGAGTATTCCAACCTTCATTATCGCAAGCACCATCGGGATCGGCGTTAGCCTCCGAACCTTGTTCGGCCAAAAACCCACTCATCCTGCAAACAACCCGCGCAGAGAATACGCTCCTCCACAGTTTCGCCGATAATAGAGAAACCGAGCTTTTTCGGAAAAACTCGGTTTCTTTATACGATTTCTTAACATGAGTCTTGTGCAAAAACTCATTATAGTGGATCTTAGAATTAATGAGACACTCCTGTTTGGTAGGCGCTGTTTCTAACTGCGCCGATGCGATGCGGTTGAAAACCGCACCTACCGGGAGGCGAAAGTGTCTATTTATTTTTAGAATTCGCCATAATTGCACTAATGAACCAATGAACTAACATAACTTTCAGCGTGCTATTTAGAGTTTGAGGTGTGCTCTTGCGATTGGATCATCCTGGATTTCTCTGCTTACTCCTGCTTCTGCCGTTTCTCCTTTGGTATCTGAGCAAAAAAAACAGCGGACGAATCCGCTTTTCAGACCTCAGTATCAGTCGCCAGATTGCGCCTAGCTTTTGGGTCAAATGCCTTCCGGTCCTAAATCTGGTACGATTTCTTGTTATTGTCCTAATGATTTGCGCGCTCGCACGTCCACAATCGTCCCATAGTCGTCAACAGATCACGTCTGAAGGCATTGACATCCTGTTAATCCTCGATATTTCTGGAAGTATGCGAGCAGAAGATTTCAAGCCTGATAGCCGTTTGCACGCAGCAAAAGCAGTCATCCACGAATTTCTAGATGACCGAAAAAATGATCGCATCGGACTGGTGGTTTTCGCCGGTGAAAGTTTCACACAATGCCCACTCACGCTCGACTACCAAGTCCTTGGAAATCTGATTCTCAATGTCGAAATCGGTATGCTTGAAGATGGCACCGCCATCGGAGACGCACTTGCTAATGCTACCAACAGATTGCGTCACTCAACAGCTAAAAGCAAAATTGCGATCTTGCTTACCGATGGTGAGAACAACGCCGGAACCATTGATCCATTGACCGCCGCCCAAGCTGCCAAAGCCCTCAGCGTCAAGGTGTATACCATCGGTATGGGGAAAGAGGGTGGCGCATTCATTCCATATCATGATCCGATTTTTGGACTACAGTATAGTCCCAACCGAACGTATGTAGATGAAGAAACGCTCAAACAGATCGCAGAGATTACAGACGGACGCTACTTCCGCGCAACGGATAACCAGAAACTATCCGAGATTTATCAAGAGATTAACCAACTCGAAACGACAAAAATTGAGGTCACAGAATACACCCGTTATAAGGAACTGGCTGCCTACCCCCTAATCCTCGCAACGCTCCTGTTGATACTGGAGATCATCCTGTCAAATACTCGGCTGCGAAAAATCCCCTGAACACAAAAGGATAATTCAATGGAAATCTACCGATGGGAAGGAAAGGGCTTCCGACAACTGGATCCGTCACGCTTTGAAGAAGAACGTGATCTTGAAGATCTGCTTGAACAAGATCCTAACCTTCTCTTAGGCAATGAGCGCATCTGCATTATCAGCCGACAAGTCCCCATCGAAAAATCGAAAAAAGTCGATCTCCTCGCGCTTGACCGTCAGGGAAACTGCATCGTCATCGAACTCAAGCGAGGCAGAACCTCTCGTGCAGCGATTGCGCAGATTCTGGAATATGCTGCAGCGGTTGCTAAATTCTCCTTCGCTGATCTCGAACGGTTTGCTGGACGATGGTTTCAAGGTCAAGGACGCGAGTTTACCTCTCTGTTAGCATTGCACAGCGCATTCTTCGGCTATGAACTAGGTGCGATGAGGAGATCTTCCTTTAATCGTAAGCAGCGGCTGGTTCTTGTCTCCGAGGGAGTTGATGTTCGCGTCCTTGATATCGCTGAATACTTGCGACGTGTCGGCATCGACCTGACCTACATTTCCTACTTCTCCTACCAAGCCCCCGATGAACTCCTGATTGCTACAAAGACAATACTCGGCTCCTCTACCCTCGGGGAATCTCGCGCAAACTATCAATACACCCCACGGCAATTCCTAACCCGCGAACGTTTCCTCGCTACACTTGACAAGAATCAAGAACTTCATCGGGTCGCTCAGCAATTTTTTGATTACGTTGAGGCCTGCGGTGCAATTCTCCGTCCACGGATTGCCCGGATTCGCATGACCATTGGCGGAAGGTGGTGGATGGGATCGTATCCATCGAAACGAGCGAACCACTTCCGAATTGATGCCCACGGAGACTTCACGCCAAGACACATCGCAGAGTGTCGATCTAACCTCCCCGACGTAACGCCCAAGAAATTCGGCGTTTCGTTCAACATCGTGTCCCAAGCACATCTGAAATACGCCATCGAAATCTTTGAACGCACCCGAAACACAATCTTAGAGGAGTAAACGCAGGCTGGAGGATAAACACCTTCACTCATGTAAAGAAATCGTGCAACAGTAATCGTAAGTGTTCTGACACATCGTAAACAGTCACAATGTGTCGGATTCCCGATTTATCAAGGGATGGGGACTTCTCACCCGAACATTTCAGCTATTGGGCAGGTTGTAGGGGCAATTCCCCGATAGATCGGGAGGCAAGCACTTGTGGTTGCCCGTTTTTAATCTTCCTTTTTTATTTGCGTAGATTCGCGTTAATTCGCGGATGCTTTGCACTTTCTTTTTTGTTTGAGCCAACACCTGGTTCACGCTTAGGAGCACATCATGCCAGACAAACTCAAGGTAGGTATCATCGGCACTGGACTCATCGGCAAAAGTCATGTGCGAGGCTATCAGTCCATGCCCAACGATGTCGAAATTGTCGCCGTCGCAGACATCGATGAATCTGAAGCACAGCGGGTCGCACAAGAGCATGACATTCCGCACACATTTTCCAATTATCGCGACCTGCTGAACATTGATGAAATTGATAGCGTAGATGTCTGCCTTCCCAACTTTCTGCATGCCCCAGTTACAATCGCAGCACTCGAAGCAGGAAAGCACGTCTATTGCGAAAAACCGATGGCAAAAACCGGTTCAGAGGCAATTGCAATGTATGAGGCAGCACAGAAAACAGGGAAAAAGTTGTCAGTCCAAATGGCGACGGTCTTCACCCGAGAAACACGAACAGCCAAACTCCTCATTGACGCAGATGCACTTGGCAACCTATACTATGTCAAGACAAGCCACTATCGTCGTCGCGGACGACCCTATGTTGATGGCTACGCCACGCCCCACTTCGTGCAGCGCGAAAAAGCCGGAGGCGGAACGCTATTGGACACAGCCATCTATAACATGGCACGAATGGTGTATCTGCTCGACAATCCGGAAATAGAAACTGTAAGCGCGTCCACTTACCAAGAATTAGACATGGACGAAGAGCGTCGACAAGACAGCGGCTACGATGTTGAAGAACTCGGCACAGGCTTCGTCCGTTTCAAAGGTGGAATCACCATGTTCGTCGAAGAGGCATGGGCAGCCAATATGGACGGCGGTGAAGGCGATCGCATCATGGGCTCAAAGGGCGGAATCAAGCTAAGTCCGTTTACCTTCTACACCGACCTTTACGGTATGGATGCAGATGTAACCTTTGATATTGATGGCTACGAGAGACGAATGCGTTCCCTCGGATACATGGGAGATGGTTACGAAAGCTCACAGCAGCACGTTGTCTGGGGCTTGCTGGGGCGCGTTGAAATGATCGACACCGGCGCAATCGGCTTGACCGTCGCTCGTATCACGCAGGCGATGTACCAATCCGCTGCACAGGGGAAAGAGATTGATTTACGACAGAAACCGATTTATGGTGGATCTTAGAATTAACGAGACACTCCGTTCTCCTGTTTGGTAGGCGTGGTTTCTAACTGCGCCGATGCGGTGCGGTTAGAAACCGCACCTGCCGGGGGCGAAAGTGTTTATTTATTTTTTGAATTCACTATAGTTCATTTTTTACGTTTTACGTATCACGCGTCAAGCACTATTTTTGTATGCACGACGCGTCACGTTTCATGTTCTTTTGACATAAACGTAACTTCACCCTTATCTTTCACACATATAGAAAGGTCACACATTGGCAAATACTGAATACACCCATCAGCGAACCTATCGCGGTCCGCTGAAATCAATTATTCTAGACTGGGCGGGAACCACCATGGACTATGGTTGCTATGCTCCCGCCGTTGTGTTTGTTGAAGTATACAAACGCAAGGACGTTCCAATCACCATCGAAGAAGCACGCGTACCGATGGGAGCGCATAAAAAAGTACATATTCGGAAAATCTCGCAGATTGAAGCTGTGGCACAGCGATGGCAAGATGTCCATGGGCGTAATCCGGATGAAGACGACATCGAAGCTATGTTCCAAGAGTTCATCCCTCTCCAACTCGCTTGCCTCGCCGACTATGCAGATCTCATCCCCGGCACACTGGAAGCTGTCGCCGACTTTCGCAGCCGAGGACTAAAAATCGGCTCCACTACCGGCTACCTCCGAGAAATGATGGAACTCCTCCTCAAAGAAGCAACGGATCGCGGTTATACACCGGACACAACGGTCTGTGCCAGCGATGTCCCAGAAGGTCGACCAGAACCCTGGATGTGCCTCCAAAATGCAATGAATCTGGGAATCTATCCGATGGAAGCAATCGTCAAAGTGGGCGATACCCTTCCAGACATTGAAGAAGGGCTCAACGCCGGCATGTGGACCATAGGTCTCGCTAAAACCGGCAATGAAATCGGACTCAACGAGGGGGAAATCGCAGAACTTCCCCAGGAGATACAAGAAGCCAGACTATCACAAGCGTATAAGCGGATGTATCAGACCGGCGCGCACTATGTGGTAGATGGCATCTGGGATGTGCCGCCAATCCTAGATCTAATCGACGAAAGACTACGGCGCGGTGAACGCCCCTAGTAGTAGCCATACTCCGTCCTAACCGTTGTCCGTAAGGTAGCATATGTATCGTGGGTACAGATTTCCCAATCTGTACTCGTATCTGAATCCGTAGGTTGGGTTGAACGGGAACCGTGAAACCCAACATCTACAACCAATGAACCAATGGACTAATGAACCAATTCAGGAGAATAAACCCATGACCAACGCAACTTACCGGGCAGGCATCATCGGACTCGGATTTATCGGCGGAGCGGACCAGGTCTCCGGGGATGCCCTTGGTCAGCAGGTCAGCGGTCTCGACGGCACCCACTTCGACGCCCTATCCAGACATCCCCGCGTCGATATAGTCGCCGGCAGCAGCCGCGATGCCGGACGGAGAGAACGCTTCGCACAACGCGCAAGCACACCGACCTACGCTAGCTGGGAGGAAATGCTGGCTCAAGAGGCATTCGACATTGTAAGTATAGCAACTTACGCGCCGGTACATGCGGAAATCGCCGTTGCCTGCGCCAAACGGGGCGTCCGTGCTATCTACTGCGAAAAACCGATAGCAACGCGACTCCCTGATGCAGAACAGATGCTTGAAGCATGTGCTGAAGCGGACGCGCTGCTGGTCCTCAATCACCAACGACGGTTCAACCTCAACCACCGCCGGCTACGAGATCTTATCGCCGCAGATGGATTAGGAGAATTAACCTCGGCAGCCTTGCAATGGGGATCTGGTAGATTGGGAAACGTCGGCACCCACATGATCGATGCTCTCCTTATGCTCACCGGCAGAAAGATCAAAGCGATCTCCGCTACGCTCGACCTTGCCGGCAAACCTGACTGCCGAGGACCCGATTTTCGTGACCCCGGCGGCTGGGGCGTCATAAAATTGGAAGGCGGAATCATGGTCACGGTAGACGCCGGGGACTACGCCGCGGTTCCGGGGCAGATCATCCTCAACGGCACCGAGGGTCGCGCCATCTCTGACGGAAGCAGTGTAACGCTTGAATACTGGGACGATCATCAGGAACAGTGGGCTAGCGCTAGCGATGGCGTGTCAGGAATGGACCGAGCAGTCTCTGAAATCGTGGAGTGGCTTGATGGCGGAACCGAATTTCCGTACCCCGCCTCCGAAGCAGTTGATACGCTGGAAGCCATCGTTGGCTTTCACGCCTCACACGCTCGCAATGCGGCATGGACAGAGATTCCACTGTCGGGTTTAGACCGTGAACGCGAAGTCCTCAGCGGATAAGAGCGCGAAAAGGATTCCCAACTCGTAAGGATATGAAGTCCAAGAAAGCAAAACTCCTAAAAATCCTATGCTTCTCCATTTGGATCCCGCTTGCCCTAGTCGCTTGTCACGGGAACGTGGATAAGACATCTTCTGATAGTAACGTAGAAACAACAAAAGATATAGATTCAACCGAATCTATTCAAACTCTATCACAAACCCCTCTACCTCACCTGCCCGCAAACATTGTATCGGCATCATATCCCATCTCGGTCAGCAGTCAGAAATACCCTCCGCCCTCCACATACAACGAAGTGCCCTTTTTCGCCGACTTAGTTTCCGCCGGCAAATTACCGCCCATTTCCGAACGCCTCCCCTCGGAACCGTTCGTGGTGGGTCCGGGGGTGTTAAACTCCGAACAGTGGCTTGATTGGGAAGTAGGTCGATACGGCGGCACTATCCGCACGACCAACCTCAACGGCTCGATGCACGAATTGGCGTTGGCAATGGGGATGACCATTCTCAGGGCACCCGACCAGAGTACCAAGGACCCCCTCCCCGCCATCGTGAGCAGTTACGAGATCAGTGCAGACTTCACCCAATACACACTCACCATCCGCGAAGGTATCAAATGGTCTGACGGTGTCCCTGTTACCATCGAAGATGTGCGGATGACCTTCGAGCTCTACGGCGACGAGCGAATTTATCCAAGCTTCCCTATCAAAGCCAGAACCTTGGGACGTGCAGACGGGACACCCGGCAAACTCACTATCATTGATGATCTGACCTTCAGAATCACCTTTGATGCCCCTTATGGTCAATTCCTAGCGGAGCTATCCTCTTGGATTCCAGATTACACCCTACTCTTTCGACCTGCTCACTTCATCAAACAGTTCCACGCAGACTATACCGACATGGCTAAAATTCGACCGATCCTCGATGAGTTGGAGATGAGGACTTGGGAGGACCTCGTCATCCTCAAGGACATGCGCCATTGGGAATTATACCGCGAACACGGCGTCGGTGTGCCTTCACTGACCCCATGGCTTGCTGAAGAAGTCACTAGCTCAGTGGTCAGGGCAGTCCGCAACCCCTACTACTGGAAGGTCGATATTGCCGGCAACCAACTCCCATACATTGACCGGGTCGAAGCAGAAGTCTCAAACCAACTCCAGTCCATCATTCTGAAAACAGCCGCAGGTGAGTATGATGTCGTCACCTCTTTTGCCCAAATCAGAGAAATGCCCCTCTTTCGGGAAAATGCAGCGCGTTCCAACATTAAGACTGTCCTCCACGGCTCAATCAACAACCCGCCGATTCTGTTCCTCAATCACGACTACGATTACGAAACCGAGGGCAGCGTCTGGCAGCAACTTGTCTCTGACCCGCGTTTCGGCAGCGCGATAGCCAGTGCGATTGACAAAGAGGACGTGAACACCACCCTCTACTTTGGTCGTTACACCCTCGATGGCTTCACCAAAGAAACCTTTGATCCCGAGGCGTCTAACAGGCTGCTCGACGCGGTTGGCATGACCGGACGCGACGCTGACGGTTTCCGAACCGACCCGAACGGGAATCGTTTTGAGTTGACAATTACCACCGCTGAAATCTCGCCCGATTTTCTCGGCTTAGGCGAACTCTTAAAAAATTATTTTGAAAACGTGGGGATTCGTACCACGCCTGACGTAATTGGCAACTCATTGTTTGGGCAACGCATGAACGGCAACGAACTTATGGCTACGATTCACTGGAGCGACGAACCTATCTGGGCACCCGGCATCTCCGAGGACTATTGGCCCGGATTTAAGGGTCACTGGGCTCCCATGTCAGAGATGTACTTCAACACGAACGGCGAATCTGGACGGGAACCTCCGCCTTATTTGCAAGAGTTTTTCGATCTACACGTGGCTCGAAAGGTCGTTCCACCTCAGTCAGAGGTGGGAGAAGCACTTTACGCGGATCTCGTCCATTGGTTCTCACAGCACTACGTCACCATCTGGCCCGTAGGCAGAATGACAGTTCCCACCGTATACAACGCTGACCTAGGCAACGTGATTAAAGATGGCTATCCCTTTGACCGCGCCTTGGACTACGGCATGGAGCAGCTTTTCTTTAAGACACTCCAATAACAAGCCTAAGCGCTAACAGAGGTTTAGGGGCCTTTACTTATCAGGGTGAACTCCGATAGGGGATTATCGGCGCATGGCAACCTCCAGCGAAAACCAAACGTTTGAACAGCTCGTTCAAAAGCTTGCCCCCCAAAGCAGGGTGCTCCGAACATGGAGGTTAGCAGGTGGCAGTTCAGCGGCGATGACCGCGCTTAAGATTGAGGAACCCGATGGTCAAACGAGAAGGATGATTGTCCGTTGCCCTAATGATGCGGTGCTCAAACGAAATCCGGGTGCAGCAGCGGATGAATTCAAACTTCTACAAATAACGCAGTCGTTGGAGTTAGCAACCCCCATCCCCTATCATCTGGACGAATCGGGCGGGATTTTTGAAATGCCGTACTTAGTCATCGAATATATTGACGGTCAGCCGGAATTTGTCCCCTCGAACGTAGCCGATTATCTCTTGCAACTCGCGGTGCACTTGGCTAAAATCCACACTGTTGATTGCACCGATCTGGATCTATCTTTCCTTCCGAGGAAAGCAAACAGGTGTCCGGAACTGTACCGAAACGTACCTGCAGCTCTCGATGAATCGCTAGACGATATTCGTAACACCTTGGAGGCTATGAATCCATTACCGCAGCGAAATCCCGCCGCACTGCTGCATGGCGATTTTTGGCCCGGGAATGTATTGTGGCGGGCAGACAAGCTCGTTGCCGTGATTGACTGGGAGGATGCAACAGTGGGGAGCCCGCTCACCGATTTCGCTATCAGTCGATTGGACATCGGGTTGATATTCGGGATCGATGCGATGGATTGTTTCACACATCACTACAAATCGATGGTGTCACTCGATTACACCAATCTCCCTTACTGGGATTTATGCGCTGCGCTACGCATCGCTCGCCTCGTTGGCACTGACCTCGCCAAATGGGTGGGTTTCTTTCGACCTTTCGGTAGGCAGGACATCACGGAACAAACGATACGGGAAAATTACAGATGTTTCGTGGCGCAAGCATTTGGACGGTTGCGTTAGCTTGTTTGCCGTGTGTTATTGTGTTAGATATTCCTTCACGTTTTACGTTTCACGTTTCAGATTTAGGATCACCTATGAAAGCGTTTATCATTCGCCGGCTGATACTCATTATCCCCCTGCTTTTCCTGATCTCCGTTATCTCTTTTGCTACAATCTTGCTGCCGCCCGGAAGCTATGTGGAAACCTATGTCCAAAATCTCGAACGCACGGGGTTCATAATGGATCAGGGGCAAATCGAAGCAATCTATAAGCAGTATGGTCTTGATCAGCCAGCCGTGCTGCAGTACGTCCTGTGGATGAGCAACTTCCTACTGAAAGGTGAAATGGGACGATCCTTTATCTACCAACGCCCGGTGAAGGACGTTATCATGGAGCGTCTGCCTATGTCTGCGACTATCGCCCTAGCCTCTTTGGTGGTCACTTGGTTGATCGCTGTCCCCATCGGCGTTTACTCCGCGCTGAAACAGTATTCAGTCGGAGATTACATCGCTACGGTCATCGGATTTGTTGGACTCGCTTTACCCAACTTCCTGCTGGCGTTGGCACTCGGATATTGGGTATTCGCAAGCACGGGCAGGGCAATTACGGGTCTTTTTTCGATAGAGTACAAAGGCGCGCCGTGGTCAATTGACAAGTTCGTCGATCTGCTAGGGAATATTTGGCTCCCAATCGTGGTCATCGCCAGTGCCGGCACCGCATCGCTGATCCGCATTCTTCGCGCCACGCTGCTCGACGAAAAAAACAAACAGTACGTTACCACTGCGCGGGCAAAAGGATTGCCAGAGCGACGCCTGATTATGAAATATCCGGTACGGGTCGCGATTAATCCGCTCATCAGCACCATCGGCTGGACGCTGCCCTTTATCGTTAGTGGCGAGATCATCGTCTCCCAAACACTGGGCTTGGAAACACTTGGTCCCGTACTCCTATCAGCCGCTTTGGGCGAAGATATGTTTCTGGTCGGCAGCATCGTGATGATCTTAAGCAGCCTCACTGTGGTAGGTACGCTGCTCTCAGATATCCTCCTCGCATGGGTGGATCCACGCATCCGCTTTGAAAGAATTCGCATTTAAACAACCCATAAGAGAAACCGAGTTTTTTCGGAAAAACTCGGTTTCTGTTGCACCATTTCTTAATATGAGCCATCGGCTTAAACCTAATCCAGACGAGTGTTCACCAATTCAATGAACCAAACACCAATCCACTCATTTTTTTCAAGAATCACCTCCGGCTACGTCAAAAGGAGAGAAGCCCGTGCGCAGCGGCTGCAAGAAAGCCTGTACTACGCCTCCCAACGTAAATTGGTGTGGCACGCTTTCAAAAGGCATAAACTCGCCCATATCTCACTTGTCGTTCTAGCGATACTCTACTTTGTCTCAATTTTTGCCGACTTCTTTGCCCCGTTTGGTCCCCTTGAGCGATTTAAGAGTTTCAATGACGCGCCACCAACTAGGATTCACCTGATCAACTCAGATGGAAAATTAAGCCGTCCCCATATCTATGAAGCCAAGAGAGAGTTAAACACCGATACTTTCAAGTACGAGTATTCAGAAGATCCGTCAAAGCCACACATCATTCGCTTCTTTGTCAAGACAGAACCGTATAAACTGTTAGGATTTGTTTCCATGCAGCACAAATTTTTTGGTCTCGAAAACCGACAAGTGCCGCTGTTACTGTTCGGATCAGATAGATTGGGTCGAGATGTTTTCTCCAGAATCTTCTTTGCTGGACGCATCTCCCTGTTTATCGGTTTTGGTGGTGTTCTGGTAGCCTTTATCCTCGGTAGCATCTTAGGGGGCATCTCCGGTTATTACGGCGGCGTGGTTGATGAAGCTATCCAACGAGTCATTGAGGTGTTGATCAGCGTCCCCGACATCCCGATCTGGATCGCGCTGTCCGCGGCACTTCCCCGCGATTGGGGGACGATCAACATCTACTTTGCAATTACCTTGATCCTGTCAATTCGAGGTTGGACAGGACTGGCGCGTGTGGTCCGAGGCAGAATTATCAGCTTGCGTGAAGAGGAGTTCGCGTTAGCGGCCAAAGCCTCCGGTGCAAGTGATAGACGTATCATCTTCAAACACCTGTTACCCGCTTTCAGCAGCTACCTAATCGTTCACATGACGTTGGCGATACCCGGTATGATCCTCGGTGAAACGGCACTCAGTTTCCTTGGACTTGGCATCCGACCGCCGGCAGTAAGCTGGGGCACCCTACTGCAAGAGGCGCAAGATGTAAACGTCCTCGCTAACTTCCCTTGGATGCTTATCCCAGCACTCTTTGTTGTCGGAGCCATTCTCATGTTCAATTTCGTCGGCGATGGATTACGCGATGCCGCCGACCCATATTCTTCGTCGAAATAACCAATCGACTCATGTCAAAAGAAAGTACAGAGCATAAAGATAAACCGAGTTTTTTCTTGAAAACTCGGTTTCTGTTCCACCATTTCTTAACATGAACGAACGAATTTAATACCCATGCCTAAAGATAACACCACAGACTTCATTCTGGAAATCAGAAATCTCAAAACCCACTTCACCCTCGACACAGGAACAATCCGCGCAGTCGATGGAGTGGATTTAACGATTTCGCGCGGCAAAACTTTGGGGGTCATCGGCGAAAGCGGTTGTGGCAAGTCGGTCACAGCCCATTCGATTCTGAGACTTATCCCATCACCACCCGGTAAAATCGTTGACGGCGAAATCCTTCTCCACCGAGACGGCGCGGTCATCGATATCACCAAACTCAAGCCTACGGAAGAAGCGATGCGAAATATCCGAGGGAACGACATCGGCATGATCTTTCAGGAGCCGATGACCTCCTTTGGTCCGCTGCACACGATTGGCGACCAGATTACGGAGACAATTCTAATCCATAAGAAGGCAGCCGATAAAACTGAGGCAAGAGATCAAGCAATCAATCTCTTACGTCAAGTGGGCATTCCCAATCCAGAACAACGTGTTGACGCCTACCCGCATGAGTTTAGCGGCGGCATGCGCCAACGCGCTATGATTGCCATGGCACTTTGTTGCTCGCCCATGCTCCTGATTGCCGATGAACCCACAACCTCGCTCGATGTCACAATTGAAGCGCAGATTCTGGAACTCCTGACAGATCTGCAAGCACAAACAGGGATGGCAATCATGCTCATCTCCCACAATCTGGCAGTTGTCTCAGAAATGGCAGATGATATCGCGGTGATGTATCTCGGCAAACGGGTTGAGTTTGGCACCACCGATGCGATTTTTGACAATCCGCTACACCCCTATACCCAAGGGCTATGGCGGTCTATCCCCAGCGTGGACGGTACCCTCGAAAAACTTGTGCCGATTCCGGGCGTTGTTCCCAGTCCTAGGGACTTGCCGCCGGGCTGTGTTTTCACCTCTCGCTGTTCAGAGTTTATGCCCGGCGTCTGTGATCAACCGCAACCGGTCCCAATCATCGAGACGGAACCCGATCACTTTGTTGCTTGCTACCTTTATGGTAACGAGTGACGAATTGTGAGTAATACACTACAAATTTATTGGGTGTCGTGTCTTAATCTGGAAAAATGGCGTAACTTATGGTAAAATCGTTGCGAAAACAATCAAGGGAGAGATTCGATTCATGCCCATTCCCGCTTTTCGCCCTGATGGATATCTTCCTGAAGGGCTACATTTTGCGACGCTTGAAGAGATAGCTCTGTGTTTTGGCATATCTACACCACGTCGGCAATATCTTCTAGGGCGCCTCGAACGATGGGTCGAATTTGCCCGCGCAATCGGATCATTACGTTTTTTCGTTGATGGTAGTTTTGTTACACAAAAACCTACTCCGGGGGATGTAGATGCTGTTGTGTGGCTACCGCCTAACTTTGAAACTCAGGTTGACGCAGAATCTTCCGCGGCTGTAGCACTCACGGAAATGATTGAAACACGGCAACCCGAGGAACTTTTCGCAGCTGCTGATGCTTTGGAATGGCAAGATTGGGTTGAGTTCTTCAGTCAAACCCGGGAACCTGATAGACGACGCAAGGGAATCGTGGAGGTGCAACTATGATTCAGAATGACCAAGAACGCAAAATTGTTGAAGGGCAATTACGAGAGCTAGAAAGACGGTTAAAAAAAATACAGAAGCGTCAGCCTTATCCCAACCAGAAATATTCTCGCGCCAGCCTAAAAAAAATGATTAGCCGTTTACATGAAGAACTAGAAGCCTACCAATTGGCACGGTCTGAGGAAGATACCCAAATCACTGAACCTACTACTGCCACAATACGAGACGTTAGCTAAAAGGGGAAGTAACACTTGATAACCCAGTATCGTAGGTTGGGTTGAGTGGTCGCGTCTCGTTATCAAGAATAGTAGATTCTCCGCCTGTCAACGCTATATTCTTACAGATAGCGAAAGTGAAACCCAACACGCACCGCCAATGAACCAATATCCCCACAATGAATAAAAACGGAAAACCCATCCTAGAAGTTCGAAATTTACGCCAATTCTTCCCCATCCAAGAGGGCTTTCTACGGCGGACGATCGGCTACGTCAAAGCTGTTAACGGAGTCAGCCTTACAATCAATGAAGGCGAAACCCTGGGGCTTGTGGGCGAGAGTGGTTGCGGCAAGTCTACCTTAGGCTGCACCATCCTCCGGCTTTATGAGCCGACGGGCGGTGAGGTCATCCTGCACGATGGAGAAGAAAAACTCTCTGTATTTGAACTTGCCCACCGGGAGATGCGCCAAGTGCGTGCCAATATGCAGATGATTTTTCAGGACCCATTTGCCTCACTGAACGAGCGGATGACGGTCCTAGACAACGTGATTGAGCCGCTAGTCTGCAACGACATCGGGACGAGTCAAGAACGGGAAGCGAAGGCTGAAAGTCTCCTGACACAGGTTGGGCTTCAGAAAGAACACCTGCGCCGCTACCCACACAGTTTTAGCGGGGGGCAGCGGCAGCGGATTGGCATTGCCCGCGCGCTCTCCATCGAGCCGAAATTTATCGTCGCAGATGAACCCGTCTTTGCTCTTGATGTGTCGGTACAGGCACAAATCCTGAACCTGATGCAGGAATTGCAAGCGGAATTTGGTCTCTCCTACCTCTTTATCTCGCACGACATGGCGGTAATCCGCTATGTGTCCGATCGCATCGCTGTCATGTATGTAGGCAAATTGGTCGAATACGCCGAGCGCGACGAACTGCTGCACCACCCCGCCCACCCTTACACCGAAGCCCTGCATTCAGCCGTACCCCGACTGACCCAACGCGGTCGCCGCAATCGTATTATCCTTGAAGGCACGCCACCCGATCCGAGTGATTTGCCTACCGGATGCGTTTTCCAGTCCCGATGTAGGTATGCCGAAGCGAGATGTAGAGAGGAAGAACCCGAGCTAAAAGAGATTTCAGACGGTCATTTTGTGGCATGTCATCTAGCAGAAGAACTTAATTTGGTGGGAATTCAAAGCTAGCTGGCGTATAACAGGTCAGGGGGAAATATGCAAGTGAAGTCGCAATGTGGAACCCTTATGGTGAATTAGAGAAATAAGCAGACATTTACCAATATTCCCAAGTCCCCCTGATAAGGGGGATTTAGGGGGTTGGCTGTGCATTGGAAGTGCAAAGAAACCGAGTTTTTTCTTCAAAACTCGGTTTCTGTTGTACGATTTCTTAACATGAGCCATCTTCAAAATATGTAGGTGCCCTCAAACTCAGATTGATCGGGCGGTTCCACCTTTGCATTGCGACCAAATCTAAAGGTCACTACGACCGAGTAACCGTTCAAATCTGAGTTATGGAGTCCTTCAATTTCAACGCCACGGATATAGCGGTAACTCCCCCCAAAATAGATCTGGAGATACGTTTTCATATTCCAGACTATATTGAGTCCCGGTTGAATAATAAAAAAACTATCGTCGGGACCACCCCATCTGTTATATTCATCGTAATATCCATAGTATGGACCAGCCCGCTGATATCGATCCGTCAACCCGCCAAATCCCATCAAAGTTTGGACAGAGAGGTGGACATCTTGACCGGGAGCGATAATATATTCTAACTCCAGTCCACTATAAGCAAACTCAAATTCACGTTCAAAACCCGACGTCTCTACCTCTATATCTCTGAGTAAGCCGTAAAAACCGCCTCCAATTGCATACTTATGCTTGTAAATCCAACCTGCCCGACCACCAATGATCAAGCCAAATACATCGTTGATCCGCGTCACCTTTAATACCGGTCCTCCAAAACCCCCGCTTGTTTTGGGCTTTTCGGCTTTCGTTTCTTCCAAATCCTCCTCCGCCCAAAGAGATGCTGCTAGTATCAAGAAAAACAGGAAAAGTATTAGTTTTTTCACGAGTTCTCCTAAATTTTGAGTGAAATGGCCCAATCAAAATCATCTTCTTGCAAACCTTCAATATGAAATTGGATAGCTTCTGAAATCAACCCACGCACCTCATCCATCGTTTTACCTATCGCAACGCAGCCGGGCAGGTCTGGCACATAGGCACCATAACTGTTTGCCTCTTTTTCAAAAACAACTAGATATTGCATCAGTTCCTCCAAGTTAATCTTTGAGGCCGGCTTGCTTGAGAACACTGTTGAGCGTGCCGGGCGGCACATCCAATCCTAGTAGGAGTTACGCAGTTCAGTTTGTAGTAGCGCAATTCATTGCGCGTCCCGACAAGCGCGCCCGACTATAAACCCAAGATCTGACTGTAGGGGCAACCCTTGTGGTTGCCCGCCTGTCTTACTCATCAAGCTGTTCCATCAATTTCTGCGACAGTCGGGCTAGGATAGCGAGGCGAATTTCAGTATTCTCCTCCGACTTGAGGATTTTCTCAATTTCGCGCTCAATGTTGTCAATTCGTGCTTCGGCGGTTGGCGGCACAGTAACAACCCGCTCCTGCTCTGATGAAGAGAGGGTAGTAACACCAACCCGAATCACCTCACCTACGTTGTCAACAGATTCTTCAGATCGCTGCTGCCGCTCAAATGACAACGCGTCAAAATGATGAAACTTTCTCGCAAGTTCAGAAAGGTTCATCTCAAAATGGGCTTTATCTGAGTCGTTCCATGATGCCGGGGGTTTGTTGGCGATATATGTCCCAATCGCCTCAACCCATTCCTTAAAATCAAGTCCCTCATCACATATTCGGATCAAAAACCCTCTGAGTTTAGTGTCAATTGCCCAATTGAGCAGAGGTTGTGCTTTTTTAATCAGTTCAATGTGGGGCGAATCGTCATCCGGTTGCAAAGAAAACGCGGAAATAAGTATCCTCTCAATGAAAGACAGCAGGTCATCATAGGCTCGGTTTAACTCGGAAAATGCGCCTCGTAAGGTCTTGAAAAACACATCAACCCTTTTTGAATCTGTTTCTGTTGATGGACCAAAAGCATCAAAGTCGAGAGCTTGAGGCAACTGTTGAAAGAGGAGTGCATCCGGTTCTCCCGCCTCGGTGAGAGTTTTACGCAAGGCGATTGCTGCGTCGCTTAACTCCTGCGTGAGCATCGTATAACGCGGTAGTCCGGCGATAAAACGCATGAGCGGTCTAACAACTACTAGAAGATTTGGAGGTTCCCCCGTTGTTGGCACCGGTTTAGAAAGCAGTCCTGTAAATTGTTCAAACACCTCTGCTCGGATACCTTCCATCCGGAAACGCTTGATTTCAAACTTCTCAGGTGACCTTATCAAACGCTCAAAAACCGGCATTGAGATGTCTGCGACAAAGGAACCTTCTTCATATAGTGCAATTTCCGATTCGTAATGTAGCAGAACCGCGCACAAAAGGATGGGCATGGGACCACTTCTCAATCCAAAGGGCGGTTGTTCCAACTGCTTATAGAGTTTATCAACAGATTGTCGCCTCTCCTCGCATTCGTTAAGAAATTCCTCAATCTCTAACCAAATAGGAAAGATTCGGCTTTTGTTACCGGCTTTCGGCGGATGAAATCCCCAAACACCCGAAACACGACGGTGTATTCTAGTATTGAATAGTAAAGAGAGATAGATACTCATTTCGGGTGGATAGCCGTCAATATTCAGTTTCTCCTGTCCTTGGAAATCAAGCATCCCTCCGATGAGTCTCCGTCTTGCGGCTGCTGCTTGCGAGGAGATTTGTCGTCGATTAATCAGTTCATTACGAAGAATTGGTGTTTTGGAGTAAACAGAGTCACAGATTGTCGAGAGGTATTCATTAAGTGCTCTTTTTGAGGTGATTGGTTTCTCTTGTCCCTTATGATACCATAAGTAGCCCCCGGCGTTGCCCTGGTCGCTGGGTACAAGACCGGCACCAACTTGAGGAGACGCTATAGTTCCACCAAAAAGGGAGGTCAATCGCTCGTATATATCTCGCTCAACTTCAGCGCGCCGCGCCCACAATTCACGGCGTGCTATTGCATCACCGGCAAGTTCGGGAGTATTGTCCTCAACCCAACCCAAACACCAAAGTTCAAACACTGCATCGCGCAAAGAGCTTATCGATTGGGGAATTGCAATCAGCACATCTTCTCGATCCACGACCGATGCCTCCGTTGCTTTTTCAATAAGCTGTTCTGTTTCAAGTGCGCTTGCAGGCAGGGCGTAAAGCACAAGCCCATCGGCGTCACCAGATAGTATTTGCAAATCCGTATCAAACCGTTCAGGGTCAGTGTATCGGACAGCAAAGTATCGCAACGTGCCGGTTACAAAGAAATGCCGGCGGGCAATGAGGGGTTGAGGTTGCATAAGCGTCGAGAGAGTGGTTGGTAATCGTAGGTTCGGATCAAGATGTGTTCTTGCTTTTTGGAGCCGTGCTTCGATGTCGATATCGCTTCCACCCCATAAGGCGTAGGCATCGTTGTAGCGGCGGTAGATAGCAATAGAATGTTGCTCCAATATCGCCAACGCGGACTCAAACGATTCGACCGGTTCATCAACTTCGTTCTGGAACGTTTCTGTGCCCTCACCAAGCACATAACGGAGCAAAGCCTCTGAAGCTTTCAGACTCCCGCTTATCTCCCCAACAATACCGAGTAGACCGATGGTTTTAATCAATTTAACTGTCATTGGAGACGGGTCTGGTAGCCGTTCAATTGCGGACTCAATTTGCGCCCACCTTGCCCCGTTGCTGGAGGCATACAAACTGCTGCCCAGAGCGGTATAGATATAATCGTATAGATTAGACAGCGTAAATGTTGGTAGGACGCGCCCATCGTAGGTTTGATTATTAAGAAAATCTTGGAGTCCATGTGGTTCGCTGGAGCTGAGTAAAGCGAACAGAGAGCGTTCGTTTTGAGCAAATCGACGGAAAAGTGAACTAGCAACAAGGGCAACTGTAGGGTGAAGGGGTAAACAGCTTTCAAGCAGCGACAGAAATTCGCTTGTATCAAGCCGATGGGGTTTAAGTGCCAAATCAACTGAAATCAAAAAATTGGGCTTCTCAATTGTCACATTCTTCTCGATTGCACTTCCAATCAAGCGGAGCACCTGCTCGGTCGGCTCCACAAAGGAAACATCCTCAAAACGTCCTTGCACCTTTGCCCATTCTTCATGTTGGAACGTTGCCAACCGCTGCGCGTACTGCTCAAAAGCTTGATGAAGAATTGTCATCATTAACAAAGGCGTTTTTTTGCTTCTAGAGGCAAATTCAGCAAGAGTCTGTAGCGCAAACAGATCGCCGTGTTCCGGGTTTTGCGCGGCGTATTCAAAAAACTTGCCGAGTTCATCAACAACCAGTAAAAGTCCTGCGCCGCCTTCCGCCCCAATCTGGTGTGTTGCGGATTCAAACAGGCCTGTGATTTCAGACGCATGGGGGGGGGGGCCATTTTCTGCCGCAGCCAACTGTTTTTGGATGTCTAGCAGAAGCGGATGCAGAGATGTGGACTGAATCACGCCACGACGAATCGGCAAATCACTAAAAGCGGTGAGACCACGTTCCAATCCGCGCAGCAGAGCAAGCGTAATTGGTGCACGTTCGCCGGAGATGAGCACAGGACAAAATCTTTTGCTCTTGTGTAAATCTGAACGGCTAAATTGATGCCATAAGAATTCGTCTTCACGTTTTAGCAGATTCAATGCCGTCTGAGTAGTTGGTGATTCGGCACCGCCTAGCAACTTTGCAGTAAAGAGGGCAAATGCCGATTTTCCCGACCCGTAGGGACCGGTGAGTGACCACGCTTTCGATGTCGATTTATTTTCAAGTGCCGCAATTACACGTTGTAGCATCTCTCGCGCCGTAACCGTTAGGACATACCCATCTAGTGCATTCTCCGTATAAAAATCGCGTTCAAGATGAACTGAGCGATGAAAGCGACTGGCAACACGAAAGAGTTTGGAAAGTGGGGTAGTTTTGTTCATGAATGCTTCTTTTGAATTTGGTCTAATGATACTCTCTCCTGACAGGACGGATTAATACGCAGGGAAGTTACTTTAAATAATACTTATGGAGTAGTTCCATCAGGGCAATCTTTTTGTTTCGGTGAACCTGTTTGAGTCCCGCTGTTTCATCATAACGAAAGGCACCCTCCGTGAGGCTTTCGAGTCTATCAAGATATTCAGCAAGAGTATCCTCGTCCAATTGAAAGGTTCGCCCAGGGCTTTTTTCCAAATAAGCAATGTCTGCAAATGTGAGCGTATTTTTTTCTGAAAAGCGAGTATTCCAAAACTCAGAAAGGGCAGCGGCGAAAATCTCGATCGGCAGGGAAGGTTTCGGACCGCGATGAAATCGGTAGGTGTTTCCATCGGTTGAATCGGAGATCAGATTCAATTCAATGAGTGGACAATCAAAAGTATCTTCCATAATCGTGGTTTTTGTCAGGCGAGAGGGAATATACGTTCGGAAAAAACAATCGACATCGCGTTTAATCGAATTTTCTGAGATTCGATTACGCGTATTTTTTTCAGCCCAATCAATTAATTCAGAGATAAATATGTCCTTTTTAAATTCATTTTGACTGAAGATGCTGAACGCCCAGAACCATGTGGTTGCTCGATTAAGGTTTGTTGCAAGCTTCCAATGGATAATCCACAGTGTTGCCATATCCTCAAGATACGGGTCCAACCCATCAGCCGCAAAGATCCTATCACCAAGTTCAGTCAGAATAAATTCCCTGCGACGATTGACCCCTATCCCGGCACCTTTAATGAGTTGGGTAGCCTGACACCAATGGTGAATCGAACGCACCATATTTTTCCCAACGCCTAGAGTGATTGTTGCATCGTCATCAGCAAAAATGGTTGGTTTTCCTCTAACTGCATCAACCCCCTTCTTCAGCCATGTATAGCGAAACGGAAAAGTTTCATGTCCTGAAAAGGAAGCATTGATTTTCTCTGGGGTGGTTGCGTTTGGTATGCTCAACTGAATCTTTTATGGGGAATCTATTTCCCGTTACTGGTTTTGAAGGCTGATTGCTCTGCCCTGCGGATTCATCGATTAGATTGACAACTGACATTTGATTTTTCTAGCATTTACGCGGTTAATCTGCTAGAAATTGTAGGATTCCATATACTGGTCTTTGGCTTTGAAGCATGAAACAATTTTTTAAGGAAGGGAGGTGTAGGCTCGGGTTAAGGGCTCTTCGGATTTGTCTCTGTTGAGTAACCCAGCATATTCCTGTCGGAGTTCTTCTTCCTTTGTGCCCATTTTAGCCAAATTGCCGCCGATCATATAGAAAAGAAGTTGCTTAGCAACTTCTTTATGAGTCGGATCGGTCAGCATACGTTGATTGGTCTTGTCCCACAGCAATCCAACCCACGGTTCATTAGCCAAATCCATTGAAATATTTGAAACACGCTTGATTGCTTTTTCCTCTAGTAAACCGGAGTCTACTGCTTCTCCGATAACTGACGCCACTATTTCAAGTCCAACAGGACGGAATAATAGATGTCCCCCCGATGGGTTACGATATTGTCCGGCAACGCTTGTTCCTGGTTCGGTTTCTTTAAAAACTTTTAACGGTGGAAAATATTCAATCATGGTATCCCAAAACTGGGCAGCTTGATTATAGTATTGTAAAATAACTGATGGCTCTGGTCGCAGCTTTTTGAAGTCGTCCCAATTTTTCTCATTTCTTCGTAACACAGTTTCTAAAACATCATAAAGTGTAATAATTGATGTGATGCTATTACCGTCTTGGCGACGAATCGCTTTTGTTTTTGCAGTAGATATTTTCTGGTAATACGCATTCAGTGTGTCTGACTCTCTCCTAACAGTATAAGTCTGTTTATATCCATTATCAACTACTGACCACACGGCATTTTGCTTTCTCACTGCCACATTCTCAGACAAAGTAATTCCATTTTCTGAAAATTGTTCTTGAACCCATTCACGACGAATTTGATGTTTCTCCAAATCAATATGAGGTGCTACTCCGGTGCTGAATAGCAATTTCTCGCAAAATAAAGGATATTTTTCCACGAGTTCCCGTGTTACAATGGCAATAATGTCATCTTCATCAAGAGCGATAATTTCACTTTTCTTTACTGGCTTGGCATATCGATTAAGCGTTGTAAAAAGACGGCGAGTGCGTTCCATACCCTTTGGTTCATTCTGGTGAGCAACAAAGATAACACTCACCTCATCTGTTTTTAAGTTCTCACTTTTCTCAAGAGCTTGTTTAATCCCTTCAACGCGATGCTGCCCATCAATTGCAAAAAAGGTTTGTGTTCCATCAAGCCGTAGAACTCCAAGTACACCTTCCAACTCCAGGGGAAGAACAGGGGCATCAGAGTGTGGGTTTGTGCCAATTGCCAATTCATACCAATCTGGCGATCCCCCATAAACCCCAACAATGAGAGCATTGAAGAAGCGCTGCGGCTGGTTTAACAAATATTCAGCTATTTGACCAGCTCTGTTGGTAATCTGACGCTGAATCATATCCTTGAGCATGTTGCTTGAATGAATTTCCTGAGCGATGTGAATTTGATCTGCGATCTGGTCCATCCGTAGGAATGTCACATAATAGATCCAATCGCCCATGTGCGCCCTAAGGGCTGGGATGATAAGTTCTTTGGAGTCTTTCATTGGAAGGCTTTCACTGGACGGCGAATTTCCGCAGGATATTCGTCATTACAAGGTGGTATAAACGCATTGAGGAGTGCATCCTCAATCTTTTTTATCCGATTGGTGTCCGTAACTACTGTACAACAGAAGTGCACATACCCTTGGTATAGGTCAAACATAATCACGAGCTTCGGTCTGCCGGCTTCGACATCTTTTTTTTCGTAAAAATACTTCCTGAAACGTTCCCGAAGAGTCTCTTCTGTCTTCCCAACATACATCAAGTAAGAACAGTGAGGATGAGCGGCAATTCCAGGCTGAATTACAAAACTGTAAATCCCCGGTTTACTAGGTATTTTTTCTAACTGATCCCGCTGAAAAGGGTGAATTTCCCAATTGAAAGAATCGGGGAGAGAGTACGTCATCCATTGTTGAGGCGATAGGATAAAATCGCGCTCATAGGGACTTAGTTCCATATATTTATAAGTCAAATCGTTAAATGGCATTAAATTTCTCGGTCATTTAAGAAGTTAATCTTCAAATGATTGCATGAACGCATCTGTACCAAAGTTCAGGATGAATTCCGCGTAATGGCTTTCAAATAAATCCTTAAGATAGTCGTCTAGTTCGACCTCGGAATCGCCGGTATCGGTTTGCTGCATGAACTTATATTTAAGATTTTTAGTGATGGTGTAGAGAAACAGCGTGTGGAAATACACCGAAGCAATATATTTCCGGTTAGCTAACTCTAGTTGTTCTTCATTTGGATTTTTAGGCTTGAAATTCATAAATACGGTGCTATCCATATTGATATAAATTTTTTCTAACTGTTCGCCATCAATCATGGGATACATTACGGTGGAATGGTTTATTGTTTTAGATGTCGCATCTTCAACCTGCTTCCAAGTTACGCCATTATTCCTTTGCTCTTGATGAGTTAATATAAATTCAGGTAATCCCAAGTCCGGATTTTCTGTTTCTTCTTTTTTCGTTGAAGGTGGCTTAGGAGCTTTAGGATCACTGATCTTTACCCAAAAGATTTCCGGATGAAATTCTCCACTTGGGTCACTCAGGCTTGCTTTGATCTTCGCTCTATCTCCGACACGTAAGGCTTCTTTCGGATCTAGATGAAGCTTGATCGTGCCTTCTTGCGGGCTACTTTTACGTACATTGAATACTTTTTCAATTTGGTCAATTTGTCCTGGCGCATTGCCGCCTTGTGTTTCATTCGTTTTGAAATCAAGAAGAGCAATTTTCAATTCTCCCGGTTCTTCAATGCGATCAAAATAGTGATCTTCCACGTTCGTAGTAAAATAAATGGTTTTTTCGCCATCAATCGGTATTGTCACTGCTTTTTCAGCAGAACCCTGCACGCGTCGCTTAAAAAATGATGGAAATCTTTGAGGATTAAAGGGTTGGGTATCGTTTCGTTTTTTCTTTGCCTTTGGACGCTTCTTTTTTTGAGGGTTATGGCTAGTTTGTTGATTTAATTGTAGGGTTTGGGATAACAACTTCATCAAGTCGCTATCCATTGGTAGATTTTGTGCCAAGGATTTTAGTAAATCTTTCGCATCTTCACTTTCTACTGCTATGGACTCTTTCCGACGTTTTTGAATTTCAGCCAAACGACCATTTTTATCCCCAAGTTTTTCAGCCAGAAATTGTCTCAAATACCTTGTTTCTTCGCCATCTTTTAATCGGTCCCGGGAAGCCATGAATAGCTCTTTACGGAAATTATATTTCATATTCGTACAATCAACATGAATGAGGAGATGTTCTTTGAGTAGATTCAACTTCAGAGAACGGGTTATGAATTCAGATGTATAATGCCCGTGCACCTGCCCATTAATCGAAAATAGCACAGACATGTTATTTTTGAAAAACTCGCTGCGAATTGTTGTCTTAGTTTCTTTTACAGATCTATTCACCCTTTTCGTTTTGAAAACATAGCATGTTACTTTCATTCTTCCAAAAGACGCGTTGTCAAAATCTTCAGAAAAATAGGTTTCTACATATCTGCTGTCATCCTGTTCTAATCTCCGTTTTAATCCGTATAAATCCCTTTCCAAATTGCGATCGTCAGGATAGCGTTCTTTTTTATCAACCGTAATCACGGGCAAAACAGGTTCAAACAGATATTCATTGATGCTTTGATTCAGATCCCTAGAGATAACGGAACGGCTCCCCGATGGCAAATCATAAGAGTATAGTTTAATAATTGTACCTGTCGTGAACGCTGTATTATACAATTCCAAATTCTGTTGCTCGGCATGAAAAGCTGGAATTTCTTTATCAACCTTCAGGTATTCGTACCATGTACTCTTTTTGATCTTTTCTTCCTCTTTGTTCAGTGAGTGTTCTCTAATTAACGTGAATCCAAACTTACCTGTGTTATCGTATTTCTTTGAGCCGATTAACTGGTAACGCTTTTTACCGCAGAACACAACTGCGCCGCTCCCACCCATGTTGTATTTGCCTTGTACAAAGTGAATTTCAGTTTTATTGCCCTCTAATAATGACAGAAAAGTACGCTCAAATTTTTCAGGGTGTTGTCCTTCACCATCGTCATAAATAGTCAGAGAAGGATTTAACCTTGGTCCATCAGCGATGATTTGGATGCTTTCTGATTGCTCTTTTCTTTTGCTAGGCAAATCCCAGTCTCCGTGATTGGCAAAAAACTTTGCTCTGGCTTCTTCCATGGATTTGGGGGCTTGTCCAGATTTGGGATTAATTCCTACTTCCAAGCATTTCTTCATCAAGATAGCATCGATCGAGTTTGTAATTTTTTCTATCAACGCAGCAATAGGACTTGACTGTTGATTTTCGATAACCCCGAAATTGTTTTCGTTGCCACCGAGGGGGAACCAATTTTCCTGTTTGAAAATATCGGGGTGATTGTTGATTACTTTATCAACATCATCTTCGGTCTGGGCAAAGTATAACTCTTTAAAAAGCTGTTTCATGCTTATTTGTGATTGATTGTGCCAATTCATAAATCAAACTCCCTAAAATTGATGGTTTGAAATTTGAATTATGTCGTACATTTACTTGCGTTACATCGACAACAAAGTGCTTGGTCGTTTCAATAATAATCCGAGTGTTATAGAAATATCACAAATCACAAATCAGACACGGTTCCTCATCATCCTCGTCATCCAGCACATCACCGAAAATTTCAACTAATGGACGATTCGGTTGAGCGTCCTTTTCCCGTGCCATTGCCTTCGCATAATTTTCCTCAATCTGCTGCACCCGCTCAGGGTCGGAAAGTTCCTCTAAACTTTCGCTTTGACTCCAAGTATACCGCTCGCCCGTCTCTTTATTAATTTTCTCGTAATCCTTAGCGAGTTCAAAAAGGTCGGGGTGGTTCTTCTTCAGTCCAATCCACTCCGCTTTGCGCTGGTAGAAACAGAAGTAGCACCCGGAGCGTGTTCGCCACTCGTAATACTCCGGTAACCCGAGCCCGCTCTCCTCCAAAATCCGATAGACATCCCGCTCGGTGATGCCATCCTCTTTGAAAGGATACTTGGGTTCAATATTTCGTGCGTCAACGTTCTTCAGGGGCTTATAGCCAACGCGGTCCTCATCGGCGCGGATAGCGATATAGTTGTAAGCCTTATCCTCACCGACAAAATCTTCAAAGGGCTTGATTTTGAGGAGGCGTGTGCACCATCGTACCTGCGACGAAGGCAACAATCCACCGAAAACCGAAAGCCAATGGTCAAATTCGCGCTCGGCGTTTAACCGTTCAATTTTTTTCCCTAAAAAGGCTTCCAACCGATCGAGAAATTCATACGTCTCCGGCAATTCCTTTCCCGTATCACAGAAAGCGTACTCCATCTCCGGCACCCTGTCCCGCATGTAAATCGCGAGCGCCGAACTATCTTTGCCACCAGAAAGACCGAGGATATGGCGTATTTTTTGTCCCATTGTATTCCTCTACTTTTTTAAGATGTGTTTCCTCGTTATCATAACAGCGTCGATTCATTGAGAAGTGCTCATATGGGTACAGTAGACAATGCTTCCTGATATGATGTACAGGATTTTGTTGCTGCTTCACGATCAAAAACAACATGGGACGCAGTGATTAACATTGTCTTCACCTCTCCATTAAAGCAAGCTCTTCTTTCAACTGTAAGAGTTGTGCTTCTGGAAGATTCGTGATTTCAGAGATGAGTTTCATCTCCATTCCCTTGGCAAGCATTGCCTTCGCAGTTTCAATTTTCTCTTCAATTCTGCCTTCCTGCTTGCCCTCACGCAGACCGTTTTGAAAAAACCGCTCTCTCTCTCTCTCTAACGCCGTGACTAACATCGTCTTCACCTCCTCTTCGGTCCGATAAATGGACTCCAATGATTCATAATCGTCAGATTCAATTCGTCCGTGAAAAGCTAACTGCCTAAACCAGTTTAAGAACAGACTGACTGCCTCTTTGTCAACCTCCGACGAAAACAGATTCAGCAGCTCTACCTCTAACACATCTAAATCGTAATGGGATTCTGCCAGAAACAACGTCGATACGATGTTGCGGATGTTTAACAACGCCTCCTGACTGTATCGGTTCTCAGCAATCAGAAAATACTGAAAATCTAATCCAAATGTACCTAGTGGAGGGTTCTGCTCAATTAACGCCGAAAGATTAACCGGTGCCGTCCAAGGTACGCTTCCATTGTAGAGCACGATTGGAAAGACTGCCGGCAGTTTTTTAACACCGCTGTTATTGACGAGAAAATCCATGTAAAAGTTGGTGATGTAGTTCAGCACCCGTAACGCCATGAACGGATCTACAGTAGATTGAAACTCAATCAGGATGTAGATATAGACTTCGTGGTCGTGGAACTGGACTTTGTAGATTAAATCACTCTCGGTCTCTTTATAGTGTTCGGAGATAAAGGATTTGTCAAGGGGTTCACAGGTATCGAAGTCGAGAGAATGGACCCACTCTTGGTTGACGAAGGTTTCGAGGAGTTGTCGAAATATGGTCCGATTTGAGAATAGTTTCTTATATCCGCTGTCATGAATGTTCATCCCTAATACCTCTTGAGCCAATGGGGTGAACGGTTACTTTCCGGTGTTGACGAAAGCACGTCGCATTCGTGTATGACGTAAAGGTTCATGTTAAGAAATTATGTAACAGACCCCGAATTTTTGCCCAAATACTTTTTTAAGATGTGTTTCCTCGTGACCATAACAGCGTTGATTCGTTGAGGAGTGCTCATAAACAGAACCGCATCAGAATAACGGTATCAGGTAATTTCGATTAGTGGGAGAAAATCCAAGGTTATGATCGTTATAGATTTTACCACACAATTGTTTCGTTGTGTAGATAATATTCACACAACAAAAAACATCGTCAAGCCAACCTCCAACCCTGTTAGATGACCGTCCCTCCTACAGTTGGCACCAATCCAGCAGCAACAGACCATTTTTCATAGCCTCTGAAAAAGAAAATGTATGATAACTTACCTTTATGGTGAAAAAATGGGTTATAATAAGGGCGATGAACCCATTCAAATGCACCGAACATAACTATCAGGACCTGCGCACTTCAGAGTTTTGACCTGTCAGTGCCCTGACAAATCCCTGACATTTGGTGCAATTACATTCAATTTGAGTGAAAAACGGTTCAAAAACAGTGCGTATTTGTCAGGTCAAAAAGCCGTTTGGGCGCATCTTCTTTTACGTGTTAAAAATCTACAAATGCTCTGAAGCTAGGCCCTATCGGGGTTCAGGGGGGTATCCACCAATGATAGCACCCCGATGCGTGGTTGAATTTTTTTTTTTTGACCTGTCAGTGCCCTGCCAAATTGCCGAATCGTGTCGGTGAGACATTGAAACGGAGGTGTAGGTTTCGACTAGATTGGAAAGTTCGCAACGGCGCAAGCCATAATCGTTTGTTGCTTATCTGTGGCGACTTTAGTTGCCCATCTATCCCGATCTATCGGAGTTGCTCTGAATCCCGATGCAGCATCAGGGCAATAATTATGAGCACCCCTCAATTAGCTGCCCAACAAACAACACACAAATCTCAGCTAAGGATGATCACTTATGAGATGGATAAGTGTCCAAGAAATCTATGCCGATGGCAAACATAACGCCTGGCCCGACATTTGTCGATGGCGGAATAAATATTACGTTGCGTTCAACTCCGGCGGGGTGGGCCACGCAAATGGTCACTCCATCTGCCTCCTATCTTCTGCCGATGGTGAGCGGTGGGAAAAGGTAATCGAGCGTCCCTCAATGGAAGGGACGATATCCATCGATGCCACACGCGGTGCACTTTGCCCGAAACTGCTACCAACCGATGATCGATTAATCGTGATGTACTACTACTATGCGCCCGGCGCAACCAACATATCGGACGAACAGAAGGATCACCTCAAGAACCGATGGCTGGAACTCAACGGTTCCGAGCAAAGCTTCGAGCATTGGATAAGTCATCACGAGGTGTCGTATCGGACAGCGCTCACATTTACGGAAAACGGTCATACCTTCTCCCAACCCCAACCGTTGTTCGATCCAAGCTGGCGTGTCTGGCGACCACACACCTTCGACGGACTTCACTATGTCATCGGTTTCCGATGCCACGGTCAATCATGGGGTATCAGCTCAGAACTGGAACGCATGATACCAGTTGCCGATTCAATTGAAATGTTTGAAAGCGCATCTTTATTCGCTTCTGAAGATGGTCTCCAATGGTCGCACGTCAGCGAAATCGGCGTTGACGATAACGACGAACCCGATTTCGACTTCACGACGGACGGCAAACTGTTGGCAGTCAGCCGAACGGGTGCCTCCTTGAGTGTGGATCGACCCGCCATGGCATACGTAGGTCATCCACCATACACAGACTGGCGCAGATTAACGTTGAGCGCACCACTGAACTCCCCCGCAGTCCGCCGCGTGGGTGATCAGTGGGTGGTAGCCGGTCGTGGCCTAGTCCCAGGATCCGAGAGGCCTGCTCAATTTGCGCCCGACACCGCCTTTGATGCGTATGGCCCCACCCGCTTGTGGATGCTCGACGAACATACAGGCAAACTGACGGAAGGCACCACATTGCCAAGTTGGGGGGACAGTGCATATCCCGGGATTGAGGTTATGGATGACGGAAATCTGTTAGTCGTCTACTACTCATGTTCCGAAACAATCGACGCCAACCTCCTGATGGGGCCGGGACCGCTACCGGGCAAATACGCTCCAACCTCAATCTATCTTGCCCGTGTGGTTATGGAGTGAACCGGTGCCGATCGCATCAAGGTCATGTGAACTAGACTTGAGGCTTCGATCTGAGTTCGACTCCTTGAATTTCTTGCGCCAATCAACGCCACCATGTTACTATCACCCAAGTTGCTAGGCATTGAAAATCCATCGATCTTTTGTCAAAAACTGAAGGACTCTACCCTTCGCTCCAGAGGAGCCATATGTCTATAGAAGGGCAATACGTTCAATCCCTGCGCTCCAGTTTTGAATCCCGATTTATCGGGGAGAAGCGCAATGTGTATGGTAAGAGTGAATCACCACACCCCAAAACCCTATCGGGGTGACATGTGTGTCACATTGAGTCGATACATAATAGATAGAAAAAACATCACTAGCACAGCAGCCCTTCTAGTAATTGTCGAGTATGGAAACTCGACCTACAAACTATATCCCACAAAATGAAATACTATATCAGGAGGTAAAAAGTGCCAAGGTACGAACTCGATGGACAGGTAGCAATTGTAACAGGTGCCGGACGCGGTATTGGCAGAGCGACCGCCTTACGACTAGCTCACGAAGGCGCGAGTGTTACCGTTGCCGACATCAATGAAGCAAACGCGAAAGCGGTTGCCCAAGAAATTGAGTCAGCCGCCGGAACCGCCCACCCCCTCACAGTGGACGTGACAAACAAAGCCGATACCGAGCGAATGGTGTCCGAGACAGTTGAACGGTTTGGCAGGTTGGACATTCTAGTCAATAACGCGGGTATCGCAATCATCGCATCGCTGATGGACACCGACGAGGCTGCATGGGACGCGCTGATGAACGTGAACGCAAAAGGCGTGCTGCTCTGTTCACAAGCAGCCGCACGCCAAATGATAGATCAGGGGGACGGAGGGCGCATCATCAACAACGCTTCCGGCGCAGGCAAGGTCGCGCCCGGCAGAAGCACACCGCTCGGTGCCTATGCTGCTACCAAACACGCCGTGGTCGCACTTACCAAGCAATTTGGGCTGGAACTGTCCTCACACAAGATTTTGGTCAATTGTGTTTGCCCCGGCATTGTGGACACATCAATGTGGGAGCTAATTGATCGTGAAGTTGCACGAATCGAGGGTGCACCGGTCGGCTCAGTGAAGGCGCGAGCCGCCGCCGGCATTCCCGTTGGACGTATCCAGCAACCGGAAGATGTCGCCAACCTAATCGCCTTTTTAGCCTCAGAGGACTCAAACTACATCACCGCACAAGCTCTCAATGTGTCCGGAGGCATGTTGCCGTATTGATGATTTCCGAAAATCTTTTCGCCCATGTGTAAGATTTAGTGTAAAGAAACCAAGTTTTCAAGAAAAAACTCGGTTTCTCTTCGTGCTTTGCACTTTCTTTTTGGATCAACCAATCCTCTATCAAGATGCAAAGTCGATAGAAAATTCCTTGCCCTCAATTCCAAAATCGGTTATCCTTTTGACAGATTCTACCATTCGCCAATCCGCCCATTTTCAGAGGAGAGGACATGACGGAACATACATTTCCCCTAATCGACGTATCCGGCGACGCCTATCAGATGGGCTATCAGCACGGTGCCCAAGCCGCAGATCTCATCCAAAAATACCTGTTATGGATTGAGAGATTGACAGGCAAATCTAGGGATCTACTGTGTCAGAACGCAATGGTTTTTCTGCCCATGATGCAGAAACTCAGTCCCGCCTTCGTAGAGGAGGTTCGAGGACTTGCCGACGGAGCGGGCATCAGTTTTGAAGAGGCGGTGCTGTGTCAGGCACGTGCCGAAGCCGCCCGTGTACACGAAGGGGGATGTACAGCGTTCACGCTCACCGGTTCCGCCACCGCTGACGGTTTACCCTTGGCAGGCCAAAACCAAGATCTGGAGACGGAATACGCAGATGTGGCAATCCTGCTCCACGTCAAGCCAACCGACGGACGCCCCAGAGCCTTGATATTTACCTTTGCTGGACAGCTTGGCTATTCGGGCATGAACCAGTACGGTCTAGCCCACTTCGCCAACGCCCTCTACGATTTCCAGTGGTCTTTGGGTATTCCCCACTACCCCCTCAAGCGCGTCATGCTGGAACAGCCAAACCTCGAAGAATGCCTTAAACTCCTGAAAAAGCACCGTACCTGTTCGGCGGCAAACGCAGTAATCTGCGATGGCGAAGGCAGAATCGGCGATGTGGAGGTCCGCCCTGAAGGGATTGCCCCCTTCAATGATGAGCATTCAGACTGTAGACTCCACACCAATCATTACCTGAGCGCCCCGTTTGCCAATTACGAAACCCACTCCCTGCCCGACTCCTGCCCTCGACTCGATCGCATCCGCCAGCTAATTAAAGAAAATTGGGGGCAGATTACCGTCGAAACCCTGAAGCGTATTCTTGCAGACCACGACGGCGATCCGGGCGGTATCTGTCGGCACGGGGAAAAGAATATGCACTCAATCTCCGGCTACATCGCCGAACCGGCAAAGCAGGTGTTGCACGTCCGTCGAGGACACGGCTGTCTGGGCACATGGCAAACCTATTCGGTATAGACCGGTTCTTCTGTACCCGGTAGGTGCGATTTCCAACCGCACCGGGCATCGCAGGCACTTGGCAAACTTACTGGGTATAGACTAACCGATGGTGTGAATGTGCAGTTGTTGATAACGTGAAACGTAATGCGTGAAACGTGAAAATCATTCGTTTAGCAGGTCATTTAGCCCCAGAGGGGCGACATGTGTATAGCACACAGATCAACAAATACCCTAAAGCCCCAAATACCTGGCGGGTTATCCATCAATTCTTGGCTCATTGAGCCTAGCACCTTATGCAACATTCCGGGTATTTTCGACATGTATATCCGAAGGGGGGAACGTAAGAAGAATGAATCAACCAACCGACTAATGAACCAATGAACTCCCCGATAAATCGGGATTTTCAACTTGAACAATGTGGAAAAAACTTTCTCACTAAACTAGCACCAAAGGTTAAGCAATGCAACTTAAAGGCAAAACAGCAATCATTACCGGAGCGGCGGGAGGCATCGGTCGCGCTACAGTCCTCCGATTCGTGGGTGAAGGGGCAAAGGTTGTGGCTGCCGACATTCAGGGAGAAGGTGCCGAGGAAACAGCCCATATTGCAAGCGCGGATTATCCCAATGCAGTTATAGCACAAAAGGTCGATGTCAGTAAAGGAGATCAGGTAGAGCGATTTATCTCAGAAACGGTCTCACATTTTGGTCAGCTTGATGTCATCTTCAGCAACGCCGCCATCATGCGGGACGGTTCGGTCGTGGATCTGCCCGAAGAGGATTGGGATGCACTCTTTGACGCCAACGTTAAAGGGGCGTTTCTCTGTGGAAAATACGGCATCCCTGCCATGCGTCAAAGCGGCGGCGGTTCGTTTATCATCACAGCATCAGTAAACAGTTTCTATGCCGAGTCTGACATCGCCGGCTACTGCGCCACCAAAGGTGCTGTCCTACAACTCACGCGCGCCATGGCAATCGACCACGGGCCCGAAGGGGTACGCGTCAACTGCATCTGTCCCGGCTGGATTGAAACGGCGATGTCACAACCCTTTTTGGAGGAAAACCCCGAAGGTCGTGAGTTCGCAGGCACCATCGCTCCAATGGGACGCATCGGTCAACCCGACGACGTAGCGGAGGTAGCTCTGTTCCTCGCCAGCGATGCGTCCCGGTTCGTCACCGGAGCCGCTTACACCGTAGATGGCGGTTGGACCGCAGGTATGACAAAAGCCCTCGCACTGATTTAAGGTAGTAGGCATATTGCTCTGAATCCCGATTTTATCGGGGCTCCGTATGCCGTAACCATTGCACCAATGAACCAATGAACCAATAAACCAATACATTTCACCGTCAGGAAGACCCGCTAAGTCTCCCGACATAATTAGCCGGAGAATATCAAACAATGATGGCAAACGCCCCAAAAGACTTATCGACACAAGATTACCGCAAAATTGATCAGGCACACGCGTGGCATCCGCTCTTCCAACATCAGCTCTTGGATCAGTCGGATCTTCTCGTTTTTGAAAGTGCCAACGGAACAACAATTATTGACGCGGACGGAAACGAATACTTAGACGCCTATTCGGCACTCTGGAATGTCAACGTCGGCTACGGACGGCAGGAAATCGCCGATGCCGTCTACGAACAGATCCAGAAGTTGCCGTACTATCCACACGCACAGATTAACATTCCCGCCACCCTCCTATCTGAAAAACTAACGAGCCTTCTGCCCGGTAATCTAAATCACGTCTACTTCTGCAACAGCGGCTCAGAAGCCAACGAAACCGCTATAAAAATGGCGAGACAATACGGTCGGCAGAAGTATCCCGGCGACAATCGCTACAAGATCATCAGCCGCTATCGTGGGTATCACGGCTTCACTTATGGGGCAATGTCCGCTACCGGGCAGACCCGTCGTCGCAAAGCGTTTGAACCACTTGTACCCGGCTTCCACCACGTCCACCCGCCCTACACCTATCGTTATGGTCAGGGTTGCAGCGAAGATGATTTTGGCATCGCCTGTGCGGACGAAATCGAGAAGGTGGTTCAGTGGGAAGGGGTAGAGACAGTTATCGCTGTAATCGCCGAGCCAATCATCGGTGGAGGTGGGGTGCTTGTGCCGCCAGACACCTATCTCCCAAGAGTCAGAGAGATTTGCGATAAATACGGTCTCTTGCTGATCGCCGACGAAGTAATCACCGGCTTCGGTAGGACAGGGAGACTCTTTGGCTGCGAACATTGGGATGTCGAACCAGACATCATCACCCTCGCCAAAGGGCTAACAAGCGGCTACATTCCGATGGGAGCATGTGTGGCAAACGATGCTGTTTTTGCAGAATTTCTCGGTGAGCCGGAAGAAAACCGCGAGTTCGCACAGGTCTGTACCTACGGCGGACATCCCGTCGCGTGTGCAGCAGGTCTAGCAAACTTGGAGATCCTCACAGAGGAACGACTGGCAGAAAACGCCGAGCGGGTCGGAGGCTACCTCCTCAAAAATCTGAAGACGCTAGAAAGCCTCCCGATCGTCGGAGATGTTAGAGGGAAGGGACTGATGATCGGTGTTGAGCTAGTTGCGGATAGCGACGGGACACAACTCGACACCGCCACGACGAAAGCGATTTGCGCGGAAATCCTCAAGAAAGGCATCATCGTCGGACGAATCGGACAGACTGTGGACGAACCAGAGAATATCATCTTCCTCGCGCCACCCCTGATCCTGACAGCTGCTGAGGCGGATCGAATTTTTGAGACATTCCAAGACGTGCTTGCTAACTTTGGTTAATGTCAAAAGAAAGCGCGAAACATAAATAGAAACCGAGTTTTTGTATGAGGTTTCAGAAAATAATTCGGTAATTCTATATTTTCCCCCAGGCCCGGTAGGTGCGGTTTCTAACCGCACCGCATAGGCGCAGTTGGAAACAGCACCTACCCAATACGGGGAGCGAAGGTGTCTATTTATTTTTAGGATTCACTATAATAACCTTTGGCGTGAGTTGATGAGGATATTGAGTTCATTAGCTTATTGGTTCATTTCACGTTGCACGCATCACGTTTCACACCCTGTCCTTGACCGGAGAGCGTATCAACAGTTGCGAACTAGCACCATCGGTTAATAGTGAGGTACTAAATGGCTCACATCACCAAACAAGAACTTGAGGACCTCTGCGAAACCCTACGCGCCGCAGATACTGATATTCGCGACATCGTGATGTTCGGATCCTTCGTCTACGCTCCCTCCCTGGCGCGGGACATCGACTTGGTCGTTACGACAACCAAGCGGAAGGATTATGACGTTTATCTCGATGCAGTGGCAGACTTCCCGATAAATGTAGATGTGATAGCACGACAGCCGGGGGAGAGAATCGGTGACCGCATCGCTTGGGGCATCAAAGCTGTCGGGCAAGTTCTCGCAGGCGATGGACAAACACTAGAGGAGGTGAGGGAAACCCCTGTGCTTCCTTTTGAACGGGTGCGAAAGATTTTCTGCATTGCCGACGAACATCTTTCAAGTGCTCAAAATGCCCAAGATCCGTATATCAAAGATGATGCCTATAAAGACGCTTTTAACAAACTGTTTGATGTAGCCCGTAATGCTGCTATGGCTTATCTCGGCAGCGAACAAACGAGATGGGGCCAATTGCGCCGTGCACTGCCTCAACCCTTCTCGGAGCGATTTAGGGAAATTATTGACACCCTTCACATCAGCTACGGCTATGATGGCGATTATCCCATAGATGATGTTGACGAAGAATTTCAGCACCGTCTAGATCTGGTAGAGCAGTTTGTGGACGATCTGGAAAAAGCCGCTTCAGGAGATCCCCTTTGATAAAAGAAGGAAAATCATGAAAGATCTATTACAAATCAACAATCGAAAACCGACGCAACAAGTGGAGGTTGGAAACATACTAATCGGGGACGGCAACCCAATTTCGATCCAAACGATGACCACCACACTGACCCACGATATTGACGCGACACTGCGCCAAACCGAACGGTGTGTGGAAGCCGGGGCACAGATTGTGCGTGTTGCCGTCCCCGAAGAGAGCGATGCGAAAGCACTGCCCGAACTGGTCAAACGCGCCCCCGTGCCGATTGTCGCAGACATCCATTTCAATTATCGGTACGCGCTCGCAGCCGTCGACGCCGGCGTTGCGAAAGTCCGAATCAACCCCGGCAACATCGGCGTTGAAAAACGGATCGCACAAGTCCTCTCCGCCGCCAAAGCTGCACACATCCCGATCCGTATCGGCGTCAACGAAGGATCGCTCGAAAAAGATCTGTTGGACAAATACCCTTCACCCACAGCCGAAGCCCTCGTTGAAAGTGCGATGCGACACGTCCATATCTGCGAAGATCACAACTTTACCGACGTTATCATCTCCGTCAAATCCAGCGATCCATTACGGATGATCGAGGCGAATCGGCTGCTCTCCGCCAAAGTCCGCTATCCACTCCATCTCGGCGTAACAGAAGCGGGAACACCGCGTAGAGCGCATGTCAAATCCACCATTGGCATCGGCACGCTGTTGATGGAGGGCATCGGTGACACCATTCGCATCTCAATCACCGGTGATCCGGCAGAGGAGGTGCTGACGGCGAAGGAGCTGCTCCGTACACTCGGTTTGGCGGATAACCTCCTTGACGTTGTTTCCTGCCCATTCTGCGGACGTGGCGATGCAGAGGCGGATTATGAAGGTATCGTCGCCGTCGCTGAAGAATTGCTGGAAAAGCACAATATCAAGATCCCTGTCGCCGTCATGGGGTGTGAGGTGAACGGACCGGGCGAAACCCGAAACGCTGAGGTCGGAATCCACTTGGGGGGCAAAGAACTTGCTGTGTTGAAGATCCGCGGCGAGAAGGTCAGGACGTTTCGCGGAAAAACTGAAGTCAATCCACAATTTTTGGCGAGCGCACTTTTAGAAGCAGCACAACAGGTGCAAAATGAAGCGGGGAAAGTATAGATGGCTGAAACAGATGGGAAGATCCTCGTCCGTCAAACGGAAGCGATAACCACAATCCGACTGAATCGCCCCGAAAAACTCAACGCCGTTGACCGCGCAATGCTGGATATGCTTGATGCGGAGGTAAACCGTTTGCATCAAGACGAATCGGTGCGCGTCGTCGTGCTAGAGGGAAGCGGCGAGCGTGCCTTCTGTGTCGGAGCGGATCTCAACCATATTGCGACCTTTGCTCCCCCTGACATCCGCAGGTGGGTCAACGATGGGAATCGCGTCCTCAGTCGGCTCGCCAACCTTCCGGTCCCAGTGATTGCGGCAGTCCACGGCTACGCAGTCGGCGGTGGACTTGAATTCGCACTGGCATGTGACCTGCGGATCGCGTCAGAGGATTCAAGTTTCGGACTGCCAGAGATAACGCACGGATGGTTTCCGGGGTGGGGTGGCACCCATCGACTGCTGAACGTCATCGGTGAGTCAAAAGCGAAAGAGATGGTCCTTCTCGGTGAACGGATTGATGCCCAAGCCGCACAAGACTTGGGATTGGTGAATCGCGTCGTTCCAAGGGAAAACCTTGCAAAGGAAGTACAACAGATCGCCAAGTCACTCGCTCAGAAAAGCCCGGTTGCGGTAAGAGCCGCCAAAGCTGCGTTGACGCGGAATCCGATGCCAGAAGACGGCTATGAAATCTCCTACGAAGCGTTAGCATTATCAACCTGTTTCACAACGCCGGAAGTACAAGAAGGGCTGAAAGCGTTCTTGAGTCGGAAGCGCGACGACTGAAGGAATCGTGCGACAGAAACCGAGTTTTTTCTTCAAAACTCGGTTTCTTTCCGTGCTTTACACCCTCTTTTTACATCAATCATAGAGGAATCACCCCATGGCAAGTGAATTTCTTGTGGACGGTGATCTGTTTGTCGAAGTAGTGGACAACAACGACGGCGGCGGCATCCCACCCAAACGTCTCCAAACACTCAGTCAATCGCATCGGGACGGCACCTTTGACACCACCGCTTTCCCATTTGAACGGTCCAACGGTTATAACGGTGTGCGTCAACTCTACAGCCGAAAAGGACCGCAGGAAAATATCTTTCGTTCCGGCTGGGGCAGCAGCCTCAATTTTGAGTTCGTTTTCGACGTTACTGGTGCAGCGATGACACCGCGTTGGCTTGACGGAAAAAATGGCAGCCCACCGACACCAAGCCGACTAACCCGCCTCACCGATAACTCAGTTCGCTTAGAGACCTTTGTCCCCGAACCGCACCGCGTTGACGTGAGCACCACCTTCACGCTCGTCCCGCCCTGTTACATCGATTGGGAAACAACAATTGTGGCACGCTCCAACGGTTTCGAGGGAGATTGGCTGGGGCTATTCTGGGCAAGTTATATCCACGCACCTGAAAACAAAACAACCTACTTTCGCGGTCGCCGAGACAAAGACGCCCCGATGGAATGGATCGCATCTTTGGAAGAAAGCCCGCCCAACCCACGCGTTTTTGCTAGCGAAACCGATCCCCTGCTACCGACTGAACCCGACCCCAACGGTAGATTGTTTCACAACATACGCCCAATTAGATATGCTGAACCGGTGTTTTATGGACGCTGGCGTAATATGATGCTGGAAATGATGTTCAAGCACAAAGACAATCTACGATTCGCCATTCAGCCGACGGGCGGTGGCTTGAACAATCCGGCATGGGATTTCGCACTAGTAATCAGGGATTGTGAAGTGCTAAGCCCGTATCACTTTAGTGGGCGCGTTGTTTTCAAACCCTTCGTCAATCCTGAAGATGCGTGGAGCGAGTATCAGGGATGGGTTGAAACAAACCCATAGCCTGTGTCCGAGAATCGTCCCATCCCACTTGAAAGGAATTTTGAAAGATGGCAAGCAATTGTTCAGATGTTCTTCATACCGAATGGGAAAACCTCATCGAGAACCTCAACGCCACTGCTGATGACCGAGGAGCTCCCTGTTTCCAGAAAGCTGTATCGCGTCTGGAATCGTTCTGGCAGGAACGAGTGACGAGCCAAAACGACGAAGCATCGGCAGCGTTGCTCTCTGCTCTGGCACAGGCACTGACAGTCTACGCCACAAACGAGTCAGTTACAAAGGCATTCGTCCACCTACTACCGGAGGTTCTCCGTGTCTCCCAAAGTCCGTTCGGTTTCCTCGCAGAGGTTCGTTATAGCGCACCAAACAGACCGTATCTATACTCACATGCGGTGACCGACATCTACAAACCCGGTTTCGGCTTATACGACATCGTCACCGACCTCCAGTTCCATAATCTTGACACGCTGAACGGAGCAATCATGACCGGTCGGTGTCCAGTGCTGACCAATGATCCGCCTAACGACCCACGTAGCGGTGGACTCCCCTTCGGTCATGCGGGTCTTGAGGCGTTCCTCGGACTGCCCTTCCTCGTGGACGATGATCTGGTCGGTGCTACTTCGCTGGGTGACCGTCCGGGCGGTTACTCAGAGCGAGAAGTGGAATTGCTTTCGCCCCTATGTGAGATTGGTGGACTGCTAATCGCCACCCACCGCAACAGGTAATTGCATCGTCCCTCATTATGAATGGCTGCCCTCCGCCCTAATGTTTGTAGGACTTACGCATTTCAGTAGGGAACAACGATCGTTGTTCCTTACGGGCTCCTGCCTCTACTGTAGTTGCCCGATTCATCGGGCGTTGGGGGGCGTGCGGTGCGGCGATGAATCGCCGAACTACAGAATTTTGAGCGTTCAACTGCGTAAGTCCTGCCTCTAACAGTTTGATGGTATTATCTAAAATGAAAGTCGTTACAAATAATTTCTTGGCTGAGAAGATAAAAAAGGAGAATGACCAATGAAACGCCATCACATTGCAGCTGCGTTTTGCTTAATCTTCGGAGGATTATTTGTTTATTTAAGATTAGAAGATGGAGAGATAGAACGTGCAATTCGGATGGGTATCTTGTTTGCCTTACTCGGAATTTTTGTGTTTTTTTCCGGAAGATTACAACCCCGGCTCAGATCCCTTGGGGTAAATCTGTTACTCCTAATTGTTTTGGGGGTAGCTACCTATCAGGATTTCATCGCTGGAGATATAGTAAGTGTAATTATACAGGGTGTCCTGATGAGTATCCTGATAATTTTAGCGGTGGCGTTGATGTTGTTTCAAAACAAACCATTCTATAAAGAAAAAATAGCACCTTGGTTGGAACCTACTCCGCATACCGGGCTGGTCGATTTGCTCGTTCTGCCCATTGTGCTGCTACTTTTGCTTTTCTTTGGGCGATGAAGCCAATTTAAGCTAAAACCACTTGTAATTGATGAAGGTCAATCTGTGTAGGGAACGCAGATCTGCGTTCCCTACCAAAACTCGTGTCCAATTAAGGTAACATCTCCCGCGATAAAACCTCCCACGGTTCAAAACCGTAGGGAGGTTTTTTGTTGATCCGCCATCAAGTGTTTGACTCTCTGACGGTTTTGTGATAATCTAAGTTACCATTTATAGACTGAGAGACTACGGCATACGGAGTATGCCTGCTACTTGACAGAAAGGAATCATTCTCGATGAAATACATCATGTTCACGAAACACTTAGAAGGCTTAGATGTCGCAGGTATCATCAGTGCCCTGAAATCGGTCGGCGTGGAAGGCGCAGATCTGTGCGTGCGTCCCGGCTATCCGGTCAATCCCGAAAATGCCGAAAAACAGCTGCCGGCGGCTGCCAAGCAATTCGCCAATGAAGGATTGTCGATCCCGCTTGTGACAACGCCCACCAGTTTCCTGGATCCGAAAGCCCCCGACGTGCAACGGGTATATGCGGCGTGTGGAGAGGCAGGCGTCGCCAATCTCAAGGTAGGCTATTGGCACTGGTCGAAGGAAGATGGCGGGTATTGGGCACTGGTAGATCGCATCCGCGAAGCCCTCG
The DNA here is from genome assembly GCA_965208425.1 of Candidatus Poribacteria bacterium. Classification (GTDB taxonomy): domain Bacteria; phylum Poribacteria; class WGA-4E; order WGA-4E; family PCPOR2b; genus PCPOR2b. Next base: position 3,796,310 of record OZ242335.1, on the reverse strand, counting down.
ACGGATTCCGAACCCTCTCCGCGAAACACGGTGTCCGCACCTGCCTGCACAACCATTCGGGCACTTCGATGGGGTTGAACTCTTCCGCCGTGATGAACCTCGTCAAAGGATTCGATCCGCAGCATGTCGGGGTATTCGCTGATCCCGGCCACCTATCGATTGTCGGAGAGCCGATTGATATGGCACTCGACATCGTGAAAGACTACCTCGCAGTAATGTCATTTAAGGATATGATGCGACCACCGGGGGGCGGTACACGCGTAGTCCGAATGGGACACGGCTTCGTCGATTGGGAAACAGCGGTCAGAACCTTAACGGAGATGCACTTCGATGGTCCCGTCAGTTTCCACAGCGAATATAGCGGAGAGCCGGTAGATACTGTCATTGATCTCGCACGCATTGATGTCCGATTCATCAACGCCTTACTCGAACAAAACGGAAACTAGGAGGGAGAAACCGGATGAGCCAATTTACGCTCGCACTAAATACCAGCACAATCCGCCCAGCAAGCCTAATGGACAAGATTCGGATCGCCGGTGAAACAGGTTACGAAGCCATCGAACTCTGGAACGACGATCTCACCGCCTATGAGGAGCAACACGGCTCACTCGCAGATGTTAAACGCGCCCTCGACGATTACGGACTGCCCGTAGTAACTGTCATCGCCCTGCACGGCTGGTTAGATACCACCGGCACAGAACATCAAGAGGCGCTCGAAGAAGCGAAACGACGCATGGCGCAAGCCGCCGCCGTCGGGTCAACCTATAGCGTCGCAAGTCCACCCCGCGGAATCGCTGACCTAGAACTGGGCGGACAAAACTACCGAGAACTCCTTGAAGTGGGGCGTGAGTTTGGCGTCAAACCTGCGATGGAGTTTTTGGGCTTCGTAGACCACATCAATCAGGTCAGGCACGCTGGGAAAGTCATGGAGGTTGCCGACCACCCCGACAGCACCATCGTTCTCGATCCATTCCACATCTTTCGCGGAGGCGGCGAAACCGACGACATGCGCGGAATCCCCGCTGACAAAATCGCCGTATTCCATTTCAATGATGCTCCAGCATCACCACCGCGTGCCGAGCAGACCGACGCAGATCGCGTCTACCCCGGCGATGGCATCCTCGATCTAAAAACCATGATTGCAATCCTAAAGGAGGTGGACTATCAGGGCGTAATCTCCTTAGAACTGTTCAACCCTAGCTATTGGGAAGAGGATCCGCGGGAAGTCGCACGGATCGGATTGGAGAAGATGAAAGCAGCAATCGGAGACTAATCCTATAATCGAATTATCTCCGATTATTGTCAGCATCATTTGACTTTTGACCAAGGATATAGATCAATAATGCAGTCTAGCATGTAACGCCCCTTTGATTCAGCCTCCATCAACCCTTCATACTCCTCTAGGGGGACATCATAGTACTGGTATACCCCAGTCCTGTTAAAGACAACCTCAAGCGTCTGGGTATCTGGATCGTAACCTACTGCGTAGATCATGCTGGATTCGACGGTAGTAAGTTGCATGAGAATCTCCTCCCTCAAAATGAGAAAACATATTCAGCATGGGCACAGATTCGTCAACTTGGTTAATCGATTGCCCGCGTGGGTGTGTTATTTCAAAGATTTCTGAAAAGCCTACCATGATTCAGACTCAAGTTTCAATACGGGAATTGAACGAAAGTAGCAGTCAGGTTGGAAATAGGACCGAGTGAATCAATGCACATTAAGCGTCCCAGAGGAGTCAACAGGATGGAGAAAGCCAGAATCTATTTGTGTGCTATCGTATTTCTTAGCGTTCTTTCGCTTCAAGTTGCTTCCGCTAACGCGCCTATAGATAAAGAGCCAGAGGGCAAAGATGCCGCTCAACTGGCAAAACAGCTTTGGGGTGAATTCTTCTCCGCCGATGCCCGATTCCGCCAAGAAGGTATCTTTCGGAACGGTTCGCCGAACCGCTATCGGTATCGTATCAGACTTCGGATGGGCGGTAACTTTCCGGTTCATTCAAAGGTAAATCTCGGATTCAGAATGGTCACCGGTGCGACAGATGATCCCACCACCGGCAACGTCGATCTCGACAACTATTTCTCAAAGAAAGGTTTCAATCTGGATCGACTCTTCCTCCGATACACGCCAAGCCAGTCCCTGACGCTTACAATGGGCAAGTTCCCGAATCCGTTTGAGGGTGTTGAGTTGGTCTTTCACAACGATGTACAGCTGGAAGGGGCGGCGCAGCAGTTACGGGTGAAGGACGTAGGTTTCATCGATCGGGTACAGTTAAATCTCGGACAGTTCGTTCTAGACGAGATTAAAAGTGGATCGGATACCAATCTTTTTGCGGGACAACTGTTTGCCGAGGGATTTCATTTCAAAGGCTTATCTTTCGGCACGACCCTTTACGAATATCGGAACGAAGACAATATCGCCCAAGCGATTGAAGAGGGCAGGCTAGGCGGCGGGGATACGAATACACGGATTGGCGCGGGCACGGGAACTTCTACTTATCTATCTGAATTCAGGACGGTTGAAGGACTTGCAAAGTACGAATTTGCGATCGCCTCCGTACCTTTATGGCTTCTCAGTTCTTATGCACAAAACCTACTCGCAGATCTCAATGATAAGGCATATTGGGCTGAAGTTGGGGCTGGACCCATATCCTATTTAGGTCAACTGCGTGTGCTCTACCACTATGTTTGGGTTGAACGCGAATCGATGATATCGAACTATAACAACGCCGATATATTTAATCCAAACGCGCACGGACATGAACTGAAATTCGTCTTGCCACTAGAAAAGAATATCAGCGTGGAAGTGCTATATTTCATCGCCAAGAATATCATCGCATCTGACACGAACCCCTATCAGCATAAAACGAGGTTACAGCTCAAGGTGAAATTTTAGGCTTTATGGCATCTGACAAATAGAACCAATCCTAATACCTTTGAGATCATTTCAGTAGGTTGATGTCCCAAAATGTACCTGCGTCGAGATATGAATCTCGACCTACTTTCAACCCATCACGAGGTTGCGGGGCAATTGTATCATTTTTCTACCGGGTGCAGAAAAAAAGCGGTATCCGCCCTAAAAAAGGCGTGATACCACTTATTGTGTGGATGAAGGACAACCCTTACGGAGCATCAGGCACATCACAGGAAGGCGATCTGCTTAACTCCTCTTACGGTGTCTCCCACCTTATCATACCCACTTTATTGTGGACGGAGACACGATTTGTCACTTCATCGGCGTATAACTGCACCGCATTTGTCTCCTCTGGATTGTGGACAGTGACGCGATTGGCAACCTTACCAGCAGAGAGACGAACCCCATCATTCCCCGACGGATTACGGACGATGACACGATTTGCTAGTTCACTAGTGCGCAGCAGTAGCGCAGGCTCCCCCGACTTACCGGCGACAGCGATACTGTTTCCTGTTTCATCGGCAACGAAAAGCACTGCCGGTGCCCCCGCCGGATTGTGGATGACAACCCCATTGCCCAAGGCCTCATCGGCGCGTAAGACAATCGCAGGCTCCCCCGACATATCAACCACCGTTAGCCCGGCACACTGAATCTCACCAAGCACGCCCTCTCGTTGTGCGATCAGAGGTGGTGAAACAATCGCTCCCACCCCCATCCCAATGAGCATAATCACCGCGCCCAATGCGGTGTAGAAACACTTCTGTCTGTGATTCATCGGATTGTACCTCCGTTCCTACTCTGCCTCCGGCGCAGTATCGGCAGCGGCTTGGGTTTTACGCTCACGCTCCCACTGTTCCATTGCTTTTTTTAGACGTTTTAGATTCTCCTCACACGGCGAACACTCCGCTTCTGTTTCCAGCTCAACCTGTTGGGGAACGGGAACACCAGGAAGTTGGTCTGTTGCATACGCGATGAACAATCCCACAATGACCAAAACACAGAATAACCCCCACGTTATCATAAACACTTTCATCTGGAAACCTCCTCCGACTTATCGGAGTCCTCGGAACGGGATCTGTTTCGGTGCTGTTCCATCTGCTTGGCAACCTCTGGGTCGCTTTCTCTCAGACGGCGGAGCCCCTCTTCTGGTCCATACCGCTCTAACGTAGATAGCGCCCGCTCGAAACGCTCTGATGAAAACCACGATTTCAATGTTGTTTCAAGATTGCTCTGAATTTTGCCCGGCATCTCAGGGCGTTCGTTGGGCACTATATCGGAGGTATTAGGTGTCAAGGACTTTTCGATCTCTGCCATAATTTCTGCATCAGTCATTGTGGCGCGTTGAGATATATCCAGTGTAGTGGACTCTTCTGTTTCGCTACTATCAACGGAAGGACTTTCTACGACAGACGATAAATCCCATGACGATGCGGATGCCTGTATTTCGGGGGTATCAACGCCCATTGTTTCTGCGTCAGCGACGATACGCGCCGCATTTTGCTGAACGTTGGTCATCCATACAAAAGCAGGGCTGTCATTGGAGGCATTAGACCGAAAGGCTGCGTCACGGTCCTCACCGAATGTTTCGATGAACCATGCTGCTGCAGCCATATCTGTTTGACTCAATTCTTTACCTAATTCCAAGTATACTTTACTCCGTTGTCGAGCGGCTGCGACAGAATCTGTAAGGTCTACTGGATCCGCAGTGAGAAACAGTTCCGCGAGTTTCAGACGTACCACTGGCTCATAGTCCACCAACTCAACATCGGGAACAAACTTACTCAAGAGCCCAGAGTAATTTCGAACTCCCTCAAACCCTTGCGATTCCATAAAGTCATTCCACTGCCGTTCGGTCAAATCCTTTTCAAGCAGGTCCAAGAATTCCGGCAAATCCAAGACTTCAAAAATCTTTTGCATGGACGGATTTAAGCGTTGCATCTCGCTCAAGTTAGACATCAACGCACTTTTAGCGCGCTGGATAGCTCGTTCCTTTTCCGTCAGAGGTTTTTCATCATCCGCTATCGTGTCTGTTTCAGAGGATTGCACCATCGTTTGGTTGTCAGTGGAATCAATATCATTGGAAGAAAACGGACGAATTGTCCGTGCCGCCTGTTCTCTTAGGAAGAACCACGTCGATGCACAGATACCTAACCCTACTAACAGCATACCTGAAATGATAATCCCTTTTTTAATCAACTCGTTCATCATAATTTCGACGCTCCTAGGGGATAGTTATGCTCGGCATGGAGATACAAATCCACGCCGAGCCGTACCTCTAATTCATACAGATGACTATAGCCCTATAAAAATAGTATGTGACTCTTAGCCATGCGGCCACGCACATATCGCTGCCGGGATTTCCGGCGCAAACTATATGCGCATATAGCGTCGCACGACCATAGTCATCCCATGCCTCATCACAGTCAGAATCTGATGCTATGGCTTCCTGAACAACATCAGCTGTCAACATAAAACCGAGGACCAGTACACCGACAATTAGAACAAGAACGCTCCCTTGTAAACAACGTGAACTAAACATGACTTTATCTCCGTCATAACCCTAGGTATCAACCAAAAAAGGGGCTGCTCCCGCAATTGAGCAGCCCCTTTTTTGGATTGACACTAAAGGCGATGTAGGTTATACTGCGTTACTGAAGCGATTCGAGGGACTACTCGGGTTGCTTCATGGGTGCGTCGAGTTGCAGCTCGGTGCACCCACCCGAGTCCATTCTACAACATCTGCCACAAAGTGTCAAAACTTTTTTATTTCGCTCATAAAAAAAAACAGTGTAAATAACGAAGAAAAACCCAAGTTTTTAACAAAACTCGGTTGCGGTTTACATGCCTTCCCAACATGAGCACTTAAAAGATACCAGAAAAGGCAAGTCAACGCAAGATTTAAAAATTGCAGTTTGAAACTAATAGTTTCAAGTTCCCTTAAAAATTTCAAATCGCGTTAAAAAAATCGCAAAAAAAACACCACCCAGAGTCTCCAAATCTCAAAAATACGTTTTCTTCACGCTTTGCACTATCTTTTCACATGAGCCTTTATTTTTTCTATAAAGGACATGATTTTGGCAAGTTGGGCACAGCGAAAACCTGATTTATCGGGGCGAAGTGTGTAACTCCTATTAATGCACTAGTGAACTAATGAATCAATGAACCAAAAATCCTACAACACACTGATCGGATCAATATCCACAATTAGATCAATATTCGTGGGGGCAGTCGCCGCAACTACACACTGAATCAGTTCGCGCAGCTCCTCCACATCTTCGGATCGCAACAGAAAATGCCACCGAAACTTATTTCGGATCTTGGCAAGCGGTGCGGGGACGGGACCCCGAATCTCAACTGTAGGAAAACGATCTTCTTTAAAAACTTCAAGTTGATCAAGCAGCTGATTGGCGGCCTGGACCACCTCCTCCTCAACCTCCCCACGAAGCAGGATAGTTGCAGCATGACTCAACGGCGGATAGAGCAACGCCTCCCGATACCCAATCTCCTCACGATAGAAACGGAGATAGTCATGCCCCTGTGCCGCTTGAATACTGTAGTGTTCCGGCATATAGGTCTGAAGGATGACATCGCCACCCGCCTCGCTACGCCCCGATCTCCCCGCGACCTGCGTCAACAAATTGAACGCCCGCTCCCCAGCACGAAAGTCCGGCAGATTCAGAGCGGTATCCGCAGAGATCACACCGACAAGCGTTACATTCGGAAAGTCTAGCCCTTTTGCAATCATCTGCGTCCCCACCAAAATATCAATGTCTCCACTCCTGAAAACGTCCAAAATCTGCTGATGCGCGTCCTTGCGCCCCGTCGAATCGGAATCCATCCGCTTCACCCGTGCTTTGGGGAATGCCTTGACCACCTCCTGCTCAACCTGCTCGGTGCCAAGTCCAAAATAGCGGATGTAGGCGCTGCCACATTCTGGGCAAACTTGGGGCGTTGGACGTTCATAGCCACAGTGACGACACCCCATCCGTTTGGTATGGAAGTGGAATGTCAGCGAGATCGAGCAGTGATCGCACCGTTCAACGTAGCCACAAGTCCTGCAAAAAACGTGAGTGGAGAATCCTCGCCGATTCAGGAACAAGATGATTTGCTCACCCTTAGAAAGCCGTTCCTCAATAGCTGTTCGGAGGGATGTTGAAAAAATTGTCCGGTTACCCCGTTTTAACTCCTCGCGCATATCCACAACCTCGACAGGAGGCATCTCAATATTCGATACGCGGGAGGGAAGTCGCAAGAGGGTATACTCCTCTTGCTGTGCATGATAAAAACTCTCCAACGATGGCGTCGCACTGCCGAGGATCAACGGACAACCGACCAACTCAGATCGCCTCACCGCAACGTCGCGGGCATTATAGAATGGATGTGCAGCGTCCTGCTTGTATGACGTTTCATGCTCCTCATCAATTACAATCAGCCCAAGGTTCGGAAAGGGTGCGAAAATAGCGGATCTGGGTCCCACAACGATGTCCGCCGCTCCGCCTTTAATTTGCTGCCACTGATCATATCGTTCCCCGTCTGACAGATTGCTGTGGAGAACAGCCACTCGACTCCCAAAACGTCCGACAAAACGAGAGACCGTTTGGGGGGTGAGCGAAATTTCGGGAACAAGCACTATCACCTGTTTTCCCTGATCTAAGACGGAAGCCATCGCTTGCATATAAACCTCCGTCTTACCGCTCCCGGTGACACCGTGCAGGAGGAACAGTTCCTGCTTACCCGAATCGATCGCCCCTCGAATCACCTGCAAGGCAGGCGCCTGATCCGGATTCAGCGTGAGCGGCTGCGTAGAAGGCACCGGATCCAAACTCATCGGATTCCGCACAATTTGGACGGACTCTATGCGAATTAACCCCTTACCCTCAAGGGATTGTAACCCCGTTACTGATGTGTTGGCACGTTTAGCCAGATCCGTTGTCGTCAACGTTTCATCGTTACAGTCGAGGAGGAGGCGGAGCATCTCCGCCTGTTTGGGGGCGCGACCGGCTCCCAATTGGGAAATCTGTTCCTGAATCTCCGAAACCGGCTTGGCAGGTGAAACAACCGAGATAGTTTGAGGTCTCGCTTTGGACTGGACGTTCGATTGCAGTTCGACAAGCCCCTTCTCCTGTAAAGCAGCCAACGGCGGACGCAGCTTTGAAACCTCAATTCCGAGACGCCGCCCAATCTGATGAATGGATAACCCATCATCCTCCTTAAGTATCGACAAAATCTCTGTCTGACGCGATTGCCGCATCTCCGCAATCTGTTCATCGGTTGCAAGCAGATGTACGAGCCGGTTTTGACGGGTTCTGACCGCCGCAGGGGCAGCGCACCGCAACGCCTCTCCCCATGAAGACAGATAGTATTTCGACATCCATTTTGTCAGGGTAAGCAGTTCGTCGGAGAATGTGGGGGTATCATCTAAGCAGTCAGTGAGATTTTTGATTTCAATTGAGTCGTCAGGGAGGTCAGGTTCATCCATTAAATCAACGATGACCCCTTCGCGTGTCCCCTCTCCTAAAGGAGCGAGTACGCGGCTACCGCGCTGTGCTACGGATTGAAGACGGACTGGAATGGCGTAAGAGAAGGTGAGATCTTGGGGGAGTGGAAAAGCGACGCGAGCGTATTCCATGGCGTGAAATGTGAAAGGTTCATTGGTCCATTAATGAACAAGTGAACTAATGAACCAATGTACTAACTAGTTTTTAGTTCCGCCATTACTTTCTGCATATCCTCCCAGACATCTCGCTTGCCATGTGGGTTTCGGAGGAGATAGGCGGGGTGGTAGGTTGCCATCAGTTTGCAGCCGTGATAGTCGTGAAAACTACCACGCAACGACGAAATACTCTGCTTGGTGTTAAGTAGCGTTTGCGCAGCAAAGGTCCCAAGGGCACAGATCACTTTCGGCTTGATTAGCTCAATCTGTCTGAGCAGGAAAGGCTCACAGCTTTCAATCTCGATCGGTTTCGGATTTCGATTGCCGGGCGGACGGCACTTAATCACGTTGGCGATATAAACCTCTTCACGCTTCAATTCCATAGCCTCGACAATCCGGGTGAGCAATTGACCCGCGCGTCCGACGAAAGGCTCGCCCTGTTGATCTTCATCCGCGCCGGGGGCTTCACCGACAAACATGAGATCTGCGTTTTCATCACCCGTTCCGAAAACGACTGTGTTACGTCCCTGATGCAGTTCGCACCGCTCACAACCCATCGCTTCATCGCGCAACTGCCCTATATCAAACTCGGCAAATTCCGATTCGGGTTCCTCTTCTTCCTCAAACAATTCTGTAAAACCAAGCTGCATTTGTTCTTCCACGTATTCCCTCACTGTTGCGACAACTTCTATATATCCTTCGACAACTTCATTCTGATCTGACATAGAACGTGAAACGTGATACGTGAAGCGTAAAATGCAAGATGTTAAATCCTTACGTTTTACCCCTTACGTTTTACGCCTCCAGATAGGTTTTACATCGCCAGTCGGCGTTTCAGTTCTTCGATTCGCTCGACAGGTGTTGGATTCTGTTCGTACAAAATTGCGAGATAAAAGCTGGTCCAATCCCCAATTGCAACCAACGATAACAGACGGGCAAGTAGCGATTGACCAGCTGAATTCACCTGTGTAATGCCAGCGGTATGCGGTTGAATGAGCTCTGCTGTGATGTCCATCCGACGCTGCGTCTGGGACGGAGCTATCGGATCACGGAGTTGGATTACGTAACATTGCTCGGTCAGCCCCGACGGATACTTCCAACCCTCAATCTCATTGTGATTCATCTCAGGATACACACTATAATAAGCGAGCGATTTGCCGTTCTCATTCATCTGCCCCTTCCATCGCATCGCGATCGCCTCAAGCTCTTGGGGGGCGTAGATAACAGGCAATTTCCCGCACAACGCCTGTGCAAGCTGCTTGGGTTGACTCTCTAGAGCCTCCGGATGAAAATCTTCTGCTAGCTTCCCTAACAGGGCAATTGTCTCATCCAAATCGGTCTGGAAATTGAGGTCTGGAACAAACCCAAGTCGAGCAAGGACCGATAAGATCGGCATCAGTAGATAGCCAAGCGAGGCTCTGGGCGGTTGACCCGCCGGAATCATCACGCAGGGAAGATTGTGGGTATCCGTAAACGCCTTCAATTTCCCGCCACTGGTAACCGCCAGAATATTCGCTCCCTGTGAAAATGCCTGTTCGACAGATAGGAGCGTTTCTTCGGTATTACCGGAATAACTGACAGCGATGAAGAGTGTCTGAGATGTAACAAACGCAGGAAGGGTATAACCCCTGTGGACGATAATTGGACAGGGAAATTGAGCCCCAACCACCGCTTTCACAAGGTCTCCACCAATCCCAGATCCGCCCATCCCAGCAATCACAATATTGTTGGGAATCCGCTTATCACAACTCTCCAACTTGATAGCCTCGCCAATCTCCCAGCCACGCTTACACTGCTCAACAAAACTGGACAGCAGGTGAAGCATATCCTCGGAGTCATGTTGTTTGATTTGAGCAAGATTCAGGGTTGTCATCTATCTAATAATTCTTAGGGATTAAACAAAAAAGACACGCAGGATATCATAGAAAGTGATATACAGAAACAGCCCCGCTAGCAAGACAATGCTGACCTGCTGAATAATCATCTGCTTACGGATACTCAAAGGTCTGCCACGCAACTTCTCAAGGGTGAAGAAAAGGATTTGCCCCCCATCTGCGATCGGAATGGGCAATAGATTCACGATGGCGAGATTAACGCTGATGAAACCTACAAAAAAGAGCAAACTTCTTAGGCCAAACTCCACAACACGGCGCGTTGCATCGACAATCCCAATCGGTCCAGTGAGGTGTTTCGTTTTAACTTCACGAGTGACGAGCCGCTTGAGCACCTTCACAACCATCTCCAAAATTAACCAATTCGTCTGGACACCTTCACCCACAGCCGTGACGACATTATACTTCGGAATTGGAAGGGAGGGCACTGCAAGTGCCAGTCCATCCAGCGACGACTTCCAATGTAGACCCTGGAGGTTGAGTTGATTCTCAGCGTCACCAACCGCGAAGGTCAGGGTTGCGTTAAGTAGTTCACCGCTGCGGAACAATCCAATGTCAATAGGGCGGTCGGGATTTGTAGAAGTTAACTCATACAGTCGCGGGTATAACTCGAAATTCTTGATAGATTCCCCATTAATTGAAACAATCTCGTCTCCGCTTTGGATTCCCGCTTTTTCTGCTTCGCTACCCTCCTCAACAACGGCATTGACCAACCAGTTAAGCGGGAAACCGACAGTTAAAGATTCTGCACCGCGCCGAATTCCTAGTGAAATCTCTCCGTTCTGATTTTCGTTAATCTCCTTGTACAATCTCTGATGTGCCGATCCAAAGGGGTTAGAAGGATCCCAAATAACTGAGTTGAATTCAGGGACATGATAAATCTTCCGTCCATTGATACTCTCAATAAAATCTTCCTCTTGGATACCTGCTTTCGCCGCCGCGCTGTCCTCAGTGATACTTTCAACCATCGCTGATTGTCGAGCAGAAACTCGAATCTGTCCGATTCCGCTTCTGTCAAGACTTCTCGGTGTTACGTAGAGGGTCTTGGGTTGACCGTCGCGCGAAACAACAACTTTCAGTTCCTCATCGGGGTGGGTAAGGATCGTAGTGTTGAAGTCCTGCCAATTTTTAATCCTCCGATCATTGATTGAAACGATAGTATCGCCCGGCTTGATGCCGCCTTTCTTCGCAGGACTATTATCCGCCACCAACCCAATTTGGGCAAGCCGATCTGACCGCCCAATCAGCATCTCCATCAGCCACATCGTTCCACGGTCCAATCCAATGAGATAAACAAACGAAAACAGAATAACGCCCAGTATCAAATTCATGGCGGGTCCCGCAATTGCTACAAAGATGCGATGCCCAACAGGGGCAGAAGCAAATTCGCCCTCTTCGCCTTTCTGTTCCTCAGGGCTTTCCCCCGCCATTTTCACAAATCCACCAAATGGCAAAGCGGATATACAGTAGTCGGTCTCGCCCCGCCGAAAACCGAAGAGTCTCGGACCAAAACCAATTGAAAACTTCTCCACGCGAATCCCACACCGTTTTGCCGCAAAGAAATGCCCAAGTTCATGAATAAAAATTAGAAAGCCAAGGGCAAGGATAGCGAGTATAATAGTAGCAGAATGAATCATCAATGTCACCTTTTTCTTTCAATTAATTCGTGTGCGACCGATCTTGCCCACTGATCAGCAGCCAGTATATCATCAAGCGTTGGATGAAATATTATATCATGTCGAGTCATCACTTCTTCAAGGTAGTTCGGGATGTCCATAAATCCGATCTGCCGGTTCAGGAACGCCTGCACAACCACTTCGTCAGCACTGCTCAGGACAGTCGGCAACGTGCCACCAACTTTCGCAGCACTATAAGCGAGTTCTAGGCACGGAAACTTTTCGGAATCAACCGGCTCCATGTGCAGCGCACCAATCTGAGACAGGTCAAGACGTGGTACAGAAGCATGCAAACGACATGGATATGTCAGCGCATATTGGATCGGCAAGCGCATATCCGACACACCCAACTGCGCCAACAACGAGCCATCGATGAATTCAACCATCGAATGAATAATACTCTCCGGATGAATCACAACCTCGATTTGCGACAACTTCACATCAAAAAACCATTTCGACTCGATAACCTCAAACCCCTTGTTCATCATTGTTGCCGAGTCAATTGTAACTTTTGCCCCCATCTTCCAGTTCGGATGCTTCAAAGCTTGTTGCGGTGTCACCGAGTCAAGATGTTCCAAAGGCGTTTCACGGAAGGGACCACCGGATCCGGTGAGAATCAGTCGATGAATTTCGGCACGACTACCATCATCTCTATTAACGTCGGAAAGACACTGAAAGATTGCACTGATTTCGCTGTCCACTGGTAAAAGGCGAACACTATTTTTTTTAGCCGCCTCTATAATCAGCGAACCGCACATCACCAACACCTCTTTGTTAACAAACGCGAGGTCCTTTCCAGACTGAATCGCCTGTAGGGTTGGCAAGAGACCCGCAGCACCGCCCATCGCTTCAAGGACAAGGTCTACCTCCGCCATCATCGCAACTGCTGAAACCCCTTCGGATCCCGAAAGAACATCAACTCTTTTGACCTCCTTCAACCGTTTCCTCAGTTGGTTGGCAGCTTCTTGATCCCTTACTGCCACAAGTCGCGGGCGAAATTGACGCACTTGCTGTTCAATTCGATCAACTGATGTATTGGCGGCAAGCCCAGCGACGACGAACTCATCGGGATGGCTCTCCACAACTGAAAGTGCATTCTGTCCAATAGACCCTGTGGAACCAAGAATAGCGAGGTGTTTCATAACGTATTCACGAATGAGAATTAAGTGGTAGACACACGCTGTGTGGCGTAATGCCGTATGCGGTAATCTATGTTTTTCATCACGTTGGACGTAACAGCACGTAGGATGGGTTGAGCGGAACTGATAAAAAAACACCAAGCACGCCACCACTATTCTGGAGTTCACATCCGATTGAAATCTCACAAATCAGGTGAAACCCAACGCTAAATCTGAACTGGTACCACCAATTTCAGAAACAGAGCAATCACCTCATCATGTTGGGTTCACCAAACACACAAAATAGTAATAAAGCACCGGTGCGGAAAAAATTAGACTGTCACATCGATCTAGTAATCCGCCGTGCCCCGGAATCAGCTTGCCCGAATCTTTAACATCCGCACTCCGCTTGATAATGGATTCACTCAAGTCGCTCAACTGACCAACGATGCCTAACAGCACTCCAAGAATCAGCGCATGGGGGAAACTCATCACATCTTTCAAGAAGAAAGACCAAACGCCAACCGCTCCGAACGTTCCAAAGACTAGCCCTGCAATTGTGCCTTCAATAGTTTTGCGGGGGCTAATGGTCGGACGGAGTTTGTGCCTCCCAAACCATTTGCCGAAGAGATACGCTCCGGTATCGCCTAGCCAGATCGTCACAAGTAGGAAGAAGATTAGCACTCTACCAACCTCGCTAATGTCCCGCAGCAAAATCAGGTGATGACCAAAAGCCCAACCGATATATACAACGCCTAACAGTGTGCTTGCAACAGAAAGGAATGCGAGATTGACCTGATCGCGAAAAATCTGGTAGGAAAACGGAAGCAGAAGCGTTAGGGCGAGAGCAAACTCAACAGGGATTTTGAAGCCGATCGAATCGACCGCTGATAAACAGAACAGAACACCACAGGCAACGGTGAAAATTCGGCCGCCCCTTCCCCCGATTGATTGGGAAAGCCCCCAAAACTCAATCAGCATCAGACCACTCACTAGAATAATCGATGCTGAATAGGGATACCCTCCCCACCAAACAAGGAAGATTATTACAGGTATTAGGATAATCGCACTAATAACTCGCTTCCAAAACATTGACTCAGGGACGGACGAATTTTTGGATCGAAGACCATGCCTCGGTTACTGATTACAGTTCGAGTAGCTCTTCTTCCTTTGATTTTAACAGCTCGTTAGTCTGCTCGGTGTATAGATCCGTGAAATCTTGAACCTCCGCCACATAGCCATGCCGTTCATCCTGAGAAATCTGCTTCGACTTCTCTAACTTCTGCAGTCCGTCATTGGCATCACGTCGGATGTTCCTGATAGCGACGCGTCCTTCTTCAGCTAACTTAGCGACGTATCGGGTCAGTTCCTGGCGACGTTCTGTTGTCAACTCCGGGATTTGGATCCGAATCACACTACCATCATTGTTCGGATTCAAGCCCAAGTCAGATTGTGCAATCGCTCTTTCAACATCCTTCATAACTGTCTTATCCCAAGGCTGGATGACAATCAGGCGAGGTTCAGGGATGGTAATCGTCGCAACTTGATTAATTGGACTCTTGGTGCCGTAATAATCGACATGAATGTTATCCAACAGAGAAGCCGACGCTCTACCAGTGCGAACATGCGCAAAATCTCTTGCTGTCGCTTCCACAGCCTTCTGCATTCGCGTCTCTGCATCACGAAGAATTGTTTTAGGCATTTTGAACACTCCTTTAGATTACCCATCAATTACAGACAATCTTCAGTTCTAGCATCTAGTCTTGTCCTAATACATAGAGTGAAAACCGTTTCACAACGATGTTTTCCCCAAGCTGAGCGATGGCATCCTGAATGAGCTGCTTAACCGTTTTATCCATCTCCCGAATATAAGGTTGTTCGAGCAGACAGGCCTCAGCATAAAATTTAGAGAGTCTACCGTCAACGATTTTATCAACGATGTGCTCCGGTTTGCCTTCGTCAAGTGTCTGTCGTCTCAAAATCTCCTTTTCTGATTCTAACACACCTGCTGGCACATCCTCTTCGCTAACAAATTTAGGCTTCGCCGCGGCAACCTGCATCGCAATCTCTTTCGTCAACTCCTGAAATTGTTCCGTCCGGGCGACGAAATCTGTTTCACAGTTGACCTCCACCAACACACCAATTCGGCTACCGGGGTGAATATACGAGGCAATCATCCCCTCAGACGTGGTGCGTCCACCTTTGAGTTCCGACGCCTTCAATCCCTTTTCGCGTAGAAGCTGAATCGCTCCCTCTAAATCCCCGTCCGTTTCGGTTAGGGCTTTCTTACAGTCCATAATACCCGCACTTGTACGTGCGCGCAACTCACTAACCATCTTCGCAGTAATTTCCATTAACTGTTATCCTCCTGACCCTCTTCCTGTGAATCTTCTTGACTCTTTTCTTGAGAATCCTCTGATTCTTGATTCCCAACATCACCTTCATCGGTTGCGGACTCTGATTCTGATGCTTCCGGTTCGCTTGCCTCCTCTAATGGAGGTTCCGCCTCATCTGCTCCCTCTAGCGCACTCGCTCGCCCCTCAATAACTGCTGTTGCAAGCACAGAACAGATTAGCTTAATCGCCCGGATTGCATCATCATTCGCAGGAATCGGATAATCAATCGGGTCCGGATCACAGTTAGTGTCAACGATTGCAACAACTGGAACCCCTAGCTTATTTGCCTCTTTTACTGCAATATGCTCCTTACGTGTATCCGTAATAATAACAGCTTCAGGCAGTTTTCCCATCGTCTTGATGCCCGCAAGGTTATTATCCAACTTCGTCTTCTCACGCCTGAGGCGCATCACTTCCTTTTTCGGGCGGCGTTCGAATCCTCCAGTCGCTTCTTCTTCCTCTATTTCTGTCAACCGGCTGATACTGCGTCTAATCGTCTCATAGTTAGTCAACATGCCACCCAACCAGCGATGATTCACATGAAACATCTGGCATCGGGCTGCTTCGTCTGCAACCGTTTCTTGGGTCTGCTTCTTTGTTCCGACAAAGAGCACCGCTCCGCCCCCCGCCGCAACATCCTGAACAAATTCATAAGCTGTCTGGAGTTGGCGCAACGTTTTCTGGAGATCTATGATGTAGATCCCATTCCGTTCCGCAAAAATGTACGGAGCCATCTTCGGGTTCCAGCGTCGTGACTGATGCCCGAAATGAACGCCCGCCTCCAGTAGTTCTTTCATTGTAACCGTTCTCAAAAGAATCTCCTTACCTAACCTTTAGGTTTTTGCTGCCACTCCTCTCACATTTACATCAGACTCTCAAAAAAAGAGAGAACCTTCTGTGTAAATCAAGAAGTGTGATTGATTCAAACAAACTATCTTCAAAGCGGGGTAAATATAACATATAATCCAAAAGCATGTCAAGACTGTCTTGATTTTCGTTAAGGGTATTTAATTTCCTGTAGGAGGGATCTCCGAATCCCGACACTTTCAAAAAAATACCAGTCTAATGAACAATTCCCCACTTTTCTCGTATTATTAAATACAGAGAGGAGAAAATCGGTGTCAGATAGTGGGGAACATGAACGCTTTGAACAAGCAAAAGCGGGCAGCCGCACAGCCTTCAATCGATTGCAAGAAATCCTTGATGCATCGATAAGACGTTTTGTCCGCAGATTGGTTGGAATTAGCGAAGCGGAAGATGATATTGTGCAGGATGCGTTCCTCGCGCTCTACATGAACCTTGAGCGACTCGAATCGAGTGAGCATCTGCGCCCCTTCCTCTTCCGTGTCGTCCGCAACCGCTGCTACGATACACTTCGACGACAGGGACGCTTTCAGTTTGTCCCCCTAGATGCAGCTTCCGAAGATTCGGCTGCCAATCCCTCATTCCTCATAGATCGTCGCAAACAACCCGATGAGCAGCTGCACTGGAAACTGCTCTGCTCCGAGGTGCAGAAAGCAATCGACCGCCTGCCAGAGATTCAGCGGCAAGCGATAATCCTTTACTGTGAAGAAAATCTGACTTATGCACAAATCGCGGAGGCGATGGGGACCGACATCGGCACCGTCAAATCCCGAATTTTCTACGGCAGGAAAAACCTGCGAGACCTGCTCAAGCCTGAAATCCTTGAGGCGTTGGGCATCGAAAAGGAGAATTAACAATGGCTGAAACAGTAGATCTCCGCGCCCTTATCCGGCTGATCCCGCCGGCGCGTGCCCTGAAAAACGATCTGGAGGCAAGCCTCCACATGGAACTGTATACCGGCACCGGTGATACAGTGGTGAACAGTTACAATAACCTGCATGCCAACGTTAGCAAGTATATAGACGATCCGTATGTAAAGTCCCTTGCTCTCGAAGTTCCCGAAGAGGCAAGCGATAAAGAAAAGGTTTTGCTCGCTCGCTTAGCATCTAGCCAACTTGTGGCTTGCCTTGAAAGTCAAACTGGACTGATAGGAATAGGTAGCGGCAGTAACTCATATTATACCGCTCCTGTTTTCAACGGATCCATATCGGATATAAACAGTGAAACTCTCGAAAAAATAATGGGGTTTGTAAAGAACCCAACAGCAGAAGAAGAGGAAACAGAACAGGAAGAGGACACGGAAGTGTAGAGCCTCTCAACCTGCACATAACTAGGGCGGTTGGATTGAATCCAGCCGCCTTTTTTATTATATAGGACTTAGGCATTTTGGATTCTGGAATGAAAGTGGATAGCTCGACACAGGTTATTACACCTGTATGCGTTTTAGGAGGTTAGTTTTGCTTACTATCCAAAACAAACGAGTTTTGACGGACTCAACCACATCGAACTTGTTGAGGTATCGAACGCATGGAATTGAATGTTAGTTTGTTTGACATATGACAGGTTTTTACCCTTATCCTGTAACAGCCCCAACACTAGCAAGGAGCAGTAAAAATGATGAAAGTCAATGACGAAACAATGAAAAATCTTTCGCGCAAGATAAGCCTCTTGCGGGGGCTTAGCATGTCGGTAATGACACTTTGTTTCTTCAGTCTGCCGAAGACTCCCTGGGGAAGTGTGGTGGATAAATCTGAAACAGAAAAAATCCATCCTGAAAGGATTATGACAGCAGTTCGTGTCAATTCAAATCGCCCCCAAATAGACGGTATCTTGGATGATGAGGTCTGGCGAGACACGCCAATTGCCACCGGATTCGTACAGAAGGATCCTAATCACGGCGAACCGGCGACAGAGAAAACAACTGTTCAGGTTGTTTACGATAACGAGGCACTCTACATCGGTGTTATATGTTATGATGAGCCTGACAAGATCGTTTCTCGCTTAGGAAGACGTGATCAAGAGGTCGAAACGGATCGCGTAATATTGAGCCTAGATCCACGACACGACCATCAGACTGGTTGGACCTTCTCTGTTGCTCCATCCGGCTGGATTACTGACAGCATTCTCTACGACGATGATCAGAAGGATACCACTTGGGATGGCATTTGGAAAGCTGTAGCAAAAATTCACGCTCGAGGGTGGAGCGTTGAATATAAGATTCCTTATCATGTACTTCGATTCAGCGAGGAAGCAGAATACACTTGGGGAATCAACGTCGAACGGCATATCGTCCGAAAAGAAGAACGGGACCAGTGGATTCTTGAGCCGCGAGGAGAAAGCGGTTGGGTTTCCCGGTTTGGACACCTCAAGGGTATCAAAGGCATCAAACCGCCGAAACATCTAGAAGTTTTTCCATTTGCGGTAGGCAGATCAACGCTCAAGTCCAAACACGAGTCAGACGTTTTGAATTGGTTCACCAGCGCCGGGCTTGATCTGCGATACGGTCTAACTTCAAATCTCTCGCTCAACGCCACTTTCAATCCCGACTTCGGTCAGGTAGAAGCAGATCCCGCCGTTTTGAATTTGAGTGTGTTTGAAACCTTCTTTGAGGAACGGCGGCCCTTCTTCATTGAAGGGGATACTATTTTCCGCGCTCCGCGTCCAAATATCGTGAGAATTAGCGGTCCGAGTCAACTTTTCTACTCCCGTCGTATTGGCAAGCAGCCAAGACAGTTTGAGATCTCTGACAATAGCACAGAGGTTCACAGGCCAGATGCAACGACAATCGTTGGGGCGGTCAAGCTTTCTGGCAAAACAAAGCGCAGAACTGCTTTTGGCATCGTCGAAGCAGTCACCGCCAACGAATATGCTGCCGTCAAACAGACCATCATTGACCCTGTAACGGGTCAAGCTCGAACAGAGCAGTGGAAACATCGTGTCGAACCGTTGACCAATTTCTTCGTCGGACGCATTCAACAAGATATCAAAACTAACTCATCAGTGGGAACAACCCTCACCGCGGTGCATCGCCAAGACCTGACGTCCGCGTATGTCGCTAGTATCGATAGCACGTTGAAGTGGAAGGAAAATGCATATCGAATCTTTACGCGGTTAACAGGTAGCCAGACCGGGACAGTCAATAATCGAAAAGATGGATACGAAGTGGTTGGCTATTTTTCCAAGTTCTCCGGCTGGTTCGGTGGACAAGCCTACTTTGATGTATCTTCACCTGAATTTGAAATCAACGATTTAGGATTCATGGACAGAGCAAATCGCATTCAGTTAGGCGGCCACATTTTTGCACAAATTCAAAATCCTTGGGCTCTTGCACGTCAATCAGCGTTTAACGTCAATGCTTGGTCGCGCTGGAGCTACAACGGTTTATGCTTGAAGAAAGGATTGAATTTCAATACATGGCATGAATTGAAGAACTATTGGTGGTATGTGATTGGCATCAGTCGGGAATTCAAAGCGTTTGATGATCTCGAAACACGGGGTGGACCTGTCATGCTACGCCCGGCACAGCTATGGTATTTGGGAGGAATCGGAACAGACCGACGGAAATTAATCAGCTTTTCATTCGACACCTTTGGAAATCGAGATGATGAGGGAAGCAGCTGGAGACAAGATTTCAGCATTCGGGTCCGGATTAGCCCAATCTCTAACATTGAATTTGAAATCGGCCCTTCCTATAAAATTGAAAATGACTTTGCTCAGTGGATAGAAAACCTTGATGATGACAAAGATGGTGAAATCGATCATTACATTTTTGGTGAATTACAGAGCCGGGTCCTTGATTTCACCACGCGCGTAACAGCCGCCTTCACGCCAACCCTAACGCTTCAATTGTACCTGCAACCATTTGTGGCAGTCGGGGATTACAGCAACTTCAAAGAATTAGCCCATGCTGAATCATATGATTTCACTCTCTTTCCTGAACCCGACAAAAATCCCGATTTCAGCCATCGATCATTGCGGAGTAATCTAGTGCTTCGCTGGGAGTATCAGCTAGGTAGTACACTGTTCCTAGTATGGTCACAATCCCGGAGTGAATCCTTTGATATAAATAACCCTGAATTTGAGCCGTTTGGTGACCTCGGAGATAGCTTTACCGCTACCGGAGAGAACATCTTTCTTGGGAAACTGAATTATTGGCTAGGGCTGTGATTGATAACCGATTGTCCCCTCGAATCATAACTCACAGGGTATACCACTGACTAGTAAATCTCGAAACGACCAATCCGAATTTTAGATTTGCACAAATTCCTTGCATGAGCTAGAGTTTTATTAGATAGACAAAGGCCCTTAAGTCGTTTCGTAGCAGCTACTCACGAACACACAGTCAGACACACAAGCACCGAACACGTTTTTCACTCAGTCTAGCCCGCCAACCTTCCGTTAACCCACCTACCAACCATTTGAAAGTAGCAATTGCCTAAGTGTCAGCAAAATGGGTAAACCGCTGACATCCAACACCCCACGGATTTTACTACCACAGCCAGTCCTTGTGAGGCAGGTATTCCGTCGGTTTCGTGAGGTAAGGTGTCAGTGTACTTCGGTCCCGCTTCCGCGGCCAAGGGGAGTTGCTCTCATCAAAATATCCACCCTCGTCCAAGTTCACAGCACAATTGTGGGTAAGCGTCTCCGGGCAGAAATTAAATCTCGCCCATAGATGTGAAGATTTTTTCACTTCAGCGAAACTTTACATCGCTATTTTGCGACTAATGTAGTAGACCCTGTGAATGCGAAAGGCAACCGGAATGGACGATACGGTGCTGATTCATCAAACGCTTTCCGGCGACGATCGGGCATTTGAAATCCTTGTCGGACGCTACCGATCAGCGGTATTCGGTTGGATACGGCAAACACTACCATACACCGAACAGGATGAAGACCTTGCCCAAGAAGTGTTCATTCAGGCATATTTTAATCTCGATACGCTGCGTGAACCGCACAAGTTCAACGGCTGGTTGAAACAGATTGCGCGGAATGTCTGTATCTCTTGGCTTCGTCGTCAAAAGCCTTTCGTGTCTTATGAAAAATTAATTTCGGACAGTCAGACACGAGAGCAGATTGAAATGCGAAGTTCTCAAACTGTGCTGACGCCCGAAGAACACTTGCTGGCACATGAAACCTTCGCCAACCTAGAAAGCTATATCTGTAATCTCAGCAAAGTCCATCAGGAGATTATTCGACTTTACTACTTCGACGGGTTGACATACCAAGAGATTTCAGAAGTGCTAAATCTGTCTGAAAGTGCGATTAAAAGCAGGCTGCATCGAGCGAGAGAAAGGTTGAAAGGAGTTTACGACAGTCAGCTACCCCGCCCTGAAGGACGGGGCTTGTGAATCCGTCCAACGGGTCTTATTGAGTTTCTCGGTCCTGGCTCGTAACTTTACATGCCCGCCACCGAACAGTCGCAGCAACCGTTTGGAAGCATCCGCAGCGTGTCGTTGACAGCACTGTTTCAACTTCCGGGCAAAACCTCAGACAAACTGTCCTCTGGCTATCATGCCAAGAGGAGAGCGAAAAACGAGCGTTTCTCTAAAGTCATCAAGTTACAAGAAAATTATCTCACATTCACACTTTTTAATCAACAAAAAAAGGAGGCGGGATTCCCTCCCCGTTCTAAAGAGTGAGGTTTCCATCCCGAAGATTTTGATGAACGAGAAGTCAACTGAACAGAGGATTGAGTCCCAAAACAACTCAACACAGGAATCCACTAACACCTATGAATTTCGCAGCCAAGTCCGCGAAGAAATCAACTCTCTCCGTGAAAAGGTTGACCAAATTCTCAAGGCACTCAAGGTGAAAGATGATTGCGACCCTGAAGTGATTATGGAGGAGATACATCGTTACCCAACAGAGGGACAGGACTTCGTTCGATGCGCGATAATTGGGCTGATACGGGGCGATGAATATAGCCGAAGTGGGCAAACGATTATCACAACCCGTGTGGATAACATCTTCGACAATCCGAACACCGTCCCCGAAAAAGTAGCTGCGTTTGTCAGCCAACTTGCCGACCCAGCGCGAATTGATGTGTGTCGGCGTGTGTGTCAAGGCTATCAGGCTCGCTCTGAACTCAAGACGATCTGCAATCTAACAGATGACGCACTTGACAATGCCATCAAGCCCCTGTTGGAATGGGGATTCCTGAAATGGGAACAGCGAGAGGACGAACTCAGTCTTCGGGAACGGGGTCCCGGCATCCGTTTTATCATCCCACTAATTTTCCTAACGCAGGAAACACTTCGACTCAAAGAGGACATGCCTCCTAACTGGGACCATAGCATCTGGACCGGCACCAACGGCAAACCGCCCCGAAAAAGGTAAAGCCATGTTTCTCACACTCCTTCAAAGAGAACTTCTCGCCAATCTGATATCATTTCGTTTTTCAGTTGCGGTGATTATTTGTCTAATGCTTGTTGTTGCCAACACCATTGTGCTCATCGGAGATTATGAAGGCCGACTAGCAAGTTACAATACCGCCGCACAAAAACATTGGGAAGAGGCTAAAAACGCAGAAACTTATTCGCAATTAACAGCCAATGTGGATCGACCGCCTAATCCGTTAAGCATTTTTAATCAAGGCTTGGATCGGCGACTTGGCAATTCGGTGGGCATCCATCACAGTTATGTGCCAGTGTTATGGGACACCGAGTCGCACAGCGCGGATAACCCGTTTCTGAATCTCTTTTCATCAATCGACCTGCTCTTTATCTTCCAGGTTATCTTGAGCCTGATGGCGTTGCTGTTTGCCTACGATGCTATCGCCGGGGAACGGGAAGGTGGAACGCTCCGCTTGATGTTGACCACGCCGGTGCAACGGGGTAGCATTCTGTTTGCAAAATACATCAGTGCGATGCTTTGCCTCATCGTACCGCTGATTATCAGCCTGCTACTGTCGCTGATTCTGTATACCTTTTCCCAAGCGGTTGCGCTGACCGGTGACGATTGGGTAAGAATTGGCGGAATCCTGTTGACTTCAATTGTTTACCTGTCGGCGTTCTACCTCATCGGGTTGTTGCTCTCGGCTTTGACCCGGCGCACAGCAACCGCTTTGATGCTTTCAATGCTCCTGTGGGGCACACTCGTGCTCATCTACCCGAGCGCGAGCGTTTTTGCCGTCAACCGTTTAGTGAAGGCAGGTCCCAGGCTCGAAGCGGCTTACGAGGAGATTGGCCAGATTTGGGAAGAGTTTGATAAAGCGCGCACAGACTTGAAGAATCAAGATCCGTTCAAAGGAGAAAATATGTATGGTAGTGTGGGAATCGGTAGCGGGACCAACACCAATTCAACTACACTCCAATATTATAGCTACAAAAGTATCAATTGGCGCCGGATTGATGACGAGAAATCCGGACCGCAGATTCCGCATGTGAAAGCCTACTATGAATCCCTTGAGCCGCAACGGATTCGGGCGGCAGAAAAAACGTGGCTTGTGCGCCAGGAGGCGTTGAAGCAGATCTATGTCCGAAAGGCGGATCTGGCGCGAACCGTGATGCGACTCTCTCCGGCAGCGATGTATGACATGGCGACCGAAGCGTGGGCGGGTACGGACTTCCACGGGGTTGAAGATTTTCTCCAAGCCGCCCGGCAATATCGCAAAACACTTATCCACTATCTTGAGGATAAGGACACCTTCGCTTCCCGGCAGTGGTTTGCTAGTGACAAAGGGACTGTCAACCTAGACGATTTACCCCAATTCACGTATCGCAGGACAGATGCTTTAATAGCCGCGAAGCGTGCGATGCCCGATGTGGCGGCACTGTTGCTCATCAACATGGGGCTGTTCCTGACCACTCTACTGATTTTTATCAAGCAGGAGGTTTAGTGATGTTCTGGCACATTGCGAAACGGGAACTCTACGATAACATGAACAGCCTCAGATTTGCTGTCACAACAATACTGCTGCTTGCCTTGATGGTCGTCAATGCAGTAGGGTATTTTGGCGAATACAACGCGCGATTGACAGAATACCGGCGAAAGGTATCCAAGTCGCTTGACGATATGGAAGGCAACGCGAATCGTCTCTTTAGCCTTGTTCTCAATGGTCCAGGCAAACTTCATAAGAAACCGTCGGCCCTGACCTTTTGTGCTAATGGCGGGGAAGCGTTCCTATCTGAATATGTAGAAGGACGCAAAGGGGGTTGGAGCTATGCTCGGAGTCACGATAACCAAAGCTATGGGGTTGAAGGCATCTGGTATCTGAACTACCCGCAGGCGAATCCAAGCCTATGGAATATCATGCCGGCTGACACAAACATGAGTTGGGTCAGTATTATCGGCCTCGTATTGAGTTTTGTTGCCATCTTATTCACCTTCGACACCATCTCCGGTGAACGAGAACGCGGGACCTTGCAGTTGATGCTATCGAACAGCGTTTCACGAGGCGCGATCTTGCTCGGAAAGTTTGTCGCTGCATTTTTGAGCATCGGTATCCCCTTCCTCATTGCGGCTCTGATTAACCTATTCCTGCTCTACACCGCCGGTGGCGTACCACTTGGCGCGAATGAGTGGGCGCGATTGGGCATCATTCTTCTCATCGCTATATTCTACATCGCCATTTTTGTTGCGTTGGGATTGCTCGTCTCCTCGCGGATCACCCAGTCGTCGATAAGCCTGATGGTGCTGTTGCTGATTTGGGCGACATGGGTGGTCTTGACCCCAAGCACACTCGGCTCGATTGCCACCGGTTTAAAGCCTGCACAAACCAGTGCGGAATTTGAACAACACAGAAACAAACAGAGAGACAACTTGAAAAAGGAATATATTTCCGACGATCCGTTTGAATTTGGAGGTCCCATCCGCTCGCATCCACCAACGAAGGCGACACAGAGATGGGCAGAATATGTCAAGAGAGAGGCAGAACTCAGTGAGCGATTGAACAAAGAACACCTGAGAGATCAGATTAATCAGATTAAGTTTGCGCGGTCGCTCACCCGAATCTCACCCGCATCAATTGTGGGGTACGCCATCGAATCACTCGCCGGGACAGGGTTTTCGCGCCATCTCCAATTCTTGGACCAGGTCAACCGTTTCGCACCCCAATTTCGAGCGTTTATCAGTGACACCGACGCCGCCGATGCAGAGAGTCCACACATATTTGGGGTGAAGGAAGGTATGTCCGACAAACCGGTCCGCTTCAAGGCAATCCCAAAATTTCAAGATCGGGCGAGCCTCAGCAGCGACTTCAACGCGGCGGCGGTGGATATGTTATTGCTGATTCTCTTCGGCATGGTGTTATTCGCTGGCGCATACCTCTCTTTTCTACGTGCTGACATTCTGCAATAGAGCATTTCGTGGAGGCTAACCTGTTGTTCTTCCGCAATCTCTGGGCTGTGTATACCCTGTGGTCAATCGGGGCACCCGTTCTCAGAACATTATGAATCCTAACATAGTTATTGGGTGAAAGGAGGTATGCTTTTGTAAGTATATCAGTCAGGAGGATAATCATTATACCCTGTAAAAGAAAGCGATAACTGCCTAGTTCAATCTAAAAGTGGCAAAATCTGTGCAACATGCGGCGTAATAGCGTCACAGGATAGCCTCAATACAGTTGGAGATACTCAATGATCTGGTTGATTGCACAGAAGGAACTTTATGACAACTGGCAGAGCTACAAAATCACATTGACCTTTGTGCTATGTGTCATTTTGCTGACCATGAGCGTATGGCTGGGATTGAAAGATTATTCGGAACGGCTTTTGGGTTACAACTTGACACGCAATACCAATACTTTTGCGAGTGTTGGGAAACCTGCCATGACATATGTTTTTTTTAATGAGGAGGGAAAGCTCAATCCGAATAGTACGACCCGTGCGGCCAGCATAGTTGACATCATTGGTATCTATCGTCGCCCGGTTGGACTCAGTATTCTCGCCAGAGGACTCGAAGATCGAATGAACCGCCCCGTTCGATTGTTCAACGTTTTGGGTGGCTACAACGCAACTATTGACGCCAGTAACGTGCAGGAAAAAAACAGGCTGTTCGTGCTGTTTTCACCACCGGATTTCCTCTTCGTTGTCAAAGTGGTGTTGTCTCTGCTTACAATACTGTTTACCTTTAGCGCGATTGCCGGAGAACGGGAACAGGGAACGCTCCAACTGATGTTTTCCAACTCTGTCTCCCGGAGTCAAGTACTGTTGGGCAAGTTTTTGGGAGGATACTTGAGTATCGCACTCCCATTTTTGGTTGCGGTGTTGATAGCCTTCCTTCTGCTTGTACGTGTCCCATTAATTGCCTTCGAGGGAGAAAGCTGGTTACGGATTTTACTGCTACTGATAACATCGCTCGGGTATATCGCACTGTTTTTCTTTATCGGACTATTCATTTCAGCTCTGACGCAACGGGCGGCAACCGCTGCGCTGATGTCCTTGGCAATCTGGGTTATTCTGACGCTCGTTGTTCCAAATGTAGGATGGCTTGTTGCCAAACAAATAGTAGGAGTACCATCGCAACAACAGATTGACACGGAAAAGTTCAAAACAGCACGGGAAATTGAGGATGATGCGGAAAGGAAAAAACCTTCAGGGATGTTTGTCCCTGGCTACGGAAAGTTTCATCCAGAAGTGCAGACTCAAATCGAGGAAGCGCGGCAAGAGATTGAAGAACGCTACGCTAACCTGAGGCAAAAACGGCTAACCCTCTCACAGATTCTCACACGATTTTCTCCCGCGGGCGCGTATGTGCATGCTTCCACTGGCTTAGCGCAAACCGGCATTGAAGATGAAGAATTCTATCATTTACAGTTAGCGCAGCATAAGTCCCAACTAGACGCAACTATCAAAGAAACGTTTGCTCTACTGCAAAAGCCGGAAGAACAACCACCGATATATAAAAATCTACCTCAAGAACCTCGCGCCCTTCGAGACCGACTGGTGAAAATCAATTCATATGAAGGAGGGACCGTGAGAAATATAATTAAAAACGAACTGAATTTTGCTTTTGATTTGCTCTCGTTGCCGAAGACTCTGAACGTGATTTGGTTTGATTTATCGCTGCTCGTGCTCTGGTTGGGATTCAGTTTCACTTTCGCGACGTTGGCAATTATGAAATGTGAGGTAAGGCAGTGATTTGATCGTGTATCGTTTCCTGAAAACCGTAGGGTTCCGATATGGATTATATTTATACGTGCCCAGCCAGACTGCGGAACTGCGGAAATCTACATATCAATTTAACTTCGTCCTAGTACCAACTTCACATCAGGGAGGAAATCTGATGTTATGGATAATCATGACAAAGGAGTTTCTGGAAAAGGTTTTAACATTGCGTTTCTTTGTCGCGCTTATTTTGAGCATCGTACTGACAATCGTTAGTGTCGTCGTACTCTCAGAAGACTACGCACAAGAACTTGCGGATTATCATCTCCGCACCCAAATGCATGCCGAGACGAGCAACGAGCAGTTGATAGCCGTAGATAGAAAACCGTCAATCCTCACAGCGATGTTTCAAGGAATTACAGAGAGTTCAGCCCGATCTGTGCGGCTGCTAATTGGCTTTCAACCGAAAATCATCGAGACCATTGATGACAATCCGTTTTCTGTATTGTTTCCGACTGTCGATTTGACGTTCATTATTGGCATTGTAATGTCGCTTTTAGCCCTCCTTTTTACCTACGATGCTGTTTGTGGCGAACGTGAAACGGGCACACTTGCGTTGATGGCATCGCAGCCCATAAAAAAACCGATGTTGATTTTGGGCAAATGGATTGGCGGCTATTTCAGTTTGATTTTGCCTTGCAGCGTTGGGTGGGTTCTTGGTCTATTACTCCTTTCAACGCATCCATATATTCAATTCTCCCTTACAGATTGGAGTGCATGGGGATTGATAATTGTCGGAACTTTGCTGTATTTAGCTTGCTTCTTCGCGTTGGGGATATTGATTTCCACACTAACCACGCGTCCATCAACGGCAATCGTGGTACTGTTGTTTCTCTGGACACTTTTCGTATTCGTTATTCCCAATCTGAGTCCTAATCTCGCCAAAACTTTCTCTCCGATTCCATCTTTCTCAACCCATTCCCACAAGATGACACTTGCACAAACTGAAATTGAGCATCAACGCCAGAGGTGGCATGATGCGGCTGCACTAGAAGTCATTGACAAACGACTCACATGGGCTGATGGTAAGAAGTTGCTATTAAACATTGAAGCACGTTCCACTTCTGTCCAAGATAAGACATTATCAAACATTACCCAAGCGTATCACCGCCAGATACGAAGGCAGGAACAAATCGCCGCAGGGATTGCGGCGCTGTCGCCGTATGCCTGCTTTACGTTTTTTGCAACCCAATTGGCAGCAAGCCATCTCGAGAACGAAGATAGGTTTATTGCAGCAACGGAACGATTTGAAAACGAATATTTCGCCGATACCCCCTCGTACTTCCAAACGGTAGTATCACCGGGGCAAGGAACTGAAAAATCGACTTTTTTCTACACAGAGCTAGCAGTGCCTGAGCGATTAAAACTTGCTCTCGGCCCCTTGAGCCTTTTGCTGCTATATACAGGGTTGTGTTTGATGGGAGGATACGCCGCCTTTATGCGATATGATGTGAAACCTTAATTAAAACTCTAACAGCTAAATGATAGACTGTTATGTGTTAGATTGTATTACGATTGCTTAGAAACTCAATTGGAAGAAGATAGATAAATCATGAAACGCTACAGAAATCTTATCTTGCCTATCCTGCTTCTGTCTGTCCTCCTTATCATTGTCTGGCAGTGGGGATTCTCAGAAGAATTAGATTGGACACTTGATGGCGCGGACATCGCGGTTATCTCCGCAGAAACTACCAACGGCGCGATTACGCTTGAGGGCTCAGTCCAAGATAAAGTGATTGTCCGTGCCATCAAACGGGTCCGTGCGTGGAACAGAGCAAACGCAGAGAAATTCGCAAAAGAGGTTCAGGTTCACGTCGAGAGACACGAAAAAGAGATAAAGATTTACAAAAAACATCCCAAACCACCATCGGGTATCGGCATCAAGGTCAACTATGAAATTCAGTGCCCATCTACTGTTGATGTGAACCTTACAGCCAGCGGCAAGATCGAGATTAGGGGCGTGGATGGCGGGGTTGACGCTAGGACAACCAACGGGAGGATCCAATTGCATGGTGGAGCGGGGCGTATTCACACTGTGACTAGAAACGGGAAGATCGAAGCATCAGTCAAGCGACTAACGGAGGAAGGGACATTTGTCACTAGTAATGGTTCTGTTGATGTAGAGATTCGCGAAGGTGTTGCCCCGGTGTCAGTGAGGACGAGCAATGGTTCAATCAACTTGAAGTTACCGGGAGATTTCTCCGGGCAGCTTAACGCCAAAACTATTACCGGGCGAGTGCATTCCGATTTCCCTGTGCCCTTCACGGACACATCCAAAAAGCGGCTCTCCGGCAAAATTGGTGAGGGCGGAACGGCGATGGTCGAACTGCGAACCGAAAATGGAAACATCAATCTGAGGAAGTGGTAGTGCGTTGTTGAATAAGTTTAAAGTGGCAAAATCTGTGTAGCATTCAGTGTAACGGATTTACATAGAGATCTCAATACAACGATAATAACGCATTCCAAAGGCCACGGAGGTGTTCAATGATTTGGCTGATTGCAAAGAAGGAACTTTATGATAATTGGCAAACCCATAAAATTAAGCTAGCATTCGTGCTGTGTTCCCTTTTGTTGACGATGAGCGTCTGGCTCGGACTGAAAGATTACTCGACGAGGCTTTCAAGCTATAACCTGACACGCATGGACGATACTGTCTCTGGAGTTCCCGTCGCCGTATATATGTACCTCAATAGCGATGGAAAACCGATCGTGTTTAGTAGTATGGGGGACATGATTAATATTATCGGTATCTATCGGCGTCCTGTTGAACTTGGCATTCTCGCCCGCGGTATTGAAGATCGGATGAATCGCCCCGTCCAGTTCTTTAACATCCGTAAGTCAGGCTACAAAGCCGCAACCGACATAGGTAATCCCCAAGAAAGGAACAAAACCTCTACGCTGTATTCCCTGCCTGACTTCCTGTTCTTCACCAAGGTCGTGCTATCTTTACTTGTAATCCTGTTCGCCTATGACACGATTGCTGGTGAACGAGAACGGGGAACCCTTCAACTGATAGTGTCAAATTCTGTTTCCCGTGGGCAGGTACTTTTGGGAAAGTTTTTGGGAGGTTACTTGAGTATCGCACTCCCATTCTTGGTGGCATCAGTGATAGCACTTCTGCTACTTGTCCTTTCGCCATCGGTAGCCTTCAGTGGCGACAGTTGGCTACGAATTTTCTGCCTGTTGCTAACATCACTTGGATACCTAGGCGTGTTTTTCTTTATCGGACTATCAATTTCGGCTGTGACAAGTCGGGCCGCGACTGCTGTGCTGATGTCGCTAGCGATTTGGGTGGTTTTAACGCTAATTGTCCCGAATATCGGCTGGCTCGTCGGCAAACAATTGGTGCAGATGCCTTCACAACAACAAATTGACACCGAAAAGTTTAAAACAGCGCGGAAAATCGAGGACGAAGCAGAAAAGAAAAAACCGTCAGAAGAGTACATTCCCGGTTATGGGAAATGGCATCCAGAAGCACAACCTCAAATCGAGGAAACCTTGACAGGAATTGACGAGCGCTACGCCACGCTAAGACAAAAACGGTTGGCACTTTCACAGCTTTTTACGCGGCTATCCCCAGCAGGCGCGTATGTGTATGCCGCCACAGGACTGGCGCAGACAGGCATCAAAGATGAAAAACAATATCATACACAGTTAAAAGGACATGAGTCTCAACTTGGTTCTAATATTCAAACCCTTTTAGAAACATCTAAACAGATCCTATCCCAATCTAAACCACCTCAAGAGATATATGCTTACCGGAAGTGGCGATTGAAAATTCAGGAAGATAGATTTCGGCTTGTAAAGGATCTGCTACTTGCGAGTCAACTGAGTGTTACTTTTGAGACACTACCATTTTTGGACACGCTACAGGCGATTCGGATCGATTTGTTGTTGTTAGTATTCTGGTTGGGACTCGGTTTCGCTTTTGCTGCAATGGCATTTGCAAAATGTGAAGTCCGGAGCTAATCAACATCCAGACCCAAGATTGGAACTTCAATCCTCAATGAGGAGGAATCATTATGCTGATCACCATTATCCGGAAGGAATTTCTAGATAAAATTTCGACGCTACGCTTCTTCATAGCTTTGCTTTTGAGTTTCGGATTGACAACCATCAGTGCTTCTGTGCTTTCAAATAACTACGCACAGGAACTTGCGGATTACCATGCTCGCGTTAAATTGCATACTGAAACCAAAAGCGAAGGGCTAGTTATCGTGGATCGAAAGCTGTCGGTACTTTCGGTACTCTTTCCCGGAATTGAAAACAATTCGGCGCGCTCCGTACGGCTTGAAGTCGATCTCTATCCCGAAACCATAGAGACCATCAATGACAATCCACTTTCTGTGCTGTTCACGACAGTTGATTGGACTTTCATCATCGGGATTGTGATGTCGCTTTTGGCTATCCTTTTTGCTTATGATACCGTCTGTGGTGAACGCGAAACAGGGACTTTAGCACTGACGGCATCCAACTCTATTCCAAAACCGATGTTGATTTTGGGTAAGTGGATTGGAGGTTATTTAATCTTAATTTTACCCTGTTTGGTAGGCTGGCTTTCCGGCTTCCTGATTCTTATAACTCATCCGCAGATTCAATTAACCCCTGCTGACTGGACCAGTGTGGGCTGGTTGCTGTTCGGTGCATCGCTGTATTTAGCTTGCATCTTTGCGCTCGGGGTGTTGGTTTCCACGCTGACCTCTCGTTCATCAACAGCAATTGTGGCACTTTTGATGCTGTGGGGAGTAGGTGTATTCGTTATTCCTAATCTTGGTCCTGATCTTGCAAAGGCGGTCTATCAAATCCCACCCTTTGCAGCCCACGCTCGCGAGTTGAAACTGGCGGAAAAAGATCTGCAACGTCAACGTCAAAAGTGGCATGATGAAGCTTCACTAGAAGTCATCGACAAACGGATGTCATTGCCTAATGCTTGGAAATTGCAGGTAGACGCTGAAGCACGTTTCATCAACGCGAAAAAAGAAGCATTGTCGAAGCTCACTGTGGATTATCGTCGCAAAGTGGATAGACAGGAACAGATCGCGGCAGCGATTGCGGCGCTGTCGCCGTATGCGTGTTTTACTTCATTTGTAACTCAATTCGCAGGGACCGATTCGAGGAGTGAAGCCCAGTTTATTGCAACAGCAGAACGATTTGATAGCGAATATTTTGACGACCTCAACAGGGTATTACAAAATACTCTACCTCATATTAAGACCGAGACCCCAATCGAAAAAAGGAACGAAATCAATTTCTCCCATACCGAATTAACGGTGAATGAGCGACTGAAATCCGGCTTTGCGCCACTAGCTCTTTTGCTGCTGTTCACAACACTGTTTTTGATTGGGGGATATGCTGCGTTTTTACGGTATGATGTGAAGTAAGGGTGTGCTTTAGTAAGCATATGAGCAGGCAAATTCAGAAAAGAGCTATCATTATGACTTGTAAAGGAAAACGATAATTGTTTAGCTCGGTCTACAAAAGCAGCAAAATCAGTGCTGTATGTGGCTGATAAAGATATTGAAACCCTGATTTACTATGAGCAATTAGTCACCCATATTTTATTGTGTTATCTGATGCAACTCCAAAAATCACAAAATTTATCTTGACAACTACGAAACTTATCGTATATAATAGGTGTTATACCATACTATAGGATGTTGTACACTGAAATCGGTATCGTTTCAAGGAGGAACGTAATGTGACAAAACAGACAACCCAACGACCAACAGATGCAGAACTGGCGATTTTGCGTGTGCTTTGGGAACGTGGTCCCAGTACCGTCCGCCAAGTTCACGAAATACTCAGCGAAGTCCGACCAACTGTCTACACGACCATTTTGAAACTGATGCAGATCATGGCTGACAAGGGGCTAGTTTACCGAGATGAATCTCAACGCGCGCATGTCTATCAGCCGGCATTCACCGAAGCGGAGACACAGAAACGGCTGCTCGGTGACCTGATCGAACGCGCGTTCGGCGGCTCAACGACGAACCTCATTATGCAAGCACTTTCCGCTAAGGAGGCGTCGGCTGAAGAGCTGGTGCAGATTCGACAAATACTCGATGAAGTTGAAGTGAGAGGTGTCCAATGAGTGGATTTCAAGATGTATTTTCACACCCATTTCTGAATGCGTTAGGTTGGGCGTTGCTCCATTTCATCTGGCAGGGAGCAGTGGTTACACTTGTATTGGCTAGTCTGCTGTTTGTGCTAAATGGTTACGCCGCTCGCATTCGCTACGGGCTTGCGTTAAGCGCGATGTTATTCATGCCCATCTTGTTTGCCGTCACCACATGGCAGATTTGGTACTCATCGCAAGAGATTGTGGTCTATTCACAACCCGTTTCACCAGCAGTGCCGTCCTCATCGTCTCTCGCAACTCCACCGCAAGTAGAGCAAAACGAAAGTGCTGCAGCCGGAGCGGAGATGGTCAGCCAACCGGCGACATATCTGAACATCTCGGCGATTGGCGAATCTCCACGTTTTTCGGTTCGGTTGAAGCAGTGGGTCGTTAATCAAATCGAATCCCTTTTGCCGTGGGTGGTGTCACTTTGGCTGGTGGGTGTTTTGGCTCTGTCTTCCCGTCTTACAATTGGCTTGAGACAGGCACAACGCCTCAAGAGTGAGGGCGTGGTTCCTGTCACGGCACGGTTGTATACACATCTTGTTAATCTGTGTGGACGGATGCGAATATCGAGGCCTGTCCAGCTGTTGGAATCGGCGTTGATTCAGGTGCCCACAGCCATTGGCTGGCTACGTCCTGTTGTTCTCCTGCCAGCCAGTGCCCTGACAGGACTGACACCATCTCAGTTAGAAACGATTGTGGCGCACGAGTTGGCGCACATCCGCCGCCACGATTACCTGCTCAACCTTATTCAGACTGTCGTTGAGATCTTGTTCTTTTATCACCCCCTCGTCTGGTGGATCGGAAATCGTGTTCGCATTGAACGTGAGAACTGCTGTGATGACCTCGCTGTGGCTGTCTGCGGTGCCCCACTGACTTACGCCCATGCGTTGACCAAGATGGAACAACTACGTAGCGTTTCATCACAATTGGCGATGGCTGTGAACAACGGTTCGTTGCTGCATCGCATCCGCCGCCTGGTTAATCCCCTTTCGTCCCAATCTGACCGGCTGGTTCGACAACTGGGTGGTGCACTCGCTATAGCAGCCGTTTTTGCAGTGGGGATAACAGCCCACTTCTTCGATATCTCAATCGCAGTTGCTGACAGACCGATGGAGGTAATTGAGGGGACTGCCGCCGAAGGGACACTAGCCGCGTTGAGCCAGGCCTTGCGAGATGAATCCGACCAAACACGCTTTCAGGCAGCTCGCGCGCTACGCCAAATTAAGAACGAAGAAGCTATACCAGTTTTGATAGAAACACTCCGCGACGAATCTAGACACGTGCGCCTAGAGGCGGCATACGCATTGGGTTACATCACCGAGAAGGCACCCGTACTAGTGCTGGCAGAGGCTCTAGGTGATGGTTCTGGACAAATGCGGCTACAAGCGGCTTATGCTTTGAGTTATATCCCAGATAAGGCAACCGTACCTACACTAATCAACGCGCTGGACGGCGAGTCGGAGGCAATGCGTCTTCATGCGGCCTATGCTCTGAGCTATGTCCCGAATAAGGCAGCGGTGCCGTCGTTAATCGAATCGCTCAAGGATGATTCAGAACAGGTGCGGCTACAAGCGGCTTATGCTTTGAGTTATATCCTAGATGTCGCCGCAGTCCCCGCGCTGATAGCTAAGTTAAACGATGAATCGGAACGAGTACGCCTACAAGCGGCTTACGCTTTAGGGCGGGTTCCGGACAAGCGATCAGTGCCTGCGTTGATCGTGGTGCTCCACGATGAATCAGAGCAGGTACGCCAGCAGGCTGCCCATGCGCTTGGGCAGATTGGCGATAGGATAGCGGTGCCGGCATTGATAGCTGCGCTAGGAGATAGATTTGAACAGGTGCGACTACAGGTTGCTTACGCGCTGGGACAGATGCCAGACAGATCAGCAATTCCCGCGTTGACATCAGCGTTAAAGGATGAATCAGAACGCGTGCGCGAACAAGCCGCCTACGCCTTGGAGCAAATAGGTGATAAAGTAGCAATCCCTGGACTGACGAGCACCTTGCAGGAGGATTCTGAACAAGTGCGTCGTCAGGTGGTTAAAGTATTAGATGAGATTCGGTAGGAACAAAACGACTATAAGATGCAGAAGGCAAGACACATTTGGATCTTGTAGCCTTCAAAAAATTTTACTTTTATATACGAAATTATTCGTATGTATTCTGTCGTACTTTGAATGAATTCGGAGGTGAGACCATGTTCCTGATACTTCTTCGGCGAGAACTGCTTACTAATCTGATGGCATTCCGTTTTTTTGTGACAACGTTTGTCTGCCTACTCTTGGTCATCGCCAATTCGATTGTACTGATTGAGGATTACGAGAACCGACTTAAAGCATACAACGTCGCGGTCCAAGTACATCGGGACAAGGCAATCAATGCGCCGACTTATTCATACATCGAGTCCACGGTAGATCGACCGCCGAATCCGTTAAGCATTTTTAATCAGGGATTTGATAGACGGCTCGGCAATAAAATCGAGACCTATCGCAACGTTGTGCCAACGCTGTGGGATGCAGAACTGCACGGCTCTGATAACCCTTTCCTTAACCTGCTATCGTCGATTGACCTAGTCTTTATCTTTCAGGTAGTTCTCAGTTTATTGGCATTGTTGTTCGCTTACGATGCAATTGCTGGAGAACGCGAAGGAGGCACGCTACGCTTGATGATGACAACCTCGGTGAGTCGAGGAAAAATCATACTAGCAAAGTACATCAGTGCGATGGGCTGTTTAGTCATTCCGTTTCTTGCGAGTCTAGCTTTGGCTCAGATTTTGTTCGTCGTGTCCGGATCATTGTTTTTCTCGGTGAACGATTGGATTCGCATTGGCGGCATATTCGCTACAACGATTGTATATCTCTCTGCCTTCTATTTGATCGGGTTGCTGATTTCCGTGGTTTTCCAGCGTACGTCCACAGCACTGATCTTTTCGATGTTTATCTGGGTTGTGTTAGTGTTGATTTATCCCTCGTTGAGTGTTTCGCTAGTTGACCAATTCTTTCAGCCGCAGGAGAAACTAAAAGCAGCTACCAAGACGGTCTCCGAGATATGGAAGCGCGTTGAAGGTGAAGAGGACAGGTATATTGGAAGCGATCCGATTCTGAGTGGATATATCGGCGAAAAACATGAATGGATCTTTTATTTGGCCACCAGAGGTTGGGGGATGAACAATTATAAATCTCGCTATGTAGAAAGGCCAGAGCGACTACTGTATTACCGGATAGAAGGGATTTGGTGTCCCCTTCTTCCTGTAGAAAAAGAATCAGAAAAACATACACTGCCTGCCTTGAAATCTTACTACAAGTACATCGAATCAATGAGAATGCGCGCAGCAGAGCAGACCGGCTTGATACGCCAGAAAACATATCGCGACACTTATGTCCGTGAGGCAAACATGGCGACGAACCTGATGCGATGCTCACCTGCAGCAATGTATGACTTGGCAACGCAAGCCTGGGCAGGTACTAATCTGCGTGAGATTCAGAATTTCTTCGCCCAAGCACGACAGTACCGGCAAACACTCATCGCCTATCTACATGATAAAAAGGCATTTACTTCCCCAAAATGGTTTACAGTCGGCGGAGGTAAAGCAGATCTCAATGACTTACCCCATTTTTCCTATCACCATTCAGGGGTATGGTTCAACGTCAAACATGCCTTACCTGATTTGGCGTTGTTGTTCCTGATAAATATTCCGCTCTTCATGATGAGTTTTCTGATTTTCGTCAAACAAGATGTGTAGAAATCGCAAATTCAGTCATTCACGATTTCGCACCAAACGAGGCGAAATGTGAAGGACTGAAATTGTAAGCCGTCATTGGAACGAAATACGAGATGATTTTCCACATTGCCAAACGTGAACTTTACGATAATATGACCAGCCTACGCTTTGCGCTGACACTTCTCCTTTTACTGGTTTTGATGGCAGTTAACGCCATTAACCATTTGGGTGACTACAGGGCACGAATCACCGTATATCGCAAGGACATGAATGAAGCCCTGGGCCACATGAAGGATCGAACAGATACACTATATCATCTGATTCGATTCGGTCCAGGCGAATTGCATAAAAAGCCGTCTCCGCTATCCTTCTGTGCGGTAGGCGGAGAAGCTATGTTATCAAGGCAGGTCGAGTCATGGCAAGGTGGCTCATGGGTTGTGAGAGCAAGAAACGAAGAAAATGGAAAAGTTGACCGCGATATAGTTTTTGGTCTTTGGCGGTTGGGCTACCCGCAACCCCGTGCAAATCTGGGGAATATTTTGCCCAAGTTGACGCAACTGGATTGGGTGTTTCTGATCTCCGTCGTGTTAAGCTTTGTTGCGATTCTCTTTACGTTCGATACGATATCTGGAGAGCAGGAGCGAGGCACATTGCGGTTGACCCTAGCAAACAGTGTGCCGCGTAACGCAGTGTTATTAGGGAAATTTCTTGGAATACTGACCAGTATTGGTGTGCCGTTCTTGGTTGCCTCATTGTTAAATCTCTTTCTGCTGTCGGCAGTTGGGGGCGTAGATATGGGTAAGAGTGAATGGGGACGTATCAGCGTCATCATCTTGATTGGATTAATCTATGTTTCTATCTTTATTGCGATTGGTCTTTTGGTTTCAGCCCGTGCGCGTCAATCATCGGTGAGTTTGATGATTCTACTGTTGATTTGGGTTGTGCTCGTGGTTTTAACACCTTCGACTCTCGGATCGATTACAAGCGGTTTAAAGCCTGCCATGACGCGCGATGAATATAGGAGTCGCGAAGTGGAAATCTTCTCCAGATTATTCTATGAGGAATATGAGTGCAACAGCGATCTCATGCGGAATGACCCTCTAACGCGAGAGATACCACCGAAAAAGGTAACATCAAAATGGTCTGAATTCGTCATGGAGTTGACGCAGGCACGAGAAAAACTGAATCATGAGCATTTGAACGATCAAATCTCCCAAGTTCAATTTGCGCGAAACATCACCCGAGTCTCCCCCGCAGCAGTTGTGCGATACGCTATCGAATCTCTTGCAGCCACAGGCTTGTCACGACATCTCGATTTCTTGGAACAGACACGTTACTATGCAGCAGAATACCGCCAATTTCTCCAAGAAACCGATGCGGCAGACTCTCAAAGTCCACACGCCATCGGTGTTGCGTGGGGCGTATCGCAGAGACCGGTGAATTTTGAAGCCATTCCAAAATTTGAAGACCTCGTCACTTTCAGCGACTCCTTCAATAGCGCAACGGTAGACATACTCCTGTTGGTTTTATTCTTGGTGGTATTTTTTGCGGGGGCATATCTTTCGTTCCTGCGCGTTGATATTTAGGTTGGAATTTTCTCTTGGCTGATAATTATTTCGTTAGGTCTACAAGACAAAATCGGTGCAACTGATTTACACGGAGACTTCAATACAACTATATGGAGGTGTTCAATGATTTGGCTGATTACAAAAAAGGAAATTTATGACAACTGGCAGAGCCACAAAATCACGTTGGCATTTGCGTTGTGTCTCATTTTACTAACGATGAGCGTGTGGCTCGGGATGAGAGATTATTCGGAAGGGCTCTTGGGTTACAACTTATCACGAAATCCCGACATACTTTATTCAGGGGACCCCCTCGCGCTATATCTGAGTTTCAACGAAGACGGAACATTGCGTGGTCCCAATCATATAGTAGGTGGTGACGTGGGGGAGATTATCGGGATTTATAGACGCCCGACTGAACTCAGCACTCTCGTCAGAGGACTTGAAGATAAGTTCAATACGCCTGTTCAACTCCTAGGTAAGTTGGGCTTACAGAGTACAATCAACACGGGTAACACGCTGGAAAGGAATAAACTGTTTGCACTTTTTCCCACACCCGATTTCCTTTTCATCACCAAAGTATTACTTTCTTTGCTCACGATTCTGTTCGCATTTGACGTGATCGCCGGTGAACGGGAAAGGGGAACACTGCAACTGATGCTAGCGAACAGCGTCTCCCGAGGTCAGTTGCTTATGGGCAAGTTTTGGGGGGGCTACTTGAGTATTGCAACTCCGTTTTTGTCGGCGGCGTTGATTGCACTGCTTTTACTGGTACTGTCACCATCAATCGCTCTCAATGGAGAAGGTTGGCTTCGAATTTTATTTTTACTCCTGACGGGACTATGGTATATCGGAGTGTTCTTCTTCATCGGGCTTTCAATTTCCGCAATGGCGCGATGGGCTGCAACCTCTGTACTGATGTTGCTAGCGGTTTGGACGATTTTAGTACTCGTTCTCCCGAATGTCGGCTGGCTTGTCGCCAAGCAAGTCGTACCGGCACCATCGCAACAACAGATTGACACAGAAAAGCTTCAGAAAGCAAGAGAGATTGAGGACGAAGCACACAGGAAAGGGATAGCACAAATTGGTTCCGCTCCCGGCTACGGTACAATACACCCAAAAGTGCAACCTCAAATACGGGAAACCCTCAAAGAGATCGACGAACGATACACCTTACTGAAGCAAAAGCAATCGGCACTTTCGCAGATTCTTACGCGGCTGTCTCCGGCAGGTTCTTATGCTCACGCCGCTGCTGGATTAGCACAAACCGGCATCGAAGACGAAAAACGATATCAGTTGCAGTTGAAACAGCGCGCTTCTCAACTCCATGATTCTGCGGGGTCAATCAGTTCATCAGTAATGGCTTCAGCGGCAAAACTGCAATCACCGACTTATATTGCATCTGTAAGCCCCTATGTCTACCGCAACGAATGGAATAAAATTCTAGGGCAGACCTTGAGGGCTTTAAAGACGCAATTCACGGAACTTCTCAGCTCTACGTTTGAAAAATTTTCGTTGTCGGAGACCCTGCAGATGATTTGGCTCGATTTGTTGTTGTTGGTGCTCTGGATGGGTGTGAATTTCGGTTTTGCACTCGTGGCGATGGCAAAATGTGAGGTGCGACCGTAAAAGATAATCCTGATTGCATAACACGCAAAGCAAGGCGGTTACACAATCCGGGTTGAAAAATTGAAAGAGGAGAGAATCCAATGTTATGCACGATCATTAAAAAAGAACTCTTGGAGAAGATTTTGACGCTCCGTTTTTTTGTGGCGTTTCTTTTGAGTATCGGATTAACCACCATCAGCACGCTTGTGCTTTCAAACAACTATACACAGGAACTGGCTGACTACCATTCTCGTGTTAAATTGCACACAGAGACAAGCAGTAAGGATGGAACATATGTCAATAGAAAGCCCCTGGTACTCGCGGCACTGTTTCGTGGGATCTCAACGCATTCAGCGGTGTCCGTACGACTTGTTAATGACGCTCATCCGGAACCGATCGAAGCCATTGATGATAATCCGTTTTCTGCAATGTTCCCTACTGTTGACTTGACGTTCATTGTCGGCATTATGATGTCGCTCTTAGCAATTCTATTTACGTATGATGTTGTCTGCGGCGAGCGTGAAAGGGGCACGCTCGCGCTGATAGCATCCAACCCCCTGCCAAGATGGATGTTGATTTTTGGCAAATGGCTTGGTGTCTATTTAAGTCTGATTCTACCTTGTTTGACTGGATTACTTGTGGGGCTGCTTATCATTTCAACTCACCCACAGATTCAACTCACCGCTTCGGATTGGGGTGCTTTCGGATGGATAATTATCTCCATACTGCTGTATTTAGCCTGTTTTTTCGCGCTAGGTGTGCTTATTTCCTCCCTGACATCTCGTTCCTCCACATCAATATTGACATTGTTGTTTCTCTGGACCTTGGCTGTGTTCGTTGTTCCCAATGTTAGTCCTGACATCTCAAAAGTAGTCTCCCAGATTCCATCCTCTATAACTCATGCCCGGGAGATGAAACTTCAGGAAAAAGAACTGCACCGTCAACGTCGGGAGGCGCACGATGAATTAGCGCTAGAACTGATTGAAAAACGCCTTACCCAGGGGCCGGGATTTGTAGAGATTGAAAAATCTTTCAATGACACTCAAAGAAAGATATTCTCAAGAATCACTGCGGACTATCGCCGCGCGGTACAACGGCAGGAGCAAGCTGCTGCTACGATTGCCACACTGTCGCCGTATGCGTGCTTTGCGTTCTTCGTAACCCAATTGGCTGCAACCGATCCGGAGAGTGAAGCTAGATTCATTGCTTCTGCGGAACGTTTTCATTTCGACGAATATTATCCCAACGGCACATCGTGGGTATCAAAACCTGGGTGGGACGAAAAACCCGTTTTTTCCTACACCGAGCTAGGGACTAGTAATCTGCTGAAAACAGGTATGGCCCCACTAGCTCTTTTGCTGCTGTTTACAATACTATTTTTAGTCGGGGGATACGCGGCTTTTTTGCAGTATGATGTGAAGCGTTAACCCACACCCCTGAAAACGAAAGGATAGGGGTTATTGTCCCTAATATTGTGCGGTCATCGTTTAGTTCGGTCTGGAAGAATGGCAAGATCGGTGCAACATTCAGTACAATGGATTCATAGGGAGGTTTCAATACAACTATAATGACCTATTCCAGAGAACAATAATTAATCGTTCGCATTACCGATTTGAGGAGTGAAGCCAAGTTTATTGCAACAGCAGAACGATTTGATCACGAATATTTTGATGAACTCAGCACGGTGTTGCAACACATGCCACCTCATATTGAGACCGAGACCCCAATCGAAAAAGGGAACCAAGTCAATCTCTCCTACACCGAACGAACGGTGAATCAGCGACTGAAATCCGGCTTTGTACCACTAGCTCTTTTGCTGCTGTTTACAATACTATTTTTAGTCGGGGGATACGCGGCTTTTTTACGGTATGATGTGAAGAAATAAATATAGCGTACCAAAAGGTATAGATGCTTACAGTTACGAAATCCGTTACAAATTATCCGTTAGAGGTAGAAACGCAACGATTAGCGTGGGCTGCTGTTTAATTAGCCCAATAACGAAGGACTCAAAATTATGACAAGAAAATATATCGTTATCCTTAGCGTCGTATGGTTTCTGAATTTTCACATCACTGATTTTTCCCAAGCACAGAGCTTAGATCTATCAGTCAAAGGATATGGTATCAGTTTCGGCAACTCCAAAAACTTCAACGGCCTCCGCTTCAACCTCCTTGATAGCCAGGTGGAAGAAATTAATGGACTGAACTTCACCCTATGGCAGGGAGATGACAACGAGAGAGCCACCGTCAGGGGAATATCCGTTGGTCTCTCCCTCGAAGCGGGAAACCTTCAGGGCCTCATGATTAGCGGGCTTGACGTTGTAGCGCACAAGCAGTTGGAAGGAATTAGCGTCGGATTACTGGGGGTTGGCGCGGGACGCTCGGTTAAGGGTATAACGCTCGGTGGACTTGGTGCTGGTAGTGGAGAAGACATCACCGGTATTGTGATCGGGGGACTGGGGGCTGGTGCGGGTCGCTCGATTAAGGGCATCACTATTGGTGGGCTTGCTGCTGGTAGTGGAGAAGATATGACAGGTGTCACCATCGGGGGGCTAGGGGCCGGAGCAGGTCGAAATCTGAAAGGATTGACGGTTGGCTTGCTTGGTGCAGGTGCAGGACGGGATATTGTTGGCGTGACGCTTGGGGGATTGGCTGCCGGTGCGGGTAGAAATATCACGGGGGCGACTCTTGGGCTGCTCGGTGTAGGTGCCGGTGGAAACGTCACTGGTATCTCGGTTGGAGGCGTGGGTATAGGTGCCGGCCATAAATTGAAATGGATTAATGTCGGAGGCGTTGGCGTGGCTGCGCCAATGATTTCGGGCTTGACCGTCGCTGGTTTTCACGCACGCGGCGAACAAATCAAGGGCGTCACTCTGGCATTCGGTTGGGTAAAGGTTGAGGGTAACCTCTCCGGGTTTTCAGCAAGTGCCTTCAATCAGATTAAAGGAAGGCAAACTGGCGTAGCTTTGGGCATTGTCAACGTTGCTTATGAATTAAACGGGGTCCAGATAGGTTTAATCAATTACGTTCGTGACAGCCCAAGGTATCGGACCGTCTTACCTATTATCAATGCGAATTTTTGATTCAGCTACTTTGTCAACTCAAACTCAACTCCTGACCTTGGGAGAATGTCCAATTTCTCCTAGATATCACAACTCAAAAGTAAAACAAGAAGGAGGATTCTACCATGTTAGAAACGAGAGACCTAACCAAAATCTATGACAACACCATTTTAGCAGTCAACATGCTCAACCTGAAAGTCAATCCCGGTGAAATCTATGTTGTCTTGGGTGCCAACGGTGCAGGCAAAAGCACCACCATCTCCATGCTCCTGAACTTCATAGACCCAACTAGCGGTACGGCGTTAGTCAATGACATTGAGATTCCTAAGTTTCCGCTGGAGGCTAAGAAGCATCTCGCTTACGTTTCAGAAAACGTCGAACTGTATCGGAATTTCACCGCGCGACAAAACTTGGAGTTCTTCGCCAAGCTGGGTGGTAGAAAGAAGATCACTCGCGAAGAATTGGACGAAACATTAGCGCGCGTCGGCTTGCCTGAAGATGCGTTCAAACGGCGGGTGAAAACCTTCTCGAAAGGGATGCGGCAACGGTTGGGGATTGCGATAGCCATCATAAAAGGTGCTGATGCGGTGCTTCTCGATGAACCAACGTCTGGACTGGATCCGAAAGGTGGTGCAGATTTCCTGAA
The DNA here is from genome assembly GCA_965208425.1 of Candidatus Poribacteria bacterium. Taxonomy (GTDB): domain Bacteria; phylum Poribacteria; class WGA-4E; order WGA-4E; family PCPOR2b; genus PCPOR2b. The sequence goes on along the minus strand of OZ242335.1, from coordinate 3,751,968 downwards.
TCTATTACGCGAACTAAAGAGTGAAGGGAAAGCGATTTTTATGTCCACCCATGACATTTTCCGCGCGAAGGAAATCGCCGATCAGATTGGGATTTTGGTACAAGGCAATCTGGTTCGCGAGCTCACCCGTCAAGAGATTGAAACCGAGGACCTAGAAGCGTTATACCTCCGCTATGTGGCGGGATATGAATCAGAGGCAGAGGAAGTTGCATAACTAGATATGTCCGTGTCAGCGTTCATCTATTCTTATTTATTAGGACTTACGCAAAATTCATAGACATAATGGTTGAAAAACAGTAGAATGAGCGATATGGAGGGGAATATGACCCAACCGACTCGACTACTGTCAGTATTTGTTAATTAGCTCCCTCAACTATACTTTAACCCATTTGGCTGACCATAGCCAGCAGTTCAGTTTGTTCGCAATCACATCGGGTGTACAATGTTGGTTTGGGTGCGACTCAAGCAAGTCGCGTATCAGACAGACCAAACCATTTATCAAGTCAAGCACAGTTTATTCTCCCAATACTTGTGATAACAATTGAAATCGCTCGCTATTCAGATGAAACTTGCGTAAGTCCTATTTGTAAAAAAATGAATAGAATATCTCTCAACACAAAAAAGTGCTAAAAAAAATCTCGGAACTGTGTCTTGGTAGGGTGTAAGGGAGGAACAAAGAGCCATGGCTAAGGAGAATACACTCATCCATCGTGCCCAAAGTGGGGAGGAAGGGGCATTTGCTGACCTGATGCGGTCGTACCACGCCTTCGTTTATACGATTGTTATCGGGGTTGTGGACAATTCCCATGATGCTGAAGAGGTAGTGCAGGACGCCTTTCTCAACGCCTATCAAGGGTTAAGACAGCTTGAAGATACAACTAAATTCAAAAGCTGGTTGGCTGAGATTACGCGAAATCGTGCGCGAAACTGGCTCCGTAAACAGAAAGGCGATACCGTATCCCTTGATGAGGTGAGCGAAGAGATGCTGCAGACAGCGGATTCACCCGATGAGCAATTGACACGACAGGAACAGAGGGAATTGATTCGCCGGACAATGGAGACGCTTCCGCAGAAAGACAGGGACATTGCCCACGCCTTCTATCTGGAGGGTGCGAGCTACGACGAACTGACTAGCACGCATGGATTGTCATACAATGCGATTGCGTTTCGACTGTCGCGTGCGAAGCGACAACTCTCCAAACGGTTGCAATATCTTCTGACAGGCATCTTCGTTTCTCCCGGATTGACGCTGAAAAAACTTTATACGGGAGGTTTAACTGTCATGAAAGTTGGAACGGTGCCTAAGATAATAGTTGGTGCGGCGGTGCTGATTGGGCTTATTTTTATCGGTTACATTGGGATACGTCAGATGAATACACCCACAGTGGTAGAGCGCGTGTATTTGTCGCCGTGGGAGGATGGCACGGTACGCCCACAAAGCAGCCCGGAAGGATTGGCTGCCCAAACTAATCCTACTCAAAATGTGGAAGCCCGGGATAATCAGCCACAAATTGCTTCAGCGGCGTCTGCTGAAGAGAAGGAACTGATTGACGATTTGTTTGCTGAACTCAACGAAACGGATATAGCACAATTCGGGACGGAGACGGACTTCGATCTAGACGCAGAGGAGAGCCTCACTGCCGACACTTCTACGTTGTTAGACGACACGGGTCAGTCCGCTGAAGATGTGATGTATGCTTACGTGGAGGCGGTTAAGAATCTAGACGTTGATACGATACGCTCACTAGCCACGGAGGAGTTCCTGCACAGTAGTCATGATGTTCGCATTAATGGCGACTCTTTTGTTCCTATGGAGTCGATAGATGAAGTGCCGGCTGCAATACTGGCTGAAATACCGCCTGAAGTAGAAGTGCCGTATGAAGCACTTGAAGCTTTTGAAATAACGGTTGATGCAGTCCGTGAAAGCGTAAGTCAGACAGAGGTTGTGAGTAGCGAATATATCAGTGATGAGTTTCATTTCCGTTTGAGAGTACCGGCACCGGAAATGCCGGAGATTCCAGGTGTAGAGGTAGAAACTACCTCTGCCGGGGACCTCCTGTATAAGATGAAGAAAATAGACGGGGGATGGAAAATTTATGATGGCGGTGTAAACTAACTCGCACCCTTATCCGCCATTATCGGAGAATTACATTAGGCGAATGGTTCCCTCCATTCGCTTTTTTTCGTTACTAACCCTTGAGTCACTGCAAATAGATCAGGTAAAAAAACCGTGGACACCGCGAATCCAAATGTTTCAAGCGATATGTACATCAGACTGACGCCGTGCTGTTTATAGATCTGTGTACTGGAAAGGTATGCCCCAATTGTGCTGCCGGCAAACAAATCTCTGTCAACTTCCATGCTGACCCACAAAAACGAAAGGAAACAGAACTATACGGAACTGGGAAGTATGGAATCATCTTTAGGGTGTTAAGTCCATCCAAATTGGAGGTATCCCACATGTTTTTGACAGTTGTAAGCAAGGAAATCATAGGCAATCTACTCAGTTTCCGCTTCACGATTACTACTATTCTATGTGTGTTACTGATGTCCATCAGTTCTTACACGCTGCGTGAGCGATACGAACGTCAACTCAGCGAGTACAATACTGCTGTTGCTAACCATCTTAAAAGCCTTGAAGAGTCAAGCAGGAATTTTATGACCCCCATTTACATACTCGATAAGCATCCGGCACCGTTGTCTATGTTTGCCAACGGGCTTGAAGGTATAGGTAAAACCGTTCCTGTCACAACGGTTGGCGAACCTACTTTTAGCAACAGTGATGTCACCGTTGAACCTCTTTCCGCTCTGTTCGGTGCACTCGATCTTGAGTTTATCATCCGTGTCGTTATCAGCCTTTTGGCACTCTTGTTTACTTACGATGCCATCGCCGGCGAGCGGGAACTGGGTACGCTCAAATTAACGCTCGCCAACGCCATTCCCCGAGATGTGGTCATCCTAGGGAAGGCGGTGGGCAACTACGTCAGCCTGCTGGTGCCGTTCGGGCTCTCTGTCCTAATCGGACTGGGTATCATTGTGCTTTCGCCCCAGGTTCACTTCGACGGTGAAATGTGGAAGCGTCTGCTTGCTGCCGGACTGGTAGCATTGCTCTACATTTGGGTATTTACAGCGATAGGTCTGTTTATATCTGTATGTACGCAGCGTTCTGCCACAGCACTGTTGAGCTTGTTGCTGATCTGGGTTGTTCTTGTGCTTGCGGTGCCCAAGGCAAGTAATCTGCTAGCGGATCAGATCTATCGTGTGCCCTCCATTCAGGAGATCCAAGGACAAAAAACCACAATTGCACAGCGAATCAACAATGAAAACCTACAGGATATAATGAAAATAGGACAGAAAACCGGTGAAGAGGTAGAAAAAGAATGGCGTGCAGGCGGAAAAGATATGCACTCGGATATGGAAGGATTCCAGTCCGCTGTTAGCTCTGCTTTCATGAAGAAAGTTGCCGACATGCAGAAGCAAGCGCAGGACAAGATTGACGCCGAATGGGATAAGATTCAACTGGGCTATGACCGGCAACGCCGAAAACAGCTAGAGCTAGCCATAAACCTTTCACGAATCTCACCGACTTCCTCCTACGTCTTGGCGACGACCAGTATAGCAAACACCGGTCTCACCCGCCAGCAGAATTTCTTAAGAGATGCCAAGCAGTATCGGCAGGAATTTGCAAATTATGTTAACGCGAAGATGGCAGAGGGAAGGGGGTGGATGGTGGACCTAGATAATCCCACAATAGAGGCAGATTTAAGCGGTATGCCGCGGTTCTATGCAAAGCCACCGACCTTTGATGCGTCACTCAGCGAGGCGTGGCTGGACATTCTACTGCTGGCATTTATGGGTATTCTGTTTTTTATGGCAGCTTACGTGTCATTTGTGCGTCAGGCTGTGCAGTAGTATGTTGATAAGTAACCATGTGGGTTTAGAAAATATATTGAGCTGTTGATAAAGATGCAAAAACACCCTCGTCAGCCTCAAATCCTCGCGTCAGAAAATTACAAGCACCACCACAATTACTGGGCGAAAAGAAAATCCCCATGGTTCTTTCCCGGTTCGATTCGCCATACCCTGGCACTCCGCGACTTAGGAGCAGGTCCAATTTCTCTCGGAGGTCACAATTCAAAAGCAAAACAAGCAGGAGGATTTTACCATGTTAGAAACGAGGGACTTAACCAAAGTCTATGATAACACCATTTTAGCGGTCAACAAACTCAATGTGAAAGTTGATGCCGGAGCTATTTATGTTGTTTTGGGTGCTAACGGCGCAGGCAAAAGTACCACCATCTCCATGCTCCTGAACTTCATTGACCCCACCAGCGGCACGGCGTTGGTCAATGACATTGAGATTCCCAAGTTTCCGCTGGAAGCCAAAAAGCATCTCGCTTACGTCTCGGAAAACGTCGAACTGTATCGGAATTTCACCGCTCGACAAAACTTGGAGTTCTTCGCCAAGTTGGGTGGTAGAAAGAAGATCACTCGCGAAGAATTGGACGAAACATTAGCGCGCGTCGGCTTGCCCGAAGATGCGTTCAAGCGGCGGGTCAAAACCTTCTCGAAAGGGATGCGGCAACGGTTGGGGATTGCGATAGCCATCATAAAAGGTGCTGACGTGGTGCTGCTTGATGAGCCAACCTCTGGACTGGATCCGAAGGGTGGTGCAGATTTCTTGAACCTATTGCGCGAGTTGAAAAGTGAAGGGAAAGCGATTTTTATGTCCACTCACGATATTTTCCGCGCGAAAGAAATTGCCGATCAGATTGGGATTTTGGTACAAGGCAATTTGGTGCGTGAGCTCACCCGTCAAGAGATTGAAACCGAGGATCTAGAAGCGTTATACCTCCGCTATGTGGCGGGATATGAATCAGACGCAGAAGAAGTTGCCTAATTAAAGGCGTTTGTGTCAGTGTTCACCCATTCTTATTTATTTTGGACTAAGTAGAACGCGGCTTCCCTATAATACAAGGAAAGGAAAGCCGTTATCTATTTGAGAGAATCTGTAGACTCTGACTTTTCAACATGGTATTGGAGATGATGAAAGAATCTCTCATCGGATTTAGTATAAAGGGTAATCACTTCTTGGCGGAATGATATAATCTCATTTTTGATGTCAATAATATCTTGTCGAGTGGCAAAATTACGACTCAACTTCAAGGTTGTAAACAAAATTGAGCCTATAATACCCATTACGCTGAAGCCACCAAGTATTAACGTTGCCCATTGGAAAGGTGTTATAGCGTCCATCACTAACCTCCTATATTGGCTGAATTTCACACAGTATAATCGGAAGTTAGTTAGTTGTCAAGATAAAACCCCATAAACTACCTAGGCACTAAGTAGTTAATGGCTTCCCTATAATATAGGGAGAGGAAAGCTGTTATTTACTTAGTGCGATTTATTTTTTCCACCTCCAAGAAGGGGGAATGCATCATGCACAAGATATATCTCTCGTTGATAGTCAGTTTGGTTTTTCTATTGAGCCATAAGCCGCTCTGGTCACAAGAAGAAACATCTCAAGATTCGTCTCAATCCGAAAAGGCACGAACCAAAGATGACCAACTGCGCCAGATTCAGATTGACAAAGCCAAACTTGATATGGATTTGGCGAAAAAGCTAATGGAGAAGAAAGAAGACGAGCTTACGAACCTAAGAGATATGCTCCAAGAGGCAAATAACATCGTCACTGTCCAAGAGGTGAACCGAGCGGAGGAGGAATACGAACGCGCAAAGGCAGCATACGAGGACGCAAAGCTAAACTTGCAAAACGTTGAACTCGATTCGTTGAAGACGGCTTGGCATATTACCATCTTGGGCACTCGGCGTTATGAAGCCCGAGACGGTCGGGAGATGTTCTCAATTACGTTAAAAAACAGCTCATCGCCAGTCAAACTAGAAGAGAGTTCAAAGGTCCTTGACAGAGAGGTCATCATCAGCGCACAGATTGACGATATCTTTGTTTCCATTAAAGACCAAGGAGAATTTTCACTACAGGGCGCGATTGTCGCCATACCTTATGAGGTACGCATTCCGTCCCTGAAGGAGGGCGAGGAAAAAATCTTAGAGTTTGAACTGGTCAAAGATGAGTTGCAAGATGTGGTGGTTAGCCTGAAATATCTCGATATTGAAGAAGACCGTAACATCCACCTGAAACAGGAGGAACCTTACATCTCCGTGCTTTCAGCTCGTAGGTACAAGGACGCGGATCGGCGGCGACTGGAACTTGTCCTCAAATACGGAGCGGTTTTGGGGCAATCACCATCCCCATCGGATCAGGACGGTAACAACGATGAATCACCTACTCCCTCGACTGAAGGTACAACGCATAGTGCAGCACAAGAGATTAACAACGTCTACGTCTCAATTCAGGATGAGCAGGGAGCAATCATCGGTGTGCCGTATGAAATCCGAATCCCCAATCTCAAAGATCAGCAGTCGAAAACTCTCGATTTTGAACTCCGCCGCAACGTCGATAGTATTATCGTCAGCCTGCGGTATCTGGAAAAGGTGTATCCCTACAAGATTCATCTCGAAGAAGACACCCGCCACATTTCGGTCATCAGCGCAAAGAAATATCGCGTAGACAACCAGATCATGGTCGATCTCCGTCTGAAGAACACTTCGACCACCGAATCCATGCCCGTCAACGCCACACCCGAAGAAATCGCCGCCGCCAACGAGATTCGATCTATCTTTGTTTCTCTCAAGGACATCGATCCAACCAATGCAGCCCAACCGACCAATATCGCCCAACCGTATGAGCAGAAGATTCCGCTGCTCGGCTACAACGATGAAATCGGTCTGACATTCCAACTCCAGAAGGATGTGGACTCGATTATGATTGCTTTGAAATATCCCGACCTTGCGGAGCCGGACAATCGCTTGGTATACCTCCAAAAAGAGTCAGAGGAGGATGTGGTTAATGTCAGTTCACTACAATTCTCCCAAGAAGGAAATCTGGGCAGCCCTGTTACCTACGATCTGACGCTGGATCGGTTGGCGGAGACGGAGAATACCTTTCAATTGAGGATTATCAATCTTCTCAATCGTCTGAGCTTTGAATTCCAAGATGCTGAGAGCCAATCGCGCATGTCTCAAGTCAAGTTCACACAGGCACAATCCAAACGCGATCTCTCGTTGATTGTCTACCTTCCTGAAGAACTAGAGGCTTCTTACCTAGATGAAACACTGGAATTCTATGTCGCCGTCATTGATGAAGCGGAAGCCAGACAACTCAGCGGTGTCAATAATCGATTATCCCTTTCACCGGAGCAGATTGCCCAAATCAAAGGCGGCGTTGAACGATTTGAGCTTATCCCGAAAGGGGTGCCGGAGATTGAACTGTTTATCCCCAACGCTTACCATACCATCAAAATGGGCGAACAGATTGGTATGACGCTGAAGCTGCGGAATATCGGCACACGGGATCTGGTTGATATTCGGATGGTGGTTGATGTCTACACCGGTTGGAAATATGTCGTAGAACCGGAGGTGGTGTCAGGGTTGCTGCGGAATGAGGAGGTTGAGATTCATCTGACGCTGATTCCATCTGCGGATGTGGGTGTCGGCGAATACGAAGCTAAGGTCAACGCGGAACTCACCGTTGATAACCGTCATTTTGAAGCGCGAGAGAAAACCGTGCGGGTTCATATCCAATCGAAGACGCGGCTCTCGGTGACAACAATTCTGTTTGGGTTACTCCTGCTGCTCGTTATTGGGATTGCGATCGTCACAGTTCGGATCAGCCGTCGATAAGTGACCGTGAAAATGAGCGTGAAGGGAAGGAAAAACTGAATGAAAAGAAAGTATCATGTATCACGAATGGCGTATAATACCTCACGTTTCACGTTTCACGCATTATGTTACCTGCTTTTGAGCGTTTCAGTGCCTATGTTTGCTCAGGATCAGGTGACGCTGACGTTGGAGAACGCATCGCGACTGGTGTTGAAAAACAGTGAGAAAGTGCTTAAAGCGCAGAAAATTCTGGATCGCGACACGGCGAACCTGCGAATCGCTCGCTCTGTTTACTCTCCACAACTGGGGCTCACCGGTCTTTATGAACGAAGAAAAAACGACGCGCTAGGCTTGGAAAGGGATTACCTCTCTCGCGTTTCCCTCAGTCAACTCATCGCGCAGTTTGGTGAGATCCCACAAGATCTGGATCAGGCACAAGAAGACGTACGCCTCTCCGAGATTGAAGTGGAGCGTACAAAGCAAGAGATCCTCTTTGCCCTCAGAAGGCTCTGGCACAACATCGCCCTGACAGAGGAAGAGATCGAACAACGGAGTGCTGTCGAAGCCACACTACAGGAAAAGCTCAAAGGAACTAAAAGAAAACATGCAGAAAAGCGAATCCCCATCCTCAGTGTACTGAACACGGAGCTGGAATTGGCAGAACAGCAGTTAGCACTCAACGAATTGAGACGGCGGTTGGATATCGACAAGGCGGAATTAATCCGATTGACAGGATTGGGGGTATTGGCAAGCGTTCGTCTCGTTGACAGCATACCAGATGACGATCTAACGCTTGAACGGGCAGTTAAGTTGGGGTTGGAGAACCGATTGGGGCTCAAAGAACTTACCGGCGCAATAGCCCGTCAGGAACGGTTGGTCAAGGAAACGCGCTGGCATCGAATTCCAGAACTTGATGCCGCTCTTCGCTACCGGGACGCCCATCTGCTTCTAAACCAGCGAGATCGGACATGGGATACGACGGTGGTGTACGATCCCGCGGTTCTCAAACAAGAGAGAGATGATGCAACACCTTTTGAAGGAACCCGCGACGATCGGGACGGCTGGGAAATACGCCTGAATTTCAACCTTCCTCTTTTTGATGGGGGCTTAACGGAAGGACATCAAGATGCCGAGCGTGCCGAGCTTGCCCGACTCCAACTGGAACTTACTGATTTACAGAAGCAGATCCGAGTTGAGGTGCGCCGCACCTATCGAGAGGTGGCAAACGCCAAGGAACGGATGGAAATTGAGGAAAAGCGCGTGCACATCTTCGAGCAACGACTACGGACGATTGAGCGGGTTTTGGACGAAGGGTTGGACCTTCCAAGCTATCGCGGCTTGACGTTTGATGACGCTTTTGAGGCACAAGCCCAATTCACCGAAGCGCAACGGGTGTTCTATCGCGCACGCCGGGACCATGCCGATGCGAAAGAAAACCTGCGCGAAGCAATGGGTTGGACAGAATGATCGAATCTCATGGGGAAACATCTGCAATCCCTAACGTCAGATGCACCAGATCCGAACAGGTTTTCCACTCAACCTCGCCTACCAACGTTTCGTTGACCCGCCTACCAACGACATCAAGTGCAGCCAAGCCGGTCTCCAAACCGTTTGAAAACAGCGATTGCCAATGCGTCAGCAAAATGGGCATACCACCGGCATCTAAGACTTCACGGATTTTGCCGCTACGTCCATCTCTTGCGAGGATTGCGTCCGCAATATGTTGGATGAACTCCCGATCAGATCGCGGGGAATCGATGGTCTGCCACCAAAAATCGTTGACTGTCGAAGGGATTGAAACCAGCGTCGTGTCCTCCTCCTGAAACGCAATCCACGGCTTAGATGCCGGCTTGTCGTGCAGCGTGTGCAAAAAATACCACGAGAGATGCCGCCCATATACCTCCCGCTGTGCAGCGACAATCGCAGCGATATATTCCTCCTCCACCTCACTTGCGAAAGTCCACGGCGACGTTACACCGGTTGCATCAAACCCCGCAGCTTTCAGGTATTCCATCGCTTTCGTTATGTAAGGTGTCAGTGTGCTTCGGTCCTGCTTCTGCGACCACGGAGATTCACCCTCATCGAAATATCCGCCCCCGCTCAAGTTCACAGCAAGATTGTGGGTGAGCATCTCAGGACAGAAATCGAACCGGTCACTCAACCGACATTTCACCGTATCCAACCATCCGCGGGTGACCGCCGGATCGTGTCCTTCAATCCCCGATAGAATATCTCCACGTCCCGCAGGCACAGGGATAATCGAGAACTTGCCAGCGAGGCCATGTGCTTCAACCACATCGCAAAAACGATCCAAGAATTTATTCGGAATGGTATCTAACAGCAGCCGCCCATCGCTCGTGTATGGACGGCTGCCATGCACCTCTTCCTTATGAAAACGATAAACATGAATCAGCGGACAACTGTCATCAACTATGAGAGAAATTGGTGTCGGCATAAGCGAGTTACAACGGTATTTCTATCTTCTGCGGACACCCGGTGTGGATGGACTCCGCAATCTTCTCTACTAACAGAGTGGAAACGATACCGGGACGTGCTGGAACATAAGAATCCGTATCGTTACGGATAGCCTCCACCAAGAACGGCATCCGTTCGATAGGTCCGGGTTTCAGGGTTTCATTGTCCCCAAAAGTGACCTTACTGAAATGCTCATATAAGACTGCGGACTGCTCGCCATCAAAAAATTCAAAAAACCACTTGGAAATGACCGTGTTACTCCCGGCATCGCTCATCAGAAAAGTTGCCACCGAACCGTTGGCAAAACGGATAGCCGCCGCGGCTGTGTCCACCGTATCAGGGCTGTCTAACTCCCCATCGGGATGGGTAATCTGCCCTCCTGTCGCGTAGACCTCCACCGGATCCGCATCGTGAATCCAACAGAGCAGATCTACAGCGTGGACACCGACATCATAGAGCGGTCCCCCTCCCTCTTCGGCGTGCCAACGCCACCGACTCAGATCCGCCGGTCCCATCATGCACTGCCCATGGCTCACCTTTGGGGAGCGTATCCGCTTCTTGATCTCCCGCGCTGCGCCAGAAAAACGGATAGAGAAATTAATCATCAACTTCCGATCAGCGGCTTTCATCGCCTCATAGATGCGTAGGCAATCCGCCGTTGTCATTGCCATCGGTTTCTCTAGATACAGGTGCTTCCCAGCACTGAACGCAGCAACCGCCAAGTCAGCGTGGGAACTGTGGGACGTAGCAATTGAAACTATGTCCACCGATGGATCAGAGAAAACCCGGTCCGGATCAGTGGTGTAGTAATCGCCGCCGTACTGTTCGTGAAAATTCTTCGCTGAATCCGATCGGACATCACAGAACCCGCGTACCTCAACGTCCGGCGTGTCCGAAGCATACCGCGCGTGACCATTGCCCGCACCGCCACACCCGATGAGTGCCCAGCCGAGTTTATCATTAGTCGCCATTTTCACTCCTCCATCGCTTCTCTCAACTGTCGCCCTGCTTCGGCAGCCAAGAAACTCATATCATTGCTCAAGTCAAAGAACACAAACCCCTGTTCCTTCCGTTTCAGAAGATCCTCCGCAGACCCGACAGGAATACCGCACGGTTTGCCAACCCGATTACAGGCATCCAGAAAGTGTTGAATCGCTTCCTCATGTTCGGGGCTGCCAGCCGCAACCCCCATCTCAAGGGATAGGTCACCGGGTCCGAGAAAGCCAATATCAACGCCCTCGATCTCCATGATAGCTTCCGCATTCCGAATCCCTTCCCTGTCCTCAATCTGCGGTACAACCACCACCTCATCGTCAATCCACGTCTTGTAATCGGGTCCCCATGTCCCCGCTCGGCCGCTTCCCGAAGACCGTCTCCCCCGCGGCGGATAGCGGCAGGCTTGGGCGATTTGTGCTGCTTGCTCTGGGGTACTGACATGCGGGGGAACAATACCGAATGCACCGGCATCTAATACACGGCCGATGGTCTCCGGCGCGTGATCCCATACGCGCACAATTGGTGTCGCCCCACGCGATTCAATCGCTCGGAACATATTTGCGATCTCTGTGATCCCCACCGGCGAATGTTCCGCATCGACAGCAAGCCAATCAAAGCCGGCGGCTGCCATCACTTCTGCCGCCTGCGGCGAACCGAGGTTCAGCCATGATCCAATGGATACCCCTCCATCTGACAGTTTCTCACGAATTCTGCTTCTCATCGAAAATCGGCGGCAACCCCCTTCTCCTGTTGAGGCACCGCACCTCCTTATCGAAAAATAAATCCAACAAATCACATCATACCAAAATTTCACCGCCTCTACAACGAAAAACTGACGAGCCAACACAGTCAACGGAATAGCAAGAGCCCCATAATAAGCAACCCGACATTGACATACCCATCAAACTGCCCTTGAGGGATCAATCTGCTCAATTTGCCGCCGAGAAATATCCCTGCCAAAATTAGTGGCAAGGAGGTCACATAAAGCCTTAACACATCGGGTATCCATAAGCCAGCCAATCCGTGACTCGCCAAAATTAGCAAACCAGTAAATACAAAATAACTCTGCAATGTGGATCGGAAACGCTCCGGCGACCAATCACGAAGTGTTGCATAAATGGTAATCGCCACCCCGCTAGTGTTGTAAGCCGCTCCGAGAACTCCAGCAACGAATCCAAATAGATAAGCAAGGCTGGAGCCACCGCTCACTCGGCGCAGATCGATTATCGTCAGATGCCGATTCACCAGATTATAGAGACTGAACAGGATAACCACTGTTCCCAGAAATACTTTCATCAATCCTTCCGGAACACCTTTCAACAGAAAAAGCCCCACAGGTATACCGAAACATGACGATAGCACCAACCGCCACACCGCATTCAGATCCGCAACACGCCAATTCCGCAATAAAATAATAGCTGCAATCGTCATTAAGACAAACGCCACCAACGGCGTGGCGGTCTTTAACTCAACAACCATCGCTAACAGCGGCATAGCGATCAACGCCTGACCAAAACCGAGAGTCGAATGTATAAAAGTCGAAACAAACAGAATGACAAAGATCAAAAGATATGAATTACTCATCTGTACCCATGCCTCACGCCTCACGTTATTTATCAGGATGATAGCTAGCGATTTGGATTATTTCTATCCCCACTTGAATTTACAACGCTTTTGTGCCAAAATAGAAAATGGATAGCGTTCGCCAATCTAATTAGGACTTACGCAGTTGAATGGTCAAAGCCCTGTAGTTCGGCGATTTATCGCCGTAGAATACCATTTCCAACGCCCGATGAATCGGGCAACTACAGTAGGGGCACCATCAAGGAGTTCGTAGGGAACAACGATCGTTGTTCCCTACTGAAGGGCGTAACTCCTACCAAATACTAATGAACTAATCAAATGAACCCAATCGGCTTCAAGGAGGTACTCTTAATGGATGCCCTTTCGACAGAGCTGTTTGATGAAATCTCAAAAATTCCGTGTATTAACTCCCACTCCCACATCAGTCCTGAGATAGACCGGATCGCAGAATCACCCGACGCCCTCGCTTTCTTCACACACACCTATCCCCGCTCTGATTTGGTCTCGGCAGGGATGTCCAACGATCAGATGAAAGCAGCCTTGGAACCGGGACTTCCACTCGCAGAACGCTGGAAGATTTTCGAGCCGTATTTCCGATATACCCGTCTGACTGGATTTTCGCAGTGCATCATTGAAGGCTTCCGAGATCTACTCGGATTCCCAGACTTGACCGCCGAGACGGTTGCACCCATTTCAGATGCCCTCTGCGAGCACAGCAAGCCGGGCTTCTACCACGAAGTACTGCAGCGCAGATCGAATATCGCACTCTCAGTGGTCAACATGGAAGACCTCATCGAAGTGGATCGAACCCTATTCCTACCACTCCCACGCCTGAACCGATTTAGTATGCTTCACTCCGCCGACCAAGTTCAAGCCATCGAAAAGGACTACGACGTTGCCATAACAAACCTCGCCCAACACGTTGAAGTCATTCGGCAGGTATGTCGGGATTGGAAACGGGCAACCGTTGCAGGGGTGAAGATGTCTCAGTCCTACCATCGTCGTATGGATTTCACAGCACGTCAGAAGGAGGACGCTGCAAAAATCTTTGATGGATTGATGCGAGGGGAGTACGCCGGGTTGGATTCCGAAGAAGGCGTTCTCTTAGAAGACTACCTCGTCTTCGAGTGCTGTCGTGCCGCTTCCGACGCCAATTTGACTATCCAGTTCCATCAAGGCATACGGGCAGGAAATTACGGAAGCATGGAAGGGTGCACACCCGCGCCGCTCGCCGAACTGTTCCAAACCTTCCGAGACGCACGTTTCGATCTCTCTCACGCCGGTTATCCCTACCTTCGGGAAGGTGCCGTGCTCGGCAAGGCGTTCAGTAATGTCTACCTGAACATGTCTTGGATCCATATCATCTCACCGATCGGTTCACGACTCGATTTGAGGGAGTGGCTTCAAATGGTGCCTTATAACAAAATCATCGCTTTCGGCGATGACCTTCAGCACGTCGAAGCAGTCTACGGACATCTCAAGATGGCGCGCAAAAATTTCGCGCTCACTCTCGCAGAAATGATACGGGAAGACTTGATCTCAGAATCTATCGCCCTCGATGTCGCCCAAGCCGCCTTCCACGACAACCCGGCAAAGGTCTACGGAGTAAGTGCGTAGAACAACCCAAGTCACAACGGATTGGAAACCCATCGTTTTTTCGTAGGGGCGGGGTTTCCCCGCTCGTCAACGTATCAGATCTGCCAGCTTAATGAACCAATGAACTTATGTACGAATTCAGATCACTTAGGCAATCGCCGCACCCAGAGATAGAGCGCAAGGTTCATCCCACCAATAAAACCAAAGATATACGATTGAATCCCAACCAACAGATGATGCGCATGCCTCAAGGACAACCCAACCACAATTGGAATGCCCAGCGCAAGAATCACAAAAACGGTTGTTCCAGTGGCACCCCTCGCCTCCCAAAACGTAATTTCGCGCTTCAACACACGCAGATAATCGCGCACCCACATCCGTGATATCCACCCACCTTGAATGTAACCAAGAACAATCCCAAAGCCAAAACCAACGCCGCACCATCGCGCATCTACGCTTTCCGCTATTGCCATAGCCGTCGTCCATGTAAGTTGTCCTACCAGCGAGGTTACCATGAAAGCAATCAAGATGAAAGGTTTCATGTAGAACGGCAGCAATCGGCGATGTAGTTTGTTGGGCTCGTACTTCTCTCTTTTTCTGAGGGGAATATTCACTGGACTTCCTTCTAGGATAAACACCACCCAAAACACAATGACCCGAGTTATCCGTTTCCTCGCCCCGGTATCCCTTTTACCTCAACTCTGCAATCCATCAAGGAACATATCGTTATCTTCCGGTGTGCCGATCGTTATCCGCAAACAGTTCTGCAATGGCCCCGGACGATCAAGGTTACGAACAAGAACACCGTGGTCAAGCAGACGTTGAAATACGTCATGGCAGGATGGATCTGTCCGAAAGAGGACGAAGTTCGCATCAGTCGGAAATGGGTGGATTTCATCTATCGCTTCCAGCGCGTTAAACACCCGTTCCCGCTCACTCCGAATCAGTTGCAGATGTCGAGCCAATCGGTCGGGACGTTTGAGCAACAGCGTCGCAGCAATCTGCGAAAAACGGTTGAGATTATACGGAAGGCGGACCTTGTTAAGTTCATCAACAATCTCCGGATGTGCAACGACGTAGCCCACCCGCAAGCCCGCAAGTCCGTACGCCTTGGAGAAGGTGCGCGTGATAACTAGGTTGGGGTACTGCTCCCGTTCCTCCATAAGGGAATGTCCAGAAAATTCGTAATACGCTTCATCAAGGAGCACAAGCGTATCGGGGCGGGAAAGCATTTTGCGAATCACTTCAACCGAGAAATTGGTGCCTGTCGGATTGTTCGGATATGATAGAAAAACAAGGTTAAGCCCGTGGGCATTGAGATGAACATTCCAGATCTCCGAGTCCAGATCAAACTCGTCATTAAGCGGCAATCCGACTGCTTCAAGCCGCGCAACCTGAGCGAGAATCCCAAACATCGAAAACGTCGGGGTTGGAAAGGAGACGCACGCCTCCGGTCTCCCAAACGCTAACATAAAGTTGCCGATTAATTCATCAGATCCATTGCCAACAACAATTTCGGTCTTATCAACCCCCAACTGTTCGCAAAGTTGTGTTCGCAGCAGATCTGAACTCGGGTCCGGGTAACGGTTGAATTTAAGTTGAGCGATAGCATCGGTCAACTCCTGTCGAATCTCCGGGGGCAGATCAAACGGAGATTCATTCGCATCCGCCTTAACGCGGTGGGGCGGTTGAGCAACATGGTAGGGGGTGAGCTCTGCGAGATCATCTCGCAAAAAGGGGCGAAGGTTCATTCTTTCAACTCACTTTCTAGTCAGGATTCAAGAATTCTCGGGATACGGACTAAAACAAGCCTGATGCATAACTGACAGCATTTTGAAAAATCGCTAGACCGTCCCCTTCTTCCGGTAAATCTTCCCGCGTCCAGCGGGGATGGTTGAGGCGTGTCAGGAACCGTTCCGGGTGCGGCATCATACCAAAAACCCGGCCGGTGGGATCACAGATTCCTGCGACGTGATTATCGGAGCCGTTCGGATTATCGGGATATTCCGGTTCGCCCCCATTGGTCGAAGCGTAGCGAAACACCACCTGCCCATTGGTTTCAATCTGATCAAGTATCGGTTGCGGTGCGGTGAACCGTCCCTCTGCATGAGCAACTGGCAGATAAACACGAGGCTTCAATCCTTGCGTGAAAATACATGTACTTTCTTGAGTCTCCAACTGAATCCAACGGCACTCAAACTTCGCAGAGGTATTCATAGCGAGCGTCGTCTGTTGTCCTTGATGTGAGTCGAGGCGAGGTAATAGACCAGCGCGCACGAGCACCTGAAACCCGTTGCAGATGCCGATCATCAGCCGTCCCGATTCGACATAAGCGGCAAGCGAATCAGCAAGTTTGTATCGCATTTCGTTTGCCAACAAGATGCCAGCAGCAACGTCGTCGCCATAAGAGAAACCACCCGGGATTGCTATAATCTGATAATCCATGAGATTAACTTTACCGGCAATCAGTTGGTTGACGTGAATTAGCGATGTCTCCGCACCGACAAGTTGAAAGGCATGATCTGTTTCATAGTCGCAGTTAGTGCCTGCGGTGCGAAGGATAAGGACCTTCGGTTTCATTCTAGTTCTCTCCTATACTAAAGCCGCTGAATCAAGGGACTTTACCATCGAAACGTCCCCTGCCAACTCTCCTTGAGTCGATCTATTGTTGTCTCCAGAATCGTACTCCCGTCCGTGCCGGTGACGACGAAATCCACACTCTCCACCACCGTGCCGATGCAACCAATCGGGACACCTCCCATACCCTTCTGAAACGCTTCCTTCACCTGAGGCGACAACCGCTCCGTCACGGAATGAACACCCGCCATACACTTTTCAAATGCTTCCTGCTTCTCCGGCGCAACCTCCACGATGAATCGGCTGTTCGACTCCGAGAAAAGGGACACATCGTCCGTTGTAACGTCGCCATCACGGGGAACGTTCTTGAGCGAAAGCTGCATTCCGAGTCCACCAGCAAACGCCATTTCCGCTGCGGCCGCACCAATTCCACCCTCGGAACAATCGTGGCAGGAACGAACAAGCCCCTGTTCAATCGCAAGACTCAACACCTCCATCGTCCGCCTCCCTTCAGTGGCTCGCACCTTCGGGGCAACGTTACCGATGAAGCTGTGAATCGCGTAGTAATGCGATCCACCAAGTTCAGCATAGGTCTTACCGATAACATAGATTCGGTTCCCGGGCGATTTCACATCCATCGACACAGCCTTGCTCACATCCGGCATGACACAGATCGCTGAGATGAGCAAGGTCGGTGGAATCGCGAGCTGCTCGCCGGTAGTGGTATCGCGATACTCGTTATAGAGGCTATCCTTGCCGGAGATGAAAGGCGTACCGTACGCAACAGCAATGTCATAACACGCCCTCGCCGAACGTACCAAGCCGCCCAGTCGGTCATGTTTGTCAGGATTTCCCCAGCTGAAGTTGTCAAGCAGTGCGGTCTGCTCCAAATTTCCACCCACAGCGATGATATTCCGTAAAGCCTCGTCAATCGCTGCAGCTGCGCTGTCATACGGATCAATGTCCCCGTATTTCGGATTAATTCCGTTTGCTACGATGACCCCTTTTCGGGAACCGAGAACCGGTGTTGTAATACAAGCGTCGCCGGGACCGTCATTTTCGCGTCCAACAAGCGGCTTGAGAACCAACCCGCCCTGAACCTCATGATCATATTGCCGGATAACCCACTCCTTGCTTGCCACATTGGGGCTTGCGAGGATACGGCAGAGGTCTTCGGTGAGTGACGATGAACCAATTCCCCCCAACTCAGGCTCAGGATGTTGCGGCGGATCCCAAACAGCCTTTTTCGTGTGCCGAGGCAAGCCGTTGTGGAGGAAATCCATGTCGAGATCAGCTACGACCTCGCCACGGTAGAATACGCGCAATCTATGGGTATCGGTGAATGTACCAAGCACAGTCGCTTCTACTGATTCCGCCTCACAGACCGCCATTAATTCATCCAAGTTCTCAGGCGGCGCAGCAATCACCATCCGTTCTTGTGCTTCCGAAAGCCAGATCTCCCACGGATCAAGCGCGGTGTATTTAAGCGGTATATTTTCCAAATGCACATCCGCCCCTATCTCCTGACCCATCTCACCCACAGCAGAGGAAAACCCACCGGCCCCACAATCTGTGATATTACGATAGAGCTGGCGATCCCTCGCTTGCATCAGGGCATCGACAATCTTCTTCTCCATAATTGGATTACCGATCTGCACAACGCTGCCAAGGCTTTCGGAGGTGTCGTCCAACTCCAGAGAGGAGAACGTCGCTCCATGAATCCCATCACGCCCAGTGCGTCCCCCAACGGCGATGATTAGATCACCCGGTTCCACCGTTTTATCGCACCTATCCTTGGGGATCAAACCAACGTTGCCACAATAGACGAGCGGATTCCCCGTATATCGCGGATCAAACAGGATTGCACCATTCGCCGTCGGAATCCCCATGCGATTGCCGTAGTCCCGCACACCTGAGACAACACCTTTGAAAATCCGTTTTGGATGGAGCGCACCTTTGGGAAGTTCGTCATAGCTAAGATCAGGAAGACCGAAGCAGAAAACATCCGTGTTCAGAATAGGCTTTGCACCAAGCCCCGTGCCGAGCGAGTCCCGAATCACCCCACCAATTCCTGTGCCCGCGCCACCATACGGCTCAATCGCAGAGGGGTGATTGTGTGTTTCAACCTTGAAAACAATATTATAGTGATCATCAAACTCAATGATCCCTGCATTATCGGTGAAAACGGAGACACACCATTCCGCCCCAATCTCCTCCGTCGCCCGTTGGATGAACGTCTTGAACAGTCCATCAATCATCTCCGTCTCTCGCCCTTTTTCAGCATACTCAATCATGCTCTTAAATGTTTTGTGGACACAATGCTCAGACCACGTTTGGGCGATTGTCTCAAGTTCAACATCGGTGGGATTTCGCTCCAACTTGGCGAAATGGGCTTGGATTGCCTGCATTTCGGGGAGATTCAGCGAAAGTAACCCCTCCTGACTGATGCGCGACAGTTCATCAGCATCGGCGTTTAAGATTGGAATCTGTTTAACATTCATCGAAGACCTCAATGGATTGTGATTAGAAGGGTTTTAATCCTTTCTGATACATAAAAAAAGCTGATTCTGGAGTGCTAGAATCAGCCATATATTTTGGCAAGCTTTATCGGTTGAATTCTTGCCAATTAAGTCCTAGTTGTCTCACAATCGCGCGAACTGTTCCTATTGGCAGGTCTCGTCCACCATGATACGGAATACTAGTAGACCCGTTAGTATTGGGATTAAACCATTTTCTGTGAGATCCGCGTGTTCTTCTTCCGCTTTCGTGACAACCAAATCTTCTTAATTTTCTAGAGAGTTCCTGGTATGTCATACAACGGAGGCTACCCCTTCAAATTGAATAGGTATCAAAGTTTCAAGTTGGATAAAGCTATTTTCATCAGGATTTGTTGCCTCAGAAATCTTAATGCTTTCTGGTAGTGCGCGACCTGTGTCTTGGTATATTTCAAAGACTGCCATGAAAGCATCTTTGACATTTTCTATCGCTTCATCTAGAGAATCTCCTACAGTTATTAACTCTGGAAGTTCTTTACAAGTTATTGTAAAACCTCCTTCGGGTTCTGGTGTTGCTATAATACTTAGTTTGTATTTCATCATGGTCTCTGTGCCTCCTCCGTTTGCCTCTTCCCTTTTCATAGTATACCTTAATTCTATACTATATGTAAATGTAATTATGTGATAGGACTGGCGCGGGGCACCTCCAATGTGGTCCGTGCACTACACTGTCTCCGCCATCATATCAACTCACGTTCTCACCGGCGAGTGCCCACATCGACGCTGCGTCCAACGCCGCGCGTTCATCGTCGCTCAATTCCCAACCTACACCGCCCAGATTTTCCTCAACCTGCTCTGGACTGTCAGGACCAATCATCGCTGCAGAAATCTCAGGGTGTGACAGTACCCACGCGATGGCAACTTGGGCGGGCGTCTTGCCTCGGTCCGTCCCAATGTGAATCAGCGTTTCCACCACCCGATCAGCGTCAGGCGACATGATTTTCTCGAATCCCAATCGTCCCTGTCCCCACGGTGTATCAGGCGGCGGCGAAACACCGTGCCGAAACCGCCCCGTTAGCAACCCGATAGCAAGCGGACTATACGTCATCATACCCACGCCCTCCGCACGACAGAACGGCATTATCTCCCGTTCAGGAGAACGATCCAGTAAGTTATAATGGCTCTGCACACAGATAAAGGGCGCAAGGTTCTGGCTATCACTGATCCACAACCCTTTACATATCTGCCATGCAGCAAAGTTAGCGCAGCCGACGTACCGTACCTTTCCCTGCCGTACCAGATCATCTAGCGTCCGCAATGTTTCCTCTGTCGGCGTCGTCGGATCCACATGATGAAGCAGATAGACATCAATGTAATCCGTCTGAAGGCGTGACAAACTTTTTTCAACTTCACGCATGATATGAAAACGTGATAGCCCTCGGTCATTCGGTCTCTCTCGGTCATTCGTTCCCTTGTTGATGGGTTCACATACTTTGGTGGTAATGACAAATTGATCCCGCCGTCCCTTAATAGTTTCGCCAAGGAGGCGTTCGGAGTCTCCACGCTGATAGGTGTTTGCACAGTCAATAAAATTGACACCGCCCTCGATCGCACGTTCAATCGTTGCCCGTTGGACTGCTTTATCCGGTCGTCCACGGAAGGCAACCCCCAGACAGATGGGCGAAACCTGAACACCCGCCACACCAAAGTTGCGATATTCCATTAATCCCTCTCCTCAAACAGTTATCTAAGTCCAAGTTAATATTGTGTGCCCCCTATCCGGCATATATCTACGAATGGGAACTGCCTTGCCAGTCTTGATCGATTCTGTGATTGCTGCATCAATCTCCATGTGGCGTAACCCTGCCCAACCATCTGCGACGAAAGGTCTCCCCTCCTTAATGGAAACGACATATTCAGCGATTAAATCCTCGAATTGGGCGGCATACGTGCCACCATCTAACTGACGCGCATCGCTCCAATACGTAACATCATGCGAACCGTGTAGGTGCCAAAAAGCGGTGCCGGCGATGTTGTTAATCGTCGCCTCTCCCAACTCACCTATCCACTTAATCTGAAATTGCAGCCCCAAGTCCTGCGATACCGCCAATGTACCCACTGCACCGCTTTCAAACTGTAGACACGCCGCTTTGTTTCCCATTTCCCCGTCCGCATAGGCAAAAACCTCTTGAACCTCCCCACTCAGAAACCGCACCATATCAATGATGTGATTCCAAGACCCCAAAGCAGTCCGGGCTTGAATCTGTCGAAGTTGCCCCAGTTGACCGCTCTGGATGACCTGCTTCACCCGCTGCACATTGCGCGACGCATGGAGACAAAAACAGATACCAAAGTGTATATCGTGCTGCTCCCATTCGTCAATCATCTCTTGGGCAACTGGCACATCGGAGAGTTGAATTCTGTACTGACCTTCTGCTCCCGCCAACGGCTTTTCAGTGAACACATGCAGCCCTCGTCTCAGACATTTCATCACAAGTTCATAACGATACCCCTCACCAACAGGGATATCCGCGATGTCAATCTTCTCTGTGTCAAGCATCTCATCTACATCGGTATAGGCTGGAACACCGTATCGTTCTGCGCCTGTCTTCGCCCGTTCCTCAACGATGTCACACACTGCGACAATCTGACAATCGCTCAATCTGGCAAACGACGGTGCATGGTGATTAGACCCCTGTGCACGATATCCAAGAATCGCAACCTTAAGCATTGAAAACTCCCTCTCCCCTTCACTCAACTGCATCCCAAAGCTTTGTCAGGTATTCACGGCTCCTTTGTAGAACAACTATACGCTCCTCGTCCGGAACATTTTCGCAGTTAATCAGATGGACACGATCTCCCGCATTCCGTTTGAACGCCCTGATGTAAAGTTCAAATGGGCTGTGTCCAGTCCCTAACTCAATCGACCACATGGGACGTGGACGATCTTTTGCCAGACTATGATCTTTCCAACCCACGACCGGTATCCGATTGGGATACTCATCAACAAGCAACCACCCGTAACCCTCTGCGCTAGTCATGTGTCCAATGTTGAGGATAATGCCGGCGTTCTCACACGGCATCGAGTCGAGCAGGAGGCGGCAATCTTCCAACCCCTCCACCCATGCAGTATGGTGAATATCGACCCCAATCCGAAGCCCCTTGTCCATAAAGCTTTCTGCTACTGCGTTCATGCAGGTAGCGAGCCGTTTGATCTCCGTCACTTTCTCCACCGTAGGCACCCTAGATCTACCACAGCTTGGAACGGGATGCGTTAAGTATTTGCATTCCAAAGCCAGTGCGTAAGCCGCATACTCTTTTAACGCTGCAATTGTTGGTTCAACTCCGGCATCGCTATCAATATTGATGTCCCCGGAAAAATGAAGTGCACCGATTTCTAACCCAGTGTTACGTATCGCCTTACGGACATGTTCAGGATCAGAACCAAGAACATTAGGGAACGGACTCTCACTTGTGCCTTCCGCACTAACGGGCTCCGCCACCCGGCTCGTCAACAGTAAGATAAAATCAAAACCTAGGTCCCTGATCGCTGCCAAAGTTTTTTCAAACGACATATGATGCCCCACTGCGTGGGTCACAACGCCAAACTTCATTGTTTTTCAACCCCTTATTTTACGTACTATTTCTTATTACGTCCCGATGTAACCCAAAAAAGACTTGCCGAGTCCATGGTTTTTCTTGTAAAATTTAAGGAATCCGATACTGATTCGCATAGATACGAATCCAATTTGTGCTATTGAGCAACCGACAGAACCGCCCGGAGAAAAGACTATCATATTGAATTAGATTCTCTGGGAAATTCTGATACTTTTAGGAGGACTAACAATGGAACTGCGCGTTGAATACTGCTCCGCTTGAAACTACCTACCTAGAGCCGTCAGTTTGACGGACGATTTATTGAGCAAATACAAAACTGATGTTAAAGGACTCACACTCGTTCCCAGTGGTGGTGGATGCTTTGAAGTCTCCCTGAACGGAAAACTGATTTACTCTAAGTTGGAAACGGGAGAGTACCCAACCACAGGGCAGATCGTCTCTGCCATCAATGGTGGTTAAGAATAGACCCTACGATGCGTGGTGAGCCAGTCAAAAATCATCACGCATCACATCTATCCCCACTTCGACCAGTGGAATTGGCGCACGCATCAAAGAAAATTTGTAGGTCGAGATTCACATCTCGACAAAATACTCTCGCACCACACCCCGCATATCCATCTCGTATTCTATATCCACAATCGGCGGACGCGACGGATACCAATGGATACCGTGCTCTCTACCCGCAACTAGCTTCGGAAGCACAATCTCTTCGACGAGACCGCTGATCGGATGCACCGTATAGATGTTAATTCGATTCACCGCATCCCACGTACCACCCAACCCCAAAAGGCGTTCCTCCATCACTTCGACAACATAAGTCGCCTTCTCCCGTATCGCATCTCTATCGGTTTCCCCACGCCGAACAATGCCTTCGGAGTTCAACGCCGCTTCCAAAAGTTCGCCGGCACCCGCAATGATAAAGGTCGATTGTGCTGCATCGTCACAAGGAAGCACATACGAAAAACCGTAGAGCATCGGCACATCAGGCGGCTCTACCAGTGGTGCCACATTTGTGCGTGCCAACGGATTCAGTTCCTCAACATAAAGCCCCCACTCCTGCAAAACCTCGCAGTACCCACGATTAAAGTCAATGAATCCCTCCATCGTGAAAGGTGCCGGGCTACGGAGTTGCATCGCACACAATGCTGTCCGTTCACACCCCTGGGCCTTCAAATACGCATCAATGCGCGTAAATCCCTCACGCCATGGAATAGGTTGCTTCAGTGTAACGTTGACGATTTCGTGACCGGGATCGGCGATAACACCGCAGGAATACGGATCGATACCCTTGAGAAAATGGTAATGACCTTTCGGATTATGAATAAGCACAGTTCCCTCCATAAAGTAGTAGGCACGTTGCTTTGAATCCCGATCTCATCGGGGCTCCGCGTGCCGTAACCACCGCAACCCTACCATTCTGTGTCAACTTGTGTTATTCTAAGTGTCTTTTCGACACAGACCATACAAATCGTGGCTGATAGCCAAAAGCCACTTCCGCCTTGGCACAACTCATAGGCGAAATACGGCCAGGCAAACCATCACGAACCTCCGTCTTGTCCCCAAAATGACGTTCTACCAACGTCGCAGCCATCTCTGACAATACAACCCGCGTCCCCGTGATATTGTAAGGACCCGAGGGCACCGAATCCACTTCAACCGCCAACCGACACGCAATTGCAGCATCACGAGCGTCCGTCCGTGTCCATAGCAGAGATGTCCCCTTCCTCGGATCCTGCGCCAACTCATCAATTTCTTCACCCAATTGCGCCGGCATCCGAATCCCCATTAATCGGAAGGAAAGAATCGTCATCCCAAAACGCTCGACAAAGTAATCTGCAGCCTGCTCCCCCACTACCTTTGAAAGTGCATAACAGTTGGCGGGACGTAACGGATGCGCCTCATCAACCGGCACATAGACAGGCGGTAATTTAGCAAATCCATAGACTTGGGCGCTAGATGCTGAAACAACACGTTGAATCCCCAAGTCCGCACACGCTTGAAACACATTAAAGGTCGCCTGAACGTTATCCCCGTAAGTACGTGTATCTGGAACAACACCCGCATTCGCCCACGCGCCCAAGTGTACAACCGCCTCCACCTCCGGACCTGCTAACGCTTGGTACACCTCACCGGCATCGGTCAGATCAACACGCAAGAAACGAGGACTGATCCCGTCAGAGGTTAATATGTCAACGCCGGTAACACTGTGCCCCGCACTCACCAATTCCTTCACAACATAACGACCGATACGACCACCTGCACCGGTGACCAGAATTTGCATCTCTAACTCCTTTTCGTTGCCTTAATCCCCCGACTTTGGTAAACTGAAAGAGGTCATCGTATGCTTGCAATGAATTCATTCCTAGATGAAAGGAACTCTATGGACTTTAACGAAATCAAGTTTCAGGACGCAAAAACGCAGACCTACCTCGGCAGTCCGAGCATCGTCCGGCTCGCGGACGGAACACTGCTGACAACGCACGACTATTTCGGCAAAGGCTGTCCTCGGAACCACGAACACGAGGAACACCTGACCAGCGTCTACCGCTCTGATAACAACGGAGAGACTTGGAGTAACGTCACCCACATAGCCAACGCGTTCTGGAGTTCGCTATTTACCCACAATGGTGATGTTTACCTCTTCGGTACATCACAGCAATATGGATCGATTGTGATCCGACGCAGCTGCGATGGCGGGTATACTTGGACCCACCCCAAAGACGAGAATTCTGGTTTACTATTCCGGGGCGGTCCTTTCCGCGAACCTCCCAATTACCACTGCGCCCCCGTGCCAACCCTTTTGAAAGATGGCAGACTGTATCGGGCGTTCGAGGACTGCGACCCGTGTGTCTGGGGTATAGGTTTTCAATCCCTCGTAATCTCCGCCGACGCAGATGCGGATCTCTTAGACGCTGCGAACTGGACGATAAGCAACAAACTCTCCTTCGATCCGGCATGGGTTCCAGAGGCATGGGGAGAATTGGAACGCCCGGGTTGGCTGGAAGGGAACACAGTAGAAACAAAGGACGGAGAGATCTGGAATATCCTCCGCTTCAATTCGCTCCCGTTGTGGGACAAGGCGACAATCGTTAAAGTTCATGACGACGGCAAGACCATCACGTTCGATCCAGAGACGGGATTCATCGACTTTCCCGGCGGAATAACGAAGTTCACCATCCGTTTTGACCAGAAGACCGGACGTTACCTGACCCTGAGCAACAACAACCCCAACCCGAGCCAACCCTCTCGACGTACCGTCCTGTCGTTGCACACCTCCGAAGATCTCCTCCGCTGGGATCACAAATTGACGCTATTAGAAGACGATCAAGGCTTACCGCACGAGCAATCCGTCCAGTTGACCGGTTTCCAGTATGTGGATTGGCAGTTCGACGGCAACGACATTCTCTACATCGTTCGCACCGCCTATGATGGCGCGCATAACTATCACGACGCCAATCGGATTACGTTCCATCAGATCCGCGACTTTCGGTGCTTGCTGTAGGTTTGGCTGACTAGCAACTGTGCCCGTAGGTCGGGTATCTTGCCCGGTCTAAAAAGCCCCAGCGGGGCGGCAGGTGTATAGCAACGCCAATCCTCTACATCAAAGCCCCAGAGGGGCGATAGGTAGACAACTTCAATTTTGGGGAAACAGCCAACAATTCCGACGTTCATGGAGTGGGCGACAACACAATGTCAACACGCCCTAGCAATTCACGATAGCCTACCATACAAACACCGTCCCTAACAGTTCCGTCGGGTTATCCCGCAATGTATCATAAATCCGCTTGGCTTCGCTCACTGGAACGACATCACGGATTACGGGCGCAATCTTCACCAACCCCCGATCAACCAAGCGACACAGATTTTCCAGATCATCGCGATCGAAATGGCTGTTCTGTTTCAGTTGGATCTCCTGTCCCTGACCGAGGTTGAAGGTATAGGTCACCTTGCCCCGTCCAGCGATGAATATAACCCTACCACATCGGCGCACCGCGCTGATCATTTGATCTTCCATGCCCGGCACACCCGCAAAATCAATCACCGCGTCGAAAGTCCCGTCCGCGACCCCTTTTTCCCAGCCATCGCCCGAAACATCCAGAACGGTTTCAGCCGCACCAATCTCCGTAGCAAGCTCTAGACGGTTCGGGTTAATATCGCAAAGCGTGGTACGGGCACCCATAACCGCTGCGATTTGCGCAGCAACCTGACCGATGATACCAGCCCCCACAATCAACACCCGTTCCCCCATCTTCAACTCGGTATTACGACAGGTACGCATGGCAACACTGGTCATCCCGAAAAGCGCAGCCTCCGTGCGGTCAATCGAGTCGGGCAGCTTGATGAGCAAGTCGTCTTCTGCCATCACGATGTACTCCGAATGAGCAGCGCTCGTATACAGCACATCCCCAACCTGTAGCTCGCTGACATCAGGACCCACCTCAATTACCCGTCCCACATTTTGGTAACCACCCCCACTGGTGGGCAGTTGGTCATCTTTAGGAGCATAGTTACCGCCAATCAGTTGATTACGTTCCGTGCCGTTTGTTATCCCGGAATAGATCGTCTCCGTTTTGACCTCGTTGCCAGCTGGCCCCTCCGGTTCGGGGCAATCGTAGATAAGCACTTTCTGCCGACGCTTATCAGGTAAGCCTTGAATACTGAACGTACGCATTAACTCTCTCTCCTATATCCTTCCCGCCAGCCACTGAATTCCCTGTGAAATCACCGTACGGAAATTTGAGTCGGAGAAGACCTGATCGTCATGTCCCGACTGACAGCAGAACACACGCGAGTTCTTGTACTGCCGAGACCACGCCAGTATTTTCATACTATCGGGGTGGTCGGTGGTCAACAACAGTTCGCTGTCCTCGGCCGGATCCGCCATAATATAAATCTCATCCACCATCTCCCACGGGTTCAATCCCCGTGTAGTCGGGTGCTGCGGATCCACGATGTCAACATGCACGGTTTGGTCAATCTGAACACCGAAACTCCGATCTTGAATGCCGCATAGATCCGACCACAGCTGCCATTCTGGAAATGCAAGGATGGCGTGGTGCAGCACCAAAATCCCCGTCCTATCTTCGCCCAACCCTTCAATCGCTTCCCTGATCCTCCCTTCATCAGGCGTCACCCGATGAAAGTTATAGAACACAAGCGCATCGTACTGATCGCGTACTTTGCCTGCATCCGCCGCAAAATTCTCCAAATCCTGTAGGTAAAAATCAATTTCGGGAATGCTCCTGAACAACCCATGAAACCCCGGCACATCAAAGGCATGTTGTCCAGTAATCACCGCTGTCTTAATCTTGCTCATAATTCCTCCAGTTACAAAAGTCAAGTTGGCAACTCCGCACCAACATAAATAAGATCATGCCGATTATAATCAAAAGCAAAATGGACATACTCCTCCGCTTCATCCACAAAACCATCTGGATACTGAAGTTGCCCCGGAAAATCAATCAGTGTCCGCCGATGTGGCCATGTTTCCATATCGTCATCGGAAGCCCACAACGCCAACGGGTTCCGGACGCCCGGTTTCGGATTCGGGTTATGGATTAAGACAATCCGCCCAGTACTGAGACGATGAAGCCGAAACTTCGTGCCGGGGTTCGGGAGGTCGGTTGGAACCGGGGACGACCATGTCCGTCCCCGATCCGTGGACTCGCTCCGCTTCAGACACCCCGTACGATCAGCACGAATGAGCATCACCAAACGTCCATCACACAATTCGACGAGGTTGTTTTCTGCCCACCCCGCAGTGGGACCAGTCTCGGCGGATTTCTCCCATATTCGCCCCTCATCGTTGCTAATAAGAACACCATTGACCGCACCTTTGAATGACCCATCCGCTAACGGAGAGGCAACGGGATCAGCCACCGTGTCGTAGCTCTGAAACGGCAGAAACCATTCACCCCAACTGCTGATGTACAGATTGCGTATGAACGCCCGTCTCGTCAGCGGCGTGAAAGGAACAGGCTCGTCCCAAGTCTCGCCACTATCCTCGCTAGTGAGGACAAAGACTTGCCAATCCTCGAAACGTCCAAGATGACTCTCACCGAGGATGCGAACCTTGTCGTCATGGACAATGACCTCAGAGAGAAGACAGGCACGATCATCGAAACGGAGAACAGTTTCTGGTGCGCTCCAAGTCGCTCCCTGATCTGTCGATCGACACATCACTATATGGTTCTCTATCTCCGGCTCGTGTGTTCCACCAGTCATGAAGATGATGCCCCAGTCGCCATTGGGGAGTTGGCGCAACGCCTGATCGCAGACGCAGTGATTCGGCGGCGATCCCTTGTACACATGCACACGTCGGCCCACGGTGTCTACCTCCTACGACTCAAAAAGCGAATCACAGCAATATATCTTTGGATCGATAATTCATCAGGACAGTACGACGTTGGATATCGCTCTGCCAAGGATAAGCACCGTGCGTCTGCGCCCCTGCCAAAAATATTAGCACATCCCCTGCCTTCATCGACACATGCTGGACCAAACCCATAGGCTCATCGCAAGATTGGACGCCCGGCGGCATAGGATATCGCGCCTTGTGAGTCCCCGGCACACAAACAAACCCACCGTCCGCTTCAGTGACATCCCGCAACTGCCACCCAACATTCACCGAGTCACAGTAAGTCCGACCATTCTGCAAGAAGTAGCCGTTGCCAGGTCTCGCGGGTTCACTACCACTGTGTAAAGCATGCCCGGCAGTTCCCTTCACCGAGCATATCGCTGTGGCGTTGCCGCACCGGAACCCACTTCCCACCATCCAGTTTACTCGATGTATCACTGCTGGATGTGCAATCATCTCACGGAACGGATCGCAATACGGCTTTGGCAGTTCAAACAACCCACCGAGATCAGGTCTTCCCGTACCCGCAAGTGTCTTTGACCCTTTGTCAGGGGCTGCACCCACCACAATCCGATCTGCAAATTTGTCAATAGCTTCATTTGCGGCTTCAAGCCACGCTGCGTCCATCACATTCCGAAGCACTAGATGCCCGCACAGATCCCAGAAGTAGAACTCCTTTTCGTCAATCAGCGAGTCCGGATCACGGATATAGATGGACGGGTGAAATATTTCGGACGACTCGTCAATCCAACTGGTCTCCCCATCCGACCGCACCACAGCCGGAAAGGAGGCATCATCGGATTCCTGCCCCTGAATCACAGCCCGTTGCACCGGAGTCAGCTCCGCCAGCCACTCAGGGGGTGGCTCCTCCTCACGGGTCACATCAGGGCTGATTGACGGCGGTGCATTCTTACCGATGTATCCGCATGCAAACAGTCGCTGTGGACCGTTCCCCTGCCACGGACTTACCCCGTGCAGCGTAGTCTCCGCACAGAGCAGCAAGTCCCCCGCTTTAAGGGACGGTTGGACGGTCAATCCCATATCGTCTGCACCGGTCAGTACATCTTTCGGCGTTTCGACATAGTTCTTATGGCTCGCTGGAATCAGCACAAATCCACCATCGCCTTCTTCTACGTCCGCCAGCGCCCAGATCGCAAGCACCCCCTGACAGAACCGGGCATCGTTCTGATGATTGTAAGCGCGTGCCCAATCTCGCGGCTCGTTGCCACCGATCAGTGGAGCGCCTACATCCTCCTCAGCATCTCCAATGAGACACGGTTCCTGGTCAAGTCGGAACTCCTCCCCACAGATCTGGTTGAGATACCACACCAGTTGGGGATGATCGCGCAGTTTTGCCAACGATTCCGCTCGCGAGCCAGTTCCCTCCGTATCGAGATCGCGGTTACACGCCGCAATCTCTTCCTCCGTCAGGACATCCCGAACAATTAGATAGCCAGCGACATCGAAGCAATAGTTCTCCTCATTGCTCATCAGTTCTCGGTTCATCACTACCCCCTCAGTGGCTTGTCACTCTCTTTTCACACATTACGCTTCACGTTTTACACTTCACGTCAACACTTCAACCAAGCGCTCGGCGATCGCTTTTTCCTCGCCCGGCAGCAGCGTCATCGGATTGAACACCACGCTGTCCCCACCGCCACCGTTCACAATGGAGGGTGTTCCCTCCCTTAATTCACTATTCACCTCTGCTGCTGTCTTCCCTACTGAAGAGTCAAGTGTGATCTGTACCGATGGATGCTGCTTGGCATCGACCACCTCTGCATGAACCCCATCAATCGACTCAGCAGCTTGAGCGATATGTTCCATCTGTGCACGCCATTCGGCGTACTCTTCTTTCTCATCCTTCGCCAAAAAGATCTCGACGGCTGTGAGCAAGCCCATGACCTCCTCTTTGCCGACCTTCATCCCGCGCCCAATTGCACTGTGTGGGTTAGAGTTGTACCGCGCAGCTTCGACAAACTCCGGCTTCCCAATCACCAATCCTGAATTTTGGGGGCCGCGCATCCCTTTCCCACCGCTGAAATTCACCAACGACGCACCCAACCCAGCAATCTCTGTCAAGTTTGACCGGGGAGGTAACTGTGCCGCAGCATCGACCACCACAGGCACGCCACGCGCCGTGGCTTCAGGAATAATCTCTGCAAGCTGCTCCTTCGGCTGCGCCCCAAAGAAAAAGACGATCGCTGCGGTATTGGGGCCAATCGCATCTATCATATCCGCTGCGGTAACCGCTTCACGGGTGCCAACCTTGACTAGCGTTCCGCCAACCGCTTCGATTCCCTGATGGATATAGAAATGTGAATCCACCAAGCTAATAATAAATTCGTTTTTTGTACCACTGGTGTCCGGTAGCTTATGAACGCGATCCATATCTGTACCCGTCAAACACGCAGCGGCAGAGACCTGTACGCCACTCGCAGCCCCACAAGAAACAAACGCAGCTTCGACCCCGATCATCTCCGCCAATTTGTCCCCGACCCGCTCATGGAGTTCATTGAGATGGATGAACGAAGTTGCTGCTTCACTCATAGATTCAACCACCTCTGTCGGCATGATGCTACCACCCAACGTTGTGATGGTTCCACTTGCGTTAATAAAAGGTTTGATGCCTATATCTTGATATGTTAGCATTGAATCC
This sequence comes from Candidatus Poribacteria bacterium, assembly GCA_965208425.1. Lineage (GTDB taxonomy): Bacteria > Poribacteria > WGA-4E > WGA-4E > PCPOR2b > PCPOR2b. The sequence goes on along the minus strand of OZ242335.1, from coordinate 3,719,867 downwards.
TCCTACATAAAAGTTTGACTACAAACAACCCAAGTTACTACGTATTGAAAAAGCGTCGGTTTTTCGTTAAAACCGAAGAACTCTGCTATTCGCTCCAGAGGAGCGATATATCTAGGTAGTGTTTACATTTTTTTAGCAGTGATAAGTAAAGCTGCGAAATAGACGAATCCGAGGTATCGTTCTGCATATTTATCATATCGAGTGACAACTCTGCGATACTGCTTCAACCGATGGAAAAACGCTCTATAATGTTGCGACGTTTATACCCCTGTTTATCATAAGGCCGATCTTCAACACGGTTGTTGCGCGGCGTTATCACCGCAACCGCCCCTTGGGCAACAATCGTTTCTCGCAGCGCATCAGAGTCATAAGCCGCCTCCGCAATAATGTATTGGCACGTGTAGCCGGTAATCAACGCCGGGGCTTGTGTCACGTCACGACACGCACCGGCAGTCAAGGTAAAACGCAAAGGCAAAAACGCATCATTTACCGCAGCATTGAGTTTCGTGGTAAAGCCGCCTCGGCTTCGACCGAGTGCTTCTGATTGCTGACCTCCGTTTTTTTGGGGGCACCCGCCGCCGCCGCATGTGCCCGCACAATCGTTGAATCAATCAGGAGTGCGGAGAATGCACCCGCCTCATGGAAATGTTGATGGAGTTTTTCAAAGACCCCGGCATCGCACCATCTGCCCAAACGTCTATAGATGGCATTCCAATATCCGTAAACTTTCGGTAGCGACCGCCAAGTCGCCCCTTCTTTTGTTATCCAGATGAGTGCTGAAAGGAAACGTCTACAATCTTCAGGGGTCCCGACATAGACGTTTGGCAATGTTTGCAGAAACGGGTGTATGCTCTGCCAAGCTGCATCACTAATCATCACAGGCAAGTCTTGAGGGGCATCTATCTGTTGAGTTTGCATGCAACACAGTTTACAAAGACTTACTTAAAATGTCAATAACTTACACAATGTAAACACAACCTAGTATTTTCAACCTATACTGCAAGTACAGGTTGGGAAACCTGTACCCACGAGGGGACGGGTTCATTGGTACAGTTACGGCATACGGAGCCCCGATAAGATCCCCGATAAATCGGGACAGGCGGGATTCAAAGCAATATGCCTACTACTTTACTAAACGGCAAATTGCTTACGCTTGACAACCTCAATCAGGGAAGGCTTGTCCAGCGTCAACGCTTTATCAAGTGTTGGCTTGAAATCAGCTTCATCTTCGACGCAAAAACCGACTGCACCGAACGATTCCGCAAATTTGACGAAATCGGGATTGACCACATCAACGCCTAAACCTGTACCAAACCGATCAACCTGCGTGCGTGCGATTGAACTGAAGGTGTTATCGTTCATGACGATTGTGACAACTGGCAGATTATATTTCACAGCTGTTGCCAGTTCCGGACTGTTCATCAGGAAGCCACCATCACCGCAGAGGGCAACCACTTTACGGTCTGGGTGGGCGACCTGTGCACCAATTGCCCCTGTCAATCCAATTCCCATCGCGACGGAAATTCCGGACCAGATATACATACCGGGGCCGTAAACTGTGAAGTCTTGCGTCGCAGCATATCCGGTGATGTTCACATCAACGCTCAAGATAGCATCAAGAGGCATTGCAGCGCGGAGTTGTTCAATAATGGGTGAACGTTCCGCATAAGCCACCTGCCTGTGCAATTCGCGCAATCGCTCACCCCAACCGTCAGACCGTTCCTGGAGTTCGGCATTCAGTTGCTGCAGGACTACCTTCGGATTCGCACTAATGCCGACAGCGGCGGGATAGTCCCGATTAATCTCTGCCGGATCAGCTTCGATATGCAACAGCGGCTGGTTAATCTTCAGCGACCAGTTGCCTGTGTCCCGATAGGTAAAGCGTGTACCGATGGCAATTAACAGATCAGATTCCTTCAACGCCCTGTGCGTAGTGGGATTGTTGAAAACACGCAGTGAATACGGCGAATCTTCAGGGATTGCGCCTTTGGCCTTTGCGCTTGTCGCGACAGGTGCATTGAGCAATTTCGCAAATTCAAGAAGCTCTTCTGTCGCCCGTGTATGGCAGATACCGCCACCTGCGAGGATAAAGGGACGTTCCGCTTTCTCAATTAGTTCAATAGCCTCATTGATCTCGTCAGGACTTGCGCCGGGTCGCAGCCCTTTGTTCATTGGTGGAATAGACACATCAGAATCGTCCATCTCGGCACGTAGCGCGTCGGTAGCGAGTTCAATTAAAACGGGTCGAGGCCGCCCTGAACGCAACGCACCGAAGGCTCGGTTGACGGCACCGGGGATTTCTTGGATATTGTGAACAATCTCTATGTGCTTCGTCATTGTCGCAAACGCAGCTTTCTGATCTAAGCCGTGAAACATCTTCCCCGGATCTTTTTTCGCAAGATGAGACGGATTTTGTCCGGTGACTAACAGCACCGGCGAGCACGCCGTGTAGGCTTCGCCAATTCCGATTGCAGCGTTGGCTGCCCCTGGTCCGGGCACCGTCATACATACGCCCACTTCACCTGTCGAGCGGGCATACCCATCCGCCATGAATGCACAGCCTCCCTCATGGCGACCCACATAGTGGCGGATAGTATCTCGGTTCTTATAGAGCGATTCATAAACCGGATCCAAGTGTCCACCCGGTATGCCAAAAATGTCCCTAACACCTTGGGCTTTCAAACATTCGACAAAAAGTTCTCCACCTGTCATTAATACACTCCTTTGGATTGATTATTTTAATTCAGGTTGCTTCGTCCCACTAGGGATCCGTAGGTTTATTAATTCATTAAACTAACGCTCTCTATACATTGTGCTCCGCTGGAGCGCGATAGATGGACGCATCACTTTCTATAGACATATCGCTCCGCTGGAGCGAAAATGGCTGCCCCATGGCGTTGGGTTTCACGGTTCCCGTTCAACCCAACCTACAATTCAATGTACAAAGTTACGGCATACGGAATATGCCTACTACCTTATGGCAACTTGCGTTAGGATACCACCACGCGACTTAAAACACAAGTGCAAAACGTCGGTTGGAGTATGGCACACTCAGGTTCCTTACGGAGAATCTCGTCGTGCAACGAGAAATCTTCCCTGTTCACAATCAAAAGATAACTGCGCGTATGTCTTCCCATCAGCGTGCCAATGGGATAGCGTACGCCGTTCACCGTTTGTTGGATCCCGCTCCTCAACAGTTGATTCCCACCGAATCTCGATCAGTGTCTCGATTGGCTGCTCGCCACGATTGAACAGATAGAACAGATCCAGATTTGCAGATTCACGGTGTTGAACGACGACCGCAGGTGTTGGTATATTATTGGGTTGAGCATAAATCTGTATCGGCATCTTAATCTGTTTCCGTAGTAATCGCTCAAGGGCTGCGACCTTTTCATTCGTCGGTCCTCGCAGGATAGTGGTACGTCGTCGATATAGCAGTCGTTCAAGCGGGTAGGGATCTAAGCCAATCCGACCGTTGAGCAGGTAAGGCACCGGATCTATGGCGATCAGCCCACCCCGCGCCTTGACGAACTGCGTCAACACGTCCACCGTTTCTTCTTGGAGCGCTAAACAGGACGGGAGCAGGACTCCTGAATAATCTTCTCCGTTTAGACGCAATGTACGGCTGGATTTATCTACTTCTGCCTCCGCGAGCCCCGTTTCGGAGACGATATCAAAATCGTATCCGAACCCCCATACCGTCTGACAAAGCCAACCCCACTCTTTCACCAACCAATTCCACCCCTTTGGATCAGGTTTCGTCCACAGGCTGTGAATCGGTGAGAGAATCAGCACCGATCTTTTTGGAAGTCCAATTGATAGGAATTGACTAAGATAATGGGCATCATTGCTGCCCGATGGAACCTTAGTATTGTTTTGCACCCCATCATATATCCACGAATTGAACCCCAAAGCACTATCAGTAGTATACCGCTTTGTGTGTGCAGATCTATATATGCTGATCTTGCCTGAATCGTCTGTCGGTCCAATACCACTGTGTTGCGAGAGTTTTCGGCTGGCTATCTGTTTTGCAATTAAAAACGGCTTGGGTTTATCCAGCTTATTGGCGTTGAGGATGGGACGGTCTGTGACTTTTATAATAGTCCCGATATCGACCTCCAACGCTTTCGCTGTTGATGGGAAGTTGATCGCGAGTTGCAGATTCCATTGGCGGACAAATTCCCTTAATCCTCCTACACAGATCTCTGCATACTGCTGAGTCAATCCCTCCCAAAAGAGGCTACGGATTGTTGCAGAATCGTAAGTTTCGTAATACATTAACGGCAGGTGAGCTAGCAGCTCTGAGTCCAAAGTTTCCCCAAACGCATCAGTCCAAGGAATTGCGGTGGCTGGTGCCTTGAGAGGCGACAGAAATGTAGGGAAGTCGCAGCAGAAGCCTACAACGGCACCTTCTATCAGATCGTGAAATTCGTGGACGTACCTCTCCAAAACTTGGTGAGCGAGTGCACCGACTCCCTGTGAGCTTAACAGATCATACCCCTCTGTCTCTGTTTGATACAGTCGAAAGATCGTTCTCCCTTTCAACCGGTCAGCAACGGAGAGATCGCCGTCCACGCAACGCTGGATATAATCCGTAATATCGTAACAGGGGGTATCCGCGTTCGCTTCCGCTTGGAGATAAATACGGTCAGATATTGGGGAGGTGTCTGCCCAGCCTCGGAGGTAGTTCTGGAGGGCTTTTCGCCCTGCGTGTCGATCGAACGAATGTTCGACAGAGTGCAGCCAGAAGCGGGTTCCAGTCGTTACGGTATCGAGCAACAGCCAAGCGGCTATGTTCTTACGTTTCAATCGCTGGAGCTGTAGGTGATGGGCATCAATCTCTTTCTGAGTGGTGAGGCGAGGGAATGGGAGTAATACTTCTCCCTGATTTCTAAACATTGAAGATTGTTTTCCGTCTGAACGAATAAGGCTATCATTGTTCTATAATCGAGGGCTATTCTATCACACAGGGTTTAGCCCTGCAATAAAAAAGCGGACGGAGTTAAGTATAATCCCAAGAGATGAAATATCCCCGTTACTTGGAAACAGGTGCAGCTCGGAATTGGGAAAAATTTTTCGGTGGATACTCGTGAAAAACTAAGCGGGATCAGAAAGGGAAATTAGATGAAACTGTTAGAAGGCATAATCACTGCGTTTTCAATTCTGCGCTCAAACAAACTGAGGTCATTTTTGACGATGTTGGGCATTGTGATCGGCATAGCGGGTGTTATTGCGATGATGTCCTTCGGTGAAGGTGCGAAGACACTTCTGATGTGGGAAGTCGAAAAGGTCGGCGGACCAAGTATGTTTGGGGTATATCGACGCGAATGGATTCGCAAGAACGCAAAGTGGATGCGCAATCCAAGCAAGCACTACCTGAAGATGGAGGATGTCCGCGCTATTCAAACCGAGTGTCCTTCCGTTGAGGTGGCAACCCCAGAGGCTGGGGATAGCGCGACGATTTCGGTCGATGGGAAGAAGAAGTTCGCTCAGATGCAAGCCACCGCTGAAGAGTACCAGATTGCACGTAAGTGGTACAGCGGATATGGCAGATTTCTGTCTGATGAGGATCTCAGTCTCTGGAGCAAGGTTTGTGTGATTGGTGAGGAGATCTGGAAAGATATGTTTGCGGAACTTGACCCAATCGGGAGAGAGATAAAAATTAACAACCAACGGTTTACCGTTGTGGGAGTGATGGAATCTAGAGGTAAGGGACTTGATCCGGAAGGCAGCGAGGACAATCAAATATTTGTTCCAATCACCACAGCGCAGACCCATTTTTGGGGCAATGATCGGGTGGGACATATCCTGATCCGTGCAAAAGACCATCAATCTGTGGATCAAGCCGTGAGGGAGGTCAAGACTGTTCTGAAGCGGAACCACGATGGCGAGGAGTTCTTTGAAACATGGGTGATGAAGGAGGAACTAAAATCTGCCAACCGTATTATCATGATTATCGAGTTGATCCTTGTCATTATTGCCTCTGTTTCGTTGGTTGTTGGTGGAATTGGCATTCTGAATATCATGTTGGTGTCCGTCACCGAGCGCATCCCTGAAATTGGTCTGCGTAAAGCCGTTGGTGCGAAGAATCGGGATATACGCGCCCAATTTCTTATCGAGTCGGTTATTCTGTGCCTCATCGGCAGTCTTATCGGCATCGCTCTGGGGGCAGCAGTAGGCAGCGGTTTTGCGTGGGCGGTGAGTAAGCTTATGAAGGATTTTATTGAGTGGCCCTCCGTCATCACCGTTGAATCGGTGTTAGCAGCGGTAATTGCTGGTGGGGGTGTTGGCGTGTTTTTCGGGTACTACCCGGCAAGCCGCGCAGCGAAACTCACGCCGATTGATGCGATTAGACATACGTAACGTGAAACGTGAAACGTAAAATGCCGAAGGGAAGTACTGATGATATCAGATGAAAATCGCGTCCACAGTCAGTTGAAAATCTGGAAGGACTTCACTGCGGAGGGTTTCGCCGAGACCAAAGTGCCCTAACGATTGGGATTGTTCCTTAGTCAATTGTAGCACTTCGACAGATCGGGCTTCACGACTGACTAACCAGCACTCCTTGACGCCAATCCGCTGGTAATCCGACAACTTGCCTAACAATACTTTTTCGGTGTCTGATGATGAAAGTACTTCAACGACCAGATCCGGTGCAATTTCAAGAATCTGTAACTCTTCGATAGCGTCAAAACCGGTGCCGGAGAGCTTGTCTCTGTGAATAAACAATACATCGGGTTGACGGGTCCGCAATGGATGGCGTTGGAGGATAATATCAACTGGTGCATAAAACAGTACACCGAGATTGTTGGCTTCTACATGCTCTTTAAGTCGTATAAAGATGTTAGCACTCATTCTTTGATGAGCGGGGATTGGGGCAGGGGACGGCATAAATTCTCCATCAATAATTTCATACGGGTGGTTGATTTCAGGCATCAGCAGGTAGTCTTCAAAGGAGATTTTCTTTTTCGTGGTTTCGGTTGTGGGTACAGATATAACGTCCATGGGTTCCTCCTTTTATGTTTTATGAGTTTGTCTTTTATCGAAAAAACCTTTAGGTCTAAAACGCCAACATTTATGTTTGGAGCAGTTGGGGCGCAGCCTATACAGACGGCTTTAGCATTAAAGTTGCCAAAAAGTAAAAAAGTGTAATCTACCTTACACTTTTTGTGTTCGTTTCTGGTATAATACGCATCAGAAATCGAAGCATTGCCTCACGGTGAGTCGGGGTCAAATCCACAACCGAGTGTCAGCCTCCCGACGGCGACGGTGCGGTGCTTTCCATTTCGCCAAAGTTCCCCAATGCCTGTTAGGCAAAGCCTAACAGGCGGGGGAGTGGGCGGGGCATCGTCCATTGCAGGAGACGAAGTAAGACGTGGTTTGATCACACGCATCGTTGTTGATCGCACAATTAGCTCTCCTATCGGAAGCGGGCTTTTAAGAATCCCAATCCTTTAGGTTTGCGGAGTATGTCAAAAGCTGAATGGCGCTAGCGACATTGATGGATTTCCTGTTGTGATCAATTCGCTGATCAGTTTGCCCGTGATCGGTGCAAGCAGAATACCGTTCTTGAAGTGTCCGGCGGCGACAAACACATTGTCAAAGCCGGGTAGCCCTCCAATATAGGGTCCTCCCTTTGCGTAGGGACGCAGCCCTGCCCACGTCTGAACAAAAGATTTTTCGGCGAGGCTTGGCATCAACTCGATTCCAGCTTCAATCATTTCTCGTGTGCCTTCCAATGTAGTCCGTTTGTCATAGCCAACAAATTCAACGGTGGCACCGATTAAGATCTTCCCGTCAGATCGTGGCACCAGATAGACCCCTAATCCGTCAATCACGTGGCGGAGGATTGGCGGCATTGCTTCCGCTAACACCATCTGTCCACGCGCAGGCTCCATCGGCAGCGCACCCCCGAGTTGGGCAGCGACTGTTCCTGACCAGCACCCCGACGCGATTACAAATGTATCAGCGTAAAGGCGTTTTCCGTTCACCTCGACACCTGCGACCCGTTCCCCTTCCCGTAGAAACGCAGTCACAGGATTGCCAAACAGAAATTCTGTCCCCAACAACGCTGCGCCTTTTGCCAACGCTTGCACTAATTTGGGATTCCTGACCTGTGCATCTTGTGGGAAGCGCACCCCTCCGACAATCGATGGAGAAATTGCAGGCTCCAGTTCCCAGACCTCTTCAGGTGTTAGCACCTCCGCAGAAAACCCCCGATCCAACCGCCGTGAAGCTAATCCTGTCAACCCCTGCTTTTCCTCATCGGTAAAGAACACGGCGATTGATCCAGATCTAATAAACTCAATATCTATCTGTGTTTCCGCTTGCAACGCCTCTGCCAACCCCGGATAAAGCCCCAAGCTCGCGCGGCAGAGTTCGGCGTAGGGATCGTGTGTTGATGCGTGAGATGCCAAGATACCCGCACCCGCCCACGACGCCTCGCGTCCTACATTGTCCGCCTTATCAATAACCAGTGTTTTTGCCTGTGCTTTGGCGAGGTTATAAGCGATTGCACAACCGATTACGCCGCCCCCAATAACAATAACATCTGCACGGAGAGATTCTTTATTCATGATTTTCTTCAATTGCGTAGCAATACCTCAAAAAATGTAAAAATTATAGTGACTATGTGCTCACCTTCGATTATAATAGGCTGACGATTGAATGTCAAGATCCAAAAAAACAGGGAATACTACCAACCCTGATCTCTGTAAGGGTACAAGAAGGTATATCCGCCATGAGACGACATAGAACTATCTATTTCAACGATGCCCGTCATTACTATCTGTTCGTTTTTGAGCCACCGATCCGGCTGGAAGAGGCGTGGTCTGCCGTGGACGAGGTCGCTGGCACAAGTTGTGATACCTTTATCTACGGGGTGTCCCGCGCCGATGGGCTATTTTACCCCTCCAAAGTCGGCATGCAGTTTGGAGATGACATCCGTCCCTTTGACAGTGCGCCATACTGGCGCATCTGGGAAAACATGCAAAGCCTGATAAACCGAGGGATCGATCCATTGACCCTGCTTATCGACCGTGCTCACGAGAAAGGGATGGACTTTTTCGCGAGTCTGCGCATGGGAGGTTATGGTGGTATGAACCCGCAACACGCGCTGGCAAATGGAGGACGGGGATTTGTCCATCCCGAAGTCCGAGAGCATCAGTTTGCTGTGTTAGAGGAGCTCGCAACGGAGTATCCTGTAGAGGGTGTCGAGTTAGATTTCGCTGCGGCTCCGGGCGGAAGTCCTTTCTGGTTTACACCTGAAGATGCGCCAGAGTATACACCGGTCATGACCGATTTTGTTCGGGGTGTCGCCGAGATGGTACGAAATCGACCGGGGGAACCCGGGCAGATCGGCGCACGGATATATCCTACCTTGGAGCTAAACAGAAAAACAGGGTTGGATGTACAGACTTGGCTCCGAGAGGGATTGGTCGACTTTGTTGTACCGATGGTTTATGCGTTTTTTGTCCTTGATTCCAATATGCCGATTGATTGGTTGGTCCATGAGGCGCACGAAAATGACATTTCGGTATACGCCATGCTGCAACCGTATTACAGCGAAGAAAATCGACGGTTCTATTCGGTAGAGGACGCAACGCCTGCCATGATGCGGGCAGCATCCGCTAACTTTTGGGAGCGTGGGGTTGATGGACTTTACGCTTGGTTTCTACCCTGGCCCCTAGGCGATGCAGAACGCCGCACCCTCACAGAGTTGGGAGATCCGGAGTTAATCAGAGAAGGTGATAAACACTACTTCCTACGCCGGTGCTCTGAAGCGACAAGTGGACACGATTATGAAGCTTTTTTACCGGTGGAAATCCCATCGGCGAACGCAGAGGCACGCTATCAGATCCCCTTTTCCATCGCTGATGACACTCAGAATGACCGGGTGCAGAGTGTTCGACTCCGCATTGGTGTGACCAACCTAGTAACGGCAGATACATTTGAGACGCGATTGAACGGACAGTCATTGGCGGAGGAACGGTGCACACGTACTATCATCAGATCGCGAGATCCGTACGCGGGTCAGTGGTTAGAATTTGATTTGCAGCGTGTACGGCCCCAGAAAGGGGCAAATGTGCTGGAGGTTGCGCTGAAGGAACGCCCCGCCGGATTTGTGGGTGGAATAACCATCGAGGATGTAGAAATCCTCGTTGAATACGGCCCATATCCGGCCCGGCTGCACGGTTAATCTCAATGCGGTCGAGACTCTTTAACGGTGTAGTGCCCTAAATTCACGAATGCAAGGCTTGACTTTATCCTCGCAGCATGATAAAATGACCGTGCAATTTTAGAAATCAGGAGGATTGGAATTTGGAACAACAGACACGAGGTACTATTGGGCAACAGATTGAGCTCCCATTCATGGAATCCGTGAGGATTAGTTTTCAGAGTTTGATGATCCGTTTCGGACGGTCCGTCATTACAACCGCAGGCATTACGTTGGGGATTGCATTTCTGGTGTCAGTTTTGGTGAATAATGAGGTAACCGTCGCAATGAAAGAGAGCGGTTCAAAACAGGAAATCACCACCTTTGAAGAAGAAGAGACGACCGGAATTTCTATGAAGGACAAATGGCTGATTATCATGTCCCTAATTGTCTGTGTCGTAGGAATTGCTAACTCAATGCTGATGGCGGTCACAGAGCGCTTTCAAGAAATCGGTACGATGAAGTGTCTCGGTGCCTTGGATCGCTTCGTCGTTAGACTGTTCTTGTTGGAATCTGGATTCCAAGGACTCGCGGGTGCACTTATCGGCGCTCTCATCGGTTGTTTCGGATCGCTTCTCCTAGGACTCAAGGATTACGGCTTAGATTTATTCTTCTACTTCCCCCTGCTGCCGGTGCTGAATGCGCAGCCTACTAGATTCGGGGTGTTACTGATCATTCTTGCTGGTTGTGTGCTCGGCATGATTCTGTCCGTTATCGGCGCGGCGTTTCCAGCATGGCGCGCTGCAAAGCTACCCCCAGCGGAAGCGATGCGGACTGAAGTTTAGGAGGGATGTGCATGGCAGATGTTGTTGTTAAAACAGAAAAAGTCGTTAAGGAATATCGTATGGGCACAAACGTGCTCAGGGCACTGGACGGGATCGATTTGGAGATCTATACCGGCGAGTATATCTCATTAATGGGACCATCTGGTTCAGGAAAATCAACCCTTTTTAATATGATCGGTGCCTTAGACCTTCCGACTGCCGGTAAAGTTTTCATTGATGGTCAAGATATGGGGCAGCTCAGTCAGTCCCAGATCGCATGGTTCCGCTGCCACAGGGTCGGTTACATCTTCCAAAGCTACAATTTGCTGCACGTCATGACGGCCCTCGAAAATGTTACTCTGCCGATGATTTTCGCGGGCTTGTCAGCGAGCGAGCGTCGCGACAAGGGTGAAGAACTGCTGGAGCGAGTTGGATTGGGGGAACGGGTTCACCATCGACCGGACGAATTATCCGGCGGACAGCGACAGCGTGTCGCAATTGCCCGTGCGTTCGCCAACGGTCCAAGCATTATCCTAGCGGATGAACCGACAGCGAACCTCGACACCGTTATCGGGCGTGAAATCATCGATTTAATTAAGCAACTTAACATGGATCAGGGCGTAACAGTAATCTCGGCGACCCACGACCTAAAGATGCTTGATGTTTCTGACCGGATCGTTGATATCCGCGATGGATTGGTCGAACGGATCCGAAATCGGGACGAAATTGAGATTCAGGTCGGTGAGGTTGGAGGACATTAAAGGGAGGAACACGGCGTAGTGCGTTTTCAGGAACTTGACATTTCGCGATTGTCCCGTGACTCCAAAGCGTCCGCATGGCTGGAGGTTGGGCCTCGAGCAGATGGAGGCGATTGGCGCTTACCATTTCTATATGTGAAAGGGGCAGCTGCTGGTCCTACTTTGCTGGTCCTCGGAGCGGTGCACGGCGATGAATACGAAGGGGTTGAGACTATCCCCGCAGTCTTCCAGCGGGTCGCGCCCGATGTACTACGCGGTGCATTATTGATGGTCCCAATCTGTAACGTGCCCGCCTATGAATCTGTCCTCCGGAGCAGCCCTATCGACGGACTGAATCTGGCACGTGTCTTCCCCGGCGATTCCAACGGTACTATCACGCAACGGATCGCATATTGGATTACCCAGAAGTTGATTAAACCCGCCGACTTCGTTATTGACCTGCACAGCGGAGGTGTAACCGCCGAAATCCCGTCACTTATCGGCTTTACCCATAGCGATGATGAACTTGGTAGACGCTCACGCGCCGGTGCGCTGGCATTTGGTGCATCGGTCATATGGGAACATCCACCGCCTATGCCACCCGGTCGGACCTTGTCAGCAGCCACGGATCTCGGCGTACCGGCGATCTATACCGAAGCTAGCGGTGGTGGATACGCACAGCCGTCTGATGTGAATTGTTTTAGCACCGGTGTAATCAACGTGATGAAGCATCTTAATATGCTGGACGGTCAGCCTCAGATTCAACCTGTAACGCATCACCTGTCCGGGGATGGAAATATGGACAGTGTCATTTCGGCGCCGGCTGCCGGCTACTTTCGATCCGAGGTAGCCTTGCTAGACGAAGTGAACGCCGGTCGAAGCTTGGGGACTGTTCGTGATCCCTTCGGTGCGGTAGTGGCAGAGATAAAGACTGAAAGTGCTGGCGTCGTTATTATGTTGCGGCGCATTCATCGTGTTCACGTCGGCGATAACTTGGCTCATGTAACGGGGCGTTTAGACAATCTAACTCTTCCTAAAGGTTAATTAGTTAATAATAAAGCGGCTTTAGTTGAAAGTTTCCCCACCTTAAACTTCTGCTACTGTTTATCCGACAACTCGGAATCACAGGACGCTCAATCTGCCACACCTCGGCGAGATAATTGCTTCGCAACAACATCAGAACAGAACTTTGCTTAAGGGTCGGGATTTCCCGAACTATTCACTCACAAACCTCTAACATACTGGGAATAAAGATGCAAAATACGCTCAATGCGAACACCTTACTATCACCTGTTGAGCCATTGACCGCGACATACGATCGGGAGCGCTTTGAGGATATCGGTCAGATGACCTGTATGACGCTGGTGCTGCTTGGTAATTACGCCCAGACGGGCCACTTTGGCGGGCCGTTAGCTTACACGCCTTACAATGTCGCACTCCATTTAGCGGGTCCAGAACTAGGAGGTTTGTGCTACGACTATCGTACCCCCAAACATCCGTTCTGCGATAAGTTCATGCTCGCCGGCGGGCATAATATCCCTACTGCATATGCGTTGTGGATGATTATGGGTGAGGCAATGGCGCGGGCACACACAGCCACAGGAGATCCGCGCTACAAGGTTGCACCGGAAATCGCGATGTTGCCGATAGATGCACTCGGTTTTCGACGCGGTGCAGGGGCACTAAAGACCTTACTGAAAGAGAACGACTTGGAAGATCATCCGCTCTTTACCCAAGCAGAATTACGTGGTATACGGTCGTTAGCAGGGCATTCCGAAACAACCGATCTGACTAACGATGTCAACGGGGGCCCCTCTGGTATTGGTATCGCGACAGCCGCCGGCAAAGCGGCGTTTTGGAACTTTCTAGATGCTCCTGACTCGTTGAAGGTGCTCGCACTTGAAGGCGAATTTGCCATGACTGAAGGGCACGCCCAAGAGTTAAAAACACAGGGACTTGCAATGCAGGTGGGGAAACGTCTGCGTATCCTACTCTCATACAATAACGCTGGTATCGATGATACCTTAGTGGGTGGGGTAATCGATTCCAAGTATAAGCAGTACGAACTTGAGGAGCAGTGGACTTCCTACGGTTGGAATGTGTTTTCCCTTGAAGATGGTAACGATTATGATCAGATCCTCGCGGTTCTCAAAACGATGGAAGATTGGGATCCCGATGATCTACGCCCGATGATCGTTATTGGCAGAACGGTCAAGGGGTATTGGCCCAGTGCGGTAGATGGGACGATCGAGGGGTATGGTGATCAGTTGGTCAGCTACCCAAGCCACCCGTATCAACTTAAAATGAACGAAGAATATTTCGTTGCCTTGGCAGGAACCTTTGAGAAGCGTTACGGGGTAGAATTCGAGGGGATTCGCAACGGACCAGTAACTGATGAGCGTGACCGTCTGATACAGTTCAAGACTAACATTGATGTGGTAATGTCGGTACTTCAGCAAAACGGGTTGGGCGACTGGCTTGCCAATCGTCTCGTCGATATTGGTGATGCGGTTCAGGATGATTTGCCGCTACGGGTTGATACCAAAGACGACCCGTTTCTGGACGACCGGCTTCGGGCTGAAAATCTGCCGGTTGAACCGCAGACGCCTAGCGTGAAGAATCCAGTATCGGGCGAGGAACAAGAAGTAGCTATCGCCCTGTTCAAGCAACCCGGAGAGGTTGCCGGCACCCGCCGCGCAATTTCAGAGATTATCAAGTGGATGAACTATGTGACGGATAACCGCTTTATCACCCTCGCTGCGGATCTGTCCGAATCCATCAATGTTGAACATGGCAGCCTTTGGGGCCATTACAATCCGGTTAGCAATCCTGCTGGTACGCGGTTCAAAGCGCCTATCCAAGAAGCGGGAAATGTGTCAAGTGCCATCGGATTAGTCGGTCAAAGTGCGTCGCTCGACCCGGAGAAGTTTGCTGGGGTCTGGGCATTGAGCGGCACGTATGGTGCATTCACACCGCTGATGTACCTGCCTGCCCGTGTATGGAGCCAGCAGAATCAGGACAGCCCTTTCCGCATGGGCGTTCTTAACGTCCTCGCTGGTCATTCAGGACCAGAAACTGCCGCTGATGCACGTACGCACTTCGGTATTTTTGCACCGCAGGTATGGAAACTCTTTCCGCGGGGTCAGGCGATAAATGTCAGTTTCTGGGATTACAACGATGTTGCACCGGGCTATTTCGCCGCTGCTGAGGTCGCCGCTCGCGATCCGCGGGTTGGGGTTATTATCATCGAAGTCGCCCGCCCAGATTTCCCAGTGGCTGATCGCAGTACCTTTGCAGACAGCGATCTTAGGGCGGCAGCAAAAGGGCTTTACGTCATCCGGGATTTTGATCCGGCCAGTCCCAAGCACGGCTATGTAGTCGTCCAAGGCTCTAATTCTACGGTCAACCTCGTCCAGATTATCCCTCGCCTTGAGGAAGAAGGCATAAACGTAAAAATCATCGCTGCAGTGAGCGAAGAGTTGTTCGATCTACAGCCCGATGCCTATCGTCAGTCGGTATTGCCTCCAGAATCACGTTACGATCTGATGGTGGTGAGTACAGGCACCCAGCGCGTTTGGCCCATCAACAATCTAGGTCCCTTGACGGCTGACTATTCGCTGACCTCAGATTGGGATAATCAGTGGCTCACCGGTGGCACCGAACCGGATGTGATCGCGGAAGCCCATCTCGATGCTGAGTCAATCTTTGCTGGGATTAAACGTTTCGCCAGTGATCGGGAGCAGCGTTTGTCAGGTCAGCGCGAGTTGCTCGCAGCACTCGATTAGGTTTAGGTAATAAACAGATTCTCCACGAATTAACGCGAATCTACGCAAATTATAGTGGATCTTAGAATGAATGGGACACTCCAATGGTAGGCGCTGTTTCTAACTGCGCCTATGCGGTGCAATTGAAAACCGTACCTACCGGGTGGCAAAAGTGTTAAATCCCCAATAAACGGCGGGCATTCCCACCCAAGATCAACCGCTTGGCGTCGTCGCTAATATCAGCGGTGATAATTTTGCCAATCTGGGGGCGCGGGTCCATCAAAGGTGTATCAGAACCAAACAGCACTCGATCGGCACCTGCTTCATTCACCAACTGCTCAATTACACCGGGCGTCCGATAGGTAGAGCAAGTTTCGAGATAGACGTTGGGATGTGCCTGTGCAGCTGCGATGGCTTCGGTGCGGGGTTCGATGACGTTGCCGGCATGTCCCGCGACAAACTTGGCGTTCGGATATTGCGGCGCAATCTCGGACAGATACCGGGGTCGGCTTAGTTCTCCGCCATCGGTGTGGAAAAGGACTGCCAATCCCCGCTCGTTTGCGAATTCGTAGATCGGATGCCACTGGGGTTGATTAAAGGGCCACAGGGTGTAGGGCGGATAAAGTTTAATCGCGGGAAACTTCAATTCGTCAATCGCGCGGGTCAATTCCGGTATCATACGTTCTGGCATCATTGGTGAAACATAGGCAAAACCGACAAACCGATCCGGATGCTGCGTGATAAAATGGGCAGCTTGGTCATTGCTGGTTGTACCGTCGGGATGAAAGATGCCGAACACACAGGATATATCGATCCCTGCCGAGTCCATCGCGTGAAGCATTAACTTCGGATCGTCCTTCATGCCGAGCGGATCCCAACACCCTACATGCCCGTGATAATCAATGACTTGCATTCCATCAATCATTTCGTCCCTCCTTGTAGAATACGCTCAAGATTTCCAGCACAAATCGCCGTGAGCTCAGTATCTGTCAGGTTCGTATGGTGTAGATAAAACAACATCGGTCCCATCGCTAGGCGGGAATACCACGAACCGTAGACGAACCGCTCGGCACCAAACTCGTCACGCAGAGCCTCTATCTCGCAAATCGGCTCGTATCGACTCAACTCTAAGTACGCATTCGATAAAGCGGTCAACATTGGACGCAGCCAAAGCGCATGGACGTAATGTGCGCCCACCAAGACTGATACCAGATCTGGATACGCTTGAAGTGTTGTGACTATCGCATCTGCATCGGCCTCCGGTAGGAGGATCCAGACCGGAATACCCGCTTCACTGAGCCATGATAGCAGCGTATCGTAAGCCCAAGGTCGGAAGGGCAATTCCCGTTGCCCGGTATCGAACAACCGCACACAATTGACCCTCCCTTCAGCATGAAGCGATTGAATCTGCGCTAGCGAGTCTGCTGTAGGGATAACCATCCACTGCGGATAGGTTCGGCCATCATCGCCGAGCCACGCTTCAAGATAGTTGTTACCTTCGACTGCGCTAACATTGTCAGCGTGGGCGTGGTAGATTAGTGCCCGTTCTACCCCATGCCGATCCATTTCTGCCAATAACCCCTCCCGGTCGCGGTAAGGGGCAGGCTCATCCAGTAGATCGCCAACTCGCACGTTGGCGTCAAAAACAGGTACTCTCGATTTGAAATTGAGCGATGTCATAATTCCCTCTGAACCCAGTCAGGGTACTTTTCATGGAGTATCCGCTTGCACGCCTGATACTCCGCTTCTGTGAAGCTATGATAGGGTGAGAGCAGCCGTAGCGGCATTGCTTCTAGCCCACCCAACCGGACAATGATTTTGTCGTAGGCACCATCCATCCGTTCCTTCCCCCACACCGGGCTAAGTATATCCATGCATACTGTGTGAAAGTCGTGTTGCAGCCGGAAAAGTTTTTCAACTTGATGCGTGCATCCCACCTCAAAATACTCCCACGTCTTGTGGGACGTCATTGGACCAAACGAGGCGAGCAGCGAACACTCCCCGAACATGCAGCCGTGTGGAAAATTCCATTCTCCGAAGAAATGTTGCAGCTCCGACGAGTGGTGCATCAGGTCGGCTGCACCGGGCAAGCCGCCGCTTGTAGTCTTTGTTGCCACGAGGTTGGGTACGGCATCGATTAATCGTCGATAGTCCACACCACCCAAGACCCGTTTCGCCCGCGGAAGGTTGTAGTGAAGAAATTGTGAATCCGGAAAAGTGCCACATAAATCCTTGAAGAAGGTAATTAACTCGTCATCGTTCACCGCACCCCAGCTTGGCAGGACAGTTTGAAACGTGCGGAAGCCGACATCGTGCGCGAATCCTACACGTTCTACGATGTTCGCGGTGGACAGACCGATCGCTCCAACCATCGGGTGAATATCGGGTCCCCGCGTCTCTTCGTGGAAGATCTGAACAATCTGACGATAGCGAGCCGTATCGACCGCGTGTCCCTCGCCGGCGGTGCCAAAGATATATAGATGGTTGAACCCTGCCTTGAGGGTATGCCGCACCTCTTCTCGAAACAGGTCTTCTATCAGATTTTCGTTTTCATCCCACGGTATCTCACAGGATACCAGAACCGCTTGGGGATAACGTGCCATGCCACAATCTCCTTCCGTCAATTACCGTCGAAGCAATCCGCCATATCTTCGAGAAACTCATCGACACTCACCTGTTGATAGCGTCCAACAGACGGGAAATCACTCTGAGCGGGGTGCTCAATTTCACTTTCGGTGCTTGGAAATTCCGTAGTGCTCCTATGAATGAGATGCGCTACCTGTCGAGAGCCACGAATTTCTAGGTTGGGAATCGGTGTATTGTAGTAGTAGACCGCTTTAAGCCGGGTTCCAAGCATTTTACGCGCATAGGCGGGGAGTGGAGATTCGTCGGAGCTCGTTTTGAAGCCGTGTGGCAAGAACAATCGATTTATCTGAAAATTAAAAACCTTTTCGACCATACCCGTCGCGCTTGCCCGTGTTGGTATCCATTTTGAATTGGGCCAAACATCTAGATTTCCCCAACCTGTTCCTATGCGATCCATCGGTAGCCGTTCAGTCCATGTATGAACAGTCCCTTCACTTGCGCCAATAAAGGCAAAGTGTTGCGGGTAGTCGAAGAAATCGGCCCCGCGTGACCGGAGAGTATCGTAGAAGGCGGTTGTCAACGCTAGTAGGGCGTCCCCGGTGTGAAGGATGCCGTCCTCGATACAAGGAGAGATGACGCCGACGCGATCCAGTTCGTGATAATCCGGACAGAATCCCTTAAAATCAACGTTGATATGCTCTTCCTCAGTAAGTTGCCAATATTGAAAATCTGAAGATTTTAGTAGTTTACTAGTGTGCATAGTGATGTTGGTTCATTGGTTTATCAGAGTTGGGTTTCGCTATCGCTCAACCCAACCTACGACATTCCTTAAAGGACAAATGGAAAGGGACAAGTCTTTTAGATGCGCCCCGGCATCGATTTGCCGCGCATTAGCATCGCATCGTTTTCTCTTTCCGGGGGACCTGTATATCGACATTTAGCACTGACGTAGTGCGTGGCATAGCCTCGCCGTCTCTGGTTTGTCTTGTTGGGACGACTGCTGTGGAGAATGAGACCGTGGTGGAAGCTGCAATCACCCGCCTTTAACTCCAAAGGACGCTCTTCAGCTAGGCTTCCCTCAATCGACATTTGCTCATATTCTGCCCATTCCGACTTTTCTGTGATGCCAAATTTGTGAGTACCGGGCAGCATCCAAACACACCCGTTCTCGATTGTTGAATCGGTAAGTGCCGCCCAGCAGGTCACCATGTCGGGGGGATCAATGTAGAATCCGAGTGGCATATCCTGATGGTAACCCTGTCGCGAACCGATCCGTGGTGGTTTCATAAAAAGCTGGTCTTGGTAGAGTTTGATGTCAGGACCAAGTAGCGATTCGATAATGTCCAGAATCTTTGGATTACGGGCATGGTTTTCAAATCCTTCATCGAAGAAAGCAAGGTGACTCATCTTCCGAAGGGAATCGGCGTAGTTCTCCGCTTGAGTCTCCCCTGCTCTCACGCGTGGCTCGACCTGGAGTTGTCCTTCCGGGATATGGGAGGCTTTGCCGCTTGCTACCCATTCGGCATGGGCAAGGAGCGATGTAATTTCATCGGGGTCAAGGAGATTTTTCAGGATGATGAATCCATCTTCCCAGAACTGTTCCACCTGTTCGTCAGATAGCTGCATGATATGTCTTCCTTGTTGGTTCCTTAATTCATTTGTGCAATAATTAACTTTTGAGGTTACGGCATACGGTGCCCCGATGAATCGGGATTCAGAGCAATGTGCTTACTACTTTGTAGCAACTTGCTTTAGGTTAGTCGCAGGTAGCGGGGAGTGCTTCTCCACAATATTGCAAATTGTTCCCGCCAATAGCTGCCCAATCCAAGAGTTTACCATCGCTGTCGCGGCGTAGCAATGCTGCATCTCCGGTAAAGCTGATGTCCTCCAACTGCTGATGTCCCGTTTGCGCTGACGAACAGTAGATGTCCTCCTGACCGTCCGGGAATCTAATGTGGATCCAACCGTCGCCGGGAGCACCAAGCGATTCAACTTGGGGTAAGGCTGCGTTATCTGCTTTCATTGGCAAAAGGACTGTCTGAAAAATAGTGGGCAGCCTTCCCGTCTGGCGATAGGTTACACAAGGAGCGGGTGTTGGACGAGGACCTCCACCACAATACCAACCTTGCAGACTCGGTTCGGTACGTCCTTCGACAACCTCTACTTCAAGACCGTTCATGACCACAGGGATGAATGCGAGATTGGGCTGGTTCTGCGTAACTGTTTGCACAGTTTTCGTATCTGGATCTACGCTGACCTCAACCGGAATGAGATGAAACAGCTGTTCGCAGTTGCGAGGACCTTCGCCGGTCAGATGGTCGGTGATAATCCAATACTCTATATCGCCATCCTTGCGTCCCCTGACAAAAATTACACTACGATGGTGCACGACTGATCGATCAATTTCGTTGCTCTCTGGGTCCCCATAGCCTTCGGTATAGCTGCCCGAAAGAAAATCGCAGGTTGCTGTGCTGAACCACGTACTTGATAGTGGCTTATCGGTCGTGAACGGTCCCGTTTCCAACCGAACTTGGCTCTTTCCGTCCACGATGACTGTGTTATGTGCAGCGGAGGCGATGAAGAAGTCATGAAATTTCATATCGTGCTCAGTGGTCGCATAGGTGTGGATACCCAAATCCTCTACCATCGAACGACCATAGGTGACAACCTCCACCGCTAACTTCCCTTCGTGTCCGTGCAGAACTCCCACCGGTCCCACATCAAAGAACAGGTAGTTCGCTCCACGATCCCAATCGCTTCGCATCACGCCAACACCACCGTAAGCGTACCACGACGATTTGCGCGGAGGAGGCGTGCCACGTTCCCCAAAACTGACGATGTATTGCAGGTCGGGCCGGTTTTCTGCCTCTGCGATTGTCTCCACATAATCGAAGGCAGAGCCGCGTGTGCTATCGCCGGTCCACACATAGCTGCCGTCCGGTTTGGCGGTGTACGCAAGAAACTCAGCTCGCAATAACATAGGGCGGCGTAGATTTTTCAGGCAGTCGTACCCATTCGCCTGTGCTAATTTTAGAGCTTCCAACCCGGCTGCGGAGGCACCGACAACGTAACCGTAGGAGTTCTCTTTAGACGAGCCATCTGGGTAGAATGCTCCCTCACCAAAGAACTCTTCGGCTTGACTGAAACCGCGTTCACGCCACCGCGCCGCGTCCTTAAACTCTGGCATTCCTACCCCTATCCACGCCAACCCAAGACCGTTAAACAGGAGTTGATTGCCCGGTGCATCGTTCACTGCTTCCATCGATGCGGCACAACCGCCTGACAGCCAAGATTGAATCGTGCAAAAATCGTTGGGTGATAACCGTTCCCAAGAAAGGATGAAGGGCATCAATTGCTGATAGTTGCGGGCAAGCTGCATGTCGGGAATCCAGATCCAGGGACTCCTCCCATCCACATAGCTAACATAGTGGGTCGCAATCTTGATCAGTTTGGCGATATATCGCTCATCATCGGTCAGCCAATACGCTTGTGCTAAGGCACGCAGACAGTATTGGTATGGTAGACTCAGCGTCCATCGCTGCCCAACGACAGGAGGCACATGTTCCCAATTCCAATTGGGACCCAGATCTTGGACACCGTCTTCAGGGTGATACGGGATAAAAACCTTGTTATCCAAGAGCATATCAGCCAGATCCAACACGGTGTAATCGGACGATTTTATCCCATCAGTACGGCTGAAGGTGTAGCCTTTTTCGAGACTGATTAATCCTTTAACCTTCTCACGGTCGCGCCAAGTGACTAAGTCTGGGATGGTGGTCAGGAAATTCCAACCCGTTGAGTTAGTCTCAAAGGAACGTCCGCCCCGATGCTCGGTGTGCCAATCGAGGACCGGTGGCTTTCGCTCACGGTAGTACGCCAGATAGGATGCCTCGGCGGTAGAGTAATCCTTTGCTTTGACCGCTGCTTTGACCGCTTCCAATCCGGACATCTCCAAGTTCATACGGTTGAACATATCGATGATACTGGACATTGCTCTGTTCCTTTATGCACCGGGTTGCTCCGACAAAAGCCTCCCGTACCCGTCAATCGCATCATAATGCCCCAAGGCTCGCAAACAACCCCAGCATGTCGCTAAGTTGCTTGAGATGACTGGCACATCGAGTTCCGCTTCCAGTCGTGCTAGCACGTCAATGGTGCGGAGGTTAGTGCAGCTAATAAACATACCATCAGCGTCATCCTGCCAAACGCGCCGGGCAAATTCATACGTCTCTTGCGGCGTTACTTTTCCAATGCTGAATGCGTCTACGATGCCCATGCCGGCAATTGTTAGGACTTCAATGCCTTCGTCCTCCAAGAATTGCTTCTCCAGCACGTTGAGTTCGTCAGGGTAGGGTGTGGCGACTGCGACACGCCGAACCCCAAGTGTCCGCAACGCCCCTGCGACGGAGCCCGATGTCGTCACCGCTTTGGTTTCTCCTGCCCGTTCGATCTGATCTCGCAATTCAATTTCGCCCTCAACGCCTTCCACAAAACTACTCGCAGTGCAGGCAAACGCTATCACATCTGCATGTGCACTGCCGAGTTCATCCGCAGCACGCGCCACATGTTGAAGCATTGCCTTAGAATCTTCTACATCTGACCGCGTATTCCGCATCCGTGCCGCATAGACATTGATGCCCTCTGGAATCATTCGGTTAAATTCTGGTTCGACAACCGTGTTAACCGATGGCACTAGCAAGCCGATTCGTCCATTCTGTCCGTACATTTTTTGCACCTCTTATTCACGCTAGAAGGCACGCAGATCTGCGTGCCCTACGACTGTTTTATAAATATCGCTTGGCAATTTTTGCTGCCACTGTCCCAATCTGATAGTAACCGACCGAGATCTGTCCGACATGTGTCAGGATGTCATACGCCTTCCAGCGATCCCAGCCGAACTCCTCCTCCATCCATAGAATTAACCACGCATACGCCTGAGCGGTCGAACGCTCCATCGGGCAACCGGTGGCGATGGTCATAATCTCTGTAGGGGATTCGATTCGAGGTCCCGGCAGGTTCCTGTTCTTGATTAGGTCGACGGTGATTTCTGTTTCTGACGGCATTTCTAGTCCGGAAGCGGAGAGTTCACCGTGTCCCATCGCAGCGTGTGCATCTCCCAGATACAGATATCCACCTGACACAAATACAGGCAAGTAAACGGTATTGCCGGGACAGGTCTCGATGATGTCCATATTCCCGCCGTGGGACCCCGCTGGTCCCGTTGTCGGTACACCGGTATCCGGTGCTGTTCCGATACAACCGAGCATCGGGGTGTAGGGAATGGTGATGTCATCGCTCCAATAGATCTGACCGTCGCGTATAGGACAGACGTGCACACCGTGCGGACAATCATCGCCCAACCATTCGGCAAGCTGTCGGGGATCAGAGGTTCGGGTCGCGCATTGACCAATACTTGGACGAATTTCCTCAATTTTAACCGCGAGCGCGTCTCCCGGTTCAGCTCCCTCGATCCAGATTGGACCTGTCTGCGGGTTGCCGTAGGGTTTCTTGGTTTTGTCCCGGCGATCATCATTGGTGCGGATCTGACCCGAAAAGGCGTCCTCCGCTTCCACCAACACTGTCTCGCCCGGCGTGATGCGTAAGCGCGGCTCGTTATGCCGACTGAACTCATAGTAAAGTGGACCAAGGGGGAGTTCTTTCATATTTTACCTCTCTCGTTTTTGTAGTTGTATGAACCCATATTTTACCGCTTACCAGAGACTCCAACCGCCATCCACCACAAGGTTATGTCCGGTGATCCAGTTGCCGGCGCGTGAGGCGAGCAGGGCAACAGCACCTTTGATGTCATCAGCGACCCCAGTGCGTTCAAGGGGATTACTCACGCGACACCGTTCTGCCAGTTCCGGATCTGTCGTCGATTTCGGAATCTGTCCGGGACTGATACAGTTGACAGTGATATTATGTTCCCCCAATTCAACTGCGAGCGCCCGCGTCAGATTTACTATGCCGCCCTTCGCCGCCTGATAGGGCGGACCCGAACGGTTGAAATCCAAGCCTTCGTAAAGACGTTTGTCGGCGCTCAAGAAGCCGTGGATAGATCCGAGGGTGATGATTGTCCCGCTGCGTTGGGGAATCATCACGCGGGCTGCGGCTTGTGCACATATGTAGGTGCTCTTGACATTCATCTCCCATGTCTGGGTGAACTCATCAATCGAAGCGTTAGGGATATAACTCGCTGTCGTAGCACCGCCGGCGTTGCACACCATTATGTCCAACCGCCCGTGCATCTTGACCACCTCGTCTACAAGTGTGTTGACCTGCGCTTCATCGGTGACATCGCAGCCAAGTCCGACGCATCTGATGCCCGCTTCCTGTAACTCTGCTGCAACCTGTTCACACAAGGCTTTTCGACGACTGGCGATAACTGTAGCAGCCCCTAGTTCGCCGAGTGCAGTCGTCATTGCGCGTCCCAAGTGCGTTGCACCTCCGGTAATGATGGCGACACGATCATGAAGTTCAAACATCTGCTGTACTTTCATTTGGACAATCCTAAGCAGTTTGGCTTCTCGATGAAGAAGTTGGGATTATTTTAGATTCGGGAAATTTAGAAGAGTATGCTATAATATTTGCCTTTGGATGAGATGAATATCCTTCCAGTCTGGGAACTTCGTATCTACAAATTAAATCCGGAGATATTAATTATGATATTGGGAAGTGGTAAATATTCTTACCAAGTTGTTAAAGGTTGGGGACAAGGTCCCGATGGTCGAACGCTGGGCATCGCTTCGGGCGTTGCTGCTGATTCGCAGGACAAGGTCTACGTTCTCGACCGCGAACCGAATCCCGCCATGGTGGTCTATGACCGAGATGGTCGCTTTCTCTCATCGTGGGGCGAGGACTTTCTCAGTCTACCGCATGATGTCTTTATTGACTCAGAGGATCGGATCTATATCGCCGACTGTGGTGACCACACGGTGCGCATCTGCACCACAACGGGTGAGATCCTACAAACGCTTGGAACCCCAAATGAGCCGGGTGGCTACGGTGAGCCATTCAATCAGCCGACTCGTGCCGTCATTGCGCCCTCCGGCGATATTTATGTTTCGGACGGTTACGGTCAGCATCAGATACATCGGTTCTCGTCCGATGGAACCCTGCTAAATACGTGGGGCAAAGAAGGGGAATTACCGGGGCAGTTTACCCTTCCTCATAATGTCTTTACAGACCGAGAAGGCAGGGTGCTAGTCGCTGATAGAGAGACGAATAATCGCATCCAAATTTTTGATCCTGACGGCGGTTTCCTTTCTGAGTGGCCAGGACGCCTCGGTCCTTGTGGATTATATATTGACGCAGACGACACCGTTTACATCGCTGAAGGCGGTGGTGTCAGCATCTTTAACCGGGACGGAAAGCTGCTCACCTGTTGGAACGTGCTAGGTGGACCAGACGATGCGCCCCACGGTGCCCACGGCATCTGGGTTGACCGCCATGGCGACATATATATCGGCGAAGTCGGCGTTGAGAATCTGCTGCACAAGTTTATTCGCGTGTGAAGAAGATAACCCCCTTCAATGGGAGAGTCAGTCCAATCGTAAAGGCAAAAAAAATCGGATACGTGATGGGTAATGCGTGCAGAAAAAAATCTTACGCATTACTCATTACGCCTTACTTTTTCGTTTCACCGATACACCGATTGAATCACCCCCCGAATATATCCGACCGCGTATGCCTGTCCGGCTCTGCCTGCGTCCGTTTGTGGGAACCCCGGCGTGTGATCCATCATAAAGGGACCGTTAAAGCCTGCATCTCGATAGATCGCCATCGCTCGGTGCATATCTATATCGCCTTCATCGAGAAAAACCTCTTGGAAATTTGGCAGGCATCCGCGGACATTGCGGAAGTGAACGAAGACGATCTTATTTTTTGTAGCCATCTCGTGAATCGCTTCATACACATTTACCCCCATCTCCGTGACGCAGCCCTGACAAAACAACATTCCGTTGGAGTCGGATGGGACGATGTCGAAAATCCGCCGGTACTGGTCAAGCGTTGATACGATCTGCGCTACGCCCCCCAACGGTTCAGGAATGGGTGGGTCATCTGGATGCAGTGCCATCCGCACCCCGACTTTGTCCGCCACCGGAATTACCCCTTCAAGGAAGCAGGTTATATGCTTCCACATCTCGTCCTCCGAAACCGGTGGGTCGTGCGGTTGGGGACGGTTCTGCGAAAATTCATCATAATCGAAGGTGCTGTAAGAGGTGCCTCCTCTACCTGTGGCGGACGTTGTACGGAAATTTCCCATCGGTTTGAAATTGTATCCCAACGCTGGGATGCCAGCCGCACTGATACCTCGAAGCATGGTGCACCACGCCTCGATCTTCTCATCTCGATCGGGCAACCCCAGTGCAATCTCATCCCAACCCGCCATAAAGATGCTGTATAGCTCTAGTCCATGCGCTTCTGTCTTTGCCTTTGCCGCCTCGAAGAAATCTGTCCTATCTACTCCATCTCGCAGATCTAGTGAGGGATCAACACGGCGCATACCGCGAATATCAAGGCAGAGGCGATCAATCCCAATGGCGTTAAAAAAGCTTAGATTCTCATCATTAAACTGTTCCCAACTGAGTAGATCCTGAATGTACATAATGTTTTCTCCGATTGCCCCGTAAATTTCTAATGCAGCTTAGGACTTACGCAGTTGAACGTTCAAAATCCTGTAGTTCGGCGATTTATCGCCGTTGGACACAATTTCCAACGCCCGATGAATCGGGCAACTACAGCCGAAACACCCTCAAGAAGTTCGTAGGGAACGCAGATCTGCGTTCCCTACTGAAGTGCGTAACTCCTAACAGCTATTATAACGCAAGTTGCCACCCATTGAAAATCGAATGGTAGTTATCAGTCAACCTGCTTGAGCCACCCCCACATCGTGAATTTTTTGCCTGCGAAGGCAACTGCAAAAGCAGGGTTAAACCATGCAGGACTAGTATCTGCCTGCGGGTTATCGGTGAGTCTTTGCGGGTCCCTCCTGCCATCAGCGTTTATCGTGTAGATTTCTTTGTTCCCATCCCTTTCAGACACGAAGACAATACGTTTACCATCTGGTGACCATGAGGGATCGTCACCATGCATATCTTTAGTACAGTTTCGCTGTTGCCCGCCATCGGTGTTCATCACGTAGATTTTCCAGTTCCCATCCCTATTAGACGCAAAGACAATGCGTCTGCCGTCCGGAGACCATGAGGGTTTCCAGTTATGAATATGAACGTTACCGCTGTTAGTGAGTCTTCGCTGATTCTCCCCATCGGTGTCCATCACATAGATTTCGCTGTTTCCATCCCTATTAGACGTAAATGCAATGCGTCTACTGTCAGGCGACCATGAGGGTTTCCAGTTATGAATATGAACGTTACCGCTGTTAGTGAGTCTTAGCGGTTTACCCTCATCGGCGTCCATCACGTAGATTTCCTGGTTTCGATCTATAGTGGAAGTATAAGCAATGTGCTTACCGTCCGGAGACCACTCAGGATCAGTATCCTGACGGAGATTATTGGTGAGTCTTCGCGGATTACTCCCATTGGCATCCATCACGTAGATTTCCAAGTCTCCACCCCTAGCTCCCCAGTCTCCGGGCCGCCCATTACCCGTAAAGACGATGCGTCTACCGTCTGGCGACCATGAAGGAGCCCAGTCCACAAGGCGGCTATTGGTGAGTCTTCGCGGATTACCTCCGTCGGCGTCCATCACGTAGATTTCCCTGTTTCCATCCCTCTCAGACGTGAAGGCAATCTGTGCCTGTGCATCAACGCATGCCATCGGCAGTATTAGACTCAAGGCTACAACGATAGCCAAAAGGAAATGGGCGAGATTGTGCCTTCGCTGCATTTGCTATTCCCCTCTGTTCTCAAACCAGTTGTTTATCCTTTGAGGTTGATTGAGGTCGGTTTGTGTTGGCAACCGCTTTCCAATTAAGGTAGCAACTCAGGCTATTATACGCCAACCACCATCTTTGTGCAACGGAAATCTCTGCCTGATAGAAAGTCATTTCTCAACTATGGCAGCAATTCTAAAACCTGATCTATCTCCGCCTCCGAGTTATAGAAATGTGGCGATAAACGGACGCCAGCTCGCTCTGCTCCGATAACATTTTCACCTCTGAGCTGCTCAACCAAGTCGGTCGATGTATATCGGTCACTTTCAAACACGACGATACCGGAACGTTCAGACTCTCCTGTGGGTGTCAACAGCCGGTAGTTCTTCAAGCGGAGTCCTTCGATAAGACTGCCTGTTAGCTCCAGGATCCGTTGCTCAATATTCGGGATCCCAATCTCTAGCAGCAGTTCAATCGCTGCGCCAAGTCCATACAAGCCAACGCTGTTATACGATCCCTCCTCAAAGCGTGTTGCAGCCGGTTGAGGCGTAAAATCATAACTCAGAAAATCCCTCGGATTGACGACCCCCGCCCATCCGACGTTTGTGTTGATTAACGCAGCCTGTTTCTCCTTTGCACAGTAGAAGATTGCCGCGCCTTCAGGTGCGAGCAGCCACTTATGACCGTCGGCGGCAAGGATGTCAACGTTGCAAGCCTTCACGTCCACGCCAATCGCACCGACACTCTGTATGGCGTCCACCACAAACCAGATCCCCTTTTTTCGGCAGAGTTCACCGATTGCCGCGATATCGTTCCGAAACCCCGATGCAAACTCTACGTGGCTGATGGTCACACACCGGGTGCGTTCGTCAATCGCCGCTTCGATATCCTCAATGTGAATGCGCCTATCTCGCTCCGGCACCATCCGCGTTTCCACACCGAGACGCTTCAGGCTCCACCACGGATAGACATTTGCAGGAAATTCCACAGCCGTTGTCACGACGTTGTCGCCTTCATGCCAATCAATCCCGTTTGCAGCGATGATGATGCCCTGCGAGGTGTTCTTCATAAAGGCTATCTCGTCAACATCACCGTTAATCAGTTTGGCAGCGTTTGCCCGACACGCTTCAGCCGTAGCCTCCCAACACTTAGAGTTGACCGCACCGTTATCGGTCGCATCGTCCAAAAAATGCCCCATCGCCTGATGAACGCACAACGGAAGCGGGGCAACGCCTGCGTGATTTAGGTAGATATATTTTTCGGTCACCGGAAACTGTTTTCGCCATTTGTCCCAATCAATCACGTTGTCCTCCAATTTATGGTGAATTAGATCAATAAGTAGACATTTACTAATAACTCCGACTTTCGCGAAGTTGCCAAAGTCCCCCTGACACCTTTTAAGTCCCCCTGATAAGGGGGATTTAGGGGGTTGGCTGTGAATTGGGGGTGTCTAAGTGATTCTAAAATCTACCATAGATTGAAATTCACATCTCGACACCGAAATGTCGATTTTGGAAAATTGACCTACACAAGTCTTTACCCCCTAGCAACTCGCCTTAGATATATACCGCCAATTTTCAAATCAGATCGCTATACGACACAGAAACTAAATCTTCTTCCTTGATCCCAAGCGTATCTTTCACGAGTTGATGTTCCGTCTGTGCCTCCGCTTCCGTTTGGCTGTGAATCACAGTCTCTAATTCAACAAACTGACCGAGATTTTTTACCTCATCCAGATGGATGCGGGTGTCGCCAAACATCCACAACTCCCGCTGCTTTTCAACAACACCTTTCACTCCTAGAGCCATAGTCGCAATCTGCTTGAAAGCCATCGGTTCGGGAATATCGCATATCTGATAATTGCTATAACGTGATTCTGCAAGATCGGAACGCTCATAGTAGATGAGTTCTGCCTCGTGGGTATTGATCTCCCGCAGCTTCAATCTGCCTTGGGGAACGTTAAAATAGGTATCAAGCTGTTTCATAGTACGGCGATGTTCAGCTTGGAGATTATCAAGACGCTGGCGAAGTAGATCGAGTGAGTTACAATTTGCTTTGAATTCTAGATTTTTCAATGTCCCTTTAGGAACCTCCGTTTTATTTAAAAAATTGCGTTAAATTGTGTGATTCTGATGGACAAGATTCCGCATCTCATAGATCACACATCATGCTGAAAAAGCACTTGACAAAAACGCCGGTAACTTATAAAATCTTTGAAGTACATCATGGAGAGCGAGCATGAGAAAATATGTTTGCAGACTTTAGTCAGATTAGGAACATTACTATCTTAGGTGTCGGCTTAATCGGCGGATCCCTAGGTTTGGCATTGAAAGCCAAGGGCTTCCGTGGAGAAATTACCGGACTTGGTCGGCGGATGCAGACGCTTGACATCGCACTCGAACGCGGTGCGGTTGATAATGCAACGACCGATTTCCACGTTGGAGTCAGTGATGCAGATCTAGTAGTCGTTGGAACACCGGTAGATCTTATCCCGGAAATGGTGCAGCATATCGCAGAAATTCGGACATCCGACTCCCGCCCTTTAATAATCACCGACGTTGGCAGCATCAAAGGTCAAATCGTTGAGGAGATTGAAAACCTCTTAACCGCTCCTAATCTGCATTTTGTTGGATCGCATCCGATGGCTGGTTCAGAAAAAACAAGCGTCGCATCGGCGCGCCCAGACCTATTTGATGGTGCAAAATGTATTGTGACCCCAACGGACAACACCCACGCACAGGCATTAGAACTTGTCACAAACCTTTGGCAATCTGTTGACACGCAGGTCTGCCATCTTTCTCCGACTGAACACGATTTAGTCATTGCGGGTGCCAGCCACCTGCCCCACCTGATTGCTTCTATTCTAACAAACACCGTGGGAGAAATTGGTAATAACACAGTAAAAGCACTCGATTTCGCTGCCACCGGTTTCCGCGACACAACACGCATTGCTGCGGGGTCTCCAGAACTTTGGCGTGCAATCTTCATGCAGAATGCCCACTCACTGCTACCGATGATTGATTCAACAATCGAAAACCTTGCTGCATTCAAAACCTTACTCGAAAACCAAGATGATACCGAGATTGAACGGCTCTTGGCACATGCAAAAATGCTAAGGGACGCCCTGGAGGAATGATGAAGGAACAACTAACGATTGCAATGGACGGTCCCGCCGGATCGGGAAAAAGCACGATCGCCCAACGACTCGCGGAAAAGTTGGACTATCTGTATCTGAATTCGGGCTCGATGTATCGTGCAATGACACTCTTATCTATCCGAGAAGGAGAAGATTCAACAAATGTGTCTATGTTAACTGAGCTAGCGAAAAACTGTCGGATCGATTTCATAGATAACGGTAAAACTACCTTGTTGAATGGGGAGGATGTGTCGGATTTTCTTCGTACCCCAGAAATCGATCGTGTCATTGTCAATATTGCAAAGATCCCCGAAGTACGGTGTGAAATGGTAAAACAACAACGTCGGATTGGTGAAAAAGGCGGCATTATTGTTGAGGGACGTGATGTAACGACCGTTGTGTTCCCGGAGGCGGACCTAAAATTCTACATCAACGCTTCCGTTGAAGAACGCGCGAAACGCCGTTTCGCGGAACAGAAAGCAAAAGGTATTGAGACAACATTGGACCGTGTCGAACAAGAAATTCGAGAGCGAGATGAGACGGACGAATCCCGTGAGCATAGTCCGTTGCGAACAGCCGAAGATGCAATTGTTGTAGACACAACCAGCATGACGATTAACCAAGCTGTGGATTTCGTGCTAAACCGAGTAGGGGTAGGCTAATGCAACGTGGCAACTTCGGATTCTGGACAGATCAACTCCCATATCGCTGGTCACACCGAATTACGAATTTTATCTTTGATGTTTTCGGTAAATTGGAATCTCACGGTAATGAGAATATTCCCCGGCAGGGTGGCATCTTGATTTTGTGCAACCATCGGAGCTATCTGGATCCCTTCATCGTTGGCTCCGCAGCGAACCGAGAGTTGCACTTTATGGCAAGACATGATTCTTTTGAAATGCCATTGATAGGTCCGCTGATAGCTGCACACAATGCTTATCCGGTGCGACGTGGCACGGCAGATCGCGCTGCACTTCGACGCACTATCTCTCTCCTGAAATCAGGAAACGTAGTCCTCATATTTCCCGAAGGCACACGTAGTGTCGATGGAACGCTGGGTAAAGCCCATGGCGGCGTCAGTTTCATCGCGCATAACGCAGGCGTTCCTGCCATCCCCGCTTATGTCAAAGGAACGATACTCCCTCGTAATGCGAAATGGATTCACCCCGCCCAACTCACCGTAACCTTTGGCACCCCCATCGACTTCACTGAAGTTAAACAAATTGAGGACAAACGAGAGCTATACCGGCAGATGGGTGAACAGATTATGCAGGAAATTGCCAATCTGCGGGACGGACAAGGGCGCAAGTGAAATTACTCGCCACCTAGGGTCATCTATAGCGGATCTTAGAATTAATGAGACACTCCAAATTGGTAGGCACTCCCCGATAAATCGGGATCGCAAGCAGAGTTTCCAACTGCGCCGTTTCAACCGATCACGGCATCTATGCGGTGCGGTTTTCAACCGCACCTACCGGAGGCGAAGGTGTCTATCTGTTTTTAGAATTCACCATAAATAGCCCTACTTGCCACCTGCTACCGATTGCACTCCCCGGTGATTGCATTCGCACCTTAGAATAGGACTTCTGAAATGTCATGCAATCCCTTCGGTGCGTCCATCACCCACCTTGCCGCACGAATCGCTCCCCGCGCAAGAGGTTCACGGTTTTGACCGCGATGGGTTATCTCGAGGCGATCCCCCGTACCGACAAATAGGACTGTGTGATCGCCGGCAAGGTCTCCCCCTCGAATGGCGTGGACGCCGATCTCCTTCTTGGGACGGGCTCCGACAATGCCGTGCCTACCATACACACCCACTTCTGAAAGATCTCTGTCTAGTGTTTCTGCGAGCACCTCAGCCATTGTTAAGGCAGTCCCACTCGGCGAGTCCACCTTCTGGTTATGGTGTGCTTCAATAACCTCAACATCGTAGTCGTCACCAAGCACCTTTGCCACGAGCTGAATCGCTTGCAACATGACATTGATACCGACGCTCATGTTCGATGCCATCACGCATGGGATTTGAGGTGCGAGTGCGTGCACCTGCGCCAATTCTTCTTCATCATATCCTGTCGTTGCGATGACCATCCGCTTTCCGGCGTCCACAACGTTCTGAAGATGTTCAACGGTTGCACTTGGCGATGTGAACTCAATTACAACATCTCCCTCACCTAGAATTGCAGGCAGATCGCTGGTAATAGGCACACCGATCGCCCCTATTCCTGCGATTTCTCCCACATCCTGCCCAAGTTGCGGATGCTCAGAGAATTCAATAGCACCGACAATCTGCATATCTTCTTGTTCTGAAACACCTTGCGTAATCATCTTACCCATGCGCCCACAGGCACCATCAATGATAACACGAATCATACTTTTTTCCTTTCTTCAACTAGCCGTTCTGCCGCAACCAGAGCCGCACATAATGGCGCCGGTGTTCCGGATCACTATAGTCCTCAAATGCGGTGCGATTATGTAGGATCCAGCGATTGTTAGTAAATAGCATCTGTCCGGGCTGTAGGTTGAACTCCACTCTAAAATCTGCGCGACATAGCAACCCTTCGACAACTTCCAGTGCTCTTCTCTGATCTGTGGTCAGCCTTTTGCCAGCACGTTCATGACCTACCTGAATATAGTAGTGCAGGTATCGGAGGATCAGTCCGTCCTCACTCCACTGGAAAATTGGGAATTCAGACGTTGGCGATTCCCCGACTTGAAACTGTCCTCGACGATCGAAACAGAACAGTTGATAGAGGGTTTCGAGAGTATCAGGGTAATTTTGCAGCAGTTCATTGTGAAGGGCGTAACCGCTGATAAGTTGGCTCTGTCCTCCAGATTTTGCCGTATGCAGGCAAAGCAGCCCTACAAGGTCAGGCAGTAGTTCACCGAAGGAGTTGTCGTTATGAAACGAACTCTCGGCATTGGTCACTGAAAACCGTGCGCCCTGTGTCACATGTTGTCCCGTATCTTGCACATCGTATAACAGAGTTCCTTCAATGTTCTGCTCAACAGGGGTGCCGAGGAACTGACCAATTAACCAGTACATGGACAGAGCTTCTTCCACCACATACTGTTCGATCGGCACCCGTTCGATGATAGTAAAACCACGCCCCGAATTGAGCGCATCAAGTGCCGGTTGAAGGCATTTGCCGCAGCCATTGGAGGAGATACTTGGACGGGAAATCTCTGTAATAGGTTTGGACTGACATCGCGCGTCGTGGATGATACGCTCAAAACTGGCGAGACAAGTCTGGGACAACGGATAGTACCAAGCTGTAGTATCATCAATCGTATTCGCCCGCCAAGCTCGCGCGTCGGAAACTCTGTCAGTCAACATCTCGGAGCTATTCATTGTCCCATCTCCTCAGACACCAAGCACTGTTACGCAATAGTCTAGGCTGATTGAGCCAAGACTATCATACAATGTTCTAGGTATTCTCAGCCTTATTCGCTATCTGCCCAAGCACCCTTCGCCATCATTCCGCCATCAACACAGACGTATTCGCCGGTCATGAAGGATGCTTTGTCACTGGCAAGGAACAGTACGACATTGGCGATCTCTCTGGGTTGACCGATCCGTCCCATCGGGTGCGCCTTGCCCCATAGTTTCTTGAGGCTCTCCAAGTCACCTCCCATAAAGTCTACAGCTTCCGCTACCAATGGTGTGTCGATTGTCCCGGGATTGACCGCCAACACCCGAATATTGTCTTCGGCATACTCCAGAGCGAGTTGACGGGTCAGAGAGAGGGCACCGCCCTTGCTGGCTGCATAAGCAGATACGCCCAGCATTGACTGCAATCCCTGAACACTAGCGGTATTGATAATCGCACCGCCGCCGCGCTTCTTCATCTCCGGTACGCAGTACTTAGTCATAAGAAAGAAACTCTTGAGATTGACATCAATGATGCGATCCCACATCTCTTCTGGAAACTCGTGTGCGGGTAGGTAACTATTAGCGGGTTGAATGCCGACGTTGTTGCAGAGGACATCTACCCCACCCCATTCTGATACCGCTGTATCAACAACTCCTTGGCATTCGCTGCTGTGGGCGACATCTGCCTTCAGGAAACGAACGGTTCCCTCCATGCTTGAGGATTCTTCCACGAGCTGTGCCCCGGAGTCTTCGTCCAAGTCTGCGCAGAGGACGCTAGCACCTTCTTCAGCGAAAGCCCGGCTGATACCGCCGCCGATGCCTCTGGCACCGCCGGTGACAATTACGATTTTATCTTTGAAATCTGGCATGATATTTCTCCTTGTGGAACCTTGCAAGTAGTGTTGAATCTTCGCAAGACTTGATTGTTATTCAGAACAATTATATATTATACAACAGTTCACACAAATTTTTCTTTAATTTCTTGCCGCAATGTGTCATCCACATTTGCACCCGAAGCGATTAGACAGACAGTCTTGTTTTCTAGAGCAGTACGCATCTTCAATGCTGCGGCTAGAGGTGCGACGCCGGCCCCTTCTGGTAGGTGTCCGGTATGATTATAGAAAACACCCATCGCTTCTTTCAAATCTGTTTCGGATACCATGTGCATTTCATCCACAACCGCTAGCATGAGATCCACCGCTTCCGGAATTGATACTCGTACTGCCATGCCGGTGGCAAAGGTATCGCAACTTTCCGTGTCCACCGCGTGTCCCGCCTCAAACGACAACGCCATACAGGGTGCTAGATCGGATTGGACACCAATTACCTGTATTGATGGGTTGAATTCTTTGAGTGCCGTCCCAATTCCACCGATTAATGCCCCGTTCCCAACCGGCACAATGACGACTTCTACATTGGGTAATTGCTGAACAATTTCCGCCCCGATTGTGGAGGTGCCTGCGACGATTTCGGGACTGGAACCATCCTCAATAAAGACGGTATCCGGTGAGAGCGGACGCTGTTGGAGCAGCTCCTTGGTTTCATCCAGATCTCGCCCAATCATCTCTACTTCCCCACCAAATCGACGGATTAATTCAAGTTTGCTCTGGTCACAATTGACGGGGACCCCCACAGTGAGGGAAAGGTTGTATTCCCGACAGGCAAACGCCATGGCAGCGCCATGATTCCCCGTAGAAACAGTGATGGCTCTTGACACGGTTTTACCGTTCGCGAGTGCGTGGGCAAGATTCAACGCGCCCCGGATCTTGAAAGATCTGACAGGGCTTAGAAATTCATATTTGACAAATACATCCGCGCTTAGGGACTCGCTGAACGCCACTTCTTTCTTCAGAGGGGTGGGATCAACGTGCTGAGAAATAACGCGAGCAGCAGCAATTGTATCCGCATGGGTGGGACGGAGTTGGATTTCTGGCATAGTTAATGGTTACCTTTCAGATGTTTGTATATCAATGCATCCAATTTTCTTATTCGGTTCTGTTGACATTTGAGAAATTAATGTATCTCTGCTCCGAGGATCTTTGATGGGCAGGTACAAGTCGCTCTGGATCCCCCCGATAAATCGGGGTAAACTAATTATCGGGGACCTGCCCTTACATTGGGTGGCTTCCTTGTAGGGGCAACCTCGTGGTTGCCCTATTGTAGTCGATTTTCCAAAACCGACAGTGCGGTGTCGAGATATGAATCTCGACCTACACAAGCGCAGGAGACTGACAATTACCCCGATAGCTTAAAACATAAGGAACAGAGATCTCCGTTCCCCACGGATAACTCGGTTCTGTGTCCCGGTAAGGGTTTCGTAGTGAACAATGATCGTTGTTCACTACAACTACCGCAAAATGTCAATACGCCTTAAAAGCTAGAATACCACATCAGATCGAATTGAACTCCCCGTTCAGATTCCAAGGGTTTAGACACGTTAACTCTGAAAGGAGATTCCTGCCCAAACTGTAAGCCCATGCCGACACTTGTCTTCGGGTCAAATCGATACGGCTTATCAGACAGGGTCCAGACCTGTCCTTGATCAAGAAACAGTACGCCAAACGTCTTCAGGTGGTTTAACCACTCCCAGCCGTTTGGATTGGGTATGGGTAGGCGGTAGAAATATTCCAAATTAAGTAGAGAGACATGATCACCTGCAAACGCATACAGCGGATAACCATTAAGTGTTCCCCTCCCTCCAATAATAAATTGGCGTTGAATAGGTAGTGCACTTGTAGCAGCTCCCAACACTAAGCGTGTGCGGATAACATGGTTCCCTCTTGAGGTGGCATATCGTAGTTGTAGCTGAAATCGTGTAAAATCGAAATCGGAACCGACAGCGGGGTTACTGTGTTCAGCGAACAGGGTATTGTGCCAGCCGAGGCTACTGCTTTGCAAAGGTACAACGACTCCTGTCGAAGATATTTGTGGGGTAGTGTGTGCGCCAGTGTTTTGCCGGGTGTTTAAATTATATATCAGTGTTACACTCCGCATTTGGCCAGGGGTTATCGGAGGATTTTCTTCCGCTTCCGATTCTGAACCCCAATCTCCGAATTGCCAATCTGTAGTTTTTTCTAGGCTTTCATGCGACTCGGCACGCATTGTCAACCTGAGTGAATGCGTTGGGATTACCGGCTCCCATCGAAACGATGTTTCGACACCTTTGTTCAGATAGTAGTTATGAAATCCGAGTGCCCAGAAAGCATCTGACACACCGCCATAGTGTGGAAAGAGTTCAGGAGCAACGGCAGTTGTGGCGCGATGGATTTGAGCGGAGACACCTATACTTGATAAGTCAGGTTGACCCCAGATCATATCTCCGCCCACCCGGTAATTGAGATCCTGATTACCAAACCCGTAGCCGACCTCGCCAAAGAGTTTTGGCAGATATGGTCTAACAGCATTGGGTATGCTCGACATCCAGAGTGGGCCTATCTGATTCCGTTTTCCCGCTTCAAGGTGAGCACCAAGCAACCAACCGGTAACACGATTGAACTGAATGAGCGGAGCCGCATGGAAATAATAATCTGAAGAAAGCCTTCTTTCCACAACGGTAATTATCGCGACGCGCCTCGTGCCGTCATTCTCAAACTGTAGGGAGACCTGACTAAAATAGGGTAGGGCATCTCTCAAACTGTCAATCGCCTTTTCAATTTCATCAGGTCCGTTTTCAAGAACAGCTCGAATCTCCGCCTCACTGATTTTCTGATTCCCCTGAATCCGGACTTCATGAATTGGGTCCCCAGCGGCAGTCCAAAGCTCCGTAGGTGAAGAAGCTGGCAACCCTCTTGTCTCTGGTTGGGCTATGACGATAATTGTTGCGATGCGTCTCGTATCGTCCCCTTCGATTTCTACGACGACCCGATTCAAATCGGGCAAGGGCAAATTGGCAATCGCTTTTACGATGTTCTCAGGTCCATTTTCAAGGGTAGTTTGAATCTCTGCCTCGGTGACTTCCTGATTTCCTCGAATCCTGATTTCGTGAATCGTTTTACCCTCAGAAGTGCGAAACCGTGTTGGCACGGGTTGCTCCTGTAGAGTTTCGTCGATGCGCGTTATCGACGTGGTTGGTGAAGTTTCTGTCTCCGGTCCCGCTGTGACAATAATTGTTGCGATGCGTTTGTCACCTTCTGTATCAATCCGAACTGTTAGTGTCTGAATAGCCGGGAGTTTGCTGCGTAAGGTTGCCATAGCTGCAATGATCTCAGCTGGGCCATCTTCAAGCGTCGCTCTGATTTGCGGTTCAATGGTTGTCGGATCCGCTTGAATTTGTACCTCATGAATCGGATCGCCTTCAGGCAGCTGAAGCAAGGTTGAAGTAGATGTAGTATTACGTCGTGCCCCGAATGTATTCAACTCAGGAATATCAACGCCAACTCGATCCAAATTGCCCACGAGTTCGCTGACCTGTTTTGGCGCGAATTGACCAGCCAAATTTATCAGATATAGCGCCTTTCGCCCCGGATCTCCAGTGTGCCGATATACCGTCTTTTGGCTTTTGACAACTATAAAAATACCGATAACGGTTTCGCCTTGCGTGAGGGTATATAGGTGACAGGGCACACTTTTTTCTAGCGCACTCCACCCTCGTATTTTCAGGTTCGTTCCGTAATGATCGAGCATCTTGTCGAAATGATTGGCCCTGTAGGCGCGGAGGTGTAGGTGCTCCAGCGTGTTGAATAGCGAGGTGCTATCGGAGTCTGTGTCTTCCATCACCAAGCGAATCGTACTGCGGTCCAGATCGAATTGAAATTCGACAAAAGGCTCATTGGGATAATTGAGCGGCACACGACCGCTTTGTAGTTGTGCGTTTGCCGTGCCGCTAAGTATGAAAAGCGAAAGAAAGCAAAGCGTGAAATGTCTCATTAAAATTTCCTGTTGGCACTATCAGATAAGTTGTGGGGGATTGTGCGGTTTATATCTGCTATCATATAATTGCACAACAATTCGATTTCTCTTGATTTTACGAGGCATTCACGGCTATTGCACTTCCTTATCTCGAATCTTTTCCAGTCGATTCTGTAGACCTATCAATGCACTCGGAGCGCGAGGTGGTTCCGGGAGATAAATCACTTTGGGTGGAACAATCTGTTCTTGACCATTCGGCGGTTGATAGAACCATTGCAGAGCAATCTGGTAGGGCTGTCCTTGGAAATAGTGAATTTCAATATGATGCATCCCCGCTGCGAGCTTCAGGCTTCCCCGAACATATCGCGGCGTATGAATCCCATCGTTATCAACGACGAGATTCCGATTGATGTATAACTTCGAGCCATCATCGGAGTTCAGGGCAAACGTGTAATTGCCGGACGTCTCAATAGCGAGCCTTCCGCGAAATCGAATTGCGAAATTATCAACGACAGACTCCATTTTCGCCGTTGGAAAACCCTCTGTATAGTTTCTTGGCGATACATTTAGGTTACTTGTAATGAAGGTATAGACCGGTGTCAGATGTTCAAAAGGGGGCATCTGAAAGAGTCTTCCAGATGGTGTAAAGCAACGTTCAAAGAGGTCCACTTGAGGAATGGGAGCATCGTGGACATAAACAGTTCCAACCAAACCGTGCCCGGGCATCACGGCTGTATCAAAGATGCCAAGTCCTGTAGAAGGAATTGCAAGATCTCCTAACTCCAATTCGTCTACTCCAACGAGGCTTGCAAATCGCTGTCCCACGCCGTCGCCCCTCGGTACGCCGCGCCCCAAGCTGTCCTCCATACCTGTGCCGTGGCCTCTACCAATCCCCACAATACCGCTGCCAGCGATACCTTTGCCGAGACTGCCATTCGGCAGCGCTGGGGTGCCCGTTTCCGGCAGATCGGCATGAGTGACCAAGGTAGGAGCGGCATCAAGATGCACCGGGGCTTGGGGGGTAGATCCCTGCACCGTATTGGTCGGCGAAGCCAATGGAGGGATTGACGGTTTCGCAGGTTTTGCCCGGTGGGTTTGTCGAATCGGCGGCTGATATTGACGCAACACACGTCGCTGCACCCGTTGAACAGGTTCCATTTTGAATAGCAGCACAGCGGAATTATCCCTAACCCCATCGGAGGGCTGAATGAGAATGGGGACAACCGTCATAGCTAAAATAAGGTGCAACCCTAAAGAAACGAATAGTGCGCGGTTTGTATATCGGCGCATTCCCTCCCCCTAAAAACTGTAATACCATGTGGTAATGACTTCAGCTTTCCGCCTAGACTCCAAGGATTTGGAAACGTAAAATCTAATCACGTAATCCTCTCCAGATTGCCAACCGATACCAACACTCGTCTTGGGGTCAAAGCGGTGCGGTTTGTCAAACGAATTCCAGACTTGTCCTTGATCCAGGAACAACACGACAAACGTTTCTTTCAGCCAACTCCAATAATATAAGTTCGAGAGGCGATATAAATATTCTATATTGAGCAGCGCACCGTGGGACCCTGTGAACGCATAGGGTGAATACCCGTTAAGCGTTCCCGCCCCTCCAAGCATAAATTGGCGTTGAATCGGCAACGTTCCAGTGGCAGCCCCCAACATCAATCGTGTACGGATGAGATTGTTACCTCTTGACGCTGCATATCGCAGCTGTAGCTGAAATCGTGTAAAATCAAAATCGGAACCGACAACAGGGCTGCTGTGTTCGACAAGCAGGGTATTATGCCAACCGATGTTACGGTTTCTGTGCGTACTTAAATCGTATCGTAATGTAACACTGTGCAACCCGCCAGGGGTTATCGGTGGATTTTCTCGCGCCTTCAATTCTGAAGACCAATTCCCGATGTACCAATCTGTAGTCTTGTGCAGACTCTCATGTGACTCGGTACGCATCATCAATTTGAGAGAATGCGTTGGTCCCACTGGCTCCCATCGAAACGACATCTCAATACCTTCCCTCAAATAGTAGTTGTGCACCTGAGGCGCTCCCCAAAGGTTACCCCAAGCCGTTGACAAATTGTCATGATATGGTAGGAGGTCCGGGGCGGTGACGTTTGCCGCACGATAGATTTGGGCGGAAACACCTAGAGTTGAGATGTCCGGTTCACCCCAGATTATATCCCCACCCACCCGGTAATTGAGCTCCCGATTTCCAAACCCGTAGCCGATATCCCCCGATAGTCTTGTTAGATTGGTTCTAACCGAACTGGGGATGTACCACATCCAGAGGGGTCCCATCTGCCTCCGCTTTCCCACT
This sequence comes from Candidatus Poribacteria bacterium, assembly GCA_965208425.1. Taxonomy (GTDB): domain Bacteria; phylum Poribacteria; class WGA-4E; order WGA-4E; family PCPOR2b; genus PCPOR2b. The sequence goes on along the minus strand of OZ242335.1, from coordinate 3,678,288 downwards.
TCAAGGCGAGCAGCGGGTAACAACCCAGTGACGCGATTAAATTGAACAAGCGGCGTCGCATGGAAATAATAGTCGGAAGAAAGTACTTTTTCTGCAACGGTAACTGTCGCAACACGCTTCGTGCCCTCCTCTTCAATCTGTAGGGCAACTCGACTAAAATAGGGTAGGGCCTCCTTCAGGGTGTCAATCGCTTTTTCGATGTTCTCCGGTGCTTCGTCAAGGGCAGCTCGAATCTCCGCCTCGGTAATTTTCCGATTGCCTCGGATCCAGATTTCGTGAATCGGTTCACCCTCGGCAGTTTGAAACCGTGTTGGAGGGATTTGCTCCTGCGTGATTTCATCGGCGGCTGCCATCGACGAGGTTGGCAAATCCCCGGCATCTGGATGCGTCGTAACGATGATGGTTGCGATACGCTTGCTACCTTCTGTATCGATCCGAACCGTTAACGTCTGCGTATCCGGGAGTTTGCCATGCAAGGTTGTCATCGCTGCGATAAGTTCATCTGGACCTGCCTCAAGCATCGCTCTAATTTGAGGTTCGGCGGTTTCCCGATTTGCTTGAATTCGCACCTCATGGATCGGATCGCCTTCGGGTGTCCGAAGCAAAGTTGAAGCGGATACAGGGGCAGACCGTGCGCCGAAAGCGTTGAGTTCGGGTATCTCAATGCCAAGTACGGTGAGATTGCCCACCAGTTCGCTGACCTGTTTTGGTGCGAACTGACCGTCCATATTTATCAGATACATCTCCTGTCCACTTTTGACAGCCACAAAGATACCGATAACGGTCTCGTTGTGCGTGAGGGTATATAGGTGAAAGTGCGCGCTTTTCTCGAACGCGCTCCACCCTCGCGCTTTCAAATTCGTTCCGTAATACCAAAGTATCTTGTCAAAATGGCTTGCCTTGTAGTTGCGGAGGTGTAGGTGTGCTAACGCGTTGAACAGCGAAACGATACGGGGATCCGTGTCTTCCATAATCAACGCGATGGTGCTGCGGTCTAAATCAAATTGAAACTCAACTATGGGCACATCGGGACAATCAAAAGGAACAAGACCGTTTTGTATTTGTGCGTTTGCCGTTCGACCAAGTATAAGAAGTGGGAGAAAGAGAAACGTGAAGTGTCTCATCTAAGATCTCCTGTAGGTGCCATCAGGCAAGTCAGCAGAAACAAGGTGAGCCCACTCAACGTCTCTCTTTCCCCTTTGACCTTCGCACCGCTATTCGCTAGCTCAAGCCATTGAAAGCGATGCGAAGGAAACATTGGCCCCCCTAAACGGTATCAGTTATTCAAAAACTGTTGTGCCCTTTCATATACCTCTTGGGCTGTCCCATACGAGATGGCTGCGGCTTTTGCTGCGGCAACTAAGTGGCGGGAACGGAATGGGGAACGGGTTGTTTGGAACTCTTCAACCGTTGCCTGATGGTGCTTCAACGCGTGCATCTCTGTCGCGTTATCCCGGCAGACGATTTCGGTGAGGCGGGTGATTAACGTTTCCGGCTCATGTTCTAGCTCTCCATACTTTGCCGTTAGTGCTGCTGCGCCATCCACGTCGTTGGCAGCGATGGCTTCCTCAATGGCAGGTAATAGTTGGCTCTGACTTTGTTGAGGAATTCCAGCTACAGCATCGGGCGAAGGATAAGGTCCGTCATCGATTCTGCCTTGCGCATTTCTGACCTCGGGACCTGAATTCCATAGCAGAAGGGCTAATATTTTGTTTTCTTTGCAGATACCGTTGACCCGCAGGACATGACGCCTCGCATTGACACCGGTGTGCATGTGGACATCCATCGGATTGCTGGTATCCAAGCGCAAAAAAAGATCTGAAGCGGCGAGCGACAATGCTTCACCGGCTCCTTCTAACGAAAGCCCATCCGCCAGCGCCTTGGCGGTGGTTTCAGGAATATCGGTGAAGGCACATTCATTCAACCCGGCACGCAAGCGAACGATAGCGTCGGTTTCATCGACTCCCGTTGTTTGGCGTAGCGGGGTTGAGAGCAGTTGATATTTCTCAATCAACTCGGTAATTTCCTGCACAGGCTTCGCTGAAGGCGGTTGCGAGATATAGCGTACAGGTCCGCGGGTGAGCACCTGAAGGTGTTCCCAATCTAGCCATTCGAGTAGCCGCCACGTATAGATCGGATAGATGAACTTATGGTCATCCACCAGATTCTTTAGGGTGGCAACCGTCAGAAGTATGTCCAACGCTTCCTCGTGCGGTATGTTTTGAACGAGCCAAAGAAAGTGATGGTCAGCGTCATTGACAGAGCCACGCCGCACCGCATCCAAGAACGCCCCTTTGGTTTCCTCGACTCCGCCGGCATCAAGTGGTTCAAATGCTGGCAACACATAGGGACCCATCGAAGGGTGATGGATGTGCTTATTGGATAGAGCGACGTTTTGGACCACGGGTAGAAAGCGATTGTCCCCAGAAAGTCTTGAGGAAATCTCTTTCACCGCATGTATTCCAGAAACAGGATGCATGTGTCCTCCGTGATGGCCCCACTGCCCATTCACGAAGAAAGGCATCTCCGATGAACGGACAACCGCCAGGGCAGAGGCGGTACACATTTCTTTAATCGAAACCCCAGCGTGGAGTTTTTCTATCGTCTTTTCCACAATGTCTTCAGGTGCGGTTTCCTCTATAAATTGCACCTGAGGTTCTATAGTATCGGGATATTGGACACTCGTGTACATAAAAGACCTCCTTTTGGAGTTCTAGATGAGACGATTCACACTGTGCGATTTCCAATACGGTCATTGAAATTGAGACACTATAGATGTTATCACGATGTGAAAAAGAAGGCAACAGAAATACGCAATAAGTCGTTATCGGCTTAAATCTACCGCAGAGACGCCGAGTCCGCAGAGAAGAATCCGGAGGAAAGGTTGGAAGAAGGGAAAGATTGGGGGCCGTCTTTCCAAAGAAATATACAAGAGAATCTTTCGATACCGAGCAAAGGTTGCCAGCCCGGTTAAGATAGATCGCCATCCACGCAAAGCCGGAAGTGTAACGAACTGAATGGGGTTTTTTGAACATTACAAATACTACTCTTCGCGTAGATCATCGCCTATAATGAGACCGGTCATGATAACTGCCCATGAAGTCCAGAAAACAACACCGCCCAACTGTTGATTTCTAACCTTTCGATCGCGATAGCCTGCGAAGAATCCTTTTTGATAAGAATCTGACTCGGTTTCGATTATCTTTTGCATCGCAGATGGCACATCCTTCGGTGAGGAGCTAAAAGGTCCATCTGTTTTTGCGAAGGCGAGACCCATTTCATAACCCCGATCAAACTCCTCGGTGTCGAGGGAATACCGGTTTGTGAAAAAGTCGTGGGAGGTGCTTGAAGCACAGCCAGAGATAATCAAAACAGAACAGAAAAGTGCACCGATTTGTTGGAATTTCATGTTTGTCTCCTATCTTGTGTTAGTAAAAATATGAATAGAGCTATTCGCTTACAGGACTTACGCACTTCAGATTGTAGTTGCCCGATTTATCGGGCGTTGGTAACAGTGTCAAGCGGCGATGAATCGCCGAACTACAGGGCTTCGACCGTTCAACTGCGTAAGTCCTAACTTAGTGAAATCCTGCGGAATAGCGCTGCAAGGTGGTTGAATGGTTATGGCGAATAATAAATCCGCCACACCCCATTTTCTTTACGAATTTTATTAAGTTGGTCCGGCATTTCCGACATCTCTGGTATCCCTAAATCCGACGCCCCCGGCATCTCCGGTGACGATATTTTTATTCGGAAGTGAAGTTCATCGCCGACATACTCGCTGTTCACAATCTCCGCCGAACCAAACATCTGTTTAAGTATCGGTAACATTGCCCCCTTCATTGCCTGAATCCACTCATCTGTCATCTCATCCAGTTTCTCTGGTGGCACCATATCACGAGCCACGCTATAATATGTATCTATAAGATCTTGTGGCAACTCTCCCTTTAAGATAGGCAACATTTCACTCTCAAACGCTTCCTTGGCAGCCCCTGTCATTAATGTAAGGAGTACTTCAACGTCAAGACTTCTTAACGCTTCCATGTAAGCATTCATCACATCTTCAGCAAGCTGACCCTCGTCGTCTAACAACGTAGATATGTCGGTAAAGAGATCCGGATCCGTTTCTATCTCAAATTCCGCGTCTGCTGCGAACTGTGCTGTATCCGTTTCTTCAGGTTGACCCAAAGAATCGTCAACCGGTTCCAGTCCTTCTGTGGAAATCTGTGACTGATTGTCGCGGTTTGCTGCGTCTTGAGTAGAATCAGTTTGTGCAGCCAAGTCTTCGGAGTTGTTTTGTGGTCGGGGTGTTCCGTCCTCCCACGGTGATAAATACACCCGCTCCTCAACTGTGGGCGCGTTCATCTGGCGGACACCGATGAAACCGATAAAAATCAGTGCAATTAATGCTGCCGCACCAATCGTTATCTTGGGCACCATTCCAGCTTTCATGGAGGTTAGACCTCCCGAATACATTTTTTTCAGTGTCGTCGTAGGGGAAACAAAGATACCAGTGAGAAGGTATCGCAACCGTTTGGTGAGTTGCCGCTTCGCACGCGACAGTCGAAACGCAATTGCGTTGTATGACAGACCGTGTGTACTGATCAGCTCGTCGTAGCTTGCACCCTCAAGGTAATACGCGTGGGCAATCTCCCTATCTTTTTCCGAGAGCGTCTCCATTGCACGGCGAATCAGTTCCCGTTGTTCACGGCGTATCAACTGCTCCTCTGGCAAATCCTGCGTCCCAAGGGGAGGTTCGTTCACCTCATCAATCGGAACGGTATCAATTCGCTGTTTTCTCAACCAACTTCGTGCGCGATTTCGCGCAATCTCCCCCAACCAATTTTTGAACTTGTCCATATCTTGATACTGTTCCAAACCACGATAGGTGTTGAGAAAGGTGTCTTGCACAACTTCCTCGGCATCGTGTGGATTGTTTACAATCCGGATCACAATCGCATAAACAAAGGGGTAATATAGCCGTATCAGGTCAACAAATGCGCCTTCGTCCCCAGATTGGGCGCGATGGATGAGCGTGTTGTCGTTAGCCATGGCTCGTTGTTCCTCTCTTGCATCTTACTATTAACGCCGTTCTGTAATTTTTTTTAGCACTTTTTTGCATTGAGACGTGATTTTTTTGGTTTGCGTTGGCGAAATCTGGCAGGTTAAGGTTACATCTATCTCCAAGAAACCGATGACCAATAAAAAAGCCGACCCAAGATGAGCCGGCTTCCGTATGTTATATTTCAAGGTTGCAACATACTACGCCGTTGCACCGTGTTTTCGGAGGGTTTCAGCGATTTCTGTATGCCCCCGCTTCTCTGCCCAAGCGAGTGGAGTCGCCCACGGAGCACCCGCCAGATTCGGATCTGCACCCTGCTCAAGCAGAAATTCAGCCAGCTTTTTCTGACCGAATCGTGATGCCCAACCGAGCGGGGTTGACTTTAGCTTGTCCTCCATTGCGTTGATGTCAGCACCGTGATTGAGCAGCATGCGGGCAAACTCAATAACCTCTTCTACCGTATGTCCATAAGTTATAGGATTGCAGCTCTTGCCAGCCAAGTGGTGGAGAATCGTAAAATTGAACCGTTCATCTCGTGGATTTCTGAGGTTCGGATTTACCCCATATTCAAGCAGTTTATCTAAATTTGTGATGTAGTTGCGTCGGTCGAATCCCTCGTTGTTGATTTTCAGATTCCCTAACCGCCAGCCACGTACCGTTTGTTCCAATAGGTTAAACCACTTGGCGTCATCATATTGTGGGTTATCGCGTAGTCCCATCTCGACTACATCGATATTACCCGCTAGAATGGCGCCCCATAGTAATTCTTTGCGCTCCGAGGCGTCTCGCTGCAGGATTTCTGAAATGGCAGGAAGATTGTTTGTGAGACAGTAACTCAACAGATCGGCAACCGCACCATGTTGGAACATGAGATCCGCAATGTGCTTGTGCCCATATTGATACGCCCAGCAGACAGCGTTACCGGAGGCGTAAACCGCTGTGTTCGGACTTGCCCCACGTTCAAGAAGCAATTTTACAACATCATAATGTCCACGATTCGCCGCAAGCCAAAGGGGATGCCCCCACTGTTTCACTTTCTCACCAGCCACATCGATCTCAAACGGGGAATCCGGATCCACCCCAGCGTCAATCAACAGTTGAACAATTTCCGTATGTCCCTGAAAACAAGCAACGACCAACGGATTCTCGTAGTCGCCCCAAAACGGTTCGGCGCTTTTGCATAGCTGTGTCTTATCCTCGTAGGCATTGATGAATTCCTTCGTTCCTTCGACATCACCGACACCGCAGGCAACCCAGAGATCATACGCTGCGCCGCGCGCTAGCAAGGCACCCGCGAGGATGGCGTAGGTTTTGTACATCTCATCTGGTTCTTTCCAACTATGCGCCAAGCAGTGGTGGATTGGACGACTTCCATTCGCTGCCCGGTGGTCGACATCGGCCCCTCGGTCTAACAACTCAATAACCAGCGACAAATCGCCTCGATCAATCGCCTTGAAAAGCGCGGTTTCTCCACCCCGATCAGTTGCATTGATAAGTTCCTCATCTTCATTGAGTAGTGAGCGGACCCCCTCAATATCGCCGTCCGCTGCAGCACGGGTTAAGGCTTCACCCTTTGGTGTCGTCCCTCGTTGTTCGTTGAGCCACGCCTCAATAATCTCAACGACGGGGGTGTGTCCACGGTCTTTCGCCATTGTCAGCGCACTGGTGGCTTCTCGGTGGGGATATATCCCATTGAGTGGGTCTGCGCCTGCTTCTAGTAGTACGTGCACTATTTCGGCATGACCTTCCTCTGCTGCGAGATGGATAGGTTGATGTTCATTATTTGAAGCGATATCTTGGGTTGCCAACTCCGGCTTGATAGCGAGGATCTCCTGAACCTGTTGCAGATTTCCTGCCTGCGCTGCATTGCAGATCCCAATTGCATTGACAAACGAATCGTCGCGTGAGGGAGCGTTTTCATGAAGTGTATCTTTCAACATAGCAATCATCCTTTCAGACTGTAAAGTTGTTTTCAGTTTCTTTCTTGAGGTGCGGAGGCGGTTATCAACTGTTGTTACTGGCACCTCTAGGAAATCTGCAATCTGTTTCTGTGAAAAACCGCTGATATAGAAGAGCGTTGTGACCTGACGCTGGCTCTCTGGTAATGCGTCAACCGCCGCTAGTACGAGGGATTTTGTCTCTCGTTCCTCAATCTCCTCCGCTGGATCTCTCCTGCTTGAAGGCATTTCGACCATCGTTTCTAGGGGCATGAGTTCGTCGCGTTTCCCGCGTGTCAAACGATTGCAGTGTTTGAAGATAATCCTGCGGAACCAGCCCGGAAACGCAACAGGACCGTAGACCCTTGAAAGGATCGGATACGCCTCAATGAACGCCTCTTGTACGGCATCTTCAGCTAGATGAAAATCCCCTAGGACAGAGTAGGCATAGCCCACCGCCATGTCCTGGAACTGCTGAACAATTGCACCGTAGGCATCCAGATCCCCGGCTTGTGCGCGACTGATAAGTGATTCTAGCTCTTCCATATCAACCCCTTTTTCTATTTATTGGTTTCGCTATAATAATCCCATTTCACTAGGACAATCCGTATAAAAAACCGGGCTTATTTTATCATTTTGTTACTTTTTCGCAAACAAAAGAAAATTCAATGAGTAACTTTCCAAACAAAGTTGGCTTTTCTGTAATGTTTCCTAGTGTAAGAACCTTCCCTTTTTTTGTTGCAGTAAGAAACTGATTTTGATATAATGCGACTTAATTCAAAGTGGAAAGTAAGATTTTCGTCCGCCCTGTCATGGGCTGAGATGTCTAAAAGGAGGCAATACCTTTGGCTAAGAAAGTCATACATACAACAATTAATGGAGAGTCGCACACACACGAAGTTGAGCCACGGATGCTTTTGATTCACTATATCCGAGAGGTCGTCGGTTTGACCGGCTCACACGTTGGTTGTGAAACGAGTCTGTGTGGTGCTTGTACGGTTTCAGTCGACGGACAAGCAGTCAAATCTTGTACAATGCTAGCAGTTCAGGCGGATGGTGCAGAAATTACAACCATTGAGGGCTTGGCACAAAATGGGGATCTCCACGCTATCCAAGAGGGGTTCTGGGAACGTCACGGTTTGCAGTGTGGTTTCTGTACTCCCGGAATGATCATGGCTGCGCATCAGTTGCTAACACGGAACCCTAACCCAACGGAAGATGAGATCCGGCACGGACTAGAAGGAAACCTCTGCCGTTGCACCGGTTATCAACATATCGTTGAGGCAGTTCAATACGCTGCGGATAAAATGCAAGGCTAACAAGCAAGATACAGAAGGAGGACTGTTACTATGGCAACCATAGCAGCACCGACTCGAATGATAGGTGCCCCGATTAAGCGACGTGAGGATCCACGTTTAATCCAAGGGTTGGCTCATTATGTCGACGACATTAAATTGGTGGGCACCCTTCACTGTGCATTCCTGCGCAGCGACTATGCTCACGCAGTTATCAATAGCATTGATACATCGGCAGCGAAAGAATTGCCCGGCGTCGTAACGGTGATAACCGCCGAAGATCTAGGGGACGTCGGGGGCATCCCCTGTGGTGCGGAGATTCCAGACCTCAAGGTCCCGGATCACCCCGCACTCGCCGTAGGACGCGTGCGGTTCGTTGGTGAACCAGTCGCTGCGGTTGTGGCAACGGATGCATATATTGCCAGAGATGCACTGGACCTGATTGAAGTTGATTACGAAGAACTGCCCGCAGTCACCGATCTTGATAAGGCGGTCGAGGCAGATTCGCCGTTGATTTATGACGACTTCGGCGACAATATCGGCTTTGCGATGCCGTTAGAGGCAGGAGATGCGGATGCAGCTTTTGCGGCAGCCGACCATGTAGTATCTCAGCGTTTCGTCAATCAGCGTCTGGTTCCGAATGCGATGGAGACGCGTGGTGTGTTAGCTGAATACCTGCCCGGTGAAGGTACCCTAACCGTCTGGTCATCAACGCAGGTTCCACACATCCTTAAAACTCAGTTGTCGTTGATCGTCGACGTGCCGGAACAGAAAGTGCGCGTCATCGCCCCGGAAGTTGGCGGCGGCTTCGGTAGTAAGTTAAATGTCTACCCTGAAGAGGTCGTTGTCTCATATTTGGCGATGCAGTTGCGCAAACCGGTGAAATGGACGGAGAAACGGACTGAGAACTTCACGACGACGATCCATGGTAGGGATCAAGTCAACTATGTGGATGTCGCGGTCAACAACGACGGGACAATCACCGGGATTCGTGCGAAAATCCTCGCTGATCTCGGGGCGTCCTATCAGCTGCTCACTCCGCTGATTCCCACGTTGACAAACCTTATGATTGTTGGTTGTTACAAGATTCCGAATGTTCAGATCGAACTAGTCGGCGTCTTAACGAACAAGATGGCAACGGATGCGTATCGCGGTGCGGGGCGTCCCGAAGCGACCTACATTATTGAGCGCATGGTTGATCTGGCAGCGGCGGCGGTAGGAATGGATGCGAAAGATATCCGGTTCAAAAATTTTCCGCAGCCGACTGAATTCCCGCTTGAAATCCCAACTGGAATTATCTATGACAGCGGCAATTACCAAGAAAGCTTTAACAAGGCTTTGGGAATTGTCGACTATGATGGCTTACGAGCTCAACAGGCACAACTTCGTGAGCAGGGCAGATATCTCGGAATCGGTATCTCTACCTATGCAGAGATTTGTGGGATGGGACCTTCCATAGCGATGCCCGCCGGCGGTTGGGAAAGCAGCACCGTTCGGGTCGAACCGACTGGAAAGATTACGGTGTTGACTGGTGTTTCGCCACACGGTCAGGGGCAAGAAACCACCTTTGCCCAGATGATCGCAGATGAGTTTGGCGTCGATATTGACGATGTTGTAGTCATCCATGGCGACACAGGACGGCAGCCCTACGGTATCGGCACCTTTGGTAGTCGTGCGACGGCTGTCGGTGGAACCGCGATGGTTATCGCTGCAGGTCAGGTGAAGGAGAAGATGGCAAAGTTCGCAGCACATCTGATGGAAGCGAACCCCGATGACCTTGTCTTTGGAGACGGACAGATTTTCGTTGAGGGGTCACCGGATCAATCGATTGATTTCGCGGCGATTGCCCTCGAAGCACACGTTGCTAAGAATCTACCGCCCGACACGACACCTGGCCTCGAAGCGACGCATTTCTTTGAACCGTCGAACTTCACCTATCCATTCGGCGCTCACATCGCAGTGGTCGAAGTTGATGTGGATACCGGCGAGATCGATATTCAACGATATGTGTGCGTTGACGATATCGGCAATATCATCAACCCCTTAGTCGTTGCAGGACAGGTACATGGTGGCATCGCACAAGGTTTAGGGCAGGCACTGTACGAAGGCGCAGTCTACGATGAGAGTGGCCAGCTTTTGACCGGCTCATTTATGGACTATGCCGTTCCAAAGATAACGCAGATGCCCCACTTTGAAACAGATCATACGGTGACTCCTTCACCGGTCAATCCGATGGGGGTCAAAGGGGTTGGTGAAGCCGGGACGATCGGCTCAACACCGTGTATGGTTAACGCGGTTGTGGACGCCTTATCGCCGTTTGGGGTGAAGGATATCGAGATGCCGCTGACGCCGAACCGTGTGTGGCAAGCCATCCAAGATGCGAAGGGTTAGGATAATTTTCCGTCCCCCCTCTGTCCCCCCGCTAGCGGGGGGAGAAAGGGGGGTGGAAAGTTATTCTCAAGTGAAGGAAGGAGGAAGTAAAGAATGATTCCGGGAAGTTTTGAATACTTTACACCAACAGCACTTAATGAGGCGTTGTCGCTCCTGCAAGAGCATGGAGATGATGCGAAGGTGCTCGCCGGTGGTCATAGCCTGATCCCAACGATGAAATTGCGCTTGGCTGAACCGGCTGTCATCATTGATATTGGACGCATCGGTGGCTTGAAGGGGATCTCCGAGTCTGACGGAAAATTGGTTATCGGTGCGCTGACGACGCATCATGAATTGGAGAGTTCCGATCTGGTCCAGCAGCGGGTGCCGCTGCTTGCACAGACAGCCTCCGAAATTGGTGATGTGCAGGTGCGGAACAAAGGCACGATTGGCGGAAGCCTTGCACACGCGGATCCAGCTGCCGATTGGCCCGCGACGATTCTCGCGCTTGATGCGGATCTTCAAATTGCTGGTCCCAACGGCGAGCGGACGGTCAAGGCAACCGATTTCTTCCAAGGACTGTACGAGACAGACCTCGGAGATGATGAAATCCTTACGGCAATTCATGTGTCGATTCCAGATGCGAACACCAAAGGGACGTATCTCAAGCTGCACCAAGTAGCATCAGGATTCGCGCTCACCGGTGTGGCCGTCGTCCTGACGAAATCCGGAGATACCTGCCAAAGCGTTTCGGTTGGTATTACCGGTGTTTCGGATACCCCGTATCGGGCGTCGGGCGTCGAGTCCGCGCTGACAGGATCGACACTGACCGCCGATAACATCGCTGCTGCTGCTGCGAGAGCGGCTGACGGAATAACTGCGTTGGAAGACATCCACGCAAGTGAGGCGTATCGCCAGAACTTGGCTCAAGTCTACACCCGTCGAGCCATTGAGGCAGCTGCCTCGTAATCAGTAAAGGTAACGTGTCAAACGTAAAACGTACAGAACTGCCATCTTGCATTTTGCGTTTGACACCTTGCTAACCCACTAAAAATTCGTAACGTTGCTACTAATTCAAATCTGGATATTTTATCAAAATCTTCCGTTCTGTATCCCCGTCGTTTACGGCGGGGATACAGAACGGCTAACACGATTGTCGGTCAAAAAAGTGTTGAACTTGCAGGTAAAATATGATATGCTTTTTTTGGCTTTCGTGGGAGAATGACAGCCCTATCGCACGATAGGGTCTCCCACACTCCACTGTCATGGATATGAGAGCCAGAAAGCTAGTCCCTAATGAAAAGCTACAAGTTTAAGTTGTATTCCAACCACGGCAATCGTGAATTGCACAGGACTATAGATGGTCATGCCCATGTGTGGAATCATTGTATTGCCCTCCAGCGTCGTTACTATGCGATATATGGCAAGTATATCAGCAAGTTTCGGTTGATTAACCATATATCTAAACTGAAACGGCTTGCTAAGTTTGCCCATTGGAATCAACTACCAAGTCAATCAATTCAAGACGTGGCAACCCGGATTGACAAAGGCTATAAGGCAATGTTTGAAGCCCGTGCGAAAGGCAAGCCGTGGGGGAGACCTCGTTTTAAGCCTCGACGCAAATACAAGTCATTCACGCTGCTTCAAGCGGGTTGGCAATTGCTTAACAGTAACAAGATTCGTATTGGCAAGTGTATCTACCAATACTTTAAGTCCCGTGATATATTTGGCAATCCTAAACGTTGCACAATCAAGCGGGACGCTATCGACGATATATATATCACGATTCTAACCGACTATGTGGAACCAGACCTCAATCGAGTCATGACGGGTAAAATCGCAGGTTTCGATTTTGGTCTGAAGCGGTTTCTCACTGGGTCAAATGGACACGATATAGAATCACCTCAGTTTTTCAAACGCAGTATAAACGCTATCAAACGGGCAAGCCGAGCACACTCACGAACCAAGAAAAGCTCAAACAACTGTGAAAGAGCAAGGCTTGACTTAGCACGGAAGCACCGCAAGATTGAACGACAACGAGAGGACTTCCACTGGAAGTTAGCACACCAACTGACCGATGAATACGACGAAATCCGCCTTGAGGACTTGAACCTCAAAGGCATGAAGTCGCTATGGGGACGCAAGGTCAGCGATATTGCCTTTGCCGATTTCGTTAAGAAGTTGGTATATATCGCAGCCAAAAAGGGTGTCAAAATCAAAGGCATAGACAAATGGTATCCCTCCAGTAAGATTTGTTCCGCTTGTGGTGTTGCAAATGAAGCGTTGAACCTCCGGGATAGGAGCTGGCAATGTAACGATTGCGGTACGCTCCATGACCGAGACCGCAACGCTGCAATTAACATTTTTCGGGTTGGGGCGTCAACCCATGAAGGAGAGGACGTAAGACCCGATTCGTCGGGCAATCCTTGTGGATAGCACAATTCGACTCCTAGTGGCAAGGGATTCGTAAGAATCCCAAGCCTTTAGGTTTGGGAGTACGTCAAATGTTTCATTGGTATCCTGCACTGTGTTTTATTTGTCAATTTTACTCGGCTTGGATAGACATATCCAAGCCATTTTTGTGCACACATAATGTAAGCCCAACCCAAGTCGAGTGCTGATTAACTCAGTTTATCAAATCTTGCTGACAAGACCCCATCCTTTAGGTTGGGGATATAGTCAGCCAAACCCCTTTAATTGGTTAAAAAAGTTGAAATCACAAGTGAAAAGTGATATAGTTTCTTTTAGAGGTTGGGTATTCCACCATCTATTAGCAGGGGTAAAATCCGCAATAGTTGGCATATACCGACGGGTATTGGAATATCCTATAACCTCGCCAAAGTTGCCCTTCTGGGCAGTGGGCAGGATGTTGTCCATTGGAGTAGATACCGTAAGACACCTCTCGGGGTGCAGGTATTGTTGATACCACAATTCGACTCCTTGAAGGAGCGGGGAAGAATCCCCAACCCCTTTAGGGTGTGGGAGTACGTCAATTACCCTTTCCCCAGTTTGCAACGCACCCTATAAGTGAGAACCTGAGTTATGATAGGTCTAAGTTGCTACCTAGGTAATTCATCCTATAACAAGCAGGACTTACGCATTTCAATAGGGAACGGACTTCAAAACTGGGTTTCTCTCCGATTCTAATAGCTTGGGCTACGTTATAGAGTGGCGATTGTTGTGGAAATTTTGCAAGGGATGGCGCAGATTGCCTAATCTGCGATCCACTTCGGGAGGTGCAGCTGGAGGACATTGTACATAGATGCGTAAGTTCTGTGCTATGGGTTTACTAGAAGTTTGAGCTATGCTAACTTCTTGACCTGCGGTCAACTCCAATTCGCCCTTCGATTTCGATCCCTCCGATAAATCGGGGTAAACTAATTATCAGGGCCGGTAGGTGCGATTTTCAACCGCACCGATTTAGCGTATTTCATTAATTCTAAGGTCCACTATAAATGACCCTATACGACGGCACAAGCACTAGCAAAACCAGAGGAAATGTACCCAATGTATAACGACGAAAATAAACGAAAAATCACTTGGTACAGATCGCGATTAGACCGTGAAACACTCAAGGCTCTCAATCAGCGCAGCGACTGGAAAGGATGGCTTGAGGTGCTTGGCCATCTGGGGTTAGTTGTGCTGACAGGAACTGCCGCCATATATGCTCAAGGCAGGTTCCCGCTAGGTGTGCTGTTCCTGATTCTGTTTTTTCACGGGACATTCTACGCCTTTCTTGGTAACGGTTCCCATGAACTCTCTCACAACAGCGTTTTCAAGACGAGGGCTCTCAATACATTCTTCTATCGATTTTTCTGCTTTCTCGTCTGGCGCAACCACGGTATGTTTTCGGCAAGCCACGGAGAACACCACAAATACACTTTGCATCCTCCGGATGACCTGGAGGTTGTGCTGCCGGTGGAATTGTCAGTCAAGGGTTTTCTCAAGAATGCCGTAATTAGCCCATGGACATTCTATAGTACCCTCCACACAACCATCCGTCTCAGTTTCGGTAGGTTAACAGGTGACTGGGAGACACACCTTTTTACCGAATCGAACCGACCTAGGCAACGTCATCTGTTTAGTTGGCCCCGTGTCATTCTCTTGGGACATATTCTGATTGTCGGGTTCTCGTTCTACTTTGGCTTCTGGATGCTGCCAATCTTGACCACCTTCGCGCCATTCTACGGCGGCTGGCTGCGCTATCTATGCAACGGCACTCAACATGCAGGGCTTGCGGACAATATACCCGATTTCCGACTCTGTACCCGAACCATAATTCTTAATCCGTTTCTGACATTTCTCTATTGGCACATGAACTATCACATCGAACACCACATGTATGCTTCGATCCCCTGTTACAACCTTGGGAAACTGCATAAGCTAATCAAGCCTGAACTTCCACATTGTCCTAAAGGGCTGCTGACAGCTTGGAAGCAGATTATTGCAATCGTGAAGAAGCAGAAGACGCAGCCGCGATATCAATATGTGCCCGAATTACCCGTCCAGATATAGTTGAGTTTTGGATGTACATATTTTGTGGGCGGATTTCCCAGATGCTAGGGCGGTTAGCAAACCGACTTTGCACTCTTTTTTAATATGAGCCTTTTCCTTTAAGCCTTTCGTGTAATGTTCCCATTAACATCAACATCTCCCCACGCCTATTCATCATCAGTTAACCTCTCTATAAGGTCTCGCAGCCCCTGGTTCTCCTTTGATTCCAGATACTCCTCAACAGTCATTCCTGCGTTAGTAGTCTCATTAGCGAGCTGAACCATTGCCTCAACAAACAGCTCGTCACGGCGTGCGTTGCTCGGCAGCGACAGATACCATAACCAGTGTTTGCTCCCTCAAATTTATCGTCGAATTATTATTTATCACCGTGATAGTATGTCCAGTTTTACTATCTCGCCAGAATCCATCATCAGAGTATTTACCGCCTAATCCTAACCGATAACCCAACATTTTAGCAGCTGTTGCCTTAGAGACTTTGTAAGGAAACAACAACTGAATCATAGATACTCTTAGATCCTCCCTCTTCCGTGTTGCATCACCCGTAGCACTCTCGACTGTTACACCTTTAATGTTGTGTTCTTTTCGAATTCTGTTTACAGCCATAACATCAGGAAAATTAACATAATCAGTCACCTGATAAGCAATATGAATATCCTGTCCTTGTAAATAGAAAGCAACATCTGGATAGCTCCTGAAGTGGCTTGATAGAAATCGCCTCCCACTCACCGTTGTCACAATAAACTGTTCTGTCAAATGCTTCTGAAAAGTTTTTTCATCAACGCCAAGAAAGTCTCTGGCATTTATTAGAAACTTGCTGCCATCGGGCTCACACCCTCCTATCAGAAACAAACCCCCTGTCAACAATAAAACAACACAGAAACGTCTACTCATCATTTCTCTCCGTATCAATGGGTTATCGGACATATTTTTTCGTTATTGAGACAAGCCAAACCCGCGCTATACTTGGATCTCTATTTTCGGATTTCCCCTAAAAACGGCTAAAAATATTCGATAATGCTATATTATCGGATATTTCCAGTTTGCCCATTTTCAGCCGGTGTAGGCTGAACTTGTTGAGAAGAAGGGCTTACTTTTTGAATCGTGCTTACTGTAGCAGGATTCACATCGGTTATGATGAAAGCACAACCGATAAGTAACATCGAGATGGCAAAGCTGGCACACATTAAGGTATAGAGCACTCTGCAACACTTCCTTAAACGACGCTTCCGAACCCCCTTAGATTTATCTCTTTTCTCAAAATCCTCACGTTTCAGAGGAGGTTCTCCTTCCAAGTCACCTATAATCGCGGTGTATTGATCTAACAGGCATCTTACTTGTTTTAACGTTTCCTCTGCTTCGGGCAATTCAGTCGGAACCACTTCAGAAGGTTGCATCATTCCAGAAACCCAAGATACGATATATTGTATATCAGATATATCTCGCGCTAGCAGAAACTGATGGAATATCCTGAATAACATTCCGCATATAATCGTTGCTATTAGAAAGCCCACACTCCATTTTAGGACAGGATACAAATTGGAACTCAATTTCCCCATCTGAGAAAACATGATAGCTATTGCGCCTGTGGATATACCAACGAGCCACACTACTATACTGTTTTGTTGTTTGCTAGGTTCAAGAAGCATTTCCTTGAAGGATAGGATATTATCCCTGAGCACTCTAGCAATTGCTTTATCTAGTTTATCATCACTGTTATTGGACATTGCCGATCTCGTTTTATTTTTCTAAAATGCCTGTTATTTTATGATTCTCTATATATCAAAAAATGTGGTATAATCATACCAACTTGTAAAAAGGAGGATTTTCATGAAAGCACTACCTTGGACCCGGAATGGACTGATCGTTACCCTCTTATTCTTTGCCGTCACCCCTGCCATCGCCGAATTAACACAAGCCGATTTGCAAGCCATTCGCGCAATCATCAAACAAGAAATCACAGCATCTGAAGCACGCACCGATCTCAAACTCGAAAAGATTAACACCCAAATCGCTGTCATTAAGACCGAAATCACTGCTATTAACAAACGACTCGATTTTATGCAAACCTTAATCATCGCCGTGATCGCCTCTGTCGGCATCATGGTAGTCCTCGCCACCGCCATGACCTACCTCGGCTCAAAATTGGGAAACATAATCCCTAAAATTGACGATATAGTACAATCTTTGAAAGACTACAAAAAAGATGGAGAGAGTGATATAGCCAAGATGAATGAGATCGTCACACGAATGGACGCCCAAATCGCCCAAATTCGCATCCTCGCCGCCGATTCCGATTCCGCCGATTAATTCAATAAATCCCATTAGATCACACATAAGTAACTCTAATTCTTAAATATCCAATAAGGTCAATTATCGGATATGATTAGTTTAATTTACTGCTGTGTTTCCCCAGCGGTGATGTCTAATCATGGCTGCTTTTTCGCAAACATCTTTGCGAACATCAGGACGATCAGAGTGAACGTAGAAAGCGTTAACCAAACCGTCAAACACCTCCTCAGTTGCCCAATCTTTGTTAATGACGTGCTGAAGGTGATCGCCCACAAGAAGGGCACTTTTTACTGTTTTCTTTTCTGTCAATTCCAGAAACTTCTATCCAAGCTCCGATACTGAATCGCCTCCGACACATGTTCCGCCTCAATGGTTGGATTCGCCCCGAGGTCAGCGATTGTCCGGGCGACTTTCAAGATGCGGTCATAGGCGCGAGCACTCAACCCTAACTGCGTGATCGCAACGCGCAGCAGCTCCTGTGCGGCGTCTTCAACTTTGCAGAACTCACGTAGATGGCGGGATTCCATGTTGGCGTTGCAATAAATTTGTGCCTGCGTGAAACGTTCTTGTTGGATATGCCGTGCCCGTTGTACCCGTTCGCGGATATTCGCCGATGGTTCCCCTGATAGATCGCTTGCTAAGTCTCTATACTTGACCGCTGGAACCTCTACCTGTAGATCGATTCGATCCAGTAAGGGGCCCGAAATGCGGGAGATGTAATTTTGGATCTGCTGTCGCGAACATCGACATTCACGGCTGGGATCTCCGAAAAAACCGCATGGACAAGGATTCATTGCTGCGACAAGCATGAAATTGGCTGGATAGGTGTAGGACGCAGCGGCACGCGCGATCGCTACCTGTCCATCTTCAAGCGGTTGGCGCATGACTTCTAAAACGTTCTTGCGGAATTCGGGTAATTCGTCTAAGAATAGTACGCCGTGATGGGAAAGGCTCACCTCACCGGGACGCGGAAACTTACCGCCACCGATCAGTCCAGCATCTGAGATTGTATGATGGGGCGATCGGTATGGACGTGTTGCTATCAATGGGACATCATTGCCGAGTAGGCCCATGATGCTATGAATCTTTGTTGTTTCAAGGGCTTCATCCAACGTCATATCTGGCAGGATGGTCGGGATGCGTTTAGCAATCATGGTCTTACCGGATCCGGGAGGGCCAATCATGATAAGGTTATGTCCACCCGCGGCGGCGACTTCAATCGCTCGTTTGACATGCTCTTGTCCCTTGACATCGACAAAGTCAACGGGATACTCTGATTGTTGGTCGAAGGCTTCCCGGATATCGTATTGGAAGGGCGGGATTGTGCTTTGTCCATTCAGGTGTTCGACCGCCTCCTGCAAGGAGTTTACCGGGTAAACCGCCAAGTCATCGATGACCGCTGCCTCCTTCGCATTCGCTTTTGGCAGAATAACACCCTTGAACTGATTTTCTTTCGCAATGGCTGCCATCGGCAAGCAGCCCGGCACCGACCGAACACTCCCATCGAGCGCTAGCTCTCCGAGAACCAACATCCGCTCAAGATGGTCGGTTTGAATCTGCCCCGTCGCCGCCATCACACCCAACGCGATGGGCAGATCGAACGCAGAACCCTCTTTCCGAACATCGGCGGGAGCGAGATTCGCCGTGATACGGCTAGGCGGAAAGTAGAACCCCGAATTCTTAATAGCAGCGGTAACGCGCTCTCGACTCTCTTTTACCGCACTGTCTGGTAGACCAACTGTTGCGAAAAAGGGCAATCCATCAGAAATATCTAACTCGACCTCGACAATATATGCGTCAATACCCATGACCGCGCTGCTCAAAACTCTGGCAAGCATATTCAATAATCTCCTTCAACGATTAATCCATTTTGCTATAACACCCCCCAATTGTGTATAAGTTCTGAAATATGTATTTTCACCAGCCCATAACAGATCTTGAGGAAATTGCATAGCTTAATAGCAAAACATAATCTTTCTAGGGCGTGTTGAAATTTTAATGTGGCTAATTCAGCAAACACTGTAATCATCGGACAATCTGCGAAATGTAGCGTCCCGACGTGTCGAGATTAGTTTGCGTTTTGGGATCAAAATCTAACAGATTGTGGTAGAATAACGCAAGTTGCTAGTTGATAAACCAAGCACTATAAACCGAGTTTTTTCTTCAAAACTCGGTTTCTCTCTGACTCTAACAACTTGGGTTATGTCATAAAATAGTAGTTGTAGTGCAAATATTGCTAATCGTGGCGCAGATTGCCCAATCTGCGATCCATTCCCCGCTACAAAATCAACGAAACTTGTGCGTCAGGCGTACAAACTTTATGTGACAACTCAACCTAGGAGCTGACTAGCAACTTAGGTTAGAATAGACTATTTTGGTGAGGTAATTTTTTGAAAGGGACACTTCCCGATGAAAAACTGAGGTGGGTTTCACTCTATCTGTCTATAGGCAGGCGTTGTTGAACAACCGAACCTCTATTGTAGGTGATAGGGATTTACGTTTAATCGTTCAAGCCAACTTGCAAAATGGTGCAGATAGCAGTAACAACAGAATCAATGAGATAGATTCTGTGTCAGCGTCATGCAATCCGCTAGGTTCTGTTGACATTTCATCGCAATCAGATAATCAAAAGGGCACATAGACACATAGCCCTTCGTAGGGGTTGGGTCTCCCAACCCTTTGTTTACACATTAGAGATAGTTTCAGATTTCTGTAGGTCGATTTTCCAAAATCGACACCCCTAGCGCGATAGTTTTGGCTCAATCAACCCGGCTTGTTGCACACCACGCTGGATATTCTGTCGAGATATGAATCTCGACCTACAATCGACTTTTGTACCACGATCTGTTAGATTGTGATCCTAGATTGCAAACTAAATGAAAATTAATTTATTAATTGGGTAATTTGCTATTGACACCAGCGCGGTTGAAAACCGCGCCTACCGTATGTTTCGAGGGGTTTCGAGGAAAATCGAGATTACCGATTTAAATACTTAAACTTCATACAGTTTGCGCTACTTATGGCAGATTGCCTGATGATTACAGCGTTTGCTGAATGAACAGCTTCAAAATTTCAACACGTCCTAATCAACCGATAAGATATTTCCTTGGGCATTTAGCGACCATAGTAAATTTCGGATCCACCATATTGCCCAACCGCATCTGTCCTACTTGTCCGAGGAAGTGATAGGCTCTCATCCGATCAAATCCGTAATCTGCTACCATCCAGTCTATCAATTCCACCCAAGCGATACGTGCTGCCGCGTCTAACGGCCTCGCACTACCAGCGACCATAATGAAATCATCACTCACAATACGAGGCCACCCGATCGAATACCCTTTCTTCAGATCGAGAGTCACAGTTACTTTTGCTGGAATCTCAAGCGCAACTCCAGTGAGTTCACCATCCCCTTGGCTAGCATGTGCATCGCCGGTGAAAAAGTGTGCCCCGTCTACCAACACCGGAAACCACACCTCGTTGCCCGGACTAGTATCCACGCAATCCATGTTTCCCCCATAATAATCGGGTGTCAACGCATTAACAGCTTCAATCTCCGGTGCTACACCCATTGTTCCCATGAAAGGTTCGTAAGGGATGACCCGCTTTTCATCGAAGCGGATGCCAGCCTCCTCAAGGGGTAGGAAAAGCCACTGTTCCTCTAGCGCCTCCTGAAGCATCGGATCCAACCGTGTGGAGGTTAATCCTCCAAAGTACGGTATTGTTCCAGTGACCGCATGGTCTCGCGTAGGTTCTATGGCGTGAATTTTGACGACAAGCGTATCCCCTGGCTCTGCGCCTTCGACAAGGATGGGACCTGTTTGAGGATTTAAGAATGGGTAAGTACAGACATCCGCAAAGTGTTCAACTTCAGGTGTCAGTTTATTTTCAAATGCGTCTACGGTATGGATGCAGACAGTCTCACCTGGCACCACCTTTGCAATAGGTGGATGGAAGGGGGAATAGGTGTAACAGTACGGTCCAGTTTGTTGAATCTCACGAACAGTCATCGAAAATTTTCGCAGTGAAGATCCCATGAAATATCAACCGTGTCGTGCTACCCTAATATACATACATCACATTCTAGCGCGTCAGGTGAATTATAGTGAATTCTAAAAATAAATAGACACTTTCGCTCCCCGGTAGGTGCGGTTTGATGAAGTTTAATTTATTAATTCGGTAATCCCGATTTTCCTCGAAACATAGGGTAGGCGCGGTTTTCAACCGCGCTGGCGTCGATAGCAAATTACCGAAGTATTTTTTTTATCTTCATCTAACCGCACCTACCGGGAGGCGCAGTTGGAAACTCTGCTTGCGATCCCGATTTATCGGGGAGCACCTACCAACTTGGGGTGTTTCATTAATTCTAAAATCTACTATAGTCTAAGTTGTAACACGATGTTCGGGATATTTCTGGTAAGGAAACTGCGCTCCTTTTTGGTATAATACAGATGAAAATGTGGTTAGACACATTTTGTTATTGGTTGTTTCACTGCTTCCAGCTCCCACGAGTATTCAAGCTCTCACCCTTTTCATGCATAATCTGCACAATGTTGCCGCCATCTGCATCCATTACGTAGATATTCCAGTATCCGTCCCAGTTTGACTTGTATGCAATGTGCTGTCCATCTGGACTGTAATCCACACCCGAATGATACGCGTCCCTCGACGTGAGACACGTGAGATTGTCTCCATCAACATCCATCGTCCAGACCTGCATCTTCTCCCCAAACTTGCCCTGAATGTCGCTCATAAACAGAATCGTCTTGCCATCAGGTGAGAAGGTGGGACCGTGAGCGGTTTTCTTATCGTTGTTTGTTAGCTTTTTCTTGTTGCTGCCGTCTGCCCCCATTATCCAGATGTCCTCAATCCCGTTACGATCCGAGCTGTAGACGATGTGCTTGCCGTCCGGAGAGTAGCTTGCATACCAGTTTCTATGTTCGTCATGCGTCAACTGCGTCCGGTTTTTTCCATCGGTATCAATAACGTAGATGTCTGCATTCCCATTGCGTTCGCCGGTAAATACAATTTTCTTGCCATCGGGCGAGTAATTGGGCAGGTAATCGGGATCATCTGGATTCGTAAGCTGCGTAAGGTTCTTTCCATCGGCGTCCATCACAAAGAGGGTGTCGGCCGAGCCTTTCCCACGCCGGTTAAAAACGATTTTTGTGCCATCAGGGGAATACGCCGGACAGTAGTTGCCAATTGGTTCGTTCTCATCTCCCGGCTCGGTGTGGGTAATCTGCACGGTGTTGCTGCCATCGGCATTGATGCGGAAGACCTCCACATTACCGTCACGGTCAGACTGAAACACAATCTGTCCTTTCAGTCCGGCTTCTTTTACAGCTGCCCAACAAGTGCCAACTGCAAGTGCATAAATCAATATTACATTCAATAGCAACTGCGATAATCTCATTTATCTCTCGCCTTCCTTAGACACATCTCTGATGTAAATTTACGGTTCAAGCATATTCCAGATACGCTTGCTTGATGCGTTCCAAGAATTTGCCTTGATCGCTTTCCCACAAACGGTTGGAAAAAATCTCAACTTCGTGGAAACCGTTAAACCCAGCAGCTTCCACCCAAGAACGAATCTCCCGAACCCGAATAACGCCCTCGCCCATCAAGCCTCTGTCGTTGAGTATATCCTCCATGTCCATTTTCCAGTCACAGATGTGAAAAGCAAACAGGTTGCCATGTTCGCCACAACGGTTGCATTCGTCTTCCAGATCTGGATCCCACCAGAGATGAAAGACATCCACCGCTACACCGATATAGGGAGAGTTAAATCTCTCAGCGAATTCATTGGCAGTCTTCAGGGTACAAATAGCAGAACGGGAATCGGCATACATTGGGTGAAGTGGTTCAATTGCCAATTTCACGTCGTGTGCTTCGGCGTCAGGCAGGATGGTTTCTAAGCCGGTCTGAATCTGAGCAAGCGATCTCTGAATCGACTGTCCGGGCACGGCACCACACACGAGAACAACCAGCGGTGCTCCCAGCGCGCTAGCTTCATCAATCGCACGTCGGTTGTCATCAAGAGATGCTTGAATTTCAGTTTCGGTTTTACCTGTGAAAAATCCACCGCGCACAAGGGAGACGATCTCCATTCCGGCCTCCCGAATCTGCTCGCCAACTTTCGCCGTGTCCCGATTTTCTAAAAGATCGCGCCAGACAGAGACCGCTTTCACCCCGGCTCTCGGATAGTTTGCGATGATCTCTTCAATTGACCACGGCTTGGTTGTTACCGTGTGAACACAAAGGCGGTCGAAATTCGTCAGTTTTTCAGAAGACACTCCACTATCCCCTACAATGAATTAATGAACTATAGTAGATTTTAGAATTACTGAGACACTTCAAATTGGTAGGCACTGTTTCCAACTGCGCCGTTTCACCCTACCACGGCACCTATGCGGTGCGGTTAGAAACCCTGCGATTTATCGGACCGCACCTACCGAGGGCGAGAGTGTCCATTTATTTTTAGAATCCACCATAATGTACTCTTTTGAGATTATGCTGCTTCAGCTTCAACTTTGTTGATGAGCGTCTTGAGATTCGCGTAGTTGATGCGCATCGCCTCTTCAGCGGAGCCGCTGGGCGGCTTGAAATGGGTTGCCACCGATAGCACTGCGTCACAGCGGTGATCGCGCAGGTTGCGTAGCACCGTCAGGTAGTCAACGTCACCCTCACCAATCGGACAATACTCGAAATTGAGATGCAGTCCATCAATTACACGAAGGTCTTTCAGGTGGAGGCCATGCAGGTAGGGACGCACGTTGTCAAAACCAGTGGTCGCTGTATCCGATTCACCACAGTTTGTGTTATCTGCGGGACCCCACATGACCTTAAGCCGTTTTGAACCGACAGCTTCGGCGACACGGCGGAAGTTGCCGGTCGTATTGGTGTAATTCCAAGGCATCATGCTGAACGCAACATCCACATCGTGTTGCTCTGCTTCCTCTGCGACCATCGAGAATGCCTTTATTAACTTTTCCATGTCAATATCAGCGATGACACCGCCCCGCGTCCGCCAACGCATGGGCCAAGTTGGCTTACCAGCGGTGTACTCGCCGGGCCAAGCGAATGTAAAGATATTCACCGCAGGTATCCCTAAACGAAGGGCAACCTGTACGGAACGTTTGAAGTTATCAAACTCCTTGCGAAATACCGGGTGCGTTTCCAGCGTGTCCAGATCCAAATCGGTTAGATGAAGTGCCTTGAACGGATTGCTTGCACCTATCACGAAGATCTCTAAACCGTGCCGTGCAACACGCTCGCCGATGCGATCCACTTCGGCATCGCTCATCTCAGCGATTGGTGGTTCATCAGGTAGACTATTAAACCAAACATACTCTGCGCCAATATCCTTAGCCTTTGCCAATGCTTCATCGAAGGGAAGGCGCAATTCAGGAAGGTACATACCAAGTTTGAAACGATAGTCAGTCATTTTTCACATCCTATTCAAAAAATCACCCGTTCTCAACCTTTGGGGTAAATTGGTGAGGCTGTCGTTACCAGAACTTATAGTAGATCTTAGAATTAATGGAACACTCTAAATTGGTAGGTGCTGTTTCCAACTGCGCCGTTTCAACCCACCACGGCATCTATGCGATGCGGTTAGAAACCCTCGTCACGATTGATCGGACCGCACCTACCGGGAGGCGAAAGTGTCCATTTATTTTTAGAATTCACTATAGTTCATTGGTTTCACGCTTTACGTTTTACGTTCGGGTGCAGCGTCGTGCCGGGCCAATTTGTATCTGTGCCGTTGACATCAACAGTAATTCCGTCCGGATCTTCCACCTTGAATGCCAGTTCTTGGAGATTATCCGGGTCTAACGGTTCTTTACCGCCGAGACCGTCAGAGAAGATTTCGTATCCCATTTCTCGTAGGCGTTTCGCCGCCGCTTCGACATCAGGCACGCCAACACCGATGTGCAGGTAATCGAGCATTCCGCCTAAATGTGCGGGCCGTTCCTCGCCTTGGTGTTGGAACACAGCGAAGTTGTGATAACCGTCTGTCAGGTCATAACGGCTTCCGCGCTGTTGGGCAACCTTCAATCCCAAGCCATCCCGCCAGAAACGGATTGAGCGGTCAAGATCGGAAGCGCGTATCCCCACATGCAGTAAGGTACTCATAGCAAAGTCTCCTTTTCTTGTAAGTGAAATTTTCTTCCCCATTCTGCCACATCAGGCATTGGGAAAATTCTTTTTTTGGAATGGTGCTAGCTTGTAGTTGTTGATAACGTTTCACGTCCTTAGTTAATACTCCCGGTCCATCTTGCCGACGGGCACCTCAATAACCCGTGGCGCATCAGCCGCCAGCGCGTCACGTAACGCCGATTCCAGCCCTCCGGCGTCATGCACCCTGACACCGTGCACACCGTACGCTTCAGCTAACTTAACAAAGTCCGGGTTATACAATTCTGTTCCCAGCACGTGTCCGTCAAACTGCTCGATTTGGGCACGGAGGACATTGCCATAGGCGTTATCGTTAAACACAATAACCACCACATTGATGCCATACTGAACGGCGGTTGCTAACTCCTGAGAGTTGTAGAGAAAACCACCATCGCCGGAGGCTACTACCACCGCCTTATCCGGCTTTGCTATCTTCGCACCGAGTGCTACCGGAAATGCGACGCCGAGATTTCCCGCCGAAATGAGGTAGCTCCTCGGTTCATATACTGGATAGTAGCTGCGACTGTAATACCCCATTTGGTTCATCCCCTGAATAAAGATGCCATCATCAGGAATCGCCGCTCGGATTGCCTGCATAAAGCTCCATTGGGGTTGGAGTTGAATTGTTGGATCGAACCGCGCAGTGTTGATAGTCCGTACCTCTTCTGCGCAGCTGGGTCGTGCAGGCGTCGTGCTTGAAACGATACGATAAATCGCTTCCAAACAGCATCGTGCATCTCCCAAAATACCAATGCAGTTATGGCTCGTACGCTCCATTACTGCATCATCTATGTCAATACGGATAAGCTGCTGTTTATCATCACCCTCACGAAAACGAGATGTTCCTACCGCGAGAATAACATCCCGTTGTGTGAGCCACTCTCGGAGGGGATCAAAGCGGAGTTCACCCATACCGAGAGAAAGTGGGTGATTATCAGATATTACGCCTTTGCTTTCCCGGCCGGTCACCACCGGAGCCTGTAGATGCTCCGCAAGTGTTTTGAGTGCTGCCGAAGCTCCGGAACGCTGTACACCGGTCCCAGCCCAGATAGCAGGACGTTTTGCCTTTGTGAGGAGGTGCGCTGCTTCTGCAATCTGATCCGAATCACCTACAGGTGAATCATACGACTCCGGTTCAAGCAATTTGACCTCCTCCTCTGCTGCTAACACATCATGGGGCACCTCGATGTAGACAGGACGCGGGCGGCCGGTTTTTAACTGACGAAATGCTTCATGGATGACTACCGGAACATCAGCGGGGTTAGCCGCTCGCGCCGCCC
Source organism: Candidatus Poribacteria bacterium (assembly GCA_965208425.1). GTDB lineage: Bacteria > Poribacteria > WGA-4E > WGA-4E > PCPOR2b > PCPOR2b. Next base: position 3,651,362 of record OZ242335.1, on the reverse strand, counting down.
ACTTAGTGATCTGCCGGATTGAATGCATTTCGTCGCTATTGCTTTGGTCATGTCTGCCGGTGACCACCAGTATTGGTGAAGATACAGAATAAGCAGTAGCGATGCCGGTGGACGCATTAAGCACACCCGCCCCCGGAATCACCAACGCCGTTGCAATGTTTCCGCTGACACGGGCATATCCGTCCGCCATGTGGGTGGTTGCCTGTTCGTGTCGAGTCGTAAAGTAGCGGATTTCTGGTTCTTCGTAAATTCCATCGATCGCTTCATACTGTCCTGCACCGGGCAATCCGAACACGACCCGTACCCCTTCTTGGTACAGCGATTTTGCCAATGCCTGCCCTCCGGTCATCTTGGTCATTATATTTTATCTCCTATGATTCCAGCCAAAACCATGTAGGTTACTATTTGTGGTGCACACACGACAAGTATAATTTTTAGCGAGTTATTTCAGACACTTTATCATATATCCTGTCAGTTGTCAAAGCCAAGTTGAAAAACCTAATCTGCTAAGGCAATAGTAGCCACAGGTTTCCTAACCTGTGATCCCCGCGGGTTAGGATAGAAACATTTATAGACATTAATAGTAGTAGGTACATTGCTTTGAATCCCGATTTATCGGGACACCGTGTGCCGTAACTCTGCGACCCCCGATCTATCAGAGCTCGTTCTTAGTGTCCAATTAATTCTAAAATCTACCATGGTTCTCCGTTCTAGCGCATGCCCTGTCGTTTGTAGTAGCACAATTCATTGTGCGTTGTGATGCAAGTCGAAGCCTCTCGGAACGGAGTTGTCGTGGGCGTCTTTTATCCGCGTAATCCGTTAATCCGTGATTCAGACAACAATACGGGAGAATTTAATCCCCCTGCCTCCATTTCTTTTTATTGTGGACACTCAATTAGCGTGGTGATATAATTCTCATGACGCTTACTTGAATCTATGATGGCGCACAAAATGAGTGGGCACCCTAGAAACTTCTAGCGAAGCTCATCGTTAAATAATAATAAACACTTGCCCTCTGGTTGGAGCCACTGTGCCCAATTCTTCATTCATATATTTCTATTTCCCGTCATTTCAACTTGCAAAATGGCGAGGTGTATGCTACCATTTGCACACTAGTATCGCTGACTCACGTAACCGGTTTTGGAAAAGAGACATGATTGATTCAGACGTTGATTGAAAGGAGAAAGACCATGGACGCGCAAACCTTATCTTTACCGATTAGCATACTGAATCTCAATCAACCTTGCACTGTGATAATAGGCACCCCTATTTCAGAGGTTATTGACCTAATGCAGAAGGGACGTTTTGGATGTGTATTAGTTGTTGATGAACAGGAACATCTCACTGGAATCATCACAGAACGCGATTTACTTGTTCATATCGCCGAAGTGCGAGCAAACCCCGACAAGATTCGGGTAGATGATATCATGACTCCATCGCCGGAATCCTTACGCCCCAACGACTCGATAGCATTTGCTCTGAATCTTATGCACCTAGGTCATTTCCGTCATATTCCGTTGCTCGTTGGAGAGTCCGATGAAGATGAAGGTGTATACCCCGCTAGTGTTGTATCAAGTAAGGACATTGCGAACTATGTTGCTGCGTTTTTGGAGGGAGATAAGGAGGGATGAACCGTGCTTTACCAAGAAATCGTTGAAGAAGAAATGGCTATCATGGATGAGGAAACCCCCGATGAGCCATCAAAAACCTTGAGTCCTCACGAGATTCACGTGCCGCTTCACTCTTTGATGTATCCCCCTGTTCTAATTGACATAGGAGGAAGCACACAAGAGGCAATCGATCGAATGCTCAACAATAAGGTCGGCGCAATTCTTATTGTATCCGATGGCGTTCTCAAAGGGATTTTCGGTGAGCGGGATGTGCTGCTAAAAATCCTGAACAAATCGGTAGGCGATTTAACACAGATTCCTATTGAACAATTTATGAAAGCCGATCCGCAGACCGCACAGGTAGAAGATTCCCTTGATACGGCGATACTGTATATGGCGCAAGGAGGCTACCGCCATATACCCATCGTGAACGAACAAAATCAGCCGGTTGGCATAGTGTCAATTCGCCACATTATCTCTTATCTTGTCGAACATTTTCCACAAGAGGTGCTAACCCTACCGCCGAAACCGGATAATGATGCGATGCAAGCCCGTGAAGGAGCGTGAGGCTGCTTTTGTGAGGACAGGTATAAATAGAAAGAAGGATAGATGGATGAAAAAACCGAAACAATCAATAGAGGAGGCGACAATTCTATTTGCGAGCGATTCTGGCGGCGGCGCGCAGAGCATTGGAACGCAAATGACCGAAGCCTCCGCAATCGCGGGGAATGACGTTGCGACCTTGCCAGATTACCCCGCCGAGATTCGTGCCCCTGCCGGCTCGTTGGCTGGGATTTCAGGGTTCCAACTCCGCTTTTCCAGTTTGACGATTCATACGCCCGGTGATCTCTGTGATGTGCTCGTGGCGATGAATCCAGCAGCGTTAAAGGTCAACATTGATAAACTCAAGCCGAACGGAATCCTTATCGTTGATACAGATAATTTCGCCCGACGCAACCTCAGACTGGCTGGATACAGTAGCAATCCTCTTGAAGATGGTTCGTTGACACAGTTTCAGGTGTTTCCGATAGAACTGACCCGCCTCACCAGAGAAGCATTGAAAGACACGGATCTCACCCAACGCGAGGTTGATCGGTGCAAGAACTTTTACGCGCTTGGGATGGTCTGTTGGATGTATAACCGCCCGATGGACTATGCGTTTCAGTGGCTCGAAGAGAAGTTTGCCACAAAGCCACAATACATCGAAGCCAACACCCTTGCATTGAAAGCTGGCAATATATATTGCGAAGTTACGGAGCAGTTTGCGACCTCTTATGAAATCAAGCCCGCCAAATTTGCACCGGGGAAATATCGCAATATCGAAGGGAATATGGCAACCGCACTGGGATTGGTTGCTGCTTCTCAAAAATCTGGATTACAGTTGGTTTACGGCAGCTACCCAATTACGCCTGCAAGCACCATCCTCCATGAATTGGCAAGATATAGAAACTTCGGGGTCAAAACAATGCAGATGGAGGATGAAATTGCAGCGGTGGGGGTTGCGATCGGTGCTGCATTTAGCGGCGCACTGGGTGCCACTGGAAGTAGTGGTCCCGGCATTGCCCTCAAAGCAGAAGCGATCAACCTTGCAATGATCGCCGAATTGCCAATCGTGGTCTGCAACATTCAGAGAGCTGGTCCCTCAACAGGAATGCCCACCAAAACAGAGCAGGCAGATCTCCTACAGATGTTTTATGGACGAAATGGTGAGTCGCCGCTCCCCGTGATTGCTGCGTCACGGCCATCCGATTGCTTTGAAACTGTCTATGAAGCCTGTCGAATTGCTATCAAATACATGACACCGGTAATTTTCATGTCAGATCTTTATATCGCCTTTGGGGCCGAACCGTGGCTCATTCCACAGGTTTCGGATCTCCCGGCGATTGATGTGCATTTTCCGACCGACACCAACGGGTTTGAGCCTTATCTCCGGAATGAAGCAACGCTAGCACGTCCCTGGGCAATCCCTGGCACCCCCGGACTGGAACATCGGATCGGCGGCTTAGAAAAAGAAGATGTTTCAGGGAATGTCAGTTATGATCCTGACAACCATGAGCAGATGGTTCATCTCAGGGCAGAGAAAGTAGCACGCGTCGCAGACGATATCCCACCCACAGAGATATTCGGTGAATCAAGCGGTGAACTCCTTGTGTTAAGCTGGGGCGGAAGCTACGGAGCAGTCAGAACAGCAGTTGAACATAAACAAGCGGAAGACAAATCCCTGTCGCATGTACATCTGCGCTATCTCAATCCCCTTCCCAAGGAAATCGGCGATATTATGAAGGGTTTCAAAAGGGTGCTCATTCCTGAACTGAACCTAGGGCAATTGCGCCTACTGATTCGCGCAGAGTATTTAGTAGATGCTGTCGGTCTTAATAAGGTACAAGGACAACCGTTTCATGTATTTGAAGTCGAATCCAAAATTGATGATGTGTTAAGAGGTGACGTATGAAAAACAAGACCTCCAATCCAATACCAGTTGCCGTCCAGACGTTAAGTAAGCAAGATTTTACCTCCGACCAAGATGTGCGGTGGTGCCCAGGCTGCGGGGATTACTCTATTCTCGCCCAAACCCAACGGATTCTGCCGGACCTGGGTATTCCAAAGGAGGATTTTGTCTTTATTTCCGGGATTGGCTGTTCAAGCCGTTTCCCATATTATATGAACACTTACGGCTTCCATACCATTCATGGTCGTGCACCTACCATCGCTGCAGGTGTAAAAGCCGCTAATCCTGACCTATCAGTTTGGGTCATCACCGGTGATGGCGATGCGTTGTCAATTGGGGGCAACCACTTCATCCACCTGATGCGCCGGAATCTTGATATTAATGTCTTGCTATTCAACAACCGCATCTATGGGCTAACAAAAGGACAATATTCCCCGACTTCCGAGCAAGGCAAAAAAACCTACTCAACACCGATGGGATCGATTGATAATCCTTTCAATCCGATTAGTCTGGCACTTGCTTCGGGAGCGACCTTTGTTGCCCGCTCACTTGACAGAGACCCCGAACATCTGCGAAATGTTATCAAAGCAGCTTTTGAACACAAAGGCACCTCATTCATTGAAATCTACCAGAATTGTAACGTATATAATGACGGTGCGTTCTTTACTTATACCGAGAAAGAAACGAAAGCTGAGAATACGGTGTTTTTAGAGCATGGTGAACCGCTAGTCTTTGGAAAGGACAGTGACAAGGCTATCTGCTTGAACGGATTCAAGCCAGAAGTTGTTTCCGTAACCGATGAGGCACAAAGCAATGAAAACTTGATTACCCACGATCAGTTTGCCGAGGATCGAACGTTGGCGTATTTCCTCAGCCGCATGACTGAAGTGTCGGGCTTACCCCATCCAATCGGCATCTTTCGTAGCGTCGAACACCCTTGCTATGAAGAGATGATGACCGAACAGATCAACACCGCTAAAGAACGGATGGGCGAAGGCGATCTGGATGCCCTACTCAATGAGGGCGATACATGGGTTGTTGAGTGAGACTTAACCACATCTTAACTTGGTTCATATCAAAAGAAAGTGCAAAATACGAAGAGAAACCGAGTTTTTTCTTCAAAACTCGGTTTCTTTGCACTATTTCTTAACATGAGCCTTTAACTCTTGTAGAACGCTGTTTCAGATTCGGAAGAAGGGAAGATTGGAAGTACATCTTTTTTTCCTCTTCCACTGCACCTTCCTAATTTTCTTCCTTTTTGCCCCACTGTCCTTCCGATCTTAATGCGAATCAAACCAACCCAGATCTTCTTTCCAATCCTCATCACCCTCTTAGCCCTCTTCATCAATGCGTTAATTATGCTTGCGTGTGGCTACCAACCGATAAAGGCATTTGTCGCTATGTATCAAGGCGCGTTGGGAGGAATGCGCGAAGTGACCGAGACATTTGTAAAAACCTGTCCACTCCTACTGACGGGATTGGCTGTAGCGTTCGCATTTCGCTGCGGTGTTTGGAACATCGGTGCAGAAGGACAATATCTCATCGGTACGTTGGTCACTACATGGATTGGGACATCAATTACCAACCTACCGCCACTCCTTTTTATTCCTCTCGTTCTGGGGCTTGGATTCGTCGCTGGGGGATTTTGGGGTACAGTCGCCGGACTGCTCAAAGCCTATCGGGGTGTGCAAGAGGTCATCAGCACCATCATGCTCAACTTCATTGCGCTGGAGTTAGTCCGTTATTCGATTGACGGTGGCCCCTTGCAAGAAGCGGCGGGAGCATATCAACAAAGCGAAAGAATTGCGGCAAACGCTGTGCTACCCCGATTGCTCCCAAAAGAGTGGGTTCCTCACAACCGATTTCACTTAGGGATTATCCTCGCACTCATACTTGCTGCCCTCCTGTACTGGATTCTATTTCGCACGGTCCTTGGCTATCAGATACGTGCGGTTGGACAGAACCAAGTCGCTGCACGGGTGGCGGGCATCAACGTTTCTCGAAACGTTATCATTGCTATGTTAATCAGCGGTGGGTTAGCAGGATTGGCAGGAACTATTGAATTGATGGGTCTGAGTCCCCATCGACTCTATCAGAACGCGCCCGGATACGGCTATACCGCCATCGCCGTTGCACTGCTCGGACGACTTCATCCAATTGGTGTTATCTTTTCAGCGTTGCTCTTTGGTATGCTGCAAGCCGGGTCCGAAGAGATGCAGATCATCGCCCAGGTTCCCTCAAAATTGACGTGGGTGACGCAAGCCACCGTCCTCCTCCTGGTCCTGGGTTTTAGCATGTATGAGGCCAGGCGGGCTAACAAACATAAGTGAACATCGCGCCTCACATACAAATAATGTAGATCTACAATCACAAAGCATTTCTGAGGGATTGTGCGACTTCATCTAACTCTGAACGCGCAGGTTTACTGAAATACGATTCACTGAATATCAGACCAAATCCGTCTTCCCTGTAACGCGGAAATACATGTAGGTGAACATGAAAAATCTCTTGCATCGCTGCCTCGCCGTCCGCTAGAAAGAAATTCACGCCTTCACACTTGACGCCACATCTCCGTAGTGCCCGCGCGATCCGCTGGGCAACTCGAAACAGATGAGAACCCGTTTCTTCATCAAGGTTTGCGAGAAAAGGGGTATGAGAATTTGGAATGACCAATACATGCCCCGGGTTCACGGGCTGAACATCCATAAACGCGGTGCAAAGTTCATCTTGATAAACAATGCTCGATGGTAGTTCATCAGATAAAATGTCGCAGAATATACAATCACTCATACCGGTCTCCTTTGCTCCTGTCCGTCCGCACTATTTCACACACTCGCTGTGCGTTAACAAAAATCACCGGGGCGTTAGAAAACCAATGGTGCTAGTTTGCAGCTGTTGATAACGTGAAACGTGATGCGTGAAACGTAAAAATCGTTGATTCATCGGTTCATTTAGCCCCAGAGGAGCGACATGTCTATAGTACACAGATAAACAAATACCCTAAAGCCCCAGCGGGGCGACATGTGTATCCGAAGGGTGCAATGTAGGACTGGCAACTATAGTGAATTCTAAAAATAAGTAGACATTCAAAGTAGTAGGCACATGGCTTTGCATCTCCCGATTCCATCGGGATTCTCGGAACGGAACCGATTTATCGGGGCGCCGTGTGCCGTAACTCCGTGAATCCCGATCTATCGGGGCTCGTTCACAGTGTCTCATTAGTTCTAAAGTCTACCATAAATAACCCAAGTTGCTACCTATTCAAAATCCATAGGTTTTCTATTAAAGTTGAGGTATTCAACCATAATCTCAGAGGAAAGCCCTATGGATATCTAGATTATACTCGTTTTCTATCTGTGTGACAAGCGTTCAGAAGCATTCGAGCGTCAACCACCTCCGCAAATAGTAAAGTATTTTTTTTATCTTGATCCACTATTGATTTTCTGTTACCTTACCCCTCAATTTCCGCTTAAACTAAGAGCCTGTTTCAAAAGTCATTTTGGGTAAAGTTATTTGTCCTGAAACCGAGTTTTTTCTTCAAAACTCGGTTTCTTCCGTAATCTACTACTCAACGGCACATTCGCTCTATAATTTAGGAAACCGTGTCAGGTCAATGGTAGGGGATTGGTTGCGTAGGGGCAAGGTCCCCTCGCCCAACGGGTTGGGAAAACCAACTCCTACCCTGCGATACGGCTCGCTGTGGATTGACAAATCCACAGCACCGTGGGATTATTTCTTGCTTATTAAAACAAGTTCTAAGATTCTACAATTCAAGGAGAAAGTGATGGCGCAACCGCAGACGGCACCCTACGGATCGTGGGAGTCCCCAATCAGCGCAGATGTTATTTCAACGGAAGGGCGTAGAATAATAGAAGCCGTAGCCGATGGAGAAGATATCTATTGGATTGAGATGCGTCCGACTGAGGACGGTCGCTATGCCATTGTTCGACGGACTCCGGACGGAGAAATGACCGATGTGACTCCACCTACTTTCAGTGCACGAACACGCGTCCATGAGTACGGTGGGGCGGCACTCGTCGTCAGTGATGGGGTAGTCTACTTCTCTAACTTCGCGGATCAACGCATTTACCGCCAAACGTCTGAATCAGAACCACAACCGATTACCCTCGAAGCAGATCTACGCTATACCGATGGCATTGTTGACTCTAGACAGAACCGTCTGATCTGTGTCCGCGAAGACCATACCGATACCGAGAATGAAGCCGTCAACACATTGGTAGCCATTCCATTGGACGGCAAAGGCAGCGCGCAGATACTCGTCTACGGAAATGATTTTTATTCTTCACCACGCTTGAGTCCCGATGGTGCGCGTCTGGCATGGTTGACTTGGAACCATCCGAACATGCCTTGGGACAGCACTGAACTTTGGGTCGGTGAGATCAACAAAGATGGATCACTTGGTCACACAGAATGTGTCGCGGGCGGCGTTGATGAATCGATCTTTCAACCCGAATGGTCGCCAGATGGGACATTGTACTTTGTCTCCGATCGAACCGACTGGTGGAACCTCTATTGCTGTCGGAATGGGACCGTCGAACCGTTATGCGAAATGGAAGCGGAGTTCGGTAGACCACAGTGGATATTTGGGATGTCTACTTATAAATTCGTCTCCGCCAATCAGATTATCTGTACCTACTCGCAGGACGGTGTCTGGCATCTAGCAAATTTGGACACTGCGACACGCAGACTTGATCCGATTGAGACTCCCTATACATCAATTTCCAATCTGCAACCTGTCTCCCATGGAGTCCTGTTCAATGCCAGTTCATCAACGGAGCCGGCGTCAATTGTCCGGCTTGACCTCGACACGAAACAAGTTGAGGTTGTATACCGGTCAAGTGAGATAGAGATTGATGACAGGTATGTCTCACCTCCCCAAGCGATCGAGTTTCCAACTGAGGGTGGTCTGAGTGCTCACGCCTTCTTCTATCCGCCACAAAACCGTGATTATACTGCACCTACCGACGATCTGCCCCCACTTCTTGTCATCAGCCATGGAGGTCCAACTTCAGCAACTTCGACCGCGCTCGACCTAGAGATCCAATACTGGACGAGCCGGGGGATTGCTGTCCTTGATGTGAACTACAGCGGCAGTAGTGGCTACGGTCGTGCCTATCGCCAGCGGCTCAACGGTCAGTGGGGGCTTGTTGACGTTGACGACTGTGTGAACGGGACGCGATACCTTGCCGAACACGGCTATGTGGACGCTGATCGGTTAGCAATTCGGGGCGGGAGTGCGGGCGGTTACACAACGCTCTCGGCACTGACCTTCCGCGATGTTTTCAAAGCAGGTGCTAGTTATTACGGGATCAGCGACCTTGAGGCACTGACAAAAGACACACATAAGTTTGAATCCCGCTATCTGGATAGCCTGATTGGACCCTATCCGGAAGAACGTGATCGCTACCGAGAACGCTCGCCAATCCACTTTACCGATCGTCTTTCATGTCCCTTAATTCTTTTTCAAGGGCTTGAAGATAAAGTTGTGCCGCCCAATCAGGCGGAGATGATGGTCGAAGCGTTGCATGCGAAAGGATTACCCGTCGCTTATGTTCCATTTGAAGGGGAACAGCACGGATTCCGCCGCAGTGAAAACATCCGGCGATCGAGCGAAGCGGAACTTTATTTTTATGCGAAGGTCTTTGGCTTTGCGCCCGCGGATCCCATAGAACCAGTGATGATTGAGAACCTTCCGTAACGGTGTTCATAATCAAACCCCGACGATTGTTAATTTTCCCTTGCGCTTATATGGGGGCGTATGCTAAAATTAGATGGTCTTTTAATTAAACATCATTAGGTAGGCAAACTACAAAAATGCAACAGGCTCACTTCAACTTTTCTCCGATAACTCACTTTGCACCTTTTGCAAACATGACCATGTACATGCCGGGCATGGGCATTGCTGCTGTTGCGGTGTCCATGCGTGCGAGGCAAAGTGAAAATAGGCAGATTTAGTTATGAATTGGGATTGTTTTTAATATATATGCTCTACAGAATTGCCTATTGTCACAGCCGTGATGATAGGCTTTTTTATTGTCTGCATTTTTGCCAATTGTAGGCGGGGCATCCCCGATAAATCGGGATTTTCAACTTGCCCCGCGCCGAAATGCGTAAATTCTACCCTTATAGTTTGAACCAACGGAGACCAACATGAAAGAAAAAGTACTGGGATTGAAATGTCGTGAATGTGGTAGGCAGTATCCCAAAGAACCGCTCCATGTGTGTGAGTTCTGTTTTGGGCCACTTGAGGTAGACTACAACTACGAAGTAATCCAGAAGTCAATCTCACGAGAATCTATTGAGGCCGGTCCCGAAAGCCTCTGGCGTTATGCCGATCTACTGCCGATCGATGGTGAGCCGACCGACGGATTCAGTTCGGGGTTCACCCCGTTAATTCGAGCCAAAAATCTGGAGGCAGTGCTTGGTGTAGAAGCACTCTATATCAAGGATGATTCCGTGTGTCATCCAACCCTATCCTTCAAGGATCGTGTCGTTGCGATTGCGCTGAGTAAGGCAAAAGAGTTTGGATTTGATACCGTTTCTTGTGCTTCAACCGGCAATTTAGCCAATTCCGTCGCCGCAAACGCTGCAATAGCAAACCTCAACTGCTTCATCTTTATTCCTGCTGATCTTGAGATGGGAAAAGTCGTAGCTTCGCTCGTTTATGCCCCGACGGTGGTCGGAATTGCGGGAAATTATGACGATGTCAACCGATTATGCAGTGAAATTGCCGGTGTCTACCCTTGGGCGTTTGCTAACATCAACATCCGCCCATTTTACGCAGAAGGCTCCAAAACCTTCACATATGAGATTATCGAGCAACTCGGTTGGGAAGCACCGGATCACATCGTTGTACCCGCAGCGGGTGGATCGCTCATCACAAAGGTCGGCAAGGCTTTGAAAGAATTTCATATGTTAGGACTTATTGACAAGCCACAAACCAGTATCCACGTCGCACAGGCTGAAGGTTGTGGTCCAATTGCTACAACGGTCAAAGAGGGTGCCGATTTTGTCAAGCCTGTTAAACCAGATACCATCGCCAAATCTCTCGCGATCGGCAATCCCGCCGACGGCATTTATGCTGCTGATACGGTACGGAAATCGGGCGGATACGGGGAACATGCGAACGATGAAGAGATTGTCGAAGCAATCAAACTTCTCGCTGCGACAGAAGGTATCTTCACCGAAACGGCTGGTGGCGTCACGCTTGCAGCAGCGAAAAAGTTGATCGACAGTGGGCGCATCAGTCGGGAGGAGCGCATTGTTGTCTGCATCACCGGCAACGGACTAAAGACCATTGAAGCACTTGAAGGACGAGTGCCCGAACCTCATGTAATTCAACCACAACTGAACGCATTCCGAAAATTGATGACAACGCTTTAGGGAACGCCATTCCAAACTGTCACCCTCTTTTTCTTAATCACCTCAGTCAAAATGCGGAAAGTTAGGAGTATACAGCGATGAAATTCTTCGACACGGTAGAAATGGCGCCTCCCGACCCTATCTTGGGGCTTAATGTGGCTTTCAAGGCGGATCCACGATCGAATAAAGTGAACCTGAGCATCGGTGCCTACAAGACCGATGATCTCCAACCGCTTGTGCTTGCAGCGGTCAAAAAAGCAGAACAGCAAATTCTAACTGAGGGTATGGATAAAGAGTACCTCTCTCAAGATGGGAACCCGGAATATGTACAGCAATCCATTAGATTGGTATTCGATACTAAGCAAGATAACATCTTCGGGGCGCAGGCACCCGGTGGGACCGCCGGTGTGAGACTCGCTGGCGAGTTTCTTGCCCATATTGGCAGCGAAGTCATCTATATGCCAGATCCGACTTGGGCGAACCATAATCAGGTTTTCGCGAAGGCTGGTCTGGAGGTCGCGTCATACCCCTACTATGATGCACAGCACAGGGAATTCACCAAGTTAGGTATGATCGAAGCGATTCAATCTATCCCTAGTGGCAGCCCAATCTTACTTCACGCCTGTTGCCACAACCCAACCGGACTTGATCCAACCCCAGCGGATTGGGAGGAGATCTCCGCAGCCATCAAGAGCCAGGAGCTGCTGCCGGTTTTCGACTTTGCCTACCAAGGTTTTGGACGTGGCATTGATGAAGATGCAACGGCAGTTCGCCGCTTCCTTGCTGATGGACATCAGATGCTAGTGGCAAACTCCTATTCCAAAAACTTTGGGCTTTACGGGGAGCGAATCGGCGGATTCTATGTTGTTACGGCTGATGCAGAAACCGCTGGACGGGTTAAATCTCAAGTTATGCGAATCATCCGTGCTAACTACTCCAATCCACCCCTTCACGGTTCCCGTATCATTGCAGCTGTCCTCGCCTCTGACCTTCTCAGACAGGAGTGGGAGACTGAGCTGGCGACCATGCGCGAGCGAATCTCTGGCATGCGTAAGGCGTTGGCTGAAGGCTTGAACGTAGGTGGTAGTTCAATAGATTTCAGCTTCATGTACAAACAGAACGGGATGTTTTCTTATTCAGGGCTTTCCAAAAACGCTGTGGATCGGTTGCGCGACGAATATGCTATCTATATGCCGACAAATGGTCGGTTAAATGTGGCAGGGCTTTCGCCCAAGAATCTGGATTATGTTGTAGGAGCGATTTTAGCCGTGCTGTAAGTGAAAGGATTCGATTATGACTAAGCAGAGTGAAACCGGCTCTGAAATCATCGAACATCAATTATCTAATGGATTGAAAGTGTTGACGAAAGAGGTGCACGCAGCCCCTGTCGCTAGCAGTTATATCTGGTATAAAGTCGGCTCGCGAAATGAACGTCCCGGACTCACAGGCGTTTCCCATTGGGTCGAACACATGCTTTTCAAGGGTACACCTAAGTTCTCGAAAGAGGCGTTAGGGCGTTTTATTGAAGGCAACGGCGGCAGATGGAATGCGTTTACTAGCAACGACTATACCGCGTACTATGAGACCCTACCCGCGGATAAAATCTCGGTCGCGCTCGCCTTGGAGTCGGATCGGATGCAGAACAGCGTGTTTGATCCGGAGGAGGTTGAAGCGGAACGCACGGTAATTCTTTCGGAACGCGAAGGATACGAAAATACGCCTCAATTTGTGTTGAGAGAGGAAGTACAGGCGACGGCATACAAAGCCCACCCGTATCAATGGGGTATCATCGGTTGGCCCTCAGACCTCAAGACAATGACCCGCGACGACCTCTACAACTACTACCGCCAACGTTACGTGCCGAACAATGCAACCCTTGTCCTCGTTGGAGACTTTGATACTATCGATCTGATGAAACAGGTTGAAACCCACTTTGGTCCGCTTGCTATTGGGGAAACGATCACGGGTCCCTCGACGCTCGAACCGGAGCAGCGCGGTGAAAGACGGGTAACGGTTCGCAAGGAAGGAACGCTCGCTTATGTCGCTATTGTCTACCATATCCCTGCAGCTGGGCATCCAGACTTCTATCCGCTCGAAGTGATTAGTGCCGTGTTGAGTATGGGGAAAACTTCACGGTTCTACCGCGCCTTGGTTGATAAGCAATTGGCAACCTCCGCCTATTTCTATCCAGATTTTTCTAAAGATGCGGGACTGGCTTGGACATTCGCAGAAGCACAGGTCGGTGTTGATCCTTCCACACTTGAAAAGGTACTTCTAGAACAGATAGACCGCATCCAGAATGAGGTGATCACAGAGGCGGAACTAGAAAAGGCAATCAACCAAACAGAAGCACACTTCATCTTCTCCCTCGACAGCGTTTCAAGTCAAGCGGCGCAGATCGGCTACTACGAAACTGTCTACGATTACAAATACCTTGATGCCTACCTCGACAGGGTTCGGGCTGTCACCCGCGAGCAAATTCGTGAAGCTGCCCAGAAATATCTCACTGAAAATAACCGCACAGTTGGGTATTTTCAACCGGTTTCACCCGGCCATGGCGGTACATCCGGTGAAGATGCAGCACCCGCTCTGCATCATACGAGGCATCCCCGTCTGTGTCAGATTCAAGGAGGAATTGAAGATGAGTAATCATCAACCAACCACCACCCGCCACGTCTTTGGTAACGGTCTGACACTACTTGTTCAAGAGAACCATTTCAATCAAACGGTTGCGATCAGTGGACGACTAAAAGCGGGCAGCATGTATGACCGACAAGGGTTATACGGGCTTTCGGATGTCGTTGCCAATATGCTGACGAAAGGAACCGAAAACCGGGGGTGGGAGGAAATCGCTGAGGAGACCGAATCTGTCGGGGCAAATATAGGCGTTGCAGCCAGTACCGAGACAGTGAGCATCGAGGGGCGCCTACTGTCAAAAGATTTTGATCGAGTACTTGACGTGCTTAAGGACATTCTACGTGCTCCTAACTTTCCACAAAAAGAGATTGAAAAACACAGGCATCAGGTCTATAGTTGGCTGAAAGCGTGGGAAGATGAAACGGATGATGTCGCAGATCGGCTCCTCCGAGAGGCTGTTTATCCCGACGGACACCCTTACCATTGGCGCGTACAGGGAACAGAAGAATCGGTGAAACGCATCCAAAGGAACGCGCTGACTGATTTCCATGCGTCTTATTATCGCCCCGATTCGCTGGTTCTGGCGATTGTCGGCGATGTAGAGACACAGACAATCATTGAAAAAATTGACGCTGCGTTGGGAGATTGGACGGCAAATGGGGAAAAACCACCCTTCACCATACCGGCGGTGGATTATGGTGAAAAGCAGATTGTAGTCCAATCGATGATGGATAAGTCACAAGCAAATATCGAGTTGGGGCACAAAGGAATTACACGAACGAATCCAGATTTTTATACCATCAATCTCATGAACGCTGTCTTGGGGGGAAGCGCGGGGATTGCCCGCCTATTTGGTCGTGTGCGCGATGTACAGGGCCTTGCATACAGCGTGTGGAGTTCGTTCACGCCGTCTATAGGTGAAGGGCTTTTTCATGCGAGCGCGGGTGTCAACCCCACCAACGTGGAGGAAGCCATCAAAAGCATCCTGCACGAAATAGAGTTGATGAAATCTGAAGGTATCACGGAAGAAGAATTGTCGGACGCCCAGAACCTAATTGTCGGAAATTTCATGCTTGCACTCGAAACCAACAGGGGACTTGCTGCGGTTCTCCTAACCGCGGAGTTGTACGGGTTGGGGCTCGATTATCTTGAGCGGCATGAATCAATCTACCGAAGCATCACCCGTGCACAGGTGAACGCAGCTGCCCAGAAATATCTGCACCCGGATCTGTGCAGTATCGCAATCGCGGGACCGTATGATGAGACACAATAGACTTCAATTTGCTGAATTTTTGTTTGAGAATGGGGATTAGATATGTTGAAATGGTCGAACTTCCCCACGTCAAATGCAAACAAAGAGAAGCAGAAATGGTCCTGAACGGTGATAATTTTGAGGATTTGCCAGAGAAGAAGCAGGTTTATAGGTTACGTAAACTTGCTAACGCCGCGCTAGAAAAATTCGGTTTCAACCAGGACCGACTTACCTTTCTACAGCATCTCGTGAATACAACGTTTCGTCTGGACTGCGATCGTGGACGATTTCTGGTGCGGATTCATAGGGCAAAAAGGCGGACAGCAGTAGCGTCAGAATTGGCTTGGCTTGAGGCACTTGCTCGTGAGACAACAGTACCTGTGCAGATACCACAGCGTTCCCTAGACGGAGAGATGATTGTCCTAGACGAGCAAATAGGGACGCTAGAGCCTTATCCGGTAACAGTTCTCTCTTGGCTTGAGGGGCAGATACTTCCTCAAGATCACCGTTCACCGCATCACTTCTATAGACTTGGACAGCTTGTTGCCAAACTCCATCGTCACGTCCAACACTGGACACCTGCTTTTGAACTAGATAGACCGCTTTACGATTCGACCAGCGTACTAAGCACCGATAATGTATTTGGGGAGGAGGCTGTTACCTATAAGCAATTGCCAGAGGACGTTCGGGGGCATCTGCAAACGCTTTATGAACAGTTACAGGAAGTCGAACAACGGCTTGGGAAGAGTCCCGATCAATTTGGATTGATTCACTCGGATTTGAGTTTCGGTAATGTACTCTTCACGGCTGAAGAGGTTTTGCCTATTGATTTTGACGACTGCGGGTTTGGATACTATCTCTACGATCTGGCGGTTATATTAGCGGGACCTTGGGAAAAGCCCGGTTTTCAACAACGGCGCGAAGCTCTTTTGCAGGGGTATCGAGAAATTTGCGAATTACCTGATGAGCACCTTAACCATATTCCCACCCTCATGGCTATGCGCGCTTCGTCGCTAGGGCAGTGGGATCGGGTTAAAATCTTATTGCATACCCCCTACGCTGATCTTTGATAAACTTGGGACATTCAGTATTTTTATATTAAGCAACGAAAATCACGCGCGTCCAACCGCGATTAACAGATCCGGACGATTTGACCCGATAGCGTCAACCCCCAGATCGACAACACGCTGTATCTCCTCAACCGTATCCGGATTCCACGCACGAATCATGAGACCGTGTGCATGTGCTTCCCCAACAAGCTGGGTGTCAATATTCAGATGTTGGATGTGTATCGCTTCTGCTCCCATATCGATTGCCTGTTCACACGCATCAGGCGGTGGGTCCGCCCACAACGCCCCCAGCCTCAAATTCGGGTTAAGCTGACGTGCTTCGCGTAGCCGATCATGGACAAACGAAGTTAGCAGCACCTCGTTTTCCATGCCATTCTGTTCGACCGCTTGGATAACCGGCTCAGCGGTGTCGGGGCCTTTCAGTTCAATTTGGAGAATCACTTTCCCGCGCACTAGATCCAGCACTTCTTGCAGCGTTGGGACGCGCTCTCCCTTGCCGGCGTCCAACTGTTGTACTTCTGCTAGCGTTAGGTCGGCGATTGCACCCTGTCCATCGGTTGTCCGATCTACGGTAGTATCGTGGATGACTACCAAGTGCTGATCGCGCGTGAGATGCACATCCATCTCTATCTGATCGACGCCAAGATCTATCGCTTTTTGAATGGAAAGCAGCGTATTCTCTGGTTCAAGCTTTGCTGCGCCTCGATGTCCAGTTAGAATCATCTTAACCCTCTCTTTAGCTTGGTGTTTCATGTAAAGGAATCGTGCAACAGAAACCGAGTTTTTTCTTGAAAACTCGGTTTCTCTAAGCGTTTTACGCTTTTTTTAACGAAAAAACCTTTAGGTCTAAATCCCAATCCTTTAGGTTTGGAGCAGTTGGGGCGCAGCCTATACAGACTGCTTTAGCATTGAATTTGCAGGAGAAATATGGTATAGTTGTTTTGTCTTTCGGTGGGAAGGTTCGACACCACCGCACGGTGGTGCTTCCCACACCCTATCGAACAGGGAACAAAAGACCGAAAGGACAATCCCAGTGTATACCACCAAGAAAGTCAAATGCGACAAGACCCCTGAATTGGATATGCTTGCTCATGAGTCCGGTCGTGTCTATTGCAAAGTTGTGTCTTTGCTCTGGAAAGTCAAGCGCGAGAAAAGGTTTTGGCTATCACAAGGTGCTGTCCAGAAGTATATGCGTTTGCGTGGATACAATCTGCATTCGCAAACGGTACAAGCGATAATCCAATCCTATTTTGACTCACTGAAGAGTTACTTTGGTGCTGTCGAGTCCAATCCTGATGCAAAACCTCCTAAGCGGACACCTCATTTCTACAAGGTGCGTTGGATACAAAATGGTATTACCTTCAAAGAGGGTGTTATCCGACTTTCAAATGGTAAAGGTAATGCGCCTATCACCCTCAAATCAGATGTAAAGCCTGTGTATGTAGAAATGTACTTCCAACGGGGCAGTTACTACTTTTCATTGGTTTACAAAGTACAAATACCGCCCAAGCGTGAGACGGGTAAAGTGGTTGCCATAGATATGGGTGAGATTCACCCGATAGTCTCTCATGACGGCGAACAAACCATAATCTACAACGGTCGTGCGTTACGGGCTATCAAACAGTATATCAACAAGTTTAAGGCATATATCCAATCCAAAATGGATAGGTGTATCAAACGAAGTAATCGCTGGTATCGTCTCAAACGAATTAAGACCAAGATACTGGCAAAGTTGAACGCTCAACTGAAGGACGCTGAACATAAAATCACATCTCGATTTATATCCGACTGCATCAAGGCGAAGGCGGATACGATAGTGATTGGAGACCTAAAAGGCATTCGTAAGCGAGCGAAGTTTGGAAAAGTATCTAACCAGAAGGTTCACCAATGGGCGTTTGCCCGGCTCCAGTCCATGATATGCTACAAAGCGGAGTTGGCGGGTTTGAAGGTCAAGTTTGTATCCGAGGCATGCACCTCACAGACCTGCCCACGGTGTGGCAATCGAAAGAAACACACAAACCGTAACTACCACTGCAGCCATTGTGGCTTTCAGTATCACCGAGACGGTGTGGGTGCAATCAACCTCTGGAACAAAGTATCGGGATTCATGTTGAGTCCCGTAGTTGGGGCGATGGCGTCCCCGATAGGTGTCAGATTTGATTGGCACCTATGTAAATCTGGCTAACATAGTGGATAACAATCCCAATCCTTTAGCTTTGGGAGTACGTCAATAAGTTCTGTAGGCTGGACACTAATGAATCAATCAACAAATTGTTTTCACGTTTCACGTTCTTAGTGTAACCTAAGTTGCTAGTGGCGTTATGATGCTACATACATGTCGCCCCGCTAGGGCTTTAAGGTTGTTTTTATCCTGTTTTCTATAGACATATCGCCCCTCTGGGGCTATAAGTCGGGCAAGATGCCCGACCTACAGGTATCGAGGGTTGACTTTTACTGCGTCGCACATAACTAGCAACTTGCGTTAGTGTATTGCCAATCCTTTTTACATGATCCAATTTTTTTCTGTTTTAAAGTGCTTTCAAGGTTGTAACAATATCCTCATGTTTGGCAAGATCAAACTGATGTGAGCCAATATACATGAACCGGATAGTTAGATCCTTATCAATCACGAATGTCGCAGGGCGAGCGATATTATACGCATCAAGTCCCAGCCAATGGTATACCCCGTAGCTTTTAATTACCTCTCGATCTTTATCCGTGAGCAGCGGAAAGGTTATATCGTGCGTTTCGGCATATCGACGCACCTCACGGGGCCATTGACCAACGATGCTAAGAACCGCAGCCCCCAATTCCGCGTATTTGTTGCTGGCGAGCTGTAGGTCTCCTAACTGGCGACGGCTATTTGGTCACCACGTTCCCCGAAAGAAGGCGAGGATAACAGATTGCCGACCGAGATACGACTCCAGACTCACGGTTTGACGCTGAACAGAGGTCAATGTGAATAGCGGTGCCTTATCACCGATGTTGAGAATCTTGTTTTTTCGTGGCATATTCGCCTCCCGGTAGGTGCGGTTTTCAACCGCACCGGTTTGGCATGTCTCATTAATTCTAAGATTCACTATAAACCGGTTTCTGTTGCACGATTTCTTCACAGGAACCTAACGATTCAATTCTTGACGAATCCGCTCGGCGAGTGTCTCACTGTTGCTGTCGTTCAAGTGCTGTGGATTAATCAGAAGTTTTCCTTCTGAGAGACCGCCGTGACTGACATAAATCGGTGGAACGCCGTTTCGGAGACTTTGGCAGATCTCCATCGCTCCACGACCGACAGCAACTTCATCAATCGTGACTTCCAAAAGTGGGAGACTTTCACCGTCTCCTTTATCGCGGAAACTGCATTCCGCAGGGGAACCGTTTAACTTTTCCACGATCCGGTTGAGACGTGTGTGTGCTTTGGAGACTTCTTTATCGTAGGCACCGGAGGTGAAAAGCTGCAACGCCACAAGCAAGGCGATAATTTCCTCCTTCGACACCTTAAAACCGCGTCCGATACCGTGTCGCGGAATCCCCCGGAGTTTTGCCTTATCAATGAGTGACGCCGGTGGATCCCACAATTCTAAGTGGTCGTCCATATCTAACAACTGTGCCACTGCTGGACCGATAAGGTCTCGGCGACCACAAAGAATCCCTGTTGACTGGGGACCCCGAATAGACTTGCCACCGCTGAACGCTACCAGATCGGCACCCATCGCCGCAATGGATTTGAGATTGCTACGCGGGGGAAGTTCACCGGCTGCGTCTACCAATACGGGAAGTTGATGCCGATGCGCGACATCAACAACTTCTTCAAGCGGAGGTCGCGAAGTTGGGCTGTATACATAGAGAACGCCTGCGGTGTTCGGTCCAAAAGCAGCTTCGTACTCCCACGCTTCGGTGCGCCGTACCCCTGCATTCGCAACAATTTCGTTGAAGCCGACCTCAACGAGCCTCGCGCCGGCAGCTCTCACGGCGTGATCGTAACCGCTTCGCTGTTCGCGGGCGACGATAAACTCGTTGGGAAATCCGTCGCAGTGGGGCAACTGCTCCATCCGTCCCAAGTCGTAGCCTGTCAAGATCGCAGCGGTGCCCAGAGTCAGGGCGGACGCAGCACCAGCGGAAACTAAACCGGCTTCCGCCCCCGTTGTCTCTGCGATAACTTTGGAGGCAGCTGCCTGAAGCTGTTCAAGCGGCACCGACGCACGGGCAGCTTCGTTAAACGCATCCAGTACTGCATCAGGCATTGGCGCCCCGCCGAGACGGGTCACCGAGCCAGAGGCATTGATAATCGGTGTTACTCCAAATTGCTCGTAAATTCCCATAGATATTTCCAATCTTATCAGTTATTATTTAAGGCTACTATGAAAACTGCACACACACGCGAAACACTCACACATGATCTGAAAAACTTGGGCGTTGAATTCGGGGATACGGTCTTTATTCACTCCTCCTTTAAGAGCCTTGGACCTGTTGAAGGCGGGGCGGGCACTGTGGTCAGCGCATTAGAGGACGCCGTTGGACGAGAGGGACTCATCTTGATGCCTTCGTTCAATCTTTTAGATGGTAGAGAGTTACGAGTAAGCTCATGGAACCTCGAAACCACGCCTTCCACGGTCGGTTGGCTCACAGAATTCTTCCGCCAGATGCCCGACACCTACCGCTCCGATCACTACTCTCATTCGGTCGCGGCACGGGGAAAAGATGCGAAAACGTTTGTAAGCACCCATCTCAGCCTTGAGGGATATAAATCACCGTGGGATCATGAGCCATGGGGAAAAACTTACGGCACAAACTCCCCAATGCAGAAGGCGTATAAAGCTGATGGGAAGCTACTCATGCTCGGTGTTGACTACAACACCTCGACGTATGTCCATTTTGTGGAAGTTCTTTATTGGCATGAGTTGCTTAAACAGGATCCCGAAACACCTTACCCCGCGTTGGATAGACCGCTCCTCGGAGCATTCTGGGATAAAGTGGGAACATTAAACCGGGGATTGCTGGGCAATTCTAACTGCCGACTCTTTCGCATTCGGGTATATATCCATACCCTCCTGCGCGAAGTCAAGAGCAATCCCAACCCTTATGTGAGGGGGCGCACCTAAATCCCTTGGTTCATGTAAAAAGAAAGTGCAGAGCACAAAGATAAACCGAGTTTTTTCTTGAAAACTCGGTTTCTGTTGCACGATTTCTTGACATGAGCCAATCCCTTAAATCGCTCAATCTCTTAGCGGCGGTTTAATCTCTTTATTAATCGCCCAGTCGGGATAGTAGTTATACACTTCGGCACCGGGATATGGCGTTCCGAGCGGCTGCGGTGCTGCATAAAATGGTCCGGGCATCCCTATCATGACCGACATAATGAATTGCAAACCCACGGATCGGAGTGTGCGCGCAGAGCGAACGTTCCAAGGGGCGGTTGACGCAAAGACGAACCGGTTATTTTCCAGTATCCAACGCCCAGCTGCACTCGTGACGGCACGCCCGAGTCCGCGTCCTTTGGCTTCCGGCGCGGTATCAATGCCGATCTCCCAAACACGGTCATCTTCAGCACGCACCGCTGCAAGTGACACCAATTTACCCTCCTCAAAGATACCGAAACCGGTCATCGCCTCGTCCTCAAAGCAGTGCCAGAAAATACGATGATCGACCGTTTCAGCCAATTCCTCCGCAGAAAGCTGCACAGGACGGTTATCCCCCACATCCCGAAAACAGTGCTCGTCTCCGACATAGAACCAGCTCGGTCCCCACACCCCGCATCCATCAGGTAGCAATACACGCGCAAGTTCATACCCGCCAAATGTGGAAAACAACTCCTCCAACGTTAGATTTGCAACAATCGGTTTAAGCGGTTCCAACCACTGCCTTTGTGTAGTGACAAGTCCACGCTCACCGATCCGCGCTGCGAATAGCGGGCTTGACGTTCCTTCCTCAGTCTCATAGACCGGTATCGGATCTGAACCTACCAGATCCAGCTTTGCCCCTATCTTCTCGTCCAGCCACGGACGAAGGGATTCAATAAGGTTTGATCCATTCATCGCCGTTATTTCCCCTCAGATTTGTGCGTAGTCCTGTATTTTACTTCATTAAGTATTACCAATTTCTATTTCTCGGACATCTTTGCGCCCTCGAATTTTTGGGGATGATAGGTGATTCTGAGGAAATAATCAAGGAAAAAATATGCGATCTGACTGCTAGTCAATCTAGCGGACATTGGTGCAGTCTAGAAATAAAAAGACACTTCCGCTCCTCGGTTTCGATCCCCCCGATAAATCGGGGTAAACTTATTATCGGGGCCGGTCGGCTTCGATCCCGATCTATCGGGGTAGGTGCGGTTTCTAACCGCACCGAATTCAATTCAACCCGGTAGGTGCGGTTTTCAACCGCACCGGTTTCGAGTGTTTTATTAATACTAACCTAAGTTGCTAGTCAGCTCCTAGGTTGAGTTGTCACATAAAGTTTGTACGCCTGACGCACAAGTTTCGTTGATTTTGTAGCGGGGAATGGATCGCAGATTGGGCAATCTGCGCCACGATTAGCAATATTTGCACTACAACTACTATTTTATGACATAACCCAAGTTGTTAGAGTCAGAGAGAAACCGAGTTTTGAAGAAAAAACTCGGTTTATAGTGCTTGGTTTATCAACTAGCAACTTGCGTTAATACTAAGATCCACTAATGATTAGTGGAATCGGATCATCGAGCCGGTTTTATCTATCCTGTGAGCACTTTTTGCAGGATGTTTTACATGCTAGCCATCAACTAACTTCATCAAGAGGCACATTTTCTACGACCACAACCTTGACGTTCAAGTTCCGGGATGATTTTTCCCCCTTTGGAACTTCACACAGTTAAAGGTTTGATATAAAGAGAGAAAGTTATTGGTGGGAAAACTCCACAGAAAGGATAAAAACGATGCACAAAATGTTAAGAACTACCATCCTAATCACGTTTGGGATGTTTATTATCGGTATAATTGGCGGTTGCGCCGATGACTCACCGTAAGTGGTTACGGACCCATCCAATCCAACAACAAGCAGGGTCACACCTCCACGAACTGATGTTCTTCCCCCTCCGCCTCACACAGGATCCCCAGTTATCGTAGATCCTTCTCCGGGGTCGGAAATTCCCCCCAATACCCAGTTTTCACTGACCTTTTTACAGGGTGCTGTAGGGGTGAAGGATGTTGTAGCGGTGACAGTCAATGGTGTTGCAGCCACCGGAGCTGGCGACCATTGGACCTTATCGCTGACGCTACAGGAAGAAGACGGTCAAATCCTGAACGTTAGTTGGACAAACCGAGACGGTAGTTCCAGCTCTCAGGCGGTTGGTCCTTATACTGTTAGAGTCCCGGATACGACGCCGCCAAGAATCACGGGTGGTACAGTAGCAGATGGAACCGTAAATGTCGATCCCGCGTCACTTAATGCTGCTGGGATTGAGATTACCTTCGATGAAGCTGTCGCAGGAACTATTAAGCTGACCGATGAGGCAGGTGCCGACCTCAACTGGATTGCCAACGTCGCTGGTCAGACAGCGACATTGACCGCAGTTGCAGGACAGGAACTGGTCAACGAGACAACCTACAAGATTGAAATTGATGTCCACGATGGGGCTGGCAATGGCCTACAGGCGACGATTACCTTCGTTACCAAACCCAAGTGATACATCTCCTTCCTACGATCTCCCTATGCGGGATGAATCGGCAGTGACATAATCTAATCGCTCTTAAAATTATCAAAACCTTCCCTGTTACAAAACGAACCTTTTCCCGCCCTGTTCTGAGGATCCCGAGTATCGGGATTTTCACGCATCAGATCCTCTATCCTGACAATCCTTAAATCCTAAATATCCTGATTCAGATTGCTCTGAATACCGATCTTATCGGGGCAATAATTATGAGTACCCTTCATTTATGTGAGGGGTAGCCGTAATTTGCCGATAAATGCCTAACCGTAAGGACGAGGTTTCCTCGCCCAATCCCGATTTCATCGAGGATTCTCGCTATGCGGAACGCGTTGGGAGCCCCAACCCCTACGAAAACTTTGGCGTCTGTGCCCGTCTATGATTGTTTAAGTGCAACGAGATGTCAGCACGCTCTAGTTAATATGTAGAGCGCGGTGCCCGCTAAATAGAGATTCTCAATTTGCAGGAACTACAAAGCCCTAACGGGGTGAGAGGTATATAGAACCGGTTGATAAATCCCAAGTATCAAGGTCATTTTCTATGTGCTGCAACGAGCTCAATCCAAATGTCGATAAATCGAGAAAGGAGATTCACCATGTTACGCATTTTGTTTGTTTTCACACTAAGTATCCTTGCTATTGCTTGTAGCGATGACCATCAGCCCCCTAACCCGATTGTTACACCACAACCTTACGCTCCTACAGGTTCTCATACTGAAACGCAAAATCAAAAAATCGAAAATATTGAGCATGTGGTCGACGGCCTCATGCAGGAGTGGCAGCAGATTAAAGCCGACCTTGATGCCGGGATCATGCCCGACATCAACTCGCTTAAAACATTAGTTGACCAGCTTTTAAGCGAGTTGGAAGAAATTGAGGAACAGCTTGAGAAGCTGAGCGTGCTAATCAACGCTACAGCAACGACATCTACGACTGATGACTTTGGACTGGTTGACGAACCAAATCAGTCCACACCCGTTCATGGTGAGATTGTATTCTATCGCCAATCCGAAGGACACGACATTTGGATTATGGATAGTGATGGAAAAAATCAGCGACGGCTTACCACGCACCCCGCAACTGACAGCTTGCCCGCATGGTCTCATGATGGACAACAACTTGCGTTTTTATCTCATCGACGTGGTGGTCAATTGCAACACGCACCAAATATCTGGGTGATGGACGCTGACAGCAGCAACTTACAACTCGCTGTCGAAACAAAGGGCATAAAGATTGACGGGCCACCCCGCTGGATGGCTTTTGGAGGCATTGCTTACAAGAAACACGAGGATGTGATTACTGGGAATAATCACCTCCTTTATGATAATGACCCGTTAGAGGTGGTTTGGTCTCAACAAGGCCATGTCGCACTTGTCGAGTACTCGACAGATGCCGGGCAGGAGGATATCTATATCGAAGTGCTCTTTGACAGGCGGATACGATTGACGCATAATCCCGCCGACGATGACCAGCCCGCATGGAACCCCGAGGGGGATAGAATTGCATATCGCTCACACACAGGTGCCACCTATGAAATTTTTGTCGTTAACATCGATGGAACGGGGCACCGTAACCTTACCAACCACCCCGGCGATGACCGATGGCCGACATGGTCGCCTGACGGGAATTACATCGCTTTTCAGTCGAATCGGGATAACAGGTTCGATTGGGACATCTATGTGATAGACACCAAAGGCGCAAATCTCCGAAATCTGACGAACAATCTCCAGCACAACGAGATTCAACCCGCCTGGAGGCCGAGGTGACGTACTCCCACACCTCCGATAAATCGGGATTCAGAAGCCTAAAGGGAAAGGGGCTTGCCGGCAAGAGCGATAAAGACTATTCAAAAAGGTTCGCTGAAGGAGAATCACCATCAATCGACGACTGGCTGTAGGCTTTAATTAGAAGAATTATCTCTGCTTGATGGAGACCGCAGAAGTTTGCAGTCGAACACTGCTCAGGATGCGCCGTGCCACAGGTGTCCATCGGTTTATGACCAATCTGTTAATCTATCAGAGGATCTACGGCGGGAATATAGAACGTTCTAACTTCAACCGATAACAAAAGGAGATTTATCATGTTACAAAAACTGAAGGAAATGACTGGATTGATGGCAACGAAATCTTTTTGTTGTTTTCCCTTTGTGATGTTCAGTCTCTTAACCCTCCTTGTCGCCTGTGGTGATGATGATAACAATACAGTAGTCACGCCACAACCGGGGGCAACCCAGACTGTATCTGGCACAGGCGGCGATGCAGCAAAGCAAAAAATCGAGAACCTTGAGCATATCGTTAGCGGTTTAATGGCAGAGTGGCAGCAGATTAAGACCGACCTTGATGCCGGGATCATCCCCGACATCAACACACTCAAGACCTCAGTTAATGAACTCCTCACTGACTTAGACGAAATCAGTAAGCAGCTAGACCAACTGACCGTGATTATCAATTCTGCTGGAGGCGATAAAGCAAAAACGAACAACGGCGATCCAATAGTTCCGATAATAACCCCCGACTTGCCCGGCGCAGAACGGATTTTCTACATCTACGGCATGCACATCCTTGAGCAGAACATGGCCACGGGCATAGTGCGTCCTATCCGTCGGCTTGGGCATCCAGATAGACAGCGGATGTCCATTGAAATCACGGAGAGCCATATCTACTGGACGGAGCGGGAGAGCCACGGCAACTTAAAGGGATATATCTATCGGATGAACCGTGCCGACGAGAACACAGAGGAGATTGTAAGGGAGATACATGCTGTCAGTGGACTTGCTGTCGATGAATCTAAAGGGAAAATATATTGG
Organism: Candidatus Poribacteria bacterium; assembly: GCA_965208425.1. Lineage (GTDB taxonomy): Bacteria > Poribacteria > WGA-4E > WGA-4E > PCPOR2b > PCPOR2b. Next base: position 3,624,475 of record OZ242335.1, on the reverse strand, counting down.
AAATGTGCATTTCCTAGTAGAATACAACGGGCGAACCTTGATGGCACGGATATAGAGACCATCCACAGCGGGAAGCAGCGTAGCTTTACCGGGCTAGATATTCATGGGAGTTATCTCTATTGGGCGCAACTTTCTCAGGGACCGAAAATCCAAAGGTCTGCGCTAGGCGGTGCACAGGTTGAAACACTGATTGAAGGACTGCGTCCGTGGGGAATTAAAGTTTACAACGGGGAAATCTACTATACGGAGCAAGGCGATGACACCATAATGAAAGCGAATCTGGACGGCACAGGGCAAAAAATCATCGTATCCGGCACCGAGGGATGGGGAATAGATGTCAAAGGAGATCACGTCTATTGGACCGACAGACAGAAGCACGCAATTATGCGAGCCACCCTAAACGGAGACAACTTCCAAATTGTCAAGGAGTTACCGGGAGAAAACGTCTACGATTTAGCCGTAGAATGACGACGTTTCAAAACAACGCAACATCACAGATAGACCTAACGCCAACAGCATATACCCCAACTGGGGACCTTAACAGTTTCGCTCATGTTAAGATTTAGTGCAAAGAAACCGAGTTTTTTCTTGAAAACTCGGTTTCTTTTCGTGCTTTGCACTTTCTTTTTATATGAGCCAACAGTTTATTCTTTTCCGCTTGCCCTATCGCCCACTTTTACTATAATTTGACCTCCTTTGCTGTGCCCGCTGTGCAACCAAGTCCATGACATACTTGATGGAATTGTTAGGAAGGAACGTATGATATAATCCTACACTGTTGATCGTCCAAGCCGCCCAACTGAATTTCGATTCTCATTCTAGGTGCCAGTGTGGCATTTTTGCAACGACGGTGTGGCAGAGTTTCGACAATCTATTCGTGATCATGAGATTCCCTTTGAAATCATAGATCATGTCAAAAACATACCCAAAATCGGCTTGAGAAAGCGTTTGCTGAAAAACTCGGTTTTTGATACAATGATAGGAGTTACGCAGTTCAGTTTGTAGTTGCCCGATTTATCGGGCGGCGAGGGGCATGTTCAGACTCCACACCCATCGTAGGCGGGGCATCTGGTTTCCCCGCATTGGTGATGAACCATCAAACTACAACACCTCATCTTTCAACTGCGTAAGTTCTACAATGATCCAAGATAACTGTGGCATCTAAATTGCTTGTCGTTAAGTTGTTATGTAAACTTTGTTAGTAACTGATTCGTATCAGATCTTATCTGGCTAGGTTGAAACCTCAACATAATCTATACACTTTCAAAAATTAGGAGGAATCATGAAACAGGTAATTATTCCAATCGCTTGTATTCTGTTCATCACTCTTGTAGGATGCGGTTCAGCCAAAACAGTCGAGCGCATCGAAGTCGACACAACCATTGACCTTTCCGGACGATGGAATGACACCGATTCACGCCAAGTTTCCGAGGCAATGATCGCGGATTGTCTCAATCACACGTGGATCTCACAGCATATGGTCGGCGCTGGAGGCAAAAAGCCGGTGGTCATTGTCGGCGCGATCCGCAACCGCAGCACAGAACATATCGCAATTCCTACATTTATCAGCGATATTGAGCGTGCGTTTATCAATTCCGGTTTGGTATCCGTCGTTGCCAGTGCCACCGAGCGAGGTGAACTGCGCGATGAAAAGGGAGACCAGAGCAAGTTTGCCAGCCTCGAAACGGTCAAGGCGATGGGGCAAGAGTTGGGTGCGGACTATATGATGACGGGACAGATCAACACGATCGAAGACCGTGAAGGTGGGAAGCAGGTCACCTTTTATCAAACCGACCTGACCTTGACCAACATCGAAACCAATGAAAAAATATGGCTTGGTCAAAAGAAAATTAAGAAATTCATCGAACGAAAACGCGCAGCTTTTTAGAAAGAGCAAGCCATGCAAACCGTGAAAATTCTTCCGCTCTTGGCACTACTATGCCTGAGTCTTGGGTGTAGCCCTTACAGCATGGAGGAGGTGCGACTCGCTTTTGAAGGGGGTGATTACGATGCTGCCCTGATAGAGTTGGACGCAGACGGTAAGGGCGAAGCCAAATTACCGTACCTTTTTGAACGTGGGCTCATCACCCACTACGGTGATAAGTTTGATGAGAGCAACCGCACTTTCGAGCTCGCCGAGATTACCTCAGATGACCTGTATACCAAAAGCGTCTCGCGAGAAGCCGTCTCACTCCTCACATCAGACAACCTCCGCTCATACGCTGGGAGCCAATATGAACGGCTGTTGGTTCATTACTACCGCGCATTCAATTACGTTTATCTGAACATGCCGGACGACGCGCTTGTTGAGTGCAGAAAAGCGAGCAGGCTGCTGCAGTTCTATGCCGATTCCGATGAGAATTACGAATTTGTCGGTGCTGCCTTCATCGCTTACCTTTCGGGTATTCTCTATGAGTGGGCGGGGGATTGGAACGATGCCTTCATCGCGTATCGTTGGGCGGAAAGGGCATATAAACAGTATGGTGACATGGGGATTCCGTTTCCACAAGATGTGGGGGAATCTCTGGTGCGTCTCGCGGAAAAATTAGGCTTTCATGAGGAATTTGAGAGATACGCAGCAGCCTACGGCGAACCACCGGAGAACCTCCCCGATTCAGGCGAACTTATCCTGCTCTACGAAACAGGGTTCGCACCCTTCAAAATTGAGGAAAACATAGTCTTCCCTATTCTCAAGGTTGATCCTATTGTCCAAGAGGACGCCGATCGAGACGAAAAAGAGGTGCGGGAATACGGACGCACATTGATACGCAGACGTAACCGACGATATAAAGAGGTCGAAATCGAATACCTTTTGCGCGTCGCAATTCCCGCCTATCGCTCAAATCGTCCGAGGATCGTGGGTATTGATGCGGCTACAGCACATGGGGGTGCCTCTGGGGTTTTGGTTGAGGATATCGAAGCCGCAGCGATGAAAACCTTTGAATCGGAGTTGCCGACCATTATGCTCCGCACTGTTGTGCGCGGTGTCTTGAAGTATCTCGGTTTTCGGCGTGCCAATCAGGAGGGAGAAGTGGTTGGTAAGCTGGTCAATCTGCTGAATGTCGCTACCGAAAGTGCGGACACCCGTTCATGGCAAACCCTACCGAATCAGATTTTTCTTGTACGGCTGCGCCTACCAGTAGGTAAGCATAATATCACGCTCTCGTTTTCTGATCGCGCTAACCGACGGGTAAAAACGGATACGTTGCAAGATGTTGTCATTCGGAAAAATGATAAGACATTTCTGAATTACCGCACATTTGAGTGAAACCGTCCCCTTTGTTTCTTGCTTGCCTACGAGAAATATGGCTTGAGAAACTGTCCAGTATAGGAAGCAGGGGTTTGAGCAACCGCCTCCGGCAATCCTTGCGCGATAATGTTTCCGCCACGATGACCGCCCTCTGGACCGAGATCGATGATATGGTCTGCGGTCTTAATCACATCGAGATGGTGTTCAATCACTAACACAGTGTGTCCCGAATCAACGAGCTGGTTCAGGCTATCTAACAGTTTCTGAATATCGGCGAGATGTAATCCTGTGGTGGGTTCATCGAGGATATAAAAATTATGCTTCCCCCGCTTGATTTTTCCGAGTTCATTTGCCAATTTTACCCGCTGTGCTTCCCCGCCTGAGAGAATAGGTGCCGGATGTCCTATCTGCAAATAGCCCATACCCAAATCGTTTAGGACGCTCAGTTTATGATGAATGAGCCGCTGATTCGCAAAGAAATCAACACCTTCCTCGATCGACATCTTCAACACTTCTGCAATGTTTTTCCCGTTAAAAGTGACTTCAAGGGTTTCATCATTGTATCGTGCACCTTTGCAGGCAGGACAAGGAACCTCCACATCGGGCATAAAGTGCAGTTTAGTCGTAATCTGACCCTCACCGCCACACTCCTCACATCGTCCACCTTTAACGTTAAAACTGAATCGGGATGGTGTATAACCGCGTGCTTCTGACTCCGGTGTGCTTGCAAAGAGCTTGCGGATATTATCGTAGAAACCGATATAGGTCGCTGGATTGGAGCGTGGGGAACGTCCAATTGGCGATTGATCGATATTGATAACGTCACTGATATATTCATACCCCTCAACATTATCGTGGTCGCCCGACAAGACGCGGCTATCGTGGAAGATGGAATAGAGCTTCTTGTACAAGATCTCATTAATCAGTGTACTCTTGCCGGATCCGGATGCGCCTGTCACGCAGATAAAGAGTCCCAAAGGAAGTTCGACATCAATATTTCTCAGATTGTTCTCTCGCGCCCCACGGATGATAATCGAAACCCCATTCGCTTCGCGTCGATCTTCTGGAATCTCGATCTGCCTCCCTCCACTCATATACTGCCCGGTTAGCGATACCGGATTTTTCAAGACCTTATCAGCAGGTCCCTCCGCAACCACCTTGCCGCCATGAATCCCCGGACCGGGACCCAATTCAATAATGTGGTCTGCAGCTCGGATCGTCGCTTCATCGTGTTCGACCACAATGACGGTGTTTCCAATATCTCGCAGCTGTCTCAACGTTCGGAGCATCTTAATGTTATCTTTCGGATGAAGTCCTATCGTTGGTTCGTCGAGCACATATAGCATCCCCATTAAGCCGGAGCCAATCTGCGTTGACAGCCGAATACGCTGCGATTCGCCGCCCGAAAGCGTGGCTGAACGCCGGTTGAGGTTGAGATAGTCAAGACCAATGCCGAGTAAGAGTTCAATCCGGGTCGTGAGCTCTTTAATCACCCGTGTCCCTGCTTCTTTTTTTTGCTCTGGGATGGAGGTGATACCCTCCAGAAAAACCTTCAACTCCTCAAGGTGAATATCGCCCAATTCATGGATGTGTTTATCATTGATGGTGACAAGGAGCCTCTGTTTCTTCAGCTTGCTTCCATCGCAATCGGGGCAGGTGTGTTCGACCATCACTTTCCGTAGATACTCCTCCATTCCCGAATGTGCTTCCCCGCGCTTGCGGTAATGTCGATAGTGCCGGTCGATTCTGTTAATAATCCCGTCAAACTCAATCTCTCTGCCAACATGATGGTGCGTTTCCTGCTTTGCGCCCTCCGGCATGAGAATCTTAAACTTTTCTCCTCTCGTTCCGTAGAATACGAGATCGACAACCTCGTCCGGTAGGTCTTTGAAAGGCGCGTCGAGGCTGAAATCGTAGTGTTGTGCAAGGCTGTACATCATTCGACCGTCCCAACGGTCTGGGTCGTAATTGAAGGCTTGCTTCACGAACGCACCCTCTACGATGCTTCGAGTTCTATCTGGAACAAGTAGATCAGGATGAACTTGAAGATAAGTGCCTAACCCAGAGCAGGTGACACAGGCACCGGTCGGCTCATTGAAGGTGAGGTGATGAGGTCCTAGTTCACCCATAACGATACGATGTTCAGGGCAACCAAAGTCCTTGTAGAAGGCACGGCTATCTTTAGCAGCTATATCGGGACTCAGGATATAGAAATTCATAAATCCTTCACCGACGAGCATGGCGTGGTCGAGCGCAGCAAGGATCTGTTTATCAATGTCCGGCTTGATAACAAATCTGTCGATGATCGCTTGAATATTGTACTCCGCCTGTTCATCTAGTTCAATCTCTTCGCTGAGGTCGTGCAGATCGCCATTAATCCGGACCCTGCGGCACCCCTTCAGACGGACATCATCAAAAAGATACGGATAATCTTCGCCGTAAATCTTAAAGACCGGGGCGTAGATTTCCAGTTCCGTCCCTTCAGGTAATGACAGTATATGCTCCATCAATTGGTAAGGGGTCCGGGTTGGAACTTCGGCGTTGCAATAAGGGCAGTGAGAGATCCCAATCGTAGCGAATAACATCCGCATGTAGTCGTAGAGATCAGTCATCGTGCCTACGGTCGAACGCGGGTTCATGGTAATGGTTTTCTGCTCAATTGAGACAACAGGGGACAATCCATCAACGAAATCAACGTCCGGTTTCTTTAACTGCGCGACAAAACGTTTGGCATAGGTAGACATCGATTCTAGAAAACGACGTTGTCCTTCGGCGTAAACCGTTTCGAACGCAAGCGACGATTTTCCAGAACCACTAAGCCCCGTCACAGCCACCAGTTTATTTCGGGGGATTTCGATGTTTATGTCCTGTAGGTTGTTTTCCCTCGCGCCTCTTATGCTAATTGTCTCTCTCATCGGTGTCTCCTTTGCTTAGATTCCAAAAACTAATGATTCCTTACCCGTTAATTGACCTCTTCGTGCAGAAACCGAGTTTTTCTTCAAAACTCGGTTTCTCTTAGCGTTTTGCACTTCCTTTTCATATCAGCTTTGTGGCTCCTATACCGATGAACAAACTGTTTTCACGTTTCACGCCCTTAGCATCTTGCACTTTCTTTTGACCTGAATATTGCATTTATAGTAGATTTTAGAATTAATGAGACACTCCATATTCGTAGGTGCTCCCCGATAAATCGGGATCGCAAGCAGAGTTTCCAACTGCGCCGTTTCAACTCACCACGGCACCTATGCGGTGCGGTTTCCCCCGCACCTACCGGAGGCGAAAGTGTCTATTTATTTTTTGAATTCACCATAATATACTATACATAACATAAGTATATCATTTCTTTGCAGACTGTTCAAGTCAAATCCTGTGATAAAATCAGATTTCTCCAAATCTCTCAATCACCTCTGCGTGTGAAGCGGTCCCCGTTGTCCCGATTTTAGTAACGGTAACCGATGCGACGAGGTTTCCGACCTGTGCTGCTTCAATGTGGCTAAACCCACCGCAAAGTGTGGCGACAATTGCTGCCGAGACACTATCCCCTGCTCCTACCGGATCGAGTTCCGTTTCGAGCGGGATGCCCAGTACATGTTCGACCTCTCCGTTGTGAAATACCAAGATGCCCTTCGGACCAACAGTTACAAAAAGCGGCTTCCCCGTCTGCTCCATCAAAATCCGTCCACATCGTTTTGCCTCCTCTATATCGACTTCTTCTTCGGTCCAATCCGGATCGACTGCGCGTTTCGCCTCAAATCGGTTCGGTTTGATAATGACATGATGATACTTTCCGATCCGTGTCCGAGAATCTACAAAAAAGATTTTGTCGGGAAACTCCACAGCAAGTTGACAGATTTCTGATCGCACCCGATCTGTTACCACTCCCCAACTATCATGTGGCATCTGATCGCCGACGATAACCCCTTCCACTTGCAGCACACATTCACGCAGCGCGCGCATCACTAGATCCTCCACTTCAGACCGCATCATAGATTGATTCTCGATATCAAATCGAGGTCCTTCGGTTTCAATCCCTTCATATCCACGGTGGATAGGTTTAAGATAGGTCGGAGTAACACGATCTGGAGCAGTGATCATGAAATCTGTGATGCACCCATTGGCTTCTAAGCGTTCCAGCAGGGTGCTGCCAAAGCCATCTTCACCGATTACACTCAACGTGTAAATTTCCCCGACCTCTAGCGCGGCGAGGTTGTTGGTGACAGTTCCCGCTGCACCTGGACTGTAGCGTTGCTCGACGACAGGATTTGTATGCCAAGCGGTTTCTAGCGACAGGGTTGATTTCGTTTTATCAACTATCCAGTATGCGTCGAGGTAAAAATCCCCGACAACCAGAATTTTCCGCTCTCGAAAACTTTCTAGAATTGTTTTTAGGCGCATTTCATCCATAAAATTTCCTTCTGTGACGATTAATGTCCATTCATATCCTACATACCATTTTTTACATTGACCTACGCTTTTCGCTCGTGTTACGATTGAACCCAATTCTGATAGCAGAAAGATATCTGCCTACTTTAGCAGGTTTTCACTGTTAGTTCAAGAGGGATAAAAATGGTTGCTAATGTTGCCCATCGGGGTGCATCAGGAAACTACCCCGAAAATACATTGCTCGCTTTTCAGAAGGCGTTAGAAATCGGCGTTGATGAGATCGAGCTCGATCTTTACCTCACAAAGGATGATCATCTAATTGTCATGCACGACTCAACCGTGGATCGGACAACAGACGGCACGGGTGCGATTTCGGAACTCACGTTGGCTGAAATTAAAGCCTTTGACGCCGGAAGGGTGTTTAGCGAACAGTTTCAGGGTGAGCGCGTACCGACATGGGAAGAAGCGTTAGACCTTGTGCAAGGGAAGGTAAGGCTCAACGTTCACCTCAAAGAAGGCGGCGATCCAGACGGTCAATATGAACGCAAGGTTGCAAAGGCGTTAGACGATTTTCAGATGGTGGAGGATTCTATTCTGACATGCAGTGATGCAAGCGTTGGGATTTTCGCCGAGATTGATCCAAGGATCGAGTGTCGAATCTTTCGATCGAATCGTTCTCCAGAGGAATATATCCGAAAATCAGTAGAGATGGGTCTTCGGACGATGCAGCCCGGGCGGGACATTACGACACAGGAGTTTGTCCAAAAGGCACATGCAGCGGGACGAATCGTGCACGTCTTCTACGCGGATACCCCCGAAGATATGCGACATTACATTGAAATTGGTGTTGATGGGATTCTGACGAACTATCCGGAGCGATTAAAGGCAATTCTCGCAGAATACGAATAGTTGACATTTGATGAATTGAATCAATTTTGATATGTTTTGGGACATGACCCCGGTGGTTTAGAATAAACGGAACGCAGATCTGCGTTCCCTACGGATTACGCTTGCTTCTATCTTCCGGTGGGGACGATTGCTGAATTGGAAACTGAGCTTACCCCCATCCTTTAGACAGCGCTGAATGGGATTTAAGATATAAAATCTGAGCAATGTAGTCAAGTGTAAACGCCTGATTTTACTGGAAATAGACCTCGTGAGGTGTTCGATAGTTTAGTGCTTGATGAAACCGGTGTTGATTGTAAAAGTTGAAATAATCTCTCAATCGACAAGAAGCCGTAGTCACCGAATCATAGTCGTTGAGATAAACCTCCTCATACTTGACACTGCGCCAAAGCCGTTCAATGAAGATATTGTCAAAATAGCTGCCTCTGCTGTCCCAACTGATGGCAATATCAGCGGCTTTGAGTCGATTAGTAAAGGCATCAGAAGTGAACTGACTGCCTTGGTCATTATTGAATATCAACGGTCTCGATTGGCTAAGAGCGCGTTCGAGAGCCGATAGACAAAAGTATACATCCAGTGAGTTTGACAGTTCCCACGATAACACATACCGGGAGAACCAATCCATAACGGCTACCAGATACACAAACCCACCGGTCAAGCGAATATAGGTGATATCCGTTGCCCACACTTGGTTGGGTCTAATGATACTTAATCCCCTCAGTAAATAGGGATACGTTTTCGATGGCTTGCCCATAGCTGAAGTGGTGGGCTTGGGATAGATGGCAGCTAATCCCATCTTCCGCATCAACCGTGCCACCCGTTTTGGGTTGATACGATAGCCTTCAGAACGCAACCATGCGGTCAATCGAGGGACACCGTAGAATGGCGTTTTTGTATACTGCTCATCTATCAGCCGCATGTAGCGTAGATTTTGTTCTGATTCGCCTACAGGCTGGTAATAGAAGGAGGCTCTAGCCAAGCCTAACAGTTCACATTGTCTGACAACCGATGGACAATGGCACGTCTTGTCAATCAACTGGCGTTTCTGTTCAACCGAAAGGGTGCGTTTTTTTTTCAAGCCAGTCCAATTCCACCTTCAACTGGCCGATTTGCCGATACAGTTCTGCGACTAACTGGTCGGTGTCAGCCGCCGCTTTTGAGCGTCCGTTAGTAAACAATTGAGGCAATTGCTCAAGGACCTGTTTCTTCCATTGGTTGACTTGAGTCGGGTGGACGCCATATTCACTGGCTATCTGACCGACCGTTTGTTGATTTTTTATCGCCTCAATAGCCACCTGTGCTTTGAATTGACTGGTGTACTGCTTTCTACGGGACATCGGGGTGAAAACTCCTTTCTTGTTTAGGCGTTTCTGACCCATATTGTCGCACAGATGACGACTGTTTTATAGTCCAAAATATATCTTATTCAGGTGCCCAGGTTTTGGGGGTAATTACAAACAGCGAAATGTCAACATGCCCTAAGAACTGTCAATTATCTTCTTCTCGACCGATTCCACTGCTAACTTCACAAGTGTGTCAATCTCCAATGCTGCCTCTGCGTCTTGAACTGCTTCAAGTGATGCGTTGGTCGCTGGGTGCTTAGGAACAAAGAGCGAGCAACAATCATCATGAGGGAGCGTCGAGATTTCAAAGGTCCCGATCTGCTCCGCCAACTCCATAATCTCCGCTTTATCATCTCCGATCAGCGGCCGCAAAATAGGAATCTCCGCAGCCTCCTCAATCACCCGAAGATTGCCCAACGTTTGCGAGGCGACCTGCCCCAGGCTTTCGCCGGTGACGAGACACTCCGCTTTTGCAGCCGCTGCAATCTGTTGAGCGATACGCACCATCATTCGGCGATAAAGAATGACCCGAAAGGGAGCAGGAGTTTGAGTTACAATTTCCCGCTGTACCTCGGCAAATGGGACAAGATAAACTTGTGTCCGATAATTCCAAGTCGCCAAAATCTCTGCAAGTTCCTCTACCTTCTCAAGCGAGGCTCTGTCTGTGTAGGGATAGCTGTAAAAGTGGACGAAGAGTGCTTTAACGCCCCGTTTCATCATTCGCCAAGCGGCAACCGGCGAATCAATCCCGCCAGAGAGCATGACAAGGACTTTCCCGCTGGCACCAACGGGCAGACCGCCCACCCCTCGGATTTTTTCCACATAAACGTAGGCTGCTTCGTCGACAATTTCAATGTTGCAGCGCAAGTCAGGCGTGTACATATCTGCTGATGCGCCGGTCGCGCCGAGCAGATGCGCCCCCACCGCCGCACTGATCTCAGGCGAAGTCATCGGAAAACGTTTGTTTGCTCGTTTCGTCTCAACTTTAAGCGTCTTGAACTGTTGACCCTTGACGAGTTCCAATGCCGCATCTTGAATAGCATCAATTGTCAGTTCAGCGGCGAAAACTAGTTCAAAATGAGCTATTCCCATGACTTTGCCCAACCGTGCTTGGATTGCTGTGACATCTGCTTCCGGTTGCAACGTCACCAGAATCCGTCCGTATATGCGCCGTACCTCTGCACATCCCATTCCCTTCAGTGCCAGCTTTATATTCTGAGCGAGTTTCTTTTCAAAATAGGAGCGGTTCCCGCGTTTTAATGCAATCTCACCGTAGTGCACCAAAAATAACTTTTCCATAACGCTTATCTAAATTCTATAGGACTTACGCAGTTGGTTCATAAGTCCCCCTGACAAGGGGGATTTAGGGGGTTAAAAATAAAAAAAATCTCGCGTCGCGTGCCGAATTTGGGTAAGTCCTGTTCTACTATTTTGTTACGCGTCCCAACCCTGTTGTTTGATTATCTGTTGGAGTTCACTTTCCAAAGCAGCGAAGGCAGATAATCTACGCAGGAGTGAGAAATCTTGAATAAACTGCGTAACACGACGAGCGTGCTCATTCACCGGAAATTTCCTTAAACGTCGTCCGCTGAGATTGCTAGCTTGTTTGAGGCGATTATGTAATTCCACTTTCGGATCTGGCAAATTTTCTAGCCGATTAATTGGAGGCAAATTTAGCGATTGGCTATTTGAGGAGTTCCCGGCTGCTTGATTAATAGCTATTTCGTCAAATAGTAACCATGCTTCTTGCATACGAACTGGCACCACACAAATCGTTGGTGGAACAGGAGTCACGATTCTTTGGATTGCTGTTGTAATCTCGTTGACACGGTTTTCACGTGGCTCTCTTTCAGCGTCCCGGTGAACAAATAGAAGATCACAAGGATAGAGCTCGATACTCCAGTAGATTTTATTGTCTAATCGCCTTCCCTTTCGGCGGGAAATCCTACTCAAGTCAGCCCATTCAGATTGAATTGCATACTCAACGCCATTTTCCCTCAATAACCACGTAAGGATGGGGATTAATACAGCGTCTGCACTCCCGTCTGTTACTAAGGTATAACGTAGCTCTGTCATTCTTTATCACTATGATCAAATAATGAGAGTTGGAGACTCTCTATAACTCGTTGGGGTTTTTTCTGCCTTGGTTTCGTTAACGAGTCTATCGGTTCGGTAGACTCCGAGTTTATTGGTTCAGTGACTCCTAGATAAGCTAACAACTGACCTTTAGCTACAGGTTGAACATCGGGCAGAGCCTCTGCCCGCCATGTGTCCGGAAGCCAGCTAAAGCGCACCCCCTTAAATCGCTCGCCATTCTGTACCATCTCTTTCAATTCCGCAATCAAAAGCATGTCGTCAAAAACTTGCTGCACAACAGATGGGGAATGTGTATTGACAATGACTTGACATAGGGGGTTATCCGGTCCAACAGAGTCACCCACATCGGTGGCGATGTCCTGAAGTAGCCTCAAGATTGAGGAAATTCGTGCTGGATGAATCCCATTTTCCGGTTCTTCCATGCAGATGAGACCACTCGCTTCTGGATCTAATTCTAGCACCGATAATCCCAGAAAGCGTAACGTTCCATCTGAAAGCGATCGGCCTGGGTGAACTGTACCGCTATGGTCCTTGACTTCCAAAGTGAGTAGTTCCCGTCGTTCATCTCGATCAATCCCAACGGCTGCAACATCGTCAATCAGTCCTGATAGCCGAGCGGCAACCCGATCATATAGCTCTTTTCCCTTAGACGCCGAGTTTGTGTTTCCTTGAGATCTTGCTAGCCCAAATAAAGTTGCAGGTAGGTGAGATCCATCACTGCCTAGGCCGGGCGGCGTTGTGAACTCGTCAGGTTCACGTAGTGAAGAAGACTCCAACTGCAGCAGCCGCCAAGACTGCATTTCGCGACGTGCTAACAGTGCCGTCGGACTCTCTGCGGCGTTGACGGTAGAAAGTACAGTGCGTGGAAGGTTCTTCGCGAGAATCGCTTGAGGTCTACCACTACTTCCTCCGTCTTTATGTAACTTTATCACGCAGTTTCCTTCTTGATTTTCAGTTGAAATAAAAGGTACCGCTCTTCTGCCTTTTAATACAGAATCGCGCCATCTCTTTCTTTGGTCAGCGAATTGCAGATGTTTATTCCAATCGTTTAATTTTAAACGCTCAAGTCTCTCCTCAATAAGTTCGAGTGTCCCCAACGAAGGTAAGCTGTCATCCAGTCGGTAGGCGAGAGCAACACGATAACGGAGAAAGGTTGTTGTAGCTCGTGCTTGCTGACCCAAGTCATCTATCCCTTGCTGGGGGATTATCATCTCCGCTTCAAGGGACATCTCTGTGGTATCCTTATCGCCAACACGGTGAAACAGATTGCGCACATCGCTTGTTCGCCCTTCCTCACTGCGCACCGACCGGGCTGCATCTATCAATGTATCGTTGGCTAAGGCACTGAGAAACTGAATTGCATCGAACAGATTCGATTTGCCTGTGCCATTAGCACCGGCAACACAGGTAAACGGTCCCAAGGGAACATCAACATCAATAAGGTTTTTGAAGCCAGAAACTTTTAAGCGAGTCAACATAACGTTCTCCACCTTTCTATCTTGCTTGCAGCTTACCCTTCATTTCCTAAAATGTCCGTCGTTGTCCGAAAGTGCAGCTTAGCAACATGGCGCAAAGATTCAGCACCGTGCTGTTTAACAAACCGTTTGCCTGCGTCAATGACTTGCGACGCGCCTTTGGGTAACTGGATTTGGTATTTATTAGAAAGTTGTGATAGTTCTTGAAGAAAAATATCACGGGCAATAATTGATGCAGCAGCAACAGCGATATCCCCTTCCGCTTTCGGCATTTGCACCAACCTGATGTTGGGATTCAAGGCAACCTGCAACTCTGTTTCCAATACTTCCTCTTTAGCAAAACGGTCTACTAGGATGTAACGACAATCCACACGCTTGAGGAGTTCCTGAATCACCCTAGTGTGCAACGATGCAAGAAGGTGGTTCAGATTTCGCCCACTTTGTCTGAATAAAGTGTACTGTTCATTATATCGAGTCGGTTCTAGACTAAACTGTGAGATATTATCACCACAACGCAACCGCATTTCTTGGGCAAGTTTTCTAACCCGCGAGTCGGCGAGCCGTTTCCCGTCACGTACTCCCAACGTGTGCAATATTTCGCGGATTTCGGAATTGACATATACAGCGGCTACCGTCAGCGACCCAAAATAATCGCCTTTGCCCGCTTCATCCGTGCCAATCCAAGTGGGCCAGTTATGGTGACCTACTGAGCTTTGGGTGGATTTTACCATGTCATACCTAGTACCCTTCCCGTTGTATGCCGGCATCAGGCACAGGGGCGGCGCGGGGATCTAAAACTTCATCTACACCGTAGAATTGCCCGCTCTCCCGTCCCGTGCCACGATCAACGACGTCGGGACCGATCTCCTTATTCCCACGGATATAATTTTCACGTAGGCGGCCACCATCATATACCGCCCAACCTCCATTGGTAGTGATGTTATTTGACACAATTTCAGGTGAAGCAGAGGCGTGACACCTAATCGCATCTTGATAGTTACTGGATATTTCGTTGTAATGAATCGTTGGGCGGGAGTCATCATCGCAGACAATCCCTAGCTCATTTGCTAGGATGGAGTTTCGAGTTATCTCTGGGGACGCATTTTTCAGACATTTAATGGCTGTGCCATTTTTGTCAACTTGGTTGTCGCTAATCATTGGCGAGCTATCGTCACACAGAATTGCCATTTTGTTATTTTGTAACAAACAGTTTTCAATCTGTACGCCATCGGATTGGGACGATAGGGCTATGTCAGCTTCCTGAATCCGACAGTAGCTCAGATGAGAGTTGGGACTGGTTCCTTCAAATCGGATGCCTACCCAATCGCCGGTTTGGGGCGGATTTTTCTCGGATCCCAGTAAACCAAATATAATCATACGGTCTGGATCACCCTCTGCGTACAACGATCCGTGGACGATCAACCCATGGGTGCCGGTTTCCGAATCGAGACCGACAACCGAGCCCGATCGAATGGTCAGCGTCTTCCCTTCGGGGACGATGACATCACCGACAATTTGGATCCTGCCTGCCCAGACTTCACTCTCCGTCAACTCGCCCGATTTTTGGAGCGGGTTCTCTTTAGTACCAACTTCGCCCATGTTGAACGCCCCACCTTGGCAGCCAATCCAGAAGGGCAGGGATAATATCAAACTGATGAGGTGAATTCTATTTCCAACAAATTGCATCAAAACTCCTCTTGTGTACTGATGGTGTGAGCGGAAAGAACTACGGTTGATTATAAAAGAATCCACAAAGTGATGTCAAGCCTGTTTTTGAAATGCACCAAAGGAGTCCTTGACTTTACACTATGTTGTCTGATACAATACTACCAAACATATATTTCGTGCACACGCAACTTTGTGTCGTGCTTGATTGGGGCACACAGATGTTTTTCAAACGTCAGAGAACTGTTCCCACGGGCTACGCTGCCTCCAATTTCTTGCTTATTTGCTTCATTGTCGGGCTGCTGATTTTTGCGCTTGCCTTTGTCTATTATACACGACTGCTTCTCCAACACAATAAGGTCTTTGAGAAGCAGGTGAAGCCGCTGGCGGAGCTGGAGGCTTTGCTTCCAAGTATCAACGACATGCAGCTCCAAAGCCAGTTGAGCCAGATTATTAAGGAGGAACTGTTAGCTGAAAGCCGGCTCTCGTTCATCATCACAGATGCTGAGGATGGTCAAGTCGAATTCGCTAAAAATATCGGCGATAAGACTATTGAAAACAAGATTTATAAGGGCCTTCCGCTCTCTGACGCTGAAAAGTCAAAACTCAATAGTATTCTCAATCGGATGAGGCGGAACACACCGATACCGTTCCGTAATTTTCTAATTGATGGTTATCTTTATCATGGAGCGGCAGATACAAATGCAATAGGTCAGTTGCCCTTTGTCATCGCGGACTTAAAAAACAACCCACGGCAGTGGAAAATATGGGATCAACTGCTCACACCAGAAACCGCTACACCCGAACAATACCAGCGGGCAAAGATGTTTGTGCGCAATTCCGAAGCCATGGAGCGGTACGTCCCATTGTCAACTAACCCCGGCACCCTTCAGGGCTATTTGTACTACGAAATCACCCCCGACTACGGCATCTTCGTCATGCCTATTGTATTAGTGGTTGTGTTTTCGACGGTCTTGATTGTTGGCTTTTTGAGTTATCGACGGATTAAAACCGTGGAGCAAGCGTCGATTTGGGGAGGACTGGCAAAGGAGACCGCGCATCAACTCGGTACACCAATCTCTTCCCTGATGGGATGGGTTGAGCTCTCAATGGAGTTGAACAAGCAGCGTGGAGACAATACGACCACCGAAATTTACGCAAATATGCAGAGCGATCTCGCTCGACTCCAGCGTATTACAGAACGTTTCGGCAAAATTGGATCGGATCCACAACAGACCCGTATTAATATTAACACAGTCATCGGTGAAGCAGCTGCCTATTTTCAAAAGCGTTTACCGAATCTAAGCAAACAGGTTGAGTTGCGTGTTGTTGACCGCGAACTTCCCGAAATTGTGGCAAATGCAGATCTATTGCAATGGGTTTTTGAAAATCTGATCAGGAATTCCCTGGATGCGATAGACAAAGAGAATGGTCTTATTGAAATCGAGCCGCGACTCCATTCAAAGGAACATCAGATTGTCATTCTGTACAAAGACAATGGCCAAGGAATTCCTCGGGAAAACAGAAATAAAATCTTTCGTCCCGGCATGACCACCAAAAAACACGGGTGGGGACTTGGTTTGACACTTGTTAAACGAATCATTGAAGCGTATCATCATGGACAGATTCGACTCATTCATACCAGTTCGCAAGGAACAACTTTTGAGATTGTATTGCCTGTAGAAGCCGCTGAGGAACAGAAAACAGCAGAGTTTCTGACGAAAATTTCACTATTCTGGCCAAAAGCTAAGGAGAGAAAGAAAGGGGAACAGGGTGTTAGCGCAAAACATAACGCGTAAAATCCTTTGGGTTGATGACGAAATTGATGCGCTGCAACCCCACATCCTTCTTCTCCGTGAGAAGTCTTACGATGTCACACCGGTTTCCAATGGAACTGATGCGATTTCGCTACTCAAGGAATCCTACTACGATGCCGTTTTGCTGGATCAGGTGATGCCAGGGCAAGACGGTATGTCAACACTGGACCGAATCCGTGAAATTAACCCGATACTACCCGTGATTATGGTCACGCAAGGCAGCGAAGATCAGTTAATCAATGAGGCACTAGGAAAACGGGTTAGTGACTTTTTGGTGAAACCGATTGGTGTCGCTCAAATCGCTTCAACCCTAAAGCGTGTACTGGATCAGACGAATATTGTTGAAGCACAGGTGCCACGTAACTATACCCACGATTTTAACCAAATCCGTACCACCAAAGACGCAAGTCCAGACTGGCGGGAGTGGATAGAAATTTATCTGAAATTACTTGAGTGGGATCGTGAGCTTAATCACTTGGCACAAACAGGACTCGAAGAAACACATTTAGAGCAAAAAAAGGAATGTAACGCCTTATTTTCTAATTATGTACAGGAAAACTATCTGCGGTGGTTACAAGGCGAGGATTCGCCGATTTTGTCTGTTGATGTTGTTGAGAAATTTGTTATCCCTCACCTTCGTCAAGAACGCCAAGTGTATCTGATTGTCGTTGATTGTCTACGACTCGATCATTGGATAGCAATTGAACCTGTACTTCAACCCTATTTCTATATTGATAGGGATTACTATTTTTCAATTCTACCTAGCGCAACGCTCTACTCGCGCAACGCAATTTTTAGTGGTCTGTTTCCGCAGGAGATAGCGGAAAGATTCCCACAGTATTGGCAGGAGGACGCTACGGACGAAACCAGCACGAATCGTTACGAAAGGCAACTCCTCCAACTCCAACTCCAACGTGCAGGAATCAAGCTTAAACCGGGATTAAAGTACTTTAAGATTTTCGATATCAAAGGCGGCAATGAGTTTATACGCCAAGTTTCTTCCTTTGATCGAATCAGCCTATCCGCTTTGGTCGTGAATTTCATTGATATGTTGACGCATCAGCGTTCACAGTCAGACATTCTTCAACAGATTGCGCCGGATGAATCCGCGTTTCAATCTCTAACAAGATCGTGGTTCGCCCATTCAGCGCTATTCGAGATCCTAAAAATCATCTCGAAGCAGGACGCCGTTATCGTTCTAACATCAGATCACGGTTCGGTGCTCTGTAATCGACCATCAAGAGCGTACGGAAACCGCGAAACCTCTACGAGTTTGCGATTCAAATTAGGTACAAATTTAGGCTGCGATACGGATCAAGCCATTTATATCGATGACCCGAAACGGTATCGATTACCTGCTGAAAACTCAAGCAAAAACTACATTATTGCAAAAGAAGATTATTACTTTGTTTACCCCAATCAATTCAATGAATATACCCGTCAGTTTCGAGGTGGTTTCCAACATGGGGGCATCTCAACGGGAGAATTGATTATACCAGTGGTCACAATGACTCCGCGCGAACAAAGTTAAGGTTGTAGACAAATCAGGTTGAAAGGGTATACTCACAGATAACCCGTGAAGAATTTCGATGAACAGCACTTCCCGTCTAGTGCGGGGCTATACAAGGTTAGGAAGTAAACGAGTGGAGGAACGCTTCCTCACACCCCACTTACTTTTTGCCCAGTCTTAACGGTCTTGCATATTTCGTACTTATCCTGTTCTCATGAGTCTTTTTCACGTATTTAGTGACAGTGGGCGTGCTCGTTAATCTTTTAATTTTCAGGTTCTGACAATATTCTCAATAGTTTAAGAAGTTGGACACAATACATGAAACGTGATAAGTGAAGCACTTCGCGTTTCGGCTCTGGATGCCGTCATGGTGCAGATTATCATGAGTTCAGTGATGATACAGTAACAAGAAAACCGTGAAGCTGTATCTATCGTAGGTCCTACGCCGGGGCGTTATTGTATGATATGCCCGGATAATGCAAAAGCATACGGATTACCACTATTGATTAAAAGATTACTTTTTCCTAAGCCTGGTTGTTTTGTTCGTTGCCTCCATAGATAGGCCAGATGTGAGTTGTGTGACCTCGTTCTTGAACTTAGGGACGGAGGCGACAATGGAAAAAGAGATTATCATTTCTGACGATGAGTATGAAACGCGATGTGCCGTACTTGAAGATGGCGTTCTAACCGAGATAGATATTGAACGCAAAAATGACGAGCATACGCTTAACAATACCTATAAGGGTCGTGTAGAGAACGTCCTTCCGGGTATGCAGATTGCCTTCGTGAACATTGGACTGGAACGACACGCTTTTCTGCATATCTCAGACATTATTCGCGATCTGGAAGAGGATAGTTCGAATGACGATTCCGCAAAACTCGATCTAAATAGAAAGTCGAACAATTCACCGAAACCCGGAAGGGGATATCCTTATTCCATCAGCGACCTTATTCACCCAAACCAAGAGATCCTAGTGCAAGTTGGAAAAGAGCCGATTGGAACAAAGGGGCCCCGTGTAACAACTTGTATCACGCTGCCTGGGCGTTATGTTGTCTATCTCCCCACTGCGTCGAACATCGGTGTGTCCCGCCGGATTGAGTCAGCGGAAGAGAGACAGCGTCTCAGGGACATTGCCGAAGCGATACGGGCTGATGTCGAAGGTGGGTTTATTATCCGGACCTCTGCTGAAGGAAAAAGTGAGGCAGATTTCGCTGGGGAGATTCAGTACCTAGTTGACCAGTGGAAACGGATTGTGCAACAAGCCGAAAAGATGCCCGCTCCTAGCCTTGTCCATAAGGAACACAGTTTCATTGTTCGAGTCATTCGAGATTCTTTCACAAGCGAAGTCACGCGGCTTGCCATTGATTCAAAAGAGCAATATCAAGATGCGATGGAGTATCTTTCATCTTCCGGCTCTGAACTACGTTCACAGGTCAAGTTCTA
The DNA here is from genome assembly GCA_965208425.1 of Candidatus Poribacteria bacterium. Taxonomy (GTDB): domain Bacteria; phylum Poribacteria; class WGA-4E; order WGA-4E; family PCPOR2b; genus PCPOR2b. The sequence goes on along the minus strand of OZ242335.1, from coordinate 3,604,585 downwards.
TGACAAATCAGTCCCAATTTTTGAAGCCTATGGAATTGATAAAGAGCTCAAAAAGGCTTTAAGTGAGAAAATATGGCTTAAATGTGGTGGGCACCTCGTTATTCAACAGACCGAAGCGATGGTTTCTATTGATGTCAATACAGGGAAATTTGTCGGCAAAGGAGACCCCGACAGTACCATCTTGAGTGCAAATCTAGAGGCTGTTGAAGAAGTCGTGCGGCAGATTCGTCTAAGAGATCTTGGGGGAATTATCGTCATTGATTTTATTGATATGGATGACCCCGAACATCGACGAAAGGTTTATAAGATGCTGCAGCAGGCATTAGACAAAGATCGAGCTCGAACCAACCTGCTACACATATCTGATCTTGGGCTTGTGGAAATGACACGGCAGCGGACCCGTCCCAGTTTAGCGACTGTTCTGACCGAATCTTGTCCCTATTGTGACGGACATGGCTCAGTCCTTTCAACTGATACTATTACGATTGATCTGCTCCGATCTATCAAGAAAGCGCACCGTAAATCCCGCAAACGACGTTTGAGGGTGATCGCAAATGAACATATTGTATCCCATCTGCTCGACGAAAAAGCCGGTAGATTGCGCCAACTTGAAAAATCAATGAATTTGCAGATTCGGCTGCAAGGGGACGCGGATGTGCATCTTGAGGACTATCAGATCTTTGCAGAAGGTTCAAATCGCGAGATTTACTTGAATTAACATTGACTATGGAGGGAATTTCTGTTATAATTCCCGCTTGCGTCTCCGCCTAATGTGCAGGGGACGCTAACACGACACAGATTTTTTAAGGAGAAAGAAAGATGTATGCTGTATTTGCCTCGGGTGGGAAACAGCATCGTGTTCAGGTGGATACACTAATTGACATTGAAAAGTTAGATACGCCTGTCGGTGAAGAAGTGACCCTATCAGAAATATTGGTTATAGGCGACGGTAACGGCAACGTGCAAGTCGGCACACCATATCTTGAAAATGCCGCTGTCGTCGGCGAAGTAGTACAACAAGCGAAGGACAAAAAAATCATCGTTTTCAAGTCGAAAAGGCGCAAGGGGTATAAGCGGAAACTTGGACACCGGCAGCAATTTACCCGATTACGCATTACTGAAATACGAGACGGAAATAACGCATCCTAGGAGGAAAACGCAAATGGCTCATAAAAAAGGTGGCGGAAGCACAAGTAATGGACGAGATAGTATCGGTAAACGGCTTGGTGTCAAGGAGTTTTCTGGCAGTGCTGTGACTGCTGGGAGCATTCTGGTTCGACAGCGAGGTACACACATCCACCCCGGAAGAAACGTTGGGGTTGGGAACGACTACACACTTTTCTCGAAGATTGATGGCTATGTCTGGTTTGAGCGAAAGGATAAGTTTCGTAGGAAAGTTAGTGTGTATGCGGAACGTCCCGAATTTTAGTCAGTTCTTCCATCAGATTTGTCAAATTCAAAGCCTCGTGATTAAGCGAGGCTTTTTTTGTTTTCAGACATATGATTACATGGTAGAATATTCCTCTACTCTTTAGTACAGAGCAGATTTTATCGGACAGCTCCTATTTGACTCTGCTGAATCTTTAGTAAACTGTTTTATCTCTCATACTTTCTTCAGTTTTCAGACGATAACTTTGAACCATGTCAAATTGGTACTCCCAAAAGATCCCACATCTTCTACATGAATTCAAAACAGACCTCGATCATGGATTGAGCAGTCAGGAAGCTACTTCCCAACGTGGAAAATACGGAAACAACGAACTTCTGCGATCCCATAACCGTTCATTCTTTACTGTTTTATTAAAACAACTTGCCAATTTAACAGTCATACTCCTGTTCGGTGTTATCTGCCTCCTTTTCTACCTTCAACGCACAATTCACGAAATCGTAGTGTTTTCGGCTATTCTTTGTCTTCATGTCCTATGGAGATTCATTCAAGCTGGGCGAGCACACTCTCAGCTTCAGGTTATTAAGACCCGTTTAGAGGTCAGTGTATCCGTTATTCGAGATGGTGGTGTTCTCAAACTACCCCCTAGTGCTGTTGTCCCCGGGGACCTCTTGCTCCTGAAGGAAGGAGACTATATTCCTGCCGATGCTCGCATCGTTGAGGCTGATGCCTTGATGGTTGATGAAGCGTCGGTGTTTGGAACGACTGCCTACACGCAAAAAACCGATGAAGAGATTTCCACTCCAAACCTGCCACCTGACAAGCAAAGTAACATGATCTTTGCCGGAACCTATGTCTTGGAAGGAGAAGCTCGGGCAATCGTTGTTGGAATCGGCGATCAGTTGGAGATAAACCGATCGAATAAACGTACGCCCCCGATGGTTGACCTAGATGCCGAAGCGGAGGTGCAGATGGGCCTCCTTTACGATTATTTCCGCATTGTTGGGGTCATTTTAGGAGTGGTAGCAATAGGCCTAGCGTTTCTACTCCAAGATAAAAGTGCCCATTGGAGTGAACTCCTGTTTCTTGGTTTTGGCTTTGTCGTCGCTGCAATTCCAGAAGGGATTGCCTTAACAAGTCGGGCTATCCTTACCCAACATGCTTATGCACTTTTACAGAAAGGAATCGCAATCCGCAATCTTGTCAATCTGGAAAGACTGAGCAAACTTACGGCGGTCTGCGTTGATGAAGTAGGCAATTTTATGACGGAGGAGGTGGCTGTTTCGCATGTTTTTGTCGATGACAGTCTCGTCGATCGGGAGACGTGGGAAGCTTGGTTGAAATCCCGTGATGGGCAAATATCGGATGAGATTGATGATGCTACAATTTCAATGGCGTTACCCGATTCAGAAGTGCCACGAGAATTTCCACTGTTAATTCTGCTTGCGAGCCGCTGTGCCACTGATACAAACAGGAGTGGTATGGAGGAATCTTCGACTGTAGCGGACGTAAGCATCAGTGCTACGCTAAACCAAGTTGCCGAAAGAATTGGATTTGACTTGGAGCGTTATAATGAAGCTTTTACCAAGATTGATGAGCAGATTCAGACATCAGAACGTCCATATAAAACGGTCGTTTTTGCACTCCAAGATGGAAAGTTCCTAAAACTGATGTTCGGCGATGCAGAGGCAATTCTGCAAACCTGCCATCGCATTCAGGTTGGTGGAAATGCTAACTACATGAGTTTCGATCAGAAACAGTTGATACATCAGGCAATTGAATACCTATCAAATAGCAAAACTCAAGCTTTCGCTGTTGCCTATCGAAACGCAAACACTCCACCCCCACTCGAAGAGACGCAACATAACATGACCTTTTTAGGTTTTATCACTTTCGTGGAACTAGGGTACCCTGATTCAAAGCAGGTTATCCAGTCCAGTCTAGATGCAGGACTAAAAATCGTTACAATAACAGATAGAGACAGGAATGCCGCTGTAGATATCGCCAAAGAACTAGCTATTGTCCAAGGTAAACACGGTGTCGTTACGCGAGAAGACTTGGCTGAATTCAGTGATGAGCAATATGAATCGATTGTAAATCGCTTACTTGTATATTGCCGCCCTACCCCTGAACAAAAACAGAATTTGGTACAACACCTAAAACGTCTCGGTTATTCTGTTGGATTCTGGGGAAAATCGCCACTCGATTTGCGGGCGATGCGAATGGCAGATGTCGGTTTTGCTTCCGCTGCGCGCTCCTCTCATATTGTACAACACCGCGCAGGGTGTGTGGTACTTAAGGATGGTTTTGGAGCTATTACAAATATCATGCGTCAGGTCCGTGAATCTTATATCAACTTGAGAAGTTCAATGCGCTGGCTGCTCTCCTGCAGCCTTGCACAGGTTCTCACGCTTATCATCGGATATGCGCTACCGCATTTCGGTTTCTTTTTTCCCGCGCTCCGTGACTTACCCATGCCATTGACCCTGCTTCAACTGTTCTGGGTTCATCTACTAGTAAGTTTGATACCACTGATGAGTTTGGGATACGATCGCGTCCGTGGTGACATTAGATATAGTAGACCACAAACGATTCCACCCTTCCTATCACAAGCCGATTTCTATGATATGCTTCTGCGGAGCATTGTCATCGCATCGATGACTATTTTTAGTTTTATTCTTACATCTGTGAATACAGATGTGACTCTGCAGAACCCTCATGCCGCTGCACAAACGGCAGCCTGTACGACATTGATTTTTGGATTGTTGATTTCGAGTTTTCAGTGTCATCGCCTTTTTTGGGAATCTGTTTTTCAAAGGATAAGGGCAAATCTTCCCTTATGTTTTACTATTTTGGCGTGCATTGCGCTGCATCTCGCTATAGTCTATCTGCCAGCAACGCAACGGATATTTGGTTTTGCACCGCTCGTCCAAGAGTGGCAATGGATGCTTGCATTCTGTGCCATTCTCCTATTTTTGCCCTTGAACCTCACGATTCGGCGCCGTTAGCATTAATCTCCGAATAGCTCTCTTGCCGATTCAATATGAAATCCAGATCTATGCTTGTAGTTGTTGAGGTTCTAGTGCTCCCATTCACTCATTTTACTGCGCCGAGGCCCTAGGGCATGCCGCCAACAATACCTCCCGAAGTCGGGTGCCGACAATCCGTTCTTCGCCGGGCTGAAGACTGAGAGAGAACACTGTCAGTGGGCTACTTTGCCGCTTGACCGATCCTCCATCAGGAGCAGCCGGAGGAAAAAATTCGCGGACTCTCGTTACATAAGGATTATAGTTACATAGCACAGATATAGGCGGATTACCTTCGCGCAACTGGCGCCCACACTCATCTGTAGTAAGCCCAAAAGCCTCTTCATCCCAATCCACAATCAACTGCATGAAGCGGTTACTACCGTTACGGAGTTCAATCTTAGTTTCAACACTTGGTACAGATTCCACATGTCCTGCGATTATCTTCAGTGTTTCTGTCTGTTCGCGATACAACGCATCAAGATCAATAGTCAGCCACTTTTCAAGTGCTGCCATACAACCGATGATCTCTTCCTTTCCTACCTTCATAGCACGGCACACGGCACCTTCAACCGGGGTGGCATTGGCAAGGGCTGCCTCAATAAGGTCCTGTTGCCCGAGCAACAAGCCGCTAGCTTGCGGTCCTCGTAACCCTTTACCTCCACTGAACCCATATAGGTCTACGCCCATACGTGCATAACGTCGGATGTTATCAATGGGTGGAATACCGCCGGCTGCGTCCACAAATACAGGTATACCAGCAGGCTTACATATCGCTACCATCTCTGCTAGCGGGGGTGGATCGACAGGATCTGGGTCGGCGGAATATCCCGTACAAAGCATGGCAGTCTTATCGTTAATGGAACGACGCAATGCGTCCAACGACCTAACCACTACCGGTCTTCCTCCCACTAGCCGCAATGCACTGTCAAAGATACTACGTCCGCCCCACATGATGACCTGATCTTTAAGCCCGGTGGTGTCTGGCAGTTGCCAAATTTTCTCTGGATTGGTCCCGGCGATACATGCTGCTGTTGCCAGCGCCATAGATCCGGCGGCACCCGAGGAGACCATGCCAGATTCCGCTCCGGAGATCTCCGAAAGCCGTCTACCCACGGCCCGTTGTAGTTCGACCACATCAACCATATAATGCGCTGCCTCATCAATTGCACGGCGCACCTCTGGCCACACTACCGTCGCGCTCAAAAATGTAAAAGGGAGATTGGCATTAATGAACGGTTTGACTCCAAGACGGGTATAAACATTGGCATCAAAGTTGTGATCTATTCCCTGTGCTAGCTGTTGATCCACTGGATAGCGCATCCATTTTCTCCTTGCATTCAAGTGTGTTATTTGATGAACCTCGCCAAGGTTAATTCGTATCCTCGCTGTTTCTTTTTTTACAGTCAACTTTACGATGTGGGCTTGATTATACGAATTCTCGGATCGGTGTCAACGCGAAAGTATGGTAAGCGCCATCTCATGGCATGGACTTCCAAGATTGCCACAACAGATCCTAAAAAGAGTTGACTTAACTAAAAGATTGATTTATGCTGTTATCAATACTATAAGACGGAAGGGGAGATCAGGATGTCTGAAAGAAAACTAGGCGTGTTGGTACACGGAGCAGGTTGGGTATCGACACAACACATTAAAGCGTTTGAAACGAATCCGCACACGGAAGTAGTTGCAATCTCAAGCCGAAAATTAACAAGTTGTCAAGCGCGTGCAACGGAGGCGGGATTAGAGGGTATTGGGCTTTATGATAACTACGAGCAAGCCCTCAAGCATGATGGTGTAGACATCGTTTCTGTTTGTACACCCCAATACTTACATGCAGAAAACACGATTGCCGCAGCAGAGAGCGGGGCCCATATTGTTATTGAAAAACCGATCGCCAATAGTCTTGATGAAATCAGAGCAATGCGCGATGCGGTTCGATCAGCAGGGGTGAAGACAATCGTCAGTTTCGTCTTACGCTGGAATCCCCTTTTTGAGACCCTCAAAGCAATGGTTTCTGATAACGCTATTGGTGATCCTTACTTTGTGGAAACAGACTATCAGCATGATATCGCTAGTTGGTGGACAGGCTACGAGGACGCCCGAAAAAAATCAACAGGTGTAAGCGCGATGATCACAGGAGGCTGCCACGCTGCTGATTCGCTTCGTTGGTTTGCTGCCAAAGGTGAGTACGAAGCTGCCGATCCCGTCGAGGTGTTCGCTTATTCCGGGGGCTACCGCAAAGGAGTTTCGGAGGAGTATGACTACTTCACATCCCAATGGCAAGAGGGATCTCCGCTAGAATATGACGATTTTGAGATCTGTTTGGTTAAGTTTGCCAATGGTGTGTTGGGAAAGGTCTCCGTGAATTACGGATGCATCATGCCCTATACCTTTCCACTTGAAATCTTTGGCAACCGTGGATCGATCAAAGACAATCGAATCTGGTCACATAAATATCCGGGACAAAACGGGTGGGTCGAGATTCCTGCTATCTTGCCAGACAGTGCCGATGTCACACACCATCCGTTCCAAGGACAGATGGATCATTTCGTGAACTGTATCTTGAATGATCGAGAATCACACTGCAATCTGGAGGACGCCATTAAAACGCATGAGATTGCTTTTGCCGCCTTGCAGTGCTATGAGACAGGACAGCCGGTTCAGTTGCCACTACTGTCAGGCTAGTCTCTTTTCCAATTCTGCGAGCTGATCTAGGGGTTAGTTTTGTGCCTTGGGTGATAGTAATCCCGCTGGGCGGAAACGCATCATGAGGATGAGAATGATCCCGAAGATCAGATAGCGTGCTCCACCGAATGGACGTAGAAGTTCGCCTAAAATGCCTAGGATGCCAGCGCCGATAACCGATCCCTTGATGGTTCCCATTCCACCGAGCACGACCATACATAAGATGAATATCGATTCCCAGAATTCAAACGCACCTGCGCTAATATTGACCTGAAATTGTGCGAAGAATGCTCCGCCAACGGCTCCAATCGCCGCGCTGACAGCAAAGGCAAGGGATTTGTATTCACGGAGGTTAATCCCCATGCTTTCTGCCGCCCGTTCGTCCTCTCGAATCGCTGCCCACGCTCGCCCAACACGCGAATTCTGTAATCGATACACAACGATAACTGTAAGAGCCAACAAAATCAGGATATGGTAATACTGCTGCCAGTAAGCGTAGAGTTCATATCCAAACAGGGAAGGTGGTGGAATATCATTGACAAATCCGTTGGGACCACCGATGAGCCACTCCTCATTTTTTACAACTCTAAAAAGAAGTTCCGAGAACCCAAAGGTCACGATGGCAAAATAATCTCCTGTTAGACGCAAGGTAGGAGCACCACGTAATAAACCCCAGAGTGCGCCGTGAATTGCAGCAAGTGGCAGCGCAATCCAGTAACTCCAACCAAGCCTCGCCATCAACAACCCTGCCGTATACCCGCCGACGAGGTAAAATCCTACATATCCCAAGTCAAGCAATCCTGTGAATCCCGGCACAATGTTGAGCCCTAAAGCCAGCAGCATATAAAGGCAAGCCATCACGACGACGCGGAGGAGGTAGTCTCCGCTTGGTAGCGATAGAGCGATCCCACGTTCATATAACAGATCGACAATACGGTCTGATCCGTAGGCTATCAGCGGAAATAGACACACCGCTGCAAGAAGGATAATAGTTTTAGGAGCGAATAGCTTTTTCGGCATGTTGGTTTATCGGATTAAGCTCGTGTGGCTGTTGATTTTCCCAGCAATCCAGAGGGTCGAAAGATAATAACGAGAATCATAATGATATAAGCAATCGCAAGGCGGTACTCAGAGGATATGTAGCCAGCCCCGAGGGCTTCAGCAACGCCGAGGACCACACCGCCGAGCATTGCACCGGTAACATTACCAATTCCTCCAAGCACAGCAGCGGCAAATGCTGCAACTCCCTTGTAATATCCCATCGTCGGCTCCGTAACCTCACGCAGCCCAACCATGACGCCGGCAACGGCTCCTAGCGCGGATCCAATTGCAAAGGTTACTGTGATCACGCGGTTGGTATCAATACCCATTAAGCTCGCTGCGTCTCTATTCTGAGCGCAAGCCCGCATCGCTTTTCCAATTTTCGTTAAGTGAATTAGCCGATTTAAGCCAATCATCAAGCCCACTGCGAGCAAAATAATAAAGACATCTAGGAATGAAACTTGTGCTCCACCGGGTAAGGGGATAGCATTTCCCGTCAAGACAGTAGGTGTTGCTTCGACGGGAAATTTCCGCCATCTTGCCCCCCAAATCAATCGAGCAAGATTTTGCAGCACCAGAGACATGCCGATGGCGGTAATCAGCGCGGAGAGACGTGGCGCGTTACGGAGCGGTCGATAGGCGACAAAGTCGATCAGCATCCCCATCGCGGCGCACAGAGTCATACTGAGTGGTAGGGCGACCCAAAATGAAAGTCCGAACGTCGTGACACATAAGAAAGCAAAATACGCACCGAACATAAAAATCTCGCCGTGCGCAAAATTGATGAGCTGGATGATGCCGTAGACCATCGTGTAACCCACAGCAATCAGGGCGTAGATGCCACCAAGGACAAGTCCGTTAATAATTTGTTCCAGAAATTGAGCCATATGAAAATTCAAAGCTCCTGCGACGTTATGTGTGAAATGTAATATGTCAACGAGGGAGTCATCAAAACACAGAAAAAGTTTTCACAGCAGCTACGTGAGACACCGCTTTGCACGTTACTCTATATCAAGCATCTGCTCCGCAGCAGGAACGAATTGACCATCTCTGACAATCTTGACATAAGCCGGCTTAGTGCAATCTCCATTTTCATCAAAATAGGTTAAACCTGTAATCCCGTCATATCCTTTTTCAGGACTATCAATTGACGCTAAATGATCGCGAATGGCTTTTCGATTTTCACCGCCTGTTTCGATTGCTTCTACAATCATGCCAACCGCATCATAGGTTAGTGCCGCCCAAGTGTCGGGAGCAACCCCATGCATTTCCTCAAATGCGATCGCCATCTTTTGAGCTTTGGGGTCATCAAGTCTAAAAACAAACGGTGTTGTGACGTACGTGCCTTCGGCCGCATCGCCGGCAATTGCAAGGAAATCCGGGGAATCGACACCATCCGCACCAAAGAGTTGTGCTGTGATGCCTCCCTCACGCGCTTGTGAGGTGATTAACCCCGCCTGACTGTACAATCCTGAGAGAAAAATCAGATCCGGCTCCTTCGCTTTAATGCTTGTCAATTGTGCTTTAAAGTCCGTGTTATCCCGATCATACGCTTCCATCCCAACGATTTCCAGTCCAAGTTCTTTGGCGGCAGCAGCAAAGCTATCTTTAAGGCCGCGCCCATAGTCATCATTATCAAAAAAGATGGCAACTTTTTGGATGTCCCCTAATACGTTTTTGATATACTTCGCTGCAAATGCAGCTTGAAAATCGTCACGGTAGATATTTCTAAATGTCCATTCGCTTCCCGCAGCAACACGGACGTTGGTCGAGCCAGGTGAGAGTTCAACAATACCAGCACGTTTATAGATGGGTTTACCCGCTAGCGAGCAGGAACTATTAAAGTGTCCAACGACTGCAAGAATCTGTCGATTGCTGGCGATTCGTTCTGCAACTAAACTCGCTTCTTTATCTTTGCCGGTGTCGTCTTCAAAAACAAGCGTTAGCGTTTTACCATTAACACCACCTGCGGCATTAATCTCTTTCGCCTTGAGTTCAGCACCACGCTTAATCATCTCCCCGAAAGCAGCAATAGGACCGGTAAAGGGACCCGCAACAGCGACTTTAATCTCATTCTTGGTTTCACAGCCGGTAAGTGCAAAGCCCATAATAATAGAAAATGCCGCGACATAAAAGACAAGCATAATGGCTGAACGTGCTCTGTTTTTCTTCATATATATCTCCTTGAGTGATTAATCTTGAGACAAAAAATTGTCAGCAATGAAAGCACAATCAACTGTCCATTGCTGACAATCTAGGTGATTTTGTCTAACCTTGTCAAACACCTCATTCTTTTACATTGACAACCTGTCGAAAATCAAACACAAAATCGGATTTCGACCGTTTTTCCTTCTTTCTGATAATCTGAACTTCCGGCAAAATAACCTTTACATCTGTTGCACCGATGTCAAGTCTATCAAACACCAAGAGTCCCTCGCGTTTTGCACCAAGGAATAGTTGTCCACCATCGAACACCGTCTCACGCGCAATCATCCGTTCGTGATTGGCAGCCTCCGGATCAGGATAGTAATCATACACCCGATATGGTGTATAAGGATCGCGATAACGAGATCGATAGCCTAGATAGCTATAAGGATTGTGGTGATAGTAACGGTAAGGACTCCGATAGTAGGAACGTGGGTAGGGATAACGGTATCGATATCCAGAGTCATAGAATGCAACCGTCCGTGGTCTCACGTTCTCATAAAGTTCTTTGAAGTAATCGTAGGGAAGCGAGGCAGACTGCTCACCATTTAGATCTACTAAAATCGCTGTCGGATCAACAATGACCCGCGAATTGGATTCGTTTTCGATGTGAATAGCAAAAACGGTATACAGCGGCTCGACATTACCCCATCGGTCAATCCCAAGATATGGGTTAATCCGTGGATCTTCTGTTAGTTCAAATAACTCCACTTCATCAAGCGGTTCAAGTATAATCTGAACGTCATGCCTCTCGACGGAGATAGAGCCTGTTTCTTCATCGATTTGGGTGTGTTTTCTGCCGGTAACTGGTTCTATATAGACTTCAATTTGCGGCTTTGGTGCACACCCTGCCAGAATGCTGATGGTCGTGATAAGGGCAAAGATGCCCAAAAACTTTCGGTACATCATTTTTTTCACTCCTTAAAGGTGGATGTGGGTTTTAGGTGTTGAAACCTCCATTATCAACTTATCAGCATTGGTGGATAACATCATATTGATTGCTTCTCAAGAATTTGGCAAACTTCTCTCGAAACTTTTATAGTGTAACACAGAACGTAGCGAATTGCAATTGCATTCTATGCGTCTTTTTCCGATTGCTTTAGATGGATAGGTCTTGTATAATTTCTCAACTGAACTTTCAATAACTACTAGCCTCCAGTTGGAAGATCCGCTATGAACCCAAATAGAAAACGTATTCTTCTGCTCTTGCCCACGAAAACATATCGCGCCAAGGCATTTCTCTCAGCGGCATCACAGCTAGACGTAGCGGTTGCGATTGGATCAGATCAACCGCAAACGTTGTCTGAGTTGTCACCTCGAAAGTCCTTGGTTCTTAACTTCAGCAGACCTGAGAAGGCAACGGAGGACATCGTTGAATTTGCGCAAAACCATCCTATTGACGCAGTTGTGGGGGTTGATGACGACACGACAATTTTGGCGTCAATGGTGTCTAAGGCGTTGTCTCTACCACATAATTCTGTGGAATCTGCTCGTACCACTCGCAGCAAATATCGCATGCGAAAAGTCCTTGCGATGGGAGGTATCCCTTCTCCGCGCTTCGAACTTGTTTCAATCAACGCGGATCCAGCAGAAGTTGCGAGTGATGTAAACTTCCCGTGTGTCCTCAAGCCGCTTTCTCTTTCGGCGAGTCGGGGTGTGATCCGCGCGAACAATCCGGGCGAATTTACGCGTGCATTTCAGAGGATTGTTAGTATTTTAGGTTCGGTTGATGTCAAATCACGGAAAGATGCTAGAGCACAGCAAATTCTTGTTGAAGATTTTATGCCGGGGATAGAAGTTGCTCTTGAGGGTATCCTAATTCGAGGGAGACTGAAGGTACTAGCGATTTTTGATAAACCCGATCCACTAGATGGTCCCTTCTTCGAGGAATCACTCTACGTCACCCCATCCCGCTTGCCAGCCGATGTTCAAAACGACATTATATCGTGTACAGCGCGAACAGCAGAAGTGCTAGGTTTGCGGGAAGGACCTGTCCATGCAGAACTGCGCGTCAATGACGATGGCGCATGGATAATCGAAATCGCCGCTCGATCGATTGGTGGACTGTGTGCGCGCACGCTGCGCTTTGGCACAGGCATCTCGCTGGAAGAACTCATTATCCGCCATGCTATCGGGATGGAAGTCGACTCTTTACAACGTGAACGTCAGCCGGCTGGCGTAATGATGATTCCTATTCCTCGTGCCGGCATTTTGCGGGAGATACGAGGCAAGACTGACGCGGAACAGGTTTCAGGCATTGAGGAGGTTACCATCAGTATTCCTATTGGGAAGGAAGTCGTTCCTCTGCCGGAAGGCGCGAGGTATCTTGGATTTATTTTTGCGAGGGGCAACTCGTCTGAAAATGTCGAGGCTTCTCTGCGCAAGGCTCACGACCGGTTGGAATTTGTCATCACAGACGAGAAACTGTGATCTACTACGCAATTACAACGTTATAGAGCGTAATGATAGCGGATAATCGTAGTCAGTAAGATATCTACATATTCTGAGTTACCGAAAACGGCTTTAACCCATAAAGCCCAAATCCTTAGCTTGGAGCAGTTGGGGTGAAGCCTATATAAGCCATGCTTTAGCCCTGTTCCTCCTTGAATTTGTAGGCAACATATGATATAGTTGATTTGTCTTTTGGTAGGGGAATACCGCACCACTGCAAGGTGGTGTCCCCTACACTCTACGGTATAGAGGACGAAAGACGGAAAGCCTCTCCCTATGTACACTACCAAGAAAATCAAAGTGTCTCCAACGTCTGAATTGGATATACTTGCCAGTGAATCAGGCCGCGTCTACTCCAAGATGGTTTCGCTAATTCGCAAGGTCAAGCGTAAAAAAGGGTTTTGGCTATCTCAAGGTGCTGTCCAAAAGTATATGCGCTTACGTGGGTACAATCTCCATAGTCAGACGATTCAAGCGATAATTGAGAGCTACTTCGATTCTCTCAAGTCCTATTTCCGGGCTGTTAAGTCCACCCCTGAAGCAAAGCCTCCTAAGCGTACCCCCCACTTTTTCAAGGTGCGTTGGAAGTCGAGTGCGATTTCACTCAGAGACGGTGTATTGAGATTATCCAACGGTAAAGGCAACCCGGCTATCACGCTTCAATCCACAGTAGAACCGGTCTATGTGGAGATGTATTTCCAACGAGGGAGCTACTATTTCTCACTGGTCTACAAAGTCCACACCCCACCCAAACACGAAACAGGCAAAGCGGTTGCGATAGACATGGGCGAGATTCACCCGATAGTCTCTCATGACGGCGAACAAACGATAATCTACAATGGTCGGGCAGTACGTGCTATCAGGCAATATATCAACAAGTTCAAGGCACATATCCAATCCAAAATGGATAGGTGTATCGAACGAAGTAATCGCTGGTATCGGTTGAAACGCATCAAAATCAAGATACTAGCCAAGTTGACTGCTCAACTCAAGGACGCCGAACATAAAATCACGAGTCGATTTATATCTGACTGCTTAAAGGCGAAGGCAGATACGATAGTGATAGGAAAACTCAAAGGTATCCGTCAACGAGCGAAGTTTAGTAAGAAGTCTAACCAGAAGGTTCACCAATGGGCGTTTGCCCGTCTCCAATTCATGATATGCTACAAAGCAGAATTGGCAGGACTCAAAGTCAAGTTTGTATCAGAGGCATATACCTCACAGACCTGCCCACGGTGTGGGAATCGAAAGAAGCCCACTAACCGGAACTATCACTGCAACCATTGTGGCTTTGAATATCACCGAGACGGCGTTGGTGCTATTAACCTCTGGAACAAAGTATCGGGATTCCTATTGAGTCCCGTAGTTGGGGCGATGGCGTCCCCGATAGGTGTCAGGTTCAATCCACACCTATGTAAATCCGGCTAACATAGCGGATAAGAATCCCAATGCTTCAGCTTTGGGGGTACGTCAAAGAAAGGCAAGGTGACACCAATGATACGTGCTGGTGTTGGTCATAGCCACAGTGCTTCAGGGTCTGAAGCCGCTGAACAAGCGACCACAATGGCAATGGGCAAGGCAAAATTGGCAAAAGCAGACCTCGCGTTTGTTTTCGCTACGGCGGACTATCAAAGTGAGTACGCACTATTGTGCGAGGAAGTACAGAATATATCGGGGTGCGAGCATCTAATCGGTTGTAGCGGGATGGGTGTCCTTACATCGGACGGTGAGTTTGAGGGAAAGTCCGTCGTTGCTGTCCTTGTATTACGTTCAGATCAGTTGTCTGCTCTTTCCTTCTGCGTATCCGAAGACGCAGCAGCTCCCGTAGGCACGGCGATACGCAACCAAATACAGCCAGAACTCCGTGAGAATTCACTCTTGGTCGTTTTGCCGGATGTGCGGTGTGTCCAACCTGCTGAGTTGGTCCAACAGATCGGCGGAAGTGGAGATACACTTCCCATCGTTGGAGGAGCTGCCTCTGGAGATCCGATGGCTGGTCAAATGCACCAATGGTGTGGCACAGCGATTACAGAATCGAGCGTCGCAGGTGTACTGTTGACAGGGAATTTCCACACCGAGATTGGCGTTGCACAAGGGTGTCAACCGATTGGGAGTGCTGTTGAAATTACTCGTGCAGAGGACAACCTAATCCTAGAGTTGGATGGCAGGGAGGCCGTAGAGGTATTACAGGAGTCACTTGCACTGCTGACCGAGGAAGATATACAGCGTTCAGGCAGGATGATTTTCATAGGTATCGCGATGGATAAGTCAAATCGATCACCGAAGCCGGGCGACTACCTAATTCGTAACATCACGGGCATCGATCCGCAAAACTCCGCGGTCGGGGTTGCCGAAAGAATCGAAACAGGACAGATTGTACAGTTCCATTTGCGAAATCCTTTTGCTGCGTCCGAAGATATTCATGCCATCGTCGATCGACTGCATGAAAAGGCACAGGCACATCCACCCGCTTTCGGGCTTTACTTCAATTGCCTAGGCAGGGGTTCAGGGTTATACGGTAAGGAAAATCACGATATTCAGACTATCAGGGAAAAATTCCCAGATCTGCCGATTATCGGTTTCTTCGGAAATGCTGAATTTGCTCCCATTGGCAATCGAAATTTCGCACACGCCTACACAGGTGCGCTTGTTCTCTGTTCCGAAGCTTAGGAGCCCAATGGGTATATGGGCAGTACAATACAGGAAGCATGATCCTTCCCATGATGGACAGTGTTTTCGGCAAGACGCCATCGTCTATCATTCGGATCGCCGGTATTGCGATTGATATCAAAATTTGGGAAATTGCTGCTACAAATGTCGATACGAATCCGGTGATTCACTGCAAACAGGTTGGCAGATGGCTCAAGTAGAATCTCAATCTGATATACCTTCCCCGGCTCCATCGGTTTCGATGTTTCCCACCCTTCTCGATAACGTGCACGAAGGATACCTTCCGATACCGGAAAGGCGTAACCCGTTGGGTAATCGGGGCTTGGGGGATAAAGGTCGATCAACTTCACGAAAAAGTCTGTATCGGGTGAATCTGATGATACCCACAAGATTACCTTTATATTTCCAGCGATTCTGACCTTTTCAGTTAGCGGCTGAGTCTGGAAGACCAATACATCTCGACGGGAAGCAATGGGCATACCCGGAATGCCGTGCCCCGGCAAGGTTTCCAAATCAATCTGATCACGTGGTCCCATCCCAGAGAATCCTCCCTCGGCGGCGGGACCGTAGGGAATGATACAACGGCCATTACTCGAAACCGTATTCCGTGGATCATAGGTATAAGTCGTCCCTGTACTTTCCTGACTCGGTTTCTCTCGCGATAGCAGACTATCTGGGTGTAGATAGAATGGTGTTGGTTGGATGCCTTTGGGGGGCCAAATGTCGCCGTAATGCCATTCTCCGCTGTGCTGCAGCCTTCCGGTGTTGTCGCGTTTCCCGCCACCGCCGCCCAACGTAAACACCTTGACCGGCGTTCCTATGTTCGCGTTCTCATCGTCCTTGAGCCATCGATCAAACCACTCAAGTTCCAGGTTCAAGAAATCGTCATAGTTGTGAATGGTCCCCGCTGTCCCAAAATTCACGTCCCCACACAACGAATTGAAATTGTTATGCGTCCAAGGACCAACAAGGAGATATTGGTTTTCTCGCTGCAGTTTCACCATTTTCTGGTAACCGTCGATGATGGTGCGCGGATACCAATCATACCACCCGACAACCCATAGGATGGGTATCTCAGGAAAGGATTCAAAATACTCGTCCATTGCAAAGCCTGGTTGCCGCCAAAAGTCCGTGTAGTCGTAGTTTTCAAAGTAAAGTTGAAACGCAGCATCCTCATATTTGGGCACAATACTGAGCGGGGTCTGTCCCCGTTTCCATGGGATTCGGGAAGCCCAATTCAGAAAGTTCTGACCTGAACTCATCGTCCGAACCGCTTCAGCGATAGCTGGATTCTGTTGCGCTTCTTGGCTAGTTATCGCCGTTTCGAGAATCCACTTCAAAAGTCCTAGATGCAGCGCACCACCCACGCGCATACTGTAGTGGTACGCATTGATGGGACCCTCATACGGAATTATTGTGGCTAACCCCGGCGGGTTCTGGGTCGCTGCATGAAACTGTACCCAAGCCATGTGCGAACACCCATACATACCCACCTTTCCGTTGCAGGAGGGATGATCTGCAAGCCACACTATCGTGTCATAGCCATCTTGTGGCTCATCTCGAAATGGGAAAAAATCACCCCCGGATTTGAAGCGACCTCGACAGTCCTGCACCACCGATAGGTAACCGTGCTTCGCGAAGAAACTCCCCATGTTCTCGTAACTTTCCTTCTGGTAGGGGGTTCGTTGTAGAACAGCAGGCAGTTTGCCCTCCAACGGGCGACCATCTGCCGCAGGGAAGTACAGATCTGCGACCAAATTCACGCCGTCTCGCATGGGAACCACAACATCCCGCACAACAACGACATCCCACGTCTTTTTTCTACTCATGTTTTTCCTACTTGCCTTTTTTATTTTGATTTTGGTACACTAGACACATCCATAACCATCTATCGCTAATTTTGAGCAATTATAGAAAATCACTAAAAAGAGATTTATATAGGACTTACGTAGTTGGTTCATAAGTCCCCCTGATAAGGGGGATTTAGGGGGTTAAAAATAAAAAAATCTCACGCCGCGTGCTAAATTTGCGTAAGCCCTGTTATAGTGATTTCTAAAAATAAATAGACACTTTCGATCCCGGTAGTTTCGGTTTCCTAACTGCACCGCATAGGTGCCGTGGTAGGTTGAAACGGCGCAGTTGGAAACAGCGCCTACCAATTTGGAGTATCTCATTAATTCTAAAATCTACTATAATTAGCCTTGGAGGATATATTGATGAGCCTCACCAGTACGGAATTGAAACAGTTTAATGAAGAGGGATATGTGGTGAAACCCGCTGTCTTTTCGACGAATGCCCTAAAACCTATCCAAGATGCGCTCAGCAACATTGTGGAGGAAGAGGCAACACGTCTGCAATCTGAAGGAATTTTGGAAGACAGCTATCCCGATGAACCTTTCGGCAACCGTCTGGGACGTATCAGAAGATCCAACCTCGACGCTGCGATCGAGATTACCAAAGGTGTCATGGGATCAGGCGGCGGTGGGTTTAGTGGGGCATCAATGTTCGGTATGCTAACCCACCCTCCCTTGCTGTCCTGCGTTGAAAGCCTTATCGGTCCCACGATTATCGGCGCTTCAGCATACCGTATCCGCCCAAAACTGCCGGAATGGGAACGCGGCGAAGTGCCGTGGCATCAAGATTCCGGTTATTTCCTCCCCCACTGTGATAAGCATCTCCTTGTCACTTGCTGGATTCCTTTGGTTGATTCCAATCGGAATAACGGTTGTCTTTACGTGATGCCCAAGGTACATCGGCGGGGCGTTTATCGACATTATACTGGGGGGCATGGCGGATATCTCGAAATACCCACCGATGAATTCCCGGACATGGGACCGATTCCGGTGGAGATGAAGGCGGGGGATGTACTGTTCTTGACTAACCTAACGCCGCACGCCTCGTTTGAAAATCACAGCGAACAGGTGCGCTGGAGTGTAGATCTGCGTTACCAAAGTGCTGAAGCCCCGAACAACACAGATGAAGGCCCGGAATCGTATACACCGGAACGAGAAACCGTTACGATGGCATGTTACCCACCAGAAGCCGATTTTGTGATACAAAATCCCGATCAACCGGAGCAGGAGGTGCGTAGCCCGGAGGAATTCCGTAAAATCCGAGAGCGTTTTCAAGGAGCGGGAGCATTCCATCCCGGACGGGGTTGGACACGGCTTGAGGATAAAAATAATTAAATCCCTCAAAACCCCCGTGGATCACAGGTGTTGAAGTCGAAAGGGAAAAAAGAACGCTTGTGTCGTGGTTCCGAATTAAAGAAAGGCCGAGGCAAAACTCCATGAAATTCCTAGAAAAAGATAGCGTTCGTCATCTTGGGCGGATCCTGCAATACGCACCGGCAGTAATGGCTTTTTTCCTTGCACTGTCTTTTTGGCGAATGGGGTTCACCGAGGGTGCTATTATCACAGGGTTAATGGGTATCGGGCTTCTATTACTAATCGTCTTGCTACATGTTGTCGAAAAAATCACAGGAAACAAGAGACGATTTGTGCTTGTATGCTCAGTCCTTGTTATTGCTATCGGAGTGTATTCTTTGATAGATGGGGATATCTATACGGGCATAGGGACCATGGCATTAGGGGCGATTTTGATATTCGCTGAGGTCTTAAAAGGGAAGTGGCAGCATATCTGCTGCGCTGTTGCTCTCGGGATCGCTGTAGGTGCCTTTGTCTTAGAAGATATGAACGACACCAAACCACAGCCTGTTGAGAGAGAAGTGGGTGTTCAGCAGGTTGTTACAAGCAAAAGGCACCTTCACACCTGATACCCACCTATGTTGAATAACACCACCCTGTTTTCGGATTGAATGTCCCCAGCTGCCATCAACCTGCGAAGTATTGTAGGTTGGGTTGAACGGTTGAGAACGGCTCACTATCAAAGACAGCCACGTTTCTGCTTCTTGCTACGACGTTTTTAATCGCAAAAGTGAAACCCAACACTCACACCCGAAATTGAGCCTTCCCATCTTGTTGCTATTCCCCCAGATACGCCTGCCGGACTCGCACATCGTTGAGAAGTTCCGCTGATGTGCCTTCAATAGTTATTTCCCCAGTTTCCATAACGTAGCCACGATGGGTGAGCTGTAGGGCAAGATACGCGTTCTGCTCGACAAGCAGGATAGTAGTTCCCTGTTTATTGATTTCTTGAATTATCTCGAAAATTTGCTCGACCAGAATTGGCGCAAGTCCAAGCGAAGGTTCATCAAGCAAGAGGACACGGGGATGTGACATGAGCGCACGACCGATAGCTAGCATTTGCTGTTCACCACCGCTTAATGTGCCGCCCTGCTGCCCTCTTCGTTCACGCAAAACCGGAAAAAGATCGAAAACTCGATCAAGATCTTCTCTGATGCCGGGGGTATCCTTGCGCAGGAATGCACCAAGTTCAAGATTCTCTAACACTGTCATTTCAGGAAAAATTAGTCTCCCCTCGGGCACCTGCGAAATTCCCAATTGGACGCGCTTTTCTGCTGAGGTTTCGGTCAAATCTTCTCCCTCGAAGGTGACTGTACCTTGCACCGGGTGATGGATGCCTGATATCGTCATCAACGTCGTTGATTTGCCCGCGCCATTTGCTCCAATCAGACAGACCATTTCTCCGTCTTCAACGTAGAGTGAGACACCCCTAATCGCGCGAATATTGCCATAGTAGGTATGAATCTCGTTAAGTTTGAGCATCGTATGATTCCCCAAGGTAAGCTTTGATTACGCGCTCATCATTTTGAACTGCTTCAGGTTCACCGGCGCTAATCTTTTCTCCCTGAGCGATTACAGTAACCCAATCCGAAATCTGCATGACCATTTTCATGTCATGTTCAATCAGCAGAATCGTGATTCCTTTGTCACGGATTGCATGGATGAGCTCTATTAACCGTTGTGTTTCTTGTGGGTTCATGCCCGCTGCAGGTTCGTCCAAAAGAAGCAGCGCAGGTGCCATCGCTAACGCCCGCGCAATTTCAACGCGCCGCTGATCTCCATAAGAAAGATTCCCTGCGGGTTGATCCCGAACCGCCTCCAGCCCAACGAAACTGAGTTGTTGAAACGCCTGCGACGTGATGTGTGATTCCTCTTGACGCTGCTTTTGGTTACGGACAATTGAACTCCAGAGGCGGCTTTTTGATTGGGAGTGCCTGCCAATTTTCACATTATCCAAGACCGTCAGTTCAGAAAACAGGCGGATGTTTTGAAATGTCCGCGCCATACCTATTTCAGCAATCTGATCCGGCCGGAAGCTAACAATGTCTTGATTTTGAAACTTGACACTTCCTTCGGTTGGAGGCTCTAACCCGGTGACACAATTAAAAAGTGTTGTTTTTCCTGCGCCGTTGGGGCCAATGAGGCTGGCAATCTGCCCATCCTCCACAGATATATCGACATCTGATACGGCGGTCACACCACCAAAATGCTTGGTTAGCTTGGTAATTTCAAGAATTGGGTTTGTTTCGTTCATAGTTTTTACGGAATCCAAAAAAGTCGCAGCTTTCATGCAAGGATGAATAAAGCCATCTGCTAATAACGGGAACATCTTCAGATAGTAAGCAAAGTATATCACAAATAGATATAGCTTGCCTGTATTCTTTCTCTTATCTAAATTATAGCATAAATCTATCTACAAGTTTACACTTTTGAAAAGTCAACAGCAGAATTTACGCCTGATATCCACCCGTATTGAACAGCACCACCCTGTTTTCGGGCTGAATTTCTCCAGCTTCCACTAGTTTAGAAAGCCCCGCAACTGTTGCCGCACCTTCAAGACAAGCTAAAATGCCTTCATGTGTTGCCAGAGTTGTCATTGCCTCCTGTATTTCGTCATCGGTGACGGCAACTGCAGCACCATTGCTCTGGTAAATAGCGTCGAGGATCAAAAAATCGCCGACAGCCTGTGGCACCCGCAAGCCGGCGGCGGCTGTATGTGCGTTTGACCACGGTTCGGCTTCCGTTGCGCCAGCCTGCCAGGCCTTGACGATTGGAGCACAACCCGTCGATTGTACAGAGATCATGCGCGGACGTTTCCCATCAATCCACCCAATGGCTTCCAACTCCTGAAATACTTTCCACATCCCTACAATCCCTGTGCCTCCTCCCGTCGGGTAGACGATGACATCGGGAAGTTCCCAATTAAACTGTTCTGCAATCTCAAAGCCCATCGTTTTTTTTCCCTCAACACGATACGGTTCTTTGAGCGTTGAAACGTCAAACCAACCTTCATCTTCCTTACGTTCAGCCACGATTTTTCCTGCATCTGTAATCAGGCCGTTAATAAGCGTAACATTGGCACCCGCTAGTTGACAGGTGTTGCGGTTAAACGGAGGGACATCTTGAGGCATGAAGATATGTGCCTCCATCCCCGCTTGGGCTGCGTAAGCGGAGAGGGCGGTCGCCGCGTTACCGGCGGAGGGGATCGCGAGTTTGGTCAATCCGAGTTCTTTGGCTTTGGAAACTGCCATTGCCAATCCACGTGCCTTAAAGCTGCCGGTGGGCAAACGAGATTCATCCTTTACCCACAATGCTTCGAGTCCTAAGAAGGCAGCGAGTCGCTCGGTTGCCAAGAGCGGGGTCATTGACTCATTGAGGGAAACGATGTGCTGTGCATCGGTCACAGGAAGGAGTTCAGCATACCGCCACATAGATGGTTCACGTCCCGATAGGGAAGATTTATCCCAAGTTTGAGCAATCTTATCCAACGCATAACGCGGAAATAGCGGCTTCCCACACTCCGTGCACAAGTTGTGGGGAACGTTGGAGTCGTAGGTTTGGGCGCAACGGCTGCATTCGAGGTGAGTAAAATAACTCATAATGATCCTAACAGTTTCAGGATTAATCCTTTCATACTGTGAAGTCGGTTTTCTGATTGATGAAACATAATTGATCTCGGGTCCTCAACAATTTCACCGGAAATCTCATAACCCCGGTGAGCGGGCAAACAGTGCATAACTAGAACATCCTGCCCCGCGAGTAACTCAGCGTTTAACTGATAGGGTGAAAGGGTTTCAATGCGTCGTTCCTTTTCTTCCTTAAACGCTGGATCTGTGAAAAACTCCATATCGACCCATGTGTCCGTATAAACAACATCGCTGCTTGCAATCGCTTGCTGGAGTTGATCTGATGCCTTATAGGTGCCCGCTTTACGCGCTGCCTCATAGAGCTCCTCATCGACGGCTGCGGGATTCATCTCCGGTGCAACGACAGTTACTTCCATACCTGTCTTTAGCCCAGCCGTAATCAACGAATTACATACGTTATTGTGCACGCCGACATAAGTGAGCTTAATCCCTTCGATGTATCCGAATTTTTCTTGTATGGTCATCAAGTCACCGAGTGCTTGTGTCGGATGGTAACGGTCACAGCACCCGTTGATGACTGGCACCGTTGCGCTCTCGGCTGCTTTCACGATATCTGCGTGTTTCAGAAAACGAGCGAGTATAAGGTCTGAGTACGCTGATAGCACGCGAATTTCATCGCGTAAATCTGCAAGCGCAAAATTGGTGGTACGCCAATCCAGATAAACTGCATGACCACCCAATTGAGTCATACCGACTTCCCCCGCGCAGCGAGTGCGGGTTGAGGTTTTCTGGAAAAGCATGGCGAGGCTGTGCCGATTCGTAGTATTCGCATACTGTTCTGGGTTGTTTTTAATTGCAATGCTGCCTTCGACAACCGCAATCACGTCTTCTGTCGACCAGTTTTTTAGCGAAACAAGATTCATGATAGGTCTCCCAAAAAGTTTGAAAGCCATGATTATACTGTATGGCAACCCCCATGTCAAGCCAGAATGACGCTAAAAAGGATTTGACACTGATACGTACTTCTGCGAAAATACAGATGCGTATGGTTACCTGCTTATCTGCCCATCGCTCGATGACTTCAATGCACAGCCATAAAACTTGAGGGACTCAATCTATGGACAGAATCAAACTCCAGTTCTATACGAAAGCGGATTGCCCTCTTTGCGATGAAGCGAAGGAATCACTTGAATCACTCGCAGCACAGTTGCCTATCCAGATTGAAGAAGTCGACATCACAGCGAACTTGGGATTGTTTACAAAATATAAAGAGCTAATCCCTGTGCTTGAGTTGGAAGGCAAACGGTTATTTGTTCATCGAATCCATGTAAAAGTGCTCAAGCGCGAATTGATGTGGCAGCGATGGCGGCGGTGGTTTGTGGACAGAGGCTGGACACAAAAAAAATGACCCTCAAACGATCTATTTTTCCTACTCCTGTGTTGCAAAGGTTCAAGTATTTATTGCCTGACTCTCCACTTGACACTTCCATAAATTTGTGATAGACTTTGCGATGCAAATATAACTGTTTCAACTATTGAATTACGACACAATTTTTTGGAGGAGGTTTACTTTTATGGCAGATGTAGGAAGTGCTGCACCTGATTTTACACTTACAGGCACTCTCGGTTCCGAGGATACAGAGGTTTCTTTGGATAACTTCAAAGGGAAGAATCTAGTGGTGATATTCTATCCGCTCGATTTCTCGCCGGTTTGCTCCGAACAGATTCCTGATTTCAATGAAAAGGTCGATGAGATCCGCGCGAAAAACGCTGACATCGTCGCGATAAACCGCGACTCGGCTTTTGCACATAAAGCGTGGAGTGAGCATCTTGGTGGCGTTAAATTCCCGCTCCTTGCCGACATGAATCTTGAGGTGTCGAAACAGTTCGGGATGGCACTTGAAGAGGTCGGCATCACGAACCGCGGCGTTATCATCATTGATGCGGAAGGCAATATCGTCTTCAAGCATGTCGAAGATGCGCCACCGGACAACACCCTTGCCGTGAATCAGGTGTTAAGTGAGCTCGATAAATTGAATTAGATGGATATTCCGAATTCAGATTGAGATACTAAAATCGCTAGCGGGTTTCAGAGATTATATCTTTGAAGCCCGTTTTTTGTTTGAACACGCCTCCAGCCTTCGGAAAGTGACACGGAAACGCACGAGATTTTGGGCGGCTCGTTCCGGTTCAATTGTTGGATACTTTAGATTAAGCACCATATGCTTCTCACGTTTCTATTCTGTGCATCACAACCAAATTATCCCGATGGATCACTTCGTTATAAGAGTAGTAGCCGAGTAACTTTTCAATTTCGGTTGTCTGTTTGCCCATAATCTGTTTCAATTCGTGGGTATTATAATTAACCAATCCTCTGGCAAGTTCAATACCATCTTCATCTCGGCAGGAGACGGTGTCCCCATGGTTAAAGTTTCCTTCTACCCGCCGAATCCCGGACGGTAAAAGACTTCTACCTTGATGAACCAACGCACGACGTGCCCCTCCGTCCACGTATAGATGTCCTTTTGGTGGGCGCGAATAGGCAATCCACCGCTTTCGTCCTGACATCCGCTCCTGTGGGAGGAATAACGTTCCGATCTTTTCCCCCGCTAGTATGCGGTTGACAACTTGGAACTCGGAGCCATTCGCAAGTACCATCATCTCACCCGATCCAGTCACAATTTCAGCAGCGTGTAGTTTCGTAGTCATACCGCCGGTGCCACTCTGGCTACCAGCGTTGCCTGCTGACCGTTTGAGTTCATCAGTAACGTCATAGACGAAACTGATTAATTTTGCGTCGGGATCCTTGCGAGGATCTGCGGTATAAAATCCATCCTGATCCGACAAGATAATCAGCAAATCCGCCTCCGCAAGATTGGTCACATAGGCTGCGAGCGTATCATTGTCGCCGACCTTGATTTCCTCTACTGCGACCGTATCATTTTCGTTGATGATCGGAAGCACACCAAGTCGCAGCAGAGCGCGTAGCGTATTGCTCATATGTGTATAACGTTCGCGGAAATTGAAGTCATCCTGCGTCAGAAGCATCGTCCCCGTAATTTGGTTGTAATCTGAAAATCGCTGTTCATAGGCGTGCATCAGGCGGGTCTGTCCCACTGACGCTGCCGCCTGCAGTCCGGGGAGCGTTTGGGGACGTTGTGTGAGTCCCAATCTTCCAGTACCCGCAGCAATCGCACCCGAGGTGACGAGAATAATCTCTTTACCCTTTTGCTTCACCGAGGCGAGATCTTGTACCAATGCATCCAATCGCTCGGGATTAAGGTCAAAGTTCTTTGAGACGGTTGTGCTGCCAACTTTCACCACGACGCGTCGAGCGCGCGCCAACAGTTGACGGGGTTCAATTTGTGTTGATTTCATTAGTGGTATAAGTAAACTCGAAGGAATCGACTTGGACGGTATCACCGTCCGTGATACCAGCTTTGATAAGCGCATTCAGGACGCCCATTTTTTTTAGTTTTCGATGGAGAAGAACCAGTGCCTGATCATTTTCCATGTCGGTCATGAGAACGGCTCGACGAGGTTCTTCGCCACGCACAATAAAACGACCTGTCCGCGCGATAAGTTCAAATCGTTCGTTAGGTTTGGGGAGGTGGAAGGTCGGTTGAGGTTCGGTAGTTTCTTGGCGTTCATGAATCCGTTCATTTATCCGCTGGAGGAGTTGATATGTTGCTCTAATAAGCCGGTCTATCCCCTCGCCGGTAACCGCAGAGACCGGAAAGACGCGCCGTTTTCCGAAATAATCTTTGACTCGCTGCAAATTGGTCTGTGCGTCAGAAAGGTCAATTTTATTCAGGACAATTAACTGTGGAAGGCGAATCAGGCGAGGATTGTATCGTTCGAGCTCCATGTTGATTTGTTCGTAGTCGGCGATTGGATCTCGTCCATCGACAGCGGCAGCGTCGATGATGTGAAGGAGCATCTTCGTGCGTTCTATGTGGCGCAGAAAGTCATGGCCCAATCCTGCCCCTTTGTGCGCCCCCTCAATAAGACCGGGAATATCTGCGAGCAAGAAGTTATGTTCAGGATCAATTCGCACAACCCCTAGGTTGGGAGTCAGCGTTGTAAACGGATAGTCTGCAATTTTTGGCTTTGCCGCGGAGGTTCGTGCGAGCAGTGTCGATTTGCCGCCGTTCGGATACCCGACTAAGCCAACGTCTGCAATTAACTTGACCTCTAGCGTGACGTTACGTTCTTCCCCGGGTTCGCCCTTTTCGGCGACACGAGGGGTTTGGAACGTACTGCTCTTGAACCGCGCATTGCCTTTCCCGCCAATCCCACCGCGTGCGATAACTGCACGCTGTCCCACCGTTTTCAAATCAACGAGGATTTCCTCTGTTTCCGGCACTCGCACAATCGTACCCGCTGGTACTTTGACGACCCTATCTTCAGCGTCCGCCCCATGCATCAATTTGCCCATGCCGTGTTGACCATTTTCCGCAACTTGATGGGGGTTATACCGGTAATCGATGAGCGTACTTATTCCCTCAGCAACTTCCAAAATAACGCTTCCGCCGTGTCCCCCGTCGCCGCCATTAGGACCACCGCGTGGCACAAATTTTTCGCGGCGAAAGCTGATGCAGCCGTTTCCACCCTTACCACCCTTCGCAGAGATTGTCGCGGTGTCTGTGTTCATTATTTCTTCGCTCCTGCACTTCTTACAACGTATAGTAAATAGTGAACGAAACAGAAAACTAGAAAGTGGGAGGGGAAAATCGGTGGATTCGTAAGAAATATAGAAAACAGATCTCAGGCGGTTACAGTCCATTCACCTGCACGGTTGCCCCGGTGGAATCGATGGGTAACACCTTGATATCGCAAGAAATCTTATTTCGTCTGAAGGCCTGGCTCATGGCCGAGCCGACTTCATCAGTTGATGTTGTACAGTAGGCCGCAATGCTGGGACCTGCGCCACTTAGGGCAACACTTAACGCGCCTGCAAGCATCGCAGATTCGGCAACATCATCAAACCCAGGGATGAGGGAGGTTCGGTACGGTTGATGGAGTCGGTCCGCCATGGCAAGCGATAACATCTCTAATTTACCCGTTGCAATGGCTGCTACTAGCATAGACGAACGACTCACATTGTGGATTGCATCAGCAAAATCGACCGTTTGGGGCAGAACGCCACGGGCCGCTTTGGTTGACAACGAAAAATCAGGAATCGCCACCACCACTCGCAGATCCGAATCGCAATCCAACTGGATTGAATGGACATGGCTACCCTGCATCATAGATATGACCAAACCACCAAGCAGCGATGCAGCAACATTATCCGGATGTCCTTCAAACTCAGTGGCAAAATCGAGCAATTCCGTGCGGGAGAAAGGGGCATTGCATAGGGCATTGGCTGTCAGCAAGCCACCGAGAATTGCCGTTCCACTGCCGCCCAATCCGCGAATTGCTGGAATGCTATTGCTTAAAACCAATCGCAGCCCTTTTGGCTTATGCCCGCACTTGTCGAAAACCAACTGTGCGGCTCGGTAAGCGATATTATTTTTGTCTTTCGAGATCTTATCTATATCGACACCGGTGACCTCAATCTCCGTTCTCTTGTCAATCTCTTCAAGCGATATCGTGCTATAGAGTTGCAAAGCAAGCCCAAGGACATCAAAACCCGGACCTAAGTTTGTGGTGCTCGCTGGAACACGAGCGGTCGCTTTATTGGGCATTAAATCTTGCTTCGGAAATTAAGGGGAATTACCGAATCCTTGAAATTGCCGAATCCATCCGGGCTAAGGCTTCTTGGATATTCTCTAGGGAATTTGCATACGATAGCCTTAAGTAGCCATCGCCATATTTACCAAACGCAGTACCGGGTAGGACGGCAACGCCTGCGTCTTCAAGCAGGTAGTCCGATAGATCTTGGCAGGAAAGGGGTAGTCGTGAAACATTCGGGAAGACGTAGAACGCACCGAGGGGTTTGATACAACTCACACCCTCAATCGCATTGAGACCATCAACGATCGCATCGCGCCGCTGCCTGAACTCAGTAACCATTTCGTGAACGAAGTCTTGCGGTCCCGTGAGTGCCTCAATCCCTGCAAATTGCGTGAAGGTTGCGGTGCACGAATTGGAATTAATGGTCAGTTGCGTAATCTTATCTGCTAGTTCTGTAGGAGCGATCCCATAGCCCAGCCGCCAGCCGGTCATAGCATAGGTTTTGGAGTGTCCCTCAAGCAGAATCGTCCGTTCCTTCATACCCGGTAGACTGATAAGACTATCGTGTACGCCCTCATAAAGGATTCGTGAATAGACCTCGTCTGTCAACACATAGAAATCGTGCTTAATCGCCAACTCAGCGATTGCTTCCAAATCGCTTTTTGCCAATGTACCGCCTGTCGGGTTTTGTGGCGAGTTGATAATCAGCAGCTTCGTCCGATCCGAGATAGAAGCCTCAAGATCTTCAATACGGAAGCGAAAACCAACCTCCTCACGCAACGGCAAAGGAACCGCTTTTGCGTCGATGAAGTCAATGACCGATTCATAAATCGGAAATCCGGGGTTGGGATAGATAACTTCATCTCCTTCATTGACAAGCGCCAAGATAGTAAAGAAGATGATAGGTTTGGCACCGGGCGTCACGGTTACTTCGTCCGGATGAATCTCTACACCCCGCGTTTCCGAAATATGTTCAGCAAGAACTTCCCGAAACTCCAGTAAACCCGCAGATGGTCCATATCCGGTGTGGCCATCCTTCATCGCCTTGAAAGCCGCTTCGCTAATATTGGCAGGGGTTATGAAGTCGGGTTGACCAATTTCGAGATGGACAATGTCCTTTCCCTGCGCTTCTAGTCCTTTGGCTTTGGCGAGTACTTCAAAGGCAGATTCCGTTCCCAAGCGGTCCATTCGATCTGCAAAATTCATCTATCACCTCAATTTTTGAAAATAGATTCTCCTAACTTATGATTGCACCAAACTTAAAGGTTCTACTTTGAGGATGACACAACAAAACCATTATTGCCGGCAACCCAAACGTTGTTAGCATCTAGCACAAAAATACTGTTTGCGGGGACCTTACTGATAATCGGGTCATCGACTGTCTGTATTTCCCACGTTGCTCCGCCGTCTGCTGTATGGAGGATAATACTAACACCTAGCCCTCCGCCGGCTGCCCATCCGACTGAACTATCGGCAAAGCTTACACTCAATAGCTTCTCTTCCGTGCCACTCGTCTGGATATCCCAACTATCGCCACCATTCGCGGTGTGCAAGACGACACCGTTTTCTCCGACCGCCCAACCATTATTGGCATCTACAAAGCAAATGTCCTCAAGAATATCTATGATATTTGTGGGCTGATCCACCCAGGTTTTCCCGCCATCAGTTGTCTTCTGTACTAAGCCATCTTGTCCCCCAGTTTCTGGGCTAATCCGAACCCCCGTTACCCAACCGGTAGATTCGTCAATAAATTGGACTGCATTGAGCACAACCGTTTCCTCATCACCCACAGCAGCAGCAACCTCACCGCCGCGAAGCACATTCCACTGTCTTCCGCCGTTACTAGTCTGAACAACTGTGTCATTCATCCCAACTGCATAACCGATTTTGGGGCTGACAAAGTAAACGCCTTTAAGCCAGTTCCCAACCTTGCTCGTTTGGACATCCCAGCGTTTGCCGCCATTCGTTGTGCCAACAATCATCCCTTCTTGGCCCACTGCCCATCCATGCTTTTTATCGAGGAAGAAAATATCGTTGAGCATCTGATTGATGGGCTCTTCCACTTTCTCCCACGTTTTGCCGCCATCTCGGGTGTGCCCGATATATCCCGGACTGTCCATATCCAAAGCTGAAATACCGACAACCCAGCCTTCCTCAGGACTGATAAAAGCAACTCCATTATAATCCCGAACATCCTCCATGTCCATCTGCTGCAAAATGTTCCATTGTCCACTTGCATTGGGTACGGTTGTTACTAACACAGCTGTTAACAGAATCGCTCCCAGTAAAATAGCTCTCTTTTTTAACATGCTACAATAACTCCTTTCAAGAATTTTGTATTATACCGATTCTCAAGGCTCAAACCTCCACAGCCTCACGATTCGATAGGCTTTATTCCTGTGTAACTCATTATTTTAGAATAGGTTTTAGTATAGCACCCATCATAGATGCTGTCAAGCACAAACATATTGCTCTCCAACATGCCTTTGACGAGGCACTCAATCTCTGTCCCATTTTTATAAGTCTTGACACAGCAGTGGGCAATGAAATATAATTTTTCAAGCGAAAACACGTGTGGGGAAAAATCAGTGATACACATCGAAGGATTTCAATGGGATGAACGGAACGAAGAACATCTTTAGCAACGGCACAGTGTAACCCCTGAAGAAGCGGAAGAGGTTTTCTATACTGACCCTTACTTTAGACGCGGCAGAGATGGCACCCGATATGTATATGGCCAGACGGAAGCGGGACGCTATCTATTTGTGGTCTATCTCGATTTGGGTGGTGGATTAGTCCGTGTAATTAGTGCGCGAAATATGAGTTCACGTGAACGGCGACTTTATTTGCGGAGGTGAGGGGTATGGCAAGGACACCAAAATTCAACAGTGAAGAAGAAATTCAGGAGTTCTGGTCAACACACGATTCAGCAGATTATTGGGAAGGCATGGAAGATGATGAAGTTACAGTCAGCTTTGTTCCTCGAAAACACCTAATCGTTATGCCGTTGAACGAGGATCTTTTACGCGATGTACGAAAATTAGCTTTGGAAAGAGGCATAAGTTCTGTTCAATTGTTACAGAAGTGGAT
The DNA here is from genome assembly GCA_965208425.1 of Candidatus Poribacteria bacterium. Classification (GTDB taxonomy): domain Bacteria; phylum Poribacteria; class WGA-4E; order WGA-4E; family PCPOR2b; genus PCPOR2b. The sequence continues at coordinate 3,573,555 of OZ242335.1, read as the reverse complement.
TGTTGATAGGTTACACCAAGAATCGGACGTTACCTAAATAAAAAAAGCCCCAAGATTTGATACTTCGGTGTCTTGGGGCTTCTTATTATCTCTAGGGTTGGTGGAGATTACCAACGTACTTGGCAAAATTCCTCATAGTCAATCAGTTCATGAATTGTCGGATTCTTGCCACAGGCGGGACATTCAGGGTCCTGACGAAGGGTGAGTTTCTTAAATTCCATTGACAATGCATTAAACAGGAGCAGTTGACCGATTAACGGTTTCCCAATATCAAGTAGAACCTTAATGGCTTCAACAGCTTGCACATTCCCAATAATACCCGGCAATACACCAATTACGCCTGCTTCTTGACAACTTGGCACCATATCCGGTGGGGGGGGAGATGGATAAAGACAGCGATAGCACGGACCCCTGCCGGGATGAAAGACAGTTACCTGTCCTTCAAACTGGAAGATGCTGCCGTGTACGATCGGTTTGCCAAGCATCACACTGGCGTCATTCAGCAGATAGCGGGTCGGTAAATTATCACACCCATCAATAATCAGGTCATAACCCTCAAGTATTTCAAACGCATTTGCTGAAACAATTTTCTCGTTATGCATGATGACTTCAACATCGGGATTAATGTCTGCAATCGTCTCTTTTGCGGACTCTGTTTTCAGTTTGCCCACATCGCTCGTCCCGTGGAGAACCTGTCGCTGGAGGTTACTCACATCCACAACATCATCGTCAACGATGCCGAGTGTTCCGACACCGGCTGCTGCAAGATACAACCCCGCCGGTGACCCAAGCCCGCCTGCACCTATGAGAAGCACCTTCGACTCAAGCAGCTTGGTCTGACCCATTCCCCCAACCTCTTTGAGGATGATGTGCCGACTATATCGCTCAATTTGTTCAGTACTAAAATTGTGCATCTGAATTTCCTCGTTGTAAACCGTAAGTATTGATTCTAGTTATCTTCTAAGTTCGCTAGCAGATCCGCAACTCCTTTGCCTGAATGGCCAGAGATTTGAACCGCAAACCGCTCCCGAACATCCTCAAATGCGAGTTCAACTGTAAAGTCGTTCCCACCGTACATCTGCTCTAGCACTGCGGTTAAGTCCGGCTGAATCGCATCAAACATCTCTTGAGTATTCGGTGCAATATGGCGGTTATTGATAAAGAACAGGATCTCATCCCCGTTCAGATGTACAGCGTTCTCTAGTTCTTCGGCCTCTTCTAAACGAACACATCTTTGAAGCGTCTCGGTGAAAGCGTGATGGATCTTTTCACGATTATCCCCTTCTACCTTATGCTTCTGGTTATAGAGAAAACCGTGACGATACCTAGCTGCATCTATGCTATAATTCGTAGCTTTGGAAATCAACAAGACGCCGGGACCCGCTTCGGTGAACGAGTAGTCAGCGTAGTTTAGGTACTCCTCCGGTTCTCCTTCTGCCATCCACCGGTTAAATACCCTGATGAAATTCTCGTAATTGATATGACTGTCTTCTGTAGTAAAGACCTTGATATTAATCTGTTGTAGATCCATAGGTAATTATAACTGTAGATTCCTTTCTACGGGGGTTTAGCCCCGCTTACCGCACTTGTTACGGGGCATCTGCTTTTATTTAGAACTCCTTAACTCAAAAGCCCTAACTATAACGTATGCAATTAAGGCAAATATAAATACCACTAGGTACATCCAAGCAATCGCTTGAAGGGTTTCGATGATGGTTCGATATACTTCTAGTATCCACCGCTTATCATTCAACTCTAAAATCTGAGAATCTTTGGCAGGTGCGCTTATATATCTTTCTAGCTGATGTATTCTCACACCACCGGAAATACCGACCACATAAGCAGCAAATTTCACATATTTATGCCACGCACTACTGATCTCGTCCTGAATGATGCGCCTAAATATGGCAGATATTGGTTTATCAAAGACCTTTATAATGCTAAATGAGACGACAGCCGCTAAGACAAATGTGACCAACAGTAAGGCAAAAAACATATATCCTTCCTCCTGTTTGTTAGGTCAGGGAGTCGTTAACAGTTAATAGTTGGAGGTGGTAGTGCCTTATTTTCTTGATGAACGATTGCCAACCACTCATCAACAATCTGGCATAACTCCCGATAAACTTCAACTTCATCGTTGCCATGACAACATGGCGCCAATCACTCCCGGACAGCAACCGATGAAACATTGGTCCTCTTCAGACCATTCGACAATCTTGATGTACTTTGTGCTTTTGGTCATCTTTCTGATTCCGTATTTGTCGCATCGTCACCATTCTCGATTTATGCCGTAAGCATCAAAGACTGTGTCTACACTAATTATTGGAAGTCCTCCAACAAGCCCTTGAGCAATTATCAAGCGGTCAAATGGATCTCGGTGATGAAAAGGCAATGCGGTCAATTTTATGAGGCTATCAACTGTGATATCCAATATCTGAATGCGATTGAGATGCAGTTGTTCTGGAAACATCTGCTCAAACGGTTCGGCTAAAGCAAGTTTACCTAACCCCGTTTTAATTGCTATCTCCCATAGGCTGACAATGCTGCAGAAACTTTCGTGGCTTGAACTTTCGATTAACTGTCTTGCTCTGCGACTCAGTTTTTTGTCTTCAGCGAGAAACCAAAGCAGCGCATTTGTATCAAGCAGGTATTTCATTCCATATACTCTTTGAAATCTGGAAGTTCATCGTCAAAATCTTCATGAATATGAATTAGTCCCTTCGCACTTCCAGCGACAGCCTTTAGCCACGGCTCTAGAAAAACCTTCTTCCACTCATACTGGTAGGTTGGCATCAACGTATCTATGGATTCAGCATAAAACAGAAGATGATATTTCACATACGTCTTGTCGAGTAATTTAATGCAATCATCCAATTCCCCAAAAGTCGGTGTAACGTCCGGCTCGTTCTTATCCCAATGCGCAATACGTTTATCGGCAAACTCCTCATGTTTTTCTACCGTTGATTTGAGTGCCTGTAGATCGTCTTGTACCACCTTAGGACATACATGTTCTCCGTTGGCATCTGCGTATGGCGCAAAATCATCCATCTGTATCAAATCTTTCAGCTGCGAGCTACTAGTAATACCCACTTCTTCAAGCCCTTCCCTACCCTCAATTTCGCTCATATCGGGTCCATCAGGGTAGGAACAGAGGGAACGGTAGTAACTGCGAGATAGCTCTTCAGAGTTTTCCGCAATATCCTCAAGTAATCCCACAAAGGATACGCTGTCTTTCTGCGGTTTGATCTGTCGACGTAGCCCTGCTAACGCATGAGAAAGATAAGTCCTTCCGAGGTAGCGATAGAAAGCACTCGGCTTTTGGACGTGCGGATTCTCACGGATAATGTCTTGGACTTCCCAGAACATATTGGTATCCCGCAGAAGCGTCTGAATCTCACCCTGAATAATCTCCATCCATTTGAGCCACTTTTTCAGTTTTGGGTTTATCTTAAATTCTTGGTTCATCTTACATATCTCTTCAGGGGAAAAAGTTCAGTTATCCGACTCTAAGATGCACAGGGTGGGGTTTCCAAACGCTGTGATTCCTCACCGTCACCCTGATAGATTGGGACTAAGATGGCTGCAACGGCTTGTCAGACTCAAATACGGCGTACTCATACACAGGTGTTTCGATAGTGCGAACAGGCTGATACTGTTCCCAGACAGCCTGCTGTAAACGTTCAACAGTTTCTGGGGAAAAGCATCTTTCTCCTGTTTCAACATTTACGCGGGCGGGCACATTTTCAATAATGACGAACCGTCCATCAACCTCAATGCTATAGGTTACCTGTGTCTCAATCAATGTTTCACTCCACACTTCTTGATGTGAATTTTACCACACTAAACAGTCTGACAGGTTAGGTTATCACTGTTCATTACGGGAAGTATTGATAAATGTCCCGACGCGGCAGACACCGTACCAAGACTACGGTATCTTGGTTTAACAACAAACCAAGCCTATACCCCCCAATCCGAACTCGATAGTAATTCCCGCTACCACTGAGTTTTCGGACGTTACTCACCTCTCTGAGATCATCTACTTCCTCAATCTGTTGTATTGTTGCCTTGACACGCTCTTTAACAGATTTGTCTCGGAGGCGTCTGAGGTCCCTCGTGAAGCTACTTCTAAATTCAACTTTCAAGATTCACTTTCTAAAATTTTGAAAACCTGCTCTCTGGAGACAATCTCAGTTTCTTCCCCTTCTTTGATTGCATTTGCCAAAGCTATATCCTCAAGAACTTCAGTAAAAACATCATACAACAGATCTCTCCGTTCTTGTAGCAATTCAGCGAATGCTTGTTTGAATACTTCCTTGAGTTGATTTTTATCATCAATTATTTGTTGCATAGCAGGCTCCTAATCGGCTTTATTTTAATTGCCAAGCGAAAGTATCTTTGCTTGTTCAGACTCCAAAATTGAATCTCGGATGAAGGCACTAGCATTTAGAATTTCAATACCAATCAGTTCTCCGATGTCATTCACTTCTGCGGTAATATTGGGACTCAGTTCGATGCTCCCTCTTTCTGGTTCATCAGAAATCTTCAAATGCAATATGTCCTCTTGCTCAAAATATGCCATCTTTGTCTTATTCAAGGGTATACCTCCCACTCTGAATACGGAATCAAATCTGTTGACGTGTTGTTGTATGAATCGTTATCGGCGTGATTATATCTGGGGTGGCTTCATAAGGAACTAGGACTAGCATCCTGTCATGATGTCCTATTGCAACCCGACGGCCCGTTTCGATATCAAAGTATCGTTCTACCGAATGTTTCACAATCTCCTCAATTTTGGCAAGATCAAATCCGCGTAACCTTGCCTTGTATTTCATATAATCTGTCCATTCGACTCTCATCGAATCCTTAATCCTGTCTCATTGATAGGTTGGCATCAACGGGTCTATGGATTCAACATAAAACAGGAGATAGTATTTCACATACGTCTTATCCAGTAATTTAATGCAATCATCAAACTCCCCGAATTTTGGTACTACTTACTACTGCCGGTTCGCCCTTATTTCAATGAACAATATGTATATCAGCAAAATCATCATTTGCCTGATCCTGCATCCTGCTTTGATTTGAGTCGTGTCTGGTACTTCTTCAAGACCTCTAACAGTGCTTGTTCCAAATCAACTCCTGTTGAGTTCGCCACGCATACCAGCGCAAAGAGCAGATCGCCAAGCTCAGACTGCCACTCGCTAGTCGGCTGGAATGGTTTCCTGCCGTAAACCGTGGAAGTTAGGATTTCTTTCGACACTTCACCCAGTTCTGAAACTAGATCGAGGGTTCGGTGAGCGATGTCGGTTTCGAGTCGATTTATCTCTACAAAATCAGCAACTTGCTTTTGGATACCTCTGTTCATTATCTCTTGCCTAACGGCTTAAGTTCAGTTGCGGGAGAGCTTCGTGGAAAATGTATGATAGATCAAGACCCGTCGCAACCCGGCAAACATTATTAAAACCCGAGATTCCATGAACTTCAACGGCTTGTTAGAGCATTTATAAAATTATCGAAATAACGGGCAATGAATTCATTTAATTCATCAATCCATTCTTTCTACGCTGTTTTTATAAACAGCGGAGCCTTGGATTTGTTATTTATCCAGGTGTTCAGTAGACAGACCCGATAAGTGATGAACTGTTCAATATTCTCAAAGTTTACACTTTTGTGTCTGCCATACTCTAAAAAAAATAAATCAAAGAATTCTATAGTCTTTTCTATACCATATTTTCGGTTTGCAAACATGAACATATAGATGGTATTGGCTATTTCATAGTCATACCAATGATAACAACAATCATCAAAATCAAATAGTTTGACCTGACCGTTATATAGCTTCATATTGGAAGCATTAAAATCACCGTGAATTAGACCATAAGAGCGATTTTCTTTGTTTAGATTCTCCCACCAATCTAAAACGTCAAAACTCCTTGGGTATTGACTGTCGGGCTCAATCTCGAAGTAAGGAGACTCATCGGCAAATCGCCTACTATATCGGTGGGGGTGAATTGATGTCTCATGATGAAGCTGGGCAAGGCATTTAGCTATTCTAGCCACATCATTCCTGCGATTTAGGTCAGGATATTGCCCTTTAGCCCACTCGAAAAAGGTGATATATTTGGTCTGATTATTTACATCCGTGGTCTCAATCCATTTGTTTTGTGGTCCCTTTTGGGGCTTACAGATGAATCGAAGTTGACGCCCCAGATTATCTAATAGTCGGATTTCTTCCAAAAGAGCGGTCTTGCTTCGATGTTTCCTATCAGTTACTCTTATAATTTTCTTTGTGTCGCCAATTCGGGCGACAAATACAAGGTTTTGCCCCCGTCTCAATAACTTCAGGGGAACGTCAAGTGATAGTGCCTCTTCTATCATTTTTATCATGATATGTCCTGACGATCAAGTTCAGTTACGGTGAGGAGTTGCCGAACACGCCCGAATTCCAGTCAATGAGAACTTCGCTGTATCATCAAACCTCCTCGCAAAAAAAATAAAGCGTGACGAACCCTGCTGCAGTCCATCACGCTTTATTTGACAACCCCTTATCCGTTATTCACCTTTACGAATCACGAGTCGATAGTGCTGACCAACCTTCTTGGTATCGGTAATCTCATGCCCATCATTCGTGAGGCTCTTGGGTACGTTCTCAATCGGTTCGCCATCATCAATCGTGATTTCGAGGAGCTGACCGACGTCCATTGTCTCCAAGCGGATTTTAGCTTGCACGTAGTTGAACGGACACGCCACACCTTTGAGGTCAAGACTGTCAACGATTTCCTCGACTGTCTCCGCTTTTGGCGGTGCCTTGGGGATACGCGCCGGTCTGGCTTCCCGCTTCTTGGCACCTGCCTCTTCCTCTTGTCGAATTCGCATCCGTCCGTAGACGTTATGTGCTTCCTCAACAAAGAGGGTCGCTTCCTCGACGCGGCGATGGGTTAGCTCCCTATCAAAGGTGCTAGGATCTTCCTCGGCCGCCTTAAAGATGTGTGCGCCAAAGCCGGGGAAGACAACGCCCGGTTCAAAGAACCGACTTCGGAACTCTCTGACCGTCGTCTCATTGTCAATGTGTTGCTGTCCCTCGGTCGTCAAGAGGGCGTCCGCGGCTTTGATCATCGCTTCATAAGCGTGGTCAGCGGATTCCACATATCGATCGCGTTCCAGATCGATTCCAGCCTCATAGATCAGCCGGTCCGCTTCCTCAAGTATGAACGAGACCAACTCTACCAACTGACCTGCACACTCGCCAACCCCCTTTTTGAGTTGAAATTCCTTTGTATCGCCGGTATCAATATAGTAGCTTGGATCTTCCTCAAAGGAAGGAATCTGGTCATACTCACGGAGGATCGCCTTAATCTCGACCTTGCCAAGTTTTGCGATGTAGTCGGTGAAAGACTGTTCATCGTCTCGTTCATCAAGGTATCTTCCGGTCAAATGTTCGATGAACTGCGGAATGTTCTTTCCGTGGATCTTCCCGGCGGCAAGCCCATAGGCACTCGCGTTCTCAATGGCGTGACCGCCCAACATGACCTGATAATACGGGGCGATATGTTTCCCCATACGCCGTGACGAACCAAAGAACCCGATATTTGCGATGTGATGTTGACCACATGAATTGGGGCATCCGCTAATTTTAATCCGCAGATCTTGGATACCTTCGTTCACGCCGGATTCCATAAAATAGTTTCGCAAGTAGGCAGCCAATCCACGAGAAGATGAGATGCCGAGCTTGCAGGAATCGGTGCCGGGGCAGGCTGTGATATCAACGGTGCTTTCTGCACCGGATGCCCCTAAACCGATCGCTTTGAGTTCCTGATAGAGTGCAGGTAGATCACTCAGGCTGACCCAACGTAAAACAAGATTCTGTTCGACGGTTGTGCGGATGGTGTCCTTTACATACTTGCGTGAGATATCTGCCAATGCCCGCGTCTGATCCGCAGTGATATCTCCAAGCGGCAACGTGATACTAACAACTGCGTATCCCGGTTGTCGTTGGGAGCGCACGTTCGTGGCATGCCATTCATCAAATCCTTCCGGTCTTGATGCACCGTTAAGCTGCGTGGGCGGTTTCAGCGGTGTTTCGTCGTACGCGTCAAGATTGTCGAGATGAGCAGTCCACGCGGGATCGTGGCGCAGCTGTTCCCGTTCCTCCAACACGAGGCGGCGAAATTCTTCGATGCCAAGTTTTGCTACAACAAACTTCAACCGAGCCTTGTTACGATTCTTCCGTTCCCCAAGGCGGGTGAATACCTTGCAGATCGCCTGTGAAATTGGCAACAATTCCTCTTCAGGTACAAACTCGTCAAAGACCTTCGCCTGATGCGGCACAGCACCGAGACCACCACCGACCAGCAACTTAAATCCACGCTTCGGTTTTCCGTTGACCTCTTTAATCGCTGCAACTGCGCCGATGTCGTGCATGTATCCCAAGCCACAAGCGTGTTCGTCGCAACCAGAAAACGCGATCTTAAACTTGCGTCCGAAGTCTTGTGCGTCCTGATGTCCCAGCAAGAAAGCGGACAATGCCTTGGAATGAACCGTCGCGTCAAACGCTTCATCGTTGCATACACCAGAAAGTGGACAAGCAGTTACATTTCGAACTACGTTGCCGCATGCTTCCTTGGTTGTTATGCCAACCGACGCTAATCGACGCATTAACTCCGGTGTGTTGTCAATGTCTACATAGTGATACTGCACATCCTGTCGAGTCGTGATGTGGATAATGTTGTCTGAAAATTCTTCGGCAACATCTGCAAGCATTTCCAACTGTTCGACATTTAGACCGCCGAACGGAATCTTGACGCGAATCATCTGTGAGCCATCATCGCGCTGTCCATAAACACCGTGACGTAATCTAAATTCAAGGAAGATTTCCTCTGGCATCTGACCCGCTTGGACACGCCCCAGCTGCATTTCATAAATTTCAATCGCGCGGGCTTCGTCCGGGGGGATTGCATCCGCATTAAAAGGTGCTAAATTCTCTGTCGCCATTATTGGCTCCTTCCAAATGGGGTTAGGGTTCGTTTGACATACTCCCAAACCTAAAGGATTGGGATTCTTTCTATCCTTTATCCTTTAGAAATCGAATTGTGCTATCAACACGGATTGCGAACCGAAGTCCGTCTTACGTCCGCTCCTTCATAGGACGATGCCCCGCCCTACATGGCTGCCCTACCCGTCCAAGCCAGGCGTAAGAGTGGCAGTAGGCTGCTGCCCCTTGCAAGGACATTTGTGAGTTCAGTCGTTTCGTTGGGGCTAACTCGTTGTCTGCGAAGTTGGTCGTGGGAGATTTTACCCTACCTACTCGTCTCTTTGGACTCAAACGACCACCACCAAAACACTGAATTGAATTCGTTTAGACTTTCAAAAAAACAATGCTAAAGCAATCTGTATCCCAAGCGTAAACGCTTGGGTTTTAGACCTAAAGGAATTATTGATAAACAACGCCATCTCTGATGGGATTTGATATTCTAATCTATTCCACCGTTCTTAATTCTAATACTTTTGTTAGCTGTCACATTCCAAGTCGTTCCAATATTTCAGAAACTCGGTTTCTCGTTCACTATCCTTCAGATTTTAGGATAGTGGGACTAATTGTCCTCGTAATCTTGCCTCCTAGCCGTGAGAAATCCGTTTTTGCATCTTTTTAATCGAGATCGTACAATTATTATAACAAAAAAGCAAGCAGAGAGCAAGTGCTTATCTTTATGTTAGGCAATTAAATTAAAGTCCCCGTTAGAAAGCTCCGCATTGTTACTTCCCTGCTGCTCATGATTATATCTCAATTTCACGAATTTTACAACCAGAAATCTGCTATCCTTACGGAATTTTCGTGGATTACCTTCGAGCATGAGGTTTGACAGGGATTTGGACATAAAGTATAATAAACCACCATCGAGACAAAAAGAACATCGCCCTCGCGTTTTAAGCAGTAGATTCAACGCTATTGACGAAATCATCTCCAGTGCCATATGCTTATAGCATCGACTTAGAGAAGCATAGACCGGCCGACAGTTCCAAGACAGGCAACAACAATGAAAACCTATAAAATCCTAGTTGTCGATGACGAAGTAGATATCGTTGATTTCATTGATGATTATCTGACGGGAGAGGGCTACGGGGTCATCAAAGCTTACGATGGGGTTGAAGCGCTGGATAAAATGCGGGAAGCCCCCGCAGATCTCGTTGTCCTCGACGTTATGTTGCCGCGATTGGATGGCTTTGAAGTTTGTAAGCAGATACGGACGGAATCTGCTGTCCCAATTTTAATGCTGACAGCGAAAGATACCGATGTAGATAAAATCGTTGGATTGGAAATTGGTGCCGATGATTATATGCCAAAACCGTTCAATCCACGGGAATTGGTAGCACGCGTAAAAGCACTTTTGCGGAGAGCTTACCGCGCAGATTATCAACATCGTAGCCAGACCGTAACACTGAGATATAAAGATCTGTCTATTGATGTTGAGCGCCGGGAAGCCACTATCGGAAATGAGCGATTAGAACTCACAGCGAAAGAATTTAATCTTCTACTATTCTTAATGCAAAACCCAGGGTATGTCTATTCGCGGGATCACTTACTCGATTATGTGTGGGGGCAGGATAGCTTCGTCGGACCGCGTACTGTTGACGTACACATTCGACGACTGCGGGAGCAGATTGAGACGGATGCGAGCCAGCCCCAATACATCACAACTGTCTGGGGAGTTGGCTACAAATTTACCGATGAGTAATTTCTCAGTTGGAAGTACGAATAGAAGCCGGAGCAGGTTGTGGACTTCTGTCATTTATCGCTGTTCCGGCATCCTAGAACTGTCTGCTTTCCATTCGTGTGTTTTAACCGTCCACTCCGTCCTTTTTTCTTTCTGGCATTCTTTTTTTTCTCTCAAATTGATACTTTTGCTGCTGCTCGTTGGGACCAGTCTGATAGGCTATCCTGTACAGACGCCAGCTGCGTTTGAGGACGGGTTTATCGGTGCGCGTGCTTTCGCTATGGGTGGAGCTTATACGGCAATCGGGGGCGAATCAGATGGACTATTAGTTAATCCAGCATCAATTGCTAACCTAGAACCTCGATCCAAATTGCGTCAATCTGCACAGCAGTTATCGGCAACCATGGCGAGACTACATGTCGGATTGACCGATGAAACTTCAATTACACAGAATCTGATTAGCTACGCCTACTGCCGACCGGCGCAAGGCGCGCTAGGGATGCTTTGGAAGAGATTGGCTGCCGCGGACCTATATGCGGAAAACTACCTCCTCGTCGGGGCGGGCAAGGGTTACGCATTCGGTGCAAAAGAAAAACGTCGTATCTCAGTCGGAGGTGCCTTTAAGCTGTTGAATTGGGACACGGCACCCACCATCGGGGCAGATGGTGTCGTTGTGGAGGATTTGCCGGGACGCAGTCAATTGGCTCTCGATGTTGGCATGATCTTTCGTCCATCCCCAAATATCCCGATAGCACTGTCTCTTCAGAACCTCAACACACCTAATGTTGCATCTTCTAATTCAACCTCTACAGAAAATCTTCCGCTGCAAGTAATGCTCGGCATGGGTATCGTTGCCGAGAACTTTACATGGGGAATGGATCTTGTTTTCAGAGAGAGCGAAGTCGATGTCAAGGTCGGCATTGAATCTAAGTTTTACGACGACAGTTTGATCCTACGCGGCGGATTCCGATTGGAAAATCTGGCGTGGGGCACAAACTTGACACTTGGTGGGGGATATCGTCCGTTCCGAAACCTCCGAATCGACTACGGATTCCTTTTCCCAATCGGCGGGATCAAGAGTACCACGGGCAGTCATCGATTTAGCGTCGTTTACGATTTCTGAATCCCCTAGCAATTGAATGAAACAGAATAAAACGGCCAGCCCCTATTACCAAGTTACTCCTGTATGGCACCTTGATCAGATAAGGGGTAGGGGCAGTTGCGACCTGAGGTGAATGACAAGGTTGCTATAAATTCCTGAACTCGGCTTATATAACCTATCTTGTCTATGGCAGCTATGGATTCACGTCTTTCAAAAATGGAGCGACAACCTGTTGAAGGCGTCACCACCAAAGCCCTCCTCATCGCCTGTCTACTCATCCCGATTAACTGCTACTGGGTCATCGAGATGGAGGTTATCCGATACTCAGGCCATCCCGTCACCATCTCCCTCTTCTTCAACGTCATTTTCAGTCTTTTTGTAGTCATTGGTGTCAACCAGTTTCTCAAGTGGTTTTCACCCCGTGCCGCATTGAATCAGGGAGAACTCATCATCATCTACCTGATGCTCTCGATCGCTTCCGGTATCACAGGGCACGACATGCTCGAAATCCTTGTGCCGATGTTGGGACACGCCTTCCGGTTTGCCTCACCAGAGAATGAATGGCGCGAGCTCTTTCTGCCCTACCTGCCACAATGGTTGACCGTCAGCAATAGCAAAGTTGCCCGTGGGTATTACGAGGGCGAGGTAAATCTCTACACCCCCGAACAATTGTTCGGTTGGGTTTCGCCCGTTCTATGGTGGACCACTTTTATCTTTGTACTTGTTTTCGGGATGTTCTGCATTAACGTCATTATCCGCAAACAGTGGATTGAACATGAAAAACTCAGTTACCCGATTATTCAACTTCCGCTCCAGATGACGGAAACACAACGACAAGCGTTTTTTCGAAATCGCGTCATGTGGATCGGATTCGCCATCGCAGGAACGCTCGCACTGTTGAACGGATTGAATTTCATCTTCCCTATTGTCCCTGAACTTCGTACCCGGATTCGAAGTTTCTATCTTTTTACCGATAGCCCTTGGAATGCCATGGGTCGAATTCCTCTCTCGTTTTACCCATTTGCCATCGGACTCGGATTTTTCATTCCACTTGACTTGTCTTTCTCGTGTTGGTTCTTCTTTTGGTTCTGGCGATTCATGCGTGTTGCTGGCGCTGCAATGGGTTTGCGAAGTCTGCCGCACTTCCCCTACATGAGAGAACAGGCATCGGGGGGCTACATCGCACTTGCTATCATTGCGCTTTGGGCGAGTCGAAGACACCTGATAATGATCGCTAGAAAAGTATTCGGTGGGGCGGAAGATCTCGACGATTCAGATGAACCGATGAAGTATCATACAGCGGTTTTGGGGCTCATTGGTGCGATGGTGTTCTTTGTCTGTTTCTGTTATCAAGGTGGCGCAACGGTTGGGATCACGATCGCTTTCTTCGTGCTCTATTACGCTATCTCTATTGCCATTACCCGTATGCGCGCAGAGTTAGGTACGCCCGTTCACGACCTACACTATTCCGGTCCCGACGAGATCCTCACAAGGACAATCGGTACGCGAAAATTGGGACGTGGGAATCTGGTAATGTTCTCGATGTTTTGGTTTATTAACCGTGCTTACCGCAGCCACCCAATGCCCCATCAACTAGAGGGGTTCAAAATGGCGGAACGGACCCGTATAAACCTGCGACATCTCATGCTTGCACTCATGCTCGCTGCATTTCTCGGCTCACTTTCCGGTTTTTGGGCGTTAATTGACCGTGGCTATCAATTGGGTATGGAGACCCGTGCTTACTGGCCCTCGTTAAGTGCATTCGGCATCGAGCCGTACCGACGGCTTGATCGTTGGTTGAGCACACCCACAGACACATTAATGGCTGAGAGTGGGTTTATGGTCGGCGGTTTTATCATTGCTAGTTTCCTGATGCTCTTTCGCATGCGATTTGTGTGGTGGCCCTTCCATCCCGCCGGTTTTGCTATCTCAACGAGTTGGGGAATGAACGTGACGTGGAGTTGTCTTTTTGTCAGTTGGCTCATCAAGTGGCTGTTGTTACGACATGGTGGGATTGGGCTGCATCGTCGTGTCGCCCCTTTCTTCTTAGGGCTTATTCTGGGCGAGTTCACCGTTGGTAGTCTCTGGACAATCTTCGGCATCCTAGGCAGGATATCAACCTACGGTTTTTGGGTGTGATATGGACAGAAAGATTGAAATCGTCTATTGGTACGGAGTATTGAATTGCACGATTGTTGTACCGGTTGTCGCTATCAACTCTCACCGATCCAATGAATGATGTGGAATTTTCTCTTTTTTTCAATACAATTTATCGATTCTTGTGAATTATTCGGCATTAATCTTCTCTTGACCAAGAGTTGGATTCATGATAGTATAACTAGGGCGTGCTGACTTTCTACGGTGCAATTTGGCAAACGTTCCAATCAACGGTTACATGAAATTGCGTCGAGAGGCATCGAGTCGATGACTCTGGGAGCGAATATTGGTTGAATCTGTCAAAAGAACCTACCATGAATAGACTGCAACAAAAAATTTGGGAACCTCTGACGCCGGACATTGATAAAAGCTCTCGGTTGGTTGTGAAACTTGGGATTTCACAGTTGGTGGCACAGCTTCTGATCAATCGGGGAATTGAAACGGAAGACGCAGCGCATGCGTATCTGTATCCAAGGCTCGATCAGCTGCATTCCCCATTCCTACTGCACGGGATGGAACAGGTAGTTGAGCGTATCCGTTCAGCGATGAAGCGTGGCGAACAGATATGGATCTTCGGAGACTATGACGTAGATGGTACGACCGCGACTTCCTTGCTGATAAGCACCTTCCGGCATCTTGATTTTCCAGTAAAACCTTATATTCCTAATCGTTTCGAGGAAGGTTACGGTCTCAACAAGGAAGCCATTAAAAAGTTGAAGGAGAATGGCTGTGATCTATTAATTACCGTTGACTGTGGCATTACCTCAATTGAAGAAGTGAGGTTCGCCAACACACTTGGTATAGATGTCATCATCACAGATCACCATCAGCCGCCACCGGGTTCACTACCTCCCGCAGTCGGGGTAATCACGCCTAAAATGCCAGAGAGCGAATATCCTTTTGATGGACTTGCCGGGGTTGGCTTGGCGTTCAAGTTGGCACACGGATTGATGGGCGGTGGCGATCTAGATCCATTTCTACTATCTCAATTGGATTTGGTTGCACTCGGTACGGTTGTAGATGTCGCTCCGCTAGTCGGAGAAAATCGAGTCCTTACAAGTCTGGGTTTAGCCGAAATCAACAAACGGGAACGACCAGGGATCAAAGCACTCTGTGATGTTGCAAATCATGGCGATGGCAAGCAGATTGTTGGGCATACATTGGGTTTCATCTTAGGACCCCGAATTAATGCTGCAGGACGGATGGAAACCGCGGGCAAGGTAGTCGAGCTACTCACAGGTGAATCCTACGATAAAATAATACCAATTGCGAAGGAACTCGATGACCACAACCACCGGCGGAGAGAAGTAGAGAACAGAATTCGCGAACAGGCGATCGCTGCGATTGAAAAGAACGATGACCATAAAAAGAAGAAAGGATTGGTTGTTGGTCACGAAGGTTGGCACCGGGGGGTTGTTGGGATTGTCGCATCACGAATTCTTGAACGGTATTATCGCCCTGTGTTTATACTAGCGGTTGATCGGGACGAAGCACACGGTTCGGGACGCTGTATCGCAGGCATGAATCTCGCTGACAGCCTAAACGCATGTAGCGATTTATTAGTCAAACATGGTGGACATCAGGCGGCTGCAGGGTTAACAATCAAAACGGAGAACATCGACAAATTTGCTGCCCGGTTTGATCAGTATGCGCGTGAGCATCTCTCTGAGGAAGATCTGATCCCTAGGCTAAAATTGGATCTTGAGGCACAGTCCTCCTATCTGACGCTGCAAGCCGTAGAGGAACTACAGCTGCTTGAGCCGTTTGGCGATCAAAATTCACCACCGCGCCTCGCACTGCGCAATCTGCGCCTTCAAAGACCACCAACTGTAATGGGCAAGGAAAAGAACCACCTCAAACTGTTCGTGACAGATGGAAGACAAACCCTTGAAGCCGTTGGCTGGGGGATGGCAGATCACTTCATCGCGCTGAAGAATAAGAACATCCGACTAGACTTGGCTTTTGAACCAGAGATTAACGAATGGAATAATAACCGTGGCGTTCAACTGAAGATTGCAGATCTGCACCTCCACACGCTTGACCGAAGTAGCGTTGGAAGGATGTTTCCAACAGAGGAGGAAAAAAGCCCTGTTAAAATTGTTGACCACAGGGTTTTGGACAACAAGCAGGATTACCTACGCAAACTCCTTGTGCAGGAAGAACCAACATTACTCTATGTACGGGACGAGAAAGCATTGAATCAACTCTTCGGGATGTTTGCCTCAACAGAAAAGATTGGGCGGTGCGAAGCCGAGATGTCTGAAGCCGATAGAGCGGAAGTCGTAGACAAATTGGCACACGGAAAATTAGATGCAATTGCTTCAAATTGCACGTTGATTCACCTACCTCACATCACCCACATAGTTTTTTGCCACCCAATTCCGCAACACTTAACTTTCTTTAATCGATGTCAAGCCGCGTTCAAACATCCTGAGACGACATATATCCACCTCGTTTATCAGTCCAACGATATAGAATGGATGTGGAAATATCTTTCGTGTGAATATCCAGATGGCCAGGTTTTGCGCAAGCTGTACAAATGCCTACAAACACTCAGTCAGGCCAACGGAGGTCGGCTTACGCTTGAAGCAATCGCTGCGGATCTACAAACCGATTCAATCCCCGATATTACCGTCAAAAATGGGCTTTCAATTCTTGAAGAATTGCAGCTTGTGAAGCAATATCTAAATTTTCCAGAACAGGAAATTCAGCTCTTACCGCCACCATCGAAGAAACGTCAACTCCATGAGTCCGAAACCTATCTTAACGGTGAGCAGATAAAACAAACGAGCCAGTGGTTTTCGGAATTTCAAGTGCGGCAGAATGTCAAACAGATTTGGGAGAGAGTGTCGTATGAGTATCAACTATCTAATTCGCCAAATCCAAGCATATAATCCCGATGCGGATTGCGATCTCTTGCGAAGAAGCTATGAATTCAGCCAGGCCTGCCATCATGGCCAGATGCGGATATCCGGAGATGCCTATTTTTCGCACTGTCTTGAGACAGCTAAGACGTTAGTTGAATTGAAACTGGACACAGATACCATCTGCGCAGGGCTACTGCATGACGTACTCGAAGATACGTCAGCCACTCGCGATGAACTTGTGGATCAGTTTGGAGAAACAATTACCGGTTTGGTTGAGGGCGTGACTAATATCAGTAAATATAAGTTTAGAGGCGGAATTCAACAAAGGCAGGCAGAAAATTACCTGAGGCTGCTGCTAGCAACGGCGCAAGATACAAGGGTCATCCTGATTAAGCTGGCAGATCGGTTGCATAATATGCAAACGCTCGGCTCATTGCCACCACATAAGCAGGAGCGCATTGCAAAGCAGACGTTTGAGGTTTATGCGCCGCTCGCTCATCGATTGGGGATTGCGCGCATTAAAAGCAGGCTTGAAGATTTGGCATTCAAATATCTGCACGCGACCGAATACAGAGAGATTGCTGATCTGCTTGCCGCGAAGCTAGGTAAACGGGAAGCGTATACGAAATGGATGGTCGATGTTGTCCAACAGGAGTTGGATCTCATGGGGGTTAAGGCGAGGGTCTATGGTCGTCCTAAGCATATCTACAGCATCTACCAAAAAATTCATCAAAGAGGAGTCCCGTTTGAACAAATTCGAGATCTATTCGGACTGCGTGTGCTGGTCAATAGCGTGGGTGACTGTTATGCTGTGATAGGAATTCTACACAACAAATGGAATCATATTCCTGAACAATTCAAGGATTTCATCGGTCTTCCGAAGGGGAACGGTTATCGGTCGTTGCACACAACTATTTTAGACCGTGGGCAGCCCGTAGAAATTCAGATTCGGACCCATGAAATGCACCAGATCGCTGAATATGGGATTGCTGCACACTGGCGGTATAAGGAAGGAATGCCGTCGGAAACAGATAACGAAAGGATTTTTGCGTGGTTCAGAGAGATGCTGGCAGAGATCCAAGAATTCAAAGATCCATTTCAGTTTATCCGTTCCATGAAAGGTGAGTTGTTCCCAGACGAAGTTTTCGTCTTTACGCCTAAAGGAGATCTCCACAGTTTGCCTGCAGGCTCAACACCGATCGACTTTGCTTACAAGATACATACTGATATTGGACAGACCTGTTCGGGGGCTGAAGTTAACGGCGCGATAGTTCCCTTTAAATATCGGTTGCAGAATGGGGATCGGGTAAAAATACAGACTCGACCGAATGGGCATCCAAGCCGTGACTGGTTGCGGTGGGTCCAAACTGCGCGGGCACGGAATAAAATCCAGTCATGGCTCAACGAACAAAACCGTGCACAGGCGATTGATTTGGGCAAGAGATTGCTCGAAATTGAGATGCGACAGCGTCAATTGAACTTGAAAGACTATCTCAAATCGGTAGAGCTACTTGACATAGCAGAAAAACTGGTTTCGAAGAAGAAGGCACAACTGCCCCTAATTGACGAGCTTTTTAGACAGATTGGGAATGGCAAGGAGTCGGCAACGCACGTTGCCAACTTATTAAACCCTGAGCCGCCTCCGGCCACCGAGAAAAAGGAGAGGACGTCGCTTCCTCCCCAATCCGCGCCGTCAATTGAGATGGAAGGTATTGATTTAGATCTAGCGCGTATTATGAAGTGTTGCCATCCTATTCCGGGCGATGAAATCATCGGCTATCTCACGCGGGGACGTGGCATTTCAGTGCATCGCGGGGACTGTGCTCGGATTATTAATGAGCCAGAAAGAATTTTGGATATTGAATGGACCGCCATCGAAAATGTGACCTATCCTGCGCCTATCACGGTTGAATGTGACAACCGTCCTGGAATGCTAGCAGAGATTACAACATTAATCGCTCAATACAAAGTGAATATAGACACAGTCGGTTCTCACAGATTCAATAAGGAAACCGGTCATGATCAATTCACTCTAGAGGTTAACGGAATCGAACAGCTAGAAGCTATCATGGAGTCAATTCGCTACTTAAAAGGGGTGCGGAGCGTCTCACGAATTACGTCTTTTTCATCTGACAAGCGCAGAAATCTATAACGCGAATCAAGATCTGACGTTATTTTTCTTCCATTGACACCATCAATTGCCGTAGGCAACCTGTTCTCCACCGGAAATTGATTTAATAACTTTCCCAGTACGGAGACACCGTACGCATACTTGGACTCGCTGACTCCCATTTTCCGCTTGAATACGGACCCGTTGTAGGTTTGGTAATTGTCTATGTTTTGAACGCTTACTGATCTGTCCACGGGTTCGGGCAATTTTATTGCCTGCCATCGGTTTCTTTCCACATACATGGCACACTCGAGCCAATTGAAACACCTCCTCTCTCTTCGTAGTGCAACCTATTTAAAATATCATATGCCCTTGCTGAAATGCAAGGTTTTTCGTGTCTAATGGATTGAATCTGCTCTATTCACTTGCGGATTTGACCGATTTTCAGAGTTTTTTCGGTGCGCTATAACGTCATAGGCGGTCAAAAATAGCGATACCTTCAACACTAACCGCCCGCCGGCGCAATCCGCTCGACCTCCAATCCTTCGGGACGGAGAAAGTCCTTATACCGTGTTTGAATCTCGACACCGTTGAGGCTACGTGTGAAACCTGCTGTCTGTGTCAAATGTTTCGTCGCAATTTCAAGGGTATTTTCTCCTCGCTTGATGTCGTCCAATTCTAACTTATATCGAAACCAGTGGGCGGACATACCGAGTGGTGCTTGGATGTGCATCGAACCTGCAAGCCTCACCGGGATGGTCAATGCACGCTCGTCAGTAATCTCTGCGTCCTCCCAAGGTAGGGCTCTGCCGTTAAAGCGAAATTCAATATCATCCTCAATACAGAAGAAGGAAAAGCGCAAAGTGAGGAATGGGTTGCGCACCTCTCCATCTTTCTTGGCCGTTTCGATATCATCGGCAATCCAGATATTTACAGCAGCGGTTTCGCCCTCCTTAAGTTGCAATGGCAGTTGGCGCTCCGGTGTGGTTGTCGGTTTGTCCAGCTCTCCCTCTCGCGGTTGAAGCAGATAACGCTTATCGCTCCGTGCATGGACTTCGGGATAAGCTACCTCCCGTAGAATTTGATATTCCCTTTCGCTGAAGGGCCAAGATAAATAACCATCATATAGCCCAGCCCAGCCATCCCAACGAAGTGTCTGTGCGAGTGCGTTGTACATTTCAATACTTGGCAGGGCAACCCGTTCATCATACACGCGGCGGGGTGGCCGGTAGTATGCTGCGGCACCGGCTGCATTAGCAGCATCGGGCATCCAACGCGGTTTTGGCTGTGTTTCTGTCAGCACATACGGATCTTGTCCGACCACGTAATTGATACTACCCTCCTTGAGCCATGTTTCCACATCCAGTCCCATTGACAGATTCTTCTCTTTCTCAAGATCAACGCGCGCCATGAGGGGGATTTCTCTTCCCTGTTTAGTTCCAATAGCGTTTGCCATCTCCCGAATTTCAGCAAGGAAACGATTCATCAACGGGATGTTTTTCTCGATCTCAGTCCGCTTGAAATAGTATGAATCAAACATAAAGTCCAACTCTATCCCATCAGCCTCATAGTCCTCTAGAATTTCCCGGAGCACAGCAAGTTTGTCCTGTCGCACTAACTCGTGGGCAAAGTCATAACACCATTTCGCTCTTCCTTCCTCCCCGATACATACCTCAGCACCATGATTCCATTTCAGCAATCCGCACCGTTCGCTTTCCGGCGGCGAGCTTGCCTGTAACTTCAGGGAAGGAAAAACGGTCAGCCCCATTTCGTGACCTCTCCTGATGACTTCGCGGACTTGGTCGGTGCCCATCTTCTGGGCTTCCTCCACCATCCGCATAATTCGCCAGTCAATGTAGTTCTCCCAAACCTCTTTCATCTGGCCTACAACGCGCCCAACCTTGCTGTTGTGGAAATATACATCGGCATATCCGAGTCCTAACACTAACAGATCTACACCGGTGCCAAGTACCTCATCAACGGGCCATTGGAGTTTATGGATGGACGCCGGTGGCTCTATCCGCTTGGCGTTGAAATGGTGGGCATCGTTGTAATAAATTAATCTAGGTTTCTGCATCGCCATATTTCTCCTCTGAGGTAAATTCTTCGGAATAGGGTAATAGTTGCCCGTAGCTTCAGCGGCAAAAACCGCGTTTCTATTCTTGTCAGTCTACAATCCTCGCTGGCTTTCCTCGTTCAAGGACGATATGTTTTTTCCATTTAAGATCGTCTCTTTTACGAAAATCTGATCGATAATGTGTGCCACGACTCTCGGTGCGTAGAATTGCTGCTTCTGTTATCAATGCAGCAACATCGTGCATGTTCTGAAGCTCAAATTCTTCGACACTCTGCCAATGGCAATTCAGTTTTAGTGCCTTCAATTCATTGAGTATTGCCGCTAAATCCTCACCATGTCGAACAGGTCCAAGGTGGTGCCACATCATCTCTTGTACGAATTCCTGTGCTGCTTCAATTTCAATATCCAAAGAGGCTGTTTGACAGGGAAACGAGTCATCGTCAGAGGAGATGCGAAGGGTTGCACAACTGTCCGATTGAATCGTCCGCGCATATTCTGCAGCCGCACACCCGGCACGTATCCCAAACACAACGCATTCCAGTAAAGGATTGTTCGGTAATAGGCTTGCTCCGTGAACACTGGTACAAGCGACTTCCCCACAGGCATAAAGCCCACGGAGAGTTGTTTCTGCGTTTAAATTTGCACAGACACCGCCTATCATAAAATCTGCGCTTGGTCGAACCGGAATAACATCGGTTGTTATGTCAATTCCGAAAGGATGGCAAAACTGATAGATACTTGAAAAGCGGCTGCGTATGAAATCAGACGACAGATGGGTTATATCTAGATAAACACATGGGCTTCCGGTTAAATCCATTTCACTCGATAGCGCACGAGCTACAACATCACACGGAGCTTGTTCCTCCATTTCGTGGTATTTTGCCATGAACCGTTCCCCACGCGAATTAATGAAGATGCCCCCCTCCTCACGCATCCTTTCACTAATCAGACAGTGTGGTGCTTCCATGAGGAACAGATTTGTTGGATGAAATTGAACAAACTCCATATCCATCATCTCACAACCCGCTCGCCAAGCTGCCGCGAACCCATCACCTGTTGCGGTTGCCGGATTCGACGTACATTGAAAGATATGTCCGACTCCGCCTGAAGCAAGGATGGTAGCCTTGGCAAAAATGCAGTGGAGGGCGCCATCCATGAGCGCAACCGTGCCAAAACACCTGTCCCCTTGGGTCATAAGATCTATTGCAAAGGCTTGTTCGATAACCCGCACATTCTCTTGTTTTTCGAGGTGATTGACTAATATCGTTTCCACCTCTTTGCCACCGTACGTTCCATCCTCGATCAGTTCTGCAATCTGTTGAACGCCGTTTTTGACCATCACCTCAACAGCGGTTTCATTGCAGAGTCCGCTTCCCATTCCTAGAGTCTTGTCAACATGGGAAGCGATGGCATCCTTTTCGCGCTTGATGATAGTCATCCCATCTCGCTCGTACGAGAAAACATCTTCTTTTAGCGCCTCTTTAGTAATCAGTAGGACATCTCCGTGCTGACTAGCATCAAGTGCTGCACTTAGCCCGGCACTCCCAGCTCCAATCACTAGAAAATCGGTCTTAATCCTTGGTAATTTGGCTGAATCAAATTGGACGATATAACGATGGGTCATTGTGAGTTTGATATGGTTACATCGCCTAAGTGTTAAAAATCACCAGCGACTTTCATCACCTTTCCGTTTCCTTCGACGATTCGTTCACCATCTTCAGAATCAATATGTGCTTCAACTTCAATGAGACGCTTACCCATTTTAACTAGATTGGCGGTAACAATCAGTTTAGTGCCTGCCATCGCAGGTTTCTTAAATCGGACCTCAAGCTGTGCCGTCACCGCAGGTCCATCAAAGCTAGCGATACCCACATGGGTAATTGCTTCATCGAGGAGTGTACTCAAGATTCCGCCGTGGATTACATTTGCCCAGCCCTGAAAATGATCGGGCGGTGTGCACTCAATCTTGACCCGTGTTCCATCGGAGGCAATATCTGGATTAACCTGTAACCCCAAGGGGTTTTCCTTGCCACATGCGAAACATCGATTATTATCCTCAACGCGCATCCATTAACTCCTGCCGATTTTTCGTGTCTAACATGAGATTGTATTGTAGCACAGCGGATGACAAAAAGGCAAATGAAATATAGAACCTTACCTGCAATTATAACCGGGATAAAATATCAGTTACCAACACTGCAAATTTTGCTGATAATTCTCTTGACAGAAGCACGAATATTTTGTAAACTAAGATTCGTATGCAAGAGATATGCGCGCTGAGACGGACGTTCTACCCAATAAATTCCTTAAATGAAAGAGGAGAAAAAGAGTTAGATATGAAAAAGTTTTCAACCCTACTGATATTTCTTATTTTGGCGGTTGGTGTCGGGTGTGAGCAAGAACAACCTATTACACAACTTGAAGTCGGGAGAAATAAGCTGCTCAATGCCGGTTTAACGATCGAAGCCGTTAACCATCTAAAAAGAGCAGAAGTTGAGGAAGCGAAAACCGCGGCCGAAAAAGTGGAACCACGAGCATTATTATTGATTGCTTACTCACACGCTATTGCCACGGGAGACGCTAAAACTCAGGAAGCTGAAATTCCGGGGCTTGAAGCCCAGTATAAACAGGCGCGAAGCGAAAGGATCGCAACATTAAGCAGCACAGAAATGAAAAAAATGCTTCAACTGCTTGCTGAAAGACATCGTACACAAGACGCTACGATACAGATCTTGGTTGATAAAGGAGCAGATGCTGTCCCTGTATTACTCGAATATCTTGGCGTAAGAAGGTATATGGTCCTTAGACCCGAGTTGATTGAGATGCTATATCAAATCGGGTCCGATGGTCTAGACCACTTAACCGCTGCACTCAAGAATGCCGAAACATCCTTAGAGATGAAAATGATACTGACGCAATTGATAGGACGGATAAACGATCCGAGTGCGATTCCTGCTCTAGAGGCAGTCCAAAGCGGGAGTACACCGGGATTGAAGATGGAAGTCAACATCGCGCTTTATAACCTTGGCAAGCAAGAGTATAGAACAGAGATCATCAATGGGTTAAACGATAACGATGTTGCGGTTCGCCGGGCGGCTGCGCAAGCAATGTTAAAACTTGACAATCCACCGGTAGACGAAGTTGTTAATGCGCTGAGTGATACCGATGCCCAAGTGCGTATGTATGCAGGCCAAACTCTTGAGCAGTATCCAACCGAAAAAGCTATCGATCGGCTCATTGAAATTCTGGTAGCTGATACAAACGAGTCCGCTAGAGAAGCAGCCGGAAAAGCTTTAATCGTTCATGCTAGTCAAGACTTTGGACAAGAGATTGCACGGCAACTCATTCAAGCATTACCGACTGTGACCGATCCAAAAGAGAGGATACGAATTGTCTTAGTCCTTAAAAAAGATGCACTTATAAAGCAGATTAAGAACGCGCCAAAAACGTATGATAGTAATATTGAACTTGACCTCTATCTTTATTCTGCAAACGTAGAACAGAACGATATGGTTAAAGAAGAGCTCAGTATGTTGTTGAATACTTTGGGACGTTAAAGGGTAGCTGGAGCAATTGAAATTATCGCGATGCTCTCAACCATCTCGCGTGAATTGATACAAGCTACCGGCGATATCGACTGAAACAACACATATCTAACTCTAACCACTGATTGGGTAATATCGTTTGCCACGTAACCGTGCAAGATAGGGCGTATAAGCGTATATAGGTTGAACATCATAAAGTCCGCTGATATTCGTTGATTTTGCTCATTATAAATCGTGTCCTTGAGTCTACTCCGTCATTTCTCGGTTCTCCACAGTAAAACTATACTATAGTTGATTTGACCAGCAGAGCTCTCTAGCACTTTTTATTAAATTACTTGTTGCTAATCTGATACCGGAGAACCGTAGGCCATACTTCCAACAATTTTCAAGATAATTCTGTATTCTTGACACACTGAACCCTATATAACTGAAAAGATCCCAACATTTGATGTCTCCGGATACCGACTGGAAGTAGGTCGACTATGTCGCGTTTGTGTTCCGCACTCGGAACAGTTGTAAGCCCAGTTACCCATGTTGATGTGCCTCGGCAGACGGACTACCAGGGTAGGTTTATTGTACTGTCACCGATCAATCCGCAAGCTGATGTTCAAGAACTCTACGGCTGCACGCACGGCTCAGACACAAAGGAGCGGATATGGACCTACATGAGTTATGGTCCCTTTGACAGCGTACAGGGTATGCGACGCTGGCTTGAAGTTGGTGCAAAATCGAAAGATCCACTCTTTTTCACGGTACATCATCGCGAATCGAAGCGCCGGGTGGGGATCGTGAGTTTTCTAAATATCCTCTCCAATATGCGACGACTCGAAGTGGGACACATTTGGTATTCCCTTGATGTGCAAAGATCAAACGTAAATACGGAATGTGTATATCTAATGCTTTGTGAGGCATTCGATAGGCTGAAATACCGTCGAGTTGAGTGGAAATGTGATTCTCTGAATGAGCGATCGCGACTCGCCGCCCTCCGTCTAGGTTTTCAGTTTGAAGGTGTCTTTAGACAGCACATGATCGTGAAAGGTCGAAATCGGAATACTGCATGGTATTCACTATTAGACACCGAGTGGGCTGATGTTAAGAAGAACATGGAAATATGGTTGTATAATAATCCGAACCAGCAGTTTTCCTTAACGAGACTCAATAGCAATCCGTCCTAACTGCTTGAAATTGTCTTCAGGTCCCATGATTCGAAAAAATCATTGTTGTTGACTCCGAGCACGAATGTCTAGAATTAGTTTAAAAATAATCTTCTGATCTCCTCTCCTTCCACTTTGCGGTTCAGTTCTTAACTTGGCAGTATGAACTACCCACTGAAACAGTCACTGCGTGAAGTCTGAATCCTCGCCCCTTCTTCCCATATTTTTCTGATGTTGACATCCAAAATTTGCTATGGTATAAATTGGAGCGAATCCCTACTTCCGTTTCTGCTGTTTCCTAGGACTGAAACCTTGTTAAAAATAAAAGAGTTGAGATAAAGTCCATGCACATACGATATAAGCGCTTAATCTTATTTGCCTGTTTTGGAGTGGCTGTACTCCTTGGAGGCTTTCTGTTTTTGCGTTCTTCCTATGTACTTAACCGGGTGCGTCTAGTGTTAGAGGCTCAACTGCAAAAACAGCTGAAACATTCGGTTACCATTGACTCGATTTCTGGCAATGTGTTCACCGGCTTGAATATCAGTAGCATTGAAATAGCAGACGAGGTTCCAGAAAATCCTCCCCTAATTTCTCTAGACGAGATACGGATAAGATATCGATTATGGAGTTTGGCGCGGGGGAAATTTCTCGTCACTCAATTGCATTTTATCCATCCCCAGATTAATACACGCGTCGGAGCGGACCGAACTATCAATTTAGCCAAGCTCATCCCGAAAGGCGAATCGGGAACGAGCACGAATTTTCTGTTTCAACTGCTAATCTCTGATATTAATATCGAAGATATCAGTATTGAAAATGGCATTATCAATTTTGAAGATGAAAGCAGTGCTCTCAGAGTTGCGATCGGGAGTATCTATAGCCGTAGTCGTATTGACGGTCCTCTAAGTAACTGGAAGTATGGTGGGCATCTGGAGGTGCGAGATGGACGTTTTGAACTGAACGGTGTTGAAACGAAGATTGATGAATTTACAACTGACTTTGAACTACAGAAGAATCGAGGTACATTGCACTCATTACGCTTGGCACTAGGAAATTCTCTTCTGACCGTCGCTGGTGAGGCGAACGCTCTCGGCGAACAATCTCCCCAAGTCAAGACACAAATTCAAATAACTCTCGACCTCCGAGACGTACAAGAAATTCTCTCTACACTAGGTCAAATTGAAGGTGTGGCAGAAGTGGATGTGGAAGCTAGTGGCCCACTTTCGGAAGTTGTCGGGACCATTGGAATTAGCCTTCCCGTTGTCCAGCTAAATGCACTTCAATTTGAGAATTTCACTCTTCAGGCGGAGTTCACACCGCGTGGTGTTAAAGTTACTAATATTGATGCCCTGTTTGCTTCCGGACGACTGAAAGGAGCGGCAGAAATTGACCTTCATCCCACCAAAGACAAGTTGCAAGAAGAGGATTCTCAACGCCTCGCCTACGAAGGCTGGGTACAACTTAACTCGCTTCGGACCGAGCAACTATTACCCATTATAGATTTTCCCCAAACTCTCTTGGACCTAAAGGCAGATTTGGGTGGTAAAGTCCAATTTAGCGGTACAGGTGCGGACCGCCGCAGCATCAACCTTGATGGAAACCTGCAGCTGGACAATGCTACGCTAAACGGTGTGCCAATTCTTCGTTCGGCAGCGCGTTATCAACTCAGCGATGAAATTCTATCGATTACAGCAAACTTTGACGATGCACAGATCGAAATGAATGGAACTCCCGGCATAACTGGTCCGCACGATATGGATCTGAATATCACAAGAATTGACATCGGTAAACTCTCGCGAATCCTGCAACTGCCTGACCTTGCTGGTGAAGGTACGCTTACCGGGAAAAGCAGCACCGGTATAGGGAACTTCGCTCCTTATTCGCTGCAAGGTCTTTTCAGGGTTCCAGAAGCAACGTTATATGAGGTTCCAATTGGCGTTCTGACGACAGATTTTCGTTATAACGAAAATAAGGTTTTCCTGAACTCGATACGCCTTGTCAAAGGGGAAAGCGAATTGACGGCCGATGGCGTTGCTCATATGGAAGGGGATACGCCGATAGATCTCAAGGTGCGTGCCCAGCCAATCCAGATCGCAGACTATGTGAAGCTAGCAGGCGATGATTACCCAATCGAAGGCATTGCGACCGGTGAATTGGTGCTAGACGGAACGTTAGTGCGGCTTAATGGCCGTGGAACGCTCCAGATCGAGAACGCCAAAGCATGGGAGTTGGCGCTCGATCCGTTGACGCTGCCGCTAGAGATTGAGAATTACGTCGTGAAAATCCCGGATTTTAATTTGTTAACCCGTGGACAAAGGGGGGTCCTCAATGCACAGCTTGACCCAAATCAAGACTATGTAGTCGACTTTCAAAGTGAGTCCATGCGACTAGCAGAGATTGCGATCGCACGCGGAATGGACGATTTCCTGTTGGATGCCGATTTGGTTGTAACAGCGAACGGTCAAGCAAACGCGGCGGATCCACTTGTAAATGTAACCTTCGACTTTTCAAATGTTACCTACGCAGGTAATCCACTAGAGGATGTCTACATCACAGGCATTTACAGAGACAACGCTCTCAATTTTGAAGGTATGGGTTTTAATGATACCTGTCAGATTCGCGGAGTCCTGGAATCAGTTATAGGCAGCCCTTATCAGATTGTTGTTGATGGTCGAGGAGTCGATCTGCTTCCATTCCTGCGCATCTTTAATGTGGCGGATTATTTCACAGGTACAGCCGATGGTAGCGTTGAGATCGAAGGAATGTTAGAAGATTTGTCGAAATTTAAGTTCCAGATGTCCCTGCCCAAGGTTGCACTAGATGTTAATGGGCGTCAACTGACTAATCCAGATCCAATTCGCATTGCCTTTGTGGATGATCTTTGGCATATTCAGTCTTTGGTCTTTGCTGATACACGCGATGGCAGCCCATTCCTGAATGCAGAAGGTTTTTTCCCTATTCCGGGCGGGCAAGAATCCCCTACATCGCATCACGATTCTGAGACTACCAATACATTCAGTTTCAATGTAGAATCTGATGGATTTCCGCTTGAGGGATTATCGTATCTATTGGGACTACCGCCACTCCTTTCAGGAAACGCTAGTTACAAATTCACGGGGGCTGGAACCTATGAAGCACCACAGTTAGCCCTGAATTGGAACATTCCAGATCTAGTGCTTCAAACTCCCATCGGACAAATCCCCATTCGTAAAGCTGTGGGTGCGCTCGTTTATGAGGAGGGCAGCCTTAACGTTGAATCTTTCGATCTGCTCCTACTTGACAATCCCATTGAAGTGCAGGGAAATCTACAGATTAATCTTGCGTCTTTACCATCTTCACAGCTTAACCTCCATGCTTCATGCCCAAATTTTAGGCTAGATACTCGCGAATTTCAGAATTTACCGGGTTACCTGAATAATCATTTAATCCTATTCGATCTAGAGGCACAGATTGCTGGCAATCTGGCTCAACCGGAGTTGATCGCCTCAATTGATGCGACGCAAAAGACACTACAACTCGTGGATCTACCCCAGCCTATTGAAGACTTGAAAGTCGCGCTTCAGGTCTCGGCTGGGCAGAAAGTATCACATGATTTAATCACTATAGCTCTGCAATCCGCCGATTGGCAGTTCGATGGTGGACAGTATCACGCATCGGGAGTTTGGAGTTTGCCCAAAACAGATAAGGGGTTACGCTTGACGTCATTTATAGACGTTCTGGAACAAAGCGATTCAGTCAAGTTTCAGCTGGAAGTCAATGGGGCGGATGTAAATCTCGTTACCCCTCTGAACTATATCATGAAACGTGAACTCCACGATATAGGAGGTAGAGCGGATATAGCACTTGAGCTACAGGGCAGCGGGTATCACCCCGACCAAATATCAGCAACCCTCATGTGCGATAATCTGCGTGTCGAGATCAACAACCGTCATTTACACAATATCAAAAATATTTGGGTTCATTTCGCAAACCAGCAGCTCATACTTTCACCTGCCCAAATAGGTGAGGGAAAAGCTGCTTGGCTTAAGGCTAGAGGCACTATAGGTCTCAATGGGAACCTGAACCTCCACTTAGGAATCGATCGATTTCCTTATGGTGTACTAGTGCCGGCAATAACGCTAACTCTCTTCGAGCAATCTTTTCTGAAATTTGACGGTTTTCTTACAAGCCAAATTCGTATCCGCGGCGATTTTATCAATCCAATCATAACCGCAGAATGGGAGTCAGATGGTCGCGTTGGAAATGCGAATCTTAAAGACAGTGGATGGGCTGACTATAAGAACAAGTTGCTTGTCGTTCACAATACGCAGCGCATTGCTGGGGTAGACAAGCAGTTGGAAATGTCTGGCACGATTCCAATTGATCTTGCCTTTCAGCCGCTACCCCTTGAGGACCGATTCCTAGATCTGCCCATTGACTTGAAACTCCAAGGACAACAGATTTCCTTGGCACCGCTAGGCTTATTGCTCGATCCGGTGATTGAACATACCGATGGTGTTGCCGATATAGATCTCAGAATACAAGGTACAACCGCGTCGCCTTATCCGCAGGGTACATTTTCGGCTCAACAGGGCGTGGTGAAGTTCGCAAACTTTAATACACCTATTTCAAACGGAACGTTTGAGTTACAGGCGGATAAAGGGCAAATCCGTATCAGTACGCTCAGTTTTCAGGTAGGTCAAGGAGAATATACAACGGAAATCAATTGCGCGTTGGATGGTATCATTGTAACTGATTTTGAGATTAGCCGGTTCACAGCACATAAAGCGAGAATTGCCGACTTTATTGGAGATCAGTCACGGTTACTTAATCCTACCGTGTCTGGGTTGTTATCCCCAGAAGTCATTGGGACAGAGGCAATGCCGGCTGAAGTGTTGGACGGATATATTACGGCGGAAGCTAGCTTAAAAATCCCAATAAACCAGTTCGTCATCCCCGGCAAAACCGCGTGGATCCCGCAATTCATCAAGCCATTTAATCCACCAAATGTGATTAAATATGTAACGGGCCAGCTAAATATCCAGAATATTCGGATCGAAGGTTTAGACTATAAGATCCAGAACTCGAGACCAATTGAAATCAAGCTGGCACACCAGAAACTCAGCTTGGAAGAAGGATTTAGTCTGGAAGACCAAGAGTCGACGGTAGGCGATGCAAAACGCCTTCGGGTGATGGGATTTGGAAGTTGGGAACTTGGAAAAAAATTACTCTTTCATGTTGAAATGCAGAATCTGGATCTCGGGTTCATTTCGGGGTTCCTCCCTGCCGCTTACGTTGTACGTGGCTCCCTCAACGCTACGCTTGATATACGTGGAACGGATGCGGACCCGAAAATCTCCTTCGCTTGGGAAACTCCGGAGCTACGGATAAACCAAGCAGAGGTTGATCAATTTACCGGTAATATCACCTACGAAAATCGAAAAATTCGAATTAGTGGAAAGCAAGGCAGTGATGCCCAACTGTCTATTGGGAAAAATCGCGCCACTCTATCCGTGTTAATTCCATTTCATCTGTCCTTGTTAGAATTCAAAGCAGAACCGCTGCTAGAAAATATTGAAGGCGGATTAGATATAGCCATTGAAGATTTAGAATTCCTATCCCTTATTTTTCCTCAGTTCGCTTTTACCCAAGGCATGGGTGTCGTTAATGCTACACTCGGTGGTCAATTCGATTCACCGATGCTTAAAGGATCTACAAATTTGAGGGAGTTTGCGTTTGAACTGCCGAACTCACATATCAGTTTAGCAAATGGAACAGCACATCTCAACTTGACTGAGCAGGGTGTGACTATCCAACACATTACAGGTGATCTGAATGGTGGCACTTTCGAGATTAGCGGTATGATACAATCTAACTGGTTCGATGTGCGCCATATAAATCTCGGCGCTGAATTGAGTGAAGGAACCACATTTAGGAAACCGGGCCTTTACGAAGTTGAGTGTCAGAGTGTCAATCTACAGATGAGAGGGAATATCACGACAGATGGAAATCTTGAACTTCCACCGCTAAGGGGTTCAATTCGGGTCAAGAGGGGGCTATACGAGCAAGACTGGCGGCAGCTGGTTCAGGATCTGCTCGATAAGACGGCCGAGGTACAGTTTGAAGTCTGGTTTGATTACCCCATCATACGCGATCTTCAGCTAGATCTTGATGTCATCGCCCCGAATAACTTTTTGGTGGAATCAAATCTGGGCGATGTTGTCGCATATATCGGAGAAATTGAAATCGAAACATCTATCAACGGGGAACTCGTCGGACCCATTCAAAAACCTATTTTTAACGGACGCGTAGATCTCTTAGAAGGTGAATTGTCTCTCTCTGGTGCCCACAAATTCGAGATTCGAGAAGGCTCGTACGCAGAAAACAAGAATGTACTCGAATTTAACCCGTCGTATCAGATTACTGCCGAGACGGTGGAACCAATTCGGAACGTCCAAGTTCCAACTACAGACGGAGAAGTCCATACTAGGGACCTCAGAGTTGAAATGCACCTAAGTGGTTATCTCAATGATAAACATAATCCGGAGTTTCAAGCGAATGTTCTCAGAAAAGGCACCGGCGAACATTACGACTTGACTCAACCGCAAATCCTCTCTATTCTAACTTTTGGTGGCGCGAATCCGCTCGATTCTGAAAGCTATACGCCAGCCGATCTCGTTCAAGGGATTGTGGGTAGACGACTTGCAAAAGCAACCGGCTTTAGTAAAACCCATTTCGACGTGAGTCCGGACAATTTTGAACAGTCGCGATTCCTTTTGACGAAAGAACTCTCGGAACGTCTTTCTGTGACTTACTCGTCTACCTTCCAACTTCACACAGAACCTCGCATTGAGGTTGAATATCAGATAGACCGACACATTTATATTAAAGGAGAACGGAATGAGCGCGGAAAATACGGCGTAGACCTCAAGCTAGAGCGCCGGTTTTAGATAGCCCGAACTCTTTTCGTATCGACTGTATCACAACGTACAATGCTCTCTGTTGGATGTTGCTGATAGATACCCATGATACAAAAACTTAATAGAATTGCCGTAATTTCGTAACATCTCCCTGTTACGATAACCTTGCTTTTAATTTTTCTTTCAATGTATGCTCGCATCTTTGGCGGCAAACTACCTATAGGCTAGATGGCGATGGCAGTGCGAGACCATCACCATAAAGAAACCAGAAGCAATTAGGAGAACAAAACTTCATGAAGAAACATCTAACGACCCTACCTACTATTCCTCAATCAGATTCTCTCATCTTGAGCGATGTAAACGCTCTCTCGATTAGAATGATTCAGAAAGCCGTCACTGCGCTAATAACCATGCTTTGGGCAGGATTAACACTGTTAATCCTGTTAATTGGATGTGAACCACAACAGAAAATTGACCATTTGAAAGTTGGGCGACAACAACTGCTAAATTCAGGGTTAGCTGTTGATGCAATTAAGCATCTGAAACAAGCGGAAATAGATGAAATAGACAAGGCTCCGCCGCGCGTTTTATTAGTTCTCGCGTACACCCATGGTCTCTCAACAGAGGCTGCGCAAGTACAAGGGTTGGAAGCTGAATTCAATAGGGAACGTACACAGCGGTTAGCTGCGCTTGGAAACGAGGAAATTGAGTACCTTCTCCAAATTTTGGTTAGGCGTTCTCGCCTTCAAAAAGATGCGATGCAAGTTGTGGTCGACAAAGGTGTAGATGCGCTTCCTGTCTTGATTGCTGCTCTAGGTCAGGCTGATTTTCTGAGCTTACATAGTGACATCGTAGAGATGATTTATCAAATTGGGGGTGACGGTATTGGCTTAATGGTTGACGCCATTCGCAACGCTGACACGACCACGGAGGTCAAAATTGCACTCGTACGCCTCATCGGACGGATTGGCGAACCACAGGGGCTTGGAGACTTGGAGACGATCCACAACCATACCGACGATGCCGGACTACAGATGGAAATAAATGTCACCCTTTATAGGCTCGGCAAGCACGAATACGCAACGAATATCATTAAAGGATTGACCGACGATGATGTGAATGTACGCCGTGCTTCTGCACGGGCGATGACACACTTTAGTAATTACCCGGTGGAACAACTCATTAAAGCACTTCAAGACACCGATGATCAGGTTGTTACTTATGCAGCACAAGCATTTCAAAATCAGCCGGATGCACAAGCAGTCGCAGCCCTCACCGACGTCCTCACAGGCACGGCAGATAACGCTGCGAAACAGGCAGCCTCAGAAGCGCTGCGAATCCATGCCAAGAAGAAGTTAACAAAAGGGTTGACCACCCAGCTCCTAAAAGCGGTGATTTCTGGTGAAATCGTGAACGCAGAGGATCGACTCCGCATTCTTCAACTGCTTCGAAAGGAAGCGTTGATGGGGCAAATTAAGGTGACCGCATTGGTGAATCCACAGTTGATATACGACCTCGATCAATACCTAAAACAGACCGAGACACATGAGATGGTTAAGGGAGAGTTGAGGCGACTCCTTGCCGAAGTGGAGTGAAAAACAACTGTTGTCAAGTCTGAATCACAGTCGGTTCTTTCCAGTTCAGTATGAGTTGAATACCTAGCCAGTCTACTGTAGAAATCTGCGACTGTTGAGCGCGTCCACTGAAGCGTTGTTTCCTTGATTGATAACCTCGAGCATGTCGTCGCTCCGACAATAAAACGGGTAATCTGCGATCCATGTCGCGCGGGAAGTACACGGAATCCAATACTCCGCAATCCTTGGGTTTGGAGGTTCAATGCCGGAGCTCATAGCTTGCCAATTGAATTACAAGGAAATGAAAGAAGGGAGAAACTCCAAATGGGTAAACGGAGAAATCTGAAAATTCATAAAACGACAAATCAATCGCCCTTTAATCCTTTTTTCATGTCCTGTCTTGTGCCTTTATCGCTTTATGTGATACTTACGTTCTCGGCTATTTTCCTCCACTCGGCTTGGAGCCGGTCCGAGAATCTCCCCGTTGTTGAAATCCAATACAGGCTGGATGGGGCAATTCTCAATTCAGGTTCGCTGTATGGTGATGTAACGCGCAAGACGCGCGTCCAAATTGGAGATACGGCATCGCCATATCAAATCCGCAGGAGCATTGAAGGGATATACACAACTGGTCTTTTTTCTCAGGTTACAGCAATCGAGATGCCTATGCAAAATGGAATACGATTGACCTTTGACCTCACCAGCAAAATACGAATCGGCAAGATCGAATTTAAGGGGAACAGTCTCGATGAAAGTCTGCTCCTAAGCGTAGTGGTTTCTCGTCCAAAAAAGGAATATTCCTTAGAAATTGCTGAGGACGACCGGCGCAAAATTATTGATTTATACAAGAATCACGGATATTTTCAGACAAACATTCATTTGACCTCTTCTGACAACCCCAACGTCTCACGTCAAGTCGATCTGGCATACAATATCGCCGAAGGTAACCGTGCGCTTATTCAGGACATCCGATTTGAAGGCGCAAAATCGATTGATGTCGAGAAGTTAGAAGCGACTATTAAAAGCGAAAGAGGGAAAGTCTATCAGAAGCAGTCCGTTGATGCGGATTCAAAGCGAATTCGAGAATTATACCGGAAAAATGAATATCTGACCGTGAAAGTCGTATCTCATCCGATTTATAATGCTACAATCGACACCGTTGTGCTTAACCACGAAATTATCGAAGGAAAAAAAATCAAAATCAGGTTTAGGGGCGACGGTATTGACGCATCGGAACTCAGGCAGGAACTGACTCTGTTTGAACGGGATAGTTTCTCGAAGACGGTTCTGAAAAGTACTGAACAACACATAGTTCAATTTTATCAGGAGAAAGGGTATTTTGAACCGCTAGTCAGCCACAAGGTTGAAGAGGTATCAGGGCAAGAAGTGGTGATCTATTTCGACATCCAGTTAGGACAAGCCCCGCGAATTCGGAGTATCAATTTTGAAGGGAATACAGAATTTTCCGATACTGTATTGCTAGATTTGATGGAAACCCAGCCTCGCAGTCGAGTTTTAGTTCCCGGATTTGGATGGCTGTTTTCCAAAGGTATTTATAACCCGGCAATACTAGAAATAGACAAGCATGCACTAGAACTCTTTTATAAAAACGCAGGTTATCCGGATGTTCGGATCACGAGTGCCGCCCCAGAGATCGATAAGGATAACAAGCTCATTTTGGATATAAAAATTAACGAAGGGCATCAGACAATCGTAGATCGCGTTGCAATCGAGGGCGTGACAATCTTTGAAACGACTGAATTATATACAAAGCTTGACACAAAAGCCGGGACACATTACAGCGATGATATAACGAACGATGATAAACGCACTCTCAAATCCCTCTACAATCAGGAGGGATATATTTATGCACATATCAGCCACCACTATAATCCGGAAACCGGCACGCTCACCTATAAGATTTCTGAGGGAGTTCAAGCTAAGTATGGCAAATTCAAATTCGATGGGGACGGGAAAATCAAACTACATGTTTTGCGACGCGAATTTGAAAATCTCAGTTTGGTTGAAGGAGCGGTTTTTAACGAGGAACGTCTATTTGCAGAATCTCGACGCCGTTTATCGACCACCGGCCTCTTTACTGAGGTCGACATTAAGGCACCCGACCGGTACGAGGAAAATACGGAAATTATTGATGTGGACGTGAACGTTGCGGTAAGAAAACCTGGAGCGATCAGCGTCAGTGGAGGCTTTATTTCGTCCGAGGGTATTCGTGGCACATTGGGGATTGCCCATAACAACCTATTCAAACGCAACATGAAAATTAGTGGAAAAGTTAGTAGAGGTACAAGAGGTAATCTGTATGAGATAACGTTGATTGAACCGTGGTTCAAACTGGCACCGCTTGATAGATTGATTGGCCCCACAATAGGGACTTTTCGTTTGTTCAACGATAATCTGGAGGAATACGAAGACATACGGGCGCGTGGTGGAACGGCAAACCTTGCCAAACGGCTTGGACAATACAGTAATCTTGCAGTACAGTACAAAACTCAAGACCTCCGGGACCGTGACGACCCGCCCAAAATTCAGACCACTGTGAGTAGTCTCGGTATCGAGTTCCATCGAGACAGCCGAGATCATTTCCTGAACCCGAAGAACGGTTGGTTCAATGAAGTTGCGATTGAGTATGCGGGTGGATTTCTAAGAGGGAAGACCAGTTTTTTCAAAGTTACAACCGATCATCGCTACTATTGGCAGTTTCGGGGAAATACTGTCCTTGCTAGTGCAGTTCGTTTTGGGTATGAAAAAGGGCTTAGGGGCAACCGAGAGAGGGAAATTATCTCATTCGAGCGTTTCTATGCCGGTGGATCAAACACAGTCAGAGGATACCCGGAGCGTGGACTCGGACCGGAAGATGAATTCGGCAATCATCGTGGGGATGTGTTAGTTGTTGTAAACACGGAACTCCGTTTTCCTATCTATAGGTTTATCGGTGGTGCCTTATTTTTGGATGCGGGCAACGTTTGGAATAAAGTTTCGGATATTCAAGAGGACCTTCCGCGTGTCGCGATAGGATCGGGTGTGCGAGTAGAGACCCCACTTGGACCTGCCCGTGTCGACGTTGGCCTACCGTTAATGGACGAATTTAAGCCCATCCTTTACCTGCAACTTGGTCAGGCATTTTAAACCGGTGATCGATAATACAAAGACCGTCTTCGGCTTTAATACGATACATGCGTTCAATAGTTCTAGTTTAAGTCAACACTTGACAAGGGATAAATAGATGAAATTGACAGGGGCACAAATTGAAGAATTCAGGACCAAAGGAGTATTAGTCGTCAAGAATGCCCTACCTGAATACGAGTTAGATCCTGTGATTGACGAACTTGAGGTTTGGGTTGATAGACGTGCGTGTGAGCTACACACTGCGGGGAAAATTCAGGAACTGTGTTCTGATGCTCCATTCGAGACACGCTTTGGGCTCCTTTACAAACAGTGCAAAGAGGTTGGTGATGGCCTCGACATCAGTACATCTCGCGGCCAGGCAATGTTTCAGTTCCTACACAATAAGAATTTGCTTGATACAGTAGAATCACTTGTCGGTCCAGAAATCACCTGCAATCCGATTCAACATGCACGGACTAAGCCGCCGACGGCGTACGATGGACACGCTGGACCATCATTCCATGTTGTTCCTTGGCACCAAGATGCTGGCGTGATGATGCCTGAGGCTGAAGTGTCAAACATCGTAACCTGTTGGCTGCCTCTGGGAGATGCAACGATCGAAAGGGGATGTATGCAGGCACTTCCCGGCGTGTTTAATCTTGGCTACCTGAGTCACTTCAAAGAGGAAGCAGCGACCGTTACAATCCGGCCTGAGGTGCTGCCGTCCGTCAAACCTATGGACCTTGTGTGTCGCAAAGGCGATGTGGTCCTATTGAACAAATTCACTCCACACCGTTCAGTTCCCAACGTCTCGGACATATGCCGGTGGTCCCTGGATCTGCGCTACCAGACCACGGGGCATCATACGGGTAGGACAGCTTACCCGGAATTCGTAGTACGCTCTCCAAGCAAGCCCGCGAGTGTTTTACGTGACTATGATGAATGGTGCCGGCTCTGGAGTGATGCCCTTGAGAACCCCAAAGGGATAACGATGCACCGGACAGACTAATTGCAATTTCGGTGTCATGGGTTAATTTCTCATTTAGATCAAATGAAACAACGGAGGAAATCTATGTTCAATTTTTGTGGTGCATGGCCCGCTTTAGTGACACCCTTCACTGCCAAAGATAAAGTGAATGTACGGGTGTTACAGGAGCTAGTAGAATATCTACTTGATAAAGGAGTTGGAGGATTTTACGTCTGTGGGGGCACGGGAGAAGGGCTATTCATGGTGTCAGAAGAACGAAAATTAGTCACTGAAACTGTGGTTGGCCAAGTAAATGGGCGCGCACCTGTCATTGCTCATGTTGGTAGCATGATTGTCGGTGATGCTGTCCAGTTGGCAGAACATGCCCAAGAGGTAGGAGCTGCAGGGATAAGCAGTGTTATTCCACCGATGTTTCAGAACAGCGAAAGCCTGTATACTTACTTTGAGCGAGTTGGAGCTGCTGCCCCTGATATACCGCTGCTAACGTATATTTTCGGTGGTCCCACGGACGCCGTTGCTCTGATGGAGCGCTTGATGGATATCCCTACCGTTGCCGGTGCAAAGTACACGGGACCGAATATGTATGAATTCAGAGAGATTGTGGAACTGCGCGGGGATAACTGGAGTATTTTTTCAGGTATGGATGAGCAATGTATTTACGCTGCGATGCAGGGCGCGTGCGGTAACATCGGTTCAACCCTCAATTATAATCCCGGAATCTATCGTGAGATACACAACAGCCACGGAAACGGGAATATCGCTAAGGCGCAGGAACTCCAGGTGTGTGCCAATCAAATAACCCGTGTACTGTTTTCCTTCGGTTTCTTTGGAGCGCTCAAAGAGGTGATGCACATGTTGGGTTTCGATTGTGGGAAGCCGCGGCTGCCTCAACTCCCCTTCCCCGTAGAGAAGCGCGAGCAGTTAAAAGCAGAATTAGATGCCATCGATTTCTTCACGGTTGCGGAAATGTAAGTCCCTCCCTTGCCCACACAATCAGTTGAGCCAGCACTCAGGTGTATAAGCCTCGCGCAAGAACATCTTTTTACGGGCGGGATCTGCCCGTTCAATCCACTCCGGCGGAATCTCTTGTGTGTAGCGATGGGGTGGGCCCGCTTCCTTGAAAATGTCAATTAGGAACAGTCGATACGGCTGCGGAGACTCCAACGGCTTCGGTTCAACACCGTGAAACATCCGAGCGTTAAGATAAACCATGCTGCCCGGCGGAAGTTCTAGGTGTCGCGCCGCAAGTTTACGACCCGCAACCTCATCAAATTCCCCCGCTAGTAGCCGTTCCTGCGTAACCTCCGCCGTTGGCGGAACCCGGTGACTCCCCGGAATGACCGAGAGGCTTCTATCACCCTTCGTGAACCCGTTAGGATAGTAGAGTATCTGAATATACCATTTGTCCCTCTCAGCAAGATTAATCGGATTTTCATGGCGCCAGTGGTGGTGGTCCTGATGGAAGTTGAGCCGGCCCGCACCACGAGGGGCGATGTTCATCGCAGAATGGCAGAAATGGTAATCCGGACCGATAGTCGCTTGGAGCAGTGCCGTGACAAGCGGTGCATCGATTAATCGGTCAGCCCACGGTCCTCTATCGTTCCAGGGTCTGACGAAATATACGGTTGGATCGCTCGGGCTGCCTTGTTCCACGTCTAAGGCGCGGAGATATTCACGCGCACCATCCAGGTTAAGCACCTCATCGGTCAATGCTGACAGTGCTTCCTCCGTAAAAACCTCAGGTATCGCAACGTAGCCATCCCGATGAAAATCTTCGATATCTTCTTCCGAAGGGGTGTCAATGCGAAATATCGGGCTCATAACTATTCTCCATTAATCAAAAGGCAGAGCAACCGGTCTATGAGTCTGTGCAGACTGACGACATGCGAGACATAGTTCAATCACGCGCTGGGCATCCTCAATTGTCAGATCTGGATCTGTTTTGTTTTGACAACACGCCACCCAATGGGCGATTTCGTCGAGCAGATTGTTATTTTGAAGGCGATAAAAATTGCTGACCCCATCTTTTGTGAAAAGCGTTCCTTCGTACACGCTTTGTTGTGTCCGGATCGCCCCTGTTGTGCCGACTAACTCAACCTCATAAGCGGGCAGCCGAAAACCGTCAACGGAAAAATAGATGTCAATCGACCCCATGATCCGATTCTGAAATCGCAGGATAATTTTGCCGTTATCCATAAAAGGCGAGTCGTTTGAAAGAAAGTTGTCGTATTCGGCGTAAACCCTAGTCACTTCTGAGCCGGCAAACCATCTAACCACATCAGCAGCATACCAAATCAAGGATAGTTCCGGTCCTCCTTGCGCTTCCTCCCAATACCAATCGTCCTTCGGAAAGCTATTAATATTCCCGTGCTGGTGTAAAGCTCGAATTGAAATAAGTTCTCCAATCGCTCCGTCTCGGAAATGCCGATATGCTTCGCGAATGCCGCCATCGAAACGCTCGGTTGTGCCGGAGGTAGCAATCACGCCATGTTCCCGCACCGCTCTTACAATTTGCTCTGCTGCTTCACCTGTCGTCGCCATCGGTTTGGCAATGTAGATATCCACCCCTAAGGAGGCAACCTGTTCAACAAGGTCGACCGCTTCGGTGTTCTTTGCAGAGATACAAACAGCATCCAACCCCTCCTTTTGAATCATCTCTACCGGATCATGATACAACTGGAGGTTGTATGCTGCAGCGTATTCCGTCGGAGTTTTACCAAGGGAGATAGATATCAAATCCGGGGAGTAGCCTAGATCCGCACATGTGACTAGTTCGGCATCAGAAATAGTGCTCAAACAATTTGCAAAAGCATTGGGCCAGTAGACACTCTGGAGCCCTACAATACCTGCTCTGACCCCCATCATTTTCTCCTGTTATGTCACACACCGTGTATCTGAAACTATATCAGATGTAGCCAATCGGCTAATAGGAAGTCTACCCGCTGGATAAGGAGAGATACACGCCCCATCACTGTGTTACCGAATGCTGAACCGAAACCAATCATCAGAAAAACGATGCCAATCTTTGACACACCGCCGACTACCCCACGATGTTCAACTGAGAAGAAGAAATAGGTCAATGTTGATATAACACCAATCAACATGAGAACGACGCCAAAGATTTGAAATGGGCCTAACTCGCCTGCGTGAATCTGTGCGAACGGAGCTAATGTCCCATGTACCTGTTGAAAGATGTCAGCTCGCATTACATTTGGAATTGCCAAACCGGATCCCACACCGATTAGAATAGCGATTGGATACCGAATCAACCAAGCGTGTGTCGGTAAAAGACGAGTGAAGAATAGTGCGCCGATACCGATTGGTATAAGTCTCCACAAGCCAACCCACTGTTGCTGCGTGACAGCCTTTGCTATTGGATTCCACGCAAACGGAATAAAACCTTGGTGGATTGTAAGTACAATACCGTAGCCTACGGAAACACCCACAAACAGGTGTTCCGCAAATCGGTAAAACGGATTATCTCGATAGAGAAAACTATAGATGCAAAGCGTGAGTAGCGCGGCAATCCAGATACCAATTAACTCCCACATGTATAAGACCTCCTGTTTTATTCAGCTCGACGCCGTTGGATAAAGAAGGCAATATTGCCAAGAATAACGAGTCCAACAACTAACAGATGCGCGAAGGACTGAATGCTCATTCCTTCGGTTCCTTTCGCAGGTTTCTCGATTAGCTTTTCATATTCCGCGGCACCCAAAAGTCCAGGCATCAATCCAATCAGCTGCTTTGTCTGTAAGTACGGGTACATCTGCGACACAATCACCCCAGTAACACCCGCGGCAATCTGTTGATTATACCTTGTGTTTGTGTAAATCACCCACCATTCTGTCGAACTTCCCGATGCCAAGTCGAGAACCAAATCAATCTGCTCATAATTCTTGATATCTGCCATCATAGGAATTTCAGCAAGGGGGGTTTTAGCATAATCGACTTCGTAGACGGAATCAATCGCTGTCCCCATACCGAGAAGTACCTGCGTTGCCCCTGGCCGAAAACCGAGATAAACGTAATCTTCGCCATAAACCGCTCCGGTTGATTCGGCTACCCCTTTCAACATCTTGTCTCCTAGGGTTGCACCTTCTGCTAGAAGCGTCATGCCAATCACGCGGATCTTTTTGCGAAAACAGTGCTGTATCACTGCTCTTGCCA
Organism: Candidatus Poribacteria bacterium; assembly: GCA_965208425.1. GTDB lineage: Bacteria > Poribacteria > WGA-4E > WGA-4E > PCPOR2b > PCPOR2b. The sequence goes on along the minus strand of OZ242335.1, from coordinate 3,531,074 downwards.
TCGGGTGCAGTTCCGCAAATGACGAGGGGCCATAGTTAAATCCAATCATGAGAGTTGAGCCGGCAGGTAGGGCTTCAATATAGTCGTATGTGCTGCGTGTCGGCTGCGAAACAGTGATAGGAAAACTGACGTTCAGCAGAGAGGGAATAATCACCGCTAACGCAACCAAAATAAAGACAATTCGCCGATCTATGTTCATCAATTTTTCGATCATCTTTTAATCTCCTTCTACGCCACCGAGATATGAACGTTCAATCCCCAATATAATACGAATCGACTGAGAGATAACACCGAGGCTGATGCCGAGAATGATTCCGCGTCGTGCAGAGAGATTTGGATTATCTAAAATCCACTGTCGCGCGGCAGAAGGAAAGTTATCTCCAAATGGGATTAAAGTATTCCAGATGAGGTCTCCAACGGGGGCATTTCCAATCATTACAATCAGTGCCGCAGCGAGTAGCAGGGTCGCCTCAAGGGTACGAGCCCGAAAGGCACGGTAGGCGGCCGATGCGATAAAAAAGGCGAGCAGTGAAAACATAGTGGCATCCATTGGGACTTGTACATATTCAAACAACCACTCAAACGCCGGATGCTGTTGACCAAACGGAATGCCAATCGCAACCATAACTATCATTCCAATGAAAACTAGAAAGCTGTATCGCCAATATTCGCTGCGACGATGGATACGAATCCAATGGGTCTGCACCAGTGTTGCAATAGCCAATACAAGCGCGAATGGCCCGATAACTAGCGCCCAATCGATGACCTCCTTGTTAAGCCCTTGAGAAAATGGGTGCGGGCTAAATTCGGTGAGTGCCATCACGATACCAAATGCAAAACAAAGGATTAAAGGAACTTGTCGTCTCATAACACCTCCTGAGGTGTGGAACCTAAAACGCTACCTGACTCGCTGGAAGAAGGTCGTCATCCAGGTAATCCCGAAGAGCTCGAGAATCACGCCAATTACGATAGCACCAAAAATCATCACTTTACCGTAATCTTGCCCCTTGAGGCTACCGAGCAACATCGGTTCACGAGACAGATATGCACTGGCAGCATATAGTTCTTCACCGATGAGCGTATAATCACATGCAGCAATAAAAAAAGGTAGCTGGTGCTCTTTGTCGGTTCCTGCAATCTGGATTGCCCCGATGGAATTGCCAGTTTCCGCTAAAATCAAAGATTCAGCAAAAAACGAACCTTGCAGGAAAACCGCAGCCGGTTCTTCGCGTACCATCATCCCATCGACACCGGCAGCGTAAGCAAACTGACTTTCGGTAAGAAAGAAGATATTTTCCTCACTATAGGCATCAGGGCGCCCTTCGTTGAGGTAAGCAGTTTTTACCATTTCCCGAACGACGTTCATAACAATGGGATCGTTGCACGGCACACGCAATGGTGTTTCATAGTCTGCGGTCTTCTGTGCCACTTGGCTGAGGATGTTCATACTCGCAATGGTTGCGACGTTGCTAACACCTCCCAAGCCCAAGATGTACATAATCGAACGTCCCATCTCCGTCGCTCGACCAATCGCCTCATCTACCGCTTCAAGTCCGGGAATGCGGCGAATGAATAGTTCCTTGCCACTCCGAGCATGATAGATGCAATAAACCACCGTTGCTGAGTACAGGATCACGGCGAGGAAAATCCATATTTTGGCAGTATCAAACAATCGAGTATCCTCGGTTGTAGTTGCCTCCTGTGCAAAGGTATTGAGACTACACCCAAGCACAAGAATCAATATAACCAATCCTTGCAGCACGGAGGACGAAAAAAAGATTGTTTGTTTCTTCATTTTATAACCTCCAGTCTTTTGGTTCGATGCACGTGTTTTCATGGGTGCGAGTATCACTAGTAGTGCGATTATAACACCCTCTCGCAAAGCTGTCAAAAGGAAACAGGGTGCAACAACTTGTCTGAATGGATATTGATTCAATTTCGAGGTGCTGTTAAAATAACCGAACATCAGAAACCGCGCTTCTTACCGACGACATTACGCAGCGGTTCCCCTTTAAGGTAGTGTTCTAAGTTCTCACAGAAAAATTCAAAAGTCTTGCGTGGTCGATGTTGGGAGGAACCAGCACGGTGCGGGGTGATAATTAGGTTAGGAGCATCCCAGAGTGAACTTTCCGGTGGAGGCGGTTCGATTTCAGTTACATCTAAGCCCGCACCCGCAATTTCGCCATTTTTCAGTGCGTCAACGAGAGCGTCTTCATCAATAATGCCACCGCGAGTGACGTTGACTAGGTAGGCGGTCTTTTTCATAGCAGCCAGTTCTTCACGCCCAATCAGATGATAGGTTTCCGGAGTTTTAGGGCAGGCAAGCATGACAGAGTCGGAACGTCCAAGTAAGTCATGGAGGTTCTCCCGCGTCGCAGGTTTGAGTTCAGCGACTTCATCAGGCTTGTCTTCACGCACAGGATCAACTGCCAAGATGGTCATATCGTAACCGCGAGCCCGCTGTACCATCTCCATACCAAAGCCACCTAAACCGATGATACCAAGCGTGCTGCCTGTCAATTCAACTGCTGGCATCTGCCATGCACGGCGTCCCTCGCTTCCTATGACATGTGGGATTCCTCGTGCGAGCGATAGGAGCAGCGCCCAAGCGTGTTCACCGCCTTGGCTCGCGTAGAGTCCTGCCATGTTTGTCACTGTCACATCATCTCGTTCGATGATTTCCGGAAACAGAAAGTTATCCATGCCGGCACTATTGGATTGAATCCAGCGAAGGTTCGGAGCCGCCGCACAAACGGAAGGCAGAAAAAGCCCCAATATAACCTGTGTCTCCGGGGCAAATTGGAGGGCTTCCTCTTCGTTGGTGGCGTGGCAAACTTCGTGGTCGCCGTATCTGTGTGCAATTTGTTGGAAGGTTTCGATCTGCGTTGCGTCGAAGGCAAAATGGATCAATATTCTCATTATTGTATCCTAAAAGACCAATCGCCGTGGAAACAGGGACCGGTGGGAAAATTTGGTGGTAGTTTACGCCAACTATGTTACCATCTTACCATAGGTTATTTTATAGGATAATAAAAAAAACGATACAATGCAAGTATTTATTTTATTTCAATCCTAAACTAGTATGTACGGAGGACAATATGATTATCGACTCACATCAGCACGCATACTATCACGGGCTCAATCCTGCCGGCGTCATTGCCGAAATGGATGATTTCGGGATCGATGTAACTTGGCTTTTAACTTGGTATCATCCACCGGCAGAGGATGCGCCGGGCAGCTGTCGTGCCTTTAATCCCTGCAATCTCCGACCGGACGGGACACATGCGGGGGCTACGCTGGAGGAACTACTAGGAGCGCGAGACACATATCCGGATCGCTTTATTGCCGGATATTGTCCCTGCCCTTCGGAGGGAGATGCGCCTGCACTTTTTGAAACCGCCTATCACATGCACGGGGTGCGGGTTTGCGGAGAGTGGAGTTACCGAATGTTACTGGATGACCCACGTGCATTGGAACTATTCCGCAAAGCCGGTGAGCTCAACTGCCCGGTAGTGTTACATCTGGACGTTCCTTATCTGCCAGACGAGAACGGTAGGCAAGTCTACCAAACCCACTGGTATGGCGGTGGCGAGGCTCCGCTAGAACGCACTTTGCAAGCCTGCCCAGAAACGATTTTCATCGGTCATGCCCCCGGCTTCTGGCGATATATCAGTGGTGATGCCGACACCGATCCAGCGACATATCCGCGTGGGCCCATTACACCCGGCGGTCAAGTACATCGACTCCTCGATTCCTATCCTAACCTCTACGCAGATCTGTCAGCCGGATCTGGACTAGGCGCATTGCAGCGGGATATAGATCACGCGCACGAATTTCTCACCCGTTATGCAGATCGCCTACTCTTTGGGCGCGATCAACACGGTCAAGTGCTTCAACTGTTTTTACAAGGGCTTGAACTGCCCGATGATGTAGCAAGGAAAATTTTTCATGAAAATGCCTTGCGTTTGGTGCCTCTCCATAATCCAGATTGAACGTATCAGCGAAAATCTCAATCGGTCTTGACGCGATTTAAGCGTTCTGCTAAAATAGCGTACCGACAGTTTTTCACTTCAGATTTCAATTATAGGAGAATATAATCATGGCAAAACACCCAATGGATAACATCGAACCGGGCATCAAAGTAACGGCACAAATGTCCCCAGAACCAACTGAGGAGGATCTACAATTCACTAAGCAGATGGGGGTCGAATATGTAGTACTCTGGACGGATGGGGAACATGCCAATTACGACTATTTCATGAGTCGCCGCGAGATTTTTGAGAACGCGGGATTAAAGATTTACGGTTTTGGCAATAGCGACGTCCACAATCAGGACGCAATTGTGTTGAATCTACCCAACCGCGATGCGAAAGTCGAGCAGTACAAGCGCTATATCCGCGATCTTGGTCGCGCCGGAATTCCATATACCACCTACGCTCACATGGGAAATGGCATCTGGAGCACCGAACGTGAAACAACCCGTGGCGGTGCCAGCGCAAGGGGATTTGACCTCGATAAAGCGGAAGAAGGACACTGGCGAGAGAACACTTATCGGATGCCGCTCTCACACGGACGCGAATATTCGGAACAGGAGATTTGGGATAATTACACCCATTTCATCAAAGAAGCTGCTCCGGTAGCGGAGGAAGCTGGAGTGATGATTGGCATTCATCCGGATGACCCACCGGTGCCAAAGTTGGCAGGCATTCCACGTTGTATCTTCAGTAGCTTTGAAGGCTACAAACAAGCACTTGAAATCGCCGACAGTCCCAACGTCGGAATGTGTCTCTGTGTTGGATGCTGGCTGGAGGGCGGCGAGTTGATGGGTAAGGATGTCCTAGAGTCCATGCGCTTCTTTGGGGAATGGGGCAAGGTCTTCAAGGTGCACTTTCGAAATGTAGACCAACCGCTGCCACACTTTGTCGAGACCTTTGTAGATAATGGTTATCAGGACATGTACCAAGTGATGAAGGTAATGCGCGAAGTTAACTTCAAAGGCGTTGCGATTCCAGACCACGTCCCATCTATGGTCGGAGATCGAAGTGGGACAGCTTATACCATTGCCTACATGAACGCACTTGTCAAACGCGCGAATGAAGAGGTTGGTACCGCGTAGTTTATCGCTCCCGGCGAATCCATTGGATTGCGGCTTGCAGGTTCTTGGCGTTGCTGTATTGGGAGGTGATTTCCTTTAATTCCGTGAGCGTGGCGTTTTGTAAGGTTTGAGCCTCCTGAATCAGCAGCGGCAAAGCCCGTACTACATTGTCCACAATAGTTACACCAGCTCCATTAGCGGTACGTGACATCGGGTTGAGGTCAACCGTTACTACGGTTTTCCCCATCTTCTGTAGCGCTTCACATCGATCGCCATCCTCAAGAGGGACAAACACCACATCGGCTCGAAAGATACCCTCTGGATGGACGAACTTCCGGTTTGAATCGATAAACGAAAGTTGTGCCTCCGTTGTAGGCATCAACACATGAACCGCCCCATGTTTTTCGAGATGCGCTCGTATCGCGACTTCCCGTTCTTGTGAGGTGTGGAAGATATTCACCTCCAACGGGGCATTGAGGACATTAGAGAAAGCCACCAATTCATCCGGCGTCAGCGCGGCAACATTTCCGTTAACGGAGATTACAGGATTTTCGGCGATCAGCAGGGTGGCTGCCCCAGCACGGATTGCATCTATGGCGAAGGGCTGTGTTTTTTCTCCAATGAGGTAGTCAAATGCTTCGCCCCGCCCATGTGCCATCAATCCGTGGATAGAGGTCACTCCACCTTCTACACCGGCGACTATTGTATCCCGCAGTTTCAACGATGCATACCGGGGATGACTTTCAGGAACATCGCTCATAATAGCCTTCCTTTTTCGCCACTAGAGAGTTCTGTTTCGGTCGCGCCTTCAAAAGGGTGAGTGCTGAACACCGCGTTTCCCAGCATAATCATGGACGCAACCCCGCCGGCTGCCTCGATTTCACGGATGGTCTCTTGCACATGCGTATCCTCTAATAATCCGCTATTGAGGGAGAACTGTTTGGACAATCGGATACAGGCGTTAAAATCAACTGACTCTGCTTTTGCGAGTTTTTCTAAAGCCTGCAATGTTTCATCTGCCGCGCTATTGATTCGCTCTCTTCGCTCCGCGCTTTCGAGGATGGTTTTCGTCTGGATAGAACTAAAATATCGGTAATAGATGGGTTGTGCTGGAATCGGCAATCGCTCTGCAGCAAGGGGATAACCTCTCTTCAACTTAACGAGACAACCACCGTGGTATTGGGCACATACATCTCCCAACCCTGTTCGATTTTCCACTTCTGCCACATGGGCGGTCATCGCCAACTCTTCCTCAGATTTGCCTAATTCTAGTATGGCGTTAAGTGCATAGGTCGTAGCGAGCGAAGCTGCTCCGCTTAACCCAAAACCGCATCCGAGTGGTAACAGCGAATCAATTTCTATCCTCATCGGTTGAGATGTCAATTTCTGAACTACGGATACAACGGTAGGAAAACGGATCTCGCTGCCGTTAAACTGGACAGTGGTCTGGCTGCTATCCTGGGACACCGTTACAACAACACCTTCTGTAATGGTGAACCCCATGCCAAGTGAGTGCATTTCGGTTGGTTTTGGGTGAGGGATAATTTTGAATACGCAGGAGAGATTGCCGGGTGCGAATGCTTTCGCCTTTTCCATATTTTCGCTGTTTTGACCTTGTTTCCGTTGAGATTAGTTCACTGATTTTAGCATATTTGCCGCCGAATATTATACAGGTTTGTGCGATAGTGTCAACGGAAATCAACGAGCCTAGAGTACACGGATTAACCAATCAAATCACGGTTGAAGCACCAACAAAATCAATTCGGGAGGGACTTATGGGTGAAATCATACTGTCGTGCACAACGTGTGCGTTGCGAAATCCACCCTTGGATGAAATTGCAGAAACATTCCAGCATGCACCAAAAGCGGGGTATACCTACTGGGGATTGGCAGGACCAATCACATGGACACCTGGGCTTATCCGGTGGTTGGATACAGAAGGGCTGCAGCGTCAGGCAGCTGAAGTGGGTCTGAAAGGATTGACAGAGGTTTATGCGTCAGCAATTGCGAACGGTTCCGTTGACGCAGCAGAGAATTCAATCGCAGACTTATTGCTCAACGCTCAAGCGGCCGTGAAACTACAATGTCCGCTGCTTGTGTTTTCAGGTGGGAAACGGCAAACTGATGGGCTGAAAAACACAATCGCTGGGCTTGAGAAACTTACACAGTCAATCGGTGGGCTCCCTGTGAAAATGGCATTGGAGCCGCATGTCGGGTCTCAATTCGAGAACGAGGCGGATTACGCCGAAATCTTTGAACATATCACCACAGAGCAAGTCGGGATCACGATTGATACAGGACATTTTCATGTGGCAGGCGTGGACTGGAAAGCACTTATCCGCAAGTATCCCGACCGAATCTACAACGTCCATGTGAAAGATCACATCGGCTCTCAATCCGTCCCGATTGGAGATGGAGAAGTTGATATGCCGGGCTTAATCCATGAACTTCGCGCCATCGACTATTGCGGACCACTTGCTGTAGAATTAGAAGTCGAAGATCCAGAAAATCTGCCACGATACGTCGCCGATGCCTACCAATACCTGTCAGGATTGATTCAAGCGTGAAAAAGGAGGGGTTGCGGGTTTGTCTCACCTTTCAACTTTCAGCCTGCTCCATATCGTAGCGGTTTTTTGTCTCGGTTGGACGCTTTGAGGCGGTAATCCCGTATCATACGCTTCTACGGTTGAAAGTGCTCGCCGCAGCAGTCCCTGTGAGCCTCCGATGGCATAAACCTTGCTGCTGACAGCGCTAGTAGCGAGGTTTCCTCTTACGGTAGGCATATCCGGTGCTCTCGTCCAAGTATCTGTCACCGGATCATAGACTTCCACGTTCCCAAGTCCATCACGGCCGTTTTGTGTTCCTCCAAAGGCAAAAATCTTACCGTTGACGGCATCGACTGAAAACCCCCATCGTGGCGTGGGCATCCTCTCCCGCGGTGCCCAGGTATCTGTCGCTGGGTCGTAAACCTCGACGGTGTCAAGACTTTCTATGCCATTTGGTGTTCCTCCAATGACGTAAATTTTCCCGTTCACCGCAGCAGTTGACAACCCCCATCGTGGCGTAGGCATATCCACTCCTTGTGTCCATGTGTTTGTCATTGGGTCGTACACCTCGACCGTCGTCAGCGCATCCTTATCGCCCCCAATGGCATAGATTTTCCCGTTGACAGCACTGCTAGACAGACCCCATCGTGGCGTAGGCATATCTGCTTTTCGCGTCCAACTGTTTGTCGTAGAATCGTATGCTTCGACGACAGCAAGCATCCTGCCGAGGTTTCCCCCGCCGATGGCATAAATATGATTAGCCACCGAACTTGTGGAAAATCCCTCCCGTCGGGTAGGCATATCCCTCTTTTTTGTCCACTTGTCTGTCAAAGGGTTATATTCTTCTGTCTTGGCTAGCAGTGTATTTCCTACCCTGCCCCCGATGGCATAAATCTTTCCACTCACCGTAGCGGTAGACAGCCCAAATCTAGCCGTTGGCATATCCGCTTTTTGGCTCCATTTTCCGTCCTTGGCAAGACTCAATGGAGGTATAATCCAGCAAATCGCCACGAATATGAACATGGTCTCAAGTGCCAATCTGTTTAGAATCAAAACTGGATCCTTTTGTTATCTATGCCAGTCGTACTCAAGTCCGAGGGATCGATCCCCTAGAGGCAGATCAATCCGCTGACCGCCTTGAGCCGAAGATAATTTTATCGCAATCTCGACTTCGAGCGCAACAGCGACCCGTCTGCCCGAATTTTTGGGTTCGTCAAGCTCACCCGCCAAGCATTTCATAACATCCGCCAGTCCGTTGATTGAACCACCGCCGACCTGCATTTTAGGTCCGGGCCACGGCACTTCTATCTTGTGTCGTCCAGCAGCTGTTTCCATCTCCTGAAACAGTGTCCAGTCGGAGTAGTGCTCTGGGTGGAGCAGTTCTCCCGCTGTGCCGGTGATCCGTACCGCCGGAGCACCTTTCCTAAAATGCACGACAAGCCCTGTGTTGGTGACCATCATGCCTTGACCACGGAACTCGGCACTCCCCGACTCACGTTTGGGTAGGTCTCCCAAGCCGATGACCCAAGTGGGCGTACTATCGACAAAGTACGACCAGTTTTGGTGCTGGGATAGATTCTGATCCGATTCTGCTTCAATGGAGAGCACCTCTCCAATCGTACCGTTTGTCACCAAATCCTTTGCTGTCTCAAATGAAGGATGGCTGGTTGAAATAGCACCACAACAGAGAGGAACGCTGGCATCGGCACACACTTTAACCATCCGATCTGCCTCCTCAAGCGTGTAAGCCATCGGTTTCTCTGTCACGATGCCTTTTGCACCGTTCTCCACGGCGTAACAGGTCAGATCTGCTCGTCCCTTAGTGTTGGTAGAAATCGCAACGATATCCGGTTTTTCCTTTTGCAACATCTCCTTCGCATCGGTGTATAAGGTTTCCACACCGTAGCGTTCCCCGAATGCTGCGAGCCGATTTTGGTCGCGCTCGGCAGCAGCCACCAGTGTTATTTCCGGCCGATCCGACAGCGCCTCAGCGTAGCTGGTAGGCATTGACTTTCTAGGCGAATGTCGATCGTGATAGTAAAATTTGCGGTGAACGTCTAATTCAGGCGTGGGACGGTCGATATCGTCAACGTGCCATACTCCCATACGCTCTGCCAAATCATAAAGCATTCCCATCCACCCAAGTCCTATCACGGCACCTCGATATTTCGTCACCTGTTTCTCCTTGTTTTAGTCACTATTTTGATGCGGATTTAGAGATTCAGTCCTATAATCTTCTGGGACGGTTACGCTTTGACTGCAATAATCTCTGAAGTCTGCTGCTGCAGCTCCACCAACTCGTAGAATATTCCCTTCTTCTCCATCAGCTCGTTATGTGTTCCCACCTCAACGATGCGGCCACCTTCAAGTATGACCAGCCGGTTCGCATTACGCAGCGTAGATAAGCGATGGGCGATTGCGAAGGTGGTACGTCCTTCAGTCAGGCGAGCAATGGCTTCTTGAATCTGCTTCTCCGTCTCCACATCTACGGACGAAGTTGCTTCATCAAGAATCAGAATTTTGGGGTCATGGAGAATGGCACGCGCAATAGCAATACGCTGTTTCTCTCCTCCCGATAGCTCGCCGCCGCGTTCGCCAACTTGGCTGTCATACCCGTCGGGTTTACCGACAATAAAGTTATGAGCATTCGCTGCGATAGCCGCATCCATAATCTCTTCAAAGCTAGCACCGGGTTTGCCATAGCCAATATTCTCTGCAACGGTACCGCTGAACAAGAATGGTTCCTGCGGCACGATGCCTATTTGACTCCGCAAGTCCTCAAGGCGAATCTTCTGGATAGGCACACTATCAACCTCAATTATGCCTTGATCTACATCGTAGAACCGACAGATCAGGTTCACAGTGGTTGTTTTGCCGACCCCTGATCTACCCACAAGCCCGACCATCTCGCCAGGTGCAACGTCAAGATTAATCTCATGGAGTACGGGTTTACTCTTATCGTAACCAAACGTGACACCAGCGAACCTAACATGACCGTTGATGTTGGATATTGAGTGTGCGGTGGGGTCTTCGTATGCTTCAGCTGGTGTGTCAATCACCTCAAAAATACGTTCTGCCCCCGCAAATGCGCGTGTCATCCAACTGTTTACCTCTCCAAACCACTCCATCGGATCATAGAGCATCCACATGTAGGCATAGAACGTCAACAGTGTTCCTAATGTCAGTGTATCGCTGATTACCTCACGTCCACCGACAAGCCACACAATTAGTATCCCAAAACTAGTCAGGAGGGTTGTCGTAGCGAAGAAAATCTCCCAGTTAATCTCCGTCCGAATAGCGAGTTGCCGGATTTTCTTATTTCTCATTCCAAATGAGACTATCTCTTTTGCTTCTTGGGCAAATGCTTTTACCACACGGATACCGGATAATACTTCACTCACTGTTGACATGAGATCTGACCAAGCCTGATCCCATTTGTTGAAGTAAAGTCGCATCCGTTTCCAGAAGATAACACCCCAGCCCATCATAAATGGGATAGGTATCAAGATAAGCAGTGCCAATAGCCAATGCATCCATAACAGGATACCTAATATGCCGACAATCGTTAATGCACTGATGATTAGATAGGGTAGTCCCTCCACCAGAAATTCTTGCAATCTGCCTGCGTCTCTCGTCACGCGGGACATCACCGCGCCAACCTGCCGCCGATCGTAGAATTGAAGTGAGAGCAATTCAAGCTGCTGATAAAGCCGATTTCGAATATCGGCAGTGATACGCGCCCCCAACCAACTAACCGTCCAACCGTGCGCCCATTGCAGTCCCCAATTTAGCACGCGAATACTAAACATACCGAGGACTAGTAAACCGAGTAGAGTCAGCCGTTCAGACATAGTATTGGTGTTTCCCTCTTTGGGCACTAGGACACCATCTACTATTTCTCGCGCGAGCATTGGAGGAATCACGGCTGTACCCATCTCCATAAGGGAAATAACCGCTAGGAGGATCGCATGTCCTCTGTAAGGTTTCAGATAGCTAGCAATTCGCTGCAATGTGGCAAGTCGCCGGATACAGTTAGGACAAATTCCATTCTTTTCAGGAAGCAGCTTGCCGCACTTTCCGCATCGTGTTCGGTCAAGTTGCGCGTTGATTAAGAACGGTTCGCCCTTGCGCAGCTGCTCAAGTCCTCGGGCGACCTCAGAAAATTTCTCTGCGAGAGAACTAGAGTAAGGAACTGTGATGGTTGGTTTATCCTTCCGTTCAATGTTCAAGCGACCCCCACCAACTAAGGCTTCGGTCTGTACAAGAAGCAACTCTTCAATGGGCACCTTGACAACGCCGTTCAGCTCCGTCGTTGGGACAATCAGGAGCCGTTTATCCGTAACAATCACCCACTGTATCCCAAATCCTCCTTCCTGATTCAGGTCAGTGGATACACGGATAAGCTCCTCCTCTCCCGTGGGGAGTAGCTCTCGCGTTTTCCCTCTAATCGAATGTGGCATTGATTCAAGTAATTTCATTTTTTAACGCTACAACAATCGTAATTTTGGATAGATAACACAACTTTACTTAATCCGTGGGTGCCAGATTTCTTCAGTCAAAACGAGTAAGTGCTTTCGTCTATTGACCGGCAATCCCTGTTTAATTATACCATTTACGAGTTCCGTCATGCGCGATAAAATTTGGCTGATGCCTGCGTGTTCCTTTTGCTTTGTAAAATCGGTCGTGATATAATTATGACGCTCATGTTAAGATTTAGTGCAACAGAAACCGAGTTTTTTCTTGAAAACTCGGTTTCTCTTCGTGCTCTGCACTTTCTTTTTACATGAGCCAATTATGAAATGATGAACCTCAGTGGCAATCCTCCAGTGTCAGCCGAAGATTGATGGAGTCCTCCATGTCTAAACACAGCCAATGCTCGACAACCGATCGCAAATTTATGGAACATGCTTTGACGCTAGCATCGCAGGCACGTGGATACACCAGCCCAAATCCTATGGTCGGTGCGGTGATTGTCAAGGACGGTGAAATCGTGGGCGAAGGTTATCACCAAAAGGCGGGAGAAGCCCATGCAGAGATTCATGCGCTGGATCAAGCCAAAGGACTTGCGGAAGGAGCGACGATGTACGTCACGCTAGAGCCGTGCTGTCATTGGGGACGGACACCGCCCTGCACCGAATCGGTCATTCGTGCGAAGCTAGCGAATGTGTTCGTTTCGATGAAAGATCCAAACCCACAGGTTGCTGGCAAGGGCATCCGTCAACTGCACGAAGCAGGGATACGCGTTCAGGTGGGACTTTGTGAGGAGAAATCGCAGCAGCTTAACGAAGTATTTATCAAATACATCACCACCCAGTGCCCTTTTGTCATTCTCAAATCCGCAATCAGCCTAGACGGAAAGATCGCCACTGCTTCAGGTGAATCCCAGTGGATTACCTCAGAAGCATCCCGGTTGAAGGGGCATGAGGTTCGCGCTCAGGTTGATGCGATTCTCGTCGGCGTTGGTACCGTGCTGCAAGATAACCCCTCATTGACCACCCGGTTACCAGATAGAATGAACGCGGACCCAATCCGTGTTATCGTTGACTCCCGTGGTCGCACGCCGCTCGGAGCGAAAATCTTTAATCTAGACAGCAATTCGGGCACCCTTATCGCCGTCACACCAAACGCACCCCTAAAGAAAATCGAAGCATTGGAATCCGCCGGTGTGGATGTGCTCACCATTGAAGAGAGGAACGAGAGAGTCTGCTTAAAAGCGTTAATGCGGGAGCTTGGACGAAGGGAAATCACAAGTGTGTTAATTGAAGGTGGAGGAGAAATCAATGCCGCTGCCCTACAAGCGGGAATCGTCGATAAGCTGATGTTCTTTATTGCGTCAAAACTTATAGGCGGTAAAGATGCCCCCGGTCCCATCGGGGGGCTAGGGATTTCTCGTTTGGCTGAGGCTTATGAGCTTTGTAACGTAAAAACCTCCAAAATCGGAGCAGATCTTCTTATTGAGGGATATTTGTCGTAATGTTTTCCAACGGGAAATAGGGTGATGAAAGGATACGAATATATAGAGCATACCGGCGATATCGGAATCCGCGCTTATGGGCGCACACTGGAGGAACTTTTCATCAACGCTGCACAAGGACTACTTGAGTCTATCGTGGATCTCAGTACGGTCGGCACAACGACACAAGCTGAAATCGAGGTCGCGGCGGAATCTCTTGAAGAACTGATGGTAGCGTGGCTAGATGAGCTAAATTTTCGGCATGAGGTTGAAGAGGTTTTCTTTCGGCGGGTTCAGATTCGGGAAATTTCCGAAGCCCCGTACAGGTTGGTAGCGGTTGCCTATGGTGAGTCGGTAAATTTTGCGAAACACGTTGTCTACACAGAGATTAAGAGTGTCACCTATCATCAATTAATCGTTGAGCAAACTCCGGATAATCGGTGGATGGCTCAAGTAATTTTCGATCTGTAGCGGTTTGCCTATTTCTCGTCGCAAATTTAGCGGTTGAAAAAGCTTTGTCGACAATCTTGATCTCATCTATCATATGCCTAAACGGACGCTATCAAACCCGCATCACCACAGGAAGGACCATCGGACGACGATCCGTTTTCTTCTTGAAGAAACGCCGCAGCACTACCCGAATTTCTTCTTGCACGGTTTCTGTTTCGCTCTTACTCCCTGGGCTTAAGTGGTTGATTGCGTGGATGACAATGTCTTTGGCTTCGTTCATCAAATCCTCGGATTCATCCATGTGGACAAACCCTCTCGAAACCATATCTGGTCCCGCGGTAACGTCGCCGCTGTTACTGTTGAGAACGACAATTGGAATGACCATACCATCTTGAGCCAGTTGCTGTCGATCATGCACCACGATATTCTCAACTCCCATGTCAATTTTCCCATCTACAAGAACCCGCCCTGCCGGCACCTTTCCCTGCACACCACAGAAATCTGGGGTCAAAGAAATTAAATCACCATCTTCGGCAACAGTAATATTGTCCGAAGAAATTCCAACATCTTCCGCAAGTTCTGCGTGTTGCACCAAATTGCTGTACTCACCGTGCGCTGGAATAAAAAACTTAGGACGAACAAGATTCATCATCAATTTAAGATCTTCCCGGGCACCATGTCCGGAAACGTGGATATTGGCATTTCTTTCATGTAAGACATGGGCACCACGGCGCAGCAGGTGATTAATCATGTGCCGGACAGATAGCTCGTTGCCCGGGATAATTCTCGCGGAGATCAGAACAGTATCCCCCGGCTCAATATGCAGAAACGCGTGGTCATCCTTTGCAATGAGTGCCATTCCCGATCTGGGCTCACCCTGACTCCCCGTGCTGAGCACCACAACCTCATGGGGGGCAAAACGATTGGCTTCACGTGCATCAATCAGGATATTGTGTGGAACATCTAAATAGCCCAATTCCGAAGCTGTCCTGATGTTGTTTATCATTGAACGTCCAGAGACCGCAATCAGACGGTGGTGTTCAACGGCAAGATCTATGAATTGTTGGACTCGATGTAGGCTTGACGAAAAGGTGGCAAGAAACAGTCCACTTGTCGTCTGTTGAAATACTCCGTTCAAATCGGGATAGATTGAACGTTCCGATGGCGTGAAGCCCGGTCGGTCTGCGTTAGTACTGTCAGAGATGAGCAGTAAAACACCCTTCTCGCCGAGGGCAGCGAGTTTATGAACCTCGGTTAGACGATTGTCAACGGGGGTTTGATCGAACTTGAAGTCACTGGCGTGGACAATGATTCCGACGGGAGTATGAATGGCGACTGCAACAGTATCTGGGATACTGTGTGCAACATAAATAAACTCAAGGTGGAAACAGCCAAGCTGCACTGTATCATCAGGATGTATGACGTTCAACTGGGCAATTTCCAAGGCGCCATATTCGCGTAGCCTCCCTTTGGCTAGTGCGAGCGTTAATTCAGTGCCGTAAATGGGAACGTTAATCTGGCGGAGGAAGAAGGCAAGTCCACCTACATGGTCTTCATGTGCATGGGTAATGATGATACCCTTGATTTTATCTCGATTCTCGCGTAAATATGTGATGTCTGGAAAAACTAGATCTACGCCGGGCATATCGGCTTCCGGAAACATCAGCCCCGCGTCCACGACGATGATGTCGTCGCCATATTGGTATACCATCATGTTTAAGCCGAACTCCCCTAATCCACCAATGGGAACGATCGACACACCTGCGTCTTGGTTGTCAGACATTGTATATATAAATACCTCCAGATCGGTTCTTTAGCTCTTCTTCATAATATAATAGCACATTGGATACTTCATTATGAATAACTTTGATAATGACAATAATGTTTACCTATAGAAAAAAATTGCGTTAGAAAGCTGCTCTCGTGAATTTATGATGTCTTTGCCCAACAGGCCTAAAGGTAAACATCATAGATTCAACGTGCCTTTGCACATCATTAATCACTTCGATAATATCCTCATAATTTTTAAGGGTTACTAATTGCTCTCTATATGCCTTGACGTTTGGTATGCCCTTTAGATAGTTTTTATAATGCTTTCTCATCTCTAGGACGCCGTGCCGCGCACCTTTCCATTGAATGGAGCGTTCTAGATGCTGTTTCAAGACACTCAACCGCTCTTTGATAGAGGGTGCGTCAAGCAGTTGTCCGGTGGAAAGATAGTGTTTAATCTCTCTGAAAATCCATGGATAACCGATAGCCGCTCGGCCGACCATGATCCCATCAACGCCATAGTCTTGATGCATCTTATGTGCTTTCTGAGGCGAATCTATATCCCCATTCCCAAAAACGGGAATCGTCATGCGTGGATTGTCTTTGATTTCTCCGATTAATGTCCAATCTGCACTCCCTTTATACATCTGTACACGGGTTCGCCCATGAATCGTAATCGCTTGGATCCCCACGTCTTGTAACTTTTCCGCGACCTCAACAATATATTGAGTCTTTTCATCCCAACCGAGCCGGGTTTTTACAGTGACAGGCAGCGTCGTCGATTTAACGATTTCTCGGGTCATGCTAACCATCTTCGGAACATCCCTCAATATCCCTGCCCCTGCGCCTTTGCAGGTAATTTTCTTGACAGGACAGCCGTAATTGATGTCGATTAAATCTGGATTCACTTGTTCAGCAATTCCCACCGCCGCTTTCATCGACTCAACATCACTTCCAAAAATCTGAATGCCTATCGGCCGTTCCGATTCAAAGATATCCAATTTCATGACGCTTTGCCGAGCGTTACGAATCAGTCCCTCGGAAGAGATAAATTCCGTGTACATCAGATCCGCGCCAGCCGCCTTGCACACTGTGCGAAAGGGCGGATCACTCACATCTTCCATCGGTGCTAATAATAGTGGAAATTCTCCTAACGCTACATTGCCAATTTTCACCATAACCTGAGTCAACTCCAGTTCATATTATCCCTACATGGCGGGATCATGTGGGACTTCAATGTGGTCGAAAAAGAATATGAAATTATAAGGACTTATTAGGTGGTTTGTCAAACCGGAAATGAGACACGAGAAAAATTTACGGGCAAATCGAATGATACGGATGTTAAACTATAAAAGATTTACGGTGATAATTTTGAAAAAGCTATGCTTGGTATTTAGCCATTCAAGAAAGGGAGCATTGATTGGAAAATAGAGTCGCATATTTCATATTTTGTTTATTAGGCATATCTCTGTTTATTCTAATTTCTCCATGTACAGCTGCACCACCCAACCCCTATATCTTCTACAATTACAATCTTGCCACACACGATTGGACCCCTAGGGCACCCACAAGTGCGGATCAATTCCGCAATGCGTTACAGGGCTGCTGTTTTGTTCGTGAACAGAGCGTGCTGCAAGAAGATGGCATCGAGTTTGTGCTGGCGATAAAAATTGACTTCTCAGATCAACCCGGTCAACGTCCGGGGGCAGCGTTCAATCAGTATCTCTTTGCAGACGAAGGCGTTTCGCTGCAGACTTACTACAGAGAAGTTTCTTACGGACAGATGGACATACAGCCGGGACCGATGGGAGGAGTTGTTCCGAAAGGCAATCAATGGGTCCGCGCACAGAAGGCGATGAGTTATTATGGCGAAGGTCAGATCAACGTCAAACGCTCTCAAGAATTGATTCGTGAAGCGTGTGCAGGCGTAGATGAAATGGTCGATTTTTCTGCCTATGATCGTGACGGAGACGGTGTAGTTGACCACGTTTTTGTTATCCACTCAGGAGATGATCAAGCCTCCACCACCGAGATGAGTGATATCTGGTCAATTTTGGTGCAGGAGGTGAATAGAGAGTTTGATGGCGTATGGGTAAGCACGGCGGTTCTAGTCGGCGAGGAACCCAGCTTCGATAAGCCCCACCTGGGTATTTACTTCCACGAGTTTTTCCACGATTTTGGTGCCCCCGATGTGTATGGTGGTAATTTTACCGGTCCCCGTGACCATAAGTGGGGATTGATGGGGCAGTTTGGTCCCTATCAGGGCGAAATTGTTGATGGGATTGGAAATGGATTACAACCGAGTCATATCAGCGGTTACCTAAAATGGGACTTCGATGCGCGTCCGGAAAACGGACGCGTCGGTTGGATTCAACCTGTAGAGATCAAGGAGAATGTGACTAACCTGTCCATACCTAGTTTTGAGTTGCCCCCACATCACAACAAACTCTTCAAAATCGATATTCCCGACAAAATTAACGAATTTGGCGATAGTACAGAATTCTTCCTGATTGAGAATCGCTACCGGGAATCAGGAGCGTTGTTCGACACCCGTTTACCCGAATCCGGAATTCTCATCTGGCATATTAATGAAACAGACGTACGTCCTCCCGGAGCAATTGACGCTGCGAGTCAGATCTGGCTTGAAGACCCGAACGATCCGAAGCATTTTGGTATCCCTCCCGGCAATCCGGATACCATCGATCTCCGCACCGTCACGGATGGTGCAGCATATTCCGCTAATGACAACGAAACCTCCTTTACCCCGTCAACTAGCCCGAACAGCAACGCCAATGACGGAACAATCTCAAAAATCTCTATCACAAATATCGGTTTCGAAGGACAAGAAGTAAAGATCTCTGTTGCATTTGGAGATACCTACGAACCGAATGATAATCTGGCTGAGGCTTTCCCCATTGAATTCGACCAGACCTATGAATCCTTTATAGCGGATGAAAACGACGTGCAAGATCTCTATCAATTTAATGCGACACCGGGACAGGCAATCGTAGCTACCCTGATTGCTAATTCTGATACAGTAAATTATCAATTTTTTATACTTGACAAAACCGGGCAGTTCATTGCTACTGCTGAACAGGTTGAAATAACAGAGCTACAGATTGTATTTCAGCCAGAACAAACTGATACATATTTCATTTCGGTCAAATCCCTATCTGGCTTCAGCGAGGTGGATTCATATCTCTTGACCGTTAATGCGGTTGAAACGCGATCTGGACGGCTGAAATTGGCACGAATTCGCGCCTTTCCCAATCCGATGCGCCTAGGGCATAACGAGATAATCTTCTCCTACACAATCCCTGACTTCCAACTAGCTGAAGAGGCAAAACTTGAAATCTTCAATGTCGCTGGGGATCTAGTTTACACACAGGTACGTCGGCAGGTAATTGGATCTAGCCAGTTTCGCTGGAATGGCAAAAATGTGGATAATGAGACACTCGCGACGGGGATTTATATCTTTGTTATCTCCGCAACCCAAGGAGAGGAGATAGTGCAGCAAACTAGTACAGTTGGTTTAGTAAGGTAAAATAGGGCAGTTCGAGATGAAGTGATGTGAATATATTGATTTTGCTTGGAAAACTTGCCAATTGTATGATAATCTTGAACAAACAGTATAAGAGATTCCGATAGATAGCTGGGCAACCAAAGGAATTGAGATGAACATTCTTGGAATTGAGACTTCGTGTGATGAAACAGCCGCTGCAGTGGTCACTGATGGTAGAGAAATCCGATCGAATATCGTTGCTTCGCAGATAGAACTCCACGCAAAATATGGTGGGATTGTACCTGAGCTTGCCTCGCGCAAACATGTCGAAGCGATAAACTATATCGTTGATCAATCAATGGTGGAAGCCGGCTTGCGGTTCGATGAAATTGACGCAATCGCTGTGACAAACCGTCCCGGCTTGATTGGCGCTCTTCTGGTCGGGGTTGCCGCTGCAAAGTCGTTGGCATACTGCCACAACCTACCGCTTCTAGGTATCAACCACATTGAAGGACATATCTACGCAAATTTTATGGAGCATGAGGTGCTGCCTTTTCCGCACGTCTGTCTCACTGTTTCAGGTGGACACACCCTTTTGGTTGAGGTCCGAGAGGGTTGGAAATATGAAATTCTCGGCACAACCCAAGATGACGCGGCTGGCGAAGCGTACGATAAGGTCGCCCAATATCTTGGACTCGGTTTTCCTGGTGGTAAGGTAATCGATGATCTAGCGAAGGAAGGTGATAGGGACGCAATCCAGTTTCCGCGTCCAATGCTTGACCGTGATAACTACCAATTTAGTTTCAGTGGAATCAAAACTGCTGTCCGATTTTTTGTGGAAAAGGCGACCGAAGCGGGCACGCTGCCACCTATTGCTGACATCGCAGCGAGTTTTCAGGCAGCGGTGGTGGATGTACTGGTTGGGAAAACAATCCGGGCGGCGAAAGCGAATGACTTTAAGGCGATTACTTTAACAGGGGGCGTCGCAGCGAACCGCCAGCTGCGCGAATCAATGCGTGAGGCGGGGGCAGAAATTGGTGCCGAAGTCTACTATCCCCGAATTCAACTCTGCACCGACAACGGGGCGATGATTGCAGGAGTCGCTTATCACAAGTATCAGGACGGATTGAGAGATGCCTTCGACCTGAACGCATTTGCATCTGCAGCTATTGTATAAAACGTAAGATTTATGGTGAATTCTAAAAATAAATGGATACTTTCGCCACCCGGTAGGTGCGGTTTCCAACCGCACCGGTTTGGCGTGTCTCATTAATTCTAAGATCTACTATAATCTCCACAATCTCAACTTCTAGTGCCCGAACCTCCGAGAATTATGAATCAATCCAATGATTTACATATCAACCAAGCTATTATGACTTTGAAAAACGGTGATGTTGTTGCCTTTCCAACCGATACGGTATACGGTGTCGGCGTGGATCCTTTTCAACCGAAAGCTGTGCGAAAGCTGTATCAGATCAAAGGCAGACCCATTGACAAGCCAATTCCAATCTTGGTTGGATCCACCGACGCTGTTGAACGCGTTGCTCAAAAGCTACCTCCGACTTTTGCTCAACTTGCGGAGCGATTCTGGCCCGGAGGATTGACGCTGATTGTTGAAGCAAAGTCGCTGCCGCCCGAAGTTACAGCAGGTGGGCATACAGTTGGTGTCCGTATGCCAGACCATCCGCTAGCACTTGCACTGCTGCACCGTTTTGGCGGTGCAATCGCAACAACCAGTGCCAACAAGTCCGACGCCCCCCCAGCTATCTCAGCAGAGGAAGTTCAATCCGAACTCGGCGCACTAGTCGGCATTATCCTAGACGGTGGACAGACATCGACGAGAATAGCCTCGACCGTCTTGGATCTTTCCGTGTCTCCGCCGCAAATACGCAGGCAGGGCGGAATTTCGATGGAACAACTTGCCCCTTTTTTAATTGAAAAAAATTAGGAGTCTAACTATGGAAATTTCCCTTGGAGGTTGGAGTATTAACCGACGTTTCAGAGATCAGGAGAATCCACTCTCTCTGCTCGATTATCCACAACTGTCACTCGATGAATTCGGCATCCATGCGGTGGAGTTAAACAGTCCCTTCTTCAGCTACAAGGACCCAGACAATCCTGCAGAAAGTGGGATTGCCGATACGTATGTCGATCAGCTCCGTCGCCGTGCTGATAGTGTTGGGGTGAGGATGCTCAGTATCGCGGTTGATGGTCACGGTAACCTATCCTCCCTCGATGAAGATGAACGAAAGCAAGCAGTACAGAATCACAAAAAATGGTTCGGTATCTGCCAAAAACTGGGATGCAATGCTTTTCGCGCTAACAGCGGTGGAAGCCATGGTGATGATGTTACACAGGCAGAGATTGGGCAGTGCATCAAGAGTTTTCGGGAGCTCGCGGTAGTTGGGGAAGATACAGGCATCCGGGTAATGATGGAAAATCATGGCGGTGTATCCGTCTCACCGGATAACATTGTACAAGTTATGGAAGCGGTGGACAGCCCATATTGCCGAGTATTAGCGGACTTTCTCAACTGGAGGCCCGAGGACGATAAAGTAGAGAACTTAAAAGTGGTCGCGCCTTATAGTTGGGCGACCCATGCGAAATTCCTCAGTTTCGATGAAAATGGGGAGTCGAACGAAATTGACTGCAAGAGTGTCATGGAAATTTTTAAGGCAGCCGGTTACACCAATCCTTTTGGGATCGAGTACGAAGGTCAAACAGACGATCACGTAGGGGTGCTCAAGAGCAAAGTACTCATTGAGAGATATGCGTACTAGCTTCAAGGAGTAGGTAAGATTGTCTGCCAGTCCTCGCAGCCTGTGTGGAAACGATAACATGAACGATTTTACTACGAAACACTTGCCGGCTGCTCCCGATGTTATCGCCCCTGACGGCTCAAATGTCCGCATTTTACTGGGACTGGCATCGGGTGGTATGGCTCACTTTGAACTGCCGTCGGGAGAGACATCAACTGCGGTTGCTCATCGGACAGTTGAAGAAATCTGGTTTTTCCTGAGCGGTTGCGGTGAAATGTGGCGAAGACAAGGTCAAAGCGAACAAGTAGTACCGGTGTATGCTGGTATTTGCGTTACAATTCCTCTGGGAACCTATTTCCAGTTCCGCGCATTCGGTGACGAGTCTTTGGTAGCAATCGGCATGACGATGCCACCGTGGCCCGGTGAAGATGAAGCCTATGTTGTCGAGGGAAAGTGGGAGGCGACCGTCCCACGAAAATTCAGATAGTTAGACAGAGTTGAGGCTGTACAGCGAACACATTTCAAAATCCAATATTCGCCATCACGAGGTGTAAACATATTTATTGCCTTTAAGGAAAGGTGACCATTAGGTAAACTATGTCAACAATCCATAATAGACTCAAAATCGGAGCTGCCTCAGATGTCGGAATGTCGCAGGATGTGCTCTTACGTGCGGAAACCATTCTCCAATCCGAGATCGCCAATCGCCGAATCACCGCAGCCTCCTTGACAGTGGCGCGTAATCAAACAATCGTCCACGCGAAAGGCTATGGGCATCTAACGCCCAACACAGATTCGCATCCAGTCCAACCAGATTCGGTTTTCCTGTTGGCATCAATAACCAAACCGGTTACGGGTTGTGCCTTAATGCTGCTAGTTGATCGAGGAGAGATTTCGCTCGACGATCCGGTCTCCCTCTATCTGCCGGAGTTTCAGGGGGGCGAACGTCATAAGGTGCGTGTCCGATATCTGCTATCGCATACTTCGGGTATGCCGGACATGCTGCCTGAAAATACAGAATTACGTCGTGCCCACGCTCCATTAAGCGAATTCGTCCGTCGCGCGGCTCAAACACCGTTACTTTACTCACCCAACACAAATTTCAGTTACCAGAGCAAAGGCATCCTGTTAGCATCAGAGATTGTAGAACGGATTACAGGACAACGGCTACGGGATTTTGAAAAAGGGGACATCTTTCAGCCATTTGGAATGAGCGATACCGCATTAGGGCTTGGACGATTTAAGATCCCCGACACAGTGTGGTGTGGAACGTCCATGGAAGAAGACGAAGACCAACAGCGTTTTGGACCGAATAGTCCTTATTGGCGTGATTTCGGCAACCCGTGGGGTGGAATTCATAGTACCGGACCGGATCTTGCAATCCTATTACAGGCGATGCTGAATGGTGGAGGGTACGCTGGAAAACGTGTCTTCAGCCCCGCTGCGGTCAAAGCAATGACAACGGATCAGAACGGAACGCTGAATGCACCGTGGGGATTGGGTTGGGGCCTGGCGGGTTCAAAGGCGTGGAATTATTTTGGCGAACTGGTCTCCCCGACCACCTTTGGTCACACCGGTGCAACCGGCACGGTGGCATGGGCAGATCCTGAACAGGATCTACTATGTGTGATTCTTACAAATCAGATGGTGGATAACGGGAGTTTGCTCCGGCGGGTTTCTAACGTAGTCGCATCCGCGGTTGTTTGTTAATCTCGAAGGACGGAGGAACCTGTATGACCCTAATCGATTGGCTGCTTGTCCTAGTAATTAATGGTGGTATTGTCCTATACGGAATCATTGTCTTCAGAGGACAGCGTGAGAGTTTTGACTGGTATCTAGCAGCCAAATCTATACCGTGGTGGGTTGTCGGACTATCCGCTTTCTCAACCGCCGTAGATAGTGGTGATTACGTGGCGATAGTTGGTGGTTCCTACACACTAGGACTATCCCAGTTGTCCCAATGGTGGCTCGGAATTGCCATCGGCTGGTTTGTCCTAAGTTTCTTCGTTATTGTGCCGATGTATCGATCTGGAGTGTTTACGAATGCGGAGTGGCTAGAATTTCGGTTCGGACCTGCAGCCCGATTTCTATCCGTTCTGATCAACATTCAATCTCGGACCAATGTGTTGGGTAACATCTTTTTTTCTACCTTTCTGGTTCTTAATATTGTGGCGAATATTGAGAAGGCTTGGAGCTGGCTGATTGTCGTTGCCGTTGCGTTTACCGCAATTCTGTATATCGTCCGGGGTGGGTTGAAAGCAGGAGTTGTTACCGACGCGCTGCAAAGCGTTAGCATGATCGTTGCAGCTTTTGTCCTCTGGGGTGTAGTATGGGTCAGCGCCGGTGGTTGGAAAGGGTTGAATGAGAAACTTACCACAATAGATGCTCAACTGCCTGAAACTCTACTACACGTGGGGGGACATTCTCCGCCCGGTGTGCCTCCCGTGCTAGTGGTCTTTGGGCTTATCATTGTATTAACGATGTATGTGCTGATTAATCAATACGAAACAATCCGATTTTTGGGCGCACGTTCGGAATGGGATTTCAAGATGGCAGCACTTGTTGCTAGCGTTGCAACAGCGGTGTGTCTGTGGTTTAACGTGAGTTTAGGTCCTCTGGCACGGGCGGACTTTCCCGCACTAGAGATGAGCGACCAAGCCTATCCTCTAATGCTCAAAAGCTATCTTCCCACCGGTCTAATCGGCTTGGTGCTGGCCGGACTAGTGGCTGGAGGATATTCGACCTTCGATTCTATCGGTATTGGGATCTCAAGCCTCTTTGTTCGGGACATCTACGCTCGTTTCATCAAAAAAAATGGGGACGATGCACACTATACCCGAGTTGGTAGAATAACAGTTCCTTTCATCATTATGCTCGGATTCCTATATGTGCCGTTTCTAAAAGGTGGAATGGTGTTATTCTATCTACGCTTGGCTGGAGCGATACAGGTCCCACTCATGACAGTTATCTTGATGGGCGTTTTTACACGAGTGCATCGTGGGACAGGTATCATCGGGCTTGCAATAGGCCTGATTTACGGTATATCTGCAATTATAGCAGACGCGAAGGGTTGGGCACTACCTGTCTGGTATACCAACACATGGTGGGCTTATTTGTGGAATCTAATACTGCCAGCGGGGAGTATGCTGATTGCTTCAAAGGTTATTGATCGGTTACGTGGTCCTGTCGAGGAAGAAGAAATAAAAGGTTTGGTCTACGCTCAGGACGAGCCGACAACGGATCTCCGAGAATTGATGGCGAGTCGTTTGAAAGTGCTTGAAGGTACATGGCTTCAAAAAACATTGCGGGAAGCACCAATTCGACCCAAATATCCTTTTGAGGTGCCGGAAACGGGACTACGCTGGTTTCAACGTCCGGGACTGTGGGCTATTATTTACCTTGTTATTGCCTGCTATCTGCTCTTTATCCTGCTCTGGTGAAAGGAAAGTATGGTGGGAAATTCAGAACACACTAAGAAAGCCAAGCAATTTGAAAGGTTGTACACCACCATCCTCGTGCTGCTCGTAGCGATTCTGCTGCTGGTCTCCATACTTTATACATCCCGTTTGTGGCTGGTGAAAGTTGTGATTGCGGCAATGCTACTCGTTATTGGTGCGGTCTTTGGTCAAAGATACATGCGCGAGCGATGACCTGCTAATCCGACCTGAAAAGTTGTCGAAATTCGGACTTCCTTTCTTGGTATCTAGCGGAACCAATCATAATTAAGTGCCAGAGATCTGTCTGTTAAGGGTAAATCTACCCGAACACCGCCGTGTGCCGAAGACTGTTTGAGCGCGATCTCAACCTCAAGTGCAACAGCGACCCTCCTGCCAGAGTTCTTGGGTTCATCTAGCCTGCCTTCCATGCAATCTATCACATCTGCCAGGCTATAGATTGCACCGTATGGACCGACAAACTGGGGATCGGGCCACGGTGTTTCCACCCGGTTAACACCAGCAGCCGTTTCGATATCCTGCCACAACTTAAATCCAGTCGCCATTGTGGGAATAACTATCTCGCCGCTCGTACCGGTTAAGCGCAGATGGGGTGAACCCGGCCGAAAATAAACAGCGATTTCATTTTCCGTGACCATCATCCCTTGACCGGTGAATTCGTCGCTGCCTCCGGGGCCGCTGAATTCATCAGTACCAGTACCACGGCGCTCCATATCGCCTATACCGATTGCCCATGCAGGCGGACTATCCAGAAAGTAAGACCAACTCTGATGTTGTGCACCAGGTCGTGGTGCTTCAATGGAGATAAGATTACCAATTGTGCCGTTCGTCGCCAATTCTTTCGCCTTTGCGAACGACGGATGAGTCGTTGAGATGGCACCACAGTTGAGCGGCACACCGGCATTGGCGCACACCGTGACCATACGGTCAGTCTCCTCAAGTGTGTGTGCCATCGGTTTCGCTGTTACAATGCCTTTTGCACCGTTTTCCACTGCCAAACAGGTAAGATCCGCCCGTCCCTTGACATTTGTGGCAACAGCGACGATATCCAGTTTTTCGGTACGCAGCATTTCGACCGCATCGGTGTAGAGCGCACTGATGCTATAGCGTTCCTCAAACGCCTCTAAGCGTTTCTGATCGCGATCAGCTGCAGCAACCAAATCTACCTCCGGGCGATCCCAGAACGCCTCAGCATAGCTATTCGGCAAACCTTCCTTACCAGGGTGAGCATGATGATAAATTTGGCGATGAATTTCCAGTGCGGGTGTAGGACGGTCAACGTCATCGATGTTGAAAAAATCACCGATTCGCTCTGCCATATCGTAGAGCATTCCCATCCAACCTAGACCAATGACTCCAGCACGATATTTTGCCACGTTTGGTTCTCCTTAATAGTATACACTCATAGTTATGGACGCTTTACGATTCACCTTCTGTTTCCAGCATCATGGAAGCAAAAGTCATAACATCTTCTTGGAAAGCTTCCGTAAAATCTTCTGCTCGCTTCGTTTCTGCAAACCTGTTGAATACCGTCTCTAATGCCTGAAGAAATTCCTCTGACTTGCTTTCGTCTTCTGCTTGCTGCTTCATCTGTTGAAGGATTGTCATCTTAGCTGCTTCTTCTCTTTCGGCCTGTACCTCTTGTATTGACTTGTCAAATGTTACCCGCAGTGTTTCAACAATATGATATGCCATGGAACGGTTATACTTCCGGGAATCCCGTTTTGCCCCCTCATAAACATCAAGAGGAAGCAATAGGCTTATCTGCTTCTTTAGAGAATCTTTGGGCTGGCGATATTCTTTCATTAGTATCCTCGAAATTATTGGCATTTGTAAATTGTATAACTAATAACATGAACATTACTGAATATAGTATACCAATGAAATGCGCTAATGCAAAGCAAATTTATTGATCGAGTATAGATGGTATGGTATATTTGATAATACTACTCCCATGAAATACTCTCCATTGTAATATGTAAATCTCGTTCCGTAGGAATAGTATAAATCGAGGTAGTATTGATATTAGAATGCCCTAATATACGTGCAACCCTATCAATCGATTGCCCTGAATCAATAAGATTCTTAGCACAGGTATGCCTAAATACATGCGGGGACAGATTGTCTATTTTTGCATTATACGCATATTTTTGAACGATGTAGCGAACACCACGATCTGTCAGCGGCATTCGCTTCTGCCCGTAAAACAGAAAACGCTCCCTTTCAGGCTTAGATCCGGCAATATATGTGATCTGTTCGTTGTCGTCAAATGATTTAATAAAATCTTTAAGAACACCTATGGCAGTTGAGTTTAAAGGAACGTTTCGGCGTTTTGTTCCTTTCCCCTCGCGCACTGTAACCATATTACTATTTGTTGATATTCTAATATCAGAAACTCTAAGATTGCAAAGTTCTCCAACGCGTATCCCGGTATGCAGCAGCATTGTAATAATCGCTAAATCCCTCAAATTCCCCGATCTACGCACTGCCCGCAATAACGCAAGTTGTTCTTTACGTTCCAAGGCTCGTGGGGCAAGTGGTTCTTCGGCGACACTCCGTATGCCTTCGACAGGGTTGCTTGCAATGAGGTCATTCTGCTGTGCCCACTGGCAGAAGCCTGAAATACTTATCAAACTGCGATTAATCGTCGATGGCTTTTTATCCCAGTCCAGCATTGCATTTCGATACTCGATAATCTCCATCGGTGTGATCTTTTCGAGATCCAACGGTTCCCCGATGTTCTGTTGAAACCAACGTGAAAATGAGCGAAGATCTGTCATATACGCCTTGATAGTCTGCTCGGATTTATCTTGGTCATATAGATAATCGCGATAATCCTGTAACAAATCGTCCATATTTCACCTCTCCTTATCGGACATATTTTTTAAGAATTCAGTGTTTATACGGGTTAAAACGCCGTAGTTTTTGGATTCGTTTCACTTATCGGACGTTTTTACGGGAAATAATGTCCGATAAGATTAGTTATCGGACATTTTACAGAAGAAGGTGATGGTAGCTGACCTCAAAATGACTAAAACGGCCGATTTTATGATTCTACCCGAAATTCAATCGTACATCAACACTTTTTTCGTCACTCATTCGCAGGTTCATTCGTTTATGTGTTTGGACTTGACATCAAATTCGATGAATGCTATCATCTATCTATTCTGTACCTTGATGAAAAGGTAAAATCATCACCGGCTTCAGTAAGCGACTCCTAGTGATAACGGTGGTTATGTTCATGCTTAAACTTACGAATTATGTTTTACCACTATGTCAATAATCCTTGGCTTAGATATTGGCGATGTACGAACTGGTGTTGCGATTAGTGACGAATTAGGCATCGCTGCCCATCCACTCTGCACTATTCGACGCAAAAGTAGAAAAGCGCTGCTAGCAGAGTTAC
Source organism: Candidatus Poribacteria bacterium (assembly GCA_965208425.1). Lineage (GTDB taxonomy): Bacteria > Poribacteria > WGA-4E > WGA-4E > PCPOR2b > PCPOR2b. Next base: position 3,502,138 of record OZ242335.1, on the reverse strand, counting down.
AGCAATTGGTTACTGTTCACAATGTTGAACAGATCGTTGTAGGGCTGCCGCTTCAACTCGACGGTGAAACAGGGACTCAAGCAAAAAAGATAAAACAATTCGCAGAAAGGTTGGAACAGCAGGTCAATTTGCCGATTGTTTTTTGGGACGAGAGTTTTACCACCCTCGAAGCAGCACAGATTCTACACGGGACCAAAAGAAGGCGTAAAAAGCGGAAGCAGGTTATCGATCAAGTTGCGGCTGTACTGATTCTTGAGGGATATCTGGAGGAATTACGCAATTCAAAGAGGATAAGTCAAGTCAACGGATGTGAATGATGTCATTTAACAGATTGTTGTGTATACGCTCAATCCATACACCTATTTTTTAACTGCTTGACTTTTTTGGAATAAGCCTCGATGAAATCACCAGATATCCGGAAAAACGTTCGGTGGTGGATATCCATTGCCCTCTCTAGCATATCAGTGTTCAGCAGTCTAGTGATTCTGATTGCTATATTCTACATGATACGCTATTTGTCTCCTGTGGATGGGAATGCTAAAACAATACAGGTAAAAATTGTGCGTGGTATGAGTTCACAGGCAATTGCAGACCAACTTGCCCATCAGAATTTGATTCACAACCCATGGGTATTCCTGTTTGTCACGCATCTCAGTGGGGTGAGTCATCGATTACAGGTGGGAACATATCGCCTTAGCGGGGCAATGAGTATCCTGCAGATTATAGACCGCCTCAGAACTGGCAATGTGGTCACGCAACAATTTGTGGTTCCTGAAGGTCTAACTGTTGCCCAAATCGCGAAACTTTGGGAAAAAGTCGGATTCGGTACAGCAGCAGCGTTCGGCGAAGCGGCGAACGATCCAAAGTGGAAGCTCAATTACAATATTAAAGGAAAGACACTGGAGGGTTACCTATTTCCAAATACGTACCAATTTCCTGATGGAGCAACACCGGAGGTAATACTGGAAATAATGCTTAATGAATTCCAACGACGATGGACAGTTGGGTTCACTGAAGAGGCTAGGGCACTCGGATACTCCAGGCATGAAGTTATCACTCTGGCTTCTATTATTGAGGAAGAAGCCAGAGTTCCTGATGAACGTCCCTTAGTTTCTGCTGTTTTTCATAATCGCCTCCGTCGCGGTTGGAAACTTCAAGCAGATCCAACTGCCCTCTACGGTCTAGGAAATCCTGATCGACCACCTAGAGCAGTAGACCTTAGAGTTGATTCACCTTATAACACCTATATTTATAAGGGGTTACCACCCGGACCCATTTGCAATCCGGGAATGGCTTCAATCCTAGCAGCACTCCGTCCCGCTTCGGTTGATTACATGTACTTTGTCGCGACAGGTAATGGTAGGCACCATTTTTCCAGAACATTAAGGGAACATCAAAACATGATTAACAAAATACGTCGTGATCGCAGGCGGGTGCGGGATTAAAACAACTGGAATAAGGAGACAACATTCCTCCAGTTCCAGACCAGATGTCAGCGAGGAATACACGAACGCTTGAATTAATAATCGTCAATTTTCAACCAAATGAAAGGGCATACACCTTTTGGCTTCACAACAAACCACCCAAAATGAGGTAACTATCTCAGGAACCGGTCTAATGCTTGGCGAACCAGTCAACCTCGTATTTAAGCCTGCGCCCGTGGACCATGGAATTGTGTTTCACCGGACTGATTTGCCTGATGAACCGATAGTCCAAGTTTGCCCCGATAACTACGAGGCAATCATTCCCCGCTGTACAAGCCTGCGCGCCGGGGATGCAGCAGTCAACAGTGTTGAGCATCTGCTATCCGCATTGGCTGGCATGGGCATCGATAACCTGCGAGTCGATATCGATGCGCCAGAGTGTCCAGCCCTAGATGGCAGTGCACTACCGTATGTCGAGATCCTACAGCAGGCAGAGATAGCTGCACAAGATGCCCCACGCTCTCCCATTGAATTGAAAGACCCGTTCGCTGCTTATGACGAAGACAAGCAACTCATCCTACTCCCTGCGGATTCCTTTCAAATTTCTTTTGTGTATGATCACCCAAAGCTTCCGGCGCAAGTTGCGACCCTTGCGATAGATCCTGAAACTTACGTGACTGAAATCGCTCCCGCACGCAGTTTTTGCTTTGCTGACGAGATCGAGTTACTCAGAAACCAAGGCATCGGTAAGGGCGCAAGTTATGATAATGTCCTTGTTATTGAAGATGATGGAAGCACTAGTAGTGAGTTAAGGTTCGCGAACGAGTTTGTCCGACATAAAATGCTAGACTTAATTGGTGACCTTTACTTAGTCGGGAAACTACCCCAAGCCCAAGCCGTTGCGCTGAAATCAGGGCATACGCTTCATGCACAACTTATCCTATCGATGGCAGAGCAAGGACTGATGCAACAGCAACAACCTATTGAAATCATGGATATACTGGAAGTGTTGCCCCACCGTTATCCGATGTGTATGTTAGATCGAATTATCCAAGTGGAACCCGGCAAACGCGCCGTGGGCATCAAGAATCTTAGTTTTAATGAGCCCTTTTTTCAGGGGCATTTTCCGGAGCAACCGGTCATGCCTGGTGTGTTACAAATGGAAGCATTAGCACAGCTTGGGGCATGGTTACTGTTAAAAGAACTGGGTGCTGAAGGACAAGTTGGATATTTTGTGTCAATTAAGGAAGCCAAATTTAGACGCCCGGTTGTACCAGGCGATCAACTTCGACTCGAAATCGAAATTCTTCGACGACGTCGTACATGGGCGCGACTTGGAGGCAAGGCGTATGTCGGTGATCAACTTGCAGCGGAGGGAGAGCTGTCAATCGCGTTAGGACAGGAGTCAGCGGAATAGAAAAAGAACTGATTGGCATACTCACTCGGATTGAACCTACCACGATCCGGTTTTTTTCAATGGTTTCTTGGACCGCATACTAAAAAAGGAGAGCAGCGGTGACAAAGATTCATGAAACTGCCATCATTCATCCAAAAGCCGAATTAGACGCAGACGTTGAAGTCGGTCCCTTCTCGATTATCAGCGAGGATGTGCAGATTGGTCGCGGAACTGTAATTGGACCACATGTCCAGATTGACCGCTGGACGACCATCGGTGAAGAATGCCAAATCTTTTTCGGTTCGACACTTGGTAATCCTTCAAAAGACCTTAAGTATGGTGGTTGGCGAAGCTATACCCGAATTGGCAATCGGAATGTCCTTCGTGAATATGTCTCAATATCTAGAGCCACTGCGGAGGATGGCGCTACAATCGTCGGTGATAACAACCTGCTTATGAACTGGGTTAATATTGCCCATGACACAGTCGTCGGAAGTCGAACCATTATGGCGAACTTCGCGACAATTGCAGGACATGTACTCATTGAGGATGATGCCCGGATCGGCGCCCACGCCGCAATTCACCAGTTTGTTCGCGTCGGTAAAATGGCGATGGTTGGAGCTTGCTCAAAGTTTGTTCAGGATGTGCCACCGTTTACCGTGTCTGATGGACACCCCGCTCGTGTGCGTAGCCTAAATATTGTTGGACTCGGTACCTCACAGGTTCACCCAATGGCATCACTCTCGTCCGAAACCATTGGGCACCTCAAAAGTGCTTACCGTACTCTATTCCGCGGTAAGGTCAACCTCACAGAGGCAATAACGCAAATCAGAGGCGAAGGTAAACCGGACCCAGAAGTGGAGTATCTGCTGAATTTTATTGAGAATTCCAATCGAGGAATCGGTGTTTAATAGAAAGTAGATATAAGAGGACACCATTGGAAAAACTGGGTCTCATTGCTGGAGCTGGCGATTTACCCCTTCTGCTCGCACAAGCAGCATTAGAACAGGATCGGATACCACTTATTATCCAGATCACGCACCCCGCCTCCAAACAGCTTGATAACATTGCCTCGGAGACATATTCATTTGGCATTGGGCAGGTTCAGAAGATAACAAGGACATTGCTCGACGCAGGTGTCCGAGAATTGGCAATTATCGGCAAAATTGACACGGGAATTCTGTTCCGTCCGTTTCTAGTAGACCCGACAGCTATCAAGATTCTGGCGAGGAATCGCAACAAAGGAACTCGTGCAATCGTTGCTGCGGTGATTGAACACTTTGAATCGAAGGGAATTAGTGTGGTTGAGCAGCATCGATTTTTACGGGGGTTGATGCCAACAACAGGTGTGTTGACAAAGAGGCAACCAACCCAATCCCAGTGGGCGGATGTGAAGTACGGGATGCAACTTGCGCGGCAAGTGGCCGATTTAGGGATTGGGCAAACCGTTGTTGTAAAGAATATGACGGCAGTTGCAATTGAAGCAATCGAGGGGACGGATGAAGCAATAAAACGGGGTGGAATGCTTGGTGGTAAAGGTGTTATCGTTGCTAAAGCGGCAGCGACTGACCACGATTTTCGTGTCGATGTGCCAACCGTCGGAGATCAAACCCTAAAAACTCTACAAGCAGTTGGCGGAAGTGTACTCGCTGTTGAAGCAGGACGGACGTTTGTTATGAATCAACAGTCGCTTTGCGAACAGGCGGATCAGTGGAAAATTCCAATTGTTGCCTTGACCTAATCTGTAAACATCGTATCGGCTCCACCTAGCGACGCGAGACGAGATACTTACCCGTGGCGAACATACCATTAGCTACGGGCTTTTTTGTGTTAGGTTCATCACGCTTCCATGATCGTGGTGTTGGTCAAGTAGGGAGAGTCAAAGTGGGTGCGTTGACCAGCTTTCAATCCAGGTATGGGGAATAAACGAACCGAGAGCGGTTTTTTCCAACGAATCGAGAGAGATGCTACATCGGTCAGGATGCGGCATATTTGACTCACGGAAGAATCACCAGGAATCGGAATCGTGTCAAGCCCAGTACCACAAACAGCCGAGTAAAGCAGTAAACTATCTAGGTTAAAACACCTCTCACTGCTACGATTTCCCAATACTTCGTCCTCAAGGATAGGAAGCATCAACCCCGAGTACCCGCATCGTGGTAAATTCAGCGAGTCGAGAGTCCTTGTAATCGCACCTACCACTGTGAGCGTTCCCCTTTCCCCAAATCTGCCGGGAAGTAAAGTCTCAATTGCACCGGCGATACTTTCAGTTCCCATCGGAGCCGGTGAGACATCTAGCCCTACAAATCGAACCCCAACTTCTTTCGCAAACTCTTCAGCTAGAATTACAATTTGTTTCCCTTCGTGTTCCATTAGCTTCTGTAATCGCATTGATGCAATCGCTATGTTTGGTGCATCAGCAAATGCCTCATGAACAAGGTCGGCAGCCTGCCAACCAACCCCAAAATTGAATCCTTGGTCCTTCCAATAGGCAGCGGGGAAGAAGGGAGTGTTGGGGACACAATTCATCGTTGCAGCGAAACGTAAATTACCGAGACCGTCATCGGTTCTATATGCAATCTGTTGTATAACTCCGGCTGTATCTTCGGCTGCTTCCCATCCGATCTGCTGGTCACGGGTTGTCAGGGTGGCAGATGTAAAGAGGGTGTTGCTTTGAGAAATGGTGTCTGGAACGAGAGCAAGGTGGGTAGATGTTTGTGGAAGGTGGGGAAAAATGGTTCCTAGGCTGAAAAAATCGCCTCCTAACTCAAGGACGCAGCGATCTAATTCAAGGATCTGATCTAGGTCAACAATTTTATTCCACGCCTGACTACTAATCCGCGTGGTCTGAACCTCGTATCCATTTGCCTCAAAATGTTCCTGACAACGACGATTAAGATCCACCGCGAACTGCAACTGTCCACGCGAAAATGCGTCAGGTATTCCTACGGTTACGGTTCGGACTTTCATGACTCACCGTAAACCCCAATTTTTCGGTAGCGTTCGGACCGTTGTTCAACCAGAAGCGCTGAATCAATCTCCATCAATTCTTTGAGATGTTTGCGTATCGCATTTTTAACACGTCTCGTGGCAAGTTCAATATCCCGGTGGGCACCACCTAGCGGTTCACGAATAACCTCATCGATGACACCGAATTTCAAAAGATCTGCAGCTGTGGGTTTGTAACCCTCCGTTGCTTCTGGAGCGCGCTCACCATCATCTTTCCATACGATACTGCTACACACCTCAGGTGCAGCGACGCAGTAAATAGCGTACTCCATCATCAAGACGCGATCTCCAATAGCAATGGCTAACGCACCTCCACTACCGCCTTCGCCAATCACCACGACGATAATCGGAACGCACAATGTACACATTTGAGCGAGATTCTCCGCAATCGCTATCGATTGTCCACGCTCTTCCGATTCGGCGTCGTAATGCGCGCCACGCGTGTCGACAAAACAGATCACAGGGCGATTGAATTTTTCTGCGAGAATCATCAAACGTCGTGCCTTGCGGTATCCTTCCGGACGGGTATACCCAAAGTTCATCTCTTGGCGTTCTTTAATATTTGTGCCTTTCTGCTGGGCGAGGTAAACAACAGGTTGACCGTCGAACCAAGCGAATCCGCCGATTAAGGCTCGGTCATCAGCATAAAGTCTGTCACCGTGGAACTCGATTGGTTCCTCAAGCATTGCCTCAATATAGACTGGTGCCTGGGGGCGTTCCGCATGACGTGATAGCCACACCTTGTCCCACCGCGACACTTTCTGAAAGGCCTGCTTTGTTAGATCTTTTGTGTTCTCGTCCAAGGCTTCAATTGCTTTCGTCAAATCTAATTCCGGATGCACTTCAGCAAATGCTTTCAACTGAGCGGCATACTGATTGAGTTCAAGCAACGGTTGTTCAAAATCTAATAGCCTTCGCATAATTCAGACTTTCTATCGTTAAGTTCATCGTACCTATTTTGATTACCCAAGAACAACGACTATACGGACACTTGATTCCTACCGATTTTTTGTTATTTTGCCTTTTATGAATTCTCTAAAGTTTCCTCTCGTTCAAACAGTGCCTCCACAAAATCACTGCCAACAAAATCACGGAGATCATCCAATTTTTCACCAATTCCAATTAATCTAACTGGGGCACCGATTTCCTTTTTCACAGCGATGACAATCCCGCCCTTGGCAGTGCCATCTAGCTTGGTGACGGCCACGCCGGTGATGGGAACTGCTTCGTTGAAGACCTTCGCCTGCATAATTGCGTTCTGTCCTGCTGTCCCATCAAGGACAAGTAGCACTTCATGCGGTGCTTCTGGGATTGCGCGTTGCATCACCCGTCCAATTTTCGACAATTCATCCATCAACGGCTTTTTTGTGTGAAGCCTACCAGCGGTATCAATGATGAGTAGGTCTGCCTGACGTGATTTTGCTGCTTCTATGGCATCAAAAACCACCGATGCGGGATCTGCTCCCTCGCCACTTTTAACTAGTTCGACGCCGGCGCGATCACACCAGATTGCAAGCTGATCTGCGGCTGCCGCCCGAAAGGTATCTCCTGCAGCCACAAGCACCCGATTTCCTTCGGATCTGAAGCGATGTGCTAGTTTGCCGATGGTCGTTGTTTTACCTGCACCGTTGATACCCAGTACCAGAATTGTATGCGGTTGGCCCCCATCTACCTCAATGGGAGCATCTTCCCCAAGCACATTCAACATCTCTTGCTTGAGAATCTCTGGCAATTCGGATGCATCGTTAAGACCTCTCTGCCTGACAACCTCCCGCACATTCTCCATCAATTCGAGCGTAGTGTTGACACCGACGTCGGCTTGTATTAAAACCTCCTCAATCTCTTCCATCAACTCTTCATCAATTGTTCTACCGACACCTAGTAATCCAGAGATCTGTCCAACAATACTATTCCGGGTCTTGGACAACCCCTCTCTGAGCCGATGAAGCCAGCTACCTTCTTTCTCAGGTGTTATGTTGGATGGAAGCGGTTCAGTTGCGGGTTCCTCAACCTCAATATCCTGTTCCTCTGATAAATTATCTGCTTTCCGATTGAATAAATTTCTTATCATCTATTTTTTAATCACCAATAAAATCCTAAGAATGTTAAAGGACCAATTACTTCATACTAGTCTAACATATTATAACCTAAGTTGCTGGGACGTGTTGACATTTTGCAGCATGTAGGTTGGGTTGAACGGGGAACCGTGAAACCCAACAATATCTTCCCTCCGTAGGTCGGGCATCCCCGATAAATCGGGATTTTCAACTTGCCCGACCCATAGCCAGCGGGGCGATATGTGTAAAAAAAATACAAGGGTTGGTAGGGAACAACGATCATTGTTCCCTACGATGCGGGACGTAAAAGCGCGTATATTTCGTAGGGAACGGAGATCTCCGTTCCATTTGTTAAATGTCAACAGAACCTAGTCGTCCAACTCGCTCGGCTTGGATAGACATATCCAAGTCTCGGACTCTCGGAACGGAGCCAGCCTTGTACGTATGCAGTGGATTTGTCAATCCACTGCGAGCGATAATGGGCTTTATTCAGTTCCCATTCTTCCGTTTTACGACGTTTTCCATAACTAGCAACTTGCGTTATTATACATCAATCCTACCCAGAACAAAACAAAAATTTGACTTCCTCCAGTACACGTCATATAATACCGATCTTGAACTGAACCCCAACTGTATCACGAGGACGGATATGGGAGCAGCACGACAATTTTTAGCATTCGATCTCGGCGCAGAAAGTGGACGCGGCGTACTTGGGACCTTCGATGGGGAACGCCTCAATCTAGAAGAAATCCATCGGTTTCCAAATGGAGGTATCCGTGTTCTGGATAGCCTACACTGGGATGTCTTGAGGCTCTGGAACGATATGAAAACGGCACTTTCGATGTGTGCGCAAAAACGTGCAGATCTCAGCGGAATTGGGATTGACACGTGGGGTGTCGATTTCGCATTACTCGGAAGAGGTGACGTGCTGCTTGGATTTCCGTATCACTATCGCGATTCACGCACCGACGGCATGTTGGAAGAGGCTTTTCGGCGTTTAGATCGTGCGGCACTCTTCGAGCGAAGTGGCTGTCAGTTTCTTCAGATTAACACACTTTATCAGTTATTGTCAATGGTTGTGGACGAGTCCCCGTTACTTGATGTTGCCGAAACATTTCTGATGATTCCTGACCTTTTCAACTTCTGGTTGACAGGACAGAAAGTGTGTGAATTCACCGATGCGACAACTACCCAATTTTATGATCCACGAAGGAACGGTTGGTCCACAGAGATCTGCAACGCACTTAGGCTGCCGTCCGAAATTCTGCCAGAAGTCATGCAACCAGGAACAGAACTTGGTACGCTGCTACCCTCAGTCTCGGCTGAAACAGGACTGCCTGAAATACCTGTTATTGTCCCCGCCTGTCACGACACGGGCTCAGCCGTTGCTGCAGTACCAGCACGGAACGAGAATTGGGCATATATTAGCTCCGGCACCTGGTCACTGATGGGCATTGAAGTTCCTGAACCAATACTCACTGAGCACGCGCTTGCCCTCAACTTTACAAATGAGGGCGGGGTAGAAAACACATTCCGTTTCCTCAAAAATATCATGGGCCTTTGGCTTGTACAGGAGTGTCGGCGTACATGGGCACAAGCCGGCGATGAGATGTCCTATGCTCAGATAGCAGAACTTGCCGTAAGCGCGAAGCCTTTTACCGCATTAATCGACCCCGATGACGATGTTTTTCTGCCTCCCGGCGACATGCCTGCCCGTATCATGAACTACTGCAAACACACGGGACAAACCCCACCCTCAAACGCGGGGGAGATCCTCCGGTGTGTCCTAGAAAGCCTTGCACTTAAATATCGGTGGGTTTTCGAGAAACTGGAGGTTATCCATGGAGAAGCCATTGACGTGATCCATATTGTTGGTGGAGGAGCACAGAACCAGATCCTTTGTCAATTCACCGCTGATGCGACCGGGACACTAGTCATCGCTGGTCCCGTTGAGGCGACCGCAATTGGAAATATCGCGGTGCAAGCGATTGCATGCGGCTTGATCAGATCTATCTCTGAGGCACGGGAAATCGTCCGCCAGTCTTTCGACGTTATTACCTACGAGCCACAGGATTCGACACAGTGGGATGAAGCGTATGAACGATTCCTGAACATAACAAGGATGCCATCTTAGTTGTATCCTCTACACCTGATTGAGGAAAAGGAGATATATTTTATGCTGACCGAAGAAGAAAAGTGGTTGTTTGACCTGCACGGCTATCTAATACTCAAAGGTGCCGTTCCGAAGGACGATGTAAAACGCATGGTCGAATTATGCGACAGATGGCATGCCCTTGACGATAGTGAACTGCCGCCACCATTAAAGAGCTATCATGATGTAAATACCAAGCCGACTACCCCGCGTTCGATTAATAACGTTCCGTATGCGGACGCAGTTTTTCAACGGCTCGTTCTCAATCGGGAGATTATGCGAGTCGTACTTGCGCTAACGGGAAACTCACCCCAATTGCTTTCGGTCGCACTTGTGCGAAACACGACGGAATCCGACGACATCCAGTTTCACGGTGGTTTCTCCGGTGGACTCCGCAATCCAGCGAACGATTATCAAGCCGCTAATGGAGAGGTTTTTGCAACCTTTCTTAACGCTGGTGTTTCACTAGTAGATGTGCCGGCTGGGACCGGATTTGTGTGCATTCCCGGTAGCCATAAATCGAACTTCCTTAAACCGGACCGTGTGAACATCTACGACGGTCCCCCGACAGTTGCAAACGTTAGTGTGAATGCTGGAGACGTAGTTCTGTTTACAGAGGCACTGTGTCACGGTGCACGGCGATGGACACTCGACGAACCGCGCCGTACTGTCTTTGTCCGTTATAGCACCTCCTACGCCTCTTGGTCACCCGGATACGGTCCCATCGAGGAACACCGAGACAAACTGTCGGAAGAGGTCTACGAACTACTCCAGATGGCAAGTTTCCAAAATCACAAGCAGATAGTGGAGCGCCTACTGGCAGAGATGGCCGATCAATAGCTTGATTGATTTAATTGTCGCATGTGGACTAAAACAATGTCCCCCCAAATGATACTCCAGCAGATCAGGAATCGTTACCCTATTGAAGAAAAGACCATCCCCCTAATCACCAACCAAATCCACATGACGATAGTTGACGATCCGGACCAGTTGCTTGATACATTGAGTAAGGAAGATCAGTGTGGGACGCTTCATCTTCCCTATTGGACCTATCTGTGGCCCTCGGCAATCGGTCTTGCACGGTATCTCGACCTAAGTCGTGAATTTGAAGGGGAGCGGACCTTAGAGATCGGTTGTGGCTTTGGACTCGCCGGAATTGTCGCATGTCAAAAGGGTGGAGTTGTTCTGTTCACGGACTATGAAAGGGACACACTCACCTTTGCTCGCTATAACGCTTTACAAAACAGATGTGCCGGCCGCGCATCCTTTGTACAGATGGACTGGAACACTCCCTGCCTGAAAGGAAAATTTTCGCGCATCCTCGCCTCAGATGTCATCTACGAAGATACGCATTGGAATCCAATCCTTACACTGCTGCAAACGTATCTGGCCCCCGATGGAGAGGCTATCTTCTCGGAGCCCAACCGAACCAGTGCCTCTGGCTTCCTTGAACGGGTCAGTCGTTACGGATTTACATACACAGAACAGACTGATGATGTTGTGGGACTGGACGGGGTAGTTTTCAAAATCGCAATTTATTGTTTAACGCGAGATGCATAAGCGTCTGCTCTGACTACGCCGATATTTCCAAAGATTATCAATGACTATAGTAGATTTTAGAATTAATGAGACACTCCAAATCGGCGCAGTTGAAAACAGCGCCTACCAAACATGGGGAGCGAAAGTGTCTATTTATTTTTTGAATTCACTATAAATTGGAGAGGAGACAGAGGTTCTACTTACTCAATCACTTCATAACGAACATCGATGTTAATCCTGTCCTCTAGTGCGTCCGTGAGCATTGTGAGTAACTCCTCATCACAACCATCTTCTGCTAGAAAGATCAGGGATTCTGGATCGATGTAATAGTCCTGATCCTCAAAACCTTCCTCCTCCAAGTTATCAATGAGAAACTGTAGTTGATTCTCGGTAATTATCCCAATTTCGTTGTCGTGTTCAATATCTATCAATTTATACACTTCAGCCATGCTGATCTCCGAAAGGTTATTTTGGATAGGCGGCTAGATGTGCGCCCGGAGTTCCGTGTCTATAGTCTCCATCACAAGCGTTGAGCATCCACATTTTCAATCTGTCAACAAGTTCTGGATTGAGTACGGCAACGTCATTCTCCTCACGATAATCCTGATTCAGGTCATATAGCTGAAAACTGTCTTCGCTGTTGATATGGCGTAACTTCCAATTATCCGCTGTTACCAGAGCAGGACCTAGCCCTGAGGCATATATTACGAATGGATGGGCTTTTTGCTCCTCATCTTTCCCAAATAGCGTTGGCAAAAACGAAATCCCATCTTTTCCTTGAGGTAATTCCACTCCAATCAGTTCGGCGAGTGTTGGCATAAAGTCGTAGTTTGTCAGGATATGGTTGGACAGACCGCCGGCGTCGATTTTGCCGGGGAAGCGGACAAGATAAGGTATCCGTGTGCCACCCTCCCAGCTTGACCACTTCAGACCAGCCACTCCGTCGTTACCGTTGAACACATCACCACCTGTCTCAGAATAGAATTTTGTTCTGATGTTATCAAACGCCTCCCCGTCCAGATTTTCTGTGCGCCCGGAAGTCCGACCTTCTTGAAGCGCATACACCTCATGACCATTATCCGAACATAACACAATCATTGTTTGATCGTCGATCCCTAGCCGTTCGAGTTCATCCAAGATGATTCCAACGGTTTCATCAAACTTGAGAATCATTGAGGCATATTCCTTCTCGTATTCCGTCAAATCTGGATCGTGCTTTACGGCCGGATGAATATCAGGGATAGCAATCGGACCGTGCGGCAATTGGGAGGGGTGATAGAGGAAGAACGGTTGATCCTTGTGCTTGCGCAGAAAAGCGACAATTTTTTCGTTGAAAATGTCTTGGGAATAGACTACCTTTCCCTTCTTATCAGATCGGATCGCCGCATTCTCAGGCGACTCTCCGTCTAGGTGCACCCCGCAATCAGCACGCGTATTACCGCGAATGTAAGCGAGCTCTCCGTTCTCAAAGAGGAAGGGAGGATAGAAACCGTGGCAACGCGCGTGGTCGTACCAACCGTAATGATAATCCCAGCCGTGCCGCCGAATTCGATCGCTGGTTGTATCAAAGCCCCATTCTAACTTCCCAATCTGTCCCGTTACGTAACCTGCTTCTTGAGCAATCTGAGCGAGGAAAACTTCATCGGGGCTTGCTTGGAGACCGGTTGTATGGATCAATTCCGTAACCTGTGCCAGTGTCATCTCGCCCGTACTCAGCCTGTTATAGATGTTTCCTTGGGTATATGTCCAAGTGCCTTGATGACAGTCGTGAAGCCCTGTCATCATACTGGCACGGGACGGTGCACAGAACGCACAACCGTAGGCTTGCCTAAATCGCATGCCTTCGTTGGCAAGACGATCAATATTGGGGGTCTCGAAATGCTGCTGTCCATAACAACTGAGCATCCCACGCCCGAGGTCGTCACCGTAGATAAAAATAATATTTGGCTTATCCGCCATATCGGTTGTTTCCTAGCCATTAACTGCTTACATGTTATCCGTCAAGTTCCACCACCTATGTCCAGCGGGTCACCATCTGAGTGCGTGGGTCCTCGCCACTCCCAATTTCCTCATGACGAAACAGCTGTTTAGCACGATCCGAAAGCGAGTCATAGATGTCCTGCCGGATCCCGATTTGCGGGTACATCGTCTTGAACCAAGAACGTGCATACATCAATGCGATATTCGGCCGCGCTTCATCAGAAACATTGGGCGTCCCTCGATGCCACATCCGTGCGTCTCGAATAAGCAGTGAGCCGGCCGGCATGAGAATCTGCTCGGAGTGCATGATTTTCGATATGCTCTCGATATCGATTCCACTTGGCATCAGATGGGTGCCACCGGGCCAAATCTCCATCGCGCCATTCTCCTTTCGAAACTCGACCAGTGGAATATCCAAAACAATACAGTACACCGGTGATGGGGCATCTACCTCTGGAAAAAGTTGATGAATATCAGAGTGCGTGGGTTGATAATCTGAACCCGGAAGCGGGGTATTATTGCCCAGATAATGGCAGATACAGTTTTCTCCGAGTAATTGATCAATCACCGATAGCACAATCGGATGGCTGATCACATCTGGATGGTTAAAGGGCACTCGAAACGGAAGGTGCATCTGCCACCGTTTTGCCCCACGGTTGGGATCATTCTTGGTCATATTTTCATTCAAGAGTTCCATATAGTGCGTGCGAAGTTCATCGACCAATTCTGCGGACAAAATGGCGTCGAAAACAGCATAACCGTTCATCTTGATCTGCTGAATAGCGGCATCAAGTGTGTCCGGACTCAGGCTCCTTGTTTCACGTTCTACAGTACTTAGTTCCATCGAATTTCCTCTATAAACTATGATTGCTAACGACTGCAATATGAACTGCTTGATCGCATATCAGAGGCTAAAATCAGAGGGGCGCATTCCCTTCTTGAAAGTACCGAAACCGAAGAAAGTAGGGTTAAACTCGTCTACATAACTAACTTGGCTTTTATCGGGGATCTGATTTTCCAGCCCCATGCACCAGTAACAGGCATTTACCAGTAGGTGCCGCAAGTCTGTGCTTTCTAAGTCTACGGAGGCTCCCATTGTGGTACAGAATACACGCGATGCCATCCCCTGTTCACCCGTATAGCTCTTAATCCACGCTAACGGCATCGTAGGCGTATCAGGTTTGGGTGGATCCGACGGTTCCATACCAACAAGCACCTGCCCGTGGAGAAGCACCTGTGAATCTCCCGCCAATGTAGTGATGCCGTACACATCAGTTGGTCCCCAAACATCTTTGACTTCTTTCAAAACCGGATGATCCGCCATATCTGAGTCAATGACACCACGTGCACTTTCTTTGCCGTGGTGACCATGGTGGTTAATCCATGTTTCGCCCAAGACTTGCCGTCCGTATCCTCCGTCAAATTCCTCGCTGTTGAAGCTGTATTTAGCATACGAACTCTGTAAATCTCTACTGTAACTGAAGGCGTGAGTTGCCGTCCGCAATCCCATAACCGGCTTTCCCGAATTGGTATAATCAACGATATATTTCATTTGGTCATCGGGCAATTCGCGAAACCGAGTGAAAAGCACCATCATGTCCGCAGTTTCGAGATTATGAAGACCGGGAATATTGGTCTGCTCTTCCGGATTAATCTCCCCTGTCTCAGGATCAATTGCGAAAAGCACCGTGCACTTGAACCCGTGATGGACAGCCAAAATTTTTGCAAGCAGTGGTAGCGCTTCTTCGGATCGATATTCCTCGTCGCCACTAACGAGCACAATGTGTTTTCCTGTGCCCGGTCCCTCACTGCCTTCATACACAATCCAATGCTCAGAATTTTCCATATTTTTCTCCTTTATGGTGTGCGGTAAAGCTCTGAACCTTTGTCCTCTCTGCGATAGTGCGGTGCAGAGATTACTGCCTTTTGGGCTTCGGTCAATTCATCGTAAAACGGCGGTGGGGTGTATTCTCCCATCAACGATTCACCCATAACGCCGGAGTTATAGCGGACAATTACTGAACGTCGCTGGTGTTTTGCAACCCACGGTAGCCCGCCGTGCATCAGACATTCGACAAACAGGATAGCATCACCTGCCTTCGCAGGAATAGTGACAATTCGATCTCTGTATGTGTGATAGAGTCGAATGTCGTCGGGACAGGGAAAGTTCGCCTTATGGCTACCGGGCAAGCAGGCGAACCCCCCATCTTCGGGACCTACGTCAGTCAGTTGAACCGCAAAGTTCGTCATGCCACAATACATGCGACCGTTACGATACAGGAACCCACGCGAACGATCAAAAGGTTCACCACCTTCGTGGAACCAGAAACCTTCCGCACCCTCATCCATTGTGATCATACTGAGTCCCTCCAGTCGGGCACCAGGGCCCAATAACTCCTCCAGATAGGGCATCAGTCTAGGGTGAGCAATCATCTGACGGAATACGTTGCAATGCGGTTTCTCCCAAGTCAACATACCTCCTAGATCACCACGTCCCATCTCACCCCGCAGTGTTGTGGATCCATTCGCGAGATCATTTGGACGGATACTGATCTCATCTGCGTGGTGATCAACTGCTGCATTTGCTGCTGCTACCTCTTCAGATGACAACGCATTTTCTATCACCAAATAACCGTGCACATCAAACAAGTATTTCTCCGCGTCTGTCATTGTCTTTCTCCTCTCTATTTAGTTCTTCATAAGTTCAAACTGCATAATTTCAGGCGTTATTCCATAGTAGGCTTTGTGTTGGTTGTCTTTTGAGATCGACACAGGGCTGAAAATATGTTAGACTATAGTTGATATAAAAATACGCCATGGGACTCGTAATCCTATGGCGTATTCATCATCTAGCCGTTAGCTCGGCTAGTTACACATAACTATGGAGGCAAGAGAAAGTGAACGTACAATGTCACGGGTCATTAAGTGGCTGTTTTTTGCCACGCTCTGTGCGACACTTGTACTTTGGTGTTAGCCTCCATGTTTATTATTATCTCATCTTTTGCGAGATATATCAAGCCTTTTTTGTAGTAATCTTGCCCTAAAATCCTACGAATAATAAGTAACTTTTATCTAACCTGAAATTTCCCGTAAACCCTTATTATTACTGAGTTTTTAGCACTTTTTTTACTATCTTTTTCTGTGAAAATTTGCTATAATATTGGCAGATAAAAAAAGAGGGCATATCTGTGTTGACAGCACAAACATACCCTTGAATTTCGTTACCGGGTAGTAGCCCGGTATTATGACTATCTTGGAGTGCCGGATTAGAGAGATCCGGCTTTACTACTTATTTGGAGTAGCGATCATCTTATCATCATTTGTACTTTGCTGTCAAATAAAAAGTTGGTCGTTCCTCCCTTTTACTTCACAGAAGCACAAAACAACCAAATGACATCTTACGTGAATAGGATAACTACTATCTTAGTCTGACCTATTATCCTACGTTCCTATTCTTACCCGCGATGGTGTTTTCTCCGAGGTGTGGAGATTTGAACCATGACGGTTTTGGAGGTTGGTCAGCGTTTTCCTGACCAGGAATCCTGTTTTAGATATTTGGAGGAGAAACGTTGGGGAGATACCCCGGAGTGTCCTTATTGTGGTAGTAAGCATGTTGCGCGTAAGCGTGAGAATAGATTGGTTGGACGTTGGAATTGCTATGAGTGTAAGAGTAGCTTTAATGCCTTGTCTGGTACGGTGCTTCAAGGTACACGGATACCCCTTGTGAAATGGTTTGCTATGATTGTGCTGTTGCTAAATGCGAAGAAGAGTATCTCTTGCTATCAGTTGGCGGGAGATTTAGGCTTGAAGCCTAATACTGCGTGGTCTATGGCACACAGGCTCCGTGAGGCTATGCGTGAGAAGGACGTTGTGCTACAGGGTATTGTCGAGGCTGATGAGACCTTTGTTGGCGGTAAGGCGAAACGCTGTCCTGATAAGGAACTGCGGACCAAGCGTGGCGTAAAAAAAATGACTTATCTTGGTGCGGTTGAGCGCGATGGTGGCAGAGTTGTTGTTGGTATTGCTGACGGTGTGACGAAACCGCGTGATAAGAAACTGAATGAGGTTATCCCGAAGTTTGTTGAGGGTGTTGTTGATAAGTCAGATGTGAAGCTGGTGTCGGATGGGTTCTCAGCTTATAACCCACTTGGTAAGGTTATGTCTCACTACACTGCCAAGAGTAAGGAGGAGGAACCGCTTACGACCGATATAGACGTGCACACGAACACTATTGAGGGCTTCTGGACTCTGATAAAGCAGGCGTGGTATGGTATACACCACCATTATACCCGGAAGTATGCGCCGTTGTATATTGCTGAGACAACGTATCGGTACAACCATAGAAATGACACCGACTTGTTTGGTTCGTTTCTGAGCCGGTATTTTTCTATGCGGGTTTAGTTTATTCTTTCTAATAATCTTAAAAGCGAAGAGATAACATAGCTCCTCGTGATTTAGGTGAAGTACAAGGCTCAAGAAATAAGCGGTCATTTATAAGGGTAACTGATTGACTCGCACGGTTTTTCTTATTCATCTCTTGGGCAGCTATAGGCGCAGAAATCATTGAGATAAGCCAATTAGTTAAGCCAAGGAATATACCACCTACAAGGTTATCATTATCATTGTCAGGATCAACATCAACACCAAGAACTCGAACATTATCCTCTAGTGCTCCATAAACTAATCCTATAGAGATACCTGCAATTAACCAATGTATAAATGCTTGCTCATACTCCTCGGTATAGATCTGACCTGCACCTACAATAAGGAATGAAAGAACAAGGGCGAGTGCGGGGTCCTTCTCACTCCTATGAATACTTGGTTGCATAGGCATTTCCTTAGCTATCCTCAATATATCAGTCATCTGAATAACCATAATACTACCTCCCTTTATTTGTATCTTTAGAGGTTCATCGGGAACTTGATGAATAATAACACCTCGGATAATAGAACCGTTTTTGAGGTAAACAACGTCTTCCTGAAACTGTTGCTGTGCAGGAGTATTTGAGACAAGGACTAGCAGACAAACGATAGTTAGAATAAAACAGCGTATCATTGTAATCTCCTTATTGCTGCTAGTTGACCTAAAAAAAGGGGCTGCATGGTCGGATGATCCCGAATCGTGCAGCCCCTTTTTTCAGATTGAAACTAACAGCGTCAAGGGTTATACTATGAGTGATTGTTAGATTCCAGTCTAACAGTCACGAAGCGATTCGAGGTGACGACTCGTTTTGCTTCAGTGGGCTTCGAGCGATCACTCGGAGCCCACACTCATCCTATACTATATTCAGAATGCTGTCAACACTTTTTTTGGAAAAAGATCGACTGGCTTTATTGGGTGTGATAATATTGTGATAGGCATAGAAAAGCCCCGATTAGAAGGTACTTATAACACCTTAATACACTAATCGGGGCTTCTATTGCTTAGGAGGCAAGGGAAAGGAAACCTAGCCATGTTTATTTTTTGGTTAGTGGACTTTCGTCCCTCTATATATCCTGTGGTTATAGTTGTAGTCTGCTTTAAGTAGTAGACCTCTATACCACTAGGGTTGGTTGCTATTATCCCATCTTTTTGGGGTAATGGCAACCTTTTTTTATGTCAAAAGCCTACTATGGAATAACGCCTAATTTCAAATAGGATTATGGTCGGGGCGCAAAATCTCCAGTTGCATCGGTATGGCTATCCTTCCCTACAAGTAGTAACATGAGCAGCACTGATGACTTCCCGGAAATCGTCCATGGCCATACCCACTGTCCTAATCCATCGCCAATTGCAATCTGCGAGTGTCATGTTATACTCGTCTACGTGCTCCGGTTTGCCCTTTTCCCACGGCGTTTGAGGCCAGATTGTGTGCCCATTTTTAGTACAGACCTGTAGACGACGGTCATCAAGTCGGAGGTGTACGCGCCGGCTATCGACCCACTGCGCCGTCAAGCGCGACTGAAAGATGGCAGCACCCGTCCCATCATGGCACTCAAAGAGCCACGCTTCTACATCGCAGCCATCAATCGGGATGACCTCCCATCGTTGAACATCGTACAAGAACCGGGAGTCATAAACGGTCATTTCAAACCGCATCTTCGGAGCACAGCGCAGCCGCAAGTATTCAGCAAAAGCACCGCCGTATCCGGGGACACATCCTTCAAACGATTCTCCCCAAAGTTCAGACGTGACTGTAGCCATGTCTAGTTGGAGACGGTGCGCTGATATATGATCACGGAAATCGGCTGCAAGACGACGGTAATATTCGCGCAAATCGCCATTATCTGGGAAAGCTGTACGGGGATAGAAAACAGCGTTTTCACCGAGGCTCGCCGCAGCGGCTTCTCGCAAATATTCGGGTCCTCCCAATTGAAGAAATAGTGTGCTCGCTGGACGCTTGGCAAGGACTTGAAGCCAACGCTGTTTTACCTCTTCCTCCCTCTCAATAAAGAGATAGAGATTATCCCTACGGACAGATTCGGCATCAAGATTCTCGTAGCAGCACGGATGGATCAAGAAAATTATGTGAGCAATCTTCATTGTCGTGGTTTTATTTCAGTGTTAGCTGACAGCGAGAGCAGCTACAACTTATCGAAACCTCACTTTAGGGGTAAAACCCCGTCGTTTACGGCGGGGATACACCCATGCTTTAGCATAGTATTTTCAAGCCTTTAGGCTTGATTCTAATGGCGAAATATGGTATGCTTCTACTATCTACGGGGCGGGAAGTTGCAACGCTATCACCCTCGATAGTGTTCCCGTCCATCCTTTGCAAAGGACAGCGCAGACGTAGAAAACCATAGACACTACAAAAAACATCAGACGCTGGGTAAACTAACAACCTTGAGAGTTGGTAGTCCCGAGTCCCGACGAGTCGGGACAAAGTTGATGATTGTCTTGCCAAGCACGTGGCTTGCAAGTATCGGTCGCACTTCACCTTAAAGTGTTTCCGTAGAGAGCCCCATGGCCTGCTCCGCATCCTTTGCAGGATGTGTTGCCCCGACTTGATCGGGGAAGTCTCCCTAGAGGAGCTAAGAGGGCCCCATACCCGAAGTTGAAGGTAAACTCTAAGAGGTAGAACGTGGACTCACTATCAGAAGAATCCCCGTTCTTTAGAGCGGGGAGCGGTCAAGGTCTTATCACTGTACCATCAGCGCGACGGGCATCACCCCACAGTTTCCGACCGCCCACATCTTGAGCAGGAAAGCGCGCTGCGAGTTCCTCGTTTATGTCCACTCCTATTCCGGGCTTGCCGTTGGGCCACATATAGCCATTACGCAGTTCGGGAGTTCCGGGGAACACTTCCTTTAATGTCTCATGAGTGTTCAGGTAAACTGATGCCTCCTGAATCCCAAAATTCCAAACATTCATATCTAGCATCAGGTTCGCAGCGTGTCCAACCGGCGAAACATCAGCGGAACCGTGCCAAGCTGTGCGGACATTAAAGGCTTCACACAACGCTGCCAATTTACGCGCCGGTGTCAAGCCACCTATCGTCGAAACATGCACACGAATGAAGTCAATTAGCCGGTCCTTGATCATAGGAACAATCTCTTGAGGATTGCTGTACAACTCTCCCATTGCGATGGGCACACTGGTCTGTTGACGTACGAGGCGGAAGTAGTCATTGTCTTCTGGTGCAAAAAGATCTTCAAGGAAAAATGGTCGATACTGCTCTAATTGCTTTGCCAAACCAAGCCCCTGGATGGGGGGCATACGCTCGTGAAGATCGTACAGAATCTCTGGAGCCGGTCCAAAAGTTGTGCGGAAATGCTCAAAAGCAGCCACAACATCTTGAGCATACGGCACAGGCTCAAAGATACTTACTCTGTCGTCCGAAACTTTATTGGTGATAACAACAGGCTCCTGATTTGCCGTACCCTGTGATATTGAGGGATGCATCGATCCCAGCTTGAAGTGACGAAACCCTCGCTCTTGAAGTTCATAGATGTGCTCTTCGTATTCCACAAGATCACGTCCAGACGGAATGATATACACCGCCGCGGCCTCTCTAGATTTACCGCCGAACAGGTCGTAGACCGGCATACCTGCGACCTTACCTTTGATGTCCCAGAGGGCTTGGTCAACACCGCTTATTGCGTTGTTGAGGACAGGTCCGTAGCGCCAATAAGCGGACACATTGCACGACTGCCATATATCCTCAATATCAGCGGGATCTTTACCGACAAGAAAGGGGGTAAGATAATCGTTCACGGCTGCTGCGACAGCGGTCGGTCTTGAGAAGAATGAAGCACAGCCCAAGCCGTGTAACTCCGGCTCATTGGTTTCCACTTTCACAACGATTAGCGTGCGTGCACCGGGTGGTTGCGTGATAATTGCTCGAACATCGCGAATCTTTAAGTTGCTCATTTTGGGCACCCCCTTTTATTCAAAAACCTCCAACTTTGCAGGGAACAACAATCGTTGTTCTTCAATACTATACACAACCGGGAAACTCATTTCCACGAATAAGGGGCCAACCGTTGACAGGTTCTGGTCCTACAAGACAGCCCAACTGCTTGATTTTCTCAGTTTCATCCGGTGTGCCGATATAGCGGGTCTCCGATGATACGTAGTGCATAGACCAACCCCGTCTGCGGTGAGGTGTCGTATTGGGGCCACTGCAATGCAATGCCAAACTGTGATGGAAGGTAGCGTCACCCGCTTCCAGTGGCACCGCCACCTCTTGCGCTAGAACAGGTTGCGTCAACATATACGGCAAATGATCCCAATTGACCAGCCCAAAATTGTGGCTGCCGGGAATAAAGCGGACACACCCGTTTTCCACAGTTGCATCGTCCAGCAAAAGCTGACAGGTAATCTGAAAGTTGCTCGCAAAGAATCCCCAGAATACAGAATCCTGATGGTAACGGTTGGCTCGCGCATAAGGCGGTTTGGCAAACACCTGATCATAATATAGCTTAATATTCGATCCCATTAGGTCGGCGACAATATCAACAATCTTCGGTGAGCGGACAAAGGCGTCAAAAATGGGGTCATAGCGGGAAGGTACATTTACCTTGTTTATAGCGTCAAGCGGATCTTTGGCGGATGCATTACGTTGTACCGCGTAATCATCTTCCCCTTTTGGAAAAACTTGGGTTCCCCGCCGATCGTGTCCATCTCCGTGCGGTGTGGCGGGTTCCAGCGCCTGTGGCTGTTGAGGATTGTGCCGTGAAATATGCCGTTCAGGAAAATTAGGTACACTTCCCAATACAAGACGGGCATAGTGTTCCCGTAACGTCTCGATTTCGTCGGGGGAGACAAGATTCTTGATAACGAGATAACCATCTTGAAAGAATAAGTCTCTTTGTGCTTCACTCAGTGCCATGTCTATTCCTTCCCTTAACAAAAAACCTTTAGGTCTAAATTCCAATTCTTTAGATTTGGAGCAGTTGGGGCGCAGCCTATACAGATTGCTTTAGCATTTTCTCTTGAAGTTATCGGCGAAATATGATATAATTTGTTTTGCCAATTCGGGATAGAAAAGCACCCTCAGCAACCTCGCTGAGGTTCTATCCCCCTCCAGTGCTTGGAGTAACAGAGTTGGTGAATATGGCAACGCTTTTTAAAAAGAAAGCAAGTGACTGGGAGGATCTATACGACCAATAGGGTATTGGTATAGCCCCTGCGCATCAAGGAAACGCTAAATCGTTTTCGCCGTTGCCCCCCGGTAGATATACCGGGATAAAAGTATCAGGGTGGCTTGGCAGGTGTGTTGACTACCTCGCACGCCACCCTGTGGTTGCTCCCCATGGCGTGGGCCTGTTAGGGTGTGATTCCCTAGCTGTGAGTTCGGCTTGTATAGCGTTCAAGAATCCCAATCCTTTAGGTTTGGGAGTACGTCAAATTTATGGTAAGCGCAACTCTACCCTAATTCTGTTATGAAGTCAAGGAGATTCTTACTGGAATCTTGAGTCCAGTGAACCGTCTAATTGTTCCGTTCTTCACGCACACAAAGAAAAGAGGGAAGTCCTAGAGGAAGCCCAAAAAAAGGGCAAGTACAAGACTTGCCCCGGCACTTTCCCCATGATAAGATTATTAATGTAAGTTAACACCTATTTAGGAGATCCACTTACTCGGTTCAACCTATATCACAAAGTTGAGCCGCAGCGCGTAACCCTTCAATCGGATCACCTTTTGGGATAAACTCGTGTCCCACATAGAGTGTATAACCCGTTTCTGCAATGGATCGCATAATGGGTGGGTAGTTGATCTCTTGCTCTTCATCCAGATCGTGCCGACCGGGGTTGCCCGCTGTGTGGAAATGTCCGATATACTCGATATTGTCTTGGAGTGTCCGGATAATATCGCCCTCCATAATCTGCATGTGGTAAATATCGTAGAGCAGCTTCGCTCGTGGTGAGTTGACGCGCTTACACACCTCTACGCCCCAAGCGGTACTATCGCACTGATAATCCGGATGATTGACCTTGCTGTTGAGCAGTTCTAGATTGAGGTTGACTCCCTTCTCCTCGGCAACCTTCGTAACACGGCTGAGTCCCTCTGCAACAATGTCAATTCCCTCTTCATCCGACAAACCTTCATAGCGGTTACCAGAGAAAGTGATGAGTCCGGGGATATCATTTGCAGCCGCAAGCTCGATGTTTGCAAGCAGTTCATCTTCGATTCGATCATGATTTTCGCGCTTGTTGAGTCCATCGGTCAGTGTGCTGTGACCAACGAAGGTGGCTATGTCAAGTCCCAAGTCCTTCACAAGGGGCCAATACTGTTCATCGACTAATTCAACCGCTGCCAAACCAACTTCGGCTGCGCCTCGGATAAATCCTTCGGGGGTCAAATCACCTTGAATAAAACTCCAGCCTGTTGCAGATTGCTTAATTTGTGCCATACTGTTCTCCTCTATTTCTATGTATTCGAAATGTAACAACTACAAGATTACAGAATTGCTAGAGATACGATTGGACGACTTCTCGCTCGATACTCAGCCCTTCCCATTCATCATCGCCCGGACCATCATAGATTAGTGTATGTGGTCCAGAGAAACCGACGTCCTGGGTCAACTCCAAGCAGCGCATATAATCATCTCTATCCATTTCACCGGGTGCCAAAAAATGGGCTTTAGTGTGACAAGACTCCGCCCGCGGTGCGATTACTTTGAGATCGGCGTACTTGGTTTCGCCCTGCCAATTCCCAAAATCGAGACAGAGTCCAACCTCGCCGTCTAAACCGTCTAGAAGTGTCGATACGTTTTCTGGAGTTGAGAGGATCGAGAACCAATTTTCCGTCATCAAGCGAACTCCGTTTACATTGGCACGTTCCGCTAATTTTTTTAGTCCGGTTCGGCTCATCTCTAACGTATCTGCGGAGGGTACTGCCTTTCCGGCGATAGCACGAGTACAAGTCGCACCTAGCATCCCCGCAGTGTCAATCCATTCCCCTATCCAGACAAGATCTCGGTTGGCATATTTGGGATGGGTAATATCGCCATGGTCGATCAACAAAGAGAACAATTCCACATTTGCCGCTTCCAATGCACCGCGCAGTTCGTTCAGATACCCCTTGTCTAGACTCGGTATATGGAAGTGGCAGAGTTCTAAAGTGTTGATACCGAATTTGGCGACGCTGGCGGGCAGTTCTAGTAGCGACAGCTCACCCTTGCCGTGTGTTGCGACAGGAATTTGTTTTCCATCTTCAGGTCCATAAAAGTCAGGACGGCCGAGTTGACGGTGTAGGCTCCAGGTCGAAACAGACAGTCTCGGTCCTTCATTGGTCCTGGTCATTTCATCTCTCCTTGGGAAAATTATAGCGAATTCAAAAAATAAATGAACACTTTCACCCCCCCGGTAGGTGCGGTTTGTAACCGCACCGCATAGGTGCAGTTAAAAACAGCGCCTACCAAACGGTAGAGCGGTAGTTTCATTTTCCTAACCGCACCGGTTTGGCGTGTCTCATTAATTCTAAAATTTACTATAGTTCGACGATTTCTCAGGTGTATAAAAGAGCGTGACGTTCTTTCGCGGATATTCTACTCTCCAGCCATACTGGGTTGCAATCCAGTCCATCGTTTCTCGTTTGTAAAAACAGACGTGTGTTGGTTCGCGATGATACCACCAATTGGCAAAATCTTCATCCGACTCTAGCATTTCTGTCATGATTCCCAACCACCCGCCGGATCGGAGCAGCCGGTCAAAACGGTCGAATTCTATTGCGGGCTGATAGAAATGCTCAACGGTTTCAGTGCATGTGATAAAATCGTACGTCTGCTCTAGGGGACGAGTATCAGGCGCGAAGTAGGGATCATAGATAGCCATCGGGAATCCCTTCTCTTCGAGTATCACCGATAGTGTCGGTCCTGGACCCGACCCGAAATCGAGTCCCTTTGCTCCCGGCGGTAGTTTGGGTATCAGATGGTCGGTTAATCGGCTAAGAAACTGCCGATAGCGGCAATCTTCGGGACTGTTCTCGTGCAACAGGTAGCGTGCAAGCTCATCGTCTGGAGACAGATAGGACTCTGACGAAAGGAACGTCAAGTAGCATACATCACAACGCCAATAGGTCTTGGAATCAACGACAGCAAATTCTCGAATCGGTTCAGAACAGCAAAGAGGACAGTTTCGCACATCTACGGATTCAAGTTTGGAAGCCGCGCCTGTATCCACGCAATCACCTTCTCAACCATCACAGGTGTATACTCATCACTGAAAACGTGGTTCGCCCCTTCAATCGTAACGAGTTCGGCTTGACTAGTACTTTTGGCCAGAATATCGTGCGAATCCTCAATCGGAACAACGTCATCCTCATCGCCGTGGACCAAGAGCCAAGGAACGATGATTCGTGGAGCAAGATTCACCACCGTTTCAATCTGCGTCAGGTCATCCATGTAGGCATGCGACAAAGGGCAATCCGGTTCGTCCCACATGAAGCCTGCATCGGGGGTAACATCGCCGAATTCACGCTGTGCGAAGGCTTGGGTGTGTACCATGCCGGCGAGCGAAACCAACAGTTGGATTCGACTATCCGTGCTAGCGCGTAACACTCCAACTGCGCCACCCATGCTGTGACCCACGTAGCAAATTGAATAACCGTCCAAAACATCCAATACCGCACCTAGATCTTCAACTTCTTTGGAGATGGTTGAATCGGTAAAATTACCTGCTGACGCACCATTTCCAGAGAAGGAGAATCGCAACGTGGGAATCCCCGCCGCAGCCAATCCTTCTCCTAATGCTACGACGAAAGGCCGATCTTTGTTCCCAGTTACACCGTGTCCAAGAACGACAATGTTTTTTGATTCTTTTTCACCTTCGTGAAAGGTGTAATCGAGGCGTTCGCCTTGTCTATTTCCAATTTCACCAAACATAGTTAGAACTCTTTCCGTGGTGTTTACGAAAGATAGTGCTGTGGGTTTAATTCATCTAGCTTCACCATATCTTTTGTCTGTTCCGTACGACGCTTAATCTCCACCGAATCCGTTTCTAGCGTGCGTTGGCTAATCGTAAGCCGCAAAGGCATTCCTAACAGATCGGCTTCCTTAAATTTAACGCCGGGACTCTCTTGGCGGTCGTCGTAAAGGACCTCATACCCTTGCATCCGAAGTTCCGCATAGAGATCCTCAGCCCGCTGACGCACCTCATCCCCCTTACCGATGTGCATTAGATGAATCTGATAGGGGGCAATAGTGGGGGGCCAGATGATACCATCCTTATCGTGGTTTGCCTCGACAATACTAGCAAACAGGCGTCCAATCCCAATGCCGTAACATCCCATGAAAAGCAGCTGTGGTCGCCCTTTCTGGCTTAGATAGGTCGCGTTCATCGCCTCGCTATACTTTGTGCCTAGTTTGAAAATATTGCCGACTTCAATCCCGCGTTTCTCTGTCAATGTTCCCCCACAGTGAACACAGGTCATTCCCCCACGCGCTAACGAAATATCGGTGACGACATCCGCCTTAAAATCGCGAGGATAATTCATGTTTTTCAGATGGTATCCCTGCTTATTGGCGCCCGCGATGAGATTCGTAGTCGATGCAACCGAATCATCGACCACCACCGTAACACCTTTCACATCAATCGGCGAAGCATAGCCAGCGACCAGACCGTATCTTCGCAGCTCATCATCGGTGGAAAACCAAAGGTGTGTCGCCCCTACAGCCTTTTTGAGTTTTGTTTCGTTTACCTCGATATCACCGCGGATAGCCGCGAAAATAAGACTTTCGTCCGTTGAATAAAACACCGCCTTGAGCGTCTGTTCTTTATCAACACCGAGGTAATTTGCAACGTCGTCGATTGTTGTTTGATCTGGCGTCTCAATTTCCTCAATCGGTTCAGGCTCGCCATGATCGATCCGCGGTTTCTGCATCATAGCAACATCCGCATTTGCACTATAATTACAACCATTACAAGCGATGACTCGATCCTCACCAGCATCGGCAATCATCATAAACTCATGTGCTTCTGTTCCCCCAATTATGCCGGGATCAGATTCGACCGAAACAACCTCAATGCCTGAACGGTGAAAAATATTGAGATAGACCTGATGCATCTGCGCATAGTAGCTATCTAGATCTGCTTCATCCGCGTGGAAACTATAAGCGTCCTTCATAGCGAATTCACGGACACGGATCAGCCCAGCACGAGGACGCGGTTCATCACGAAACTTTAGCTTAACCTGATAGAGCATCAGCGGTAACTGGCGATAGGAATTAGTTTGATTTCTGACTAGGTCGGTGACCGCCTCCTCGTGGGTCATCGCAAGCACTAGCCTTCGACCAAAGCGATCTTCAAAACCAGCCAACTCTTTCCCGACTAGCATCTCCCAGCGTCCCGTCTCTTGCCATAACGCTGCAGGTTGGACAAGGGGCATGTCAATCTCTTGCCCCCCGATGGCGTCCATCTCGTCGCGGATGATATTCTCAATCTTGCGTAAGGCACGCTGCGCGAGCGGCAGGTAGCTATACATACCCACTACGAGCCGGCGAATCATACCAGCCTGTAGAAGCAGTTGATGACTCGGAATTTCCGCTTCTGATGGAGATTCCCTGAGTGTTCGACCGAATAGCTGAGACCTTCTCATCGTTCTAATACTCTGTAGAAGTAAGGTAGTTGGACATTCAGAGCAGACTTACAAACGATAGTGCAATCGCCCATGAAACAGGAAAAGAGAATGAACCACTTAATTGGCAACCGACTCCGCTATCATGTCTCCAATTTCTGTCGTTGTGAATCCCATCCGCCCGGCGCCAAGGTCCTTGATTTGTCCGCTAGCAAGCAGGTCACTGACAGCACCATCAACCAGAGCTGCACCTTCCGTTTCACCCAGATGATCGAGCATCATACCAGCAGCACTAATCGCTGCGATTGGATTGATTTCATTCTTCCCAGTGTATCGGGGCGCGGAACCGTGAATCGGTTCAAACATCGCAACGCTCTCAGGATTGAGGTTGCCTGATGCAGCAACACCCATCCCGCCTTGGATCATCGCGCCAAGGTCTGTAATAATATCGCCGAACATGTTGCAGGTCACAATAACATCGAACCATTCGGGATTCTTAACCATCCACATCGTTGTCGCATCAACGAAGGCGTAGTCCGTTTCTATATCGGTATATTCGGCGCTCACCTCATCGAAAACACGCCTCCAGAGATCATGCGCGTACGTCAGCACATTCGCTTTATCGCACAGTGTCAGCTGCTTCTCCCGGTTCCGCTTCCGGGTCAATTCGAAGGCGTAGCGAACGCAGCGCTCTACACCTTTGCGAGTATTAATCATCTCTTGGATAGCAACTTCATCGGCGGTTCCATGCTTCAAGAATCCGCCAATACCAGCGTATAAGCCTTCCGTGTTTTCCCGAACGATGACAAAATCAATCTCTTCAGGTCCCTTGTCTTTGATGGGTGTCCAAACACCGGGGTAAAGCTTGACGGGCCGAAGGTTGATATAGAGATCCAATTCAAAGCGGGTGCGCAGTAGAATCCCTTTTTCCAAGATGCCTGGTGTCACATCTGGGTGACCAATGGCACCCAGATAGATCGCGTCTGTCTGCCGAAACTCATCGAGTGCACTGTTTGGCAGGATCTCCCCAGTTTCGAGATAGCGATCGCCGCCGAAGTCATATTCGACAGTCTCGTATTTGAAGCCTGTTTTGTCCGCAGCTGCCCCGAAGACCTTCATCGCTTCATTTGTTACCTCGGGGCCAATCCCATCGCCAGGGATGAGGGCAATTTTATACATCAAATTCCTCCAGAAAATGTAATTGTACTAAGAGTTGCGAGGTGCGTCGGTTCGACCTTATGGAAGGTTTCAGCTACTTTGAACCGTACCTACATTTTAACACGCCTTTGGGCAGACTGACAATCTTTTTCTAGTGGCGTAGGGTTTATCAAGGCATTGACACTTGGAAGGAGTGTGCTATAATGCACGCTCGCCAGAGATGTAAAGGATTATCCCAATAGTGGAGATTGAATATGCAATCGTATCCTGAAGTCATCGAACAATTGGTGGCACGCATTATCGAGCTTGTCCAACCCTTGCGAATCATACTTTTCGGTTCTGCGGCTCGGGGCGAAATGGGGTCTGACAGCGACATTGACGTTCTTGTGGTAATGCCCGACGGTGTCCACCGACGACAGACAGCACAACTCTTATACCGACAGATTAGAGGGTTAGGAGTGCCTTTCGATATTGGTTCATATCAAAAGAAAGTGCAAAATGCAAAGAGAAACCGAGTTTTTTCTTGAAAACTCGGTTTCTTTGCACTATTTCTTAATATGAGCCTCGATATTTTGGTAGCAACACCTGATGATCTAGAAAGGCATCAGGACAATATCGGACTGATTTATCAGAGTATACTGCGAGAAGGGAGAGAAGTGTATGCCATCTGAAGGGCATGTATTAGGAAATGCTGTAGACTGGCTCCGTTATGCCGAAAGCGATTTGGAGATCGCGTGCATCATTTAATCTCCCCAGATCTTACTTGAAGGACTTTGCTTTCATGCCCAACAAGCTGCAGAAAAAGCTCTCAAAACAGTGTTAATCGCTCATGCCATCCCTTTCCCTAGAACGCACAACATAACGATCTTAATCGATCTACTTCCGCAAAACATCTCATTACCATCAGAAGTGGAAGCGGCAGCAATTCTCACAGACTATGCTGTTTTAACACGCTATCCGGGCAATCTCGAACCTATCACTGACGAAGAATACAATGAAGCCGTGCGTCTTGCCGAAGGGGTTGTTGACTGGGCAAAAACGCTTATTCAGTTATGAAATGTTACGGAAGGATACGACAAGATCATTCGTAGACAATCGTATCGACATGGTGGGCGTTGATATAGTCCCAGTCCATTTCTACACCTAGCCCAGGTCCCTGCGGCACTGCCACATGCCCGTTCGCATCAATGTTCTCTAGCTCATCCGTAAATTCCGGCGGATGGATAGGTGGTTTTGTGTGCTTGATTAGCGGATTCAGCAGCCCAAGTTCGTAGTAATTGGTGTTGCGGATCGCGGCGATGCAGTGGCGGTGAGGTATACTTCCACCGTGGAACTCGACATCTAAGCCAAACCCTTCAGCAGCGCGTGCCACCTTCATCGCACCGGTGATACCACCGTCCTCGTAAGTGCCAGTTCGCACAAAATCTGTGCCGCCATTGACAATAAAGTCGACATGCTGCTCCAATCCAAAGATATGTTCCGTCTGTAACAACGGTGTCTTAATCAACTCCCGCAGCTTCTTGTGACCGAAGACCGAAACACCGCCGTCTTTGTACGCATCTTCCAGCCAAAAGAAATTTTGATCGTCACACGCTCTACCCAACTTGAGTGCGTCTGCCCAAGTCTCTAGCTCACAGGCAGGATCGACCATCAGGTCCATCCGATCGCCCACGCGCTGCCCGACCGCGTGGATATTCGCCACTTCTCGCTCAATAGGGGCATTACCCCAACCGTGAATTTTAAACCCAGGGTACCCCAACTCGGCGCACTGCTCGGCAAAATCAGCAAATGCCTCTGGTGTACTCAATCCGCCGTTCTCATCGCCGTGGTAGGTACTGGCATACGCCGGGATAGTTTCTCTCCAGCCACCGAGTAGTTGATAAATTGGTGCATTGTATACCTTGCCTGCGAAATCCCACAACGCTACATCAAGTCCGCTGAGGGCAGTGGTGCCGGTGTGGCGTAAACCCCGCTTGACGTCGTTGTATATCTTTTCACGCTCGAACGGATTCTTCCCCAGGGCGTAGCTAGCGACATTTGGGGCTATATTCCTTCCTGTCGATTCACCGATAACCCCGGTACTGGTATGAATCCGCAGAATTGATGACTGCATCTTATGGACATTGCCCTTCTCGTAGACGAGATTAAAACCGTTATAATCGGTGCCCATGTCCTGAATATCGTATTCAAAAATCACTGTTTCGATTTTGGTAATCTTTGGATTTGCCATTAATCTTCCTCCTTATTTAGCCCCGATGCAGCAAGGGCAATTCATAGGGAACGCAGATCTGCGTTCCGTTTTTTTTTACGTGTTACGCATCACGTATTATTCTTAGGACTTACGCGGTTGGTTCATAAGTCCCCCTGATTTTCCAAAGTCCCCCTGACAAGGGGGATTTAGGGGGTTGGGGATTTAGGAGGTTAAAAAAACTCACGCCGCGTGTAGATTTGCGTAAGTCCTGATTCTGCTAATTTCCCCATTTTTCCGTCGAAAAAGGGGTTACGAAAGTGGGGGTTGTTCGCAATACGCTTGATAGAGTTGACGCTTGAGATCCGCATTGACCTCCGGTTTCGATAATTTCGTATAGAGATCCAGTTTGCTATTGACGAAATCCAATAAAATTTCATCAATCACCTGATCAAACTTATACCTTTTGTTGGTCTCCGTATTATCCCCCTCAATCACCTGCCGAAGTTCTTCGTTTGCGTGCACTTTTTGATGAATGGTCACAATATCAACCTTATCTTCGGGCGTGAAATCTGTTTCATAGGCTTCGTTCAGAGCCTGAATGATAATGGAAAGGAGATCTGTTTCCGGCTCCCTAATTGTACGGACATCGCTGCCAATCCCCTCAACCTCGCTATCTTGTGCTTCAAGGGAGAGTTGTAGGCTGTCATGCGTTTTCTGTAGGCGAAACGAATCCAGGTCCACAGAATCTAAAACATCTTGCGGGTCAGGGTGATCCCGTTTCGGTAGTTTCTTGTTGAGACTGTGTCCAAAGATATACAGTTTTTCCAACGCTACATCGGTGAAGGTAATCAACTGTGAGATGTATCCGTAGAGACGGATGTAACTCTGCAAGATAGAACGGAATTCTTCCCGCTCATTCATCTCAAGTCTCCACCACTTCTCAACGACGCTATCGAGGATGCCCTGTAGAAACTCCTCCGGTTCACCTGCACCGTAAAAGATACGGCAGAATCGCTCAATATTATCCTCATTGTAGAGGTCAAAACCTTCCAACTGACTCTGTAGGTCATACAACCGATTTGGGTCGGTCTCCTCCGCGAGTGTCGTGGTCTGGTAGTAATCCTGAAACGCTTCCCGCACCTGCTCCGGTTCATTCACAAAGTCGAGCACCAGCGTATCTGTCTTGCCGGTGGCGACGCGGTTCAGGCGGCTCAAGCTCTGGACACATTGCAGCCCGTCCAACCGCTTATCGACATACATTGTCTGTAGCATCGGCTCGTCGAAACCGGTCTGGAACTTATTGGACACAATCAAGATCCGATATTCAGGACTCTTGAAACTGTCCGCAATCGAAACACGCGGCGGTAAGCCGTTCATCCCGTCTTCCGTGTAGTCTCGTTCGTTGTCGGTGTCGTGCACGGTGTTGCTGAACGCCACCAGACAACCGTAGGAAAGCCCCATCTCCTGCATCTGCCTATCAAATTCCAACTTGTATCTGACGCAGTGCAACCGGGATGGCGTGACCAACATCGCCCGTCCTTTCCCTTCGATTGTCTTTGCGGTCCGTGCAGTGAAGTGTTCTAGGATAATCCGGGTTTTGGTCTCAATGCTGTGGGGTTGCAGGTCAACGTAGTTGGTCAGTGCCCGCAGCGTCCGCGCCTTCTCGTACTCTTTATCCTCCGGCACGCTTTTGACCAGTTGGAAATACCGCTTAAAGGTGGTGTAGTTCTGCAGCACGTCCAAGGTGAAACCTTCGCTGATGCTCTGGCGCATCGAATAGACGTGGAACGGGACAAATTTTCCTTCTGTGTCCTTCCGTCCGAACAGTTCGAGGGTCTTGTTCTTGGGTGTGCCGCTGAAGCCGAAATAGGAGATATGATCCTGCATTCTGCGCCCCTCCATCTCCTCGATGATTCGAGCGTCTATATCCGATACCTCGTCGGCGTTATCTTCCGTTACCCCGTCCTCAATCCCTTTTGAGAGCGAGGTTCTGAGACTTCTTGCGGACTCGCCGCTCTGCGAGGAGTGTGCTTCGTCGATAATCACGGCGAAGGTCTTACTTTTGAGTTTGCCGATCTCTTCGGCAATCACGCTGAACTTCTGAATCGTCGAGATGATGATGTCTTTGCTATTCTCAAGGAAACCCCTGAGTTGTGCTGAAGTTCCCTCAACGGGGTGCACCACGCCATCAACCTGTTCCACCTGCTTGATTGTATCCTGAAGCTGCTTGTCAAGTACGCGCCGATCTGTCACGATAATGACGGAGTCGAAGATCCGATTTGTGTCGGTCGGGGAGCGGTACAGATGCGTCAGTAGGTGCGCCAACCATGCGATGGAGTTGGACTTTCCGCTCCCTGTGGTGTGTTGGATTAGGTAGTTACGCCCGACACCCTCTTCCACAATCGCCTTTCTCAATTTACGAATCACGTAAAGTTGATGGTATCGCGGGAAAACGAGGGCGGTGTGCTCCACATCTCTCACTCCACCGAGGTCGGGGTCGTAAATCTTTTCTGCGGTCTCCTGCTCATGGATGAAGTTGTTAATCAGCTCCATCAGGTTATCGGGCTGGAGGATGTCTTCCCACAGGTAGGCGGTCTTGTGACCGTCCGGGTTCACCGGGTTTTCGATACCCTTGTTGAACGGAAAGAAGCGTGTCTCACCCCCTCTCAGGTGGGTTGTCATCGAAACCTTTTCGTTGCCCACCGCAAAGTGCACCAGACACCGCTTGAATTGGAATAACGGCTCCCTCGGATCTCGATCGGCTCGATACTGTTTCTC
This sequence comes from Candidatus Poribacteria bacterium, assembly GCA_965208425.1. Classification (GTDB taxonomy): domain Bacteria; phylum Poribacteria; class WGA-4E; order WGA-4E; family PCPOR2b; genus PCPOR2b. The sequence continues at coordinate 3,467,456 of OZ242335.1, read as the reverse complement.
CGCATCTGTCACCGTCTGCTCGGTGAGGCTGTTTTTCAGTTCCATTGTCACCAACGGCAGACCGTTGAGGAACAACGCCATATCGACCGATTTTTCGTTTCGCTGTGAATACCTCAACTGCCGAATTAGGGAGAATCGGCTTTTATCATAGAGCGTTTGATGATCCGGGTTCATGCCACTTGATGGACGGAAGTAGGTCAGGTTAAAGTTGCAACCTCTATCCTTAACCCCTTTTCGTAGCACGTCTAGCACCCCACGCCGTCCTATCTCTCGACTTATACGGTCGAGGAGTTTAGCCGGTGTTTCCGTCCCGTACTGACGTTCCAGTTTCTGATACTCATCTGGTTGCGTTTCCTTGATAAATTGCAGTGTTTCATTGGGTATCAGACAGATAGATTTATTATAGATGGCGGACTGTCGGGAACGGTAGCCTGACCGATTCAGGTGTGTTTCGATGTGATCTTCAAAGTCTTCTTCGTCATACGTCGGCATGGGCTACACCTCGTTTCGGACATCTATCTTGCCTGTTACCGCTTCGGAGATGAGGGATTGGCGGTATTCTTTGAGGAGTTCGATTTGCTTATTTTCTTTGTGAATCATGAAGTCAATTTTTTGTGTTCGTTCATCCAGAAACATAGTGATTTCTTTTTGTTCATCTGGAGGTGGAAGTAGGACTAGTAGTCTTTTCAATAATTCCTGACTCAATGATGAACGAGTAACTATATTCATTTCTCTAGCTAAAAATATTCTTGGCAAGTGAGAAGGAAAATAGTATTTGGAAAATTCTTTTGTCAATGCTGTAGAGGTATTCCTAAACCTTATTACAAACCCAGAAAAAACACAATTCTCTATCGTTTTCATACAAGTAGATGATATTCCAATTTCCTCGATTGTCTCTGATGTTCTGGTAAAAAATACGTCTCTTTCTTGCACGGAATATCTTTCTCTATCTGCCTTTGTTGATTTAACCAGTCCTTCCACTTGTGTGGGTAAAGTTTCATTATCGTACACATCGCCATAACTAAGAAACGGGTATCCCATGCCGAATGAATCAGAATCCTTACTGATTCCGTTTTGTAATACACCTAGATATCTCAACTTAATTATTTCCCAATGCGCTGGTATTTCCCCAACCCACTCTACCCCCGACGGTTTCATTTCCACATTTGGGTCAAGCCCCTTCGTTACTGCCTGATTTATCAGTGCGGTTCGTTGTTCTTGCAGCAGTTCTATCCGTTGTTCTTTGACGCGGATAAGCTCGTCAATCTGTCCCGTCTTGTGGTCGAGGAAGGCAGCGATTTGGGTTTGAACTGGGAGCGGGGGCAGCGTAGGCAATTCTAAGTTTCTGATATCTGTCATGTTTAGGTGATGGACTGTTGAACCTGTTGAACGTTCCAAAAGTCTTGCTTGAGTGTCAGCCCCAAGCATAAGATATACAAGAAACGTTGAACAAGTCTTATTCTTATCTGGTCTGATGAGTACAGTTCTTTGACCAAGACAGACTTTCATATTCTTAGGGATAATTGCCACATTTCCAACGGGAGCTTCACGAGCCAATATCAAATCTTCGGCTTGAGGTATGGTACGTCTAGACCATTCTTGATAAATTTCTTCTGAAACACGATTTACACCATTGAGTATTAAGTGCCCCAAGCCAATGTTAGGGGTCCGAATCAGAGGATAACCTGTTTCCTGAGTTGGAGCGGTCTTATGTTCGCAATCAACGATAAGCTCACAAATATACTTCAACCGTGTTACTTTCGGACATGTTGGCATCTCTCTACTCCACTTTACTCTCTTTATACTCAGGATAACGCTTCATAACTCTAAACCTCAATCAATAAGCCCTCATTTCTCGCTTCAAGTACTAGTAACTCGCACTAACGATCTACTTCAGTGAGCGCAGCAGTGTGTACCGAACTTAAACAGTGATTTTGGTTAAGATTGTATTCGGCTAGAATCTTCTTTCCTCGTCAATCTTTTCATATTCAATGGACTCTTCCAACCCATCTACAAATTCATCAATCCATCGCTTGACATTCTCGTTATCTTCTCCTTCCTTCAGGCGCAGCAGCTTCTGTTGTTTCTCTTTATAGTGTAGGCTACCTGGCCCCCACCATCCTTCCGTTAAATAATTTGAACGCAGACCGCTGCGCACTTCGTCTCGTTCTCCGTATCTCATGAGGACCGCTCGTGCCAGAGAAGTCCACCATTCTTCTACTGAAAGAGTTTTAGGCACAAGTCGGTAGGCAAGATACCATGCCCGTTTTTCCACATCTTTATCAACCCATTCCCAGATTTTTTCGCGTGGAATAAATATTAATGCTTCTTTTCTTTCCTCTCTTCCTGAGGTCCCCCCTTCTCTCAGCCACCGTTCTAGGGAAGCTACTCTTGAAAAATCTGTTTGATCCTCTAAGAGTTTGCTGACGTGCTTCCATACCCCTACCGGGTGCTGTTCCGTAATTTGATCCAGTACCAAGCATGTTTGCGAGTAAACGTCAATAATCGATCCTTCGTGACCAAAGTGAGAGAACATTGGTTCCACAAGTTCTAAACTTTTTTTGGGGTAGCGGTGTAGGAAAACCTTCCCAATTTCTAACCAATAGTAATCAGTCATTGTATCAAACCTATATCGATCTGATTCTTCAAAAAGGACTGGCTGAGAGAGTACCCGGAAGGTCAGATCACAGGGTAAAGCCGGCTCTGGTTTGTCGAAAATGTAGTACCAGTGGTACAGGTGTAGTACAATTGAAGCAGCAGATTTATCGGTGACACGCAACAGGAATTCAATCCATTTCACGAAGACTTCCTCGGATAGGTTTTCAACCGTTTTGCTGTAGGTGAGCACTCCGAAGTGATTGACGTTGATGATGCCATTTGTAGCAAGTTCGAGAATACGTAAACCCGCTCGATCTGTCATACCAGAACGATTTGTAAGTTCTGGAATTACTATATTGAGTGTAGTATCCTCTACTAGTGCATCAAGTTGCTTTTCCCATTCTGCCACATTGCTGTCAAATATTGCACGGAAATAGCCTCCCAGAAAATAGACACTCGCATTTTCCCCCGCGTTTCGTTGGGCATCAAGAAGTATGGGCAAAAGAGTAAATCCATCATCCCTTTTCCCAAGTTCATTTCCAAATTGATATCCTTTCTTGGCTTCGGTTGTGACGAGCCAACCTAGTTCAGACTGCAAAAGGGAAGGTATATTAACAGCTTGCTGGGCAAGTTTTTCAATCCAAGGTTGTGCTTGATCCACATGATTTCGGTTTTCGTCGAATTTATCCTCTAGCAAGTCCATTCCAACATACCGTTGCATCATGGAATGAAAGTCGGGTCTAACCACTTGATCTTTTAGTTGTTCCCATCGTTGTCGGGTATCCTTAGGCAGTTCTTTGCCTTCATAATTAAGAAGTTGGGTAATCGTTGGAATGACCTGTTTTTCACTCACGTACATTTTTTTTATAATCGTACCGACTGTATCTACAGCCATCTCGGCTAGATTTGGAATCCTCGCTAGTCCACGTACATGTCCAAGCAGAATTTCTATTCCTTCTTTGCGCTCATTTTTGGGCAGACGTTCTAATTGATTTGCCAGCAATAGCCAGACGCGCCTGTAGGCATCGTAAATTTCCCCGTATGTTGTAGGCGTCCACAAATTAGGTTCGGGGCGTAACCCCTGATATTCTGCACTCCCTATTCGCGAAAAAGGTCCTGACTCTAACGCAGCATTACACGCCTGCAATGCTAGGGCACGCTGCCTTTTTGAACTAGATTCAAATGCTTCTTTTAGGACCGGAAATCGCTTTGCTGGGGATGCCTCGGTTGGTGCTACTTTGCCAATGGCTGGTGAAAAGAGTCCAATGAACACGCCACTTGCGTTATTTGAACAACCTTCATTCTCTGCTTCACCAAGGGCAAGAAGTAACCGGGCGGCATCGGCAAACAGATCTTCCCACATAGCAATTTTTTCAAGTGCCCATATTACGTTCCTTCGCCCTACTGTGAATTGCAACAGGGTTTCTTTATCCCAGGTTCCTACCGTTCTCATCAAACATTTTAGGGCAGATTTTGGATTTGCTTCAGTCAACGCTAAAAAAAAACGGCTGCCCAACCTATTTTTCAGATTTTCATCGTTTTGAAAGGGGCCGTTAGGACCGAGAAGGTCCTCAACAATTCTTGATGCAGCTTCCGATTCGGCGGCGTATTGAAACATTTCGTAGAAACACTCAATCAATTCTTCTGGTAGGTCTTGGGTAAACACCTCCAGTGTGAATAGCCTGTGATGCCTCTCCCACCACTGTGTCCATAATTTGATATGAAGTGCTTTTGGTGTGATATAGAGAGTAAACTCACCTTGAAGAATTCTACGCTCTCTGAGTTGGTAGATGATATCTTCAAACTTGTCCAAGGTAATTTGTGGATCAGCCATCTTAACCTTTTCGGCAATGGCTTGGGCTTCCCTGGCAACCGATCGCTCATAACCGAACCGCTTAAAGAGTGCGAGGTATTGAAGCACTAGTCGTCGTTGTTCCGTCCTTTCACTATTTGGGGCATCCCCTGCGGCGATATAGCGTTCCCAGATATCGACTGTGTCCAAAGGTTTGAGCAAATCCTCTGGGTGATTCACCAAGTTCCAGCCGATGACATGCGCCACCCTTGGTGAGCCATCACAAAGCTCTGCCCATCGGTTGGCTTGGTCCGCAGGTATCTGATATTCCTCAGTGATAATGTTGCGAATTTGTTCGCCTTCTAGTGGTGGAGTATGATAATAGGTAATGCCTCCAGGTCTCTCCTCGTAGTCATTATAGATGGTGATCAATTTAATCCTTGGCCCACGATATCTCAGTTTATCCCAGATATAAAATCGGCTGCTCGGATCACATTCATCAATCACTAAAATGGCGGAGAAATGATTGTCATCTCGGAGAAGCTCATTCATTAAAAAACTGTCTCGAAACTGAGAAGCTGGGCAGTAAATAACAAGTGGAGATAGATCTTCAGTTTTAGTTGCCTCCAAAACGAGTTTTGTTTTGCCGATACCGGGCTCACCCCATACTCGTACATGGACCGTGTCGTCATTTCGCCTCAACTCGCTTTGAATGCTTGCAACCAATTCGTGCTGTGATTGACCGGAAACGAATGAAAATCGCATGTTGGCATCTCGCTCCCAACTTTGATGTGTTTGAAATGCCACGCCCCCACGACCATTTACTTGCAAAGCCAAAGATGGAAATATCTTAAGGAAACCGCACAAAGTGTTTTGACTCCACACATCAAATTTGGGGGTTGAGTAGCCACACTGCTCAAGGTAATTTTTAATGTGATTGAGAGCATCTGTACGATCCGGCTCAACAAGGTCAATTCCAGTGCAAACGAGGACGTAAGTACCACCGACCTCAAGGCAGGCGCGAATACTTTCGCCAAGGTGCTGCCATTCAGGTGTCTTTGTACCGAAGAGTTCCTTCCGAATTTCTGATTCCCGCCACGGACTAAAACTTTGTCCCGATTTAATCTGGTAACTGGTTTGTTCTGTTTTAATCAGACCACTCGTAGTTGAAGTTTCATTTTCAACAACGACTGCATCAACCCCTCCGTCTGGGACATTGGTTTGAATTGAAACATTAATCTTGTTGGTTTCTATACCAAGTCTCCGCGCTTCAGCCCAAAGTAGTTCTCTAAAAAACAAAACTGCTTCTGTCGAATCAAGTCTGCCAAGATCATCGTTTGTGACGGTGAAAATAGTATCAGAATTCATCCCTTATCTCCGATTGATTACAATAGGACTTACGCACATGTCGCCCCGCTGGGGCTTGGAAGGAGGGGCCTATCGCCCGGCTATAGACATATCGCCCCTCTGGGGCTAAATACACCCATGCACCGCATCTCGTTTCACGTTCTTTTTTATTTTCGCTCATGTTAAGAATTAGTGCAACCAAAGCCACAAGCACTTGCATCCCGATTTATCAGGGGTTACTCTCCCCCTGCTTGCGGGGGGATTAAGGGGGGTACAAAGGGGGCCTTCACTTCGTGCTTTGCACTCTCTTTTTACATGAGCCTTAGAGTTTACATCAGTCCTGCTTAATAAATATCACCACGATTGTCAATTTGTACGATACGGATTATACGTTCTTCTCTGTCAACCTGATAAATGAAACGGAGATTTCCTATTCGATAACGATAAAGTCCTTTCTTCTTTCCATGTAATGGTTTGATGGTTGTAGGATTTTCGTGCCGAAAGGGAGATCTAAGGAGGTACTCAAAAGCAGTGTTAATTCGCACTTGTGTTTCTTGTTCCAACCTTCTGATAAAATTTTCCACCTTTCTTGGCAGTGGAGAAAGTGTATATGGTAGGGAATTCACAGTCCAATTTCCTTTTTGATCTGTGCCCACTCCTTGCCGCCGCCTGTGGCTAATTCTTGCTGTGCTTCAACAATATCTGCTAAGACATCCGGTTCTGAATTAATCAAGGCAGTTTCACGCCATTCAGAGAGAAAAATTGAAAGTAGTTCAGCGTCTTTTTTGCCTGCTGAGATTCGTGTTAGTAGCTTGAACAATTCAGCAAAAAATTCGACAAGTTCTTCTGTCTCTAACCATTTAAGCCAATCAAAGGACTTTGAGGTCGCAACAGATTTTACGAGTAATTGGTCGTTCATGAGGTGTCCAACGACAAGTTTTGGCTTTTTCATCTGGGGCCCCTGTAGTAAGGATTATGTTAATGTTAATTATACATGATTAAAGCTGCGGGATTCAAAGTTTTATGGTAAAGGGACATCGGAATTTAATGTGAGCTCGGAATGGATAGTGGTCGGTAATCATAATTTATCTCTTTTATAACTCCAACACCTCATTTAGCAACCCTTCACTTCTCCGCTCCAGTGCCTGCATGCAATCGTTGAATATCAGCCTCACAAATAAACTTAACTGTAACACCGTTTCGATGGAATGCGTCGCGGAAATCCCACCACTGACTATCCACCGCTTGTAGGATAGGTGGGTTCTCTAAGTGGGCACGTGCAACCGCGATAAATTTCCGATCATCTGGATCGAAGTCATTCAACGCCGGATCGTCTGGGAACTCTTCAAACTCATTTTCCGAACCATTGACGGACGTAATGTGGATTAGGTCACACCGTTCGGGGTTTCTCCAGTTTCTCAGCACCCACCGGAGAAATCTATCGCCAACGTCATTACCAGTGGAATGTAGATTTTGGGCGTACTCACCGAGAATTTGCCAGTCATCATCGAGCACTAATTTCACCTCGTCCCGCATAATTTCCTCAAGTCTCTCAGCACAGATTGCTACACAATCTTCGGATGCTTGTTCTGAAAGCGCGTTGGCGACCACAACGACATTGGTATCGACAACAACCATCAATTCATCACTTTCCGCTGCTGCATCTCGACTTTGGTCTTTTTAATTAACTCGCCTGTAACATCGCCGAAGAAATCTTGAGGCCAATTTCGGATGTTGCCGTATTCATCAACGTCAAGTTGTTCAATTTCGGATGTACCGTCGTTGATTTGACAGAAATAGAGTGCTGTATCAACTGAAGCAATTTTTTTCTCGGCGATACGTCGTTGCAGGCGGCTAAGCAGATATTCGCTGTGACTCTCAAGGATAATCTGTATATTCCGATTTGTCACGGCATCAATCAGCACATCCGCTAATTCTGTTTGCACTTTCGGATGCAGGTGCGCCTCTGGTTGTTCAAGAATAAGAATTGAGCCTTTGGGGGCGTAATAACAGAGAATTAACACCGGCAGGACTTGGGAAACGCCGAAACCGACATCTGTCAGAGGGACTTCGGGTCCGTCTTTGTACTTTTTGACAAGGAATTCGTAATCGCTTCCTGTATCAGAGGCAGGATGAAGGTCGTAGGAATCAATTAGTTCTAGTCGCTGTAGCCAATTTAGTATCTGCTCGTCAATAGAAAGGTGCCGAATCCGTCCAGAGAGCAGGGCAGCAATCGCTTTTTCTCCCTCTTGCCCAATGCCTTTTGGATGGTCGCCATCCCAAGTGTAGCGGTGGCGGGGATGTTCACGGAGTGGTCCAAGATAAAGAATTCGGGAGAATAGGTTTTCAAAAGCCTCTTCAAATTTGGAAGAAATTTCCACAGTTTGAGTGTGTCCAGCACGAAGCCCATAACACCGAAATAGATCTGGTTGCTCGACATTCAATCTATATAGATCAGTTTGATAATAAAAATTATTCACGGCACCCCGGAAAATATTGGTTGAAAAAGAAATCTCTCCCGATCTATCTCGATCGCCTTGACTCGGAGACAGTGTTTCCGCCTCCAAATTATAAAATCTAATATATTTATTAATATCTGCAACTGTAGAAGCCTTCCACGACACAGAAATGTCAAGACTTAAATCCAGTTTGTGCTTGTGGATAACATCATTGAAGTTACCTAAGTTGACCAGCGATTCTTCATCACCAAAGTAGAGTGGTTCATTCCAATCTGATGGCTGCTCCACGGTCTGCTTGAGCATCAGCAGTACTTGTAGTATACTGGTTTTGCCGGAGCTATTCGCGCCGAAAAGCCCAGTCAGTGGGGCAAACTGTAGTGTGCCGGTATCTTGCCATAACTTGAAGTTTTGCGCCCTGAGTTCGGTAATCATAATCTATCCCTCCTTTCGCAAACAGATCGAACCACGAAGAGAAACCGAGTTTTTTCTTGAAAACTCGGTTTCTTTACACTAAATTGGAATATAAGCGTTTTATAGTGGCCCTCTCTTAGAATTAATGAAACACTCCAAATCGGCGCAGTTGAAAACAGCGCCTACCAAACATGGGGAGCAAAAATGTCTCTTTATTTTTTAAATTCACTATAGTTATCATTGCGCTTGTACCGAAAGATGTCCACCGATTCGATAAGCGGTTGGAAAGCCGATTTGTAAGCCGTAAACGACAGCGTTGGGATGCTTGGCAAGGAGACGTTTCGTGGCTACCAAATCGTCGGCGTTCATTTCGTATTCACCCGTTTCGATGTCAATGGCCAAAAATTTTCCTTTGTGTTTCGACTCAACTTTGTGGCGTATCTCTCGCCTATAGATTGCCTCACCCTGTGATACAACCTCTTTGGAGGTATAATTGGTATATGGCATAGTGCCTCTCTCCTTTAGGACTTACGGAGTTGAACACTGAGTTTTTGTCGTTCGACGCTTCAGTACCAATGCGGGGCAAGATGCCCCGCCTACGATGGGTGTAGATTCTGACCATGTTCCGATACGCCCGATGAATCGGGCAACTACAATATGAGGCGCGTAAATTCTATCCTTAACAAAATCGTTTACGGTGTGCGGGAAAATTGGTGTCGAGATATGAATCTCGACCTACGGGCTGGTTACGGCATACGGAGCCCCGATAAGATCGGTTCCGAGAATCCCGATTTATCGGGAGATGCAAAGCCATATGCCTACTACTATTAATCATAATCCCAGAACTTCATTCAGCAAGCCTTCGCTTTTCCGCTCAAGTGCTAGCATTTCATCGGAGATCTCTTTTAGGGACCGGAGCGGTGTGTATTGGTAGAAATACCGATTGAAGTTGATCTCGTAGCCCACCTTGTCCTTTTTCCTCTCTAGCCAACTGTCCGGTAGGTGTGGTTTGACCTCTCGACGATAATAATCATCAATCTCCTCTGTGAGGGGAACACGCTCATGGTCTCGGAGTGCGGGGTCCGGTTTCGGATTGCCTCGCTTGTCCCGGAGGATGTCCCCCGTCTCCGCGTCGATTAACGGTCTCTCAACGGTTACTTTCGTGTAGCCGAAAAAGTCGTTTGGATAGATTTTGGAGTGTTCGGTCTCTTCAAAGTTGGTGTACAGTTCCGCTATTTGACGGATATGGGTGTCGGAGATGAAAACCCCTTTGTCTCCGAGATTCCGTTTCATCTTGTCGAAGAATTCAACGGCATTGATCAGTTGTATCTTATCCTGTCGCGCCTCCGATTTTCGATTCGTTAGGATCCAGATATAGGTGGAGATACTGGTGTTGAAGAACAGCTTATCGGGCAGTGCAATGATACACTCCAGCCAGTCGTTTTCGATGATCCAGCGTCGGATTTCGCTCTCACCGCTGCCGGCATCCCCTGTAAAGAGTGGCGACCCGTTAAAGACGATTCCCACCCGACTCCCATTGTCCTCCATCTTGGAGAGCATGTGTTGTAGAAACAGCAACGCCCCATCGGAGGAGCGAGGCGTACCGGCTGAGAATCTGCCGTTGGCGTGCTGCGCTTCCGTTTTCACCGCCGCTTCATCGGACTTCCAACTGACGCCGAAAGGCGGATTTGTTATCATGTAATCGAAGCGTTCCGTTTGAAATTGGTCGTTGGAAAGACTAGAGCCGTGTCGGATAGCACCGGGGTTTTCATCTGTAATCAACATATCCGACTTACAGATTGCGTAGGTCTGCGCGTTCAATTCCTGACCTGATAGCCGGATAGTGGCATCTGGATTAATGTGTTCACGGAAATATTCCTTCCCGATCGTCAACATGCCGCCCGTCCCACAACACGGATCGAAGATACTGCGGATAACCCCCTGTCCGCGGAGATCTTCACGATGTTCTGCAAATAGTAGCGAGACCAGTAATCGCACGACATCCCGCGGTGTGTAGTGTTCCCCACTGGTTTCGTTGGACATCTCCGAGAATCGGCGGAGCAGCTCCTCAAAAACCTGTCCCATGGTATGGTTATCCACCTTGTTCGGGTGCAAATCGACTTCGGTAAACTTATCGCAGAAGATGAACAGCCGGTTGTTATTGTGCAATCGCTCGATAAACCGATCGAGATTGAAGTTTTCAATGATGTCACGCACATCCTGACTGAATCCGTTGAGGTAGTTCTCAAAGTTGAGGCGGATATTGTTCGGGTCCTCTTTCAATCGGGATAGGTCGTATTGGGAGGTGTTGTAGAAGCTGGTGTTTGTCTCTCTCAGGATAATCGGCGGTAGCGCGTCTTCGGATACGTGGCTACTGAATTGATTGTAGGTATTGATGGCTTTCTCTTTTCGCCCATCCTCGTCTAAGATGCAGTCTAACCGGCGCAGCACCAGAAATGGGAGGGTGATGTCGCCGTATTCGTGCGGTTTGAACAGCCCTCGCAGCACATCATCCGCCACATTCCAAACCAGATTTGCGAGTTCTTGATAGTTTGCCATTTGCTTCCTTTTGTTGAGGTTGTGATATGAATCTCGACCTACGGGCTATCTAGCAACTTAGGTTATACTAATAAGAGCATTCTCCTTCACTCTTTGCCTCACGTGCTTGTTGAATCTGCTTTGCGAGCGTTTTAACATCGAGATCATTTAGCCATTGATGCCGATCCACAGAGTAATTGCCTCCTGTTCCGTACTGTCGTAAAAAACGGATAGTTCCCAAGAGGCCAAGTTGATTCACTAGTGCTTCTATGCCGAGTTGATGAATCTGCTCATCAGTCATTGTTTGTGGATTCATGTGACATTACCTCCTTCAACCAAATGCTTGGGTTTTCAATTTGAATGTTCATTTGATGAATAATATTTTTTGCTGTTCTAAGCAAACGATCATCTGTTGTCAAAAAGACATCTGCATTTCCTGTTTCGGCACAAGCAAGGTGTAAGGCATCAAAATGTTTAATCCCTAACGATTCGAGGTGTTCGCCCCTTAATATCTCAGTTTCTCCCAGAAAGACTGTATGATGGGAAAAATTTAGCAAGGATCTGACTTGAAAACGTTGTCTGAAATTAGGGTTTTGGTTGATTTCAAGTGCTATAATTTCGCTGGTAATCCATCGCCATTGTTCTGTGTCAAAGTGTGCAAAGATCTGCAAGATTGCTTCCGCTTCAATACGAATCCGATTTTGCGTCTGGTCATCAAAGAGACGGCTCAAACAGCAGTTATCCAGATAAATTTTCCAGTTTTTTGGTATCGTTTGCAATCATCTACCCACAATCAGCCATCATTGTGTCTGCACCGAGAAATGTCCACTGATTCTATCAAGAGGGATAGTTCAATTGGTCAATTATCCACAATGCCTTGACAAAATCTAATAGAATCTAATACTTTTTACAAAAATCAGGTTTCCTCGCCCAACGGGTTGGGGACCCAAGGCCTACGAATTCAATTTTCCGCCTTCCTGTCTTCTCGTTCTCTCGTTTTCCCAGTTTCATTCTTTCGCGGGTGCGATGCAGTCGGGCGAATCATTACTCGGTCGATTGACGAGGCGGGAAACCGGGTAAGCCTCCATCTCTTCAGCGGGATACGCCGTGAGGAGTCCCTCCAACTGTTTGGGGGATTGCTCACTCGGATCTAGCCATAGATCATAGCCATCGGGTTCAAGAATGACGGGCATCCGCCGATGGATGGTCTCCATGAGCGCGTTCGGGGAAGTTGTGATGATTGTACAGGAGAGAAGTGGATCATCATCTATATTCGGGGACCACGCCTCCCATAGTCCCGCAAAGGCAAACGGCTTTTCCGATTTGAGGCGGATATAGAATGGGGTTTTGGTCTTACTCCCCGGTTCAGTCTTCCACTCATAAAACCCGTCGGTAAGGACGAGACACCGGCGTCGCTTGTATGGTGTCCGAAATGAAGGTTTCTCCGCCAAGGTTTCGGCACGTGCGTTGATCATACGGTTACCTATCTTAGGATCTTTTGCCCAAGACGGAATCAGTCCCCACTGAAAAAATTCTACGCTGTTCTCGCTGTTGTTCGCCACAACGGCAACTCGCTGAGAGGGAGTGATATTGTAACGGGGGCTCATTTCATCGGCGGCAGGGGTTGTGAAGCCGGGAAAGGTCTCTGTCAAAGTCTCAGGGTCTGTTTTCAATGTGAATCTTCCGCACATATTGGTCTCCTTCAAAATAACGTGTGTTGCCACCTATTGGAGATTAGGATGTTTTGTATGTTTTTAGAACTTACGCACTTGCCCACTTAAATGATGAATCTTGGCTGCCCCATCTTTCGCCTGAAACAGTACATTTATTCTACTGCTTGTGGATGCTCTCCTGCCAAGCGGAGAATCCGTCTCAAATTTACCAACTCCGGACGATTCATCCTCAAAGCTTCAACCGTCGCCCGTCCTGCTCGCGTTCTACCAACTACATACAGAGAATCTGTGCTCCAAGCAAAATGCCGTTTCCACTTTTGGCACCGTGGGTGAAACAACAACACACGATGCCCTGTTTGCGGATCAATTGCATGACTTCTGTTTCCTTTATAGAGGTTACAGCCACAGGCAAGTGCTAAATTTTCTAGTGTTGTTTCGCCTCCTTGACTTTGTGGAATGATATGGTCCGCAGCGAAAGGCTGTGTTGCGTAGGCGTGTGGGGTGAGGCAATATTCACATCGCCATTGTGCCCGTTGACCGACTTCTCGCCTCAATTGAGGCGAGGGACGTTCAGAAAACCTCATCGCTTTTTCCTATACCCAATTCGTCCATCAAAACTCTGAGGTGGATTCCACGTGTCTGGGAGAGCTCAATCAATGCTTCAAGACGCTTCGCATTCATCTGCTCAACACTTTGCCAGAGGTTTTGCAGTTCGGTTTCTTCAGATTGAGTCAACATTTCCGCATGTAGTTTTCCCCGAAGCAAATCAAAACGTCGTTGTTTTTGCAATGGCAGACGTGAGTATTTCTCAATCTTTGCTATGCAGACCGCTTCTTCTGTCATGTCTGTTGTTTTCGTTTGTTTGTTTGTTTCTTTCATCATTCATTCCTATAATCGTAAAGGTAGCGAAAATAATGTGTAAAATTTTTCCTTTACGCATTACGTGTTATTTATTGTTAATTATATCATAACAACAGTTAATTATCCATTGAAAACATATCAGGCTTCACGTTTCACTTTTACAGTGTGCCAAGGTGTAGCCTGTTCATAAGCGTGGGCTACTTGAAGCAGCGTTTTTTCTGACCACCAAGGACCAGAAATCTGTAACCCGACAGGCAAGCCTGGGTCGCCATTGGAATCTTCAACCTGCACAAAGCCACACGGCACAGAGATTGAAGGTAAACCGAGCAGGTTAATCAGACGGGTGTTCCGGGTCAAGCGCGGGCGGATGCGATTGGACTCGCTTCCGCCAGACAGATCATGCGTGCTCCTAAGTGGTGCCGGAACCGGAGCAGTTGGCGATAGGATACAATCAACCTGATCGAATGCTTGGACAAATTCACGTTTGGCGATTTCCCGTACGCGGATTGCCTCCACGTAATCCGTAGCCGACAATTCCAGCCCCTGTTCAAGTAATTCACGCACATCAACGCCATAATCCTCCCTATGTGCTGCGAGGCGTTCCTGATGAAATTGACCGGCTTCCGCCGTCAAAAGTGTCAGTGTAACCTCATGCCCTGCGGGTGCAGATGGCAGATCAAGTTCAACAATCTCTACCCCCAACCCCTCTAGGGTTTTAATCGCTTGACCCACAACTCGCTCAACTTCTGAGTCAAGGTTCTCGAAGAAATGCTGTTTCGGAACCCCTGCTCTACGCCCGCGAATGGGTTGATCTAATCCCTCGGTATAGTCCGGCATCGGCTGATTTTCGCTGTGCACATCACGCGGATCGTAACCAGCAAGCACGTTCATCATCAGTGCGACATCGTGAACATAGCGGCACATTGGACCCACAGTGTCGAGAGACTGCGCGAGTGCAAGTACGCCGTGAACGCTGATGCGTCCAAAGGTCGGTTTCAATCCCACATGCCCACACACCGCCGCAGGGATACGGATTGATCCACCTGTGTCGCTGCCCAATGCGCCGGCACAACATCCCGCAACAACAGCTGCCGCCGACCCTCCGCTCGACCCGCCCGGCACCCGCGCAGTATCCCACGGATTCGCAGTTGCCCCAAAGTGTGGATTTTCTGTCGTTACGCCGAACGCAAATTCATGCAGATTGGTCTTGCCGATTATGATTGCCCCGGCATCTCTCAGCTTGGAAACGAGCGCAGCATCGAACTGTGGAGATTCCTCTGCAAAAAAGTTTGAACCGGCTGTGCTGCGGGTTCCTTCAATGTAGATTATATCCTTGAGGGCGATTGGCATTCCATGCAGCGGACCGAGATCCTTTCCGCTTCTTATCTCTGTCTCTACCTGCCTAGCGCTTTCGAGGCTCTCCTCACTAAACACAGTTATGAAGGCATTCAGCTGCGGCTCGCGCTGATCAATTGCTTGAAGTGTTGTTTCAATGAGTTCGACAGGAGAAATTTCACCTTTGCGGATCTGCGCCGCGATCTGAGCGATTGACGCATGAAGAATATCGTCCATTATACCCCCCGTTAACCTTTAACCAATTCAACGGTGATGGCAGCAAGGATACCAAACCAAACCGGAATCATCAGTCCAATCGTCCACTTGAAGTTATCTCGAATATCTTTGCTCAAGCTAGCATAAGTATCAGTGAGTCGAGCATCAAGCGATCCCATCCGCTCTTCAAGCGAAATCATTCGATTTTCTACAGAAACTATGTGATTTTCCATTGAGTTCATACGTGCATCGAGTGTACCAAACCGTTCGTTTACCTGATCTAGTGCACCACGCAAGTAATTTTGTTCTTTGACAACCTCCAACAATATTTCACCGTGCTGTTGGAGGATTCCCCCATGTCGTTGAAGTATTTCACCATGTTGCTGAAGTGTTATACTGTGCTGTTGGAGAATATCTCTGTTCTGTTGAACGATATTTTTGATTTCCAAAATCTCAGGATTGGTGTTCATACGAGACTCCTTTCAGCGAGGTGCATTGTATCAACTGCTATCCTCATAGGTCAAGGATAAATAGAGAACCCCCAAGAGCATTTATGGTGGATCTTAGAATTAAGGGGACACTCCAACCGGTGCGGTTAGAAACCGCACCTACCGGGGCACAAAAGTGTCTATTTATTTTTATCATTCACCATAGTTCTCTTGTAGTAAGGATCTCCGAATCCCGACTCCTCCAAATAACCCAAGGGCAACCGTCCCCGAATCATGTCCCACGGTTCAGGAGAGCATCTGCGTTTGGGCGGATTTGCGGCAGGTCTTCCGGTCGACTGAGTTCGTACATGAATACCCCAGGATACTCAATCTCATCTAATGCGCTCACAACACCAGCGAAGTCCACGGTGCCGCGCCCCGGCAGGAGATGTTCGTCCCGCTCACCGTGATTGTCGTGTAAATGTAAGGTGATGAGATGCTCACCGATGGTGTGTAGAGCTTGCACCGGATCGCCACCGATATTGCGATGTCCTGTATCAATAACCACACCCACATTCGGGGCACCCAAATCCGTCATCAGTTCGACAAGACGTATCGGGTCGCCGGTATAACCTCGCGGTACGTTTTCCAGCGCAAAAGAAACCTCCCGAGGCACTGCGTATTCTGCAACAGAACGTAGGTTGTCCAGAAATGCTGTTCGCTTTTCTGCGTGGAGCGGTTCGTCAGGCTCAGGGATCCGGATATGATGGGTCACGAGAATTCCGCCTCCTAAGAGCTCCATGGCATCCACGGCTTCACGATACGCAATCAACGTCTTATCGCGCTGTGCCGCGTCTAGTGTCGCTAGATCATAATCGTCAAATATCTCCAGATGGATGTGAAGCGAATTCAGATGTAACGACAGATCTTCCATCGCTAAACGCAGCGCGGTAAAGGTCTCAAGATCCGTGAACGAAAAATCGGGATGATAATCTGTCAATTCCAGAGAGTCAATGCCCGCCTCCTGGAATTCCTTAAAGAGTGTCCAGTTTAGTGGACGGTCACGATGCAGTATTGTTGAAGCACCTATCTTCATGGCAAGTTTCCTTTCCTTATTTGGCTATTTGGCAATGAGATTTCGGCATCAATGGGACGGTTATTTCTGGATTCTGGAATCGGTTTCTGTTAAACTTGTCCCCATTATTCCAGAACTTAGCGTATATTGGAGGACACATGCAAAAAATTATACTCGATACAGATATTGGCGATGATATCGACGATGCCCTTGCTTTGGCTTTTGCCATTATGAGCGGCCAGTTTGATATACTTGGTGTGACAACAGTGTTCAGAAATGCGGAACAGCGCGCGGAGTTAGCGTGCTGCCTGCTGGAGGCGCTAGAGCGAACAGACATCCCTGTTTATTCCGGAATCGGCAAAACGCTCCTTCAATCGATTCCGGAGTGGGAACGGGTGGCAGCCAATCATCGTCCACGCCAAATGGAGGTTCTAAAGAGACAGCAACCATCAGTTCAGCCGATGCCTGGCAACGCCGTTGATTTTATAATCGACACGGTGCTGGCAAGCGACGGAGACATCATACTTGTGCCCATCGGTCCCTTCACAAACATTGCGGCGACATTCACCTTAGAACCGCGTTTAGCACAGAAAACGCAAATCGTCATGATGGGAGGTGCGACAGACCGGGTGCGCCCAGAGTGGAATGCACTCTGCGACCCTGAAGCAACGCGGGTCCTCTTTGGTACTGGGGTCCCAATCACGATGGTTGGGCTTGATGTCACAACGAAGTGCGTCATGAGCTACGATCAGGTCAAAGCGATCGGGTCGGTAGACCGCCCAATTAACCGGATCTGTTTTGAGTTAATCCATCTTTGGGGCGGCGATAATCCAGAACCACGTCCAACCCTGCATGACCCGTTGGCGGTGGCAACTCTCCTTGATTCCACCCTCTGCGAAATACGCGAAATGCGGATAGAGGTTGAAACGCAGGCGGATCATCTGCGCGGTGCAACTGTCCCGGTCGCTGGTGCTCCAAATGCTTCCGTCTGTACCTCTGTTGATGCGACTCGGTTCATGGATGACTTTGTGAAAACACTAACTGCCTAAAAAAATCCGTTCGACGTATGCCCCTCACGCTTTCAACGGCGTCGGTTACGTTCTTGATAAAGCAGATCCATCAGTTTGGGCACGTCAGGGTTATCCGGTTCCAAACGCATGACTGCTTCACCTTCCGCAATTGCTGCGTCCAGCATCCCCACGTTGTAATACGCCCAACCAAGTGCCGCGTGGATCACCGCAGCATCCGGCTCTAAGCACAACGCCTGCTGATATTGCTCAATCGCTTCGTGGTATTTCTTCTTTTTTAGATATATATTCCCCTGATCAAAGTATGGGTTCCCGCGATTTGTAATCTGAGGTTCTCTTGGTGGTTCAGATCGATACGCTGTCCCGCAGCCAATGAAAAATAGAACCGAGAACCACATCGCCCATCTCAACCACAGTTTCATCGTTGCCACCTCTTTCTCTCAGATAAGATAGCATTGTCAACGACTCCTGTCAATCCGAAAGCCAAGATTGCACCATACTATAATGAAGCACCAACGGAAAACCTAATGTAATTTCCTTGAATGTTAGCTTGTGTTTTCCACAGACTTATGATATTATAACCCCGTACTTTAATCGTGATTATCTTTAATAAAAAATCTTTCAACTTTATAGTAGGAGGAGGAACAATGAGCCAGATTAATACATTGGTGTTCGCTGGCGGTGCTGTTCACGATTGGAAAGGATGCAGCGAAGCAATAATCGACACACTATCGCAACGGGATGAATTCGAGATTACCAAGGTAGAAGAGGACCTTGATGCCTTAGTTGCCCCGAATCTTGATCCGTATGACCTGATTGTCTTCTATTATACAATCGGAGAAATTACTGACGCCCAAAAGAACGGCTTACTAAATCATATTGCTTCGGGCAAGGGCTACGTCGGGGTGCACTCCGCAGCCGATTCGTTTCGAGAGTGTCCCGAATATAGAGCGATGGTCGGTGGTTATTTTGTCACGCATCCACGCTATCGGGATTATCAAGTGAGTATTGTAGATGCCGAACATCCGATTACTGAAGGTCTCGACGAAACAGTGGTCACAGACGAACAGTATATCCTCGACTACGATCCCCGCAACCACGTACTCGCGTCGGCGTTGTGGCAGGGCGATGCAGTGCCTGTCGCATGGACAAAAAGCTGGGGAGATGGTCGCGTGTTCTATCTAGCGCTAGGACACGACGCCAACGCCTGTGAACATGAGATATTCGGTACGATGCTGCAACGGGGGGCACTCTGGGCAGGAACGCCGGGGGAATGAAACGTAAAACGTAAAGCGTGAAACCTCTTGTAAGGAGAAAATAAACATGAAGTCAATTGCCGTATTTAATAATAAAGGTGGTGTCGGCAAAACGACTTTGACCTACCACCTTGGGTGTGCGCTTGCTGAGTTGGGTCATAAAACGCTTCTTGTCGATTTAGATCCACAATCTAATCTGACACTATTTGGGTTGGATCCAGAGGCATTACACGAAATCTGGCAGATTGAGGATGCATTTATAGACGACTTTGTTCAAGCCCGTGATGAGAAATCTCAGGATGAGTTTGAGAATATCGCAGGTAATGTGCGTTCCATCCACTTCCTCCTAAAACCGACCGAAGATGGAACAGATACACCGGAATTCCTCGCACAACCTCTTAAGTTGCAGCGCAACTTGGGAA
This sequence comes from Candidatus Poribacteria bacterium, assembly GCA_965208425.1. Taxonomy (GTDB): domain Bacteria; phylum Poribacteria; class WGA-4E; order WGA-4E; family PCPOR2b; genus PCPOR2b. Next base: position 3,448,017 of record OZ242335.1, on the reverse strand, counting down.
TGATTCCGGGTAGACTTTCAATACATACCTATGAAGACACGATTGCTAGTCGATGGAATGGTGTTTATGGGGGGGATCCCCTAGCCATTCGTACTGTGACACAAATACGAAGTTTTTGCGAAGTATATGCAAAAAATTACTCCTATGACTATGTTGTGATTGATACATCACCGAGTCTTGGTATACTTAATAAAGTCATCATATCCACTGTAGATGGATTTCTCATTCCTTGTATGCCAGACATGTTTTCCCTTTACGGCATACAGAATATTGGTAAATCCCTTAAAGGCTGGAAGCGTGATTTTAATACAATTTTTAGCTTACTCTCTGATGCAAAGTTAAGTTATTTCCCTCGAAACTTCGTCAGTTTTTTAGGGTTCACGATTTTTAATGCAAGGAGATACACCCGTGGAAGCGAATGGAATTTATCTCAAGCACATCACAACTACGCCGAGCAAATTCCCGCCACAATTCAAGAATATATTGACGCTGACCACAGGAAACATCTAACTGAAGCACAATTAGAAGAGCCTGTTGGTGGAACAGCTATTATGCACTCTTATTCAACACGTCCGAACATGGCTCAAAAATATAGAACACCGATGTGGAAAGTACCCAATGGAAACTTGGATCAAGATGATAGGGGAACAATTTTAGGTAATAGGCAACTATATCAAGACACTCAAACAGGCTTCCATATTTTTGCTAAAGACCTCCTGATACGCCTTGACCAGTTGGAGGTTGATAATGGTCGATGAAACAAGTATGGAAGCTATTATAGAGCTAGTCGAAAGTGAACTTCATAATATAGATCTCTTCCGTAAATATGTCATCAACTTCTTTGAGACGCATCCAGACTTGACTCAATCGCCACCAATTGTTCATTCCGTAAAAAGTCGATTGAAGGATTTACAACACCTTCGTGAAAAAATACAACGCAAATCGTCACCTGAAGACCCTATTACGCCAGAGAATATCTTGGATCGGATAACCGACATCGCTGGTGTTCGAGTGCTTCATTTATATCAAGTCCAATTCCCGCAGATTCATCGAGCAATTGCTCAAAAACTCGATAGTCAAGATTGGATACTTTATGAACAACCGAAAGCATATACTTGGGACCCGGAATCACAAGATTTCTTTGCACATCAGGGCTTGAATGTTGAATTGAAAGAGAGTTTATACACCAGCATTCACTACGTAATCAAGCCTAGAAAGGATTCGCCTGTTTCTTGCGAAATTCAGGTTAGAACCCTTTTTGAGGAGATTTGGGGTGAAATTGATCACCTAATCAATTATCCTGAACCAACCGACAGCGTAGCTTGTCGAGAGCAGATAGGCGTTTTAGCACGGTTAGTTGGTGCTGGGAGTCGTCTTGCAGATTCAATCTATCGCACTTATTCTGATGAAAAAACGGATCACGGACATCCAAATAGATAAGGAAATGCCCACGTGCCGAATCCTTTTCCTTGACGGAGTATACTTTGACAGCGTTGATGCAGGATGCATCCCGAAACTCGGCTTGCGTGTTGGACTAGAGATCGAAGCGGAGGGGCTTCAGAAACTAATTGATGCTGATGAGGGAATGCGGGCGAAGAACTACGCACTTGAGTTGTTATCTGACCAAAGCTACAGTAAGAGTCAGATGGGCAATCAACTGCAGCAGAAAGGCTTTGGCACAGAGGCAATCGAAATAACGTTGGAGGATCTCGAGCAGCTTGGTCATATCAAAGATGAAAGCTTTGCCAAAAAATGGGTGGCCCGCCGTCAACGTTCAAAGCCGAAAGGCAAAAGAGTGTTAGCCCATGAATTGGCGAATCATAACATAGACAGGACTACCGTAGACCGCGTGTTAGGGGAGATTCAGGACGCGGATGAAACAAAGTTGGCATTGCAAGTGGCACAGCAACAAGCAAAGCGCTACCAATCACTCTCACCAGAAGTAGCAAAACGCCGGCTACACGGTTTTCTACTGAGGCGCGGATTTGACTATGAGACGATTCAGAGTGTAATCGACCGAGTATCGATTAAAGGAACTGGACCATGACATCAGATGAAATCAGATCGAATTTTCTAGAATACTTCCAGAAACAAGGGCATACGATCGTTCCTAGTGCCCCGTTAATACCTGCTGATGACCCTACTCTGCTGTTCACAAATGCTGGGATGAACCAGTTTAAGGATGTGTTTTTGGGAACGGGGAAACGGGAGTATAGCCGGGCTGCGGATACCCAAAAGGTGCTGCGCGTCAGTGGGAAGCACAACGATCTGGAAGAGGTCGGCTACTCCCCGGGACACCATACCTTCTTTGAAATGTTGGGCAATTGGTCATTCGGAGATTACTACAAACGTGAAGCAATTGCCTTCGCTTGGGAGTTAGTTGCGGAAATTTGGAAAGTCCCCAAGGAACTCCTCTGGGCAACGGTTCACGACACCGATGACGAGGCTGAAAAACTGTGGCTTGAGGAAACCGATATACCGCTTGACCGGATCCGTCGATTCGACAAAGATAATTTCTGGGAAATGGGAGATACTGGACCGTGTGGACCCTGCTCTGAACTCTTTGTCGACCTCGGTCCTGAGATGGATCAGGCATCAGTTGACGACCCGAACACAGGGCCCAATATCAGTGAACGTTTTCGTGAAATCTGGAATCTCGTATTTATTCAATACAACCGAGATGCAGAGGGCGAGCTCCACCCCTTACCCGAAAAGCATGTAGATACTGGTATGGGGTTCGAGCGGATAGTTGCTATTATGCAGGGCGTTGATTCTAACTATAAAACGGACGTATTCCGCCCGATTCTTGAAGAGATTTCTAACATCACCAATCGGGATTATTTTGATGACGATCGTGGTGTGCCGCACCGTGTTATCGCAGATCATATTCGATGTCTTACGTTTGCTATCGGTGATGGGGTCATGCCTTCCAATGAGGGTCGTGGCTACGTTATCCGGCGCATCCTTCGGCGTGCTGTGCTATATGGTAAACGGTTGGGCATGGAGGAGCCGTTCATTTATAACCTTGTGGACAAAGTGGTTGATCAGTTGGGCAATGTTTTTCCTGATGTCCTACCGCGTCACGATTTTATCAAGCGGATTATTCACGGTGAGGAAGGGCGATTCCATCAGACCCTTGATCGTGGGCTAGAAATTCTCCGCGGTTCGCTTGACGCACTCGAAACGCAGAATCAGTCTGTTCTGGGCGGAAACCGAGCCTTCGAACTGTACGATACCTTTGGATTTCCGCTAGATTTGACGCAGATGCTCGCACGGGAACGTAACTTTACTGTTGATGAAGACGGATTTACTGCAAGTATGTCGCAGCAGCGAGAGCGCAGTCGGGCAGATTGGGAAGCCGCCGGCGGTGGGGACACTGGAGAGGCAATCTACGCGGACATCCTTAAAGACTATGATACCACCGAGTTTCTAGGCTATGACAGATTCCGCGCTGAAGCAGAGATTATCGTTCTCATCCGAGGCGATGAGTTAGCGTCGGGCGTCCATGAAGGAGAGGAAGTTTCCGTGATACTCAACCAGACACCCTTCTACGGAGACTCCGGTGGTCAAGTCGGTGATATTGGTATGATAGCTAGCGAAAATGCAAAGCTCGAAGTTATCAATACTGTAAAACCTGTACCAGATCTGTTCGTTCATCAGTGTAAGGTAGTAGAAGGGGAAATTACACCACAGACCCAGGTCGAAGCGAAGATTGATGGGGAACGTCGTCAGGAAATAGCCGTCAGCCACACGGCGACACATATTCTGCATCATGCCTTGCGTACCGTTCTTGGATCGCATGTTGGTCAAGCCGGTTCACTCGTTGAGTCCGGGCGGCTGAGATTTGACTTCTCCCACTACGAAGCTGTCAGTGCAGAACACCTACGCGAAATTGAGGGCGAAATCAACGACAGGGTGCGTCTGAATAACGCTGTCGAGACCGAGTACCTCCCACTTCAAGCGGCAAAGGACCGTGGCGCATTAGCCTTCTTCGGAGAGAAGTATGGTGAAATTGTGCGATTTGTACAGATCGGCGACTACAGCAAGGAATTGTGCGGCGGAACCCACGTCCGCGCTGCAGGAGAAATCGGGCTTGTAAAGATTACCAGTGAGAGCAGCATCGCCGCTGGGGTGCGTCGTATTGAGGCGTTGACTGGAGCGGCAGCCTATCAACGCATCCGCTCCGAAGATGAAACACTTACAGCAATAGCAAATCTGCTCAAGGCTTCAAGGCAATCCACTCCTGAACGCATCGAAGCCCTGCTTCAAACGAATCGCGAGTTGGAGAGGCAGATCAATGTGCTTCAATTGCAGATGGCTCAATCACAGGTTGCTGATTTGGTTAATAATGCCGTTACGATTGACGGTTTTCGGATTATTGCTGCTGCCCTCGAAAATACGGATCGAAACGGGCTCCGGCAACTTGTCGATGATTTAAAAAACCGCCTTGGAACTGGTGTCGTTGTGCTTGCGTCGGCAACTGGCAACGAAGTCGCATTTGCTGCTGGTGTTACGTCTGATCTCGTGCAAGACCGTGGCTTACAGGCCGGGAAAATTATCCAAGAGGTGACACGCCTTGCAGATGGTCGTGGCGGCGGCCGTCCTGAGCTGGCTCAGGGAGGAGCCAAGGACCCAAACAAGATGAAAGAAGCAATTGATGCGGTCACAAAAATTGTGGCGGATCAAGCTTAAATTAAATATTGACCAAACCACCCCATAAGATCGGGATGAATAAAGTTCTATGAGGTATAAAATATGGATGCTCTACTAAATATGGCTTCGCTTTACTGGCAGATTCCTTTAGGTCTATTGTTATTGGTGCTTGCTATCTTTTTTATCTGGTTTGCATCTCGAATTGGGAAGACGCTAAAATCGGTGGATAACCTGCTGGATAAAAGCATTCCTACTTTACTCAAGGCAACCGAACACCTAGTGGGTGTGCACAGGGATCTCAGTACTCTGCTCACCTCGCTAGATGGAACGGTTACAGAATTGAATCAGAAACTACCGCAGCTGCTTGAAAATATCAACGGAATCACTGCGTCCGTTCAACAACTCAGTGAATCTGAGATTCGAGCGACCACACACAATATCCAAGAAATAACGGAAACTGTAAACCAAAACATTGCAAAAATCGACGAATTAGTTAACACTGTGACAGATTTTTCGAAAACTACAATAAAGCATGCGGAATATTATAGAGATCAGCTGTCCGTTCCTGTCACAGATTTTCTCGGTGCATGGAGCGCCCTTAAGCGGACCTGGGACGTATTCAACCAGTCTCGTAAATCAAGCACATCCGATTCAGAAAGTACAGCGTCGGAAGATACAACAGACGCAGAAGAAAACGAATAAAGTCCTGTTTTGTGATGTCGATTTTAAGATTTATGCGTTACTGAATTGATGAGAGTGTAGAACATGCTAGATGATAGACTGTTACACCTCTCATCTTTCAGATAGACTGACGACTTATCTTTCGACATATAGTGAAAACAGTTGGAAAGATAGCCTAAACGCTTAACTATAACTAAGGAGGTTGTCCAAATGGATAACGAAAAACAAGGCAACGGGCTTGTTGTGCTTTTGGCATTTTTTACGGGAGGCCTAATCGGCTCACTTCTCGGTCTACTCTTTGCTCCTATGGCGGGTAGAGAAACACGAGAGAAGATCCGTGATGCGTCCACAGATGTCAGAGATCGAACCATCGACACCGCCCATCGCGCAAAGGACGCAACAACCGAACGGGTTAGTGACCTAGTTGACAAAGGAAAGGCACGAGTAGATGACGCGACGGAAAGCGTGAAAGCGGCTGTCGAGGCCGGTAAATCTGCTTTTGTCGAAAAGAAATCGGAACTGGCGGATATCCTCGCTCGTGATAAGGACGAGGACGAAGCCAAAGCTGATAGCTAAAATTCACCTGAACAAACAGGTTGAAGATCTGTTTTTATATAGGCTCCAACCTGTCCCAACACAGAAACCACAGGTAGAAACGCGATATACCTGTGGTTTCTTTATATAGAACGGACGGTCAATGAACCTCGACAGATTACGCGTACTCTTGGAGGATGTTAAACACGGTGAGGTAGACGTTGATGACGCAATACAATCCTTGCGACATCTGCCATTTGAGGATCTAGGATTTTCCAAAGTCGATCATCACAGACAACTGCGCACAGGCTTTCCGGAAGTTATCTTTTGTCAAGGCAAAACAGTTGATCAGGTAAAGGAAATTAGCAAGCGCATTCGCGCTGCTGGTCATCTCCTCCTTGCTACCCGCGCCACTCCCGAAATTTACGACGCATTAGCATCGTTTGATTCCTCCGCCCGCTTCAATGAACTTGGTCGTACTATCACGATTGGAGAACCCGCCGGTGAATTGCATGACGGCATTCTGGTCGTATCCGCTGGCACGTCCGACCTCCCGGTAGCTGAAGAAGCCGTGGAAACCGCGCAAATTATGGGGAACCGGGTGGAGCGACTCTACGATGTCGGCGTTGCTGGATTGCACCGGCTACTTAATAATCATGAAAAGTTGATTGAAGCCCGGGTGCTCGTTGTCGTGGCAGGCATGGAGGGAGCGCTAGCAAGTGTTGTCGGCGGATTGGTGGATAAACCTGTTGTTGCCGTACCGACTAGTATCGGCTATGGCGCTAGCTTCGGCGGTGTTGCGGCTTTGTTGAGTATGCTGAATAGTTGTGCTTCGGGTGTAACTGCTGTTAATATCGATAACGGATTTGGAGGCGGCTATAGCGCGTCATTGATCAATCAGCTCCATATATCTAAATAGGAGGTATGCGGAGTTTTCGTGATAATAACCCGCGCCACTCTTCATTTATGTGAATATTATTTTAGGGAGATTTTTTTCCTACAGACAGGATTTAATATCTGACCCTAACATATTATGGAGAGATTTATGGAACTTTACCTAATCCGTCATGGACAGTCCACCAACAATGTTGGACTCCCTCACGTCGCAGACCCGCCACTATCAGATCTAGGCAAGAAACAAGCGTACTATGTTGGCAAAGCCCTGCAAAGAGAAGAAATCAGCCGACTCTATTGCAGCCCGATGCTCAGAGCTTTGCAGACCGCTGAGGTTATAGGGGGCATTCTCTCCCTTGCGCCCCACGTATATAGCGGTTGCTGATAACTCCCATAACCCCTTATGAGAGCGTAATTCAAATAACCTGTCGCTAGCGCAAAACAGGCAAAGCGGTCTCTTCGCATTTTATCACGGATGTTGTGAAAATCTCTCCTTTACCTAGCCGCCTGCCCTTGCCTCGGCCCGCGATAAGATACCTTTCGCATGCTTTAAGGACTTCACCGATCTGTATCGTGTGCATGCAAGGTGAAGTACCGTCCGAAAGTGCTGAACAGCCATACTCAAAGCCAAGATTGAGACATGGACTGCACGGCACGTCTACATGAAGAATTGTATGCCCATTCCCCCACGGTGCCCATTGCGATGGGTTTGTTGGTCCATGTAGCGCAATGACCGGTGTCCCTGCCGCCGTAGCAAGATGCATCGGCCCACAGTTCCCGCATATAACAATATCAGCCTTGGCGAACAGCGCAGCGAGTTGATTAATCTCGGTTTTGCCCGCAGCGACGGCGCAGATTGTGCGGGTTTGTGAAGCAATTCGCTGTGAGAGTTCAACCTCCGAGGGAGCACCGGTCAAGATAATTTGTGCGTTATACCCTTCCGCAAGCGCATCGGCAGACGCGACAAATCTATCGTGGGGCCACCGCCGTCTTGGTTCCCCTCGCCTGCCCGCTTCCGGATGAATGGCAATAACCGGTCTGTTCGGATCGATACCCGTTTCGTAGAAAAACCTCTCTGCCCAATCCCAATCTTCCCGTGCCGGCCACACCTCCAGATCCGTTTCCCCGATTGGACATTCCAATAGCCCCGCTATCTTCAGAAAATTGACCACCTCATGTTGGCCCGGCACATGTTCGATAACATCTGAAAAAACGTAGTGTCGATATTGATCTGCCGACTGAAATCCGATTCGTCTCGCTGCACCACTCCCGTAAGCGATTAATGCACTGAATTTTGCCCAATGCTCAAAGTCTATTACGCAATCGAATTTCTGATGACGCAATTCCCTGATAAATCCGATCAGCTTTGATGGAGCCTTCATTACTTCCTCTAAGCGACAAGGAATGTGTTGATCGATATAAGGACAATTTCCCAAATATTGTAGATTGATAGTCGATGCAACCATTGTCAAGTGTGCATTCGGAAACCGATTCCGAATTGCTCGGATTGTTGGGATTGTCAGGATGGTATCACCGATAGCAGATAGTTGGATAAGCAGAATGCGATGCGGGGCGCGCCGAGGCAGGACAGTCGTACGGGATTGAAATATACCCAGCAGGAAGCAGAGGACGCTGCCGATGTAACGATCTAAAATCTTTTGTAGTATGTTTGGATGCATCGGTTCGCGCTCCAACGCTTTGCACCAGTTAGTGCATACCCAATTGGATTGTCTAAACCGTTCTGGGCATTAAAAAGATTCTAAGGTTATGAAAAGTAGTGATTTTAGGGGTTATATCTAAAAATATCTGTTGGCACATAATTTGCCTCGCTCATGTTAAAAGAAAATGCAAAGCACGAAGATAAACCGAGTTTTTTCTTGAAAACTTGGTTTCTGTCGCACGATTTTTTTATATGAGCCATTTGCCTTTATCTCCGGCATGAATAACCATTGTTCATTAACTCAAGATACTGCGGGACATTTGCCAATAAGCGATTTGTCCCTGTATCACAAATGCTACTACATTGGGAGGAATAAAATGAACGCTAGGAGAATTTCAGGAGCGTTGATAGCATCACTGATGATTCACGGCATTATCATGCTGATCACTACTACATTCTACACAACCCAAGCTCGAATCGAGAGACTTCAAGATGTACTCACTGTAGAGATTCTTCCACCAACAGAACCGCCACGCCCTAGCGTACGCGGAGGAGAAATGGCCAGATACATTGCCACTAAATACATGGTAACGAAACCGATTGTTGCATCAGACAGGTCTTTTGTTACAGAACAGGTTCAGACTCAACCGAGAACTACAACTGCGGCTGTTGATCGTCCTGCACGTTCCGTCCAACCACAAACAGTGCTTGAGTTTTCCAACAAGGTCGTTAAGATGGACAGTGTCATTCAACCGACAATTCCTGCATCTTCCGTACGGCAACGATCGTTACGTGTCAGCGCTCCTGAGGCAGCTAAAATTGGAGCAGTAAATGGAGAACACGCAAACGTAACCCATCACTCTCAATTGAATCCCCCAAACGATGAAGCATATCACGATATGTATTTCAAAGGAGCTGGCACCAACCCATTTATTGATACCGAAGACGACCACCTTTCGACATTTGGGATGGACGTTGATACAGGATCTTATTCGATAACACGCCGATACCTGATGGATGGGTATTTGCCACCCCCGGAAGCAGTTCGTGTTGAGGAATTCGTCAACTCCTTTGATTACAATCTTGATCCACCATCAGAAGATGCCTTTGCTATCCATATTGACGGTGCTCCGTCAAAATTCGGGGAAGGGAAACGGCTTCAGCTGTTGCGTATTGGATTGCAAGGGCGCGTAATTCCGGACGAACATCGGAAAGATGCCACCCTGACATTTGTCATTGATGTATCTGGCTCAATGGAAAAGGAAAATCGTCTGGAATTGGTAAAAAAAGCATTAACGCTACTTGTTGACCAACTCCGTCCCACCGATAAAGTAGGAATTGTGGTTTATGGCTCTCATGGCAGGCTCGTGCTTCCACATACAGGAATCGAACGGCGCAGCGAAATCTTGGATGCCATCAATTCCCTTCAGCCAGATGGATCAACCAACGCCGAGGAGGGGCTGCGAATCGGATATGATCTGGCTTGGCGAAATGCAAGCGTCAATCATATCAACCGGGTGATTCTCTGTTCTGATGGCGTTGCCAATGTTGGTAACACAGGTCCCGACGCAATCCTTAAAGAGATACGCTCTTACGTTGATAAAGGGATTACACTCTCAACGGTTGGTTTCGGCATGGGAAACTATAATGATGTTCTTATGGAACGTCTCGCCAACACAGGAAACGGCAACTATGCGTATGTCGATACGCTCTCCGAAGCCAAGCGAATATTCGTTGAAAATTTGACAGGTACGCTGCAAGTGATTGCGAAAGACGCGAAAATCCAGGTTGATTTTAATCCCGGAGTTGTCAGTCGCTTTCGATTGCTCGGTTATGAGAACCGTCGTCTCGATCATGAGCAGTTCCGTGATGACGCCGTTGATGCCGGAGAAGTGGGCGCAGGACATCAGGTGACCGCCCTGTACGAAGTTAAACTACATCCTGACGCGACGGGAAAAATAGCAACCGTTTCAATTCGATATGCAGATGCCGATAATGATAAAGTCAGCGAAATTAGCAAAGACATCGCCGTGTCGCAACTCCATGAATCATTCGATACTGCGCCCGCGACGTTTCAGTTAGCCGCCGCTGTGGCAGAATTGGCTGAAATCCTTCGCGAAAGCTATTGGGCAAAAGATGGTAGTTTAGATTCGGTCCATCAAGTCGTTAAAGACGCTTTCCCCGAAATTGATAGTGAGAGTGTTATCGAATTGATGTACTTGGTGAACAAAGCAATCAGCTATAAGACAGAAAGTTCCTAGTTTCCAAGTGCTACACAAGATTATCTACTGCCGCTGAATCGAGTTGCGGAATAAGATGCAGCAGCAGATCTAACGTTGCTTGGTAATCATCTATATTGATGATTGACACATGGCTGTGGACGTAACGAGCTGGTACGCCTAGCACAATTGACGGCACTCCACGCCCAACCTGGTGAATCGCCCCGGCGTCCGTCCCACCTGAAGTCCGCACAGCGATCTGATGTGGAATCTGGTGTGCGGTTGCAGTTTCAATCGTGAGTTCTGTCAAACGTGGATTGGCAATCATAGAGGGATCATACAACCGAATCTGCACGCCACCACCTAACTGTCCCTGCAACGTGTCATTACTTGAACCCGGCAGATCGTCTGCGGGCGGTCCCTCTAACACAATTGCCACATCAGGTTCTACTGCGGTGGCGACTGTTTGTGCACCGCGTAGCCCTACCTCCTCTTGCACACTTCCGGTGCCGATGAGGGTGTTTGGGTGATCACCAAGTTGTTGGAGTGTTTCAATAACTAGACCTACACCGACACGATTATCGAATGCTTTTGCAGAAAACAACTTAGGGTTTCTCATCGGCATAAACGGACCATAGGGGGCGATCGGGCAACCGGGCTTCACCCCATACTCTTCCATCGCCTGTTCCGCGCTGTCCGCTCCAATATCGATGTATAGATCTTTAATATCCATTACCTTATCGCGCGAACCGGTGCTTAGAAGATGGGGCGGTGTGGATCCTATCACTCCGGAAACTTTGCCCTGTTTCGTCATAATATTGACGCGCTGTGCGAGTAGTGTATGCGCCCACCACCCACCAACGGTGAGAAATTTGACATATCCTGCGCCCGTTACACTCTGAACAATAAATCCGACTTCATCCATGTGCGAATCGAGTAGGATTCGCGGGTTGGAAGCACTTCCACTCTTTGTGCAGAAGATGCTTCCCAACCGATCCTTCTGGATGTCTCCAGTCCCCTGCAACTGCGAATGGAAAATCTGTCTGACCTCTTCCTCGTGTCCGGGGATCGCATCCGCCTGAGTGAGTTCTTCAAGTAGATCAACCGATGTTTGACTCATCACTTCCCTTTCTGATTGAAATTAAAAACGCCGAAGTGGCAAAATAAACCCAGACCTCTTCGGTCTTGCCATCAATAACAACTTTCCGTTTCTCCCGCTGATAGACAGGGGTTTCAACATGACAACCTTCGTACCTATCCAATACAGCAAAATCTTGAATCGTTAGCCCTCGCCAAACAACGCCATCAACGCTCAACGTTTCGCTGGGTATTATCACGGGATATCCCCATTTAGACATAACAATCGCACATTCAGGCATTATCGCTACACTTGGATCGCCGAGCGAACGTTCGAGCAGCCATTGAATCAATCCTCTATCTTTCAAAGTGCCGTATACAAAGAGATTCATATTATAAAGTGAAACGTGAAGCATAAAACGTGAAAAAATTGGTTCAGGAATTCATTGAGCATTGGCACATGAATAATCCACTGAACCCTGTGAAAACGAAATCCTCATTCACTGTCGCCATAGGTCAATAGGTCAGAACGTTCTAATTATGCTTTGCGTTTTAGTGTGAGATAAAAACGACTTCCTTTACCCAACTGGCTCTCCGCCCAAACCTCACCGCCGTGGAGTTCAACGAGATTTTTCACGATCGGCAGCCCCAAACCGATGCCACCGCTTTTCGAGTCTGCAACACGATGAAAACGATCAAAAATGAAATCTAGTTCTGTTTGGCTAATACCGACCCCTGTGTCTTCAACACAAACTTGGATTGTCTGATCGGATACTGTCGTGACATCGATCCCGACATATCTACCGCTTTCCGTGTATTTGATAGCGTTATCTAGCAAGTTTGTTATAATCTGTCCTATCTTGTCAGGATCCACCAACGCAACTACATCTAATCCACAATCCAGATTAACCTGAATCCCTTTTCTATCTGCTATCGGTTGAATCCCTGCGATTGTCTCCTCAAGAATGGGATACAGTTTCGTCGGTTCAAGTTGCAGCGAAATCTTGCCCGACTCGATTTGAGAAAGATCTAGTAGGTCATTAATCAACCGGATGAGCCTATCGCAATTGTCCTTCACGCGTAACAGATAGCTCGCCTGTTTCTCTGAGAGCCCACCACCGACGCCGTCAAGCAGATTGTCCACAAACCCTTTGATATGCGTCAGCGGCGTCCGTAGTTCGTGAGATACATTATCCAAAAATTGAGATTTCAGTGTGTCCAATTGCTTGAGTTGATCATATGTCTCTTTGAGAGCAGTGGCGATGTTGTTAAAGTCAGATACTAACTCTCCGCTTGTAGCTTTGGGTATGGTGCCACCATAAGTGTCCAAATAGGTTACCATGAGTTGTTGGCGTGCGGTTTCCATCGCCTCGGTACGTGCACTTAGCTGAGCGTAGAGCATTGCGTTTTCGATTGCCGTGGCTCCTTGATGGGCAAGCGTGCCTAGCAACGCCAAATCAGCTTGTGTATACGGTTCCTCCGATGACTTTTGGCCAAGTACAAGCAAACCTACTAGATTCTCATTCTCTTTCGTCCGTGTTACGAATGGGATCCACACTGCGGATTGGAGAAAATGGACGAAAGCATCTGTCGATTCCGACGGCGCAACGTGGATTAGATCGGGATCGAGCAACTGGTCCGAAAAATCAAGTGGTTTGTCCGCCTTTTGTAGCCGCTCAAGCAGGGATGTAGATAGAGTCAACGGTGATCCATGGGACGGTGCATCGAGCCCAATAGCCGCCTCTGGGACAAACTGGGCACCTTCCACTGGAAAAAGGTTAGCGTCACTTCTGTGATTGTATTTGGATTCAGAGTAACCTGATACGCGATACATCACAACCCCACGACTGATATGGATGGCTTTCGTAACTTGGCGGAGCAGCGTATCTACCAAAATTTCCAGATCGAGAATTGAGTGGAGCGTCTGGCTCAGCGTCAAAAGCGTTTGACGGTAATTATACGCTTCGCGATCAAATGCCCGATCTATCAGTTTTTGAATGCGTGTCTTGGCAGGCGCAAACAACACGGCAGCGATAAGCACCGATACCGCGGTCACCGTCCTAGAACGCGCGGCTGTGTGGAAGAACATAGTCAGCCCTTGAATGCTTAACAGATAAATACCGAGTGCGAAACCACTGACAAGCATATACACAACGCTCCGATTAATGATGAGTTCAATATTCATCAACCGGTGTCTGATGATCGCGATGACATAGCAGATTGGGATGAGACATATGGTATAAGCGGAATAGCCGACGTATGGAATCGAGACATCCCACAACCACGGAACTGTCGTGAGGATAGCTAATGGGAATGTTCCTGCACCAATACCAAGCAACAACCATCGTGCTTGACGACGCTGGGAGGCAGAAGGTGCACCAAAAGACGTGTACAGAAGTAACAACTGTCCAGCAATTGAATAAACGAAAAGGAATCCGATTGTGACGTTTTCAAGAGGCGATAGTTTTATCAGGAAAAGCTCGCGGGTATAGTCATGCCCACGTAGATAGAAGAAGGAAAGCATCAAACATAGAGCAATCCCCGGAATATAAAGGAGTTTTAACAGCCAAGTATTACGTTGGACAAACTGTTTTTCGGCGGGAAAGATGAGAAAGCAATGGAAGAAAAGGCAAGGGGTAATTGTCGCCGATACGAATTGACAGATAGGTACAATCCGACTGCTCCACGTTCCTTCAGTGATCGAGAAGGTGGCGTCAACCGAGCATATGCTCATGAACCCGATACTCATCAGGTAGGAGATTTGCACAGCCCGATGCGATCCTAGCGCCTCTTCATCGTGATTTTTGACATCAGATCCGGAGGAAACTTGGTTCTGTGATTGCTGCATCCACACAAGCGTCGCGACTACCCATGTGAGGAGCCCAATCAGGTAGAAGTAGCCTGTTTCAGGCGTATCCGATGCTCTAGCGAAACTCCGTGCCCCAACAATGAGGTAGATGCCTGACGCAAGAATATAGAGAGTCGTAGTCAGATCGCGCTGGATTTTCATTCAAATCTTCGCAGTGGCACCCTCGCAGCCAAGCTGGAAAGGCGACTGCGCCTCGTATATAACTGAGATTGATTATTTCTTTAGCCCAGCTTCCAGATGAGGACGGTAATAGGCGAGATCGGGTGTTACAGCATCAGGATCTTTACCCATCTCATCGTAGCGACGTAACCGCACCGCGTCAGCATAATGAGGTAATGCTTCAAATGCTTTTACCTCGGCTTCAGTTAACGGTCCACCCTGCCGCTCCAAACTCCGAACGGAAACGGGGGATAGCTTGTTAAAATAGCTCGGTTCTACTGCACAGAGATAGCGTTTGGCAGGAACATGCAGTCGAGCAGGCTCTGTAACGGCTGAGACAAAATACGGCTCCAAAAGTGCTGCGACTAGTTCTTCATGTTTATCATCTATGCCTTGCGCCACAACTTCCTGCGGTAGATCATGAACCAAATGGCCGTAATCATGTAGGATAGCGGAGGCTATCAGCGTATCGCTCGCTCCATCCTTCTCAGCGGTGTGAGCGGTTTGCAGTGCGTGCTGCTGTTGTGTGACCTGTTCACCACCTTCATAAAGTTGATCGCCATAATTGTGAAATGCTTCAAAAATTTCGTCAATGATATTTGTCTTGCTCATCTGTTATATCCTTATGTGTGTGTAAAACGGGTAAATTTTACGCTTCCTGTTCAAATACTACCTCCCTCTCAATTCGTGCTGATTCGTAGCATCCATCAATCAAGCGCTGCAAGTTCAGTAGTTGTCGGCGGTCCTGCATTATCCAAGGGGTTCCGTCCAGCAAACGCTGGATAACATCCGCATCCTGATTTCGGATACTATCGCCCCACCCACTACTCTCTTTCAACTGTGGGGTTTTGTCGACTACCTCGCCATTTTCGTCCACGGTCACAGTAAATGGATCGCTGTTGAGTTCACCTCTGGTTGTAACCATCTCGAAGTGGTGGGGTGGCGGACTATCATCGCACCAGTTTCCCTCTAACATGCAGGCGGAGCCATCGTCAAACCGTACAAAAGCAGTCAATAGATCTTCAACATTAAACCGTTGTCTTATCTCCGGCGTGGCGAGGGGCCCCCGTTTACCAGGAAAGAGGCGACGCATTGAAGTGCTCACTGAAACTGGATTCGGAGAACCGGCCACCCAGATGGCAAGATCAAGTGCGTGTATCAGTGTAGAAGCAAGGACGCCTCCAGCAGAACTGCTCAAATAATAGTGAGGCCCCCACCAAGGCGGATTGACGTGACACCCCCAAACTTTACTCAACACCGGTTCCCCAACCGTACCGGAGTCCACTAAATCGCGGAGGTATCGGGAGGTAGCCATATATCGCATATTCGTGCCGAGCTGCACCTGACGCCCCAGCCGTTCCGCACAGTTAAGCACCGCCGTTGCCTCCTCCAAATTCCTCATGAACGGTTTTTCGCAAAGCACATCTGCACCTGCCTCCAATGCCGCTAGCGCCATCTGCATATGGGTGTTTGGCATTGTAGCGACAATCACCAAGTCGAGTTCTCCGGGCGCAAGCATCTCTTTGAAGTCACTAGTTGCGTGTGCCTGGGGCCACATCTCCCTTGCGTTCTGTAACCGGTCAGGACTCAGATCACAAAGCGCACTCACTATTGCGGTTTCTGGCGGCAATTCTCTAATGACATTTAGGTGATTTTTGCCCTGTGCACCGCAACCAATCACACCTACCTTTACCGGTGGATCTATCATATCAACTCCTCTATGCAAATTTGTCTGCTTCAGCGACTCATTTTTTTGAATATGCTCTTATTCACAACGGCGCATTTCGCTCTCAGCAACCATCACGAAGGATGTTACCCCGTCCAATCTTCGCAACCCCGGAAAGGCATGTGAAATCCCTCGACGTATTTCGGACGCGGTGCGTAGTCGTTCACATCAGGAACACCCTCGCCGCGCAACAGAAAGGCACAGGGCCAAGGCTCCTCTGATGTGATGCGTGTGCTTGTTGGGATATAGCGAATAGTTAAACCACAACGCCGTTGTGCGGAGGTATTTGGGTTGGATCCGTGAATAATATTCGGGTGATGCACCGAAACGTCACCAGCCTTGAGCACGAAGTCAACTGCCTTGGATTCATCAACCAAGGTGGGATCCATATGCGAACTGAGGACGTTAGGGACATCAACGGTGCGCTGCATTTCATGGAGCTCCATTTGATGTGTACCGGGGATAACCCGCATACAACCGTTCGTCGGGGTCGAATCATCGACGGCAAGCCACAACGTAACAACCTCCATCGGTGTCAGGGGCCAATAGCTACCATCCTGATGCCATAGTACGGGTCTTCCGTCGGTTGGCGGCTTGCTGATGTAATGCGATGCGAACAGAGCGATGTTGGGTCCGATAAAGACCTCTGCGATATCTAGGAGGCGCGAATCGCTAATCAGCCGGACCCAGAACGGATCCTCTCTGACAAGACGATGGTGTAAATGTTCCGGGCGCAAATCGGGATTCTTTGCGAGCAGCCAATCAACGTGATTACTTGCCTCTTGGACCAAGTTTGAATCCAGAATATCCCGGAAAATAGCGTAACCATCGCGTTCATATTGCTCACGAGCGGGAACATATTTGTTCGACGAAGTGTCCATCAGATTTCCTTTCACGATAGATATACGGGCGTAGACAGTGCACATAAGTAGTCTTCGACCAAGTTGAATGCCGCCATTTTAGCACGAATTCGCATACAGTGTAAAGTCAACTTTTGCATGAACCAAACAGACTCAACATGGACTCGCAAGCGAAATAGATATCAATGACTGGATTCCTTTTTCTCGATCGGAACCTGCATTAGCTCTAAGATAAAGCCATCTGGATCCTTGAAGAACACTACATATACAATGCCCCACTCCAAATCAAAGCTTACAGGCTCCGACACAAACTCGACCCCTTTTTCCGACAGATCTTTGTAAGCAGCCCATACGTCTGGCACACCGAAACAGAAATGTGAGTGAGCAACATCTCCCAATTGTGCATCAGATACTTTGCCTTCAGCTGCAACGTACTGCTGTAAGTCAAGCAGAACCCCGGGCGTTTCGGGCGCTTCCAACCGGACCACTTCCATAATCACATCCGGCTTGCCCGCCATCTTGGAAATAGTCTCGCCCTCGAGGCGATGCCGTTCAACCTCTTTCAGTCCGAGCAAATCACAGTAGAACGCCAATGAGCGGTCCATATCACTGACTGTCACTGCTACATGGTCCAGAATGTTGACAGAATTAATCATGTTATGCCTCCTTCATATCGCCCTTTACGCAGATTGGAGAAAATACAGTTTTCATCATGTTGAGTATACATCCTTGACTAAGGTAGATGCCACAGATACATAGGATTGAAGGGAAAATTCCGCTCTTCGCATCTTAGAATTGTAGTTGCAGAGAGCGGAAATCTTCAGTATAATACCCGACAAACAATGTCTCTGAACAGTGGAGAATAAACCGTGCGATTTCGACGCAAAAAGCAAACCGCAGACAATCCCTTACCTACTGATCGTCAGCCCGAAGAATCCGATCTCTACCTTCAGGCACACAAATATAGCATCCAGTTCGATATTTCTCCAGAAATATCTTATTTGAACGATTCTCTCCTTCGATTACTGCCCGAATTTTTACCCCTGTTTGAGGGGTTCCCCGAAGATGTGCGGATTTCGCAGTACTCTGCTGAAGAAGGGCTTGATTTCTGTCAAGTAACTTTCTGGGCTCTTACCGAAGAACCCGACGCAATTAAGGCGTTTTCTCTCTGGTTTCAAGCTTTTTTCAGAAATGAACGGATCATCGATCTGCTAGAGCGTTTTGTTAAATTCGCGCTTGAAGATCCTGACGGAATAGAGGTCACCCTACTTGATTGGGCAAGGGTTCATGTGACGGAGGAAGAGATGCGACAGGCTGCTGAGGCGGAACGTCATACCCACATATCAACAGCGGTATAGGCGGAAAAACGGCGTTGACAATCCATATTGCAAGTGCTATACTGCTAGCTATATTGCTTGAGTCTATCCAGACTTTAGCAAGACATTATCGCCTATTTATGGTGAATTCAAAAAATAAAGAAACACTTTCGTCCCCCGGTAGGTGCGGTTTTCAACCGCACCGGTTTGGAGTGTCCCATTAATTCTAAGATCTACTATATCTCAATTGCAAAGGAGTGCGGTTCGGACCAAGTCTACGCCGCAGAGGGATAATGAAACGGTTATACTTTCTTTACATTCTGGCGTTCACGTTAGTCATGACCGTAGATACCGGGACCGCCGATACCATCGAAACAGTGTTTCAGAACTTCAAAGCAGCTTACGAGAAATCTAAAAACTTTAGTGCTGATTTTGAGGAAACCACATTGCAGGCAGGAAACAAAAGTGTTGCACGCGGACGATTGAGGTTCAGCAAGCCAAACCTACTACGCAAGGAATACGTTAGCCACAAAAATCCGACACAGCTAGCGCAGCTCATCGTTCTTGATGGTGACTTTTCTTGGGCGTACACGCCGTTACTCAGCCAAGTGAATAAGATGAAATGGGGCAGAGCCAACCGCAAGGAACTATTGCCCGGGTTGGGTGCGTCACTAGATGAAGCCTCCGAAAAATTTAACATGGAGCTAGTTCCGGATGAAGTGGCGAATCCAAAAGGTATCTACCGTATCAAGCTAGTTCCCAAGCCACAGATATCGCCGAATCTGGAAGCCAATGCCCCCCGCGAGATTATTGAGATATGGGTCAAATCTGATAATTGGTTACCTGTCCAATTCGGTTATCAGACTGAAAGCGATGAGGAAGGCAGTCTAAGCGTTATTGTTGCGTTTGCTAACATCCAACGAGACATAGAAATGGACGCTAATCTATTCAGGTTTGTTATCCCTGATGGGGTTGAAGTAATTGATCTCTCAGCAAATAAGTGAAACGCTAAACGTGATGCCTGATATGCGAAATCTAAGTGCATACATCCTCTGAATCGCCACCTCCACATCAATATCTGAATCTCCATCCATTAAAGAGGGAAATAAAACAGATGGATTTCCACAATGTGATGCGCCTTGCGAATTACCTGACCATCGCTCGCATGCTGCTGATACCTTTCTTCATGCTTTCCTTCCGATATGAACGCATGTTACCTGCCCTCATTATTTTCTGTGTGGCATCCATCACAGATTATCTCGACGGAGTCATCGCACGCAAACAAGGGACTACCAGTTTTGGAAAGTTCATGGATCCGCTCGCGGATAAGCTGCTAGTCGGTGCAGCGCTAATCTGCCTAACACGCTTTAAGGGCGGATTGATTCCAGGGTGGATGGTGCTAATCATTATGGGACGCGAAGTCGTTGTCACGACGCTACGCTTGGTTTTCGTTGGACGATACGGCACGGTCGTCGCAGCGAGCAAATGGGGAAAATATAAAACATCTTCACAGATGGTCGTCATTATTATCAGCCTCGTTTTACTCGTCTGCCATGAGTATAGCCATCTACTAGGTATAGATATGGGTTTTGTTATTCAGCGAGCCGGACCAATTTACTTCATGATGTACATCCCATTAGTGCTTACCGTTATTTCGGGATTGGAATTCCTATACAACAACCGCAAGGGGCTTTACGAACTGATGAGATCACCGGACACTTACACCGATGACGACATCTGATGGTAGACGACACAGAATATGACCCAATCGATCCGCTGTTTCATCGCAATTGAGATACCAGAGACGATCCAGAACCGCTTGGCACGTATCCAAGAAACGCTACGAAAACAGGTTCAAAAAGCATCTTGGGTGAAACCGAACAACGTTCATTTGACGTTGAAGTTTCTAGGGGACGTTGACCCCGATAATCTTGAATCCATCGGAGAGGCAATCAAGGGAGTGGCTAGTCGTTACCGCCGTTTTTCATTAGGTATCGGTGGTTTGGGGGCATTCCCTAATTTCGCACGTCCACGAGTGATGTGGATTGGCGTAAAAGATGGCAGCGAGCGCGTATCTTCCCTCGCTCAAGACATTAATGTGGCACTAAATGAGTGTTGTGGGGTTTCGTTCGACACCAAGAAATTCAATCCCCATCTCACAATCGCTCGGTTGAAAGAGCGAGTTGACCTTCGACCTTATGCAAATCAATACCGTCAATATGATCGTATCGAAGGCGCAGAAATGAAAGTGGATACAATCTCGCTTATCCAAAGTCAACTACACCCCGCAGGCGCAATCTACTCAACTGTACAATCTTATTTATTTTCGTAACACTGAACATGAAGTCAAAGGAGATTTGGTATGGCATCAAAAGATAAAGACAAAGCAATTGATCTCGCCATTTCGCAGATTGAACGGCAGCACGGTAAGGGCGCTATCATGCGTTTCAGCAGTGAAGATATCCTGCCCGTTGAGGTAATTCCAACCGGCTCACTAGCACTAGACATCGCCCTTGGCGTTGGTGGGGTGCCTCGCGGACGAATTGTAGAGATTTTCGGACATGAATCCAGTGGTAAAACGACGCTCGCTCTACACATTATCGCAGAAGCTCAGAAGATGGGGGGGACCGCTGCGTTTGTAGACGTTGAACATGCAATCGATCCGATGTATGCTAAACGCATCGGTGTCAACATGGAACACCTACTCATCTCCCAACCGGATACAGGCGAACAAGCGCTGGAAATCGTCGAGACATTAGTGCGCAGCAGTGCCATTGACGTCGTTGTAATTGATTCAGTAGCAGCGCTCACACCGCAAGCAGAGATTGAGGGTGAAATGGGTGATGCCCATGTGGGTTTATTGCCGCGCCTGATGTCCAAAGCACTGCGAAAGCTCTCTGGAGTAGCGAGCAAATCGAAATCATGCATCATTTTCACGAATCAGATCCGTCAAAAGATCGGCGTTATGTTTGGAAATCCCGAAACGACACCGGGCGGACTTGCTCTCAAGTTCCACGCCTCTGTCCGGCTTGAAATCCGACGGGCGGAAACTCTCAAGGATGGGGATGAGATGGTCGGGAACCGCATTCGGGTTAAAGTCGCCAAGAACAAAGTGGCACCTCCTTTTACACAAGCTGAATTTGAAATGACCTTCGGAGAGGGCATTTCCAAGCTGGGCGATCTACTTGACGTAGCAACCGATCAAGATATTATAAGTAAGAGCGGTGCATGGTTCTCTTATAACAACGAGCGGCTCGGCCAAGGTAGAAATAGTGCAAAAGAATTTCTTATTCAACATCCTGAGATTATTGATGAAATCGAAACTAAAGTTCGTGAGAACCTTGGCATCTATGCTCAATCCGCTCCCGGCTCAATCGCCGGTGTTGATTCCGAAAAATCCGAGAAGAAATAGCCTCGATTCGCTTTAAACTCATGGACATACTAGAGATTGACGGAAATTATGGCGAAGGCGGTGGCCAAATCCTACGCTCAAGCCTTAGTCTGTCGGCGATTTTGAATCGTCCCATCCGTGTAACCGGCATACGTGCCGGTCGGAAAAAACCGGGACTTGCCCCACAACATCTTACTAGTGTTAATGCAGTGGCTGCGATTGCCAATGCCGAGGTTATCGGTGGGCAGCTTGGTTCCCAAACGCTGACGTTTCGACCGCAGGAGATTTCGGGCGGAAATTATATCTTCGATGTCGCAGAGATTCGCCCCAGTGCTGGAGCACTGTCGTTAGTTTTTCAATCAATTGCTTTGCCTTTGGCGTATGCTAAGGTTGCCTCGACTGTCATTTTGCGTGGCGGAACGCACGTCCCTTGGAGCCCAAACATCCATTATCTGCGTAAGGTCTTCATACCGATGGCAGCGAGGTTCGGGTTTGAGGGATCGATCCAATTAAACCGGTGGGGTTGGTATCCCAAAGGTGGTGGAGAGGCAATCGCACAGGTACAACCCGTCGCGGATTGGCAAAGCGTTGGATTCGCACATCGAGGCAAATTGCAAACAATCCACGGCGTTTCCGCAGTCTCTAATCTCCCTGAACATATCATCAATCGGCAGCATAACCAAATTACAAAACGTCTAGCTGGGGTTGATTCACCTGTCAACATAGAGCGGGAAAAAGGAGATTCTATGGGACAGGGAACGCTTGTTTTCTTACAGGCAGAATTTGAAAATGTGCAAGCCGGATTTTCCGCACTCGGTGCCCGTGGCAAGCCTGCCGAGCGCGTGGCTGATGAAGCTTGCGACGCGTTGGCGGATTTTTTGAAATCAGACGCGGCAATCGAGCCGCATCTCGCAGATCAACTCATCCTCCCGATGGCACTTGCAAAGGGAGAGTCCCGCTTTACTACCTCCCAGATCACGCGGCATCTCACCACAAACATCTGGTTGGTCCAACAGTTCTTGCCCGTTCAATTTGAGGTGAATGGTGCTGAAAACGAAATGGGAGAGATCGTGAAGATCGACGGTTGACACCCGTACCGTTCTTCAATCATAGAAACCTACACGGAAACGTCCAATAAAGCAGATGAAACCGTGCAACACAACCAGAAAACCCGGTAATCAAGGAATAGATCAACTCATACGGTACGGCATCTCAGAGAATATCTTTCCTGGTGCTGTCGTCTATATTGCCGATAGTGCTACATTCCCATACTGCGAGGCGTTTGGGTGTCGGATGCGCATCCCTGAAGTTAAACCGATGCAGCGCGATACAATTTTTGACCTCGCTTCCCTCACCAAACCGATTGTAATTGCGACACTCATCATGCGCTATGTCGAAGCAGGTGCTGTTGAACTCAACGAGTCGATTCAAAGTTATCTTCCTGAATTCAGCCATTCCCAAGTCACCATCTCTCATCTCTTGACCCATACCTCTGGGCTTCCAGCTTGGCGCGCGACCTACCTAGAATCAGAAAACAGCTACGGAGTTGTCAACTATCTCTCTCGGGTTCCTTTGGACTATCTGACGGGAACACAGGTTGTGTATAGCTGTTTGGGGTATATCCTTCTTGGCAAACTGCTTGAACGTCTAACGGATGAACCGCTAGATGCACTTGCGCAGAAATGGATTTTCCAGCCACTTGAAATGAACTGGACACGCTATAATCCACCATCGGCGTGGACCGATAAGTGTGCGGCGACAGAGGATTCAAACAGCTTTGAAAAACGGGTGGTGAACTATCAACCGCACGACTGGCGCGAGGGGATTATCGTCGGTGAGGTGCATGACGAAAATGCTCATTTTCTTGGCGGAGTTTCAGGAAACGCAGGACTGTTCTCGACCGCTACGGATATCGCGAAATTTTGTCATATGCTACTTAATGGCGGAAACAACGTCTTGACGGCCGAGAGCATCAACCAGATGGCCTCTGCACAGACAGCAGGATTAAACGAGTCACGTAGCTTTGGCTGGATTATATTAGAAGATGGTTCACTCTACCATACCGGGTTTACAGGAACATCCATCCGTATTAATCTAGAAAGGCGAATGTTTGCTATCTTGTTGACGAATCGTGTTCATCCCGATGCATCCCGGCCCGGCATCGTTGATTTTCGAGCTAAGTTTCATCAATCTATTTTTTTAATACTGAAAGGGAGGTAACAGATATGCGAGAAACATTGACGGAGTTTCTAGATAGTATCAAGGAACCAATGATAAGGGTAATGGGAGAATCCATCGTTAATGTCCTATATGCAATTTTGATTCTGATTGCGTTACTCATTGCCTATAAAGTTTCGAAGCGATTGATTATCGGTGCGATGGAGAGCCAGCGACGTACTGATAATGAAATTCGGCAGTTCCTAGCTATGTGGAGATATGGTTTTCTACTGGCAGGTATTGTCTTTGTCATTGTCAGTATGTCCGGTTCGCTGGCTGCAATGGGCTTAACCGTCGCTTTTGTTAGTATGATTTTGGGCTGGTCGCTTCAGCGGCCAGTAACGGGTGTTGCAGCATGGTTGATGGTAATGATTAAGCGCCCTTTTATGATTGGCGATCGCATTATCATTCAGGGCGTCCGTGGTGATGTCTTAGAAATCTCACCCACTCACATTCTACTTGGCGAAGTCGGCGGTACAGTAGGTGGAGAGGAGTCTTCCAATCGAGGGATTTTAATTCCTAATGCGGTGCTATTCGATCAGATGGTAACCAATTATGCCGTTTCTGACGACACGAAGTATATCTTGGATGAAGTTCCTGTTAGAGTTTCCTACGATTCGGATTATAAATTCGCGGAGCAAACATTGATTGACTGCGCTCAGGAGGTAACACAGGAAATTATAGAAGATACAGGCAGCGCCCCTGAAGTACGTGCAGAATTCTTTGATTCCGGCGTAAGGATGCGCCTGCGCTATCAATCAATTGCTGTAGATAGACAAAAAATCTCAACCGAGATCGTTGCAAAGATTGTGGACGCTTTCAGTAAAAGCGATCAACTTGGCTTCGCCTATCCCCATTCTGCCATAGAGTATAAGTTATCCGAAGTGTCGTCTCTACCACCAATGTATAAGGAGGTTCCTCTCAATCAAGAAGTTGACCAAAATTGAGTCAAGCTCCAATTTACGTTTAAGTTCAAGTACCAAAAATATATGAAGATAACACACGTGCACATGATAAAATATGTCGTGGGCTTGACTTGGCTGTTTGTTTGCGTCGTGGGCGCGAAAGCACAGGTCAATATTGAGACCTTGCGACGGCTGGACTCAAAACTGGGCTGGTATAACGACATTAATTTAAGCCTAACATACCAATCCGGGAATACAGATCTACTCAGATTCAAGAGCAGTTTACGGTCAGATTATTGGTTTGATAAGTACCATACTTTCGGCATTGCCACATTGCAACACGGCGAGCAAGGTGGGAAATTGTATACCGATAAGGGATTTGCTCACCTACGAGGTGCTCGCTCTATCAGTGAGTATCTCGGTGTAGAGATATTTCTTCAGAAACAGTTTAATGAGTCGATTCTGTTACGAGACAGAAATTTGGTGGGTGGTGGGCTGCGTATCTCCGTTCTGAAGCAACGTATCGATAAAAAAAATAGGGGACTGAACCTTTACCTCGGCATTGGGGGAATGTGGGAAAACGAGACCATCAATGATGAGCAACACGGTGAGGTCGAGACGAATATTATCCGTTCCACCAACTACATCTCCGCAACATGGCGTATTGACAAACGATTCTCTGTTGTCATAACCGGCTATTACCAACCTTATATCCAGCGATTTACCGATTTTCGCGTTATCTCTGAAAGCCGTTTCGAAGTTCATGTGACAGAAACGGTATCAGTCAATACCCGATTGAACGTCCGCTCCGACAGCGAGCCACCGACTGATGTTGAAAAACATGATTTGGAAATTGTCAACGGATTGAGCTATAAGTTTTGAATGGATTCCTAACCGGTTGGAAGAACGACAAAGCCGATGCAGTTTTACTATTGTCGAACGGTTTGGAGGGGAAGATAGGAAATGGAGAACTTACAAGAAGTTGTTGATGTATTAAAGAAAAAACTTATCTCTTTGGGAGATGTAACAATAACACCCGCCGTCTTGTTATCGGTTGTGTTGATCCTGATAGGAGCCTTTTGGCTGTCACGCTTTTTGCGGCGTCTGCTGCGACGCAATGTGTTTAGACGGACACACCTGACCATAGGCACACAGGAGACAGTCTTCCGTATATTGCACTATATCATAATGTTGTTGGGCGTATTTATTGCTATACAACAGGTTGGCGTTGATTTGACAACCTTGGCTGCGATAAGTGCGGTTTTGATGGTTGGGATTGGTCTAGGATTGCAGAATATCACCAGTAATTTTATTAGTGCCCTAATTCTACTGTTTGAGCGCCCTGTGCAGGTAGGCGATTTTGTTGAAGTTGGTGGTGTCCAGGGCCGCATCCGTGCGATAAAAACACGCAGTTCAATAGTCGAAACGCTAGATAATGTGTCTATCATTGTACCCAATTCAAATTTCATAACTGATAGCGTAACAAACTGGAGTTATCGAGATTCAAAAGTACGTATTCATGTGTCTGTCGGCGTATCTTACGGATCCGACGTTGACTTGGTCGAAGAGACCTTGTTGCAGGTAGGGCGTGCCCATCAAGAAGTGTTATTAAATCCCGAACCGAGAATACAGTTTTTGGAATTTGGCGACAGTTCACTCAATTTTGATTTGCTAGTTTGGATCAATGATGCCTCCCGCCAGTATTTTATAAGAAGCGACCTGAATTTTGCTGTTGTAAAAGCATTTCGAGAGCAGGGCATTACCATTGCATTCCCACAGCGAGATCTGCACATCCGAAGCGCGGTGCCAATTGAGTTTAACCAGAGCGATTTGGAACAATCGTGAAAATTAGCACGATTTTACTATGACTCAGATCGGTTTAAGCGTTTTACTTAAAGAGCAGTTGGGGCTGGTTGAGGGTCGCTCCATCGGGTTAATCACCAACCAAACCGGAATTGACTCACAATTTCGGAGTAACCTGACGCTGTTTGCTGAGAATCCAAAAATTAAGCTGGCGGCACTTTTTAGCCCGGAGCACGGCATCTCTGGAAGTTCCCAAGCTGCAATCCACATTCCCTCTATTGTTGATAAAGGACGACAAATCCCAATCTACAGCCTCTATGGAGAGTCGCGGCAGCCTACGCCGGAGATGCTTGATGGGATTGATGCCTTGGTATACGATATCCAAGATGTCGGCTCCCGTTTTTATACCTATATTTCGACGCTGCTCCGATCTATGAGAGCGGCTGCAGCCAACCGTGTGGAATTTATTGTCCTTGACCGTCCAAATCCAATCTGTGGTGATCGCGTTGAGGGAAATCTACTCCAGCCAGCGTTCCAATCCTTTGTTGGCGAAACGGCGATTCCAATCCGTCACGGTATGACTGTCGGTGAACTCGCGAAATTTTGCCAGGCCGAACTCGGTTATGCTTCGGCTCGACTTGAGATTGTACCTATGCACAGTTGGAGGCGAGGCATGTGGTACGATCAGACAGGACTGCCGTGGGTGCCGCCCTCACCGAATATGCCGACTGTCGAAACGGCGACGTTGTATCCCGGCACCTGCTTCATCGAAGGGACAAACCTGTCGGAAGGACGCGGGACAACGAAACCGTTCGAGTGGATAGGGGCACCGTGGATAAATCCAGAGAGATGGTCCGATGTGCTCAACAGCTTAGAACTCTCCGGCACTCACTTCCGTCCAATCCATTTTACCCCTACTTTTTCAAAGCACGCCGATCAAGAATGCCACGGTGTACAGGTTCACGTCACAGACAGGAATCAATTCAAACCCGTCGATGTTGCGCTCCATCTTATCGCAACGGTGCAACGGAACTATCCGGATCAGTTTGAATTTCTGAAGAGTCGGGGACAGTTTTTCTTTGATCTCTTAGCGGGAACTGATGAACTTCGACTGAGGCTCATGCAGTGCGAATCACCCACACAAATCCTCCAATCTTGGGCGGCAGAGACTGCAATATTTACCGAACAGCGCCGTCCACATCTGCTTTACGATTGAATGGATAAACGAACTATGACCATGAAATCCCTCCATCAACTTGCTCAGAAAGAAGTGAAAAAGGTTATCGGACTAATGTCCGGCACCTCTGTCGATGGGGTCGATGCTGCGCTTATCGAGATTCGGGGTCACGGTTTAGATACACAGATTGAACTGCTTGCATTCCATTCACACCCATTCAAGATAGAAGTCCGAGATCGCATCTTTGATCTCTTTCAACCAGAGACAAGCCGTGTTGACGAGATCTGTCAGATGAATTTTCTGATCGGGGAGGTTTTTGCAGATGCTGCAGTAGCAGTCATTCACGAGGCGGGGTTAGACATCGAAGAAATAGATCTGATCGGTTCCCACGGACAGACTATTTATCATCTGCCCCCTCAGACAGGGGCAGGGTACGTGCCTTCCACATTGCAAATCGGGGAACCGGCGGTCATCGCGCATCATACAGGTATCCCAACGATCGCAAACTTTAGAGTCGCAGACCTCGCGGCGGGCGGGCAAGGAGCACCGCTTGTACCGTATGTCGATTTTCTGATGTTTCGGGGGGCAGATCGCACAGTTGCTTTGCAAAATATCGGTGGTATTGCCAACGTGACCCTAATACCCGCAGGCGCAGCAGTATCAGACGTTTTTGCCTCTGACACAGGACCGGGGAATATGATTATTGATTCAGTTATGGATATTCTCACGGAGGGAGCGGAAAAGTATGATGATGCGGGCCGGTTTGCGGAACAGGGGAATGTTTGCGAATCCCTGCTAGGGGAGTGGTTGCAACACCCCTTTATCAGTGCACGCCCTCCTAAGACTACCGGACGTGAAGCGTTTGGTAGGCAGTTCGCGCATCACGCGATTCAGCAGGCACAGAATCAGAACTTGGGACAGGCAGACTTAGTTGCTACTTTGACAGCGTTTACAGCGCAAACAATTTATGATTACTACCACAGGTTTCTATTTCCGCACTATTCTGTTGATGAGATCTATATCAGCGGGGGAGGCGGTCATAATCTCACGTTGATGGACCACCTAAAGACACTATTCAAGCCAATTCCGGTACTCCCCATCGATTCCATCGGCTTTTCAAGCGACGCAAAAGAGGCGATTGCCTTCGCTATCCTTGCCAACGAGGCGGTTCATGGACAGCCCACGAACCTACCACAGGTCACAGGCGCATCACAACCGATGGTGCTCGGAACATTCTCTCCAGCCTGAAGTCATGTGCCGGGCAGCAAAGAAACCGAGTTTTTTCTTGAAAACTCGGTTTCTCTTTGTCGCTGTGCCTTCTTTTTTTGAGCCAAGTTTCTAACGACTATTGTTCAACCCCTACCGGGGAAGGTAAGTTCGGCAACTCCAGATTTATCCAACTCCCCTTTGCCAAGTTCGATCATCTTGTCATACTGATTTTTGGTCGCCTCGGCGAGTGGAAGGTTCAAGCCAGCATCTTCGGCGAGGTCGAGCGCGATTCCCGAGTCCTTCGACGCGTGCGCTGCGGAGAAATAGCATTCGTGGTCACGAGCCTCCATATCTTCACCATCGGTTTCTAGGACGCGAGAGTTTGCTCCGGTTTGGGCGAATACCTCTTGGAGCATCCCAAGATCTAACCCAAGCGCGGCACCGAGTCCAAGCCCCTCTGCCAACCCTGCCGTGTTGATATTCATCACCATATTCACGAGTGCCTTGACTTGGGCTGCCTGTCCCGCTTCACCGATGTAACGAAGGGAAACACTCATCGAGTCAAGGATCGGTTTAGCGTCGTTAAATACCGCCTCTTTTCCACCGCACATTAGATACAGCGTACCTTCCCGTGCTTGGGTGATACTACTCGCCATGCAACCCTCAAGGCTCGACGCACCGTGTTTCTCCGCAAGCTGTTCGACATCTACATGCACCTGTGGTGAGATCGTCGCACAATTGATAAACGTGGTTCCACTCGCGCCTTTCAGCAGGCTGTCAGCGGCATCTTCCGAGAAGATCTGCCGCATCGCGTTATCGTCTGTAACGACGGTGATGATGTAATCCGCAAGTTCCGTCACACGCGCAAGCCGGCCCGTTGCTTCCGCACCAATTTCTTCGCCGAGCGATGTCGCCCGGTCTTCAGCCGCATCGTAAACAGCAGTGACCGAAAATCCTTCATCATTTAAGTGACGCGCGATATTTGCTCCCATCCTGCCCACGCCCACAACACCGATTCTGTAATCTGAATTTGCCATGTCGTCCTCCTATCGTTTGAGCATACCTAGAATTTGACATACTCCCAAACCTAAAGGATTGGGATTCTTTCTATCCTTTATCCTTTAGAAATCGAATTGTGCTATCAACACGGATTGCGAACCGAAGTCCGTCTTACGTCCGCTCCTTCATAGGACGATGCCCCGCCCTACATGGCTGCCCTACCCGTCCAAGCCAGGCGTAAGAGTGGCAGTAGGCTGCTGCCCCTTGCAAGGACATTTGTGAGTTCAGTCGTTTCGTTGGGGCTACCTCGTTGTCTGCGAAGTTGGTCGTGGGAGATTTTACCCTACCTACTCGTCTCTTTGGACTCAAACGACCACCACCAAAACACTGAATTGAATTCGTTTAGACTTTCAAAAAAACAATGCTAAAGCAATCTGTATCCCAAGCGTAAACGCTTGGGTTTTAGACCTAAAGGAATTATTGATAAAAAGAGTTTAGCACAGTTCCCAAAGAAATCATAGTGAAAATGGCACACTACCTACGTCCGCAGCTGCCCATTCCCGTAGACGATGTACTTATAGCTCGTCAGTCCTTCAAGCCCCATGGGCCCCCGGCAGTGCAGCTTCTGTGTGCTGATACCGACCTCCGCACCAAGTCCGAATTCGTAACCGTCGGTGAAACAGGTGCTCGCATTGACATAAACCGCCGCGGAGTCAACCTCCTTTAGGAAGCGTTGTGCAGTGGTATAGTTCTCCGTTACGATCGTGTCTGAGTGGTGTGAGCCGTAGGTTTCAATATGCTCCACCGCTGCGTCGAAGTCCGAGACAATTCGGATCGACAGGATATAATCGAGGTATTCTGTTTTCCAATCTTCCTCCGTGGCGGCTTGGAGGTCTAGACAAATCGCGCGCGTTTGCTCACAGCCACGCAGCTCAACCCCCTCGGCGGCAAATTTTTCGCACATTGACGGGAGGAAGTTGGGAGCGATTTCTTCGTGCACAAGCAGCGTCTCCATGGCGTTGCAAACAGCGACCTTGTAACCGCTCTTCGCGTTTATACAGATCTCCTCTGCCATCTCAATATCGGCTGCCTGATCAATATAGACGTGGCAAATTCCGTCCGCGTGACCGAGCACCGGGATCTCCGACTGCTTCATGAGATAGCGGACTAATTCATAGCTTCCCCGCGGCACAATAAGATCAATCAGGTCAGGTAGTGCGATCATTTCGTGGACAGCCTGCCGGTCGGTAATATTTACAAACTGAACCGCGCCCGGTATCCCTTCGTTCTCAGCAGTTTCGCTCAATATATTAGCAAGCGCGGTGTTCGAGTGTATTGCCTCTGATCCGCCGCGTAGAATAACACCGTTGCCAGATTTGATACACAAGGCAGAGACCTCGACGGTGACATCGGGACGTGATTCATAGATAACACCCACCACGCCGATTGGGACACTCACCCGTCCTATCTGTAGACCGTTGGGACGCTCCCGGATATGTGATACCTCTCCGATTGGATCTGGTAAGGCGGCAACCTGCCTTAAATTATCCGCCATCCGTGCAATCTTCTTCTCATCTAACTCTAGTCGCTGCATCAGCGGCTCAGCAAGCCCTGTCTTTTGCCCTTCTTCCAGATCGATCCGATTCGCTTCTTGAATCTTGTTCTTGAATGTCAGGATACTATCTGCCATCGCCAGTAGCGCGCCATTACGCGTGTCAACGGAAGTTTTTGACAGCGTCCGCTTCGCAGCTTTGGCTGTTTGGGCTTTTGAACGGATCATCTCCTGAATTACTTGGCTCATAATTTTTGTTCTCCTTATCGTACAGCTGCATGAAAATATTAAAAATAATTCCGATAATTTAGGACTAGCCAGCGAACAAAAACCCGAGGTAAACGCCCACCCCGACTAAAACAACTGCTATACCGATAACGGCTAGCACCAATTTCCATGTCACAATGCTTGATCCTCCCTCCTGATCTGCTTCCCAGAATACTCTTTCGCCGGTGCCTATATCTTCTTCATCCTCTTGTTCTTCTTGATCCTCTCCAGGATCCTCTGCGATAGGGGTGGTTTCCGCCTCCGATTCGGATTGAGCACTTAACTCATCTTGGCTCGTTTCTTGGTTCGAGGTTTCTGTAGATATAGGTTGATCAGGTTCCGTTGATGAAGGCTCGGACGGGGTATCCGATGATTCCGCATCGGCTGAGTCCTTTGTATTATCTGCCGCATTCTCTTGATCTGTTTCTGCTGTATTGTCATCAGACTCTTGCGAAGTTGACTGTTTTCCTGACCACATTGCCTGACGTTGCTCTTTGTATTTTTCCTGCAACGCCTGTTTGTCCTTTTCACTTAGCTGCACAACAGTTACCTCCTGGGAAACACTTGATTTACTCTCCACTATTTGTCGGAGATTTTCTCAATTTTAACAACGGTTCCATCGCTGACCTGTTTGAACACCTCTGGCTCACCTATCAGTTTGCCGATAACATTCACTGGGCTCGCAGGACGAATCTCCGCGCCTCTGCTCATCGGGGTGGGACCATAGAAGATACAGAACGCCGTACCGGGCGGCCAATAGGCGAGCTCACCCAATTCCACTACCTCTTGCGCGTTATCTGTCTCCGCTTCTACAGGGATGGAAAAGTAGATCTCATCACCCCATATATTCCCAGGGGCCTCAATTGGCAGCACATCCCAGACCTGTTGAGCTGTTTGCGACTCATTCAACTCAGCTTCCATAACAACAGGTGTAGCGGTGATTCTTATCCGCTTTTGTGGCATGAGAGTCCTCCAAAATGGGATGGGGCGAAATCCCGTTTGCTGTTGACTTAAGGGATACTTTTTGCGATAATATGTATCCAGTAAGGTTTAATTTTATCATATACATTCGGGGATTCTCAACACAAAAAATCATCGATGTAGGAGGAAACATAATGAGGCTGAGGGACCGTGTTGCAATTATAACGGGCGGTGGACAGGGAATTGGTCGGGCAACCTGTCTGCTGCTTGCAAAGGAAGGCGCGAATATCGTCATTGCAGAACATAACCCGACGACAGCGGAAACTGTTGGAAAGGAGGTTGAAGGGCTTGGTGTGCGGAGTCTTGTTCTCCAAACCGATGTCTCAAATAGTGACTCCGTCCGGTCAATGGTGAATCAGACCCTTGATTCTTTTGGACGAATTGATATTTTGATCAATAATGCAGGGATCTTTAGTTATACACAAGTCGAAGAGTGTACCGAAGAGGAGTGGGACAGAATAATGGCGGTTAACCTGAAGGGACCATTCCTCTGTTCGCAGGCGGTTATCGACACAATGAAGAAACAGAATTCCGGCAGAATTATCAGCCTCGGCTCCTTAGCGGGCCAAGTCGGGGGACTTGTTTCATCTGCACCGTATGCTGCCTCCAAAGCGGGCGTCATGTGTCTCACAAAGTCCCTAGCACGCGCCCTCGGACCGCACAACATTACTGTTAATGCGATTGCTCCCGGCGTCGCCGCCACGGATATGACCACGAATCACCCCGACTTGACAGCACAGATGGTGCTCGGTCGGGTCGCTGAGCCGGTAGAGGTGGCAAATGCTATTCTGTTCCTTGCCTCTGATGAAGGTTCCTATGTTACAGGCTTTACGCTTAATGTCAACGGTGGGATGTTCATGTCGTCTTGACACCCATTGTAAATCAACGACTTTTCTGATAGAATGCCCACAGCTTAAGAAATAGTATTTTGAAACTTTAGAAATTAGGAGAAGAGATGCAGATTGCAAATAGACTCAAGAGGATTCCACCCTACCTATTCATCGAACTACGCAACAAAATTAACCAAGCAATCGCCGATGGCATTGATGTCATCAGCTTGGGAATCGGGGACCCCGTTGAGCCAACCCCGCAGCCGGTGATCGACGAACTCTGCCGCACGGCAGCGGACCCGGCAAACCATCGCTACCCAACTGACGAAGAGAAAGGGATGTTCGCATTTCGGAACGAAGTGGCGGATTGGTATGCTGAGCGGTACAACGTTGAATTGGACCCTGAGGAAGAAGTGCTCGGATTGATCGGATCCAAGGAGGGCTGCCACCATTTTATTCTCGCAGTTGTGAATCCCGGAGAGACAGTTTTAATGACAGATCCGGGCTATCCAGCTTACCGGGCAAGTATTTTTATGGCGGAAGGAGAACCGTACAACGTCCCAATCACAGGCGAGAACGGATTTCTCCCAAAACTTGCCGATATTCCATCAGAGGTCGCTAACCAAGCAACTGCGATGTTCCTGAACTACCCCAATAACCCAACGGGGGCGACCGCAACACCTGATTTTTTTGCAGAAGTAGTTGAATTTGCCAAAGATTACGACATCGCTATCTGCCACGATAATCCGTATAGCGAAATAGTCTTTGAAGGGGAAAAACCTTTGAGTTTCCTATCCACACCGGGAGCAAAGGAGGTTGGCGTTGAACTCAATTCTCTGTCCAAGCCGTTCAACATGACAGGTTGGCGAATTGGGATGGCGATGGGAAATGCAGAACTTATCACAGGGATGGCAAAGGTTAAAGGGAATACTGATTCGGGCATTTTTAACGCCATTCAATACGCTGGAATTGCCGCTTTGACAGAATGTCGGAATAACATCGACAGAATGCTACCCATCTACACCGATCGCCGTGAACGGGTACTTAGCACCTTCAAAGAACTCGGCTGGGGTGATTATAACACACCCAAGGGGACATTTTACCTCTGGTTGCCGACGCCTGATGGGATGAACTCTGTAGATTTTGCAACGTTGATGTTTGAAAAGGCTGCGGTTGTTATTGCACCAGGCGCATCTTACGGTGAGTATGGCGAAGGGTATTTCCGGCTAGTTTTAACCGTACCAGATGATCGGTTAGACGAAGCACTAGATCGGATAAAGAAGGCATTGAGCTGATAAAAACTGTGGCAGGTTGTTACGTTTGTTTCAGATTGAGCGACTTTCGGCAGAGTAAAGGGTAGGGGTAATATCAGACCTACGTGATGACCGTCCTCATCTCCTTAATCCTTGGGCGGGATCAGTTTTTAAGGACTCTATAGCTGCATATCGAGTCCCCGGAGGGCATGTGACATTCACGCTCAACTGGCACATCAAGTAACCGCTGCAACAGGGACAGTTCGAGCTGGCAGAGCTGGGGATATTTCTCTGCAATAGATTCAAGGGCACAGTTATGTTCTTTAAGGATGTAGGCATGTGGCGTTTCCGCTATCTCAACCTGATACCCCTCTTCATCCAAAAAAGCGGCAAGCACCTTAATCTTTTCGGCTAAACTCTTGCCCACAATATCGTTAAGACACATTGCGACCTTCGCCTCCATCTGATATTCAAGGAGTTGGTC
The DNA here is from genome assembly GCA_965208425.1 of Candidatus Poribacteria bacterium. GTDB lineage: Bacteria > Poribacteria > WGA-4E > WGA-4E > PCPOR2b > PCPOR2b. The sequence continues at coordinate 3,412,301 of OZ242335.1, read as the reverse complement.
GACCTTTTCTGCACCATCGATCACTACCAGAGCATCTAGAGTCCCCAGCGCAAATCGTGGGTAGTCATTCGGAAATAGACTCTTCTTTGCCTCCGAAGTGAGTTTATAGATGTAGACAGGTCTGCCCCGGCTAATTTTTTCTCGATAGTGTTGAATATAGCCCTCACGCTCCAGAATAGACAGATGCTGCCGCACTGTCATGGAATGGAGGTCCAACTTTTCGGCAATTTCACCGGCTGTCATACCGTCGTTTTTCTTCAAAAGTTCGACGATTGTGCCACGTGTGTCTTTTGGTACTGATTTCATCGTTATACCTTCCTAGTTTTTCCCTAACTCCCGCGTATCCCTATCTCTCCAAAACCCATAATCAGGAAAAAAATCTCGGCTAACGAGCCTTCACGATGTAATTCTGGCTAAATTATATCAGAAAAATAACCGATTTACAAGTTAAAATAGGTTTTTTAAGTTATTTACTTGACAAAACATAAAATATCGTGTTACCATTCCGTCAACTCGATGCTTACCCCTGTTACAACCCAGTAGTTTAACAGCTTTTTAGGAGAGCGAGGTAAATGACAGCAAGGGCAAATGAAACGGTCGGTAGATCGTTCAAGAACAACCTTCTTCAAGAATCGATTGAAGATACGGAGAACTATGAAGGCAACAACGAGTGGGCAACGTCGTCGGAGGACGATACGCAAACACCTCAAATTGATGCGTTAAACACTTGGCTTCAGAAGGTCTCAAAGCACGGACTTTTGTCTAGAGAACAAGAGACTGAGCTTGCCAAGCGGATTGAGCAGAACGATGAAAGTGCACGCGATGAGTTAATCCAAGCGAACTTGCGCCTAGTGGTTTCAGTTGCAATGAAATATCAAGGACATAATGTTCCCCTTGAGGATCTCATCCAAGAGGGAAATATCGGCTTGATGCGGGCAGCCAGCAAATTCGACTATCGCAAAGGATTTAAATTTAGTACCTACGCTATATGGTGGATTCGACAGGCAATCATGAGGACGCTTGATAACTGTTCGCGTTCGATCCGGCTCCCGTCTTATGTCGTTGCAAAAGCGAGCAAGTTTGATTCAGCCTATGCACACCTCAGCCAAACGCTTCACCGGGAACCCACGATCGAGGAGTTGTCGGACGTGCTAGAGTTGACCGATAAACAGATCGAAGATCTGCTAGTTCTCAATTCGGGTACTGTCTCATTGGAGTTACCCCTCAGTGATGAAACGAACGCAACGACCTTGAGCGATCTCATTGAAGATCCGCAAGCGAATCCGGAAGTCGGTCCGATTGCCGCTCTAGTCGAAGGGGATTTAGTGAACGCACTCCTCGGTAAACTGAAAGCAAGAGAGCGGGAAGTGATTAAGATGCGCTATGGTCTTGAGGACGGTGAACAAAAGACCTTGCGTGAAATTGGGGAAAAAATGGATGTCACAAGGGAACGTATCCGACAATTAGAAATTGAGGCGATCGCTCGTATAAAACGTCTGTACGATGAGACCGGGGAACTTCGGTTTCCAAAAGAAGCACCAAGCTGTCCGGCTGCGTAGCATCTATCAATACAAGGAGAGAGAATGAAGAATCTACTGAATAAATTAAAACAGAAACAACCGCAAGCTGCAGAGGGAGCAACGTTACTCTCGGTCACTGAAGCTGCCAAGGAGAAAATTCAATCAGTGATTGAGGACCAAGGGATGGAAGTTGAAGGATTACGCATTAGTATCAGTGGCCGGTCCGCATCAGCGTTTGAGTATGGATTGGGCCTCGAAGTTGAACCCAATCCGGATGATGTCGTGGTTGACTGTGGCGACTTCAAGGTTTTGGTCGATCCAGAAAGTGCTGAAAACCTGAGAGGGGCAACCATCGATTATGTGGAAGATCTGAATTCGAGCGGTTTCAAGATTGATAACCCGAACACACCGACATGGGATAATCCCAAAGCCCAAGCGATTCAGCAACTCATTGACGAACGGATTAATCCCGCGGTTGCCTCACACGGCGGCCAGATAGATCTACTTGACGTTACAGATGATTCAATCTACATCCACATGGGCGGCGGCTGCCAAGGTTGTGGCATGGCAAATGTCACCTTGAAACACGGCATCGAAGGGATGATTCAAGAACATTTTCCCGAAATCAAGAACATCATTGATACGACCGACCACGCCTCCGGCGAGAACCCCTACTACGAAGCGAGCAAGGGGTAAAAGGGGAAACAAATTACCCGAAGATGATTCTGATGGTGGAGCAAGCGGCAATTATTTCTATGGGTAGGCCAATGTGTCTACCCTTTTTTATCGATGGTGAAACCAATAATGAAACGTCCAGGAGCAGTATTACTCATTTCCTGTTACGAACTAGGGCATCAGCCGATCGGTCTAGCCTCCCCGCTTGGGTTTCTTGAGCGCGCTGGATATACGCCCGACGCGATAGACATCGCTGTTGAAACCCTAGATGCAGAAAAAGCCGCTCGTGCAGAATTTGTGGGAATCTGTGTGCCGATGCACACCGCCCTCCGCCTAGGCGTCCACGTCGTAACCCGTCTACGCCAAATCAATCCGACCTGCCATATCTGTTTCTACGGTCTCTACGCCTCGTTGAACGCTGAATACCTGCTCGAACATCATGCCGACTCAGTTATCGGCGGCGAATATGAAACACCGATGGTTGAATTGGTTAACGCCCTCTCAAATGGAATACAGATCGAGATTGCGGGTGTCCTCCAACGTGAAAGGGTCGAATCACTTCAAGATAACCTTCACCCCAAACCGCTCCTTCGACCTTTACACAATAGGATAAGCGCCTACAAACCGCGCAACGACATAGATAGTGAACTGCTCCCTGTGCCAAGCAGGAAGCACTTACCGTCGCTCGATAGGTATGCGCACCTCGAAAAAGAAGGCACAGCCTATCTCGCCGGTTATGTGGAGGCAAGTCGTGGCTGTAAACACCTCTGTTTCCATTGTCCTATACCCCCAGTTTATGAGGGCAGATTTGCCGTTGTGCCAAAGGATGTTGTACTAGCGGATGTTCGGGCTCAGGTCGATGCCGGCGCAGCGCATATCACATTCGGTGATCCCGATTTCCTTAACGGTCCCAAACACGCGATTCGGATTGTTCAAGCAATGCACAAAGCCTTTCCTGATCTGACCTTTGACTGCACAACAAAAATTGAGCACCTCCTGAAGCACCCTTCCATCCTGCCTGAACTCCGCGACTGTGGTTGTATCTTCATCGTTTCCGCCGTTGAATCGCTCAACGACACGGTACTTGAAAACCTTCAGAAGGGGCATACAAGCGACGATGTGTTTGCCGTCATCGATCTGCTACAGGAGGTCGGGATCGCCCTTCGACCCTCGTTTGTTCCGTTTACGCCTTGGGAGACGCTCAATAGCTATCACTATATCCTCGACGCTGTGGAAAGCATGGGGTTAATCGATCATGTAGATCCTGTACAGTATACGATACGCTTACTTATTCCACCCGGCTCTTCCCTGCTCGCGCAGCCCTCCATTCAACCCTATCTTGGGGTACTCGACCAGGAGTCTTTCACCTATCTTTGGGCCCATCCAGATCCGAGAATGGAGGAACTTCACAAAGCGGTCACGGTCGCTGTAGAGAGTGCATCACAGATCGGTGAGGATGCGTTTATGACCTTTCATCGAGTGCGTGACCTCGCGTATGCCGCAATTGGTAGAGAGAAATCCGGCATCACCTTCCCAATGGATCTTGAACCTGATCGAAAGCGACCACCGCGCCTAACTGAAGATTGGTTCTGCTGAGCGGAGCCAACGCAGGGTCAGTTAGACCCACTTAACTAATGGAATCTACGCCATAAGTTTCTCAATCTCATCAATTCTCTTTGGGACGCCTGCCGTCAGGACCTCGCAGCCGGATTCAGTAATAAGAATATTGTCCTCAATGCGTATTCCGATTCCTAGATACTCCGGTGGGACGTTTTCACTGTCAGGATCCACATAAAGCCCCGGCTCGACCGTCATCACCATTCCCGGTTGGAAGGTTTTGTATTCTTCGCCCTCACGCGTCTTTGCTACGTCGTGCACCTCCACTCCCAGCATGTGTCCCACGCTGTGCATATAAAATTTTCGATACTCCTGCTCCTCGATTATCTTCTCTTTTTCTCCCGCCAATAACCCCAACTCCAGCATCGCTTCAGTTAGCATCTCTACTGCCTTCTGTGCCGGATCACCAATCGAAACACCGGGACGAATGCTATCAATAATCTCACACTGAAGATCAAGCACGGCTTGGTAGATTGCGTGTTGTGCATCGGTAAACTTTCCACTAGCGGGGAACGTCCGTGTTATATCACCGCAATAGTATTGGTATTCGCAGCCCGCATCAATCAGTACCAAATCACCATCTTCAATTTGACAATCGTTTGTCGTATAGTGCAGGGTGGTTGCGTTTGCACCTTTTGCTACAATTGTAAGGAATGCGGGACCCATGCCACCATTTTTCCGATAGATTGAGTCAATTAGACTTTCTAGCTCATATTCGTACATGCCGGGGCGAACTGCCTGCATCGCTGCTATGTGTGCTTCAACGCTGATGTCTACTGCTGTCCGGATTCGTTCGAGTTCAGCTTCATCTTTGACAAGACGCATTTCCGCAAGGATGTCGGTGGGATCAATTAAGGTGGTCGGTCCCGTTCCTTCCCGCATCCGCTGTCGCCTGTACCCCTTGAGAAGTTCAATAATCTTCCAATTAAAAGCTTCGTCCTCACCGAACCCGTAGTAGAGCCGCTCTGATGCTCCGATATATTCGGATATTTTTTCATCAAACTCTTCAATGGGGTAGGCTTCGTCTGCGCCGAACTGTTCCTTTGCACCCTCAACACCGGCACGCTTGCCGGTCCATACCTCCTGTTCGGGGACCCGAGGACGGACGAATAACACATATTGATGTTCGGGATGATCTGGGGCAATGACGCACACCGCCTCCGGTTCATCGAAACCGGTCAAATAGTAGAAATTAGCGTCTTGGCGGAATCTATATTCGGTCGAGTGCGTACGCATCGCCTGCAATGCGCTCGGAAAGACTGCAACACCTCCCGCTATTTTTTTCATAAATACCTTGCGTCTATTCTTGTGCATACCTGCTTGCTCCTTATCTAGACAGTAATAATTGGGATTGATCGACATTATAGCATAATCCTTCAACCATCCGAATCAAAAAGAGGACATCTGATTTTCATGTTTCACGCTCTGTAGGCTCGCTCTTACTGTCGCTAGGTGCTTTCATTTTAGTTCTTTTAGACTACATCTTTGCGTTGCAGGTTTTCATCCGAGCTGCTATAATGGCAATAGAAAGGATAAAGGCTACAGTATGAAAATCTATACCAAAACGGGAGACGCCGGCGAGACAGGACTCTATGGTGGGACACGTGTGTCTAAAGACACCATGCGCGTTGAAACCTGCGGAACGGTTGATGAACTCAATGCGTGTATCGGGGTCGCGAGATCTCAGATCCGGGACGAGGAAACAAACGCTATCCTTCGCCGTATCCAGAACGAACTCTTTGATATCGGAGCGGATCTCGCAACGATAGACGCACACCCGAAAGCCGCAAGTATGAGAATCCCTTCAACCTGGACCCCTGAACTGGAACGGGAAATAGACCGGTTTGAAGACCAACTCCCACCACTGAAGAACTTTGTTCTGCCCGGTGGTTCAGCGGCTGGTGCAGCCATACACCTCGTCCGAACCGTTTGCCGTCGCGCCGAGCGGTCTGTTGTTAGCCTTGCAAAGTCGGAATCGGTAAATCCAGAGATACTTATCTATGTTAACAGGCTCTCCGACCTGCTATTTGTACTTGCCCGTGTGGTCAATCACCGGTCGGATGAATCGGAGCCGCTTTGGGAGTCGCGAATGGAACGAAAAAAATCTTGGCTCATATAAAAAGAAGGTGCAAAGTACGAAGAGAAACCGAGTTTTTTCTTGAAAACTCGGTTTCTTTGCACTATTTCTTAACATGAGCGAAAATCTTAATAGACTGGTTTCTACCTAATTTACACTTTGAGGGCGATTGGATATTCTTCATTGATCTCAAATATCAGACCAAGCTCACAACCCAAACAAGGAGCAAACATGAACAACTCAAAAATAGATCGGATTGAATGCGTACCGCTTGTTGGCACACGTCCGCGGCAAGCGGGGTGTAACTCACGCCTGCAAGTACATGGACTGCATGTGCGACCGCCCATCGCACGCATCACCACCGATGACGGTGCGACCGGTTTCGGTATGTCACGCATGTCTGAAGAAGATGCCGCAGAGCTCGTTGGGGCTCCCTTAAGCGAGGCATTTGATCTGGAAAGCGGTGTCAGCCAACGTTTCCGGGCACTCGAATACCCGCTCTGGGATCTGGCTGGGAAACTCGTAGGAAAACCAGTGTATGAAATGCTTGGCGGTGAACCTGATGCAGATGGGGTTTTCCGCGCCCGCTGTTATGATACGTCACTGTACATCGACGACTTGCATCTATCAGATGACAACGAAGCCGCTGCGTTGATCGCTTCCGAAGCGTTAGAGGGCAAAGCACGGGGACACAAAGCGTACAAGATTAAGGTCGGGCGCGGCGCAATGCACATGCCGCTCGAACAGGGAACGCATCGTGATATTCTGGTGATCCGTGCTGTCCGAAATGCCGTGGGATCCGATGCCACAATTCTGATTGACGCCAACAACGGCTATAACCTGAACTTGACGAAACAGGTGTTGGGTGAGACCGCTGAGGCAAACGTCTATTGGATGGAAGAAGCATTCCACGAAGATGGCAGCTTCTACGCCAATCTGAAGGAGTGGCTCAATTCGGAGGGTATAGGGACCAAGATCGCTGATGGGGAGGGTGGTGCTTCGCTCAACCTGCTCCAGTGGGCGGAGGAGGGACTAGTCGATATTATCCAGTACGACATTTTCCACCCCGGTTTCTCTCGTTGGTTGGAGCTCGGACCCCAACTCGACGAGTGGAACGTCGGATCCGCACCACACCATTACGGTGGGCATTACGGCAATTATGTGTCGTGCCACCTCTCTGCGGCGATCCAAGGGTTTGAGCTCGTAGAATGGGACGAAGCCGATACCCCCGGCTTGGACGATTCTGGGTATTCAATCTCTGATGGTCTCGTCAGTGTCCCCAATTCGCCCGGTTTCGGTCTCAATCTAGACGAGGAGATCTATGTCCGCGCCGTACAAGAGAACGGATTTGATGTCCGGGCAGCGTAAATTGTAAACTAAAAAACGCGATGACGCGGTATTAAGGAACAATAGATCCAAGATGTTAACCACCCTCATTACTGACCATCTCTGTAGGGGCAATCCTTTCGGTTGCCCCCTCTCCATAGCTTCCATTCGCAGCCCACCTACAGCTACAACATTCTCCTAAAAAAACTTGCAACGAAAAATCGAATCAGGTATAATCAACCGCTGACAACATAGACAGCACAAGCTTCTTGAATAGAGGCATACCTGGAGGGAAGTCGTCCGCATGTTTTCATACCAAAACACTAAACTTGGATTGCAAATCGGGATCTGTTGTATCATAATCGTGATGATAGCAGTTCCTCCCACGCAAGCCGATCGATCGCGCGTGTTGACGATTGGGCTGTTTACCTCTGGGGTCGCCCTGAAATTTGGAAGCGTCTTTGTCGCTAACTCAGCACAGGATACTTACGATGAATACTTAGCCACCGGAATCCAGAGCGATCTGGCACAGCATCGCGACGACTACAAGACCAATCGTGACGTAAGCCTTGCCATGTCCAGAATAGGTATCGCGTTTGTCGGACTTGCAGTGCTAGTCTCGGTCTTTGACCAATTGGATGTTATCTCTGATTCCCGTTCAGTTCAGTTAAGCCTTAAGCCGAATTACAATCCAAGTACCGGTGATGCTGCCCTCACCCTTCAACGGAAATTCTGACACCATGATACCACCTCTGTTTCGATCGCTAGCTTTTTTGATCTTTCTTATCGGAGCGGCATTTTTCGCCGGCTGTACAAGTAATGAAGATTATGCCAATCCACTGGATCCTCAAAACCTGCGTACTTCCGGATCACCAGTCGGTTTAGAACTCCTCCCCGGCGATCAGCAGGTAACCGTTTCGTGGGCAGACAACGGTCAGGCAGGGATTATTGGGTATCGAATTTACCGGCGATTTACCGGCGATCCCGATTCGACCTTTGAGTTTGTTGGTGAGGTACTTGGGGAGAATGGCGAGCGTCCAGCCACAGAGTTTGTTGACACAGATAACCTAAAAAACGACCAGTTTGACGCTGTCAGTGGCGCGCGCCACCGGTATATTTACCGCATCTCCTATATCGACGCAAACGGAGTAGAAGTGCCTAATCCGAACGCACCACCGACTGAGAGCGAAGATCCGCGCCGAATGTGGCAAACAGCAAGCGCAACACCGAGTATCGCGCCCCCTATCCCTAACGTCATTGTTGGTGATGATCTAGACGATTTGACCGTCAAGCTATTCTGGCAGGACTATGAAACGCCAAACGATTTTGTGCAATTCCGTGTGGATGCATCGCAACAGAGTTTAGCTGGCGAATTTCTGCCATTTCGCCTCCGTGCCGAACTCCCGAAAGACCAGCCGTACTTTTTTGACATGGAATTTAAACGGGACAATGCCACCAGAATTTACCGTGTCATTGCTGTCGACCGGTTTGGCGTCGAAGGGGTCAAAGTGATCCAAGCTGCTTCACCCAACCTACCACCATCACCGCCTAAAAATGTTCGGCTGGCATTTGGTCTTCGACGCGGTCGGTATGACGCCTACGTCTCTTGGTCGAGGAACACGGAACCGGACGTTGCAGGTTATGTAGTCTATGCTACCAAAGAAGCTGGGGGCAATCTTATTGTTGGGCAAGATTTAATCGTTCGACGGAGGGTGGATGCAAAGGAAACAAGTATAATTCTGACCGGCGAAGAGTTTATCCTAGAAGGGCAGGACCTCGCCCCCCGTCGCTACTTCGTCGCAGCGTTCGATGACACACCTCAAGACAACGGTACTCGCGACGAAAGCGAGAGGGTTGAAGCACAATAATAGTACTGATATGCTCCAAAATACAGACAACTTCTAAGGATCAATATGCACCTTCTGCACATAACTCAACAGCGCATTTTGTTTATTCTCTGCGCTCTTTTTTCACTTGCGGCAACATCTCTCCTCGGTCAAGGCCCACCGGTGACACAACTCGGTGTGATGCAAACCGCTGACACATTGGGTAAAGGTGGTTATACAACCTCTGTTGGGATGTTTCAGATTGATAGAAAACAACTCGATGTGACACCCAAGCAGCCGCAGCGCGTGGTTATCGGTAATTTTGAAGGGTTACATAATGTCGAATTCGAGGTGAATACCTTCTTGATACCCGCTCAATTGACCTACGGCATTGGTGAACGACTAGATCTCCTCCTAGGTGCAACCTTCTCGACCGGCGGCGCCCGTAAGATCGTTCCCGATTTTTATCGGCTTGGCGATACCTATGACGCAGACGAATCAATTGATCGAACGCAAGATCGACGGGTTTATGACCAATCTATCTTTGATCTCGTTGTTGGATTAAAGCATAATATCAAACCCGACCTACAGGACGGTTTGCCCGGTATATCAATTGGGGGCGATGTACAACTCGGATTTACCGCGGATGATCAACTCAATGCCGACAAGGAGTTCGCCGATGCCTCACCCGCTGACAGCTTTCCATTTATAGGCATCAACACCTATCTAGTAGGAACACAACGGTTTGGTCAATTCATGAGGGTACATGCGGGTGTTGGTAGCTATCTCTCTTCCAAGTCGCTCAAATCAACGGATTCATTTCAACTGCTTTGGCAGCTTGGGACTGAATTTGCGTTCTCAAATAACTTTTGGCTTGTGGCGGATTTTTCGCGTAGACGTGCCCTCAGTGGCATCACCATCAATGACCTGATCAGTATCGGATTTCGATACAAACTATCTGATACAGCATCTTTTAATATCGGTTTTGTCACCGAACCGGGCTTTCAGTTTTATCTTACGGTTGGCGGTGACAAGGGAGGTGCTGCTGCGCCGGTCGAAGGTGAAGAAGATCTATTGTTTTAGCTCGGCCGAGAACGCTGTCCAATTCCACCAATGGAGGCCTTCGATGAAACGATATGTACACCACAACGCGCTGTCTCTCTTAACGTACCTGTAAAAGAGACGGTGGACGGGTTGAATATATTTGCTTAAACGGTTCAAAGGAGAAGACAATACCAATGCTATTCAAAATCTGGTTTCGCCGGTTCCGCCGCGTGAGCCGTAACCGTCACATTCAGCGCATTACCGTGGCGGGATTAATCGTTCTGTGCGCCATCGCTCTCAACTCTGCATGCTTCTACTTTTTTGAAAAAGCAGCGAAAGCAGATCTGACACTTTGGGATTCCTTCTGGCTCAGTTTTACGACCATAACAACTGTCGGTTATGGAGACTATTCTGCATCGACGGTCGGGGGAAGGGTAGCAACGATGGTTCTGCTATACGGGGTTGGATTAGCTACATTCCCTTACGTAATTACTCAGATTGTGGACACAACTGTGGAGAGAAATAACGATCGCCGTCGTGGGTTGATTGATTGCCGGGACCTTGTTGAAAATCATATCATCATCGTCAATTATCCCTCCGAATTGAGGGTAGCTTCAATCATAGAACAACTTTCCGCGGATGTAGTGACAGCACATCGGCCTATCGTTATCTTGGCAGATAACGTAGATGAGTTATACTTCAGCCGTTCCGATGTTTACTTTGTGCGCGGTGCACCGTTGGAAGAAGAATCGTGGCAACGTGCGAATATTAAAATGGCGTACTCGGTCCTTATCCTTGCACCGCAAACCGAGGAACACGTGGCAGATGCGATTACCGCATCAACGATTGCACTCATTGAAACACTCCATCCGAATATCCGGACAATTGCTGAATGTACTAGTATTCAACACTTGGCGATTTTCCGATCTTTCCGATGTGATGCTGTGATACCGACCAATAATATTGCCGCGAAGGTATTGGCGCAAGAGGTACGTGACCGTGGACTCGCTCTCGCAGTACGGGAGTTGCTAACCGAAGCAGAGGGCAGTGAGCTATATAGCGAAACTGTTTCTATTGATGGGATAAACTTCGGTGAGCTGCAATCCCTACTTCTGAAATTGAAAGCCGAAGTTATTCTGATTGGCATCCTCAGAGACAGCCAGCATTTGATTAATCCGCCACTAGATCTCCAGATTCAAGGGACAGACCGGCTTATCCTTATCGGCAATCGTCGTAGCGACTGGGAGCAGATCCACAATCAGCTGTTAAGTGTCAAGCAGCCAATCTAAGTATAGTATCGTAGGTTGGGTTGAACCGTTGAAAGTACCATGCTATCAAGCACAGCCAAGTTTCTGCTTTTCAACACCACGTTCTTACAGATAACCAGAGTGAAACCCAACACAGCTAATGAACTAATAGCCTCTACGATCCAGGTCTAAATAGCGTTACCAGACACCCACCGATTGCCGCTAACACAATACCGAGAACAAACGGCCACCGTAAAGCGCCCCAACCTCCCGCAGGTGGGTGCAGTGCTGTTGCCACCACTGCGTTGACGATCGGTGCGCCGGCGAAAACGATAGACATTACCACAGGCGGTGTGCCCTTCGCTCCAAACGCCAAGAGAACACCGAACGCACCTATCGCACCCACGAGCCCAGCTAGCGTTGACCAAATCAACCCTTTTGCTGGAAAAGTCCATTGGGCACCGTTGACTACCAACATAATCGCCGAGCCGATGACCGCCGTCAATAGATAGGCAATGCCGACAAAAAGAAACGCTTTGTACCGTCCATGCACCGGGTCGCTCATAGATATCTGGCCCGTATGCAGAAAGACACCGTAGAGCCCCCACGCTGTAACAGTCATAAATGCAAATATTAACCAAGTCATACGCATCAAAATCCTCCTATATTTTTACCTCAGTGAGCGATTAAGTTGGGAAAGTTTTGCTACATTCCCGGCCGATAAATTGTTACCATACAACTGCCAGCTATTGCTAACTGGATGCCGACAATAAACTGCCACCGTAAGCCGCCCGCCTGCGGTGTATCTATCACCATAGCGACAACTGCGTTGATAATCGGCACACCGGCGAAAAAGATGGACATGACTACTACCGGTATCCCTTGTGCTCCAAACGCCAAGAGCAGACCAACCGCGCCCATTGCACTTACAACTCCCGCCAAAGTTGCGAAGATTATTCCTTTCGTTGGGAAACGCCATTGGGCACCGCGGACCACCAGCATGCTTATCGAGATAATGACCGCTATCAATAGATAGGTAACCCCGGCGAAAAGAAGTACTTTGTGTCGCCCATTGGTCGGATCCGCCATTGCTATCCGGCTCGCGTGAAGAATGACACCATAGAGTCCAAGTGCCATAACCTTTATCAACGAAAACAGTAACCAAGGTCTACGAAATATCAACAAACGTCTTTGACGCATCTACAACCCTCCTATGTGCCGGGCCGATAAACTGTCACCATATAGCCGCCAATTGTTGCTGCTGCGATGCCGAAGATAAATTCCCACCGTAAACTGCCTGGGGACACTGGAAATAAAGCCAAAGCGATAATTGCATTCACAACTGGGGCTCCTGCGGAACCGATGGACATTACAACAACCGGCGCGCCTCGTGCTGCAAATGCCAAGAGGTTGCTCAACATCACCACAACAATAGCAATCCCCACTAAAGCTGCTAAACTAAGTCCTTTCATTGGGAAATTCCATTCAGCACCGTTGGCTACTAACATAGATCCTGAACCAACAATCGCCACCAGTGAATAGCCAATCCCGGCAAAAAGTAACGCTTTGTATCGCCCATTATCTGGATCTTCCATACCTCTTTGCCCCGCATGAGTAAAGACACCCAAGAATCCCACCGAGGTCATCGCTATTAGTGTAAATATTAGCCAAGCCATACGTGTCTAAGTCCTCCTATCGGTTGATGTACTTCTGATAAACCGCAAGAGTCGCCTTCGCCATTACATCATCGCTAAATTCACGATGTACTGCGTCCTTGCCCTGTTGTCCCAGTTTTTCCCGATAGTCTGAATCGCTCATGAGTTGGCAGATTCCCTCTGCAATAGCGTCGGGCGATTCTGCCTCCACCAATATACCTCCACCTGTCGCTGCTATCAATTCGGGGAAGGCACCGTGTCCGGGTTGAACGACCGGAACGCCATTGGCAAGTGCCTCTAGAATGAAAAGCCCCTTTGATTCTTTGTAGGTGGTCGGCACGGATAAAACGTGGAGACCGTTGAGGAAGTCAATTTTTTGATGCCGATCGACTTCACCCCAATAGTCAAAAGCATCTGACAAGCCCCACGCATCGATCTGCTTCACTAATTGCTCAAGATACGGTTCATCTTTTTTGCCGAGATAACCGGCGACCTTGAGTTGGACTTTGTCCGATCCGACCTGAGTTGTCAAGCGATAAAACGCGTCCACCAACAAATGCAGTCCTTTCTCAGGACAGATGCGGGCGAGATATCCAATGACAAAGGGTGTTTCGGCGAGGTTCTTTTGACATACTCCATGTTCATTCAGATTCAAACCGAGGTGCACAACATCAATTTTGTCCGCTGGGATATCCAGATAATCAGCCATGAAGTCCGCATAGTATTGGCAAGGTGCGATGTATCCATCCACCTCCAAAGCTCGCGCTTGCAGCAGTTGCAGAGCTTGCGATCTATACGGCTCGATGAGGTCTTCGAGAAAAATGTCCTCTCCCTGAAGGGCGCAGAGGATCGGAACGCCTAACGCCTCCTTCATCTTTCTTGCGAATCCTACGAACATGGAGTTGGTGAGTTGAACGAGATCGGGCTGGTAGGACTTTTTCAACCATTTGATCAATTTCGCCAGTTCCTTTTTCTGTTGTCCTTCCTCTCCCTGAAGCACCGAGACGGTAAGCGCCCCCAGATCTTGTGCACTGGTGGACGCACTGAAGCGGGATAATCCGTTCAGCAGCGACGAACTATCGAATAACCGATCAAGCATCCAAGGCGTATGACGGAATAGCCCCAACTTCTGTTGAAGATACACATTAATGCCGCCATAAAAAACGCGATCGATGCTAACATCGGCTTCATCGGTGCGGATGGGCGTATAGGTCGGGATCAAGGCAACATCGTGCCCCTTCCTCTGCAACGCTGCGGCAAGCGTATTATCATGGATACAGGTGCCGCAATACATACCCGCGGCACCCGCGGCGATATAGGCAATTTTCATGATAGGTTAAACGTGAAACATGAAGCGCAAAATGTAAATGAACACATAAATCTATACCATTTCCAAAGGTTCAAGGGATTACTGAGCCTTCACACAGCGAAGCCCGATGACGTCGTTAGCATTCGTTGGGACATCCCCGCTACGAAAGGAGACGGGCAGGGCCTCCGGATACGAGAGCCACGAGCCGCTACGCAACACGCGATGGGTTTCAACATTTGTAAAATTATCCATAATCGAATCAACGGTAATGGCACCGGAGAGTGGATTTTCACGAGGAGAACGAGCATAGAAATCGTCACCATACTCATCCAGACACCACTCCCACACATTGCCCGCCATGTCGTACAAGCCGTAACCGTTGGGCGGATAGGTGGCCACAGGTGTCGTATCACCAGCATTATAGTTGTAGTTCGCCTTGCTGCTATCTAAGTCATTGCCCCATGGATACTTTTTCCCCCACAAGCCACCTCGCGCTGCGTACTCCCATTCTGCTTCTGTCGGCAGCCGCTTCCCTGCCCATTGGGCATAAGCCACCGCGGCATACCAACTCACATACACGACCGGATAGTTCGCCGCCCGCTGGGGTAGTCATTTCCATTCCAACGTGCCAAGTAACTCCCATCGTGGAGTGACTTATCAATGCGGTCCTTTTGCCACTGCGGGTTAGCATCGACGAACTGCTTATATTGGGCGTTGGTGACCTCATATTTGTCTATGTAGAACGCGTCAATGGAGACGGTATGGAGGGGCTGTTCATTGGGAGATCCCTCTACGCTCCCCATCTGAAACTCGCCTGTGGGAATCAGCACCATGCCCTCCGGCGCAACAGGGGCTGGGCGGAGCACCTTAACGCCACAACCTGCAATGAAAAGGCAGGTAATGATTAGTACTAAACAACTCAATTTTTTGAAAATCATTTATGGTAGATTTTATAATTATAGTGGATCTTAGAATTAATGAGACAATCCAAACCGGTGCGCTTAGAAACCGCACCTACCGTTCTCCTGTTTGGTAGGCGCTGTTTCTAACTGCGCCGATGCGGTGCGGTTTTCCCCCACACCTACCGCGGGGCGAAAGCGTCTATCTGTTTTTAGAATTCACCATAAATTTACACTATGAATGAGCGAGGTCAGGGGTCTGGTATACAGAGAATTTGCCGAAGATAGTATCGAAATCTGTGATATTCGCCATCACATCCCGCACCGCTGTTGCCTCGGTGGATTGCGCTTCCGAAATTGCCTTAGCGAGAATATTGAGTGCTACATAGGACTGCGCCGCCCATGGCTCAGGGTCAATACCATACTTCGTCCGGTAATTCTGGACGAAGGCTTGATTGCCCGGTGTGTCAGCCATGATAGTCCAACCTATAAAAGCGATTGCACCTTCGGCGGCATCACCGGCGGTTTCGACTTCGTCTCCAGTCAGGTCGGGAACTATGAACCGAACAGAATCAGGCATACCAATTGTTCGCCTTTGAGTCAAGATTCCAGCGATCTCTATCGATAAAGCGGAAATAAAAAGAGCATCAGGATTTGCCTCCATTATCCGAGTTAATTGCGCCGAAAAATTGGTGTCGCCGCCTTGGAAAGTCTCCGTAATCAGAATCTCGACGCCGCTCGCAGCAAGGGCTTTCTCCAACTCCTCGTTGCTACTCGTGGAATAAACATCGGCGTCATCATATATTAGCGCTATTTTTTGGTAACCGAGTTTCTCCTGAGTTATCCGGACGCCAATTGGAGTCTGCACATCTGTGGCAAGCGAGATACGAAAGACAAAATCGCCTATCGCGCTCAAACCGGCGGCAGAAGAAACAGGGCAAAGACATACAACGCCATTTTCTTGGGCAATTGGAAACGCCTGCGCGCCCAGCCTTGAGACAGCAAGGCCGGCGATAATAGACACACCGTGTTGATGAATCAGTTTATTGAACGCTTTAACGGCACCCTTAACGGTGCTCTGATCATCCTCAGTGATGAAGGTGATTTGTGGACCACCAAGCTGGTTAAGCTCTTCACGAGCGAGTTCAAAGCCACGTTGCATCGGTAAGCCGTATGGATCGGCATATTTACCGGTTAGTGCTAGGTCAAGCCCGATGATAATTTCTCCGGTGAACCCTCCCATGTCAGGAGGGGCGGCGAGAAGTTGTCGGGCGGAAAGCCCCGCAATCAGGGCGACAATCGCCAATACAAGGGTGAATTGGGTGAATCCCTTGCTGCTTATTTTGAATCTCCTCGGTTCTAAAACTGAGAAATAGATACGCACATTTTCGTAAATGAAAGTGTGGGAGATGTTAATCAACTTTTGAATTTTTCTTTTCCGATTTCGACGGAAAGACTTTCTGGATTATGGTATTGGAGCCGATCCTACGGAATCAACAGAACTTTACCCGTTGTCTGTCTGCCTTCTAACGCACGGTGTGCATCAGCGGCATCTTGAAGTGGGAACGTCCGATCAATGCGGAGCTTCAATGCGCCAGCGGCGATCCATTCAAAGAGGTCGCTCGCCCGTTCCATTAGTTCTTCCCGATCAGCAGCGTAGTGTGTCAACATCGGGCGCGTCACGAACAACGAACCACTCGACAGACGGCTCAGATCCAATGGCGACACAGTTCCACTCGACTGACCGAACAGGACCAGATAACCGCGGGGCCGAAGACTATTGAGGCTTTTATCAAAAGTAGTCCTAGCGACCGAATCGTAGACCACATCAACCCCCCGCCCATCGGTTAGGCGTTTAACTTCGGCTTCAAAGTCGGTCTGTGTGTAGAGGATGACTTCATCAGCACCAGCTTCCTCGGCAAGCTCCGCTTTCTCCGGTGTGGAGACTGTACCAAATACACGCGCTCCCAACGTCTTAGCCATCTGAATGAGTAGAAGCCCGACCCCACCGGCGGCTGCATGAACCAATGCGGTGTCACCCGTATTGAGTGGATAGGTGGTGCGGGTCAGATAGTGCGCAGCAATACCTTGCAGTATTGCTGCTGCTGCCGACTGTGTGTCAATCGAATCGGGTAAAGGAACAAGTGCCTCAGATGGCACAGTTGCTACTTCGGTGTAGGAACCGTGGTGCGTCGCATAAGCGACACGGTCTCCCACATTGACCTCAGTGACACCGGGTCCAATTGCCTCGACCACACCTGCGCCTTCTCTCCCCGGCGTGAAGGGCATGCTACTGCTCGGATAGAGCCCTGTGCGATGGTAAACGTCGATATAGTTCAGTCCCGCTGCTTCGATACGCACCCGCGCTTCACCCGCACTGGGTTCACTGGTAGAAACCTCTTCATATCGGAGCACTTCTGGCCCACCGTATTCGTGAATACGAATAGCGTGCATTTTTCTATCTCCTATTTTGGCGGGGATCATCCCACGACCGCTAAAAATCTAAAGTTCAACTATCTATGAGTTACGCACCTCAGTAAGGAATAATGATCGTTGTTTCTTGCGAGTTTTTTGCTGGAACCCCTGTTATCATTGCCCGATTCATCTAACCAATGAATTAACATCACGTAAGTTGCTAGTTGAATATCCATGGAATTTTCATTAGGGTATTTGTTAGCCCAACAAAACTCATAAACAGGAGAGTCCCATGAGCTTAGTCATCGTAGCATTTTATACGCTTTGTGACAATCTTTTAATTCAAAACCGGCATTGCACACGGCGACTTAGAATCCTACATAGCAACTTAGGTTATGCCAATTCGACAAGAGTGTGGGAGATTTTCATCAACTTATGAATTTAGCTTCGCCGCTTCGGAGGGGAAGAATTTCTGGATTACAGTTGGATCTGGCGGTTTACTTATCAGCGAACCGACTACCATCGCTACGACAGAACCAGCGAGAATAACCGCTACAGGCATGACGCCGCTGCCGCCGCCGGTGTAACCGGGTGCCTGCCAACCTCGGATAAAGAAATATATCCATAACACTACAACGCTAATAACAGAAGCGAAAGCACCGTATTTTGTACTGCGCTTCCAAAAGAGCGCGGCCAGAACAACTGGGAAAAGCGAGGCGAATCCTGTAAAAGACCAGACTGCGAGTTTGAAGATGCTCCGGTTAAGAACAAGCGAAAGCAGGTAGGTTAAGAAGAGTACTCCGAAGACGAAAAGCCGTCCAACCAAGACCTGCCCTTTTTCGCTCAATCCCTCCTTCACAGGATCAAAACCAACTCTGTAATGACGAATAATATCGTGCGTAAACATACTTCCGATAGCAAGCGATTGTGAGTCGAGAGACGACATAATCGCTGCAAAGACACCGGCACCCAGAAGTCCTGCCAGCACCCCGGGTGCGTGACGTTGAATCATCTGGACAAGAACTGAATTGGCTTCAGGTCCCTTGAGTCCGGGGACATCTACGCTGCCCAAAAGTCCGAGCAATACGCTCGGAATCCATACAATAGCCACACAGATCGGATACCACATCACGGGATAACGAAATGTTCCCGCACTCTTTGCTGTAAGCCAGTGCATAAATATGTGAGGAAACATCCCCACCGATAGCGGGATGCAGGTATAAGTCAGCAGCTCTAGTGGTCTGATGTGAGTTCCCTGCATCAGTAGATCGGGGTCCACCCGCGCCAAGCTAGCAGAGAGTCCACCCATTTTATGCACGATGATAAAAAAAGTCGCAGTGCCCAGGGTCATAAAAACAAGGGTTTGAAAGGTGTTTGCCCAAGCGGTCCCACGCACACCACCGTAGCAAACATAAACAAAAACAACCCCGCAAACCAGCAACCCGCCTAACCACTGTGGGATTTGACCGTCTGTAATCTGATGCAAGGTAATACTACCGCCCATTACTCCTATCAGCAGGTACGGAACGATGAGCGCAACAATAACGATAAAAAGCAGCAGCCCAAACCCATTGCTGTTCCACCGCTCCCTGAAATACTGCACCTGCGTGAAATAGCCGTGCCGCTTTCCGATCGCCCATAATCGCGTGCCAACAAAAAAGAAAACGCACGGCGCAACTAAGGCAGTCGAGGAAGCCATCAGAGCGAAAACGCCGATACCTCTGTGGTAGGCTTCACCAGAAGCACCGAGGATGGAGAAGGCAGTCATATTCGTGCCAAAAAGGGACATCAGCAGCACAAATGGTCCAATAGTTCGACTAGCAGCGAAATAATCTTCGCCGGTGCCGCGAAACAACTTATTGCTTGCAGTGCCAACAATCAATACAACCCCTAGGTATGCAAAAATAATAACAATAACTATCATTATAGATCTTTACTCATCCGGATCTTCATCTTGAAGATGACGGGACCAAGCATAGTTGATTGTCAACACCATCAATACGGCTGCTGCGACGCAGAATCCGATATGATAGAGCAATCCAACGGGTAATCCGAGCATAATTTTTGGACTATCCCAGAGCCAGAAATCGTTATGCAGCAGAAACAACACAACAAGGGCAATATAAAAAATCCATTGAGGGAAAGTTTTTCTCATTTGGCACCCCAGGTTTCATGGGAGTGAGGCTTTGATAATCTCCAAAAGTCCAGCTTTCTCATCATTCCCGATTCCTTCAGTTAGGCGAGCGGCAGCAACAGGGAGATCCCAGCGAGCAATCGCTTTGCGCGCAATTGATTGTATCTGTGTGTAGTGTTCTAGATGAGCCTCGGAGAACAGATGACGCATCTCGGTAATTTTTTGGCGGCGTGGCTCACTCATGCTAGGAGGTAGTTCGCTAATCTGAAGAAGTAGGGCTGTGCGAGCAACATCCGCCAACGGGGATCCTTGCGTGGCATCCACCCAGTCAATGATAACAGGTTCCTCAACTGTTAGCAAGATATTATCTGGATGAAAGTCACCATGGCAGATGACGTTGTCATCCGGAAGTCGATCCAAATAGGTTAAGATGGCTGTTTTGGTCTCAGAGGCGAATTCAGATACGCGTTGAATCTGGCGCTGTAACCACTGACGCTGTAAAGGCAGCTTAGATGCGGCGCGTGTGTGCATATCAACTTGCAATTCTGCTAGAAGGTGTGCGTATGGGATGAGTTTCTGAGGATTAGCAATTATGGCTTCCGTCATGGTTATGCCGCGCACCCTTTCAAAGATGATACCTTGGCGATTTTCAATAGTGATAGTATCAATAACTGCGGGTGTGTTCAGCCCTTCGTCATATGCGATAGAAGCGCGGACAGCTTCTTGTTCAGCTTCCCCCGGTGAAGCACCTTGATGGTACAGTTTGAGAATTTTATCCTCATCCCATGCGAAAATTTCAGCTGTTGCTCCTTCGGCAATGTATGAGTATTTTATCGTAGATAAGACCATCTCTTTGTCGCAATCTATGCTATGATTTCCAGATGAAGGGCTACTGGTATTCCAATGAAGAATTTCTTGAACGCCAGTTTAAAAAACCGATAATTGCAATGGTAATAAATGCGGCTAATTGCACCCAATCGAGATGAGTAAGGAAGAAGACTGCAGCGACAGCGAGTAACCCCACCCGTGTCCAAAAATTAAGTGGTGCAAACCAATGCCCAGAAACACTTGCAGCCAGTGATATAATTCCAAAAATAGCAATCAGGACACTTATTGCGATGGCAAAAAAACTGGCGGTCCCACCATCTGGAGATAGGAGCAATAACTCTGGTTTCAAAGTGAAAGCATAGGGCAGCGCGAACCCTACCAACGCAAATCGGAACGCAGCAATCCCCGTCTGCATGATACCGGTGCCCGCAATGGCTGCCGCGGTATACGCCGCCAAAGCGACCGGAGGTGTCACCATCGCCATCATGCCAAAATAAAAGATGAAGAGATGGGCAGCGAGCGGAACCAATCCCAATTCGCTCAACACGGGTCCGACCAATGTCGCCATGAGGAGGTAGCAAACCGATGACGGCAATCCCATCCCAAGGATAATTGTTGAAATCATCAATAGGGCAAGCGCGAGGAGGCGACTGTTTTCGGCAAGTGGTAAAAGGGCTCCCGGTAATTTCGCACCAATTCCCGTTAAAGTGACCACGCCGAGAATTAATCCCACACAAGAAGCTGCCGCAATCAGCGAGACACCTGCATGTGCGGCTTGGTCCATTGATTCGACCATTCGACAAATCCCAATCCAGAGCTGTCTAGTAAAAATTAGGGGTGTTTGCCTAATTGATGCCCCGCTTGATGAAGTGTCACTGTGGATAACCTGTTTGATAATCTCCCATACGCCGCGAATACCTATCAGTATCAAGATGAGGAGCAAGCTAAGACTGACCGCTCGGAACGGCGTATAACCGAGGAGGAGAAAGAGGATAAGTGTGATAAACGCAACCAAAAAGACTAATCCTTCTATTCCTGTCTTCGACGGAGATGTTTCGGTTACGTTTTCTTGGGGAACTTCGGTTGATGCACCCACACGTTTGGCGTAGAAGTGGACAATCAGGAGAAGTGCCGTGTAATAAAGAATCGCAGGAATCAGTGCAGCTTTGATGATCTGCAGATAGGTCACGGCCGGCTCGACAATCTCCAGCATCATGTAAGCACCGGCACCCATAATCGGTGGAACCAGTGCACCGCCCGAACTCGCTGCAGCTTCTATGCCGCCGGCAACCGTCGGCTTGAAACCGGAACTTCGCATCATCGGGATCGTGAACGTGCCGGTGGTAGCAGTATTGGCGACAGCACTACCAGAAAGCGAACCCATCGCTCCACTGCTGACGACAGCGACCTTCGCCGGACCTCCGACGCTTGAACGAAACAGACGCCTAGCGAAATTGATAATGTAGCCGGTGGCCCCCGTTTTCTCCAGCAACGCGCCGAATAGAACAAACAGGAACACGTAGGTAAACATCACTTTCAGGGCAATGCCAAACACCCCTTGGCTATGTAAAAAAGTTTGGCTGACAATACGCTCCCATGAATAACCCCTATGCGGAAACAGCCAATCAGGCATTGACTGACCGAAAGCGGCATACCCCAAGAAAGCCAGTGAGAGGAGGCAAAGGGTCAAGCCGATAGCGCGGCGGGTTCCCTCCAAGACGAGAAGCAATCCTAATAACCCGATGACGTAATCTGTAGTAGTTCCCATTCCTGCGCGATCTCCAAGCTGTTGACCGTCAATCCAAAACCGTTTGAACATAGGTTCTGTTTGAATGAGAATATAACCGAAGCAGATCACTACGGCGAGGGCGAAAACGAAGTCCAAGATCTGGAAAGTGATGCAATCTGCAAACCGACGGTGGATGGGATATTTGAGAAAAACAAGGACTAAGCCCAACATGGCAAAAATCGCCAATTGGGCTTGAGGTGAGAGCCGGGGATAGTTAACCTCTGCCAAAACAAACACAGTCAGAAAGACCGCACATGTGCAAAAAAGGATTCGTCGAATACGTTGGAGCATAACCGTAAAACTTGGAGGGATATTGTGATCCACTAAAGAGTACGAATCCAGATATTACGATATCGGACAAGATCGCCGTGGTCTTGGAGCATAATCGGCCCCTGAGCGGGATGCGGTTCATCGTAGGAAGGAGCCTGTCTGTGACCTGTCGGCCCCATAGCTGCTCGGTGATTTTGCACCAATACGCCATTGTGGACAACAGTGATGTATGCCGGACTGATCAATTTCTGTCCGCCAAAGCGCGGCGCGGTAAAGAAAATATCGTATGTCTGCCATTCACCGGGCTTGCGGCAGGCGTTCACTAGCGGCGGGTACTGTCCATAAATGGACGCGGTTATTCCATCTGCGTAGGTCGGGTTGTCGTAGCCATCAAGCACTTGAACCTCGTAGTTACCCATCAGAAACACGCCACTGTTTCCACGACCTTGACTGTCTCCCTGAACTTCTACTGGCGCAGCCCATTCGAGGTGTAGTTGGCAGTCACCGAAGTGCTCTTTGGTCTCAATATTGCCGGTGCGAGTGACTTCCATATAACCCTGTTCAACCTTCCATTCAGCTGCCCCGTCACGCCCTATCCATTTTGAAAGATCGCTTCCATCAAACAGGATGATCGCATCCGATGGTGGTTGGCCCTGTGCTGCTTGTGAACTTCCAGTACCAGCAGTAATTACTCGTGGTTGAGGACGAGTTCCATCATGTACCCGCCACTCTGAACCCGGAATCATTGGTGTGTCATCATAACCGATAGAAACTGTGTTTCCCGAGGACTGCTGTGCCATAGTAAAATCTCCTTATATGGTATGTATGAGCTTCAAAACTATCATCCAATATCACTCCCTGCTTTACATCTTTTCGGAACGTGTACCCCATTATATCGCAAATAGATAGATTGCACAAGACCTCTTGTGTCTAGATTCTGTTGACATTTGAGAAAGTAATTGATCTCTGCTCTGAGAATCTTCGATGGGCAGGTTGAGTGTAGCGAAATCCCGATCCATCAGGGCACAAGTTGCTTTGGATCTCCCCGATAAATCGGGGTAAACTAATTATCGGGGACCTGCCCCTACATTAGGCGGATTCTTTGTAGGGGCAACCCTCGTAGTTGCCCTATTGTCGGTCAATTTTCATGAAGTTTAAGTATTTAAATCGGTAATCCCGATTTTCCTTGAAACATACAGCAGGCGCGGTTTGCAACCGCGCCTGCTGTCGACAGCAAATTACCGTTTTTTTTAATCTTCATCCAAAATCGACAGTGCGGTGTCGAGATATGAATCTCGACCTACACAAGCACAACGGATTGACGATTACGCCGGTGGTTTAGAACAGATGGAACGGAGGATTGTTGTTCACTACAACTACTGCAAAATGTCAACACGCCCTAATAGGAATCCCTCAATTAGCAGAAATTCGCACTAAGAATCCTAATTCTACTAACTTTTATCTTGTTATTATGGTTGTCGTATGATAAGATGAAAAAAATTATACATAGCAAAAAATCCAGCCAATTGAGGGTTCGTTCATGGCAAAACGCAATGGGTTTTCGGAACTGGCAAAACTACTCGTTCGCTATCCCGCCCAAGGGCAAAGAGAAAAACTGAAACAGCTTCTACTACAAAATTATACACAAGAAAACCTTATTGATTACCTAACGGATGAAGTTGCTCCAACACGACATGCAGCGGCTTATGCACTCGGTATCATTGGCGGTCAAGAAGTAGTCACCCCGTTAGTAAAAGCACTCAAACACAGTGATCCAGATATGCGCTCCAATGCAGAGCAGGCGTTGTGGACAATCTGGTTTCGCTCCGGCGATAAAGTCATCGATGAAATGCTTCAAAAAGGTGCGGGATATATCAAGAATGAACAGTATGCAGAAGCTATTGACCTCTTGACAGAAGTAACTGAAATCGCACCCAAATTCGCTGAAGGATATAACCAGAGGGCAATCGCATATTTTATGCTCGAAGAGTGGGAACAATCTATCGATGATTGCAAAAAGGTGACTGACCTCAATCCTGTCCATTTTGGTGCGTTTGCTGGAATGGGACAATGCTATCTTCGGCTTGGCAATCTTCGTGAAGCACTAGAGGCATTTCAGCAAGCGCTAGAGCTTCATCCAGGCCTCTACGGCGTCGCACATACAGTATTGCAAATTCAGGACGCGTTGCAAGAACAATCTAGCCAGAGACGTTAGGCAATGAAATGCGTCAACTACCCCGCTTTGAAAATCCAATCTTCAGTCAAGTCATAAGCCATCGGTGGAATTTCAGCAAAACCTGTTTTGCTATCGTTGTGTTGGGCGGTCTGTTGCTCGTCATCTGCCAGCTTCTGTTTCGCGCCAAGCTAGGACAGTACGCGGATCTCATCCTCCTGTCAGAAGCCCTGCTTATCCTGATTATCTCCCCATATATAGCGTGTAGCGCCCTGACTCACCATTTCGCACCTTCCCTATCGACAAATGTCTTGCAATTGAGCCGTATGCGTCTTCGATGGGTCTGGCTGAACATTATATTTGGAAGCCAAGTCCATCTCTTTTGCTTCCTTGCACTCACGTCCATCGTCTTTACAATTCTCCTGCCATCAACCAGCAACATCACCCATCGTGAGGTGATTCAAGCGCACTTGATTTTTGCAATTTATACTATTTTGGGCGCCTTAGTCGGCGGATTTTGGTGGAGCGTATTGCGCCATCAAATATTTGCAACACTGGTTACATACTTAGGGTGGGCTCTCCTAATCGGTGGCGTGTTTCTGCTGTCCTCCTTAGACCGTTATCTGGAAAATCTCGAACCCATCATTCCACCATTTCTGCATCTCAACCCTCTGATGGCAGTGTGTCACCTACTTGAGATGGATGTGTTCAGAACACCACACTTATACGAACTAACGCCGGTCCCATCATACCGGGTTGTTTATCCACCATGGCACACTGTTTGCACTTGGCAGATACTGATCGGGTCCTGTTGTGTAGCACTAGCACGGTGGAATCGAGTCTGAATTCTTGAACAAAAGGAGTCTCTAGATTGGACGAAGCGCAATCTCATGAAAATCTGATTATCAGTGTCTCAGGGGTCAGGGGAATAGTCGGTAGCGCATTAGATCCTAGCCAATTGACCCGCTTTGCAGCTGCATTTGGCACGTTAATTAAGGGACAGACCGTCGTGGTTGGGAGAGATACAAGAACATCGGGACCGATGGTACATCATGCCCTCCTCGCTGGACTCATCGCTACAGGCTGTAACGTAATCGATGTGGGGGTTTGTCCAACACCAACAGTTTTATTTAAGTCAAAAATGCTGAATGCCGGCGGAAGTCTAGTGATTACGGCGAGCCACAACCCGATTAATTGGAATGGCATCGAATTTGCTGCTGAATCTGGTAGACTTCTGACTGAGGTAGAACGCACACGGCTCATGGAGATTTACGAGTCGGGAGCGTTTCAGCTGACAACGTGGGATAAACAGGGCGAAGTTACAGTAATTGATACTGCTATTGACCAACATATCCACGGCGTACTCAGTTGTGATTGGGTAGGGCACGATAAAATTAGATCGCATCGACTAAAGGTGGTCATCGACTGTGGTAACGGTGCGGGAAGCGTGATCAGTCCTCGCTTGCTGACAGAACTAGGCTGTGAAGTAATTGAATTGAGCTGTGTCCCCGATGGCTATTTTCCTCGTCCGGCGGAACCAACGCCCGATGCATTAGAGCGACTCTGCGAGGTTGTCAAATCAGAAGGCGCAGATCTCGGTCTCGCACACGATGGCGATGCGGACCGACTAGTGCTTGTCACAGAGGAAGGCACCCCGCTGAGCAGCGAATACACCTTCGCTCTTGCAGCGGATTTTCTGCTCAATAGGCGAAAAGGCGATATCGTCGCAACCGTATCAACCAGTCGCATGTTGGATGACGTGGCGGAGCGACACAACGTAAAATTGCACCGGACGCCGGTAGGAGTCGGATACGTCGTTGAGAAAATGCGAGAAACAGGTGCAGTCATTGGTGGTGAGGGAACGGGAGGGGTGATTTATCCAGAACTCCAATATACGACCGACGGGATGGCATCGATAGCTGCAATTGTTCAACTTCTCGCGGAATCAAGCGCATCGACAATTTCAGAGGTGATTGCTGCTATCCCAAGTTATGCTATCTTTAAGGAGAAACTGGAAGTGCCCTCCCAAGATATCGCTGATGCGGTGCTTCAACTTGCGATTGAAACCTATACGGAGGAGACACTTGATCTGGTAGATGGAGTGAAACGGGTTTGGGAAGACCGATGGGTCAATATTCGGAAGTCTGGCACGGAGCCGGTCATTCGTGTTTTTAGCGAAGCGTTGACCCTCGAAGAGGCACAGAAACTTTGTAATTCGACGCTTGACACACTGAAATCCTTGATGCAACGTATCTCCAACTAGTTACTAGGGCGTATTGACATTTAGGTGAAATGGTTCCACCATTTGTCAATAAATGTCTAACCCCTACAAAAGCTAATCCAATGTAGGGGCAACCCTCGTGGTTGCCCAAAATACGGCATCAGGCGCATTAATACCGGCTCAATTTTCAAATGTCAACAGAACCTAAACTTTTCTAGGGACGTGACGAGTCTTGCTAATGGCAATTTTTCTTGAAACGCAAACGTCCTCGCAGCGTCAATTTTAATAGATTACCGTTGTGCTGTATTGATGGAGGTTTATCATGACAGATGCACTCAAACTAGTCTGCATAGGCGGTGGCACCGGCTTATCATCTTTGTTGAGTGGCATAAAGCAACACACAAGCAATAGACGTGCTGGGTCAGAGATTATTGATATAGATAGTCTAGCGGCGATCGTTTCTGTGTCGGATGACGGTGGCAGTTCTGGACGACTAGTGGAAGAGTTCGACGTGATCCCACCGGGTGATATTCGTAAGTTACTAGTCTCTCTATCCAATGACGATGAGCTGCTAGCTAAACTTTTTGAATATCGCTTTTCGAGCGATGGCGATCTCGGCGGCCATACGGTTGGAAATTTGCTTCTCATTGCGCTAACCGAATTAAATAACGGAAACTTCCCAAAAGCTATCCAAGAGGCTTCTAAACTGCTCTCCACACGTGGGAGGATTATACCGGTCAGTCTCGATGGTACCATACTGTGTGCTGAACTGGTCGGTGGTGATATTGTATCCGGTGAGTCCAACATCCCAGAGCGCTCCAATCGAGAGCCTATTCAACGCGTTTTTCTGAAACCGCGGGAGAATGGCAAACAGCATCACGATGAACCTTATGAGTGTGCTGCACATACGGAGGCTGTGGAGGCAATCGCCAATGCAGACGCCATCATTATTGGTCCGGGAAGTTTATATACGAGTATTATGCCCAACCTTGTGATTAAGAAAATCGCCGAGACCATTCAATCATCAGATGCGATGAAAATCTATATCTGTAATGTGATGTCGCAGCCCGGCGAAACGGATGGATACTCGGTTACCGACCACGTCGAAGCGATCCTGTCCCACGCCCCCGGAATGTCGTTAGACTCTGTTATCGTCAACAATCAACCGGCACCGGAAAAAATCATCGAGAGATATAGGCAGAAAGAACTGTCAGGAAAATTCGCACAGATTAAGATGTACACGGAGGAAGTGCTCTCCATGCTCGACACTATACAGGTCGAAGATTTCGCTGAAGGAAAAACGATGGATTCCGTGTTATATCGAACAGAACATATTTCTCAACTTACCAATGAGACGAAGCAGATGGCAGGACCGTCCAACGTGCAAATATTCTATAGTGTGGAACGGGATAATCTCGGTGACATGCAGATCGTAGAGGCGGAACTGATTCGGGATACTACCGAAGTGATCGATAGTGGTGGACCGCAAACCGTGATCCGACACCATCCCGAAAAACTCGCGCAAACACTGGTAAGCGTATTGAGCAACCATCCGAAGTTTCATGAATCCATCTCATAACGGAAAAATACTCCGTTTTCACCCCTTCCCCAACCCAACATACCCTCGATAGAGAAATTGAGAAAGGAATAGCTATGTGTGGCATTGTCGGATATATCGGAGATAAATACGCGGACTCTGTCTTGTGGACGGGGTTGGAACGACTTCAGTACAGGGGATATGATTCAGCGGGTATGGCTGTCATAAGCGACGGGGAGCTAGAGCTGCGGAAACGTGCGGGCAAATTACGTGAATTGGACGAGTGCCTCCGTCAAAGTCCGATGCGAGGTGCAACCGGTATCGGTCATACCCGATGGGCAACACACGGGGAACCGAACGAACGAAATGCCCATCCACACACCAACGAGGACAAAACGTTGGCAGTCGTGCATAACGGAATCATCGAAAACTATCTCCCACTTAAGCGGGAGCTGCAAGCGCGAGGACATCTCTTTGAATCGGATACGGATACAGAAGTGTTAGCGCACCTCGTTGAGGAAGCATTGGAAGGCGATCTTGGCGATGCCGTTTGCAATGCGCTCCAGCAAGTCGAAGGTACATATTCAGCCGCTTTTATTCACCAACGATTCCCGGAT
Organism: Candidatus Poribacteria bacterium; assembly: GCA_965208425.1. Lineage (GTDB taxonomy): Bacteria > Poribacteria > WGA-4E > WGA-4E > PCPOR2b > PCPOR2b. The sequence continues at coordinate 3,383,122 of OZ242335.1, read as the reverse complement.
TGTATCGTGGCTGCACGACGCGGCAGTCCACTCATTTTGGGGCTTGGGGAGCAGGAGAACTTCGTCGCTTCGGATGTGCCGGCGTTGTTGCCGCACACCCAGCGGATGGTCTATCTGGAAGACGATCAGATTGCGGTACTTACGCGAGAACAGGTGGAAGTTCAAACTATGGATGGTGAGCGGGTAGAACCCCGAATCCATCAAATCGGCTTAAATCCTGATGTTGCCGATAAGGGTGACCATCCACACTTCATGCTCAAGGAGATCCACGAACAACCCAATGTCTTACGACGTTTGCACAATATCTATGTCACCGATGAGATGGAGGTTGATTTCGGGGAATTGGGATTGAGCGATGAGTTTCTCGCCCGTGTGAATCGAATCGTCATCCAAGCGTGCGGTACATCATGGCACGCTGGACTGATCGGCAAGTATCTGCTAGAGCAGTACGCCTACCTCCACACCGAAGTGGACATTTCCTCAGAGTTCCGCTATCGCAACCCAGTTTTGGAGGGAGATACGCTGGTAATCGCTATATCGCAATCCGGTGAAACCGCTGATACGCTTGAAGGGCTACGTAAGGCAAAGAGCAAGTTTATGCGCGTGTTAGCCTTGTGCAATGCGATTAACAGCACCATCGCGCGGGAGGCAGATGCGGTCATTGAACTTCACGCCGGACTGGAGATTGGCGTCGCTTCCACCAAAGCCTATACGGCACAGATCGCCGTGCTTGGATTGCTTGCAATGCACCTAGGCAAATTGAAGGGAACATTAACATCGGGAGATATACGGGAGTTCCTCCAGACGCTTAAAAAGGCACCCTCCCTTATGGAAAGAGCCATTCAGCGGCAGCAGATTTGCACCTGTGCCGAAAAATACAGTGATGTAGGCGCATTCATGTTTATCGGACGCAGCTACAACTATCCCAACGCCTTGGAAGGGGCACTCAAACTCAAGGAAATCTCATATATTCACGCAGCAGGGCATCCAGCAGGCGAATTAAAACACGGTCCCATCGCCCTGATTAACGACGAAGTTCCGGTTGTGTGCGTTGCTACCAATAGCAGCATCTACCCCAAAATTGTGAGCGCAATCCAAGAGATCCGAGCGCGTGACGGGATTGTCATCGCCATTGCAACTGAGGGCAATACAGAGATCCAAGAGTATGCACAAGAAGTGCTCTACATTCCGGATATTGTTGAGGAGCTTTCGCCCCTACTTGTTGCCATCCCGCTCCAACTGATCGCCTACTATACCGCTGTGCATCGGGGGTGCGATGTTGACCAGCCCCGAAACCTCGCAAAAAGCGTCACAGTTGAGTAGACATACCACAAAGTAGTGCAGGTTGGGTTGAACGGTTAAAAGCGTATTCCTATCACACACAATAAGGTAGCCGACTTTTAACAGTGCTCACCTATAAGTAGGTCGAGTGAAACCCAACTAAGGAAAGCATTCTGTAGGTCGATTTTCCAAAATCGACAATTCTGTGTTGAGATATAGATCTTGAGCTACGGGTTTGGATCGATAGGCTAAACGTCCTTTTCCAAATTTGCGAAAATCCGCTTTGATCCACTTTAACGAAGGGAATTCCACGGTGCTTCGTCGGCAACATCAACTAACTGGTAGCCTTCATCACTAACACATGGCCCCAAGATCGCAAGCAACTTCGCCTGAGCGGACGAGGTGTTGAACGAGGCGTGTACTACGTCCGCGGGAATAAACACCGAGTCTCCTGAGTTGAGCATCCGTTGTTCGTCACGCAGCCACTGCTCCACAGTCCCTTCAATGACGTAAATTACCTCTTCCTGTTCTGGATGCTTGTGGAAGTTATGACCACCGCCGGGCGATAGGTTCACCTCAATGACGACTAAATCTTTCGCGCCCGTTGTTTCGGGGCGACTCAACCACGCCAAAGCTCCCCAGTCTAGTTGTTCACGATCTGCCTCTGCTGCAGGGATAAATTTTCCACTCATGATTAATTTCTCCTTCAAAATTATGTTTACGTATTACGCATTACGTATTATCCTAATTATAGCGTTCTTACCGTACCATGTCCATAGCTTAATTACGAAAAGAAAGGAAAGTTGACATGACCGATAACGAAAAATTTCTGTTCGATCTTTGGGGTTACGTAGTGATTGAGGATGTGCTTACACCGGACGAAGTCACACTGGCGAACGAAGCGGTGGACCGTCACACACATCTTATCGCCAATCGTGATCCCGGCTTATCCCACGGATCTAAACATTTGGAAGGTGCTACAGGGCGCGGGGAATTCCATCAAAACCCTTTGACCTTTGACCGACCATGGTGTGAGCCGTTTCGACGGATGCTGACGCATCCACGGGTTATTGACATCTTTAATGAGATATTGGGAGATGGGTTTCGGTTGGATCATGGGCCGGGGATGATTCAGATGGTCAAGGGAACGGAGGGACACTGGCTACACGGCGGGATGACCTTCGATCCAAGCCAATACCACCGATTTGAGCATGGACGGATGCAGTGCGGTCTCTGTGTCGCAGCGTGGCAGCTGACGGAGGTTCGCGAAGGAGATGGTGGCTTTGCATGTGTGCCGGGCAGCCACAAATCAAATTATCGCCCACCTCAACAAGTGTTGTCTACAGAGGATGGGATGGGGTGTATTCAACAGGTCGTTGCGGGACCGGGTTCGGTCGTTATCTTCAACGAAGCATTGGTGCACGGCACGCTTCCTTGGCAGCCTACGGACCGGGAACGCCGCTCGATCTTGTTCAAGTGTTCACCGGGTTTCTTGTCCTGGGGTTCACCACATGCAGAATGTCCAATCCCTGACCCAACACCGGAGGAGTTGGCAATCTACGAACCGCCGCACCGTACAGGACGAACCACGTTGGGGGAAGATGGGAATTGAGTGCGTGAGGCTCAAAGACATTACCTACAACCCCTCAGAGGTGCGTAGGTTTACCTAGTGCAAAAGGAATACAGATGTTAGGACGGAACGTGAGATAGGGCAAATGCTGTCTTGGTGCCCTTTCGCACGCTCCGATCTTGTCACTGCTATTATTCTTTCTAGCGGAGCCCTACATGGTACATAAATTATTTATAGTTTGTATCAAATGACCCCATGAGTTAAACTACAAGGAGATGGCATTGCCATCAACTGCACTCGACTGATGGAGGTCTATATGAAGCCACAAACCGATAGAGCCTACGGTGTCAACCGCCTACAATCCAAGACTGCCCGTGCAGCGATTATTCAGAAAATATCATCAGACTTTAATCTAATGCCTATCATTGCCGAAGCCTACTACAAACAGATTGCTTCCTACTTTGCCCAACACGCCGAAATTGAACTGACATCGGGTCAAATCTGCTACGAGGTAGTCGCAGCCGACGAACCAGCCGGTAAACACATCGCCTTAGCGAAAAAGGTATCCTGCCGACTCACTCTCAATGATATGCAAGCCGACGTTGAGGTGTTAGCCAATTACGGACTTTCAGGTCTGAGACGGCATCGGATCCTCCGCTTAACCAAACAAGCCTATGACCAAGATGCCCTACTCAGCTATGAAGATTTAGCGGTACTCTTAACGACCAGTCCAGCCACGGTCAAACGCGATATTCGCCAGTTGAAACAGGACGGTTATTTTGTGATGACCCGGGGTGCCAAACACGACATGGGCCCTGGCGTTTCTCATAAGACTCAGATTCTCGAACTCTACTTCAAAGGGTATCAGTTCACCAAAATAGAGCAAAAGACTAACCACACCGAGCGAGCGATCTGGCGATACCTGAGTGACTTTACACAGGTAGCCAGCCTCCATAGTCAAGGCTTTGCCAAGGGACAGATACGGCTGATAAGCCATCTATCGGACCGGCTGATTCGGGAGTATCTGTTGCTATACAATGAGTATCAACAAACCGAGCGAATGACTCAACTGCTTCACCCGGAACCAGTTGATGCGAAAAAGGGGGACAATTGATGGGCAAAACATTGACCCGAACCGAAGTCAACGAGAAGAAATTCAGACGCATCAATGACAAGTCACTGCGCCAGTTGCTGATTCATCGCTTTATCAATTCTTACGGGTACGACAAAGGCGAAGTCACTGCCGCTGCGATTGTCGATGACATTGTCAAAACCGTTGAGGACTATTTTGTGATTACCTTACCCCTTGAGAAACTTGCCACAGGGGAGCAGATACCTAATGAGCGAATGCTCAGTTATGGACAACTCGTCTGGATGGCTGTGCCTATTGATGAATATCCACAAAAGGGAAAGTCCATCGCTAAAACCCGTATGAAGCCGGTTATTCTGACCTACCTCGCTGATGAGGATATTGAATCCTTTCGCAATGGATTGACCGCTCGTCAACTACGAATTAATCGATTGGTCCGTTGGTGTTATCAAGCCTATGACCAAGGCGCATTATTGACACAACTCGACTTGGCTGTATTGCTCAATGTCTGTGATGCTGTGGTCAGCGATTATGTCAATGAATGGCAAAAAACGAGTGGTAAACTCTTGCCTACACGCGGCAATATCCATGACTTATCGGGTGCCATTACCCATAAGAAAGAGATTGTTACCCTCTATCTACAAGGACATCTCACCCCCACTATTGCTGCAAAGACCAAACACTCCAAAGAAGCCGTTGACCGATACATTCGCGATTATGAAATTGTCAAGACCGTTCGCACCGCCACTGACGATATTGACAAAATCTCGCAGATTACCCGGCTCTCCAAACGCGTCATCTCTCAATATCTTGACCTGATACCCCAACATCTACTCAAGGACATCAACGCTAACTTAGCAACCGAATCACAACGCTGCAAAGATACCACCACCCTAGCCAGTTCCAAACCGACAGGAGGCAAACAATGATAAAATCGCACCAACGGTGACTTGAAGAGGGATTTGACACCCGATAGCCTTTTTGCTATACTGGGTTATGCGTATATCCAAACGCATCAATTTCTCGAAGAATATGCTCACCAAGCCAAGCCAACCCGCTCATGCGTGATGGCTGGAAGCCAATGAACATCGGCATTCCAACCATCATCAGGTCATTTGATACTATTTTAGGATGACCATCTTCCGCATTGCATAAAAATCGTCCGCCTGTAACTGATAGAAGTAAATACCACTTGCCACAGATTCACCACTTTCGTTACGCCCATCCCAATACGCCGCACTTGTCCTATCTGTGTAATAACCTGCCAACTGATACCCTAAATCGAATTGACGTACCGTCAGACCTTGGGAGTCGTAAATCATAAGTTGAACCTCCGCCGCGCGAGCAAGGTGATAGGGAATCCATGTCTCAGGGTTGAATGGATTGGGGTAATTTACGAGTAGCGCCGTTCTGTGAGGTGTATTAGACGCAGAGAGCCGTTGTAAGGCAGCGCGCAGTTCGTTAAGATTGGCGAGACCTTGCCGGAAAACCAACGAATCATCATCTGCAGCATGCGCCATATTGATCCACTGCTGAATCGTTGCGGAGTCAATCCCTGACGTTTTCAATGCAAACCCGCTGGGGGCTAACGGAGCCGGTGCTCCCCTTAACTGTTGAGCAATGATGATGAGGTCGAAAATATTCACGACTCCGTCGTCGTTGATATCCGCCTGGGGGTGAACTTGACCAAAGTTCTGACCGACCAGAACCAGATCAAAGATATTTACCAGCCCATCCCCATTAAGATCATAATCCGATTCAATGACAATCTCAAGAGCGTGAATTCCAATATCAGCATCCAGACCGAAAAGTGTGCGGATCGCGACGTTGTGGAGGCTTAACTCCGCTGTTCCAGCCGCCTTTGCTTGAAAGGTTACGGACAATAGCACGTCACCGAATTGGAAGCAGTCCGCAGCCAATTCCAGATCGATGCCCGTGATTGTGCCTGCCGCATTGTCGATGATACCCGGCTGAAAGACAGATGCACTACAAGCATCTTCAGGAAAAAAGTCGGTGCTCGCATCGACTTGAAGCGCACGGAGTACGCCGGAGGTGAACGCAATATCAAGTCCCCAACCGTCAAACAGCACCAAACCATCTAAATGAAGATCGAGTTTAAATATTTCGCCAGCGCGGACCTCATCGATATGCGGAAAGAAAAGATGTGTACTTCCCACACGAACCCCTCGATTCTCAAGTGCTGGAATATGTGCGTCGATGGAATCCCCGTTTAGCGGATTGCCATCAACGACCAGCTTATCTCCACGACCAAATCCCATGTTTTCTACCAATGGCGACAGATTAGCTATCGCGTTGTTTTCAAGCCATAGCTCTCGCAGATTCGTCAAGCCCACTAAAGAGGATATATCTGTGACCGCGTTGTTACTAAGGTTCAGATCTGTCAAGTTCGTTAGAGCCGCTAAAGCCGATACGTCGCTAATAGCATTCCAGCCAAGATACAGGTCTTCCAAATTGGTCAAACCCGCTAAAGGCGATATGTCAGTGATGGCGTTGAAGCCAAGAGCCAGATCTTTCAGGTTTGTCAATCCCGCCAACGCCGATATATCGGTAACAGAATTGCCGGTCAGATATAAATCTGTTAGGTTCGTCAAATTCATCAGCACTGATATGTCCGTAATCGGGTTGGAGGCGAGCCATAGGTCTTCAAGATTGGTCAAGCCTGCCAACGGCGATATATCCACAATGGAGTTATCATCCAACCATAGGTCTTTCAAATTGGTCAAGGGGGCCAACGGCGATATATCGGATATTATGTTATCGGAAAGAAACAGCGTCTCTAAGTTGGTTGCGGTTTCAAGTCCGGTCAAATCACCTATCTCGGACCTAGATGCGAAGATATGCGTCAAATTTTCCATCTCCGGCATAGTAATTGTTGCACCGGCTGCCTTGCCGAGTGCTTCCTCGACCACGGCCCGGAGGTTCGGGTCAGGTATATCAACGACTTGGGCAGATGCTATGCCCACGCCAACTACCCCAATTGAACAGACTATTAACATCACTATTGTGAAAATTCTCGTTCGAAACTTTCTAATCCCGTTCATTCATAGCCTCCTACATTACTAAGCATTTTTTAATTTATGGTAGATTTTAGAATTACTTAGACACTCCCAACACACTCCCAACCCCCTAAATCCCCCTTATCAGGGGGACTTTGGAAACTTCGCGACGGTCGGAGTTATTGGTAATGTTTATTTATTTCTCTAATTCACCATAATAGTTGGTAAGTCTGTCGCATTGTTGCACATAATACTGCTGCCGGGCGAAACCACAGTTTACTTCATGTTTAGATGCCATAATAGCGCAATATCTGTCAAGCGTATTGCAAGAAAAAAGTGAACTTCCTCAAAGAAAAAATCGCTTGATAATTTTGGTTTTCCTTTGCTATAATTTCCGATAATTACCTTCACTATTTTGGTGGTGCTTGGGTAGTATTATGGTTACGATTAAAATGAACGCAGCACAATACATTCTAGGAAAGTAAATAAATATGTATAGACAGATAGGTATAAACTTGTTTTTGGGCATTGTTGGGCTTTGTACAATCATCGGAGTCATCGGCTGTGACAATTTTGAGGACCTGATTACTGAAATTATAGGTCCTGACCCAATTGAACCTGCAGATAACGAATGGGGTGGCACATGGGCACTCGAAAGCTATCAGGGACTCAGTTTACTAGAAGCAGTCGCTGAATACGATGACTATGACGATGAAGATTTTACTTTTTTGGACGCTGATGGTTCGGCTGTGGATGGTGTTCTTCTAGAACAAGCTACCGCAGCGTTTTGGTCCGGTGCTGGCGTTACCGGCTATGATGGAACCATTTCCTATTCGTTTGCTAACGATGGAATCATAGAGATAGAGATTGTCATTCGGATACAGATGCAAGTGCAGGGTATTCAAGGAGTGCTGATCGGAAGGGATCAACTACCGGGTACGTACTCTCTGATTGGTTCCGCTTACACAACCGTCATAGCAGACGAGGTCGAAACAGGCACATGGCAGCGGACAGGGGATATACTCATACTGAATCCTGAGGGGACGGATGGTTTGACAGTTTTGAACAAACTATAGATAATCTGAGTTGCCACCAAAATATTTTCCTTGTAGTATATGGCAACGAGAGTAATTAGCAGAAGACGATTTTAATGAAGTGTAAGTATTTAAATCGGTAATCATGATTTTCCTCGAAACACCTCGAAACATACGGTAGGCGCGGTTTGCAACCGCGCTGGTGTCAATAGCAAATTACCCAATTAATAAATTAATCTTCATACAAATCGTGGGAATGGGCCCCAACACTTAATCCGTGTGCGTCATTCGAAATACTCATCCTCCCTAAATTTCGTCCACGATTCAAATACAGGAAACGGTGAGGGCAAGCTATCTTCAGGATCATTCAGTTTGAAAGCTATCTTTTTGCTATCGAAAACATCCCTGATTGAAATAGAGATCCCCGCCGTTTCAATACAATTCTCACACCGATTCGGAAGGGTTCTCGACGATCTCGGTTTGATGAAGTAGATTTTAATCTCCGAACCGTCTGCAGCCCGTTCAATGCGATAATCGTTTGCGCGAATCTCCCACTCGTTAAGTGCGTAATTGCCCTCGGCATACTGCGCCCAGAAGCTAACTCCATTAAAGAAATCCAAGATAACCCCTTTTCTCGGACTAGCGTCTACATCAGGTTCAAATTGACGGAATGACCGATCTTCCAAGACAGCCTTTATTGCTTCTTCTTCCGATTCACTGATCAGTTCAAATGGTATCTCCCCGCACGAAACCAAAATAAACGGCGTGAATATGAGCAGAATGCACACCAACCCTGCACGATCCTTACTGTTCATATATGCGCGTTTAACCCTTGTCTTATTGGAGTACATAATGCAATCCTCCATATTTACCAGTTTCTTTGCGCTATTTCCTAACATGACCAATCTACCCAACAAGCGCGTTGAAAAACAGCTTAAAGGTCCCATGCGTCTGTGCTCGATGCTGCGGTCTGAACCCGAAAAGTATAACTGCCCCTTTGCCATACTCCACGGAGATCATGCCAGCGCTTCCCGCTATCTGTTCTTCACCGACCAGCCACCCGCTCTGCAAGATGTCCCTTTCCGGATATTGGACAAGAATCTCACATTTCTCGTTGGAAAAGGAGGGCTTGACGCGAAAAGTGGGACCACTCCAGAAGAAGATGAGCGTCTCGTCGGGCATACCGTAGGTGAGCCGGTGACTCGTGTCGATATTGGCGTGCAGGGTGGAGCCGGGGCAGTAGAAGTCCTTGGCTGACTTACCTGCGACGACGTTTTGTACCGGCAAATCTAACTTCTCGATGGCGAAGTTGCAGGCTTGATTAAGCGCAACCAACGTACCACCACCCTGTATAAATTCCTTTATTGCATCGATTCCTTCTTCTCCGATACCACTCCGGTATTCTAGCGGAGCTGGATTCTCTCTGAGCCGATCTTCTGTGTCATCACCGATAATCATGTCGGTAGAATCATCGGGCAATATCAGAACATCGATGAGCTCCTTCAAGTTGGTGTTTTTAATCTCGTCATCCCTCAAGGTCTGGTACGGGAATCCATACTGTTCCAAGACCAAGCGTGTCCAACCCTCATCCATGTTACCACCCCAGTATCGCTGATACATGCCAATCCGTGCTCGCCGACATTCGTGCTGCTCCGATTCTAATTTTCCCTCTAGTGCGTGGAAGGTGCCACCACAGTCTTGGGTCATCTCTGAGAGCAAATCTTCAGATCCAGCGGCAGCCACAAAGGCACCCGCCCTAAATTTTTCGTCTCCTACAACCACCTTGTCGTGCAGGCGAGTAACCTCTACGCCTTGATCAAACAGCCGATTGAGAACTTTGAAGCTATCATTTAACCTGCCATCGAAGAGATAACCGACCTGTGAAATACCAACCACCTCGCCGATAAGAGGTTCAGGTGCCATAACAGCCTCAAAATCCCCTTCGATATTCCCGTTGACCGGCACGGCCTCAACTCCCATGAATTCCGCCATAGTGTCTGTTGCGCTATCATAGGGTCGTTGCGGTGTCCCATCAGGTTGGCGTGTCCAAGCATCGTCCGGGTATAGCGTCCGTCCCAACAGCGTCTTGATGACCCCCATCTTCGGTTGATTAAGAGGGATGCAATAGGTTCCTGCAGGGTAGTTTGAACCGTTGGCAGTAAAGACTTGGGTGGATTTCTGGATGCCTATTCCCTGAACCAACAGCTTGTTAATTGTTCTTACGACGGTCAACGGGTCGTGTTGGTCTGGGCGGATAAGGTATGCGATTGGTGTGCCAGATGCACCGAGCGCGGTCTGTCGTTTCGCCTTCAGATACGCATTCCGCAGAATCGTGTCCTTATTTCGTGCCGCCATATCAAGCAATCCCCACGCCGCGATTTTTTGCTGCTCAACAATGTCACGAACTCTCCACCAACCGCCTTCCCACGGGTGGGGGAAGTTAGTCTGAGGTTTATAGTCGGGGAAGGCCCTTAATGTGTTACTGCCTTCACCTGACAGTTGCTTCCTGTCGTCTTCGCCTTTCAGTTGGCTTCGGTGGATGTACATCGGGGTCGCTAACTTGGCGTGTGCCGATTCCGTCAGCATACTGGCGATATTGTGATAGTTGCCCATCCAGTGAAACCCAAGATGACTCCACGCCGGAAATAAAGACGCATTGAGAACACCGGTCTTACCAGCTTCCTCTAGCTTATAAGCCATGTGTGCCCCATACCAACTTATTTCCCGCCAAATCAACGGGTCGCCGTGCGGATGAAGCGGCTCCGAATAGGGACAAATCCATAGACGCGCACCGTAGCAGCCCATCTCGTGGTGGTCTTGGTAAGCGTGGGGCTGCCACTCTTTATACATGATTTGCGCCATATATTGGGACTCGACCAAGTTAAACATAAAAGCGTCGCGGTTATTATCATGCCCGGCATACTTGTGATACAGCCACGGTGGCGTACTGCCTTCGTACTCCGTACCGACATATCTGTTGTACCAGTCGGTCACCATGATCTGGCCATCAGGGTTGAAGCACGGCACCATCAGTGAGATAACGTTATCCAGAATACGTCCCGCTTCTTCATCGGTCCGCGTGATCTGATCATAAGCCAACTCTGAGACCATCTGCGTACTGCCAATCTCCGTCGCGTGAAGCCCCATCGATTGAAGGATAATCGCTTTCCCTTCCCCCACAAGCGAGCTTATTACTGCCTCCGATAGCCCACGTGGATCTTTGATTTGTGCGTTCACCTCGCGAAGACGCTCCAAATTCGCCAGATTCTCCGGCGAGGAAATAACCACGAACAAGAACGGGTACCCCTCGGTGGAAGGTCCCATATCGATGACTTGAATCTTGTCGCTCTGCCCCCCCAATATATGGAAGTAATCCACAATCTTGTTCCAGCGCGCCATCTTCCGATCAGTTCCAAGCTGAAAGCCAAAAAACGCTTCGGGGGATGTTATCTGTTGATTCATGATTTTCTCCTGTCTGAGCCTCTGTGACGCTTTTACGCTTTACGCAATTCCTAGTTTCTCGTTAATCTCACCCTGATACCCTTCTAACTCGCAGCTTTCAATCTCCGCCAACGTCACCGGGCGACCGTGCCATCCAGACTCATAGATCGCCATGCAAATTGCTTCGGATTTCATGCCCTCAATCCCATCGACCTCCGGTTTACCACCAGTGGTGATAGCATCGGCAAAATACTTGAGTTCTATGGCGACGGTGTCTTCGATACCACTTGGGAAGTAATATTCGCGCTCATCGTCGTCAATATGCGCCAGAAATTCTTGGAGAAGAACTTCGTTGCTGATGGTTTTGCCGCCGCGGGGCGTCAGCCCTGCCTCGAAGTCCAAGCTACCTTCGCTGCCGTAAACGGTTCTGCGACTGATACCGTTCCCCGGTCCCGAACCGACCCACGTCCACTGCGCGGAGATACCTCTCTCAAATTTAATTGCGGAGATCATCGCGTCTTCAACGTCAACATCGTAACCTCCCTGTCGCGCTGCCGGGTCGTCATAGCGATAGGGTTCATAAGCCTTATTGATTGCATAGACCTCTTCCGCCTCCACATTGAGAATAAAGCGCATGAGATCTGTGAAATGGACACCGCCATCAAGCACCCAACCGCCGCCGGCGTCCATCTTGAAGTTACGCCAACTCCATTTCCCTAGACCTTCACTGACCTCTATCCAAAAAAACATCCGCGGATCGCCAATCCGACCTTGACGCACCGCCCACCGTCGCGCACGTTGGAGCCGATCTAAACGATAATTTTCTGCGACAGAGAGGATGCATCCGTTTTGCCCCGCTGCGTCGAGGATGAGTTTACAGGCGCGCATGGTAATACCAAGCGGTTTTTCGATGATCACATGTTTTCCCGCTTCTAGCGCAGTAACGGCAAGGGTATGATGTGCGCTGTGGAGGGCACAGATATCCACACAGCCGAGGTCTGAATGCTTAGTGAGCATCTCTTCCACTTCCGTATAAACCGCCGGCTTTGTACCCCCTTGAAATTCATGTGCTTGGGTCGCCCGTTCCTCTGCGCGGCTAGCATCAATGTCGCAGGCAGCAACGATGTCAAAAGACTTGATCCCCTTCGACCAAAGCTCTTGATAGCCCCGCATATGGGCACCGGACATACCTCCACAACCAATTAACCCCATTTTAATTCGATCTGACATGATTTATCCTTTGTTTATTTGGGAAGATGCCGTTACTGGATTTGAAATAATGCGTGATGCGTAATGCGTAATAAGAAACGTTGCCCCCTTACGTATTACGCATTACGTGTTAAAAAAGACTGTGTATCACGGGCGAATTATGGTTCCATCAGCTAGTCTGACATTGCCCCACGACCAGTTAGAGCGTGCGGGTTCTGTGATTGGATACTTCGCCGCTAACTCCTCATCTATATCAATGCCCAAGCCCGGCTTGCCGTTAGCCCACATATACCCATTACGGACTTCAGGCGTTCCGGGAAACACCTCCTTCAGGAGGTCGGTCTGATAGGGACCAGCCTCTTGGATGCCGAAGTTCCACACATTCAAGTCTAGCATCAACTGGGCGGCATGACCAACGGGAGAGACATCTGTGGGACCGTGCCAAGCAGTGCGGACGTTGAAGGCTTCGCAGAGCGCAGCTAGCTTCCGCGCTGGCGTTAGTCCACCGATTTGAGATACGTGGACACGCATGAAATCTAGTAGTCGGTCTTTGACCATCGGAATAATTTCGTGTGGATTGTTGTACAACTCACCCATAGCAATCGGTGTACTGGTCTGTTCACGCACTAGTCGGAAGTAGTCGTTGTCCTCCGGTGCGAAAAGATCCTCTAAGAAAAAGAGCCTAAATGGCTCAAGTTCTTTCGCCAAGCCAAGCCCAAGAATAGGTGGAAGTCTTTCGTGGACATCGTAAATGAGCTCGAACTCCCAGCCAAAGGTGGAGCGAAAATGTTCAAAAGCACGCACAATACCGCGAACCGCTTTTGCAGGATCATAGATACTGCCCCTCGATTCGGAGACTTTTTCTGTGATGATGGGCTTTTCACTGTTGGGTGTATCATCCCCAAAATGGCGGTCTGCGCCCCCAAGTTTGAAGTGACGGAAGCCGTCTTCAATGAGCGCCCAGACATTTTCTTCATATTCTTTAAGGTCGTTGCCGCCCGGTACGACGTATACGGCGGCAGCCTCCCTCGATTTTCCACCAAATAGGTCGTAAACAGGCATTCCCGCGACTTTGCCCTTGATGTCCCATAACGCTTGGTCTACCCCGCTAATAGCGTTGTTGAGGATAGGTCCGTTCCGCCAGTATGCAGACACATTGCACGACTGCCAAATGTCCTCAATATCAGCCGGGTCCTTACCAATGAGAAACGGACGGAGGTAATCGTTGACAGCAGTTTCAACAACAAGGGCACGCTGGGTAAAAGTAGCGCAGCCCAAGCCGTATAATTCCGGCTCATTGGTTTCTATTTTTACCACATTGAGGTTCGCTGTCGGCTGTGTTACAATGACACGCACGTCACGAATTTTCAGATTGCTCATAGATACTCCTTGAATTTATAATGAATCATCAAAATAAATAGACACTTTCACTCCCCGGGTTTGGTAGGCGCTGTTTCCAACTGCGCCGATTTGCAGTGTCCAATTAATTCTAAAATCTACCATATTTGCAGATCACGTTTTGAGGGCACCGCAGTACGCACAAGCAGAAATAGAAGGTTGGTCAATGATTATCTCCGTCTCAGGACCCAAGTAACGTTCATGATTACTGACACAGTTAGGGTTCTTACATGCCTGTTGATCCGATACAAACTCTCTCGTAGGCGGTTGCGTCAAAACCAACTGCTCAAGCCCCAATAAACTTGCGAGCAACGCCATCCGAATAGGTACGGCGTTTGCAGATTGGTCAAAATACGCAGCACGTGCATCCTCATCTAACTCATAAGCCAACTCGTTGACACGCGGCAGCGGGTGCATAATCATTGCATCAGGTTTAGCGTAATCCATTATTGCCACATCCACAAGGTAACTCCCCCTTGCATCTTCCGGAGAGATCTCTGGCGGCAGACGCTCTTCCTGAAGCCGATTCACATAGATGACATCAAGCTCACCAATTACGCTACTGAGCTGATTCGTCTCAGCCGGTTCCTGACCATAGAGATGTTTTAAGCGAGTAGAGACCCATTCGGGCATCTGAAATCCATCAGGCGAAATATGTAGAAGTTTGCCGCCAAATCGGGCAACACCAAGTGCCAGCGAATGCGCTGCCCGTCCATATCGCAGATCGCCACAGATGCCTACCGTCAGTCCTTCTATCCGCCCTTTCCGCTGGAGGATTGTGTACAGGTCTGTGAGTGCCTGAGTGGGATGCGTATGGCTGCCATCGCCGCCATTGATTACCGGAACGTTGGAATAGCGAGCCATAACATGGGCTGCGCCAGCCCAACTGTGGCGCACCACGATCAGGTCCGAGTAGTTAGTGACCATGCGAGCGGTGTCCGCAATCGTTTCGCCCTTTGCAACAGAAGCAGCGTCGGGATCTGCGAAACCGAGAGCGCGTCCATCAAGTCGTCCTATCGCACTTTCAAAGGAGAGGCGTGTTCGTGTGCTTGGCTCATAAAAAAGCGTTGCTAACAGTTTGCCCTTACAAAATCCAGACCATGTGGCAAGCTGCGTCTGCATCTGGTCCGCGAGCCGAAAAAGCTGTTCAATTTCAAAGTTGGATAAGTCATCAAGCGTGATGAGGTGTCTCATAGGCAATCCTCACTGATGATATGGATAAGAGTTTCGATATTTGTCCGTTTTTTTCGACTATGGGACTTCAAGACTGCCCACTAATTCTGTGATCGATTGCATCTCATGCCGTTCGAGATATGCCTTGATACCGTCAACTACATCCAACGAAGCACGTGGATTAATAAAATTTGCTGTCCCAACCGCAACGGCAGCAGCTCCCGCGATACAAAACTCAATAGCATCATCGCCGGTCATAATCCCGCCCATGCCGACGATCGGGATGCTGACGGCATTGTAGACCTGCCAGACCATACGCAATGCGATCGGCTTGATTGCAGGTCCCGAAAGTCCTCCTGTGACGTTGGCAAGCTGCGGACGACGGGTGTTGATGTCAATCGCCATGCCGAGGGCGGTGTTAATCACGGAAAGTCCATCAGCTCCGGCGTCCTCCGCAGCGCGAGCAATAACGGCGATATCTGTGACATTTGGCGAGAGCTTAACGAGTAGGGGCAGGGTAGTTTTCTCTCTAACACCCTGAACGAGTTCGTTAGTCAGTTGTGGATCAACACCAAAACTCATCCCACCACAATGAAGATTTGGACAGGAGATGTTGAGCTCGATTGCAGCAACCCCGTCGGCAGCGTCTAACTTCTCCGTAACCTCCAAATACTCCTCCACCTGCTCGCCGCATATGTTCACGATTACGGGGACATCGAAATTGCGGAGGTAGGGCAGCTTCTTATCGATGAAACCATCCACACCAACATTTTGCAGCCCAATGGCGTTCAGCATCCCCGACGGCGTTTCAAATATTCGCGGCATTGAATTTCCCGCCCACGGTACACTAGTGATACCTTTGACAACGATCGCACCCAGCTTGTTCAGGTCGATGAAATCCACGTATTCGCTGCCGTATCCAAAGGTCCCCGATGCTGTCATGACGGGGTTTTTCATCCGAATACCAGCGACCTCAACTTCAAGTGAAGGTTGAATGCCACTCATATTTTCACTTCCTCATTCCGCATACAAGGCATCTGTTTTTGCCGCCATGATGAAGTCGTTACGATGCAGCCCTCGGATTTTGTGCGTCCACCATGTGACAGTTACTCTTCCCCACTCGGTTAGGAGTGCAGGATGATGACCTTCCTCTTCTGCAAGTTCTCCCACGCGGTTTGTGAATGCCAACGCTTGGGCAAAACCATCGAACTGGAAAAGCCTTTCCAACCGTTTAATCTCATCGCGCTCAATCAACTCCCAGTCTGAAACTTGTGGGTGATACTCCGTAATTTCTGCCTCAGTAACCTTCGGCGCGTCTCGACGACAAGCGACGCATTTCATCCCTGTCAATGTTTTCATGATTAAATCTCCTTTCAAATTCTCTTTACCTGCTACCAGATAATCCTTTCAGCGTTGAACACAGGTCCCTCTGTACATACTCGTTGATATTCAAATCCACCGTCCGGCATCCGTACTTTGCACACACAACCGAGGCAAACTCCTAACGCACACCCCATCCGATTTTCCATAGCTAATTGTGTTGGGATACGATGGTCTATGGCAATTTTTGTGACAGCACGCAACATCCCATCGGGACCACAGGCATAGATTATAGGATTTTGCAAATCGTGTGTTTCGAGGATCTGCGTGAGCAGTTCGGTGACAAAACCGTGATACCCTACGCTGCCGTCATCAGTTGCAATGTGTGTCTCAACCCCGATCACTTCCAGATCTCCCACGCTTAGTAAACGTTTTCGATTCATCGACCCCACCAAACCGAGCGTGTGTAAACCGGCATCCCTCAACGCAACAGCAAGTAACATCAACGATGCTATTCCAGCCCCACCGCCAACGATTATCGCAGGGTTGGGAGCCGGTGAAATCTCGAAGGTATTTCCAAGTGGACCCAATACACGAATTGAATCATCGGGGGTCAAGCTCGATAACACATTTGTCCCCTCACCAATAAGCTGATAGAGCATTGTGATATGATCGTCTTCAACAGTGTAAATCGTAAACGGACGCCGAAGCAGTAATCCACCACCTTGCGGGATGAGAACATGGATGAATTGTCCGGGAAGTGCGCTTTCGGCAATTTTGGGACACGAACACCGCAATAGATAGTGGTTCTCGGCAACCAACTCGTTAGAGATGACTTTTGTAGGGAGGTCGATTTTTTTAGCGGGAGTTAACATCGGATTTATGTCGTCGTAAGTCAAACCTAGCCGGTTTCGCTACACTGTGCCAGAGTGAGTTCCTCCATCAAGTACGGAGGGTATTGGTAATTTTACCCTGTTTTAGCAATAAACGCAACCGTTTTCCTGAATCATCAGAACATACGAGATTCCCATATCGTTCATGTTAAGAGTTAGTGCAAAGAAACCGAGTTTTTTCCGCAAAACTCAGTTTCTCTTCGTGCTTTGCACTTTCTTTTTATATGAGCCTCCCATATATAGTGCGATTTTAGGTTATGTGGAAAAATTGTTGTATTTTTCCGAAATCGTGCTATAATTCCGGACGGTTATTACAATCGGAGTTTAATATAAAGGAAGGATAAACAGATGGGTAGAAAAATCGAGAAGTTATTTCGTGCACCTTACGGTGTGCCGAACGGTTTGCAGGTAACGGATGAGGGTCTCTGGGTCGCCGACCAGATCACCGATCGAGTGGCGTTGGTGGAAATTAGCGACGCCTCCGACTACGGAGTAACCAAGATGATTCGGGATATACCGAGTGATTGCTCCAATACCAGTGGAATGTGTTACGGCGATGGAGCACTCTGGCTAGCGGCAAACGGTCCCGGAGAACGGTGGCGTCCACCGCGATCGAATGATGCTAAGCCGGGGATGGGAGAAATCATCAAAACAGATCCACACACCGGAGAATGCCTCGGTCGATACCCGATACCGGATGGTGGTGGCACACACGGTGTGGAATACGATCATTATGAAGAAGGATATATGTGGGTCGAGACGTTGAAAAATCAGATCATGCACAAGGTGCGCATTTCGGATTGGTCTGTGCAACATTCAATTCCGCTGCCGTACGGACGAGGACACGGTTGCGTGCGAGTGGAAGACGGCATTTGGGTCGTACACACTTCCGACCGGGTAATCGTTAAACTCGATCTCGACAGTGGCGATGAGTTGGATCGTATCGAGGTTCCAGAGGACCAACCGGAGCCGCACGGTCTGTCAGCCTTCGGGGATGATTTCCTCTACTGCGACGCTACCTCCGGCTGGATAACAAAGATTACTGTTTAGGGCGTGTTGACATTTTGAAGCTGTTCATTCAGCAAACGCTGTAATCATCAGGCAATCTGCCAAGTGTAGCGCAAACTGTTAGTTTGCAAGCTGGGATCACAATCTAACAGATCGTGGTACAAAAGTCGATTGTCTGTCAAGAATCATATCTCGACAGACTATCCAGCGTGGTGTGCAACAAGCCGGGTTGATTGCGCCAAAACTATCGCGCGATGTGCTAGGGGATGTCGATTTCGGAAAATCGACCTACAGAAATCTGAAGCTATTTCTGATGTGTGAACAAAGGGTTGGGAGACCCAACCCCTACGAAGGGCTATGTGTCTGTGTGCCCTTTTGATTATATGATTGTGATGAAATGTCAACAGAACCTAGCGATTGGTGACAGTTCTAGCGGATTTCTGTTAAATCGTATCTTCAAGCCCCGACAAAAAAGTTTCCAAATCTTCCAACGCCCGTTCTGCATAGGCAGCAGCGCGTTTGCGCTTGTTCAACCGTTTGCTTGTGTTCAAAGGGGGTAGGATCCCGAAATTTGCCTTCATTGGTTGAAAATCAGCGGGACTCGCGTGGGTCACGTAGTGGCAAAGCGAGCCAAGAATTGTAGTGATCGGTAGGCATAATGGGGCTTGATCATGCAGTAGGCGTGCAGCATTCCAGCCGGCGAGTAAGCCCGTTGCGATATTGCCCATGTAGCTTTCAACGCCCGTAATCTGCCCGGCAAAAAAGAGATTTTCGCGTCTACGGAACTGAAGCGTGGGACATAGCAGTGTTGGTGCGTCAATAAAGGTGTTCCGGTGCATCTGTCCAAAGCGCACAAACTCTGCTTTTTCAAGTCCGGGGATCATGCGGAATATCCGCTTCTGTTCTGGAAACTTTAGGTTCGTTTGAAACCCGACCATGTTATAAAGCGTACCGGCGAGGTTATCTTGGCGCAGTTGTACGACCGCGTAAGGACGCCGCCCGGTGCGCGGGTCGGTTAATCCCACCGGGCGCATTGGACCGTAGGCAAGGCTCTCCTGACCGCGTCCAGCCAAAATTTCAACAGGTAAACACCCTTCAAAAAATTGATGCCAACCCGCCCTGACGCCCTGCTCTAACTCCTGCTCGAAAGATTCCAACTTAATGCGCTCTGCGCCGATTAACACAGCGACGAAGGCATCATATTCATCGCGGCTCATCGGACAGTTGATATAATCGCCCGCTGCCTGTTCGCCGCGCCCATAACGTGAAGCACGGAAAGCGACCGCCAGATTGATTGATTCTAGGCTCACAATCGGCGCAATGGCATCGAAAAAGTAAAGATGTTCCTGTCCACTCAAAGCAGCGATGGCATTTGTGAGACTTGGCGAGGTCAGGGGACCGGAGGCAACAATGGTGGGTTCGTCAGGGAGGGTGGTAACCTCTTCCCGCACCACTTCAATCCTGGGATGATCCGAAATTCGTGTGGTTATGAGTTGAGCGAAAGCCTCACGGTCTACCGCCAACGCACTGCCTGCGGGCAAAGCCGTTTTATACGCGCACTCCAGCAGCATCGATCCCAGTCGACGCAATTCTGCCTTAAGAACACCAGAGGCACGATCCGGCAGATCAGAGCCGAGTGAGTTGGAACAAACCAACTCCGCAAGGTTAGACGTGAGATGAGCACCGGTGGCGGCAGATGGACGCATCTCGTAGAGATATACTTGGATACCGCGTTCAGCCGCTTGCCATGCCGCCTCACTGCCGGCTAACCCACCGCCTATAATAATTAGATCTTTCATGAGTATCAGGAGATATCGAAATCTAAAAAGGTCTGCCCATGCGATTGAGCGCTGTGGGCACCTCGTTCTTGACAGACTTGATGGTCTTCAGATATGCCCACATCGCCTTAAGATCTTCGTCGCTCAGGTTTGCGTAGGCATTCTTGATCGGCATTGGTGGCAGAAGTTTGCGATTGTTTCTATCGCCTTGGTGGTATCCAGTTCGCATCGTCTCAACGAACATCTTTTCCGTCCACTCACCCAATCCCGTCTCTTTATCCGGCGTTAGGTTTGCGGCAAACGTCGTTCCAAATGGCATCGAAAATGCCGCAAGAGTTGGGGCGGCGACCATAAAGATACCACGCTGCATCATGCTCATATCGAATTGGGGATACGGTGCATTCGCAGGATGGCCCGCGAGGTACATGTTCATATCCATCTCGGCACCCTTGCGGGGTGTATGACACTGACCACAAGCCCCAGCTGCATCAACGAGGTACTTTCCGCGTTTGACCAAATCACTCTGGCTTTCGGCATAGTTTAAGCACAGTAGTACAAATATTGAGGCCGAAAAAATCGCCAGTCCGACAACCCACTGTTTTCTCCTCATTATACTCAATCTCCTTCGGATTTTATTTGCATAACAGTAATTTTGCTAGGACTTACGCAGCGCTTTCATAAGTCTCCCTGAGTTTCCAAAGTCCCCCTGACAAGGGTTTCCCTCCCGATAAGCCAGACGAACAATTCCCGCCTGATAAGGTGGCTAGGGATTTAGGGGGTTAGAAATCAAATCTACCCCTTGTGTGCTAAATTTGCGTAAGTCCTGTTTGCTATATTGCTGCCTGTCTACGTTTGCGATTTGAAGAATTTGTGGATGATTCATCTTGCGCCCTACGCAAGTTATCCTTCTTCTTGTCATCTTTCTTGGATTCCGGCTCTTTCATCTCTGATTTCTGTCCGGACTGCATCAGCCCGCCGATATCCTCCTTCAGCCGGGCGAATGTGCCATCCAAAATCGCCCGCCGGACTCCTCGCATCAAACTCAGGTAGAAATGCAGATTGTGAAGCGTGAGCAGTCGATGTGCGAGAATCTCGTTTTCGAGATGTAAATGTCGCAGATAAGCACGTGTAAAATTCTGGCAAGTGTGGCAGATACAGTTCGGATCGAGCGGTGTAAAATCTGCCTTGTACTTTGCGTTGCGGATTTTAAGCGTACCGAGCGTTGTAAAGAGTGAACCGTTTCGTGCGTTGCGCGTCGGCATTACGCAATCGAACATGTCCACGCCACAACTTACACCGTACACCAGATCCTCCGGTGTTCCAACACCCATCAGGTAATGCGGTGCATCTTGCGGCAACAATGGTGCGGTATAGGCTAATGTATCATACATCAAGGGTTTCTCCTCACCAACACTCAACCCACCGATCGCATAGCCGGGGAAGCCAATCTCGACGGTCTTTTCGACACTAATCTTTCGCAGCGATTTTTCCATCCCGCCTTGTACAATACCGAACAACTGTTGATTGCGGTTCCGATGCGCTTTTTTACAGCGTTTTGCCCAGCGGAGCGTCATTTCCATCGATTGCTTGAGATACGCGTAATCACTGGGTAATGGCGGGCATTCATCGAATATCATGATAACGTCCGCACCGAGTGCGTTTTGGATCTCAATGGAACGCTCCGGGCTGATAAAGTGTTTAGAGCCGTCAATCTCAGAGCGGAATTCGACACCTTCTTCGGTGATTGTACGAAGCGGTCCTAAACTGAAGACTTGAAACCCACCGCTGTCTGTGAGGATGGGTTTCTTCCACGCCATAAATTTGTGCAATCCACCCGCCTGTTGGATGATTCGATGTCCCGGACGTAGATAAAGATGGTAAGTATTGCCAAGGATAATCTCTGTTCCAATTTCAACGAGATCGTGCGGGGTACATGTCTTGACAGTGCCACGTGTGCCAACAGGCATGAAGATAGGTGTATTAACAACACCGTGCGCTGTTCGTAGTTGCCCAACTCGGGCTTGGGTCTGAGAATCAGTGTGGATAAGTGTAAATTTGCTATCTGCCATTAAGTTGGAATTTTATCTCTAATAAAATCAAGCACTTCGGATCGGTTGGGACCAAAACGGACATAGACACCCCGAAAATTTTCCAGTCGAGAAGGCTTGGCGAATGGACTTAATAGCACACCGTTCTTGTCAACGTAGAAGCTGCGAAAGGTGTCCCAAGATTTCGTTAAGCGATACAGTGGTGCCGTGACCACAAGTTGATGGTCGTAAAGTTCATACCGGAACGGAACAAA
Source organism: Candidatus Poribacteria bacterium (assembly GCA_965208425.1). GTDB lineage: Bacteria > Poribacteria > WGA-4E > WGA-4E > PCPOR2b > PCPOR2b. The sequence goes on along the minus strand of OZ242335.1, from coordinate 3,360,608 downwards.
ATAGCGATATAAAGATCCGGTCACAAAGATTGTGGATAGGAGGGTGATAAAAGCCGACTGGAAAAGCCAGTAAATGCCTGAAAAAAGGAGGAGGAGAAAGAGGAAGAGGAAGATTGATCGCGTCCAGTTCTCACGTAACGGATGAACCCTCCAAGTTCGTTGAAGAATAGACTGATCGGGCATCGGTTGACTTGCAGTACGAGAAAAATTTAGTATGGAGCGTTAAGTGTACCAGCCGTATCAAGAAATAACAATTATCCACTTTACGCTAATCTAGGAGGGCACTTTTCAGCCTCCCAAAGGTCAGGATGAGTGAAGCATAAGGGAAGGTATACTCATGTAGACTCAAATTCATGCCCCATTCAAGTATACCTGCCGGGTGTCAATCTCGCCTATTACGCTTTACTTTCCAGCACCTTCTTCAACATCGCCAGAACTCTCAGATGACGAACCCGCCCCATCCGTTTCAGCAGTATCAGCCTCGGTTGTCTCATCTGGAGGTGTAATTGTTACTTCAACCTCTGGGGTCGCTTCCTGAAGCGGTTTTAATTCGCCCCCTGTTTCACCGTAGAAACGCATCAGAAATAGTGCCATGACCATGAATCCGATAGCGAGCCACGTGGTCACCTTGGAAAGGAAAGTTGCGGCACCCTGTCCTCCTAAAACGGATTGCATGCTGCCACCTGCTCCACCAAATGCACTCGACGAAAGCCCTTCCCCTTTACTATCTTGCAACAGGATAATAATGGGCAGCAAAATACAGGCAGGTACAAAGAGCACAAGAATAAAACCAACAATGATTCCCATAATAGTTCCTCACTTTCGTAGTAATTGTCTATGTCTTACTAATTGAACCTATGTTGCTAGCAGCTTTGATGATTTGGGCAAACGACTCCGCCTCCCAGCTAGCTGTACCGACCAATGCACCATCTACGTCGGGCTGCGCGATCAGCGCAGCAGCATTGTCCGGTTTAACACTCCCACCATACTGAATCCGCACCCGTGATGCCACCTCACCCGAATAAATTTCTGATAAGAGCAATCTAATGAGTGCGTGCACCTCTTGGGCTTGATCCGGTGTCGCATTGCGTCCTGTCCCAATTGCCCATACAGGTTCATAGGCAATCACGGTAGACACGATCTGATCTGCGGATAATCCGGCTATACCGTTGAGAACGTGATCCTTGATCACTTCTTCCGTTTTGCCTGCCTCTCGCTCTTCAAGACTCTCACCTGCACAGATTATCGGCATCAAGCCGTGCAGGTGCACTGCCTTCGCCTTGCGGTTGACATTTTCATTTGTCTCACCGAAATATTGCCGACGTTCGGAGTGACCAATGATGACGTAGTCGCAGCCAACATCCTTGAGCATTCCCGGTGACACTTCACCAGTAAATGCACCGCTGTCCTCCCAAAAGACATCCTGCGCTGCAAGTCGAATATCTCCGCCGGCTAATACCGGTGACACTGCGGATAGCCCGGTAAACACAGGGGCGACGACAATCTCGACATCATCGACGTCCACAACCAGTCGCTGAAGCGAGTTGACAAGCCCTACTGCTTCGTGGATGGTCTTGTTGAGCTTCCAATTACCAACAATGATTGGTGTGCGCATTTTCTCCGATTAGGACAAACAGGATTCACTTTAATTACGGACAGTTTGAGTTACATGCTACAGTTTATAAAACACGCGCAGCCAGTTCAACCAAACGGTTTGAGTATCCCCACTCGTTATCGTACCAAGAGAGAACTTTCACCAACTCGCCATCAATGACCCTTGTAAACTCTGCATCAAAGATCGACGAATGGGGGTTACCCTTGAAGTCAACCGATACCAGTGGAACCTCCGAATAACTTAGGATTCCCCGCTGCTCTCCCTCCGCAGCTTTCTTCACAACCGCATTAACTGCCTCTACACTCGCTTTCGTTTCTAGGTCAACGGTGAGATCCACTATAGATACGTTCGGTGTTGGAACCCGAATCGCCATCCCATCAAATTTCCCTTCTAGTTCAGGAATGACCAGTGAAATCGCGCTTGCTGCGCCTGTGGACGTCGGAATCATCGAAAGCGCAGCTGCGCGGCCCCGACGTATATCCTCGTGTGGAAGATCCAGCACTTGCTGATCGTTCGTATACGAATGGATAGTTGTCATCAGACCACTATGGATGCCAAAATTGTCCAAAAGCACCTTGGCAAGCGGCGCTAGACAATTCGTCGTACAGGAAGCGTTGGAGATAATATGATGTTTCTCTTTATCGTATTTATCTTCGTTAACACCCAGCACGACGGTGATATCCTCGTTCTTAGCAGGGGCAGAGATCACCACTTTTTTCGTGCCCGCCTCCAGATGCCTCGACGCATCCCTTCCATCCGTAAAAAAACCTGTCGATTCAATAACAACGTCAATTCCTAAAGTATTCCAAGGAAGCGCAGCTGGATCTCGTTCGGAAAATGCCAGTATCTTTTTCCCATTGACAATAAGTCCGTTATTTGTTGGTTGGACATCGGCATCAAGTTCACCAAGCACCGAATCATATTTGAGCAGGTACGCAAGTGTTTCTGGGTCTGTTAAATCGTTAATTGCCACAAAATCAAGATCTACGTTTCTGTTTTTTAATGCAGCCCTCAGTGCGTTGCGTCCAATTCGACCAAAACCATTAATTCCAACTCTTAGCATATACAATCATCCTCCATATCTTCGACAGGAACTTAAAATTATTCCACATAACCCCTCAATTCGTCAAGTGCCAAATTCTGTACAAGTTTGATCATTTATAAAACGAGGTCAATCATAGTGTGGATTCTTGAATGAGACGGGGTAAAGTACTTTCCTAGCTGTAACGTCAAAAAAGACTTGCATTCGGGACGGCATCTTGTTTATAATGTTATAACACTAGGGTATACATAAAGCCTCCTAACCTTAAAGTCAGCAAACTGAGGTGAATTCTAATGCGAGTGGGCATGAAATATGGGCGCGGTCTGTTGGATGTCGATATCCCTGACCAGAATTTGGCAGGTGTACTAACCCTCCAGAAATCTGTCCCAGTTCAACAGCCAGAGCGTGCAGTGTGGGATGCGATTAAGTCACCAATTCACTCCGCACCGCTATCCACCTTGGCGAAGAATCGGACCTCCGCCTGCGTCGTCATCTCTGACGTAACACGACCCGTCCCCAACAAACTTATCCTACCACCAATCCTACAGACACTGGAATCCAGTGGCATTCCGCGCGAAAAAATCACGATTCTGATTGCAACAGGCATCCACCGCCCTAACGAGGGAAAAGAACTCGAAGAAATGGTCGGCACCGAGATCATGACCAACTATCGGATAGTCAACCATTTTTCACAGAAAATCGAAACGCACGAATATCTCGGCTTAACACAGGGTGGTGCGCCAGTTTATATCGATAGAACTTATCTGGAATCGGACTTAAAAGTAACAACTGCCCTGATTGAACCGCATCTGATGGCGGGATATTCTGGCGGACGCAAATCCATCTGTCCCGGGCTGGCTTCAATCGAGACGATGAAAGTGTTGCACGGACCGCAGGTCCTTGAACACCCAAAGGCCTCAGTTGGTGTTCTTGAAGGCAACCCGCTCCATCTTGAAGCTACCGAGGTTGCCTTGATGGCTGGCGTAGACTTTAACGTGAACGTTACAATCGATGACCAACGCAGACTTACCGGTATATTTGCTGGCGACATCGTCGAATCTCATCTGGCAGGCGTAAAATTCGTCGAAAAACAGGTGAAAGTAGTATTGCCAGAACCCGTCGACGCTGTCCTTGTGTCAAGTGCAGGCTATCCGCTCGATACCACATTTTACCAAGCAGTCAAGGGAATGCTGGCAGCGGTCGAAATTGTCAAACAGAATGGAAGCATTATTCTAGTTGCGGAGTGTAGCCAAGGCATTGGAAGCGGACCCTTTACTGATTTGATTCTGAAGACAAAAGACCTGAACCAGTTTATTCACGATATTCACGACCCCACGAACTTTGTTATTGACCAATGGCAATTGGAGGAGTTGGCAAAAGCCGCTAACAAAGCCGAGATATACTGCTATGCAGAGGGCATACCTTATGACCAGCTAAAAGATCTATTCGTGCAGCCAATCCGAACCCCGGCAGAAGGGATTGAGCGCGTCCTTGCCAAACATGGAACCGATGCTCAAATTGCTGCGCTTCCTGACGGCCCCTATGTTTTAGCGACAGTTGAAAACTAGGTTTTCGGACTACTATTCTATAAGAGGAGTGAAATGCAGAACGAATCGCAGCCAACCGTTGAACTCAAAGGTTTCCGCGACGGTATGCGCCTGATTATTGATCCAGAAGCCACGATAGGCGAGATTGAACAGGCAATTGTAGAACGAATGGCAAATTTAGGGGACTCGTTATCAGGCTTGACAATGAACATAGATCTGGGCAGCCGATCAATAAATGATGAAGAATTAGTCCACTTTAAAAAGTTATTGAACGAAAATTATGGACTTGAAGTGAAGCAGATCATTGGCGAATCGGAAGACGAACCGAAGAAAGCCGAAACCACCCAGATCGCAGGAGTGCCGGCACTCCATAGCGAGGAACGCGTTTATGATCAACTTGTCCCAGTCAATGAAGAGACGCGTTTTATTCGTCACACCCTCCGTTCTGGGCAGATCGAACGTGCATTAGAAGGAAATATGGTCATCTTAGGCGATGTGAATCCGGGAGCGGAAGTGATCGCTGCCGGAGACATCATTGTCCTCGGTGCTCTACGCGGTATTGCCCATGCTGGTGCACTCGGCAATACATCGTCGATCATTTTCGCATTGAATCTACTGCCAACTCAGTTGAGAATTGGACGTTTTATCACCCGCGCACCTGCTGGAGAACAACACCGACACCAGAAAGCAGAAGTTGCGAGTGTCCTAGAAGATGCCATAGTTGTTGAAGAATACGATTGACTCCAACCCGGATTAGAAAAATACGTGCGGGTATAGACTTCTCTTACCGTCTTCTAGGATTGTCATTCTCCGAATCATAATAAACTACTGTCGCTCGCCAGCGGATTGTCTTGGGGTGTCGAGGCTATGGCCGACTGGCAGTTAGGAGCGGATACTACCAAAACTGAAGACATCCTAGTGCTTTGTCATATAAATTATGGTTGTGTATATTGATTGAAAGCAAACAATAACATATTAGGACTTACGAATTTCTGTAGGGAACAACGATCGTTGTTCCCTCTCGGCTTGTCTATGGAGTCTCTGTTGTGGTTGCCCGATTTATCGGGCGTTTGTGGACATGCGGTACGGCGATAAATCGCCGAACTACAGTATTTTGAGCGTTCAACTGCGTAAGTCCTGATATATAATAATTGCAAAACTTATCTGACTGAGTACTAGGTGACAACTGTTTGGACGTGGTTGCTAGTCAGAACTGGCTCAATACCAAACTCTTTATGAGGGAAGGATAACCAGAAAAATGGGAAAAGTAATCGTCGTTACGTCTGGTAAAGGCGGGGTCGGCAAAAGTACTTCCACGGCGAATCTCGGAACAGCCTTAGCTGTACTGGGAAAAAAGGTCGTTGTCGTCGATGCGGATGTGGGATTGAGAAATCTTGATGTCATTATGGGGCTGGAAAGCCGTGTTGTGTACACATCAATGGATGTCCTCGAAGGTGTTTGTGAACTTGAACAAGCACTGGTTAAAGATCGAAGGACAAAAGATCTCTATCTCCTTGCGGCCTCGCAGAAGAATAATAAGAGCGATATTCAGCCGGAACAGATGAAAAAACTCTGCCTAGAGTTGAACGAAACACACGATTACGTGCTAGTGGATTCACCTGCTGGCATTGAGCAGGGCTTCCAAAACGCAGCAGCGGGTGCTCATGAAGCACTGATCGTGACGACACCAGAGGTTGCAGCGGTCAGGGATGCCGATCGAATTATCGGTTTGTTGCAAAACATGACCATTGAAAATTTGCATCTTGTCATCAACCGGCTATCGCCGGAGATGGTCAAAGCGGGTGATATGATGGAGCCGACAGATATCATAGACATTTTGTCAATCGATCTACTCGGTGTTATCCCGGAGGACAGGGAAATTGTCGTTTCAACCAACCGGGGCATGCCGTCAACGTACAATCATAAGTCGGATGCCGGGCAGGCGTACAAACGGATCGCACAGAGGCTTGAAGGGGAAGATATTCCAATCCCAGAGTTTAAGGCGGGAGGTTTGTTCGGTAACTGGTTTGGGAAACTGTTTAATAACTAAAAGGAGAATAGTGATGTTTAAACGGTTAATGCAGTTACTAAATCGGGAGCAGACGAGCAAAAGCGTCGCGAAAAGTCGGCTGCAACTCATCCTCGTCCAAGATCGTACTGGAATTGATGAAGAAATAATGGAAAGTTTGCAAGCAGAGCTGACAGAAGTTTTGTCGAAATATTTCATACTCAAGCCAGAGCAGGTCGAGATGGAGCTTGAGCGTGAACAAGACTCAATGGCATTGGTCGCAAATATCCCAGTCCTTGGAACGAAAGTTCGCCACCCCGTACAGGCTTAAAAAACCAACTCGGACCTCTCTCAAAGGAGCAGCTGTTCAACTGCTAGGGCAACGCCATCGTTCTGGTTGGTTTCAGTCGTGTAATCGGCGATAGCTTTAATTTCGTCAACCGAATTTCCCATAGCCACACAGAAACCTGCGATCTTCATCATGCTCTCGTCATTGTATCCATCGCCAAAAGCAACGATCTGATTGTTGGGGATCTCAAGTTGGTCTGCGAGAGCTTGTAGTGCTCGCCCCTTCGATACCTGCGGATTCATAAACTCGATATATTCGACCTGTGTCCTTGTGACATACAAACGCTCGGCAAATTCGGCTTTGCATTCGGTGAGGAGCAGATCGATTTTTTCGGGTGTATCCAAAATCTGCATCTTCGTCGGTTCTTCCCCATCTAATTCGCGCAAATCGCCGAGTGCCGTTGCCGGAACTCCCGTTCTGTTTTCATACAGTTCACTCCACTGATTATACTCCTTGATAAATAACTGATCATTCAAACAGAAGTTAAGATGTAGTCCCTTCTGATTTCCATATTCGACCAATGCCATTGCTTCCGCTGCCGGAATGGGAGTATGGTGAATCATCTCCTCCGTTCGCGGGTGTTTGACCATCCCACCATTGTATGAGATTATCGGATTTTCCAACCCAATCTGATCGCTAATTGGTTGAATAGCTCGATGCATCCGACCCGAAATCAGTACGACGACAACTCTCTGTGCCGATAATTCTTGGAGCGCTCTGCAGCTTCGATCCGTCACAACATGCTCATCATTAAGCAGTGTCCCATCCAAGTCCAACGCCGCCAAACGGCACGACACTTTTGCCATATTTTTCTCCTTTCTAGGACGGTTTTCCGTCCGTCTACTCAATGCTTGTTTTTCATTCTGGCTAATGTCAACTTCTCCAAAGTGCGGACAATTACCACCGTGTCCTGATAGGGCCCAATGAGCTGCCAATTTGCAGCGACGGTTTCAACGACCGAATCAGATTCGAGATAGTCCACCATGTAGCCGCTATAGTGTTGGAACGTTTCTGTCTGGGCTTCCGCTTCACCATAAGGACAGATCATGTCAATACCTAGCACTACCTGTGTTCGATCTTGATTGTACATGAGAGCGAAAGGATAGATCTGGCAGTCCAGCGGACGAATCAGGTAGATTGTGCATTCACTCGTTTCAGAATTAAAAAAGGGACAGATGTACATATCTCCATGTGGTATCAGTTTAACCTGTGCGCTTTTCCCATCTGCCGTCGTCCGAAAACGATGCCCCGCCACCCCATTTTCAATAGCGTGTCCCATTTCAGCTTCGGTGAAGATGGGAGCGAGGAAGCTGTCTTGATCGAGGAATCGGCAGCAAACATCGCATGAAAAACAGACCTTGCTCGGTACAATCTGTTCAATCTGAATCAACTGACTCATCTTTGTTCCCTACTCTCAATTACCGGAGTCGAGAAGTCTCGTTCCGTCCATTCCTCTGGAGCGACTGCTACTCCATTAACAACCATACCCCAATGGAGGTGTGACCCTGTGGATTGTCCGGTGGATCCCATCAATCCGATGCGTTGCCCCTTCTCAACACGCTCTCCAACTTTGACGTGAATTTCACTGAGATGGTTGTAACTAGTCGAAACTCCTTGCCCATGATTGAGAATCACAGCGTTGCCGTAGATATGTAGTCTGTCTGCAAGGGTAACAATCCCACTATTCGACGCATAGATAGGCGTACCTACCGCATTGGCGATGTCTGTGCCGTAGTGATGCCGGCGGACACCTGTGTTATATTCGCGGTACTTGCCGAACGGTGATGTCAACCAACCCTCGGTCGGACGAATGAATATCCCTTCCCAGAGCTGCTCGACCTCGTGATCCGCCTCTGCGTACGCTGCCGCTCTTTTCGCATTATCCTCTTTACCTTTGGATCTATCCATCATTATCCGCTGTTTTTGGGGTGAGAGGGTAATGTATCCTCCACGCGCAAAGGTTGTTTTAGTGACTTCAACCTGAAAGGTTTGATCCGTCTCATTGCCAACCAAGTCTGTGGCTCTCACCGTGAGTGGATAGTTTTGGACAGTCGTTGTCACACCAACACCAAGAAAGCTGCGGTACAAACTCTCTGAGCTCACCAGATAAAAGGCGATCGCCTTATCGAAAAGCTGCCCTTCAATATTTGATAGAGGCTCATCTGCTTGAAGAAAGAGTGCAAGTGTTCTGCCCTGTCCAACGTGGAGCGTTTCCGGCCTAACATCAAGCGTTGGCGGCGTATTGTCGATGTAAAATGGAAACGCATCTCGTGTCTGATTCTTGTACAACGACCTATCGGTCGCTGTCACGGCGACTGTGTGGAGTCCATCGCGAAATGCGCTGGTTTGCAGTGTCCAAAGGGTTGATTCCCCTTCGGCGGGGCTCAAAGGGCTTAAGGGACCGTCATCAATCTGTACGATCAACGAGCCCAAGCCAGTCTTTTCATCCGTGGCGAAAATTTCAAGCGTCAAAGTGCCGCGATACCGTTTATCCTTTTCTATACCATTTACTGTGAGAATGGGCGGCGTGGAATCTAGCAGACTGAGAACAACTGGAAGTCCGAGTCCTATTAGCAAAATGATAACGAAAATAGTGATAAGTATAGGCACTTTTCGGGTAGGGATATTTGGGACGCGATCTGACATGGGAAATTTCTAACATCGCTTGAAGATTATTTCGTTCAACATCTTGCTCGCTTTTTCCAGCGCCTTCGCGCGGTGGCTAATCTGATTCTTAATCTCGTCCCCTAATTCTGCAAAGGTCTCTGCATAGTCCAGAGGGACAAAGATCGGATCATATCCGAAGCCACTCGTCCCACGTGGTCCATGAATAATCCGCCCTTCACAGACACCACGAACAACCTGTACTTTAGCAAAAGGTTCAGCAATAGCCACAGCACAGATAAACCGTCCTGACCGCCGGTCATCAGGAATATCCTGAAGTGCGTCAAGCAACTTGGCGATGCGGTCTTGGTCTGAAGCATTTTCGCCGGCATACCGTGCCGAATGAACGCCGGGGGCTCCGTCAAGTGCATCTACCTCCAAACCGGAGTCATCAGCGATCGTGAGATGTCCAGTGTATTCAGCGAGAGCGGACGCTTTTTTGATAGCGTTTTCCTCATAGGTCTTGCCATCCTCAACGACATCTAGCGCGTCCGGGTAATTGCGGAGCGACAGAAGTTCAATTCCGCTTTGATCTCGAAGTATATCGCCGATCTCTCGTACTTTACCCTGATTACGAGTTGCCAATACTAACTTCATCTCTATTCTCAATAATCATCTGTTTTTGAAGACGGATCAATTGTTCAATTCCGCCAACCGCCAGATCGAGCAGCTGATCCGATTCCTCTTTAGAGAAAGGGGTTTCTTCCGCGGTCCCCTGAATCTCCACAAATTTCCCCGCGCCTGTCATAACGACATTCATATCGACATCGGCGCTAGAGTCTTCTGTATAACAGAGATCTAGCATGGGTGTTCCCTTAATAATCCCGACGCTTGTCGCTGCTACATGCTCAACGATCGGAATCGTTGTTATCAGTTTTCGATCCATCAACCATTGGCAGGCATCCCAAAGCGCAATAAATGCGCCGGTAATTGCCGCAGTGCGCGTGCCACCGTCCGCTTGGATCACGTCACAATCGATCCAGACTGTGCGTTCGCCGAGGGCTTTGAAATCCACGACCGCTCTCAAAGATCTACCGATGAGTCGTTGAATCTCTTGCGTTCTTCCGCCAAGCGACCCACGGGTGACTTCACGCCGCATCCGGTCAGAGGTGGAACGGGGCAACATTGAATACTCCGCGGTGACCCAGCCTCGATTTCGGCGGTTTTGCTCACGCATGAAGCGCGGTTGTGACTCCTCCACCGATGCCGTACAAACAACCTTTGTATCGCCGACAGCAATCAAGACAGATCCTTCCGGGTGTTTAATATAATTCCGAACGATGCGGGTTGGACGCATCTGGCTCGGTGTACGCCCATCTTCTCTTGCCATTTCAGTGCCTCTTTTTCTTTTTTGACTTTCAATCATGTGCCACAGGTTCGCTCATGCTTGCAGTGTAGTTGTAAGCATTGAGGGCAATGTTTTGTTAGACTGAATTCTCTTTTCTAGAAGCCTCGACTCAACGATAGAAATATATTCCTCGTTGATATCTGATAAAATTGCGCTCCGATTATATTCTAATGCAAATGCACCAGTAGTGCCAGACCCACACATAGGATCATAAATTAAATCTTCTTCCTTTGTCGTCATAAAAAAAATCTGCTCATACACTTTTAACGGTTTCTGAGATGGATGCCCCGTCTGCTCATCCTTACCCACAAAGCCTACCAACAATGCAGCTTCTATGACGCTTGTTGGACCTGGCATATATCTTAGCTTTCCTGCCTCTAGTTTTTCTTTTTGTGCGTCATTCAAAAAATGTTCGGGATATAGCTTTGCATCACCCTGAGAAAGATGCAAGCAAGCATTCTGGCTTGATCGCCAACCTCGGATAACAGATGGGTTATTCTTATAGTACCAAGTGAGCCATGCAACAAGCTGGTACTCAATCGGTATCCGATTAAAATACTGAGCGATAATCTCAGGAAAACCCCACAGAAACAGATGATCGGAGACACCAATTAGGGCTTCAAGTATAGATATAACAAAATCATTATAATCGGTTCTTATTTCCCCAAAACCTTTGTTATACCACGGATCAAGCATTGTGACACGCGGCTTAATGTCAGTTGATTTAATCAACTCAATGAATTCAAATATATCCATCGGTGGTAGTATGACAGCATTCCCTTTCTCAGCTCCATTATTGCTTGGAATTTTATCAAGTCCCGCAAAAGTCATTTGCGTCATACCTATTCCCCCTCCAATTTCTCGTCGTTAATTTGATACCCAAAATAATCGACTAAAAAAGAGAAGACAATCCGTTTTTCCTGTTCACTTGCAGCTTGGACAATCGCATAAACATTGATTTTACCTGTGCTATCATCCCAGAAGTTCTTTTTCATCACCTGATGTCACCCACATAAGACTCGCCACTGATTAGGATCACCCGGATCAGTTTCAACATTCATCGAATGTGGCGACTTATGATCCGGGGTCAGCTTTACGGTGCCTCCTCCGATAGGATCTATCTGGCCGTCCTCAAGTCCGCATCGAATACCATCTTCATCCCATTCACAAGAGTAGTTTGCTTTTTCTAATATCTGTAACCATACTTTGTCGTGCGGGCGAACTCTCCGGTTAATTCGCTGCCTTTTTTCGGAGGTAGGCATAAGGTATTCTTGAACTTTTAGGTCGCCTCGATTGCGCCATGACAAAATTGTGTATCCATCATCAGTTCGCAACTCCGATAATCTCTGATGCCAATTTTCAGGGTCCTTTTGGGTTATCGGATCTCTAGCGGCTTCGATTCTCTTTTTAATACTTTTTTGGTTATAAGGTCCTTTTACTTCACCGTAAATTTTCTCTGCTTCCGACTCAAAGTAGTTTTCTTTTTTCTTTTTCATTATTCTAACGCATGAAATGAGCGGTTTACGGTTTGCAGCGCATCTCAGCTGCGAATGGTTCGGTAGATTTCCCACATTTGAGTTAAATTAAACTTTATAGGATTTCATCAATCCGAATCAGCAATGAAATCTTCTCTCAGAAAATCGAGTGCTTTGGTATAACTCCGGCGTTGTAGGTAGTGGCGCAGCTGTGATGGTACAGTCGATCCTATTTCCTGCTGGAGACGCTCAATCTGCTCAAGGTCTTCGATTATGCTCTCTTGTTGGGCAATATGTGCAAACATAGACTCTAAAGTCGTTTTCAGGCTTGTTGCTTGTTCTGTTGTCATGGGGGTCTCCTATTTATTATATGACGGGGCGAACAATACGTTCTGTTTCTCAGTTTATCATCCTTCTGTCCTGATGTCAAATCCTTATGATGCCCGATTCACGTAAATCCGAGAGACCCTTTCCCCGATGCTTGTCAAAATCTCATACGAGATGGTTTCCGCCCGGTCCGCGACCTGATTGACTGTAATTTCCAAATCTCCCTGCCTCCCAACCAGCACCGCTTCATCGCCGATGTGTAGAGGCAGATCCTCATCTCCTTCCTGCGACGCAATCCGAAACACTGTCCCATCCATACAAACCGATCCAACCTGTTGACACTTCATACCACCAATCAATGCTTCACCACGATTTGATAGGGCGCGTGAATAACCATCGGCGTAACCAACAGGCAATGTAGCTAACCATGTCGGTTCATCGACTATGTAAGTACGGCCATAGCTGATCCCTTCCCCTTGCGTCGACTGCCGCAAACAGATGAGACGTGCCTTCCAGCTCAGGGCAGGCTGCAAGGACACAGGACTTGTGCGTCTGACTTCGGACGATGGATAGACACCGTATAAACCCAAACCCACACGAACTGCGTCAAAATGGGCGTCGGGAAGCGTTAATGCAGCTGCACTATTGGCAGCGTGGACAATTGGGGAACGAAGATTGAGTTTGGAAAGAGTAGAAAGCACCGATTTGAACCGGTCTAACTGCAAATGTGCATGGCTTTTGTCGGCTTCGTCCGCTGTGGCAAAATGGGTGAAGATTCCTTCAATCTCTATCCTTTCTAGGATTGTCAGCCATTTCAGAAAATCAACCGCCTCTGTATACCATATCCCGCCACGATTCATGCCAGTGTCCACATCAAGGTGCACCTTAACCGAGGTTCCCTTCGCTTCCGCCGCACGGGACAACCCATCACAGAGCGTTGGTTCATACACCGATGGTGTCAATTCATAATCAACAATCGTCTCTACTTGAGCGGGCAGCGCGTTGAATAGCACCAGTACCGGCTTTCTGATGCCAGCAGTACGCAATTCAACGGCTTCCGCCACAGTGGCAACGGCGTACATCGCGGCTGCCTCGTGTAATGCTTCGGCAACCGGAATAACACCGTGTCCATAGGCATCAGCCTTGATTACAGCAATCAGCGAGCTGCCTTGGGCATACGCTTTGATTGACTGTGCGTTAGATCGAATTGCAGAGAGGTCTACTTCCACCCATGTTGTCGCTATCATTTTTGGTTTTCATTTCTTCTTGCGTGTGCTAAAATACGAGGAATGGCAGAGATTAAACTTGAACACATCACAAAACGTTTTGGGGATGTCGTTGCTGTGGACGACATGAACCTTGAAGTCCACGATCAAGAGTTTGTTGTTTTCCTCGGTCCTTCGGGCTGTGGAAAAACAACCACGCTTCGAGCAATCGCCGGATTGGAACACCCCGACGAGGGAGACATCTTCATTGATGGGAGGCGAGTAAACACGCTCCCCCCGGCTGATCGAGACATCGCGTTTGTCTTCCAATTTTACGCGCTCTATCCCCATCTGACCGTTTATGATAACATCGCATTTCCACTCAAGGCGGTGAAAGCACCGAAATCCGAAATTCAGGAACGGGTCAAAGAGGTTGCAACAATCCTGCAAATTCAGGCGATGCTTAATCGGAAGCCAAGTCATCTAAGTGGTGGTGAAATGCAGCGCGTCGCCCTAGGACGGGCTATGGTCCGCAGACCTAAGGCATTCTTGATGGATGAACCGATGTCGAACCTAGATGCAAAGTTGCGGGTAGAGATGCGGGCGGAACTGAAACGCTTACAGCATAGACTCGGAGCCACCACCATTTTCGTCACCCATGACCAAGTTGAAGCGATGTCGATGGCAGATCGTATCGTCATCATGCACCAGGGGAGCCTACAACAGATCGGAACACCCCACGAAGTATATAACCAACCGCAGACCGTTTTCGTCGCCCAATTTATGGGAAGCCCATCAATGAACCTGATTAGTGGCACGGTTCAGGCACAATCGGCTTTGAAGCCTGCTGCCACCGGGGGCGAACAACCCGCGTTGCACCTGAACCACACAGATGTCTGGATTGAATTATCAGCAGAACGGATCTCCCGAATCGGACGGTCAAAGGAAATTATCTTTGGCGTTAGACCGGAGCATATTGTCGTCTCGAAGGAGCCAATTCAAAAAGGATTTACCGCCACCGTGCACCTTGTAGAAGCGTTGGGATCGGTTAATATTATCGACATATTTCTGGGCGAAAATCCAGATACCGGGGATCTGGTCCTACTCCGAGCCCGTACACACCCCGCATTTCGTCCTGATGTGGGACAGTCCGTTTGGTTTGATTTCGACGCCAAACAGATTCATCTGTTTGATCGTCATACTGAACAAATTATTGCTTGAAGATTGCCTGATTTATCAAAGAACCTACAGCCACTTACGTTAAAGGATAAACCCCTTTTTGATCGATACGCCTGTCAAATGCCGGCAGGACTGTCACGCTATGCCTTTGCTCCACACTATATATGGCGAAACTTTTTCGATTTTTACTGGACAATAATTGATGACCAGTTCTGTCTTTTCGCCAATCAGGACAGTGATTACTTCATGCCGATCCCCCCGATGGCGGCATCACTGAGTCAAAAGGTGATCCATCAAGCGTATGGGTTCACCTTTGAAGCCAATCGCGCAAAGCAGATCGCGCGAATCGAAAACGTTCCAGCAGGTCTAATTCCCTTTTTTCAGGAGAAGGGTTTCCACGCCGTTCAGAAAGAAACCGAATACCTCTACGAAACGGCTGCCCTCATCCAACTTAAGGGAAATCGTTACAAGAGCAAGCGGGCTGCTTATAACGCCCTGATCCGCGACTATCCTGACGCACAGTTGCAGCCATACCAACCCGCCCATCTTGCAGATTGCCTCGCACTTTATGAATCATGGCAACGGGAACGGGAGGCGCAGTCCCATGATGCTGTTTATCAAGCGATGTTGGAGGATTCTCGACATTCCCATCGCACAGGACTCATGAACTACGAAAAATTGGGATTGGTCGGCAGGGTTGTTTTCATTGAGGACGTCCTGAAAGGATACACCTTTGGATACCCCCTCAACAACGAAATTTTCTGTATCCTCTTTGAAGTGACCGATCTCGGAATAAAGGGGTTAGCACAATTCCTTTTCAGAGAATTTTGCCGAGAGCAGGCAGCCTATCAATGGATTAGCACAATGGACGACTCCGGCTTAGAAAATCTCAAGCGTGTGAAATTATCGTACCGTCCTGTTAAGCAGCTCTCATCCTACAATCTATTTCTCCCGTAACCGATCCCTAATTCAGAGGTCACGTATGTTAAGAAATAGTGCAAAAGAAACCGAGTTTTTTCTTCAAAACTCGGTTTCTCTTCGTCCTTTGCACTTTTTTTAGGTGAGCCGTTTTTTTATACTTTGCCACAATATTATGAAATCCGCTTTAATTTTTCTCAACGGACACTATGACCTCCGCTACCCTCAATTCTACAAGGAAGCACTGACCTGGGCCGCGGAAAACAAGCACCCACTCATCTGTGCTGACGGCGGCCTCCGCTTATTCACCGAACTCAACCAGACTAGCGACACCCCAATTTTCCCCAACGTCCTAATCGGCGATCTGGATTCCCTTGAGGAGCTACCCAGGGATACTATCGAAAAGTTGGAGCAGTCTGGTACGCACATCGTCCGTGAGTGGATCGGACAGATGGACAAGGACGACACGGACGGACAGTTAGCAGTCGCTTATGCAATCGTAGAATATGGCTGCCAAGGGATTCTGCTCTACGGTGGACTCCCTCACCCCAACGGTTACGAAATAGATCACTTTCTCGGAAATCTACGATTAATGCGCCTCGGACTCCAGCTATTTCAAGAAAGTCCTCACGGAGAGCGCGGGAACAGACGCAGCTGGCTGGCAGAGATGCGGGACCCACTCCAAACAATCCACTTCGTTGTTTCAGAGGTAACTCTAGAGCGAAAAAACGAAGGTGTGCAACGGGTATCGCTTATCTCCGATGATCCGAATGTCACCGTCGAAAGCAGCACGAATCTTCGATGGAGTTTGAATGGACTAGGTGTCGATCCGGTTAGAATAAACACTCTACGGAACGAGTTCGTAGCGGGGACAGATCAAGCAACTATCCGCCTCGCGAAAGGGTCAGATCCGGTCTATGTCATCCATAATTGGTACGAATAGCCATTCCTGTCCTACTGTCCGGTTGATCGAATTTCAACGTTGTCCAGCCCTTCCCCTAGCGGTAACGGAACCTGCGTCCCTGTTTTATGGGAAATGTGCATGGCGGTAATAACTTCCAACGCTTTCAGTCCGTCACGCCCGGTTGAGACGCTCTCCCGATCCTCCAACAGGCAGTCAACTGATTCCCGCGCTGCGCTGTAAAAATAATCGTCAAGGATGAGCGTTTCGGGCATGTCGGGAAGCGGTTGAAAGTCGTAGCGTGCGCCATACCCTTCGCTCGCCTCAACAAGGGGACCATATTCCCAGATGCCGCGCAGTTCACAGAAATGAATCTGTCCCGCCGTCCCCCCGATAATGACATCACTGAGGGATTCTTTGCGCGTTGGGATGCAGTTGATGAAGATAACCACACCGCCTTCGCAGACAACCATCCCTCCGCCCCCCGGATCAGCGACGGGTTCATCGCTGAGAAAACCGGATACCAGCTTGGGTTGCGCCGATGTGAAGTAGAACGCGTAGTCCACTGTATGCGTGCCGTTGTGCAGCAGAGGACGTGCACCGGAGTAAGTGATAGTTCGTACATCCCCCACCGCTCCGTCATCGACCATCTTTTTCAGTCTGCGGTAATGTGGCAGGAAGCGGCGTGTGTGATCCACGGCCAACCGACACCCGTTTGCTTCGCAGGCTTCGACCATCTTCCGTCCCCATTCGACACTGATGGCGAGCGGTTTTTCTACCATAATCACCTTAATCCCCGCTTCTGCAGCCTCAATCACCGGCTCATGATGATGGAAGTTATGGGTAGTGACGCTCACGATATCCAAATCTGCTTTTTCGCACATCTCCTGTGCGGTAGCATAACGCTGTTCCGGTGCGATTTCCCATTCGTTGCCGAACTGCTGTAAGCGTTCGTCATTAATGTCGGCGACCGCCGCTAGCTCAACCTCCTCGCAGCGCCGATAGCCGCCAGCATGGGAGTTGTCTCTTCCGCCAAGACCCCCGACGCCACCAGCACCAACGATACCAACTCTGATCTTCGATTTAGACATTATGGTATTCCTTCTTATGGTGAATTCTAAAAATAGATAGACGCTTTCGCTCCCCATATTTAGTAGGCGCTGTTTCCAATCCCGATTTATCGGGATCCCGAGGATCGGGACAAGCCGTTTCAACACATACTACAGCGCCTACCCAACAGGAGAACGGTAGGTGCGGTTTCCTAACCGCTTTCACTCCCCGGTAGGCGAGGTTTCCAACCTCGCCGATTAGCATTGTCTCATTAATTCTAAGATCTGCTATAGTTTGGATATTCCTATCCATTTCTTTGTTCATCGTGGTCAGCATTAACCCGTTCTACCTGCCAGGGTTTCCTATTACCGTAATAGTCGCCTTCACTTCTCAATGGGGTAACATCAGGCAGCCACAAGGTATAGACAAACATATCCATCCAGTTTTCCCCGTCGTACAGTCGATTATGCAAACGCGCTTCTTCGACAAATCCTGCCTGTTTTACCATCGCTTTCTGGTCCTCATCGCAGTCTGCGATGTAGATCTGTAACCCCTGAACCGAGAGGGCTTTTGCTTTTTCTGCTGCAGCCGTTAAAAGTTCTGCCCCTTGCTCAGAATAGCTTGGACAGACGCGAAAACTAAGAACAGCGATATGCTGCTCGTGGAAGGTGTCAAACCGTTTCAGGACTGCTGTGCCGACGATCCGCTGTTCACGGTTTTCCAGTACGACGAACGCGCCATTCCGATCTTCGATCTGTCGCATCAATCTTACAAAGTGACTTTCAAAGCGGGTCTCGCGGAAGGTCTGGGTGAAATAGTCCTTGATGAGCCAGCGTGGTTCACGGTGGTTGTAGAGTACAGAGGCACGGGGCAGATCCGCCCACGTGGCATCTCGGATGTGCGCCGGACCGCAGAACGCCAGATAGGTCTGATCAAAATCCCCCGCATCGGGCGCGAGATACCGCATTCCATCCCCTAGGTGATACCAGAACCCATGCTTTTCGTACAGACTGCCAGCGATGGGATTGGTGGTACAGAGGTAGAGTGCTATTCCGTCATCAACGCGAAACCTCCGAATCAGGCAATCCATAAGTGCCGAAGCGATGCCTTTGCTTCTGTGTTCCTCCTCTGTTCGGACAAATTCCACGACACCGATATCGCGCGTGTCCGTTGGCGTATAATAGCTCATACTGCCGACAACTTCGCCATCGATTTCACCCACAAAGTACGGCGTGAAAAGCCATTTTGTCAACTTTCCGTTGAGCAGGTCGTCGCGTATATCCCCCCAACAACCGACCTTGTTGACGTAATCATGAAGCGGTGGGTGTAGTATCTTGATGACAAGCTGCTCGCCGGTTTTTAATTGCACTGTTTCTGTTGTCATAGTACCTTCCTCGATCCTATCGGTTATCAATGTATCAGCATTTTAACACGATACCATTTCTCTGGTCAATCCAGTTTCTCCTCCGTTGAATTGCTTCTTTCTGGGTGTAGGAAGGACATCCACCAGTTTCCTAACTACGATCCATCAAGAGGCTGCCACTACAACTAATTTGGAGTCCTAAATCTGTGTCAATATCTTCACACGCGATTTGCCCACATTCTTTGTTTACACAAGTGTGAGTATCTGATATAATATGCTACAATGAAAACCTACCGAACTCAGAATTTGGGAAACAGCAGAGGAGGTATATATGGATACTACATGTTTGGATTATTGCCTGACGCATGAGGAACGGCTCCAATTTGAAAAGAACGGTTTCTTCATTGTTGAAGATGCGTTGCCCCCGCAGATAGTCGATGATCTTAACGCTGTATTAGATCGGCTTGAGGCAGAACTTCGACCCCAGCAAGATTTGTCACCCCATGAACGGCTGAATATCTTCGACTTCATTGGGAAGGATGATAGCTTCCTAGAGTTACTCGATTGGTACAAGACATTTCCAAAGGTGTGGGGGATCTTGGGCTGGCACATCCAGCTTTACCACTCGCACTTGGGAATCACGCCGCCATTACCGCCCGAAGAACGGTCAGATGAATCACGTTTGGGATGGCACCAAGACAGCGGACGGTTGAACATGGATCTGGAAAGCAATCCCCGTCCACGAATCTCCCTCAAAATCGGCTACTTTCTAACCGACACAACGGAAGAGGGAAGCGGGAATTTTTATGTTATTCCCGGCAGCCACCTGTGGAACGAGTTAGAATTGCCTGAAGATGAGGTGGAAAACCCTGAAGGAATGATAGCGGTAAAGGTGCCGCCCGGTACGGCGGTATTTTTTGACCGGCGGATTTGGCATTCCGCAAGCCCCAATCATTCCAATATTACCCGCAAGGTGCTGTTCTACGGCTATAGCTATCGGTGGCTCCGACCGAGAGACAATATGACCGTTGACCACTATATGGAGCGTAGCGACCCCATTCGACGACAGTTGCTGGGTGCCAGCACTGGAGGATTGGGATACACCTCCCCAAAGGATGAGGACGTGCCCCTCCGAGACTGGATTCAGGAACACCTCGGAGAAGATGCGGTTATCCCCTAACCCAATCTGCCCCGAAGAATCAAAAACCGAGTTTTTGGCAAAAACTCGGTTTCTCTATTTTATACTTACACTCTCTTTGATTTAACTCAGACATTTTGGGCAGGTACAAGTCGCTTTGGATCCCGATTTATCGGGGACCAGCCCCTACATTGGCTCAATTCCTGTAGGAGCAACCCTTGTGGTTGCCCACCTTTCGATTTCTGTTGTATCACCCACTATACCTATTTCTTCCAAGTCATCAACGGTTCAAGTCTCGCGAGAATTTCATCCAAATATTTCGAGGCGATTTCGTCTAACGGCATCTTTCCATTACGCTTGAACGGACAATCAATAATCCCACGCCGATACAGGACCTCCTTGTAACAGCCGGGGAGTTGATGTTCAAATAGGAACAGCGGTGCCATCTCTTTGTAAATATAGGTTGACCGCTCTTCATCGCCTGCCTCTAAAGCGTCCCATAACCCGACCACGACATCAGTGACATGGCTAGCGGGCATCTGTCCTGCGCTCCCACGCCTATATTCCTCAATTAGATAGCGTCCGCCTGCCCCACCGAATACCCCTTTGCATGAGCCATCATTTCCTTCCACCACAGCGGTCAATTTTACTGTGCTAGGCAGCGTCTCCTCCTTGATGTATTCGACATGCTCAATCTCCCGACAGAGTTTAAGCAAGCATTCCGCCGATAGATTTGACCCAATCGGAGGCATATTGTTCTGGATGAAAACCGGTACCTGTGCCGCATCTGAGATTGCTTGGTAATATTCAAAGGTAAGGCTCTCAGAGATATGATTGATGTACGGGGGCATCGCGATAACGCCATCTGCGCCAATATCATGGGCGTGCTTCGCGAACCGTTCCGCAACCTCCTGCGTCACACCCGCAACACCGATAATCGCTGGCAATTGACCGGCGTTCTGCTTAACGAGCACCTCCGACATTTGAAACCGCTCCGTATCGCTGAGCGCGGTGAATTCACTGGCGTTCACAGGATAAACCAAGCCGTGTGAGCCACATTCAATGCAAAAATCGATCATACGTTGGAAACTAGGGACATCAATTTCTCCATTCTCTCGGAAAGGAGTAGATGGGATGGTAAAGATACCACGATAACTATTTGGTGCCATTAAATTCTCCTTTGCCAATTGGCATTATTATGGTGAATTAGACAAATAAGTGGACATTTGCCAAAGTCCCCATGTACGCCCTAAGAAGGGAGGCTAGGAATCATCAAGTCCCCCTGATAAGGGGGATTTAGGGGGTTGTTCGTGGGTACAGATTTCCCAATCTGTACATGTACATCGGAAGTGTCCAAGTCATTCTATAATCTACCATAGTTCAATATTCTGTCGGTTTGGAAAGGTCAGTTAGACGGGGGTGGGCCTTGTCGTGATTATCGGGGCGACATACAGTTATTCGGTGGGATTAACATTTGACGGAGGGTATTGCCAATCAGCAGAAGTCCCACCGATTGGCAACATTGGAAACAGCAGAGTCGTTTCGGATAGCGATGTGTCTCCATTCTTGTGGCGATCTATTGACTCACCACCATTCAACTTGTACTATAAGTGGGGTCAATACCATAAAGACGCGGCAATCCGAGCATAATATTCATGTTCTCTACTGCTTGGCTAGCGGCCCCCTTGCCAAGGTTGTCCTCAAGAGAACAGATATAAGCATATCCTTCATCAACTCTTACTTTGACAAGAAGCTTATGCGTGTCAGCAATATCACGCGTGCCCCACTGTTTATCAGCAGTATCTTCCACAATGAACACCAAATCCTCCGGTTGGTAAGCGTTCCGGATAGTCTGACTCAACTGCTCGACAGCCGCCTCTTCAGAAAGCTCTTTCAGCGGTTCCGTCAATTCAACCCTGATGTTCGTATTAATCCCCCTAAAAACAGACTGTAGAACAATGGGGGTAAAGTTGACACGAAAACCTGAGTATAGCTCCATCTCCGGAATATGTTTGTGCCTTCTGCCGTAAGCGTAAGTAATTTCATTCGGCACTTCTTCGATATCTTTTCGTGCACCGGAAATGCCCGAAGTTGCTACAATGGTTGCTTCCCCTTGGACTAGCCCTTTTAACGGTCTTAACGCCAGAACGACGCTCGTCGGGTAGCAACCCGGATTCCCTACTAGCTGTGCCTGAGCGATCTGATCTTGCAGCAGTGCCGGCATCCCATAAACGGCTTCCTCCACCAAGTCCGGAACGTAATCCGCCGACTCAGACGGGTTCAGCCCAATTCGCGGTGCGTATTCGTCTTCAAATTCCTTTCTGGGAAATCTGAACGCCCCACTCATATCGATAACTTTCTTTCCAAGCTCAAAGATTGGTGGCGCAAACGTCATTGATTCTGGATCTTTCGTCGCCAGAAAGACCAGTTCACAGGAGTTCAAGGTGCCTTCTTCTCTTCTTGAATTTTTTCTGAAGCAGACTTCAACCTGATCGTGATGTTCTAAGACTTTTTCAATCTCTTGGCCCACCATACCGGTGTCGCCGTATATGCCAATGCTATACATGATCTGCCCCCTTCTTTAGATTCTGATTCAAGAACGATCGAATAATGAGATTAACCCTCACACACCATATTATGAAGTATAATCTCTCATCTTTCGGCTGTCAATGCTTTTTTTATAACTGCTCAACTTGGCAATCTGAGGGAACTAAAGAGGATAGCAAACCGCAATAATAGATTTTGAGAGAGGATCGATAGGGTAGTGATTGAAGTGTCAATGTTCTATGAGGTTGTCCTACGCACTCCAAGTTTGGGATTGACGTCCTTGTACGCTTCATGCTATTATTTCGATTGGCTTCGGGTGCTCCGCCCCCATTATCACACCATCTCAGAAACCACGAGGGAATTTTTCTATGGCTTTAATGCCATCAACTTGGGCACAACAGATTAAACCATCACCGACCCTTGAAATCAAGGCGGTAGCGGATCAATCAAGACTGGAAGGAAAACAGATTTACGATTTCGGAATCGGTGAAATGAATCCGGAACTTCCAGTGCCTCACCTTTTGAAAACCGCGATCTCCGAAGCTGTAATGGCTGATGCAACACATTACTCTCCTGCAGCGGGTGATCCAAAGTTGCTCGAAGCCATTCACGCAGATCTTCGTCTGTTCGGGTTAGACTATTACCCATCGGAGATTGTTGTTTGCCCTGGACCCAAAGATGCAGTCTTCAAAATCTGTGTAACGATGCTGAATCCGAATTCGCGTCGGAACCGACTAGTCACGTTTGCCCCTACCTACGAATCTTTCGAGAATCTCCCTATCCTGTTGACGGGTAAACCCCCGATTGTCTTGGAAACCGATGCACATTTTTTGCCCGATCCAAATCAATTAGCAGATCTCCTTAGCCAAGATGATACAGTTGCGCTGATAGTGCTAAATTCGCCAAATAACCCGACAGGGGCTGTCTATCCGGATTCGCTGTTACGCGAACTTGCCGAAATCATTGGTAAGCACGAACAGATTTGCGTTTTATCTGATGAAGTTTACCGCACCATCATCTATGACGGTATCAATCATGTGAGTATCGCGTCATTCCTACCAACCCAGACGCTAATCGTTGGAGGAATGTCTAAAGAGGTTTCAGGGACAGGACTTCGTCTCGGATTTGTTGCGGGACCGGAAGCAGTGATGGGAGCAATAGCAAACGTTGAAGGAAATACCTCCTCGTGTGTCAATCTACCTACGCAGAAGGGGTACGCACATTTTTTGCGGAAGGACACAGACCTGCGCTTGCGATATCAAATCAGAGATGCTCTCTATAGCCGGCGAGAAACATTGATTAATCGCTTCAGTAAATTAGTGACGGATGCAGCTTGGGAGCGTCCATCGGGCGCGTTCTACTTTTTCCCCGATATGAGCTTCTACTGTGGTCACCGAACGCCGAAAGGAAAACCCATTAACACAGACGAAGCATTAGCACTTTATTTAATTGAAAGCGCGAATGTTGTAACAGTGCCGGGGAGTAAATTTCAGCGTCCGGGACATCTTCGGTTTTCTTATGCGGTTGGTCTCGAAACAATTAATCTAGGAATAGAACGGATGGCAGAGGCTCTGGATCAACTGTCTGCATAATACGTCTAAGCTATGAGCTTCGTTGCCTTCATACAATGTCGGACTGAAAAACTAATCCTAGGATACGGATCATATGCAGGAGGACACATTTATATGCAGTACGGAAACAACTGCTGGGTCGATATTCAGGAAGCAGACAAAAATAAAGTCGTCGTGCTTCCCCTCGGATCGCTGGAGCAGCACGGTCATCACTCTCCGCTACTGACGGATACCTATCTTGTAACCGCAGTGGCACAACGGGTCGAAAACCAACTCGCTGAACAAATCTATCTGCTGCCAACATTATGGCTTGGTGCATCAGATCATCATCTAGATCATCCCGGCACTGTGAGCGTTACCAATCACATCTACACATTAATGATCAAGAACATTGTCAGGTCTATCGCCAAAGCAGGGTTTCAGCGTGTGTTCTTACTCAACGGTCACGGGGGCAATGTCGTTCCGGGCACACAAGCAATCACAGAACTGTCGAACGAATCAGAAATTTACGACAATATGTGGATTGCATTCACCACTTATTGGACACTTGCTGAACCGGCGATAACACCAGAACATCACGGGATGGAGACCCCATATCTGACGCATGCCTGTGAATACGAGACCTCGATGATGTTGTTCCTCCACGGCGAAATTATGCGGATGGACCGGGTGACGTCCAGTCCACCGCTGGTAGATTCACCTTTTTACCACAGCGAGCATGGCGGACGTCTCAATGTCGCCAAACGACTAGTTACACGAGCACCAACCGGAGCAATGGGGAAACCTCAACACGCCACGCCGGAAAAGGGAGAATCCTTGCTGAACGCCATCACTGATGAGGTCGTCGCCTGCATCAACGATTTCGAGACATGGTAGATGTAAAAACTGTAAGAGATCTTCAATTGCCGAATTCTATAACTCACGACCTTATGCTGTGCACAAAATTAACTGTTTTTTTCGCACAGGCTCTTAGCTGAATCGTAAAGCAATGAGAAAACCATCACGAAATGAACCTTGCTGGTGTGGCAGCGGCAAGAGATATAAAAATTGCCACCTCAAGCAGGACAAAAAACAGAGCACATCTCAACCACGAATGGTGTCAGGCATTATCATCAAGACCGAGGAGCAGATTGAGGGCATCCGCAGAAGCGGTCAATTGGCGCGAAAAACTTTGGACATGCTGGAAGGGCGAATTGAAGCTGGCGTAGAAACTCAGGACATCGACCAATGGGTTTACGAATACACCTGCGATCACGGTGGGTACCCGGCAACCCTCGATGTAAAGGGATTCAATAAAAGCTGCTGTACTTCAATCAACAATGTTATCTGTCATGGGATTCCCGATGACACTATTTTAATGGACGGGGATATCATCAACGTTGATGTTACGCCAATTCTGGATGGATATTTTGGCGATACCAGTCGCATGTTTGTAATCGGCGAAACGTCAGAGGAAGCTCTAAAGCTAATCGAGGAAACGAAAGCGTGTCTATACCTTGGTATTGATGTAGTGAAACCGGGCAATACGATTGGTGACATCGGCTACACAATCCAGCAGCATGCCGAAAGTCACGGATATTCTGTTGTGCGCGAATTGTGTGGGCACGGCACAGGTTTACAGTTCTGGGAAGCTCCTCAAGTCCCCCATTACGGCAAAAGAAATGAAGGCCCACAAATGATGCCGAATATGGTTTTTACAATCGAGCCGATGATTAATGCCGGGCGCTACGAATGCACGACACTGTCAGACGGCTGGACGGTCGTTACAATCGATGGTTCGCTGTCGGCACAATGGGAGCATACCGTTCGGGTAACGGAGACCGGTGTCGAGATTTTGACCGCTTAACTTACCATACGGAAATATAATGTCGCAAATCAAGATCTACGGATTAAAAGAAAACCTCAATCCTATCAAAGCGAAACTCTCCGATGTCATCCATTCGTGTGTGGTTGATGCTTTGGATTTTCCGGAGGATAAAAGATTCCACCGCTTTTTTCCACTAGATCCCTCTGATTTCTATTATCCCGGTGGACGCACCACAAAATATACGATTATTGAGATTAGCATGTTTGAGGGTAGATCAGTAGAAGCGAAGAAACATCTGATTCATCTACTTTTTGAAAGGGTTCATCAACAACTGGATATCCTTCCACAAGACCTTGAAATAACAATCACGGAGACACCCAAACATAATTGGGGTTTCCGTGGTATGCCGGGTGACGAAATCGAATTGAACTACAAGGTTGAAGTGTAATAGCCGGACGGATCAGCGTTGAATCAATCGACAATCTGTTTCAACCTTGCCGCCGTGCCATCTGTACAACCTTTCAGTACCATAGCACATTAGTTATCTCGGTGCTACAATGCTCGTTGCTGTCAGCACCCGTAATACAGAATATTTGACGCAAGTTTTACTCATGGCTCTTATTTTCAAGCAACCCAATTCAGACACAATTCTTCTAAAACGCAGCCTCGCCTCCCGGCTTTCTAGTCTGATTTGGTTTGGAGTAGCTGGGTTGCTGATGTTTGAATTCAAGCTGGATGACCGGATATGGAGTGCTGTCCCCTGCCTGCTCATGGGGCTACATATCCTAACCTATACCCGGCGGATTAACATCCGGCTTCCACTACGTGATATTTTGTGGCAGCGGCGTATCCTGCTCCTCTTTCCCAATGAACGCCTGGTGCCATTCTCAGGCGTTCGCTCTGTGAGGATTACGATTCGTGGGAAATTCCTTAAAATTTTGCATCTTTATCTCCTCCTTGTTGATGGTTCACAACTGTCCATCACCCGCGCCTACCAGCTAAATCAAATTGAGGAGCAGGCTAGGGAATTAGCACAAATCGTTGGAAAGCCGCTAGTATATGAACAGGACGAACATGAGTCTGAGGGATGAAAAGCCGGGCATAAGCCTCATAGGAGATTAGTTAACACCTGAAATCAGAAAGGTAAGTCTATGACAAGTGAACTGAAAGTCGGCTTGGTAGGAGTTCCACGCGGCTCAGGGTTTATCCGGGCATTCCAAACCGTAAACGACACCGCCCTTGTTGCCATCTGTGATATTAATACCGAAATCCTAAATCAGGTAGGTGACCAGCATGGGATAAAGGAACGACACACTGATTTTGAAAAGATGGCAAAGTCCGACCTTGATGTCATTCTTGTCTCTACACCGATGCCTTTGCACGTGCCCCAAGCCGTGATCGCGCTTTCGGAAGGCAAGCATGTCCTTTCCGAAGTACCCGCCGCGACAGACCTCGAACAGTGTTGGCACCTTGTCGACGCTGTTAAACAGAGCGGGAAAAAGTACATGATGGCGGAAAACTATACCTACATGAAACCGAATGTATTGGTCCGAGAACTCGCTCGGCGTGGCTTGTTCGGTGAGATCTACTTCGGTGAAGGCGCATATATTCATGAATTGAAGACGGGCAACGAAAGGACAAAGTGGCGGCGCAAGTGGCAGACCGGGCGCAATGGATCAACGTATCCGACGCACAGTCTCGGTCCCGTGTTGCAATGGTTCGACGACCGCGTTTGTACTGTTTCCTGTTTCGGCACAGGACATCATTACCTAGACCCACGCGGTGCACACTATGAAAACGAAGATAGCACGACAATGATGTGCAAGACGACAAAAGGGGGACTGATCGAAATCCGGGTTGATATGTTGTCTAACCGTCCCCACAACCTCACCTACTATAGTTTACAGGGGACACAGGGCTGTTACGAGGCACCACGTGGTTTTGGCGATGCCCCGAAGATCTGGCTGGCTGATTATGACGAGAAAATGGAATGGCGTTCGCTCTGGGATTTCGAGGAAGAATTCATGCCAGAGATGTGGCGCAATCCACCGGAGGAAGCCCTGCAAGCTGGACACGGCGGCGGCGATTATTTCGAGATTCGAGAGTTTGCTGATTCAATTATCAACGACACAAAGCCCCCAATTGATGTGTACGAATCCCTTGATATGACGGTGCCGGGCTTGGTTTCGGAGGCATCAATCAATCAGGGTGGAATTCCGTTACCGGTGCCTGATTTCCGGGCGATTCAGAGTTTCCCGGATGATCTGCCGGCATCATTGCGAAATAGTGAGATTATCTCGGTCCAGTTGTAGTAAAAGAGCCTATGTCTCAGCTTATATATAGTAAACCGTAGAATTAATGGGACACTCCAAACCGGTGTGGTTAGGAAAACGAAACTACCGTTCTCCTGTTTGGTAGGCGCTGTTTCTAACTGCGCCGATGCGGTGTGGGGGGAAACCCTGGTCACGATTTATCGGACCGCACCTACCGGGGAGCGGAAGTGTCTATTGATTTTTAGCATTTACTATAAATCCACACTAGAAACACCCGTCTCCACAGAGGGATTTGAAATTGGCAAGACCATAACACCAGTATACCTAACCGCTCATAACCCATATTCCGGATTTGATAAGGAGGTCTCTTATGAGTCAGACTTCAGAAAGTGGAAACTATTTAGCCAATCAGATTGTAAGTGAAGAACAAATTCAGGAATGGGTGGAACAGTTCCATCGGGACGGTTTTCTATTTTTACAAAATGTGCTACCATCCGATTGGTGCACCCAGATGCGTAAAGATCTGGATTGGGCTCTAAAAGAAAACCCAAACGGTCTCAATGGTGTAAATGAACGTACTGCACTCGCCCACCGGATGTTTGAAACTAGCGAAACCAACCTCAAACTATTTGACTTGGAACCCATCGTGAGTTTTGCTGAAGCCCTCATCGCCCCAAATTGCCATGTGATTCACAACAACTCGTTCCAGAGTTTTCCGGGCGGCGGCATAACAAGATGGCATCAGGATGATGCGCCCCACTTCACCGTTACAGATGGGGAACCACCGAAGAATATTCGTCTGTCGGTGATGTTTTTCACTGCAAACTACTATCTGACGGATGTGACCGAGCCGAAATACGGCGGCACAGAGGTGATTCCCGGCTCGCACCTGTTAGGTACGGGACCGCCTCCTGAGATTGAAGGAACGGAGTGGGAAGACAAGATTCAGTACAATTTGGGGAAAGCTGGCAGCGTTGTCATGTTCAACAATCAAGTGTGGCACCATGGAGGGCTTAACCGGAGCGACCGAACGCGCTATATTACACAAATTACCTACGGCCGCCGCATGATCGGGCACAAATATTATCCGTTCATGAACTACCACATGCCAGAGCATATCTATAAAAATGCCAATCCGAGGTTGCAGCGACTGCTAGGTTTCCTTGATCATGGAGCGTACGGTTAATGGTGATAAGGAAACAGAGTGCGTCGAGTCCCAATGCGAGCGAAGGAAATCCATGAAAGCAATCATATTCCACGAGCAAGGCGGAATAGATAAACTCCGCTACGAAGAGGTCCCACTCCCGGTCATTGACCCATCAGACATATTGGTCGGAGTCAAGGCGTGCGCGGTAAACCATCTTGATATCCGTGCCCGACGAGACCGCCCGGAAGTACAACCTTTTCCACACATCCTCGGATCCGACATCTCTGGTGAAGTGGTCGAGGTTGGTGCAGAGGTTCACAACGTTGCCATCGGCGATCGAGTGGTACTTGCGCCCTGTATCCCCTGCGAACAGTGCCCAGATTGCCGAAACGGGGACGAAAATATGTGCGATTTCCAAGAGCTATTGGGCTTTCAAACCAATGGTGGTTACGCGGAATATGTCAAAGCACCTGCCAAAAACGCTATTCAGATCTCTCCCAATCTCTCATACGTTGATGCAGCTGCCATGCCAATTGCCTATCTTACAGCGTGGCACATGCTCGTAGCGCGAGCACAGGTTCAGCCCGGTGACGATGTGCTCATTTTATCCGCTGGTAGTGGTGTGGGGAGTGCCGGTTTACAAATTGCTAAACTGTGCGGCGCACGGGTTTTTGCAACCGCAAGTACCGATGAAAAACTTGAACGCGCCCACCAAATGGGAGCCGATTTCACGATTAACTATACGCAAACCGATTTTAGCAATGCGGTTCACGATGCAACGGATGGACGCGGTGTGGACGTCGTTTTTGAGCATGTTGGAGCAGCGACATGGGATAAGAGCATTGCAAGTCTCGCAAAAAAAGGACGGCTTGTTTCGTGCGGTGTCACGACGGGCAATATCGGCGAGATTAACATCCGTAAAATGTACCAAAAGCAGTTGACGCTAATGGGATCTGCGCTGGGAACGACATCTGAACTTCAGAGCATTATCCGCCTTGCTGGTCAGGGAAAGCTAAACCCAATTATCGCTCAGGTGTTACCGTTAAGAGAAGCAGCAGAAGCACATCGGATTATCGAAGCGCGAGAAAATTTTGGCAAAGTCTGTCTCCAGCCGGAATAATTGAATAAGACTTACGCAGCCAACCGTAGGCGGGGCATCTTGCCTCGCACTGAAACTATGGTGAATTCTAAAAATAAAGAGACACTTTCGCCCCCCGGTAGGTGCGGTTAGAAACCGCACCGGTTTGGAGTGTCCCATTAATTCTAAGATCCACTATAAGTCCTATTGAAAGAGAATTCTAAAGAGAGAGGAGTTTTCATGGGAAAATTGGATGGTAAAGTCGCAATGATTACAGGTGCTGCCAGAGGGCACGCGGAAGCGATTGCCCTGCGGTTTGCAGAAGAAGGGGCCGCGGTTTCCTTATGCGACGTGATTCCGGTAACAACGTTGGAGGAGAAAGTTGGTTCAAAGATAAAAGATGCGGGTGGAAAGGTTCTCTGCTTCCAGACCGACGTTTCGGATGAGAAACAGGTAAACCAGATGGTTAAGAAAACCCTTGAAACGCTGGGAACAGTCGATATACTCGCTAACGTTGTTGGGATTGCTGGACCGACCAAAGATGTCTGGGATATGACCTTAGCGGAGTGGAAACGGACACTCGCAGTTAATCTCGACTCACATTTTCTCTGTTGTAAGGCAGTACTGCCCGAAATGATAAGGAAACGATATGGGAAAATTATAAACTTTAGTTCGGGTACAGGCAAACAACCGCTTTCCCACAGGGCACCCTACGCTACCTCAAAGATGGGGGTGATCGGTTTCACACGAACACTCGCCGCCGATGTTGGACGTTACAATATTAATGTCAACGCGATCTGTCCGGGTGGACATGAGGAGAGAAGTGTCGAATTGGCGCAGGCAAGGGCGGAATACATGAACCAATCCTTTGATGAGGAAACATTACGCGCGCGGATGAGACAGTCCGATCCGAAGGCAGTTCTCGCAGGTAGATGGTGTGCCGATGAAGGCTATCATGAAAAGGGGTCCGGCTCCGAAGAAATGGCTAGACTCGCACTCTTTCTGGCTTCGGATGATTCAGCGAGTATCACAGGGCAGGATATCAACTGTGATGGTCGGGTGATGTGGTAGTAACCCGTTCAGTCTGGAAATTCGTATGGGAGGCATTAGAACGATGTGACTGCACAATCCGCACACATCAGGGCAAATCTCTTCTGTCCGCCAGTACCCTCAAACTCCGTCTCATAGTCGTAAGTCACCTTCCCATCTGTAGTACCACACCAGTCACATTTCCCACGAAAATAGTCTGCCCTCTGTGCTGCTAATTCCTGATGTTCATCAGCTAGCCGCCTAGCGGACTGAATGAGATCTATTGCGCGTTGACGCAGTTTCGGATCAGTCTCTTTCTTTGCGATTTTCTCAAGAATTGGCTGCAACTGCGGGTCATTCGGTCGTCCGCCGTCGTCGAGGGTATGCCATGCTGCCTTGCGAACATTGATGTCGGGGTCTTGAAGCCCACGATATAGTGCTTCCCACACGGCATCAATCCTCCTGCGAACGTGGCATGGACAAAGATTCTCCATCGCAGCGATCCTGTCCTCTGGGTCATCTGAATACGCCATCGAAAGGTACAGGTCAATCTTATCTCCCCGCAGGCGGTCTTCCCCGCGGCGGTGGTGCCTCTTCTGATATTTGTTCTTTGCTACTTTCCTCGCCATTGTCCTCTCCTTACGTCAATTGTGAAAAAACTGAGTTATTCAAATGTTGATCTGTGCGTCAAGTATCTAACCCTTTAAATTCACAATAAATTCATAATTTCTTGTACGCCGGCGACATCGACCGCATCTGCTCAACAACCTTGGGCACTTTTTCGATGACCTCATCGATTTCCGCTTCTGTGTTATCCTTACCGATCGAAAACCGGACGGTGCCTTGCGCCAACTGCGGTTGTAGACCCAGCGCAGCCAAAACATGAGACGGCTCCATCGAGCCGGACGTGCAGGCAGAACCGGTTGAAACACAAATCCCTTCCATATCCAACCGCAGGATTAGACTTTCCCCTTCAATATATTCAAACGAGATATTCAACGTCCCGGGCAAGCAGTTTTCAGGGTCACTATTTTCATGGATATAATCGATCTCTTTATGCAGTCCCTCTCGTAACTTGCCTGTCAAATAATTCAGATGCTCAACATTCACTTCCCGATCCTTCTTCGCCAGTGCTGCCGCTTCGCCAAGCCCAACAATTGACGGAACATTCTCTGAACCTGCCCGCCGGTTCCGCTCATGTGATCCCCCGTGAAGCAGATTCTCTAACCGTGTGCCACGCCGAATGTATAGCGCACCGATGCCTTTAGGGCCATAGATCTTGTGCGCCGAGAGCGAGAGCATACTAACACCTAACGCTTGAACATCAACCGGCAGCTTGCCAACGGACTGTACCGCGTCCGTGTGGACAGGGATGCGATGTTCCTGACCGATATTACAAATCTCTCCAATCGGTTCTATTGCCCCGGTCTCGTTATTGGCGTGCATAATCGAGATTAGGGTTGTCGTGTCCCGAATTGCCTCGCGCAGATCGTCGATTTGAATTCGTCCATACCGATCCACCGGGAGATACGTCACCTCAAATCCACGCTTCTCAAGGTATTGACACGTATGCAACACAGCGTGATGCTCAATTGAAGAGGTGATGATATGGTTTCCACCATTGCGGCTTTGCTGCAACTCGGCAATCCCTTTGATGGCATAGTTATCAGCTTCCGTTCCAGTACTGGTGAACACGATTTCGCTTGGGCTTTTGGCGTTGATGAGGGCTGCGACCTGTTCACGCGCATCATCAATGGCATTGCGCGCCTCACGTCCGTAGGTGTGGATGCTCGAACCGTTGCCGAATTGATCGGTCATAAAAGGAAGCATTGCTTCAAGTACTTTCGGGTGAACTGGGGTCGTCGCGTTATGGTCGAGATAAATGCGTTGCATAATTTTCACCACCTGTATAGCTAGAAGGAAATCGAGAGGATTTTACGCTTGCTCTGCCTGCCAAAGATTGATTACTCGTTGGTATTCTGCAGCGCTCAAGCGAAAACCCGTGGCAAGTAGAGCGTCAAGGGCTTGCTGAAAATGGACAATACCTTGTTCAGCCGCCATTAACAGGATGCCAACGGTCCCTGTGACTTTGATCGGTAGTGCTTGGGCTTGGTTACGTGCTAATCGATCATCGAGAATGGCGAGATCTGCCTCTAATTCTATTGCAAGAACGATAGTAGCTGACTCGCCAAGATCCAAGCTGTGTTGCAAAATGGCACAAGCGAGTCTATTGTTGATTGCCTGACGCTGAATCCATTCTGCAGACTGAACCTCGCTGGCAGCAGGGCGATCCTGACCTTTCAAAACAACTTCGTCGTAAACTTCATTGGCGATAACAATCCTGTCAAAAAGTTGTGGCAATAGATCGAGTCTACCCATGGCGGAAAGATGGATTAACGGCGTTGAATTGCTAACAACAATCATGTTTTCAACATCTTTCGCAGTGTATTCCAATCCTGTGCTGCGTCTTCGGCGGTATAATCTAACGAGACACCGTATTTCGCCAAAATTTGATTCATCTGCTCTACGGATATTCCCGCGATTTCAGCGGCTTTTCCAAGTGAGATCTGACGGCGGTGGTACAGAGCAACAGCAACTGTCTCTATGATACTCTGTTCTATGTTCGTTTCCGTCGATCCCATGAGGGGTAAAATGGATTTAGGGAGTTTGAGGATGATTTCAACGTTTTCGGTTGCCATGTAAGAATCCTCCGACTTCAATGTTTAAAAGCAACTTTCGACTTCCTAAAGCTGATTAGACCGGATTGCAATGCGTTCTTGGACAGCAGTTATAAATTCTTCCACAGGTAACCCGTTTTGACGCGCCCCGTCACGTTTTCGGACAGAAACGGTGCTGTTTTCCAGCTCTCTGTCCCCAACGACGAGCATATAAGGCACCTGCATCAACTGGGCTTGACGAATCTTTGCGTTCATGCGGTCTGGTCCAAGATCCGCTTGTGCGCGAATTTTGCCCTCCCTCAACCGTTCAGCAATCTTCTGGGCATAGTCGTTGTGGCTATCGTTGATTGGAATCACCCGTGCATGTTCCGGCGAAAGCCAGACAGGAAATTTACCGGCATAATGCTCAAGCAGGAAACCGATCATCCGCTCATGCGTTCCGAGTGGAGCACGATGAAGGCATATCGGGATTTCCGCATCGCCTGCCCTATTGATGAAACTCAGATTACATCTCGCTGGCACGGCAAAATCGACCTGATTCGTGGCGAGGCTAAACTCCCTACCGATGGCACTCCAAATTTGCACGTCAATTTTGGGACCGTAGAACGCCGCTTCATCAGGAACCTCCACAAAAGGCACATCGCCATTCCGCATCGCGTTACGAACCATCTCTTCAGTTCTGAGCCACATCGGTTCATTGTCGATATACTTTTTGCCCAGTCCAGCTTTGTGGTGGGTACTCAGGCGCATCACATATTTCTCGATGCCGAAAATTCGGAAATATTCGAGGTATAAGTCAACAACCCCCATAAATTCCTCTTCAAACTGATCCTCCGAACAGTAGATGTGTGCGTCGTTCATCTGCATGGAGCGCACCCGCATAAGCCCAAAGAGCTCGCCGCTCTTTTCAAAGCGATAGCAGGTGCCGTATTCACCCAAGCGAACTGGCAGATCGCGATAGCTACGTGGCTTGCTATCGAAAATCTTGTGATGGAATGGGCAGTTCATCGGTTTCATGTAGTAACGCACACCCTCCATCTCCATCGGTGGATACATACTCTCGGCATAATGCGAGAGGTGACCAGTCTGATCAAACAGCGCGTCTTTGGCGAGGTGGGGCGTCCTGACCCGATCGTAGCCCCGCTTCTCCTCCATCTCTTTCGCAAGTGCTTCTAGTTCCTCGATAACGATACCACCGTTCGGCAGCCAGAGGGGAAGCCCCGGACCAACATCCTCATCAAAGATAAAGATTTCTAGTTCCCTACCCAGTTTCCGATGGTCGCGCTTTCTCGCCTCCTCCAACATTTGGAGATGCTGTTTGAGCTCGTCTTTCGTGTGCCACGCTGTGCCGTAGATGCGTTGAAGCATAGCACTGTTTTCATCACCTCGCCAATATGCACCCGCGACCGTCAATAACTTAAAGGCATCAGGGCGTATTTCGCTTGTATCGCCAACATGAGGACCTCGACACAGGTCTTCAAAGGTGTCCTGTCGATAGGTACTCAAAACCGGTGTTTCGTCGATTGCAGTGCCATATTCATCGGCGTCGCCCTCGATTAACCCGTCTATCAACTCCAATTTATAGGGTTGATCCTTGAATAGCTCACGTGCTTCATCCGCACTAAGTTCTCGATAATCAAACGCATGTTTGCCTGCGACTATCTGTCGCATACGTTTCT
Source organism: Candidatus Poribacteria bacterium (assembly GCA_965208425.1). GTDB lineage: Bacteria > Poribacteria > WGA-4E > WGA-4E > PCPOR2b > PCPOR2b. The sequence goes on along the minus strand of OZ242335.1, from coordinate 3,324,670 downwards.
CAATCTTCTTCAAATCTTCCTGCGAAAATGCAAGTGGCTTACCATCGCTACCGCTTCCCAAATCGAAATCGTAATAAAATCCGTTTTCAATTGGTGGACCAATAGCAAGCTTGGCGTCAGGATAAAGTTCCATGACCGCTTGCGCCATTACATGCGCGGTGCTATGCCTGATTTTATAGAGCAAATCCTTTTCTGAGTTTTCCATAATTCTCTCCACTGTTTATCGTCTCTTACGAGTAGCTTTAACTCCTGCTTAATCTGTGTAAAATCCCATGTTTCAAACGTTCTTCAATAAAAAAAGAGCCTTTCGGCTCTTTAATGTTAAATAGCATAGATGGGCGATACTGGATTTGAACCAGTGACCTCTTGCATGTCAAGCAAGCACTCTAACCACCTGAGCTAACCGCCCGTATGAAGAAATGGAGGCGGCGGTCGGAATTGAACCGACGCATAGGAGTTTTGCAGACTCCGGCCTTACCACTTGGCTACGCCGCCACATTGGAGCGGGAGACGGGACTTGAACCCGCGACCTCTACCTTGGCAAGGTAGAGCTCTACCACTGAGCTACTCCCGCGAGAATGTCTTTAAGTGTATCAAACACACTCACGTTTGTCAACTAAAAAGTTGAAATTCACCGAGACGCGCAACGTCCATTCAGTCGTATCACACCTCCTCATCATAACCAACAATTTCGCCTGTCGCTGAATCAAAAATTGCCCCGTAACTCCCCGGTGCGGCAAAGTCCTCATCGGTCTGCATAGCAAGCTGTGTATTCGCGTCCATCAAATACAAATGTCCCGTGTATCGGTGCGTTGTATCCTCAATCCGCTTGACATGATAGCAATGGCTATGGAACTGAATGGTGTTGTCGTAGATAATGATATACCGATCCCCGAACAGACTAATCGCGATCTGGTGGACGATAGACGGTTCCACTTTTTGAAATGTATCTCGATTTGGCACGTCCCTGCGATCCTCCGCAAACCTATCAAAAGTTGGCAACTACTCTTGGATTTCGATCTCCCGTGTCAGAAGGATTGTATCGATTCGTCGATTCCTATCTCTGCCACCCTGAGAATTGTTGTCTGCAATAGGACTCTCTTCACCCAAACCGATGGCGGTCATCCGCTCAGGGGGTACGCCACATTTTTCGGCGAGGTATTTCTTGAACGCATCGGCACGCCTCTGTGTCAATCTTAGGTTCACATCTGTTCCGCCACTGCTGTCGCTGTGCCCTTCGATTCTCACTTTGTAGTCAGCAAACGTCTTGAGAACCTCAGCAAGTTGGCTAATTTTGGGGAAGAATTTCGGGTTAATCGACGAACTACCTTGTTGGAAAAGCTCCCCACTAAACCGGATGAGCGCGCCCTTCTCTGTGCGACCTGTCTCTGCATCGGAAACTGCGGTCGCTGCTTCCAGGATTTGACCTTCAACCGTCTCAATCTCTTTCCCTTTTTCAATCGCCATTGTCAGACGGTCATAGCTCTGTTGGGCAGCCGTGATCGCCTGAGTGTAGCTTTCCTCCGCAATCGCCTTTTTGGCATCGCCGAGCAGCGTTGTCACCTGTTCGTACAGCGTAGGAAGGAGTGTTGTCGCTGCTGCTGCCTGCTGGTTCAGTGCTTCTTCCGCTCGAAAGACTGCATCTTTTGCTTGAGCGATCTGCTCTTCTAACGCTTCTCTTGCAAGCCGCTCCCTGTTAATCGGTTCGGCGGTGGTGAAGGCATCGTGTGCACTACTTTCAGCTTGCACGGCGAGTCGTACTGCCTGATCATACTGTTCTCTTTTCAGTGCGATGTTCGCGCTTTCAAAACTGGTCACGGCACGTTGAAAAACCCCCGCTGCATGCTCAAACGCATTGACCTTTTCAGCCCGATCGATTTCAACCTGTGCTTGGGCAAGTGCTACCTTTGCATTTGTGTGTGCTTCAAGTTTTGCAGCTTGTGATTCACTCGCAGCAGCACTCGCCCCGGCAACAGCGGCAATCTTCGCTTTGTTCGCATCATTTTCCGCTTGTGTCACGAGCGATCTGGCTTCCTCGAAGTTCCCCTGCGCTAGGGATGCGCTCGCTTGAGTAACTAGATTCTTCGCTGCTCGGTAGCTATCTTCAGCATAAGTGAGCGCCCCTGCTTCTTTTGCATTATCGAGTATGATGTTCACCCTCTCAATAGCAACCTGTATCTGGGCACGGAACAGCGCATTTTGGGCGTCCTGCCGTGCCTGTACCGATTCCTGATGTGCCGCTATCGCCTGCTGCTCCGATAGAAGTGCCCGAGCCAATGCCCGCCGGGTCTTTTCCTCCGCAATTAACTGACGGACCTGCGCCGATCGAGTCTTATACTCCATCTCCTGAATCACAGCTTTCAGTGCTTCCGCGTCGACCTCATCAATTCGGTTCTTAGCGATACGTTGCCGCGCCCGGGCACCCGCAACTTGAGACTCCATCTCCGCCCAAAATGCCAACTCAATACTCAAAATTCCATCACCATCGCGTTGCGCTTGTTGCGCTCCCTCGAATAGGCGGATGGCTTTGCTGAATGTTTCTGTAGCAAACTTTTCCGCCCCCATCCGTCGCGCTTTGGAGATTGCATTCTGTGTATCATTCAAACTTGTTTCAAGCAGGATCGGATCTACCGTTCTCGCACAACTTACAAAACCGAATACCATGAGCACGTGTAACGTAGCCCAACCGAAATAAGTTGCACATCGCGTAGCCTGACTCTCGTGTCGCGTGAATCGAATCAATTCATTCCTCCGATGGGTGCCGTTAAAAGTTGTTCCTCTTTAAAATATGAAACAAATTCTGGATACTTTGGCATAACACTATCCTTCAGGTGTTGACTGCAACGCTTCTAATTCCTGCTCCGCTTGTTCCAACTCTCTTTGTGCAGCTTCTGCATTCCTTAATTTCAGTTCCAGCACCCCCTCTGCATTGCTAGCTTCGGCCTCCAATTGACTCGCCCGAGCAAGGGCTTCCGCAATTTTAGCCTTCAGGTGAGCGCGCATTCCTAGCCGATATGCCTCTGTCTCTTTTCCCATACTCAACACCTCTTCTGACCGAGCAAGCATCTGTTCGGCATCAATTAATTCCTGAGATGCGAGGTCTTGAGCGTTTGCTGCTCTGGCTGCTTCCACTTGCACTTTCGCATCGTATATAATCTCTGTAGCAAGCCGAGGTGTGGAACCACAGCCAAGACCCATTAGAATAATGGTTAAGCCGGCTGCGATCGTCACTAATTTCTGTTTCATCATATCGCTCCTAGAGGCGAAATAGGATCTCACCCTATACCATGTTAAGCAAGCATCAGATGCGAATTCTCACCATATCTACCGGTCAACTCCAATCTCAAAATGTTGGACAAGCGGTGCCAAATCTTCCCAGAAGGCGTCCGGGATTTCAACTGCTCCTGCTCGTGCGTTGTCGACCGCTTCTTCAGGCGTACGTGCACCCGGAATCGTGGAGGTGACCTGCGGATGGCGGGTACACCATTGGAGGGAGGCAGCCACCATCGGAATGTTGTAGTCCCGACAGAGCCCTTGAATTTTGGAGACGTGGTCTAGGCAGCGCTGACTGAAGTTTCTCGCTAGATAGTTGATATCCGAGATTGGTCCTGTTGCGAGCAACCCACGTTCAAGCGGTGTGGCAACAACAAGACCTACGTTATGCTTCTCCGCCGCAGGTAGGATACGTTCCGCTGCGAGCTGATTCAGAAGGCTCCAAGCCTCTGGCAACACAGCGGCATCAAATTCTCCAGTTTCGATGTAGGGTGCATTTGTTTCGGGTTCGTTAGCTGCAGCGCCAACATATTGGACAATTCCATCCTTCTGTAGTTTTCGCAACGCTCCCAACGCACCATCCTGTCCCATCACCAACTCCATCGGAGCGTCCATGGGATCATGAATATAGAGCACATCAAATTGTTCGATGCCCAGACGTTGCTGACTGGCTTCCACGTCACGCAGGATTGCATCAAAACTAAAATCCTTAGCATCCATCGTGATTTGCCCGACTTTCGTAGTGACGTTGCATTTGGTAGCCAGATCGGGGCGTGCCTTCAGCGCAAGACCAATTGTTGTCTCGCTTCGGGTGCCGCCGTATAGGGGAGCGGTGTCGATGAGTGTGCTACCTGCTTCGATCGCCGCGTGGATCGTCTGTATGCCGAGCGCTTCTTCCATGTAGCTCGTGAGGAATTCATCACCCCGAAGGTTATTGGGATCCTCAGGATATTCCTCGGCCGCTTTATTGGCAGTGGGAATGCCAATAAACGCAGCCCCCAAACCTACAATTGGCACCTCCAGTCCGGTTCTACCCAGAATTTTGGTTCTCATATTCTTCACCTCAACGGTTCAGCATTCCACTTACATTGAATACTTCTAAGATTGAAGGCTATCCCATCATCTGTTGCATCCTGTCGGCAACCCAATCGACAGCAACATCGATCATCGCCTGCCCTTTTTCAGCAGTCGCTAGTTTCGCATCATGATGATACATCCGATCGGCTTCAGCCTGATCCGGGTTTGAGATGGTCAACTTGGCGCTGTCATAATCTACACCTTCCCAATCGACATTCTCCGGAAACGCAGCCCACGCAAACGCTGTTTCGAACTCTGCAGCATGACCGGGGCATCTACCCGTCTCCATCTGTTCTTGGACAAACTCAGGGGAGTATGCTTCCCAGTATGAGTGGAAATCAATGTTGATTCCGAGTTTTTCACGGTAACCGTCCAACCGTTCAGTTACGGGAGCAGCGTTGCCGGCATGACCATTGATAATCAGTATGTTTTCAATCCCATGCCGACGCATGCTATCTGCCACGTCATACAAAACCTGTCCGAAGACCTCGGCACGAAGTGTCAGCGTCCCCTTGTGATCCATCCAGTGTTCAGACACACCAATCGCTAGCGGTGTAGTCACAACAACTTCGGGAAACAATTTCTGTGCAGCCAGTTTTGAGACATGCACCGCACTCGCGGTATCATGGATCATTGCCAAGTGTTCATTGTGTTGTTCGGTGCTGCCTGTCGGGATAATTGCTCCCCTGAGTGTTCCTTCATCAATTGCTTCACGGATATATCGTCGTGGATTTTCCCATAGTAGAACCGATTTAATCTGAGACATTTGGATACTCCTTTTTCTATTCGGGGAAACGTACATAAAACCAATTTCTTGAGACGTTCCTCGCTAAATTTGGGTAGGATTAATACAATAATCAATATGGAACCGGAATGCCAACCCGGTCAGCAACTATTTTCAACTGTTCTTGATGTGCTTCGCCGACTGGGATGCCGATCTCCGCCCACTCCCGTTCGCGTTCCCATTCTAAGCCGCCGGGCAGGTCTGATCGGTCATAACCGGGCGCCGGTTGCATCTGCCGGGCATCGCGGATATGCTGGTCCATCTCCGTTTTGAACTCGTCAATCGGACGGAACCGAGAAATATCAATCGCTGCGATGAAAGCACCTTGGTTCGCACCTTCCCAGATTGTCGGGGGATCCGGCGGTTTACCGAACAACCAGATGCCCGCCATAAAGCCACCGAGCGCATGACTCACATGGCTTAAACCCAGCATTTTGAAGAAGGCAGCGGGACTCTGTTCAAACGCCTGTTCCAATGGCAGCTTGGCATCAATGCCGGTCGCCATATCGGCGACTATGGGCGGCTGATCGCCCGCCGGAATCGCAAAACTCATCGGTGAAGCCCCTGTTGCAGTAGCAATCACGCTATCAGGACTGTGGCGAAAACGGTGGCAGGAGACCGCAAACCCAGCACAGTCCGCTTCAGCGGCGAGTCGCGTATATTTGCCAGCACTTCCAAAATGGAAGTGATTGCGACTCGTTGCAGCACCTAGCCCCATCTCTTTAGCTTTTTTGACTGCTGCTTTTGCAGCATGGTACGAAGCGAAATGTCCCATGCCGCCATCGCCATCGTAGATCGCCGTCGTCGGGGACTCATCAACGCAACGGACAGTTGGACGTGGATTCACTTTGCCTTCGAGCATCATGTCTACATATCCCGGCGTCTGGCGAGTACCGTGGCTGAACACACCGCGCAGATCCGTGAGTACTAGCAAATGAGCCATGTGCGCAGCGTCCTCTTCCGAGGTCCCTGCCTTCTGGAAAGCTTCATTGATAAAACCTCGAAGTACGTCTGGCATAACGCGGATAAATTCGTCTGGAACTACATTCATATCGTTTCTCCATGGTTGGTTAATTCGTGGCTTGAGTAAAACGCATTATAGTGTTTGATTTCAGGCCAATCCATACGGTTGTGAATACTTAAATTTAAAGACACAGTTTACAACAGCACTCGGATTATAGATTGCATTATGATAATATACTCGATCTCTGCTATTCTTGACAAGTGGTAAATCTCAAATTGTAAGCCTCTCGCAATTGACGGATTGATACAGTTGTGATAAAATCAACTCAAATTATTCAAGAAATCTGGAAATCTCAAAAGAAGGGAACTTATAATGAGTACAAATTCTAGTGTATCAAACCTATCTCCGGCAAAACGTGCAATTGTGATCGGCATGGATGGTGCCAGTATGGAACTGGTCAAAAATGTGATTGATTGGGGACACGCACCGAATATGGGACGACTGCTAGAGCAAGGGGTTTTTCGGCCCATGATCGGCGTTTTTCCGACCCTAACCCCACCGGGGTGGACAGCACTCAGCACCGGTTCATGGCCCGGCACCCACCGAGTAATGGATTTTAATATACGCGCTTTAGGGGAACAATTAGATAAAACCGTTTGGGGCATCAATACGGGACTGTGTGAATCGGAATACCTTTGGAATCTCGTGGAACGTGCGGGACGAAAACCGATACTTGTCAAATGGGAGATGTCTTGGCCCCCCACCGTGACCACCGGTATCCAAGTGGAAGGCACAGGACCGGGCGTATCGAACCACCATCAGGTCGCAGGCTATCACCTATTTGTGAGTGGAAAATGGACACCCCGTCCAATTGGTGGGGAACGAGATCCCGAAACACTGGATCCAAGCGGACTACAGGATGTCAGCGAAGTCGATCCAGTCACAATAGGATCAATTGATGGGAAGGGCTGGACGGATCTACCCACCTCAGAGCAACCACCGCGCGAAGTGGAATTGACAATCCAACCACTCACGCGAGGACGTGCGGATATGAACCGGGGAAAACAGGGGACTCCCAAGCCCTTCTTCGGATTGATCTACGCCGCCGGTGAAAACGGCTATGATCGCGTGCGGATATGTCGAAGCCGATCAGGAACCGATAGCATTACAGAACTTAGTGTCGGAGACTGGAGCGATTTGTGGCTGGATACCTTCGAGATTGATGGGGCTGATGTCAAGGGGTATGTCCGTATGAAACTGATTACGCTCACCGCAAATGCCGATGCGTTTGAACTATTTGTCCCGCAGATTTGGCCCCGAGAGGGGTATACCGTTCCCGCTGAAATTGCGTTGGAGATCGACAAGGAACTCAGCCCTTTCCGTCAAAATCCCGGACGGGATGCGTTGGGTGTGATAGACGATGACACCTATTTTGAGTCGTTAGAATACCACCATGAACGGCTTGCTGATGTTGCGGAACTCCTGACAAAAACACACGAGTGGGATGTCCTTATGGTGGAAACCCACGCACCAGATTACACAAGCCACTTCTTCTTGAGTCAGGCGGACGAAATAAGCGGTGCACCTCCTGAGACGATCCAACGCTGTCGAGATGGTGTTATTCGCACTTACGCTTCGACCGATCGGATGATTGGGCGCGTGATGGAACTCGCGGACGATGACACCGTTATCCTTGTATGCTCAGACCATGGCGGGACACCAAATCAATTCCGTTCGGTAAATATCACTGAAGTGTTAGAGGAGACTGGGTTCATCGTCTACAAGGAAGGAACACGAGAAATCGACTGGTCGAAGACCCGTGCCGTTGACGTTGGGTTGGTGCATATCTTCATCAACCTCAAAGGGCGTGAACCGGACGGCATTGTGGATCCTGCTGACTATGAAGCGACACAGCGTGAGATCATCGCCGCTCTTCACGCGTATAAGGATCCGGAGACCGGTAGACATCCGTTCACCCTCGCGCTGACGCATGCGGACGCCGAAATGGTAAATCTTACGAGCAATCTTGTCGGAGATGTGGTCTACGCTTTGCGTCCGGAGTTCGATGGCGCACACGGTAAGCAACTACCCTCCGTCAGCTTTGGAATCGGTGGGCAGCACTCGACATTTATCCTTTCTGGCGCAGGCGTCCATCAAGGCGTAGCACTCCAGCGACAGGTGCGGGTCATTGATGTCGCTCCAACGCTCTGCCATCTATTGGGTCTCCCCATGCCCCGGAATGTCGAAGGCGGCGTTGTATATGAAGCGTTAGAGGATCCTGACTGGCATCTGAACGCCCTTGAAGCATTAGCGACGGATTAATCAGAGTCAGCGGCAAGCGTATGATCGTACGCTTGCCGTATTTCTTCCTCTGCCAGGCATTCACGCTTTACACTTTCTTTTGGCACGAGTAATGAACTAATCAACTAATGAACCAATGTCCTTCACGTTTCACGCATTACGTTTTACGCATTATATTCCTACTTGCCTTATTTTTATCAATATGTTAAAATATAATTAACCAAAACATATTGAACGAGGTGATGGCTATGCAGATACTACAGGAACTCAATGAGAAACAAAACCAAGCCGCTGCCCATACCGATGGCGCGATGCTAGTTATAGCGGGACCCGGCACCGGCAAAACCAATGTCATTACCCACCGAATTGCACACCTTATCCGAAACTATCAGGTAGCGCCCCAACAAATTTTTGCTGTTACCTTCACCAACAAAGCCGCACAGGAGATGCTTGAACGGATTAAGGAACTCCTTGGCACAACTCAAGGGTTAGAGGTTCGTATCCATACATTCCATGCCTTTTGTGTCCGTCTGCTCCGGCAACACGCAGAGGAAATTGGGTTAGGAAAAAACTTCGCAATTTTCAGTCAGGAAACCCAAGACGAAGTACTAGTTGAATGCCTACGTGAACTTGGTCAGAACCGGCTAAGTTATCCGCCATGGATGCTGCGCGACATCATTGGCACCTACAAGCTGAAGTTGGAAGATCCAACCGCCAGTCGGGGCGAGATTCGGCTAGGTGATGGGACAATTATTGACGATCCGGTGCAAGTGCAAGACATTACTGATCTGCTCAAAGCTTATCAGACAAAACTCGCCGCTCATAACGCCCTTGACTTCGATGATCTTATCTCCAAATCTGTCGAAGTGCTTGAACAGGTGCCTGACATTCGAGCAAAATATCGCAAAGACATCCGCTTCATCCTTGTTGATGAATACCAAGATATTAACGCTGCACAGTATACCCTGCTCAAACTCCTCTCCCGCGCCCCTCAACATAACGTGATGGTCGTTGCGGATGAGGATCAATCTATCTACAGTTGGCGTGGTTCGGACCCCATATATATTGAGCAATTCAAGAAAGATTTTAATCCGGCGGTAGTCGAGTTAGAGGAACATTATCGTTGTAGTGAAAGGATACTACGCGCTGCTGGAGCGGTGATCGCCAAAAACACACGTCAGAAAGAGAGCGTTCTGAAAACACATAGGGACGCTGGCAACACACTCTATCACTACACCCTAGACACCCCTGATAGAGAAGCAAACCATATCATCACGCTCATCCAGAAACTGGTGGAAGGACGACACTACTCCTATGGCGACATCGCCGTGTTCTACCGTACACACCAACTGGCAGAACCGTTAGTTGATCGGTTGCATCAAGAGCGTATTGGTTTTCAGCGTATTGGAAGAGTTAATTCCTTTCAAGAGGAACACGCACAGGGGATCATCTCCTATCTGAACTTCATTCAGTGGCAGCTCCCCCGTGATATTGAAAAAGCGGTTAATTTTCCGCAGCAGTTAATCGACGACCTGACACTGGTTCGGTTGAAATGGCTTGCACAACAGAAAGATATCACGCTAATTGAACTGCTCAGAAAGATCGATGACTATCCGGCTGATGCAGGTCCCCTCACCCGCTGGAATGTACGTCAATTCTTTCAACAGATTGACAATTTCAGTGAAGGAATTAAGGGAGAACAGATCCACACAATTGCAAACAGACTCTTCGATCTTCTTTCACACAGGCGCAGCCCGTACCAATCCGAAGACATGCACGAAATCGAAAATCAACCGGAAATCCCCGGACTTCGTGCTGCGACGGATACCCTGTATAGCGCAATTGACCGTGGTGACTCCATTCATCTGATGGCAAGTTACGGGATCGATTCCTATTGCGCTGCCCATATCATCAGAAGCACGTTGGAGCGATATCTGAACCTTTCGATTCATATAGATCTGTTGCCCACCGACCTGTCCCTTGCCCCGACAGCAGATGAAAGTGGAATCAAGATTCTGATTGGAGATTTTGGGGAGCTGCTTGAACGTACAGATACAACAATCTTACTTGGATCTGCGGCTAGGGCAGATGCAAACGTCCTCCAACTCAACAAATCACAACTCAGCCAGTCTCGCAGTGTTACAGCGTTGAGATTATGCCAGCGACTCTTGAGCAATTTTGAACAGCCAAACCGTGCAGACATGATTGTCTACGATCTCGAAACAATTGATAACAACCCAAAAACTGCGGAGATTATTGAAATCTGTGCAAATCGTTTGAGCGCAATCGGTAGTGATCTTGAAAGCTATCATCAACTGGTCAAACCGACAGGCAGGATACCGAAATCAAGTACGAACATCCACGGCATTGACAATGAGACTGTGGCAAGTGAGCCGGGCATTGAGATAGTGCTACCACAATTCCTGAGTTTCATCCAAGATCGGATTCTCATCGGACACAACATCGACGAGTTTGATAACGTCGTGCTTGAACGTGACCTCGGACGCTATTTGAAACGCGGACTCTCCAATCCGTACTACGATACCCTCACCACGGCGCAACGCCTCTATCCACGCGAAAGCTGCAGTTTGGAAGCCCTCGCCACCAAATTTAATATCGAACATGAGACCATGCACCGAGCACTTGAAGATGTGCAGATCAACCGTCAAGTGTTTGATGAACTAATCAAAGAGGATCTGCGCCGCCGAGAACTGAAATCCCTGCCCGAACTTTTACCGCTGGTCGGTATTGGAATACTTGCTGCACAACCAAGCAGACAAGACATTGGAATAGACGAAGGAACAGCAGGTGGGATGAGGACCTATCGCCAAGCTGCAGCGCGTTATATTCGGACCCATCGTCCGGATCTAGATTGGCTTGAAACAGATCTGCAATCTACCGAGAAACAATCGGTGCAAGGATTCATTGACACATTGACTCGGACGCAGATTGAAGAGTCGCCGGAAGATAGGGATTGGGAGGCGAGACGCGCCAGATTCATGAATGGCGTTTTACATTTTGAGACCATCAGTGTTGAAAAACGTCTTACCAATTTTCTCGATTATCAGAAGCTAATCAACAATGCCGATGAAGTGGAGATCGAAACGGACAAAATTACATTGATGACGCTTCACGCAGCAAAGGGCACAGAGTTTCCTGTCGTAATTGTCCTAGGGATGGAGGACGGAACATTCCCGATTCGGCGTCCAGACCAACCGTTATCAGAACTGGAAGAGGAACGTCGCCTGTTTTACGTCGGTATGACCCGCGCTCAGGAGCGACTTTACCTTACCTCTGTCAACCGTCGCAGAGGCGATTTTGAGCGTGGCAGCTCAATGTTTCTTAGGGAAATCCCATCCAACCTAATCAAACATTGGCATCCCCGTATGAAAAGAAAGTGATAAAATCTCATCCATTCAACCCTCAAATCTGCAAACTCACCTTATGACCACCCCACCGCTCATCAAAATGCGTGGTATCATCAAACGCTTTGGCACAGTTCTAGCTAACGATGGAGCAGATTTCTCGCTGCACCCCGGCGAAATCCACGCCATCGTCGGAGAAAACGGTGCCGGCAAATCGACACTCATGAAAATCCTCTACGGGCTTTACCCACCAAACGACGGGGAGATCTACTGTCGTGATGAGCCGGTCCAAATCAATAACCCTCGTACTGCCATTGCACTCGGTATCGGTATGGTGCAGCAGCACTTTACACTCGTCCCTGCACTGACTGCCCTCGAAAATATCGTCCTAGCCAAAGAACCACGTCGATTCAAAGCCCTCCTCGACACTGCAACAGCACACCGTAGTATCACGGCACTCGCGGAGCAGCTTGGTTTCCATCTCGATCTGAATGCAAAGGTAGAATCCCTCCCAATTGGTGCTCAACAGTACGCAGAAATCCTCAAAGCCCTCTATCACGGCGCAGAGATTTTAATCCTTGATGAGCCAACAGCGGTACTTGCGCCGCAGGAGGTCACCGCGTTATTCGACTGTCTACGCGGGTTGAAAGCGCAGGGAAAAAGCGTTATTCTGATTACGCACAAACTCAGTGAAGTCATGGCGATTGCGGATACGATTACGGTGATGCGTAATGGCAAATCCGTTGCATCACTATCCAGCGCTGAGACGGATGCCACTGAACTCTCCGAGTTGATGATTGGCAAGAGAACTTTCGCCGATATTACACGCCAGAAAAGGCACGATAAACCCAGCAAACCTATGCTGCACCTAGAAGGTCTCACACTCCACGCTAAAAATGGACGTACCTTGTTAGACGACATTGACCTTGACGTTTTCGCGGGGGAAATTCTGGGGGTGGCCGGGGTGGAAGGAAACGGACAAAACGAACTCATAGAGGTACTGACCGGGTTACGGAAATGCGATGGCGGCACAATTACGCTCAATGGCGAGTCAATTGCAAACCGATCACCGGCTGAGATTCGGAGGAAGCAGGTGGTGCACCTGCCAGCCGATCGACATCGCCACGGCATCAGTCTTGATAACCGGGTTGATGAGAATTTGATTCTTGGTAGCCACAGTCAATCTCCCTTTTGTCGACATGGATTGCTAAAGCAAAAACCCGCTCATAAGTTTGCAGATGATGTTATTGAAAAGTACGAAATTCGCGCCGGGGGCGTAGATGTACCAATCCGCACCCTGTCCGGCGGAAATCAGCAGAAGGTGGTTGTTGCGCGCGAGCTGGAAAGTGATCCCGAACTCATCATTGCAGCTCACCCCACCCGTGGATTGGATATCAATGCCGCTCAGTTTGTGCATCAACAACTAATCGACGTCCGTAACCGGTTCAAGGGAATTCTACTCTTCTCCGCAGATATAGAGGAACTCTTGAGTCTGAGTGACCGGATCGCAGTGATGTATAACGGGCAGATTACCGGTATTCTGCAGCCATCGAAGACAGATGAAGCAGAACTAGGGAAACTGATGCTGGGATAACTCAAAATAGTTTCGCTCATGTTAAGAATTAGTGCAACCAAAGCCACAAGCACTTGCATCCCGATTTATCAGGGGTTACTCTCCCCCTGCTTGTGCTTGCATCCCGACCTGTCGGGGCGGGGGGATTAAGGGGGGTACAAAGGGGGCCTTCACTTCGTGCTTTGCACTCTCTTTTTACATGAGCCAATAGTTTTATATGGTGAATTCTAAAATCTACCATAAATAACGAGAACTCCAATATGAACATAGTACAGGTTGAAAACGTCAGCAAGCATTTTGGAGATTTCAACGCTGTTGACAACATCTCCTTTAACATTGAAAAAGGATCCGTGTATGGACTATTGGGGTCCAACGGCGCGGGCAAAACGACCACCATCCGGATGATTATGGACATCATTGCGCCGGATGCGGGAGAGATTACCTTCAGCGAAAATCGACAGAACAGAGACTTTACTGACCAGATTGGTTACCTGCCGGAAGAGCGAGGGCTTTATCGAAAGATGAAGGTGAAAGATGTAATCCTTTTTATGGCAGAGCTAAGAGGGATGAACCGTGCAAATGCCTTTAATGAAATAGATCGCTGGTTGCAAAAGATGGATCTAGCAGAGTGGGAAAATAAGAAGATTGAAGAATTATCCAAGGGTATGGCACAGAAGATACAATTTATCACCACCGTTATCCACAAACCTGAGCTAATAATCCTTGACGAGCCTTTCTCCGGTTTAGACCCCATTAATATGACGCTGCTGAAAGATCTGATCCTTGAACTGAACGCCGATGGTGCAACTATCATTTTATCCACACATATTATGGAGCAGGCTGAACGATTGTGCGAAAAGATCTGTCTGATAAACACAGGCAAAATTGTGCTTGAGGGGGATTTGAGAGAAATTAAAAGGTCCTTCGGCAGAGGCTCAGTGGAGATTGAGTATTCAGGGAACGTCGACTTGATTAGAAACTCCCGATTTGTCGAAAGATCTAATGACTTTGGTCAATATGTAGAGGTCAAGCTAAACGCTCCGGAACATTATAGCACCCTCTTGCGGGAACTTGTCGAGGCATCGCTAAACATCACCCGATTTGAACTGATGGAACCTACGCTTCATGAAATATTCGTTCAAAGTGTGAAAGGGGAAGGAGGAGAACCAAATGCAGCCTAAGATCATTACGGTCATCAAGAGAGAGTACATAACACGGGTCAAAACGAAGGGATTTATAGCATCGGTCTTATTGATGCCGGTGATGATGTTTATCCTGATGCTCCTCCCTAGTTTGATGGTGACGTTACAGCATAAATCCGATCAGATTAAAACCTATGTCGTTTTCGATGAAACGGGGGAGATTTTCTCCAAAATGCAGGACGCCCTTGATGAGAATCCGTTTTTCCATCATAAAGGGAAGCAAGTATACCAGTTGATTGAGAAACCCTCGGATTTCAACGATAACTTAGAGGCAAAAAAAGAACTAAATCAGCAGCTTGAGGCAAAGAAAATCCGGGGGTATATTGAAATTCCACAAGATGTCTTTGAACGTCTTCAGATCAACTACTACGCAAAAAACATCACAAACTTTGAGGAACAGATCGCTTTCAGACGGGTTATTTCCCAAATTGTCACCAATAAGCGGTTTGAAGATAAAGGGTACGCTGCACACGAAGTCAGAGATCTGATGCGACGGATCAGTTTTAAGGAGTACGCTGTTACTGCAAAAACAGATACAGTGGAAGGTGAAGCAACAGCCATGGTTAAGCTAGGACTGACCTACATCTTGACTTTTTCCTTATACCTTTTTACTCTGTTATACGGTGCTTCAGTCATGCGAAGTGTACTCGAAGAGAAAACTACCCGCATTGTGGAAGTGATTATCTCTTCTGTTAAGCCCTATCAATTACTGTTCGGAAAAATTATTGGTGTCTGTTTGGTATGCCTCACTATGTTCCTGATATGGGGAAGTTGTGCCGTTCTGCTATTGGTAAACATCAACCCTATTTTGGGGTTATTTGGAATACAGGGGATACCACCGGAGTTCATTGAAATCACCAACATTATCAAATCAACGGGACCTGCGACATTTCTGTATTTTCTGATCTATTTCGTGTCAGGCTTCTTCCTCTTTTCCACCATCTATGCCGCTGCCGGTGCGATATGCAACAGCGAAGAGGAGGCACAACAGGTCGCAACTCCCTTGGTGATGATGTTAATTCTTCCTTTTATGATGATGTTCGGTCTATTTCGCGTCCCAGATGCCACATTGACTGTAGTTCTTTCGCATATCCCATTCTTCTCCCCGCTGCTTATGTTTATGAGAATCAACGTGCTCACGCCGTCGTTATGGGAAATTCTACTCAATATTGCTGTTATGATTGCCACAATCTTCGGTGCTATCTTGGTCATGGGCAAAATATACAAGATCGGCATACTAATGTATGGTAAACGTCCAACGCTAAACGAGCTATGGAAATGGCTGCGCTATTAGCCTCCGGTTGAATACTCAAAAGTCTAAGTACCGGTTCTATTTCGTAGTGGACAACGATCGTTGTTCACTATGGGCTTTTCGATGAAGTTTCTGTTGTAGTTGCCCGATTTATCGGGCGTTGGTGCGGCGATAAATCGCCGAACTACAGACGGAGGCTTTGACCATTCAACTGCGTAAGTTCTAATAATAATTCCAAAACTTATATGACTGAGCACTAGTACCCTGTCAGGCAAATTACGGTTGTGTATATTGATTGAAAGGAAACAATAACATATCAGGACTTGCCCAGCCGAACGGTCAAAGCCGTTTCTCACCCTTTAGCGGGCAATGAGCGGTGTGTGGGAGGGGCATCTCCCGCGAAGCGAGGATCCCGATAAATCGGGACCTGCCCCGATACGCCCGATGAATCGGGCAACTACAATCTGGAATGCGTAAGTCCTATAATTGTAAAACTTATATGACTGAGCACTAGTACATTGTCAGATAAATGTAGCGCAAACTTTTAGTTTGCGGGCTCCGATCACAATCTAATAGGACTTACGCAGTTGAACGCTCAAAGCAAACACCAGAAACGGTCGCGCAACACTCCGGGCTGGTTGAGCCAGGACTATAGCGCAATAGTCCTGGTATCTTCGGCGATTTATCGCCGTTGAACACCGTTCCCAACGCCCGATGAATCGGGCAACTACAGTAAGGTCTTAGGCTTGTAGTAGGGCAATTTATCGCCCGTCCAGACGCGCTATAAATTGCCCTACTACAAACTGAAGTGCGTAACTCCTATCTAACAGATTGTGGTACAAAAGCCTCCTTTAGATACTTCCCCCACAAAGCGGCTTGGATAGCCATAGCCAAGCCGAGCAGTGAGTGCCTTATCATGATTTATATGACAGAGCACTAGGGACATTTGAATGTAAACATAACTTATGCACTCGCTGCTTCAATCTTGCCGGGGAGTCCCCTGAGAATCAGTTTCTCCATGTCAACTTTGTTACTAGCATTATCAATGTCAATGCCAACAAGCCTACCATCGGCATCATAATCCAACAGAATGCCTTCCGAGATTTCTCGACTTTCTACGCTGGACTGCTCAGATAAGTTGATATACAGTGAGTCAGTTTCTGGGTAGTAATTGAGTTTCATGGCTTGAATCCTCGATCTGGAAAAGCGTTATGAATAGTAATTTTATCGTCGAGCGTAATGACCCTTAGATAGCGGTTACCGATTTCGGGAATTGCAGCCCAAAAACGGTATCTGTTGTGCTCCTGTGGTTCTGAACGAACAGCGTTCTCAATGACATAAATACACCACTCTTTCTTTAAATAAGACCGTTTACGCAGGACTTGCTGCTCAAAATATTCTGTGAATTTGTACTTAGCCATTCACAATAACCTCTATTGCGCCACGGAGGCAAAATCCTGTTACATAGCCTAACGTGAGTTGCTAGTACCCCGTCAAATAAATTAGGGGTGCTCACAATTGCTATTGAGTCAGGATAACGGTTATAATCTAATCTAACCTACAAGAAAGAAAGGGTTATAACATATGTTAACCTGACAGTGATTATTATATCACATTTTTGTTTTAACAACTCGAAGATTTTAACGCTTCCAGCCAGTCAGAGCAGTTCCTGACTCATGGACCGCCTAAGTCGTATGTAGACAACAGCCTGATTGTCCTTTTCGCACTGTTGATCCTCAGCCAGCCGTTACAATGCAAGCTGTTAAACGTTGGCACATGAACGAAAATAGACTATAATCGAGCGATGTCAAAACCCTTAGCCGGAGCTATTTCTTTTAGTAGAAAAGTGTGGACAACGTTTCTCCGGCTGCCGACGGTCAAGTCGCCTGTAGAGGCTTGGATTGACAGCAAGACTGCTGACCACTAATCCTTCTTCGGCGTATACAACATAAGCGTACCAATCTGTTTATATCCCACAAGTGGATACAGCTTAGCGCCTGTGTGGCTGGAGGTAAGCACCGCCAATTCCGAGCCGTGGGCACGATCATCGCGCAGCATCTGAGCCATCATCGCACGGGCAATGCCACGACGACGGAACTCCGGCATCACATACATATCAGCACACCAAGTCGCTCGCTCTACATCAATGCTGCGAACCCACCCCACCGGTTTATCCTCGACTAAGGCGGCGTATTGACGCAATGGCGTATCTATCTCCAGATGTTCCGGGAGTATCTGGCGGAACCTTGCCGCCTTATTTACCAACTCCGCCAAATCTTCTGTAGTGACGCGTATAATCTCCACAGGTTCCTCAAAGCGTGGAATTCGTCTTAGCTTATGCACCATTACAGGCTCTGTTCCCCCAAGTCTATAACCGAGTGCCTTAAAACCTTCCCGTAGCGGCTGGTCAGATTCGTTAATACCGTGAATCGCACATACCGCGAATCGACCCCGCGTATGCTTCCGGGCAGTCCGGTCAATCTCCTCCGGTGTCACCCCGTGTCCTATCCATTCCTCTCTGCGGTACTCTCCACGTTTCCGTGGAGCATCTCGCACCACCCAGAGTTGCCCAACCCGTTCCGCCAAATAAGGATGCGTGAAACTGCGCGTATAGCAGAAGCCACGTGCGAACACCTCAATCGCATGACCCATTAAACCCATCTCTTTTTCCATCTCTTTCCCCAGATTACAGTTAGTAGGGCGTGTTGACATTTTACAGCAGTTGTATTGAACAACGATCGTTGTTCAATACGATATGCCCCACCGGTACATGGGAGCAAGCCTAATTCGTAGGGAACGAAGATCTCCGTTCCATCTGCGCTCCTGTAGGTCGAGATTCATATCTCGACAAAATACTGATGTGTGATCAAAGGGTTGCGAGCCCCAACTCCTACGAAGAATTTGGCGTCTGTGCACGTCCTTGATTGTCTGGCTGCGATGAAATGTCAACAAAGCCTAGTACTCAGTCAGATAAGTTTTGCAATTATTATATATGTAGGACTTACGCATTCCAGATTGTAGTTGCCCGATGAATCGGGCGTATCGGGGCAGGTCCCGATTTATCGGGATCCTCGCTTCGCGGGAGATGCCCCTCCCACACACCGCTCATTGCCCGCTAAAGGGTGAGAAACGGCTTTGACCGTTCGGCTGGGCAAGTCCTGATATGTTATTGTTTCCTTTCAATCAATATACACAACCATAATTTGCCTGACTGAGTACTAGTAAAAATCCATGAAACCAGAGTCCATCAAGATTTCATCGCTTACATCACTGCTCCAATGCTTCCAAAGTCGATTTCAAGCGACGGTCATGATCCGCATACTGTTTTAGCCACTCAATCACTGTTTTTCCGTCCGAGAGTCGTGCTTGTAGGTCCGCGCCATTTTCAACTAAATACCGCGTCGTTTCTACATGTCCATGCCCCGCTGCACAGTAAAGAGGAAAATGTCCTTGATCCGCTATTACGTTCACATCTGCACCGTTGCTGACCAATTGCTTTACAATTTCCAAGTCACCATTCCGAGTAGCGTGGTGCAAAGCCGTATCGCCACGGGCGTAGCGCTCTTCAACCAACGCTGAATTATCACGAAGCATCGCATTCACTCGATCCGTGTTAGCTAAGAATACAGCATAGATAAACTGGCGTGCAATTTCACTAGAGGGTTCGGTATGTGCATCCAATCCCCCATACGCAATGAGCAACGATACGACCTCTTTATTATTTGGCACCTCTCCAGCGTAATGAATCACATACCCGTCATGCGCTGCCAGATCCGCGCCGCAATCTATCAGATATTTTACGACATCATAGTGTCGTCTTAATCCGGCATGAAATATAGGACGCCATTCATACTCGTCATCCTCGTTGACTCGCGAAGGCTCCTGTTCAACTATTTTCTTTACTGCTTCCAAGTCACCTTTAGATGCCGCATCGTGAATCGAGCCGAGTGCCATATCTGTCCTCCATGTGTGTGATTAATTGAATTACTACCTATTCCAGTAGGTCAGGTGTTCTTGCCCAACCTTCAAAGCCCCATCGGGGCGACATGTGGCAATTTATTTTATTATACATAGACATCCAAAAAAATAAGATGATAGACACTATTTTACCATAACATACGTTAAGTATCAAGGGCAAGTTTCAGAAAAAACTCACTTGTCCCCTTTTTGCAAGCGTTTAGCATTGATATGGCTTTAGATATAATGATCCTAGACCAAAATCAAGATGCCCTTTACACACACAGGATTTGGTTGTATAATAGCATTCATCTGAGACTCAGGCAACAACGGTGCCATTGGTAATATTGCTATGAAAACCAACATTCCCAAACACTCCCGGAAGATTCTGATCAAAATTGCCCAGCGGAAGCGAGGCACAGGCACGGGCAGCCATTTCAACTTCCTCAGAGAACGGACAACACAAATGATGTGGCCAGATCTCACCTCAATTTTATCACCCATTCGATGGGCGGTGGTCGGTGCGGTGGCAACACGGTTGTATATGCCAGAGCGAATGACTCAGGACCTGGATATCGTGATTCGGACTGTTGATGGTTCACAAGTACGCCAAAAACTGACCGAGGCGGGGTTCATCTACCAAGGGGAGTTGAACATTGGGGGATCGTCATGGAGGACCCCCAACGGAGAATTAATAGACATATTAGAAGGTAACGATATATGGTGGACAGAAGCCCTCACCGATGCACAAGCGAACCGGGATGGACAGGGCTTACCAATTATTCCTTTACCCTACCTTGTTCTCATAAAACTTCGGGCGGGCCGGGTTCAAGATATTGCCGATGTGAGCCGAATGTTGGGACAGGCGGGAGAGACAACATTGGAGGCGGTGCGTATGCTATTTGCCCAACATGCCCCCGAAGACATGCAGGACTTAGAAAGTCTGATCGATCTAGGGCGATTGGAACTACAGGCCTCTGGAAATAACGAAGCGTAAGCTGCTGTAGTATATCCGCACTGATAAGACTGAATGGCAATTCCCTTGCATCATCAAAAGCGATTTCATGAACCGTGCAAACGATTCAATTAACTTAACTCGCAACCTTTATGATACGGAGGGATATTAAAATGAGTGTTTTCAGTCGAATCTCCACGGTCTTCAAAGCCAATGTGAACGATGCGTTGACCAAAGCAGAAGACCCGGAAAAGGTTCTTAATCAGATTACCATCGAGATGACCGAGCAGCTTACCGATACCAAACGGAAGGTAGCTGCCGCCATTGCGGATGAAAAGCGTCTTCAGAGACAATATCAGGAAACTGCCGAAGAAGCCACGGATTGGGAACAGAAAGCCACCATC
The DNA here is from genome assembly GCA_965208425.1 of Candidatus Poribacteria bacterium. Lineage (GTDB taxonomy): Bacteria > Poribacteria > WGA-4E > WGA-4E > PCPOR2b > PCPOR2b. The sequence goes on along the minus strand of OZ242335.1, from coordinate 3,303,563 downwards.
GCTGTTCAGAAAGAACGCGACGACTTGGCACGAGAAGCATTGGAACGACGGAATGAGGCACAGCAGCTCGCAGATGAATACAAAATCCAGTGGGACAAACAGCGGCAGGCAGTTGATCAACTCAAGGAACATTTGAAGGCACTGGAACAAAAGATCGGCGAAGCCAATCGCAAGAAGCATCTGCTGATAGCCCGTCAGAAACGTGCCAAAGCGCAGAAGCAGATCCATGAAACGATGGCAGGCATGAAAGATAGTAGCGCCTTTGATACTTTCGAGCGGATGGAGGAAAAGGTCGGTGATATGGAAGCAAGGGCGGATGCCGCCGCCGAAATGGCAGATTTTGAGAAGGATCCCCTCGAAGATGAGTTTGCAGCGTTAGAGACGAAAGGCAACGTTGAGGACGATCTCGCAGCGTTGAAAGCAAAACTTGGAAACGGAAACGAGGCAAAGAAGCCGTCAAGTGTAGAGCGTGAAAACTAAGAACTGAGCACCTGCCGTTTTTGGGTTCACGCTTTACGAATCGGTTTCCACAACTGATACCGAAAGGAAAATCTCATGGCTGAACCCAAAGGCGAAGCATTTCGCGTTGTTAACGAAACCAAGCCTGAACACACCTATCGTGGTGCAGTCGTCGGATGTGGCAGAATGGGCAGCACGATTGACGATGAACATATCGGAATGCCACACTACCCCTGGCCCTGGGCACACGCCCCTGCAATGATTGAGGCACGAGGAGTAGATCTCATTGCCGCCGCCGATGTAGATCAAGCAAAATTGGATGACTTCAAACGGCGGTGGGGTGTCGAGGCCCTTTACACTGACTATCGAGAGATGGTCGAAAAGGAACAGCCAGACATCGTCTGCCTTACAACCCGTCCCGAACCCCGCGCAGAGGTCACTATCGGTCTGGCGGAGGCAGGTGTCAAGGCGATCTATGCCACCAAACCGATGTGTCGCACCCTCGCCGAGGCGGACGCGATGATCGATGCCTGTCACAAGCATGGGACTATCCTCGCTATTGCGTGCCACCTCAACTGGTATAACTGGTACACAAACGCCCGCCAAGCAATCGCTGACGGAGCCATCGGCACATTGAGATCGATGGTTTGTCACAGTCCAGCCAGTCTCTCCAATCTTCACAGCCATACCTTCGCGCTCTTGCGCTTGTTTGCCGATGCTCCAGCAAAGTGGGTGTTCGGCGTAATGGACAGTGAAGAAAGTGCTGCGGGAGATAGCGACCTCGCGGGATCCGGGTATATCGTCTACGAGAACGGTGTCCGTGCTATCATGAATACCCGATCCGAGACTACTGGGGAATCATGGACGCTCGAATTTATCGGCAATAAGGGGCGTATCGTCTCACGCAACGCCCATGCCCAATTTGAACTGCGGAGTACCCATCCAGAGACAGGTGGACCTATCCAATGTCAGTTTCCTAACCCGTGGTATCCGCGGAGTTCAATGGTAGATGCAATCGAAGGTGTTTGCAAATCTCTGGAGGCGGGAGAAGAGCGCATCTGTCCGGGCGAATTTGGCAGGGAGGCACTGGAGATTGCTATCGCGCTACGCGAATCCCATCGCCTCGGCAATGTGCGGGTAGATTTGCCGCTGGAGGACCGAAGCCTACGAATGGGCTAACGGCAACCGGGCATTGGGTCAATCCTTGTAGGGGCAACCCTTGTGGTTGCCCTGCTGTCATTCAATCGCTCAACACGGCATCGGGGTGTCAAGATATAAATCTCGACCTACAATCTATTTTTGTACCACGATCTGTTAGATTGTGATCTCAGCCTGCAAACTAACAGTTTGCGCTACTTATGGCAGATTGCCTGATAATTACAGCGTTTGCTGAATCAGCAGATTCAAAATGTTAACAGAACCTAGTACTCTGTCAGGCAAATTATGTTTGTGTATATTGATTGAAAGTAAACAATAACATATTAGGACTTACGCATTTCAGTAGTGAACAACGATCGTTGTTCACTATGGGCTTTTCGATGGAGTTTCTGTTGTAGTTGCCCGATTTATCGGGCGTTATTGGGCGTTGGTGCGGCGATAAATCGCCGAACTACAGGATTTTGAGCGTTCAACTGCGTAAGTCCTGATATATAATAGCTGCAAAACTTATCTGATTGAGTACTAGCAACCTGGGTCAAAATAAGGCAGCAAAAAGCAGCCAAGCGAATCGCTTGGCTGCTCGATGTAACATAATATGAAGCTGGGTCCAAACCCGTAGGTTTTATTCAACAGCACCAATCCTTGTAACTTCAGGAGCACTGGTCGGCAGTTTCTTCTTTGCCATTGTATCTTCTGGCACATAACCGGAGTAGTCAGAAATCGAGCCGTGCGTCAGTGCGTAAACTGCAACGTTGGTCATGAAACGATAAACACCTGGTGAATAATGGACACTACGGGTTGGTAAACTGACCGACTCCATCGCACACATATAATCACGACGGAATACTAACACGGAAATATGGTCGCCAACCATAACTCCCTCAAGATAGTTCCGTTTCGGCGGGTGAGTTCCCCACCACCACAGGTCGAATCCAACCGGCGGTCCACCCATCTCGTAGAAATTACTATATATCTCATGGTCATTCGGAATTCGTGATACCTGATATTCAGGCATAACAAACCGCATCTGAGCGAGGAACAGACGAATCATTGCCTGCGCTGGTGCGTTCACCCCACAGTCGTCAAAAGCAAGAACGCCGCCTCTTTCAACGAGATACCGACGGAGTGAGGCTGCTTCGCTTTCAGACAGACGGTTGTCCAATTTACCACCGCCATACTGGCGACCCATCAGATTTTTGCCACGGACAAGTGCTGGATCATGTCCCGTCATGAAAAGCAGAGGTGCTTTCTGCAAGTTCGCATCGGTGAACTTCAAAGCACCGCCTTCGACGTTCATGTCTGTTTTAATCTTGGTTCGCTCGTTCATCCACTTCGTCCACGCGTTCAGCGAGGAGGCATCAGCCCACCAGTCGGAGAGACTGTGACGGACACGGGTAAACCGGAACACACCGCGAATGTCAGCACCACGTCCAATGACACGACCACCGGGTTCACCACGGGGCAGTGGCGGTACTTCTCTGTTACCTATAGTAATGCTCTCAACGACATCACCCAAAGCATCGGGGATGGCACCAACGTTTTTAACCATGGAAAGACTAGCCGGAGGCTGAAAGGCGACCTTCACCTGTACAACACCACCAATACCACGACCAATATTAGCAGGTGCAGCACTGGGGGCAGTTGCTACCGGTGCACTAAATGCCAACGCTCCTGGTGCGTCAGAGACGGGCAAGTCGGCATGTGTTACAACTTGCGGCACCGGCGCATTGGCGTTGACCACTTTAGGCACGTTGGGGTTGATGGGATCCTCCAACTTCACCACCTTATTGGAAAAGTCCAGGACCGTTTCTGGCTGTATGGAGGTCGTACGCACGCTTGTAACCCTGTGTTTAAGCTTAATTGGTTTAACAACCATCGTATTTGTGGTTGGAACCGTTGGCTTGATTGGTTGGATAATCGGTTTACGAACTTGAGGTTTGGGGGGCTCCTTGGCTTGCAGCACTTCGGCACCGATGAAGGTTTTAAACTGCTGGGTTTGGGTAACGAGATAGATACCCGCGATAACGAAGACGACTCCGTGAATAATCAACGAGGTCATCACAGCCCCTGAGGTCTTCTTGGCATTCATGTTTGTCCTCCCAAATATGGCTTGTGTTTCGAGATTTGAGGGAACCCTCGCATCAAATATTAGTAGATTTTAGAATTAATGAGACACTCCAAATTGGTAGGCGCTGTTTCCAACTGCGCCGGTTCAAACCACCACCGCAACTACCGGGGGCAAAAGTGCCCATTTATTTTTAGAATCCATCAATGATGCAAGAGTCTAGGTAGTGTTTACATTTTTTTAGCAGTGATAAGTAGAGCTGCGAAATAGACGAATCCGAGGTATCGGTCAGCATATTTATCATAGCGAGTAGCAACCCTGCGATACTGCTTCAACCGATGGAAAAAACGCTCTATAACGTTGCGACGTTTATACATCTCTTTATCATAAGGCCGATCTTCAACGCGGTTCTTGCGAGGACGGATGACCGCCACCGCGCCTTGGGCAACAATCGTTTCTCGCAGCGCATCGGAGTCATAAGCCGCATCCGCAATAACATACCGGCACGTGTAGCCGGTAATCAACGCCGGGGCTTGTGTCACGTCATGGCACGCACCCGCTGTCAAAGTAAAACGCAATGGTAAAAACGCATCATTCACCGCAGCATTGAGTTTCGTGGTAAAGCCACCTTTACTCCGACCGAGTGCTTCTGATTGCTGACCTCCGTTTTTTTGGGGGCACCCGCCGCCGCCGCATGTGCCCGCACAATCGTTGAATCAATCAGGAGCGCGGAGAATGCACCCGCCTCATGGAAATGTTCATGGAGTTTTTCAAAGACCCCGGCATCGCACCATCTGCCGAAACGTCTATAGATGGCATTCCAATATCCGTAAACTTTCGGTAGCGACCGCCAAGTCGCGCCTTCTTTTGTTATCCAGATGAGTGCCGAAAGGAAACGTCTACAATCTTCAGGGGTCCCGACATAGACGTTTGGCAATGTTTGCAGAAACGGGTGTATGCTCTGCCAAGCTGCATCACTAATCATCACAGGCAAGTCTTGAGTGGCATCTATCTGTTGAGTTTGCATGCAACACAGTTTACAAAGACTTACTGAAAATGTCAATAACTTACACAATGTAAACACAACCTACATTGTGATGTGTCCCCTAAAAGCAACTTGTGTGCCATTGTCCTGAAAGTCAGGAAAACCGCGTAAAACGATGCTTTTAGGTCGTTGGTCAATAGGGTTGACGCACCGAATGGGGTAGATCAAACATCTGGAATTGCACCATTTGGCACAATCCTGTGTTAATCTTGATGGAGGGAACAAAACGAGAAAGAAAGGACCATTCCAAGAAAAAAGAATGGCGTGGCTTTCATGTGATAACAGGGATAGGTCGTTGAGCAATTCTGTCTAGTGGGTCAATCTGCCTATATTATGTCAAGACATGAATCTCGGTCTACTATAGTAGATCTTAGAATTAATGGAACACTCCAAATTGGTAGGCGCTGTTTCCAACTGCGCCGTTTCAATCGACTACGGCATCTATGCGGTGCGGTTTGTAACCGCACCTACCGGACCTGGGGAACATATAGAATTACCGAATTATTTTCTGAAACCTCATTTATGGTGAATTAGACAAATAAGTGAACATTTGCCAAAGTCTCCCTGACAAGTGGTACATCCCGATAAAATCGGGGGAGGGATTTAGGGGGTTGTTTGTGGGTACAGATTTCCCAATCTGTACATGTGCATTGAGAAGTGTCTAAGTAATTCTAAAATCTACCATAATTGGGATAAGTAGCAACTTAGGTGAATTCTATGGCGAGCACAAGGTGGGCAATGACATCGGACTGTGCGAATCCTATCGCCGCGGGGATGTCCGAATCGATTTTGCTTCTGGAGGACTAAAACCTCCGGCTGGGATAGTTGGCAGCACGTAGGTTGGGTTGAACGATTAAACGTGAATTCCTATCAGGGACAATAAAAGTTCGATCCTTAAAAACAGCCTTCTCAATATAGACGGAGTGAAACCCAACTCAATCCAACTACATACCATCCCCCGCTAAATCCTACCAACCGTAACTGAAATCTTCAGGTGCTTCCGTCTTCTCAATTAACTTAACAAGATGATAGGCATACCGCCCCACATCCTGTATCTCCGTACCACGATCTTCCAATCTGACCTTGAGTGTGTAGATAAACCCCGGTTCAAATTCAAAGCCCTGAATAGACTCGTAGAAAAACTCCCAGCGCCCTGCATCCTCATTGTATTCCAGTAGGCAGGGACGTTCAAAATGCGCATCATGACACAACTCGGTGTACGGACCAATCGTGATAATCTCAATATGCTCCTTGTCCTCAACAAGTGAAGAGAAGGGATTTTCCACACCGCAAGCGGAGAGAAATAGTAGCGCAATTATCAGTAAAAATCGCATTTTCGTACCTCCTAAAAAAACAGTTGCAATTAAAAAGAGCATTTTAAGTGAGGGGTGTGCATAATTATTGTCTGAATCACGGATTCAGTAGATGACGTAGAAAATACTGATAACCAAACAAAGCGGCCACCGAACGGGCGTACCTTCAGCAAACCAAATACGCAAAAACCTCAATACCCCGACCAATATCTTCGCTCCAGTTGCTCTGAATCCCGATTTATCGGGGAGGAGCGATATGTCTATAGAATGCCGATACAGCCAATGCCTGCGCTCCAGTTGCTTTGAATCCCGATGTTATCGGGGCGGAGCGCAATGTATATACACAGCTGATAAGATGAATTTACCGAAACCTCCTTTAGGTCTAAAGCCCAAGCATTTATGCTTGGAGCAGTTGGGGCGAAGCCTATACAGACTACTTTAGCAGTGTTTTTCCTTGATATTGCAGATAAAAAATGGTATACTTGTTTTGCCAATTCGGGATAGAAATGCACCCTCGGCAACCTCGTCGAGGTTCTATCCCACTTCAGTGCATGAAGTAACGGATTGGTGAATATGGCAACACCTTTCAAAAAGAAAGCAAGTGATCGGGAGGATTGACATGACCTATAGGGTATTCGTGTCGCCCCGACGCATCAAGGAAACGTAGATCGTTTTCGCCGTTGCCGGACTGATAGATATATCAGGTAAAAAGTATCTGGATGGCTTGGCGGGTGTATTCCCTGCCTCGCCCCATTCAGTAGTTGGGGTCCATGGCGTCCCCCCGTTAGGGTGAGATTCCCTAGCTGTGAGTTCGGCTTGTATAGCGTTCAAGAATCCCAAGCCTTTAGGTTTGGGAGTACGTCAATCAAGTTATGCGATTATGACCAAGATATCTACCTATGCACGCCTCTCATTTTAAGTAGGCCGATTTTCCAAAATCGACATGCTGTGTCGAGATATGAATCTCGACCTACAGGTTAAGCATAGCGAAACCCCAATTTATCGAGACTGAGACCAACACCCGTAGGTCGGGCATCTTGCCCGACACATGCTCCTAGCAACCGGTGCCCCAATTTTCCCCATTATCTCCGCCGTCGCCTTCTTCTTGGTTGGTTGTTTGCCGCTAACGGCACCATCATTTTTTCGTACAAGCCGAACAGGTGTTCAACCCGCTCACGGTCAGAGGAAAATGGCGACCGCCGGTAGAGCCTATCAACAGCACGATCCAAGTCGCGGTGTGCCCTGCGAAGATCGACCGGCATAAGATCCGGATCGTAGAGGACCGCCAAGGTGACGTCAGGATGGGCAGCGCGAGCGGCGAGGATAGCATCCGCGTAAGGTTCGAGGCGTTGCAGCTGTTCCGCAGGAACAGGGGGCACCGGGAAAGTATTGTATACGAGACCGATAGAGTAACGATAATCACTTTTCAACCGTCCGGCGATGTGCCGCAGCCAAGCCATGTGTATCGCTGAAGTGAGCAGCGCAAATAGGGGTTTGGTGGCGTTTTCGATGATGAAAACGAGATCGCTTGGAATTGTCGGTGGTTCTAGCCATCCAATCGGCACATATTCCCGACGCTCAGAACTTACTTTCGGTATGACCAAAAACGGCGCGGTAGGAACGACGTTGACATGGTAGAGCGTCGGTGTTTCGGCAAGTGCCTGGGTAGGTCTGCTCCTGCTCGATAGCCGGTAGGCACGGACAGCGGCAATACGCTCACGGACATTCGGCAGCGTCCTCAATACTTGGGGTGCTACGTCAGCCAAGCGCAGTATCCACCTTTCCCCACCCTGTAGGAACTCGCGACTTCCCACATACGGGCGTAAATACGCTCCGGCGTTGGGTTCCTCTTGCAAAAAGGTGACACGTTCATCGGGTGTGAAAATGTAGTGTCCCCCATCAATCGGTTTGGAGCCAATGATCAGTTTTGGCAACCCATTAATTTGCCGAGACGCCTCTTTTACAACAATCCGCGGATCGGTCAATCCGCTGGCGTCGAACAGGTAAGGTGAGAGGGCAGTGTGCGGACTTTCGTGTGGTTCGCCTGTAGGGGCGTCGTAGGAAAACAGCCGTTTCTCCGGCGACGCGTCCCCCTGCTTTGCCAATCCAATAATGACCACGTGAACGTGCGCCATGCCGCGGGCGTCCGAACCCCATGCAAAGGTGCGGTGGGCAAAGGCTATGTCCACCTTACAACGATCAAACAAGAGGGGCCAAAGTTGCGCCACCTGTTCACCTTGGGTGATGGAATTGGTCGCCACAAAGCCGATCTGTGCCTCGCTCTGCTGGATGTATTCACCCGCCTTGATAAACCACGCACTCACATAGTCGAGAGTGCCGCCGCTTCTGCCCAATGCAGCGATCCGGCGCACCTGTTCACGCTGTTGGGTGGATTGATACTTCGCACCCACAAACGGCGGATTGCCGAGCACATAGGAACAGTCTTCTGGCGATAGCAGTGTGGGCCAATCCATCTCCAACGCATCACCATATCTGATATGCGGCGACTTTTCCAACGGAATGCGCGCATAGGTTTGTCCAAACTCCAAACTCAGGCGGTTATTCATGATGTGGTCCATCATCCACATCGCCACCTCGGCGATATGTGCGGGGAACTCCCCCAACTCAATCCCGTAGAACCCGTCCACATCGACGACCGAAAGCGATTGCGCGAGCAGATCAAGCTGACCATGGGGCCGCATCTCCTTCAATACTTCAATCTCCAATGCCCGCAGTTCACGATAGGCGATAATGAGGAAGTTGCCGCAGCCACAAGCAGGATCAAAAAAGCGCAGCCGACCAAGTCTATGCTGGAAGGCAATTAGTTCAGGGAGGCGGCGGTTGTCGCGGCGGGCTTTGAGGCGTTGGAACTCGGCACGCAACTCGTCAAGGAATAGCGGTTCAATCACCTTGAGGATATTCTTTTCGGTGGTATAGTGTGCACCTTGAGCGCGGCGTTCATCTTTGTCCATCACCGACTGAAAAAGCGAGCCAAAAATTGCTGGGGAGATTTCCGACCAATTAAAATGACCAGCATCAATAAGCCGCTGCCGCATCTCGGAATTGAATGACGGGATGAGCAGTTGTTCGCGGAACAGATCGCCGTTGACGTAAGGGAAACGGGCGAGGTCTTCATCAAGGATTGTGGAGCGTTGGTCTACGGGTGTGTTGAGCACTTGAAACAGTTGCGCTAGCCAGCCGCCGAGGTCTGAGCCATCTTCCTGTGTCCGGTTCTCTAACAGATCCAGAAAGATATCGCGTGGCTCAAAGATGCCGGTATCGTCGGCGAAAAAACAGAAGACGATGCGGACTAAGAATTGTTCCAGATCGTGACCGGTGTAGCCGGCATCAGCCAGCGCATCGCGGAGTTTCCCAACGCGCTCAGAGGCTTCGATGTTGACCGGATCCTGATCCCTGAAAGATCGCCTCTGCACACCTAAGATAAAGCTAAACTTTTCAATGTGTTGGGGCAGCTCAGCGAGGGTGAAGGCAACACTTTCGCCTTCGTCAAGGTCGTACAACTCAAAGGTCTGGAAATCGCTCAAGAGGAGGTAGCGCGGCAGGTCAGCGTCCTTGAGACCGGAGAAGTAAGAGAATGCTTGCTCTCTAGCCTGTGTTAAGTCGCGTCCCTCACTCTTCTGCTCAACGAGGAGCACCCCTTTCCAAAACAGGTCAATAAAGCCATGTTTATCGTCGAGCAGTTTAACGTGTTCCTCAAACGAAGCGACCCGGCGTACAGATACATCGAAGATCTCAAAAAAGTCGTGGTAGAAAAGTTGGGTCTCTCCTTTTTCGTAGCCTGCATCCGCCCATTTCTGAGCGAATGCAGCGGCACGGACACGGATTTCATTCCATGATAATCGCATGTTATTGGATATTTCTTTTTGGTTAGGTCAATTGGGTAAAGCGTTCCACAGAAATCCGGAGTTGTTTCAAATATATCAGGGTTGATTCAATTTGTCAAATTGCTTGGTAATTTTATAGTGAGGAGGGAGCACACGATGACATCAGGGGGCAATCCGTAATCGACGCACTTACCATTAGCGGTCAAAAGGATTGGACATATTGGAGGGGATAAAAAAAATGGAGGGCAAAGAAATCTCTGCCCTCCATATCTGGTTCCATCTTGGGTGTTTCTTAGTACATACCGCCCATCTCACCACCGGGAGGTCCTGCCGGCATCGGCGGTTCCTTCTCAGGAATATCCGCAACCAATGCCTCTGTGGTGATCATCAGTCCAGCAATACTGGAAGCGTTCTGAAGTGCAACGCGAACCACTTTGGTTGGATCAATGACACCCGCACTGAACATATCGTTGAACTCATCGTTCAGGGCATCGTAACCAACACTCTCGGCTTCATCTCTCACCTTCGCGAGAATCACCGAATCTTCTTGACCCGCATTGTGTGCAATCTGACGAAGCGGTTCTTCGAGGGCACGGCGTACAATCTCAACACCGACCTGCTCGGTCTCGTCGTCGAGGCTGACACCATCAAGTGCAGATGCTGCACGGACGAGCGCAACGCCTCCGCCTGCAACAATACCTTCCTCAACGGCTGCACGGGTTGCGTGCATAGCGTCTTCAACGCGCGCCTTCTTCTCTTTCATCTCGACTTCAGTTGCTGCGCCAACATTGATGACAGCAACGCCACCGGCGAGTTTCGCAAGACGTTCTTGCAGTTTCTCGCGGTCATAGTCAGAGGTGGTATCGTCAACCTGCCTGCGAATCTGATTGATCCGACCTTGGATAGCTTCGGTGCTGCCCGCGCCTTCGATAACGGTTGTGTTATCTTTGTCGATGACAACCCGCTTTGCCTGACCGAGATCGTTGATGTTCACGTTCTCCAGCTTAATCCCGAGGTCTTCAGAGATGACGCGCCCATTCGTGAGGACAGCGAGATCTTCAAGCATTGCGGTCCGGCGGTCGCCGTACCCCGGTGCTTTGACAGCTGCGCCACGGATGGTTCCACGAATCTTGTTGACCACTATAGTGGCTAGCGCTTCGCCTTCAACATCTTCAGCGATGATGAGGAAGGGTCTGCCTTGTTGAGCAACTCGCTCAAGCATCGGTACGAGATCTTTGAGCGCACTAATCTTCTTCTCATGGATGAGGATATATACATCCTCAAGTACCGTTTCCATACGATCCGGATCGGTTACAAAGTAGGGCGACAGGTAGCCACGATCAAACTGCATACCTTCGACCACATCGAGCGTGGTCTCAAGGCTCTTGGCTTCCTCGACGGTGATAACGCCATCTTTGCCGACCTTTTCCATCGCATCCGCAATCAGGTTTCCAATCTCGCCATCGTTATTGGCAGAGATAGCAGCGACCTGTGCGATTTCTGTCTTCTCGGCAGTCTCTCGACTCACGCTCTGCAAACGATTTACAACTGCATCGACCGCTTTCTCAACGCCACGCTTGAGTGCCATCGGGTTATGCCCCGCAGCGACGTTCTTCAAACCTTCACGGTAGATTGCCTGTGCCAAAATGGTAGCCGTCGTTGTTCCATCACCAGCAACATCACTGGTCTTGGAAGCAACTTCCTTCACCATTTGCGCTCCCATATTTTCATACGGGTCCTCAAGTTCGATCTCTTTTGCAACGGTCACACCATCTTTTGTGATTGTCGGTGCGCCAAACTTCTTGTCGAGAACGACATTCCGTCCCTTTGGACCCAAAGTCACCTTTACGGCATCCGCAAGCGCGTCAACGCCACCTTTAATCTGGTTGCGTGCGTTTTCATCAAATGCGAGTTGTTTTGCCGCCATTGTTATTCCTCCTAATTTTCTTGATTTCCAAAATTAGCTAATCTTCGCCAGGATGTCATCTTCGCGTAGAATCAGCAGCTCTTCATTTTCATAGGTCACTTCTGTACCGGAGTATTTCCCAAACAGGATTTTATCTCCAGCTGCGACGTCAATGGGTTGCCGATCGCCATTGTCAAGCAAGCGACCGTGCCCAACAGCGATGACTTCGCCTTCTTGGGGTTTCTCTTTAGCAGTGTCAGGGATGATAATCCCGCCACTGGTTGTCTGCTCGTCTTCTTCAGTGCGACGGATTAAAATCCGATCGCCTAACGGCGTGAGTGCCATATCTTATTCTCCTTATTGTTATAGTGTGAATCAATAGACTGATACAACAAATAGACAATATGCAATAGATATGCCACCCTGCTATTACTGGGTTTCTTGCCTGTTAATGACATTTTGACACGCCCAAAACCGAGACAAAATGTCACTCCGACTCCAAATGTTTTATTTCCGTGCCATTTTGTCGCTGCGCTCTTTCAACCATTTGACTAGTACTCAGTCAGATAAGTTTTGCAATTATTATATATGTAGGACTTACGCACTTTAGACTGTAGTTGCCCGATTCATCGGGCGTATCGGGGCAGGTCCCGATTTATCGGGATCCTCGCTTCGCGGGAGATGCCCCTCCCACACACCGCTCCGTGCCCGCTAAAAGGGGAGAAAGGGCTTTGACTGTTCGGCTGGGCAAGTCCTGATATGTTATTGTTTGCTTTCAATCAATATACACAACCATAATTTGCCTGACAGAGTACTAGATTCTGTTGATTGACAGTCCGTAAGTCAAAGACTCCTCCGATCCGATCGGGGCTTCGTGGGATCAGATCTGACTCATAGGCAATAGTCTTTTGTACCACGATCTGTTAGATTGTGATCCCAACCCGCAAACTATAGTAGATTTTAGAATTAATGAAACACTCCAAATTGGTAGGCGCTGTTTCCAACTGCGCCGTTTCAACCGACCACGGCACCTACCGGGTCTGGGGGAAAATATAGAATTACCGAATTATTTTCTGAAACCTCATACAGTTTGCTCTACATTTGCCAAATCCTCCGGTGAGTACAGCGTCTGCTGAATGAGCAGCCTCAAAATGTCAACACGCCCTAGTCCACCAAACACGAAACCGCTTTCCCCGTTCGATTTGATTCGTAGGCGGCTGCCAAAATCCTGTTGGTTCGTAACCCATCCACCCCCGTCACAATTGGTTGCTCACCCTTCGTCACACATCGCCAAAAATGCTCAAATTGTAATTGGTAAAGATCTTCAAACTGAGACTCAATAATTTGAGACTCATCGTTGACGGAGAGTTTAATTTTCCAACCATCATCATTGTAGACCCACACCCACCCATCGGTGCCATATATTTCGATCACAAAGTCGCACCCCGCGGCAGCGAAACTAGTGTCAACAAATCCTTGCGCGCCATTCTCAAAGCGCATCATGATCATTCCGGTCTCTTCAACATCGTACCCATGGACAACACTGTTACAAAATGCGCTCACCTCACTAATCTCGCCGACGATATAACGCAAGAGATCTACTCCGTGCGACCCAAGATCCATCAGCGATCCACCACCGCCCTGATCTGGGTTACCCCGCCATGCCCCCGGCGGGATCGGAAACGGCTTCAAAAACGGCACCCGTCCCTGAACAATCTGTCCAAAACGGCCGTCAGTCACCCAGTCTCTTATCTGCTGAAAACAGGAATGGAACCGGAACAGGAAACAGATTTGCAGATGCACACCGTTCGCTTCGCAAGCATCGATCATCCGTTGGCATTCCTCCGGATTCATCGCCATCGGCTTATCGCAGAGCACGTGGAAACCACGCTCTGCAGCCGCGATTACCTGCTCACAATGTAGATATACAGGCGTTGATATATAAATCGCATCCAGCGCTTCGTCTGATAAGAGTTCATCAACTGTTGTGTAAGATTCTTGGGCGCCATGTTCTCTGGCAAGCTGTTGGGCGCGTCTTGCATCCCTAGAAAGCAGCGCATGGAGTTCTGCATCTTTCGCTCTGTTTATCGCCGGCATAGCTCGGCGTTGTGCTACGCTCCCCGCGCCAAGTACTCCCCATCTTAAACCCATGTCTTACTCCTCGTTAGTCGGGCAAACCAGAAAACAGAAAATGGCTCGCGGCCCATCGAAAATTGAATCTATAGTAAATTTTAGAATTAATGAAACACAATTGGTAGGCACTGTTTCCAATCCTGATTTATCGGGATCCCGAGAATCGGGACAAGCCATTTCAACCCACCGCGGCACCTACCGGGGCGAAAGTGTCTATTTATTTTTGGTATTCACTATAATATTGCTTGTAGCGAATTTTTCTGTTGAGAATCTCAATATAACTTGGTATAATATACAATCTGGACTTCAAGAAACTGTACTTGAGATTTTGGTAGGGCAGGTGCCAGAATATTTTGCATTCATGATTATCTGCGTTACACTTTCTGTATAACCTCTCACTAGTTACTAAAATCCCAAGAATCGAAAGGGGGGTAGGTTTGATACTATGATCCATGTCAGAGTAGAACCGGACGAAACACTTGATAGAGCACTTGCTCGCTTCAAGAAGATTTGCGGCAAGGCGGGTATCGTCACAGAAATTAGACGACGCAGCTTCTACGAGAAGCCGAGCGAAAAACGACGCCGCCTAGAACTAAAACGGCAACGCAAAAACAAGATTCGCACTTTTCACACCAGACAACGATAAGGGACTTAACTGACCTGATTGGCGTTGCAACAGTAATCGTGGCAACATTGGCGTACTTTGTCAGCCACATCTGAATCAGAAGGCATATATATTTCTCGTGAATAATCGACTGATGTTCGATTGAGTAAATGTATATGCCTTTTTTATAGTAGATGCTAAAAATAAATAGACACTTTCGGTCCCCGGTAGGTGCGGTTTCTAACCGCACCGCATTCAATCTAACCCGGTAGGTGCGGTTTCTAACCACACCGGTTTGGAGTGTCTCATTAATTCTAAGGTCCACTATAAACACACGTGAAGAATGATACAAGTCTCAAACTAAGGGATAAACCCCGCCGCGATCTGTTTGATTGAAAATCCACCCCGAAAATTTTAGCACATTTATTCAACTATTGCACTCAGTTTTTGCGTTAGAATCAGGCCGAAATTAAGGAGAATTATAATGAAAGCGATCATCATCTTATTAATCTTTGGGTCGGCAGTATTGCTGTGGAGTTGTGGCGAGGATACGGAAGAAACGGCTTCGGTACAAGTCCCGATTCTTCTCAAAAATGTAACGCTGGAGGGACCGTATACAGTCAAGGTGACGCTAACGGGTGCGAAGACAGAGCCAATACAGACAGAACAAGATCTGATTGTCCAATCAGGTAAGGATAAAGTTTACGTCACTGTTGACGACATCCCTAGCAACGGGGAATGGCTAGTCGACATAGATATGCGGCTCTCCTCAACCGACAAAATCGTTGTGTATCAAGGACAAGGCCAATTTGCGTTTTCGGATCGTGACGTTAACAATGTCCCCCCTATCACAGTGGAGGCTGTTGTCCATCAATTTCTTGCAACATTTGAATTAACGAGCGAAGTTAAGCTAACAGAGGCAGGGTATCTAGAGAATGGGCATATCATCGTCGATGCAGGTCGATCAAAAGATACGTTTTACGGTATCTCCGTTAAGTGGAACTGGGGAGATGGGAGACAGACTGAGTATAGTCAAGAATTGACCGCTGAACATACTTATATTCAACCGGGAAACTATCTTGTTACCCTCGTTGTGAAAAACAACGCACCTGTGCCTGAAAGTAAGGCAATACAACAGGCGGTTTCGGTTGTAGTTCAACAAGAGATACGTTTTGAAACAGATGGAGCCGTCATGCGCTTGATTCCCGCCGGCGAATTTGAGATGGGGGATCATTTTGGAGAAGGCCAAAGCGATGAACGTCCGGTCCACACGGTCTACCTTGACGCCTTTTACATGGACGAGACAGAGGTGACTAACGATAGATATAAAGCCTTTGTTGAGGCAACCGGACATAGGACACCGCATCACTGGGACAATCCGGGGCCGGCCGGGCAGTTAATCAAACCGCATTTCCCCGTCGTTTATGTGAGTTGGCATGACGCGATGGCGTATGCGAAATGGGCGGGCAAACGGTTGCCAACGGAGGCTGAATGGGAATATGCCGCACGAGGTGGTCGAATCGGTCAACGATATCCATGGGGGAATGAACCGAGTCATGACCACGCCAATTATAGTGGAGAAGCTGAACGTGATCAATGGTATTGGCCCGCGCCCGTTAAGAGATTTCCCCAGAATGACTACGGTTTGTACGATATGGTAGGCAATGTATGGGAGTGGTGCCTCGATGAATACGATAGAGATTTCTATGCCACGAGTCGGAGAAACAATCCTATTGCTGGTAGATTGATTCCTTTGGAAGACGATTTTCACAACTTAAGAGACCCTCGTGTCTGGCGTGGTGGTGCATGGGACAGTGGACCAACAAGTCTAACCGTGAGTAACCGCTTTAAGGCTGATCCCGATTTGCGCGTCTTGCAAACTGGCTTCCGATGCGTTTTTCCTGCAAAGGCTCAACGATAGAAAGAAGCCTATTACGGTGCAAGTAGGCCCCATGATTAGGGCAACTATTTCGCTACCTTTTTTGGCAACCGGGCTTATCTGTTGGTAGGTTTCTGGCGGAAACGATCGTACCTCCCATCTACAAGAAAATCCTTCAGATATACGCGCTCTCCCCCAAGCTGATCCGAGACGTTCGCACCCAGCACCGCAGCAAGGCTATTCATGCTACTCGCGAAGGTACTCCGAAGTTGATCCGAATTGCCCTCCCGAATTGCACCGAGAAACGCACGACTGATCTGCTCTGTTGAATCGACGCCATGGGGCAGCGAAAGGACATGCCGAACCGCTTCCTGCGACGGTGTTTGCACCGGTGGATATGGACCATCGTAGTAGTATGCAACCACATCATTCCCCTCAAACTTTAGATGCCCGTGTGTCCAGAGGATACTGTCATAACCATCGCTATAGTAAGTCTGACGCAGACGGGATAGGATCAGATTGGCGATGCAGCCACACTCAAAGCCGTACCTTACGCTGTACGCATACGGATTATTCCCTCCATCAACGATGTCCGACGCGTCACGGTGAATATAATTTGCTTCAACCCACGCAATGTCCCCGAACCAATACCGCATCAGATCTGTTTGATGAATCCCGCCTTCCACAACAGTCGCCCCAGACCATTCATAGTTTGCCGTCCAGACACGATTGGCGGGTCCCCCCAATGTTTCAGTTTTGGTATGCTTGATTGAGTGACCTTCGAGCGCACCATTGACTATCATGGTAGTCATTACGGGCTGTTTATCAGCAAGAAAGTCGTGGACGGCTTCATAACGCGCATCGTACCGCTGTTGAAACCCTGCCGTAGAAATAACGCCGTTCTCCTGTATCGCACGCCCCATGTTAATGGCTTCGTTCAGGTATAGGCTCATCGGCTTCTCAGCAAAAATATGTATCCCCGCATCCGCCGCTTGGATGATCTCGCCGTTATGTACCCCCGGTGGCAAGGCAAAATAGATTGCGTCCAATGGCAGCTCTGCGAGAGTTTCTCCGAAATTTGTTGAAGTGTGGATGCCATCAATCTGAAATCCCTCTACATATTTCTGGATCTTCGCCTCTACAAGGTTGTCCTCGAATACGTCGATTAACGCCGCAATCTTGACAAGCCCTTCACTTTGAAGTTTCCATAGCGCTTTTAGATGTTGAAGTCCGCGTTGTCCGAGTCCAAGTACCGCAACGCTAGTGAGTTGACTCATAGAAATCCCTTTCCTTAAAAATAGGTCCTACGCTTTGAAGATTTCATTGACTTTTTCCAACCCGTCCCATGCTGCCGCAAAACCAGCATACGCGGCAACTTGAAAAAAGACTTCAATGATTTCCGCCTTCGTTGCCCCGTTATTTAATGCCATTTGAACGTTCAGTTCTAGGGCATTCACTCGACCTAACGCCGCCAAAATAGCGATACTACAAAGGCTCCGTGTTCTTAAATCTAAGTGAGGACGACTCCAAATCTCACCGCCAATAACTCCCATCACACACCTTTCAAAATCCGGAGATAACGATCTAAATTTCTCCCTCAACTCGTCAATTTTATCTGTGCCCACCATTTTTGAAAATTGTTCCACACCTTTTTGATACTGTTCTTCAAGCATTCTGTTTTTCTCCTTCAATAATTTGATAGCAAAGGTATGATCAAAGGAAATCAAAATCACAGCCCAAATGTGCTTGCTCAATGTGCTGGGTATATAACAACCCATAACCTCGCTGGAAGTGCGGTTCAGGAAGAACAAGCCGATCCTTTCGATTTGCCAATATCGTGTCATCAACCAGCAGTTCCAACCGTTTGTTTGGCACATCTAGCTCAATCAGATCACCATCCTCCACCAACGCGAGAGGCCCCCCGATGGCTGCCTCCGGGGCAATGTGAAGCACAATCGTACCGAATGCCGTGCCGCTCATCCGAGCGTCAGAAATCCGAACCATGTCCCTAACACCTGACCGCAAGAGTTTTTTTGGTATCGGGAGATAGCCTGCCTCCGGCATCCCCGGTCCACCGATAGGTCCAGCGTTCTGTAGAACAATGATATGCTCTGGCGTGACAGGTAAGTCGGGATCATCAATACGGTCATGCAAATCTTCCAGTGACTTAAAGACGATCGCCGGTCCCCGATGCGTTAGCAGATCGGCCGAGGCAGCCGATCGCTTAATCACCGCGCCCTCCGGCGCTAAGTTTCCATAAAGGCTAGCAAGCGTCCCAGATTCATACAACGGTGCCGTTCTGGGCTGAATGACATCCTGCCACGCTGCCGGCTGAGGCACCGCAGCGAGATTTTCTCCAACTGTAGTCCCTAACAGCGTCTGGGCATCTCGATGCAGAACGTCTTCAAGCACTTTCATCACCACGGGAACTCCGCCCGCCTTAAAGAGATCCTCCATATAATACGCACCGCTCGGTTTGAGATTCACGATGACCGGAGTCTCATCGCTGATCCGATCAAAGTCAGTAAGTTTAAGCTTAATGCCAAGCCGCCGCGCAATCGCCGTTAAGTGGATAACACCATTTGTCGAACCACCTATCGCCATCAGAAGGCGAATCGCATTCTCGAAAGACTCGTGTGTCAAAATCCTCGATGGACGAAGATCGTTTTTGATCATTGAGACAATCGTTCTGCCAGTCGCTTCCGCATGACGACGCCGTTCGGACATCACCGCAGGGATAGCGGCACCTCCGGGCAACATCAGCCCAAGCGCCTCCGCCAACGCTGCCATCGTGCTAGCGGTGCCCATCACCATACAAGTCCCCGTGCTGGAACACAACCGACTCTCTACCTCAGCGACCTCGTCTGCGTTCAAACGTCCAGCGCGATATTCACCCCAGAATCGACGGCAGTCGGTGCAAGCTCCAAGTCGTTGTCCCTGATAATCCCCAGTGATCATCGGTCCCGCAACCAGGCAGATCGCAGGACGGTCGGCGCTCACTGCTCCCATTAACTGAGCGGGAACCGTCTTATCACATCCACCTAACAGGACAACACCGTCCATCGGTTGTGCACGAATCATCTCCTCCGTATCCATCGCCATCAAGTTACGAAACATCATGGTGGTCGGTGCTGTAAACATCTCCCCAAGTGAAATCGTTGGGAACTCAATCGGCAGTCCACCGTGAGACAACACACCCCGCTTCACCGCTTCAATCAAGTCAGCAAAATTGTGATGGCAGCTATTAAAACCGCTGAAGGTGTTAATGATACCGACGATCGGGCGCTCCAACTCCTGATCCGAATATCCCATCGCTTTCGCAAACGCTTTACGGATGTAGACGCTGAACTCTGGATCTCCGTAGTTTGTTAAGCCGCTTTTGATGCCTGACGGATTTTTAATTTGCATAATATCCTCATCGTTCAAGGGGTCACTATTTCATGCCCCAACTTTTTACGCATCACGCATCACGTTTCACGTTATCAACAGTTCCAAACTGTTATCGTTAGTTCACAAATCTATCTTATATACACGCACAGCCGTATCGTGAAACATAGCAGCGCGCTCCTCAGCCGAGTAATCCGATGACAACCGCTTGAAAGCGTTATACATCACATTGTAGGAGTATGACACCTTATCCACCGGAAAATTGCTCTCAAACATGCACCGGTCAGGACCGAACTGCTCAATGCAATAATTCATCAAGGGTGCCATATCCGATGCAAGTTCTTCCGAACCGGCGGGCGTCGTGCGGTCATGCCAGTCAAAACCGGTGCGGGGCATTCCGATACCGCCTAGCTTGACGTTGACATTGGAACATTCTGCTACAGCAGCGATACCGTTCCGCCAAGTGGTGAGCACTTCGTCGTCCTGATTCGCGTAGGGACCGACCCGCAACAAGCCGCCAATATGATTGAGAATAATAGTCAAGTCAGGCACTGCTTTGGCAAAATCCGCCAATTCTGGTAGCTGCGGGAAGTACATCCAAGCCTCAAAGGACATCCCCATACGCGCTAATACCCTTGCACCAGCCCGAAAATTATCGCTAGCCAACTGCTTTTCCATTCTGTGGGCACTCGTGTTTTCGACCTCCGGGTGAGGATCCCAAGTAACAGCATGGCGGATACCACGAAAGCGGTTAGGACTCGCTGCCTGCAACGCTTGAAGCACCGGCTCAACCCGGTCCCCCAAGTTCAGGTTTGCGTGCCCGACGATTGCTGCAGCAGCCCGGCAAGGACCGTATAATCCGCTCGCGCTCGCTGCCGCCAACCCTTGCACAAATTCGACCTCACCCACAGGACGTATCTCCTCCGGCCCGTCTGCACGGTACATCGCCCTTGCCTCAACAAACACTGTGGAACGGACATTGTGGCCACTGTTCACATCATCGGCCAATTCATGTAGCAGATACCGTTGATAAGGAACACGCTCTGTCCGAAAGTCCCAAAAATGGTGATGGGGGTCACAAATGGGGATTTCCGGTTCCAAGACCGGTTCAGGGGTTAAAGCAAGCCAGTCATTGCCTCCAAATGGCATAAGTGCACCTCCATTGTAGTATACCAAGTTATTTTATAATAAATAGCAACTTGGTCTATTATAACGCAAGTTGCTAGTTGATAAACCAAGCACTATAAACCGAGTTTTTTCTTCAAAACTCGGTTTCTCTCTGACTCTAACAACTTGGGTTATGTCATAAAATAGTAGTTGTAGTGCAAATATTGCTAATCGTGGCGCAGATTGCCCAATCTGCGATCCATTCCCCGCTACAAAATCAACGAAACTTGTGCGTCAGGCGTACAAACTTTATGTGACAACTCAACCTAGGAGCTGACTAGCAACTTAGGTTATTATACCACTCTTTCTCAATATTGGCGATAAAACAATGGGACGGTAAGCTGGTTGTATTTTTGTTGTAAAATTGAGAATACACTGATAAGATAGTCATGAGAACTTTAGTGCGGAAACCTCGCTCTTCGGGCACACCTTCCAGTGTCCAATCTAAAAGTTAAGCATATTTGAACCAGATAATCAAGCAACTAGTACTCTGTCAGGCAAATTATGGTTGTGTATATTGATTGAAAGCAAACAATAACATATCAGGACTTGCCCAGCCGAACGGTCAAAGCCCTTTCTCACCCTTTAGCGGGCACGGAGCGGTGTGTGGGAGGGGCATCTCCCGCGAAGCGAGGATCCCGATAAATCGGGACCTGCCCCGATACGCCCGATGAATCGGGCAACTACAATCTGGAATGCGTAAGTCCTATAATTGTAAAACTTATCTGACTGAGCACTAGTACTCAGTCAGATAAGTTTTGCATTTTCCTGTTGGTATGGTATGATGGTATTGCCCCCTATTGCTTCTGATACAACTCACTGTCAACGAATGGAGGAGACCATGCCAACTTACAAATATCCAGTGACCTTATCTCCCGGTCAACGGAAGGCGCTAAAAGCCCTCTGCAGACGAGGCGCGATCTCTGCGAGAAAGTTAGCGCGCGCCCGTATCCTGCTACTTTCTGACCAAAATCGTCCTAAAGGCGCGATGGAGGACCATCAGATTCATGAAGTGCTCGATGTCAGTCGAGCGACAATTCGCCGTGTGAGACAAAAGTTTGCCACCGGTGGATTAGAGACGGCTATTGAGGAGTTGTCTCGTAGTGGTAGACCACTGAAGTTCGATGGTTACCAACGTGCACAAATCACCGCCTTAGCTTGCAGCGATCCGCCAGAAGGACATAGCCAGTGGTCTTTGCGCCTGCTAGCGGACCACTTAGTGGAGTTAGATGTTGTTGATGATATTTCCCACGAAACGGTGGGGGGCATCTTAAAAAAAACCAATTGAAGCCTCACCTGAAAAAGCAATGGTGTATTAGACAGATAACTCCTGAGTTCTTATGGGAGATGGAAGCCATCTTACATCTATATCAACTCCCTTATGACTCGATGTATCCGGTGGTTTGTATTGACGAAAGACCTTGCCAGTTAATTGATGACATCATTACACCGATACCGATGAAATCAAATACACCCAAGCGACAAGATCATCATTATAAGCGCAACGGTGTAGCAAGTCTGTTCATCGCTTTTGAACCTCTAACCGGTCAACGCATCGTAGAGGTGCGACACCGTCGCACCAAAACCGATTATGCACATTTTTTACAGAAAGTCGCTCAACATTATCCAAACGCAACTCAGATTGGGTTGGTTCAGGATAACCTAAACACCCATACGCCGTCAGCATTCTATCAAACCTTTGAACCATCAGTGGCGTTTGAATTGACCCAATTGTTTGACATGTGTTACACCCCCAAAAGCGCGTCGTGGTTGAATATGGTTGAGATTGAGTTGTCCGTGCTCTCAAGGCAGTGTCTGTCTCGACGCATTGGGCAGATCGCGGAGTTAGAGCGACAAATCAACGCTTGGGTGGAAGATCGAAATCGAAAAAAAGTACGGGTCAACTGGCAGTTTACTCTTAATCACGCACGGAATAAGTTCAAACGTTTTTATCATCACTCACAAACATAATTTATTTGACTGAGTACTAGTACTCTGTCAGGCAAATTATGGTTGTGTATATTGATTGAAAGCAAACAATAACATATCAGGACTTGCCCAGCCGAACGGTCAAAGCCCTTTCTCACCCTTTAGCGGGCACGGAGCGGTGTGTGGGAGGGGCATCTCCCGCGAAGCGAGGATCCCGATAAATCGGGACCTGCCCCGATACGCCCGATGAATCGGGCAACTACAGTCTAAAGTGCGTAAGTCCTACATATATAATAATTGCAAAACTTACCTGACTGAGTACTAGGGCGTGTTGACATTTGCCAGCACGTAGGTTGGGTCGAACGGGGAACCGTGAAACCCAGCAATATTCCCTCTCTGTAGGTCGGGCATCTTGCCCGACTAATAGCCGGCGCGACGACATATCTAAAAAACACAATGGTTGGTAGGGAACAACGATCGTTGTTCCCTACGAAGCAGGACGTAGAATCGCTTATATATCGTAGGGAACGGAGATCTCCGTTCCATCAGTGTTAAGCCACCGGGGTCATTGTCGATCTCCCGCGCTTGTGTAGGTCGAGATTCATATCTCGACACTGCCCTGTCGATTTTCCAAAATCGATCGACAATCGGGCAACCACGAAGGTTGCCCCTACAAGCAATCCACCCGATGTAGGGACAGGTTGAGTATAGAAAAATCCCGATCCATCGGGAGCTTGTGCCTGCCCGTCGAGGATCTTCGGAGCAGAGATAAATTAATTGCTCAAATGTCAACAGAACCTCGTAACTTGAGGTTGATTTGCCTTGTTCCGCCCATGTGAATTTTTATCCCTGAAGCGAGTTTCATTCAGTTGAGCCATGCTTTCAATTTCCAGATAAGGAGGACGCACTATGCCAATGTCTCACAAAGTAATGAAACAGAAAATCAAAAGGCGATTGAAGGGGAAGGTGGGCAAGGAAAAGCAGGATGAACTCAATCGCATTCTTGAAGAGTTACCTAACTACCGCAGTGGGCCTTATGCTGACCTTCGCAAATCACTTAACGAAGAAATTCAACAGCAGCAAAAGCGCTCAAAGATACAACACAAAGACACTCTCGCTGTTGAGAAAGAAGGGCACTTTC
Source organism: Candidatus Poribacteria bacterium (assembly GCA_965208425.1). Lineage (GTDB taxonomy): Bacteria > Poribacteria > WGA-4E > WGA-4E > PCPOR2b > PCPOR2b. The sequence goes on along the minus strand of OZ242335.1, from coordinate 3,279,532 downwards.
AGATGGCATTGGTGGGTGCGCCCAACGCCGGAAAATCCGCATTGCTCAAGGCACTTTCTCGTAGACAGATAAAAGTTGCTAATTACGCTTTTACCACGTTGAAACCCATACCAGCAAGAGTTGATTGCGGTGGGCTGTGGATTCAATTGGTTGAAATCCCCGGCCTAATCACAGGAGCTGCGGAAGGTCGGGGTCGAGGGCAAGCCTTACTCAGTGTTGCAGCTAACGCTGATGGTTTAATAGCTGCACATGACCCGACTGCTGATCCACAACAATTGGACACCATTTTAACAGAATTGTCTAAGACGAAATTGCCCCAACCTTTGTTGATTGTATACACAAAAATGGATGCGCCCAATGCCGAAAGCCATTTAAGGGCGATACAGACGCAGTTTGCTCAATTCAAAAGTATTGCGGTCTCAGCCGAGCAGGACCTGCACCTTGAAGCACTAAAAGAAGCCATGCGAGCAGCCACAGGATTGATTCGTGTGTTTCCACGTTCAAATCACACTAGAAATTCGCCAGATGAGAAACCGGTGATAATCCCTGCCAATAGCAGCATAGAAGATTTTGCACGCAAGATTCACAAAGATATGGCCCAAAAGTTGAAACACGCCAAAGTTTGGGGAAGTTCCGTGAAATTTCCCGGTCAACAGGTTGGCAAAGGACATATTCTGTTGGACATGGATATTGTGACCCTGTATACAACCTCAGGACTTACGCACCTCATATTGTAGTTGCCCGATTCATCGGGCGTTTCGGGGTATGGTCAGAATCCATACTCATCGTAGGCGGGGCATCTTGCCCCGCGTTGGCGCTGAAGTATCAAACTACAAAACCTCAGCGTTCAACTGCGTAAGTCCTAAACCTAACAAGTACCAAAACACAGAAGTCTTACTGTAAGCCTATAGCCTAGTGTATGTGCAAAACGGTGTCACCTCGTGGGTATAGGATAATGTCTCAACCCAGCGTTGGAGATTCATCATGAACCCTCGCCAAGCTCTTCCTATAGACGAGCCTCCGGCAGCCTTTGCCTCTCCGGAGGGAACACCCGACTTCGACGTAGTCCGCAACGATTTTCCGCGAGCTAAGACAGCCGCGTACTTCGACAACGCTTCATCGCATCCGATCAGCGTTCATTCTGCCGCAGCCCTGCACCGCTATATTGATTGGGTCGCGCACGAAGTGGGCGATCCGTGGTGGCCCCCTTGGGCACCGCCACGGGACGAGTCGAAGCACCTCTTCGCTAAACTTATCAACGCCCGCCCGGAAGATATCGCCTTTGCCCGCAGCGCCGTCGAAGCAGAGAGCAACCTGATCAACGGCATGCAGGAGCACCTCGCTGGTGGCAACATTGTCACCCATGACCTACACTACGGCGCGTCGCTCTACAACTACAAAATGCGGGAAAAAGCCTCCGCGCGCTCATGTGTTGGGGACGATGATAGCCTCCGCATCGTTAAACACCGCGATTGGCAGATCGACTACCGCGACATGGAACGCGCGATTGATAATAACACCAAATTGGTCTCTATCACATTGGTTTCCAACGTCAACGGCTACCTCTCGGACGTGAAAGCTATCAGCGACCTCGCCCACGCACATGGTTCTTATCTTTATGTTGATATTATTCAGGGTGTAGGGGCTGTGCCGGTCGATGTGGAAGCAATGGGCATCGACTTTGCCGCGTGCTCCACTTTTAAGTGGCTCATGGGTGTCAAAGGATTCGGCTTTCTCTACGTGCGCTCGGACCTCCAAGAGAGCGTGGTAAAACCCACCCAACACTGTGGTGGCTTGGGTTTTAATTATACGCCTTGGGTCGAAGCACCCGATCCGGACATAGCGGAGTACACCTTTACACCAACCCCCGGCCCTTCCTGCTACGAAGTTAGCTACCCATCCTACGAAGGGGCGATCTGCGCACAGGAAAGCCTGAAGTACATCCGCCGACTGGGTGTGCATAACATCCGCAATCATGTACGAACGCTCACCGATCGCTTGATGGAGGAACTGCCCACCCTTGGCTATCCTGCCATCACTCCCAAGGGAAACGAAAGCCCCATTGTAACTTTTGTCGCACCGGATCCAGTAGAGACAGTGGCGAAACTCAGAAACGCCGGCGTTCATGTGGCAATGCGCCACGGCAACAAGATGCGAATCTCTCCGTCCGTCTACAATAACCAAGAAGATGTCTCCCGCTTGTTAGAGGCACTCGCATAATCAGCGCAAAGTACGAATGGGATGTGAAGATCCGATTTGCTCAAGGAGGAAATATGGCAGAAAAGTTCTGGTTCAACCGTATGGCCGAACACTGGAGTCTACCGCAACGGTTAGATCTGGTTGAACATGTGCGAAGGGCGAAACTGCAGGTTGTGCAGGTGGGCACCTTCGGACCAATGTTCTACAGTTTGGCAGACGACCCCGAAGTCAATCGCCACTGGGTGGGGATGCCGCTACTTGGAATTAGAGAAAACCTTGCCTACGCAGCAGAACTCATCCCCCAACTCCAAGAGGCTGGCGCACGGGTTGTCGGGCAAATGAGCATGGCATGGAACTACGGAAACCACGAAGAGGCACAGGGACTGTTCGGTGCGTGGGAACGAATCTGGACGGAGGATCTTCTAGGAGCTGCCCCCTGTGCTAGCGCAGAAGACACGCAACAACGGCTCGCAGATGGCACTTTGCGACGTTGGGACATCGAAGGCCGTCCATATCTGACCTATAGCGGCTGTATGTGTAATCCCCACTGGCTTGCCACCCTGAAGCCGATGGTGAAAAAAGCCATCGACTTGGGGATAGACGGATTCAATGTGCATCATAATTTCGAGAATTTTTGTCGATGTAGCTATTGTCAAAATTATGTACTGGAGAAACTACGAGATGCCTTTGATACTAGAGACTTGCAACTGATTTTTGGGGGGCGTGACCCCGCCGAAGTTACTGATCTCTTAACGCCTCACCAAGAGTGTCCAGAAGATCTACGCCAACGATTTCAGCTGACCATCAACCGTGCAACCCACCTTCGCCGCAAGGAAGCATTGGACGAAATATACATCATGCACGGTCGTTCGCTGAAGCCCGACCTCCTGCTAGCACAATGGTATCACAAGTACGATTTCATGCCCCATAACGAGCGGAGTCTACTACCGAGTGCATTGTGGGCGAAAGATGAGGATTATATCTGGTATAGTCAGGGCGGGTATAAGGGGATGAGTTTCATCAAGCACGGGTATCTAGCGGATATGGGGCTGCCCGCTCGGTTTATCTATGCGGCTGGCGGTGGCAAACCTTTCGTCATCAACAAATACGATTTCCGTCGCTTGCGATTGTCGATCGCCGAAGCGGCAGCAAATCACGGCGCAGCACTTGCATTTCATTGGGGTTACGACGAAAACCCAGATTTTGCCGTGGAGGACTACTACGCGCCCGTTATTCGCTACCAACGTTTTCTCGCCGATAACGAAACCCTTCTGCATCCTGCCCAACCTTGGGCACAGATAGCGCTGGTCTATCCGCGCCGCGCTGAACTAGAGGACGAATCGGAATGCCTAGAGCCGCTCAAGCGGATTGGTCGATTGCTGGAGGACAGCCATCTGCTCTTCGATATTATTCTTGATGAGCAGCTCCTAGATTGCATAGCCAATTACGACGCCCTCATCCTACCCGATGTCAAACGTCTATCCCTAGAAGAAGGGGCACGCCTCAAGCAGTTCGTCGAACAAGGTGGCAAACTCGTTTTTACTGGGAACACCGGCAAGTGCCAGCTGGATGGACAACCACACTCTAAGGGGCTCTTAGCAGAATGGGAATTAACGGGGGATAACCGCAAGAGTACAACACCAGCGGGTGTGTACCATGTCGCGGAGGGACATTGGGAACCAGATTCAGCGGAAGTACAGACCGATGTCGAACTACCGGTGTATCCGCCCCTTGAGGACGACTCCTTTGGACAAAATTTTCTTATGGACTTGGAAAATCTGCTTGGAGCGATACACTTAGAAACGGATGCGCCTTGGTTTGTCCGCGTACGCGCTTGGCTGCCTGAAGGACATGAGGCTTTGGTACTGCATTGGGTCAATTACCAACAGGATGAGGAAGCCGATATTGAAACACCCCAGCCAACCGGCCCCATTCAGGTAACGTGTCAAGTGCCGGCAGGTTACCGAGTACACAAGGTTGAGTGGCTCTACCCAGAGAAGGCTGAGTCAGTCAGTCTGCACCACGAAATGGCTGGAACGAGGATCCGCTTCACCGTTCCAAGCGTGATTGTTTACGGCTTGAGCGTGCTGCAACTACAGAAGGTATAAGAGAATGGAGATTATTCCTTTCCTGCTTTTTATCCTGTGCTGTATTGCGATCGTCGGAGCGATCTGGGGACTTTTCTTTCTCCTAACCCGTTTCGGACGCGGTGAATCTTACGATTTACGATCCGTACGCTGCCCACAGTGCAGCACCCAACGCAAGCCACGAAAAACGGGAAACTTTAGGAATCTTGTCGAAGCAGAACTAGAGTGCCCGATATGTGGTTACATTTCGTGGGACATTCCGCCTCGAACCGACCTTTCTGCACGCCCAATGGACAAAACAGAACGTAATACATGACCGGCCGCAACTAGGCAAGGTTCAAGCCTTGACCGCCTCTATTCTTCCACCTCGCCGTCCCAGTAACTCACATTATCATCTTTGCGGAACAATCGCCTAGAAACATAAGGAAAGACTTTATTTGAATCAGGGTACTCGCTGACACCGTGTGGTTGATTCATCCCCACCGCTAAGACAGTGCACGGTGCACCGCCTTCATTGACAATTTTGTGGGCACCTGCCTCCCCCGGCGGAAAGGCAATAAAATCGCCTGCTGTAATCGTTAGATCTCCGCGCGGTGTTTTGAGCGTACACTCTCCCTCCATGACATAGAACATTTCGTCGCTGAAGTGATGAAAGTGCATTGGGAAACTGGCGTTGTCGGGCTGCAAGCGGATCAGTCGATATCCCAGCAGCTGCGCCCCGATGAGTGGATCGATGTCTTTATCTTCAAAGTCATACGGTTCAGGAGCCTCCCGTTTCACCCAGTCAATCTCATCAATATTAATCCGATTAATGTAGATATCTGTGCGTCGTTGGAGGCATTCGACCAACCGCTGGCGACCATCCCGCAGAACCGAGTGACCATCGCCAACCAAAATTGCATCGAAGGGCAAAGCGAGGAGTTTTCGCAATTCCAAAGCTGCTTTCGGTGGATCTTCTAACTTTTCATCTGCTAATAACGTCAATGATCCGATCGGCGCTCCAACGACCAGATCACTCACCAGCACCGCACGTTTTTCAGGGACGTAGAGCGCGATTTCCCCCGGACTCTTGCCGTAACGCAGATGGATTGCCCGTAATCCCGGCACAATCTCTTCACCATCGGTAATTTGACGGTCCGCCTCGACCTCCAAGGCATCAGCATCCGCCTCATGAATCACAACACTTGCCCCTGTACGTTCCCGAAAGAACTCCGCCTCCCGTTCATGGTCACTATTGGTTAGCACAATTAGGGAAGCCCCACCGAGGTTGTCAAACTGGTTCAAATCAGAATCAATCATCGGCACAGGGTCAATGAGAATGTTGCCTTCAGAACGAACCCATAGATGTCCGTTGAAATCAACTTGGCGCATTTCGCTGAAGACTGACCAACTGTAGATGTCATCAAAAATGAGTCTCTTCATCATGATTCCTTTCCATCACCGCAGCTGTTGGGCTCTTGAATCCTCCGCAATCCTCTCACTGATTAAGCTCCACAATCCACCCTCTCGTCTTGGCAGGTTTGTACTCCCCGCCACGCAGATACTCTGATGTATGCCATAAACACAGATGTTTCCCGTCCGGTAGCCAAGTAACAGCGGTCAAAGAGAGTGAGGTCCGTGCCACCGGCAGTGTCCGGTTCGTTTTACGGTCCAGAACCCAAATCTTCCATCGCAGCCCCATACAGTCCTCACGCTCCATGTATGCAAGCCGGTCTCCTTGCGGCGACCATGTTGGCGAAGTATGCTTCAGAACTTGCCTATTGCCGAGAGCATTAACGGATGCCATTGTGGATACATCGACAATATGCAGCTGTTTATCGAGCGCGGGATCCGGTATGGGATTGCCTCGAAGGACGTAAGCTAGATGCGAACCATCGGGTGACCATGCGAGTTCTGTAACGCGTTGAGATTGCGTAGGGATCTCCCCGAATTTAGTCCCATCTATATTATGAATACGAATCCGAGAATGCCCAGACTGATAATGTTGATGATCTAGTCCCACTGCGATACGCTTGCCATCGGGAGACCATCGCGGCGGATCTAGATAGCTGAATGGTATAATTCGTCCATCAATAGGAACACGGGCTAACGCCATAAGCCCTGTTTTGTCGATATTAATCCGATATACGACGTCCGTCCCCTCTTCCCAGCGTCTAAATGCAATCTGATTGGCTGTGGGAGACCACGCAGGCGCGTCCCCTCGCACCAATTTAATCACCCGCAAATTTTTCCAGTCAATTGCCCATATGTAACTCTCATTCGACTCATCGTAGGCCTCAAAAGCGATAAAATTGCTATCCAGTGACCACGAAATATGGGGATTGTAAAAGACGCCTTTATGCAACCGCCGCGGCTGATTTGCCCACGCATCCGAAACCCAAAGCTCGCTCGCCTGCCAATACTGCCCCGACAGGTTGGTCCGTCTCAAAAACGCAATCCGTTTTCCGCGGGGCGACCAATGGGGATATTCCGCTCCTTCAATCAGTGCCAATGTCCGGTTGTGCGTACAGACCGCTATATTAAAATGGATGTCATCCGTCTCTACAAATTCACCTATCCCGCCCCCGTCCATCCAGCCTACTTCGCCGTTTGGAAGTTCAATCTGATACCATCCCTCTGTCCGATTCAAAATTGGGAGTACCACCCCATCGTTGAGCAACAGATTGACTTTAGATGCTGCATCTTTCTCCGCATAAACGGGAACTTGATCGTGCACCACCGTGCCGATTAGCCGTTCCTCCGGCGAGGTTTGGGAGGCCCTCTTCTGTGATCGGGCCTGAGGATCTTCACCTTCCTGATTGGTAAAAGCGTACGCATACCCATCATCAGATGTCACATAAAGCACGCCATCGGAAATAGCTGGTGCAGTATCAATAAAGCCCTTCGTTGGGTAAGACCAAATCTCCTCCCGTGATTCAAGGTCCAAGGCATGAATTTGATTGTCTCGCGCGCCGATGTAGACGACGCCGTTGGCGATTGCTGGATAACTATAAGTCAAAGGCGTAAGCTCTCGCCAAGCATCAACATTATGCTGTGGTGAGATTGGGCGAAGCTGTCCTTGGGAACAAACATATTCAATCCCATCAATATACACGCGTCCTTGCGGTTGGGATTCCAATTCTCCCGTAGTCGCATTAATCACATGGATCTTCTTGGTATAAGCCCCAATGTATAATCTGCCCTTTGACAGAATCGGTGGGGAGTCCATCCATGTGTCTGATCGAAATTCCCAAAGCCACTCGCCGGTTTCAGCATTGAGCGCATAGACATGGTTGTCTCGCGCACTAAAATAGACACGGTTATTCCAAACCGCCGGTGCGTATCGGATTACGCCGCCAGCCTTGAACCTCCATTTGTATCCCCATTCCTTTGCATCGAGCGCATAAAGCCAGTGGTCTGTGGATGCAACGTACACCGTGTCGTTGGCAACAACAGGACTTGCTTGGATCGGACCGCCGGTCTTGTATTTCCATAGTAGCTTGAGTGGGGGTTTGAGTGTTTGATCGGGACTTCTGCCGGAAAAGTGTAGATCGTACATAAACATCGGCCAATCCTCAGGACTAGGGGGGACATACGGAACGACCGGTGGGCTCTTCGGCTGGGCTTCTGGTTGGGCTTTCGGCTTCGGAGTTGGCTGTTTATTCTGATCTTGGGACTGGCATCCCCATAACAGAAAAAAACTGACTAAAAGCAGGACAAACTTCTGGTTCATACATTCTCCGCGTTACCACAACCCCAAATCTGTGCGTGGGGAGTAGACTGATAACGGCCTTCCATTTTCGATTTAGCGATTTAGAGCAGTATAGCATTCATCGGATTGGGCGTCAATAGAAAAAGAGAATCTATATCCAGTGTACGCATCTGTCGAACAGATACTCAAGCCTTCGTTCCTTTACCCAAATATCCCCGATCTCTTGCAACGGCAAGAACTTCCTGATCAAAAATCGCATCTGGCAAGATTTCTCCCTTGGCATTTCTCGGCGCAATCCATCGCACAGGTCGGTCCCCAAAGCACGTCGTTAAATCTACCAAGTCAAAGTGTTTTAGGATGTCCCATGCCATCACTTCGAGGTTGTAGCGTTCTTGGTCGTAATAGTGCGTGTCTGTCAGATCACGATACGAGTACAGCAGATCCTCAAATTCGAGAGATGTAAATCCGTTTTCTAATGCCCCAGCAAAATAGGCGTAAAATGCACTTTTGCCGACCCCGTATAGGCCGATCTGATTAACATCGGATCGTGTGCGGAGATAGTCATATCCGCGCAGGATGTCAAAGACGCGTAAACCCATCGTCGAGATGCCAAGCATCATTGCATCCGAAGCAAGTTTAAATTCGCCGTCATGTGGATGGACATCCCGATTGAATGAGCGCACTTGCACACCACCGATACCGCGCGGATCAAAGACAAACAACTGTCGCCCGGAGGCAAGTCGTGCTTCGAGCCATTCCCGTTTATCCGGGTTATCGTTTGTACCGTTCTCGAACACAATCAGGTCGGTCTGTTCGATGGCGGTTCCTTCAAGTGGATGGATGAAGGTCCCGGTAACAACGATATTAGGTTCGCTGAAGAAAAAGATCTCCTCCGTCTGGTAACCATCAACAACATTTTCAGCGACAATGCGAGGATAAATCTTCCCATCGCGTCCCTCTGGGATTCCAAGAACTTCCGCAACTCTCTCCCGCATCTGATTCGGATTGCCGTTACCGGCAAATTGGGAAGCCCGCGATACCTCCAGTAGCTCTCTGTTAAGGTCGAATACCGTTCTGCTATTCGGATGCAAATCCAATACCTGACCATTAGGTGTCGCCCAGAGTGCTTCGTCTGGCAAAGTTTCCGGTTTGCCGGTTCTAAAGTCGGGCGATTCACCGCGAAAATGACGCTTGTACCAGTTGACACACGCTTCACGCAGCGGGGGAGAATACTCATGCCGGGTCGGTCCAATTGCAATATCAACTTTGTCTTCGGCACCGTAGAGGGAGTAGATTCGCTTCGCTCTGTCCACAGCTTCAATTGCACCTTCAATCGGGAAATAATCATACGCCGCCGCGCCGACGAGCACCGGCTTCGGTGCCATAGCGGTGATATAATCGTCGTGGTCAGGACCATTGACGAAACACCCCGGCACAATCTGTTCGCTGTCCTGCGCCTGGCCCGTTTTCATATACGATTCCAACGTCATCACGAAAGTACACGGCACAGACGCAGCAAACCGTGGCTCACTCATCATCAACAGACAAGATTGCGTACCCCCACCCGAATTGCCCGTTAAGCCGATACGCGTCGGGTCAACCTCCGGTCGCGTTTCCAAATAATCGACACCTCGCATAACGTCCCAGATAAAATGCCGACCAATGCTAGCACCCGCCAGCGTAAATTGTAATCCAGCGTAGGTGTGCTCCGTTGTGCAACCACCGATAATCCGCTCGCCTCGCGCTGGGTCAAAATACTGAAATCGCTCGCCCTGCCCCGGCGGATCGACCGCAAGCACAACAAAGCCGTTTGAAGCAAGATCAACACACACCGCCTGATAAACGGGATAAGACTTCCCGAGATCGCTATGCCCATGCACGAAAACAACGGCAGGCTGGGGAGAGACGATGCCTTTTGGGAGGTACAACACAGCCGTGACGTAAAATTCAGGCAGACTCTCATAGATTAACTTCTCGATTGTGAAGTCGCCACGATCAAGAGTTCCCGTACATTGCACGTTCAACGGTGTGCGCTCTTCGGGCAGTCCACCGATAGCTGTCATAAAGTGATCACGTACCCGTTTGCGATGCTCCTCAAAAGCCGTGATCGATGTCAACTCTGCCTTTTCTATTTCTTGCCGACGGAAATGCACCTCTGCCCGGCGACGCAGATTATCGATCATCTGGTCTGAAACATCGTGGAAACCATTAACATTGGAACCAAAAGTTCGCATGGCTATACTCCATTCAAGTAAAACGTAAGGCTCATATAAAAAGAAAGTGTAAAACGCGAAGAGAAACCGAGTTTTTTCTTGAAAACTTGGTTTCTGTTGCACGATTTCCTAATATGAGCCAAGCGTAAAAAACGGTGTGCGAAACGCAAATTCAGTTGTTCGTGAGATTCTACGGGCGAACAAACGATTGACTTTCAAAGCGTGATAATTTCGCCGCTCGCTGCGGATTCGTACCCGGCGCGAATAACAGCCACCGATTGTGCGGCGACTGCAGCTTTCATTTCGCTCTCTCTCCCCGCTTCGATGCAGTCCACAAACCCTCTCATATCTGGCCCCTGACCTTCGCTTGCTTGATCCACGGCGACCCACTGACGTTTAGGAATCATACCCGATTCAGTTTGTGTACTCGACCACATTCCCATCGGATCCATTGGATGCGGCGGTGTTTGTCGGAATGGTTCTTCATCCGCGAACACATCGAGACGTGGTTGGGCACCGTCAAATGCCAATGTGCCCCGTGTGCCAATCAAATGCAGCCGCTGAACCCCGCCTTTGGGATGGCTCATCCACCCAGCGCGTCCCCCGATGATTGTTGCCACAACGCCATCCTCCAACGTCATCATCAGCGCACCAAAATCCTCAATACCACATGAGATGTGTTCTTCAAAGAAGAAATTGGCAGTTGTACCGAAAACGGTTTTGACCCGTGTCTGTGTCAGCCAATTGATTAGTGATACAGGATAGACGCCAACATCAAACATCTCTCGCTTTGCTTCGATGAAGGTATATCTGTCAACGGTCGGTCTTTCTATTCTTTTTCGACCCACCGGCGCAGTCCCAACGTGCCCCTTAGCAAAAAGCACATCACAGTGGATAGCGCGGAGTTCGCCGATTTCGCCTTCGTCCAACGCCTTTTTGGCTGCCTGCGCCCAAGGGGTGTGCATGTTGCTAAACATCTGGTTACAGATGCCGGCTTTCTCCACCGCCGCTGTAATCGCCTGTGCATCCTCAACGCTCATCGCCAACGGTTTATCTAGATAAAGATGTTTCCCTGCCTCCGCGCATTTCACATTTACGCGCCCTCGTCGCTCGTTTTGAACACACGAACTGACAATATCAATATCATCGCGCGCCAGCGCCTCGTCTAGATCAGGAATATAAGGGATCTGCAAGTCTTCGGCAAGTTGTCTATTCAATTTGACATATTCAGGGGGGGCGTCAAGTTCATCAGAGGCTGCGATGAGTTCACACCGCTCATCGTCGGCAAAGCAATGGGCGTAGCTCTCCTGATGCGTTCGTCGTCCACCGAGCACCAATACGCCATATTTTCCGTTTTTCATTTTAACCCTCCGTTACGCTAATCGGCTGTTGTGTCTCTAATCCCTGACGAATTGTATCTATCAACGCTTCCCCACCGCTAAAACTGAGGGGCTCATTCATGCGGTGATACGGACCCGTGGGTGTTTCGTGATAGATGATCCCGTTGTTTCCAACCAACCTTAAATCGACAGTTACCTCTCCACCTGCTGGGAGGCGATTCACACTTACCAGCGCAGACTGACCGCCGGCATACTTCACCATAGCGGTAATCTGAGTATTGTCCGCATTGTCTAAAGCATATACCTGCTCTGGCGGGTCGGGCATCCAATCATTGGCGATTGCAGTTAAGGCAGCGATTCCACCCACAGTGTCCGCCGCCTCAATCGGTGCGTGCACAATGCAGCGCAAAAACACAGGGCTACCGATTCGTCCCTCATCAATGACCGACTGAACAGATTGTTGAAGTGATTGTATCATAGGAGTACCTCCATTAATAGCGATGTTATTGACGCGTTATCCGATACGGTAAGAATCTTTCCCGAAACAAATACGAAATCTATATTCAACGGAAGAAGTGAAAAATGTTAGGGCTTGCTTGACCATATTTGAGCCCTGTGCTAAAATGCGAGCATTTATTGGTGAGCGATGAAGGGGAATTATTTAATCCTCATATTTACACGCTCAACTTATATTGAGGAATACGGACTTTGTATATCAGGAGATGAAAATTATGCGTGGCAAAACCCTAGAACAGCTAGTCGCTGAAGCCCAAGGGCAAATCGGACACACCTCTGCGGACACACTGAAAACAGCTATTGACAATAACGAGCCTGTTGTTATTTTAGATGTGCGTGATGAAGAACAGTATGAGGCAGAACATCTACCCGGCGCCATCTCACTGCCCCGTGCAGCCATCGAGCTAGAAATTGATGAAATTGTCCCCGATCAGGATACGCACGTTGTCGCGCATTGTGGCGGTAACACCCGAGGTTCACTTTCAGCACATACCTTGCAGATCATGGGATACAAGAACGCTTCCGTATTGACGGGAGGATTCCGAGGCTGGAAAGCGGCGGGTTTACCCACTGAAAAAGGGGATAAAGCAGATAAACAGTAGAAAAGTCGCCCCGCATATCTTACCATCAGCAGTTTGTTTATCGTAGCATAGATGGAATGTCGTGTCAATTTTTATCTTTAGAAGCGGGAAATGCAGCGAAAAACAGACCTTAACAATTAAACCCAGCTGCACCGCACAAGTAAGAGACGCTACCCAACATCAGAAAGGACTTACAATATGCAACAGCTAGAGAAAATCTTAATCGACTTTGGGAATGTTACATGGGGCCCATGGCTGCTGGTCTTGCTCTTGGGAGGCGGTGCTTTTTTTCTCTGCTATTCCCGCTTTCTGCCCTTTCGATATATTAGGCATGCAGTTGACATATTGCGTGGCAAATATGATGATCCCAGCGATCCTGGGGATATCTCCCATTTTGCCGCGTTATCTAGTGCCCTTGCCGCAACGATTGGGGTAGGAAATATAGCCGGTGTAGCGGTCGCTGTAAAAGTAGGAGGACCAGGGGCTATCTTCTGGATGTGGCTCAGTGCCGTCGTAGGGATGGCAACGAAGTTCTTTACCTGTACTCTCGCCATCATGTATCGAGGGACGGACAGTCGAGGAACAGCACAGGGTGGCCCTATGTATTCAATTGTAGAGGGGCTCGGACAAAAATGGAGACCTCTGGGCGCTTTCTTCTGTGTAGCCGCCCTGATAGGTGCTTTGCCCGCGTTCCAAGTCAATCAACTCGTTCAGATTGTTCGCGACGTTATCTTTGTCCCAAATGGCTGGGTCGGTGAGTCGCACTTTACGTTCGATTTGATTGCTGGCATCATCATCGCTGGATCGGTAGCACTGATTATATTTGGCGGCATCCTACGGATCGGCACAGTCGCTTCCAAGTTGGTGCCGGGGATGTTGGTTCTCTATATGGCAGCCGCCGTGTGGATTCTTGCTGTTAATTACGCCAATATACCGAAATGTCTTTGGTTGATTATCACCGACGCTTTTTCCGGACAGGCTGTTGCGGGGGGGGCGATAGGCGCCGTTATCATGACCGGCATACGTCGAGCAGCATATTCCAACGAGGCAGGCATCGGCACGGCAGCATTGGCTCACGGTGCCGCCAAGACCACCGAACCGGTCCGAGAAGGACTTATCGCCATGCTTGGTCCTGCGATTGATACGCTTATTGTCTGCACCGTCACTGCACTCATTATCCTTACATCAGGGGTATGGCAGAGCACCGAAGCCAACGGTATCACCCTCACGGTGATGGCGTTTAACAAAGCGATGCCGGGTATCGGTCCCTATCTACTAACCCTTTGTGTCCTATGCTTCAGCACCAGCACCATGTTTGCCTATTCTTACTACGGTGCGAAATGTATGGGATTCTTAATTGGTGCCGAGCGCCAGCATATCTACAACTACTTCTATGTGGCGTTGATGGTAGTCGCTGCGGTGGTCTCTTTGGACGCAGCAATTAGCCTCATCGACGGTGCTTTTGCTCTCATGGCAATCCCGACGATGATCTCCACAATTCTGCTCGCACCAAAAGTGATGCAAGCAACACGAACCTATTTGGATCAATACAAGGATATAATCAAGCCATAACGTTCTCTGTGCGTTGAACAGAAACGGTTTGAATCGCTTTAATCATAGAGTTTGTTTCAAGAGCGAGGGACTTGTTGAGCATGAGATGCTTAGCTGTCCCTCGCTTTTTTTTGCTAGGATCCCTGCCCATTATATCCAATAGCATTCACACACCGCAGCAGCATGCTGTCCGGCAAATCAGAACTCGACCTCTCCAATACACTGTTTTCTGTATCAATTCCTAGCGGATCGGCGTTAATTCTAGCTGACAGTCAATCCCTTCCAATACAAATCAGATAATGGAGTACCACGGCATGAAAATCCAGAGACATCTCATAGCTACAGTGTTTGCCATATTCACTCTCACCGTCTTCAGTGTAACGCTCGCCGGGGCAGAGTCCGGCATCAAGAATCGACAAGTTTTCGTCGGAACAAGCACCCGCGCCATCGGGATGGGCGGTGCGTTCACAGCAGGCCCGGCATCAAGCGATAGCTCATTTTGGAATCCATCATCGCTCGGGTTATTGGAGTCAACAGAACTCTCCCTTATTGGACTCCCATTCCCTGCATCAGCGAACGATCGAGAAGGCGCATTCTCACTAGCTCTAAATTCACGGCAGCTCGGAATCGCGCCAACGAATATAGGGAATTTCTCGGTTTCCTCGTGGTTTGACGGTTGGGGGAATGACTCGGAAAAAAACCGAATGGTGCTTGTGGGATATGGAACTTCCCTAGGCAAAGGTTTTGCTGCTGGCACAAACCTCCGTCACTACCGCCATAGAAGTGCTATTGTCCCTCGGTTTGCGTGGAGCTTCGATCTAGGCATCCGTTTCGTGCGTGAACTAGACCGTCCCGGCGAAAAAACCACGTTCGGTTTGGCTCTTGAAGATCTAGCAGGACACATCTGGGAGAACGCCGAAACTGTCGCAAGAATACCCACGGTAACACGCGTTGGCGCGGCTCACTCTTTTGATCAGTACACAACTTTGTCTGGAGATTTTGTACTGCACAACGACACACGTATTTATTTTAGAGAGCGGCTGCGCACACACATCGGCATTGAACGGTGGCTATTTAGGAAGGGATTGGGACTACGACTCGGATATACGGCAGTACCCAATCGGCTCACAACGGGTGAATGGTCAACGGGTTTAAGCATTCAGAACTCATCAGGGCAACTCGATTACGCTTATGTCCGAGGCAGTGAGTTGGATGCAGGCATGCACTGGATCTCTGCCACCCTACGCTGGGGAGACAACGACGATGGGATCAAGGTATCACTTCCCCCGGTCGTTGAAGCACCACCCGCAGCACCGATTCAACCTGAGCCAATTGTTATGCCCAAACCGCCTCCCATTGTTATACCCGAACCACCTCCCGTTGTGGTCCGTCTCCCAGAAAAAATAATCTCTCCCAACGGTGATAGCGTGAAAGATGAGATCATCTTCGATCTGGAAGTCGCCGAAGGAGTAGCGTGGCAACTAGAGATTCAGAAGCGCCCTGACAAAGACAAACTGGACCGTATCCTCCAGCGCTATTCCGGCACCGGTTTACCATCGACAAAAATAGTCTGGGACGGGGAGGATGACGCAGGTAAAAGGGTGAGCGATGGCACATACACCGCCCAATGGTTCACCATTGACCAGGCTGGCGACCGCCAATTGCAAAGTGAGGTAAAAATCACTGTTGATACCACACCTGCATCGCTTGAGATATCCGCAGAACCACCTGTCTTTGCGGCATCCGACAATGAGAAGGTCATACACATGCCGAAGGTACATCTCCAAGCGTCTGATCTAAATTCGCTCGACCGTTGGGAACTACAATTTTTCGATGGCGATCAAAAATTGGTTCATCGCATCAACGAAGAAGGCGAACCGTCCGATACCGTTGTCTGGAACAACTGGAAGCAATCAGATAGCGCTGAAAAAGCCACCTATCGCTGTGTGCTAACAGTCCACGATATTGCGGGCAACCGCAGCACCGGTGAAGCGTCATTTTCAACGGTACGGGTTGATAGAGAAGATTCGGACGCAAAGGAACACCAAGTTGGGGCAAGATCAAGTGAAGAGAAGCCAGAAGAAGTGAAGGCTTCCCACACACCGCCGAGATACACCCTGATGGTCGGCTCATTCCAGAGGCGCCAGAATGCCGAATCGCTTGTCGATTCACTAGAAGCGATGGACCTACGTGCGAAAACTCATCTCACCAAGGTCGTGATTCGATCACGACTGTGGTATCGTGTAACAATCGGTGGTTTTCACAACAGAGAAGATGCCGCGGAACTCATCAGTCAGGTAGTAGAATTGGGGATGGAACCGCTGCTGATCTCAAATGTAAATTAGGATCTCCTAAGCAAAGAACACACGATTTAACCTACATCGGTTTTGAAGCCATCGTTTCCCGTCGTCTACGTATCACCTTTCCTAGGGCAAAGCCCACCAGTAGGACAATCGCCACGGGTGCAATCCACAGTTTCATTACGCCATAAACCCGCTCCCGCCATAAGTAATTCAAGTTTGCCTGTGCTTCATCATAGTTCGCGTCTAAGGCGAGTGCAGTTTCAAAGTAGGTTTTTGCTTTCCCGTACTCCTGCTGTCTGAGATGAATGACACCTAAATTATTATGAGCCTCTGCATTATCCGGTACAACTGATATCAACCTCCGATACGTACCGATTGCCCCCTCCATATCTCCCATTGCCCCCTGTTCCCAACCAACCCGCATCAGTGTATCTCTTAGATTTTGAAGGGCCGGTTGACAACCCGGATCGTATGTCAATGCCTGTTGATAATAGGCAAGAGCCTGATCCCAATCTTTGTTGCGGGCGTGTTGCGATCCCCAATTGTTTAATGTAGTCCCCATCCCAATTTTTGCAGCAGTGTATTCAGGATTTATCTGGAGGACCCGCTGATAAATGTCCACAGCTTTTTGGTATTCTGCTGCTGAGGTGTGCGCCGCAGCGAGATCGGACAGCAGGATTTCAGAAAACGGGTATCGCTTCAAGCCACGCTCAAAACATTTGAACGCCTCTGACAGTTGATCTGTCTTCAGGTAATGAACACCCCACCGATGGTAAGCCGCTAGGAGGTTCTGATTCAACGTTGCGGAAGCCGGGGCAAAGGTAAGTGCGCGTTGGAGGGAGTTCACCGCTTGATCAAACTCACCCTGAAGTAACCAGAGTGTCCCTAAAGCACCAAACACCTCGGCCGAAGGGGCCGTTTCCAACGCCTCTGTGTAGTGCTTAATTGCTTGATCATATATCCCTTTCTCTTGGAAGATCTGGGCAATCTGCACCGATGAAACGCCGAGTTGTGGCTCAAGTTCTAGGGCGCGCTGGAACGCATCAATCGCCGAGCGATAATCACCAAGATCCGCATAGACCATACCGATGAGGTAGTGGTTACTAGCAACCGTCGGATCCTTCTCGATTTCAGCCTGTAGCGCACGGAGGGCATCTTCATGAAACGGGCTGTCAACCGGCGTTTCCTTCATCCGCGTCCATGTTGCAATATCTCGCGCTGTCGGTACTTTCGCGGTTGATGCATAATACATCACATCGCTCGGATCGTCGCTGTGTCCCCATAGTCCGATGGCGTGTCCAATCTCATGAAGCAAGGCGGTTTGAACAACTTCAGATGAGTGTGGTTTCAGCGATGTTCGGTCTCGCAGAGCAATCTCAATTTCCACATGAAATCTTTCCTCTCCTCGGATAAGCATCGCCTCACCGATATATTCGCTGCTTTGTCGTCTATCCTGCTGATATGCCCATCTGATCCGAATGTCCGCCGCGGCAGCGTCCGGTGTCAATTCAAATCGCAGCTTGCCTTCGGTTTTCTCCTCCCAAAGCGACAGTGATCGGCGCAATGCTTCTTCGTAAGCCCCCGGTTCAAATGGAATAGTATCCGTGTGAACTGTAATGTGATCCCGATCAAACCGCGTCAGACGACCGTTGGAGGCGACCGTTATCCTGTCAAAATAGTCTTCTGCGTGAGCAGTGTCAACTGCTAAATAACATAGAAAGAGGGAGATCCAACTGAACAATCGGCACAAGCTGCCAATAGATAAAGGTTGAAGATACAGTTTCCCACCCGCTTTTTTCTCTTCCCTCACCGGCTTTCTTCCTCGTTTTCCATGATAATAACCTAAAGCTAAATATTATCTCTCAAGGTGTGTCTTGTCAATTTTCTTTTTCTATGAATGGCTTGACAGTCGATTAATTCTTATGACGGAAACAGAGACCAAACGTCTAACTAGAAATGATGAAAATCCGATCAATCACCTAGTACACTGTCAGGCAAATTATGGTTGTGTATATTGATTGAAAGCAAACGATAACATATCAGGACTTGCCCAGCCAAACGGTCAAAGCCCTTTCTCCCCCTTTAGCTGGCACTGAGGGGTATGTGGGAGGGGCATCTCCCGCGAAGCGAGGATCCCGATAAATCGGGACCTGCCCCGATACGCCCGATGAATCGGGCAACTACAATCTGGAATGCGTAAGTCCTATAATTGTAAAACTTATATGACAGAGCACTAGTGCTCTGTCAGACAAATTATGGTTGTGTATATTGATTGAAAGAAAACAATAACATATCAGGACTTGCCCAGCCAAACAGTCAAAGCCCTTTCTCCCTCTTTAGCGGGCACTGAGCGGTGTGTGGGAGGGGCATCTCCCGCGAAGCGAGGATCCCGATAAATCGGGACCTGCCCCGATACGCCCGATGAATCGGGCAACTACAGTCTAAAGTGCGTAAGTCCTATAATTGTAAAACTTATATGACTGAGTACTAGTTCGTGCGATTTCTTGCTGCTAGGGTGAACCTGCTACGTTCATTTACCCCCTGTTTTATTCGGGTGTTGCACCGATGGATGGAAGACAGAAGGATTACAAGGCATACTTAACTATAAAGAGATTGACGGACACGCTCCGATTTGCTACAATTTGAAAAGAAAAACTCAATTATAAATCAGAAGAGGAATGCAATGCAAGAAGTCAGAATCGGTTTTATCGGTTGTGGAGGCAACGCCAATGGACACATGCGCCGACTGTCCGAACTGGAAGGCGTCCGTATCGTTGGGACATGCGATGTTCAGGAGGAGCGGGCACATGACGCTGCCCAAACATATAATGCCCAACCTTACACTAACCATAACGTCATGCTTGAACGCGATGACCTTGATGGCATCTACCTGAGCCTGCCGGTATTTGCACACGGAACGCCGGAGTTAGAGGTAGTCGCGCGTGGCTTACCATTTCTCGTTGAGAAACCGGTGGCAGTCAACATGGAAATCGCGCGACAGATTGAAGAAGCGGCGAATGCCGCTGATATTACCACATGCGTCGGCTACCAACTACGGTATCTCGGCTCAACGCAGCTGGCACGTCAGGTGCTCAGCGAGAAAACGGTTAACATAGCAATCGGAAAGTATTGGTCTGGCAGCGGACGCGGCGATCCCAACTCTTGGCAGCGACAGATGAGTAAGTCCGGTGGACAGATCTTGGAACAGGCAACCCACACCATCGACATGATGCGTTACCTCGTCGGTGAAGTGGAGGAGGTCTACGCTATCAGCGCGAACCGGGTTCTAAAGGAGATTGATTGCCCCGACAATAACTGCGTGACGATGAAATTCGCTAACGGTGCTGTCGGATCATTGACCACCTCCTGGTCCTATGATTCAGGGGATTGGTCCCACGCAAACGTGGTCGACCTCCTGTATGAAAATCAGCTAATCCATTGGACGGTCGGCGGTTTAGACGTGAGAGAAGATGGAGACGTGGTTACAAAGACAGCACCGGGACCGAGCATCGACGAGGTATTTGTCGATGCTATCCGTAGGGGTGATTCATCGGATATCCTCAGTCCCTACAGCGATGCCGTCAAGAGTCTAGCAATCTCACTAGCAGCGATTCGGTCAAGTGAGACAGGTAAACCAGTACCAATATCTGCTATCGGGTGAGAGTAGTCGGTGTAGGGAACGCAGATCTGCGTTCCACACTCGATTGATATAGTGGATTTTAGAATTAATGAAACACCCCTTGGTAGGCGCTGTTTCTAACTGCGCCTATTCGGTGCGGGGGAAAACCGCACCTACCGGGGAGCGAAAGTGTCTCTTTATTTTTAGCATCCACCATAAGGAGAAACAATGAGCGAAAGACACAAAGTTGCCATAGTCGGCTGTGGCGGGATTTCCAGAGCGCACGGAAACGCCTCACAAAACCTTCCAGAGATAGACTTCGTCGGTGCATGCGACGTCAAGTTTGAGGCGGTCAAAAATTTCGCAGAGCAGTTCAATGTTAAGAATACTTACAACGATTTGCGACGGATGCTTGAACAACAGAAGCCAGATGTCCTAATTGTCGCAACTTGGCCCACACTCCATCTGAAACACATCTTGGAAGGAGTCCGCGGCGGCGTAAAGGCAATCCTCTGCGAAAAACCGATTGCCGTCAACACAACGCAGCTCGAACAGATGATCCAAGTCACCTCATCTGCCGATGTACTGCTGATGGAAGGGTTCATGTATCGCCATCACCCACTGACGCTTTCCGTCAAGCAGCATATCCTTGACGGTGCAATCGGCGAGGTGCAGTTTGCCGGTTCTTCGTTTTCGACTGGACTGACCGATCGAACAAACTGGCGATTGCGTGGCGATCAGGGCGGTGGCGCAGTGATGGATCTCGGATGCTACTGCATCAATGTCATTCGTTACATGATGGGCAGAGAACCGGAAGCAGTCTGGGCTACCGGCAAATTTGAACCGATTAGCGATGTGTGGGACACACTCATTGGGACGTTGGACTTCGGTGATGGAGTCACTGGTCAGTTTGATTGCAGTTTCGGCTGGACATGGCGTGAATGTTATGAGGTGGCTGGTACGGAAGGGACAATTGTCGCGCCAAAGGCGTGGGGAAATAACGAAGAGGAATCTAGCTTCACACTGCTAAGAGATGGAAAAACCGAGACAGTGACGGTCGAAGGGGTCAATCCATACGCCGCTGAACTCCTGAGCCTGTGCGAAGCCATTTCGAGCGGGAAACCGCAGCTCCTCCCGATAGAGGATGCCTTAGCGAATATGCAGGTGATTGATGGGTTGCATGAATCCGCTCACACAGGACAGCGCATTGAATTAAAATAACCCAAGTTGCTAAGTATTGAAAATCTGTTGTCTTCTGTAGGGGCAGCGTCACCCCACCTGTTCAGTGCTTTATCTTTCGCTCCAGATGAAGATTAATTTATTAATTGGGTAATCCCGATTTTCCTTGAAACATAGGGTAGGCGCGGTTTGCAACCGCGCTGGCGTCGATAGCAAATTACCCATTTATTTTTTTAAACTTCATGAGGAGCGATATATCTATAGAATGCGAAGACCTCTAAAGTCGAGTTCCAGAGGAGCGCAATATACATACGGAAGGTAATTCGAGGCAAACAGAAAACGAGGCGTAAGACATGATTACCGAACTCAGCGTGCAGAACTTCAAGTCATGGGCAAATACAGGTCGATTGCAGATTGCCCCACTGACCGGATTCTTCGGTGCGAATAGCTCCGGCAAAACCAGCATTTTTCAGACGCTGCTCATGCTCAAGCAGACTGCGGAGCGTCCGCCGGATTGGAGTGGGGTGATTGACTTCGGCAATGAGGGATCGGTGGTCAACTTATCCGGCTTTAATGAGGCCATCCATCGACACCAATCGGGTTTAAGCCTTGATCTCTCTGTGTCGTGGGGGTTGCCAGAAAAACTGATTATTGGAGGAGCGAGCAGCCCCACACCAGCGATGCCCCGCGCCCCTCGGAGTTCCAGTCGAACTGAAATTAGCGCGCTATCCTTCTCAACTACTATTATCAACGCAGGAAATAATACAGCTGCTGTCGATGGCTTCGGTTATATGTCCGATGGATACGAATTTTTTGGACTAGTACGGGATTCCGATAGCCAATATAAACTCGTATGTCCACCCAACCATAGATTTCAGGGTGCGCTTTCCTCTCTTCCATTTCGATGCTACGGAATTCGGGACGGATCGGCAAAAGTGCCCGATACCCCTTTTCTGTCACTTGAGCGAGCTTTCAAGGATCTGTTTTCTCGCATCCACCACCTCAGCCCGCTCCGTCAGCCGCCTCGACACCACTACGCATACGGCGGAGAACATCCGAAAGGCGTCGGACAGTACGGGGAACAGGCAATCGCCGCACTGCTCTCCGGACGGATTCAACTCATCTCAATCGACGAGCAGGTGCTGAAATGGTTACAACGCCTGGAACTGATTGATTCCTACCGTCTCCAAGCTGACCCTGATGGGGAGAAGGATTACGAATTTCGCCTCAAACAGCACAAAGACGGTCCCGAAGTCCAACTCACCGACATCGGCTTGGGAGTTTTCCAGATTCTGCCGACGTTGGCACTCTGCTATTACGTCCCGGAAGGTTCAATCCTCATCCTTGAACAGCCAGAAGCCTATCTGCATCCGAAAGCACAAGCGGATCTGACGGATGTCCTCATCGACGTAGTGAAAAATCGGAATATCCAGATTATCCTTGAGACCCACAGCGAACATCTGCTGCGACGCCTACAACGGCGCATCGCCGAGGAGGAGATTGCTGCGTCTGATACGGTACTTTATTTCTGCCAAGTCAACGATGGCACATCTGAGATTGAACGCCTCAACATGGATGAATATGGCAATATCACGAATTGGGCTCAATACTTCTTTGGTGATGAGATGAGCGATTGAGGGGCAAAAATCAAAGCCGAAATGGAGCAGCAAAAGGCAAACGAATGACGCTGCAGAAATACCAGCATCTTATTCCTATCGCCGACCAATATGCTTATAGTGAACTCAAAAAATAAATACACACTTTCGCTCCCCATGTTTGGTAGGCGCTGTTTCCAACTGCGCCGATTTGGAGTGTCTCATTAATTCTAGGATCCACTATAATTTTAGGACTTAGGCACATGGTCAAAAAATAGGGTATAATAGAGCCAATGCACCCACTTATGGTGAATTCTAAAAATAAATAGACGTTTTCGCCCCCCGGTAGGTGCGGTTTGCAACCGCACCGGTTTGGAGAAGTCCCCCTGATAAGGGGGATTTAGGGGGTTGGGCCCGGTAGGTATGGTTTGCAACCGCACCGGTTTGGAGTGTCTCATTAATTCTAAGATCCACTATAAATACACCGAATATAACTCTACCAGGACCTACGCATTTCAGAGTTTAGACCTGTCAGGGACCTGAAAATCCCCAACATTTGGCGAGGTTATGGTGCCATTTCAGTGAAAAACGGTTCATAAACAGTGCGTATTTGGCAGGTCAAAAAGCCATCTGGGCGCACCTTCCGTTGGGCACTAAAAATCTACAAACGCTCTGAAGCTAGGCCCCATAAGGGTTCAGAGAGACATCGGCTAATGATAAACCCCCCGATGCTTGGTTGAAACTTTTTTTGGACCTGTCAGTACCCTGCCAAATCGTCGAATCGTGCCGGTAGAGCATTGAAATGGAGGTATAAGTTCCGCGTAGCGGAAGGAGTTGGATTTTACCGTTTTTACGCAGCGCGTTCATAAGTCCCCCTGATAAGGGGGATTTAGGGGGTTGAGGATTTAGGGGGTTAAAAATCAAAAATCTGCCCCCTATATGCTAAATTTGCGTAAATCTTGTTTTAAAATCTGAGATAACCTCATGGCTGAATACATTCAAGGGATTAATCCCAACATAATCAAGTGGGCGAGAGAACGTTCAGGGTATACCCTGCAAGAAGTCGCCAAATCCTTAAATAGGGATGTCGCTACCATCTCTGATTGGGAATTAGGGGAAGCTGCGCCGACCTATATTCAACTTGAAAAGTTGGCTGACAAATACAAACGTCCCGTCGCCATGTTTTTCTTCCCGGAACCTCCCCAAGAGCTCGATTTTGTAGGACAACTTGCACTGCGGAGTTCCGAAATTGAGCAACTAGCCCCAAGTATCCGTATTCTGTTGCGTCAGGCACGTGCGAGGCAGCTTTCATTGATGGAACTGAACATGGGCATGAATCCTGTGGAAATGAAAATCTTTCAAGATCTTCACTCCCACCTTGATAACTCACCGACAGAGTTGGCACAACAAACTAGAGCATACCTGGACATCAGCGTTGAAACACAAGCAGGTTGGGGCAGCACGAAAGAAACACTCGAAAATTGGCGAGAAAGTATTGAAGAAAAAGGTATCTTCGTTTTTAAGGATGCATTCCGAGACGACTCCGTTGATGGCTTTTGTCTGATCCATGAGCAGTTTCCAGTAATCTACCTTAACAATAGTAGATCGGCTGTCAGACAGATTTTCTCACTCTTTCATGAACTGGCTCACCTCTTACTCGGTGAGAACGGTATAACACGAGGCATCAACCCAGTGGGAGAAAAAATTGAGGTCTTTTGTAACCAATTTGCTGCTGAATTTCTGGTACCATCTAGCGATTTGGAAACTCGCTTCAATTTTCCAATTTATGATGATGACGCGATAGATAGTGCAATAGAGGAATTGGCAGGTTACTATAAGGTGAGTCGTCCGGTCATATTGCTGAGATTGGTTAATCGAGGCAGCCTCACACAAAACCGCTATAGGCAGAAGACTGCCCAATGGACTGAGGAGTATGAATCCCGCCTAGAAGGAAGAGTGGGAGGTGAATCATCAGGCGGTGGAAACTATTATAACACCCATGCAGTGTACCTAGGCTACAGATTTATAGAACTCGCGTTCAGCAGATATCATCAGGGACAATGTTCAATTGAAGAACTTGCAGATCATCTGAGTATCAAGGTCAAAAATTTGCCTAGGCTGGAAGATTGCTTATTGAGAAAGAACCCACTAGAGAGGATAGATTGTCCTAACCCCACATAGTAACCAATGGTGCTAGTTTGCAGCTGTTGATAACGTGAAACGTGATGCGTGAAATGTAAAAATCATGGGTTCACCGGTTCATTTAGCCCCAGAGGGGCGACATGTCTATAGTACACAGATAAACAAATACCCTAAAGCCCCAGCGGGGCGACATGTGTATCCCAAGGGTGGAACGTAAGAAGAATGAATGAACCAATCGACTAATGAACTCCCCAATAATTAGTTTACCCCGATTTATCGGGGGGATCCAAAGCAACTTGAACAATGTGAAAAAAACTTTCTCACTAAACTAGCACCAAAAGTTAGTATCGAAAAGCAACAAACCCCTAATCCCAAAAACTCGGTAGAAGGAAAGACAGATATGGCACGAAGGAAACGCCCTGCCAAAAAGCAAGAAATAGAAACTCAAGATTACCGGCACGACACCGCCACCCGAACAAACAACCCACCCGCGGGCATCGCCTCACATGGGCGCGTCCACGAACAACCGAAGCAGGAGTACGCCTACAACCCCCACCTGCCGCCGAGTCTACGATTCGACGAAACCGGCGACGCCGACCAACTCCCCGAACTGCTCGCAAAGGCACAACGTGAGAAGCTCTCCGCCGATGAGGTACAGATCCTCGCAGAAGCGTTGAGACACCACAACCCATGGCTCGAATGGGCGGGCAAACAGGAAGCAGAATCTTTTTCCGTCGATCCAGTTGCGCTGCATATCCACGAGCGCGTGAGTGCGAAAGCCATTGTGAAAATAGCAGAGCGGGAAAACGTCCAACGGGAACTCTTTGCCGACCCACAACTGGAATACCTAGAGGCGGTGCAATTTTACCAACACGATGTGGATTGGACAAACCGCCTCATCTTAGGCGATAGCCTGACTGTGATGAGTTCCTTAGCACAACGCGAAGACCTCGCGGGCAAAGTGCAGATGATTTACGTTGACCCGCCCTACGGTATCAAATTCGCCTCAAACTTCCAACCCACCGTCTTTCAGCGTGATGTGAAGGACAAGGAAGGTGACCTAACCCGCGAACGGGAGCAGATCAAAGCCTACCGCGATACATGGACCCTCGGCGTCCACTCCTACCTCGCCTATCTGCGGGACCGGTTAATTGTCGCCAAAGAACTGTTGACGGACAGTGGCAGCATCTTTGTGCAGATTGGTGATGAGAATGTTCATCGGGTGCGTTGTCTGATGGATGAAGTGTTTGGGAACGAGAATTTCATTGGGCAAATCAGTTTCAGGAAAACGGGGGCTTTCGAGGGATCCTTTCTCGGACAAACTTCAGACTATTTGCTATGGTATGGTCTAGAAAAGAATCAAACAAAATATAGAAATCTTTATAGACGAAAAACTTCTGAGGAAGGCAGTGGTGTTTACTACAAATGGGTTGAAACTTCAGATGGTATTAGACGCTCGATGAGTACCGATGAAAGAACAGCCCCCACCTTACTTTCTAATTCAAGATTGTTTTTGAAGTCTCCCCTTTCTTCTGCAGGCCCTGCAAGCAATCCATTTGATTTTGAGTATCATAATAGGATTTATTCATGCGACAATAATGCTCACTGGAAAACCACTAAGAAGGGTCTAGATGCTTTAGCAAAATCAAACCGTTTAATAGCATCAGGTAATCGACTATACTATGTTCGATATATTGACGATTTTCCTGTTAGTCCATATGATAATGTTTGGAGTGATACAGTTGCGGGTGGATATTCAGGAGCAAGCATCTACACCGTCCAAACTAACATTAAGGTTATCGAACGCTGTCTTCTCATGACTACCGACCCCGGAGATCTTGTACTTGATCCTACTTGTGTCCGCAAAGGCACGAAAATTTTTAGCATACAAGATCCGAACCTCCCTGTATCCCCCCGCAAGCGGGGGGAAGAACTGGCCTCTCTGCTGTATAGCAAACTGGACGAGGAATTCAGTATCCCACCAACCGTTTCCTCAACTGCTCTCCCTTCCACTAGCGATGCTGTGGAACAAGCACCACCGATAAACTCCATAAAAGCCCTGTCCCCCCGGACCGAAGGAAAGCAAACAAAACAATCCTCCCCGCCGCTTGAAGGAAAGCAAGCAAAACAATCCTCCCTGCCGCTTGAAGGAAAGCAAGAAGACCAATTCTCCCCCCCGCTTGCGGGGGGGTTGGGGGGGGTCAACCTAACACCCATCGAAGACCTCCGCCCCGGCGATTGGGTGCTCTCACACACAGGTAAACCCCGCCGCATCCGCCGCACGATACGCAAACCATACAGCGGACAACTCATCGGCATTCAGCACGCACAATCACCAACAACCCTTTGGGTAACAGCAAATCATTACATTCGGTGTAAGCAGCGTATTCTCTCATACGAAAAAGAACGTGCCTGGGGCGAAGTCCCTGCTAGCCACTTTGGCCGAGCGCGTGAACTCCGCCGAGAAATGACTTCAGCCGAAAAGATTTTATGGAGCCGCCTCCGCGCTAACCAACTCGGTGTCAAATTTAGAAAGCAGCATCCGATTGGACCATATATCGCGGACTTCTATGCTCGTGATGTGGGTCTGATCATCGAAGTTGACGGGGACACACACTTCACAACCGAAGCCAAATCCTATGACTCCATACGCACTGATTATCTACATCAACTTGGATTAACCGTCCTGCGTTTTACGAACCTTGAGATTCTCCGGCAGCTTGATGGCGTACTTAAACAGATCTATCGGACAGTTCAAACTGTCCATCCTTCCGAAACGCCATTGCAACAATGGCGGCGATCGAATACATTACGGGTTGGTGACACCGTTTATTTCGGGATAGATCGCCAGCCAGTAGAAATTATCGCTATCCAAAGCATCAACACTGATGAAGAGGTCTACGACCTTGAGGTTGAAACAGATCACTCCTACCTGACTGAAGTATGCGCGGTGCATAACTGCGGCAGTGGTACTACTGCCTACGTCGCTGAGAATTGGGGTAGACGCTGGATAACAATTGATACCAGCCGGGTTGCGGTTGCCTTAGCACGTCAACGTCTCTTGACAGGAACCTTCGACTACTACAAACTCAATGATGAATCGAAAGGGATTGGGGGCGGCTTTGTCAACAAGACAGTCCCGCACATCACTCTCAGAAGCATCGCCCAAAACACCGCCCTGGATCCTATCTTCGCAAAACATGAGCCAATTCTCACGGAAAAATTAGAGACTCTTAACCTCGCCTTAGAGAAGGTTACGCAGGAGCTTCGGACGAAACTATTGTCCAAACTTGCGGAGAAAGAACGACGCGACGGGAAAAAAGCAATCACGGATGCAGACCGGCGCCGCTGGCAACTCCCCCCGCTTGCGGGGGGCAGGGGGGGCTGGCAGGAGTGGGAGGTGCCCTTTGACACCGATTCTGATTGGCCCCAAACGTTGCGTGCTGCTTTAACCGATTATCGTGAGGCGTTCCGGGCAAAGATGGACGAAGTGAACACCTGCATTGCCGCATCTTCAGATGGAGAGGAATTAGTTGATCAGCCGGAGGTGGACAGAAAGAAACTGCGGGTGAGCGGTCCCTTCACAGTGGAGGCGGTGCAACCCGCCGAAGCCTCGCTTGATGCCGAGCCACCCATCGGCGGTGAACCGGAGGAAGGACTGGACACATTTGAGTCTGACGGCGTTGAGGACGAGCCCACCAATGCCGAAGCATATCTCGATCAGATGGTTCGCCTGCTGCGAAATGACGGTGTGCGTTTCCCCGATGAACAAGTGATGAAATTCGCGGCACTCGATTCGCTTGAGGATGGTATTCTTCACGCCGAAGGGAGTTGGGAGGAGGATGACACAGAACGAAATGTAGCGGTGGTGTTCGGTCCGCAGCACGGACCTGTGACGGTAATGCAGGTTGAGGAATGTTTACCTATTGCATCTCGGCGTGGATACGATGAACTAATTTTTGCAGGCTTCAGTTTCGAGGGCGAGGCGCAGACGACCATCCAAGCCGACCCGAATCCGAGGGTCCGTGCCCACATGGCACACATCAATCCCGATGTAACGATGGGAGACCTGCTCAAGGAGACACCTTCCAGTCAACTGTTCACCGTGTTCGGCGCACCGCGCACCGACATCGAAACGACAGAGGACGGGGAGTATATCGTCAAGATGGAGGGGGTGGACATCTATAACCCTGTGGAGAACACCGTGAGTTCCGCAGGCGGTGATAGAGTGGCGGCATGGTTCCTTGACAGCGACTATGACGGCCGAACCTTCTGCATCACCCAAGCCTTCTTCCCCGACAAAAAGGCGTGGACCAAGATAGCGCGGGCACTCAAAGGCGTTATTGACCCAGAGCGTTTTGAGAAATTCAGCGGGACCGAATCGCTGCCCTTCCCTGCCGGTGAACACCAGCGCGTTGCTGTCAAAGTAATCGACCCGCGGGGGAATGAGGTGATGCGCGTACACGATTTGGGTGAGCGAGGGTATTGACTTTCGCTCATCTTAAAAGAAAGTGCAACGCACGAAGAGAAACCGAGTTTTTTCTTGAAAACTTGGTTTCTGTTGCACGATTTCTTTACATGAGCCTTGACTTTTCTTAACTGCAAAAAGGTAATTTCACCGCTCCGCTTGGATTAACAAAATAGCACCAGCAGGGCAACAGGTGTATAGAATTTCGCTCCAGAGGAGCGATATGTCTATAGAACGGCGATACGTTCAATCTCCGCGCTCCAGCGGAGCGCAATATGTATAGCAAGAGTGAAGAATTATCACACCCGTAGATCGGGCATCTTGCCCGACCCATAGCCCCAGCGGGGCGACATGTGGCATTTGTCTGAAGTGCTGATTAAACGGAGGACACAGATAACACGGATTAAACACCGCCTGAACATTTGGCTAACAAATCCGCGAAATCCAATAATCCGCGATTCAGACAATTTAACCAAGAGGCAGAAGATGAATAAGAATCACGATGCCTTTGATGGATTCACCGTCAACCTATTCCTTGATGAAGATGGTGATTATCTCGCGCATCTCGTTGAGCTCCCAAATGTCTCAGCTTTCGGCCCGACACCCACCAAGGCATTAGTTGAATTGAAAGAAGCATGGGAGTTGATGAAAAAATGCTACCATGAGGATGGTGTCCCTGTCCCAAAAGCACCTTCGCGGGAAGGATACGAGGGACCGTTCAACGTCCCCGTTGATGCACAACTTTATCACGCATTGACAAATGAAGCCGTAGAAGCAGGGATGAGTCTTTACGCCCTTGCAGCGCAGAAGTTAGGAAAGGCGATAAACACAGCATAGATAACGCAGGAGTAACATAATGTCTGAAGAAACGACCCACGACTTACATGAATTCATGCGACACCTAAGCAACGAAATGGCTGCAGAATACGACTACGTCCAAAGGTGGGTAACCGAAGACCCCGGAACCGCCGGGGATCATGGAGAGGAGAATTGGGCAGAACTATTGCGTGGATGGCTCCCCCGAACCTATGAAGTCGTTACAAAGGGGAGAATCATCAACCAAAACGGTGAAACAAGTCGACAAGTTGATGTCTTAGTTCTAAAGGATATATATCCTAAGAGATTGCTCAACAAGAAACGGTATCTTGCTGCTGGTGTTGCTGCAGCGTTTGAATGCAAAATTACACTCGAGGCAGCACATATTGAACAAGCCGTTAAGACTTGTACAGAAATCAAAAACTTGTATCCGGCTCGAGAAGGAACACCCTACAAGGAGTTGCATGCCCCCATTGTCTATGGATTGTTGGCACATTCCCATTCTTGGAAAGGTCCTAACTCAACACCCGAAGATAATATTGAGAGAAAGCTATTGGAATCTGATTGCTTGCACGTATCACCTCCGCGTCAAGGCCTTGATTTGCTCTGTGTTGCTGATCTTGCTGCATGGACCTTGGGTAAATCAGTGTTTCTCAGTCCACTGCCTTCATTGGGACCTAACTCTGCACCACAGGAAGCAGAAGCGATCACTGTGTACTGTAAATGCACCCCTACTTATGATAACCAAGTTAAGAACTTTACTCCAATTGGTGTTCTCATTTCTGATCTGTCGAGACGGTTCGCGTGGGAAGATCCTGCATTGCGCGATCTTGCTGACTATTACCACGATGCAAAGATAACCGGCAGTGGTTCAGGGAAAATGCGTAGTTGGTGCCCTAACTCAATTCGCTCATGTTAAGAATTAGTGCAACCAAAGCCACAAGCACTTGCCTCCCGATTTATCAGGGGTTACTCTCCCCCTGCTTGCGGGGGGATTAAGGGGGGTACAAAGGGGGCCTTTACTTCGTGCTTTGCACTCTCTTTTTACATGAGCCACTCAATTTACAGCGCAGAGGTTTATTCCGGCTTTGGCGTCCATGGACCGTTAACAAGTAGTGCTAACACTTGGAATGAATGGTTTTCGGGTTTCTATTAACAAAAGCTAGGTAACCGCATAGGCAGCAATGTGGAAACGAATAACGCGGACAAAGTAGATTAAAAACCGATTGGAGGTTAGAATAAAAAATCTGCGAAATCCAATAATCCGCACGAATCCGCGATTCAGACAATTGCCAAGTCCGCCAATTTCTCATATAATACTTTGCACTTGTAATGGCCTAGAACTGTCACAATGTGGTCAGGAGGTGTTGAGTGGAAAATAAAAGAATTTCGGTGTTTAGTTTCGCCAAGGATTTGATACTGATAGACTTCATTTTCTTTCTTGTCGTGGTAATCAGTTATGCTATCGTTGTAACACAACATGAGCTCGCCGTAGGGCGAGAAAACGCTGTTGAGACATTAATCGTCATTGTTGGGCATATCTCAAGCTTTATTCCTGTGGCGATTGTCTTGACACTTATCTTTGAAATAGGAGGTTTTCTTATCATGATACTCTGGCGTTTGTATCAGCGAAGACTGGAAGAGGCGATTGAGCAAGCCAAAATTGAGGCGAGAACCGAGGGAATGGCTGAGGGAATGGCTGAGGGACTAGCCGAGGGGATAGCCGAGGGCAGAACTGAGGGTGAAGCCGCCGGCATAGCTAAGAATTACGAGTTGTGGGCAGCGTGGAATAACCGCCGCCTTGAGGCAGAGGCGCAGAATCTCCCCTTTGATGAACCGCCTCCGCCGCCCCCGCAAGCGGCCCCTCACCCACAAGCAACCCGTGAATAAGGATCCCTCATGAATCAAGACCAACTCGAAATCCCAATCCAACCCGTTGAACGCCCCATCCTATGCAATCCCTATGAAGAACCGGACGCGCATTGGGTTTACGATACCGAGACCGGCGAAGCGATTAAGCAGCCGGGCAGACGTGATGCTGGGTACTGGTACAAAACGCAGCGGACAGGCAGTGCTCAAATTCAAATGCGCTTCGTTCAGGAGGAGCAGCGGGACGACCTGCCGTTGGTGAATGCGCTGCGGAATGATGTAAGGAGATGGCGTGAATCCAACTACCGAAACGCGACCAACGTAACGCGGGAACTGCTGCGTCACTGGATACGAGAAGATAAAGAACGCCGCCTATTTTTCTGCCAACGCGAGGCGGTCGAAACAATCATATACATCGCCGAGATCCTGAAAGGGAACAAAAGGACAGGCTTTAATCCGCAATTTACGAAAGCAGATCTCGCTAAATTGGTTGACTCGCCCAACACCCCCGACATCCCAGATCTAATCCGTTACGGTTGCAAGATGGCGACCGGCAGCGGCAAGACAGTGGTGATGGCGATGCTGATTGCGTGGGCGTTCTGCAATCGTGGGAAAGTGCCGTCCGATGAGCGTTTCCCCGCGGCGGCATTGGTTGTCTGTCCAAACCTGACCATCAAAGAACGGCTTCAGGTTTTGCGACCCGAATCCCCGGACAACTATTACGACGCGTTTGAACTCATCCCGACAAAACTCCGCCCGCTGCTCAACAAAGGGAAAGTGCTTGTGACCAACTGGCATCAATTCGCGCCGGAATCTGAACATAGCGAAGGCGGTCAAAGCTACGCGGTCGTGAACAAAGGCGAAGAAACACCGGACGCCTTTGCCAAGCGCGTGTTGGGCGAACTACATGAACGCGCCCCAATCATGGTGCTGAACGATGAAGGACATCACGCCTATCGTCCTGCGCTTGCCGATGACGAATTATCAAAGGAACACGAGGAACCCACCGTCTGGATCAGCGGCTTGGATATGATCAACCAAGCGTGCGGTGTCCGTTTTTGCGTCGATCTTTCCGCTACGCCGTTTTATATTCAAGGTAGCGGCCACCCAGAGGGAAAACCCTTCCCGTGGCTTGTCAGCGATTTCGGGTTGGTAGACGCTATAGAAAGCGGCATCACGAAGATCCCTCGATTGCCGGTGAGCGATACAACGGGCAGACCCGAACCGAAATTCTTTCGACTCTGGGAAGCAATTCAGGAGGAGATCTTACCCGCAGACCGATTGCCGGGCAGGGCTCGCAAACCGAAACCGGAGGCGGTCTATCTTGAGGCACAAGATGCACTTAACACTCTCGCCAGCCAGTGGAAAGAACGCTTTGAATACATCGAGGAGGCATCGGACGCCCAAGATAAAACACCCCCTGTGATGATCATTGTCTGCGACAACACCGATATCGCGAAGCACTTCTATGAAAAAATCTCCGGCGAAGAGGACAGGGAAGTGGTAGATGATAGTGAAAATAGAGGCAGAGGACGGAAGAAAAAACAGACACAGACAGTCTACGGACAAGGGCAGATATTTCCCGATATTCTATCAAATACGGAAAACATTTCGCGAACCCTGCGAATTGATAGCAAAAAACTGGCAGAGGCGGAAAGCGAAGACCCTCAAAAGAACAAGACACAAGCGGCAGAGGATCTGCGTCAGATAGTAGCAACAATTGGGAAGCCGGGACAGCCCGGAGCACAGATCCGATGCG
Organism: Candidatus Poribacteria bacterium; assembly: GCA_965208425.1. Classification (GTDB taxonomy): domain Bacteria; phylum Poribacteria; class WGA-4E; order WGA-4E; family PCPOR2b; genus PCPOR2b. The sequence goes on along the minus strand of OZ242335.1, from coordinate 3,245,604 downwards.
TGGTCTCTGTGGCGATGCTGAACGAGGGATGGGACGCGAACAACGTCACCCATATTCTAGGGCTACGCGCCTTCAGCAGCCAGTTACTCTGTGAGCAGGTGGTCGGGCGGGGATTGCGCCGCATGAACTACACGCCCGACCCGGAAACCGGACTGCTGACCGAAGAATACGTCGATGTATACGGCATCCCATTTTCTGTGATTCCGTTCAAGGGACGCCCTAAGAACAAGCGTGAGCCCATTGACAAACCAAAAAACCACGTCCGAGCGATGCCGGAGCGGGCGGATTTTGAGATAAGATTTCCTGTTGTTGAAGGATATGCCTTTGCCCTGAAAAAGAACGAAATTGGTGCAGATATTAACTCGATGACACCGCTCAGGCTTGAACCTGACCAATCGCCGACTGATGTGTTTGTTAAAGCAGCAGCTGGCTACGAAATTGGCACCCCCACCCTCTTAGGTCCAGGAGATTTCATTAGGCAGAATCGCAAGGAATATTACAAAACAACTCACCTTCAAGCCATCAAGTTTGAGATCGCCCGTCGGATTGTTACAGCACTAGTCGGTGACAGTAAGAATCAGCCCAATTCAGAGAGTGATCCCAAGCTCCGATTTCAATCCCGGCATCGTTTATTTCCTCAAGTGTTCCGTCTAACTGATACCTACGTCGAAAAGAAGGTAGATTTTAGCACGTGCCATCCGTGTGAACTCGGACATGAGAAATATGTAACCCGTATCGTTGAGCGGATTTTGGCCGCAATTCAACCCGCTGAAACAGAAGGTGAACCGCCCTTACTCCCGATCTTGAACCGCTACAAACCGATCGGCACATCGTCAGAGGTGGACTTTATGACCACGCGCCCCTGTCACGGAACACAACGAAGCCAGATTAATCAGGTGGTGCTCGATACACAAAGATGGGAGCGTTCCGCCTGTTTTTGGTTGGAATCCTCCAACGCTGTAGAGTATTATGTTAGGAATGATCATCTGGGGTTTGGCATTCCGTATGAATATACCGGTGTCCCTCACAGCTACGAACCTGATTTTATTGTACGACTCAAGAATGGTGTCCGCCTGATTCTGGAAATTAAAGGTTATGAGGACGATCAAGAACTCGCTAAATATGCCGGTGCCCGGCGATGGGTATCCGCAGTCAATAACTGGGGAGATCTCGGAAAATGGGATTTCCACGTTTGCAAAGACCCACAACAGCTGCGGCACGAATTGGCTTTTTTAGTACGCAACAAGGACTCCTAGATGTTTGAACAACTACTAAAATACCCAATCGACATCTTCCGCCAAGGAGATTTCTATTTCGGGATCCGCCTACCGGGCCTCATTCTATTCCTCATCTTCGTCGCCTTAATCGCAGCGTCAATCTGGGCATACCGAACAACACGCGGACGGGCACATCGGGGGTTCCGCGGCTTTCTCATCTTCCTTCGCACGGTGGCACTCTGCGGATTAGCATTCTGTCTGCTCAAGCCCTTTGTGACGGTCTACAAAACCAGCCCGGACGATTCCTACCTCGCGGTACTAGTTGATGAATCCAAGAGTATGCAGGTAACCGACTCCGTGAATAAGGAATCCCGTCTGAGCAGCGTGAACAATCTGCTCTTTGACCCTGAAGGCGGGATACTCAATTCGCTCAACGAGAAATTCAAGACACGATTGTTCTCCTTTTCCGACAGTCCTAGCCGAATGACTCCCATTGCGTTGACCGAGGCAGACGGTGAAACCACCGATATACCCGCTGCACTGAACGACACATTGGACAATCTGCAAGGGGTCCCGCTATCGGGTGTTGTGATGTTCTCCGACGGTGCGGATGCGAGTGGGCAGGACATCAGCAAACTTGCGTTTCGGATGCGCGATCGCAAAGTGCCAGTGCACACCGTCGGAATCGGCTCTCCTGAAGGAATTGAGGATATTGAGGTGGTGAAAGTTGATGCCCCACGGACGGCAGAAGAGGATTTCCCGGTCGAGATTTGGGCAACTATTCGCCGCAAGGGCTATGGACCGAGGGAGATAACGCTGCGGCTCAGGGATGAAAATCGTGTCGTTAAAACATTCAACGTCAATCTCAACAAAGAACGTCCCACGCGCCGCGTGCGAATCAAGTTTATCCCCCGAAATCCGGGTACACAGAAGTATATGGTAGAAATCCCAGTCGAAACCGATGAGGCTGTCCCACAAAACAACACCAAGAAGTTCCTGTTAAAGGTTGCACCGAGCAAGCGAGTAAAAATTCTATACGTTGAGGGCAGACTACGTAGGGAAATTGGGGTCATCAGAAGAGCTCTGGAGAAAGATCCAAATATCCAGTTGACGCTTCGATATTTCACCTCTGACACCACTATCGGCGGAGCAAGCACCGGTACTGGACACAAGTTTGACCTCTATCCGACCTCAAAAGAGGTGCTCTTCGATTACGACGCAATTATTTTGGGAAATATAGCGGCATCAAAATTTACTAAACAACAACTTGAAAACACAGCCGAGTTTATCCGCACACGGGGCGGCGGATTTCTGATGCTTGGTGGGAAACAATCGTTGGGTAATCACGAAATGGCGAATTCTTACATCAATACACCGATTGCACAGGTGCTTCCGGTCGAACTTGAGCTAGGAACGCCACCGGCACCGTCTCCACCGATACGCAGGTTTGCAACCCCTCAACGACGGGATCGGAGGTCCTCGATTCCAAAGTACGCTATACAGTTGACCGCCGAAGGGAAGGCAGATCCGTTGCTGGCTCTGGCGGACGAACCACGCGAAAACGTGATGCGCTGGGAAAAATTGCCGCCTTTAGCCGGCTACAGCCGAGTGCAGCGCGCTAAGGCAGGCGCGACTGTCCTCGCTGTGCATCCCACAGACCGGAATGAATTCGGCAATCGTATCCTCATCGCAACCCATAACTACAACGCCGGTCGGGTTATGGTCTTCACACCTGTCAGCCCGTGGAACTGGCAGATGCACCTGTCACACGAAGATGAGAACCATGAACGGTTCTGGCGTCAGACAGCGAAGTGGTTGACAACGGTACAAAAAGATCAACTCAGATTAGATATCCCAAAAACCTCCTACGCCCTGAAGGAAACGGTAAGCATCAACGCAACCGCCTACAATCATCAATTTGAATTGACCAATCGGGCAAAAGTCCGTGCTATCATTACGGACGATAATGGCAGGAAACGAGAACTCTCGCTCGAACAGGTGCTTGGGCAAGAGGGATTATATACGGCACGATTTATACCACCCCGGCGCGGTGAGTATCGGGTCACTCTTGTTGGGGAATTAGGTGGTAAGAGTCTCGGTGAGCAGAGCGGGCTCTTCGAGGTTGCCGAATCCTACGCTGAGTTCACAAACGCGGAACTCAACACACAACTGTTACAAACCCTTGCTAACACCAGCGGTGGTAGGTATTATACGCTCGAAGACGCATCAGAGATGGTGAATCATATCCCCTTGGTCGAAAGTGCAACATCACAGCTGGTTGACGAGGAGATTTGGGATATGCCGCTCATCTTCGCAACTGTCATGCTATTTTTAGGCCTAGAGTGGTTTTTACGGAAACGACGCAGTTTGGCATAATAAAATTAGAGAAACCGAGTTTTTTCTTCAAAACTCGGTTTCTTTGCACTATTTCTTAAGGTGAGCGAAAATCGAATTGCAGTAACATATCAAAAATAGAAGGAGCTACCACATTGAATCAGAATCTACCTGACACAACAGGACATTTCGGCGAATTCGGCGGCAGATATGCTCCGGAGACACTAATGTCCCCACTACTAGAACTAGAAGATGCCTACATGTCTCTACGAGAGGACTCCGATTTCCAAGAAGAATTTCAATACTACCTTCGTGAATATGTCGGGCGTCCGAACCCGCTATACTATGCCGAGCGTCTGACCCAAGAACTCGGCGGGGCAAGAATCTACCTCAAGCGCGAGGATCTCAACCACACAGGCGCACACAAAATCAACAATACCATCGGACAGATCTTGCTCGCCCGACGGATGGGCAAGAATCGAATTATCGCCGAGACAGGCGCAGGCCAACACGGCGTTGCGACTGCAACCGTAGCTTCAAAATTCAACACGGAATGCGAAGTCTATATGGGCGAGGAAGACATCGAACGGCAAGCTCTAAACGTCTTTCGCATGAAATTGCTGGGTACAACGGTGGTTCCGGTGAACTCAGGTTCGCGTACCCTCAAGGATGCAATCAACGCTGCATTCCGCGATTGGGTCACGAATGTTCGAACGACATACTATCTGATCGGATCCGTCGTGGGTCCCCACCCATATCCGATGATTGTCCGAGATTTTCAAGCTGTTATCGGTCAGGAAGCGAGATCGCAGACCCTGGAACAGACAGGACAGTTGCCAGATTATGTAGTTGCTTGCGTCGGTGGTGGCAGTAATTCAATAGGTATGTTCTACCCATTTTACGCGGACAGCAGTGTGAAGTTAGTCGGTGTCGAAGCAGCAGGCGAAAGCATACTCAGTGGCAAACACGCAGCGACCATCAGTGCGGGCAGTGTTGGCGTGTTCCACGGTGCGAAATGCTTTGTCCTACAGGAAGACGACGGACAAATCACGCCTGCGCACTCCATTTCAGCGGGTCTGGATTACCCCGGAGTCGGTCCGGAACATAGCTTCTACAAAGCATCAGGTCGCGCCGAATATGTCTCCGTCACCGATGAAGAATCGATTGAAGGATTCAAGCTACTATCAGAAACGGAAGGGATCATCCCTGCGCTAGAAGCGGCTCACGCGATGGCTCACATCCGCAAACTAGCACCCACACTCGATAAGGACCAAATCATTGTCCTCTGCCTCTCCGGGCGTGGAGATAAAGATGTGTACACTATCGCCAAAGTGCTCGGTGTAGAACTGTAACAATGTCCCCCGTAGGTCGAGATTCACATCTCGACACAACGATCATTGAATATAAAAAATGAAGGCAAAGTAGTCTATGGCCAAAAGCGGAGATTTCTCTATAACCGTTGAACGGGACGTTCCCACCGAAATGCGCGATGGTGTAGTTCTACGATCGGATGTTTATCGTCCAGATGGAGCAGCAGCCTGTCCGGTATTGCTGTGCCGCACACCGTATGACAAGAGCCAAGATACCTACGTGCAGACGGCGCAGGCGTTAGCTTCCAACGGTTACCTTACTGTTGTTCAAGATATCCGGGGCAGGGGTATTTCCGATGGAGAGTACTTCTGGCAATTTCAGAATAACGCCGAAACCTTCGACGCACAGGATGGTTATGACACCGTTGAGTGGGCAGCGGATATTCCCGGCAGCGATGGACAGGTCGGCACATGGGGGCATTCCTACCCGTCGTGGTGTATCTGGCGCCTCGCTGGCACGCAGCCGCCCTCCCTCAAGGCGTTGTTTGCGAGTGGTATGTCGGCACGGCTGCTTGACCTAAACTTCGGCATATTTGAAACAGGGCGTCGTCTCCAGTGGACCTACAAGATGGCGGTCAATGCACGTCGCCGAGCGGGAGACAAGTTTGGACCCAAATCCGAGGACGAAGCCGATGCCCAGTGGCACGAGATGGAACGCGGCAAGTGGATCTGGTATCTTCCGCTAGACGACCTACCCGATTATCTGTTTTCTGACCTGACGCCACTCCTAAAGACGTATCTCAGGGAGCAGAATAAGGAGTTCTGGGCGTTTCAAGAGATCCACCACAAGGTTAACGTTCCTACATGTCAGTTGACGGGTTGGTATGACCGACTCGTGGGAACGATGGACAACTTCGCCGGCATGGTAAAAGAAGGTCCCGAATCGCTGCGAAACCAACACAGGCTAATTGTCGGTCCGTGGGGACATAATAGCAATAACCTCACTCGAACCCAAGGACCGTTAGACTTCGGTGCTGATGCAGATACGACATATCCTCAAGAAGTAACTCGATGGTACGATTACCGTTTCAAAGGGATTGAAAATGGGATTGAATCTGAACCACCGGTGAAGCTATTTATTATGGGCGAAAACAGATGGCGTTTTGAACATGAGTGGCCCCCTGCTCGCACACAATACACCGAGTTTTTCTTGCATAGCAGCGGTTCTGCCAACACCGTGCGGGGCGATGGTGTACTTAGCCTTACTGAACCGGGGAACGAACCACCCGATGTGTACGACTACGATCCCAAAGATCCGGTGATGAGCCTGATGGGAATTGATGCTCAAGCAGCACCGAGAGATCAATCTCCACTGAACGGACGGGGTGATATTCTGGTCTACCAAACACCACCATTGCAAGAAGATATTGAGGTGACCGGACCGGTAGTGCTGAAGTTATGGGCAGCATCAAGTGCACCCGACACCGATTTCACTGCCAAGCTGGTTGACGTTCACCCCAACGGGTTGACGGTGAATCTGACATACGGCATTATGCGAGCAAAGTATCGAGAAGGTTACGATAATCCGAGCCTCATCGAGCCGGGCAATCCTTATGAATACACCATCCGCCTCAATCCGACCGGTATCTTGTTCCGACAGGGGCATCGGATTAGGCTCGATGTCTCAAGTTCCGATTTCCCTAACTTTGACCGCAATCACAATACCGGCGCGGATTTCTGGTCAGACACTGAGCTGCGAACTGCACACCAGACAGTATTCCACAGTGCGGAGTATCCATCTCGACTCATCCTGCCGATCATACCCCACCGGTGCGGCTAGGAAAACGAAACGACCGTTCTACCCTTTGGTAGGCACTGTTTCCAATCCCGATTTATCGGGATCCCGAGAATCGGGACAAGCCGATTTGGAGTGTCTCATTAATTCTAAGGCCCACTATAACTTGAGGAGAGAAAACGATGGTAGAAGGACCACGCGCATGTCAGGCATCAGAGTTTGAAGAGGTCATCGCCCTGATCAATCAAGTGTTCAGGGTGGGAACGGCCCAAGATATCCGCACCGATTATCCGTTGGTATTTAATCATTCAAAAATGCAGTATATGCGCATCCTCAAGGTGGATGGGGTGGTCGTCGCCCACGTGCCGGTCTGGCTACGCGAGGCAATCATGGGAAACGATAGATTACGGATCGGAATCATCAGCCCTACCGTTACACACCCGGATTACCGTAGACACGGATACGCCACCCGCTGCCTTCGTGATTGTGTTCGCATTATGGAAGAAGAAGAGGTGCCTGTGTCCGTGCTATGGACGTTGGAGGCAACGTTTCCCTTCTATCAACAGTCCGGCTGGGAGGCGGTTGGGTCACAGGGGTGGCTGTATCAGTTGCGCGGGGACGAACACGTACACTTCGAGAGTCACGACTTCAACGTGGTTCACCATAATCCGAGCAACGCCAATCTGCTTAATGCTATGATGAAACTCCACGATACGGAGCCGCACCGAATAGCTCGCACCGTTGAAGAATACCGCACACTGTTTTCGCTACCCCAAACAACGACCTTCTTGGCTATGAGTGGTGGGGAAGTCGCTGCCTATTTGATGTTCGGGGAAGGGGTAAACAAGCCCGGATTAATCGAAGGCGGGGGCGATACAGCAGGACTAGAGACACTGGTCAAACATGTCTTGTTGGAGCGGTCCGATGATCCCAAAATCCAAGTGCTTCTGCCGCTAATCCCATCAAACCTAGGGCAACTGATAGAGAAAAAGAAACCGGGGAGCGGACTCCCTATTGAAGCGGCCAAAGGTGTAGGCTACCAGATGATGCGCGTCAATAGCCTTGCGAAACTATTAAGACAACTTAAGAATCATATACGACTTAAATCCGACGGGCTGCACGGGATTATCTGCCTTGTATGCCACGAAACCGACGAAACCGTAACTCTCAGGTTCCGCGATGGGGAGGTTGATCTTTCGACAAAGCGATTAACAGAAGCTGTGGTATTAACCCGCCGTGAACTAACGCAACTGATTTTTGGCCCACATCCCGCTGTCCCGTCGCTCGAATTTAGCGGCGGAGCGGGTGAAATCCTGAATACAATATTCCCAATTTACGTCCCAATCTGGGAGTTGGACCACTCCTAATCCGAAGCGAGGAATGAACGATGGCAGCTAAGGAAATTCTGCTGCTGGGCAATCCTAGACTTTTTGAGATATGTGAACCCGTGCACGAGGCGCAGCTGGATCAGATCAAACCTATCATCCAAGACCTGCACGACACACTGATGGCTTTCAGAGCAAAATACAATGCCGGACGAGCCATCGCTGCGCCGCAGATCGGTGCAATGAAGCGGGTTGTCTATATGCACATTGGGAAGCCGGTGGTTTTTATAAACCCGGTATTGGATTTCAAAAGTACCGATATGATGGAACTCTGGGACGACTGCATGAGTTTTCCGGAACTCCTCGTCAAGGTGCATCGTCATCAGCGGTGTCGAATTACATATCGAGATGAGAACTGGCAGGAACAAAACATGGAACTTGAGGGTGACCTCTCGGAACTGCTACAACACGAGGTTGATCATCTCGACGGCATATTGGCGGTGCAGCGAGCGATTGACGATAAATCTTTTGCACTCAGAAACCAGCGACATCTCTTAGAAAACGAAAGGAAAATCGTGTGAACCTTAACGACCGTCAGAAGAAAATACTCAAGCGCACCTTTCTGGACTACCAACAGACAGCGGAATTCTTCGAGAACCCGCTCATCGTCCAGCGGGCGGAAGGACTCTACTACTGGGACGTGGAAGGCAAGCGTTACTTTGATGGTATCGGCGGGATATTCGTCGCCACGCTTGGGCACAAGCACCCACGCCTTATGGCAGCGATGCAGCAACAGATGGATACGCTGAGCTTTGTTCCTTCGATGCACGGAATCGCGGATGTCACGCTGGATTTCATTGAAAAGTTGGGAGAGGTGACGCCCGGCAATCTGAACTATATCAAACCGTACAGCGGTGGGTCCGAGTCGATCGAGTCCGCCATGAAATTCACCCGTCAATATTTCAAACAGAGCGGACAGCCGGGAAAATACAAATTTATCAGCCGATACTTCGGGTATCACGGGGCGACCTTCGGTGCCATGTCCGCAAGCGGTACAGGCAAACGCAAAACTGCCTTTGAGCCACAGATGGGAGGGTTTCTCAAGGTTTTTCCGCCAACCTATTACCGCGACCGCTTTGCCTCTTGGGAGGAGTGTAACCGTTTTTGTGCACAGATGTTCGAGGATGTAATCATCAATGAAGATCCTGATACCGTTGCCGGCGTTATCATTGAGCCAATTGGTAACACAGGAGGTATCATCACCCCAACAGCAGAGTATTTTGAAATAATCCGCGAAATCTGTAGCCGATATAATGTCATCCTAATCTACGACGAAATCATCACCGGATTCGCTCGGACAGGATCTATGTTTGCAGCACAAACCTTTGGGGTAACACCGGACATTATCTGCGGTGGTAAGGGACTTTCGAGCGGGACAATTCCTTTGGGTGCGATGATAGCGCGGGAGGACATGGGCGAGGTTTTCTACGGTCCGGCAGCAGATGACGTAAATTTTGCGCATGGTCATACATTTGCAGGGAACCCGCTCGCTTGTGCCGTCGGTCTCGCCGTCATTGATGAAATTCGGGACAAACAACTCCACCACAAGGCACGCGAACTGGGAGATTATCTGACAGCAAGGCTTGAGGACTTGAAACAGTACGGCGTTGTCCGTGAAGTCCGAGGCAAAGGCGTGTTGCGCGGCGTGGAGTTGGTAAAGGATACTCAAACCATGCAGCCATATCCTGAACTGGGAAGCACCTTAAAACGAACTGCACTCAAAAATGGTCTGGTGATTCGTGTCGATCCATCATGGTTTGCGGTCGCGCCGGCGTTGATTGCAGAAAAATCGGATATAGATGAACTGTGCGATTTGATCGAAAAAAGCCTGATAGACGCCTTGAAACTAGTACAGCCCTAACCCGCTCTCAAAAAGAAAGTTGACACTCTTCAGGATTCATGATAACCTTTTTCATAAGGAATCTTTAAGGAGGGAACCAGATGCAACCTTTTCTCGATTCGACAGACGCAGTGAATGACAAACTAGAAATTCGGAAACGCGCACAGCGAGACGGATACCTATTTATCCGTGGGCTGATTCCCACTGACGTGTTGGAAAACCTACGGATGCAATGCCTTGAGATTGCACACGACGCAGGTTGGGTTAAAAAAGACTCGCCGTTGGAAGATGCCATCGCAGACCTGGACGGTTTCTGCGTGGAACCGCAGCCCGACTACATGGGGGTATATCTCCACATGTACAAACTCCAAGAATTTCAGGCGCTACAGCATCACCCAAACCTGATGAGAGTAATGGAGGGAATTTTGGGCGAACCAGTGCTCCCCCATGCACGGATCATAGGGCGCACAATTTTCCCACAACGGGAAGTATTCACCACGCCACCACATCAAGATTTTATCCCTATTCAAGGCACAACCGACACCTATACCGCATGGATACCAATGACGGACATACCCCCAGAATTAGGCGGACTCCAGATTGCGTCCGGTTCACACCGGCACGGTATCTACGACTTTAAGCCCGCTATGGGAGCGGGTGGTATTGCAGTCACCAACCCGCTTGAGGGAACTTGGGTGAATAGTCCATTTGAGCAGGGAGACGTTCTGATATTTCATAGCATGGCGGTTCACAAAGGCGTATCCAACTCCAGCGACCGGCTCCGCATGTCAATCGATGCCAGATACCAGAAAATCAGTGATCCAATTGCACCGGGCAGCCTGTTGCCACATGCCCAGCCAGCCACTTGGGATGAGATTTATGCAGACTGGCCCCCCAATGATCTACAATACTACTGGCAGAAATGGAATATGGAGGTCAAGGAATACGACAATAGCTACCACGAAAAACGGGATCAGATGGGGTTAGAGCTAGCAGAGAAAGGCGACAAATCCTCAATCTCAGTTCTCCAACGAATCGTCGCGCGCGATACCGATCCTGCGAAACGGGCAAGGGCAGCAGATCTACTTACTACGCTTCAAGCCCAATAAGCCCGGTGAGGTCACTTCAGATACTTACCGACTAACAGATCGAGCTTCCGTTTAGTTGATGCAGGTATTCGTGTTGGATCTGTGGCAATCGACTTTTCAAGGGCTTGAGAGCAAGGACAGCCGGCACGGTTCTCAGGAATCTTGGTAATCACATCCCTGACAATGCGTTTGGCGGTTTCTACATTTGCAGACAAGTTCTCGAAAATCAGCTCTGCTGTGACGGCGTCATGATCCGGATGCCAACAGTCGTAATCGGTTGAACAGGCGAGGACACCGTAACAGATTTCCGCTTCGCGGGTCAGCTTTGCCTCCGGTGCAGCTGTCATACCAATGACATCGAATCCAAGCTGTCTATAAACATTCGACTCAGCTTCCGTAGAGAAAGCGGGCCCCTCCATACAAATATATGTACCGCCTTTATGAACCGTTGCACCGACATTGCCGGCACCGTCGTGTAGCAGTTGGCTCAAGATAGGACAAAACGGGTGGGCGAGACTAACGTGGGCGGAGAGTCCATCACCAAAAAAGGTACTGACACGATTCTTGGTGTGGTCATAAAGTTGATCCGGAACAACAAAGTGGCGTGGCTCAATCTCGGCTCTAAGACTACCGACTGCACTAACAGAGATAATCCACTCTACCCCTAAGCTCTTCAGGGCGTAGACGTTGGCGCGAACATTAATCTCTGATGGAAGCAGCCGATGCCCCACGCCGTGGCGTGGTAGAAATACAATGCTTGTTCCTTCGATTGCACCTAAAACTAACGAATCACTCGGTTTTCCAAAGGGAGTCTCAACCTCTATTTCTTCAACGTCCGTTAGCCCTTCCATCTGATAAAATCCTGAACCGCCGATCACGCCAATTTTAACACTCATGTGTTCTCCATTCTAGTTAATGAGTTGGGAAAGTGTAAACCATCATGTTACCGATTCCATTTAAGTCAGTGTACTTCCTATCTTTGACAAGCCCGGAGGTATTCCTCAACAAAGTAAAAAATGCTTCGCTAGTTTATCAGATCGGCATACCGTTTTCAACCGATTTCCAGTAAATAAGGAGATTCAGATCATGAATGGGTTTGAAAAGGCGATCGCAAATTACAATGGAAAAGGGCTACACAGCTTGGATGTTGAGACGATTCAGGTGAATATTGGGCTTAAATGTAATCTGGAGTGCGTCCATTGCCATGTCGTATCCTCGCCACGGCGGAAAGAGATGATGGATTGGGAGACGATGGAGTATGTCATAGCTGCAGCAGAAAAGACAAACGCCAAGCTCGTAGATATTACAGGTGGTGCGCCGGAAATGCACCCACAGTTTCGTCGGTTTGTGAAAACAGTCAGGGAAAAAGGATTCCCCGTTATGGTGAGAACCAATCTCACAATTTTACTTCAACCCGGCTTTGAGTGCTTCCCAGCTTTCTTTCAGGAGTATTCGGTTCAATTGTGCGCATCTCTTCCATGTTACCTCGAAGAAAATGTCGACTCACAACGTGGGACCGGCGTTTTTGAAGAAAGCATCAAGGCGTTACAACTTCTCAACAGTTATGGCTACGGAATCGTGCCCCATCTGCCGTTGAACCTCGTATATAATCCGATCGGTCCAGTGCTGCCTACTGATCAATCCGAACTCGAAGCAGATTACCGAGAAGAATTACGATCAAAATATGGAATCGAGTTTACCCATCTGCTGACAATCGCTAATATGCCTATCGGTCGATTTCGGAGCGACTTAAAAAAGGAAGATAGGCTTGAGGCGTATAATCAACTCCTCCACGATTCCTTCAATCCAGCAACTCTAGATGGGTTGATGTGCCGTCATCAGATCAACATTGGGTGGGATGGCAGGATGTACGACTGTGATTTCAACTTAGCGCTCAAGTTGCCAGTAGCTAAAGAACTGCCCCAATATATAAAAGATTTCGATCCGGACCTATTTGCGCGTCGGAGAATCGTCACGGGAAATTATTGTTTCGGCTGCACAGCGGGGAGCGGTTCCTCCTGCACCGGCGCATTGGTATAGGGGGAACTTGGATCAGATGGTGTCATTACGGTGTGGAAATCTAGCGATTGAAGGTGAGTCCAGCTCTGCTGTGGCGACATACTTACGGGTTAAGGAACTTGACCTCATCTTTGACCTCGGCAGATGCCCAATGAGTTTTATCGGCACCGGTCATGTTTTCATCTCCCACTTCCACTTAGATCACTATTTTGGAATCCCAATTTATGTCAGCCAGCGATGGCTTAACGGCATACCGCCGGGAAACATCTACGTCCCCAAAGAAGGGGCAGATCAGCTAGAAGACCTTATCGAACGAATTTCATTGTTGGATTGCGGGAAAGTATGGGACTACTGCCTGACACCGGTGCAAGCGGGGGATACCATACCGTTTCGGGAGAATCTAGTGGCACACGTCCTGCCGCTCGATCATCGCGTACCATCGGTCGGTTACCTCGTTTGCGAGACACGGGACAAACTCAAATCTGAATTTTTCGGTTTGCCGGGATCTGAGATTGCTCGGTTGCGACGCAACGGTGTAACAGTAACAAACCAAGTTGAATTACCACTTATCGCCTATCTGGGAGATACCCGTACCGTTCCTATTGAGTCCCACCCTGCTCTCAAGCAGTGTCAGGTGTTGATTTGCGAGTGTACCTTCCTGCTTCCTGAACACCAAGAACGCGCAGCACAGACGATGCACCTGCATCTAGATTCATTGCCCGAACTGCTAGAGATGTTTGAGAGCGAACATATTATCTTAACCCATTTTTCGAGGCGCTATTCGCCTGAAGTCATCCAGAAGCGGATCCACGGGGTGCTGTCACCGGAGGATCGCTCACGTGTGCAGCTGCTGATTTGAGTGAGCAATCCCGTTATCAAAATCTTCCGTGCTAAAACCCCGTCTTTTAAGGCGGGGATACAGCACGGCTAACACAGCAATTAGTCAAAAAAGCGTTGACATACTAACAAAGTATCGCCGATCTGTCCTTTCACCTGAGATGCAATCCCGTATCAAAGAGATTGTCTGTGAAGCACAAGAGCAATACGGTTACATTGTCCGAGCGATTGCGTGTATGCCAGACCATGTGCATCTGCTTGCAAGTATACCTCCTACAGTCGCTGTCGGCACAATCGTCGGTAAAATCAAAGGCTTCGTATCAAAGACGCTCCGTGAGGAGTTCCCTCCACTAAAGAAGCGTCTGCCTCAACTATGGACTTCTACATTCATTGCCTCCACAGGTGGTGTAACATTGGAAGCGTTAAAGCAATATGTTGACTCACAGAAAGGAGGTTAACGTTGAAGTTAGTTAGAACCGGTGTGTTGAAAATCCAATCACAACCTGTATTCTCCGAAATCAATGCTGCTTCTGCCTCCGTTTGGAACGAGTGCCTCCAGTTAATGGAATGGTATCAATGGCAACGTGGATATCCTCACGCCCATGACGACTTTTGGATTGGACCCGATTGTGAGGGATGGATGGACAAAAATCTATCCAAGTCTCAACTATTGCACTCACAAAGCATCCAAACCATTCGCAAGCAGTATTTCAAGTCGTGGAAATCCTTTTGGGAGCTCAAGAAATCAGGTAGTATTGAGAATCCCAAGCCGCCACGCAAAAAGAAAGGACACATGACCACACGCTGGTTAAAATCAGCGATACGTTTCCAAGACGGAACACTCTTCGGAAAGCGAGTGGTGCTATCTATGGGCAAAGGACGCAAAGCACTTGACATTCCTTTGCCTGACGGTTTTGATATGTCTAAAGCCGATGCGATTGCCACAATTGACTTGTGCTACAATCATGGTCAATACGAGCTTCACTGCACATACAATCTTGAGTTTGACATCCCACAAGCAGGTGATAACGTCATGGGCGTTGATATAGGTGAGATTCACCCAATCGTTTGTCATGACGGTTTGCATACCTACATTCTCAATGGACGGTATATCCGATCGCTATACCGATTGAGAAACAAAACGCTTGCTGGTTTTCAAGCAAAGATTGATAGGTATCAACGAGGTTCTAAACAATGGTGGCGTTTGGTCAAACGTAAGTGGAAACGCATTAACCGTATAGACAATCAAATCAAAGATGCTCTACACAAACACACGGCAACCTTTGTGCGCTTGTGCCAATCTGCTAATGTTGATACGGTTGTCGTTGGAAACCTAACTGGCATCCGAACTGATATGAACTCCGGCAAACGTGCTAACCAGAAACTTCACCAGTGGGCGTTTGCTAAGTTGACGGATATGATCACCTACAAGTGCAAAGCCATAGGCATCAAGGTAAAAAAGATTGGTGAGCAATACACCTCCCAAACCTGCCCTGCCTGTGGACACCGACACAAACCATCAAAGAGGAACTACAAGTGCAAGTGTGGATTTCAATATCACCGTGATGGTGTCGGTGCAATCAACATCCGTAAAAAGTATCAAGGACACTTTGGTGTCCCTGTAGAGGCGGCCATGGCACCGCCTATCGGGATTCGATTCCCTGATGTTGCTCTGCCTGAGCAGAGAATGTTGGCTTGACCAACAAAAGAATCTCCGTCCTTTAGGGCGGGGAGTATGTCAATCAGAGAAGACACCAACATGAAAAAAAAGAAAGGACGTGGCTGTGAGAGTCTCCGCCGCAAAAAGAATGATGAAACCAGAGCAAGTGATAAACCAAGACCCCGACATTCACGGGGGAACGCCGGTGTTCACCGGCACCCGTGTCCCTGTAAAGTCTCTGATTGACCATTTAAAAGCAGGAGATAGTCTTGACTACTTCCTTGAAGGTTTCCCTTCTGTTTCTCGTGAACAGGCAATCGCCTTTTTAGAAATAGCGTTGATGACAACAATAGGATCTCACCCTTGGTCAGATCGGGACTCAAAGCAACATGCGCGTACTACTTGACGAAAACTTAGACTGGCGATTGGTACGGTATTTTGATGCCGATTTTCAAGTGACGACTGTTTCCCGGCAAGGTTGGAAAGGGAACCGAAATAGCGAACTACTCCAGCAAGCCGAGGCAGCGTTTGATGTGCTAGTGACAATGGATAGAAGCATCGAGAATCAACAGAACCTCAGCAAATACAATATTGGTGTTATTTTAATCTCTGCAAGAAGCAATCGTACTGAGGACATCCAACCTGCTATGTTGAGAGTGAACGAAGTACTAAGAGAAATTCAACCCGGACAAGTCATCCGTGTGACTGCCGATACCTCCTAGAGAGTACGTCAAAATCCACATAACCTTGAACGTAGAGGTGCGTATATTATGTCAGAAAAGGATGTAACCCAGAGAGCCTCCCACAAAGCAGAAACAGGACCAACGCAATTGGAGCGCTTCTTTTTCGACAATAACGGCTATTTGGTGCTGGAAAACTTCTTGGCCGAAGATCATGTCAACGAACTCCGAGAGGCGCTGTTTCGCGTGATAGCCCAACGACGCGAAAAACAGGAAAAAGAAATCCCTCATACCGGCAAGACAGATATTAAGGGTGAGGAAAGTACCCGTATCTTCTATATCCTGGACGATGATCCACTGTTCCTTGAGATGCTGGACTGGGGCCCCATGATGCCTTACGTCACGGGGCTGCTCAATGAAATGCCTCACCACCACGCATCCGATGCAATCGTTGAGTATGAAACCGACCTCACGGAGCGAGGCATGGGCTGGCACATTGACGGACATGATAGTGGATACCGGGGAATGGGACCACCGATTCCACTTCTGCAGCTCAAAATCGGCTACTACCTTAACGATATGACATCGCCCGGTCAGGGTAATCTTTGCATCGTACCGGCGAGCCACAAAGCAGCGCACGAGCCACCGCAAGATGACTTGCAGCGACCTGACCTGTTTCCTGGCGCGGTACAGATCTGCGCCCCTGCTGGAACAGCAATTCTATTCCACAACGCCCTCTGGCACTCAGCGGGACCTTTTACCCAAGCGGGTAGCTGCCGATTCATGCTCTACTACGCCTACGAGCACCCGTGGATGATTGCCTCCCAAGAACACTGGGGCTATTCCAAAGGGTTCTATAACAGTCGTCTCTCCCCAGAGCAACGTAAGCTCTTTCACGGTTTCCTATTTGATCCGCCAGAACAGCGCTGGGGATGACAGGAATTCTCTACTCTTAAATCCCGATTTCACCAGAGCAGAAGGGTTTGTCATGGACAATTTATCAACCACAGCACAACGCCAACTCTTCGACGAGCAGGGGTATCTACTAGTGCGTGAAGTGCTGGATAGACAGGACTTTTCACCACTTCGCCGGGTCATTGCAGCTGCCATCGACGATCACGCCAAAAAACTCTACGATCAAGGCAAGATCTCAAGTCTGTATGAAGATCTCTCCTTTTACCATCGACTGACACACATTCAGCGTGAGTCTCAGAAGGGACCGCTTTTGGGCTGGAATTGGAATAAGGAGGTTTTTAGCCGTGAGGTCTACGAGCTATTGACCCATCCGAAGATCTTGGATATCGTCGCCTCGCTAATTGGCGCTGAGATTACCGTCAATGGAGATTATTGGATTCGGTTCAAAATGCCGACCGGCGGAGAGTCTGTCTTTCCATGGCACCAAGACAGCATCTACTATAATGGCAACGCTGATCCGGGGCAGCAAGTTACTTTTTCGGAGGAGAGTCAGATTCTCACGGTATGGATTCCGATGGTGGATGTTGATGAGCACAACGGCTGCTTGCAGATAATTCCCGGAAGCCACAAACAAGGGCTTCGACCGCCACGCCGTGACGAGAATGGGCGACTCGTTCCTATAGAGGATATCGAAAGCTGGGGAGAAATACAAAACGTGCGCATGAAGGTGGGAGATGTGCTTGTGTTTGGCAATCTTACCTTTCATCGTTCCCTTGAGAATACCAGTGAGGATATTCGCTGGAGTATCGACCTGCGTTACAGTCCCACCGGTAGTCCATTGGAATGGTTGCTCGAAAAGTGGCCCGGTTTTATCGCACGCAGTCAACAGCAGCCCGAAACGATCGAATCTTGGGAGATGTGGCAGGCAAAAAGAACTCCCACAGAGCCAATCTAAACTGGAGAGATCGACAATGAACATGAATCAAGCCTTGCTAGAATCTGGTGTCCGGGACGACACACTATCGGTAGCAGAAAAGGACTTCTTGGACCTAAACGGTTATCTCCCACTTGGGAAGATTCTCACCCCAGAACAGATTGCGAACATGATTCGTCGGTTGGACAAATTGGCAGAACTGGAAGGAGAGAATGCCGGGGTGGAACTTCATCAGGAGGACGGAACAATCCGGGTGAGCAACCTTGTCAATAAAGGTCCAATGTTCCAGATAGGCTTTTCACACCCGCGCGTGCTTGCTGCCATACAGCATGTTATCGGTCCTCGGTTCAAGTTGTCCTCGCTGGATTGCCGGATGGCGTTGCCCGGGCAAGGGCACCAAGCGTTTCACGCAGACTGGCGTTCAGGGGTGGAGCCGGGCGATTACCACGTTTGTAACTCCATGTGGTTACTAGACGATTTCACGGAGGAGAACGGTGCAACGCGGGTTGTACCGGGTTCCCATCGGAGCGGTAAACACCCCAAGGACGCATTGGAAGATGCAACACAGCATCCAGAGGAAATCCAATTGACAGCCGCCTCCGGAACTGTCATTGTCTTCAATTCTCATCTCTGGCACGCCGGCGGACTGAATCAAACCGATTCACCACGGCACGGGATGCTCGCCTATTACTGCCGCCGCGATCACAAGCAACTTACTGACCAACGCAAATTTATCCATCCGAAAACGCACGCTCGCTTGAACGAGGCACAAAGGTTCCTCCTAGCAGTCTGAAGACCCTAACTCCGTTCTGCGAAGCATCTCCGATACAACGCGACAATCTCTTCATGTGTTGGTTGACGTGGGTTATTCGCCGGACTACCACTCGCAATCGCGTCCGACGCCATCTGATCAACGACCGCCTCAAATTTGTCCAGATCAATACCAATCTCTCCCAATCGCGGCATCTGGATATCATCAATCAACCGCTCCACCGCTGCAATCGCTCGATCTGCCTGCCCCATCAGCGACAACCCATCAGTCGGTTCACCCATTACGCGAGCGATGTCGGCGAAGCGAGCAGGCGTTCCAACGACGCTGAACTCCATGACATCTAGCAGTAGGACGGAGTTTGATAAACCGTGATGGATATGGAAGTATGCACCAATCGGGCGGGACATCCCGTGCACCAGTGCGACGGACGAATTACTGAACGCCATACCAGCAATTGAAGCACCAATCATCATATCCGTCCGCGCCTCAATATTCTCGCCGTTTGCCCACGCCTGTCGCATCGAACCGGATATCAGACGAACCGCCTTCAGCGCCAGCGCATCAGTAATCGGTTGAGCACGTTTGGAGATGTACGCCTCAATAGCATGTGTCAAGGCATCTATCCCGACCGCCGCAGTCAGATGTGGCGGCGTTGTCAACGACAATAACGGATCGACAATCGCAACCTGTGCTAATAAGCACGGGCTGCTGAGCATCATTTTCACGTTTTGTTCAGTTTCAGTGAGCACCGTGACTTTAGTACACTCGCTGCCTGTTCCTGCTGTCGTCGGGATAGCGATAAGTGGCACACCCTGATTCGGTATCTTGTTCACACCCATGTACTCTGCAAGTGGTGCATCGTTGGTTAGTTTTACGGCAATACCTTTTCCGCAGTCGATCGCGCTCCCTCCGCCGATACTAACAATCAGATTGCAGCCATCGCCCCGATACTGCTCCAAGCCGTCGTCAACATTTTGCAGCGTTGGATCCGGTGTTACGTCCTCAAAGATGGATGCACTAATCCCAACGGTGCTAAACTGTTTTACGATCCCATCGACATAACCGAGTTTGGTAATGCCCGGATCTGTCACAACCAACGCTGTTTCTCCGCCCAGTCGTTTTGCTTGCTCGCCTACCTGCTCTGCTGCTCCAATACCGGTGATCACGGTTGGCGGAATGGTAAAGGCGGAAACTGTCGCATTTGAAAAGTTCATCGCGCTGCTCCTTTGGCTGAAGACGGTGAGTTAAGTGCCATCAACTCGCTTCGGGGAAGAACTCCTTATACTCCCGATCAAACGTCTCTGAACCGTCATCCAAACGTCGCTCTAAGGAAACGCCCGGTAGGAACGGCGGAAGTTTACCCGCTAGAAAGACCCCTCGATAGCCACCATCTGGATAGTGCGTTTGCCGACCATCGGGCCACAGAATGGTATGGATCTGACGTGCAACCGGCTTCTTGAAATCCGATTCAACGCGGAATCGCTCGATCGCATCCGAGTCCAGTTCGACACCCAACCCCGGTGCTTCTGGAACTTTAACATGCCCACCCTCTACCTTAAATTCCTCGAGCAAGGTGTGCGAAAAAATGTTTATACACGGAATGGCGGGCCAACGAGCACTCTCCAATACCGCGCCCAAATGGACAGAGAACATAGTAGTCAACCCTGTACCCACCATCTGCAACCAGAACGGCATCTGAGCCTGCTCCGCCAGAATGCCCTCCTTCAGGGTGCGATTGACACCCCCGCCGATGACAAACCCGTCACACACGCCCTCCTGAATCGCGGTCATCACAGGTGGATTACCCATGTGCATGGCAATCGGGGTACGTATTTTCTGTCGTAGCAGCGCATTTCCTGCCACATCCTCTTGGGGAATAGGGGATTCTACAATCGCCAGATTGCTGTATTTCTGCTCCAAACGGCTGATTAACGGCGCCGCCAAATCTACACCTAGCAACAGACCGTTGAAATCTGCGTCCAACTTAAAGTGGGGTGATACCGCTTCACAGACCGCTGCCAGTTGTTGGTCGATGTCAAACCAAGGACGCGCTTTCACCTTGATATTTGTAAAACCGTGCGCCTCCGCTGTTTTTGCCTCTGCTGCCCACTCTTCGGGTTTCATATCTTGCGCCCACCAAGACACAGGACAGGTTTCACGATACTGTGATCCCATCAGCCGATGGCACGGCACATCCAGTAATTTACCGGCGGCATCAAACAGTGCCATTTGTAGCCCAGCACCAAGACTGTCGTCCATCAGAAAATCAAAGAGGTTTCGATCACGCACCCGATTAAATTGTTCGTCTCCCGATCGTCCCCATGTATAGTGCGGAAGGGTCTCCCCAATACCGACCACGCCAGAAGTTGTGGTCACCTTGCACAACTCCACAATCGACCAGTCGGAGACACGCACCTCTTTTACATGGGCACAACGCGGATGGAAAGGTACGTTTAGCACAATTCGCTCAACATCTTTAACAATAAAGTCTTTTGAAGTCATAGTATGCTCCTACAATTCATTCAGCGTTCAACTGCTCAAGTTGTTCAACAATCGAGTCCAAGCTGGGACGGTCAGAGTTGTTCTTACCGATGTACATCCATCTCAAAATACCCTGTTTATCAATGAGGAATGTGGCAGGCAGATACATATCTCGGTTGTGGAAACGGTACGGCTTCACAATTCCGTATGCCTCGTGAACGGAGGAACCCGGATCGGCTAGAAGTGGGAGAGTCGATATTACCCGATCCTTGAAGCTAAAAACAACAGGCTTCGGTTCGGGCTTAATAGCGACAACAACGGTCTCATACTCCTCATCAAATGATTGGCGATTCGTCGCAACCTGCGACGTGAACCTCGCACAACGCGGTCAGTAGGTTTGCAGCAACAACGTAGCTAATACGTGCTTCTTCCCTTTGTATTTGGAAAGATTAAAAAGGAGTCCACTCTCCACCTCCACGAGTCTGAACTCCGGTGCCGGTGAACCAATCGGCAGTGGCTCGTCGCGTTTGAGCTTTGTTAGCTCAGATTCAAGTTCCTCAATCGTGGGTTGTACCGAGTCGGACGCGTGAGGGAACTTCCAACGCACATACCCCGACTTGTCAATAACTAGGATTTCGCCTTCCCCCTGTAAACGAAGAACCGTCGTATCATACTTTACTGCTCTCCGCTCCAATTGGGCGATCAGTTCTGAATGCTCCGCCATATCGCCTACAACGATAAGGTTAGATTTCCCATGAAAATCGGCAAACTTGATCTCTGCCTCGCCTAACGTAATAGGAGTCCGCAGAACACTATCCCCAACCTCCACGCCTTTCACGATTGACGCTGTAAATATAAGGACCATCACGGCAAACACATATCGTAGCATATCTCCTCCAAGGTTTCTTGGCCACAAGTGCTAATTTCAGCAACCTCTACTCCGTGTCCCCCGTCATCAACGCCTCATATCGACGGCTGATTTCTGACAACATCTTGTCAGGCAGCCGTCCACGTTCTGTACCGGCGAGATTGTCATTGAAGTGGTTAATATTGGTTGTTCCAACAATAGCCGTGTGAACCTCTAAGTCGCACAACAGCCACCGCAGTGAAGCCTCCACGCGAGACATATCACCTATTACCTCCGGAGCAAGAATATTCCGGGCGTTGTACCACGTCTTTGCGTTATTTTCATTAGGGTGCGACTGCTCATAAATAGCATTCGCAATGGGTCCTTTGATGATGATACCCATATCCTTTTCGCGCGCAGCAGCGATCACCTCAGCTGGTCCCTGTTGAAGCACATTATAGGTCAGTTGTAGTGTGTCGTATTCACCAATCTCAATCGCCTTGAGCGCGGTATCCCCGTCCGCCGATATGCTGATAAAGCGCACCTTTCCCGCTTTCTGCGCCTTCTTGAGACCTTCCAACCCGTCCCCAAAAGCGACATCACCATACTTGGGACTGTGCAGCTGCATAATGTCAATACAGTCTGTTTTCAATCGCCGTAGGCTCCGGTCAATCTGCGGTTCAATGGCTTTGGCGGAGTAGTCCAACGTCTGTACCCATTCGCCATCCGATTGCTGTACCCGCCACGACCCACACTTAGTGGCAAAATAAAATTCATCTTGGCGATGACCGATGTACTTGGCAATCAGTTCTTCGCTCCATCGATATGCCGCTGATGAATCAATAAAGTTGACACCGGCATCAAGCGCCCGATTCAGGAGCTGTCCGACCTCATCGCCTTGGTCGGGTGGTGTCCAACCGATGTGCCATGCGCCAAAACCGAGTTCTGAAACCTCTAGCTCCGTGCGCCCAAGTCTTCGATACTGCATGGACCTTCTCCTTTTGTTTATCCTAGCCTAACATCTATTCTTAATCAGCGAGTTCTTTCCGAATCCAGGAATGAAGGATGTGGTTCAGGATGAGATGCACATCTTCTACAGGACCGTACTCGTGGCTATCTACAACAACGCTGACATCTGCCATCTCCCGCAGCTTCCCACCTCCGAACCCTGTCCAACCAATAGTTTTGCACCCAATCGCCTTGGCATGACGAATCGCTCGGATGATGTTTTCAGAGTTACCGCTCGCGCTGATCGCAATCACTAGATCACCGGGATCGATCAAGTTTTTGAGCTGCTCGACAAATACGTCGTCATAAGAGACATCATTCGACCACGCTGTCATTGTCGCCACATTATCGGTCAAGCTAATCACCCGGAAGCGACGCACTCCAGGCACGCTCGTCCCTTTGCTCAAGTCATTTGCAATGTGCGATGCAGTAGACGCACTACCGCCGTTGCCGATCACAAAAATTTGCCGATTTGCCTGATATGTCTCCATCACAACATCAATGGACCGACGAATATCAGCTAAAGAGAGGCGTTCCAAGACGCCCTGTAGATCCGAAATATATTCTTCAATGCGTTCCATGAATTAGCTCCAAATTTTAATGGGATGGTGTGCCGTCCTACTCGATTATAGTGAATTCAAAGAATAAATGAACACTTTCGCTCCCCATGTTTGGTAGGCGCTGTTTGCAACTGCGCCGATTTTGGGTGTCTTATTGATTCTAAGGTCCACTATAGCTTCTGCCAGCGACGGTTGAGTCCATTCCCTCAGGCCTAATCCTCAATCACCAACGAAATTGCAGCGAGGTCACCGATGGAATCACCCAGTTCCGCCGGCATAATTTTAACAGCTTCTAAGGGACGTTGCATCGCCATTTCCGTTACAGTGCGTCGGATTGGGTCGAGCAGCAGGTCACCGGCGGCCACCGCAATTGTACCGAGCAGGACGATTTCAGGATTCAAGATATTGACGAGATTCGCAATCCCCCAACCCATGTAGTACGCGGTTTCCTCTACTAAAGCCATTGCTAGGGCATCGCCGTCCCGCGCGGCTTGGAGAACATGCTCCGATTTCACGCTATTGATCTCCCCGCCTGCGAGCGCCAAGATTTTCGTGTGCGGTTGATCCGCAATCGCCTCCCGCGCACGACGGGCAATTGCAGGTCCTGAACATAAGGCTTCCAGACACCCATATTTACCACATCCACAGAGGGGACCGTCGGGCAGTAAAATCTGATGCCCAACCTCTCCAGCACTATCATTCGCGCCGTGATAGATCTCCCCATTCGCAACGATGCCGCCGCCGATACCTGTACTCATCGTCATGTAGAGCACATAATCGTAGCCGCGTCCACCCCCAAATCTCGCCTCGGCGAGTGCGCTCGCATTCGCATCATTCTCAATAATCGTCGGAATATGAAACTCCGACTCGATCATCTCCTTCAACGGCAGCGCATCCCACCCCGGCAGATTCGGTGGAGAATAGATGATGCCAGTTTTCGTGTCAAGGGGGCCACCGCAGCTCACACCGATCCCTGAGATGTCTTCGCGCTGCAAGTCTGCCAAGCCAATTACCTCATCGACCATCGCCAAAAGCAGCTGCACCGCATGACGAGGTCCCTTGTCTGACTCAGTCGGCTTCCGCACCTTCTGAAGGATATTCCCGTTTTTATTAGAGACGACAGCGGCAAGTTTAGTTCCGCCGATGTCGATACCGACGACGTGTGAACTCATCTGTAAACACTCTCAGCCAAATAAATACTTCTGCACAGTATCTTCACGCACCTGAACCCCCAAGCCAGGGGCTTCCCGCACGGCGAGATAGCCCTCCTCTTGAACCCATGGATCGCTGACTAACTCATGCTGCATTGGCGACTCATGTGGCTTGAAATCCATCGCAACACCGTGCGTCGACCCAGCAAGCAGGTGTAGACTAGCAGCGGTGTTCAGGGCACTGCTCCATGTATGAAAACTGAACTCTAGGCTTTCTGCCTCAACAAGTTTGATGACGTGAAGCGAGCCTGTGATGCCGTGACAACGGCCGGGGTCTATCTGCACCACATCAATACCACCCGACTGTATGAGACGCCGGTAACTCTCGACATTCCACTCATCCTCACCCGTGCCTATGGGAGTGGACACCGCCGTCCTCAGCCGGGCGTGTCCTTCAAGATCATGAGGCGGAAGAGGTTGCTCAATCCATCGGAGGCGATACGGTTCCAAGTCCCGAAACCGCTGAATCGCAGTAGGAACATCCCAGAGCCGGTGATGCCCCGGTGTATCAACAATCAGTTCCAAATCATCGCCAATCACTTCGCGCACCTGCCGAACAATTTCGATATCCCGCTGCCGGTTCTGACCGAAGAGTGCTTCGGGGCGCATACCCCAACCAGCTTTGACAACCTGATATCCTTCCTCGCGGAGAAAGCGAAACTCATTGAGCGTCCAGTCGAAATCCTCCATATCAAAGATAAAGGACGCCATAGCAACGACTTTATCGTGTAACTGTCCCCCTAGCAGGCGGCAAACAGGCAAGCCTAGCGCTTTCCCTTTCGCATCCCAGAGCGCCATGTCCAAGGCACTCACCCCAAAGGCAGCAATCCCTTCCGGTCCATACCACCAGATACGGGACTGCATTATATGCCAGAGCCGGTCAACATCTATCGCATCCTCACCTACAAGCAAGGGCGCAAGCCCTTGTTCAATAATGATCTTCGTTGCTAATGCCGCTTCCCGAAACTGTGAAATACATTCCCCCCAGCCGACGACACCATCTTCTGTCTCCACGCGGGCAAGGGTAATATACCGCTCAATACCTTTGTAATGTGGCTCAGGGTAGGCGAGCGGGAAGGCTTGAATATTCCGAATTTTCATCGTTTTTGACCTCATTTGGGTATTGGCTTTCTCTGTCTGCCAATACCAGTAGAGCTTCACACTATTTGCTCTATGTAAAACTCCCGTACGCTCATATCTAACGACAACACCAACAGGATTCCCTCTATCCATCGAAATCAGACGCAGGTTCCGGTCGGTCACGCATAAACAGTAAGAGACATACGCTAGCTAACAACAGTCCGCCCATCAGAAGGAAGCCAAGCGCAAATCCGTAGTATTCCCCCATCACTCCCATCCCAGCGGGGACGAGCCCAGCACCAAACAGGTAGACAAAGGGTATCATCAACGACACAGCGACGTTCCGAGTGCGGGGAGGACCTACATTTGCCAGCCCTAACAACCCAACGGGGAAAAAAGCAGCAACGAC
Organism: Candidatus Poribacteria bacterium; assembly: GCA_965208425.1. GTDB lineage: Bacteria > Poribacteria > WGA-4E > WGA-4E > PCPOR2b > PCPOR2b. The sequence continues at coordinate 3,219,222 of OZ242335.1, read as the reverse complement.
CGCCGGTTGAAGAAATACCACAGTCACTAGGATAATCTTTTGACCGAAACCCATTAATCCTGTCAGAATAGCAGTTGCAGTATAAATGCCCCCCATGACCCGCTTTGCACCAAAGCGGTCCGCCAACCACCCAGCGAGAAAAACAGCTACTAGCCCGGATATCCGTGAGAGGCCCACGAGAGTATTCACAAACGCTTGGTCTAGTCCCTGTTCGCTGATAAGGTAGACCGGCAGAATTGCGTATACGCCTACGCTCGCCCCACAGGCCAAACTCATTAAGACAGCGATGATCCAAAATGAAGGTTGGCGAAAGATGCGTCCGACGTTATCCAACCGTGGCGGTTCGCCGGCAAATCTGCCGCCCTGCCCAAATAGCGCGAATATTGCCGCCATCAGTAAGCCTGCAACACCGACGATTATCAGCACACCCCGCCATGATGTAAAACTTAACCCCAATTCGGCTACTATAGGTGCCAAAACATAGCCCATCGTGGGACCCGCTTCATGCAACGAAATCGCTTTTCCCCAATGTTCTGGATCTACCAAACGGGTCATCGTCGCCATCGCCGACGGAAAATAGAGACCCGAACCCATGCCAAGCACTACCATACCGACTTGAATACCGATCAGCGAACGGCTAAAAGCGATTATCAGAACTGCTACCCCACAGGTTATTGAGGAAAGTAGGATTGTCCCACGATGTGTAAGCCGTTGGGAGACGAAACCTGAACCTAGCATCACAGGCGCAAATCCGATAGAAATGAGGAGAAATAGACTTCCGGATCTCGCATGCGACAGGTGAAGTTCTTCCTCAATTAGTACCAGCAGCGGTGAAAAGACAACACGCGAAAGAAACGTAAAAAAGAGAATTCCAGAAAGAAACAGAATGGGGGTTAATATCCTATAGATACTTTTCTGACCGCTTTTTCGCACTGTAGATTGCCTACTATCACCTTCCTCGATTTAATCAATCAGGAAATGCCCATAATCGCTACTGCTTCGTCTGACCCGCTCTATTCAATGCGGGATCTTTTGAAAAAAATGTAAAGAAACAGACCATCACCGTGGTTGCATTTCTGTCCAATAGACTCCGTTAGAAAGAATATCGTCGCAACCCTCACCCGCAATCCCTGCTGTGTAGATTACGCCCGGAACACCAACATAGTTATGCCCTGTCGGACGCTCCAAGTTCGGAAACCAGTGCGGCACCCTCATGTCGGGTTTAGAGAGCAATTCGACGCTGAACTTTCCACCGATGTCGGACGCCTGTAGCCCAATAATCTCACTGCTGCTATGTCCCCAATTATTCTCACTGATCGTTTCGAGATTCATCAAGCTCAGCACGATGAAAATCCGACCATCAGGGGCAATGTGGAGTGTGCTAACTGGGCCAGGGCTCCAACCCGCCCATTCCTTGGACAGTTCGTCGGTTAGCGATCGACGGCACCATTTACCACGTTCATCCAACCATATGATCCAAGCCTCGGAGGGTAAGGAATAGAAAGGGCAGGTGCAGTAGACTATATGGGGCGTACCTTCTCCGTCAACAGCGACTGAACCGTTACTCAAATCTTTATGTTCGGTGTCAATGAGCGTGACAGTCTCGCGTGTAGCAGGCAGTGACACAGATATGCCGTCGGCTCGCTCCCATGTTTTACCGCTGTCGGGACTACGGAGATAACCGACAGTATATGACCGATTTTCATCAAAAATCGTGAGGCTCATATGGAGGGTTTGATGATCCTGTCCCCACACCAGCGGCTGCTGAAAGCAGACGTATCCCCCTTCATCATCTCGGAAAATCGTGACCGGCTCCTGCCAAGGTACGTTGGGTGGTTTTATATAAAGATTCACATGCCATGGATCGCTGCCTCTACTTTGGCGTCCTGTCAGATAGAGAGTGTCATCCGGTCCACAAACCAACATGGGATAGGTGCACCGTTCGCCAACCTCGATTTCGTCTTTCCATTCGGAGGCGTCATTTGGTCGAACCGAACGCCGGTATCGGAAGGGATGATGGTGCGGATAGTACACGATATGAAGGTATCCCATACTATCTACCGTCAACGCAGGACCGCCGTGATTATCATACGCCTCACCAACAGTATATGTCGGAGACCACCGGTTCGCCTCCCGATCCAGCGTCCGGGCACGCACACGAAACCCTTCGGCAATAGAGTCAAGCCATGTCACATGCGTTTTATCCTGAAGCGAGATTATTTTGTTGCAATCAGCGTATGCGGTGGCACGACCACAACCATTCTCAGACAGTAGAACCAAATTTCTGTCCCTATTGCTGAACACCGCCGTCTCGTGCAAAACTGAATTGGACATCTCCTACCCCCACTTCTACCATCAGCCATTCAAACGCATCGATCCACCCAACTAGCTATTGCTATCACCGTCCTGCGATAGCGTAAAAAATGGACTATCACTGTGGTTGCATCTCAGTCCAATAAACACTGTTGGACAGAATATCATGACACCCTTCACCCGCCACACCAACGGTATACATCATACAGGGTACGTCAACGTGGTTGTGCCCTGTGGGACGTTCTAGAGTCGGCAGCCAATGCGGAATTGTCATGTCGGGTTTGGAGAGCAAGTCAACCCTGAATTTACCGTTGACATCCGGAGTTCGCAAACCAACGATCTCGGCACTGTTGTGTGCCCAATTTCCCTCATTGACAGTTTCAGGCTTCATCAAAGCCAGTACGGCGAAAAGTTGACCGTCAGGAGCGATATGGAGAGCACCATCCATGGCAAGCCCCCACCCATGCCATTCCTTCGGAAGCTCATCGGAGAGTGAGCGGCGGCGCCACTTACCAGCCCCATCCAACCACACAATCCAGGCGTAAGACGGTATAGCAAAGGAGGGACAGGTACTGTAAAGGATATACGGCGTACTCTCTCTATCCACAGCGACAGAGCCAAACCGCAAATCCCGATGTTCTGTGTCAATGAGTGTAACAGTTTCGCGGGTAGCGGGCAGTGAAACCGGTGTGCCATCGGCGCGCTCCCACGTCTGTCCACTGTCAGGACTACGGAGGTAACCGACGGTGTATGACCGCTTTTCATCAAAAATCAAGAGCGTCATATGCAGTGTCCGATGATCTTGACCCCACGCCAACGCTCCTTGATAACGAACATACCCACCCTTATCATCCTGGAAAATGGCGATAGGCTCCTGCCAAGGCGAATTGGGGGGTTTGATATAAAGGTTTACATACCACGGTTCGGATCCTCGATTTTCTCTGCCTGTTAAATAAAGAGTGTCATCCGAACCACAGACCATCGTGGGATAAGTGCATCGCTCGCCAAACTCAATTTCGTCGCTCCACTCAGACGTGTCATTTGGACGCACCGAGCGACGATAGCGGAAGGGATGGTGATGCGGATAATAAACGATATGAAGGTATCCCGAACTGTCTACCGTCAATGCAGGTCCGCCATGGTTATCGTATGCCTCACCGACAGTATATGTGGAAGACCATTCGTTTGTTTTGCGATCAAACGTCCGCGCACGCACACGAAATCCTTCGGCAATTGAATCGAGCCATGACACATGCGTTTTGTCCTGAAACGTGATTATTTTGTTACAATCGCCGTACGCCGTGGCACGACCACAACCATTCTGTGACAGCAGAACGAGATTTTCGCCCACATTGCTTTGTGCCCATGTTTCCCGTAGAATCGAATCGGACATCTCTTACCTCCACCTCTTCCGCCAGCAATTCAAACGCGCCTATTTGCTCATGTAGATACTGCTATCACAATGCTCTTAGACCCAGCCGTGATCAATCGTGACAGGCGAGCCAGATGTCTGGTTCGTCCAACCAAGACCACTATCTAACACCACCTCTCGACCGGTGATCGCAGACTGCTCGGCAGCAAACAGGATTTCCATAATATGCCGTCCCCATTCGCCATGCGTCGGTGGCTCAATATCTTTCTCAATCGCTTCGGCAAACGACTTCCACTCGTTGTGCATTTCAACCGGTGGATCATCGAATGGTACATCTTCCCACTTATCTCCTTTTCCGACCCTGACATACTTTTCGCCGTGCTGGCTGAACCGCAATGTACCGTTGGCACAAATCACCTGACAGCTAAAGTCGGGCGCGCCATCAGCAAATCCAACCGCTACGGCAACGCCGGCAAGTCCGTTTTTGTATCGGATGAAAGCCGTGGCGGAATCATCACCCGCTTGGTAATGTGCACGTGCACCGATAGACGCCGACACTGACGCCGCTTGTGACGCCATCACCCACGTAAGACGGTCTACCACATGAACGCCATTGGTCAACCACATACCACCACCGTGGTAGCGGCTACGGTACTGAGGCCGACGCCCCTGATAACCCCAATTCTTGGACATGTAACACACCGCTGTTATGAGCGGTCCTAAATCACCCGAATCGAGAATCTCCTTCGCCTTTACACTTGTGCCGTAATAGTGCTGGCTATACCCCACCATCAACTTGACATTGTTAGTAGCCGCCGCCGCTATCATATCGTCACATTGCTGCAGGCTAATCGCCATTGGTTTCTCTACCAAGACATGCTTACCAGCATTACAGGAATCCACAGTGAGCTGATGATGGAGTTGATGGCCAAGCACCACTGCCACAGCGTCAACTTCGTCGTCCTGCAACAGTTCCGTGTGAGTCTCATAGCCCTTTGGAATATTATATTTCTCCATGTACTCGCGACGTTTTTCCTCAAAGAGATCAGCAACCGCTATAACCTCTACGTTGTCCAATGTCGCAATCGCATCACAGTGAGATCGGGCAATTCCACCCAACCCAATAATTCCAACTTTTAGTGTTTCCATTACAGCCTCCTAATTATTGAATCGAAAGTTACACTAGTCCATAGGTGTTCCAAAACAGGATCTGATCCTTTTCCCTTCGACGGGCATGAACGTAGTGAATGAGTACAGCCAAGGTCTTTCCTGCGCACGTAGGTTCGCGCAGCAACCAAGCCGTGTGTTGTTGAGGTGTGGATATTTATGAAATATAATTGGCAGGTTAATTGATTGGAACATGATCAGGACAGCCAGTTTGTAGCTAAGTGTTGGGCAATGCGGTCAGCCATGGCAGCAATTGTCAACATTGGTGGAATCCCAATTGAGCTTGGAAACAAGCTCGCATCAGCCACGAACAATCCGTTGACAGCGTGTGCCTTTCCATAGGAGTCTACGACGGATCTGCGTGGGTCACTCCCCATCCGCAGCGTTCCTTGGGGATGGCTAGAGGCGATAAGGACATCGTTCTCGACGATGCCGCGTTGACGGATCGCCTCAAGGTCGCTATCCCGCTTGATAGCAAGCCGCCGTGTATAGGGTAGCGTAATCTCCTTTGCACCGGCAGCAAAAAGAAGCTGGGCCCCATGTATTAATCCCTCGATTAATGACGCTCGATCGGCACGGATGAGACGATATCGGATCACAGGGTTCCCCCGCCGATTCACCGTTACCCGCCCTGACGATTGGTCGTGCAGCAGCACAAGTAGACCAGCAGTATTGCGGTATGAACGCATCAAATCTCGGTGCACTCTACCAAAGGAGGGCATACTCGCTGCGACTAGCGGCATCGGTCCGAAGGCCGGCATCAGGATGTAACCGCTATCAGGATTACGCGCTAGATCCAGAAAATGATCAACGTAAAAACTTTGCGGAATGCCTCGATAGGCATCAACTTCCTGATCGAAAAGACCGCCTACAAAGATGGCGGGATGCAGATGCAAATTACGTCCCACCTGCCTCCCCGGATCAGGAAGACGACTGTTCAACCAGAGTTGAGGTGAGTTGATGGCACCCGCTGCTAGAACTACCGCGCTGCTGCGAACGGTGAGCTGGTAGGTCTCGCGTCCGGGTTCGCCTACTGAATTGGTGGAACTACTAGGTCCCACTTTAGCCTGTTCAGATAACAGCATGTCGCCAGACCGGAACCGAGCGGTAGCCCCTACCACGCGTCCGTTTTCTGCAAAAATACGTTCGGTTAGGCAGTCGGTGTAAAGGCGTGCCCCCGCTTCTAGTGCTTGGGGGATATAGCTGACCGCCATGCTCTGCTTCCCAATTCCCGGCTGGGAAGCCGGACACCCGAGTACACAGTCCGCCGAACAATCTGGACATACGGCACGATTATGTCGCTGAACAATCCCACGCCAACCCATAGCGTGGCAACCACGTCGAATGATTTGGTTAAGCCTGTTAACCTGTACCTCCCGAATTTGCTTCACCCCTAATGTTGCTTCCACTCGGTCGAGGGAGGAACTGAGATCACACGGTGATAGATCTTGAATCCCGAACTCCGCTTGCCATCTCTCCAAAATCGAATCGGGGGTACGCACTGCATAGCAGAGATTATGGACGGTAGAGCCACCTACGCCCCGTCCCTGAGAAATTAACACAGAACCATCGCGCGTAGTTCGCATACCTCCGTCCCAAAACAGACGAAGCAACATCTCTGGCGTATGCCGGTTAAAGGTCGTTGGATCATGATTCTCACCTGCCTCTAGGACAGCCACCGAGAGGCCGGCTTGAGCAAGTTCTTTGGCAGCCACAGCACCCCCCGCTCCTGATCCAATGACACAGACATCAACCGTTTCACGGAGATCCTGCCTCACGGTACTCCCTTGAATGATCATCTTCTCTCTGGTTTATCAGTTGAGGTTTGGCAGATGTCAATAGCAGGTTAACTGTAATAGCCAAGAAATGTGAGATCTCGCAAGCCTCGAAAGATACGTCGTCGTAACCCGAAACGGCTTTCCGCCCACGATTGAATATAGATTTCTGCATCACGCGGTGAGAGCCGGGTAAAGGGACGCAGTTGTCCTGCGAACAAAATCGGACACCATTGAAATAGATTAAGTGCTCGGCGGAGTCGCACTCGTAAGTTTAATGGTAGCCCGGCTACGAAGGCATCGATCGTCGTCACTGTGGGAACATGCTCTGCATCAGGCAAATCTGTCCCTATCATGCGTTCGGCTAGGACTCTCAGAATTTCCGCCTCTGTTGGACTGAAGTATTGCAATGTCATGTTGAGTGTAACGGCATCCCAACTTATCAATCTATTGACGTAATTTGGCTGCAGTTATTATACCCTCAGCATGTAGCGCAGCTATCTTCAGAGTGGTGGGCAGCCGCACTTTGAATGACAACTCAAGAAGCCAATCTGCTAAATCTAGGGGCGTTGTTCCTGTTACGCATCATCACTCTTCGACATTTCTACCATCTTCTATACGTATCACACGCTTGCCGAGTTGCTGGACAAGTGAGAGATCGTGCGTCGCAACCATTACCGTTGCCCCATGGAAATTGAAGCCCTCAAAGAGATGCATAATTTCAAGCGACAGCTTCGGATCCAAATTTCCCGTTGGTTCATCAGCAAGGAGAACTACTGGATTGTTTGCCATCGCCCTAGCGATAGCGACACGCTGCTGCTCTCCACCCGAAATGTCTTCTGGAAGTGCGTCCTTTCGATGGACCAAACTCATCTGATGGAGGAGTTGATCGACTTGCTGGCGAATTTGAGCCCGCTTGGCTCCCGTCACTTTCATGGCCAGCGCAATATTTTCTTGAACCGTTTTATTCGGCAGCAGCTTGAAATCCTGAAAAATGACACCCATTCTTCGACGCAGATAGGGTATTTGCGATTGAGAAATTTGGGACAGGTTCTGACCCGCAAGGATAATGTGCCCCGAGGTGGGAATTAGTTCCCGGTATAAGAGTCGGAGAATCGTTGTTTTTCCCGCCCCACTGGTACCAACAAGAAAAACAAACTCCCCTTTTTTGACCTCAAAGTTGATTTCGTGAAGGACTTCAATGTCCTCCTTATAACTCATTGATACATTGTAAACCTGAATCATCTCAATTTGACCAACTCTCTAAGTTGTTGAATGTGATTGAAGGAAAAAGAATCTGCAATTTCTTAACTGTTCAAAGGTTCTGTGTGACCACATTCTTTATCGTTACAAGCAAGGTAAGGTTTCTTCGTTTTGGCTGTCTTTACAACCAGAAATGGTGCTTTGCACTCCGGACATTCCTTGTTCACCGGTCTATCCCACGAAACGAAGTTACATTTCGGATAGTTGCTACAACCGTAAAAAACGTTACCGCGTTTACTGCGTCGCTCACCGATATAACCGTCGCAATTCACCTCTGGGCAATCGACACCGATGTTAATCGGCTTTGCGTTCCTGCACTGAGGATACCCGGTACACGCGAGGAATTTGCCACCGGCGCGACTCATTTTAATCACCATTGGATTACCACATTTGTCGCATACTTCATCGGTGGGTTCCTCTTCAGCGGGAGGGGCATCGTCCTCTGTTAGACGCTTGATGCTACGACACTCCGGATAATTTGAACAACCGAGAAAACGACCATACCTCCCCCACTTGATTACCATTTTGCTGTTACACTTGTCGCACACTTCATCAGACTCTTCTTCCATCTCTTTACGCGCTTCATACATCACATCGGGTGCCGCCTGCAAGGCGTGGGTAAACGGTTGGTAAAACGCGCTGAGAACACCTACCCAGTCTGATTTTCCTTCGGCGATTTCATCAAGCTGATCTTCCATCCTTGCCGTAAATTGTGTGTCAAGGATATCAGGGAATCCTTTAATCAACAGTTGATTGACCAGCTTGCCCATATCTGTCGGCTGAAAACGCCGCTCCTCTTTAACTACGTACTCTCGATCTTGAATTGTCGAGATAATCGCTGCATACGTGCTCGGACGACCAATCCCCTTCTCTTCCAGTGTTTTGACGAGGGTTGCTTCGGTATATCGAGGTGGTGGCTGTGTGTAATGCTGTCTGGGCGTCAGTTTACGCAGGTCAAGCTGCTCACCAATTTCCAGCACAGGTAAGATTGCATCAGCCTCATCATCCTTATTGGATTCCGTATTGCTATCGTCACGCCCCTCTAGGTAAAGTTTCATGAATCCATCAAACTTCAGAATGGATCCAGTCGCACGGAACAGATATTCCCCAGCAGAAATATCAATCGTTGTCACATCTAAAATGGCGGGATTCATCTGACTCGCGACGAACCGTTTCCAAATTAGATCATACAGCCGGTACTGCTCGGACGAAAGATAAGTTTTCAGTGACTGAGGTGTCCGTTCAACTGAAGTCGGGCGAATGGCTTCATGTGCGTCCTGTGCTCCGCCTCTACTTCTGTAACGCACGGCATTCTGCGGCAGGTAGTCCTTTCCATACGTTTTTTCGATGTATCCGCGTACCTCTCCAAGCGCATCTTCAGCAATGCGCGTTGAATCAGTCCGCATATAAGTTATCAACCCGACAGCGCCCACTGTCCCAACGTCTAGCCCTTCGTAGAGTTGCTGAGCAACTGCCATTGTACGTCTGGCGGTGAATCCAAGTTTCCGAGCCGCCTCCTGCTGTAGCGTACTCGTGATGAATGAAGGGACGGGTCTCCGTTTGCGTTCCTGTTTCTTGATGTCCTTGACAATAAACGGTTTTGTCCTCGCATCTTCGACGATCGCTTTTGCTCGTGCTTCATCAATGGGGAAGCCGTAGGTGCTCATACTCCCCTTCTCGGTTCCAATCTGAAGCAACTTTGCATCAAATGCCGGTGGTTTTTTCCCGGCTAGATTTGCTGTAATCGTCCAATACTCTTGAGGAATAAAAACTTCAATCTCCGCTTCCCTTTCGCAGATAAGCCGCACAGCAACGGATTGTACCCGTCCGGCACTCAATCCGGGCTTCACATTACGCCACAAGATCGGACTGATTTGATAGCCAACCAACCGATCTAAAACTCGCCGAGCCTGTTGGGAATCTACAAGGTGCTGATCAATTTCACTAGGATTCTCCATCGCTGCGCGAATCGCGCTTTCCGTGATCTCATTGTAGGTCACACGATAAATCGGTTTTTTTGTGTTTTTGAGCGTCTCGGCAATATGCCAGCAGATTGCTTCCCCTTCTCGATCCGGGTCAGCAGCGAGGTAAATCGCTTCTGTTTTTTTTGCTTCAGCCTGAATTTTCTTGATTACATCCCCTTTGCCCCGGATGGTAATATATTCCGGGGAAAATCCATTTTCAACATCCACACCCAACTTTTTCGCAGGCAAATCACGAATGTGCCCCACCGAGGAGCGCACAACGTAATCTCGGCCAAGGAATTTGTTGATTGTCTTCGCTTTCGCGGGAGACTCAACGACAACCAATGATTTAGACATTATAAATGCTCCAGATAATAGATAGTGATAGATAAAACGCAATAGGCAGTCATATCTCTTTTCTTTTTTGGCTCATATAAAAAGAGAGTGCGAAACACCGATAGAAAACAAAAAACTTTGAATCCCAACCCGACTGTGGGAGGGGCATCTCCCGCAAGTTCCGCGTAGCGGGATCCTCGCTTCGCGGGACGAGGATCCCGATAAATCGGGACCTGCCCCGATAAGCGAATAACTGTCGGGCTAGGAAGCCCGACCTACAGCCACCTTCGGGTCCGATTGCACGATTTCTTAACATGAGCCTCTTTTTTTTATCGTCTGTATCTTCGATGATAATACGTAACGAGTAATGGGTAAGGGGTTATCTACACGGCCAGCACCATTTCGTAGATACGTTTTTTTACGCATTACGTATTACGCATTATTTTTTAAAAACGGGAAGAGTGCAGAGAAATTCGTAACAACCTATTGCCAAGTAAGATGTATTATAATATTACGCCATGTATAAGATACGAGTTTCTCGATTATTGTGTACGCTAATCTGCAGCCGCCTCCGGTTCGGCACGGGCGAGCAAAGGCTGAGTCTTCATCCACTGGGTAACTATTAGCGTGATAAACGCGATAGCCCCTCCGCTGAGAAAGATGATCTCATAGCCGAGTTTCATCCATATCACCCCTCCGACTAACGGGGCGCCCACCGCTGCAATGTGGTTCATGGTAACCCCCATCGCTAGTGTCGCTTTGAGATCGCTTTTCGGCGCAATCTTGTTCACATAAGTCGTCATTGCAATGCCACCGACAAACAGGAAGTTATCAAGGCAGTATAAAACGTATAGATGATGTGGGTTTTTTAGCAAGGCATAGCCAACGAATATAAACGTTAAACCGATGTAGCTCGCGGTCAACATAATCCGTTCGCCAAGTTTGTCTACAAGCCAACCCATCAGCGGCGAACAGATAAATACAACGAGCTGATTGATTAGGATGAGCGTGATAATGACGCCCCGATCGGTGCCGTACACTTTAACGAGAGCGAAAACCGCAAAGGTGATAAAAATTTGCCTGCGGCAGCCCTGTAGAAAGGATAGCAGATAGTAAAGCCAGTAACTTTTCCTCAACACAAAGCGGGGTTCGCGCTCAGCCTGCAACTGACGTGAGGCGAACATCAATGCAACACCGCCGATAGCAACTGCCGCACCACCAATTTGGAACAAGCCCCCGAATTCTAACACATCCACAGCCAATTTGCACAAGACAATTGCAGCTAACATCGAAAGACTCTGGACGCTTCTCAAGCTACCAAGCCACTTTCCTTTGTCCTCCCCATCTGAATAGAAGAGTGACATTGCCCCCTGTAGCGGCAGCCAAGCGTGAAACCCGATACTCCACACAAACGAATAGATAAGGACCGACGAAAAACTGTCCGCTTGAGAGTACAACGCCAGACCCAATCCCATCACCATAAGCGAAATCCCACCAAGCAGCGGTGGTGATAAAAGCATTGTTACTGCGATAAAGAGCGCGTTAAGAAAACCGGGGACTTCCCTCAACGCTTCCATATAGCCCAATTCATGGGCTTCAATACCGATTCGTTCGACGATGAAATTATGGAAAAGCGAAAATTGAACGCCAAAAAATATACCAGATCCGAAGACGGCTACTGCTAATAATCGACAGTTACGATTCCAAGATAGCCAAGGCAGCATAAATTTCCTTATCTAAACTACTGTAATCACTCGCACTCCGTCCTCTCAAGAGTCTCAATGAACTGGGCAAACACGTCTCAAATCGATCATGAGAAAACGTCAATCAGACAGATAGTTCGTGGGGTGGTCCCGCATCTTGAGGGCTGCGGATATTGTCAACAAGGTCTTGAACTTCGGTCGGCGGCGGTGCCGTGAGTAAAGAGACGGGAATCGACACCAAAAGGTTGAGTACCATGCCAAGCGTTCCAATGCCTTCTGGCGATATACCGAGTAACCAGTGCGCAGGAGCGTTCAAGTCGGGACGAATAAACTTGAAGAAAATAATATAGCCAGCCGTGAAGGTAATTCCAACAATCATGCCACTAATTGCGCCGACGTTGTTCATCCGTTTCCAGAATATCCCCATAATAATCGCCGGGAAGAATGATGCCGCAGCCAAGCCAAAGGCAAATGCCACCACCTGTCCAACGAAGCCGGGCGGATTGATGCCAAAATAACCCGCAATACAAACGGCAATCCCCGCCGCTATACGGGCGGCAATTAATTCGCCTTTCTCGCTAATTTCTTGGACTAGCTCCCGTTTCAATAGATCGTGGGCAATCGAAGTTGAAATCACTAGTAATAACCCCGCCGCCGTTGAAAGTGCAGCCGCTAATCCGCCCGCGGCAACCAACCCCACAACCCAGTTCGGCAGCTTCGCGATTTCAGGGTTTGCAAGCACCATAATGTCACGATCAATGGTCAACTCATTGTCCACCTCCGAGTGTGCCCCCCGATACTGAATACTACCGTCCCCGTTCTTGTCATCGAATTTTATAAGTCCTGTCGCTTCCCAATTCTTGAACCACCCGGGCACTTCTGTGTATTTTGTGTCCGAAACCGTATTCAATAGATTTGTACGAGCGAATGCTGCCACCGCAGGGGCAGTTGTATAAAGGATAGCAATGAAGAATAGCGCCCAACCGGCGGAACTCCGCGCGGCAGAAACTCGCGGCACCGTGTAGAAACGTACGATGACATGCGGGAGACCAGCTGTGCCGACCATTAATGCCGCCGTAATACAGAAGACATCAACTGTTGGTTTGCGTCCATCGGTGTAGGCATCGAAACCGAGTTCTTTACTCAATCCGTTAAGTCTGTCAAGCAAGAATTCCCCGGATCCGTCTGCCAATACTCCACCAAAACCGAGCTGCGGGATGATGTTGCCTGTCATCAATAACGATATGAAAATCGCAGGCACAAGGAAAGCAAAGATGAGGACACAATATTGTGCGACTTGTGTGTAGGTTATCCCTTTCATACCACCTAGCACCGCGTAGAAGAACACGATGCCCATACCAATCAGCACGCCAAAGGTAATGTCCACGTTCAGGAATCTCGAAAAGACAATACCAACGCCGCGCATCTGCCCTGCGACATACGTGAAGGACACAAAAATTGCACAGACGACCGCAACGATGCGCGCAGTCCGAGAGTAATATCGATCCCCGACAAAATCGGGCACCGTGTACTTGCCGAACTTGCGCAAATACGGTGCCAACAATAAGGCTAGCAATACATAGCCGCCCGTCCAACCCATCAGATAGACCGAGCCATCACGTCCCATGAACGAAATGAGACCCGCCATCGAAATAAACGACGCGGCACTCATCCAATCCGCTGCCGTCGCCATACCGTTGACAACTGGAGGCACACCAGCACCTGCGATATAAAATTCTCCCGTTGAACTCGCCCGCGACCAGATCGCGACACCAATATAGATTGCGAAGGATAAGCCAACCATTACAAATGTCCACGCCTGTACGCTCATTCCTCCTCCTCTCTTTCAGATGCACGGTGCTGTTTATCGAGGCGATTCATCAAACAAACATAGATGAAGATTAATATGACAAAAACGTAAATTGATCCTTGTTGTGCAAACCAAAAACCGAGACGAAAACCACCAATCTTAATCTTGTCGAGATGGTTGACAAACAGGATAGCGCAACCGTAAGAGACTATGAACCAGACTGCTAACAGAGTCCCAAGATATTGCAAGTTCTTTTTCCAATAAGCACGGTTTTTATCGTGTCCTGTCATATTCTCCCCCCTCACCATAGATGTTCGCGATAGACACTATGATAACTAGCTCCAAATTGGCACAGATTTTAACAAAAAGGTATATCTTTGTCAACTAAAAGGTGACTTTATTGGTATCTGGAGAGCCAACTCGTAGGGAACGCAGATCTGGGTTCCTTACAGAAATGCATAATCCTATATTTAGGACTAACACATTTGAGTCCCGATACTGCAATCGGAATTCAGTAACTGGATGCATGGATTGATCTTATTAATTTTCGCTCATGTTAAGAATTAGTGCAACCAAAGCCACAAGCACTTGCATCCCGATTTATCAGGGGTTACTCTCCCCCTGCTTGTTTCTTAATCCCGATTTATCGGGGCGGGGGGATTAAGGGGGGTACAAAGGGGGCCTTCACTTCGTGCTTTGCACTCTCTTTTTACATGAGCCTTAACTTTATTAGACATATCGATCCTCCGGAACGAAGTTGATTGCACTGTGCACTTATTGGGATGGCTTGGATATGTCTATCCAAGCCGAGCGGGCTTAGAAGTTACGGCATACGGAGCCCCGATAGGATCGGGATTCAAAGCAATATGCCTACTATTTTAGTATCAGCATCCGTCGTGTTGCCGAGAATTCTCCCGATATCAGCGTGTAGAAATAGAGACCACTGGCAACAGGTTCTCCAAGTTGATTTCGTCCGTCCCAATAGGCTGCACGACTGCGACTCTGATACATACCCGCCACCTGATACCCTACCCCCAAACGTCGGACCAGCTGCCCGTTCATATCATAAATTGTCAGTGTCACTTCTGCTGGCTCTGCTAACTGATACGGTATCCACGTCTCTGGGTTAAACGGGTTTGGATAGTTTGCCAATAACGCAGTTTCTTCAGGAATTAATGAGGTCAGTAGATTTTCAAGGTTCTCTATACCTTGTTTGAAAGCAAGTGAACCGTCATCTTCTAACCGTGCCTGCGCAATCCACGCTTCTATCATTTCAGAACCTATACCTGCTGCCTCAGTCGCTGGCGCGGCGGACACCGTGGTGTTGCCGAGAGATTGTGCTGCGAGGATAAGGTCGAGAATACTGACAACACCATCACCGTTGAGATCCACCGCCGAGCCAGCAGATACCCTTTTCCCCAATTGCTGTGCGATGAGAATCAGGTCTAGAATGCTCACCCGTCCGTCTCTATTCACGTCCCCGATGGCAAGTTGTCCTTCCACAACGATGCGAACTTGATGCGGTCCTGCGGGGAGGAGGTCCCCGGTGGTCGCACCGAACTCGAAGTTCTGCAGCACCAACTCTGTTTCACCGTCGATTTTTGCCTTGAACCTCACCTGAAGCAATGTGCCAGTCCCACTCACACCTTGGGCACTGAGCCGTGCCGCACTGAGTCCTGTGATCTTACCGTTTGCGTTGTCGATGCTCCCTGCCTGAAAGAAGGTGGTTCCGCCCGTTCTTAAGAAATTACCTTCGCTCACACTGATGGCTTCAAGTATAGCAGGATCGAAAGCAATATCGAACTGCCAACCTGCCATGTCGAAGACATCTTCCGCACTAATGTCGAGGGTAAACGTATCGTCAATGTAAATTGGTGTCTTGGAAAAGGTATAGCCGACACTGGGGTTTGCCACTGTATACTCGGTGCCGGGCTCAAACCCGAAAAAAGCACTTCTCTCTGAATGTATGAGGTGAACCGCGACTAGCAGGACATTTCTACCTGACTTCAGTGTGACAGGGAAGAACTCTTGGTAATCAAGACCCGGCCCTGGGTCACGGAGTGCCTCATAAATCAAAGTCCCGTTGAGCCAAACTTTTAGTGCTGAATCGCTGCCGACGTGCATCGTGGTGCTCTGTTCCCGTGGTGAATGGAGGGATACAGAGCCGTATATGACACCATCAGGAGTAGCACCTTGCAGCATTTCTAGAATATTTTTGCCTGTAGGTGGAAGTCTGCCAATTGTCCATACATCATCACCGACAGCTCGTCCTTCTATTGCCCCGTGGGTAGCAATTCCTACCTCTGTTATCGTACCCTTACTTGCCTCTGATAGCAAATCGGTACTGCTATCCAGTTCAGTGTCTAGTAATACCGCCCATAGCCATGGTCCTTCTATCTTAGGTCCTCCCTTTGGGAAACCCGGATTGTTGTGCCAAATGAGTTTTATATTCTCGCGTAACCCATCCAAAGGCGAAAAGTCTGAGATTTCATTGTCGTAAATCTCTAGCCACTTCAATTGGGTTAAACCAGCAAGAGGCGATATATCCGATATGTCGTTACGTGTAAGACTCAAACGTGTTAACCCGGTTAATCTTGCAAGCGGCGATATATCCGATATTTCTTCGGAGGCAAGATACAACTCCTTCAAACCGGTTAGTCCCGCAAGAGGCGTTAAATCGGATATATGACCACCGCAAAAATCTATTCTCTCCAGTTTTGTTAATCCTGCGAGGGACGATATGTCAGATATGGAGTGCCCCCAAGAACGAATCCTTTGCAGGTTGACTAACCCTACAAGGGGCGACAGATCAGATACGTTGCTCCCGGAAAATTCTAAAGACCCTAGGTTGATTAACCTCGCAATCGGCGACAAGTCTGAAATGTTATTACCGGCAACATCTAGATCCGTCAGATTGATGAGTCCTGCTAATGGCGACAGGTCAGATACATCGTTATTGATAAAGTTTAGTCTCTTCAGATTGATGAGTCCTGCTAATGGCGACAGATCGGTTACGTTATTATTGGTAAATGCTAAATGGTCCAAATTGACTAATTGTGCAAGTGGTAATATGTCGGATACCATATTGTCCCGAAAAGACGTGCTAACGAGATTTTTTAATCCTCTGTAGGGGGATATATCGGATATGCGATTGTTATCAACCTCTAAATCGCGTAGGTTGATTAATCCGGCTATCGGTGAAATGTCAGAAATCTCATTGTTCGCAAGTCGTAAAAACGTCACATTTGTTGCAAACTGCAGCCCTGACAAATCTTGGATGCCCCTGTTCTCTACACGGAGTCTCGTCAATCTTTCCATCTCCTCAGCGGTAATCGGGGTATTAGGACTCTTGCCAAGTGCTTCCGCTATCGCAGCACGGAGGTTTGCGTCAGGGATATGGACAAACGCACCCGGCAACCGGTCCGGCTCCGGCACCACAGGGGTCTTGTCAACTAACTCTGGGAAATCTAATGCAAAAAGTATATCTCGGAAATTCGATGTCCAAGCATCTCTTTTCATACTCCCATTCGCACTATCTAATACCAACAAGCCGATGTTCTGTAACCCCACGTTCTCACGAATCTTCTCCAAGAACACTTCCGTCTCTAATCCAACCACCGCAGCAGCATACGCAGCACCCACCGGTCCTTGAAATGCCTCATGGAAACGAGAAATGGGTTCAATCCCTCCAAACGCACCACCCGTCGCTTCAAGCACTTGTTTATAGCGATTCGTATCTTCTCGGATAAGTGCGTCCATCTCTAACTGTTCAACATACAATCTCAGCGCTTGTTCTTTGTCATACGCTGGAGTGGCATTACTCTCTATCACGGAACGGACTTCATCCTCAAAGGTCTTCATACCCTCCGTATGACAACCGAAACAGGAGAGTCCGTTACGTACTGTAGGATCACTCGCTGCGGGATTGGATACAATGTTTATTGGGGCATCATCTAACCGGAAGCCAGATGCATTGGTAACGTAGTATGCTTGTAAACCGTTGGGAAGATTGAAGATAACCTCTCCACCATCGTGGGTGAATGATAACGGGTGGGTGAAGATATTCTGTGTCCCAACACTTCCTGCAAAGTCATAACTCTTCCAATATGCTCCATAGCGAGAGGTATGTCGCTCTATCACCCTGTTGTTATTAGAGACACCAGAATTGTTGGTCCCTGCCCGCCAGACACGCACCCCCGGTGCATTGACTAGGTTACGAATAACATCAACTTCTAATCGGGTCTCTAACTCCCTATCTGTCAATGGGAGAGAAAGTAGGTCATGGTAGAGTGGGGGTAGAGATGCTTGCGCGACAAACCAATCGGCATGAATAGCCGGTATATCAGCCTTCATCTCCCCCTGCAATCGTTGGAGTTGTTCCTTTAGTGCAGACTGTTCTGGCGCATCAAATGGGGTATGGTAGGGATATTCTGTTTCTATCTGCGTCCAAGCATTATTGACGTCCCACTCATAGTGTCTGAGGTCGATGTAGAAGATAGTCCCTTGTGAATCGATGGCTTGTGGGTTGGTGACTGTACTCCCCCATGACAGGCTGTTGATTAATTTATAAAGTGCCTTACGATACTCTTGCAGAATCCCCACAGACTCCCCTGCGTTGTAGAGATGTGTCATTGTGAAGTAGCGGGCAAAGGCACGGTCAAATGGTGCAAGGGACATCAGGTGGGTCTCAATGGTACTAAGTACTTCACTAGGAGAGATGAAATCGCCATCGGTTGTGGAGGTAACTACCCAATCGGGAGCGCCAGCCAGTATCCAGTTACGGATTGTGGCAATTGACTGAGCCGGCAGTTGGGGTTGTCCGAGCGGCATCCGTTTCGCTGTTTCATTGGTTATAAGTCGCTTGTACAGTTCAGAGGCATCAGGGTTGCCCGGTACAACCGAACCTTTTTCGATGAGTGCATTGTGTTCCATTAGGAGGGATTCTTTATAAGCACCGTCAGGACCGTGGCAGATATTACAGCTTTGTTGGAAGATAGCGTGGGTGTCAAGGGCTATCCGTTGTTGGGCGGATACTGTTTCGTAACCCAAGATGCACATCAATAGACCGATGAAGATGCTGAGACACCGTTTTTGACAGAAATCAATCAAAGAGGAAATTAAGCTGTGCTTAAACACAAAAAGTTTCTCCTTTAGGACTTACGCAGTTGAACGCTGAGGTTTTGTAGTTCGAGGCTTCAGTGTCAATGCGGGGCAAGATGCCCCGCCTACGATGGGTATGGATTCTGTTCATGCCCCATACGCCCGATGAATCGGGCAACTACAATATGATGTACGTAAGTCCTGTCCTTATAGGTAATTTTGTTGATCGCTGCTAGAGTCTCTGTTATGTCCATTAAACATCACACCGATAAAAGGGCAGCAATCTAACTGTCGCAGCCACCCGATTGTCAGCCGTTTCTATCTTCACCCGACTGCCTTCATCCGTAAACGCGGATCGGACATACCCTATCCCAATTGTTTTCCCAAGGGTGGGCGAAACAACCGCACTAGTGATCCAGCCAATCTCTTTATCTCCATCCAAAAGATGGTCACCACTCTGGGGTGGAGTATCGCTCATGATTTCAAACCCGCGTAGCAAGCGGTTCGGGTGCCCCCGATACTTCATGCGCGCGACAATCTCCTGACCGATATAGCATCCTTTTTCAAAACTAATTGCCTGTTCTAACTCCGCTTCCCCCGGAAAAACTGAATCGTCCAATTCCGCCCCATATCGAGGGATCCCTGCCTCGATTCGGAGGCTGTTTAAGGCAGCTAAACCTACAGGTTCTGCACCAAGCGCACGTCCCTTCGTCATGATAGTATCCCACAACCACTCTATCGACTCGGCTGCGGTGCACAGATTGTAGCCAGCCTCGCCGGTTTCATTGGCACGGACACAAACGATGCGTTTTCCATCAATTTCATGGATAAGACTATGATATTCCGGGAGATCCCCAACATCAAATCCATAGACCTCTTGAAGCAGTTCAGCGGATTTTGGCCCGTGGACGCCAATAGTGCCGGTGTGCTCAGTGAAGTCTTCGATCATCACATCATCAGCAATCAGGTATTTGTCTAGTTCCTGATAGAGACCCAACGTCGTTTCCGCATTGGTCTCAAGACCGATAGAATCTTCAAAAACATAGACGTTCATGTCCGCGATGATCTTCCCACGATTGGTCAGAATGGTTGCATAATTTCCCTCTCCAACTGATAGCCCCTCAACATCGTTAGAGATGATGCGGTGGAGGTATGCTGCTCGATCACTTCCCGTCAGTCGCAGCCTACCGCGATGCGAGAGGTCTACAATACCGACACCCTGTCTCACAGCATGATGTTCTTGGAACGGATCGGTAAAGTGTCCAACCAGTTGCCAATCTTTATAGCACTCTGTAAACGTTACCCCAAGTGCCTGATGGGTTTCATAAAGTGGCGTTTTTTTCATCGATTCTCTTCCTTTCCCTATTAACGTCCCGCTCTCACCCGCTTGATGAATCGTATCGCATTTCCAGAAAAATGATCTTCAATCTCAGCCGGCGTCAAGCCAAGCATATCGGCCACCTGTCGCTCTTGGCGTAGCTGTTCATAAATCACAAACGTGGGAGTCGGATCACAATGCGGCAAATCTGCAAAACCGCCATAATACTCCCAAGCCCGACCATACGTGATGTATTTCCCACGGGCACACCCCGCCACGATATTATCCGAACCGAACATAACCCGTTTGCGGTCTTCATGTTTCATCAATAGAAAGTGCGAGTAGATGTCGTTCACCGCTGATGTATCGTACCAGATATTCGGCATCTCTTTGAGGATATGGATTGCCTCTTCCATCATGAACGCATTAAAAGCGCGGGCACAATGTGCAAGAATCCATTGGGCTCCCGGATACCGTTTCGTGTAGTATTGCAAATCCCTTATATTCTCTGGATCAGCCGGTCCCGTTTTCTTGGCAAGGTGCATCGTGATCGCCAGTCCTAGGTCGTGTGCGATCTCAATAAAAGACTCAGGTAGGAAATCCTGAATACGGGCGTTTGCCGGATCTGGGGCGAATGTGCGATACGGCTTTAATCCAAAGAAGTCATGCTTTTTGACTTGTGCTGCGACATAGGCCGGTGTCATATCCGGCGTGACCATCATGTTTATTTCTGATTGCGGATCGGCTGACATCTCCGCCGCCAGCCAGTCGTTGTGTCCCTCTGCATCCATGCCCGGCATCGGCGTACCTAAAACTAGGTAGTGCATCTCGCGCCCCGGATACAACTTCGCCGCCCACGCCAGATGATCTTGATAATCAATCTCCCAACGGAGTCCAGTGGGTGGGCCGGTCAGCGTGCCCTTGTGCGCTTCAGACCACATGTGGGTGTGCATGTCGTAGACGATGGCAGGTACGAAATCCTCCAACTCCTTTTCCCAGATGTCACGGTCAAAGTCTCTGTAATCAATCTTTTCCATAGGTTTTGCCTTCGTTAGCTGCGATTTGGTTCTGTGCAGCGATTGCTCTCGCTATTCGTCAAGATATTTATCAGTTAGGACTTACGCAGCCGAGCGGTCAAAGCCCTTCCCCCTGCTTGCGGGGGGACTGAGGGGGGTGTGGGAGGGGCATCTCCCGCGAAGCGAGGATCCCGATAAATCGGGACCTGCCCCGATACGCCCGATAAATCGGGCAACTACCATCTAAAGTGCGTAAGTCCTGTCAGTATTGGCTGTGCATTACATCGTATTCAACTGACCACCCGCCCAAAGCACCGCATTCGCAAGCAAGCGCAAAAACATCTCCACCTCAAAATCTCTCTGATGACCGAGCGAAGTGTAGAAAACACGCCCCCCGCGATGGATACGTGTCCATGCTATTGGCTCCGCGTGTTCCTCCGCTTTTCCTGTCAATAGTAATGTAGTATCGGTTGTAATGGAGGGATTTTTGTAAAGGCTGCCATAGGAGTCGAAGTTTGAGATGCCCTGTAAGATGGGATGGTCTCTTGCGTCTGGATTGATTTCGGCATATGTAACGGGACCAGCACCGTAATGCCCTTGATAGTCCCCACCGAGAACCGCTTTATCAAAGTCCAGCCAATTTTGATAAGCGTGACTCGCTGTCCGTACCCCTACGATGGGTTTACCTGCGTCACAGTACGCTTTGAAGCGATCAAGTTCTTCGCCTGTGGTGTTGAGCCGCCGCGTGAAGACCAACAGTACATCCGTATCTTGCAACGGTTCGAGGGATTGTTCATCGTCTTCATTCTGATAAATGATTTGCGTTGCTCGGACAGGGTAATTTTTCTCAATATAATCTTGGAAAATGGCGAGAGATGTTTCTGAGTCGTACTCGAAAGAGCCGGAGAGCATACAGAGCTTTAACCGATTATTGGGCATCTTCACTCCTTCTGTGCAGGAAGAGAAAACTATATGGATGCGGGTTTGTTTCGTCCGACTGATAGTCAACCCGTTTGACTTCCTGCCAGTCAGCAAGATCAAATGACGGGAAGTAAACATCGCCTTCAAAACAATCGTGGATGTATGTCAAATAGAGCCGATCTGCTCTCGGCAAGAATAGTTTGTAAATCGACGCCCCTCCGATTACCATGATTTCTTCGCAGCCACTAGCCGTATCCAATGCTTCTTCGATGGAGTGGGTCACAACGCAGCCATCTGCTTGGTAATCGTGGCCGTGCGTCAGTATGATATTCGTGCGCTTCGGCAACGGCTTGCCAATAGATTCAAACGTTTTACGTCCCATCAACACAGGCTTGCCTAGTGTATGGCGCCGGAAGTGCTTCATATCGGCGGGCAATCTCCAAGGCAACCGGTTACCTTGACCAATCAGGCGATTTTTGTCCATGCCCGCAATGATGGAGATAATCATCTGTACACTCTTTCATACAGCCATTGGTGCTTTAATCGTGCCGTGGTGTTTGTAGTTGTGCAGCTTGATGTCCTGCATCTTGAAATCGTCAATCGATT
Organism: Candidatus Poribacteria bacterium; assembly: GCA_965208425.1. Lineage (GTDB taxonomy): Bacteria > Poribacteria > WGA-4E > WGA-4E > PCPOR2b > PCPOR2b. Next base: position 3,196,558 of record OZ242335.1, on the reverse strand, counting down.
TTACCATCGGGTTCAAGTAAAGCTCTGGCAGTTCAAGCGGTTCCCGCTGCAGCTGTGTTTCCACCTGTTCAAAATGGAGATGGTAGATATGTGCATCGCCCAAGGTGTGGATGAACTCCCCCGGCACTAAGTCCGTTACCTGTGCGACCATGTGCAGCAGCAGGGAGTATGAGGCGATATTGAATGGCACACCGAGAAACATATCACAACTCCGCTGATACAGATGGAGTGATAGCTTCCCTTCAGCCACAAAAAATTGGAAAAGCGTAGGACACGGCTCAAGCGCCATCTGATCCAACTCACCCGGATTCCAAGCTGTTACGACATGGCGACGACTGTGAGGCTGCGTTTTAATCCCTTCAATAGCGTTGGCAAGTTGATCTACAATTTGTCCGTTGGGTGCCTGCCAAGACCGCCACTGCACGCCATAAATCCGTCCGAGATCGCCCTCAAACTGCGCCCTTGGTTTCCAGTAATCCGCATCAGCATTCGCATCCCAGACATGACAACCCAACGTCTGAAAATCCTTGACATCGGAGTAGGCTCTCAAAAAACCGAGAAGTTCGGCTTTCATGACCTTAAACGCCAGCTTTTTGGTCGTGACAGCGGGAAAACCATCTGCCATGTCATACCGCATCTGCATTCCAAACAGTGCACGGGTGGAACCGTTACGTCCACTACGGTCTACTCCTGTCTCTACAATCTGTTCCAACGCATCCAAATATTGCTTCATTGCTAGCCCTTCCAATGAAACTGGGTTTCAAAGATACAACTTCAGTCGCTTTCAATCAATTCTTGTTGTCTGTGCTGCCAAACCCACCGCGTGTCTCTGATTGCATTTCTGACACCTCTGACCATTCGGCGGTATCCACTCTCACAAAGATCCCTTGTGCAATCCTATCGCCGCGCTCGACGGTAACGGGTTGGTCTGTGAAATTATAGATCTGGATCTGAATCTCGTCGCCCTCGCCGCTGTAGTCCTGATCAATAATACCAACACCGTGCGGGATCAGCAGTCCCAGCTTGCGAGGCGTGCTGCTGCGCAACGTTACCATCAACATATACCCCGGCGGCGTTTCGATGATGACGTTTCCTGGAATCAACGCCACCGTCTGAGGCGCGATGGTCACCGATTCACGACACAACAGATCGAAACCAACGGAACCGTCCGTTTCATACTGTGGCAGTGGCAGGTCTTTATCAAGACGTTTAATTCTAACTTTCATGAGTATGCCAATCTGCAATAAAGTTGCTTATCAGGAAGAAAGAAGGGGAGAAAGCGAGAAAACGAGAGAACGAGAAGACGAGACAGATTGCAATTTTCCCGTCTTCCCATTTTAGGTTCTCAATCGGCGTAAGGTCTATGCCAACCCCTATTCCTCTCCCTTATCGTGGCGGTATAGTTGCAGACTGACCCCATCAAGTCCGTCGAAGAAGGCAAGCGTCATGCCTTCAAGCGGCTGGAAAGGTTCCTTTTTGACACCAATACCTTTTGCGCGGAGCACTTCCGTGCCACCCTCAACATCATCAGATTTGAACGAAATGTGATGTACGCCGGGACGATCTAAGCCTTCGACTCCCTCAAATGCAGCAGCAGGGATGAGTTCTAGATTCACGTTACCCGCATCCAAGAAAATTGCCTCGCCAATTTCACCGAGATCTAGACGGTCTACTACCTTAAGACCCAACTTGTTGACATATAGATCTTCCGCTTTTTCCATATCGCTCATCAATAGTGCGATTTTCCAAATCTTCATATCCATCTTATTCCCCTCCTCCCCAATCGGATCGGGCTTCATACCCATCTGTGGGCTTATAGGTGTATTTATACTGAGTATCAAAACAGAAAGGACAGCAATCAGAATCAATAAACGCGTCAACTTTTTCATCTTTCTCGCCTCCTCAACCAATCACAGAGTTTATGGAACAGGGATTCCCGAAACCTTGCACTGGATACTATAAAGCGAAGTGCTTGCCGTAATGAACAGTGTGCTCCAGTCATCGCCACCCCAACCGAGATTAGCAGCTCGTTCAGGAGTTTGAAGGACACCAAGATGCTCCCCAGACGTGTCAAAAATCCAAATACCGCCTGGACCGGTGAGATAGATATTTCCATGTGCGTCAATTTTCATACCATCGGGTACGCCATCGTCGCCTTCTTCTTCGGCAAAGATTCGACCGTTCGCGATTGTACCATCTGCTTGAACATCAAATGCGCGGATGTGCAGACGTTCAGTATCATCAATATAAAGAATTGACTCGTCTGGCGAAAAGCAGAGACCATTCGGGCGATCAAAATCATCAACCAACAGCGTCAACGTCTGGCCATCGGGGGAAAGTCGGTAGACACCTTGAAAATCGAGATCTTGCTCTCCTTCGACACCATAATCGGCTGTCAGGCCGTAGGGCGGATCGGAGAAATAGATGCTGCCATCCGATTTTACAATTACATCATTCGGACTGTTCAACCGCTTGCCCTCATAATGTGATGCAATCGTAACCACGGTCCCATCAGCTTCGGTCCGCGAAACTCGCCGATTGGCATGTTCACATGTTACAAGCCTGCCCTGCTTGTCGTAGGTCAAGCCGTTGGATTTACCCGAAGGAACACGGAAATTCGTGATACCTTCCTCCGCTGTCCATTTTTTCATCTGGTTTGCAGGAATGTCGCTGAACAACAGAAACCTACCTTCGGCATGCCAGACAGGTCCTTCTGTAAACTCACAACCTGTTCCAAGCTGTTCTAGTTCTGCGTTGGCATCAATTAGATCTAATAATTTTGGAGATCGAACATCAAGACTCATATAGGCCTCCTTTGTCTTCCGTATGCTACGACAACGGATATGCTACCTGCCGCAGCATTACAGCAGACCTGAAATGTGATGTGTAAAACGTGAAAGTTTGAGGTTATTATACCAATTGGATGTGCGATAAAGTATCACACCAGTAATAATAATACAAGCAAAAAAATGGTTCGTATACGTTGATAACAGGGACAGTTTTAGATATCCACAAAACGAGCGAAAGACTAGGATTTCGCCACAAGAAAATTCTGTAGCTTGACGATAGCGGCAAAATCGGAGCAGCTTGTTAGTGTCTGGTAAAGACATAAAAAAAACATGGAGGGTCACGGTAGAAATCATCATTGACAGGAACACGAATAGAAAGTATAATTTTCCCATTGGAAATGTAAATTGATCGCAATTTCACGCCAGAAGTTATGGAAGAGAAAAAGAAATAAGGTAGGTTGGCGTGCCTGGGGCGACTCGAACGCCCAACCTTCAGCTCCGGAGGCTGACGCTCTATCCAGTTGAGCTACAGGCACATCCTGATTGTAATAATAATTCACGTGCTATCGTTTGTCAAGCAAATTCTGGGGACATCAATTTTTCGCTAATTCCCATGCGTAGAGAACTTCTACAGGGAGAAAAGTGTACAATAAGATAAGCGAGTCCACCCCAACTTTCCAAGGAGGCAGTTAATATGAGACGCCCTTTCCAAAAAGTGTCGATTGTAGCGGTCCTCGTTTTATTCGCGTTCAGCATAGGCTCTGATGTTTTTTCAAAAGGCTTCAGATCTAGTGGAAGAAGCTACGGTAGCAGAAGCTACAGCAGTAGTAGAAGTTATACAAGATCAACCCGAAGCAGTAGTTCATCAGTACGCACAAGTTCCCGAACGGCTAGAGCAAGCACTAGCAGAAGCTACGGTAGCAGTAGCGCCGTTGGTTCATCACGAGCGAGCACAGCGCGGACAAGCAGCGCGGTACGACAAAAACAGACCGCAAGGAGCGGTGCGAGGACCAGCTCCGCCGTCTCCACAAGAAACATGACGAGCGGCCAAAAGCGGTCAATGCGCACCCAACAGCGACAGCAAACCCGAAACCTCAAAGCAGAAAATCGCAGCCTAAAACGTCAGGTCAGAACCGCAAACCGAGACACAGCCCGAGCACGCCGTGAGGCACGTCAAGCGCAGTCCCCAATTACTGTGAACAATTTCGGTATGTACTATCCAATGGCGGGTTACTCCATCTATAGCCTAACCGCAAGTATGGTATTTGCAAATATGATTTCGGGTATTTACTTCCACGATTACTATAACCACCGGCTCCGCCACAGTTGGATGTGGTACTACCACCATCCGAATTACGATAGATCACATTGGTCACATGAGCGACAAATGGAATACGAAAAGTGGCGAGCGTACTATGACAGCCAAGGCATCAAGCCGGATTCGCGCTATGTCGATCCGGGTACAAACCGAGACGAGGACTACATTGAGTCGCATGTCGATAAGAATGCCGACAAATTTTATGGAGAGAATGCCGAAGAAACAGTGACGGTTGAGGAACTTCCGGACGAAGAGACACTCCGCAGCATTGTCTTAGCCAGCGACAGCCAAGCCGCATCAACAGCGGGAGCGCAAACACAATCCCAAGCGCAAGCACAATCCCAAAAGATTGTTGTTCAGAAGAAAACCTCTGGAGGCACCTGGTTTGTTCTTGTTTTCGGCAGCCTCCTAATTATTGGCGTCGTTGTTTTGATAATGTACAATAAAGGGTACTTCTAACTCGGCTCGGAGTGCAGCATGGTACGCCACGCTGCCGTTGGAAAAACATCATAACGCATAAACTAAATCGTCGAGTCACTCGTTTTACAGTATTGAGTAGAGGTAGAGGCAATGGGACTATTCCGCCGCAAATCAAGAGAAGAAAAACCGAAACGGCACGAATTGTTGGATATTCCGCTCGGAAGCATGATTGAACTATCTGATCCTATCACGTTTGAGATTAGTGATGCGGCTTCCCGAACGTTTGAGTTGACTGAACGGAAAAAGTATGAAGGCCAAAGCTTACTGCGCTATATGTATCGTCTTGAGGATGAAGATGAAGTAGTGGTTTTGGGGGTAGATCAGATCGGCGGTACAAACGAATATGAAATCTCCCGATGGATCATCGACGGCGAAGAGGAGCTATCCGACGATCTTCCCGATATAATCACGCTGCATTATCCCGATCCTGACGACGAAGATGCAGAAATCTCTGTTGAATATCTGCGGCAGGAGATTGTGCCGGCAGAATTGACTATCGTAAATCTCCTAGAGATGGAAACATTCGATGCAAAACTGCACGAATACACCACTGAAGATGATGAGATGATGTCTGTTGAATTAGTCGGAAATTGGCTGACTTTCTATGTAGGCGAATCAATCTCATTATCGGAGGTCAACATCTACCCCGCTGAGGATGATGAAGAAGAATATATGTAAACAGCAAGAACCTTCGGCAAGTTCTGCGAATATACAACAATTTTTCCCGCTGCACACACATACTAGCGCGTGGGAAGTAGCAATATAATGAAATTAAAAAACCTTGGCGCACTTTTCTTACTATCACTAGCTTCGATCTACTTCATCTGTCCTGTACAGTGTGCAGTAATTCCGGAGGCAGGTGGGGACACCGCGTCTAATAAGTTTGCAGGTCACCAGCAACATCGAATTGGCTCACAGACTGTTGATGAAACGAACCTGTCTGCTTGTTGCCAGCCAGAAAATAAACTACCCACCCCTTACGAAAATCATGCGGATGAGGCAGGACATTGTTGTCTCAACCAGTGGGACTCACTTGGAGCGAGCGAACCCCAACTTCCCTCACAAGTACAAAAGAACACATACTTAGTTGCCCTCCTAATCCCGACAACGCCTACGATCTTTTCTGGCTCTGTCGCTTTCACCGCTTATCTTCAACTTCCCTACAAGCCTTATACAGATCCGCCCGTCTCGCAGCTTTCCCCTAGAGCACCTCCGTTTTCTCTCGCCTAATTTTCCTATACACCTTTTTTCCATATCTGAAATGTATTGATCGGTCGGTGTATCTGTGCGCCAATTATGCAACATCACCGACCTAGCCATAATCATATTTTTTATAACGGAGGTTATTCTCATGCTATCCAAAGTTTTTGACCAATACAATCGAACACTACCCATACTCACCGTTGTATTCTTGCTAGTAACTATCGGTTGCGGTAGCAAAACCGTTGACCTGACTAGCTCACATGACCATCCAGCAAATCCCAATGCCCAACAAGGAACATCTGCCAACCATCACAATATGCCAATGTCAGAGATGCACGAAGGGGATGCCGTTCATAGCAGCACCGAACTCTCACCTGACGGCATGGAAGCATTGATGGCAACGCTTGACGCATATCTCGTTATTGGGGAGCAACTGGCAGCCGACACGATGGAAGAGGTAAATGCAAAAGCTCATGCGATGATCGAGGCTTTCCACATTGTCGAGGACCAAGCCCCTGCGGAATTATGGGCTGCTCACGAATCCCATGTCCAAATGATCCACGATACCGGACATCAACTTGCCGACAGCTCAGATATCAAATCTGCGCGAATCGCCTACGGCTCACTGAGCGATAGTTTTAAGCATTTTATCGCTGCTATGGGAGTTCCAACAGGTTACGATAAGCCCATCTATAGCTACGTGTGCGGGATGGCACCCGATGTCCCTGAAGCTGGGATTTGGATGCAAACGGACGCACCGGTTCGTAACCCGTATTTCGGAAGCGCGATGCTCAGATGCCATAGTGTAAAAACGCAGATGTCTTCTGTCTCAAGCACTGATATGTCTGGCGCGAAGGACATGGAATCGCACAAACATAGTCATTAACACAAGGGAGGAGTTTGAAAAATGAGCAAAAAAATGACATGCGCCGCGTTACTTTTCGCGGCGCTTTTCACCCTAACCGGTTGCGCCGGTGTATCGAAGGAGATGGCTTTCAACGAAGTCCAGCAGCAGGTAGATGAACGCATGGGTGTTCCCATTCATTGGAATGCGAACACAGCTTCGGTTGATGAAATAGAACAGATGGTTCAGGAATTGTTAGATAGACCGCTAGAAGCCGATACTGCCGTCCAGATTGCGCTGTTGCATAACCGTCGTCTACAAGCAACCTACGAAGATCTAGGTATCGCATACGCCGCTGTCGTTGAGGCGGGTTCACCAGCGAATCCTGCTGTCCATGGAGACGCAACCTTTGGGCTGCCCCAAGATCCAGATACAGCACACCCCGCTCATGACCACTATGTATTTCAGATTGAGATGGATTTCCTGTCGTTTCTGTATGGTTCGATGCGAAAATCAGCTGCAAAATCGGAGTTCGAAACAGCAAAACTCCGTGTGACAGCTGCCGTGATGGACCTATCGGGGCAGACACGCACGGCGTTTTATCGTGTCCAGGCTGACAAACAGATGTTGGAGATGTTCCGGCAGATTGTTCTAGCGACCGAAACGGGATATGATTTTGCTCGCCAACTTCACGAAGCTGGAAATATCCCAAAACTGGATCTGCTGCTACAACAAACACTTTACAAACGGGCAAAGCTAGGGCTCGCCGACGCAGAAGTTTCCCTTGTAGACAGCCGCGAACAACTCAACCGGTTAATGGGATTGTGGGGTGAGAAAACGGCTTGGACACTTGAAACTCGATTGCCGGATATCCCAATCGAACCGGCTATCGAACCAGATAAGGTTGAAGTGGTTGCGGTAGAAAACAGCATAGATCTCGCCATCGCGCAAGGAGAGATTATCTCCATAGGACGACAACTCGGCGTGGCAAAAGCAATGTCGCTTGTGCCACACTTGGACATCGGTGCGGAACTTGAGCAGGAAGCAGGCGTATGGTCAGCGGGTCCCGTACTTGGATTTGAAATCCCACTGTTTGATCGTAAACAGGGACAACGAGCGGCGGCAGCGGCGGAACTACGCCGACGACAGGAGGAATACTACGCCCTAGCGGTTGAGATTCGCTCTGCGGTTCGCGCAGCACAACGTCGCTTGCAAGCTGCTCAACAGACCGCACTCTCTTATCAGAATGAGATACTTCCACTCCAAGAGAAAATTCTCGAACAGGTGCAACTACAGTACAATGCAATGCAGGTTGGCACACCACGCCTGTTACTGGCAAAACAGCAACAGATTGATGCCGGTCGAGATTACATTCAAGCACTCTACAACTATCATGTGTCACGCGTGGCGTTCGATCAGATTCTCAGCGGTAGGTTGGTCGCGGATGGACAAGATGCATCCTTGTCACAAGGCGCTAGCACGCCTAAACACTCAAACAGCGCAGGCATGGGAGGAGGACATTAAGATGAATCGGAGAGATATGCTGAAGACAGGGGCACTAGTTGGCAGTGCCGTCGCTCTAGGAGCAGCTAAAGCCAGCGCGGCAGAATCCCAATGGGAGAATTCTTACTCAGGAGACGTACAACGACCAGCGTTAGCACCAGGGTTGCCCGGTAAGGACTACACGCCGGTCATTACGCCCAACATTTCGTCTTTATCGTGGAAGATTGTTGACGGCGTTAAAGTCTTTCACTTGGTTGCTGAAGAGGTGTGGCACACCTTCGCATCCGGTTTGAAAGCGAAGTGCTGGGGGTACAATGGAAAAGTTCACGGTCCCACGATTGAAGCAGTGGAGGGGGAACGCATTCGTGTCTATGTAACCAACAAGCTCAAAGCTCCCACCTCTGTCCACTGGCACGGTATATTTCTTCCAAACGGGATGGACGGTGTCGGAGGGCTAACCCAGCGCGCTATCCAACCGGGCGAAACCTTCAAATATGAGTGGACGGTGCGCCAATCGGGAACCTATATGTACCACTCACACCACGACGAAATGACGCAGATGGCGATGGGCATGATGGGTATGGTCGTTTTCCATCCAAGAAAAGCATCAGCCGATTACAAGGTAGATCGGGACTTCGCTATTATGTTGAGTGAGTGGCGGATTGATCCCGGAACATCCACCCCCAATCCCAACGAGATGAACGATTTTAACGTTCTGACAATGAACGCAAAATGCTATCCCGGTACGGAGCCGTTAGTCGTCAAGATGGGCGATCGGGTGCGGATGCGCTTCGGTAATCTCTCGGCGATGGATCATCATTCGATTCATCTCCACGGTCATTACTTCAAGAATACTGCAACTAACGGCGGTAGTATCCCAGTTGCCGCGCAGCATCCGGGCAGCACCCTCTTTGTTCCTGTCGGTGACACGCAGGATATCGAGTTTATCGCAAGCGAACCGGGTGACTGGGCGGTGCACTGTCACATGACCCACCACGTTATGAATCAGATGGGACACGATTTTCCAAATGTAGTAGGAATCAGGAAAGAAGCGTTCGATCAAAAGGTGCGTAAACTGCTGCCTGCATATATGATGATGGGAGAGCACGGCATGGGAGAACACGGTGTTCATGTCGAAGCAGGACATATGGCGGTGCCAGAAAACAGCATCCCCATGGTCGGCGCACGCGGACCGTTCGATTACATCACAATGGGTGGCATGTTTACTATTCTAAAAGTCCGAGAACATCTGACTAGCTATGACGATCCGGGGTGGTACAAACATCCCCCGGGCACAGTTGCTGACGTTGCCTCCGCAGAGGAGCTACGCCGGGATCTAGGATAAATAGGACCGCAGTTTAGAAATAAAGGTACACAGTAAGTCGAGATTCACATCTCGACATTTGCCTCCAATAAGTTGTAGGGAACAACGATCGTTGTTCCCTACGATACCGATCTTATTGGGACTGTGCTGTGTGCTAAAGCCCTAGCAGACCTACAGGTGTATAGTATCGTAGGTTGGGTTGAACGGTTGAAAACACCTCGTTATCAAAGAGGGTAGAATTTCTGCCTGTCAATACTATGTTTTTATAGGTAGTGAGAGTGAAACCCAACAATCACAGCCAATGAACCATTGAACTAATGAACTATACTCGTCGCTACCTTCCCCTGATTCTCTTGACAGCGGCTATCTGTGGCAGTTATACTGATGTCAAAATAGTTTGCAAGGAGAAAAATCGATGAACCTCCAAGCCATTACATCTTGCCGAATCGCTTTTTTAAGTATGTTAATTACGATCTTGTTCACTTGCGCATGGGCTGAAGAAACACCCCTGCCCAGTGAGAAATTAGCGTCCATCTTTCCGAATGCGAAAACCTTCGTGGAAAAGAAGGCAGCATTAACACCCGAAAAAGCCGCTCCCATCGAAGAGGAACTAGGAGCATCGCTGCGTCCTGAAGACCTTAAACCCACATTTTACATCGCTGTGAATGAGAATAACAAGCCAATTGGGCTAGCTCTTCTTGTAGCCGTCAAAGGACCAAATGGTGTCATCAGCGGTGGCGTAGGACTCGATATGGCGGGAAAGGTAGTCAAAGTTGAAATACATAAGCATAGCGAAGCTGCTAGTCTTGCCAACGACACATTCCTCAAACAGTTTAATGGCAAAGGAATCGAGCACGAGTTCATAGTCGGTGAAGATATTGAACCAATTGACGGTGAACAGGCAGCCTCTCAAGCCGTCGCACTCATGCCAAAAAAAACGCTTGCTATCAGTTATGCTCTATTCCTGAAAAGACCCGAAAAGGCTGAAGAAGACGCGTCCGAAATGATCGAACCGGAAGATCTAAAAGAGATTATGATGATGATGAAAGACGAATATGATCTTATCCGGGCGTACTTCGATAAGGGGACAGAATCAAAGGAAACTGATAAAGCAGCGGCAGTGCAGGCAGCAAAACGGCTTCGGAAGCACACCGAATTCATCGACTATTTTGAACCACCGAAGAACCCAAACAACACGGAGGAATACGCCTACCTTCAGCAACAGTTCCAAAAGGCTATCCGAGAATTTGCCCAAACCCTCGACGCGGAAGGTATCTCTGAGAAAACCCGTAAGCAGTGGCAAGGAATTATTGATATAGCCGACAAGGCACATCTTCGTTTCAGTGTGGAAGAGATTAACCTAGATGAAGACTTATAGTAGATCTTAGAATTAAGGGGACACTCCAAATTGGTAGGCGCTGTTTCCAATCCCGATTTATCGGGATCCCGAGAATCGGGACAAGCCGATTCAACCCACCACGGCACCTACTGGGGAGCAAGAGTGTCTATTTATGTTTAGCATTTACTATAAATTAACGCAAGTTGCTAGTTGATAAACCAAGCACTATAAACCGAGTTTTTTCTTCAAAACTCGGTTTCTCTCTGACTCTAACAACTTGGGTTATGTCATAAAATAGTAATTGTAGTGCAAATATTGCTAATCGTGGCGCAGATTGCCCAATCTGCGATCCATTCCCCGCTACAAAATCAACGAAACTTGTGCGTCAGGCGTACAAACTTTATGTGACAACTCAACCTAGGAGCTGACTAGCAACTTAGGTTATAAATTAGGAGGAATTGACATGACAAACGTCCCAGAGGAAGGGCAGAAGCGACGCACGTTTGTTAAGGTTTGTATGGCAGCCATCGGCGGTCTAATCAGTCTAGCAATGGGTATCCCACTGATAGGATTCGCCATCTCACCTGCTTTCAAGAAAGCATCAAAAAAGTGGGTAGATCTCGGCATTGCTGATCTGCTAAAGGGAAGTCGCTATAAGAAAATCAACTACACCTTTAACACCAAAGATGGGTGGGTTGAGACCAACAAGAAACGGTCTGTCTACGTGACAGATCAGGGGGACGGGAATTTCGTGGTTTTTTCGCGAGTCTGTTCTCATCTCGGCTGCCTTGTGCGATGGGATGAGGGCAAAGATCAGTTCTTCTGCCCGTGCCACGGTGCAGTCTTCGACAGTTCAGGAAACGTCGTGGCGGGTCCACCGCCTCGACCAATGGAGAAGCTGCCAGTCAAAGTAGAAGAGGGCGTCGTATATGTCAAAGAGTCCTGACCGCTACACGTTAAACCGTATCGTCAGGACATCGCCATCCGATACAAGGTAATCCTTCCCTTCAAGCCGTAGTAGTCCACTATCCCTCGCTTCTGCTAATCCGCCGCAATCCACCAGATCCGCCCAGTGAATGGCCTCTGCACGGATAAACCCCCGCGCCATGTCCGTATGGATCGCTGCCGCCGCGTCAAGCGCGGTCATCCCACTTTTGAGTGTCCAAGCCCGCAACTCATCGGAAACAACAGTGAAGAACGTTACTAGTCCGAGGGTGCGGTACGAAACATCAATCACTCGCGCCAGAGCAGATTCGTCGAGTCCCATGTCAACACGGAAAATTTCCGCATCCTCCGTGTCCAGCCGCCCAAGCTCCATCTCCAAACTGGCGGAAAGTGTGATTATCTCAATTTGTCGATCGGACACTTCGAGTCCAGTCCCTATTTCGTCTGCCCTCTGCAACTCATCCTCCCCAATATTAAGAACCAACAACAACGGTTTTTGTGTCAAGAATCCGTAACCACGTATCGTCCGCTCATCTTCAGGGGAAAGTCGCAGCTCTCGTATAGCAGTGCCCCCTTCCAGCGCGTTTTTACATCGGTCTAACACCGAGCGTTCATGCTCTAGCACTGGAATTTTCTGTGTCCGCAATTCCCGGTCAAGCCGATCTAATCGGTTGCTAATAATTCCCAGATCCGCGAAGGCGAGTTCGATGTCGATCGTCTCGATATCCCGCATTGGATTCACACTGCCGTCAACGTGCGGTACAGTGTCATCCTCGAATACACGCACCACATGTGCAAGCGCGTCAACCTCACGGAGTTCAGCGATTGCCCCCGTTTCCAACCCCTCCAGCACAATATCCCCCTTGGAAACGCCGGCGATATCCATATAATCAATGCTTGTTGGAGTCACCCGTTGCGGACTGAATACCTCCGCCAACGCTGTCAACCGCTCGTCCGGCACTTTCACCGAACCGACATTCGCACCCTTTTTGGCAGTGTAAGTCCCCGTTTCCGCTTCGGATTGTGTCAGCGCATTGAACAGGGTAGTTTTTCCAACGTAAGGTAATCCAACGATGCCAATCTTCATTTATGAAACCCACTTTCTAGGTGTCCATTGATGATATAAAAAGAAGGCTCATATTAAGAAAGCGTGCAACAGAAACCGAGTTTTTTCTTCAAAACTCGGTTTCTCTGATTACTTTGCACTTTACTTTTTACATGAACCAAAAAGAATTACAAATCGTAAGGTAAGGGTACTTAGCTCTTCTGTAGGAGGGATCTCCGAATCCCGATACCTCACTAAATGACCCTAGATGTCAGGAGAGTTGACTTGACTTTCAAAGTAAGATACAATTGCCCCGTATTTATAGTAGATTTTAGAATTAACTAGACATTGTAGCGCAAACTGTTAGTTTGCGGCTTGGGATCATCCCGATAAAATCGGGATGGTACAAAAAACTATCTATTTTTAATGTCTCTTTATTTTTACAATTCACTATAATAGACTCAATGAGGACAGGGAGAACAGATGAGATTTCAAGGAAAATCGGTTATCGTAACAGGCGGGGCTTCAGGGATTGGAAAAGCAACTGCCAAACAGTTTGCCTCCGAAGGGGCAAATGTCGTCATCGCTGATATAAATCCTGATGGTCAAACCGCTGCCGAGCAAATCGGTCAAGAAACCCAAACTGAAATATGTTTTGTCCAAGCTGACGTTTCAAAAGCGAAAGAGGCAGACCATCTCATCCAAGAAACCCTCCGCCAACGCGGTCAGTTAGACATCCTGCACAATAACGCTGGGATTCTAGTGGTCGGCGACGTGACCACAATACCAGAAGCCGATTGGGATCGGTGCATCGACATTAACCTAAAAAGTGTCTACCTCGTCTCCAGATACGCTATCCCCGCAATGCAACAAACGGGTGGAGTGATAATCAACACGGCTTCCACAGCCGGTATATCCGGCGGCGGTGGTTATTCGGTCTACGGCGCATCGAAAGCAGCCATTATCCTGCTAACGCAATGTATGGCTCTCGATTTCGCAAAACACAACATTCGCGTCAATGCGGTCTGTCCCGGTCCAACGGCGACACCGATGATCGTTTCCTCCGACACCGACCGACAAAGTACACTTGACCGATGGGCAGCGGAGTTACCAATTGGACGGGCAGGTGAACCTGAGGACACCGCCAAAGCTGTCGCTTATCTGGCATCCGATGATGCGTCATTTGTTACGGGAAGTGCGTTTGTCGTTGACGGTGGACGTTTACTGACGGGTATCGGACAACGTATCGCGGTTGATGTCTAATCGGCTTGGAAAACTGAAAAACCCCGGCTCGCTCAACCATGCTCCCCTCGCGTGGGAACAGGAACTACGGTAGGAGGCGCGAGACTATCTTGATCAGGTGTTCCAAACAAACTCCGACTATTCATTATCCGCTTTTGAGCCAATTCGCAATAGCCTCTGTCAATTTCAACACCAACGCCAAACCGGTTGTTATTCTGTGCTTCAATTAAGGTGGTACCACTCCCCAAAAATGGATCGAATACAACGTCCCCAACGTAGCTAAATAACTTGATACAGCGATACGGCAATTCCCGTGGAAAGGGTGCGGGGTGTCCCACCCGTTTTTTACTCTCTCCGTTAAATGTCCATAGCCCATTTGTCCACGCCATAAATTCATCACGTGAGATGTCTGATTCTTTGCTGCCGAGCTGCTTTTTCCAAGAGTCCTTATACAAAATGACAATCAACTCAACAGGAGCAATGACATAAGGCGCGGATGCGGACATCCAAGATCCCCATGCAGTTCGGCGAGAGATATTGCCTTCATTCCAGACAATTGTAGCGTGGTATTGCCAACCCACCGCCTGTGCAATTCTCGTGAGGTCAGCACCAACGCTTCTATGCCCACCCTTGTTCTTATCAAGCGGAATGTTCAGAAGGAAGCGAGCGTGTGGCTTACTCCATTCATAGCAATTTTGTATCCATTCTCTACTAAAATCGAGATAAGCCTCATAGCCTATCATATCATCATTGGAGTCGTAATCAATGCCGACATTGTACGGCGGGGATGTAACAATCAGGTCAATAAACTCGCCTGCAAACAGATCGGGTTTACAAACGTCGTCATTGATAATATAGACGCCCATTTCCTCAAAGAAGGGATCAATCTTGGGCTGAGTGGGTATATCCAATTTGGTATTTTTCATATTGACCTACCTCCAAGGGACTATCCCGTCGCAAACTCAACATCGACCTGATGCGGAATAACTCCGGATCTATATCCTCGCTCCATCAATTCTCTGACTCCTGCCCTGCCCTTTTCACCGTAGTCAAGCGTGTAGTCGTTCACATACATCCCGACGAATCGGTCTGCCAGTTCCGTCTCCATATCACGCGCATAGTTCATGGCGTAAGCCAAGCCGCTCTCTCGATGCTCTAGCGAATACTGAATACTACGCTTGATGAGTGAAGTAATGCGGCGGATCTTTTCCGCACCGAGATCTCGACGGATGGCATTCGCTCCAAGCGGCAGTGGCAATCCGGTTTCCTCATGCCACCATTCCCCCAGATCGACCACTTTATGCAGCCCTGCCTGACCATAGGTTAGCTGTCCTTCGTGGATAATTAACCCCACCTCTGCATTGCCCTCCTGAACATACGGCAAGATCTGATCAAATTGGACAACCTCAGGCTCGAAGTCGGGTTGACAAAGGCGTAACGTCAGGTAAGCGGTCGTCATCTCACCGGGTATTGCGATTTTTTTTCCCGCAAGGTCTTCCCGCTGCATCGGCTCTTTGGATACAACGAGCGGACCATACCGATCACCGATGCTCGCACCACACGGCATCAGCGCATAGTGATTAGCAACGTAGGCGTAGGCATGAACCGATATTGCTGTCACCTCCAACTCCCCGTTGACTGCCCGCTTGTTCAAACTCTCAATGTCCTCGGCAACTTGGACAATCTCAAAACCATCGGTCGGTATCAGCCCGTTAGCAATAGCATAGAACATAAAAGCATCATCAGAATCGGGGCTGTGACCAATACGAATCTGTTCCGGTTGTGACATCTATTTCTCCCATTACGGATAGCGGTTTGCTAGTCATAGCACTTGACGTACGCTCACCCCAAATGAATTTCGCGCCGATTATATCAGATGATGGAGAATGGTGTCAAGATTATACCCGTCAATTTCGACTTGACATGTAGAGGGTATTTGTGTTATCGTGTCCACTTAGAAGACACCTACTGACTTTTGCAGATTTTCATTGTCTATAGGTGTATGGAAATAGTGAATCAATGGAGGGAACGCAATGGATGTGTTAGCTGAAAGATTAGACGCGAAATTACGCGAATGGGAACCGCATACTGTAGCGGAGGTCAGGGAACGAATCGCAGAAATTATTGATTTGGCAGACCATGACGTATTAGATATAATGCAATCGCGTTCAGTAGAACAGGAGGTTTTGAATCTACTCGATGAACCCGTATCCCGGTGAGATTTGGCTGGCGGATCTTGGTTTAGCTGCGAAAACACGCCCCATTCTCTATGTGAGGCGTAACTGTAATTTGCCGATAAATGCTTAATCGTAGGGGCGAGGTTTCCTCGCCCGACGGGTTGGGAGACCCAACCCCTACAAAGACTTTGGCGTCTGTGCCCGCTCTTGATTGTCTGGTTGCGATGAAATGTCAACACGCCCTAACTATTTTCATAAATTTATTTTTTCCTTCTTCCCTTCCCCGATCTAATTTTCCTTGCAATTCCGCAAACAATTATGTATAATTACCCCCTGTTGCACTGCAACACGTTGCCAGCGATTTCCGCACAATGATCTCCCGTAGCTCAGCTGGTAGAGCAGGTGGCTGTTAACCACTTTGTCGGCGGTTCGAATCCGTCCGGGAGAGTTATTCAAAGCCCTGTTTGGTATTTTGCCGAACAGGGCTTTTTTATTTTAGGTCTATAGATTCTTAAGCTAACGCAAGTTGCTAGTTGATAAACCAAGCACTATAAACCGAGTTTTTTCTTCAAAACTCGGTTTCTCTCTGACTCTAACAACTTGGGTTATGTCATAAAATAGTAGTTGTAGTGCAAATATTGCTAATCGTGGCGCAGATTGCCCAATCTGCGATCCATTCCCCGCTACAAAATCAACGAAACTTGTGCGTCAGGCGTACAAACTTTATGTGACAACTCAACCTAGGAGCTGACTAGCAACTTAGGTTAAGCTAGGTAAATCCAGAAACACAACTTTCCTAAGTCGTGGTATTCTTCCCGGTAGAATGAATCAACATCGTAACGAAAAGATTTTCATAGACTTTTCCTCTCTGCTATGGTAAGATGTAAAATTAACTCGCTCAACCAAAAGCGCAATGTTCCAATAGAAAGTGAGTCCCAATAAATATGAACAATTCCCGCAACGACCTGGAACAAGTACTAATACAGGAGATTGAAGGCGAGGTGCGCTTCGATTCGTACTCCAAAGTCTTATACAGCACCGACGCAAGCCTGTATCAGATGGAGCCCATCGGCGTTGTTGTTCCACGGCACAAAGAGGACGTGACCAAGACCATCCAGATCGCCTATGATCGCAATCTACCGATTCTGCCCCGGGGCGGCGGAACCAGCTTGGCAGGACAGACGGTGGGACAAGCAATTGTGATCGACATGTCCAAGTATATGAACGAGATTCTTGAGGTCAATGTCGAGGAGCACTGGGCACGGGTGCAACCGGGGGTCGTCATCGACGAATTGAACGACCACCTGAAACCGTATAATCTGATGTATACCGCCGACGTCGCGACAAGTAGTCGGGCAAATATCGGCGGCACAATCGGCAACAATTCAGCGGGAGCGCATTCCCTGATTTACGGAAAAACTATCGACCACACGATGTCGCTGGACCTGCGGCTATCCAACGGGGAAGCAATTTTTGTTGAACCAATCTCGCTCGACGAACTTGCCGCCAAGCAGCGAGGTGACTCCCGTGAAAGCCATATCTATCGAGAGATATGCCGCATTGCAGCAGAAAATGAAGATGAGATTCGTAAACGGTTCCCACGAGTCCTACGCCGCGTTGCTGGATACAACCTTGATGAGTTCGTCACCGATGCGGGATCAAGAGATTTAACCCCCTACCGGAGAGATGGCTGCGACCCTGACCATCCCTTCAGCCTTGCGAAAATTATCGTCGGATCAGAGGGAACGCTTGCAACAACAGTCGAAGCCAAAGTTAACCTTGCACCAACCCCCAAGATGACGGCACTCAATGTGATTCACTTTCACACCCTGATTGAGTCGATGGAAGCGATGCAGCCTATCCTTGAATGCAACCCCACCGCCGTTGAACTGATCGACAAGACCATCATTGATATGACAAAACAGTCGCTGGAGTTCTCCCGAATCAGCACCTTTATTCAAGGAAGTCCGGGAGCAATTCTCGCGGTAGAATTCTACGGAGAATCAGAAGAAGAACTGTTCGATCAGCTTGATACCCTCGAACGGAAAATGAAATCTGTTGGGCTCGGCTACGCCTTTGTGCGTTGCATGACAGCAGAGGAGAAAACACGGGTATGGGACACGCGGAAGGCGGGATTAGGTTTGCTTATGGGTGCACGAAGCGATTATAAGCCGGTCGGCTTCGTGGAGGACGCTGCAGTTTCGATTGAAAATCTGCCGGAGTACGTCCGCCGATTTGAAAAGATTGTTGCCGACCACGATACAACTGCTTCCTATTACGCCCACGCCAGCGTCGGCTTATTGCATAACCGTCCTGTAATTAACCTCAAGAAGGAAGAAGATATTCAGAAGATGCACTCCATCGCGCAGCATGTCCGAGATCTACTGATGGAACTCGGCGGCGCGATGAGTGGTGAGCATGGCGATGGACTGGTGCGGAGTGAATGGATTGAGAGCATGTTCGGTCCTCAGATTAATCAGGCATTCCGGGAAGTCAAAGCCGCATTTGATCCAACGGGCATCATGAACCCGGGCAAGATTATAGACCCGCCGCCGATGACGGAAAACTTGCGCTTTGGACCCAAGTACAATGCAATTGAAATCGACACCTATTTCGACTTCTCCAGTCAAGGTGGATTCGGCGCTGCCATTGAGATGTGTAACGGGGTCGGCGCGTGCCGCAAGAAACTGACCGGCACAATGTGTCCCTCGTACATGGCAACGCTGGAAGAGGAACACTCAACCCGTGGTCGCGCAAATGCACTTAGAAACGTGCTCTCCGGCACGTTGCCTCATGATCAGTTCACAGGCAAACGACTCTACGAAGTATTGGATCTCTGTCTGGAATGCAAAGCCTGCAAAGCGGAGTGTCCGTCTAATGTGGACATGGCAAAGTTGAAATACGAATTCCTCGCTCACTACTACAAGAAACACGGTCTGCCATTGCGAAACCGCGTGTTTGGAAATATCTCCGAACTCAGCGCAATCGGATCTACATTTGCCCCAATCTCAAATTGGTTCATGAACAGCGGCATCTCCAAATGGGCGATGGAAAAATTCACAGGAATTGATCGACGCAGATCGCTGCCTAACTTTGTCCGCGAAACATTCGAGAAATGGTTTCAGAAACATCAGGCTTCCCACACTGACCACGGTAACGAAACGCGGAAACAGGTCGTACTTTTCCACGATACCTTCATGAACTACAACTACCCCGGTATCGGAAAGGCTGCCACCGCCGTCCTTGAGGCTGCGGGATTCGAGGTTATCCTGCCAGAAAAGAGGTGTTGCGGCCGTCCAATGATCTCTAAGGGGATGCTAGAGGACGCGATTGAGAATGCGCGTTATAACGTTGAACGTCTTCTACCTTATGCTGCCAAAGGAATCCCCATCGTCGGCTGCGAACCCAGTTGCCTTTTAGCATTGCGCGACGATTATGTGGATCTCATCCCCGGCGCGGACACTGACCTCGTGGCACAGCATACATTTATGCTCGAGGAGTTTTTACTCTCCCTCCACGAAAAAGGGGAACTGGATTTGGAGTTTGAGGATATACAAAAAGAGATTCTGTTGCACGGACACTGCCACCAGAAAGCCATCGTCGGTGTAAAACCTTCCGAGCAAGTTCTGAGTTTACCACCGGGCTATAACGTCAATGTTGTGGACTCCGGATGCTGCGGCATGGCAGGTTCATTCGGTTATGAAGCCGAACACTACGATGTATCAATGAAGATTGGCTCTCGTCAACTATTCAAAGCAATCAACGAGAAAGATGGTGACTTTGAGATAGCTGTGGCGGGGGTGTCCTGCCGCGAACAGGTCAAACAGGGAACAGATAAAGAAGCGAGACATCTAATCGAAGTTCTGGCTGATGCGATACGTAATGCGTAAAATGTGAAGCGTGGTAAAGCTCTAAGAACGGTGCTACTGCACACAACGGAAACCGTAGTCGTAGGCTGTGTTCACGGGTAAAAGCCTGAGGCGATAGGCGACGCAGAGGTCTTCTGGTGAAGCACTCCAACCACCTCCGCGCAACACACGCTCAGCTGTAATGTCGATGAAATTGTTTATGATCCACTCCGGTTCATTCGTACCTGAGCGTGGATTCTTGCGAGGCGACGTGAAGTAGAAGTCATCATCATAAAGATCAAGGCACCACTCCCAGACATTCCCGGACAAATCATACAAACCATATCCGTTCGCGGGATACTTACCAACCACCGTCGTATCTCCGACATTTCTGTCGTAGTTCGCTTTCGCAGCAGATAGCATATCGCCCCATGGGTACTTTTTACCCGATAGACTGCCGCGCGCAGCGTATTCCCATTCCGCCTCCGTCGGTAAACGCTTTCCTGCCCACATAGCATAGGCCACCGCACTATACCAACTCACCCAAGTAACGGGATGGTTTGCCTTCTCCGCTGGATAGTTGTTACCCTCCCAATTCAACAGGTAGTCACCGTCGTGAAACTCGTCCTTAATCCGACTTTTCTGCCAACTCGGATTTTGGATCAGGAACTGCTGATATTCAAGATTCGTCACAGCATATGCGTCCATATAGAACGCGTCCACATGCACCGTATATGCAACCTGCTCCTCAACAGATTCAGTATCACCGCTTCCCATCTCAAACTTGCCGGCAGGTATCAGCACCATGTTCTCAGGGCAGGTGGGTGCCATCATTACACAAGACTCATCTTTTTCAGGTGAATACATGAAAAACAGTCCTCCTATGCAATTTTGGGGACTCTATAGAATAAAGAAGGGGTAGGTTAGCGGAAAAGTCCAACGGATTTTCCCAAAATAAGACAGACTGAGAGTGAAAAACTCGGGCTCTCTATGATACTAGCAACTTGAGTTAGCCCCGAACAGTACGAAGGATCGGAATAAGCATCGCGCTTAAAGCACCATTTCGATTAGCCCACGACTCTTTTTATCAAGAACCTCTAGGTTAGAAATCTCAAAGCGGTTGCCGTCCACATCAAGCAACAGCAGCCGGCGGTCTGTAATCCACTGTGCGTTCTCAGATACATTCCGCACGACAAACTCTCTGTCCCCTCGGTCAGTCTGCACCTCCCAATAGGACACACCAAACTCACTCTTGAGCGAGTCAACCCGCTTGATAATAGCGGTCATATATCGCTGCTCAAGCTCTTCTTTGATCAACTGCTGAGACGCCTCGTCCAAATCAATTGGATCTTCGACCGTACAGATCACCTCATTCTTTTCATCGAGGAAGCAGATGTACCGATCGGGTTGAGATAACGGGGCAGCGCACACGACTCGAACCTTGAGGTAGGAACGGTCACCCTCAATCGTCAGACGCAATACCCACGGCGGTTCCCGGAATAGGCGAATGGTTTCAAGCTCAACCTGTTCGGGATGCGTCACCTGAATCGGGGTGATTGTCCTTTCCGTCTTCGCTTTTCCACCTGCATCAGGTGTTTCAATTTTCTCTGCTTCAGATGCCATTACAATCTCCAATATATTACTACTATCCAAATGTGTCTAGTACACTGTCAGGCAAATTATGGTTGTGTATATTGATTGAAAGCAAACGATAACATATCAGGACTTGCCCAGCCGAACGGTCAAAGCCCTTTCTCCCCCTTTAGCGGGCACTGAGCGGTGTGTGGGAGGGGCATCTCCCGCGAAGCGAGGATCCCGATAAATCGGGACCTGCCCCGATACGCCCGATGAATCGGGCAACTACAGTCTAAAGTGCGTAAGTCCTACATATATAATAATTGCAAAACTTATCTGACTGAGTACTAGTACTCAGTCAGGCAAATTATGCTTGTGTATATTGAGTGAAAGCAAACAATAACATATCAGGACTTGCCCAGCCGAACGGTCAAAGCCCTTTCTCCCCCTTTAGCGGGCACTGAGCGGTGTGTGGGAGGGGCATCTCCCGCGAAGCGAGGATCCCGATAAATCGGGACCTGCCCCGATACGCCCGATGAATCGGGCAACTACAGTCTAAAGTGCGTAAGTCCTACATATATAATAATTGCAAAACTTATCTGACTGAGTACTAGGGTGTGTTGACATTTTGACGTTCCCAATTTAGCAAACGCTCGAACAGGCATCAATATAAATGAGTTGTAGTGAACAACGATCGTTGTTCACTACGAAGCGGAACGTAGAAGCGCGTATATGTTGTAGGAAACGAGGATTCCTGCGCTATTTGTTAAATGCACTCAATGATTATCGGGAAATAGCACGATATTGCTATTTAGGGTTGCCCCGGTAGGGGGAGTGCAGGCTTCACATTATACCGAGTATTCGATAAAAAAGTCAAACGACTTTCACAGGAGGGCGCTATTCATCATCGTCCTCCGAATCCTCATCGGAATCGCCCTTCCCACCACCCACCGCCATAATCGAGGTCGTTGTCTGCTGCGTATGAACAAGTTTGTAGAAAATCCCCTTCCGCTCCATCAATTCCGAATGCGTACCAACCTCTGCAACTTTGCCATCATCTAATACAACTAGTCGGTCTGCGTTCCGTAGCGTTGAAAGCCGGTGGGCAATTGCAAACGTAGTTCGTCCCTTGACCAGTCGCGCAATCGCTATCTGAATCTTTTTCTCGGTCGGTGTGTCAAGCGAAGACGTTGCTTCATCAAGGATAAGAATCTTGGGATCGTGCAGAATGGCACGCGCGATGGCGATACGCTGCTTTTCGCCGCCAGAAAGTTTCCCGCCGCGTTCACCGACCTTTGTATCATAACCGTCCGGTCTAGCGACGATAAATTCATGTGCTTCCGCCGCTATCGCCGCATGAATAACCTCATCAAAGGTTGCATCTGGTTTGCCGTAGCGGATGTTTTCAGTAATTGTGACATTAAATAGCGTCGGTTCCTGATGGACCAACCCTATCTGTCCACGCAGATCTTCGAGCCTAATGTCCCGAATATCCTCACCGTCAATTTCCAAACCACCCCGATTGACATCGTAGAATCGGCAGATTAAATTGATGAAGGTGCTTTTTCCAACCCCCGATTTGCCCACCAAGCCAATCATTTCACCAGACATCACTTCAAGATTAATCCCTCTAAGTACGGGCTTACCCGGATCGTAACCAAAGGTAACATCTTTGAAAGATACCTGTCCGCTCACGTGTGGCATCGCCTTCGCAGCCGGGTTGTCGAAAGTTTCAACTGGGGTATCCATCACCTCAAAGATTCGCTCTGCACCTGCATAAGCATGGATCATAAAGTTGTAAAAATCACCGAACCACTTGAGGGGACTATACAGCATCCAAAGATAGCTGATAAACGCTATCAATTCGCCGAGTGTCAGTTCTCCGCCGAGAATCTGTTTACCGCCAAAATACCAGACAAAAAACACGCCGAAACTCATCAGGAAATTCGTCACCGTGAAAAAGATGACCCCAGCCCGATCTGCGCTAACACTTACTTGTCGGAGTTCGTCATTCCGCTGATTAAAGCGAATACCTTCTCGCTTCTCTTGGGCAAATGCTTTGACCAATCGAATGCCGGTAATTGATTCGTTCAAATGCGCTGACAGTCGCCCCCATTTCACAGACCAGCGACGCCAGTAGCGTTCCATGCGATTCCAGATTAGTGCACCTCCCAAAATAATCAACGGCACAGGAAGCAGCACATACATCGTCAGCATCAAGTTTTTATATAACAGTAGTGCTAGAATACCCAGCAGCAACAGCACATTCGATAGCAGGAAAGGGAGATCGTAAATCATGTATTCCTCCAGAAGCTCTGCGTCGTTAGTCATGCGCGAAATCAGGCTGCCGACCTTTCGTTTATCGTAAAATCTCAGAGGTGTGAATTGTAGCACCCGATAGAGTTCCGCACGAATATCCTCCGCCGCTCGAAACCCAAGCCAACTGGTTATCGCTGTACGCCCCACTTGGAACAGCCACATCAAGAACCGAATACCCAAAAGTGCCACGGCAAACCACACCAAGAGTTCAAAGTTCGATTTCGGTGTGAGCACATCGTCAATAATGCGCTCCGTGATGAGCGGTGGCAGTAATTCTATCAGCGCAGCAGCTGTCGTCAGCACAAAAACGAATATCAGTTGAAGACGATACGGTCTAATATAGCTGACAATCCGCCAGAAGGTGTCCCGTTTCCGAGCACAATTGATACATCTGCCATCCTTCTCTGCGAGCAGGCGTCCACACTTTTCACACCGCGTGCGCTCCATCTCCGTCGGCAATTCAAGCGGTTCTCCTTTGGAGAGCTGCTGGATACCTTCGGCGACCTCAGAAAACTTGGGTATCAATGAACTAGAATAATGTAGATAAACTGGTTCCCCTTTCTTGCGTTCTACCGCCAGTCGCCCTCCCCCAACAAGCTCCTCCGTCCTCGCCTCCTGCACAGCATCCAGTGGCACTTCCACACTCCCGTCCACACCCGCAGATGGTATAAACAGCAGGTGCCGATCTGTGGCAATCAGCCAACTTTCTCCAAATGATTGCTCGTTGATGAGATCTGTAGCAACTTGGAAAAGCACCTGTTCCTCAGGCGGTTTTACCCGCTGCAGCTTAATATTCACCTCAGGAGGCAAGGTTTCCATAAACGGTTTCATCGTTATTTTTCCACTCTCCCACCAACGTAAAATATGATGCGTAACACGCCAAATAGACCTTTCTAAAGCATGTCCACCTCGATAGTCGCATAGGCTACCGACATTCTAAGAGGAACGTGTGAACCAACTTTATCTAACTCACAGTTAACCAATAACTTCAGATCTTCCCTATCGGCAATGAGTATATCACAATCAACGTCCCATATTCAATCCTTCCCCAAGTAGCTGACAAACACATCAACCTCCCCGTGGCTCCTTATTTTTTCATGGATGGATAGCGCGGCACGTGTTATAATGGATCTATCTTCAAGCCGATTCGTAGAGCGCAAACAGGCACAGGAATTACCGTCCAAGGAGACCCTCACATGACAGCATCGCAGCGGCATTGGCGGATACTCAGCAATGATGACGGCTGGATCATGGGAACCTACGGTCCCCCATTGCTCCCGGCTGATATGCGTAACAAGATGATTGACCCCTATGCAGGTTCCCCGGTTGATGTTTTTCTCTGGTCAATCGGAGGACACGAAGTCTACGACTACGAAACCGAAGTCGGAGAACGATTCGGCGACGGGTATGATGACCTTGATGCTGACCAACAGAGGAAGGCTGAAAATTTGCGTCATATGATAACGACACACGGCGGTCCAGTGACGGTTATTGCCGAGTTGTGTCAAGAAGCAGGTATGGCGTTTTTTCCGTCCATCAGAATGAACGAACATTACGATATGGAAGAATCTGCCCCAAATTATGGACGGCTTCGTCGGGACCACCCGGAACTGTGTATAGGCCGCCCCGGAGAATCCATACCGCACGGAAGCCTCGAATGGGGAATACGGACGGGATTGAACTACGCATTCCCAGAAGTACGCGCCCACATGTCGAATATTATCTTCGAGCTAATCGAACGTTTCGATATCGACGGCATTGAACTGGACTTCATGCGCCATCCCGCATTCTTCCGCGTCGCAGAAGCATATCAGTACCGATACCTGATGACAGACTTTGTAGACGGTATTCGAGCAAAAGTAGATGAAGTCAGTAAAAAAAGGGGAAAGCAGCTTGCTCTCGCGGTCCGCGTGCCCCCGACGCTCGCAGATTGCAAAAGAATCGGACTCGATGCCGAAGTGTGGATGAGAGAGGGCATCGTGGATATGCTCATCGCAGGTGGCGGATTCATCCCATTTGAGATGCCAATCAGTGAGTGGGTTGAAACTGCTCAAGGCACCGATTGCAAAATTTACGGTTGTTTCGAGGGACTAAGACCACTGCTGAACGAAGAAATGCTCAGGGCACTAGCCCTCCGATACTGGGAGGCTGGCGTAGACGGACTCTATTTTTTCAACTACTACAGCATGTCCAACGACTGGAAACGGAATATTCTGAATCAGCTAGCTGACCCCACAGTGCTTCGGCGTTTGAACAAGTGCTATGAGTTGGACCACTCCAATCGGCATCAACCGACATCTCAACTCGGCTATTCGTTCCTTAACGCCATCCCTGCGGCTCAACTTCCAGTTCAGTTCAATCAGATCTTCAATAACCGTGCAGTGAGCCTCCGGCTGGAAATCGCTGACGACCTAGAATCAGCCGCTGCCGATGGCGCTTTGAAGAGATCAGCGCTCGTTCTCGGATTTGAAGGGTTAACTGCTGAAGACACCTTTGAAATACGCCTGAACCGAACGCCAATCCCTTGGACTGCCGGCCTAGCTGCTTCAGATAACCTGACTCGCGTAGAGTATGAACAGGGCTGGAATCAATACCCGTCTCGAATCCAAGAGGTATCAATCCCCGGTCGCGCTATCGAATTCGACATCGGAAACCCGCCCCTGAAAAAAGGGATCAACGAACTGGAGATTCGACAGGTCAATCCTCAGCGGGTGAGAAGTGAACCATTGACACTCAAGGACGCAACGCTTTCAATCTATTACAAATAATGCCAAAAGAGGTAATAGGAGGAGATGGGAGAGACAGAGGCGAAAACCCTGAAAAAACTTGAGCGCCGGGGACGCGATCTGACAGGTATCTGGAAGTGGATCTTCGAGATTATCGCCGTCGGCTTTGTGTTCTTTTACGTCTACGGCGCGGGTTTCGGAACATCGGGCGAACAGTATCACATCGGGCTATACTTACTCCTCACATTTGTCTTGACCGGTATGTTCCATCAATTCAGGCACCGCTCACCCGAATCGCGTCCCTCGGTAGTAGATCTCATTTTGGTTGGCTTGACCATCTTTGCAATTGGATACTGGATTGTCGAGTACAAAACACTGGCTGACAGAGCAGGGGCATACAACCAACTCGATGTATGCGTCGGAGCATTGGCGGTAATCCTGAGTCTTGAATATAGCCGAAGGACTGTCGGTTGGGCGCTGACCATAATTGCTACCGTGGGCATTCTGTACGCGCTCTTCGGTCAGGCAATGCCATCTGTTATCGCCCACAAAGGATTCCCACTGCGCCGCATCTTTGAATACAGTTTCTTCAGCCAAGCGGGCATCTTCGGAATCATGGCAAACGTCATGGCGACGTATGTTGTTCTGTTTATTTTTTTTGGCGCATTCTTGGAAAAGTCGGGAG
This sequence comes from Candidatus Poribacteria bacterium, assembly GCA_965208425.1. Taxonomy (GTDB): domain Bacteria; phylum Poribacteria; class WGA-4E; order WGA-4E; family PCPOR2b; genus PCPOR2b. The sequence goes on along the minus strand of OZ242335.1, from coordinate 3,169,196 downwards.
TGGGACAGTTTTTCATTGACCTCCCGATGGCGGTAGCGGGACGGTTGGTGGGAGGTCCCGCGAAAGTAGCAGTCGTTGCCTCTGGGTTCTTCGGCTCCGTAGCTGGGAGTGCGATCGCCAACACAGTTGCAACCGGTGCCTTTACTGTCCCCTTGATGAAGCGCACCGGCTTTCGATCCCACATTGCTGGTGCCGTCGAAGCAACGGCATCGGTCGGCGGACAGTTCCTGCCACCGGTAATGGGAGCAGGCGCGTTTATTATGGCTGAACGCACCGAGTTACCGTATAGCCACATCGCATTGCTTTCGGTCATCCCGGCGCTGCTGTACTTTTTCTCCGTATGGGTGATGGTACACCTTGAGGCAAAAAAGGAGGGGATCGAAGGACTACCGAAAGTTGAACTACCGCATCTGAGGACACTTCTCAAAAATCAGTGGTACTGCTTGGTGCCGCTAGTTGTTCTTGTTACCACCCTGATCGCGGGGCATACAGCATCCCAAGCAGCGTTCTTCGCGATCTTGACTACAATTGGCATCAGCTACCTTCGACCGGACACACGTCTCACACCCAAACGTCTTTGGGAGGCAATGGTCAGTGGCGCGAAAAACTCCCTCGCTATCGGAGGAGCAGTGGGCAGCATCGGCATCATCATTGCCGTCATTGATCTCACCGGACTTGGCAGGATTTTTCCTGATCTTGTCCTTTCCGTCGCCGGAGACAGCCGCGCAATCGCTATTCTACTCCTCGCTGGTGCGTCGCTCATCCTAGGGATGGGCATCCCCGTCACCGCCGCCTATCTAATCACCTCTGAACTCGCTGTTCCCATCCTCACAAGTGATCAGATGGGAGTATCCCTAATCGCGGCACATCTCATCGTCTTTTGGCTCAGTCAAGATTCTAATATCACGCCACCCGTTGCGCTCGGTGCGTACGCAGGAGCTGCGGTTGCCCGTGCAGATCCGTGGAGAACAGGCTGGGCATGTTTTAAATTCGCTAAATTCCTGTATATCATGCCCCTGCTGTTTGCCTATACCCACATTCTCTTTGACGGCTCGATGCTACAAAACACTTTGTCCATCGTAACGGCAGTGACGGGGACATTTATCTTTTCAATCGTTACGATGGGATACTTCCTACGAAAAACGACATGGTTAGAATGGATTATCCTCGCAATTGCTACTTTTTTGGCGTATATTTATAATATCTACACGTTTGTAATTGCACTAGGATTATTCGCCAGCGTGTATTTCATTCAGAAACGGGCAGGAGATAGCCCGGGCAATCATGCTGATTAGTCTTTAATACTCAATACAGATTGTCTTCATCGAAAACTTGTATAGAGAAAAATTCGTTATATGGATACCCGTACTTCCGTACCTCAACGACATGACATAGAGGCATTACGCGCTCTATCCATGTTATTGATCATTGCATTTTATGGCTCTCTAGCGTTTTTTGACGTCCCCTGGCCAGTTCGAGATATGCAGAAAAACGAAGGATTTGGAGTTTTTTTTCTTGTCGTACATGGGTTTCAAATGCCGCTTTTCTTCATGACAAGCGGCTTCTTCACGGCCATGCTGTGGCGTACGCGGGGAGTGAGAGGAATGTTAGAACACCGATTTCGGCGTCTCTTTATGCCATTGGTGTTCACGCTTATCACTATCGCCCCGCTTACATACTGGATTAACGAACAACTGATTGAAGCCACGCTGCAACGTGCGAGAGACGCTGCTCCGTCTCCCTCAGAAGATTCGAAGGTGAATATTTGGGTTGCTGTAAAAACTGGGAATCGTGAAGCTCTGAACGTACACTTCGCAAACGGAACTGATCTTAATACCCAAGATCCGCAAACCGGACTTACCCCTTTGTCGTGGGCTATCTTTGTAGGAAAAGTCGAGACTGTCGAACAACTCATCAGTGCGGGAGCAGACGTAAATGGAAAAAACAGAGACGGCGGCACACCCTTACATGAAGCCGCCTTTATGGGCCGCGATCAGATTGCTCGAGTCCTCCTTCAAAACAACGCGGATGTGGAGGCTACGGATGAGAACGGCAAAACCCCATTGAACCGTGCGCAGGCCGATTGGACCGATATATACGTGAGGGTCGGGGAATTACAAGTCAAGCTAGATCCGGTAAAAGCCTATTACGGCAGAACGCGCATCGCTACGATTCTCAAGAAATACGAGTCAACGGAACAAACTCCTAACGTAAAGAAACAGAACCGTCTATGGCGCACACTTACCACAGGCCATGTCTTCGCGCACCTTTGGATATTCTGGCTCCTCTGTTGGTTGGTTCTCACTTTCGCCCTATATGCGACAATCGCTGAACGGAGGTTGTGGAGGAGCCCGCCCGAAAAAATGATACTATCTCCGCTCCGCTATCTCTGGTTGATTCCCCTTACCATGGTGCCCCAATGGTTTATGTCAGCAAAAGGTGCGATACCAAACTTTGGCCCAGATAACTTCATCTTTATTATACCCATGCCGTATATACCCATTTATTACGCCATATTCTTCCTTGGTGGCGCATTCTACTACGATTGTGACGATAGCGAAGCAAGAGTTGGAAAGCAGTGGATAGTCACAATGCCTCTGGCTCTATTAATTATCTTTCCGGTGACGCTAACGCTGGAACTAAGTCAAAACACGTTGGGCGGATACCGCCATCTCGTTTTACTCGTCTTGAAGGCAACGTTCGCGTGGGTGATGCTCTTCTCCCTTATCGGCATTGCCCGTGAGTTGATATCAAGAGAGAGTAGGGTATGGCGATACCTTTCAGACGTCGCTTACTGGTTATACCTCGCACACCTTCCCTTACTTCTTGTTGTGCAGGAGATGGTGCGAACGTGGGAGCTGCCGTCGGTTCTCAAGTTCGGTCTGGTGTGTTTTGCGGTAACGGGTATTCTGTTGTTAATCCACCAATTCTTCCTGCGTTACACCTTTTTGGGCACACTGCTAAATAGAAACCAGTGATCCTCGCACTGAATTTTAAGCGAGAAATCCGTTCAACTCAGCAGCGCCCGCAAAGGTACATCTTCATCCTTGGGAAGGTAATAACTCAATGGATCGCTGACCACGCCGAGCAGCTGTTTCTGTAGAGGGTTTTTGCATTTAGCTATCAGTTCATCTGGCATCGCAATATAGTCCATCGGTTTAACCCATCGATAAGCATAGCCCATAAAGATTGTCTTTCTCGGCTTACCGGACCAGTTATGTCCCGGCCCGTGCCACGTCCGTTGCTCAAAGATAAATGCGTCTCCCGCTTTTACGTTCATGGAGATAGCACCTCGAGCGTGTCCAGTTTCCGTATCCACGGGCGGTGTGCCAGTGAGTCTGTTGCTGCCGGGGACAAGCACCGTCGCACCGGAAGCCGCATCCGACTGATCACTGATGGCATACGCGATCTTGAGCAAGATTCTGGGATGGGGCTCTTGCATCTCACTAGGCGATGTACCGCCATCACGGTGCAGACCAATCCTGTCCTTGACCTTCGGTGGCGGCTCCTCCCTTGATGGCAGTACGAGTAGATGTGAAGTAATTAACTGAATATTCCAATTCAGGATGCCCCAAGCGAGCGGTGCTGTTTTGGGCCAATCGAGTAGTTGGAAAAAGGCATCGTGCTCGGTGATGCAGTTACGCATATTCAGTCTACCGTCAGCTTCTAAACGCCCAGCCTTTGCTTCACGTTCATGAAGTTCATCAATCGCTGCATCAATTTCCGCAACTACATCCGGGTCTAGTGCATTTTCGATGACGAGGTATCCATTAGCATCGACGAAGTCCTTCTGTTCTGGAGTTAGGACCACGCACCCAGTCAAATCGTTTTGAACTGACATTTTTGCCTCCAGTTCTAATCTAAAATATATAGCTCGTATAGACAATCCCTAATTAGAGGATACACGATTTGGAGCGTCAATGCCAGACATTTTTTCGAACTAGCTGTCATTAGCAGCCAAACATGCTATAATACGGTGCAAAGGAGCATAGAAAAGGAACGAAAATGGAAAACAAACATCTGTTTATTGATGATTTCGAGATTGAGTCCAAGCAGAATCTCACGCGTAGTTTTCATCCCCCAGAGAAGGTCGGCACAGTGCTTCAACCGGATCAGCCGTGGGAAGATAAGTCTGGATGCGCCTGTCCCATGGTCGTCCGCGATCCGGAGGGCACACTCAAGATGTGGTATTGGAACTCCAAAAACGACCTGAACGACCTTTATGCGACAAGTCAGGATGGCATCCACTGGGAAAAGCCAATTCTCAATATAGCAGAGATCGATGCTAACACCGAGAACAACAAAGTCGCAACACCAGGACGGATTGGCCCCGGCGCAGTTTTTTACTGCCCAGAGTCCACCCTCTCGGAAGGCGAAGACACACTATACCGAACGGTTTCGTGGATTCCCGGCGGCGATTGGCGTCAACGATATCTGCCAATATTTAGTCCGGACGGATTCACTTGGCATACAGTGGAAAACGCCGATGAGGAGCCCGGCATCAGCGATGGTGTGGGTGATACGGGCACCTTTCTAGTTGCCGACGATGCCTTCCCGATGATCCGTGACGATGTACCCGGCCGCTATATTGCCTTCCCACGTGTCCACGCTACCGTTGGTCGTTTTCGCCGTCGGGCTGTGGGAATGACATTTGCAAACTCTCTACCCAATCGTGCTCGACTGATGTTGGATTGGCCCCGCGCCAACCTTGTTCTCGCCCCAGATCTACTCGACGATGAAATGGCGTGCGAGCGCTTGGATAATGCTTATGCAGAGGGAATCATCCACTACAACGATCCGGTAGACCAACACTGTGAATTCTACACCATGCAGCCGTGGACTGTCGGCAACGTCTTTATGGGTGCCCTTTATATCTTCGATGTCAGTATGGATATGTACAAACATAGCATGTGGAATCAGCACGGTATCATGGAGACGCAACTAGTGTATAGCCGTGATCTGGTGCATTGGGATCGGCTTGGTGATCGTCAACCGTGGATCGGGAGGGGTGAAGCAGGCGAACAGGATTGTGCCATGATACACTTCGACAGCGTTCCGATACGTGTGGGAGATTGGATGTATCAGTACTACTCCTCTGGCAATCTTCCGCATCCTTCCGTAGATCAGCAGTGGCTAATTGAACAGCACAGATTGATTGAAGCCGGAAAACGACACCCGTTGCAAGCAATCGGCTGTGTCCGCTTTAGACCCGATCGGTATATCTCCCTGCAAGCAGGCAGCCGGGCTGGACGTGCAATCACTAAACCGTTGACTGTAAGCGGGAGTCGTTTGTTAGTCAACTTGGATGCCACGGGCGGTGAAGGAGTAGTCAGTGTGCTTACTGAAGGAGGACGACCATTGAGAGGCTACGAGCAATCCCAACCGATCCAGGGAGACCATCTTGAGGCTGCCGTGTCCTTCCCGAGACCTCTCACCGAAGCGATTGGTCAGCAAGTAAAACTACGCTTCACGATTCAAAATGCAAAACTATTTAGTTATTCATGGGCGGATTGATATTGACTTCCTGTTGTATGTATAGTAGCATAGTTTTTCGACTTGGAGCCGTGAGAATATCATTAGCAGGACTTACGCACGTCAGATTGTAGTTGCCCGATTTATCGGGCGTTGGCAACGGTGTTTAGCGGCGATGAATCGCCGAACTACAGGGCTTTGACTGTTCAACTGCGTAAGTCCTAATTAGGCCTCAGGTGGAAGGAATTTTTGATAGTCTAATCAGCTAAAATGGCAACCATCTATATGAAAGGAAAGGCGCAATATGATTAAAATTGGCTGTAATTTCCTCAGTTTACAAAATACAGATGTTGAGACATTCCTCGATGTCGCTCATGATTTAAGAATGGACATCGTTGATTTTCACTACCGGGCTTTCCCCTCGACGGATCCAGAATATCTCAGCGGTATCAAACTGAAGTGCCTTCAATACGGTATGCCCATCGGCTACATCGGTGTGAGCGGCTTGTTTGTTGGGAATGCAGCGGAACGTGAGGAACACGCTCAAAATTGCAGGGATGCGATTGACCTCGCTGCGTTTCTCGGTTCACCGTTGATTCGCGCGTTTTGTGCCGTGATACCAGAAAAGAACGGCGATGGTGATGATCCATGGCCCGCTATGATTCAGGGTTATCAGGAGGCCGCCGATTATGCAGCCACGAAAGGAATCGCTGTGGGGCTGCAGAATCACCCATCCACAGGTGACGATATGCTGCGTATCCGGAGCGAGACCAATCGAGAGAACTTCTCCTTTATTATGGATACGGGTCAGTGGGTTGGCTCACCTGGATCAGGCCCAAAAGGAGAAACAGATCCCGATATCGACTTTTACGGGTTCATGGAACAGACTGTGCCATACGCCCTATATGTCCGCACAAAATTTTACAAAAACGAAAGTGGCACGGAAGAGTGGCTCGATTATGAACGGATCGCAGAGATTTTGAAAAGCGTCAACTATAACGGCTGCATCTCCATTGTCTACGAAGGCGAACATCCAGACCGTATCGATCAGGTCCGGAAAGCTGCTATCCAACTACGCGCACTGTTAGCAGGCTATTAGCGGAGTTACTTATACATGGCAACCCCAACGAACCAAGAGCTGATTGAGTGCTGGCGGAACGAGCCAGCACCATTGCTCCCATTGCTGCACGCCTTCCATGACCGAGACGGCTTCATCTCTGAAGACGCTCTCCGTGACATAGCGGTGGGACTCAGGATTCCCCTTGCAGACCTCTTTGGAACTGTTACGTTCTACCATCACTTCTCCCGGACTGCACCGGGGCAAAGTGCGCCGCGTGTCTGTACGGGACCTGTCTGCTGCTTGGTCGGAGGGAATGAAATTCTTGCTGCACTCAAGGACGATGGCGCAACGCCAATGCCGTGTGCGGGTCGATGTGATGATTTCGTGCCGGTGCTTAAAGGTCATCAAGTCCTCATCGGCGTGGATCCAGATGGGCTTGAAGCCAAGCCCTCTCCCTTACCACCACCAAACCCCGGTGGAATTGACGAGTGTGTTTTTGGTTCAATCCGCGAACCGGATCGAGCGAGTATTTCGGGCTATCGTCGTACTGGGGGCTACGAAGGGCTTACACGCGCAGTGCAAGAAATGCAGCCGGCCGAAGTGGTCGACGTCATCACGGAGAGCAAACTCGCGGGACGTGGAGGGGCTGGGTTTCCCACCGGACTCAAATGGCAGGCGGTCGCCGAAGCATCTGGTAATCCAAAAACCATCGTCTGCAATGCGGACGAAGGAGAACCCGGCTGTTTCAAAGATCGTGCAATCCTCGACCACGATCCGCATGCGGTGATCGAGGCGATGACTCTCGCCGCCTACGCGACCGGTGCCACACGCGGCTTCATCTACCTCCGATATGAGTATCCCGAAACCCTTAACACCCTGGCACAGGCAATCGTCGAAGCAGAAGAGGCAGGATTCCTCGGTGAACGGATCCTCGATGCAGACTTCAGTTTCCATCTTTACCTACGCCGTGGTGCCGGTGCCTACATTTGTGGTGAAGAAGGCTCGCTCTTGAACAGCCTCGAAGGTAAACATCCCTTTCCGCGCAATCGTCCTCCTTATCCGGTGACCCACGGCTATGACAACCTTCCAACAGTCGTCAACAACGTTGAAACCCTTGCCGCTGCGGCACAGATTATGCGGCGGGGAGCGGATTGGTATCGTGGGCTTGGAATGAACGGTCACGCTGGCACGAAGGTCATCAGTCTCTCCGGCGACATCCGGAAACCGGGTAATTACGAGGTGCCGTTTGGATTGCCATTGCCGACATTGCTCTATGACTGGGCAGGCGGTGCACGAGAAGGGCGCTCGATTCAAGCGGTCACGATGGCAGGCTTATCCGGCGGTTTCCTCGCTGGAGATGACTTGAATGTAACGCTCGATGAGCCGAGTATCGGGAAGGCAGGAGCGATGCTCGGTGCCGCTGGAATTATCGTGTTCGATGACAGCCGAGACATAATCGAAATGGCGCATGGCGCGATGGAATTTTTCGCTGAGGAGTCGTGTGGCAAGTGCTTCCCCTGCCGTATCGGCACACAACGGCTCACCGAACGGCTCGCTGGCGAGGCAGGACCTAGCGATCTGGCAAAGTGGAAGGGCGAGGTCAGCGACATCGGTGCGGCGATGAAGGCAACCAGTGCGTGCAGCCTCGGAACCGCTGCGCCAAATCTTACCGACAGCTTGATGAAGTATTTTCCAATACAGGTTGAGGAGCATGTCAATCGTAAGACATAAAAGTCGGGAATTGGAATTCCCTCCTACAGAGCATCTATAGCAGGGGGCGTACTCTCCAAATCGGGCTAGCTGAGAATCAAAATTCCCTTTGCATTAATCACGCAACGTCACGTAATTTCTCAATACGCTCATCTACTGCCCGAAGTAAATCTTGAATGCCGGATACAGCATCGGTATCAAACATAGGCTCGCCACACTGTGTACAAACCCAAGCGGGGATATCCTGTAGTGCAATAACATAACCGTTACGGCTATCGGTAAATGTAGCTGTGCCGCGTTTCAATTCCGATTGGCAGTGCAAACACTTCATTCGACTTTTCTCCGAATTGAGCCTTTCAGTTTTACATCAAAAAATCACTCGGTTGACTCCAACGCCTGATCCCGCAACAGATGTTTCTGGATCTTCCCCACAGAGGTTCTGGGAAATTCGTCGCAAAACGTGACAGCCACAGGCACTTTGAACCGGGTGAGTGATCGACGACACCCCTCTATAATCCCCTCTTCGGTCAATGTCGCGCCCGGTTGGGGGATCACAAACGCTTGAGGCACTTCGTCGAACATCTCATCAGGCATACCAACCACCGCAACATCAGACACACCATTGATTTGCTTAATCGCTGCTTCGATTTCGCTAGGGGCGACATTCTCCCCGCCGCGCTTGATTATATCCTTGCCCCGATCAACAAAATAGAAATACCCCTGCTCATCGTAATAGGCGTTATCGCCGGTATACAACCAGCCATCCCGCATGGTCTCCTCTGTTGCCTTCGGATTCTTGAAGTATCCTTTCATCACCGTTCGTCCGGGATCTGCTCCTATAGCAATCTGTCCAATCTCTCCGGGAGGCGTTTCGCTGCCATTATCGTCGAGGATTCGCACATCGTAGCCCAAGACAGGTTTTCCCATAGAGGGTAGGTTTCGCGGCCCATAGAGCGGACTCATCAGCGGCAGTCCAACCGTTTCGGTCATCCCCCAGAGGTGTTGGAGTGGTGCGCCGAAGCGCGTATTCCATTCGGTAAACTGCTCATCGGTTAGGGCGATGGCAAAGGTGACGTTTCTCAGGCGATGGGATCGCCAGCCGTCGTTAGGTGGCTGGGCGAGCAGCATACGCAGCGGCGCGGAGAACAATGCCGCCATCGTGCATTGGTGTCGGACAGCCAACCCAAAGAATCGGGACGGGCTAAATCGTGGAGACACCACGATGCTAGCACCACAAACCAGAGAGGGCCAAAAGGCGTGGCAGTGTGCAGCAGCATGAAAAACAGGTAGTGTGATGAGGTGCCGGTCCTCGTTTCGCAGACCGCTGCCACGCACGAAGACCTCTGCCCCATAGATCAACGCCCTGTTGGTCATTAGTACGCCTTTGGGTTTGCTAGTTGTACCAGAGGTGTATATCATGTGTACCACATCGTCGGGGGAAATCTCAACGTTGGGTGCGGAGGTATCCTGACGTGCAATCTCACGTTCAAATATCGGATGCCCGCTCGGATGTTCACATTGAGACACCACAACCTCCTGCACACACGAGGTCGCTGCCGCTGCTGTCTGCGTAAGCATCAGTTGATCGAACTCTGTGACTACGAGCCGCGACTCGGAGTTATCGAGGATATAGACAAGCTCATCAACGGTAGCGCGGTGGTCGGTCGGCACCATGACCGCCCCGATGCGACTCGCAGCGATAGCAAGTGCCACGAAAACAGGCGAATTGGGAGCGTGAAAGGCGAATGATTCGCCCCGTTTAATCCCTATCTCTAGCAACCACCTAGCGGTCTGATTTACCCATGCCTCAAATTGCGCAAAACTCCACTGTTTGCAGTGTCCATCCAAGTCCTCGAAGATCAGATATGTCTTGTCGGGATGGTATGCCGCAAATTCACTAAAGATAGACGATAGTGTACGATCGCCAGCGATGTCCACTCTATTTCTCCCTCAACTCTACGAAATTAATCTTTACGTTCCCGCTGCATAAACCGATTTACTGACTGCTGTGCCTCCGGCGTCACATAACACCTCTCAAACGCCTCAACCGTCCGCCGTTCCCAATGTTCGTGATCCATCGCCTGCATTTCACGCAGTAACGCTTTGGTTTCAGCCAACGCAGCCTTTGGGCGCGAAGCGAGTTCCTCAACCCAATTACAAAATTGGGTGTCAAATTCCGCGTCAGACCACACCTCATCAACCAAGCCGAGTTGCTGCGCCCATGCCCCATCATATTGCCCACCACGCAGCATCAACGTTCTAGCAGCCTGAAATCCAACCAGTTCTGCCAACCGTGAAACACCCCAAGGTGGCGTCCAGCCGTGAGCCACCTCTGGCAAGCCGATAGTGGCACCCTGCGCAGCTAGGCGGAAATCGTGGTATATACCCAAGAAAAGCCCGCCACCCAAAACATACCCCCGCCATGCCGCAACGGTAATCTGGGGGAGTTTCTCCAATTGGGCAAAGATCTGTCCGTGCGCATACTCAAATTCAGCGGCTTGTTCAGGTGAACATTCTGCCAACTCCTTCAAGTCACTGCCCGCAGAAAATGCCCGTCCGCTACCCTGCGTGACAAGCACCACTGCTTCTGAAACCTCTCGCACCCGACGGAGTGCCTCCTCAAAATCGCGCAATAAGGCTTGGTTGATAGCGTTAAGTGCTTCAGGACGACACAGGGTCAACGTGGCAACTCGATTGGAGATTTCCAATTCAACTAACGGCATTCAGGGGCATTCCTCTTGGATAGCGCAGTCTTGTGTAAAAACTGGGAGCGCATCGTGTTACGCTGCCCGGTACTTTTCAATTACGTCCATGTCCACGGTGATGCCAAGCCCTGGACCCTCCGGCACCAGAAAGTGCCCCGCTTTGATTGTTAGTCCCTCTTTCGCAACGTCAGCGATGCGCATGTGGGGCAACTCGTCACAAGGCAGGGTTGCGTTGGGCAAGGTGCATTGCACATGGACGGAATAAGCAGCCATAATGCTCAAGCAAAGACCGCCCATCTGTACCCAGCAAGGCACATCTGCGGCTTCAGCCAACGCAGCGGATTTGCGTAGGCTTTGGGCAGAACCACCCAGGTTCACGTAGTCGATGCACTCTGCCTTGAGTGCGGCAAGAACCCCGCCCGGTGGGCCGAGGTGAAGTGCTTGGGGGATGTGGGTCTTCTCACGTAACAAACGATACCAATCCAAGTTAGTTTTGAGGACCGGGTCTTCAAAATTAGCAACCGTTCCGAAAGGTTCAAGTTGTTCCGCCAGACGTGTAGCGGTATGTAGGTATTTGAATTCTGTATTGGGATCCACACCGACCGTGTAATCGGGGCCCGCTGCTTCTTTTATGAGACGCACCGTTTCCACGATGTTCCAAGAACGCGCCTTCAGTTTGTGGTTGGTGAATCCCAACCGCGCTCCCACCTCTGCCTCCGCAGCTGTTTCGTGTGGTTCCATGGGACAGGACCAGTAGGAGACGGGCACCTCATCGCGCACCTTCTGACCAAAAAAGCGATGCACGGGAATACCGTGGGCTCGTCCGGTGATGTCCAGTAACGCACAGGTAAACGCGTCGGGCTGGGCGAACGGGTCTAATGCCAACACCTCTTGACCGATGTAAGACTGTGCCGTACCCTCGTGTGCGGATCGTGCGCCTTGGTACTCGCCCCAACCTTCTATACCCTCGTCGGTCTGAATGCGGCAGAGGGTAATGTCGTAGATTTTGGGCATGTATTTGGCAATCGGTGGAATTGGGGGAATTTCGACCTCGTAGAGATCCACTTTCGTAATTTTCATGTCAATAGTTCTCCTGAGTTTCAGATTTCACGCTATCCGATATTTCTCAATTACGTCCATGTCCACAGTAATACCAAGTCCTGGTCCCTCCGGCACCAGAAAGTGACCCGATTTGATTGTTAACCCTTCTTTTACAACATCCGCAATGCGGATGTGGGGCAACTCGTCACAAGGCAGGGTTGCGTTGGGCAGGGTGCATTGCACATGGACAGAATAGGCAGCCATAATGCTCAAGCAGAGGCCTCCGATCTGTACCCAACAAGGCACATCTGCGGCTTCAGCCAATGCAGCAGATTTGCGTACCTGTTGGACAGGTCCACCCAAGTTCAGGTAGTCGATACACTCTGCCTTGAGTGCGGCCAGCACTGTGTCCGGCGGTCCCAAATGCAGCGCTTGGGGGATATGGGTTTTCTCACGCAACAAACGATACCAGTCCAAGTTATTTGTCAGGACCGGGTCCTCAAAGTTCGCAACTGTTCCAAAAGGCTCAAGCTGTTCTGCCAGACGCGCGGCGATATGTACGTATTTGAATCCCATATTTGGATCCAAGCCGACGGTGTAATCGGGTCCCGCCACTTCCTTTATGAGACGTACTGTTTCCACGACATCCGAAGCACGTGCCTTGAGTTTGTGGTTTGTAAATCCCAAGCGCGCTCCTACTTCCGCCTCCGCAGCTGTTTCGTGCGGTTCCATTGTGGTAGACCAGTAGGAGACCGGCACCTCATCGCGTACCTTCTGACCGAAAAAGCGGTGGACTGGAATACCATACATTTGACCGGTGATATCCAACAACGCGCAGGCGAACCCATCGGGTTGGGCAAACGGGTCTAACGCCAAAACCTCTTGACCGATGTAAGAGTGCGCCGTCCCCTCGTGTGTAGATCGTGTACCTAGGTACTCTCCCCAACCTTCTATGCCTTCGTCGGTCTGAACGCGGCAGAGGGTGATATCGTAGATCTTAGGGACGTATTTGGCAATCGGCGGAATTGGGGGAATTTCTACCTCGTAGAGATCCACTTCCGTGATTTTCATCCGATAGTCCTCCCTTTAGATGTCACAGACACATGAGCCTGCCACGGTCAGCATCTTCTCGGTTTCAGTGCAGTGATTGGTCATTGGTGCCTAACAGTTCCAGCCCACCTAGTCATCAGGAGTTAGGTTATCAAGCATAGCACCATCTAGGGCTCACATCTAGGAGCTTTCCTGTTGCAACCGTCGGACCCGTGCAGGAACGCTATCGTTGGCAATCTCTATGGATTGGATGCCCAAGCCACGGTCTGCCAGTGGCAAATCAACCTTGGCTCCGCCACGCCGGTGTGACTCCCGCAATCCGACCGCGACCTCTAGCGCTGCCCGTCCATCATCCCCAGAACATTTTGGGGGCTGTCCCGTTTCAGCAGCGTTAATCAGGTCGGCGACGATTGTCAATCCCATACCCTGCATCCGGACGGGCCAAGGAAATGGAACCTTTGCCGGTCTAGGGCGTCCCCGACGACCACCGGGTACAGTGAGGATAAATTCAAACTCCTCCGCATTGTTCAAGGAACGGATACGCCCCTCTGTGCCAATCACATCAACCTCCCAAGACGCAGCGCCACAGGGCATACTGCGAAGATATGCGCGTACCCCGTTATCAAAAACGAGGTAACCGTTGCCGCTCAGATCATTTTCACCAGCAGCAGCTTCATCCGATTCCATCTCCCCGAAGACCCATTCTACATTTCCACCAGCCATATACCGCAAAATATCAATGGCATGACTACCGTTATGGGATAGCCCACATTGGGCATAAACGGTCACCTGCAGAAGCTCGCCAAGCTCCCCAGCATCGATGAGTCGTCGGGCTTCGCTGAAGAACGGGTTCCAGCGGCGGGCACAGTTGACCGCCAACGCAACACCATTCTCCCGACAGACGTTCACCATTTGATCCGCTTCCTCTAGGGTCAGCGCGATCGGTTTTTCCGCCCAGATCGCTTTAACCCCTGCACGAGCGATATCCTGTACGATAGCTGCACGGACCCGCGCTGTCGTGCAAACACTGACAAGGTCTAACTGTTCTTCCGCCAACATCTCCCGATAGTCACTATACAGGTGGTCGGGACTGATACCCCAACGTTCCCCGAAGATAGATGCCTGTTCTTCATGGACATCCGCGCCAGCAACCAGCTCGACATTCGGCGCTGCGTGGTAACTGGGTCCGTGACAATAGGGCAGGAAAAGCGAACCACCCTGTGTAATCTCATCGTCAAAGGTGCTGCCCATTCTACCCAGACCGATTACTGCGGCACGATAGGTTGACATAAATTTGTCCTCCGATAATATTTCGTTCAGAACCGGTTAACCGAAATCCGATTTCTTATGCGACACTGCTAATGAACCATTTGTTTTCACGTTTCACGCCCTTAGCATTTTGCACGCCTTTTAATACGAACCTTCCTAGTACCCTGTCAGGCAAATTATGCTTGTGTATATTGATTGAAAGCAAACAATAACATATCAGGACTTGCCCAGCCGAACGGTCAAAGCCGTTTCTCCCCCTTTAGCGGGCACTGAGGGGTGTGTGGAGGGGCATCTCCCGCGAAGCGAGGATCCCGATAAATCGGGACCTGCCCCGATACGCCCGAGGAATCGGGCAACTACAATCTGGAATGCGTAAGTCCTATAATTGTAAAACTTATATGACTGAGCACTAGTTTTACGCGTATCTCCTCAGTTCCTCAATCTTTGACACTTCATCTAAGGTTTCTCGCGCCTCAGGGGGTAGTCGCCAATCCGCCGATCCAAAAACTTCATCCACATGTTCGGGGAAATCTGCGCCGTGAATCGGGGCAGTAATCTCTGGATGGTCTAAAATCCACGCCACCGCCACCTGTGCGGGGGTTCGCCCATTTTCCGATCCAATGTCGATGAGTGTCTGTACAATCGTATCGACTCTCTCTGTCATTGCCTCTTCAAAGTTGTATTTATGCGCGCTTAGACCCCATTCAGGTCCCTTCCCCCAAGGGGTGTTCGCAGGCGGCTCCTGCCCACGACGGAAATGACCACTCAACAACCCGATGGCGAGCGGACTGAAGGTCATGATCCCGATACCTTGTTCACGGCACAACGGCATCAGATCCGGCTCGATTTCCCAGCGATTCAACAGGTTGTATTGGTTTTGGATACAAACAAACGATTCCAAGTTACGGAGCACGCTGATACCGAGAGCCTCCATAACCTTCCACGCTCGAAAATTGCTACAACCGATATACCGCACCTTTCCTGCCCGCACCATATTGTCTAAGGCGCGCACGGTCTCTTCAAGCGGAGTTTTGGGATCAAAGCTGTGCAGCAGGTAAAGGTCAATATGGTCAGTCTGGAGGCGATCAAGGCTTGCATCAACACCCTGCATCAGATTTACGCGTGATAAGCCGGTGTGGTTCGGGCTATCCCCAAGCGTCCCAAAGATTTTGGTGCACAGCACAATATCGTCACGTTTCTCCTTAATCGCCTTACCCACAATGATTTCGGATCGCCCTGCGCCGTAAAGAGCCGTATCAATAAAGTTGCACCCGAGATCTATCGCCCGGTCTATCACCCGTATGGCAGCGCTTTCGTCCGCCTGACCACGGAACGCCGTTCCCAGGCAGATGCTAGATACCTTGACGCCGGTCTTGCCTATGTGTCGATACTCCATGTTTTCTCCTTACATCAGTCCTAGTACTTCGTCAATTTCCGATTGATACTCGTAAACTTGGCAGCTCTCTACTTCACTCATTTTTACCGCCCGCCCAGCCCTAGCCGATTCAAATATGGCGTAGATAGCCGCTACATCCTTCAACCCTTCAAGTCCATCAACCTCTATCTCCCGATCATTCAGGATCGCTTCAGCCAGTTCGTAATACTCAAGCGCGAGAATTTTCCAATCTACCTTGCCGTCCTCGTCGGTGATCCGGCTAGGAAAGAGATGTTCTGCCAGAGGCTCAAGCGCAAATCCATCCGCAGATGCAAGCATGTCTTCCTGACGCATCTCCTCCTCGTCTCTCCGCTTCATACTAACTCGGCTACCACGTGCGCCAAAGCCGTTGATACAACCCTGATCACCTAAAATGAGTTGGCCGCCGTAGCTGCCCGTCCCGCCCCGGCTAATTAGCCAATTTACAGTCACACCGCTCTCCATCTTAAATATCGCCATCGAGGTATCTTCCGCCGTCGCTGGCACCTCATTGTCCATCGCCCGATGCCGATTCTGGTAAAAGGTGTAGGTGTCGCCAATACTGTCTGCTTTACGTCTCACCGGCTCGATTAGCCAGACATCGCCGTAAACCTCCGCAATGTCTCCGAGCTGATAACGGATCTGGTCTGCCATGTGGACGCCCATATCAACGATAGGTCCACCCTTATCCTTTAGGTGTCGCCACGGCGTAATAAAAATCGTATTGCCAGCACTGAGCGAGTGGAAAAGTCCCATATAGGGCGTACCAATCGCGCCTGTTTTCAGTAGATGGTTTACCAAACGCGCAGACGGATCGCGCCGGTAGTTCTCTGCCACGGACAATTTTCGGTTGTTCCGTTCCGCAGCGTCAATCATCGTCTGACACGCCCCAACCGTAATCGCCATCGGTTTCTCGACCATCACATGCAGCCCCAAGTCCAGTGCTTGACAGACAACAGTGTGGTGTACCGACGGATCTGTCACCACGTCCACCGCGGTGAGATCCGGAGTCTGGCGCACCATCTCCTCAAGATCTGTGAAGATTGCCGGTTGCACCCCCAGCAACTTTTCCGCTTCCGCTGCCGCGAGTTCGGCGTTTTCGCGGCGGATGTCGCACAAGGCAACCAGCTCAACGTTATTGAACGGTGTCTGCGTCAGTTCTCGCAGACCGTAGAGATGCCGTGTCCCCATGCCGCCACAACCTACCAACCCAAGCCTTATTTTGTCCATATCCCCTCCTTGTCAGTCCTTATCCTTCAGCACCTGAATCCCGGGCCAATCTCGCCACATGTCCGCACACGGCGGCTCCTCTTGCGTCTGCTCCAAGTCCTTTGTGCGGAAGTCGTATAGCACTGCCTGTCGGATCTGCTTGGAGAAATTCTGTCCTGCTGCATGGCCGATCCGGTGATGCCAGAAGACAATATCTCCCGGTTCCCCATGAGTTTCGACATAGGGTGTCTGGTTAATTTCTGCTAACACATCATCATATCCATCAGTTCGTTCATGCTTGTACTGAGAGTGAAATTCATAATAGAACTTTAGGTGGCTCTTGGGCCAAACGGTGAAGCCACCGCCTCGTGGCGGAACATGGTCGATATACCCGACAACCCCGAGGTGAAAAGGATGTCCGTCCACATGGCAGGTGGTTGGTTTTTCAGGTTCAGCTCCGTAAGGAAGCGTGCAGTAGATTCCCCGAATGCCATCGGGGATCTGTAGATTTCCCCTGCCCAAAAGCTGCTCCGCCATCCCCCATACACTTGGATCCGTGGCTAGTAGCCGAACCATCCAATCTTCGACCCCCGGCTCGCGGAAGTTCCATCGGAAGCCGCGTTTCGCATTCATCGAATCTTCGCATTCCTCTTCCTTTTTGATGGGACCCACCCAAGTCTCCGGATCGTACCTGTCCATGGAGGGCGGTGCACCGTCCCACAGCCGATCCCTCGCTCGTGCCATCAGATCCGGATTCAGAACCTTCCGCTTTACTAGATAGCCTTCCCGCTTGAAAAACAGAATATCCTCATCAGATAATCGAACCATCCGTTGAACCTCCTTTTGCCTAACAAAGAAGTATTGTTTGCTAACCCCCACACAACCTAGAACTCTGTCAGGCAAATTATGGTTGTGTATATTGAGTGAAAGCAAACAATCACATATTAGAACTTACGAACTTCTGTAGTGAACAACGATCGTTGTTCACTATGGTCTTTTCTATGGAGTCTCTGTTGTAGTTGCCCGATTTATCGGGCGTTGTTGGGCATGCGGTGCGGCGATAAATCGCCGAACTACAGGATTTTGAGCGTTCAACTGCGTAAGTCCTGATATATAGCAGTTGCAAAACTTATCTGACTGAGCACTAGAACTCTGTCAGGCAAATTATGGTTGTGTATATTGATTGAAAGCAAACAATCACATATCAGGACTTGCCCAGCCAAACGGTCAAAGCCCTTTCTCACCCTTTAGCGGGCACTGAGCGGTGTGTGGGAGGGGCATCTCCCGCGAAGCGAGGATCCCGATAAATCGGGACCTGCCCCGATACGCCCGATGAATCGGGCAACTACAGTCTAAAGTGCGTAAGTCCTACATATATAATAATTGCAAAACTTATCTGATTGAGTACTAGGACTCCGACCGCATCGGGTATTCCCTTAATTAAACCTGCGGCCTCAGGTCCTTGATGTCTTTCAGTAACGTTTTACTATCATCAATCGCCAATAGTTCTTGAGCCTCATCTTTCTGTTTCAATAGTTCCTCTAGGGCATGATCTGCTTTAATAGTGAATCCTGCATCCTTGATCATCTGTAGGGTTCTTCTCCTCGATTCGCCCCGCGTGTTTAGGTAACCATCCACAAAGAGTGAATTTGCTGGATACAGTGCCATAACCTCCATATTTCGCAGATGTACCTCCCGCCCTGCCGCGATTCGGATCTCCGCCCTCGGGTTCAAGAAACGGTATAGGCATAACACACGCAAGCAATACTCAGGGCTAAGATCCGACGTTTCTGAGAGTGCATTCCCCGGAATCGGGATCAAAAAGTTGACAGGTATCGACTGAACTTCTAGCTCCCGAAGGGTCTTAGCAACCTCAATCACATCTCTCTGCTTCTCCCCCATGCCGACAATAATCCCGGCACACAATTCAATATTCGCCGTTTGCGCGGCGTGCAAGGTGTCCAGTCGGTCCTGATAGGTATGGGTGGTACAGATCTTCGGATAGTGGCTTTCTGATGTATTGAGATTGTGGTTAAGTCGATCCAAACCCGCCGATTTCAGAGTTTTCGCAGCCTCGTTATCGATTAAACCAGCACTAAGACAAACCTCAATTGGGTAACGAGATTTAATTTCCTCAATCAATCTAGCAAGATGCTTAACGCGCTTTTTTGAGGGACCGCGACCCGCAAAGACCATACAATAGCGATACGCTCCCGATTCATAAGCAGCTTGCGCTTCAGCCAGCATTTCTGCGTCGGACTTCACCGGGTATGCCTCAATATCCGCGTCTGATGACTTCGCCTGTGCACAGTAAGAACAATCTTCAGGACAGTAGCCATTTTGAGCGTTATTGATGATATGTAGTTGTACCTCTTTGCCGGTATATTTTTTTCGCACCTGATAGGCTGCATCAAGCAACGGGAGAAGTTCGATTGCAGCTGAAGTTAAGATGTGCAGACATAATTCGTCGGGGAGCATTTCTCCCTCTAATCCTGCTTGGGCAAGTTCATCATAAAACCTTCGTTCCATCTGTTCACAACCCTCTTTTTTATTTAAGGTTACATCGCACGGATTGAATATATTTCTATGTCTTTTTCTCTTTGCATCTGATAAAAAGGTATTGTAATATAAAAACCGATTGAGTTCAAATGTTTTCCTTATTAGAAGATGATTTATTTTACGCAGCGGTTTTACAAGGGTATACATGCCCACCAAAGATAGAGGAGCTACGCAATGAAATTGGGACTTGTAACATATAATATGGCGAAGGATTGGGATGTGCCAACGATTATTGAAAATTGTGCAGCAACGGGTTTTCGGGGGGTTGAACTCCGCACCACCCATGCCCATAATGTTGAGGTGAATCTTTCCGCAAATGAGCGTCAGGAAGTCCGGAAACAATTTGAGGATTCCCCCATTGAACTAGCAGGCTTGGGCAGTGCGTTCGACTATCACTCGACAGATGCCGAGGAAGTACGCCAAAATATCGAGGGAACGAAAGAATATTCACAGCTTGCGGCGGAGGTCGGTGCGCCCGGCGTGAAGGTTCGACCTAACGGTCTTCCTGAAGACGTTTCTACGGAAAAAACGCTAACGCAGATCGGTCTATCCCTACGCGAATGTGGTGAGTTTGCCAATAACCTAGGCGTCCAGATTCGTCTTGAAGTACATGGGCGGGAAACATCACATGTCCCACATATCCGGACAATCATGGAGATAGCCGATAACAGTAATGTGTTCGTCTGCTGGAACTCCAATCCGGGGGAAGTAGAAGATGGATCCGTTGAGAACAACTTTAATCTGGTCAAGGAGTGGATTCGGTTGGTTCACATCAACGAGCTGCATCGGCGGGAATACCCATGGCGCGAACTTTTCACGCTCTTAAAGGCATCTGGATACGAAGGCTACACACTGGCTGAAATTCCGGAGAGTTCCGATCCAGTGCGTATGATGAACTACTATCGCGCATTGTGGGAGACATTGAGTGCTGACTAGGTGCTGTTGACATGCGGAGGTCAAGATATGAATCTCGACCTACCAGTTTTCTGTTGGTATTGAACCGCACGGCAGGGTCGGGCAAGTCGCTTTGGATCCCCCCGATAAATCGGGGTAAACTATGGTGAATTCTAAAAATAAATAGACACTTTCGCCTCCCGTGTTTGGTAGGCGCTCCCCGATAAATCGGGATCGCAAGCAGAGTTTCCAACTGCGCCGTTTCAACCGACCACGGCATCTATGCGGTGCGGGGGAAACCGCATCTACCAGGGTCATAGACCAGATTTTTCCAGCCCGAGTAGGCGAGGTTTCCTAACCTCGCCGATTGGCAGTGCTCAATTAATTCTAAAATCTACCATAATCTACTGGCGAGGTTCGCGGAACGATTTGGGAGGACGTAGAATCTCAGCAAGAATAATCCCTTGTCGAAATGTCTGGGGAGTCAGCGGGATGCCCGCAATTGTCGGCGTCGATGGAGTGGGTTGAGCAGGAGTTTTCTGTTCTACCGGAGGAGATTCTGAAGCGACCGAAACGGCAGGCGATGGCTCAGGCGGCGCAGTAGGTGCTTCCTCCTCAACGAACTCAGGAAGTGTAAACTCCTCGTCCTCCATGGGCGCATTGCCCCAAGGTGGCAACGTTATCTCCTCTTCTTCGGGTAGAACGTCAGGCTCTTCCTTTGAGCCCTTCCGACTCAACATCCGTGAGACCAGTGCTATAGTCCCAAAAATCAGAAAAAGAATTAGTTGGATCCATTCATCCATCGGTATCCCCCTATTTGCAACATGGGTAATTTCCTACGACAAACCTACTGCGTGGGACGAGCGGGTTGTGCTGCTTCCATCACCGGCAGGCGCTGCAATTGATTGGCGCATCTCCGTATCCGCAATGACATTCCGCAGATTGTAGTAGTCCATTACACTAATTCTGCCCGATGCGAAAGAATCGGCAATTGCGCGAGGCACCTCGGCATCTGCCTCAACAAGAGTCACGGTCATTTCCTCGACTAGGGCTTTATTTTCCTCTTCCTGTGCCTGTGCGAGGGCGCGTCTTTCTTCCGCTTTGGCGCGAGCGATTTTCAGCTCCGCTTCGGCTTGATCTGTCTGTAGTTTAGCACCCACATTTTCGCCGATGTCGATGTCTGCAATATCAATAGACAGGATTTCAAAAGCAGTGCCCGCCGCCAAACCCTTTTCCAGTACAACCTCCGAAATCTGAGCAGGGTTTTCTAGGACCGCTTTATGGCTCGCGGACGAACCGATCGTTGTAATAATCCCCTCACCGACCCGGGCAATCACGGTTGCTTCTCCAGCGCCACCGACAAGCCGGTCGATATTGGCTCTTACAGTGACTCTGGCTCTAGCGATCAATTGAATCCCATCGCGTGAGACAGCAGTAATGCCGGGGCTAACGTCGCCTTTAGCAGGGACATCAATAATCTGTGGATTAACACTCATCTGTACGGCTTGCAATACATCTCTGCCTGCAAGGTCGATTGCAGCAGCTTGGGCAAAGTCTAGCTTGATGTTCGCTTTATCCGCCGCAATCAGCGCTCGTACAACATCTGTCACATTGCCGCCTGCAAGGAAATGTGCTTCAAGGTTATCAACTCTGAGCTGCAGTCCTGCCTTCGTTGCCTCGATTTGAGGCTCCACAATCGCTTTAGGGGGAACACGACGTAAACGCATCGCGACGAGATCGCCGAAGATTCGGATACGCACCCCGGCTGCAAGGGCGGCAATCCAGAGTCCTAGCGGCACGAACCAAGCCAACCAGAGAACAAAAATGATTACAACAATCGCTGGAATGATGTATGGAATAGGCATCTGAAACCTCCTTTTGGAGTTAGAACGTAAATCCAGATTTACTAGGACTAACCCTTAATTTTGACCCATTAGATTTCCGTCTCGAAATGCACCGGCAATTGCGCGGGGAACACCCGCTTCCGCCTCAACAACTCGAGAACGCATCTCTTGTACGTTCGCTGTCATCTCCTGTTTACGTGCAACTGCCATGGCGCGGCGTTCTTCCGCTTTGGCTTGTGCAACAACGAGATCTGCCTCTGCCTGTTCTGCCTGTAGTTCGGCACCGATGTTTTTCCCAACGTTCACATCAGCGATGTCAATGGAGAGAATATCAAAGGCGGTTCCTGAATCAAGACCTCGATCTAATACAGTTCTAGAGATGATGTCGGGATTTTCGAGAACATCCTCGTACGTCTCTGAAGCACCAATCGCACTGACGATTCCCTCACCAACACGTGCAACGATTGTCTCCTCACCAGCACCCCCGACAAGTCGATTAATGTTTGCTCTCACAGTGATTCGCACCGTAGCAATGAGCTGAACTCCGTCAAGTGCGACCGCCGTAATCCTCGGCGTTGTAATCACACGCGGGTTAACGCTCACCTGAACGGCATCAAGCACATCACGTCCAGCTAAATCAATCGCCGTTGCTTGTTGGAGACCGAGATCGATTTTTGCCTTGTCGGCAGCAATCAACGCATTAACCACGCGAATGACGTTGCCACGCGCGAGGTAGTGCGCTTCCAACCGTTCCATATCAATACTCAATCCTGCTTTATGGGCACTGATCTGCGCATTGACAATCACCGGCGGACTAACCCGACGGAGACGCATACCGATCAATTCGATAATACGCACACGTACGCCCGCGAAGATAGCAGCGATCCACAACCCTACAGGTACAACCCAGAAAATAACTAGCAGCCCAATGATTATTACAATAGCAAGAAACACGAGAGACATCTGTTCTGGAGCCATTATTGACCTCCTCTTTTGCTCATACCTCTATTATTTACAAACTCCGAACAACGACACGATTTCCTTCAACGAGAATGACTTCAACCTCAACTTCAGCTTCAATGAAATCACCAAGCGTGACGACATCAACGCGCTGATCGTTAATCAACGCGCTACCGGCTGGGCGTAAGGGAGTGATTGATTTACCTGATTTACCAACCAAGTTGACCAGATCTTGGGGCGGTGCCTGAAACCCATCGGTACGATTGGCAGCAGTATTGAGAATAAACGATCCTCCCAGTCTTGTGTGTCGGAAAAGCCAAAGTCCTAAAATCGCTAGCGGGATGGTTAACGCGACTATAGCACTGCCATAAATCAAGCCGGTTTTCAGTCCAAATTGGAACCACGCGAGTCCTACACCTCCGAGAATTAGCACTATTCCGGGGATGCCGGCCGCCCCAAAACCGGGCAGCAAGGTAATTTCAATGAACAACAGTAAAACCCCTAGACCAATGAGAAAAATTAGAAACCATGACATGGGATTAGGTAATACTCTATGTTTCATCAATTGCTTCGACGAATATCTTTGATCCTTCAACATTGATGATTTTTACAGGTGTGTCGCGCATGATAAAATCACCGGCAGTGACTACATCGAGTCGTGCGTCGTCAACACGGACCGTACCGGCGGGACGCAACGGTGTCAGCGCAACCCCCATTTTACCCACATAACCCTGAAAATCCTCCCGCGGTGCAGAGTGAAATCCCGAACCCGAATCCATGGCAGCACTCAAGACGAGATGACTCCATGCGCGAGTTTTGGGCAAAAGGTAAGAAAGCACAATCGCAAACACGAAGGCAAGGACAATCGAAGATGACAGTGTGAAAACGGCTGTCTCGAGTTTATAAGCGCCTCGGAATACAAAGAAGACGCTGCCCAACATCAGCACAATGCCACCGATACCCGCAAAACCAAACCCCGGTATTACAAACAACTCTATCAAAAGCAGTCCCACGCCAACGATGAAGGCGAGCGCAGCATAATCCGCGCTAATATTCAAGAGCCTGTGGCCCCAGAAAAACAACCCAAGACAAGTAAGTCCAGCAATCCCCGGAACACCGAAACCGGGAGTCCGAATTTCTACAAATAATCCGAGCCCACCCAATGTAAGTAGTAACCCACTAATAATTGGACTGGTGACAAAAAAGACGAACCTATCTGCTACAGTTACGAGTACCGCCTCCTGTGTTGCGTCCTTTAGGGACTTAATTACTTTTACATTATCATCACCAAACTCCAGCTGCTTCTGTACAATTCCGTTGACCGTTAAGGCTTTGCGCTCCCCATCAACCTCGACAATCTGATACAGTGCTAACAAATCTTCAACGGAATCTGCAACCTCATCCGCCAGATTATATTCCAACGCCTCTTCAGTCGTTAAGGTCAACAGTTCCCCCTCGGGTCCTCCAGCGGCGATAATTTCCATCTCTTCCCCAAGGTCCTTCCGTTCGATATACTCTTCCTCTCTGAGCGTAACAATTTCGCCCCCCATAAGTCTAACGAGATAGAGCCGTTTGTCTACCATGGCTGCGGCGATGTCAGGGTTCCTACCACCCCGTTCCGCAGTCGCCCGAATTTTGCCACGGATATAAGAAACCGCCTTTTCATTCAGTTCTTCCCCCTGAATTGAGACTGGCGCAGAATCCCCGATGGCACCGCCGTTCCTCATGACAATCTGGTCACACGACAAGGAAATCATTGCCCCGGCGGAGATCGCTTCCGTGTTGACGTAAGCAATCGTCGGAAGCTCTGTGCGCTGGATCGCATCAATAATATCTCGCGCGGCACCAACTGCACCTCCGGGTGTATGAACGTCAAAGATAATTGCGTCCGCCTCCGCCTCCGATGCCTGCTTGATGCCGTTGTCGATATATACGCGTAATCCATTCCCAATCTCATTTCGGATATTGATAACGTACACGAGCGCGTCATCCGACGATACGGCTGCGAACCAAGACAGGCAACCGAGCAGTATCAACAACCCACTGAAAATGCGTCTTCTGGCTTTCATAGACTGTTCCCCTTCGGAATAACCTCTAAAGCACTCAGATAGTTTACCAAGTCATGCAATTTTGTGCAGCAATGCAATAGTATAGCTACGGGAGGATCCGCTTTTTCATTCTAACATGAAAAACGAGTAACGTCAATATCAAACACAGCCGAAAGGAGGCAATCGCACCTGTATTGTCTGAATCGCGGATTCGGTGGATTGAGCGAATTACACAGATTTTTGCTCCGAAAACAGCCTATATGTTCCACTACACTCCGGGATTTAAAGCAATCCTGATAAAATCGAGGTGGGGCGATACTGTGTATCTGAAACGTGATGTGTACAGGTTCCTCCGTTGAACGCACTAACGAACCAATTTTACTTATCGCTTGTATCAAATGACCCCATGAGTTAAACGAAAGGTTCATGTTAAAAGAAAGTACAAAGTTGCTTAGATTTATTGCCAAAACAAAGGTGTCCAAGCTGTACTGATTGGCTTCCGTGTTTGGGCGCGGTAAAGACCATTTTCTGATATGATAGGCAGGAAGCTGTGCACTGTCTCACGACCAAAAGCAACGGTGAAAGTGGTGATTAACACTGTTTTTATTTTTTTATTGAGGAAAGCCCATCTCTCAACTCCAAAAGTTGTGCTTCTGGCAGGTTTGTGATTTCAGAAATGAGCGTCATTTCCATTCCCTTAGCAAGCATTGCCTTTGCAGTTTCAATTCTCCCTTCCTGCTTGCCCTTCTGTTCTCCCTCACGCAAACCGTTTTGAAAAATCTGCTCCCTTTCTCTCTCTAATGCTGTGACTAACATCGTCTTCACCTCCTCTTCAGTCCGATAAATCGACTCCAATGACTCATAATCGTCAGATTCAAGCCGGCCGTGAAAAGCCAACTGCCTAAACCAGTTTAAGAACAGACTCACCGCCTGTTTGTCACTTTCCGATGAAAACAGATTCAGCAGCTCTACCTCTAGCACATCTACATCATAATAGGATTCCGCCAAGAACAACGTCGATACGATGTTCCGGATCTTTAATAACGCCTCCTGACTGTATCGGTTCTCAGCAATCAGAAAATACTGAAAATCTAACCCAAATGCACCGAGGGGTGGCGTCTGCTCAATTAACTCAGAAAGATTCACCGGTGCCGTCCAACGTGCCTCTCCATTGTAAAGCACGATTGGAAAGACCGCTGGTAATTTTTTAACACTCTTATTATTGACGAGAAAATCCATGTAAAAGTTGGTGATGTAGTTCAGCACCCGCAACGCCATGAATGGGTCAACGGTGGATTGAAACTCGATGAGAATATAAATATAGACCTCGCGGTCATGAAACTGGATTTTGTAGATTAAATCACTCTCGGTCTCTTTGTAGTGTTCGGAGATAAAGGATTTATCCAAAGGTTCACAAGTGTCGAAATCGAGAGAATGTACCCATTCTTGGTTGACGAAGGTTTCGAGGAGTTGCCGAAATATAGTGCGATTTGAGAATAGTTTCTTATATCCGCTGTCGTGAATGTTCATCCCTAACACCTTATCAACTCATGCTCAGTTATGAACAACTGATGAATGGTGAATGATAAAAATAAATAGACACTTTCGCGGCCCGTGTCTGGTAGGCGCTGTTTCCAACTGCGCCGATGCGGTGCGGTTACAAACCGCACCTACCGGGGTCATAGCCCGGATTTTTCTCTCCCCGATAGTCGAGATTTGCTAACCTCGCCGATTTGCAATGTCCAATTAATTCTAAAATCTACCAAATATCCGCAAAAAGGAAAAGTTATCGTCACAACTTGCATGAAGCCGATCATTCTGACTTATCTCGCTTCTGAGGATAAGGATAGACTCGCTCAACCTACCCGAACCGCTCATGTCTGATGATTGTAAGGCAATAAACATCACCATTCCAACCATCATCAGGTCATTTGATACTATTTCAGTATCAGCATCCGTCGCGTTGCTGTAAACTCACCCGCTGTCAGTGTATAAAAATAGAGACCGCTGGCGACAAACTCACCCAACTGATTCCGTCCGTCCCAATACACTGCACGGCTTCGACTTCGATATATACCTGCTGTCTGATGCCCCACTGACAAACGTCGGACCAGCTGCCCATTCATATCATAAATTGTCAGTGTCACCTCTGCTGACTCCGCTAATTGATACGGTATCCACGTCTCCGGGTTAAACGGATTCGGATAATTTGCCAATAACGCAGTTTCCTCTGGAATCAATGAGGCTAGCAGATTTTGGAGATTCTCTATCCCCTGCTTGAAGGGGTGCGAGCCGTCATCTTCTAACCGTGCTTGTGCAACCCACGCTTCTATGGTCGCAGCATCTACCCTTCCCTCTCCCCCTGATAAGGGGGCCGGGGGGTTGGGGGGCGCAGCAGACGCCGTGGTTGTACCAAGCCTCTGTGCCGCGAGGATAAGATCAAGAATGCTAACAATACCATCGCTATTAAGATCCACAGGTGAACCAGCAGATACCCTTTTCCCCAACTGCCGTGAGATGAGAATCAGATCCAGAACGCTCACCTGTCCGTCCCGGTTCACGTCTCCGGTTGCCAGTCGCCCCTCCACAACGATGCGAGTTTGATGCGGTCCTGCGGGAAAACTTTCCCCGGTGCTATCACCAAACTGCAAGTTATGCAATGTCAACTCTGTTTCACCGGCCGATTTTGCCTTAAAACGTACCTGAAGCAGGGGTCCAGTGCCACTCACTCCTGGGTCAGACAGGCGTATAGCGCTGAGTCCCGTGATTTTGCCGCTTACATTGTCAATGCTGCCACTCTGAAAGAAGGTGGTTCCACCGTCCGTCTTGAGGAAATTGCCTTCGGTCACATTGATGGCTTCAAGGATAGCAGGATCAAAGGCAATATCAAACTGCCAACCTGCCAAATCGAAGACATTTTCTGCGCTGATGTCAAGGGTAAAGGTGTCGCCTGTATGAATTGGCGCCTTGGAAAAGGTGTAGCTGACGCCGGGGTTGGCAGCTGTATATTCGATGCCGGGTTCAAACCCAAAAAAGCCGCTCCAAGTGCCAGTGTTATTAAAAATAGCGACTAATAGGACATTTTTCCCCTGTTTCAGCGTGACCGGAAAAATATCCTGGTAATCGCTAGCCCCTCGACTCACAGGATTTTTGTGAACCAACTGTCCATTGAGCCAAACCTTGACAGCATCATTGCTTCCGGCAAACATCCTTGTTTCTTGTTCACGGAGGGAATTCAGGGTAATCGAACCATAGGCAATATGATGGTCCATATTGCTTGTTCCTAAACCGGTTGTGTTCGCCATTGTATTGAGGTTGTCGCTATTTGCCGCGAAAATTTTGTCGGCTGTCCACAGGATGTCCCCGACAGGGGAACCCACCGTTGCACCATTTGTTGCAACACTCAACTCCGTTACTGCACCATCACTTGCTTGCGCCAAAAAATCTATTCCCGAAGCAGCAGCGGATACCCCGGACTGCCCTACTATCGGGACGATTACCCATAGCCACGGTCCCTCTATCTTGGGACCTCCTTTTGGGAAAGCCGGATTGTCGTGCCAAAGGAGGGTTATATCTTTGCGTATCCCATCCAGAGGTGAAACGTCGGAAATCATGTTTTCCACGATACTTAGCCATTTTAATTGGGTTAGCCCTGCAAGCGAAGATATGTCCGAGACATCATTATCTTCGAGTTCTAACCATGTTAAATTAGTTAACCTTGCAAGCGGTGATACGTCCGGCACCTCGTTATGCTTCAGACTTAGACGGGTTAACCCCGTTAATCCTGCAAGCGGCGAGATATCCGATATCTCGTTGTTGACAAAATACAGTTCTGTCAAACCGGTTAATCCTGCCAGAGGCGTAAGGTCGGATATTTTACCGCCACAAAAATCTATCCTCTCCAGTTTTGTTAATCCCGACAAGGGCGATAAATCGGATATAGAATTGCCCCACGAGAATACCCTTTTTAGGTTGATTAAGCCTGTAAGAGGCGATAGGTCCCATAGGTTCCTATGGGCGAAACCTAATATCTCCAGATTAATTAGCCCTGCAACTGGCGACAGGTCGGTTACCAAAGTATCATCAAACTCTAGGTAAGTGAGATTGATTAAGTTCTTCACGAAAGATATATCGGGCACCGGTGTGTGATCAAACTCTAGGTGCGTAAGATTTATTAAACCCCGCACGGGCGATATGTCGGAGACTAAAGTATCGTTAAGGTCTAGGAAAGCGAGATTTGTTAAGCCCCTCACAGGAGACATATCAGACACCGGATTGTGAGCAAACTCTAGGTGCGTAAGATTTATCAATCCCCTTACGGGCGATATGTCAGATACGAGGTTGTCCTCAAGCCAGAGCTCGCGCAGGTTAATTAAGCCAGCTAGCGGTGAGAGATCAGAAATTTGATTATGCCTGAAATTTAACCATACCAAATTGGTTGCGAACTGAAGACCTGTTAAATCACGGAGGTACCCTCTATCTACCCTAAGTCTTCCTAACCTTCCCATCTCCTGCACAGTAATCGGGGCATTGGGGCTTTTACCAAGTGTTTCTGCTATTTTGGTGCGGAGGTTTGTGTCAGGGATATGAACAAACGCGCCCGGTAGCCTGTCCGGTTCCGGCACCACTGGGGTCTTGTCAACTAACTGTGGGAAATCCAATGCAAAAAGTATATCCCGGAAATTCGATGTCCATGCGTCCCTTTTCATACTCCCATTCGGACTGTCTAACACCAACAGACCGATGTTCTGTAGTCCTATATTCTCACGTACCTTCTCCAAGAACGCTTCTGTCTCTAACCCAACTACCGCAGCAGCATACGCTGCGTCCACAGTTCCCTGAAACACCTCATGGAAACGGGAGATTGGTTCTATTCCGCCAAACGCACCACCTGTCGCTTCAAGTGCTTCTTTGTATCTATCCGTATCTTCCTGCAAGAGTGTGTTTATCTCTGATTGTTCGACATATAGTCTCAATGCTTGTTCTTTGTCATAAGCTGGGGTGGTATTACTCTCTATCACGGAACGGACCTCGTCTTCAAATGTCTTCATACCCTCTGTATGACAACCGAAACAGGAGAGTCCATTCCTTACTGTGGGGTCACTCGCTGCCGGATTGGATACGATGTTTATCGGTGCGTCGTCCAGACGGAAACCGGACGCATTGGTAACGTAGTAGGCTTGTAACCCGTTGGGAAGATTGAAGATAACCTCTCCACCATCATGGGTAAATGAAAGTGGGTGGGTGAAGATGTTCTGTGTGCCAACACTGCCAGCAAAGTCGTAACTCTTCCAATATGCTCCATATCGAGAGGTGTGTCGTTCTATGACCCTG
This sequence comes from Candidatus Poribacteria bacterium, assembly GCA_965208425.1. Classification (GTDB taxonomy): domain Bacteria; phylum Poribacteria; class WGA-4E; order WGA-4E; family PCPOR2b; genus PCPOR2b. The sequence continues at coordinate 3,138,627 of OZ242335.1, read as the reverse complement.
TTGTTATTGGATACACCTGAATTGTTAGTGCCTGCCCGCCATACACGCACCCCCGGTGCGTTGAGTAGGTTACGAACAACGTCGACCTCCAGTCGGGTTTCTAACTCCCTATCTGTCAATGGGAGAGAGAGTAGGTCATGGTATAGTGGAGGTAGAGATGCTTGTGCGACAAACCAATCAACATGAATAGCTGGTATATCAGCTTTCATCTCCCCCTGTAACCTCCCCAATTGGTCTTTTAGTGCAGACTGTTCTGGTGCATCAAATGGGGTATGGTAGGGATATTCTGTTTCTATCTGCGTCCAAGCATTATTGACGTCCCACTCATAGTGTCTTAGGTCGATATAGAAGATAGTCCCTTGTGGGTCGATGGGTTTTGGGTTGGTGACTGTACTCCCCCATGAGAGGCTATTGACCAGTTTGTAGAGTGCTTTACGATACTCTTGCAGAATCCCCACCGATTCCCCTGCGTTGTAGAGGTGCATCATGGTGAAGTATCGGGCAAATGCACGGTCAAAGGGTGCAAGGGACATCAGGTGAGTCTCAATGGTACTAAGTACTTCACTAGGAGAGATGAAGTCGCCACTGGTTGTCGAAGTTACTGCCCAATCGGGCGCACCGGCTAATATCCAGTTCCGAATTGTGTTAATTGATTGGGCGGGCAGTTGGGGTTGTCCGAGTGGCATCCGTTTGGCTGTTTCAGTGGTTATGAGTCGCTTATACAGCTCAGAAGCATCAGGATTTCCCGGCACAACCGAACCTTTCTCGATGAGTGCTTGGTGTTCCATTAGGAGGGATTCTTTATAAGCGCCGTCAGGACCGTGGCAGATATTACAGCTCTGTTGGAAGATAGCATGGGTATCTACGGCTATCTGTTGTTGGGCAGATACATTCTGAGAACCCATGATGAACATTAATAGACCGATGAGTGCAATGCGATGCTGACCCCCAATCAAGATAGAAATGAAACGACCAAAAAACATAGAAAGTGTTTCCTTATGGATTGCTAAGTTGTTACCCAAATCCCAGCAGGGTGATAGGTGTAGCAACAAAGCGCAGAAACCGAGTTTTTCCGAAAAAACTCGGTTTCTTTGGCCTACTGTGTGCCTGCTTTTTATATGAATTATGGTGAATTCTAAAAATAAATAGACACTTCCGCTCCCCATGTTTGGTAGGCACTGTTTCTAACTGCGCCGATTTGGAGTGTCTCGTTAATTCTAAGATCCACTATAATTTCTGTAGATCCAAAACGATACCTCAGACCTACAGGGAACTTCCAATAAATTATCTTTTTAGTGGATGCTCCCGATTTGCAATAGGGAATGAAACGCGTTTTCCTGTCAGCTGCGATTCGTAGGCACCGAGGATCATCTCCAACGCTGCAACAGCATCTTCCGCGGCGGAAATCGGCTTACGGTCATTTTCAATCGCATCAATCAAATCGATGACTGCAAGGTTATTACCACTAGAAAAAGGCGTGTCATCTACTTGCACCGTCTCCCATTTCTGAGAGGTGTTGGCTGGCGACCAGCAAGGATGCGGATAGATTACCAAATTATCCCCACCACCACCGCGCATCGAGATTCTACCTTCGTCGCCGATAATCTCCAGTCCGTAGTAATCGCCGCTCACTTCGTGCTTTCGGGAATCAAACAACCCCGAAACACCGCTTTCAAAGGCGAAATAACTGTTGACGCAATCGCCAGCGATAAGTCCCACAGGCTCCGTCGCCTCGCGGGCATCGTCAATGGTAACCTCTTTCCCATTTTCGGTAACATGCGCCTGCATCCATGCAACATTTCCAACAAAAAAGCGCATCATATTAAAGAGGTGCGTGCCAAGCACAATCATATCCTCACCACCGCCGCGCTGGTCCTGCTTACCGTGGGCGTGAATCGCTTGAACTGTCCCAATCGTCCCATCGTGTACCATCTCCTTGACCGCGTGAATTGACGGCAGATAGACCGCTTGATGGGCTACGGCAATTTTCTTCCCCGCCCGACTTGCCGCTTCTACAATCTGATCTCCTTCAGCGAGCGTTGCCGTCATCGGCTTTTCACTGTAGACGTGACAACCGGCGTTGATACATGCCAACAGCAGCTCAAGATGGTCAGTCGTCCAGCGAGGTCCAACACTGACGATGTCCAAATCCTCTTTTTCGAGCATTTCGCGGTAATCGGTGTAACCCTGTTGAACGCCTGTTTTCTCCATCTCCTCCTGCCGCCCTGCTTCATCCGGATCGGCAATAGCAACAAACTCGATGTTCTCTAGCTCATTAAAAGGCAAATGCAGTCCGTGCCCATAGTTTCCGGCCCCGGTGTGTCCAATTGCAGCAGCACGATACGTTTTTTGACTCATGAAATTCTCCTCTTCCAGTTTGATTTACGGTATAAAAAGTGTGGCTCATGTCAGGAAATTGTACAACAGAAACCGAGTTTTTTCTTGAAAACTCGGTTTCTCTTCGCACTGCTAAAGCGCAGCAACATATCCACCATCAACTAGTAACGAAGCACCGGTGATCCATTCTGCATCATCCGATGCCAGAAAAACTGACGCTCTACCAATGTCTCTCGGCAAACCGAAACGGGGCATCGCCGTTCTCTCGCTCGCCTCCTGAATTTGTTCGGGAGTTAGGTAATCTTGGATGGCAGTCTCAATATAGCCGGGGCAGATTGCGTTGACCGTAACGCCATATCCCCCGACCTCCAGTGCGGTGTCACGCACCAGATTGACAAGAGCAGCTTTCGCTGAAGCATACGCTGGTCCGCCACCGCCGCCGAAAGCATGAACGGAAGCGATTTGGATGATACGACCGTACTGCGACTTTGTCAAGTGAGGGATAGCAAGTTTTGTCGCCACAAAAATGCCACGCAGGTTCACACCAACTACCTTATCCCAGTCGGCTATCGTAATGTCCTGGCTAGTACCGGGAATATGGATGCCAGCATTGTTGACAAGGATGTCCAACTCACTAAAGTGTGAAACCGCCTCCTGAACCAGTCGTTCGACTTGTGAGTCGTCCGACATGTCAGTTTGGACGAACAATCCTTGGGATCCCAGTTTCTCAATTTCCTCAACTGTTGGCGTTGTGGTGTCTTGCTCGTGGTACTTGCCCTGTTTGGGAGCTTCGTCAACGTCTGCCACGACGACGTTAGCTCCCTCACGAGCAAATTCGAGTGCAATTCCTCGCCCGATCCCTGAACTAGCACCAGTGACAATGGCGACCCGGTCTTTTAATACCATTGTGAGTCTCCTCCAGAAATATGTGTTATATGAAAAGCAATAAGTCCCTATGATTGTTCTGTGTTCTCGAAAAAATAATACGTAATACGTAATGCGTAAAAAACCGTGTCTGCGAAATACAATAGTTGTGTAGATAATCCCTTACGTATTACTCGTTACGCATTATTCCCTTATGTCAATTCACGTTTTTGTGGCGGATTTAATGAAAAAATGTGCTTGGGTGCAAAAAAGGTCAGTGTTGCGCCGCGTGCAATCGAAAATAGCGTCAATGTCAACCAGAGCCCATGGTTCCCAAGTCCTTTTAAGACAAAATATGCTAGTAGAAAGACCAACGCCGAAGCCAGCATCGAATTTCGCATAGCAGTGGAAGCCGTAGCACCAATAAAAACCCCATCCCAGATATACGCGATAGCATTGATAGGAGGTGCTATCGCAATCCAGATTAGATAGGGACGTGCACCGATAAGCAGATCCATTCTATCAGTAAATAGGTACAGTAATCGCGTCCCAAGTAATCCGAAGAACAGGCTAAATCCTGCCGAAAGGACAAGCGCCCACCAGAACGAAAATCGTACAGCGCGTTTTAAGGTGACTACGTCCCGTGCACCCTTGTACCTACCAACAAGGCTTTCCGACGCAAAAGCAAAACCGTCAATGCCGTAAGCCAAAATATGGATAAACTGTAGTAGAATGGTATTAATCGCGAGCGTCGTATCACCCAACGCCGCAGCCTTCGATGTGAAAAACGCATGACAGAAAAGCACCGAAAACGTGCGAATTAAGATATCCCTGCCGATCCTAAAGAACCGCTTCAGAGCTGGAAGATGCAGTACACCTTGAAGATGCCACCCGTCCCACAGATGCCTATATCTCTTCAGGAATAGCCCAATGGTACATAACAGCCCAAGATACTGCGCGATCACGGTCCCAAGAGCAACGCCATCAGAGGTCATCATCAGAACCTTTACAAAAAAAAGATTCAGCGCAAGGTTCAGCAGATTCACCACGATGGTGACCAACATCGGATATTTGGCATTCTGCATGCCCAGAAACCAGCCGTGAAAGACATGTAGGGTTAGGGTGGCTGGCGCAGCGCAGATACGGATATGGAAATAGGAACGCGCCAGCTGTTCAACTTCGGGGCCAGCATCCATCAGGTAAAAACTGAGCGCTGCGATTAGCGGCTGAAGGAGGAGAAGCAGCAGCGCAATCACTACCGCTACCATCACCCCTCGCTTCAAGATGAGCGTACTTTCGTTAGAATCTCCTGCACCATAGGCTTGTGCCGTCAATCCTGTAACACCCATCCGGAGGAAACTAAACCCCCAGTACACGAAGCCGAAAATTATACCACCAATGGCGATAGCACCGAGATACTGCTCATTTTCCAACCGGCCCATCAGCGCGGTATCAACGGCACTCAGCATTGGGACCGACAGATTGCTAATAATGTTAGGAATAGCGAGGCTAAGAATTCGCTTGTTCAGGCGACGCTTTTCTGGGTTGCTCGTGAACATCCAAAACCTTTGTGCTAGTAGTCTCTCACACCTCTACCGACTAAAGCATGACAATCTATCAAGATATGAGGTACAACGGTTCTAGGCCTGCTGCTATCCTATCAACATTCTCCGCTGCCACACCCGCCCGTTTCCGTGAGGTGCCGTCCGTTCCGCCTGAGATATGAGGTGTCGCAATCACGTTCGGCAGACTGAAAATTACCGAATCTAGATCCGGCGGTTCCTGCCCGAAGACATCCAGCCCAGCGCCTGCGATTTCGCTTGCCGCTAGCGCTTCAATCAAAGCTGCTTCATCCACCAACGCGCCCCGTGCGACATTAATGAGAAAAGCTGTCGATTTCATTAAACCCAAGCGACGTGCATCAATGATATGACGTGTCTCATCGTTGAGATGCAGATGCAGCGATAAAAAATCGGATGTAGCGATGACGGAGTCTAAATCCTCCGGCTTGCCAACAAACTCCAAATCGAATTCGCTCACCTCATCCGCTCCCACATCACGGACATCAATCGCAGACATTTTCAAACCAAAAGGTGCAGCCCGACGCGCCAATTCTATCCCACTCGCACCGAATCCGACGATCCCCAAGTTCAACCCGTCAAGCTCCATTCCTACCGGTCTGTACAGATCGCCCTGCTGCAGATTGATTTGAGTGACGGGATATTGTCGGGCAAGCATCAGGATGAACATCATCGCACATTCTGCCAACGCCACAGCACTGAAAATCCCCGGACAGTTCGCTACAAGTAGGTTCTTCGAGCACCAGTACTCCAAATCAAAGTGGTCAAAACCTGTTCCTAGAATCTGCCACAGACGCACCCTTCCCGCCGCGGCATCAGCCATCTCTCGCGTCCCGGCAGAACCGCCGTGATCAATGACCACATCAACCCCATCAAACTGCGGTGCTATGGACTGGTCATAATCCAGAATATGCAAATCGTGGCGGTCGCCGATTGCGGACACCACGTCGTCCTTCGCCGGTTTAAGCATCGAGGGACCAAGCGGGTGAGGCAAAAACAGGACAGTCAGTCGTTCAGCCATTACGGTTTCCTCTCATTCATCATCTAACCCTGCCGCGTGACGACCTGCCGCTGGATCACCAGCAGCAGAGAGAGTCCCGCTATCTTGATCGATAGAAAGCATAACAGGCGTCGCAATTGCACCCGCCCGCGCCTCAAGCTGATGTCCACGTCGAATCAATTCTTGCTGGACACTTGATTCCACTGTGTCGCTGACAGTCAATGCTCCTGCCCGAATGAATGCCTCCTCACGGTTTGGATTCGGGTCGAATGAATCTTCGTGGTGCGCTGTAGCAAACCGCGGTGCAATAACGGCATCTGCCGGCTGCATATCAAACTCAATGAAATCCAAGAGTAAATTCAAGGCTGCTTGATCTTGCAAGTCGCCGCCGGCAACACTGATTGCCAGAATCGGGCTACCCTCTTTCAATACAAGTGTCGGTGTCAGGGTAATACGAGGACGCTTGCCGGGTTGGATACAGTTTGGGTGTCCGGGAACCGTATTGAGGCTTCGCAATCGGTTTCCGAAACTCACACCTGTTGAACCTCCCATTTGCTCCTCACGGTAAACGTTAGCAGAAGGTGTGGCAGAAACGACATTCCCCCAACGATCAGCAACGACACAGGTTGTCGTTCCACCAACGCCCGGCCGAAATACGCCACCTTCCTTCAACGGCTTCATGTTCTCTATGTCACCCGGACGTACCTCCATCGAAGCTGTCTGCATGTCAATCAACGGACGACGAATCTCAGTGTAAGCATCGGAAAGCAATCCATCCATAGGTACATCTACAAAAACGGGATCTCCGTAATAATCATCACGATCTGCCATCGCCAGTTTAATCGCTTCCGTAACCACATGGACGTAATCCGCAGAGAAGTGTCCCATACCCTTCAAATCAAAACCTTCCAGCAACCGCAGCGCCTGACAGAGATAAGGCCCCTGTGTCCATGTGCCACACTTGTACACCGTATACCCTCGATAATCCACCTTCACAGGATCCTCAATGAGCGTGGTATGTGCGGCAAGATCCGCCCTACGAAGGAATCCACCTCTCTTTATGTAAAACGCCTCTAACTCTTCCGCTATATCGTTGCGATACTTGTTCCGTCCGTAAAACCGATCGGTTGCCGCTTGGAGTTTTGCCTCACGGTCTCCGGAGGTAAGCTGCTCCTCCTCAACCATTCGGCGCAATGTGACTGCTAGATTGGGATGCCAATCCTCATCTCCCGCATCCAAGATGGCAAGTGTTGGCGCAACAATCTCCTCAAATGTCTTCGTTCCATACCGTTGGAGCATCGTGACGCACAAATCAACAACCGAAGGCACCGGTGCCATTTTCATATCACCAGCCGGGATCCCGTTTTTCATATACCAATCAATGGCTTCTTGTGAAAGCGGAGCGCGCCCCTGACCAGAAAGTGATTTGACCTCCCGCTTTTCTGCATCAAATATAAGCACCGGTACTTCACCGCCGATAGAGCAGGCAATATGGTCCGTGACGTTAAGCGCGAGAATCGTCCCCGCGGCTGCATCCGCCGCATTACCGCCTGCTTCCAAGATCTGAATCCCGGCGTCAACAGCACCAGCACCGCCCGCAGCAACAGCACCTGTTTTGCTAACAGCATTCCAACCTATCTTCTTTGTGTCTGGCATTGCTATCCTCCTTATAAACGACCCTTTACTGTCTTATTTCTCTTGGGCTTTACGCCATGCCTCGTACTCCGCCCGCGCCTCGTCATTGAGAGGATAGTATTTGCGCAAATGACCACCCTCGGCTAGTTTCATCCGACTAAAGTCCTCCCACTCGGAGTGGGCAGTAGCTTTTTCACATAATTCCGGTGCTAGCTCAATCGGAACGACAACGGCCCCATCATCATCAGCCACGATGATATCCCCCGGCATGACCAAGGTGTCGCCGCAGGCAACCGGAACGTTGACCGCGTAGGGATAGATGTTCGTTTGCGTATGGAAATTGGGGGTTGTCCCTTTCAACCATAACCCTAACCCTAAAGTCTGTGCATAAGGAAAGTCCCGGATACAACCGTCTATGATTGCACCAATACCACCACGCCCCTGGAAGAAGGTCAACATCATTTCGCCGAAAACGCCACTGCTCATATCCCCCCTAGCATCAACTACAATGATATCGCCGGGTTGGGTGTGATAGAGTGCATGGCGGTGGAGCTGTTTTTCGGGGTCGTTATATTCATCGACAGCGTAGATATCTTCACGTTTTGGCATAAACTGGAGGGTCAGTGCAGGCCCAACAACTGCCTTGCCGGGCGTGCGAGGAATGGGACCCAAAATTTGGGGATCGCGTATGCCCAAGCGACAAAGTTCACCGGCAGCAGTAGCACTGCTGATAGTTGAGAGCGTCTCAATAAGTTGTTTGGGAGGGCGCTCAATGTCTGGCGTGTTTATCATAGTTTCTCCTGTGTCTGGTATCGGATAGTGCGAACAGATTTAGCGTAAAATGCCTATTGTTCATGTTCGTGATTTTAGCAGATTTCCCGCAAGGCGTCAACAGAGAAATCCGAATCTCCTATGCACAATTCTCTGTTTTTTATTCGCCTGCAATGTTACAATAATCCAAACTAATAGTAGTAGGCATACTCCGTATGCCGTAACCATTGCGCAAGCTATAGCACAGTGTAGCGTGCCTACTGCAACTGCACTAAGAAACTAATGAACTATCATAGCCCGGCGAGGAAATTGGAATTATAGTGGATCTTAGAATTAATGAGATACTTCAAACCGGGGAGTCAGGAAAACGAAACTACCGTTCCACCGTTTGGTAGGCGCTGTTTCTAACTGCGCCGATTTGGTGCGGTTGAAAACCGCACCTACCGGGTGGCAAAAGTGTCTATTTATTTTTTGATTTCACCATAAATCATAACGGAGGAGAATAAAATGCCAAAAGAATTAGTCGCAATTGCTGTGCAGCAGCCTGTTCTACAGGATTACGAAGAGGGGCCTCTACCAGTTGGAAATATTCGTATCAAAGTGGACTTTGGCGCACCCAAACGGGGTACCGAATTGACAGGGTATCACGGATTTCGTGGTGCGTCGTTTCCGATGGGACTGGGTAACATGTGTGTCGGTCAAGTTATCGAAATCGGCGAGGGGGTTGAAGGGTTTTCGATCGGCGATCGGGTCGCCGGATATGGCAACCTCCGAGAGACGCATACCTGGGACGCTGCACGCGCTTTACGCATGAGTGACCGAATGACGTGGAAAGAGGCGGTCTGTTATGACCCAGCACATTTCGCCCTCGCCGGCATTCGAGATGGCCAAGTCCGGTTGGGCGACAGAGTTGCAGTCTTTGGACTCGGTGCAATCGGTCAAATGACCGTGCAGATGGCGAAGATGGCCGGCGCGTCCTTTGTCGCTGCCGTGGACCCAATCGCTAAGCGACGCGCAGTCGTTGAAAACATCGGCATAGACCTTTCGCTCGATCCAACCGCCGTTGATGTTGGTGAAGAACTGAAGAAAGCCACCGGCGGACTTGGGATCGATGTCGCAATCGAGACAAGTGCGAATTATCAAGCGTTGGACGGCGCAATTCGAGGGTTAGCGTATGGTGGTAATGTCGCCGTCGTCGGCTGGATGAAGGAGTGCAAGGGCGGACTTGACCTCGGTGCTGTTGCACACTTCGACATTCCAAATCTAATTTTTGCGCGTGCGTGCAGCGATCCCAACCGCGATCATCCACGATGGGATTTCGGACGCATTACAGATCACTGTTGGCAATGGCTTTCCGAAGGACAGTTTGATTGCGAGGAAATTGTCTCCCCGGTCGTGCCATTTGACAAATCTGCCCAGGCTTACGAAGAGATGGATCTACATCCTGAAACGAGCGTCAAGCTGGGCGTAGCATTTGACTAGGGCTCAGTCATATAAGTTTTACAATTATAGGACTTACGCATTCCAGATTGTAGTTGCCCGATTCATCGGGCGTATCGGGGCAGGTCCCGATTTATCGGGATCCTCGCTTCGCGGGAGATGCCCCTCCCACACACCCCTCAGTGCCCGCTAAGGGAGGAGAAAGGGCTTTGACCGTTCGGCTGGGCAAGTCCTGATATGTTATTGTTTGCTTTCAATCAACATACACAACCATAATTTGCCTGACAGAGCACTAGTGCTCAGTCATATAAGTTTTACAATTATAGGACTTACGCATTTCAGATTGTAGTTGCCCGATTCATCGGGCGTATCGGGGCAGGTCCCGATTTATCGGGATCCTCGCTTCGCGGGAGATGCCCCTCCCACACACCCCTCAGTGCCAGCTAAAGGGGGAGAAAGGGCTTTGACCGTTCGGCTGGGCAAGTCCTGATATGTTATTGTTTGCTTTCAATCAACATACACAACCATAATTTGCCTGACAGAGCACTAGTGCTCAGTCATATAAGTTTTACAATTATAGGACTTACGCATTTCAGATTGTAGTTGCCCGATTCATCGGGCGTATCGGGGCAGGTCCCGATTTATCGGGATCCTCGCTTCGCGGGAGATGCCCCTCCCACACACCCCTCAGTGCCAGCTAAAGGGGGAGAAAGGGCTTTGACCGTTCGGCTGGGCAAGTCCTGATATGTTATTGTTTGCTTTCAATCAACATACACAACCATAATTTGCCTGACAGTGTACTAGGGCGTGTTGACATTTTGCAGTAGTAGGAAACGGAGATCTCCGTTCCTGATCTTCTAAACCACCGGGGCAATCGTCGGTCTCCTGCGCTTGTGTAGGTCTATATTCATATCTCGACACAAAAGCGTCGATTTTGGAAACTCGACCTACAATAGGGTAACCACGAGGGTTGCCCCTACAAGAAATCCACTCAATGTAGGGGCAGAAGTGAATTACCTTCTCAAATGTCAACAGAACCAAGCACCTTGTATCCGTCAGCGACGTTATAAACCATGCAAGCTATTCAATATATCAAAAGCGTGCCGCGTTACCTGATGGTACGCATCTTAGGCAAACACTGGAAGTCGCTTTACACCTCCGGGGCTTCATGCATCCGTTTGGCTGAAATTGATGAGCCGCAGCTGCCCACGCCGGATTGGGTGAAAATCAAGACGCGGTTGAGCGGAATCTGTGGCTCGGATCTCGCCACCATTACCGCAAAGGGTAGTCCATATTTTTCGCCCTTCACCTCAACTCCATTTGTGCTTGGACACGAGGTAGTGGGGGAGATTGCGGAGATAGGAGAGAGCGTTGGGGGATACACGGTTGGAGACCGTGTTGTAATTGAGCCTGTGCTGTCGTGCGAAATCCGTGGTATTGAACCCAGTTGTCACCAGTGCAGAAACAGGTACTTTGCAAACTGCGAGAATATCACGAAGGGAAATATTTCGGCAGGCATTCAGACAGGATACTGCCGCGACACCGGTGGGGGTTGGAGCCCTTACTTCCTCGCACACAAGAATCAGATCCACAGCGTACCGGACTCCCTCTCCGATGAAATTGCAGTGCTTCTCGAACCGTTTGCCTGTGCGCTGCACGGTGTCTTGAAAGCTGACCTCAAAGAGACAGACGAAGTCCTAATCATCGGCGCAGGGACAGTTGGACTACTCACCGTCGCAGCGATTCGCGCAATCGGGAAGCAAAACCGTATCCTGATTGTGGCTAAATACCCGCATCAACGGCAACTCGCGAGCGAACTCGGCGCAGACGAAGTCCTCTCCTCCGACAAGTCGCTCTACGCTAATTTTTGCCACTCGACGGGAGCTGAGAGCTATCAACCCGAATTGGGCAAACCAGTCCTACTTGGAGGCGTTGACGTCACATTTGATTGCGTCGCCTCCGCTACAACAATCGACGACGCTCTCCGCTTCACGCGTGCCCAAGGGCGCGTTATGCTTGTGGGTATGCCCGCTATTCCGAAAAATATTGATTGGACATCGATCTGGTATAAGGAACTGGAGGTCAATGGTGCGTATACCTATGGGATGGAAAATTATGCAGGCGAGGAGATTCGGACCTTTACACTCGGAATCAGGATGCTGGAGCAGATGGGGGATAAACTACTTCCTCTGATTGGGGAACGGTTTTCACTCAAAGAATATCGACAAGCTATCCAAGCTGCGATGTCCACAGGGAGGTCCGGCGCAGTGAAAACTATCTTTGACTTACGGGCGTGAAACCAAGCGTCACTGTCTTGACAGCATTCGCCCCAACTGACGACCACCGACGAGGTGCATGTGCAGATGATAAATTTCCTGCAGGCCATGCTGTCGGCAATTGATAATTAAACGGTAACCATCTTCAGCAATCCCTTCTTCTCTAGCAATCTTTGCCGCCACTGTAAACATTCGACCCAAAGCCGGCTCATCTTCAGGCATCACGTCGTCAGAAGTGGGAATTAATTTGTTCGGAATAATTAAGATATGTGTGGGAGTCTGAGGGTTAATGTCTCGAAAGGCGGTTACTAAATCATCTTGATACACGATGTCAGCAGGGATTTCTTTTCGGATAATTTTGCTGAAGATCGTTTCTTCTGCCATGAGGTCTCCTCTTCGCAAGGTTGTTTTTTTACGGTCTAAACCTTGGCTGTCTCGGCGCACGGTCACGTTGCAAGCGCAGCTTGCTGCCCTTCAACGGGATTTCAACCCGCTCACCATTTCGCAAATGGGATTCCATAAACGCAAAAATTAACTCCGTGCTTGCGTGTGCGACACGAACCCCGCCGCGTGTCGGTTCACCCGTATCCAAGGCATGAACAAGATCCTTCACGATATTCGCCCCGCTGCTAGTGCGTTCATATCTGGGGAAGGATTCAAGCCGGTTTTGACGACGGATTTGCCACATTGCACCATCTCTAAAGCTAGTGATGCTTCCTTTCTCACAGACCGCTTCCCAACCCAGCTGCGCCAGCAGAGCATGTGCCGTCACTCCGTTTGAAAACTGAATTATACCTTGGCCACCGGGATCTTCCCGGACGATATTCCCATCAATAATTTCGTCCCCGCCCGGTAGATGGGCTGAAACCCAAGACGCAGGTGCGTCGCTGTTGAGTCGCAGAATGAGATCGAAGTTATGGCTGGCGGTGTTGAAGAGCGACCCATTCCCATAAATAATCAATGTCCGCAGCGCACCCAATTCACCGCTATCAATGATCTCCTTCATCTTATCAAACCCGGTGTCCCAGCGGCGATTGGTGCCCAGATTAAACGCGACACCATTACGTTCGACCGCCTCCACCATCGCATCAGCCTCGTCCATCGATGCCGCCATCGCCTTTTCCGCGTAGAGAGCTTTGACACCGTGCTCCGCAGCATAGATGACGACCTCCGCACGTTGTTCCGGCTGCGTTGCGACACTCACGATGTCCGGCTGTTCCTTTTCAAGCATCTCCCGATAGTCGGTATACTGACGTTCAACTGGGACCTTATATCGCTCTCCGAATTCCGCCATCACTTCAGTACGGAGATCGGAGCAAGCGATAAGGTTTGTCCGCTCATCTGAAAAAAAACTAGCAGCATGTGATACCGGGAAACGCTGCGCTAGATAGCTTGCTACCTCAGACGAAAGATGTCCAACCCTTTCGTTGTCGATAAAGGCACCCATCCGGCTACAACCTATAACCGCCGCGCGATATATTTGCATCGATGTCCTCCGTTCACTAAAACGTGAAACGCAATCAGTATATTAACACAAGTTGCTAGTTGATAAACCAAGTACTATAAACCGAGTTTTTTCTTCAAAACTCGGTTTCTTTCTGATTCTAACCACTTGGGTTATGTTATAGAATCCCACTAGTCGTATAAATTCGTCAATCGTGGCGCAGATTGCCTAATCTGCGATCTCCCGCATCACGTATTACGCTTCGTTTCACGATTTAGACAAACACCAGAACAACAACTAACAACTTAGGTTATATTATCTTCGTATAGGCTTTGCAGGTTGTCCGGTCCGTCCCGATTCGTAGATAGCGTCCATCAACTCCGATTGGATAATCCCGTTCATCGGACTAGTACGCGGTTCAGCACGACCAAGAATAGCATCAATGAAATTGTCGTCCGGTGACCCCGCAGCCATCTCATCAGTAATCGGCGGTGGATCAAGTTGTTCTCCACCCTCAAAGACACGAATCCAACCGCCGCCCCAACCGTCAACTTCGATTCGACCGTTATCAAATATCAAAGCCATGTGCGTGCCGCCAGGGCTTGGGCAGTTGCCGCTTACGACGATACTCGCGAAAACCCCGTTTTCAAACCGGATGTTGGTTGAACTGTTGATATCAACCGCCGCGCCACAATTGTCAATGAAGGAATGGACCTCGGCAACGTTGGCTTCAACAGACCAGCATAGACTGTTAAAAAGATGTGCCCCGCTGTCATACGCTTGTCCACCGCCGGACAACTCGGGAACCTGTCGCCACGCTCCCTGCGTTGCGCGAAGCCAGTTCTGCGTGAGATAGCCAGTTATCAATTCCAACTTACCAAACGTCTGGTTGCGAATGCATTCACGCACATAGTAAAAATTCGCCGAGCAAGGTGTATTATAGCCAATCGTCAACACCTTACCTGTCTCTTCAACTTTCTCTGCTAGTGTATATGCGTCCTGTGCTGCTGTCACCATTGGCTTTTCCACCAATACATGACAACCCGCATCGAGGGCATGCATGCTGTGTTCAAAGTGGAGGGTGTGCGGTGTTGAAATAACCACAGCATCGGGGGTTGTTCCGCTGAACATCGCTTGAACATCATCGAACGTAGCCGGACGCGGATCCAACTCGGGTAAGTTACGATCGATATAACTGTTAGCGATGTCAGTGTTCACATCACAGGTGCCGACAATCTGGACATCGGGATTTTCATTCATTCGACGGGCATGCCCGCCCGAATTTCCGCCACAACCGATAATCCCCAATCGGATTTTAGACATAGTTGACTCCTTAATAACCAATGGTACTAATTTGCAACTCGTGATACGCTCTCCGGTCAAACTCTGAGCGTGAAACGTGATGCGTAAAACGTCAAAATAATTGGTTCATTAGTCCGTAATGAACTAGGGAACTAATAAACCAATGTACTGAGGTGAACGATGTGGAAACGACAGTCTCAGTAGGGAACGCAGATCTGCGTTCCCTACACACCAAAGACTTATAATCAATTAGGATTAAAACCTCACTCCTCCGCTTTCGCCTTCAAATGATAGATTAGGTTCAACGCATCCATCGGGGTCATCTGATTCAGTTCAGTATTCCGAAGCTCCTCAACGATGGGATGCGTCTTCGGCGTAAACAGAGCGAGTTGGAGAGAGTCTCCTTGGAGAGTAGATTTCGACATTCGCCGGCGAGGACGTGGAGCTTTCGGATCCGATTTTGTTGTAGGCTGGTCCGATTCCTCACCTTCGATACTCAGATTATGCTGTTCGAGGACCTCAAGGATCTGGTTCGCCCGTTCAATCACAGCCTGCGGCAATCCGGCAAGCCGCGCAACATGGATACCGTAGCTCTGATCTGTACCGCCCTCCACGACCTTTCGTAAAAAGGTTACCGTTTCGCCATCTTCATGGACAGCGACATTGTAGTTTTTCACGTTCTTATACTTGCCTGCGAGTTCGATCAATTCATGATAGTGGGTTGCAAAGAGCGTTTTCGCACCTATCCGCTTCTCGTCCAAAATGTACTCCGCCACCGCCCACGCAATGCTCAGTCCATCAAATGTACTAGTGCCGCGCCCGATCTCGTCAAGGATAATCAAGCTCTTGCGCGTTGCGTTGTTCAGAATATTCGCGGTTTCGTTCATCTCCACGAGGAAGGTACTCTGTCCCATCACAAGGTTATCAGAGGCACCGACGCGTGTAAAAATCCGATCAACAGTCCCGATCTTCGCTGCGGACGCAGGAACGAAACTGCCCATCTGTGCCATTAGCGTGATGAGCGCGGTCTGGCGCAGAAATGTACTTTTGCCGCTCATATTTGGACCGGTAATGATATGCATCTGATGCTCACGACAATTCAACGATGTATCATTGGGGACAAATCCCTCCTGTGTGAAAAGGCGTTCCACAACGGGGTGCCGTCCATTCTTGACAATGAGTTCGTCGCTCTCATCAATAATCGGCTTGGTGTAATCGTATTTGGAAGCGATGTAGGCAAGACCCGCAGCAACATCGATCATCGCAACTACAGCCGCGGCTTTCTGAATCCGTTCAGTCTCACCGGCAACCTGGGCACGCACTTCGCAAAATAGATCATATTCAAGCGTCTCAATCTGATCCTGTGCGTTCAGGATCTGGGATTCCCGCTCTTTCAGTTCCGGTGTAATGAATCGTTCAGCATTGGTCAACGTCTGTTTGCGGATATAATAGTCTGGGACAAGATGCAGGTTCGGCTTGCTAACCTCAATATAGTATCCAAAAACCTGATTGAACCCAATCTTCAAGGACGGGATATTTACGCGATCACGCTCTTTCTGCTGAAGTTCTGCAATCCAGTTTTTTCCTTCGCTGGTAATCTCGCGTAATTCATCCAACTGTTCGTTGAAGTCATCGTTGATTAATCTCCCTTCACGGATCGTTGCCGGTGGGTCGGGGTGGATGGAGACTTCAATCAACTCTGCTAATTCCGTCAGTGAATCAAGGTTTTCGTTCAAGGTTTGCAATAGCGAGGCTTCGCAGTCGTTGAGTTGTGCCTTGATATCCGGAAGCAGGCGAAGTGAATCTTTCAGTGCGATGAGATCCCGCGCATTCGCCGATCCCAAACTGATGCGAGAAATCAGTCGCTCCATATCGTAGACTTTACTTAAACGCTCCCGTAATTCCTCCTGCATTCCAATCCGATTTTTCAACTCATCAACAGCGCCCAAACGAGCGTTGATCTCCGCGGGTCGCAGCAGCGGTTGCAAGATGCACTGACGCAGTTTTCGCGCACCCATTGGTGTGACAGTTTCGTCCATTACCTCTAGAAGCGTTCCCTTCGATGACCCGTCACGGATGGAGATAGTCAACTCTAAATTTCGCTGCGTATCTGCCTCCAGAACCATAAAATCGGACAGGGTATAGGTGTGGAGTGAAACGATATGTTTTACTTCCTGTTTCTGAGTTTCATAGAGGTAGTAGATCAACGCCCCCGCCGCACAGATCGCAGCAGGCAGATGTTCACACCCGAAACCATCCAACGAGAGTGTATTGAAGTGTTGGAGAAGCTCAGACCGGGCAGTGTCAAGCGAGAAACGCCAATCCGGGAGATAGTTGACAACCGCTTTCAGTTCAGTATCGATCTGTCCTACCACTTCCGAGTTATCGAAGTCCTCCGAAAAAAGACATTCCTTCGGAGCAAGCCGGTGAATCTCTGACCAGAGTTTCGTCAGAGTCTCTAACTCTGTCACCGTAAATTCTCCCGTCGAGAGATCTACAGCTGCTAAACCGTAACTATCATTGACGAGATAAATGCTGATTAGATAGTTGTTCGTTTTTCCATCTAGCACCTTAGGATCCGTGACGGTCCCAGCGGTCACAATACGGACAAGATTACGTTTGACGAGCCGATTCTCTTCCCGCGCTTTTTTTGCGTCCTCAACCTGTTCCAAAATTGCGACTTTATAACCCGAATTTACCAACTTGTAAAGATATGAATCCAGCGCGTGATGCGGGACACCCGCCATCGGGATTGCGCCTCCCACACTATCCTTATCCCGTGATGTCAGCGTAATTTCTAGAACACGAGCAATCAGTTCAGCATCGTCGTAAAAAGCTTCATAGAAATCGCCAACACGACAAAGTAGAATCGAATCCGGATGTTGATTTTTCAGTTGTCTATACTGCTCCATCAAAGGGGAAAGTTTCGATTTTCTCGCCATATTACTCTACCCTATCTAAAGCTCCGAAACCCCAACCGCCGCTGCGGTCTCTTGGATTTGCCGCCACGTTTCGTCATCAACTGGAATCCCCTCGCGTGAACGCTGCTTCGTTTGACGGGCCTCGATTTCGCCGGGGACTAGGATCTCATCAAAACCGGGAGCAGGCGGCGACGCTTTCACATGCTCGACAAGCGCATCAACACGCCCGTAGAAATCTTCCATCGGAGTAAATTGTGCGATGTTAATTGCTATCATCAGCACGCCATTCTGGACGATGTTTGTACCAGAACCACTACAACCAGCACCGGATAGTGCCCCTCCCAAAACATCAATCATTAAGCCAAGCGCGAACCCCTTGTGCCCGGCAATGCCTCCAAGCGGCAGCAATGCACCGGGCGGTGGACCATTAAGGTCGCGTGGGTCCGTGGTCGGTTCACCTTTTCCATTAATCAGCCAGCCGAGCGGAATCTCATCGTCGCGGTTCAGCGCAACGCGAATCTTCCCTTGCGCAACTACACTGCTCGTGATGTCCAAGACAATAGGCTCATCGCCCCGCGTCGGGGAAGCAATCGCAATGGGGTTGGTCGCAAGTCGTCCGTCGCTGCCACCAAACGGTGCGACGTAAAGTGCGGCGCCCCCCGCGTTCACCATCACTATTCCGATCAACCCCGCTTGCGCTGCCATCATGGCATAGCTACCAATCCTGCCGATGTGATTACAGTCATAGATGCTAACAGCACTCACCGTACTCGATTTCGCTTTGTCGATCGCTAGTGACATTGAGCGCTTCGCAATAGCATGACCAAAACCCCAGTTTCCGTTAATCAGGGCATGTGACGGGGATTCCCGCTCAATCTCCATTGTTGCGCTAGGATTAATTTGTCCGGCCTCTATGAAACCCATATACTGCGGAATGCGAATCACACCGTGTGAATCGTGCCCCGCAAGATTGGCATCTACAAGAATTTCGCTAATGATCTGTGCGTCTTCAGCGGGCACATTTGCTGCTTCAAAGATGTCCGCCGCAATTTTACGCAACCGTTCGGGTGCTACATTCGGCATTTTTTTCTCCTGACACTGTTCGACGTGAGGCGTAGAACGGAATTAAAAGATGAATTAATTGTTATGTTCTGACTCAAGTTACCCCCTAAAACATCAGAGAAGCGACAAGTATGTAGTATTATAAGGCAGGAGACAACTGAGTTATGATAGATCACAATTTGCGTTAGTATACCATTCCTAGCGAAAACTGTCATCATAATTTCTTACAAGAGTGAAACTCAGATGTTGAAAATCTAAGGAAATATAGGTTATAATTCTAGGAAGCGACATCAAGGCAATTTTATGTACACAATTTCCTCCCTATCCAACATTATATCAAACCTCTTTTGAGAAGGCAATGACCCATCAGTATGTCAAAAGTCCAACTGCTCGATTTTCTCAAAGACACAAAAAAGCTAATTGATGCACATATCTTTGATTTTCTACCCAGCGCGCACGAGCACCCTGAAGTGCATCAGTTCTACCAAATGATGCTGGATTATCCACTTCGAGCGGGCAAAGGGTTACGTCCAGCAATCTGTCTGCTCATCTGTGAGGCGTTCGGTGGAAACCCACAAAAAGCGATCAATACCGCTGCGGCACTTGAACTATTGCAAAATTGGGCACTGATCCACGATGACATTGAAGACGGTTCTGACCTGCGTCGTGGCGAACCGTGCCTTCACCAGAAACATGGGATCCCAATTGCCATTAATGTGGGTGATGGACTTCATTGTAAAATGTGGGAGATGCTTAACCGAAACGCGGACCTGCTCGGGTATGAACTCGCATTTGAGATCGCGTCAGAATTCGCACAACTGAGCAATACCATCGTCGAAGGGCAACACATTGAGTTGAGTTGGGTTGACAGTAACCGATGGGACCTAACGGAGGCGGACTACTGGGCAATGTGCGTTAAAAAGACAGCTTCTTATACCTGCATCACTCCCTGTCGCGTGGGTGCGCTCATTGCGGGAGCCTCCAAAAACGAGATAGATCTTTTCGTTGATATGGGTAGAAACCTTGGGGTTGCCTTCCAGATACAGGACGACGTCCTCAACCTCATCGGTGAAGAAAGGCTGTATGGAAAAGAGATTGGAGGCGACATCAGCGAAGGGAAGCGGACCCTTATTCTCATCCACCTCTTGAACACCTGCTCACAGACCGAAGCGAATCGTGTCATTGAAATTATGGGACAGCGACGCGAGAACAAAGATCCGGCTGAGATTCAAGAGGTTTTAGCGCTAATGAAACAATATGAGTCAATCCAGTATGCCCAGCAGCACGCCAAGACCCTCGCGCAGAAAGCATATACCCAGTTTAATCAAACACTGTCTCACCTACCACCAACTGCAGCCAAAGATATCTTCCTACACCTGATTCATTTTTTAATCGAACGAGAGTATTAACCGTAGTCTATCTACAGACCTTACACTATTAAAAGGAGTCAAACAATCTATGAAAACACACGAACTCGAATCTACCGCCCAAGCCCTCGTCCCAGCAGGAAAGGGGATTCTCGCCGCCGATGAGGGTGAGGCGACCATCAAGAGCCGCTTCAATAGTATCAACGTCGAATGCACTGAGGAAAGTCGTCGTACATACCGTGAGATGTTATTCACTACACCGGACGCGGAGGAATTCATCAGCGGAGTCATTCTGTTCGAGGAGACTCTCCGTCAGGCAGCTCAGAACGGTACGCCCTTTCCGGAACTGCTTGCGAACAAGGGAATAATACCTGGGATCAAAGCCGACACCGGTCCCAAAGATCTCGCTGGCTTCCCCGGCGAAACGGTCACGGAGGGCCTCGATGGACTCCGGGAACGCCTCACCGAGTACCGGGAACTAGGCGCAAGATTCGGCAAGTGGCGGGCTCCTATCAACGTCGGCGATGGTCTCCCGACGCAGTTTGCCATCGATGCCAATGCACATGCGCTAGCACGCTATGCAGCTCTATGCCAAGAGGTTGGACTAGTCCCAATTGTCGAACCAGAGATCCTTATGGAGGGTACACATACCATCGAACGTTGCGAGGAGATAACGGAAGCAACACTAAAACGCGTCTATTTTGAACTCCATGCACATCGTGTTGTCCTTGAGGGCACCCTGCTCAAGCCGAACATGGTGCTTTCGGGAACCGACTGCTCGGTGCAGGCAGGCGTCCAAGAGGTTGCGGAGGCAACCGTGCGCTGTTTTCGACGAGCCGTGCCCGCAGCGGTGCCCGGAATAGTTTTCCTTTCTGGCGGTCAAAGTGCTAAACTAGCAACAGACCATCTTAACGCCATGAACGCCATCGGCAACTGTCCCTGGGAACTTAGCTTCTCATACGGGCGGGCACTGCAGGGACCGACGCTCGAAGCATGGGGTGAAAATCCTGCCAATCCTTCCAGAGCGCAGAAAGTCTTTTACCATAGAGCAAAGTGCAATAGCGCTGCGCGTTACGGCAAGTATACCGAGCAGATGGAAGCACTCGCAGCATAGCCACTATTTCTCAAACGAGGGAGAGAAACCGAGTTTTTTCTTGAAAACTCGGTTTCTTTGCACTAAATTTTAACATAAGCGAAACAAGAAAGTTTTCCAACCAACTTTCAAGAAGGAGAGTGCATATGAGGACATTGGATCGGGCAACCGATAAGTATGTCACACAACTACAGCAAGAGGGATGGTGCGTAATGGACGGTGTCATCCCCGCAGATGAAGTGGATGCCGTACGCGAAGAGGTAGAAACATCTGAACCATCGTATAAAAAATTCAGCGAAGAACATGATCGATGGTCAAAAAACGTCATCGCCTTTTTTCCGTCCCTAGCACCCCATCTGTCTGACAAACGTTTTCTGAATGTCGTTAAGGCAATGTTAGGACCGCAAGTGCGAATATCCCAAACCGAGTATAAGATTCGCCCCCCGCACTACGAATTGAACCGCGCTTACCACTCGGATTTCCCGCACGACCTCAAACAACCGTGGCACGTCAGCCAACCTTTTCCGAAAGCGGTGCTCGGCATCACAACCCTGTGGATGCTTACCCCGTTCTCTACCAGCAACGGTGGCACATGGGTGGTGCCCGGTACACACGTGAGCCAGAAAAATCCGAGGGGCGAGAATGATGGGATCGATGAGTTCGCTCCAATTCCGGGTGAATTGCAAGCGACGGGCGACGCCGGCAGCGTCCTGATGATGGATAGTCGTATCTGGCACTCAAACGCAGCCAGTCCCAGCGAACAGCCACGAACCGCTGTTGTTGTGCGCTATGCCCCTTGGTGGCTCAATCTAGAGTTCTTCGGTGTCAATACGGCACCGATCCCCGCGGACGTTTTCGAGACGTTCCCGGAGGAGACAAAATTATTGTATGATCATCGGGTGGAAGGACGTGAAAGCAAGATATGGGCTTAACAGGAATAGGTGGGGGAGCAGTCGAACAAACCTACAGAATCCGTGCGGTTATTGACACGCTTTCAAAAATGCCGTAAACAGATTCAGGGCTTCCGGATGGCGTTCCCACATCATCTCGGGGTGACACTGCACGCCAAGGGCGAATCGGTGGGTTGGACTCTCAATAGCCTCGATCACGTTGTCTTTCGCTTTGGCGGTTACAATAAAACCTTCAGGGACATCTCGCACCGCTTGGTGGTGGAAGGAATTGACACGGGTAGTTGGACTGCCGAAAATCTGAAACAGACGGCTATCGGATAGAATGTCGATTGTATGGGACGCATACCAACCCGCGCCCGTTTGGGAGTGACGCAAAGTTGGCTGTGGCATCTCGGCGGCAATATCTTGGTAGATTGTACCACCCGCAGCGACATTCAGCATCTGGATCCCGCGGCAAATTGCGAAAATCGGTAGGTCTTGGCTTAATGCTTTTTGGGTAAGCTGCAGTTCCATCTCATCACGCACCCGGTCAACGCTGCCCATATTTTGATGCGGCTCCTGACCGAACAGTAACGGATCAATGTCACCACCCCCTGAGAGCACAAGACCATCGAGTACCCCCAAGTATCGGTCGATGCACTCCATCTCTTCAACGTGCGGCACGAGGAGCGGGGTGCCTCCGGCATGTTCAATCGCGCTGGCATAATCGCGCGCGATAATATTGCGCTCAAGGGCATATATGGAGTCACCGATAGGGCTCGCCGTAAGGCTGCAAGTGATGCCAATAACTGGACGCATCTGCGATTCCTTTCTTTTTAGGCGTTACGCACTTGAGTTTGTAGTAGCGCAATTCATTGCGCGTTGCGACAGCCGATAAATCACCCTACCACAAACCTACCGGTTTACCGTAGTTGCCCGATTCATCGGGCGTCTGTTCCAAGACTAGGGTTAGGAGCGGTGCCCAGCGGCGATAAATCACCGAACTACAATACTTTGAGCGTTCAACCGCGTAAGCCCTGCTTTCATCGGGTTATTCAAACCCGAACAATTAATATCACCTGAACCATTACTGTTTCATTCCAAGACAGGGAGTTCTAACAATCGTGTTAATTTTACCCGCAATCGATCTCCGAGATGGAAAATGTGTAAATTTAGTGCAGGGACGTGCAGGAGAGGAAACAATCTTCTCGGACCAACCTGTGGAAATGGCACAAAAGTGGCAACAAGGCGGTGCCGAATACCTTCACCTTGTCGACCTTGACGGAGCATTTAACGCAGTATCCGATAATCTCCATATCGTCAAGGAGATTGTCGAAATGCTTCAAATTCCGGTTCAATTGGGAGGAGGCATACGGACAATGGAAAGACTAGATGCCGTTCTAGCACTCGGCGTGACAAGAGCAATTCTGGGAACAGCTGCCCTTAAAAATCCGTCGTTGGTCGAAGCTGCATGTAAAAAGTACGGATCCCGTGTCGCTGTCGGTATTGATGCAAAAGATGGGCTGGTCGCTACAGAAGGCTGGCTCGATGTATCTGAAAAGCCCGCCCTTGCGTTCGCTAGCGAGATGACAAATGCCGGAGTTCAAACCATCATCTATACCGATATCAAAAGCGATGGTATGCTCCAAGGACCCAACTTGGATACCACGGAAGCCATTGCTGACACTGTCTCGGCAAATGTCATTGCCTCCGGCGGGATCACATCAATTCAAGATGTCCAAGCACTCAAAGAAATAGAGGTTCACGGTGCAATCGTCGGTCGAGCGCTGTATACAGGTGCTTTAGATCTGAAAGTCGCAATTTCCACAGCCCGTTAGCGGCAAATTAACCACGCTCCTCGAACTTCCAACGCCACGCTTTATTCATCTGGGCGAATCCAGCTAACCACATCCTCCGCATCACCAGCGCCACCCTCACGTCCATCACTACCGAAAGAGATAAGATCGTAACCGTAACGATCATGAACACCGGGACGGATATAGATATAGCCGTTACCCCACGGATCTTTCGTGATGGGGACCTTCAGATATGGACCCAACCAATTGACGGGCACCGGTGGCTGCTCAGGCTGCTCCCACAATGCTGCCAGTCCTTGTTCACTCGAGGGATAATCCCCATTATCTTTTGCGTAGGTGTCCAGAGCAATGCCAATAGTCTCAATCTCTTCCGCTGCTTGCGCTTGATCTGCTTTTCCTGCCTGCCCCAGCAAGCCCGATGCTAGAACAACAGCGACCACAATCCCAATAATAACAACAACGATGAGGAGTTGCGTAGATGTAAAACCAGACGGTTGATTATCAATGTTTCTCAAACAATAGCCTCCTTCATTAAAAAGTCTGTCTCATTGTAGCACAAGCACTCAGTGTGTGCAAGTACAATTTGAAAGGTAGCGTTTACGTTCACCTATCCTGTTTAATTCGCCCCCACGTTGTCGTAAGTACCCCCTGCGTGTCCACGGGGAGTGGCTGACGGCCTGGCCCACCATTTTTAATGCTGGTGCCGGTAATGGCAACGTCATCAAAACGTGCCTCCGCGTTACCAACCACAAGCCCTGCTTGACCGGGCTTCAGAGGGAATGGGTCTTCCGCCGTAAAAACCTGATCATTGACCTGAAACTCAAGTAGATTGTCTTTAACAGTTGCCCGAATTTTATACCACGTATCAAAATCCGCAGCAAAAGGAAACTGCCGCGTAAACCATTGATCTGGTTTCGCCTTAGTAATCAACACAGTACTATGAAAGAAGTCAATAAAGAACAGATAACGACTGTGCTCGTCACCTCTATCGTATAACGATAGTCCCACACGCGCTGGATCGTTGCGCTCTTTGACCAGTTTTGCTCGACACGAAACAGAATAATTCTCCCAGTCCAATTGTCCCGTCAACCATAAACTGATGAACCCACGCTTAAATATTCGGCCGACTGCCTCGCCCTTGTTGATCCACCAATTTTCAACCTGACGGTCTAAATTATAAATTTTCCATTCCCTAGTAATTCTGTCTTCGAAATCGTCACGCCATGTACCGGCGAAACTAGTTGCTTCCCACACCAAAACGGGAGCTAGCACGAGAAATATCAATGAAACATAAGTCGATTTCATTGAGGTCACACCTCCCTCGCATCGATACAAAATTCTTAAAGTAGTGCGACAAACCACCGCTGGAATCAGGAGCCTACCCTCACTTACCCGGTCCAAATGTGGTGATGGAAAATATACGGGAATAATAGCAAATCCGCTCTCGAAGTGTCAAGAAAAATTCAGAAAACGTCTGCTATGATATACTTTTGCGAATATACGCTGGGACACACTATCTCAGCATTCACTTACATTTCATGTGCTACTTGTCAACTGTAGTTGAACGAGGTCACAATATTACAGATGAAGTGATAGCTCATACCTCAATGTGACTTTATTATTGCAAACCCATCTGGGTTATGATATTCTACATCTAACCTGTATTAAGAATTGAAGAGAAAAGTATGGTCGAAAAAAATCGAACTTAAAACCATTGGCGTGGGTGCTATTGTTCGGGTACACCAGTGACCCTATTAAAAAAATCACAAGCACGAAATTGTCGTAATAACTGAATCCTAGCTGGAGGAATGAAGATGATAAACTATGCCGAATGTGGTCTGCCTGATAACCCGGTATATGTAACCGAATTGGGGAGAGCATACCTAGGTGATAGTCTTGAATTGATGAAATGCTTGCCGAATGAAAGTGTAAACCTAGTTTTAACTTCCCCGCCATTTGCTTTGACTAGCAAGAAAGAATACGGCAACAAGGACGCAGGCGAATATGTTGATTGGTTCCTTCCATTTGCCTCCGAGATCCGTAGGATCCTCACTGAAGATGGTTCTTTTGTTCTTGATCTTGGTGGAACATACCTCCCAGGTCATCCGGTCAGAAGCATTTACCAATATGAATTATTAATTGCTTTAGTCCGGGAAATCGGATTTTACTTAGCTCAGGAATTTTTTCATTATAATCCGGCTAGACTACCTGCTCCCGCCGAATGGGTCAATGTCAGGCGAATTCGTGTAAAGGATTCGGTGAATGTGGTTTGGTGGCTATCTAAGACCGAATATCCCAAAGCGAATAACCGAAATGTTCTCCGTCCATACACGGAAGCTATGAAAAAGCTACTGAAAAGAGGTTATCGTGCTAAGAAGAGACCAAGTGGGCATGACATAACCCATAAATTTAGTCAAAATAATAACGGCTCGATTCCTCCAAATTTATTAGAGTTGGGCAATAATGATTCAAATAGCAACTACATGCGAGAATGTAAGAAAAACGGTATCAAACCACATCCTGCACGATTTCCACGAAAATTTCCTGAGTTCTTTATTAAATTTTTAACAGACACAGGAAACCTTGTTATGGATCCTTTTGCCGGATCAAATACAACTGGATATGTATCTGAATATCTAGGACGTCAATGGTTAGCATTTGAAATCGAAGAAAGTTATATACAGGCAAGCCATTTTAGATTTGGACTCGATTCATACCGTTATGATATTGCAGATCATGATACGGAGGTAGAATCTCAACTGAAATTATTCTCAGGAAGTGATAAATATGGCGATTCTTAGTAAAGCGGCACTCCTAAATCGCATTGTGGAAGCAATTCATGAATGTAATTGGAATGTTTTATATATCTCGCCAAAACATCCGTTCAGACTTAATGTATTTCGGGAAGACATGAGCTATCGAATCAAGATCTATATCTGGAACTTGACACACGGGGGTGGTTCAGCAAGACCAGGGAATGAATATAGAATACAGGTCAAAGTCAGAGAAGATTTTAAGGAAGAAGCAGGTTGGACAACGTTAATTTTAGGTTGGTGGGATGGCGTTGGTGTTTTCGCTGGTTTCGATCTTCGCAAGCACTATGGACTACCTGGGTGGTCATCATCAATACAAATAAAAAAGGAAGCCTTACAAAATGCCTATATTAACGGATTTGCAGCCACAGATAAGGGTAATCAAGAAACTGCTATGGCATTCCGACCTGATTTTTTTATTCATTATTTGCAAAATCTCGCATCATTACATGACTTTGGTCAATCATCAGCGGACTTGGAAACTTTAAATACAGTCTCTGCAAATCCTGAAATTAATGAGCAGGACATTCCAATCACAAATATAGAACGCAAAACAGCTGTTGTCACGCTAAGAAAGAAACTGCGGGATGTTAGTTTCAGAAAACGAGTCTTGACAGCTTATAATTCAAGATGCGCCATCTGCGGCATGCAGCTAAGTTTGGTTGAAGCTGCCCATATCGTGCCTGTCCACGAAAATGGCACTGAAGAAACCGCTAACGGTTTAGCACTATGCGCCCTCCACCACAAAGCCTATGATAACTCAATAATTACTGTATGGGAAGACTATAGTATCAAATTAAGTGATGCGAGGGTATTGCAGCTAAAGCAAAATGGCTTAGATGGGGGTTTGGAAGATTTTAAAAACAGCTTGCGTCCAATCATCCACTTACCTCCAGCCATATCCGATAGACCTCATATTGAGTATATTAGGTCAGCTAACCAAATCCGCGCGTGGAGTTGATATTACCCAAGGATAGATTATCGGGAGATGAATCTCATAACGACGAACTAAACGCATCAGCACTATGTTTACATACCGCAAGAAAACGGTAGAACATTCGCTTCGAGGTCATAGGATGAAGCGGTTTTGCTGTGGGAGGTGTCGCCGTTGACGGAGCCAATCAAGTGAACAGTCGCATCGTAAATTCAAGCTGAGATTAGAAAGGAAGGGTGAAACGGTTAAATCTCTTTCGGAAAACAACGACTCAACTTGAAAATCCTCTGCCTTTTTTTCTAGCCGGTGTATGCTCATCAAGCCCCTAATAGTTTTCTACCGCTCACTATCCACCTTCCTACTCGCGTACACTTTCGGACACTCGCTTCCTCGCCAAGAGTGTCTGTGTTTCGTAGATAGATCCACCACGCCCACTAGGCCGCGGATTATCGGGCCGAGGAACTGTCGGAATATCGGTATAGCGGGGTTCGCGGACCTGTTCACCACGTAGCATGGCAGCGTCTAAGGCATCCCAGTCAGTAATGGATCGTTTAGGCAGCGTATCAGCCGCAGAGTATTGGAGCAGTAACAAACGGCGTGATTGTCCGCTAAGGTTGGGTGCGGAAGCGTGCAAAGTACAGGTGTGATGGATAGTGATACCCCCAGCTTTTACTTCGATAGGAACGACGTTATCCGGTCGGAATTCGGGGTCAGTAATTCCACCAACAAAGACATCGTTCTGGTAATGGTCGTAAATTGGACCTTTATGCGAACCTGGAATAAACAGTAGGCAGCCGTTCTCCTTTGTCATATCGTCAATCGCTAGACCCACCGACAACATATCATCGTTCGTTACAGGTGTCGCAAACGCAAAATCCTGATGCCATTCAACCGGACTACCGAATCCGGCGGATTTCATGTTCAGCTTAGAGGTGTCATAACGCACATTTGGTCCAATCAATTGCGCTACGCTGTCGAGAATAGAGTCGTGGCGAAGCATCCGGTCGTAAATTGGATGCAAGACTACCGGATTTTTGAGACGACGCAACTGAGGTGCGTCTGGTGTGTGCCCGGGCTCGAGGTCAAAAACATCGTTATGTTCAGTTGTCTCGCGGGATTTTTCAACAAATTCTTCAGTTATCTTGCGAAGTTCTGCGATATCCCTCCCTGAAATCACGTTTTCAACAACGATATACCCGTTGGTGTGATAGAAGTCGATCTGCTCCTGTGTTAGCATACGAAACTCCTTTCGTGCAAAGTCAATCTCGACTGAAAAGAAAAAGAACGGTCAGAGACACCGTTTTGTTTCCTGCTCAATATACGTCCGTAACTCGTTCGGAAGCGCAGCCAACGTGCCCACCGCAGCGTTTTCTCGAATCCGTTCCGGTTTTGAGGTTGCAGGGATCAGGACGCTTACTCGGTTATCCGCAAGAAGCCACGCCAACAATGCCTGCGCCCACGTTTCTATCCCATGTGCTTCAAGCGGCGTGAGATCCGGCTCCCTTTTGAGGCCTGTCACCAACCTCCCCACGCCGAGTGGCTGCATCACGATCACACCGATACCAAGCTCCTCAGCAAGTGGCAAAACCTCCTGTTCGCACGTCCGTTCCAACACGTTATAGGGAATCTGAATTGTGCTAACCCGTCCACTCTTCATGATTCGGATCATCTCAGGATAGGCATCGGTCATATAATGCGTGATTCCGATAAGACCAATTCTCCCTTCTTCCTTTAATCCTTCCAGCGTCGGCAGGTGGGTCTCCCAATCTAAGAGATTATGGATCTGAAAAACATCAATATAATCGGTTCGAAATCGCTCAAAGGATTGGGCAATCTCGGCTTTGCCCTGTAACAACCCCGTACACCATACTTTGGTAGCGAACCGAAACTGCTCCCGGTTTCCTTCGGTGGTTATTCCAACCACCCTTTCACTCTCGCCGTACATCGGCGACGAATCGAGGAAGGCAACTCCCTCTGCGACGCAGGCTGCGATAATCTCCCCGCGAATAGCGATTTCCGCTCGTGAGCGGACATCAAACGTCTTCCAAGTGCCCATTCCAATAGGCGGCACCTCAAGCGTTCCCAGTTTCCGTGTCTGCATACTGCTGCTCCTCTACTGACGGTTCTTGGGCAAAAAACCCAGCTTAACAAGTTGAGCTACGATTGGTTGCGATTCCATTCAAACTCACTTGGCTACTATATTTCGGAATCTCAAGTTAATATGGATCTGATATAGGCAGCGCCCTTAGCAAACAGATCCTCACCCGGATATCTCGGTCTTCCCAAATGTTCAGGTGCCCAAATGCCTTGGTAGTTGATCTCCTGTAGCGCAGCGACAACTCCGGGGAAATCAACGCGCCCCTCACCGAGTGGAACTTCCCGCCCCATGGGCCAGAGATTCGTGTGATCCCGAAACCCGCAACAATGAATCTTATCTGCAAACTCCATCACCAATGCACGCATATCTCCGCCAATAAAATCCATACCGGTACACAGCATCACCCCATTTGATGAACTGGGAACTGCATTCACCAATCGGCGCAAATCATTGGAAGTCGCTACTAGGAACGGACCTCCCCAGCCGTCAGCCGTATAACTTCCGTAATCTTCGAGACGGACACCGGCGGTAACCGCTCGCTCACGAATTCCGTCGGGTAGCAGACGATGAAGTGTGTGGTTCCCAATACCAACACCGTTTGCCTCCGCAACCTGCATCAATTCACAATAGATGTCAGTCAAGCCCTCCCAACACGCTTCCGCTTGTACAGGGTCTATTGGCTTGGCAATGTCAATGATTTGCAACACCGATGTAATGCCCACTTCTCCCACAACTTCGATCATGCGTGTCATCGCATCAATAGCGCGGCGGTCACGATTTAGCAGAATCTCCGGACTTGAGGTGCCG
The DNA here is from genome assembly GCA_965208425.1 of Candidatus Poribacteria bacterium. GTDB lineage: Bacteria > Poribacteria > WGA-4E > WGA-4E > PCPOR2b > PCPOR2b. The sequence continues at coordinate 3,108,176 of OZ242335.1, read as the reverse complement.
CCACGCGAGTGGGTTCGATATGGCAGTGGAGGCCATTTCAACAACCGCCAAGATGCGTCTTTTACTACTAGACCATTGTCTTCTAACCTACCCTTGATTTCCCGAAGGTGAGCGGGGTCTGGATACCCATTTTCCTCAAATCCAAGAAGCGATGGACAACTGATAGACACGCGCTCAGTCTCTAATTGTCTGCAACGATCGATAGTTGCTTGTACATCGTCCGAGGCACCAACTCCTAGTATCATAGGGTTTTCCTCCGTTTCGCAAATTAGCCAGTACACTTATGCAGCAATTAGAGACCTGATGTAAGCAACTGCCTTTGCCTCTAAATCCTCACCCGGATATCTCGGTTTCCCCAAGTGTTCTGGATTTAGAATACCCTGATAACCAACACTCCGCAAAGCGGTCACAACAGCGCGGAGATCAACCCGGCCCTCACCGAGCGGAACCTCGCGCCCGGCAGGCCATCGCTCCGAATGATCCCGAAGTTGGCAGAAGTGGATCTTATCTGAAAATTCTGCAACCAACGCCGGTACATCCCCACCTGGGATATCCATGCCGGTACATAACGCCACCCCATTCGACGGACTCGGAACCGTATTGATCAATCGACGTAGTTCCTTCCAGGTCCCTACTAAGAAGGGACCGCCCCAGGCATCTGACCTAAAATTTCCGTAATCTTCAATACGTACATCTGATGCGACGGCCCACTCACGCACGTCGTCTGGTAAGATTCTGTGGAGACTGTGATTTGCTATGTGAACTCCGTTTGCTTCTGCCACTGGGATGAGTTCGCGATAGATGTCGATAAGACCCTCCCAGCACGCTTCCTCTTGGGCAGGATTCATCGGTTTGCCCAAGCTCACGTAGTGCAACACTGACGTGATACCAACCTCTCCTAGTACTTCAATCGTGCGCAGCATCGCATCAATGCAGCGACGATCACGGGTCAACAAGATGTCTGGATTCATTGAGCGCTCCGTCCGCCAAGGACGTGAGGGCCACCGCGCAAAATGGTAAGTGACGCTCGGCACCTCCAGACCATTGTCCTCTAATTTCCCTTTTAGTTCTCGCAGGCTGTTTGCATCCGGATACCCATTGTCTTCATATCCAGTAAGAGAACCAATATAAACACATTCGACACCAAGTTTTCTGCAACGATCGACGGTCGCTTGCACATCGGACGATGCGCCAATTCCAACTTTCATAGCGTGCTCCTCTATTTGAAAAAACTACTGTGACTGTTAGGATCGTAACCTACGTTGCTAACCTACCTTCTGTCCAAGTACATAAACCCTACGACTTCCAGTGAAGAAGCCATCGATAGTCCCCGATTCGGGCGTAGGGAAAAAAAGAAGCATCGGCACAAGACCGATGCTTTAGTTATTACCGAAACTCCCTTTAGGTCTAAAGCCCAAGCATTTATGCTTGGAGCAGTTGGGGCGCAGCCTATACAGATTGCTTTAGCACGTTTTTCGTTGATTTGACAGTCAAAAAATGGTATACTTGTATTGCCAATTCGGGATAGAATACGACCCCCAACAACCTCGTTGGGGTTCTATCCCACCGCTGTCGTAGCGGTAACAGATTGGCGAATATGGCAACACCTTTCTAAAAACTGAAAGCAGTGACTAGGCGGATCGACCTGAGCCATAGGGGATTCGTGTCGCCCTATCACATAGAACGATAAATCGTTCACCCGTTGCCGCCCGGTAGATATGCCGGGTAAAAAGTATCTGGCTGGCTTGGCAGGTGCGTTCCCTGCCTCGTCTCCCGCCAGTAGTTGCCCTTATGGCGTGGGCCCGTTAGGGTGTGATTCCCTAGCTGTGACCCCGGCTATCAGAGCGGGTAAGAATCCCAAGCCTTTAGGTTTGGGAGTACGTCAATTACTTTAACGCAAGTTGCTAGTTGATAAACCAAGCACTATAAACCGAGTTTTTTCTTCAAAACTCGGTTTCTCTCTGACTCTAACAACTTGGGTTATGTCATAAAATAGTAGTTGTAGTGCAAATATTGCTAATCGTGGCGCAGATTGCCCAATCTGCGATCCATTCCCCGCTACAAAATCAACGAAACTTGTGCGTCAGGCGTACAAACTTTATGTGACAACTCAACCTAGGAGCTGACTAGCAACTTAGGTTACTTTATCGGAGAGAAAAGCTAACGTTGCTAGATTAGGTAAGACAACTCAACCTAGTGTTACTCAAGCATTTGGCTCTTGAGCGATCCCCAAGTCACAGAGAGCACATCAGCAGGATCTACCGCTTGGGGTCCTGGTGAATCCATAACCTTCTTAACTTGCTCTTGTTCTAGTTGGGTATCAAAGATATAAAATTCATCCATGACCCACCTTCCAAAAAGGGTTACATTGCCTGCTGGGTCCAGATCTATATCTCGATTTCCAATCCAGAAGTCATTATCCAATTTATTGGGACCTTCTTTGAACTCGTCGGGGAATGCAATACCCGATAACTCTCCATCCAAGTAAAGCTGCATCCCTTTTGGTCCCCATGTTGCAGCGATATGATGGAGATCTTTTCTCCACGCCCTTTTGTCAACTTGGGCAAGAATAAAATGGTCGAATCGATTCTGCTTTATCATATACGTTATGCCATAGCGTTCATTCGGATGGCTGTGAGCAATAGCCCACGCATCCGTCTTCGTGGAATTACGGGAGTAAAATATCCAGCATTGCGCAACACCTCCATCGCCGCCCCATTCACCCACAGGATGCCGCACATCTACCCAAAATGCGATCGTACCGGCTTCTGGTTTGATATGTGGCTGACCTTTATGTTCAGTAGGAAACGAAATGGCTTGACCAACTTCATTTGCAAAAAAACCTTTCTCGATTTGGGCGTCTTCAAAGAGGTCGCGCTTGTCCTTCTTTTCTATGGGAAAAATTGTTCCACCGCCTTCTTCAACCGCATCCGGGCTATCCAATGAATTGTAGAATAGCCGCTTAGGGTACGCATCTAGCAGCGGAATAGAAGCCAACACGACGACCATCACAATCACACTTAGTAACTTATGTCCGTACATTTCTATTACCTCCCTTGAAAGAAATGCTTAACATTTGCTGAGTGACCTGTGCAGAACGCTGTGAGATAAACATTTACCGGCTTATAAACTAGTACTCTGTCAGGCAAATTATGCTTGTGTATATTGATTGAAAGCAAACAATAACATATCAGGACTTGCCCAGCCGAACGGTCAAAGCCCTTTCTCCCCCTTTAGCGGGCACTGAGCGGTGTGTGGGAGGGGCATCTCCCGCGAAGCGAGGATCCCGATAAATCGGGACCTGCCCCGATACGCCCGATGAATCGGGCAACTACAATCTGGAATGCGTAAGTCCTATAATTGTAAAACTTATATGACTGAGCACTAGTACTCTGTCAGGCAAATTATGCTTGTGTATATGGATTGGAAGCAAACAATAACATATTAGGACTTACGCACTTCAGTAGTGAACAACGATCGTTGTTCACTATGGGCTTTTCTATGGAGTCTCTGTTGTAGTTGCCCGATTTATCGGGCGTTGTTGGGCGTTGGTGCGGCGATAAATCGCCGAACTACAGGATTTTGAGCGTTCAACTGCGTAAGTCCTGATATATAATAGCTGCAAAACTTATATGACAGAGTACTAGTACTCAGTCAAATAAATTATGTTTGTGAGTGATGATAAAAACGTTTGAACTTATTCCGTGCGTGATTAAGAGTAAACTGCCAGTTGACCCGTACTTTTTTTCGATTTCGATCTTCCACCCAAGCGTTGATTTGTCGCTCTAACTCCGCGATCTGCCCAATGCGTCGAGACAGACACTGCCTTGAGAGCACGGACAACTCAATCTCAACCATATTCAACCACGACGCGCTTTTGGGGGTGTAACACATGTCAAACAATTGGGTCAATTCAAACGCCACTGATGGTTCAAAGGTTTGATAGAATGCTGACGGCGTATGGGTGTTTAGGTTATCCTGAACCAACCCAATCTGAGTTGCGTTTGGATAATGTTGAGCGACTTTCTGTAAAAAATGTGCATAATCGGTTTTGGTGCGACGGTGTCGCACCTCTACGATGCGTTGACCGGTTAGAGGTTCAAAAGCGATGAACAGACTTGCTACACCGTTGCGCTTATAATGATGATCTTGTCGCTTGGGTGTATTTGATTTCATCGGTATCGGTGTAATGATGTCATCAATTAACTGGCAAGGTCTTTCGTCAATACAAACCACCGGATACATCGAGTCATAAGGGAGTTGATATAGATGTAAGATGGCTTCCATCTCCCATAAGAACTCAGGAGTTATCTGTCTAATACACCATTGCTTTTTCAGGTGAGGCTTCAATTGGTTTTTTTTAAGATGCCCCCCACCGTTTCGTGGGAAATATCATCAACAACATCTAACTCCACTAAGTGGTCCGCTAGCAGGCGCAAAGACCACTGGCTATGTCCTTCTGGCGGATCGCTGCAAGCTAAGGCGGTGATTTGTGCACGTTGGTAACCATCGAACTTCAGTGGTCTACCACTACGAGACAACTCCTCAATAGCCGTCTCTAATCCACCGGTGGCAAACTTTTGTCTCACACGGCGAATTGTCGCTCGACTGACATCGAGCACTTCATGAATCTGATGGTCCTCCATCGCGCCTTTAGGACGATTTTGGTCAGAAAGTAGCAGGATACGGGCGCGCGCTAACTTTCTCGCAGAGATCGCGCCTCGTCTGCAGAGGGCTTTTAGCGCCTTCCGTTGACCGGGAGATAAGGTCACTGGATATTTGTAAGTTGGCATGGTCTCCTCCATTCGTTGACAGTGAGTTGTATCAGAAGCAATAGGGGGCAATACCATCATACCATACCAACAGGAAAATGCAAAACTTATCTGACTGAGTACTAGTACTCTGTCAGGCAAATTATGCTTGTGTATATGGATTGGAAGCAAACAATAACATATTAGGACTTACGCACTTCAGTAGTGAACAACGATCGTTGTTCACTATGGGCTTTTCTATGGAGTCTCTGTTGTAGTTGCCCGATTTATCGGGCGTTGTTGGGCGTTGGTGCGGCGATAAATCGCCGAACTACAGGATTTTGAGCGTTCAACTGCGTAAGTCCTGATATATAATAGCTGCAAAACTTATATGATTGAGTACTAGATTATACACGATGCTCCTGTATATTTCAACCAAAAGACGGGGCTTGAGAATTACAACAAAATCTGTAATCTCGCTTATAATTTTTAGCTGTGGCACTTTTTGGAGGGTCTGAGGGGAACCATGTCACTTTGATAACCGCTGCGTCTGTGCACCTAGCCCTTCAGTGATAATAAGAAACTGATTAGCCTTTACCTTCGCCAGCGTTTGCTTTAAGCCGCTTGGCCATGTGATTTTCACTTCTTCTGCTCTGGTTTCTGCACCCAATCCGAAGAGAAGACGCGAGTCTTGCCCCGAAAGATAACTGGAACTACTTTGTACTTCTCTAATCTGGGTATGAGAGCGAGTGATAACTTCAATGCGCGCCCCAATCCCATCTCGATTGCTCTTGACGCCCACGGTTCGGATTTTCAGCCAGTTGTTTTGGTTACCTCTATCATTGCGAAGTAGACCCACTTTCTGGTTCAAATTCACCACAAAGATGTCGGTATCGCCATCATTATCATAATCACCAAAAGCGGCACCTCGACCGATCTGCTTTAATAAAAAATAAGTGCCACACTCCCCAGAGACGTCAAGAAAGGAGGATTCCCCCACGTTTAGAAAAAGTTGGTCGGTTTGTGCATATTCGATAGTGTCGGATTGTGATTCAATTGTCGAATAGACATGCCCGTTTGCTACAAAGAGATCCAGATCTCCATCATTGTCAGCATCGAAAAACTTGGTCCCAAATCCTAACTTCAGGAAACTTGGGTCTCCTAAATGCTCAATATATGTGACATCAGTAAAGATACCGTTGGCATTGTTGCGGTACAATGTATTGGTTTCGTGGGAAAAGTTTGTCACGAAGATGTCTAGAAAACCGTCACTGTTATAGTCCCCAAAATCGACCCCCATCCCACCTTCCGCGACTCCCTCCTCGTTATACGCAACCCCGGCAACAACACCGAGATCCCTAAACGTTCCATCTCCCATGTTACGGTAGAGGAAATTCGGTGTTGTGTCGTTGGCAACATAGATGTCTATCCGCCCATCATTATCGTAGTCGCCACAGGTGACGCCTAGTCCTTTCCCAGCATCGTTATAAACACCCGCGTGTTGCGTCACATCGACAAACGTGCCATCTCCGCTGTTTCTGTAAAGGGTATCCGAAACCCCTTTATAGACTCGTGGATTGCTATAAATCCGCCGCCCATTCGTATCATACCATTCGCCATCTTCGGCAATATTGTAATCGAGGTAATTAACAACATACAGATCTAAATTACCATCATGATCATAATCCACAAAGGCACAACTCGAACTCCACCTGTCACCATCACCTACCCCGGCATCTATCGTTACATCCGCAAAAGTTCCATCAGCATTGTTCCTATATAACACGTTCTCTCCAAAATTCGTCACGTACAAATCTGGATCCCCATCGTTGTCATAATCGGCAGTGCCACAGCCCATCCCATAGCCAAGATGCCCAACTCCCGCTTCAGCGGTAACATCGGCAAAGCCGTTGTTCCCATCGTTCCGATAGAGCGCATTCGTAGGCAGCGTGTCCGTCACAAAGCCCGGCAAGAGAGCACTATTGACGATGTAAAGATCGAGATCTCCATCGTTATCATAGTCGAGGAAAGCCGCACCGGACCCCATAGTTTCCAGATAGTATAACCGCCCACTGGCGCCATTCACATGCTTGAATGTGATACCCGACCGTTCAGCAACATCAACAAACTTAACAGGCATTCGCGCATGAGTCGAAATAACGCAAGCACTTAGAGTGAGCGCTATCCAATACGGCATAAAACGCAAAACGCATTGCGTATTGCGTAGGAGTTCATTGATTTCCTTCCCTTCTGCCATCCTTCTCTTTGCGCCTCTGCCCTGCTTGGAGTTGCTGAACTGTTTTGAATTCATGAGCGGCTTTTTCCACATCTCCTAACCTTTCATAGACTTTTCCAAGATTTTGGTGAAATTTAGGGTTCTCCGCATCCAGTTGGATCGCCATTAAAAATGAATTCATTGCTTCGAGATATTTTCCTTGAAGCGAATAGCTCATCCCAAGGTTGTTATGGCCGTTCGCCTCGCTAGGTGCGAGACGGACCGCTGCTTCACACGCCTGCTGCATCTTTTCAAAGTGGTTGAGTCTCATATAGCATGCCGCAAGTGTATTGTAAACCTCCCTGTTGTTCGGGTTATGTTCAATAGATTTTTCCAGAGATTTGATGGCAAGATCAAACTTATCATATCGTAGGTGGACCAGCCCGAGCTGATACCAGAGTTCAGGATTTTTAGGGGACCTTTGAATAGATGTTTCGAGCTGCGACACACGATTCGCGTAGGGTTTGAGCGCTTCATATTTCTTAATCTGTTCAAGCCCTTTTTCAACATCTCCCACTCGGATGTAGGCAGTACCCAGACCGTAGTATGCACGGATATGGTCTCGATTCAACTGAATTGCCTGTTCAAATAACCGAATCGCATCGTCAAACCTGTTCTGCTTCAGATAAACCATTCCGAGGTCGTAGTATGGATGATAGTCACTATCTAAGTCGGTGGGTTCAAGTTTAATGGCGCGGCGCAATGCTCGTATTGCTTCCTGATACGCATTTTGTCTGAAATACGCGATACCGAGCATCTGATGTGCACGGGCATGATCAGGAACTAATTGGATAACGGTTTGAAATACTTCGATTGCTTCTGTTGTTTGGGCAAGATCGGTCAAATAAACTGTTCCAAGCGCATCGTAAGCTTCTTCACGACTCGGATCGATCTGGATCGCCCTCTTGAATGCTGCGACAGCACCCAAGTAATTCTCACTTCTGATAAATTTCAATCCGCGGTTGTAATATTTGACGAACTCAGGTGAGAATTCAGCCCCGATGGGCGGCGGCCTTAGGGCACCTTCTTTTTCGCCCTGAATCTCACAGGCCGCTATCAGAACGAAAACGACACAGAAAATAGTGAGATGCTTTGTCATCATATCGTGTCCGAAAAATAAAAAAAGGTAGAGACGAGATTAACTTCGCCCCTACCTTAATCATGTGAATTGGAGACCTTCTACCGCCCGGTGCAAGGAAACCTGGACGGAGAGGATCAATGAACTTATAGAGGCCCAGGACACCCACTTTGGGAATCATAGCAGTCCAGTTAATAACTCGACTTGATACGACCCCAGCTAAGAGGGAGTTTACCCGCGGATTCGACGCTTAAAATCCCTCCATTCATCGCCTGTACAATTTCTTCATCTGTTAAGGCTCTCGACCAGATGCGAGCTTCGTCGATTCGCCCCTCGAAGAAACGGGTCGGTCTATTTATCTGCCAACCAATGTAGAAGTTAGCGTCGGGATCCACTGCTCCTGGACCTGCGCCCTCATTTGTTTCGACATCCAATTTACCATCAATATATATCTTAACCTCGGTTCTATTTTGCCGAGTAGAAGCCATATGGTGCCACTTACCATCAGCGACGTTCGTTACGCTTTTTACCTCAGGACCAACTCTATTGATGTCATTATATCGAGTTAAGAGTAAACCCTGACTTATCTTGAGATAGTATCCACTACCATTCTCGCCCCAGGTAGTTATTATCATCTTGTGATTTTCGTCGCCTATCTCAGTTTTCGCCCAAGCTTCAAGGGTAACATCCCCTGTCCCCAAATCCAACGCAGGATGGTCAAATATTGTCAACCCTTGTTCTTTGGCAATAAGGAACTCAAGGGCAGCCTTGTTTCCTTGTGTGTCCGGTATATCGTCAGTAACCCATTTAGGACCATTTTCCAGCTTTGCAGCAAACTGGTTCGGAGCCTTAGGATGTTGTTTGGCTACACCCCCGGCCCCTTCATTCATGGGGTAGTAGAATATGACATCCTCCCAGTCAGGAGCACCATATCCCACGGCTGGAAGAAAACCTATACAAACGAGTACAACCAAGCAATTGATTGTGAACTGTCCGAAGAATTTCATCTCATATTCCTCCTTGGATGGTGTTGGAAATCGAGCCAAGCACCTTTGTATATCGCTTCAGCACCGCTTTGAAAAGCTTTGCATCGGCTTTTGGCGTTGGCTCTTCAGAATAGTTCAATCGTCTGTCTAAACTCGATCTAAATTTCGTTGCGCGTGGGTTTGTAGACTTCCAAAGCCCAATTACAATCCACATAACCTAATACATTAAATTCTACACTATATTTTATACAAAAGCAACCCAATCTTGGACAATTCAATCACTCATTGTCCAGCGATGCAAGTAAAGATTTTACATAAGCAACCGCTTTTGCTTCCAAATCCTCACCTGCATATCTTGGTCGACCCAAGTGTTCTGGATGTAAAATGCCTTGATAGTCAGCGTCTCGCAAAGCACCAATTATGCTGGAGAGATCGACACGTCCCTCACCAAGGGGCCCCTCCCGGCCTGCAGGCCATCGATCGGAGTGATCCCGTAGCTGGCAGAAGTGAATCTTGCCTGCAAACTCCGGCACGAGCGAGGGCACATCCCCGCCAGGAATATCCATACCTGTACAGAGCGTTACCCCATTCGACGGACTTAAAACCGTATTGATCAATCGCCGCAGCTCCTTCCAAGTTCCGACCAAGAAAGGACCGCCCCATCCCTCTGTCATATACTTCCCGTAATCTTCAATCCTTACGCCTTCTGCGACCGCTCGCTCACGCACACCATTTTGCAAGAGCCGGTGAAGGCTGTGATTTCCAATGCCAACACCGCTCGCTTCCGCCACTGACATCAGCTCACGGTAAATGTCAATCAACCCCTCCCAGCACGCTTCTTCCTGCGCGAGATCTAATGGTTTACCGATGTCAACGTAATGTAACACCGATGTGATACCAACCTCTCCCAAAATTTCGATCATCCGCACCATCGCATCAATACAACGACGGTCACGGGTCAACAAGATATCTGGATTTGTTGAACCATCACGCCAAGGACGCGGGGGCCACTTTGCAAACCAATAGGTGGCACTCGGTACTTCAAGACCACTGTCTTCTAATCTCCCCTTGAATTCCCGCAGGCGGCTCACCTCCGGGTATCCATTCTCCTCATATCCGGGCAGAGACGCACAACTAACAAAGACACGTTCGACGCCGAACTGTTTACAACGTTCAACAGTCGCTTGCACATCAGTTGACGCACTTATTCCGATCTGCATGGGTTTCTCCTCTGTTGTGGAAGGTCAGATTTTCAGCATCAATCAGGAAGGAATTATAGCACAACTCTATCAAGAACAAAATAGCAATATGCGATTAAGCAAATGGCTGAATACATGGCGAGAAATCCGTCAAAATTCCGTGACAGACACATACGGATATTGTCACAAAAAAACCGATGTCAGGGAGAAAACATAGGACGACACGAGTAGAAAGCGAAGTCATTCAAGCATTTTTAGCGGTTGCCTCCTAGCTAGATGGGCTGGTTTAGGGGAAAAATTGGTATAAGGGGGTATCCGTCAGAATACTTAAAATGCTCCAGAGGCTGCCGGCCATATAGTCTCCTAGCGCAAGCCCCAAAAAGAATGGAATTGCGCGACGATATGCGTTGAGACCTCCATAACGTAGAATGGCAGCTTTCAATCCCCAAGTAACGAATAAACAGCACCATAGATTCCACATTCCCCAACTACTCGCCATCACATAGCCGAGGGGATGGAGGGACCACCAGATAAAGCGCGCTCGCAAAAACATTAGCAGAACAGTTACGCCAAGTCCACCGCCCATAAATGCGAGAGCGGATTGATCGGGTTCTTGAGGCGCGGTCAGCCAACCTTCAAGTCGGTTATAAAAATGCCCCCACTGTATGGTTGGCCCCATATAATATCCAGATTCAGCACCATGTCGATAATAGTTATCCAATAAGAGCCAAAAAATCGTTACAGCCCCTATCAGTGTTGCTAGTAGAATCGCAACAGCTGTGTGACGCGGGTTGATATTCTGCCGCTCCGAGATTTTCAGCGCTTCCAGTTGTTCGGGCATCGGATGAGTCCGATTGGCACGACTGAAATGCATGTACAACGTGAACACGGTAAGGGTGCCAGCACCAAGGCGGCGTGTCCCAAAGGCGGCAACCATTAGGTGATGGGGATCGATTTGGGCCCAGTGAAAATCGTGAACCAAGAAGCCTAATTCGGCACGAAGTCTTGCGATCATTGCCCCTAATAACAGGTAAATCCCGAAAAAAATGGGAACCACCCACAACGACATGCCAGCCCTATAGGAAAAAACCATCAAGAACAACATGCCAAAGAAAATCCCTGCGAATGCAAGACGATAGGGCATCGCTTCACGTGTGTCGTCCAGTTGTGACGCAGCAGCCTGAGGTCGGAACAGATAGCATATCAACCGTTTGAAGTGAGATCTACCACTCCACAAGGCAAATCCTAACAAACCTACGTACACACCGAAACCCTGTTCGCCGGCATAGGGAAACTTTGGCAGACTCTTCCAACCCATGACGCTCCCGACTATCAGTTCGGCCTTGTAGACCCAGTAAAAGACCCAGCATGAAAACAGTAGATCGAGCGGAATCAGAAAACTGATGCCAATTGCGAAGGGATAGAATGAGATCCGTATACTACCCATGGCGTCCCATGGACGCTCAGTAAAATAGTGATGAACGTCCTGACGTTTAACGGGGAGATAGGGTATGAAAGGATAGATTGAATTCAGCAGATTGATGGTACTGATCAGCACAGCGATACCGAATCCGATCCACATCAATCGGTTTTTGAAAAACCTCGACCTAGGATTTGTCATCTCCATCGGTAGTTGGATGAGTGGATAGGTCAAGCGCTCATGCTCCGTCCACTGCACCCGTAATAGAGTTATGATGCACAACATCACAACCATCAATACGAAAAGAAACGAGATCCACGCAACCGCAGGGATAATCCATGCCTTAAAATTGTCATCAGCATAGAGGCTTGATTTTCCCTCATAGAAACCGATTAGGGTCTCTTCATCCCGCACGGTGAGCCATTCCGGCAGGTGTTTCCAAAATAGTTCACGCCAGTCGTTTTCGGGGGTAGCAAACCGAAATGGATGTCCCAAGATCGGAATCAAAATCTCCATGATGTCGTAGGAACAAAGGCAGGTGACAATACATAACATAAAATAGACGGTGAAGAACTCTTGCTGAGAAAGAGTCAGCATCGGGGAGATTTTGCCAAGTGCACGCCCAATTAGAAGGAGCCAGAAGAGAATGAAAATCACATTAAACAGGGGGTGTGTCCAGGTGGGGAATGTGTATCGAACCACTTCCAGTTCGATAATCCAATACACATTAATCGGCGTGAGCAACAACGCAATGACGAAGGATTTGAGCGTTAAGCCGCTTTGAAAGGTGGTAGGCGTGTCTTCCATGGGTGTGTACCTTTGGCAAATGGATTTTTCCTAACCAATGGTGCTAGCTTAATTTGGAAATTATGAGATAGTTTCCTCAATTTTACTGTTAATCGGGCTGACAAGCCCTACCCGATCAACCGGAGGCACCCAAACTCACGGCTATTATAGATTTGGCTCATATAAAAAGAAAGTGCAAAGCACGAAAAGAAACCGAGTTTTTTCTTGAAAACTCGGTTTCTTTGCACTAAATCTTAACATGAGCGATAGATTTTATCACACAATTGATCCATTGGGTAGATTATAAACTCACTCAACAGACAATACAGACAATTCGGCGGCGGTTCATAGTTCATTCCAAATAACGTCTGTGAGTTTTGGATAGCTTAAAAAGGCTCTCAGCCAATATTAGATAATTTATTAAATATATTGATAATATTAAATATACATCCAATTTTATTAACATAGAATAATATTTATATTGTTAAATTCAATGATTGAGGATATAATACCCACACTATCTCGCTATATTCGCTGTAGGATTCCACCTTACTTTATCGCGGGGACACTATTGAAATCAATGCACAAAGCAGTATAGGGGAGAAGTTCAGGTGAAAACAGTGTCCGGACGCCTCTGGCGTCAAACGAATTTCCTAAAACTCTGGTCGGCTGAGACAGTCTCCGCGTTTGGGGACGCTATATCTGAGGTAGCATTACCTCTTGTTGCGATTATAACACTTGGTGCCGGGGCACGCGAAATGGGAATTCTTAGAGCACTCGATAATGCACCTATACTCCTATTCGGGTTGTTTATCGGAGTGTGGATCGATCGAGTCAGACAGCAACCCTTGATGATCGCAACGCAGCTTGGTCGGGGCATTCTCTTAGCAACAATTCCGGTGGCAACCCTTGCGGGTGCCCTTAGGATTGAACTGCTCTACTTCATTAGTTTCCTAGGTGGAATGTTGTCAGCCATTTTTACTCTAGCGACAACAACACTCCTACCCTCCCTCGTTCCGCATGAGGATTTAGTCGATGCGAACTCGAAACTTTCGGTCAGTCGATCTGCGACGAAAATCATCGGTCCTGGACTCACAGGATTCTTAGTTGAACGTATTACTGCTCCGTTTACTGTTGCGTTTAATGGACTTTCATTCCTTATTTCTGGTGCCTGCTTGGTGTTCCTCCGCTCAACGGAGTCGGTTCAAATCCGCAACCAACGTACTCAAGGAATTTGGCATGAAATCAGTGTAGGACTTCGCACAATCTTCCTTCACCCAATCTTATCGGCGATGGTCATTGGAACGACCATTGGCAGCTTTAGTGGGGCAATACACGGAACCGTATTTATTCTTTACTTGAATCACGAGTTAATGATAAACCCAACTTGGCTTGGCATCATTTTGGCAAGCGCGGGTGCGGGATCTCTTCTCGGTGCAGCCATCGCGAATCTAGGTGCACAGCACTATGGACCTGGGCCAATGCTCATTGGTAGCACACTGCTTATGGGCATCGGGATGGGAATTGTACCGTTGGCGGCTGAGGTCGGTATGTTCACAATTCCAATATTGATACTTGCACAAGCATTTCAAAGCATTGGACTGACGGTTTATAGTATCAATCAAATTAGTCTCCGGCAGGCGATTACTCCACGCGAATTGCTCGGAAGAGTCAATGCCAGTCGGCGAGTGCTTGTTTTTGGTGTGATCCCATTTGGTGCAATGATCAGTGGAGCACTAGGTGAAACGATAGGACTGCAACTCACACTCGTTATCGGTGCGGTCGTAGCGTTCTTTTCCTTTGTTTTCCACCTGACGTCACCCTTACGTCATGTCATAGACTTTCGGAATTTGTCCACACAATAAAACTTCCATAGAATTAAACCACTGAGGCACAGGTAAACAACTATGCGCAAACCAATCAGTAACTGTCCAATCTGCGACGGGCGGCTTGAACCTGTCAAACTAAAATGCACCTCCTGCGAAATGGCAATGGATGGGCGTTTCCCAATCTCCAAACTTGGACTGCTGCCATCGGATCAGCAGCAATTCGTCGAAGCGTTCCTCGTTGCACGGGGCAACATTAAGGAAGTGGAAAAAGAACTAAGCATCTCATACCCAACGGTACGTAAAAAACTTGATGAAGTTATAGACACACTGGGGTATGCACCGCACACAGAACGACGGGAACAACTCGAGATCCTTGAAGCAATAGAACATGGCGAGATGTCTCCACAGGAAGGCATTGCAGCCATGAAAACACTTGGAAGTACCCGTGACAAATCCGAAGGAGATTAAAAACGGCTGAATTTAACCAATTAACCATTAAACAAACCGGAGGTCCAATCATGTACGCAGCACAACGGAAGGTACTCACCCTACTTCACGATCACAAACTCACCGTCGATGAAGCCGAGGAACTCCTGAGCGCAATGGAAACACCAGAGCATTCACCGACACCATCAATTCCCAAAGTCGAGTTAATCGGCACAAGCAAGTGGACACAACAGTTTCGCACTAACTTACACAAGATTGCAGGAACGCAATCGCCCGTCCTCATTCAAGGGGAAACGGGAACGGGAAAGGAGTTAATCGCCCGGATAATCCACTATAATAGCAGGTATGCAAGCGGTCCCTTTGTCCCTTTTCACATGGCAGAAACGTTAGCACCGATGCTTATCGATAGCGAAATATTTGGCCATGAACAAGGCGCTTTCACAGGGGCAGCAAGTCAGAAAAAAGGAATGCTCGAAATAGCGAATGAGGGCACGGTATGCCTTGATAAAATTGATGCACTTCCGCTCGAAACTCAAAGTCGATTGCACGATTTTTTGGTAAACGGTTATTTTACCCGTATCGGCGGGACAAAACCGATTTATGCCAGTGTCCGTATTATCGGCACAACCCATGGTGACCTCAAGCAATTTGTCGATCAAGAGAAATTTCGATCAGACCTATACTATCGCCTGAGTATCTGTGTAGTGCAATCCCCACCACTCCGAGAACGTCTTGAAGACCTTCCGACTCTGGTAAAGCATTTTGTTGAACAACAAGCGGAATTAGACAGTAAGAAGCCACCCAAAGTATCTGATGCAGCAATGGATCTCCTACGCAAATATGATTGGCCAGAAAACGTCCGAGAACTGTACGGTGTAATATCAAGAGCAGTAGTGCTCTGCGAAGGCAATGAGATTACCCCCGATTACCTCCCCGAACTTACGCCTTCGCTGTGAACAATTTCACATTAGAAAGCAGAGGACATAGACATAAGGATAGAAAAACCGTTCCTAAGCGTTGTTCCAATGTTTAGGAAACAGTAAAAAATTGACCATTCCATTCGCAGCATAGTATAATAACCCAAGTTGCTAGTTGATAAACCAAGCACTATAAACCGAGTTTTTTCTTCAAAACTCGGTTTCTCTCTGACTCTAACAACTTGGGTTATGTCATAAAATAGTAGTTGTAGTGCAAATATTGCTAATCGTGGCGCAGATTGCCCAATCTGCGATCCATTCCCCGCTACAAAATCAACGAAACTTGTGCGTCAGGCGTACAAACTTTATGTGACAACTCAACCTAGGAGCTGACTAGCAACTTAGGTTAATATAACGCAAGTTGCTAGTTGAATATCCATGGAATTTCCGTTAGAGTGTTTGTTAGGCAAAACAAAACTCTTAAAACAGGAGAATCCCATGGACTTAGTAATCGTAGCATTTTATACACTTTGTGACGATCTGTTAATTGAACACGGCTATCAAGACGACCCAAGAGCCAAAATGTCTGCCGCAGAAGTAATGACCACTGCCTTAGTCGCAGCAGAACTGTTCGGTGGCAATCAACAGATGGCACGACAGCTACTCAAGGAGCAGGGATATATTCCCAATATGCTCAGTAAAACACGATTCAATCGAAGACTTCATCAAATTGCACCGATGTTTCAGACACTTTTTGAATCACTTGCCACAGACTGTAAAGCCCAAAACCCAGACCAACTCTATGTCATCGACTCGTATCCCGTCCCAGCGTGTGACCCCATTCGTATCTCTAATGCAAAACTTTATCAAGGGGAAGTCTGGCGTGGGGTGATAACCAGCAAACGGAGATACTTCTATGGACTCAAACTGCATCTGATGGTCACTGAAAGCGGTGTACCGGTTGAGTTTTTCTTAACACCGGGCAGTTTTGGTGATGTTTTAGGGTTGCGGTGTTATCCGTTTGATTTACCTCAAGGGGCAACCGTTTATGCTGATAGAGCTTACTGCAATTATGGGATTGAAGATGCCTTAGCTGAAGCGGGTATCATGCTCAAACCGTTGCGCAAAAAAAACAGCAAGCGGCAATATCAAGGGGACGAAGTTTACATACACCATCACCACAGGAAGCGGATAGAGGTGACAAACAGTTTAATCACCCAACGGCTACCCCGCTCTATTCATGCGGTCACTGCCGCTGGATTCGAGATAAAGGTCGTTTTGTTTCTCATCACTACTATGATTACGCTCATCACCAAATAATACACTAGCAACTTGCGTTATAATAACCCAAGTTGCCGATAGTAGGCACACTTCGTAGACCGTAGCTAGAGTGCAGAGTGAACTAAGCGGGACTTAACGGGAAAGGACACGAAAGGAAAGTTTATGAAGAAAGTCGTTCTAGCAACAGCGGGAATCGTATCGCTTTTTCCGACTATCTCCTATGCACACGAAGGGTCCGGTGGCGGGTTCACCGCGGGACTAACGCACCCAGTTCTTGGATTTGATCACCTTCTAGCAATGTTAAGCGTAGGAATTCTGAGTGCACAGATGGGGGGGCAAGCGATATGGAGAGTACCATTCACTTTTGTGCTTGTTATGCTCGGCGGCGGCATTCTGGGAATCAACGGCGTACCAATGATTTCAGTTGAATTGGGGATAGCGTTTTCTGTGCTGGCTTTAGGTATTGCAATTGCTCTAGAAAAAAAACTACCGCCACTGTTCGCTATGGTGTTTGTGGGTATCTTCGCCATTTTTCATGGCCATGCACACGGAACTGAAATGCCGTCTTTGTCCAAGCCTCTGTTCTACGCTTGCGGATTTGTGCTAGGAACCGCCGGTATTCACGTTGCGGGTGTTTTGATTGGGATTATCGCGGAACGACTCAAGGACGGCGCACAGTTGCTGCGATATGCGGGTGCCGGTATCGCCGGCATTGGATTTCATCTCATTATCGGTTGATAGTCTAACAAAGCCCCGCATTTGACGGCAGTGGTGTGGTCGCTATCTGATAATTCTAAACTGTTCTCGAATTTTACTTTCTTTTCTGATGGTCCCGAAAAGAGGATAGAGACATCGCGTTTTCGGCAAAAACTCGTTTTCTGATGTCTTTGCAGCCATTACGCTCAAAGCCAAGCGCCATTCAGCACCAAGACCTCCTAAACCGCCGCTCAATTCATAAGGGACCCAACTGGGATTCACTTCTAATCTTCTTCGGGTGGTGGATTTACATACGCTGGATTTTCAAGTTCTTCAACCTGCTTACCAAACTTTTCGCCCGTGAAATCCATCTGTTTAATTTTCCATCCCTCTTCGCGGTCTTTTACCATTAATGCGATTAGCCTACCGTTGACCGCCCATCGATAGCTGCCGCGCACACTCGCTTTTCTCCCGGTTTTATTGATTGCGACTCTTTCAATTTCAACGGTCATTTTGCCGCGGCGTATATTAAAAATACCTTCCCACCCCTTCTTGATCTCTTGCCAACCGCGGTGTGTCTCCAACTTTCCCGCCCAAAAGACCCAAGTGACAAAGACGTCTTGGCTTTCACTCCGCAACCAGTGAGCCATAAATGCATTCGAGTCTTCCGTTTCGATGGCTTCGCCATGCAAGGTAAGGACTTCGCTGATTGCGGCTTCTTCAGCTGGAAAATCAACGATAAGTTGTATGGCTTCGCCACCTCCCGATGTCGATGGCTGGGTTGACGGCTGTGCGGGCTGCTTATCTGCGTCATCATCCGAATCCCCGCCGCAAGCAATGAACCCCACGATAAATAGCACACAGATTAAATAAGTTGTAAACTTCCGTTTCATTGTTTTCTCCTTCCTATGGTCATATTGTCAACAGACAGTCCTCTCATAGGTGATGCAACCATTGTTCACTTCTGATCATCTTCGGGTGGCGGATTTACATAGGCGGGATTCTCAAGCTCATCGACTTGGTCGCCAAACTTTCTATTGGTGTAATCAACCTGCTCAATTTTCCACCCGTCTTTGCGGTCCTTCTTTACTATGGAGGCAATAAAACCGCCGCTGACCGCCCATTGATAACGACCGTATAACGTGGCGTTTCTGGCCGTTTTGTCGATTGCAGTACGCTCGAATGCGACGGTCATAGGACCGCTGCGGAGGCGAAAGATACCTTCCCAGCCCTTTTTTATTGCTTTCCAGCCCAAGTGCTTCTCAAATGCCCCCGCCCAAAAATCCCAAGCGACAAAGACATCTTCGCTCTCACTTCTCAACCAATACGGCATAAACTCGTCAGAGTCTTTCGTTCCAATGGCTTCGGCATGCAGGGTAAAGAGCTCGTGAATCGCTGCTTCCTCAGCTTCATAGTCAACTGTGATCTGTATGACTTCACCCCCACCGGCCGATGTCGCGGGCTTGGCCGGCTGTTCATCTGCAGCATCATCAGCCTCCTCCCCGCACGCAATGAAAACCACGAGAAATAGCACACAAACTAAGTAAGTTGTAGACTTCCGTGTCATTGTTTTCTCCCTCCTGTGGTTACGTTGGTAACAAACAGTTCTCCGTCTGTAACTAACCAATGTTTACTTTTGCTCATCCTCCGGTGGAGGATTTACTTGACATACTCTCCGCCCTAAAGGACGTAGATTCTTTTGTTGTTCAAGCCAACATTCTCTGCTTGTGCAGAGCAACATCAGGGAATCGAATCCCGATGGGCGGTGCCATGGCCGCCTCTACAGGGACACCAAAGTGTCCTTGATACTTTTTACGGATGTTGATTGCGCCTACGCCATCTCGGTGATATTCAAAGCCACACTTGCAGTTGTAGTTACGATTGGATGGTTTGTGTCTATCACCACACCGCGGGCAGGTTTGAGAGGTATACTCCTCACCAATCTGTTTGACTTTGATTCCTACGGCTTTGCATTTGTAGGTGATAATATCCGTCAGTTTTGCAAACGGCCATTGATGCAGCTTCTGATTAGCTCGTTTACTGTAGTTAATATCAGTTCGGATGCCAGTGAGGTCTCCGATGGCAACTGTCCCAACATTACAGGATTGGCACAATCGCACAAAGGTTGCGGTGTGTTTGTGTAGAGCGTCTTTGATTTGATTGTCTATACGGTTTATGCGTTTCCACTTACGTTTGACTAACCGCCACCACTGTTTAGAGCCTCGTTGACACCCATCAATCTTTGCTTGGAAACCAGCAAGCACTTTGTTTCTCAGTCGGTATAGCGATCGGATATACCGCCCATTGAGAATGTAGGTATGCAAACCGTCATGACAAACGATGGGGTGAATCTCACCTATATCAACGCCCATGACGTTATCACCTGCTTGTGGAATATCAAACTCAAGATTGTATGTGAAATGCAGCTCGTATTGACCGTGATTGTAGCACAAGTCAATCGTGGCTATCGCATCGGTTTTAGACATATCAAAACCGTCTGGCAAAGGAATGTCGAGTGCTTTGCGCCCTTTGCCCATCGAAAGCACCATTCGCTTTCCCAAGAGTGTGCTATCTTGGAAACGTATCGATGATTTTAACCAGCGTGTCGTCATGTGTCCTTTCTTTTTTCCTGGAGGTTTGGGATTCTCAATAGCACCCGATTTCTTGAGTTCCCAAAAGGATTTCCACGATTTGAAATACTGCTTGCGAATCGTTTGGAGGCTTTGTGAATGCAACGGTTGCGACTTGGATAGATTTTTGTCCATCCAACCCTCACAATCAGGCCCAATCCAAAAGTCATCATGAGCGTGAGGGTATCCACGTTGCCATTGATACCATTCCATTAACTGGAGGCACTCGTTCCAAACGGAGGCAGAAGCAGCATTGATTTCGGACAATACAGGTTGTGATTCGATTTTCAACACACCTGTCCTAACTAACTTCAACGTTAAACTCCTTTCTGTGAATCAACATATTGCTTTAGTGCTTCTAACGTTACGCCACCTGTGGAGGCAATGAATTTAGGACCCGTCCACAGTTGTGGCAATCGCTTCTTTAGAGGAGGAAACCCCTCACGAAGTGTCTTTGATACAAAACCTTTGATTTTGCCAACGATTGTGCCGACAGCAACTGTAGTCGGTTGGTTCATTCTTCTTACGTTCCGGCCTTGAATACACATGTCGCCCCGCTGGGGCTTTAGGGTATTTGTTTATCCTTGTACTATAGACATGTCGCCCCTCTGGGGCTAAATGAATCGTTGAACCAATGATTTTTACGTTTCACGCATCCCGTTTCACGTTATGAATAGCTGCAAACTAGCACCATTGGTTTTATAGCCAAGCCTAAGGATATGCAACATCAGCCATTTTAACCATATTTTAATCAAAAGTCAAGAAATTAAGGGACTAATTTTTTTGGCTCATGTTAAGAAATAGTGCAAAGAAACCGAGTTTTTTCTTGAAAACTCGGTTTCTCTTCGCGCTTTGCACTCTCTTTTTATATGAACCATTTTTTTATAGACCTCTGCTTCAATATATGATAGCATAACACAGTTTCCAGCAGATGCAGGCGAGAGCAACGATAGGCACGATACCTTTCGCGCATAGCAAGACGCTATCGCCAGAAATTGGCATGTGCGGCACCCACATCACCCACAACATGATGGGGTTACCGCCAGCGTCTACGAATCGAATCCAGTGCCTACAATCTATTGAGCCTAGCACATCTGTATTCAAAAAGTAAATTTCATAAGGTAACGCAAGTTGCTAGTTATATGCGACGTAGCAAAAGTCAAACCCCGATACCTGTAGGTCGGGCATCTTGCCCGACTCATAGCCCCAGCGGGGCGACAGGTGTATAGAAAACAGGATAAAACCAACCTTAAAGCCCCAGCGGGGCGACAGGTAGGTGGTATCATCACGCAACTAGCAACTTAGGTTAAGGTATGTTATCCATTCTGACAATGTGATAGATGGTTCTTTAATACGTCAGAGTGAGTCAAATTTTGGATAGGAGTTCATACTTGATGGGACTTGATGTCGTTCAACTGACTAGGGATATTGTGGCGATTAATTCCGTTAGCCAGCGGAGTAACAAGGAGGTTTCAGATCTCCTCGAAAATACACTAAAGCGATGTGAGTTCGAGGTCGAACGGCTAGAATACCTCGATAACAATGGTGAGCGAAAAGTGAGTTTAGTGGGCAAGAAGGGCAAGGGAGCTGATGGATTCGGTCTCTTTTCCCACTCGGACACCGTGCCAGGTTTGGAAGGAGAGTGGAATCCATTCGATCCAGTGATTCAGGATGGTCGCCTTTTTGGTCGTGGCAGTTGTGATATGAAAGGACCGCTCGCTGCAACAATTACTGCGGGCGCAGAGGTCAATGCCGCCGATCTAAAAAAACCGCTCTTTATCGTCATTACAGCAGACGAGGAGATTAGTGGCGCGGGCGCTCGCCAAGTTGCAGAAGATTCAGAACTCTTCAATGCGGAACGCCCCAAAAACGGAGTTATTGCCGAACCGACGCGATTGACACCCGTTTACGCCCACAAAGGAGGCGGGCGAGTCATAGTGACCGCGAAAGGACGCGCAGCACATACCAGCACAGATAAAGGGGTTTCAGCAAACTTCCTAATAGCCCCCTTTCTCGCCGAGATGGCGGAGCTGGCAAAGTTATTCAAAACCGATGAATCCTTCATGAATAAAGAGTTTAATCCGCCGACGAACGGATTCAATATGGTACTTGATGACGGTGGCTGTCGACCAAACGTCGCTGCCGCAAAGACGGTCTGCACCCTCAGTTTTAGACCAATGCCGAATGACCGTAGCGACGATGTGATTACAATGATAACGGAAATCGCTGAAAAGTACGGTCTCGAAACTACCTCCAATAAAGGCACGCCGTTCTACGTCTCACCTGACGCCGAAATCGTCCGGGCAGGGCTGAAAGCCACAGGCGCAGCGAAGCCGGGAACAGTACCATTCGGCACAGACGCACACGCTTTCAAGCATCACCTACAACTTGTCATCCTCGGTCCCGGCGATATCGTCCAAGCACATACCGTCGGAGAGTGGATCGACATCGCACAGCTTTCGGACGCTGTTGGTGTCTATCAACAGATGATTGAGACGTTCTGCATGTAGGGAGGAAACTTTTCTGCTTTTGCTCATTCAACAACATGGTAGGAGTTATGCACTTCAGATTGTAGGGAACGCAGATCTGCGTTCCCTACGAACTCCTTGAGGGTGTTTCGGCTGTAGTTGCCTGATTTATCGGGCGTTTTCACTGTAGTTGCCTGATTTATCAGGCGTTTTCACTGTAGTTGCCCGATTCATCGGGCGTTTTCACTGTAGTTGCCTGATTTATCGGGCGTTTTCACTGTAGTTGCCTGATTTATCAGGCGTTTTTACTGTAGTTGCCCGATTCATCGGGCGTTGAGAGTTGTCCTGTGTGGCGATAGATCGCCGAACTACAAGTCGAAGCCTCTCCCGGAACGGGATCGGAACGGAGGCATTAAGCGTTCAACTGCGTAAGTCCTAAACATGGATTGAAATACCAAGCGCATTGCAAGTGTCTTGAAATTTGCAATGCAAATCATAGTTGACAAGATGTGCGAAAAGTCCGAAAGGACGGGCATGTTCCGCACAAACCCGTACTATCATAAGAGATCGAAAGGAAAAATATCAGATGAAACTTGCATTTTTCAATGACTTTCAACTAGGCGTAATCGACGGCGATCAGATTGTCGATATCGCCTCGGCACTAGGAGAAGTCTCCTACCACAGCCCCCAAGAACTTATCGAAACACTTATCAAAGATTGGGACAACCTACAACCGCAGCTCGCACAGGCTGCTCAAGGAAATGCAGGGACAGCACTCGATAGTGTACGTCTCAGGGCTCCCTTACCCAGACCCAATCAATTGGTCTGTCTCGCCGGCAATTATATAGAACCTGCAGCACCTGATCGGGGCGATTTTAACGCCTTTCTCAAGTCTCCCACCGGCATCATTGGCAAGGACGATACGGTTCAACTCCCCGAGACAAATGCGACCGTTTTCCACTTCGAGCCTGAACTCGGTATAGTCATCGGAAAAACAGCGAGCCACGTCTCACAAGCTGAAGCGATGGATCATGTTTTCGGCTACACACAATTTATCGATGTGTCCGCCCGCGGTCTTCCCGGCGGGTTCTTCCTCGGAAAAAGCTGGCATACCTTCGCTCCGATGGGTCCCGCGCTGGTCACCGCCGACGAGGTCGCCGATCCAAACGACCTCGGAATTAAGCTCTGGGTCAATGACGAGCTTCGGCACGACTTCTCCTCTGACTCCATGGCGCGCTTCATACCGGAAGTGTTGGAAGAGGTCACCAAGGTTATAACGCTTGAACCCGGCAACGTCGTAAACACGGGCACCCATCACTACGCCTTGGCACCGATTCAGGACGGGGATAACCTGCGCCTTGAGATTGAGGGCTTTGGTCCTTCGCTAACAATTAGCGTGCATGATCCCCTAAAGCGGACATCTTGGCAAGCCCATTAAGAGCCAGAAACAGTGCAACAGAAACCGAGTTTTTTCTTCAAAACTCGGTTTCTTCGCACTAACATCTTAACGCGAGCGATGTAGGTAAGAAGCTGCACAAACCTAAAAGATGTGTGAAATGATCGCTAATGAACTAGTGAACCAATGAACAAATGAACTAAATCTACTGCGGGCAGTACGCTGCCGCGCTCGTGAAGATTGTCGGGACATTAATTACCGCCGGTCTCCCTGAGTCGGCAGCACGCTGCAGCGCTGGACCAATCTCATCGGGTTTCGTAACAAGTTCGCCGTAACAATCCAGCGCTTCGGCAACCCGTTCATAACTAACCGCCCGGAGATCCGTCGCGACAGCACGATCCAAACCGTAGCGCTGGAT
Organism: Candidatus Poribacteria bacterium; assembly: GCA_965208425.1. Lineage (GTDB taxonomy): Bacteria > Poribacteria > WGA-4E > WGA-4E > PCPOR2b > PCPOR2b. Next base: position 3,083,599 of record OZ242335.1, on the reverse strand, counting down.
CTGCGGGTGCCTTACAATTCCCCACGCCTCATCGCTTGAGACTACCGATATAATTGGCAAGTCATGCTTGAGTGCGGTATCATACTCAATGATGCCGTAGCCGAAGGAACCGTCACCGGTGATCAACACACTCGGCTGATCTGGCCTTGCTACCTTGCCAGCCAACGCGAAAGGCACCCCCTGCCCAATTCCACCGATGGGACCTGTGAATAGTAGGTAGGGTGGGTGGTAGTGATCGAGCGCCATGTGTGAAAAGAGCGAGGCGTCTCCGCCATCAAGGGAGATTGTGGCATCATCTCCGAAAAGTTCACGTACCTCCTTGCAGATGCGTAGCGGATGGACGGGAACGCTATCGGAGTTCTCCGCTTCAGCAAGCCGCTCCCGAAAACTCTGACGGACGAAATTCAGGCGTTCAACCCAATCTGTCGGCTTGTGAAAATCGTGGCGGGAAACACCGTTTGTCATCTCATTCAGGACGGGTTGCAAGTCACCAATAATACCAACGTCAAAGGAACGGTTTTTGCCCATCTCCTCCGCATCAATATCGACACAGATAAACTTAGCCTCCTTGTGAAAAAGCGGCGGTTTACCGTAGCTGATGTTTGTATCAAATTTAACCCCCAAGGCAAGCACTACATCAGCATTGCGCAGCTCCTTTGAGGCGTTGCCGAATCGGGTGCTCGCCATCCCAAAAAAGAGTGGATGCGGACGGGTAATTGCGTTGACATCTCCGCCCCTTGAGAAAAAGGGTATCCCTGTTGTCTCCACAAAATCTAAAAGCGCACCCGCGGCGTTCTGCCAGTGGGTCGCACCCGCGGCGATAATGACCGGGCTCTCTGCACCCGCCAACAACTTTAAGGCGCGGTCTATCTGTTCTGGGTCGCCGTGGACGCTGCCGTTTGCACGAGAGTTCGCCGGTTCAGGATAATCGATTTCCGCATCATCGATCTTATCATATAAAACATCGTACGGCACGTTCAAGTGAACAGGTCCTGGACGCCCTCCCAACGCCTTACGGAATCCGGTACCGACATACTCCGGCAGTCGGTCTGTCTGTGCGACCAACCGCGCCCACTTGGTAATCGGCTTGACCAAACCCGTTTGGTTGTATTCCTGAGAACCGCCCATATCGATCTGATCCGCATCGCTGTTACCACTTATCGAGTAGAGTGGGCTGCCCATCATGTGTGCTGTCGCTAGCCCATAAATCATAGCAGCGTGTCCCGGCCCACGCGTAACACCACTCACGCCTACGCCCCCGGTCACCCGCGCATACGCATCCGCCATCATTGTCGCAGACGGATCTATGCGCGTGTCGATAATCTTGATGCCATCGTTCAGACACCCCTCATAAATTGATTCGATTGTCCCACCACAGAGTGTAAATAGATATTCCACATTCTCCTGTTTCAGGACCTTTGTAATAATCTGACCACCTTCTAAAACTGCCATTATCTCCTCCTTATTTTAACGCAGATTGCTAGTTGATAAACCAAGCACTAGAAACCGAGTTTTTTCTTCAAAACTCGGTTTCTCTTCGTGTTCCGCGTAGCGGAATCCTCGATAAATCGGGACTTGCACTCTCTTTTTATATGAGCCTTTAACCTAAGTCGCGAGGTTCTGTTGACATTTGACCGTAGGTTGGGTTGAACGGTTAAAAGCAAATCCCTATCAACTACAACAGCGGTTCCATTTTTCAACAACGGACTCCTATAAATAAACACAGTGAAACCCAACTGGATAAGAATTTCTGTAGGTCGATTTTCATGAGGTTTCAGAAAACAATTCGGTAATTCTATATTTTCCTCAGGCCCGGTAGGTGCGGTTAGAAACCGCACCGGACATCGCTCAGAAATTACCAAATTATAGTGATAGGAGTTACGCACTTCAGTAGGGAACGCAGATCTGCGTTCCCTACGAACTCCTTGAGGGTGTTTCGGCTGTAGTTGCCCGATTTATCGGGCGTTTTTACTGTAGTTGCCCGATTTATCAGGCGTTTTCACTGTAGTTGCCCGATTTATCAGGCGTTTTTACTGTAGTTGCCCGATTTATCGGGCGTTTTCACTGTAGTTGCCTGATTTATCAGGCGTTTTCACTGTAGTTGCCTGATTTATCAGGCGTTTTCACTGTAGTTGCCTGATTTATCAGGCGTTTTCACTGTAGTTGCCCGATTTATCAGGCGTTTTCACTGTAGTTGCCCGATTTATCAGGCGTTTTTACTGTAGTTGCCCGATTTATCAGGCGTTTTTACTGTAGTTGCCCGATTTATCGGGCGTTTTCACTGTAGTTGCCCGATTTATCAGGCGTTTTCACTGTAGTTGCCCGTTTCTTAATCCCGACAAATCGGTGATTCATCGGGTTTTGGAAATGGTATCCAGTGGCGATAAATCACCGAACTACAGAGTTGAGCGTTCAACTGCGTAAGTCCTACCGAATTAATATTTTAATCTTCATAAAGCCCGACCTACCGGACCACAACGGCGATTTCTTTTTCGGTTAAACCGTAGAGTTGATAGACCACCTGATCAATCAGTGCGTCGGTTTGCTGAATACGAGCGAACAAGGGGTTGAGTTTGTCGTGGCTCCGTGTAAATTCGCGCTCCAACGATTCTTGGAAATTTCGCCCTGATAGATCGATGGGAATGGAGCGACGGTTTCGCTTGAGAATCTCAAGTAGTTGTTCAAGCGACAGATCGAAATACCCCTGAATCGCGGTCTTGTTTTTGAGCGTATCAATTTCGACCCCGATTTCCCGTTCAAGCCAGTGCAGGAAGCCGCGAATCTCCTCTCCTTTGGCTTTGTTCATCTCAATCATCTGCTCTGCCTGGAAGGCGAGTAGGTCGTGGACGATATCAGAACGCTCTGGATCGGCGGTGAGATGGTGTTTCACGAAACCCATAACGCAGTCGGTACTCCCTCTGTCGAGGCAGTGTTGGTAGAGGTTTTTGGCTTTTTCGAGTTGGCGGTCGCGTTCCTCGGCAGGGGTAGTGAAGTTGATGCGGCGGATAGGCAAGTATTTCAAATACTCACGATACTCAATGTATCCACCCCGAATAGCAATGGCTTCAAACAATAGCTTGTAGTACCAATCAAGGCATTTTGAGTTCATCAGTGATGTCACATAGAGAAGTGTAAGGTTGAAATCCTCGTTAGGAATGAGTGCGTAGATTGTATTCAGAGGGTAAAAGTAGCTTTCATTCAGACCTGTATCCGGAACAGCTGTCAGTGAGGGTGCAATCCGTTTGATAAGAATTTTTTCGGTTTCCAAGATCTCCGGTGATTTGGGATTATACAATTCGTCAGGTAGGTAGTGAAGCCATTCACCTTCCCAAGCAATAGTGTATTGTTTAATATTTTCTCCATCTAGCATCTTTCGACAGGCCATTCTGACGCTTTCAGGCGCTGAAGTATAACGCTCTTTGTCCAATACAAGTTCCCGTCTTCTTGCTTGGCTACCGATACGGATACACTGCTCAATATCAAACATATCATTTAAACTGAATGATAATTCATCAAACCTCTTAATCAAATGCCACAACTCATCTGAAAGACGCAGGCAAATCACGTTTTCAGGTGTTTGTTTGAATCTCGACTGAGGTATTCTAGTAGCAATTACCAGTTCACTGTTGCTATCGCTGATTAGCTCTGGCATCTCCGGCGGAACTCGCACAACAAGGATTTTGTGATCCGAGGAGGGCGTCCCTTTTTTTATTATTGGCAGACATGGGTAAGTTGTGGGATCTGGAAATACCTCACGACATTGAGAAATATCCACAAACTGTTCAATCTGTGTTTGCTCTAACAACAAATCTCGAAGCATTTTACCATTAGCATAAATTGCAAATTTAATGGGTTGGATAAAGCCAAACATACCACTCTTTTGTAGCAACCCAAGTGCCTGCTCGGCAAAAGTTATGTAAAGATCGAAACGACCAGTTGCCGTGATGAATTGATTTAACAGGTAGCTACGGAAATCAGACTCAATATTGGTAACACTTACATACGGCGGATTTCCTACCACTGCATCAAACCCCGGATTATCCTTTTCCCGCCCGAACTTGTCACGGAAGACTTCAGGAAACTCAATCTCCCAATGGAAGAACCGTTTTTCTTTCGCTATCTTCTGTGCCCGACGATACGCAAGCAGATTTTCAAGGGCATCGGTGTTTTGGGAACGGAGGGCATTCAAGGCTTGATGATAGGTGGATCGAGTAACATCGTTCCCAAAGTAGACGCTCGTCCAGAGGTTCGCTACCCCCTTGTGAAAGCGGAGCATCTGTTGGGCGATGTCCAATTCGCGTTCCTTCGCGTGGATCTGGTCAGCGGTGCGGCTCCCTGTCCCCTCAATCATCAAGTAGTGCTTGATAGCGACTGCAACCCTGTCAGTGAAAGGAAAAGTCATCTGAAATTCTGTCTGGGCTTCGCTCGTGTTACGCCGGCTTTTCTTCAGTTGCGGCAGGTTCGACAGGTTTTCAATCTTCGCGCCGATGAGTGAATTGCCGCAACGGATGTGGTGGTCGAGGAACGAAAGCGGCTCTCCCTTTGCTACCGTGTGGAGCCAGAGGGAGAGTTTTGCTAACTCCACCGCCATCGGGTTGAGGTCAACGCCGTAAATGCACGATTCGACAACGCGCCGCCGCCAATAGGCAAGCTCTGTCTCTGCGTCCGTTGTTTCGGTTATATCTGGTGCGTCCGGGTGGGTGATCAGTTCTTCGGCGAGGTAATCGACAACGCTAACAAGGAAATGACCGCTCCCTGTGGCGGGATCAAGAATTTTGAGTGATAGAATCTCATCAACGCTTTTGCCCTCACAGAGCGGTGCGAGGGTGTTTTCGACAATGTAGCGGACGATGTAATCGGGGGTGTAGTAGCTCCCGGTCGCCTTCCGCTCACCTTTGTCGGTCAGGAGATAGACCTCACCCTCCGAATAGGCGACCTCCTGATCGGGGGAGGATTTTGGTGCAACTGTCTCGCTTCCTTTCTTTGAAACAATCATCAGATCTTGGTCGGCAATTTGGGGTTGGTATTCGAGCAAGCCTTCGTAGATATCTCCGAGATGGCGCACGTCGAGGTCACGGTAGGCGATGCGTTCCCCCGCTTCGGTTCGCGTCAGGAGTTCGATAACTTGCGCAAGTGTATCATCGCCAATCTCATAACTTTCGAGAAATGGATGTTGTTGCGGATTGAAAAGTCCGCCGTTATATTGTGGAATGTGGTCTTCCCATCCATCGTTAATAAGCGTAAATAGTTCTCTGAGTCGTGTCCAATAGAGACTTACTCCCGGCGCGGGGGTGATACCGTCATCCAGTTTTTCGTGGATGTCGGTTGCCAGATGGTCAAGGCTATACTGCATTGCATAATCGTAATTGTCGAGGGGGAGCAGATTACGGCTTTCGGCATAGAGGGTAAACAGAATGCGGTACAGTAGGATTAGGCAGTTGGTCTGAATTTCATCGAGCGGTGAATCGGTTTCGTCAAAATGGTTGCGGTGGAAATTGAGGAAGCCACCTATGAGCAGGCGTAGGGCATCGTAGACACGGTTCTTCAGGTCGTCAGAGACGCCGACGGTGTATTGCTGGCTCTCCGTTAATACGCGATCAAGGAAGGGTGTACCGCTCGCATCGGGGCTGAAGGCATCGCACCGAAAGAGGTTGTAGAAATAGCGGAAGGTGTCTAAGTCTCCATTTTCGGACAGAAGCGCGGCGAGGTCTACCTCATAGAAACTATCCCATCGATAACTGGTCTGACGGTGGTAGAGTCGCCACTGCCTCCCATTGGTCAAGATGCCCCAGTCTCTATCCGCCTCGCGCAGATAGAAGTCAATCTGGTAGTTCGGATTTTGATTGGTGAATGGGTCGCCACTCCCCTGCGCTCTGTGATCTAGATTGAGTGACCACTTCTTTGCGTCGCCAACGGCGAGGGCGGTTTTGAAGAATTGGTTGGTGTTGATGTGCGGCTGCGCGTCATTGTGGGCATCCTTCGATGCGAAGAAAGCGTAATCGGGTCTTTTGGTTCCCTGCGACGTTTGGAGTGAGGGTTGCACCTCGAAGACGTGCCCTAACTGTTCTAGGAGTGGTTGGATGAATTCGTGCTCGGTTTGTGCCTCGTTGAGGTGTTCTGCGTTGGGCGCGACAGCATCAAAGACCTCCTTGATTGCGACGTAGTCCGATTCGATGTCGGGGGTATCCAGCCACTGCGATTGCTCGACAATGAGGGAATCGAGGTAGTAGTTTGAAAAGAGCGATCGGTTTTTGACAGCGTCGGGTAGTTGGTTCATTGGTTCATTGAGCGGCTGAATAGGTGTCTGAATCAGGATTTGCAGGTTGAGTGTATTGAAAGCCCGAAGTTCTATCTAATTGAGGGGTGCTCATAAATAGGTTTTGATCCGTGTAGTCTGAATACCTTCAAATAGTTTATGTGGATGACGATTGGCTTTTAACCGTTCCCCCCAACCACCTCTCAACTGAGTTATACACATTGCGCTCCTCTGGAGCGCGGACATCAGCGATAGCGCAATGCTATAGACATATCGCTCCTTTGGAGCGAAAGAAACGATTGAGCTCTTGCCTCCCCTTAGACCTATTTTGACAGCGGCATGTATTCCTCCCCAGCGGGGCGGTATGTCTATAGAAGGCAATAAGGGGTAATCTCTGCACTCCAGCGGAGTGCTATGTCTATAGAACTGTCCCGATTCATCGGGGATTTATTCGGGGCGGAGCACAACGTGAGCCGCGCAATTGCGTAATCCTACCTATTTAACTTTTTTCCCCTGCCAGCCCCCTGCCAAATTGCAACCGTAAATTCGCTCCTAAAAGCGAGGGGTATTCATTACTCAAGGTGCGTCATCACTGGATTCGGACGCTATACAGTCGCGCCACAATACCGAAAATAGTATTTGGCAGGGGGCTGGCCCAACCTGTCACATCGAAAGCAACTGATGAGCACCTCTCATCTAATTCAGCTTCGCCCGCAACTTCCTAAGCGCGACAAAGGCAGGTTCATAATCAGGACTTTCATATAACGCACGTTTGTAGCTTTCAATCGCTTTATCCCACTCTAGCCGATGCTCCCAAACACGCCCTAGATTCATGTGGGGATGACACCGCGCCTCGTAGTCTGGTGCTTCAATGGCTTTCTCCAACCAAGGGATAGCCGCATCATATTCACCAAGTTGAATTAGACACGCACCAATATCGTTATAGGGATTGCCAAAATCGGCGTCCAAGCGAATCGCTTTGTGGCACTCATCAATCGAGTCCTGGAAACGCCCCATCATGCTGTAGGTCCAACCGAGCCATGTGTGCGCTTTCGCAGTCGGATAGAGCGCAATCGACTTCATATACAACGCGATGGCACGTCCAAACTCACCACGCATCTGGTGTGCTTCTCCCTCCAGAAGGTAATGCAACGCCTGCTCTCGTCGTTCAAGTTCATCCTCGTTCACAGTAGGCTCCTTGTATCATCTATAACGCAAGTTGCTAGTCAATTCTGTACGCATGTCGCCCCGCTGGGGCTTTGGGTATCGCGGGATTCAGCATTGCTATACACATTCCGCCCCGCTGGGGCTATGTTGGTTCATTAGTGCAATCACAGTAGATACGCTGCATAGTGCCATAGTTTGCAGAATAGTAGGAAGTCGGGATTCGGAGATCCCTCCTACAGGAGAACTATGGTGAATTAGATAAATAAGTAGACATCTACCAATAACGCCGACCCTAGCGAAATCTTCAAAGTCCCCCTGATAAGGGGGATTTAGGGGGTTGGCTGTGTATTGAGAGTGTCTCATTAATTCTAAAATCCACTATAATTGCCCTACGGGCAGTTCCTCTACTGAAGCAGCTCCGCTAGGTCATCCACCTCTGTCGTGGGTGCTTGGCAAGTATAATTCTCGCACACATAGATTGTCGCCTTCCCATCAACCTGTGTCTTGCCTTCAAGGAGTGGAATGAAATTGCTGACATCTTCTCCATCGCTAGCCAAAGCGAGCACCTTGTTGGGAATATAGCGGCTATGAACAGCTGCCAACGCAGCCTGAGTATCCTCATTTTCCCGCTGACCGGCAATCGCAATCTCTTTGGGTGTGGACAGCAGAAAATCAAGTTCGCACAGCATCTGCGCCGATCCGCTCGGCGAATGCTCAATCTGATTATAATATACATCAATGGTCATCTCCACCATTTCTCGAAAATCTGGACGATTGAGGAGTCTTTCGAGCCGCAGCAGATTATGGATAGCCATCGACACGCCGGAAGGGGTTGCGCCGTCATAGCCCGTCTTCGATCGGACAATGAGTGTCTCGTGGTTCTTGCTAGTAAAAAAGAAGCTAGCGTTTGCTTCGTCCCAAAACTGCTCGATCATGATCTGATTCAGCCGTTCTGCCTCCTTCAGCCACTCTACCGCGAAGGTCGCCTCATAGAGATTGATTAAGCCGGCAACGAAGTAAGAATAATCCTCAAGGTACGCATTCAAGTGACTTTTGCCTGCACGGTGCGTGCGGAGCAATAGTCCGCCATCTTGGGACAGTTCCGATAACACAAACCTTACAGATTTTTCTGCGGCATCCCGATAACGTGTATCGCCGAGGATCTGATAGCCCATCGCCATGCTCCGAATCATCAAACCGTTCCAACTTGTGAGAATTTTATCGTCCAGACCGGGCTTAATCCGTTTCTCTCGGACTGCAAAGAGTTTCTGCTTTCCTTCGGCGAGTATGTCCTCTAGCTCCCCCAGATCCATACCTAATTTTTTGGCAAAAAGATCTACTGGAGTCTGAACATGCAAGATGTTTGTGTGTTCAAAATTGCCATGTTCAGTAATATCATAATATTCACAGAAGATCTTGGCTTTCTCCTGGCCAAGGAGCTGTTCCACTTCGTCTGGCATCCAAACAAAAAATTTACCCTCAACCCCTTCACTGTCCGCATCTTGCGTCGAGTAAAATCCACCCGTCTCCGCATCGTACATCTCAGCCAAAACGTAGTTAAGCGTCTCGGTGGCGATTTGGCGATAAAAGGCTTTCCCCGTCGCCTGATATGCTTCCAAATAAGCGACGCTTAACAGTGCGTTGTCGTACAGCATCTTCTCAAAGTGTGGAACAAGCCACCTCTCATCAACCGAATAGCGATGGAATCCACCCCCAAGTTGGTCGTACATCCCACCGCGCGCCATTTTTTCCAACGTTACTTCCACCATATTAAGCGCGTTGGCGTTACTCGTACGACGCCAGTGTCGCAACAAGAGCAGGAGTCCCATACTCGGCGGAAATTTAGGTGCACTCCCAAATCCACCGTCATGATGATCGAACCGCGACAGATAATCCTGATACGCTCGATCCAGCATCTCCGTCGTCAATTGATGCCCATGTCCCTCCATTGCTGATAATTGATTCAGATTGCCGATAATCTGATCCGCCTGTTCCCCCACCGCATCACGACGTTCCCTGTACGCCTCCGCAACACCGAGTAGCACACGCGGAAACCCCGGCCGTCCGTAGCGGTTATCGGGAGGAAAATAGGTGCCGCCGTAGAACGGCTTTAGATCCGGTGTCAGAAACATCGTCATGGGCCAACCACCCTGTCCTGTCAGCATCTGGACCGCGTTCATGTAAATCTCGTCCAAGTCGGGACGTTCTTCCCGATCAACCTTGATGTTAACAAAATGCTCGTTCATGATGGCGGCAATCTGTTCGCTCTCGAAAGATTCGTGCTCCATGACGTGGCACCAATGGCAGGCAGCGTAGCCAATGCTCAACAGAATCGGTTTATCCTGCTGTTTCGCTTGTCCAAGTGCTTCCTCGCCCCACGGATACCAATCGACAGGATTGTGCGCGTGTTGCAGAAGGTAGGGGCTCGTTTCATTGATGAGCCGGTTCGTATGCTTCGGGTTATCAGACATTATTTATTCCTTCCATTAGATACATCCCTAAGTCTGAACGGGTTGGGATCCTTGTGAATCTGTCTTTATAAATGGCGAGTAAGCCCGTCTCTGTGCGCGCTCAAGCCGCCTGTGTAACATCTAGAAGTAGATTAAAATGACGTGTCATTCGCCGGACTCGACATGCGGCGTGTCACCGAATTTCACGCCGGATGCCTCTGCAGCGTTAGCAATCTCACGTACAATCTGCATTGTGAGCTTTGCTAGGTGCTGTGCGAACGCTTCGTTGCTTCGTTTCGATTCTACCGAATCGCGATAGCGAGTCCCGCGCTGCTGTCCAGCCAATCGATGGTTAGCGATGCCAAGTGCCGTGGTAACAAGCTCGGTTGGTACGTAGAGGGAGTCCGGGGACGATACTACTGTTGGCTGTCCCTGCATCTCAATTGTCTCAACGAGATTACCCTGATCTGATCGGGATTCAGAGCCACCTGCCAGAAATGCCTCTTGGTGGGATTCTATCTGTTCCAGGGCCTGCTTGGCTGCCATCTGTTCCGCCCAGCGCTTGGATCCACGGATCGGTGCGGGTGTGGTGTAAGTTGTTTCCCCAAATTTAACAGTCACAACCCAGATCGGCTCATTGGGTGTGCCCTGTTGATCCGTTTCATAAGTTAAGTCCCTTAACGCCCACTTCTGACAATGCTGTTGCAAGATGCCTTTGTAGTTTTCAACCGTCTCGCCACTAACCGCTTCTGACATTTAAACCTCCCAAGGTGATGGTGCACCCGCCTATATTCCTTGATAGAAACGCACAGATGGATTCATGCTTACCTGTTTCAACTCCGTAGTAGTGTATCAAAAACCGCGAGACAACTCAAGGAATTTTCGTTCTGATTTCGCCAGATTGGTAACCTCAGCATCTGTTCAGCAGACCAAGCGAGGTGAACATCCAATCATAAAACTAGGATTTCAGAAGTTAAATTGAGGTTTGTTTATGCAAGTATTCATAGCTATTCCAAGAATTTGATTCATTTTAAGGGTTGCATTATTCGGAAATTTTTGATAAAATGTAGTTTCTAATGCTACACCGATTTTACAAAGGGGCTAACAATCCCTGCAGCTGTCGCCACGTGAACTCCTAATTTCATCTGGGTTCAGTCCCGCTAAAATTAGCTGGGAAGAAATTTGCAGGGACGACAGTTCGTTTGTATCTGTATACACTTAATAACCCATCTAGGAGGTTGTTTAAAAATGAGAGTACCAAGTTTATTTATCTGCACGCTTATGGCACTTTGCGTTATCGGTATGGCTTCGAGTAGCTTTGCCGCGATCACCGAGGTTGTCATCAGCGCAGAAACGATCAGAGATTATGGTGAGACTTCACCTGAGAACACGGCGTTTGCTCGAGATGCCGATGCCTCTAACGGCCTTGCATTCCAATTTATTGGCGGCGCAGCGAACCCACCTGTTGCCGAGCCAACAGCATGGTGGCAAGTTGAGTTCTGGTGCGACGAAGGCACCTATTACATCTGGGCAAGAGGCAAAAGTGACGGTAACACCGGTACTGACGCCTTTTGGCTCCAGTTTAATGACCAGATCGGCACCACCGAACACACCGCAGACCCGGACTTCATGGGTCGTGGATTGGGCAACTGGCGCGACGTTTTCGATGCTGGAATCTACAAGTGGCTCAGCCAAGGCGTTCCGCCCCTGACAGTTGTTGAGTGGGAAGCAAAAGAGCGCGGTCTCCACACCATACGTTCACAGCCGAGACAACAGCCGCATAATCTTGATCAGCTGCTGCTCAGCCAAGACCAGGATGAGCAACCGGATGATGACCCTTGGCCCACAGAATTTCCAAGAAAAGATCCTCGTTCTGTTGAAAGCAAAGGGAAACTTGCAACCACTTGGGGAATTCTAAAAAGTGGTGGAACACCCGCAGTTACTCAGTAAAACCATTTGTGTGGTGAGGTGTAATGGAGTTTTGGATCTATCCCCTCCATTACACTTGCACCATCATTTTCCATAAATTTCTTATCTTTGTCGAAAGGAGTTTACCATCTTTGGAAAGGAGCTAACAATGTTACGTCAAGGTATTATGTTTACCGTATTGGCAATCTTCGTTCTCCTATTTATCGGACCGGCATACGCACAGGTGCCAATGGCATCTTTTATCTCTGACCGCTCTGGTGACGATGAAGTTCATCTGTTGTATGACGATGGCGAGATTAAGCAACTCACAAAGAACAAAGCAAAGGTGTTTACCCCCGAATGGTCGCCAGATGGCAAATTCATCGTTTTCGATGCCAATGTGCGCGGTGGCGAGAGCTTTGATATCTTTATCGTTGATCTCACCGACCCTGCGAAGCCGAAACAAAGCAACCTGACAGGTCCGCCCGATGGACCGGGGACAAAATTGTCTGAGCCCCGATGGGCTCCTGCCGGCGACCCGCGGATTCTACTCTACTCCACAGGATTCCCAAACGCTGACAACTGGGATATAGGACTCCTGACGCTAGATGCAAGAGGTAAAGCAGGGGCGCTGGTTAATATTACAAATGCAAACGCTGAAGGGGTTGGTCAAGATCAGGCAGGAAAATGGTCCCCTGATGGGACCAAGATCGCTTTTCAGAGCGAACGCAACAAAATCAACGATAGAGCCCAGATGGATATTTATATCGGGGACGCTGAAAAACGAACTATCGGGAAAAATCAGATAAACCTCACCAACCATGAAGCAGAGGATCTGTTTCCAGCTTGGTCTCCAGACGGGACCGCAGTAGCATTTGAATCGAAGCGTGACGGTAACTGGGAGATTTATACCGTAGGCATTGATGGGCAAAACCTGACAAGGATTACTGAAAATGACAAGGATGACCGAAAAGCTAACTGGTCACCCAGCGGTATCGCCTTTCAAAGCAAACGCGACGGCAATTGGGAGATTTATAGGTCGGACACCGATGGAAACAACCAAATCAACCTCAGCAATGATGCCAAAAGCGATCAGAAGCCTATCTGGTCAACCAAAGGGAGCCGACTCCTATTTGAATCCAGACGGGATGGGAAACGAGAGATATACCTTGTCTTTGCCGATGGCGCAGGTCTAAAGAACCTCTCTAACGATCCCGGCAATGACAGGGATGCCAGATGGAATCCCGTGTATGAGCTTCGTTCGGTTGAGCCAAAGAGCAAATACTTCACCACGCTTGGAGACATCAAACGCACGAGCCTAATGCAGAATTTCCCGAACCCGTTTAACCCCGAAACATGGATACCCTACTATCTCGCCGACGATGCTTCCGTAACGGTACGCATCTATAACGTCAAGGGTGAGTTAATTCGGTCCATCGATGTTGGAAAACAGGCGGCTGGGGCTTACACGAGTCGCCAGCGCGCAGCATATTGGGATGGTAAAGACAATACAGGTCAATCCGTGGCAAGTGGGGTTTATTTCTATCAGCTTCTGGCTGACGACTTCTCTGAAGCTCGACGAATGGTAGTAATGAAGTAGCGTATTTCGAGGTTTTTCAGTGGCGCGGCGTCGGGCGCGCCACTCACTCTAAATCCTTTATGTTCACACCTGCCTATCCCCATCGGCGATGCTCCCTCTCCCAGGGTTAAGCACGGGTCGAACAGGTTGTTGGACATTTTTTTTAGTTCTTGTTGTTTGAATTGTTGTCGTGGGTGAACCCACTTGAACACTAAATATAGACTGTTCGGATTTTCCGAAAATAAGTTGATAATGTCCAACACTATTCCACCGCAAGAGAGGTTTTCTTAATGCACAATCCCACCAAAACCAGTTTGTTTTACATGTTCACGCTGTTCATGTGTCTCAATTTCCTTTTTCTGATGAACGCTGCCGCACAAATCGGCGATGGTTCCGTGGTCTCAACCGGCGGCTCCAACTATACGATTGATCCTATTCATGTTGATGGCGTCGAGTTTTTAGCAGTGACTGCCAGTAGCGACTTTGAAGATTACGCGGGCTATACACTTAGTGCCGACGGTAAAAAAGAGGTTGCCTTTACCCTCATTGATGGCGTTTTTATTAGATATGATTTCCCCGGCGCGCAAAATACCTATTTCTACGCGCTCGGTAATGATGGGCGGGCTGCCGGACACTACCAGGATGCCGATGGTCTGTACCATGGCATCATCACGGAAGATGGCGAATTACAGCAATATGATTTTCCAAATGCTGTCCAGACGTTCATCTACGGTATCAGTGATGCGACCGGGGCACTGACGGGCGATTGGATAGATGCTTCCGGCGTGCTCCGCGGATTCTCGGGGGACGAGATAATCGAGTTCCCAGAGTCGCCGAAGACACACGCACATTTTGTGAACGCAAGCGGTGGTATGGTGGGCAGCTACGTAGATGCTGACGGTGTATATCATCCATACGTGCGGACCCCGGATGGCAGGTTTGTGTCTCTAGATCTTCCAGATGCAGAAACACTGGAATACTTTTTTGTGCACGGTATCAACGATGCAGGGGTTTTCGTTTCCCGAGGCAAACGGGTGGTATAGTGTCCCGGGCACCTTTGTCGGTAAATTCCAGGAAGGGCTGCAGGAGCTTAAGGTTCCGGGCAGCGTCAGGACAGAGGGTTGGAATATTAATCAGGACGGTTCTATCGTTGGGCACTATGAATCTGCGGATGGATCTATAATCGGGTTTATCGCCAAGCCTGTTGTGCCAGTCGATGATATGCCTATTGTTAAACCGGCTACCCTCAACTTTATTTTTGAGAGTATTGATGTTCCCGGTGTAGAGTTTCTAGCATTGTCGGCAAGCAGCGACTTTGAGGATTACGCGGGCTACACGCGGAGCCCCGATGGTGAAAAAAACGTTGCATTTACGCTCATTGATGGTGTCTTCACAACATACGATTTCCCGGGCGCGCAGAACACCTATTTCTTTGCACTCGGTAACAATGGAAATGCTGCGGGCCACTACGAAGATAGCGATGGACTTTTTCACGGGATCGTTTTGGAAAATGGAGAATTGCGCCAATACGATTTCCCAGGGTCCGTCCAAACGGAGATATACGGTATTTCCGATGCGACAGGTGCCCTGACGGGTAATTTTACTGATGATTCTGGTATTCGCCGCGGGTTCACAGGAGACACAATCATTGAGGCACCCGGGGCATTGGAAACATACGCGGATTTCGTCAGTGCGGGCCGTCTCGTCGGCAGCTACGTAGATGCCGAGGGGATATATCATCCCTACGCGCGGACCCCTGCAGGCAGGTTTATATCTATCGACCTTCCAGGCGCAGCAACTTTGGAATACATGTTCTTGCACGGTATCAACGATGTAGGGACTCTCGTCGGTCGCTCGAAACGGATGGGAGATATCCCGCGCACTTACGTCGGCACGTTCCGAGACGGGCTACAGGAACTGAGGTATCCGGATAGCGTCTTCACGGAGGGCTATAATATTAATCAGGACGGCTCTGTTGTCGGACACTATCAATCAGCAGATGGACGCGTACACGGGTTTATTGCAAGACCTACGACCGAGGCAGTCAGCGATTATTTTGGCAACGTCTTCAACGTCACACTAACTAAAGGTTTAAACATGATTTCTGTGCCGTTGGCTCCACCAAAGCCGATGACCGCCAAGTCACTTGCCGCGCTGACAGGCGCTACAACTGTTATCACACTCGATACGGCAAACCAGCAATTCGTCGGGTGGACACCAACCGCACCGGACGACGGTTTTGCAATTGAGGGCGGCAAAGGATATATCGTCAATGTCCCAGAAACTCGCCAAGTCGCTTTCGTCGGTTCAGAGTGGACAAATCAGATGGAACACGCTGCCGCAGCACCCGCCATATCTGGGCAGGAGGACTCCCAGCACGGGTGGGCGTTCGTTGTGAGTGGTCATTTGGAAGGTAAACCGGCGTTTGATGGCTACCAAGTAATCGTCCGTAATCTGAGGACAAACAGCACAATAACCACCTCGGTGCGAGGTGATTACTTCGCCGCTGCGACCGCTGACTTGTCCCGGCGGAGTGTTGTCGAAGTTGGAGATGTGATTGAAGTCCGTGTTATCGGGCCGGGTGGAAATGTTGAATCACACACCCTCAATTACGAAGTAACCCCTGAAAGCATAGCAGACGCAGTTCTGTCTATCAGGCTTGATAGTATCGGTCAACCGAAGCTGACGCAGTTGTTACAGAACTTCCCGAATCCCTTTAACCCTGAAACTTGGATTCCATACCAGCTTGAAACATCGGCAGATGTCACCCTCCAGATTTATGACGTATCGGGTGATATTGTGCGGACGCTGGATCTCGGTTTCAAGGGCCAAGGGTTCTATATGACACGCTCTAGGGCAGCGTACTGGGATGGGCGTAACAACTTGGGTGAGCAGGTTGCCTCCGGGGTTTACTTCTACAGCTTGCATACCCCTGACTTTTCAGCGACACGGAAGATGCTCATTTTGAAGTAGAAGGGCTGCAAAGGATGGGGTAGGCGCACTTAAGAAGGAGCCTAACCATGCCATACAAAGGTATCGTTATCCTAGTGTTCTGCTCTGTCCTTATGTTCATCAGTTCGGCATACGCGCAGGTGCCTATGGCATCTTTTCTCTCTGACCGCACTGGTGACGATGAGATTCATCTGATATACGACAACGGCGACATTAAGCAACTCACAAAGAACAAAGCCAAGGTGTTCACCCCCGAGTGGTCACCCGATGGTAACTTCATCATTTTCGATACCAATGTGCGCGGTGAAGAGAACTTTGACGTGTTTATGATAGATCTCACCGACCCGCAAAAGCCGATACAGACAAACCTAACAGGTCCTCCCAACGGACCGGGGATAAAACTGTCTGGACCCAAATGGGCTCCCGCCGGTGAGCTGCGGATTATTGTCTACGCCGCCGGATTACCAGACGCTAACGGCTGGGATATAGGGCTAATCACGTTAGATCCAAAAGGCAAAGTCGAGGACCTGATTAATATTACAAACGCAGGTGGCGAAGCAGCCGGACAAGATCTGGAAGGCACATGGTCCCCGGACGGAACCAAGATCGTTTTTGAAAGCGAACGCAAAAAAGTTAAAGAGAGAGCCCAGTTCGATATTTTCATCGCCGACGTTGAAAAACGGAGTATCGGGAAAAATCAGCTAAATCTTAGCAGGCATGAGGCGGCTGATCGGCGAGCGCGTTGGTCGCCTGATAGCCAATCGGTCGTTTTTGAGTCAAAGCGAGATGGCAATTGGGAAATCTATACGGTCGGTATTGACGGGAAAAACCTGACGCGCATCACCGAAAATGATAAGACAGATCGCAACGCTGAGTGGTCCCCCGGCGGCATCATATTTGAAAGTCAACGCGATGGGAATTGGGAGGTTTATAAATCAACTCCCGATGGACAGAATCAGGTCAATCTCAGTAATCACGAAAAAAGCGATCAGAAGCCTATCTGGTCGCCTAAAGGGAAGCGAATCTTATTTGAGTCCAAACGGGATGGAAAACGAGAGATATACTTCATGCTAGCCGATGGTTCAGGCATAAAGAATCTCACCAATCATCCTGAGAACGACACAGATGCGAGATGGAATCCTCAGTTTGAACTTCGTTCGGTTGAACCACAAAGCAAGTATTTCACCACGCTTGGACACATCAAACGCACCAGCTTGATGCAGAATTTCCCCAACCCATTTAACCCCGAAACATGGATACCCTACTCTCTCGCCGACGATGCTTCCGTAACGGTACGCATCTATAACGTTAAGGGTGAGTTAATTCGGTCCATTGATGTTGGAAAACAGCCCGCAGGGGCTTACGTGAGCCGACAGCGTGCCGTCTATTGGGATGGCAAAGACAATACCGGTCAATCCGCGGCAAGTGGAGTGTATTTCTATCAGCTTTTGGCTGGCGATTTCTCCGAGACCCGGCGAATGGTAGTGATGAAATAGGAGGGCTTGCAGAGGATGGGTTAGGAGCACTTGGAAAGGAGCCAACAATGTCACGCACAGGTATCGTCATCCTAGTGAGCAGCTTCGTCGTCCTGTTCATCGGTTCGACATATGCACAGGTGCCGATGATAGGCTTTCTTTCGGATAGATCTGGCGATCTAGAGATTTATCTCCTATTCAATAATGGAGATGTTGAACAACTCACAAAGAACAAAGCCAGAACGACGGATTTCGATTGGTCTCCAGATGGACAGACAATCGCCTTCACCAGTAATATACGGGGTGGAGAGAGCTTTGAAATCTATACGATAGATGTCGAAGAGAAGGACCAAACCGACCTGATGCAGGGGAAGTTTGGCGGAATATGGCAGCTGCCCCGATGGTCACCCACGGGTGAAAAGCGGCTGCTGGTTGAGTCGCTGGGTGGCTTACCAAACGCCCTCCATTGGGATGTCGGCATGTTAGATTTTGAAGAAGATGAAGTTATCATTTTCAATGTGGCAAATGCAGCCGGCGAAGGAGAAGGTCAAGATCGCGAGGCTTCCTGGTCCCCGGATGGCACAAAGATAGCTTTTAATGGCGGACGTGTGGCTTGGCCCCGCGGCGCATTCGATATCGTTATCGCGGATATGACAACCAAGAAACCCGGTATCGACCAAGTGTTACTCACCAAGCACGACGCCGGTGATCAGCGTGCGCGTTGGTCGACGGACGGGGCGAAGATTCTCTTTGAATCGAATAGAGACGGTGACTGGGAAATCTTCGTCATGGATGCCGATGGAGAAAACCTCAAACAGCTGACCGATAATGACGAGACCGACCGAAATGCTGAGTGGTCTAGAAACAGCATTGTCTTTGAAACTAAGCGCGATGGAAACTGGGAAATTTATGGGATGGGGCTTGATGGGAACAATCAAACCAATCTGACCAACGACCCAGGAAAAGACGCATATCCGCGCCTGTCCCCCAATGGGCAAAAGGTCTTATTTGAGTCCAGACGGGATAAGAATACAGAATTGTACCTCATGGATACCAATGGCGGTGCTGTGAAGAATCTTACAAACAACGATGAAAAGGACTTCTTTGGCAGATGGAATCCGGTTTACTTCTTGCATTCCGTCGAACCACAGGATAAACACTTCACTACCCTTGGGGCGATCAAACACACCAGTTTGATGCAGAATTTCCCCAATCCTTTCAATCCTGAAACGTGGATACCTTATTATCTCGCTGAAGCCGCTACGGTAACCGTGCGGATCTATACGACCAAAGGTGAATTAATCCGGTCTCTTGATGTTGGAAGGCAGGCGGCAGGTGCTTACATGAGCCGACAGCGGGCAGCCTACTGGGATGGAAAAGGCGACACAGGACAAGCCGTGACTAGCGGAGTTTATTTCTATCAACTTCTCGCTGACAATTTTTCCGCAACCCGCCGAATGGTAGTAATGAAATAGGAGAACAACGGACTAACAATGTTACGCAAAGATATTGTCCTCCTATTCGGCAGCTTAACCCTTCTGTTTATCGGTATGGCATACGCACAAGTGCCAATCGCCTCCTTTGTCTCCGACCGCTCCGGTGACGATGAAATTCACGTGGTGTATGATAATGGCGATATTAAGCAACTTACAAAGAACAAAGCCAAGGTGTTCACCCCCGAATGGTCGCCTGACGGCAATTACATCGTTTTCGATGCCAACGTGCGTGGTGGCGAGAGCTTTGATATCTTTATCATAGATCTCACCGACCCGCAAAATCCGAAACAGAAAAATCTGACAGACCCGCCCGACGGACCGGGATTAAAACTTTCTGGACCCCGATGGGCTCCCGCTGGCGATTCGCGGATTCTTGTCTATTCGACAGGGCTACCAAACGCCAACGGCTGGGATATAGGATTCCTGACCTTAGATGCAAGAGGCAATTTTGATGCCCTAGTTAACATTACAAATGCGGATGGCGAAGCGGCGAACGCGGATCTGGAAGGGTCTTGGTCCCCAGACGGAACCAAGATTGTTTTTGAAAGCGAGCGCAAGCTAGTTAAAGAGCGAGCCCAGTTTGATATTTTCATCGCCGATGCAGAAAAACGGGGTGCCGGAAAAAACCAGATAAACCTCACCGATCATGAGGCACCGGACCAAAGGGCACGATGGTCCCCTGATAGCCAAGCGGTCGTGTTTCAATCGAAACGAGACGGCAACTGGGAAATCTATACGGTTGGCATCGATGGGGAAAATCTGACGCGCATAACCGAAAATGAAAAGACAGACCGGAACGCGGAGTGGTCCCCCGGTGGCATCATCTTTGAAACCCAACGCGATGGTAATTATGAGATTTATCGATCTGACCCCGACGGAAACAACCAGGTTAATTTAACCAATGACCCCAAAAGCGACCAGAAACCTATTTGGTCCGCCAAAGGGAAGCGAATCTTATTTGAATCTAAACGTGATGGCAAGCGAGAGATATACATGATGCTGGCTGATGGCACCGGTTTGAAGAATCTCAGTAACGATCCCGGCAATGACAGCGATGCGAGATGGAATCCTCAGTTTGAACTTCGTTCGGTTGAACCACAAAGCAAGTATTTCACCACGCTTGGACATATCAAACACACCAGTTTGATGCAGAATTTCCCAAACCCCTTCAACCCTGAAACATGGATACCTTACTATCTCGCTGAAGATGCTTCCGTCATCGTGCGGATCTACAACATCAAGGGCGAATTAATCCGGTCAATCAATGTTGGAAAACAGCCCGTAGGGACTTACATGAACCGACAACGTGCAGCCTACTGGGATGGTAAAGATGATACCGGACAATCCGTAGCAAGCGGGGTTTATTTCTATCAGCTTCTGGCTGATGACTTTGCCGAAACACGACGAATGGTAGTGATAAAATAAAAACAGTTGGGAAACTCTGGAAGGAGGAAAGACGGGAAGGATGGAAGGGTATAAAACTTGTTTACCTAGCCCCTTCCTTTTCCCCCAACCTTCCTTTTCCTCAATCTTCCAATTTTCTTCCTCCAGACGCTAAACTTCCAATCTAATCGAAAGGAGAAAACAATGTTTGGTAAAAACTCTATAATTTCTTGGGGCGGCATTCTAGTGATTCTTTTTGTCGTCCTGAGCGTCAACACCACATTGGCACAAGTGCCTATGGCATCTTTTCTTGGTGACCAAGGTGACGGACCCCAAGTCTATGTGGCATACGATAATGGTGAGGTTAAGAAAGCCACAAATCTTAAGTCGAAAGTCCTATACCCTACCTGGTCACCTGACGGCAATTACATCGTCTACAGTGCAAACCCGCGAGGCGGAGAGCTCTTTGATCTGCGGATCATAGATTTGACAGACCCAGCAAAACCAAAAGACAGGGACCTAACAGGAAAAGATCTGGGGGTAAAATTGACTGAACCCCAGTTCGCACCGGCAGGAGATCCGCGCATCCTTGTGTATTCTCAGGCAATACCGCCGGTGGCAAGTTGGGATGTTGGTTTTTTGACCTTGGAAAAAGGCAACAAGCCCGGTAATTTAGTTAATATCACAAATGCTGAAGGTGAAGGCATCAACAAGGATCAGAAAGGCTCCTGGTCCCCTGACGGCACAAAAATTGTGTTTGAGAGCAATCGTGACTTGATTGATAACAAATCTCAATTTGATATCTTTATTGCTGACGCCGAAGGAAGAGGCGCAGGTAAAAATCAAGCCAATCTCACCAACCATGTTGCACCGGACGAGTGGGCGCGTTTCTCTCCTGACGGTATGCAGATTGTCTTTCAGTCGAAGCGGGACGGCAATTCGGAAATCTATGTTATGGATGTTGATGGAAAAAATCTGAAAAGATTGACCAACCACGAGAAAACTGACAGACGAGCCGAATGGTCATCTGGCGGTATCATTGCCTTTGAAACCCAGCGGGATGGAAACTGGGAAATTTACCGCATGGATCCCGACGGGAATAATAAGGCCAACCTTACAAACGATCCGAAGGGTGATAATGGAGCCGTCTGGTCCCCCAAAGGCAGAAGAATGCTGTTTGAGTCCAAACGAGGCGGAAAGCGAGATGTGTATGTCATGGATGCCAATGGCGGTGATCTAAAGAATCTCAGTAACAACCCTGATGGCAACGATACCCATCCAAGATGGAATCCCTTCTACGAACTCCGTTCCGTCGAACCAGAACGGAAGCGGTTTACAACCCTTGGTGCTGTCAAGCGCAGCGCACTATCGAAAGATTAGCCAAAAAGGAGAGAATCATGCTGAGAAAAAGTATGACCTTAATCTGCTTAACCGGTCTTCTTGTCTCCTTGGGCGGCACCCTCGCACATGCACAAGTGCCAATGGCAGCCTTTCTTTGTGACCAGGGTGATGGCACCCAAGTCTGCGTGGCATACGATGATGGTGAGGTTAAGAAAGTTACAAATCTTAAGGCGAAAATCCTAAGCCTTAGCTGGTCGCCCGACGGCAATTACGTCGTCTACAGTGCAAATCCTCGAGGTGGAGAGCTCTTTGATCTGCGTATCGTAGATTTGACAGACCCAGCGAAGCCAAAAGACGCAGACTTAACGGGAAAAGACATTGGTATAAAATTGAATGAACCCCAATTCGCACCGGCAGGCGACCTACGCATCCTTGTGTATGCTCAAGGGCTGCCGAAAGGCGCAAGTTGGGATGTTGGGTTTTTGACCCTAGAAAAAGGGATGAAGCCCGGAAATTTGGTTAATATCACAAATGCTGAAGGTGAAGGCGTCAACAAGGATCAGAAAGGCTCCTGGTCCCCTGATGGCACAAAAATTGTGTTTGAGAGCAACCGTGACTTGGTTGATAACAAATCTCAATTTGATATCTTTATTTCTAACGCAGATGGAAGAGGAGCCGGCAACAAACAAGTCAATCTCACCAACCATGTTGCACCGGACGAGTGGGCACGTTTCTCTCCTGATGGTATGCAGATCGTCTTTCAGTCGAAGCGTGATGGTAATTCGGAAATCTATGTTATGGATACTGAGGGAAAAAATCTGAAAAGGTTGACCAACCACGAGAAAACTGATAGACGCGCCGAATGGTCAACAGGTGGCATTGCTTTTGAAACCCAGCGGGATGGAAACTGGGAAATTTACCGCATGGATCCCGACGGGAATAATAAGGTCAACCTTACAAACCATCCAAAGGGCGATAATGGAGTCATCTGGTCGCCCAAAGGCAAAAGAATCCTGTTTGAGTCCAAACGAGATGGCAAGCGAGAGGTTTATGCCATGGATGCCAATGGCGGTGAGCTAAGGAATCTCAGTAACAACCCTGATGGCAACGATACCCATCCAAGATGGAATCCATTCTACGAACTCCGTTCTGTCGAACCACACCAGAAGCGTTTTACAACCCTTGGCGCTGTTAAGCGCAGCGCGCTCTCGAAAGATTAGCCGAATCCCTCTGCCCTATAGGTATGGATACGGTCGTGGAAGGGTACCAGACATATATTTGTGCTCAATCCAGCACCAAGCCTAAAAAAGGAGAACAGTAAATATGGCAACCAACAAACTAACATCTTACATCAAACCCCAATTTATTTGCCTGTGCACAGGCTTAATCCTGATTGGTCTGTTAGCCATAACTACTAATAGTTTGGCAGCAGATGACAAATGGGAACGAAAAGAAAATATGCCTGAGTCATCAAGGTGCTGTGCGGCCGCTGCCACCATCGGGGGCATCGTCTACTTTATCGGGGGCATCGAAGTCAACCGAGCACCGCATATTCCGAATCCCGGTGACATGACCCTAGACCGCGTCCAATCGTATGACCCTGCTACTGATACATGGGCACCGAAGAGGGATATGCCAACAAGAAGAGCGCGCATGGCGGCTGTTACCTTCGATGGCATGATCTATGTGTTCGGAGGTGCCGACAGGCGCAGCGGCAAGGTACTTGATGCAGTAGAAGTGTTCAACCCAGAAGCAGGAGAACGAGGATCATGGAAGAAGCTAGCGAAATTACCTAAAGCGGTTTCGGCAGCTTCCGCAGCTGCGATCGGTGACAAAATCTATATTATCGGTGGTTGGGATAGAGGCGCACAGAAAGAGGTTTACGGCACCGTTTTCGAGTATGATCCGAAAGAAGATAAGTTTAAGCAGAAAAGGGATATGCCAACGCCAAGAGGTGGGCTTGGAGCCGCCGCGTTTGGCGGAAAGATTTACGCAATCGGCGGATTTGATTTTGAAGAGGGGGTCTTGAACATCGTTGAAGTCTACGATCCGTCGACAGACCAATGGGAAGCCAAGAAACCGATGCCCGTCAGCAGAGCTCTCTTTGGCATTACAACTTTGAGCGGTCGAATCTTCGCAATCGGTGGGCTAGGGACATTTAGCGATGGCGGGAACGACGAGGTGCTGAAAAGGGTTGATGTTTACAACCCCGCCAACGACGAATGGGTCATTGATGAAGCCATTCCACTACCACGAGGAAGAGCCGGGGTGCCCGCCACCGTAGCGGGAGGTAAGATTTACGTGCCCGGTGGCCGGGCTGGTGTGCAGTCGTTCCCATCAATTTACGAATATACACCCGGATCCCTATCTGTTTCTCCTCAAGACAAGCTAACAACACTCTGGGGAAGACTTAAGCAACCGTAGCACTGTGATGACCAAGGATAAGATTTCTCCAATAGAGTCACGAATCTGTAGGGTTCAATGATCGTTGAACTCTACAGCAACCCTCGATTTACATCTGCTTACCCCAAGTTGCATAATTGCTCAATCCGCTTCACCGTGCAACCTGCCCAAGCCATGAAAAGGAAGTGATGAACCTAAACGAAAAAGGCGAGGCTAAACAGCCAGCCGCCTCTCGTATTTCTATAAAATCGATTCTGTTTGGATTGCTGTTGATGCCGCTATGCGCATATCTAGTGGCGCTTGAGGAGATGATCTGGCACTCCCTCCACTGGACATCTATGTCCCTGCCGCAACTCTCCATCTTCTTTCTCTTTTTCCTAATTCTCCTCAACAAAGGTGCGGGACGGTTGTTATCAAAGGATCCGTTCTCACAAGCAGAATTATTGATGATTTATTCAACCCTTTCTGCAACCACAGCATATACCGCACACGACAACATGGTTTGCATGATGGGGGTCCTTACACACGCTTTTTTCTACGCTACCCCAGAAAATGAGTGGGCAGCGCTCTTCCACAAGCATCTCCCCGACCTGCTCGTTATCCGCGATCCCAATGCGGTGAACTACTTCTATAGAGGCGAATCTGCTTTCTTTGCAACCGGCTTTTTTCGATTCTGGATTAAGCCCGCCATCGGTTGGTCGTTTCTGCTTGCTGTCCTTTTTTTCATGCTGCTCTGCATCAATGTTATCCTTCGGAAGCAGTGGATTGAAAACGAGCGACTCGCATATCCAATTATTCAGATCCCGTTGGAGATGACTGATTTACGCAGCGGTTTCTTCCGTAACCGGATGATGTGGATCGGATTCACCGTTGCTGGCGTGATAAGCCTTCTCAACGGGCTTAACTTCCTCTATCCTAGCGTTCCCCGTATACCAATCAAAGAACCAACCTACGATCTAGGGGTCTATTTCAACGAGGAACCGTGGAACGCCATCGGCACACTACCGCTGCGATTTTATCCGTTTTTGATTGGCCTCTCGTTCCTAATCCCTCTAGACCTCACCTTTTCAACTTGGTTCTTCTTCTTATTCCGCAAATTAGAGCGATTGGTCGGTGCAATGGTTGGTTGGAGCACCATCCCACAATATCCGTTCTTCGGCGAGCAAGCTACCGGTGCCATGATTGGACTATGCCTCACAGCACTCTATCTGGGTCGCAGACACTTCGCCGACGTTTTTAGAAAAGTGGTGGGACTCCAATCCACACTAGATGATTCAAACGAACCGATGCGGTATCGAACCGCGGTGCTCTGTTTAATCGGCGGCATGATTGCACTAATGATATTCTGCAGCCATCTAGGGATGTCCCAGTGGCTTGTACCACTGTTCTTCGGACTTTACTTCATGATCGCCACAGCACTCACCCGAATACGAGCCGAGCTAGGTCCCCCTCTACACCCAATCGTCCTCGTGAACCCACAAGTTATTCTCGTTGCAGCGCTTGGGACGCGGAGACTCGGTACCGCCAACCTAACCATGTTTTCCCTCCTCTTTTGGTTCAACCGATACAACCGTTCCCACCCAATGCCCCATCAGTTGGAAGCATTCAAGTCAGCAGAGCGTACCCATGCCAGCACGACCCGTCTTTTCTGGGCGATGATGATCTCCTTGGTTGTTGGTCTGCTGGTTTCATTCTGGATCTTCCCCGTCGTTCTCTACCAATACGGTGCCTCAACCGCAGGAGAATTGTTGGGTGCAGGTTGGCAAGCGTACAATAGCCTCGGCGGGTGGTTGCAATACCCACGTCCGCCGGACCCAGTCGCCGGTGGTGTCATTGGTGGATCGTTAATCTTTTCCATGTGGATGTCATGGATGCGTATGCGTTTTCTATGGTTCCCATTTCATCCGGGTGGATATGTTCTCGGTGTCAGCTCGGGCACAATTGACGTCTACTGGTTCGCGCTTTTCGTCTGTTGGCTGATAAAACTGCTAGTACTCAGACATGGCGGAGTCAGAACCTATCGGAAAATTCTGCCCTTCTTCATGGGATTAGTAGTGGGTGATTTCATTGTCGGAACCTATTGGGGATTACTTAGTATTATCCTAGGGACACCCCTGTACACGACCTGGTTCTGACGTAGCAATAACAGAGGCAAACCAGAGAACGAGCGGAGGTTAACGCAGAGACGCCAAGACTCTAAAAAGAGATCACTTACTTTTACCGTTGTCTATTTTTCCCGATTTCCCCATTTCAACGATTTATTTCGTCTACTCAGAAAGCTTAAAAAGTGAATTTCAGACATAACCTCAGTCTGACACAATAGGTGTATAGCAATGAACCCATGAACCCTTGAACTTATGAACCAAACATAATGAAACAGGTCGAAACCTCTCGCCTCTCAATCAAAGCAATCCTATTTGGATTGCTCCTCATGCCCCTGTGCCTCTACCTTGTGTCGCTTGAGGAGATGATATGGCACTCCCTCCACTGGACATCTATGTCCCTCCCGCAGCTTTCAATTTTTTTGTTGTTCTTTCTGATTCTGTTTAATAAAATCGGTGGACGATTCATGGCGAAGGAACCGCTCTCGCAAGCGGAACTCCTAATGATCTACACCACCGTCTCGGCAACGACAGCAGTTACCGCCCACGATAACATGGTCTGTATGATGGGCGTGATACCCCACGCCTATTTTTACGCCACACCTGCAAACGACTGGGCAAATCTCTTTCACAGATTCCTGCCAGATGTGCTGCTCGTCCGAGACCCCGCCGCCGTCGAGTATTTTTATAAGGGCGAATCTGCTTTTTGGGCAACTGGTTTCTACCGATTCTGGATTCGACCCGCTATCGCATGGTCCTTCCTGATCTCGGTCCTCTTTTTTATGCTAATCTGCCTCAATGTTCTCCTCCGCAAACAGTGGATCGAACACGAAAGGCTTGCCTACCCGATTATCCAGATTCCGATGGAAATGACCAATCCTACCCACGGATTCTTTCGCAACCGGCTCATGTGGATAGGTTTCAGCGTCGCGGGCGTAATCAGCCTCGTTAACGGTGTGAGCTTCATGTATCCGAAGATTCCCCACTTCCCGATCAAGGAACCCACCTACAATCTGGGTGTTCTGTTTACAGAAGAGCCGTGGAACGCCATAGGTGCGTTGCCGATGCGGTTCTATCCATTTCTTATTGGCCTCTCTTTCCTGATACCGCTCGATCTCACCTTTTCGACTTGGTTCTTCTTTCTTTTCCGCAAAATGGAGCGACTGGTTGGTGCAATGATGGGTTGGAATACCTTCCCCCGTTATCCCTTCTTCGGTGAACAGGCAACCGGGGCGATGATCGGACTATGCGTGATGACACTCTACATGGGACGCCGGTATTTCTGGGAAGTATTTAAAAAAATCGTCAACCTAAAATCTACACTTGATGATTCCGGCGAGCCAATGCGTTATCGTACAGCCGCCCTCTGCTTTATAGGTGGGATGATCACCCTGATATTTTATTGTAACAGTCTGGGAATGTCGCGATGGCTGGTGCCCATATTCTTTGGGCTCTACTTCATGATTGCGACAGCACTCACCCGAATACGAGCCGAGTTAGGTCCCCCTTTACACGCAATCGTCCTCGTAAATCCACAGGTAGTTCTTATTTCTGCGTTTGGAACGCGGCAGATCGGTGCGCCGAATCTCACCATGTTTTCGCTATTTTATTGGTTCAATCGGCTAAACCGAAGCCATCCCATGCCTCACCAACTGGAAGCATTCAAATCCGCCGAAGGCACCGGCGCCAATACCCACAGGCTCACTTGGGCAATGATGCTCTCTCTGATTTTTGGCGTCCTTCTGGCATTCTGGATCTTTCCGGTCATGCTTTACCGGTACGGAGCCTCAACCGCCGGAGAATTGTTGGCAGCAGGGTCACAAGCATGCAATAGCCTGAGCGGCTGGTTACTGAATCCCAAACCACCCGATACGTTAGGCGCAGGTATTATCAGTGGGTCAGCGGTCTTCTCCATCATAATGGGTTGGATGCGGCTGCGATTTATATGGTTTCCATTCCACCCGGCAGGATATATCCTAGGTATCAGTTCAGGAACCATTGATGTCTACTGGTTCGCACTCTTTGTTTGCTGGGCGATAAAGCTGCTAATCTTAAAACACGGCGGGGCAACGACCTATCGGAAGGTAGTCCCGTTTTTCATGGGACTCGTGGTTGGAGATTTCATCGTCGGTACTTACTGGGGATTGTTGAGTATTATTCTCAAAACACCATTGTATACGACCTGGTTCTGACCTAAAAATAAAAACGGGAAAACAAGAGCGTGCTCCTCTCTCATTTTCCCGTTTTTCTAGCGCATCTCTTAGAGCCTGTTTGAAAAGTCATTTGATACGGTTAGGACTTACGCAGTTGGTTCATAAGTCCCCCTGATAAGGGGGATTTAGGGGGTTAAAAATCCAAAAATCTCGCGCTGCGTACTAAATTTGCGTAAGTCCTGTCTTGTTAAAACAAGTTCTTATACTTATAGTGAATCCTAAAAATAAAGGGACACTTTCGCCTCCCGGTAGGTGCGGTTAGGAAACCGCACCGCATAGATGCCGTGGTCGGTTGAAACAGCGCAGTTGGAAACAGCACCTACCAATTTGGAATGTTTCATTAATTCTAAGATCTACTATAGTATCTCACCACGCTACCACAATAACTCACGGATTCAGTCGGTGCGCCCACTCGATCACCCGCTCCCTGTGTGCGTCACCACCGCCGCTGTGCAGGTCGTAGGGGTAATACAAGATCTCCTTCTCACAGGTGAGATGGTTATAGGCAGCATACACGGTAGAGGGTGGACAGGTCGTGTCCCGTAAGCCAACAGAGACCAGCGTTGGACACGTTATCCACGGCGCAAGGTTCATATTGTCAACGTAGCTCAACGTCTTCATCCCCTGCTCTTCCCGCTCAGGATAACGAATAAAATAGTCGTTCAATTCCCCATATTGGTTCTCCCGTGCCATCTTGACGGCATCAGGATAGTAGCATAGGAACGGAACCATCGGCATCGCGATAGCGGGTTGGTCACTCAGCGCTGCAACAGCAAGACTCATGGCACCGCCCTGTGAACCACCAAGGACACCGATCCGATTAGGATCCACCTCCGGACGCTCGGCGATAAAATCGACACCCCGCACGCCATCCATATAGGCGAAACGATAGAGGTATTCCTCCTTGTTCATGATGCCCCGCGTCATCCAGCCGAGTCCATGTCCCCCTTCATATTCAGTCCAGTCGGGTGCTTCACCACGTCCACGCACATCCATTGCTAATACGACAAAGCCCATCAACGCCCACGGCAGATGGGTCGAGATTCTATCGCGGTAGCCATGATAGCCGTGGTAAATTACCAATGCCGGACGCGGGGCAGGCTCTTCAGGAATGAAAAGCCAACCGCCTGCCCGCGGTGGCTGGTCACTCCCGCCTGCAAACCCATCAAACGTCGCGGAAAATACCTGAACCCGTTTTACCGGATAATCAATAGGCTCCAATTCAGGGTCAGAGGTTGTGTTGAGCTCTCCGCTTTCGTGCGTTCCCAAAACTCTTCAAAGTCCGGTTGTGCAGTACGAGGCGGTTTATAATTTTCCAACTCTTCTAACGGCAAATCAAATGTCCACATCTTATAAGTCTCCTGTTATCTATCACACAAACTGATGGTGGGAAATCACACATAGTGCGCCCTACTGCGCTACGGTCTCAATCGTCTTTGCATACAGGAAATCAACTCTTCAATCCCGGCACCAGCTCCATCGTAGGGTAGCACCTTTAACTCCTTTTCACCCTCAATTAGGTTGTAGATACCCACTGAGTCTTGAGGTGGAGCCGCGCTCCCCTGGAGACCGAGCGGGAAAAACGAAGTACAGCCAACGCGATGAGCAATATTGACCGGATCAAAGTAACTCAAAGTGTTCCACACCATTGCCTCATGCTCCGGATAGCGTGTCAGGTAAATCTTAACTTCATCTGCGGCAACGCTGCTTGCGCTGATAACATGTCGCTCCCAATCGCAAGGATATGGCGAAACTGGAGCGATTGTGTTGACTTGCGGGTGCAGTGCTGCTGTCCATAAACTAACCAATCCGCCTAACCCATCTCCAATAATCCCAATCCGATTCGGATCGACTTCGCTACGCCCGTTGAGAAACAGGATCATTCGGAGTCCATCAGCGATGCAGCCGCGCAAATAATATTCGTGCGGATCCAGAATCCCTTGGGCAAAATACCCTTTGTTATTACCTCGTGAGTAGTGTGTCAAGTCAGAAGAATCGCCGTGTCCTCGAATATCTGGCACGAGTACCACGAATCCCTGAAGCGCCCACACCAGATGTGTGCAGATCCGTCCACGAAAACCGAGATAGTCGTGCCAGCGGATGAGCGCAGGAAGTTTGCTTGATGTAGACTCAGTAGGCACGAGCAGCCACGCCTGAATACAGCCACGGTCAAAAGCCTCAAAAGAAACCCGATAGACAGATAGCTTCTTTGAAGGGTAATCTACAGAGATAACCTCTGGATTCATGGTCTGGGATAGGGCAAGCGATTGTGTTTCTTCCCAGAAGGCATCAAAATCAGCCGCCGCTGTGCGCTCCGGTTTCTCGGCAAGCCATTCTTCAATTTGGCGTTCCCAAAGTGGCATAAATAACCTCCTTGTATTGGTACAAACTATGTAGGGAACAACGATCGTTGTTCCCTACTGATACAATGACCGGTTTTTCCTAAGCTGTCAGGATCGCTCGCAACCGATCTGCGACTACCTGTAGGTCATCTTCGATTAGATTCGACACAGCGACGTGCAGCGAACCATTACCCCCGTGCAGAACGATGCTTGGATCGCCATCAAGCAGGGTCGCAGCTATCTCGCCAGCAGTTTTACCTAGGGCACCCTCATCCAAGTTCACCACAAGACCGTTACCGAGTGCCCGTTCATCTGTCACCGGTTGACAGGTGATATGAGCAACGCCATCGAGTGTGTCCTGAATGGCACGCGCCTTCCACCCATGTTCGGCGATTCGTGCGGCATGATCCATAGAAAACCACTCGCGTAACGCAGCAACAACAGCTACAATCTCCTGACGGTCAAGTTTCAGCGGTCTGCCAACTGATCGAGAGAGCTGCGTTTCATAACCGATGAAGCTATGCACAAAAGCAGCATCTATCAGATCCTTCCGACCACATAGGACCCCTGTCGAATTGCAGGCACCGAAGTATTTCGCGCCATACCCAATCATGTCTGCACCTGCCGCCGGATAGCGACGCATCTGGTCCAACGGATAAACTTGACTTGCAGCGTCAACGATCACCGGAATATCGTGGGAATGGGCGATGCTAATCACCTCTTCCAACGATACAACGCCTGCACCACCGCCGGGCGCAACGTAGTGCATAGCGGCAGTTTTGTCGTTGATAGTGGCTTCTATCTGCTCCGCTGTGGTATGTTCATCGCCCGCCTCGACCATCTTCGCACCAAAAACGGTTATACACCGGTCATAATGGTATCGCTGCGATTTTTGGATGATAATTTCATTTTTCATACCGGTTGTATCCGGTAGCTGCTGAATTTTATCGGGATCATCTCCAGCCATGCACGTAGCTGAACTCAGGGCAAGTGCAGCCGCACAACCGGGCGTCACCATAGCCGCTTCGCCGCCTAACAGATCTGCGATAATGACTCCAGACTTCTTTAGAAGATCCTCCATGTCAGCGAAGTATCGGCTAGCGTGATTCATCGCTGCTTGGACCTCCGGTGACGGGCGAGAACCGCCATATACTGTCATGAAACCCATTGCATTGATGACAGGTTTGACACCCAAATCTCGGTAAACTGTAAGGCCATCATTACTCATTAATCTCCTCCTTGCCCTGTATCAACAGGGGAATAAACTTATGGTTAGAACGTGGAAAAGGGAATTGATCAATCTGATCAACTGTAATCCAGCGATAATCTACCGCCTCGTTCAAGACAACTTCACCAGATTGATAAATACAATGAAAAACATCCATCACAATCTTAAAGTGGGTGTACGCATGTCTGACGCGGGTTAGGTATTTAATCCGTTCAACGGGAAGGTTTGTCTCTTCCCGGATTGTACGAACACAAGCCTGTTCAGCAGATTCTTTAGTCTGTATCTTTCCGCCGGGAAACTCCCATAACCCGCCGAGTAATCCCTCCGGTTTACGTTGCGTGATTAAAACCCGGTCCCCTTTGTAGATCACCCCCGCCACGGTATGATACTCCGGAAGGGGTTTCGGTTTCTGTCTGACCGGAAATTCCTCTTGTCGCGCAGTCTGAAATGCACGACAAACAGTATTCACCGGGCAAACGATACAGGTCGGTGATTGGGGACGACAAACAGTTGAGCCGAGTTCCATCATCGCCTGATTAAAAGTCCCCGGTACGTAGTGCGCCAGCAACAGATCCGCCTTCTCCTGAAAAATCTTCGCCGAAACGGATTTGTTGATAGGAATCTCAATCAGAAACAGGCGTGCAAGAAGCCGTTTAACGTTGCCATCTACAACGGCATAGGGCTGGTTAAACGCAATGCTCTGTACTGCAGCAGCGATGTACTCACCTACACCGGGCAGCTCTCGGAATGCCGCATAACCCGCAGGTATTTCACCATCGAAATCTCTCACAACAGCCCGGGCAGCCTTGTGGAGATTCCGCGCTCTGGCATAGTATCCCAACCCCTCCCAAGTTTTCAGCAAATCCTGTAGGGAGGCTTGCGCTAAACTTTCCACGTCGGGAAACCTACTCAGAAACTTCTGATAATACTCCAATACCTTTTTAACCTGTGTTTGCTGGAGCATCACCTCTGAAACCCAGATACAATAGGGATCTTCGGTGTCGCGCCAAGGTAGTTGGCGGCGGTGCGTCTCGAACCACGCGAGCAGGTTGTTGCGGAATAGTATAATCTCTTTGGAGGTCATCTCACCAAACACCGAACGACACAAGAATCAATCACACATGAAACTCCAGAACATCCCCATCGTAAACCACATCATCGCGACTAACGGTCTGTCCGTCATACCAGTTGGCGCCCCAGATCCGTGCCGACTTGAATTCTTGCGCAAACTCTTTGTGCAACGCCATCGCTGCTTCAATAACTCTGCTGCCGTTTGGAAGCACGATTGGATCCTGGTAATCTACAGGTTTGGCTGGGGATTTCGTGTAAACGCGCGAGATATCGAGCTGGTTATAGACCACCTCTTGCAACTGATCAAGCCCTTCACCAGTAGTGGCGGAAAGCGGGTAGATCTGGAAATGCTCCGAGTAAAATTCGCGCAGTATCTCTAAACGATCCGCGGCACCTTCTTCGTCCGCTTGGTTGGCGATGAGAAGGACTGTTTTCGTGAAATGGGCTTCAATCGCTTCACCTGTATCATCTAGTGGTTCCTCGATGCCCGCAACTTGAATCTTGGCTTCCGTCAACCTCGATTCAACAGTTTCGACCTGATCTAGGATTTCATCGCTGGCAAGGCTGACGACGAGCAAGACGAGATCGGCGTTCCGCACAAGGTCAAATACCCACGGCTGCACGAAGTCCTGCGTGATCGGCGGTGTGTCAACTAGTTGGAATTGGATGTTTTCATAAGCCAACATACCGACGCTAGGCTCTTGGGTCGTATACGGGGTTGGGGAAACAGCCGGTTTGGCTTTCGTAAAACTAGCGATAATTTGCGACTTACCAACATTAGGCGTTCCAATCAACACAAGTTGTCCCGCACCTTGCTTAGGGACATGATAGCTATGTCCCTTTTTTGACTGCTTCTTCCCAGCGGATTTCCTTAACTTCGCAATCCGGGACCGAAGATCCGCGCGAACCTTTTCGGTGCCCTTATGCTTTGGCGTGATTCGCGTCATCTCCTCCAATAGTTGGAGTCGTTCCTCATCAGTCCGTGCTGCTTCAAGTTCGTGCTTCAGTTTGTAGTATTCGGGAGGAAGATTAGCTGGCATAGTCGGCTCCGTAGGTATCAGAAATTTCGGACTTTGGTATTAATTCCTATTCTGATTTTTGAAAGTATCCTCACACCTTACAATCAAAAAGATTATAAGGGATAGAAAAACGAAGATCAAGAAAAAAATCAAGGTATAGCATCAGGAATAGTAATCAGAAAATGTCTCCTTTCCCTTTACAGACAGATAGTGAAATGCTATACTACTATTATGGTGAAATCGAAAAATAAATAAACACTTTTGCCCTCCGGTAGGTGCTGTTTCTAACCGCACCGAATCGGCGCAGTTAGAAACAGCGCCTACCAAACGGTGGAACGGTAGTTTCGTTTTTCTAACTCCCCCGGTTTGGAGTGTCTCATTAATTCTAAGATCCACTATAAGTGTATTATCGACGTAACTTCCCGCATAATTTAACAAGACAGAATACGGTGATTTTCAATGAAATTCCTAATCTATCCGGCAGTCGATGAAAACGAACTACGAGCACTTCAGTCCGTTTCAAATGAAGTTGAGATTCAGAATGTTGAAAACGAAGATCAAGCCTTGGAAATTATCGGCGAGATTGATGGCATGTATGGTCGAATCACGCCAGAACTGTTAGCCCAGGCGAAAAAGCTGCGCTGGATCCAGACACCGATGGCAGGACTCGAACACTATATGTTTCCCGCGCTGGCAGAAAGTGATATTACACTGTCCAACATGCAGGGCATCTACAGCGACAACATCGCAGACCATGTGATGGGATACATCCTGATGTTTGCCCGTGGCTTTCATATCTTTCTGCGTCGGCAACTTGAACGCAACTGGGCAAAAGATGTCCCAGTCATCCATCTCGCGGACAAAACGCTCGGAGTCATCGGGCTTGGCGGGATTGGAGCAGCGGTGGCAAAACGCGGCGCAGCAGCCGAGATGCGTGTCATAGCAACGAACGCAGTAGAGATCGAGAAACCCGACTTCGTTGATGCACTATGGAATATCGACAAGCTGGATCATCTGCTAGCGGAATCGGATTTTGTTGTCAGTTGTGTCCCGCACACTCCCGATACCTTCAAACTGATTAATACTGATCAATTCAAACAGATGAAAAATACCGCGTATCTCATCAATATCTCGCGGGGCGTTGTCGTGGATCTAGCTGCCTTGACCGCTGCACTAGAAGCGGACGAAATCGCCGGCACTGGACTCGATGTATTTGAAACCGAACCACTGCCTGCCGACCATCCCCTATGGGGGATGGAAAATGTCATTATCACGCCCCATACTGCGGGCGCGGGACCCCACACAGCAGACCGACGCATCGAAGTTGTAACCGCAAATCTGCGCCGATTCGTCGCGGGCGAGCCAGTCCGGAATATAGTAGACAAGAATCGATGGTGTTGAGGTATAGCCGATCTCACTGTGGGAGGATATATCCATGGACTCTAGCAACAAGAAAAATCGCGCTATATTCACAGGCGAACCTATCCAGCTTCAAGAGCAGGAGCCAGTACGCCCATCTCCATCGCATTTGTCCCGTCGAGCGTTTCTCAAGGGTGCAACAGGAGTTGCAGCATCAGCCCTCGCCATGGATCAGTTTGCAGGTTGGTGTCAAGCCGTTCCTTTTAGAGAATATATCCCATACGATGCCTCACGAGACGCACATTATGGTCACCACTTCGGTTGGATTGAACACCACCACCCATCGCCAGAATCAAGCGGTGAAAAGTTTGTCTTCGTCCGACTCAAGTACCCGGGCGGTGATTGGTTCACAAACGCGGTGAATTACTACCGTTGGCCCGCCGATACAAAGTTTACAGAGATGCTTGCAAGATATACCTCCATCGACGTTGAACGCCACGACAACCCACAATACGTTTCAATCGAGGAAGATGACATTGATCGCCTTTGCAACTATCCTTTCATTTTTATGACGGGGCACCTCGGTGTCCGATTTTCGGACGAGGACACCCGAAAATTACGGGAATACCTCGAGCGCGGTGGTTTTCTCCATGTCGAGGATTGTGATATTCGCATTGACCGGATGCGTCCGGCGATCTATCGCCTGATGCAACGTATTTTTCCAGACAAAAAGTTTGAACGACTCGATATGAGCCATCCTATCTATCACACCATCTACGACCACGATGAGTATCTCGGCGGTGACAAACGAGTCGCTCCCCATGGCGAATTCGACGAAGCTATCATGATTGACGATCGGATCGCCGTCTACTTCTGTCCAAGCGATCTCAACTGCGCGTGGGAAGGACGGGTATGCGAACCGGATGGAGAGGAACAGCGACGGTGGGCATTCGAGCAAGGGATGAATGTTGTCACATACGCCCTCACCCATTAAAGGACTAACTATGATAAGATTCGATCAATCTAAGAAACGTCTTGCTAACTTTGCGAAATATCTGCCCGGAGGAGTGAACAGCAATTTTAGGTTGGGTATCTCCCCAACCCCACTGGTTTTTGAACGCGCAGAAGGTCCATACCTTTACGATGTCGACGGCAACAGGCTAATCGATTACTATCTGGGAATGGGCCCCATGATCCTAGGGCATAATCCCGAACCGGTGCTCAAAGCAGTGACAGAGCAGCTCAAATACGGAATCCTCTATGCCGGTCAGAGCGAGATCGAGTTTGAAGCAGCGCGCCTGTTCTGTGAAATTGTTCCCTGTGCGGAGATGGTACGCTTTAACTGCGCAGGAAGTGAGGTAGTTCAGGCTGCCCTGCGAGTAGCTCGTGCTGCAACAGGACGTTCCATCATCGTTAAGTTCGAGGGCCACTATCACGGCTGGCTCGACAACGTACTTTGGAGCATCGCTCCTACACCGGATCAGTTTGGCTCCGAAAACTCGCCGACACCGATTCCTGCAAGTGCTGGACAGGACCTACCCGCTGGTCAACATACTGAAGTCCTTCCTTGGAATAACCTCTCTAT
Organism: Candidatus Poribacteria bacterium; assembly: GCA_965208425.1. Classification (GTDB taxonomy): domain Bacteria; phylum Poribacteria; class WGA-4E; order WGA-4E; family PCPOR2b; genus PCPOR2b. Next base: position 3,046,270 of record OZ242335.1, on the reverse strand, counting down.
ATTAGAGACTCGTTTGAAATGTGGTGATGTGGCAGCGGTGATTATGGAACCGGCAATGTGCAACACCAGCGCGATCGCGCCCGCAAAAGGCTATCTGGAGGCGGTACGCAAACTCTGCACCGAAACAGAAACGGTTCTTATCTTTGACGAAATCATCACCGGTTTCCGGCTAGCACCCGGGGGCGCCCAAGAGTATTTCGGCGTTACCCCTGACCTAGCCACCTTTGGCAAAGCGATCGCTAACGGTTTTCCGGTCTCAGCGTTCGCAGGACGCGCCGATTTGATGGAACAGATGGCAACCGGCGGGGTCTTGCACGGCGGTAGTTACAACGCACTACCTGCAGCTATGGCAGCTGTCGTTGCGACACTAAGCGAACTTAAAAAACCAGCAACCTTCAGTGGCATAGAAAAACAGGGCAAAAAACTGATGGACGGGATCAAGCACGCCCTAGCCGATGCCAATGTCGAGGCACAAGTACAAGGTTTCCCTCAGATCTTTCACGTCGCTTTGGGCGCCAATACCCCATTCTCCAACTACCGCGACTCTCTAGCGGCAGACAAGGCGCGTTACGTCAATTTCACGACCGCTCTACTTTCCCACAGTGTCCGAGCACTTGAACGAGGGGCTTGGTTCCTTTCCACCGCCCACGATGATACGGCAATCGACGATACTATCACAGCAGTAGCAGCTGTAGCTAAAGAGCTATAAGGAATGCCTCCATGGACATTGGGACCTACAAGCAGCTCTTTATTGATGACCGCTTCTTTCAGAGTTCGGAGCGCATCAAGTTGTGTATGAACCCACCCGTGCAGGATCCCGACCCCGTGCTCATAGCAAATCAACCGTGGGAGGAGAAGGGCATAGGTGCCTATAGCACTGCCTTCCGTGAACCCGATGGCAGATTCCGCCTCTGGTATGATGCACTTCTCGACGTTGGGACACCTCAAGAGAGTGCCCGGCGGCTCTGTTATGCTGAGTCTGAGGATGGCCTCCACTGGGAAAAACCGTCCCTCAGTCTTGTTCCTTTTCGTGGATCTACCGAAAACAACATCGTTGCACCCCACCTCGAACGCCAGAGTATGCAGGGTGCCACCGTGTACCGTGACGAGCACGCCCCTGCCGATGAACGCTACAAGCTGTGGAGTAAGTTTCGGCCCACTGACTCACAGATCGCGGAGGGAGCGCGGAGCGGACTTTGGGCAATGCACTCGCCCGACGGCATTCACTGGCAGGCATACCCCAATCAACCTAATCCTCCCAACCAATCGTGCGATACTCAGAACATGTTTTTCTGGGACGAAACCTTCAAATGCTACGTCGGCTACACACGGGTGAGAGAAACCCAAAGCTCTGACGAAGCCGCCCTCGCCGGCAAAGTCGCTTACCGGAGCATTGGCCGCATTACATCGCCCGATTTCCGCACTTGGTCGAGTACCCAGATCGTTCTGGAGGCAGATGAAGAGGACTTAGCTATCCCCGTGCCTTCAAAGTTTGATGATCAGCACCCAAGCATTGACTACTACACCAGTTGCGCCATGAAATACGAAAGTGCCCAAGATGTGTATCTGATGTTCCCCTCAGTCTACTACCACTGGGGCGAGCACGGCTTTCCCGCAACCATGGATACACAGCTATTGACCAGTCGCGACGGTATACATTGGGGGCGTCAAGGTGACCGCTGTCCCTTCCTCCGGCACGGCATGGATGACGACGTACACAGCGGGATGATCTTCGCCAATCCCTGGCTTATTCCTGTGGGCGACGAACTGTGGCTCTACTATGCCGGCATGGCTCACAACCACGGCGCGGACCCCGACGATGTTGGACGCTCCAGCAGCCTCTTTCGTGCACGAATACGACGGGACGGATTCGTCTCTGCCGATGCAGGGTTTGGGGGCGGTCAATTCATCACGCCGGTGCTCCAGTTTGCCGGCAATCGTCTCGAACTCAATTTCAATGGAAGTGCCGGTGGCTGGCTTCAAGCCGAAATCCAGGAGGCGGATGGAAAACCGTTGCCCGGCTTTGGGCTCACAGAGGCAGATCCCGTTGTGGGAAACGCCATCAACAAAACCGTAACATGGCAAGGCAAAGACGACCTGAGTGAACTAGTTGGTAAATCCGTCCGGCTACGCTTCGTACTCCGTGCCGTAAAACTTTACGCCTTCCAGTTCGTACTATCCCAGCACTAAAAAACCGCATATAGCAGCTATTACCCACGCCCCAGATAGGGTTGCTCCACAGGCAGAACCTTTGCTTCAAGCATATTCACATTCGGCGGTAATGTCGCCATAAGCACCGCAGCTTGAGCCAGTTCGTCGACCTGCATCAGGTCTGCCCGCTCCTCACCCTCCGGTACATCTCTGACCTGCGTCCCACCCGGGTGCAAACAACTCGCGGCGATTCCATGCGGACGCCCCTCCAGAGCTGTCACCTGAGTCAACCCCCAAATACCAAACTTAGAGGCGCAATAAGGTCCCGCTCCCGGTCGAACTCGCTGCGCAGATATACTCCCGATGTTGATAATGCGCCCGCCGTCCTGCTGCTTCATAATCCGCATCGCTGCACGCGTACACAAAAAGGGCGCGCGGAGGTTGACAGAAAGCACATTGTCCAACGCTTCCGTCGAAAGTTCGTCAAGCGGACCTCCATCAAACGCTCCCGAATTATTGACCAAAATGTCCAAGCGACCGAACACTTCCATCGTGCGCTCAAACAGCGCATCAATCTCTGCTTCATCGGTCACATCAGTTGGTACAGTAAGCACGGTCGTGCCGCCTTCTCTCAGTTCTTCCGCGGTCTGATTCAACTCCTCAACACCCCGCGCAGCCAATACGAGGGTCGCTCCCTCCGCCGCCAAGCCATGTGCGATACCTTTACCAATCCCTTTATTACCCCCTGTAATAAGTGCGATTTTACCATCTAGCTTACCCATACGGAACCTCCTTTAATGATTTTAACACTTTTTTATTATTAAGGGAAAAAACTATACAATGGGGTATCGGTCAGAATACTCAAGATGCTCCAGATAAACCCCACAATATAGTCTCCGAGCGCAACACCCAAAAAGAAAGGAACTGCCCTGCGAAAGGAGCCAAGCCCACCATAACGCAATATAATCGTCTTAATCAGCCAAGCGACAAAAATACAAGACCAGAGGTTGAACATTCCCCAGCTATCCGCTGTCACATAGCCGAGCGGGTGCAGGGGCCACCATAGAAACCGCGTGCGCAAGAACATCAGTACCGCGGTCAAACCAAATCCACCTGCCATAAACGCAAGGGCAGGTGCATCCGCCTCACGAGGATAGTTCAACCAATTTTCAAGTTGACCGTACGCCATACGCCCGTACCATAACGAATGCGGGTGGAAATGTGCAGAGTCATGACCATGTCGGTAGAACGCATCTAGCAGGAACCAAAAACTCACGACTACTCCAATCGCTGTCGCAATCAGGATAGCAATCGACGTATGACGCAAATTGATATTCCGTCGTTCTGACATCTTGAATGCTTCCAAATGCTCCGGCATCGGATTCACCCAATAGGCACGGTTGAAAAACATATACATCGAAAAAACAGTGAGTGTGTTGGTAGTGAGCTGCCAAGTGCCGAACCCGGTGACAATCATGGTGTGTGGATCGATCCCCGGACGATAACCGTGTCCGTGGACGATGAACCCCAACTCTGCACGCAACCGGGTGATCATAATCGACAATAAAAAATAGATCCCAAAAAAGATGGGAATCACCCACAACGACATACCCGCTCTGTAGGAAAAGACCGTCAAGAAGATCATACCGAACACAATACCTATCACCGCCAAGCGATACGGCATAGGCTCTCGGGAGTCATCCATTTGAAATCGAGATCTGGCAGATGTAAATATGTGGCGCACCAATCCTATGAAATGCGATCGACCGATCCAGAGCGCGAATACCAACAACCCCATATACACACCGAACCCCTGTTCAGCTGCATAAGGGAAGCGCGGAAGGTTTTTCCACCCCATCATATCGCCGACCATCAGTTCAATCTTGTAGAGCCAGAAAAACGCCCAACATGAGAAAAGGAGGTCACGCGGCATCATAAAACTCATCCCAATAACAAACGGGTAGAAAGAGACGCGGATGCCTCCACCTATCCCCTGCCGTTTGACCGGGATGTATGGAATGACAGGATAGATTGAATGAAGGAGATTAACGATACTGATCAGCGCGGCGATAGCGAAGCCAATCCACATCAATCGATTCTTAAAAAAGCGCAGCCGCGGATTGGTCATCTCTAGGGGCAATTGTGTCAGAGGGTAACTCAACCGCTCATGTTCTGTCCACTGGATCCGCAATAGTGTGTTGATGCACAACAGCGCAAGCATCAACACGAAAATGAATGAACTCCATGCAACAATTGGTGTGAGCCATGCTTTCAGATAAAGGGGGTTGTACAGACTTGAATCCCCTTCATAATAACCAAGCAAGACCTTTTCATCTGAGACAGTAAGCCACTCCGGGATATTCCGCCAAAACAGATTGCGCCAGTCGTTTTCAGGCGTGGCAAACTGAAACGGATAACTCATGATTGGCATTAAAATCTGCATCATATCCCATGAGCAAAGACAAGAAACGATGCACAGCATGAAGTGGATAGTCAGTAGCTCCTGTTGAGAGATACCAAGTTTCGGAGAAAGCTTGTGGAGCACATACCCAATCAAGAGTAGCCAAAAGATAATAAAGATAACATTTGCCTGCGGATGGATGATTGTTGGGTACCCGACGCGAACAACTTCAAGTTCAATGAGCCACCAGATATTGAACGGAATGAGCACAAGGGCAAGTAGGAGGGATTTGGGCGTTAAACCACTTTGGTAGGGGGCAGGTTTCTGAATCTCGGCGTGTCGGGGCGTATTTTGCATAAGGTCGATTTAGGTGGCTATCTAGATGGAAGAATGGAAGGATAGGGAGCGTGAATCTTTTGCCCCTCCATTCTTCCACCCGGATTCTTTTCTGTATTCTCCCTGTGAAAATTTAAGCCTTTAATCTTGATCAGATTTAATGATGAGCCGCGTGCCATCAGAGCGACCACGGACGGTTTCTCTATACATCATCTCCGCCTTCGCCGGTGGATGGACGAAAGTCCCCGCTATACTCGCCTTCAGCCGAAAGAAAAAGTCATAGGTTCCCTTTGGGAGCGTATCGTAATAGAAAATGACCTGATCATCATGATACTGCGCGTAAGCCGGCGCTAGCGTTATCGTCCCTGCGGGCTTGGCTGCCTTGGGGGCAGTAGCAAGATTTGGATTCATCGGCTCCATGCCGGCGGCGAATGGCGTAGCCACTGCAACATAGTGTCGTTCCTCCGGGTTCACCACTCGGATGTGCTCCTCGACGATAGTTCCCGTCTCTAGTTCAAGTACATCTCCTGCCTTGACCGGACGCACGACGGGCGGTTCACCGTCTTCTTGAACAATCTGAATTCGCCGTTCGACAACAAAGCCCTCGTTTTTTGCCTTAACCTGATCTCCACTCGCTGCTGGCACATAGTCCAGCGTCAACCGTGCATGAGGAAGGCTATCCGTAGGCCCCGATCTCCACACGACTCTACCGGGACTAGAAGCGATGGATTCATATTGATTGACCATCTTACCGGTGGTATCCACCTCTATAGATTCATCCCCAAACTTCAGAACAAACTGATGTCCCGTTGAGGGCGGTGTTTGCAGTTTCAATACTTCACCCAAAGCGAGCAGGGCAGCGGCGTTGGCATTGGTGCTTCCCCAACCGTTTGTTTCCCCACGAGAAATCAATTCATCAAAGAGCAGCTGCGTTTTTGGTTCTTCTGGAGAGATAGTATAAAGCGATCTGGCGACACTGGCAAGCGTCTTAACCTCACTGGAATTGATTAATCCACCCCAACTTTCCGCCCGATACTGCAATCCTTGGTAAACCTCTTTCCCGTTTCGGAGTGCAAAAACCAAACTTTTTAAGAGATCCTCGCTGAGTCGATTAATTGACTTAATCTCGTCTGGTGCCTTCCTGAGAAAGGCGTACAGGATTTTAGCCTCACTGTAAAGATCCATCGTCAAGGCGCGCGCGAGCAGGTCATGTGCGTAGGCATCTTGGAAGTCGCCAGCCATCGCCAACGCATGAAGGGCTTCGGCACGCTCGACATAAGCACTGCCATCAATAAAGTTACTATAATCTGATCGCAGGGAGGCTCTCAGCGCATCAAGCCCCCTCTCCAAAAGTTTCTCATCAAATTCGTAACCCTGTACCTTTGCCATCAGCAGAAACTCTACCACATAAGCGGTTAAGCTAACGTAACTGTCGGACCCGGGCCAATAGCTGTAAAGACCGTTGGAGTGCTGTACACTCTCCAGATAGGTGAAGGTCTCTCGCATCAACAGATTACTGGCTTCGGCACGATCTCCCCGACCAATCTCATCAAGCAAGTCTTTTAATGCAAGTTCAGACATCAACTGGCTAATGCGCTGCTCCACACAGCTATATGGGTAACCCGCCAAGTAATCAAGCCCCGCCAGCATCTTCACCAACGCAGGTTGATAAGTCAACACCACAGATTGACGAACAGTTCCCGGTCTCGGTTCTTCGTCAACGGATGGAAAGGCGATTGTCGCATCCGGTTTGACCGGCACAAAGACTTCTAACCGGCGGCTTTCACGGTCATTCTTGACTGGCAATGTTACTTCAAAAGCATCCATCGCGCCATCGACTGCTCGTTTGACGGCAAGTTGAACCTTCACCTGACCGGTTTCGCTATCAGCGAGCGAGGACGCAGGGACCTTCATCGGAAAGTAGAGCTGTTCGGGCTGATCTTTCACCCAGTCCACTGAGCGGTGCATCTCACTCTCCACTTCCAACCCTTCCACCTGAAGCTCGACCTGTCCCGGACCCCCTTCACCCTCAACAACGCGACCAATACCACCCGCGACAAAGCTATCACCCGGGCGCACAAAGCGTGGCAGCGCAGACTGAACAATCAGCGGCAGACGAATGGAGATGACAGATTTTGCATAACCGAAGCGGGCAGCGCCATCGGTCGCCACCGCTCGTACAGCGAAGTCCGTCAGATTATCGGGCAGGTCAATAGTGAGTGACACAACGCCATCGACCATCTGTACGAAGGGATTATAATAGGGAACAGGCTGGAAGTTTTTCCGCACCGTTACCTTGCCCGCCAGTGTGTCCCCCGCTGTGTAAGTAAGCCTAAGTTTCCTCCCATCACCCCCGGGAGTTTCGTTCACAGTTAAATCTCCGACAACTTCATTTCGGGTGTCGCGGATGCGGAGGTGCGCCTCCACCTCATCAACGAAGGAAGCCACAGGATCCAGAGGTTGCTCTCGACCAAGGGCGAGGACCGCCCGGTCTACTAGCCATAAGGTGACTTCACCGTTTAGTGGATTTCCATCGGGATCGCTGAGTCTGATCGTCATCGGTATAGATGCACCCGGCAGGGCTTGGGCAGGATGATCTAAGTCAATCTTGAGTTGGTTATCCCGTGGATTAACCTGAATCCAAGCGGTGCTCGCCATGGTAATCGGTTTGCCAGCATCAACTGTGCTCGCATCGTCCACCTTCACGCTTTCTAGTCGTCCACGCAACAGCAGCGCGTGCACTGGTACGCGCGGTGTCATATCTCCGCGAATCGGTATAGGGAACACTCCCTGACCGTTTTCTATATCAACCCAATGGTACTGATTGGCTTTCGGTCCCTCCACAACAATCAGGGCACGTGCCTTCTGAAATGGACTTTTCAGGAGTAGGTTGGCGACTTCACCCGGATCGTATGCGGTTTTGTCCGGTGTAGTTTCAAAGACATTCGCCTTGGGCTTCTTCCACGCTACGGCGGTATCGCCCGCAACGTAAAGATCCGCGGACACGTTTTGTCGTCTGCCGAGCCTATCCTGAGCCGCAATTTCAACGACGTAAACACCTGCCGCTTCAACAGGCAATGATAGCGTCATCGGCTCTGCGGTTGAAGTCAGTGTTTGCTGTATAAGCGGCACATCGACCACGTCGGTTACATACTCCGCCTTTCCCGTCGTGAAGTCGCTCTCCTTGAGGTACGAATGCCACTGACGGTGCATCAGTCGCAAATGGAATTTCAACCCTTCTAACGGCTTTCCCTCATGGTTCAGCACCAGCACTTCTGGGTTGATAATCAGTGTATCCTTGAGGAACCTCTCCAACTTTAACCCCAGAACGAAAGCGGGAGCTGCCGACACAAGTTTAGCAGCAGTGACCGTCTGTTCATCGGCACCGCGCACTGTGGCTTCGACCACATACACACGGGAACTGCCATCTGGCTCTAAGGCGGGGTTAAGTTCCAGCGTTGAAGAACCGTTTTCGTCTGTAATCTCCTGTTTTGTAATACCTGTTGCGCGGAAAGGAGTACCGTCGCTAAAACGTTGATCTGTTGAAAACAGAAACCCGGCGTATTCGGTTGGCACCCCGAAGCTATCAGAATGCTGTGTAACCTGCCACGTTACCTCCTGACCTACTACTCTACCACCGGCATAGTAGTCAGCGATCATCGTCAGTGTGAAAGCTCTATCCGTCGGAACGGTATCTGGTCCCAATAGTTGAACCTCAAAGCGGGGGATACGATAACTCTCTTTCTCAAAATCTACAGAGGCAAGACGTTGCCGCTCCGCATCGTCAAGAATGAACGCATGGTAACTTCCCGTAGGCAGTTCTTCTTCGTCAAATTTGTGATAGAAACTGCCGATCTCCGTGAAGGTGAGCGGGTACGTCCACTTTTTATCCCCTGGTCCTTCCACTACTAAACTTCTGCGGCGATTTTCCTCATATATGAGGTCGCCCGTTTTTCGCAAACGCACATATCCCTTAATGTGAACCGCTTCCTCCGGGCGATACACCGGGCGTTCTGTAAAGATATGCGCCTTCCGCACCGGCTTGTCTTTAATTTGACGCGGATCCCGCCTTAACCAGTTGAGCCAGCCTCGACGTGTACTATACCAGTGGTTGTCCAGAAAATGGGGTGGCGGTTTAGCAGGATTGAGTGTCAGCACATCTCCCTCGTAACTGACTACAATGCGGCGCAACGTCGTATTAATCTTCTTTCTGTGAACATAACGGAACTGTCCGGTGTCATCAGTGACACCCGAAATAAGCGGATCGGCGTCGTTGTGGTATCGCCCTTCGACGATTACCTGTGCTCCAACTACAGGCTCTCCAGTGCTCAAGGAGGTCACAACAAAGTTCACCGCTGAGTCCTCCTCAACCGTGCTGAGGCTCAAATCTGTCACCTGAATGCGGGCGTAATCTCGCTGGGTACTGCTCCCTATTCTACGGTAACCAAGGAGATATGTCCCCGGTTGATCCTCACCAGAAATTTTCGCCAATAAGGCTTTGAGGTCAAGACCAAATCGGAGGTTACCCATTCGATCCTTCATCGGCAGAGACACCAATCGGGATATAAGCGGACTTCCAAGCAGCTGGATGTGCTTGGGCATATTGCTGGCAAAAGCGGGCTCTTCGCCGGGACCCGGCGGGCGGGATTCCTCATTCACCCTCACAGATCTGTCCGGGAAGGGCCAAAAATTCCGATCCAAGGGATCTAGCTTATAAATCCGCAAATCAATCTGTTCTTCACCGCGTCCTTCCATCGGAAATTTCTGTGCCCCGTAGCGTTCAAGGATACCCCTACTCTGTCGCCACCGCAGATAAGGATCGGCATGTGAATAGTAAAAATAGAGAGTAGTGTCACCAAATGTGGATAGATCTCTGCCGTTTTTGTCCGTTAAGCTGGTTTCCTGAACGGTTAATCGGTAAACCTGATCTCTTTCAGGCCTAAAGTGGAGGTCGAGCCGTTTTCCAGACACCGAAAAGCGAAAATTCTTCACGGCAGGCTCAAATCGCACCAGTCGCTTGACCGTAGCCATCGAAATAGGTCCGAGTTCATGGCTAAATTCAAGGAACAATGGTTCATCACCACCACCACCTTGAAGCAGTTGCTCCACCGGATACACGCTACCCTTCGCAGCAACGGGAAAGACAACACGCCCACAACCAATGCCAGTCAACCGGAAAGGAGTCTGAGTCGCAAAGGTGTGGCGAACGAGAGCCCCCTTTAGACGCTCATCTAGCGAAAGTTGCAGTGTCATCGTCAGTATCCTACCATACGGAATGGGATCCTCAAAAGTTATCTGGTACTGGACTGCATCCCGTATCGATACCCGTTCAATCTCTTTGACGGTAAAGTCTCGATCTGTCAGTGCGACCAGCGCTGGCACGGTACCATCTCCTGTAATTTCTAGTCCGGGTGTTGGGCGGACCTCGAAACGGAGCATCGCACTCAACTCGTCAATGTTCAGCCGGTCCGAAAAAGAAAGTAGTATCTCCTGAATTGGTTCCAGTTCTTGGCTACCGCCAGATGGCGAGATGCTTTTCGGCGCTGCCATCAGCGTAACAAGTGGGTGCCCTACTCCGTTGACGCTGATCATGAATCGTCGTAGGATGGGCCAACGAACAGTCGGAAGGAACTGTAAGGTTTTGGCATCCAGCCATTGATACTCGCCGGGATGATCGGGTTCAATCTGAAGCAACTCGCCCGGCTCATCCGCCGCTTCATCAGCTCTCGATTTGGTCTCTTCACTAAAAAAAACAGTAACGGGATCGTAGCCTCTTAGGAAGATCTCCGGAACGACGGTCACCCCTTCCTGACCAAACGCGCTCCAGACAATACTCAATAGAAGGGTTACACTAGCGGTGATTGTTGCTTTCGTTTTCATGCCGTCATCTCTTCCTTTCAGCTACTCAAGATTTTCTCATCCACTCCGAGAACAATTAGTTCTGGCTGCTATCGGGGCGGCTCCGACCCAATACGTCCAATAGGCGATCATCAGCAGTTTGCAGATAATCTTCAGGAACCGGAACCTGATTACACAGATTAAAGCGCCAATACGCCCAGCGTGCAGCGTACTGCGACTGCAAGATATAGCGTGTCCGATCGGATCGGTTGGGTGCACCCCGGTGCCAACACTGCGGGTCCTGCAGGTAGATGTCACCAGCCTTACAGAAGATCGACGTCGGACCTTGACCTTCGAATTCCGGATGATCTTGGTCATTCGGTCCACGTCCGGAATAGTGGCTGCCGCGGACGTACTGCGTGGGCCCCTGATCAATCGTCTCGATATCCGTGAGTGCCATCTGGACGGTAATCCATAACACCTGCATCTGAATCCGTGGATCGAAACGAGGTACATCGTCGGGAAGCGGAAAATGTACCTGACCGTCGACATGCCACCGTTCAATTGACAACCCGGGCAGGTTGCGCAGCAGATTTTGACCGCAGAACTTACAGCCCTCACCCACGATGGCTTCGGCCAAACTGAGAATCGGCTCCCGGTGAAGCATCTCCCGAAAGATAGGATCAAGTTCGATTGTATTCCTCAAAATAAATGGGAGTTCTTCCCCCGTTTCATCATGCGGTCGCATCTGGATGTATCTGGTATCGGCAAGGTGCGGATTCGTCCGCTCAGCGAGAGATGCATCCGCAAAGAGTCTGTCGGTTGTGTCGCGTAGCGCGGTGATTTCGTCAGAGGTTAGCACACCGGGAATGTGCACAAACCCATCACGATGGAACTGTTTCGCAATCTGCCGTGTCTTCTCTTCACTGAACGGCTCACCCTGTAAAATTGGACTCGTATTCATGATAATCCTCTCTTGGGGAAAATGTAGCTTGATTAAAAAAATATTAATCCGCTGGCATAGAATCGCGCCCCACATTCGACGTAGCATATCGCCAAAGGTGCAACAGACCATGCCACGAATCTTCTAGCTGTTAGTAATCGATCCATCGCGCCGGCGGAGGAAACGTCCGTGCTCAATCTCCGCAGGGTTGGCAAGTGCAAACTCCTCATTGAACTCAACCCCAAGCCCCGGCAATTCAGGGACCGGAAACCGCGAACCTTCAGCCTGTGGTTGGACAGGGAACAGATCCGTATCGTACCGCCCTGTACGTTCTGTCGGCGATTCTCGTATCTCTAGCCACGCGAAGTTTGGCACCGCCGCCGCCAAGTGAATCGTCGCCGTGGTACAAATTGTCCCCAAAGGGTTGTGTGGCATGAGGTCAATATAGTGCACTTCTGCCAAACTAGCGACCTTCATCGCTTCCGTCAACCCACCTACATTGCAGACATCAAGGCGAACAAAATTGGTGATGCCCCGTTCAATGTAGGGCAGAAAATCCCACTTGTTTGAAATCTCCTCCCCGATTGCGAAAGGTACATCTACCATTGTCCGCAACGACTCGTAAGCCTCCGGTGTCTCATCTCGGATTGGCTCCTCCAAAAAGTCAAGCGTCCCGGTAGGCATCCGGTGACAGAATGAAGCCGCTTCCGCAACACTGAGACGGTGATGATAGTCAACGCCAAGAACAGGCTCAGGACCAATCGCCTCGCGTAGCTGTGTCAGCCATGTCGCAGTCAATGCGATTGACTCTCGCGGCTCGTAAATATTGTCATCGGCTGCGTGCGACCCCCGCGCTACAAATGTTCGGATGACATCCCACCCGTTCTCGATCAGTAAATTGGCATCAGCAATCAACTCCTCCGCCGATTGAGCATGCGTTGTTGCAAAGCAGGGAACATAATCCCGCTGTTTCCCACCAAGCAATTGATAGACCGGCACGTCCAACGCTTTACCTACAATGTCATGCAGTGCGATGTCAATCGCAGCAATCGCAGCGGTGAGGATACGTCCGCCCTCAAAATACTGGCTCCGATACATCTCCTGCCACAGCCCACCGATACGCATTGGATCTTTGCCGAAAAGAAATTCACGATAATGCTGAATAGCTCCAACCACAGCCAAATGGCGACTCGGTATGCCTGCCTCACCCACTCCATAAATGCCCGCATCGGTTTCTACTTTCACTACAAGTTGAGTGCCTCCCACCCGCACCGGAAACGCCTTTATATCGGTAATCTTCATTAAGTTCCCTCCAGGATAACTTCGATATTTCAATTGACTCGATTTCTCCGTCATGGTATATTTGTATTGTATCAGGTTTCGGCAATTTGCCCAACACTATTATTCAGTATCAACCTGTATCAATATCAACAAAAGGAAGGTGATTCACAATGACCGGAGATGTGTGGAGAACTGAGGCTGCAGAACAGCGTGTGCAAAATCACCAATTCCATAGATGCTTGGAGCAAATTGTGTGCCATCCAACGCTGCAGGGTATAGTTTCTGCGCTGATGATATGCTTGCTTACCACTGCGTCTGTGTGGGGAGACTTTCAGGCAGGGCTAGACGCCTATAAACGAAAGGATTATAAAACCGCACTAGAGGAATGGCAACCACTCGCCCAAAAGGGTGAATCCAACGCCCAATTCCGTCTTGGAGAGATGTACTTCAAGGGTGAGGGGGTACCTCAGGATTATGCAGTAGCAATTGAATGGTATCGGAAAGCGGTTGAACGCGGCTTTGCCCTCGCTGGGTTGCGTCTTGGCATAATGTATGCCGAGGGTGAAGGCGTCTCCCAAAACCATAAGGAAGCAGTTAAATGGTTTCGCAAAACCGCCGAACAGGGGGAGTTCATGGCACAGTTTCTTCTCGCTTCAATGTATTCAACAGAAGGCTCGGACATCGCTCCGGACTATGAGGAAGCCGCCAAGTGGTATCGTAAAGCTGCTGAACAAGGCCACGCCGAATCCCAGTTTCGACTCGCCGGGATGTACAGCAGGGGTGAGGGAGTAATTGAAAACGACAAGGAAGCGCTCAAGTGGTATCGAACAGCCGCTGAACAAGGGAATGTCGATGCTCAGTTTCACCTTGGCACAGTGTATGCCAGGGGTGAAGGCGTTGTGCGGGATTATAGGACAGCGATTCAGTGGTATCAGAGGGCTGCTGAACAAGGTGATACGGAAGCCCAGTTCCGAGTTGGCGGGATGTATGCAAGGGGTGACGGTGTTTTCCGGAACTATAGGGAAGCCGCCGAGTGGTATCACAGTGCTGCAGAAGATGGTCATGTCGAAGCTCAGTTCCGACTTGCGGGAATGCACGAAAGAGGTGAAGGTGTCGTACAGGACAATGCGGAAGCACGCAAGTGGTATCGCAAAGCCGCCGAAGGTAATCACGCCAAAGCCCAACTCCGACTTGGTGCGATATATTATATAGGTGAAGGCGTCCTTCGGAACAACGAGGAAGCACTCAAATGGTTCCATAAAGCTGCTGAGGCTGGAAATATCGGTGCCCAGAATAACCTCGGTACAATGTATCTTATGGGCGAAGTCGTTGTTCAAGACTATGCGGAGGCACTCAAATGGTTCCGTAAAGCGGTTGAACAAGGCGATGCCATCGCTCAATTTAATCTCGGTGGGATGTATCAACATGGAAAGGGTGTCCCCCAAGATTATGAGGAAGCACTCAGATGGTTTCAAAAAGCCGCACAGCAAGATCATATAGTAGCACAGCTTCAACTTGGTGTGATGTATGAACAGGGCCGGGGTGTTGTCCAAAACCATGTCATGGCGCATATGTGGTATAATCTCGCGGGGCGACAAGGTATGGAGGCAGCCCACGAAGAACGTGATAGAATAGCCGAAAATATGACCCCTGACCAAATTGCCGAAGCCCAGCGTCTGGCGCGTGAATGGAAACCAAAGAAGATGGACTAATGACCAAACGCTGACACGGAACAGAAAGGACTATTGAATGAAACGAGTCGCCAAGCCAGAAGGGAAATTTAACGTTGTTATCGAAGACGCACCGATGCCTGAACCCGGTCCCGGCGAGGTTCGTGTCAAAGCGGTGCGGAGTCTCATCAGCCGTGGCTCGGAGATGGGAGGACGATATACCCGCGAATATGCAGTCAATCCCGAAAGCATGGGGTATTCGCTCGCAGGAATCGTGGACGCTGTCGGCGACGAAGTCGACCACTACGCTGTAGGTGACCGCGTCGTCGCCTCAGCGCCACACGCAGAATACACCGTCCGTCCTGTCCAATTGCGTTCACCCAACGACCAAGCCCAAGTCGTTCCCATGCTACCATCCGTGACTTTTGATCAAGCACCCTACTACCCGCTGACCTCCGGTGCGGTGTCTTGGATAGACATCGAGGACATCCAGCCTTACGACACGGTTGTTATTATTGGGCAAGGACTGGTCGGTAGCCTCCTGATGCAGGTCGCAAAAGCCAACGGACGTGGACGTATTATCACCGTGGACGCGCTGGATAGTCGATGTGCACTATCCGAGGAATTGGGAGCAGATGCGGTCATCAATGCTAGCGATGAAGATCCCGTCCGAGCTGTAAAAAAACTCACCAACGGAGTCGGTGCTCACATTGTAGCGTATGCAGTCGGGGGACCAGCGGGACCCAAAGCCTTCGATCAAGGTTTGGATATGCTGGCAGTCGGTGGTCTGCTCCACCTGATAGGCCTCTATGAAGATCAACCCTTACCACTCATGTCCGGCAAAATTCAGCGACGGCGACTTCTCGGCGGCTATTATGGCCAAGTCGTTCCCGCTGGTGTCGCACTGAGAGCGATGCAGCTGCTCGGTTCCGGTGCTATCCAGACGGAGAAGATGACCACTCACCGTTTCCCCTACACGGAAGCCGCCGACGCATTCGATCTGCTCTATACCCGAATGAATGAGGCGTTGGGTGTGCTGCTCGATTGGGAAGTCTGAGACGCTTAATCGACCAAACTCTATGGTGAATTCTAAAAATAAAGAGACACTTTCGCCCCTCGGTTTCGATCCCGATTTACGGGAGCCGGTAGGTGCGGTTTTCAACCGCACCGCATACACACCGTTGGTTGAGTTGAAACGGCGCAGTTGGAAACAGCGCCTACCAATTTGGAGTATTTCATTAATTCTAAGATCGACTCTAAATGTCCATGCGTCTCCTGTTTTGATATAATCGTAACCTAGTCTGGCACCCAAATCCTAGCGATGTCCAATTTTCGGTGGTGCCACTTCCTAGCTGACCCTAAAAACCCTTGGGGGTGAAAGGTGTGTTTTTCGCTCCAGAGGAGCGATATGTCTATAGAATTCCATAACCTCTGATGCCTGCGCTCCAGTTGGTTTGAATCCCGATTTTATCAGGGCGGAGCGCAATGTGTATCACAGAGCGAATCATCATGATTCAAAGCCCGTGCGGCGTAACAGAGAATAATCGAAGCTAGCGCAAATTGCTAGTTGATAAATCAAACGCCAAAAACCAGCACCATAGTCGGGAATTGGAATTCCCTCCTACAAAAAGGTGGACGGTAGGGGGTGTACCCTCCGAATCGCGACTTGCCTGATCAATTCATTAAGAGAGGAGAAATACCCATGCCGAACAGTCACCGCCCCTCATTCCGAGGAAAACGTTATGTTGTCTCATCGCTTCACTATCTAGCAACGATGGCGGGGGTTCGCATCCTCGAAAGCGGAGGCAACGCCGCCGACGCCGGTGTCGCAACCGGAATTTGTATCAATGTCCTCCAGCCCGGATCCGCCCAGTTTGGTGGTGTCGCACCCATTATCTACTCCCCCGCGTCAGGCGAACCCGTTGAAACAGTTAGCGGACTCGGACGGTGGCCCCACGCTGCGACGATGGACTACTTCCATGAACATCACGACGGCGATCTCCCCGCTGGAATCCTCCGCACAGTCACGCCTGCAGCACCCGATGGCTGGCTGACAGCACTCGCGCGATTCGGCACAATGAGGTTTGAGGAGGTCATCCAACCCGCCTTAGACCTCGTCGAAAACGGGAGACCTGTAGATGATCAGTTTCACGGACTTGTGAGCGGAGACGGCGTGAGAAATTGCCCCACAACCGCCGCATCCTACAACCCCGGCGGGCATGTGCCGCAAATTGGAGAGATTTTCGTCCAGAAAGACCTCGCAGAAACCTTCAAACGGATGATCGAAGCCGAGCGCAAAGCCAGTGGAGACCGGCACGCCGGTCTTCGCGCAGCACGCGATCTAATCTACAAAGGCGAAATCGCCCACGAGATTGCCGATTTCTATCAGGCAGAGGGCGGACTTCTGACATACGAGGATCTGGCATCGTTCTCAGTACGGGTCGAACCGCCGGAGCATATCACCTACAAAGGCTATGACGTTTACACCTGCGGTCCATGGTGTCAAGGTCCCACGCTAAACATGGCACTGAAAATTGTCGAAGGCTTTGATTTGAAGGAGATCGGGCATAACACCGCGGACTATCTCCACGCCGTAGTTGAATCCCTTAAACTTGCTTTCGCGGATCGCCATGCATACTTCGGCGACCCCGATTTTGTGCAGGTGCCGATGGCGGGATTGCTAGATGGAAGATATGCCGCCGAGAGACGCGCAGCAATCGACCCACAGCACGCCGCACCCGATATGCCGGCTCCCGGCAATCCGTGGCAATTCCATCCCGAACCCCGTCGAGAAAATGGTCAGTTCCCAACCCTAGATCCAGATCGTTCCCAACCAGAATACACATCAGAATGGGAGACGGATACCAGTTACATCTGCGTGGTTGATGAGGCAGGCAACGCCTTTTCAGCAACACCATCAGACGGCGTTGGTAGCACCCCAGTCGTTCCCGGCTTGGGCTTCGCAATCTCGTCGCGTGGCACACAGACATGGCTCGATCCAGACCACCCCTGTTGCCTGCAGCCGTGGAAACGACCACGCCTCACACCAAATCCCGCACTAAGCCTCAAAGATGGAAAACCGTTCATGCCCTTCGGCTGCCCCGGCGGCGATGCACAGGTCCAAGGTATGCTACAGGTCTTCCTCAACATCGTTGAATTCGGTATGGAGCCGCAGGAGGCTATCGAAGCTCCCCGCGCTATAACACACAGTTTTCCCAACTCCTTCTGGCCCCACGGGATTCAGCCCGGCGAGGTAACCGTTGAAGCGCGTGTTGATCCAGAGGTGCGAGAGGTATTAAGAGAGCGCGGACATATTGTCCACGATACCCAAGAGTGGGGATCGGTCAGTTGCGTCTGTGCCATCACCGTCGATCCCGATACCGGTGTCCGTGCCGGCGGCGCTGACCCAAGATCAACATCGTACGCAATCGGATGGTAGGAAATGACAGATACTTCAAACCGAAAACAGGCTATCGTCGTCGGCGGTGGTATCGCCGGACTGACGACCTGCTACCGCTTGGTGGCTGAATCAGCCAAACGTGGCATCCCCCTCAACGTAAAACTACTCGAAGCAGGAGATCGCGTCGGCGGTGCAATCCACACGTCCAAACAGGACGGCTTCATCATCGAACACGGTCCCGACGTTTTCATCTCGACAAAACCGTGGGCAAAGGCGTTGGCAGAAGAGTTGGGCATCGCCGATCAGTTTCTCGGCACAAACCCGAAGGAGCGACGCAGCTTCGTCCTACGAAAAGGAAGACTATATCCTGTCCCCGATGGCTTCTACCTAATGGCACCCGCTTCCTTTATGCCGTTCGTGAAGACACCAATCTTCAGTTGGGGTGGAAAACTGCGGATGGGATTAGATTGGATCATACCCCGCCGTCGGGGCGATGAAGATGAATCGCTGGAAGGTTTCATCACCCGTCGGTTGGGAAAGGAAGCGTTCACGCGGATAGCACAACCGATGATAGGCGGCATCTACACCGCGGATGGAAAAGACTTGAGCCTCAAAGCCACGATGCCACAGTTCCTTGAGATGGAAAAGAAGCATGGCAGCATCATCAAAGCCCTCGTTGCACGGAAAAAAGAATCCCAAGGTGGGGCTAGCGGCACAAGTGGTGCGCGCTACAGCCTATTCCTCTCGTTCAAAGATGGGATGCAAACCCTGACCGATACCATCACCGAGCGTCTGCCCGATGATTGCATACAACTCGGAACAAAAGTCAGCCATCTAGATTACCAGAGTGATCAGGAAAAATGGCAGGTTCATCTTGCAAGCGGGAAACAGATAGAAAGCGATCTGATCTGTGTTGCCCTCCCCGCACACGGTGCAGCAGGCTTGGTAAAAACAGTCGCTCCGAACCTGTCAGAGTCCCTGACCTCGATCCCCTACGCCTCCTCCGCCATCGTGAATCTCGCTTTCCGTCGCACAGACATTGAACACCCCCTCAACGGAGCAGGCTTTGTTGTGCCCGCGATTGAGGAACGCTCGATTATCGGATGCACATTCAGCAGCGTCAAGTTGGAAGGACGCGCACCAGAGGATTATGCCCTTTTACGCGCCTATGTGGGCGGAGCAGGCAGCAAGGGAGAGGCGTATTTCAACCGTTCGGAGTCGGAGATAGTCGAATCCGTGCTGAGAGAGCTACACGAACTGCTTAGGCTCAAAGACGATCCGCAGTTTGCACTTGTGTACAAACACCCGAACGCAATGGCGCAATACCATCTGGGGCACCTGGATCTCGTCGCCGAAATCGAGGCACAGGCGAGAAAGCTGTCCGGATTTGCACTCGCCGGCAACGCCTATCACGGAATCGGCATCCCAGATTGTATCAACAGCGGAGAGAAGGCGGCATCCCTGCTGCTGGAACAAGGATTAAAATGAGGCTGTCTCTGATTATACGAATAGCACTGATCTGTCTTCCCCTCGCACTTATGGTGTTCTGTACACAGGTGGAAACTGCTGACGAAACGGAAGATGACTCATTCTTCGAGCCTAGCTATCTTGGCTACGATGACATCTACCGAGATTTCACACAGAAAAAGATGTGCAAGCGATGTCACCCAGCAATCTGGCGCGAGTGGGAGAGGTCAATGCACGCGAAGGCATGGGAGGATCCGATCTACCAAGAAGCCGCAAGTCAGGTCGAAGATCGAGAGAAGAAATGTGATCCGTGCCATGCCCCCGAACCGATCCTGATCACCGGTATCGGCAAAATGCCGAAGCTGCGAGCCGAAGATCGGAAGTACGGTGTCTCTTGTATCGTTTGCCATATCGACGCACATGGGGCAATGCACGGACCACACAAGAGCAGCAATCCGATGTATCACGCAAATGTGACCTCTGAAGCTCATGCCAAACCAACTGAACTGTGCGCGACCTGCCACGGACAACCGAGTGTGCCTGAACACAATCAGGTCGCCAGCTTCAGGAATAGCCCCGCTGCAGAAAAGGGACTGAACTGTGCCTCCTGCCACATGCCCGCTGTCAAACGGACGTTAAGCGTCCATACCTACGAGACGGTCACGGTCCGACGGCACACATGGGTGGGCAGTCGCAGCGTGAGTAAACTCAAAAGTGCCGCAAACCTGAAAATTGCACGTGCTGAGGACAAAGCAACGGTTCGTCTCACCAATAAGGCGGGACATCTGCTGCCGGGCGAAGCCTTACGCGCAATTATTCTCGACGTAAAAATCTTCGACGCCAACGGAGCCGTGAGTCGCCATGAAAAAGATTTCATTTCCGAGGCATCGGAAAAGCCCGAAACCAGTCGCATACCGCCCGGTGAAACGCGAGAGTTTGTGTATCCCCTCAACGACACGGAAACAATTGAAGCGAAGTTACTATATCGTCTAATACCAACAACACCCGAAACCGAATGGATCACAATGGCGGAGGCAAGCCAGTAAATTTATCCTCGCTTTATGTAATAGTAGTAGGCATACTCCGTATGCCGTAACAATCGTGCAAATCTAGATGTATAGTAATTCCGAATTTCTGCCGCCCCTAGGCAAATCCTGTAGGTCGAGATTCACATCTCGACATTCTGGGTTTGTTTTATGGTGAATTCTAAAAATAAATGGACACTTTCGCCCCCGGTAGACGAGGTTTCCAACCTCGCCGATTGGCAATGTCTAATTAATTCTGAAATCTACCATAGTTAGCGGCAACTTGCATTATACCAACAATTCACAGGAGGTCCGCCGATAAAATGAGACTTTCAGAGCGTCCCGTTCGACGCAGAGGTTCATGGAAACGTGTTATATGGTATCTTCTTTTACTTGCAATAATTCTGATTACGATGTGGAAGATGTCAGCAATTGTTCGCTGGCTGCCCATCTAACCCTTATCGCCAATTCACCAGATTGATGGGGATTCAAATTCACATCATCCGTGAAACCCATCGACACCCCCACAACAAAAAGGATATCTCACTATGTCAAAACTAAGAACTATATTAACTTTTGCAACCTTCATCACCCTCTGTACTGTCATCGCTCTAATCTTCGGGCAAACCGCTTCCGCTCAAGATAAACTCGTCATTATATCCCCACACTGGGAAGGCATCGAAACAGAATTCGATACCGGATTTAAGGCGTGGTACGCCAAGCAAACAGGACGCGAAGTCACTGTCGATTGGCTCGATCAGGGCGGATCGTCTTCCGATTTCCGCTTCATCGAATCCGAATTCAAGCGGCTCCCCGAAGGTATCGGGATAGATCTCTTTTTCGGCGGCGGGACAGACAACTACCTCAAGCTCGCTGCCAAAGGTCTGCTGGCTCCCTACAAACTACCAGAAGCCCAACTCAACAGAATCCCAAAAGAGATTTTTGGGATCCCCGTCTATGATCCCGAATACCGTTGGTACGGTGCGGCACTGTCAAGTTTTGGGATTATGTATAACGAGGAATTGCGGGTGCTTCTTAATCTACCCGAGATCCGCACATGGGACGATCTGACAAACCCGAAACTCATCAACCGCGTCGGCGCAGCAGATCCCCGTGAGAGCGGAAGCGCGCACATGATGTATGAACTCATCCTGCAAGGCTACGGCTGGGAAGAAGGCTTTGAATTAATCACGCAGCTCGGTGCGAATGTCAGGGCGTTTTCCGCAGGATCAAACGCGATTCCCAGAGATGTCGTCGCTGGGCAGGTCATCTACGGCATGGCAATTGACTTCTACGCCTACGGTCAAATCGCCGTCATCGGCGCAGACAAAATTCAATATGTCGTGCCGCCTGATGCTGCGGTTGTCAGTCCCGACTCAATCGCCATACTTAAAGGGGCTCCCAATATGGCGGTCGCCCAGAAGTTCCTCGATTTTGTTCTTTCCGATGAAGCACAAAAACTCTGGGTGTTACGCGACACTGATCCAGAAGGACCCAAATGGAAAGGCGGGTTGAACCGTAGCAGCGTTATCCCCGCGCTTTACGATGAGCTTGGGGACCGCTGTGTCGCTACCAACCCATTTGAGTTGGATCTAACACCGATTGACTACGACGCGGTGAAAGGTGGGATACGCTGGGACATCGTGGGGGATCTTATCGGTGCGCTTGTCATTGAACCGCACAAAGATCTGGTCAACACATGGAAAGCCATCAACAAAAGCAAAGATCCAGAGAAACGCGCCGCTGCGATCCAGATTTTGGGTCAAGTCCCAATCACAGAAGCGAAAGCACTAGAACTCTCTGAAGGAAGTTGGCAAGCCCCAGACTTCCGCAACCAGAAGTTGAAAGAATGGAGAGCGTTCGCCAAAGCTAAGTTCAAGGAAGCAAAGAAAGCGGTGAAGTGATAAGGTATGTTTAAGTTGCTAGATATTCCAGTCGGTCACGTTTCCGATGTCGTTCCGAGAATTGGCAGGGCAAGTCCGATTTCGTTTTGTTATTCCAAGTCAACCCGCGGCACAAAACGCTGATGGTGAGATTCTTGAATGGCGTTATTCTGGTGGAGGTAATATCCATCCATTTTCAGTGGCAAGTCGGGCAAGTGCCTTCTGCAGAAATCTAAACGCGTTCCTTTGCTTTGTGCCCGAGGCGAAATGCTCAGGCTTCATAATAATCAGAGAATGAGCAGGTCTGTCACATTCCGGACTAAAGACAACGTCTACGGCGTGATCAACAGAGTCGCCTACCTTATTTATGTCCCCTATCCTGCGAACATCGCCAGCTCTCATACTGACAATGCCATTTGCGCCGTTTAACAGAGCACGCGAAGGATCGAAATTCAATAGTTTCGCTCTATCTACAGATGCCTGTACGCCGCCGCCATCATAAAAAGCGTGATACTCGATTACGAATTTCCCATCTTCACGGGTATAATGTGGGGGATTCCAGTTCCTTCGCACGTTTCGATAGAGTTCTTCATGGTCCTCTACGCGGTCATTTTCAACCATCAAGCAACCATTCCCAAAGCGTTAGATAATTGTCTCTGCTTGGCACACCTACGTCCATCTCTGAATCAATGTTAATGCCCCAGACCCTGACATACTGGATTTCATCTTCATTGATTTCAAGATATAATTCGTGTTGCCCTTTGCGCCATACCATAGTTATATAATCGTCATAATCGTAGGAGAGGACTGGTGTGTGCAATGGTTTATCTTCAGAAATGACCGCGCCCAATAACTCACTCACGACCTGTTTCGCTCTAACTACAGCTTGCTCGCTCGGTTTTTCAGGTTCATGCTCTGCATCATCCCAATCTTCTCTCCATCGGACTACGGCATTAAGTTGGCGTAACATCTCATTTAAGATTACGCTGCTGTCCGGGCGCTCAAGATCTGCGTTAGCAGTTGGCGATTCCGTCTCCCAAGAAGATGGCTGGAATGTTCTGCTGCCGACTGGTTGGGCAGTGACATAAAAATGATACGATAGTTCACGTCTTGGAATATCTTCGAGTGTGATTCCCGATGCAATTCCATACTGGAGCCTAGGCAGCGTTCCTCTATCTTGTTCAGGAAACTCTGGAATATTCGACATCAACGCTAGAGAGAATTTTTTGTCTTGGTCCATCCCCGCCGAGTCACTTACGCCTTGCATAGTTTTCTTCCCCAGAATTTTTCTTGAATTTCGTTGCTTATTATATTTGTAAATAGGTCGAAAATTACCTCATGAGCAGAATCAAACCAATCCCTCATCGGCTTATACGGTTGGTTACTAAATGCGGTAAACTCAATGCGTATAAGATGTCGGTTGTCGGGGATTCTGCGAGCATTACGGATTAACAATTGTAGTTGTCCTAAGTCATTTGGCATCCCAAATACCATCTGCCAGTTAATCTCTCTGATATCAGTGGAGAGTGCATTTTGACCCTTTAATGAGATAAAATCGGTAAAAACTCCTCCTAAATTATTAAGCGTTTCCCAACCTTCATTTTCTAAAATAAGGTCAATATACGTTAGTTCATAGCGATTTGGTACGATAGCTCCCAAACCCTCTCCTGCCAGAAAATCCTGAAAACAGGAAAAGTACTTTTCAAAGTTTTCTATGACCGTTTTGTAATTCGGATATTTGTCGCTAGGACGTCTTTTGCGCCAGTTATGCAAGAAACGATTGAACTGCACTTGAATCAGTTCGTTTTCGTCTTTGTGCACCATCCAAACCCTTGGTAATGGAGGAGTATCACGACGAGTCATCTCGTCTGTAGGTAAAGGCCCAAGCAAATTCTGGTCTTCCATTACAGGAAAATCAGATCCGAATGTCTGCCACAGAAGCCCGAGATGACCTGCTTGTAGCCCCTTAATCGAGTCAAAAAGGACGCCACAAACAACCTCATCAATGGGCGGATTTTCAAATATTATGGTTTGATGTTCGGTCATGTTCATTTTAATTTCTCTTTGTCTGCTGGTTCCTCGCAAGGTTACGCTCGGTTCTCTAGGCTACTGCAATAGGTGTATCTATTTATCGGAGTAATCAGCATTCGCAATACTTCTCATTGTCGGCATTGTATACTAACGCCATATTACCTGTTAAGGTTTATTCCGCACGGAAATGCTATACCATACTCCATTAATCCTACAGGGTTCGGTTTATTCAACTCGCTGCTTCTGTTACGAGTTTCTATAATTTCTCGTCGGCCGCTCGCGATATAGGATTCGGTGAAGCCTTTGCGGGAAGTACAAAATATAACTTGTCATACTGATTTTGAGTTGCGTACTTTATACAATTGCTGCTGCCAAGAGGATTAGAATTCAGATGTCATTATATTTTACCATATGAACACTATTCTTACATAGTAGTGTTACGGTGTCAAGTCCAAAAAGAAAACAGCAATGCGTAAATAAGTCAGCGTTTTTTCAACCCTCCCAAAGCAAATTAACCGCACTCGCCTTAATAATAAAATAACACACCGTTCCCTCCGCAAGCCCAAGCTGCTCACGTGCATCGCTCGTAACCTCCACCGACAACAGATGCCCCTCAATATCGACCGACAGCATCACACGCCCCGCTTGGACAGCAACCCCCCGGATTGTCCCACGCAAAATATTCCGCGCACTCATCCGTAGATCCGGGTCCATCGCAACGATAATATCCCGCGCCCGGATAGCGATCGGCATCGTTGCACCGGGCGCCGTCTCCGTATACGAGACCATCAGCCTCTGTTCCCCCAATGCCAACTCCGTTACCCCACGCTCCTCCGACGCAACGACCACCGGCAAAGCGAGGATGTTCTCCACACCCGTCATCTGAGCAACAGGCAACGCCGAAGGGGAAGCGAGCAGTTGGTGGGGTTCTCCACGCGCCGTAATCCGACCGTCAGAGAGCAAGAATGCTTCGTCTGCAAGCGCCATCACCTCTGAGATAGAATGGGTGACGTAAAGGATGGGTATATCAAACGCCCCCTTAATGTGATATAGGTAGGGCAGAATGCGGCTTTTCAAGCCTGCATCGAGAGAGGTAAGCGGTTCGTCCATTAACAGCAGGCGCGGCGACATCCCCAAAGCCCGCGCAATAGCGACCCGCTGCCGCTGACCGCCGGAAAGTTGGCTCGGATACCGATCCAGCAATTCCCCAATTTCAAGGATATCGATAATTGTATTGAAGTCAATTTGGTTATTACCATTAGGGCGGCGGGGACGACCATACGAAATATTCTGTCGAACTGTCAGGTGCGGAAAAAGATACCCTTCCTGAAAGACATATCCGAAATGACGTTTTTCGGGTGGCAGACACCGCTTCTGCTGGGAGGAATACAACGTTTCATCGGCAAACATGAGTTCGCCATCGTCAGGATTCAAAATACCACTAATACAGTTGAGCAGCGTACTTTTACCGCTGCCCGAAGGTCCCAGAAATGCCGTCACCTTCTCCGTAATGGTGTGGTCCATCTCAAGTTGAAAATCGCCGAGACGCTTGCGAAAACTGAGTTCTAACATGGGACGTAATGCCTAAAAGGTAACAGTTTGCGTTTTGGGCAGGCACAAGTTTTTTAATCCCGATAGATCGGGGTCGCTTTGGATACCGATTTATCGGGGACCTGCCCCTACATTGGACTGATTTTTGTAGGGACAACCCTTGTGGTTGCCCTTCCTTGCTTCATCTCTTAATATACAACCGCTCCGCTATCCACAGCGTTGCAAAAGCAATCACGGTGGATAGCAACACCAAACGGTACGCGCTCAGATCCTGACCAATCTGCACAAAGTTATAGATTGCTAAGGGCAATGTTTGCGTCTTTCCCGGAATGTTCCCCGCCACCATCATGGTCGCACCAAATTCGCCGAAACTCCGAGAAAAACCCATGATCCCTCCTGCGATAATCCCACGATACGAGAGAGGCAGCGTAACGGTAAAAAACACCTTCAACGGCGAAGCACCAAGCGTCCTTGCCGCATTCTCCAGTTGCGGATTCACACCCTCCATCGCCGTGACAATACCGCGCACCAACAGTGGAAACGACAACACAGAGATCGCCAACACCACCGCCAACCACGAAAATACAATTTCAAGCCCGAAAAGACGGAAGAGCAGCCCCCCAATCGGTCCGCGCTTGCTGAGAAGGATCAAAAGGAAAAACCCGCTGACGACGGGCGGCAATACCATCGGTAGCATGACAACGGTATTGAGGAGCGATTTGCCGGGGAATGAGAACTTGGCGAGTAACCAGCCGATCAGAAGGCCGGGAGGCAGGATAAGAAGCAGGCTCAACAAGGCAGCTTTGATAGATAAAACTAACGCACTGATTTCCGCTGCTGTTAGCATTATTTCACCACGGAAAAACTATATTTTTCAAAGATTGCTGTAACTTCGGCGGTTTGTAGGTACTCCAAGAACACCTGAGCGAGAACCTTATGCCCGGTGTTTCGTAGCACCGCTGCAGGGTACACAATTGGGGAGTGACTCGAATCAGGAAACTGATAGATAATCTTGACCTTCTTGCTGATTGCCGCGTCCGTTTGATAGACAACACCGACATCAACCTCGCCAGATTCCACATACGCCAAAGTGGATCGAACATCGGCGGTGGGAATTAACTTCGGCTGCACAGCGTCCCAAACCCCCAACTGTGCCAAAGCCTCTCTCCCATAAATGCCGGCAGGGACTGAGTTCGGTTCGCCGATAGCAATCCGTCGGATTGTGTCTTGGGGGAGCATCCCCACATCAGTCAAAGAAACCGAGCGATTGACGGGTGCGACCAACACCAACCGGTTGTTTAAGATTGCTCGACGTGCGTTCTTATAAAGCAGCCCTTGCTGTTGTAATGCATCCATCTGCTTGGGACTAGCAGAGATGAACACATCCGCCGGTGCACCTTTCTCGATTTGGCGTTGCAAGGTTGAAGAACCGGCGAAATTACAATACACCTTAACATTCCGCGCTGCACCGAAACGCTGGCTGACCTCTGTGAGGGCATCTGTCAGGCTCATCGCGCCAAAGACAATCAATTCATCGCCCGAACATCCGATAAACAGACAAGCAAAACTCAGAAGAATAAGAAGATACGGTGTTAT
Organism: Candidatus Poribacteria bacterium; assembly: GCA_965208425.1. GTDB lineage: Bacteria > Poribacteria > WGA-4E > WGA-4E > PCPOR2b > PCPOR2b. The sequence continues at coordinate 3,018,697 of OZ242335.1, read as the reverse complement.
CAATTGTGCAATCTCATAGGGCAATCGCATATAAAATTTCTCTTGACAATAAGGCAATCGCATCTGTTAATTTGATCAATTGTAAGCCTCTTCTCCCGATTGGCCCCTCCGTTGATTGGTTTCTTTTTCACGTTTTACGCATCACGTTTCACGTCAAAGGGATAGGCGAAGGGGCTCACAGCGGCTCAGAGGTTTCAATCGCTTTCACGTGCGATTGCCCTCTGCAATCCCATTTTTGTATTGCTTAACTTCCGATAATGTGTTATCTTGCTTGGTAGTGTTTGATCGAAATGACTGAACGCTCCACGGAGGAATCGACATGACAAGCCCAAATAAGAACAGTTCTCCCATCTCAGAAGTCCAAATTGACCAATATCACCGTGACGGCTACCTGCTCGTTTCTGGGCTGATTCCTGATGACATCGCTGCAAAGGCGGAGGCTGCAATGTGGCACTGTGCCGGAATTAACCGCGCCAACCCACCCTCCGCTTGGGACGAGATCCAAGGAGGAATCTGCCTATACAACAGCGCGGAGCTCGTGGACTGTTTCACCCCGCAATGTCTCACCGCAGCAGCTCAGTTGACAGGCGAGGATCCATCTACATTCAGTAAGCTACACCGCCATCCAAAAACCTACTGCGCCCCTGACTTCCTAGCAGCGCAAGAAGCAAAGGAAGATGTCTCTAAGTTTTTCAGATGGGATTGCGCCTACACCATCAACATCTATCCTACCTCGGATGAGTGGGAAACTCCAACGATTACATCCGGTGGACACCTAGACCACTCCCTTGAGGAACACTATCACAAAACTTTCCCACCCGTCTTCCGAATCGGTGTACTGATTTATCTGAACGATATTGATCCGCACGGCGGCGGCACATATGTTTGGCCCCGATCGCATCATGAACTGGAGCGTGCGGCGCGGAAGAATCCAGTCCGTTACGAATACCGCAACACGCTGAACGCCGATCTCCCCGATCTCGACCTCGGCGACCCGGTCGGCATGACCCTTCGGCGTGGCGATGTGCTATTCCTACATAATCTGTGCATCCATTCAGGAAGTAAGAATGTAAGCAATCAGCCGCGATTTGCTATAAATATGAAATGGTAACGAAGACCTCCAAGACTGCTGCTTGTTTAAGGGGATTGCGGGACTACCCCTCCTCTTGATAAAACTTCATCAAGATTTCGGCGACCTCAGGGCGCGCAAACTCCGGCGGCAACATTTCACCCGCTGCTAACATATCCCTGACCTTAGTTCCCGACAGGAATAGATAATCTTCCGGTCCGTGCGGACAGTCACGTAGCATCACAATCTTACCGTACCGGTGAGACCAAACAGTATGATCCCCTCGAAAGATTTCGATTTCGAGTGCACCTTCAGGGATCTCATCAAAAATCGTCTGCGCATCAAATGGACCGTAGTAATCCCCGACCCCTGCGTGATCACGACCAACAATCAGATGTGTGGATCCACAATTCTGACGGAACACTGCATGCAACACAGCCTCGCGTGGACCGGCGTAGAGCATATCAAAACCGTAACCGGTAATTGAAACGGTATTTTCAGGGAAATACAACTCGACCATTTTGCGGATGGAGGCGTCGCGGACATCGGCAGGGATATCTCCCGGCTTCAGCTTGCCAAGCAGCATGTGAATCAGAATTCCATCAGCACCAACCTCATTTTGTGCAATTTTGCATAACTCCTCATGCGCGCGGTGCATCGGGTTCCGTGTCTGAAAGGCAACAACCTTATTCCACCCCCGCTCCTCAATATCTTCTCGGATCTCAGAGGCGGTGCGGAAGGTGTCAGGGAAATCAGATCTGAAATAGGAATAGTTGAGAACCTGGATAGAGCCAGAAATCACCTGATCTCCCATCTCAGTAAAGGCTTCCACACCGGGGTGTGCCGGATCCGTCGTCCGAAAAATCTGTTCAATCAGGTACGTTCTCTGGTCATCAGAAATCTCTTCAATCCCTGATACCTCCATGATAGCGATAGGCGGCTGCCCGTCTACATTCGGATCGAGCAACGCAATCCGTCCAGCGTTTTCAATCGCATCGGTAACCTGCTCCGATTTGACAATATTCATCACCGGCACGGGCCAAAATTGACCGTTCGGCAGCGTCATATTTTGAGCGACACCCATCGCTTCGGCGAGGTTCATATAACCAGTGAGTGGATTAAAATAGCCCGAACCGAGCATGACCGCAGATCCAGCAGCGCCCGAAGAAATTAGAATAGCAGGTAAGTTCTCAGCCTCTTTAATCAACGCTGCACGCTCGGCATCGTCGGCAACGTAAAGTGGATTCAAAGTATCAGAACCGTGTGGTTTAATCATTCAGTGCTCCTTTTATAGGCAATAGAATGTCTCAGTTGTTATTTTATTTACTTCAAGAGATTTTAGGGGGACGCTCTTGATAATAATAATAGCGAATTTATGCTGTATTGTCAATCGTTTTCTGGGCTTCATGTGCTCTAGCGTTTTGTGGATTGAGATTTGATCCTTCCCTATTTTGGATGTATCAACTTTCTCGCCCTTGTTGGTAAACTATTTCACGCACTTAAATATCTGAAGCCATACCAACGCTGAACGCCTAAAAAATGACCTAAACAAATCTTTTTTGAAATTTACCCTTGATACTTAACATATGTTATGATAAAATAACGTTCACAATGTCATTTGGAAGACGACTTATAGTAGATTTTAGAATTAATGAAACACTCCAAATTGGTAGGCGCTGTTTCTAACTGCGCCGATTCGGTGCGGTTAAAAACCGCACCTACCGGGGGCGAAAGTGTCCATTTATTTTTAGAATCCACCATAGAAAGGGAATATAACGCATGGCAACCCAAGAAGCACAATGGACAAAATTGGCGGATTTGAGCGAAGTGCCCACCGGGGAAGCAAAGGCGGTGCGGATAGGTGAAGGAAGGAGCATTGCGCTGTTCAATGTTGACGATAAGATCTACGCAACCGACAACCAATGCCCCCACATGGGTTATCCATTGACCCGTGGACGTATTCGACACGGTGTCCTCACCTGCGATTGGCACGAGCGAAGTTTCGACCTTGAAGGCGGCGGCTGTTTCAACGTTGAGTGCGACGACCTACAAACCTTCCCCACCGAAGTACGCGACGGTGAGATCTGGGTACAACTCGGCGATTTGACCTACAGACGAAAAGCAGAACATCTCAGCCTACTGTGGGAAGGACTTCTGAGCGGGGACCGTTGGACGATGTCGAAGGCGATTGCTCTACTCCTCAAAGGGGGCGTGCCGGAGGGCGAGATTGTCGAGTTGATACTACGGCATCTTGGGCGACACATCGCTACCTCACACGGTTCGGAAGCAGGTTGGGATATCGCTCGCCTGATGAATGGTCTCTCCGTCGGACGCCGATACAAAGACGCTGACCGGTTGATCGCGATGACAACCGCGGCTTGTGCTGCTTCCGGTGGAGCTGCTGAACGCCTTGAGGTCGTCCCCTTGCCGGAGCCGGTGGCTTGGGCGAATATCGAACCGTGGGTGCGCAGTTTCTCACGCGATGGTCATTCGGGTCGCATCGAGCGGTGCCTATTTACCGCCTACACACTCGGCGATGCCGATAAAATACTGCCCCTTCTCTTTGAATGTACAATTGAGCCACACTTTCTCGGTTTTCCGGATAATCTCATCTCGCTCGGTTACCTCTCCGAAGCGGTCAATGAATTTGGCTGGGAGCAAGCCTATGAGCTAGTTTTCAACCTCGGCGCGAAGCTGGCCGGGCGCCGGCGCGGTGAGCCACAAAGCTTCCGTCGAGACGCCATCGGCATCATGCGAGAAAAACTCGATGAACTCGATACGCCAAATAATACACCAATCGACTACGATGAAGATGCCTTCGTCAGTGCATTAACGAGCGTCGATATCCAAAAGTCATTCGACGCTGTCACAACCGTCCTGAAAGATGGTGTTCCAATCGACCAGCTCATCTCAACGCTGGTGATTCTCGCCGCCGACCGTATGGCTCGAACACCGGTCAACGTGGATGCCGGTTGGGAATGCTTGACCACAGAACTCAATCTCGCCGCCTCACTTCGCACGGTACAACGCATTGCCGGTGAGACCGCCGCGATAAAGGGAATCTTCCACGCAGCGTGGCTCATTTTCGACGATCGTTGGCTCAACATCCCGTCACGCGCATTGGCTCCGCCCCCCGTTGAAGAGACGCCCAATGCTGCCAGTGAGGAGAAAGGTATCCAACAGATCATCAATACCATTGAAACACTCAACGTACAGGCAGTCGGTGGACAGGTGGTCGCATATCTCAATGCCAGCTACTCCGGGGACGCTCTGCTCCACGCGCTCGGTAAAGCTATCCTCTGGAACGATACCGCCACCGAAATCCTTCCTACGCTCCGCACCGTTTTCGATGAGTGGAATAACTGCGCCGGACATCCCGCTCGCAGTCAACTACTCGTTGCACTCGCCCGATACGCCACTGACATCCGCACAAACAAGGACAGCGAATCCGCTACCACTACCGCGATGCGCTTCGCGGAAGGGCGAACGACGGTAGAGGTATTTGAGGATTAGATCAATCTTTCAAACGACCACAGAAATTTATGAATTATGCGAGAAACAGAACAACAAGGGAGATTAATCATGTCAAATACATCATCCAACTTTGTCAAAGTTGCTGATCTAGCTGAACTCGCCGAAGGAAAACCACGAGCCGTTAAAGTCGAAGGGCAGAGTATCGCACTGTTTCAGCACAACGGTAGCGTTTATGCGACCGACAATCAGTGTCCACACATGGGCTATCCGTTAACACGTGGCCGCGTCCGTGGTGGCGTCCTTACCTGCGATTGGCACGGCTGGAGTTACGATATGGGGGGCGGTGGCTGTTTCACCGGCGGTTGTGACGACCTATCAACCTTCCCTGTCGAAGTACGCGAAGACGAGATATACATCAATATTGCTGGAGGAGGAAACAAGCGGGACGATGCCCATTTCCTGCTCCTTCAAGAAGGGCTATTGAGCAGCGACAATTGGACACTCTCAAAGGCGATTGCAATTATGTTAGCTAGAGGAGTTTCCGAAACCGACGTCCTGAACCGCTTAGTCCGACATGCCGGGCGACACTTTGTCACTGAACTTGACGCGAACGAGGGAGGATGGCAACTCGCTTATCTGACCAACGGTGTGAAGGTTGCCAAGCAGTATGAACCGGAAGATCGGCTCATCCCACTGATGATGGCAGCGTCGGGTGCGTCGGGACGGGCAGGTGATCGTCCGGCTATTGCCCCTCTGCCCGGAGAGATCACATGGGATAAACTGGAGCGATGGATTCGCGTCTTCTCAGCCGACCGAGAATGGGAAGGGATCGAAAAGTGCCTCATCACCGCACGACGGCTCGGTGGGCATGACGATAAAATCATCCCACTCGCGTATGAATGCGTTGTTGAACCCTTCTTCTTGGGACATAACGAGAGCCTACTCTACATCGGTTATCTCGCTGAATTGCTTGAGCAGTTCGGTTGGGATGTCGCTGAAGAATTAGTTTGCAGTCTCACGGCAAAAATACTGGGACGAGGGCGTGGCGCGCCGGACGAAATTCGGCGGGAGGGCATCGCCAAGTTGGAATCGCTTGAGGACTTCATCGCCGATTTAGCCGCCAACCCACCCGCCCAAACGACCGATTTTGACGAAGACACTTTCGCCGCAGGCATTGTCAGTGGTGACCTCAACGACACATTCGAGACTGTCACCAACGCGTTGAAAGCCGGCGTTGAGATAAACCGCATCGTTTCAACAATGGTGCTTCTCGGAGCGGATCGGATGGCACGCACCCCCGCAAGTATGAGTCCGGGCTGGTGGGAATTGGGCAGAGAAATCTCCCTCGCCTCCTCCATCCGAACGGCATTGCGATTCGCCGGTTTTCAGGTTGCTGCCAAAGCCCTCTATCACGTGGCATGGCAATTCTTCAGCGACCGCTGGCTCAACATTAGGCAGACGCAGCTTAGTACGCAGAGAAGTACCACCCCATTGGAGGCACCAGACGAAGATGAGGCAATTCAAGAGGTGATCAATACCATCGAAACAGTTCAAATTCAGGAAGTCGGGCGGATAACGCGGCAATATCTCAACAGTGACTTCTCCGATGACCGCCTGTTGTCCGAACTGGGACACAGCATCCTCAAAGACGACAACGGCTGGGATATCCTCAACACATTGCGGACCACCTTTGATGAGTGGAAACTTTGTCAAGGACATCCCGCTCGAAATCAGTTGCTCGTTGGACTCGCCCGTTGGACTACCGATGTGCGTAAAAATACCAATAGCGATTCTGCCGCGAGAACAGCACAGCGATTCGCACGCGGAGAAACAGCGGTTGACCTATATGAACAATAAAGCACCTAGATTGAAATGCGCTATCAACCATCGAATAGTGCATTTCAATATCACAAAAAACTGACGTGACATTAAGAAATTTTGTAACACAAACCGTAGGGAACAACGATCGTTGTTCCTTACCAGCTAGTGAACGAACAGATGATTTTTACGTTTTACGCATCACGTTTTACGCTTTTTTCCGTTTTGCACCTTCTTTCAATATGAATCAAAGACTTGTTTGCTATCTAGTGGTACTTGTCTTATTACTAAGTCCCGTTTCAACTGCACACAGCATCAGTGTGAAAACACAGGGCAAACTCGCTCTAGTCGCAATTCTAGGCGGTGTTGCAATCCTGACAAAATACCTCGTTGGACGCGATCAAAAGACTGTCAAGGCACTCCATGCCGAACTTGGTCCCCCGGAGCGCGTCATCAAGTTTGAGCGTGGCTTTGATCAGTGGCGGATAGAATGGTATGGAAACCGAAGGTATGTATTCCAAAACAACATCTTACAAAAAGAGCCCGACAAAAAACCGGTTGATATTCTTGAAGCCTTTTAAGTTGTTCCTAAGCTGGATATGGCTCTTTCCAATCTGTATTCTCATCTTGATCCTAGTTGGCTGTGACACCGATCCAACCCTGACCCCTCCTGTACGGCATACCGTAGAGATAAACGACCTCACCCTGACCAATCAAACAGTAGAAGCGGGCGGTACTACAACGATTACCGTCACGTTTGACTATTCAGGTGACGAAGCAGATCTAATTTTTCGATGGGAGGCAAGCAGCGGACAAATTGTTGGGGAAGAATCACGCGTGACCTACGCTGCATCAGACATACCCGGTACACATAAAGTCACGCTACAATTGACCGACGGATTTGCAACGGTTGAACGCGTGATCACAGTTGAGGTGCTCGCGCAACAGTCCCTCTTAATAGCTACTGATACCTATTGGGCAGGTCAAGGAGACACTCTTGTGTTGCAATATCAGGTCAACGTCACACAGGTTTTACATCAGCCTGTAATACTCCAATATGATATCGTTCAGGCTGCATCCAAAACCGGCGCGTTTCTGAATGTTGATGTCGATGGAGTTTTGCTCGTCGAAGAAGAAGCAATCGGAGAAGTAGATCCCCCTGATAGAATAACCATAATAGGAGAACTTGACGTAAGCCAAATCATCACAGCACCGGGACGGTATGACGTAACACTAACCTTGGTCGTTGTAAACGCCATCGAGCGTGGTTGGTTGTTAGAAAGGGCAGCACTGCTCGGAGCAGAGGGATCCGCCGTCCAACTACAATAATGCAAGTTGCTAGTGTTGAAAATCTATCGGTTTGCTATTAAGGTTGAATGATTTTATCTTTCGCTCCAGAGGAGCGATATGGCTATAGAAAGGCGATAAGTTCAATCTCCACGCTCCAGAGGAGCGCAATAGATAGTAGCGTAGGTTTACTAAACTGCAAAACTTGAGTGAAAATGCCATGGATATCCAACTAGCAACTTGGGTTACAATAGTAGAACATAAGTTGCTAGGGCGTGCTAACATTTATATGAGTTGTGTCCATCATTCACCGATAAATGTCCAATCGTAAGGGCGAGGAAACCTAATGTAGGGGCAACCCTTGTGGTTGCCCAAAGTACTGCCTTAAGTTGCTTTGAATCCCGATCTTGCCGGAGCGCATCAATAGTACGCTCATGTTAAGATTTAGTGCAAAGAAACCGAGTTTTTTCCGCAAAACTCGGTTTCTCTTCGTGCTTTGCACTTTCTTTTTATATGAGCCCAATAGTAAATCAACTTTCAAATGTCAACCTTATTTAGGACGGGTCACGTTTTACGCATTACGTCTCACGTTTCACGTATCACGTTCTGTATAACGTGTGTAAAATGTGTACTTTTGCTGCTCGCTTTACGGCAGCACCAACACCTTCACTGAACCATGTGCCTCCCGTCCAGCCGCCACAGCAAACGCCTCCCTAATCTCATGAAGAGGAAAACGATGTGTAATCAACGGTGCAGGGTCAAGTTTGCCTGCTCCCATCAGGTTCAGCGCAATTTGGAACTCCTTCTCCCCCTCACGTCGTCCATAACAGAAAGCCCACGTAACCGTCAACTCACGGCTACGGGCGTAGCGGGCATCTAACGTAAACGGGGCAACATGACCACCCACCATACAGATCTTGCCGCGCTTGGCAGCGATTTCAGTTGCCTGCATCAACGTGTTTGATTGACCGCCTACCGCTTCAAAGACAACGGTCGCACCTCGCCCCTTGGTCCAAGCCTTGACCTCCTCCACCGGATCGGTAGTATCAACATTTATCGGAATCGCACCCATCATCTGTTCCGTAATCTGCAAGGGACCATCGGGCTTGCCCAAAATGGCAACCGATTCCGCACCTGCTAAATCTGCCATCTGAGCAATAGTCAATCCGATAGGTCCGCTACCGATTACAGCAACCTGATCACCGGGTTGTACCGGAACCATCGATAAAGCATGGACAGCCACAGCGTAAACTTCAGCTAATGCCCCGGCTTCAAAAGATACATTGTCCGGAAGAGTATAAACGTTATCTTCAGGCGCTACCATATACTCAGCGAATCCGCCGCCACGTACCGTCCCACCGATATGGACTAATTTGGAGCAGATGTTATAGTTTCCGCTGAGGCATTCTGAACATTCGTTGCAAGGAATAGTTGGTTCAACGGCAACGCGGGCACCCACCTCGTGTTGGACATCTCCCGATCCTAGTGCGACGACTTCACCCGTCAATTCATGCCCCGCGGTCCGGGGGACAAGCGACTTCGGAGCAGTCGCATGGTAACCGTGTAAATCGCTACCGCAGATCCCCGTCGCTGCTACCTGAACGAGTACGTCACCGGGATCCGGCACTGGATCAGGCAACGTCTCAAGCCGTATATCGTGTCCACCATAAAATCGTGCCGCTTTCATTATCTCCTCCTAAACCAAGTTACGCTAGTGGAAATGAACGCTATCGTAGGGGCGGGGGCTCCCCGCCCGAGCATTTTGCGCTTTGAGCAGACTGTAGAGGCAACCCTTGTGGTTGCCCATCTCTAGTCTATCCATTGTATTTTTACAGATTCACACTGATTCGCGGATACTTTACTTCTTCTTTTTTGTATAAACCAAGCAGATAGCCTGTAGGTCGAGATTCATATCTCGACACCCAAGCGTTAACCGAACCGATGCCTTCACAACTCAAAAATCTTGGTATATAGTTCCATGTAGGGCTATTCAGTTTTCGGTTTTTTGACTGATTTTGGAATGACCCAAACCCGTAGGCGGGGCATCTTGCCCCGCCGTAACCTCGACCGGGAGATCGAACTACGGGAGAATTAAATGACCCTATAGTTCCATGTGAAAACCCTTGACAGGTGCGGCAAAATTGAATAAAATCGCAAGAACCTCTTTCTAAGTTACCACCATATCAACTTGCCACAATAGCACCCCGCTGGACCAATGAGGAACACAATGGATGCAACAAAATCGAACCTCTATGTGTACGTTTCTATCGCAGGTGAAAACAGAATTTCCATCTTCAAGATGTCGCCTGAAACAGCGGCGCTTACTTCCCACGGAGAAGTCACAGTCTATAGCCCGCCTAGCATACTCGCCGTCCATCCGACACGGGATGTTCTTTACGCTGCAATTCGAGCCACGGGAGACATCATCAGTTTCCGAATCGACCGGAGCACAGGTCATCTTGAACTGCTAGACACAAGGGTGACAGGTTGGGAGGATCCAGCATACCTTGAGATAGATAAGACCGGAAACTTTTTGCTGACGCCCTACTACGTTCCTGGCAAGGTAACCGTTTACCCAATTCGGGAAGATGGAACGCTCCAATCTGAACCGAGCGATACACACTCGACCGGTGAACACGCGCATGGCGTCACGATCGACCCATCAAACAGATCCGTATTCGTCTCCCACACATGTCCTACCAATTCGATTTTTCAATTCCAGTTTGATCCCAGTACCGGGACTCTCTCACCCAACGCAACACCCCAAATTATCCCTGAAGACGAAGATGGTCCCCGTCACATCTGTTTCCATCCAAGCCAACCCATCGTCTACACCGACAACGAACAGGGTAGCAGCATAACTGCCTATAATTTCAACGCCGCCGACGGCACGCTTACCGCCTTCCAAACACTCCCCACACTACCTGAGGGTTACAATGGCAGCAATTCCTGTGCCCGTCTGGAAATCCATCCGTCCGGAAAATTTTTGTACGCTGCGAATCGCGGTCATGATAGCATTGCCGGTTATGCAACTAATCCCGACGGTTCATTGAAGTCGATCGGTTATTTCCCAACGGAAAAGACGCCGCGCTCTTTCAGGATCGACCCGAGCGGCAAATTTTTGATTAGTGCGGGCCAGTCTGCTGACCGACTCATTTCGTATCGAATTGATACAGACGGAGGTTACCTCTATCCTCTGGAAACCTATGATGTGGGTCGGGAACCGTGGTGGGTGCTTATCGTACAAGGGACAGGTTAGTCGTTAAACCAACTGCTACGACCAGATTTTAAGAATGTTGGGAGAGGTGCACCAGTACTAAAGTAGAATACGTGGAGAGTGGAATCAGAAAAGGGCAGCGTCGCGTAGTTGATGGTAGCGACCGTCAATCTCATCTCGTGTCAACTGTCGCTGGCGGTTCAAGCTAAAATCCTCAACATTAAAAGAAGCGATAACCGTTCCATAGATAATCGCGTTGCGGATCGCGGCCTCCGAGTTCTCTCCGACAGAGGCGAGATAGCCCAAAAACCCACCGGCGAAGCTGTCACCTGCCCCCGTTGGGTCTGATACCGATTCCAACGGATAAGCAGGGGCGGCGAAGAATGTAGAATCCGTCAAGGTAATCGCCCCATGTTCCCCTTTTTTGATAACAACTCGATCTGGACCATAGGTAAGAATCCGCTTTCCAGCGCGGATCAAATTGTCTTCTCCGGTCAATAGACGCGCTTCCCCATCATTTAAGATCAAAATGTCGACTTCGCCCAAAGTCTGCATCAGCGCATCAAGACTGATATCGATCCAGAGATTCATCGTATCACATACGATTAATTTTGCTGCTGTAGCCTGCCGAAGCACATTCAGCTGTAACTCCGGATTAATGTTAGCTAAAAAAACGTAAGGGGTATCCTTATATGTTGCTGGCAATTTCGGATTAAAATCGCCATAGACATTCAGGTCCGTAAAGAGCGTCTCGGCGGCGTTTAGATCCCCGGTGTAGTCCCCACCCCAGCGGAAGGTCTTGCCACCTTCGATCTGCTCTAATCCTTCTAGCCCAATTCCTCGCGCTTCTAAGAAGTCTATATGCTCTTGCGGAAAATCATCTCCGACAACAGCGACTAGCCGGATAGAATCATAGAAAAAACTCGCCGCTGTCGAGAAGTAGATCGCTGACCCGCCAAGGGCGTTTTCGACTTCACCGACATGGGTCTTAACATCGTCCAACCCCACGGATCCGACAACCAAAATACTCATATCAACCTCATAACTCGCTCTGATAAGAATTGGACTAGCATGTGAAAGGGGATCTAGAACGGAAAGGGACCCTGACGGTTTTTGTTTTCACGGAGCGCTGTGACCACACGCCGAACACGCCGAACCAAGATAGTAACAAGGACAACCACTAACACCACTTGCAGTATCTGATACATCTTGAACATTCCGTCAGACAATTGCTCCGTATTGGATTTGAACATCCAGATTGGCACCAGTAAGATAGCCGACACAAGCAAAACGATGCTTTCCCAGAGATCTGAATTTTTCATCGGTCAAGCCTCCCGTACTTTTTTCGCCACCTATCGGAGTATATCGATCATGCAATCGACCTAATCGCGTTGAATTATAGTAGATTTTAGAATTAATAAAACACTCCAAATTGGTAGGCGCTGTTTCCAACTGCGCCGTTTCAACCCACCCAACGGTGTGCATGTGGTGCGGTTAGAAACCGCATCTACCGGGGAGCGAAAGTGTCTTTTTATTTTTAGAATTCACTATAAATGCCCACGCCTTGTAGCAAACCTCAGTATTTTACGCTTCACGTTTTACGTTTTACACTACGTTCCCATTGTCCAAGAATTGAGATAGGTTTCCTGTTCGTCAGTCAAGTCATCAATTGCAACTCCGAGAGCTTGGAGCTTTAGACTTGCGATAGAAGCGTCCAGCTCTTCCGGCACGTCATAAACACGATTTTCCATCTGCTCATGGTTTTGGACAACATACTCCGCGGACAACGCCTGATTCGCAAAACTCATATCCATAACGCTAGCAGGGTGTCCCTCCGCCGAAGCGAGATTGATGAGTCTTCCTTCACCTAGCAGATATAGCTTCCGCCCATCCTTGAGAGAATATTCCTCGACTAGCTCCCGTGTGGTTCTCACCTCAGTGCTTAGATCCTTGAGATCAGGGATGTTAATTTCCACATTGAAATGCCCGGAATTACAGATAATCGCGCCATCCTTCATCGCTTCAAAGTGCTCGCCCCGCAAGACGTGAATATTGCCTGTCAGCGTAACAACAAGATCAGCTTCAGCGACAGCTTGGATCATTGGCAAGACACGGAATCCATCCATCACCGCTTCCAATGCGTTTAACGGATCAACTTCCGTTACGATGACATTTGCTCCTAATCCCCGTGCCCGATCCGCAAAACCACGTCCACACCAACCGTAGCCAGCCACCACGACAGTAGTACCAGCAATAAGTAGATTCGTCGCTCGAATGATACCGTCCAGTGTGCTCTGGCCAGTCCCGTAGCGATTATCGAAGAAATGCTTGGTTTTCGCGTCGTTCACTGCGATAATCGGATACCGCAGCACACCTTCGGAGGCCATGCTCTTGAGACGAATAACTCCTGTTGTTGTCTCTTCTGTTCCAGCAAGTACATGTTCTACGTAAGAAGGATTTGCATCCTCTGCGTGCAGACGAGAGACCAAATCTGCGCCATCATCCATAGTGATCGCCGGCGTGAAGTTGACCGCTTCATCAATATGCTGGTAATAGGTCTCGTTGTCCTCCCCTCTGATTGCAAAAATTGGGATTTCGTCATGCACCACAAGCGATGCAGCAACATCGTCCTGCGTACTCAGCGGGTTGGAGGCGCACAAGACCACTTCGGCACCACCCGCTTTCAGTGCTCGGACTAAGTTCGCCGTTTCCGTCGTAACATGTAAACAGGCAGAAATCCGCATACCTTCAAGTGGACGTTCTTGTTCAAATCGTTGGCGAATCAGTCGCAGCACAGGCATGAAACGATCTGCCCAGTCAATTCGCCGCTTTCCATCGTCTGCGAGTTCTTGATCTTTGATATCGTGATTCATAGCTTCGCCTCCTACACACCCGCCTCTGACTTCAGCAAGTCCGCATAGTCTGTCAATTCCCATGTGAAGCCCGGCTCTTCACGTCCGAAATGCCCATAAGCCGCTGTTGCCGAGTAAATCGGTCTCCGGAGTTCTAGCCGCTCAATAATCCCCGCCGGCGTCAGATCGAAGTGCTTCTTTACCAGCTGCGTTAGTTTCTCATCGGGGACTGTACCTGTGCCAAAAGTATCAAGCATAATCGAGATAGGTTCAACAACACCGATAGCATAAGAAAGTTGGACTTCACACCGCTCCGCCAACTCGGCAGCAACTATGTTTTTCGCAACATGCCTCGCTGCATATGCGGCGCTTCGATCTACCTTCGTTGGATCTTTGCCAGAAAATGCCCCGCCACCGTGCCGTCCCATTCCGCCATAAGTGTCTGCGATGATCTTTCGACCCGTTAATCCACAATCGCCTTGAGGCCCACCGACCACAAAACGCCCTGTCGGATTAACATGGTAGGTAATGTCAGATTGATTTTGTCCCAGTTCTTTAGGAAGAATAGGTTTAATAATTTCCTCAATGACAGCCTCTTTTAACTCCTCGTTTGTAACCTCCGGATGGTGCTGCGTGGAAATCACAACGGTATCAATACCTACAGGTTGTCCATCAGCATATTCAACAGTAACCTGCGACTTGCCATCTGGTCTTAGGAAGTCCAAAATACCCTCTTTCCGTGCTTGTGCAAGCCGGCGCGTCAGTCTATGTGCCAATATAATCGGCATCGGCATCAGCTCCGGAGTCTCACGGCAGGCATACCCGAACATCATCCCCTGATCACCGGCACCAAGCCGATCCACACCCATCGCAATATCGGCTGATTGCTCATCAATTGCGGTCAGCAGAGCACAGTGCTCATAGTCAAAGCCATAAGTTGCTCTAATGTAGCCAACCTGCTGGATAGTTTGGCGGACCAGTAAAGGAATATCGATGAAATTCGCAGCGGTCGTCATCTCACCAGTAATTAGTGCGAGTCCAGTGGTTACCAACGTCTCACAGGCGACGCGACCGTTCGGGTCATCTTTCATAACCGCATCAAGCACGGCATCAGAAATCTGATCTGCAAGTTTATCGGGGTGCCCCTCAGTTACAGATTCAGATGTAAATACATAATTTTGAGCCAATTGAGTTTCTCCTGATTAAATACTACTACACACTGAAATAAGGAATAAATTGGGGCGAAGATTCAACTCGCTATCTTGAGCGACAATCTTAGTCCAACTCCAAAGAAAACCCTTCCAGTGGATGAAAAATCCGTCACAACCCCTGTTTTTAGGCAGCACAAAGGTTCAACCGAACCATGAATAATCTGTACCCATGCTGAATACATTCCTCGCCCCGATCTTGAGACATGAGGAATCCTGAGTATTGATTGTGGATTTACAACACTCTCGTTGAGTATTGCTGACGACAGTGTCCTATCACTCAATCCTTGGGGGAGTCTGCCAATTCCGCTGCCGTGGTCCTGCCTGCTAAATCTAGCACACGGACGAACATGCATGAGGCGCGCTAAACGCTACGCATCAACATACGCGTATCAAAGTGAAGAGGTGAAAACCACTTGCTACTAGCTGCGAAAGGCTTTAACCAATAGGGGAAGGATGGCGGTAAGATTTTGGATACATCTAAAAAAATATTGTGCTATCACATAGTCCATAAGTACCCGGAAAACAACCACAACCACACTTAAAATATGAGGCGTAAAAGACGGAATATCACCTTTTACGCCTCATACCAGTGGCTGCAGAACGGATCTGCATCATCGAAATCTTCTCTGAAGGCTGAGCGATAGCAATCTACAATTTCGACCGATACGAATTAGTTCAAACTACAAAAATGCTCTGAGTCAAACCAGAGAGGAAGTTAATCTCACCAAACGCTTACATTTTACTTCTCTTCGGAGGTTTCTTCAGATCCCTCTTCGGCAGTCTCCTCCGCAGTCTCTTCAGCATCCTCTTCAGGATGTTCTTCGGGTGCCTCTTCAGAACCCGATCTATTTAGTTCTTGCCTCAATAAGCCCCCAAACGCTGTGAGTTCCTCGCGCTCTTTTTGCTCAGGCTCGGCACGTTCTTCCCGTTCTTCTTGATACTGCGTGATGGTTGCGCGCTCTTGTTCAGCTTGTGCAGCTTTTAAGGACAAACCAATGCGCCGTTCAGTCGGATCTAAGTGAATTACTTTCAGGTTCAACTCCTCACCGACCGAAACGATGTCTTCTGGCCTTTCAATGCGCTGTTCAGCAAGCTCAGAAATATGGATTAATCCTTCGATATCATCTTCGAGCTGCGCGAACACACCGAAACTCGTTATGTTCACGACCTTTCCATGTACCACGGATCCAACTTTATACTTATTCGGAACCTCTATCCATGGATCTGGTTCGATCTGTTTAAGCCCTAACGAAATCTTCTGTTGTGCCGGATCGATACTTAAAACCATGACCTCAACTTCATCACCTTCCTTGAGAACCTCGCGTGGATCGACGATTCGCTTCAGCCAAGAAAGATCAGAAATATGGATCAAGCCATCGATTCCCTCTTCAATTTCGACAAAGGCACCAAAATTGGTCAGATTGCGCACGCGTCCCGTGAGTTTCGTTCCAACGGGATATTTTGTCTCTAAAAGCTCCCAAGGATTCGGGTGCAGCTGTTTCAGTCCAAGAGATAGTTTCTGGTTGTCCTTGTCGATATCTAGAACAACTGCATCAATAACATCGTCCTTGGCAACAACCTTTGACGGTGCAATATTTCGCCGCGTCCACGACATCTCCGATATATGGATGAGGCCCTCAACCCCCTCTTCCAACTCCAGAAATGCTCCGTAGTTGACAATGCCCACCACTTTGCCTGTAACCGTGGAATCAATAGGATACTTCTCTTCAACCGATTCCCACGGATCCAGCGTTTTCTGCTTTAATCCGAGAGAAACCTTCTCCGTCTCGCGGTCAACAGAGATAACCATCACCTCTATCTCATCCCCCATGGCAACGACCTCGGACGGATGGTTGACTCGACGCCACGACATATCTGTCTTGTGCAGCAATCCATCGATACCACCAAGATCCACAAATGCACCAAAGGTCGTGATACTCTTTACAACCCCGGATCGAACTTGATTCGTTTCAATGTTCTCAAAGAGAGCAGTCTTTTGTGCTGCCAACTCTTCCTCAAGAATCACACGGCGTGACAAGACAATATTGCGACGACGCTTGCTCAGTTTAACAACCTTTGCTTCAAGCGCATGACCGATATATTGTTCAAAATCTTGTGGAGGCCGCAGCTCAATTTGAGATGCGGGCAGGAAAGCCCGTAATTTGCCGAGGTCTACCTGCAGCCCGCCCTTAATACGCTGGACCACGGTTCCTGTCACAACTCGACCTGCTTCGTAGGCTTCTGTGATTTCATCCCAAACCAATTTTTGGTCGGCAATCTCTTTTGATAAAACAAGCTGACCTTCGGAATCTTCTCTACGAACGATGTACACGTCTATCTGGTCACCCACACTTATAGTGGGCGTACGCTCGTCACCGACCGGAAATTCCGATACCGGGATATATCCCTCGGACTTGAACCCAATATCAACCATAACTTCGTCATGATCGACGTTAATCACTGTTCCTTTGACAATTTCCCCTTCGGAATAGGCCCTAAGAGAATTGTCATAAGCCTCTTCAAGCGACTCGATTTCCGTGAGCTCTGGTGTCGCTTCAGGCGCATCGGCAGATGCTTCTGCGGTTGTTGATTCATCAACAGAGGAGGTCTCATCGGTCGCATCGGCTCCGTCCGATTCACCTTCAGACAGAGGAGGTTCCTCGCCATTTTCTTCTGCTTCCTCTGTTGGCTGTGCCCCTTGCTCATCTTGTGGTTCATCCGCTTCCGCAGGTTGCCCCTCCGACTGAGTATCGTCGTCATTCACCGGAGAAGATTCTAACTCCTCCTCAGTCTCAACTGCGTCGGTGGTTTCCACTTCGGCTGTGGGCTGATCTGGTGTTTCCTGTTCCTTTTTTGAATCCTCGTTCATCACGTTACTGGCTCTATTCCAAACCCGATGACGGCATTAGATTTGATAGATTTGATTCACCAGCTCCTCCTTTTTTCAAGGTGACTAATGACCTATAGAGGTCAAAATTATGACATATGTTAAACATATATAGTATAGCACAAACACCAGAAAGACGCAACGGAATTTCCAAATAGATATTTTTTCATTGCAGAGGGGGTAAAAGTGCGCTAAAATTAGGAAGAATGCTATCTGCAAAAATCCCTGTTCCGGGGAAGCTCTCTTGGACTGGGAAATGGCTTGGAAATCTATCAAATATGTCTATACCACTTGACAACAAACATTCAAATAAACGAGTTATTATCGTCGGCGGTGGGGTCATTGGGCTCGGTATCGGCTGGCAGCTAGCGAAAGCTGGATGCACTGTCTCAATCTATGAACGTGATCAAGCCGGACGTGCTGCGTCGTGGGCGGCTGCAGGGATGCTAGCCCCCCACGCGGAAGTCCACTTTGAGGAACGCGCACTTCTCAGATTGGGCGTTCAAAGCTGCCGAATGTATCCAGAGTGGGTTGCCGAGCTAGAAACCGACAGTCAAATGAACGTTGGCTACCGGGCAGAAGGAACACTCATCGTCGGAGTCGATCGGGACGATGCACGCGAATTGGAACACCTCTACGAATCTCAACAACTCCTAGACCTGAAAGTCGAATGGATCACCGGCACAGAAGCGCGTGAGATGGAGCCACTAATCTCACCTAAAATTACCGCAGCCATTTGGAGCAGGGACGACCATCAGGTGGACAATCGGGCGATGGTTGATGCGCTCATTGAAGCATATCGGAGAGCAAGCGGGACACTATACGAAAACACACCTATTGACGAAATTGAAACTGTGGACGGAAAAGCAAAAGGAGTGTGGATCAGAGGCAATTTAGAAATAGCCGATGTCATTGTGCTAGCGGCAGGATGCTGGTCGGGCGATATTGATGGCTTACCAAAAGCCGTGCAACCACCTGTCCGTCCAGTTAAAGGACAGATGCTCGCATTGCAGATGGAAGAAGGGATTGCCCTCCAAAAAGTTATCCGTGCGCCACGCGCTAAGTATCCAACAGATGTCTATTTGGTCCCGAAGGACGACGGACGGTTGGTAATAGGCGCAACAAACGAAGAAATGGAGTTCGACACACGACTCACGGCGGGCGGCTTATTTGAACTCCTTAGAGGTGCTTGGGAAGCTGTTCCGGGGATATATGATCTCCCTGTGCTAGAGACATGGACCGGTTTGCGCCCCGGTAGTCGAGACAACGCACCGATTCTCGGTAAAACAGCCATCGAAAATCTCATCATGGCTACTGGACACTACCGCAACGGCATCCTGCTTACACCCATCACCGCCCGCGAAATTGCATCACTCATCTTAACCGGTGAAAATTCCGAAGCCATAGCACCTTTTCAACTGTCACGGTTTGCATAATCACGGAGGGAACGCATGAACATAAAAGTAAACGGCGAAACTAAAGACGTGTCACCGGGATTAACCCTCCATCAATTGCTTTTGGATCTGGACATAGATCCCTCCCGACCGGGGATTGCTGTCGCAATCGAACAAGAGGTGATCCCTAGAACACAGTGGACAGAAACGGAGATTCAACCGGAAAGCGAAGTCGAGATCATTCGGGCAGCGCAGGGAGGCTAGCGTTCAATCCGAAATGAGGAAGTTATGGAAGCGTTGGAAAAAGGGAATCATCTGATAATCTGGGGCGATACACTTGATGCCTTGTCGAGCAAAATTCCTGATAGATCAGTAGACTTAATTTTTGCAGACCCTCCCTACAACATCGGTAAGAACTTCAATGGTAGAAAGGATAAATGGGTTTCTGAAAAGGTATACCTCGAATGGTGCTACCAGTGGATTGACCTTTGCCTCCGTAAACTGAAAGACAAAGGCAGTTTCTATCTCATGGCTGCCACCCAGAATATGCCCTACTTTGACATCTACCTTCGGGATAAAATCTGCATCCTCTCCCGCATTGTTTGGTCTTATGATAGTTCGGGGGTCCAAGCCAAAAAGTATTACGGTTCCCTGTATGAACCGATCCTTTTCTGCGTGAAAGATAAGCAGGGTTACACTTTCAACGCAGATGACATCCTTGTTGAGGCAAAGACAGGGGCAAAGCGTAAATTAATCGATTACCGGAAGCCGATCCCCACACAATACAATTCAAGAAAAGTGCCGGGTAATGTTTGGGAATTTCCGCGTGTCCGCTATAGAATGGATGAATACGAACAACATCCGACCCAGAAACCTATTGCACTACTTGAGCGCATTGTTCGCGCAAGTTCAAACCCGGGCGATCTCGTGCTTGACCCTTTCGCTGGCACATTCACGACATCTTTTGTTGGGAAGAAATTGGGACGTCAATCAATTGGGATAGAGATAGAGGAAGATTACGTCAAAATTGGGCTAAGAAGACTTGAAATAATGACGCATTATAGAGGGGAAGAATTGAAACGAGAACCTCGCTCCTATGAGGAACAGGCAAACCCAACCCAACAGACCCCCAAGTTATTCGAGGGGAACTAGATGGAACACGAATTTACGCAGCAAATTCAAGACGTTTTACGCTCCGATTTTGGTGAAGCAGCAGAAGAAATTTTTGAAAAAAGTGAACTCTTGCAATACCTAAACATCAAAACTATATCCGCTACACGTGGGTCAAAAGCAAGAGGTAGTTTCGCCAACCTTTACGCACTTTATGTGCTGATTGAAGACTATCTCAATCATGGATTTGATCAAAAGAATGGCTATTCGGATTATCACGGTGCCGCATTTACAGACTTATTCAGGCGTCAAAGAGAGCTGCCCTTTGGTAACAAGTTGCAGAATCATGCGCTCAACCACCGCATGAATAGTGATTTTCGCAAGTATTTTCCACAAAGCGATTATATTCCAATTCTACGCGATGTTGAGACAAAGCGTTATTGGATCAATGAAAATCTCCTGAAAATTTCCTCTGTAAGCAATTCATACAATATCGCGGAATCTATTATCAGTATTGTGGATTGCTATATAGAGACAAAGCGGAGTGCATTTGAAGCATTTATCCAAACATGCGAACGTCTGAAAAGTATTAGCGAAGAAAGCACAGAAAATGTAGAGACATTTATTGTAAGTCTTCTTGGACCAAATACAGATGCACGTATCTTTGAAATTGTTAGTTATGCCATCCTAAAGTATTACTATAACAATCAAACCGTTTATTTCGGTTTTGATCTGGGGAGTGTGGAGGAAGAAAACCTCAAACTCTATAAAACTGGTCGCACCAACGCCAATGATGGTGGTATTGACTTTGTTATGCGCCCCTTGGGCAGATTTTTTCAAGTGACAGAAACCCTAGACGTAAGAAAATACTTCTTGGATATTGATAAAATTGAACGCTACCCCATATCCTTCGTTATCAAGTCTGAAGAGTCTGTTAATGTTCTCAGGCAAAGGCTTCAGGCTGGAGCAGAGAAACAATACCTTATAACGGCTATAGTCAGGAAATACATGAATTGTGTTGAAGAAATCATTAATATTCCCGTGCTGAAAAATCGCTTTAATGAAACAGGGCAGGAAGGACATTTACAGAGCATTCTTGATGAGGTGATTAAATAAAGTAAAGTCGAGTTTAATTATGAAGAACCGGACGATACCAATTGAATCTGTCTTACGACCATAGCGCGTTTAGTAATCACTTAAAGAATTAGAGTATCAATGAAATTCTCAAGACATTGAAGATAGAACGAAAAAGAGGAAAAAGATGGAAGGAATCAAAATTGGTGAGACCCTATATCAATCACGACTGCTAATCGGCACAGCCGGTTATCCCAATTTCGACCTGATGATGCGGTCACTTGAAGCGAGCGGTGCAGAGATCGCCACCGTTGCCATGCGCAGGGTAAAACTCAGCGAGGTTTCAGGCGAAAATCTGTTCAACCTCCTCCGCGAGAAGGGATATACAATTTTACCGAACACCTCCGGCTGCTTCACAGCAAAGGATGCCGTGTTGACAGCCCAACTCGCCCGTGAGGCACTCGAAACCTCACTGATCAAGTTGGAGGTTATCGGCGACGATCAGACCCTGTTTCCCGATGTTGAGCAGTTGTTACCCGCAGCCGCGACGTTGGTCAAGGAGGGATTCACCGTGCTGCCCTATTGCAACGATGATCCGATCACCTGTAAGAAACTGGAAGACATCGGGTGTGCGACGGTGATGCCGCTGGGGGCGCCGATCGGTTCAGGCATGGGTATTCGCAATCCATACAACATCCAGATCATCCGCGACATCGTCAGCGTCCCCGTGATAGTCGATGCAGGGGTTGGGACCGCCTCCGATGCAGCGATTGCGATGGAACTCGGCTGCGACGGTGTCCTCCTCAGCACCGCAGTCGCCAAAGCGCGTCAACCGGTCCTGATGGCAACCGCCATGCGAAAGGCAGTAGAGGCTGGCAGGGGAGCATTTCTGGCGGGACGGATTCCGAGAAAACTCTACGCAACAGCCTCAAGCCCTTTGGACGGTATGATTGGCCAAGAATAACTACGGCAGATTTTAAGGAAGGTTCATATTAAAAGAAAGTGCAAAGCGCCAGGTGAGGTGCCCCTTCATACCTCCCTTAATTCACCTCCCCCTTAGTCCCCCCCGCAAGCAGGGGAGAAGGATGGGGCCGTATCGGGACAGGGATGCCCCTCCCACGTCTGCGGTTTCTGTTGCACTCATTCTTTACATGAGCGTTAAGGAAAATTCTCATGCCAGATGACCACACATCATCAACACACCTACAGATTGAAGCCGAAGGACAAACACTGAAAACAGAAACATTAGCACAATTGCAACAACTCGCCGAAGGTGGCAATCCCGCAGCCCAAAATGACCTCGGTTGGATGTATCAAAACGGTAAGGGGGTCCCCCAAAACGATGCAGAAGCGGTTAGATGGTATCGAAAGGCTGCCAAACAAGGTTATGCCATAGCCCAAGACAACCTCGGTTGGATGCATCAGCACGGCAGAGGTGTTCCACAAAGTGATTCGGAGGCGGTGAAATGGTATCGAAAAGCTGCTGAGGAGGGCAATCTTGCCAAAGCCCAAGATAATCTTGGTTGGATGTACCAACACGGCAGAGGTGTCTCTCAGAACGATGGGGAAGCGGTGAAATGGTATCGTAAAGCTGCTGAGAGTGGCTATTCCGCAGCCCAAGATAATCTTGATTGGATGTATCACAATGGTAAGGGCATCTCTCAGGACGATGTGGAGGCAGCTAAGTAGTATCGAAAAATCACCGAACAATCTGACACGCAAAAAACGATAAAAGACAGCAACAATGTTCCCAAAACTATTTGAGATGCTTCCAGATGCAGAATCTTTGTTAAGCCTTGAACCCGAGGAACTCGCCGGGCCACTATTAGTATCCTTAGAGGCAAAGGCAGATATAATCCTAGAAAATGTTATATCATTTGATTCCATGTCACGTTCCTTTGAAACTAGGACAGAATTGCGTCAAAAATACCCACCCAGACATGACGATGCGATTCTCTTTGCACTTATGGAAGCTTGGCAGTGGTTGGACAGGGAAGGATTTGTTGCCCCAAAACCAACTAGCTTATCAGGCATACGGTCGCTAGGTATGGTACTCACATACTTCGTTACGAGACGAGGGAAAACAATCGAAACACCCGAGGCCTTAGAGGCTTATCGTAAAGCAAACCTTTTACCTCAACGCCAACTTCATCCCATTATCGCCCAAAAAGTATGGGCTACATTCTTACGAGGCGACTATGATATTGCGGTTTTTCAAGGATTCAAAGATGTCGAAATCGCCGTCCGCCAAGCCGGAGGCTATACTAACGCGGATTATGGGGTTGATCTGATGCGTAAAGCGTTTCATGTCCAAACGGGTAATTTAACTGATTTCAATCAGCAAAACTCAGAAAGACAGGCTAGATCCGATCTGTTTGCAGGAGCGATTGGCTCTTATAAAAATCCCAGCGGTCATCGAAATGTTAATGTTACCGCAGAAGAAGCGGTTGAAATGATAATTTTGGCGAGTCATCTGCTGCGGATTGTTGATTCACGTAAACAGATTTGAAAATGATTCAATCAGAAGCAAGTCTAGGATAACGATTGTTATCCCCTTATGAAATGGGCAAACCTTATGCAAGATATTCGCAAATCACCAGAATATAAACGGTGGAAACTAGATGTCAGAAAGCGCGATGGAGATGCCTGTCGTGTCTGTGGAGTACATCTCAACCTTCATATACACCATATCAAACCGTTAGAAAAATATCCTGACTTCGCCACCGAGATTGACAACGGCATGACCCTCTGTGGAAACTGCCACGCCCTTTTGAGAGGAAAAGAAGAAAGCACCAATCTTCAGACAATTATAGAGGCAGCTACCAAGAAACCTGATAGACAAACCACCGACCAGCTAAGGAAGCTCAACGGTAAATTTTATGCTTATCTTGAACCGCGGATAAAATCAATCCACTCAAATCTAAGGAACAAAGCGATTCAACAACTGTTTGTCCAACCCCAAATTTATCCTGATTCGCTCGATCAATTTCTTCCTCTTATCCGATACCTTCTAGACAAGAGCCACCTCCTAGACAAGGAAAATAGTGGATTTAACCCAGGGTTTATCGTGCAGATGGCGGTTGGATATCTTGAAGGTAGCTCAAGTAGCGCGGCGTTGAAGGTACTTAGGGAATATGAAAAACAGATTGAAGCAGAAAAGGAAGAACGATCGGAATTGTTTCCACGTGCCCGCCAAGGCGATGCCGAGGCCCAGTTCCGTCTTGGCGAAATGTGGGCAACTGGTAAAGGAGGTTCTCGGTCTAGTAGAGCGGCGTTCGACTATTATCGCGATGCTGCCCAACAAGGACATGCTGCGGCACAGTTCCGGGTAGGCAATATGTATGAAAGTGGTACGGGTGTTTCTGATAGCAGTGAAGCGGCCAAATGGCGTCACAAAGCCGCAGAACAAGGACATGCCGGAGCACAATATACCCTTGCCCAAATGTGTGACGATAGTGGGCATGACCGGGAAGCATTCCAATGGTATCACCAAGCCGCAAAGCAAGGGCATGCCGAAGCACAGTACAGGCTTGGTGAAATATATGAAGGCAAAGATAGTGATGTCAGATACTTCATTGAAGACTACTGGGACTGTAGCGAAGTCTATAAGGCAGAGGCACTCTATTGGTATATCGAAGCTGCTGAACAAGGACATGCTGAAGCACAGTACAAACTTGGCGAAATGTATGAAAATATTGAAATGGCTGAAGATATTGAAGTCTGCCTCAGAGACTATAGTGAATCCGAAGACTATAAGATAGAGGCAATCAAGTGGTATCGCAAAGCTGCTGAACAAGGACATGCTGAAGCCCAGTACAAACTTGGCAAGATATATGAAGAGGGCAGAGGGGTTCAACAGAACAGTAAAAAAGCAATTGAATGGTATCAGAAAGCCGCTGACAGGGGATTGCACGGAGCTCTATATACGCTTGGTAGGATGTATGAAGAGGGCAGTGGAGTCGAACAGGACAGTAGGAAGGCAATTGAATGGTATCGTAAAGCCGCGCAACAGAGACATATCACAGCTCAGTATAAACTTGGCGAGATATATGAATATGGCAAAGGAGTAGAGCAGAACGATGAAGAGGCAGTCAAATGGTATCGAAAAGCCGCACAACAGCGGAGTGCCAAATACTGGCAAAAACTTAGCGAGATGTATGATGCGGGCCGAGGCATTGGGCCGGACGATGAAGAAGCGTTCAAGTGGTATAGCGATATCGTTAAATTTGGGTCTACTGTTGACCAACTACTTCTTGGAATCATGTATGCCAATGGCAGGGGTATCCCTCAAGACGATGTAGATGCGGTTAAATGGTATCGAAAAGCGGCCCAACAGCGTTATTCTACTGATTGGCAAGCTGCTCAACAAGCCCAGTACAGACTTGGCGAGATGTATGAAGAGGGTACGGGCGTCCCTCAAGACGATGTGGAAGCAGTCAAATGGTATCAAGAAGCCGCCCAACAAGGTTATGCCAATCATCGAAAAGGCTATCCTAAAGCCCAGTATAAACTTGGTGTGATGTATGTCAGTGGTAGAGGCATCGTCCAAGACAATGAAGCGGCGGTCGAATGGTTCCGCAAGGCTGCTAGACAAGGTGATACCGCAGCTCAGGACGAACTTGCTAGACGTGGTGAGACTTTCACCGATGAGCAGATAAATTTATTCGGCAATCCATGAAATGAGCATATCTAGCTTATAAGAATGGAAATCTCCACCACAAACCCGATTATCCCCTGAATAGAGGAATCAATACGTGATTACTCCCACTTCCGAATATCCACAAAATGCCCAGCGATCGCAGCCCCCGCAGCCATCTGCAATTGGAGGTAATTATCATTTGCCCAGATGTCAATGTATTGCGTCTACTCAATAACAGAGTATCCTTCAGCTTCCAATTCCGCCTTTTCACCGCGTAATTTCACCTTTCACACATAATCTGCCCCACGGTCAAAAGACTGAGACACCAAATCTGCTGTCAATCCTTCGGTAAGAAAAGCACTCACGGCAACAACACTATCAAGGACGACATGCAGTTTTCTTCTGTTTATCATGTTCTTCTTGTCGGAGTTCAGCAACTGCACGTTCAACATCGTGATAGACTTCTTCTTCACTGATACCCCTATTTTGTTCGTGGACGCTGTGCATCAGTTACAGAAGTTTCTCCCAGTCTTCCGATGCCACCAACTTTCTGGGCGTAATCACGACGCAATCACCTTCAATTCGTGCATCTACGACATCACCTTTCTTAAGCCCTAAATTCTCTCGGATTGATTTAGGAATGGTTATCTGTCCATGTTCGAGAATCTTCGCAATTGCCATATTATTGCTCCTTTTCGTGCGGTTGTCCCAATAATTATGAGCACTCCTCAAACAACCTTAGCTGGAGGCACCAAAACGGTAGGGGCGTCGAGGAGACATAGTTTAACTCATCTTGCACTACTCCCACTTCCGAATATCCACAAAATGCCCAGCAATCGCAGCCCCCGCAGCCATCTGCGGACTGACAAGATGCGTCCGTCCACCCTTGCCCTGTCTGCCCTCAAAGTTCCGATTCGACGTGCTCGCGCACCGCTCACCCGGCATCAAGATATCTGGATTCATACCGAGGCACATACTACAGCCAGCCTCACGCCATTCAAACCCCGCCGCGCGGAAAATTTCGTCCAAGCCCTCCGCTTCTGCCTGTCGCTTGACCGCCTGTGACCCCGGCACGACAAGCGCGTTCACCGTCAGGGCAACCTTGCGTCCCTTGGCAACCTCAGCAGCAACACGGAGATCATCAATCCGAGAATTGGTACAACTCCCGATGAATACCTTATCGATCTGAATCTCCTCAATCGGTGTTAGCGGCTTCAGGTCCATATATGCCAATGCGTGCTCCGCTGACTGTTTCTCATCCTGCGTCGGCATCCGATCCGGGTCGGGCACCTGCCCCGTCACCTCAGTCACCATCCCCGGATTCGTCCCCCACGTCACTTGCGGTGCAAGGGTTGCAGCGTCAATCGCAATCGACTTGTCGTAGACCGCCCCCTCATCTGTCGGCAACTGTTTCCACCTTTCGACCGCCCTATCAAACGCCTCACCCTGCGGACAGAATTCCCGCCCTGCAAGATATTCGTAGGTTTTGTCATCGGGCGCAATCATGCCGGCACGCGCACCCGCTTCAATGGACATATTGCAAACCGTCATCCGTTCCTCAACGCTCAATTCCCGAATGGCAGATCCAGTGTATTCAACCACCGAGCCAGTTCCGCCAGCGGTACCGATCCTGCCGATAATCCCCAGAATAATGTCCTTCGCAGTAACCCCGCGCCCCAACTTTCCGTCAACCTCGATCTTGAAGGTCTGCGGACGCTGCTGCAAGAGGCATTGCGTCGCCAGGACATGCTCCACCTCACTCGTCCCAATACCGATAGCAAGCGCGCCCAACGCCCCATGCGTTGAAGTATGGCTGTCCCCACAAACGATCGTCTTCCCCGGTTGCGTGATACCGAGTTCGGGTCCAATCACATGAACGATCCCCTGATTAGGACTATGCAGGTCATATAAAGTAATGCCTGTCTCAGCACAATTCTGTGCCAATACCTCCATCTGCTTGGCAGCAATCTCATCCAAGATTGGAAGGGTTCGATCCGTGGTTGGCACATTGTGATCCATCGTAGCAAAAGTCAGATCCGGGCGGCGCACCTTTCGTCCCGTGAGCCGGAGTCCTTCAAACGCTTGGGCAGAGGTAATTTCATGAACGAGATGCGTATCAATATAGAGAATCGTTGTTTCGCCCGGTATTTCGTGGACGATGTGTGCATCCCAAATTTTTTCAAACATCGTTTTCGGTGTCATTTATCTCTCCTACCTATTAACAGCTAGGTCTTACGCACTTCAGTAGCAAGGGCAACCACAAGGGTTGCCCCTACAGGGACCAATCTAATGTAGGGACAGGTCCCCGATAAATCGGGATTAAGAAACTTGTGCCTGCCCAACTCCCAGCTGCGTAAGTCCTAAACTTACAAAATTTGTTTTATGGTAGATTTTAGAATTAATGGAGCACTATGAACGAGCCCTGATAGATCGGGGGTCGCAGAGTTGCGGCACACGGAGTGTGCCTACTACTATTAATGTCTACTTATTTATCTAATTCACCATAATTTACGTTTATTTAGTATACCCGATTTTTTATCTCCTGTGCAATATCATAAGCAGATTCTCGGTATTTCCACCTCTCCTGTCCGCTTCATACTTGTCTGGTATCCTCGATTATGGTAAAATGAGTGAGTGCAAAAGGAAAATTCGCTGCCCCACAACTTGTGACGGGGGAGACAACGTATGAAGCGAGGAAATTCATGACAAAGATCGGTATTGCGAGCATCGACATAACCCCCCAGCACCCCGTTTGGATGACGGGTTACGGAAACCGCGACCGTAGATCCGAAGGTGCCTATCAGTCACTAATCGCAGGGGCAATCTCTATCACAGGGAACACGGACGAGGTACTAATTCTGACGGCGGATCTCATCGGATACGATCTTGCATACGCAGCAGCAGCAAAGAATCGAATCGCGGAATCTACCGGCTTGCTACCTCGACAGGTCGTTTTAACGGCGACCCATACGCATTGCGCCCCGTTCTTCTATCCGATGGCAATGCCGGGCGAGGTTGAGAAGGGCTACGCAGAATTTCTCCTGAACCAACTTGTCCAAGTCTCAGTTGCAGCAAAAAATCGGCAAGTTGAAGGAACGGTGGGGTTTTCCAGAGGACACTCTGACTTTGGTGTCAGTCGCCGTCTACCGGACGGAGAGGGCGGTGTTCTATTCGCGCCCAATCCGGAGGGAGCGATGGATCGAGATCTGGACACCCTCTGGTTCAGCAACACCAACGAAAAGTTGATCGGCAGCATGACAATCTTCGGATGCCATCCAACCAGCCGAGGCGGATACATGCTCGGCGGGGATTACCCCGGCTTTCTATGCCGCGCGTTGAGCGAACAAACCGATGCACCCGCATTCTTCGCGACAGGCTGCGCAGGAAACAGCCGTCCATGGTTTAAGGGCGAAAACAGTGGATTTAACACACCATCCCTTGAAGTGCTAGAGGCCGCCTCCCGAGAGATCGCGGATGAGGTGATGCAGTCCCAACAAAATACAACACCAGTGAATGCTGAAGAGTTATCCGTCACGAGTGATTTTCATCACCTACCCTATGCGGAACTACCCGATGATGCAACCTTCCGTGATAAGGAAGAAAACCACGTCAATCCACTCATCAAACACTGGGCATCCGAAATGCTCAAGCTATCTGAAGCAGGCGGATTGCCTACCAGCTGCCCGCAAGAGATTCAGGTGGTGCATTTTAACGAAGCACTACGCGCAGTCTTTCTCGGCGGTGAGGTGTTAACAGAAATAGGTCTACACATCAAAAGTGCGCTCCAACCTGCAACAACGATTACAGTCGCTTACAGCAACGGCTTAATCGCCTACGTGCCGAGCAAGGAGACCTACGACCTTGGGGGATATGAAGTGGATGGCTCTCACTTCTACTTCTTACGTCCTGCCCCGTTTGCCAAAGAAATTGAGGACCTGATCGTTGCCAAGACGGTAGATATAGTTGAGAAACTCTAACAGAGGTTGTATATGGTAGTAGGCATACTCCGTATGCCGTAATCATGTATTTCGATTGAGATCCATGTGTTGCCACCCAAATATCGATCGAGGATCGGCTCTATACCCATAAATCAATTCGAGGGTTCCGCCACGAAAAAACCATGAAGAATCTTACAATCGTAACTTTCATTCTTGCATACCTGTCGTTAATCTGCGGCTGCCAACAATCATTCAAGCAAGTTTTTGTTGAGGAAAGCGAAATTGACAAACAACTTGTCAACTATGCGCTCCCTGAAAGTGGAGGAAGGATTTATGTCTCTAAAGATAACCCCAATCATCCCGCCTCAACCTTGACAAACGGAATTGTCAACTCTGAAGATTGGGATCAGGGTGAGGGCTGGGAATCGAAGTTTGATGGCGAATACGAATACGGTGGATACATAGAGCCCGGAGAACGTGAGCAGCTAACGGTCTTCAGCCGAGGAGGTAACCCAACACGTCCAAGCGAAAGTCCGAACCAGATAGATTACAATAGCAGAGACCTTTACAGCGGTGGAATAGAAGGTATCGCCCCATCGGCGGTAGGGTGGGCGGTTATTCAGTTCGCAGAGGAGGAACTGGTAACCCGTGTCATCGTCCATACCATCGATTCGGAGAAGTATCCCGCTAGCCAGTACGGCATCAGCGATTTTGCAGTGCAATATTGGACGCCACACGCAAACGGGTGGAAACACGTAGATCGGATCGGGAAGAAAATTGGAGACCAACACAACAGCATCCGCAACAACAAAGAGGGACGAGTTGTCGTACGTTTTAAACCGGTACGCACCCCAAAGATTCGTCTCCTTATTCGCCTGACAAATGACACAGAAACCTACGCCAAAAGGCGTTCGATCGGCTACACCCGCGGAATGCTCAGTCGCATCCGCCTCCGGTCTATGCGCGGAACAATTCGTCTCACCGAAATCGAGATTTATGGACTTGAAAAGAAAGACGAAGTTGCATCAAGGACACCAAGCCAAGATGACGCTAGTGAACAGATGCTTGATGAAATTTTTGCACTAGAATCCAACGCACCTGCGTCGTCATCGGATTCCTCTGCATTGGCCACCGAGGAATTTGCCCGTGCTGAGATAGAGGTCGCACCCAGTCCACAAGACCCCGTTGAAGCCGTTATCCAAAGATATGCCTCCGCTTACACCAGTCGCGATTTACCCGCATTGATGGCAACCATATCGCCCAACTATTCAAGAGATGGCGAAAATTACAAGCAGCTGCGAGAGAAGATGACGGAGGTATTCCGAAGATATAGACAGATCGATTTTTCATTGCAAAGACTACGCGTTCAAGACAAAACCCGAACCGCAACGGTTCACGCAGATTATGCTGCTGTCCTGACTTCCGCGGGAAACTCACCTTTAACGCTTTCAGGTAAGTTGTCTTTTGCTTTGATTGAATCCAGAAATGGGTGGCAGATTTTAAGCATTGACACCCAAGGACGATCACATGAACCTTAGAAACCCGTCTACTTTGCCGCACGTTCCATCCCTCCGTTCCGCAGGCCCAAGAATCGGAATCCGACGTGCAACACACGGTTTCTTAAACCCAATCCATCGCGCTTTAGCTTCCTACCTCTTACCAGTCGTGCTGTGCGTTCTGGTTATGATCAACGGCTGCGGCAGTGCAACGACAACTTTTCAGCTATCCCCCGCCGACGCCGAAAAGTTGAATCCAATTCTCGAAGAACTTCAGTTGAGTTACGATCTGACTTCGACCTTAAGAATACTGCAGCTAATTGTGACTATTGAGGAAGAGGGCAAAAAAGAAGAAGTCCGAGAATCCCTCTGGTACAAGAAATCCGAGACAGACGGCGACCTGCTTCACATTCAAGCGATGGGCCCCCTGAATGAACCGCGGGTGGTTGCTATAGCTGCGCGAAACCAGTTTCTGCTTTATTTCGTCAACGAAGAAGAGGTCATTTTTGAACCGTTGGAAGATCAGGTGCTCCAAGAAATTTTTGGAATAGACCTGCGGGTTTCCGACGTACGGAGCGCTATTTTCGCCAATCCCTTCCTTGATGGGCGAACCGCCGAGCTCTCCCTAGCACATTCCGGCGCGAAATTTGTGGTGAGGCGTCCCGGTATCGCCGCAGGTCAGATTGAGCAGATTACGATCTTTGTGCGTGATGCCGAACCACAGGTCAGCGATTGGGAGGTGCGTGATACCGACGGCACAACCATTCAGCAGGCAAAATTCTCAGACTATCGGGAGGTCGGTGGTATATTGCGCCCTCATAAAATTGAGATAGAACGCCCCATCGAAAAGACGCAGGTCGAACTGAAAATTATAAAACCCGAAATCAACCTTGATATCAACGACAGTAAGTTTGAGTTTGAGCGGTTTTTACAGCAGGGGACACAGCGCCAATTATTGAGGGAGTAGCATGACAGATTTTGACTTGCGCGTGCACGCGCACGGAAAGATTAATCTGTACCTCGATGTTATTGAAAAACGCCCGGACGGGTATCACGAAATCGAAACAATCTTCCATTCTATCGGACTGCATGACGACATCTACCTCCGCAAACGCACCGATAGACAGATCACAGTGCACTGCGAACACCCACATGTGCCGTGCGACCCACGTAACCTTGCTTACCGTGCCGCAAAGATGCTGCTCGATGATATGCCCGATCTGAGCGGTGTCGATATTACGATCCTTAAACGGATACCGGTCGCGGCGGGACTAGGCGGAGGTAGCGCAGATGCCGCTGCGGTACTTTGCGGAATGAATACCCTTTTTGATATCGGTTTGGCACAGTCAGATCTAATGCAGTTGGGTGTACAACTTGGTGCGGATGTGCCTTTTTGTATACTGGGAGGTGCCGCGCTCGGAGGCGGCATCGGTGAAATCTTAACACCATTACCCACACTAGAAGAACCGTGGGTACTGCTGGTAAATCCGGGCTTTGAAATTTCTACCGCTTGGGTTTATCAGCAAATCAATTTATCATTGACTAGACCTAAAAAAAATGTTACAATGCTGACTCGTTGTTTGCAGAATGGCGATTTTTTCAACATCGTGCGCCATCTCTATAACGGCTTAGAAGTACCTGTTCTCTCGGAATACCCCGCTGTCGCTGAGATAAAAACCAAACTCAACGAATGCCCAAGCAGCTGTGGGGTGCTCATGTCAGGGAGTGGCGCAACCGTGTTTGCGTTCATGCAAAACCAAGCCCAAGCGGAGTTTGCTGCTGCGAATTTCGAGAACGACTTCGCTTTTTGCACTGCAACCCCCATGAGTAACATGGGAGTGCGTATCTCTTGATGGGCGGTCGCCAAGCGGTAAGGCACGGGTCTTTGGCACCCGCATGCGTAGGTTCGATCCCTACCCGCCCAGCATTTTAATAGGCCGTAGCTATCATTGCAGCTACGGCTTTCTTTTGTTTTGGAGGAATATAACATGCAACAAGTCAAACTTGAAGCTCAAAAAAGGGAGGAATCTGGTAAAGGTGCCGCACGTGGCATGCGACGTGCAGGGAATCTTCCGGGAGTCCTGTATGGTCGCAAGAATGAGGTTATCCCCATCCAGATCGATGCACGAGGATTTCAGGATTTCCTGCACAACTACGGCGAGAACGCTTTTATCAATTTGGAAATTGTAGATCACGGCACTGAAAACGTTATGGTGAAAGAAGTTCAGAGGGATCCGGTGAGTAACCAACTGCTTCACACCGATCTCCTGCGCATCTCAATGGATGAACCGATTACCTCTGCGGTACCAATCACATTAATTGGATCTGCTCCGGGAATCCAAGAGGGCGGAATCCTTGAGTTTCCGCATCGACAACTAACGTTACACTGCCTCCCAACCCTTCTACCTGAAGAAATTGAGGTGGATATCAGCGGATTGGAAATTGACGATAGACTCTCTGTAGATGATGTTTCTCTGCCTGAAGACATTGAAATTATAGATGACCCGAATACGCGGATCGTCGCTGTTGTACCGCCGAGAATCGAAGAAGAGCCCGAGGAAGAGGAAGGACTTGAAGAAGAAGCTGCAATCGACGAGGACGCGGAACCAGAAGTCATCTCTCGCCGCAGTGATGATGACGAGGAGGATGAGGAATAGGTGTGGGGCGCGTTACCCGTAAGGTTGCTACTATTTTAGGCAGTTTGATAAACACCGTAATTCCTCTATATACACTACCAATAGACCATCAGAATCAACCGCGATAAGTGAATTAACCTCCCGATAGGTCTAGACGCAGTCTAGCCCGACTATCGGAAACGCGTCACTACAATCTTGTAGTCAGGTGCTTAATGGTGCGTCAATCCATTCTATCTATTGCTATTCTGTTATCAAGTTGTATCAGCTATAGCTACGCTCAATCCTCGCTCATCCGTTTTGTTGATGGAAGCGGCAAGTCCCTCGCTCAAGCACAGATTATTGAGCAGGCTGGCGGATTGTATCTGCCAGTTCAGACCTTGCGGGAAGCATTTGATCCGGGGATGAAGCAACAGTACAGTTCTCTGACGAAGCGACTCACCTTAAACCTCAAAGAGAAGCAGCTCCTTCTACGAGTTGGATCACTGTCTGCCAGCACCGATTCAGACGAAACAAAACTGTCGCTCTCACATCCCCCACTGATCATTGAGGGACAATTGATGCTGCCCCTCACATTTTTTACCGATCTGCTCCCCAAGTTATACGATTTTCGGGTAACTCATAACCCCGTGATACAGACGATACACATTACCGAAAAAACCGCGCCGCTCCCCGATCTCTCTGCTCCTGCAACTACGAAAGGCACAGCAAAATTCCTAGTAATCCTCGATCCCGGACACGGCGGTGCCGATACAGGTTATCACGGCAGTACAATGCGGGCAGAGAAAGATATTGTCCTTGACCTCGCCAAAAAGATTCAGGAGGTAGCCCATCAGAATCAAGTGGCGGTCCTACTGACACGCGACGCAGATTTTGAACGACGACCAAGCGAGCGAATAGATATTGCACAAAATAACCAAGGGAAACTTTTTCTGAGCCTGCACTGCAACGCCTCTTTTTCGCACCGCGCAGCCGGTATCCACCTCTATGTTAGTAATTCCTGGGGCACCACCCAATTAGACCGTCCACCTACCAGTTCAGAGAATACTTTACAACGTAGCATCACTATCGAAACTCTCGCCCAAGAAGACTTTCTGATACCGAGTAGGAAGTTCGCTACAATTCTCCGGGCAGAATTAGAAAAACTTTCGCCTGCGCCAATTCCCCTAACTGAGCTACCGCTGGCAACGCTATCAGCAGTCTACATGCCGGCAGTCCTTATTGAAATCGGTTATCTATCCAATGCAGTCGATGAAGCACGACTCATTGATTCCGACAACCTTGCCTCCCTCGCAACAGGAATAGTGCAGTCAATCCAAACGTATATCGCAGAATCGGATCGGGGGGAGGAAGCTGCAAATGGTAGATAGCGTGGTGCACGTAAATCTGAAAACCAAGTGGGTTCAGCAGATTGCGACTTCAACGGTCACTCTCGCAATTACTATCACTAGCGTACTGCTTTTTATATCGTGTGATTCTAAACAGAATGATCCAACGCCGGCTCCGCCCCCTTCACCTATAGTTATCTCTGAGCCAACAGAAAGCCAAGTCCAGAAATGTACCCTCTTTTTCTTTGACATCAACTCGCTCAGGCTCGCCGGTGAAGAACGGGAGCTAAACCTATCCCAAGACGTCACTGAACGCCTCAAACAAACTATCACCGCACTCCTCAGCCACTCCATCAGCGGCTTATATCAAATTATTCCCAGTGGTACACTGCTCCATGAAGTGTATGTCGATGAACAATCTACAGCATATTTAGATTTTTCACACCATCTCAAAGACGGACATATCGGCGGGACCACTAGCGAAGCCCTCACTGTAGCTGCAATTCTGCGAACCGTTAAAGTAAATTTCCCCGATGAGATCAGAAAGGTACAGATCCTTATTGAGGGGCTTGAGACGGATACGATAGGAGGGCATATCGATATCTCAAAGCCGCTGAGACTTTCATTGGACTTGGAAGTGGTAAGTAGACAAGCGGAATTAACGGAACCAGAATCGACGGGAGTTGAACCGGTAGAAGCCGAGACGGTGGGAGTGGATCAAGCTAGCGGGCAGGAAACAGATAATTAACGCTATTTCTCACAATTGAATGACCCCTCCAGAAGCTTCCTAACACTAGATACCCATCATGTCCACCCCAAGAAAGCTAATTGTTGGACTCGGAAACCCCGGGGCCCAATACGAAAATACCAAGCATAATCTCGGATTTTGGGTTGTCAATGAACTGCTTCTAAGATTGCAGCTAGATCAGTTAGTGCCCTTGTGTAAATCGCTTGTCGCTCGAACAGAATGGCACGACTCCGAGGTTATCCTTGCCAAACCGATGACCTATATGAACAATAGCGGACAAGCTGTCAACATGCTCGTTCAGAAGTTTGGCATCTTCCCGCATGATCTGTGCGTAGTTTATGATGACCTAAACCTAGACATCGGTGTGCTACGGATGAGAAAGGCGGGAAGCGACGGTGGACATAACGGAATGAAGTCAATTATCCATCACCTTGGTACGCAGGATTTCGCGCGTTTGCGTGTGGGGATCGGAAAGGTGGAAGGAGATTGGATGGATCATGTTCTCAACCAATTTTCTGCTGCCGAGAGAGAAGATATCAATTGGGCAGTTCCCTGTGCAGCTGATGCGATTGAGACGTTTGTAGTAGAGGATGTTCAAACAGCGATGAATCGTTTTAACGGATGCGCTCCTCCGAAACATGACTCTTGATCACTTCGCCGATAAACATGAAGAAGAACGATATTATGGAATGGAGGACGAGCCCTCAATATTCTCCTCGTTTCTCAGCGAAACATAACTTAGATAGCGAACGTCGCTAATTTCACCGACGTTGACCGCCTCGGTAACCGCACACCCCGGCTCAGACAGATGCACACAATCTGTGTATTTGCATTTGCCAAGATAACTTTCCATCTCCGGGAAATAGAGATCGATATTCTCTGTATCCACGCCCCACAAGCCAACCTCTCGAATGCCGGGCGTATCTGCCACCTGACCGCCAAAATCCAAGCAGAAAAGTTCCACCAGTGTTGTTGTATGTCTACCCTTCCCTGTCTTCAGTCCCACTTCACCCACACGCAAGCCCAGTCCCGGTTGGACCGCATTCAGTAGACTTGACTTCCCCACGCCTGACGCACCTACGATGACGCTAAACTTATTTCGTAGTGCCTCCCGAAAGGCTTCAATGCTCTGTGGATAATTGATACTTGTAAAAATTACCGGATACCCAAGTTGCTCGTAAGCGTTCAGGATTGAACCCAATTTTCGTTCTTCTACTGCATCAATGAGATCAACTTTATTTATGCAGACTACCGCATTGATCTCTCCCACTTCCGCTAAAATTAGGAATCGATCCAAGAAACGATAATTGAGATCAGGCAGACGAGTTGAGAGAACAGTAACCACTTGATCTACATTTGCAACGACAATCTGTTCGATGGCATCACGCTTGCCGGGGTATCTGCGCGAAAATTTTGTTCGACGCGGCAAAATCTCCTCAATAACCCCCTCGTCATTGTCGAGCGGTGTTACGATGACCTCATCGCCGACGGCGACAGGATCCGCGTAGATCTGCCGCCCCGCTGCAGATCTCTGGGCACGCTTGACACGTCCCCGCAGCTGACAACGAAGTACCGCTCCGCCATCTTGAACATCATAGAAGCTAGTTCTAGCTCGAATGACTCGTCCTTGAATCGTGTCCATAACCAAGGTTAAAAATACAGGTTGAAACTTCGCGATAGTATCACCGATGAAACCATATACACCTAACAAAGAAAATCGGTCTAGACATACGCTTTCATCGTTCGGAGCGCAGTCTCCACATCAGCATCGAAATCGTCAAAACTACACTCGCATGAAACACGCCCATCATAACCAGCCCCCTCAAGTGCAGTAAAAAACTCCTCGAAATCGAAGTCATCATTGCCCGGATACGACCGCTTCGCCGGCTCGGCGATGTGGACATGCGCCAACCACTCCGCCGCGTCTACGATATTTTGCATCGGCTCATCCTCTTGCCAGACATGGTAAAGGTCTGCTAGCAGCTGAATCCCTTCCCGATTAACCCGTTGCGCCATCTCCAACCCATCAGCAACAGTGCGGAGGATATTCCCCTCTCTATGGCAAATCGGCTCAATTACGATTGTAATATCGTTCGCTTCAGCGTGATCTGCAGCCATGTCCAGAAATTCCGCAATCTGATCTAACGCTCTCGCTTCCGAATAACCGTCCTCAAGATTACGAGAACCGCTGCTGCCATAGACGATAATCTCCCCACCAATCCCCTTCGCTCGACGACATGCGGTTTCGACATAGCGTGACAGCCGCGAGAAATCAACCGCGCTCCCAACGACGCGCAAATCGCCCGGAATAAAACCTGAATAGGCTTCGGGCTTCAAAGTTGCCTGTGCCACACGTTCCTGAATCTTCTGAAATTCCGCATCGCTTGCTTCTGGAATGAGCGCATTTCTCACTCCCAATTCAATGTAATCATAGCCAACCGCTGCGAGCCTATCAATCTTTTCGAGCGGAGCACAAACGCCAAATCTCATACTGTTCTCCCATGTTGTTAAGATTAGCACCAAAATAGATCGACAACCATTTAAGTGCTATCTCCGGCGACTTCCCGGACCTTCTCAAAGAAAGCTCTCTTACGTTCTGTATTGAGTCCCCACCGCACCGGCACACTTTGGTAACCATCGCAGTAGTTATTTTCGCCCGGATCGAAATATCCCCACGACGCATACTCACCGATTGCTGCAAAAAAGTTATTAAGTGGCTTATCAAAATCGAAGTGATCGTCCTCATTGAACAGAATCGGCATCGTTCGGTAGCCGGACACCTGCCGTGCTTGCTGAACCATCTCGGCGATCCGGTTGGGGTCGCGGACACCGTTGCCGTGCATCAGCAGAAAATCTGAGGTTCGCACGACGTTCTCCAGTGAAACCCGTCCCCCGCCGTAACTTGTGCCGACAAGCAGCCGTCGTCCATCCCGGGTAATGCCCTTAACCTGTTCAATCAACTCATGTACACGATCCGGTTTTAATATGTCGTGGAGATATCGCTGGACATTGCATTCGTTGTTGACCTCAACAAGCACATTCGTATACCCCTGATCAAAGATCCAGTGTGTTACATTATCCACAGCACGAATAACTGCCGCTTCATCGCGGACACGCTCATCTTGTCCAAAATAGAAATAACCCAAAATCACAACCATCCCAAGTTCATCAGCACAATCGATAATGCGAGTAAGCCGGTCAATATAATCGGAATTCAGACTGCCATCGGCTTCAATCCCTGTATTGTGCCACGGCTGCGCCTTCGAGTAGCCCTCGGGGCTGCCTCCCTGAAGATTGATTGTAAATGCCAATAAACCGTAGGATCTCCATTCAGGCATTGCCTCCAGAAACTCCCGCGTGTTCCGCTCTGCATCCCACTCACCGGTGTCAGGATATGCCCACATACCGACAGTCTCTGGATTCAGATCGTCGAAGACCCCCTGTACCATCCGTGCGTTGAGGAGCAGTCCTTCAACCTTATGCCCATTATAAAATCGACCGGGATAGGTGATCTTTCCGTTGATAAAAAACGCATCGTCAGAAATACTTACCGCAGTCTGTCTCTCCATACCATCTCCCCTTCAAGTAATTTGAAAAACCCCACTTTAACGCAAGCCGATAGTTGATAAAACGGGTGTTGGGCACCAGCGTAATAGCCGGGAGATGGAACTACCTTCCACACCACACAAGATCTAGGGTAGGGACGACTTCCAAATCGCGACTCCGAGTTTTTTTGTTATTTTACAAATGACTCTTCTACTTAAACGGTATCGGCACTCTGTCACCATGCCAAGGAAAAGCATAGCTCGGTTGATTCACAAAACGTCGTATCCCACTCTCCAACCGAATACCCGTGGAGGGAGGGAGTTCGACTGAAAAATACTTGCTATCAACAGGAACGACCTTCTCCGATGATGCTTCTTGATCATTCGCCCTAAACTGAACTTCAACGAACTGGTGTTCCCCAAAAGCACCTGCCTGCACAATCACATTCCGAGTTTCGGTTCGGTTGAGATTCACAAGCTGGATGCCCACCCGGTCAGGCTCTAATTTATCAACTAAGACGGAAACATCTTTCGGAAGACCGGGACGGCAAAGATCCATGTCGAAATAGCGTACCGTCGCACGCAACAATCCACCGTTATAGATAGGCTGCGGTGAGCCCATTGTCACCTGTGTGAGTCCCTTGGTAACGACAGGGTTAGGAGGCCACCGGTTGTCCGCAATAATCTGTGCGGCATCACGGGAATCACAACGTATAAACTCATACATCGTCATAACGTACTGATACTCCGCCTGCAACCGCTTTTCGGGCCAACCGGGGTTTACACCATCGTAATAGTTAAAACGCGCTTCCAGATTCCCGCTGCTCCTGTCACCTGCCACCTCGACCTCGTTCCAATCACTATCCCTTTCACCGGAACGTAGTCTTGTGATTAGCTCATAATCCCTTGTGTCCATCGAGGCATGATACACCCGCGCCAACCACTGAATCCCTCTCGGTTCATACCCCTCCCAGCCGTTGGGCGTAATTCGTGTCGGTACCAGCAACTGACCATCCTCTCGTGTCTTTGCGAGACTCAACAAAAACTCAATCTGTGATCGGATGAGGTCCAGATAACCAAAATCGCCGGTGAGTAACAGCGCACATTCGGCAGCGACGGTCGCAGCTAGAAACGCATTGCGGGCGGAGTTGCGACTGTTCCACCCGTAAAATCCACCCCACCATTGACCGTTGCGTTGTTCGCCTATCTTCCCGGTAGGTCCCACGTTGTCCGGAATGATCCCGTTGTTAGCCCGCGTCCGGTTCATCCACGCTTCCGTGTATTCGAGGACCCACCGCTTATACTTCTCCTCACCGGTGTAAAGATACGCATTGGTAATCAGCGCGGTAGCCGCCAAATTGTCTGGAATATCGCCGTTAAGAACCACGTCATCGAAAATCTTTAGAATCTCTTCCACCCGCTCCATGTTCTCAAACCAGTTTTCTTCTAAATCCTCAATCACCGGATAGAGATTCGACCGCTGGGCATGCCCATGCGCAACGCCGCCCGGATAATAAATCGGATCAAGCAGGACCTTCGCCATTGCAAGATCAGCGTGAAACCGGGGACCAACGCTGCCGTGGAAAGGCGAACGAATGATTTTATACTCTGGATCATAGTTGGGAGCTTCGGGGGCCTCAGCCATATACATCGCCGCAAATCGTTTAGCACGTCGGATATTCTCCGGATGCGTTGAATCTGCCAATCCAAAGGAGTAAAACGACTGATTTCCTTCGCCCATGTGAAACCAGTCCGCAGGACCGTTTAGGTTATAGTATTCGTTGTGGAGCTGCACCCGAAACTCTGGATGCTGCGGTTCATCGTCCCGACGTACAATCCCATCGTCATATAACCGGGTAATTGCATTCCATTCCTGGAGACCAATTTCGAGCACCCGTTCATCCGCACCAATAGCGTAGAGCAGCCCCTTGTACGAATGAGCCTCATACGTATCATCGACATCATTGACGTTATAAGGGGTTCCATCTAATCGACTGTATTTCTGCGCCGTCAAATCCACAGCCTTCTCCATGAGCCGGATAAGTTGACGCTCCATCAGTGCCCACGCCGGCGGCACGGAAATCTCCGTTCCCTTAATGGATACCATATTTTTCTGCATGTTTCGTATCGTCCTCCTTCAACCTCCAACGCACGGAAAAGGGAAAAAAGCCGTTCTAGCCTTTTGCCTGATCACAACACAGGTAGGTTCATTATCTCACATCGATACCTATTTTTCAAAGCTAAATTCTGCATTACAATCAGATTTTCATGGCGAGCAAAAAGTTTGACAAACTTTAGCACCTTGGCATAAACTAATGTTTATAATGCGCGCTGCTTATTTCTATACGCGAGTTTCTCAAGCCATAGAAAACCAGAACGCAAGTGCCAAACTCAAAACCATTGAGGCTGAACTGCGTAAGTTGGAAGGGAAAGGGTCGCGAGCGGCTCGTTTAGAGGCGAACTAAAATGAACGACACGTCAGTTTATCGGACGACAGTCCAGCGAAAGGCCGGTAGGATCGGAGAACTCCACTTACGGCGCAATGGAATAGCACTTCCACCCCTATCAACGCCGATTTTATACCCCGTCGTTGCATTCATGACCAGTACCAACACAAACGGAGGTGGAATATGGAAATACCTGCTGAAAGACGTAATGAAACATAACGTACCAATGCTGTCACAGGTGTTGCACTTCCTCGATTTTAATCTCACCGGCAATACCATCGGCTATTGGAGAGAAAAATCGATGCGGGAACGCTACCGAGACTCCAACGGCCCCTATGATGCTCCCATGTTTTTGGACTCAGGTGGCTTCAAACTGCTCTACAACACTGGCCTATCTCTATCAGAGTTCGGTATCCACAAGGAAACAGCGACGGACGATATTCTAGACTTTCAACTTACTCTTGGCGGAGACATCATCGCTTCCCTCGATTATCCACTACCCCCCGGTCTCGTTCGCTCCGAAGCAGAAACCCGTATGAATCGAAGCCTCCAGAACGCATTTCGGGTTGCGGAGAAACTCGCAGAAATGGAGAATCCTCCTTACCTGTACATCTGTTGTCATGGACAATCCAGAGAAGATATCCAAGACTACGTTATGCAGGTTTTTGAACGGTTGGCAGACGTTCCGTCCTTCGGACTTGCCGTCGGTTCGCTCGTACCACTGAGAGGTGAAAACGACTCGGAGGTGTTGTCACGAATATGTGGTGTACTCGACGCCATCCCTGAATCAGCACGGGATCGAACGCCCATCCACGCCTTCGGGGTCTCCGGCAACTTGACCCCAATACTCGCTTACTTGGGGGTTGATAGCCTTGACAGCACCAGCTATGTCCAAGCAGCACGTAGCCAGAGCTATGCACATCCGGACACACAGAAAAAACTAAAAATCCTTGAGCTAGATTCAATGGAGTGTACATGTCGTGTTTGCCAAGAAACTTCCCTCGAAGAGATGCAGCAAGCATTCATGGAGCCGAAAAGTTATCGTCGTACCTCCACCGGAAAATACAAAAGCTACTATTATGCCAAAATTGCACTCCACAATTTCGAGATGGAAGTCAAATCCCTCGACAATATGGTGCAAGCAATTGAAGCCGACAACTCGCTTGAAGCCCTAGTCAATTACGCCGCAAAAGCACCCGGTGTTCGCGAGGCAGTTAGCTGGCTCGTCGAAAACAATCATGAGTTTGCAGCGAAGATGTCAAAAATGGTCGTCTCCTTCCCCAAATGTATAACAACTCAACCGACGAAACAGGTCCTCTCACTGAACTATACCCCCGACTCATTCTCAATTCCGCTAGATTATCAGCCGCCCACAGAGAAGCGGGTTCTTTTGACGATTCCTTGCGCTGGCAAGAAGCCGTATTCCCTGTCACGCACCCATTCCATTGTGAATGACAAACTTCGCTCCGCATTTGGTGAAAATCAGAGGTTCATCCACAAAATCACACTCTCCGGTCTCTATGGTCCAGTTCCCGAAGAATTTGAATCGGAGGAGGCAGTGGTTCACTACGACTTTCAATTGTTACCTCAAAACGCTGCTCAAATTCAACTCAGCGCAGATCGATTCAATACCTACCTCAATCAACATAAAACGCACTATGAACTGATTATCGGTTATGTCACAAGCCGCGCGTACCGCAAGGTACTAGAACTGGTCGAAAAGCAGCACCAGGATTTCATCTTGTTGCCAACTAAACCTAAGCAGAAACGACTTTCCGAATTTTTCCGACACATCCATCTCGACGAACTTATTGAGATATTATCCAATGTACTGACTAAAGAATTGAAATAGGATTTTAGTTAAAAACCATGAAAATCAAAAGTCATTTAGAAGTTGGGTTGTGTCAAACTTGTAAGCAC
Source organism: Candidatus Poribacteria bacterium (assembly GCA_965208425.1). Taxonomy (GTDB): domain Bacteria; phylum Poribacteria; class WGA-4E; order WGA-4E; family PCPOR2b; genus PCPOR2b. The sequence continues at coordinate 2,974,610 of OZ242335.1, read as the reverse complement.
GTCAAAATAATCGAAAACGCCAATTATAGCCGTTTCTATCTATGTCTCCTTTCAAACACCAACCCTAACTTTCGGAGGTATCCACGTCTGCCTGTGGTAACTTGCCCCGGCTACCATCACCAGAATCAAACAGGTCATCAAAAATAATACGCATTTTAACCTGCTTGATTCATTAGTCGAAATTTTCTCACGCTTAATGACTTTGATCTTGAATATCCGTTACGTTTCCCTTATAATATTTGATATAATATCGATCTCAGATAAAAGGCATACGAAGACTTTGTACGGCTTGGTGGGTATGCACAACATCATCAGCTTTATCATAGTTAACCGATTACCACAGGGCAAAAGATTCGCTATATCAGCAAACAGATAGCCGCCCGACCTAAAAGGAGGATACCAGATGACAACTGCTGAAATTAAAGCAATGGCAACAGAGTACATTATGAACACCTACGGGGAACGCTCACTAGCGTTTGTCCGGGGAGAAGGAGCTTACCTCTGGGATGCAGATGGGAAGAAATACCTCGATTTCCTAGGCGGTTTAGCCGTCAACGGTTTGGGACATTGCCATCCCAACGTGGTTGCAGCGATCCGTGAACAAGCAGGAAAACTCCTGCATATCTCCAATCTCTACTACATCGAACCGCAAGCCCGGTTGGCCAAAATGCTTATAGAGAACTCTGATATGGATCAGTGCTTTTTCTGTAATAGCGGTGCCGAAGCCAACGAGGCGGGGATTAAACTCGCACGGAAATTCACCAAAGACCAAGGTAGAGTCGATGCCCACGAAATCATAACCATGGATAACTCGTTCCATGGACGCACAATGGCAACGATAACCGCAACCGCTCAACCCAAGTATCACAAGGGATTTGAGCCAATGGTTCCGGGATTCACCTATGTTCCGTATGATGACCTACAGGCAGTGGAAGCTGCAATCAGCGAAAAGACATGTGGTATCCTTGTCGAAGCGATCCAGTCCGAAGGCGGAGTCAACACGCCGGGGAGCGGCTACATGGAAGGGCTGCGTGAACTCTGTGATAAACACAATCTAGTACTCATTCTTGACGAGGTACAGACAGCAATGGGAAGGCTAGGTCCACTGTTTGGATATCAGAGTTACGGCATTATCCCCGACATCATCACAATGGCAAAATCCCTCGGTGGAGGAGCACCGATTGGTGCCATGCTTGCCAAAGGGGAAGTCGCAGCGAGTTTCGTCCCCGGCACCCACGCGGCAACATTCGGAGGGAACCCGCTCGTGACCGCCGCAGCTTGTGCAACGGTAAAAACCATCCTCGATGAGAACCTTGGCGATAATGCAGTCAAAATGGGCGATTATCTGGAATCCAAATTGATGGTGCTCAAAGACCAATACCCGATCAAAGAGGTACGCGGCAAAGGATTGCTGCGTGGATTGGTACTCTCTGTAGATGCCAACGCAATCGCTGCCAAGTGTATCGAAAATGGCTTAATCACGATCTGTACAAACGATTACGTCCTTCGCTTCTTGCCACCGCTTAACATCACCGCTGAGCACGTCGACGAAGCAGTTTCGATTGTAGAGAAATCGCTGGCTGAAACTGTCTAATGCAGCAGAAATATTTTTCGTGTTAAATAGAATCAGAAACTTGGTTTTCGCTAAAAACTCGGTTTCTACATAAAGGAGAAAAACTAAGACTCAAAAATTTAGAGTCTTTCTAGATACGAATGCCAACTACAAAATTTTTGTTATGGTTGTGGACTATCATCCTCACTACTTGCAATGGTTGTGACAAATCCAAACCCAGTGCAATCCTGGAAACAGAAAAAGGGCAGATTACCATCGAACTCTACCCCGATGCCGCACCGAAAACAGTGGATAATTTTGCAACTCTCATCCAACAAGGGTTCTACGACGGACTCGCTTTCCATCGTTATGTGCCTGGTTTTGTCATCCAAGGCGGGGATCCGGCAGGTGACGGCACCGGAGGACCTGGCTGGATGATCTACGGTGAATTCCAAGACCCCGAACTTCGCTCTAAAATGCCCAAACATGAAAAGGGCACTGTCGCAATGGCACGAACACAACAGCCGAATTCTGCGGGCAGCCAATTCTACATCTGCTTGAATCCAGACCCCAACGGGTATCAGCACCTCGAAGGCGAATACACCGCCTTTGGGCGCGTTATCGAAGGGCTAGAGGTCGTCGATCAACTCCGCCAAGGTGATAGGATGAATAAAGTCACGCTCGAGGGATACCAACCTGCAACAGAAAGCGAAAAATAACTTTACCCGAAAGGTAGATAAATCTCATGGAAGAATGGAAAACGCTCGTTCGGGATACGGTCAATACGCCTGAAAAGCTCGCCGCTATCTTCGATGTTGATCTCGACGAGCTAAAGCGTGTTCACGAAGTATTTCCTATCCGCATCAACCCCTACTACTTGAGCCTGATCGAGGAACCGGGAGATCCAATCTGGAAACAGGTTGTTCCAGATCCCAAAGAGCTAATTAGAACTGGCTTCGAGGAAGATGACCCGCTAGGCGAAGAAGATGACAGTCTTGTTCCCAACGTCACGCATCGCTATCCGGATCGGGTACTTTTCTATGTCAATTACATGTGTCCGATCTACTGCCGATTCTGCACCCGAAAACGCAAGGTCGGGGATCCAGATTCCATTCCCGACAACAATATCGAAATGGGTTTGGACTATATTCGCAGCCACCCCGAAATCCGTGATGTCATCATTTCCGGTGGGGATTCATTGATGTTAACGGATCGGAAAATAGACTACATCGTGGGCAGCCTCCGTGACATTAAGCACCTTGAAATTATACGGATCGGTTCACGCGTTCCCGTCACTTTACCACAACGTATCACGCCGGAGTTATGTGCAATTCTCAGGCAATACCACCCCTTCTACATTAACACCCACTTCAATCACCCCCGCGAAGTCACACCGGAAACCGAGAAATCGTGTGGAATGTTAGTTGATGCAGGTATCCCCGTAGGCAATCAGACAGTCCTACTCAGAGGTGTCAACGACGAGCCCGCAGTCATGGTCGATTTAATGAAAAAACTCCTTAAAATCCGCGTCAGACCTTACTATATCTATCAGGCAGACCTCGTTTACGGAACAGACCATTTCCGCACATCGATCAAAACAGGACTGGAAATTGTCTCGGCACTACGCGGGCATATTTCTGGACTCGGTGTACCACACTACGTTGTTGACGCCCCCGGCGGCGGTGGAAAAATCGCACTCATCCCCGATCCCGTCGTGTCGTTCGATGATGAGGAGATCCACTTGAAAAACTACGAAGGAAAAACCTTCAGCTATCCAAGCACCTCCTTTTACGACGAAGATTGGTAGAAGTTGAGACAAAATGAAGATGGGTATGATCCGCCCCCATATTTGTGTGCAGCTGGAGTATCCTTCTACACACTGAAATCCTACAACTGCGAAGAAATCTTTAAAAAAGTTATCCGAAGGTAACGCTAGTTGCTAATCATCAAGTCCGCTCGGATTGGATAGACATATCCAAGCTATATCCGCACGTGTACAGGATTTTTGTAGATCGATTTTCCAACATCGACAATGCGAAGAATATAGCGCGCAAGTCTTGGCTCAATTTACCATATTCTGTTGCGCAACATGCCCGGGATCTGTCAAGTTATGAATCTTTACCTACCAGTAAATCCCTATCTCCATAGGTTGGGCGTTCTTGTCTGATTCAAAGCCCCAGCGGGGCGACAGGTGTGGCATTGGATTGATGCGCTATAAATCGAGGTAACCACTGTTCTAGTTCAAACCCTGATAGATTATCTTAGATATAAAATATAGAAACCCGACCTATGAACTGCTAGCAACTTAGGTCATTACAAGAGGAAACCTCAGATGATCCATAAGATTCACAAGATAGCCCTTGTTACCGATGATGTCGAAGGCTCTGTTAAATTTTATACCGAAAAGCTTGGATTGGAAGTTATTGAGCGATTCCCTGTCGAAGACGATGAAGACTATGTCTTTCTTAAAGCTGGCGACATGATCCTAGAACTGATGCCGAAAAAATCGATGGAGGCAGATGAAGGCTTCCACCATATCTCCTTCAGGGTTGACAGTGTAGACGCAAACACCCAAGATCTGAAAGACAAGGGTGTGCCTATCGAGAAAGAACCGTTCGACGCAGGTGCCGGCGGCATTCGTCTGGCGTTCTTCAAGGGTCCGAACGATATGCTTTTGCAGCTGTTTGAACGGGATGCGGAAGAAGGAAAATAATGGCTTCGCTATCCATACCGCGCCGCCGCTTGGGGCGAACCGAACTGAGTATTCCTGTTGTTCCATTTGGAACGCTGGGGTTCAGCAATCAGTTCGGGTTCGTTTCCGACGAAGATGCAGTCGCTCTCATCAAACGCGCCATCAGCCTTGGTGTCAATCACTTCGATGGTGCACGCTGCTACGGGGATTCAATGCGTAAGCTAGCGCTGGCAATGCAGGAAATTCCCCGCGAGGATGTGATTATCACCGGGCGGGTCTGTTGCCATTCTGGAGCAGAATGGGGCGGGTATGGCGAGGGCACACCGGATTATTCCGCTGAACGCGCAGTTGCGGATGTCGAAGATCAATTACAGTGGCTGGACATCGGCTATTTCGATGGGGTGCTTATCCACGACCCCGTTCAAATTGAGCCGACACTTGAAAAGGGTGGAACGTTAGACGGCCTCCTTCAATGCAAAGCCCGTGGACTGACGAAGTTCGCTGGGTACGGGATGGGACCGCACGATTTTCACTTAAAGGCAATCGCTACCGGCGATGTTGACTTCATCTTGACCTTCAATAATTATAACCTCATCCGTCAGACGATTGCAGAGACGATTCTACCCGCTGCCACTGAAGCAGATGTTGGAGTGATGAATGGCTGGTCGATTCTGCGCGGCTTGCTCACAGGGATTGACCTTGATACAGAAGCAGCAAAAGAACGGTGGGAGGAAAGTACCGATTTTGAACCCGCGAGGACAAGGTGGCAGTGGTGTATAGAAAACGGTATAGATATGCTCCAGTTGGCTATCCAATTCTGTCTGCGAGAGGAACGGATTCACGGCAATAACATCGGTTCGCTGAACCTTGAGCAGTTAGAGGCAAATGTGCGAGCTGCAAGCACACCTTTGCCCAACGAAGTTTGGGAAGAATACGATGCACGTTTTGGGAATCATACAACCATATAACCGAAACCTTCACGAAGGTAAAACCTAAGAAGATTGGAGAATCTATTATGGCGAAATATCGAGTTGGTGTGATTGGATGTAGAGGTATCGGTGTCAGACATACCTCTGGTTTGGTAGGCCTGCCCAATGCAGAGTTGGTCGCTGCGTGCGATATATTAGATACCACCCTCACAGACTTCAAGGAGCAGTGGAAAGACCATTGGTCAGATATCGCGCTTTATACAGACCACCAAGAGATGTTGGCGCAGGAAAACTTAGACATTGTTACAGTGGCAACCTCTGATCACCGGCATGCAGATCTAGTGGTCAATGCCGCCAATGCCGGTGCGAAGGGTATTTTTTGCGAGAAACCGATGGCAACCAACCTCGCTGATGCCGACCGGATGCTCGAAGCGGTTGAACGCAACGGCACAATCCTATCTATCGACCATACACGGCGATGGCAACCACTATGGCGGCATACAAAAGAAGATATTGTTGCTGCCGGCGAGATCGGGGAGGTAAAGTATATCATCGGCACACTGAACGGGAAGCGTGCCATGCTATTCCGCAACGGCACCCACCTTATTGATGCGATTTGCTACTATGCAGATTCTGACCCGGAGTGGGTTATCGCCGAATTGGAAGCAGGGTACGAAGATTATTGGGAATACAGAGGGGATGGAGGACATGAGCCCAAGACGGAACCCGCTGCGAGCGGTTACATCCATTTCGCAAACGGTGTCCGCGGATACTACGCAGGCGGATCCAAGAATACTCCTGCTCCCAACTTCCGCCTTGAGATTGTCGGCACAGAAGGCTACGTCCTTATCGATAATGAAAAAGCGAGCCTCGAAAAGGACGGCAGCTCTCAACCCATAACCGCACCTGCGTGGGAGGTCGAGGGGATACCCGCCGGCGTTCAAGAACTGGTACGCATAGTCGCTGAAGGCGGAGAATCCTCATCGTCAGGTAGAGACGGGCACAAGGTCGTTGAGATTATGATCGGTTTCTTAGAATCCCAACGCAGGGATAACGGCAAGGTCACAATACCCGGGCCGCGTTAATACCAAAGCATTCCACGAGATTCAGCGTGATATATTGGGAGGGATAATGGCAGAACTAGAAACTCGACGGATGGGACGCACCGAGATGCGACCAAAGTCGCTCGCCTTGGGGGCTGCTTGGTTGGTTCAAGGCTCTGAGAGTGAAACGATTGATGCTATCCATCGTGCGATAGAATTGGGCATTGATTATCTAGACACTTACCCCCGTCATGGCGAGGAGCGTTGGGGTGAAGCACTTGCCGGTGGTCTTCGGGAAAAAGTCTATCTGCAAGCCAAGGTCAGTCCTCCAGGTCCAGATAAAGACTACTCCGGGGAGACGACACGTCGGAGCGTGGAGAACAGCCTCAAGCAACTCAGGACCGATTACTTAGATTCGGTCCTTATCCACGATCCGATCACGATTGAAGATCCCTTGGGACCGGGGCGCGCGCTGGATGAACTACTAAAGATGAAGGAGGAGGGGGCTATTCGACATATCGGTCTTGGCGTCCGCCAACACGAGTTTCACCGGGTCGCGATTGAGACCGGTCATATTGAAATCGTCCTCACATTTCTTGACTACAATCTTCTCGACCAATCGGTTGCCCAAACAACGCTGCCGTTAGCTCGCCAATATGATGTGGGCATTATTCTCGCAAGTCCCCTCGGTATGGGATCGCTAACCGGTGAGGAGCCGGACGTAGAAACTGAGCGACGTCGCCACCCCGGCTCCCTGCCGAGGGCGCACATGATGTGGCAATGGTGTCAAGAGCGCGGCGTAAACATTCGCCATCTCGCAATGCAATTCTGCTTGGCTGCGCCGGTAGACGGCATTGTGATGGTGGGACCCGCTAATAAAGTGCAAGTTGAGGAAGCATACGAAGCCGCCACCGCAGATGTGCCAATCGAAATTTGGCATGACTTTGAAGCGGAATTCGGTGTCCGGCCCGCAAATGTAGGGGGCAACGATTGTTGAACCTGACAACCCGATAAACGGAATTGGATCACATCGAAACGATCTTCCGCATCCGTTCAGCGAGGTCAACCTGAGCGGCATGGTCGCCGCCAACTTCGTGGATGACAGGGCCATCGTATCCAATCGCGCGGAGTTCATGAACCACAGTGCGCCAATCAGTATCGCCATCAAGCAGATTAACAAACTGATGCGCCTGTCGGTCAAAATCCTTAAAGTGAACACGGCAGATCCGAGTCCCTAACTCACGGATCCAATGTTCAGGATAGCCGTAAGCCATCATATTAGCGGTGTCGAGGTAGACTCCCACCCATTCGCTCCCAACCTCATCGACAAAGTCACGCATCTCTTTCGGACTCAGTAGGAATTTGTTCCATACATTTTCGAGACCAACTGCAGCTCTGTTTTGTGCAGCAATCGGAGCAACCTCTTTCAGAATAGTAATCAGATTGTCCCAGACAGATTGATAGGTGTCGGAAACGGTAAGCTGGCCGGGATGCAAGAGGGTCCCACTCACACTGAGTATGCCGGCAATTTCGAGGTTGCGGACAAGGGATTTGACGCCGCTATCCCGCTCCTCAACGTCCGGACTGAGCAGATTTCCACGGTCTGCGTAGCTAGCGATGACGCTGCCGATTTCGATCCCTGCGTCCCTGCATTTCTCACCGACGCTCTCAATTTCTGAAGTACTCATATCCGCATTTAGATCTTTTCCGTCCCGGAACGTCAACTCCACTGTCTCATAACCCGCATCTTGACAGAGATTAAGTGTGTCGTCCAGCGACATTGTTCCAAGGATGATTTGTGTTACACCAATTTTCATGTTTTTCTCCTGTTTTTAGCAGAGAGCAACAGTGGTTGTTCCCCACGGCTCAATAATGATCTGGCCCCCAGAAAATGACTTCCCGTTGTGGAAACAGGATAGATAATAGGGAAGATATCGCCGGATCCACCGCAATCTGCTGTTGGTCCAAGGTCGGTTCTAGTTGACTCCAACTTGATTCACCAAGCAGTATACGCCAAAAAAGGTGCCCCGGCAACGCTAGACGAATCGACGCTTCAGCCGAATCAAAGGTTTGGAGCGTTCCATCATCGAGTAAACGCAGCTCTACTTCTTGATCGTTCAGGGCAAAGCAGATTGAGACCGGTGCGAATGTTTGATTTGCTGCGTCGAACCGGGCTTGTAGTTCGGGCAAAAATCGCTTGAACAAAGCAGGAAGATTTACAGAATATAGCATCATGGCGGAGTTGCCGGTTAAGAATGTATCTCCCGCCGTCCCCTCAACAAGTAAATCAACCATGGGATGCCGATGCGGAATATCGCCGTAGAGCTCCTCCACGTCCTCTCGTTCACAGATCTGCAGTAGATGGTTGACCAATGCTGTTAAGGCTGCCGGTTGCGTGCGGTCATAGGCAACTTCAAGGATGTTGACACTTTTCTCGCCAACCTGAAAGTTGAGATAACTTCCAAGCATGTTCTTACGCCGAGCAACGACCGTCGGCAAAATATCCCGTAACCGTGCGGGTCCACTTTCCCAATAAGATCTTACGCGCACAAGTGATCCACTTTGTTGGGCGTTATGCTTATCGTAAAGCGCGATGCAGTCCTCTATATCTCGTCCTTCGTCGAAAGTCACAACACGCCATCCCGCTTCTCCTAGCCCGATACTCGCTCTCCGGGTAACTCGAAAGCCTGCCAACGGCACACTCGCCCACCCCAACTTCCGATAAAATGCGCATGGGATAGCAGAAAAAAGCACCCCAACATCATATCCAACCGTCCGCATGTAGGCAATCGTATCCTTCATTAACGCTGTAGCATAACCTGCCCCTTGATGGTCAGGGTCTGTGCCCACACCTCCAATCCCTCCCATAGGCACGGCGATAGAACCGATTCGCATTTCGCGTTTCCAGACACGAAGGGTCGATACAATTTCCCCGTTCACCACCACGACGCGAGATTGGTCGTATCGATAGCTTGGATCAGTGTGAACATATTGCGAGTAACGTTCATGCCCATCCGGTCGAAAAACTCGGCATTGCAAGTCAATCATCTTCGCCAACTCTGATTCACGGACACCACGAATTTCCATGGATTCCTCCAAATATTCGGTATCACTATATTTGATTCACTAAAAAAGGGGATTTCATTTTGCTTACTGACTTAATCAACTGAGATTTGAGTGTAAGACGATTCGGCTTGGCGTGCCATGTCAATGATAGCCAAACATGTCAACTGGGGCTCATCTATGGACTCTCCTAGGCATCGTTCTCAAAACACCTCAACACAGCTTCCCACGCCAATTCTGAAGCAACGTAGCTTAAGAGGTAAGGATTGAGGTGTTGCTCAGTAACCTCGTTGGTTGTCACCGCAAAAAGGATGTCGCCATCAGAAATCGCGTGAAATGGATAGATAGCACGGCTCATTGAGCTATGAACGGATTTCGCTAATTGTCGTAAGACATGAATGTCAGTTTTTTGGTTTGTCACGATTAAAGTCAAAGTTGTATTCTCCGCGGAAGGTGTTATTTGCTCCTGGAGTTGAGGTTGAATGTTCAAGACCGCATTGACTCTGGATCGCTTGCCCGTCTGGGTATTGAAATGCCCTTTGACAATATTACCTTCCCTATCGGCGATCGCTCCCTCAGCATTGACGACAGTAAACACAGCAACTTTTGTATTTTCCCATTGATAAAAAGCACCACCTTGACCAGCAGCTTCAGATTTGTACGGTTCCGTTAGAAATTTCCCAACGGTTGCCGAACGACCGGCACCTTTTGCTCCAAGTGGAAAAATCCCGGATTGACTGGCTTTGAGTGCTGCGCGACCCAATTTTTTATCCGGATAGATGGCATTTTGCCGTGGTCCGTAATCATAAATAATTGCGCCACGCACACTGAAAATGCCGTGGTAATTATGCTGTGCAAGGAGTTGGGCAGAGACCCCAGTGGCAGCTTCAAGCCCATAGATCGAGCCTCCTGCAAACACAATTGCTGAGACTTCACCATCTTCTGCGGTTGACCCCATGATGGTGCCTGGATTTCCACCTCGAACATCAATCACAGAGGTCGCATCTGTGGGAAAATAAAATACAGTACACCCTGTAGGTCCCTCCCTGTACTCAGCTACACCGATATGAAGGGAGGGGAAGTTAAACTCTAATACTGGCCCTTCAAAAGAAGTAATTGGCACCAGAGTGATATTGTCATTTGAAACTTGTAGATCTGGGCGAGTCATTTTGAAATTTCCTACTTCCTTACGCACGCAAATTTGGATCAGGGATACTAGCCTCAATCATTTACCCAAGTATTCAGCCTCTAATTACTTTCGACTTAGTCGCAGCTAGCAGCGATCTGAGGTATATGTTATAAAAAAGAAGCTTTTCCTTCTCCAAACGATGACGCCGTATCATTAGAGCGACGTCTAATCAGTACGGCTACGATGAAAATCGCAATGACAATCCCGAAAGCCCAAAACAGAATTTTGATTGTTCCAGTAGCCTTATCCCCAAGATAGGAATATAAAATCGTTGCGGGTAGTTGCCCAATTCCGGTAGCGATCCAGAACCCAAGAAACCGCATTCCAGTCAACCCTGACCCATAGCTAATTATATCAAATGAGATAATAGGAACTAGGCGTGCAATAAGCACGGCATGTTTGCCGTACCGGTCAAAAAACCGATCAGAAGAGGCAAGGGCAGATTCGCTGGTTAGCTTCACAACCGCAGGGCGCCCAAAGTATCGAGCGATGAAAAAGCAGAGCGCAGCACCTAACATCGCACTGCTCCACGACAATGCAGCACCCCACCATACACCGAACAGCAGCCCATTCGCAAAGGTAATCAGAAAAGCGGGCAACGGTGCGGCAACACTCTGGAGTATCATGAGGAGCGCAGAAACTACCGGAGCAAGGAGACCGTAAGCGGCGATGTATTCTCGCATCGCCTGTGGGTCTTTGAAAAGCTCAAAAATGCTCAAGAGCCAATCACGGAAGGGAGGAACAGCAAAAAACAGAAGGAGGAAGCTAGCTGCGGCGAGGAGTAATATTTTGCCTTTCATGGTGTTCAGCAGATTCACAATTCCTCGTGCTCTTTCTCATCACTGTAAGGTTCCTCCGCCGGTAACGGGATTACATCCTCTGTGTTGACAGATATGGAAAGCGTATCGCCGACATTTTTACCGTGCGTTCTTGGGTTGTACAACACCGCTTTCGCTGTCAATTCATCGGCAAGCGCTAGGTGATATTCTTCGATACGTCCCAGATAGGTTGCGTTGAGCACCTTCGCACTCAGTCGGTTTGATGTCCCTTCAGCAATTGCTTCATCGAAGTAGATTGACTCTGGACGGATGCAGCAAGTCACCGCTTCACCGTTTGTGAAATCGTGATAGATTGTCGTTGAGTGCAACACACCAATTTCTGTCTCAATTTCGGCAGACCCATTGGATAGCGATTGGATCTTACCGCTGATAAAGTTGGTCTCGCCGATAAAACTAGCTACAAATGGATTGGTGGGGAACCGATAAATTTCGCGGGGGGTGCCCACTTGGATAATTGAACCTTCCTTCATGATTGCCATCCGGTCCGCGAGGTGAATTGCCTCTTGTTGATCATGCGTCACATAAACGGCGGTCGCACCGGCTTGTGAGTGAATACGCTTAATCTCCTGACGCATTTCAAGCCGTAGCTTCGCGTCAAGGTTACTTAACGGCTCATCAAGAAGCAGCACATCTGGTTCCACAACGAGGGCGCGTGCCAACGCTATCCGCTGCTGCTGCCCACCGGAAAGTTTATTGACAGGTCGATCGGCGTACTCTGGCATTTGTACCACTTCCAAGACTTCGTGGACTCTTTCTTTTCGGATAGCCTTATCAATCTTGCGAAGTGACAACCCGTACTCAACATTCTCAAAGACGGTCATGTGGGGCCAAAGGGCATAATTCTGGAATACCATGCCAGTATTCCGCTTATGCGGCGGCACTCTGCTCATCTCCCGATCGCCAAACATCAATTTGCCGCTATCCGGTTCGTAGAACCCCGCGAGAATGCGCAGGCAGGTCGTCTTTCCGCAACCCGAGGGTCCGAGCAGAAAAAACAGTTCACCCTCACGAATTTCAAGGCTGACATCATTCACTGCGATTGTGGTATCAAACGCTTTGACGATATGGTCTAAACGGACTTCAACGGACAATGGTCAACTCCCCTCCCATTTGCTGATGTCATTTGATAACAACTTTCTCAATATCTCCCATCAAATTCTGATCGAATCAAGTAGCCGATTCGATTAAACCGAATACCATCAATGATCTTCCAAATCTCCCAAGGTCGCTTTTGATTAAAGAGATCGTACGACCAAAAGACCATGAAGGCTTGTCCCTTAATATCATTCAGGGACACGGGTCCCCATGTACGACTATCACTGCTCTGATCTCGATTATCCCCCATTGCAAAAACATACCCTTCTGGCACTTCAAACGGTCTACCATCTGGAAACGTCATGTGAAACTGACTCGGTGAGAGTTTATACAGCGCGAAAGCGTTATTATTGGGCAAATGGTGCGGCTTGCGGAAGGGTGGAAAATCGTACCGATGACCAATGGCGTGGGACACATGTTTCGTATAGGCACTATCTTCGATTGCTGTCCCGTTGACGTAGAGTGTGTCCCCTTTTGTCTCAATCGTGTCGCCTTCAACTGCAACGATCCGTTTGATGAAGTGCTTGGTTCGCTCGTGAGGGGGAATAAATACAAATACGTCTCCTCGTGCAGGTTTATGGAAGTCAAAGAGTTTAATTTTTGTTCCCGGAATGTTGATGCCGTAGATAAATTTGCAGACAAGGAGGTGATCACCAACAAGTAAAGTCTCTTCCATCGAACCGGACGGAATTTTGAAAGCCTCAACAACAAAGGGACGAATAAATCCAAAAACAAGCACGAAAGCAACCACGATAACCTGAAGATATTCTCGTACCACAGTTTGTTGAAATCTCTGCCATCGGGAAGGAGCTTTTTCGTGTGTATCTATTGACGTTTTACTCATGAGTGTGTTACCTCCATGGTCAATCCTTCCTCTTTGTTGAAGATGCTTATTGGTCTCACAAAATAACAGTTTTCTCAATGCCCACCATCAAACTCTGACTCAATCAAACTCCCAATTCGGGTAAATCGAATACCATCAATAATCTTCCAAACCTCCCATGGTCTTTTCTGATTGAATGCGTCGTAAGACCAATAGACCATGAAGGCTTGCCCCTTAATGTCGTTCACTGACACGGGCCCCCATGTACGACTATCGCTGCTCTGATCCCGATTATCCCCCATCGCAAAAACATATCCTGCTGGCACTTCAAAGGGTCTGCCTTCAGGAAATGTCATGTGAAACTGATTGGGTGAGAGTTTATATGGCGCAAAAACTTTATCATTGGGCAAATGGTACGGCTTACGAAAGGGTGGAAAATCGTACCGATGACCGATCGCGTGGGACACATGTTTCGTATAGTTGCTATCTTCTATTGCTACTCCATTAACATAGAGCGTGTCCGCCTTCGTCTCAATCGTGTCACCGCCGACTGCGACGATGCGTTTGATAAAATTTTTGTTTCGCTCGTGCGGCGGAACGAATACAAATACATCTCCCCTTGCCGGTTTATGGAAGTCAAAGAGTTTGATTTCTGTTCCCGGGATATTGATTCCATAGATAAATTTGCAGACAAGGATGCGATCGCCAACAAGCAAGGTTTCTTCCATCGAACCGGACGGAATTTTGAAAGCCTCAACAACAAAGGGACGAATAAATCCAAAGACAAGCACGAAAGCAACCACGATAACCTGAAGGTATTCCCATACCACAGTTTGCTGGAATCTCTGCCATCGAGAACGTGTTTCTTCATACGTGTCCGCCGACGTTTCATTCATAAGTGCGTTACCTCCAATGTAAAATACAAATTTTATTCATCAATCGATAGAATTGCCATAAACGCTTCCTGTGGCACCTCGACGCTCCCGATCTGCTTCATCCGTTTTTTGCCCTCCTTCTGCTTTTCGAGCAGCTTCCGCTTACGAGTCACATCACCGCCATAAAGTCTTGCTGTTACGTTCTTCCGTAAAGCCCGGATGGTTTCACGCGCGATCACTTTATGCCCGATTGCTGCTTGGAGGGGGACCGTAAACATCTGCTGTGGAATCACGTCTCGTAACTTCTCTACCAACGCCTTTCCGCGCCCGTAAGCCATGTCACGGTGAATAATAGTTGAGAGGGCATCAACCGGCTTTTCATTGAGCAAAATATCTAGCCTCACTAGATCCGCGGGTTTGTACTCACCAATTTCGTACTCAAGCGAACCGTAGCCACGCGTCAAAGATTTCAGTTTGTCGTAGAAATCTAGGAGAATTTCGCCCAAGGGCAGATCGTAGCTGATTTGCACACGGGTTACATCGAGCTGGTCCATACGTATGAAGATACCGCGTCGCTTTTGACATAAATCCATCACATTTCCGATGTAGTCTCGCGGTACAATGATGTCAGCGGTGATGTGAGGTTCCGCGATGAAATCGATTTGATCTAGGGGAGGCATCTTCGCGGGATTATCGACTTCAACGCATTCGCCATCTCGTTGGATGACACGATATTTAACGCTCGGTGAGGTGCGAACAAGAGAGAGGTCAAATTCACGTTCTAACCGTTCTTGGATAATCTCCATATGCAGCAGTCCCAAAAAGCCACACCGGAAACCGAACCCAAGCGCTACAGAAATTTCAGGTTCAAATCTGAAAGAATCATCGTTGAGTTTGAGTCTTTCGAGCGCCTCTCTCAATGCCCCAACCTCGCTTGTGTCCGCTGGATATAGCCCACAGAACACAAGTGGTTTCATTTCACGGTAGCCGGGCAGCGGTTCTAAAGTCGGTCTTGCGTGGTCGGTAATGGTTTCACCAATTTTAGCATCGGCTATCTCTCGAACCCCGGCGATAACGTAACCAACTGAGCCTGTCGACAGCACATCAGCTGGTTTCATGTGCGGCAGGAAAACCCCAACCTCCTCGACCTCGTAAGCGCTTTTGCCTGCCATCAAGCGGATTTTGTCGCCCACCTTCACGCTTCCATCGAAAACGCGCACATACATAACAACGCCTCGATAGCTGTTGTATACCGAGTCGATGACCAGTGCTTTCAGCGCCGCATCGGGTTCTCCTTTCGGCGGCGGTATCCGACCAACAATTGCTTCCAATATCTCCTGTGTGCCTATATTTTCTTTCGCGCTCACTAAAATCGTTTCGTCCGCGGGGATGCCAACAACTTCTTCGATTTGTCGTTTAACCTCATCGGGACGCGCTGTCGGGAGATCGATTTTATTAATGACGGGGATAATCTCAAGGTCGTGGTCAATTGCAAGATATGCGTTTGCTAGGGTCTGTGCTTCGACACCTTGAGCGGCATCGACGATTAAAATAGCACCTTCACACGCTGCCAGGCTCCGTGAGACTTCGTAGGTAAAATCAACATGCCCAGGCGTATCAATCAGGTTCAATTCGTAGACATCCCCCGATGCAGTGTGATAATTGAGTTTCACTACGGTCGCTTTAATGGTGATGCCGCGCTCGCGTTCAAGCTCCATCAGGTCCAAAACCTGCTCGCGCATCTCACGCTGCGTCAACGTGCCGGTATATTCCAAAAGGCGATCACTGAGTGTGCTTTTGCCGTGATCTATATGTCCTAGAATGCAGTAGTTTCGTATCTTTTGTTGGTTACTCATTGATTGTTGGTTGTTGTGGTAGGTCTGCACTAAAGTGTGGAGTAGTGAAATCGGCACTCAGGCTTGCAAAATCGTTCATACAGCAACAAGGCATTCATCAGAGAAATCCTCAATGAACACGGGGGTTCGAGGCGTATTACCGATGTATCACATTTTTGGGTGTGCCTCGGATTTCGCTCACAATTTCAGACATTTGATGCCTACCACACTTAACTGCGGCGCTACCGGTTGTTGTAATCCTTATAAAAATATAATCTCTGTCTTTGACGGTTATATGCGCGATCTCGTTGAATTCATCATTCACTCTTATTTATAGTAGATTTTAGAATTAATGAGACACCCCAAATTGGTAGGTGCTGTTTCCAACTGCGTCGTTTCAACCCACCACGGCACTTATGCGGTGCGGTTAGGAAACCGCACCTACCGGGGGCGAAAGTGTCCATCTGTTTTTAGAATCCACCATAAGTCGTGGGATCAAGCATAAAATATGAACGTCCAATTGGCACATCAGGCTTCACGTATCACATTTCATCGATTGATTTCTTGCAGTATTCTTCTCGCTGCGTCGCGTGAGTCGTCCGCTGCGGTGATAGGTCTTCCAACAACGATGTAATCCGCTCCGGCATCAATTGCCTCGGCGGGTGTCATGACCCGCTGCTGATCATTTGAAACCGCCCACGCCGGACGGACACCCGGTGTGACGATTACGAAGTCATCCCCGCACACTCTCCGAATCAACCCAATCTCTAATGGTGAAGCAACCACGCCATCCAAACCCGCTCTTTGGGATAATTCGGCGAGGTAAGCCACCTGATCTTCTAACCTACGCAGTGTTCCAGAACCGCGTTGGAAATCTGCTTCATTAACGCTCGTGAGGAGGGTTACCCCCAAAAGCGTTGGTCTAGGGATTCCAAGTTCGGACGCCTGTTTCTCAGCACTTTCGGCTGCGGCACGCATCATCTCTAATCCACCCGAAGCGTGCATATTGATCATATGTGCACCAATTTCTATGCTAGATGCCACGGCACCGGCAACTGTGTTGGGAATATCGTAAAACTTAAGATCTAGAAAGATATTTTTCTTCGCGTCAAGCAGCAGTTTCACGGCAGCGGGACCGGCAGTTGTAAACAACTGGTTGCCAACCTTGAACCATTTGACATGATCAGAAAGCGTGGTAACTAGATGGTCTGCTGCTGACAAATTTTCTACGTCTAGCGCAACGATAAGTTGATTTTGGGACATGTTAAATTCTTGTAGCTCCCCATAGATGGTTGAATAGAAGACTTATGTCAACAGAGCTTATCTGGTTCAACGGGTTCAATGGTGGTCTACACGTGCCTCGATGGGTATGGTGCGGAATTCACGGATGAGCGCGGCGAGTTCTGTAGCAGCAGCGTTGAAAAACCGTTCCCCCTTCTCCACTGTGCCTAGAGTCGCGTCGCCGATAACGCCTGTCTCTGAGATGCGGGACCACTGATCCATCATCCGTAGCGGCGCGCTCCCCTTGCCACGTACAGTACCACGCCAATAGTAGCGGGACACCGGAACCTTCACTTCGTGGGTAGCTTTGTCCATCTGTACCGCTGCATCATTGAGATAGCGGTAGACAGATGTTTCGATCTCATCTGCGTGGGACAGCACATCTGACTCGACAATTTCATCAACCGAAACGCCAGCGCCCGCGTTGAGCATGCCGCAGTGTGCATCGGTTTCGATCACTGTTCGGCGCGCTGCCAATTCCAAGATAGGGACGTTGGAGCCGTGACCGTTAACAATAAGGATCTTACGAAAACCGTGATGGGCAACGCTCTTCGTGATATCAACCACAAAATTGAGCAGATGATCATCGCGGATGGTAATAGTGCCGGGGAAATCCATGTGGTGGTCTTCAAACCCGTAAGCGAGTTCAGGCAGAAGCAGCACTTCATCGGGGATCTGCTGAGCAGCTGCATCACAGATGCTACTGACCACGAAGGTATCCACGTCCAAGGGAAGGTGATGGCCATGGTCTTCGGTCGAGCCCACAGGCAAGACGACGACGGGTTGTTCTTTAATTAACTCCCTGATTTCGAGCCAAGTGTAGTGGTCGTAGCGGTAGGGAAGTCGGGACCCTATCATAATTTCTCCTTTATGCTTTAATTACTTACTGATTTCAACAAGCCATGCGACGTGATTTAAGTCATGAAACATAACATCGCTCTCGGCAATCCCACATTCCTTCAGGTTCGATAAGAGACTTTTTTCTGTCCATCTGGCAGACCAGAAATTTTCTGCGGTCGCCACAAATCGACCGCCTCTGGGCGTTACTACATGCTGGTCGGTATGTTCATAGAAGTCAATTTGTGCGTCCTCTGCCTCTGGTACATCCTTGTAGATCGTTAAGAACATCAACCCGCCCGGTTTCAGTGACCGATAAAAGTTTGAGAATATGGCGATAAAGCTCGGATTCCGATCGAGGTATGCGTCCGTATATACACTCAGATCTGGTGATGGTTCTCGAAGATTACCGGGGGTAAAGTATAAACAGAAGACAAGGTCATAGAAATTGTCCAACATTTTGGCTTGAGCGGCATCACCAAGAAATAACTCGGTGTTATTTAGCCCTTCCCTGCGCCATCTATCTTGAGCAACTGCTGCAATATCAGCTGATAGCTCAAAGCCGTGATAAAGGCGACAGGTGGGCGCGAAGATTGAGCCGTGATAGCCTGTGCCAGAACCGATATCCGCAATCACGTAGGGACGCCCTCGGAATCTTTCAATCAGTATTTCATCCTGCCGTTCCCGCGCTTCCTTGATCGGTTCAGGGCAGTAGGAAGATTCCAAAGCTTTAAGCATCACTCTGGCTTCAGATTCACGTAAACTGTTACTCATCTCATACTTCCTAAAAGACAACTGGCTCACACAGTCTTGATCACTAATCATCCTTTTCTCAAAATCAGCAAAAATTCGGACTTCATTCCATCAGGATTTTTATTTTTTCTAGTGCCAAATAGCTGTCGATTCTTTATCCGATCCTCATACAGATTCTCAAAGAGATACCCGTTGCCCGTAAAATATTCCATCAGTATTCGCCAGATTTCAACCTTGATTCCATCAATCAACGGATTTCCGATGAAAATGCAGGCGGTCCCATTGGCTTTTAACTGATTCATTGCATTCTCAAGGGCATTGATAGTATGACAAAAATATGAATCCAGTAACTTAAGGAGGTCAGCCCGTGTGAGCGCTGATCTGATTTTTTCCAGTGTTGGAGTTTGAATCAGCCTGTCCGCCTTCCGGTACGGTATTTCAAGTCTGGACAAACTTCTTATCTCTTCATCGTTAGAGCCGAGCCAAAACAGTTCCATTTTGACTGTCCGCATATATTCTTGGGCTTGGAGATAAGGCGGCGATGTGATTAGGGCATCGAAATCCCGCTGCAACGGATAGTATGAAGAATCCACTCCACCCTCAAACTCAACACAGTTATTGTGCCGGTGGGTAACTGTTGCAAAGTCATTCATACTCCGTATAGTTTCTAATGAATGACTCCTAACCATCCTTTTTAATTTTTCTTCCCAATTCGTCTGCAGCAGTTCTTCGACATATCTTCGCTTACTTTTGGATCTAAAAAGCTTAGGGGTTCTATGTTCTGCATAGGAGAAGTGCTTGCTTGCCTTCAACAGAGCCGATTCTATGATTGCGGTGTATGTACTGTGTTCACTGTTTTTGATGAATCCCCAATACCTAGAAAGAACCTCTAACATTTCAGGCGGATACCAGTACGCTATATTTGACCACGCTGGAGTGAAGTGTTTGACACTTTTTTCTAAGCCATCTAGCATCTGACTTAGATTGTCTTCACACAATCGCCCCTTTTCAGTAGGCACCTTGAGGGGTATCATATAATTCAGAAGCGGGTTTAGGTCAAGCAGAAACGCATTCCGTCTGCACAGGTAAGCCTCAACGCCAACCGTTCCTGAACCAGCGAACGGATCAACAACCCAATCACCTTCCTCGGTGAACGATTCCAGTGCGTATCTTACAACATGGGGTATAAATTTAGCGGGATAGTAAAAAATCGAGTGTGTCAGATACCCCGTATCTTTGATTTCCGGGACTAGCTCCCGAAATGAAATCAACTGAACTCGCTCATCAGTTTCATTGTCTTTGGAAGCATCCACGGCATCGTTCGCAGAGACGAG
This sequence comes from Candidatus Poribacteria bacterium, assembly GCA_965208425.1. Lineage (GTDB taxonomy): Bacteria > Poribacteria > WGA-4E > WGA-4E > PCPOR2b > PCPOR2b. The sequence continues at coordinate 2,954,470 of OZ242335.1, read as the reverse complement.
AGTCGGTTGTTCTATCATATTTTTATTTTGTACGGGCAGCCTTATTCAGGTTATGTCACCTTCGCTACAACAACCGTTATGTCATCTTCCGGCTCAGTATTGTCAATGAACCCACGAACATCGTCTATCATTTGATTGATGCCTTCCATCGATGAGAGGCCGGCTTGGGCAACACGGTGGATACTCCTTTCCAGTCGGTTGTAGCCGTAGATCCTGCCACTGGGGTTGGCTGCTTCAGGCAGTCCATCCGTATAAAAAATGAGTAAATCTCCTTCGTGCAGATGGACCGTTTCATCTGAATAGTCGGATTTCTGGGACACACCGAGTGGATAGCTTTCGGCGGTTAATTCTTCGACCGCATCTTTGTGTGTACAATAGTGATAAATTTCGGGATGTCCTGCTTTTGACCATAGCATCTGCTTTTCATCCAAATCAATGATAGCAACACAACAGGTAATAAAAGGCGTGCGCTTAGGTTGTTGGCAGAGCGACTGATTGAGCGCAGTGAGCATCGCGCCGGGTGTGCCCTCCTTGACAGCGAAATCAAGCATCCCGGAGAACATCACGGCAGGAATTGCTGCAGACATATCGTGCCCAGCCACATCGGCGATGACAATTGCCAGTTTTCTTTGATCGTCGTCCAGCCACAGATAATTGTAGTAATCCCCACCGACGCGGTTCGCTGCGAGACAACGCCCCGCCAAATCGAGTTCGGCAATATCAGGCGGTTCGGGTAACAACCCCATCTGCATACTCTGAGCGGTTTGAATCTCTTGTGCCATGAGTTCCTTACCGAGCATTTCAGACACCACACGATTCCCCACAGCTAGCGCAACGAGAAGTATGATAACAGTAGCAACTGCAGAGACCCCGATAAGCCACCGTGCCTGCTGCCGCAACGGCGCATGAGCTACGTCGAGAGGGCTGTATGTCAATACGGTCCATGCCTCACCGCGGGACCAACCCATAAGGACCTTTTCCTCGTCCGTCTCTCCGATAGCGAACCCATTCTTACTCGCCCGGTTCTTCCAAACCTCCTTGTTTTCAGGGAGGACGACGCGAGATATTTCTTCAAGAATACCTGCTTGATCTGTCACAGTCGCTGCAACGATGTAACCGTATCGATTAAGCAGTTCATAATGCCGCGTAGTTCCATGCCCACCGCCTCCAATTAAGTTCCGGATATTCTCTACACTGTAGACCACCTTTATAATGCCCACAGTTTCATCATCATCATCTTTAATACTCATGTTAATGTCGACGGAATAAACGCCCGCACTGTCATCAAAGGCTATCTCGCCGATATGTTCGTCTTTCTTTTTTGCGGCTGCCCACCACTTTTCACCGAACGGCGGATCATCCCCCGGACCTTGATCGAAATCACTTGTTTTGTGTGTAGCAGCGATAACATATCCACGTAGATCTGTCAGAAAAATTTCCTTGAATTGAGTTGGGTTTGTCTGCCGGAGATTCTTGAGAAACTGCGCTCCAAGCGTTGAAGTTGATCCATCAAGATTCCACTGCTCAAACAACTCATCGTAACTCTTCTTCTGACCTTCCACAGCTGTGTTCGCCAAAACCTTTCGATTCTCAAAACTGGTCCAGTTCTCGACAAGAAGACGGATGTTCTCCATTTCGCGATCAATTTTATCCATCGCCTTAATCGCGAAATCTCGCTCTACCTTGCCGATGGCTTCATTTAATGTTTTTTGACTTGAATAGAAAGCAAGAATTGAGGCAGAAAATAGTGGAGCTAAACCGATAAAAAGAAACATAATAACGATCTGGCTTTTTAAGGTTCTTCCTTCATCACGAATCAACATGAGATACTCCGAGGGGTAGCTATTTGAGGGTTCCGGCTTTTTTAATCACAAATAGAACCCTGTAATTATTCAAAAAAACTGGATTTTCTATTTTTCCTTTTGACACATAAAACACCGTTGCGTAAAATATAACAACATGATAACAGAGTAAAGTCAAAATCACAATAAAAAATTGACTGAGTTCCACAATAAAATTAGGAGATACCTTTATGAAAATTCTTGTTACTGGTATATCTGGCAGAATCGGTGCCAATCTTGCCAAAGCATGCATCGATGAAGGGCACGAAGTACGCGGATTGGTGTGGGAAAAGGATTCGCGGTTGGAAAAGTTTGAAGGGCTTCCGGTTGAATTGGTTGAGGGCAGTCTAGTCAATCCCGCAGATGTAAACAGAGCCGTCACTGGCGTAGAAGCGATTTGTCATCTTGGGGCAGCATTCCAAGGCGGCGGACCGTTCTCCAATGAGGATTATTTTGAGATTAATGCACGCGGTACGTTTAACATGCTGGAGGCTGCCCGTGAGAACGCAAATAACCTCAAACACTTCTTCTTTGCAAGCACCGACGCAACTTATGAGAAATACCTCCCCGGCGGTCTGTCAGAACCGATTCGCGAAGATGACATGCCTCAGAAGCCGGGCGGGTGGTACGCACTCTCAAAGGTACTGGGAGAAGAGATGTGTCGTGGGTATTATCGGAGCTACCGGCTACCAATCTCGATCTTCCGTTTTGCCTTCGTGGCCGCTGGCGATGAAATCTTGAATTTTGCCCAGTTTCGCCTTGACAATTGGCAGAAGGCATACGAGGGTAGGACCACAGGTGCCGCCGCCGAAACCCGCCGACAATTACTGGAGTTAGGGGAGGCTGGAGAACGTCTGCTCATCGCACGGGATGAGAACGGCAGATCTTACAAGAAACATATCGCGGATGTGCGCGACATCGTACTCGGTTTTTTAGCGGCACTTGGCAAACCGGAGGCGCATGGGGAGGCTTTCCAACTCGCCGGGCCCAAGCCTTTTATATGGGAGGAAACGGTACCGTATCTCGCGGAGAAACTAGGCGTGGATTACGCTGATGTTCGACTAGCGGAAAACACGCCAACCTATTATGAGTTTGATCTCACCAAAGGGGCACAACTTATCGGCTACCAACCGCAGTTTGATATCTTTAAGATGATTGATTCCGCTATTGAGTTCCGGCAGGGTGCTGCCTCCGATGTGATTCCCACAGAAATTACCGCTACGTAACTGAATTGAAGTCGGAGTAGCACGACCAGTGATGAGTCGATATTAATCTGATGCGATCAGACGTGCTTGCGCACTCGTTAAGATTTCATAGATCAATTCATCATAAGACATTCCGGCAGCCGCTGCTTGCGCCGGTAAATCACTGAGGTCCGTCAACCCCGGCAGTGTATTAATCTCCATCACGTAAGGCTGTCCTTCGGTATCGACCAACATATCTACCCTTGAGTACCCCCAACAACCGACTGCTTGGTGTGTTCCCAATGCAATTTCTTGTACCTGCTTGGTCAGCGAATCAGATAACCTCGCGGGAATAATGAACTCTGTCATTCCTTCAGTGTACTTCGCTTCGTAGTCGTAAAACTCCCGTTTGGGAACCAACTCAAGCACGGGCAAGGCACGGAGGCTTTCATTAATCCCCAGCAATCCAACTGTGACTTCCTGCCCACGGATATATCGCTCAAATAAGATTTCACCGAACTGATGTTGGGTTTTATAGGCGATTCGCCTAACTTCCGGCAGCTCGGAAATAATGGATACCCCAATGCTTGAACCCTCCGATGCAGGCTTTAGCACAATCGGTAGTCCCAGACGATCAATTGCTTCTTCGCATTGCAGGTCTAAATTCTGGTTCGGGTCAACGGCAAGGTATTCCGGCGTCGGAATGTCCAGCGTCGAAAGCACCCGCTTGGTCATGACCTTATTCATTGCCAACGCGCTTGCAAGCACCCCGGAACCGGTGTAACTAAACTCAAATGCCTCTAAAACACCTTGAATGGTCCCATCTTCGCAGCCTTTGCCGTGTACCCCCAGAAATGCAATTTCAATCGCGTCAGCTCGCATTCGCTCTACCCAATCGAAATCGATTGGATCGATGGTCACTACATCTACGCCAAGTCGTTGAAGCGCGGCGGTAATTCGCGCTCCGGATCGCAATGACACCTGTCTTTCGCCTGATCTTCCACCCATCAACACCGCAATTCGTTTTTCGAGCAACTGCTCTTTCTGCATCTCAAAAATCTCCTTCGTCGTCATTGAAAGTCATATCGGATTTTACGCAAGAGTCATGCCCGATACCTCCATGTGGGGTTCTGATTCTGGTTCGTTGGTGTTCAGGGTTCAGGTCGTTTCACCGTCTCCTCAAAGTAAACTCTCTCCGGATTGTCAATCCAATCGCACACCCAACCGAGTTCTTTCAGCCCGTTTTGAACAATCGGTAACGTCGCCCGCAACTCTTTCACCGGCAACCAGTCACGCCAATGACGGTCAATTGGCGGGTTGATAAATTCTTCAATACTACCTACCGCCCGTTGAATTGAAGGATATACCATTGCTCCCAACTGTGTCTGTTTAGCTGCTGCAACTAGCCATTTGCTGTAAGGAAACGGCTGTCCCTCAGCAATACAGCAAATTTTGCAGAGATATTCGATGACGTTTCCAGCCGCAATAAATGCCATTTCCGTGTGCTGCCGAGCTGCCATAGCCAACGGACCGCGTTGCGAGTAATAATACTTGCCAAACACCCATTTCAACTTGTTCTCCGCGACCTCTAATGGATATAGACAATAGCGATGCTTCAGTTCTTGGGCGGTAGTTGAACAACCGTAGAAGGGCTGAGAGGTCGCAATAATCCACATCATCTCGTTTGGCCACGTCTCCAACCACGCCCACAAGTCACCTTCATCAAAAAATGACCAGTGCGCTTCATAATCGCCGCGATCGACAAAGAGTTGTCCACTCTGTTCATAAGTCTTCCGATCTTCATCGGAAAGGTGCCGCTTATCGCCAATGATCAACAAGTCAAGATCCGACCATTCATCGGCAAAGTTAGCGGCACGACTCCCAACCAACAGGAGGACTGCCCGTTCCCCCATTTGCTGGCAAAAATTTATGGCTTGGTCAATGAACTGTTGATCCTCTAGACTGAAATGGATATCTTCCTTCATTGCAGCCATTTTCATTTTGTCCTCTGTTGGGAAACATGTGTTCAATTTGACACAGAAACGGCATCAGCCTGTCGTCTTTTTAAAAACAAAGATCCCTTTAATGTAACGTCAGAGATCAGCAAGAAGTTTCGCAGAACAAACGGTGGGATAACGTAAAAGACCGATGTGCTAGACTCCGAAAATCTGATTAATCTTCAACCGCATCAACCCGAATCGACAATTCCTCAAGCTGTTCGTCGTTGACTACAGAAGGTGCACCAGTAAGCAGGCATAATCCGCTCTGCGTCTTTGGAAAAGCGATGACTTCACGGATATTTTCCTCGCCGGTCATCAGCATAACAATTCGATCTAAGCCCGGTGCGATTCCCGCATGAGGTGGTGTACCGTATTCTAAGGCTTCAACAAAATAACCGAATCGCTGTTCTGCCTCTTCGGGCTTGATTTTCAGGATTTCGAGCACTTTCTGTTGAATTTCCTGTCGATGGATTCGGACGCTACCGCTACAGATCTCGGTGCCATTGATAATCAGATCATAGTGCTGCGATTGTGCTTTTCCCGGATCGGTATCCAACAGTGGAATGCTCTGATCCGTTGGTGCGGTAAAGAGGTGATGGAACGGTTCATAGCGCTGCTCCACTTCATCCCAATCGAACAGCGGATAATCCACAACCCATAGGAAATGGAACTGGTTTTCGTCAATTAGATTGAGCTTGTGTCCAAGATGGAGTCGGAGATTGCACAGTGCATCCGCAACAATTTTTGGTCTATCCGCGACAAACACCATTAGATCGCCCGGCTTTGCGCCCATCCGCCCGCTAACTGCTTTGAGCGTACCCTCACTGAAAAACTTGACGATGCTCGATTCAAAAGCGCCTTCCTCTGTTACCTTGATCCATGCTAACCCCTTCGCTCTATAGATGGCGACAAACTCTGTGAGGTCATCTATCTCCCTCCGAGAGAGTGACGCGCCACCGGGGACAGCCAATCCTTTTACCTGTCCTTCGTTTGCCAAGGCACCCGTGAACACCTTGAAATCACAGTCCGCCACCAGATCCGAAAGATCAGAGAGCTCCATCTCAAAGCGTGTGTCCGGTTTATCGTTCCCGAATCGTGCCATCGATTCATCATAGGGTATGCGTGGAAATGGTGTTGGTACGGGAATGCCTGCCGCTTCTTCAAACATCCGTTTCATCAACCCTTCCGTAACTTCAAGTACATCGTCCACGGTTGCAAACGACATCTCAAGATCGAGCTGTGTAAACTCAAGTTGTCTATCTGCGCGGGTGTCTTCATCACGAAAGCATCGTGGAATCTGGAAGTAACGATCCACGCCGCTCATCATCAAAATTTGCTTGAACTGCTGTGGCGATTGAGGAAGCGCATAGAACTCGCCGGGGTTATGTCGGCTTGGCACAAGCACGTCGCGTGCGCCTTCGGGGGTGCTGTTCATCAGGATAGGCGTTTCGATTTCGAGGAAGCCCTGCTCGTCCATATACTTCCGGGCTGCAAGGGCAGCTTTATGTCGCACTTGTAACATTTTCTGCATTTTTGGACGGCGTAGATCGACATAACGATGCTTGAGGCGAATCTCTTCGGCTGTATCAATGTCGTCCTCAACAGCAAATGGTGGGGTTCTCGCAACGTTTAGGATTTCTAGCTCAACTGTCGCTATTTCTATCTCGCCGGTAAGAAGATTGGGATTGGTCAGTCCCTCTCCGCGTTCCCGAACCTTTCCGCTGACACTTAACACAAATTCGTTGCGAATCGCGCCCGCAGCCCGGTGCGCTTCGGGGTCAATTATCGGATCGAAGACTACCTGCGTGATTCCGGTTCGATCACGTAGGTCTATGAAAATGACGCCGCCGTGATCCCGGCGGCGAGATACCCAACCGGTGAGCCGTACCGATTTGCCGGCATCGGCGAGCCGTAGTTCTCCACAATAATGTGTCCGCTTCATTTCAGGCATTATCTTGATTCTCTCCTTCGATTTATCAAAAGTGCAATTTCATTCCTCAAGGTGATAAACTTTATTGACCATCTTTTAGCTATTCACCTTTTCACGCATCACTTCCGGCAACTGTTGAAACGCAACCGATTGCTGATCGCCGCTCCCCATATCCCGCACCGTCGCGGCTGCATTGTTGATTTCATCTTCACCAATCATGACGACATACTGTGCGTTCAATCTGTTTGCTGTTTTCATTTGTGCTCGCAAGCCACGTCCCTTGAACTCAAGGTCAGTTTTGACCCCATTTTCACGAAGCTCTTGCGCCAATTTCAGGGTGATAGGCATCGCTGCGTCCCCTAACACAGTAAGGTAGACATCTACCGGCGCAGCGGTTGGCACAGTAACCTCCTGAGCCTCCAAGGCAATGATGATTCGATCCATGCCCAGTGCGAATCCGATACCGGGGGTTGCGGCACCCCCGATTTCTTCTGCCAGATAGTCGTACCGGCCACCGCCACCGATTGCGTTCTGTGCTCCCAATCCACCCGCTGTGAATTCAAATGCAGTGCGACAGTAGTAATCCAACCCCCTAACGACGTATGGATCTTCGTGATAGTCAATTTCCAGTTCGTCAAGATAACTCTTTACCATATCGAAATGCTCACGACAGACGCCACATAGGTAATCAGACAGAAGTGGTGCATTAGCAACAACGGCACGACAACCACTCTCTTTGCAATCCAAGATCCGCATGGGGTTCCGCTCATGACGGGCACAACATTTTCCGCAAAGCTCGTCAAGATGCTCCTTCGCATACGCTGTCAGGTCTTCAACATACTTCGGACGACATTCCGGATCGCCGATACTGTTGAGATGCAGGGTGAGATCTTTGATGCCAAGCGTCGAGAAGAATTGATGCCCCGCTGCGATAATCTCTGCGTCAATTGCTGGCGAATCTGCTCCAAACGCTTCGATGCCAACCTGCCAAAACTCTCGATACCGTCCCGCTTGTGGACGGTCATAGCGGAACATCTGACCGATGTAATAAAATTTTAAGACACTGGCACCGTCCATCAAACGATTCTGGAGCATGGCACGCACCACTGACGCTGTGCCCTCTGGACGCAACGAGACACTCCGGTTGCCCCTGTCACTGAAGGTGTACATCTCTTTTTCAACGATGTCGGTAGTATCACCGACCCCACGCACGAAAAGGTCTGTGCTTTCAAAAATTGGCGTACGAATCTCTTGATAGCCGTAAGAGCCAAAAACATCGCGCGCGGTCTGTTCGACCCACTGCCATGTCTGAACTTCTGAAGGAAGGATGTCTCTCGTCCCTTTTGGTGATTGAATCTGCATTTTCTATCTGCTACCCCTTTGTCAAATGTACGATTATGTTATGTTACTTCTTTAACCGTTGTCGCTCTCTTTTCTTCGACTTATCCTGATGCTTGTTGTCCAGTCCGTCGTTTTCTTATTCCTCAGCCGCTGCCATTGCCGATTCGATCTGACGGCGCTGTCCTTGAAAATATGGCTCCCTCGGCGCGAGACGTATTGCCGTATTTACGAATTCTAACGCCTCATCATACTTGCCTTGTGCAAGAAAGACTTTCGCTAAATCGCTGGGGGGCATCGGTTCGTTCGGCGCGAGTCTCATTGCAGCCTTAAAGGCACCAACCGCTTTTTCAAACTCCTTCGTATCCGTATAGATAGCCCCTAACAGGTTATGCACGCGCCAAGAATCTGCATCCAGTGCCAACGCCTTCTGCGCATATTGGAGCGCTTCGGGAAGCATCTTCTTATGAAAATGATAAATCGACGCCATTGCACCGAAGATTATAGCAGGGAGATTTGGCTCCAATTGCTCAAGCCTCTGATAGATGCGCAAGGCATCATCGTACCGTTCTTGACGTTCATAAATCGGTCCGAGCAATGAATATAACTCCAAGCGATTCGGGGCATATTTCAGTGCCTCTTCAAAGGCAGCCGCAGATTTCGCCAGTTCCCCCTGAAGTTCATACGTGACACCTAGTTCAACATGTTTTTGGACATCCCGTGGATTGCTTTGTAGTGCTTGCTTGAGAGCCTTCTCAGTCTGCTTAAGTTCCTCTTGATAATCCTTGGTTGCTAATTCTACGGCAGCCCCAAGATTATATCGAATCGTATTATCGTGCGGATTAATGGCTACCGCCTGATTCAATACACCAACAGCCTTCTCATATTCCCCCTTCGCGTGTTCAATCTGTCCTTCGATCAGCTTCTGCGTGGCGTCAAAGTAGAGATCGATTCGCTTTCGCACTTCGATCTTGTCGCTCATCACGCGACCATAATTTGCCAAATAGGGAGTGACGCGTTCACGGTATTTCGCAAATCCCGCAATATTTATGTGAGCCGTGTTCGGAGACGTGCGGGATTGGGGAAACTCCAAACGTGGGTGATTGTCTGTATGGATTTCCCCATCACCGGCGTACGTCTGAACAGCCTTCTCACCCATCAGGAATGAATCGAGCAGGGACATACCGTCAAGGTCATCAACCACAAGTGCCTTGTGAACACGCGGAATTTGTGCTCTCCCCATAAAACGCTGATAATTTATCTTGAGCCGCTCTGGCGTGCCAATCAGGAGGGCAAAGTCCGGCGTGTATTTATACCATATGGTTGCATTTGGAAACACCCCAATAAAGGTTCTCAGAATCATCTTGAGATGTGTTTCTGGCAGCCGCGTGAGCGGTATCCATTGACATATTATACCATCTTCTGTAAGAATACGCTTGCACCACCGGTATAAATCCGCGGTGTAAAGGTTGGAACCCCTCGAACTCACCAACGGATGGCGAACACCTAAAGATATTACGTCGTACTGTTTTGACGTCATCAACAGATAATTTCGCTCATCATCCACCGTGTGATTGAACGAGGAACCGTCGAGGACGTTATGGTTTACATCGGCAAAGTATTTCCGTGCTGTCTCGATGAGTCCGTCTGGATTTTCGACGGTGTCCACACGCACATCGTGCTGCGTCATAGCATGGGAGGTGATACCCATACCAAACCCAAGGACGAGACCGTGTGCCGGATTCGGATGCAGCAGTAGCGGCAGATGAGCGATGATGCGATGTGGCGCAGATCCTCGACGGGAAGTGTCGGTGATCTCATCGTTGTCAACGTAAATCCGATAGATGCCTTGGTCATCCATAAACGTAGCGATATTCGCGTCGACAGTTTCGGTATACTCGACCAACGTATCATTCATACGTTGTGACCAAAAGGCTCCATTCTTCAAAAAGGGAGATGAGTTCCCCCATAGCAACACCATCAATCCAATGCCGCCGGTTAGGATAGTGCTGCTAATCGCAGCACCACTGAAAATCTGTGATTTTTCTGCATTCCGAATAATTAAAACACACCCTATAACCGCATTTAATCCACCAGTTAAAATGAGGCTGGGACGTATCCCAATCAACGGGATCAGGATAAACCCCATACACAGCGATCCAAGGAATGCACCGATTGTGCTGAAGGAGTAAACTGGTGATTGCGATTTGGCTGATGCACAAATACGGCGAGCCAACGGAAAATTCGCTCCGATTAAAATAGTGGGAACAATCATCAGGATGATACCGGCAACAAATTCCCAGATGCGTCCAACCCCGAAGGCACTCTGTAGTCCTCTGCTAATTCCATACAGATGTCCGAAAATAGGTGTCAGCGCAACAACGGATAACCCTACTCCAATCTGGATTAGTCCAAAAAGGTTTATGTGCGGCTTAACTCGACGCGCGATTGCTGCAAATACCAAGCTGCCAACGGTAATGCCGAGAAGTAAAGCAGTCAGCATGACCGAAAACGCGTAACCTGCGCTGCCGAGAAAAGCTGTCAGGAGACGTGTCCAGAGAACGGCATAACCCATCACACAGAAGCTGGAAACGGCAAATGCCCATAACAATAGCCGCAACATTTCCCCCGTTGAAGCGGTTTCCGATTCATCGGTCGCGTCCTGCTGAAAATCCACAGAAGTTTCAGACCAAGAGCGATCCAGCCCGAAAGCAATCCCCGCCAGAATCAAGTTAACCACCACACCTAGATAAATCGAACTCTGAAGACCTATAATCTGAATGAGGAAGAAACTGACGGCGATACAACCAACGCTTGTTGCAAGCGTACTGATTGTGAAGAGACGATCTGCTGTGAATCCTGCACATCGTTCCTTGGCGGCCCTACCGAGTAAAAGCAGCATCCCTCCTAGCAGCGCTGACGGAATCAACAGGACAAGAAACGACAGAAGAAACCGAATCCACGAAAAGAGATAGAAACTCGGACTCAGTCCGCGAGATATGAGAACGCAAATAGCGTTAAGGATATCTAGGAAAGTCGGGAAGATGAGCGCAAAGATGCCCAGACCTGCTCCGAGAAAGGCGTAAACGCGCAATGGGCGGTTTGCTCTATCTGCCAAACGCCTGAAGTAGAAGCTACCAAGGCCCACTCCTCCTACCAGCGCACTCAATATCGTGCCTACAGCAAATACCGGACTCCCGAAAAACAGGATTAGCTGACGTGCCCAGATGATTTCGTATAGCACGCTGCACGCACATGAGAAAACGATGATTAGCCCAAGAATCGGTTCGATATTACGCACGGCTCCGCCCCCATAGGCACACAATTGATATCACAAGTTTATTTGTGCTCATAGCGATCTTGCGGATAATAGCCGATTGCCAAACGCCCATGGTCTAGGTCATACAGGGGCCAGTTGCTGTCCGAGACACCGAACACAATTTCAAATTTTATATCTGGATGCGTAATCGCCTGCTCAAACACCCGCACAGCATCACCATGACCGAGGTGATGGGGGTGTTCAGGCAGCGGTCTGTCGCGGTTAAAGTTTCCAATCCGGACCGCGACGAACTCCATGTCGTACCGGCTCACATAAGAATATCCCATCGCCTCCCCGAATACCTTGCTAACCGTATAGTGCCCGACCGGTTTGGTTGGCATGTCAATCGTCCGCTTGATGCTTTTGAGATAGGGACCTAACACGCCAGCACGGCTAGCATATGCAATCCGTTTCACACCGTTCAGACGGGCGGCTTCGAGCGTGTTGTAGGTGCCGATGAAATTGCTTTGAAGGGCTGCGTCCCACTCGCTATCTGTTCCAGTTAAGTGGATGACGGCCTCCATTCCCTCCGTGGCTCTGAGCATGGTGTCGAAGTCCGCCACATCGCCTTCGATTGCGTCTGTGAGGTCAGGCATCGGGAGGCGGTCAAGCCCGCGAATCGTGTGTCGGTCTTTCATACCCTTTACCAGAGTCGAACCAACGGCACCGGCGGCACCAGTAATAAGGACTTTCATTTTTTTCTCCCATTTCTATTCTATGAAGGAACCTTCCTTCTCTATCCGTTCATAGATGCGTTCAAAGTCGGAGGACCCATCGTCTTCCCATATCTCCAAATCAATTTTTTCAATCGCACCCTCCTCATGGCCTGTCAACCTTGCAACATTCGGAGAGCGAGTTGTGTAAATCTTGTGTCCACCGGGTAGGGACAGAATACCCACGGTTCTACCCAGTGTTAGGGGCGTACCGGAGGCAAACCGTGCAATAGCGTCTTCGTCTACCTCAAAACCGAGCCCGGGGGCTTCTGGTACAGGCGAAAACCCCTCAATCACCGGAATGCGTTCCGTTGTGATATCTTCTGAATATTGGTCGTCGAGGTTTATGGTATGAGCGGTTGCGGTCGGTAGGACAGCAGCCTGATGTAGGGTTAACGCTTTCATTAGTGTGCCACCGCTCTGCTGAATTAGTGCCTGGATGTTTGCTTCGCCGTACGCAAATCCTTTCATCAGAGTCGTGCCGATTCCACCACCAATCATATATATGTCAGCACAACCTTGGATGACTTCCTGAATTCCGCCGAGTTGGGGAACGTGCATGATGAGTGGGATCCGCGTTCTCTCACGGAGTTTACGCCAGCCATCAACATCCGTCCAAGGTAGCGGGTCTTCGATATAACCAACGATTGGGTGGTTCTTCTCCAATTCATTGATAATGGGGAGAACAACCGCCACACTCCGGTTGTGGTTGAAGTCCCAGTGAATCTTAAATCCCGGTGGTGCAACCTCTGCGGCAAGCCGCGTCTGCTCAATAACATCGTACGAAGCGTTGGAGTGCATCTTGAAGATGGTGTAGCCTTCGGAGGCGGCACGCTGGATTTCATCACGAAACACCTCCGGCGGACATGGTCGAGTCCATGCGGCCGTAGATACGGCATCACGCACTTTTTCGCCCATCAGTTTGTAAGCCGGTACTCCGAGGTGTTTCCCCATGACATCATAGAGTGCCATACCGAGCGCCAAATTAAAATTGTTATGGAGAAAGTCGAAAGGGCTGCGACCGATGAGCGTATCGATAATCGACTGCGGAATCGGATTGGGATCGTCTTCATAATCGCCGTACCCGATCAGTCCGTTATCTGTGTGAACTTTAACAACTAGATGTTCATCCATATCCCCCATGCGAACACGACCGTAGTGGTCATCATAGCGTGTCGCAAGCGGCATGACAATTGGGATACATTCAATATCAGTGATTTTCATAGTAGCCTCCTACTCTGGAATGGGAAATAGTTCTTGCCGCATTAGTCAATTGTGAGCGTGACTCTGTCCTGCTTGGCGATTTCCTTAATATCGGTATAAAATGCAGGCTCAGTCAGTTCTAGCGTCTCCGGAGACAGTCTCGCAAGTACTTCCTCGGGAACCGGATTCGTGTCCCCCGATGCATCCTCAAAGTATTGAGTTTTGTACCGTAGAATTAGGAAGCGGCGATCTCGATCCATTGGCTTCCAGACCAAAACGCCATGCGTGAGTAGTTCGGAGATAAGCACCACGTCACCGGCACGTGGCGTAATATTTGTCATCGCTGGATGCAGCTTAGGATCTGGGTCAGCCACATCTGGGAAGAATAGTCCTTCAGGACGCTCAAATTCGGACTTGTGAGACCCCGGTATCACAACCAAGCCCCCGTCACCGGGAAACACATCAGTGAAATAAAAGAATGCCACAAGGTCATTGGCAAAAGCCTGCCCGTCCTTAACCTCATAACGTCGGGTGATCCAACCCAAGTCTTCCCGGGCGCAATGGAAGGGGGTTAGCTGCCGCTTTTCATGTGTGTTGATCGCGAGCGTTCCTCGGTTGAGACGGGGTTTGTCACGGGTCAGCTCTTTAATGAGGGGCCACGTCACTGGATGGAGTGTCAAAGCCTCAAGGGCTTTATCGAACGAAAAACCGTAGGAATACCCCTCTCCCTGCTTGTCAATGCCGGGCGGCAACTGATCCGGTGGTGTCTGGCGACATCGCTCAATGGCTTCTTGGGCATTCTGAAGTTCTTCCGGACTGAGGACATTTTCTAGGTGAAGATAACCTGTCAAATCAAAGAGATACTTCTGTTTGGGTGTCATTAAGATCCTCCCGGCTCAAGAAAGCTGGACGATGTCCTGTTTAACGATTTCTTTGGTATGTTGGAAGTGCGCTGATGCGACCAATTCACGTGTCTCTGGCGATAGCCGGTCTAGAATTGGCTGTGGGAAATTATGCGTTCCCATATATTGTGGCTTGTAGCGCAGGACCAGTATACGGCGATCCCGATCCGTTGGTTTCCATCGCAAGACACCATGGGTGAGAAGCTCGGATATAATCACGACATCGCCCGCCCGTGCGGTGATATTTGTAAACACCGGATCCGGTTCTGGATCGAATCCATCCCCATCGTCGAGTGTCAACAAATCTTTTGGACGTTGAAACTCGCTTTTATGAGAACCGGGAATCACAATCAGCCCACCGTCGCCGGGGTAGACATCGGTAAAATAGAAAAAGGCGACAAAGTCATCACAATAAATTCGGCCATCCTTGACCTTATAGAGAGTGCTATACCAACCGTAGTCATCACGGGCGCAATGCAGTCCACCGGGGTTGGTACGTGCCCGCTCACCATCTTCCCAATCGGTGTGTTGCTCCCGTTTGAGCGATCCTCTGGCAAAACGCGGTTTATCGAAGGTCAACTCTTTGACGATTGGCCAAGTTGCTGGATGGAGTGTTAAGGCTTCAAGGCACTTATCGAATGCAAAGCCGTGTTGGTGGAGCCCTTTGATTTCAAATCCCGGAGGCAGTTGATCCTCTGGGGTTTGGATATATCGGTCAACCGCTTCTTGGGTCTCTTTCAACGTGTCGCCCGTAAGCACATTTTCTAGGTGTAAATAGCCGGTAACATCAAACAGATATCTCTGTTCAGGTGTCATTACTAAAAACCTCCGTTGATTCTATCTGTCAGGATTCTCTGTATAGTTGTGATAATTTCGTTCCAAATTGTATGGCAGGTTAGGCAACCTGCCCCACGTAACTCCCCAATTTGGATTTTGTTACCATTTGCAGGGGAGAGCAAAGCGGGGCATACTTCCAATATTCTGACTGCCGGAATGTGCACAGAAAACGTGGTAAAACAGCACATCGCCACGTTTGGGCGTTAACTCGACATAATCTCCCAGTTCCTCACGATTGTATTCCTGATTGAGGACCCACATATATTCATAGCGGTCCGGATCGCTACGCGCTAACGCCTCAATTTGGTGGCGAGACCGGGGCCAGACGACTGTGCCACCGCCATGAGGTTCTACATCGCTCAGATACGTGAGGGTAGCAACGCGAAAGGCAGGTGGAAATGTCTTATGCCCGTGCTCTTTAATTGCATGGTCAATATGCGATCCCGGCGGGATCCATTCACCGGTTTGTGGGAAGATATTGATTGGGCGTACACTTTTCGGCGGACGATAAACATCGGGAGCCATATCTCCCTCGCCAAGTTGTGCAGCGACGGTCAAAAATTCAGGCGTATAAACAGCAAGGATGTCAGGATTATCGCAAGTCTCCGGGGACTGCACATTCTCCCACGATTCAGGTTCATCGGATTGAAGACCTATCCACTGCCACATTGCAGTTTCCGCCCGTTCTGCGATAGCGTCCGGGATTAACCCTGATACCAGCAGGTAATTGTCTTCGCAATACTGCTGGGTCTGCTGACGTGAGAGAACTGGTGTGAGTGCCATGTAAGTTTCCTTTTCTGCAGCGTTTATCAAACACCGCAACGGGAGAGGAATTGTCTTTATTTCTCAATAGTGCCTACAACTTTGGAGGCACTATTTTCGGGAGCAATATTCGTAACATTACCAAGATGGGATAAAATTGCCTTATACAGTCCCACGAGACGCAACTGATCTCCAAATATTTTATAGGGCTCATCGCGACTACGTATATGCACCTCCAACACCCATCCACCCTTATCCTCACCGATAACCTCAACACCAACAATGTCCTCCGTGCGAATTGCTATAGACAAATCATCGATTTGAACAAAACTCATTTTACATTTCCTTTCAATCGCAGCTTTTCCCTTGACAAATACCGTCAAAATGCTATAGACTCGCAATAAAGTATTACAACCGCTCTTCTTAGGAGATAACCCATGAAAGGCACGCTGATTATTATTGTTTTATTCTTTGTTGTTTCCCCGGTATTAGGTGAATTGACAAAGGAAGATTTACAGGCTATCGAAACTATAATTGAAAAATCAGAGACGCGCACAAAAGAATACATTGATTCTAAGTACAATCAAGTAACCACTAAAATTGATGAGATGGACAAGCGTTTGACAGTTGAAATTGATGGAGTAAACAAGAGACTTGATGATATGCGTTCCATTTTAATTGGATTGATAGGGCTCATAGCAGTCGCAATCGGTGTTCCTGCTTGGATTTGGAACAAATCACAGAAAGGCAATAACAGACCAGCACCTAGAGAAGGCCAAACAAATAAGCGTGTGACACTTAAAGATTCCGAATTCGGTTCTGACACCCCTGCCGATTAACCTCCCTTATATGGCTACTGTTTTCGATTCCAATCAGAGAACGCACATTATGCATCGCTGTCCAAACTCCCCAGCAACGTCTCCACCAGCTTTGTCGCAAACGCATCGTCATTGATGTGGTTGTCCATTTCTATCAACGTGACGTTGTCCCCAAGATTCGCCTTCAGATTCTCAATCCACGCAGTCTCCGCTTCCGCCGAATAAAATGGTTGTCCTTCCTGATCTATCGCCGAGACACCCTGTTGTGGAATTATCACTGTCGTGGGTCCCGTGGCTTGGCTTAACTTCTGCCCCATCATCTTGCCCAACTCAGCGTTTTCTTCAACCGTCGTGCGCATCAGCGTCACCGTTGGGTTGTGCTGGTAGAATGTCCGATCCTTGAACTGCTCTGGCACCGTGTCGGGAGGCCCAAAATTGACCATATCCAACGCGCCCGGTGCAACCACCTGCGGTACACCGAGGTCACCCGCTGCTTCTAAACGGTCTGGCCCAGCACTCAAAACCCCGCCGACCAGTTCATCGGCAAGTTCCGTCGTCGTCACATCAAGGACCCCAACGATAAATCCGCCTTTGACCAGATCCTCCATCGCTCGGCCACCGGCACCGGTGGCGTGGAAAACAAGGACTTCGTATCCCGCATCCTCTAGGAGCTCACGCGCCTTCGTCACACACGGCGTAGTTACACCAAACATCGTCGCACCGATCAGGGGTTTATCTTCCGCTGTGGGCACCGCTGCGTTGACCATGCCTACGATTGCGCCGGCTGCGTTTGCCAAGATCTGCCGGGAAAGGCTGTTGATCCCCGCGATATCCACGACAGAATACATCATCGAAACATCCTTCGTGTCTACGTAGGGGCTGGTATCGCCGGAAGCCAAAGTCGAAACCATGATTTTCGGCACACCAACAGGAACCGCACGCATCGCTGTTGTCCCGATTGTAGTCCCAGCTGACCCGCCGAGCGAGATTACGCCGTCAATCTTTCCATCGCTCTGTAATTGCGCGATGATCTTCGCTGCACCTTCTGCCATCGCCGCCACAGCCACGCCGCGGTCGCCTCCATCCTGAAGGGCTTGTAGTGACGTGCCTCCTGCTTCTGCAACCTCACTGGCAGAGACATCCGGTTCAAAGTGTGGTTCTCCTATAATTCCTGTGTTGACAACGCATGTCGAAGTACCGCTTGCCTCGATCTGCTCTTTAATAAACTGAAATTCCATGCCTTTCGTGTCCAATGTTCCAACGATGCCAACTGTTTTTGCCATTGATGTGCCCCTCCATTTGAAGTTATTTGTCCAATACCGATATTATAGTGTAGGCGCATCATATCATATCATCTTCCAACGGGCAATAAAAAAACACCTTTTTGCGGTGTATTGACTACTTGATCTCCCTGCATTTCTTATTGACATCGGTTAGAGAGCACGTATAATGATTACGGTCTCTGGTGGTAACGATTAAAGTTTGGACTGGAACGAAAATTAGAAAGATGAGCAATCATCGAAAGTTGTACATTTGGCAAGGAAGGAGCGGGTTATATGAAACTCGGTATCAACACATTTTTCATTATGAAGTTCGGGCTTGAAACAGGACTCAAATTTTGCCAAGATCTTGGAGTAAAGGCGGTCGAGGTAGATGCAACCGAATCCGGGGTCACGCGATACTGCGATGTAGACACGCTGGTGGCAAACGAAGAGGAACGTCACCGCTGGCTTGACATTTACGCCAGTCACGGTCTTGAAATCTACTCCTTCGCCGCACACGGTGCACCGTTATCACCGGACAAAGAGGTCGCTGCGGAATATTCGCGCCAATTTCGGCAGGCTTGCGCGCTGATGGAAAAGATCGGTGTCACCCGGCTGGTTGTCGTCGCCGGGGTGCCAGAAGGTGCAGAAGGGGACAAATCTCCGAATTGGATCGTCAACACGGATAAGGAAGGTTTTCCTGAAGCACTCGAATGGCAGTGGGAAAAACGGTTGATTCCGTACTGGAAAGAACACGGAAAGATCGCTGCCGATCACGGCGTGACGTTGTGCTTTGAGATGCAAATCCTCGACATGATTCACACCCCGGCGAAACTTATGCGGCTGCGCGATGAAATTGGTCCCGTTGTCGCCTGCAACTTCGATATCTCGCACATGTGGATACAGAGTATCGATCCTTTTGCAGCGATGCACTATCTCGGTGACCTCATTCAAAATGTCCATCTCAAGGACACCCTCATCCATGAACCCAACGCCCGACTCCACGGCCTGTTTGACTCCACGGATTCAATTTACCCTGAACAGCGCGGCTGGTCGTTCACGTTGCCCGGCTGGGGACACGACGATCAGACGTGGCGCGAGGTGATTACAACGCTGCGCCTGCTGGGATACGAAGGCATTCTCTCCCTTGAGATGGAGAGTGAGTTCATCGAAATCGAGGAAGGCTTGAAAAAGACGTCCGCGTTCATTCAACCAATGGTCTTAGAGCAGCCAAAGGGTCCGTCGTGGTGGGAAGCCGAGGAATTGCATAGGCGTTGGAAAGCGGAGCAGTCTTGAGTGGGCCATCGGTGATTCAGGAACGTTTCTGAGGAAGAAATCATGGATACTGAAGTTTGGACACAAGTTATCGTCGTAGGGGCAGGGAACGCTGCCCTTTCAGCAGCGGTAGCAGCACGGGAGCGTGGCGCGGAGGTCGTCGTGCTAGAGAAGGCACCGCGTCAGCACCGAGGTGGAAACAGTGCATTGACCGTGCACATGCGGTTTCCCTATGATGGCATGGACGATTTGACACCGCTGCTGCCTTGTACGCCTTCGGAAGATCTTCGCCGCATGACTGACCGGATCGGCCAGTACACCCACTCAGACTACTACGACGACATTATGACCGTGACAGAAGGCGAGAGTAACCCGGAACTCGCGGAGATTTTGGTCAATCAGGCTGTCTCGGCTGTCCGGTGGATGCATTCGTACGGGCACACTTGGGTTCCAACCTATGCTAACCCGGTTTCTGCCAACGTGGTATCATTCAACGGTGGCGGTTATGGTCTTCAAGAACAGTGGTTTAGGATAGCCGAGAGGCTAGGAATATCTGTGTATTACGACACCAGCGCAGTCGAGTTACTTCAGGATTCCCAAAGCAAAATAACAGGGGTACGGGCGAAAACACCGCAGGGTTACTGTAACTTTCACGCTGGAGCGGTGGTTCTGGCTTGTGGTAGCTTTGAGTCAAGTCCGGAAATGCGCGCTCAGCACCTCGGTCCTGAGTGGGAAGCCGTTAAGCTGCGGGGGGTTCCCTACAACACCGGCGATGGGCTCACGATGGCGTTGGAAAGCGGGGCGATGCCCTATGGGAGTTGGTCTAGTTGCCACGCCTCACCTCAGGACCTGAATCGCCCGCCCTTCGACGTTCCCGGTCCCGACATCAGAGGCGATTTCTGGAGTCGTTATTCCTATCCCTTCGGGATTATGATCAATCTTAGCGGACATCGATTCATAGACGAGGGGGAAACTTGGCGAGGACTTACTTATGCAAAAATTGGGCGAGCCATTCTCGCTCAACCGCAAGGGATAGCGTTCCAAATTTTTGATCGCAAACATCGGGAGTTGGAGGTTATACGGGGATACGAAAAAGCCACCGGCTTCAAGGCAAATACCCTAGAAAATCTGGCACAACAGTTAGACATCTCGGACATCGCAGCATTCACCCACACTGTGCGCGAATTTAACGCCGCTGTCCAGCAGGGTGAGTTTAACCCCTTTCGGTTGGACGGAAAAAGCACTATCGGCATCACCCCACCCCGAACCAACTGGGCACTTCCCATAGACACACCTCCCTTTGAGGGCTTTCCGGTGGTGTGCGGGATGACATTCACTTTTGGCGGTCTGGGCATCACGTCCGAGGCACAGGTAGTCCACACCATGGGCTACCCCATTCCCGGTCTCTACGCTGCTGGCGAGATGGTGGGCGGACTGTGGCATGGAAACTATCCCTCCGGAGCAGGGATGATGGCAGGTACGGTTTTCGGGCGCATCTCTGGTACTAGCGCTGCCGAGGAAGCATTTCAAATGAGCAGATGAGCAAAACGCTTTATGATTGTTACATTGGAACTCATTGCAATGTTGCCCATCGCCCCGGATCCGACGCGCTAAAGGGCCAACCAGACCCGCCAACGACGTGGAACTCATCCTGCTTTCCACAGAGCCAGTAGAACATCTCCGCCACCCGTAACACCGATTGCCACTTCCGTGTCGCGCCAGAAAAATAACTGTTGGTATAGGAGTAGTCGGCTCCAGCGAAATCAAAGTCAGGGTCTACAATCCAGTCCCGTTGGGGTGGAACTGTGCGCCAAAACTCCCACTTCAATAAGTTGCGTGTTGACCGATCGATTTTCTCGGACTGTCGGTGCCAAATTGAATAGGCGGTAAAAAATACCGACCCCGCCGGTGCGACCGTTGCCGTTTGACCTGCCAAGTGACCGAAGTGATCTAGCTCCTCCCTCGCAATGGGCACGATGTGGGACCCCGGCAAAAAGAGGGTCGGTCCCATCTCTTTGGTGTTTGACTGAGGGATATAGAAAACCTGCAACAGATTGCACAATCGCTCAAACCCAGAACCGCCGTCCACGTGCCACTGTTTCGCTGGCACCGGTCCAGCGAGACGATGGTTTGCCATCCAGTCCGGCAGTTGGAATTTCTCGCCGAGAAGCGACCGCGTTGCGCCTGCGACCTCCGGATGTAGCAATACCTCCTCAATGTACCGCGGATCTCCGACCAATTCATTGGGAGTGGCTCCTTCTTGGTCTAGGTACTCGGTCACCCATTGGTTCGTTGCGTCTGGGACTACTTCTTCAAGCATGAAAAAGCCCGTTTTACAGAAGTCGAGGACCATTTGATCTGTCATTGTTGGCTTAATATCGCTTGCTGCACGTTGTATCTCAGGTGTCATTTGGTTTGCTCCCATTTTTCGAGGATGAATTCACAGGTGATGTGTGTGTCTTGGGTATGACCGACCGGCAGTTGAACCGGGAATCGGATCACCCGCCAACCTTCGTTGATAGCATCCAGAACAGTTTTGTAGGGCCAGTCGGCATAATCGAAGGGACCATCGGAAACCGCTCCATCCCTGACTATCAGCATTCCAATGACCTCAGAAGTCACTGCGGTGGTCGCGGTCTGCAAATATAGTAAGTGCTGCTGTTTGGGACTGTCAACCGTTATGACTGAAACTAAATCATGCAGATGTGCTTCGGTTAATCTTCCTTGTCTCAATCGCTCAATACATTCTTCCAAGAGCTGCATGGTCTTGGCACCCATGGTAGGATTCCTCCTGTATCAAATTAAAATCAACACTGCTGACAAAGCAAAGGGTTTAGACCTGCTCGGCAATGGATATTGTCTTGGACGTTGTTTCTCCGTTTCGGTTCAATCCAATTTGACTATCTCTTGACTTTCGGACGGGGTCGTGCCAAAATAGGCAAGCAAAGGAACTTCGGCGACGCCCAAGGTCACAACGGCGATTGGAGAAAGAAAATGTCAGGGGAAGACACCGCAAAACGCATTTATGATAAAGCAATTGTGATAGATGCACTAAATGTCAGCAACTGGGAAAGTCCCGCTGTGTATCAGAGCTTGCATACCGGCAGAATTACAGCTATCAATGCGACCAGTGCCGTGTGGGAGAACTACCCGCAGGCGATGGATAATATCGCAGCATGGTTGCGTCGCTTTAGAGAATACGATGAAATTCTGATTCCTGTCAAGACCGTAGACGACCTCCTTCACGCCAAGCAGGAGGGGAAGGTGGGCATCATACTGGGGTGGCAGAACGCCTCCCCCATTGAGAATGACCTTTCTCGCCTTGACCTCTTTCATGCTCTCGGTGTTCGGATTATCCAGATTACCTACAACGAGCGGAACTTGCTCGGCAATGGATGCTATGAGCGCAGGGACGAAGGACTGACTAATTTCGGCGTAGACGTTATCAAGGAGATGAACCGTTTGGGCATCCTGATTGACCTGTCGCACGTCGGCGATCGTACAACGGTAGAAGCGATTGAATTATCGGAGAAGCCGGTGGCGATTACCCACGCCAATGCCCGCGCCTTTGTCAACCATGTTCGGAACAAAACCGATGAAGCACTTTCGTTACTCGCTGAAAAGGGCGGTGTCATCGGCGCGAATGCGTTCCCCGCTTTCTTTGAAAATACATTCGACGCAACGCTCGCGGACTATGTAGACGCTATTGATGACCTCGTGCAGCGTGTGGGAATTGACCATGTCGGAATTGGCACGGACTATACGCAAGATCAACCCAAGGTGTTCTTTGATTGGATCTTTTCCCAGCAAGGAACAAAATATCAAGAACGACCTATTGTGTACCCGGATCCGCTGATTCACCCCAAAGATATGGAGACGCCCGATAAGTTCCCAAACCTCACAGGGGAATTGCTCAACCGCGGATATGGCGAAGCGGACGCAACTAAAATTTTGGGTGGCAACTGGCTCCGCCTTTTTCGACAGGTGTGGGAGGTATGATCTTGTGGATTACATAAAAAGAAAGTGCAAAATGCAGATAGCGTGAAACGTAAAACGTGAAAACCACTGGTTCATTGATAAACTAGTGGACTAATTAACTCAGTCGGTATCTGTTGCAACTTTTTAACATGAGCCAATCCTGTTTCCCTTCTGTTCTTCTACATCACACGAACTAGTTGTAAATGATGTTGCAATTAAGAATTAATGTTGCAATAAAGGAGTATACCATGCCCTCGATTGAAATTCTCGATACAGGTTGGATAGATAGACGCGATTCGGCGTTTCCCCAAGCCATACAATTGCCTAACGGCGACATTCTCTGTTCGTTCAATGTCGGAGGCGGTCCAAACGTCCATGGCGGCACAGATTGGGCACGTTCCACCGATGGCGGCGTAACATGGACGCTGGAAGGCACCATTTTACCGTTAACAAGAAATCCTGACGCAACCAGTGCGCTCAAGCTCTCGCGCTCGGTCAATGGTGAAACTGTTTTTGCGTACGGCTCACGAAGCTATCGCCAACCTGAAGAAAAGTTCGGTGAGGGACGCAACGAGCCAGTGATCTGTCGATCCACTGATGGCGGACGTACTTGGTCTGCGCCACAAGTGGTCCCTATGCCAGCCGATTGTCCATTAGAGATTTCCCACGGGGTATTGCCACTCGCTTCTGGTCGTCTCTTGGCACCCGCGGCAACCCTTCCGTCTCAAGAGCGGTTGGGTGAGCAGGTCTTATTGGCTATCTCCGATGACAACGGACAGACTTGGCAGCATACTGTAGCATTCCAAGATCCCGACGGGCAGCACGGCTACTTTGAACAGAAGTTCGCCGAGATCGCTCCAGACTATGTCATGGGTGTCTGCTGGACTGTGACCCTAGGCGACGTTGTTGACCAGCCGGACAGCTTCGCGCTTTCCCGCGATGGCGGAGTCACGTGGAGTCCACCGCATTCGACAGGTATCCAAGGGCAAACGATGACCCCCATCCCGCTCGGCGATGATCGGCTGTTGGTACTCTACAATCAGCGTTACGGAGAGCAGGCTATCGTGATGTGTTTGGTGGCGTTCACGGACGAAACGTGGACTCTCCACTACGAGGATATATTGTATGACGCTGGAACCACACGTCAGCGACCGGAGGATATAGATTCCGGTGTGGAGGAACTGTATAGCTTCATGTTCGGTTTCCCCACAGCAATTCGGCTGCAGGATGGGACGTATCTGGCAACGCATTGGCGTCAGGAGGACGGATCGTTCGGTGTCCGATGGACGAAATTGCGCGTTGACTGGTGAACCAAACAAGAAAACCGAGTTTCTTACAGACGAGTTACTCCAATTATGCCAACACTTGACCCTAATGAGTTCGTGCTTGTTGCGCCATTGTTTAGAGATGTCCAATTGTACGCCCCTGTCCCGTATTCAGTAATTGAGGGAAATGAACCGGGCACTATTTTCGTTGACCGGCACCAAGAACCGACTGCTGCACTCGTCTGTAGCCACGGTGGCCATTACTATCTTGCTGGAGACCCGGATAATTTACAGTTCAGCAATTCACTGGAACACCTGCTGTTTGAGGAGATGGGCGGGATGGATTCCTTTCACCTGTTTTTCTATCCGTCGGATTGGGAGGACAAACTGAAGATGATTTTGCCCGCTCGTGCCACGCAGCGGACAATGAGATCCTATGATTTCAATCCTACTCGCTTTTCTCACACGAACTGGCAAGATAGAATACCAAGCGGTTTCCGCCTAAAGTCAATAGGTGAAATATTGCGCCAGCAGCTTACAATTCAGGTCAATCCGTCTATAAGCCATACGCAGTCTTGGATAGAGAACAATCCAATCTCAAGCGAACTTGGATTCTGTCTTCTTCAAGGGGATGAAGTCGTTAGTATCTGCTGTTCACTTATTGCTGGCAATGGACTGCACGATATTTCAGTCGCGACAGCGGAAGCGTTCAGGGAACGTGGCTTCGCAACCCTAGTTACTGCTGCCTTCATTGACAGGTGTACTGCGAAAGGCGTAACCCCCGTGTGGCACTGTAGTCCGGAAAATTTTGCGTCCAATGCCCTTGCCCACAAACTAGGTTTTGAGGAGAGGGGCGATTTTCGGGCATTTCACTGCTGGGTCAAGTCCGACTGCCCCTGAAGCAACGCCTGCTTCCTTTCTCGCTATAACCTGACTCAGTTAATTAAACCTCTTCGAGGATTGCTCCTTCAATGCCCCGGTGATTATCCGGATAATGGTGCCAATACGCGACCAGTACCCGACCATCGTTGAGTTCTACCGACCAAGGATAACCACAGTCTGCGCTCAATCCGCTGTCTTCTATCACAAACTCAGGTGCCGTATCTAAATCGCTCCCTTCAGGGTCTAATACCCTACCGACACAGCCACGCTGCCCCTCCCACCGAGTGCCTACTGTGAGAAAAATGCGGCCATCCCTTAATCCAAGCATGTGACCGGGACTGCCGTGAACCGTGGTTGGACGCCACGGCGACCATGTTTCCCCATCGTCGTCAGAATAGACCAACACAAGGAGACGACCAACGAACGCCGGATCGTCTATGAAGGGACCTTCAAACCCCTGATCTCGAACGATGTCGGGTCCCAATCGTCCCGGATGACAACGGAAGAGTACCAAGATTCGACCGCTCGGCGTCCTGTGGATCGTCGGTTCGCTGAAATGAGCAACAGGATCTTCGGCAATCCGTCCGCCGTATTCCCACGTCTCCCCCATGTCCTTCGACACGCGCATCATACCGAAATATCGGAATTCGTCGGTGGTGAGATCGGTTGCCTTGCTCGGCATGAGTAATCGCCCATCCGGCATTACCAGCAGACCGCTGCGACTGACCCCTGAATGCTGGGCGGGGTGTCCCCAGACCGCATCAGGCAGCGGCGGAAAACGCACAGGGGCACTCCAAGTATGTCCATCGTCGCGGGATCTTACCCAGAACGGTTTGCCATGCTGCACGACCCAACTTCCACCATGTTCCACCGCATCCTCGGCAGGCACCAACTCGGTGCAGGATGAGTGTAGAAAGATACTTCCGTCAGGAAGGGTGTGCACACCGCGGTCCATGACCCCTCCACGGGGATCGACGGTTACGAGGTGGGGCCCACTCCAAGTCTGTCCTTCGTCCTCGGATCGACACGCTTGCACATTGAACAGTGGATGTTCATGATGGGAATACCCCAGATGCGTTGCTCTCTGGAATGTCACCAACAGGCTACCAGAGGGGGTGCGTGTCGCTGTCGGACTTAGGGCATACATACCCGATTCGTGATATATAGTCATGCGATCTACAACTTGCCAACTCATGGTGCTCTCCTTTTTCTATCTCCTTGCTGCCCACACAACGCCGCGCTGCGGGAACAGTATATCTTTCAGTTTCTCAATAGGGTCAAACGGGTCAACACCGTATCTTTCGCGGTATTCTTGATGCAGGTTTTCTTCGTATCCGGTGATTTCAGTCAGCGGCAGATCTATCGGCTGCCCACCGGTCCGAGCAGACTCACGGATCGCGATGAGAATCTCTTGATCCGTGCGCCCATTGACCGCTCCGTATTCGGGTTTAATCGGTTCAACAACCGCTCGGTAGATGCTGTGCAATTCCGTACCCCGTGCGACATCGTCTGCATCCGCCAACCCAAACGCTTTTAGCGGATTCTCCCAGATTACCGGCGGATCGGTGTCAACACGAGCGTGGTCAACCACCGTCACACCCTCCACCTCTGTTGTGACGGTCTCAATCGGATAGGTTTCTGCACCCGTATCTCGGTAGAGCAACAATTCGTTACCAACGATTGACCCCTCCGTTCCATCAATCTCCCAATAGTTCCCACGCCGTCGTGTAGGCATCTCGTAGATGAGCGAGACACCGTTCTCAAACTCGACGACCCCGACCTCCCATGAACTACCGCCAATCTCTTTGGCGTGTCCGACGACGCGTACAGCTTGACTTTGTACAAGCGTCCGAATGGCATTCATACCGTGATACGATCCGGAGGTATACCAGAGATGCGCGTGGGTAATCTCGCCAATCAGCCCGGCATCGACAATCTTCCGTTTTAGCCGTTCATGGGGCCAGCGCCAAACGTTTTCCGCGACTTCCAACTTGACACCGTATTGTGCGGCAGCATTAATCATCCGATCCGCACAGGGGAGGGTTGTCGAAATCGGTGTCTCTGTAATGACATGAACGCCGTGGGACGCCGCGATCTCTGTGATGACGTGGTGTCCGTCGGGACCCACTGTGATCAGGATCACATCCGGTGATTCCATCTCAATCAACGTCTCAATATCTGTATAGCCAGAGACTGACAGCCGTTGAGCAGTCTCCGTGGCGCGCTCACTGTCAATGTCGCAGACGCCAACCAGTTGATAAATCGGTTCTAGCTTGGGGATGGTGCTCAAGTGAGCGCTTGCTCTGCCTCCCGTGCCGACCACAGCTATTTTTAACCTTTTCATACCCAACTCCCTTCAAAACCTTAATTCCGCCGAGATAAAATCCGAAGCGAAATCAGGCTCATAGATGCGCGCATAATCGACCCGTATCCACCGCCAGTCGAATCCCAATCCCAACGTCCACCACCGATCCGACCGTCCACCTCGTAGGCGAAAAAAGCGGTGTGCTGCCCACTCAATACCGTAGTAAAGTCCTGTTTCGTTGAGGGGCCCTCGTGGCACCACGAGATCGACCGCAAACAGCAGATTTTTCCACCGATATGCAGTACCGAGCGTCAGCCAGCGAATCCCACGTTCACCCGGCAGATGCCCCGCCAGCAGCCCGAATCTGAGATCGGAACGTGGCTTGACAAGTAGAGCGAGATCATAAGATGGAGAATGACCGAAAAATTGGTAATAATCGCTTGGGTGCTTACGTTTGAACTTCAGACTCGCGCCGATTGAGACATACGGATGGATCTGGTGTGCGAGCGAATAGTAGTTGAAATCCGGTGTCCCCGACTCAACACCGAGGGCAATCTTGTTCCCCCAAAACAGACCATATCCGCGATAGGCGTATCCGATCCCTTTCGGATCAAAACCGTAGTCCGACCGGTTGTGGAACTTATTAACACCAAAAAGTTTTACGCCCTGCCACTGAATCAATCCAGCCGGATTCCAGAATCCTGCGGTGGCATCATCAGCAATGGCTGTGAACGCATTGCCCATACCCAAAGCCCGCGCCCCAACGTAGAGCGGACGCGCCTCCTCAAACGGAAACGCTGCGGGGAAAGCGGGGGAAGCAGCAAGGAATAAGCCGATGAGCGTGAAACGTGAAACGTGAAACGTGAAACGTAAGGCATGGTGGGTTGAATCTTTGAACTCCATCGTTTCTGAATTCCTGTCTTTATTGCGCCTTTAGATTGAGACGGGATAACGACAGATCCGCTGCCTCCAACACATCTTCGACGGTGATTTTCTCCATACTCTTGCGAGCAATTATCGTGTGCGGCTGCCAATGTGGTCCCCACTGTCGCGGGTTTGACGCACCAAATAGCGCAATCGTTGGGGTTTTAACCGCTGTACTCATGTGCATGGGACCTGTATCGTTGCTGATATAGAGATGACATTTTTTGAGCATCGCTCCGAGCTGCATCGGGGTTATCCCTGTGAGGATAACTGGCGAGCAGGACATCAGATCCGCCACCTCGTGAGGCAGGGAACCTTCCGCATCACCAGCGGTGATAAAAATCTGGGCATCGTACTTTTGATGTAGCCGGTCCCCCACCTGTGCAAACCCGGACTTTGACCAACGACGGGATTCGGATCCTGATCCAGGATTCAATCCGATAATGGGTTGATCTAAGGGTATGCCACCGCCAGCAAGGAAATCGTCCACCCATGCTTGTGCCGTTGGGTTTACAAACATCTCAGGCTCCTCGCTATCCGGCTCAATCCCAACCCCGCGTACAACGTCAAGGTATCTAGCACTCTCATGCTGGAGGATATTATTGGGAACAGCGACATGGAGTAAGCGTCCCTTGCCAGAGTTGGTCTCAAAACCGATCCGAAACGGGATGCGTGCGAGGAATGTGTGCAATACAAGGCGAAACGTCGGCTGGAGGATGACTACCATCTGGAATGATCTTTTCGCCATCTCATAAATTAGCTTGGGGATTGACACACTGTAAGTAATCACCTCGTCCAGATTTGGATTTTCGGAAACGAGGTCTTCACGTCCCGGGGCGACCATGTAAGCGATGTGTGCCTCTGGAAATCGTCGCCGCAGTGCTCGTATCACAGGGGTCGTTAGGAGTGTTTCACCGAGCGGACCCATGCGAAGAATGAGGATGCGCCGGATCTGATTGAGATCGAACTGCTTGCTAGGTTGTTTACTCATTTCAGGACTTACATCCTTCAGGGTTTGCTAGGGCGTGTATGTGGCGTGTGTCCGTAATCTCCGATAAGTGCCTAATCGTAGGGACGAAGTTCCCTCGTCCAACAGGTTGGGAAACCCAACCCCTACAAGCTGCTAGGTTTTACATTTTATGAATTGCAAGTGCTTTTGTCAAGGGTTTGAAAGTTACTTTGAATCCCGATCGCAGCATCAGGGGAAAGATAGGTAAATGAACGAAAGGGAAGGGATTAATAAAAAAAGCACCGACTCAAATCTGTGCCGGTGCTTTGTGGATATTTAAAAAAAAGAACTCTCTAGTTGAGCAGCAGTTTGCGGACAGCAGAAAAATCGCCCGCACCTAGATGTTGACATACTCCGCAAACCTAAAGGCTTGGGATTCTTAAAAGCCCGCTTCCGATAGGAGAGCTAATTGTGCGATCAACAACGATGCGTGTGATGAAACCACGTCTTACTTCGTCTCCTGCAATGGACGATGCCCCGCCCACTCCCCCGCCTGTTAGGCTTTGCCTAACAGGCATTGGGGAACTTTGGCGAAATGGAAAGCACCGCACCCTCCCCGCCGGGAGGCTGACACTCGGTTGTGGATTTGACCCCGACTCACCGTGAGGCAATGCTTCGATTTCTGATGCGTATTATACCAGAAACGAACACAAAAAGTGTAAGGTAGATTACACTTTTTTACTTTTTGGCAACTTTAATGCTAAAGCCGTCTGTATAGGCTTCGCCCCAACTGCTCCAAACATAAATGTTGGCGTTTTAGACCTAAAGGTTTTTTCGATAATAATAACCCAAATTGCTACCTATAATTGAGTAGTTGGTTGGAGTTAGAGTTTATAGATACTGGTTGCTAATACAAATAAGACGACTTTCAATTCAAATCCTTTTTGTGTTACGGCACGAATTGAACGAGGCAGCAGTCTCTCAATTAAACTCCCAGCCGTCTCGACAGCCTTACGATAGCAAGTCGCCACATAGGTCTCCCACAGTGGATAAGGTCGCTTGGACTTCTGTTTGCGTGTCGGCTTGAGGTCCACCCCAATGGTTGCAACTATATCTTCTATCTCATAGTTATTGTATGCTTTATCCCCATAGACACAACTCCCCGGTGGCAAGTCAAAATCAAAATAGTGTAACCCCTCAACATCACTGATGCCGGCTGGCGTTAGAAAAAACTCAACAGGTTGTTGACTCGCTGTCACTAATAGGTGAACTTTCAAGCCATAGAAGTACCGACGTTTGGACGCTTGATACCCACGAAATGCCTCATCGGTGTACAGTTTTGACCGACTAATGCGGATATTGTCACAGACCGCAATAGGCAGCGTATCTAGCGCATAAATCTTCTGTTGATTGAGTTGTACATAACTTTCTGCTAAGATTTTGAACAATGTGATGAACATCGGTTTAATCCGATGCAACCGTCGATTGAAACGACTTTTGGACAGCATATTGGGGGTATAGCCATGAGTATGTAGAAAGTCATAAGTCACTTGGAAGTTACCACCGAAAAACAACGCAGCGACCACCCCGGTGGTCATGACTTCGGCGTCAGTCATCTGAGTCTGTGGCGGTGTTTTTGAGTTAAACGCTTCTAACAGCTTGTCACAGAGATAGAAAATGGTTACAATTTGTAGGTCCATGGGTTTCTCCTTTGAGGGGGTATGGGTTAACTCCCTCAAGTTTAACGGAAAACCCATGGATTTTCAATAAATAGCAACTTGGGTTAGACATAATGCAAATTTAAAAACTTGGCTCATGTAAAAACAGAGTGCAATAGTTTGCCAATGTGTTAAACTGTAAGGTATGGATTTTCCAATACTCGATTTAATTGATAATGAATCTGCCCCTGAGTGGTTACTCCATCACTTTCACCCCCATGGGTTGACATGCCCGCATTGTGGATCCGGCGTGGAGGAGGCACGTCCCTTCCGACAGACCCCTACCAGTCAACTGACAGTGTATCGATGTGTGGTATGCGATGGCATTTATAACCTGTATAGCTCAACGGTGTTTCAACAGAGACACCTCACTCCTGCCCAAGCAGTGCTTCTGCTAGGGGGAGTGTACCAGGGGGAATCCAGTGCACAAATTGCACGTGAGATAGGTGTGAGTCGTCCGACGGTGCTTTATCTTCGACACGCGCTTCAAAACAATGCTCAAGCGATGCAATCGAACTCCCCACTTGCAGACAAACAGACTGAGACGGACGAGATGTTCCAAAATGCGGAAAAAAAAGTGACCCGCATCTCAATCCATCAGACCCACCCCGTCGCCGTGCCAATAAGCGCAAAGGCCGTGGTACGTATGCCAATGACCGGCCTCCGATACTTGGCACGGTCGGTCGAGAGAGTGGTCAAGTGAGGCTGCGTGTGGTACATCGCACCGACACAGAGACCCTCTCTGCTCATGTGCATCAGTTCACCCAAGGGGGTGCTACTGCTTATACCGATGAATGGCAAGGCTATTGTGGACTCAATCGCCTCCATTCCACCGTTTGTCATGGCAAGCGACAATGGGCAACAGATGCTGATGCAGATGGGATTCGAGAGGTTCACAACACCATTGAAGGCATTTGGACGACCGTTGGCAACTTCATACGCCCGTTTCGGGGGGACACAAGAAGTTTCTTGCCAGCTATATTGCCTTATGTGAGTGTCGCATCAACTCAAAAGTCATCACGGCGGCGTTTATCTCAAAACTCATCGCTTGCACTAATTCTTAAAATGAGCCAACTTTTTATCGCAGGCCAGAAATAAAAAAGCCGAGCCGCATCAGTAATTCAATGCGGCTCGGCACTGGGTGTTTTTCATCAACTTTATAGTACTAAACAAGGAGTGGTTCAATCTACTTACACCTGATTTAACGAATCTGTACGGATACAGTTTCATCATTTTTGAGGGCGGTTAATAGTTGTATTCCAAGTAATCTAATCCACCACACCTATAGTAGATTTTAGAATTAGCGAGACACTCCAAATTGGTAGGCGCTGTTTCCAATCCTGATTTATCGGGATCCCGAGAATCGGGACAAGCCGTTTCAACCCACCACGGCATCTATGCGGTGCGGTTAGGAAATCACACCTACCGGGGGCGAAAGTGTCCATTTATAGTAGACACAAGAAATAAAGGGACACTATTTCAGAAGTATGTTATCCTGTTAGAATTATGGCATATTCCTCAGATTTGTGCACCCGGGTCCTTCAATTCATAGCAAATGGTGGAAGTAAAACAGAAGCGGTAAAACGGTTCAAAGTCGGTCGAACTGCAATCTACCGATGGCTCAATGCCAAAGACCCACTCACCCCTGTAAAACCGGGTCCCCGAAAACCGAGACTGCTTGCCCCTGTCGCACTGGCTGAACATGTTGAGGCACACCCCGACCAAACCCTTAAAGAACGCGCTAGACACTTTGGGGTTTCACCCGCCTGTGTTGGCTATGGGCTCAAACGACTCGGCTATACGCGCAAAAAAAACAGTTGGATATAAGGAGCGATGTCCAGAAAAACGACAAGCCTATCTAAAGCAACTCGCAACGGCAAAAGCATCAGGTAAAACGTTAGTTTATCTTGACGAGACCGGTTTTGCAGATGAAACCTTCAGAAGTTATAGCTATGCGCCACGGGGACAATACGTCCAGGGGTTGATACCGAGCCAAAAAACCCGCACCACCACGTTGATAGTGGCGTAACTGAATAATAAGTTGATTGCTCCAACGTTAATATCGGGCAGTTGTAATGCACAACGGTTTAATACATGGCTTGATGAAGAGTTATCTCCACATTTAGACGCCGAGAGTGTCGTGATAATGGATAATGCACGCATTCACAAGACTACGGAGACCCAAGCATTGATACCAGCTGGTGGCGCGTCATTGTTATATTTGCCACCTTATTCCCCGGATTATAATCCCGTTGAACATCAGTTTGTCAATATAAAGCGGCTCCGGTCATACAATCCGGATAAGCCGATTCACGATATTATCAATATGTATCGTTAATTGTTAAATCCACTATATTTTTAGAATCCACCATAATTGGCTAAATAGTTACCAAAGTTCTCTGCACTTAGTAGTTCGCCTGAAACGTCAGAGACGCAACATTGTGGGTGTAGTTCAAAAAGTCAAAGTTTTCATTGGTATCATTGACCGTGAGTTGGTAATCTGCAAGAAGCGTCAGAAAATCGCGGAGCTGCCAATTAAGTTGGAAAGTCACACCGAGTTGGTTATCCTTTCGCTTCTCTGCATTCTCATCAACGAAACCATCGACACCTCTCACGCGGCGCCCGTCGAAAGTAATGCCCAATCGCGACAACCGCAGACGCGCCCAACTCTCAGCGTTAATCTTGTAAAACGCTCCAACCGCTGCTTCAATTGTAGAGAAGTCGTAGAAACCGACATTTGAGTTACTCAACAGTAAATTCAACTCCTGCTGTAAGAGGAGCCGACCCGCCGGAATTTGGATCAATTTCGCAGATACCAAGTTTCGCAGATCTGTTCGAGAATCTCCCTTTTTGATCCCAGCAATACCTAACAGGAGATCGTTCAGGTTGCCTTTATAATTTTCCTGCTCCAGCGAATACTCCAATTTCGCCAACAGTGACTTGAGAATTCCCAACTGTATCCTCGCTCGTCCCTGGTGCATTGTCGAACCAATGAGTAGGAAATCTGCACGTCGTGTCATATCGTCGTCAAAGCGGTTGATGTAGAGGTTATATTCCAACAGTTTGCCGAAGCGGAAACCTATCTGGCGTTGGAGGTTATCAAAGGCATCATCTCTCCGATCCAATCGCCTCAATTGATGTGATACACTCAAGATGGGCAGCTGCGCTGTTGGGCGAAAACTGAGTTCGGTCAGAAAGAGATCGGTGAACGCATCAAATTCGTTGAGTTTTCCATCCTCACCAATATAGTTTTCTATCTGCGGATAGTATTGCAACGTGAGTCCAAAACGTCTCCCAAGCGGTAAGGTCCCCTGAAAGTTGACCCCGGCACGGTTGATTACACCCCTGAGCTGTGGATCTTCACGCCTAGCGAGGCTACTTGTATTTGGATCAATGCTCAACCCAAATTCGACGTGGTTGTTATAGATATTACTTACCTCATAGTCGATAGTGAGATCAGGTTCAAAGGCTGCGGGTGCTTCTGTCTCCTGTTGGAACAGCTCCTGTCCGTACTCCCGCTGGAGTTGAGCGGACCCAAGCGAAGCCTGAACCAACAGTAGGGCTATCGTGCATATGTAGTAACTTAGCTTGAATAAAGATCGATGAAATCGTCTCTGCAATTTCTGTTTCCTCCCGAAAAAATAGGGGCACGGCTCCCAAAGTTGTTCCGTAGGATGGCGTGCCCCTATGAATGAAATTCAAACAATTCTTAGTAGATTATACAAGCTCCGCCCGCACAGATGCTGCCTGCTTTTTTCGTCACATCGCCGGCGACTGTACTTGCTTCGCTAGCTTCGAAATCCGCAAGGATGTCCGCCGTTGCGTTTGCCGATGCAGACAACCCAACCTGTAATTGTCCGCTTGATGTGAAAGTTGTGACGCAGCCGGAGAAAGCAATTAATCCGAAAAGTATAACCAAAAACGTGCAGCCTAACCAAAAACTCTTCATAGCATTTATCTCCTATTATCTCAAGTGTGAAGCAGATGCCTCTCGTTCCTCAATCAATTACACTTTTATCTCTTGATAATCCACCTCATCAAGGTCGTTAGTGCCTAGATCCATCCTTGATGCTGAACGGATATATTTCGACACTCGTGAGAGGGTCGGCAACTCAAACTCCTTCCGCTTTTCTTCGATTGTTTGATAGATAATCTGGTCTAATGCAACCGGATCCTCGCTCACAAGGATACCGCCATACCGCCATACCCCGTCAGGGTCATACGTCGGCCCCCCATTGAACGCAGCAAGCAATCCATCAACGATGTTCAGAACGACTTTATCTTTGAGCACAGCATGCGCATAGATATCCGCAATGGCAGGATTACAATTTATAGGATTTGAGTGGAAGCGAGAAGTGTTATCAACACTGCCAAAGGCGAGGTTTTTCAGGCAGCCACTCACACCAGCAATCCCATGATGCTTCATGACCGGAACGTTAATAACCACCGTAAACTCTTCGGTAAGGAGTTTTGTATATCGGGAGAGGATACTTCCATTCTCGCGACGGACCTCGACATCCTTTTCAGTTTCGTAGAAAACCTCATCGTCGTAGCCAATCCCTGCGCTGTCCGATGCGAAGCAGCGCACTCCTTGATCGCTTTGGTTGATCTCATACCCTGCATTGATTAAGTGCGATTCAAACCGATCCCAGATGATAATCTGATTGCTGAGGATACCTGTTCCATGCAACCCTTCAATAATCTTGTCGACGACTATCCGATGAGTGCTTAACCGCTCTCCGGCTAGTGGGTTAATCTTGATTCCCACAATGTCTGTCGGCAGGACAAAATCCTTCCACGCCTCTTTCGCGGAGTCAAGTCCGGTCAGCTTCATCATTGCGCGATCGATCATCTCACTGACAACCTGCTCGTCAAGTACATCGCCATTCCAGACCTTTTCGCTTCTCGCTTCGACCAGCGGCGTGAGTTCCTCTTCGATTATCTCTCCTGGGGGACCACCGGACTGGCGCCCCAATTGAGCAAAAGCACCCTTAGTCGCTGTGGCCACACCTCCCAAGGCAAGCCCCATCCCAACAACACCTTTCGAGGTCTGACGCAAAAATCGCCGCCGACTCACCGATTGTGGTATGGCTGCCTCTGTACATGCAATCCGGTCGCAATCCGCTTGAATTTGTGCGACAATAGAATCTGATGTGGGTGATATTTTGTTTGCCATTGTTGACCACCTACAAGCTCTTCAACTCGGCGATAATCCGATCACCTTTTAGCCGATTCCCGTTACGCACATCAAGGAATTTCCAGCGTATGACCCCCTCCTCGTCAATGATGTAGGTCATGGGCCGTGCAATCCGACGATTGAGCGGGTCTCTCGCGTTATATGCCTCAATTACTTTCAACTCCGCGTCGCTAAGCAGCGGAAATTCGATGTCAACGTTACGTTGCCTTTTTATCTTAGCAATCGCGTTCTTTGCCTGTGCCGCGTTATCTACACTGATTCCTATCAGTTCAGCCCCGGCCGCCTGAATCGCTGCATAATTTTCTTGCAACTCTCCGAGTTGCTCAATGCAGGAAGGTCAGAATTCACCCCGATCAAAGACGAGCACAACCTTTTGCTTACCTGCGTAATCTGCAAGAGCTATCATCGCCCCATCGCTATTAGGCAGGTTGAAATCCGGTGCTTTCAAGCCAACGGCAAGACCATCGCCCGCTGGAAGTTGGTCCGGATTGAGGGGGATAAGCTCAACTTGTAATTTTACCGTTTCGCCAACTGGAATCGGATCAACAATGAATTCCTGTTTCTCGTATCTATCGGAATCAATAGAGATAGTAAGTTTCTGGTTTGCAGCAACACCTTTGAACTCAAAGACACCCGATGTTGTTGTTGGTGTCTCTAGGATATTCCCAACTTCATCGGTCAGCTGAACTCGCACATCAATAAGCGGCGTTTTTGTTATCTGATCCAATACGAGCCCACGAATGCCGGGGAGCGCAACAAGCGCGACTTCTAACGGGACGGTTTCACCGGCTGGAATTGGATTGATGGAAATCTCTTGCTGCTCGAACCCTTCGAGATCGACAATAACGGTAAGTGCTTGATCCGTGGGCACGTTTTCAAATTCAAATGCCCCTGTTTGTGTTGTCAATACCTCACGGGAGTTGCCGGCTGCATCAACCAATCGAACGCGGACCCTGTTTAGCGGCCCCCCCTCGTTCTTATCGGATAAAATGCCTTGAATATGGGCAACGGGGACTTCTAACTCCTTGAGCACTGCTCTATCTAGCGATGCAACTTTATCCGCGCTAATCTGAGCGGTTTGTTCGACAATTTCATATCCCTTTGCAGCAATTTCGATTGTATAAGACCCCGGAGCAATATTATCGATTTGATAATTTCCATCGGCATCCGCTGTTGTAGAAGCAATAGCGTTACCATTTTGTAGAACGCGGATAGCCACCGAAACACCCTCGATTTTTTCAACCGTTCCCTTTAGACTGCCTGCTACAGTAATAGGAGTTGGCTTCTCAGTTGATATGTCCGGCTCCACAGATGTATCCGGTTCTACGATAGATTCGTCGTCGCTGCCGCAACCAAAGCACAACATAAGGGCAGCAGCCAAAACCATAAGTAATTGAATTGTAGCTAGTTCATTTCTTATAACCATTTTTTTATCTCGCTTTCGTAGGTTTCTTTACTTTCTTGTGCACCACTGAACACCTTTACAATTTCTCCGTTACGATTGATGAGATATGCGGACGGTAGTACAGGAACTTGGTAGCTTTGGATAGTTTCGGAATCTGCCAGAAGAATCGGGTAGTTGATGTCGGCCCCCTCTTTACTCAGTTCCTGAAAGAAAAGTTCAATATCTTTTAGACGTACCTCTACATCATCCGTTGAGATACCTATCATCTCAAATCCCTGCGCTCGATATTCGTCATACAGTTCAATGAACCGTGGAATTTCCTCTTTGCAAGGTTTACACCATGTCGCCCAAAAATCCACGATAACAACTTTTCCGTGATAATCTGACAGGCTAACCTCTTCCAGTTCTGTGTTCAGTAATGTGAAATTGGGCGCAATCCGAAACGATGGATCTTTATCTACAGCACCGACATCTGTCATTTTGTCGCTTGTATCATCTGAGCATCCCAAAAACAACAACAGACAGAGGCTGAGGCTGAACAAGCAAAACGGCCTCCAATACATAATACCCCTCCTGAAATTCAAGGAAATAAGTAGTGCCATTGAATCCACTTTTGACCCAATCGGGTCAGATTCTACATATGTAAATTGCACCGTATCGGGCAAAGATTCAACCGAGACGTAAAATAGTGCCTTTGGATCCGACGATCCAAACGCGTGCTTTATACAGACAGATGTCCAGAAGATGCTCCGGCGATCCACTCGCTTGAGGGGACCACGTCGCCCCGGCATCGGTGGTATGTAGAATTAGCCCATCTTCACCGACCGCCCAGCCGTGCTTGGAATTCCGAAATGCAACACCGCGCAAGGTTTTCGTTGTAGCACTTTTCTGTGATTTCCAGTTCGCCCCCCCATCGGTGGTATGTAGGATTAATCCACCCGTTCCAACGACCCATCCCGTTTGTCGGTTGACAAAATAGACGCCAAGCAGCGATCGCTCGGTATTGCTCTGCTGCTCATACCAGAGCTTGCCGCCATCATTTGTGTGGAGGATATTCCCGTCCTTGCCAACAACCCAACCGTGCTTCGCATCGGCAAAATGGACAGCCCACAGATGTGGCGTCGGCGGTGAATTTTGGCGAGTCCACGAACCGCCACCGTTATTCGTGTGAAGGATGATACCACCCCCACCAACCGCCCAGCCTTCCGTTTCATCCACAAAATAGATGTCGAGTAATCCGCTGTCTGTATGACTTTTTTGCGCCGTCCACGATTTGCCGGCGCTTCCCGTATAGTAGATCTGTCCTCTGATACTGACCGCCCACCCATTGTGGAGGGTGGAAAAATGTACCTTATTGAGTGCGTTGGGGGTAATCGCCTTTTGTGGCGAGCGAACCTGCCATGTCGAGCCACTATCTTCTGTGAATAGCACCAAACCGTCCGTGCCCACTGCCCAACCGCGCTTGGTATCAACAAAATGAACACCGTACAGGTGCGCCTCTGTTCCCGACTCGACCTGCCCCCAACCCGTCGGTGTTTTATCACCGTCGCAACCAAAGTAGGTGACAACGCAAACGAGAGTGATGAGTGTATGAATATATCTCCTCAAATTCTCTTTCCTCCTCAATTTTATGGAATTGAGTCTATCCCTTGCAAATTTTGTGACAACTTTGATTTTGCCCAAGTTATCCCGTGATTCGGCGCATTGCCCATTCTATAGGTCCATGCTCAAATCGTTTTCTCCAAAAATGAGAAAATATGACCGCGCATATACAGAATAGTACGGCACTTTCGATAGAAAACCAGAAAACGCTAAGTGCCTTTAGCAGCCCCTTAGCGACAACCAAATGGGCGATGTAGAGCGTCAAGGCAAGTTGACCCGTTGCTATGAACGGTTTTGTCCATTTTGCATCCGGATACTTCTCGGTTAGTATGAGGCTTCCCCCAATGATTGTAGTAACGATTCCACATAACCCAAAGAAGTGAAGCGGCATCAAAATCGACACGGGTAGCCATCTGAGAGTTCCCCCAGGCGAGTCCCAAACAGGCGAATCCCAAACGCTTAGAGGAATATACTGAATCAGTAGCCGCGGAATACATGCCGCGACCAGAGCAACGGCGATTCCACCGAAGAACAGATCCCTGCGTACTCGCAGGGAGTGCACCTTCCATCGTCCTAACCACATACCAATCAACAGCGAACCGGTCCAGAAAAATATCGAGTGAAATCTATAGAAGAATAGCCGAAAGATCGTGCCTTCAACTGTCCAAGGGTCGCGATCTTGAGGTGTGTCGAAATTCCAGATGACATCACCATAGCCAAAGATCCAAAACAGAAATAATATCTTCCAGAGGAGGACAAAGATGACGGCAAGCAACCATAACCAACGATCGGAAGCTGTCAGCAGCAGCGCACCGATAGCAATACAGATACTGTAATAGCATAGGAAATAGGTCTGCCAAATTAAGTTACAACAGATGCCAACCAGTAATAAGGAGGCAGCGCGTTTTATCAATCGCTTCCGACTATCCGCGGATCTGTGGGCCGGGTTTGTTCTTTGATTCCGTTGCCTTAGGAGAGACATACCGATCCCGGCCAACACGAAAAAGGTCGTGCTAACGCCTCCTTGGGAAAGGGTGTCCAAATAGAAATCAGAAAGTCCGGCACTATGGCTAAAAGTCGCAACCACTAGTCCCAATAACGCAAGGGATCGAGCAAAATCGTAACCGGCGATACGCCTGTTCATCTGATTCTTCCCGTTTGAACGCTAAACCTTTTCTCCAATTCGCATCAGTCTATCGGCTGCCTCGCGTAGCGTCGCTTCGTCCTTGCTGAACATAAATCGCAGTTTGGTTTTGCCGAGTTCCGGGCGGCTATAGAAGCTCGATCCAGGCACCCCACCAACACCAATCTCCTTCACAAGCCAATGTGCAAATTCGGTATCATCCGAAAAACCGAAGTTGCTGATGTCGGTCATGATGTAGTACGCGCCTTCGGGGATGTAGCACTGAAACCCCGCCTTCCGTAACAGGGCGGAGAACAGTTTGCGATTGTCATCATACTTTTTGACCAGTTCCCGGTAGTATTCCTGTCCCAATTGCAGGGCAACCACGCCCGCCTGCTGCAACGGGTGCGGTGCCCCGACTGTCAAAAAGTCGTGCATCTTGCGGATGCCGTTTGCCAGATATTCGGGTGCGATCACGTAGCCGAGTCGCCAGCCGGTCATGGAATACGTTTTGCTCAACCCCGAAACAGTGATTGTCCGATCGCGCATCTCTGGTAGAGAACCGATGCTGATATGCGGGTGCTCGTCATAAATCATATGTTCATAGATTTCGTCCGTCACAGCGAGGCTGTCAAACTCGCAGCAGAGCGCAGCGATCTCTTTCAATTCCTTGTGGGTGAAGACCTTTCCTATCGGATTGCTAGGGGTGTTCAAGACAATCGCCTTCGTGTTCGCGGTGAAAGCACTCCGCAGTTCATCGGGATCATAGGTGAAGATATCGCCTCGCTCCGGGCAACGTGTTTCTCGCAACGGCACATAGATGGGCGTCGCACCAGAGATGATCGTGTCGGGACCGTAGTTCTCATAGAACGGCTCAAAGATTACAATCTCATCGCCGGGATTGATAATCGCCAGCAGCGACGACATCATGCCCTCGGTGGAACCACAAGTAACGGTAACGTTGAGATCCGGATCTGTTGGAATGCCGTTAAATTCTGTAACCTTGCGAGCAATAGCCTCACGGAATCTCGGTGTCCCCCAAGTGATGCTGTACTGATTGTACCCTTCGCGGATGGCATCAATCGCGGCTTCCTTGACCTCATTGGGCGGCTCAAATCCGGGGGTCCCTTGCGATAGGTTGATCGCATCGTAGCGGTTGCAGAGCTGCGTCATGCCCCGGATGACCGATTCGGTGAACAAGGTCGATTTATGTGAGAGCATCGGTTTTGAAGTTGATAATCCGTTTTTCATGTTAATCGCTCGTTTCACCGCTGCATTGACTCTCCCCGAAGTAACATTGCCCGGATGTCATACCTGCCCGGATGTTCGACCGGCAGGTCGCCGCTCTCAATCATCACCTCAAGCGGTGAAGCGTGGGTACGAACCGGCATCTGCACTACCTCATGTCGTCGTGCGGAGTCATAGATCGCCATGATAATCTCTACTGCGGCACGTCCGTGTATCGCTTCACCACGATGCCCACTTCGACCTTCGATCCACGAAACTAGTTCGTGTACCTGTGCCACGGAAGGATTTTCCCCTTCCGCTCGACGGTCTTCCCACTCCGCCCGTTTGCTGTTGAGCAGAAGGACGCGTTGTTCGGTCAGATCTATGATGCCGTCGGAACCGTAGATAATCCCGCCTTGGTAATTAGGACCCGCAATCTCCTGAAGCAGCAGTCCGATGCAGCCCCCTTGGAATCCTATAATTCCTGCACTCCGATCTTCAATCGGTATATCGCGTTCGTAACGTTCGGTCTTGCGTTCAACGTTTCCCATGACCCATTCTGCGTCCGGATCACCGAGGACATAACGCATCATGTCGAACAAATGTGAGCAGTCGTTCAGGAGGCCTTGACCGCCTTTACACACAATTTGACGTGGTTCCCCTATTGCACCGTTGGCAATCAGCTGGCGGGCGTCTGTCCAAACCGGGTTGAACCTGCGTTGATGCGCGATTGCGACCTTGACATTGTTTCGCTGTGCTGCAATCAGCATCTCGTCACATTCACCGAGGTTGATCCCCATCGGCTTCTCGCATAGAACTGCCTTCGGCTTCCGGGCGCAAGCGGCAATCGTCATGGGAGCGTGTAATCTGTGCCATGTTGCAACGCTCACGATGTCAAGATTCTCTTTATCGAGCATCTCACGGGGATCGAGGTAGCGCGTTTGGATATTGTAGCTTTCACCGAAATCGTTCAGCGCGTCTTCGACAGGATCGGCAATGGCGACGATTTCGACCTCCTCGACGCCTTGATAACCCAGCACGTGCAGCCTCGCAATGCCGCCACAACCGATAATTCCGACACGATATTTATCTGACATGTTATTGATTCCTTCCTCAATTAGCACAAGTTGCTACTTGTCGTTTCCATGCTTGGCTAAATCGTGAAACGTAATGCGTAAAACGTAATGC
The DNA here is from genome assembly GCA_965208425.1 of Candidatus Poribacteria bacterium. Lineage (GTDB taxonomy): Bacteria > Poribacteria > WGA-4E > WGA-4E > PCPOR2b > PCPOR2b. The sequence goes on along the minus strand of OZ242335.1, from coordinate 2,911,323 downwards.
GTAAAAAACTTGTTAGGGGGTCACTAGTTCATTTAGTTTCGACGGCGCAAGCAACTTGCACATAGGTTCGAGTATATTGATTTGAATCCCAATTTATCGGAATAGAATGTCCCTACTACCATCGACTCGGGTTAATTAGGTGACCTTGACCAGTTGCTTACCGATATTGCTTCCCTTCAACATCCCGATGAATGCAGTGGGGGCATTCTCAAATCCTTCCGTTATCTCCTCTCGATATTTCAGTTTTCCAGCCTGAATCCACTCCGCCATCTGTCGTAGCCCGTCGTCGTGTTTATCCGCAAATTCAAAGACAAGGAATCCTTCAATCTTCGCCCGTTTGACGATGAGGTGCCACAGGAAACGCGGACCCTGTTCCGGGTTTTCCAGATTATACTGGGAAATCTGGCCGCAAATCGACACCCGTGCTTTCACGTTGATCAGGGGAAAGACGGCATCGGTAATCGCACCGCCGACATTATCAAAATAAACATCAATCCCGTCCGGGCACTGCTCGGCTAGTTTCGCACCGTAATCATCGGTGGTTTTGTAATTGAACGCGGCGTCAAAACCGAGTTCGTCCACGGCATAATCCACCTTCTCGTCGCTTCCGGCACTACCAACGGCACGGCAACCCTTTATCTTTGCAATCTGTCCGACCAATGAACCGACTGCCCCTGCCGCTGCGGACACAAAAACTGTTTCTCCCGGCTGTGGGTCGCAGATATCCAACAAACCAAAATAAGCTGTTAAGCCCGGCATACCGAGAATTCCCAAGGCAGTCGAGATGGGCGCGAGGGTTGAATCTACTTTTCGTAGATTGTTCCCATCAGATACACCATACTCCTGCCAACCCAACCCGCCCGTAGCAATATCTCCCACCTGAAAGTCAGAGTTTTTAGAAGCGACGACCTCGCCGACAACGCTGCCGACCATCGCTTCGCCGATCTGTACGTTTGGGGCGTAAGAGGCTCTGTCGTTCATGCGTCCGCGCATATATGGGTCCACGGATAGGTAATTGGTGCGTACAAGCACCTCACCATCATCGGGAGTAGGAATAGGTTCGGTTACTAGGTCAAAATCTGATGGTTTCGGATAGCCAACTGGTCTTGCGGCTAAAGTAAATTTTCGATTGACATTTGACATTGAAATAATTCCTCCAAAAAAAGCGATCTTGAGAGATTGATTAAATGCCTTCCTTTTGGCACTCGACACAGTATCCCAAGATCTCGTTTCTGTATTTCACTGGTCGGAACCGGTGTGCTTTACAAACCTCCTCTTGGAGCGCGTTGATCTCCCGACTTTCAAACTCAATGATACTACTACATCGCAGGCAGATCAGATGGGCATGCTCTTGGCGTGAATGGATGTGTTCATAATGCGACTGTTTTTGCGCATCAATTACCTCAGTCAGCAATCCACTTTTGACCAGAAGCGGCAACGTTCGATAGATCGTCGCTCGCGAAGCGGTATATCCGTTTTGGCGCATGCGCATAAGAAGATCGTCTGCTCGGAAATGATCATCGTAAGCGAAGACCTGTTCAAGGATGTTACGCCGTTCCGACGTGAGGCGCAGTGCGTTGCTCTCAAGGTATTTGCTGAATTTTTGGATAATCTGTGGTTGAATCGGTTCTTTGTTCTGTTCCATGATACATATCTCCCTATTTATTCAGGTGGTGTTCATAATTATTGGCCCAATTATTGTCTGAATCAGGATTTTTGGGATTTAAGGATTTACAGGATAACCAACTGCCCTCTTGAACACTCGAACGATATGGAGACGCTATCCTCACCAACTCGGACCAAAGGTTATTGGTGAAATTCGCGCTTTTGGGCTAAAGCAGGAAATTGTAGATTTCAGATTGTTATACACGGCGTTGGATGCGCTCGCTGCCTGGGTTTCCAGTTGTCGGTGATGCTTCTCTAGCACCCGGAGAGAATTAGCCTGCGTTAGCCTAGAACGGTTTAGCTCATCTCGCTGCGTCGCTTGCTCCCAACTAAGGGCAGGTATCTCTTGTGAGCAAGCGTGAATGGCCTTTTGTAATATACACCTTACCTCCAACAAGATTGCGATCCTTAAAATCTGCCTGTAAGGCTGGATCAGCACCTCTTGCCCTTCCTCTCCGGCCGATTGGTCCGTCGGGAAGGCGTTGGACAACTAATACTTTTACGTTTGCAAGCATAGCTAATGCGATAATATGCGGGTCATCTGACCTAAGTGTACCACTTTGTTCTAGTTCATCCGCCTTTTTTTGTACATCTTGGGCCGATACTAGCCTGAATTTATCTCTCCTTTGCAGCTGCCTCATCAACTGGTTTCGGTCTATACTAATGAATGAAGAAGGACTTAATCCCTGATCTTGCAGTAGTTCCTTCAGAAACTGCGTCACTCCTCTTTGTTTCCATTCATTTCTAAATTTGTCGGTATCGGAGTAAACGATTTTGCCGTTTTTTCGTCGCAACCAGTACCATATGGGCTCCATATCTTCGCCTTGGTCCTTAAAGTTAGCGAGACTATTCGTATCCAAAATAATACACATAATCAATCCTCAAAACCCATGAGCTGGTTAGTTTCTTTCAGAAAAAATTCTCCGTAATGCGGCGGTACCCCTTCCATATTAGCCATCTTATCAAAACTGATATTATGCACCTTGACAACATTCCCTCTTGGCTCCAGATATATCAACGATACATATTCGGGGCGGATATTACCTTTCCTGATTTCAATGCGTGCACGGTCAATCATATAGTCGCTATGTGTTTCAACGATAAATGATTGTCCACCTCGCTTCTGGCTGGCTGCCGTAACTAGTAAAGAAGATAGCTCTGCTTGTGCCCTCGGGTGCAGGTGGACCTCAGGTTGTTGCAGTAGGAAGAAGGGGATTCTACCGCTTCTATAAATGCGCTGACGAGAGACAGGTTGATCGAAAATATTCACCAAAATTGGCAAGATTTGACTGACACCGTAACCGACATCAATGATATTAGAGTTTGGACCTCTCACCTTGACTATTAGCTGGAATGGGTTACCCATAGATCCACCGAAGGTTCTAACATCTATGTTCTGAAACAGTCCCGAACTCTTACCAAAATCGATCAATCGTGCTTTCAAAGCTTCCCATTTTTCTTTATTCGTCGCTTTTATCCGCATTAATCGTATTGGAATATCGCTCCCCTCGGGATCATCAAATTCCCTCATCGGATCATAGGTCCGTTGCGGTTGAAAACGAATCGGTGCCATACTAAATACGGGACTTCCTCCCCACTCCCATGAATATCTCAAACCTCTGTGCTTTTCCTGTAAATAGTTTGCTAAGGCAATTTCTTCCTCAGATCCCCGTTCCCCTCTATGGCGCAAACGATTTAAAAGAAAGGATGGGGAATTACTATCCAAAACAGCAGAATCTACGCCTATACGATACTGATTTCGTTTTTTATCAAAGTAGGTGAAAGGCAGTCCTCTTTTCCCTACGTCATCAGCACCTAAAACAATTTCGTCATCAGTGTGTTTTAGTGTCCCCGACCTAAGCGTCACTGACCTAACAGTAGGTTCAACTCCTCCCTTTTTTTTAACGAATTCAACCATCCATTCACCACCTTCTTCATCCTTACCGCCAAAAGCACACCCAAGCTTAAATCGCTTATCTGTTTTTCTGCTGTTTCTGACAATATCCCTAAAGACTCCCATTGCGTAGGGATCTGAATTAAAATCAATTTTCCCATCTGCCAAATAATCCGCTAACACTTGGAAACATGCCAACGCCGTGGTCTTGCCGGTACTGTTCTCTCCGACCAAAAACGTCAGGGGTCGAATATTGAACTCTTGGCGTTCAGCAAAACAACGTACCTCCTCCATTGTAAATTGAGTGATATTCATCTTTTCACCTCTCCGTTCCGAGAGTCTTCGACCTGCGTCTCATTTTCCAGATAGCTAAGTGCGGTTTGTTTGTCTCAATAGCTATCTGTACTGCCCACTTGGCGTGCTCCCTAAGTCTTCAACACTTTTCTGCTGGCTTTGATTTTATCACTATCTTACAGAATCGGAATCAAACGCCGAGTAAATCTCCTTGATAAAAGCCAACAGTTTCTGCACAAATTGTTTAACTGGATCCACAAAATCGAAAACATGAAATACGGCAAGGGCTACGATTACGATTATGATCAGATAAAGAATCCCCTTAACTAGCCTGCCTACTGCTGACACTTTGATTTTTTGTCGGTTAAAGCCAAATATTCCAATAATAATAAACGGCAAATCCGTAATTATATCAAGTACCCGCGCTAGGTAGAAGAATGGATTGAGCGTTCTGAAAAATACTGATTTGTGGTTAGAGTCATATTTTCCAATGGTTTTATCTATACAAGCCAGTACATTGTTGGGACCGATGTCAAATTGATCAAGATTAAAAATATTTTCAATTAGATCTATTTCCGTTTCATCGCCTCCAACCGCTGCCGGTGGGGTCCAAGAAAATGATGGATCTATCTCTGAATTAAGAATGATGGAATGTATTTCATCTTTGAGTCGATTGATTTCGAGCCTCGCCTCTTTTGCAGTACTTTCTTCGACCCTGCCACCTCCAAAACCTACCCGGCTATTGTTGAAATATCGTATAACGAGAGAACGGAAAACCTTCAGTTTACTTAAACGTCTCTTATTTTCCCAAATTAATATTTTAGTGTAGTATCTCACTAACGTAATATCTCCTTAGAAAAATTACAAGCCGAATCCCGGCGATGTCCATCTACTGTTAAAACGTCTATCACTGTCCTTTCGGTTCTGAAGTTTATAGAGAGTTCAAACCGCTTCAGTTTTTCGCTCCATAGCAAGCAATTTCCGTTTCCAATGTAATCCACCCGCATAGCCACCAAGTCCTCCATCACTACGAACGACACGATGACACGGTACAATAATAGCCAACGGATTCGCACCCATCGCCCCGCCAACAGCTCGCATCGCGTTCGGATTACCGATCTCCTGCGCAATCCAACCGTAGCTTTGAACCGTGCCATAAGGAATCCGAAGAGCAGTTTCCCAAACACGCCGCTGAAACGGCGTTCCAGTCCCTAAATCGAGTTTAATATCGAAATCGACCGGCACACCATTGAAATATTTTGTCAGTAACTTCGCTGCTTTCAACAGTTCCGGATCAAGAGAGTTGCGGGTCAGCGGATATAGCCCTCGTTTGCCGTGTGAACCGTTGCGCAAACGACCTTTTATGGCTATCTCCGTCGGTGCGCCAAAGGTAACGCGAGTGAGCCCCTGATCCGATTTCGCAACACCGACCCAGCCAAATGATGATTCAAAGCAGGTGTAATTCGTTACGATCATACGGCAGCTCCAAGCTGAGTGTTTTCGCCCGTTGGCACCGACTCTCCTTCAACTTCGATTTTCACCCATTCGCGACTGAGCGTCTCGAATAGGGCCATCACCTCCTGCCGCTGTGTGAGACTATCGAGCGGCACTTCAAAGGTGAGTGTCGCAAACTCTTCCTTCTGCACATCACCATCCTTGTTGAATTTCACAGGAGTAATCTGAATCTTTTTTAACTTTGCATCCACAGGCGTATTGCCTCCTTAAAATTTGGGTTTGTTATTCAAATAGTTCGGTAACGCAACACTGAAAACCTGGAACCACATCGTCACCGGTCAAGGTATCTTCTTGAGAAAGGATTTCAACGGAAGAATCTGATTTGTAAACGTAAACCTGACGAGATTTTGGATAAACCACCCAGATACATTTCACACCGGCTTCCAAGCATTCATTGACCTTTTCAAGGATTTCGCTCGGTCGATCGTATGGTGAGACCACTTCAACTGTCAGATCAGGGAGGATTTCTAGATAACCGTCAGAAGGGCTTTCAGGCAGCCTATGTTTTGCAATGAAAGCTGCGTCAGCAGCGCGGACCGTATCCGGATTTCGTGTGGTGTAAAATCCTGTTTCTGCTGCGTATACCTTGCCAAGATCATTCTGCCTAACATATATTTGCAGCAACGATCCAAGAATCATTGCTAACTCACCATGAATATCTCCTGCGGGCCCCATCTGTATAATCCCTCCCTTCACCAACTCGACATGTCCAATCAGCTTGGAGGACATCTTAAGCAGCTGTTCTCCTGTGATTCTTTCTTGTGATTGCATAGCGATTAACTCCTTCCGATCAAGTTGAAATTTTACCATACCCCTATGGTATTCTAAAACAGCCCAACCTTGAGCAGGTGTGCTAACTTCACAAAGACGATCTGTTCGGTGTCACCGTCCTTTTCGCGATTATTATTGTAGACCAGAAAGAATGTGCTTTCGGGCAGATATTCGTAGGCAAACAGCCCGAAAATCCGTCGCTCGTCATCAATCGTAAACTCTGCGCTAGAGCGGAAGAACATCCGCTGTGCAAATTGATAGTTGATAGCGAACCGACGTGTCCACTGTTCCAGAACGCCATCCTCCACCAAACGCTGCAGGGTCAACTCCAAGTCTAGCTTCGCCGTCGGGCGGAACGTTATCTCTGGTCGAATGAAGAAAGTATCCTTATCATCTCGGATGCCGACCGTCCCAAAATTCCGAACCCTCACCCACTTGGGCGGAAACCAACCGGTGAAAAAATTCAGCACCTTATCTGTGTAAGCCACACCGTCATCATCGACATGATAGTACCATTCTGGACCGGTAAAAACAAAAATATTCTTAACCCCAATCAACCCACGAATCTGATAGCGCTCATTGGTCAGTTCACCCGCATGGTTATACAGACGGTCAACTACGCCCTCACCGCGCAGGCGTTGTACCAACCCTGCGTACTGTTTATTGTACCGGGTTGTGAACTCGAGCCCCCGCCGATCCGTCCTCGGAATAAACCCGGTCTCTACATCAAAATTTTCTCCAATGTCGATATATCGTGCTTCAAAAGAAAATACATTTGCCCGACGCGAAAATTCGGCGAAGATAATATCATCGCTGATGGGGTCGTCATCCCCGATACCGGATTTCGACTCTCTAGCGTATTCAAAGTTGAAATTGACCTCGGCAGGCAGTCTAATCCGAGCATCAATTCCCCCCGCTCGGTCATATAGACTCTGCCCCTGCTTGTTCACCCCCAATAGTCCGATTGCCGAGTTCCTACCAAGTTCGCGTTGCACACGGAAAACTGAATAGTTGTATTCATCAGCCGGCAAATGATCCATGTCAACGTCATAGACGTTTAGCCGATTCCCTTGCTCTATGATAGTGTACTGCTTCTCTTCCGTTGCATCTGTTAGCAGCCACTTGCCCTCTTTATCTTTGACAGCAACGGAGGCCATATCAGAAAGCGAAATGTCATTCCTATCAAAGACTTCGCGCAAATCCCGTGAGAGTATTTCCCGATCAAGATCGCTACTGAACCGTGAATTCGTCTTGAATGCTGTCGTCTCCGGTCCGGCGTGTGCGTTCAGTAGCGCGAAATTGTAATCACTCAGCTTGCCAATCACCTTCCCACCATACATGAGATCTTCAACTCGGCGACTATAAAACAACTCAACTGGCGTCTGGAAAAGCTCGTTGCCTTCCAAGAAGAAAGGGCGCTTCTCTGGGAAACGGAGCGGAATATCTGAAAGGTTGACCAAATCTGGATCTGCTTCAATCTGTGCGAAATCGGGATTGAGCGTGAAGTCGACCGTCACACTTGAGAACGGATACCGGACATCAATACCCGCAGCTGTATTCAATTCCGGGTCCTGATCGCCTATTTTCTCCGGCTTTAAGGTCCCGTACGGTTTGATTTCCAGTGGACGCTTTGTAATCAATCGATCCAGCGGCAAATCTGTCAAATGTCCAAACTGCGAAACTGCGTACTGCCGTCCTCCAAGCTCTACCCACGACAACTCTTCCTGCTGCGACTCGTCGTTCCGCCAAAAATTGATTCCCCAAACTGCATGAGAATTTTTCTGCGGAAAACGGAGCTCCGCAAACGGAATGGAAAATTCCGCTGTCCATCGGTCATCATATGTCGCACTATGCCCAGACCAATCGCAGTCCCAAGAGATAGCGGAACCTACATTAGAGCTGCTCCGTCTTACATTTCCTCCCTCGTTTGTTATCCGTCGGTCTGTCTGTGTGCTAAGTGCATTCAACGAAAAAGCATAGCAGTTGCGTTGGTCGAGATAGGTGTCAAGCAAGACCTCAACGTGGTCATCAGCAAAGAAGAAAGAGTCTCGCTGTACAGAATTCGCGGCAAGGACATTCATGTCGCTCTTGAAACACTCAAAACCGACATACAACCGATTCTGATCATAGAGCAGGTAAACCTTCGTTTTGTGGCTAGCAGGTTGACCGGAATTCGGTTCAAATTGAATAAAGTCGCCGGTCTGTGCCGCCTTTTGCCAACAGAGATCATCTAGCTTCCCATCAATCTTCGGCGGCGAATTCGTCTCAACAGCTGCGATCTTTCTGAGCATCGGATCCTCTGCCGGATAGATCGTGCTCACCAACAACGCTAGGGTGCCTGCTACAACTAACGTGAATAAGAGTTTGATCATCCACTCCTCCAAGTTTCTTTTAGGGTATAATGCACGCGATTTCCGCTAAAGCGAAACAAAAAATACAATTCATCTAAAAGTAGGTAATAATGGTTATTATTATATTGTTTCTTGACGATCTGTTCAATCTAAATCGTGCAGTTACGGGAAATAATTCGTAACTCCCTTGTCCGAGATACTGCTATCATTTTACCATAGATTTTAACCCCGGCATGGTGTATACTGAACCACACTTAGATCTTATTCTATTATTTTGTGCAGTGGACATTAAGAAACAGATCCGTGTCTACGAAAATGGTCCCATCCACTGAAGAGGAAGATATGAAAGGACAGAGAGTCGTTTGGCCCAGCAGGGCGAAGGTTGAAATTGAGGAGTTTGAATTCCCAGCCCTTGGAGATAACGAGATACTGGTCGCGACCGAATGTTCGCTTATCAGCCCAGGCACAGAACGGGCTTTCCTGCTGGGCCTACCCAATGCGCAGGGACGCTACCCATCATATCCCGGCTATAGCAATATCGGAGTGGTCATTGATAATGGTAGAGATGTAGACGGTTACAAGATCGGTGATCGTGTCGTTTCGTCCAAAGGGCACACGAGCCATTTTGTCGCCACACCGGATAGCCTTCTCAAGGTAACAGAACCGACGTTACCCTCGGAAGAAGGGGTCTTTTTCAATCTGTGTACTATCGCGATGCAGGGGGTTCGGAAAGCCAAAATTGAACTTGGAGAACCGGTGCTTGTGTTGGGAGGCGGTCTGATTGGTCTGTTTGCGATGCAACTTGCGAAACTTAGCGGAGGGCTGCCTGTGATTACGGCGGATCTGTCTGATAACCGTTTACAACTCGCCAAACAGGTTGCCGCAGATTATACCTTAAATCCAGAAGCGGCAGATCTCAATGACCAACTCGACAAACTTACCGGAGGCAAAGGTCTGGCTGTTGTTATTGAAGCAACGGGGCATCCACCGGTTGTCAATACCGCTCTTCAGTTGGCGGATTGGCACGGTCGCGTTGTTCTACTCGCGAGCACGCGGGGAGAAACGGAACGTGTAAACTTCTACCGTGATGTCCATGGAAAGGGCTTGACGGTGCTGGGCGCGCATAATTCCGTGCGTCCCCGTCACGAATCTTCCCCAAATTTCTGGACGCTTCGTGACGATTGGGAGCTATCGCTGCAGCTTATTGCCCATCATCGTGTCGTCGTCGCGCCGTTGATTACCCACCGACTAGCGGGAAATCAGGCTGCAGAGGCATATCAACTGTTGATGGAGTGGGATGAGGATTTATTGGGAGTGGTATTGAATTGGGAAGATTAATGGACGTGAAACGTGATGCGTAAAACGTAAAATCACTTTGTTCATTAGTTCATTAATAAAAGCACAAGGTTCATGTAAAAAGAAAGTACAAGACGCGAAGAGAAACCGAGTTTTTTCGGAAAAACTTGGTTTCTTTGCACTATTTCTTAACATGAGTGAAGTACAAAATGCTGGTACACAAGGAGATTAGATGATCAACACAGCAGTTATCGGCTACGGTTATGCGGGTCAATCGTTCCACGCGTATCTCGTCAGTTTGGCAGAGGGACTTAATCTGTGTGCAATTGCGACACGGAATACGGAGAGACGCCAAGCCGCCGCAGAAGCGTATCCTGACGTGAAGCTCTACGAGACCATTGATCAGGTCATTGCAGACGAGGACGTGGATTTGGTTATCCTTGCCACACCGCACGATACCCACGCGGAGCTTGCGATTCACGCGATGGACGCAGGCAAACACCTTGTCACCGACAAGATTATGTGTATGAACGCTACCGAAGCCGATGCAATGATTGAAGCGAGCCAACGCAACAATGTGATGTTGAGCGTGTTTCACAATCGCCGTTGGGATTGGGACTACCTGACCGTTAAAAAGATCATTGCGGATGGTCTCCTCGGAACGCCGTACCTGTTTCAGGTAGGCATCATGAGATACGGCGGACCGAGAGGTTGGCGCGGGGTCAAAAAGCAGAGTGGTGGCATCCTCTTCGATTGGCCCGCACACTTCGTCGATCAAGCCCTACAATTGGTCCCCGCACCAGTCGAAACCGTTTTTTGCGACGTACATTATGGATCAGGGTGGGACATTGATATCGGCAACTATGCGAACTTGCTGATTAAATTTGAGAACGATGTCCGCTATCAGATTGAGGTCGGCAACTTGGCGAAGGTGCCGAAGCCACGCTGGTATGTCCTCGGCGATCTTGGAGGGTTAATTAAGCACGGATTAGACCCACAGGAGAGACCGATGGTGGCAGGAAACATTGACGCTGCAGAAGAAGATCCCGAAACCTACGCAACGGTTTGGACCGAAGCGGACGGTGAGGAGCGCGAATTGGTGGTTGAGAGTGTCAGAGGTTCGTGGAAGTCGTACTATCAGAATATCTCCGATGTTTTGAATAAGGGAGCGGAACTAATTGTTAAGCCGGAGGAGATCAGACGAGTCATGCAGGTTTACGACGCTGCGATGCGTTCTTCGGAAACCGGCGAAGCGGTACAGCTTTGAGGGCACCTGACCATTTCATGGACACTCCTGTTCACTTATTGAACAATAGGGCGAAGATTGTCGTTGTGAAATCCAATGGATACGGCATTCCGCAACTGGCACAGGATTTGCGCAAATTCAGCCACGTTGATATACGGTTCGCTCACTCATCACTCAAACATAACGGAGATAATACAAAATGAAATTAACAAACGGACTCAAATACACAGTAGTTTTATTCACGCTTCTCCTCTTAAGCCACCCCCTTTATGCGGATAGCCACGGAGGATCTGATTACCAAGACCTGAATCCGAGAGTGCTAGAAGCAATAAACCGAGGATTGGAATGGATGAAAACCCAGCAGGAGGACAATGGTCTGTTTAGGCATCACCCCGGTATAACAGGATTGGCAGTCACAGCCTTTCTGCGCCACCCACATAACCAGTATGCGGAAGCAGATAACCCCTTCATCCAGAAAGCCATCAACGTGTTGATAGCGATGCAGCAGCCCAACGGTGGGATTTATAACGTCGAAATGCAGCCTGCCCTGCCGAATTATAATACCTCCGTTTCGCTCATGGCACTTTCGTCCGCAAATAATCCGGAATATGACATGGCAATCGCCAAAGCACAAGACTTCATCAAAAGCCTTCAGGTGACAGACGAAAGCGATGTCTATTTTGGGGGAATCGGTTACGGCAGCAGAGAAAGTGTCCACGACCTATCCAATATGAGTTTTGCCATACAGGCGCTCAAGGAGAGCGGAGACGATGATCCAGAGGTGTGGGACAAAGCAGTTAAATTCCTCGAAAGAACACAGAATCGCAGCGAAACCAACGACCAAGATTGGGCGGGAAACGACGGTGGCTTTATCTACGCCCCTGACGGCGAGAGTAAAGCGGGAGAGCACCGATCCTATGCTAGCATGACTTATGCAGGACTGTTAAGTTTCATCTATGCCGAGGTTGACAAAGATGATCCGCGTGTGCAAAGTGCAGTGGATTGGATCACGAAACACTTCACAGTCGAAGAAAATTACGGCATGGAAATGCAGGGGCTCTTCTACAATTACCATACAATGGCAAAGGCACTGAAGATCTACGGTGAATCCACCATTGTTGATGCGAAAGGGGTTGCACACGATTGGTACAGGGAACTCGCCGAAAAACTGATCGCCGAACAAACCCCTGACGGTTTTTGGGTGAACGAGAGCAGCCGTTGGATGGAGCGGGACCCGGTGCTTGTCACTTCGTATGCGGTGATCGCCCTTGCAACAGCTTACTCCGAATAACTCAAACTGACCTTTATCACAGCCCGAGTGAAACGCTCGGGCTTTTTTTGTGCTCGTTTCGTGTTTAATCCCGCAAGATTGTCGATCCATTCAGTCCGGAGTAAATTTATTTCACATCCTAATTAAGAATTGGTATAATATTGGGAAGAGTTGATACTTGTTAACCCCAACAGGTCACAATAACAAGCAAGGATAATTCACCAACGGCACCACATGAGGGCACATACGTGACCCATAACATGTAAGGAGATAGTTATGTTTTTTGAACTTCGGCAGTATCGAATGAGACCCGGACAGGAGGCAAACTGGGTCAATTATATGGAGGAGGTGATAATCCCCTTTCAGGTCTCGAAAGGGATGGTGATTTTGGGAAGCTTTGTCGGCGAGGAAGAAGAAGATCTGTATGTTTGGATTCGCCGATTTGAGAGTGAGGAACAGCGGGAGCAATTGTATGAAGCAGTCTACGAAAGCGATACATGGAAAAATGAGATTGCCCCAAAAATTCCTGACATGATGGATCGTTCACAGATCAAAGTCACACGCCTTGAAGCGACTCCTCGATCGGTCATCCAGTAGATATACACCGATCTAAGCCTCTTAAGAGAGCGGTTAAAATCGCCGTTATCACAGGAAGCAATCCTATCGCTTCAGGTGCCGTTGAACAGGATAATCCGAAATTTTGTGTTTCAACGCTTCGTGAAATTGGTATGATCGACTTCGACAACGAAATCCAAACCGACAAAGGCATAGATGAAATGAAGTTCTCAATTCGGTTTCTTGGGACATATTTAACTAACCCGATAAGGGAAAAAGGAGAAATTTTTCATGGAAGCCTTAAAGCGAGTTATAGGTGTTGTTCTGATTCTGATTGCGGCAATAGTTGCCATCCACACAATTATCGAGCCGATTTACCACACCTCCACCGATGCTCAACCTAACAGCAGTGCTTGGGATTGGATCAACTGGCTCTCCGCGATCTCAATAATACTGGGATTGATATTCGGCTACATTCGCATGAGCCGTGCCGGCGATGGTAGCGGCCCGGAGTTCATAGCTGCAAACACGCTATTCTATGGATTCCTGTTCACAGGTATACTCTTCTTCTGGAACTGGTTCGGTATCAGCGGTATTGGACAGGAATTTAAAGGGGCTAGTGCTGACGTCCGATCGCTGGTATGGATTATCTTCGATGCCCTACATCCATTGTTGAGCGGCGCGATGGGTGCGCACCTGCTACGCTCCAGTGCCAGCGAATAGTTTGTTTGTAACCCATCTTTAGAATATCAGCGTTATATCTTCTGCGTCCGGGGTGCCGGGCGTAGAAGTCTTAACAAGCAGCGATATCTACCAGCTATTCACAGCCGATATGACTCGCACCATGTTAGGAGAGATTAATGGCAGTCAATGTCCGTCATCGCGAAAATGTTGTTATTTTGGAACTGAGCGGTAAGATTTTTGGACCTGCTGCACTCGAATTCAAGAAAACATTTGAACAGCAGATCGCTAGTTGCACTGGAACCCCGAAATTCTTGGTAGACTTTGCCCATGTCACAATCATGGGAAGTTCAGGACTCGGTGCCTTAACCGGGGCATACGTATCCGTTGAACAAAAAGGCGGGTTGGTCGCAATCATCAACGTCGGCACAAATATCCAAAACCTCATGATTCGGAGTAAACTGGTCGAGACATTTGAACCATTCGATAGCGAAGAAGAGGCGATAGAGGCTCTCAACGCAGAGTAACAGCACCCCATAGTGCTATCTCACCCAATGTCGATAGAGCGGCTTGACATCCCCTGGTAGTGCTTCGTAGATTGCCGGGGAAACCGCCGCAACTTCATTTTCATTCCCACCCGTTTCGTCCACTATCCGAGCCCGTTCATCCGAACCTGGCATCAATACGTCAAGGTTGAGCCACCACGGTGCATAACGTACCGCCATTCCGACGCGCGGTTTATCGGTTTCGTTGGGGGCGGTTGCATGCCATGTCCGGCTATCAAGTATCAACACACTGCCCGCAGCACCCGTCGCCTGCATCTCGGTAGGATAAGGTTTCAGTGGGTCAACGCCATTGTCGCCCGATGGATTATTTGACGACCGGTGGCTACCCGGCACAACTACCGTGCCGCCGGTCTCATATGTAAATGGCGAGAGCATCCACAACGTGGTCAGATGTATAACCGCGTCAGGATACGGAGCAGGTATATGTCCGGCGTTGTGCTGATTGAAAGGCCAATCTGCGTGCAGCGCACCACGTACATTGCCTGGGTAGTTGATATGTGCCGTCGTAAACGAGATGCGCACATGCGGTCCGAATAACGTCTCGGCAATCCCCAATACGCGACCGTCAGCAAGGTAAGGCGCGAACGACTGATTGAATGCCAGCAAGCCCTTCCGAGTCCCCACTCCTTCGACGCCGGTGTAAGTTCCGTGTGCCTCGACTGTTTTCTCAACGCTTTCACGTATCGGCCCCACCTTATCTTCAGGAATGACATCTTCAACCACACACCAGCCATTGATTTCCAAGTGTAACAGCGCCGATTTTACCGTCATGGCTGCCTTCTCCTCAGTCATTTTCATGCCTCCTCTTTACGGGCGGTAAAATTAATCCGATCAGAATGTCGATTCCACCGGTTAAACGTGTACATATCATACGCACTGAGCATTTTGTATCCAGTCTGTTTCAACAGCCTCTTTACGGTGCTAACCTCAAATATTTTCTGGATGTGAACCTCTTCATAACGACGAAATAGATCCCCTTCGCGGATAAAAAAGGTGAGCGCTGTCCGGCAAATCTTATCGTGATAGGTATACATATTTTTCCACGTATAAGAATAGTCAGGATGGTTTTCCGAAAATGTCTGCCCATGGAAGTGCTGAACGATATTCCGCTCAGTGGTAACATCAAAAATAAACAACCCGGACGGGATTAAATGCTTTGAGACTGCTCGGAAAACCGCCTCAAGTTCGGCTTCATTAACAGCATAGTTGATACTATCGTAGATGCAAAGCACAGCATCAAATTGCTCCTGAAGGTCAAAATCGCGCATATCTCCGCACATAAATGGGATATCTAGCCGACGTTCCTCCGCCTTTTGACGTGCAACGGCCAACATGCCTTCGGCACGGTCTAAGCCGTACATTTCGTAGCCTCGCTCCTCCATTAGTACTGTCAACGCCCCCGTGCCGCAGGCAACCTCCAAAATCTTTCGCGGCTCAGATTTATACTGCTTGAAGAGATCTTCAATATAGGTCGCCCAGCGGACATAGTTGACATTTGCCATCATGCGGTCATAGGGATACGCAAACTTTTCGTAAGGACCTGACAATTCTTTCATCCGCTACTGTTCCTTTCCTTTGTATCCTACAGCCGCATCCGTCATTTTCAACACCGTATTAATCTCTGCAGCACTCCACAGCCCATCTTCGTTCGCTTTCGACGCGTAGTCAATCGCAATTCTGATTTTCCTCAGACGTACCTGTCCCCGCAGGTAACTCAACGGCATAGCCTGCATCGCTCGTTCAACCCGATCAAATGTTGCTCTGATTGCCTCTGCATCGACACCATCAGGTGCTTGTTGTATCAGTTGAGTTTTCATGAGATCTGCTGCAAAACTGAATAACTCTGTTATCAAATACCACTGCAACAAAAAGAAGATGAGCAGAAGCACGAGGAGAACTGCGAGCACTTTAGTCATAAGTGGTATCCGTTTGCGCGATGTACCCTGAAGTGAATCGGTCAAATTTGTTGCCATGTTGTCCCTCTCTGCTGTTGGTGATTTAGTACTCGCAAAATCAAGATTATCTCGGTGACATAATAGCACCCACCCTACGACATGTCAATCGAAAATTTCTGTTGTATTTTTTTCTAATGTGTTATAATGTCTTTAGCTGAGAGATATACATAATTATTGTCTGAAGCAGGGAAGATACCAACAACGTTGAAATATCATGTCTGGTTCAATTCACCTGTTGTGTTGTGTGACTGTATCGGATATTTAATTATACAGAAAATGCGGAGAACCAAGCCAAGTACTCACCCCACTGCGCACCTTTAGCAACCGAAATCTACGAAATCCTAACTATCTGACAGAAATCTTCGCTCCATTTAATCTGAATCCTATCTTATTGGGGCTACCTCTTCACAGATAGAGAGATCGATTTTATCGCGCCCCACAAAACTAGCAACTTCCATTACATTAACCTAAGTTGCTAGTCGTCCAACTCGCTCGGCTTGGATAGACATATCCAAGTCTCGGACTCTCGGAACGGAGCCAGCCTTGTACCTGTGCAGTGGATTTGGCAATCCACTGCGAGCGGTAACGGGCTCTATTCAGTTCCCATTCTTCCGTTTTACGACATTTTCCATAACTAGCAACTTGCGTTACATTAAGACAAAGCTTCAAAAATCAACAACCTAAATTAAGGAGCGCCATCATGCCTGATTTTCCAATCGTTGATACCCACATCCATCTCTGGGACCCAAGCGTCCTGAGATATCCGTGGCTTGAAGATATTCCATTCCTGAAAAAACCTTACCTGTTAGAGGATTACCGAAACGCATGCGGAACGGTTGATGTCGGAACAATGGTTTTCGTACAATGCGATCCACATCCCGACGAAAACCTCAAAGAAGCAGAGTGGATAACATCGCTGTCGCAAGAAGATCCAAGAATCCGGGGAATTGTAGCAGGGGCGCCGCTTGAGACAGGTGACGGTGCAAGACCGCTTCTTGAGCAATTGGCTGAAAATCCGATGGTCAAAGGGATCCGTCGGCTGATTCAGTCAGAAAGCGTCGAATTTTGTGTTCAGCCCGGTTTCATCGGAGGTGTTCAGTTGCTTGAGGAATTCGGCTTGAGTTTTGATATCTGTATTTATCATCAGCACCTTGCCAATACAATTCAGTTTGTCAAGCAGTGCCCGAACATCCAGTTTATATTAGATCATATCGGCAAACCGAACATCAAAGATCAGCTTTTTGAGCCGTGGAAACGCGAGTTGAAACAGCTATCCGAATTCCCGAACGTCTCTTGTAAAGTCTCCGGGCTTGTGACCGAAGCCGATTTTGAATCATGGACACGAGAAGATTTGAAGCCTTACATAGACCACGTCATCGAATGTTTCGGTTTTGATCGCGTGATCTACGGCAGCGACTGGCCCGTGGCAGCACAGGCGACCGAATATCCGAGATGGGTTGAGACCTTAGAGTGGGCGGTCAGTGGTTGTTCAGCAGACGAATTGAAAAAGCTGTTCTGTGACAACGCGCTGCAATTCTATAGGGTCTCAGCCGATTAATCCGTAATATATGACGATAATCAATAGGAGTTTCGCACTTCAGATTGTAGTTGCCCGCTTCTTAGTCCCGCCTGTCCCGATTTATCGGGGATTCATCGGGCGTTGGGAATAGTTGCCGGCGGCGATAAATCGCCGGACTACACGGCATTGCACGTTTAACTGCGTAAGTCCTAAAGAAAATGAAAAAGGAGGCAGAATCATGGGGACAACGCATTCCTTTCAGGCAAGCTATCTACACGCGATGACCCGAGAAGTGCTTATGGCGGCGAATACGCCTCGTCACATTGCGGAAAATGTGGCGGAGATTCTGGTGAATGCAAATCTCGCCGGACACGACTCGCACGGCGTGATTCGCATTCCGAGCTATCTGCAAAGTATCCAAGACGGCAGGACACAGCCCGCGGCTGAACCAGAGTTTATCGATGAAACTGCCAACACCCTGCGCGTTGATGGCGCAAATGGTTTCGGGCATCACACTGCGCGAAAAGCAATGGAACGGGCAATTAACAAGGCGAGGGAGGCTGACACCTGTAGTGTAACTCTCGTCCACACCGGGCATATCGGTCGGTTGGGTGAATATGCAGAACAAGCCGCGCAAGCGGGGTGCATTGGTATCACCACCAACGGCAACGGTGTGAAGGATGGCGGGAACATCGTTCCCTTTGGCGGTGCTAGTGGAGCACTCGGCACCAACCCGATTTCTGTGGGCGTGCCCACCGGTGATCATGCGCCATTTGTCATCGATTTTGCCACAAGTATGATCGCCGGCGGTAAGATTATGTTCGCCCAAAGTCGGGGAGTTGACCTACCCGAAGGCTGCATCGTGGACAAAGATGGCAACCCCAGCGTCAAAACAGCAGATTTCTATGACGGTGGATTTCTATTGCCATTTGGCAAACACAAAGGCTACGCGTTCTCCCTGCTGATGTGTCTGCTCGGTGGATTAAGCGGGAATTTCGACATTGGACGTGGCGCGATGGGAGGACAGTTTATGCAGGTGCTAAACGTCAGCGCATTTACCCCGTTGGAAACGTATCAACAGGGTGTGCGTGCGTTTCTCGATGGTATTAAGTCGATACCATCTGCACCCGGCTTTAATGAGGTACTAGTTCCCGGTGACTATGAGCACCGTTCTCGGAACCAGCGTATAGCGGAGGGCGTTGATGTACCGGATACGACCTACCGACAAATCCTAGAGTGGGCGAAGAAATTAAACGTCTCTTTAGGTGAGGAGATAGTTGAATCCGCCGATGTGGAGCGATACGCGTAAAAAAGCAAAAAGTCTGAAACGTGATGTATGAAAGATAACGAGTAATCCGGAAGAAAAAACAGAACGGAGGGCTGTGTTACATAGGGATTAGCCGCGTTGGAGGCACGTAGGAACCCGGACCCGCGGGTTGTAGCCCATGGTATAGCAATCAAAACTAATACAATCTAACACTTTTTTCGTTTTCACAGTTTGGATATAGTTGTCCAAATGCTAGATTCTTGGTGGTGTTGAAATCAAATAGCACCCGTGAATAAAAGTAATATATTACATTAAAAAAACACCCCAATTTCCGATAAGTAGCGATTTAGCTTAGATGCACGCAGATAACTACCTATCAGAGACTGGGGTATTTTTTTTGTCTTTTTTGTGTATCTTTTTTTAGTAAGGGGCGTATTAACGTAGGGAGGTTATACTAGGTAAGGATGGATAAAGTCATTTATCGATAAAGGAAAGAACTCCAGAGGTTTGGCAACCAGCAGCACAACGAAGAATGAAAACAACAAGAATTGTCCTATCCTTAATTATTGTATTAGCAGTTTTGTGGTGTGTAGATGTATTTGCACACATGGACGAGGATATTAAAAGACATTTTGTGCCCTGCACTGTGGGCGCTGATCCCTCTGTAGACGATGGGGAGGACAGGCAGGACTGTATCGATAGTGGATATCTGAACGGACACGGACATGTTGATAAGACACACGACGGTACAGCCGGTGGGAACGCGAGCAGTTGGGGATACTGGGATTGTGGCGGGTATGCAGCAGCCACGGGAACTAGTGATGCAAACTGCCCGGATTCCACCGATGATCCACCACCCCCTCCACCCCCTCCTCCTCCACCACCACCACCCCCTCCTCCTCCTCCACCACCACCCCCTCCGCCGTCTCTATCAGTAGCTACGAGTTTATTGAAAGTATCAGGCGATGGTCAAGAGGGGTTAATCAACAATCAACTGACAAACCCATTCATCGTTGAAGTACGAGATCAGAATAATAATCTGTTTGGAGGGGCTAGCGTAACATTTTCCATAACTGCCGGTGGTGGAAGCCTGAGCACCACAACAACCACGACCAACACGAGTGGTAGAGCAGAGAGTACGCTGACGCTGGGTCCAAATCTGGGGACAACCACTGTCTCCGTGTCTCTTGCAGGAACTCAGGAGACGGAAACCTTTAGCGCCGAAGCAGTGGAAACCCTAAACAATAACGGCGGAAATCCTGGCCAGAATACAGATAACGGAGAAAATAATGGAGGGAACAACAACGGCGGAAACAACAACGATGGAAATAACGGGAACAACAATAATGGTGGAAACAATGGAGGAAACAACGGCGGGAACAATAACGGCGGCGGGAACAATCAGAAATCGAACATACTACAAAGAAGAGAACCTGAGTCTGTCGCAACAGATTTTTATGAGTTTGAACTCTCTCTCTATGCCGGCTGGAATCTTGTTCACATTCCCCTTGAGGTCACGCAGGTGAATGGTGAATCTATGAGCATTGAAACGGCGAGCAATCTGTTCCAAATCCTCACGCCTGCCCACATGTATATCTACGATGGCGACCGCTGGATAGAGGTTTTTAGCGATTCAGAGCAAACACTTGGAACCACTCAAGGTGTAGCCGTGTACATGAACGCGCCGCTAACCGTTAGTCTAGTCGGTTTACCTCTGTCGCCGACCTTCTCCCTACAGCGTGGCTTGACCTTCGTCGGTATACCCCGTCAGTCTTCTGATTTGCCGAAGGTCAGCGATTTCCTGACATTTTATCCGAACCTCTGCATGGTGCTCCTTGCGTCCGAAGGGAAATTATATCTTGTCGGGCGGGCGGGGGATCCGGGCGATATTAGGATTACAGGAGGTCAAGCTTTTGGAATTATATCGCTGAGTCAATACTTGACCGGCTTTTATGGCAAGTCGTGGGGAACAGAACAATCTGAATGAGCATCTATCGCTCATTCGTTCGACTTCGTTCCTATTTGCGTCAGTTGGGTTGGGAAGGCGCCATTCGTAGGGAACAACGATCGTTGTTCCCTACACACAGAATCCTTTCTTTGTTCTAGTAACCCATCTATACTAGCGATAGTCCTCCGCTGCATCCTCCGGCGCATATCCAACCACCTCACGAGCGTGTGAAATATCGCGATAAGCCCACTTGTTATCGGACACAACCTCAAAGATATCAAACTTCACGCTGTCAGGCGCTTCAATACACTTTTCAATCATCTGTGCAACGTCCCGTTGGCTGCACCAGACAGAGAAACCACGCGTATCTGTCGGACGATTTTCACGGGTGACTGCACCGATGCGCAGACTGATTATCGAGATGTCACAGGTGTCCGTAAAATGCCTCGCCAATGCTTCGCCAAAAGCCTTGGTACAACCGTAGAGTCCCCCGGGCCACGTCGGTGTTTCGTGGTCTACTTTCTCCCATGTCTCAGGGACTTCATCGTAACGTCCTGCAACGATTGCGTTGTAGGGGAACACCCGATCCCAATTTCGGACGGTTGCCCCACTGCTAGCGAAAACTATTCGCTTAACCCCCGCCTGTCGTGATGCCTCAAAGACGTTGTAGCACCCCACGATATTTGCACTCAACAATTCTTCCCATGTCATGCCCGACGGTTGCGCCATCGCAGCCAAATGCACGACCACGTCTACCCCTTCAAAAGCAGGTCGAATGGCATCTAAGTCAGCGATATCCGCTTGATGGCATTCGATCCCCTCTACTGGGCGGCGATTCAGCGCGCTCAAGATATACTTCCCCTCTATGCGTTCTCGCACGAGACCGCCAATTAATCCGCTCATCCCGGTGATGAGTACCTTCTTTTGTGCCACGGTTTCCCTCCGTTTTCGCATTATATTGTTATTGAAAATAAACCCGTTGCCAATCAACTTCGGTCTACTTCTACCGGTTCGTTTTATTATATGTCACCTTCAGCAAGCTGTCAAACTTTCGGCCTACTAGCCACCCCCGAGTTGTCCCCCAGATTAAGAAGAGGCTTCGTAGGGAACGCAGATCTGCATTCCCTACACGCGTTGAACTATATTAGTTTACACACTTTGGGCACCAACGTAGGGTTATTCAGTTTTCGGTTTTTTGACTGATTTTGGAATGGCCCAAACCCGTAGGCGGGGCAAGATGCCCCGCCGTAACCTCGACCGGGAGATCGAACTACAGGAGAATTAAATGACCCTAGCACCAACCCATTCGGTATTTACACCTCGTAAGAAATGTGATACAATCAACCCGCCCTGACAGAAGCAGTGTCAATCTCACCGGTTTATCACGGGCACAAGCAAGCAGAGACTGCGGAGGACAAAAATGGTTACCGAAGAACAAACTAAATTTTTCGACGAGAACGGTTATCTCAGATATGGAAAGGTTCTGGAACAAACCGAGGTCGAAGCACTTATTGACGGTTTAGATCGGATTGTTGATATTGAATTAGCAGGAGGCGATGATTCATCCCCTGAATTCAGCGTCGGACACCGGCGTAAAATCAGAGATGCCGAGGATGAGCCCCGAGTCCTTACGCAGTACGTCAACATGTGGAAGCGAGATGAAGCGTATGAAAAAACGGTGCGGCATCCGTTGCTTACTGGGATCGTTAAGACGCTTTTGAAGACACCGGAGGTCCGTCTGTGGCATGATCATATCATCTCTAAACCGCCGCAAGACAATGGCCATTTCCGGTTCCACCAAGACTTTTATGGTTGGCCCCTTTCCGCACCGCGAATCCTTAGCTGCTGGATTGCTCTCGATGATGCCACTGTGGAGAACGGTTGTATGCACGTCGTTCCCGGCAGCCATGCAGACCAACGTTTCTCCCCCCAAGCGAAAAAGAAAGAGGACGAAGCGTTAGCAAAAGATCCCGCCCTCAAGACCGAGCGAGCAAAAATGGAGGAACAGCCCGCCAGTTTCGGTGTGCCTGTCGAACTTTCAACCGGTGAATGTATGTTCCATCATTGTCTGAACTTCCATGCAACCCCACCAAACACGACTAACAGGCAGCGTCGCGCCTTTGTGATAATTTACTACGCCCAAGGAGTCTGTTTCAACGATGCACAAGCAGGGCACCATTGCCTCGTCCCAACTATCGAAGTCAACAGTGGCGAACCGCTCGTTGGGAGCGGGTTTCCAACCGTGAGTTAATCGGTATTGTGCACCCTAGTATTATCCATAGTGGATCTTCGAATTAATAGGGCACTCCAAACTGGTGCGGTTAGGAAATCACACCTACCGGTCTTCTGTTTGGTAGGTGCTGTTTCCAACTGCGCCGCTTCAACTAACAATACAGTACCTACCGGGGGGCAAAAGTGCCTATTTATTTTTAAAATTCACCATAAATTAGATCGGAATGTGTAAAGGAGGCATCTATGCTAAACCGTCAAGGACTAATTCCCCTACGGGAACGCCAACGACTCATTGCGACCTACGATGCCGGGGAAACTCCTTGCAGCCCTGAACAAGCTGAACGGCAAATCCGATCTCTCGTTCAGTGTTTCGAGGGTTCGCACGTAGGCATCCTGCAGCGGTGCCTTGGTGTGATTAGGGCTTTCCAGAAATCCGATGTCCTTGAAATGTGGGAAACGCAGCAGGTTTGGGTTGAGGCGGGAATGGATCCGATGGCTGTCTTCGTTGACGAATGTCACCGTTGCGGTATCCAAGCTTGGGGCAGCCGCCGGATGAACGATGGCCATCATACATACAGAGTGCTGGAATTTGAAAAATATCAGACCAAATTCTACAGAGAAAATCCACACCTACGACTGAAATCGCAGCGCGACGCCCAAGTATCACCAATCTATGATTGGAATAAGCCGGAGATTGCTGCACAGAATCTAGCGTTCTTGCGTGAAGTCGCAGAGAATTACGATATTGACGGACTTGACCTCGACTTCACTCGTATCGGTCCATACTTCAACGCAGGGGAAGAAACACAAGGACGTGAGATCATGAATCAGCATGTGCGGGATGTCCGGGCAATGCTGAACGAGGTAGGCGAAAAGAAGGGCAAGTATCTTGGGCTATCGGCGCAGCTATACTCACGAGACTCGGTCTGGAAGGAAAAGCGACTGGAACTGACTCCCGAGGCAGGAAGGGCGGAGGTGCACGAAAGCCCGGAAGATGATATACAGTGTCATTTTGCCGAGGGGCTGGATATATGCAGTTGGATTCAAGAAGGATTGCTGGATATACTGATTGCGCACTGTCGTACGATCAGTTTCTACGAGATGGACATCTCAGCGTGGCACAGGGCAGTCGAAGGAACAAACTGCCGTCTCGTGGCAGGGGCAGGCAAACCCGGCTTCTTCAAGTTCCGACGAGGTGGATTGATAAACGGTTACCCCGCGCACCTGACGCAGCACCTTGAACACCGGGGGGTTGCCCACCGGCTCTACGAACAGGGGGCGGACGGCATCTTCTTCTATGATTACGTGATCCGCTCCTTTGACCTACAGTGGGAGGTTCACCGGGAACTTGGGGATCCGGAGCGACTCCGCTACGCAAACAAGGTCTATATCTATCAGTTAGCTTTACCGTTGACGCTAGGATACCACAACGAAGGTGGCAAAGCTGAGATGGAGATTGCCCTTCCCGATGATCTTGCAGCTACACCTGCTGGAGGTCAACCGGTGCGTGCTAGGTTGCTTCTCAACATCACGGAGCTCATGACGCCGGACGATATCAAGTTACAGGTCAATGGTCAAGAGATCACAGTTAAACCCGAACAATCGATCACAACCCCGCTTACAATCACAGACCACCCAGAGGACAAACCCGGTTTCCACCTAGAAGCATCGGTCGCTCCGGAACTATTGATGAAAGGGCGCAACACGCTAACTTTCGCGCTCAAGCCCGCCAGCCAAAAGCCTCCGGGTGTTGTGTCCCAGCCGAGCGAGGTTCGGAAAGTGAACCTTGAACTGGTGTATCGGGATGAGACCTATCCCTACTGGCTCGCACTACAACTTGACCGAAATCTCTAAGCACAGCATAAAAAACGCCCTGACCCAACCATCGAAACTCGGATCGCTCCAAAGTCAGATGAGTTGTGGAATCGGGGCGTTTTTTTACTGTTTCGTCGAGATATGAATCTCGACCTACTACACAATATGATTGATTAGAACGTCTGCGTCAAGCGTATCAGAGACAAACGACCAATTTCCGGAG
This sequence comes from Candidatus Poribacteria bacterium, assembly GCA_965208425.1. GTDB lineage: Bacteria > Poribacteria > WGA-4E > WGA-4E > PCPOR2b > PCPOR2b. The sequence continues at coordinate 2,886,260 of OZ242335.1, read as the reverse complement.
CACCAATAAACGGTTGATACATAGTATTCAACAGATTTTGGACTGTCAGGGACAGGCGGGGCCTCGTAGCGAACGGTATGTCATACCCTACGTTTATGTCAATCGTAGAATACGGTTCAACTTCACCGATGTAAACCCCCGAATTCACAGGGAAACCAGCCACATAATTCATACGGGCTCCTGCGCCCAATCCGAGATTCGTGTTGATGTATTGGACGTTTACCCCGAACTTATTCGCGGGCGCGTTCAGGGCGATATTCCTGCCTGTGACCTCAGTCTCAAATAAGTCTTTGCTGACAAACGAGTAAGTCCCCCCAATACTCAAACTCGGATTGAGGTAGTAGGTCAAGCTGCAATCAAATCCGTTGAGCGAAATATCACCGTAGTTACGATAGGTCAATAGGACCGCGTTGGGATCTGACGCCTCTTCGGGTGTCACCGTCCCAAAAGGAATGAAAGCGGGACCGTTGTTCTCGGTGCCAGCTACGAACAACTTTGTCAGCTCATCAACGGCTGAACCGTTTCCGTTACCGCCTTGAGCAGGCGCGTCAAACGCAAGCAACGCCTGGTTGAGCGTAGCGTTTTTGGGATCACTTAACGCCGCCGTGAAGTGCTGTCCGAGGAAGGCACTTAATGTCTCTGCATCCAAGAACACGTTCGGCGTTTCAACAACCAAAGGACCGATGAAATCCTTAATCCTTGTGTGATAGACATCGGCAGAAAACGCCAATTTGTTCATGAGAATCCCTTTGTAGCCGAATTCATACGTCTGTGTGATTGTCGGCTTGAGTGGGTCAACATCATTGGCATCTTCAACATCAATAAACTCGCCGGTCTCTGGATTAATGCTACGTAGGACATTTTTCACCCCATCTACCTGTTCAGGGACGAGATTAGCAAACCCAGTAAGAATTTCTTGCTCGGTGGATGCTGCAAGTGAAGCGGCAAGACCTTGTACCACCTGCGGTGGCAGTGCTTGAAGTACTTGCGGCACTATCTGCTTAAGTTGTTCAGGGGGTATCGCAGCAATTGCACCCGGTTGTAGTAATGGGGCAAATTCCGGTGGCAACCCTTGCAGCACTTGTGGTGGAAGTGTTGCAAGTGCTTGTGTTGCCACTCCTTGAAGCGTCTCTGGAGGCAGCGTTGCAATAACCTGTGGCAATGCCTGCGGGGTGAACGTTTGCTGTATGGTTTGCTTCACTGCGGCTTCAAAAACCGGCTGCACGCCAGCCATGACAGCTCCTCGCCCGATGCCCCACATGAGGTTGGTAGCAATCGGGTCATCAAGTGGAAGTGCGGTGTCTGCTGGCAGCTCTGCTACCGGTGAGAAGGGTGAGCGAAACAGCGGACGCCCAGCTGCATCCCTTTTGAAGGTCAATCCTGTCTCACTGCCGGGCCCCTGTGCCCGTATATCAATATTAGGACTGAACCCTAATATTGGTTGAAAATTGCTGCCTAACCCGTACGCGTCTGGAACTGCTAGCCGGTCAAGGAACAGGTTGGAGGTGCTGGGCGTACTGAAAGCGCGGTTATAGGTAAGCCTCAAGTTATGGTCGTCGTTGGGTTGGAATGCAAGCGCGGCACGCGGTGAAAGGACTATATCGTTGAGGTGGCTGTGGTTGTCAGCCCGTCCGGCGAGGAGGAGCTTTAACTGTGAAGTAAGCTGGGTTTCGGACTGCAAGTACCCACCGATCTCAGTGATGTTGTCATTGTCCTCATTACGCCCATTAATGGTGCCCTCAGTTTCGGGCCGGGTCAGCAACAGGTCGAGACCGTAGGTAAAGCGTTGACGCTCCCCAAGGCTGTAACCGTGTTGAATCTGTCCGACGTACAAGCTGGACTTATCAACAACAGGTAAGCCATCGCGTAGGGTATAGGTATCCCCGGCATCGCTAGTATTCCAGAAGGCTTGTGCAAAGAGATCTTTGTAAATGAACCGTCCTTGGCCGTAACCGTAAGTCCAGTTTTTGGCTTGACCGGCACCGAGCCCAGTCAGTTCTGTACCGGTGGTTTGTGTGAAACCGCTGGCAAGAATCGCCATCAGATCATCGTTGGGCTTATAATCCACACGAGCTTCGCCGCCGGCTCTGTATGTATCAAAGATCGGTTCCCCTGGGCCTTCAAGGTCTTCTTTTGACCGCCCCTCTTCCCAATCGTTTCCTCGGAAACCGTTGATTGAGAGTTTATAACCGAGCGTTTCATTGACAACGCCGGCATGTCGAAGCGAGCCGAGCATCACACTCCGCTCACCGCCACCGATGCTGACCGTCGTTCCTTGAGAGGTAAACGGCGAGCGGGTGAGGATGTGCATGACACCGTTGGCACTGTTTGGACCGTACAACGCTGAACCGGGACCTGATACCACTTCAATCTGTTCAATATCCTCGCTTGAGGTTGGGATGAGGGAGTAGGCATTGAGCCGTAGAGAGGGAACACGAGCAATGCGGTTGTCAACGAGCGACAGCAATGTACCCGAAAAAACGTTGCTGAAACCGCGGACGACAACCTGTGATGTACCTATCCCAGTGTTCACAACATCCACCCCACGCACCGATTTCAAGTGTTCGGTGACACTTGGTGCGACACGGTCTTTGATTTGCGAAGCACTAACAACAGCAACCGACGCTGGAGCCTCAAGCACCTTCTCCCGGCGGCGTGATGCCGAAACGGAAACTTGATCTAGTTCAATAACCTCTGAAGAGAGAGCAATTTCGACCGATGTGGTTCCGTCAGCGACGAGTTCAACGTTTGCCATCATTTTATCGGCATAACCGGTGGCAGATGCCGCTATTGTGTATACACCAGCAGCCAAATCCGCAATTTCAAGCATACCGGCTGTATCGCTAACGCCTTCAGTCGATGTACCATCTTGGGACATGACGGTGATGGAGATACCCTCCAGTTTTTTACCGGTTTCGGCATCCATCGCCGTAACATTTAAGGTGGCGGCTTGTGCCGACATCGCAGCGACACACAAAACGGCAACCAAGGCTAATAACAAGACATCATGTTGCTTCAACTGTTTCATCATATTACCTCCCTGTTTCGGGTAACGGTTGGTAGCTGCCTTGATAAGCAGCAGATTATACACTAACTGATTAAAGTCATTAATAGATAAAGACCTAATTCTCCCGTTTCCACTAATGTGATAAGTCGGGGTGAATACCTATATACACACAACATACAGGTATAATATTTATATTATACACAATATATTCGCTGTTTGCCAACATTTAGGGGTATTCGTCAAGTGGAAAGTCACATTTTTTTGATAAAAATGATGTACTCAAGCTTTTCCTCACCAATTTCCATAATAAAAGTTGCCTGTCTCAAGGCAGAAACGGCTGCAGCCACATGCACGTCGCCCTATTCAGATTATTATCGAGCTGCTTTGCTGGGCACAAGTTGAAGACAATTCTCACCGGCTTACAATGCACAATGCTCATGTGATAGCAAGTACCTCCGCCGCAACCAAGGCTTCCAATCGCCAGTCGCTCAATATTTCCTCTGCGATAACCGTTGTCATAATCGCTCCTGTCTGTTGCGCAACAAGATACCAACTTTCCTGATGACGGGCAAGCGCATCACGATACCGTTTTTCGGCAACGGGGTCCAAGAAGATTTCCTGCATTGCTTCCGTCTCTGAGTCAATGAGTCGGATGTTCCCGCGTGCGGTCGGATTCACGTCAGCCTCCGCCAAGACCTGCACCACAACAACCGCTGTCGCTCGCTCGGCAAATTGAGCCAACATCGTCAATGGATCTCCGGACCAGAGCAAGTCACTGAGCAACACGCGCAACCCAAACGGACGCCACGATGGAGGAAGTTTGACAAATGAGGCTGACAGATCCCCACGGTACGCGAAATCGATCTCGTCCCAAATTGACGGACGGTTTGTGCCATTGCCCACCTGCCGACACCCATCTCCCGCGACCCAAGCGTTGTGAGAGTATCCGACATTTGATGATGCAGTCGCAAAAACTGCCGCCAATCCAAGCGTCGCCTGTGCCTTGGAGCTATCTTCAAGTGCCATGGAGCATGAACCGTCAATGACGACATCCAGATGGGGACTGACTTCGTCCCGGTATAATTTGACGGTTAATTTATCGCTCCGTGCGAAACCGCTCCAGTCAATTCGGCGTAGGTCGTCGCCCGGTTGGTATTCTCGGTGGTCAATAAACTCCAATGAACTTCCGGGACGTTTCCCCATTTGGCTGCCGGCAATCCCGAAAGGAACATTGCGCGGTGCTGTCAAGGCGTATTGCGCCCCTGCACGTTCACCATCTATTAGATATTGTTGATAAGCTTCATTCATATAGCATCAATGCCCTTTTTCTTTATCATAACTAGGTTGCTAGTAGTAGATATATTCTGCCCCAATTTCATCGGGACCAAACCGGAAGAAATTTTATTGAGGAGGAGCACGACGTATCAGGTTCGCCAGTTTAATCAACCAATGTACTAATGAATCAATGAACTAATCACGTCCTGTCCGTCCGCTAGCGCGCCTTCGCGCCCGACTTAGAGCGTCAAGCATTCCATCCCGATCAGAAGGCACCTCGGGTTTTTCTGGTTCTTCTGGTGGGGACGGTTTCATTTCCTCTTCGGAAGGTGGTACGGCAACTTGAGCCACTGCCCGCTCTTTCCTCGGTATCCGTTGTGACACTGATTCCACCAACCGCCGCCCATGCCTCGTGGATAGCAACCCTGTGCGCCGCTCCAAGGTTTCGAGAAGTAGCAGGAGGAGTGCAGCGATCAATAGCCACGGTTGGAGTGATATCAGTCGCGGCTGCCGTGGCAGGTCATCCCAGAGTTCTCCTAGATTAATCCGTTGTTTCCCGCCGGTCGCTTTCGCAAGTCGTTCCATCGTTGCTAGCCCCGATTCTGTTTGAGCAGGCTTGAACTCTGGTGAATACGGCAGACAGACGGGAGGCAGCGATATATTTCCGCCTCCCGGTATCTCCACTGTTGTCAGGACTGTTTCACTACCGTGGATTGGGATATCGACAGCGAGTGTATCAGCAGATGTCCAAGCCAGCTTCGTTTCATCGACAGACGGCGTTTCCCCAACAACACCCCGGAGCACCTTCACAGTGGGCAGCTCTCTGAAAACCTCTCCCTCCCGTTCCGGATCAAGATGTAATTGCACCACATTGATTCCATCTCTGACTCTCTGCGTCAACAGCATCTCTCCGGGCAGATTCGCTGCATCACCCGCTGTCCAGCGCGCCAAACTCGTGAGGAAATTGCCAACCTCCGTCCAACGCGCAATGGGACCCGTATGCGCGCCATCGGCTTCACCTGTGTAGCAGAGCACCCGTCCAACCCCTGCCTGCCACGCTGCCACAATCGGCACTTTGTACTCGTCCACCGTTACAGCCGCAAGGTTTGCGTCGGGTCGGAGGTAGCAGAGATTGTAGCCACCAATCGGAGATGGCATCTGATATTGTCTGCCGGTCAGCGAGACCATACCCCCCGTTGCCCGAACCGTGGTTGGCTCATCAATAAATGTACTGCGTGCCACAACGAAGGTATCTTGAGCAAATAGACGTGGCAACTCTTGGGCATTTTCGGTAAAAAAGCAACGTCCGTTGCCGCGGTAGGCAATATCGCGGAGCAGTTCGGCGTCAACGTCGCTGGGTGTGCCGAGTCCTACCACACTGACAGTGATGTTGGCTTTTCGACATTCCTCAAGCAGCTCCCGGTATCGTCCGGGTTCTTCCGAGTCGGCAGCGTCTGCGAAGAGAATAATGTGCCGGGTGCCAGCTTGGGCATTCAGGAGCATTTTGGCTGCGGTGGAAAGCGCTTCGTAGACGAAGATCCCTCCGCCTCGTGAGTCGATTCTAAGGATGTCGTTACGGACGTGCGATCTATTGGCGATTGGCGCGAGGTCTGCGATGATGTGAGCTGAACTATCGACCGCAACCACACCAAATTCATCCATCGGCGAGAGCATATCATATACCTCTGCCGTGGCGAGGTTTGCAAGTTGCATCTTTGTTCTCCCACCACCCACAGGCATTGACATACTGCCAGACCTATCCATTGCAACTACAATAGCGAGCGACAGCTTCCGGTGTTCGCGCCGCAACTCCATTGAAACCGGCATAATTGGTTCAAGCGGTGAACGGAAATAGCCGCCCGGTCCGTAAGCGTGTTTTCCGCCTGTCATCATGAACCCCGCCCCGGTCTCTTTCACCCAAGAGGCGAGGTTCTCCATGCCCTGGAGTCCAACTTCATCTGCCAGCACATTTTCAATTAGCACAGCAGAATAGCCTGACAACTCGTCAAGCGACCAACGGTGTGCCGATGGGGAAGCGGTTTCTACATCCAATCCTCCTGCCTGTAGCAGACGGGCTAGCCCGGAGTCGGAAGCATTAGTCACGTGCAGAATCGGACGAAAACCCTCAATACCCACCAGAATCTTTGAAGTGTTATTCTCTGGCACCGGATCGGTTTCAGTCCCCACTATCCGCACGGTATATCGATGTGTTCCCGGTTGTATCGCCTTGTCTCGAAAGATGAGACGACTCAACCCGGATGACACCCTTCGTGTACCAGCCGCCAAGCGCTGATTTCCGCGGAGTAGTTCGTATGAGATCTCGCTCGGAACCGGTGCGTGTATCCACGCCGCAAGCATGAAGGATTCGCCGGGGTTGACGGTTTCCGGTGCGTCTATATGGGAAATGGCGACATCATTTGTAGAAGTCCGCTGCATGAGGCGGTAATCGAGGGGGAGTCCCCGCGCTGCGGCTTGAGCCGCTATCCCTGATGGGTCTTTGCCCGTCCACCTTCCATCAGAAAGTAGAAGCACCCTGCCGGGCGCATCCTGTGGGATGAGTGCCATCGCTCTCTCAATGGCACCATTCAGGTCGGAAGCGTCACCATAAACCTCGTTGACGAATCCGGTGAATTTGCCACGTTGCGGTGACTGTTCAACGGCAGTATCTCTGCCAAAGGAGACTACGGCAAGGTTAGAATTGCTTCCCATAGCACCTTGGATTAAATCAATGACCTCTTTCTGTTTTGCCATGCTGTCAGGAGGCATCGACTGGCTTCTGTCCGCCACGACGACAATTGCACCCGCCCGACTCGGCAATTTAATAGATAGCCCGCACATCGCTAGCAGGATAAGGGTTAATATCGCTATACGGAGTCCGCTCAAGACATGAGAAGGTAGTTTCCACACCCGCAGGGATATAATCAAGGGAATGAGTAGGAGTAGCCAGACTGGATGGAGGAGTGTCATGGTGGCTGGATGTGGGTTGAGGTTAAAATAAAAAAGAAACCGAGTTTTTTAGGAAAAACTCGGTTTCTCTCTAGCATAAGTCGGTACAAAGCAGGAAATTATTCAGACAGTATTGAAGAAGCGAGCTTCAAACTGAAAACAAAGGTTTATTCTTCCGGTGGTGTCAGCATTGCGGCAATGTCTTTAGGCATCTTCAGGTGATGTTTCTGTTCAAAGTCCGGAACGCCTTCGTAGTCATTACGAAATGACGCGACGATATCTGCCTCCATCGCCTTGGCAACGGCCAGATCTAGTTTAGCCTTCTCCCATTCTTCCAAGTGTAACCACACCTCACCACGATTGCCATAGGCTTCGGCAGGATTCGATTGGAGTTCTATCGCCCTGCTAAAATCTTCAATGGCCCGATTATAATCACCTTTTCTGTGGTAAACCACACCACGATTGCAATGAGCATCGCCAAGGCCCGGGTTCAGGTCTATCGCCAGGTTGTAGTCTTCAATGGCAAGATCATAATCACCTTTGCTGCTATAAGCAATACCGCGATTGTAATGAGCTTCGGCATAATCAGGATTGAGTTCTATTGCCCTGCTACAGTCTTCAATGGCAAGATCATAATCACCTTGTTTACTACGAGCCACGCCACGACCCCGATAGGCTCCGGCATACTCAGGATTGAGTTCTATCGCCCGGTTGTAATCTGCGATGGCAAGGTCATAATCGCCTTTGCTGTTATAAGCAATACCGCGATTGTAATGGGCTTCGGCATAATCAGGTTTCAGTTTTATTGCCCTGCTACAGTCTTCAATGGCAAGGTCATAATCGCCCTTGCTGCGATAGACAGCCCCACGATTGTTATAGGCGATGGCATAACCTTGTTTCAAATCTATTGCCTTGTTAAGGTCTAAGATAGCCCGTTCATGCTCGCCTTTGTTACCATAAGTTACTCCACGATTGTTATAGGCTTCAGCATAGTCTGGTTTGAGTTTTATCGCCTCGGTATAGTCTGCGATAGCTTGATTAACCTCGCCTTTATTGTCGTAGACGATGCCGCGGTTGTTATAAGTCTCAGCAAGATTTGGTTTGAATGCTATAGCTTTGTTTAAGTCTCTGATGGCAGATTCAAACTCCCTTCTTTTACCATAAGCGACACCACGATTGCTATAAGCTTCAGCATAATCGTTTTTGAGTGCTATTGCTTTGTTATAATTTACAATGGCATGATCAATATTGCCTTTGAGTTCATACGCGTAGCCGCGAAAGTTATAGGTAGGCGCATATTCTGGTTCCAACTTAATAGCTTTGTCGTAGTCTTCGATGGCATCATCGTACTTTTTGGTGACCAATCTAACATTGCCACGCTGAAAATAACTATAGTAGTCCTTGTTTCCGTCGTTTGGTCTCTTATTCATGGTAATTTCTCTCCATCGTTGGCGGTAACAAGTGTTAGGTTATAAAAGTGTCTAGCAGTGTTCCTTTCAAAAAAACCGAGCAGATCGGAAAATAATGTTTCTTCCGAAGTTCCCACTTTTGCCAACTCTGTTCGTATCTTTTCTTTGTATTCAGCAGGAACGATAATCTCTTTAGCAATCATATCCCTATTCATCTCAGGCAAGCCAAATAGAAATACCGATTGCTGCATAGTCATGCGTGCAGTATCCACCGTTCGACTATCCAAAGTAGGTGCCCAAAGATACCACTTCTCTTGATTCTCACCAAAAAACGTATCCAGTTTTCGCTGAAGATCTTCAAATCTGTTTATCGCTTTAATTTTCTCGCTATCGTTTTCTAACACAATAACCTTGCCATTCGTATCCTCATTATTCTCTTTGTCACAGGCAAACCAAAGGGCAACCAAGGGACTGAATGTAAAATCAATGAGTCCTGTTGCCACTTTGTTATGCTGCAAATGCGCCATACACTCTAGTTCGGACATACCTCTGTATGTAGATGGGTATTTTAGTTGAATCTCAGCAACGATTTGTAGAAGATAATCCCGGTGCTGAAAACGTAACAATTCAGAGGAACGATCATATTCCGTTACTGATGCCTGCTCCGAAGAACTAGTGCTAATTTCTAATTCCTGTTCTGAAGAACTAGCACTAATTTCTAATCGACGATAAGCACTGCTGTTTATCTGCCACTCTTGATTTTCCTGTCCTCGATAGAGATAACTTGTTTCCGAATCAGTTATAATGTTTATTTGGTTTATGTAGTCTACTAAGCTAGAAACCTCAATTGGTTCATTCATAAGTTGATTTTCCGGTCATCTCTCACATGAGTTGTTCAACTCGCAAATCGCCACGGACTTCAAAAATCTCCGTTATCCGCATTCTCAGCTTAATCCGTGATTCAGACAATTTCCTCTTCCGCCACTTTAGAACTTAAATCCTATATTGAGTATACCACCAAATTAATCTCATTTTCAAGAACAGTAACATCTGTATGTATACTAGTGCCTCTGGTTGGTTTGAATCTGTCAATCTTCCACGATTGACGCGTAGACCAAAGGTTTAATGGTATGGCTTAACGCGGAAAAGGGAATGTGCTGCGCCAAAGTAATAGCCACTAACTCATCCCGTGGCGAGATCCAAAACTCAGTACTGGCACCGCCGATCCAGCCGTACTCACCGATCTGGGAGGCAGGCACCCAATCGGTCTGCTGAACCCGAACCGAAACACCAAGTCCAAAGCCAAGTCCCCCATAACGATCTTCAGGTTTTTTGTCGAGCGGGATCAAGTTTTCAGGTAAATGGTTGCGAGTCATCAATTCAACCGACTCCGCTTTCATCAACCGTTTCCCGGACAGTGATCCCTTACCAGAGAGCATCAGACAGAACCGAGCGAAATCCGATGCCGTCGAGACCAGACCGCCGCCGGCGGACAGGAATTTTGGTTTCTCTATAAAACTGGTCTTGGATATGTGTCCGGTGCCTCCCTCTGGTGCGTCAATAGTCTGTAAGCCTCCCGTCAGTTTTGGACCGTACATGCCTGCCAACCGATTAATCTTCTCTGCCGGCACATAGAACCCCGTATCACCCATGCCCAACGGCTGGAAAATACGCTCGGCTAGAAACCGGTCGAAGGACTGACCGGAAGCGACTTCGATGAGTCGTCCTAAGACATCGGCGGCGATACTGTAGTGCCATTTTGTTCCCGGTTGATACAATAGTGGGATTCTGCCTAATCGCTCGACAAGCTCCCGTAGGTTGCCCTCGTGCAAACGGTGTAAGCCTGCCTTACGATAGAGTTTATCAACCGCGGTATTGCCACCCATGTATCGGGCAGCACCGGGCAATCCAGCGGTATGCTGCATCAGATCCTGAACGGTCATCTCCCGGTCAGCCTTGACCGGCGTGAACACATCGGCCTCAGGGTCCTGTGCTACCTTCAGTCCACTTAATTCAGGAAGATACACCGAAGCCGGTGCATTGAGTGACAGTTTGCCTTCTTCACAAAGTATCATCACTCCTACCGCAGCAACCGGCTTGGTCATCGAGTAGATACGGAAAATTGTGTCCTTTTGCATCGGCTTATCTGCCTCAATGTCGCTCATGCCGTATGCCTCAAAGTGAGCAACCTTGCCACGCCGACCAACAAGCGTGACGGCGCCGGCAAGTTGCTGATTATCAATGAACCCTTGAGTTGTTGAAGATAAGCGTCCAAGCCACTCATCCGAAAGTCCTACCTCGTCTGGTGCAGCCGTTAAACCACGGAGGTAATTATCATGGTCGCTACATATTTGTGATTCAGAGATCGATTGCTCTGCCACAAATTCCTCCAAATTCTAAGGGATGAGCGATAGAGTGTCTCCCGACTCGGCTTGGATAGACATACCCAAGTCTGATAAGGGTTACGCGAGGAGTTCTTTTAATTTCGCAGTACGGTAGGCAAAAATTTTCTCTATGTCTGGAGCGACAAAGAGTTTCCGCACAAGCGAACCGCCAAGGACAGCATAGTCTACCTCATCTCTTACCAGTGTGCCATCGGGAACGGGAACAAAGGTGTGTTTATGGATCCAGCGGCGGTAGGGACCGCGCCGCTGTTCATCAACAAAGGCGTGAGGCGGATCCCAAGTTGTTATCTCGCTCTGCCAACGGATAGGAATACCGCGTAATTTCAGGCGATAGTCGATTAGCGTCCCAACTTTCATCTCAATGGGATCGGGTGTAAGCATCTGGAAATAGAGCCAAGGGGGTGTTATCTCCGCTAGATTGTATGCGTTTGAAAAGAAGCTGAATAACTCGTCTTGCGACTTCTCAATTTTCTGTTCGGTTCTTAAGTGAAAAACTTTCATTTTTTTAGCTCCGTAGGTTGGTCTTGCTAGCCCAAATGCCTTAATAATAGCGAACAAATGGGGTTTACGTTTCACGTTTTACGAAAAACAGGTGTAGCGTTAAAATACCGATGGCAAGCAGTAGGAAGAACCATGCAAAACTCTGATAGCCCCACCACCGCAATGTATCTTCCCCCCAATCGCCCCAACGTCCCGTGGCCTTATCAGTAAGGTCTGATTCGGCTTGGTAAAGTGCGTTTGAGGAAAACGCGTATTTATCAAGGCCTGCACGTATCTCATAAGTCCCAACGGCTTCGGCTTTAAAATTTATCTCTCTATCAGGTACGGGCTGCACTAGCATCCCACCATCGGGTGAAACTACCTCCACAGATGTTGTTCCCAACTTAGTTGTCAGCACCGCAACCTCGCCTAACCGAAGGTTGGCTCGTTCTAAGCCGGGTGTCTGCGAGGCACGCCACTGAAGTAGATTCCACATCAGTATGGGCCAATTTGGCGAGTTTTGGAGCGTTGACAGGTCAGGACGTAGGCGCAATCGGATTTCATGGACGCCGGTGAATCGCTCGGTGTCGGTCAACAGGGGCACATTTCCGGCGGTGATGATCGGTGCGCCCATGAACTGCTCCTTCGTACCCGCGCCCCACACAACGCCGTCGAGCGAAAGCCCTTCGGTCAGAGGGTGCGTCACATCAATAACGAAGGGACCAAGGTAAGCCGATGCCTCCGGTTCGGTGATAACGCGCATAGACCACGCGTCGGCAGCGTTATCGGCAACCCCTGTTTCATCAAGAAACAGTAACTGAGGTCCTATCTTTGCCGACAAAGCCCTATCCGTTGACACCAACGCATCTTCAATGAGAGAACGGAGCCTTGGTTCTTGAATGCGAACATCTACAAGCACCGGTTTACGGTGCTGTGGTAACAGCATAACCGTGTTATCGATCTCAAGGGCATCATCGCCAATCCTCGCTCGGAATGGCGGCGTTTTAGGCGGAAGGTTCAGGAAAATCCGGCGCGTTGACCGCGGATCGATTTCAAGGACCGATTGGTGTAGAAGCGCAGATGATGATTCGGACCCAGTGTCATCAACCTCCACGATTAACTCTGTGCTGCCTACATGTGGTGAAAGATTGGTTATCTCCAACAGACACCGCTCACCCGAATCGGTAACGGTCCGCGTCGCATTGACAAACGCCATGTTGGAGTGAGGGATCCCGAACGCCCACCACTGCATTCGATCCTCCTTCAATATTTGAGCCGGAGGTTCATCTGTCAGGACAAGTATGAGGGTTTTCTGCCCTCCGAGTTCGGCAGCGAAACTTATCGCTGCCCCTAAATCCGCAGATGGCGAGAGACATCGCCACGCTTTCAGTTGATCGATTGCTTCATCTGCGGTTCGCGCCGGTTCGTTCAGTACCTGTGGCTCTGTGCCTGCAAGCACGTAGCGCACCGCATAGCGGCGGTTAGCAAGAAGATTAAACCCCTGGGGCGCGAGTTGTTCCTCAAGAGCTGCAATTGCTCGGATTCTGGGAGTCTCATCAACCCCTGCCAACATTGAAAAGGAATCATCAAGAACCACCATCAGTGGCATCGCGCCTTGCGTAGTCCGAATGATTGGGGCTGCTATTGCGAGGGCAAGTAGTATAATAGCAAGCAACTCCAGAAAGAATAATAGAGGTGTTTGCAGCCGCTCAACGCGCAAACCACCTTCCCGCGCTTGCTGCTGGTTCACCCAAAGCATCAGGCTGGACACCGGGTAACGTCTCGATCGAGTGCGTAGCAGATAGATAGCAACAAGTCCCGGAATTGCCAAAAGTGAAAGGAAGCCGAGTGGAAGTGTGAAGGTGGGGATCATGAATCACCCTATTCATTGAAAATTCTCGATACTTTATTCGGACTCATTTGTTTGAGGACTGCTTGCCACCTCTTCCCTGAGGGGTCGAAAATCACCAATCCGTCTAAAAAACCAAGGCATGTTGAGCATACCAACGAATATCGCACAAACACTTGCAATGGCTATACTGTTGGACACATACCCTTTTGTTTCAGCAAACAGGAGTGCACCAAGGGGGCTAGCAACAAGCCACTCCTTATTCCAATCCCCGTAGATGAAAAAGAGACCAAGCGGTATGATCGTTGTTGTAATACCCAACAAAATCAGGGCAATCACCCACGTATAACGATTGGCGATTCGGTCTCCGAAAAAGCGTCTCCTTATCAGCGAGGCACCCAACGCATAACTGAAAGCATACAGCCCCAAGCTAACTAACGCCCCAATTCCCTCATTGATTCCACTTCCAGTGTGCATCTGCGGAAAAACAGACAACCACGCAGCTATAAGCAGTAACGTCAAGATAATCGTTAAAGATGACCACGCCGCACCACCCGCATCGCCGCTATAAAAAAGAAATCCCAACGGGCGGAGGAACCATCTGTGTGGAATAGTTCGACGGACACGCTGCCCCAAACTCTCCCTTTCGCTGACGGCGACAAACAGACCGATTGAATGGAGAAGGATATGCACAGTCGCCCACACTACGATCGGAGGCAAGTCGTTAACCCCTATACTCCAGACCGCTGCACCGGCACCGGTTAGGATCCAAGTGACCGTGGCAAAGATGCGCACGGGCAATGCCCTATTGACAGACACTGGACTAATAAGCGCAATCGATAGCAGGGCAAGAAAACCAATAAACACAGCTCCACCGACCAAGACCGCTAGCGCACCCCGCCAAAAATTCCAAGAATTGAGTTGACTCCCCAACCCAGAGGTTAAAAGCCCACCGGGTGCAAACATTGCCACGAGTAAAGTAACGAAAGCAACAACCGTAACAACTAGCCAGACCACACCGAGAATCACTTTAAGCACCCGATTGGTAGGAAGACATCCGATGAGGATGCCACACTGAATACTCACTGCTACTACGATGAAATCGAGCGCGAGCAGGATGAAAACCGACGGCAAGTCAACGCCTCGCAACAGGTAAGTGAAGGTCATAAACGGCATACAGGCACTATAGAGCAGAATGGTGAGAACGATGCCCGCAAAGAATTTCCCCCAGATGATTGACCGAGGTCGGAGGGTTGTGATGAATAGGAGATCGACATTGGCGTCGGCTCGCTCGCCTGCCAATCGGATGCCGGTGTAGGCAGGTACAAACAGTAGGCATGTTCCTAGCAAAATCCCTAGCAAAAACTGAAACACAATTTGTCCTGCACGGAAAGAATGTGTAACAGCTTCATCCGTCAAGAATAGCCCTACAGCTAAGAGTTGGAGGCAGAGAAAACAGATCAACACCACAATCAGGAACTTGCCTTGAACCGCTTGCCGCAACTCTTTGACAACGATGGGATTTAGTCGATCATTCACTTTTTCAAGGATGTCACCAATTGATTTCATGTTACCTCTTCCTGCGTCACATTCATGAACACCGATTCCAGATCACTACCCTGCTGCCTAAATTCGACAATACGGTGTCCATCCCTGATCAGGTTTTCGAGCAGGTCGCTGCACACCTCTTCAGAGCCGGTGATTCTCGCCTCTACTTCGTTTCCCACCCGATTAACCGCTGCGACATTCGGTATCAACAACAACGCCTTATACAAATCATCTTGTTGATTAAGTGATCTAATCAGAACAGTGTGCTGCTCGACATCCGACTTGGCAATCTCTTGTAATGTTCCGGCGGTGATGATTCGTCCCTGTTCAATAATTACGGCGCTATCGCAGATTTCCGAGAGTTCGGTAAGGATGTGTGAACTAATCAGGATGGCTTTCCCTTGGTCTGACAGGATTCTTAGCAACTCTCGCAGTTCTACGCGCGCTCTTGGATCGAGCCCGGCTGCGGGTTCATCCATCACTAACACCGGTGGATCATGGAGTAGGGCTCGTGCAAGGCTGACTCGTTGTTTCATCCCCTTTGATAGTTCGTGTAAGTTTTTTTTCCGGATATCTGTGAGATTGGTAAAGTCCTCAATGTTTTCGATTACTTGGCGGCGTTGTGTCCCCATTAGCCCGTAGGCGCGGGCGAAGAAGTCGAGATATTCATTCACAGATATATCCCGGTGCATTGGCAGGGCATCGGGCACATATCCAATTAGCCGCCGTGCCTGCTCCGGCACTTCCACAATCGAGACACCATCAATTTTGGCGTCGCCACTTGTCGGTTCATCGAGCGTCGCCAAGATTCTCATAGTCGTCGTCTTGCCGGCACCGTTGGGACCGACAAAGCCGATGATCTGCCCCGACGAAAAGCTAAAAGAGATGTCGTCAACCGCTCGCGTTGCGCCGAAATCTTTTCTGAGATTAACTATGTTGACTTCCATGTATATAGTCGATTAAGTTTAGGTTGGTGTGTAAACTTTCACCCAAGAAAACACCGATTGAGTCAGTGGGGAGCGCAGGTTTGCGTTCCCTATGTCAAGCCTCCCTTATTCATCCGCTAGGATCCCGTAAACAATAGAACTGTATCGTTTTTCCGTCACGTCGCGCAGCCCCTCTTCAATAAAGGGAGTAGCCTCCAAGGTTGCGATATAACAACCGGGGCGGAGATATTTCTGAGGATTGATGTTGAGATGTTCCATATTTTTTATCCAATTATAGGAAGCAAATATCGCGCGTAAGCTAGTTCTCTTGTCATCGTAGATTTGGAGTGGTCCATTGTGCCTACTAGTTTTTATAAGGTACGACCGGCCCAAAAGCCGATCCGCTATCTCCCACTCTCTCCCGCGCTGCTTAATGGAAACAGTGACATCGTCGGAGAGTAATATACCATGACTTGACATCTCATCTCTGAATATCCCCGTAATATTCCCTTTATCCAACTCTTGAATAGCCATAGGAACCGACGCTTCAAACAGAAATAGCTCATCCGACCCATCAATGCCTGTCCTCTCGAATGGTGTCAGTGCTGCTTCAGTTCCGGCGGGAATATCGGTTGCAGAAAAGATCGTGCCATCCTTGTTTGCCAACCAGAATCGGCTTATGTCAGCCCCTAAGCCATTGACAATGCTCAGGTGTGTGTCAGTTCCCCTTCTGAGAGTGACGCGTTCGCGCCTCGTTTCGCTCGTGCGGACCATAAAATGGGCTGGAACGCGAGCGGTTACCCAGCCGCTAGCCAAGTGTTGGTCGTGAGTCCAATTAACCGTACGCCCTACATTTGTAGTCATTGAATGGACTAAGGGTGTAACCTCTGTCTCATACCCGAAGTGCAATCCCTCGCTTGGGGTCAGCGCTGAATAGAAAGCGGTCCAACCAATGGTTGTCGCACGGTGAACCCTTTCGTCGAGAATCGTCAACCCTTCCGTCCGGGCGTGTCGATTCCACCCCTCGCCAAAGGTTGCATAGGTGAACACCGCGAGACAGGTGATAACCGAGATGACTGGCGCAGTCCAAAGCATCCAGATGCGCCTCTTTTTGCGTGACAACACAATGAGATTGACTGGACCAATTGCCACAGCAAAGAGGACCATCAGAAAGAATAAGCCCCGCACAGGAATCCCCAAACTGCTCACCACCGGAAACAGGGTGTTGCCTTCTTCAATTCCATCCTCCCATCGCCAAGGTAGTACGGTCTGCATCCACGATCCGACAATTGCTCGCCACTGATCCTGACTCAAACCTTTCATATCCATTTCGGGGCTCACAATACACTGACCGAAACCGACATTGTAGGCCGCAAACTCCGCAGATTCAGTAGAAAGTTCAGATTTCAGCGATTCTTCCAATGTCCAGTTTTGGGGGAGTTCAGCCCCTCCTAACACAAACAAGGCACCGCCGCACTCCACGTAACGCCATAGCGCGGACTGAACATCGGGCGGCATCGTCCGGATGTCCTCCCCCGTGACGACGATACCATCATAGCAGGAGAAACCGAGCCAGTTTGTACTCCATGCGGATACAGGAAATCCAAGATCAATAGTTTCGTAGAACGGTTTAGATCTACCGCCACTTGAAGGCGGAAATCCGCTACTTGGCAAAGAATATCCACTACTTGAAGCAAGCGGACCGAGTATTGTTCCCGCGTGGGCGTGTAAATCTGTCACATCTACATTCTGACTTATCAGGATCTGGAGCGACAGAGAGGAGATACTCACATGCGGCCCTCCGCTCACCCCTCCCGGAACACGATGTACATATACATTCCGACCGTGTCGAGCCGGGTGCAATGGAACGTCCTCCTTTTGCATCTTACCGTCAATAGCAACCGCCAAGGAATTACCGTGCATTGACATAGGCGGCTGAAGCAAGGAGACGTGGACCGTAGCAGACGGACCAACAACAACCGATCGAGTCATTTCCCGTACGTACTCCCCGGAATGACCGTAACTATTCTTCGGAAAAATCAGTGTTACTTGATAAGGTTTGTCAGGTGAGCGATTCGATATCCCGATCCTATATTCCGCATACCCGTGGTAAGTGGTGCCCTTTGGTGTGAGTTCCGGTGTGATTGTGATGTCGTCAAAATATGTCTGTGCGAAGGTATTAGATACGGCGCAGCACAGCCACCCAGCAACCAGAAAAGAGATGATGCGCAGTGCAGAATATCGCATTGTTGATTCATGGAGCAGTGAACGCATTTCTGAGCTCCTTTATCTGTGACGAAATGTACTTACGCGGAACGAATCTCTAGATCATCGGGCAGATTGAGGTCGGTATCGTCGAGGGCAGCGAGGATACTTTCCACGACTGTGAACGTATCCACGCCGTCAAAGCGGGCTTGATAGTTCAGAATCACACGATGGTTCAGCACAGCCGAAGCGACTGCTTTCACATCTTCGAACCCGACAGTCGGACGGCCCGCGAGCAGTGCAGATGCCCGCGACGCTTCCGCCATCGCAATCGCCGCCCGTGGTGAGGCGGCGTATGTGACATATTTTTTTACCGCTTCGGTGGTTTCAAGCGTGTTCGGCTGGGTAGCAGCTGTCAGGCGTGAAATGTAACGTGAAACCGGCTTGGGCAGGAAAATCCGATCCATCACATCAAACAGTTGGCGTAGTTGTTCAGCACTCATCGACCATGTAGGGACTGGGGGTTCGCCACGTCGACGGGTTGAAATGATGTCATCAAGGACATCTACATCAGCATGGGGAACGATCAGTTTGAACAGGAATCGATCCAACTGCGCTTCTGGAAGCGGGTAGGTCCCCTCTAATTCAATAGGGTTTTGGGAAGCAAGAACAAAAAAAGGGCTAGGGAGGGTACGAGTATTGCCAAGCAGGGTGACGGAACGTTCTTGCATCGCTTCAAGTAAGGCAGACTGTGTTTTGGGGGAAGCACGGTTGATCTCATCAGCCAGAAGGATGTTTGTGAACACGGGACCCGCTTGGAAACTCATCTCACGTTTCCCCTCCGGGGTTTGCTGCAAGATATGTGTGCCGACGATATCACCCGGCATCAGGTCTGGGGTAAACTGTACCCGATTAAAGTCAAGACTGAGCAGTTGCCCCAATGCCTTGACGAGCGCAGTTTTGCCGACACCCGGCACCCCTTCAAGCAAAATATGACCTTGACTCAAGATGCCAATGAGCACCATGCGGTGGAGCGCGGAACGACCAAGCAGGACGTGATCGAGTTCTGCAAGTACCTTTTCTGTGAGTTCAACGGCAGGGCTGAGTTCTTCAGGCTGAAGGAGGTTATCGGATTGCTCGTTATCTGACATGGTGGTTTAGATACGGCGTAAATTGGCAATGAACCTATCTTTGGAAAGCGAGTGTTTGACACAAACTCGTATTTTTTTCGGCTTCTACCTACCTTTAATTTACCGCTACTAGTACTTCTTCCGCTTGATGAGGCAGTTCAACAAGAATGAAATAGGATTCTGGATACAAGTAGTCCTCCTCAGATTCGTCTATGACTCTCATATACCCTTCTTGAGTTGCTGCTTCGTCAGGTAGGATTTGGTAGAGCTTCCGTTTTTCCAAGTCTTCACAATCACGATTTTCTATGCAAAGCGCAAATTGTTTTTTTTTCATAACGTTCCGTCCAAGAATCGTTCGATTTTCATCTTTTTTTGCCAATCCCATGAGCCTCATACCAATGAATCTCCGCTTTTAGGACGTTACCATTGGTAAGACGGACGCGGGCAATTCCTTTAAGTTTCCGCCATCTTCCAGAACCGTATTGTCTACGCAGACGCATAATCTCGCGGATTCGGCCCCCTACTGCAATCGTTTCGATATTCTCAATCGCTCCAATGATTTCAAAGTGCATTTGGTTTTGATCACGATAAAATCATATGAATCAATAATGAAGCTATCCAGAGAAACGAAGTGTTCGACAAAATCTCGGTTTCTGAATGGCAAAGGAATTCCACCGAACTGTATTTGGTCGTTTAAGGTCTTTCAAAGTAGCGTTTAACCGCCCCTTTATGCCGCGGCAAAACAGTTTGGTTAAAGGACGACCCGCCACCAACTGTCGCGCTGCCGAGTCCCCCCGGTTGTGATGGCTCGCTATATGTATTGACCGATGGTGTTCCAATGCTAAGTCCCACGATTTCGCTGTCCTCAAGAGAGGCGATATCTGATAGTGGAAGAGCTGCTGCTTTGAACTTCGCACCCTCCTCTGTGGTGCCGTCGGTCCAAGTCATAGGCGCATCGCCGGGACCACGACCAACACCTTTACACCACCCACCGATACACTCGACTACTGACTTACTATCTGCATTCTCCGCGAGAAATGCAGCGAGTCCATCACTATCACACTGCCCAAGTTTCTCACACGCTTTGAGCGTTTCTAGGTCAATTAGATTGACCGCATGTAGTTCCGCCAACCGGTCATAAATATCGCTTTTAGTCAAACGCAGTGCTGCGGAGATTTCTTTGAGTTGATCAAGTGTGAGTGAGTCCCCAATGCCATCTAGATTGGGAAGTTGTGCTGCGAGGGACGAATTTTCTTCCGCTGCCTCCTGAACCAATCCAGATAACGCTGCCATCGCCTCTGCCAACAGTTGGGCATCCATCTCCGATCCTTCGTTTATCAACCCTTCGGACAAGGTCTCTGTCTCAGTTAGGCGTTCTGTTTCGCTCAGCGCGTCCTGCGCGGCATCCGCTGCCTCTTGGGAGAGAGTATCTGCCAGATGGTCGAGCGACTCCCACGTTTTGACCGGATCTTCACCCGAAGCCTCCGCTTGGAGTTGGTCCAGTTTTTCTTCAAGCGTCTCAGCTTCGGCTAGCTCAATAATCTCTTCCTCCTTGAGAACATCAATCCCAGCCGCCAACTGTTTTACCTCTTCGCGAATATCAAGGGGTTGTGCCTTAGAGATCTCCACAAAACGTTGTGGTATCAGGAGACTAATACACACAAACAGCACGGCACCTCCAAAACGGGTCCAATACGCGCCGCCGTGCCAACGCAAACGGGGCGGTCGAATCAATGGCATCTGTTTTCGCCAACTGCCTAGGTCCACTGTTTCCGCTGCCATCATCAACCCACCCGCACCACTGTGTTTGTCAAGACTCGCTCGGAGAGCAGTTCGGGGCGGCATTTGACGCAACGCTAAAGCAACTGCACAACCGATGGCAACTAGCAATCCGATCGCGCCGGTCAACAAAGTCAAGGGCGGCATCCCAATCGCCGCACGGAGTACAATAACGGCTGTCCCCCAAACAAGCCCCCAAATCGTTGCGAAAGCGAGTGTCTTCTTCAGAATTAGGAGTGCTGCCATTTTGATTCTGAACTTACGGATTGTCTTATTGTCGATGTTCATGCAAACCCTCCTTTTTAGGATACAGGATAGTACGGGAACTAGCAGCTGCTGTTTTGACCTTCTTACCGAAGACCAAGTTTATGTCCTCTTACCGGTTTCAAACGTCTTCCACCCCACATACGCTGACAATTTGTCCGCACTTTTTGTAGATTATAGTAGATTTTAGAATTAATGAGACATTCCAAATTGGTAGGTGCTTTTTCTAACTGCGCCGTTTCAACCTACCACGGCACCTATGCGGTGCGGTTCGGAAAACGCACCTACAGTTCTACTGTTTGGTAGGTGCTGTTTCTAACTGCGCCGATTCGGTGCGGTTGCAAACCGCCCCTACCGGGGGACGAAAGTGCCTATCTGTTTTTAGAATTCACCATAGTTGAAATCTAATTTTTGCAAATGTCTACCTTTGTATACAGATTAGCCTCTAGGGAAATTGCCATTTCGATTGTAATTTAACAGCAGTGGACAACAGATACATGTACGCAATTTTAGTGATCATGAGGTTCATCCTCTTTGCACTCTGACCCAATTCGCAAAACGTGACCGTCCAAGTCTTCTACTCTGAATTCATACGCCCAAGGATAGTTTATTGGATGCTCTCGGATCTTCGCGCCGCTCATCGTGTATTCCTCATAATACTGCGCTGCATCCTCAACGCCCATCCAAATCCATGTTCCGGGGTGCCCCTGTCCATCCTCAACCAACATAATGGAGAAATCATCGCGTTCTACACTTCCGACATCCGGCGGATCGCCCCAATCCCATTCCTTTCTGAATCCAAGTACATTTACATAATAATCAATACTTGCGGAAAAATTCCTGACATTTAGGATAGGTATAATGCATTCCACTTTGGCAGCTGTGTCCCTCACTGTGGTTGTGGACATTTGAAGATTCCCCTTTCATTCATTACAGAACAGATAACGTCGGCTCAATGTAAGAATAATGAGACAGAAGGCAGGGCAGAAATGTGAGATATATCCTTTGAAAACCCTCACAAGCCGCGGAATTAACCTTAAGATACATCATGCATCGACAAATGTCAACAGGAATGGAGGACAGAGCAACGAACCGCTCACCGCCTATCACGACAAACGCAAAGGAAAAATTACCATACAATTTGCTATCGAAAATTCCCAAAGCCAATGAATTATGTTCACCGCTTCTATGAAAAAGACTGAAAAGCACGCTGAATTGGCAAGTTTCTTGCTATCTATCATTCTCAAGATAGCACACTTAACGACAGTCTTCTCAATCAACTATGGTGAATTAGAGAAATAAGTGGACATTTCCCAAAGTCCCCCTGATAAGGGGGATTTAGGGGGTTGTTTGTGGGTACAGATTTCCTAATCTGTACATGTGCATCGACAGTGTCTAAGTAATTCTATAATCTACCATAAAACAGAAATTCCCAAGAAAGATTGAAAATAGTAAAGGAGCAATACAGATGGCTAAACGGAAACAAGAAGTGGTAAATTCAGATCTGGCGAGTATGAAATCACCAGCACTCCCTCTAGCTGTTGCTGGGAGAGACAATCCGGAGCTAGCAGATGGAATCGAGGTTTTACAGGATAGAGGTATGTGCGGTGGAAACCTTGACGAACGACCGATGAAAGAGCAAAAAGAAGCGAAAGTGAGTTCCAGACGCACTCGACTCATCGCGCTATCAAAAGTTGTCAATAGGGCTTTCACAGGTTGGACAATCAAAACTCAACGACAGGTATAAGAGTCAGCCCTGCTATGCTCAGGAAAGATAGCCGAACAGCACCTAGACGAAACCGGATACAACCGAGAAAGATCTCGATCATTCTGGAAATCACTCAATCTCGGTTGATCCCAATCGCTACTTCGACGAAAAGAGGGATTGAAAATGACAAGGAAAGTGGGAAAAGTGGAAGGAATTTCAGATATTATCCTGATGGAAAGAGCAATAAAAAAACCAACGAAGCTGCGGTTTTTCGCAACACTGCCGCGGGTTTCAACGGTTGCACTGATGAAAAGAGCTCTGAGATGCAGATAGCTTGCGCCATATGCAAGATGAAGCGGGATGCCTCAAGAATTGTCCCGACGATAAACGAGATAGGATATAAAGTCATGATTGCCTCACATTTTATCTTGTTTTCTCGACAACTATTCAGACACAAAAAAGTGATGATAAGTTGTCCGCATGCCAATAACGATAATATCGTCCCTCCGGTTTCAATCGTAATCTAAAAAAATGAAAGCGCAGCTTAAAACAACCTCTAGACCTCACCTACTCCTCTACGTCTAATATCTTAAATCTCTTCTTTATAAAGGCATGGGTCGCAAATGGGCACGGATCATCTGGACACAGATGACGGGCAATTTTCAAGAAGGTTATTGGCTCATGTAAAGAAATGGTGCAACCCAAACCGATTGAATTGATCAATTCAATCGCTTATTAATGAACCAATGGACTAATAAACCAATGAACAAAGTGCTTGTACGTTTCACGCATCACGTTTTACGCTTTTTGTATTTTACACTTTCTTTTAAATTGAGCCAAGGTCATGATATGCGTGTAAAATCTGTAATTGGTGTGTTCCTCCTGCTTATTATGATAGGCAGTGCTGCGTCAGAACAGGAGGAAACGGGAAAATTGCTCTTTGCCCTCCGTAAACCGTTAGAAAATCGGAACGGTTTCCGGGCATCAACCAGAACGTTGGAAAAAGGGCGGGGAACAACTAAGTGGTGGGAGTTTTATCAGTATAATGTCTGCACAATGGATCCGAACGGAACCGATTTCCGTCAACTCACTGACGACGGACTCTCCCGCAGACCTCGGTGGTCACCAAGTAGGGAGCATATCGCGTACATATCCGGGGTTGATGGTGCGGAATCGCTTTATGTCATGCGTGGAGATGGCACTGAGAACGAGAGGCTGGTCAAGAAACAACATCGCATCCACGATTTCTGGTGGTCTCCATTAAGTCACGCGATTCTCGTTGTGATTGAGATTGACCGCGCAAGGGATCGACTCGAAAACTGGGTTGTAACGATTGATGGTGAATCAACACAGCGGTGGAGAACCCGCCAGTGGGCTGAGGGATGGCTTCACTGGGATGCAAAAGGCGACAAGGTCAAAGAACCGAAAAACAAACTCATTGAAGCGTTGCCTGAAGGAACTAGATGGCCCAAGTGGTCGCCAGATCGCAAATGGATTGCGTTTA
This sequence comes from Candidatus Poribacteria bacterium, assembly GCA_965208425.1. Taxonomy (GTDB): domain Bacteria; phylum Poribacteria; class WGA-4E; order WGA-4E; family PCPOR2b; genus PCPOR2b. Next base: position 2,861,825 of record OZ242335.1, on the reverse strand, counting down.
GGGCAGGTGGATTCCTCGCGCTGGCAGACCCCGATCTTGTCGGGGTAACTGGATTATGGTTTTTCCAAAAAGACGAACCTCCCTGCCGAAGGATAGAGGAGTGGTCCCCGGATGGCAAGCAAATCCTGTTTTATACGTCCGGCGAAATCTGCATCGCCGATGCAGAAAAAGGACGGTTTAAAAACTACCTGAACCTAAGCCTTTACAAGGGACGGGATGCGACGTGGAGTCCAAACGGGAGTCAGGTCGCATTTATCGGGGGTGATATGAGCGGACGCCGAACCAGCGAGATCTTCATCTTAGATGTTGAAACGGGCAAGATGCAGCAGATTACCTCTACCAGTTACGATTACTTCGATCTCCATTGGCGATAATACGGGAGAATCCACGGACGCACCGGCCCTTTTCTATAGTGGATTCAACAATTAACAATACATACTATGATGAATTTATAGTGAATTCTAAAAAACAAATAAACATTAAAGTAGTAGGCACACTCCGTGTGCCGTAACTCCGCAAACAAAGTTCCAGCCCCCGCTCGTTCACAGTGTTTCATTAATTTTAACATCTACTAAAATGACTGGAATGCCCTGCACAATAGTGATAACGAGGAGGTAGAATTAGGAATGGCAACACGATATAAACATACGCAGATTGGTCACTTACTGATCACCTTGTATGCTATAGTAGTCCTGTTTTTAGGCTATTTTTGTATTATGACGAATTTTCACCCCTTAACCTTTATCGCTCTGATCATTGTCCTAATCATCCTTAGAATATTTTCTCGTTTGACTGTGACAGTTGATGATCAGATGATTAAGGTTCAATTTGGGTTGAGCATCGTCCGCAAGACTTTTCCGTTAAGGGAGATTGGGACATACCGGGCGGTTAAGAACCCTTGGTACTACGGCTGGGGAATAAGATTCACCCCTCGGGGTTGGCTTTTCAATGTCTCTGGTTTTTCAGCGATTGAACTTCAGATGAAAGATGGGAAGCAATATCGAATAGGGACAGATGATTCCGATAATTTAGCAGAAGCGCTTGGTGAAGCCTTAAATCAAAGTCCTCAATAAGTCTCAACTGTTGTTTTAATACAGAACTATTATCTTATTGTGCTATCATCGTTGGCAATACAATCGACGAACTAGGTAGCAACTGAAGGTATTCACTTAAGCCCGCTCGGTTTCAGATCTGCCAAAATTCAGCAAGATATACAGCAGAATCGCATAGATAATCATAACCCAGTAGAACGTCAAGAATCGCCAGCCACCCACAGTAACAGCGAGAATTTCCTTTGGTAGTAGAGGTTTGAAGATTAGGTAGAATAGTGCTTCACTTCCGCCCGTAGCACCGGGCGTCGGTATGAATAGCGTAAGGATGAAAATGAGCCACTGTAGCACTAGAAAGCGGATGAACTCAACTTCTACTCCTAAGCTCGCGACAAGCATCGCAGCGACAGCGTTCCGGCACGTCCATTGTATCCCTGCAATGAGGACGCTTAGCAAGAGGCGAGATTTGCCCGTCCCTCCAATCGTTCGACAGACGTTCAGAAAATCTTCCCCGGCAGCCTTTAATTGCTCTTGAAGTCCCTCCCACCTCCGAATTCTTAATCCTACTTTTCGGCAAAGCAGTGCCAATCCACCGCCCCCAATCAAACCAACAATCAGGCAAGGTAACACCCAATGCAAATCAATTCCCTCTGCAATCAGATTGAATACCGGGTGATGCCACGACGATGAAACCGTCATCGCAATTGGCACCGCCACGATAAAAAAAAGGAGATCGTCAAGCGTTGGCAATGTTGTTACACATGCTGCTGCGCCGGTTCTGAGACCCGCTTGAACGAGCATGGCAATCTTCAATGGCCCACCACCAACCGCTGTCGGCGTAATAGAGGCTGCCAACTCGTTGGCGAGAACGATTCTAAAGAGTTTGGCTCGACCGATGCGGTATCCGAGGAATCTAGTCCACATGATGGTACGAACTGTGTGCCCCAACAAAGGAACTAACGTCAACAGCATAGCCAATAAAAGATAACGGCCATCGAGACGGAACAGTTCAGCGAGCTTCTGACGGTCCGTCGTCCAGAGGCAGAAAGCCAGATTGCTAACGACACCAACGATGACGACAATCAGCAGAGGTTTGACAATCTTGTCGAGATTTAGGAGGGATGTTTTAGGCTGCTTTTCTTCTGGCATGTGATTGGGTTTAGTCACTTGTACGATTTCTCTTTCTACGCTCCTCAACGGCGCGTTGAAATTATAGGCAAGAGCTGTTACACGTTTATGGGAAAATTATCACAAATTCATAACATCTCTTTTTTCTGCGATTTTGCCAAAGTGCTGTAAAATTTCCGTAACATCGCACTGTCATAATATTACAAATTGCTTCGGGTAGATTCATACAACGTCGAAATCAAACACTCGGTTTCTGTTGTACGATTTCTTCACATGAACGACAAACATATTTGTCAACATTCTTTTAACGATTATGCGGCTGCCCACGCACGATTGGATATTTTTCCGCTTGATCTAAATCGGCAGGCGTTGTATAATCATTTCAGTAGATACAGCGTGTTATTGTCGCACACTTCAAGTCGAAAATTCTTTTGATTTTCCACGCGAAACCGGAAATGGAAATGAGGGAGGAGATATTCAGATGAGCACAAATAAAGCAGAAGATAGAATGACAATGGACGAGTACGTTCAACAGGGCGAATGGATGGCTTACGAAATTGGCAATCGTGGTCCCCTCAGATTTAACTCTGACGGCACACTGCATAAGGACATCGCAGATGCCTACTGGCGTTGTGGATTCTATGTCTTTGAAGGGGCATTAAACGCAAAAGAACTCAAAGATCTACAGAAGGATTTTGAGCACGTGCTCGATCGAGCACCACATACGAAGGACGCAGAAGTTGACTCAGAGGGGAAGCCCGCGATTGGGTCAGAGTTTACGAGATCCAGCTTCAATTTTGCGAAGCCGTTGAGCGACCCTGTGGGGGGAACAGCAAGAAACAACGGGCGTCATCCAGCAAAAATGAACGAACCCGCTCCACCGGAAGATGCCCCGGACTTTGTGATTACGTCTATCTCAAGCCCGCTTCAACTGATGGATTCTTTCCTAAGACTCTATGGTCACCCGCAGCTTTTGTCCGTTGCAGAACATATCAACGGACCGGATTTCACACCCTTCACCGAGTCCATAATTGTCAAGCCGCCGGGGTTAGGGGCATCTGTCGCATGGCATCAGGACGGGACCAAACAGTGGGATAAACCGGATTGGGATCAAGGCACTCACGGGTTCAATTTCATGGCGCAGCTATATGGTAGCACGGCAGCCAACGGAGTTTGGGTGTTGCCCGGATCACACAAGCAGGGCAGACTAGACATAAAGAAAATGATCGAGGAGAACAACGGTTCTGATCGTCTGCCCGGAGCAGTACCGATGGTGTGCAATCCCGGTGACGTTGTAATGTCCAACCGCCAAGCCTTGCACGCCTCTTTCCCAAACACCTCATCAGACTGGCGAGTAACAGTCAATTTTGGGTTCCACCGCTACTCCTCCGTTATTGGCCTTGAAACAACGTATGGAGAAGACCCGGTGATCTATGATGAAGAACGTGTCTTTGAAAGATGCCGTTTGATTGCTGTAGGTATCGACGCTCGTCAGCAGCGTTTTCCCGACGAACCGCGCTACGTTTACCAGCCTATGGTTGGAATGGAGGAGGAGAATCAGTGGAATGAAGTTACGAGAGAAAACGTCGTGAAGGACTACAACCTGAGAGACCTCGGTATTTAGGTATAGCCGTAGGGCTGTTACATCTATTCGGGGAGGTCTTTTCGATGGGCGTTAATTTCAAGACCATGATATAGATGTAAGGCGGGTTTGAGAGATTAGGCAAGGGGAAAATGGGTACAACTCAGTTCGATACTTGGAACGCGATTACCGAACCTGATGACTACATTAAAGCCGCCCTAGAGGAAGCCAATATACCTGCGCTTATGGCGTCCCTCGTGCACGTGACTGGCGATACGAACATCATACGTGGCGATATTCGACCTCACCCTCGCGTTCTCGGCGACCCCTATGTCGGCATCACCGAAGCGCAGCGAGCTACCGTGCGCGCACAAGCCTTTGAAATTCTTAAGACCTATCGAGACAGTGGTTGCAAGCTGCCTCAGGCACCGAGCATGGATCAAGTTCGTGAAATGATGGACTTCCTCGTAGGAGAGTCTCTACCCGACGATTACGGACAATTCCTGATGGGCGAGTTGTCCTTGGACAGTGGAGATCCTTATGCCCAGCCGGGGATGGAAGATATTCCACTAGAGAAAAGGCGGGGATTTCATGTCATCATTATTGGCGCAGGTATGTCCGGTATCCTTGCCGCACATCGTCTCAAGGAAGCAGGGATTTCATTTACAGTTATTGAGAAAAATGCGTCGATTGGCGGGACTTGGTTCGAGAATACCTATCCAGGCTGCCGCGTTGATACCCCCAACCATGTCTATTCCTACTCGTTTAAGCCGAGGAATTGGCCCAAGTATTATTCTCCGCAGGACGTGCTTCTGAAGTACTTCAACCAGTGTGCCGATGAGTTTGGAATTCGCTCGCATATACGTTTCAACACATCGGTTGAATCGGCAGAATTCGATAAAAAAACCTACACTTGGAGAGTACAGGTTAAAAATGCCGACGGTGTGAGTCAAATTTTGGAAGCCCAAGCAGTCATAAGTGCTGTGGGGCAGCTCAATCGTCCCAGACTCCCCGATATCGAAGGTCGTGAGACGTTTAGCGGCATCTCGTTCCATTCGGCAAGATGGGAACATGGACATGACTTGACCGATAAGCGAATTGCAGTTATCGGCACAGGTGCGAGTGCCTTTCAGTTTGTCCCAGAGATCGCCAAACAGGCAAGTGAAGTCTTTGTCTTTCAGCGGACTCCGAACTGGATTGCGATCGAGCCTGTATATCATGACGACATCCCGGAGGGCAAACACTGGCTTCTGAACCATGTGCCATTCTACGCCAAATGGTTCCGCCTTTTCAGGTTCTGGCATGTCGCCGAAGGTGTGCTTGCTTGGGTAAAAAAAGATGCTTCATGGACAGACCAAGCCCGTTCGATTAGTGCCGCCAACGATGAACTGCGTGCCCAATTCACCAAAGGCATGAAATCAATCGTGGGAGATGATGCGGATCTACTACAAAAATGTATTCCAACATATCCGCCAGCCGGCAAGCGGATGCTGGTGGATAACGGCACATGGCTTAAAGCGCTGAAGCGGGACAACGTCCATCTCGTCACTGACCCAATTGCCAGAATAACTGAGACAGGGATTGCGACCAAATCCGGTGAAACTTACGAAGTTGATATGCTAATCTATGCCACGGGGTTTTACCCCAGCCGTATGCTGTGGCCAATGGAAATCAAAGGTCTGGGAGGAATTGACCTTCAAGAACATTGGGACGGCAATCCCCGTGCCTATTTGGGGATGACCATTCCCAAATTTCCCAATCTGTTTTGCATGTACGGTCCCAACACAAATATCGTCGCTAATGGCAGCATTATCTTCTTTTCAGAGTGCGAGATGCGGTATATTCTGGGGTGTATTAAGTTGCTGCTTGAAACAGGTTCCGCAGCACTCGATTGCAAACAGTCCGTCCATGATACCTACAACCAATGGGTTGATGAAGGTAATTTACAGATGGCTTGGGGCGCATCAGACGTAAGGAGTTGGTATAAGAACAGCCAAGGGCGCGTGACGCAAAACTGGCCATTCACGCTCCTTGAATTCTGGAAGCGTACACAAGCCCCTGAGAAGTCGGATTATACCTTATACAAATCGGATTCATATTGATTTTCGCAAGAATGTAGATCAAGCATTGCGCCCCCATTTGTATGTACGTTTGGCGTTTTGCCAGTAAAAATTTTCCTCCGCGTCCGCCCCTTTTCCAGCGAAGTAATCAGCGATGATTTGATGTGCTGTAGCAAAATCACTCACACGCTCGATCTGCGGCCAGTTGCTGGCATAGATTAACCGTTCAGTGCCGAACGCATTCCACACAACATCAATGGCTGGACGATAGAACGGTGGATCGGATGGTGCCGGCACATTGACAGCCATTTGGACAAGCGCGGATACTTTGCAGTAGACGTTGGGCAGCGACGCGATTCGCCGAATACCTGCAACCCATTCTGCTCTCGGAGGATCGGTGGTTAGAGGTCCGCACTCGCCCATGTGGTTAATCACGATACGTAGCCCCTCCGTACGCCGGTACAACTCAGCAAAATAGTTGAAATATTCGCAACCGCCATGTACATCAAGGGCAAGATCTTTTTCGACCAGTTTGGCGAGACTTTCCAACAGTTGCTCGGAGATAGTATCAACCCCTTGATGCGGATTGCCGGTGTATCGATGGCAACAATTGGTGTGGAGGCGGAATCCACAAAATCTGGGATCTGCTGCGAATCGGTCTAGGTCCCGGTCAAACGCTTCGGAAAACGGATCTAGATGCCCGATCAGACCAACGATGAATGGGTCCTGGTCCGCTTGATCTAATGTCCATTGATTATCCTCGATATTCTCCGACGATTCTGTAACGACAGTGCCTGTGACACCCTCGGGGATTGCCACCGTCTTGTAGACTTCTGGCAGTTCGGTACGATAGAGGAGTTCTTTAGGTCGAGAAGGCTCGCCAAAGTGAGTGTGGGTGTCGATTATCATCTTTCTCCGGCTGTTCAGGGTTATCCACCTACTTCACAGACATCCCCATGCGTCCACCATCGACGTGGAGGGTCGTACCGGTGATGTAGGACGCATCGTCGCTGAGTAGGAAGGCGATGGCAGAAGCCACCTCCTCTGGCAGTGCACAACGTTTCATAATGCAGGAAGTTATCGGTGTTTCTTCCAATTCTTTTTTTCGCGCTTCTGGGTCCGGGTGCTTGCCAAAGTGCATCTCCGTAACAATCCACCCCGGTGCAACGGCGTTGACCCGAATACCGTAGTCGACGAACTCATAAGCCATCGTCTTAGTGGCTGAAACCAAGCCCGCTTTTATCGCATCATAGACCCATTGCCCCGGTCTCCCGAGAAAACCGCCCTCGGATGAAAGATTGACGATAGCAGCGCCCTCCTTCTTTAACATGGGCAATAACACCTGAGTCATCAGCACCCAACCTCTTAAACCGATCGCTGTCTCCGGCTCCCAATTCGGCAACCAGCCTCCGTCTTCGATACGCCCCTGCCTCAAGATAGCAGCGTTATTCACCAGAATATGGAGCGCAGAGAATTGTTCAGCGACGTTACGACCAACCGTTTCAACGGCGGCGTCATCTGCCAAATCAACCTCCATATAAATGGCAGCACCGCCATCCTCTTCTATCTCCGTGACAGCCTTATTTGCCATGTCTGGATTGTTGTCCGCGATGATGACTTGCGCCCCTTCCGCCGCTAGACGGTTTGCCGTTGCCCTGCCGATACCTGAAGCCCCACCCGTTACCAAGGCAATTTTACTCTCAAAGCGCCTCATGCCGTATAGATTTGTGGTCATTATCTTCACTCCTGTTGTTCTTAGGTTTCTCCAACAAATTAAATCTTCTACCCGCCCGGCCACATCTGGCGAGAGCAATTTTTTACTCTGATACGGATTTTTCCCCCGCTTGCGGGGAGAACTCTCTTATGATGCATCACGCTTCACGAGCCCCTTCTGACGCAGATTGTTGCACATGTCAAAACGGATTTGACAGCGTGGTATTGAGGGTTCATTTTCGGTGTCAGTATATCACCATATTTCCCAGGTGGTGTTTCATCCGTCGCCTCGTGCAACGATCTCTGACCAGGGGACTCCCTGTCCAATGTCTCTGATCGCTTTCGACCAACTCGGCTGATGATAGCCCGGGACGTTACTGGGTCGCCATTTCGGGTCAGGTTGTCCAAATAACAGATCGGGGCACGACCGGTAGCGTAGCAGGTCGAGAAGCAGATCTTCGCGGATGTCCCGGTAATCGGGGAACGCCCATCGGTTATACAGTTCGTCCGGGTCTGTTCGGTGGTCGTAGAGTTCACTTTCTTCACCAGTGATGTCAACCGTAATGCGGAACTCCCGCGTTCGCATCGACATGTGATAATACGCCTTCACATGTTCACACAAGACCGCACTTTTCGTCCAGATGGTTTTACCCGTTAAGGCGGGCACCGTGCTTCTTCCTTGAACCGTATTCGGCGCTTCGAGATCGATGAGATTTGTGATGGTGGGATAGAGATCGACCGATTCCACAAAGCCGTCAAAGACTTTACCTTTCGGCAATGCAGCGGGATAGCGGATAATCAGTGGAACACGATGGATACATTCGTAAAAGCCGAGATTCTTCCAAATTAAGCCGTGTTCGCCGGCGAAATCGCCATGGTCTGCGGTGTAAATGACAATGGTGTCCTCCATAATCCCCTGGGCTTCTAACTCACCCAAGATGCGACCGATCTGCTGATCGATTAGTGTAACCAACCCGTAATAGTAGGCGATGCACTTCTGCAGATGCGCCCGGTCTCTGGGGCGAAACGGGTAAGCCAGTTCGCCCCGTTTTGCCTGTTGCTGCCGCTCAGACTTCCCTTCGAATATATCGTCTGCGTTCGCCGGCACCTGCACTGCTTCGGAGGGGTACATCCGATCGAAAGGCTCGGGAACGGTGAGCGGGTCGTGTGGTCTTTCAAAGGAAATAAGGGCAAAGAAAGGCCGGCTGGCATCCCGTTCTCGCAGATACCGGACAGTCTCGTCAGCACACCAGACTTCGACCGAATGCTCCAACGGCAATGGTGAAGTCACCGCGCACTCGGGGTGTTTCTTATACTCATTTGTCATATCGTACTGATCTGCTACGCCGACCTCAACCAGGCTGCGGAAATAGTGACAGCTCAACGGGTCATCGGGGAGGGCATCGGTCATTGAACTGAAGCGGTGATAGTCGAATTCGCGGCGTGGCCAGCGGACACCGAGATGTCCCTTGCCGATGAGTGCCGTCTGATATCCTGTTTGCAAGAGTTTCGACGGAAGCGGATTCAGATGCTCTGGCGGTTCGTCGGTGTTGTTATGTCTTCGATGAAAATGCTCATACATTCCCGTTAGGAGGGAGATGCGGGAAGGGCCGCAGTGTGCGCTGTTGGCATAGGCAGATGTAAATCGCACCCCAGCCCGGGCGAGGCCATCTATGTGGGGTGTATTCAGCAGGGGTTCTCCGGCACAGGAGATGCAACGTGCATTATGCTGATCGGTTAAGATAAAGAGAATGTTGGGTCGCTGAGATGACATGTTGAATACCTCCCGGTTAACGAAGGGCTAAGTGGACCATGACGAGCAGAGATTCAGTTTCGAAGCGTAAAACGGGTGAATTGTTAGCTCTAGATTCACAAAGCGGAACAGCATTTGGAGACAATAAAAACGGCTCAAACCCCGAATTTGACTGGATTCAAACCGTTTTTGAAATTTTCCACATGATATGGAACGTATCGGTTGTATCAATGCAATTTGTCGGGGAGGGGGTACAAATTGCACTTGTACTTCAAACCGCCACAAATTACACTTTGTCATTCTGAGGTTTGCAGCTTCAAAATGACAGGCGAAAAGCGCAGTTTCTAGCGGTAGACAGTATAAAGGAGGGAAAATCGCGGCTCGGTCACTACCACGCATACGCCTCTGGCGCTTCGCCGCCGGGGCCCGACCAAATCTCGTCCAGTCTTGCCAGCGTTTCATCATCCAGTCTCAGTTCCAAGGCGGAGATGTTCTGGTCGAGTTGTTCGACTGTCCGCGGACCGATAATCGGTGTCGTAATGTCTGGATTGTGGAGGACCCATGCCAAGGCGACGTCAGCCGGTTGTTGCCCAAGGGCTTGGCAGAGTTGTTCATAGCCTTGTAGCTGCGTCCTATATGTATCGATAGTTTTTCTGAGTGATTCCCTGCCTCGGCGCCCCGTGGATGGGTTGTCCAGCACGCCGCAGAGCAACCCGCCGCCCATCGGACTATACGGGATAACCCCCAAACCCAGCGCCCGGCAACAGGGGAGGACTTCGAGTTCGACCATCCGGCTGCGAAGGTTGTACACGCTCTGCTCAGAAACCAATCCAAGAAAATTTCGTTGGGCAGCGATGCCCTGTGCCTGTGCGATGTGCCACGCGGCGAAGTTGCTGCTACCCACGTACAGAATCTTGCCTTCACGTACCAATTGCTCCATCCCACCCCAAATCTCCTCCCATGGTGCCCGGCGATCGATATGGTGCATCTGGTACAGGTCAATGTGGTCAGTTTGCAGGCGACGTAGACTGTCCTCGCACGCCCGACGTATATGATAGGCGGATAGGCCACTATCATTGGGGCCATCACCCGTCTGGCTATACACTTTGGTTGCCAGAACGATTTGGTCACGTCGGTTTCTGTCCTGCTCGAACCAGTTTCCAATAATCGTCTCCGTCAATCCGTTATTGTAGGAGTTGGCAGTATCGAAAAAGTTAATTCCCTGTTCCAGCACCCGATCTAGCACTGGAAATGCGTCTTCTTCGGACACATGCATACCAAAGTTGACAGTGCCGAGGCAGAGCCGGCTGACTTGAAGCCCAATCCGGCCGAGGTAGGTATATTTCATGGTGAGTGCTTCTGCATTTTCATCAGTCCTGGAATCATTAAATCCGGCATTTGTCACTGCTTACTTTGGAGAACGTTTACAACGACTTTACCTGTTTTTCGTTTTTCGGTCAACAAGAATCTTGCAGCTCGCGACTCAAAACTGAAGGAAAGTACACAATGACGGAATGAGAAAAGCCACAATCGCTTCTAAAACAGATTTTGTATTGCGTAACAAAACTCTCTTTACGTTTCACGGTTAACAACTCCGTTCCGAGAGTATTTTGGGCAGGCACAAGGCCTGCCCCTACATTTGTTCTTCCTCCGTAGGGGCAACCCCCCGATAGATCGGGATGCAAGCACTTGTGATTGCCCTGCTGTAGGCTGATTTTACAAAATCGAAAATACCTAGAACATTGTCAGATAAGTTTTGCAATTATTATATATGTAGGACTTACGCACTTTAGACTGTAGTTGCCCGATTCATCGGGCGTATCGGGGCAGGTCCCGATTTATCGGGATCCTCGCTTCGCGGGAGATGCCCCTCCCACACACCGTTCAGTGCCCGCTAAAGGGGGAGAAAGGGCTTTGACCGTTCGGCTGGGCAAGTCCTGATATGTTATTGTTTGCTTTCAATCAATATACACAACCATAATTTGCCTGACAGAGTACTAGAACATAGCGCGATAGTTTTGACTCAACCCGCCCGAATTATTGTGCAACACGCCGGGTATTTTGTCGAGATATGAATCTCGACCTACACGCTGAGACCAACACCCATAGGTTGACCATTCCCGTGCGACTTTGTGACAATCCGCATCAGTTAGGCGAGAAAGCCCAACCTACGAATTGTTAGCATTTTACAAATTTCTGCAAAATGTCAACGCATCCTAGTTACACCTCACTCCCCTGATTTGGGATCGAACGCCTCCGGCGTGTGATTGCGTTCGATGAGTTGACGCTGCCCATCGCTCATTTCGAACCACGGTGCCGGCGGTTTCTCGGCTACCACAGGCATTTCACGCCCATTGACAAAGGTCAAGGTGTTACGCACCAACTTCGTCCCCTTCCGCGGATTCATTCCAACATCATAAAAGGTAAAATCACCTGATTCAATGCGGAAGAGTGCCACATCCGCCAAGGCGCCCGGCTTGAGCGTTCCAATTTCGTCTTGCAATCCCATCACTTGGGCAGGCTTTTCGGTTGATGCCTGTATTACCTCTTCAAAACTCATCCCCAGCGACATAAACTTGCTCAAGCAGGTCGGCATGTCAAACATAGGACCGCCAATGCTATTCTGATGGATATCAGAAGAGATGACATCCGGCTTATGGCCCACACTCATCAGCGCCTCTGCCGTTTCAAACGAGAAGGAACCCGCTCCATGACCGATATCCATAACAACACCGCTGTCCCAAGCCTGTTTTGCCTCATCTCGCAGCTTGCCTGAATCGTCGATGATTCGCATATCTCCGCCGGTAAAGCAGTGGGTCAGTATGTCGTTGGGTTTCATATGCTTCAGGACATCAATAATCCCCGGTGGTCCGCCGCCAATATGAACCATCATTGGGAGTTCGCAGCGATCCGCTGCCTCCCGTGCGTATGTCAGCGGAACGACTGTGCCGCCAGTTTGGCCTTGATCTATACGCGCTTTTACGCCTAACGCTATATCACGGTTCAAATCTATCATTTTGCAGCAGAGGTCAATATCGCAGTAATCTAAGTTGGTGAGTTCCCCGGAACGCGTTGTCAAACCGATGGAAGAAATGTTGATTAACGCATAAATGCGTGCTTGAGCAGGGGTAACGATGTATTCCCTGAAACCGGGGAAGTTATATCCGCCCGAAGATCCCACATCGAGCCAAGTGGTCACACCGCTGCGCGCCGCCACCGTATCTGCATGGACACCGTAATATCCAATACCGTAGAAGATATGGGTATGGAGATCTACCAAGCCCGGCGTCACATATTGATCGCTAGCATCAATTACCTGAACAGCAGATTCTACGGGAATATTGGGGTCAACCGCTGCAATACGATTGCGCTTAACCGCAACATCAAGCCTGCCGTTGTGACCACCACCTGGATCTACAACATCACCACCTTTAATTAACAGATCAAATTGCATGAATCCTCTCCTGTTTTGAGCGCACCATATTTCGGCATCGCTCTACGCTTTTGATTTGTAAGGATTATTAACTATAATGGATCTTAGAATTAATGAGATACTCCAAATCCCGATTTATCAAGGATGCTCTACGAGTCAGCACCGGTGCGGTCAGGAAAACGAAACTACCGTTCCACCGCTTGGTAGGCGCTGTTTCTAACTGCGCCTATTCGGTGCGGTTGGAAACCGCACCTACCGGGGGGTGAGAGTGTCTATTTATTTTTAGAGCTCACTATAAGTAGATCGATCAATCCCTGCTTATCTCCGCTTCGTAAGAAAACGGTCGGTGCAAGCCTTTCCCTACGGCGTTTGAAATTTCTTGAATTTCCTTTGAAATGCCGGTGTTTCGAGAACTTCCGTATTGACTAACTCTTCGGGAATCTCACCCCGAAGAATCTGTGCTGCCTGCCGGAGTTTACCGGCCCAAGCAAGTTTGTAGTATTCATCGGTATGACCCAAGGAGTGTGGAGATACTACCACATTGTCCATACCGAGTATCGGGTTATCAGGATCAACGGGCTCCTGTTCAAAAACATCAATTCCCGCGCCGCAAATCCATCCGGCTTGCAATGCTTGAATTAGCACTGTTTCATCAACCACAGGTCCCCGTGATGTACTTATCAGGTAAGCGGTTGATTTCATCTTGCGCAACTCTCGCTCCCCAACGAGATGTCGTGTCTCTTCGTTCAATGGCACACTGATGCTGACGAAGTCTGACTCTGATAGCAGCGTATCCATGTCCACCAACTGCACACCGACATCGTCCACATCCGACTGTTTTATGTAGGGGTCGCAGCCCAGATGACGCATACCGAACGGCTGCGCCAATACAAACACCTCATGCCCGATGTTGCCGACGCCGATGGATCCAAGCGTTTTACCCATCAACCCTTCACCGTGGTAGTCATTCTGCTCTGACCAGCGTCCCTGACGGGTGATTTTGTCTTTTGCCATCAATTTCATCGCAAGTGCTAGGAGGAAGGTTATAATGGTACATGCCATAGGACGGCGAACTGCATCGGGCGCAAAACAGAACAGAACGCCGGCATCAGTTAAAGCCTTAACATCGATGTGATCATACCCCACCCCGGTGTACAACAGGGCAATCAGTTGATCATTTCCAATGACCGAGCGTCCGGTCCAGCTGGCTGCCGCACTAATGACCATATCACAGCCCTGTATCTGCTCGGCAGTGATCTCCGGGAGAAACTGATCGAACTTCCGATACTGTATCTCAGGCATCTCATCGAAGAGTTTCAGCCCCGGACCGGGGATGTTCAGATTTCCATCGGCATCGAATATATCTCTGGTGATTCCAAGTGTGATCTTTCTGTCCATCTCTTTTCTCCTAAATCCTGAAAAGGTGCGGCACCCTACCGATATATTGACATCGCCTGTGATGCTGCTTCCCGCAATAGACTGTATTCGGGACTTCTGAGGCTGCCGAAGAGTTGAATGCCACGTTTCCGCTGCTGTTGATACTCCACACGGTCTTTGGGGTAAATTGCTGATTCTACAGGTAAATTCCGGGAAAGTGCAATCTCAATGACATGCTCCATCGCGGCAACTACTTCAGGGTGTTCCCACTCTCCGTGGAAACCCATTTTAGCTGCTAGGTCCCCAGGCCCGAATACGACAGCGTCCACCCATTCGTTAGACAGCATCGCTTCAGCATTCTCGACGCCTCGCCAAGATTCGATCTTGAGTATCAGCAACGTTGCCGCATTCGCTTCTTGGCAGTATCGGGCAGCATCCGCCTCCGCATAATCTACATTGGCACCCATTGCCAATCCTCGTTCGCCCACCGGCGCATATTTCATCCAACGTACTAGTTCTTCCACCTGATCGGGGGTCTCAGCATGAGAGAGGCAGATTCCCAACGCGCCTGCATCTAGTACGCGGGACACGATCGGTCGGGAGGGAACCAAGACGGTTACGGCAGGTGAAAGACCATTATCCCTTGCTATGACTAAAAAATTTGTTAGCGTTTCGTCATTATGCAGGACATGTTCATTCTCAACGAGCAGCATATTATATCCAGTCCGTGCTGCTATTTTGGCAACGGAGGGACGCAGAGACTCAAACACGTTGAACCCGAATACAGGCCCCCCATTCTTAAGGATATTTTTAGCTGGATTAACAATCAATGGTCCTTCAGATGACATATTTCTACTTTCTATAACAGCTCAAGCCACATGTCGTCCCGCTAGGGCTTCTATAGCATAACCTAAGTTGCTAGCCGTCCAACTCGCTCGGCTTGGATAGACATATCCAAGCCACCCTTGTACCTGTGCAGTGGATTGACAAATCCACTGCGAGTTGCTTTGAATCCCGATTTATCGGGGCGGTAATGGGCTTTACTCAGTTCCCATTCTCCCGTTTTACGGCATTTTCCATAGCTAGCAACTTGCATTAGCATAGTATAGTGGCTATCAATTTACGATTTGCCACTCAGGATTCAGTTCGATTCCGAGCCGCTTGGCTCGTGCCAGAACCGATTCGGAAACAGTTTCGTAGGCATCAAGCTCATCTACCCGCGTCGAATGCCCTCCGCTGAAGACGATCTCGCCGTTGATCAGAACCGTATCAACGCTGCCTGCTCTCAATCTTAACGCCAGCGCGTGAATGGGATTGTTGTCGGGATAGGCTTCAGATGACCGCACGGATCTCACAACGATGTCCGCACGTTTGTCGACCTCTAGGCTGCCCAACTCTGCCTCTAGTCCGGCTGCCGCTGCTGCGTTGAGGGTCTGCATTTCGAGCAAGGTGCCGGGAGAGACGGGATCGGCATAGGATTGCGCGACCTGATGCGCTGTAAGCATGGTTTCTCCCGGCGTACAGTCGCGGGCACCATCGGTGCCGAGTGAGACACAGATGCCCCTGCGATATCGTTCCGCCATCTTAAAGGTTATGCTGAATGTGATGCCGAGCGAGAAGAATGCTATCGGACACCATGCAATTTTGCAACCCGCTTCGTGAACTGCGGTTTCCTCGTCCGTATCCAGGGCACTCGCATGCACAACAACAGTGTTTTCGTCCAAGAATCCCAACTCTTGTAGATGTACGAGGTGACGTTTCCCGTAAAGGGTGCGATAAAGATCCGCTCCTTCAGGGACGTAGCCGGCATGTATATGCAGCGGAACATCGTTTTCACGTGCACAGGCGTGTGCTGCCCTCAACAGTTCAGGCGAAGCAGTCCCCTCGCCATAGACAAAGATATACCCACGGACTAAGGCATCGGCGTTTCTGTTTCGGTGGAGTTCTGCATCCAATTCCTTTAGACACCGGTCAAGGTCAATGGTCGCACGCGCCATGAGGCTGGGGCTTGCAAGTGTAGGAATCGCCTCAAAGGCTTCGCCTCGGTCCCACAGATACAGCGGAGAGAAAAGAGCTCTCATACCGACACGCTCAACCGCCTCCGCCGCTGCTTCCGTTGAGAAGAGCGATCCCGGTTCAATGAACATTGTGAACCCGTTACGAAGCATCTCAATTCCTGCCATGGTGGTCGCTGCCGCTTCATCCGCGTCGGTAACGCTTGCTTTCCAATCCGCAAAGTTGACAGGCAAGGATTCCGCATCATGGTAACTACTGAAAATGCCCCGGCAACTGGTGTGCACAATATGGTTGTGAGCATCGATGAAACCGGGGTGCACGATACCGCCTGAAGCGTCGATCATCTCCCGCGCATCAAAGTTGTGCCGCATCTCGGCATCAGCCCCAACTCCCACGATGCGTGAGCCGGTGATCGCCACCGCGCCCGGACTATAGATCCTGCGATCCGGATCCATTGTAATAATCTGACCGTTATGGATGAGGATGTCGCATGTTCTTTTGTTCATAGCTATACACCGTTATTTGCTAGTTCACCATTCTGCCTTGGGAAACCCTACCCCCTGACTAAAGTGAGGAGCATATCACCAATCTTGTACCGACCCGTCCTCGCGTCGTAGATGGGTGGGATCCTTTGAATCGTGCGGATATTTCGCTGCCGCTTCTTCGTTCAAGTCTATCCCTAAGCCCGGAGCATCCGTTGCAAAAAGATAACCGTCCTCCGTCCGCATGTCGTTCGGTATAACCTCGTTCATCCAATCTGTGTGCACCCCATACTCCTGTACCGCACAGTTCGGCACCGACATATTCAGATGTAGCATCGCTGCCGTGCTTACAGGACTTCCTGTATAGTGACACGCAAGTTCTTGATAATGCACCTCTCCCATCGCCGCAATCTTCTTTCCTTCGGTGATTCCACCGCTATGGCAGATGTCCACCCGGAGGTAGTCGATTAGCTCCTGTTCAATCAGTTCACGAAACAGCCACTTCGTCGGCAGCTGTTCGCCCGTGCCAATTGGCACATTTGTATGTGCGCGGAGCGTCGCAAACGAGGTTGGATTTTCTGAACGAATCGGATCTTCAACAAAGAATGGATGGTATTCTTCAATTCCATTGCACAACTGAATAGCGTGAGGCGGTGTCAAGCGTGTATGCACTTCAAAGATAATTTCAATCTCATCGCCGACCGCCTCACGTACTGCTTTCATATACTCAATCCCACGCAGCGTCGCTTCCTTCTGATTAAAACCGCCATCACACCGAATCGGCGAGATACGTAGGACCTTCCACCCTTCATCTACCATCTGCTTTGAACCTTCCAGACCGGCGTGGCGATAGACCAATACCTTGTCTCGTGTAGCCCCACCAAGCAGTCGGTAGGTCGGCACACCGAGTGCCTTTCCCGCCAAATCCCACAATGCAATGTCTATCCCTGCAAGCGCGGATTGCAGCACGGGACCGCCGCGCCAGAATGTACCTCGAAAGATATCCTGCCAGATATGCTCGATTCGTGTCGCGTCTTGACCCATCAGGAGCGGTTTGAGATGATGTTCCAACGCCCCAACGACAGCCAACGATCTGCCACTGAGCGAGGCTTCTCCAACCCCATATATTCCCTCGTCGGTCTCGATCTTGACATATACAAACTGATTTACAACAAATACTTTAAGATCTGTGATTTTCATAGAATTCTCCTTATGAAGTGAGGTGTCGGGATTCGGAGATCCCTCCTAATTATGGTAGATTTTAGAATCAATTAGACACTCCAAATTGGTAGGCGCTGTTTGCAACTGCGCCGATTCGGGGCGGTTCGGAAAACGAAACTACCGGAGGCGAAAGTGTCTATTTATTTTTAGAACTCACCATCAATGTCCCTAGGTGGTTTCTGAAACATCCTTGTCAGCTACTCCAAACCCAACTCAATCCACTTGGCGGTCAACTGTTGGATACGCGGACGATCGCTGTGAAGAAAAGCGTCAGAAAACGCCCGTCCCGGTTGGCTATACTGCAATCGCTCTATCAAATTCAAGACACCCTGATGATTCTCCTTCAACATGGTTATATCCGCTGCGGTGGTGGGTTTAGGCACAAAATTGACAGCCAGATGTCGCCGCCCGGTCCTGCCCCCGAAGGATGCATGCCACGTGTTCATATCCGAAAAGAAGACATCTCCGGGCTGCGATTCAAGCGGAAAACAGGGGACATCGGAGCCGGGAAGCCCGAACTGTGCCCAAGGTTTGAGCGTCTCGTGCAGGGGGGTGCGATGGGAACCGGGGATTACCCGCAGACAACCCGTCTCTTTTGTCAGCGGATCAAGATACATGGATACCTTCATCGGGCGATAGTCCAACCGGGTCCCATCTGGATGCCAATCGGTATCGCCCACGTAGAGGTTTCCTTCGGAACAGAGCCACATGAATCCTTCTCCTAGTAGGGATTCGACTGTCTTATAAATGCGATCATCTTCCACCAGATCCGTCAACAATGGGGTACTTTCGGCTATGCCGTAGAGCGACTGACGGCTTTCCCCCGGAAAAGGTTGTCCCTCCCGCTCTTTGTCAAGCAGTTCATCGAATTTTTGGGAAATGGCGTCCACTTCATCAGGCTGGAACGCCTGCCTCAAAACCAGAAACCCAAACGTTTGGAAGTAAGCAATCTGTTCTTCTGTTATCACAATATTCCTCCTGCTGAACCAACTCCTACTATTTTACTGAAATGGCACCGGTATCTTACTCCCATGCCAAGGAAAAGCATAACTCGGCGAGTTCGCAAAGCGGCGCATTCCAATCTCCAGTCGAATCGTCCTTGAGGGCGGAAGTTCAACGGCAAAAAATTTCGCATCAACCGGAATAACCCGTTCCGACGCACCCTCCGAATCCGCTTCCTGAAACTGCACTTTACTGAATTGATGCTCCCCGAATGCCCCCGCTTGGATAATTACATTTCGAGTTTCAGTTCGGTTGAGATTCACAAGTTGAACCCCCACCACGTCCGATTCCAACTTGTCAACAAGGGCGGCAACATCCTCCGGCACACCGGGACGAGCGCGATCTGGATCGAAGTAACGCACGGTCGCTCGCAGAAGTCCACCGGTGTACACTGCCTGCGGGGCACCCAGCATCACCTGCGTTAATCCCTTTGTCAGAACAAAATGCGGAGGTTGCTGATTATCCGAAATTATAGTTGGGACATCGCGGTCGTCGTTACGCGCCGCCTCAAACACTGCCAAAGCCCCTTCATATTCAGCATCCAATATTTTTTGGGGCCAATCGGGATTCTTCCCATCGTAGTATTGGAATCGTCCATATTCTGTGTTTTCGTCACTCTTTTCTGCCTCAATCATAACGTGGTTCCAATCGCGTTCTACGTTACCCGACCGTACTCTCGTAATTAACTCGTAATCCTGGGGATCCATTGAGGCGTGATACAGGTGTGCCAAGTCTTTCATCCGCATCGGTTCATACGCTTCCCAGCCGTCGGGACCGTATCGCGCCGGAACGAGAAGCTGACCGTCATCGCGTGTGATCGCATTGTCCAGCAGCACCTTAATCTGAGAACGGAGGATTTCAAGATAGCCGAAGTCTCCGGTGAGCAGGAGGGCGCATTCGGCAGCAACGATGATCGAATTAAACATGATATCGCCCGCCCAATAACTGTTCCAGCCGTAAAGGCCACCCCACCACTGCCCCTGCCGATGTTCCCCTATCTTTCCTGTGGGTCCGACGTTGTCCGGGATAATCCCGCCGTTAGCTTTGATCCTATCCATCCATGCTTCTGTGTATTCGAGTACCCATCGTTTGTACTTCTCGTCTCCAGTATACAGATAGGCATTGGTCACCAATGCCGTGGCTGCCAGACTATGTGCTACGTCGCCGTTGAGAACCATCCGCTCAAACAGTTTCGAGATTTCGTCTCTCCGCTGTGGATGCTCATACCAATTCGCCTCCAACTCCTTGACGACCGGATAAAGCGTTGACCGCATACCCATCGCCTTACTGGGATCTTCTCCCATCCGTCCGGCAAGCCAAGCTTTCAAGTGTTTGAGGCCCGCCTGTAAACAGGGACCTCGGCTAGTTTGGATGGGCGAACGAAAGATTTTATGCTCTGAATCGTAATTCGGAGCTTGTGGGTCCTCACCCATGTGCATCGCAGCGAACTGTTTGGCGCGTCGCACATTCTCCGAAATGGTGGGACTGGCAACGCCGAAGTGATAGAAAGCCATGTTGCCTTCGCCCAAATGATGCCACTCCGCCGCGCCGGGCGACGCTAAATTGTAATACTCCCTATGAGCCTGATGCGAGAAGCGTGGATGCGTCCGATGCACAATCTCGTCACTACTGATACGGGTAGAGGCATTCCAACACTGTAGCGCCATATCAAGTACGTGTTCATCTGCCCCCATGGCGTAGAAAAGCCCCCAGTTATAAATCCGTTCATAGAGATCATCCAAGTCATCAGCAAAGTATAATGCGCCTCCCGGTTCAGCATACTTCTGGAGTAGCATCGGCGCCGCATCCTCCATAAGGCTTATCAGATTCCGCTCCTTAAGCGCCCACGCCGGTGGGGCTGAAAATTCTGTTGCTTTGATGCTGATCATTTCGGGAATGGAAACTGGATTCGTCGAAAGCGTATCTGTTTTCATTATTTATCTCCAAGGGCATAACCCAGATTAAATTTTGGACGCTTTATCGAAACCTACTTTAGCCCTAAAACCCTGTCATTTATGGCGGGGATACAGGGATGCTTTAGGATAGTATTTTCAAGGCTTTAGCCTTGGATTCAGTTGTGAAATATGGTATACTTCTATTATCCACAGGGCAGAGCATTACGACTTCGGCACCCTCGCCGTTGGCTTTGCCCACCAATCGTAATTGGTCGTGTGGCTGTGGAAAACCACTGACACCACAACAAAATATCTGAAACTGGGTAAACTAATAACCTTCAGAGTTGATAGTCCCGAGTCGGATGCGTCCGACAAAGTGAAAGATAGTCTTGCCAAGCAGGTGGCTTGCAAGTATCGGTCGCACTTACCCTCAAAGTGTTTCCGTAGAGTGCCCGATGGCCTGCGCCGCAACTGCGTAAGTTGTGTTGCCCCGTGAGTTGACCGGGGAAGCCTTTTCACGAAGAAGGTAGACGGCCCCATCGCACGCACCAGAAGCGAAACTCTAAGAGGCAGAACGTGGAATTACTGTCAAAAGAATCCCCGTTCTTTAGAGCGGGGAGCGGTCAAACGCTATACCTCTGTCAGTTCTGGAATGTGTTCATCCTCATATTTCTCAATCAGCACCCCAATGATTTCCATCAACGAGGCTAAGGGATGATCTTCATTCTCACCCACTACATCGATCAAATCGTCTAGCAGATCCACAAGTTGTTGGTATTTGCTCTCTGCATGAGGAACAAACACAACAGGCGCTAACATCGGCCATACATCTTGAGCAGTTTGTATTTCTGTTGCCCTAATTTACTCCCTGCTGCTAATTATAGCCGAACCGCGAGAAATATAAAATAAAAATCGAGTTTTACAGTTTACTAACCAATGGTGCTAGTTTGCAGCTGTTAATAACGTGATGCGTGAAACGTGAAAATCATTGATTTATCGGTTCATTTAGCCCCAGCGGGGCGACATGTCTATAGTACACCGATAAACAAATGTCCTAAAGCCCCAGAGGGGCGACATGTGTATCTGAAGGGTAGAACGTAAGAAGAATGAATGAACCAACTGACTAATGAACTAATGAACTCCCTGATAAATTGGGATCCAAAGCGACTGGAACAATGTGGAAACAGCTTTCTCACTAACTAGCACCAAAGGTTACTAGGCTGACATTCCATCTAAAGTCCCCAACGCTCATCAATCTCCTTTTGGTATCCGCTTACCTTTCCATCAATCACGTCAGCAATGCTCACCGCCTCACCTAACCATGCCGATTCGTAGATGGCAATCGCAATGGCTTTCGCTTTCAATCCCGTCCAACCGTCAACTTCGGGTGAGCGACGATCCTTGATGGCATTGATGAAGTCGTATATCTCTAGTGCAAAACCGTCTTGGCGGTGCACACTCCCAAACCCGAAAGGGAAAAGATGCTCTTTTTCCTCATCGCTTAACGTTGACAGGTACATCTCACGCAGCTCGCCTATTGTATACTCTGTTCCATCAAGTTTCTCTACATCCCCATCGTCGCCGACAAACGGGTGAAAGACGCTCCCATAATCCCGAATGACACCCTCGCTACCATAGAACGCAACGTTGAGGAATTTGTGAACGGGTGCGGCATTTGTAAAACTCCATGTCCCGACGACGCCGCTCTTAAAGGTGATAACCGCAACCCACGTATCCTCACAGTTGGATCGGACCTTACCCCGTTCGGGGTGATTCACAAACCGTTCTTCGATTTGACGTACTTGCGCGTAAACTTTCTCAACATCGCCAAAGAAGTAGCGAATTGTATCCATCATGTGCGCCCCGGTGTCCAACGCCATCCCACCACCGCTAAACTCTTTTTCCAAACGCCAATCTCGCACTCGCCAATTGCTGATTCTTTCCGAGGGGTCCCACCAACTCGCCGTTTGGGCGAAGAACATCCGGGGCATACCAACGATGTTCCCCTCGTTGAGCGCCCACCGGACCGTCCGTTGTCCAAGTTCCCGACGACATTGCTCTGCCGTAGCGGTAAGCCGTCCGTTTTTCTCCGCTGTCTCAATCATTTTCTTACTTGCCTTGATTGTGATGCCGAACGGTTTCTCCGTCATAACATCGACGCCAGCTTCGAGGCAGGGGATCGCTGAACTGTGATGATGTGAATGTGGCGTGCAGATGTCAGCACCATTCAGGTTTTCCATCCTCAACATCTCTTCAATGCTGTCATACGCGCGGGGCTTCGTTCCTTGGAACGCTGCAACTCTGTCGGCGTAGTCCTCCGCAGCTTCCTTGCGAATATCGCACGTTGCGTCAATCGAGAAAGTGTCAACGCCTTTTTCAATTAATGGTTGATATCCGTATAGTAGATGGTATTTTGCAATCCCGCCACAACCGATTAAAGCCAAACGAACCTGTTTTTCTGACATAATTTTCCTCCGTCAAGTCGATTTTGAAAAAGTGGTCTTGTACAAATATCGATATTCCGGAATGCACCGCCGAATTTTCGTAAGAGGTAGCGGGGGAGGGTGGTAGGAGAAGGATTAGAATGGGAACGGCTTGGGTATCCAACCATTGGTCTGCTCTGCAAAGTCTACATCTTCCTGAACGCTTCACACGTAGAATTCGTGAAAGATCGCCGCAGGGGAGCACCGTGTGGCATTGTTGACTCACCAACTTCGATACTCATCTCCACAGTCGCCGATTTGGTTGTACAAATCGCGGGATTGAGATTGGACGGCATCTATCCGGGCATAATCTTCTGGATCCAAGGCAAAATCGAACACGCGCCCATTGACAGCACGGTGCTCGGTGAGGCCCAATCGCACACCGATGATAACACCGGCAACCGTCGGACGATCAAGAATCGCTCGAACTGCGACGTTGGAGATACTGACATCATGTTTCTGAGCAATCTCCTCAAGCACCGAAAGCAATGTCTGAAACAGCTCCCAACCGCCCCAAGCGTCTATCATCTGTTTATACTTGTGCAAACTGGCGGTGTTCAATTCCCGTCCCCGCGGTTCGGGTTGTCCCAAGTATTTTTCAGTCAACAATCCACCGCAAAGGGTTCCGTAGGTCAGCAATTGGATCCCGTGCGCTTGACAATACGGAATCATCGCCACCTCCGGGCGACGATCAATCAGCGAAAATTGCACCTGATTGGAAACGATACGGATTCCCTCGTCCGTGATGCGCGAGAGGTGTTCGGTATCAAAGTTTGTCAAACCGAGATGTCTCAGTTTTCCCTCGTCCCGAAGTTCCGTGAGATAGGTGAGCCCCGAAAGATAGTTTTCATTACTGTAGTCCCACCAATGAAACTGCAACAGATCGAGTTGATCGACGCCCATCCGGTTCCGCGATATGTCAATGTTGGATTCCACCCACGACTTTGCCATCCGCCCCGGTCGCGGCACCCATTTGGTGAACGCTTGGAGCCCAGAAAGGGAATCTGCCCCACGTTCAGCCGCAAGTTGCCGCCGAAATTCACCAATGAAATCCTCCGCAGGTCCGTAGTGGTCGGCGAGATCCCATGTAGTAAATCCCGCATCAATGCAATCAAACATGGCTTGTATTGCTGCTTCTGGATTGATGGGTCCGTGGGCACCAGATACCTGCCACATCCCGTTGAGCAGACGACAGATGCGTAAATCTGGAGTGAACGCAATGGTGCTGGATTTTGGGGGTGTCATGAGCGTTTCCTTATCAAAACGCAAGTTGCTAGTTGATAAACCGCAAGTTGAGCACAAACGAAATCCCGATTTATCGGAACACTACAAACCGAGTTTTTTCGGCAAAACTCGGTTGTTCTCCGATTCTAATAACTGGGCTTATGTTATAGAATGGCAATTGTAGTGCAAATGTTGCTAATCGTGGCGCAGATTGCCTAATCTGCGATCCATTTCCCGCTGCAAAATCGAAGGAACTCGTGCGTCAGGCGTGCAGCCTCTATGTGACAACTCAACCCAGGGGCTGACTAGCAACTTGGGTTATCAAAACAACCTTTAGCGACGCGAACCGGAATGTTTTATATTGGATTAAGACAACAACTGGTATATGTATTTTGCCGGAATTGCTGACGCATTCATGTGCCTATCGCTCCGTGCAATAATTCCAAGTAGAATACCCTCTTTATTCAGTACCGGTCCTCCACTGTTGCCACCAAAGACATCGGATTGGATGTGTAGCGATTTTCCGTAGTCTTTTTGAAATTGGCCTAGCTTCCAGTGCCACAAGTTGCGTCCTCCCGGATTGCCGAGGATGTAAACCAATTCACCTGTATCTATCGCAGGTGTGGTGAAACCCCAATCAATCTGGCGGGCAGTCTCCGGTAGTCCATCAAGCCGGATAATTGCTAGATCTGTTTCTACATTTTTCCCTATCACATGCCCTTTGGTGTAATAACCGAGTCGCTTTAACACGCCCCGGCTTTTCACGTAGAAATCCCGCTCTGTAATCAGTTTTCCGTTCTCGTCGGGCGCGGGGAAATACACATCGACCGCCTGACTTGTATCTGTTACATGTGCATTGGTGATATCGAGCTTAACTTTCTTGTCAAATAGCACCTCGTTACCCTCACCGATACTCGGGTTTACTATCCATATCACCGCACGAATTACGTTGTCATAGACTCAATCTGCGTCAGTCTTAGGTGGTGTCACGGACGGTGGATTGGGACCAGGTATTGGACGGGACGGAGAGACTTTCCACAGGAGCACTGTGCCATCATGACTCCCACTTGCCAATGTCTGCCCATCCGGACTGAACGCTATGCTACTAACTTTACCCCCGACGGCGAGCGTCCGCCTATGCTCACCCGTCACAGCATTCCATAAACGGACGGTGAAACCACCCCCACTTGCCAGCGTTATGCCATCCGGGCTGAACGCTATGCTACTAACCAAACGCTCATCCCCGATGAGCATCCGCTTTTGTTCAACTGTTACAACATCCCACAGGATCGTCTTGTCTCTCGCGCCACTTACCAATGTCTGCCCATCCGGACTGAACGCGACGCAATAAACCCAACTCCTATGCCCGGTGAACGTCTGCTTCTGTTCACCTGTCACAACATCCCACAGCGACACGGTGCCGTCTACCGCCCCACTTGCCAGCGTTTTGCTATCCGGACTGAACGCGACGCTATTAATCCAACCTCTATGCCCGGTGAGCGTCTGCTTCTGTTCACCTGTCACAACATCCCAAAGCGACACGGTGCCGTCTACCGCCCCACTTGCTAATGTTTGTCCATCCGGACTGAACGCGACGTTCGAGACCACATTACTATGCCCAGTGAGCCTCCGCTTTAGTTCACCTGTAACGGGATCCCACAGACGGACCGTCTTGTCTACCGCCCCACTTGCCAATGTCCGCCCATCCGGACTGAACGCAACGCTAAAAACCATATTCGGCCCGAAAATCAGGTTTTCTTCACCTGTAACGGGATCCCGCAGACGGATCGTCTCGTCTACCGTGCCGCTTGCCAGCGTCCTGCCCTCCGGTGCATACTGTATCTCCCTTATCGAACCTTTGGCAAGACGCGTTGTGGCACCTTCGGGCAAACTCCATTGCGTGTAGTCTTGAGCAAAGGTGTTTGGTAAGAATAGAGTGAAAAGAATAAGTAATGTTACGGTTATTTTCATGTAAAACTCTACTTTTTTAGGGATAAATCGCCATTGAGTATGTAAAGTTTTTATAACAGGACTTACACAGCTGGGAGTTGGGCAGGTACAAGTCGCTTTGGATCCCGATAAATCGGGGACCTGCCCCTACATTAGGTAGGTTCCTTGTAGGGGCAACCACAAGGGTTGCCCCTACAGAAACCGACTGTTTTTTAAATGAGCCTATGGCATTTATTCGCCGGGTAAAAAAGTTCGTTATGATGAATCTATCTGGTCCTACCTCAATTATTTTCATTATAGCACATTTGTCCATAGGGAAAAATAAAAAATTCAGGCGGCCGCAGCGCAGATTGACATAGCACATAGACGGTGTTAGACTAGTACCACTTCTACAAAAACCTTCGGAGGACTTTTATGAAAGCAGCTGTAATCGGTTGTGGTGCTCAAGGCAGGGGTGGGCATGTTGCAAACTACGCAAAAATGGAGGAGGTATCGCTTGTCGCCGTCTGCGATGTGAACTTTGAACGCGCCCAAGCAGTGGCACAGGAATTTAATGTGCCGCATGTATACGCCGACTATCAAGAGATGTTGGAACGGCACGCCCTAGACCTTGTCAGTGTCTGCACACCCCATGCGCTGCATAGGGATCAAACGGTTGATGCCTTTGATGCAGGAGCGAATGTCATTTGCGAGAAAGCACTCTGCGTAAGCAGTACAGAAGCGCAAGAGATGATTGATGCCTGCAAGCGGAACGGTAAGAAGATGAGTATGGGACTCCAGAATCGTGGACTGGCAGCAGGGTACGCGCTCAAGCAGTTTATCGAAACCGGCGCTTTGGGACGAATCTACTACACCCGTGTCTGGACAGGGCATGTGATGAACATCCCCGGCTACAGCGTCTTCCACAATAAAGCACTGTCCGGTGGAGGCGTTCTCTACAGCACGGCTGTGCACACCCTCGATTTTGCAAACTGGATAATCGGCGATCCGACACCCGTCGTTGCAATGGGCACCACCTATCAGAAAGTACGCCATATGAAAAACCCTGTAATTTCGTGGGCGGGAACGCTGGAAGATTTTGAGACGGAGGATTTTGCAGCAGGCTACATCCGCTTTGCGGATGGTTCGGGGCTATCGCTTGAAAGCAATTGGCTGACACATCCGTGGAAAAATCGTCCGACTATTGAAGTTTTAGGAGATTTTGGCGCGGCAGAGATCCCTTTGAAGATCTATCTCGATGATGGTGACCAGGTTTTTGACAGAACGCCGGAGGTCGTCGAACCGGAGAACAGTTTCTTTGAGGTCCTCAAAGATTTCGTTGAAGCTGTCCGGGACAATCGAACGCCAGTAGTTAACTTCAGTGAGATGCTGCATGTACAGCAGATGATGGAGGGAATCTACCGCTCCGCCGAAACCGGTAAAGAGGTGTCCATCGAGTCGGACGAAGGGTAAGGCGGATTCTTATTGGCGGTTAAGGGACAGAGATTATCAAGCCTCACAAGAAATGGAGGGATGCGATATGGCATCTAAGGAACAGATTCAGCAGTACGACGACCAAGGCTACTTTATTGCTAGCGACGCGGTAGCGCCGGAGATGCTGCCTATGTTGACAGAAGCCACGCGACGGGTGGCGGATAAGGTGCGCTCCGGTGAGGTGGTTGACACCTTCGATCAGATTCGTACTATCGGAGAGGGTAAAAACCCCGTTGTTATCATGGGGGTTATGGCACCCGAATTCAGGGAGCCGATCTTTGCGGAGTATCTTGCATCCGCACCGGTCGAACGCTATGTGCACCCCTTTCTGGGTGAGGAATTGCGCCTAGGTTGGGTGACTGTATTTGCCATTCAGGGCAGTGGTTACCAATGCGGCTGGCATCGGGACTTCGGCGCGGAAGAACGCGATGGCAGCTATGAGGTGGAGATGGAAATCCTCGGTCGTTACCGGAAGAATCTGCTCAAGTGGCATACGGCATTGGTAGACGATCCATGTCTGTGGATCGTACCGGGCAGCCAACGCCGCTACCGCACCGATCACGAACGTGAGGTGCTGATTAACAACAAGGGGATCGGTGATATATCCGGAGCGAAGCAGATAAAGCTGAAGCGGGGACAGACCATCTTTTGGAATGGGAACACCATCCACCGGGGAGTGATGCCGGCAGGGATGCAAGAACGTCTGACCCTGTGTGGATGTTTGGTCAAACATCAAGCAGATGATCAACTTGAGACGCTGGATGAACGCTTCAGATGGCGGTTGGCGGATAATGTGCGGGCTGTCCTGCCTGAGAAGATCCAGCTGTACTATGACCGTTGGAAGCAGCTGCAGATTGTCGATTGAAAACCCTAACGCCTAGACGCTTCAAAATCAGATTAGGAACGAAACAATCTATGGGAACAATGTATATACCCTTTCGCCATTCCTAATAGTGTGACAAGTGGCAACTCGTATCACTCAATGCTATAGGGTATGACATCAATTCACCACCCCGTTGTATTCACACGGCGAACTCTGCCATCCCGCCCGCGAAACAGAAGGTGCCCATGTTGAAGGGCATACTCGTGCAATCGTTTTGTAATTTCGACATCCTTGCGACAGTATTCCGCGACCAGATCGACCTTGCCCGCTTTCCACCAGCGCAAGGACTGTAATCCATCCGCTGACTTGGACTCTCGCAATGTCTCCTTTGCAAGTGCATCAAGACTGAGGCGAAATCCCAAGGTACACTTTACATGTTCCAGCATATCGAAAGTTGGCAACTGCCACAAGTTAATCGGCGTATATGGACGGAGGACAACATAATCAAAACCTTTGAGGTTGAATCCAACGATGAGGTCCGCTCTGGTGAGTTGATTTATCAGTTGAACAACGTCCGCCTCTTGAAAAGTTGTGTATTGCTGATCGGCAGTACTAAACGTCGCAGCGATCGCAAGTTTCATCCGGTCAATATATGACCAGCCGCCAACTTCTTGGGCGGATTTCTGTGTTTCCAAATCGAAATAGATTATGTTTCTACGCTCTGCGTTTGCATTCTTATCAATGGTGTGCATATTGTAACCATAATTCTCCACATTTGTAATATGGCAATGACTGATACCCCTGCTTGACACAGTTCGTTACCCGTGATAGGATAAAGGATGAACAGAAACCGAGTTTTTTCTTGAAAACTCGGTTTCTGTTGCACGATTTCTTTACATGAGCCATTCTATTTTACGCAGTACGCCCGGAGTTCACAATGAAAATCGTTATCGCCCCTGATTCGTTCAAAGGCAGCCTGACCGCATTACAGGTGGCAGAAGCAATGGAGGTTGGCTTACGCCGTGTGTTTCCCGATGCGGCTATCGAAAATATACCGATGGCAGATGGCGGCGAAGGCACAGTGCAATCTCTTGTCGATGCAACCGGCGGGCAAATTCTGACCACACAGGTACTGGATCCGCTTGGCAACTCAATTAACGCCCAATATGGAGTGCTTGGCGATGGGGTTACAGCAGTCATCGAGATGGCGGCGGCATCCGGTTTAACACTTGTTCCTCCCGATAAACGTGACCCACGCATCACAACAACCTACGGCACAGGAGAGCTTATTCGAGCCGCCCTAGCATACGGCTGCCGAAAGATGATCATTGGAATCGGCGGCAGTGCTACAAACGATGGCGGTGCAGGGATGGCACAAGCCCTCGGCGCAAAGCTGCGCACAGCAAGTGGAGAACAGATAGAACCGGGCGGCGGTTCTCTAGCAGCACTCAGCTCAATTGACCTTTCCGAATTGCACCCGCGCATCACCGAAACGGAAACCGTCGTCGCCTGTGATGTCAACAACCCACTCACAGGCAGACAAGGTGCCTCCCATGTCTATGGACCTCAAAAAGGCGCAACCCCTGAAATGATCGAGGTACTGGATGCAAACCTAGCACATTTTGATAAAATTGTGGAACGAGACCTTAATAAATCTGTGGGGAAGGTTCCCGGTGCAGGTGCCGCCGGCGGGTTAGGTGCCGGCTTGATGGCTTTCCTAGATGCATCGCTAAAATCGGGTATCGACATCGTCACCGAGGCGACCCAGTTGAGTAAACGATTCGCAGGTGCAGATCTTGTTCTTACAGGTGAAGGGCAGATTAACTTTCAAACTGTTTTCGGCAAAACACCTGTTGGTGTTGCGAAGGTTGCAAAGATACATCGTATCCCTGTGATTGCAATAGCCGGTAGTATCGCTGATAATTCTGATGGTGTCTATGATGCGGGAATTGACGCGATGATTGATATTGTCCCTGAACCGATGCCTCTAGAAACCGCAATTGAAAACGCAACGACACTCATCGAAATCGCAGCGGAACGCGCTGGGCGTATGGTCGCGACGGGCATGAAAATCAAACGGAATTGAATGGTTATCTATTGCGTAACCACTCTTGATAAAAACTACAGGCAATTTTAGGTATACGAACCAAGCACTACGCTCTTTTAACCACTTAATTTTGAGGCAGAGCGTCTAAGTAGACCCCCTGCTTTTTTGTGGTCACAGACTGTCGGGCGCAAGTCTAGCACCAAGCGGCTAGAGCCCATCCCCTGAAGATTCAATCCCGATTAAAAAAGCGAAGGATTTATCTCTGTTCAGCAACGAAAAATCGCAGGGGTGATAATAAGGTGCGAATCGCTTTCAGTGTAATTGGACTGCTGATCTTGTGTACAGGAAGTGCTGTCGCCGCATTTAATGATATCGGTGTAGGCGCGCGACCGCTTGGAATGGGTGGTGCGTTCGTAGCACTAGCCGATGATGGCAATGCGGCAAGTTACAACGCTGCCGGACTCGGTTATATTGACGCTGCTCACCTGAGCATGACAACGGCACAACGGTTCAGAGGACTCATCAATTATAACCACATTGGTGGAGTCCTACCGCTGCGATCTGTGGGTTCGTTCGGAGCGAGTATCGGGATTCTAAGTGAAGACTCAAACATTTATAAAGAACAGACCATTACTATATCTTACGGAAAAGCTTTCTTACAGAAGTTCGCACTAGGTTTGAACCTGAAATCCTTCGGCAGTCGTTTCGACGAGAATAACGAATCCGTTAGCGCACATCTTAACAACAACTCTCAGTTTTTTGCCCACGCATCCGCCGCTGACTTCTCCTTCGATCTGGGTATGATGGCAACCCCGGTGGCCGGTTTAACCCTTGGGCTCTCAGCAGAAAACTTGTTTCCCGCCAATGTCAGCATCGCTGAAGTAGAAGAGGATCTCGTTCCGCGAAATATTCGCGTCGGCTTAGCGTATCGCCTTAACGCAATTGCTGCTACTACCAAGCAGGAGGCACTGCGGGAAGTACTCAAGTCAGGAATTGGTCTTGTTGAACTTACCTTTCGAGATGGGAATCGACAGATTCACGCCGGTGCCGAATTATGGCTCAACAGGCTGATTGGTGTCCGTACAGGCTATTCATTAAAAAGCGGTGTTAATCGTGCGACCGGTATTGCACTAGGTGCCAGTGCGAAACTGCCAATCGCTTCACTTCAGCTCCAACTAGATTACGCTTTTCAGATAGTCACAGGAATCCTAGCGGACAACACAACCCAACGGCTTTCATTAAACCTGATGTTCGAATGAACGAGAAAAGACAACCTCATCTTCTCACTATATTGATTGCCTTGTTTGTGGCGTGTTTTGCAGTTAGCGGTCATGCAGCAGTTACCTCAATAGGCGAAATCAACGTTAAAGACGACGACCAAGGGCTTGTTCCCGCAGGTTCAACTGTGACGCTGATCGTCACCCTAAGGATCGATCGCTCGCTCGCCAAACCGATTGACGAAGACATCAAAACAATTGAAATTATACTGCCAGCAGGATTCGTCGTTGAGCCATCAAACTTTAAATCCTTTTCTCGGGACGGCGAAAAAATCGGTGCCGCTCCAGAGCCCGCAGGGAATCGGTTACACATTCGTTTAGACGAACCAATCACAGATCTTGAGAATACCCTTAATGAGATTGTGTTCGAGGGAAAAGCACCGAATCCCACCCTTGCAGAAGACATCACTGCCGAAGAAGTTACCTTTAGGGCACGTCTCAGAAATTTGGACGATGTACCGATTGGCGGATTTATCCAACCGGGAAACACAGATGGCAAATTGAATAACGACGATTTTACCTTACAAATCATACCCAACGTGCCTCCCGACCCGGTCGGAAGGTTCAGGGTTATAAGGGATGCAAATGGTGAAAACGATGTCACTTTGATCTGGCAGAAATCCGAAAATCCAGATGTGGTTGGCTACTTTATCTATCGCGACGATGCACCACGGATTGATATCAAAGTCGAGCTCGATTCAAGTCGGAACACTGAGATGTTTCTGGATGTGAATGTAGCACCGGGAACGCACGATTACGCAATTGAGGCATATAAAACACCTCTATTGAGATCTGAGCGTTCCGAGACCGTCACCGTAGAAGTCCTACCGGATACGGCTCGACCTCAGCCCCCTGAAAGCCTTGCCGTTGTTGAATCCGACGACGTAATCAACGTAAGTTGGACCGCCAGTCCAACCCCTGATGTCGTCAAGTATAGGCTACTCTTCGGTAGGTCAGGGACACGACTCACGCCTCTAATAGACCGGACCGGCAGCAGCGTGGAAATTTCTGTAGAAGAAGCCAATGTGTTTGTGGATGAACGCACACTCGGAGTCGGCGTTTTTACCTACGCTATTGAAGCGGAGGATGAAGTGGGCAATCGCTCAGAACAGATTTCCGAAGTTCTGCGCATCCTCGGCAAACCGTTTCCGAATCCGTTTACCCCTCTCTCGGACAATCCAGATTTTAATCGCGTTGTATTCCCCGCTCGCGCTATCGAAGGGATTGCAGGCGAGTTTAGCGTCCTTATTTTCAACATTAACGGTGTTCTCATTAGGGAATTAAAGGCTGCGGATCCGGGGGTGCGTGACTTGGCATGGGATGGCAAGAACGAAATTGGCGATGTCGTCGAAAGCGGTGTTTACATCTACCAAGTGCAGGTGGGTGATAGTTTTGATACCGGTACAGTCATTGTTGCAAAGTAGCACGTTTATCTGATGCAGTTACTAGGGCGTGTTGACATTTATGTGAGGTGGCTCCGCCATTTGTCGATAAATGCCCAATCGTAGGGGCGAGGTTCCCTCGTCCCATGGGTTGGGAAACCCGACCCCTACAAAAGTTAATCCAATGTAGGGGCAACCCTCGTGGTTGCCCAAAATACGGCATCAAGTCGCTCTGGATCCCGATTTATCGGAGCGCATTAATACCGGCTCAATTTTCAAATATCAACAGAACCTACACACCGAACAGACGAAAGTCGCTTGTTACCAACTGTCAAAAGAGAACGTTTAATTTGCCATAGATCGGACGCCGGACTGGCACGCAGGTAATACAGGAGGTGATTCATACATGAACTTCAAAACAACACTGATTATCCTTGTAGTATTCGTCCTACTTGGTGGTGCATACTTCTTCTTCGGGCGACCATCTCCCGATACAGAGCAGTCAAAAGCAGATCAGCAAAAGATCCGCGAGGTTTACGCGCTGAGTAAAGACACAATCCGGCAAGTTCGCTTGTCGTTCAAGGACGAATCGTATCAATCCCTAACATTCGCGAAAAATACCGATGATATCTGGAAATTGCGGGTACCCTTTACCGCTGATGCCGATCCATCGAAGATTAATGAGATGCTGCAAGATCTGTTAGAAAAGAAGGTTAAGCAGACGATCGAAGCGGAAAATTTAGTGCAATACGGACTACAGCCACCCAATATCCAAATCGAATTGTGGACAGAGGGAGAAACCCCAGCCAAAGTCTTCCTCATCGGTGATAGGACCGTCAACTATTCTGTTTATACAAAGGAGCGATCTGAATCCCACATCTTTCTGATCGAATCAAGTGCACTTGACGATTTTACAAAATCACCTTCAGATCTCAGAGATCGCAACGTTTTTAAATTTTCATCGGCTGAAATTAGGACACTCCATCTTCAAGTCGAAGGACAATCCGTTATCCATTGTGAGAAACAGGTTAATTCAAATCCCGGTGGAACCGCAGATATGGACAGCTGGGAAATGATTCAACCGGTAAAGACAAAAGCCGACGCCAGAGCGATTGAAGAGATCGTATCCGCACTTGGTAGCCTGAGAGTAGTCGTCTTTGAAGCAGATGGTGAATATGATCCTGCCAACTACGGGCTTTCTCAACCAAGAATTACTGCCACACTCCAATCCACAGGCAAAAATCCGATACAAAAACTACAAATTGGCAGCGATGCACGGACGCCCGGACGGATTTATGTTACGCGTCCAGACCACCGCGCCGTCTACACGGTCAATAGAGAAATCCACACAAAATTGAACAGGACTGTTTTCGATCTCCGCGATAAACGGGTGATCGACTTTCAGCGTACCGCCACCCATCGATTTGCAATTCATCAAGGGGATAGCAAGATTATATGTCAGAAAAATGTGGACGGTGAATGGGAGATTACTGCACCAGTTACGCTGAAAGCAGACGAAGAGGCAGTTGATGACCTCTTATTTGGCGTAGATGCGCTGAGGGCAGTTGCATTCGTCGATGATCAACCGACAAGCCTTCAGCCTTACGGTCTGGCGGCACCTTCCATTGAGGCTTCGTTTATGGTGCCCAGCTCTGAACCTACCACGCTGCTTGTGGGAAAGATGAAGGAGGATACTGTTTATGTCAAAGCCCAAAACGCCGTCCCCGTCTTTCTAGTCAAGAAATCACTCCTCGATCTCGTTGGAATGGGGGTTGCGGGACTCCGAAGCAAACAGATTCTTGATTTTGATGGTGACGATGCTACTAAAGTTGTTTTGAAACACGGTGATGTTAACCTGACCTGTCAAAAACAGGGAACGAATTGGCGACTCACACAGCCAGTACAAGAACAAACGAGAACTGGAGCGGTTCCCAGCATCCTCCGGCAGGTAAACCGGTTGACGGTTGAGGCGTTTTTAGCGGTAGCACCTCCTATTGCAAAGACAGGATTTGATGTGCCGGAGATTCAACTCGCCGTTACACTGAAAAGTCGAACAGAGCACCTGCTGCAAATCGGAAAACGCGCTGATCAGGAACATCGCTACGGACGCTTGCAGAGCGCACCGGATACGGTTTTTCTCCTAAAAAAAGAAACCGCTGAAAGTCTCAAAAAGACGGTGGACGATTTACGAGCAACGCCAGACGCAAATTGACACTAATGTTATTTGACTCTCTCTATTTTATGGGGTATCATATTAGTGCTTTTTAACTATATGTTCGTAAGGAGAAAATTCATGGCTGAAAATGTTGTAGAAATCACCGATGATAACTTTGAAGACACTGTTTTGAATTCTGATACGCCAATTGTGGTTGATTTTTGGGCGGAATGGTGCGGTCCCTGCAAAATGATTGCCCCATCGCTTGAACAACTGGCTGATGAGTATGCCGGCACATTCAAGGTAGGCAAACTGAATGTAGATGACAACCGCGAGACCGCAATGAAATACGGCATTCGTAGTATCCCCACACTCCTAGTTATTAAGGAAGGAGACGTTGCCGAGCAAATCGTCGGCGCACATCCCAAAGATACGCTTAAAGACAAAATTCTTACTGCGATTTAAGCCTGCCGCTGAATACCATGCTCTGGAAAACGCTCTATAATGCTCTTGTAATTCCCGCACTAACCGTTGGGTTTTACACCGCCGCCCGGTTTAGTCCCAAGATTCGCGCAGGACTCGCCGGGCGACGAAGCGTTTTCGACTCAATCGAAGCCCAATTGGGTTCGGCGCGAGAATTGAGCCAAACAGCATGGTTTCATTTCACTTCTGTCGGCGAATTTGAGCAAGTCAAACCACTCATCGAAGCATTCAAAGATGAAGTACGCATCGTCTTAACCTACTTTTCCCCCTCTGTCCACCCCAACGTCTCAAACTATCCCCACCACGACGCCGCTATTTATCTTCCGTTGGATACATCTCGAAACGCGAAACGTCTGTTTCAAATCATTAGACCCTCTCTGCTCGTCTTCTCCAAGTTTGACATCTGGCCCAACCTCGTCTGGCACGCCGCGAAGTACAAGGTACCGATTGCGCTCATCGCAGGAACACTGCAGCCCAAGTCCAAACGGTTAGCGTCCTTTGCACGCCCATTCTTCAGAGAAGTCCATCGGCATATTTCGGTTCACTGTGTGATTTCGGAGGACGATGCACAACGGTTTCGTATGATATGTCCGCCATCCACACAGATTGAGGTTACAGGGGATACCCGCTTCGATCGTGTCTATCAGCGCGCAGTTGCTGTCAATGGGGAAGCCGAATTCTTTCCGGGTCAATCGACCTTAGAGCGCCCAATCCTGATAGCAGGAAGCACCTATCTGGAGGAGGAACGGGTTGTGCTAGAAGCCTATCGTCGGTTACGTGAGAAAGCATCACATAACCCCGATTGCAACAGCCTACCGCACCTAATCCTCGTTCCCCATGAACCAACAG
Organism: Candidatus Poribacteria bacterium; assembly: GCA_965208425.1. GTDB lineage: Bacteria > Poribacteria > WGA-4E > WGA-4E > PCPOR2b > PCPOR2b. Next base: position 2,824,968 of record OZ242335.1, on the reverse strand, counting down.
CGGAACGGATCGACGAGATTCAGACGCAGCTTGACCACCTAGATTTTTCACGGGTATGTTTCTCAGAGTTACAGGAAGGTGTGAATCTGAGCGAAACCGATGTCATCGTAATTGACACCATTGGTCTATTGGCGCAACTGTATCGATTGGGAGATGTTGCTTTCGTCGGCGGGAGTTTCCACGGGAGTGTTCACAACGCGATGGAGCCAGCAGCGATGGCAAAACCAATTCTGTTCGGTCCCACAATTCATAACGCCTATGAGGCAGGCATCTTGAAGGCGCGAGGAGCGGCTCAGTTGGTTAATAACGCCGAGGAGATGGCAGAAGCACTTACATCGCTGCTCTCCGATACGGCGAAACGGACCCGAATGGGACAGATTGGAAAACAGGTCATCGAGGAAAATCTGGGGGCTTCCGAGCGGACATTAGCCCATATAAAATCTCATCTGATAATATCAGGACTTACGCACTCCAGATTGTAGTTGCCCGATTCATCGGGCGTTGGTAACGGTGTCCAGCGGCGATGAATCGCCGAACTACAGGGATTTGACCGTTCAACTGCGTAAGTCCTAAATATAATCGGTATTCCGTTGGTGTGTTATTCACTATTGTCCACCTGTGTCCGATATCGAATCGTCAGGATAGGTCGGAGCGTTTCATCACGATGCTCTTTTGAGGAGAAACGGACCGAGGCTGTGCCATCCCTCAATGCAAACAGGTAACCGTAGCTATAATCGGGGTTGGCAAGCCAAAAACGCGCAGCTTCTGTCACCGGAGTTCCCTTCCAGATATATCGCCTTTTGGCTGCTCCGATTTCGGTCAATCCATCAATTCGATGCGCGACATCCTCCGACCCATTGTAATCGCTTGGGTGCTCGCCGTTAACCCCTTCCAACATCGCTTGTGCCGGTGGTTTATTCCACGGAAAATTTTGGTGCATCGCACTGTTATAGGTCAGCTCGTTCTCTTTCGCTGGCTGCGATTTTTGCACGCCTTCATGCCAAGGGAGCAGCACACGTCGAATAATAACCTGTTGAGGAGAATTATTGCCTACGGACTCCGCGTAAAGACTGACCGATGCCTCCAAGATACTAGACTCTCGTGTAATGCCGATTTCCTCAAACACCTCCATGATATCAAAAGCTACAAAGAAGACACCGCCGATAGGCGTACACAGCAGAAATTCTTCCCCACCAGCGTTATAGTTTCTTTCCTTCTTTTGCGGATGGACGATTAAGGTTGTATCCCGCGTGACCCCTGAAAATGTTACCTCTTGCCCTTCACCAAAGGCTATTTCCATCGTCTCCGGCAGGGTAATGAGAGTATCTTCCTTTGCGTTAGTTATCCCCTCAATTCTCAAGGTATATCTTTTGTTGATTTCGAGTGTACTAGTGTACAGGTGTACAATATTCAACCGTGAATCGAGCGTTGCCCATTCGACCTCAACCTCTGGCTCGATTCGGTAATTTGACAGATTCTCTGCTGATTTAGGGGATAACGCTCGATCAAATCGCAACTGAATGGCAGTTTGTGATAGGGCGGTTGCGGAGAGAAGACTTGGTGTATCTGCCAGAGCCACGGAGAGACCGCGGCCAAAGTTACAACCCACGAAGAAAATAAAGACGGTTGTTAGCAATCGCTGCCGATTTGACATTTTGCTCTCAGCCTTTACACACGTCCCGGCCAAGATCTACCTCGCACCTGCTTGAAGGGAGGCATCTTCGGCGCGTCGGTGACCGATTCATCCTTGCGAGAAGCCGCGCGCATATAGTGTACGGCGTAGCCACGGCGACGCGTGTTCGAGTTGTTAGGGCCGCTCTGATGTAGCGTGAGGCTGTGGTGAAAGCTAATGCTGCCGGGCTTTAACGGTACAGGAACAATCGGCCACTCGTCGCTTCCCAAGTCTTCCAGAAACGGTGCTAACTCTTCGCCACGCATCATACCCCAGCGATGTGTTCCGGGGACGAAATTCAGGCAACCGTTCTCCATCGTTGCGTGGTCAATAGCTGTCCATGCGCTAACCAGATCCTTCGGGAAGATGTCGCGCCACGAGGCAGAATCTTGATGCCAACGTTGTGCTGTTCCCACTCCCTCCGGTGCTTTCATAAACAACTGGTCGCCGTACATCTTGATGTCATCGGTGCCCAATAGTGCTGCTATAATGTTCACGACTTTGGGGTTACAGACATGTGCCCACATTACCTCATCGTAGACAGCAAGGTTGTATAGCTTGCGGACCGACAATACCTGATTTGTGACAGACCTTGAACCGTCGCGGAAAACCTTTTCGAGTTGAATGCTCGTCTCCGGTATATTTTCCGCTTTGCCATCCGCTATTAGATCGGTATGGGTAGCAAGCGTTTTCACTTCCTCCGGAGATAGAACATCTTCGACCACGAGAAAACCGTTGAGTTTGAATTGCGTGATCTGTTCCTCAGTTAAATTAAAGTCTTCCTGTTTGTCGGAGTCTCGTGACGCTGGTTTGCTCATGGACGTGACCTCCACTGTTTCCGCTTCTTTTTCAACTCAGATTATAGTAGATCTTAGAAGTAATGAAACACTCCAAATTGGTAGGTGCTGTTGCCAATCCCGGTTTATCGGGATCCCGAGAATCGGGACAAGCCGTTTCAACCCACCACGAATTGGTAGGTGCTGTTTCCAACTGCGCCGATTCGGTGCGGTTAAAAACCGCACCTACCGGGGAGCGAAAGGGTCTCTTTATTTTTCGACTTCACCATAAATAAGTCTTGACAGTTACAACAATTGTATAACGAAAAACGCATTACGTTTCACGCTTCACGTTTCACTAGTGCGCTATCCCCAATTGATGCATCCGCCGGTGAATCGCTGCGCGAGCTTCAACGAAGGGACGCTCTAGGTATGTGAGATGATTGTCTTCGCCGTGATGGTGAGTCGCCGTGCCGGGCTCGTGCCGAGCGGCGGTTTGACGGATGTAGGTTAGGTTGCCATCAATGAGTGTGAGCATATACTGCGCAGCATCCTTATCAAACATCCACCACTCCCCGCCACAAGCGATATAAACGGGTGAGGTGTGGGCAAATATCCCTCGTCCCCAACCATCGTGATGTGGAATGCTTGTATAGTTAGGAGCACCACATCGGGCAGCAACCCAAGTGTGTCCATCCACCTTCACCTGTGCCCTCAACTCCAGTCGCCGTGTGCCCTTGCTATCTTCTGTCGAAGCGACCACCCGCCCAGCTTGAACGATTTCGAGCGTGTGAATCGGGAAGATACTCTCCGCCCACGCTTCGACCTCCACCGTACCAGCCCCGGACAACTGCATTGTATCACCGATATTATGCCCATCCACAGTGAGGTTAATGATGGGACCGCCGCTGTGGAAAGTTCGTCCCTGCGAAACGCTTTTGCACCAGTTATCATAGGTGAATTCATCATCAACATAGGCATAGGTACGGTAAATACCAACAGGCACATCGCTACTCATCTTATCCGTTCCGCCAACTAAGGGCAAGCGATAACCACAATTGAGATAGCGATAGTATTCAAGGTGATTGAACGGTGCATGACGCAGCATCTCCACGCCATCCACGCGACCCGTGGCAATCAGCGCTGCAGGTTCACCATTCGGGTTCGGGAGATGTGGGATGATGACCGAGCCGCCCTGTGCATGACACTGATCCGCCCAGTCGCTCATCGTGATTTCCAACGTTCCGCCGAGTTCAGATTCACCGGGACCATCGCTACACCACGGCATCACCGGTTCCTTGAGTCCCCACAGGATGAGATGCCCCAGAAAGTGCTGCCGATTCTCCTGACCCACATAAACGATGTTATTTCCATCTTGCGAAATACTCGGCTTGCCTGTAAAGTCTTCCGTGTTCGTAAAGAGATTGCCCCACTGCGACGGAAGTAGGTTCACGATGTTGAGGTCTTCCCCTTGCGACTCCGTATGACTGCCTTGTGTCGAAAGAAAATGAACGTGTGAGTCACCGCTATACCAGCCTTCCGCGTTCATGTGCACCCATCGCTTGAGGCGCAACGTTAGTTCGCGTTGTCCCGGTTCGATGTTTACGCGTGTACGTATCGGTTCATACTCAAATCCCCGTGCGATGTCCACGATAACCTCACCACGCGGTAACCAACCTTGGCAACGACCGTCGATGTAGGCGTAGGTGATCTGTCCCATTCGGAGATCACCACCGATGTCAATATGCCAGCTGCCGAGGTTAGAATTGACCTGATTATGGTGCCCGTACGGTTGATAAGGAATGCCTTCCGGTGAGCGGAAGTGAACGCGGCAAGGAACCGGTTTGCCCGTATCGTCATCAAGGACGTTGACGTGAACCCAATTCCGTCCACGATCTAAAAGTTCCACGCGCATCCGTGGGGTTTCGACCACCTTCTTCTCTTCAACATCACCCCACTTGACCTCGCCCACGTTTTCCTCACCTTGTTTCACTGTCACCGTTGCCGACGGAATAGCAGCAACTTCAACATAGGCTGGGCTTGACTTGGGATTCTGCGCTTCACCCCAACCTGCAAAATCATCATTGATGAAATCGTCGGCTGAGTCTTCGGGCAACGGGTGAACATAAGTTGCTATTCCTCGATCCACCTCCACGTCGAGGTCAAACGGTTTTTCTGCGTCTTCAGGGTCGGTCAAGATCAGGCGCGCCTCACGCTTCCCCTGTCGGACGAAGGGATGCTCGTCGAGATGTGAAAGTGTAACGCCAGCAATAATAAAATGGGGACCACTCGGAATAATCTCCAACGATTCAACCTCGCGGTCTGGATGCGGATTTTCCCAAGCCCACAGATAGTAGCCCCGCGCTGTACCACGCGATACCTCCGTCTGACGCCGACCCAGATCCTCCCATCTTCCCTCATGACGCGGCATCAGTTGATCGTTCTGATCTGGGAGTGCGTGAAAGGGCGAGCCACCTTCGGAGAGATGAGCAATTTCAAATCGCTCACGGATGGGAATACGGATTTCCGCGCCTTCTGCTAGGTGGAATACATAGTCCGCCACAGGTTTCCCTAGCGCCCCGCCCTCCATCAGGTCAGAGTCTAACAGTCGATGTGCAATGATAATACGGCGTACGGATTGATTGACAGGAATCGTCACACTTTCTGAAGTGTCATTAAGTGCGATAAAACATCTTGAACTGTCCGCGTTTACTAAAAATGGAAGTCCACGGAAGGCTTGTTTGCCAATCGGTGCATCCGTATCCGCGCCTAAAACGTCTAGTCCTGCGTTGCATAACGTTGACAAATCGAGTGGTTGATAGTCTGCCATGAATGACTCCTTTCTGCTGCGAACTTCGGTGATGGGTTTTGAGGAGTGGTTTGATCATCGGTCAGCCGTTCCTCACATCTTGCGCCTAAATTCCCTGCGAAAAGTCGGTTTCCTCGCGCGTGATGATTTCAAGCAGAGCGGGTTTGCCCGCCTCTGTCTCTTTCTGTGCGCGCTGAATAGCGGGGATAATATCCGCCGGATTCTCGACCTTTTCACTGTATCCTCCCAATCCTTCGGCAACCTTCGCGTAATCACCCGATAGAAACTTCGTACGGAAGCGTTCGGTTGCGACGGGCATGTGTTTCTCGTAGCCACCAAGTGCCGAGTTGTTGAACATAATTGTCAGGATGGGGATGCGTTCCCGTGCAGCGGTTTCAAAGTCCATTCCTGCCATACCAAAAGCAGCGTCTCCCATGATATTGACAGCGAGTTTTTCCGGTGCAGCCATTTTTGCACCCATGATCAAGCCAAGTCCGTATCCCAACTGTGTGGATTTGCCCCAACCGATGTAGCCGTGCGGGGTAATCGCTTCGTAGAAGGGAAGGGTCTGATCGCGCGGATTTCCTGAATCGTGCGTGACAATCGCTTGCGTCCGATCAACTGCTTGGTTCAGATCCCAAACGACGCGATACGGGTTGATAGGTACTTCATCCGAGGTCAGTTTCGGCATCCACTCCGCTAACCACTGTTCTTTCACGGTTTTGATCTCTCCAACAACTGCGTCACTGTCGCGTCCGCCTCCACCCAACTGCTTTTTCGCTTCATCAATGAGCTGTCCCAAGACAATCTTCGCATCACCGATAATCGCATAATCAGCGGCGTAATCTTTGTTGATGTCTAATTCGTCAATTGAGTTGTGAATCAATACCTTCCCATCAGGAATCGGGGTGGACATGACCGACGTTGACAGACTGCACCCAAGCCCAAAGACGAGATCTGCTTTTGTCAGAAAATGCTTAACCATTCCAGTGCCGGTATGGCCACTGGAGCCGAGAGATAGCGGATGATTTTCAGGGAACACACTCTTGCCCGCCATCGTCGTCATCACGGGAACCCCTACCAATTCTGCAAACTCGATCAGTTCATCCGTTCCGTCGGCGTAAAGAACGCCCTGTCCCGCATGGAGGATTGGAGATTCTGCAGCGAGCAAAGCTTTCACCGATGCCGCAATGTCGCTGGGATTGCCAGCGGGTTTAATTTTCTCAGGCGGTCTGTAGTCGAAACCGTCATCGATATCTTCGCTGGCAACGTCGGTCGGAATTTCGAGCATCACCGGCGCGGGATGTCCTGTACGGAGCAGACTAAACGCACGGCGCATCATGGCTGGAATTCGGTCCGGAAAATTTACTTGAGCGACCCATTTTGTGATACCACCGTAGTTTGGAACCGCCTCGAAATGGGTAGGAATACCGTGACTACGACGGGCGACCCCACCCGGTAGCATTAGAATCGGGACAGAGTCCGAAAACGCTTGGGCAAGCCCACCGAACGCATTTTCGCTGCCGGGCCCGGACTGGACACACGCGACCCCTAAACGGTCGCCATTAGAAATGCGGCTGAATCCATCTGCCATATTAATCAGTGTCCGTTCTGTTCGTGCCATAATCGGACGGATGCCGACCTTTGCACACGCGTCAATGAGACTGTTCGCTGGGAAACAGAACAGATTCTCAACACCTTCAGTTTTCAAAATTTGTGCGACTGCATCAATCGCTTGCATATATAATCTCCTTGTTTCATCAAAACCTATTTAGGAGTTACGCATTTCCGTAGGGAACGCAGATCTGCGTTCCCTACGAACACCTTATGGTTTCAGTTGTAGTTGCCCGATTCATCGGGCGTATCGGGGCAGGGATGCCCCTCCCACGTACAGGTCAGTTAGGAAAACGAAACTACCGTTCTCCTCGTTTGGTAGGCGCTGTTTCTAACTGCGCCGTTTCAACCCACCCCGGCACCTATGCGGTGGGGTTAGGCAACCTCGCCTACCGGGTGGCAAAAGCGTCTATCTGTTTTTAGAATTCTCTATTAAATCAATATTGTTTTGCAATTTTCCATTTTCATGATGCCGAGGATTCAGTCGCGGCTTGCCTGCTTGTCGTGGCTGCTCAAGTGATTAATATGATTCTGATTGAGTTGGCGCATTTCCGATCTGACATCAGCGATTTCAGCATTCATCTCAGATAACCGTTGATTCATTTCCGACCGCAAACCGTCGATTCGCTGATTGGTTTCACCGATTCGCTGATTGGTTTCATTGATTCGCTGATTGGTTTCATCAATTCGCTGATTGACTTCTACGAACCGCTTATCTATCCGTTCCTCGAGGCGTTCTAGGGCATGATTGAACGTTTGACCTTGCTTGTCGATTTGCTTGTCCAACCGTTCGGTTATCGTTTTCAAGCGCGTTAGGACAATGAGCAGTTGACCGATGATTGTCGCCACTGCGATTGCAGCCACAATCAGATGACTTGGGCTCCATTCACCCATCACATTCACCTCCTCCCTTTTCCGTATCTGAGCCTTGCGACCGCGCCCCGCTCTGCTAACTCCGCTTTGGCGTAATGTGCCGGTTCCGATGCAATCGGTCCCGATAATCGGGACAAGCCGATGCGGTGCGGTTGCAAACCGAACCTACCGGTGTGATAGCCCGGATTTTCCCCTCCCCGGTAGGCGCTGTTTCCAACTGCGCCGATTTTCAGTGTCCAATTAATTCTAAAATCCACTATAAACCAACACTGTTTTGCAATTTTCCATAGCCTTCAGAAGGGGGCAGCACAAGTCTAAACCGGTATTAGACGGTCAACGACGCATTGTACGCCAAAGGGCGGCATCGCGTCAAGATTAAATTCATATCACCATCAGTTGCAACACCCGCCACAGCACCGACAAGCATTGCAGTTAAAAGCGTAAACAACAGTTTATGCGGCCTAAACGGCTCCTTTTTCTGACTGACATGTTTGGTAATGCCGATTAATCCGCGCACCAAACCGCCCGCCATACCGGGTAGAAAAGTAAGGACAATGAGCATAAGCGAACTGTCGGTGAACATACATTCCACACTATACCACGACACAAAAGAGCAAACCGATTTGTCTACACACGGAGAATATAAAAGTAGGCAAAAAATCACCACGCACTATGTCTTTCAATGTTGAAAGAAGAGAGCGTGTGCATAGGGCGCAATAACAATCCCCTGGCAAATTTTTGCCAGGGGATTAAGATATTCTTTTCGAAACCCTACTTCTTTATGAGCCATTGTTCAGCCCAACGATAGCGGTTTGGTATGATCTCTTTCATTGTTTTTCCCATTTGATCATACGATCGAGCAGGGAATTCCACCCCCCACCGCTCACCCAGATAGTAAGAGCCGGTCTCCGCTGCATTTTCAAAGAGATTGTCCCTATAATGAGGTGCATTGTCATATGCTGTTGTTTCAACATCTCGGTCTTTTGCTGCCGCAAACGCTCTTCCTTCAGAGGAGTTTAGCCATCTTTCATGCCGATTACTATGTGCTCCACCGTCAACGGAGAGTACAGCATGCTGATGCGCATGGACAATTTCATGAGCAAAAGTATGTAATACAGCATGCGGATTCACCCAATCTTTTGTGTTGGCAAATATACCAACAACTCCATCTATGTAAAACCCTGCACGGTTTGAGTCTTCCACTCCGGTTTCAGCATACAGCAGATCGTGCACCACCTGTACCTCTTCCAGGATAGAGCGCACCTCATCAGGCCACGCCAATCCCATCAAAATATTACCAGGATCCCGTTGAGGGTCTCCGGAGAAGTTCGGCACATCCCCGTTTGCAAGTGCAGTAGGACGGAAACGATGTACGAGTACTTCTTTAGGTTCAAAGTGATACCGTTCAACACGAAGATGCAGGGTGTCTCCTGCGACATTCGGGAACAGGTAGCGACCGTTTCGGTCAGTAAGGGTGTGTTCACTCTTACGCGACCCCGAGGCAACGGTGACCGTAACGCCTGCTAGGGGTTCTGCCTGCTCGCGACCGATTTCACTAATCTTAGAAGGGTGCAATGTGTAGACCCGACCAACAAAATCATCCGGTTGCCAGTTGGTAATTGTCTCGCCTACAACCGCAGGCATCGTGCCGTCATAAGAATAAAAGCTAATACGCAATGTATCACCTGAGACAGTGTCGTGGTTAGCGTGAGTGCAAAACACCCTGTTGTCAAAAGCATCCACTCCCTGCACCACATACTTACAAATAAAAATATTGTCAGTATTTCGGTAGGGTTGCGCATCACCACTCATCAAAGGTGCACCTGATGGTTTCATGCGGTACTGGAATTCTTTTGTTGGCTCCACGGTGGAGGTGATGTGCGGAAAGGCACTACCATCGTCGGCAATGACCGCAGGGACCGGCTTTGAGAACACCACCTTGGTATATACAGTGTCACTGACATATACGGTACCGACGATAGGTACGGTGAAATCCTGATCCAGGTAGTAGCGTATCTCAACAACCGTAGCTGGCATAGTATCCAGCACCGTAGGTGGTTTTCTGACCTCCTTAAGGAACCACGCCCGTCGCTCTGCGGTAACCGTACCCCTCAGTGACAAGTAAGCGGTCTCGGTCGGGGCGGTAACTTTGAGATAACCGGCAAACGAATCGCCGTGTGTGCCACCAAAGTTGAGTACCAGCCGTGTCCTCGGCTTCGTATTTCCCGGCAAATCGGGAACAATGGCAATATCCGTCGCCTGTTTTAAAAGATCAATCATCTTACCAACACCGATACTGTCGGTTGCTATTACCAGGTAGAGGGTATGATCAGTTACCTCCGGATCATGTAGAGCAAGAACGACCTGCTTGGTCATACCTGCATCATCCGGATTCTCGTTATTCGGACCGATGGTGATATCCACCCGGTGTCCTCTCATGCCGTGTATGGACTCAAGGGTAGTTACCCTGATACTATCAGGATTGTCAAATACACCGTCACTACTGCAGCCGACACTGAGCAACACCGCCAAAAAAAGAGTGACGCTTGCCCCTCCGGTTATTCGCATATTGCTTTCTCCTTATCAAGAAAAATAAATATAGTAGATCTTAGAATTAATGAGACACGCCAAATCCCGATTTATCGAGGATGCTCGACGAGTCGGCACCCGGGGGGTTAGGAAAACGAAACTACCGTTCTCTCGTTTGGTAGGCGCTGTTTCTAATCCCGACTTATCGGGATTTGGTAGGCGCTGTTTCCAACTGCGCCGTTTTAGCCCACCCCGGCACCTATGTGGCGGAGTTAGGAAACCGCACCTACCGGGGAGCGAAAGTGTCTATTTATCAATAACTCCGAGCTGCGCGAAGTTTCAAAAGTCCCCCTGATTTTCCCAAGGCCCCCTCACAAGGATTTCCTCCCTGATAGGCCAGACAAACAATTCCCCCCTGATAAGGGGGGCTAGGGGGGTTAGGGGGTTGGGGAATTTAGGGGGTTAGCTGTGCATTTCAGAGTATCTCATTAATTCTGAAATCTACCATAATTGTAACATTTACTATAAATGATCCTACGTGAAAATGACAGAGGGAGACGCCGAGAGGAGATTCAACGAGTTAAGCGGTATACCGCGACCGTTCTACCGGTAGAACCAATCTATCGAAAAGATCCTCAGCTTGACTGATTCGCCGTAGGTTGCGGTAGAGCGGGTGTAATAGGTTACGAGGGCTTCATCATCAACGAAGGTCACCGCGGCATAGGCACTGTCATATCCCAAGTGGTTCTCAATATCCTTGATATTCTCCCACGTCTTCCCTTCGTCTTTAGAAATGGCTGCTGTCAACGGGTTTCTGTCGCCCTGATGGGGGTGATCAAGGTCAGCATTGTGATTCCAGATGAGCAGCAGATCGCCCGTGGTAGGAATCTGCTTTAACAACGGTGGAGATGCCGGTGCCGCTAATCCCGTTGATTCGGGAGGTGTCCAACGCTCCCCACCATCGTTGGAATAGGACTTGTAAACTGCGCCTAGACTATTCCTGATGACGGCAAGGAGATAGCCATCTTGCAACTCCACAATGGAAGGTTCTTCGGCACCCCGTTTCGGTAGGCCCATCCTTACCTCACTCGGTGTCCATGTGTGACCGTCGTCATCGGAATAGTAGCAGAGTGCCTGATAGTGATCTCCTCCGCCGTGGAATGCGCCGTGATGGGCGGGGAGTAGGATTCTACCGGAGCGGAGTTGAAGGATATGATCGCAGTTGGTGAAATTCATCCCGGACAACGAGGAAATTTGAATCGGATCGCTCCACGTTTCACACTCATCGTTAGAGCGTTTCATGTAGATCCTTAAATCGCTGACGGAGTTACGCACGGTATAGGTGAATAGAATCTCATTTGACGGAAGTCGGAGCAGGTTGGGATGTTTCACGTTCATCTTGCCAATATTATCTTGCAGGGTAAATGTGTCGCTCCAACTCCGTCCGACATCAGTGGATATTTTCGCTGAGATACGGCACGGCATGTTATCACCAATTCGCCGGTGGGCGTATGGTACAAACATAACAAGTGAGGGACTGTCCGCATAGTATTCACACCAAACCAGCATCAGCCGACCATCGTTCATCGGGAAGATAAGTTGGTGATCATTCCGTGGATTTCCGGGTGTCCACGGACAGACAGTTAGTTCGTAGATTTCGTTCATCTGTGTACCTTTAATGAGTTTCCCCTTGGGACTAGAAGGAATGGATCATAACCGGCTACCTTCAAGTGCAGAACGGAAAGCAGCGAACAATGTCTCAACATCCTGCCTCAAGATGGTGGTATTTACCCTGAGTGTGCTCCGTCTCGAATCCTGGTCACCTAGAGAAACGGATATCGACCACTCTTGCAGGATTTTCACAAACTTATCTAAATCCAGATCCCGGGACAAATCCATCGGGAAAATGTTGGAGCCATTCTCAATACGTCCGATGTGGATACCCGCCAATGTGTTCAGTTTATCAAATAGCGTTGTCGCACGTTTTATGGCGCTGTTGAAACGTTCCTCAAATCCCTCCGCGCCCTTCAACGCCAGTGCCGCCGCAAAATTAGCGGACGCCAAACCTCCCCCGAACATACGACGGTCATGGTACAGCCCATCACAGAATTCGGCAGTTCCCACCAACACAGATCCGAAGGGAGCACCGAAATATTTGTATAGGGACACATACACCGTATCGAACAGCGAGGCGTACGTTTTTGCTGAAATACCTGTTGCACCCGACATCATATAGAGGCGCGCTCCATCAAGATGGGTGCCAATCCCTCGCTCGAGGCAATAGTCAGTTATCGCCTGCATTTCGTCGAAGGGAACAACCTTACCCTCCTGACGGCGGACGGGGCTTTCGATCATCAATGCACCGACCGGGGTCAGCACTCGCCCCTGCTCTGACCCCTCGACCGCCTGTCTCAGTTCTTCGACTGTAAAATGGGGACGGTCTTTCGCCAACGGCAGAAGGTTGATATTGCTGAGGCGGGAGACGCAATCACCGCTGTCTTGATAAAGATGACTCTGTTCCTGCACGATTGCGCGCGGCTTGTCTCCGCAGAGCATCCGAACAGCAAGATGGTTGGCGAGGGTGCCGGTCGGCATAAAGACCGCCGCTTCCTTGCCTAGCATTTCTGCAAACTTTTGCTCTACCTGTTGAACATTGCCGCCCAGCGAATAACTGTCTGCTTCAAATCCAAATTCCTCCTCAAATTCGATTAAAGTTTGAAGCATAGAGCGAGGCGATTTGGGTTCACCGTCGCCGCCGAAACTAACAAGTTTGTCCTGAAGAGGGTCTTCAATGGGAATGCGAGGGGCCTGTGTTGGTTGAGCGGTATCTGTAGGAATCGTGTGCATGAAATTTTACCTCTCGTACTCAAAGTTTATGGGGAAGCAGATCTCATTTTTAGACATACGGGCATCGGCACATCAACCACATGTCCCGTTGACGTGAGTTTTCCTGTGTCCGAATCAATTCGGAATGTCACGATGGTATCCGTCCCTTGATTTTCAGCAAATAGGAAGGTCCCAGTCGGATCAATAGCAAAGTTGCGTGGCGTTTCGCCCTGCGTTGACTCGTGGTCAACATAGGTGAGGGTGCCTGTTGCTGAATCGATCGCAAAAATTACAATGCTGTCATGGCCTCGGTTGGAACCGTAGAGGAACTTCCCCGATGGCGAAACATGAACATCGGCGGTGTGACTTGTACCATCAAAATCGTCAGGCAGCGTTGGAATCGTTTGGATCTCTGTGAGTGCTCCACTCTCTTCATCGTAGGCGAAAGCGGTTACGGTATTACCCATTTCGTTGATGACGTAGGCATATTTACGACTAGGGTGGAAATCGAAGTGGCGCGGTCCACCGCCCGGTGCAACCTCTGCCGACGGTGGATCGTTCGGGATCAGTTTCCCATTTGTCAAGTCCATCTCATAAATCAAGACCTTATCAAGCCCCAAATCCGGTGTGAAGGCATACCTATTGGCTGGGTCAATCATAATCGAATGTGCATGTGGTCCCTGCTGCCGCGCTGGATCGACACTTGAACCTTCGTGTTGAATGAAGTCGGTTGCTTCCCCCAACGTTCCGTCGTCATGTATAGGGAGCATACAAACACTTCCGCCGCCGTAGTTTGCCACAAGCACAAATTTCCCCGTCGCATCAACGCTCAGGTGGCACGGTCCTGTACCAACCGTCGATTGGTGGTTTAAGCGGGTCAGCTCTCCAGTTTCCTCATCGATGGAAAATGCGGTGATAGCCCCGCCAGACTGCCCATCAGACTCCGAAATTTCGTTTATCGCGTAGAGATACGGTTTATGAGGATGCAAGTCTAAAAAGGAGGGATTATCAATACCTGTTGCTACACTGACGTATTCGAGAGCACCGGAAGATGTGTCTAAACGGTAAACGTAAATCCCTTCACTATCTCCCTGTGTGTAAGTTCCAATATAAGCAAACATTTTTTTATAGTTCTCCTGTGTTATCGCTGGTTATAAGTATTAAGTGCTAAACAGACTTTTCGCATCCCGATCAATCGGGGCCGGATTATTCTTCTAACTCATACAATAGATCTAGAAGTTCCTCCTGTAATTCATCAATGGATTCCTCATTTTGCTCGTTGAGAGCGGTTTCCAGTGCTGTGATCGATTCCTGTAGACTCATTTTTTCCTCGTCATCGTCTAACGCGGCAGCGATCTCCACCGCTCGCTCCAAGAGGATGACAGCCTCCTCATGAGAATTAGGCGGGATTGCATCCCAAACGACTTCTACATCTCCAACACGCTCAACCGCCTCGGCTTTCTGATCTTCTGTGAAACGGTCGGGAGTCGCTGTTACTGTGATCTTCTGTTCCTTTTCGGTTTGTTTGTCCTGTGCAGAGACAGACACAATCCCATTCATATCGTAATCGAAGTTCACAACGATCTCCGGCTGGCCACGCGCTGTCTTCTTGACGCCCTCCATGAGAAATTCTCCGAGTAGCGTATTGTGTGAGGCGGTTGGTTCCTCCCCCTGATACACCTTGACTTCGACAGCTTCCTGATCCGGCGAGAGCGTGGTGTAAACCTCCGACTTTGACACAGGAATGGGTGTATTGCGTCGAATTATCACATTGTATCGATCTGGAATCGGCATTCCCATCCGCCATTCAGCAGTTTCAATGCCAAGTGAATGCGGCGTTACATCGACCAATACAGCGTCAATCGGTTCTCCGGCGATGAGCCCTGCTTGCACGCTAGCTCCCATCGCGACACATAGGTCCGGATCAATCTCCAGATGCGGTTGTACCTGCATAGTATCCTCGATCATGTTTGAAACGAGTGGGATTCGGGTGGAACCCCCTACCAGAAGGATCTTGTTAATTTCATCAGCAGAGAGGGACGCATCTTCCAATGCTTGTTGGATACACTCAATCGTTGACTCTAGCATACTATTGATGAGTGTTTCAAAACGGGAGCGCTCAAGTTCCATTTCGAGATGAAGCGGTTTACTCCCCTTGGTTGCGATGAACTCTTCTTGAATCTGAGCAAATGGTGCGTCAGAAAGTTCAATTTTGGCACGTTCAGCTGCGCGTGTAAGCCGTGCGAGTGCCCGTTGGTCTTCGCGCAAATCAACTCCGTGCTGCTGCAGAAAATCTTCAGCGATATACTTGACTATTGCCTCGTCAAAATCATCGCCCCCGAGTTTTGTATCGCCACGACTGGCGCGGACCTCCACAACACCGGAGTTAATCTCGATAACGGAAATGTCAAAGGTGCCACCGCCAAGATCGTATACGATAAGGAACTGATCTTCCTCACGGTCTAATCCGTAAGCAAGCGCAGCAGCTGTTGGCTCATTAATAATACGAACGACCTCAAGTCCAGCAATTTCGCCGGCATCCTTGGTTGCCTGGCGCTGCTTATCAGTGAAGTAGGCAGGCACGGTGATTACCGCTTGTTCGATAGCCTCTCCCAGGAATTCTTCAGCCATAGATTTGAGGCGTTTCAAGATAAAGGCGGAAATCTCTTGAGGCGTATAGCTTTGTTCAGCCAAACTTATGCGCTCATCGCTGCCCATCTTGCGTTTAATTGATTTGATGGTACGTTCCGGTGAAACAACATACTGATTATGGGCCGGCTCACCAACTAGCATCTCCCCGGTCGGGGAGAGTCCCACAAACGACGGGACGATCTTTTCGCCAGCAGCATCCGAGATGACAAAAGGACGGCCCTCCCGAATAATCGCTGCTTCAGAGTTGGTTGTTCCCAAATCAATGCCTACAATTGGTTTCATTCTACATTGTCCTTCTCTCTTGCCACAACGACTTCAGCGTATCTTAGCACATCTTCGCCACATAAATAGCCTCGTCGCTGTTCTGTGACAATAATGTTTTCGGCGACTTCATTCGTATAGGTCACGTCCACAGCATGGTGTAGATGCGGCGTGAATGGTTGTCCAACACTTTCGATTGGAATGACCCCCCATTTCTCCAGAATACGTAACAATCGTTCATGTACCATACGGAATCCATCAGCCCACGTATCATTGTCGCTGTTGAGGCGTGCCATATCCTCTAGTCTATCCACTACAAGCAACAACTCCTGCAACGCCTCCTTCTGCGGTACTGTTGAGGGTGGTGTGACCGCTTGCAACATCTGTTTAATTTCTTTACGCTCTGATTCTGCGAGGGCGTTTGCACGCCACTGGGCGCGTCCAAGTTTCTGCATCGCTTCCTTTAGATCGGCAATTGCATCTTGAAGGGGGTCCGGCTGGAGTATGTTGTCAGGTTCGGGGGGAGATTCCACGGTATCAGGCGGCGGGGTGTGCGTGATTTCTATATATTGAGAGAATTTGCGCAATCTTTCAAAGAACTTCATTAAAATCACTCGTGAAATCTGTACGTTCTAAATCGGTAAGGGTTTGCTTTACCCACGCTAGGAAAACGTCGCCATCTAATTGAATTGGAGGGATTGAAGCGACTTCCGAGATAGAGTCACTTGATGGTTTCATAAAAGTAAACACTTCAGCTTCTAAGCGCCGAGACGGATCTTTCAACAAATCATACGCTTCCCGGATCTGTTTGAATCGCTCCGCGTGTTTCTCCGGAGTGAACTGACGCACCATCTGAAAGTATGCTTTTTTGACATCTGCATCGGATGCATCTTCATCCACGCTCAATACATCAAAAGGGTTTATCATCGAATTCTTCGTATTCATCAAAGAAGCCTCCAAACATTTCTCTAATTGAGAGTGCCATTTCCATAGACGAAATCAGCTCTAGCTCCTCAACTGCTCCGGCTTTCGTAGCGAGTTGTCGCGCCTTTTTCGCGATCTTCCGGGCCAGATTGAAGTCTTCTATAAATATAGCAATCGCAAGATTGTGTATCGTGAACGGGAGCGAATCCGGATACGCTTTGAGGGCCCGATTTACTATCGCTTGTGCACAGTTTGCCTGATCTTCCACCAGTAATTCTCCGATAATTTTTCCAAACACTTCCGAATTGTCTAGCTCACTAGCAATTACCTTATCTAAATAGTGATTTGCCTTATCTGTATCATGCGGCACATACGCTATCCCTATCGTCAACAAAACATCTGGGGCTGTAGCCTCCAGATCGCCAGCTTCCTTGAAGTGCGCTGCTGCGCGTTCAAAATATTCCGCCGCCATGTAGACTTTGCCAACTTGGGCGTGCGCAAGGGGCTTATTCTCCTCTAGCTCAATGCGTTGAACCAATACCTGCTCTGCCTCCGCTATCTTGTTCTGCTCAAGGTATATTCCGCCCAGAAGAATATAAAAAGGTGGATAGGTTGCATCCACTTGTATAAAGCTCTCCAAGAGTCGCATAGCCTGACGATGTCTGTCCTCTTCTAAAAATTCTCTGACATGGTCACACCCGAGCGTGTGTAAGAGTTCAAGGGCATTTTGATGTTTTGAATCGAGCTTGAGGATATTAAGGCAGCTGCGAAGGACTTTATCGTGATCTCCAACATCAAGGTAGGCAGACACTTCAAACTCTAGGATGCGAATATCATCCGGATACCGATGCCGCAACTGCCTAAGTTGGCGGAAGACCCTGTCGAAATCTCCCTGCCCTAGCAAGACGTCAACAAGTTTCAATCGGATTTCCAAATCGTCCGGTGCATGCTTTGAAGCCCGTTGATAGGCAGTTTCTGCAATATATATATCATCTAGATTCCATGCAATTTCACCGATACGCCGATAAACCAACGCCAACTTGCGTTTCATGGTCTTAGGGTCTGGGGCTGTCCGCAGTTGTTTTTCCCACATCTCCGCAAGCTGCTCCCATGTTTCGATCGCATCCTCATAACGTTCAGTTCGATCACACGCAATTGCATAGTTCTGAAGCAGCGCAGGATGCTGAATGCCTTGATTGATTAAACGCCGCCATGAGCGCATTGCCTGAGTGAAGTTCCCTTCTGAAGCTTGGCGGTAGCCCTCATCAAGTGCTGCTAACACTACATTGTCTGCTGCTGGATCCTGCGGGTCAAGTCGCGCCACCTTATTCCAGAGTCGCTTCGCCTTCCCCGGTTCAGCGGCTTCTGTATGCTTCATTGCCTGTTGTTTATACACACCAAGAAGGGGTTGCTTGCACACCTCCTTAAGAATTGGCTCCTTCATGGCAGTCTCCAGGTGCTTAATCGCACTTGAAAACTTGCCTTCTTGGGTATAAATTAAACCGAGATAGTAGGGAATCACATATTCAGAAGCGGGACACTGATTGAATGCCTTTTTGGCTGCCGCATAGTTTCCCAGCATTGTACAAGTAAATCCTTCAAATAAGCCATGATTTTTCCCCAAGGAATGCGTCTTTAACAGTTCATAGGCTTCTGCGTATTGTTCTTGTTGCAACAACTGTAAAATTTGAGTGTATGGTTCTTGTGTCTCCTGTCCCAATTCAGCACGCGCAAACCCCAAATGTTTCTGAAATCGTTGATTGTCAGGGTCCAATTTCAGGGCTTGTTCATAGGCCGGGATAGCTCTTTTGTGTTGACCTCTCCGATGATAAGCCAAACCGAGGTGATAGTGGTAAATCGCCACATGGGAGGCACGTTGGATCGCCTGATGGAGTTCTGATATAACTGTTGTGAGTTGACGTTCACGGTCCAGGGAGAGTGCATAACGAAAATGCGCCTCCGCTAACTTGCTGGCAAGGTCGGGTTCAGCATTTACTTTCATCGCCGCTCGCCACGCCTTCACTGCGGCTGCGTAGTCCTTCTGCTGGAAATGGATCTGCCCCTTCTGATAATGGTTGACCCTTCTGCCATGCACATGACTTTTCTTTTTTCTTCTTCGCTTTGGCACGTGGACAATCCTTTCCCCAAAAATTGTGATTACCAGGACCTATTGAGATGCTTGCAAGCCCATTATAATGTTATCGGTATTTCTTGTCAAGATTCATTTTATGGTGAATTAGAGAAATAAGTAGACATTACCAATAACTGTGACCGTCGCGAAGTGTCTAAAGTTCCCTTGATAAGGGGGATTTAGGGGGTTGGCTGTGCATTGGAGGTGTCTAAGTAATTCTAAAATCTACCATATTTGGTTTTAAGGGAATTGCATCTGCAAATGCTGATTATGAGAGGTTTGGGGCAAAATAAACGATTCAAGCCACTAACATAGCATGTTCTTTGACGTACTCCCAAAGCTAAAGCCTTGGGATTCTTATCCGCTATGTTAGCCGGATTTACATAGGTGTGGATTGAACCGGACACCTATCGGGGACGCCATCGCCCCAACTACGGGACTCAACAGGAATCCCGATACTTTGTTCCACAGGTTGATTGCACCAACGCCGTCTCGGTGATACTGAAAGCCACAATGGTTGCAGTGATAGTTCCGGTTAGTGAGCTTCTTTCGGTTGCCGCACCGTGGGCAGGTCTGTGAGGTATATGCCTCTGATACAAACTTGACTTTGAGTCCTGCCAATTCTGCCTTGTAGCATATCATTGACTGGAGACGGGCAAACGCCCATTGGTGAACCTTCTGGTTAGATACTTTTCCAAACTTCGCTCGCTTACGAATGCCTTTTAGGTCTCCTATCACTATCGTATCTGCCTTCGCCTTGATGCAGTCAGATATAAATCGAGATGTGATTTTGTGTTCGGCGTCCTTCAGTTGAGCGTTTAACTTCGCAAGTATCTTGGTCTTGATTCGTTTCAACCGATACCAGCGATGACTCCGCTTGACACATCTATCCAGTTTGGATTGGATATATGCCTTAAACTTGTTGATATACTGTTTGATAGCCCGTAACGCACGACCATTGTAGATTATGGTATGTTGTCCGTCATGAGAGACTATCGGGTGAATCTCGCCCATATCTATGGCAACAGTTTTACCTGTTTCACGTTTGGGAGGGGTGTGGACTTTGTAGACCAATGAGAAATAGTAGCTCCCTCGTTGGAAATACATCTCCACATAGACCGGTTCTACTGTGGATTGAAGCGTGATAGCCGGGTTGCCTTTACCGTTGGATAATCTCAATACACCGTCTCTAAGTGAAATCGCACTCGACTTCCAACGCACCTTGAAAAAGTGGGGGGTACGCTTAGGAGGCTTCGCTTCAGGGGTGGACTTAACAGCCCGGAAATAGGACTTGAGAGAATCGAAGTAGCTCTCAATTATCGCTTGAATCGTCTGACTATGGAGATGGTAGCCACGCAAGCGCATATACTTTTGCACAGCACCTTGAGATAGCCAAAACCCTTTTTTACGCTTCACCTTGCGAATCAGAGAAACCACCTTCGAGTAGACGCGGCCTGATTCACTGGCAAGTATATCCAATTCAGACGTTGGAGACACTTTGATTTTCTTGGTAGTGTACATGGGGAGGGGCTTTCCGTCTGTCGTCCGCTATACCGTAGAGTGTAGGGGACACCACCTTGCAGTGGTGCGATATTCCCCTACCGAAAGACAAATCAACCATATCATATCTTGGCTACAAATTCAAGGAAAAACAGGGCTAAACCATAGCTTATATAGGCTTCGCCCCAACTGCTCCAAACCTAAAGGATTGGGCTTTACGGGCTAAAGCCCACTTGGTAAAAATAGGCTTGACAAAAATATTTAAATTCGCCATAATACCTATATTACCTAATATGGTTACTAGATAGGAGACATTATGCCTACAAGAACAATCACTTCAACTGAAGCTCAGAATAACTTTGGTCAAATTATTGATGCTGTTGTTCAGGAACACACTCGTTATATTATTAAACGCCGTAATGCACCGCAGGCAATAATGATGAGTTTGTCCGATTTTCGACAGTTGTTATCAGATGCTAGTGAAAGAAAAAAAATAGATAACGTTATTCAGGAATTGGCACCGGTTTATAAACTAGGTGAAGCGGTAAATACATCAGATGAATAATCAGTTAAATTTAGGAAGGATCCCATCAGGGATTCGGAAGGATTCGTTAATATGACAGATATACGAATAATTTCTAAGGTTATTGATGGGGATCAGAAACACGGATTATTGACAGGGAATTGTGAATACATGTAGGATAGGATTTTTCCATTCAATTTTGTAGTTACACAGGAGAACAGTATGAAAATAACAGGATTTGAAACGATTCCGATACGGGGACGCTCGATGGTTCTGAAGATGTTCACCGACGAAGGCTTGGTCGGCTTCGGTGAGCCGATGAACTACGAACATTGGCGTCCAGTCGCGCAAGCAGTAGACGATATGGCAGAGTATTTGGTGGGCAGGGACCCCTTGCAGATCGAGGACCACTGGCAAGCGATGTTCCGATCTAGCTACAGCCGGAGTATGCCAGTGCTGGTCGGTGCGTTAAGCGGAATCGAGATGGCGATGTGGGACGTATTCGGCAAGTCGGTGGGGCTGCCCGTATGGAAGCTGCTGGGCGGCTCGGTACGTCGACGCGTCCGTGTATACACAGCTTCGGGCGGCTCGACGCCGCAGGAGTGCGCGGAGAACGCGAAGGCTGCTGTTGAAAAAGGTTTCAGCGCCGTGAAGATGGGTGGGTCGCAAGGTCCCGTGCGTTTTGTGGATACACCGAAAGCAATTGATACGATGGTAGCGCGGGTGGCAGCGGTGCGCGAAGCGGTGGGCAACGAAGTCGATATCGCCGTTGATCTGCATCGACGTTTCAGTCCCACGATGGCGCAGATCTTTGTGAGGGAATTGGAGCCTTTACGACCACTATTTGCCGAGGAACCGTGCCATCCAGAGAACAACGAGCCGCTGTTGGCGTTGTCACAGTCCACGACCGTACCGATTGCAACAGGGGAACGCCACCTGACGCGGTGGAGTTTCCGCGAGGTAATCGAGCGCGAGATGTGCGCCATTTTGCAGCCCGATATTCGACACTCCGGCGGGATAATGGAGTTGAAAAAGATTGCGACGATGGCGGAGATTCACAATATGGCGATTGCACCACACAACGCGGCCGGACCCATTGGGGTTGCAGCGTCAATACATGTTATAGCGACCATACCCAACCTGCTAATCTGCGAGGGTGGTCACAACCGCGGCCAGGGGTTGTTTAATGAACCACTAACCCTGAAGGACGGGTTTATCGAGCTACCGACAGCACCAGGGCTCGGTGTGGATATGGAGGATGAAGCCATCGAAGCATTTCGGGACGAAACCTACCGGTTGCGGGGGATGTTCTGGCACGAGGACGACGGCTCTTTTGCAGACTTTTAGGTGAAAATGGCACAATCCACCGATGTCAAATCAACAGAGGGTGTCCTATACATTGTAAGCACACCAATCGGCAATTTGGAAGACATCACACTCCGAGCGTTGCGAATCCTCAAAGAGGTTGATCTGATCGCTGCCGAGGATACCCGCCACACACGCCGCTTACTTTCTCACTACGAGATTGGTACGCCGACTACTAGCTACTTTGAAGGAAACCAGATCCAGAAGGGCGAAAGACTGGTTGCACGCTTGAAAGCGGGGGAGTCGATTGCACTCGTGTCCGATGCCGGCACACCGACCATATCGGATCCGGGGTATCGGCTACTGATCCAATGTATAGAAACGGATATCCCCATCATTCCAATTCCCGGTCCTTCAGCTTGCATAGCGGCGGCTTCGATTGCAGGGCTGCCGCTGCACAATTTCGTCTTTGAAGGGTTCCTTTCGCCGAAGTCAGGGAGACGGAAACGTCAGCTCACAGAGCTGCGTGAGGAAAGACGAACTCTCATCTTCTACGAATCTCCGCATCGGATAACTGCATTCCTGCAAGATGTGCTGGAAGTGTTCGGCGATCGTCGGGTTTCCGTTGCGCGTGAGTTGACGAAAAAGTTTGAGGAGGCCTTTCGAGGCAAAGTGACCGACGCAATCCAGAAATTTCAAGAAACGTCACCACGTGGGGAGTTTACCATCGTGATTGAGGGATTCCTTTCCAGTAAGGAATAGTAACCTGAGCACATCTCCATCGAACGCGAATCGAAATAAATTGAATGATTCTGATGAAACGGCTAACTAACCATAATGCAACCTGTTTAGTAATATGGTGTGTTAGCTCATACGTTCGGGTGCTTTATATCAAAAGGAAAGGAGATTTTTCCAAATGAAAGGAAAATTAATATCTCTGGGGCAAGTGATGATTGTCCTATCAATCTGTGGATTTGTAGCCCTTATTATTACGGGCTGTGGTGGTGGTAACGACGATGACGATGATGCCTACGGTGAGGCTGATTACGCCTATGCTGATGAAGCCTACAGTCACGGTCCTCCGCCAGCCAGTTCTGTCCCTTTGGGATTGAACCCTCCAAACGGTGCAGCCTTTGACGATGTATTCTTTAAGGATTATGGAACCAACCCCTTTATTGATACGGAGGACGATCACTTCTCAACGTTTGGAATGGATGTAGATACCGCGTCCTATTCCGTCACACGGCGATACCTGCGAGATGGACTCCTTCCTCCGCCGGAAGCCGTGCGTGTCGAGGAATTTGTCAACGCTTTTAATTACAATTATGAGCCACCGTTGCATGAGGCATTTGCAATCCATATTGAAGGCGCGCCCTCCAAATTTGGTGAAGGCAAGCGACTTCAATTACTACGGATTGGCATTCAAGGGCAGGTAGTGCCAACCGAGAACCGGAAGGACGCAATATTGACCTTTGTGATTGATGTCTCCGGTTCAATGGCAATGGAGAACCGGTTGGGGCTGGTGAAACGCTCGTTGAGGCTTCTGGTTGATCAACTCCGCCCCGGCGACGAAGTTGCCATCGTTGTTTACGGTTCTCGCGCAAGGGTTGTGTTGCCGCACACAGGAGTTGAAGAACGTGCGAGAATCTTGAGGGCAATCGATTCCCTCGCACCAGAAGGAGCGACGAATGCCGAGGAAGGGCTTCGCGTAGGATACGATCTTGCCCTAAAGAATGCTCGCTTTGGTAGTATCAACCGCGTCATTCTCTGTTCGGATGGCGTTGCCAATGTTGGACAAACGGGTCACGATGGCATTCTTAGGGAGATCCGTGCCCACGTCGATGAAGGGATAACATTAACGACAGTCGGTTTTGGCATGGGTAATTTCAACGATATACTGATGGAACAGCTCGCCAACAAGGGAAATGGCAGCTACGCCTATGTTGATAGCCTCTACGAAGCAAAACGGATCTTTGTGGAGAACCTGACTGGCACCTTGCAGGTTATAGCCAGAGACACCAAGGTTCAGGTTGATTTCAACCCGCGGGTTGTCAGCCGTTTCCGTTTGCTCGGTTATGAAAACCGCCGTCTCGATCATGATGATTTCCGGGACGACGATGCGGATGGCGGTGAAATTGGGTCGGGGCACAGTGTGACAGCACTCTACGAGATTAAACTCCATGAAGGGGCGGTCGGGCAACTCGCAACTGTTTTCATACGACACGAAGATCCAGACACCCGTCAAGTCACAGAAATCAGTAGGGATATCTTTGGTGCGGAACTTGAGGATGCGTTTGAAGATGCCTCTCCCGAGTTTCAGTTAGCTGCTGCGGTTGCAGAATTCGCTGAAATCTTGCGGGATAGTTTCTGGGCACAAGAGGGTAGCTTGGAGACCGTACATCCGGTCATCGAAAGAGTTTTGCCTCGAATCCGCGACGAGCGAAGCGGTGAGCTGGTGCACCTCGTGAAACAAGCAGCACGTTTGAAGGCACGGAGTCGGGAGCACATTGAGTGAAGCCGAAACGCGTCGTTTGTGATGGGGTCACTCGGTGAAGTCCGGTGTATGAGCGGTGAGCTGCCAAAGTAGGATTGTCCCGTCTTCACTTCCACTGGCAAGGGTCGTTCCATCGGGTGAGAACGCAACAGAATGGACGCCGGCGGTGTGTCCTTCTAAAGTTCTTTTGTGTTTTCCGGTGTCGGTATCCCACAAGCCAATTGTATGGTCCCAACTTCCGCTGGCAAGTGTTTGCCCGTCGGGGGAATATGCGACGGTAAAGACATGATTTGTGTGTCCATCAAAGGTTGCTTTGAGTTCTCCGGTCTCAGTCTCCCACAAGCCAATTGTGTGTCTGTATCCTCCACCGGCAAGCGTTTTACCATCTGGAGCACACACCAAGAGAGTGACCCAATCCGTCTCTCCGGCAAGGGTTGTCTTATGTATCCCGGTGTTACCATCCCATATCCGAATTGTATGGTCTTGGCTTATACTCACTAATGTGTCGCCCTTTGGGAAGAAAACCACACAGGTAACCCGATCTGTATGTCCTTCAAGCGTTGCTTTCTGTTCCCCGGTGTCAACATCCCACAGTCGAATCGTATGGTCCCGACTCCCACTAGCCAGTGTTTTCCCATCCGGTGAAAACATCACAGAACTAATCTGATCTGTGTGAGCTTCGAGGACCGCCTTGACTTCTCCGGTGTCGGCATTCCATAGCCGAATCGTAAAGTCGTCGCTCCCGCTAGCCAGCGTTTTGCCATCCGGCGAAAAAACCACGGCGGTGCCCCAGTCTGTATGGCCTTGCAGGGAATTTTTATGTTCTCCGGTGTCGGCATTCCACAGTCGAATTGTGTGGTCATCACTGCCGGTGGCGAGTGTCTTTCCATCTGGAGAGAATACTACGCAAGGCATGCGGGTTATATGCTCCCCAAGAGTTGCTTTATGTTTACCTGTATTCGCATTCCATAACCGGATTGTAGAGATCAAAAGGGCTGCATTGTGTTTTCCTGTGTTGGTTTTTCCGGTCAATATCATGGAGTCTTGACTCCTACCCGCTAACGTACTACCCTCCGGAGAGAACACTACTGATTGCACATCATACGTATGCCCTTCAAGAGTTGTCTTGAGTTTTCCCGTCTCCATGTCCCACAGCCGAATCGTCCCGTCATAACCGCCACTGCTGGCAAGTGTTTTGCCGTCTGGGGAAAATGCCACAGCACTGTCCTGATCGCTATGCCCTTCAAGGGTCATCTTGATTGTTCCGGTTGCGATCTCCCAGAACCGAATGGTATTATCCCAACTCCCGCTGGCAAGTGTCTGCCCATCCGGTAGAAATGCCGTGGAGAAGACGGAGTCTCTATGTCCCGTAAGGGTCGTTTTAATCTTTCCGGTTTCTATATCCCACAATAGCATCGTATTGTCTTCGCTGCCACTGACAAGTACCTTTCCGTCGGGCGAGAAATTGACTGAATAAACGGCTCCTTGATGCCCAAAGAGAGTTTGCTGGTGCTCTCCGGTGTCAGCATTCCACAGCCGAATCATCTCGTCCCAACTCCCACTGGCAAGCGTCTTTCCGTCTGGGGAAAACGCTATGGAGCTGACATCGTGACCATGTCCTTCAAGGGTTGTCCTGATTTTGCCGGTCTGCATATCCCACAGCCGAATCGTACCATCATAACCGCCACTGGTGGCAAGCGTTTTTCCTTCTGGGGAAAACACCACAGAACACACATCATGGCCATGTCCATTGAGGGTTGCTTTGTGGTGCGCGGTGGAAGTATCCCACAACCGTATTGTCTCATCGAGGCTTCCACTGGCAAGCGTTTTTCCGTCCGGAGAGAAGGTTACGGAAAGCACCCAATCTGCATGCCCTCGAAGCAGCGTGACTGCGGTGCTGGCGTCTAAATCATAGAGCCATATACCGATGGTACTAGCTACGGCGAGCTGGGTGCCGTCCGGTGAATGCGCTATATCAAGGATTCGACCTTTACCGAGGCGTGCTTTGGCACCATCGGGTAAACCCCATTGGGTGTGGTCTTGGGCGAGGGTGTTTGGTTGAAGAAATAGAATGGAAACAAGCAGAAGGGCGAGATTGAAAAGCCGTTTCTTTGTCATCAGATTATTTTTTTCTAAACGGGTTTAAGGAGTTTCGAGGATTGTAGAAAGATTCAAGAGCATTTATACATCATAAAGTTTAACACAAGCAGAAGTAGAATACAAACAAAACTGCACAATTTTGGTGCATGTTAAGAAATTGCGCTAAGAGCCTGATGTTCTCTGGAGGATTCGGCTTTTGCTTTTTTAGAAAATTTCTATTTCAATTTATACCAACGGGATGATACCCTATATATTGGTAGTCCATTCAACCTAGTCACTATAACTAAACAGGGGGGTAGACCATGGCAATAGACGCAAACATCCACGCTTTAGTGATTACCGGTGGGCACGGTTTCGAGCAGGAATCGTTTTGGGAGATGTTCAATAGTTTTGATAATTTCAGTTATGATACTGTTGTCTTCCCAGATGCGTTCGATTACTTGAACGTTGAAGCGGCAAAGAATTACGATGCGCTTGTCTTCTACGATATGTGGCAGGAGATTACCGCTGACCAGCAGGCAGCATACCTTGAACTGCTAAATCAGGGCAAACCGATTGTCTATCTGCATCACGCACTGATTTCATTCCAAAACTGGGATGAATTCGACCGGATCGTTGGTGGCGTGTGGGAGGAAGGCAAAGGCACGGTGAAGCACGATGTTCGGTACACCATCCAGATTGCAGATCCGACTCATCCGGCGACACTAGGGATGCAGGATTTCGAGATTGAAGATGAAACGTACGGGAATTTCGACGCCAACCCCAATGTTCATGTCCTGCTGAAAGCAGAACATCCGGAGAGTGCCGCGGTAATTGGTTGGACCCATCGATACGGTAATTCCCAAATCGTATACATCCAGCTCGGTCACGACGGACTCGCCTACGGCAATCCGGGGTATCGCTCATTGATTGATCGGGGGATCCGTTGGGTCGTGGCGGCGAAAAACTAGGCATAGGTTAATTCCAAGTAATTTGCTTGAAAAGCCAAATGGTCAGTGAACTGTGCGAAGCAGCACCACGATGAAGCAAGTTCCGCCACGCCTTAGAGGTGAGATTAACTGCTATGACAAAGCCGGATATCGGTGATCAATACGAAATTCAGTTGACCGATTTGACCTATTCGGCTTCCGCTGTTGGTCGAATTAACGGGATTGTCACATTCGTCCATCAGGGAGCACCGGGCGAAATGGCACGAGTTGAAATCGCTGAAGTGAAGAAGCGTCATTTGTACGCCCGCATTAACGAAATCATCTCGCCTTCTGCAGATCGTTGTCCTCCACCCTGCTTCTACTTTGATGCTGGGTGTGGTGGCTGCCAATGGCAGCATATCACCGTTGATGCCCAACTCGATGCAAAGGAACAGGTGCTTATTGAGGCGTTAAATCGACTCGGCGGTCTTTCATCTCTGCCTGATATAATGCGCCAGCCTGCGCCTCAACCGCTCGCCTATCGGAATCATATCCGGTTGGCTGTCACTGCGGTCCGACCTCAGGTTGAATTCGGGTTCAAGCAAGAAGGAAGCCACGACATACTTCCGATTGACCGGTGCGAGATCGCAGTACCGCCAATCAACCGAGCTCTGTCGCAGATTACCGATTTAATAAAAGATCTTCGGGGCTTTCGGGTGGCTGAGTTGACGCTGCGCACGTCTGACACAACGGGTGAGGTCATGCTAATCCTGATTTTCCCGAAGGGGTACAAACCGCGCCTTAAAGTCAATGACAGCGTTTTGCAGAACTATCCGGCGATCCACTCGATTTATATTCAGAGTGGAGTGCGAGGAAAACCTTTGCAGATTGCAGGCAGAGAAACACTCTCCGAAACTGTCTCTGGTCTATATTTCGAGGTTGGTCCTGACACCTTTTTTCAGAACAACCTCGCCGGATTAGAACAGCTTGTAGGAATTGTGCAGCGCCACACTCAAGTGAACCGACCGACCGTGGCTATTGATGCCCATTGTGGTGTCGGGGTATTTACGTTGCCTGTTGCAGAAACTGCGAAAGCTGCCTTTGGACTGGACCTCCAAGCGAAGTCCGTTGCGCTTGCGACCGGTAACGCTAAGATCAACGGCATTACAAATGCAAACTTCCGCGCTGGGCATCTCGCCAAGCTAGGCAGCGTCAAAGCAGACTTAGTGCTTCTCAATCCGCCACGGGGCGGGTGCTGGTCAGAAGACTTGGAAGCCCTTGACCGAATTGCTCCGCAGCACATTCTATACATCTCTTGTGATCCTACGACCCTTGCCCGTGATCTGTCTAGACTCAGTGCGAAGTATGAAGTCACGTCCTTGGACCTTGTGGATCTATTTCCGATGACCTATCACTTTGAAACGGTGGTTGGGTTGCAACGACTATGAAAAGTCACCGTAGATTTCCGTCTACGTTTGTGTTTAGAAGAGTTTATGAACATTGAATATCGCGCGCCGCGCAACGAAACTGAACTTGACGATACGATTGACTGTAGTGTTCGTGCTTTCGGGGACTTAGGGGATAGACGATATCGCTTTACAAACTTTGTCAAACAGGATCCGTGGCTTGACCTTGATAATACGCGTGCCTGCTTTATAGACGGGAAGGTCGCTAGCGTTGTGCAGGTCTTTGACCGCCCTATGCGAATTGGGAATTGTGTCGTGCGGTTGGGTGGCGTCGGGAGCGTCGGTACACCTCTAGAACATCGTCGCACTGGCTATTCATCGAAAGTGGTAAGGGACACTGTCCGGTATATGCGAACAGCGGGTTACGATCTTTCAATATTGTCCACAGGCATCCAAACACATTATGCCAAGCCAGGTTGGGTAATATATCCGACCTACAGCACGGAGCTGACCCTACCCGCAACGATTGGGGAAGTGCCTGCCGAGGTGACGATTGAACAGTATGAGCCTAATCGAGATCTGCCGGCGTTGCAAGCGATTTTCGACCAGTTTAATACCAATCGAACAGGGACATTTATAAGAAACACCGAATACTGGGAAAACCGACCGACATGGAGGCCGTACGATCCATCGCTGTATTGGGTTGCTAAACAGGGTGGAATAACTGCTGCCTATCTGCAAGTTGAACAGTGGAAGATAGCTGAATTCGGCTATCTTCCAGATGCGGAAGAGGCAATGATTGCGTTATTCTGTCACTTCTTCCGTTGTGCGAAAGCGAAGGGCGTTCAGGAAATCGATGCACTAGTGCCATCGGAGAGCCGAAGGATGTTCGAGACGATAGGGTGCGCTATTCGAAGACGCGAACAGAGCAATATTATGTTTTTAATCATCAACTTTGGGTCGTTATTGAGGAAAATTAAACCGTTGTTGGAGGCGAGACTCAGGGTTTCGGATCTTTCGGCGTGGACTGGTGCTATTCGCGTCTGCTACGAAGCCGACGAGCGGACGTTAATTGTTCGGGATGGAAAAATCAGTATTGCACGGAACGGCGCATCGCCGAAAATCGACCTCTGTGTCAGTCAAACACAGCTGCTGAAACTGCTATTTGGAAATATGAGTGCCGAACAGATTGTCTTTTCCAACGGGCTGCAAATTCACGAAATTGGTTTGCTTGAGACACTTTTCCCAGCAGATGAACTATTCATTTGGTGGCTGGATCGAATCTAATCGACCACTTGGTCTATTATCTAAGCCGACGGGGTTCTAGTAAATAGACTACAGCTGCATAGCTCCAGAAAAAATACAACATACCACATCTTTAATAGATAGGTTCTGTTGATATTTCATCGCAACCAGATAATTGAGGGAACCATAGTTCCCCGTAGGGGTTGGGTTTCCCAACCCTTTTTTAGTACCTTTGTAGGTCAAGTTCCCCAATCGACGTTTGGGTGTCGAGATATGAATCTCGACCTACAATTGACTCAACCCTTATGGTTTGAGACACCCAATCGGCACTGACCAATGGGCGAGGTAACCTCGCTCCTACGCTTACAAATAATTTCACATAAATGTCAACATGCCCTAGCAACTTGGATTATATTAGATCTTCCTCTGTGTTTGTGGTTGGAGAAATTTATGAATATTGAATATCGTGCCCCACGCAACGAAACTGAACTTGACGATACAATACAGTGCAGTATTCGTGCGTTTGGGGGCTCAGAGCATATACAACACCTTTTTGTAAACATTGTCGAACATGATCCATGGTTTGACCTCAATAACACACGTGCCTGTTTTGTAGATGGAAAGGCAGTCAGCGTTGTACAGATTTTTGAACGCCCTATGCGCATTGGGAATTGCATTGTGCGGATGGGAGGTGTCGGCAGCGTCGGCACAGATCCACCCCATCTTCGCGCGGGTTATTCATCAGGAGTGCTCCGAGATAGCGTCCGGTATATGCAGGCAGCGGGGTATGATCTCTCGATTCTTGGTACCGGCATCCAATCGCACTACGCAAGGGTGGGCTGGGTAATGTATCCGACCTACAGTATGGAACTGACCCTGTCCCCGACGCTTGGGGCAGTGCCCTCTGACGTGACTATTGAGTTGTGTGAACCAGATCGAGATTTGTCTGCGTTGCAGGTGATTTTCGATCAGTTTAACGCCAATCGAACAGGTGCGTTTGTCAAAAATCCTGAGTATTGGACAAATCGACCTAAGTGGAGGAGATATGATCCGTCGTTGTATTGGATTGCTAAACAGGGCGGAACAACCGTTGCCTATCTACTAGCAGACCCGTGGGAAATAGGCGAATTCGGCTATCTCCCCGATGCGGAACAGGCGATGATTGCGTTATTCCACCGCTTCTTCGATCGTGCGCAGGCGGAGGGTGTGCGAGTAATCGGTGCACCAGCGCCCTCCCAGAGTCGAAACATATTCGAGGGGCTGGGATGCTCCGTGCGACGCAGAGAGAACAACAACGCAATGTTTTTGATAACCAACTTTGGATCGCTTTTGACAAAGATCAAGTCGCTGTTGGAGGTGAGGCTCAGGGCTTCGGATTTTTCGGCGTGGAGGGGTGCTATTCGCATCCGCTACGAGGCCGATGAACAAACGTTGATTATTAAGGATGGAAAAATCAGTATCACGCGCGACAGTGAATCACCGGAGATTGAACTCCTCGTCAGTCAAACGCAGCTGCTGAAACTGCTATTTGGAAATATTAACGCCGAACAGATCGTGTTTTCCAACGGTTTGAGGATTAACGAAATCGGCCTGCTTGATGCACTTTTCCCAGCCGGTGAGCTGTTTATGTGGCGGACAGACCGATTCTAATCGAGGATAAAATGCAAACTGAACTTCTCAATGATATTGAGGCAGCTTTCGGAAAGGTTTCGGTAACACCGCCAATTAATGACGTTTATCCAGATTTCTTCTTTGGTATCCCCTCTGGGGTTCTGGACGATGTCTATGCACGGATTGGAATTATCCGGGCTGCCGACACGCCTGTGCTCGTCCTTGCAGTAGACACATTGGGATTTGGAGTCGCTGAGATCTCGGTACTTGAGGACGTGATTGGTGACGCAACCGGTATTCCACCAACGCGCATCCTGATTACGGGCAGCCACAGCCACTCGGCACCAATCTTGTGTCCAGTTGACCTTTTCGGTGGGTTTAGCCCCTACTTTGAGGGTCTGTGTGATCGTGTGGCTGAACTGGCAAGGGATCTGCTATCTCGCATGGAACCTGCTACGCTCTCGTTTGGGAAATCGAGATGTGATTTTAATGTGAATAGACGCCTGATAACTCCCGACGGAACTTGTGTATCAGGTCCAAATCCGGATGGAGTGGTTGATAAAAGCGTCCCAGTTCTCGCATGTCATCGTGCAGATGGTTCGTTAGCGGGGGTGTTCTTCAGCTATTGTTGTCATCCGACAATTCTGTTAGGTCCAGAGGTTTCAGGGGATTATCCCGGACAAACCCAACTGGCGTTGGAAGCACGACACCGTGAGGCAGTCGCGCTGTACTTACCCGGTATGTTCGGAAATGTGCGTCCGAACTTATCGGACGGAGATGGCAGATTTAGGAAAGGCACCCCTATTGACGCGCTGCGCTGCGGGAGTCTGTTAGCGGATGCGGTGGATGACGCCCTAAAGGTTTGCGACCCAATCTCTGTGGATATGATCCGCACCCAACGGCTACACCGTCCGCTCCCACTTGATAAGCCGCCATCGTGTCAGACGCTTAATGAGATTGCCGCCCAAGCGGTCAAGTCCGCTCAAGCGAGTGATAAAGAAAAAGCGAGGCAGTCGTGGTACCACGCTGGCTATCAACTAGCGATGCGTCAGTGGGTGCAACAGATCCGGCTCGAAGGGGTGGAGCACCGTGCCCCAACAGCAGTGGACTATACCTTCTCGCGCTGGGACATCGGCGATGTCCACTGGATAGCTTTTTCGGGTGAGTTCTTCTTAGAGTACGGCTTGTATGCTCAGTCACTACTAGGATCAGATCGGATGTTCACGCTTGGTTACACGCAGGGTTGCCAGACCTATGTGCCGACTGCACAGGCCTTGGTCGAGGGTGGCTATGAGCCGAACGCTTACAAGCGCTGGAGGCAAAGTGCACCATTTGCACCTGAGGTTGAGGAAGCCGTCAAATCAGTAATACGGGAATTGGTCGAGGCTTAAAATCGTGTCATGATTTCATGGTAGATGTCCACCGCTTTTAAGACCTGATCACAATTAACCCACTCAACTGCGGCGTGCGCCTGATCAATGCTTCCGGGACCAAAGACAATAGACGGAATACCAACAGAGGTGAACTTGCTGGCGTCAGTACCGTAAGGGACCCCCGTTATCGCTGATTTGCCAATTATAGATTCACACGCACTGACAGCGACCTGCACGATGTGTGCATCTTCGGGTGTTTCCATCGGGTTATCCATTAGATATGGTGTCTTCATCGTAGCATCTAAATCCGGATCGGCGGCTTGGGCGCGCTCTAGCCGTTCTTGAAACGGGACGAGGGCTTCCTCCGGTGTTTCGCCGGGGATGACACGACGGTCTATATCAATAATACATTCGTCTGGCACAAAGTTGACCTGCACGCCCCCGGAAATGACGCCGATATTGAGCGTGGGACTGCCTGTGAGTGGATGGCTCATGGAGTCGTAGGTCGGTGCGATTTCGTCCTCAATCGCCCGAACCAGTCGCGTCATCTTCGAGATAGCATTGATACCAAGATACGGCTTGGCACTATGTGCGGCGACCCCTTTGACGACAATATGGAAACGTGCTAATCCTTTATGTGCACGGATAACCTCTAGCTCGGTCGGTTCAGAGATGACAGCTGCCTCCGCTTGGATAGTCTCTGCCAATCGTAGCGCGCCTTGAAAGCTGAACTCTTCGTCTACAGCACCGGCGTATTTGATGGTGCACGGGGGTTTGACTCCCGCGTCCTTGAAACGCTTCATGGCGTGTATCATGGCGACGCCGCCGGCTTTGGTATCGCAGGCACCGCGCCCGTAGAGTAGACCGTCGCGTATATGCGGTTCATACGGTGGTATGGTCATAACGCTGACAGAAGCGGTATCCATGTGACATTCAAATAGTAACACACGATCTGGGTTTTCGCCCTCTAGCGTGGCGATGATATTGCTTCGCCCCGGTAACACTTCATCTGTCTCGTAGGGGATATCCACTGCGTCGAAGAAATCGGCAAGATATTCAACCATACCAACCTCACCGCGTTCCCCACCGGGTAGACTAGTGTTTATGCTCTCAATCGCTACAACATCTTGTAGCGTAGCGAGAACCTCATTATCACTACGTGCCCACGATTGGTTCATTAAATCTCTCCTTCGTGTAAGATATAAATCCCTTTCGATTATCAATTGCGGGACAATACGCCATAAACGGCAAGACGCGAGACGTTATCATTTTCTCAGCGATACTCTCTTGTGACTCTGAAAATCTCCAAGCATTGTCTGCTGCTGCGTGTCTATTCTGCCCAGCGATACATCTTTCTCGGTGTCGAATCTGCCTTTGCTGCTTCCCAAGCCTCCATCCAAGCCTGATGATCTCGTGTCACGCTTTCCGGCTGTTCCCTGCTACGCACCTGAATCCCGGGCAGCGGTCGTCCGCCCGGTTTCCGCGCATCGTGCCAGCGGAGGTCTAAACTCCAGCGAACCTCATCCGACAGGTTCGGAAGCGAGCCGTGTGGAGTTCGACAGTGGATGAAAATCACCCCACCCTTCTTTACCGGTATTGTCACCGGTTCACCTTCGGGCATCACCTCCGACGCAATTGTCCAACCATACGGACACCGCACATGCCTCCGGATCTCACCCTGATGTAGCCCCGGATAGAGGTGGATTGTTCCATTTTCTTCGGTTGCGTCCACAAGCGGAATCCACGTCGTCACAATGAGTGTATCGTCCGCCTCCGGCAGCAGCACAGCAGCATCCTGATGGAAGGGCGACTGTTGAATCCAGTTATCAAACCCTTCGTCCATCAGCGGTTCTGGCAATTTTGGACGCACATGATGCGTTGGATTGCAGTAAATCTCTGGACCAACAAGTGATTCAAGTAGATCTAGTAGATTTGCGTTATGCAGGAAGTCGAAGATCGGGCGACGAAGATTCACCGGAAATGATACCTGTCCCTGAAGGGGATCGCCTGCCTCTTTTGTCAACCAAGCGATGCGCCGCTCAAAGGGTTGAGTTTTATGACGTTCGCTTATTTTCCCTTCGGCATATAACTCGTCGGCGATAGTATCAATAAGTTCCTCAAAGTCCGCAATCAAGGGATTTAGGTCTTCATCGCTTAAAGCATTGTCCACTACCAGATAGCCGTTTTGGTGAAAGGCTTGGACTTGTGCTTGGGTAAGTTCCATCGATAATTCCTCTCTGAACGCAAGTGCAATTCAATTATAGTGAATTCTAAAAATAAATGGACACTTTCACCCCCGGTGGATGCCGTGGTGGGTTGAAACGGCGCAGTTGGAAACTCTGCTTGCGATCCCGATTTATCGGGGAGCGTCTACCAATTTGGAGTATTTCATTAATTCTAAAATCTACTATAGTTCACTAGTTCATTTAACGCACCAATGAACCAATGAATAACTTCTAAGAACGCAACCCCGACAAAATTGCCTCCGCTAACTCCATTGTCTTAATCGCCTCATCCAGATTCGCTGCAGGGAGTGAAACCGGTTGGTCCGCTTTGATACAATCAAGAAAGTATCGGTTCTGTTCCTCTGTGCCACTAGTGCCTCTGCCGGTTAACTGGTGTTGTTCACCATCGCAGAAGACCGTTCCTTGTGACACCCCTTCGAGATAAGCTGAGATGTCCCGTCCGTGAATCTCATAACGTTCGAGGCGAGCGTCCGTGGTGTAGTTAGCAGCAAGGTGTGCAACACAACCGTTCTCAAAGAGGATGAGTGCGGCGTGGACATCTTTGTAGTCGGAGATTGTGCGGCGTACGACGCTATGTACCTCCTCGACCTCCGCTCCGGCAATGGCGCGAACAATATCGAGCGCGTGTATCGGTGTTTCGAGAAACAGGTTGTCCATCAGATGTTCGGGAAAGCGTCCTGATTTTATGAATCCAGTTACACTTTTGTGGAACTCACCGATAAGCTGTGTGACGGAGCCGCGTGCTTCAACCATCTCTCGCGCTTTGACGATGATCGGATGGAAACGGCGGTTCCAACCGACCATACCTTTCGCGCCTGTGCGGGCGGCAGCATCGCGCAAAGCGGTCGTTTCCGCAACACTCATTCCCGGCGGTTTCTCCATCAGGGTGTTGACGCCGCGTTCTAGACAGGGCAACGCTGCCTCCCCATTCAGGTGTGCCGGTGTTGCGACAAATACCGCATCCAGCGACTCCGCGTTTAACATCTCATCAACACTGGCATAACGCCCCGCTATGTTGAACTCATCGCCGGCGGCATTTCGCGCTGCCTCAATCGGATCACAAACAGCGACCATGTCTACATCATCAAATTCTTGGAGAACCCGTACATGCCCTAGACCACGTCCACCGCAGCCGATTAAGGCAACCTGTAATTTCGACATAAATTTTTCCCTCCGTATCTCGTTATTGTTCACCTACCCGTTGTAGGTATAACAGCGACTAAATTGGTTCATTAGTCCATCAATTCATTAATGTACTAGTGAACTCTTGAACTAATGAACTAAGGGGCAGCCGCTCCCCGTTTACGGTTGAAGTTCTCGTAAGTGTTGTTCGGCATCTGCTTTCCACTCGGCGGGTGGGTTCAATTCAAGGAATTTCTTCCATCGATTAATTGCTTGCTGCGTTTTGCCGGTGTATTCATACATCAAGGCAAGATTATAGTTTGCCGTCAAATTCTTAGGATTTATCTGAATCACCGTTTCAAACTGCTCCGTCGCCGCACCGAGTTGATCTAGATAGTAGAGTGTGCTTGCGTAATTCAGCAGCGTTGAAACATGGTTCGGCTGTAACTCCAACGCTTTCTCTAGTGTTGCTTTGGCGCGTCCAAACTCCGTGCTATAGCTGCTATATAGATCGCCAAGCCGTTGATAGGCTCTAACAGACTCCGGATCAATTTCCAATTCCTTCTCAAAATGAGTAATTGCTTTGGCATGGTCGCCCTCACCTTCCGCAATCAGTCCAAGCTGCAGGTATATGCCTTTGTACTTTTTCTTGAATTGAAGGGTTTTCAGCAGTATCTCTTTGGCTTCTGCGCGTTGATCTAGATCTACGTACGTCATGCCGAGATAGTAGAGCGCATCAGAATTGTTCGGTTCTAGGGCAATCGCTCTCTTGAAGTCCTCCACAATCTGGCCATATCGGTAGAGTGTATCACCAATTTGCTTGTAACGACGGGTAATTAACCCACGATAGAGATAGGCGGGGCCATAGTCATCTTTCAGATTGATGGTCTTGTCATATTCGTCAACCGCCATTGCTGCATGGGTGTCGTAATCTTCCAACGTTTCGGCATAGCGGTCTAGTAAACGGGCATAGCGGAAGTGCCAATCAAAATTTCCGTCGTCGTATCGGTTGGCGAGTTCAAAGTGCTTGATAGCTTTCTGAACCTCGTCGCGTTCTTCAAAAATTATTCCGAGGTTGTACTGTGCATGCGGATGGTCCGGTTCAATTTCTAATCCCGGCTCATACACGCGGATGACGCTATCTTTATCGCCTCGGCGAAGATATAGCGCACCTAAGCGAAGGAACGGATCCGCCCTAGATGAATCGAGTCCGATGATTGTCTCATACTGTTTGATGGTGTTATCAATATCCCCCTGTTGTTCATACAAAGCCGCGATTCGATAATGAGCATCAAGGCGGTTCACATCTAGGCGGACGGTTTCCGAGAAGGCATCGAGTGCTTTCTTAGAGTGTCCTGATTCAAGATACAATATGCCGGCAAGATAGTACGCCTCAGCATTCGTTGGTTCGATTGCTATTAACTTTGTTAGCATTGTTAGCGCGTTCTGTGGGTCTTTCTGCCACTTATAGATTTGCGCTGAACGCATTAGGACATCTGTATGGTTTGGATCAAGTTGACGGGTACGGTCATAAAGGCGCAGTGCATTTTCGGTGTCGCCCAATGCTTCGTAACTGCGTCCAAGCAGATACGAAGCCTCGACATCTTCCGGATAGATGAGCAGGAATTTGCTGAAAGGCTCAACTGCCAAATCAAATTGCTCGGCGTCGAAGACGGATTTGCCCTGACTAAAGAAATACCGTTCCAGCGCCGGATCCAATTCAATTGTACGCCTATAGGCGGCTCTTGCCTGTTCATGATTTTCCTGTTGGTAATAGGCGTCTCCTAAAAACCTATAGGTGTCTAGCAGGTGCTCCGGTGCGAACTTGATATCCGGTTGAGTCTCCTGATAGCCAATCAAGGCTAGGGTCTTTTCATAGTATTGGATAGCAGCCGTTAGATTGCCCGTGTCAGCTTCGATTTGAGCGTAATGGAAGGTTGCTCGTGGATCATCGGGCAGCACCGCCAAAAACCGCTTGAGGATAGATGTTGCCTCTTTCCTTCCCATCAACCCTGCGCGATAAGGTGTGAGTTGCTCAATGAAGTAGTTTTTGAGTGATGGATCTGTCTCGATTGCTCGCTTATAGTATTCAATTGCAGCCGCTTCCTCGCCGGTGGCGTAATAGAGTTCACCAAGTTGGAGAAGCACGGCGGTGTGTGTTGAATCTATGCTGTCGATAATACGCCGAAATATGTCGATTGCTCCCACTTGGTTCCCCGATTGGACGAAGATCGTGCCCAGTTCGTACAGGTTCTCGATTGTATAGGGTTGGTATTGCTTGCCCGTTTCGTATGCCCGCCATGCCTCGTTGAAAAAGCCTTCTTTTGCGAGGACTAGCCCAAATTTGAAATGGGCGGGGGCAAATTTAGGATCGCGCTTTATTGCTTCCTCAAGTGCTGCTCTGGCAGCATTATCGTTCTCGAGTCTGAAATGAGCCGATCCTATACCGTAGTAAGGACGCGCCCATTTTGAGTTCATTTTCTGGGCAGTTTGAAACGACTCAAGCGCAGCATCGGCGTTATCTTGTGCGAGTTGAATTTCGCCAAGCCGATAGTAGGCGGGATAATACTTAGGATTCAATTTCAAGCATGTCTCCATCGCTTGGGCTGCGAGTTCCAGCTTATTCTGTGCTTGATAGACCGCACCGAGGCTAAAATGTGCCTGCGACAGGGTTGGGTCAAGCGCGATGGTCCGCTCAAATCGCGCTGCGGCTTTTTCAAAGAGAATCGCAGTTTGCGTCGTGTCTATTCGCCCTTGGTTGGCGTAAGCGTAACCTAGGCCATAGTGTAGACCTGCGTTGGCACGTTCTGTTTCCGCATCGGTTTCATAAAGGGAAATCAGATCTTCGAGATGGCCTTTCTCTTTCCACATGTTGACCAAGTCTCGATGCTTCTTGATCTGTTTTTCAGACTTCTCCTCCTTGAGGACGTTACGGTAGTCTTTTTGAATTGCCTCGCGCACCTGTTCGCTCCCCGCCGCAATCGTAGACGCTACGATTGAAAGTATCAACATCAGGAGTCGGTAGCGAAATAGCATTGACTTTAATGATTTCATCGGTCTTGTCCCCCTTTTACTGCATCACCATTCTCTTTGCGCCGGTTCTGGAATATCGTCACTGCTAGTTTCATCGCGGCCTTCATACTACTAGGGTCTGCTTGGTTTTTTCCTGCAATATCGAACGCTGTGCCGTGATCGACAGATGTTCTAACAATGGGAAGTCCTAGGGAAACGTTGATGGTGTTTTCAAAGTCTAGCAGTTTCATGGGCACATGTCCCTGGTCGTGGTACATTGCTACCACTAGGTCATATGCACCCCTGACCGCCTGTATGAAGATTGTGTCGGCAGGGAACGGCCCCTCGCACACCATTCCCATATCTTGGGCTGCTTGGATTGCAGGGACGATTAGCTCAAGATCTTCGGTTCCGAATAGACCATTTTCGCCTGCGTGCGGATTGAGACCACACACAGCAATTCTGGGTCGGTCAAAGCCGAGCGATTGAAGTGCTTCATTACCGAGTTGAATGGTACGCAGGATTCTAGGAGGGTCTAACTCACAGGCATTCCGCAGCGAGCAGTGGGTGGAGACGTGAATGACCCGGAGGTGATCATTGACGAGCAACATCCGTGAGTCGGCTGCTTCGGACAAATCAGCGATAAATTCTGTATGACCCGTGAAACTCTGACCCGTTAAAGACACTGCTTCCTTATTCAAAGGTGCAGTAACCATGGCATCTGCCTGACCATCAAGACAGAGCTGCGTTGCCATACGGACATATTCAAGGGCAGCACGACCACAGGCGGCATTGAGTTTTCCTACAGCAAACTGGGAAGGCTCCAGTTGCCGTAAGTCTAGCAGACAGACCTGTGCCGTTTCGACAGGTTGCCGCGCCGTCTTATCACAGGACCATTGAGCAGAGATTGCTGCGCTATCTTGGACAATACAGTTCGGTGGCTCCAGACCGATCTGCTCTCCCACCATGCTTAGGATGGCTGCATCGCCGATGACCGTCCAGCGAGCGGAGTTTAATAACTCCCGATCCGCCAATGCTTTGAGCACAACCTCCGGACCAATACCCGACGGATCGCCGGTCGTGATTGCAATTGTTGGTAGTGTTTCATTTCCCATGTTAGAGGGATCTCCCTCTCGGTTTCTCCGTCTTAATACCACCGTGTTTTATCAACCACATTAATCAACGGTTCACCAGCGACGAAGCACTTGAGATTTTCACAGAAGAGTTCA
The DNA here is from genome assembly GCA_965208425.1 of Candidatus Poribacteria bacterium. Classification (GTDB taxonomy): domain Bacteria; phylum Poribacteria; class WGA-4E; order WGA-4E; family PCPOR2b; genus PCPOR2b. The sequence goes on along the minus strand of OZ242335.1, from coordinate 2,783,827 downwards.
AATACCCGATTGGGTGCTTTCGGGGATTGACCGGCGTGATGCGGTGTGACAATGACGTTTTCCATCTCCCAAAGCGGACTGTCCTGTGGGAGTGGTTCTGGTTCCAGAGCGTCAAGCCCAGCCCCGGCGAGTTCTTTCGCTCGCAGTGCTTCAACCAATTCGGCTTGATTGACAATTTTTCCTCTCGCAATATTAATCAGGAATGCCGTTGATTTCATCGCGCGAAATTCAGCCGCACCCATGATGCCCTCTGTCTCGGTCGTCAGCGGGCAGCAGATGGCAACCCAATCCGATTGACTTAGCATATCGTGCAGCCCATCGGTTTTCCAGAGTGATTCGACGTAATCAGGCTTCTGTGTCTGTGTCGGATCGACCGCAAGGATGCGCATATCAAAAGCGGTCGCGCGTTTGGCAACCTCTAATCCGATACTGCCAAGACCAAGGATACCGATTGTCTCCCCGGCAATTTCAAGCACTGGCATATTCGCACGGCTTTCCCAGACCTTCTCCATCTGGCGCTTAATCGTAATATTCAATGTGCGTGTGAAAGCGAGGATAAGCCCCATGACATGTTCTGCGATGTTGACCGCGGTTGTTCCACGCGCGTTTGCGAGGACAATATCACTATTGATTAACTCAGGAAATCTAAGACCTTCAACGCCAACGCCTCCAGTTTGAATCCAACGGAGTTTCTTGGCGCGACGGATGAGTTCGGGTGTCACGCCTGCAAAAATGGCGTCCGCGTCCTCAATCTCACGTTGCATTTCTTCGTCCGTTGCTGGTGCCACGAAATTGACATCAGGGGCGATCGCGCGAGCAGTTGCGAGTTGTTCTTCGCTCAGATGGGTAATAATTTTCATAGCTGATCCTTTCTTTTTTGTGTGTTACGGTTTCTGCTGGTTATAGATGATCGGATTCTATGCTGTCATTCTTGAGGCCGTGCTTCGCACAGTTTTATCGCTTTGGGCACGTTATTCAATACATCGCCCGCCATTAATCCATGCATTCCCACCGATTCGGCGACGATATCGCCTGCAAGTCCGTGGAGGTAGACACCTAACACGGCGGCATCAAACGGGGATACTTTTTGTGCGATCAACCCCGCAATAAGCCCTGTTAGTATATCTCCCATGCCACCGGTCGCCATACCGGCATTTCCGGTTGAATTAATCCACACGTCTCCATTTCCGCGTGCGATGACCGTCGGTGCACCCTTGAGGACCAGCGTAACGTTGTGTGTCCCTGCGAATTGTTGGGCGATTCCAATCCGATCCCGTTCCAACGCTTCGACGGTTCCACCGATGAGCCTCGCCATTTCGCCCGGATGAGGCGTGAGCACTGTTTGAGGCGACAGTGATGAAAGGATATCTGTCGATTTTGAAAGCGCGTTTATCCCATCGGCGTCGATCACGGTTGGGACATCGCTTTCGCGGATTAAGCTGTGAACGAGTGCAACAGTTTCGGGGTGCTGTGAAAGTCCAGGTCCAACCGCGAGAACCGATTTGGTCCGTTCAACAGCTTCAATGATGTGTGATTTTGCGTCCAACGCCAACGACCCCTCCGCTGTTTCGGGCAGCGGGAGCGTCATCACTTCGGTGAGTTTCATCTCCAAAATTGCGTTAAGACTTTTTGGAGCCCCAAGCGTCACCAAGCCTGCGCCAACGCGCAATGCTCCTGCGCTCGTCAAGGCAGCAGCACCTGTCATACCGGTGGAGGCGGCGACGACAAAAACCCGTCCATAGGTACCTTTGTGCGAATGTGTTGGGCGCGGTGGTAAGAGCTGCGCCGCATCAGATGATTGTGTCCAGTTAATCTGAATACTTTGGGCGTCAATAACGCTTGGAGGGAAACCGATGTCAGCAACCTCTAGTGTGCCTGTGAAGGTTGCCCCTGGATGGATAAGATTTCCCCGTTTGGGAAGTCCTATCGTGACTGTGTGCGTCCCTTCGATGCAGGCTCCTTCTGCGATGCCGGTGTCTGCCGATAGTCCGGACGGAAGATCGATGGCTACCACCGGTTTTCCCATTTTGTTAATAAAGTCGATGACTTCCCCAATAAAGCCACCCACGCCGCCACGCAACCCAGTGCCGAAAATAGAATCGACGATAAGATCGGAAGACGCAATTTGACTTTTCGCCGCTTCTAGTTCCTCCTCAGAAAGAATTGATGCCATCGACAGATCCAGATTCTGTGCAATCTGCAAGTTGGTCAGCGCATCGCCCGCGAAACTCTCTGGAGGCGAAACGAGAAAAATCTGAATCGGTTGACCGGCGAGCGCAAGTTGTCGGGCGACGACCAGTCCATCGCCACCGTTGTTTCCTTTGCCAACGATAACCGCGATACGCTGGCATTCAGGAAAATGCTGGCGGATGGTGCGGACAACAGCGGTCCCCGCATGTTCCATCAGCACGGCACCGGAAATACCAATTTCCTCAATGGTCTGCTGATCGATTTGGCGCATCTCTTGTGCGGTAACCACTTTCATCACTTCTCCTCACTTCCACGCAAGGGCGAGGATATCCATTGACATGGCGACAAGCCAATGGATTGCGGCGCCGTAGATAAAAGACCGTGTTTCCAGAGCGAGGACGCCTAGCACAAGCCCTGCAAAAACTGACCCCATCGCCTCCGGAAATGGTTTCGTGCCGTGCTTGACAACGAACGGGATAGTCTGAATGAGGATGCTGTAATTGCCAAACCGTTTCTCCAATCCGAAAAGCATAAAGCCACGGAAAAAGAACTCCCAGCAGAACATGTAAACGCCGTAAGAAATTTCGTACGCAATAAACACTTTCCAGTTGATTCCAGCAATAGGAGCAAGTGGATATTTCTGTTGAAAGGCAGGAAAAATCTGTAGGACGAGGGCAATCAGCGGCAGCATGAGTAGCCAGCCACCGAGGACAAATCCCCAACCCAACTTTCCGCTAGTCAAGTGAAAGCCGTAGTCACGGACTTTATCCTTTATGCCAAATTTGACCACGAGAACTGGCAGCAACAACAACGTGACCGCACTCATCCAGAACCAATAGAAGTATGGAAAAATTCTCCTGAGCGGATGATGAATGAAAAACTTTCCAAAGTACTGTGTAAAGACCCTTCTGCGCCCGATAAAGCGGTACAATGTCAATATTACAGACGCGCCAATCAAGACAATTGTCGCCTGCCGGTCCCAGCCACGTAAGTATTTTTCCCTCTTTTCTTTGAGCCAAGGGTTCACGGGTTGTCCTCGTTTCCTCAGATCTTGCCTCTCCGCGGTTAGTATAGCATATCTCTCAAGGGCTTTCAACAGCGTATTTATCGCTTTCCACTTAATGGTGGACATCAAAAAGCTCTCCACATTGCAATTGATTATTCTTGCCATAGTATGATATACTGAATTTCGTCCTATTCTTATCTTTCTCTTCGATGGTAGAGGGACACAGAGGAGTCAATTTGATGACCAAAAAATTATGTTTTGCTGTTGGGTTTTTCATGCTGGCCTGTTTAACGCTCTCGGTATATCCGGCGCACTCACACGATGCGTTCTATCCACATCACCGCGAGGATCTTCGCAAGGAAGAGGCACGACTGACTGTGGTATTTATTACAGCCGGGTTTGTTATTCTGTTGGGGGGCATCTTCTATATGGTGTTACGCAATGAAAAACGGGAGAGTCAGCGGACACATGAATCAGAGCAGGATCGTTTAGCGGGTGCAGTAAGCGAAGCAGCACACGTTGGACGTACAACTCTCCTTGAGGGTGGAACCACTGAAGCAACTATTCTCGCCGCCCTAGCGGCTTATGCCAAACGCCTAGAGTTTGTATGGAATCCAGACTCTGTATTAGTAGTTGGGAACGCCATCCGATGCCAAATCGGAGGAGATGTGGTCGTTGTTAGAATCTTTAATCAGGCGGATACAGATAAAATTGAGGTCAAAGCCTCTCGCGATGAGGCAACGGCGGGATCTGTGCTGGAAGTAGTGTAGGATGATTGATTGCAAAAAGTGACGGGGGCAGTCATGAATATCGGTAGCCTGCTGACAAAATCTGCTCGAAGTTTTCCTGAAAACCTTGCAATTGCATACGGCTCCAAGGCATCGACATATGCCGAATTTAACGCACGAGCCAATCGTCTGGCAAATGGACTGAACAGCCTCGGTGTCCGACAGGGAGATAACGTGGCGGTGCTGATGTATAACTGCCCTGAAATGTTGGAGTCGATGTTTGCTTGCTTCAAGGCGGGTTGCGGGACTATACCTATTAATTTCCGGCTACACCCCAGAGAGTTTGCCTTTATCATCAACCATTCCGAAGCCAAAGTAGCGATCATCTCACCTGAATTCAACGAGGCAATCAGCGACATCCGTGACGCCATTCCACAAGTCAATTGTATTATCAGCGTGTCCGAAGCACAGGAACCGTTTTTGAATTACGAGAGCGTGCTAGCCGCCGAATCGGATCAGTTTGAAGATGCGGATGTTGCACCCGATGATGTGGCGTGGCTCTTTTATACCTCCGGGACGACGGGTCAACCCAAAGGTGCGATGCTGACGCACCGTAATCTACTTGGCATGACGATGAACTTCTATGCTGACATGTGTCCGGGATTTGGTCCCAACGATGTCGCACTCCACGCCGCTCCCCTATCGCATGGAAGCGGGTGCTACGCGCTGCCTAACGTCGGCAAGGCGGCGGCTAACATCATTCTGGAGGCAAAGTCCTTTGATCCGGAACAGGTGCTGAAAACGATAGAGGCGTACCGTGTGACAAATATGTTCGCTGCGCCGACCATGATCAAACTGTTGATAGACAGCCCGGCGGTGGACAAATACGATCACGGTTCATTGAAGGCGTTAAACTACGGCGGTGCACCGATGTTGGTTGAAGATCTGATGCAGGCGATGGAAAAACTAGGTCCTTGTCTTGTCCAACTTTATGGCCAGGCGGAATCTCCCATGACCATCACCTATCTCTCTCATGATGACCATGTCCTTGATGGAAATCCGGATCAGATGAAGCGACTCGCATCAGCGGGCATCCCGCGCACCGATGTCGAAGTGAAGATTGTCGATGCCGATGATAACGAACTTCCGCCCGGTGAGATGGGGGAGATTATTACACGCTCTGATCTGGTGATGAAAGGCTACTGGCGAGATCCTGAAGCCACCGCCGAAACTTTGCGAAATGGATGGCTGCATACCGGAGACGTGGGATATATTGATGAATCTGGCTACCTCTTTTTGATGGATCGGTCAAAGGACCTGATTATCAGCGGAGGGGAAAACATCTATCCACGGGAAATTGAGGAGGTCATTGTCCAGCATCCCGCTGTCCGAGAGGTCGCTGTTATCGGTGTTCCAGATCCAACGTGGGGCGAATCAATAAAAGCAGTTGTCTCGCTTGTGCCTGAGAGAGAGATCACAGAACAGGAACTAATCGATTTTTGCTCAGATCATATCGCCCGTTATAAACGACCGAAGTCAATTGATTTTGTGGAGGACCTACCCAAGAATAACTACGGAAAAATCCTCAAGCGAGAATTGCGAGAAAAGTATTGGGCAGGAAAAGCAAGTCAGGTGATTTGATAATGTAAAAAGGAGATTGATATGAATAAGAAACGGAAGTTAGCACGTGGCGTTGCGATGGTCGGTGCGGGAATGTCGGCGTTCAATATGTTTAAGGATCGGGACTCAAAGGATCTGTTTGCCGAAGCGTTCGTTGAAATGAGCAGCTCTGTGGACAAGGGGCTCGATGCAGCCGACATTGATGCGTTATACGTTGGCAATTTTACAAACGACTTTTTTGCACATCAGTCCCATTGGGGCGCGATCCTCTCGGATTCTCTTGGTCTTGTTCCCAAACCGGCGACACGGATTGAAGGCGCATGTGCTTCAAGTGCGCTCGCTTTTCGAGAGGGCGTTTTTGCCATCGCCTCCGGCTTCTACGATGTGGTCTTGGTCGGTGGTGTCGAGGATATGTCGAAAGGGAGCACCGAGACGGTCGCCGAGGGCTTGGCTCTGGCGGCAATCCCGTACGAGCGAAAGGCAGGCTTTACGTTTCCGGGTGTTTTCGGGGCGATCGCTACGGCATATTTTGAGAGATATGGTGCGTCACGTGAAAACCTGATGGACATTACCATCAAGAGTCACGACAATGCGCCATTGAATCCCAAGGCACAGTATAAAGCGACAATCCGTGATATTATGGGGTCTAAGATTAAACGGGCGAAAGAGAAAGGCGGTGCGGTGCCAGATTGGAGCGATGAGAAGGATTTCCTGCGTGACCCAATCGCAAATCCTGCGATTGCGTGGCCCATGCACCTTTTCGATTGCTGTCCAATCAGCGATGGCGCGGCGTGCATCCTGTTGGTTGGGGAGGAACTCGCCAAGCACTTTACCGATGACCCGTTATATGTCGCTGGGGTTGGTCAGGCAAGTGGACGGGGGCTTAACGCTGCCGATGATCTGACATACTTTGAAGCGACGCGATATGCGGCCAAGGAGGCTTACGAAATGTCAGGGTTGACGCCGGACGATATTCAGTTTGCGGAGGTGCACGATTGCTTCTCGGTTGCAGAACTCCTCCATATTGAAGACCTCGGATTTTTTAAGCCGGGCGAGGGGCACAAAGCGGTAGCAGACGGTTTAACAAGGTTAGATGGCGAGAAGCCGATTAATACGTCCGGAGGACTCAAGTGTAAGGGGCATCCGGTCGGGGCAACGGGTGCAGCGCAATTGATAGAGGTATGGGAACAGTTGAGGCACAAAGCAGGGGACAGAGGTGTGCCGATCGAGGACCTGCGCATTGGTGCTGCTCACAATTTAGGCGGAACCGGTGGCACCTGTACGTTTACCATTCTGGAGAGGAGATAACTGTGGCGGACAGATTGATAGGCGATTACCAGTTTGAGCGGTTTCTAGAGGAAGAGAAACTGATGGGCGCTCGGTGCATCGGGTGCGGTGCCCTTTTTGTGCCGCCACGTGTTATCTGTGCCAAATGCCAGGGCTCAAACATGGAGTGGGTGGAAACAAAGGGCGAGGGACGCCTCGTTGCCTTTACCTGTATCTCGATTGGACCTCCTGCAATGATCGCGGAGGGATATGACCGGAACAACCCATACTGTTCGGGAGCGGTTGAGTTGGTAGAGGGACCGCGGGTGGTCGCACAGATTGAAGGCGTTGATACGCTTCGCCCTGAAACGATAAAGGTTGGAATGCCGGTGAAGGCCACGTTTTTGCAGCAAGGGGCAGATGAGGACAGGAAGACCGTCTTGGGATTCACACCGGTTGACGAAAATTAAACCGCAAAGCTCCACACCTTGTAGGTAGGGCAGTGCCATTCTGTAGGCGGGGATCCCCGATCCCGACCTGTCGAGGATGCCGATGAATCGGCATAAATCGGGATCCAAAGCGACCTGCCCCGCCCACTTTCAAATCATATTTCACACATTTCCAACCGAAAAGGCGATAAATCTATGAAACAACAATTTTTTCGTTTCGCCCTGTATCCGATAATAATCTATCTCACCTGCGGCACATTCAATCCTGCCTGTCTTGCACACTCACCGCCAGCCGGGGAAAACGGGACACTTTTTGGCGATGTTATTGATGGTCAGTCCCAATTTCATCGGTTTCGGACTCTCGGCACGGAGGATTCAAAGCAACCAGACAAACGGTATTCCGACCAATTCCCCAACCGTCGCTATGCTCGCACCTCTGCGGCGAATTTGAACGTCGGCGAACCGCGCACCGTGCGGCTAATCTACTATCTACCCAATGATCGGCCGTATCGCGCCGAAGTGGTTCAGCAGATGAAAACAGATATCCTTTTGGTTCAAGACTTCTATGCCAGGGAGATGCGGTTGCATGGCCACGGCAATATCACCTTCCGCGTGGAAACCGATCCCCAAGGCGAACCGATGATTCACCGTATGGACGGGGGGCACCCCGATAGTCACTATGTTGGTAGTTCTGACGAAATACTCGGTATTGTGGAAGCCGATATTATACAGCGATTTGATTATTGGGAGACGAACATTTACGTTGTTTTGGTTGACATTAGCCAGAATACCAGAGCTGGCGGAGGCAGGACAGGAAAATATAGCGGAATTGTGACAGTTGAGAACGATTCGCCATGGAAAATATTAGCCCATGAACTCGGACATGCCTTCGGACTGGACCACGATTTCAGCAATGATAACTACATTATGTCCTATGGATCTTCACAGAATCAATTATCCGCTTGCAGTGCTGAATATTTGTCCGTGCATCCCTACTTCAACCCGAATGTTCACCCTGAAGATACGAGGCCCACTATCGAACTAATTTCGCCGCAGAGCTACCCGGCAGGAGCGAAGAATGTCTCTATCAAACTCAAAGTGAGCGATGCTAAGGGGCTTCGTCAAGTCAGGCTATCCGTGCTGACACCACCAACACTCTCACCCAAGTATTTTGGAACTGTTGGTATTCCAGAAGTGAAGGCATGTCAGGGGTTAGCAGGGGAAACGGATACTATTGTGGAGTTTAGCTACGATGGCGTTATACCGTCTGCGAACACGAGTCTGTCAATCCCCACTCGGCACCCGATTCGTATTACAGCTATTGATGCCAATGGAAATACGGGTTCTTATTCCTTTGATCTTGAATCGGATTCACCCGAAAGTATACTAATAGATAATCCGCTATCCACCGGCTGGGGGATAGAGCTTGCAGATCATGAAGGGAAAAGCGTAGCATCGATACTTTCAGAACGCCCTGACCTAGGTCTATTATCACTTTCGTTTTCACATAACGCTATAACAGATTTGGTCGAGATCGTATCGGCAGTCTCAACAGGTAGACCGCACTTAAAGCGGCTAGGTCTTTCTAACAACTTAATATCAGACATCTCCCCCATAGCAAGCCTAACCGACCTGACATACTTGAATCTTTATGACAACCCAATATCGGACATCTCCCCTTTGTCGGGTTTGACAAACCTGACATACCTGAATTTTCAGTACAGCAATATATCGGACATCTCCCCTTTGTCGGGTTTGAACCACCTGACAACGCTATCGCTTAGTCACAGCGCAATATCAGACATCTCCCCTTTGTTAGGCTTGAACCACCTAGAAACGTTGAAGCTTGCTGACAACAATATATCAGACATCTCCCCCATAGCAAGCCTAACCAACCTGAGATCCTTGATTCTTGGGCACAACCCAATATCGGACATCTCCCCTTTGTTAGGCTTGAACCACCTAGAAACGTTGAATCTTAATAGCAGCAATATATCGGATATATCGGCGTTGGCAGACATGAACCGCCTAGAAGAATTGTCGCTGTATAACAACACTATATCGGATCTATCAGTGTTGACAGGATTACCTCAACTGAGAGTCCTAGGTGTGGAGGGAAATCCCTTGAGCTACACATCAATCAACACCCATGTCCCAACACTGCAAGCTCGAGGCGTTCAAGTCTCTTTTAATAAACGAACACTTACGAAGCTGGTGAAAAGGTCAAAAGACCTACATATCGCTCCCGCTGCATCAGTGCCTATTATCGTTGAAGCACAAGCTAGTAGCGGTGGCGGCTTTGAAGGGGTCCCGGTCACATTTACCCTCACCGCCGGCAGTGGAACGCTCAGTACAACTTTCACGAACACCGATAGAAACGGTCGAGCGGAGAGTACGCTGACCTTGGGAACAGATCTGGGAACGCGCATCGTTGAGGTATCTGTCCCTGAAATTGCGCAGCCGGTGACTTTTACAATCGTGGGAAGACAGGGAGTTATCATCCCCGATCCTAATCTCCGGGCAAAGATTAGTGAGGCTCTCGGCAAAGCATCGGCGGATCGAATTAATCCATCGGAAATAGCAACGTTGACCCGTCTCGATGCGCGGAATATAAATATAAGCAACTTAACTGGGCTTGAACATGCAACCAACCTGACAACACTGTTGCTTAATTACAACAATATCTCGGCTATTTCCCCTTTGTTAGGGTTGACCAACTTGGAATACCTAGATCTTAATGGCAACAATATATCGGACATCTCTGCGGTGTCGGGCTTGACCAATCTGACAACGCTAGTGCTTAATTACAACAATATACCGGACATCTCTGCGGTGTCGGGCTTGACCAACCTGACAACGCTGAATCTTGGTAGCAACAATATATCGGACATCTCTGCGGTGTCGGGCTTGACCAACCTGAAAACGCTGAATCTTGGTAGCAACAACATATTGGATATCTCCACTGTATCGGGCTTGACCGACCTGACATATCTGGATCTTTCTAACAACAACATATCGGATATCTCCGCTGTATCGGGCTTGACCAACCTGACAACGCTGAATCTTGGTAGCAACAATATATCGGACATCTCTGCTGTATCAGGCTTGACCAACCTGAAAACGCTGAATCTTGCTAAAAACAATATCTCGGCTATTTCCCCTTTGTTAGGGTTGACCAACTTGGAATACCTGCAACTTCAGCAGAATAGCATCACGGATATATCGCCGTTGGTCGCCAATACCGGATTGGATGCCGGAAACACGGTGGGGGTGCAAGGCAACCCGCTGAGTCCCGAATCGTTCACCACCTATATCCCTGCACTCCAGAGCAGAGGCGTTACGGTTCTGTTTGATGCCCCGCTGGACATCCCCGATCCTAACCTCCGCGCTGCGATTGAAAAGGCGTTAGGCAGAAAAACGAGCGATACCATCATCGTTGCGGCGGATATGAAGACAGTGACCGCACTTCACGGAGGACCCAACATCAGCGATTTGACAGGGCTTGAACACGCCACAAACCTGATAAGGCTGAATCTTGCTGGCAACAATATATCAGACATCTCACTGTTGGCGGGCTTGACAAACCTGACAGAGTTGATTCTTTCGGGCAACAACATCACGGACATCTCACCGTTGGCGGGCTTGATCAGCCTAAAAGGGCTGAATCTTGGGAACAACAACATCACGGACATCTCGGCGTTGAGTGGTTTGACCCGGCTGGGGCGGCTGTTTCTTTCGGACAACAACATCACGGACATCTCACCGTTGGCGGGCTTGATTGACCTGACAACGCTGATTCTTTCGGACAACAACATCACGGACATCTCACCGTTGGCGGGCTTGATTGACCTGACAGAGCTGAATCTTTCGGGCAACAACATCACGGACATTTCACCGTTGGCGGGCTTGATCGACCTGACAACGCTGATTCTTTCGAACAACAACATCACGGACATCTCATCGTTGGCGGGCTTGATTGACCTGACAACGCTGATTCTTTCGGACAACAACATCACGGACATCTCACCGTTGGTGGGCTTAACGAACTTAAAAGGGCTGAGGCTTAAAATCAATCCGATTGAAAACGCCTCCGTGCTGTGTCCGTTGATAGAGCAGAACCCAGATTTGAAAGTGAATATAGAAATCGACTGTGAACTTGCCGTGTCTGCGGATACCGACTTGATTCATCTTCCACTGGGTGCAGTAAAAGCGACTGCGTTGTTACAAAACTACCCCAACCCATTCAATCCAGAGACATGGATTCCGTATCTATTGGCAGACGACGCTTTTGTTACCTTGACGATTCATGATGAAAGTGGCGGGCTCGTCCGCGCCTTCGATGTCGGTTATCAACGCGCAGGGGTCTACCAACATCGGTCCAGAGCGGTCTATTGGGACGGCAGAAACCAAAGTGGTGAGCAGGTCGCAAGCGGTGTCTATTTCTATCAGTTGGACGCGGGTGACTATTCCGCCACACGGAAGATGCTGATCTTGAAATAGAAAACGTAGGCGAGGCAGGGGTTCCCACCCACGGCACCACTACACCCGGTAAGCGGGGCAAGATGCCCCGCCTACGGGTTCCATTAACTGCGTGGTATGGTGGGGCGGATCTTCCGCCTAGGGGGAAGATAGGTCGTTGTGAATCCATTTCGCCGAATTTCCTTCACCTTTCCCATGTTATTCTGCCTACTCCTTTCCCCGTGCGTAATTGGCGATTCAGAACAGTCTCCCCTTGACTCCACCGATAACGCCGAAAAGCCCCACCTGATTCGTCGGATTACCTTTGAAGGGATTGATCACCTTGATCGGAAGCAGCTGTCCCAGCTGATCGGTATTGATGTAGGGCAGCCCTACCTTGCCGAGGAAATGGTCACCGGACTCAATAGGGTGCTGGAAAAATACCGTGAAGATGGGTTTGTATTCGCGTCAATCGAACCCGATGTCACAACCATCCCTCCCGATCAGGTGCATATTCACCTTCATATCTACGAAGGAACACGGGTTCGCACAGGCGAGATTACAATCGAAGGGAATCATCTGCTCTCGACCGGTGACCTCCGTCGTGCACTTGGTTTACGGAAAGGAACGCCTTTTAGCCATGTCGTTTTTGAGGGTGGCATTGACAAAATCCTAATCTTGTATAGCGAGCGCGGCTATCCCAAGGCAGAAATCGAGCCGACCAACTTCCATCTGTCAGAGGAACGGGGAACAGTCGATCTACACCTGCAAATCCGTGAGGGAAATCAGGTTCGGATTGGGGAGGTAAAACTGACCGGTCTACAGAAGACAAAGCCTGAAGTGGTCCTCCGCGAGCTGCCAGTTCGGGTGGGTGATGTTTTCGATCAGCGCAAGGTCGATCAGAGTTTCCACCGCTTGGTGAACATCGGCTATTTCTACGAGGTCAGTCCAGCTCTGCTTGAAGAAGGCAAAAGGCCGGACGAGGTTATTTTCAATGCAAAGGTGACAGAGGCGCGGACTGGCAGATTCAGCGGTGTCATCGGCTATGCTCCACCGACTACAGAGTTTGAAGGTGCCCCCCAACTGACAGGCGTGATTGAAGCGATAGAGACCAATCTTCTGGGGACAGGACGGAGAGTTAATTTTCTGTGGAAATCTGGCTTACTTCAAACGTTAAAGATAGGTTACACCGAACCGTGGGCGTTTGGAAAGCCGATTAAAATCGGTGTCGAATACTCGCAGCTGAAACAGCGAAACCAGTTTACCGATGCTGAGTCAAATGAGAATGCCGCCTCCGTGACCGTTGGCGCGCGCTTCCGACGTTTATTTGAAGGTTCGCTGGGGTTCTCCTATAAACGGATCGGATTTCCCACAGGAGCCACCCTTCTCCCTGCCATCTCCCCGTCCATTCCCCCGCTAATCACAGATGTAGAAGATCCAGCATCGCAAAGCGGTGTGAAGTACGGTGTGACTTTAGGACTGACCCGCGACAGCAGGGATTACTTTCTGAATCCAACCCGCGGACGCCTCGACAGTGTAGCGTTTGAGTTTTCACGAGGGGATTTCAAGCTGCGAAAACTGTGGGTTGATCTGCGAGGTTACTTCCCGACATGGCGGCGGCAGGTAATCGCGCTCGGTTTGCACGGGGCCGCAGCGTGGGGAGATAACGTTCCGCCGACTGAGCTTTTTTATCTCGGTGGGGCGAATACCTTGCGCGGTTACGACGAAGATTGGTTTTTTGGTCCGCGCCGCGTCTATGCGAACATCGAATACCGTCTGTTGGTGGGGCGCACATCGCAGTTCTTTGTGTTCACCGACCTAGGAACAGTCACCCAAGTAGATCAGTCCACCGTTTTCGACCCACTCCGTGTGGGTTACGGATTCGGTATGCGACTTGAATCGAAGGGCGGATTGCTACGGATGGATTACGGACTTGCCGAAGGACGCTCTGCCTTAGAGGGAAAAATCCATGTCAATCTCGGGACATCGTTCTAAATAAGTCGTTTTGACCTATTAGCTGTCAATGGTAGCTATTGTCAATGATGATTCTTGCCAGTATTACGACGGTTTTGATCATGATCTGAAATTCGCAATTTTTATTTTCTTTAGAGTTAAACTAATAGTTTAACTCTAAAGTTTTTGGCTCATGTTAAAAATTAGTGCAAGCGACGAGTTCTGAGATAAACGCCGCCGTGATGACTTTTGAGTTAATGCGACACTCACATAAGGCAATATAGTCGGCAAGAAACTTCTTGTGTACCCCCCGAAACGGGCGTATGAAGTTGCCAACGGTCGTCCAAATGCCTTCAATGGTGTTGGTGTGAACCTCTCGAATCCCATCTGCATCAGCATCTGTTGCCCATTGTCGCCCCGATAAATCGGGATCCAAAGCGACTTGCCATGACAAACGGTGGAATGGAGGCGATTGAGTCCACAATAGCCTCCGTTCATCGGTATAAACAGTAGCACCCCCTTGGGTGAACTGATGCACATGAGCAGAGAGGGTCTCTGTGTCGGTGCGATGTACCACACGCAGCCTCACTTGACCACTCTCTCGACCCACAGTGCCAAGTATCGGAGGCCGGTCATTGGCATAAGTGCCACGGCCTTTGCGCTTGTTGGCACGGCGACGGGGTGGGTCTGATGGATTGAGATGCGGGTCACTTTTTTTTCCGCATTTTGGAACATCTCGTCCGTCTCAGTCTGTTTGTCTGCAAGTGGGGAGTTCGATTGCATCGCTTGAGCATTGTTTTGAAGTGCGTGTCGAAGATAAAGCACCGTCGGACGACTCACACCTATCTCACGCGCAATTTGTGCACTAGACTCTCCGTGGTACACCCCCCGTAGCAGCAGCACTGCTTGGGCGGGAGTGAGGTGTTTCTGTTGAAATACCGTCGAGCTATACAGGTTATAAATGCCATCGCATACCACACATCGATACACTGTCAGTTGACTAGTAGGGGTCTGTCGGAAGGGACGTGCCTCCTCCACGCCGGATCCACAATGCGGGCATGTCAACCCATGGGGGTGAAAGCGATGGAGTAACCACTCAGTGGCAGATTCATTATCAATTAAATCGAGTATTGGAAAATCCATACCTTACAGTTTAACACATTGGCAAACTATTGCATTCTGTTTTTACATGAGCCAAAAAGTTAACACATCTCTACTACAGTGACTCCATCAATTTGTGCCTGACACCGTATTCAACCGATACTGATTAATAAAAGTCTCGTTCAGCGTTAGCCCGAGTCCCGGCTGATCGGTCATTGTGATATATCCGTCAACCACTTGGAAAGGCGGATCATACAGCTTTGACCAGATCTCGTTGGGTTCACAGTCGGGATAGGCAGAGACGATTAAGCCGTTAGGAACTGCGGCAGCGAGATGACAGTTGATATCCGGAAACTGAGCGCCGTGCGGGGCGACAGGCAGGTGATATGCATGGCATAACGCCGCAATACGCATCAATCCGGTGAAACCGCCCCCTATCAAGATGTCTGTTTGTATCAATTCGAGGGCACCCTCTGTGATAAATTGCCTGATACCGTAAAGGGTTCCCACGCTCTCGCCTCCCGCAACTATGGCACTGGTTACAGCTTGCACCATACGCAGGTAAACTGCTTCATCGTCCCCACGCACCGGCTCCTCTATCCAGTATAGGTTGTAAGGCTCAAGTTGCCGAGCGATTTCTACTGCTGTCTTACCATCCCACGCACGGTGTAAATCTACCATCAATTTCTTTTCCATACCGATCAACTCCCGCGTACGCCGCACCCGTTCCACAATTTCCTCTGGACTCTTGGCTTCGTACATGTGAATTTTCATCGCATCATAGCCGAGGTCGGCATGTTTCTTTACCAGAGTAGCTATCGCTTCGGGCGATTGGTCTGTCTCTGCAACGTATCCGGAGCCATCGGCATAAGCGAAGACTCTGTTCCGATATCCGCCTAGGAGTCGCCACACAGGTTGACCACAAGCCTTTCCGTAAATATCCCATAGTGCTACATCGAGTGCTCCGATAGACGACATTGCAGCATCACCGGGACCGCCGACACGCCACGCTGTCTCGTACATTTGTTCCCAAAGTAGTGCTATCCGTCGCGGATCTTGCCCGATGAGCACAGGTGCCAGTTCTTGGGAGATCATTTCGATGCTCCCACCACGCCCGATACCGGTTACACCCGCGTCTGTATGGACAAGGACAAGTGTCCAATCTCCGGTTGTAGGTCCTTCGCGCCCTCCGGTTGGTACTCTTACAACAAAGGGATCTATATGAGTGATACGCATCGTGTCTTCTCCTTATTTTCTAGGTTTTGGCTTGAAGTTTTTGTCCTCATCCATGAGCTATCATTGCTCCCGTTATAGGAAATACAGCAGAAAGAAGTTACGGCAGATATGGTTTAGGACGCTGATCTTTCATGCAGGTTCAACTGAATCTGGATGCAACCATAATTTTCCTTCGATCTCTATTTTTTGATGTTGAGACATTGGGACTTTATGATAAAATATGACGGAAAGTTGAGCAATCTGTATTCAAAAAAAGTTAAATCGACGATCGATTACTTGTCGGTGCTGCGCTGTGCAGTGCTGTGCAATAGCTATGTGCAACTCATAATCTTCCAGAATAGAGGTAATAACAGATGAAAATTGTACTATCTGCCAAAGCGACGGAGCAGTTCATGAGCGAACTTCGCACCACCTTTCCGGACGTAACCTTTCACCGAGCAGCGACCCCGGAGGAAGAGATGGAACTCATTCGGGATGCGGATGTATTCTGTGGCGATCCGTCACGCGAGGTTTTCCTTGCCGCCCAAAAACTCCAGTGGATTCAGTGCCCGGGGACAGGTGTCGATAAGATTCTATCAATACCTGAGATAAGAGATAGCGACGTTATCTTAACGAACGCGCGGGGACCTCACGCCAACCCGATGGCCGACCACGCGTTCGGTATGATATTGACGTTCGCTCACTGCTTACGCGAACAATGGGATGACCAGAAAGCGCACCATTGGGATACGGGAAAATATGATGAACGAGTTTTAGAGATCAGTGGAAGCACTTTAGGCGTCCTCGCACTTGGTGGTATTGGAATGGCGGTCGCGCGACGGGGACACGGCTTCGGTATGGAAGTCTACGCTGTCGATTCGCAATCAATGCCAACCCCACCGGAGGTAAAAGCGGTCTGGGGGCTTGACAGACTGGATGAACTACTCCAGATATCCGACTGGTTTGTCATCACCGCGCCGTTCACGCCAGGGACAGAGGGGTTGATTGATCGCCGGCGACTGGAGCTACTCAAACCGGGCGCGTATGTGATAGCGATTTCACGAGGCGGCATCTTGGACGAGGAAGCGTTGATAGATGGGTTACGCGCCGGACGAATCGCAGGTGCGGGGCTAGACGTTATGGATGTAGAGCCTTTACCTGCCGATAGTCCGTTATGGGATATGGAAAATGTCATCCTATCACCTCACGCTTCAGCATTGACCGCTGAAATGTGGGAGGGACGGCGGCAGATTTTCAAGGAGAACCTCCGTCGATTTCTCGCGGACGAGCCGTTCATTTATGTGTGCGACAAGCGGGCGGGGTTTTAATCGAGCGACAAAGAAGCAAATATCCGTTAGATTTGGTTTGTTAGGCGGCTAGGTTCTATACGTTGCAGCAAAGGAGGTAAACGATGGAAACGACAGATTTTGGCAAAACAGGTCTCGAAATCACGCGCCTCGGTCTGGGGCTTGCGGAGATCTCCCGCCAAGAGCGATCCAAGGTTGTTGAGGAGGCAGATCGGGTGCTGAACGCCGCGCTTGATGGCGGCATCAATTTCCTCGACACCGCTGCCTGTTACGGCAGAACAGAGGAGATAATCGGTGCAACCGTTGCTCACCGGCGAAAGGAATATATCTTAGCGACGAAGTGTGGTCACACTACCGATGATGGCGATAGGGGCATACCGTGGACGGAACATGAATCGTGGACTGGGCCGGCGGTCTCCGAGAGTATTGACCGGAGTTTGCGTCGGCTGCAGACAGATCACCTAGACATCGTCCAACTCCATTCCTGTGATGTGGATATACTGGAACACGGTGCGGTTATCGAAGCACTGGTTCAGGCAAGGGATGCCGGCAAAACCCGTTTTATCGGCTATAGCGGAGACAATGCGGCTGCCCGTTGGGCGGTAGACAGTGGACTGTTCGACACACTTCAAACTAGCTTTAATCTTGTGGAGCAACATGCTCGCACCAAGGGATTGTTTGAAGCAGCGGAGGCACAGGGGATGGGGGTTATCATCAAGCGGCCCGTTGCCAATGGGGCGTGGGGCAAAGCGCGTAGCCCTTACTCGTATGCGGATGAATACTTTCGACGGGCACAGATTATGGAGGGGGTGGGACCGCTGCCACAAGCACCTGAAAATCCTATCCTGCTGGCGTTAGGATTTGTCCTAGCCCAGCCTCAAGTCGATACGATCATTGTAGGCACTCACAATCCCTCGCATCTGTCATCAAACATCGAAATGGTGACACGACAGCTACCGATCTCGGCGGAAACCGTTAAAGCGTTGCACCGACGCTTTGAAGATGTGGATGACGGATGGTTGCAACTGACCTGAAAAAATGAACGCATCAGAACGATTGTATACAAGGAGAATTATCGAATGAAAATCACGAGCGTTGAAGCAATTCCTAGTGCTTCACCGGTATCCAATATGCGAGGTGCGCGAAGCAATTATGTCTACGTCAAGATTTCGACGGATGAGGGCATCGTTGGATGGGGCGAATCAACATGTGGCCCACTGTCTGTCGCAAACGTAATAGAAGAGATTGGAGCGATGTTGGTTGGCAAAGATCCGTTTCGCATTGAAGAACACTGGCAACGGCTCTATCACCTCTATCACAATGTGCGGGGTGGTGTGATTCAGATGGCAGCAATCAGTGGGATAGAGATCGCCCTCTGGGACATCAAAGGCAAAGCTTTTGATGCACCGGTCTGGCAGCTGCTAGGGGGACAGATGCGAGATCGAATCTGGACATACGGTCGCTTCGATGGACAGACGCCTGAGCTAGCTGTAGAGCATGCCCTGCGACAGGTGGATACAGGTCTGACCGCGTTAAAGGGTGATCCCTTTGGTCACCAAGGATTGTTCATCAGTGCGGAAGCGGAGCGCGACGCTATCGCTAAGGTGAAGGCAGTGCGGGAGGCGGTTGGGGACGATGTTGAACTATTGGTCGAGGTGCACGGCAGATTATCGCCATCGTCGGCTATCCGAATCGGCCATGCGTTGGAAGAGTTTCGGCCATACGTCTATGAGGAGCCAGTGCCGCCCCAAAATGTTGACGCTATGGTGAAGGTCGCAGAAGCTGTGAATATCCCACTCGCAACGGGGGAAAGACTCTACACAAAATGGGGGTTTGTCGAACTGCTTGAGAAACAGGCCGTGGCGCTGATTCAGCCGGATGTTTGTCATGCAGGTGGAATTTCGGAACTAAAGAAAATTGCTGCGATGGCGGAAGCGTACTATGTCGGCTTCCAACCCCACAACCCCTACGGTCCAGTCAACACAATGGCGGCGATACAGGTAGATGTCTGCACAACGAACTTCATGATTCAAGAGGGTGGTCATGCGCCGTGGTTTGATCAGGTCATCGTTGGTGACTTTCCTCGTCAGACGGACGGATATTTTGATGTGCCAACTGCCCCCGGCATTGGCATTGAAATGAATGAGGAAGTATTGCGGGAAAATCCACCTGTAGAGCGACGTGGAGCAGAAGGCTATAGCCGTCAAGCACCGTGGCGATCCAAGCAGGATACCGAATGGGTTTGAAGCCGCGCAGTATTATATCACATCCACATTTTTGTCGAAGGAGGGAGGTGTACAAATGTCAATTTCAATCCGAAAGGTGTCGCCTGCGGTGGGGGCAGTCGTAAAAGGTGCTGATCTTTCGATTCCCGTGCCCCCGGATACCTTCAAGATGATTGAACAGGCGCTTGCTGAACATGGGGTACTTGTCTTTCGCGAGCAGCATCTGACGCCGGCGCAGCACGTCGCGTTTAGTCGTCGGTTCGGTTCGCTTGAGACGCACGTCATCTCAGAGGCGTTGCTAGAAGACCACCCCGAAATCTATGTGGTTTCCAATGTGGTTGAAGATGGAAAGCCAAAGGGTAGGGCATACGCGGGCACCTATTGGCATTCGGATCTGAGTTATAAAGCAGTACCGGCGATGGGTTCGATGATGTACGCGCTAGAAATTCCTGAAATAGGTGGGGACACGATGTTCGCCAACATGTATCTGGCGTATGACACGCTATCGGTAGGACTGCAACGGATGCTCGAACAGCTCTGGGCGGTTCACGATTTTGGTCATGCCGATAAACGCTATTTCTCAAAGAGAGGAGCTACGGCCCGGCTCAATGAAGCGGCGAAAAAAAAGACACCGGCTGTCGAACATCCGGTGGTCTGCACCCATCCAACAACGGGTCGCAAGGCGTTATTTATCAATCCCGGCTTTACATCGCGTTTTGTTGATATGACAGAAGAAGAGAGCGAGCCGCTGCTCGAATATCTCTTCGAGCATATCACTCAACCCGCCTTCATTTATCGTCACAGATGGCAGGTGAACGATCTGGTTTTCTGGGACAATCGCTGCACAATTCATCATGCTATTCGGGACTATGGGGAAGATACACCGCGCCACATGCACAGAACAACAATCAGTGGCGATAAACCTGTTCTGTCCGATTTCAACGCAAGGACGCAATGACGCAAGGATTTTTAAGATTTTTCCTGTGCGTTTACAATCTCATTACGGCTTTTTGTTAAATTAAAAAAGGGCTGAATTTATGCGCCGGAATCGTTCCAATCGATCGGAAAATGAGATAAGCCGGGAAATTGTCCTTTGTGCGATTGAAGTTCATCGCACACTTGGCGGTCCTGGGTTGCTAGAGAGCGTTATAGACTTGCTAATTGATGGTAAAGTCATTATCGAGTGCAAGGCGACGATGAACTATAACACCGTATTTGAAGCGCAGGCACTCACTTATCTTCGACTCACCGGGCTCAAACTGGGCATGGTAATCAATTTCGGTGAGCGAATGGTCAAAGATGGTATACATCGTGTAGTAAATAACTTGTGAAAATCCAATATAGCCTCTTTGCGACTTTGCAACTTTGCGTCTTTGCGTTAAAATAAGGAGGGATCATGAAAGCTGCTGTCTTGTACGAATTAAACCAACCGGTTGTCGTCGAAGATATCGAAATGGAAGGTCCGAAGAAAGGTGAAGTCCTTGTTAAGGTTGCTGCAACGGGTGTCTGTCATAGTTGTTACCATGCGGTTACGGGCAAAATCAGCTATCCACTGCCAGTGGTGTTGGGAGATGAGGGTGCAGGGATTGTCGAGGAGGTTGGAGAAGGTGTTACTTTGGTGAAGCCCGGCGACCACGTAATTCTGTCGTGGGTGCCCTCCTGTGGATATTGCATCTACTGTACGCAAGGTTATTCCAATCTCTGCTTGAAAGCGAGGCAAAGCGAACGTGGACGCCTCTTTGATGGAACAACGCGGTACACAAAGAACGGGAAACCTATCCACCATTATGCCTGGGTCGCGTCCTTTGCGGAATATACCGTAATTCCCCAAGAATCCGCTATACCGATTGACAAAGAGATTTCTTTAGATAAAGCTGCGCTGATCGGTTGTAGCGTCACGACGGGGTTTTGTGCTGCAACGAATACGGCTCAGGTGCGTCCGGGGAGCAGCGTCGTGGTATTCGGGACAGGTGGCATTGGTTTGAATGCCATTCAAGGTGCGGCTGTCGCTGGTGCCGAGAAGGTTATCGCGGTAGATCTGCTGGATGCTAAGTTGGAAATGGCACGGCAGCTTGGCGCGACCCATACCATCAACGCCAGTAACCTTGATCCGATTCCAGAAATCCAGTCGCTAACAGACGGATTAGGCGCGGATTTTGCCATTGAAGCCATTGGGGTAAACGTGACCTTTGAGCAGGCGATACGTGCGCTACGACCTCGAGGAAAAGCGGTCTGGATTGGTGTTCCACCTCAGGAACCGCTGTCTCTGGAGCCCGGCATATTGGGTGGTGAGAAAATGGTGATGACAAGCACCTACGGTTCTGCCCGTCCCCGTGATGATATGCCGCGTCTACTTGCACTATATCGCGCTGGTGTCCTTAAATTGGACGAACTGATTAGCCGCACCTACCAACTGGAGGAGATTAACGAGGCATTCGAGGATCTGCTCAATGGAGAGGTCGCTCGCGGCGTGATTCAGTTTTGATGCCGCAGATAAGTTGTAGGGAATAACGATCGTTGTTCCCTGCGATAATCCTCACCGGGACATAGAAGTAAGCCTAATTCGTAGGGAACGGAGTTCTTCGTTCCATTTATTCTACGATGAATTCTAAAAGCAGATAGACACTTTCGTCCCCCCAGTCGGTGCGGTTTCCCCCGCACCGCATAGGCGCAGTTAGAAACAGCGCCTACCAAACAGGAGAACAGTAGTTTCGTTTTGCTACCCCCCCCGGTTTGGAGTGTCTCATTAATTCTAAGATCCATTATAATTCCTATTTCTTTATTACACAGCGACACTTTCCAACCAATCTTTGTCCACCTCAATCCCAAAGCCGGGCGCATTGTTGGGCACAAGTTGACCGTCCTTGATGACAGCTGTTCCGGGGATGGCGACCATTTCTTCGGGTGGTACACCCGGTGGCGAGACACCCTCGGAACGTTCACCCCATGAGATGGCCGGCATCGCAAAGGCGAGATGTTGTCCGTAGGGGTAATTCATGCCGCCGTGAGTAATCACCGAGATACCGGCAGCTTCGGCGAGGTGACAAATTCGAACACACGACGTGATTCCACCCGCCCATAGCACATCTGGTTGGAAGATATCCACGAGGCGCTGACCGGCAGCCGTTGAAAAGGGTAATGGCATATACCAATGTTCGCCGGTAGCGAGTGTCTGCCAAGGCAATCGCCGACGCACCTCAGCGAACCCCTCAAAATCTTCCGGTATCAGATAATCTTCTAGCCATTTGAGGCGGTATGGTCTCAACAGTTCAGCGAGCCGGACAGTATACTCCACATCCAGCGACAGCCAGCAGTCCAGCATCAGTTCGACATCATCCCCGATCAATTCTCGTGTCCTTGCCACTTCTGCCTCATTTTTATTGAGACCTTCTAATCCATCGGCGGGTCCATAGGGCAGCGGGAGTTTGGTCGCCTTGAAGCCCAACTCCATGTACCATTCGGTCTCGAATCCGGTGGAGTAGCAGAAGATGCTATCCTTCTGAGGTCCGCCAAGAAGTTCATAGACGGGTCGATTCAACAACTTGCCCTTCAGATCCCATAGAGCAAGGTCAACAGCACTGATAGCATAGCTTGCGATTCCAGTGCTACCGTAAGGGGTAGCCATCCGGAACATCATATCAAATACCTTCTCTGTTGCCATGCAATTTTCGCCCACAAGGTGTCGGGCAAAGTGGTCGTTGATGACCTTTACCACCGGTCCACCATTGATGGTCACACCAATGCCAAAGGTGCCATCTTCCGCGGTGATTACGCAGCCCACGCGGTTCCAGCTAGCTCCCGATGACGACCGACGCATCCTATAAGCCGGGTAGCGCGCCATTGGACTTGGCGAATCGGGTCGATCTGGCGGTGGTAAACTGCGCGGCTTGGTTTTCGGTGTGGGAGTGATGTTTATCTCGGCTGCTCTGATCTCCTTAATTTTCATCTGGTCGTTGCCTCCATCAATAACCTTTGGTGTAAGTTAGTGCGACTGTCATTTCTGCCTCCCTCAAAAGTTCAAGAGTTCATTATAGTGGACCTTAGAATTAATGAAACACTCCAAACCGGTGCGGTTACAAACCGCACCTACCAGGTGAGGGGTAAAAGTGTCTATTTATTTTTAGAATTCACTATAGTTTATTAATGAATCTGTGAACCCAAATTGTTTTTACGTTTCACGTTTTACACCTTGCGTTTCACTCATTACCCCAAGGAAATGACTCGACGCGGAATGACCGTTCAGCAAGTGGTAAATCAACCCTAGCCCCGCCTTGCATTGAGGAACCGTGAATAGCGAAACCTATCTCCGTTGCACGACGGGCATGTTCAATGTCGCAGGCGGTTCGTCCGCCTGTTTGCACTGCCTGCACCAAGTCGTTTACCATTGCCGTGCCGGCGGGCCACGGTTCGGTTTCCTCCGGGAGATCTAATGGGCGTAATCCCGCTCCAGATGGATCGTCTGCTGACCAGATATAGCTGTCATTGGCATCGTCGAGGAGAAACAGGCGCCCGTTTTCGCCGGCGACTTCAAAGGTCAAGCCTGCGTTTTCGTGACGTCCATTTGGTGTGACGTATAGTACCGCTCCATTCGCGAGTCCGATCTGTGCATTGCCGGCAGGATCCATACGTCGCCGTGAATCGGAAGGTTCTTCCGACACGTCGTCCACTAAACCGCTGACCCACACCGGCTCGACATCGCCCGCCAAGCCTAAAATTGCGTCATACGAATGGCAGCCATGATTAATCAGATTGGATAGTGCATAGGCGGTAGCACTAGTGACCTCCCCAATGACACCGTCAGCGATTAGCTCGCGTAGGGCGCAATAGCGGGGCATCCAACGACGATCCAACGCTAGAAGCAGCGGCACCTCTTGGCACGCGGAAACGATCCGATCCATTTCCGATAGACTGGTAACAAGGGGTTTGTCGCAGAGGATACCGCGTACCCCGGCTTGGACAGCTAACTCAATCTGATCGGCGTGCATCGTTTGGCGTGTGGCGAGACACAGTAGATCTGGCTGAATTTCCCCAAGCATCTGGCCGTAGTCGTGATAGCTCGGAAGGTCGCCCCAGACCTCTTGCCAGCAATCTACGAATTCTGTCCGGGTGTCCATGCCGAGGTCAAACACCGCTACCACATCCGTCTCTGGTACAGCGTGAAACGCAGTTGCAAAGTTGTGACTGCCTGGGGTGCGGTGCGTCATACGATGACAGCCGGCAACTGCGACGCGTAACTTATCTTGGCTTTGTCCCATTTTTTCTCTCCTCATTCTTAGCTATTATAGTGGACCTTAGAATTAATGAAACACTCCAAACCGGTGCGGTTGCAAATCGCACCTACCGTTCTCCTGTTTGGTAGGTGCTGTTTCTAACTGCGCCGTTTCAACCCACACTACGGCACCTACCGGGGGTGAAAATGTCTATTTATTTTTTGAATTCACTATAGTTGAGACTTATCTATTCTACCACGAAAATCCAGCACCTTCCGGTGCAAGGAAACAGCCGTCAACGAAATGGTCACGCTCCTCATCAGTCAGTAGCCCTGTTTCCAAATACAGCGTGTTGGGCAGGGCGCACAGGATATTCAAATTTATCAGTCCTCCACCATGCGTACAGCACGGCACACCAAACGCCGCTGCGAGCAGACCAGTGGCAACACATTCTGAGAAGCCGCCCAAGCGGGCGAGGTCTACCTGTACAATATCTATCCCCCGACGGACTAAGAGTTCCTTAAACTCTTCCTTACCGTACAGATTTTCGCCGGTGGCGATAGGCATGGCAAGCCCGTGAGCGAGTTCGGCGTAGTCATCATAGTTGTGAGCGGGTAGCGGTTCCTCAAGCCAGAATACCCCCATCTCTTGAAAAACCTGTCCACGACGCAGTGCCTCAAACACTGTGAGTGTCTGGTTGGCATCCACCATGATTGTTATATCTGGACCAATCTCCGCCCGAATCGTTTCTAGCCGTTGGATGTCCTCCTCCAGCGTTGGCGAACCGACTTTGACCTTCACCGCCTTGAACCCCTGTTCGGCAGATTTCGCGCAGACCTCTTTGAGTTCGTCAAGATCTAAATGCATCCAGCCCACCATTGTATAGGCAGGCACTCGATCTTGTGCTTGACCCACTAGGCGGTGCGCGGGTTGCCCCGTCTCTTGTCCAAAGATGTCCCAGAGGGCGACATTCACCGCTGTGAGGGCATACATTGTCATGCCGTGAATAGCCTGCTCTTCCAGTGCCCGTCTCAGGTCTTCATCGATCAGTCGAATAGCAAGCGGATCCCGTCCCACGAGCAGCGGTGCAACCTCCTCATTAAGCATTGTCTGGAGTGTCTGGTTTGCACCTCGAATTGAGGAGAAGCCTACTGCTGAACTACCGACGAGACCTTTATCCGTGTGAAGCTTGACGAAAACGCGTCCCGGATGTCTATTGGCTCGGAGCGCGTCGGTGATTGGACGTTCCGGTGGTGGGGCGATATACAGTTCGGTTTCGAGACGAGTAATTTTCATTGTTGTCCTCCTGGTGCCTGCACGTTAAATATTCAGCGGAACCAATGCATCAAAAAAGTCCTACGCCAAAATATCGGTCACCAACTTCAGCGTCGTTTGGGTATTCCTGTTGATTTCATCTACCGTGTTTCCACCAACACATTCAACATATAGTGGTCCCTCAAAACCGCCGCTAACCAGCCCGTTTAGAACCGTCTCAAAATCGACTAAACCTTCACCGGGCGTGACCATCACATCAGGAACGCCATCTTCAACCACGCAATCCTTGATGATTGTCGTGGTCACTTTTGGTGCAGCGATAGCCACATCGGTTTCGGGGCGAAGCTCACCTTTGGTGTAATAGATGATATTGCCTGGATCGTAGCAGATTCCAAAGGCGGGGTGATTTACTTTTTCATCAGCGTCAATGAGATCTTGGACCGTAAGGCTGATTCCACCATGCGGTTTCATGGTAATATTGACGCCCATCTCCGCGGCATGCGGCGCAGCCTGGCGCATCAGTTCAAAATAACCCGCATAGTGCGCTTCATTCCCCGTACCACAATCGAGCAGCCACTTCGTGCCGAGCGCAGCGGCGTTATCAATGAGTCGTTTGTAGTCATCGATAGCAGCCTCCAAATCGAGATTCAGTTTCGTACTGCCGATTAGCATGGAAGGAGTCAATCCAGCAGCGGCTGCAGCTTTACGGGTCTCTGCGATTTCCCCATCTGTACTGTCTGCCTGTACGGGGACCTGACCGGCGTTAGCGAACACCGCAACATCGGTATATCCGGCAGCCGCGATGTGTTCACATGCTTCGGAGAATGTAAGTGAGCCGTAGGGACGGGTTGTGCAGCCTATTGTATGTTTCATAGCAGCTATCCTTTCAAGTGTTAAGTGTTCCTAAAATCGTCTGAGGGTTTGATAGAGGCTTGGTCGGAGACACCTGTGCAATTCAACCATCCGATGGAGCCGGTATGTTCGCGGAAGCGGGGGCAGGTTTAGGGTAGAGCTGTTGATAGATGATATAGCTGTCAATGACTTTTTTGATGTGACGGCGTGTTTGGTCTATCCCAATATCTTCGATGAACTCATCCAGATCCGGAATCTGCTTTGCTTTTATCCATCGCCGCATCCGACCAGGACCGCCGTTATACGCGCCCGCCACTAGGGCGTGATTATTGTCAAACTGATTCATCAAACTTTTCATGTACCATGACCCCATTTGAATGTTAATATCTGGATTATACAGCATCTTTGTGTTGAATCGAGGAATTTTGAGACGGCTTGCGAACTCGGGTCCATTCGCCGGCATGATCTGCATCAAACCTATCGCACCTGCGGAGGAAACAGCATCGGCGTTATACCGACTCTCTTCGCGGATCATAGCGGCGACAAACAAAGGGTCAATTTCATAGTTTGTTGTATGTTTTTGAAGATGGTCTGTATAGTAAAGCGGATAGAGAAGTCGATACAGTTCTATCGGTATAGTGTTGTTTTTACCGTGCAGGGGTTGAAATCTTGATAGCCTGTCTGCATATCCGTGTGCCTGTTGAAACTTCTTGAGTTTTTCAAGACATAAAATAAGGTTATAGTAGTTATCTCGAAGATTCGAGTTGTCACGCTTAACAATCCCCTTGAGCTCAGTCAAGGCATCCTCAAAAAATTTGAGGCGCATCAGTTGTGCCACACGAGGTGTTTTCTTAGATCCGATATTTTTCCAAGCAGGACTGTCCAAGGTAACACGGGCCCGATGAGTTGCTAAAACTTCTGATTTGCTAGGAGCATTGATTTGTGATTGGATGCGCTTCAGATGTTCTTTTGCGCGTCCACTATAGTACCAGTGACTTGCCTTCGCGATTTCGCTATATGTTGCTTCCGCTACCTTTAACTGATTTTGACGCTCATAGCTTTTTCCAATCCAGAAGTGTGCCGCCTTAGCGAAACTATCAGTTGGGAACCCTTTCATCAAGGTTGTGAAAGTTTCAATGCACTCTGTGTATCGTTCGTTCCTGAATTGAATCCAGCCGATTCTCCAGTATGCTCGCGGTAACCGGTCGCTGTGGGTGTATTGGGTCATCAGACGACGGTAGGAAGCGATGGCTTTGTCATACAGTTTCTCGTTTTCCTGCACCCACCCAAGATCATATAACGCATCGTCCGCTAATGCACTCCAGCTGTATTTTTCGACAAAGTCAATCAAATGCTTTTCAGCCAGTTGTGGTTGTCCTTTACGCCGGTAGCAGAGCGTTGAATGGTAGAGTGCCCGCGTGAGATAGCCACTCGCTGGGTAGAGAGAAACGATTTTGTTGTACGTTACAAGTGCTGAATCATATTTGCGCTGACGGTGGTATGCACGGCCTATATAGTAGGTGGCACGTGCGGTGATTTTGTCTTTATGACCTGCGGCAGCCTTGCGAAATTCCGAAATCGCGCTCTTCAATTGACCACGATTGAATCGCACCATAGCGTGGGTCATGCGCTGATTACGAGTGATCTGGAGTTCTGGACGGCGTACAACTAATTTTTGAAGGGCGTTCACCGAACTTAGTGCGATAGTGTCTGCGTTTTTTGCATGAATAAGCTGTTGATAGGTGTCTTGGGCTTGCCTCCAGTCTCCTAACTTTTCATAAGTCTGTGCAGCCTCATAGGTCGCTCTCCTGACATAACTGTTTTTTGCATCAGCGATAAGCCCTAAAAAGCTTTTGAGTGCCGCGGCGTAATTACCTGCACGATACTGTATTTTGCCGAGTTCGTACTTGGCGCCAGCGAAATGAAAACTCTGCGGATGTTCATCGATCAACCGTTGATACCAGACGATAGCGTTCTGATTATCTTTCATCTGGACGTAGGATTTTGCGATATGGGAGATAGCATAATCTGCCAAGGGATATGTTGCAGAGAGCGCGAGCGTATAATGTTCAATTCCCTTTACCCATTTTTGCCCTTTTTCATAACAGTAACCAAGCACATGATGGATTGCCTGCTTCTCTGGATGGGTTGGTTCTTTCTTGAGTAAATCTTCCAAACTCCGGGCAGCCTGAGTATAATTTCCTTGATCGACAAGAGTGAGTGCCTTTTCAAAGGGAGACGCTGCAAAAATCTGCGGGATCATACAGACAGTGAGGACGATAGGGAGTAGATAACTGTACAGATTTTTTTTCGGCATATCGTTACGGCAGTCAGGGGCGAGACCTATCAACTCAAAAGCGATTCAAGCGGTTATGGGTTATTTTCAAGCAGCTGTTGTACCGCTGGATTGTTGGGGGCTTGCTCCTGAATCCACCGAATTACCTCCTTCATATTTTTGGGCCATTTCTTTTTTTGGAATTCTTTTGCAAGGTGGACACCGGTGTTAATAAGGGTTGCTTTAATCTCAGTATCACCGAGTGGGTGGTCTAATGCAGCGCGGTATTTGGCTTTCGCTTTGAGATGTTC
This sequence comes from Candidatus Poribacteria bacterium, assembly GCA_965208425.1. GTDB lineage: Bacteria > Poribacteria > WGA-4E > WGA-4E > PCPOR2b > PCPOR2b. The sequence continues at coordinate 2,754,386 of OZ242335.1, read as the reverse complement.
ACCGCGGCCGATTAAGCAGTGCACGAGGCTATTTCGTACAAGCGCAAGGTTATTCACCGCCATTTGGGGATTATCAGTACGGTTAAGTTGTGCCTCAAACTGCGATTCGATACTTAGCAGGTTCTGGTAAGCAACCTTGTCTTGTGGGGCATCGGCAAGAGCCATATCAAAAATCCCCAACGCTTTCAAGGGCTGCTTCTTCATCAAATAAAGATACCCAATTGTATTATAGATTCCGACACCCCGATCGGATTCCGGTATACTTTCAAATGCCTTGAGCGCGTCCGTATATTTCTTTCGATTCAGAAAATAGTTCCCGCGTTGAATCTGAAGGTTGACCAACCCCGTTTTGGCTTGAAGGTTATCTGGCTCAAGTTCTAAAATTTCTTCAAACGCCCTCCCCGCGTTGTCGAAATCCTTTGCATGTTCATAGACATACGCAAGGCTCAAGCGAAGATTGATGTGCGCCGGGGCTAATGCAAGTCCTGCTTCGAGTTGTGCAATCGCTTGGTTGTAACGCCTTTGGTGGTCGAGTACTTGACCGTATTTATGATAGACCGCGATCAGGTTGTTCCGCGCTTGCGGGTTCTCCGAATCGGCAGTGAAAGCCGCATTGAATTCGCGGATTGCCTGTGGGTAATCTTGCTTTTGGAAATATAAATCCCCTAGCAAACTGTGGGCATCAAGGGCACCTGAATCAAACTCAAGGAGTTCACGATAGGCTTCAATAGCCAGATCTAAATTTTCCTTTTCGCGGAGTGTGTTCGCCCGTTTCCAGTACAAATCCATCAGATTGGTTTTCACACTGGCAAGGTCGGGCATCAATTGACGGGCCTGCTGATAGGCATCAATCGCTTCTTCCCAACGTTGGGATTGAGTCAACTGTACACCGAGATTGTTGTAGGATCGGGCCAGGTTTTGCTTGGCATCTGTGTCACCGGGATTAAATTGCAACCCTTTTTTGTACTCCGCAATTGCGTTTTGGTGGTCTCCTTTTCTTGCGTACACCTCCGCTGTCAGATTATACAGTATCGAATCAGTTGGATTCAGTTGGAGTGCCAGTGAAAAAAACGCAATTGCTTGCGGATAAGTTTCATCTACTAAAGCAGCGATGCCCTGCTCACGATAGAGTTGATGTAGATTATCTTTGGCTGGTTGATAGCGGGGGTTAATCTGGAGTGCTCTTTTGAAGGCTGCGATAGCTTCGTCAATTTGCTGACTTTGATAGTACATCACGCCAGCGGTGTTATAGCCTTCTGGCGAAGCCTCCCGATTGAGCATCTTTTGAAGTTGGATGAGTGCTTCCTCTCTACGTCCGCTTTTCTGGTAGGCCTGGAGGAGTTTTTCGTTGGCTTGCTGAAAATCCGCGTCAATTGCCAAACAGGCTTTGAGATTTGCAATCGCTGCGTCCGTTTTGCCCTTATCGAAGTTAATTGTGCCGAGGAGATAGTGGCTCCGGGCGTGTTTTGGATTGGCTTCAATCTGGGCATTGAGAACTGCAATTGCAGCTTCGTGTTGAGGCGTGTGGGGTGAAGTCGCGTAGACTTTGTGCAGCGTTGCTTTATCTCGATCCGTCGGATGTTGCGCCGTTGCTGCGAAGAAAAGCACATCCGCTGAATCTGGACTGTGTCCCCAAAGTCCAATTGCGTGTCCCAGTTCATGGAGACAAACGGTTCGCATCTTTTCCTCAGGAAGCAGCGCCGCCGAACCGCTTTCGCGCAACGATAAAACTACGTCTACTTCAAAATCAGTTTCTGAGAGCCGGGCGAGTTCCGTCCTGCCGAGTGCGGTATCGATGATTCGCGTCAATCCACTCCGCTGCCACCGCACGCGAATGTCTGCGTTGTCGGTTGACGCTACCTCCTGGAATTGTATCCGCCCATCGGCAGCAGCTTCCCATTCGCGCATGGCATAGCGGAAGCTCTCTAGATACGTTTCAACTCCCTTAACCCCAATAGGCATCGGTGCTATATGGACACGGATCGGCATTTGGGTGAAACGGGTAATCTTCCCGTCGGAGAAGACTGTGATATGGTCAAAGTAGGTTTCTACCGGGAAAGCAGGGACGGCAATCAAGAGGAATATTAGAATTGAGCGAATAAAAACGGGGGGTTGACGCTTCATAGCGGGTGTCTTCTATGCGTGATAGGTACGGAAGCTATACCGTGCCGCTGCTTTGAATCAGATAGATATCAAGGCCCCTTAGTTCTGTAGGGCCGGCACCTTGTACTTTGGGTCCGTAAAGTATCTGGATCCATTAATTTGATGAATACGCCACTGAGGTGACTTGCTTGATTTGTTTGTCAGGTAAAAAGACGCTGGCTGTATAACGCACGCGAACGAGCCGGGGTCTTGAAAGAACATAGGGCCTGTTGCGCTTGCTTCCTCCCAGGGAGCCTGTATATCCTTGGGACGAATGTAAAAGTCTGTCAGTTCCCACTCCCCCTTTGAAAAATCCTCGACACCGCAATCCGTTTTTATCCACTTAGCTTGAAGAAAACCTTTAATATTATTCCATCCATGGGAAGTTCCAGTGAGAGCTCCCCATTCGATTCCTTGTGATGTATCCAAGGTTTTCGTGAGGGTACTCATATCCTCTTCCCTATAGGCTTTAATAAAGTCACTGTAAACCGCTTGGATTGCTGCTATTTTTGCTTCAAAATCGACTTGTCGGGTCGCTACTTCTTCGTCTGGTATGTGTTCTATGTATGACTTTCTATAGTAAGGAGCTGTCGGCAACAGGAAAAATTCGGTGAATCGGAGTCGTTCGGTAACTGTTTCATCCCCAACATCTCCACAACCTGTGAGGTGTGCAAACACAACTATTAGAAGTAAGGTGGTCGTAGCGGGACTTAAAATTCTTTGGCTCATGTTAAGAAATAGCGCAAATCCCGTTCCGAGGACTCCGATAAATCGGAGGAAACCGAGTTTTTTCTTCAAAACTCGGTTTCTCTTTGCATTTTGCACTTTCTTTTGATATGAACCAATTCTTTTTAAGTACATAGATTTCCTCCTACAAAACATGCTAGTAGGCGAGGGCGTTAAGAGTCACTAAATAAGTGACAATTTCATCGGCGAATTTTATCTCGGTTACATCATCGAAGTGTATCATGTTCGCGTGCCCGAAACTCACTGTAAAATCAACGGTCAGGTGCGATAAAAATTCATAACCGATTCCACCTGACGCAGCCAAACCTGTTTGTCTTGCTTTTTCCAATTTGAAAGGGGGATGCCAGGTCGTGAGGACCGCGAGTCCAAGAGAACCGACGAAGTAAAAATTGACGTTTCGGAGCGGAAAGTACATCAGACCGGCACCGGCACTTCCGTTGGCAACCATAGTATCCCGATAAAGATTCGATAGCGGGATCCATGAGATACGACTGGTGTAGTAGAGAAGGAATTGATCTGACAGGCCGTGTCCGATTTTGAGCTCTGTTGCAAAGGCAGATTTTGTTTGACGCGGATCTGGCCAACTGCCTTCATACGCATCTCCCCAATAGGCTGCTAGTGGTGCTGTAAAGTTGGTGAAGCCAAGACCGGCACCAATACCACAAATGAAACCTTTGCGTCTCCCAAGGAGGCTTTTGGTGTCAGGGGAGGGATCTTGCCCCTCGTCAATGACAATAATACTTGTGTCTCCCGTAGGCGGTTCCGTGGGTGATATCTGGTTCTGGTCTTGCCCTTCGTTAATGTCCATTTCGGCTGCCGCATTGGACGCGTGTCCATGTTGCACGACGAAAAAAATAAAAAAAGCGACAATTAGTCCGAAATAATATAATTGCGATACGTTTGATTTCACGCTGCTTTCCTCATGATAGATTCTGGCGGATGCTTCCAAAATCCAAGATATGGGGTTAAGCGTTAAGAATCTGATGAGGTATGTTGATATTTTAGCGAGTCAGCAATCCGCGATAAATTAAGCCTCCCGTAATTAGCGCAATCAGCAGAAAAAGGACGCCAGCACCGTAAAATCCCAATAGCAATTTGCCGAACCCAAACAGTGTGCAATAAACAAATGCCGAACCCAACACCCAGTTGAGCAGTGCTGGCATACTGCTCTCTCCAACTGGTTGGACATTTGCGAGGCTAGGGATACGTCCCCACCAGCCGCCATTCGGCCGAACGCGTTGATAAAACGAAACTAACCTCTCTTCTGAAACAGGGGAGGTCCCCAAAGTCGTGACGAGCCAAGTCAGTGTCGAAATCGGGACGATAATCAGCATCTGGTACGCGAAGTTATCTTTTGTGTGGGGCAAGGTGAACACAATTGTTGACACAACCGCGGAGGTGACCATTGCAGCAATCTCTGACCATGCGTTAATCCGCCACCAGTACCACCGCAAGATCTGCACAAGTCCGATTCCAGCGTTGAGAGCAATAAGGAATTTCCACGCCCCTGCAATTGAATCCATGAATAGGCTAGTCACGCCTGCAACGAGCATAATCACCACCACCGAGATGCGTGAAGCAACCACATAGTGACGGTCATCGGCCTCCGGCTTGAAAAAGCGTTTATAAAAATCGTTAACGAGATAGGAGGCCCCCCAATTTAGGTGGGTGTCAATCGTTGACATAAACGCTGCAAGAAACGCTGTTAGCATAAGACCAAGCAATCCTGTCGGCAGGTATTCGAGCATTAACTTCGGATAACCCGCCTCCGGATCGCTGAGGTTCGGGTAGACAACCATTGATACGAGTGCAACTAGAATCCAGGGCCAAGGACGCAGTGTATAGTGTGCAATGTTAAACCATAATGTGGCAAGCAACGTATTCCGTTCGTCCTTTGCTGCAAACATCCGTTGAGCGATGTAACCACCACCATCCACTCCGTTTGCCGCCCACCACTGAACGCCGAGGTAGACGCCGAACGTCAATATGGCCATCTCGCCGGCACCAAAATCGGGAAAGAAGTGCAAGATTGAGTGATCTGGGCCATGTAACTCCGACAGCTTAGTCTTCAGGGCACCTATGCCGCCAATCTTGTTTACAGCGATAATCGCTAACGCAATTGACCCGATCATCGCCATCCCGAATTGGATCAAGTCGGTTATGACAACACCCCAAAACCCGGACAACGCACAGTAAATGCCCGCAATCAACATACACGCAAGGACAACAAGCACCTTCGATGTTCCGGTGTCGGGCAGATCGAAAACCAATACGATAATCTTCTGCATTGCCAAGATCACCCAACCCATTGTGATACAATTTATTGGCAATCCGATGTATAGGGCGCGGAAGCCACGCAACAGACTGGCTGATTTGCCAGAATAACGCAATTCTGTCAATTCGACGTCGGTGATAATCTCCGCGCGTCGCCAGAGTCGTGAGAACAGGAATGTTGCTAACATCCCGCTCAAGACCATGTTCCACCAGAGCCAATTCCCTGCAATTCCATCGTTGACGACAAGCCCCGTTACTGCCAACGGTGTATCCGCTGCGAATGTCGTCGCAACCATCGATGTGCCAGCGAGCCACCACGGCAAGTTTCTACCGGAAACAAAAAATTCGTTAATATCCCTCCCAGCACGTTTAGAATAGTAAATACCGAGTCCAAGTGCAAAAAGTATATAACTAATGATGATTGCGCCGTCAATGGGTGAAAGTTTCATCTAAGACAGATCTCCTTATAATGTTTGTGTGTCAAGGGCGTCCGTGTGCGATTTATTCAGTATTTTGAAGACAGGATGTCTTGGGGAAGATCGGAAATTGCTGGAAAGTTCAGCTATCTTATCATGGAGCAAATCCCAAATCAAGCGAAATAAGAGGCAAATTTCCGCTACAAATAAAAGGTGGGTAAATTTGCCTCTCGGGGATCTCGGTTTCGCTTGCCACCCATCTGCAAATCTGCTAAAATGAATTTCTAAACCGTCGGATTTTGAAGGCTATTTCTGACGCTCTCAAGCATTTATACTTGGGAGTATGTCATGGGAGATTCGTATGAGAGATGAACCGTTAAGATCTATTCATGTCGGTACGGGCGGCAGAGGCACCTGGCCCATTGATGTTGTAACAGCCGATCCAAATTGGGAGCCTGTGGCTTTGGTAGATGTTGATGAGAATGCCCTCCAAAGCACACGCGAGAAAACAGGACTGGCAAAATCTGCTTGTTTCTCAAGCCTTGAAGAAGCAGCGAAAGTGGTCGATGCCGATGCTGCGCTAATCTGTACCCCAACAGCGACGCATGCCCCATTCGCGAGAATGGGATTTGAAGCGGGTTTACATGTCCTCGTCGAAAAGGGAATGACAACCGATCTCGCTTTGGCGAAGCAATTGGTCAAAGAGGGTGAGGAGAGTGGCGTCAGATTCTGTGTAGCGCAAAATTATCGCTATCAACCCCTCCAACAGACGATAAAAGGGATTCTTGATGAAAGGACTTGCGGCACGCCCGCGATTGTTGACCTCATCCACCATCGCTATCGCCCAGACCCACGCACGCTGAACTATCTCAATGCGATGATCTGGGACATGAGCTGTCACCACTATGATAACCTCAACTTCTGGTTTGGTCCCGTTCAAACAGTGATTGCGCGGACGTTCAACACACCTTGGAGCCGATATCCATACGACTCAGGGGTTTATGCGATTCTTGAGTACGAAAATGGGATGGTGTGCAATTACGGCATAACGCACTGCGCCCAAAACAGTTCATATCACCTGCGGATGCAGATGGAGGAGGGCACACTCCGAGCGTACGACGTAGAGGGAATAGAATTTCAACCGATGGGCGCGGGTGAGTCCGAAACGATTGAACCGCTGGCTTTACCGCGCAGCGAACAGCTTGTGCTTGATGCTTTAAGAGAATATATCCGCGACGGGGTTGAACCGGGTATCTCTGGTAGGAATAACCTTCAAACGCTTGCTCTCTGTCAGGCAACATGTAATGCTGCAAGTGCAGGCACGATTGTTAAGGTGGCTGATCTACTTGAAGAATCGGGATAATAATTGAAAGCGAAAAGCCAACGGCTCATGTTAAGATTTGGTGCAAAGAAACCGAGTTTTTTCGAAAAAACTCGGTTTCTCTGAGTGCTTTGCACTTTCTTTTTACATAAGCCGAGCCAATAATAGCAATGACACGTAACTGTCGATGACACAGACATTCTCTTACGTTTCACGTTTTACGCTTTATTCATATCGTACTACTACAAACTGAACTATGTAACTCTTTTTCAAGAGACTATGATATCAGGCCAGCCCCAACATTCATACCGAGAGTTTACCCTAATCACCAACCCAATTTCGGGAAAAGGCAAAGCAACCTCAGTCGCTGAACAAGCGTCTCAGCGTCTCACGGCTGAAGGTTACACAGGGCGGCTGGAGGTGACCACTCAGGCCGGTGACGCAAACAGGATGGCGCGGGAGGCTATTGAAAACGGCTCTCACTGGATTATTGCATGTGGTGGCGATGGCACAATTCACGAGGTGGTCAACGCGATCGCAGAAAAACCGGATGTGGTGCTTGGCGTTCTGCCGTGCGGAAAAGGAAACGACTTCGCAGAAGCGTTGAAGATCCCTACAAAGCCTATGGAGGCGATCCGAGTGCTGTTTGAGGGTGCGACGCGGCAGGTTGATCTCGGCAAAATCGGAGATCATTATTTCGATACGATTGTAACCTGTGGGTATGATGCTGAGGTGGCTCGACGCGTTACAGAGGAAGGCACGCCTTTTTCTGGGACAGCGTCTTATGTCTATACCGCAATCACGACACTATTTGGTTATCGCTCCCCGACGGTTCGTCTTGAAGGGGACTTCGGTGCGTACGAAGGTGAAATTCTACTAACTGCTACCGGGCTCACAGCTAGTTATGGCGGTGGGATGAAAATTGTGCCGGGAGCAATCATTGATGACGGACTGTTTGATGTATGTATTATCGAACCTGTCCCCCGCCGAACTGTTTTGCGCTTGCTTGTCACCCTTTTTTGGGGAGGACATGCCGGACATCCCGCAGTTCAGATGCACCGTACAAAGTCACTGACCATCGAAACCGATCCGCCGATACTCCTCTATGCGGACGGAGAACGGATTTGCTACACCCCTGCGACCGTTGAAATCGTTGAACGGGGACTGACTGTTATTGCGCCTTAATGAGTAATAGCTATACGCCGCCCCGATTCATCGGGGCATTACGTTTTAGATTCAGCTAGTGTACAAGGTTTGTCAATTTATGGTGCACACCAAAAATATGGTAGATTTTAGAATTACTTAGACACTTCCAATGCACATGTACAGATTGGGAAATCTGTACCCACAAACAACCCCCTAAATCCCCCTTGTCAGGGGGACTTTGGCAAATGTTCACTTATTTGTCTAATTTACCATAAATAGACACTTTCCCCCCGGTAGGTGCGGTTTTCCCCCGCACTGCATAGATGCGATGCCGTGGTCGGTTGAAACGGCGCAGTTGGAAACAGTGCCTACCAATTTGGAGTGTTCCATTAATTCTAAGATCCACCATAATGAACTAATGAACCAATGAATAAATTCACCACAATCGCTGTGCAGCAAGCCGTTCTTCATCCAGTTCTACCCCTAATCCAGGTCCGTCTGGGACGATGATATGTCCCTCCTCGTAACGCACCCGCTCCTTGACAACCTGTTCGTAGTAAACTAATGGTCCTGCGGGATAGCACGGAAAATCGAGATTAGGCATCGCCGCAGCAAAATGCGCCCGCGCTGCGGTGCCAATGGAGAGTTCCACGGTGCTGCCCATTAACGTCTTAATGCCGAAAAGTTCAGCCAATCCAAATACCTTCTGACAGGCAGTCATCCCCGAATAACCCACGCCGAGATTGAAGACATCTACCGCTTCGTGCCGCGCTAGCCGGACGGCTACGGGGGCTTCCGACGAATGTTCACTAATCGGTACATCTACCGCTTGCTTCACTGCAATAAAGTCCTCGACCGGGGCGTTCTGGCGTCCTTTGACCGGGGATTCAACAAGATTTGGCTTGAAGGCTGCAAAGCAGTTGATGACGTCAATTGCGGTTTCCACGTCGAACCGTCCACTCGCGTCTAGGGCGTTAATCTCAACGCTATCGCCCCAACGGTTCCGTAAATCAGAAAGGAAGCGTTCGTCCAGCATCAGGTCTGCGCCGAAATAGTAGCGGATTGTTGGGTGCCCTTGTTCTTGCAGCTTTTCAATGCGTTGCAAGTTTGCTTCTACGTCCGCTTCGATCTGGCACGGAGCAAGGGGATAGGCAAATGGAATCCGTTCGCGGTATTTGCCACCGAACAGTTGATAGATTGGCGTCTCTAACGCTCGACCAATGGCATCGTGTAATGCAATGTCGATCCCTGCGAGGACCTGATGCTCCCACTCCTGTCCTTCCAGATCCACCTGGATCGCTGTCAAGTCAAGCGGGCTGCGTCCAACAAGCAACGGTTCTAGCCGAGTTGCTAACCCGTTGACCGTCTCCGGGGTGAGGTCAAGGTTGACATCAGACATCTCTCCTAAGCCTGTGATGTCGGCATCGGTTTGCAGTCGAACGATGATGTGGTGGGAGATTGCTTTCTCCGAATCGGAAGGACAGGTTTGCCCCATTTCGCGGGTTGAGTAGATTGGAATCAGTTCAATATTTGTAATTTTCATCTTTTCTCCTAGCTATGCGTTATTCTCTTCGACCTTACGTTTATATTTTACTATTGTTCAAAGAGGAGGTAATTGATGGAAACGAAATTGATAGGCTGCGTTTGTCTGGCATTTGTCTTGATGTTCGTTATGGTCAACTTCTACAGTGTTCAAGCGATGGATGCAGAAGTTCAGCCACCGGACCTCCGCACGCGCAAATCCGGCAGCGATTGGGATCGCTTCTTAGGTCCGACGGGAGATGGCAAATCCCCTGAAACGTCTCTGCTTACCTCGTGGTCTCCGGCGGGCCCGCCCGTCGTATGGGAGAAGGAGATCGGGACCAGCTACGGTGCGCCAACTGTTTCCCAAGGACGATTGTTCATGTTCGATCGCCACGATGGATCGGCTCGCTTAACCTGTATGAAAAGTGAGACTGGCGATGAACTGTGGCGATTTGAGTATCCAACGGACTACGAAGATCTGTACGGCTATAATAACGGACCCCGAACCTGCCCGGTCGTTGATGGTAACCGTGTTTACATTTTCGGTCCCGAAGGTATGTTGCACTGCATAGCTGTTTCAGACGGAAAACTGTTGTGGAGTATAGACACTGCCGCAAAATTTCACGTTGTGCAGAACTTTTTCGGTGTTGGGTCCGCCCCGGTAGTCGAAGGTGAATTGTTGATTGTTCAGATTGGCGGTTCACCGCCGGGGCGTGCCAGAACGCTACTTGACACCCGCGATCCTATTCAAGGAAATGAGAGCGGTATTGTTGCCTTCAACAAGTGGACCGGCAAAGTTGTGTATCAAATCACCGATGAGCTAGCAAGTTATACGACGCCGACGCTTGCGACAATCAACGGTCGTCGATGGTGTTTCATCTTTGCCCGCGGCGGTTTGGTCGGCTTTGAACCTCGATCTGGAACCGTGGACTTCCACTACCCGTGGCGTTCCAAAAAGTTTGAATCCGTCAACGCTTCCAATCCCGTCGTCGTAAAAGATCTGGTATTTATCAGCGAAACATACGGTCGGGGTAGTTCGCTACTGAAAGTCCGTCCGGATGGATACAAGGTGGTATGGAAAGATTCCGAGCGTCGCCGCAATAAAGCGATGCAATTACATTGGAACACGGCCATCCATCACGAAGGTTATCTCTACGGTTACAGCGGACGGCATTCCAGAGGATGCGAACTGCGTTGTGTTGAGTTGCGAACAGGGAAGGCGGTCTGGTCGCATCGCCTTCATGAACGTGGATCACTGCTCTACGCAGACGGACACTTTATAAGTTTGGGTGAATTCGGCACGTTGACCCTGATTCGTCCCACTCCTGAAAAATTCGACCTTGTGTCGAAAGTCTTGCTAATCAACGAACATGGCGAAGAACGGATCAAATATCCGGCTTGGGCGGCACCGGTGCTCTCAAATGGGTTCCTCTACCTTCGCGGGAAAGATCGACTGGTCTGCTTGGATCTAATGCTTCAAGATGAATAATGGGTAGCTAGACAATGATTGTATTACTCAATTCGAGCCCCCGCTTTCCCATTCACCAACAGCCGAATAGAGCGTCCAAACGTATGGACAAACAGCTCTCCCTTCTCTTGAAGATGCCATCTTTCTAACAGACAGTCGTCGAATGATCGTACATTGATTTCAATCGCATCATCAAAAATCTTCACTTTTAGGTCTTCCACAATCGATTTGTGCTGATGGTCTAAAGCATCAGCAATCCGCAGAATAGCAGCCAGCCGGGTCACCTGTTCCTTTTCAGTATACGACAGCCGCTGAAAATGAAAATGGGAGGACTTGTTTGGGTCAGGAAATGCTTTGCGATGATAGCGGGCAATGTTGGCGACGAGTTCGAGCTGCTTTTCATTTAGTCCAACGATCTCCGAATTCCGTATCAGGTAGTAGGAGTGCTTGTGATGCGACAACGGGTTGACATACCCACCGATTTCATGGAGTGCTGTTGCTACACTCAGGAGCAGCCGCGACTCTGAAGACAGATGGTGAATGGGTTGCAGCTGATCAAACAATAACTCTGCCAAGTAGCGAACCTGTTTGGCGTGTCCCATGTGGAAGTGATACTTATTGCCAAGCGCCATCGCTGCCTTGATAATCTCTGTTTCTTCGGAGGTCACGTCCCATGAGTTCCGGTGGCGATCTGCCATCTCTGCGAGTAACCCGTCCTTGAGTCCAACATTTGCTGCATAAAGCCCCCGCGCCCCAATGACATTGCTCACCACCTCCGTAAGAACGAGACCCGCTGGCAAAATAACGTCCGCACGGTCCGGTGCCATACCGTATCGCTCCATCCGTTCCTGCACACTAAGTCTCGAAGTCTCTCTGACAAAACGTTGGAAATCTCGCAGTGGGATAAAACGAACGTCTCTGGGGAACTCGTTGTTATCTGGATCTAAAACACCAAGCTGCTGCCCAAACTCTTCGACATTTCCGCCGGTGCCAAGCACTATATCAATTTCGTATTGGTTGATGGCGTCTAGAGTGGTTTCGAGCAGCTGCTCCATGTACGCCCGGAGCAACAAGATCTGTAGATCGGAAATGGTATCCGTCCGCAGAAAGGTCTCTTGTAGTCGGACAGTTCCCAACCGAAGGCTGTTGGAGTAAATGATTGAGCCGTGATCGATAACGTCAAATTCAACACTTCCTCCACCGATGTCGATGACTAAGGCAACCCTATTCTGGATATCGACTTTGCGAGTCACGGCAAGTTGGACGAGGCGCGCTTCTTCGCCGCCGGAGATGCGTTCCAACTGCACACCGGAGCTATTGTAAATACGGTTTACAAGGTTATCGCCGTTGATGGCTTCGCGTGTGGCACTGGTTGCAATGGCGCGTGTGGTGTGGACCTTCATCTCTTCAATGACTTGGCGAAACTCACCAAACGCCTCGATTGCCTGTTCGATTGCGTCATCGTTTAGGAACCCGGTCAAGAAAACCTCGTGCCCCAGACGGACGGGGGCACGATGTTGATATACCTCCTCAATAGTCCCATCAGTTTTGACTTCAACAATTTTTAGCCGAATCGCGTTCGATCCAACATCGATTGCGGCAAGTGTAGCACTTTCCATATCCTCTCCTCAGGTCTGTGTATAGCAAAATATTAGATGATTCTATCGCTCATTGTCAAGGTAAGAATTACTTGGGCTTTCCCTCCAAGCTATGCTAAAATAGCCCGGACTGATAGTAGTAGGCATACTCCGTATGCCGTGACCATTGTTTATAGTAGATTTTAGAATTAATGAGACACTCCAAATAGGCGCAGTTGGAAACAGCGCCTACCAAACATGGGGAGCGAAAATCTCTATTTATTTTTAGAATGCACTATAATAGAGGCACAGAGGGGCATACCTACTACTTTGGGCGATCCGCAATAACCCATCTGTCCGAAATCGCCTCAGATTGCTTTGAGTTCCGAATACGATGCCTAAAGCGTGACATATAAGGAAAAAATCTACGCATTACTCGTTACGTATTATTCTTTTAGGTACAGACATGACCTTCAAGTCCTTTTCTTATTGGTGCTGTTTCGCTGCGCTGACACTCCTTGCATTGATTCTAGCGAATACTCCTTTGCTTAATCTCCTCGCGTTTGAATTTTGTGCGGTGCTCGCATTCGCTATTTCATTTGCTGGAGCGTATACCGCTGTGACAGGTGTGGGTAATCTGAGACAACGCACCCAACTGATGAAAGGCACCGCCGCTCAGATGGTTATGTCGACTTTTTGGCGGGCGTTTGGAGTGAACCTGACATTGCTCGTTGCGCCGTTAATCATCATTTTATTGAATGCCTTCCGTGTCAAAAATTGTGATTTCTTGGAGGGGTTCGCGTTCTTTTTCCTCTTGCCCGTTGTCAGTTGTGCGTATGCTACTGCGCTAGGCGTATTCTTCGGATTATGGTTGAAGCGGCGTTGGGCTGCATATCTCGCGTATCTTGCTTACATCTTTGCGACGCTCCTTGCCCTTGCCTATAACCTCATCTTCCATCCACCTATCTTCGGATACCACTCAACCTTCGGCTACTTCCCCGGACCCATCTATGATGAACGGATCGTAATATCCGGCACCCTACTCATCGCGCGGGGCACAACGCTGCTGTTGGCATGGATTTTCCTATCGCTTGCGATTAATACCTTGGAGATTGGCAGGCATACGCGATTGGAACCAACTCTCTATTGGCAAAAACTGTACCGATTCAAGCCACAATTTGCAGACCTGAACCATCGAATTCGCCTCGTCGTGTTAATAATTCTGTTTGGGCTAATCTACCTGTTTCGTGGAGAGTTAGGATTGCGTCCGACGCGGGGATACATCGAAAACAAACTGGGCGGACTAGAAGAGACAGCGCATTTCAAAATCTATTACGAGAAAGGGTCGAAGGTTGAAAAAGAGATTAAATGGATTGCGCAAGATCACGAGTTTCGCTATGCACAGTTGATTCGCTATTTCCAGATACAACCCACCAAGAAGGTTCAATCCTATATCTACACTTCGCGCGAGCAGAAGAAGCGACTCATGGGAGCGCGCGGCACATCGGTTGAAGATCCACTTGGATATGGTTTTCATATTAACTATGAAGATTTCCCCCATCCCGTCATGAAGCATGAGTTAGCACACGCTTTGACCGCGGACTGGCATCCGATTCTGAAGGTGAGCCTAAAAATTGGGCTGCATGAAGGGATCGCCGTTGCTGCGGATTGGGATGAAGGAAAGTTGACAGCCCATCAGTGGAGTCAAGCGATGCAAAAGTTGGAAATTGCGCCGAAGATGAGCCAGATTATGGGGATCGGCTTTTGGACGCAAGCCTCATCGCAGAGCTATACTTTGGCAGGTTCTTTCGTGAGTCTTCTCATCGAAAGGTACGGGATAGAAAAAGCCAAACGTGTCTTTCCAACAGGGAATTTTAAGGAGGTTTACGGTAAATCCCTAGCAGACCTTGAACGGGAATGGAGGGACTTTCTGGATACAGTTCCACTGACAGAGGCGGATCTAGCTATCGCGGCACACCGCTTCAACCGTCCAAGTATCTTCCAGAAACCGTGCGCCCATGAAATCGCTCAACTCTCTTCCGATGGGTGGCGAGCGTATTACCGAACGGATATGAGCACAGCAGTTCGCCTGTTTGAACAGGTCTACCAATTCGATCCAGAAAATCCGCGCCATTTACGTGGACTCATGTATGCACACTATCAAACCGAAGATTACCCTTCAACCTTAGACTGGACATCAAGGATCATCGTGCATCCCGAAGCTAGTATGAGCCGGGTAGCGGAGGCGAAAAATGTGGAGGGGAACGTCTACTGGCAGCGAGGGGAGCGTGGGGAGGCCCTGTCGCAGTATCAGGAGGTCTTTGCACTTCACACTTCTGATGCCCTTGATCGAGAAGCACAAGCCAAGCTCGCAACACTTGCCCTCAACTCACCTGATGTGGAGGATAAAATCAGGCGGGTGCTTGTCGGTCAAACATCAAACCGACTCAAGATGACACTACTCCACGAAGTGATCGATGCGTTGCCGGAATGGGGGTTGGGACACTATTTGATAGGACGACAACTCTATTTTGATCAGGAGTATGCTGCATCAAACCAATATCTGTTGAAGGCTGCTGATTTGGGGCTACCACACCAGAAATTAGCTGTTGAAAACATAAGGCTTATCGGCGTGAACTCGTATCGGCTTGGACAATATGATGATGCTATTGAGCAGTTTCACCGGATTGCTACCGAGAACACACAACCCCTTGGAATCATTCATCGTGCAGAAGATTGGATTGAACGGTGCGAATGGGCAATCGAGCAATTGAGCCAATTGGTGGATTAACAAGCACAACTATGGTAGATTTTAGAAGTAATTGGACACTGCCAATCGGCGCAGTTGGAAACAGCACCTACCAAACATGGGAGATGAAAGTGTCTATTTATTTTTATCATTCTCCATAAACAGAACAGGGATTCCTATCTAGTTTGGGTTTCTGGTGGGGTTCATTTACCAACTGTTGATGAAGTTTTCCACATCGAAATTGGCGGGCATGTCCGTCAATAGTAATCGGTCTTGTCGAGATTCCAAGTTAGGAATAGATCGATCTATCTCCTCCTGAATTTTATCGTAAAGTGTCCGAAATCGGTTCCAAAGCAGATCAGCCTCTTCTGCTGAAAAGCGACGCGAAAAATCCTCGAACAGATAGAAATTGAGCCGATGTTCCGAAATAGCATCAACACGTTCCTCAAACGGCAGGTTAGCGACATCAGATTGTTTCAATGTGCGGGTCTTTTCCACCAACTTTGATAGATATACCACACACACCATCCGCCACGCTTCGCCGGGATGGAGCGTCGCAAGCCCACTGCGAAATGCCTCCCCATCTTTGGCGAGGATGGCACGGAACATTGCCTCAATCACATCACACTGCTGTTCGTGCAGCTGATAGAAATGCTCGAACCGCTCTCGCGTCTCTTGGGGCATACGATTCGTGAAATCCGGATGCCAGTAGAAGTGGTTGACCAAGGGATAAACAGGACCACCGAACGAACGATAACCGAGATGTACCGTCCGCCGTAACTTCGCGCTGTAGTTGCTCCCCCAATGCAGCATCATGTGAATATAGACGATACCGTCACCGGCGTTAAGTTCCACCGGCATCCCGCCCGGTATTGGCTCGCGTCCCTTTGTCACCAAGTGTTGATTTTCCATTTCGGTGTTAGGGCGTTTATGGCTTTTTGGAACAACCCAAAAGACACTGTCATCATAGAGGGGGATGTTCCATTGAACGTAACCCGGTGCATTGTCAATCACATCCATCTGCATGCCTCGTAGCGGTGCCTGATTAACAGGATCAATGTCGCGATGCCAGCTAGCTGGGCCATGATCTCGTACCGGACTACACATCAACGCCATCAGCGTTGGGGAAGCCTCTGGTGCCTGCATCAGCTGTCTGCTGACGCCCAACGTATTTTCGTGGAGACAAAACTCCACTGCTTTAGCGGTTGTCTCGTCAGCAACGCCATCGAAAAACACGCGTGGTTGCGCCGCAGTTTCCCAATAGCCCCCCGGTGGATCGTCAGGTTGGCGTTCCTCCGCCCAAATGACCTTCTGTCGCTCAACTAGTGTTTCAAAACACTCACGCAGTTCATCCAGCTGTGCCGGTGGGACGACCTCGCGTAGAATAATATAGCCATCGTCAAGCAGCTGTTGTGGATTGACTTGCATACTCGGTTTTCCTTTCGTTTCACGAGTGGCGAGTTGGACTACACCTTCGATTCAAGAATCTGCATCACTTCAAAGACAAGACCGTTGGGCGATTGGTAAAAGGAGATTCGGCGAGATCCAAAATCGGTGCTAATCTCCACCGGTTCTAGGAGCACTTCTGTACCTAACGCCCTAAGGCGTTGGTATGCCTCGTCCAAATCATCAACCTCAAACACCGCATGGGTCAGCCCCGGCATGAGCGGATGGTTGAGCGCATCTTGAAAGACCGGTTTCGGTGTCAAAAAGAGACGGGTTCCACCGAACTCTAGCAGCGCATGGGGATGGTCCCCATCTTCCCTAATACGTGAGCCACGACTTAACAATTTAGCGCCCAGTTCTTCAAAAAAGCTGATTTCTGCATCCAGATCTTCCACCTTGATGCCGATATTCCAGAGGCTTGCGTCCATCATCTGTCCTCCTTATCGATACACAGGCGATCGGGTGATATACGCTTTGGTTATGTCAATGATAAGCGCGATGTCGTCGCGTGCATCTACGAGCGAGGAACGTGAGGGAATGCCTTGGTTGATACACTCGCGGAGGTGGAGCAGCTCACGGGTAAACCCGCTTTCCCAAGGAATCGCTGGTTCCTTATAGTAACTGTCACCTGCCTCGTCAATGCCTTGCACGACCAACTTGGTAAGCACCCGACGCGAAAAGCCGGTTGGGTAGGAGAGGATAACACGCTTCTCTTCGCTGTAGATTTCAAGGGTTTGCTTGAAATCCCATAACTTATTGAGATCTACTCGGCTGACGACGCAACGTGCTCCGTTGGGGTATTCCAAAATAGTCGTTATTGCTCGACGGTCATTCCAGATCTCTGTGCTGATGACAGCACTCGGCACGCCTAGCATAGTTCGCAGGCTGTAAAGGTCGTGGATGAGTCCATAGGCAATGCCGCAAGATTCAGCCTTCTCAAAGAGATCCCCGAACGCTTCACGCCGTGCGGCTCTAGATGCTTCCTGCCGTTCCATCATGACAGCGGGGGGCAGATCATTGAACCGCTTGACCTTGAAATGGCTCAGATGGAGTTCATTGCTCGGATGCAGATGATTGGTCTGCACAAATTTAATATCGTCCATCGTATCAACTTCGCGTTTCGCCATCTCAAAGGCTGGTTCGTATACCTTCATGTATCCCGCTTGGCCAACCTTCCCTGATTTTCGCATTGCATCGATCATCGCATCGGCCTCCTGCAAGGAGGTACAGATGGGCTTTTCGATGAAAACATGCTTCCCTGCCTCAAAGGCTTGTATCGCTGCCTCAGTCTTAGGATCCGTATGGCAGAGCAGTACCGCATCGATGTCCGCCGCTAGCATATCGCGAATATCGGTGACATACTTGGGAATTTTGAATCGCCGAGCAACATACTCTGCCTGTCCCGGTGATACATCGCAGACGATGGGCACTTCAAATTCATCGTCAAGTTCAAGCAGGTTGGGAAGGTGCTGGACTTGAGCGATTGCGCCGCATCCAACAACGCCAATTCGTACTGTTGACATAATATTTCCCTCCATTTTTCAGGGGACGGCCTCAACGATAGGTGCGAAGCGTTCCTGCTCGTGGGGTGAGCGTGTTCCATTCTGCGGCCATTTTATTGACTTTTTTGAAAGTTTCTAACAGGGGTTCCCACATGACATCCCGTATCTCAGCAGCAGCTTTGTCGTCTCCCGTCGCCAATGCCTGTTTGAGAGCGGCTGCCATCTGCGCTTGAATCTGAGCACTGTTCTGCGCGATGTCTGCCACCGATCGTGCTGTATCAACGTGATGATCAATAAGTGCGTCGATCGGTGTGGTCGAATCAGTCTCCGTGTCATAGTCACTGGACGGCCTGAACTGGGGAGGGAGCCGTTCCCCATCGTCAGAATACTGGGTGTGGGTCGGCTGGATATGGGGTGTCACCGAGAGATACATATACACCGGTTCATCCCCAAGAACTCGCACCGAGTGAGGTTCGTCCGCCAAGGCGTAACACATCTGCCCTGGCCCTAACTCTTTGGTCTCGCCGTTGATTCTGAATTCTACCCGTCCTGACAGAATAATAAAGATCTCGTGGCCCAAATCGTGGGTGTGAAACTTATCGAGCGATCCTGGTCCCGGTTCCATCCGACAAAAGCGGGCTCGTATTTGTGGGGTCACCAAGATATTGCGGATGTCTTTACGACAATCGTAGACCGTGAAACCCATGGTTCTCTCCTCCTCAAAATGGTTGGTTGATTCAAAATTCTAGTTCTCGGATTTATCAAGACCGAGAGCGACATCAATGTCCGCCTGATACTGCCGTACTTCACCGGATAGAACACTTTCCATACTCACAGATCGCTCAGCCAGAGCAGATTCGTATGCTCCAACTATTGCTGCAACGGCTTTCATGCCACCGTCGCCATCTACTTCGGGGCTTGTTCTATTAAGAATTGCCTCGCCGAAGTCGTGATATTCAATAGCTAGATGTTTGGCATCAACCACGAAGGCCGCAATGGCTGTATCTGCTGGAGGTTCATACTCAACACCGCCTTTACCAAAAAGTCGCTCGGTTATCTCGTTGAGTTCAAATTGAGGCAGAAGCGTCAGAATCTCTTTCCCTTTTAGTTCCCGTCCTTCCAGACGCAACACCACTGGATTGCCGTTGCGGTCTCCGGGGGCATACACAGCACCCCATCGACCGTGAACACTCCGTTCCCAACCTTGGCTGCCGCGTCCTCCGCCGACATACGAGAGTTGTACGATAGCGCCTGACTCCATTGTGTAGAGCGCAATGACTGAATCCTCGCCGGTCGCTTCAACTGCCTCCGGGTAGCTCTTGGCGCGTTCCCTGTAAGAGATGAGTGGATGATCGGCATGGTCCGGCTTGCGGCGCACAGGCTCAACGATAAGTCCCCGCCCAAAAATTTGGCTATATTCGCCCATGTAGTAGCGGATAATATCGGCGTAATGAACCCCCATGTCCAAACCGATCGCGCCTTTCTCCTTGAGGTGCCGCCAAGGGGTGATAGCCATAGTGTCACCACCACCGAGAGACGTCTGGATCATAAGGTAGGGGTCGCCTAGCAATCCCGCATCAATAATCGCTCGTACCAACCGGTTGGGCGTGTCGCGCCGATAATTTTCCGCCGTTGCGAGTATTGCGCCGCTACGCTGGCCGGCATCAATCATCGCCTGACAGGCACGTATCGTAATCCCCAACGGCTTCTCAACCATCGTATGCTTCCCTGCCTCAAGTGCCGGTGCACCAACCGCATGGTGTGTTGAACCGTCCGTGACGACATCCACCGCTGCAATATTGGGGTGGATGAGTACCTGATCCAGATCGGTGAAAACCATCGGTTTTCTACCAAGCAGCTGCTCGGCTTCGTTCGCCACCAATTCTGCGTTCTCCTGCCGAATATCGCAGACAGCTACCAAATCGAGATTGCCGATGCCGCTATCTTTCAGTTCTTTGTAGCCCATGATATGACGATGCCCCATGCCACCACAACCCACTAGGCAGATTGGAACCTTTTCCATTGTGTTCTCCTTGCTATAATTTTTTTGATCGGTAATATCTACATTTGAGGGGTCAGTGTGCCAAAGGCGTTATGGTGGCTAGCAAGTCCCAAAAGATCGGGATCCTCGGCACGGGAGGGAGAGGAGCACTACTGCATCAAAAAACTAACAGGAAAAGGTGATGAGCGAAACACAAAGAGAACCTATGCACGCTTCACGTCTGAGTTGAAACAAATTCCGCGATAATTCCCATTACTGCAAACATCAAGACAGTCCGCCGAGAGACACCTTTTGCAGACCTTCTAGGAGGTTGTTGGTGCCGCCTCCAATTGAGCATACTGTCCACTATAGAAGATAAGTGGCTCGCCGTCGTAAGTTTCACCTGCAACGGGTTCGCCAATGAACATGTCGTGATCGCCTGCGCGCGCCACCTCAACAACCCGACAGTCCACATAAGCGAGTGCATTAACAAAAATGGGTGCCCCGGTTTCTGCAGCAGTCAGCTTGAGATCTGAGAAATCCTTGGGTCCTGGTTTTGCAAACCGACGAGAGAGTTCCTCTTGGTCATGCTTAAGCACATTTATTGCGTAACACTGACCTTCCGTCAAGTGTCCGTGCATATTGCTCTGAAGATCTACGGAAACCACGACTAGCGGCGGGTCGAGCGAAAGAGACATGACAGCGTTTGCCGTCATTCCCGAAATCTGTTCGCCATACCGCGTTGTCACTACCGTGACTCCTGTTGCGAAACGTCCCATAATCTGCCTTTGAAGCATCGGATCGAACGCCATCATTCCTCTCCTTATTTTTTTAAATTGTTGGCATCGCAGGAACGACCTCTTTCGCTAGCAACTCTTGGGAGCGCCTCCACGTATCTCTGTCGTCCCAATCATGCGTGATCATCAGCAGTGTGCCAAATCCACCGGACTGTTCCCAAACCTCCTCAAGACGACGGATACACTCTGCCACATCTCCGATGATACAGATATTCTTGAGAACATATTCTGGCGTCAATTTCTCATCGGGGAGGTCTGGATCATGCTTCAGAACATTAAGCATGTTCGCTTTCGTAAGAACCGTGATCAGGTAATCATACGCGCCGATGAAACTCCCATTTATTGCGTGTTCCCATGCTTCTTCAGTCGATTCTCCGACGAAGATGCTGCGTGAGATGCGCCAGTCGGCTCGGTTCGGTGCGGGTAGTCCAGCTTCTTCAGCACCGGCGCAATACGTTTCCCAATGATTGTCGAGGGTTATCCCCGGCACAAGGTTCGTACTTATCGGCATAAAGCCGCGCTGACCTGCTGTCCGGGCTGCCCTCGAACTTCCTCTTACAATGCTCATTGCGATAGGTGGGTGAGGTTTCTGGTAGGGTTGGAGGAGTACTCCAATTCCACGTTCGTGATCGAGGGTTTCAAGTTTTATGTTCCAGAATTCCCCGTTGAACTCGAAAGGTGGATCGGTTTGCCATAACTTGAGGATGGTATCGATTGCCTCCATGGTCATCAGTCCCTGCGTTTGTGGGTCAGGCAAATCAAACAGTCCCCAATCGGTTGCGACGCCGCCTTGCCCAAAGCCGCAATTGAGACGACCACGTGAGAGGTGATCAAGAAACGCAAGGCGGACCGCGGTGTTGACAGGATGGTGCTGTGGGATAATCGACACTCCGGTTCCGAGGCGGATGTTCTTCGTGCGCGGCAGGACATTGCCGATGAACACATCGTTAGATGGGATCGGTTCCCATGCCACTGTGTGATGCTGACCAATCCAGGCTTCGGTAAATCCCAACTCATCAGCGAGGACAATTAAATCAATATCCTCTTCAAAACATTCCGTCCGGTCTTTCTCCGGGGGGTGCAGCGGCATCATAAACGCGCCTAGTTTCATTTTAAGACCTCCCATGTTTATGTCTGTTAAGGATTTGTGAAGGCAAATTACGGTTCCTTAATTGGGTCCAATCCCGCCAACTCACGGAAGCGATTGAGCGTCTTCAAGATTCCCTGTTCCATTGTGTATTCAGGTATAAATCCGACCTCTTGAGCGATTGGCTCCGCATCATAATCCCATGAAATTCCGAACACGCCCGGCTCAAGCGTAATCTGTGCACTCGGCACCAATTTCTTTAAGTAAGCGATACCTTCTCTGACCGTACGAATTCCACCCTTGACGTTGAAGACGCGTGTCTTTGTGACCGGACAGGTGCAGGACATCACAATAGATTTAGACACATCTTCGACGTATTGCCAATCTATCGCGTCGTCGCCGAATGGAGAAACGTAGGGCTTTCCATGTGCAGCCGCTTCAATCATCTGCGTTGAAAATGAACTCATTCCCCGTGTCCGTCCGACACCGTACACCGCGGTAAATCGTAATCCTATCGTGTCTACATCGTAGTTGTCAAAATAGTGCGCTGCATATCTCTCGTTCATGGACTTGCACGCCCCGTAGATAAATTTGGGATAATGTGGGGCATCATTTGCAATCTGCTCGTGGTTATAATCTTCCGGCGATCCGAAGACCGCGACACTGCTTGCCCAGACAACCCGCTTGAGACCGAAGATTCGTGCGGCTTCAAACATATTGATTGTGCCCTCACATACAATCTTCAACGCCTGCGGTGGGTTGGCACTGCACGCTGGCACCTGCCACGATGCGAGATGGATAATTCGATCAATTTCGTGCTCTTGGACCGTTCGTAACACATGCGGGAGATCGGTGATGTCCCCCTGAACGAAAGTAAATTGCTCAAGTTGCTCCTCCGTCAACACCATTTTTGGAATGGTTAAATCAGGGATAAAATCGTACACAACAATTTTTTCGCCGGCGTTCAGAAGGTCACGAATGACATAGGATCCAATGCACCCCATGCCACCTGTTATCAAATATGCCATAGACTTCAACTCCTCTTAAATCATTTCCTTTCTATAATTGCTGAGAAAATCAGCGAGGCACAGAGATATTCTGATACGTAGTGCGTAAACGCCGCTATTTTCTTTATATCCCTGCTTTACTTGTCTATTGTTGGGGCGGGGGTGAATTGACATCGACAAGAATATCGTTGCCCTCAATCTTCACAGGATACGTGGGGAGCTTCTCCTGCTCTGGCCAGAGGCATTTTCCTGTCTTCACATCAAACTCCCACATGTGGAGCGGACAAGTAACAACGTTATCATCAAAGAATCCGTAGGTCAAAACTCCACCAAGATGCGGGCAGATGTTATTCATCGCGAAATAGTTGCCGTCGATGTTGTATATACCGATGAAAACGCCTTCGACCTTAACACCGAGACAATCACCGGGCTGGACGTCCGTTATTTCGGCAGCTTTCACAAACTGAGACATTCGCATTCCTTTCTCATCTGTTCATTTAAATTTGACACTTCATGTTCAATACCTTCATTGTATCATGTCTCTCAATATTCCTCAACATAATTTCTTATACCGAATTGTGGAGGGAGAATTGAAAAAATAAGATGACGACATTCGTCAATTTATTATCGTGTGTGGAGGGCCCAGATTGGCAAGTAGGTGAGCAGGAAATCTCGGTGATCTTTGAAAGTAACCTGCTGTTTGAGGCGATTCTCGAATCCCTCAAACAGCAGCCCTAAAGAGATTATCCGTGAACAAACGCAAAAGTTAATCGAACGATCTGCCAAGAAGTGGAGGTTTGATACCCTGTTCTACGATCTTCCAGCTTTTCGGTGACATCACACCCTACTTTTTACGTTTTACGCATCACGTCCATGTCTAAATATATCCGGTTGACCCATCGGGACGAATCGGGCAGGTGCGTTGCCAGTGGACATATTCGTTATCTCCGATGACGTCTTCATTTATCTCCACGCCGAGTCCCGGACGATCACGCAACTCCAGATACCCATCTTTGGGGAGATAGGGTTCGTCCACCCACTCATTCCATTCGGTTCCTATCGGTGAGATGTATTCGAGGATCTTGAAATTCGGTGTTGCCGCAGCAAAATGGACATTCACCGCGGTTGCCAAAGGTCCCATCGGATTGTGGGGTGCAATGGAGACATAATGTGCTTCGGCAATGGCGGCGATTTTACGCATTTCAAGCAGTCCGCCGCAGACACAGATATCAGGCTGGATGATGTCTGCCCCTTGTGCAGCCATCAGGTTGAGGAACTCGAAGCGGGCATAGAGGGATTCACCGGTTGCTAATGGTACCTGCATCTGAGAACGCAAGCGCCCCCACGCGGGGATATTCTCGGGTCTAAGCGGTTCTTCGTAGAAATAGGGATCGTAAGGCGCTAGCGCATTAGATAATTGTAACGCGCGAATCGGCTCAAAGATCTTGGCGTGTGGGTCGAATGCAAATTCCCAGTCCTCCGGGGTATGCTTACGAATCCCCTCAAAATAGTTGGCAGCGGCAGCACAAACCCTTCCCCAACGATTTGCGTCCGGCTCGATCGGATAGGGACTAGTCTTGAAAGCTGTGAATCCTCCCTCTTCGTTTAATCGGTGCGCTGTTTCACCGACTTCCTGGCCATCGCGACCTCCGATGCCGTGATAGACACGGATGCGATCACGGGCTGCTCCACCGAGAAGCATATAGACAGGAAGATTCGCGGCTTTACCGCTGATGTCCCACAAGGCGTGGTCAATTGCGGAGGTAACTGCGAGGCCCACACCGCCAGCAGGGAAACGTAATTGCTGGTGGATCTTCATCATAATATATTCGATGCGGCGTGGATCTTCTCCTTTAATCATCTCAAAGATATAATCCGCAATGGGTTCGGCGGCGAGATTCGGTCCGACGGAGTACGATTCACCCCAACCGTGGATGCCTTCATCAGTCTCGACCTTAATCAGTCCTCTTGAGCGTCCGCCGAAGCGGGCCATATAGGTTTTAATATTCGTAATCTTCATTAACTTCCGACCTTTCTTTTCCAGAAGAATGTTGCATTCAGTCATTATCTGAAACACCATGTTGGTTGTGTCCTCATTGTAATCCTAACAGGATTTTTTGTCAATCAATTTTTCCTGTTGACGGCTCCTAACAGCTGTGATATATTGAAATTGCTTACTCGGTGACACAGATTTTGATCGCATTTGGTGAAAACAGAATGGCACATCCGCCGTATATTCTTTCAATTGATCAAGGTACAACCGGCTCGACGGTGCTACTCATTGATGCCCATGGGGAGATTGTTGCACACGGCTACCGTGAATTTCCGCAGCACTATCCCCGTCCCGGCTGGGTCGAGCACGATCCCATCGAGATCTGGGAAGTAACACATCGAGTCATCGCGGATTTAATTGATGAACACGGGTCTGCAAACGAGATTGCATCTATCGGGGTGACGAATCAGCGGGAAACGACGGTGGTGTGGGAACGCAAAACTGGTCAACCGATTTACCCGGCAATTGTGTGGCAATGTCGTCGCACGTCGGATATCTGCGCGGAGCTGAAGGAACGTTCGCTTGAAGAACGGGTGCGGGCGAAAACAGGTTTGATACTTGATCCATACTTTTCGGGGACGAAGATCGCATGGATCCTAGATCAGGTCGATGGCGCACGGGAGCGTGCCGAACGCGGTGAACTCATTTTTGGAACTATTGATACGTGGTTGCTGTGGTATCTAACAGGAGGCGAGGTTCACGTAACAGACTACACGAACGCTTCTCGAACGATGCTGTTTAATATCGACACCCTCGCGTGGGATGACGAACTGTTAGATATGCTGCGTGTACCGCGGTCTGTTTTACCAAATGTGGGGGCTTCTGGGAGCATTTTCGGGAGAACCAAAGATGTTGCGCCCTTGCCGGACGGCATTCCAATCGCTGGGATTGCTGGAGACCAACAATCAGCGCTGTTTGGTCAACTTTGTACGGAAGCCGGCATGGCGAAGAACACCTATGGCACAGGTTGTTTCCTAATGCTAAATACAGGTGAACAGCGTGTCCACTCACGGTCTGGGTTGTTAACGACATTGGCTTGCGACCTTGACGAAACGCCAGTTTACGCCCTTGAAGGAAGCGTATTTATCGCTGGCGCGGCGGTGCAGTGGCTGCGGGATGGCTTAAATCTTATTGACACTGCTGCGGAGACAGAATCGATTGCCACCAGTGTTCCGGATGCAGGCGGCGTCTTTGTAGTTCCTGCGTTTACAGGCCTCGGTGCACCGTACTGGGACGCGGAGGCACAGGGTGCTATACTTGGCTTGACGAGAGGCGTGACCCGCGCACATATCGTCCGAGCAACACTGGAATCAATTGCACTTCAAACCGCGGATGTCGTCACAGCGATGTACACCGATGCAGAGGTTCAACTGGATCGACTGCGCGTTGATGGTGGCGCAGTTGCAAACAACTTCCTGATGCAGTTTCAGGCGGATATGTTGGGTATAGATGTGGAACGCCCGACGCGAATTGAAACGACCGGACTTGGCGCAGGATATCTAGCAGGGTTGACCGTCGGTGTATGGAACGGGATCCACGAATTGGAATTCCATCGGAAAATAGACGAGGTTTTTTCGCCGCAAATTGGTGCGAAGCAACGACAAGAAAAGCAGGATGGATGGAAGAACGCTGTCCGAAGGGTCATGAGCTAACATGCGCTTACAGTGGAAATACGCCCTCATTATTAATCTATCCGTTTTGATTATTCTCGCTGCGTTCTATTTGCTTCTCAATGTTAAAGCTGTAGACGATCTTGGGAGCCTTTACGAACAGGGCATAAAACGTGGGGCGCGTTTCAAAGAAATTGCAGAAAAAACTATACGTCCGCGTGTTGAAAACGAGATCGGAAAGCGTCTAAAGCTATACAGAGAGGAGCTCGAATACGCCCTTCGTGAATTAAAAAAGGAGAAACCGAATGAAATGCAAGATGTTTTAGACATAAATGTGACGTTCGGAATTGATGCGAGGATCCAAGCTAGTTTAATTCCAAATAAGGGGGTGAACGACCATATAAATTTAACGGATGAAGGGGTATTTGAGATAAGAAAGAAAGGCTTTGAACTCTACAGGACACCCCAAATTAACGGAAGAGATGCGACAGCGGTTATCATTCCCTATTCACTTGGAATCGTTGGAGAAGAATTTGCCACAGAACAGCGGATCGACGGATTTATTCAAGCACTTTTTGCGGGTCCTGATCTCGCCAACCATCTTTACCGTCTCCGTATCATGCTCCTGATCTCCATTATCGTTGTAAGCGGCTTGCTGATCGTCATCATTGATATGATGACGACGCGTTTGGTTCTCCGTCCGCTTCAAGGTATGATGGAAATTATCAGACGTGCGGAAGCCGGTGATTCAGAATCACTGCCACAGTCCTACGCCTCCGACGAAATCGGTCGTGTGACGTACAGTCTCGCACGGATGTTAAGGCAATTGACAGGGACGCACGCGAAGCGCATTGCTGCGCTTCAACAATTTGCGGCAGGCGTCGCCCACGAAATCCGTAACCCGCTAAATACTATCGGTATGACAGCCCAACACCTGCGGGATCTCTTTTCACGAAACAACATCAAATCTAGCGATGTCGAAGAAGCTCGGAACCTACTTGATATCGTTAACTTTGAAATCCAACAGTTACAACGGATTTCCGAACAATTTGTAACGTTGAATCGGCCGAAAACGCTTGACCTGGAAACCACCGAGCTCAGTTCGCTTATAGACCAAGTCATTGCAGAATTTACGCTCATGACCGAAAATGCCAAAGTTACGGTTGTTACTAATTATGCTACCAATTTGCCACAACTGGAACTAGATCAAGGGTTGATTCGTCAGACGCTTTTCAACTTGATACAGAATAGCATTCAAGCCATGCCCAAGGGTGGAAGAATTTACATCACAACGCAGCCAACCCAGACACTTGCCGGTCACGGCATTGAGATTGAGATTCGTGATACGGGAATGGGCATTCCCCCTGAGATCCAAGAGCGGATTTTTGATGCTTATTTCACCACGAAGGAGAGTGAAGGCGGAATGGGACTTGGGCTCGCGCTCGCGCACCAGATTATTACAGCGCATCAGGGAAGGATTGAACTCAAAAGCCAAGTCGGAATGGGAACCGCATTTCAGATTTATCTGCCCATTAAGATCGCTACCACCCCATCCAAATAAATCTGTAAGCTATAAGGAGAAATAGGTATGCCATCAATACTGATAGTCGATGATGACCAGGGCCAACGGACTGTGTTGCAGACCATATTAAAGCGTGAAGGCTATACTATAGAGACAGCTGGAAATGGCGTCGCTGCCCTCGAAAAAATTGAGGACAACCTATTTGACGTTGTTGTCAGCGATATGCGGATGGCTCAGATGTCAGGGCGAGAACTGCTTCATGAAATCAAGAGTAGAGATCCAGATTTGCCGGTACTGATTGTCACAGCTTATGCTGAGGTGAACGACGCCGTGGATCTGGTGGCACGTGAAGGGGCATTCTATTACCTCGAAAAACCGATCCAGATTGATACACTCAAGAAGGAGATTAGACGTGCTATTGAGATGCGACGAGGCATAACAGATGAGGAGTCGAGTGACGAAACCGATGTGGAGGAAGTTCATTTTGATGAAATCATTGGTCAAAGCGATTCCATTCGTCAACTGTTCAAAACGATGTCTCGAATCATACATCGCGGTGCCAATCAGGTATTAATCACGGGTAATACGGGCACGGGGAAGGGACTCGTTGCGAGAGCAATTCATGAATACGGCAAACGTAAGGACAAGCCGTTCTTGCAGATTAATTGTGGGGCTGTGCCTGAAACACTGATGGAAAGTGAACTCTTCGGGCATGAAAAAGGCGCGTTTACCGATGCGCATCGACAGAAAGATGGCGTGTTTGAAGCGGCGAATGGTGGAACAGTTTTTCTAGATGAAATTGGCGATCTTTCTGTGCATACGCAGAGTAAACTTCTCCATGTTTTACACGAGAGGGAAATTATGCGTGTCGGTGGGGTGCAACGGATTAAAGTGGATGTGTGTGTGCTTGCAGCGACCAATAGAGATTTGCAAACCGCTGTCAACGAGGGAAGTTTCCGCGAAGACCTGTTTTTTCGCTTAAACGTCATTCCACTTCACATGCCCGATCTGCAGGAGCGGAGCGACGACGTAGGACTGTTGGTCGATTTCTTCCTCCAAAAATTTGGGCAAGAATACCCCGGTGTTGAACCGAAACGCATGACACCTAGAGCGATGTCCGTACTTCGGCGCTACGATTGGCCCGGGAATGTGCGTCAGCTTGAGAATTATCTGCACAGAATTTTCGTGCTGTCAGAAAATGAGGTCATCGATCTTGAGGATCTTCCACCTGAAATTTCGGATAGTTCATTGCCTCCGGGTGATTTTCCCGTAGAAATTCCGGAGGAGGGCGTTGCGCTTGAAGAAATCGTGAAGGAATACATTCGAGTTGCTTTGACACAGACCGGTGGCAACCAGACCAAAGCCGCTGAACTTCTGGGAATCTCCCGCCGCCGGCTTCAGAACCGAATGCAGAACTACGGATTCAGTAGTCGAGATTTCAAGGATTAGAATTGGTCGGAGAATCTATCGCCTGATTCTTGCACAATCTAATCCTTCCTGTTGATTTGCATCTTTCCGTATGATGAACCTAATATATCCGTAGTTCCCATGGTTGCCCGCTAATTGGCATTGCTCACCAGATAACTTTCTCTTGCCCAGAAACCGCTCTCCCATGTCTATCGTTTCTTCCAATTACTCAATCACCGACAAATTCAAACATGAGAAATGTCCTTTGCCGTGGTGAACGGTGTTACGAGCAATAGCCGGTTCCGTATTTGACCAAGGGGGCGTAAGGGTGTTTGGATGCGGGAGGATACGGGGAAAGTCGCTGCTGGTGACAAGTAGACAAATTCGAGAGCCAGTTGGAAAAACATAGGCAATCTGTCCCATCTGCAAGTGGATACGGGCAACATCGCCTGATGCAAGTGGTTGAGGATCCGCCCAACTTTCACGGTAGCGGCACCTCAGCGAGCCAAGCGTCAGACAGGTCACTGCACCGGAGGATTCTTCGACACAGAGTTTGGCAACAAAGTCGGTATCGGGGGCATCGCTGGAGATGCAAAGATTAAGCGTAATTTCGCCGACTACAGTCAAGGGCGATTCAAGTTTTGGACTTCGATAAAAAAGTAGGTCAGACCGATCAAGTATTGGACGTTGGTCGACAGGACCGAGGTGTTCAAGGCCCCAGTAGACGGGACCTCCGTGTGTCGGAACCGGATTGCGTGGATTGTAAACGTAACTATCACCTGCACTTCTATCTGGCGGTTCTTGTGTTAGAGCCCCATCACCAGTCCGCATGTTTGCACTGCCATTCGATTTGAGATACCATGATTGCTTCGTTGCCTCTGATGGAGGCCAATCTTGCAAGGAAATCCAGCGATTTTCTCCCATCAGAAACACCTTCACCGGTAGTTGACTTGTGTAACCATTGTCTATATCTCTTAGATGAAAATCAAGAAACTGAAATTCATGTGCAAGGACCGGTAGGTCTGCATCCGTTCCGAAATCCCAGTCGCCGTAGCGACAATGGTCTGGTCCGGTGTTTCCGATATTTCTATGCCCCCACGGTCCAATTAGAAGACGTTGCCCGCTTTGTGCTAATTCTGTCGCGCCACTGTCCCGGATGTTTTGATACGCCTCAAACTGTCCCCGCGTGAGATGGTCGAACCACCCGCCAGCATGAAATCCCGGCACCTCGATATTTGGGTGCATCAGGCATTGGTCAATTGATTTCCAATAGTCGTCATAATGGTCGTGAGCTGCCCAATTGGTCAAAACGGGCGTCTCAAAGCCCGCTTGACCAGCAATCGCTTCAGGATTCGTTAGGTGGTTGAGTTTATCCCATGAGAGATGTGCCATCGGTGGTTGATTGCGACAGGGAGCGTGCGTCAGAGACCAGCGAATGGCATTGCCGAGTGCGAAGCAGCCATCGTAACGAATCCAGTCGCGGAAGAATGAACCGGGGGCGACAGAAGGGACGATACAGCGCAATGCGTCATGGCCACCACCCGCCGCCGGCACTTGAACAATTCCGAGATAACTGCGTCCCCACAACCCAATTCGGCCGTTGCACCATCGCTGATTTGCCGTCCAATCTAACGTCGTTTGTCCGTCACGAGCCTCATCAATCAATGGCACAAAAGTACCATCAGAATCGTACTTACCACGGCAATCCTGCGCAACGAATGCATAACCGCGATTAGTGAATTGGTGTGCTGTCCCTTGAAGGCCCACACGATGATAAGGGGTACGGACAATAACAGTGGAAAACGGTCCCGGACCATCGGGAAGATAGACGTCTGTGGCGAGGTTCACTCCGTCTTCAGCGGGGATTTTTCGGCATAATAGTGTTTGCATTAGTGGTGCTCCTAACTCTTACTTCTCAATATAAGTTTGACTTGTCTCTTTCAATACGACCGCGATATACAAATGAAAATAAGGACTTTTCAGTGTCTTGGTAAAATTCTACTCGATTCATTTCCGGATTGACACAACTAATGGTAAATGCTACAATGAACCGCTAAATTTATCCAAACATAAGGGCACCCCGAACGGTTAAATGAAAGGAAAATCCGATGTTGATGCTGCTGATAGCTATTGGAGTTGTCTTGCTATCTTCTGCTATCTGTTCCGGATCCGAAGCAGCGTTGTTTTCGGTTCCAATAGTTAAGGTTCGACGAATGGTTCAATCAAATCGGCCCGGAGCGCGAGCCCTGCTATCCATCCGCGAACAGATGAATCGCCCAATCGCAACCGTCGTTATTCTCAACAATATTGCTAACATTACTGGAACGATGGTCGTGGGTTATTTGGCTACCGCTGTTTTGGGGCGTCAATGGCTGGGATTAGTTTCAGGGATACTCACCTTCTTAGTGATACTCTTCTCGGAAATCATCCCCAAAACGGTTGGCGAACGATATTCAGAGCAGATTTCCGTAATTATTGCTCGACCCGTCGCTGGATTGACCCGAATTTTAACTCCACTTATATGGTGCATTGAGAAAATTACCGACCCTTTAACGGCAGGTGGTAATAGGTTCACAACAGATGAGGCGGAGATACAGTTACTGGCAAAAATGGGACAAGAACAAGGCACGATTGAAGACGGTGAGTTTGAAATGATTCGGAAAATATTCGATTTGAATGATATGACAGCTGCCGATCTAATGACACCAAGAGTGGTGATGACATACCTAAAGGGTGACTTAACGCTCGTTGATGCAAAAGAGGACATACTGAATTCACCACATAGTCGAATTATTGTAATTGGAGAAACACTGGATGAGGTCACCGGGGTCGCTTTGAAAACTGAACTGCTCGCAGGGATTATCCAAGGGGAACTGACTCAATCCATCTCAAATTTTACTCATGAGGTGCATTTTGTACTCGGACGGAAACGTGCTGATCAGCTGCTAGCAATATTCCAGCAGACTCGCCAGCATTTAGCCGTCGTTGTTGATGAATATGGGGGTGTGTCCGGGGTCGTAACGCTTGAAGATGTACTCGAAGTCCTCACAGGTGAACTCGTTGATGAAACTGATACGGTTGTTGACTTACAAGAGTTCGCTCGAAAACAGAGCAATTAGGGGTGTATTAACTCCACGGTAGGGGTTGGCTTACAGGAACAGGTGTCGGGAACCGACTGGTGATATCAACTGGCCTCCCTTTGTCGGCGGATTCAAAGATGCGTTCGCAGACTTCCAGTACATGCCGAGCGTGTTGTCCCGAACACCGCACGGGTCGATTATTCCGAATTGCGTCTGCAAAGTCGGAGGGACCCTTGCCCCAATCTAACCCCTCGTACGCTCCTGCGGGGGATGCCTCAATTTCCCAATCGCCCCCAAGTGTGCGTTTGCGAATTCCGCGTCCATCGTCATGTGCTTGGATCGAGAAAACCCCTTTTGTGCCATGGATTTCGTAGGGCGGGATTTCCGATCTGGCAGTCCAACTGTGGTAGAGTAGCCCGTAAGCACCGCTTTCAAATTCAAGTAGACCAAAACCGTGGTCTTTCTCAGTGACTTGGTAGTGTGTTCCTGCGCGTGGACCTGCGTGTAACATCCTTTCGGGAACGGTAATCCGAGCCAAACCGTAAACCCGTTTGACAGGACCAATCATCGTCGTCATGGCAGTCAGCGGATAGGGGGCAACATCCTTGAAAGGCCCCACGCCTTTCTTCATAAAAGCATCGGCGGTCGGATGCCAATATTCAACCGGTCCACCAAAATTTCCAATGGCAGAAACAACCTCGCCAACCTCCCCTTCGCGGATACGTTTCCAGATGTTCTGCTGGACGTGACCGAGCATTGCTACTGGTGCACATGCAAATTTAACTCCTGTGGCGTCTGCTGTTTCGACCAACTGATCTGCTTCCTCGATGCGTAGGGCGATGGGTTTTTCTGAATAAACGTGCTTTCCTGCTGCGAGTCCTGCCAATGATACCGGGTAGTGTCCTGTATGAATGGTTAGGTTAATAATTGCTTCAACATTGGAATCATTGAGAACATCGTCGAAGGATTGATACACTTTTCCCCCGCTATTTTGGGCGAGTGCTTTCGCGCGAGAAACATCTTGATCGTGATAGCCGACAAGTTCAATCTTGTGCGGATAGGCTTGGCAGCGGGGCTGATAACCTTTGCTCGCAATCATGCCGCAGCCAATAATGACCGTCTTGACGGGTTTGAAATCGGACATTCGTTTATCTCCTTAAACTGAATTGTAGGTATTATAGCAGATGGTCGAAGGCTGATCAAGGACGGAAAAAAGTGGATGCAGATACAGAGCAAGCGAGGAAACCTCTGGAAAAAAGAGGAGAAGTACAGTTTGAAACGCATTAAAGTAAAGCTGCCGTTCCCAGAGATTCAGGTCGATTGTATGCAGGAAAGCGATCTACCCGCAATAATGGAGATTGAACGAAGTTCGTTTTCCTGTCCGTGGGAGGAATCTTCGTTTCGCGAGGGGTTGAGACGGGGAAGCCATCATGTTTACTTTCTAGTCACCCGCCACCACCAAAATCCCATCGCTTTCATTAATTTCTGGGTTGTAGAAGACGATGCACATATTGCAAA
Organism: Candidatus Poribacteria bacterium; assembly: GCA_965208425.1. Classification (GTDB taxonomy): domain Bacteria; phylum Poribacteria; class WGA-4E; order WGA-4E; family PCPOR2b; genus PCPOR2b. The sequence goes on along the minus strand of OZ242335.1, from coordinate 2,720,012 downwards.
CTTCGCTGTCTCGCCCAACTATCGAAATCAAGGTGTTGGTAAATATCTTTTTGCGGAATCGCTTGTATATATTCGGAAACTGGGGGGCAACCATGTTTCTTTGGAGGTGCGACTGAGCAATATCCCGGCGCAGCATCTCTACAGACAATTTGGGTTTCGGATTGTTGGTGTTCGGGAGAAATATTATATGGATAATCGTGAAGATGCCTACGTTTTTCAACTATCTAATCTTGGGAAAGTTGATCTGTGCATTGACCATGTAGATTATACAAATTCTGAATCTGAGGCTTTTTAAAGATCCTCGAAAAAAAACGTTTAACTGTTGATGGAAAGGAGTTGCAAGACGATGAGAAAATGCTTTTGCTATGGCGTCCGGCTGCTATTTATGTTTCTGATTATTGCTAGCTTGACGCCGCCTACGATGGGAGCCCAGACCAATGGCTTAATCATCATGATAACGGATTTTGGTGTCAAGGATTTTTACGTCGGTGCGATGAAGGGGGCAATGTATAAGGTCTTTCCACAGGCGAAAATTGACGAGATTTCTCACGGAGTCTCGAAATTTGATATTAAGGAAGGGGCATATACACTCGCCAAAGCTGCGCCAGAATTTCCGACGGGGACAGTTTTCGTTGGTGTTATCGATCCGGGGGTTGGCACACAGCGCAAACCGATCGTGATGAAAACGGAGAATGGAGATTACTTTGTTGCGCCGGATAACGGACTCTTAACATTGGTTGGCGATTCAATGGGCGTCGCAGAGGTACGGGAAATCACTAACCGTGATGTCATGCGTCAGGATGTTCAATCAAGCACATTTCATGGTCGAGATATTTTTGGGCCGGCTGCTGCACATCTCGCCAACGGGTTTGCGTTTGAAAAGATTGGACCTGTTTTGAAAGAGTACGTCCAGCTGCCAATCTCATTTGCGAAGATAGATAATGGTAAAATTGTCGGACAGATCGATGTGATTGACGAATATGGAAATGTCATCACGAATATACGTCCCGATCTGTTCGAGCAATTAGGGATACAACGTGGACATGCTCTTGAGGTTGAGTTTAGCCATCAAAAAAGTGTCTTGTGCAAATATGTCAAGGCGTACGGCGATGCGCCTGTGGGTTCTGGGGTTGGGTTGTTTGGAAGTGGGAGTGTTTTTGAGATCGCTATCAACCAAGGGAATCTTGCCGACGAGTTAAATCTGGGCGGTACAGAGAAGTGTACTGTACGGAAGAAGCCGGACTAAGATAGGAGTACAGAAAAATGAACAGTGTCATACCAAGATTCGGCAGCATCGTCTTCACTTTTACCGTCATCAGTTTCATCTTGACAGATGTAACCGATGCCCGAATCCAACCTAAAGATATTGTTGCGATGTGGCTTTTTGATGAGGTTGAGAAAGAGGTGACGAAAGACCTCTCTGGTAATCTGCATCATGCGGAAGTGGTGGGCAATCCAGAGTTGGTGGAGGGAAAATTCGGCAACGCATTTGCCTTTGGGAAGGGCAAGTATCTGGAGGTGCCGCATCATAGGAAGTTACAAATCAATGATGTAATCTCCATTTCTGCGTGGGTAAAAAGACCGCTTCGGAAAGATGCAAACGATATCATTGCTGCACCTTTTTATATTCTTGAAAAAGGAGGAAACTGGGCGCATGGCAAACAGGGGCAGACGAATTATGGAATAGCACTTCACAAGATTCTGAAGAATATGTTCTTTTTCTTTTTTAGGGGTGGATTCCGTGGAGTAGAGGGGGTCCCTGATGATCAGTGGCATCATTATGTTGCTGTTGCCAAAGACGATGAGGCTGATCCCATGATGTATATTGACGGTGTCTTACAGCCAATTGCGCTCCGGGATGGCGAACCGAGAATGACGTTGTTTCCGGATTCCAAGAGAAATCTGCATATTGGCGCACTGCTACCGGAGAGATTTGACTCTTACAGTGAAAGTGTAATCGATGAAGTAGTAATATTCAACGTTGCTTTAAGTGAAGCTGAGATTATACAACTCAAGACAGGGATTGAGAATGTTTTGTTTGCAGTAGATGTATCGGGTAAACTTGCTACAAATTGGGGGAAGATTAAACGGGGTTGGTAGGTCCCGCCGTGACTAAAATGATGTGGCCATAATAGATAGCAGGTTTCCGATTGATTAACATCGTAGAATTTGATATAATGAGCAATGTTATTTGTAACTCTACTCTTAAAATTTGAAATATCGAATGCAATTTGCCCCGGATTATTAAGGAGATTGGAATTATGGCAAAAACATACCGAGTTGGAATCATTGGTTGTGGTGGGATGGGAAGATCTCACGCCAATGCTTGGCCAACTACTGGTCGCGCTGAAGTGGTGACCGCGGCGGATATGAATCCGGACGCTGCCGCTAAACTAGCAAACGAACTTTCGCTGCCAACGCATTATACTGATATTGGTGAGATGTTTGAAAAAGAGAGCTTGGATGTTGTAAGTATTACAACATGGCAGAGCGTTCGCGCAGAACTGACGTTAATTGCTGCGGAAGCCGGGGTGGCAGGGATTCTCGGCGAAAAACCGATGAGCGCGTCTTACGGTGAAGCGCAGGACATGATGGCCGCTTGTGAAAAGAGTGGCACCAAGCTTGTCATCGGACATCAGCGGCGTTTTATGCCCCAGAACTGTGAGGCGCGACGGCTCATTCAGCAAGGCGCAATCGGTGAACCGCAGGCGATGTTGCGTCGCGATGGATATGGCTTGCTCAATCGAGGTACCCACGAAATTGATGAGATGCGTTACATCCTCGGCGATCCGGAACCGTTGTGGTTAATTGGGCAGGTGTCGCGTCGGACAGATAAGTGGGAACGCCGGGTACGCTGTGAAGACCTTTGCATGGCCGAAATCTGCTTTGAAGGCGGCATTCGCGGAATTTACGAGAGCGATCTCCCCGACCCTGGACTGCGTGGTGATGCTGTTTACGGGAGCGAAGGCCAACTCAGACGTGGCGCAGATGGCACAATTGAGTTGCTCAATAGCAAGGTCGCAGGGTGGCAGACCATCACGCCCCGTCAGGATGAACCGAACCAGTACGAGGAAATGATTGCCTGGCTCGACGGAGAGATTGAGGAGCATCGTAACGCAGGGAGACACGCCGCCACGACTATGGCGATCTTGATGGCGATTTATGAATCTTTGCGGATTAAAGATGTCGTCGAGTTTCCATTAACCACGCGTGCCAATCCACTCGATCTGATGGTGGAAGGCGGGATGTTGCCTGTGTTTGTAGAAGGACGTTACGATATCCGCGCTCCGTTTCCGGAGCAGCAGAGTTAAACATCGTAAGCGTTCGCAGGAAGCATGAATCGAGCGGTCTATTGAAGCCCGGGTTCTTGTTTGCCGTTTACGCGTTACGTTTTGTACCTATGACATGGATCAAACACTTTGCAGAAATTGACGACTCTGATCTTCCACTCGTCGGTGGAAAAGGATTGAATCTTGGAAAGTTGAGGGTGGCAGGGTTTCTTGTACCGCCCGGCTTCTGTGTTACAACTGAGGCTTATCGCACCACCGTTGAAACCGTTGATACACAGAATAGCGAATCTGTCCAAGCCGCTACACTATCGGAGTCGCTTCAATCGGAGATTTTAGCAGCTTATAACCAATTGGGCGCAGATTCGGTTGCAGTGCGCTCGTCTGCGACCGCAGAGGATCTCCCTGATGCCTCTTTTGCTGGACAACAGGATACGTTTCTAAATGTATCCGGGGCGTCTGAACTGTTGGATAAAATTAAAGCATGCTGGGCGTCACTATGGTCGGAGCGCGCGGTTGCGTATCGCCGTGAACACGGCATCGCTGATGCAGAGTTGGCGATGGCTGTCGTGGTACAGACGATGGTTGACGCCGAGGTCTCCGGTGTCATGTTTACCCGCAATCCGACAGGAGGGGACGAACTCGTCATTGAGTCAAACTGGGGTTTGGCTGAGTTTGTCGTTTCCGGAGAAATTACCCCCGATCATTTTATGATTTCGCGCGAAACCGGAAATCTCATCCGTGAGACTGTAGTAAGCAAGCGGAAGATGATCGTACGTGAGGGAGTGCAAACGGTTCCAATCGGTCAGCGAGAGATTCCAAGCCTTCAACGTGGACAGGTTGCTGAACTCGGCAAGCTCGGGAGGCAGGTGGACGCGTTCTATGATGCGCCCCAAGACGTCGAATGGGCATATGCTGGCGGGCAATTCTATCTGCTTCAGGCACGTCCCATAACAACACTCACAGACGCAGCAGAAATTGAGCAGCTTCGCCGTCAGGAAATTGAAGTCCTTCAGGAAAAAGCCGATGAAGGTGGAACGGTGTGGAGTCGATACAATCTCGCCGAAGTCCTACCCGCCCCTCTCCCCATGACATGGGCAATCATGCAGGAATTTATGTCAGGGCGCGGTGGATTTGGGCTGACCTGTCGTGAGTTGGGCTTCCTTCCTAGCCGTAGGTTCGATGAGGAGGGAGTGCTGGATTTGATCTGCGGCCGTCTCTTCTTCAACTTGAGTCGAGAGGTAGAATTCAATTTCCATGGGTTTCTGTTTGAACACGATTTTCAGCAGCTCAAACGTGATCCGAACAAGGCAATCTATCCACAGCCAACCCCGAACATAAAGCGCAGTAACGCTCTGTTTTGGGGCAAGTTTCCTTACTACATCGTCAAGGCAATTACTGCGGAACTCAAACATAGCAAATTTCGGAAAGATCTAGATAAAACCCTCTCCGAAAAAATATTCCCAGCGTTTGAAGCGTATGTTCAGACCGAAAAACAGGTTTCACTCGAAGAACTGCCAGATCAGGAGGTGATTGGCAAATTCCACGAATGGCGGGGGAAGACACTCGACGAATTCGCTAAGGACGCACTCAAGGCGACGGCGTTTGCAAGTTTTGCTTATCAACAGTTGGAAAGCACCTTGCAAAAATGCCTCGGTGAGGAGGAGGCAAAAGATCTCGCTAGACTGTTAATCACAGGGTTAGAAGGTGACCTAACCGTTGATGCCAATCTGAAAATGTGGGAGGTCGCACAGGGCGAACTTACACTGGAAGATTTCTTGGAAAAACACGGACATCGATCGGTCGACGAATTTGAGTTAGCACAGCCCCGCTGGCGCGAAGATCCTTCTTACATCGAACAAATTATCGCCTCGTTTCGCACCAATCCCGATGCCAATCCTACGAAGCATCTGGAAACCCAAAGGTCGAATCGGGAAAAAGCAAGAAGGAGACTGGCACGGTTGCCGGTAAACAAAGCGGCTGCATTTCGGAAACGGATCAATGATGCGCTTAACCTCACACAGCGGTACATGCCGTTCCGGGAGACTGCGAAGTTCTATCTCATGTTCGGCTACGAATTAATCCGAAAAGCCCTACTGGAGCTCGATCGTCGCTATCAACTTGATGGTGGTGTTTTCTATCTTGTACCTGATGAGTTAAATCGACTCATCGAAGGAGAAGACCTGCAATCGCTGATTGAGGAACGCAAGACAACCCGATCGCGTCTATTAAAGATTGAAGTGCCAGATGTTGTCTACAGCGATATCCTCAACCGTATTGGCGAGCCTCAAGCGATTGAAGCAAAAGATGAAATCCAAGGAGTTGGCGTATCGGTAGGCGTCGCTACCGGCGAGGCATATGTTCTCCGAGACGCAGCCGATGTACAGATTGGTGGTAAAGATTATATCTTGGTCTGTCCTTCGACAGATCCGGGTTGGACACCGCTCTTTCTTCACGCCGCTGCGTTGGTGATGGAGTATGGGGGAATGCTGTCGCATGGTGCTATCGTTGCACGGGAATATGGCATTCCGGCAGTCGTCAATATCCCTGGTGCAACACAACGCCTCCAATCCGGTCAACGTCTGCGCGTTGACGGTAGTCGAGGGATTGTCTCAATTTTGGATGACGAATCCGCATAATGATTCGTTATTCGTAATCAATGGCCTTTCGGTTAGATTGATCTGCTGTGACAATAAATTTTAACGATTCATCGTAATCAGACTTGACAAAGATTCCTAATCGTTGTACACTCTAGGGCAATCCAACAAACGACAAAGATTTCCCCCATTTTTTTGCGGTATGCCAAGCAGATTTTCAGAACTACGAAACTCAACTCAGAAATTCGAGGCGAAAAACGCCCTGACAAATTTAGGGGTGAGAAGAAATGAATTCCCAACCAACAGTATCCCAACACAACCATATAGATAAATCAGCGCTTAGTGTTGAAAGTGTGAAGAAAGCGCTTTATAAGCGGAACCATCCAAGCTTAACACCTATTGACATTGAAGCGCACGCAGAAACAGTGTATCAAATATTGAGACTGAAGGAAAAGCACAATGTAGTGATACTCGGCCATAATTACATGGAACCTCTCGTATTTGGTTTGTCGACAAAGAGCGAGCAAGGTGATTCACTTGGGTTGAGCATGTACGCTGCAAAAACTGACGCACCGTACATCCTCTTTAACGGTGTGCCGTTCATGGCGGAAACTGCGAAAATCCTCAATCCTTCAAAAACGGTTCTCGCTGCAGATAAGACAGCGGGCTGCTCCTTGGCGGATAATTTTGGGGCTAAAGAGGTCAGGAAGCTAAAAGCACTTTATCCAGGGGTTCCTGTCATGATTTACATCAATAGCTACGCCGATGCAAAGGCGGAGTCGGACATCTGTTGTACGTCCGCAAATGCCGCCCAAATCGCCCGAGAAATGCCGGGCAATGAGATTCTTTTTGTTCCTGACATTTACTTCGCGGAGAATTTAGAGGAGGAACTTAAGGGAACGAAAACAGTCTTCTACCCCGGTAAAGGGAACCAAGAAAGAGGAGCCGTATGTGAGGTGCATGAAAAATTCTTGCTTTCAGATCTTTTAGCAATACGTAATTCATTTGACCTCCCCAAAGGTCATCCCACGAGAATACTGTATGCACACTGGGAATGTCGTCCTGAAGTGCTTCAGGAGGCCGATTTTTACGGCAGTACTAGCCAGATAGGGCAGGACATCGCAAAGCGGGTAGAGGAGAATCGGTTGGAACGCGCTTTTGTCGCTTCAGAGTGCGAGCTGACCTCCAATTTGGCGCAGGAATTCCCGACCGTACAATTTTCGACCGCATGTTCTGTACGGTGTTCCCACATGGCGAAGATCACACTCAATAAGGTCCTTAATGTCCTACAGGCACTTGATAAAGGCGACGATTTGAGTCCGCATGAAGTTACACTTGTGCCGGAGGTCATCGAACGAGCCAGAACACCAATTGAGCGGATGCTTGAGTTAAGCGCGTGAAACACAAAATATCTGAAAATGATACCAACAAAAAAGGCTCCCATAAACTTGGGAGCCTTTTTTTATTTATGCGGCTAAATATATAGTCGATTTCGGTTTTACTAACCTTCCAGTTTCACAACATTTTCCGCTTGATAACCTTTGGGGCCTCGTACGATTTCAAACTCAACGTCTTCTCCCTCATCAAGGGATTTGAAGCCAACGCCTTCAATAGCGGAATAATGTATGAACACATCTTCCCCTGAATCAGTGGTGATGAATCCATAGCCTTTTTGGTTGCTAAACCATTTCACACGACCTGTTGCCATCGTTTCGCACCTCCTTTCGCTTCGGAATATTTAACTGCAAACGTATCATGAAGCTAAAAGAAGCATAGAGGTACAAAATGACAGCAAATCCGGGGAAGAAGCCTCAGTTTTGCCCTTCACACAACTCGTAAAGCTTTCTTGAATCCATTGTACAGTTGCCCTTATATTATACTTACTTCCTAGTGAAAATGCAAGAATTAAAGATGGTGGTCAGACTATCTTTAACTGCTAGCCAAATCTAATCGGACGCTATGAATTTTTCGCTATAGTTGAAATCTCAGTTACTCTGCTCGCCAATTCAACGTTTGTCGTGTTGTTGAATGTAGAGTTCAGCGATCTGTTCCTGTAGTTCAGCAACTCTTTTCCGGAGTTTGCGGCACTCCCCCTGGAGTTCACCGATATCTGCTTGCATCTGCACAGCTTCTTTTCCTGCCCCTTTGGTTCTGGCTCTATGTCTGCGATCAAGCGAATCCTTAATATAGGTGAGGATTACGATTATAACGCCAGTAGATGCGAGAATTGCAACAATTTCTATCATGTTCAGCCCTCCACATTATTCAAAAAACGTATCCTTTATATAGCGTTGTTTAGTACCCTATTTTAATTTTTCGTCGTGCTGTTGAATGTAAAGATCTGTGAGATATTCCTTCATTTCATCAACGCTCTTCTGCAGCGCGTTCAGATCAGCTTGGATGTTTACGAGTGCTTCCTGACTAACATCGGTTCTGTTTTCAAATTGGTACTTCCTCTTCACTATGTCACCTATCGTTTGAATAGCTACAATGACAACAATAAATAGACCTACAAAGAAAACTACTTCCATTATATTCATGCCTCCATTTACGGTTTTAGAGGTTAGAATGGTCTGGTCCAATAATTAAAATTACTCAATCATAGCCTATTGTTGACCAATTCATTGGTTCCTCTCATATTGACTACATGGTGTTTTGGCACTTCGATTATGGTGGATAATAATCAAGTCCGCGATATACTCGCGAATCTCCTCTAAATCTGCGGAAAGTCTTCGCAGATCCGATTGTAACTGATTGTACGTTTCTTTTGCTTGGTTGGGATGGTATCCGCGCTTTTTTAGAGAATAGGACGTTCTTAACCAGACGGAGATCAGAGTAACGACCGTGATTGTCCCCATCACAATTGCGACAATCCACACAGCAGCTGCCATCGAATGTTCCTCCATTATGTGGTATCTTTCGTGAAGATGACTAGTTCAGCAATCTGCTCTTTGAGCTCGGCAATATCTTGCTGAATCTGCGCGATATCATGCTGTACCTGCCCAAGCTCGCGGTTCGTTACACCTCTCGTCAACCCACGCTTTTTAGCAGCGTAGGAGGTTCCCATCCATACCGATCCAAGCACAATCGCCGTGATACTGACAAATACAATTGTAATAATCGCAATCATGCCACTCATACAATTCTCCTTTGGCTTTTGGGGTATACATACCATTAAGAAGGTATAAGAATTTTGCCACTCTTGAATTGATTGGCGCAGGCTCAGTGCAAGTCGGTGGAAATCTGTGGTCGGTTCAAGTAATCCTTCCAACTGGTTCTGGTGGTTCTACTCTCGAGGGCAGTGCCACTCGCTGTGTGCTAGGGGCACATCAAACCTGCCACTCTTATATTCTGTTTCTTGCCAAGCGCCTCGTATTTGGCTTTGTACACAGTTCATAGACTAGCTGCTCTAAAATGCACTCTGGATCCAATTGACTGCTCTTGAGCTGTACATCTGCCTCTAATGTTTGCTCCAATCCGTGGATTAACTCTTCCGTGGTAAAAAAGGGAATCGCTTGGATAACTTTATAGGCAGCATAGGGATTCTGCTTCAGAAGGTTGACTTGCGCTACATTAGGCAGATAATTCGACATCTTGGCGGCAAGTGGCTTGAAAACAGTATCTGCGAAACTCTGGTAATTCATCCTGTCCACCATCGGTTTTAGGTCACCCCTATCAGCGAGCAGTTTCGCTTGGAGTGTGAGTCTGATTTGACGCGCAATAAGTGCGTTGACTTTGATCGGGGGTTCACCACTTTCTAGTACACTGTGGAGACTAGACAACGCTTGCGGGACGGATCTTTTCCCAAGCGCGTCGGTAAGTGCGAAAATGTTCTCAAAACTGCTCTGGGCGATAACAGTTTCGATATCTCGCTCGTCAACCCGTGTCTTGTCTCCAACGAAAGCAATTATCTTTTCGATCGCTTCAGCAATCAAGTGCATGTCGTTGCCTGTGCGCCTTTGAAGGAGGCTAAAAGCACTGGGCGAAATCTTCTTCCCGAATGTCTCAAGTTTTCTGGAAACACCTTGGTAGACCCGATCTTGCTGACCTGATCTTGCTGGCTCTAGTGACGCAAACGGGGCATATCGGCCAACACGACCAATCAGTTTGACGAGCCGACTGCGCCCATCGACGTTTCCTTTGACGGTAAAGATCAGAACACTCGTTTTGGGCAGCTCCCCGTCTAGCCACTCGGTTAGGATTTCAGTATCATCAGCTGCACCTGATATGTGTTGCAAATCCTCAATTTGAGCGGTAATTTGTGATAAGTTGCGGAGAAATTCGAGATCTTCAGGACTCAAACTTTCTTCGTTCTCCTCTATGAGATCACTGATAATTTCTCTGAAGTCGCTGCTCTCGTCGGCAATGTCTTGGGCTGAAACGCCCAAAACCTTGACCATCAGTGCAATTGCTTTTCGTGGATTTCCCTCTTCGGCGGCTTCAGCGGCGCTTTGTATGATCTCCGGCGATGATGGCCCCTGCTGTCTCTTAAACACGGTAGCTTCACTCACAACAACTACCCGCCAATCTGCCATCACCGGGTAAACTTCCACTGTACTGAGAATTTCGCGAACAGAGACCTCGGCACCATCAAGGTGAGTCAGATTAAAATCACGGGTTTCAGGTGACAAAAGACTTTCAAGCATCTGCTTGAGGGTGCTCTCTACCAGATACTGTTCTTCGCCGCATAGCAGATAAACAGGACGAATCTTGCCTGCCTGTATTTCTTTGATAATGTTTGGTGCTGTGGCTTGTGCTTGTTTTCTCATGGATTCATGAACCTATAATGCTTTTAGGCCTTCCGCACGTAACTGTAGGCGGGGCAGCCCCGATAAATCGGGATTCAGAGCAACTTGCCCCACGCTAACGCTGCTAAAATGCGTAAGTCCTAGCTCTATAGAATAAATGATGAGGGAATAATGATGGCCTATCGGAAGACGTTGTTCGATGGCCTGCTCTGAATTCCAGCCACATCGTAGAGGGTTGGAAGATTTCACAATCTAATAATACGCTATCCTGCACGGTCGGGAAATCTTAGAAACCGTTTCGCATTCTCACCCATGATGTCATCGTATTCATCGTCTCGTAGATCCGGTAACAGTTCGTTGAGAATGCCGGTGAGTTGACCGTACCCGGGATCTTCCAAGATCCACGGAAAATCGGTTGCCCACATCAGACGCTTTGCACCGAAAAGATCGAGGATTCGCTGATGCCATCGGGCAAGGTCTTGATAGGGATATGCTTCATTGCTAAAGGCGTATTGACCTGATATATGCATCATTACATTTTCAAAACAGGCAAGCCGGTGGGTCGTGTGAAAAGCAGGATTATATTGGACTGTTTCAATTCGTGGTCGCCCTTTCGCGTCCCAAGAGAATTTTCCTTTCCCGGGACAGATGCCGAGATGGTTCAGGACAACCCGGACTTGGGGAAAGGCATCGATCAGATGCTGAAGCAGATGTGCATCAACCGCGCGGGGATAAAGCCAGAGAACATAATCTTTCTCCGCAGCATGTTTCCAGATACGATAGGTTTGGATTTCCCTGATGTTGATCTGAGCAAATGGGTCTCTCGGTCCTCCAATCGAAGACAACCGAAAACCGATAATCCCGGTACCATCTGTCAGTTTATCCATGTGGTCTTCCGGTTCGGTAAGGTTTGGCGGTACTAATCCAATACTGAGGAACCGATCAGGATAGGTTTTCAAACAGTACAGTAGGTAGGCGTGATGTTTGATTTCAGTCCCACCGGTCTGCACGAGCATTGCTTGGTCGATGCCGTTTGATTCCATTTCACCTAGTAACTTTTCGGCGGTTTCTTCCCGATCAGGCGGACAGACCGGTGTTGGTTCTCTGGGAAATTCAGGAGAAACTTTGGCGAAAACGTGGAGATGGGAATCTATTCGCGTCATTATTCCTCCAAGCCGAAAAGTTTGCGGCGTTCGGGCGTCGTGCAGAGGTGGGCAATGGAAGCAAACCGCTTTGAATCTACACGTCCCGGCGTCCGTTTTTCGTAGATGAGGATAAGCGATTTTCGTGGCGTGTCCGTGTGGTTATCCATGGCGGTATGCCAGCCGTACGAGTTGAACATAATCGCAGTGCCTGCTTTTCCCGAAAACCGCTTGTGACCGGGCATTGCTTCTAGCCGCTGCGCTCTGGAGTAAGGGCCTGCGTCGGGTTTGTGGCTCCCCGGCACAAACGCAAATTCGCCGGATTCGGGTTCGACATCATTCACGTAAACTTGGACCTTGATATGCAGCGGATTACTCTGTGGCACATCGGGGTGCCAACCGGTGTAACAGACGGGGCCCGGCGGAACGGTGCGAACCTGTGGTCCCAGCAAAATCAGATCATCCTCCGTAAATGCCATCAGACTGCCGTAATAGCTGGGATGATCTATCAGATCTACAAAGATGTCATCTTTGTCAAAGGGGTCTGGGATGTCGTAAAACGACGCAGCTGCCTCGCCTGCCTCTATACGGTCTAACCACGCAGGCTTGCACTCTTCTGCCCAATAATCAAAGACGCTTTGGAGCCGCTTCAACTCATCCCCCTGAATCGCATCTTCGAAGACGAGGTAACCTTTTTCTTCCCATTGTGTCGTTTGGGCTTCGGTGGGTCTTATCATGGAGTCCCTCCTACTCTTAAATCAAGATCACGGTGGTGAGAAGTCCTTATGTTTCTGCCTTCTCAAAGGTTGTTGATGGTTTCCATTTCTTCAGGCGTTAGTTCCCAATCAAACAGGTCAAGATTTTCTCTCAGATGGGGGACAGAACTCGATTTGGGAATCACAATCATACCCTTCTGAAGCAGCCATCGTAAGGCGACCTGTGCCGCTGTTTTCCCATGTTTATCACCAATGCCTCCCAGAACTAGATCGTCAACGATTTGACCGACTGCTAGTGGGCGATGAGCAGTCAAGGGAATCTGAATTGCATGACAGTGCTGCAAGAGCGCCTCGTGTTGACTATGGGCGTGATATTCCACTTGATTGGTCGTGATGGGTGCCTGAGAAATTACCCGCGCCTGATCCACCTGTTCGATACTAAAGTTGCTGATGCCGATACTTTTCGCCTTACCTGCATCGTGTATCTCGTTGAATGCGGACAGGGTCTCATCCATCGGTACAGTTCCATCGCCGGGATGGTGGACTAGCAACAGATCCACATAGTCGGTTTGCAAGTCTGATAAGCATTCATCAAACTGGGAGTGTACCTGATCGTACTTTAGGTGAGTGTGCCAAATCTTGGAGGTAATATACAGATTCTCCCTAACCGCGCCGATTTCCCGCAATGCGTCGCCAATTTCCTTTTGGTTGGCGTACATCCAAGCTGTGTCAATGTGGTTATAACCGAGTTCTAGGGACTGCTTAACGACTGTTTTGCACTGTTCGTCCCGCAAGTTCCATGTCCCCAGTCCCAAAACAGGAATTTCATGACCCGATATAAGTTGGATAGTTTCCATCTGCTTTACCTCGAAGTGTTAGAGTTTTCTCTGCTGTAGGGAACGTAGACCAACCTTCGTTACACCCTGGTTGGCGGATTTACTCTCTTAATGCCGAAAATGCCGAACGCCGGTGAATACCATTGCCATACCGTACCGATCTGCTGTCTCAATCACAGGTTGATCGCCCACCGAACCGCCGGGTTGAATAATTGCCTGCACACCTGCTTCACCGGCGATTTCTACCCCGTCCGGGAATGGGAAGTAGGCATCAGACGCGAGGGCGGATGCTTTCGCCCGATCGCCGGCCTTACGTGCTGCGATGATGCACGAATCAACACGGCTCATCTGGCCAGCACCAATTCCGACCGTCTTTGAACCTTGGGCGAGCAGTACACAGTTAGATTTGACATGCTTACACGCCTTCCATGCAAACAGGAGCGATTCAATTTCCTCATCTGTTGGTTGACGCTGTGTGACAACCTTCAGCTCATCGGGTGTTATTTTATGGAGATCACGATCTTGGACAAGAACCCCACCGATAACGTTCCGAATTTGCTTAACCTCGGCATCCTGCCGAAGTTCACCTGTTTCGAGAACCGGTCGGCACTTCACGCGGGAGAGTGCGCGCAGCGCTTTCGGGGTGTAACTCGGAGCAATAATAGCATCGACCTTGATTCCCGCGTTTGCTGCCTCACGAATAACGTTTGCCATTTTCAAAGAGACTTTTTGGTTCAAACCGATGACGGACCCAAAAGCAGAGATTCGATCACAATCAAGGGCGTCGGTGAATGCCGCCTCCAAACTGCCAGCCGTAGCTAATCCACATGGGTTATTGTGCTTGATAATCACGCAGGCTGGTTCCGAGAAGTCCTTAACGATTTCGATGGCAGCATCCAGATCAAGGATATTATTGAACGAAAGCGGTTGGCCACTCAGTTGATTTGCCCACGCTGCACACGGTTCCGGCGGAGCGTGGGTACGATAGAACGCCGCGCGCTGATGCGGGTTCTCACCGTACCGGAGACTTTGGGCGCTTTCGTACCGGAGGTCGAGCAGGTTGGGAAAGTCCGCATCGGGGGTATCTAGATTGCCGAGATAACGCGAAATTGCTGTGTCGTAATAGGCAGTGTGTGCAAACGCTGCTTTAGCTAACCGAAACCGGGTTTCGTCTGAAAGACGACCGTTGTTTGCGTCTAGTTCCGTGATAACGTTGGGATACTGTTGTGGGTTCGTGAGGACAGCAACATCGGGATAGTTTTTGGCAGCTGCTCGAATCATTGATGACCCACCGATGTCGATGTTTTCGATCGCTTCGGCGAGTTCGATCCCTTCTTCAGCGATCGTTTCCTCAAATGGATAGAGATTGGAAACGACAAGATCTATAAATTCGATTCCGTGGTCCGCTGCCCGAGCCACATGGTCGGGGTTATCCCTCATTGCCAACAAGCCGCCGTGGATTTTCGGATGAAGCGTTTTTACCCGCCCATCGAGCATTTCCGGGAAACCGGTGTAATCGGACACCTCACGAATCTGAATACCCGATTCGCGGAGCGTATTCGCTGTGCCACCTGTGGAAAGGATTTCTACATCGTGTTGAGCAAGAGTTTTGGCAAGACCTATGAGGCCAGTTTTATCGTAGGTACTTATTAATGCACGCTGTATTTTTTTCATACATCCCTCCTTGCTATGCTACGTACCTCGGATGTCCAAAGCCGTCGTTAGCGACATGGCTGCGTGCAGGAATCTCTGACTGATCCGGAATAATCAGATCTATCGCTGACGTGTTTTCGATGATTGTGCCACCGCCCACCGAGACGTTTTTTCCCAAACGAATCACGCCCGGTTTCATGGCTTCGCTCCGGATTGTTCCTATGACTACTGAAGAACCGACATGGCAGCCGGTGCCGATTTCAACGAAACCGTAGATCTCTGTGTTTGTACCGACGGTGGAATGATTTCCGATCCTTACCGGTCCCAGCAAGCTTGCGTCCGTACCAATCTGCACGAAGTCCCCAAGAATCGGGTGACGCTGTTTGACCCTCACGCTCAAGCCGCCGAGCGTACACGGATAGATGACGCAACCAGAACCGATAACGCCGGTCTGTCCGGTAGTAAAGCCACGATGGGGATGCTCCAAGAAATTCGCATCACCAATCTGCGTTTCGGGGTGCAGATCTGCTTGGTAGTATCGACCTCCAAGTTCGGAAATTGCGCGGGGCAGAAGCGGTACAGGACTTCGGTAGAGATTGGCGTTGTCCTCAACGGGACCAGATCGCGTTAAGAGATAGCCGACATCATGGTAGAAGAGCACTCGCCAACCGGGATATGTGCTGACAACCAACTGCATCTGATAGTCAAAAGCGAACCCCAAATCGAGCGAATCTAGAACGCTTCGATAGGGGTGAAATTCCCGCTTTAGAATGCCTTCATCTACCTTGTTCCTGATGTCCAGTTCTATTAGTTTTTCACGGGAGATCCCGCTATGAAGCAAATAGGCATCCCAGACCGCCGGATCTCTCAGGGAGGCAAAACGGTTCCAGAGAGCACGCTCTTTAAGTCGAGGCAATTCCCAGAGCAGCGCAAACGTTGTGTCTAACGCACGGCTTTCCCACTCGCTTCCGTCAGTGACTGCTAAGAAGGATTGGGCGATCATCGCATAAAGCTGGTCGGCGACCTCTTCGATCGCTTCCGGTAGTTCGCCTTTACTATTTTCCGGGCGCGGGGCGTTGTGGGAACCGGGTGCCACACACTCTAATAGATTGCCGAGTACCGTTTCGAGAATATCTCGATTGACAAATCCCCGTCCAGAACGCAGAGAGAGGACATCTCGACTTTCACTGTTAATGCGCAAGACCTGAAGTTCATTCGCAGAATAGATCGGACGAATTGCCTCCAATACCTGCTTCAGCAGGGGACGCTTCCGGCTTTCGTAAGTTGAATCAAAGAGTGTAGTTTCGAGCATTTTGTTTATACTTTCGATTTGTGCTATTTTCTGTCAATCGTATTCAGACTACCGGTCAGCGACCAACTTTTCCCAGAGGCGAAGTCCTTTTGCAGAGCCCCTCAGCTTTTTTTAGTTTGAGTTGATTTTGCCTTTTTCTGTGCCGCATCTTCAGAGAGCCAAACCGTTACCTCGGCGGGTTGAACGGGGACGGGAACTGACTCTAATAAATGGACTTTTTCCCTGTCAAAATATCCTTTTACTGCAATCATTGTTTTTTCCTTATTTTTCTTGTTTGAGAAAAAGTGTTCACAAACCCAATTCCTTCAGTAGTTGGATTTTCTTCATTCGATTCGGACCCGCTGTCTCAAAAAACCGATCGGATACTAGCCGTCCGGTATCGGGTGCCCACATCTTCGCGTAGCTCTTGTTGAACGTAATGATGCGTTCAATCTCCCAAGCCATCCGCGGTCTTGTTCTCATCATCCACGCCATCTGCCGACGGTTAGCACCACCGCCCCAAGATGAGTGCCAAATCCGTGTGTTAAAAGCGATCACATCTCCCTTCTCCGTTGGCAGCTCATAGCGTCCGGGAAATTCCTGCATGGGATAGCCAAGTGCACACTCGTCTATCCCCTTTTCAAGTTCGGTATAATGGAGGGGCCACAGATGACTGCCGGGAATAAAATTCAGGCATCCCTTACCTGGTGCGACATCATCCAGATAAAATGTCAGTTTAGCTTCGATTCCGGGTTCGGGCAAACTGCCATCGCGGTGCCAGTTTGTGTCCCCATTGTGAATCTGTCCATCGGAACTGCC
The DNA here is from genome assembly GCA_965208425.1 of Candidatus Poribacteria bacterium. Taxonomy (GTDB): domain Bacteria; phylum Poribacteria; class WGA-4E; order WGA-4E; family PCPOR2b; genus PCPOR2b. The sequence continues at coordinate 2,702,923 of OZ242335.1, read as the reverse complement.
GAAAAAGATACAGTCTTCTCCAAGCAAATCGTCAGCGATGCTAGCCAGTTTGGGATGATCTAGCAGGTTGTAGAAATACGGATCTGCCTCAATCAATGGAACGATGACGCGGTGTCCGTCTGGAAATATCCGTGCCCCGGGGGCTGACGTATCCCCTTGGTCTTCACCTTTAGTAATAATTGCGTCGAATCTCCAAGAAAACTCGGCGATCTCTTCAGGCGTTAGGACAGCGGGAACTTTAACGAAACCCAACAGGTAAAAGTGTGTTTTCTGGTCATCCGTCAACATGATATTTTCTCAAAGCCGGAAATTCATACAAACCTCAGTCTCACATCTGGTTGGGCGAGGTCATACTTCACCGCGAGCTCATAAAACTTCTTCAGTCCGGCAATGTCAGAATCACCGAGCTCATAAAAGATATGCTTGGTGAGATAATCTCGACAGAAACTTTCCGGGAAACCGAGTCTTTGGGATTCGATTCGGGCAATCTCAGGGATTTTGTTAATGCCATATCCTTTTGCGTTCAAAAGAGTTTGAGGAACTTGTCCCAACTCAACCTCTCCCCGCGCCACCCAGCAGGCATAGACAAACGGTAACCCTGTCAACGTCGTCCATTCTGCACCGAGATCTAAGGTATAATCCGTTGCATCAAGTCGCCTCAACGCCGCATCCCCAATCAGCAGCACTGCGTCCGTATCTGCCTCTCGCGGGTCGATAGTAGGCGGACAGGAATGAAATTTGGGATGTTGGTTATATTTCTCGGCGAGCACGATCTGTACAAGCGCACGAGATGAGCGGGAATTGGTGTCGAGCCCGACGCTGCGGATGGCGGGAATTGGCACACGACTGAGAAGTTGAATGCTCAATACTGGTCCTCGCGAGCAGATTGAAATATGCCGAATGATTCTATACCCAATGTCCGCCCGGAAATATTCAATGATTGGAATCAACCCAACATCAATGTCTCCGTCTTTTAGTTCTATCGCTAAACGGCTTGGCACTGCCAAGCTAAGTTTGATTGCCTCGCTGCCGGGGAATTGGGATTCCTCCAGCAGAGGGTAAATCAGTGGCTTTGTATTGAGGAACGAAACCGCTCCAACTTTCACGCGGCTTTTCTGTGCCATTGATTTCCTTCTCGGATAATTTCGTTATAGAGCGTGTCACGTTCAACGGAGATACGACCGGCTTCCTCAATTAGTTGGATAATCTCTTCTGCTGAGATGGCTTCCGGCGTGTCAGCACCAGCCATATGCGTAATCTTCTCCTCCGTCACCGTCCCGTCGATGTCATCTGCACCAAAGCTCAGTGCGATTTGTGCGGTCTTCAATCCGGTCATAATCCAATACACTTTGATGTGCGGGAAGTTGTCCAGCAACAGACGCGACACAGCTATATTTTGCAGGTCGGTCAAGCCGGACGTGCTAGGCAGGTAGTCCATTCGGGTATTTGCGGGATGGAATGCCAACGGGATAAAGGTAATAAAACCGCCCGATCTATCCTGCTGCTCGCGAAGCTGAATCAAGTGGTCCACCCGATCTTCAGACGTTTCGAGATGTCCATAGAGCATCGTCGCATTCGTTGAAATACCGAGCCGGTGTGCGATGTCATGCACTTCAAGCCAGCCCTCTGCGCTCAGTTTACCGGGACAAATTTTTTCTCGCGTCTCCTCCGCGAAAATCTCTGCCCCGCCGCCCGGAAGCGAATCTAGCCCTGCCTCACGCAACGCAACCAAGACTTCCTCAATTGACATCTTGAATATCCGTGCAAAGTGGTGGATTTCCACAGCTGTGAAGAACTTAAGATGCACCTGTGGCATCCGTTGCTTCAGTCCGCGAAGCATGTCGAGATAGTATTCAAACGGTAGCTTCGGGTGCAATCCACCGACACTGTGAATTTCCGTGCAGCCGTGGTCAATCGAATACATCGCCTTATCCAGAAATTCATCGACGCTCATTTCCCATGCGCCATCGGTCTTTATGTCCTTCCGGGCAAATGCACAGAAGTGGCAACGGGCATGTAGGATACACACATTCGAATAGTCGATATGTTGATTGAAGTTATAGTAGGCGACATTTCCGTTTTGTCGCTCTCGCACGATATTGGCGAGATACCCAACGCCATTCATATCAGGGCTTTCATAGAGCCTTACCCCATCCTCAAAGGAGAGGCGTTCCTCTGCCTGCACTTTCTCGTAGATGGGGTGAAGCGTTGCGTCTGTGATTGGTAAAAATTTTTCCATTGTCACTCCTGTGTCAATTTTGAATCAATTTCTGAATCTTTCAAAGTACTGGTCAATCTCACATCGTAGTTCGATACCAACTTTTTCAAAACAATCCAATAAATCCTGATACGCACCGTCTCCTCCCAAACAATCCCAGAATTTATCGGCTACTATTAATTCTTGTTCTAAATCCAACATTCCTTTTGCTGTCCAGCGTTTATAAGGTTTGGGCTCATACGGATTGTAAGGAATTGCAATGAGAGTGTGGATATCAAGGTCTGGATTCTTTGCCAAGGTGATTGCGGTCCATTCTAGCAATGTTCTCTTAAACTTCTCAAAGTCACTCTTGTTTGGCTTGGCCGTTTTCAGATCGAAAAGAAACAGGGAACCTTCATCGTTTTCAACCAACAGATCAGCCTGCCTAGTCCCTAGTCTATTCATCTGCCCTTTTTGACACACATTCCTAATCCTCTGAATTTCGTCGCGTTTATCTGGATCTGTATCTCCTGCTGTTAGCCCATTCATAATATCTTGGATTTCGCGTTGGGCATATTCGCTAATCTCGCTGCCAACCACATATTGTGATTGTGCTTTTACGAAACGGGTTTTGGCTAATGTCTCCGCGACTGGCTCAAAAATGGATGTTCCAAATGTTGTATTCAAAGATTGAATAAACGAATAGAGAGCCATTCTGTCGTTCCCTAGCAATCGGTAGTGAAAGGGCATATTTTTGGACTCTGGTTCGTAATTTTGGAACTTTTCCCTTAAACTCTCCCTGATTGTTGTTTCGACTGATACTGTTTGCTCGTTGGATAACGGCATATTTATCCCAATCTGTACGCTATTTTGACTTCAGATGAAAAATACTTTCGGAGTATGCGGTTTTGTCCTTTTCTGTTCTGTTGAGAACGGGTCGTTTATATTGATTGACAATTTGCATCCCCGAACGCTCCGCAATTGTTGGATACATATTGAATTTGTCATTTGCTACTAGAAAAACATCATAATTTTGGACTAAGAATCTTTTGCAATTCCGCAGCACTTCTGAAATGCCGTTGATATATTGCTCTCTAGCTTCTTTCCCCTTGCCTTTGAAGAGCGGTCCAATTTCTAGCTCATCTTTTCGATCAAATTCAAATAAATCGTAAGCGTAGGCGTGTTGTTCGTGATAGTTAATCAGTCCAACATACGGTGGACTGGAGAAAACCCCTTTAATCTTCTGCTCCTTCACGAGTTGGGCGAAGTCTGGATTGTCTACTTTTAATGCTTCCATAATATCAATAGTCCGAGAATCTCCAGTCAGACAGGTTTGAAACGTGTCGGTTCTCAGTTTATCAAACTGAACAAGGCGTTGAATTGTGTCTTGACTGTATCGCTCCCACCAACTCAATATTGAAAACAATGGCTTGCACATCTTGCCATGCTTCGCACAGTAATAGACTGATGTTACGGGCTCTTTTAAGGTTGCCAAATCTGCGTGAGTCGTTGCCCGGCAAGTACGGATTGTTCGACTCAAAATAATCTGAACCACTCGCCGTGTTTCATTATTTGGGATATGTTTAACACGCTCAAAGACAAAATCAATCTCTTCTCTTACAGTCGCTAAGTACCACATATCGAGGAAATTCTCTGATTTTCTTTGCCACAACTTGATGCCATATTGGTTAATTAATTGAAAATATCTAAGTGAGAATTCATCCTCTTTTTCTTTCCCGTATTTCTCTTGATCTATTAGCCCCTGCCTGACTTGGTACTTGAAATCAGGAGACGGAAAATAGTCACTATTAAACTCGTTGAGTTCTTCAGCGAGTTGCGCTTCAAATTGAGCAACGTTGGAATCGCTGATAAATCGCTTCAAGGCGTTTGTGATATTGTGAATTTCATTCTGTGCCTCAACGAGACTATGTTTTTCTATTTTGATGTTGCTGATAAGCGTATTAAATGCAGAAATATCAATACCGATAGCGTGCATTCCAAGTTCGTTAGCTTGTACCAGTGTCGTACCGCTACCACAAAACGGATCAAGGATAATATCATCTTGTCTGAAACAAACATCTTTTTTGAAATCATCTGTATGGCAGTCTAAGAAGTATTCAACCAATTGAGGGATGAATTTACCTTTATATGGGTGGAGCCTATGAACATGTTTCGTCGTATCGGCTTCTTTCAGATAGTCAAATGACAGTCTCCAATTGATGTCTTCACCTAACTGCGCTTTCCAATCAATTTCTCGTTTTCCTATATATGATTGATAGTATTCAATCAAATCTTGTTTTGAAATCCTTGTGGAACCATTATCGTCGTGTTTCCGAATCCTTCCATACTGAATTAGATAAGAGATGTTGGAAGTTGTTACATTTTTTTTAGTATAGTCTGTTGCCCATTTACTAGCTTCAGGAATAGTCATTAAATCTCTATCGTCCATCATCTTTCCGTTTGCCTTTTCGTTAAAAGTCCCACACAAGTTCCCAAAATCTGATGTAAATATTATAGCCCAGCAGATGCGGCGGTGCAAGCGAATATTTCGTCTTGCCTGCGGCTTTTCTTTCTGTTACACTTTCGATGATGTGTATAATCTTCTTGTCTATTTTGCGAGGTAAGTTACAATGGATCTTAGTCCAGTCCGCCTTATCACACTGATGACCGATTTCGGGACAAGTGATCATTATGTCGGTGTCATGAAAGGTGTGATTCTGAGTATCAATCCGCAAGTCGAGATTGTTGACCTTACACACGCTATTCCCCCGCAAGATGTTTCCGCTGCTGCATTCCTAATTGATTCGGCGTATCACTATTTTCCGACTGGAACTATCCATGTGATAGTCGTAGATCCAGGGGTAGGCAGCGAGCGCCGAGCGATTGCCTGCCAAACAGAAACAGCATACTTCATCTGCCCAGACAACGGGATTTTAACCCATATCCTCCATGATGAAGAACCTATCCACACGGTAGGGTTGGAAAATTCGGCTTATTTTCTGCCGCAGGTGAGCAATACTTTTCATGGCAGAGACATCTTCGCTCCCGTTGCAGCGCACCTTTCGCGCGGCATACCGATTGATGAACTGGGCAGCCCGGTTGCACAGACGCCGCAACTCCCCATCCCAAAACCGCAAGTGACAGACAAAGCTGTTATCGGGCAGGTCATCTGGATCGATTCTTTCGGGAATTTGGTCACAAACATCTCTTATGAAATCGTGGACGCGCTGGAAGGGCGGGACAGCGTTGTTATCCATGCAGGAAATACGGAGATTTACTATTTCAACCGCTCGTACGCTGAATCGACAGTTGGTGAACCGCTAGCAATTGTTGGCAGCTTTAATCGGCTGGAAATCTCCATTAACCAGGGCAATGCGGCACAAACCCTTGGACTAAAGCGGGGTGACACAATCACAATCTATATGAAATAACATCAATTTAACCCGGTACGGCTTCCAATTAGCCGCTAATCTGTTTCAGGTATATCTTCGGGTTTTGGATAGGTCTCTAGGAAACCGTGTGGAGTGCGAAGGAGATACTTTAACCAGCTTTCCTCCGGTGCATCTTCAAAGAGACGTTGGTAAAGCGTATCACCCCCAAAAGAATTCGCAATGACCCCGGGACAGTAAGTGAAGATAATTGTCCTACGCACATTATCCGTGGTGTTGAACGAACCGTGACGCATATCGTGGGTGAAAAGCAGGACAGAGCCCGCCTTCATCGGAATTTCAACATACATATCCTTCAATGCGTCATCGGACGGTGACGCATAGTTTGCTTTGTGGCTGCCCGGAATCACCTGCAATCCGCCCTCGCCGGGATTGATGTCGCGCATTGCGTAAAACACTTGGAAGAGGTTGTGATGGATACGTCCATTGAAGTGATAATAATTGTGTGTTACCGACGGTGTGTGATTAGAGTGATAAACAGTCCTGCCGCCGTTCCACTTAAATGTTACCCACGTTGACTTGAGTCTAGGACGATCCACCATCTCATCAATATAGGGGAGCACTTTCGGATTCACAACGAGGTCTAGTAAGGATGGCTCCTGATTCAGAATGTCGTCGTATCTGACTTCAGGATTTGCCGATTTTGGCAGGACGCTAAAATCTTGCAACGCCTTTTCTTCCCAGATATCGAGACGCTCGTTCAGATACGCCAGGTAGTCAGGCTCAATTGCGTCTTCGATCAGCAGATATCCATTCACGTCGTAGTGATACAGTTCTTCAGAGGTCACGATAAAACGCTCCTTTAGGGCTAAGACAACAGTGGTTGTATCCGGCTGGGCTACAGATTCAAGATTCGCATATTTTATGGTTCCTTGACCGGCACATACTCTGGAAAAACCTGCGGATACCCGCGTCCAGTCGAGACCTGACGGGTTGCCGCATCTATGTAACATACACTGAATCCCCGACGTGGACGGTTCGTGGTATTGACCTCCGAGCGGTGCAACGTCCAGTTATGGAGTAGCACAACTTCTCCCATCTCCATCTCCAAATAGATTCGTTTTTCGTCCGGTGCGTGAATCGCTCGCTCCTCCGGAGATAGTTGGTCCCCTTGTTCAGGGATCAGACTTTTATGCGACCCTGGAATAATTTGTAGACACCCGTTGGCAACACTTGTCGGATCCAGTGCAGTCCAGATTGTCACCTTTGGTGGTATACTCAACCCCCAGCCGCCAGCGCCATCCTGATGCCAGTTGATGACGACCCCTTGCTCTGCTGGTTTGTTGAAGAACATCGTCCGAAACGCAGAGACCTCTTCGCCGATAATTTTCTGTGTGATGTCCCGAAACAGTGGGTGTCGTATGTAAGGGAGAAACAATGGATCTTGATCAAGATCCTGAATCTTCCGATATTTCAGCGTAGATCCCTTGAACTCTTTCGTTTGCTTCGATAATTCCGGGTGCCCGGCTGATGGACATAATTGCATCAGCATATTGTCGTAACGGATCTTACCCAGCATGATGTCGTCGATACGTTGACAAAGCGCCTCAATCTCTTTGTCCGGCGCAACTTTGCCCAAACGTACATATCCCTGTTCCTGGAATGTTGCAAGTTCGTCGTCGGTCAGAACCGGTCCGTGTAGGTTCGCCATAGTACAGCCTCCTGATAAGCGTGTCAATCAAGTCCATTATTCGATAGTTTAGCGGGACTTACGATAGATAGTTACCTCCATAGCATCACGTTTGACCCAAGGCAAATCTGTCTCAAACCAATGAGTTCTGCTTTCATAATGAGAACGGACATGATTCAGATAGTCCGCCATGCCTGCCGCTCCGATTCCCACGTTATCCGCAACAACAGTAGCGCCGTTGGTCAGCTGCGATTCAATTGCCCGAAAACAGGGGAAGTAATTGCTATAGTTGTTGTCGAGCAGCAGGAAATCGACCGGCTCACGGATAGTTCCCAGCACCTCTGTAGCATCTCCAATCTGAGAATCAATCATACCTTCGACAGTGGCCCGTCTAAAGTTTTCCTGTGCTTCGTGAGCGCGTTCTGTGTCAATTTCGACGGTGATTAATCTTCCCCTGCCCGCAGACTTGAGTGCGGCGACCATCCAGAGGCCCGAATAACCGATAGCGGTGCCACATTCAACAATCAAGTTCGGCTGCGCCTTTTGAACTATATTTGCGAGAAACTCGGCTTTTTCATGCCCAAGCATCGGTATGTGTTGTTCACGGCACCGCTCATCTACTTCTTGTAACACCTGATCAAATGCACTCATTGGTGTTCCATCCTTCCTCGACTTTCAAAGCCTGACTTGGCCTATAAATCCGTTGCTAATCAGCGCGGAACGTCCCTTCGTTCTGCACCCGTTCATAGATACGGGTAAATTCTGCTGAACCGTCGTCTTCCCATATCTCTGACCTGATCCCCCGAATCGTTCCTTCCTCGCGCCCCGTTACGCTAGTAGGTGAGACATAGGAGCGACCGTAGAACGTATTTCCACCCGGCATATGCAGTGCGCCAACGTGCTTGGGAGGCTCTATCGGCTTGTTTGCTGCGATACGTGATAGCGCCTCTTCATCCACTTCGTAACCGAGTCCTGGGCCTTCTGGGACGGGCGATGATCCCTCAATAACAGGAATTCGATCGGTGGTGTAATCCTCCTCATATTGGTCGTCGAGATTGATGGAGTGGGCGGTGTGGGTAGGCAGAACAGCTGCCATGTGCAATGCCATTGCTTTGCCAAGGGTGCCCGACTCAAACTGAAGTATTGTTTGGATATTCGCTTTTCCGCAGGCAAACCCTGTTGCAATAGTATCGCCGATCGAGCCACCAATCATGTAGATATCGGCAACACTGTGGAGGATTTCTTGGACGCTTCCGAGCGGTGTGCCGTGCATGATAATCGGAAGACGGGTCTGTTCGCGCAGTCGATGCCAGCCATCTATATCGTTCTTCACGAGCGGATCTTCGATATAACCGACAATCGGGTGGTTGCGTTCCAATTCTTGAATGATGGGGAGGACCGCCGCCAAGCTCCGGTTACTATTGAAGTCGTAATGAATCTTAAAACCTTCTGGTGCGACCTTTTCGGCAAGCCGAGTCTGTTCTATCACGTCGAAGTAATCGCAGGTGTGCATCTTAAAGATCGTATAGCCTTGATCCGCCGCCCGACTGATTTCGTCGCGGAATGTCTCCGGCGCTGCGGGGCGAGTCCACGCTGCAACGGGCACTGCGTCCCGTACTTTTTGTCCTATCAGCTTGTAGACAGGCACATCGAGATATTTTCCCATTACATCGTAGAGGGCGCAATTCAGAGCGGAGCCGTAGGAGAGATGGTTGTTGATAAAGTCAAACGGGTTGCGACCAATTAATGATGCTGCGATTGTGGGATCCGGCTGGCCACCGGGACGGACGCGCTGGTCACCGTAACCGACGATCCCGGCGTCTGTCTCTACTTTGAAAACGGTGCGATGGTCTATACCGTATAAATCGACCTTGCGATTGTCGTAACGTTTTGCAAGGCGCGGATAAATCGGAATCACTTCAATATTGGTAATTTTCATCTTAGCCTTCCTCGGATAGGGTGACTTTAATTTACACAGAAACGTAAGTATAGGACAGAAAGTTATTTTGTTTCAACGGTATGTTAACAGATTTCCTAATGTTGTTCAAGTGAACGCTTGTCTAAAGGATAAAATCTATCGGTTTCCGTGAGTGGGTAGAAACCGTTAACGAGTCAGACCGACCAGCCTCTCACCATATATGCCTGTAATATGCCACTCTCATCCGAATTGAAGAATCCTGTACTGCCGTCTGGTGAGAGGAATGGGTGGATATGGCTACCTTTTTCCCAAGAAGAGTGTGGGTTAAGCAAAAAGGTGATATTGTCTAGCGGGTCTGTTTCATCGGTGGGCAGTTGGGCTAGGTAGACTGCACCTCCGCCATCTCTAGGTCCGGCATCCGTAATCAACCACTGCCCAGCAATATCTGTAGCAAAATGATAAAAGTCGGGGTTTGGGAAATTTCGGGATAGGTCGTTACGTGTGCCGCCCGGTGTATTGAGTCCCAAATGTCCCACATGGGGGAGTGTATGCCCTTCGATCAACTGACAACTCTTGGGTTCCCGCGTGGAAGTGCTGGTCAGTGCTCTTGAGCTACGCCCAATCCAGCACTGATGACCTTGACAAAACTCAACCCCGTCGCGCCCCCAAGGAAGATCTCTGAGCTTTGTTCCGTCGTCGCGGATGACGTGGATATCCGCCCCATCTCCACCGACCAGTCGTGAGACCTTTCCCATCGGATCGCATCTATTGCCGTGGTTCTCTTGGATAAGGATATCGTGCGCTTCCTCCACGTCGAGCGATCGACTGTACTGTGGGTGCATGTTGCACCATGTCTGTCCATGGATAATGGGCTCAACCGATGCCTCCTCTAAATCGAAAACCATTAAGCCCCAGGGTGCGTCCGCTGTGTTACCATCACCGAAGAAGGCAGAGACTGCTAACCGCTTTCCGTCAGAGGATATGGTAGATAGCGGATAAGGCCGGCTTGGGCGAAGATTGACATCAGGAAGCGGTGCGTCAATTGTCAGCACTGTCTCCCTGCCGGTGCCATCCATGCCAACTCGCTTGAGCGTCAAACTCCCGCCGCCGGGGTGGGTTTCATCGATAAAATAATAGAGGGTCGTCCCATCGGGCGAAACGGAGGGGGCGGTTGTGCCAGTTTCTTTGGTAATTGGAATGAGTTCGCAGTTGTTCTCTATATCGCAGATCAGATATTGATGTTCAGGGTCTTGGGGATCTGATCCATGTGGATGCGCGGAGCGGTGCAGGATTAACCGCTTTGAATCCGGCGTGAAGATCTGCGCCTCCATATAGATATGCGAACTAGGCACCTCCTCCGTTGTCAGTTGGACAATTTCCAATTCTTTAGGACTAGCTTCGCTTTGCATATCGGGTCGCGTTTTCATTATCTATCCATCCTCCGTGAACTTTCGGTTACTTCTGCTACTGTGTAATGTTGCAGACGTGGCACTGTTATTGCGTTGCACTAGGCACCGTTTCAATTGCCGTTCCAGTTTAGCATCAATCAGGCAATCAATCAAGAAAAGTCGGTTGATCTGATAGATGAATCGTGGTAATATTTAATCAGTTCAGCCGATTCCTCGGTTACCTGAAAACTATCGAATTTCAGACGCGGAGATATTATGTACTTAAAACATATGCGTCCCTATCAGTTAAAAGACTCTGTAGAACAGGGACAGCCTCTACTCGTACCAGCAGGGTGCATTGAGACTCACGGTCCTCACATGGCGATCGGTCACGATACGATTATCGTTGAAGAAATTTGTGCCCGAATTGCCGAGAAAATAGATGTTGTCATTGCCCCCTCCTTCGACTACGGTCCCACCGGATACGCACTCGGTGGACCCGCTGATGGCACCATTGACCCGGATCACGCTGCGTTTGGCGGTCACGTCAAAGCGATTCTGAAAAATTTCCGTGAGATGGGGTTCAAAACCATCTATGTGATCATCATGCACCAAGGCATGGAAGCCCCCCTCGCACTAGCATTCAAAAAGGCAGCGGCGGAGCTTGCCTTCGAGAGCATCTTGGACCAGGGGTATCCACATGGTTGGTGGGGTGTGGAATCCTTGAAGGATGAAGCGGGGCCCCTATCCGGTCATATTGAAGTTCAACCGATGATCCTTCCTGACGCATCGCCGCCGGCTGGTGGTGACCACGCAGGCTATAACGAAACCTCTTTTCTAATAGCGACCCGTCCCGAATTGGTAGAACAAGATCGCTTGGACGACACTGCACCGTGGTACTGCCGTCAAGATGAGGAGAAGAACAGTTGGACCGCTAACGCTGAACATGGACAAATGATGGTGGATGCAGTCGTGGCAGCTTGGGTGGCAAGAATTTCGTCCCGTTCGTAGAAAATCATCAGCCTTATTTTGGTGTTGTGCTGTGTGTAAGGTAAATGCCAAATGACATTCGCAAATAAGAAAATTTCCGTTTTTGGACTTCACCGCAGCGGCGTTGCTGTTGCCAAGCTGCTGGATAATCTCGGCGCGGAGGTTCTTGTGACAGACCCGAAATCCAGCGATGAACTTCAAGGAGACATCGATGCCCTAAAGGATCGAGACATTGATTTTATTCTCGGTTGTCACGATCAACGCTGCATTGAAAAAGCGGATCTAATCGTCCTTTCGCCGGGAGTACCGTTAGACATTCCAATTCTGCAGGAAGCGAATTCGGCGGGTATCCCAATTACTGGTGAGCTGGAGGTTGCTGCAAGCCTCTGCGCTGCGCCAATAGTTGCCATTACAGGCACCAAAGGCAAATCGACAACCACGATTTTAACAGCAGAAGTTCTCAAACGTGGAAATTTCCGACGGGTTTGTACCGCGGGCAATATTGGCGTTCCACTGTCGAGCGAAGTCCAGGATTTAACGGCTAAAGATCTCGTCGTGATCGAAGCCAGTAGTTTTCAGCTTGAAACGACCAGAGATTTCCGACCGATGGTGAGCGTTGTTCTGAATTTATCGCGTGATCATCTAGACCGACACAAGACAATGGTCGCCTATCGGGCAGCGAAGTTGAAAATCTGTGCGAACCAAACATCAACAGATTGGATTGTCTTGAATTCTTTAGACGCAAGCGTACTATCGTTTGGTGATGAGACGCGAGCAAAACCGGTTTTCTTTGCGGATGCCGCTACTGTTGAACGGGGAACTTATATAAAAAATAACCAGATCTTTGCAAAGTGGGAGGGCGAATCTCACTGGATCTGTGATGTTGACGACAGCCCTTTGCCGGGGAGGCATAATCTCCAAAATGCCCTTGCAGCCATAGCCGTTGGACAAATTTTCGGTATTTCATCAGATATGATGCGTTCCGCAATTTGTAATTTCTCCCCTACTGAGTACCCGCCGCTTGAACACGCCTTTGAGTTGGTCAAAACAATTAATGGTATCCGGTTTATTAACGATTCCAAAGCTACCAATGTTGCCGCAGTCAAGGCGGCGCTCGAATCGTTATCGGATCCGATTCTGTTAATTATGGGTGGATATGATAAGGGAAACAGTTATCAGCCGTTGGTTGAGTGCGTCCGATCGAAGGTTAAGGGGCTAATCCTATTGGGATCGCATACTGGAATAATCCGAAACGCGCTCGCACCGCATGTCGTTACACGGTATGCAGGGACAATGAGCGACGCTGTCGAACTTGCTCACTCACATGCAGTGCCGGGCGATATAGTACTTTTATCGCCCGCGAATGCGAGCTTTGATATGTACACAGATTATAAGGCGCGTGGTCAAGCGTTTCGGGAGGCTGTTAACCACCTTGAATCGACAGAACCAACCTCAAAATCCGATATTGTTCCGGGCCAATCACCCGATTAGAGGAGGGATCGACCATTTCCTACTGTTCATCACGCTATGTCTCGTCGCAATCGGAATTGTGATGGTCTATAGCTCGAGCAACATGCTTGCTTATGAACTATATAATGAAAATAGCTATCACTACTTGAGAACGCAACTCATCGCTTGCTCTCTCGGATTAGTCAGCATGTTCATGGCATCGTACTTTCCTTATCAATATTATCAAAGGTACGCGAGGTTGATTTTAGCACTGTCATTGATCGGTTTGCTGCTGGTATTTTCGCCAATTGGGTATGATGTTCGTTCGGCAGGGGGCATCAAATTTCATCGATGGATTCGGGTTTCGGGACTGCAATTCCAACCTGTCGAGTTAACAAAACTTGGGTTGATAATTTATGTGTCTCACTTCCTCGTCAGCAAACACAATCAGATTCGTAGTTTCACCCGAGGCGTACTGCCGACCATTCTTATCCTTTCGATTACATTTATCCTTCTATACAAGCAGCCCGATTTTGGATCGGCGGTTTTATTGAGCCTATCAGTGCTTGTACTGCTATTTGTGGGAGGCGCGCGCCCCTCACAGATTGTCCTGGTTATTGGAATTGCCTGCTTTTTCATCTATGCATCGATCCAAGGTGACGCCTATAAAATGCAGCGGATTCAGGGGTTTCTGAGTTCGTTGAAGTTTCCTTATGAAGGACCCTATCAGGTTAATCAATCCTTAAATGCGCTTGCACTTGGTGGATTATTCGGTACGGGCATCGGTAATAGTATTTTTAAGCTTTTTCATCTGCCTTATCCGCACACCGACTTCATCTTTGCGATTCTTGGTGAAGAACTCGGTTTTGTTGGTGTGTTTAGCATTATTGTCCTGTTTATGTTGCTCATCTGGAGAGGTATCTATATTGCTCAACATACCGCAGATACCTTTGGCTGTTTGATTGCTATCGGAGTCACTACACTCATTGGACTACAAACAGTTGTGAACATTGGTGTGGTGACCGGCATGTTGCCCGCAAAAGGGATTACGCTACCTTTCATAAGTTACGGCGGTTCATCGCTCTTAGTCAGCTTGTTCAGTGTTGGAATTTTGTTGAACATCTCACGCGACATGAACAAAGTCGCTGGTGTCCAGCCACCTCTAGAGGTCGAACCCCTACAAATCGGGGTTGGTTATAAGTAGGTGTCCCGACTAGTTCGTCAGTTCCCGCTAAAGTCGTAGTGAAGGGAACTCCTATCCGTCAAGCCAAACCTGACAAATCGCTACACTCTATCAAGTAGTCAATTAGATACAAACCCACAGTACTCACGAGGTTTAAGTTGATGTCACGAATCGTGATTTCGGGTGGTGGGACCGGTGGTCACATCTATCCAGCGATCGGTATCGCCAAAGAACTCATAGAAATCAACCCAGAGACCGAAGTTGTTTTCATCGGTGGGGCAGACCGCCTAGAATCAACACTGGTTCCACAGCACGGGTTTCGGTTCCTGCCAATCACCGTTGCAGGTTTTCCACGCAAATTAACTTGGCGGTGGATACCCGTTCTGTACAAGGTCTGTTCTGGTTTGATGAAATCATTAGCGTTGCTCAAAAATCTCAACCCCAGTGTTGTGGTCGGAACAGGAGGTTATGTCTGTGGTCCGGTGCTTTTCGCAGCCGTGTTATTAAGTATACCGACGGTTATACAGGAGCAGAACGCTGCCCCCGGGCTCACAAATCGCATCTTGGCACGCTGGGCAAAAGCCATTTATCTTGCATTTGAAACCGCTGGCACACACCTTCCAATTGAAAAAACGAGGGTGTTGGGAAATCCAATACGCCGGACAATTGGAGCAGCTAAACGAGCTCGTGAGATCTACGATTCACTTGGACTGGACCCGGAACGGAAAACTGTCTTTGTGATGGGAGGAAGCCAGGGCGCACAACCGATTAACCAGAATCTGATGGATTCCCTCAATGATTTGGCAGCATTTGACCAGCGGGTTCAATTCGTCCATCAAACAGGAAAAACCGATTACGAAGCAGTTAAGGCGTGTTATCAGGCATCATCACTTCGACATTTGGTACAGCCGTACTTTGATCCCATTGAAACAATCTACAGCATTACGGATTTGATGGTATGTCGGGCCGGGGGTATGACAATTGCAGAAATCACCGCGTGTGGTATTCCAGCGATTTTTGTCCCTTTGCCAACCGCTGCGGGAGACCATCAGAGGCTCAATGCCCTAGCGATAGAAGAGGTGGGTGCTGGTGTTGTACTAGACCAACGTACACTGACAGGACACAAACTTGCGGAAGAAATCATCAGAATTATAGACAATCCGGAGGAACAGCAAGAGATGGCAAATCAAAGTTGTCGGCTGGGCAATCCACACGCCGGCGAAGAAATTGCCCAATCAATCTTTTCTTTCGTAAAATCTAACCCTCAAATTTAGGAAGTTTATGCCTATGTTTGGAAAGACTCGTCATATTCACATCATTGGTATTGGTGGGGCTGGACTCAGTGGAATTGCTGAAATCCTGCTTAACCTCGATTTTCAGGTGTCTGGATCTGATCTGCGCGAAACAGAAGTCACCGAGCATTTGGTAGCATTAGGTGCGAATGTCTATTCTGGTCATGCTGCCGAACAGATCGCTGGTGCGGATGTTGTGGTGATGTCTCCCGCCGTTTCGCTCCAGAATCCTGAGGTGGTTGCGGCAAAGGAACACCAGATTCCTGTAATTCGTGGCGCTGAGATGCTCGCGGAGATTATGCGGATGAAGTTCAGCGTTGCGGTGAGTGGGACACATGGAAAAACTACTACAACCGCGATGACAGCGGCGGTGCTAGACAAGCTAGATCCAACTGTTGTCGTTGGAGGGAAACTGGTCAGTCTGGGCAGCCACGCTCGGATTGGGCAGGGGGAAATGATGGTGGTTGAGGCGGACGAAGCTTACGGTTCCATTGAGAAATTTTTCCCAACAATCGCGGTGGTCACATCAGTTGATGCGGATCATCTTGACTACTATAACAGTGTTGAAGAGATTGGCGAGACGTTTTTAGAATTCATCAACAAGGTTCCGTTTTACGGCGCTGCGGTATTATGCTTGGATCAGGAAAACATACAGCAGCTAATTCCTCGAATTGAGAAGCACTATGTGACCTACGGTATTGAAACGCGCGCGGACCTGATGGCAGAACGATTGGTTATTGATGGTCCAACTTCTCGCTACCGTGTCCACGCGCACGGAGAAGTCTTAGGCGAGATTCATCTTAAAATGCCGGGAAGCCACAATATCTTGAACTCATTGGCAGCAGTTGCTGTCGGGCTAGAGTTGGGCGTACCTTTTGATTCAATTCGAGAAGCCTTGGAGTCTTTTCGTGGGGTGCATCGTCGTTTCGAAATTATTGGTCAGGTCAACGATATCATTGTGGTTGATGATTATGCACACAATCCCGCAAAACTAAAAGCAACCTTTCAAGCCGCCCGTGAAAGTTATAATCGCCGGATCGTCGCTGTTTTTCAGCCACACCGTTATCAGCGCGTGAAGCATCTGGCTGAGGAGTTTTCGAGATCGTTCTATCAGACAGATGTCCTCATTGTCAGCTCGATTTACGGTGCCGGAGAAGCGCCGGTTGAGGGAGTGACTGCGGAAAAACTGGCGCATGCCATACAAGCTCATGGACATCGGCATGTAATTTATATCCCTGACAAAAACGAAATTACGGAAACTTTGGTAAATATCGTTCGTCCGAACGATATTGTTATCACAGTGGGAGCCGGTGATATCTGGCAAGTTGGTCGTGAATTACTGGAAGAGCTTGGCGGGACCGATGAGGTGCCACACAGCTAAACAGAAGTTTTCAGCAGTCGAGGCTGTTAAGTCTGGTGCAGGGCTTTGTTAGGGCAGTGCAAAAC
This sequence comes from Candidatus Poribacteria bacterium, assembly GCA_965208425.1. Classification (GTDB taxonomy): domain Bacteria; phylum Poribacteria; class WGA-4E; order WGA-4E; family PCPOR2b; genus PCPOR2b. The sequence continues at coordinate 2,685,981 of OZ242335.1, read as the reverse complement.
CCATCGAATTTCGTCTTAATCGCCTCGTACATTATCCGCAAAAACAGTGGATTCGTTTGAGCAGAGCGGTCTTTCAAGCGGGTATACCACGAGATATTGTGTGTTTTTTCTTGAAAATATACAAAAAATTGCACAAAAAGTACTATTTCAAGCAAATTTCGTCAATTTTTAGTTGAAATCTGCAATTGTTTGTCGTATAATCAATTACATCATGGCAAAACAAGTTGTACAATTTCGTCTCGATGAGGATTTGCATGATTTCGTGAAGAGATATGCCGAGCTCAAGCGTATGTCTATCAGTCAGGTCATGCGTCTGTGCGTCCTTGAATTTTACGAAGAACATCAAAACGAAGAAGATCTGGTGGAGGTGAATGATGTTTCTGACTCGACAAATCAAGGTTAAGCCTGACGACGCAGCTGAGATTCTGGCAACAGAGGACGGACGAATCTACTCGAAAAGGGATTTGAATGGCGTCACCGAGGTATTCGTACAATCCTCCTTCGGAACGGGAGGTACGCCTTTATGATGAACTCTGCCGGCGGAATTATATTCCGTCTCAGAGGCAGCCAGATTGAGATGTTCTAATAATTGCTTTTTTTGCGGTTTGAAAGCAGGCTTTTGTCTTTTGTGGTTATGGATGATTACATAATAACATGAGCATCAACTAGGTCTAGAGTTCGTGCAATTTTCATCGTGTCAATCCTCCGGTCAATTTAAGGCTCGCTTAGTCTTAGCACCTGAACAACCCCCGCGCCGTGTCAGGCGCTATTTAATAATTGGCCTAACTTGTGTAATTGGCCTACTTTTCATTCACTATTTGACATTGGAGGTTGGCTTATTTCGTGTGAAACAGATTTCTGTTTCTGGCAACGCGCGTTATACACAAAAGGAGGTAATTGCCGCTTTAGATTTAAGTTCTCGTCAGAGTGATGTGCATACCATTTCCAGGTCTGTAATCGAACAACGTCTGAAACAGAAACTTAGTTACGTCAAACAGGCGCATCTTTCCAAAAGTATTCTAAAACGTTCTTTGACGCTTGAAATAACCGAACGAGAACCAGTTGCATTGCTGGAATATCCCGAAAATAGCCCTATTCGCTTTGTACTAGTTGATCTCGAGGGCTATGTGTTAGAATATATAAATTCGTTCCCGGCTTCCAGTTCGATCGTTACGATTATCAGTGCTGAACGGCACGTGCCGCGTGTAGGAGATCGAGTGGATTCCGATAGCGTTCAACTTGCCCTTAATGTGCTAAATTTGGCTCTGAGTCTAGCTCCGGAAATTATACCCACACTACAAACAATTGAAACAAATCCACCAGATGAGATTATTCTCCAATTTAGCAATCTCCCTATCGTATGGATTTCATCGGATTTCATTGAAACTGGTCTTTATCATATTGGTTTATTTATAAGGAATCAAACGATGCTTATGGAGCAAGGGCAACATACTTCAAATCCTCTTGATGGTTATTTGGATGCTAGGTTCAAAGACGCCATATATTGGGGAGGACAATAAGATGGCTGGAGAAGAAATTATTGTTGGCCTGGACATCGGCACTAGCAAAATCGCTGCGATTATCGGAAATACTTGGCAGGGTGATCCGGAAAAGATTGAGATTATAGGTGTTGGCACTGCCCCTTCTGAAGGGCTACGGAAGGGAGTTGTTGTCGACATTGATCTCACAACAACGGCGATTCGTCAGGCCGTTGAAACCGCTGAACTCATGGCAGGTGTGCAGATTGGATCTGTATATGCCGGCATCGCAGGAGGGCATATCACTGGGCAAACGTCTCACGGTCTCGTTGCCGTTTCAGGCGAAGGTCACGAGATTATGCAATCCGATGTCGAACGTGCAATCAATGCTGCCCAAGCGATGAAGATTCCTGTTGAACGGGAAATACTGCATGTGATTCCACAGGGCTTTATTGTTGACGAGCAGGGCGGAATTAAGGATCCGGTCGGTATGTCTGGGGTTCGTCTTGAAGCCTATGTTCATATCATTACCGGCGCTGTTGCGTCCGCACAAAACTTGGTGAAGAGTATCTATAATGCAGGAATTTCCGTTGAAGACATCATTTTGGAACCTATTGCCTCTGCCGAGGCGGTTCTAACTCCTGAGGAGAAGTCAGTGGGTGTTGCTCTGGCCGATATGGGCGGCGGAACCACAGATGTTGTGGTTTACAAGGATGGCACCCTCCATCATTCCGCTGTACTCTCGCTCGGCGGCCATCATATCACCAATGATATTGCGCAATTGTTAAAGATGACGCCACAGGATGCGGACAAAATTAAACTACGCTACGGGTGTGCATCGGTTGACTTGGTGGAGCAGAATGATGCTATTCCGATTTCGACGGTTGGTGGTGTGCACAAACCGCGTTTCATCACTCGACGCGATTTGGCAGAAATTATTCAGTGCCGTATGGACGAATTCTTGAGTCTAATTGGTCAGGAGATCTATAATTGCAATCTCACCATTCCGGCTGGGGTTGTACTGACAGGTGGGACTGCACTTCTCGATGGATTGCTGGAATCCGCCGAACAGGCTTTTCCGTGTCCAGTGCGGGTTGGATACCCCTGTCCCCTGAAGGGATTAACGGAGAAAATACATAGCCCAGTCTATGCAACAGGTGTCGGACTTGTTCTTGCCGGTGCGATGGAGCATTATCGTGCCCCCAAAAGAACCTTCATCAAAGGAACAAACCTGTTCGATCAAATTTTCAAACGGATGAAAAATTGGTTCCAAGACTGGCTGTAACAGCAGAGTACGGTTGAGATTTCGTCGTATCCGTAAAAAAATGTTGACTTTAATTTGGCAGCTCTCTATAATCTGAAGATAGAGTGTAGATCGAAATGTTTCGTGCATCTTCTGTGGTTTGCGGATGGATCGCTTTGCGCTAACATCTTGATACTCGGGTGCGCTCAAAACAAGGGAGGAATTAGGTTGCTCCGTCAAGGGGGGTACAACTGAAAGTTATGAACGATCAAGTAATCGAGTTTGTTGAACAGGATGAATTTTCAAATGTCGCTCGTATCAAAGTCATTGGCGTCGGGGGCGGAGGCAGCAACGCGGTCAGGCGCATGATTGAGGCTGAATTGGCGGGTGTGGAATTCTATGTAGTCAACACCGATGTTCAGGCTCTTAGAGCGTGTCATAATGCAACCCGGGTGCAGATTGGCGAAAATACGACGGGAGGCCTCGGTGCTGGGGCGAACCCGGAGGCAGGACGTAAGGCAGCGGAGGAGAGCAAGGAAACCCTCCGAAGTATTGTTGAAGACGCAGACATGGTGTTCGTTACGGCAGGTATGGGAGGTGGCACCGGCACAGGCGCGGCACCGGTTATTGCGGGGCTTGCTAAGGAAACAGAGGCACTAACGATTGGTGTGGTCACGCGTCCATTTACGTTTGAAGGAAGACAACGAGCTATCCAAGCGGAGACTGGTGTGAATGAAATGCGTGAACACACGGACTCCGTTATAGTTATTCCGAACCAACGTCTTATAGAGGAAGCGGATCGGAATATGCCGATAAAAATGGGGTTCCGAATGGGAGATCAGATCTTACTACATGCTGTCCAGAGCATTTCCGATCTCATCATGGTGCCCGGCGAAATTAATCTCGATTTCGCTGATGTCAAGACAATTATGTCTAATGCTGGGGGCGCATTGATGGGGATTGGTGCGGGAACCGGTGACAATCGTGCCGAAGGGGCAGCGAAACGTGCTATCCTTTCGCCGCTACTCGAAGAGAACTCTATTGAGGGAGCAACAGGAATCATCGTGAATATCACGGGCCCCAGTGATATGGCGATGCACGAGTTAGAAGATGCCATGGAGGTTATCAGAGAGGCTTCGGACACGGAGCAAGTAATTTTTGGGCTCGCTTATGACGACAACTTGGAAGACGAACTGCGTGTAACTGTAATTGCAACTGGATTTGACCCACAAACCCGGAGCAGTAGGCAGCAAACAGGGCAAAGCGACATTGTGAATCTGGAAGAGTTTTTGGGAACTCATTTTCCTCGGGTTGACCGCGGGAAACGTGTCCAAGAAAATTCAGGGCAAGCCGGTTTTAGGCCAACAGGTCAAGATTCTTTTAGGCAGGACTCGGGATCGGGACAAGACCGACCTGCAGGCGACGTGGTTCAACCTAAAATTGCGTCAGATGATGAAGATTTACTGGACATCCCCGCGTTTTTGCGAGTCCGTAATCAGAAGGGGAAATAAATTTACCTCTGCCAAAACTGTCATGCAAAGAGTTTTACGCCAAACTTATCAGGAACTCCTCAATGCAGAGCACCGTCCACACTTCAATTTCAGGAAAGAAAATCGGTTTGCGCTAATCTATCCGGGGGCTTACTCCCTTGGTATGTCAAGCCTTGGACTTCAGGTTATCTATTCCCTTCTTAACCAGCGTGACGATACCTCCTGCGAACGTGCATTCCTTCCCGAACCAGAAATGGTGCGTCAACTCGATAACCATCGGACCGCGCTATTTTCTTTTGAAACACAGACCCCACTCAATCAATTCGATCTGCTTGGATTCTCCGTTTCATTTGAATCAGATTACGTCAATATTCCGACCACGCTAGAGATGACGCAACTTGAACCTCTCGCTGCGGACAGGGCTGAGACTGATCCACTTGTTATGGCAGGTGGGATCAATATCTCCTATAATCCCGAACCTATCGCTGACTTCATAGATGTGTTCATTGTAGGCGAAGCGGAGATGACGCTCCATTATCTTATGGATATCTTTGGGGAATGGAAGGAGGCAGGTGCATCTAAAGAGGAGTTGCTGTGGGAGCTTGCCACGGTTCCTGGGCTTTATGTCCCCCGCTTTTATGAGGTGGATTATGACGACGACGGCGGCATCGCGGAGATGCGGGCAAAATCGCCGGCGCCAGCTCGCATTCGTTCCGGTGCGATTCCGAGTCTTGATGAAGCCGAAACTTGCACGAAAATCCATACACCCAACACAGAGTTTTCTAACGCACACCTCATTGAGATTGTGCGTGGCTGCGGTCGTCAATGCCGTTTCTGCGTAGCTGACTATGCGCGACGGTGGCCCAGACATCGATCGGTGGAGAACACCCTTCAACTCGCCGAACAAGCCCGCGGTATTACAGATCGGATCGGTCTTGTGGGGGCATCAATATCAGATCATCCGCATATTGATGAGATTGCGAGCGGACTGGTAGAGAGAGGTTTCCGCATCTCCTGCGCGTCGCTACGGGCGGAAACGGTTCGTCCTCCCTTGCTTGATGCCCTTGCTGACAGTGACCAAGGCACAATCACCATCGCCCCGGAAGTCGCCACCGAAAATCTGCAAAAAGTTGTCAACAAAGCTATTCCGCGTGAACGTCTGTATCACGTCCTCGAAGAAGCAGTCAAACGGGACATCCTTAACCTGCGCCTTTACTACTTGATTGGCGTGCCTTATGAAACTCCGGCTGATGTTGAAGCTATCGTCGACATGGCGAAGGAGATGCGATCTATTGTTTTACCTTACGCCAAAAAGTCTGGGCGAATGGCGAAAATCGGCTTCACTATTTCTCCCATGGTTCCCAAACCCCACACGCCCTTCCAGTGGGTTCCGATGGAAGATCCGAAGACCATTTCTCGCAAACTCACATTCCTAAAAAAAGAGTTGGGACGTATCGGCGGAATGAAATTCTCTTCGGCGAGCGCTCGACTCGCCTATCAAGAGGCGGTGTTTGCCAGAGGGGACCGACGACTTAGTGGCGTTATTTTAGACCTCGCTAGAGGGGGAGCGTGGAAAGCTACTTTCCGGAAACATGACTTGGATCCAGATTTTTATGCGCTCCGTGCACGTTCTATCGGCGAGTTTAATCCGTGGGACTACCTAGACCTAAATGTCAAGCCAGAGTTCCTGCGTCTCGAACACAATAAGCACGAGAAGCGCTTCATGACAAGCCCGTGCGATACCACCGTCTGCAAGAAGTGTGGTGCGTGCTAAGTGAAATACGAAACTAGCTTCCCCTTCCTGATTTCATTAACACACCTCCACTATTACTGATCAGTACACTCGCTCAACGCTTTTCGCATTAACTGTCCCCTTGCAACGTAACCTTCCCTCCCTGATCGTACGCGTTCCAGGTCTGCTTCAGTGACCTCTCGCCTAACTTGTGCGGGAAGTCCCATTGCCAATGTATCCGGCGGAATTTCCTGCCCCTCTCGGACAACTGCCCCGGCAGCAATAATCGCCCGTTCGCCGATCTTGGCGCCAGTCAGTATAGTTGCTCCCATTGAAATCATTGCACCATCGCCAACTGTGCAGCCGTGGATGATCGCCCCATGACCGATTGTGACATCGTCCCCTATCAAACAGGGAAAGCCAGGATCGAGATGTACTACCGTGCCATCCTGAATGTTCGTGCGCTCACCAACTTCAATATATTCCAAATCGCCGCGCAGGACACAATTGAACCAAACACTCGATTCTTTGCCAATGGTAACAGCACCGATAATCATTGCACCGGGAGCGATGAAAGCGGTCGGATGGAGCGTGGGTAATATATCTTTATAAGCTATCTGCATTTCTCCTCCAGATCTGATTAATATGGAATTTGAGAATTTACCAGTTTACTAAGAGATTGTATCGGTAGACATCCATTTTATCATGGGTTAAACCGCCGGACAAGGAAATCTCCGACTCCCACTTACAAATTGACAATAGCTGTCCGTCGTGCTACAATTCCGAACGTATGATTTCTTAACGAAAAAACCTTTAGGTCTAAATCCCAATCCTTTAGGTTTGGAGCAGTTGGGGCGCAGCCTATACAGACTGCTTTAGCATTGAATTTGCAGGAGAAATATGGTATAGTTGTTTTGTCTTTCGGTGGGAAGGTTCGACACCACCGCACGGTGGTGCTTCCCACACCCTATCGAACAGGGAACAAAAGACCGAAATGACAATCCCAGTGTATACGACCAAGAAAGTCAAATGCGACAAGACCCCTGAATTGGATATGCTTGCTCATGAGTCCGGTCGTGTCTATTGCAAAGTTGTGTCTTTACTCTGGACAGTCAAGCGCGAGAAAGGGTTTTGGCTATCACAAGGTGCTGTCCAAAAGTATATGCGTTTGCGTGGGTACAATTTGCATTCCCAGACGATTCAATCGATAATCCAATCCTATTTTGACTCACTGAAGAGTTACTTTTGTGCTGTCAAGTCCAATCCTGAAGCGAAACCTCCTAAGCGGACACCTCATTTCTACAAGGTACGTTGGATACAAAATGGTATTACCTTCAAAGATGGTGTTATCCGACTTTCAAATGGTAAAGGTAATGCGCCTATCACCCTCAAATCAGATGTAAAGCCCGTGTATGTAGAAATGTACTTCCAACGGGGCAGTTACTACTTTTCATTGGTTTACAAAGTACAAATACCGCCCAAGCGTGAGACGGGTAAAGCGGTTGCCATAGACATGGGTGAGATTCACCCGATAGTCTCTCATGACGGCGAACAAACCATAATCTACAATGGTCGTGCGTTACGGGCTATCAAACAGTATATCAACAAGTTTAAGGCATATATCCAATCTAAAATGGATAGGTGTATCAAACGAAGTAATCGCTGGTATCGTCTCAAACGAGTTAAGACCAAGATACTGGCAAAGTTGAACGTTCAACTGAAGGACGTTGAACATAAAATCACATCTCGATTTATATCCGACTGCATCAAGGCGAAGGCGGATACGATAGTGATTGGAGACCTAAAAGGCATCCGTAAGCGAGCGAAGTTTGGAAAAGTATCTAACCAGAAGGTTCACCAATGGGCGTTTGCCCGTCTCCAGTCAATGATATGCTACAAAGCGGAGTTGGCGGGTTTGAAGGTCAAGTTTGTATCCGAGGCATACACCTCACAGACCTGCCCGCGGTGTGGGAATCGAAAGAAACACACAAACCGTAACTACCACTGCAGCCATTGTGGCTTTCAGTATCACCGAGACGGTGTGGGTGCTATCAACCTCTGGAACAAAGTATCGGGATTCATTTTGAGTCCCGTAGTTGGGGCGATGGCGTCCCCGATAGGTGTCAGATTTGATTGGCACCTATGTAAATCTGGCTAACATAGTGGATAAGAATCCCAATCCTTTAGCTTTGGGAGTACGTCAAACTATACCAATCGGGAGAAGACATGGAATTAACAAACAAAGTTGCCGTTATTACCGGAGGAGCAACAGGAATTGGTGCAGCGTCAGCGATTCTTTACGCCCGCGCGGGTGCGAAGGTTGTTATCGGTGATATAAACGTCGAAGGTGGAAAACAAACGGTGGCAACAATTCAATCTGAAGGTGGTGCCGCCCAATTTGTCCGAACCGATGTCAACGTAGGCTCCGAAGTTGCTAATCTAATGAAGACAGCGGATGAAGACTTTGGCCAGCTTAATGTATTGGTAACCTCCGCGGGCATCTTGAGCGGTCCAAGTATTCGGGTAGATGACTTTGAGCAGGCAGTTTTTGAATCGGTTATTGACACAAACCTCAGAGGGACTTTTCTATCAGTTAAGCACGCTGTGCCGATTATGGAACGGAGCGGGGGTGGTGTAATGTTGTGTATCGCTTCCGGTGCCGGTGTAAGCGGCGGCAGTTCGTCGGTTGCTTACGGTTCAAGTAAGGGTGGTGTCAATGGGATGGTATTGACTATCACGCCACAACTTGCACCACTCAATATCCGCGTTCATACAATCTGTCCGGGCAGTATCGCGACCCCCTTGAAACTCCGGCAAATCGCCGAATCCGCTGAACAGATGGGCAACTCCCCTGAAGCAGCCGTCGAAAACGCTCGCACATCTCTAGGTGAGCCGGAGGGCGTTGCGCGTGTGCTGACATTCTTGGCGTCTGATGATGCTTCTTATGTTCGCGGTACAATCGCCACGCGGTAGGTGAGCCGTTTAATACCCCTTTTCCTTATCCGCCACGTTGATCAACGATTCCCCTTTGACATAGCGGTGCAGGTTATCAATGAACAGACGCATCGTACGTGCCTCAATATGCTGCGATCCCCCAGCGGTATGTGCGGTCAAAACGACGTTTGGCTCCGTCCACAACGGACTGTCCGGCGGACACGGTTCGGTGTAAGTGACATCCAACCCAGCACCAGCGAGTTTACCGCTACGGAGTGCAGCGATCAAAGCGGCTTCGTCAACCACTTTGCCGCGACTTATGTTGACTAAATAACTCCCGTCCTGCATCTGATTAAATTCTTTGTGCGCCAGCAGTTTATGTGTTTCCGGTGTGATTGGACAACAGACCACCACGACGTTGGATTTCGCCATAAACTCCGGCAGCCAATCTAGCTGTCCGAGTTCGGTAACGCTCTCCGGTTTCTCCATCGGCTCTGGATCGACCGCAATCACATTAAACTCGAAGGCTTTCGCACGTGCAGCAATTGCCCGACCGATGCCCCCAAGCCCCAGAATTCCCATCGTCATCCCTGCCAACTCGATGCACGGTGCCTTCTCCCACCGTCTCTCCTTCATAAAGTCGTACTGTGTGATGATGCGGCGGGTAAGCGAAAGCAACAAGGCAAACGCGTGTTCCGCAATCTGTGAACCGTGCATCCGTCGGCTATTAGTCAGTATAATATCACTATCTTTGAAGGCGGGATACATCATTCCTTCGACGCCGGCGGAAGCGACTTGCACCCAACGGAGTGACTTGGCTTTGGCGAGATCCCCTTCGCCGATATGTCCGTAGATAATGTCAACATCGGAAACATGGTCGTCGATCGCCTCCCCCGGCGGCAGATAGCGAATCTCTACCTCAGATGGAGCATTGTCGCTTATTGCTTCGACCTCCGAACTGTACCTTCCCGTAATTAAGGCTTTGAATTTTGCCATTGTAGATCCCTTTCGTGTGTTAAGAGCATCTTTTGTGTTAGGCCCTCAACGGTTACACAGAGTTGATTTGTTGGCTTCTCTACCTTTTCGTTTCCGAACTTGCCCAGACACCATTTGGAGCGAGTGCCAAAGCCTGCTCAAGATGCACCATCCGCTCCGGTCCCGCTGTTTCTATCATCTTATCCCCATAGACCTGCCCCTTCCCCGAACGCGACACGAGATCAAGTTCTTTGTGTAGGAAAGGCATCTCATTTTCCTTGTAACGATACCCACAGTTAATCGTGAACATGCGCCGCTGCGTGCCGCCGCCCCATGAACTGTGCTTCAACGCTTGGTTAAATATGACCAAATCCCCCGGATTCGATTCAAGCGCAATCGCAGGGACTGAGGGACCATCTAGCGCATAGGTTTCCTCTAGGCTGCCGATGTTCTGCTGGACTGTCTCGGCGTATTGCTCCCCATATCTGTGGCTGCCGGGAATAAAGCGCACCGCCCCGGTGTCAGCAGTCAATGGGTCGAGGTAAAATGCCATCTTGTAGAAACGGACAGGACGGGGCCAACCGCCATCGGAATGCCAACCGGTGTCACCGCTGTAGAAATTGCCGTCGCTGCCGAGATAGGTGTAATCATCGCCCAGCAGACTGGCGAAGATGCCATCAATCCGGTCATCGTCGAGGAGAGAACTGAGATATTCGCTTTGACCGATAAACGGCACGATGTATGTGCGCTGTGTTTCGGGGTGATCTACGCTTAGGTCCACCCAGACCTGTTCAAATGCCTCAATGATCTGATCGATGCAGTCATTGAGGAAGCCGGGGAAATGGAGATACCCAAATGTATCCATGAAACGGAGTTGTTCTGGTGTGAGTCGGAATTTCGACATGAGATGCCTCCTTTGGGCTAAAGTGTGAATGTTCGTTCGCAGATTAGGCGTTATGCCAACTGTTGATAAAGTCTGAAACCTCAAAATCTGTGGGCATGTTGTCGGAATCGTATTGCGATATGCTCCGCTGGAAGCCGGGGTGGTCTTCCTGATCAGAGTTCTTCAATTTTTCATCAAGTGTGCCAAACCGTTCCCATAAGATCTCTGTTTGTTCAACGGTAAAGTGGTTGCCGAGGTAGACGATGTCTCTGCCGTTGCCCCATAGTGAATCGGGTGGGGTATCTGTGTGCTTGAGTCGATACAAAGCCCGGCTCAATTTTGAAAGCATAACGACGCAGACCATTCGATCATGTGGTGATGGGTGCAGTTGGTCGAGCCCCGCCTGAAATGTGTCAATCTCTTTGTTGATGAGTGCATGGAAGATCTTTGCAACAAGATCGAGTTCTGCAAAGAACAGTGCGTCCCACGCCTCAAATTGCGCCCTTACGGTGTCCGAAAGATAGTGATAGAATCCCGGCTCCCAATGGCGCCAGTGGACGTTGGGGAAGGAGGGAAAACGCAAAGGACGGTAGCCGGGATGCAGTGTCCGCCGCATTTTACTGCTGTAGTAACTCCCCCAGTGCAGCAATAGGTGGGTGTATACGACTCCATCGCCGGCGTTGAGTTCAACGGGCGTACCGCCGGGCAGTGGGACGGATGCGTTCTCAGCCAATTGCCGATTCTCCTCGTCGGTGTTGACTCGGCGATGGCTACGCGGAACAATCCAAAATACACTATCGTCATAGAGGGCGATGTTCCATTGGAGGTAGCTGGGCCCGTGGTGCTGCATATTGGAAATCATGCCCCGTAACGGTGCGGGTTCGCCCGGACCGATATCACGATGCCACTTCGCCGGACCGGTTTCACCGGCAGTGGCACTACAGAGGCAGGCAAGATTGTGTGGTACAACATCTTCTGTGTCCATCAGCTGTTGAGCAACGCCCAAGGTATTTTCATGGGTCAAGAACTCAATAGCACTAGCAGATTCGCCATCGCAATCTGTGGAGAATTTCAGGCGTGGTTGGCCACTCGCCGCCCACTCACCGCCGGGCGGCTGATGAGGAGTACGTCGTTGAGCGGAGAGCTCCTTTCGCCGGTCGACCATGTGCTCGATGCTGTCGCGCAACGATTGGAGTTGATCCGGAGGAACCACATTGCGCAGGATATTATAACCTTCGTCCATAAGCTGTTGCCGGTTGACTTGCATGATAGTGCCTCATCAGGAGGATTAAATTTGGTGAGAGGGATTTAAAGGTTTCAGGCGATTATACGCCTGCCACGCGCAGTTGTCAACAATCTAGAGAAGAGAAACGGTTTATTGGCTCATCTGTGTCTCCGCCCATGCTTGGAGCGGAATGTCATCGGCTTCCGGCCGCCAATGTCTGGAAATCGGATGTACGTTAGCGCTATCACCCATGTAATTGTCTTTGCCGGTCCCCAACTCGCCGAGCAGTTGCCGCCGGATCGGTGTGCAGCGGGCAATCAAATCCGGATCCTGATGGATATAGTCGGCAGGACGGATCCAACGGTAGTGATAACCGTAGTACAAGCACTTCCGGGCATGGTGTGATAGATTCGGGGTAAGGCAGTGCCAGAGTGCAGTGCGCCAGAGCATCGCCGTGCCGGGACGGACATTCACCTCGACGATTTGGTCGGGATCAATCTCGTAGTCGTCCTGATGTATCAGTGCCGGGGACATCTTATGACTGCCCCGCACCACACAAATTGCGCCACTGTTATGTTCTGTCAAATCTGTCAAGTAGTATCCGACTTTCACCTCTACAAACGGCACCTGTCCATTGGTAATCGGATACCCAAAGTTCGGTCCATCTGAGTGCCAAGGGAAGAAACTATCTTTTGATCCCAGCTTCTGCTTTGCATATTCGGGCGGACAGGGTGGACGTACGTCGAGGTGTGATGTGCGGATCTGGATATTGACGCCGAGGACATCTACCACAAGTGGCAGCAAGATTGGGTGATCGATTAGACGCAACAATTCCTCATGGTGAGAGAGAGCATTCCGAATCTGGAACGGTTCATCTGGCCCGATTCCTTTTCCACTCCGATAGCGTTCATCTAATTCGTCCACCACTTTAATTAATGTCTCGACCTCTGTGGGACTGAGAGCATCTTCAATCAGAATAAACCCATCTTCATCAAACTGTTGTCGTTGTTCTTCAGTGATCGCAATGGATTTGCCCATACAAATTATCCTCCGGGTACTTGTTAACGGTGATCTTCTGCCGAATCCTGCGGCTCAAATCCAACCACTTCGCGGGCGTGTGAAAAGTCACGATAGCTCCATCTATTATTCGACACCGCAAAAAAGATTTCAAATTTCACACTGTCGGGTGCTTCGACGCACTTTTCGACCATCTGTGCGATGTCTCGATGGCTGCACCAGACGGAGAATGTACGCGACTGCGTTGGGCGATTTTCACGGGTGACTGCGCCAATACGCAAGCAGATTATCGATAGATCGCTGGTGTCTGTATAATGTCTGGCTAGCGCCTCGCCGAATACCTTGGTGCAGCCGTAAAGCCCACTGGGTCGCGTTAGCGAATTGTGATCCAGTTTATCCCATGTTTCGGGTGCCTCGTCGTAATGTCCTTCAACGAGGGTGTTGTAAGGGAACTCCCGTTCACAGTTGCTAACGGTTGATCCACTGCTGGCGTAGATAACCCGCTTAACGCCCGCTTGCCGCGACGCTTCAAAGACATTGTAGGTTCCAATAATATTAGGATATAGAAGATCTTCCCACGTCGCACCGCCTGAGGCATTTGCTGCGAGATGCACAACCACATCGACGCCCTCGAAAGCGGGTTGTATTGCATTGAGGTCAGCTATATCCGCTTGATGGCATTCAATTCCTTCTACCGGGCGACGATTAAGTGCGCTCAAAGCGTATTGTCCCTCCAAACGCTCCCGGACAATGCCGCCAATCAATCCGCTCATGCCGGTGATGAGTACTCTCTTTTGTGCCATGTTTCCCTCCTTTTTACACATTTTACACACGGTTTTGGTATTATACACTAGACGTCCGAAGTTATCAATATTCCACCCTGTCAAAGCGACCAAAATTGTCTTGACAAGGCTTCTCTTTTCTTCTATACTGACGACAGGCTTAGTATCACTGCGCATTACATATAAGTGCAGAAACATAACAACAAGAAATAAAGGATATAGGAGGTACCTACATTGAAAGTTTTAGTTTTATCGGGTCCCAATCATCGATTTGAGGATAGCGCGTCCGTCATCGCCGATTTTCTCGGTGCACAAGGCGATATGTCAGTAGAACTTACGGACGATAAGGGAGTCTTAGCATCGTCTCAACTGGACGACTTTGATGTCTGTGTGTTCGGTACCGGATTCACTCGTACGGTCAGTCAACCTGATGGCACCCCTAAGCGGGAACCAGACCTCACATCTGATCAGGAGGATGGTCTGTTCCAATTTGTCAGTGGTGGTAAGGGTTTAGTCGGTATCCATGGAACCGCATGGTGGATTGGCGGCCGTGCCACTGATCTCATCGGCGGATCTGCCAATTGGCATCCCCCGGGCGGGACGTTCACAGTGAATATTGATGACTCAGATCACCCGATTACACAGGGTGTTGATGACTTTGAGGTCGAGGACGAAATCTATATGTCCGCTTATGATCCCTACATTCACATCCTTGCGTCCGCGGAATGGTCAGAGAAACAGCACCCGCTGGCGTGGGTGAAATCCTATGGTGATGGAAAGGTATTCTACACCGCGTTGGGTCACGGTCCCGGCACCTTTGAACGACCTGCCATGCAGAAACTGATGGCGCAGGGTGTTCAATGGGCGGCAAGCAGTTAAGTTTCAAGTGGGATTGAGCGGGATTCTTTGGATATATCCTGCTCAATCCCTTTACCTCCGACAATAGATAAGGGAGGCTGGCACACCATGACCGAAGACGAACGTTATCTATTTGATCTGACAGGCTACCTCGTTATTAAAGACGTACTTACCGATGAAGAGGTCGAGCGTTGTAACGCAGCAATCGATCACCATTTTGATCAAGCGAAAGAGATAGACAGGTCGCTGTCGGGTAATTCAAAAACGCTGTCAGGGACTTCTCGCCGTATAGATTTGGGCGGGATGCTGGCGTGGGAACATCCGTGGTGTGAACCGTTTCGGCAATTTCTCGTTCACCCACATATTAAGCCCTACCTTGACGGCATATTGGGGGAAGGCTATCGGCTGGATCACGGACCGGGCATGATTGCGATGGATCAGGGAGCAGAAGGTGGCACATTGCACGGCGGTGGCATTGAACGCCCAAACTTTTCCGAAGCCTATTTCTTCAAGGATGGACGTATCTACACTGGGCTCACGGTTGTCGAATATATGCTTGCCGACGAAGGTCCGGGAGATGGCGGGTTAGCGGTTATTCCGGGTAGTCATAAGTCAAACCTTCCTTGTCCCCAAAGCATGAAACTGTGGGAGAAATATCAGGAGCATGTGCTCGAAGTCAATGCGGAAGCAGGCGACGCAGTCATCTTTAGTGAAACTTTGACACACGGAACTTTGCCTTGGACAGCTGAACATCAGCGGCGAGCGGTGCTTTATAAATTTAGTCCCGGATTTCAGGCATACAGCGCCGGAGCGCATCAAATTACCTATCCCGACTATATTGAGGATATGACGCCGGAGCAGCGGGAGGTGATGGAAGCCCCGCATATTCGTCGCCGGTAGGCTTAGGCGAATAAACTCCGTTACGCCAAGGTGGGTTGGAGGAAACCTCCGATGATTCAAGAAAAACCAGACAGACTTCGTGAAATATCAGTCCGACCTACAGCGAAAGAAGCGGGCGGCAAGAAAATTCCGCCGTTGAAGCATGGTGACCTACTGACGCGAGACGAATTTCACCGACGCTATGAGGCAACACCGCATCTCAAGAAAATTGAACTCATCGAAGGAGTTGTCTACATGGGGTCACCTGTAAGACATACGCGCCATAGTCAACCTCACGGCCACATGATGGGCTGGCTTGCTGTCTATAGTGCTGCAACATCCGGAACTGATTTCGGTGACAATGCAACGGTTCGCCTCAATAATGACAACGAAGTGCAGCCAGATGCCTTTTTACGGCTTGAGTCCGAGTTGGGAGGGTACTCTCAGGTCAGTGGGGATGATTATATTGAAGGTACGCCGGAATTAATCATTGAGATTGCAACCTCCAGTACAGACTATGACCTGAACATTAAGTTTGAGGTGTATCAACATTGTGGTGTCCAGGAATACATTGTGTGGCAGACCGAAGATGAACAACTCGATTGGTTCCGGCTTGTCGAAGGGGTCTATGTACCGTTGCAGGCAAATGCAGCGGGCGTCATCGAAAGTCGAGCCTTCCCCGGCTTACGGTTAGCGGTAGAAGCATTGTTAGCAAAGAATTTGGCAACTGTTTTAGTGGAATTACAAAGGGGATTGGATACCCCTGAACACACAGCGTTCGTCGATCGGTTATCAAAACCATGAAAACAGACAGGATGGAGATAGCTCCCATCCATAGGCTACAATTTGGAATTCCACTGCGCCTAGCGCACGGGGACAAAATTACAGAAAGGAGCTTGGAAGCCCATGAGCAATGTTCCGATGACACGCCCCGAAGAGGCGTTGGCGATTCATGAAACAAGATACTTCCATTCATCTACCTTTGTCGAACTGGAAGATGGACGGGTTCTGCACGCTGCTGGAACGCAGTTCAACACATCCAATGACGGTGGAATCACATGGTCTGAGACGTTCTCATGCACCGACACGGCGGGAAATCCGGTCGGCGGCGGCGGAACATCGCTTGTGCGGTTGTCAGGGCGAGGCATCGGGTTAGCAGCCATGCAGAGGCCTTCCGACGTCCCTGCCGAGAGTGCTCGGCGAGAAACCCATCCGGTTTTCTGGCGGTCACCGGATGACGGAGAAACTTGGGAGCCGCCGGTTCGCGTCGCCCCGCCGGGCGTTGCGACCTATGCGTATCAGGATGTCCTGCTTCGTACCTCCTCTGGGCGTATTATTCTGCCGGTTTATATTTCACTGGGGCAAGCCTCCGGACCGGAGGACGTCAAACCGCCTGCGTCTGGGAAATTGGTGAATGGTCAGTGGGTGTCCACCGCTGCACACTTCTTCGATCCCCGTTTCTCCGCATCTTGTGTTTACTATTCGGACGACGATGGACGGACATGGCAGCGCAATCAGGACGGGGAACTAATTATCCTACTGGACTGGAACACATCGTTTAGTTATACCAATGAGCCGACGGTGACGGAAGTCAGTCCGGGCCGATTACTGATGTTTATGCGTAATGGGTTAGGACGCGTTTTTCAGGCGTGGTCGGAGGATAACGGGGAGACATGGACACGTCCACAGCCCACTTCTTTGGCTTCGTCGACGGCACCGGCACAGATCCGGACGCTACCCAACGGACACCTCCTCGCTGTCTGGAATCAGGAGACCGAGGACGAAATTAAGCGCGGCTACAATCGGACGCGTATCTCCGCTGCGATTAGTCGGAATGGCGGCAGCGTGTGGGAGTTCTTCCAAAATGTGGAATCAATGCACGAGGAGACGCGGGTCGAGCCGGGACCTATTCGTCCTGCCCGTCCAGCGGAATACAACTTTGATCCGGGGCTGCCGGCTCCAGAACGGGAACGAGAACATATCCTCCCCTTCGATTTTCACGGACGTTGGTCGTATCCATCGGTGTTTGTGATGGAAGATCGCGTTCTGATTGCGCATACCTATTCGGTCTACGAGGAACACCCAACCCGGGCTGAGTTGATTCTGAGCAGCCAAAAGGAGGGAGGCTTCAATCAGAAGCTAAAGGTACTCCCCTTGACATGGTTCTACGGAGGAAAGGAACCTGCGGATAATCCTGTGTTGCAGCGAATATACGAGCAGGCGAAGCCGTAGTGAATAAGACGTGAAACGTTAAGGGCAGAAAACGGGAAGACGGGCAAACCGGAAAACGGGATAAAACCAACCACAGAGGCGTAGAGAAACGCAGAAGAAAACTCCGTGCACTCTGCGGTGAAAAGTACGAAATTGTGCGGCTAAGAGGAGATAATTGATGTTAAAATTTGCTTATTTGGGTGCATGGCACAGCCACGCCAGTATGCACACCCGCGAGTCAACAGAACGTCCGGAGGAGTTCAAACCCATTGGATTTTACGATCCAGATCCAGAAGTCGTTGCACAGAGAGAGCAGCAGTGGTCCGAATCCTTTCCCGACCTCACCGTTTTCCCATCGGTCGAAGCGGTGTTGGACAGCGACGCTGAAGCAGTCATCGTCGAAGGGCATGTTTACCAGAATCTGGATTATGCAGAGCAGGCGCTTGAAGCGGGCAAACATGTATTGCTGGAAAAACCGGCGGGCGTTAATATAGAGCAGTTGCAGCGGATTCACGAACTCTCGGAGCGCAAGGGACTGTGCCTTCAGATGGCGTATATGTGGCGCTACAATCCCGCGATTCACGAAATGCTGCGGCTTGCCAAGTTGGGCGCATTTGGCGACATTTTCTACTATCGCGGACACATCCCTAAACCGATATCGTGGCATCCACAGTTGGCGCAGGAGTACAAAGTATATCACGGTGGGATCTACTTCGAGATGGCGGGGCATCTGATTGACCTGATGGTTATCCTGATGGGAGAACCGACAGGGGTGCAGCCCTCTATGGGGCGGCACTACGATAGTCGATCCGAGGTGGATAATGCGGTCGTTGTCCATGAGTTTGAGAATGGACTCGGCACGGTTGATACAGCCGGTATGCACATTGAGAGCGGCAAAACCCGCCGTATCGAGGTCTACGGCACAAAGGGCACCGCTATCCATACCCCCATCGGTTCGGATAACCTCACCCTGTTTCTGGGGGAAGCTGTTGAAGGCTACGCAGCCGGCTCGCACGACGTGACCATTACTCGGTCATCAACCTCCGGATCGCTGTTGCGAGAGCTCACTGCCTGCATTCGTGGGGAAAAACAGCCAGATTACACACTGGCGCACGATAAGGCTGTGCAGCGGACACTGTTCGCCGGTTGTGGCATAACGGACGGCGTGGCACTTAGATAAGCGACAGCGTTAGCAAACTTTTTCTTGGGGTGAAGTCTTGTGTTCATTAGATTGCTGATATCTGTCGGATTGCTCACGCTACCCTGCATCGGACTAGTCGGCTGTGGGGAGGAAGATCCGAAATCCTCTGTTGAAACAGTCCCTGAGGATGTGGTCGTAAAGGAGGTTGTCAAGCTGGTTAAGACGATTCCCGCAAGTGGGGGGGATGCTTCAGAATATCGACCAGTTGTGCTTCACTTCGATAAGGAGCCGCGAGCCGTAACTGTTAATGGGACTGCTGCCCGCGTTGAAGGGAAGAGGGCGGTTTGGTGTTTTCCGAATCCGACGGAACTTGGAGATCAGTTATTTCATATTGAATGGACGAACCCTGACGGCTCTCTCAATGTTGGTGAATTTATAAGGCTGGCAGTGTACACGCATGGCTTCAGTGAGCCGTCTATAACGCTGGCAAGTGTATCGGATGGTGATACTGATGTTGATCCTGCCCCGTTGTATATAGATGGCATCCGGTTTGAGTTTGATGAATCTGTTATTGATTTGAAGTCTAAGTTGCTGACTGAAGATGGTGAGGACCTTGGTTGGGAAGTTGTCTCCGATGACCGAACCCTTATATTTCGCCTTGGTGCGAATGGGGAGTTACTTGAAAATGGCAGGCGCTATATGATTCAAATGGTTGTTGCCGAGCCGTGGATTTACGGTGAGTTTGCTTGTGAATGTATGGACTGCTCATGGTATAAGGACACTGAAATAACAATAGGGTTTGTAACTGCCGACGAATAAGCAGTAATTATGGTGAATTCAAAAAATAAAGGGACACTTTCGTTCCCCGGTAGGTGCGGTTTTTAACTGCACCGCATCGGCGCAGTTAGAAACAGCGCCTACCAAACGGTGGGACGGTCGTTTCGTTTTCCTAACTCCCCCGGTTTGGAGCGTCTCATTAATTCTAAGATCCACTATAATTGGGAGTTGCTTACAATTGATGTCTGAATCAGGATGCTCAGGATTTAAGGATTTTCAGGATCGCGTACCTGATGTGTGCACATCGAGGCTAGGAAGCCTCTCCCACAGTGGGAAGGCGTGTTCGGCGAACCTTCCTTCCAACCGAACGAGTCTCGTTTGTCTAGGAAAGTTTCTATGAAAAATAGTGAGAAAACAGACACCCTTGAAATCAAGGCGTTGACATTTGACGTATTCGGCACAGTTGTGGACTGGCGCGGTAGTATTATCCGTGAAGGCGAAGCGTTTGGAGCAGCTCGTGGGCTTGATGTGGATTGGGCGGAGTTTGCGGACAAATGGCGGGGAGGATACGGTCCATCAATGAATCGTGTCCGCAAGGGTGAACTGCCATGGCTGAACATAGATGCCCTGCACCGTATGATTCTGGACGAATTACTTGACGAGTTCGACATTACAGGGTTGAGCGAAGCGGACAAAGATCATCTCAACCGTGTATGGCATCGCCTTCTCCCGTGGCCCGATGCCGTCAGCGGACTACAACGATTGCGCGAACGATTCATCGTTGCACCCCTTTCTAACGGAAACGTCGCCCTACTCACCAATATGGCAAAACACGCCGGGCTGCCTTGGGACTGCATTCTATCGTCAGAGTTGGCGAAACATTACAAACCGGATCCGGAGGTCTATCAAACCGCTGCCGACCTGCTGGGGCTGCCGCCGAACCAAGTGATGATGGTCGCCGCCCACCCCGGCGATTTGATTGCTTCGTCAGCCGTGGGATTTAAGACCGGATTTGTACCGCGACCCGAAGAATACGGGTCACAGCGCAACCGAGATCTGGAACACGATGCCGCTTTCGATGTGGTGGCGAACGACTTCAATGATCTGGCAAGTCAGCTAGGAGCATAGGACAAAGATGTTTGTCGGGGTAGATGGTTGCAGGGCGGGGTGGCTCGCGATTGGGTTGGAAACGGAAGGTAATTGGCAGGTCGACATTTTTCCTGATGTATCAAGTCTCTGGGATCATCATCGGGATGCGTCCTTGATACTGATTGATATCCCTATCGGCTTGAAAGCGGAGGGTCGGGCTGAACGCCGGTGTGATCCCGTAGTCCGGAAGTTGTTGGGACCGAGACGTTCAAGCGTGTTTCCCGCGCCGTGCCGCGAGGCGATATATGCGGGGTCATATCAGGAAGCCTGCGATATCAATCAACGGTTGACAGGCAAACGATTGTCCGTCGAAAACTGGAATATTATCCCAAAAATTCGTGAAGTCGATTTGCTCCTTTCGGACGACACCTCGGCGAGAGATTGCATCAGGGAAATTCACCCAGAACTCTGCTTTTGGGGCTTGGCAGGTCAACCGATGCAACACGCCAAAAAGCGCAATGAGGGATTGTTAGAGCGGACACAACTTCTCCAGTCGATCTACCCACAAACCGCCGATATTATCGCTTATGCGTTATCCACCTATAGACGCAAAGATGTCGCAAGGGACGACATTCTTGATTCACTAGCTGCCGGAGTGACGGGGTTGATGGGAAAGCAAAATCTCGTTTCTATTCCGCAAGAACCTGAGTTTGATGAACGCGGCTTGCGGATGGAGATGGTATATTGTCCATAAATAAACTGAAGAATATCACTGAGTACGCATTAAACCATTGACAATGCTACTGCCCGCACTCATCTCTATGCTGCGGGCACTTTGGAAAAGAATGGAGATCAAGCCACGCAAGCACTGGGACGCAATCGGGGTGGATTTTCAACGAAAATTCACCCCGCTGTTGATGGGTTAGCTAATCCATTATGTTTTACCCTGACCGCTGGACAGCGGCATGGCTTCATTGAAATGTCAACAGAACCTAGCACCACTGGTTTATAATGCGAAAGGTAAGTAACATGTGTGACTTCAATAATTTAGAAGAATTCGATAATCTGTTAGAATATGCCGACCCTATTATCTATGATGCTGAAATCGATGCTGAAACTAAGGACCCATTCAAGCCCGATGGACCGTTTTATCTTGAACTAGCTCAACAGCTTGGAGGCAAGGTACTTGAATTGGGATGCGGCACTGGAAGATTCACTATTCCGCTAGCTGAACGTGGAGTCGATATTGTGGGCTTGGATATTATGCCTAAGATGCTTATGCGTGCGAAAATCAAGTCAGAAGGCCTTCCGATTCGCTGGATTGAGGAAGATGTTCGCACCTTTCATCTCAATGAGCAGTTTCGACTGATTATTGAGACAGGAGGGACGTTTCAACACCTTCTGGCACGGACAGACTTAGAAACAATGCTTGAACGGGTGCGTGAGCACCTAGAACGGGCTGGCCGTTTCATCTTTAGCATAGTATTTCCACATTTTTACTTTTTGCAAGACCATCAAGAAGAACACGCCTTTTCCTATACTACCGAAGATGGACGAGTGGTATCTTTATCGGCAAGTCAAAAATATGATCACTTGAAGCAAATATGGATTGAGGTGGCGATTCGCCGCTGGAAAAAGAAGAACGGTCAAGAAGTAGTCAAACGGGTACCGCTTGCGAGGAGGTTGATATTTCCACAAGAAATGGAGATGTTGCTTCAATACAATGGGTTCTCAATAGTAGAGCGTTATGGAGATTGGGATAAGAGTCCTTTGACCAATGAAAGCACATTGATGATTTACGTATGTCGAAAAACTGCATAGCCCCTTACCTAACAATCGGTATTGTTCCAGCATACATAGTTGTCTCTCAATTTGTTAATACACCCTATCAACTTACGTTATATTAAGACGCTGCCACAGTCTGATTGCCCTTTCGGCAGCATAAGATGGATTAACCGAAACCCTATAAGTTTATGATCGGAGACATACAGATGCAACTCAATCAAGACCAATTCATGGAAGAGGGGTATTTGGTGCTGCGGGAGGTCATCCCACCGGCAGAATTGGAGGATTTACGCGCCGGCTATGAGCGGATGGTTGATCGACAGCGGGGACTCTGGGCGAGCGAACGCAATCCAGACGACCCACCGGGCGGCGTATGGGAAACAGGGGCGCAACCTCGGTTGATGCTGCATCACCCTCCCTTGGTAGACCTAATCGATAAAGAGACAGCGAACACAGCAGAGATCTGGCTTCACGAAAACACGCAAGGCGTCAGCACCCAGTTGATGAACGAGCCGGATGCAGCCGTTACCGAAATGATGATGATGTGCAGCCCGGTGCGTGATCGGGGTCCTGCAGTCTGGCACCGCGATATCCATCCCATTGATACCGCACCGCTGCAAGCATACATAGATGACATCAAGGAAAATGGACCGAGGTATGTTCAGTGGAACATTCCCCTCTACGATGACAGTGTGCTGTGGGTCGTGCCCGGCAGCCACATCCGCATCAACACCGAAGAGGAGAACCGTCAGCTATTGGCGGATCCCCGTGTCCCGTTGCCCGGCAGCGTCCAAACGCATCTCAACGGTGGCGATGGTGTGGTCTACATCACCCCCATTCTCCATTGGGGCAGCAACTACAGCGCAAAGCTGCGGCGCACCATTCACGGCGGTTTTTGCAACTTCACGAAATATGAAGATCTGAGTTATGCTGAAAATTTATCCGCCGAAGCCCAGGACACCCTAGAACGGTGGAACAAACGGAGCGAGTGGATGCAGGCTCACACCGAATCTGCACTGCGTGCTGTAATTGAAAAAGATGGTTCTGCGTACCACGCTGCGTTGGACGAGATACACCCCGGCAGGGGTGAAAAGGGAAAAATGTTGACGACCATTTTCTTATGCAAGGCGGCGTTCTTTATTAACCTGCACAGGAACCCAGAACTTGAAGACGGACCCGAAGACCTGCGTCGGCGGGGGACGAGTGCGCACCCGACCACACTGAATTGGGGACCTGAGTTCGCGGATCGCTTCACGCCACAGGAGGCGGAGACCTTATGGCAACGGTTTAAGCCGCTTGATGCCAAACTTCAAAGGGATGAGGAACATTTTTTCCCCGGTTTCCAATCGGGACCGATGCGCTACCGCTTTAATGAGACACCTGCCGATTTCGGTGTTGAGGAATTCATAGCAAGTTGGGAGAGTTGAATAGGGAAAGGAAGAAATAGATGATCGTTGATGTACACAGCCATTGTCTTCAGCCGGAGCACATGAGTGAAGCCAACCATCGTGCTAATGAACGGGCAGGCTATCCGCCGATGCCACCACTATCGCCCGAAACGTATCTTAAAGCGATGGAGGTTGTCGACAAAGCGATTGTTTTCGGTGTGCGGGGTGTTTCTGCCGGAATGCACAGTCCCAACAATTTCACCGCTGAATGGGTCAAGCACGCGCCGGACAAATTAATCGGCTTTGCAGCGATAGATCCAACCGAGGAGGACCATCTTGAAGAGGTTGACCGATGCGTGTCCGACTTAGGACTGCGAGGTATCAAACTCTACCCCATGCTAGGGCGATATGATCTCACTGATCCCACTGTTGCCTTTCCCTTATACGAAAAGGCGCAGCGGATGGGATTGCCAATCTTGTCTCACATGGGAACACATCCGGGCCCTCGGGCGATGCTCAAATACAGTTTGCCGATACTAATTGACGAAGTTGCCCAAGCGTTTCCAGACCTCAAATTTATCATGGCACACATGGCACACCCGTGGCAACGAGATTGTGCCGTTGTCTTGCGCAAGCACCCTAATGTCTATGCGGATGTCTCCGGTGGTGGATGGGTCCGTCCGTGGCAGGGGTGGGAGGGGTTAATTGGCATGGTTGAGTGGGGTGTGACAGACAAACTGCTCTTTGGCTCTGATTTTCCGTTATGGACGCCGCAGGAAGGCATGGACGGGCTGCGCCGGCTGAACGATCAACTCGAAGGCACAAAGCTGCCCCGTATCCCGGAGGATGTGATTGAAAGGATTATCCACCGGGATTCACTTGCACTTCTTGGATTGGATTGATACAGAATTCTCCTCAGCATCTCTAAAAGTGAGCAATCTTTATTACTCTAGAACTTACGTAGCTGGGGCATAAGTCTCCCTGATTTTCCAAAGTCCCCCTGACAAGGGGGATTTAGGGGGTTAAAAAAAAGTCTCGCTTTGTGTGCTGAATTTGTGTAAGTCCTGTTATTCATCACTTGAAAGGTGCCTATTCAGATGGAACGTATGCGTGTAACTGAAGTCAAAACTTTTCTTGTCGGTGGAAGTTGGCGCAACTGGCTCATTGTGAAAATAGAGACCGATGCAGGCATCCACGGTGTCGGCGAAGCGACCCTCGAAGGCAAGTCAAAAACCGTCGAAGGTGCGGTGGTCGAATTGACGCGCTACATTGTCGGGCAGGACCCGTTTGCCATAGAGAAGCATTTTCAGGAGATGTACCGGCGGGCGTTCTACGCCGGTGGGGAGGTGTTGACCAGTGCAATTAGCGGTGTCGAGACTGCGCTGTGGGATATTAAGGGCAAGGCACTCGGTGTGCCGGTATACGAACTGCTCGGTGGTCGCACGCGCGATCGAATTAAATTGTACGCCAACGCATGGTATAAGCAGGGCATGAGTCCCGAAGAATTTGAGGGGGCGGCGAAAGAGATCGTGAATCTTGGTGCGAAAGGGTTGAAGTTTAATCCGTGGGGCGGGCGTCCCGGTATCGACTTCTATCGGTTGGATAACAATATCCTGAACACCGGAATTGATGCTGTGGCTGCGGTTCGGGAAGCGGTTGGATCAGATATCGACCTGTACATCGATTGCAACGGAATATTCAACACCGCCGCCAATGCGGTCCGGGCGGCGAAGGGTGTCGAGCAGTACAACATCAGTTTCTTCGAGGAACCTGTTCCACACGAAAATCTTGACGCAATGGCTTATGTGCGAAGCAAAATAGACATTCCGGTTGCCACAGGTGAACGACTGTTCACCATCTTCAGCTTTCAGCAGCTGCTTGAACGCGGCGGTGTGGACATCGTTCAGCCAGATATGTCACACTGCGGCGGGATGCTTGAGGCGCGGAAGATTGCCGCAATCGCAGATTCACACTATGCAGCATTTGCGCCGCACAACCCTAACGGCGAGGTATCCTACGCTTCCTCGGTTCAATTGGCTGCGTGCGTTCCAAACTTTTTGGTATTAGAGCACTTTCCACCCGAACCGTGGCGCTTCGACGTGTGCACAAATCCGATGGTCGTCGAGGATGGCTGGCTCGAAATCCCAAACCGTCCGGGATTGGGGGTCGAATTCAACGAGGATGCCGCGCTGGAACATCCCTATGAGCCGATTGATCTCTATAACCTACACCGTCCAGAGCTACAACAGAAGGCACCTAGGTATGCTGGCAAACTACGGTGATATATCCGATTGGCTTATGTAAAAAGAGAATGCAAAACACAAAAAGCGTGAAACGTGATGCGTGAAACGTGAAAACCAGCCGTTCATTGGTTCATTAATGAACGAGTGAACTAATGAACTCAATCGGTTTCTATTGTGTGATTTCTTAACATAAGTCTTGCGTTTTTTCCTTGATCTTCCGACAGAAATCGGCTATCTTTTAATTGCTATTGGCATACCAGTCCAAAATCGTATGATTTAGTGGAAATGAAAGAAAATTGTTATGATGCACCAAGCTGTGACATCTAATCAAAGCATTACGCCAATGAGAAAGGCGCAAGAGTACGTCTATTGGCAAGATGGGGAAATGTATCTCGGATACCTTAAAGAGTATCCTGATCATTGGACACAAGGCGAAACAATAGGAGAATTGGAAGAAAACCTTCTTGATATTTATGATATTCTATAAACCATATATTTCCTGATTATATAAACTCTTGGCGGTATAACTCCCAACTTTACCCCCGCGCTGAATTGCACCGATGACGGGGGTTTTCTTTGTATCTCTGTCATATTTGGAAGGAACTGATTGATTTTATTGTCAGTTTCACAGGGGGTATCCTGTTAATCCTTTAATTCAGAGAATCCTGATTCAGATAGACAAAACAGCAGCACCACAACTAGCGACTTGAGTTAGCTTTAGAGAGGGTCTGCCCCTTATGCTTGATGTCGAATTCAGGGCTGCGCTAAAAAAAGAACTCCCCAGGATCGTGGAACTGAAAGTTGCCATGTTCAGAGATGTAGGAGCATCTAACCTGTTATCGGAAGATGTGTTCGATATTATCATAGAGGACTGTCGTAAACTTTACGACCGCGATGAGGCAATCCATTTTGTCGCTGTATGCGATTCGACGATTATTGCCACGGCAGGAGCGTTTCTAAAATCAGACTTGCCTTATTGTTATTTCCAAGTGCCGTTTTACGGTTTTATCGGTGATGTTTACACAGAGTCCACCTACAGAAGACAAGGGCTTGCACATCGGTTGAGCGAAATGGCGGTAGACTGGCTCAAGTCCAAAGAGGTTGCGATGATTAAGTTGTTGACCTCTCCCGAAGGGTGGTCACTTTATGAGAAACTGGGTTTTGAATTCTCAAATGAGATGGTGTTGTTGTGTGAATGAACGGTTTTAGAGAAAGGATCCGCCCACTATGCTTGATGTCGAAATCATCGATCCCACTGAGGTTGAAAGAGCAGCGGCGATCTTCCACCGCGATGGATTCGTTCCCATCAAAGATGCACTCAATCCCGAACAGCTTGCGTACGCCCAATCAGGTGCAGCCCGGGTCATCGCCCAGCAGATGAGGGACATTCCTCTTGAGGAAGCGAACCGAGGATATGCCCGCTACTCCTTCGGATCCCAGCTGCATCACCCGGAATGGGTTCAACTTATCGATCTGCCGACCATTCTACCGATAATCGAAACGATTTGGGGGAGTTCCGATTACATCTGTTCCGGCGGTGGCGGTGACTACTCGACGCCCGGTGCGAAGGAGCAGCACCTACACGCCGATGTCAGGGACGTTTTCAACGATCCATTGGGGCTAGTAACGATCCACGATGTGCCGGCACCGTATATTGTCGTCAATTTCTTGATGGTTGAGTTTAAAAAAATTAACGGTGCTATTCGGTTTGTACCGGGGACGCATCGGACACGTCAGCCGGTTCCGAAAATAGAAGAGGAACCTGACCGTATGAAGGAGTCAATCATCTGTGCCCCACCCGGTACAGCACTCATCCGAGATGTGCGCTGTTGGCATGGAGGCACCGCCAATAATTCCGACGAAATCCGCCCGATGACCAGCGTTGGATATTTCGCACCTTGGTTTCGCCTCCCCAATCTGGAACCTTCGCTGCCGAGCCCACTCTATGAAACGTTATCCCCGCGCGGCAAGGAGCTCGCTCGGTTCATCGTACAGCCGGATTAACGTATATTGTTGCCCCTTATTTCGATTTGCTCTCGGACGATTCAGAAAAAGGAGACCGACCCATGAACGCTCTCGATTTACGTCAACTGCCCGGCGCATCGGAAGTTTATCTCTGTCACGACGAAGGTTACTTTCCGGTCCTCAGCAATCCGCGAGGAGAAGAAATCCTCGCGGTTCTACGGGGAGGTGCGGGACACGTGGGTATCACCGGACGGTTAGATGCTGTGCGCTCGTTAGATGGCGGTAAAACGTGGGAGACGCCGATTGTCATTGTGGATACCGAAGTAGATGATCGCAATCCGGCAGTCGGTCAAGCCCTTGATGGAACGGTTGTGCTTGCCTACCACGCCCAAGGCTCCTACAACGAAGACGGAAGTTGGTCGAGAGACTTGCGCCGTGTCCAGATGCGGGTGACACGGTCGCACGATGGTGGCGCAACATGGGCAGCATCTCAACCGCTCAACTTCACCCCGATGGAAAAAAACTCCGCTTACGGCCGTATCTGCACCTTGACCGACGGAACGATGCTCTTGCCGATCTATGGGAGTGCTATTGGGGAAGTTGAGCGGACGGACGACTGTACTTACATCCTACGCTCACACGACAACGGGCAAACGTGGGGAGATCCTACTTTGATTGCTACAGGCTACAACGAAACAGGACTCATTCTATTGCCTAACGGTCATCTGGTGGCTGCCATGCGGTCCGGTGATCAGCGTGCACTCTTAGCGGTGTCCCGTTCCGTCGACGGTGGCGCGACATGGACAGAGCCAATCCCTGTGACCAATGACCGCGAGCACCCCGCCGATTTGACGTTACTTTCAAACGGCTGGATCATCCTATTCTTTGGTGTGCGGCATGAGCCATTTGGTGTACAGGCACTGGTCAGCAAAGATAACGGACAAACTTGGGATGAGCGGAGATTGATTGTTTGTGACGACCTTGGTGACAATGACTTGGGCTATCCTTCGACAGTTAAACTGGGCGACCGCCTCGTGACAGCCTACTACAGCGCACCGCGACGGTGGGATGAACCGGACTTTCGTGGTGAGGGCACTTTTGCCCGTGCGCTGCTTTACAGCGAAAGCGCGCTATTAACGGCGATTGCGTAAAACCTGAGAGCAGACAAGTTGCTACCTGTTACCCCGCTTGAGCAAAGGCAAGGAGGGTTACAAAATGACAGACCAAGATAAGACAACGGAGCAACTCATAGATGAGTTAGAGACGATGCGTCAGCGCGTTACTGAATTGGAACAGGTGGAGACGCAGTATAAGGGTACTTTGGAGAGTTTGGAGCAGTCGGGAAGAACCTATTACGATCTCTACGATAACGCGCCTGATATGTTTGTATTTGTAGATGCGAAGACCGCCAACATCATTCGATGCAACCAGACGGTAGTCCAGACGCTGGGCTACACGAGAGAGGAGATTATCGGTCATTCTATCTTTGAGAGGTATCATCCGGATTGTGTAGAAGACGCACATAAGGTGTTCCAGTCCTTTGTGGAGACCGGCGAAGTCCATGATGCTGAACTTGTGTTGAAGCGAAAAGATGGGACAAAAGTTGATGTGAGTTTGAATGTTTCATCTGTTCGCGATGAAGAGGGAAATGTCCTCTACGGCAGATCAGTCTGGCGTAACATTACCCGGCATAAGCGGGCGGTGAAAGCTTTACGGCGGAGCGAAACACGATACCGCACCCTTTTTGGTGAATCAAGGGATGCTGTTTATATGAACACCCGCGAAGGCAAAATCCTCGATATCAATCAGGCGGGGGTAGATCTTCTTGGCTATCCCCGTGATGAGCTAATCGGAATGAATGTTCGGCGGTTGTACGTCCAGCCCGAAGAGCGAAGCGTGTTTCAACGGGAGATTGAGCGACAGGGATCGGTGAGAGACTATGAGTTGAAATTCCGAAGGAACGATGGAACGCAGATAGACTGCTTGGTCACTTCAACGGTGCGACGTGCAGCTGACGGAACGGTGTTGGGGTATCAAGGCATTATCCGAGACATCACCGAGCAGATGAAAGCGGAAAAAGCACTTTATGAAAGCGAGCAGCGATTCCGCCAACTAGCAGAGAATCTGCGCGAAGTTTTCTGGTTGAGTTCTCTGGATAGCAGACAAATCTATTTTATCAATCCTGCGTATGAGGAGATTTGGGGGCGCAGTCGAGAAAGTCTGATATCGCAGCCGGAGTCTTGGCTAGAAACGATTCACCCAGAGGACCGGGAGGAGGTCCTTGCCAACCTCGAGAAACAGAGCCGTGGCGAATTCGTCGAATATGAGTATCGGATTGTGCGTCCCGATGGTGAGATTCGTTGGATTGAAGCCAATGTCTTTCCGGTCCGCAATGAAAAGGGAGAGGTTTACCGCTGCGCAGGGAGTGCACAGGAGATTACCAAACGCAAACGAGCGGAGGCGTTGGCGGAATCTCAGCAGCAGCAGTTAATTCAGGCAGATAAAATGGCGTCGCTCGGTATTTTGGTTTCCGGGGTCGCGCATGAAATCAATAATCCGAATAATTTCATCATGCTCAACGGTGAAATCCTATCCATGGCTTGGCAGAATGTTATGCCAATCCTCCAAAAATACTACGAAGAAAATGGTGATTTTCTTTTGGCGGGTATGCCTTACACCCGAGCACATCAGAAAATTGATCAGTTGATTTCGGGCATATCGGAAGGTGCCACGCGCATCGGCAAAATTGTCGAGGCACTGGGTGGTTTTGCGCGTCAGGATGCGGGTGATCTGGATCAGACGGTTGACCCGAACGCAGTCGTTGAATCTGCGATGGTGATTGTGAACAATCTGATTAAAAAATCAACCCATCAGCCGTCTGTGGAATTAGAGGAAGACCTACCCCAAATTCGCGGAAACCCGCAGCAGCTTGAACAGGTCATCATCAATTTAATCACTAATTCATGTCAAGCCCTTGAATCACCCCAAAAATCTCTGTTTGTCTCAACGTCGTATAATGAAACGTCTGACCTAATCACCATCAGGGTGCGAGATGAGGGAGAAGGGATTCCTCCAGAAAATTTGAATCACATTATCGAACCCTTTTTCACGACCAAGCGGGACACCGGTGGCACAGGTCTGGGACTGTCGGTTTCTTATAATATTGTGAAGAACCATGGTGGACATCTACATTTCACTTCAAGATTTGGCAAAGGCACAACCGCCACTGTTATGTTGCCTGTTTCTCGCCGAGTTATGCTGGAGTAAGCGTTAATTTTTCGGTTCATGTTAAGAAATCGCGTACCAGCAACCGGTTTATGGTGGATGCTAAAAATAAAGAGACACTTTCGCTCCCCGGTAGGTGCGGTCCGTTCCTAGACCAGGGTTTCCAACCGCACCGAATAGGCGCAGTTAGAAACAGCGCCTACCAAGGGGTGTTTCATTAATTCTAAAATCCACTATAGTACATTGGTTCATTAGGACATTAGTTCATTTTTCATTTTTCACGCATCACGTTTCACGCTCTTTTGGAATGGAGATAAGCGCATGAATCCAACCACTTTTCCTGCCCTCCCCGTTTTACTGGTGGATGACGAAGCACAGTTTCTCTTCAGCGCTAGTTTAAGTCTAAACTCGGAAGGCATTGATAATGTTGTCCAGTGCCAAGATAGCCGTGAGGTGATGTCAATCCTCTCCGAAGGCGACTTTTCCGTCATTGTGTTGGATATGCTGATGCCCCATCTGTCCGGTTGGGATCTACTCCCAACGATTGTGAGAGATTTCCCGGACATCCCAGTTATCATTATTACTGCGGTCAATGAGGTCAAAACAGCCGTTGACTGTATGAAGGAAGGGACTTTCGACTACTTGGTGAAGCCTGTGGACAAGGTGCGCTTGGTAACAACGGTCCAGCGGGCAATAGAGGTCAGGGAGTTACGCGACGAGAACACTCGACTGAAGGACTATCTGCTTTCTGACAGGTTGGAGCAACCTGATGTGTTTTCGGAAATTATCACCCAAAACGTTGTCATGCGATCTATTTTTCAATACATCGAAGCGATCGCCGAAAATCCGTTGCCAGTACTGATTACTGGGGAGACCGGCGTGGGCAAAGAATTGGTCGCCCAAGCCCTCCACCGACTCGGTGGGCGGACCGGCGACTTGGTTACAGTCAATGTGGCGGGACTGGACGATCACCTGTTTGCCGATACCCTCTTCGGACACAAAAAAGGCGCTTTTACCGGTGCAGATGCAGCGCGTGACGGATTGGTTGAGCAGGCGTCCGGGGGGACACTGTTTCTGGATGAGATAGGAGATCTGAGGATGGAGTCGCAGGTTAAGTTATTGCGCCTCTTGCAGGAAGGGAAGTACTATCCGTTGGGTGAAGATGTGCCGAAACTGACCGATGCGAGGATTATCGTTGCAACGAACCGAGATATTGATGCCTTAATGAAAGCGGAGACATTTCGCAGAGACCTGTACTATCGACTCCAAACACATCATATTCATGTGCCGCCGCTTCGTGACCGACGGGATGACTTCCCGTTACTGGTCGAACACTTTCTTGATAAAGCGGCGACGCAACTCGATAAGAAGAAGCCGATGGTCCCCGCAGAATTCTTCACGCTGCTTGGTGTTTATCACTTCCCCGGCAATATACGGGAACTTGAGAGCATGGTTTTTGATGCGGTCAGCAGACATAAGCGCGGAGTGCTATCCATGGAATCTTTCAAAGCCAAGATCGGTAACCAAGACTTCGCAAGTCAAAAGAGTGAAGCTGAGAATGGTCGAGAAAGTGCACTTCCCTTCACGGATCTACTGCCGAATTTGGATCAACTGCCCGCCTTGAAGGATGCTGAGAAGCTGCTGATTACAGAAGCACTCAAACGTTCCGACGGCAACCAGACCATTGCCGCCCAACTTTTGGGGATGTCGAGACAGGCGCTGCACAATCGCCTGAGTCGCGCCCGGAAGTCTGTAGCACAATGAGATCAGCCATCAAGCAAATTCTAATCTCCGTCGTAGTCGTGGTTATCCTCTGCACGGTCTTGCGGCACATATCCCACCTTTCGACGAGCGTTTTCGATGGCCACCCAACGCAAATCGTTGTTTGACATGCCGTAAAAAATCTCAAATCGTAAGCTATCATTGGCATTGATGCACCGCTCGATAATCTGAACAATGTCCCGCTGGCTCACGTAGATATCCGCGCCCTGCGGCGGGCGGGGACGGTCGCGCTCGACTTGACCGATACGGACGCAGATACACGACATTTCATATTGATGCGCGTAGGTACGTGCCAAAGACTCTGTCCAAACTTTGGTTGAGCCGTATATGCCTCTTGGCTCTGCGGGTATATCTGGAGTAATCATCTGAGGGTCGTCGGGTATGTCGGCGTGCCGCCGTTCCATCATCGCCCTATACGGCTCACTCTCACGATGCCCTTGGGACACCATAATACTGCTGGCGGCGACGATTCGCCGGACTCCCGCCTCCCGGCACGCCTCAAAGACGTTATACGTCCCGATGATGTTGTTGTTCAGTAGGCTCTCCCAATCTCCACTGCCCGGATCGGCGGCAAGATGTGCAACGACCTCAATGCCTGCAACAGCCTGTCGGACCTGTTCAAAATCGGAGATGTCGCACAACTGAAATTTATCGTCGGGAATCTCCAGTGCCCATGATTTGGGAACTCTTTCAGACCGCTCACGTTTGCAGTCGAGGGCATAGGCATCGTATCTGTCCGGTTGTTCAAGTAGTCGCTTGTATGTCATGTATCCGATCTGCCCCGTTGCACCGGTGACCAGCACTTTCTTCAGTGAATTCATAGGTGTGTCTTTGCTTTCGGTTTATTCGGGCTCAATGTTGTTTGCCCAAACTCGCCGGTGGAGTCGCTTTGCCAATGACACCGACAAGCACAATCATGGTGAGCAGATAGGGAAGGCTGTTCAGTAACTGGGGTGGGATGTGCCATTGATTGGCGAGTTCCAACGCGCTTGCGAATCCGAAAAGAAGGCAGGCAGCACCCGCCCCGAGGGGTTTCCACTTACCGAAAATGACCGCTGCCAATGCCACGTATCCACGCCCGGCGGTCATTCCTTTTGTAAAATAGTGTGCTTCAGATGCCAAAAGACAGCCGCCGATTCCAGCGAGAAAACCGCTGATCACAACACCGATATATTGCTGCCTTGACCGACTGAGTCCAAGCGCATCCAACGCTTCAGTGGATTCACCCGCTGCGCACAGCCGTAGCCCCCACACAGTCTTGAACAAGGCTATCTGACTTATAATCACGAAGATAAGGGTTAGGTATACGACGAACGAATACGATCCGAGCAGCGGCAGATCCCACTGGCTCAAACCTTCTACCCGCCGAGAGGTTGCGCCGCGTCCAAGAAACTCTGTGATACCGATTGCTAAGAGATTGATGGACACCCCGCTAACGATCTGGTCGGCACGAAACGTGATAGACGCGATTGCGTGGAGCAATCCCATCCCGCCACCAAGAGCGATGCCAATGACTAATCCGATCCATGGGGAGGCAGAGGTATGTGTTCCGATCACATAGCCGAACGCTCCCATGAGCATCATGCCTTCGAGTCCGATGTTTACCACGCCAGACCGTTCCGAGTAGACACCGCCGAGTGCCGCCAAAGCCAACGGTGCTGACATACGAACTGTCATCGGGATGAGCTCAAGAAGCATTATCGCAATATCCTTTAGTGATACGTAAAATCTCCGAGTGCTGTAGGTTGGATTGAACGGCGGTGAAACCCAACACGCCAATCAACTATAGTGAATTCTAAAGATAAGTAGACATTAAAAGTAATATTTTTTTATGCCACAATCTGTTAGATTGTGATCTCAACCCGCAAACTAAATGAAGATTAAAAAATTAATTGGGTAATTTGCTATTGACACCAGCGCGGTTGAAAACCGCGCCTACCGTATGTTTCGAGGTGTTTCGAGCAAAATCACGATTATCGATTTAAATACTTAAACTTCATACAGTTTGCGCTACTTATGGCGGATTGCCCTTTACACCCTATGCCGTAACCCTGCCAACAAGTTTTTGACTGTGCTCGTTCATAGTGTCCAAATAATTCTAAAATCTACTATAATCACGTTTCACGTTATTGGCACAGATGCACTTTGACTGCGCCGGAACGTTTATCGGCGGAAATCCTGAAGCCTTCAGCAACCTCCATCAGTGGAAGCCGATGCGTTACCAGCGCGGAGGCATCAACTTTTCCTGAAGAGATCAGATCGATGGCAGCATCAAAATCGGTGTCCATGCCGGTGTAGCCGTAACAGTTAGAACCGGTGACGATCGCCTCCGAACTGACGATGCGTCCCAAATTCACCTTTAGCGGCTCGTAATATCCTGCGACGAGGACGACATATCCACAACTTCTGACCATCGCCATCGCAGTGTCGAAGTTGTGCCCACCACCAACCGTCTCAATCACCGCATCCATACCACGACCCCCGGTGATGTCCTTTACATACTCATCGGGATCTGTCTCACCGATGTTGACCACATGATCAGCCCCTAGCTTCTTTGCGAGTTCCGCCTGATGATCATACTTGACAGTAATTAAAGTTTCCTTTACACCTGCTGCTACCGCTGCTGCCAAAGCAAATTGTCCGATGGTTCCGCCTCCAATAATTGCGACTCTGTCCTGATAGGTCGCCTGCGCCTGTCCTATCGCACGGTAGGAGACCGCGAGCGGTTCGACCAAAGCCCCCTCCTCGAAACTCATACTGTCCGGCAGCTTGAACAAGCCCGAAGCGTGGGCGGTGGTATATTCCGAAAAGCCACCGTGTGTATTTTGCGAAACCCATTTCCGTTCCAGACAGTGGTTGTAGTAGCCTTTCCCACAGTAGACGCAATCCCCACAGTGTGAGAAACATTCAATGGTGACCTTATCGCCCGGTTGAAGTGTCGTAACGCCTTCGCCAAGTTCGACAACCACACCGCATGTTTCATGCCCCGCAGCGAGGCTGTCAGATTGACCCCAATGCCCAAAATAACTATGGAGATCGCTGCCACAGATACCTGTGCACCTGGTGTCGATCATAACATACCCCGGTTCAGGGGGTTTTTTTTCGACCTCTTGAATACCTATCTGTTCGATACCGGTGTAAATTGCTGCTTTCATTGTGCTCATAGCAATTGCTCCCTCGATTCTACAGGTAGGGAACGCAGGCCTGCGTTCCCTACCATTATGGCTGGTTTATAGTGAATTCTAAAAACAGATAGACACTTTCGCCCTTTGGTAGGTGCGGTTTTCAACCGCACCGAATAGGCGCAGTTAGAAACAGCGCCTACCAAACGGTAGAACGGTAGTTTCGTTTTCCTAACCCCCGGTTTGGAATGTCTCATTAATTCTGAAATCTACTATAGTAGGAAGGAATTTCTATTCCCGACTAAAGTGGGTAAGTTTTAATCTATCATGTTTGACGGATGAACTTCTGCATCCGAGCATTGTCACCCAACATCACTTCACCCATGTAGAGATCGCCGTGCGAATCCATCCAGAGACCGTGTGCACCGCCGAGGAACTCACCCGGCACTTCACTCGATTCTGCACCACCCCATCGGGTGATCAATTCGCCATCTAACGTATAGATGAGAAACTCATGGTCCAATCCAGCGACATAGACCACATCATCGTCGGGATCGAAATAGATTGTGTTAGGCTCTGGTACATCGGCCCATTCGGTCAGGTAATTCCCGTCCGTATCAAAAATCTGGAGACGGTTGTTTGAACGGTCGCAGATCCAAACACGGTCCTCTCTGTCCAGCCGGACGCAGTGTGACAAAGCGAACTGACCAGGTCCAGTGCCGCGCTCGCCCCATGACAGCAGCAATTCTCCATCGGGCGAATACTTGTGGACACGTGCGTTGCCGTAGCCGTCTGAAATGAACAACTCGCCGGTGGATGCAATCGCCAAATCGGTGGGGGAATTGAACGGATCGCCGTCCGCCGGGGCAGCTTCGCCCGGTGTGCCCAACGTCATCGTTAGTTCGCCATTTCGATTGAACTTGAAGACGCAATGATTGCTATTATCGATCAAATACACATTATCATCATCGTCAATGTAGATGCCGTGTGCCGCTTCGGGCGGGAGAACCCCGCTGCCCCACGTCTCCAAGAAATTGCCGTCGCGATCGAAAACCGCCAGTGGGTTTTCACTACGGGAATAAACAAAAACCCGATCCTGCGAATCGGTTGCCACCGCTGGGATCCAGCCCCACTTCCAACCGTCGGGCGTTTTGTCCCAATTTTCTGCGACTGTGTATCTATATTTACCTGTACCAAAGACCATGTTTTATACCTCCAGATGCTTTTTTTATATGCCAAATAGAGATCTCCAAAATCTTAAAACCTAGCGTAGAAAATACAGGAAAACCACTTTCTTGTCAAGCCAAAAATTGGACTCTGAGATGTCTTCGCCAGTATCAAAGTAGCGACGCTGGAAGCTAGTACTCTGTCAGGCAAATTATGCTTGTGTATATTGATTGAAAGGAAACAATAACATATCAGGACTTGCCCAGCCGAACGGTCAAAGCCCTTTCTCCTCCTTTAGCGGGCACTGAACGGTGTGTGGGAGGGGCATCCCTGCCCCGATACGCCCGATGAATCGGGCAACTACAATCTGGAATGCGTAAGTCCTATAATTGTAAAACTTATATGACTGAGCACTAGGGGCTGTTGACATTTGAAAATTGAGCCAGTATTAATGTCCCCCGATAAATCGGGATCCAGAGCGGCTTAATGCCGTATTTTGGGCAACCACGAGGGTTGCCCCTACATTAGAATTAACTTTTGTAGGGGTTGGGTTTCCCAACCCATGGGACGAGGTAACCTCGCCCCTACGATTAGGCATTTATCGACCAATGGCGGAGCCACCTCAATGAAATATCAACACGTCCTAATCACTCCAAGATTTCTGTTGACGAGGACGCGGAAAATGGGTAAAATGCCCCTTGTATCTTTTTAGAGTAAAGGCAAAGATATGGAGGTTGGAGGGGGTGTCGATGAACGGTGCGGAAGGGGCAATTAAACTAGTCAGACGCGATGTCCTGCTCTCAAATGCGGGAGCGTACGGTATCCCGGACGAGCAGCTGCACTTTCCTTTTCTATATGAGTCCGATAACGGGAATTGGTACATGACCTACCGGGAAGGACCACACTTGGAGTCGAGTTTCGGTCCCGGGAATCGTGTCCAGTGTGTCCAATCGAGAGATAAAGGGCGCACATGGCTTCCGTGGCTGGGGATGCTGGTCGAGCCTCTGCTGCGTCAGTTTTTCGTTACGCGCCTGAAAGATGGTAGTCTTATCAGTTATCGCTGCCGTATGGCAAAGCTCCATCAATCGTCTAGCACTACGCTCGAAGGTACGACGATTATTCTGCGTTCGCAGGACGAGGGGGCAACATGGACCCGAAGTTACGCGCCGGTCAGTAACCTGCCTTTCAGCTTGGGCAGTCAGCTGATCTCGCTTTGGGGACATGTGGTGGAGATGTCCGATGGACGCTTGCTCTGGCCCACCTACAGTCGTGAGGGAAATACAATCTCTGGAATCGTCCAGTCCACAGATGGCGGACACAGCTTTGAGTGGCTTGCAGATGTGTGCGAGGAGGACACTGTCGGGGAGCGGCGTGAGCCGGGATTGGTGCTACTGCCCTCCGGGGAACTCCTTGCCTTGATCCGGTGTGGAACACAACCGTCCCGACCAATGGTGGAGGTCCGATCTATTGATGGTGGACTGACTTGGAGTTCGCCGCGTAGGCTTGCTCGTCCCGGTGCCTGTCCGCAGGTGCTCCTACTAAAGAACGGCGTTTTGGTGTGCAGCTACGGCACCCGGCGATATGTCCATGTCATGGCAAGCTGGGATGGGGAAGGACATCAATGGTCGGAACCCTTGGTGCTCTATGAAGGCCAAACTTCAGGCTACAGTAACCTCCAAGCGTTAGCCGATGACCGTTTCCGCGTTGTTTATCAGGAGGGTACATTTGATGCCTATCAGGAGGGCGGCAATCGGCTTGTACGCTCTGAGATTCAGGTTGGATAGTGTTGTTCTTTGGCGTGGGATGGTGCGTTGGTTTGACCTTATTCGACAGTGGGACCATCACCGGCTAGAGTTGTGCGGTGTAGAACGCGCTTGTACTTTCCACGATCCCAGGACCGTCCCCGGTGCAAGCAGCAGCGGTTATCATACACAACGAGGTCGTTCACCCGCCATATGTGACGATACACAAACTGCGGTTGGGTAGACCATTCAAGCAGCTCCTTCAACACGGCTTTGCCCTCCTCGATTGGCAAGCCTTGAATACGGGTGGTGTATGAGCCGACGAGAAGTGCCTTCTTTCCGGTTTCGGGGATGACCCGCACCAAGCGTTGATTGACCGGGGGCGTATCTTTCTGGAACGCGTCGTCCATCAAGTTCGGAGCGATCTGCTCTCGCGAGTGTGCAATGCTATGCTCGGCAATCAAATCCTCTATATCCGCCTTCTTTTCTTGGGGTAATGCTTCGTAGGCAGCGATGAGGCTGGCAAATTCAGTCTCGCCACCTTCCGGTGGTATGACCTTGGCGTAGAGCAGTGAACCGCGCAGGGGGACACGCTTGAACGAGCCATCAGAATGCCAGAGTGTATTGGCGACGGTATAGAGCGTCCGTGAATCCTCCGGCGGGATGATGTCGCCGTTCTCGTCGAGGTTGGAAATGATACCGATTGGTCCTCCGTCACCGATCGGGTCAGTTGGCATTGTCATTTCGAGCGGGCCAAACCCTTCACTGAATGTGATATGCTGTTCGTCGGTGATGTTCTGGCCATGGAACACGAGCACCGCGTATTCGTAGAGCGCACCGCGGAGTTTTTCAAATGTCTCAGCGTCAATGGGCGCGGTGATATCAACCCCTTGGATTTCCGCCCCGATATGTTCTTCCAGCTTCCTAATTGTAAGGTTCATTGCGTTGCCTCGTTAATCTGCAGCGTTCCATATTGAAAATAGTATAGCATATATAAGGAGAAAATATTATGCGTCGTTTTAATCGAACTCCCTGTTTCACGGGACCCGATGATCCCGAAATTGGACAGGTCCGGGGTGTGCTTGAACTAGGAGAAACCGTTATCATCGAAACTATCGGTGGAGCGGACAACGACTATGAAGCTGCCGGCGAAACCAAGGCAGGGATGATAACCTCCGGCCAAAGCCATCAGCGCAATTCGCGTCCCGGTGGTCCCTTCGAGATTCAGGGCATTGAGCCAGATGACTGGGTGTCCATCGAAATCATTGATATTGAAGTAGGACCTTACGGCTTCTACCGAAATGGTGGTCCCAACTGGGGCAACTGGCGCTGTGTAGCACCGGTGCGCGACGGACTCATCCACTTTCCGCCCGATTTTGTTGTGCCGGTCCGACCAATGATCGGGGTCGTTCAGCTTGCATCGTGGGCTCCCAGTGGGCTAGACCATGGCGGCAATATGGATTTCAACGCCGTCCAGCCCGGCAGCACAATCCATATTCGCGCCCAGAAGCCCGGCGGTTTCCTTCACCTCGGTGATGTCCACGCTCGTATGGGAGACGGCGAGTTGACCGGTGCCGGGGTCGAAATCGACTCTGCCGTTACCCTCAAGGTGGATCGCTCACCCGGGTTCCCGAACAGCAGTCCCGTGGTGGAAACCACCCGTGTGGTCGAAAGTGCCGAGGAATACCTCACCAGCGCTATAGGAGACAGCTGGGGGGAGGTGCTCAGATCCGCTTGGACCGAAATGGTGGCGTTGATTGTTGATCGCTACGATACCAGCGTGGAATATGCCAATATGATTGTCGGCACGATAGCAGATGCGCGTCCCGGATTCGCTACGGAATATATGGGTGGCTACCTGACCTGCCAGTTGGCGATCACCAAAGAATTGCGCCGCACCGGGAAACCGTACGAGCCGTAAAATGTGCACGTCATTGAATCAATGTTTTTACGTTTTACGCGCTCCGTTTCATGTCCTTAGCGTTCTGTATTTTCCTTTAACGTGAGCCTCGATACTACATCCCCAGTGCCTCTGCTTGTCTGCAAGCGGATTGAATTAGGTTCCGCACCCGATTGCCCCTATTGTGTTCAGGGCGTTCATGAAGCCAGCCTAACAACGCCAGCGACCGGATTAACAGAAACATCGGTAGTAGCTTAATCGCTGCATCGGAGATAGCGCGTTCTGATCGGTAGCCTGCAATCAGTGCATCGCGGGCTACCTCAAAATGGGGTGGCTTCCGATACGCATCAAGTGCGACAGCTATTTCGTACTGGTGCCATCCGAAACCAGAATCGTCGAAGTCTATTACGTGCAGCCGGTCCCCGTTGACGAGTAGATTGTGCGGGTGCAAGTCCGCATGAATTAAGCTATAGGTTCCTCCATCTTTGCCGTAATCGGACAAGGTACGATAGATAACACGACGAGCGTTGAGAATGTGCTCCCGTTCTGCTGCCTTCAGCTCTGGCAAGATCCAGAATGGACCCCAGAAGGGTGTATCCCCCATCAAACCTTTCGCATCGAATGCGTGTCGTCGGAAGTCTTTCGGAATCTGCCAGTTGACCGCCTGATTGTGGATCCTCGCGGCAATGCGTCCGAGCTGATCAAAATGCAAGGCGAGAGCCTCCATATCGGCTGCCTGCGCCATAATGCTCGAAAGCGTTACCCCCTCAAACCACTCGACAATTCCGACGTGTCGGATTTCCGTCGATCCCGGCACAGGTACTGTTGCGTAGCCATGTCCCTCACGGGTCAACCGTGGTAACGGTACGCCAATGCCTGCTTGTTTCAACGCAGCAGTCCACTGTTGCTCAGATTTCAGTTCTGCGAGATTGTGATAACCCGGTCGGTGGATACGGAGGACATAGGTTTCGCCTGCATCTGTATCAATACGAAACACAGTGTTTTCAGAGATAGAGATCAGCTCTAGCTCCGCAGCGCAAATATCCCACTCGTCCAACGCGCTTTCGGCGATTGCACGCAAAGTGGCACGGTCAAGGGGCTGTGCCATAAGTCTCCTCCACAATCTCTGCAAACGCGGTGAGGAACAGATCGGCATCTTCACGAGAAAACACCAGCGGCGGCCGAATCTTGAGAACATTTCCCAGCGATCCAGCACTCCCGATGAGGAAACCCTTATCCTTCAAGCGATTGACGAATAGTGTGGCACCATCACGGTCAGGGGTTTTGGTATCGTGGTCGCTTACCCACTCCAACCCGATGAACAGGCCGTGCCCGCGCACCTCCGCCATGGGTGGGCAGTGCGGTTGCAGCTTGGTCAGTTCTTTACGCAGGTAGTCACCGACATGGGCGACGTTCTCTCGTAAGTTTTCCGCTTCAATTACCTCTATCACCGCCATGCCCACCGCTGCCTGTAGCGGACTAGAGGCAAAAGTGTTGAAGTACCGTTTTCGTTCGCGGAAAGCGTCCACCAGTTCCGTTCTCGCAGCAGTTCCAGCCAGAGGCATCCCGTTACCCATCGGCTTGCCCATCGTGACAATATCTGGAACGAATCCCATCACCTCGTACCCCCACCACCGACCAGTCCGGCAGAAACCTGCCTGCACCTCATCGGTGATGAACAAACCGCCTGCATCGCGCACGATTTCAGCTGCTTTCGGCATAAAACCTTTTGGGATGTCCGGCAATCCTTCATTGGCGAGGATAGGACAGACCAACATGCCCGCAAAGGGAACATCGTTCGCAGCAAAACTGTCGATTGCTGCGCGGACTTCCGACAGGTAGAGGTCGGTCAATTCGGATTCGGAGGTATCTTCTCGCAACGGGCGATACCGCTGCGGATACGGAATAGGGCGAATCTCAGGATCCCCATCTCTGGCGCGGGTGAGTTTGCCAACCTCCGCGCTGTTGCCGTGGTACGCAGCGTCGGTACAGATGATACCTCGTCCGCCTGTTGCAATGCGAGCCATGCTCATGGCGACTTCGTTGGCTTCTGTTCCAGTGCAGGTGAACACGACACTTGCCAACTCCTCAGCATGACGGTTGGTCAGGCGTTCGGCGTAGTCAAGAACGCCTTCATGCAGATAGCGGCTGTGGACGTTGAGCGTACTCGCCTGGCGGTGCATCGCCTCTACCACGTGCGGGTGGCAGTGACCTACGCAGGGTACATTGTTGTACATATCAAGATAGCGATGTCCATCGGGGTCAAACAACCATACCCCTTCTCCGCGCACGATGTTCACCGCCTCTTTGTAGAAAAGTGGGGTCCCGGTGCCCAGCAATCGTTCACGACGTGCAAGTAAATTGGTCGTGGTCATGATTTCCTCATTTGATATGAAAGTTTTTGGTGTTTGCTTTGTTTCTTATCTGCCTAATTTACATATTTTTATGATAGCTGCCTCCGGTGGACTAACTACTTGTAACTGATATGTAGTTCAAGTTTTTCGATCTGAATACGACCAAAAGCAGCGGGTAGTCGTTGGCTCAACCTCACACCGACGAGATTGGCTCCCACCGCAAGACAACGCGGTGCTACGGTAAAAATCAGCCAGTTCTTGAAAGCATCTACTTTCGGATCCTCTACTGTTTCAGTGTGAGGGGTATCGAACAGGATGTTATTCAATCTCACTTCAACCCGTGCCCCAAGCCTTTCAAGTCTTTCGTCTACAGACAAAGCCTCACCCGCCTCATCAGAGATAGCGATTCGGAGTGTCATCTGATCGATTTCTTCCGATGCAGCGTTCACATCATCCCCTACATTCAAGGTGAGCAGCGTATCCTCTCCGCCGTCATCCGCCAACGCTGCAGGCAAAGTTGCCAGCATATTGGTCTGAAAATACATGTGCCTAGGGGTATGCCAATTCGCCGGCGATGGCACGACGTATTCGGCGTGTCCGCCTCCGCGTCGCTCGACGAAAAATACTTTGTTCAGCTCTTTAAGCGTTTCGGGGCTGCCAATTTCACTGAAGATTCTGCGTTGGGTTTCCCACCGAGGCGAGGGACTGAGCCCCAGGTTTTGTGCTGATTGCGGGGAGGACACCATTAAATTGAAAGTGTGCATGCCGTCAGGATTTTGATGCCACCAGTTGGCGCAGGTGCCGCGCCAGATTTCCAGATCCGGCTCCCGATACCCATCGGTGGAGTGA
This sequence comes from Candidatus Poribacteria bacterium, assembly GCA_965208425.1. Lineage (GTDB taxonomy): Bacteria > Poribacteria > WGA-4E > WGA-4E > PCPOR2b > PCPOR2b. Next base: position 2,641,745 of record OZ242335.1, on the reverse strand, counting down.
TGGTCGTCAAAGCTGGGGTAAAGCTTGATGGGGGTACCCTTGGTGATATGGCGAAAAGCGGCTATGTCCGCGTTTGCTGTGCGTGTGCCAACTACGAGGATATCGACTAGAAAATCTTGTACCCAAGTCTCCACGTCCATGCCGTCAAAGTGGCAGCCCATGAGATCTTCCGGTACACGGGCTGCTAACAACAGCGGTCGCCCACGTTTTTCCCCAATGTCAAGCAGCGTAGTGCGTATATCGCGCATGAAATCGGTCAGTGTATTGCGGTGTAACCACTGCTCCTCCGGGAACAACACCGGGATACGCGCGAAATCGATCTGGATGCCGTCGAAGTCGTACATCTCCGCAACTTCCCGCACGACGTTTAACTTTAAATCACGAACCCCTTTGAAGGAAAAATTCCAGTAGGGATGCCATTTGTAGATGAGCCAATCTGGATGCTCAGCTTTGAGCGGAATCGGCTGATCGAAGGGACGAGGCGGATCAAACAGGTCGTCGTTATCCGATCCGTTGATACGGTACGAAAAGAAGACTTCTCGACCGCGCTGCTTTGCCTCATTCAAGAGTACCTCCACCGGATCGATATCCGCCTCCCACCATCTCGGAAAGACATTTTCTGTGCAGGGTATCATCTCACTGGGCCAGACCGCCGTATTCCCTTCACCCCATTCAAACCAGATACTGTCAATCTGGTTCGGTTGTTCATCAAGACGACTCATGTAGAAGTCGATAACTTTCTCTAGCCGTTCTGCCCCAACCTCGTCGGTCCTGAACACATCGTTAGCCAATACATCGTCTTGGAAGATGATCCGACGCTGCCGGTTGATAGCGTCAATATGCTCGCTGCTGATGGGTAATCCGTTAGGTGCCGCTACGTTTCGTTCATTCATGAAAAATCTCCAACGGTTTCAGAATCTTAGCTGCGATTGCGGGTGGCATAGTTGCACCAGAAATTATATCAAAATTACCAGAGATTGAGAACAGAAATCGAGAACTGATAGAAGGTCACGCAGTGAGCGTGGGGTCAATAGTATGCTCATCTTTCTAGCATAGCTCATGTTAAAAAGCCGCAACAGAAACCGATTTATGGTGAAATCGAAAAATAAATAGACATTAATAGTAGTAGGCACACTCCGTGTGCCGTAACTCTACGAACCCCGATCTATCAGGGCTCGTTCATAGTGTCCAATTAATTGAGGGGTTTGCATAGGTAGATATTTTGGTCATAATTGCATGATTTGAGCATATACATTGTGCTCCGCTGGAGCGCGAGCACAATGTATCGGCATTCTATAGACATACCGCTCCTCTGGAGCGAAGATATCGGTCGAGTCATTGGAATTTTTGTGTATTTGGTTTGCTGAAGGGACGCCAGTTTGGTCGCTGCTTTGTTTGCTGATCCGTGTTCTCTGCGTAATCTGTTGAATTTGTGATTCAGACAATAATCATGCACACCCCTCAATTAATTCTAAGATCTACCATAGTTCACTAGTTCATTAATGTACTAATGAGCCAATGAACAAGCTTGAATAAACTGTTTTCACGTTTTACGCATCACGTTTCACGCCTCTAATTTTGGATGTTGACAGACACTGGATTCTTGTGTATGATATTTACCAAGACTGATGTAATTTAATCTCACCGCGCGGCAACGGAGAAGGAGTCAAAACTATGGCAGAAATGCACTGTTTTAGCGCAAGCTATCTGCACGCAGTGACGCGGCAACTGTTTCTAGCAGCGGATACACCACGTCACATCGCTGAGGTCGTCGCAGAAATCTTAATCAACGCCAACCTCGCCGGACACGACTCACACGGCGTGCTCCGCATCCCCGGATACCTAGGTAGTATCTCAAATGGTGGGCTTCAACCTGCTGCGGAGCCGGAGGTCTCCAACGAAACGGGTAATACTTTCCGTGTTGATGGAAGGGAGGGTCATGGACACTACACCGCTCAACGGGCGATGGATCTGGCAATTGAGAAGGCAAAGGCTGCGGATAACTGTGCCGTGAGTTTCGTTAACACCGGACATATCGGACGGCTTGGTGAGTATGCGGAACAAGCTGCACGTGCGGGGTGTATCGGCATCATCACCTACGGCGGCGGTGCGAGGGACAGAGGCGGCACTGTGCCTTTCGGAGGTGCGCGTGGGGCGTTAGGGACCAATCCGATTGCGGTTGGTGTGCCGACCGGGGACGATAGTCCCTTCGTCATTGATTTCGCCACAAGTATGATTGCCGCCGGCAAAGTTTCAGTCGCTGCAAGCATGGGCGTGGATCTCCCGGAGGGCTGCATTGTGGATAAGCACGGCAATCCTAGCGTTAAGACCGCCGATTTTAGCGACGGCGGATCTCTATTGACGTTCGGTGCACATAAAGGATACGCATTCTCTCTCCTAGTATGTCTGTTGGCTGGTCTGTCTGGGACGTTTGATATTCAGGATGCTGCCATGGGAAGCAGCACGTTAATGCAAGTAATCAACATCAACGCGTTTACGCCGTTGGAGCCATATCAGGGTGGGGTCCGTGCGTTTCTTGATGGCATTAAGTCCATACCGCCTGCGCCCGGGTTTGATGAAGTGTTGGTGCCGGGTGATTTTGAATCCCGTTCCCGGTCTCAGCGACTCGCTAACGGTATTGACGTGCCTGATACTATCTATAGTCAACTTCAGGAATGCGCGGAAAAATTGAACTTCTCCCTCAGCGAGGATCTTGTCGAACCCTCTGATGTAGAACGATACCAGGCGTGAAACGTGAAAAATGAACTAATGAACAAAATCGGTTTCTGTTGCACGATTTCTTAACATGGGCTGACATATTTATAAGGAGATTATTATGGATGCCGAATGTTTACAGCACCTTCTGACAGAGGAAGAACGGACCCAATTTGAGCGGGACGGATTCATTATTGTTGAGAATGCTTTGCCGGTTTCAATGGTCGAGGGACTTGTTGAAGCGGTAGACCGGCTTGGATCTGGTGACGACTTCTTGGGGAAAGATGAGCGACTGTTGGAACTAATAGATTGGCTCCGCACCTTTCCCAAAGTATGGGGTATCCTCGGTTGGAACATCCACTCGTACTACACGCAGGTCATCGTTACGCCTCCGGAGGATGAGGAAGAGAAACGGACAAAACGGAGGCGAGGCTGGCATCAGGACAGTGACCGTATAAACGCCGATATCGAACCGGGACCTCAACCGCGCATCTCGGTGAAGGTGGGCTATTTCTTGACCGATCTTACCAAGGGCGGGCACGGCAACTTTAGCGTGATTCCGGGAAGTCATCTCAAACGAGAGATTGAGTTGCCTACCGATGGAGTTTCGGATCCGGAGGAAGCGATAGAGATTCGAGTACCGGCGGGTACAGCGGTCATCTTCGATCGACGGCTTTTTCATGCGCGCGGCTGGAACTTGTCTGACATTACGCGAAAGGTGTTGTTTGTCGGTTACAGCCATCGCTGGATCCATCCGAGAGATGAGAGAACAGTTGAGCATGTTATGGAAGGTTCCGATCCGATTCGCAGACAGCTGCTCGGTGCGAAAACACGTGCCATGGGGACTTCGTCGCCTTCGGACGAGGACGTGCCCCTTCGATTCTGGATTAAGGAGCATTTGGGTGAAGAGATTGTTACTGATAATTATGCCCGCATCATCGGCGCACCTTCAGTGACATTTGGACGCAATCATGCCCAGTAATTTGCCCTTGTTGTACCAATGGAAGAAGGAGGTTAATCATGGATAGTGCATGTTTGGAACACTACTTGACGGAGACAGAACGTACCAAGTTTGAACGAGACGGATTTATTGTTATCGAGAACGCGCTGCCAGTGCCAATGGTCGAAGGGCTGATCGATGCGGTAGACAGTGTGAAGGCCGGCGTGGACTTCATCGGGAAAGACGATCGATTCTTGGAACTGATTGATTGGCACCGAACTCTTCCCAAAGTATGGGGGATCCTCGGCTGGAACATCCATCTATACCACACGCATATCACGGTCACGCCGCCTGTGCCGTTAGAAGATAGACCCTCGAAGAAACGTCTCCACTGGCATCAGGATAGTGGGCGTGTAAGTTTGGACATTGAAACGGTACCCGCACCGCGCATCTCCGTCAAGATCGGTTATTTTCTGACCGATGTTTCCGAGGGAGGACGCGGCAACTTTAGCGTTGTACCCGGCAGTCATCTAGTAGACGAGATTGAGTATCCCGCCGATGGTGTTTCCAATCCCCCGGATGCACATGAAGTTCAAGTTCCTGCTGGTACTGCCGTCATCTTCGATCGCCGGATTTGGCACGCGGGCGGTTGGAATTTCTCCGATATCACGCGGAAGGTGCTGTTTGTCGGCTACAGTATGCGATGGTTCCATCCGAGAGATGCGATGACCGTCTCTCACTACATGGATCGGTGTGATCCGATTCAGCGACAGTTGCTCGGAGCGAAAACTGGCAACCTCGGTCTGACGTCACCGAAGGACGAAGATGTACCGCTTCGTGAATGGATGCGGGAGCATTTAGGTGAGGAGGCGATTGCCGACCGTTCGGTAAGAAACCTCACGTAACCCTCTCAGCCCAATTCAGGAGAGTAGGGCTTGTGAACGGTCCTGCTCGAAGATAAAGACATCAGGAAAGGAAAACCGTTATGACTGATAGCAGCCTCGTTTTTGAGCATATTCACATCATTAGTGAAGATCCGCAGGCGTCTGCGGCTTGGTACGAGGAGATGCTGGGAGGCGAAATCGCGGAGACGTATGAACTTCGTGGGGCTCCTCAAATTGTCGTTGTTTTTGAGGGAATAACGGTCCTCATCCGTGGACGGCGACCGGGCGAGAATCCGAACAGGACAAACAGTATACGATCTTTTGGGGATTTCGCTAGCCATAATGAATGGGGCATGGATCACTTTGCATTCCGTGTACATGGAGAACTCATCGAATTCTGTAACAGTCTCAAGGAAAAAGGTGCTACCTTCTCCATCGAACCTGATGACTCAATCGGAAGCACTTGGGATGGTAGCATTGCCTATCTTAATGGTCCTGACGGCGTGAGTATAGAGCTGCTCCAAGCGTAGATATGATGTGAATCAGGTGCTATTGTCAAAATTCCGTTTTCCGGTTCCTAGCCCACTCACAGGTTAATTGAGGCATTTATAGTAAATTCAAAAAATAAACGGACACTTTCGTTCCCCGGTAGGTGCGGTTTCCTAACCGCACCGGTTTGGCGTGTCCCATTAATTCTAAGATTCACTATAGTGCTTGTGTAGGAGGGATCTCCGAATCCCGACTTCTAACTCAAACACGAAGAAAACCAGAAACTAAACAACCCGACATGGGTTAATTCAGGCTTGACTTCGACGGAGTGAATATGGTAAAGTTAATGTCTGAGAGCGCAGGTATCGACTGCGCAAATTTAGACACTGGTTAAGTAACTGCTGCCCAAGACAGAATATTCAGGAGATTAAATAAATGTACCGTCCACAGCTTAGCAACAGTCGTTTCTCTTCTCAGATTAGTGGATTTCTCAATCTATCGTTGCTACGATTGCGTCTCGCTTTGGCTTTACTGCGGGTGGTGGGCGGTAGTGCGCCAGATTAATGTAAAATCGGACTCATCTTAATCCTTCGACTGACAGCCCATCATCGAATCGCTTTCGATGGTGGGCTTTTTATTTATCTTATCGAATCTTGCGTGCAAGACCCCACCTCTTTAGAGTGGGGTCTTGCACGCCAAACGGTGTTAGTTACCAAAAAAGCGTTGGGTTTGTAGGTAGAATATGGTATACTTGTCTTGGCTTTCGTGAGGGAATGTCGCACCGTCGCTTGGCGGTGCGACATTCCCTCCTACGACATAGGAGATGAAAGCCAGAAAGCTATCCCTAATGAAAACCTACAAGTTTAAGTTGTATTCCAACCGGTTTTGGAGCCAACTGGCTTGGGGGCTGACTGCTACGTTGGGGTGCATCGCGTATAAGTCGTTAAAACGACGGATGCTTGGACTCGGTAAGTTTGGCAGAGTAAGACAGTATGTCGAACTTGGGTTGCTAGTCGCGTCAGGTTTTGTGTTGTACTTCCCGTATCGCTGGTTTCATCAAGTGCCGCGCAGATATTGGGATATGCTTATCATGAATGAGCCGGTGACCCTTCTGCTTCCGTTTATCGTGCTCGCATGGGTCGTTGTTGCGTATGTGATCATTTGGGTGAAATAGTGGTCGTTATGTCCGATAACAAATAAAGGTGGCGGTGAAATATGGCTATTCAAGATTTTGGGAGTCTGATGCGTGATTTCGTACTAGAAGAGGAAGCCCTTTTGAAAGATTGGGAAAATATAGATCCTAGACATGTGGATTTTATTCGCCTTGGGCAGCCTCGGAAGAATGAGTGGGGTATCTACATAGCGTATTGGGTTCACAGGTGGCATCGTACGATAAGTCTAATATGTAAAGGTAAGGACGAAGTAGATATCAGAAAAAAAGCTGATGAAATTGCAAAGCGTTTCAACTGTCAAGTGCTTGAATCTGGAATCCGATGGTGGGGCTTTTTCGATGTAAAATAGAGGGGATCCGAAAATCTTGATCCGGTGAGGGTGTGGATCTGTCTTGTCTCAATACATGAAAAAAATGTCCGATAAGGAGAAGATTATGAATCATAAACAGAAGTTGGGATATATGGCATAGAAGTTGGGATATATGGCATTGGGTGGGCTTCTGGTGTTTATGGGCGTATTGGTTTCTCAACCGTTGAGCAGAGATGTCACGGCACAAGAGGAGACGTTTGGCAAATTTAAAGTCGGGGTGGACCCTCCTGCTGATATTTCGGTGTCTGAATATCTACAATTGTTTTTTGCAACTGGGTTAGGGCAATCATCTGTTATGCAGAATAATATAGGTTTTCACATGATAAAGCCCCAGGTGTTATTTACTCACCCTCGTGCTGGGAGGGTGCAGGACGGGCTCGTTTATGTGACCTGTGTGTGGGGCGATGACCCCCGTGTTTTTGATTTGCAAGGAACGATTCGCGACACGGCTGATGGGTTACTAAGACAGTATGCTCTACTGTTGCAATGGTGCTCGGTACGAGAGCGGTGGGTGCCTTCAAAGCCGCTTGTCATTCGCCATGTACGGGAAAAAACATGGTCCGAAACGCTTGGGGTGACTTACTACGGAGAGACTTACTTTGACCCAACCTTGTTTGACAAAGCGGAACAGCTAGTTCAAAATGCAGGCGGGGACTGGGATTTTTTAAGATAAGGTAAACGATGATAATTTTCTGTTGACAAACGGGAAAGATTGGTGATAGTATGGTAGAGATCCAAAAGGAAACCCAGAACGTTTCCGTGTCTATATCTATAGAGGGGGCACCTTCGGGTGGCCCTTTTTTATTAATTCGGAGTCTGCGGACTGAGCCACTTCTTGCCACTGTATTATCACTCCTTGCATCATTCTTGAAAAATATGAATCTTCACCAACTCGCTGAACAACACGAAGCAGAGATTAAGCAAGCTGTCATCCGAGATCGAGCGGATATACCTTGTTTGTGCCGTGGCGACGATGGTACTTACATTGGCACGGAGGATGACCCTGATATGCTAACCCTTCAGACTCGTCATGAAGACGCAGTGTGGCGTTCCGAGTCTTTCCCCCTATACCTATGCTGCTTTGTAACAAGCAAAAAAAGTGGGGCTCTCTACACAGTATATGCATATATTGACGAGGAAAACGAAAGATTAACCGATTTCGTCTGTAGACTTACTGCGTGAAAGAAAAGTTGTCCTAACACTTACGTTCAGCGAAGGACGGCGAACTAACGGGATCCGGTATAATCATAGACTATGTTGTAATATCAGGTGAAGACGCATTCGGTTCTTCTTAATTTTTGTGCGGCGAGGGGCATCTTCGGGTGCCCCTTTTTTCTTGCGTCGGGGGAAGTTTTTTGATGGGCTTTGGCGAAGGAGGAGGGTTATGTGGTGTCTTTGGTTCGTTAGTTTATTGATTGCATCCGGAGGGTTATAGGTAACGTCCATTGATTCCTTAGTTTTTGTGTGAATTTCTATAAGAGACAGCGTTGCATTTTATTGATTGGTTCAGTATAATTTAACAGAGCGAATTTGAACCGAGATCGAGCAGTGTAAAAACGCCATGCCTCAAAAAATACCCGTATTATGAATAAGACAATCTGAGGAGATTTTAGATGGAAAGACATACGTATGACCCTGCATCCATTGAGCCGAAATGGCAGAATATTTGGGAGGAACGTAAGACGTTTCGGACCCCTGATGACCCCAAGGCGTGGGAAGGGAAGCCGAAGTATTATATCCTCGATATGTTTCCCTACACCTCCGGTGCTGGGCTTCATATTGGACACCCCGAAGGCTACACTGCCACTGATGTGCTGGCTCGTCTGCGGCGTATGCAGGGTTATAATGTACTGCACCCAATGGGCTGGGATTCGTTTGGGCTAAACACCGAACGGACCGCCGATCGGGAGAATATTCATCCAGCAATCATCACACGACGCAACATCGAAAAATTTCGTCAGCAGATCAAACAGATCGGTTTCTCGTATGATTGGGATAGGGAAATAGACACTTCGTCCCCGGATTACTACAAATGGACGCAGTGGATTTTCCTCAAACTCCATGAGAAGGGATTGGCATACCTCGCCGATGTGCCTGTCAACTGGTGTCCGGCATTGGGGACTGTTCTCTCTAATGAAGAGGTGAAGGATGGAAGGTATGTCGAAACCGGCGATCCGGTTGAGCGACGTTTGATGCGGCAGTGGATGCTGAAGATTACCGCGTATGCCGATCGGCTGCTAGAGGATATTGAGGATGTGGACTGGCCCGAAGGTCTTAAAGAGATGCAGCGGAATTGGATTGGGAGGTCGGAAGGAGCAGACGTAGATTTTGCGATTACAGACGTGGACGCTTCATTTACTGTTTTCACAACCCGACCGGATACACTATTTGGTGCTACTTACTGCGTTTTTGCACCGGAGCATCCGTTAGTTGAACAGATCACGACAGACGAGCATAGGGGTACCGTGCAGGCTTATGTTGACGAGGCGCGGAACAAAACCGATCTACAACGAACAGATCTCGCCAAGGAGAAGACTGGTGTTTTTACGGGAGCCTATGCGATTAATCCAGCTAACGACAAAGCGATTCCGATTTGGGTTGCCGATTATGTACTGATGAGTTATGGTACGGGTGCAATCATGGCAGTGCCCGCTGAAGATGATCGTGACTGGGAATTTGCCAAGACATTTAATCTGCCAATCGTTCGCACAGTGCAACCGCCGAGTGATCACGGAGACGAACCCTATCTCGGCGATGGTCCCTCGATAAACAGCGATTTCCTGAATGGGCTTAATATTCAAGATTCAAAAACAAGGATGACCGAATGGCTTAAAAGTGAAGGGAAAGGAAGATCACAAGTACAGTACCGCTTGCGCGACTGGGTGTTCTCACGCCAGCGTTATTGGGGGGAACCGTTCCCCATTGTGCAGTTGGAAGATGGCACAATGATGTCCGTACCTGAGAGCGAGCTGCCGTTAGAATTACCGCCTATTGATGAATATAAGCCGACCCCCGATGGCAAACCGCCCCTTGCGCGTGCCTCGGCTGACTGGCTGATGGTTGAACTGCCAGATGGTCGCAAAGGTGTGCGGGAAACAAATACAATGCCCCAGTGGGCGGGATCATGCTGGTATTATCTGCGATATATGGATGCCCACAACACAACCGAAGCGTGGTCTGCCGAAGCGGAGCGTTACTGGATGCCGGTGGATCTCTATGTCGGTGGGGTAGAACACGCTGTTCTGCACCTACTTTACGCACGCTTTTGGCACAAGGTACTGTATGATTGTGGTCTTGTTTCCACAAAGGAGCCGTTTCAGAAACTCTTCAATCAGGGCATGATCCTCGCTTACTCCTATCAGGATGATAACGGCAAATATTACTCGCCGAGTGAGGTAGAAGAACGGGATGGAGAATGGTTCGTCAAGGAGTCGGGAGTACGGACAAACACGCAGATCGAAAAGATGTCAAAATCTCGTTTCAATGTCGTAACACCGGAGGAGGTCATCGAAACGTATGGAGCGGATGCCCTGCGACTCTACGAACTCTTTATCGGCCCTTTGAGCGTCAGTGCACCGTGGCAGACGCGGGGTGTGGAAGGTGTTTATCGGTTTCTGCAGCGGGTGTGGCGTCTGGCGATTGATGAAAATACAGGTGAGCTGAACGGTAAGCTGACGGATGCGCCTGTCGATAGCGATCCGGAGCTTTGGAAGGTGATAAACCAAACTATCAAGGATGTCACCGAGGATACGGAATCGATCGACAAGATGAATACCGCTATCAGTCATATGATGGTGTTTGTCAATGCGGCGACACAAGCGGCGACAGTGCCCAAAGAAACGATGAAGATGTTCCTCCGAGTGCTTGCGCCCTATGCGCCGCACATCGCCGAAGAGATTTGGGACCGGTTCGGAGAAGCCGAGTTAATAGCTCACGCAACTTGGCCCACCTACGATCCAGAGGTCCTCAAGCGTGAAGAGGTTACTATCGTTGTCCAAGTCAATGGAAAATTGCGGAGCCGAATCCAGCTTCCTGTTGATGCAAGTAATGAGGCGGTTGAGGAAGCTGCTCTTGCTGATGAACGTATCCAGAAGCATATTGATGGCAAGACGGTGAGGAAGTTCATCGTTGTGCCCAATCGTCTGGCGAATATCGTGGTTTGAATTGAGTCAATATTGTAAAGATTTAACGTGGCATCCCGGCAAGCAGAGGGGAAGTAGGAAGAAGCCAAAACCTTTCGAGATAGGAGGTACACCATGCTCACAGAACAACAGGTCAGTCACTTTAATACCTATGGATTTGTAATCTTGCGGCAGTTGTTAAATCCGGATGAACTGAAAACCATCAATGCGGAAGTTGAGTTGAGACTCTCCGGTACGAAACGGTATACATCGCCCGATGATGAGCCTGCATATATGAGCTGGCCCAATTTGGGACCTGAGACCCCGTTCTTAGCTGGGTTGCCGGAGGACCCGCGTATCTACGGCACAGCAGAGCAACTTTACGGTGAGGATGCCGTTGGACTCTCTTGCAATGCCGGCAGCTTTGTGAACGTGACACACTGGCATCCCGATGCCGATGACTTCCAGCTAAACGGTTTCAAATTTGCCATATATCTACAGCCTTTACGGGCGGATGACGGTGCACTACGGTTCATTCCGGGGTCGCATCGGAGACCCTTCCATGATGAAGTCCACCAGAATATAGGAGAAGCTGTGGGCGATGTCTGTGCTGTTCCCGCCTATAGCTGTGAGACGGAGCCGGGAGATGTAGTTGTTTTCGACTTTCATCTCTGGCACGCCAGTTGGGGCGGATCGACAGATCGGCGGATGGTCTCGATTATTTTTATCAAAAATCCTCACACCTTTGAAGAGGAGACAGCAACCCGCAAAGCGGCAGCATCAAACGTCCAACTCCGGGCGACTCTCGCGCGGAATACCTTTGATACACCCGGACCTGAATACGATCCACACTGGCTCGAAAATCCGCGAAAAAGTCCCAAGCGTCAGCACTGGATAGATCGGATGGGGAAACTAGGCTATCTGGACGCGCCTCAACCTGAGATAACGGCTTGACGAATGTGGACGGGGCGGGTAAGGACAGAAACTGTAAGCATTTAAGGAATATGAACTGTTCTTTGTTCCTATAACGATACCTTGAATCCTTGGATATAGGAGATAGACTATGCTCACAGAACAACAGGTGAATCACTTTGATACCTTCGGATTCCTGATCTTCCGTCAGCTGTTTAGCCCGGAGGAGATGAAAACCATCAACGCTGAGTTTGAACACGCCTTAACGTCCGCCTACCGTCACGCTCCATTTGATGGGACGTATAGGCATTGGGTCCGGACGATGGGACCTGAGACTCCATTTTTCGGCGGGCTACTTGAGGATCCCCGCTTTTGCGAACCGACGGAACAACTGTATGGTGAAGATTGCCTCGGTATCGTTTCCGATGCCAATCGGTATGTCGGTCACACGCGCTGGCATCCCGATCATCTTGTGGATCCGACTGAAGATTGCTACGGTGTCAAGTTTGCTTACTATCTTGAACCGGTTGGAGCAGAGACCGGCGCATTGCGACTGATTCCGGGGTCGCATAAGAATCCATTACACAGTGAGCTGCGAAACAATCTAGACAGCTATGGACTTGAGGTTTGTGATGTCCCAGCTTACATCTGTGAATCGGAACCGGGCGATGTGGTTGCTTTTGATGTGCGTTGTTGGCACGCGAGTTGGGGTGGCGCGATTGACCGCCGGATGTGTACAGTCGTTTACTACAAGAATCCTGAAGGTCCCGAAGAGGAGGCTGCAACCCGCAAGCGAGCTTCCAACAGTGTAAAAGAACCGAATAATTCTGGGCTGCCGTTTGAGACCCACCGCGATATCATGAGCTATTGGACTGCCAATCGTGAAGGCAGCGAAAAACGTCAACGCTGGATTGATCGGGAGCGAGAACTTGGTTTTCTCGATTATCTCTAGATGTGAGAAATTTGGATGTGACTTTCCACGAGCAACACAGCACCTTCCACCCTTAGGGGAGACTGCATACAAGGATGAATCCTTTTCTTGAAACACTGCCTCCTGAGGTAGACACCAAACTCCAAAATATAAAACCCCCGGACGAACATACACATATTCAAGTTGCGACCGATCTTATTGGCGACGGATCTTTTGGGGAACAGTGGCTGGTGGTAACCGACGAACGATTATTCGTTATCCCTATCGAGGGAGCCGATGGCGTTGTTGAAGTGCCGCTCCAAGTTATCACAGAAACGAAGATCGAGGAATTGATCGGCGCCGGTCGTTTGGAGGTAGAACACGGCACTGGTGAACCCACCTATCTGTACTACTCCAATTCCTTGAGCCCCAAGTTTGCTGAGGTCGCTGAAGCGATTAAACAGCTCACCAAGGGGGAACCGCCTACACTGCCGACAGAGATGGAACGCTCGCGGTGTGATACGTGCGGACGGCTGCTGCCGGAGAAAGATGGTATCTGCCTCGCTTGCGTGAAGACATGGGATACAATGAAGCGAATCCTGAGTTACTTGGCTCCGTACCGGTCCCAGGTCGTCATCCTCATGGTCTTCGTCGCGGCGAGCCCCTTAATCAACCTATATTCACCGCTGATTGTTCGAGATATGATCGATCAGGTTCTCACGCCGCTGGCAGACTCCGCTCTCACACTGACCGAAGGCTTTGAGTTGCTGAGATTGCCCATAGCAATGCTCTTTGGAATCCTCTTCGCGACTTTCTGCTTTGAAATCATGGGTGGTTTGCTGAGATCCGATGTCTCTAGCCGCACCTGCAAAGATATCCGAACGCAGCTCTTTCAGCACGTCCAGTATATGCCGCTGCGATTCTACGGCAAACGGCAGCTAGGTAGCCTAATCTCTAGATTTACTAATGATGCGGATCGGCTGGAGATGTTTTTAGTTTTCGGTCTGCCCTTCATGTTGCGCAACGTGCTGATGTTGATAGGTACTTTCGTAGTGTGTCTCTATCTGAGTTGGAAGTTAACTATCTGCGCGCTAATTCCGGTGCCGTTGATTGGGGTTGGAGGTGTGCTGATCTGGAGACGTATGCGTCGTATATGGCCCCGTTGGCATGCCAAGTGGTCCCAGCTATCTTCGCACCTGAATGAGTCTATCTCAGGCATCCGAGTGGTAAAAGCCTTCGCACAAGAGGACCGGGAGGCGATGCGGTTCAATGCACGGAACGAGGAACTCTGGTCTGTGAGTGTTACCGGCGAACGAAACTGGCACATCTTTTATGCTGTAATGAATTTCGTCCTCAGTTTCGGGATGTTCTTCATCTGGTACTTTGGCGGAATGGATATTATACGCGAAGTACTAACATTCGGCACACTCCTAGCGTTCACCCGTTATTTTTATCAGCTCTATCAACCGCTGCAGTTCTTCAGTCAAATCAATAACTTTATGTCACGTGCATTCGCCGGTGCCGAACGGATTTTCGAGATTCTTGACACACGGTCTGAGTTAGCTGAGGATCCAGAGGCGACCGCCATGCCCCAAATGGAGGGGCGGGTGGCGTTTAAGGACGTTACATTCGGTTATGATCCAGGCAAACCGGTGCTTAACGACATTAACATTGATGTAAAACCGGGCGAGATGATCGGATTGGTAGGCAAATCTGGGGTGGGAAAAAGCACCATGATTAACCTAATTTGCCGGTTCTACGATGTAAATCGCGGGCACTTGGATATTGATGGTGTGGATATACGGAAGATTCGTCTGGAAGATTTACGCCGCCATATCGGCATGGTCCATCAAGACGTTTTCCTCTTCGATGGCACAATCGCGGAAAACATCGGTTATGGTAAGCCGGGGGCGACCTTGGATGAGATTGTCGGCGCGTCGACTGCGGCAGAAGCGCATGAGTTCATCGCTGCCAAGCCAGATGGGTATGACACAAAGGTGGGTGAACGCGGGGGACAACTTTCAGGTGGCGAAAAGCAACGGATCGCCATCGCCCGAGCGATTCTGCACGACCCGAAAATTCTGATCCTTGATGAGGCAACCTCCTCCCTTGACAGTGCCACGGAGAAAAAGATTCAGGCCGCCATCGCCCGGCTAGTCAAAGGAAGAACAACTTTTGCGATTGCGCACAGGCTCTCCACCCTGCGCAACGCGGATCGGCTCATTGTATTGGATGACGGTAAGGTTGCAGAGGTGGGTACACACGAAGAACTAATGGATCGGAAGGGGATTTTCTATAACCTTGTCCATACACAGCAGCAAACATCGGCGATCATAGCAGTCGGCGGTGGCAGAGATGACCCCTCTCAGAGTAGGAGATAACGCTGAACTTAAGTTGTAGCAGGCATATTCTGTATACCATAATCTATACATCCGTGGGTCGGGCATCTTTCCCGACTCCAACGATCCAGCGTGATTATGGTGAATTCTAAAAATAAATGAACACTTTCGCCCCCCGGTAGGTGCGGTTGAAAACCGCACCGCATCGGCACAGTTAGAAACAGTGCCTACCAAATGGGAGAACAGTAGGTTCGGTATCCTAACCGCACCGGTTTGGAGTGTCTCATTAATTCTAAGGTCCACTATAATTCGTAGGGAACGCAGATCTGCGTTCCGTTTTTTTGCGAATTACGAATTATGCCTCACTAGTAGGTTGGGTTGGAAAGGAACCTTGAAACCCAACGCTCACGTTTCACGCATCACGTTTCACGTTCCTAGAACGTGCCGCAATGCGCCCTCAAGTTCGGGATACTGAAACGTATAGCCGGTTTCCAAGAGACGGACAGGCTCCACGCGGGTGCTCGAAAGAAAGAGTTCATTCGCCATCTCCCCTCCGAACATAAGGCGAAGCCCGAAGCTCGGCAACGGAAAAAGGGTCGGACGCCTCAGAACGCGTCCTAGTGCTTTTGTAAACTCACGGTTGGTGACCGGGTGGGGAGCGACGTTGTTGACTGGTCCTTGCAAACTATCCGTCATCAGCGTGTGATGGATAGCAGCTACAGCATCATCTAACGTGATCCAACTCATGTACTGCCGTCCGTTACCCAGTATCCCGCCAACTCCCATTTTGAAGGGAGGTAACATCTTTTGCAACGGTCCTCCTGCGAGACTCAGGACGATGCCCATTCGGAGATTTACGACGCGGATTTCGGTCTGACCGATGAACTCTGTGGCAATTTCCCACTCTCTACACACGTCCGCCAAGAAACCTGCACCCGACTCACTTCCCTCATTCATGACTTCCGCCCCACGGCTGCCGTAGTAGCCGATAGCCGATGCACATACCAAGACCTGTGGCGGGTGGTTGAGATTGGCGAGCGATTCGCAGAGCAACCGGGTCCCCTTGACGCGGCTATCAAAGATCCGTGCTTTTCTATTGCGGGTCCATCTGCCTGCACCGATATTCTCCCCGGCGAGATGGACCACCGCATCCATTCCTTCTATACCGACGGTATCAATCCGTTCTGATTCTGGATCCCAGTGGACTTCCGATCCATCCGATTTCGGTGCGGATCTGACCAACCGGACGACATCATGTCCCGCATCGGTGAGCAGCGTAACCAGTGCAGATCCAATGAGACCCGTTGAGCCACTGATGAGAACTTTCATAACTGTTTTCCTCCATCAAGGAGTAAAACGTAGAGGCAACCTTTAGGATTACATTTCTTGGCTTTTATTTCGTGGTTTGGAAGGGTTCCCACGCTTCACCCGCCGCCGCGGCTTGGCGTTCCAACTCAGTGCGCCAACCGATAACCTCACCGGCTTTAATCCGATTGATGTCGAACCCCGGATACCGATCCTCAAGCGTGTCTCCCAATTTCTGTGTTTCCGCCCAACGGTCCCATGTGGTCTTCATCCACTCATGCGGCAACGCTTCACGCACAGCGGGATCGAGTTGCCACGCATTTCGCACGTCCGCCACCGATGGCTCCTCCGTAGACTCGCCCGACCATTTCGACCAACCGATTGACAAGGTGTTCCGCTCACGTTCAGGGACAGCGTGCCCCGTGTGAATCGTCGCGCCGTTGCGGATGAGTGCTTGCCCTGGCTTGAGACGAATTGCGACTTGGTCCGGTAATGGATCCTTACCATTCCAACTCGGTGTGTGCGGCACACCTGCGTCCTTCATTGCTTGCGGCAGCAGCACATCGTGTTCATACGGCGTGCGCCATCGCGTGTGGCTACCCGGTATCAGCTCATGGCATTCGTCGTCCACCAACGCCAAGAACATGCTCACGCCGTTTCGTTCCGTGACAGACTTCTCATTGCTCTCTTGAATTTCTTTCCAGCGTACCCTTTCGATCTCCTCGGTATACGCTTCAGGTCCATCGCCTCGGACTTCGCGCTGGGCAAAGTATGATTTCCCGGTACCCCACCATGTCACGTCTCGGTGCCAACTGGGACCATTCTCGCGTAAACGGGGGTTGCACCACAGCAGCATTCCGCCCATCACCATATCTTCGGGTCCAAGGCCATTACACCAAGAGGAAACGAAGTTAAGGAACTCTGGAGAACCGTGGAATTCGGCAAAGCTAGGTTCCTTGAAAGCGGGATGGATAAGTCCCCGAATCGCCCACGGTTCATCGTCGCCTGTACGGTGCACGTAGGCTTTGGAACAGTCGATTACGCTGTAGCCGTTGGCAGGCGCACACGCCTCTGTAATTCGGCGACCCGCGTCACGCAAGATCGGGATCCACGGGCTATCTTCAAAGTCGTTGATGATGAGGAAACCGTGTTCTTTCAGGTGTTCTAACCGTTCGGGTGTGGCTCCGGGTGCGGAAAGTTCGGGTTTGAAATCGGCAAATGCTGTGGCGCGATACGGTTTGGACGTGGATTGGTCGGTGCTCATTTTCATTCCTCCTTATTCAGTTGAAGGCGGGGTCAATCGGGGCGGATTGCTTGGTACTTCATAGGAATTATGGCATGAAATCGAAAAATTGTCAAGGATTTTGAGGTGCGAAGTTGGTGGCGAGTCCCTATGATTTTCGAGTGCACTTTATCGGAGTATGCCACATTCTACATTGCTCTGAACCGCAATGAACCCCTACTTCAAGTGACCTCCTCCTACCTTTTAAGTTTGGCTCATGTAAAAAGAGAGTGCAAAGCACGAAGTGAAGGCCCCCTTTGTACCCCCCTTAATCCCCCCGCAAGCAGGGGGAGAGTAACCCCTGATAAATCGGGATGCAAGTGCTTGTGGCTTTGGTTGCACTAATTCTTAACATGAGCGTTAAGTTTAATGTCCTTTTAGTTCCTTCGGCCAAGAAAACTACAGCATCCCCTTTTTCATTCGAATCTCTGTCTCTTCGGCTTGCTTTTCCTCATCCTTAATTCGGATTTCTACAATCTTGATAGTCCTTTGTGCAAAATCACGAACAGCTTGATTTTCATCTTCAAGCCATAAACAAAGTTTTGCCTTCAGATGTTGGAAAACTGTAACGAGTCCACGAATTCCACTTGCGCCAGGTTGACGGTTGATAATCATGAAGCCAATGTGCCTTTGAAGTTCTCTTTCTCTGTCGCAATGTTTTACTGCCTCTTTGTAAAGGTAATCTGAAATCGAATCTTCTGGAAACTTTTTCAATATCTCTAAGGCTGTCTGTAAACTTTTCTCATGACCACTCCTTACCCGCTTCAAAAGAATTTGCTTAAGAGGGCCGTCAAGGTGAGGCGAAATACCTGAGATTAAATCTGCTGCTGCCCATTTATAATCATTGTCGCTTTTTTCAAACCACTCCATTTCTACCTGTCAGATTTTTAGCTTGCTATTGGATAATTGTTCTACTGGAACTATAACGACTTCTCAATCGATCCGATTTCGGTAAATCTCCTGAACCAGTTCCATTGTTTTGACGGCATCTGCGAAACAGGTATCCGGCTGTCGGTCTTCCTGAATGCAATCTACGAAATGACGATTTTCGCCGTAGAACCCATAAGCTTTGTGATTCGCATCCGTTCCAGCCGCTTCAACAGTTGTAATCTCTTTAACTCCCTCACTGCTGTGAATAACGGCCCTGCCTCCCACGTCCGGATTAATATACGCAGAGATACCGGACGCGTGCATCTCAAAGATATGAATTCGTCCGCCGACCGCCCAATTTGTGCAAAGGTATCCTGATGCCCCACTGTCAAACTTTACGATGGCATTGAAGCTATTTTCCCGATCCGAACCGAAATTGTTAATATCGCTCGCCACAGCCTTGACTTCTCCACTCCCTAGCCAACGGAGCGCATCAACGGCGTGGATAGCATCACAGGTCAACACGTCAATGATCCCATCGTAATATAGTGCATCTGGGGTATTTTTGTGGAATGTAGACATACACTGGATGATAGGTCCTTTCTCTTCGACGATTGACTTGACTTGACGCATGAGCGGAATAAAACGTCGATTGAAACCAACCATCGTCTTACAACTATGCTTCTCAGAAGCTAGTGCCATCTCTTGGACTTGATGGAGCGTTAAGCCGGGAGGCTTCTCGATAAAAACATGATGTCCCTGCGATAAACAATGGATGACCGGGGCAAATAGATGTTGTGGCGGCATCAAGACGTACACAGCGTCAGGGCTTGTTGTTTCCAACATCTGTTTGTAGTCTGTGAAAGTCTTTTCTATCTGGAACCGTTCAGCGGTTGCTTGCAACTTTGATGGAATTAAATCGCACAACCCCACTAGTTCCACATCGTCAAACGCTGCAAGAGAAGGGTAGTGAACACCGTTTGCCATACCGCCACCACCGATGAGAGCGATCTTGATTTTATTCATACAATTCTCCGAATAGAAATATAGTAGATTTTAGAATTAATGAGACACTCCAAATTGGTAGACGCTGTTTTCAATCCCGATTTATCGGGATCCCGCCTGTCCCGATGCAATCGGGGAGAATCGGGACAAGCCGTTTCAACCCACCACGAATTGGTAGGTGCTGTTTCTAACTGCACCAATTCGGTGCGGTTAGGAAATCACACCTACCGGGGGCGAAAGTGTCCATCTGTTTTTAGAATCCACCATAATTCCAATTTGGGTTATTGGTCGTCCATTATGGCAATTTCTCGACCATCTGCATCAGTGCCTTCATGTATCCCAGCGCGAATGTCACCCCCTGACGCCGATGGTCGCTGTCGCCTGCCACGCGGGGAGCATGGTCAGGGATGATGACACCATCGAATCCCACCTCTTTGTAGGCACGCATGGCTTCAAACATATCGACATCCCCCTCGTCAATAAACACTTCATCGAACTTTGGAAACTGTCCTCGAACGTTGCGGAAGTGGACGTAGAAAATTTTACCCTGCCCACCAAAGTAGCGTATGGCGTCTATTGCCCGGTCAGGTCCCATCTCCGCGACTGTCCCTTGGCAAAATTCTAGCCCGCTGTTCGGACTCGGCACTGTTTCAATCAACCGCTTCATCCCCTCGTGACTTGTCAGGAGCCGCCCCGCTCCGCGCAATTCCTCTGCCGGCGGATCATCCTGATGCGCTGCCAATTTGACACCGGCATCTTCCGCAACCGGTACAACCCGTTCCAGAAAGTAAGCCAACCGGTCCCACATCTCCTCAACACTCACCCGCCCTGTTTCTACAACCGGTGCATCTTTTACGAGGTCGTAATCGAAACTCTTGAGTCCGGCGTCACCGCGTCCACCACCGCTGTCATAAGCACGCCAATGCCCCCATACCCCTGCAATACTAAAATAGTAGCCAAGGATTGGAATGCCTGCTCTGCCCATGTTTTCGATCGTCTCACACACTTTTTTGATCTGCTCATCGCGTCCGGGCGCACCGTGGAGGACCTTGTCCCAGTGATCCGCCGGTAGATTTTCAACACCCGCCACCTCTAGACCGTGCGATTCGATGAATTTTCGAGTTCGTAGCAATTCGATAAATTCCAGAACACCCCGTTCCCCAAATCGCGGACCATGTATGATAACGTGGGTTACACCAAGTTGTTTGGCATACTGAAGGTTTTCCTCCGTCAGGGCAGCTTGACCGAAACCAATTCCGAGTTTCATAGTCCAATTCTCCTCTTTTTTTGATTCAATGGGAACAGCTTTACCATACTTCAGACAAGATAGCCGCCCGGTTCTCGCGTCGCTTCGTATTGGGCGTTAGGGTCACGGTTTTTGATGACTTCAGGCATATCGCCTGTCCAATAGTCCGGAGGCGTCGGGGGACGGGTGTGCCAACCTAGTAAGAGTGTACGCCGTTGATCGCTCTGGTTTGCCCGCGCCGCGTGCAGCACCCGTCCTTCGGCAACCACGAGCGATCCTGCTTTTACCGGCAGGTCAATTGCGTCGGGATGGTCGCAGAACATGTCCGGATCGTCCTCCTCTACATGGTAGCCGCCCTGTGCATGTGCTTGCACCAACCGATTGTGCAGCGGGATACGTTTCAAGTGCGTACCGGGAATAATCCGAAAACAGCCGTTTTCAAGGGTGGTATCGATCAGATAGTACGAGAGAAATAGATACTGGGGCCACGGAGCGGTGCTGATTGGATCGTTCCAACCCATCCAATCTTGATGCCAGTAGAGCGGCGGTCCGCCCGGTGGTTTGCTCAGGATAATGAATCCGCCGGTCGACTTGAAATCACCCAAGCCCAGATCCCGCATGGCATCCCATGTCGGCTGCCAGTGGATGAGTCGGTCAATTGCTGACTCATCAATTCCCCTTACGTGAAGGTCCGATCCCTGATACTTCCAATGTGGTGGATGTTCCACAGCGTCGAGTAGCCGGTCCGACGTTTGGCGTAATTCTTCGAGAAAATCTTGGGGCAAGATATCGTCAACGACACAATATCCATCTTTAGTCAACTGATTCTGTTTCTCAAGTGCTACCTCGGGTGTCATGGTGTTTAATACCTCCTATGTCCTATATTACATTTCACAGAGTAAACGTGAGAAATTAATCCAGTGGATCATCTTGAGTATAAAGCACCCTTTTCCCTGCTCTGAAGTTTCCCGGACTTTACCGCGTTTACAACCTCAGTCAAATCGTGCAGATAATCATCCACAATGGATGTATGTGACATGTCCAAGAACAGATGGATAGCTGGCGGATCTATCAGGCGGCTGGCTAACCAACCACGTTCTGCCATACCTTCATCAACCGCAAAAATATCGAAGGTATTGGAACCGAAGGCGATAAGGTATGCTTCTGGCTTGCCCCAAATCTCCAATCCATCGATCTCCCGGATGCCATCAAGGAATCGTACTCTGGTATCAAGAATCTTGCTCACACGTTCAAGATAACCGTCTTCCCCAAGGTAGTTCAGCACCGCCCAAGCGGAGGCCAGTCCACCACCGGAACGCGAACCCATCAAATTCTGCGTGGAATACATACCAGGGGGCCAATCCTCAAAAGCATATCGCTGATAGGTCTCCAAGCTAGTATCGCGCAGTAGCAGCGCAGATACCCCCTTATTGGCATAGCCCAACTTGTGCACATCCACAGAGATTGAAGTGACATAGGGAACCGCAAAGTCGTAGTCAGGAATGGGATAGCCTAATTTACGCGCAAACGGGAAGATGAAGCCGCCGTGGCAGGCATCCACATGCAGCCACAGGCCGTATTTCTCAGCAAGGGCAGCAATTTCGGAGATGGGATCAGTAACACCAAAAGGGTAAGAAGGAGCAGATGCTGCAAGCATGATGGTGTTGTCATTGATAGTGCGTTCAATCGCTTCGACATCTGCACGAAAATCAGGGCTCTGGGTTATACGCACAGCCTTAATTCCCATTAAATGCGCTGTCTTATCGAAGGCAGGATGCGCCGCATGAGGCACTACAATTTCGGGTACAGTCGCCCCCGGACGATGGTCGTGAGCCCATGCGTGTGCGGTCTTCACTGCCATAATCAAGCTCTCGGTGCCGCCGGTGGTAATACTACCACTCGCCCTCATCGGTGCATTCATCATTTCTAGTAGCGCACTAACAATGTCAGTTTCGTAGCCGACAAGACTGGGAAATATCTTAGTGGCATAGAGCGCGTTATAATTGATATACATCTGATACGCCTCGTTCGCCACCTTCACGACATCTTCCCCACCAAAGTAGCTTCCTCCAATGAACATACGCTCATTGTACCAAGGGGAGTCCTCCTCTTGGGCGACTTCCATCTCGGCTTTGACTTTTTCCCAATTGCGTCCGTGAGGAGGTAATGGATTGTTGGACATATCTCTGCCTTCTGAATCCTCGCGTTGTTCCCGTTTGTGCCTATAAACTGCTGTCTGTGGAATAAACTCGAAATTTAATCCTCATCCATGACCGCCTGCATCATCGCTTTGATGTAGCCGAATTCGTATGCGAATGCCTGACGACCACTCTCCGGATCTTTATGCCCCGGTGCGTGATCAGGAACAACCATGTGTGGATATTCAACCTCTTTGAGTGCCTTCATATTCCAGCGCATATTCATTACGCCTTCGTCGGGCCAAACCTCCTGAAACTTATTGCGGGCACCTACAATGTTGCGGAAGTGACAGAGGAATATCTTTTTTCGAGAACCGAAGTAGCGGATAATATCAGGAACCTCATTGCGGGGATCCGTCACACTTTCTGCCATACAACCGAGGCACAGGTTCACGCCGTGATAGGGACTGGGACAGATCTCAATGAAACGCTTGAACCCCTCGAATCCTCCCATTACCCGGTCAACACCCTTGTAGCCGGGTGGCAGCCACGGATCGCACGGGTGGCAAGCCATTCGGATCTTGTACTCGGTTGCTACGGGTATGACGCGTTCAAGGAAGTACGTAATCCGTGCCCAGTTCATTTCGGCGGTGACCGGCTCATCAAATCTCGGTGTGGTGGAGTCCGCTTCCTCCAGATTCCAAGTGCTGTACTGAGAACCTCCCCGTCCGGGCGGTTTGCTCTCCGTGCGTTGGTTCTCCAATGCACAAAGGAAGTACTTAATTGCTGGTATCTCAGCTTCGGCTGCCTGTTTAATCATATTGCAGACCAGCTCGATCTCCTTATCGCCCTCTTCATAGTTTCCGAGCATGAAGTTAGGGATGCCACCCCCGTTGACATTCAGGTGAGCAAGGGGAATTGCAACCATCTCCATGTCAACACCGAATCTAGCACACTTCTCCTTTTTCTCCTTCAACTCCTTCACATCCCAGCCATAAGCCCGGTGAAATGTGATAAAATTTTCATTCTTGTTGAAAACCCCGTGCCTTGCCAAGTATTCCAGATCTTCATCTGATGTGTTAAATTGCTGTGTGCCTACGTGCATTTGTTTCTCCTCCGGTTATATAAGCGGCGAAAAGTGGCTGTATGATTGTGTAGAACTAGATAGCGGCTTGCAAGGATCATGAAACAGAATACAAAATTTAGTTAATACCTTTTTGCATCTTGGTCATTAAAGTGATGATTGACCGCAATACCTGATTCACGGATTCAGTAGTTTTGAAGACAGCGGCAACATCCGGATCAAGAACGATCACTAACTGGTCCTGCCCAATTTGCGACGTAAAACGGTTCGGTTTGGCTTTGGTGTAGTCGAATTGGTATTCAGTTCGCATTGTCAGTTTTGATTCTTACTAACTATTGATTCTGTGCGTAAAGTTGTACAATGGCAAACTATAGTAGACCTTAGAATTAATGAGACACTCCCACTGCACAGTCAACCCCCTAAATCCCCCTTATCAGGGGGACTTTGGCAGCTTCGCGCATTGGTAAATGTCCACTTATTTTTAGAATTCACCATAAGTGAAGATAAAAAAATAATTCGGTAATTTGCTATCGACACCAGCGCGGTTGCAAACCGCGCCTAACGTATGTTTCGAGGAAAACCGGGATTACCGATTTAAATACTTAATCTTCATACAGTTTGCACAACAAAACAGAAAATGACTATACCATGACCTACAAACTCCGTCAACCCTAAAATCGGTTGGTTCATGTAAAGAATATGGTGCAACAGAAACCGATTGAGTTCATGAGTTTACTCATTTATGAATGAACCAATGGACTAATGAACCAATGAACAAAGCAGTGTCACGTTTTACGCATTACGTTTTACGCTTTTTATGCTTTGTACTTTCTTTTAATATGATGAGCCAATCGGTTATATCGGGCAAGCAATATTTCCCAAACGCTCTGTCAACAGGGAATTTTCCCGGTAATCAATTGGAATGACAATAAGTGACGGGCTATCAGTACGAAAAGCCTTGTCCAAAGCGGGAGCGAGGTCCACAGCGTTCTCGACCCGAATCCCCTCCCAACCGAAGGATTCTGCTAACTTAACAAAATCCGGGTTGCTGAACGAGAGATTAGTGTGGCGGTTGAACTGGTTGTCCTGTTTCCAAGAGATCAACCCGTAACCACCATCCTCCCAGACCATAGCCGCAATGTTTGTTCCCAAACGTTTAGCGGTTTCCATCTCCTGAACATTCATCAAGAAACCACCGTCCCCACAGATAGCGAGTACGCGGCGATCTGGAAATACCATCTTCGCCGCGATAGCACCCGGCAGCGCAAATCCCATAGAGCAGAAGCCGTTAGAGATGAAGCAGGTATTTGGCTCGTCGCATTGATAATACCGGGCGACCCACATTTTATGCGCGCCCACATCGCTCAACAAAATATCATGAGGACCTAACGCTTCCCGCACATCCCAGAGTGCCTTTTGAGGGCGGATGATCCCAACGGTCGCATCGTCTTTGTGGCTGGAAAATTCAGCCAACATCTCCTCTCGAATAGTTTCGTGCTGATGACCATCGAACCGGAGGGGGCTATCTTTAACACGCTCATTGAGCATCCACAGGGTGTGCGCGAGATCTCCGACAACCTCGATATCAACGCGGTAATCTTCGTCTACCTCTGCTGGCAAGAAGTCGATGTGCACGATTTTCTTGTGGCTTCCATGATTCCACAGACGGGGATGATATTCCACCAGATCGTAGCCTAGGGTTATCACCAAATCAGCAGCATCAATCGCACAAGCAACGAGATCTTTCGCCTGCAAGCCAATAGTAAATAAACTGTAGGGAGCATGACGAGAAACCGCGCCCTTTCCCATAAAAGTGTTAATAACGCCAATGTTCGTAGCTTCGGCAAACTCGCGCAACTGCTTGCTTGCTCGCTTGCGGATAGCACCATTACCCGCAAGAATCACCGGGCGTTTCGCTTGACGAATCAAATCCATAGCTTGGTCGACAATCTTATCATCCGGCACGGCGCGGCGGAGACGCTGCCTTGGAATGGGAATATTCTTTGTTGGTTGGGAAGCAATGTCTTCTGCGAGTTCAATGTGGCAGGCCCCCGGCTTTTCCGTTTCGGCTAGCTTAAAAGCTTTACGAACTACTTCAGGGATATTTTCCGGGTTAATGATGGGGCTTGCCCATTTGGTGACCGGCTGGAACATGCCTACAACATCCATATTCTGGTGGCTTTCTTTGTGTTGTCGGCGACTGTCAGCCTGTCCAGTAATCGCAACTACCGGTGCACGATCCATGTTAGCATCAGCAACCCCGGTCATCAGATTGGTTGCCCCCGGTCCCAGCGTTCCCAGACAAACACTGGCTCTGCCGGTCAATCTACCGTAGACATCTGCCATAAACGCAGCACCCTGTTCATGACGGGTAAGGATAAATGGTATTGAAGAGTCCTCTAATGCCAACATAAAATGTGCATTTTCCTCGCCTGGGACACCGAATACATATTCCACCTCTTCAGTCTCTAAACACTTCACAAACAACTCTGCAACATTCATTGGTTGTCCTCCATTTTCTTCGCTCTGCGATTCGTATCTGATATAGGTTGGATTGATTCTGGAGAGATTCCTTTTATCTTTTATTTCGAAGTAATTGTTTACAATACTTGAATCTACATCTTCTGTAGGGTATTATTACTATGAACAAATCCCGGGGAGTCCACGAGGTTGCCAGATTCTATCCCTTCACCTCCATTCAAGGTGTGTTTACCTTCTAGGTATGGCAATCCCAAACCGCCAAGACGTGACAAAAGAATGTCCGCGTGCAACAGGTCAGTCGTAATGATGAATTATAACAGATTATACAACGGCAAGTCCAAGATTTAGGTTCACACCACAGGACTCAATTTCTGATAGTGACAGGAGATTTTATGGAGACCGCACAAAACCAATCTGCTATTGACACACAGACAATCAACATTATTGACTGTGATTTACACCATTCGACGAAGAAGCAGGAAGATCTGTTCTCCTACCTGCCTCGGCATTATGTAGAACACATCAAAGATTTTGGTATGATGATGCCCGGGGGCGGATATACAAACATGCCGCGCGGAGGTGTCCGCGCTGAGTTGTGGGAGGGTCAAGAGGAACATCCCGGTGGCAACATCGACCTCGCACGAGAAAAGCACCTAGATGTCCATGGGATTGATATAGCTGTGCTGTCGGGTTCTACTGTTTACGGTGCTGCGGTCCATCCAAATTCCGATTATGGTGCAGCAATGTGTCGCGCCTTCAACGACTGGACACTTGAGACTTGGATTAAGGCGGACTCCCGCTTCAAAGCCTCTATCGCGATCGCTCCGACGGATCCACAACAGGCAGCCGAAGAGATTCATCGCCTTGGCGAACATCCATCGGTTTTTCAGGTGATTATGCCTGCCGGTGCACGCATGCCCTTCGGTAATCGGTTTTATCATCCGATCTATGAAGCTGCACAAGAACACGGCTTGCCAATGTGCGTTCACTTCGGTGCCGAAGGTTCTGGCATTGCCAACGCCCCAACTGCCGCAGGTTTTCCGTCATACTATCTGGAGATGCGTATGGCACGTCCGCAGATCGCGATGGCGCATACAGTCAGCTTGATCTGTGAGGGGGTCTTTGAGAAGTTTCCGAATTTTATGTTCCTCTTCATCGAACACGATACCTTTTGGGTGCCGGGATTGATGTGGCACATGGATGCCGACTGGAAAGCAACACGGGATTATACACCATGGGTCAAGAAACTGCCGAGTGAATATATTCGTGAGCACATCCGCTTTGGTTCCCAGCCAATGGAACAACCGCCAACCCGTGCGGACCGAAATAAGTTCCTCGAATGGCTACATGCCGATGAAATCCTTGTTTATGCGAGCGATTATCCCCACTGGGATTGGGATGATCCCACTAGTGTGCTACCCGGAATTTCCTCAGAGCTCAAGCGGCGTGTTTTTGTTGAAAATGCCTGCGAACTCTATGCACATCGGCTGAAGAGGGCGGATGCGGTTGTGGGACGTGCAGCGTAATATACGATAAGCGAAACGTTTTGTTGGTGCTGAAACCTTATCAAACAACTGTTTTGCGCTCTCAATGGCTTATGCTGGTGGTAGAAAACTTTCTACGACCAACATGAGTCACTTTTTGACTGATGGAGTTAATTCATGCCAAA
The DNA here is from genome assembly GCA_965208425.1 of Candidatus Poribacteria bacterium. Lineage (GTDB taxonomy): Bacteria > Poribacteria > WGA-4E > WGA-4E > PCPOR2b > PCPOR2b. Next base: position 2,613,813 of record OZ242335.1, on the reverse strand, counting down.
AGTTCTTCCTGATAAGCGTCTGATTCGCTTAGCGGAAGCCACCAAGGTACAGATAAATAATTGGAAAGAAGGCATATCTCTCCAGAAGGATTCGGGACAAACGATATCCGAGTTGATAAACAAAGCTGCTGCAGATCGATGGTATTTTGCCTATGCACATCGACATGACGCCAATAAATTTCTAAACTCTAAACCTCCTCTCTATCGAAGTGCTGTAAGTCGATACTATTATTCAATGTATCACGCAATGCGAGCATATGTGTTCGTAAGCCATCAGGGCGACGATCATGAACAGCACAGCGAACTCCCAAAATATAAGCTACGTTTCGACTCTGATCTCAATTGGCAGAATATACTAAAAGATGCCCGTGAGCTTAGGAATCGTGCTGATTATGAACCATATCCAAAGTCAGACAAAGCATGGAGACTCCATGCTCTTAATCTTAAAGAGAACGCAGACCTATTACTGTCTACAACTCGTACTTTCCTACAAAACCAGGGGTGCATACTATGACACAATTACAACTTCCGATAGATACAGAGACTTCCATCAAAAACCGATTTTCTGAAATTGGCATTCAACTACAGTCAATCGAAAGACGGGACTATCCAGAAGAAAGCATCTTCGTTGTGCACGTTACTGAAGATAATTTCGATACGGCTGCGAAGCTTGGTAATTCTCTCGATACGGAACTTGCCCAACAAGGGTTTGATGGTTTTGTGGTAGTACGTAAGGTTGAACGAGAGGAAAAAGACGCGATGGACCGTCTCAAGGGTGGGGTCCAAAATCCGAAAACTACAGAACTTATTGACGTATTAACTGCTCGATCTCGAACATCCGAAACTCAACCAAGTTTATCTTATGTTCCTGATACAGCCCAGAATATATTAGCGGCTACCACATCTCGGCATCATCTTATTTTTGGCAGACGAGGTACAGGAAAAACAGCTCTGATGGTTGAAGCAAAAAAACGTGTTGAAAATCAGGGCTACCTATCTTCTTGGATCAATATACAAACATATCGTAGTGAACCCATCAACAGGATATTTGTGTGGATTTGCTCTAATGTGTGCCAACGGATGCAAGTTTTTTATTCAAACAAAGAAAGAACGCCCCACCTCCTAACCCTAATCTTAAGATTGCGAGATGATACCGATAGGCTGCTGGCAAAGCAAGAAATCTCTGCTAATGAAGTAAGCAGGCTTGTACCCAATATACAAAACGTTATTCGCCGATTTACTGATACAAACGCAACTCGACTCTACATCTTCCTGGACGATCTTCACTATTTACCAAGTGCAAAACAGCCCAAACTCTTGGATTTGGTCCACGGTGCGGTGCGCGATTCTGATGCGTGGCTCAAAGTCGCGGGAATTAGACACCTCACGCGCTGGTTTCAAGACAAGCCTCCCCTCGGTCTACAAACTGGACACGATGCCGATCACATCGATTTGGATGTAACACTGGAGGAGCCTTCACGAGCTAAGACCTTCCTTGAACAAGTCTTCTTGAGTTACGCTACGCATGTTGGAATTTCATCTTTGTCAAGTATTTTATCCCCTACAGCACTTGATCGCCTAGTTCTCGCGTCTGGGGCAGTTCCACGGGACTATCTCTCTTTAAGTGCTGATGCAATAAGTCGAGCACGAACAAGAGAAAAGGCCCGACGTGTTGGTGTCCAAGATGTGGGACAAGCCGCGGGTGAGGCCGCAAAAGTAAAAATTGCGGAATTGGAAGAAGACGCTGCGTCAATTGAAGATACGTCAAATAGGATTAAAGGTCTCCAGCAGATTCGATCATTTTGTGAGGAAAAAAACTGCACCTTTTTTCGGATCGACTTTCGCGACAGAGAAGACCATCCTAAAGAATACAGCACTATCAAGGAACTGATGGATAGCCGGCTTATTCATTTGGTTCGTGCAAGCCTGTCTGATATACAGAAAGCAGGACGCCGATATGAAGTATATATGCTTGATCTGAGTCAGTTTTCGTCAGAAAGGTTTAAGTTGCGGATAAAGACCCTAGATTTTCAAAAGGGATATATTGTTTTTAGGCAGACAGGAACTACTATCAAGCCGACAATTGGCGATACTTCGGTACGATTGTTGGGTATCTTGCGGCGTGGACCACTATTTAAGTTAGAGCAACTTTCTGATATGATATAGTGAAAGGGTAAATTTGTAATGCAGCGTCATGTAGTTGCAAAAGTTGACGATTTGCCCCCCGGCGAACGGAAAATTGTACCGGTAGGAGGCAAGGGAGGCATTGGTGTGTTTAACGTGGACGGGACGTTTTATGCACTACGAAACATGTGCCCGCACAAAGGCGGTCCCCTCTGTCAAGGACGACTTCGACCACACGTAATTTCCGACGGAACCTATCACACCGATTTTGAACGTGAAGGCGAGATTATCAAGTGTTCTTGGCATCAATGGGAATTTGACATCAAAACCGGAACGGCACTTTATGATTCACGTATGCGGGTCAAGACCTACCCTGTCACTGTCGATGGAGACGAGATTATTTTACATATAGATTAGACCTATAGAAAATCTATTTACCCCAACTAAGGTAGGCACAACAGAAAGGAATACACATGTCTGAGAAAATACGAAAAACAGAAGCAGAATGGCAGCAGCAACTAACCCCAGAGCAGTATTATGTGACCCGTCAAAAAGGCACGGAACGCGCCTTCACCGGTAAATACAATAACGCGAAAGGCAACGGGGTGTACCGATGTGTCTGTTGTGGCGTTGAACTATTCAGTTCAGAAACCAAGTTTGATTCTGGCACAGGTTGGCCCAGCTTTTGGGCACCGATTTCCGAAGATAACATTGAAACGGAAACCGATGCCAGTTACGGTATGATCAGGACGGAGGCTATGTGCGATCGATGCGACGCACACCTTGGTCATATTTTTAATGATGGCCCCCCACCCACAGGGCTGCGTTACTGCATGAATTCAGCTGCGCTTGACTTCGTAGAAAAAGAGGAAGAGTAGGTTAAAAGAGATACTCATGGGAGAAAGTTTTCTCGTTCCCTCGTCTTTACTTTCACAATTTTGTAAACTTAGGCAAGCCATTTTCCGTTTGGAGCGGTTATATAGTGAATTCAAAAAATAAATAGACACTTTCGCTCTCCATGTTTGGTAGGCGCTGTTTCCAACTGCGCCGATTTGGAGTGTCTCATTAATTCTAAAATCTACTATAAATGTTAAAGTTTTATCACTCCCTTAGAACATGATGTAAGGAGATTTCAAATATGAAGCGAGTAGATATGTTATCTACAGTTGTTCTACTACTATTTATGACAATTGCTATTGCCCTTCCTGTATCAGCGGGACCTGGGACAACTGCTGCTCCAATCCTCAAGCTCGGCGGTGGCACGCGAGCTGCTGCATTAGGCGATGCGTTTTCAGCAATTAATAACGATGTTACAGCTGCTTTATGGAATCCGAGTGGTCTTGGCGTTATGGAAAGGAAACAGGCTGCGATTTCGTATGTGGACCGCGCTCAACTTTTCGGAGAGGCTGGAGAGGGGTTATACTATGCTTTCTTCGCCGGCGCTTTGCCGCTCGGCGATGCGGGAACACTCGGCACTATGCTTCAGCTTGAAGGACAGGGAACAATCGATGTAACAATCGATTCTCCAGAACCGATACGGACCGAAAATCTGGGAACAAACTGGGTGTGGACAGTCTCTTATGCGGATAAATTGGCAGAAAGATTGTTAGGAGGCATCAGCGGCAAAGTTATCTCCCTAAAATTGGGAGAAGTAGGCGCACGGGCGTACGCTGTAGATCTCGGCTTGCAATACGAACTGCCCTTAACACTGATTCCCATTCAGGTCGGTGCGGCTGTACAGAACTGGGGAACACAAATACATTTCATAGATGAAAACCAGAGTGACCCACTTCCTCGTATGTTTAGATTCGGTACGGCGGCAACTCTCTACAGTCAAGGACATCATCGGATCCGATTGATTGGTGATCTAACCGCATCTATCGATCAATTGCGAAAGGATGAGGACGAATTAAGGATGGAGTTAGCTCGACAAATAAGTAATGAACTGGGACCAACGGAAGAACAGGAACAGCAGCCTGAATTCACATCTGAAGAACTTGCAAGTGCGCGTTCGGACCGGGGCATTGGCGTATACGCTTTGGAATGGAGACACCTGCAGAAAAGTATTGGACTGGAATATTGGCTGGGAAGCTTCTTAGCGCTCCGTGTCGGCTACAAGGAAGAACCCGGTATTGATCTACTTAACTTCACTGACCATTTGACCTACGGTTTAGGGGTTCGATTGCTAAACTATCAACTAGACTTCGCACAACTTCCCGGCGGCGGTCCAGAACAGCAGCGTCTAAATGTCTTTGCTCTCATCCTACAATTCTAAGCGTTCCCAAAGTTACCACTTTAGGTTGGGGCTGATAAAATCTGTAACCAACTACAAAGGAAAAAGAATGAAACATATATGCTGGATCTTGTTCGTGGTGCTTCTGGGTATTGAGATCTCCGTAGAGATGGGAATTGCATCAAAGGGATCTACCGCTGAATACCCCTCCCAAGTTTTAACTCTCTTAGAAAAATCACCTGAAACTTTTCAAGGCACATCTTTTCGACTAACCTCTGCGATGGCTACGCAAACACTGCCGACCGATCAAAGCGAAATTCCAACCATTGAGAAACATCAGGGACCGCTGAATCTGGAACCGACAAAATCTCCAACAAAAGCGTTTCTGTACTCGGCACTTGTCCCCGGTTCGGGCCAGCTCTACATCGGTGCGAAACGTGGCTATCTCCAGATTGCGGCGGAGGTGGGATTGCTTGCCGCCTATTTCATGACACGCAACAGCGCGCGAAACCTTCGGGAGGATTATAGAGACTTGGTAAGAGATAACATTGTTTTTGAAGGACCGACAAGAATCGATTACTGGGACCCTATCGAAGACTTTGAGCACGCAACGCAATATGAAAACTGGAATCATCAGTATGATTCGGAAGCTACGCGAGCACGCACGGGAAAATGGCATTGGAAACGAGATGGGGAGGCGTTCAAAGACCGCCCTGCGAAGGAAGTACCTGCCTCCGAGGCACGTTTGGAAGCCTTTGAAATGCGGATGGATGCCAATGACAAATTCCAGTTGGCGAAGACTTATCTAGGAATTGCACTTCTAAATCACGTTGTCAGTGCAATCGACGCCCGGATCGCTGCGAAAAGCTACAATAAAAAACACAGTTCCTTGGGATTGGACCTGCAAACGAGTCTTTCTCTCCAGAACGTCCAGAGCCAATTGGTGTTACAGAAACGATTTTGAAAGATATTTTCTCAGAAGTTACCTCAGGAGAATTGGTTAGTGCAACTCACTCTGCTGCCTTTTGGTAGAGTGCCACTGCTCCAAATTCGTAGCTAGCAGCAGTATCCGGAAGTTCTTCCAGATAGACTGTAAACCGCACCGGCAACCCACTTTCCGGCATTTTTTCCTTCCAGTAAGCAGCATAAGCCTGTGCATAAGCTTGGCGGATACGCTCCTTTTCCGCTGCGTAACCCTCCGGCTCGACCAACGGATGGGGTTCTTTGGGGGCAGCCCCAAAGGAATGAACCTCCAAGAAATCTAGTTCCGCTAGAGAATCACAAATCCCCGCCTCACGCACGTACATCTCCCACGTGTCAAAAATACGCGGTATCTCCTTTTCCGGGTCCATGCTCGCTACCTCGTCTAACCCTAATTCGTTGGTCGCTGCGAGTGCGCCGGTCATGCCGACAAAGCGGATTTTTAGGTCGCCATTATCAAGCGTTTCAACAACCAGATCCGAAAAAACATCATTGGTATTCTTACGATAGTAAGTCACACGCCCTCTCTTCCTGATTTCCCAATCCATTCTCTCCTCCAATCTTTCTTTCTATTATAATGAATTCAAAAAATAAACAGACACTTTCGCCCTCCACCTAGTAGGTGCTGTTTCCAACTGCGCCGATTTGGAGTGTCACATTAATTCTAAAATCTACTATAAAAACTTCGGCTTACTCCCCTGCTGCAGCTTGTTGGGAGGCCGCCAGACGCAACCCCTTCGGAATAATCACGCGGTCTAGACCATCAAAGCACACCTGAACCAAAACTGCCAACAACGCTGCCGGAATAGCCCCCTGTAAGATAACCTCGGCATTGTTGAGAGCCAGCCCGCTGATAATTGGTTCCCCGAGTCCACCCGCTCCGATAAGTGCAGCGAGCGTAGCCGTTCCAACGTTGATGATCGCACTTGTCTTGACACCGGCAAGAATCGTCCGCGATGCCATCGGCAAATACACCTTCGTCAGCTGGGCAGTGGATTCAAGCCCAAGTGCAGCCGCAGATTCCCGCAACGGCGTTGGAATGTTCTGAAGCCCAGTAGCAGTATTCCGCACAATCGGTAAGAGGCTATAGAGAAAAAGTGCGACAATCGCTGTTGCCGGACTTATGCCAAGCAGCGGCACGGGCACCAGTAGTGCAAGCAGTGCCAGCGATGGTATGGTTTGCATGATTCCCGGCACCCCAATGATGATCTGACTGAGTATTCCGGGGCGGCTAGCGCGTATACCGAGTGGAATGCTAACTAAAATCGCAACCGCCATTGAAATACCAACGAGCATCAGATGTCGCCCCGTCCACCGCACCAACTTAGACACAAAGGACTCGGAGGCGACTTCTACCGTCCTGTGTTCTACTTTACTGAAGTAAAGCGAGGCAGCGGCTGTGAAGTTGTTTGTGCGTTCAGCCTCGGCGTTCAATCGTGTCATCAGCTTTTCATCAATGGTGCCTTCCAATTTATGAATTGCGTCAATAGCTGCCTGCTCGGTGTCCAACCGGTACAAGAACACGGCGTTGTACTTCGGGAAAAAATGCAAATCATCTTCCAACACGGTCAGATCGTACTCAGCCAGCTTCGCATCGGTGGAGTAGGCATCCATCAGATCAATCTCACCGTTGTTCAGAGCGACGTATGCCAAGGCATGTTCCATCCCGCGCGGTTTAAGCTGCAAACTGTAACGCTGGCTCAACGGTGTCCAACCGTCCGCGCGTTCCAGAAACTCATGCGTAAATCCCGCTTTGAGATTTGGGTGGTCCTGCAGGTCTGAAATTTTTCGTATATTTTCAGACTCGCTATGTGCTCGGCGCATGGCAAAAGCATAGGTATTGTTAAAGCCTAACTCGCCTGCCATACCGATACCGTGCTCGGTGAGCGTACTCCGCATCTGCTCAGAAGTCATTGGGGTCGCAGATTTTAAGATCGTTTCTTGGATTGTGCCGGTGTAGTCAGGATACATGGCGATGTCGCCGTTCTTCAATGCCTCCCACACGATAATTGTGCCGCCCATCCCCTGCTTGAGTTCTACACGGTATCCGGCATCCTCCAGCAATTTCTTTGCTATCTCACCTAAGACATAGGACTCTGTGAACCGCTTGGAGCCAATGCTGATCGTCTGGGCATCGACAGAAGGTAAGGTATAGATCAACAGAAAGAGAGATAGTGTATACAACGTGATGCTTGATGCGTGAGACGTGAAACGTGAGTTATTTTGCCGTTTGCCGATTGGTTCTTGTTGTTTTTTCATCTTTTTTATGCCCTACCTTACAGCTGGACCAGACTTCGTTGCGCGGTGATGAATTCCGCAACAAAACCGTCAGTTGGGCGTTCTCGAAGGTCATCAAGTGTTCCATGTTGGACAATTCGGCCCTCTCGCATCAGGACGATGCTATCTCCGATATAACCGGCTTCTGCCATATCATGGGTAACGAGAATAACGGTTTTACCGAGGCGATTGAAAATTTCTTTCAACTCTGTTTGTAGGGAGGCGCGAACCATCGGGTCTAGTGCTCCGAGCGGTTCGTCAAGCAACAGCACATCGGGGTCTAAAGCAAGTGCCCGCATCAAACTGACACGCTGACGCTGTCCGCCAGAGAGTTCAACGGTATAACGAGCAAGCCCTTTCTTGGGGAAACGCGTCAACTCACAGAGTTCGTCTAATTTGATCTGAAGTTCGTCCTCTGGAAGGGTGGGTTGGAGATGCCGTGCCATGAGGCCCACATTTTGGGCGGCGGTCAGATGCGGAAATAGCCCACCCTCCTGAATCACGTAACCCATCCGACGCCGTAATGCAAGGATATTGTTCTGCGAAACCGGTGCTCCCTCAAATTCGACCGTCCCGGACGTTGGCGTTAACAAACCGATGATTAGCCGCAGAATCGTCGATTTACCACAACCGCTTGGACCGATCAGCACCGTTGTTTGCCCCGCCGCGATCTGCAGATTGGTCGAATGGAGTGCAACAACATCACCAAAACGCATCTCGACATCTCTCAGTACAATTTTACTATCGTTCATACACCTATCCTCTCCCAGCTTTCCGAAACACCCCCACCGCAAACCAACTGCGCTCATCAAGCCAGTGTTTCTGCATTTTCATACCCGCCGCTTCACAAAGAGAATCAAACCCTTCAAGCGTATACTTGTAGCTGTTTTCTGTATGGATGTATTCATCTGCTGCAAAATCGAATCTTTGTCCAAGACGCTCCACATAAACCCCCTGATCGCACCGACTGATCAGCCGCATTTCGATGCGAGAATGTTCCTCAACAAACGGCGCGTAATGATTGAACAGATCGAGTTTGAAATCTCCTCCCAATTCGCCGTTAATCCGCATCAACAGGTTTTTGTTGAACTCTGCTGTTACCCCTGCCTTGTCGTTGTAAGCGTCGAAAAGCACCTGATGGTCTTTCACCAGATCAAATCCTATCAGCAGGCGATCCTCCTCACGCATTTGACAGCGAATCTGTCCGATGAACTCAATCGCTGCTTCCGGCTCAAAGTTACCGATGTTGCTTCCGAGGAACAGAAAAAGACGGGACTGATTGCCCCCATCAGGTAATAAACGGAGCGCATCGCTGTGCTCCGCAGCAATCGCCGTGATCGATAACCGCTCATACTCATTTTTGAGAACAATTGACGATTCAATCAGAAAGTCGGTGGAAATGTCGGTCGGTATGTAGTGGAGGTGGGATTGATCTGCAAGTATTGCGTTAATAAGAATCCGCGTTTTGGCAGCACTTCCGCTGCCAAGCTCAACAAGTTCGACTTCGCTGGTGACTGTTTCGATGATGTCCGGCGCATGGTCCGTCAAGATTTGGTGCTCAGTCCGTGTTGGATAATATTCGGGAAGTTTGCAAATCTGCTCAAAAAGCTGAGAACCGGGCGTATCGTAAAAGAAGAGGGGTGGAATACTTTTGGGAGTCTTTTGAAATCCATCTACAACCGCGTCTTTTAACGATTGCTGCAGATGGTGATTAGGTGCCTTAATTAGGTTGAGGCCGTCTGGTAACCCTTGTTTTATCATCAATTTTCCAAAGGGATAGAGGTAATGAACACTGAGCCATACACATGAATGTCGGCTTTTCGTAGTGTCTATATGTAAGTGAGAGTGCTCATAAATAGCCCGTAGGTTGGGTTGAACGGCTAATCTCCACTCCCTAACCACCTCAAGTGTGCTGCTGACAAACCGCGCGGGGCGGCTAGAACTAGTGAAATCCAACGCCTCACCTCAACTGCCATCAAGAGTTGGGCTTCACGCTATATGTGAGGTGTCAATCAGAATTGCCTCAAGCACGGGTCGTAGCAAGGGGGATCGGTTTTGCGGCTATCGTTCAACCCAACCTACAGACTATATTGACCTCTCGAATCCCGAACCCTCTCACATCAGTTCAGGGATTGAGGGTTATCCTGTAAATCCTGTAAATCCTGATTCAGACAAGAACAGCAATGAATCAACGAATTGCTCAAATTGCACAGGTACGAAATCCCGCCAAGACATCCCGCCGCTCTGGCGTATAAAAGTTACGCCATGTATTTCGGAGGAGACGCGAGCGGGTCGTCCAGCAACCACCACGCAATACTTTACGGGTTTCAAACCACGGTTCCGAATATTCTTTGTATGGGTCAATTTCAAAGCCCGGATAGGGGCGGAAGGGGGTCCTGGTCCATTCCCAAACGTTACCAATCATCTGCCGACAGCCGAAAGCACTATCGCTTTTTGGGCATGCTCCTACATCAACGCAACCCATTGCCCCCCAGTCAAGGTTGGCATATTCCGGCGTTGGGGGTTCATCGCCCCAAGGGAAGCGACGTTTCTGTGAAGACAATCCGTCTCCTGCTAGGTTCGGTTCGGCAGCAGCCGCTGCCTCCCATTCCGCTTCCGTTGGCAGCCTGCGCTTCGCCCAACGGCAGTAGGCTTCAGCCTCATAATAGTTGATATGAATGATTGGGAGATGTGGCTCAAGTGGGGCCCATTTATCGAAATGCCGACGCAGCCAGCTATTATCTGAAGTTTTCCAGTAGACAGGCTGCGTTGCATCTACCGATTCGCGCCACTCCCAGCCCTCCGTGCTCCACAACTCCTTGCGAAGATAACCCTTATCTTCGGTGAACGCTGCAAACTCGGATTGAGTCACAGCGGCACGTGCAATAGCGAACGGCTCGATTTTAACCGGGTGTGCCCACTTCTCATTGTCAAACACAAACGGTTCGTCAGGAGCAGCACCTAGCATCAACGTGCCACCGGGGATTTGAGCATCACCCTGCAATGGACCGCCTCCGACATCGCGATGACCTTCAGGCACAGCAGAAAAGCGTGGCGGTGGATACTCCAAAGTCTGTCGTGTATACGTGAATGCCTCGTTGTGCATATCTTCATGGTAAGTGGTATAACGCACAAAATACGCAAATTCTTCACTCGATTCCCCGCGCTGAAGCCTGTCCACAATTCGGTCCCGTACTTCTCGCATATACGCTAATGTGCCTTCACGAGAGGGCAACGGCAAATCCCACCGTGTCTCATGAGGAATAGCAATCGAATCCCAAAGGGCATCGGCATCATCACGAATCGGTTTCGCTTTACATGTATCTCGCAGTACCCACTTCTCTTGAAACCATGCGACGTGCCCAATTTCCCACAACAACGGATTGACAATAGAGAGGTATGGACTCATTATCTGTTCATCGGTGAGATCCGCAACAATATCGAAGGTGCGCTGGCGGGCATCAATGACCCACTCGACGAGTTCATTGACAGTCATAGTTTTTCCATCTGATAGGTTGTCAATTACAGAATTTGATAGCTTTTGATGCTATACACATATCGTCCCGCTGGAACTTCAGTGCAAAAATGAGGAAATGGTAAAACAGGGCAATCCCAATAAGGCAAAGCATCGTAGGGAACAACGATCGTTGTTCCCTACAACGATGTGCCGTTACAGCATATCGGTTCACTTGCCGTTACTACCAATAGCATTGACAACCCGCTCCGGTGTCATCGGGAGCTCCGTTATCCGGACACCAACTGCATCGGCGACGGCATTTGCCATCGTTGCTAAGGTAGGCGTAATAGGGGGTTCACCGACACCTTTTGCACCGAACGGCCCCTGGGGAGCTTCCACTTCAACGATGATTGACTCCACAGTAGGCAGGTCTGCGGTGGTCGGCACGCGGTAATCAACGAAGCCCGGATTCACGCTGCCTTTCTCATCATACTGCATCTCTTCCATGGTTGCCCAAGCATAGCCTTGTACCGTACCGCCCTCAATCTGTCCCTCAACTGACATTGGGTTGATAGCAAAGCCAACATCCTGTGAAGACGCCATCTTGAGCACCTTGATCCTGCCCGTCTCCGTATCGACCTCTACCTTAGCGATCTGTGCTGCAAGGGCAGGTGTTGTCGGTTGCCGTGCGAATGAACCTTTGCCAACGATGGGACCACCTGTTGTTGAGAGGCTGTACGCAGCCAATTCACCAAATCCAATCGATTTCGGTGGATCGCCGACAACTGTGGTCACCTGTCCCCCATCCAGCTTGAGGTTATCGATCTCTGTATTCAATCTTTCGGCAGCAAGTTCAAGGATACGTTTGCGCGTATCCTCAGCCGCAATCTTGGCGGTATTCCCCATCGTGAAGGTAACAACGCTACCGCCAGAGCCTGTTGCATAAGGCGCCGAATCGGTGTCACCACGGGTGATTGCAACCTGTTCGTAAGGAAGGGTCAACACTTCGGAAACGATTTGGGTAATCGCAGTATCAGTACCACTGATATCCATCGAGCCGTGGAAAATTCGTGCACTGCCATCTTCGTGGATAGAGACGAACATTCCACCCGGCCCACAACCATTTGTCCAGTCACCTATCGCGACGCCCCAACCCTGATTAGGACCTGTGGTTCGGTGCTGCCAGCCAACGGCATCAGCGACCGCCTGCAAGGTTTCCTTGTAGCCAACCTTCGGCTCTCTGGCTCCACCACGTTGACCACCACCGGGGATGGGATCGCCCTCTTCACGCATGTTCTTGAGGCGAAAGTCAACAGGATCCATACCGAGTTTGCGCGCAATGTCATCAAGTTGCGATTCGCCAGCGAAGGCGGCTTGCGGTGTCCCTGGTGCGCGGTAGGCGGCGGTGCCTGACTTATTTGTGTAAACACCATACGCATCAACCTTTAGGTGCGGAATCTTATAGACACCCCGTACTCGAAGGGTACTGCCGATCGATGCACCCGATACGGAACCGGAATCCCAAAAGGCGAGTGCTTGACGGGCTAGGATTGTACCATCGTTCTTGACACCTGTTTTTAGTGTGATTACGCACCCCGGTGCCGGCCGCCCATCGGTAAACTCCTCTTCACGGGTCATCTGAATCTTCACAGGACGACCTGTCTTCTGAGAGAGTAGAACCGCCGGAACATGTGTGAGCGCGACGCCAAAGCGTCCGCCAAATCCGCCTCCCATTGTGGTCGCGATAACGTTCACCTGATTAAGCGGAATGCCTAGGGTGCCTGCGATGCCGGATCGGATCGCGAACGGACCTTGGGTGCTTGCCCATACCGTAACCTTGCCGGTGGAATCGACATCTGCAACAGAAACGTGCGGTTCCATGTAGGTTTGGTGAACTCGTGGAATCACATACGTATCCTCTACAACCAAATCCGACTCGGCAAAACCTTCCTCAACATCGCCAACTGCTGTGTGCGTTTCAGCGGAGACGTTGTAGTAGACCTCATCTGCGATGGCTTCCAATTGTGCGTTTAATTCGGCAATCTCCGCGCTGTGGTCCTGCGATTCGTCACGCTCCAGTTTTCTCAATTCGGTTCTAATCACCCGACGGGCGGGGCCATCTTTCGTATCATCGCTGTGCAGGCGCGGTGCCTCTGGCTTGATAGCCTCAGTCACATCTTGAACAACGGATAACACCTCGTAGTTGACCTGAATCAGGTCCGCAGCTTCCTCTGCAATATCCGGATCCGTCGCTGCAACCGCTGCAATCGGTTCGCCAAGATACAAAACTTTATCAGAAGCAAAGACCCGTCGTCCGCTCTCAACATCGTCTTGGGTGATGATAGCCCGTACACCGGGCAGCTTCTCAGCTTCGCTTGTATCAATACTAACAATCTTTGCATGTGGGTGTTGGCTACGAACAAATTTGCCGTAGAGCATACCGGACAAGTGAACATCAGCCCCGTATTGCGCTGCACCCGTTACTTTCTCAAGCGCATCGACTCTAGGGAGTCTTTTGCCAAGGACTGCATATTCTGACATAACAATTCTCCTTTCCCTTAGTTCATTGGTTTACTGATTTATTGCTACACACGTATCACCCTACGTAGGTCGGGCAAGTCGATTTGGATCCCGAGTTATCGGGGCTGCTCAACCTGCGGGTATAGGAGTGAATTTAATTTATCGCACCGCACATAGGTAGCAACTTACGTTATCATAACGCATTGTATGGTCCAAGAAAACGCGTGCCGTCAAAATGGATTAGATGTGATGGTGTATCAGCCACCCACACTTCCGTTTCCCACGCGATTTCACCAAGATATCTTCCCATAATAGTACGATTTGGGAAGGCACTCACATAAACCAGTCCAGGTTTTGATTCGGCAAACAGATTACTGAGTTCGTTATGCCGTTTGGCATCAACAGGACCGTGACTAGTAACTGATTCAATCAAAACAAGCCAATTCTTCTCGGTATAGTAAAGCACTACATCAGGCATCTTACCGTGTGAATCCACATCGACCCCCAGTTTAGCTAGCAGGTCTTCATCAAAGTAACCCCATTTATCTTCAGTATCGCCAACATAGACTAGCGCGCTACCCGGCGCGAAACGTGGAGCGAAGTTTTCGATGATTGCTCGAATCAGCTCGCTGTGCTCGCCGGGGCTAAGAGCGATTCTCTTCCCCGGTGCAATATTAACTGGAACACGATTCTGCTCCCGTTCCATGGCATAGCGAGCTACTAGAGTTTCGCGATCGACCAGATAAGTTGACAGCGTGTCATGCCATACAGGTGTGTTGAAGGTACGCAGTAGAGCTAATGCAGCAGGTTCGATTTGATAGACTGCCTTTGGACTGTTTACCGGGCGGTCTGGTCTGTCGGGGTTGTAAAGTGCAATACCGGCATCGCGGAATTGATGCATTGTTTGGCGACGAATTGTTTCGCGGGTATTTGGTGCATATTCCTTGTCGTAGTGCTCTCGCACCCAATCTATGATTGGCGTGATACCCATAAGTGGATTTTCAGCATCAGTCCAAGCTTTACCCGGGGCAAGATTCAGTAATGCCAGCAAACACAGAGCAGAACGCTCATTCTGCTGTGCTCGTGGCAGCCCCAGTGAAACGATGATCTGGAGAGCAGCTTCAATGTGATCATTCCTGTTGCTCATTCAGCTAAAGTCTCCAGCTTGGTATCAATCATCGTCTGCGTGAGTTCTCCTTGCTGCATTGCCCAATTGCCAACTTCAATTAGAGCATCACGGCTGGGATACTTCATCAGTTTTAGGTCGGTAGCATTGACTTGCGTGTGACCGCTGAAGCACCGGTAATATTCGTCAATAACGGTTGAATTGAAAAACACCGCCAACCCATGTGCCAGTGCCTGTGGCAAGCCTTCCTTGTTTGCATGGAAAAAATTTAAATGGTTCTCAATACCCAGCATGGGGGCGTTATCGAACGCGTTAGGATCAACCACGCCCGCCACGATTCGGCGTTTTTCCTCCTTAGCTGTGAAGCGTCGTACCACACAATAAAACCCGCTTGGACATAGCCATTTCTCGGTATCGCTGTTGCGTAGGATAGCATTTGGCTTCTTATTACCGGCAACCGGCCATTTGGTAACAATATCGTTAAAATGACATGGATAGAGTAAAGGCACAGTGCCTATCTCCGGCATGTCACGCAAGTGCTCTTTCAGCCGGAAATCGACTACTGGACCTGTCGAAACATTGATGCCAAGATCTGGCAGTCCATAGCGAATAGTTGGAGCTAGTTCAATGGTATTTTTGGGCGATAATGGCACACGGATAAATCGTTCTGAATCCTCCGGAAAAACAATTTGATTGAACGGATATTTGTGAGTGGCTAGGTCCATAAAAGTGTCATCGGTTGAAGTAGAGACTGTTATCGGGGCTTGCTGTCCACTACGTTCAAGTTGAACGATAATATTTTCTTGTAATACTTTATCATCCTTAAAAGTTTTGTTGCGAGACTTGAAAAGATGTAGGTGCCGGAGGGCTGCGCGATCAAGAATGAAATCGCGAAATGCACGGTAATACGGTCCATTACAGAAGCTGCGCGGAATGATTGCTACAATCTGCCCGCCCGGCACGGCTAGCGCGACAGCTAGTGCCACAAACGCTGAGTACAGATTCACCGTTTCAATGCCAATGCGGCGTAAGGCCAAACGGTGCGATGAATTACTATTGATTTTTTTGTAAGGCGGGTTAAGGATAGCGTGAGTATATTTTTGGAGTTCTTCGGCGAAAAAACTCCCGGAAAGCCAATCTACAGCAGCATGTATGAAATCGACTTGTCGGATTGTCGGAATAAATCTAGGATTATGCCTGTATTTTTCTAATGTTTGGTTCAGATAGGAATACAGAGAATCGTCAATCTCGAAAGCATCTAACTCTACACGTTGAAAGTCAAAACCAGCAGTATCCCACCTATCCAAGAAAGCGGCAGAAAGCGAGCCAATTCCAGCTCCCGCATCAAGCAAGTGACAAATACCTTTGCCATTAGGGAAAAGACTTGCCATGAAAGCAGCAGTTCTTGCTGATGTAAGAAACTGACCGAACTGCGATTTTTTCTTTGCTTCGGTGTTTCTTGATAACTGCAATCTGGTCTTTTCAATCGTTGACAACATCATGCGTTTCCTATTTTACACCTTTAGATACGATTCGGACGATCACAGCCCACGAGCAGCGAGTTGTTCATGTTGTTTCCGAAAACCGGAGCTATTATCGTCCTCAATGACCTCCAGATCCACGCCGCGCTCAAAGCCGGGGAGGTTACCTTGATAAAAGGCCTGTTGATAAATGCCCTCGTCGGTGAACTCCCAAACCCGCTGTTTCCTTCCAACGCCAGGCCAACTGATGCGGAGGATACGCTTTTTCTGACGGTACAATGCTGTCGGTGTTGGCGTGCTAGGCTCAACCTGGTACTTCTTGATAGCCTTCTCATCAACCTCAATCCCTAGTCCCGGTGCGTCTGGTACGTCGATATATCCATCTACCACCTCAAGCCCAGCTTTGAGCAGATTGTGCTCCCATAATTCAAAACAGGTGATGTACGGCAGTTGGGCGTGTGAGAGAACCGAGCCGAGATGTACGGCAAAAGCGGTAGTAATACCGGTGCCAACCAACTGCAACCAAAATGGCTTGTTGAACGCAGCAGCGAGCGTGGCATCGCGCCGGGTTTGTGTAGCTCCACCACCAATTACGAAACCGTCACTGCAATGGGCGTGTAGGCACTCTTCGCGGAAGTGTTCAACGATGGGTTTGCATACACGCTCCCGAAGGATGCGAGCACCTGTCAGATCTTCTTGGAGATAGAAAGGACTCTCATACATCCCGACATTAGGATGTGGATCAAGCTGCTCCAAGATAATCTCCGCTTTCGCCTGAGTCAGTAAGAAGCCGTTGAAGTCTATATCGAACTTGTAATCGAGCGGCACAACCTTTTCGACCGTCTCTATCTGCTCAATAATGTCGCGCCAAGGGCGGGCTTTCATCTTAAACGTGGTGTAACCGCGTTTGAGGGATTCCTTTGCTTCCGCAGCCCAATCCTCCGGCGGCATATCAATGTCCCACCAAGAAATAGGGCAGCGATCCCGCACTTTATCACCTAACAGCGCGTGTGCCGGTGCACCGGCAGCTTTCCCAGCTATATCCAGCACCGCTAACTGTGCGCCAAAACCGATGGAGTCATCGTTCATAATGACAAAGGGATTCTGACCAATCAACCGGTCCGCATTCGAAACAGTGTTATCGCCGTACCCAACGATGCCGTTGTCAGTTTCGATGCGACACAGATGAACGCGCTCATCGTGGGTATTGGCTCGCTGCATAGCGCGGGTTACGTGATCGGTGTAGAAGGGAATATCCAAAGTCATTGTTTCAACATGCTTAATTTTCATGGGAATGCTCCTGTGGGTTAGTTATGATGTCCTTATAGCGTTGCCGAGCAACCATTCAACGCTGCCGCGAATTATGGTTTCCGCATAAAGGAGTTGCTCGTCCATCGGCGTATTGACGTGGTTATTTTGAACTTCAAAAAGCAGATTGGGTGTTCCATATTTGATGGAAAATTGGTGGATAATCCAGTGCTCATCGCCACCGGTGTGAATCCCACTGAAACAGGCACCTATCTTTTCAAAGTCACCCTGTACCGCTTCGCCCCAAGCAATAGCGTACTCTTGCTGTGCTTTCGGCATCCAATCCGCATCCGCATACTGCACAAAGGTGTCGTAGCGTTCTTCCTGCTCGTACGTCTGGTGTAGGTCTAAAAGCGCGTCGTAATAGTAGGTTTCCCCCAACGCCTCCATCAACACATTATATTGTGTCCCCTCCGGTGCCCAGAAGTTTTCGGCGTAGGTGTCTTCGTCGATTTGTGCATAGGTGATACCAACACGTGCCACATTCTCTTCGCTCTGCTTCCATATTCGTGGTTCGGGCCAATCAAATCGACTTCCATCAGCACGACAGCCTTTCATATAATCGAAAAACTCATCAGCGTTGTAAATCGAGCCGTCCCAACAGTCAACGGGTGCACGGGAACGCCCATCGGGATTGGCAATCGGGATAAAGGTCAGCAGTGTGTCATCAAGCACCGCCTCCACCGCCAAGTCTGTTTCCCCCCCATTGAGGTGTTCGCCTGTGAGCAGTTGATTCACAAAATTCATGATTGCCGCTGTACCCGCCGGCTCATGTCCATGAGACACAGTGGTCAACAGCTTTTTCTTTCCGTCTGCCGGTATGTCTTTGTTCGTTACAGTCAGCGCGTAGATTTTATGCCCCGTGTATTGCGTGGTATGACGTAATTCCAGTCGGTCCGAATATTTTTCCATCCACTCCAAGATCTTCGGTTCGACCGTATGGGGCATCCCAAGCCACCAATCGCTTGTAACATTCTGCTCTTTTCGATTCTCAGCCATTAGTCCACTCCATAATCGGCAAATATGCAAGGATATTATACCAATTCTCAGTGTTTTGAACAACTGCTAAATCAGTAATAGGGCTATTTGGTCTTCCGCTTCTTGACCAATTTCGGAATGACCCGAATCCGTAGGCGGGGCATCTTGCCCCGCCGTCGCCTCAACCAGAAAATCGAAACTACGGAAGAATTAAATGACCTTATACGCAGCAGATTTTTTTGATTCTACTTTTTTACCCTTGATGCTATAATAACGCAAGTTGCTAGTAGCCCGCATATTCAAACCAATAGACCCTAATCCCTGTGCGAATTGTATCGTTTTTGTAGGTCGATTTTCCAAAATCGACGGTTTTATGTCGAGATATGAATCTCGACCTACAGGTTCTGATGGATTTCCAATAACTAGCAACTTAGGTTATAATAACGCAAGTTACTATCTATAGCAATAAGAATTCACCGCTGAAAACTAGCACATCAGGAAACCCCCTTTATGTTTAAGCATCATTTAGTCCCCAACTTGATTGGAATTTGTAACCAGTATCGCATTGCACTCATCAGTTTATTGATGTTCATTGTAAGTTCTGAAAATGTACGCTCCCAACAACAGATTGCCGTAGATACCCACGCTATCTTCCAACAAAGCTGTAATATTTGCCACGGTCCTGATGGTGCGTATAAAGAATCCCTCCTAATGGAACACACTGCGCTCATCGAAAAGGGAACCGTTGTACCGGGAAACCCTGATGCCTCTGAACTGTACAAACGACTCATCACCCCTGAAACAGCCAAACGGATGCCACTCGGACAGCCTCAACTCCCTGCTCGGTCAATTAACACAATTCGGAACTGGATACTGGCCGGCGCTCCCGATTGGGCGACGGTGACTACAACCGATGGCGATTTCATCTCTTCTAGTGAAGTACTTAGTACCATTGAGACACACCTGATATCCCTGGCACCATTTGACCGCACCTTTGCCCGGTACTTCACTATGACACATCTCTATAATGCAGGGGAGTCTGTGGGGATTCTACAAGAGTATCGCAAGGGACTCTACAAACTGGTCAACAGCCTCTCATGGGGGGTGACAGTTACCAACCCACACCCCATCGACCCACAAGGGACTATCTTCTATATCGACCTAAGACACTATGAGTGGGACGTCAATAACGCTTGGACACAGATAGAAGCAGAATATCCCTACCATATCCCATTTGATGCGCCAGAACAGTCTGCACTAAAGGAACAGCTCCAACGATTACAGACGGAGATGAGGGCTGATATACCGGCTATTCATGTCGATTGGTTTGTCGCACAAGCATCTCTACCCCCACTCTACCACGAACTGCTTTCCCTCCCATTGACAGATAGGGAGTTAGAGACCCGATTGGAGGTCGATGTTATTCGCAATCTAGTCACTGCACCGGGGGTGCGTGTCTGGCGGGCAGGGACTAACAATTCAGGTGTGTCTAATAACAACAGGGTAATAGAGCGACACACCTCTCGGTATGGCGCGTATTGGAAGAGTTACGACTTTGCAGGCAGCGTTGGGACACAGAATATCTTCACCCACCCACTTTCATTTACCCATGATGGTGGAGAGGTTATCTTCAATCTTCCCAACGGGTTACAAGCCTACTACGTTACCAATGCGTCCGGTTTCCGTCTGGACGATGCACCGATAAACATCGTATCCAATCCTGCAGCAAGTGATCCCACAGTGCGTAACGGGCTATCCTGTTTCGGTTGTCATACAGAGGGTATGAAGACATTTGAGGACGAAGTCCGTCCCGTAATAGAGAGTAATGCCATCCCCGCTTATGACAAAGAGCAGGCACTTCGTCTGTACGTTGAACAAGCAGAGTTGGACGCGCTCTTACAGGGAGATACAGATAGGTATAGGGGTGCGCTTGAGGCGACGGGAGGTGCGTTTGGTGGTATTGAGCCAATATCCCGTTTCCATGAAGTGTTTCAGGGAACTGTCGACGCCGCGTATGCCGCTGCGGTAGTTGGGTTAGAGACCGAAGCTTTCTTGGAAAAGATACGTGAAAACCTCGGTTTACAGAATATAGGCTTGTTGGTGTTAGATAGTCAGAATGGAAGTATGAAAAGGGATACATGGACATCAAGTTTTAAGGATATAATCGTCGCGTTAGATTTTCCAGACCGTTTCACTCCACCAACCATAAAGCCGCCGATAACGATACCGGGCGCGATTGTTGACATTCCAGATCCGAACCTACGCGCTGCAATTGCGGAGGCACTTGGCAAGGCACCCAATACCCTGATTACCGTGCAGGAGATGGAAGGATTGGAAATACTTAAGCCGGGGAATAGGGATATCCAAGATCTGACGGGACTTCAATTTGCAACCAATCTGAACGAATTACGTCTCAACAACAACCAGGTTTCCGACCTCTCACCAATTGCCGGATTAATCAACCTAAGCGTATTGGACCTTTGGGATACGCCTGTGTCCAATCTATCTCCTCTGACAGGCTTAAAAAATCTCTCTAGACTAATTTTTGGGATAACCGAAGTATCCGATCTGTCGCCCCTTGCAGGATTAATCAACTTGGAGCGGTTACATTTTTACGGTGCCCCCGTAACCGACCTGTCGCCCCTTGCAGGATTAATCAATCTGAAGCATGTAGCTTTTTCTAGTAAAGATATATCCGACCTGTCACCGTTTGCGGGATTAATCAACCTAGAAAGTATTGTCACGTGGGGTAGTCCCATATCCGATTTATCACCTGTAGCAGGATTAACAAAACTGTCGTTTCTAGAAATTGGCGGTGCACAAATATTAGACCTTACACCTTTGACGGGCTTAACCGGCTTAAAAGAGTTACATTTTCACGTCAACAACATATCGGATATATCACCCCTTGCGGGGTTAACTAGGTTGACTCGTTTGAATCTTCAGGGTAACAACATCTCGAACGTTTCGCCGCTGACAGGTTTGACCAATCTGAAATGGCTAGCGCTCAACGACAATGAGATCTCCGACATTTCACCTTTGGACGGGTTACGTGAGAATACAAACCTCCTTTGGTTCAACAATCCGGGGTTCCCAAAAGGAGGTCCGAAGATAGAGGGACCGTGGTTATGGGCCATGTTACCAAACACAAGAGCAGAACTGAAGAGCGATACAGATCTCCTATCGCAAGCGAGTGGAGGTACGGTGACGGAGATGGAGATTGCCACTCATGGGGCGATAAAGGGAGGTTCTGTCGGAGACCATGTGTGGACCTCGTATAGACTCCCACCTACAGGCGGCAACAACATTGAAGATATGCTGAAACGTTCTATTCCTGGCCAAGTCATCTACGGATCTGTAGCCCTGTATTCGCCAAGCGAACAGGAAACAAAAATGTACGTCGGCAGCGACAATGGGATAAAGGTCTGGTTCAACGGGACTTTGGTTCACAAGGAGTTCAATTGGAAGGGTGGTCCAGAAGATTACACTGATTTTTTTCCGGTCACGCTTCAGGAGGGGAGAAATGTTCTGCTAGTTGCGGTGCTCACCCATGCTAACGCCTTTTTTGGCTTTGAACCCGGCACCGAATATACAGTGGCAAATCCCGGTATCGGCTACACTTTTTCCAAGACACCAATTCACCTTGGTGATACCTTTACCCTCAATATCAGCGCAGAAGATGTCATCGACTTGGCAGGCTGGCAGTTTGATATTGCCTTCGACCCTGCTGCACTTGAAGCCATAGATGTGAGCGAAGGAGACTTTTTGAAGATGGGCGGTGGTTCTACCTTCTTCCAGAGCGGAACCATTGATAACGCAGCAGGTAAGATTGTGGGCCTCAATGCCGCGCGACTGTCCGCCCAAGGTGTGAGCGGCACTGGTACACTGCTTCAAGTGAAATTCAAAGCGAAATCCGCCGGTGAAACAGAGTTGGCACTACATAACTTCCAATTTGGCACTGCCAACGGGGAAGGCATCCCCGCAGGACCCCGTAAAGTCCATATCATTGTGGAAGGACAACTGGCAACCGGGGACGTGAATCGAGATGGTATTGTCAGCATTTTTGACCTGATTCTTGTCGCACAGCAGTTGGGGAAAAGAGTGTCCGCGGGTTCGGCAATGGATGTCAACGGTGACGGTGTTGTCAGCATTCTCGATCTCATCCTCGTGTCACAGGGAATTGCTGGATCATCCGCTGCGCCCGCAGTTGGAGCGGAAAGCGTGGACGCTGCAACAATAGAAGCCTGGATCGCGCAGGCACGGTTGGAGGATGATGGTTCACTTGCCTTTAAACAGGGTATTGAGAATCTTCAAGCCCTGCTAGCGTCGTTGCTTCCTGAAAAGACGGCATTGTTGCCCAACTATCCGAACCCGTTTAACCCGGAGACATGGATACCGTATCAACTCGCCCATGCCGCAGACGTAACGCTTACTATCTATGACACCAAAGGCGTGTTGGTACGTCAGTTGGATCTGGGGTATCAGCAGGCAGGATACTACACGAATAGGACGCGAGCAGCGTATTGGGATGGGCACAATCACTTAGGCGAGGCGGTCAGGAGCGGCATCTATTTCTACCAGTTACGCGCAGGCGACTATGCCGCCCTCCAAAAAATGGTTATCCTCAAATAACACATCGGTTTCCCCGTAGGGGCGGAGTCTCTCCGCCCATCAAGGACTCTACCTCTCGCTCCAGCAGCCCACCCGTAGGTCGGGCCTCCTGCCCGACCCAACATCTATATCATATTGTAGGTTGGGTTGAATAGGAAGTGTGAAACCCAACACCTTATCCAATAATCCAACGCCCCCGCGCAACGAAATTTATTCGTAGAGAACGCAGATCTGCGTTCCGCTTACTTTTTCCGCTCCAGCGGAGCAACACGTCTATAAAATACCGATGCGCTCAATCCCTGTGCTCCAGAGGAGCACTATGTGCATAAGGTTCAGCATTCCAGTCAACCGGTGGGCCAACATAGCCCCAGCGGAGCGACATGTGTATTACAAGCCCTTGCAATTCACGGACTATACACGCTACCACCATATCCACCTCACCGTTCTCACGTTTCACGCATCATTCCCCTAAAACTCAACCGTCAAGCCCAGATACGGCAGTATCGGCAATTGATGAACGTTCTGCTCCTGCGTGTAGTCCCTGCTGTAATCGACATCCAACACATTCTTGCGATTATACATGTTGAGCAACTCAAGGAAGATCCCCCATCGCCAACGCTGATAGATGAACGACTTGCTGATACGAAGGTCTAAGCGGTGAAACGGTGGCACTCGCGACGAGTTAGTTTCACCATAGATGGGGTTGTAGCGAGGCCTACCCGTTTCGGGATGGGGCACGATCTCCGCATCGACCACCGGCGTGTACGGATTGCCGGTCCGGTACTGCCACTTCGCACCGATCTCCCATGTGCGCGTGAGCATGTAGCTCGCTGTGACCGTTGCAACATGAGGCTGATCAAACGAGTAGAGCCGTTCCATATCGCCGGGACGGTCCTCCCGTTTGGAAACCGAGTAGGTATAGTTTGCCCAACTGAAAAACCGGTTTCCAGCACGGTGTTTGACCGAAAGCTCAATGCCACGCGCATACCCCTGGCCCTGATTAAGGTATACCTCGTTAAGATCCCCTTCCCGCTGGTCCCGCGTAATCAGGTCTCGAAAATCCTTCTGATACCCCGCAGCCTTGAACCGTGTTTGGGGACTGATTTCCCGTTCCAACTCCACAATATAATGCGTTGCCGTATTCTCCTTCAGATTAGGATTTCCGAATCCCTGTGCGATCTGCCACGGATAGGGGCTAATTTCGTACCTGCCGTACGCAAACCGCAGCACTGAACCGCCCGGCATATTGAATTGAAGGCTGCCTCTCGGTCCGACGGAGACCCGATCAGTGACATTAAAATAGTCCAGTCGGAGCCCCAGTGTAACGGACAAGAACTCAAGCGGATTGTACCGATTCTGGAGATATCCCTCAATAAAATTGAACCGTTGATCAAAGTCTACCGCAACTTTCTCTTCAAAGGTAAAGTATTGAGACTCGCTCGCTGTCGGATCCCCTTCATCGGGGAGGCGCGGGAAATTGGCAGCGCCACTCCACTGTGTCGTCGAAGCAAGCAACCCCGATTCGAGCCGATGTTTCTCATTCAAACGGTATGCGAGATCCTCGCGAAGTTCATATTGGACCGGCTCCAGTTCCAGAAAAAGCCCTTGACCAAAGCTAAAGGCTTGGAGATAACTCGCCCGCGAGAGTGAGATGTGTGAGGTGAGGCGGTCTGTCAGCGTGGATCTGAGATCCGCCGCTTGCACGTTAAAACGACTTTCGAAGTCGAGCCGCCCTGCTAGTGTGGGATCATACTCTACATCCGCCAACCCTAACTTAAATCCCATGACATCGTCCGCAGCGAACGCCTTCACGTTGAACTGATGGTTTTCGGACAAATCGTAGCTGACCTTCGCCTGATAATCCCAGAACCGTGGGAACGCCGTGATCCGTGTAGTCTCTATCGGCAACAGATCAAAGTAACTCCGCCGCCCAGCGAGATACCACGATCCGCGGCTGCCGATCGGCCCCTCAAGCAGTCCTTCCGAGTAGAGGAGGTTTATGTTAAATTTACCGCCTATCCGATCCTCTCTACCACGCCGTGAATAGATGTCAATCACAGCTTGTGCGTCCGCCCCAAACTCCGCACCGAATCCACCCGCGTAGACATCAATCCTGTTGAGTATCTCTGAATTTACGGTCGAAACCAAGCCACCAAAGTGGTAGGGATAAAACAGTGGCGCACGATCCAGATAAAAACGGTTGTCCTCAGGGGCACCACCGCGGATATAGAGTTGACCATCGAAATCGCTGGCGGCGCCTATTCCCGGCAACGCTTGAAGTGCTCGGAGCGCGTCCCCTGCGCTGCCGGGGATCCGCCGAATCTCCATCACTCCCACGCTCTGCCTGCCAACAGTTGCTGGTCGTGACCGCGCCCTGACCTCAATCTCATCCAAGATCACATCAACAGAAGCGAGATAAATCTTGACTTCGGTGATCTCGCCTGCCTTTACCATGGCAACGTTGCCCTCCTCAAGGAGGCGGTAACCGATCGCAATCACAGCCACCGTATAATCGCCGGGGGGCAAATCCTCGAATCGGAAATCACCATTTTCATCAGTCAGGGTGCGCCGTTCCGTTTCGGCCAATCGAACCGTAGCGTTCACCAGTGGATTACCGGTTTCTTGACCATAGACAGTGCCACGAATCTCCCCATTTTTCGCGATAAATTGCTCGGAGTGTGCAGCAGGAATATATATGAACAGTGCAAATAGAAGGATCACGGATAAACACCGAGACAATCCTTTGATACCGTACCAAGAGTTCATTAGTTCACTCGTTCATTAGTTCATTAAAGAAAACGTTTATTAGTTTAACGTAAGTTGCTAGTGATGTACCGTGGGATAAAATTGCCCCTTTGCCTCGTAGATTGGGCAGCCCCAGTCTCGGGATCCTCTCGGACTTGCCCGACGTAAAAAGCCCCAGAGGGGCGATAGGTGTATAGCACATCGGTAAAACAACTAACTCAAGCCCCAGAGGGGCGACCGGTGTGTCGTAAACTAGGTTACTTCTGATGGATCTCGTGCAAGAAAAATCGACCTACAGATCGCCCTGCGACTTGCATTAACTCAAGAGTTCATTACTAAACCCATGTGCTAACGTTCCAATGAACCGACTAACGTATCACGTTTCACGAATCACGTTTAAGCCTTCCGCAAGCTCCTCAAACGTCTCCGCGACAAATACCCCCGCTTCACGCAACGCCTTCACCTTGCCACGCACCGAGCCGCGTCCACCCTCGACAATCACCCCGGCATGACCGAACCGCACACCCTCAAGGTCGTCGACGAACCTACCCGACAAAAAGGCAACTATCCGGAGGCGAGAAGGTTTCTGCTTCAGCCACGCTGCGAGTTGCTCCTCCGCAGCACCGCCCGGCTCGCCGTAGATGACCACAGCATCGGTGCCGGGATCATCTTCCAGGAGTTCAATTAATTCCGAGAAGTTAGAACCGACGATCGCATCTCCACCCACGCCGATAGCGATACTCTGTCCAACCCCACGACTTGTCAAATAACTGGCGATCTCAGTGGTCATCCCACCGCTTCGGGAAAGCACAGCGACATTGCCCGGCATAAACGAACGACGCACATTGTCGACACGTCCACCGATCGTGCCAAGTTTGGCAATCCCCGGACGAATCAACCCCAACGAATTGGGACCGATGACGGTACAACCGGCGCGTCGGGCAGCAACTAACAACTTACTAGTGTCCAACTGCGGCACCCGTTCAGTCATAATCAGACAGAGCTGCATACCGGCATCGAAGGACTCCAACGCCGCATCAAGCACAGCGGGCGGAGGAACGGAAATAATGCTGATGTTCGGGTGATGCTTCTCAACTGCCGCCGCAACCGTGTCATAGACAAGGATTCCATGAACTTGCTGCCCTCCCCTGCCGGGCGTCACACCGGCGACGATGTTGCTCCCGTAGACGATCGAGTCCTCAACCATACGGCTCGCCTCTCTGCCGGTGATCCCCTGAACGAGAATGCCCCCCTTCGGGTCAAGCAGCATGGATACGATTCCTTTCCACAAAGCAGTAGGCACATTGCTTTGAATCCCGATTCATCGGGGATCCGTCGTGCCGTCCACTATAGCGAATTGTAAAAATAAGTAGACATTAAGGCGTTGCTAAGTTGATGACTTCTATCTAAAGAAAAGAAGCGTGAACACAAAAAGAGCGTGAGAATATAATATCCTCACGCTCGGTTAAATGTGTTACTAATGCCGTTGCGGGTTTAGACTGAAAAACTAAGTCAGGGTAATTTTGTTTTTTGAGAAGGATATATTTAGGTTATCAAACAGAGATAGGAAGTTCATGCCTAATAACCCTATATGTGCTAATGGATTAAACACATCAGGCTCTGTTCTATAACAGGAAACCTTAATGTTATCGGCAGTTTGTCCTAGTGCTGTTATTTTGGCAACAGTAAGGGACAACATGGCCACTCCCTCATTTGCAGTTTGTGTAACTATCCAATCTACATTTGTAAGATCATAGCCTAAATCCAATAATCTTTGTCGTGGGATAAGGCTTTGAGTAGCACCAGTATCTATAACTGCCGGTATTCTTTGGAAATGGCTTTTAGTTATATCATATATGTCCAGTTGAGCTACAAGTAAACTCATTAGAAAAACAATGTCCCTTCGGGGAGTAATCTCCCGGTATACCATATAGCGATGTTTGTCTTGAATTGACCTGAGATTTTATTTATCTCTTCAAGTTTTGGGTCATGAGCAACGACGATCCCTTCCGTAATATCTATGCCGTTATCACGGCATTCGGTAAGGATGAGATACTCATTAGGGTATAGTTCTCTCATTTCGTCTATGGTAATACGTTCCCTTTTCATGATAAAGTCTCCTGTTTAGGTTGTCTTTTACTTAACCTCCAATCTGGTGAGTTTAGATGGGGTGCATTCGCGTAATCCCAGCATTGGTAGTATAACGATCCATATCGGGCATATGAATCCGACAAATAACGATAGCACAAGTATTTAGATTAAAACGAATCAGGTCTTGATTATGTTTACTCTTTAAGGAATAAGGCAGAGTACCCCTAATTTAAACGGCGATTAGCCAAAAAATAACACTTCTGCAATTTTCTGTCAAGTGTTTTTTCTTAAATTAAATTACAATTTTTCGTGATTATTCAACATTTTTTGGTATTTTGCGCTGAAAATAGCCTAAATCGACAGAATCCCTTATGTTTGCTGTTTTTGGAGGGGCAAAAACTATGCCGGATTTAGGCCCCTATCTACATACTTCCCAAAAGTAGATAATAGTAAAAAAAGTATTGACAGCATTTTGAATATAGTATAGTATAAGTAATTGTGTGGGCTCCAAGTTATCGGCTCGAAGCCCACTGAAGCAAAACGAGATAGGAGCTCGAATCGCTTCGTGATTGAAAGGTGCTGAAACACCTAACAATCTTTCATAGTATAACCCTTTATGCTGTTGGTTTCAATCTAAATGAAAGGGGCTGCACGATTCGGGATAATCCGACCATGCAGCCCCTTTTTTTAGGTCAACTAATAGCAGTAAAGAGGTGTCAAGCCAAAAAGGAGAGCACCATGGACCTACGAACAAAACTACTATGCGGTATACTCGGAGCATTATTGGTAGTCATCGGTATGCTAATTGCACTCTTAGGATTTGCGCCAGTAACTGCACAACAATCAGAGAATCGCGAGAACTTAGGTAACGTTGCAGTAACCTCACTCGATGTTGTAGACGAAGACGGCGAACGTCGCCTCTCTCTATCTGCCGACAAGTCAGGAGGCACCATGATTGTTTACGGTGAAGGCTACTTCAAACCCCTCATAGTCCTACACGGCGACGCAGATAAGGGCACAATCACAATACACGGCGACACAGGTAAGCCCGCAGTCAGCATAAAAGGCACACCAGAAGGAGGGGCAATCGGTATATCAGAGAACGACGCACCTGCTGATACAAAAGCCATGATGATTATCAGAAACAACGAAGGCACATTCGCTGTCGCTGACAAAGATGGGAAATGGTACACTAGCAAACAGCAGTATCAAACAAATACTAAACCCGAGTAGGAAAGCACCGACCCAAGAAACTCCCGAATATATCAGTATCATTCCTATGGTTATACCGGAAAGTTGTCTCGCTAATATACAGCGGGGCATATTTCCGACTATACCGATGGTGTATACCATACCACGACTGCTTAATCAACGTCCAGAACCCCTCAATCGTGTTTGTATGCACATCAATATCCGTCGTCAGGGGTTCCTCTTCCTTATGCTTGGCAGTGTAGTGAGACATAACCTTACCAAGTGGGTTATAAGCTGAGAACCCATCCGACACCAACTTCACGTCAGATTTATCCACGACACCCTCAATAAACTCAGGTATCAAATCCTTCAACTTACCATCCCGTGGCTTTGTCACGCCATCAGCGATTTTAACAGCCACCCTACCCTCACGCTCAACTGCACCGAGGTAAGTCATCTTCTCAACGCCGCGCTTGGTCCGCAGTTCCTTATCAGGCCAACGCTTTGCCTTTCCACCGACAAAGGTTTCGTCCGCTTCAACAATACCCTGTAACAGCACATCACCTTGTTGCATAGCCTTACGGATTCGGTGCCCCATATACCACGCCGTCGGCTTAGTCAACCCAAGGTGTCGCGCCAACTGATGGCAGGAGATACTCTTCTTAGCACCCAATAACAATACAACCGCAGCAAACCACTTTCGCAGCTCAACCCTAGTTCTATGGAAAATAGTCCCGGACAAGACATTAAAACTCGATTTACAATCATAGCAATTCCAACGACCAACTCTCTCACTCTCATTCTTTTGTCCCACATTCTCACTCTCACAATGCGGACAACACGGGGTATTCCCCCAACGAACCTTCTCCAAATACTTGATACAAGACTCCTGATCAGGATATGTATCCAACACCTCCACAACAGTCATGGTTATAATCTCCAAACTTCGGAGAAAACACCATCGCGGGTAAGAATAGAGGCGTAGGCTAACAGTTCATACTCAGCTAAAAGTTACTCTACTCACGTAAGATTTCATTTATTAGTTTTGTGCTTTCGGGAAGTAAAAGGGAGGAACGACCAACTTTTTATTTGACACACACCTACAAGAGATGTTAAGATGATCGTTACCTCTAAACAGTTATAATACCGGGGTGCAACCCGATAATAAAATCTAAGGGCATGTTTGTGTTCCAGCACAGATATGCCCTTATTTTTTTTTCTACATATATTATAGCAGAAAAGCGGTAGAAATTCAATGATAATAAGGGTTTGTGGGCGATTTTTTTCTTATGAAAAAGTTACTTATTATGGTAAGATTTTAGGTAGGAATTAGCGTGTTTCTATCTACTACTAAACGGATCTTATCAAGATAGGTTTAATAAAAAAAGAGGAAAAACATGACCGAGGCAGAAATAATCAACATCATAGCAACAGTAGCACTAGTGGCAGTAACAGCAGCACTAGTAATAACAACTAGCCTATATCTAAAACGAACCGACAAACTAATAGAAATATCAAACAGACCACAAGTTCTACTATACTCAGACAACGGAAAAATCATAATAGAAAACATCGGTACACAAACAGCATTCAACATCAGATTCCACACCAAAACACCAAACTACAAAGAACACGAAAACGGAACACCATTCAGCAAGCAGGATTGGTACGAAAACGAGATAAGAATGATACCACCACAAATGGGACAAATCACACACAACCTTAGAGATGAAGGTAAGCTAATAAAACAACCCCCATGTGAAATGGAAATCATATATCACACAGAAGCAGGCAAAAAAGGAACGCGATACAAAGACACAACCTACGTGGGAAGCTACCCAGGAGGATACTCCTTATATAGCAAACGCCCGCTAAGATACCAACCATTATAACACACCCTGAAGTCATAAACTTAGCAACGCCGACATTAAAAGTAGATAGTTTTTTGTACCACAATCTGTTAGATTGTGATCCCAACCCGCAAACTAACAGTTTGCGCTACTTATGGCAGATCGCCCTTTACATCGTAGACAGGATGCCGTGTGCTGTAACCCTGCCAACAAGTTTCTGACCGTGCTCGTTCATAATGTCCAATTAATTCTAAAATCTACTATAAATTAAGCAGCATGGGCGCGATTCCTTTCCACAGCCAACCGGGCAGCCGCATCTAACGACACCTCACGTCCATACACTTCCACCCCAGCTGCCTCCATTATCTCACGCGCTTCTGTCTCCCAGTTGCCGGGGACACGAAAGAGCCTGATGGTTTCCGCAGGAGTCTTGCCTGCACCCTCAACCCCCATGAGGACGCCACGAGCGATGACATCCGCACGGGTATTGTTCACCACATTCATGATAACCGCTACCCCCTTAACGCCCGGCTTAGACAGCAGGAGCGATGTTATAGCGGCAACCTTCTCCTCAGTCGGGTTGCCTCCTACCTCGCAGTAGTTTGCGGGATTCCCGCCGTGCGCCTTGATAGCATCAAAAACGGTCAGGCTTGCGCCCCCACCGCCGATCAGTAACGCGAGATCCCCGTCAAATTCTACCACCCGTCCCGCAACACCCCGATGGTCTATCGCATCAATACGTTGCGCCTCTACTTCCAAAGAGGTAGGCGGACGCCCCGCCGCGGTCATCGTCAACTCACCTAACGGCTCCAATCGCTCCCTCTGTCGATACACCGCCTCATCCTCAATCTCCACGCGTGCATCAAGCCCGATAAGTTTTTCGTCTTTGGTCACAACCAGTGGGTTGATTTCCATTGTAACGCCATCGCAGGTGAGAAACGCTTGCGACAATTTGGTAAGGATCTCCCCAACCCCCACGAGGGTCTTGCCCGTCAAGCCAACTTCGGTAGCCATCTCCCGCGCCTTATAGGGTGCAAGCCCTGTCCATGGATCAAACGGCTGACGTGCGACCTGATCGCTCTGGGCAGCTTCAACATCCACACCACCCGCAAGGCTCAATAACGCAACGGGCAGCTTTGCCACTGTATCCCATGTGATACCAACGTAAAACTCGCGTGCATAGTTTAGTTTCGGTTCAATCGAAATAACTTCAACGGTTGTGCCGCGCAGGTCCATTCCGAGCAGTGCCTCTGCCGCAGTGACGGCTTGCTCAACGGTCTCCGCGAACCTCACCGCCCCAGCATGTCCCCGCCCACCGAAAGGGGTCTGCGCCTTGAGAACAACGGGCAGCCCGATGCGCTCTACGGCTGCTCGCACTTCAGCCATCGAGTTGATCGGCGTCAATTCCGTAAAAACCAAGCCGAAACTAGAGAGCAGTTTTTTGCTTTGATGTTCAAGGAGTCTCATCGCTTCTCCTTTTGATGGTAACAGCTTGCATGATTATAACCTAAGTTGCTAGTCGTTGAAAGTCCATCGTTTTTTGTCGGGGCAAGGTCTCCCCTATCATCTGGTAGATCCTTTGTCTTTCGCTCCAGAGGAGCGATATGTCTATAGAACCGCAATAGGGTGGATACCCGCGCTCCAGAGGAGCGCAATGTGTATAGCCAGGGCCAAGCTGCCGATAAATCGAAGTCCTAAAACGGATTGGCGAAGTCGGAGCCGATCGGGTTCTATAACTAGTACTCTGTCAGGCAAATTATGCTTGTGTATATGGATTGGAAGCAAACAATAACATATTAGGACTTACGCACTTCAGTAGTGAACAACGATCGTTGTTCACTATGGGCTTTCGATGGATTTTCTTTTGTAGTTGCCCGATTTATCGGGCGTTGTTGGGCGTTGGTGCGGCGATAAATCGCCGAACTACAGGATTTTGAGCGTTCAACTGCGTAAGTCCTGATATATAATAGCTGCAAAACTTATCTGATTGAGTACTAGCAACTTGCGTGATTATACCATATTCCGACAAAAAGATGCGGCGGTTTTGAACTATTTTAGCCAACTAACGCCGCGCTATGAGCACAAAAAAAGCGGTATCATGCTTGTAAAAAAGAGCATGATACCGCTGGTTGTATTAATTTACGATGAATCTCTACCGTGTAGAGGAGGCCGCCTCATCTGACTTGGAAGGAACGGGAGATTTGTGTCGTTCCCGTTCAAACTGTCGAGCCGCTTCAGGACCCATCTCCCTGAAACGGCGAAGCCCTTCCTCTGTGCCGTATTGGTCAAAGAACGCTTTCGCCTGCTCTCGTTGTTCCGGCGACGATCCCTCCCAGCCCCCATCTTCAGCACCTATTGCCGCAAATGGAATGGGTGTTTTGACCGTAGGCGGCTCGTGTGCATGTCCCTCCTCAAGGTGAACATGATCTTGCGTAACTGTAATCCGAGTTTTAGACGGCGCCGGTAAGCCGTCTGAGTGAGCAGGGGCGAAATCTATGTCTTCACCAATACCTTCTAAAAAAACGGTATCAGGTGCAGGGGTGCTTGACTCTCCATGGGCCAAAAAATCGCGCCATATATGGCTATATTCTCCAGCATCTTCTTCGGCCAACTGTCTTATAACCATATCAGGAGGCGGGTTGATAATCCTAGTCCTGCCCCTACGTACCACGGGGATGCCTAATTTCTTCAGTTCCGCTATGTCTTCATCAGAAAAACCGTCTCTTGGATGAAAGTTAGGCCCTTTTGATTGTACAAACTTTTTAAGTATAAGAGATCTTCGGGTGTGCTCATTTGGATATAAATAAAGACTCGCTTCCAAGCGAGCAACATTTTCATCAATTGTCAACTTTTCCCCACTCAGGCGTTTTGCTTGTAGTTTTGCGTAAGTTGTAGCCGCTTCGCTATACCGAAATTGCTCCGGGATTCGATTTACAGCAGCTAGTAGTTCATCAGGATCCACCTCTTGCAACTTCGGTTTCTTGTTTTCCTGAATCCCCTCAATAGTTGTTTCTAACACATTCACCGGTTGAGCCACAACCGGAGACACCGACGAGATACTGTCAATAAACTTCCTTTTATCAATCTCCATATAAACGATATATCCGCCAACTAAAAGTATAAAAGTGATACCAGCAATGATAAGTTTTCTCATTGAAATAACCCCTTGTGTTAGCCCTATCGTTTGGCAGCCGGTGAACTGAATCATCGGCTGCCAAACGATTAAGTTTAATAGAATCACTTAGGGAGAGCGAACCCGCTAGTTATACTCATCAAACGGCGGATTCGGGCACTGATTACAACTCGTGACCCCCGTGGACTTGTACGAAGTTGTGTCCACCATTACGGCCGGATGTCCATGAAGATCGGGTTCTATTGTGATTTCAAGTTCTAATACAGATTGACAAACATCACTCTGGGAAGGATGATCTGTATCAACGCAGGCATGGGTCACATTCTGCTTCACAACCCTAACAGGGTCTGCTTCCGCGTACAGTGGGAGAGGTTTCCTAGCCTCAATAATCCTGCAGACCCCAACAGAATCACCAGTCCCTTGCTCAGCACCAAACGATAGCAAAGCGCATCACAAAACTGTTTGTGAAATTAAGCACAAAGCAGACATAAAAATACCATCAACTTTGTCAAAAAGCACTGGGGAGATGCAAGATGTGGTATGTCCCGTTTTTTGAAAGCGTCACCTGCTTGGATTGGATGCCAATCACTTCGGTGTCTGGATCCAGTTTCTGCCCGGGAGCCACAATATATGTCTGATGCCCTATGGTCTTTTGAATGATGGCTGTCGGCAGTATTTTTGTAGTGGTGGGGATTTTTATGCCAAGTAAACGATAGCGTTCCATTAGGCGCGGTTGTCTCCACCCCAATGGACGGAACAGGTTATTCTCTACGATGGGCAAATAGTAGGCTTTGGCATCAAAGACGGGGGGCTCAACGTCACTGCGGTGCGATTCGGTGTCCTTGCCGGGAACCGTGGGTGTGGGCTGTATCTGCGACGTTTGTTTCGTGCCTTCTGTGTAGCCGAATATCACTATGATGAAAAGTATTACAATCGGCACCCATCGAAAAGGCAGGATTCTCATGGGGGCACTCCTTGCGTAAAAAAGGGGTATCTAAGGATTTCCAAAGATACCCCCTATTCAGAAGGTGAAAAGTACCGTTTTATCAGGATTGACCGTTACGGTGCATCACCGGGCGGTTGCCCCCTATCCTCCCCCTGCTTGCGGGGGGACTGAGGGGGGTGTCCCCGCTCAAATCGACGAGCCGCGTCAGGATCCATCTCTCTCAACCGACGCAGCCCTTCCGCTGTGCCGTATTCGTCAAAGAGCTGTTTCGCCTGTTCTCGTTGTTCTAGGGACAACCCCTCCCAACCACTTTCAACGTTTTTAGCTGTCGGTGGCACAGGCGGTTGGATAGTGGGTGTTTCGCGTACATACTCCCCCTCTTGGTGAACGTGTTCAACCGTGCCCGATACCTGAGATTCAGATGTTACAGTAGGGGAAACTGCAGCTTCACCAATACCCCCTGAAGAAATGCTATCGGGTGCATTCCCCATCTGTGCATTTTTCCCCCTAAGGTGAGGGGGTGGTTCGCCAATCACAACCCTCTTAACATTCTCCGCATACCTTAGATTCTTACGATCCTCCTCAGTCAGATAGGTGACAGTAGTGACCCCCCGTGCTTTCGCACTCTTTCGCATTTCCAAAAGCATTCCATGCCCACCATCTGGGAAAAGGTAATGTGACGCTTCTAAGCCAGCAATCTGTTCATCAATTGTCATACGTTCCCGTTTGTATATTTTTCGCATGTATTCGGAGAGAGTATGAACCTGTGGAATGTCGCCAAACATTTGAATCCATTGATCGCGCACAAAATCTGCTTTCTCGTCTGGAGTGGGCGTTTCTGAAGACGTTTTTTCTCCGGAGGCGGTCTGCTCCTGTGGAAGTGTCTCAGGCACGCGGCCATCAGGACTGAATCTCTCCCCATCCACAGCCACTTTAACAAAGTCGTTAGCAGCTTCCATTTCATTTACTGATGAGGAGGAATTGTTAATAGATTGGTTAACAACCGCAGGGGATTGCGGTAGATTTTCTATAAAGTTCTTTTTTTCCTGGTTTAGGTAGAAAATCCAGCCTGCTGTTAGAATAACTATCACGGAGATCAATAGAACAAGCTTTCGCATCAAAATACCGTCCCTTCTGAATCGCTTATTTGTGTGATACCAACGTAAAACTCGCTATGATAGTTTAGCCTCGGTTCAATCGAAATAACTTCAACGGTTGTGCCGCGCAGGTCCATTCCGAGCAGTGCCTCTGCCGCAGTGACGGCTTGCTCAACGGTCTCCGCGAACCTCACCGCCCCAGCATGTCCCCGCCCACCGAAAGGGGTCTGCGCCTTGAGAACAACGGGCAGCCCGATGCGCTCTACGGCTGCTCGTACCTCACCCATTGACTCGATCAGCGACGATTCCGTAAAGACCAAGCCGAAACTAGACAACAGTTTTTTGCTCTGATGTTCGAGGAGTCTCATCGCTTCTCCTTTTGATGGTAACAGCTTGCATGATTATAACCTAAGTTGCTAGTCGTTGAAAGTCCATCGTTTTTTGTCGGGGCAAGGTCTCCCCTGTCATCTGGTAGATCCTTTGTCTTTCGCTCCAGAGGAGCGATATGTCTATAGAACCGCAATAGGGTGGATACCCGCGCTCCAGAGGAGCGCAATGTGTATAGCCAGGGCCAAGCTGCCGATAAATCGAAGTCCTAAAACGGATTGGTGAAGTCGGAGCCGATCGGGTTCTATAACTAGTACTCTGTCAGGCAAATTATGCTTGTGTATATGGATTGGAAGCAAACAATAACATATTAGGACTTACGCACTTCAGTAGTGAACAACGATCGTTGTTCACTATGGGCTTTCGATGGATTTTCTTTTGTAGTTGCCCGATTTATCGGGCGTTGGTGGGCATGCGGTGCGGCGATAAATCGCCGAACTACAGGATTTTGAGCGTTCAACTGCGTAAGTCCTGATATATAATAGCTGCAAAACTTATCTGATTGAGTACTAGTACTCAGTCAGATAAGTTTTGCAATTATTATATATGTAGGACTTACGCACTTTAGACTGTAGTTGCCCGATTCATCGGGCGTATCGGGGCAGGGGTGCCCCTCCCACACACCGTTCAGTGCCCGCTAAAGGGGGAGAAAGGGCTTTGACCGTTCGGCTGGGCAAGTCCTGATATGTTATTGTTTGCTTTCAATCAATATACACAACCATAATTTGCCTGACAGTGTACTAGCAACTTGCGTGATTATACCATATTCTGACGAAAAGATGCGGAGGTTTTGAGCCGTTTTAGCCCACTCACGCCACGCTGTGAGCACAAAAAAGCGGTATCATACCCGTGAATAAGAACATGATACCGCTAGTTGTATTACTTCAAGATGACCCTCTAGCGCGTAGAAGGCTCATCATTTGGTTCGGAAGGGACAGGCGACTCGCGTCGCTCCCAATCAAATTGAGCCGCGGCGTCGGGGTCCGTCTCTCTCAGACGGCGTAATCCTTCGGCCGTACCGTACCGGTTAAACAACTGTTTCGCCTCTTCTCGTTGTTTCAGCGATAATCCCTCCCAGCCACGCGCTTCAACGCTTTTAACATCTGCCGGCGTAGGCGGTTGGATAGTGGGTGGTTCGTGTACATGTTCATCCTCGTAGTGAACGTGCTCAGACGTGTCCAGTAGACCAGATTCAGATATCGCAGGGAAGACTTCAGAGCGATTAGGAGAGGAAACTGTATCTTCGCCCATACGCTCTAAAGAAAGGGTCTTGGACGCAGGAGGGCTTGACTCTCTATATTCCAAAACTTTGCGCCACATATCTCTATATTTTTCAGTATCATCTTCTGCCCACTCTCTTAGAACCGTATCTGGCGGCGGGTTGATCATCAGAAAATCGTCCGTACTTACTACGGGGATGCCCAATTCCTTCAATTCGGCTATGTCTTCATCGGAATAGCCATTACTTCTATCATAGCTGGGACCTTTTGATTGTTTCCACTTTTCAAGTATAAGAGATCTTCGGGTATGCTCGTTTGGCCACAAATAAAGACTCGCTTCCAAGCGAGCAATACTGTCATCAAGTGTCAGCTTTTCCCCACTCATGCGTTTTGCCTGTAGTTTTGCGTAAGTTGTAGATGCTTCGCTATACCCAAATTGCTCCGGAATTCGATTTACAGCAGCTAGTAGTTCATCACGGTCTACCTCTTGAAACTTCGGTTCCTCGCTTGCTTGAGTGACCTCACGAGTTGTTTCTGCCCCATTCATCGGTTGATCGACAACCGGAGACACCGACGAGATGCTGTCAATAAACTTTCTTTTCTCGATCTCCATATAGACAATAAATCCACCGACTAAAAGTACAAAAGCGATACCAGCAACGATGATTTTTCTCATTGTGATAGCCCCTTCTGTTGGGTCCGTCGAAATTAGAGAGCAATTTTTTGCTTTGATGTTCGAGGAGTCTCATCGCTTCTCCTTTTGACGGCAGCG
The DNA here is from genome assembly GCA_965208425.1 of Candidatus Poribacteria bacterium. Taxonomy (GTDB): domain Bacteria; phylum Poribacteria; class WGA-4E; order WGA-4E; family PCPOR2b; genus PCPOR2b. Next base: position 2,575,285 of record OZ242335.1, on the reverse strand, counting down.
CCGTGCGTGATTATACCATATTCCGACAAAAAGATGCGGCGGTTTTGAACTATTTTAGCCAACTAACGCCGCGCTATGAGCACAAAAAAAGCGGTATCATACCCGTAAAAAAGAGCGTGATACCGCTAGTTGTATTGATTTAAGATGAACTCTTATCGTGTCAAGGGCACATCATCTGGCTCAGAAGGAACAGAAGGTTTGCGTCGTTCCCGCTCAAACTGTGCCGCAGCTTCAGGATCCATCTCTCTAAAACGGTGAGCCCCTCCTCTGAACCGTACTGGTCTATAAACTTAAGTGCCTAACCGAAACGCTCCGGTGATAATCCTTCAATCAGTTGTCTTCCTTTGGATACCAGTCAGAAGCGTGGGCATAGTAGGTTGTCCCACTATATCTGCTCTGCGCATGATTACTCGCATACGCAGATGCCTTCCCCGTATGCTTTGCTATCTCCCAAGTCCGACTATATCCCCTACGATAAATACGCTGGTCTGCTACGGCAGGATCACTTCCAAGCTGCAACCTATATGTCCATCGGCCGTCATAGGATCTTGGACTAGAGACCCTTGCCTTCGCTCTTTTCTTGGGTCCACCGTATACTCGCGCTTCGGCACACACAACTTGATTCTTACAATCTACCTCGCTTACCGCCACAAAGGTGGGACTGGAAAAAGTCACAAAAAGGCAGATTATCATACTACCCCAAAAACGTTTACGCATTTTATTTCTCCTTATTGGTTGAGATTCAAAAAAGTGAAGGGATCAATTCTATTATTATCAGGATCAAGTTCCTTTATACCGAAAGGAACAGTCCCCTCCTCGCTTATAGCATCATGGACACTAATTGGTACGTCCGGACCACTCGCTATTTCAGAGGCATAGCGGGTTATTGTCCCATCTGGTTCTTCGGTATAAGCCCATTTGACATAAACCGTATTCGGATAAAACGGCAAGACCATGTCATCGTCCCCTATCTCTCCAGAGGTCGCACGATGTCCCTGATTCCAGAGTTCAATTAACACCCGATCTATCAATTCCAGTGACTGCATAAAATCACTGCCAAATTCTTCATCACCTTCCGGGTAGTCGGGATCTTCGTCCCAAATAGGGGTTTCAGGAAAATCTGCAGGCACTTCGGGATATGGACCAAAGCCAAAGGGAGAAGCCGGCTGAGTCTCCTCTACCACTTCAGCTGTCAACAGTGCTATCTCCTCATCCGATAGGTCTGCCAAGAAATCATCAGCCGACTCACTCTCCGCAGACGAAATTGTAGATGTTGATTCAATTGGCGTTGCTTCAGATTCAGCATGTAGTCCCTCTAGGTGGATTTCAGGGACTGGCTCAGGTGGGCTTAGTGCGAGCGTTGAGTTTTCTGGTATGGCAATAGGTTCAACATCGCCATAGTACCAGTGGCTCCCGAAATACGCACCAACGACAATGAGGATGCTTAATACGAATGCACCGATAACCAACGGTTGACGTATCACGTCAAGGACGGTTTTCATCGTACTCTCTCCTCTCATTTAGGTGTACAGTGTTAGAAATTACACGGTACAGTACTTGTGTACTTATGATTCATTGAAAAGCCATGCTTTTCCATTAAGGTTGAACTGTTCAACCTTAGACTCATAAGTGCAATTACTATGCCAAAAGAAACGAAAAACGCCCAAACCCAGTGGGCATCAGGTTTCAAGCACGAAATCGTCAAAAAATCGTTGGAGCAAACAACTCGGTTATTAGTAAATATTGCTAGCAAATTTTACTAATGTTAGTAAATTTTACTAATTTTCTCGTACAAGCTCCAAGAGGGAAACCAAAATCCGTGCATTACTGAGAATTTTGATAACTTTTATCACATATCCCACCGCCCTGCCAACCTCAACGAGTGCTTGAGATAGGGTATAGTACAAACTGTGCAACTCCCCATTCAGACTATTTTCTTTAGAGTTAAACTATTGGTTTAACTCCTAAATATTTAAATTTGCATCCTGTTTGCGCCCTCTTGTATCCTTTCAAATATAGGACTTACACAGTCAACTGTAGGGGCGGAGTCATCCCGCCCGTGCTTGTCAAAAATCGGTTGCTGTTGCACGATTTTTTATATGAACCAATTTATTTTCGACAACTTGAAACCATTTGTTTCAAGTTAAAGAATTTAAATTTGCACTCTGTCTGTGTCCCCCTGTATTCTTTCAAATATAGGACTTATGCAGTCAACTGTAGGTGCTCCGTTCCGAGAGTTGTCAACTTGCATCTCCCGACTTATGCCGAAGAATCGGCATGAATCGGAACCAATCTATCGGGAGAGTCTTCGGAATGGGATTGAAACGGAGAGGAATTTCCCAATCCCGATACCTCACTCTGCAACTTCTCATTTCATTTATTGGCTTATGTTAAAAGTTCGTGCAATAGAAACCGATTTTTGAAGTCCCGATTCTCGGGATGCTCGGAACGGCAAAAAAACTCGGTTTCTATTAACATTTTGTATTTTTTTCCAATGAACCAATTTATTTTTCGCAGTTTGAAACTATTTGTTTCAAACTGAAGAAAACAAATTTGCATCCTGTCTGTGGCCTCTTGTATTTTTTTAAGTATAGAGACCTAAGTTGCTAGTTGTTGTTCCGGTGTTTGTTTGAATCGTGAAACGAAGCGTAATACAATGCGGAGGATCGCAGATTAGGCAATCTGCGCCACGATTGGCAACATTTGCACAACTACTGGGATTTTATAACATAACCCAAGTGGTTAGAATCAGACAGAAACCGAGTTTTCAAGAAAAAACTCGGTTTATAGTGCTCGGTCTATCAACTTGCGTTATAGAAAGGAAATGGGAACAGCGGAGAATCTCGCAATTATAGTAGATTTTAGAATTAATGGGACACGCCAAATACACGCCAACCCCCTAAATCCCCAACCCCTCTGATAAGAGGGGAAAGACAAGGGAGAAGATCCCCTCTTATCTTCTCCCCTTGTCAGGGGAGTTGCAGGGGGACTTTGGAAACTTCGTAATGGTCGGAGTTATTGGTATATGTCTACTTATTTCTCTAATTCACCATAGTTGACCATGCGATACATCAACTCTTTTGAGGATAAAGAAGTCAAACCGCGTTTATCGCAAAAAGGGGAGGCAAATGGATAACCGACGAACAACCCACCACAATCCACGGACACAAAATCAATCCTTTGTGGGAAGCAGTCCGGCCACCCAGCTGGTGCGAGAACGTATCCAGCAGGCGGTCGAAGCAAATGTTGATACGATTCTCCTCACCGGTGAAACCGGCACAGGCAAAGAGGTGGTAGCACAGGAAATTCACTTTCAAGGGTCTTCGGAAGAGCAGCCATTTATTGCTGTCAACTGTTCGGCGTTGCCCGAGTCGCTGGTGGAAAGTGAACTCTTTGGCCACGTCAAAGGAGCGTTCACCGATGCGACAACGGATAAACCCAGCTACTTTGAAATGGCAGATAACGGCACACTTTTTCTAGATGAAATTGCTGACCTCCCACTCCACCTCCAAGCGAAACTACTGCGGGTGCTCGATACTCGGAGGCTGAGACGGCTTGGCGGCACTCAAGAGATAACCTTCCAAGAACGTATTATCAGTGCATTCAACAGAGATCCTGTATCCCTTGTCAAATCTGGGCAGTTCCGCAGTGATTTATACTATCGCCTCAGCGTTTTTCCTATTCACCTGACACCGCTTCGGGAAAGGCCTAAAGATATCCTACCATTAGCTTACTATTTTCTGGCGGCATACACCGTCAGAAGTGGGCGCGTCTTTGATGACTTTTCAGAGGGGGCTAAATCAGTCCTTCTAGATTATCAATACCCCGGCAATGTCCGTGAATTGCAGAATATCATTGATCGCACCGCCGCTCTTTGTCCACCAAAGGTTTCGCTGATAGGAACTGAACATCTTGATATTCATGGAGAAGCATTGGAAGAAATCCCGTCGCAATCTGACCAATCAGCGGACGAGACCGAGCACGACCGGATCTTACGGGCACTTCAAGAAAACCAATGGCATCGCGGTCGAGTTGCAGAAAAACTCGGTATGCCTTACTCCACCCTCCGCTATAAGATGGAGAGGTTAGGAATCTCGCGGATGCGGGATTAAGATTCACGATGTTGTTTTTGACGGCTTGGATCTATTTGTCAGAACAAGCTGCAGCACCCTTCGGGCCCGCTCCACCACCGGCAAATCAACCATCTGACCATCAACAGCAACCGCCCCAGCACCGGCAGCTTCCGCCGCCTCGAAGGCGTCCACCACACGCCGAGCATATTCAACCTCCGCATCGGTCGGACGGAAGACCGTTTCAACAACCTCAATCTGGGCGGGGTGGATCAACGCTTTGCCGGTAAACCCAAGATCCCGGGCGAACCGCGTGTCCTGTTCTAGTCCTGCCGGGTTCCGAAAATCGACATAAATCCGATCTATCGCCTGCAAGCCCTCACTGGCAGCAGCAACAGCGAGCGCGGAGCGGGCATAAAGGTAATCCCCTGCTTCCCCTTGACTGACGTTAAACATCCCCATGTCCATCGCAAAGTCCTCCGCACCGAACATCAATCCAACAAGTCTGGGAGTCGATGCCGCAATCGCAGCCGCCTGAATCAGTCCCCTCGCGCTCTCAATCGTGGCGAGCAATCGCACACTTCCGCGTTGGAGTCCAACCTCCTCCTCTCGCTCATCTAGAATCGCACAGACCTGCAACACATCTTCGGGACAATTTACCTTCGTCAAGGTGAGTCCGTTCAGACCGGGCTGAATCACCGCGGGTAGGTCCGCTTCTATCGCTTCGGTCCCAGTGGGGTGGATACGCACAAAGCGGAGCATCCCGCTAGACGGACGGGCAAGCGTTTCCGCCATCATAGCGCGGGCGGTATCCTTTTCGCCGGGCGGCACGCCATCCTCTATATCGAACATCGCCACATCAACCTTCAGTCCGTAGGCTTTATCAATCATCCGCCGCTGATGTCCGGGAACAAACATCCAAGACCGCATAATCCGCATAAAACATCTCCTATTGCTTTTTCACGTTTCACGTCCCGGTATCGTTGTGTCCGACTCATCGGAGACTTACGAGACCGTGGATCCCGATCCGATCGGGGCATCACGCTCCCGCGCCTCCTCGTCACCCGGTTTCCTCCAAATGCATCGCTTCCCCCTCAAGCAGGAAACTACGAACATCGTACCGTCCGGGGCGTTGCACCGGCAGCTGCCCCGATTCTACCATCAAATCGAGCGGGTTCGCACGGGTTTGCATCGGTAGACGGACCACCTCATGGCAGCGAGCGGATTCGTAGGCACCCATCATCATGTGCATTGTCCACAAGCCATTTTCCGCTTGGTTGCGATGGATACAACGCTCCTCAATCCAATCAACCAACTCATTCACCTGAGCAGCCGCCGCATCCACTGTTTCCACCTCTACGCCTTGCCAGCCACCGGTTTCAGCGTTGAAGTATCGTATCCAACCATCATCGAAGTCAAGCAGTCCATCAGTTCCCTGCACAAACGCCCACTTGTTTTCGGAGACAAGATCTGTCTGGAACGTCCCCTGCACACCACCCTCAAACAGTAAAAACCCCGCCACACAATCCTCGCTACGCACACTGCGCTCGTACCGGTCAGTCTTCCGCTCCACCTGACCAAAGACCCACTCCACCTTGGGATCGCCCAGAATGTAACGCATACAGTCGAACCCGTGGCTGGTGGCGTTGAGCAATCCAGTCAGACGGGTGTGTGATACCCGTTCAGGTTTGCCAATTGCCCCCGCTGCAATGAGTGCCTTCGCTTCCGTCCATGCCCCAAGAAATCGACGCTGAAAGCCGATCGCCAACTTAACCTGATTACGCTGACAAGCAATCATCATCGCCTCAGCTTCACCCAAGTTGGTCGCCATCGGTTTCTCACAAAGGATCGCCTTAGGCTGACGCGCGGCAGCGGCGATTGTCATCTCCGCATGAAGGGGGTGCCATGTGCATACGCTCACAATGTCAGGCTTTTCAACATCAAGCATCTGTCGGTAATCAGCGTAGTAGTTCGGGATACTATTCCGTTGGGCGAAATTCTGTGCCTTGGCTTCCACTGTGTCCGCACACGCCACTAGCGTGGTCGCCTCTACCCGATTATAGCCGGCAGCGTGGCTACTCGCGATACTCCCGCACCCGATAATCGCCGCACGATAGCCCGGTGATTGGTCAGTCATCATTTACACTCCATCTATGTCAATTTCTTGTAGTCGTTCAGGGCAACAGCCAAAAGTTTATGCGGACGACAGAAACCAAGTTTTGAAGAAAAAACTCGGTTTCTCTTCACGCTTTGCACTTCCTTTTTACATGAGCCAAATGAAAAAGTATCCTGATACAATCAATGCCTTCAGAACGGCTAGGGCTTTCTTAATCAATCAGCCCCAAACTTCTAACACGGTCGCGTATCCCCTCGCACAGTCCGGTATGGAACTGCAGCTGACCGTCAGTCCCAAGCTGCTGCCCATCATACATCGCTGCGGTCTCGTAGAGCGTGTAGCCAGCAAGTCCACCAAAACGGTAGATATACTCCAGCAAATCGGCGTGCACCCCGCCGTCGCGGCTATGTCCGACCGCCTTGCTTAAATGGACAGGCACATTGGCACCGGCAGCTTCCCGCAGCATCTCCAACGTGAGTGCGTCGTTGAGCATTTGCTCAGGCATCCAGCCGCGCCCAAACAGCGTGGCTTCGTCCGCCAGTCCGGTGTGCAGCCAACTTCGCCAGTTAAACGCGATGTTGCCGGGGCGGGTGCGCCAGCGTCCTTGACAGGCATCGGAGCGAAATGACTCCATCTCCGCATGAACCTGCAGCCGTTTGCCAGCCGCCGACAAACGCCGCTTTGTCGCTCGCAGAAACTGGTCGAAGAATTCGCCCCGCAGCGCCCCAAGCAACGCAGGGTCGTACGGTTCCACGTCAGGATTCACACCGTACCGCCGCTGATACTCCGCCGCCACAGGTTCATTGAAACCGTATATCTCCGGCGTGTTTGTCCAACTGCTATGGCAGGAGATGCGAACGTCCAATCCGTCAACACCCGCCGCGATGCACACCCCGACCCAACTCAACCAATAGGCTTGCACCTCTGGATACGCCTCACAGAGGGAGCCCGAAAAATACTCATTTCGTCCCCTTGCAATCGCAATAACCCCGTCGTTGGATTCGCCCGCAGACGCATCTGGCGAAAAGGAAGGTTGGTTGGCAACATCAAGACAGACCATAGCATCACCGAGTCCTGCATCGTACTCAAGATCACCGGTGCGAAAGTCCCGCAGAGGTCTCCAAACCGCCTTGTGACTGGCAACGACAACCGGCATCGGCTGGTCGCCCGGACCAAATGCCCGCACCATCTCCATTGCGGTGTTGCGAAAGCTGCCATCTCTGTCCCCAAAGTTGGTGGTGATGGCAATAAACGGATCAAGCAGATTCAGTCCACTCAAGTTGAGGGCTCGCACCGACTCTCCCTTCGACGTGACCCAATCGCCGTCGAGTTCAAAAACATCTCGCGGACAGGTTTCAACAGATTCGGTCAACGCAAAAGTCAGGTCCTGTTTCTGGTAGGTGTTGTTATCGGCACTGGTCCAAATTTCGATATTTTCTGGCGTGATACGGACGGGGGACATGTCTCTCTGACGAAGTTGGATGCGCTCAATCGGAATCTTTTCCAGACCTGTTGGCATGTCCGCGCTACGCCCTCGCACCCGCATTTCCGGACGCGCCATGACCCACGGATCAACCTTGCAAACCCCACCAATACACGGCAAGCCCGGTACAGCTATCATCTCAGGGCTATCCTTGGGATTGGCATGACTCGCACCGGTCTCATACGGCTTAATGGTGGCGTAGAATTCCATCCCTCGTTCATGCGCTAGGCGACAGCCCAGAGCTAGGGGCTCGCCCAAATTCTCAAGGGTCTGGCGAGTCGCTTCCGAATTATCGGCGAACTTTTCCCACATCCCTTTCTGGTAGTAGTTCCAGTAAACCCGGCGTACCCCCATCCAGTGGAGGCGATCTATTAAATTTTCCACCAGATCGGGCGTAAAGACCAAGCGATTGCAGTCATCCGGAAAGTCAACCAGAGCAGAGAGCAGAAATCGATTATTTTTCATTGTCCCCTCCTTGTCTTTGTTCGTGATACCACGACCACTTTAATTTGCGGGCCGAAATGTGCGTAGGGCGTGTTGACATTTTGAAGCTGCTCATTTGGCAAACGCTATAATCATCAGGCAATCTGCCATAAGTCGCGCGAACTGTTAGTTTGCAGGTTGGGATCACAATCTAACAGATCGTGGTACAAAAGTCCGAGCTGGTCTCTGCCGGGCGTACAAAGGGGTGGGAGACCCACCCCCTACGAAGGATTATGTTAGAAGTTACGCACTTCGCTGGCAAACATCACACACCCCGTACAGGTTAGGCAACCTGTACCCACTATTACAGACTGGAAAACCTCAATTTCTTCAAGAGCAGGCTCTGCCCCACCAAGGCAGCGGCGATATTTATATCAACTGCGTAAGTCCTATATGTATTTGTGCTCCCTCTTGATGGTCTGGTTGCGATGAAATGTCAACAGAACCTAGCAATTTAACGCATCACGTTTCACTCATACGGTATCGCATCATTAAAAATCTGCGTCCGCTTCATAATGCGTCTCTCACTCGATGGAAACCCCTCCCGGCGGTGCATCGTGCATCGGTTATCCCATATAACCAGATCACCGACCTCCCAATCGTGCGTCCAGACAAAACGATCCTGCGACAGATGGTCGAAAAGCGTGCCAAGCAGCTCACGGCTTTCCAATTCGCTAAAGCCTACGATGTGCCGCGTCAGGTGGGGACCGACGTATAACGCCTTACGCCCGGTGTCAGGGTGGGTGCAGACAACGGGATGGTCTATCAACTCCGGCGGATTCTGGCTCTCGACATGATGGCGATGGACGGCACGCAATCCCTTGAGCCGCGCTTTGAGGTCGGGGTCGAGTCCCTCGTAGGCAGCGTAGCAGTTGCACCACCGCGTGGCACCGCCGGTGGACGGAAGTTCGACAGCGTAGATGATAGAGAGCGTTCCCGGACGGCGTAGGTATGACAGATCGGAGTGGAAGGGGATCTCATCGTTGCCAAGCGCGCCAATCGGTTGACCGTCCTTCTCGACATTGGAAACGAAGAAAATCTCTTTGACAGGCCGAGGCATCTGCTCGCGGACATGTTCGACCGCCTGACCGAAGTAGTTGGTGAAACGGACCTGATCCTCGTCGCTAATCCTCTGCCCACGAAAGAGAAGGACACAGTGCGCTAGCAACGCCTGATGGATCCGCTCAACCGTGTCTTCGGGCAGTGGGTGTGCTAAATCTATTCCCTGGATCTCCGCCGCAAGCGCACCGCCGGTCGGGATCACCTGCATCTGATCAACTCTGTTTGTCGTAGCAGCCATCCAAAACTCCTTTAGCTCATCGGAGCGATTAATGAACTCTTGAACTAATCGTAGGACTTACGAAGCTAGTTCATAAGTCCCCCTGATAAGGGGGATTTAGGGGGTTAAAAATAAAAAAACCTCGCGTTGCGTGCTAATTTTGCGTAAGTCCTGTAATAAACTAAATTTGATTTACCCCTCCGAAATCTTTACTTTCTCAATCTGATGCGAGATGAGCCAATCCAAAAAGTCCTCCTGCTCCTCTGTGATCTCGATTTCCGCCTGATTCTGATCATCTAACGGCGAGGTCACGTAGAAAACCCCTTCGTCGTACAGTTCAGAGGTCAGTTCAAGCGGGAAGAAAAACGCATTTGGATCGCCACTATGTTCCCATTGACGGGCACTCGCACCTTCGGTGAAGTAGTGGAGTTGTCCACGTAGGGTCCGCGAAATTTCGTAAGGTTCAACCGTCGGTTTGTCTATAGCAGATGCGAAATATTTAGCCATATTCGTTCACTCGCCCATTAGTTCATTGGTTCATTTCACGCTTCACACATTCCATATACTTTAGGAATTACGCAGTTGAACGGTCAAAGCCCTGTAGTTCGGCGATTCATCGCCGTAGGATACCGTTTCCAACGCCCGATGAATCGGGCAACTACAATCTGAAGTGCGTAAGTCCTGTACCTATTACACTATCCCGACGCTGCGATCGGAAGTCAAAGCAATATGTCTACTACCAGCAGTTTAAATAATTATAGCACATCCACCCAAAAACGAGAATCTAAAATTCCGCCTTTCCGCTTGACTATCCACCTGTTCACCACTATAATGCTCAACACAACCAGCCAAAATTCCCCAAACCATTGCGAGGAAAATGAGATGAAACAACAGTTGGAATTTTTCAAGGCAAACGGTTACCTCGTCGTACCTGACGCTCTATCTGCCGAAGAGGTTCAATCCATCAACGAAGCAATCGATCGGGATCTCGTCGAGAATCCAGTGATGTGGATAAGCCGTGGAAAGACGGGGCGGACGCAGAACGTTCACGCCCTGCTCGCCTGCCCGGAGATGGACGTGACCATGCGCCCGCCGACGCTGCTGCCATTGATGAGCGCAATCATGGGAAAAGACCTTTGCGCGGAGGAACACTCCGTTATGCTCCGTGCGCCGAACCCCGACGGCGACACCGAATGCCGCTGGCACCGCGATGCGAGTCGTGACTATAATGGGGCTGAACCCCCGTACTACACGCGGTATCTATCCGTCGTCTATTACCTCACGGATGTAGATGATACAACGCACACCTTCAGTGTTCTGCCCGGCACGGCACAGTCCACCGAGTGGCTCCCACTTGAGGCTTACGATCTTAGTACGGCGCAGCATCTTGTTGGTCCCGCTGGCACAGGGATCCTTTTCAACGCATCAACTTTCCATGCCGGCAATGTCCGGCGCACCACCTCCGAACGCCGCACCATCCACATCTACTGTGGCAGGACAACAGACCGATACCTCAGCAATCACACGATTTTCCCACGCCGCTTATGGGAGGGCAAAGACGAAGCCACCCAGCACTACTACAGCCGCCCCAACCCAATCACGCAACTCTTGATAGATCGATTTGAATAGATTAAAAAGAACACGTTATACATCTTTTACCCCACCGTCACTCCAGCAGTCTCGTAGGGAACAACGATCGTTGTTCCCTACAACTCGTTTGGTCGGGCAGCAGTCAGGCAAGTCGCTTTGGATCCCGATTTATCGGGGAGGCCCGACCTGCGGGTGTGTTGATTCGCTTTTACTATCCACCTTGCGCTCCGCCGGGGATTCAGTGCGAATCCGGAAAATGTGATTGTGTAATGCGTGGGAGAAAATCAGAATCCCGTCCTCTCGTTTTCTCGTTTTCAACTGTCCCTTACGCATCACGCATTACGCATTATTTCTTCTTTCTATTGTTCAAGAATCGCATCTGTGCTATCATGAGCGGGTTCATAATTCACGACGAAAGGATACCTTCCATGAAAATCACCGAGATTGAATCAATCCGCCTACGCGTTCCCTACGAGGAGCGTATTCGCAAGCAGTTCCATCATTTTGGGCTGGACGAACAGGTAACGGTCTACAAATTTCATACGGATACCGGCTTGATTGGGCTTGGAGAAAACCCCGGTCCGCCCTTCGATCAGGGACTCCTCGACGACTACATCGGCACCAACCCGTTCGATCATGTCATGGGAGAGGGGCGATTCAACCTCGATATGGCGTGCTACGACCTGATGGGCAAACACTTGGATCTGCCCGCATGGAAGTTGATGGGGCAGCAGGTTCGTCAATGGGTATCAATGGGTTGGTGGATGCCCTCCATGTCGCCCGAAGACAGTGCCGCCGAAGTTCAGGTCGCCGCCGAACGCGGGTATCGCGGCCTCAAATGCAAAGCGAGGGCGTTCTATGATATTGTCGAACAATCACTGGCTATGCAAGAGGTCGCACCGCCGGACTTTCGCGTAGAATTCGACTTTAACGGCGCATTGACCAACGTAGAGAAAGCCCTGCCCATCCTGCGAGAACTGGAAAAGATTCCGATAGTCAAAGGTGTGGAGGAGCCAATCTTCGCGTACGACGTCGAAGGATGGCGTCGTTTACATCAGGAGATTCGGATCCCATTCTACCTGCACGGCGTCGGTGTCATCCGAGAGGGCGCGTCGCGTCAACCTTCAGGGCCATGGATCGGGCTTCGTGCCGGCGATTTCGATGGCGCGCTGTGCAGCCACGAATCAATCAAAAGCGCGTTGGCGTCCGGTTGGGCGTTTACCGCTGCTAACACGCCAATCCTGTTACAGTACGTCGGCACCGGCATAACCGCAGCGTTTGCGTGCCATCTGGGAGCAGTGATGCCGACAGCAACGCTGCCGGGCGTTACGGCAAGCCACACCTACGAGAACGACCTGATTGTGGGTGGGCACACGGTTCAACGTGGATTCATGAAAGTACCAGAGGGATCGGGGCTCGGTGTAGAATTGGATGAAGATGCCGTCAGTCGCTATTCTCATACATCTGCACCGGAATGGCTTCGTCATATCTCCGTCGTTACGCTTCCCGGCGGCTTGAAACACTACTACCAAAGTCTACAGCAAGCAGAACGATTGATGAAGCAGGGAGTCGACGAATCCTTCGCACCCGGCGTCAGGTTGGACGAATGGGAGGACGATGGGACCGAGAAGTTCGATAACCTCTGGAAGCGACTCCAAGAAACCGATTGGCCCATTTGGGAAGCCTAAATATCGATACGCAAAAATGAACTCGTAGGTTGGGTTGAACGGGAACCGTGAAACCCAACAATTATACTACACCTGTGGGGCAGGCAGCCCCGATAATTAGTTTACCCGATTTGTCGGAGGGATCCAAAGCGACTTGCCCGACCCATATCCCGACGACACAATAATCTGTGCAATTTTCTCATTTTTCGCTCCAGTGGAGCGATATGTCTATAGAATGCTAATATGCCTGATGCACGCGCTCCAGATGAAGATTAATTTATTAATTGGGTAATCCCGATTTTCCTTGAAACATAGGGTAGGCGCGGTTGAAAACCGCGCTGGCGTCGATAGCAAATTACCCGTTTAATTTCTTAAAACTCATGAGGAGCGCAATGTGTATAGAATCCTGTTAATGATTTCTGCTCTGCGTCCTCTGTGTCTCTGCGGTTGAAGCGAGGAGGAAACTGGAACAATGAGGATAAAGCACCAATGACGCAAAAACTCAGACAGCTGCTTGCACTGATCCTGCTGATTTCAGGGTTGACTTTACAGAGAATACACGCCGAACTCACTAATCCGCAGGACATCGCTGACGAAGGATTGTCGAGTGTCGAATCCATTGGAGATCTCGACCAATTGGCAGATCTCCACTTCGCCATCATGAGCGACAACAAGGGGGATTCGCCACTTAGCAGCGTCGAATTTGCCCGAATGACCACCTGGATTAAAAAGAGCAATCCCGCTTTTATGATCGGCTTGGGCGATCACGTCAAACATCGCTGGGAAAATACCTTTATCCCTTGGCTACAATCCGATCCTTGGTGGCGCGAGCATTTCTACCCCAACGTTGCGGACGGCGAAAACGAATACTATAGCCCGACCCACAGACAGTCGGACTACGGAGAGGGGGCACCGATTCTCGATCTGGTAGCCTTAGATGCCCACGCAAACGTTATCCGTCCAAACAGGTCGGAATACTACGCCCAAATTTCAGTCGATGATTATACCGTTCACCTAATTCAGATGCACTTCTCCGACCAGCCGATGGACGCAGCTGTAGCGTTCCCGGAAAGCAGCCGTGCGTGGATGATGGAAACCCTCGAAGGAGTCGAAAAAGGGGATAAGGACCTGATCATCGTAGCGGCACATTCGCGGACAGGGGCATGGGATATGATACTTTCTCCAGAACGGCGTCAATTTCTGCTCAATAAGGCGGATCTGCTCCTCTCCGCCACAACCCACAGATTTGAGGCGTGGGTGCCAGAAGGATTTGAGAACGGCACCGCCGTCTGTATCAACACCGGGGCGGTAAATTATCCCGGTACCATGACCCCCAACGGCTATGTCGAAATCCACGTCATCGAATCAGTCGGCATTGTCGGACAGTACATAGATCTCACACAAACAGGTCGCCGTCTCCAACGAGGGCGTTTTGCTTGGATTAAACCCAAAGACGGTCCGATGCGCTACCTTAACCTCCGACCACCCACCGCCAATGAAACAAACGAGCCAATTACCAATCTCACCGAACCTTTTGAAGCAACGCAAATTGAGGGTGGGCTTTCACAACTAATCAAAGAAAAAACGGGTGTGGATTTCGCCTTAGTGGGTACAAGACAAGGGCTTGATAAGGGACCCGTAACGCAAGAGACAGCATGGCGGGTTTTTAGCAAAAACACCAATATTCGGATCGTCCGGATACCGATGGCAAAAGTGCTCCCGGTCCTTGGGTTTCTGAGAAAAACTGAGATCGCTTCACAGAGCAACGTCCTCCGCGTCGCAGCACCCCATCCAACAATGACCGGGATTATCACCGTGGCAGGCATCACACACGAGGCTCTCGAAACACAGGCGTTAGATGATAAAGGCTTGCGACAGGTCGATCTACTCATTGAATGGCTCACCTCTCAATGAGTTTCTTGTCCGTTAGGAGTTAGCACTTCAGATTGTAGTTGCCCGATTTATCGGGCGTTGGGAATAGTTGCCGGCGGCGATTCATCGCCGAACTACAAGGCGTGGAGCGTTCAACTGCGTAAGTCCTATCCGTATTGAAAAGGAGGACACCCCCGTGACAACAGCACCAAGAATTAGCAAAAATAGCGTGGTTATACTTTACAAGGGCGGTCGGCTGCCCACGTGGCACGATTTGACCCCAGAGGAACGGGATGCGTATCAACAGGAGCATGTCAATCTGATGCTATCGGTCGCCTGCGAACACGGACTGATGCGACTAGAGGGCTTTAAGTTGATGACACCACAAGGGGCGTGGGAACGTTTTTGGATTATTGAGTTTCCCACTCTGGAAGGTGCAGAGGCGTGGATCGACGCTGAGATGGCACCTCCCTACGGTCGTTACGGATACTACGAATACTACACCGCCCGGCATTGGGGACGAGACCATTTTTCTCAATGGATAACGCGTTCTCCTGAACCGGTGGTGCCGGACGGGACTGACCCGCATAACGTCCCCGCTCTTGATGTCGATAGGGACAGTGTGGTTGCCCTGCTTTTTGGACGTTGGAGACCAGAAGCGAGTGAAGCAACACCGGAGGACCGAGGGGATGCCGAACATATTGAGCTGATGCAGTCGGTCGCCCGTGAACATGGACTGATGCGCTTAGAAGCGTTCAAACTGATGGGCGCACAAGATGCGTGGCATCGGGCGTGGCTAATTGAATTTCCGACTTTGACCGGCGCAGAGGCATGGATCGACGCTGAAGTGCTGCCACCGCACGGTCGCTATTCCGCCAAGACCTTTTATCTATCGCGCAGGTGGGCACCGCAATATTTCGCCGGTTGGGTGCAATACGCCCAACATAGTGAAACGTGATGCGTAAATTGATTCATCGGTGCCTCACTCCTACGATTGCAACCTGTGCAATTTCTTCGTTTGTCGCTCCAGATGAAGATTAATTTATTAATTGGGTAATCCCGATTTTCCTTGAAACATAGGGTAGGCGCGGTTGAAAACCGCGCTGGCGTCGATAGCAAATTACCCGTTTAATTTCTTAAAACTCATGCGGAGCGATATGTCTATAGCACGGTGATACTTATCAGATCCAGTGCACAGCCAACCCCCTAAATCCCCCTTATCAGGGGGACTTTGGAAACTTCGCGGAAATCAGAGTTATCAGTAAATGTCTACTTATTTCTCTAATTCATCATAATAGCATAGTGCACCAACAGAGCCCTATTGGGGCGATAGGTGTATAGCATAATGAACCAATGTACCAACGAATTTCTTACTTATCACGTTTTACGCTTCGCGTTTTACGCATAGTGAACTAATGAACCAGTGAACCAAATAGCAAGGAGGGAATTTATATGGATTTAACCGATAAAGTTGCAATTGTAACAGGCGCGGGACAAGGGATCGGTCGGGCGATCGCGCTACGACTCGCAGGGGCCGGTGCAACAGTCGTCATAGCCGAGATGAACCGTGAAGTCGGAGACGCAGTCGCAAAAGAGATTCAGGCGTTGGGACGCAAATCCCTCGTGGTTGAGGTAGATGTCTCAAAAATGGATCAGACGCAACGGCTGGCACAGCAAACGTTGGAAACCTTTAACCAAATCGACATTCTGGTGAATAACGCCGGAATTGCGGGGAAGACTGCGACGTTACCAGATCTGGAGGAATCGGATTGGGATGCAGTCCTAGATGTGAATCTGAAGGGTGTGTTTCTCTGCTGCAAAGCGGTGATTGACCACATGATCGAGAGGCAATACGGCAAGATTGTCAGTGTCGCTTCAATCGCGGGCAAGGAGGGGAATCCAACGCTCATCCCGTATTCGGCGTCCAAAGCGGGCGTCATCTGTCTGACTAAAGCCTTAGCGAAGGAAGTAACCGAGTATAGCATCAACGTCAACTGCGTTTCACCCGCAGTTATCCAAACCCCAATTCTGGAACAGGTGTCGCAGTCAACTATCGATTATATGGTCAGCAAGATTCCGCTAGGACGGGTTGGAAAGCCGGAGGAGGTCGCAGCGGTAGTGCATTTCTTAGCATCGGACGACGCCAGTTTTGTCACCGGACAGTGTTACGATGTGAGTGGCGGCAGAGCAACCTATTGAAATCGAGGCTTATATGAAAAAAACAGCGCAAAACGCATGAAACGTGATGCGTAAAACGTGAAAACCATTCGTTCATTGGTGCATCGGTTTATTACTAAATCTGCTGCACGATCCCTTCACATGAACCGAGACAGAAAACTGGAACAGAGAGGGACAAGAATCCTCAAAACACTATTGTGAACTAGTCATCCTCCAAGGTAAATCGAAACGGAATTTTCACCCGTTGGGGTACGGATTCACCACCGCGCTTAGCCGGAGTAAAGCGTGATTTCTCCAAGGCTTCAATCGCCGCCTCATCCAAGCCAAACCCTTGCGGGTCTACCACTTTAATGTCCGTTGCTTTTCCATCCACACCAATAGTCGCCTCAAGGATAACAGTAGTCTCTTTCTGAGCACGTTTCGCGGCTGCAGGGTACTCTGGCTTAACCTTGTTGAGGAAACGGGGTCTCTGATCGACTTCAACTGGCACCTGCGCATCAATGGTGCGATCACCGAGACCTGCATCCGCACCAATATCTAACTCACTATCTTCAGGGGCAATCGACGTGGAACGGTTAATATCGATTTTCGGACCTTCGTCAAAGATTTTTACGCTTTTCTGTTCTACCTGAATGTTACCGAGCCCTTCCGGTATCGAAATGCCATCACCGGTTGGGGCATCCTCTGCACCAATCAGATCGTCAGTCGGCGTGTAAAAGCGTGCCTGCTCCGTTGGGATCTCAACATCGGTTAGTGCTCGCTTCGGTGTCTGTAGTGTTTTGATTTGTACGGAATCGGGCGGTTTCACGCTTTTTATCGTTCGACTCCTTATTCTCCGGGGTTGACGAACCGGATCTACAAAAGCCAGAGAGACAGGCTCCGGTTCGGGAATATACTCTTGAATGGCGTATATGGTAAGTAAAAACCCGGCAAAGGCATGGAAACCGAGTGAGACGGGCCAAGCAAAGTGCCGGGTAACAAAAAACTTCTTCTGTTTTGCCGTCCCTATCGCCTCCGTCGAACCAATCGCCTGCTTCTCCTCTTGATTGAGTGAAACATGCTTCAACGGTACAGCAGCCGGCAAACCCATTCTCAACCGCTTTTGGCGATACTTAGCTTGCCTGCGCCGATTCTGTTTGGCCTCCAAGAATTTAGAAACTCCGCTGTTTCGGCTATTCATAACTGTTTGTACAGACGGGGGCGGAAGTTCAGGCACGACAGCCGTTGACTTCCGTCCATCTCTGCCATCCTTCCTTTCTTTTTAGTGTTGGTGGGGAAAGAACAGGGAAAATCGATCCTTTCACAGTCATTGACAACCTACCCTGACTCTGCTGGTTCAATGCGTTGCTCCGATTCCGCTTCCGCCGAAATTTGGTTCCAATCCCAAAGCTGCGGGATATACTCTACATTTGCCCACATCTCCGCCTGATCGGCGTAGTGCGGACTGCCCGGGTGACCCGATGCGCCCAACGGCACAATCCACCGCGAATTGGTCCAGTCCGAGGGGTCATGGATGTATCGGTTGACGGACATACCTGTGGCGATGAATTCATTGTGGAGGGCGTAACTCCCGGCGAGCGGCGTGTCGCCATCACCGTGTGTTGGGACCGACGGGGGATCCAAGAGTTCCGCCAATTCGGGAAATACCACCGAAAGTGGATGTTGGGGCTGCGTTCGGTGGAGTTGTCCCCAACTCCATTTTGACATATCATCGCCGAGCTGCACTGTGAGATCTGCGACCGCAGACTGGAGTGCAGAAGCCAACACACCCGACCAGTCGTGTCCGGACGGTAGCAACGAGTTTTCGCCGCCATCAAGCTCTTGATTCATTCTCACGATAATCTGGCGCGCATGGGCATCTGCCCCCGCAGCACCTGAAAAAATCTCTTCCGCCATATCTCCCATCAACTGACCGAGTAGGAAGCGGATGACATGTGTCTTGGTCCTGGCGTAAATCAACGGTTGAGGTTGATCGCGGTCCATACTATAGTTCCACGTCTTCAGCAGCTTCAACGCTGTCGCTGAAGCGTCATCAAGCGGTGTAACATCAACTAATACTTTTGTGAAGATATCCCCTGGATTTGAAATCCGATCGGCGTGGATACGCGCCATATCGTCAACAGTTGCTGTCCCCGGTTCAAGTGAAAGAATCTGTGTTTGAACGCGTCGACCACGATACTCAGGCGAGAAGGACAAGCCCACATAATAGGGGTAGTCGTGACCGGCGACACGCTGGTTGCATGTCACTGCGTACCCAGTTTCGGGATTGATGGCTTTCGGCAACTCATCGTGAGGGATATAGTCATTCCACTCATATTCGCCGGTCCAGCCCGGCACCGCTCGCCAACCGTTCGATTCAGGTCGAATCGGAATTTTGCCCTCGTGCAGATAGCCGAAATTGCCGTGCACATCGGCGACAGCATAGTTATTCACACGGTCTGTCCAGTTGCGGAACGCCTCATGCAATTCTGCAACAGATTTCGCTCGCATCGCGTCGCGTGCCGCATCAACCCACTCGGAACCGTCAATGAGTCCCGGATCACTGATTGCTATACCGGCTCCCGATGCCGGGTTCCCGGCGACAACGGGACCGTGGTGGGTAATCGTTACCTCAAGCGGTATTGCGTCCGCTCCGCGTACCGTGATTGTTTCGTTAAGCACCTCGGCGGGAAGCCATTCGTCTTTGAATAGATACTCGCGACCATTCGGACCCTCACGGAACCGTTCAATAAAGAGATCCTGCGTATCTGCGCCACCATGCGTCATCCCCCACGCCACATATTCGTTGTGGCAGAAGTGGAGTGCGCCCGGCATCCCCGGCACAGCGTGACCAATAACCGTGAAGTCGGGACATGATAGATGGACCTGATAATAAACACTCGGTGTATCAAGTGCACGATGTGAGTCACCGCCCACTAACGGCAATCCAGATTCGGTAAACTCACCGGAGATTGACCAGCCATTTGAACCCGCATCCACCTCATCAAGCCAGTTCGCCGCCCCAGCAGCCTCGCTCAGTTCATGAAGTCCCTCAAGCGATGGTCCCTCGTAGACCTCGCCCGGGGGTACGGTGAGTAGATGACCTTTCGGGTAGCCCTTCATGATGTCAGCAAGCCTCTTAGGACCGAGTGCTTTTGCCAAGCGCATCCGGTACAGTTTCGGTTCAAACGTTCCCAAGAGGGTATTACGTATCTTATAAACAGCGAGACAGTGCCAATTCTCCCATCGTTCGGGGGTTTGGTCGAGAATTGTGTACTCAATAGGCAAAGTTTCGAGTGTGTCAAGGTAGGCGTTCACACCAGCTGTGTAGGCATCAACCATAACCTTAGCTTCAGGACTCGCGATTTCGTAGTCGAGTTTCGCGGTGCGCCCCATTCCCGCCGCTCGTAACAGCCGGTCTTGGGAGACACCACTCTCCCCGGCGAACTCCGCCCATCTGCCGAGCGCACGATGTCGATCTGCATCCATGTGCCACAGACGGTCCTGCGCGGTAGCAAAACCTTGTGCAAAAAATAGATCGTTTTCGTTCTCAGCCTTAATGTGAGGGATGCCCCACCTGTCCCGATACACCTCAACGGGTTTGTGGAGTCCCGAAAAACGCATCATGGTCGTGAGATCGGGCAGAGCAGCTTGCAGGTCTGCCTCCGTAATTTTCACTGACATTGTTCCCTTTTTCCGGAGAATCCAAGTTGATATATAGGTAGATAATCCTATATTATATTTTAACTTTTCTCGGATGTCAATGTTCGATGGTATTATGACGGTGTCTCACGCAAAAAGTTTGCCCTAAAGCGCGTCAACCAATCCCTAACCGCTCACAAACCTCATCCAATTCCCGCTGACCCACGTCGTCCAGTAGGGCGGGTTGCGGTGAGCGCCAACGTGGGGATTTAATGATGCCTTTGCGATAGAGAACCTCTTTGTGGACAAGCCCTCCCACACGCAGAATCGGTGCAATCTCGCGTTCCCAGACTTTGCGGGCTGCGGTCTCGTCACCGGATTGCCAGCAATCCCAGACCTGGACAAAAGCGTGTGGCAGACTGGGCCACGGCATCGTACCTTGCGAACCACGGCGCAGTTCTTCGATAAGGAAATTTCCGCTCGCACCACCGAAGACTGTGACCAGATCGCCGCCATGCTGGATCGCCTCGTAGACCTTCTGCGCCGGCGGTGCGTTCTCGACTTTGGCATAGCGCACCCGCTCGCATTCTTCCGCAATCTGTCGTAGCAGCGCTCCGCCGAGCGACGTGCCAGCCTCCTGAACGAAGATCGGGACACTGACAGCATCGGATAACGCCTTGAAGTGCGCCTTTTTCTCGTCCACCGGAACATCTGCTGCGGGCGGCGTGCACATCACCGCCGTTACGCCGAGATCTTCGGTCTGCTGGCTATACTGCACGGTTGCAACAGTTGACACCGCGCCGGTGTTCACAACGACCGGCACCCGACCGCGCGTCTGATCGACCACCACCTTGGCAATCTGCAATCGTTCGGCTTCGGTGAGCTTCATAATTTCTGTGGCGAACGCTATCACCGCACCGTGCACGCCGGCGGTAATATTATATTCGACGACACCCCTCAAGCTGTCTTCATCAATACGATCCTGTTCATCAAACGGCGTAATTAGTACAGGAAACATACCACGCATCGGTTGTTGAGACATTCATAAATCTCCTTAATTTTTAGTATCATTGATAAAACGCAACTGCAATCGTGGGGACAGGTGTACCCGATTGACCATTTCAACTCTTAGGCACACCGTAGGGGCGGGGCTTCCTCGCCCAACCCTTTCGGAGCGTTTCAGGGTGTAGGCAAATTGTAGGGGCAACCCTCGTGGTTGCCCGTCTTTTGTCCTTCGTTTTTATCTGTCTATATTCGCGTTAATTCGCGTAGATTAGCGGATGCCTTACATCTTCTTGGCATGAACCATCATTGCATTTTTTCAATAAGAAACAGAAATTCTCTATTTGGCATATCAGCATTTCGCACCCAATCGTGGGTCGATTTCATCTCTGCCATTACGTTCCGCTTGTAGTCTATCTCAACGACTTCAACCAGAGAACCATTATCCCGAAGGATCTCATTGAGTTCACCGGCAGTTGCACGTCCCTCTGAACTGTAAGAGAGGATAATCCATCGAGCACGCGTGTTCCGAATTAACCGCTCGATCGCCTCAACTGCGATGAAGCGTCCTGTGCGATCGTTTCTTCGAAACTCCTCAAACACAGACGAAGCCAAAGTATCCGATGTATCTTTTCGCCGCAACGCCTTACCAAACAACTCAGGCTCATCGTTAAGGCATACCGTTGACCAGAGGTGGTAATACGAGGCATATCTTACTCTGGAGGGCGGCATCTTCTCATTATTCGACCCGTAAGGCGGATCATAATATGCCAGATCAACAGTTCTATCGCTTACTAGGTCAAAGATGTCCCGACGCGATACCTCGTGATGCTCGTCCGTGCAAAAGAGATTTGGCACTTCAAGGGTCAACTCATTAAATGATCGTGGCGACCAGTCTTTGAGATATGAAGCAAAATGCCCAAGCGTGCTATCCACCCGATCGAGAGCGAGGATGAGGCTTGTGAGTGCGACCGCCTTTTCAACCTTCGTTAAATCAAGCCGATCTATCTCCTCACGTATGGCATCTAATTTCCGCGTGTTTTGGATCTGCCACGGTTTCTTGAGTCCATCTGTTTGCGTCCCTGTTGGGTTCCCTCCATAGTGTGCTGTGAACCAGCCCTCTCTAGGTAACAGTGTGTTGAGGTGTTTGATCAGTTCAATGTAATCCGCTCTGCTTTTGCGATTGAGCAGATAGCATACCCCAAACACCTCAGACCATGCGGCGATGTCATTGCAAAGGACGAGGTAGCCTATTTTCGCAAATGCTTGGGACACCCGCGTCGTTCCTGAGAAACCATCCAGCACAGTTTTAGCGTCGGTCCTCTTTGCCAGTTCCAATATGTGAGGTAGGAGCTTCAGTTTTGAACCTGCATACTTAACCCCTTCCGTAGTAGGCGCGTCAACAGTAATATCATTGAACAAAGGTAGAGTTGTCATTAGTGCGGTAGTCCAGAACCCTGTTTTAGCGAAATTATGTCTTCCTTAATTTTCTCAAGTGCCGATTCATGTCCAGCATCTGAAGAAACTAATGCGTGCGAAAACAACGTCACAAGGACATGGTTGTGTGAATAGTCAATCCAGCCATCCGTAACACTGTCAAAGTATTTCAAAGCATTTTTGGTATGAGTCCAAAGTCCACGCTGAAGCGCGTTTGCCGTTGCATCCCCATACCGTACCTCGCATACGTAATTGCCATCGGAATCGTAAAATTTGTACACCGGATGCTTCCTACCTTTACCACCTTCCTCACGAACGATTCGACTCGTCCCCTCACGGGCACGAGCATAATCAAACACAAGAATGTTACAAAGCTGTTTGGATTCGTTGTAAATTAACGGTAGAACATTGATATTGCTAAACTCAGCGAAAACTGGATCATCGAAAATATGTTTAACATTATTTTCGCCATCAATGTTATCGCCTTCTTGTTCGAGACGGGGAAACATCAGGAAGTTCTTATCGGTAGATAACTGTAGAGGCCCATCTCCATAAGCCTTCAGGCTAACTGGGAACTCAGCTTGGGTAACCTCATTGATAATTGTGATGTCCTCCTCTTTTGATTTGGCACGATATAAATCTTTTCCCACATGTATAGATCGAAAGTCGTACATGTATTGATTGATGAATTCAGCAATGGCTATTTCCGCAAGATCTCCGTGCGTCTTATTGCCAATCAAGCGCATAGTGAAGATATTGCTAAGTGTGGTCGCAATTAGGGCGGGATGTTTACTAATTAACAATTTGAGTCGAGTTGTGAAATCCTTGTATGGATTAGGTGTATTCATTGTATTCCCTTCAATGTATAATTTATCTGTTTTTGGACGGAACTCCCGGAGTATTATTATGTATCATTCCAACCCGTAGGTCGAGATTCACATCTCGACACAAAACTATGTCTTGGCTCCCTTTCTCACTCTCTCACCTGCCCACTTTCATAATTTGCCCTAGCCGAACAACATGGCATAGCAATTCATGCCTTCTCGTTCTCCTGTTTTCCTCAGCGTTCTCTGCGTCTCTGCGGTAAACGTTTTCACCGCCCCTACTCCTTGCTGAGTCGCAACACCACATGTCCAAACTCAAACGCGCCCGGCGATGAGCCAGCAAACACCTCCGCATCGAGCCCCCACGCCAATTTATAGGCAGATAGAATCTGGATCATCGCGTTAGAGACATCGCCGTGGCAGAGGACTGCGACCGTGCTGCCGCTGCTTGTAATTTTCGCGCCGTAGAGACCGCCGCGGATACCCACCTTCCGAATAGACCGAACAATCTGCTCCACTTCGGGCAAGCCGAGCCCGGCACGGAAACGATTGCTCCAATCCGATGCGTACATCAACTTTCCTGCCTCCGTAAGATGGTGATGAAGTCCCTGCAGATTGGTGTTCGCCTCCTTGAAGTGTCCAACAAAGCGTTGTACACGGGCATGTTCGTAAACCACATGTTCGACGCGGCTGCGCACTCCGTACACCTTTTGAGGATCCACTTTTGTGAGCGGATCAACCGTCTCGCCAAACCGGTCAAGGAAATCTGCCCCCTTCATCCGCGCTGGCAAGACTTTCCAGCACGTTTGACGGAACGCCTTAGTGGACAACTGACAGAGATGGTTATCGCGCAGTTCCTCCAGATCAAGGGTCTTCTGGAGAATTGTCAATCCCATAAACGCCGCGGTACGTGCACCAACATAGGCTGAACGAATTGGAGTCCGTTGCGCTTTGCTGTGGATACCAATTAATCTTGTATGTGGGGGAAAAGGCACAGTTTCAAGTATCTGATCCGGCTGACTGTGGATCGAAAGTGAGGTGTCCTTCTGTCCGGCGGCAATAGTAATCGCATCTACCGCTTCACAAGGTACGCCGACGATACGGTTCTCGACAATCCCCTCGATGTGGGCGATGTCGAACGGGCTCAGATTGAGTTCATACAGATGATTAATCGCTGTGAGCGTCGCAACGCAGATCGCTGCGGCAGAACCGATCCCTGCTTCTGCCGGGATATTGCTCTTAACAACAACCGACACACCGTTCGGCAGGGAATCGAGCAGCCCCTCTTTCAAGAGCGCGAAAAATCCGCCGAGGACATATCCGACCCATGTGGCTTGTGGATTTCGTGCGAAAAGTGATTGGACCTCTTCGTAGGATTTCAGACTTTCATCTTTGTAAAAATCGTCAATGGAGATCTGAAGGGCGGACTGATAACCGTGTAGCCCCGCGTCAAAATTTAAGGTGCTCAACTGACGATCTTGCCTCGTCTGACAACCGACCACAGCGGAACGTTCAAGTGTCAATCCAAACGCATTAGCGCCACAGTGCGCCGCAATTCCGCCCATCACATCAAGCCGTGCCGGTGCCCGCGTAATGATGACCTGCCCATTTTTCTGAAGTCCGTAGTCACCGAACATCTGAAAATCTTCATATCGCAGCATCGACTCAAATTCAAGCACCTCATAAGGCTTGATGTTGGGTCCGAAAATCTGTTCCACCTTCATCGGGTTGTTACCCTTAAGGATTTCGGGGGTCGCGTCCATAAACCGGTCTCCGATTACGAAGTATACCGTCAAGTAGATAGCTGTATACGAAGATGTAGAGTGTGGCAAGTATGTTTGGTCATTATAATGGGGTGAAATGCCATTGTCAATACCTTTGTTACCTTTTTAGGGGCACCGAGTCCCCTTGTAGGAGGGATCTCCGAATCCCGACTCAGACAGTGAAACAGCCGAAAACTAAATAGTCCCATTCCTTCTTGATTTCCGTTGTTTTTTGAGAAGAACTTTGCTATCATTAAGTCCGTTCCACAACGAATTGAACTACGATTCTTGGAATAGATTACACTTCACACAGAAGGGCGAAGTTATGGCACACGCATACACCCCCGGACTCAAAGTTGCTGCGGGTACGACAATACGCAATGAACGCCGACTCCCAATCGAGGGAGAGGTAACTGTTCAAGTAGGAGATAAAATCGAGGCAGAGGATGTGGTTGCAAACGCATCTCTGCCGGGGAACGTTCAACTTGTGAACATCGCAAATTTACTGAGTATCCCCACCGAAGATATAAGAGACTACATGCTCAAAAGTGAGGGAGAACCCGTCGAAAAAGACGAAATTATAGCGGAAACGAAGGGCTTGTTTGGACTGTTTAAGTCGCAAGCACGCGGCCCAACTGATGGGACCATCGAAAGCATCTCTGAGGTAACTGGGCAGGTCATTATTCGTGAAGCGCCAATCCCTGTCAACGTCATAGGTCACATTTCCGGGTCAGTTGTCGAGATTATCGCTGATGAGGGTGCCATCGTCGAAACGTATGGGACGTATATCCAAGGAATTTTCGGTGTCGGTGGGGAGACAGTCGGCGCGCTCGAAGTTGTCGTAGATTCTCCAGATGCCCCATTGACCCAAGATCTTATTCAACCCACCCATCGAGACAAGATCCTCTGCGGCGGTGCTGTCGTTGGGAACGATACAATTCAGGAGGCAATCCGGGGTGGTGTCAAGGGGATAATTGTCGGCGGCATTCACGACAGCGATCTCCGTGACTTACTGGGATATGAGCTTGGCGTCGCAATCACAGGGTCAGAGTCGCTTGGTCTGACACTGGTGGTCACCGAAGGGTTTGGAGAGATAAGCATGGCAGCGCGAACCTTTGACCTGCTCAAAGCACAGGAAGGTATGATGACCTCGATTAATGGTGCGACCCAGATCCGCGCTGGTGTTGTGCGTCCAGAAATCATCATTCCCGTTGCGGGGCAACGAGACGCAGTTGACGCAGACATCGCCGGCGATGCCCTCAATATCGGCACACCGATCCGTATCATCCGCGAACCCTATTTCGGGCAGTTGGGACGCGTGTCCGACCTGCCAGTCGAACTGCAAGAACTTGAGACAGAAGCAAAGGTGCGCGTGCTAGAGGTTGAGCTAGAAGATGGAGACAAAGTCGTCCTACCCCGCGCAAATGTGGAAATTATCGAAGTGTGAGGTTTAATGGTACGCATTACACATCACGTTTCACGCTTCACGTCCCACCCACCCGCTTCAGCCAATCCTGAAAATTGGTCGTATGGCTGCCCGCCCAGAAGAGTTTGTCGCAGGTCGGACATCGATGAAACCGATCCTGTGTACGATAGACGTACTCCGGCACAACCGATTGCACCTCCGCCTTGGGAACTGATTCGATAGGGGTATTGCAATCGAGGCATCGTGTAAAGAAGGAATCACGATCGAGTTTTAAGCCAAACGTCTGAATGACCTGCTTGAGCTGGGCGATCGGATCTTGACTACTGAGCAAGAGGTATCGCTCAACCATACGACGCTGCACAAATTCTCGATCCCGCGTCAGAATCACCCGATTCTCGCGCAACGCCTTGAGTGCGAGCTGGGCATCGAGTGCCGGAGATTGGTAGGCGACATCGTATCCTAAAATCCGCATCCACCTACCCAGCTTTCCCACATTTTCATCGGCGAGGAATTTCGGTACAGCTTTATGTTGTTGAACCATGTTAAAGGTACAACTACGGGAAAAGATCCTGACGTTTTCCAAGACCTTATTCAGAAACGTTTTCCGTTATTAACCAGTTTTCCAGTTGCAGTCCAAGTAATCCTTGCACCCGATAGAAATCTCTATCCAAAGTTACTAAAATTGCATCAAAGGCGAGTGCTGCCGCAGCAATCCAGAGATCATTGTCATGTAGTCGCGTCCCTTGCTGCTCAGCTTGCCGTCTGAGTTGTGCGTAATAGATGCCAGTTTCCTTTGGAAGAGGGTTGCATTCAATTCCCTGAAAAAGAGAATTGGCTCTTTGTGAAAGATAGCGTTGTCTTCTTCCTATCTCTAATAATTCAATTCCATATAGTATCCTGAACAATAGGAATCGTGAAGTAGGCGTCTAAAGCGGTAAGTTTGTCTAAACGCTCTTTCACTATGAGATTCTCTTTCATCAGGTGACTACAGATTGTCGTTTCAAGTAGATATGTGCTCATTTGGCTTCAAGGTCCTTGAACTTCTTGAAACCGTTACTGTTCCTTGATTCCTTAATCACCTTAATAAGTGATTCTACATCTTCATCGGTGACAGGGGTCGGTTGTTCTATGATTTTGATCAGGCGTTGTGCAGCTTCATTTTTGGGTACTGTTTCCCCACCCGAACTTTTGACAATATCCCCTGTGGATTTGTGAACCGCTTTCGATGCTCTTTTTTTAGCATCCATAATTGTTACCCCTTTAGGTTAAATTCTGTAATCACACAGGTTATATATGCATAACTGAGAAATATGTGGAAGTATTATACGTCCAGTCCTCAACAAAATTCAACAAGCATGCTCTAATCTGAAGTGAGTGGCTTGTCGATTGGGATTTCCGCCGAGGATTACTCAAAGACCTCAAATACACCGTCTTTCACGGTCAGGACTATCGGGTCATAGACCGCCTCTCCGTTGAGGTCAAAAGAGAATTTACCCAAAACAGTGTCCAAATCCACAGTCTTTGCTAGCGCGTCCCGAACCGCACTTGGATTGACGGATTGCGCGTTGGCAATTGCCATGGCGAGAATATGGAAGGCAGCATGAGACTGTGCCGCCCAAGCAGGCGGCTCCGCCGCGTATGTCCTGATATAACTCTCGACGAACGCTCGACTCAATGGCGTGTCAGCCGTGCTGAGCCAACCTATGGAAGTAACCGCCCCTTCGGCAGCAGCACCCGCGGCTTCCACCTCAATACTGGTCAGTTCAGGAACAACAACGTGTATACCGGGCATGAGATCGCGCGCCTGAATCAGAATCGGAGGTATGTGGGATCCTAAAGCGGAGATAAAGAGGACATCAGGATTTAACTTCATTATCCGCGTTAATTGAGACGAAAAGTCGGTTGCGTCCCCTTCGTAGATCTCTGTCGCTACAATCTGGACACCGCTCTCATCGAGCGCAGCCCGAAACGCTTCGTCGCTACGCGTAGAGTAGGTATCGCGGTGGTGATATATCGTAGCTGCCCGCTTGTAATCGTATTTCTGCTGAGTCGCCTTGACAGCAGCCGGATTAAGCACACCGGAGTTAAGCCCTGAGCGGAAGATAAAATCGCCACGTGCACTCAGACCGGGGGCAGACGAGACCGAACTAACAATGATAACTCTGTTTTCTTGGGCAATTGGAATTACCTGTTCAAGCTGAGTTGAAATAGCAAAACCAACGATAGCAGCCACCCCATCTTGATGAATCAATTTCTTAACCGGTTCAACGGCGCTCACGCTCTGATCATCCTCAACGATGAAGGTGATTTTGGTATTGCCAAGGATTCCTGATTCATTCATCTGTTTGCGGGCTAGCTCAAAGCCATTTAGCATGGATAGACCATACGGGGACGCGAATGGTCCCGTCTGAGCTATAACAACCCCAATGGGAATCTCTCTCTCTACATCTTCCGCCTCAGCTGGTGCAGCAACGAGAAGTTGCCCGACGGAAAGCCCTACAGTGAGTGCGACAATCGCCAAGACAGACGCGAATTTGGTAAACTGTCTAATGTTCATTTTGAACCTCCTGTGGTTGTTAAAGGAAAAAAATAAGCGATTCGACATTTTCATTGGCAACGGGGATCAGTTAATCTATTATCTTAACATAAATTACTATGGCATGTTGACATTTTGATGTGACCCATTCGGCAAACGCTGGAATCATCGGGCAATTCGCCAAATGTAGCGCAAACTGTTAGTTTGCGTCCTGACATCACAATCTAAATGAAGTTTAAGTATTTAAATCGGTAATCATGATTTTCCTCGAAACACCTCGAAACATACGGTAGGCGCGGTTTGCAACCGCGCTGGTGTCAATAGCAAATTAACCAATTAATAAATTAAATTTCATACAGATTATGGTACAAAAGCCCACTTTTAGAACATAATTTTTTGAAACGGAGACTTCTCAATGAAAAACTATGCTGAATTCTAAAGACAAATAGACATTAAAGTAGTAGGTACATTGCTTTGAATCCCGATTTTATCGGGCACCGTGTCCCGTAACCCCGCGAACCAGGTTACTAATCTCGCTCGTTTATAGCATCTAATTAATTCTAAAATCTATCCTAAATCCCCTGTCCCACGGTCAGCAACCGGTGAAGCGAATCACCGAGGATACGCTCCTTGTCGGCATCTGGAATGAAAGTGCAGTGTGTACGGAACGCTTCGAGGGAGTGTTGGTAGGTCATGTAGGAACGGACCACAGGATAGTCCGACCCCCAGCAGAGACGATCCGGACCAAAATGTTCATAGAGAGCGCGAACGATCCAGCCGGTATCCGAATAGGGATATTCCGATGGAGCTTGAGAGACATACCCGAACCCAGACATCTTGATGTTGATATTCGGTGTGTTTGCCGATGCCAAGATCTCCTTCAAATTCGGATAGGGCGGTTCCTCCCCGGCTCTCGCGCCAGCCATGTGGTGGCAGAGAAAGGTGACGGAAGGGAATTGTGCCGCCAACTTGCGTAATGGAGCCTGTAGTTGCGGCCCCATGGCGAGGCTGGAAATCAATCCTCGATCCGCAGTAGTCTGAAAGAATCGCTGCCCTTCATCTGTAAAGAACCAACTGCCATCATCGTCTCCCCTGAAATAGTGCGTATATCCTTTCAACGCGTACTTATCCGCTGCCTCCGCGAGCCGATCTGCCGCACCGGGAGTATGGTAGGTCTCTGTCCACGAACAATCGACATCGGCAAATTGAATGATACGGTCCGGATACTGTTTGGAACACTCGAAAATATAGTCGTTATTATCCGGGTTATGATCAATTCGCGCACAGACCAAAACGGCTTGATCAACGCCGTGCCGATCCATCTCGTGGAGCAGCTGTTCAATCCTGCCACGGCTATCGCCATCAGGAACAGGGGGTTGGTAGGGCCAACGTGGCCATGCGTGACTATGTGAATCAATAATCATAGGATTTTTCCTCAATTGATAAAAGTACAACCTGAACTGCTATCTATAATAGAGAATCCGAGAATCTATCCACAAATGACAATCTCAGCTATTCTTCAATAACCCAATGGTTAAGCCTCAGCCGCTCACCGGGAGGATAAAAAACCAACAGATTCTTCCTGTATCGTTTGACATGTATGAATTTACGATCTACCTGTGTGAAGTACATCCAGACCCGTCCGGTCCACGGTTCCCCCAGGTTTTTTCCAAAAGAAGCATCATAGATTTTGTGGGGAGAACCAAACATACCTAGAACTTCATTCGGACTCATCCCGGTATGCAGCCGATTCACCTTGTCTGTAGTAAACGTGGTGTTGCCCACATACGAGTAGGTATGAGGCACGGTACAGCCTTGTTGGAATACTGAGAATCCAATTACGGTTAATACTAGAAACAAATATTGATTGCCCTGCATCAATCTCAAGCAGTACGCCATTCTAGACTTTCCTTCACGATTTGAGTTACTACTGCATCACAAATCGAAGCCTTGCCTCCGCACCGTTTTGCATGTCCATGTACGGCTCGAAATCCGCCAAGATCTGCTCCTGACACGCCCGTGGGATTGGAATATTGATAACCTGCCCCGGTTTTTTTAGATCGAGAATTTTTAGATCGAGATTCGGAGATTTGAACACCTCTGGACGAAACATAAAAACGCCTCTTTGGGCAATATCTTCCATTTTCACGAATCTTTCAGAGATAAAAACAGGCATCATCCGCATTGCTCTGAGCACCTCCGGGACTACATTATTTCCATCCATCAGTTCAAGATCTTGGAGATCTGACTTAAACTCATAAGTGGACGAACCGTAGTAATAGCTCCCCGAGTAACCCGCTGCCGCCGCTCCAAGCACATTTAAGAGAACGCTGCCAGCAGTTTCACCTACCTTGGGCTGGACATGGATCTGCACGACTGGACTATACCTTCCCGCATATTCTGCCCATTCCCGCAGAAGGTCTCCTAGAGGACCATACATCTCCTGTTGGGCAATGCCTGCAGCAGCCTCTCTACTCCGACGTTTCTCAGCTAGAGGTTCTTTTGCAATCCGTCTGCGAAAATACAAACGTGACGGCGTAAGGATTTGTATATCAAAACCAGATGCTGATGTTATCCTATAGTTGGAGGCGTTCCCACACCGTTCGGCCGCCCATTTCAAGCCTGCTATCGGGAAAGGGTCTTTAGGAATAACCGGCAAAAGGGTAGCAGGGGGCGGTTCCTCATGGAGTCTGCCACGGGCTTGGTCAAGGAGGGGGAGGGCAAGGGATATTGAAACGCTGCCTGAAACGCCGGGACCACTTGATGATGGATCGAGAAACGTGTTGATAGCAATAACCTCGGAATCCATGTTAATTAGAGGTCCCCCTGAATTTCCGGGATTGATGTTTACATCTGAAATAATTGCGCGGTCTTCAACTTTACTCACAATTCCAGAAGTAAGAATACGGATCTGATTTAGAGGACTGCCTATGGCGATAACCCTTTCGCCCTCGAATGCAAGATCAGCAGCCGGTCTATCAGCGATTTTAAGGACCGGTAATTCCTTCACTATTTCTGGGGCAACCCGTAGAACGGCAATATCCTTTTGTCTGTCTTCAACGAGAAGTGTTGCCGGGACACGGGTGTGGTGCCCTAACTGTACTGAAATATGACTCGAAGATTGAATTACATGGGAATTGGTGAGAATAAGCCCAGCCCTATCAACAAGGAAACCACTTCCGTGTCCTCTATCCTCGTAGACCGTAAAAACCGCATCTCTCGTTTTACGAAATATAACCGCTTCTTCAGACACTTTCCGCGCTGCGGAAACCTGATTGCATGCGATACCACAGAGAATTAGAGCAACAACCAATGTTAGAGATTTGGTTTTCATGATGAACGTCTCTCCAATAGGCTTACGCAAGTTACCGCCCAAAATTCCAACCAGATGATAGGTATAGCGTTCAGGAGATCAATCAACCAATGAACTAAAACGTCGCGCGCCCCACACCCGTGTTCCCTGCCGCATCGGTGACACGAATGGTGATGGTATGTTCACCGGCTGGTAGAGTGTTGGTGTGAAGTAACAACGTTTCGCGCTTGGAGTCAAAGATACCGTCGTCGGGGAAGATGACCTGCCACTCTTCATCGCTGTCGATTTTGTAAACCGCTTTCTGAATGTAACTGAACGGATCCGCCACCGTACAGGTGATCTGATAGGTTTGATCTTCGTTTGCCGTTGCAGCTATATCAGTGACTGACGGTTGGCTGTTATCAACATCAAAGGGATCACTAATCTTCTCGACGGACTTCGCAAAGTTGGGTGGATTGCTGAGTTTGTCTGTCGCACTGACCTTGATAACATAACGGCCGTCAGACATTAAGGTAGTATCCAAAGCATAACTGCTCTTCTTCAACTCATCCTTGAGCAGTTTCCAATTTGTCTCATCAACCCCCTTGTAATAGACGTTAAACTGCAACGTATCGCTGTTGTCGTCCTTCACCTTCCAAGAAGCTGTGTATTTTGTACTGTCCCCTTCCGGATTGGGAGGCGATCGGCTTTCCCTCGGCAGACTAACGCCCTTGGGCGGACTCGGCGTTTCGGAGGCATTCCCTCGACGGACCACAATCGAGGTAAATCGCGGTTCGGTATTGGATTGAACGGAAGCGACGGTCACCTTTTTGAGGATAGGTGTCGCAGAAGCGGCGCTTGTTGTGAGTTTGGCACGCCACTGAATGTATCGAGCGGCAGGACTGGTAATTTGGGACCCTTCTGAGGTCGTCAGCTCTTCTGACCAGTCATTCCATGTGCTATTCGGTTTCTCTGTGTTGCCGGTCCGTGTAGCAAAAGAGATAGTCGTACCTTCGGGTGTGGCTCCCTCCCACGATAACTTGCCCCATCGCGAAACAACCTTTGTATCACGTGCCTTGGATTCAAGCGTTCCCTCACCGAGATAATCCGATTTCAACTCAAAAATCTTCCCACCGTTTCCAGTGGCAAGCAGGAGCCGATCCGAATTGGCAGGGCGATGCATTGCCACGATCTGACCCGCACTACATTTTCCCTTAAAGACAGAGTCGCCAGCTGTGTTGACCCAATAAAGCTTTCCACTATCCCCCGTACCGACATACAGTCCGTCCTCCGAATCAGATACCATCGACAGAATCAGGGGTTCGGGCACCTCCCACATGACAGAAACGATACCATCAGGCTCAATCTTATAGACCCTCGACTTCTTTTCTTCACCGTTACGACTGCCGGGTGGTGCAGGACCGGGAGGAACTGGTGGCGGACCACCGGGCTGCGGCGCTGCCGTCGTGATTGTTCCGGCATAGATTACTCCTTGCGCCCCCATAACAAGCCTGCGTACCTCTTTCTGTCCCGTTTGGTAAATTACACTCGCCGCGCCGTCCGCTGTCTTGATGCTATAGATAGTGCCTTTGCCATCGCTGCCGGCATACAACTGCCCCTGATGATGGAGCAAGCATAAAATATTGCGTTCATCGGAATCATAGAGGACACTGGTCTTTCCATCAGGCGTAACCTTGTATATTTTCCCACCGGTGCCCGTCGCCGCGTATAGGTTGCCTGCGTCATCAAAGGTCATTGCCCAAACGTACTTCTCCTCCGAACTGAGTATCGTTGTCGGCGGGGTGCTACTGTCCGTGAGCTTGTAGATTAAGCCATCTGGGGCAGTACCAGCATAGATGTTGTCATTGAGGTCAATAGCTAGCGTCAAGATCTTAACTTCTGGCGAGTCATAAAAGAGCGACGACTCACCATCGGGAGTGATTCGGTAAATCTTCCCCTTATTTCCTGTGCCTGCGTAGATGTTTCCTTTGGAATCCTCCGCGAGGCACCAGATGTATATCTCTTTGGTATCCTCGAAAAAGGTATCCAATTTAGGCGCTAACATCAGCTCGCCTTTACTTGAGAGCGATACATTTGCGGATTTACCAGATTCAAAGTCCTTTTGGTGCTGCTGTGTCCAAATCTGGGTAGTCACCCCGAACACCGGTAGCAAATGAATCAAAAAGAAAACGACAGCAACACTAAAAATATAAAAAGCACGGGAAAACGTCATGAAAGAAAAATCCTCCGTTGAGTTGGTTCATTAGTTCATTAAGGCGTGTTAACATTTCGGCGCAACCAGACAATCAAGAGGGTGCACAGGCACCTGATTCTTCGTAGTCCGTTCCGAGATCAAGGGGTTTGGGTTTCCCAACCCATTGGTCACACGTTAGAAACGACATCGGGCTTCTGTACGTCGATTTTCCAAAATCGACGTTTCGGGGTCGAGATATGAATCTCGACCTACAATCTACACTATGGTTTGGGCTTTCCAACCCACATTGGTCAACGGGCGAAGTAACCTCGCCCCTACGATTGCAGATAGTTCTACAAATGTCAACAGAACCTAATTTCAGCTCCGATAGATTGGGATTTCGCGTAGTTTACCCCGATTCATCGGGGCGCAACCTATATCGGTTGAGGTTCATATCTTCAGCAAATAATGTGTAATCCGCAGGGGCAAGTTTCTTCTTACGTATTACGCATTACGTGTTATTCTTCAAGGCCTGTTGATCGAACCATCACGGTGCATTGCGATCAACCGTAAACCGCAAAAATCGGCTGCCAGAGACCACATAGGGTGTGGAGACCCTTTCAATATGCAACGTTGTACCACGGGTGGGGCCACCTTCACCGGATTGCGTCGGTGTGCTCATCACGGATAGCATCGATACCGGCAGTTCAGGAAACTCTTCCCCCTGAACAGTCATACCCACCTTGGGTACAAAAAGTTCCAAAATAATGTCACTGTTATTTTCTTCTCGCTGCAAAAGTTTGATCAATTGGTTAATGTTTGTCGGTTGATAGTTTAAGGGTGCCCTCGCCCGTTGCCAACCTTCATATAAGTTTGGACTAATCGCGAGAAGAGTGGTCAAACCGTCCTGAGCATCTTCCGGGATCGTAATCGTACCAGTCTCGATGATCGGTTCTTCAAGGTATGGACGCAGGCGCATGGTCACTTCAATTTCTTCGCCGGGACGGTATCGATTTTTGTCGATTCGTACCGTTTCAATCACCGCTGTTTTCCGTTTGTCCTGCATCTTGACGTTGAGGTCTATGCGCTCCACATCAATCTTTTCATATTGATTGCCAATTAAACTAAACAGCGGAGTCAGGGCGCGGGTCGCCTGAAATCCCGGTGAACCGCTGGAGGAGTACACATTTCTCCGCACAATCTCCCGCGATGTCAGATTTGGCTGATCTTTCAGCAAAATTTTCGCTTCGACGTTGACCGAATGGTCACCCCTCATGATTTCGATCCCATCAATGATGAACCAAAGAGGAATGAGGGTGTATAGCGTCGAGAAATCACGATGCCGGATCACTTCGTATGGGATTGAGTGGATCTTCCCATCCATTGTCTGGATGTTGGCATTAACGGGAATATAGCTGGGATGGGAACCGATCACGCCAGCAATCGCCGCCTGTCTGTCCTGGACAAGTGTACCAATCGGTTGCGTCGGAGAAGCCATTTTCGAAGATCTGATTATACTCGGTAAAATGAAGTGAACATAACCGCCGGA
Source organism: Candidatus Poribacteria bacterium (assembly GCA_965208425.1). Classification (GTDB taxonomy): domain Bacteria; phylum Poribacteria; class WGA-4E; order WGA-4E; family PCPOR2b; genus PCPOR2b. The sequence continues at coordinate 2,538,903 of OZ242335.1, read as the reverse complement.
CATCGGCAGGTTGATATTGCCCTCACCGAACATCGAATGACCAAAACCCAAGAGCTGATCACCTTCAACGTAGGTCATAGTGCCGTATCCGAAGATGGGGAAAGCCCCACGGACAAACTCAATTCCGACAATCTGCCCCGGCTCAATCGGTGCACTTTTTACCGGTGAACCGCCACCCATACCTTGTATCGGATCGAGATGATACGCATCAAAAAACTGCTTGAAATATCCGATCGCACCCGTCGGCAATCCTGAGAACGCCACAGGCATCTGAAGACGTGGAGGCTTCTCGAACCGATCGTGGGTGGCTGAGGTGTCCATTCGTGTCTTAGGCAGATGTCTCGCATCGGGGGTCAAGGGCAACATTTCGAAGTCCTTTGACACGGTGTCTTCCCCAAAGTTAAAACGCGACCCTCCCCGATAACTTAAATTGGGCTGCATCCCCCGCTGCGTCACCTCAATCATTAGCTCCATCGGTGTCACTCCCATGAGGTTTGCATGTTCCCGTTGATAAAAATAACCAAGGGAAATAGCACCAATGAGCCGTCCGTTGATATACATCGGACTTCCACTCATACCGCCGGCGACACCCGTCTTTTCAAAGTTCTCGCCGCTACCTTTCACCCATATTACGTGCCAGTTGGGATAGAAGTTATACTCAACACTGATTACCTCAAAGTTGAACTTTTCAACGGTTGTGCCGGAAAAGACAGTATATCCCTCGCCTCTCATGCCGGGTGAAACCTCCGATAACGGCATGAATTTCGATGCATCCCATTTAATTTCTCCGCTCGCTTGAAGCGCAATCAAGCAGAGGAGACCGATTATCAATACAAAACCACTCTTTTTCAAAGTCCACCTCGTCCAAATTTTTCACCATGAAATTTTGATTATCACTTGGCGTGCAATAGCAATCCGATCTCTCATTTCTCAAATCGGGCTTATGATAACAGTTTATTTTTGTCGATGTCAAGCGTAATTGTGTTATAATCCCGCCAATCTTTGTAGTACCGAGATGTGGATCTCAGCCTACAGGAAGAGATTGTTTGTAGAAAAATGAACTGCTGAACCAATGAACCTATATCCTGTAAATCCCGATTCAGACAATAGGTAACCTAAATAGGACTTACGCAGCCGAACGGTCAAATCCCTTCCCCCCGCTTGCGGGGGGACTGAGGGGGGTGGGAGGGGCATCCCTGCCCCGATACGCCCGATGAATCGGGCAACTACAATCTAAAGTGCGTAAGTCCTGCTAAATAAAAAAGCCGGGTGAGGCGATATACTCCCTCCCGGCTTTTACTATTTCGACTGTAGATATGGTGAGGTATAGATTGTACGCGCTAGGCGCGAAGTTTTCGATAGAGATACACGATTGCAAAACCGATCGCACCGAGCACGATGAGTGTGAAAGCCAGCTCAAATGCCCAAGCGATCACAGGTAAAACAATCTTCAATCCTATCAAAATCAACAGGAATATCAGTACGAGGATAGCGAGATTTTTGATTAATCCCATCAGATGCAGCTCCTTTTCATGTTCACTCTTTTAAGCGGGCTTTGAGTTTGGCAAGCTCATCGTCGATTTCATCTTTCTTATCCAGCTTGTCGAACTCCTCTTCCAAACTCGGTTCACGCATCTCACTAAGCGCTTCAGCCTCCGCTTCCGTATCAAGAACTTTGTCCTCAATGCGATCAAAAGCGTTTAGCGCACTAGAATCGGACATACCTGACACCGTTTGATGAATTGTCCGTTCTGCCTCTGCCCGTCTCTGGCGAGCAATTAGCAAGGCACGTTTGCCTTTTGCCTCTTCAATCTTTTCTTCTAACGTTGCCAACCCATCTTTAAGTACAGAAACACTCCCTTGCTGCGCTTCAAATTGTTCACGAAAACCCGCTGCCAAGTCCTCGGAAGACCGCTTGCGGCGAAGGGCTTCTTTGGCGCGGGCATCATCGCCGTTCTGGATAAACACGATGGCGCGCTTCTCCCACTTCTCGGCGCCCTCTAAGTTCTCCTTGTACTGCGCCTCAAATTTGTTCCCGTCCCGGATCGCTGCAGCCACTTGGATCTTTACCTCTTTGAGCTCCTGCTGCATATCCTCTAAGAGCTGATTCAGGATCTTTTCAGGATCCTCAACCCGATCTAGTAGGTCATTTATGTTTGAATTGAATATCCGCCTGAGTTTCTCAAAGATCGGCATTGGTAGTCACTCCCTTACCCATCTCAATGATTATAACCTTTAGTGCAAGTTGGTGAGGAGGGTGTTCCCACATCGGTCAAGAAGGTCAAGAATTAATCAACCCATGAACCAACTAACTAATAGACAAATTGTCTGCACGCTTTACATTTCACGCATCATACCCAATTCTGGATCTGTGACCGGAGAGTGCATTATCGTTGCAAACTAGCACCATTGGTTTATACAGTATATCTGCCCAGTGTTTCTTCATCTAAATGCTCTAATTCGTCTTGAGACTGCTGTCGCTCCGCCTCCCTTAACTCCGTTTCGGGGAAGCCAATCTCTTGAACAATCGATTCTGCCACATAGATAGGAACCCCTAATCTCAAGGCGAGCGCGATCGAATCGCTTGGACGTGCATCAATCTTCAGTGTTTTGCCATTCGCTATTACATCGATCTGTCCAAAATAGGTTGAGTCCTTCATGGTATGCACATAGACCGCATCAACGTTCGCACCAAGGCTTTCGATAATGTTCTTCATCAGATCATGCGTCATCGGACGTAGCGGTTCTTCACCTTTGAGTTGGAACTGAATCGAGAGTGCCTCACCTTGTCCGATCCATATAGGTAACACCAATTTTGGATCGCCTTCCGTCTCCCTCAAAAAGAGGATTGGAGCGCCACTACTCGCATCGATAGAAATGAACGCCACTTCCACCGCGATCATGTTCTTCCCATCCATTTGGAGATGTTCATCGGCTTGTTCTTTCATCTTAGACTCCTTCGTTGCTAATTTGAACTTCAATTGGAGCCGCCGATGATGTGAAGCATATTACAAGAATGTTGCCACTTGTCTTGTCATCGACAACCCTTGATTGTCTGATATGCCAATTCAGGTTTGTCATCACGACCCAACACAATCATAATGAAACGAGCCAAGTTTCCGCTTTCGTCACATCAAAAATATCTCCGCGCATATCGTACGCAACGAGAATCACCGTGTCTCCCTTCAAAGGAACATCCTCACCATCACAGACACGGCAACTAACAGTCAACTCGGAGCCATTCGGCACCGAGACGCGCGCGGTCCCAAACGTGGTTGTGACCCTACCGCTAATCACACGCCCCCTTAAACCGACCAGTTGATTATCGGTCATGGACCGTTCCCTTCTGGGAAATAGCTTTGAAAACCTAAGCGCAATGTAATTCAGAAAATCGCCCATAGCTGCTCCCACTCACAAATCATTCGCAGCAAGAGGACATCAACGCTATTGCACGTTTGGCATCGCGGTAGCTGATGTTGTTAATCAGATGTTTATCCCCATTTACTGTAATTTCAAGAGCGGCTTGTCCAAAGATGCGGTGTTTGAGACTTTGGTCCAGTTTGATCCCCGTAATCTGAGAAAACGAGAGGTTGCACCGAATGTTGATGTAGGAAGTACTCATACTCCCCATCTGACGCTCTTCTAACACCAACACTCGGTCAGATGTAATGACGACAAAATCGGGGTTCAGCAGGCTAGACCTCCCAAGCGTACACAACCTGACCTGCTCATCTGCGCTCAGTTCAGCTTGGGTTGCCTCCTGAATGCGAAACGGTAACCGATGAAAATCAGCCATCCGCGTCACTCCGTTGCGGGTGTACTCCCTTGATCTTTAGGATGGACCTGGGTTTTTAATGCCGCAAGGTCTGCTTCAACCTTTTCGCTGTTCTCAAGTTCATGAAATTTCCGCTCAAGGTCATCGCCTTGCGTCAACTCAGCCAACGCTTCCGCATGCGCTTCGAGATCGCGGACACGGTCTACTAACCGATCATAAGCATCAAACACGGTTGTGTCGATCACTGTAGCAGCCGACGGCGTCGAACCGACGGCGGATTGGAGCGTCTCTAAACTTTCGGCGACAGCTACCTGCGCAGTTTGAAAGCGCATCGTATCTAGCTTGGTTTCTAACGTTTTCAAACTGGATTTGAGGGAATCGATTATCTCCTGCTGTGTATCAATCTGCTCACGAAATAGGTCTGCCTTTTTTATATGCTCACCTTTGCGGGCGAGTGCCCGGCGAGCGAGATCTTCCTCCCCTTTTTTCAGGGCAAAGACCGCTTTATCTTCCCACCTATCGGCTTCGGTTCCATGCGCGTCGATCTCCCGCTCTATCAACTTGAGATCCGCAATCGCGCCTGCGATTAAAGCCTTGACATGACGTACATTCTGGCGCATCTCTTCCACCATAAGACCTCGTGTTTTGCGCGTATCTTCCGCTTTCTCTAGGAGATCGTTCACATGCGATCTCACGATGATCTTGGCTCGGTTTAACGTTTGCACGGTTCAGTTCCTCCTTGTAACATTGTTAACAGTCAAAATGATTAACTCAATTGTGTTGAACAGAGGTTACAAGGATATTGCCATTCATGAAAGATGAAACGTGAAAGCCAATCGCAATGCACATCAACTCAATGAACTAATGCACCAAAGTAGTAGGTATACTCCGTATGCCGTAACCGTAGTCGAGCTAGCTAATGAACCAGTGAACAAATGTACCAAAATGAAAAAATGGAGGTGGCGGGACACGTGAATCCCCCGGTTTCCCAGAGGCGTGGACTATATCTTCACCCACCCAAAATGGTGGAGCCTAGCGTATTATAGGAGATGTAGATTTGCCAATTGACATTATCTCCTATCATTACAGTCTCTACAGGACCATACAATCCCTCGGTGTTGCCATAAGATGTTGCCATCTCTTAGGTTTCACCGATGTAAGCCAAGTTTAATCGAGGAGGTTGCCCTCCAAGTCGACCAGACTGATCGAACCCGCGTCCGGGAGCATTTCAATAAAGGCTACTACATGCTTAGCATAAGCTTTGGTGTTTCGTCCACAAGACTCCCTTATGCCGGATTCACTGCGGACTATCTCAAGTTAAATCTCACGCCATGCCCCTTGAGAACAAGCAAGGCGCACAGCCCGTTTGTTGACGTCGGGCTAACTCGACGGGACCGCAAATTAGCCGGACGAGCTACTTTTTATTAAGCAGCTAGAGCCAATTCTTCATCGGCAATTAAATTGTTTCCGCCTGTTTAACGAGGCCTGCGGAGACCTCGGCATGCAACCTTTAAATCATCTACTCTCGTCGAAACCTTTTCACCCCCGTATGTAAGTGTGTAACTATCCCGATTTTTCTATGGAACTTACGCAGTTAGTTGGTTAAGTCCTCCTGATAAGGGGGATTTAGGGGGTTAAACATAGAAAATATGCGCTGCGTACTAAATTTGCGTAAGTCCTATTCTATTTGCTCAACAATTCGAGAATCTTGGCAATACCGAGCGCAAATGTGCCAAGACCACCGAAGAAAAGCATCAGGCCAAGTGCTGATAAAATCCCGCTAATAGTTTGTGATGCCTGTGAAACGCCTAAGTCAGGAGACTCAGGTTGAGATATTATTGCGATAAATATAGCTACTCCTGCGACAACTGCGAAGCCTATTGATAGTGCGCCGATTATGCGCAGTGCTTTGACTATAGGTAAACTTTTCGTGGGATCACCGATGCTTTCCGATGATTCGGAAACAGGCGCCTTGATCATGCGTTCTGCGGCTTCGTCACTAATCTCTTCCGCTGACTCGGGAACAGAATTACTCGCCCCACAGCTTTTGCACTCGGCAGCTTCACCGACTTTCAAAAACCTAACGGCTATGTCTTTCCCACAGTTTGCGCACTGAAATTTCAAAGCCATAACTGTGCCAGCTCCTAACCCCTAATCGGCATACGCAAACGCTATCTCATGTACGATTGGATTGTCCGTTGATCTACTTCCCGCCGCATATCCTCCCGCTTATCGTAGTCGTGTTTACCACGCGCGATCGCAATTTCAACCTTTACTTTACCTTTACTAAAATAAGCCTTCGTCGGCACAATCGTCATGCCGGTCGGTCGGGTCTTCCCTTCAATCCGCTTAATCTCTCGGCGGTTCAACAGAAGTTTCCGCTTCCGCTTCGGCTCATGATTCTCGCGATTACCTTGTGCGTAAGGACCAATATGGGCATCGATCAGAAAGACTTCCCCTCCGTCAACGCGAGCATAGCTATCGGTCAAATTCATCCTGCCCGCACGTATCGCCTTGACCTCCGTTCCTTGGAGGGCAATCCCTGCCTCGAAACGATCCATCAAGTGATAATCAAACCGCGCCTTCTTATTTCTAGCGATTGAACCTGTGGTTGCAAGGGGCTTCTCAGCGTTCATAGTGGGTGAATTATAGCACAAACACGAAGGTGACGCAAGGGCAAAAGGGTTGATGATTCCTCGTCACTGCTGTCAAGTCATAGATAGAAAAAGAGATCTATCTTCATAAATTAAGACCTGCATATCAGATAATGAACCAATGGACCAATACGCCGAGGCAACCCCAACGAAACGACAAACGGCAATCTGCGTTATATTTGGCGGTATATCAAACCTTATACATTAATAAAAGTAGTAGGCATATTCCGTATGCCGTAACCACAATTGAACCAATGAACTAACAACCGGAGAGATAGATGCCAAACGCTAAAGATAAAATTCAAACCGGCTGGGAAGGGCGATTCTACGAAGATTTTGAAGTCGGTGCTGTCTATCGGAGCAGGTTTGGACATACAGTCACCGAAACGGACAACGCGCTATTTACCCAACTCACCCATAACACCAATCCGCTGCATTTCGACCTACACTACGCCCAACAGACAAAGTGGGGGCAAATCCTCGTCAACAGCACCTTCACGCTAGCGCTGATCACCGGTATGAGCGTTCCAGATGTCAGCGAAAATGCGATGGCAAATCTGGGCTGGGAGGAGGTCAAGCTACCAAACCCAGTCTTTATAGGGGATACGCTCTACTGCAAGACGGAAGTACTATCGAAGCGCGAGTCGAATTCATATCCCGAAGCCGGTATCATTAGAGTCTGTTCGCGCGGAATTAATCAGGACGGAGCAGTGGTGATTGACCTTGTACGCACTATTATGGTCTACAAACGAGCCAGTGCCCCTAAAAGGAATCTTTTCCCCGAAATAAAGGAAAAATAGTAGCGTAGGTTGGGTTGAGCAGAACCGCGAAACCCAACATTATATTATCTCCATCTTTTACGTATTACGCCTCACGTCCCATTCGTCACTAGCCTCGGCGGGACAACAGATACTCTTCGCTCCAAAGGAGCGACATATCTATAGACGGGTAATAGGTCCAATCTTCGCGCTCCAGCGGAGCGCAATGTAAAGATTCCTCCATTGAATGAACTAATCAACACCTGAACTAACGAAACCAACATAGCCCCACATAGCCCCAGAGGGGCGGCAAGTGTATAGAAAATAGCAACCCAAATTGCCTAAAGCCCCAGTGGGGCGACAGATGGATCATTCAACAGCTCAATCAACCAATGAACTAATGAACCAATAACAGGACAAACAGATGACAGAAATTCAAAGTAACCCCGCCGCTCACCCACCGCTGGAGGGGGTGCGGATTATCTCGGTCGAACAGTTCGGCGCGGGTCCTTGGGGGACGATGATGCTCGCAGACCTAGGAGCAGAAATCCTCAAAATTGAAAACCCCGAAACAGGGGGAGACGTAGCGCGTTATGTCCCACCCTACACGACTGAGAAGGATAGCGTCTATTTTCAGAGCTTCAATCGGAACAAAAAGAGCATCACCCTGAATCTACAACATCCCGACACAACCGAGGTCTTCCATCGACTAGTCTCCATCTCGGACGGCGTTTTCAACAACCTGCGTGGCGACCTGCCTGCCAAGCTCGGCTTGGACTACGCAGCCCTCGGAAAGGTGAAGCCATCAATTGTGTGCTGCTCCCTCTCCGCCTTCGGACGTAGTGGTTCCCGCGCTGCCGAACCGGGATACGATTACCTGATGCAGGGATATGCCGGCTGGATGAGCGTAACGGGCGAACCGGATTCTCCACCCCAGAAGACTGGACTATCCTTGGTCGACCTGAGCGCGGGTGTGATGGCAGTGCTTGGTTTGATGAGTGTCATCCTGCGGGCGCGGGATTCCGGTCTCGGCTGCGATGTCGATGTGAATCTATTCGATACTGCTCTGTCGCAATTGGGTTATGTAGGGGCTTGGCATTTGACGAAGGGGTATCAACCGCAGCGGATGGCAGACTCCTCACATCCGTCTCAGGTACCGTTTCAGGTGATGCCAACAAAGGACAACTGGATTGTCGTGGCGTGCGCAAAGGAGAACTTCTACCAAAGTCTGGTGCGGATTCTGGGCGCGCCGGAATTGGCTGACGATCCGCGCTTTCGCGGTTTCGCAGATCGGTTGGAGAATCGGGAAACACTGGTGCCGATTCTGAAAGACCTATTCCGCCAGCGAACAACCGCCGAGTGGTTAGAGCTGCTCAAAGGCGAAGTCCCATGCGCTCCTGTAAACACCGTCGAAGAGGCATTCCGTGACCCACAAGTGGCTGAAGATGAGATGATTCTTGAGATACCACATCCCGACTTCGGCGTTGCGCGTCAGGTAGCAAGCCCAATTAAGATCAGCGATTCCAAAACCGAACATCGTCGCGGACCACAACTGGGCGAGCATACGGACGAAGTCCTTCGAGATTATCTCAGCATGTCACCGCAGGAGATCGAAGAACTCCGTCGGAACGGCGCTCTTTAGATACAACATTTGTCTTTACCCACATGTTCTCAGATAGACATTTTATGAACAGACAATTTCTCCGTTTCATCTTGTGTGCGGTAACCATCTATCTCACCGGCGACACCCTCAAAATAGCAACTGCCGATGAGAACGTCGGGGAACCGCGTACCGTGCGACTCATCTACTTCTTGCCCAATGACCGCCCCTACCGTGCCAATGTGGTCCAACGGATGAAAGATGAGATTCGCGAAATTCAAACCTTTTACGCTGAACAGATGGACGCACACGGCTATGGGCAGACAACCTTTCGCATCGAAACCGATTCCCAAGGCGAGCCGATAGTCCATCGTGTCGATGGCAAGCACCCCGACCGTCACTATCTTGGCAACGCATTAGATACCGTATTCGCCGAGACTGACCGAGTGTTTAACCGCGAGACAAATATTTACCTCATCATCATTGACAATAGCATAAACAGAATTCGTAGCAGCAGTTGTCGCACCATCGGCTTTGCAAGCAGCAGAGGGAAACATGGAGGATATGCGTGGGTTGCTATTTCAGCTAACCAAGCTTGGATGGCGCATGAACTGGGACACGCCTTCGGACTGAACCACGATTTCAACGATAGTGCCTACATCATGTCGTATGGTTCACGGCGAAATCGGTTGTCTGCATGCAGTGCCAAATATTTGTCCGTGCATCCTTACTTCAATCCCAATATCCCAATTGAAAAAGAGCAGGCTCCGACCATCGAACTCACGTCCTCCCCTCAATATTTGCCGTGGTCAAAAAGCCTCCCGATCCAACTCAAAGTCAGTGATTCGGACGGACTTCACCAAATACTTCTACACACGAAAACAATAAAACCGCAGGCAGGTGCCGGCTATTGGGAAGTAATAACGTGTCGCAGCTTGGCTGGCGAAACAGACACCATCGTTGAATTTGATTATAACGGCGTTATCCCGTCCAATAACGCCACGAACCTTTCTAACCCATTGAGGCATCCAATTTCTGTTAAAGCCATCGACATGAATGGAAATGTCAATCGGCGAAATTTTGTCCTGTCTTCCAAAACGCTTCCACCACTGTCGAGAATCTCAGGAAATAATCAGCACGGCGTGCCCAATACGCCACTACCCTCCCCGTTTGTAGTTCAGGTGCGGGATGTGGAATATTATCCTACGCCTCGGAGGTATGCCATCACGTTTACTGTCACCGCTGGCGGCGGTACGCTCAGCGTGGAACATACTGAGACCGATGATAGTGGTAGGGCAAAGAGTACACTCACGCTCGGACCGAACCTAGGACCAAACACAGTCGAGGTGTTTGTCGCTGGAATTGAAGCTGCGGTCACCTTTAGTGCTGTGGCAGGGGCTGCGGTCGACTTCCCTGATTCCAACCTCCGCGCTGCAGTTGAGACTGGTCTTAGTAAAGCAGAAGGGGCCCCAATCACCCCGTCGGAGATGGTGATTTTTTCGTGCCTTACAGTACCGGGGGCGAGTATTCATAATCTGACCGGCCTTGAAAGTGCAACCAATCTAACAGGACTGGATCTTCTGGACAATAACATCTCTGATATCTCCCCTGTGATGGGACTAGTTAGTTTGAAGTGGATAGATCTTTCAAGCAATAACGTTTCGGATCTCTCGCCCTTAGTCGCAAACACGGGCTTAGGAAATGGAGATACAGTTTATATAAGCCAAAATCCCCTGAGTTACCGATCCATCTACACACATATTCCAGTGCTTCAAAACAGAGGAGTTACAGTATATTTCGAAAATCAGGCGCATCCCGCCCTTGCGAAAATCTCAGGCGATAACCAACACGGCATACCCTCCGCATCATTGCTGCATCCATTTGTCATTGAAGCCCAAGACGAGACCGGCTCTACACTCGCAGGAGTTCCAGTTACATTCACCGTCATTGTGGGCGGTGGCAGGCTTACTGTCACAACTACAACCACCGACGAAAACGGTAGAGCGGAGAGTTCGCTTACGCTAGGACCGAATATCGGCAGAAACGCCGTCGAGGTGTCTGTCGTTGGAATTGAGGGCACGGTCACTTTTTATGCTAGCTCCGATACCGAATCATCACTGATTCTAGCGGATGTCAATCGCGACGGAAGTGTAAATATCTTGGATTTGGTTTCGGTTGCATCTGAGTACGGAAATCAAGGGCGAAATCTGGCAGCGGATATCAACGAAGATCGAGTTGTTGATATTTTTGATCTGATTCTCGTTGCAGGTATGTTTGCGGATACCGCCGCTGCCCCCTTAGCGCGACCACAAGTACCGGAAACAGTAACAGCGGTAAAGGTTCAGGGCTGGTTAACTGACGCAAGCACTCTTGAACTTAGGGATCCAATCGTGAAACGCGGACTTGTGGTGCTTGAACAGCTCTTGGTATCCCTGACACCAAGGGAAACGGAACTGTTAGCAAACTACCCAAATCCGTTTAACCCGGAGACGTGGATTCCGTATCGATTGGCGGAGGACGCCTTTGTAACGTTGAAAATCTATGACACCAATAGTCGAATTGTTCGTACACTCGACGTGGGATACCGAATTGCCGCAACCTACGAAAGTCCGCCAAAGGCACTGCACTGGGATGGGAATAACAATCTTGGCGAACCAGTCGCAAGCGGTATTTACTTTTACACCCTGACGGCGGGGGATTATTCCGCGACGCGTAAGATGCTGCTCCTCAAATAGGACCTCATAGGCGGAGCCTCCCCGGGCACGCTTGGTCTCGGTACGGACGGATTCTCTCGGACTTGCCCCGCCCAATGGGTTGGGCAACCCAACCCCTGCGGGAATCAACCTACGTAGGGGCAACCCTTGTGGTTGCCCAAAATACTACCTCAAGTCGATTAGGATCCCGATTTATCGGGGTTGCTTGGAATCCCGAACTTATTGAGAAGCATCAATATTGGTAGGAGTTACGCGCTTCAGTAGGGAACGCAGATCTCCGTTCCCTACGAAACAGAACCGGTGCCTGAGAACTTACTGTAGTTGCCCGATTCATCGGGCGTTGAGAATTGTCCTGTGTGGCGATGAATCGCCAAACTACAGAACAATGAAGTGTGCAACCACTTACCTTGACCGTAAAGAAGGAAACCATGAACAACCAATTTCCTCGTTTTACCTTGTACGCGATAATAATTTACTTCATCACCGGTGTACTCCATCCAGCCTCTACCGTCTCCCAACCGTCAGGGGAAGGGAACATACACTATTGCGCGGTTATTGATAGTCAGTCTAGCACACAGGATTCAGACCAATTTCCCAACCGTAATTATGCCCGGTCTACTGCTGCGCGCGTGAACTCCGGAGAGCCCCGGACAGTGCGAATGATCTACTTCGCGCCCAAGGACCGCTCGTACCGCGATGATATCGTACAGGAGATGAAAGATGGCATTCGCAAAATTCAATCCTTTTACGCCAAACAGATGGCAGCACACGGCTACGGGGAGATAACCTTCCGCGTTGAAACCGACCCCCGAGGCGAGCCGATAGTGCATCGTGTGGATGGACGATATCCTAACCATCGCTATCTTGATGAAACGGACGATATTGTGTTTGCCGAAATTGGCGACAGATTCGACCTTTCTGCAAACATCTACCTCATCTTCGTTGATAATAGTATAAACGCAATTAATATTCGCGATAAGAATTTCGTAGGTGTTGGAGACAGGTGGGGAAAAAATAGCGGCTATGCGTTGATCTCTGGCGGATTTAATCGGGGATTGGTGACACATGAATTGGGACACGCCTTCGGACTGCAGCACGATTTCAGCAATAATGCGTATATCATGTCCTATGGCAGAAGACCAAATCAGTTATCCTCATGCAGTGCCAAATTCCTGTCCGCGCATTCCTACTTCAATCTCGGCACTTCAATTGCAGAAAGGCATCCACCAACCATCAAACTCGTTTCATCTCACCAATATCCGGCAGGTTCAGGGAGCACCCCTGTGCAACTCAGAGTCAGCGATTCAGAAGGGCTGCACCAAGTAGTCCTATACGTTAGGACAAGAGAATTTCACAATGCTGCCGGATACATGGAAGTCAAAGCATGTCGTGAATTGAGCGGCGAAAGAGATGCCATCGTCAAATTCGACTACAATGGCGTGATTCCGTCTAATCAGTCTACAAGTCTTTCCAACCCCCTAGCACATCCTATTCGTATCGATGCCGTTGATACGAATGGCAATCTGAGGCGAACCGATTTTGTACTCGTTTCCGCTACGCTTCAACCACTGTCGAAAATCTCAGGAGATAATCAGCGCGACCTATCCAATACATCGCTGCCCATTCCATTTATCGTTGAATTGCGGGAGGTGAACAACGGTGCTGCGCGTAGGAAAGTTGCAGTTAGGTTTACTGTCACCGCAGGCGATGGTAGGCTCAGCGTAAGGCATACCGAAACCGATAGACATGGGAGGGCAGAGAGTACGCTCACACTGGGACCAAATCTGGGAAGAAACACCGTTGAGGTGTCCGCTGCCGGGTTTACAGTCGCCTTTAACGCCGAGGCAGAAGCTGCGGCACACATTCCCGATGCCAACCTCCGGGCTGCGTTTGAGAGCACTCTCGGGGTAACACCGGGCACCCCGATAGCCCCGTCAAAGATGGAAACCTTGACAGCCTTTAAGGTAAGGGAGACGAAAATCGGTGATTTAACAGGACTGGAGCGAGCAACCAATCTGAGCAGCTTGGAACTAGTAGAAAATGGGATACTGGATGTGTCGTTGCTTTCTAGCTTGACCAACCTAACAAAGCTGAATCTTAGCAACAACTCAATATCGGACCTCTCACCCTTGGTGGAAAATACCGGATTGGGGAGTGGAGACTCGCTTGATTTGCGGGGAAACCCTCTGAATTACCAATCCATCTACACTCATATCCCAACCCTCCAAGGCAGAGGGGCGACAGTAGAGTTTGACAACCGATCGCCTGCGCCTCCTCTGAAAATTTCAGGCGACGATCAGGACGGTACTCTCGGCGCAGCACTTGAACAGCCGTTCATCGTTGAAGTGCAGGATGAAACGAGTGCCCCGTTTGAGGGTGTTCCAGTCAGATTCACTGTCACCGCCGGCGGCGGGACAGTCCACCCCCAAACCGTTCTGACCGATGAAAACGGCAGGGCGGAAAGTACCCTCACTCTCGGTTTTGAAGCAACCAATAACACCGTTGACGTGAGCGTTGAAGGATTTTCCGAATCAGTGACTTTTAACGCTGTGGCCGAAATGGTGTTTAATCTCTCAGTACCAGTCGGCACCAGCTTGATTCACGTCCCCTTAAAGGTGACGACTGTTAACAGTGTAGCACAAACTATCACATCTATCGCCGAACTCTACGATGTACTCGGTGGCGCAGGCACCGTCAACTCCCTCACCACTTATGACTCTCAAACTCAGGAGTGGTGCAGCTATTCCGCCCCTTCCGATAAAGGTACGTCCGTCGACAAGAGGTTGACTGATGACACAGGAATTATTGCTAGTATGATAGCTTCGGTCTCAGTTCGTTTGGGTGGTGATCCACTAGGTATCAACGGAAACAGCACCATCACCTTAAATCAGGGCTTCAACCTTGTGGGATCGCCATTAAGAGATCCGAGAATCACCCGCGTGAGCGACCTGTTCGCACTCGAAGGAATCGGCGACAACGTCCATGCGATCGTCCTCACTGATGACGGTAAGTTTAAAGCGGTCAGACAAGCAGGTGATGAAGGAGATATTCTCGTTGTTGGAGGACAATCTTTTGTTATGGCCGCTCAGAAGGCAGCAACGATTGACATTTCTGGCGATGGGTGGTATAACACCCCTGAAACCCTTAACGTTCCAGCCGTAGGGAATGCACTCCTGCGTTCCTCGCTTACAGGCATACAAGTAACGGATATAACTCCCATTGTGGCACTGAAGGGTTCAATAGTTGACGAAGAAACAGCTGTCAATCAACCAGGAATCCGTGTCATTGTCAAGAATCTGTTAACGGGTAGAGAAGTTGCCACTACCACAGAAGATAATGAAGCAAGTTATCGACTTACTGTCGTTGATATAGAAACAGGACGAGCAGCTATGATTGGGGATACCCTTGAAATCTCCGCCCAGTCCTCTGATCCGTTTATCGGTGTGAAGCCGTTGCAGTATACGGTGACGGCTGAAGATGTGAGGCGAAGCCGTATTGAGCTGCCAACGTTGATTGCCTATGAGATACCCGAAAAGACGGAACTATTAGCGAACTATCCCAACCCCTTCAACCCAGAGACATGGATTCCGTATCGGTTGGCGGAAGACGCCTTTGTCGCCTTGACCATCTACGACGGGAGCGGTCAGATTGTCCGCACTCTCAACGTTGGGTATCGGATTGCAGCGGT
This sequence comes from Candidatus Poribacteria bacterium, assembly GCA_965208425.1. GTDB lineage: Bacteria > Poribacteria > WGA-4E > WGA-4E > PCPOR2b > PCPOR2b. The sequence continues at coordinate 2,523,714 of OZ242335.1, read as the reverse complement.
CTACGAACGTCGATCGAAAGCGATCTATTGGGACGGAAAAAATGGGTTAGGGGAACCGGTCGCAAGCGGCGTGTACTTCTACAGCCTGTCCGCAGGTGACTATTCCGCTACACGAAAGATGGTAATCCTCAAGTAAGGTCCCACCTACGAGGCATCCTACCCTGCTTCTCGTAGTCGAGGCCTCCCTGATAAGATCGGGATTTCGCTTACGCTTAACTTGCCCCGCTACGCACCAAAAAAGCGTTGCTATTTGAGCTACTTTCATGATACTTTGAACAACAAATCAATGAACTAGTGACTCCCCAATGAACGGAGCCATAATACCATGACCAACGAAATACCAAACCGCGTACCACTCCCCATCTTCAAACCCCGCGGCGAGCGCAGACTAATCTACACCAGCGACCCGTCCAATCTTGCATTCTATCAGGTAGGACAACAAGTCGCTCACATGCCCGATGAATACACCGCGAGAAACGATCCCGCCCGACCAGAAGACCTCGTCGAATGGGTGGATAGCCTCGCGCATCACGGGGTAGATACCTACGCACAAGCGATCTACTCACAGGGATGGACGGTCTTTTTCCGTTCAGATCGGTTCGAGTACGACGACAGACCCCAACACCAACGTTTCGCCTCCATGATGGACGCCGGCATCACACCAGTAGAAGTACTGATCGAACAAACCCATAAACGAGGCATGGAGTTCATCGCAAAGTTTCGCATGAACGACCGTCACGGCAACGGGAACCAAGGTGCACGATTCATACTCGATAACCCATCGTGGCAGCTCAAGGAATTTCCCGGCGGTCAGGACTATAGCTTTGCCCCAGTACGGGATTACGTCTTCTCCGCCGCAGACGAGATAGTAGAACGGTTCGATGTCGACGGTCTGCTGTTCAACTATATCCGGCACGGGCACTGTTTTCCCACCGACGTTGCGCGTGACCGGCAACTAGTTATGACCGATTTTTTGCGACGGATACGCGAGATGTTGGACCGAAGAGGCGCGCAGCAGCGGAAAACCCTGACGTTGGGGGTGATGATTCCACAGACGTTGGAGGAATGCCACAACTTGGGGTTTGACATCCCGACTTGGGTTCGGGAAGGTATCGTCAACTACATCTGTCCTTGTGATTTCCACTATCCTGATTTCAATGGATCCTACGAGGAATTCAGTCAACTGACGCGTGAATCGAATTGCTTGTTATACCCCACACTGCACCCCACGCTCTGCCGCGGAGATGACACGACACTGCTCAGACCGGAAAACTATCGGGCACTCGCACAAAATTTCTATGGTGCAGGAGCCGACGGGGTTTCTGTTTTCAACTACCAATATCACTGGGCGCGAAAGGGAGGCACCGCCCGCTATCCGGGACCGGTCGAAGGCTATCCGCTCTCATTGAGCTATCTGCGTGATATACGTGATCCCGAAACTGTAGCGAGTCGGACACGGCACTACCGCTACCAGCCCCTGTGGAGCGGTGCATCACCGACCGGAGCCGTCAAAGATGATAAAACAATCCTTACCCGTCAAATCGGCTCCAGCGGAGAATACCGTTTCCGTCTCTGCGAGGGATCCACACAGAGCACACATGCCGCCCTGTACTTCACCGCGCAGGAATTGCTCCCCCAAGATAAAATCGCCGTGAAAGTCAACGGGACCGAAATTCAAGATTTCCAGCGCGTCTTTCATGCAGATGGTAGATTGGAGGCATTCGGACGACCGCTCCCGCCCTTTTCGACCGTATGGTTCAACCTAAATCAGGAATCGCTTAACAACGGAGATAACTATCTAAAGGTAGAACTCACACACAGTGCTTCTGATACAGACAACGAAATTGTCATCGACGAAGTTGAAGTAGTGGTAATCCCTGCGTAACCTTCTTGTCAACCGTCAACTCATTTTCATTTCCTACTTTTTTAGGAATCGTGCTATAATTCTGCCAGATTCCGTTAACATCTGACAAATTGAACCAATCTCAATACACCTGAAGCACTGTTTTGGGCGGGTACAACACCTGCCCCTACACTGCGTTCAATCTTTGTAGGGGCAACCCCCCGATAAATCGGGATTAAGAAACTTGTGGTTGACCCGCGTAACTCCTAATTAAACGAGGGGTGTGCAAACGCTTGGTTTGTCGTTACTCGATTGATCAATCGTGTTATTCCCCACCGATATACCCGTTTGTAGGGGCACCCCTTGTGGTTGCCCTGCGTAACTCCTAATTATAGTGACTTCTAAAAATAAACGAACTTTCGCACCCCGGTAGGTGCGGTTGGATGAAGTTTAATTTATTAATTCGGTAATCCCGATTTTCCTCGAGACATAGGGTAGGCGCGGTTTGCAACCGCGCTGGCGTCGATAGCAAATTACCGAAGCATTTTTTTTATCTTAATGAAACCGCACCGGTTTGAAGTGTCTCATTAATTCTAACGATACACTATAAACAAACTAGAGGTAAAAAAATGGAAATGAGAAGCTGGCTACAATCCCCCTCAAGTCTCACACACGGTAACATCATCAGGCGAGAAATCTTCTCCAAGAAAGATCCCGACGATCCCCACAAACCGGGAGCAATCCTCAACCATATAGACAGTTTCTCTCGGTGCTATCTTGAATCGCGCATCGCGTCAACACCGACATCCTTCGACGATCGGCAACTGATTTTCTACATCGTTGACGGAGAGGCAATTTTTGAGGGCGGTGCCGTCAAGCAGGAGGTCCGCGAAGGAGACGGCATCATCGTGCCGCCGGGCACCACACATGTCCTAAACAACGAAGCAAATACCACGCCCTTAGAATTTCTGATATTGGAGGAAATCCTTGCCGATGCTCCAGGAACACCCCGCGAAGATGTACTTATCAGAAACTACCGAGAGCAACACCTGACTCAAGGGCATTGGACTCATCTCGTCCACTCCATCTTCGGAGAGACTGATGGACTCGCGAAGCTGCACTTTGTCCTAATGGTAACAATCGACGCAATGCAGACCGCTGATACCCATGGACATGCCGACGATATGGATGAGGTGTGGTACATGCTCGAAGGCAACGGCATCCATGTGGTAAGCCAGAACGTCTACCGGCAAGTTCCGGGCGATGCGGTCTCTGTCGCACCGTCAAACCCAGGACATACCCTCATCAACGATACGGAGGAACCGCTCAAGACGTTCTACTTTCGACGCAGTGCAGCCCCCTGATAACCAATGGTGCTAGTTGGCAGCTGTTGATAACGTAAAACGTGATGCCCCGATAAATCGGGGACCTGCCCCTACATTGCGTTCAATCTTCGTAGGGGCAACCCTTGTGGTTGCCCTGCGTAACTCCTAATTAAACAAACTGGAGGCAACGAAAAATGGAAATGAGAAGTTGGCTACAATCCCCCTCAAGTCTCACACACGGCAACATCATCAAGCGAGAAATCTTCTCCAAGAAAGATCCCGACGATCCCCACAACCCGGGAGCAATCCTCAACTATATTGATAGCTTTTCTCGGTGCTACCTTGAATCACGCATCGCGTCAATACCGACATCTTTCGACGATCGGCAACTGATTTTCTACATCGTTGATGGTGAGGCAATTTTTGAGGCCGGCGACATCAAGCAGGAGGTCCGCGAAGGAGACGGCATCATCGTGCCGCCGGGCACCACCCATGTCCTAAACAACGAGGCAAGTGCGACACCCTTAGAAGTCCTGATACTGGAGGAAACCGTCGCCGACGCTGAAGGAACACCCCGCAAAGATGTACTTATCAGGAACTACCGGGAGCAACACCTGAATCAAGGACATTGGACTCATCTCGTCCACCCCATCTTCGGAGAAGCTGATGGACTCGCGAAGCTGCACTCCGTCCTGATGGTAACAATCGATGCGATGCAGACTCCCGATACCCACGGACACGCCGACGATATGGATGAGGTGTGGTATATGCTAGAGGGCAACGGCATCCATGTCGTGAGCCAGAACGTCTATCGGCAAATTCCGGGCGATGCGGTCTCTGTCGCACCGTCAAATCCAGGGCATACCCTCATCAACGATACGGAGGAGCCGCTCAAGACGTTCTACTTTGCCCGTTACACGCGGTGATACGATCAGAGGAGAAAACGAATGGCTACACTGAAAGCCGGTGCTGCACAGACCAATATCACGCCGCCGCTCGGTGTGCACGTTGCCGGTTCGTTAAAGGCACGCTATGCGACGGAAGTCCACGATGAACTCCACGCAAAAGCACTGGTACTTGACGACGGACATACACAACTCGCCTTTGTCATCTGCGATGTCATCTGCATCCCCCGCGAAGTATGTGATGCTGCCAAAGCCTTGATCGCCGAGCGCGTTGGGATACCGGCTGAAGGGGTGCTGATAGCGGGGACTCATACGCATTCCGCCCCTGCGATGAAGCCGGGCTTTGAGACCGTTCCCGATCAGGGTTACCTCGATTTCTTTTCAGTGCGTGTTGCCGACGCCGTTCAGTTGGCAGCGGGTCGAGCGCAGCCGGCGAAACTCGGTTATGGGGTCGGGAAAGAACCGCGCTGCGTGTTCAATCGAAGGTTCCGCATGAAGGACGGCACGGTGAAAATGAATCCGGGGTATAACAACCCTGACATCGTTGAAACCGTCGGTCCCACCGATCCAGATATCGCCGCGCTTTTCGTCGAGACGCTAGATGGTGAACTGATAGCTGTCCTCGCCAATTACGCCCTGCACTATGTCGGTGCACCGGGACACATGATCTCCGCGGACTACTTCGGGCTATTCGCAGAAGAACTTCAGCGGACAGCAGGCGCGGAATTCATTGCGATTCTCTCGAACGGTTGCTCCGGCGACATCAACAATATCGATGTCCATCACCCCCCGACGGATAGGCACCCCTTTGCACAGACGCGGAAGGTCGCCCGGATAGTTGCAGCGGAGGTGTGGCGGACATGGCAAACGGCACCAATGCACAATGATATAGAACTGTCCGCAGCACAGACAGAAATCACGTGCGGCATACGGAAACCGACCAGCGCAGAACTCACCGAATACGAGGCAAAATGGGCGAACGCCAGCGATGATCCGACCGTCGATGAACTCTACGCACGCGAACGGATTCTTGTCAACGAGTGGGCAGATACCCGCACGACACCGATTCAAGCCTTCCGCATCGGAGATTGTGGGGTTGTTGCGCTGACCGGTGAGATCTTTTGTCAATTCGGTATTGACCTCAAAGCTGCCTCACCGTTCGACCCGACCTTTACCATCGAACTCGCTAACGACTACACCGGCTACGTCCCAACCCCGCTTGGACACGAACACGGCGGCTATGAAACATGGCTAGCGCGGAGCAGCTATCTCGCACCCGACGCCGGTGGGCAGATGGTCGATGCAGCATTACAGTTACTGAACGGTTTCGACTCTATTGCGTAACGAGTAATACGTAACGAGACGTGGGAAAAAATTACACATTACTCGTTACGTATTACGTTTCACATTTTACGCTTCATTAGACCAGAGAAATAAATACCAACTTAGATGAACAACATCAAAAGGAAAGCACATGGCTAAATACAAAATTGCAGTAATTCGAGGCGATGGAATTGGGATCGAGGTAATGGAAGAAGCCCTCAAGGTCCTCAACGCCATCGCCGACAGGTACGACATCACATGGGACTTTGTCGAGTTCCCTTGGGGCTCAGACTACTATTTTGAACACGGGCACATGATGCCACCCGATGCCCTCGATATACTGGCGGAGTTCGACCAGATCTATCTCGGCGCAGTCGGGCACCCCGACATCCAAGACCATCTGACGCTCAACGGGCTTCTGCTGCCTATCCGACGCAGATTCGATCAGTACGTCTGCGAGCGGCCCAACGTTCTCTATCCCGGCATCAACGCACCGCTCAAGGATAAAGAACCTTGGGACATCGATCTGGTAGTGATACGAGAGAACACAGAGGGTGAATATGCCAACGTCGGCGGATTTCAGTACCAAGGATTCCCCGAAGAGATCGGCGTACAGGTCGGCGTATTCACCCGTCACGGCAGCGAGCGCGTCATCACGTACGCCTTCGAGCAAGCACGGGCAAGAAATAAGAAGCGCAAAGTCACCTCAGTTACCAAGTCGAACGCGCAGGGCTATGGCATGATTGTATGGGACACTGCCTTCGAGCGAGTCGCAGAAAAGTATCCCGACATAGAAACAGAATCGTTGCTTGTGGATGCAGCGTGTATGGATTTCGTCCGGAGACCGGAGGACTTCGATGTAGTGGTCGCCAGCAACCTGTTTGGGGATATCCTCACCGACATCGGCGCGATTATCAGCGGAAGCATGGGACTCGCACCAAGTGGCAACCTCGATCCGCAACGCCGATTCCCGTCGATGTTCGAGCCGGTCCACGGTAGCGCGCCGGACATTATGGGACAAGGCATCGCCAATCCGTTGGCGGCGATAGTTTCCGGCTCCATGATGCTGCGCTTCGTCGGTGAAACAGAAGCAGCAGACACAATCGACGCAGCCGTTCTAAAGGTAGTCGAGAAAAGCGAAACCCTCCCGCCGGACCTCGACGGTCAAGCCACAACCTCACAGGTCGGCGACGCTGTAGTCAGCGCGCTCGGCTAGTACCCTGTCAGGCAAATTATGCTTGTGTATATTGATTGAAAGCAAACAATAACATATCAGGACTTGCCCAGCCGAACGGTCAAAGCCGTTTCTCCCCCTTTAGCGGGCACTGAGCGGTGTGTGGGAGGGGCATCTCCCGCGAAGCGAGGATCCCGATAAATCGGGACCTGCCCCGATACGCCCGATGAATCGGGCAACTACAATCTGGAATGCGTAAGTCCTATAATTGTAAAACTTATCTGACTGAGCACTAGGTTCTGTTGACATTTTATAGCGGTTGTATTGAACAACGATCGTTGTTCAATACGATGGTCCCCACCGGTACATAGAACCGCGTATATTTCGTAGGGAACGGAGATCTCCGTTCCATCTGTCTTAAATCACTGGGGTAATGCGTCCGCGGTCCATCAATATTGACTCAATTTTCAGATGTCAACACGCCCTAGCAACTTGCGCTGTCATACTAAAAAAAACATTTTTAGCTTGACCGGTCCAATCCCCTTCTGATATAATTCCACCTATCAGTAATAGGAATTATTACTAATAATGTAATAGGCATACTCTGTATGCCGTAACTGCTGTATGAAGCACGCAATGTATATCGTTCATCAGTTCAATGAACTAAGCGGGTCAATATGAAAGAGTTAAGCGAAGGACTCAGGCAAGAAGGCTATCGATTTACCCGTCAACGCCAGATTATCCTTGAAGAAGTGCAACGGCAGCAACATCACCCAAGCGCGACAGAGATCTATGATGCGGTAAAGATCCGGCTGCCCAATATCAGCTTGGGCACTGTCTATCGGGGTCTCGGCGTGTTGGTCGAACTCGGTCTGATTCGCAAGGTGGAGCACGGCGAATATGCCCGCTTCGACGCGAACCTCGTAGACCATCACCACCTGATCTGTATGAATTGTGATCAGCTACTCGATGTCGACACACCGCTCTCCGAGCCGCTTAACACGCAGCAGTTCAAAGCGCGGGGGTTTGAAGTGCGAGGGTACAAACTGGAGCTATACGGCTTATGTCCCACATGTGCGACCAACCGGAGTTGCCCCAGATCCAGCGTTTTGAGCTAGCGTATTCGATTATCTAGAAAGGCAAGCTACCAATGCCACTAACAGGTCGATGTCTCTGTGGAGCGGTCAGCTATACAAGTGACTCGGAACCCCTATCTGTGACCTATTGCCATTGTGACGATTGCCGTCGGATCACAGGCAGTGCTTTCAACGTCGGAGTTAGGGTGCCAGCAAGCACGTTTCAACTGAGCGGTAAAACCAAGGGATACAAATCTACGAATGACGAAGGCCTCACAAAGAGTCGTGAATTTTGTCCAGAATGTGGTTCGCAACTGTTCACGCGTTACCCCGACATGGTGTTTATTAAAGCGGGCACCCTAGACAATTCTGAAGATCTAAAGCCTACCCGAGAGATCTGGACCGAAATGGTAGTCCCGTGGTCTAAGATCCCCGATGGCTTGCATAAATTTCCGCGCGGCGGAACATAGAGGTCTTGGATGGAAGAGTTGAAGATTCGTAAGGCACAACCAACCGACAGCGAATTTGTCTTTGCCGTAAAAAAAGCAGCATTCCGCGAATATGTGGAGCAGATCTGGGGCTGGGACGATACCTACCAAAGAGAGTTACACAATAGGCGGTTCGACTCACAAGATATTCGCATTATCCAGTTTCACGGATCTGACATCGGTTTCTTGTCAACGCGGAAAACTCCCGACACGTTCAAGGTTGACCAACTCTACATCCTGCCTGGATACCAAGGAAAAGGAATCGGAACAGCGTGCATGGAGCGCATTATCGACGATGCTAACCGTCAACAAAAGTCTGTGACACTTCAAGTGCTAAAAATTAACACCCGTGCAACCGCCTTCTACCAAAGACTGGGATTCACAATCGTCGATGAAAACGCAACACATTTTCAGATGAAAAGAGCCCCCTGAATAAACCGTAGGGGTATTTATGGTGAATTAGGGAGAATAAGTAGGCATTGACCAATAACTCCGACCTTCGCGAACTTTCCAAAGTCCCCCTGACAAGGGGGATTTAGGGGGTTAGTTGTGCATTGGGTGTGTCTAATTAATTCTAAAATCTACCATAGTTCTCCCATAGGTCGAAGACTCTCGGAACGAAGAGGGATCTCCGAATCCCGACATTTAACGCATTCGGTGATTGAACTATGACCACGGTAGGTGCGGTTTTTAACCGCACTGCATCGGCGCAGTTGGAAACTCTGCTTGCGATCCCGATTTATCGGGGAGCGCCTACCAAACACGGAGAGCGAAAGTGTCTATTTATTTTTAGAATTCACCATAGTTCTCTTGTAGGAGGGATCTCCGAATCTCCCGACAAATCGGGATTCTCGGAACGTAACCGACATCTAACACATTCGGTGATTGAGTGGAAATTCCAAGCATCGCTATAACCGGTGACGAATCACACGCTGGAACATACATCCTGCGGATTCACCTCGAAAAGGACACCATATTACGATTCGGACGGTTCAAGAAAGGGAAGCTCATCTCACTGCCCCCCGGTGCATACGCCTATATCGGCTCCGCGCTCTCAGAGAAGGGAGCGACCACCTTGGCACGACGGCTCGTTCGGCACGCAACACGAAGCGGCGATCAACAACCACACCGTATCCGCAAGACGATGCTATGTCGATTTGCCGAATGCGGTCTGGGAGACGAAAATCTGTTGCTCCGACGTGGCAAAACCTTGCACTGGAACGTAGATTTCCTCTTGGACTTGCCCGCAGCGGAACTTGTCGGGATCTCCGCAATCCGCTCACGCGAGCGATTGGAGCATAGGCTTGCCAAACAGCTAGAGGAGGACCCCCATACGGGGGTAATCGAGCGCGGCTTAGGCGCGAACGATGTACCGGGCAATACCCACCTATTGCACGTCAAGGCAACGGAGGTGTGGTGGGCATCACTCCCAAACCTGCTTACTAGTATGGCTGAATAACGCTCACCGTAGGCGCGGCATCTTGCCCCGCTTACTCACAATACTGCGTCTAAAAGGACATTTACAGAAGTCCGGCATGAACCTTGCTGCCGGAGTTACCCTTTGCCGTTACACTATTGTGTGCAAACGGCAAGGACAGATGGAGGATGCTCCATATTTTAGGTTAGAGAAAACACAAAACACAATTGGAGGAAACATGAGCAACGAAAGCAAGTGCCCAGTGATGGGCCATTCTCACGCAGGCACCATAGCGAACCAACGCTGGTGGCCCAATCAGTTGAATCTGAAGGTACTTCATCAGAACCCACCCGCAGGCGATCCTATGGGTGAGGATTTCAACTACGCTGAAGAGTTCAAGACAATTGACCTAGATGCCCTGAAAGAGGACATCTTTAAGGTGATGACGACATCACAGGAATGGTGGCCCGCCGACTACGGTCACTATGGACCGCTCTTTATTCGGATGGCGTGGCACAGTGCAGGCACGTACCGCATCCACGACGGACGCGGTGGCGCTGCTTCAGGCACGATGCGTTTTGCCCCCCTCAACAGCTGGCCCGACAACGCGAGTCTCGACAAAGCACGCCGGATACTCTGGCCCATCAAGCAGAAGTACGGACGGAAGCTCTCGTGGGCGGACCTGATGATCTTCACAGGGAACTGTGCCATCGAGTCGATGGGTCTCAAGCCCTTCGGATTCGCCGGTGGGCGAGAGGATGTCTGGGAACCCGAAGAAGATATCTATTGGGGATCAGAGACCACGTGGCTCGGAGACGAGCGTTACAGCGGTGACAGGGAACTGGAGAATCCGCTCGGTGCCGTTCAGATGGGCTTAATCTATGTAAATCCGCAGGGACCGAACGGTAACCCGGATCCCGTTGCTGCAGCGAGAGATATCAGAGAGACGTTCCGTCGCATGGCAATGAACGACGAGGAAACGGTCGCGCTCATCGCCGGCGGACACACCTTCGGCAAAACCCACGGTGCTGCGGATGCAGATCAGTATGTCGGTCCCGAACCCGAAGGTGCCTCCCTTGAGGAGCAGGGGCTCGGTTGGAAGAACACCTACGGCAGCGGCGTTGGTGCCGATACGATCACCAGCGGGTTGGAAGGTGCCTGGACCACTGAGCCAGCCAAGTGGGACAACAACTTCTTCGAGAACCTATTCAACTACGAGTGGGAACTGATAACAGGTCCAGGTGGTGCGTGGCAGTGGACACCCAAAGACGAAGCCGCACAAGGCACCGTGCCGGACGCTCACGATCCCTCGAAGAGACACGCCCCAATGATGCTTACAACGGACCTGTCTCTGCGGATGGATCCAGTCTATGAACCGATTTCGAGGCGCTTCTACGAGAACCCAGACGAATTCGGGGACGCTTTTGCCAAGGCGTGGTACAAGCTGACCCACCGCGATATGGGACCGCGTACACGCTGTCTCGGCCCGTGGGTTCCTACGGAACCGCAGCTGTGGCAAGATCCTGTCCCGGACGTTGATCATGAGTTGATTGAGGAACAAGATATCGCCGCGCTCAAGGGCAAGATCCTCGAATCAGATCTGTCCATTTCCCAACTGGTCTCGACCGCTTGGGCATCTGCGGCAACATTCCGCGGCACCGACAAGCGCGGTGGTGCTAACGGCGCACGTATTCGCCTCGCACCACAGAAGGATTGGGAAGTCAACAATCCGTCCGAACTAGGAAAGGTACTTCAGACCCTAGAGGGACTTCAAGAAGAATTCAACGGGGCGCAGTCCGACGGGAAGCGGGTCTCACTTGCTGACCTGATTGTTCTCGGTGGGTGTGCAGCGGTCGAAGCAGCTGCGAAGAACGCCGGTATCGACGTAGAGGTTCCCTTCGCTCCGGGGCGCACCGATGCAGTGCAGGAGCAAACCGACGTGGAATCATTCGCCGTGCTTGAACCAACCGCCGACGGATTTCGGAACTACGTCGCAAACGGACACGAGAGAACAGCCGAAGAGCTGCTAGTGGATCGCGCACAAATGCTGACGCTAACCGCTCCTGAAATGACGGTTCTCGTCGCAGGTCTGCGTGTCCTGAATGCAAACGTCGGTGGGTCCGAACTCGGCGTCTTCACCAAACGACCCGAAACGCTGACCACCGATTTCTTCGTCAACCTACTTGACATGAACACCGAATGGACCCCGTCTTCCACCGATCTGTTCGAGGGGCGCAATCGTTTGACCGGCGAAATCGAATGGACCGGTACCCGCGCCGACCTCGTATTCGGCTCAAACTCGCAGCTCCGAGCCATTGCCGAAGTATACGGATGTGATGACGCTCAAGAGGCATTTGTGAGTGACTTCGTGGACGCGTGGAACAAGGTCATGAATCTTGATCGCTTCGATCTTGCTTAATCTCGGCGAGGTTTGGGACGATAAAACCGACGCTTAATAGACTGGGGGTGTATCTTCGGATGCACCCCTTTTTTTTATCCTGTTAGCGCGTGAAAATAACCTAAGTTGCTAGTGCTCTGTCAGACAAATTATGCTTGTGTATATTGATTGAAAGCAAACAATAACATATCAGGACTTGCCCAGCCAAACAGTCAAAGCCCTTTCTCCCTCTTTAGCGGGCACTGAGCGGTGTGTGGGAGGGGCATCTCCCGCGAAGCGAGGATCCCGATAAATCGGGACCTGCCCCGATACGCCCGATGAATCGGGCAACTACAGTCTAAAGTGCGTAAGTCCTATAATTGTAAAACTTATATGACTGAGCACTAGGTTCCGTTAACATTTCATGACAACCGGACCATCAAGAGGGTGCACAGACGCATGATTCTTCGTAGAGGTTGGGTCTCCCAACCCTTTTTGCACATGTCAGAGACGATGTCGGGCTTCTGTAGGTCGATTTTCCAAAATCGACGTTTCTTGTAGGGGCAACCCTTGTGGTTGCCCTATATGTAGGGCGATCTTTCAAAATCGACAAAACATTGTAGGGGTTGGGTCTCCCAACCTGTTCCAATCCGATCGGAATGCTCGAAAATCGTAGGGGTGAGGAAACCTCACCCCTACGATTGAATATTCATCGGTGAATGACATATTACCGCCGATGTCCTCGAACCGTCCCATCACGCCCGATCGGAATCGAATCCGCAGCGGGAGTCGCTCCCGGCTCCGGTATCTCCCACGGTGAAAGGGACGCGCCGGTCGGACGAGTGCTGGTGGGTCGTCGAAGTTGGGATTCGGTGGGAGTATAACATATCGCCAAGTGAGGGGTTTCGATCTGTGCGCCGCCGCTGCCGTGGGAGCGCATCGCCGCCTCCAAGATGCCAGTCGTCAGATAGGTTCGCTCGACGGGGCTAGGTGGGACACCGCTCAGAAAGAAGTCCTCAATATTCAGCCCCATATAGCTGAAAACCGCATGCGTCGCTCCCGAATCGGTGTGGTATTCCATCGCATCAATGACGTTACCACGCTTCGCTGCATAGGCGAACTTTCGCACATAGCCGTTATCACCGAGCATCAACGCCGCACCTTTCAACCCATCACAATACTCAATCAGAAAGACGTGTGGATCTTCGACCTGCGAGGGATCGAGGTGTCCGGGTCCGTCCTCAATCGTGCGGAGCGCATTTTCAGCGAGTTCAAACGACCACCGTCCCGCATCGGCAGCACGCCAAACCGCATCACCGGACAAACACTGAACCGAACGGACACCCGTTTCACCTCCCTGCCGCCGCTCCACCTGACACTGTAGGCTCTCCAACGCATGGAAGCCGTACCGTTCAATCATGTGGAACCCGATGGACAACGCCTCGTCAATCGGTGCGTCAAGCGGAGACTCAAAATTCGGGCGACGCCAACCCACCGGCAGTGCTGATCCCGCCCAGAACGGTATATCGAGTTGTTTGGCGGTCGTGTACATCCAGTGGGCATCGTCCCAACGGTAGGACAGATGTTTGTCGTTGTAGATAGGAATAGGGCGATCCGACTCAGCAATAACGCCGCAGATCTGCTCAAAGAAATACCGCCGTGGCAGCATCTCCTGACCCAGTGCAGAACGTGGGTAGTCGCCGTGCTCACCGATGAGCAGCACCGCATCCACAGCCAAACTATCTCCGCCGAGCGTGAGTGCGGCGCGAATACTCTCGTAGATCGGGATATCGTATTCGTGAGCGATCTGCCGCCCAACATCATTTTGGTGGATTTGGTCAATGTAGAGTGAAGCGAGCTGGGTGCGCGGCGCAATCAGTCCATCGTCGGTGGGAAAGCCACGCAAGAATTTGGGAACTATCACCCCGGCATGACTGTTCGGAAAAAAGGTGGTTACGATAGCGGCAACGCGAAAGGGTTTTGCCATAACATATCTCCTCAATAGCTTTAAGGTGCATCTGGCAACGAGTGTTGACGGATTTTTCAAGATGGTATAGAATGGATAATTGCGGGAACCTCAAGTCTCCAACTTGAAGCCCTCTGAAGCAAAACTATGAACAAATGTTTAATTCATTTCTTAGGAGGCTATCATGTTTAATAGCAGTCTTATACGTTGCCTCGTTGCATTGGGTGTGGTTCTTCTGTTCGCTGTAGGATACTATTTTTACAAAAGTCATGGTGAATTACAAGAATTTTTGAGTGCTCTTCCCGATATGATTAAGAGATTCGATAAGGACGACGGTGCAACTCATGGTAGCACGGAATCAGCAGAGCAACACTGGACAACCTATAATAAGCAAGAATGGGAAAACTATTGGTCATATCAGAAACCTGTAAAGGTCAGGTACGCAGAGACGGGGATGCCTGATGATGAGGGTGTGACGACGGTTCCAAATGAAGGTCCTCCTAAAGAGTATTATAAGGAGGATCTGGTGCCACAGTGGGTTGAAACCCCAGACGGGAAGGTACATAAAATATACTGGTTTGAAAAACTCAAACCGGGTCAAGCGATTCCGCCGCCCCATAGGTGGTCATTCACGGATAAGGTTATCGTCGAAGGGGTGATGTATGATGTCCCGGAAGGGGAAACCAGCGATTCGTATATTGAACAGATTCGTTTGAGTACAATGTATGATGTCCCGCTCGAATCTGTCGACAGCCTAGTAGAAGAGGGTGTGATTGCAAGCTCGCCTATAGAGGCTGAAAATGATCCCCTCTTTCAGGACCCGCATTTTGTCAAGCGGGAGGACAGCCGCCCGCTCGAGGCGCGTTCTGCGTGGTCGCTCTCCGACTGGGGTATGGATGGTGCTGAGTGGGCTGAACGAGAGAAGCCCAGACCGGTTGAGGCTGAGATAGTGATGCTTGATGGTGAGTTGGCACTCATTGACGCTGAAACTGGGACGGTTATCATGTCCGGTGATGAACTTGATGAGACAGAAGGGGTATCAAGCGGCGAGATCGACAGTGAGCAAGTTCCAATAGCTGATGATTTCGATAACGTGCTTGCTGATGCGCTTGAAAAGCCTAAACTTCCTCAAAGCATGGTAACTCCTAAAAATCAGTTGACAGCACCGTCAACGGAAGCCGATGTGACCGAAGGGGTATCACCAGAGGACTTAGACAAGGCAGAAGCGCAGATTAACCAGCACAGCGCGGAGGAAAGGCTTCGCCGTCTGCAAGAGTTATGGGAGTCTGATTCTGACGCTGCTGCCCGTCAATTTGAGCGGGAGCGTTCTCCTAAGCCGCCTCGTGATGTCCCTGAAGGTGAGCAATCAGAACAGTAACAACAAACGTTTAACAAACTGGGGGTGTATCTTCGGATGCACCCCTTTTTTTGTGCCCTGTTAGATTTTCGATGTAGACTACCAACAATGAACCAACTGAGTAAGCGTCGAGTATGGAAACTCGACCTACAGGCTGCTATTCACGCATCACGTTTCACGGCAGCCCGTCGCCTTATCCGTGTTTTCCACTTAATCTGTTCAATCCGTGATTCAGACAGCTATTGATCCGTTCGATGGACTAATGTACTAATATCAAATGCTGTTTGGATTTTGGGTTGACTTTACAACTTAACTGTGGCACAATAAGAGTCAACAGGCAGAGGAGGCAAATAAATGGATTTCGGCACATGGAGCCCATCTCACACGATACTCGCGCTTTTCATCGTCGCCGGTTTCATTGGTCAGGTGGCGGTCTTGTTCTATCGTGTGGGACAAACCGAAAAACGCTTGACACGCAGTGAGGAACGTGCAGAAAAACGAGATGCGGAATTACTTGCTATGATTGACAAGCGAATCGGTGAAGTCAATCAGCGAATCGACAGTTTACGATCAGAGATGAATCAACGGTTTTCGGATATGCAGGGGGAAATCAATGATGTCCGAAACGAAATCCGTCAGATGAATCAGAATCACATCGATCACCTGAACAGGCATCACTCGGCATAACTCAGAATGCCGCAATAACGCCATACTGGGCGAAATTCGGAATTCAAAGCAACCTGAACACTAAAAATAAACACTTACAAACTGGGGGTGTATCTTCGGATGCACCCCTTTTTTTGTGCCCTGCTAGGTTTCCGATGCGGACTGTCAACAATGAACTAATGAACCGACTGAACAGATATTGGGTATGAAAACTCAACCTACAGGCTGCTATTCACGCATCACGTTTCACGCTGCGTCCGGCAACCAAAGAAACGAAAGTACCTGATTCATGCGGGGTAATCGGCGGGATTGCTCAATGAGCGGTTGATCCGATTGCGTCGAACACCAATAGGACAACGGAACCTGCCGCTGGCTTTCCCTGACCTCTTTCGATTCACCTTTGGTAAGCAGGGCTGCTACCGAGTTGGGATGGAGGGGTTTATTTGTATCAAGATAGCAATCACTGTTCTGACGAAAGAGATCGGAATACGCAAAATATTTTATCTGCCCCTGTTCAGACAGGACAATCGCACAAACATACGGACTCAACCGGGTGTAGCGGATCGTTGTGCTGGTCAAAGAGGTGGAGTATTTATCAGCGAGCCTATCAATCGCCGGCAACCCGATTTCAGGCAGATCTATAGCGTCTGCTCGGAAAATAGGGGCCGGCATCAGCAACTCAACTGCGAATTGATTGGCACGTTGCTCCTCTACTCGGTGCGAGTCAAATCCATGCACATCGTCGCGTTGACAGCGGTGTTGAGGGACAAATTCCGCTACCCGGTCCGTCTCACCTGATGCGGCAATTTGTCTCTCGTGTTCCTCGCTCTCCAAGTAATAATGCCCCAATTCGTGAGCGATCGTAAAGTTCTTTCGAGACTGTGATTGAATCAGATTGTTGAGCAGGATACCCCAAGTATCGCCGACCCGCATCAAGCAACCGTCGTACTGGCTCTCCATTTCGCGTTCCCAAACGACGATTTGCAACTGTTCCGCAATATCTCGCGGCTGGATCGGGATGTCCTGAACATTGAGTTCACGCAACAACTGTCGCGCACCCTCAGCGGGATCCAGAGTCGGTTTGGAGAACGCCTGCTCCGCAGTCTGATCTTTTCGGGAAGGCCTCTGATTCATAATCAAGCCAGATCCTTCATCATTGTGCTACTTCGGGCTTTTACCGTTCTTGTCTTTAAGAAATTGATAGAACTCGATCAGTGTTTCTTTATCTTCCTCGGACAGGTCCATGATACCCCGGAACATAACACTGACCTTTGGGTCCGCCAAGAGATCGTCGTAGCCATGTGCCTTTTTGCCGAGAAGGTAGTCCGTGGTAACTTTTAACGCATCGGCGAGGCTCGACAGGGTGTCGAATGCCGGTTTACGAGCTCCGGACTCAAACTGTGAAATCGCTGCGGGAGTCAGTTTTGCCGCTTTCGCGAGTTGTGTTTGTGTCATTCCGAGTTTATCACGACGTTTCTTAATACGTGTTGAAACAGACATAATCACATACCTCCTGATTGGGTTAGAGTATAAACGGTACACGATCGCAGAAAAGCGTCTCTATTACACCTTCTAACGATTGTGATTCCCATTTTAACATATTACGCCGTTTCAATGCAAGGTCTAAAATAAAATTAACGAAAATTTATGTCAAAACGATTCACCGCCTGTCCCAATTTCCCGGGGCATCAAGTTTCACAGATGTGTCAATATATCAATTCTGAATATAAATTTCAATAGAAACATACCGTCCAGAAACCTCACTTTTGTGAATTAGATACGTTTTTGCATCTTGACAAGACTTTGTGACTATGATAGAATCTCACAGATCTAAACACGATAACATATTATGCGCTGGTCAGCCCATCAAAAAAATCGGAGGAATCATCATGATCATCAAGAGATATTATCACATCAGTTTATGGCTCTGCATCCTTGCGCTGCTATCTCCGCACCTAGATGCTGCTGTTGAGGAGCAGTTATCTGTCGGGCTTTCGGAGGTCGCGGTCGAAATCGTTGACAAAGTCGATATCGGTCGAATGAAAAAAGACATCGCTCGACTCTCCAATCTGCCCACCCGCGTCACCGGCTACGACGAAGCCGCATCAGGCAGCAAATACATCTTTGATCAGTTTGTCGAAATCGGCTTACAAAACGTCGAGAGCCGTGAGTTCCCTGTCTCTGTTCCGATTGATCACGGTGATGGCAAGGTAGAAATCCTCTCCGAAGACCAAACCCTTATTAAGGCTTATCGAATCTGGTCCATCTGGCCCAACCTTGTTCGCACCTCCTTCCTCCCCAACGGTGTCTCTCATGTAGTTGTTCAGGGCGAAACCTTTGACGGAATCGCTAAATCCTATCGAGTTGATCCGCTCGCTATCTTGGCTGACCCCCATAACCAATACCTCCGAGACCAAGCAACCGATGGCAGCGACAACGATGATGATGGTGAAATTGACGAAGAGGGCGAGTTAGTTTTGGTCGAAGGCAATTCGCTCTTTATTCCTACCGGCGGGCTGACTGCACCGCTCTTTTACGGTGGAAGTGGCGAGCTCTCCTCGTTTAACGGCAAAGATATTGGCGGATTCTGGCACAAAGTTCAACCCGGCGATACGCTGGAAGATCTTGCCCACCGTTTCCGGATCGGTGTTGGCAGCATCACTGACGACGTTCTTAACGGTCACCTCCAGAAGACACAAGACGGCATCGACAACAATGAAGATGGACAGATCGACGAATACGGTGAGATTCCCCCGCTAGCTGAGATCTTGCAATGGGATGCCGATGGCATCGACAACGACGGTGATAACTTCGTAGACGAAATCCCCGGCGATGCTACCGACGGTATCGACAACAACAACAATGGTGAAATTGACGAAGATGGCGAGTTTGTCGCTGCCTATGAATCCAGTGTCTTTATACCCCAAGGCAGCGTTGCACTGGTTGACTTCAACTCCAGCACCAAATGGATTAACGCCGCCATGCTTGGTGCAAAAGCCGTGCTCTTCATCGAGCCAGAGACCACAATCCGCGGCGAGGCTGAGAACAAATTTCTGACCGTCCCCGCCAATATCCCCCGCTTCTGGATTGGTAAAGAGGATGCCGATGAACTCTTGGCTATGCTTGGCGAAGGGGAACAAGGTGCAGAATCGTCCCCTCAGAAACTTTATGCACGTCTCACCAGTACCATTACATGGGAACAACGTATCGGGCAGAACATTCGTGGTTTCCTCGAAGGTGGCGACCCAACCCTGAAGGACGAATTGGTCGTTCTCACCGGCTATTACGACTCGATGTCGGTTGTGCCTGCTATGGCACCCGGTGCTGATCCCACCGGCGGCATCGCCACGCTGTTAGAACTTGCTCGCATCTTTAGCCAAGAAGAATTCCGTCCGGGCCGTTCCCTACTGTTTGTCGCTACAGATGCTCACTTCCAAGGGCTGGGTGGTATGCGTGCATTTATGGAGGGGATCGGTCAAGATATCGTCGGACGAGAAGCGGATTCCCCCGGCACACCGACAATGCGCGGACTCCGTCGTGGCTTAAGCACTGACCTCTTTGAATTTGAGGAATTGGGGCGCAAGTTGTTGCTGTCGATTGATCGGAATGTGCTAGTAGACCTGCCCCCCAACTTCTTCCACGATGTCCACAAACTCAAAGCAGATGTCGTCTCCCTAGCAACAACCCTCACTGACTTAGAAACAACAAAGGGAAAGATTGATGGGTTGCGTGAGGCTCAACGTGAGGCGAAAGAAAAAGAGAAGAAGAAACTCGAGACGACGAAAAAACGGGAGAAACAGGGATTTACTGAAGAGGAAAAATCACGGCTGGAAGTCAACCTTGCAAAATTCAAGAAAGATGCGCTGCAGACCACTCAATTCCTGCGTTCAATGCTTAACCGTACCCTAAAACTGCGCACCCAAGCATTAGATGAATGTCGCGAAACCCAACGCGAACTGATTGAACAGATTGCCTTACCAATGGCTCGGTTGGATATGTGGGCAATCGACAAATTGATGGTGGACCTGAGGGCAAAACAGATTGGAGCGAGATATGTACAAACCCCAGACAGCAGCTATCTCGTACCGAAGGAACGGGAAGACGAAAGTTATTATCTGCCCGTACCAAGTGATCTACCGTCGCATCTGGAGGCAGATGTTCAGCAACTCTCGGAAGCTTTACAGGATTGGGAATTTGGAGATCCACGGAAATTCACTCTTCAGTATGCCCAAGAGAAGTTGTTAGACCGTCATCTTGATTTTAAGGGTTTGGAACGAATCAAGGCAGCCCGTAGAGTTGTCAGCCGCGCTGAAAAATCTCTAGAAGCCTACATCGAAGAAGAACGACAACTCCTTGAACGGACACTCGCAAACATCCCCGCAAGCAGCGATTCAGAGGGTCGCATCAAAGACGCGATCAACGAGTTAAGTGCTGAACCGGATTATATCCCCAAAGGCTTCGATGATGAGCTAGAACTGTTCCTTAACGAAGCGACCCTCAAGCAATTTGAGATTGTCCAGACGCAACTCCGCCAGAAGTTGGAGATGATGGACCCGACAACGGGAACATCAACCTCACGCGAATTAGACCAAATCTTGGTTGACGATCTAACCAGAGACAAACAGAGTATTCTCGAAACCGCAATGCGTAATGCACGCCTTGAGCACTTTAGAATTGAGTCCCTCCTCAAACGTCATGGGTCGCTGAACCGTCCCTACCTCGCCGAAGAGGAACTCGTCCTTCGCCACTATCTCCCTAAAGATGCAGTAGACCGAGCGATTGCCGTCCGAGAACAGATCTTCGGCCAGCTTGAAGAACAGCACCTACTAGAGACGGTAAAGCGGCGCGCCAAGAACGATATTGTCGAACTCCAGAACCTGCTGAACATCCTCGATCGTCTCGACCGCGACCCGGACGAGGAGACCAAGATCCTCCTGCGTGACAACCTGCTCACGATGCGTAACGCTCGATTCCGCAACCTCCAGAAACGGGTGGAGAAAATTGCACGTATCAGCGAATCGGAATACAACCGGAAGATACGGTCTATCGAACAAGCAATCGCACTCCAAGACATTTTCAATCGTTACTACACCTCTCTCTTTATCTCCATCGACCTATCCAGCCAGAACGACCAGTTCGGTGTGTTCAATAAAGGGTGGTTCTACGACCAACAGCCCGAATTTGTTCTCCGTCGTGAGTTCGCGTCCATCGGAAATAAACTTGCCGAATACGCTGAGCAAGCCGATTTCGGTGAGCGTATCCAGAAACTATGGACATTCACGGACGACCAGATCCGCCAAGCGGTGATGAACACACAGTGGACAGTTGCAGCTGGCATCGATCCGAAAAAAGCAATCGAAGGCAAGAGCCTTGAAAGTTTAGTCACCGAGCATTACACAACATTGGTCGGGCTCTCCGGGGTTTCTCGATTGATGAAGATGCAGTTTGAACAGATGAAAAATCAGGGCGAACCTTCCGAGGATATGCTCAAGGACATGGACTATATCCGTAAGGAGGTTGAACGATTCATCCGAAACGATATCCGGGAGGCGCGGAAGAACCGCAAGAATAAGGTGCGTCTGCTAAATCGAATGGATGCGATGCTTGCCCTGCGCCACGAGGATTCGTCCGAATTCACCCAAGAGGAAGTCGATGACATTAAGGCACTCATTGATATCGCCGGTTTCGGTGGCGAGACCAACTTTGTCAACGCCATCTCCGCCAGCGGTGGTAAGATCTGGAAGACCTACATCCCCGGTAAGATCGCCTTCGATAGTGAAGTGGCAACGCTGACCGGCTTTACCGGAATCGCTTTTGCCACTATCGACGATGCGCGCGTGTTGACCGATACACCGCTCGATACAATTGATCGTATGGATTTGCGTCGAGACGGTGCCCTGCATAAGCAGGCGAAAACGCTTGCCGCCGTCCTGATCCAAGCGATGCGCGATCCGAAGATGCCCACCGCCGCACGGGTAGGCAACTTCTATTGTAACCTGTTTGGCGATGTGGTTGAGTACGATGCCCGTGAGAGTGCACTACCAAACAAACCGGTGGAGTATCCTATCCTCGCCTTGCGGAATCAGCACAAAACGATGATGGGTGTCCGCGGGGACCTCATCGCAATGGGTGACAACAAAGGAAACTTTGAGGTCGCAGGACTCGCGATGGAGGGACGCGCCACCATCCGCCTCAAAGGAACGCAAGAGGTGGAAGCCTACATCCTCCACCCTGATTCTGGAGATATTGTCTACGCACCGGATCTCGGTAACTTCGGTGCGAAACTCTTGCCGAACTTGATACCGATCAACACCCACCGTCGTGGGTGCCGGATCGTGGTTTTCCCATGTGTGTCCACCACCATTTTCGATCTGGTGGATCAACGATACCTACGAACGCTCCGTGAACTCGAAGTTTTCGACGCTGCAAGCGATAGCCCGCCCGAAAAGTACGGCGTGTCGAAGCCGTGGCAGCAGGAAGGTGTCTCAGCCACCGAGCCAATCGCACTCGTTTATTCAGAACCTAACAGTCGTATCAAGGTCGGTATGGCGTATGGACAGATCGGCAAACGTCTGCTGTTAATTAAGGCAAGCAAGAGTGGAACAAAGAACCCAACGCTCTACACCGGAGAAGGATTTGTTGTTCGCGAGAACGGTAGCATTCGTGTAACCCCATACGTTGTCGTCCGCGATATGTGGTGGCTCGATGAGAACCGAGCAAGTCTGTATAAACGGTTCGGCATCAGCAGTGACCGACTTGATCAACTCCACCAATTCGCCAACGAGCATCTGAATCAGGCGGAGGCTGCCCTCACCCAAAAAGACTATCAGCAGGCACTCAAACTCGCTCGTGCCGCTTGGGGATACGAATCCCGTGCCTACCCCGATGTGAAGAAAACGGGGAACGACGTGGTCAATGGCGTCATGTTTTATCTCGCGCTTCTTATCCCGTTCGCTTATTTTATGGAACGATTGCTGTTCGCCTTCCCAACGGTCCAAAAACAGATTGGCGGGACAGCTGCGATCTTCCTCGTCGTCTTTTTCTTCTTAGCGCAGGTGCACCCCGCATTCCAAATTACCACAACGCCGATTATCATCCTGATTGCGTTCGTCGTCCTTGCATTGACGGCAATCGTGATCAGTATTATCGTCCGGAAGTTTGAGGAACAGGTGGAGAAAATTAAGCAGGAGGGATCAAACGTCTATAAGGCGGACGTCGGGCGTCTGTCTGCTTCCGCTGCCGCGTTCAGCTTGGGTATTTCCAATATGCGTAAGCGGAAGGGGCGCACCATCCTTACCTGTAGCACACTGGTCATTCTTACCTTTACGGTCATCTCCTTTACATCGGTGCGTACCTTTATGCACCCGAACAGCACCAACCTGCCCTCAGTAACGCCGCGATACACCGGAATGCTTATCCGAGATCAGTATTGGAATCCGCTTGAGGAACCCGTTGTCAACTCAATCACAAATGATCTCCGAAAAACACAAATCCCTGAAAAAGACTTACGGCTACTGCTCAAGAAGCGGTTAGGTCAGGAAGGTAAATCTGCTGATCAGATTGATATAGAGATTGACGAGATTGTAGCCCAACTACGTCAGCAAGGCGCATTGATTGAACTCGGTGAAGAATCCGTCCTGCGAGTGCACAACGTTGTCGCACCACGTGCGTGGTATCAGTCCGCGGGAACCGGTGATCAGTCGTTTGTGCAGCTAGAGCGCACGCCTAACCTGCAGGATCCCGTACCGCCCGTCAATACCACCACCGGCCAGCCAAAAACCTACTCCGCCACCATGCTAGTCGGAATGAGTCAAAATGAGCCCGGTGTAACAGGTATCGATCGATATCTCCAGTACGGTCGATGGTATCACCCCGACGATGAAGCAGAGTGGCCCACACAATGGCCCTATGCCTGCGTCCTACCAAAAGGTATGGCGGATCTGCTCGGCATCACAGAAGCGGATATGGGGAAAGCGACTGTATCCGTTTACGGCGCGAATTTCACCGTTACGGGTGTCCTCGGTATCGGCTTCAAAGACCTACAGGATAACGACGGTGAAGAACTGACACCTGTTGACTACCAGCTGATGCAGCAGCAGGAAGCGCGAGGCGGTGGTGCGCAAGGACAGAACCAAGCTATGGAAGGAGAACTGGAGAAATATATCCACTTACCGCCTGACGCTGTGGCTATCCTTCCGTATGATGTGGTGATGAATCAGGGCGGGACTTTACGCTCGGTCGCTGTTAACATGGAAGCACAGCCCGGCGATCCGAAAATCTTCAGTGCCGCAGATAAGCTGGACCTGATTATGGCACCGCTGATGAATCGAATCGCACTCGACTTCTTCGTTGGGAAAGATCGCGACACCTATCTCTACAGTTCCATCGGAATGACCTCCTTCTCCGGTATGGGTAACCTGTTCATACCGATCCTCATTGCATCACTAATTGTTCTGAACACCATGCTCGGTGCAGTCTACGAACGGGTCCGTGAAATCAGCATCTACAGTTCCGTTGGACTTGCCCCGGTACATATCGCCTTCCTGTTTCTCGCAGAAGCGTGTGTGTATGCGATTGTAGGTGCTGTGCTCGGTTACCTGCTTGGTCAGGCTGTCGCAACTGTCCTCGTCAACTTCGGATTACTCGCCGGATTGACCCTCAATTACTCGTCAATGTCAACGGTGGTAGCAACCATTATTGTGATGATTGTCGTGATCGGAAGCACACTGTATCCCGCAATTAAGGCGAGCCGCATGGCGGTGCCGGACATTGAACGGAAATGGCAGCTGCCGGAGCCTGAAGGCGATGAGTGGCACTTCGATCTTCCCTTCACAGTGTTAGCAGAGGAATCACTCGGTTTGAACATCTTTATGCGCGACTACTTTGAGGCGCACGCCGACGAATCGGCAAGCGATTTCTATACGGATCAGGTCGCCTTTGGTCGAATGAGTGTGGAAGTGGAAGGGAAAGAGGAAGAAGCCTACAACATCAGCATGATGGTGTGGCTCGCTCCTTATGATCTCGGAGTCAGCCAATCCATTCGGCTTGTCACCTCACCGGTCGGTGGTGAAGAGGAAGAGTTGTATAAGATTCACCTTGATGTCCACCGCGAGAGCGGGGAAATTGCCTCATGGAAGCGTGTCAATCGCCGTTTCTTGAACCTGGTCCGCAAACAGCTACTAATCTGGCGGACATTCAGTGCCGATATCCGCGGTGAGTTCCATGAACGTGGACGGCAAGAGAATGAAACTGAAGACGCTCCGGACGCGAGCGGTCTGGTCGCTCAACCAACACCAGCAGACTAAAACGTGATGCTTGAAACGTGAAATGCTATAAGCACATTAGTGCATTGGTTCATTTATAGTGAATTCAAAAAAATAAATAGACACTTTCGCCCTCCATGTTTGATAGGTGCTGTTTCCAACTGCACCGATTTGGAGTGTCTCATTAATTCTAAAATCTACTATAGATAAATTGCAACCCGTTGGGGCTTATGAAGCGTGACGAGTAACCCGTAAGGATAAGAATTTACGCATTACGTATCACGCGTTACGTGCCACGTTTTACGTTTCACGCACACAAAGGAGCCAACAAAATCTATGGAAAAACTAGCGTATGTCTTAATTTTTATCGGGGCGATCTTTTGGGTATTTTCGATTTTTGCCATGCAAGGTCGATGGCAGGCACAACTATTCGCCGCCCTAATTCTTATTGTTGGAATTATCTTAGCCCACGTTTGGGAAGAGCTTTTTCGAGAAAAAAAATAATGGGCTCGTGAAAGGAGCATAAATTTGGCAAGAGAAAGGGTGTCGCAAGCAGAGGAGTGGCAAGCTTGGGCACAACGTTATGATGTTGAAGGCGGTTTAAGAACCTTTGAGTCCGGCTTAACCCTAAAAGTCTTTCTCGGTGCGATCTTCATCGGGCTGTTGATGATGCCGGGGTCAATCTATCTAACGCTAGTTGCAGGTCAGTCGGGCGCGGGTGCCGCGCCTTGGGTAGCGGTTATTCTGTTTACAGAATTGGCGCGCCGGTCTTTCACCACCGCGAGGAGACAAGAACTTTACATTTTGCTGGGATTAACCGGCCTAGCGGTCGGCTCTGGGATCCAATATCGTGCCTATCCATTTGTCTGGTATGCCTACTTTATCAACACGCCGCAGGCACAGTCGTATGAAATCGCAGACAAAGTCCCCTACTGGGTTGCGCCCGCAAAGGATGCGGTGGCGATTGCGGAGCGTTCACTCTTACACATGGATTGGTTCTGGCCCCTCGCGATCTTTCTAGTAATGAAGTTGCTGGCAGAGGTTCGCTATATTAGCGCGAGCTATTTTCTGTTCCGTCTGACAGCAGATTTAGAGCGACTCCCATACCCGCTGGCACCGATTCAGGCGCAAGGTGCGACCGCATTAGCTGAAACCACAGGACAGGGCGAAACATGGCGTTGGCGCGTCTTTTCAATCGGATCCATGGCAGGACTGTTTTGGGGGTTTTTCTATATCGGCATCCCCTCGCTAACAGGGGTGATGATGTCGACACCGATACAGATTCTGAAAATCCCATTTATCGATTTTACCCCAAGCATCGAAAGCTTTGCGCCATCAGGTATGTTTGCCCTATGGACAGATTTCGGACTGATGCTGCAAGGATTCGTGCTGCCGTTCCCAATTATTATAAGCGAGTTCGTTTCGGCGATGTTCACCCAGTTTATCCTGAACCCGCGAATCCTCTATCCATTGGAAATCCTACATCAGTGGCGTCCGGGCTTGGATATGCGTGGTGTGAAGCTGTTTAATGACCTCGATTTCTGGTTGAGTTTCAATATGGGTAAATCCTTCAGCTTCGCCGCCGTCGGGCTGGCAGCGTCCATCCCGATCATGCTAAGTATTAAACAAACACGACAGCAAGACGCTGCGGGACGCGGTTCACTTGCAACGCCGCCGGGACGCGGCGATTTCCCAATTTGGCTCATGGGCGGTCTGTGGGTTCTCAGCATGGTGGTATATGTATGGATTGTGCATCGGATGGTCCCCAACTTCCCCGTTTCGTTCCTGCTCGGTTTTGCTTTTCTGTACACCCCTTTGCACTCGTATATCAACGCACGAACATTCGGGGTGCTAGGGCGACCGCTCTTCGTGCTGCCCTACATCCATCAAGCGACGTTTATTTTAAGCCGCTACGAAGAGATCGACATCTGGTTTGTCCACCTGCCAGATGAAGATTACGGTGCAGGGACACAGCATTGGCGCGTGCTTGAACTGACTGGCACAACCTTCAGAAGCGATGTCCTTGGACGGGCCTTGATGGTACCACTCATAATTGTTGCGACAATCGTGGTCTGGCATTTTATCTGGCAAATCGCACCTATCCCGTCCTCACAGTATCCTTTTGCACAAACATGGTGGCCCCTCTATGCTACTGACGAAGCACTCTGGAAAACTTCACTCCGAGATGGAAATAGCCAGATGCTACAAGCCATTCGTGGTGACTATGTGTCAGCCGGCTTTACCTCCTCGCTCGCAATTTACGGACTGCTCTGGATGGCAAAGCTACCAAGTATGTGGTTCTACGGAATCGTTGGAGGGATCGGTCAAGACCCAGGGATGATGGTTCCAAAAGTTGTAGGGGCACTTATCGGTCGGTTTTACATGATCAAACAATTCGGTCTGAAACGGTGGTTTATGTATAACCCCGTATTGGCGGCAGGCTTCATCTGTGGCGTCGGGCTTGTTGGTATGGGTACAGTCGCAATCGCACTGGTCTCCAAAGCGGTCATCGTCAAACCGTTCTAATGCGTGATGCGTAAAACGTAAGAAGGATTGATCCAATGTAAGGGCAGGTCTTGTGCCTGCCCCAAATATAAACAGATGGGAAACTAAAGTCCGCATCTCGTCGGCGCAAAGTTGATTTGTACTCCCTGAACCAATGCGAATAAAGTAGAATTTACATAAGCGATTCGATCACCTTCACTCGTAGGGAACAATGATCGTTGTTCCCTACACACGAGCGTGGATCTTCGATCAAGTAAGTAGGTCGAGATTCATATCTCCACACCCAACCGAACCGAGTATAGGCGAGACTCCTCGGTGCAATGAATGTTTGGAAGATTTTTTTTTCATTTCAAGGCAGAATTAGTCGGAGCGTCTATTGGTGTGCGACAACGGTGTGCATATTAGTTTCCTGTATGTGCGTACTTGTTTTCGTCGCCACCATTGAGCTAACCAGTCTGTTTGCTTTTCTTACCAGCTCGCTTGCCTTAATGTTGTTTATACTCACATTCTATTGCCATTTTCCAATAGCCATAAAACGTTGGCACGACAAAAATAAATCAGGCTGGTGGGTACTGATTGACTGGATTCCAATTATAGGGTCTTTCTGGGCAATTATTGAATGTGGTTTTCTGAAAGGTACTGACGGACCGAATCGTTTCGGGCTGAGTCCCTTAATGTAATTAGCATCCATGAACCAATCAACTCGTGAACAAATGAACCTGGTCTGTTATGGCAAGAGAACGGGTCACACAAGCAGAAGAATGGCAAACTTGGGCGCAACGCTACGACATCGATGGTGGTATCCGAACCTTTGAGTCAGGGCTAACGCTAAAGGTCTTTTTGGGGGCACTTTTTGTCGGCTTGCTGATGATGCCGGGGTCAATCTACCTGACCCTCGTATCCGGCCAGTCCGGCGCAGGCGCAGCACCGTGGGTCGCAGTGATCCTGTTCACGGAGTTAGCCCGTAGATCTTTCACAACCGCTCGGCGACAAGAGCTTTATATGTTACTTGGACTCACCGGTGCAGCGGTTGGGTCCGGGGGTCAGTATCGCGGCTTTATCTGGTACGCATACTTCATCAATACGCCACAAGCTGCCTCGTATGAAATCGCGGATAAAATCCCGTTCTGGATTGTACCGGCGAAAGATGCGATAGCGCTTGCAGAGCGTTCGCTCTTGCATATGGACTGGTTCTGGCCCATCGCATTCTTTCTGATATTCAAGTTGTTGGGCGAGATCCGCTATATCAGCGCAGGCTACTTTCTGTTTCGCCTGACAGCGGACATGGAGCGGCTGCCCTACCCAATGGCACCTATCGAAGCACAGGGGGCGACCGCATTGGCAGAGACCACCGGACGTGAGGAGACGTGGCGGTGGCGGGTCTTTTCAGTCGGATCTATGGCGGGACTGATCTGGGGATTTATCTATATCGGCATCCCCTCACTCACAGGCGTGATGATGACTACGCCGATCCAGCTCCTGAAGATTCCATTTATCGATTTTACGAATGTCATCGAAGAAATCGCGCCAACAGGTGTGTTCGCACTATCGACCGACTTTGGACAAGTACTCACCGGTTTCGTGCTGCCATTTCCCATCATCATGACAGAACTGGCAGCAGCGTTATTTACCCAATTCGTACTTAATCCACGAATTCTTTATCCTGCCGAGATTCTACATCAGTGGCGTCCCGGCTTAGATGTTCGCGGGGTGGGTCTGTACAACGGTCTCGATTTCTGGATTAGCTTCGGGATGGGAAAATCTTTCAGCTTCGCCTTCGTTGGCATGGCAGCCTCGATCCCGATGTTGATCAAGTTTAGACAGGCTCGACAGGAACAGTCAGGGTCACGCGGATCTCTGCAACCCCCGCCGGGACGTGGCGATTTTCCGCTCTGGTTCATGGCAATCCTGTGGCTCTTTGGGATGGTAACTTTCGTCTATATCGTTCACACGTATATGGCACCGAACTTTCCGCTGGTTTTCCTAGTCGGCTTTGCCTTTTTGTACACCCCGGTCAACTCATACATCACGGCGCGGACGTACGGGATTCTCGGTCGCGACCTCTTTGAGATCCCCTATCTCCATGAAACGACATTTATCCTGAGTCGTTATGAGGAGATTGACATCTGGTTTGTCCCGCTGCCGGACGAAGACTACGGACGTGGCACACAGAGTTGGCGCGTCCTTGAATTGACAGGGACTACCTTCACCAGTAGCATCGCCGCACGATTGCTGCTTATGCCGATCCTGATCATCTCTGGCATTGTGGTCTGGCATTTTGTCTGGAAAGTTGCGCCAATTCCGTCGGCGCGATACCCATTCGCACAGACGTGGTGGCCCCTGTATGCGACCAATGAATGCCTCTGGAAAACCTCGCTACGGGACGGAAACAGTCAGATGTTGCAAGCCATTCGTGGCAACTACGTGGCAGCAGGCTTCACCTCCTCAATGGCAATCTACGGGCTGCTCTGGGTAGCGAAGATGCCAAGCATGTGGTTCTACGGGATAGTGGGCGGCATCGGCGCGGATCCCGGAATGATGCTTCCAAAAGTGTTCGGCGCAATTGTCGGTCGATTTTACATGATTAAGAAATTCGGATTGAAACGGTGGTTCATGTTTAATCCGGTTTTGGCAGCAGGTTTTACCTGTGGTGTTGGATTGATCGGAATGGGAACGGTGGCAATTGCGCTAGTCTCCAAAGCAGTGATCGTAAAACCATTCTAAAGTAGTAGGCACACTCCGTGTGCCGTAACCCAGTACCAGTCAGCAAAACCTGTAGGTCGAGATTCATATCTCGACGCTTATCTAGAAAAAATTATGAAAACATTAGCATACCAAAAACTACTATCCCTTATGTTGTTGGTTTTTGCAGGTTGCGCAGCACCCGTTACACAGAATGTCAAATTCGATTATTTTGCCACAGAATCTAAACAGGGGGCACTCGCTGCAGGAGGATTGGGCTTACTTCCTGTTGTTGCCAGTGCCGGTCAGGAAGGATTACGAAGACCGTTTGGAAACAGGTTGAACAAAGATCTTAGCAATAAATTTCCTGAAGGTAAGTTTATAGGAGACCTTGAAACGATAGCCTTAATCAGCAATGCGGGATTGACGGAAGATTATTCACGACTGATAAACGACTATAATCGTTCAGCTATCTTGAACAAAGGTAGTCTGATAAAAATTGGGACAGTGGTAGATGTCGAATATCTATTGTACGTCAAACTCTTAGAGCAATCACAAACAGAGGGACTTGCACCAAGGATTTTGAGCAAAGACCCATTGGTAGTAAAAGAAATCAAAATGAATATATTTGGGCAAGTCTGGTCGTGTACAATCGGTGATGTAGTCTGGGAAGGAACAGGTGAGATTTCTGTACAAACAGAGGATCAGTGGACGTACAAACAGGCTGTCGATGAATTGGTAAATATGGCTGCGCGTTCTATTCTTAAGAATTTGACCGGACTTGAAATTCCTTCGTCCACTACCCCCAAGATTTCCGAGAATAAGGGGACTGAGACTAATCCCAGTCCTAACAGTCCAATGCTTTAAGATTCGTCTGGGACCACCAGCAACATGTGTGAAAGCCTAAGAACCCATCAATCGTTAACTTCATAACCAATGTACTAATGAACCAATTATGAACTGGACAACTTTGGGCTGGGGTGGCATCACCCTTGAACTACCCGCAGATTGGGAATTAAGTGGATTATCTGGCGATGATAAGAGTGGATACCTGCGCCTAGAGGACGCGGATATGCCGCGCCTTGAGTTAAAGTGGTCTGAATCAAAGCAGAAGAAACCAGACCTCCAAAAGGTCCTCGACGACTATTTCAAACTCGTCCGCAAAAATTATAAACGCAAAGAGGCAAACCTCCACATCCAACGTAACGTCAATCTAATCAAGGATGAGGAGTTCTTCGAGGACAGAGAGGTCGTTTTCTTCAACTGGAAAGGCGACTTTCGCGCGAGCGGCGTTATCTTCCACTGCCACATCTGCAAGCGAATTACAATCGTGCAGGTTATGGGACATCTTAAGGAGAATATTAAGGAGACAGCCAGCCGAATATTTAGGTCGGTTCAAGATCACCCGGTAGGGCAGTCAACGCTCTGGAGCGCCTATCAACTCAATGCAGAAGTTCCGCGGCGTTATCGCCTTGACAAGCACAAACTGTTGTCCGGTTACCTGCTCTTCTCATTCGTAGATGGCAGCCGAAAGGTCAGCATCGAACGGTATGGGGTCGCAGATGTTACCCTGAAGGAACAAGATCTTGAGGAATGGTTTCGCGGAAGATACGCCAAAGCGATTCGCGGATACGGCTTCTCAATCGAATCCAGCAACGGCGACGCAGAGGAACGGCTCACGCTAATTGGAGAGGAAACTCGTCTCATAGACCGCGTGCCTTTCGGACCCGCGCTGGTTATCGACAAAGTTATGCGTCGCAAAACCTTCGCCGTGAACCTCTGGCACTGTCATCGCTCCAATCGGATCTACGTTGTCCAAGCGATTGCCAAACAGGATGCAGCAAGGACAGCAGAGGAGATCGCGGCAAGTATCCAGCGTCATTAAAACGTGATACGTGCCTAGAGCATATTGACATTTTGAGCAGGCTGACTCGGCAAACCTTGTAATCATCGGGAAATCCAACATATGTAGCGCAAACTGTTAGTTTGCGAAATCGGATCACAATCTGACAGATCGTGGTACAAAAGGCTACCTTTAGGGAATAATTTCTTGGCGGGGAGACTTCCCGAAAAAGGAGGGAAGAGATATGAAGTGGTACGATTCTGGTCCCGTATGGTTCTTGGGGTGTACTCTCTGTGGTTTGCTGGCGTATTTCATCGGAGAACTCAACATCCCAAGTGCGGTACACACTGGTCTGCTAATGACGTTTGCCGCAGCTGTTATAGCGCATAGCGCAACAGATTTTAAGAGAAAGTTTCCTGATTACAATTCAAAAATTGGTTACTCTATACTTTTCATCCTTTTTGCTTTCGCGTACGCGATGACAGAGATTGCGCTATAGCGCAGACAATGTACTAATGCGATGATTAACTCAATCCTTTATAAACTCAGGCTAAAAAAACGTCCAGAATCCCAAATGGATCGGGGTGCTATCTTAAAATCGTTACCGCTACGCAACCAGTTAATCGAATGGGAAGTCGACGACAAGGGGGAAGTTGCATTGGTTATTCCCCAGAAGGAGACGCTGTGGTTAAAGTTGGTAGCAAAACTGTTTATGCTACCGCCCAACCGCGTGGTTGTCTTGGACGATGTCGGAGGCTTTGTGTGGCAACTGTGCGATGGACATAACTCGGTCGGTCATATTGTTAAACAACTTTCTGATAAGTATCGCATGACGAGAAAAGAGGCTGAGACATCGCTGTTCACGTTTATGCGGCAGTTAGGTAAGCGGGGAATGGTCGGATTTGCGGTTCCCCAACAAACAAAGAAAGGAAACAGGTAAAATGGCAGAATTAGAAGGATTAACTCCGGAAACAGCTGGGCAGACCCCCGTGCCGACGGAAACCCCCGCCCGATTTGCGAGGGATCTACCCAAGGAAAACACGGTACGGGTCAGGAACCTAATCAAGAAATACGAGATGGGCACCACCGTCGTTGAGGCGTTGCGAGGCACCAACTTTGAGATCCGCCGCGGCGAGTACATCTCGATTATGGGACCGTCAGGTTCCGGTAAATCGACGCTTTTCAACATGATCGGGGGCTTAGACAAGCCGACAGAAGGCAGGGTCTACATCGACGAAGTAGACATCGCGCAGTTGGACGCCTACGAATTGGCGTGGCTGCGTTGCCGCAAAATCGGTTACATCTTCCAGTCGTTCAACCTTATCCCTGTGATGACCGCCCTCGAAAATGTCTCACTCCCCATGATTTTCGCTGGGATGACCGCTGACGATAGCCGCACCAAAGCGGTTGAGCTGCTAACCACTGTCGGGTTAGGAGAACGGGTCCAGCATAAACCGCTCGAACTCTCCGGTGGTCAGCAACAGCGTGTCGCCGTTGCGCGTTCCCTCGCAAACGATCCTGCGATCGTGCTTGCAGATGAGCCGACGGGAAACCTTGACACACGCACCGGACTTGAGATTATCGATCTCCTGAAAAGTCTAAATGAGGAGAACGGTGTTACGATTATCACAGCCACCCACGACACAAAGATGCTCGACGTGTCGGATCGAATCTTCTACATGGCGGACGGCAAAATCGATAAAATGGAAACCCGCGAAGAGATCGATCTGCAGGTTGGTAGGCTCGACGGTGAGGAAGTTGGATAGACGTAATAAGAACACCGCGGACACGATCGCATCACTCGTTTCCAAACCTTGTAGGTCGAGTATCCATACTCGACAGTACGCGCCTCAAGATATGGATCTCGACCTACAAGGCTATACAACACCCTCTTTTCATTCAAGTTCGCTCCTCTACACACTTTACCCCTCCTATATATCTCATCCACCTCACCATTAAAACAAAAACTCATGTAAAAAGAGAGTGCAAAGCGGGGCACCTCTCCCTCCACATTTGGTTGCTTTCTGTAGGGGCAACCCTCGTGGTTGCCCTATGGTAGGTCGATTTTCCAAAATCAACATTTCAGTCTCAAGATATGAATATAGACCTACAGATTCTGATAGATTTTCAATAACTAGGGTCTGTTGACATTTTACAGCGGTTGTAGGGAACAACGATCGTTGTTCCCTACGATGGTCCCCACCGGTACATAGAACCGCCTATATTTCGTAGGGAACGGAGATCTCCGTTCCATCTGCGCTCCTGTAGGTCGAGATTCATATCTCGACAAAATACTGAACGGGAAAACCGGATCGAACCCTGCCGATCTTACTGGAGATGGCATAGTGGATATCTTCGACCTTCTTAAGGTTGCCGGGGCACTCGGTAGTACAGAAGCAATACCTTTGGCACCTCCCCAAGCACTCTCAATGTTTAACGCCGCTGATGTCCAAGGTTGGCTCGCCCAAGCACAAGGCTTAAACCTTACCGATCTACACTCGCAAAGGGGCATTCGTTTCCTTGAACAACTCCTCGACGCGCTGCTCCCCAAAGAAACGGCACTGTTGCAGAACTACCCCAACCCGTTCAATCCTGAGACATGGATACCCTACCACCTCTCTGATGAAGCAGAGGTTCAAATCATAATTTATGATACAAAAGGGATGCCAGTGCGGCAATTAGAACTCGGACACCAACTTGCGGGATATTACGTGGATTGGGAAAAAGCTGCCTATTGGGATGGACATAACAAAAGCGGGGAATCGGTGGTAAGTGGGGTTTACTTCTACACCCTAACGGCGGGGGGTTATTCGGCTACGCGGAAGATGCTCATTCTGAAGTAGGATCGGCACACGCAATCCAACCTGCATACAGTTAAAACAAATTTCCTAGTGCCTTCACGTTTTACGTTTCACGCATCACGCTTAATATGTCTCTTTGAATAGACGACCTCTATCTCGCGACCTCTCGATCTTTGACCACTCCGGAGCATCACGAGACAATCCCTCAATGTCCTCCACGGACATGCCTTCCGGAAGACTGACAAGGTTCGATCCTATCCGGTAGAGCCACGGATAGATACCGTATTCCATGCCTTTTAACCCACACATATAAAATAGGGTATCCGGCTGCTCTATCAAGGGGATCAGCCCGTCCTGATTCTCTTCGAGGCGATCCTGCACATACATCTTGCCGCCGCGAGTGTTGGTCTGTTCCCGACTAATCGCAGTGGTATAATGAAAATTCGGATGGCGTTCCGCGAAATAAAGAAATTCTTCATTATACATGATGTCTGTCGAATACGGAACGCCAAAGACAAGCCAGACCTCCCGTTCAAAGCCCTGATTGAATAATTCAACGAGCATCCCGACAAACGGGGCAATCCCAGTTCCCGTCGCTGTGAAGACGTAATTGTAATCGAGCGGGTTGTCCGGCAGTAGAAAACTCTTGCCGACAGGTCCCGTGACGAGCATCTCATCGCCGGGCTTGGCATCACAAATATAGTTTGAATCCACGCCCAAAACCAATTCGCCTGTTTCCGCATCCTCTGCGATTTCCCGTTTGACACACAGCGATACGGTCTCTCCCTTCCAATCATCGCCCCAACAAGCAGAAGTGATTGAATACAGCCGAATCTTATCGTTCAGAGACTCATGTGCATAATTGAACTCCGCGTCATTGAAGCGTCCGGTCGGCACCACGCCGATACTCTGACCGATGCGATATTTGCCCACCATTTGGCTCCCCTTCAGATTAAGCACGACGTGCCAGCCATAATTCGGACTCGAACTATCCGTAATCCGATCCTTACTCACGACCTCTGCTGGAAAGGGATTTTTCGGGGTATAAATATTTACCGCTGTGTCTGGAACAGGCATAAGCGGTGAATCAGCAGGTTTTTCTAAGAAAGACGTTATCACTGTCCGCCTCCCGTCTATGTATTGATAAATACTCTGAACATGAATTGGTATTACTGTTTTTCGAATATAAGCACTTTATCGGCGTAATAATTTAACGCTGTTTTGCACATTATAGCACTGACCCAATCTGCTGTCAATACAATTTCCGTAACTCTCACGACTTTGTAGGACCATTTAGTTTTCCGTTTTCTAACCGATTTCGGACCAACCCAAATCCGTAGGCGGGGCATCCCCGATAATTAGTTTACCCCGATTTATCGGGGGAAGCCAAAGCGACTTGCCCCGCCATAGCTTCGACTGGAAAATGGAGCCTAAGGTGCATCAAATGACCCTATGTTACTTTGAAAGGTTGTTGACATTTGCGCGCAATCCCCTTATACTTAGCGGATTGCTTTTGATTATAATGCTTTCGGACTTACGAAAGTTTACAAAACCAACAATAAATATTCGCGCTGATTCGTGAAGATTCGGGGACGAAAAGGAGAGGCATAAGAAATGCCAAAACTGCTTTACAAAAACGAAGTATATACTATCATTGGTGCTGCGATGGAAGTGTATAATGTGTTAGGTCCCGGCTTTCTCGAATCAGTATATCAAGAAGCATTGGAAATCGAACTATCCATGCGAGGGATTTCCTTTGAATCACAACAAGAATTGAACATTAGATATAAGGAATACCAACTCAAGCAGCAGTATAAGCCAGACTTTAGTTGTTTACGAAAAAATCATCGTCGAAATCAAAGCTCTTAATCAGTTGACTTCGCACGACCAAGGACAGCTACTCAACTATCTTAAAGCGACTGGCTTAACAGTTGGTGTTCTCATCAACTTTGGTGCAGAGAAGGAGCTAGAATGGAAACGGATGATCTGGAGGCAGTAGGCATCTGATTAAATCCTATAAATATTCGTGAAGATTCGTGGAGAAAAATAAATGTCCGCAAATCACGCGAATCCACGCAAGTGAGAGTCCAGAGTTTTAATGAATGGCCAATCGACATCAGAGGTTCGCTTTCAGGACTAGCCTGGAGGCAGTAGGTATCTGATTAAATCCTATAAATATTCGTGAAGATTCGCGGATGAAAATAAATTGCCCACGAATCACGCGAAGTCGAGCGAATAAGAACCACAGTTTTATTGGAGTATAGCATGGCATCTGTAGATGAACTGATCGATGCAATTGACGATGGAGACGAACGAACTGCACAAGAACTTATCAAACAACAACCCACACTCGCCATCGGCGAATCACTCAGAGAAGGAGTCCTCCGAGGTGCAACACCACTGCATTGGGCTGCCCACAGAAATATGACCAACCTGTGTGAGCGACTCATTCAATCCGGGGCGGATGTGAATGCCTGTCAAGCTCAATGGTGGCGAACATCGCTCGCATGGGCTGCGGACGCAGCGTGTACCGAGGCCATCGAGCTGCTTCTCAGAAACGGAGCAGCTATCAATGGAGATGCGTTCGGTATGACAACAGCACTCCACGCCGCATCTCAAGGCGGCTCAACCAGCGGACAGGAAAACTCAGATGCCTATCGTAGGACTGCCCTGTTGTTGATAGAACACGGAGTAGACATTAACCGTCGGGCAACGGGGGATCGCGACCAAACCGCCTTGGACGATGCGATTCGGAAAGGCAATGAAGCCGTTATTGAGGTGCTTGTCGAACACGGCGGCAAGACGACCGCAGAACTACGATTAGCAAACCAATGAACTAATGAACCAATAAGGTAACTACATGCCCCCCTCCATCTTCAGCCCGTAGGTTGGGTTGAACGGTTAAACGTCAATTCCTATCAAAGCCAATAGAGCCTTGGTCGTTCAACAACACCTGCCTATAGACAGATAGAGTGAAACCCAACTCAGGTTTTCATCGGGGGAGTCCCCATTCAAAAGTTTATTTCATAAGAGTCGTCTTTTGTACCACAATCTGTATGAAGTTTAAGTATTTAAATCGGTAATCCCGATTTTCCTCGAAACACCTCGAAACATGCGGTAGGCGCGGTTTGCAACCGCGCTGGTGTCAATAGTAAATTACCCAATTAATTTTTTAATCTTCATGCAACCGTGCTGGCGTCGATAGCAAATTACCGAAGTATTTTTTTAATCTTCATTTAGATTGTGATCCCCCCGCAAACTAACAGTTCGCGCTACATTTGTCAGATTGCCCTATAATTATAGCGTTTGCCAAACTAGTAACATCACAATGTCAATACGCCCTAGTTCAAGAGTTCATTAATATACCAGTAAACCGATCAACTAAACTCGCACATCACGTTTCACGCATCACGCATGAACCAATGAACTAATGAACCAATTACGTTTCACGTACTATGTTTCATGCTCCAGAAAAAGGAAACTTATATGTCCCCTTCTGTCTTCAGTTTCCCAAACAAAATCATCCTCGGCGTTGGGACCATTAACACACTCAATGAACAACTCTCGGCATTCTCGCCCCAGAAAGTTTTGTTGGTAACGGACACGGGAATTCGCCAAGCAGGATTAGCAAATGAAGTAACACAGCGACTCGAAGCAGCACGAATCGACTATGCAATCTACGAGGGCGTCCACGGCAATCCGGGCGAAGCCGATGTGTTCGAGGGCGTGGAGGTTTTCCATAAGGAAGGCTGCGATTTCGTAATTGGCATGGGCGGCGGGAGTCCGCTAGATGTCGCCAAGCTCATCTGCTTGAAGGCAACTCACCCCCTACCGCTAGCAGAATACGAAGTCCTCAACGGAGGGTTGGACAAAATCTCGTCTGACCTCCCATCAATGCTCGCCATTCCAACCGCCGCAGGCACTGGAAGTGAGGTGGGACGCGGTGCGGTTGTTACAATAAAATCGATGGGCCGCAAGGCGTTGATATTTAGTCCGCATCTAATGCCCAAAGTCGCAATCGTAGATCCAGAATTGACCGTCGGGTTGCCCAAAGCCTTGACCGCTGCGACAGGGATGGACGCACTCACCCATAACCTCGAATCCTACCTCTCAACCGTCTATCACCCGATCTGCGATGGGATCGCCATCGCCGGAGTAAAACTGGTCGCTCAAAACCTGCGTCGCGCCGTCGAAAATGGCGGTGACCTCGAAGCGCGTGGTGCGATGATGATGGCAGCGATGATGGGTGCCATCGCGTTCCAGAAAGAACTCGGCGTTAACCATTCACTGGCGCATCCTCTTTCGACAGTCGCCGACCTACATCACGGACTGGCAAATGCGATCCTCCTGCCACACACAATGGCATTTAACAAGGAGGCTGCAACAAACCAACTACAAGACATCGCTGTGGCATTTGGTGTGAATATCCATGCACTATCACCGGAGGAAGCCGCTCAAGCCGCAATAGATCAGGTCTCGCAGTTATGCAAAGATATTGGCATCCCTTCACACCTGCGAGAAGTTAATGTGAAGGCAGAGATGATTCCTCAGCTCGCCCGGCACGCAATGGCGGATCAGTGCCACCTGACCAATCCCCGCCCATGCACCGAGCAAGACATGATCAACCTCTATCAACAAGCACTCTAACCGCATCACGTACCAGCGAGCGGGATGAATTGCGCGTCCAATGTAGGGGTAACCCTTGTGGTTACCCTGCTATACACTGATTTTCCAAAATCAACAGTCTTTCGTAGGCGCAGGTTTCCCAACCTGTGGTCGCAACGTATAAAGATGTCGAAATATGAATCTCGACCTACAGACTTACACACGGACCAATGAACCAAGTCTCTTATTTATTCGCGCAGATTTGCGAGGATTCGCGGATGTTTTTCACGTTTCACGCATCACGTTTCACGCTTAAAAATATGCGATTTCACCTCTCCCTTTTCTCAATTCTCCTCATCCTCCTCAGTGCCGGCGAATTAGTAGCTCGGACAAACCTATCCATCATCAGCCCAACTACCGATTTCACAACAAACAACCAAACGGTAGAAATCAGGGGAATTGTTGAGTCCTCAGTCGGAGGCGAAGTTATCGTTTCGACCAACACGCCCGGCGGACTCCCAGATCTCGCGCAACTGAGCCACTCGATTTATGGGGTCGTCGTAGATCTCGGAAGCGCACAAGAGATAAAGGGAATGCTAATTCGGCATGTGGTCGATCAGGGATTTCCACGCGGTCCTCGACTGGCACGTCTTGCATTCTCTCAGACTGGAGCGAATTTCTCCGAAGACCACCCCTTCAACATTCCATCGGGTATCGATCCCAATTTCCACAGCACTGTGGTTGACTTTCCATCAACCGTCTCCGCGCGATTTATCCAAATCGAGATGGTCGAAGGGTGGCAGATTGGATCAATTGCGATTGAGTCAATCCAGTTCTTAGACACGAACGACCGGGTTATACAGGGGCAGATTCAGTCCATCGCAATTCGACTCCTCCTAACAGATGCCTGCCAACCAGATCTGAAAGGTCCTCACTGTGCCAGCTTTTCTATAAAGGTGACGGTAGAGGCTGGAGTAAACCGGCTTTCGGTAATTGCTAGGGAACTAGCACCATCGGATCCGGATTCACCGAATGCCGTGGATCGAGAGACGATTTCTCTCTCCTATCTTCCGGAGTTAAAAACCGACGCAGCTAAAGGAGGGGTTTTCACCCTGAGCGATGGAGACCGGGCAACGGTTGTCATTCCGGCGGCTGCCTTTGATGAACACATCACGAAACTACAATTTTTTTCCGTGCCGCCGGAAACGATTGATCCATTCTCCTATCGGGGAAACAGTCGCATTGTTAAGGGAACAGCGCCGGTAGTTGTGTACCGTTTTGAGGCACTCCGGCAAGGTGTATTTGCCGCTGAAGCGACGAGTGCATTGCATGATCAACCGCCAACCTTCGTCGTAGATGGCATCTTGGAGCCACCGTCTACGTGGGTTGCAGGACTTGTGCCGCTGCCTGTCAGCCTGACAATTGATCTCGAAGTTCAACGCACCGTCAGCCGTATCGTTGTGCACGCTAACATGGAAGGGGAAACCTCCTTCGGTCCAGAGCGTGCGACACTCCTCATATCGAACGACAGCAAAAATTTCACAAGCGTTCTTGAAGTCACGGTGTTCGATGATCAAATCACCACCATCGAACTACCAACCCGCCCAGCCGGACGCTACTTCCGCCTCGAAATCACGGAGAGCAAGCAAGCAAATAACCTTCAACTCAACGAAGTCGAGTTTTTTGATGTGTCGGGCGCGAAAATCGTGTCATTGGACCCCTTGGGGTATCTGATCTTGGAGCGTCCTGCGCTGCTTGAACTGAGGTATCGCCCCTCAGATCTGATGGTTGCAAATGTTAGGCGCGAGTCGGATCTGAAAATCTTTGCTTGGGAGGGGGCCACGCAAGAATGGCAATTGCTAGGCGGTGAAATTGACTTGAACCGACGGATCGTCCGTATGGAACTCAACTTCATCTCTCAAGTCGCTATGTTTCAGGCAGTCCCATCGCAGATTCAGGCAGCGTGGAGTTTTAATCCCTTCTCACCAGACGGAAACGGAATTGCCGATCAGACACGACTCACAATCATGAACCATAACACCTCTCACATCAACGGCGCCGAGCCGGTCGTTGAAATTTTTGATCTGCACAATAAACTGATCCGAACCTTAGTGAATCAAACAGTGATGAGTTCCAACACAATGAGCGTCGAATGGGATGGTAGAAACGAGGCGGGAGAAATTGTGAACATCGGACCCTATATCTACCAGATTCGGCTGAAATCTGGCGATCAGATCGAAGTCCGTAATGGCGTTATCGTGGTAGGAAAATGAGGGACAACAACACTCTTTCCTCAACTTAGGGCGTGTTGACATTTTGATGCTGCTCATTCGGCAAACGCTATAATCATCGCGCAGCCTGACAAATGTAGCGCAAACTGTATGAAGTTTAAGTATTTAAATCGGTAATCGTGATTTTGCTCGAAACACCTCGAAACATACGGTAGGCGCGGTTTGCAACCGCGCTGGTGTCAATAGCAAATTACCCAATTAATTTTTTAATCTTTATTTAGTTTGCGAAATCGGATCACAATCTATCGGTAATTCTATATTTTCCCCAGGCCCGGTAGGTGCGGTGGGAAACCGCACCGAATAAGTGCTGTTAGAAACAGCGCCTACCAAACTCCACACCCGTCGTAGGCAGGGCATCTTACCCCCCTCACACCGCTCAATACGCCAAAAACTCGGTATTTCGCCGCTCTCTGCACTTTCTTTTTACATGGACCTTTTTTTATTTGACTTTTTAACAAATGTTATGATATAATTAACTCATTGAAACGAT
The DNA here is from genome assembly GCA_965208425.1 of Candidatus Poribacteria bacterium. GTDB lineage: Bacteria > Poribacteria > WGA-4E > WGA-4E > PCPOR2b > PCPOR2b. The sequence goes on along the minus strand of OZ242335.1, from coordinate 2,481,317 downwards.
TCTAATCCATCTATATAAGGAGAATTATCAACATGGAATTGAGTACAGATAAGCAGAAAGCGATAGATCTTGCAGTTTCTCAAATTGAGCGACAGCACGGCAAAGGCTCAATTATGCGGCTTGATAGCGACGAAGTAATCCCTGTCGCAGTCGTCCCAACAGGCTCAATAGCGTTAGATATTGCGCTAGGGGTTGGGGGCGTTCCCCGCGGCCGAATTGTTGAGATCTTTGGTCACGAAGCGAGTGGTAAAACCACACTTGCACTTCACATCATCGCAGAGGCGCAGAAGCAGGGTGGTGTCGCAGCGTTTGTCGATGTCGAGCACGCGCTAGACCCGATGTATGCCAAGCAGATTGGTGTAAATATGGAAAACGTCCTAATCTCCCAACCGGACACCGGAGAACAGGCGTTAGACATCGTTGAAACTTTAGTGCGTAGCGGGGCCGTTGATGTTGTCGTTGTCGATTCTGTTGCCGCGCTCACCCCCCATGCCGAGATTGAGGGCAGTATGGACGACGCCCACGTTGGATTGCTGCCACGCTTGATGTCCAAAGCCTTGCGTAAACTGTCCGGTGTCACCAACAAATCGAAAGCCTGCGTAATTTTCACCAATCAGATCCGACAGAAGATTGGCGTCATGTTCGGGAACCCAGAAACAACCCCCGGTGGACTGGCACTCAAATTTCACGCCTCCGTTCGATTGGAGATACGCCGGGCGGACCGTCTGAAGGATGGCGACGAGATAGTGGGAAATCGCATCCGTGTAAAGGTCGCCAAAAACAAGGTCGCTCCACCATTCCGCCAAGCTGAATTCGACGTTATTTTCGGCGAAGGCATCTGTAAAACCGGGGAAATCTTGGATGTCGGTGTGGAGGCGGGGATTGTTCAGAAAAGTGGCCCCTGGTTCTCCTATAACGATGAACGACTTGGACAGGGTAAGAACAATGCCAAAGACTTCCTAGTGGAACACCCTGAAATCGCCGCCGAGATCGGGGCTAAGATTCGTGCCAATCTTGGCATCCACCTCCCATCTGGCACCGCTTCGCTGTCAGAAACTGATGCCGTAGCTGCCGACAACGAAGGAGATGAAACTAAGGTTAAGTAGTTGTCCCTTTGATACTTGACGGTAAACACTTCAGATGTTACTATAACGCAGGTTGTAGGGAACAACTCTCGGACTCTCGGTCATAGACCGGAGGATCGTTGTTCCCTACTTTACGGGCAAAACTGCGTTATAGAAGGAGTGAAGCACTCTCTGCACGGAGACCTGCGACAATTTTATGGGAAAGCTTGTTGGTGTGGATATCGGCGGCACTTTCACCGATATTGTTGTCTTAGATGAAAACCAAAAACGTCTACAGATTGGAAAGGCTTCAACCACGCCACACGAGCCATCTATCGGCTTAACTGCTGGCTTGGACGCGCTTGAGGTTTCCTATCCTGACATCGAACTGGTCATTCACGGCACGACTGTCGCCACCAACGCCATCTTGGAACGCAAAGGTGTACGCTGCGGTCTGATTGCAACGCGCGGCTTTCGGGATATTTTGGAACTGAGGCGTCGCGATCGACCGCACCTTTACGGTCTCACCGGATCCTATGAACCTTTAATCCCACGAGATCGACGCAAAGAGGTCTCCGAACGTGTCTCGGCGGAAGGCGAAATTCTTGTCCCACTATCGGAGGACGACGTAGTCGCAGCTGCCGAAGCACTAGTCGCCGAGGGGATCGAAGCCATTGTCATCAGTTTCCTGAACGCATACATCAATCCCACAAACGAGCGCAATGCCAAAGCGCTCCTTGAAAGCCGCTTCCCGAATCTTTATATTGTCGCTTCCGCAGACATCCTCCCACTCTTCCGTGAATTTGAACGTACCAGCACCGCTACGGTGAACGCCTACGTTCAGCCGATAGTAAGTCGTTACTTGGCTCGGCTTGAGGACCGCTTGGAAGAACGTGGTTACAGCGGGAATCTTCTCATTATGCAATCGAACGGTGGGATGATGTCGGTAGAAGCCGCTCAGGACTTCTCCGTAAACACCGTCCTATCGGGTCCCGCAGCTGGGGTCATCGCTGCCACCAAGATCGCCGCAGAAAGCGGTTTTGAAAACCTGATCGGCTACGATATGGGAGGCACAAGTCTGGATGTCTCTCTCGTAACGGAGGGCAAGCCGGTCGTGTCAAACGGAATCGAACCGGAGTTCGGCATTCCGATCATGGTGTCGATGATCGATATCCATACCATCGGCGCGGGCGGCGGCAGTATAGCCCGAATCGACGAGGGTGGTCTGCTCCAAGTGGGTCCGGAAAGCGCAGGTGCTGCCCCCGGCCCCGTCTGTTATGGACTCGGTGGCACCGAACCTACCGTCACCGATGCGAACGTGATTCTCGGACGAATCAACCCGGACTATCCCATCGCCAGAGCAGCAGATTTCTCATTCGACATTGATACAGCCCGATCTGTTCTTATCGAGAAAATTGGCAAACCGCTTGGTCTCTCCTTAGAAGAAGCAGCACTAGCAGTTCTCACCATCGCAAATAACCGAATCGCCGGCAGCATCCGGCGCATCTCCATTGACCGTGGACATGATCCGCGAGATTTTGTACTCTTCTCCTTTGGGGGCGGCGGACCGTTGATGGTCAGTTTCCTCCTACGGGAACTTGGTGTTTCACAGGCACTTGTCCCCTACTATCCCGGCATCGCCTCCGCTTGGGGGTGTGTCATCGCCGATCTCCAGCACGATTTTGTGACCATGATCAACCGTCGCCTCTCCGAACTCGACCCAACCGAAGCAGAAAAAATCTTTGCCCAACACCTTGCGCAAGGAGAAGAGCTAATCGAAAACGAACAGGTTCCCCTGACACAGGTAACTGTTCTGCGAGAAGCAGAGATTTCGTATGAGGGGCAAACCCATGTCATACGGACACCGCTACCGGCGGGACCTGTCTCTCCCAATGTTATAGCAGAGAGTTTTCGTCGTGCATATCTCCGTCAATACGGGCAGGTCGACGACACGTTTAGCGGATTAGAAACGCTGCTGGACAGCATCCCGATCCACCTGCTGAATCTCCGAACCTCTGTGATTGGTGCACGCCCCGACCTGTCACTGAAAGACTTTATCCCCAATCCCCAAACCACCTTGCAAGATGCACAGAAAGGTGTCAGACCCGTCTATGTGGAAGATCGGTTTGTATCATGCCCCATCTATGACCGCTCACTGCTGCCGTGGGGAAGCGAGTTTTCCGGACCCGCCGTCATCGAGCAGCCGGACACGACCATCTGGATCGAGCCTTGGGTGCGCGTGCGTGTGGACGAAGGTGGGGATCTTTTTCTCAACATAGCATAACTAAAATCTCTGCTGATATTTAGCTTCGGCTAACATCTGAAAAATTGAACCAATTTAATGCCGCCCCGATAAGCTCGAAACTCAGAACGATTTTGAACTTTTGTAGGGGCAACCCTTGTGGTTGCCCTGCGGCTTTTTTTCGCTCCAGATGAGTTTTAAGAAATTAAACGGGTAATTCTATATTTCCTCCAGACCCGGTAGGTGCGGTTTCCAACCGCACCGGACATCGCTCGGAAATTACCCAATTAATAAATTAATCTTCATGAGGAGCGATATGTCTATAGAAAGGCAATAGAGTCAATCCCTCCGCTCCAGTTGCTTTGAATCCCGATCTCATCGGGGAGGAGCGCAATGTGTATACAGGTTGGGTTGAACGGATGCAAGCGAATTCCTATCAACAACAATAGACGTGTCGCATTTCAACAATCCCGCCGTATAACAATCTTGCCTCATGAACTTCAATCAACTTCCAAAAAGGGTCCCTTTACATGAAAATAGCTGTGACGTTACTTACGCTTTTCGTCCTATGTCCATTGAGCAGCTTTGCCCAAGATTACACGCAATGGAGTTTACCCGAAGGTGCCAAAGCGCGCCTCGGTAAAGGTCAGATAATCAGAAAAGGTGAGATAACAGGTGATATTGCCTATTCACCTGATGGCAGCCGCCTCGCGATGGCAAGTAGTATAGGGATTTGGATACACGATGGACACACCGGTGAAGAACTTGCCCTGCTTACCGGACATACGAGCGATGTCTCAGGTGTTTCTTTCAGTCCAGACAGTTCTACCCTTGCCAGTGCGAGTGCGGACAACACGGTGCGGTTGTGGGATACGAATACCGGCACACTCCTCCGCACGCTCGATGGCGGATCTCTTGTCTTAGGTGTGTCTTTCAGTCCAGATGGTTCTGCCCTCGCCAGTGCGAGTGCGGACAACACGGTGCGATTGTGGGATGCGAATACCGGCACCCTCCTCCGAACGATCACTGGGCATACGGATATGGTCGAAAGCGTGTCGTTCAGTCGAGACGGTTCCACCCTTGCCAGTGCGAGTCGGGACCACACAGTGCGATTGTGGGATTTAAACACGGGCACACTCCTCCGAACGCTTACCGGGCACACGGATTGGGTACGAAGTGTGTCGTTCAGTCCGAATGGTTCTACCCTTGCCAGTGCGAGTGCAGACAGCACGGTGCGGCTGTGGAATACGAATACCGGCACACTCCTCCGCACGCTGACTGGGCACACGGGTTGGGTCCGAAGCGTGTCGTTCAGTCCAGATGGTGCGACCCTTGCCAGTGGAAGTCGGGACGATATGATACATTTGTGGGATGCGAACACAGGAGAACATCTCCGCACGATCACTGGGCATACGGGTATGGTCAATAGCGTATCGTTCAGTCCAGACGGTTCCACCCTTGCCAGTACGAGTTGGGACGACACAGTGCGGTTGTGGGATGTGAAAACGGGAGAACACCTCCGAGTGCTCTCTGAACATACTCACGGTATCTTAAGCGCGTCGTTCAGTCCAAACGGTGCGACCCTTGCCAGTGGGAGTGGGGATGGCAAGGTGTTGCTGTGGGATGTGAAAACGGGAGAACATCTTCAAACACTCACCGGGCATACGGGTTGGAGCGTATCGTCCAGTCGAGTGGTCAGTAACGTATCGTTCAGTCCAGATGGTTCTACCCTTGCCAGTGGGAGTGGGTACAAGGTGTTGCTGTGGGATGTGAAAACGGGAGAACATCTCCGAACGCTCACCGGGCATACGGGGAATGTCTACGATGTGTCGTTCAGTCCAGACGGTTCCACCCTTGCCAGTGGGAGTCGGGAGGGCACCGTGTTGCTGTGGGAATACAACAGCAAAACCTTCCCTTCGCCCAGAAACATTGGCGATGCTGACTCCCACTGATGTCAAAGGGGAACACCGAAGCCTACATATCAGATTGTAGCTGCCTCATTCATCAGGCGTACTGTAATTGCCCGATTCATCAGGCCTTTTGTAGTTGCTCGATTTATCGGGCGTTGGGAATAGTTGCCGGCGGCGATAAATCGCAGAACTACAAGTCTTCGCCCGACAACACCTCAGTCCCGCCACATGACCGCTCTAGAGAGCCGGCCCGCTTTTTTCTGAAGTAAATCCAAGCGAGTTGCAATTAACTATTTAAGACCTACCCGCTTCAACCTGACCCCTCGTAGGGAACGGAGATCTCCGTTCCGTTTCCTCTTACGCATCACGCAGGAGGTATCCCATGAAAAAACTCGCTTTATTGATGTTCGTGCTCCTGGTTCTTGGCTGTGACACCGAAAAACCCGCTGTCAAAGAGCCAGAACCCGTGGTCGAAGAACCACCGCCCATCGTGGTGGAAGATGAACCACTCCTCCCTCAACCGGAAATGATTGCAGAGGGAACCGTGAAACACGGAGAGGTTAATGTTAATCGTAAGCTATTGAACCTCAGCGGATTTCGATTCGTATTTAAGGAACCTATCTATACGCATTCGGTTTCTCTCTACGATAAGAAGCGCGGCAAGCGCCTCGACTGGAATTCTCCCCATGCTCACTGGTGGATCGAAACACAAACTGTGGTTATAGAGCGCATGGATCCCAACAGTCTGTTGGAACGCAATACCGACTACGAGATTACGATATACACTCGAAATTTTGACTGCGAGGTCTCCAAGACAGTGATACAGTTTCGGACAGGATCGCAGAGATCTACGGTTGAGGAACCAGAACCCGTGATGCCAGAACGGCCACCCATTGTGCCATCAGGTGAACACTTCCGGATTGACATACAGCCGCCGCAAATCATGTTTGGCGACGTGCGAGATGGAGCCAATGACATCGATCCTGAACCGCTCAATGCAAACGGAATTCACTTTATATTCGATAGGGACATCAGAAAGTATGAGATTGACCTCCAGTTTCATGAGGGCGAGTCCCTCGGTTGGTTACCTCGCGGTCTAGTTGAGGGTGAGAACATCGGAGATAAGATACAGATAATACCCGCCGAAGGTGCCCCATTGTTGAAATTCGACACCGTATACGTCATTGATATTTTTGTTCAGGATTTCGAATGTTTGCCCCAAGATTTCCGGATAACTTTTTTGACAAAGCCACAGCTCTAACATGAAACGTGCAAGCGGATCTGTGGTCATTGGGTTTCGGATTCGGCGCGGCTGGCACCCCTCTCGGCATCTCCCCCAATCGGCTGCACCCCGTTCCATCTGGTCCAAACCACCGGGATAATTGTCTGTCTCTTGTGCTCGTGTAGGTCGAGATTCACATCTCGACACCTAATAGACTGAGCCTGAATCCGTAGGGGTTGGGGAACCCAACCCGTTGGGCGAGGGAACCTCGCCCCTACGATGGCGTACTCTTGGACAAATGACGGGCACACCTCACATAGAGACCAATATGCCCTAGCCAAATCTCGCCGTCAAGTCCTCGTGCTTTCCATTCTGCCCCTTCTCGCCACCCCTCCCACTGCACCGTCTATAGGGCAATCACATCTGTTAATTTGGTAGGTTGTAAACCGCTTGCCCCGATTGTTTCATCAGTTGATTAGCTCCTTTTTCACGTTTTACGCATCACGTTTCACGTCAAGGAGATAGGCAAGGGGTCTCACAGCAGCTCAGAGGTTTCAATCGCTTTCACGTGCGATTGCCCTCCACCATCTATCAAAAAACTTGTAATTCAAAGAAAAATATGCTACGATTCTTTATGTGGAATGTAGGTGTTGGTGCTGCTCACACCAAGCGGGAAACTTACGGCAACGAGCCGCCACGATTCTGTAAGCACTGGACAGGCACAGTAGTAACAAAAAGAACGGGTGGGGCATCAACTATATCTCCCACTCAAATAGCAGAATATATCAATTTTCAAATTAAAGCAGGAGGATTTTTATTATGGCAGAATATGCACACCCTGAAGTATTAGTAACCACCGACTGGGTCGCCCAGCACGGCAGCGACGCAGGGATCCGTCTGGTAGAGGTCGATGTAGATACAGCAGCTTACGACGATGGACACATCAGTGGCGCCGTCGGACTTAACTGGCAAACCCAGTTGTGTGACCAAGTGCGACGCGATATCTTAACAAAAGAGCAGTTTGAAGAGTTGTGCCAAGATAACGGCATCAGCAACGATACCACAGTTATCTTCTACGGCGACAACAACAACTGGTTTGCCACCTATGCGCTGTGGCAATTCCGCTACTACGGGCACGACGAAAGCAAACTGAAGGTGATGGACGGCGGTCGTCAGAAATGGATTGACGAGGGCCGCGACTTAGTCACGGATACATCTTCGCCCGCTAGCACCGACTATAAAGCGAAATTCCCTGATGACAACGTGCGAGCAACAAAAGATCACGTCCTGCCGACGCTGGAGCAGGGAGTGGTCAACCTTGTAGATGTGCGCTCGCCGGCAGAGTTCAGCGGTGAGATTATCGCCCCCCCAGGGCTGCCAGAAACAGCGCAACGTCCGGGACGTATTCCGGGCGCAGCAAATATCCCGTGGGCAACCGCAGTGGCGGACGACGGCACCTTCAAATCCTACGACGAGCTGAAGGAAATTTACGAAGGCGCTGGCGTGGATCCAGACAAAGAAACGGTTGCTTACTGCCGAATTGGAGAACGTTCCTCACACACATGGTTCGCGCTCAAGTACCTCTTGGGTTACGAAAAGGTCCGCAACTACGACGGTAGCTGGACAGAATGGGGGAACCTTGTCGGCGCACCCATTGCCAAAGGGTAGCCAATAGTCATACCGATAGGACTTACGCAGTTAGTTCATAAGTCCCCCTGACAAGGGTGTCCCCCCTGATAAGGGGAGCTAGGGGGTTAAAAATAAAAAAAATCTCGCGCCGTGTGCTATTGCGTAAGTCCCAACTGAGTTAATATAATCCAGTCCAAAAGAGGTACGCAATTAATTGATTGCCACCGCCGAACAGATCACGCCACAATGGTTGACGGATCGACTCCAGCAGAACGGGCATCTGTCACAAGCCAGTGTAACTGACGTTCAGATCGGTGAGACATTTGACTCAACCGCCGCCTTCTTCACACGGTTGAAGGTGACCTATTCCGGTGAGTCGGAACATCACCCTCATACCGATCTAATCTTCAAGAACTATCGGGAAGGTTGGTTTGGGGGCGGCGTCGCAGAATCGGTATTCTTCAACGAAATCGTCGCTCAAATGCCCGCCCCACCGGTCTTTCGATGCTACGACTTCGATTATGACCGTGATGCCCGTCAGTGCTATTTCCTCTTTGAAGATGCCTCTGTGACGCACACCGAAACCCCTCCCAAAGAGGAAGGAGTATTCACGGTCGCCCTCTACAAGCAAATCATTGATGAACTGTTGAAGTTCCACACCCAATGGTGGGAGCATCCGCGAATTTCACAGCCCGATTTTTTGCGAGGACGAGGCGGACCGCTCCGCATGGCGGATGCTGCGACAGCTGAAATCATACAGAAGTATTGCCAAGACTGGAGAGACGAGCTGCTTCCCCAATTTGCGGATAAAGCTCAGGCCGAATTGCCACAAGAAATGTTTGATTGCGCGCTTCATGCCATTAACGGTTGGGAGCGGTTGTATGTCGAACGGAGCAAAGATAACAAGGCTCTGACATTTCTACACGGCGATCTGCATCACTGGAATCTCTTTTATCCTAAAAACCCAGAAACGGATGGGCTCTATTTTGGCGATTGGGAAACCTATAAACGCGGTATGGGACCCTATGATCTCTGTTACTTAGTCGGAGGCGATTCCTCACCGCAACGGCATGAAATCGAGACGGGTCTCTTGCGCTACTATTACGATGGCCTCGTCGATGGAGGAGTGGTAGACTATAGCTGGGAAGACTGTGTCCACGACTACCGACTCTCGGTGATTGCAACCCTCTTCCCTCCGATTGGCTGGCAGAGCGTGTTCCGATTCAACCTCCGATACGCTCATTTTCAGGATTGGAATTGTCAGGAATTGCTCGACTAACCCACGTCGCTAGGGTCATTTATTTTTCCGTTTTCTGACCGATTTCGGAATGCCCCGCTTACGATGTAACGGACTATCTGCCAAATGTCGCGCAAACTGTTAGTTTGCGGGTTAGGATTCTCCCGATTTTATCGGGAGGGTACAAAAAACTATCTACTTTTAACGTCTATTTTTGTTAGAATTCGTTACAGTTCATTAGTTCCTGTAGGTCGATATTCACATCCCGACACCCAAACGTCGATTTTGGAAAATAGCCCTACAGAATTGCTCGATGAGACGCTACTGACTTATTGGCAAACTCCGCTACAATCATATTTCGTTTTATTCTTGGTTCTTTACGAATTACGCATTAGGTTTCACGTTTCACGTTCTGCACGCTTTCTTAACATGAACCTTATTCTTTATTTTATAATCGGAGTCAAATATGCCCAAATTTGTTTCTGCTCATATCATTGCCTGCATGACACGACAGGATGTGGAAAGGCTCGCCAAGCGATTTATTGATGACGAAAGCGACGGAATCAAGAGCCTGAAAGTGCAATGTGATACAGTCCTCGGTCGAATGGTCTGCGAATGGGAAGCACCGGATCGAGATACGCTCGTAGAATGGCTGAAGAAGCGGCATGTGCATTTTCGCGGCGGTGGGGAGTGGGTAATGCGTGTGCAGCTCGAAACGGTAGACAACGCGGTTACTAGGCTGTGACACAGATCAATGACGTGATGGCTGAGTAACGCATCTTGTTTCATGGATAAGGAACCTCATCGTGCACTACCTTACACGCCAAATCGCTTTTGAAGCCTCACACTACTATCAGGTTCCTGAACTCAGCGATGCGGAGAATTACGCCCTGTTCGGCGCGACTGCAAATCCAAATAGTCATGGACATAACTACGTTGTGGAAGCAACAGTTAAAGGCAGGCTTAATCCTGAAAATGGGATGGTCATCAATATCACAGATCTGGACCAAGTTCTCAAGGAAGAGGTTGTTGCCTACTATGATCATAAACATATCAACATACAACACCCCATCTTCGCAAATAACCCACACCTGCAACCGACAAGCGAGAATTTAGCGATTCAGATTTGGTGCGCGATTGAACCACATCTAAAAGGGACAATCTTACATCACATCAGGTTGTATGAGGAGTCAACCCTATTTGCTGACTATTACGGAGCGGGACAGATGGTCTATCTCACGAAAGTTTACGAATTCAGTGCATCACACCGATTACACAGTCCACAACTCAGCGATGCGGAAAACGAAGAAATCTTCGGCAAGTGCAACAATTTCTACGGTCACGGGCACAACTATGCCCTTGAAGTGACAATAAAAGGTGAGGTGGACCCAAGAACTGGAATGGTTGCGGATTTAGAGCATCTCGATGAAACAATCCAGAAACAGGTCTATGGGCGATTTGATCATAAGCATCTTAACTTGGACACCCCTGAGTTTGAAAACCTCAATCCAACTTCAGAAAACTTTGTGAAAGTGCTCTGGGAGGTTATCGAACCGAATCTGAAGCCGATTCAGCTACATCGGCTTCGATTGAGAGAAACCCCGAAGAACCACTTTGATTACTACGGAGACGGAATTTAGTCGATGAAAATTTACCACGCAGATTCAATTGACAACGGAACCACTGCCGATCCGAAACTTGAATACATCTATACGCAGATATTGGAGAGTCTCGGCGAAGACCCGACAAGGGAAGGTGTCCTAAAAACACCGCAACGTGCAGCGAAAGCCCTCCAATTTTTGACGCAGGGATACGACCAGAATGTCGAAGATGTGGTGAACGATGCAATTTTCAACGAAGAATACGACGAAATGGTCATCGTCAAAGATATTGAGTGTTATAGCCTTTGTGAACACCATCTTTTACCATTTTTCGGTAAGTGTCATGTTGGGTATATTCCTCGCAAAAAAATCATTGGGCTTAGTAAGATTCCACGGATTGTGGATATGTTCGCCCGCCGCTTGCAGGTACAAGAGAGACTGACAAAACAGATTGCGGAAGCCTTACAGGACGTTCTGAATCCCGCTGGGGTCGCTGTTGTCATCGAGGCACAACATCTGTGCATGATGGTTCGCGGCGTACAGAAGCAGCATTCACAAACCATGACCAACGTAATGCTCGGCGAGTTTCGAGACAAAATTTCGACACGAACGGAGTTCATGAGATGTATTTAGACGGGGCTTGGACATTCAAAGTAGTAGGCACACGCCGTGTGCCGTAACTCTGCGAACAAGTTCCTGACATCGCTCGTTCATCGTGTCTAAATAATTCTAAAATTTACCATAGTGGACAACTTGAGAGAAGCGGAAATGCTGAAGGACAAAGTTGCAATCATAACAGGCGCATCGCGGGGGATCGGTCGCGCAACCGGTTTGGCGTTTGCGCGGGAGGGCGCGAAAGTTGTCCTCGCATCACGGACACAACAGGATCTCGAAACAGTTGCCAGTCTCGTAAGCGCACATGGTGGAGAAGCCCTCGTTGTACCAACAGATGTAACGCGAACGGAAGCGGCAGAAACTTTGGTCAACCGAACGCTAGAGGCTTACGGTCAAATCGACATCCTTGTGAACAATGCAGGGATCGGTGTTTTCGAGACCGTTGCCGATTCAGATCCGGCGGTGTGGGATCAGGTGGTCGCATCCAACCTCAAAAGCACCTATCTTTGCTCGAAATATGTATTACCCTCTATGCTAGCACGTCGATCTGGTCTAATTATCAACGTGCTGTCCATTGCCGCGAAAGTTGCATTCCCAGCCTCAAGTGCGTATTGTGCAGCCAAGGCGGGCGCACTCGCGTTTACAAAGGTTTTGGCAGAGGAGGTCCGGAGCGAGAATATCCGCGTCACGGCAGTCTCGCCCGGATCAGTTGACACACCGTTCTGGAAGGAGATTGACGCGCATCCTGACCTGAATTTGATGTTGAAGCCAGAACATGTCGCAGAGACCATTCTCTTTGTTGCGACGCAGCCGGACGGTATGGTCACCGACGAAATTGTCGTAACGCCACCGCTCGGTATTCTGTGAAGGAAAATACCGGATACAGATACAAACAACAGAAAAGCAAGGATTTGAATTTACTATGGTCTGTGGGCTTTTGTACCACAATCTGTATGAAGATTATTTGATTAATTCGGTAATTTCCGAACGATGTCCGGTGCGGTTGCAAACCGCACCTACCGGAGCCTGGGGCACATATAGAATTACCGAATTATTTTCTGAAACCTCATTCAGATTGTGATTCAGTCCGCAAACTAACAGATTGCGCTACATTTGTCAGAGGGTCATATAAAAAGAAAGTGCAAAGCGAGGCGATCCCACCTCTACATTTGGTTGATTTTTGTAGGGGCAACCCTTGTGGTTGCCCTGCTTATAGTTGCTGTTGGACATAATTGTCTTTGGGCAGGCGCAAGTTTCTTAATCCCGATCTATCGGGGTCGCTTTGAATCCCGATTCTATCGGGTATCTGCCCCTACTGTTGCACGATTTCTTAACATAAGCCTTGTCAGATTACCTAATAATTATAACGTTTGTTGAATAAGCAGCCGGAAAATGTCAATGCGTCCTAGATGATTTTTAACAATCTATTGTGACCGAGGTAGATAATGACTAAACTGGAACAGATGCAACGGGTCGAATCCTGTGGGGTTGTCGCTATTATTCGCGCGAACAGTTCCGCTGAATTGATTGAGGTTGCAGCAGCAATCAAAGCGGGTGGTGTCGACCTGATTGAAGTAACGATGACAACCCCGAATGCGTTAAGCGTTATCAGTGATGTCGCCGCACAATACGGTGATGAAGTGCTCGTAGGCGTTGGGTCGGTGCTTGATGCCGAAACCGCACGGGCAGCGATGCTGGCAGGAGCCGAGTTTGTTGTCAGCCCTGTGACAAAACCAGATGTTATCGAAATTTGCAACCGATATAGTAAAATTGTGATGCCAGGGGCATTTACGCCGACGGAGATTTTGGCTGCATGGGAAGCCGGCGCGGACTATGTCAAAGTTTTTCCGTCAAGCAGCGGTGGACCAAGCTACATCAAAGACGTGAAGGCACCGTTGCCGCATATCCCAATGATTCCCACCGGCGGCGTGAGCCTTGAGAATGCCGGAGAATTCATCAAGGCGGGTTCAGCCGCGCTTGGCGTTGGTAGCGCACTCGTCAACAATCAAGTGATTGCTGATGGGCGGTTAGATCTTCTGACACAAAACGCGAAAAAGTTGGTAGAAGCCGTGCAAATTGCCAAAGCGGATCAATAACGCTGCAGGCATCACCTGTCTCGCAAATATGTACATTTTTGTTTGGCTTATGCAAAGAAATAGTGCAATCGAAACCGATTGAGTTCACTCGTTTATGAATGAACCAATGAACAAAACTTTCACGCATTACGTTTTACGCTTTTTGTGCTTTGCACTTTCTTTTAACATGAGCCTTTAATAAGGATGGTGTATATGCAGATAAACGGACTGGTCTTAGGAAAATATCGTATTGAAAAACTGATTAACAACGGTAGTTTTGCCTCCGTTTTTCGAGCAAAAGAGGAGTTTACCAACCGTACCGTTGCGATCAAAGTGTTGCCTAAATCAATCTACCCTAGCGGACGAATGCGTTACCTGCTCACCGAGTTGAGCGCAATGGGGCGAAATTGGGGGCATTCCAACATTGTTTCCATCCATACTGTTGAACCCGGTGATGATGAATATGTTGCCTACATCGTCATGGAGTACGTTGACGGTCCCAGTTTACGTCAATTGATTACGGCGACACCTCTGCGTCGTAATTTAGCAGTCAATATTGCGCTCGATATCTGTCGAGGACTTATCGCTGCCCATGGACAGAACATCATCCATCGTGACATTAAGCCGCAGAATATTTTGCTGACCTCCGACGAGACAGCGAAAATTTCTGACTTCGGCGTCGCCCGTATCCTTGAAGCAAGCACCGACTATGCAGGAACGATTACGGGCACGCGAAGATACATGGCACCTGAACAGTACGAAGGCAGTTACGACTATCGGGTGGATCTCTACTCAACAGGGTTAATTCTCTACGAGATGTTTATGGGCAGATTCCCATTTCGAGGAAAAACGCACGCGGAAATTCAGGTAAGAAAACAGAGCGAAGATATTGAATTCGACTACAAACTGCCTGAAGATATGCGTGAGATTCTACAGAGAGCACTGCATCGAAATGCACAGGCTCGGTATCAAACCGCTTCAGAATTGTATGACGATTTGAATCATGTTCGTAAAAAATGGTATGCGGACACCGTACGGCATACAATAACAAGCCAATCAAATCCAGCGATCCAAGGCGCAATGCTATCCGAACACAGAAAGGATTTACGCGTTTCTGCTGAGGCGGCAGAGAAAATTGAAGCGGACGTATCTGAAGAACAGCAAGCAAAAGCAGACAAACAGACCCAACTGCAACTTGAAACACAAATCAATCTACACTACGATAAAGCTATTCAACTCATCGGTGTAACACAATCACAGGAGGCATTGCAAGAGGTGCAGCAGGCACACCGCCTCTACTTGAGCAGTGCCAAAGCAACCAAAAAAGCCGATTGGATATTTCGGCATCTGTCAGATTTGATGGTTCCTTCCCAACCACCCGTAACAGCAACAGAGATGATTGGATTAATTGACCAGTTGTCGACTGACGAGGTTGCGGAACTCAGAGCCGTGCTCAACAATCGTCTGTCCTCTAGTGACCTCACCGATGTGGCTTCTGGCACAGGTTCAGGTACACTGCCTACAGACGGTGGCACTGGTTCCGATCTAACATTTCAACCGCTCAATCCACAGGAGACTGCCCCGGAGTATGTGCTCCGAAAACTCCATGAGGTAATTCAAGCACCCCATGAGAAACTGGCTGCTCAGATCCGTCAAGCAGCTGAAGAATATGCGCAAACCGGGAAGAGTCGACGCAGTCGCGCAGAGTACAAAAAACTGGGAGAATATTATAAAACATCTGCGGAGAACTTTATTGGGGACGAGACTTGGGAATTGGGCGCAGATTGTTACGCACGAGCGCGGCTTGCCTATACAGCCAGCCGTCGTTACAGTCGCGCACGACAGTGTGCACAGGAAGCAGGAACCTACTATGCCATGCGGGCGGACGCCCTAGAAAGAGAACACACTTGGGCGGACGCCGGTAGACTCTACGCACTTTCGGCGGACAATTACGCGCACGCCAACCTATGGGAGGCTGCAAATCAAAGTTTATCGCGCACGACAATCTGTTATTTCAATGTCGCCGAAAATGCACGTGCGATAGGCGATCTCAGTTTATCCTACGACTATTGCGACAGAATTTTAAGGATTTCAAAGCGGCTGCAAAGAACTACCAACGCCGAGGTGGGGGCACGAAAATTATTACGGGAAATAGAAAATCTCTTCACAGCACGGTGACAAAATAGCTAATATCAAAGAGATTTGTGTACTGACCATCACGTCAAATTATGTTGGCTTATGTAAAAAGAAAGTGCAAAGCGGGGTGCCTCTACCTCCACATTTGGTTGATTTCTGTAGAGGCAACCCTTGTGGTTGCCCTGACTTGTGGTTGCTGTTGGAAACGATTGCCTTTGGGCAGGCACAAGTTTCTTAATCCCGATTCCATCGGGGACCTGCCCCTACGGTTGCACGATTTCTTAACATGAGCGATTATGTTTAGAATTCATCGGAGATCGCCCTCTCAAAAGCGCGAGTTCTGATAGCGAACGGTATAATTATAGTGAATTCTAAAAATATGGTAAATTCTAAAAATAAATAGACACTTTCGCCCCTCAGTTTCGATCCCCCCGATAAATCGGGGTAAACTTATTATCGGGGCTGGTAGGTGCGGTTCCCTAACCGCACCTGCTTGGAGTGTCTCATTACTTCTAAGGTCCACTATAAAATATGAGAGCAAAGCAGATTAAATCAACTTTACGAAGCGGAGAAGTCATCGTTGGAACCTTTGTGATGGAGTTTGCAGTGCCGCAGATTGCGACCATCTTGGCGAGTGCCGGCGCAGATTTCATCATTGTGGACATGGAGCACACAACATTCACGATGGAAACGGTCGGGCGCATCGTCAGAGCGGCGAGGGGATCCGATCTACCCAGTATTGTACGTGTGCCAGACAAGGAGCGGCATTTTGTCTCCCGCGCACTTGATGCCGGAGCCTCCGGTGTGATGATTCCGCGCGTAGAATCCCGCGAAGATATCGAAAATGTGGTAGAGTGGGCGAAATACGCGCCGGAGGGAGATAGGGGAGTCGCATATGGTATAGGACACACCGATTACGGCGATTTTCGGAAATTAGACGGTGTAAAATATACCCTTCAGGCAAATGAGGAAATTTTCATCATTGGGCAGATCGAAACCGCAAAATCTGTAGAGAATATCGATGAGATCCTTTCGACCGATGGACTCGATGCAATCTTTCTCGGACCGTATGACCTCTCGACATCGCTCGGTATCTCCGGACAACTCGACCACCCACTGATTGTCGAAAGCATCGAAAAGGTGATCGCCAAGGCGAAGGAATCTCAAATTGTGCTCGGCAGCTACGTCAACGATTTCGAGAGTGGCAAACGATGGGTAGACGCAGGCGTTCAGTTAATCGCTTGCGGAAACGACGCTTTTCTGGTTACCTGTCGGTTCGCAGAGCAAAGTGAGAAATTTAAGGATTACGTATCAGGGTGAACCGATGAACAAACGAACTTATGATATTTTAGCAATCGGTCGCAGTTCGATAGACCTCTACTCCAACGACATTGGCACACCCTTTCCCGAAATCAACAGCTTTGGCGCATTTGTTGGGGGCTGCCCAACGAACATCAGCGTCGGGACGCGACGGCTTGGACTCCGATCCGCTGTTCTGACCGCGCTCGGCGAAGATCCGGTGGGTGACTTCATCCTCAAATTCCTAAATGACGAAGACGTAGAAACAAAGTTTGTCTGCCACAAACCGGGACACCGAACCAGTGCGGTTGTGCTTGGGATTGAGCCGCCGGACCGATTCCCGCTCGTCTACTATCGCGACAACTGTGCTGACATCGAACTCACAATCGACGATGTCCTCGCCGCACCGATTGCTGATAGCCGTGCGCTACTCATCTCTGGCACCGGATTGAGCAAGGAACCGAGTCGGAGCGCAAACCTCTTTGCCGCTGAATATGCCCAATCCGTTGGGACCACCGTGTTTTTTGATCTTGACTTCCGCGCAGACCAATGGCATGACCCTCGCGCTTTTGGTGTGGTCGCCAGATCTGCGCTGCGAGTGGTCGATATCGCACTCGGAACGGAGGAGGAAGTCAAAGCAGCCAGCCTCTCCGATGTATCACAACTCTCGATTACCCACTCCCAAATCTCCAACCCCAATATCGAAGGCGACGTGAACGCAGCAATTGAGACAATTCTCAGCGGCGGTCCCGAAGCGCTGGTGATGAAACGCGGCGTTGAAGGTGCCGATGTTCATCTATCCGATGGAGCAGTTATCAACGGTGCCCCATTTCCCGTCGAGGTATATAACACACTCGGTGCAGGGGACGCCTTCGCCAGCGGTTTTATCTATGGTCACCTGACGGACTGCGGCTGGGAACGTTCTGCCCGCTTGGGCAATGCGACCGGCGCGATTGTTGTCACCCGACACGGCTGCGCTAACTTCATGCCGACAATGCGTGAGGTCGAGGATTTTGTTCAGGAAAGAGGTGGTTGGTAGTTGGATTCAACTCGTTTAGCCCAACGTTATCAAGAGGCACTCTCCATCGCCGAACACTGCACGACGGTCTTACAGAAACAGTTCGGTGCGAAGCAGGTCATCCCTTTCGGCTCACTTGTTGGGGATGGTCCTTGGCATGAGGCTTCCGATCTCGATCTGGCTATTGAAGGACTGTCAAACGAGGCGTGTTGGGAAGCCGAAGCGACGCTGGAGACGATAATGCCGCCGTGGCTGTCTGTCCATCTGGTGCTTTTGGAATCAGTCCCCGCAGAAATCCGTGAACATATCTTGGAAGGAAAACCAATGGCTGAAAATCCTCGTGCTGCATTGAAAGCGAGATTAATGGCTGAAATTGCTGCACTTGAGCCAATCACTTCGGGGCTTGCAGAAGCACTGGACAGAGTAGGTGAGGAACCAGATCAATTTGCCACCCGTGCGTTGGCAAGTTATGTGGACGACTTTTATTCAGGCATTGAGCGCATCTGTGAAAGAGTTGCCGTCACTCTGGATGGCGGCTTGCCAACAGGTGAACAGTGGCATCGAACTCTACTTTACCAAATGGGTCAACCGCGTACTGACCACCCACCACTGTTTTCTCAGAACCTGTTATTGACCACAGATGAATACCGCCGCTTTCGTCACAGGCTTCGCCATATTTACGGATACGAACTGGAATCGACGCGGGTAATGACGCTGGCACAAAAATCGATTCCGCTGTTTGAAGAAATTCGGGCGGCAGTAATCGTTTTCTGTAAGTGGATCGAAGATTAAAGCTCATTCAAAAAGAAAGTGCAAAGCGGGTGCCTCTACCTCCACATTTGGTTGATTGCTGTAGGGGCAACCCTTGTGGTTGCCCTGACTTGTGGTTGCTGTTGGAAACGATTGCCTTTGGGCAGGCACAAGTCGCTTTGGATCCCGCCTGTCCCGATTTATCGGGGATTCCATCGGGGACCTGCCCCTACGGTTACACGATTTCTTAACATGAGCGAAGATTGACGTACTCCCAAACCTAAAGGATTGGGATTTAGACCTAAAGGTTTTTTGTTAAAACCTACTAAGTAAGCGCGAGGTTACCTCTCCCAACGCATTGGCAAACCCGATCCCCAAAGACTTCTGTAGGTCGATTTTCCAAAATCGACGCTTTGATGTCGAGATATGAATCTCGACCTACAAGAGTGCTTACACATGTGGAACACTCTCAGAACGGAGGCGTATTATTCCTCATTAGCCCCAGCGGGGCGATAGGTGTATAGCACATCGGCAAATCAATTCCTCCAAGCCCCAGAGGGGCGACAGGTGTCACATGGGGTTATGTAGAATACAGCCAAGACTGAGTGTTGGGCTTCACGGTTACTGTTCAACCCAACCTATCCCGTTCTCCCGATAATCGGGACTACGTGGGACACGCTGTCAAATGTCAACACGCGCTATTTTAACCCATCGTCATCAAGAAGCACTTTCCATCACCGAATACTGTGTCTATCCATCAAACAATGGTGTTCAAATTTTGAACTGTTCAACTCAAGGTGTATTACACACCCAAGCCTCCACTCACCGCCCCTAAACTCCGAGCAAATTGGTCGAATCCATGCACCAATTGCATACACTCCCTCTAACAACTATTTGATAGACACTTTGCACGCAGCCCCCTATCCAATCTGATACTGAAGTTCGCCTGTTGAAGTCCCCTACAAATCGGTCAGATTCCATTTCTCGCTGTCAGCAGATATTTGGCACAATAATTGATAGATAGTCATAGAACAAGGAGGTTAAACCTCATGAAAAAGGGAATCTTTCTTGGCTTCAACCTATTATTGGTCGTCGTTTTCTTTGTATCAAACACCCTCGCCCAAGATTCCCCGCAGTGGCATCTACCCAAAGGAGCTAAAGCGCGCCTTGGTAAAGGCCGGATAAGTAATATAGCGTATTCTCCGGACGGAAACTTCCTAGCTGTAGGGACTACTATCGGGGTTTGGATTTACAATGTACACACCGGGGTAGAACTTGAGCTGCTCACGGGGCACACGGCGGAGATCGAGAGTCTAGCGTTCAGTCCGGATGGCGACACGCTGGCGAGTGGGGGCAGGTGGGGTGACCACACAATACGACTGTGGAACGTTGAGACATGGAAACTCAGAGCGATCCTCACGGGGCATACAAGTCGCATCGCAGATATGGCGTTCAGTCCGGATGGCACCACCCTGGCAAGTGCGAGTCGTGACAGGACGGTGCGGCTATGGGATGCACAGACAGGGCAGCACAAAATCACCCTCACTGAACATCCGAAGAGCGTCTATAGTGTAGCATTTAGTCCGGATGGACGAACACTAGCAAGTGGGGGAGGTTGGGACAACGACACGATACGGCTGTGGTATACGAGCACAGGAGAGATAAAAGCCACCCTCACCACTGAACATGCGGGTGGGATCCAAACGCTAGCATTCAGTCCGGATGGCAACACAATTGCAAGTGGGGGACGTGGGGACGACACGATACAACTGTGGGCTGCGCGGACAGGACAACGCAAAGACACCCTCACGACTGAACATACGGGCGGCATTGAAAGTCTAGCGTTCAGTCCCGACGGCAGCACGATCGCAGCTGGAACTAGGGATCGGCGTAGGGCTGGCATGGTACAGTTGTGGCATACGAGCACAGGAGAGCTAAAAGCCACCCTCACAGGACATACAGGTGGATATATAAGCGTAGCATTCAGTCCGGATGGGAATACACTCGCGAGTAGCGATGCGGGTGAGATATGGTTGTGGGATGTTGCCACAGGACAATTCAAAGTCACCTTTGCAGACCATAGGGGTGGAGGTTCAAATGTGGTGTTTAGTCTAGATGGCACCATATTCGCAGGCGGGAGCGGCAATGTAGTGCAGCTATGGGATACTGCGACATGGAAACCCAAAGGTAGCCTCGCCGGCCATACAGACACCGTTCAGACGATAGCGTTCAGTCCGGATGGAACCACACTCGCGAGTGGAAGTGTAGACTACACTGTACGACTCTGGGACGTTACCACCGAGCAACTCAAAACCATTCTTATTGGGCATCCGGATGGTGTCGCCACTGTAGCGTTCAGTCCGGATGGCACCACGCTCGCTACTGGAGGTGGATTATGGGACGAGACGTTGCGACTGTGGGATGTTACCACAGGTCAACCCTACGCCACCTTTATATGGAACGGGTCGGATATCACAAGCACAGTATTCAGTCCAGATGGCACCATCCTCGCAGCTGGCGGTTCAAACAATGAAATCCAACTGTGGGATCCCGTCACAGGGGAGCACAAAGCCACCCTCACGGGACATAGAGCCTCTATCAGAGATATAGCGTTCAGTCCGGATGGCACCATGGTAGCAAGTGGAAGTCAGGACAAAACGGTGGGACTGTGGGATGTTGCCACCGGACAACTCAAAGCGACGCTTGCAGGACACACATACGATGTCTATAGTATCGCGTTCAGTCCGGATGGTCGGACACTCGCAAGTGGAGGTGGGGATAATATGGTACGACTGTGGGACGTCGTTACTAGTCGGCTGCAAGCCACGCTTATAGGGCATACGAGCAGCATCAAAAGTGTGGCGTTCAGTCCAGACAGCACCATCCTCGCAAGTGGGAGTTATGATGGCACGGTGCTCCTATGGGAGTTCACCCCTTCAATGAAACCCGGAGATGTCAACCGCGATGGCGTAGTGAACATTTTGGATGTAACGTTCGTCGGATCCAACTTGGGAAGGATAGGGCAGAATGACGCTGATGTTAATAGAGATGGCCTTGTTGATATTCTGGATCTCGTCAAGGTTGCTGCCCTGTTTAGCGAAACGACAATTCCGACCGCGCCAACCGCATTTCTGTTCCCTGATAAGGGAAAGAGACGGAACCTATCAAATCTCAACCGAGATACGATTCAGGGGTGGATTGATATGGCTCACGCAGCAAATGATGGCTCGCTTATCTATCAGCGTGGCATCCCTGTCCTCGAACAACTCTTGGCAACACTAACACCTCAAGAGACAGTGCTCTTGCCAAACTACCCTAACCCATTCAATCCGGAGACATGGATACCGTATCGCCTCGCCCATGCCGCTGACGTGACCCTCACCATTTATGGTACAAAAGGGGCACCAGTGCGTCGGTTGGATCTGGGATATCAACCCGCAGGGGCTTACACAAATAGAGCAAAGGCAGCGCATTGGGACGGTCATAACAATAGCGGAGAACAGGTCACAAGCGGTGTCTATTTCTACAGTCTGTCCGCAGGGCATTACTCAGCAACACGGAAGATGCTTATTTTGAAGTAAGAACACCACGCCGATAATCAATGCGGGAGAATTTGACCGATGAAAACAGCGCAATTTTCCATACTCATGTTCCTCCCTTTGGTAATATTCTCGTTTTTGTCAGATAGCTATGCCCAAGACTACACCAAATGGAGTTTACCTGATGGCGCCAAAGGGCGTTTGGGCAAAGGTTGGATAACAGGCGACATAGCGTATTTCCCTGACGGAAGCCGTCTGGCGATTGCAGGCTCTATTGGAACATGGATCTACGATACCAGTACTGGCACAACACTCGATCTCATTATAGGGGTTTCAAGTGTCGTGCTCAGTCCAGATGGGACCACGCTCGCAAGCATAGAAGAGAGTTCGGATGGAAGAGATAGTACAGTGCGACTGTGGGACGTTGCTACAGGACGGCTTAAAGTCACCCTCACGGGGCATACAACTGATATCTCTAGTCTAGCGTTCAGTCCGGATGGCACCACACTCGCAAGTGGGAGCAGAGACCAGACAGTACGGTTATGGGATGTTGCCACAGACCAGCTCAAAGCCATCCTCACAGGGCATACGGACGACGTTAACAGTGTCGCGTGCAGTCCGGATAGCACTACACTGGCAAGCGGCAGTGTTGACAAAACAGTGCGTCTGTGGGATGTTGCCACAGGGAAACCTATAGCTACCCTCACAGAACATAGAGGCCATGTCACAAGCGTAGCGTTCAGTCCGGACGGCAAAACACTCGCAACTGGAGGAGATTTCCAAGACCCAAGGATACTATTATGGGATACAGCAACGGGACAACTCAAACGCACCCTAGGAGGGCATAAGCGCGGTGTCAGTAACATAGCGTTTAGTCCGGATGGCAACACGCTGGCAGCTGGGCGAGGTTGGTCAGACGGTCCGGTGCAACTGTGGGATGTCATCACAGGTCAATCTATAGCGACGCTCGCGGGGCATGCGGAGGGCACCGAAAGTGTAGTCTTCAGTCCAGATGGCACGACATTGGCAATTGGAGGTGACGACAACACAGTGTGGCTACGGGATGCAGCCACCTGGAAGCCGAAAACCATCCTTAGGGATTATACGGGCAGTGTCACCAGTATTGCGTTCAGTCCAGATAACACTACACTTGCAACTGGAGGAGATTGGCATGACCCAAGGATACGATTATGGGATACAGCGACAGGACAACTCAGACACACCCTTGGAGGGCATGAGGACGGTGTCAGCAGCATAGCGTTGAGTCCGGATGGCAACACACTCGCAAGCGTAGGTTACGACAATACAAGTGGCGATTCGCGATACAGTAGGATACGACTGTGGGACGTACATACGGGCGTACTCAAAAACACCCTCTTAGGCCACACGGACTCTGTCTTAAGCGTCGCATTCAGTCCGGATGGGAGTACACTCGCAACTGGGGGCGGCAGTAAAGGTTGGGACCAAGACACTGGAATACGATTGTGGGATGTTGACACAGGACAACTCAAGGCTACCCTCACGGGAGCCCCGAACGGTGTTAGAAGTTTAGCGTTCAGTCCAGATGGGAAAACACTCGCATACGCGAGTGGATATGGGTTTTATGCTACGGATGGCATAGTACAGTTGTGGGATGTTGACACAAGGCAGCTCACAGCTACTCTTAGGGGCGATGGGATCCCTATCAGGAGTGTCGCATTCAGTCCAGATGGGAAAACACTCGCAAGCGCGAGTAGGCATGGGGATTGGGATACGGATGTCATAGTAATACAGTTGTGGGATGTTGACACAAGGCAGCTCACATCTACTATCAGGGGCGATGGGATCCCTATCAACAGTATTGCATTCAGTCCAGATGGCAAAATACTCGCAACGGGAACTGGGGGTTGGGGAAGGAGTGGCACGGTGCAGCTATGGAATATTGTCACAAGGCAACTCACAGCAACCTTCACGGGGCATCCGCGAGAGATCAGTAGTGTAGCGTTCAGTCCGGATGGCTACACCCTAGCAAGCGGGAGTGCCGATGGCACAGTACTCCTATGGAACGTCGCATCGCTAACAGATACATCGCCGCAGGTATCCGCCTATGATGTCAACCAAGATGGTATTGTAAACCTCGTCGATTTGGCAACAGTCGGAACACTACTTGGACAAACAGGAGAAAGATTATCGGGGGATGTCAACGGCGATGGCATGGTCAACATTTTTGATTTGGTTGCTGTCAGTGCCCGCCTTGAGGAGACAACGATTTCCGCAGCGCCTGTAGGTCGCAGCGGACACCGCGTGATACCGATCGGTGTTCGCATCACTCCTAAAACAGTTCAGAACTGGATTGCCCTAGCACAAACGGTAGATGACGGTTCGCTCACCTTTCAGCGCGGTCTCTCCAATCTCGATGCGCTGTTAGCTATGCTCATTCCTGCCGAAACCACGCTGCTCCCAAACTTCCCCAATCCATTCAATCCCGAAACATGGATGCCATTTCACCTTGCCCACGCCGCCGACGTAATGCTCACGATTTATGACACAAGAGGCACCCCGGTGCGTCGACTGGATTTGGGACATCATTCCGCGGGGTATTACACAGATCAGGCAAAGGCAGCCTATTGGGACGGTCATAACGAGAGTGGAGAATCCGTCGCTAGCGGAGTCTATTTCTATCAACTCCGCGCGGGGCATTATACTGCGTTACGGCGGATGGTTATCCTCAAGTAGTCCCCCTCGACTTTGCGCCCAATGCTTCGCTTCCTCACCAAATTTGCCTAGAGTCAACAAAACCCGTAGGTCGAGATTCATATCTCAATATCGAAACTTCGATTAGTGAATTGCTTCAATATGTCCCTCTTTTTTCTGTCGTGTGAGTTTATCACCTACCCAACAGAACAATTGTGTGATAAAATCTATTGGGGTGGAAAATCGGTTCCAAGTGGAGTCTATTTCTACCAACTTCGCACGGAAGATTATACCGCCTTACGACGAATGGTGATTCTAAAATAAAGGAGGCAACTATGAAAACTCAAAGATTGACGATGGGGCAAGCTGTCGTCGAATTTCTCAAAAACCAATATGTTGAACGCGATGGCGTCGAACATCAGTTCTTTGCGGGTATGTTCGGCATCTTTGGACACGGCAACGTCGCTGGAGTGGGTCAGGCACTGCATCAGTACGCAGACTCCTTCCGGTTCTATCAGACGCGCAATGAACAGGCGATGGTGCATACCGCTGCGGCGTATGCGAAGATGAACAACCGCCTACGCACCTTTGCGTGTACCTCTTCAATTGGACCTGGCGCGACCAACATGGTGACCGCCGCCGCCGGTGCGACCATCAATCGGATACCTATCCTGCTGTTGCCGGGCGACATCTTCTCAACACGGCTCGTCGCTCCCGTCCTGCAACAGCTCGAATCACCCAGTTCGCAGGATATTTCGGTGAACGACTGCTTCAAGCCCATCTCACGCTACTGGGATCGAATCAACCGTCCGGAACAGATTATTACCGCGCTGCCAGAGGCGATGCGTGTGCTAACCTCGCCGGCCGAAACAGGTGTCGTCACAGTGGCATTGCCACAGGACGTGCAAGCCGAAGCCTACGATTATCCATCCGCGCTGTTTGAAAAACGGGTTCAAACAATCCCACGCCCGCGCGCTGACCTGAACGCGCTAAAAGAAGCCGCCGAATGGATTCGTGCCAGCAAGAAACCTCTTATCATCGCAGGCGGCGGCGTAAAATACAGCGAGGCAACCGACGCGCTCGCTCACTTCGCTGAACAGACCAGCATCCCTGTCGCAGAAACATTCGCAGGCAAAGGCTCGCTCCGCTACGACCACCCGCAGTGCCTAGGCGGGATGGGTGTCTCCGGCACGCTAGGTGCAAACACTATCGCCCGCGACGCGGATCTCATCATCGTGGTGGGTTCCCGCTTGAGTGATTTCATTACCGCATCGAAGACGGCGTTCCAAGATCCAAGTGTGCGCTTCATCACCATCAACGTGGCGGAGTTTGACGCCGCCAAGCACGCGGCGCTACCATTGACTGCGGATGCGCGTGTAACACTTGAAGAACTCGGTGATGCCGTCCAAGGCTATCATGTCAATCTGGACTACGCCACCCGGATCGCAAAGTTGCGCGAGGAATGGGACGCCGAAGTCGACCGAATCTATCATCCAGATCAGACCGAGATCCTCAGTCAAGGCGAAGTCATCGGCGTGGTAAACGAGTTCTCAGATCCGAAGGATGTGCTTATCGGTGCGGCGGGCAGTCTACCGGGTGATCTCCAGAAATTGTGGCGCACTCGCGATCCCAAGGGATATGATGTCGAGTTCGGCTACTCCTGCATGGGCTACGAGGTTGCGGGTGGTCTGGGAATCAAGATGGCAGACCCAAGCCGTGAGGTCTACGTGCTAGTCGGTGATGGCTCTTACCTGTTGATGGGGCAGGAGATTATGACCGCGGTTCAGGAAGGGTACAAACTGACCATCATGCTAGTGAACAACTACGGTCACAGCAGTATCGGCGGGCTTTCTGAGGCGACCGGCGCACAGGGATTTGGAACGAAATTCCTCTATCGTAACGGTGCCACCGGTCAGCTTGACGGTGGGGTGTTGCCGGTGGATCTGGTTGCGAATGCCGCAAGCCTTGGTGCACATGTTATTGAGGCGGATTCGGCAACAAGCCTGAAAACAGCACTCGGAGAGGCAAAAGTATCGGACCGCACAACGGTGATCAAAGTCGATGTCGATTTCGAGAAGCGCGTCCCCAGTTACGAATCGTGGTGGGATGTACCCATCGCTGAAGTTTCTGAGGTGGACACCGTGCAGCAGGCTTATGAGGAATACGAGACCGCCAAGCAGAAGGAACGTTACTTTCTGTAAAACTCAAATCTGTTCATTCGTTTTGGCTCATGCTAAGAAATAGTGCAAAGAAACCGAGTTTTTTCGGAAAAACTCGGTTTCTCTTCGCATTTTGCACTTTCTTTTAATATGAACCTCGTTTTTTACCGCAGAGGCGGTTAATTTTATCACGCTTCACCATGTAAGGAGGTTTTATTCATGAAAGTTAAATTTATCTATCCTCTTGTCTGTCTGATGATATTGTTGAGTGGATGCACTGCAGACGAGGGAACTAAACCGGAAGAAGAGAACGAACTCACCGTTGCTGAATTGACCCCACTTCTAAACACTCAAGCGGGGCTTGATTTTGCTGCATCTCCACGCGATGTAAATCAGGATGGGAGCATAGACCTGTTCGATTTAGTGGTAGTAGCCGGCAGTTTGGGCAACGACGTGGAGGTTTCGGTTGAACCGGGGGAACGTACCATAGAGGTCATCAATAGGGAAAAAACAGAAAAGACAGTTCGCGTGTCCGGCACCGGTATCGTCGCGGGGGACCCCGATGCAGTCGTGCTGAGTATCGGAGTTTCGGTCGAAAGGGACTCTGTGAAACAGGCACGGACAGAAGCCGCTGAAGCAATGGCGGGGGTAATCGAATCGCTAAAAGGCAATGGTCTGCTTGATCCAGACATTCAGACCCAGCATTTCAGCATTCACCAGCGGTTTGACTATATTAACGGTCGACGAGAGTTTCAGGGATATAGCGTCACAAATACCGTCTCTGCGACGATTCGTGATTTGGACGATGTTGGAAACGTGATTGACGATGCGGCGGAAGCCGGCGGGGATTTAGTGGAGATTCATTCGATTCGGTTCACAATCGAGGACCCCACAAAATTAAAAATGCAGGCTCGCATAGCGGCGATGCAGGATGCAGAAGCAAAAGCAAACACGCTAGCAACTGAAGGTGGAGTGACCCTTGGAAAACCGATTTCTATCTCCGAGTCAGGGGATTATTATCCGCCGGGCCCTGTCAGCTTTGCCGCTGATGCCGCAGCAGCGGCGGTAGAAACACCCATCCAATCTGGTCAACTCCAGATCATGGTAAGGGTGAACGTCACCTACGAAATTGAATGATTAGTGGATCTTAGAATTAATGGGACACTCAAAACCGGTGCGGTTAGAAAACCGCACCTACTGACCCCGATAATTAGTTTACCCCGATTTATCGGGGGGATCGAAACCGAGGAGCGAAAGTGTCTATTTATTTTTAGAATTCACCAATTTATACGTTATCGAATGTTGTAGTAGATTGTCCTGATTCAGGATCAGATTTACCTTCTACCGCTTTCTCAAGTTCCTCGATCATACGATGGATGGATTGCTGGAAACGTTTCTGATCTTCGCACATCTGCGCTGCAATTTGCAACGCGACCATAATCGCGATATCGAACTTATCACGTGAGGTTTTTCGGCTCATTTCGTGCAGCCGCCTATCTACATAGGCAGCCAGCTCACGAATATCTTCTGCTGGTAAATGTTCAGTTGGTTGTATAAGATACTGTGAATGAAAAATATCCACCTTAATTGGCGCGGATATCGGGGTTCCTGTCGAGAAAGAATTTTCGATACTCATAATTGACCTCTCACTTCTAATCGAATGCACCTTGGAGTGCTTGCCGCATGGTTTCCACAGGCGGATCGACACCCGTCCATTTCTCAAAGGCAATCGCGCCTTGATGGACAAGCATGCCTAAGCCGCCGATCGTGTGACAATCCTGCTCCGCCGCCGCTTGTAGAAGGCGCGTTTCGGGAGGCGTGTAGACAATATCGTAAACGATGGTTTGTGGTGCTAACCACTCCGGATCAATTAACAACGGGTGCGAAACATCCATACTGGTGGATGCCGTATTGACAATTAGCTGACTCGTTCCCACTGCGTCCGGTAGCTTGGGATCATCAAGCCCTATTCCGTAAATTGATGCGTCTGTTTTCTCTGAAAGATCCGTGGCAAGCGCGACCGCTCTTGAAACGGTGCGATTGGTAATACAGATCGTCCGTAACCCGACAAGGGCAAGGGCAACAACAACTGCACGTGCTGACCCACCTGCTCCAATTATGACAGCCGACCCTCCCTGAGGCACGTCGAGTCCGTCTTCCTGCATTGCTTGTAAGAAACCGGGGGCATCTGTATTCTCGCCGCTAATTGCTCCATCTTTGAAAATCAGCGTATTAACGGCACCAATGAGCCTCGCTTCCCTTGATATCTCATCAAGGTACGAGATCACGTTTTGCTTGTGTGGAATCGTTACGTTGATACCGACTACATTGGTTGCCTTGAACCCCTCAATCGCTGCGCCTAAATTGTCGGGCTGAACGTGAAAGGCTACATAAACATAATCCAATCCCAGTGCGGTAATTGCCGCGTTATGTATCAGCGGAGAGCGACTATGCTTGATCGGGTCCCCGATAATGCCAACGATTTTCGTCTGACCTGTGATTTGCATGGTGTGTGAAGTGAAATATGAAAACCTTATCCGTTACCTAATAATTCTTCGACCTTTTTTCTGGCGTTTTCCATCTTTGGATAACGCACCTCTCGATATCCACGCACCTCTTCAGGTACTTCTATCGCGCTGACATGATCTTCATAGCTCTCTCTATCGTGCGGTGTAAAAGTATCAATCACTTCAGCGATATACCAATCTCGGAACACTTTTTCTAGTTTATGCCACTGCGATAGCAAACGTCTGAGGAACCGCATCCGTTTCATTAAATTTAGCTGCCAGTTCTTAGTATTCATGTCCCACTGAAGATCCCGACCCATAATGTTAAAACGGGGACGGTTGAGGTGGACGTACTTAATCTTATCTCCATTCGATTCATCAACATTGTATAGCTCTTTGTCACGCCTCAATTTAGTCTCACTGGTCAACAGGTGAGCGACGTATACTTCGTCCTTGATGAGCATGACCTTATGCAGATATTTAATCGCTGCTCTGGTTGCGCGGTAGTCCATCTCAGCCAAATCCTTGGAATGGACCTGCTTAATCTTTTCAACGTACAGCCGGGCATACTCCAAATTCTCGAATTGGATGAGGTCGTACACATACAAGGCAAAACTTTGATTGGTTGCGTCATCCAACTCCAAGCTTTCCACTGTCTGTTGGACAAGCACCTCATATTCGTAGGCGAGCACCTCGCCTCGTCGCTGGCGCGCTAAACTTTCGCACTTTTCTCGAAGTAACGTCTTGTATGTATGCTGCTGCGATGCCGTCGCAAAAGCGTCTGGCTCCACAGCAAGCCGCCTACCCATGTCAAAAGCACGCTGGTTCGTTTCCAGATCTGCGGGTCTCACAGCCAATTTCAATGCTGATCGAATGGATTCAAGTTCAAGCGGTAAATGCCCACGCTGAAAAGCAACACCGAGCAGCATCATGTTGGCATACAGCTTATTTCCGAGATGTTTTTCCGAAATCTCGAACACATCTGCCCCGAAATAAGCATCGGCATCGGTGTAGCGCTGCAACCAATTCTCTAGATCCGCAAGTTTGAAGTCGTCCTGACCGATGAGGGTCGTCACCGTATCCGTCTTAGCACTATTAACGATGGCAACCGTGCGATCAGCTGACGCGACACAAAATCCAGCTTTGGCGTCGAGTCCACGCACCGCTTCCAACATATCCATGCCGAGCAGTAAATCTGCTTTCCCGTACGGAATAATCGGAGAGAGTTCCACCGGCGTTTTCGAGTAAATAAGGTTTGTGTAGACCCCTCCGTTCCGAATCGCCAATCCCTTCTTGTCGAAAAACTTCATATGATACCCTTGCATCTGCCCTGCAAGTACCAGAACCTTGGAAATTGTACCAATCCCCATCCCTCCAACGCCCGCAGCGTGGACACTCCAGGTACCCTCGAAGGTACGTGCCGGCGGTGGCAGCAACTCTGTCGATGCGATTGACATGACGGCCAAATCCACATGCTGACGTGGTGGACGCTTGCGGGTAACCGTCACCTCCTCGAAGGAGGGACACGCCCACTTAATCCGAGCGCAAGCACCATCAGAGACACAGTTCGATTGATCGATCCCGATCTTCGGCCCATAATCCGTTTCGGATATTTTCAAGCCGGGGCAACCCGTAGCGTTGGTACACTCAAGACAGAATTCACAGACTTCGGGGGTGATATTGATATGTTTTTCGACCGAAAGGAAACCGCGCTCTTTGATTGTCTGTTGGTGTTCACGTCGCAGCCGACGGTGATAGGTGATGCCGCACTCCTTATCGGCGATGACAATCTTGACACCCGGCTGGAGAACCGTCTCCTCAACCAGTTTCTTGTATTCAACACGATTTTCTGGATTGGTTCGGATGATAAAGAGGTCCGCATCGCCTGCAAGTCCTTCGACAACCTTTTCGATGTCCTGTGCAAAGGTCGGATTGCCGAGAATATCATCTTCTGTCGACGGCGTGGGTTGATGCCCCGTCATCCCAGTTGTCTGATTGTCTAAGATCACGTAGGTCAGATCTTGATCATTTTTAATCGAATCGGAGATCGCTGACATCCCGCCGTGGAAGAATGTGGAATCCCCCATAAAGACAATCTGCTTATTCGTGATGAACGGATCAATTCCGGCACCTGCCCCGCCACCGAGTGCCATCGCCGAGAGGTTGTGCATCAAGCGTGGAAACGGCTCATACTTCAGCATTGAGTAGCAACCGATATCTCCGTGGAAAACGAGATCAACGGGAGACCGTGCGTGGGATCTCTCCATATATTTCGGATCCATAAACTGATCGGCAATCTCTTTGAAAACACTCGCGGAGTCGCGGTGTGGGCAGCCCGGACAGAAAGTAGGTGTGCGTGCGGGAATGTCAACCTGATGCGCCTTGACCTGTGCGAGATGTTGCTCTTCACGGATAAGCACATTCGGATCAATTCCGATAGATTTGTCTTTGCCCCCGAACTTATGCCGAAGGAGCGGAATCAGGTGCTGTATCAGTATTGTTGGATTAAGCCCAAGCGAATCCGGGATCCCTTCCAAACCGTCTGGAAATTCTTTGCCCCACACCTGCACAAGCCGATCCATCTCACCATTCTGATAGAAGCGTCCGACAATTGCCTTGATGTCCTTTTCAAGTAGCGGTCGCTTCTCCTCAACGACGTAAACCTCGCGCACATGCGACGCAAACTCGCGCACAATATCTTCATCAACTGGATGCGTCAGCCCAAGTTTAAGGATTGGAATCCGTCCCTGGAACTCCAGTTCATATAGCGCGTGTTCGAGATAGGAATAGCCCAACCCTGAAGCGATAAACCCGATCTCGTGTTCCGAATCATCTAAGTGATAAATCTGATTCAGGTTATGTTCACGTGCACTCTTGACCGCATTCGGAAACCGCTCCGTTAAGGTCTCAATCTCAATCCGAGGTGTGTCGGGTGGCAAAATAATCCGGTTTGAACCGTTAATCAGTGCTGTATCAATCACCGTCTGATTCTTCGTCGAGGTCTCAGGATAGCGGTTCGGACGCAATTCCACACTGCCGCCGCCCTCCGCCTGAGTAAGTGTTACGATATAGGTGACATACAGATTAGATCTGGCAGAGATTTCAAAGGCAGCGCTCAACCAATCTTTCATCTCCTGAAATGTGCTCGGTTCGATGACTGGCGTGTAGAGGTGACGCGCTAGAAAACGTGAATCCGCCGGCACCTGCGTACTTGATCCCCATGTATCATCCCCGACGACGACAACCGCACCGCCCGTTGTCCCCGCCAAATTGCTAATCGCCAACGCATCGGATGCCACATGCATCCCGACGTTCTTCATAAACGCAGCAGCGCGTAAATTCGCCATTTGTGAGCCGTTGAGCCTTGCAACGCTGAGGGCTTCGTTGTTCCCAATCTGCGCGAGGATACCGTGTTCTTTGAGGAGGGCTGCGTTGGCTTTCATCACGTCGAACACCTCTGCCAACGGTGAGCCGGGGTATCCCGTAAGCAAATTGACCTGTCCTTCGAGGGCACCTTTGACTAGCAATTCACAACCGGTATAAACATTCGTACCGCTCTCTTGTATAAATCTATCTTCCATATGCTATTGTCCCTCCAACAACTCCCTCGCATGGGCGAGCGTCGTTACTGTCGCTTCGCCGCCGTGCATCCGAGCTACCTCCTCAACCCGTTCTTCCGGTGTCAGGAGTTTCGCCGTGATCGTTGTGCGATTTCCGTCCTCATCTTTTTCAACCCGAAAATGCTGATCAGCAAAACGCGCAATCTGTGGCAGATGCGTGATACAGAAGACCTGACGAACACGCGATAGCTCCTTCAGTTTCTGCCCGACGATATCTGCGGTACGTCCACCGATACCTGCATCAATTTCGTCGAAAATCATCGTTGGGATCAGATCAACTTGGGCAAGCACAGTTTTTAACGCTAACATCACGCGCGAGATCTCCCCGCCCGACGCTATTCTCGCCAGCGGCTTCGGTTCGGATCCAACATTAGGAGAAATGAAAAATTCGATTTCGTCCATCCCGTCAGCGCGCAGCTCATAACGTTTACCCTCTATCTCTAAGGGTCCCTCGGCGGACTCAATCGGTGACACAAGGATCTGGAAAACCGCTTTCTCCATACCCAGCGTCTGGAGCTCAGACTCGATCAGAGATTCAAGCTGCGTTGCAGTCTCTTTCCGCTTCTCGGAGAGTTGAATCGCGAGTTCTTGGGCTTGGTCTGTTACGACGCGAATCTGATCCTTCAATTCTTCAATCCGCTCGGAACCGAATTGCAGATCCTCAAGTTTCTGCGAGGCTTGTGCTTGGTACGCCAAAATGTCGGATACTGAATCGCCGTACTTCCGCTTGAGTCGATGGATGAGGTCTAGACGTTCCTCAACCTCTGAAAGCCGATGCGGATTAAACTCAATTTTATCACGATAATCGCGGATCTGATAGACGATGTCCTCTAACTCATACAGGACAGACTCGAAACGGGTGTTCAATTCTGATAAGCTACCATCTAATTCGCAGAGTTTAGAAAGCGTACGGCTCGCTATTTTGAGTCCGTCCAGCGTCGAAGATTCCGATAGATCACCACCGTAGAGTGCCTCGTAGAGTTGATTGGCTGATTCAAAGAGGGTTTCCGCGTTGCTGAGGAGATGCCGCTCGTTGCCAAGCGTCTCTTCTTCTCCCTCTTGGAGTTGTGCCTCCTCTAGTTCTTCAAGTTGAAACTCTAACAGATCCTTCTCTTGTGTCGCTTCACGGAGCGTTTGGGAATAATCAGCAAGTTTTGCTTGGGCGGCATGGAGTTCGTCGTACTTTTTACAGACCTCCGCCTTCAGTGCCTCATGCCTGCCAAACGTATCAACGAGATCAAGATGGGTTTCAGACCGGAAGAGGGATTGGTGCGCATGCTGACCGTGAATATCGACAAGTAAATCACCGATGGCACTCAAGAATGTCAGGCTCACCAACTGTCCATTGGCGTGGCAACGACTGCGCCCGCCTGCGTTGATCTGTCGGGATAAGACCAACGTCTCCTCCGCATCCAAAGCGTCTGCAAACTCCGAATCGTTAAAACCAGCCCACACCGGATGGTCTGGGGGCAGCGCAACCGCGATCTGAATCTTGGCGTTCCTCGCCCCATCTCTGACAAGCCCAGCATTACTGCGTTCACCGAGCGCAAGCCCCACAGCGTTTAAGATCACAGATTTACCGGCACCCGTCTCCCCCGTGAAAACATTCAGACCGGAGGCACACTCCAACTGAAGCTCATCAATCAGGGCAACATTGCTTATGTAAAGTTCCTCAATCATGACACTATTTAATCTCTTGATTCAGTGGGATGGCTTGTTCGTAATGATGATTCACCCATTGTAATTCGTAGGGAACAACGATCGTTGTTCCCTACGATGATTACAATCAAGTTTTAGGTGGTGCTGGGGGCCGTAAATTGTATAACGGTTACGGCATACGGAGTATGCCTACGACTCTATTCCTTTTTCCATATTGTTTATTTCATCGCATAGATGGGAAATATCGATTTCCCGATCAACATCGATCTTTCGTTTGCGATTGTTATAAATAAAAGCTCCCCACGCTTTGCGTCGCTCTGTTTTTGTCCTATCTTCTGCATTTTCCAAACAATTCAATTTATCACCTCTCGCGCCATCAATAAAGACTCCGGCGATGAACCAATGAACCAATCACGTTTTCCGTTTTGTTCCTTCTCCCAACATTAATTTCGTCTGCAAGACCTCATAATTGCTACGATGGTGAGAACGAATCAGTTGGATTGTCTTATCCGCTTTCCGCACACGAATTAAAGAATTGGGAGCGACCGCGTGTGTTTCACGGGAACCATCGACAAGCAGGTTGACGCTGCTATAATCGGATTGCATAACCACCGTAATCTCTGAATCCCCGTGCGCAATAAAAGGACGCATCGTTAACGAATGGGGCGAAATCGGTGTCAAGAGAATTGCGTTGAGATGCGGCTCAACGATGGGTCCCCCACACGCCAACGAATAGGCGGTTGAACCGCTTGATGTGGCGATAATCAGTCCGTCAGCGTTGTAAGTAACGAATGGTTCGCCATCAATGTAGGATTCCAGTTCAATGAGTTGCGTATAGTGCCGAATTACAACATCGTTGAGCGCAAAAGAATTGGCAAACTCCTGTTCATGGTTATCGACGCTGACCTCTAACATCATCCGCCGATCAATTTTGTAGTCACCGTTAAAAACGTTGGTCAATGCAGCGTAAAGCTGGTCGCGGGGAACATCCGTGAGGAAACCGAGGCTACCGAGATTCGCAGCGAGGATCGGGACATTCTCGATGTCGGGTATATGTGCAGCATCGAGAAGTGTACCGTCACCGCCGAGTACTAGCAACAGATCACAGTGCGCAGCCAATTCACGCCGATTACAGCCCGCACCCGCCAGACCGAGTAGCGCAGCTTCCGCATCGGGAACTAGCGGCTTTGCCCCGTGCTTTTTGAGCCAATCACAAGCCTCCGTGGCGACCTGTAGCGCGTGAGGTTTGGATGTATTAACAAATAAACCAACTGTTTTCATAAAGAGTAATTTGTTCTATAAAAAATGCTTATAATCAGTTTTCATGTGGAACGACATAGGGCAGTAAAGTCACGTTGAACTGATCCTCTACCTCAACCGAGAGTTTCACGACGTGTTTCCCTGTGGTACGCTTTCGTGCTGAAGCGTCGTTCAATTTTACTTCGATAATACCATCCGTCGCAAAAGCGTCAAGAATCTCAACCTCTGGTACAGTCTCAGATAGCCGTTGACGATAGGTTTCAACCGCAGTGGCTTGAAGTTTGGTTAAATTCTTTTTCGTGCTTTTAAGGGACATTAAATATCACCCTCCTCAATGAGCCTTTGCATAAGAGCAACAACTTGTCCAGATTCTCTGATGAGTTGTCGCGTCAGTTGTGTTGTGATGATTGAATCGTCACCATAATCTGCAAAGGCACGATAGAAATAAAGATCTTTGAAATGCTCTCGCTCTCGTCGTAGTCTTCTTCGTTTGGAGCGTATCTGCTGAATGAGCACTGTGAACTGATTTTGTGTCACCTTATGGCCCCAATTTCCAGTTTCCGAATTAGGTTGGTATCCCCGTTTAATCAATACACCTGTTACTGCTTGAAATGCAGCGAAATAAGCACGACTCACCGCAGCGGCTAAATCACCGGCTTCCAAGCTATTTTGCCCAGCGGTTATCGAAGCTTGTGCTTTGTTCAACCATTGCTGCTAAGTTAGCATCACCTTCTCTGACCTTCCAAACGATAAAACAGGAGGACCACCCCGCAACCGATCAGACCTGCTAAAACCGTGATAGCCAGATTCATGTTCGCTTGTGGAAGAATATGAGCGATGTCGATACGTGCCTCACCGACCACTTCATAACTGCGGAAGGGCCAAAGCCCGTATAGCGACGCAAGCATCAATCCAATTAAGAAAGACACCGTCAGATCGCGATGGCGTTCAAGCACATAATTCAGCAATCGGGTGAACGCCAACAGACCGACAACACCACCCAAAGCGACAACCCCTATCACAATCCAGTCCCGACTGTTCACCGCCGCCAGTACGTCGAAATACACGCCTAATAAAAGAAAGATGAAAGAACCGCTGATACCGGGAAGAATCATCGCAGAAACCGCAATCGTGCTACACAGAAACAGATAAAGCAGCACCCCAACCGCGTGACTCGCGTCAGTTGAAGCATCTTGTGAGCGTCCTGTGGACCCCTCCGCCCCTGTAATCGTATCTCCGCGGAGTTGATTCTCCTGCCTTGGTCCCGATTTATCGGACAGCTCATGTTTCTGTTTCTCGCTCTCCAGTCTCTGTTCCCCGCTCATGCTCACTGTCAGCCCCACCGTCAACCCTGCGGCAAGAAGAAGGGACACAACCTCTTTAACGGTGAAGCGTTTCAGCATTTTGAACGGAATGATAATAGAGGTCAGTACCAATCCAGAAAAGAAACCGTATGTCGGATCATGTTGCTCATTCAGCAGATAAATGATTAGTTGGGCTGATGCGACAACAGCGAGCAGTGCACCGAAGGTAATGGCTATCAAAAATCCGAAATCAATACGATGCAACTCTGCACGCGCTTCAGATATTGCCCCCTTTTTGAGCGAGAAAATTGCCAACAGTTTTCTAACAGTCGAAAATCCGATGTAGCGCAAGGCGCGGATCAATCGTTCATAGATGCCAAGCATAACCGCCATCGTACCGCCGCTCACACCGGGAATAACATTTGCCACGCCGATACAACACCCCTTGAGAACAAGCGATAAATAGCGCAAATCTCCTCCTTGTTATCAGGTTAGAGCTGCATGTTCTCGTCATCTAGCCAAGCCTTCAGTGGCGTGATGAGGGCGTGGTCTGTGAAGTCAAGTTGTACCGGCGTAATCGAAACGCGCCGATTATGAATCGCATGGAGATCTGTATCTCGCGCAAAGTCAATTTGGGTGCGCTCTCCGCCGATCCAGTAGTAGGGTCGTCCGCCCCGATCCAACCGTGTGACGGCGTTTATACTGTAGTTCCCACGGTCTTGCCGTGTGATCTTGATACCTTTCACATCGGAGAGCGGACAGTTCGGCACGTTAACATTCAGCAGGATATGGCTTGGCATTCCCTTCTCAATCACCTGCTTCGCGATCCGACACGCAATCGTTCCCGCCGTTTTGTAATGGAAGTCAGATTGTTCCCCCGGTGCGTCTAAAGCGAGGGAAACCGCAATCGACGGAATCCCTGCGAGCGTTCCTTTTTTTGCCGCTCCAACCGTCCCTGAAAAATGAATATCAGCACCAAGATTTTGCCCTCGATTGATGCCAGAAACCAGCAGTTTTGGAGGTTCAGGAAGCAAAGTGCCCAGTGCGAGGTCTACACAATCGACCGGCGTTCCATCAACTGCATAGGCATGCTTCCAAGCCTGTTTGGCTCTGAGTGGCTGATGCAGCGTGATCGCCATACCGACCGCGCTCCGCTCCCGATCTGGTGCCACAACATAAACCTCATCGAGCGTTTCGAGTGCCTCGGCAAGAACCTTTAAGCCCGGCGCATCAATCCCATCATCGTTAGTTACAAAGATCATACTTTACTCAAGTTGCTAGGTTCTGTTGACATTTATGCGAGTTGCACAACGGTAAACCCCAACAATATACTGCGTTCCGTTGCTTCTCACGTTTCACGTTTCACGCATCATGTCCGCAAACACGGGTTTAGGCTGGTAACGAGGGCAATGGGGAACACTTTCCGTTAAAGACTTCAAACGATTACCTTCGCAAACCGCCGCTTCCCGACCTGCAAGATGGCTTCCCCTTGCAAAGCGACTTCTAACCCTGGATCCGTGATCCTGTCACCATCGAAGCGGACTCCGCCCTGCTGCACCAATCGTCTGGCTTCACTGGAACTCTTGGCAAAACCGGCTTGCTGCATCAGATGGGCAATCCATATCTTGCCGTCAGTGAGCGAGGACGCCGGAATAGTAACTTCGGGTAGATCATCGGGAAGCTGTCGATCGCGGTGTACCCTGTCAAACTCCGCTTCCGCCGCCTGCGCTGCATCTGCGTTGTGGTAGATTGTCACAATCTCGCGGGCAAGCCGCTGTTTGACCGTCTTGGGATGAACAGTGCCACTTGCCAACTGCTCTTCAAACTCACGAATCTCATCGAGCGGTACATCCGTTGCCAACTCAAAGTAGGTAGACATCAACTCATCGGAGATGGACATCAACTTGGCGTACATCTCGGAGGGCGGTTCGTAGATCCCGACGTAGTTCCCCAACGATTTGCTCAT
Organism: Candidatus Poribacteria bacterium; assembly: GCA_965208425.1. GTDB lineage: Bacteria > Poribacteria > WGA-4E > WGA-4E > PCPOR2b > PCPOR2b. Next base: position 2,441,832 of record OZ242335.1, on the reverse strand, counting down.
TTTCTCAGCCCCATCAAGACCAACGAGTAGGGGCATTAGCAGGGTTACTTGGGGTTCTTGATCGTAGGCGCGTTGGAGGTCACGTCCCATCAGGATATTGAACTTCTGATCCGTTCCGCCCATCTCTACATCTGCTTCCAAAACGACAGAGTCGTAGCCCTGACAGATTGGATAAAGGAGTTCATGCATCCCGATCGAAGCACCGTCATGAAGCCGATTTGTAAAGTCGTCCCGTTCCAAGATGCGCGCCACCGTTGTTTGGGCGCTCAGTCTAATGACATCCGCAAAAGACATCTCATCCAGCCATTCGCTATTAAAAACGACGCGGGTTTTGTCTTCATCCAGAATCATACAATATTGGTCTGCATAGGTCTTTGCATTATGTTTGACCTCTTCCGCCGTCAGCTGTGGTCGTGTTTTCGATTTGCCGCTCGGATCCCCGATTGTCGCCGTAAAGTCCCCAATGATAAGGATAACCTCGTGCCCGAGGTCCTGAAATTGGCGCAGTTTGCGTAGGACAACTGCAATGCCGAGGTGGATATCCGGTGCTGTCGGATCCAATCCAAGTTTGATACGAAGAGGGCGTTGCTGTGTTTTGGCGGCTTCCAATTTTTGTGCGAGTTCTCCCTCAGAGATTATCTCTGCTGTTCCCCTACGTATGAGTGCCACCTGTTCGTCGATGCTCAATTCTGCCTGCACGTTGTATTCCTCAATACCTCCCCCGATAAAGCATCGGGACTAAAAAGTCTGGTGTTTAGAACCTATTTTAATGGCAACGCAAGTTGCTAGTACACTGTCAGGCAAATTATGGTTGTGTATATTGATTGAAAGCAAACAATAACATATCAGGACTTGCCCAGCCGAACGGTCAAAGCCCTTTCTCCCCCTTTAGCGGGCACTGAACGGTGTGTGGGAGGGGCACCCCTGCCCCGATACGCCCGATGAATCGGGCAACTACAGTCTAAAGTGCGTAAGTCCTACATATATAATAATTGCAAAACTTATCTGACTGAGTACTAGGTTCTGTTGACATTTGAGAAATTAATTTATCTTTGCTCCAAAGATTTTCGATGGGCAGGCACAAGACCTGCCCCTACATTGGGTCGATTCCTTGTAGGGGCAACCCTCGTGGTTGCCCTATTGTCGGTCGATTTTCCAAAATCGACATGTTGTGTCGAGATATGAATATAGACCTACACAGGCACAACAAACCGACAATTACCCCGGTAGCTTAAAACATAAGGAACGGAGCTCTCCGTTCCCTACGAATCACTCGGTTCTATGTCCCGGTAAGGGTTTCGTAGTGACCAACGATCGTTCTACCGCAAAATGTCAGCACGCCCTAGTTATGTACGACGTAGTAAAAGTCAACCCTCGATCCCTGTAGGTCGGGCATCCCCGATAATTATAGTGAATTCTAAAAATAAAGGGACACTTTCGCCTCCCGGTAGGTGCGGTTTTCCACCGCACCGCATAGATGCCGTGGTGGGTTGAAACGGCGCAGTTGGAAACTCTGCTTGCGATCCCGATTTATCGGGGAGTGCCTACCCATTTGGAGTGTTCCATTAATTCTAAGATCTACTATAGTTTACCCCGATTCATCGGGGGGATCCAAAGCGACTTGCCCGACTTATAGCCCTAGCGGGGCGACATGTATGTAGTACCATAACGCAACTAGCAACTTAAGTTAATGGTAAGTAATAAAAATATTTTTTGGACATAGGATATGTCTGAAAATCCCTTGCCTATAGATGAATATCAGATATTTCGTAAGTCCTTAGCCATCGCCGTTTTGTAAATCGACTTCATCAAGCGTCTGTGCGGCCAACACCCTCTCAAAAAGCGAGTCCAAACGGGAGTGACTCTGTATTAAGGTAATCTGATTGATAACAGATTCAGGAACGGACTCAAATTGGAACCGTATCAGTTTGAGGAGTGCCTCCTGTTTCGCTCGCGTCTCACCTTGTTCGATACCTTGTGCTTTGCCTTGTTCGATACCTTGTGCTTTGCCACGTTCAATGAGATGTTCAGCCATTGTCTGTGCCATGACTCCTACCTCCTCCCTATCTGAGGGTTGTTCAATGTGCTGGTCAACAAGTGTGCTCAATTCTTCGTGTTCCTCAGTCGGACGACGATGCAGAATCAGCAACAGCAGATACGAAATCGCACGCCGCCGCTGCTGCGCTTGCTCTTCACCGAGAGCGTTGATGTGCGACATTGCCTCGATTAACGCTGCCCTTATCACTTCCTTGTCCGAATGTTCCTTTTGCAAGACCGTTAGCAACCAACCGAGCGGATGGTCAGTTTTCGTCAAGTCCGATTCATCGGTCTCCTTGACACTTAGAAATAGTATATCGAACGTCGGGACAAACCGAGAAAACATATCGGGGCTGTCCATTATTGCATTGAGGGTCAGCGGGGTGTTCCATCGCTGTTCACCGGTGTAAAACAGAATCGGGAGAATCGAACGAAAACGCCACTGACTTTTGGGAACATTGTTCGATTCCCACTCGCGGCGCTGGGAATCCCAAATCTGAATCATGTAGAACAGCACCCGAAACCCCATTGTCGAATCCACTGTGGATTGATGTTCAATGAGGATATAGATTAGCAGCTCATCTGTTTCCGATTCGCTATGCAATGGAACGCTAAATACAAGGTCGGACTCCTGTTCTCGAAGGTTGTCAGGAATAAAACTCCTATTAATCTGTGCAAGTTGACTAAAATCTATCAATTCCACCAACTCGGCTGCGACAATTTCCAACAAGCCTCGGACGTTTTCTTTGTCCTGAAACAACCATCGGGCACTCCGGTCAGGAAAGTGTTCAATTCGAATGTCGAAAAAATTGAGTATTTCCGCTTCTTCAGCCATAGCTCCTTAGATTTTGAAATAGGCTCTTAGAAGTAATATCATTTGAAAAGTGCGTCGGCTAATTATACTACAGATTGAGAGATTGAGTCAACAGATAAACAAGGACAACTCCCCCGTCTACCTCCTCTACAGAATTATCATTTCCAAATCGAGATCTGCGTGATATAATGTGATTAGCGTGTTACCTTTGTGTACTTTTGAAACTTTTCCCCAACTTCGGAGATTTTCAAGCTGTGATTCACGTCCAAGAATTGTGCAAATCTTTTCAGCGGAAACCGATTCTCACTGATCTGAATTTGCGTTTGGAAGCTGGGGATCGTCTGGCGCTGTTGGGGCCAAACGGTTCAGGCAAGACACTGCTCATAAAGATGCTAGCAACGCTGATTAAACCGACCTCCGGTTCTATAGAAATTGCTGGATATGATGCAACGAAAGATCTCCGTGCCCTCCGCCCACTTATCGGCTATATTCCCGAAACCTTTGAGGGGTATCCCACCCTCTCTATTCAGGAATATCTTGAGTTTTTCGCCGCCGCATACCAGTTGGAAAAGGAACAACGTGCGACAGGTATCCAAGACGTTCTGGATCTGATGGATCTGGCGACGCTGCGAGACGAAAAAATCGAACATCTGTCGCTCGGGCAGAAACAGCGGTTGTGTTTAGCCAAAACTTTCCTGCACGATCCGTTGGTGTGGTTGATTGACGCACCCGTCGCGCTCTTAGATCCACAGGGACAAGCCGAGATGAGAGCATTAATCCAAGAACTGGGCGCGATGGGAAAAACGGTGATTCTAGCGACAAACAGCCTGATCGACGCGATAACTCCCTGTAACCGTGTCGGCATCTTGAGTGACGGACACTTGGCATTTTACGGAGGGATACGCGACCTTTCCGAGCGGTATGGGAATCGGCATCAACTGGAAATCGAGGTCACTTCCGGCATGGAGACGGCGCAAGCGATTCTGGACGAAAGATCGGATATAATTTCCCTGCAAATTACGGACGAGCTTATCCAGATTGAATCACAGATGACAGAGGCAGAAACCACTAACTTATTGACAGATCTGATCCGTGGCGATGTCACGGTTTCACGTTTTCAGAAAATTGAATACGGGTTAGCGGATCTCTTTCTGGAGGTTACGAGTCCTGCCGCTTCTAGCGAAGGGACTTCACAAGAATAACGGTGTGACCAGATATGAACATAAAAGAACGTCCTAATCATAAACAATATATCGAGATCCTGCGGCGCATGACGCCCGAACAACGGTTGATGAAAGCATTTGAGCTATCCAAGTTTAGCAAGAAACTGTTTATCCACGGCTTGCGAAAAAGATTTCCAGATCTCAATGAGGAAGAATTCCATAAACTCTATATGGAGCGCCTTGAGAAATGCTACAACCGGAAAGACTGATCCGAAAGGTCATTCAGACACTTGAAGATGCTGGTATCGAATATATGGTAACCGGTTCTGTAGTGTCAAGTCTGCAAGGTGAACCCCGGTCTACCCACGATATAGATTTGGTCGTTGTGCTTCAGAGATCAATGGTAGAAAAACTCGTTGAGGCTTTTCCTCCTCCCGATTTTTATCTGTCTGAAGCGAGCATTCTTGATGCAATTGACACAGGAGGCATGTTTGACATAATTGATACTAACGAAGGGGATAAGATTGATTTCTGGATGTTAACCGATGAACCGTTCGATCAATCCCGTTTTTCACGAAAATATGCTGAAGATATTATGGGGTTCAACATACAGGTTTCAAGCCCTGAAGACACCATTTTAGCAAAGTTAAAATGGGCGCAACTCTCCGGTGGCAGCGAAAAACAATTTGCCGATGCCTTACGAGTCTATGAAGTCCAGCATGGGAAACTGGATCTGGATTATCTGACAAATTGGGCAAAAGCATTAGATGTTGAATTAGCATTGAAAAGATTACAAGATACAGCGCAGCTTTTGTAAAAAAGTAATAATCAATGGTGCTAGTTTGCAGCTGTTGATAACGTGAAACGTGATGCGTGAAATGTAAAAATCATTGGTTCGCCGGTTCATTTAGCCCCAGCGGGGCGACATGTCTATAGTACACAGATAAACAAATACCCGAAAGCCCCAGCGGGGCGACATGTATGTAGTATCGTAACACAACTAGCAACTTACATTATGTGTAAGAAAAGTCGGTTCGACACCTATTGCATGCGTAGGGGTTGGGTTTCCCAACCCGTTGGGCGGGGAAACCTCGCTCCTAGGGTCAGGAATCGGTGCAGGTTCTGTAAAGAAGTGATAATTGCAGTCATCAAAGGTAAATGCTGTTTGCGCCTTTCCCCGACGGAACAGTGTTGGACATTGGGGGACTGGATAAAGATAATGAATCACGATAATATTGGCGCTACTATTAAAGAGTTAGATGAGCAGGTTGAATCCATCAGAGCTGAAATGCACAAAAATGCTGAACTTGCTGTGCACCGCGGTGACGGTCACGAAAAAGTTGACTCGGAAAAGTCGAGCCGTGGTATGGAAGCAATGAAGCAGAATAGAAAATTGAAATCAAAATTAGCTGATACTTATGATGCTCTCGGACGTGCTTACCAACACAAAGGTGTTGAACATACGGCTAGGTTCTACTTTGACCAAGCCAAACGATCTAGATAAGGTGAATCATGAATCACAAACAGAAGTTGAGACATACACTCCTAGGTCAAGCATTATGGCACTCGGTATCACTACTCAGAACCACTAAGGAGCCATAATATGATCAGAATCGCCAAACTGAGTTTCGCTCACGTTCACGCAAGAGGATACGCCAACCAGATTCTGGAAAACCCAGAAACCGAATTGGTCGCCGTTTGGGACGAAGAGGAATACGGCGGCAGACAGGCTGCTGAAGCACACAACGTCCCGTTCTATTCGGATCTCGACCAAGTCCTCAATCGAGATGACATCGACGCCGTTGTAGTTGATGCAATAACTTCAGATCACCCCAGAGTGATGATTGCCGCAGCGGAAGCGGGCAAGCACATCTTCACCGAAAAAGCCCTCGCCATCACCGTCGATGAATGCGACCGGATCATCGAAGCCGTAGAGGGGGCAGGGGTGAAGTTCATGATTTCGCTCCCATCGCGTAGTAACCCCGATCTGATATTTGCGAAGAAAGCCGTCGATGATGGACTCTTGGGTGACCTCACCTTCGGTCGCGGACGTGTCGCACATTCGGCGGGTTTGGATCAATGGTTCAAAGGTCCCAGCCTCTGGTTTGGGGATGCAAAGCGGGCGGGCGGCGGTGCGTTGTTCGATCTCGGTTGTCACCGGGTGGACATTATCCGCTGGCTTATGGGCGAACCGAAGAGTGCCATCTCCAAGATTAACAACTTCACGGGCAACTACCCAATTGACGACAACAGCGTCTCGGTAGTCGAGTTTGCGAACAAGGCGCTTGGGGTGATTGATGTTTCGTGGACGCACCGTTCTGGCCCCAACATGCTCGAACTCTACGGAACAGAAGGTTCAATTGTTCTCGATCACGGCGATATGCACTTTGAAACGCGCAAACTCTCGGACGAAGAAAAGGCGGAATACATCGCCCAGCAGCCTGAACCGCCACCCTCAGCGATGCAGCAGTGGATCAACAGCATCCTGCGCGATGAGCCGATGCACATCACAATTCAGGACGGTCGTAACCTGACCGAACTGATGCAGGCGTTCTATATGTCCGCCGATCAGGGACGTGCAATAGACCTACCCCTCTAATCAAAGATGCGCGAAAACGAGGGAGGGGCTCCTGTCAGGAATGGGAGCCTATTGTAGGTCGAGATTCATATCTCGACATCGAAACGTCGATTTTGGAAAATCGACCTACAGCGGGTTGGGAACCCCACCCCCCTGGTCTCGGAACAGGCTACGAAGAATCATGTATCTGTGCCACCTACTCAATTGTCTGGGTGCGATGAAATGTCAACAGTATCCACCGTTCCCCCGTTTGGTAGGCGCTGTTTCCAACTACGCCGATTTGGAGTGTCTCATTAATTCTAAAATCTATTATAATGAACTAATGAACCAGTGAACAAAGAGTTTTCACATTTCACGCATCACGTTTCACGCGCTTAACGTGCTGCATCTTCTTTTGACGTGAGCCCTTATCTTTTTTGCTTGCAATCGTTTTCAGTATCTGTCATAATATCGGAACGATACGGCAATTCCAGCGTTAGATTTAATAAATACCTACTTGCCATCATACATTACTCATCCGCTGTGTTGGGGTTGTCTTCATTGAAGGAGCCGAAAGCATGTTCAACTGTGATTATCATATACACACGAGACATTCTCCCTGTGCTGCTAGGGACTTCGACTTAGAGAAGATCATTAAGATTCAACAGGAACGTGGCATAAAGGAAATTGGCATAACCGATCACGATTATGCATATGGTCACAAAACCAAGAACATAGAAGCGGGCAGAAGAATTATCCAGAAAAGCGAATCGCCAATTCCGATTCACTTCGGCGTTGAAGCGCACATCTTGGAATACCGAGTTGCGTCCATCAATATCCAAATGGCATCATACTTTGATTATGTCCTGATGGCACCAAACCACTACCATCTGCGTGGCGTTGCACTCCCCTCAGATCTTGGCAATCCAAAAAGAGTGGCGAACCATGAACTATATATGTTTGAAGCTGCAATCGCCTGTCCGTTGACCGATGCCGTTGCACACCCATTCGTTCTGACGCCGAATGTCTTCCGTTTGTCCGACGAGGAGGCCTCAGCATTCGGAAGTGAGATGATGCGGCACATCGATCAGAAACGACTGATCCACCAGCTAGACCTCGCCTCCCAGCGCGAAATCGCTATTGAGATTAGCCCGAAGTTTATCCGATATAATCAGCGGCACCTAGTTGAGTTTTACCAGCTGTGCTTAGAACGGGAAGTGAAACTACTTATCGGTAGCGACGCACATAACGCTGAAGAGCTAGCAGCATTGTCGGACCTTGATCTGATCTTGGAGGAATTAGGCGTCCAAGAAGCGCATCTGTGGCGTCCGAAACAATGGCAGTGGTAGCAGTAGGCGTATAATCGAAGGGACACAAATAACGCTTGTGCCGCTAGCTCTGGTATAGATCGGGAACGATTCAGGTCCAGTGATACTGAACTGGGGCAATCAATTCTCACCTTCCAGCCCTCCTACCATTCCCAGCAGATATCAACCTTCAATTCTTCTGCAAGACTCGCCAAATCTCGTAGATGATCGATATGAAGCGGAATGGCACTGTCGACCCACGCCTCACGCTTGCGCCACTCAATCTCGCCGGGCAGATACACCTGATCCACCCCCTCGACCGGTTTTGCCGCCTGAATCGCGCGGATGCCCTCATCTATCGCTGCGGCGTACTCATCAAAGTCTGTGAAACTCGCGACATTGATTGCGAGGAAAAAGTGTTCTGAGGTAGCGTCGCCCTGTTTTGCGGTTGCCATCAAACCACCCACCAAAGGACCGGCTAAAATACCCATCGTCAGTGCCAAGCCGTACCCTCTCGGCCCGCCTGCCGGCGTCAGTATTTTTCCCTCAATGGGGTCCTGTGTCGGTTCCCCGTCGGTGGTTAATAGCCACCCCGGCGGAATTGGTATACCGTACATTTGCAGTGTGCGAACCTTGCCCCATGCCGAAGAACCACACGCCATGTCCAACACAATGGGACGTTCTTCGCCGGCGGGGATGCCATAACTGAGTGGGTTATTTGTAACCACAGGTTCCGCCGCCCCAGGCGCAGCGACAGACGGCCCGCCTGTGTTCGTCGTTGAGAAGCCGATCATCTTCGCTTCGACCGCCATCATCGTGTAACAGGCGGCAGCACCGAAGTGGCCCGCATTGCGTACTCCCGCTGCAGCGATGCCCGTCGAACGTGCTTTTTCGATTGCCATCTGCATTGCCAAGGCACTCGGTGGGTGTCCTAATCCGTTATCCCCATCAATGACAGCGAAGCCAGGACCTTCTTGGACGACGCGAAGATCTGGACTGGCGTTCATCGCCCCGTCGAGGATGCTGCGCACATACCAAGGTATCATGCGCGTGCCGTGTGAGTGGACGCTTCGTAGATCGGTTTCGACCTGGAGGTCAGCCATCAGTTTAGCATGTTCCTGACTAACGCCTGCTTTTTGGTAGAGCGCGATCGCAAATTCATGAAGTGGTTCTGGTTGAACGAGTATATCTTGTCCCTCTTGGTTCATGGATTCTCCTTTGAAAGCTCTGATAGATGCTTGAAAATCTGGACAAAACTGTAAAACGTAAAACGTGAAGAATTACGTTTATCACGTTTTACGTTTCACGGTTCACGCCGGACGCAGTGAAATCCATACTCACAAACGAATAGATTCCCTCAAACACCCATCAATGGAACACCCTACTAGTATCCCTTCTGCTTGTCTATGACATTGACCAACGGTTCGCCGTTAACGTCGTGGCGCAGGTTCTCAATAAACAGCTCCATCGCACGTTTGCCGATGTTCTGTGATCCACCGGCGGTGTGAGATGCCAAAATCACATTCGGTCTCATCCATAGCGGCCCATCTTCAGGATACGGTTCCGTGTAGGTGACATCCAAACCCGCTCCCGCTAACTTACCGCTATCAAGTGCAGCGATCATAGCATCTTCGTCAACCACCTTACCACGGCTGACATTGACGATGTAACTGCCTTCCGGCATCGCACTGAACTGATCGTGTGATAGGAGTTTGTGCGTCTCCGGGGTAATTGGACAGCAGACCATCAGAATGTCGGTTTGGGCGAGGAAATCGAGCAGCGAGTCCATCTGACCAAGTTCATCAACGGTATCCGGCTTTTCGACAGGCTCCTTGTCAACAGCGATGACTTTGCAGTCGAACGCCTTCGCCCTTACAGCGACAGCACGACCGATACCGCCAAGCCCAAGAATGCACATGGTCATGCCTGCAATTTCGATGGTTGGTGCCCATTCCCAGTGCTTGTGTCTCATGAAATCGAGTTGAGTAATAATGCCTCGTGTAATCGAGAGCAGCAGCGCAAAGGCGTGTTCCGCGATCTGTGGACCGTACAATACGCGACTGTTGACTAGGCTAACATCGCTTTCCAAGAAGGCGGGGAACCTCGCCCATTCAACGCCGACAAAGGGCTGTTGCATCCAACGTAACGCTTTAGCCTTGGGGAAATCTGATTCACCGACGGTGCCGTAGAGAATTTCGACATCCGAGACATGATCTCCGAGTTTTTCGCCTTCGGGCAAGAAGTGGATATCGAGTTCCGATGGCGCATCTCCGAGCATAGCTTCAATTTCCGGTCCCGGTCGGTGTGCAATTAAGACTTTTGGTTTGGACATTGCAATTTCCTTTCTCAAATTTTGTAAAACACACCATAATACATAATGCACAAAAGACATAACATAGTGTATAATAGCATAGATCAATTACCGATGACAATCATCCATTTTACGGAGATCGTTTCAAAGCCGCTCCTGAAAATCAGCGGTTCCTGTTGACTTTGGATCATCCCACAAGACAGAAGTATAGTTAGGACTTAGGTAAAATGAATAGACCAGGACCTACGCACTTCAGAGTTTTGACCTGTCGGTGCCATGACAAATCCCTAACATTTGGCGATTTATGGTACCATTTAAGTGAAAAACAGTTTATAAACAGTGCGTATATGGCAGGGCAGCAAGCCGTATAGACGCCCCTTCTGTTGCGTGGTAAAAATCTAAAAACGCTCTAAAGCTAGGCCCCATAGGGGTTTCCAGACAGATAGCCACCAATGATGCCCCCCCCGATGCCTAGTTAATTTTTTTTAGACCTGACAGTGCCCTGCCAAATTGCCAAATCGCGTCGGTAGGACATTGAAACGGAGGCGCAGGTTCCGCGTAGCGGAAGGAGTTGGCTTTTACCGTTCAACTGTTTGGTAGGTGCGGTTTCTAACCGCACCGGTTTGGAGCGTCTCATTAATTCTAAGATCCACTATAGTTTACACTAGAAACTTATCCCCGTGTCTCTGCATTATACATCTTTTTTCATATTCCGAGGTTTAAGGTAATCCAAACACACTATGAAAATTGCTTCAACTGATACACTCGAGACAGAGTCGCAGAGCGGAGAAGAAAAAGCCAAAGAACAGAAACGCACCTTTTTTCTCGCTGTTGCTCAAGGCACATTTATACGGATATCTTTCGCTTTTGCTGATTCCACGACTGTTCTCTCCGCTTTCGTCTATAGACTCACCAACTCAAATACCCTCGTTGGGTTGGTCGGCTCAATCGGCACCGCCGGTTGGATGTGGCCCCAGCTACTCATCTCAAATCTCTTGGAACACCGCCCCCGCAAGATGCCCTTCTATGCGATCGGGATGGGTATCCGTACCTTCGCATGGGTCGCAATCTTTCTTTCCACGCTGCTAATCGGGCCTCGTGACTTTGGGCTGCTTGCCGCCTGTCTGCTCTGTTTTTATTTTGTCGGTTCTTCGTCGATGGGTGTTTCGACGATCCCGTACATGGATATTATTTCCAAAGCAATAGGACCGCATCGGCGCGCACGATTTTTCAGCTTGCGTAACATCACAGGTGGTATCTGTAGCTTCTTCATCGGTTTCCTTGTCCGGTATGTCTTGGACGATGATTTCGGATTAGCCTTTCCACATAACTACGCGATCCTGTTTGCCTGTGGTGCCGTCTCCGTTGGCATGGCGTGCGCCATTTTTCTGCAAATCCGCGAACCGATTACCCCGGTCCAATCTGAGCGCCGCACCCTTCGACAACACCTGAAGCAGGGACCGCAATTTATTCGGACAGACCGCAATTATCGCTTATTCCTGTACTTTCGGATCTTCGGGCATGCCGCAGGAATGTGTGGGCCCTTCTACGTTCCGTATGCACTGGACAAATTAGCAATTCCAGAATCGGAGATTGGATTGTTCATTGCTGTCAGCGCAGCCAGCGGTGTCATCTCAAACTTCTTATGGATCTACGCCGCAGAGAAATATGGTGAGCGGTGGATCCTGATTCTTACATCAGCAATGGCTTGGGCATCGCCCTTAATCGTTGTGTTTGTGCAGTACCTGTCGCCGGCTTGGCGGGTGCCGGTCTACCTGTCAATTTTTGCCCTCAACGGCGGGGCGATGAGCGGTATGATGGTCGGATTCATGACCTATATGATCAATATCGCGCCACCGAGAGTTCGTCCGACCTATCTCGGCTTTATGAACACGATACTATTTCCCTGTGGTTTCATGCCAGTGTTAGCAGGTAAAATGGTAGGAGTCCTTAGTTACGAAGGGATATTCTTGATGTCCGTGGCAATGGGAGTATTGGGATTTTTAATAGCAACACGACTGAGAGATGTGTATTATGAAGAGGAGACCGCTTGATAGGAAAGCCGAAAATAGCTATGCAACCTGCTTCAACGGACATACCCGAACCACAGTCTCAAGAGAAAGAAAACACGAAGCGAGAACAGAACCGCAACTTTTGGGTTGCCATATTTCAAGGTATATTTGGACGAATCTCTTTCTCTCTATCGGATAGTACGACGGTGCTTTCTGCATTCATCTATAAACTCACCGCCTCCAATACCCTCGTCGGCTTGACGGGCTCGCTGATGTCAGTGGGGTGGATGTGGCCCCAACTACTGATCTCCAACCTGCTAGAACACAAACCGCGCAAGATGCCGTTCTACATCCTCGGCATGAGTGTACACACCGCTGTGTGGCTTGCAGCTGCCCTGTGTACGGTGTGGATCGGTGCACGGAATTACGCTTTACTCGCTACAGGGTTCATTCTCCTCTACTTCCTAGGCACCTCGTCAATGGGTGCGTCATCTGTTGCGTACATGGACATTATCTCCAAAACGATTGAACCGTTACGGCGCGCACGATTTTTTAGTATAGGCAATTTCATCGGCGGGTTCTTCACCATATTCATCGGTATTTTGGTTCGCTACATCTTGAGCGACGCTTCCGGATTTGTCTTTCCGAACAACTACGCACTTCTGTTCTTTGGCGTTGCCTTTATGGCGGTAATTTCGCTCTTCGTTTTTCTCAAAATCCGCGAGCCAATCCGTCCCGTTCAAACCGAACGCAAAACGTTCTGGCAGCACATCAAACAGGGACCGCACTTCCTCCGAACAGATCGCAATTACCGAGATTTCATCGTGTACCGAATTTTCGTCAATGTCGGACGGATGTGTATGCCTTTCTACGTGCCTTATGCCCTTGATAGACTGAGCATTTCAGATGGGACGATTGGGCTGTTCCTTGCGGTTGGCGCTGTCAGTGGCGTTCTGTCAAACATTCTGTGGGGCTATATGAGTGGACGGTACGGTGTTCGATGGATACTGATCTGCACCGCATTGCTCGCTTGCACGGCACCGGTGGTGGCAATCTGTATCCAGTTTCTTCCACAGGCATGGCAGCTGCCATTCTATTTTCTGACGTTTGTCCTCGGCGGCGCATCGATGAGCGGCATGATGGTCGGGTTTATGACATACATGATTAATATTGCGCCCCCGCTGAACCGTCCGACCTACATCGGTTTCATGAACACACTGGTATTTCCCTTCGGTTTTATGCCGGTGCTTGCCGGTGAACTTATCGGATGGATCGGCTATGAATATACCTTCTCAATTGCGTTGGGCGTCGGATTCTTCGCATTCATCACATCAACCCGTTTGGAAGAGGTATACCACGATGAGGAATTCAGGTAGCAAGTAGTTTGGGTAAGCACAAGCCCCCGATGGATCGGGATTAAGAAACCTACCCCTACATTGGATTATAGTAGATCTTAGAATTAATGGAACACTCCAAATTGGTAGGCACTGTTTCCAACTGCGCCGTTTCAACCTACCACGGCATCTATGCGGTGCGGTTTTCCACCGCACCTACTGAGGGCGAAAGTGTTCGCTTATTTTTAGAATTTACTATATTTTTAGAATCCACCATAATTCCCGTAGGGGCAACCCTTGTGGTTGCCCTATTGTCGGTCGATTTTCCAAAATCGACATGTTGTGTCGAGATATGAATCTCGACCGACTACTGATGAACCAATGGACAAACAAACAGCCCTCAAAAAAGGGATACAAGAGTTTAATGATGGCGATTACTTCGAGTGCCACGAAACTTTAGAGGACGTATGGATGATTGAAGTTGGTCCCGACCGTCCTTTCTATCAAGGACTGCTCCAATTGAGCGTTGGTTGCTTCCATCTGTTGAATCGCAATTATGTGGGAGCAGAGAGTCAATGGTCGAAAGCCTATGCCAAGCTAATAGCCTTGGGGGACCAGCATTTGGGCGTTGAACTTAAACCGCTTATTGAGGGGATTCTCCGTTGTCAGGAGATGCTAGCGACGGTTCAGAGTGGACAGAGACAAACGTTTGACCTGTCGATCATTCCCCATATCCAGTCCACGATGTAAGGCTGCCCGTTATCGTAGAGGCGAGGTCCCCTCGCCCGACGGGTTGGGAAACCCAACCCCTACGAAAGCATATATTGTCCAATAACTCAATAACCAATGAACCAATGAGCTACCACAACTAAGGAGATAAATTATGCCGATACCAAACGTGAATAGAAACACCCTCTCAATAAATACACCGCTTCCACCGCCAACATGGGCACTTCTGGAGCGGGAACTTATCCACGCTCAGACCCTCGCTTGTGAGGCCTTTTTTGACCGTTATTTTGACGAGCGCGGCTATCTAATCTGCATTCCGCGCTGGGGCGGGAACGATGGACCAGACGATGCCATCGAAAACCTCACAGGTTGGCCCATCTTACACGCACTCGGTGCCTCAGATAGCATCTTGGAGATGTATAAACTGGCATGGGAGGGACACCTGCTGCAATATACAGAAGCGAAAACGGTGGAAGTCCCCATAGCCCGCGAGGGGATGTATTATAAGGAGTTCTCCGTCATGTTCGACTGGTTCCATCACGGCGAAGGGCTTGCGGTCTTTAACCTGCAAGGGCTGTCAGATCCCTACGATCGCGCCTTTCAGCGTCGGGTGAGACGCTTCGCCGGTCTCTACATGAACGAAGACCCACAGGCTCCGAACTACGATCCGGAACATAAAATTATCCGCAGCATGTTCAACGGCAGTCGAGGTCCGCTCCTCCGCAAAGCGACTGCTCTGGATTGGGCGGGCGATCCGATTGAAGTGGAAGGACGCTTCGATGCCAAGCACGGAGAGCGCAATTTTGAGGAGATGTTAGCGCATTTCAAGGACTACACCGACATCGTTGGCGATCATCCGCTGAACCTTGCTTCGACGACCCTCGCGATCAATGCCTACATGATCACCGGTGAAGAGAAATACAAGACGTGGCTCCTTGAGTATGTTGACGCGTGGGCGGATCGGACAGCTGCCAACGGCGGTATTATCCCATCGAATATCGGTCTAGACGGCACAATCGGAGGGGAGTGCGATGGCAAATGGTACGGCGGGTGCTACGGTTGGGGGTTCACCGTCGTCGTACCACAAACGGGCGAATTGGCGGACCGCAACGCCCATGTCCGAGGGGTCGCCGGTTTCGGGAATGCCCTACTTGCCACCGGCGATCAGAGCTACGTCGATGTCTGGCGGAAGATGATTGAAACGATCAATTCAAACCAGAAGACAAACGACGGGCAGGTGATGTATCCCAGCATGTACGGCGATGACGGTTGGTACAGCTACACGCCACAGCCGTACAACCAAGGCGCGCTCGATGTCTACTACTGGTCGATGAACCGTGATGTCCTCAAATGGCTGCCCACAGACGGTTGGATCGGGTTCTTGGAAGGAAATAATCCGGACTATCCGGCAGAGGCGTTCCGACGCGACTTCAGCACACTCCGCAGGAAAATGCAGGGGATGCATGAGGATACCACAACGCCGGATACGCGCCTCTCGGACGATACTCTGGCATTCAACCCCGCGGTGGGCAGTAGTCTAATCGAACTGATGCTCGGAGGGATCACGCCGCGGTTCGGCGAGCCGTTACACTGTCGTGTCCGTTATTTCGATCCCACGAACCGTCGCGCTGGCATACCGGAAGATGTCGCCGCACTCGTCGAAAAGTTGAGCGATGACGAGACGACAATCTCGCTTGTCAATATCAACCCCATCGAAGAGCGGACGGTCATCGTTCAGGGAGGTGCCTACGCCGAACACCAACTTGTAAGCACCACCATTGATGACAAAACTCTGCCGATAGACAAATCTGCTCTTACCGTCCGTCTGGCACCCGGAGCGGGTAGCCGTATCGTTCTCAAGATGAAACGTTATGCTAATCAACCCACGCTCCTATTCCCCTGGGACAGAAATTAACCGCTTTCGTCCAACGTCCAAAAATTAGAGGCTCATGTTAAGAAATAGTGCAACAGAAACCGAGTTTTGAAGAAAAAACTCGGTTTCTCTTAGTGCACTTTCTTTTTGCATGAACCAAATTATAGTGAATTCTAAAAATAAATAGACACTTTCGTCCACCGGTAGGTACGGTTTCTAACCGCACCGAATAGGCGCAGTTAGAAACAGCGCCTACCAAACGGGAGAGCGGTAGTTTCGTTTTCCTAACCCCCCGGTTTGGAGTGTCTCATTAATTCTGAAATCCACTATAGAAAGGATAATCCAATGAAAGTAACAGATGTCGAACGCATTGTCGTAGATGTGCCGTTTACCCCGCGGCAGCAAAAGATTACCCGCACCAGTATTTCATCGGTTTACAACTGGTCGGTTTTGGAACTCTGCAAGGTTACGACGGACACCGGGCATGTCGGTTGGGGTGAAACCGTTATCCGCTACACATACGGACGGGTAACTGACCAGACGGTGGAACGGGTTTTGGACCAACGTCCAGCCGAACTGATGAACGATGACTCACTCGGTGCCGGGTTGCAGATGGCACTCTTTGATGTCGTCGGTAAGATTCTTGAGGTGCCGGTCTATGAACTGATTGGCACAAAGGTCCGGGATTGGACGCCGATCTCTTGGTGGTGCGTTGATTCCTCCCCCGAAGATTGGGCTGCCGAAGCGCAGGACGCTGTGGCAAACGGATACACCAGCCTCAAGAATAAGCCGCGCCCGTGGTGGGATATCGTCGCCCAAGTTGAGGCAGTCTCCGAGAGTGTGCCGCCGCATTTCAAGCTGGATCTCGATCCGAACGGTTCGCTCCAGAACGCGTCCGCTGCGATTCCGGTCATGAAGAAACTAGAACAGTGTCAGAACGTCGCCATGTTTGAAACGCCCATACCACAAGACGATATATTGGGCAACAAACAGATTCGCCAATCCGTCAACCGACCGATCGCTATGCACTTCGGAAGCCCACCTTACATCACCAATATGCGTGAGCAGGTCTGCGATGGCTACGTTATCGGAGGCGGGAAATCCGAGGTTGTACGGCAAGGTGCCTTGAGTGCTGAAGCGCAGATGCCGTTTTGGTTGCAGTTGGTGGGCAACGGCTTAACGACGACGTGGGGCGCCCACTTGGGCGCGGTCCTAACGCACGCAACTTGGCCCACGATTAGTTGCATCAACATCTACAGCGATCATCTCCTGAAAAAGCCGATTGAGGTGGTGGGCGGCTATCAGCAAGTTCCTGATGGACCTGGACTCGGTGTTGAGTTAGACGAAGATGCTGTCGAAAAATATCGGGTTTCTCAAGAGCGGTTGGACGGTTTTGAGAAACATGGCGAACCGATTCACCCAGAGCCGGAGGTCATCAAAACGGTTGTCTATCCAGACGGAAGCTGCGTCCACATGGTGGACCAAGGGCTTGGGTACTTCAACGCAGGCAACGGTCCCGCCTATGTGGAGGGTGTACGTTTGGAGCTACGGGAAAACGATGGATCCAGCGAGTGGCGGGATCTGTACGCTAGGGCGCAGAAGCAGCCGGTGCGCGACCGCTGGAGATAATTAAAACGAGAGGCTTATGTAAAAAGGAAGCACAAAGAACGAAGAGAAACCGAGTTTTTTCTTGAAAACTCGGTTTCTTTGCACTATTTCTTAACATGAGCGAAATGAGATTATCACTAACAACCTAAGGAGACTTTCCATGCCATCGGTTGCTGAACGTATAGACGATCCTTTACTTTGTGTGGTACATATCGGGAAGGGCGAGCGAATTACCGGATTGTTGGGAGAATTGCTGAACCCGGTCAATTCGGAGAGCCTTCACGAATATCGTCTGCCCGCAAACTCAGACGTCGAACTTCACTATCACGATTACGACGAATATTGGCTCTTCACGGCGGGAACTCCAAAGGTGACGCTGCGCCTCCCGACGGGGATCACGAAGACCGTGCAGCTTGAGCCGGGGGATATGGTGGCGTGTGTGCGGGGTGTGGAGCATACGCTATGGGCGGATCACGAACTGATCTATTTCCAGTTTTGTAGTGTCCTCGAAGGCGGTGAACAGCGTGGGCATCTAATCCGATCCGATTCCGCGTAGGCTGCCTGTCAAGAAATCGGCGATTAGCGGAGGGAATTGACGTTCATTAGAGTGCTTCTGTCCGCAACCTGCGGTGGTTGCTTTTTAATAATCGGTTCAGTTTCGTTACTTTCAATGAGTTGGCTACCTTTGGGTTCAAAGCGGAACCCCAACCGTGAGAGTCCCAGATCAGAAAGTGCTGCTGTTACAGGGCCCTGTTTCGCTTTGGGAACATAAAACAGAAAGTAGCCCCCGCCTCCTGCTCCCAGAATCTTACCGCCCAACGCACCCGTGGCGACAGCACGCTCATAGATAGTATCTAGCATCGAGTTTGAAATACTATCACAGAGGGAACGCTTTAGCTGCCAAGCGTGATGTAACAGGTAGCCAACCTCGCAGAGGCAATCTTCACGGTTGCCATTTTTGTAGGGGCAACCCTTGTGGTTGCCCTCAACGAGGACATCGTAAAACGCCGGTACAAGCTCCTTGATTTGCAGAAGCGTCTGGGGACTCGCAGAACGTTTCTGTTCGTGTAAGATGGTCTCGGCGCGTCGTTGGATCCCCGTGTAGAATAGGAGGAAGTGCTCCTCCAAACGCGCTATCGTTTCGGGGGTTACTGGGATGGCTTGCGTATCGACACTCTCATCTTTGTTGAACTGAATGCGTCTCAACCCACCGTAAGCGGCGATATACTGATCCTGCTTCCCGATGGGTTGGTTCAGGCGTTCTATCTCAATCTCACACGCTTGCTGCGCGAGCGTTTCCGCGGACATTTCGGTTCCCTGATAGGCGTAGAGGGCATTGAGCAGTCCGACGGTTAATGCACTCGACGATCCCAACCCACAGCCGCGCGAGGGGATATCGGAAGTAACTGTGATAGATATGCCACCCCCCCTAACCCCCCCGCTAGCAGGGGGAAAGGTTTTTCGCACCGCCTCTCGAATCAAAGGGTGCTGAATTTGGCCAGGGTCAGAAACCGTTTCACGGTGGTCTGGGGTGTTGATAGCAATTTGATCATTTCGCCGCCTTGTGATGCAGACAGAGATGTATTTATCAATAGCAGTGCTGATGACCTCTCCCCCATATTGACGATAAAAATTGGCGATGTCAGTGCCTCCCCCAACAAAGCTGATTCGTATCGGTGTCCGTGTGATTACCATATCAATTACCTCCTTCTAGCAGACCTGACCGCTCCGGTTGCCTTCATAATTTGTTCCGCTTGGGCAAAATAATCCTTAATCAATCCTTGGGTCTGTATCCAAGACAGATAGTCCTCTATAATATGATCAATAGTTTTTATTGGTTGCCAGCCGAGAGCAAGCAATCGGCTCACGTCCGAGACGATGTGCCTGACATCTCCCAGCCGAAACTCACCGGGAATGACCGGTTCAATCTCCACGCCCATCTTTCGGGCTAAAACCGATGCAAACTGACGTTGCATTGTCGGAACCCCACTGCCGACGTTATAGACCTGATAATTGGTTTCTTCCTTTTCCATGACCAGTAGGTTTGCTCTGGCAACATCATCGACATGAACGTAGTCCCGCTTCATCCGTCCGTCTTCATAGAGGATAGGAGAACGATGCGCCATCAAACGGGTGCAGAAAATCCGCAGAATTCCAGAGTAGGCATTAAAAAAAGACTGTCGGGGTCCCTGTGTTATCGAATATCTGAGGGCAACGGTGGGAATCGCGTATTGCCGTCCGAGACTGAGCGCAATCATCTCCTGTGTATACTTGGACATCGCATACGGTGTGGAAGGATTCAGATGGGATTCATCAGTCGCTACGGGGCGCGCCTCTCCTTGACAAGTAGAGCATTTGATTTCCCAATCTTGACGCTTCAACTGATTGAGAGTGCGAGGGGTAGGATAGAAAGATTCCCTGCAATCTTGGCAACGATACTTCCCCTCACCATACACCGCCTGCGAAGAGGCAACAATCACCTTTTCAACAGGATACCCCTGCTTTACAATCAGTTCAAAAAGGCGGGCGGTCCCAACGCTGTTGACATGGAAAAAAGCTCCGAAGTCGGGGAGCAAGCCTTGGTGCGCGGCTTGATGAAAGACAACACCCACCCCTTTCAAGGCTTGTTTCATCGCAGATTCATCGGTCACATCCCCCTCTATAAACTCGACATCTTCGGGAAGGTAGTTTGGCTTTCCCGTTAGATGGGTCGGTTTCTGGAGGTTATCAAGGATTCGGACGTGATAACCGGATGCTAATAATAGGTCTGCAATATGAGAACCGATGAATCCAGCACCGCCGGTGACAAGGACTTTCATAAAGGCACCTCCATTTCAAGAAACGCTTATGTTAAGATTTAGTGCAAAGAACCGAGTTTTTTCCGCAAAACTCGGTTTCTCTTAGTGCATTGCACTTTCTTTTTACATGAGCCTCAAGAAAAAGGTTAAGCTACGGATTAACTTCAATTAAACATCTGCCATCAATAGTCCCGTGCATCATTTTATCAACGGCACCATTGATCTCCTCCAATGAGAAGGTGTCGGTAATCATCTCTTTGAGTTGGAGTTCACCTGCCTCAATTAACCGAGTATAGCGCGGAATCGCCTCGCTTGGTTGACTTTCCCCAATCAAAGCCCCGGTGACGATCCTTCCGTAATGGAGAGGCATGACCGGCAGACTAACATGCCCCTTTGAGGATGGCAGACCGAGAAAAATTGTCTGCCCGTTTGTCTTTGTGACTTCATAAGCGATTTCAAGGGCTTCGAGATTTTCGGTGCAAACGATGGTGTGATCCGCCCCCGCATCGCCAAGCATCTCATAAATAACATCTCTGGGATCCTGTTTTGTCGCATCTACCCCCAGCGTCGCGCCCAATCGGGCTGCCAGTTGCAGCTTGCTCTTAGAGAGGTCCACCGCAATAATCGGATGGGCAGAGACTAAACTTGCTGCCTGTACAACACTCAACCCAACACCACCGACCCCAAAAACGACAACCGATTCCCCTATCTTCGGTTGAACCGTATTCTCAACCGCACCGAACCCCGTTAAAATTGCACAGCCAAGCAGCGGGGCAATTTTCAGGTCAAAGCCTTTTGGTATCGGTGTCAATCGACTTTCAGAGACGACCGCGTACTCGTTAAATGTCGTAACCCAACCGGCATTTAATCCGCTACCTCTCCATCTATATTGCGGTACGCTCGACCTGATACCATCCCCGTCCTTCGCCTGCATAACCACATGGTCCCCGAGGCACACCATCGAAACACCCGGACCAATTGCTTCCACCACACCACTGCCTTCGTGTCCCAGTAGGTGTGGGAGATATGGATCCGCGCCTTTGATACCTTGGATTTCACCGATTTGCGACCCACAAATGCTACTGTAGCAGACCCGCACAAGGACCTGTCCAATCGAGAGCTCTTTTGGGAGTTCAATGTCGTCTATCACCAACGGTTGATGTTGGGCGGCAAGGATGGCAGCTTTCATTTTTTTTGGTTCCATCACAATTTCCTCTGCCAAGATTGTTACGATCGTTTAAGAAGGCAGACAGATGAATGGTTAATCAAGGGAAGTCATGTTCCTCAAATCGACCTGTTCGACCTGATCGCTAAGCATAGAAAGGGGACATTCAATGACAGGTTGAAAAAAGATTCGGGTATCTACATCAATCTTTACCTGCTTGGTGTCAAAACCGATGTACTGAGGTTGCCATTTGGCTGCCTTTGCTGGATATTTTACCTGCATCTGAATTGTCTCCTAACTGTGTTATCGGGCGCGCTTGACTTTTCCCCATAAGGTTGACAATTTCCTGTTTGAGGCAACGCTTAAGGTCGGGGTGCCTCCCCACGAAGGGTGAGCGTCCCAGCTAGGGTCTTGGGTGAGGTTAATGGGGTCTGCCCCGTCAGCATCCATCACATAGATTTCCCAATTTTCGTCCCGGTAAGATTCAAAAGCAATCCGTGTTCCATCTGGCGACCAAGAAGAGTGATTATCTTCTGCTGGGTGATCGGTGAGGTTAATGGGGTTGCCACCATTGGCGTTCATCACATAGATTTCTAAGTTACCGTCACGGTCAGAGGAGAAGGCAATCTGATTCCCGTCCGGTGACCAATCCGGTCTACCGTCTCCAGCTGGGTGATTGGTAAGGTTAATGGGGTTAGTCCCGTCAGCATTCATCACATAGATTTCCCAGTTACCGTCACGGAGAGAAGCGAAGGCAATCCGCTGTCTGTTTGGGGACCAATCCGGTGTCTGGTCTAGGGCGTCATGGTTGGTAAGGTTAATGGGATTCCCCCCATCTGCATCCATCACCCAAATATCGGAGTTGACGAGAGTATGTCCATTGAAGATTTCAGCGGATGTAAAGGCAATCTGTTTTCCGTCCGGTGACCAAGAGGAAACCCCATCCGGTCTTTCTGGTGCTTGAGTCAGGTTAATGGGATGAGTGCCATCGGCATTCATCACATAGATTTCACCAGGGATAACTCCGCGTTTAGGAATTCGTTTCAGATCTCGATATGACACAAAGGTGATCCGTTTCCCATCAGGGGACCAAGCGGGCTCCTCGTCAAATCCAGCCTGTTCGGTGAGTTGGCGGATTTGTTTCCCATCGGGGTGCATCAGATAAATTTCGCGATTCCTCCAGTCGATACGGTCAGACACAAAGGCAATCCCCGTGTTGTTGAGTTGTGCCAGACTTGTCGATGTCAAGAGGAGGCACCCAGCGAGAGCCAAAAGTCCGCCGTGAAGATAGCCTGCTGACCTCCGCTGGTTCAGCAATGCGAGTTTCATCGTTTCCCTCCTTTATCTATCTGTCAAGTTCCTCCCAAATTCTGCTTCACCCTGTAGGTATTGGTGCGCTTGACTTTTCCCCATAAGGTCGCCAATTTTCCCTCTGAGGCAACATCTAAGGGACGGACAGACCCCCACGAAGGACTCTTGTCTGTAGCTGGGTGATTGGTAAGGTTAATGGGTGTAGTCCCGTCAGCGTTCATCACATAGATTTCCCAGTTTTCATCATCGTCATCTTTTTTATCACGGTCAGAGTGGAAGGCAATTTGTTTCCCATTTGGCGACCAGGAAGGCAGATCGTCTGTAGCTGGGTGATTAGTAAGGTTAATAGGATTAGTCCCGTCAGCGTTCATCACATAGATTTCCCAGTTTTCATCATCGTCATCTTTTTTATCACGGTCAGAAATGAATGCAATCTGTTTCCCGTCCGACGACCAATCCGGTCTACCATCCCCAGCTGGGTGATTGGTCAGGTTGATAAGGTTGGTGCCATCAGCATTCATCACATAGACTTCCCAATTCATCGCATCGAACTCCCAGTCTCTGTTGCGGTTGGAGTGAAAGGCAATCTGCTGTCCGTCCGGAGACCAAGCGGGAGCCGCGTATTGAGCGTTATCGTTGGTTAGATTATGAGGATTCCCCCCATCTGCATCCATCACCCAGATATCCGAAACGAAGGGCTCGGCTGATATAAAGGTAATTTGTTTGCCATCCGGTGACCAAGAAGAAGAAAGATCTCGTCTTTCTGGTGCTTGAGTCAGGTTAATGGGATGGGTGCCATCGGCATTCATCACATAAATCTCACCGAAGATCCTTTGCCAGCCCGGCAATTGGTGTTTATCCCGAAACGACATAAAGGCAATCTTCTGTCCATCAGGGGACAAAGCAGGCTTACCGTCATATTCAGGATGTTTGGTGAGTCGGCGAACTCGTTTCCCATCGGGGTTCATCAGGTAAATTTCACCATTCCCACTGCGATTGGACATAAAGACAATCCTCGTGTCAGCGGTTTGTGCCAGATTTGTCGATGCCAAGAGAAGGCACCCAGCGAGAGCCAAAAGCCCGCCATGAAGGAAGCATCTCCATCTCCGCGGTTTCAGCAATGCGAGTTTCATCGTCTTCCTCCTTTATCCATATTTTCAGACGAAGATGGATTGAGATTTTAACCCCAATCCATCTCCATCTACCAACAATGCTTAATAATGGGATTACATCTCCCGGTTAGGTGACTTTGAATGCCTCAAATTCACCATTTGCTTGTTGATATTGACGCAACCATCAGTGGTCGAACGAGTTTGTACATACTCACACTTCCAGAGAAGTGCTGCTGCGGTTTGCACTGTCAACTAACAATTCCGTTGAGAGCAACGTCTGCTTGCTAGTCGCAGTCTTCGGGATGGAGGGCATCTATATCAGGACATGGAGGGCCACCACCACACTCGTTAGGTTGATTGAAGGCAAGAAAGCATTCATCGGTGCTTGGACAAGCTTGTGCATACAGACAGGTCGCATCCGCCGCTGCAGGTTGCGCCGCTAAATGTTGCATCATTACAGCACCACCAACCAACAACCCCATTGACAAAGCTGTTCGCTTTCCAGTCCCGCCATCCTCCGCCTGCAAGAATTCTTTCAAACCCTTTTGGGCGGTAGCCGTGAATTGGGTTAGATTTCGGACTGCCATTTTATTCACCTCCTTTTTATTGAGCTGGGGAGACAAAGCAACGGCTCCCCTATGTAGGCTGTTAAGATTAGCAGCCCACAAGATCAATGGCTGTTTTAAGGAGTTAAATAAAAAACTGATATATCACCACTTATAGATAAAAGCAAATTGTAGTAAGCTATTTGCTATCCTAAACCGAATTGTCGGCTTAATCTGAAAGGGGAACGATTTTTTACAACTACGATACGTGATTAGGGCAAAAATCTGATTTATTTTTGTACTATGTAGGTCGGGTTGAACGGAACCAATGAACAATACCAACCATTCTACTTGGATCGATCGGCAATAACCCGCCACGAGTGTGTATACCTTTTCGGCAGACGAGAGGTTTCAGGCGGCAAAACGGTTTCCACACCGCGAAGCGGCTTACCATCCTGATCCGTTAATCGCATGAGAAACCCAGTTGCTTTAAATCCCCTCTGGACAACTTTTACCAGAACTTTGTTTGAACCCTTATTGAATTTGACTGGAACGATGTGGTCATCAATTTTCAACCGTTTTACGTCAGGATTGACAAACGAGAGTTTATCGTTCACCCAGACCTTGATTGCACCATTGACGCCAATCCGCATCTGCACTTCCATTGACGACGGCAATTTCAGGTAGCAGACCGCATAACACGCCATTGTGCTTGCCCTAAGGACACTTCTTATGTCGACGTAGCTCTGCACAATATCAAAATCCGGCTTCACCCAACCAACGTCCATCTCTATTGATCGGTTCCTCGACTTGCTTACCGCTTTGTAGTTTTCCCTAAACGCTATCTGTTTTTCAGGAGGTAAAACCTTATTAAAGGCTGTCAATCCCAAGAAGTTTTCTTTAGTTGGCCATGGACCTATCACCGTCCACTGATTGTTCAAAATTGATCCGGTTTTGGAGTGCATCTCTATGGCTTCCTGATCCGCCATTTGGATGCGATAAACTTCCCCAAGTAACATTGATAGATAAGGATTGTTTGAATCTTGATCCAACAACTCTTGTAGATTATCGGCGATTTGTTGGAGTTGCCCCTGTAATTCAAGGTCGTATAGCAATGCTCGGCTTTCGGCGGATTTCTTGGCAACTGTCTTTTTAATCGTAGGAAAGACCTCCTCCAGATAATCCCTCTGATTTGCAGATAATTCAAAGGACTCCGGGTTTATAGCTTTTTCGGGATCTAAAGTGATGGGGACAATTTGTTCCGCATATTCATCTTGGTTTCTTTGAGCATCTCCGCTACAATACTGGAGACCAAACTGTTTGCTCTTATAAACCGTTCCGTTGACGATTAATGTTGGCGAGTCCTTGATTGATAATCCCTGATTCTTAATGTTATCCCTTAGAAGCGATAACCCTTCTTGAGTCTGACTAATTTTTTCGACGTTTGCCGCATCAATGCCGAGCCTTGTCGCGCACCCTCTCCAACCCTCCATTGTGCGATAATGTTTAGCGTGGCAGAGCAGGTAATCCAGAAGTTTATCGGGATAGTATTTGGCAATCACCAACTGGCGAATGTTTTCTTCTATCTCTGGAATGCCGTGTAGGCTATCAAAACCCATCAAGCCATCTGCCGGTCTACCGAGGTCATCAGCGATGTAAAATAGTGTGAAATCAATCTGGGATCGATAACGTTTCACGAGCGGAAGAATCTGCTTTTTAACGGTTGCTGCAAACGGACACAGACTCATGACATACAACTCCATCTGTGTTTTTTTCTGTCCCTTTATTTGTGTTATCAGTGTATCGCGGATATCTGGCGTTGTCTGGGTGTGGTCGACCTTTGGTATAGCCAAATCAATTCGCTCGTGGAAACCCGGGGAATGTTTTTGGTTGTGGCACTCCAGACAAATTTTCTTCTCAACTGTCCCTCGAATGTTCTGATTGGAGGGCTGTACGATATGTTTGCCCCCCGGTCCGTGGCATGTCTCACACCCCACATTCCGAAAATGATCTTGATCCTCCCGTACGGTATACCCGGTTTGATATCCAAACCCCACAACATGACAGGAGACACAATCCGGATAGAAATGTTTTTGGGCTTTCAAGAGTGTATTAAAAGCGAAAGCGTGTCTGGTTGTTTTCCACTGGTTAAATTCAGATTGATGACACGTTTGGCACGCAGTGCTGCCAACATAGCTGTTTCTTTTATCACTTTCAAGCTGTTCACTGGTGAACAGTGGTTTGCCGAGTGCTTGGAGTGCCTCATCAACGGCAACCTTGTGGTAAAAGTCATTTAAGATAGTGCGTACTGCCCCATGGTCTGGAACCGTCTCATCCATAAAATGCTCTTGAACTCGAAAATCGGCGATTTTCCCGTGTTCGTCAAGTTTCAAATCAATTTGACCGAGCGTTTCACCGTGAGGGGTGCAGTAAGCCACTACAGTTTGACCGATCCGTTCAAATTGAATTCCACGCTCTTTGGGCTGCATACTGATGATAACGTCTATCTCTTCAACTCGACGAGCAATCCAGCGATTATCTTTCTTTTCCAATCCACTGAGCAGTATGACGGTGGTATCTTCCCCTTTTCGCTTTCCTATTTGATGGGCTAGTGTATCTGATAGGTGTTCCAGACCCTGATCATCAACTGAACTAACCCCCAAAACGAGGGACTTATGTAGCGGTGTCTCCTTAATAAAGTCTTGCTGAATTACACCGTCACTTCCCTGTAAAGGAGACGAAGTTGTTGATATAAATGGTAATTGTAGTTCAGCCGCAATCTGCGTTGGGAAATCTGTCCCAAATCGCAGCTCTTCCGGGGTAAACAGAATCGCATCGTAGCCCATCGCTTTCATCGCTTCCATATTCGCTCGCGCCCTGAGTTCGTCGAGACGGTTCTCCCCGTCGAAGTTTCCTCCTGCATCCACCAGCAAGAGGTCCGGACGCTGTCCTCTGATTCGTTCGATAAGCGTCGCCCGCCGCGCAACACCGCCGGATTGTCCTGGGTAGCAGCCACACGGTTCAATGTAGCTTTGGGTATTGCCGGTATACAGAATCGTGATAATATCTTCGCCCTGTAGCGGCTGAGAATTCGACCGATTGGACGTTACCGGTTGGGTTGAACTTTGTGAACGTAGCAGATAGTACAATGCAACAATAACTGAAATTCCAACAAAAACTAAAGCGATGGTCCATCGTTTTTTCATGACGATTGCTCCGAAATGGTTTCCTGATTGGTTATCATTCCTCTGTAATGATTAAGTTGGTTTTGAAAATTGGTCGTTGCAAATTGGGCGGTCTGGTAGAATAATTCTCGTATGTTTGCTGTTTTTTCAAAGGTTAGCAACATAACACTAGCACAAATCAATTTCGCGTAAAATAGGTCCTCTATCTCCCCCTCTCCAATATCACTAAAGAAGGACAGATGAATCGTCAATCGAGATGAATCATGTTCCTCAAATTCTGCGCCCTCGACCTGATCACTCAGCATAGAAAGGGTACGTTCAATGATAGGAGGAGAAAAGATTCGGGTATCTACATCAATCTTTACCCGCTTAGTGTCAAAGCCGATATACTGAGGTTGCCATTTGGCTGCCTTCGCCGGATATTTCACTTGCATCTGAGTTCTCTCCTTACTGTTTTACCGGGTACGCTTGACTTTTCCCCATAAGGTTGCCAATCTCCCGTTTGAGGCAACACCTAAGGGACGAATGAGTTTCCATGAGGGACCCCTGTCTACAGCGGGGTGATTGGTGAGGTTGATGGGGTTAGTCCCGTCAGTGCTCATCACATAGATTTCTACGTTTTTGTCATCGTTATCTTTCCTGTCACGTTCAGAGTGGAATGCAATCTGCATTCCGTCCGGGGACCAATCGGGGCTACGGTCTTCAGCCGGGTGATTGGTGAGGTTGATGGGGTTGGTGCCGTCAGCATTCATCACATAAATTTCTACGTTTCCGTCACGATTAGACTCAAATGCAATCTGCATTCCGTCCGGTGACCAATCGGGACTACGGTCTTCAGCTGGGTGATTGGTGAGGTTGATGAGGTTGGTGCCGTCAGCGTTCATCACATAGATTTCCAAATTCGCTGGGAACTCGAATTCCCAGTCTCGGTTGCGTTCAGAGTGGAATGCAATCTGCCTCCCGTCCGGGGACCAATCCGGACTCCCGTCGCCGGCATCATGGTTGGCTAGGGCACGGGGATTGCCCCCATCTGCATCCATCACCCAAATATTCCAGCGGAATCCACCGCGATGCTTGAAGTGCTCACCTGACGCAAATGCAATCTGTTTTCCGTTTGGCGACCAAGAGGAAACCCCATCTGCTCTTTCTGCCGACTGAGTTAAGTTGATGGGATTGGTGCCATCGGGGTTCATCAGATAAATCTCAGCGAGGATCATTCTTCCTATCGGCAACCGGTGCTCGTCCCGAAATGACATAAAGGTAATTTTCTGCCCATCAGGGGACCAAGCAGGTACCGCGTCATATTGAGGGTGTTTGGTGAGTCGGCGGAGTCGCTTCCCATCAGGATTCATCAGGTAAATTTCGCCATTCCCACTGCGGTTGGACATAAAGGCAATCCTTGTATCACCGTTTTGTGCCAAACTTGCTGATGCCAAGAGAAAGTTCACAGCGAGCATCAAAAGTCCGCTATAAAAGTAGCATGTCCGCCTCCGCAGTTTCAGCAATGTGCGTTTCATTGTTTCCCTCCTTTATTTATTCACGAAGTACCTCACAGATTTTACTTCACCCCGTAGGTATTGATGCGCTTGACTTTTCCCCATAAGGTCGCCAACCTCTCGTTTGAGGGAACGCTTAAAGTAGGGGCAGGACTCCACGAAGGACCGCGATCCCAATCAGGGTGATTGGTGATGTTAATAGGATTAGCACCGTTGGCACTCATCACATAGATTTCTAAGTTTCCGTCACGATAAGAAGAGAAGGCAATCCGCATTCCATCTGGTGACCAAGAGGGGTTATCGTCTTCAGCCGGGTGATTGGTGATGTTAATGGGGTTAGCACCGTTGGCACTCATCACATAGATTTCTAAGTTTCCCTCGCGGTCAGAGGAGAAGGCAATCTGCTGCCCGTCCGGCGACCAATCCGGTCTACCGTCTCTCGCTAAGTGATTGGTGAGGTTTATGGGATTAGCACCATCAGGGTTCATCAGGTAGATTTCCCAGTTTCGGTCACGGTTAGAGGCGAATGTAATCCGCCTCCCGTCCGGCGACCAATCCGGGGTCTGGTCTAGCGCGTCATGATTGGTAATGTTAATGGGATTGGCACCATCAGCATCCATCACGAAAATATCCGAGTTGGCGAGAACATCCTCGGTGAAGAGTTCAGCGGATGTAAAGGCAATCTGTTGTCCGTCCGGAGACCAAGAAGAAACCCCATCTGCTCTTTCTACCAATCGAGTCAGGTTGGTAGGATTCGAGCCATCGGCATTCATCAGATAGATTTCTCCGCGCCAGATTCCATCTTTAGGGATTGGTTTCAGATCTCGATATGACACAAAGGTGATCTTTTTTCCATCTGGAGACCAAGCGGGCTCCTCATCAAATCCTGCCTGTTCGGTGAGTTGGCGAATCTGTTTCCCATCGGGACTCATCAGGTAAATTTCGCCATTCCTCCAGTTACTGCGGTTGGACATAAAAGCGATCCTTGTGTCAGCAAGTTGCGCGAGACTTGTCGATACTGAGAGAAGACACACAGCAAGTGCCAAAAGCCCGCTATGAAGATAGCAGAAATGCCCCCTCTGTTTCAGCAATGAGAGTTTCATTATTTCCCTCCTTCATCCATTTTTCAGCCGGAGATGGATTGAGATTTTAATCCCAATCCATCTCCGGCTACTATTCAAGGCAGGACCGATCTGAGGTGCTGCCAATGAGGAGATTACGTCTCCCGGTGAAGTAACTTAGAATGTCGCAACCCGCCGTTTGCTTGTTGGTATTAACACAATCATCGGTGATCGGACAATCATGTACGTACTCACACTTCCAAAGAAGTGCTGCTGCGGTTGGCACTGCCAAATGTTGCGTCATTACAGCACTGCCAACCAACAATTCTATTGAGAGTAATGTCCGCTTGCTAGTCGCAGTCTAGCTCATTGATCCTGTTTGCAGGATTAGGACATCCCCCCCGATCCGGAATACACTCTCCGACATCTACGTTGGCACTAAAGCACTCATCGGTGCTTGGGCAAGCTTGTGCGTACAGACACTCCAACGCCTCTGCGCGTTGCGCTGCTAAATGTTGCATCATTACAACACCGCCAACCAACAAACCCATTGACAGTGCTGTCCGCTTGCCAGTCCCTCCGTCCTCCGCCTGCAAGAATTCTTTCAAACCCTTTTGGGCGGTAGCTGTGAATTGGGTTAGATTTCGGACTGCCATTTTTATTCACCTCCTTCCTTTTTGTTGAGTTGAGGGAGAAAAAGTAACTGCTCCCCCCATGTAAGCTGTTCAGATGAACAACCCACGACATAAATGGCTGTTTTGGAAAGAACATACAAGAAGCCGAATATCGGTAGTAGAAACTAGGTTTTTATCCTAATCTAAGTTGTTACCTACAGTCCCAGTAAATTGGGGCATTTATAGTAGTTGTCGAGTATGGAAAATCGACTTATGGACTCCCTAGCAACTCGGGTTATCCTAATAAACTCCCCCATAAATACAGAAGATAATTGATTAAAATCTCCTTGCAGAGTATGGTCAATAGTCCACCTAAGCAGATAAACACAGCCAGACTACAGTGTTGTTGAATCTTTATTGTGTCGGCAATGTCTTGAAAGGCACTATTTTTCGACAGGGCCTGTATCTCTCTGATTTCATTTTCAGACATGCCTTTGGAAGATACATCTAATATGACATTGTGTTTTTTGCGTGTCGGAAATATAGCAGATTCTTTCTCATATTGGATCTGCCCATCTGGATTTGCTGTTTGAGTGATACGTTCCGCGGGTATAACTCCCTCGGTCAAATCACCCCAATTTGTCTCTTCCACAAATGCCTTCGATCCCAAGTCCAAAAAGAATGACCGGAGGAAAAAGACAACAAAAACAATGGGGGCTAATACCATACATCTCTCTCGAAAAACGGGAATAAGAAACAATCCCACACAACATATCAACAGGACAATTAGGGTCTTGTAGATGTCGAGCCCCTTCTTCGTTATAAACCGGTTGAACCAGACGAGAAAGACAATGATAGCAATTCCCTGTAAAAACTCGTTTATAAAAATGCCGCGTGGCATCAAAAAATGACTAACGAGACCCGTCGAACTATAAAGAACGAGCAGGAAGAATGGAAAATCCACAAATACCCGTTTTAGCGTATTCTTGAAAGCCTCCATATTTTTTATATTTTCGAGGAAAGCGACCCTTTTTTCCTCCCTTGATGTTCTTAATAGGATAGACGGCAGTACAAAGAGTAGGTACACCAGAAATATGTTTATCAGCATCACAATAGGGAATGGGGTGCTAGAAGCTGGGATAGCCCGAAATAACATGGGAGGTGCCGCCACTGAAAATCCCCAAAAGAGTTTAGCGTCCCCTGCGGACCAAATGCCGAGAAGATAGAGCATCACGCCAAACAGACCGCCCCAAAATATTATGCTGAGATTTGGTACAAGACGCTGTTCGGCTTCTACCCCACCTATCAGAAAATAGATAGTGTGATTGAGTATTCCGAATCCAATCAATCCCAAGCTAGCGATATTTTTTATCTTTTTATATTTGGCATCCGTATAACTCGTGTAGATGGAACACGCAATCAGAACAAGAATAATGAAAGTTTGATAGAGATCCATGGCTGTTCTCCTTTTTCAAGAAATTTGGTTGTCTAAAAGTGTTGGCTGATGTCAAAAAAAAGTACAGAGCAGATCAGAGAAACCGAGTTTTTCCGAAAAAACTCGGTTTCTTCGCGCTATTAACATGAGCGAAAGTGTTAATCACAATCAAAAATGATCGATCCTGTTCAGGTGCCGACTGATACAGAATTTCGAGGCTTTGCTGATACGGAATTACGAAAACTATCCACCCAACCGGTTAAAATTGTTGCATCTTGCGGGTCCATCAATTTCTTGAAGAGATAGGGCCACCGCTGAAGTGCCACTTCACACTCGAAGTCATCAGGTCCCTCTGGCAATGGACTTCCATGCTCACGAACACTTCTTACAACACAATGCCCGCAATATCCATTAAAAACGCAGGAGTTACACTTGGGCAAGGTTTCGCTCGCAATACCTCTCAGGGTTACTGCTGAATCAGAGGTGACCACCTCGTCATAGGTATGTGTCATGACATTTCCATAAGTCATCATCTCTATGGATCTGCCTAAGTCGCAGAGGAAAATATCACCTTTTTCATTGACCGTTAACATCGATGTCCCTGCTCCGCACGGTCTTCGTATACACATATACTCCTGTGAGGTGAACTTTATATTTTGCAACATCATTGTTGTGTCGCCCTCCAAGAAAAATCGACCACTCCTATTAATGTCTAATATATATTCCAACCCCTTTTGCCAGAAATCAACATACTGTTCAGGAGAAAGCTTCAGAGACCACGCCCTTTCGTGGGGTCCCATGACGCTGACATATTTGAGATAGATGCCCGGTAATCCTAGCTCGAGGTACTGATCGATTAGTGCTTCTTCGTAACCAAGATTGTTGACTGTCAAGACAGGCATGACATTGACGAAAAGCTCATACTCCTGCATTAACTTTTGTACCCAATAAATCACCCGGTTATGCATACCTTTTCCGCTTGCCAGATATCTCTGTTTGTCATTAATAGCTTCAGGTCCATCTAGGGAGCTCGCCAAGGAGATATTTCCTCGCTTTTTGATGTCCTGTGCAATTTTATCGTTCATCAACGTCATATTTGAGGTAATCCCAAATCCGGGAACTGTAACCCCTCTCTCCTCAGCTGCCTGCATGGTATAGTCCATTGCTCTTTGAATCAAATCGTAACGGATAAGCGGCTCACCCCCTTGGAAGTGGATCTCACGGTGAATACCGATGTCCGGGATAGATAGGAAGAAATCAATTGTTTTGTACATGACCTCCTCACTCATATCCCAACTTGGGTCCGTTGCCAGCTCCGATTTAGAGTGGCAATAGGTACATCTCGCATTACACCGATTGGTCGGGACCATAATCAGTGTGTTCGGCACACTCACCAAGGAGGTATATCTATTACGAATTGCTTGAACAACATCCGGCAGATTATGTGTGGTCAAGATAATTCCGAGCCCTTCCAAGACGGCGTATAACTCCAGATCTTCAGACAACCTGTGTTCTTTCAATAGTTGATACTCACCGTCATCCAAGATGATCCACGCACTATGTCGCGTTGTTACCAGAGTTTTGTCCTCGGTGAGCGCGTAAGTGAAGTATTCATTGACCCGATATTCAGGTTGTTCTGAAACGGGCTGTTTGGGGACGGACATCTCAAATTGCGTAAACATGATTTCTCCTTCTTAATTGTAGAAAGTGGTATCATAACCAAGCAATTGATTTTCGCGAATCTCCAGATTGTCGAACAGTAACTACCTACTTTGCTGTGAACGGCTTAGGTGCCCAAGTTCAGTGCGAATTCTGTTTTTCATAATGGGTATCTCAGTCCTGTTTATAGGCACAACCTCACAAAGAATTTGGGTTCCCTCCACTCTTTGTGGAAAGAAATGGCAAATCCCCTTTAATTCGTCCGAGACCTGCAAAATTTTAGGTAATACCTGAGCCAGTCCAACCCTTCCAATATCTATCAGGCATAGTAGGTTTCCTATTTTATCCTCGGTCAGTGTGTAGGTCAGTTTTTCCACACATTTCTCTTCCTCACCCCGACGGAGCAGATCCGGGGGCGGATTAACCAAGGCTTCATCGTAGGAAATGGCAGCCGTCAGCAGATACTCCCTTACATCAGCCTTTTGTCCCCACTGATGTTCCTTCAACGTTACCTCCATCAGTTTTTGCTGGAATAGCTGTCCCCACTCATCGGCGGAGGTCTCCTGACCCCCGAAACTCAACCTTACCTGTATGTGTTCTCCCGAATTACCTTCGATGCGAATTGCCAGTTTTTTGCTTATTAGCTCATACGCAGCGAGTAAGACAATATTCAACGGGTAGAGTTTCGGATCCAAGGTGATTGTGATCCATTCTCGCGGACCTGTTTTCTGTGGTGGTGTGAGCGGTTGAATGTTCAATAATGTATCTGCCATCTTTTACTCCTTAATATTATAATAACGCAAGTTGCCTAGATAGCCTGTAGGTCGAGTTTCCAAACTCGACACCCATTAGAAATAACCAAATTAGGACTTACGCAGTTGAACGTTCAAACCCAACCCCCCTGCTCCCTTATCAGGAGGTAGTTTGGCGATTCATCGCCGTAGAACGCAATTTCCAACGCCCGATGAATCCCCGATAAATCGGGACAGGCGGGCAACTACAATAGCGGCTCCATCAAGAAGTTCGTAGGGAACAACGCTCGTTGTTCCCTACTAAAGTGCGTAAGTCCTATATCTATCGGACGACCTGTTTGAGCCACCCCCACATCGTGAATTGCTTACCAGCGGGCGCAACTGCAAACGCAGATCGATACCAAGCAGGTTCATAGTCAAATGCTAAAGGGTTGTTGGTGAGGTTGCGAGGATTTTGTCCATCGGCATCCATCACATAGATGTCCGCCTTTCCATTCCTTCCGACGTGAGAGAAGGCAATGCGTTTGCCGTCGGGGGACCAAAAGGGATCAAAGTAGCCCCAAGCATCGCCATCTTTGGTGAGGTTGCGAGGATTTTGTCCATCGGCATCCATCACGAAGATGTTCCAACGCCCTCTATTAGACGCGAAGGCAATCTGTTTGCCATCGGAAGACCAAGAGGGTGCCCCATCACCACGACGGTGTTGAGTGAGTTTTCGACGATTACCACCATCAATGTCCATCACGTAGATGTCCTCGTTCCCCTCCCTATCAGACACGAAGGCAATGCGTTTGCCGTCAGGGGACCAAGAGGGAGAATGGTCAACCGCCGGATTATCTGTGAGTCTTTGAGGATTCTGCCCATCGGTGTCCATCACGTAGATTTCACTGTTCCCATCTCTATCAGACACGAAGGCAATGCGTTTACCGCCAGGAGACCATGAAGTGTGAAAGTCCTCCGCCGGATTGTTTGTGAGGTTTAATTGATTTCCACCATCGTCGTCCATCACGTAGATTTCCCAGTCCCTCTCGAAGGCAATCTGTTTACCGTCCGGTGACCATGAGAGATCGTCCTCATCTTCGGGATGATTGGTGAGTTTTCGCTGATTCTTTCCATCGGTGTCCATCACGTAGATGTCCTCGTTCCCATCCCTATCAGACACGAAGGCAATCTGTGCCTGTGCGTCAACGCCTATCATCAGCGATGTCAGCACCAAGGCTATAACGCTGACTAAAATGAAATGTGCGAGACTGTATCTCCGTTGCATCTGTTGTGCCTCCTTCTTTCTCAAAGCTAGTTCAGGACTTACACGCTCCAGATTTCGTAGTTGCCCGTTTCTTAATCCCGATTTATCGGGCGTCCGTTCCGCCTGCTCTCGGAACGGAGAGACCAGGGTTGGCAACAGTGTCCAGTTGCTTTGAATCCCGATTCATCACCGAACTACAGTCGCCCCGCTAGGAGACCAAGGTGCCTTTAATTTGCACTGCCTGCTCTGGGGTACAAATAGTTTCAAGCAATAACGCTATCTCTCTTGGTCTATGGTTTCTACTCAGCGCATGTACAATAGCAGTCGTCATATCACCCTTTAGCAGGCTAGGAAACATAACCGCTTGGGACGATACCTTTCTGTTCGTCGGGTCGTAGCCTTGACAGAACCCGAACGGTGAGGGAACGGCATTCGGTGAATAACGGGCATGCCGCTCGACCAATTGCTCAAGGAGTTGGGTATACCCCTCTGCGACATGATCCCAACCGTAGTTGTCAACTCCCTCCTGTGATTCAATGGAGGTTAAGTCTACCTTAAATAAATCGCTCAAATAGGAGCGGATTGACTCCTCTTGCCGAGCGTTCGCTTGGGTATCCGCTGGCGGTGGGATTAGATGCACTCCCTCTGTGTGCCCTAACAGCTTGGAAAATAGTTCGCGTAGCCAAGGACGTTCTAGCACAACTGCATCGTAGGGTCTCATGGCAGCCTGCTTCGCCAAGATACCGTTAATCGTTGTTTCAACCTGTGGTATTCCACGGATGCGTCCCACCGTTGTTGTCCCCTCCATATCGCCAGAGACCCGAATAGCCACCGGGAGATCGGTACACTCAAACAGTTGCAAATCTCGTAAGTACTCCGCTTTCAGCAGTAGTAGTGCATCGTAAGAATCGGTTAAACTGTTTAGGTATCTTGCCAACGAATGATCAGGATCCGTTTGTATTGAAGCAACCTCAATGCCCGCCCCTTGAAGTTCGGTTGGGAGTTCGGTTGCGTCAAAGAGCGCGTAGCTGATTTCAGCGTGTTGTGATAGAGATTGGAGGAAAGCATAACTATCTTGAAGATAGAGATCCGGTTCAGAAATACTATGTAACACAAACACCCGCAGCCGGCGTTGCTGAGATTTTTCGGGCTCTGAAGGTAGGTTAGGGGAGGTTTGAGCAATAAGAAGTCCGATTGCAGCGAGCTCTTCTAACTTCCTGACCCCTTCAAAAATTGCCTGCTTTAAGTACTTCTGTCTCAGTTGTCTCACTAAAGCGTGAAATGTCAAGGTCTCGCAACAATCCAAGATGTCATTCATAACGGGGTCAATCGGTACAACTTCACCAACCCCCAGATCGACAACGTACCACTGGCCATCGTGTTGGAATCGATGTTGGTGATGCAGTTTTACTGGAAACGACAACATGACTATAACCCTCCTACCCTATTGCATTCATAAAGCCTCTAAGTCGGGAAAGTATCTCCCTTGCAACCTCACTGTCTTTGCAAAGGTGTTTCAACACAGCCTCGATTTCATGCGGTGTGTACGTCTTCAGTAACGAAAGCCCAATTCCCTCCACAACGGATTGTGGATAAGCCGGCTCCATGAGTTGATACTCCATCTCCTCAGAGGTCATATTCACCAAAAATGCGCGGAGATCCAACTTTTGTTGAGCGAAGTTATAGTGAGGAGCAAAGCGCACAGGATAGCTCGATTGACCGGTTATCTCCTGCTTCTGTTTTAACTTCAGAAAGAGCTGAATCAGCCGCTGGGATTGTAAATCCCAACTATATTCTAGTGCCCGTTTTCTGGCACGCTTGGATAGATCTATCCGTTTTTCGTCTTCGTGAAGCAGTTCTATTATTCCTTTTGAAAGTTGCTCTGGAGGGGCGTACCCGGCGAAACTCCCGATTTCTTGGGGGTAGCTTTCCGCATCAACAATAAGCCCCCCATCTCCGATTAATTCAGCAAAGGCGGCAAAACGGGGCAGAACCGGAGGCACACCACAACTCAGTGCTTCCAAGACAGCATTGCCGAAGGTTTCTTCCCCCACCATAGACGGAAGGCAGTAAATATCAAACGCATTGATGAATAAAGGGAGTTGTTCTCGTGGGGGCTGCCCTGTATAAATCAGGTTTGGTGGGAAGTTTATCGTCGCACACAGTTCGGTGGTTGGAGCCACCACCAAAAATAGCACCTCCGGATTCAATTTCGCGAGCTTGACGAAAACGGCGGCACCCTTCTCCAACTGGAACCGAGAAAAGAAGCCAACGATTTTCTGATCTTCTATTTGCGGAACGCCTAAAAGCCGTGCGACTTGGGTTTTTGCCTGCTGCTTGTCCATCGGATGAAACATCTCTGTGTCAACACCGTTGGGAATCACCTCAAAACGGTCCACATCAAATAGATGCTGCGAGTAAAAGCGTCTGATAAAATCGGAGGGACACATAAATGCGTCAAAGTCCCTCATCAAACTATAGAAGAAGAGCATCAGATTCACGAATTGGCCGCCCCGTCCGCGCAGCGTGTGGCACCGTACAACCACAGGGACTGGGCTCTCGCGCAAAAAACGATACAGATGGTAGCTGTTCGGCTGACAGAGGAAAATCCCATCGTACCTTTCACGCCTCAAATATCTGGGCAAGGCGTTCCAGTCTTCCTCGGAGAGCGAAGTCCCATAGATTCCATCCGCTACGTTTTCCTCTTCGCTGAGGAGATAGATATCCGCGTGTCGCGAAAGTGCCGTCAGGGTAGAGTGAAATCCAACGATTGCGCCGCTGGCTGCATAGGTAATATCTGAGGGGAAAGGGATAGACATCGGAACAAAGATTCGCAACCGTCTTTGACCGAAGGAGAGGTTGGAGGGCGTATCTTCAGGACTGAAAAGGATTCCTTGTTGTGCCTGAACCTCTAAAATCTCAAGGGCACCCACTATATCTTGTGTCGCGTACTTGGATCCCAACTGCTCAAGAATTTCCTCGTTGGTGCAGTGGGAACAAAGATCGAGAATATCCGATATTAGCGGATCTATTTCCATAACCTGACGAGTATCTAAATCCACGACATATAGATTTTCGCCAGAATAGAATTTATACAATTGATGGGTGGGTTTAGGACAGTTCAACATGTCAAATAGACCTCGCGTTAATCGAAGTTGCTAGCTGTGGAAGAAATGCACCTTAAACCATTTACGCCTGAACTAACGTAAGCAATTTGTGTACCACTTTTCCTCTAGGGTCTTATTTCTTCCATCACTACGTCGCGATCTAACGCTTGAGATCCTTACAGTGACTGCATTAAGGCGACCACGCCACTATTTTATTTTTTTTATTAAGGGGGGAGATAAGCACGGGATTCAGGATAGGAGCTCTGCCACTTTTGGCAGGCTTTTAGTAGAATTTCTGCCACAAATGGCAAAACATCTGCCATTTATGGCAGACCCTGCGTTCACAAATTGTACTTGGCTAATTTGCGGTAAAGGGTACGCTGAGGGATATTCAGCAGACGCGCCGCTTCTGCCCGATTCCCATCTGTCCATTCTAACACCTGATAGAGATACTGGCGTTCATAACGCACCAATGCCTCGTTCAATGGTAGGAAGGGGACTTCACTCATATCGTGGGGTACAGAATCAGGGGCATTCAACGGGCTGGGTTCATCAATTTGTGTCACTGGAGAGGAAGGGGTGCCAACGTGAGAAGACCGAAAATGCAGATGTTTGGGTTGAATCGCTTCACCGTTGCTTTCAATCACGGCACGTTCGATGATGTGTATCAATTCACGTACATTCCCCGGGAAGGGGTATGTCTCCAAAGCCGCCGCGGCTTCAGGAGTCAATGATGGGGTTTGCACTTTCATTTGAGTCGCAAACTGACTCAAGTAGTATTCAGCAATGGAAGGGATATCCTCTGTTCGCTCACGTAACGGTGGGATCCAAATCTCCATGCCATCCAAGCGGTTGTAGAGATCTGACCGAAATAGCCCTGCCTCCACCTTCGCTTGGAGGTCCGCATTGGTGGCTGCTATCACCCGGATATCCACTGTTTTGCCCACCGTTGCACCGACCGGTGTGATAACATTATCGTCCAGAACCTGAAGGAGTTTGACTTGGCTTTCGATAGGCATTTCTCCAATTTCGTCGAGAAACAGCGTTCCGCCATCGGCTGTTTCAAAATAGCCTTTGTGATCTCCAGTTGCTCCGGTGAAGGCACCTTGAACATGGCCAAAGAAAGCGGATTCCCAGAGTGTAAGGGGAGTTGCACCGCAATTGACCGACACATACGGTTTTGATGCCCGGGGCCCTCCAAAATGAATGGCTTGAGCGACCAATCCTTTACCGACACCGGTTTCACCTGTAATCAGAACGGGTATCTTGCTGTTGTTGCTGAGTTGATCGATGACCGTGTGAACGGTTTGCATGGCAGGACTTTCACCAAGAAGCATATTTACTCCCACCTTTCCAATTCAAGCACACTCATATCAAAGCGGGGGATACGAATACGGATTGAGTCGTCTATTAACCCCTGATTATTGCCTTGGCTCATGTTAAGACTTGGTGCAAAGAAACCGAGTTTTGCCGAAAAAACTCGGTTTCTGTTGCACTATATTTATGTACACCCCTCCATTAACTGACAAAGGAGGCCAGTGAAAAAACTCACGCAATCTCATAAGAAAACAGCGGATTCATCTACTTCTCAGGCTATGCGACTTGTCGGGCAAAGCACTGCGATACGGCGTGTGCGTGAGTTGATTCGCAAAATTGGTCCTACAGATGAAACGGTTCTGCTTGAAGGAGAAACAGGAACTGGAAAAGACCTCGCCGCACAGTTGATTCATCAGGCAAGCGCACGGCGAGGGCAGCCATTCGTTTCGGTCAATTGTGCGGCACTTCCCGACGCGCTCATTGAGAACGAGCTCTTCGGTCACACCAAAGGTGCGTTTACGGGGGCATCTGAGGCGCGAAAGGGTGCGGTTCAACGAGCTGTAGGTGGGACCCTCTTCCTAGATGAGATCGGGGAAATACCGTTGGAGTTTCAAGCCAAGCTGCTGGGG
Organism: Candidatus Poribacteria bacterium; assembly: GCA_965208425.1. GTDB lineage: Bacteria > Poribacteria > WGA-4E > WGA-4E > PCPOR2b > PCPOR2b. The sequence continues at coordinate 2,400,655 of OZ242335.1, read as the reverse complement.
GTCATTGACAGGAAAACTATTTTGCCATTGGGTGGAACAGAAACGTTGGTTGATGTGAGGATTATCGCTGCGAGCAATCGGGGTTTGAAAACAGCGGTGCATGACGGCGTCTTCAGGTCAGACCTATTTTACCGGCTTAACACCCTGCCGATTTACCTCCCTCCCTTGCGGGAACGACGTACTGATATCTCTTCTCTTGCTGATTACTTCTTGGGAGGATTTATCATTGAATTTCAGCGGTCTATTGGGCTTGAAACGGATGTTTATCCCTTATTGGAAAAATACCCTTGGCCCGGAAACGTACGTGAACTCAAATCACTGCTCAAGCGCGTATTCCTTCTGACGGAACAATCTAAGTTGAATGCCACTGATTTTGTACCCCATCTGGACGATGAGACAGATATGAGTGATGACACCCTCTTGCCGTTGGAAGAGGCGTTGGCACATTATGAACGACAGTATCTCTGTCAGGTGCTGGAACGGGTGGGTGGGGATAAAGACGAAGCAGCGCGCCTACTGGACTTACCTCGAAGCACTTTGTACCGGAGATTAGCGAAATACGGACTATAATCTAAGAACCGTCCCAATCTTGGGATTTTGAATCCCATATTTGGGACAGGCGTGGGAACCTGTGTTCATGCGGGTCTGTGCACATTATTATGTTGATGTAATCCCATTTTTGAGAAAAACCCTATTTTGAATCAGGTTCTTATATGTCCCTTAGCAGAAGCAAATAGGGGATTTGTGGATTTTGCTTTGATTCAGGCACCGTAAGGATCTCAAGCGTCACGACGTGGCATAGCAATGGAAGAAATAGTGTTCAAAAGGAAAAGTGGCACAAAAATTGCTCACATAGGTTCAATAGGTTCAATTGTTACCGACTGAATAATCACGCTCGACAGAGGAGATATTCTCATTGACGAAGTTAATCTTCCCTTTTCTTACCTTAGCCTTGATTGGTGTGGTACTACAGTTGGCATTGAGTTCCCAATCCATGCGCGCAAGCGAAGCTGAATCTGGACCTAACTTGACGCTCCTTATCAGCGGAGAAGAGTTAGGTTATCTTGAGCCTTGTGGCTGTGCAGAAGGACAGCTCGGTGGGTTTCCCAGACGGGACAGCGTGATTCAACAGCTTGCAGGCAAGGGCAAAACACTCGTACCAGTTGCCAACGGCGACTTGATTGACAACGCAACCCGCCAATCGGAGTTGAAGGCGGAGATTGGATTTGCTGCCCTAAAAGAGATGGGCTACGTTGCCTATAACATTGGTGACCGAGATTTGCTGTTAGGGATAGATCGCTTGAAATATTTACAAAGTACGTCAGGAGTTCCATTTCTGTCCGCGAATTTGTTTCACGGAGAAAACCGCGTCTTTCAGCCCTTCGTACTTCATACAGTCAATCTCCAAGGCAATCAGATACAGGTAGCAATTATAGGGATCCTCTCCCAATCGTTTGCAATTCAGGTTGAAAACGCAGGGACAGATTTGAGATTAGAAGATCCGGTTGTTATGCTGGAGGGTTTCGTAAAGAAGTTGGATCAAGCAGCCGATCTCATCGTTTTACTGGCTCATGCAGATTTCACTGAATCAGAAGCATTAGCGTCCGCCTTTCCTCAGATTGATGTTGTCGTTTCTGGACATGAGCAGGAGAAATTGCAGGAAGACCTAGCTTTCGTTGAGAATACTGTGCTGGTGAATACTGGAACGAAGGGAAAAGCCGTCGGACAGCTTGACATTCGATGGAGCGCCGACAGAGCGGTCCCAGATTATGGATTTCAGGCACTTTCCCTTTCGGAGCGCCTTCCGGATTCACCACGGATGATTGAACTATTGACGTTGTATCAACAGATGTTGACAGCTGAAAACCTGTCAGTCGATCTGGAGCGTGAGCTACCAGCGACGGGAGGGATGTATGTGGGAAGCGCGAGTTGCAAGGGGTGCCACTCCGAAGCATACGCGATCTGGAAGCAAAGCAAACACGCCCACGCCTATGAAACGCTAGTTTCGCACGGACACGCCGCGGACCCAGAGTGTTTGACATGCCACACGGTGGGGTTCGGATTTCAGACCGGGTTTGTCAGCATTGAAACGACGCCCAATCTGCCGGATGTGGGGTGTGAAAACTGTCACGGTGTCGGTGGAAATCATGTAAAGAATCCGCAGAAAGGGTATGGACAGGTTACCAAAGCGGATTGCTCGACGTGCCATACGACGCAGAATAGCCCAAAATTCGATTATGAGGTCTACCTTCCGAGGATTCGGCATTGGAACGATATAGGACCAAACGATGAAACAGCGAAGGGGTTTGAATGATAGCATGATCGCACGAGGCTGCCATGGCAGTTTCAAGTGTCCTTGTCAGAGGTTGTTTCGCCTCGGAACCAATGCCTAACAATCAAAATGGTGTCTTTCATGCACGGTGCATGAAAGTTTTTCACAAGAATCCCGATTGAGTACAAGTATTGATTAGCTTCGATCAACTTGAGACTCAAACGAGATTTACTTAGAAAAGGAGAATTCAAATGACACTTCAAAAGTTTCGGCTGGCTTATCTGCTAGTCGTTGTTTTGACCGTAACCACAGTCTATGCAATCGCAGATTTCAACCAAGGAACGCCACTTGAGCTTTCAGATTCCGAGATGCAGGAGTTGCTCGGGGCAAAGCCGCCAGAGTCTAGATACAAGTGGAAATGTGAAATATGGGCAGATTCAGACAATTGTAGCACAGACTGCATCGCGCCTAACGGTGTAGGGATTAACGAGAAACCCGCTGGTACGACAAGGGTAAACGGAGGCATCTATTTTGGAAAGACGTATGGCTGTCAATTCACAGGTTCACCCGCCAATTGGTGCAATCGGAGTGATTGGGGCACATCCTGTTCATATCAAGCGTATGATGATCAGCAATGTCTTCAAAGCAACAATATCGGCGTAGCATATATAAAGGGTTACAAGACTTGCAAACCCTAGCGGTAAGACATTGGACACTGTAGGGCGGGACTGCCAATTGGTTAGTTGTTTCAGTGATGGCTGATGAAAGGGCTCGCAGTCTCACCCTACATTACCAGAACATACTTAGCAGTGAGTTACTACATCAATTAAGCGAAACTAGGTTGTTCGCTAACGGAGTTGGCAATATAATAAGGGTTCCTATGCGTGCATCAACAATTTTAGTGATATTGATTTTTTGTGTCAGTAATTTTATTCCGTCACTGCAGGCAACGCCTAAGTCGTTGTTACCGCCTATTGATCTGGAGTTTGTTATCGCCGGTTTAGCGCATACTGAAACACAACTGGAATCTGGAAAAGGATATTTCAGACATTTTCCCGGAATCAACTTCAGTGAAATGAACTGGTTCGGTAATGAAGAAAAAGAGACACATACCGAGCCCTTTCTATTGCATCGAGAGTTAATGGAATATCGTGCTGTAATTGAGATGTGGTTTGCTTTCAGTGGGGAGCACACGCATTTCAAAATGGTTGCCGCCGATGGCACAACCGAACATATCTTTTTTGATGGGAAAATTACCATATACTCCAAAAACGCGGATGCCCCACATGCTTTCAAATATGGACATCCGTTCGATCATATAGAAACGCCTCGTAATTGGGGCATATGGTTCAAGGGACAAAAATGGAGTGATTATCTGAAACAACAGGACGAGGTGCGTATTACAGGTAGTGAAGCGGTCGATGGTATTGCTTGCTATGTTCTTGAGATGCCGTATCCGCTTGCTGGCTATCACACCTTGAGATTTTGGATTGCCCCCCAAGGCGGCTTCCGTCTAATCCAGACGGTGCGCGAAGGTAATAGTCAAAAATTGTCTGTAAAGATTGATTGGCAACGATACCAACTCAAAACGGGAGTTGCTTGGTTTCCAAAGCAAGCTATCTCCCGTTTTTACCGGGATAAAAAAAGACCATCCAGAAATGAGATAGAAATCACCGATTTTCAACCCCATGTTGATGTGTCGGCTGACTTTGAGCTCCCCACTTCTCCAGAAGCTAAAGTATATGACATAGGGCTAAAAAGAGTGAGGACATTTAAGGACATTGGTTGGAGACCGTTAGAGCCTACGACCAAATGACGCTAGATGTCATACAGTGTCAATGATACTCTCACGGAAAATCTCTAATGAGATTTTTTCAAATCGAATGGAATAAGGTTGCAATCCACCGAGGGTAATTTGAACAATGCTAGGGCAAAACGTGGATGAGTGAACGGTCGGCGCTACGATTTTTATCTACATTGGCTTTGAAACTTCAATCTGTATAAATACTAAGGATATAGTCCTATGAAGATAGCAACCTCCACTTGGAAAAAGATTGTTTTCATCTCTTTATTCTGTTTCTTGAGTCTTAAGACCGTATTCTCCCAAGACACCAAAGATAAATTGGATGAAGCACTTTGCGGGCCCTACGCGCTTATGGTTGTATGCAAAACGTTTGGGATTGATGTTGATTTGGGCTCAGTCGCCGATCTTGCCGGTACCACACCTCAGGGAACAACGATGAAAGGACTTGCAGATGCGGCGCACAAACTTGGACTCCGGGCAAGAGGAATGAAGATCTCGCTGCGCCAACTAGCAGATCTAAAACTACCAACCATTGCTTATGTGAATGATGATCATTTCTTTGTCATTGATCAAATTCTCGATAATAAACTCAGCATTACCGACATTAATATGGAATTCGATTTTATGTCGTTAGAAGAGTTTGATCAGATCTGGAAGGGACATGTGCTAGTTGTTTCACCTGAACGAAAGGAGGACTTGGCTAATCAGCCAAACATTTGGGTGGATCAACTCGTTTATGATTTTGGGGTTGTTGATTCGGATCAGGTGGTAGAAAAGGGCTTCACGGTTGAAAATACAGGAAGCGCGGACCTAATTATTCGGGATCTGATTCCGGGCTGTAATTGCGCAAAGTTTGAGATTTCAAGGAAAATAATCCCGCCCGGTGAACAGGCGCAGCTCCTTATGGCGTACGATATTACGGGACGATGGGGAGAGACAGCAACAAGTGCCAAACTTTTCAGTAATGATTTTGATCAACCAATTTTGACATTTGTGATGCGGGGGATTGCCAAAACAACCTTGGCAATTAGTCCCAAAGGCATTGAACTCGGTCGTATCCCGGAAAGCGACAAGATGAACCCAATTGCCCAGAAAATTGGAATTCGCGATCCGGGGACAGGCGATCTCAAGATTAAAAAAATTAGAACGTCATCTAATGCAGTACGCGCCGAACTTTTTCAAGAGAAAAAGGGGGCGGATGCCGAGATCCACTTAATGATCGTTCCTGGACAGTGTGCACACATTTCTCCAGAAAAGCAGTTTGAAGAACAGGTTACTATCTACACAAACTATGAGGAATCACCGCAGTTCGTTGTGCCGATTCGTGGGCAAATTGGTCCTGTGATTGAACTATCTCTGGAGCGTTTCTTTTTTGGATTTGTTAACAGGGGTGAGTCTGCCTCCAAAAGCGTGGTTGTAAAAGGCGATGAAAGAACGAAGTGGCAAATTACAAGAGTAGAAACTGATTCACCTGCAATTTCAATTGACACCACTCTAATCACGCTTGGTCAAGAATACCGTGTTGAGGCTCGCTTTTTGAGCGATCGGGCAAGTTCAGATGTTGTCAAAGGGACAGTTACGCTTCACACCGACCATCCCCAACAACCGTTCATCCAAATACCCATTTATGCCATTATTCAATAAGTACTCGGCTATTTTTCAAGCTGCTAGTAAAAGATTTCCAATTCTTGCATCGTTTATCATTATATCGTTAATTGCTGCCTCAAGCATTTATTTTCGCGTCCATTTAGCTTTGCATATTGCCGGAAATACCTTCATTGGTACCGACTCTTACCGTCATGTAAGGAATGTCCGACAGATTGTCTCCGATGGTGCCCTGCCGAAGGTTGATATGATGCGCCATGTCCCCGATGGCGTTAAAACCACACTGGAAACAACCAGTTTCCCGTGGATAATTGCCAAAAGCTATGGTATCCTGAATCACTTCCTCCCCGGACTGTCTCTTAACGTAACCATGGCTTTGTATCCTGTAGCAGTTTTCGTTCTCAGTTGTTTCGCATTTTTTCTTCTTGCCAACAGATATTTTGGTTATTTAACAGCTTCTTTGGCAACCCTTGCGTTCTCGATCGCTCCCGGCGTCATTAATCGGACGACAGCCGGATACCTTGACACAGATTCACTGGTCCTCTTTCTATTTTTGCTAGCTCTGTTTTTTTATACGCTCTCTCTCGAGTCCTTGAGTACTGCTAGGCAGGTTATCTATAGATTAATCTACGCAGGTGTACTAGGTATTATTGCGATTATGTGGGGCGGGGTTGGTCTCGTCGCGGCAATCATTTATGGCTGCGATATTCTAATCGGAATCTATCGTGGATTTGATAGGAAACACGCTATCTCCTCACTGTTGGGGGTTTGCTTATACTTCGTATTGCTATTTCTCCCGGGCAGTTTCTATCAGGAGAGATTCCCGGGACCGTTTGCACTTTCAGCGATGATTCCACCGGCTTTCGCAGGCATTATCTACGCCGCTGCTCTGATAAAACAAAGTAAGCTTCAACCCATCAGCTATTTTAGTAGGATTTTCAGTAGAAAAGGATTGATAGGCATCGGTCTACTACTGGTTTACCCGGTGTACCGGATGTGGGGAACTATTACTGGTATCTGCGAACGTCTACTATTCCCCTTCGGGACCGACCCGATCATGGGAGTCGTTGGAGAGCTCGACTCTATAGATTTTAACGATTGGATTTACTATTATGGACTTCTATATCCGATTGGCTTGATTGGTTTTTTCTTACTAATATCGGTGTTCCATTTGCGAAAAAGCAGCCGCCGAAATTCTTGGTTCCACCTTTTTTCGCTTAGCTTCGGTTTTTTGTCTATTATCTTACCGCGCATGTTTACGTCATTTTTTTTGAACCAGCCGCTCTGGATCGGTGTGATTGTATTACTAGTTCCAATATGTGGGCTTGCTTTTTATACTTCTTGGTTGTTCATTAAGAATGGTGCAGAACGCGTTTTACCGTTTCTCATCTGGTTTTTGGTAAGTTTCAGTTTTAGTAGCTCAGCAATTCGATTTACCCTGTTCTTTACCCCTATCTTTGTCCTGATGAGCAGTATCTGCTTTGTAAAAATGATTGAATATTTTATCCCAGATTTATCCAGAAATATTGGTGCGGCTTCGCTGTTTGTTCTTAATATTGTTGTTTGGTTGATGTTTGCTTGCGGGTTTAACATTTTCACTTTAATTCAGGCGATCTTTGGGATAGCCTTTGATACCTCAGTGGAAATACGGTTATTGACAACTCTCGCGCTTTCACTCATCTCCCTCGGTTTCGTCGTCGAAAAGTCGATGATTCATATTAAGTTCCAAACTGCTATTAAGCGGTTTTGTGGGTTTCTTGCGGTATGTTTGCTCTGTTTTTTTAGTTATACAGGTGTTTACGGGTTGGGCATTGGACAGATAGGATATACATCTGCAAAGTTTCCAGTCAATCAAACTGAGGAGTTTGTCCGGCAGATTGAGCAAAACACGCCTTCAAATGCAGTCGTTGCGGCTTACTGGGACTATGGAAGCATTATCAATGCAATTGGGCAAAGGGCGACGATTATCGATGAACAGCAGAACCTTGACTGGATTAGATCTTTCCTAAGGCAGGTCATTCTAGGTCAAACAGCCGAAGAAATGCTATCCTATCTGAAAGCACATAGAGCAACCCACCTGATGTTTACTGCCGTTGACTTGAGAAATTTGAATGGATATTGGAGGGTCGCTTATCCAGATCAATTTCGTTTATTTGTCATCGGTTTAGAACCAACTGAAAAAGCCCCCAATGTACTTCGTTTTGAATTTGTTCCACTGACTAAATCGGTTCCAGTTATCCATAAAGATTCTTTAGTGCCAGAGCCAATTAATATTTCTAAAATTACTGTAGATTTTACGAATGAAGAGGATACCTTTACACTTGTAGCTCCTCCTCAAGTACTCATTGGGAAAAGAGATAGCCTAAAAAAGGTACAGCTCCGTGAGTTCATCATGGGGAAGCGGCAGTGGTATTTTCCAGAAGCCGAATTACCCCTTACGCTCTGGTTGATGGTGTCTGAAAACGCAAGAGAAATAGAGGTCTATGATGGCTTTCTCCTCACGCAGAGTGCCCAAGAATTGAATGTCGTCAAACTATATTCCGGTGCGCGCACAGATGAACTGAGCGGACATTTTGAGGAAATCATAACCGAAGAGAATGATCGCGCGAAGGTATGGAAAATTCACTACTGAATCGAGAAAATCCTATGGTGAATGTTGCGGTCTTGTCTTTGGATTAACAATTTAGATATACTAATGGCATATCGCAAATATAATCGATAAAGAACCTACATGGCAAAATTCATGACAGAAATTGACTCGATTTTTTTGTGCGGTGAAGCGCATAACAGTTTCTGAGGGTCGAGGAAATGGCTACATATAATGAAACAACCCAGCCCCATATTCCTACAATATCTGCTATTGGTTCACTTCAACTCTGTAAATCTGCCAAACGATTCCAAATCCTCAAACCAACATCTCGAGCCTTTATCGCGTCCCTCATCGTTCACGGGATAATCCTGTTAATTTTGAGCGCTTTTCTGGTAGCAAATCTACGACCATCTGATGAATCTATGGCTGTTACCTTTCTCAAACCTTCAGCACCTCCGAAACCGAAAATTCTCAAACCGCCAATGAAGACTGTTACGCAGCCAACCGTTCCGACACACTCAATAATTGTTGCTGAACCGCGCCAACACACCCCTCGCACCACGATAGCGGTAAATGTCAGAGCCGTTGCTATGGCAACCGAAAAAGTAACTACATTTTCCAACCGTCCGCTCCAACTTGACTCCCGTCCACAGCCGCATCGCCCTAGAATCGTTGACCCTAGTCAACCCATTCCACAGGTTGTCACTCACGTGGATCTTCCAACTTCTGATGCACCTAGTGCTTTAGCGTTTTCCGCGTCTGCTGCAGGCGGGGCGGGTAGTGGTGGCGGACTGACAGGTTATAGCCCCCGACAGGGTGGCAATGGGCTGCCATATGGTATCCGGTTGAAACCATCCCCGCCAACGGTTGGACTTCAATCCTTTATCGGTACCACGGCTGCAACACCCAGTGCGTTGGAATCTCTAGTCAGCGGGATTCAGTTGGGGAACGAGCCAATACCCCCGATGCGTCCCAACGAATTAGGTGCTTGCATTTACACCGACCCCCGAACCGGGCTGCCGGCTGGTCAAATCCAAATCTGTCCTGTGCGGTTTCGAGAGCAGGCCATATTTACCCTTCTCACTCAAGAGGCTCCCGTACTTCCGTATCTAATGCGATGGATGTATGACCACACAGGTATCAGGGGACGCATCGTCGGTAGGGCACCTTACGTTGATGATCCTGCGATTCTTCAATCACCAATGTTGTACCTGAATGGAGGGCGTGCGATTCGTTTCCGTCCAGAGGAGAAGCGGAATCTCACGCGTTACCTTGTTGAAAAGGGAGGATTCATCTTTGTCGATGATGAGATGGAAGACGGGATTCCGGCACGTTTTGCACGCTCCATGCGGTCGCAGTTTCGAGAAATTATCCTTTTGGCAGGCGGGAGAGAACTGGATCGGATTCCGAATGACCACCCTATCTGGAATCAACCATTTCCGCTCGGTGGACAGCCTCCGAATACTACCCCCCAAGCAGGACCTGCCTTTCCGATGACCGCGTTTGAGTTGGATGGACACTTGGCTGTCGTCATCAGTTACAATGACTACAACAATGGTTGGTGGGGTGCAGCTCCTGGCCCTGGTGGGTTTGAGAAGGCAATCCCATCGGCACTGCGGATGGGTGTGAATTTTCTGTTCTATGCGGCGACACATGGAAAAATTAGCGATTACAAGCATTATATTCCTCCGGATTCTTGGCGAGCCACAACTATTCCGCTTTCCAGACAGGCTCCGGGTGTGGCGACAATTTCGGCAACCGGATCTGAAAAATGATAGGATATTCTTTTGAGTTGAGTTAACTATGGTGAATTAGAAAAATAAGTAGACATTTACCAATAACTCCGACCTTCACGAAGTTTCCAAAGTCCCCCTGATAAGGGGGATTTAGGGGGTTGGCTGTGCATTGGGAGTGTCTCATTAATTCTAAAATCTACCATAAAATTAGGAGATGTCTTATGACCTCGTTCAAATGTGTGCAACGGCGTCGCGTGGGGCTAATTTTCGGGCTAGCTCTTATTTTCAGTATTGGATTGCTTCACTCAACCTACGCCGAGGAAGCTATTATTTTCCGGAAAGGAGAGGGACCCAATGCGTTTGGATATGCTGTTGACGTTAGCCACGACACCCTCATCGTGGGTGCTCCGACCAAAGAGAACGGGGAGGTCTATATCTTTGCGCGCCAAGGAGACGCATGGGTACAGCAGGCGCGCATCAAAACCCCACGTCCCAACCCAGGAGGCTGGTTTGGGGGAGCGGTCTGCATTGATGGAGATACCGCTGCTGTTGGAGCTCGGACAGTTTTTAACGATACTCATGGTTTCACAGCAGGTTCAGGCGTGGTTTATATCTATCAGCGTGAAGGAAAGAACTTTGTGCTGAAACAGAAGTTAAGCCCGGAAGATGCACATGACGGAGAACGATTCGGATTCGCCGTTGACCTTAGTGGGGACACCCTCGTTGTTGGATCTCCCTTTCATGGTGATGGAGGTGGGCCAGATCTTGGGGTGGCTTATGCCTATGTACGGGAGAAGGAGGGGTTTCAACACCAACGAAAATTCATTGACCAGGGGTGGGATAGATTTGGTTGGTCTGTCGCTATTGATAGAGACACCATTGTTATTGGGGCGCCGTTTCAGGGTGTATTTAATCCCAATGACGGTGTAGCCACGATTTATGTGCGCAAGGGGAAATTCTGGGAAAAGCAGGCGTGGTTATGGGCGAAGGATGGATCTGGGCGAGAGAATTTCGGTTGGTCGGTCGCTGTTAGTGGGAATCGCGTCATTATCGGATCCCCGAATACTGTCGGAACAACCCCCGGCGCGGCGTATATCTTCAGGCGCAACGGGGAGGAATGGACGCAGGAGCTGAGGCTGAACGCTAGCAATAAGAAGCTAGGTGCCAACTTCGGATTTGCAGTCGATATCGACATCAATCGGGCAGTCGTTGGGGCACCGTTTGAAGATAGTGTTGGCAAAGATGCTGGGGCGGTCTATTCCTTTCTGAAGGAGGGCGATACATGGGTTGAGAAAGCGAGGTTCACGCCCAAAGGTGTAATTCAGGGTGAGCCGCATAAGATTTGGGAAGGCGACGTTTACGGCAGCTCGGTTGCCATCGCTCGGAAAGGTCCCTATGCCGTCGTCGGTGCACCGGGAGATAACTTACACCGTAAGGCTCACAATCCATCGGGTGCGGTTTATGTTTATGATACTGGGGAGGATTTTCTAACACCGCGCCCGGTAGAATCCATTTCTCTAAAGGCGACGACGTTGGGAACTGTGAAGCGAACAGTGCTGCTCCAAAACTTTCCTAATCCGTTCAATCCTGAAACGTGGATTCCCTATCAACTAGCCGCAGATGCGGATGTAACCATCATCATATACGATGTTCAAGGGCATCGTGTTCGCCGAATTGAAGTAGGTGAACGGTCTGCGGGGGTATATCTTGACAAAGAGACGGCGGCGTATTGGGATGGACGAAGTGACAATGGGGAATTGGTCTCCAGCGGCGTCTACTACTATCATCTGCGCGCAGGCGACTTCCATGCGACACGACGGATGGTCATTGTGAAATAGCTAGGCTGCCCGATACCTACCGTGGAAATGTTATGGTATGCAAAAAGCAAAATGGCTCTTGCCGATTGTTGGCTCCGTTGTACTGGTTGCTCTGTTATGCCATAGGTTGGATTTCCATCGGATTACTAATTTTCAACATCAAGCGAACTGGAGTATCCTGCTTATAGCGAGCATCTTGACGCTGCCGTTTGTATGGATCAAAGCGCTCAAGTGGCATCACCTCTTACAGACGAGCGAATCTCGAGTCTCCTACACGGTGGCACTCCGTTCCTTTCTCATCGGTATGGGAGCCGCATTGCTCACCCCTGGTCGTGTAGGTGAGTTGGCTCGAGCTGTTTGTTTCCCAAGACGACACTTGGAAGTGTTCACACTGGGGGTTGTTGATAAATTTATTGATATGAGCACGCTGTTGGGTGTGTTTTTGCTCAGTCTCGTACTGTTATCACCGTGGATGGGGTTGGTTGGTATTTTTGGATTGGGGTGTCTATGGGCATTGGTATATACCGGGATTAGTTTCACAAAAAACGCAAAATGGATTTTACAAAGACCCTGGTTGGTTGAGCGCATCCGTCTACTGCGCCAACTGCCTCGACGACTTATCGTTCTCAACGCCTGCTCCGCTTGTGCCTGTTTTGGGTTGATGTCCCTTCAGTTTTATCTATTGCTTTCAAGCCTTGAACCTGTTGGCTGGCAAGTGGGATTCACCTTACCCGCCATTTTGGTCATTACGGGTAGCCTCCCCATTTCCATCATGGGACTTGGGTTGCGAGAAGGGACAGCGGCACTGATCCTGAGCCGTTACGGTGTATCGATGGAATCTGCGGTTGCCGCAGCGTTCTCTCTTTTTGTAGTTAATGCACTACTCCCTGGTCTCATCGGAGTTGCATTGTCACCTACGCTTGTAAAGGCATACGAAGGACAGAAAAAAGTGGAGAGGTTGGAAAGAAAAAACAGACGACCTAAAAACCTGCGATGAATCTGATAAAACTCCAATCAACCGATTTTTTCGTCGGTCAAATCTTGTTCTCAGGAAAGAGCCTGCTCGATATCCTGTGGTTCCTCATTCGCAATCCGCAAAAAAAGTCTCTGAAACTCGCCCAGCTAATTTTGCAGGTCATCCCTAAATATACAAAGGTATCGGTCAACCGGCTGATAAACCTCCATCACTTGGTACAAAAGGTAAACAAACTGAATTTACCAGGAGATATTGTGGAGTGTGGGGTATGGAATGGCGGATCCGCCGCCATCATGGGAGCAGCGTCCCGAGACGATGAAAACCGCGGTGGCACCAGGGATTTATGGCTCTTTGATTCGTTTTGTGGATTGCCGCCACCAAGCGACAGAGATGGCTATTTTCAAGGATGGTGCCAAGGTGAGGTGAAGAAAGTCCGGCGAATTTTCCAGCGATTTCGTCTGTCGTTACAAGATGTCAACATTATACCGGGATGGTTTGATGCAACATTGCAAACAGCGGAACTTCAAACCATTGCTCTCCTGCATATTGATGCCGATTGGTATGTATCGGTCAAGATAGTTTTAGAGACTTTATATGATAAAGTGGTTGAAGGCGGATTTGTGGTTTTGGATGATTATTGGACATGGCCCGGATGCCGGGAGGCTCTAACGGATTACTTCAAAGCACATCAGGTTCAAGGAGTGGTATTGAAACCAGTGGATCGGCACGGGGTTTATTTTCAAAAGCCACCCTGATCGGGGTAGCTGTGGTAGTGAATTGCTTTTCGGCGTCACGAGGGAAAGTTTTTGAGAAATAGTCGCGGTTTCTGTCACGGGTTAGGTGGAGAAAAAGTGGGAAATCAGGCAATGGTGAGCAGGACAGGAAAAATGGAAGCAGGAAAGGTTGGCAGGTACTGAAGGATTCATTTCACGGTTCACGGTTTGGATTGGAGGGGTTAAGGATGGGCGATTCGGAAACACGGATACCACTTCATGATAGCAATAAGGGAGCAAAGCTTGAGGCGGCAGAAAATCAGATTGAGGTCTCAGTTGTTATTCCCTGCCTCAACGAAGCCCAGAGTGTTGGGATCTGCGTAAAAAAAGCGCGAAACGCCCTCAAACGGCTTGGAATTCGTGGTGAGATAGTCGTTGCTGACAACGGGTCAACAGACGAGTCAGCAGCTATCGCCGAGCGTGACGGTGCCCGCGTCGTTCACCAGCCGATCCGTGGATACGGGAGTGCATATCTCGCAGGAATTGGGGCAGCGCAGGGAAAGTATATCATCATGGGAGATGCCGATGACACCTACGATTTTTCAAACCTTGAACCGTTCATCACACCCCTACGCAACGGCTTCGATTTCGTCATCGGCTCCCGATTTCAGGGGAATATCCACCCCGGCGCGATGAGCTGGTCGCATCGATATGTGGGCAACCCAATCCTGTCGGGGATACTGAATCTATTTTTTGGTGCGGGTATCTCCGACTCCCACTGCGGGATGCGAAGTTTCACACGGGAAGCCTTTGAACGGATGAAGCTTCAAACCCTCGGCATGGAATTCGCCTCTGAGATGGTGATGCGTGCCATCAAAGAGGAGCTAAAAATATTAGAAATTCCGATTGACTACTACCCCAGAAAAGGGGAGTCGAAGCTCAATTCGTTTCGGGATGCTTGGCGACATCTACGTTTCATGCTGCTCTATAGCCCCACCTATCTGTTTCTAATTCCCGGTGCGCTGCTATTCCTGTTGGGTCTGTTATGCACCTTCCTCCTGCTGCCAGGACCCGTCAAAATCGGTGTGCACGCTTACGATGTGCATGTTATGACAGTGACTAGTCTCCTCACGTTGTTAGGCTATCAGATTCTTCACGTTGGTATCTACGCAAAAACCTACGCACTGAGGTGTGGGTTTGAAGAGAGCGATAGATTCATCTCAGGACTCTATCAGATTTTTAATCTGGAAAGAGGGTTGGTTGTCGGAGGGCTCCTCTTTCTGTTTGGATTTGCGATGGATGCGCAGATTGCTTATCAGTGGGCGCAGAGCGGGTTTGGTCCCCTTGACCAGATTCGTCCCGCAATCTTGGCTTCAGTCTTTATGGTTCTGGGGGTGCAAACCCTTTTCTCCGCTTTCTTTCTTAGCATGTTGGGAATTCAGACACGGAACCGTCCGCACAAGGGACCCAATTCGTCAGATGATCGATAATCCCCAGACCCCTTTCATTTCTATTATCATTCCAGCGCGGAATGAACAACAGACGCTCAAGGACTGCTTGGATAGCCTCACACGCCTCAATTATCCGAAGGAGCGGCGAGAGATTCTGGTCGTTGACGGCATGTCAACCGACAACACCCGAGAAATCGCAGAATTATATAACACGATCCTTGTCGAAAATCCCAAGCAATCGCATCGATCGGGTATCAATTTGGGATTTGAAAAATCAAAAGGAGATATAATCGCTTTCACTGACGCCGATTGCATCGTCGATGAAAATTGGGTCCAGAACAGTCTAAAGTATTTCAACGGATCTATCACGGGGGTCAGTGGTCCCATTCAGTTGCCACCTCAACAGAGCACTTTCCAGCAGGCGGTCGCCTTTCTGTTTTCGCTCGCTGTCCGTATCGCCAAATCCAGTCATAGAGAAACACAGGAAGGGGTGGAAGGCGTGAACGACTTTCCAACCTGCAACGCGATTTACCGCAAAGCTGCATTGAGGTCCGTTATGCCTCTTGATGAAAAGTTATATGGCGGTTCAGACCTTGAACTGAACTATCGACTTCGACAAGCAGGTTGCAGACTGCTTGTCACCCCAGATGTCCGGGTGTGGCACTGTAAACGTGACACTCCCAAAAGGTTTTGGATTCAGATGTATCGGTATGCTATTGCACGCCTACAACTTGGAAAGAGATGGCCCAAACTCCTTAACCTTGCCCATGTTGCCGTCGGTTTGAGTGTTCCACTCTCCATCACTGGGTTCGGTTTCTGTTTTTGGGTCAATCTAAATCTTATTCTCTTCTTTTTCGGGCTGACTATAGTGGGGTTACTGCTTGTCAGCCCTTTTGCGTTTTTGCAAACGAAGTCGTTTTCAGCCACCCTATGTGTTCCACTGGTTATCGCTCTCGCTATTACAGGGTGGTCTATCGGGTTTTGTCGGGAACTGATTTTCCCGGTGTCATGATAAGTATAGTTAAACCTCAATTACCTGATTTTTCCACAGGCAAACCATTTCAGTCTTTTCCAAACAGTATAGGAGAAGCTCATGATTATCTCACGCACACCGATACGAATCAGTTTGGTAGGAGGCAGCACCGACATCGCCAATTTTTATAAGCAATATGGGGGAGAGGTTATCAGCACCGCTATCAACAAATACATCTCCGTCTACATCACAGAGTGCCGGAAGTCTCACATTGTTATTAACACCCAACACCACCGTGAAACGGTGTCTGCCATTGACCAAATTCAGCACCCTTTGATTCGAGAGGCGGTGCGAAAAATCTTTCCCACCGCCTGCGGGGGGATTAAGGGGGGTGGCGTATCCATCACGGTGACTTCCGATATCCCCTCACGCGGTTGTGGGTTAGGGTCGTCAAGTGCATTAACCGTTGGACTGCTCAATGCCCTCTACGCCTATCAAGGAATCGAAATGTCAACGGAAACCCTCGCGCAGCAAGCGTGCGAAATCGAGATAGAACGCCTGAACCAGCCTATCGGTAAGCAGGATCAGTATATCGCCGCTTACGGTGGGTTGCGGCGGATTCAGTTCAACAGAGATGAGAGTGTCAATACGCAGGAAATCCCAGTAACCCCCGAAACGATAGCGCATCTGGAAGAGAACTTCACCCTATTCTACACAGGGATCCAACGCCGCGCCGAGACCATCTTACACGAACAGAAACGTGCTGCGAATCCCCGAACGCTTCTGCGAATCAAGGAACTTGTACCAACCTTTTACGATGTTCTTGTCAATCCTTCTTCCCTCTCAGAGGTTGGCTACCTGTTACATCGCGCATGGGAGTTGAAACGTTCCCTCTGCGATAGTATTTCAAACTCGATGCTAGATACCATCTATGAGCGTGCTACTGCTGTGGGTGCACTGGGCGGCAAAATTCTGGGAGCAGGGGGTGGCGGATACTTTCTGTTCTATGTTCCTAAAGAAAAACAGGGGACTGTAACAACGGCACTCGCTGATTTGGGACTCTCGCGGTTGGGGTTCCACTTTGAACCGAAAGGTAGTCAACTCATTGAAGAAAGGAATCCGAATGAAAGTCATTATCCCCATCGCAGGCAGCGGCGCACGCCTCAGACCCCACACCTTCACTTTCCCTAAGACGCTGCTACATGTCGCGGGGCGTCCCATCCTCGACTACCTCCTCGAACCGCTCCTTCAACTTCCCGATCTCTCCGAACTGATTTTCATCGTTGGCGACAAGGGGGAACAGATCCGCGAATATGTCGAAAGGTCCTACAATCTGCCAGTAATCTATATTTGGCAAAATGAACAGCAGGGTCTCGGACACGCTATCTCCCTATCGAAAGCACGCGATAACGGAGAACCCATCCTTATTCTGCTAGGCGATAAGATCTTTGAAACCGGCTACCAAAAGATTATCCAGAATTCTTACACGGTTATCGGCGTGAAGACAGCCGAGAACCCACGAGGAGTCGGTATAGTCGAAACGGAGGGCGGGTATATTACGCGCCTGATTGAGAAGCCTGCCCCCCCCTTATTCCCCCCCCGCCTGCGGGGGGATAAAGGGGGGGTCCTTGTTATTGAAGGTGCGTACTACATCCAGAATAGCGGACTGTTGTTCCGATGTTTAGACGAAATTATTGAAAGGGATATCCGCACCCAGAACGAATATCAGTTGACAGACGGGTTGCAGTTGATGTTAGAATATGGTGAGCGGATGAGGGTCGCGCCCATCAATTCATTGCATTGTGGTACGCCAGATCAACTGTTGGACGCCAATCGGTCTATTTTGGAAAAACGGTCACCGCAAAATTATCGCTTTCCCAACAGTGTGATTATTCCGCCCGCCTTTATCGGGGAGGACGTTGTCATTGAGGGTGCTATTATCGGTCCCTACGCCTCGATTGGGAGTGGCACGCGGGTTGCCAACGCGATTATCAAAGATTCGATTATCCACCCGAATGCAGAACTACAAGATGTCTTAATCCACCGATCACTCATTGGTCCCGATGCAAGGGTGTATGGGAGTTTCCGTCAGTTTAACATTGGCAGTTCAACGCAGATTGACCTCTAAAACCCCTTTTGATATTTTGCACAACCATACCCCATCGTAGGGGCGAGGTTACCTCGCCCGATAGGTTGGCAGATTCAATCCCTGTGTAGTGAACGCAGATCTGCGTTCACCACGAAAGTAAACAGATAGATCATCTACTTCAAAGGAGAATATGTTTGAATTCCGTAACATTTCAGGGCGTTTTGGCTGCACGTCGTACCGTCTATCAGTTCCTGAGACCGACACCGTTAATCCAGTACCCTGAACTGTCAGAGCTATTTGGCTTTCAGACTTACATCAAGCACGAAAACCACCAACCGACGGGCAGCTTTAAGGTTCGAGGCGGCTTGAATTTTATGAGCCAACTCCCGGCAGATCAGCGGGAGCGTGGTGTGATAACCGCGACGCGGGGGAATCATGGCGGATCGATTGCGTTTGCAGCAAAACAGTTCGGTGTCCATGCTACAATCGTTGTCCCATACGGCAACAATCCGGAAAAGAACAGTGCGATGCGTGCCTTCGGGGCAGAGTTAATCGAGCACGGCGTCGATTTTGATGAATCCCGTGAGCTATGCGAAAAGCTGCAAGCCGAACGTGGACTCTATTATGTCCACCCAGCCAATGAACCGCCGCTGCTCCACGGCGTGGGGACCTATTCCCTTGAGATTTTTGAAGAGCTACCGGAGGTGGATACAATCATCGTGCCTATCGGCGCGGGGAGCGGTGCGTGTGGGGCGATCACGGTGGCGCAAGCGATTAATCCAGACGTGAAGATCATCGGCGTGCAAGCGGAAAATGCACCATCGGTTTACCGCTCATGGAAGGCGGGCAAGAAAATTGAAACGGATTCAGCAAATACGGTCGCTGACGGCTTAGCCACCCGCGTGACATTCGATCTGCCGTTTTCGATTCTTAAGGGTGGGATCAGCCAGATTCTGCTGGTGAGTGAGGAGGAGATTCGAGAGGCGATTCGGATGGCGTTACGGTACACACATAATCTCATAGAAGGTGCTGCTGCGGCACCGATTGCCGCCACTTGCAAGCTGAAGGCAGAACTCGCAGGCCAAAACGTTGTGATGACTATGAGCGGTGCGAACCTCGATACCGAAACCCTGAAGTGGGTATTGGGTGAGGAATAAACCGATGAATCCGTTAAGTTCACTAGTACATTGTCAGATAAATGTAGCGCGAACTGTTAGTTTGCGGGTTTGGATCACAATCTATAGTAGATTTTAAAATTAATGAAACACTGTGAACGAGCGGGGGCAGGAACTTTGTTTGCGAAGTTACGGCACACGGAGTGTGCCTACTACTTTAATGTCTATTTGTTTTTTAGAATTCACTATAAAATTCATCATAGCATGTATCGTGAATCGGCTTATCCGGATTGTATGACCGGAGCCGCTTTATATTGACAAACTGATGTTCAACGGGATTATAATCCGGGGAATAAGGTGGCAAATATAACAATGACGCGCCACCAGCTTGTATCAATGCTTGGGTCTCCGTAGTCTTGTGAATGCGTGCATTATCCATTATCACGCCACTCTCGGCGTCTAAATGTGGAGATAACTCTTCATCAAGCTATGTATTAAACCGTTGTGCATTACAACTGCCCGATATTAACGTTGGAGCAATCAACTTATTATTCAGTTGCGCCACTATCAACGTGGTGGTGCGGGTTTTTTGGCTCGGTATCAACCCCTGGACGTATTGTCCCCGTGGCGCATAGCTATAACTTCTGAAGGTTTCATCTGCAAAACCGGTCTCGTCAAGATAAACTAACGTTTTACCTGATGCTTTTGCCGTTGCGAGTTGCTTTAGATAGGCTTGTCGTTTTTCTGGACATCGCTCCTTATATCCAACTGTTTTTTTTGCGCGTATAGCCGAGTCGTTTGAGCCCATAGCCAACACAGGCGGGTGAAACCCCAAAGTGTCTAGCGCGTTCTTTAAGGGTTTGGTCGGGGTGTGCCTCAACATGTTCAGCCAGTGCGACAGGGGCAAGCAGTCTCGGTTTTCGGGGATCCGGTTTTACAGGGGTGAGTGGGTCTTTGGCATTGAGCCATCGGTAGATTGCAGTTCGACCGACTTTGAACCGTTTTACCGCTTCTGTTTTACTTCCACCATTTGCTATGAATTGAAGGACCCAGGTGCGTAAATCTGAGGAATATGCCATAATTCTAACAGGATAACATACTTCTGAAATAGTGTCCCTTTATTTCTTGTGTCTACTATAAACACTTAAACTTCATACAGATTGTGGTACAAAAGGCTCCTTTAGATACTTCCCCCACAAAGCGGCTTGGCTATGGCTATCCAAGCCGATCGGATTGGTTCATTAGTTCATTTTTACGCATCGGAACTTTGTTTGATGGAGATAGCCAACTTTTCTACTTCTTCAAATTTTGGGCGATATAAAAAGAGGCCAACGAGCGCAATCGCAAGGAAGATCAAGAAGGTGATCAAGTTACCATCCATGAAGAAAATCGTTAATCCGAAAGCCGCAACGCTCTCGGCAATCGCAAGCGAAACAACCACAGCGGGTTTATATCTGGCGATGTATGGCGAAACCTGTCCCGGCGCGTTGCTCGTCTCTTCGGGGAGCGGTTTGGAAGATGCCCTGTGCAACATATATTTCCGTATGAAGTAAGCCAAAATCAGTCCAACGATTGACACACCGTATAGAACCTGCGTTATCTGTCTAATATGAAGTGGATGGTGCCGTTGTTCGACGTCTCCGCCAAGCAGAAAAGCAAATATCAGCGCCAGAACGAGGGTCAAGAACATCGCGATCCAAACGGTCCAGACCTTGAACATTCCCGCCTTCAACTGCCTTACTTCCCTTGTAGGGTCTAGCATAGTCCTCCCCCCTTCAGTCAATACCCCGTAGAAATAGTACATTAACGCAAGTTGCTAGGGCGTGTCGACAGTTTAATGTCGCTCATTCGGCAAACGCTGTAATCATCAGGCAATCTGACAAATGTAGCGCAAACTGTATGAGGTTTCAGAAAATCATTCGGTAATGCTATATGTTCCCCAGGTCCGGTAGGTGCGGTTTCTAACCGCACCGGATTCAGTCCAACCCAGTAGATGCAGTTTCCTAACCTACCACATAGGCGCGTGGGTTGAAACGGCGCAGTTGAAAACAGCGCCTACCAAACGGGCGACCGGTAGGTGCGGTTTCTAACTGCACCGGGCATCGCTCGGAAATTACCGAATTAATAAATTAATCTTCATACAGATTGTGGTACAAAAATCGACATTTCGGTGTCGAGATATGAATCTCGATCTACAATCTTTCAACTTGAGTCAATATTCCGCAGAGATAGCACATTCGTTCAGTGCGAGCCGGTTAAATTCACTCGTTTACTGCGGACTGAAGTGATTCGCGACAGCAACCAAATCGAGGATGTTGACCATTCCATCTCCATTGGCATCCCCCGATAACCCTGCCCCAGCCTGTCCAAACTGGCTAGCCACCCGAACCAGATCGAGGATATTGATTAGCCCATCTCCGGTCACATCATAGGGCAAGGGTGTATATGTGAAACCACCCGCAAGCGTATCCGATTGACCATCAGGGTTAGTGACAACGACATCGACACTTCCCGCAGTACCCGGTGGTCCCTCGACACTCAACTCGGTCGGTGAAACGAAAATCACGTTGGATGCGGCATTCCCGCCAATCGTAACGGTTGCTCCGTCCTGAAAATTTTCCCCGGTTATTTTAATAGTCTCTCCGCCGGTCACAACATCGCTATTCGGTTCGACACCGGTGAGGGTAGGTGCCACCGCGGCCTGTAACGTTGTCACAGCAATCCCAAACCCAATAAGTACTAAGCAGAAAAAATAGATTATGTATCTTGTCAGCTTCATCCGTATCCTCCCGACAATTAGGAATCAACTCTGTATTCGTCTTTATCAACCATCGCGTGCGGCCTTCAGTAATTCAGAAAGCCGTTCCGCAAATCTGAGTGCGCTGTTATCTTCAGGTTGATAGTCAATCACTTTCCGTGCGTTCACGATGCTCCAGAAACTGTGCGAATTGTCGCTGATTCCGTAGACGATCTGGAATGGAACCCCATTTTCATCTTCGATGTTCTCGGTCTCAATACTTTTGATGAACAGTTGGGTCTGATCTTTCGCGCTCAGATAGGCACCAAGTTCGCGATGGATGTGCTTCAGATCTTTCGGATCTGCGGCATCAAGAATCGTCTCACGCGGCGCACCGATACGGACCTGCACGTTCTCTAACTTTATCCCATCGACGTGCCCTGTCGCAAACACAAAACCGAGATGTTCATAGGTCTCTTTCGCCCAGCCGTAGAAGTTGTCTGATAACGGACGCATATCGGGTGTCACCACATCCCACTTGTCTCCCCAGATTAGGTTTTCATAGTAATCCGCCGCATGATTGGAGCTACAGACAACCGCCCGAGGCACCCCCTCCTCAAGACAGGTCTGATAGAGATTGTACGCCATCTGGACGTTGGTTAGTTCGTTCGTAAAACTACCGCCCTTAAAGGCACAGTGAACGACAGCATCAACGCCTTTGAAGTAGGCGCGATATTTCTCTCGGTCCGGGTCGGTCAGGTCCGCGATCTGAATCCCATCGACCTCCTCGCCCGCTCGGTTCGTCGTTTTGACATCAAGCAGCACCAACTCATACCGTTCGCGGAAGGTGGGTAAACTTCTGCTTGCGATATATCCTGATGCCCCTGTAATAAGGATTTTTCTTTTGTCAGCCATGTAGTGCTTCCCTCCTTGATATGTTAAGCATAATAGCACAGTCAAATCCTACCCGTCAAACAAAAAAGTCTCGACAAAATCCTTGACAGACACCTAATATCCCTGTTATAATTCTGTCATTGGTTTTGCCGGGTCGTCTAATGGTAGGACGCATGGTTCTGGCCCATGTTACGAGGGTTCGAGTCCTTCCCCGGCAGCCATCTTATGGCGCTATCGTCTAGGGGTTAGGACAGGTGGTTCTCAGCCATCAGACCGGGGTTCGATTCCCCGTAGCGCTATGGTTAGAAAACAAACTTGAAAAGCTACATTGCACCTCCAAAGCCGCCGTCGGATGGACTATGATCTCATCAATCAGTCCGCTGACTGCGGCTTTTTGCATTTCTGGGCTGTTGAGGGCGTGGAGGGGTGTAGCTTGGGGTGGGGTGCGTGTGGTCTCGTTACCTGCCGGGGCTATAGCGGGCGTAGAGACCGCCTTGTTTTTCTATATCTGGTATACTCTCCTATTGGGGCGGGAGGGTCTCGGTCGATCTCATGGAAGATGCAACTGTTTGTTTTTTCCGTGGAGGTGCTTTTGGGATAGGCTCGTTATGTTTCTGGTAACTCTCTTTAACTCCCTGCCATGCGAGTGCGAGTTCTTTCAATGCACCTTCTGGTGTATCTGAGAACGCGGATATATTGGGTAGCTCAACAAAGTGAGCTAAATAATCACCGTCTTCATCCAGAAATATGTTTACAGTGAATCCATCAAATACGTCGTTATTCATTGTTGTCTCCTTGAGCGTGTTGTCTGAGAAATTCTCTTACTTGATACCCCTTTGCTTGTGATCGCTTGGGTTGGATCGGTAGCCGATAGCCTTGTGGTGAATACCAGATGCGATGGCTACCGGTCTGATGGTCAAAGACCCACCCACATTGGGCGAGCAGGGTTTCAAACTCACGAAAGCGTAAACTGTTGGGGTTATTTCGCGCTTTTGCTAATAGTCTCTCTCTTCGCCTCATACCAATGTCTCGGCTTGCTTAGGACAGCTAATTTCTGTTTTGTAAGTTGTGCTCTCTCACGGCACATAGCGACCTGCGCTTCGATAGTCGAGGTCTGGTCGCGGTCCATGCCAGGGCTATAGCGTGCGTAGATGCCTCCCTGTTTTTTCATATCTGACAAACTCCCACTGCAATCTCAGCCGCTTTCCTGCTCCTCTTCACCGCCGAGTATCAAGTTGTTCCAATAATCACCATCAGGAAGACATTTATCCTTTAGCATCTTCATTATTGATGCTCGACAGTAGTCCTGAGATTTTTTGATAAAATCTGCTAAAGGAATACGCTGCTTTCCAAATTTAGGCCTTTCGTTGAGTTTTCCCTCATGAATGGCATCAGAACGACAGCCATATATGTGTTTGAACCTTGGCAGTAACTTACGCCGGTCTTCTTTATCTTTTCCCAAGTGCCGTGCCGCACGAATGGAGAATTTATAAGTGACCTCTCCCCCGCCATCCGGTACATAGAGAGATTCAAAGGCTATTCCTAGGTCAAGCATTTTATCAACATAACTTCCAGGAGCTTTTGACTTTATCCATCTATTAATTGGTATTTGCAACTTGTCTCTCACCCCTGAATCTACGTTAACCAATTTCTTATATAGGCATTTGGCTTCCTGTATCTGAGCGTCAGAAACACGAACTGCTTCCCTATGATCAACCGCGGGGACACTGTTGGAGCTCCCAATAACACCATCGCCTCTCATGCTATAGATTTCAGCCTCATCTATGTAATCCCATGTAAATACAGGTTGAATCGCAGCATTACAACTTAAGGATAATGCTTGACAGAATTTATCTACATCAAAATCTGGAAACTCTGCGCTCTGTATTTCAAAGCATATATCTTCCTGACCGTCGACATCAGATTTTGGTTGGAAAAATAAAGGTGTTACGACACAATCAATTACTATAAGTGTCTTCCTGAAGAAATCCGTTGGGGGTGCCTTAAATAGCAGAGTCATGAAACCATCATCAAATAAATACGGTGGAAAGTTTGCAGATTGTATTAGATAAGCCGGCAACGCAACGAGTCGTACTCCATCTGAGACTTGCACTTCTCTCCCTGTGTCTAATTCTATTTCTGGTTTTTCAAGTATTATCTCTACGCCTCGAAGTAATGTAATCTTTTGACAAGATCCCCCCGTTGCTTTAGTGCATTTATCGAAAGCTGATATCGCTGCTTCTACTCCTCTAGCAATAGCAATTTCTATAAATTTTTCTAATAACTTACTCAGAGAATATCCAAACGCCCGCTGTGCCTTGCGTATCACATAACTAGCTGGTTTTATTCTGGGGTCTCCAGGTACGTCTTCCCATATGTAGGTTGCAAGCTCCTCCTTTATGAATTCGAGGAGCTCGGATTTCA
This sequence comes from Candidatus Poribacteria bacterium, assembly GCA_965208425.1. GTDB lineage: Bacteria > Poribacteria > WGA-4E > WGA-4E > PCPOR2b > PCPOR2b. Next base: position 2,375,459 of record OZ242335.1, on the reverse strand, counting down.
GGGCACCATTTTGAATATCGGGATAATAAAAATATATAGCATCCGACAAGTCAGGTCTATAGGGCCGTCAGCGAGCCTGTATGTATTCCCGATATTTATCAACTGATATATCACGGTCTGAAAAAGACTTAATTGCTACAGTCTTCATGACTTGATTTAGTAATTCTCTGAGTTCTTGCTTTCTTACCTCATTCACTTCTTCTTTCCCCTAATTGTTCTTCACGGCTTCCAGCCGTTGATGAACGCCTCATATCGCCCAACCACTCTGCCCAAAATCAACGTTTCGTCGCTCACCTGAATGATCTTATAATCGCGGTTGTCGGGGACGAAGAGCGCGGGGCTATGGTTCATCTGCAAGCGTTTGCACGTTACTTCTCCGTCAACCCATGCGATAACGATGTCCTTACCTTCCCACTGATATCCCGGTTCAATGAGCAGGAGGTCTCCATCGTGAATTAATGACAATCTCTTTCCAAAGCCTCAGTGAAGCCTTCAGCGATAGCTAGGAGAATCTGCGGGTCAAAGGCTTGGCTCTTGTGTGCCACGATGCCTTATTATTGCACACTTCCTTCTAAATTTCAAGGAGTATCCGTCAATTCAAATTGACACTTGAAGGGAAGAAAATTTTGGCAGCGGATAAAGATTTGCTCGATTGGATTATTACGCCAGTAGGAAAGAAGATGCCAACGAATCCGGGGTAGTGACGGGGTGCACGCCGCAGGGGAGGGTGGTGTCTGGGTTCATCCCGCATTGGGATACCTGCCCGTATGCGGACGATTTTCGTGAGAAGGTGAAGCCGGAGCAACGGTCGCAGGCGATGAATCAGTTGCACCTGCCGATATGAGAATAATGTCTTACAATTAGATTGTTTATGACCCAATTCAATTTAAGATTGACTGCCATAATTTGGTGATAGTTGGCTTGTTTGGACGCCACGCCTGTTTCACCCGAAGGGTGTAGCCAACTATCATAAGAAGTTGTAGACACAGGCAGTTATTGGTTACCCCACTTCAGGGTGTGCAGACCACGTATCAAAGGTTTGTCCAGTAGCGTCCAATTCAATTTTCATTGATTCACTTGGGGACAAGTCTCTGGGTGTTGTAGGACCGAGTTCAGTTCCATTGGACAGGTGAACCTCTACCCGAACATTCTTGAGAATGTTATCAGTCGTATTCTCAACTGAACCAACAAAGGAACCTGTGTCAGGGTCATACAGTAAAAGCAGCCTTGCACCGCTGCGGGTTTCATCGAACGAGTCGGTGATACCATATTGGGTATTAGATTCTTCTCCTTCTTCATTGTGTGAACCTTCAGAATGTTCACTATTGGGAAGGAGTTCAGTCGTTTCATCACCACAACCAAGAATTAAAATAATGGCTAATAGGGGGAATATCAAATGCATTTTCATGATGCTTCTCCTTTCAGCCTGTGCCTACTGAATAGATATAACGGAATTATTGTAGTACAGATTACATTGGCGTGTTATAAAGGGCAACGAGTATACGGCTCATTGCCCCAAGCGATAAGGAATTGACCGATGAAAAAGCATGTTCCAGACAACTACTTAGAGCATTAAAGGAAAAAGAAAAAACGAAGCTCGTCACGTTAACAGCACACAAACGGTAGTAATAACCCCAAAAGGAAAACTTCTTATGTTTGCTAGATTGTTGGTATATGCCGGTTGGCTCGCGCTCTACTGTTTCGGACTAATGGGGTGTGGAGAGGAAGATCCCGTATCCTCTGTTGAAACCGTTGATGAAGATATGGTCGTAGGCGATGTTGCCACGCTAGTTGAGACAGTTCCCGCAAATGGAGAGGCTGCTGCAGAAGACCGACCCGTTATACTTTACTTCGATAAGACACCGCTAGCCGTCTCTGTTAATGGGACGCCGGCTAAAGTGAAGGAGAATCTGGTGTGTTGGTACTTTCTTCAGTCTACACGGACCGGAAATCAAGTGTTACACATTGAATGGACGAATCCTGACGGCTCTAAAAATGTTGGCACATATATAAGGTTGAGGGTGTCAACCGTTAGTTGGGCGGAGATGGAAATAGCATCGGGGCGTATAGTCGATGGTGCTGAAGATGTGGATCCTGACGATCTTAATCCGGACTTCATCCGGTATGATTTTACGAAACCGGCTGTTGTGGTGAAGGCGAAGCTGCTTACCGAAGATGGTGTTGACCTCGGTTGGGAGGCGGCCTGGAAGGACCAAACCCTAAAATTTCGCCGTGGTGCGAATAGGCAGTTACTTGAACATGGGAGACGCTATATGATTCATATAGTTCTTGATGAGGTGTGGGTTTACAGTGATACTTGCGAATGTATGGACTGCTCGTGGGCTAAGAACCATGAATGGATAATACGGTTTGCAACTATAGAAGCATGAAGTTGGGGGCGGTTAATCCCTAACCTGTCACAACCGAGTCATTCGTAGGGAACGGAGATCTCCGTTCCATCAGTTCTAAACCACCGGCGTAATCGTCGGTCTGTTGTGCTCGTGTAGGTCGAGATTCATATCTCGACCTACAATTCCTCATACACTACGCAATATCGACAATACGAGTCGGGATTCGGAGATCCCTCCTACATTGTCGATAGGAGTCGGGCGGGTTAATCCAGTGTTTGCCACAGAAGCACCGTCCCGTCTGAACTACCGCTGGCGAGCACTCCATTCTCCGGGCTGAATGCCACACTATTGACCGCATCCCTATGCCCGGCGAACGTCCCCTTACGTTCACCCGTCACGGCATCCCATAGATACACCATCTTGTCCGTCCCGTCTCCACTCGCGCTGGCAAGCACCCTGCCATCTGGACTGAACGACACACTGACAACCCGACACCCATGCCCCCTGCATATCCGTTTATGTGTCCACGACACAGTATCCCACAGGCACACGGTCTTGTCCCAACTCCCACTCGCAAGCGTCTTACCATCCGGGCTGAACGCTACATTATTGACCCGCCTTTTATGACCGGAGAGTGTCAATTTATGCTCGCCCGTCTCGGCATCCCACAGGCGCACCTTGGTCATACACGCACCGGCAAGGATCTTACCATCGGGACTGAACGTTACATTATTGACCCATTTTGTCCGAGTCGTGAACGTCTTTTGATGCTCGCTCGTTTCGGTATCCCACAGCCATATCTTCCCGTCCGAGGTTGCACACGCAACGGTTCTCCCATCCGGACTGAATGCGACACTATTGATCCGCTCCAGATCGCCGGTGAGCGTCCGTACGTGCTCGCCTGTTCTGGCATCCCACAGCCGCACGGTCTTGTCCCAACTCCCGCTCGCAAGCGTGCTTCCATCTGGACTGAATGCGACGCTCCTGACCTCCCCGCTATGTCCGGTGAGTAGGGCTATTTCTTGATGGATAACGGTATCGTAGATCCAAATACCGATCGACGTGGCGACAGCAAGCCGAGTCCCGTCCGGAGAATACTGCATCTCGTTTATCGAGCCTTTGCCAAGGCGAGCGATGGCTCCGGGCGGCAGGTTTGGTTGTGCAGGCACTTGGGCGCGGGTAGTTGGCGAGAAAACAACGAAAAGCGTGAATAGGGTTGCTGTGACTTTCATCTTGAATACCACCTTTCTCTGAATGTCGCTCCACGGTTTCGTCGAGGCGAGGCCCCTTCGCCCCCACAGCACAAGACAACGAAATCGGGAGGTGCAAACTTTGAACGAAAGGTAGCAGTTGCGGGTTTACTCAGAGCGTTTGTAGGTCAATTTTCCAAAATCGCCAAAAACGAGGATCGTCGAGATATAAATCTTGACCTGCGGAATTTATGTCCGGACACTGAAAAATGTACCGCAAACTGTATGAAGTTTAAGTAATTAAATCGGTAATCCCAATTTTCCTCGAAACATACGGTAGGTGCGGTTGAAAACCGCGCTGGTGTCGATAGCAAATTACCGAATTATTTTTTTTATTTTCATTCAGTTTGCGCGCCGGATCATCCCGATAAAATCGGGATGGTACAAAAGACCGTTTTTAATGAACTGATGAACTAATGAACTAATCGGTAGGCGTCGGGATTCGGAGATCCCTCCTACATTATCGGTAGTAGTTGACGGTTTACTCCGTCATAATCCATATTTGTACCGTTCCATCTGCACCCCCACTGGCAAGCAGACTCCCCTTAGGATTGAATGCCACACTCGTCACCCACTCTGTATTTCCCTTAAGCCCTTGTAGAAATGCGCCTGTTTTGGCATCCCAAAGTTGCACTGTCTTGTCCACACACCCAGTAGCAAGTACATCAGTCTTGGGACTGAATGCCACGCTCGTCACATAGTCTGTATGTCCAATGACCCTTCCCCTCGGTTGCCACGTTTCGGTGTCCCACAGCCATACTATTTTGTCCGCACTCCCGCTGGCAAGCACTTTGTCATCCCGATTGAACGCAACGCTATTGATGGCTTCTGTATGGCCAATGAGCGTCTGTATCAATTTACCTGTTTCGGTATCCCACAATCGGACTGTCTTGTCGTTACCTCCACTGGCAAGGGTCTTCCCGTCCCGACAGAACGCGACACTATAAACAGCGTCCGTATGACCGGTGAGGGTCTGTATCAGCGCACCTGTCTTGGCCTCCCACAGTCGAATTGTCTTATCTGCACTCCCGCTGGCAAGGGTCTTCCCGTCTCGGCCGAACGTTACACTCGTGACCACCTCCGTATGACCGGTCAGCATCTGCTTCGCGGTGCCTCTCGCCGTGTCCCACAGTCGGACGGTCTTGTCCGCACTCCCGCTGGCAAGGGTCTTGTCCTCCGGGCTGAACGCTACGGTAACAACCGACGCCATGTGTCCAGTGAGCAGCCACTTCTGTTCACCCGTTTCGCTCTCCCACAGCTGCACGGTCCTGTCCCAACTCCCGCTGGCGAGCAACTTCCCGTCCAAGCTAAATGCTACGCTATTGACGGCATCGGAATGCCCGATGAATTCATCTTTGTATACCGCTGTCACAGCGAGCGTGTTTGGTGAAAACAACGCCAAAAGAATAAGTAATGTTGTCGCGATTTTCATCGAAAATCCCATCCTTCCGTGAATGTCAAAAAAAGTAGGAGGCATACTCCGTATGCCGTACCTTCAGTAGCAGATTGTAGGTCGAGATTCATATCTCAACATCGAATCGTTGATTATTGAAGTGATCGCCGCGCTGGGCACAGTACGGACAGCGGTCGATTGTTTTTCGCTGCTTTTAACTGGCTTAATACCAAGCAGGTAATTTCTCAGTGACATCTGGAGTATCTGTGACGTTGAGTACGTTCGTGCCGTCAGCATCCATGATGAAAATATCCCATTTAGATTCAAAGGCTATCTTATTTCCATCGGGCGACCATGACGGATCCCGGGCATGCTGATCGGGCAGCCCCAAATACACTTCGTTCTGTCCATCTGAACCGATGGTATAAATGCCCCATAGATCATCACGCTTTGAGGAAAAAGCTATGCTCCTACCGTCTGGCGACCAATCTGGATTCTCCTCAGGGCCTGGATGCACCGTGATTCGTGTCCATTTTCCACCTTCAGGACTGACAGTGAACAGGTTGTAGTTTCCATCAAAACCTGACGCGAAAACAATCTTACTCCCATCAGGCGACCAGTCTGGCGTTTCTCCGCGTCTGTTCGTGATATTAGTAGGATTACTTCCATCTCTGTTCATTACCACGATCCCCTGAAAGGTTGCAAACACGATTCGCTCTCCATCGGGCGACCATGACGGATGATTTATAGACGCAGGTCTTTCGTTAGTCAGAAAAACGCGGAACTGCCTTATACCATCAGTGTTTATTATGTAGACCCCTGATTCGTGGGGCCGAGGCGAGGAGCAAAAAGCAATCTCTGTCCTATCTGGCGACCATGCAGCATAAGTACAGTCCCGATTCCTAAACGTCATTTGGGAGACGAATCCGCCGACGTCATTCATAACAAAGATGTTATATGCCCCGTCCGCCTGTTTAGAAAAAGCGATATGCGAACTTCTGGGCACAATGAACGAGTCATCGGGGATTATAGGGTCTTCGCGCGGAACGACAGGTTGAGGTTCACTGGGTTGTTGTCCGACATCTGCGGGTTGATCTGTCGTCGGTTGCTGCGAGGTATCAACTTGCGCGCCCCCTTTCTGATCTGTCGTCGGTTGTTGCGGGGTATCAACTTGCACGCCCCCTTTCTGATCTGCCGTCGGTTGCTGCGGGGCATCAACTTGCACGCCCCCTTTCTGATCTGCTTGTATTGCCGCGATAAGGTCTTCAAGATCCTCTTTGGTAACATGATCACTGTCACCGCCGCAACTGATTAACGTCACAGTGATGATAAGGATTACCAACATTTTCCACAGCATGATTGTCTCTCCTTTCAAAATAGCAATCGTAGTCATTAGTCCAATTTATCTACGTGTTTGCTTAGGTGTTCTTCGACTTGCAGCCAGCCCGTCCGTTTCTCACCCCAGAATTCGGTATCCCCCATAACTGCACGGATCCGTCTATATTCCCATTGGCGAGGATTTTTGCATCCGGGCTGAACGCTACGCTATAGACCTCCGTTGTATGCCCGGCAAGCAGGGCAAGTTCTTCACCGGTGTGCACATTGTATATCCAAGTCCCAATACTACTCGCCATCGCGAGACGGAGGCCATCAAGCGAATAGGTAATCTTCCCGGTTATCTGCCCTTTGCCCAAACGTGCTTTTGCGCCTTCGGGCGAACTCCATCTGGTGTAATCTTGGGCATAGGTGTTGAACGCGAGCGTTCCCAAATAGAGGAGCATGAGCATGGAAAATTGCGCTGTCTTAATCAGTTAGGACCCTCTATACTGATTGTCGCTGATACTCTTACTTATAGTTTGTATCAAATGACCCCATGAGTTAAACTACAAGGAGATGGCATTGCCATCAACTGCACTCGACTGATGGAGGTCTATATGAAGCCACAAACCGATAGAGCCTACGGTGTCAACCGCCTACAATCCAAGACTGCCCGTGCAGCGATTATTCAGAAAATATCATCAGACTTTAATCTAATGCCTATCATTGCCGAAGCCTACTACAAACAGATTGCTTCCTACTTTGCCCAACACGCCGAAATTGAACTGACATCGGGTCAAATCTGCTACGAGGTAGTCGCAGCCGACGAACCAGCCGGTAAACACATCGCCTTAGCGAAAAAGGTATCCTGCCGACTCACTCTCAATGATATGCAAGCCGACGTTGAGGTGTTAGCCAATTACGGACTTTCAGGTCTGAGACGGCATCGGATCCTCCGCTTAACCAAACAAGCCTATGACCAAGATGCCCTACTCAGCTATGAAGATTTAGCGGTACTCTTAACGACCAGTCCAGCCACGGTCAAACGCGATATTCGCCAGTTGAAACAGGACGGTTATTTTGTGATGACCCGGGGTGCCAAACACGACATGGGCCCTGGCGTTTCTCATAAGACTCAGATTCTCGAACTCTACTTCAAAGGGTATCAGTTCACCAAAATAGAGCAAAAGACTAACCACACCGAGCGAGCGATCTGGCGATACCTGAGTGACTTTACACAGGTAGCCAGCCTCCATAGTCAAGGCTTTGCCAAGGGACAGATACGGCTGATAAGCCATCTATCGGACCGGCTGATTCGGGAGTATCTGTTGCTATACAATGAGTATCAACAAACCGAGCGAATGACTCAACTGCTTCACCCGGAACCAGTTGATGCGAAAAAGGGGGACAATTGATGGGCAAAACATTGACCCGAACCGAAGTCAACGAGAAGAAATTCAGACGCATCAATGACAAGTCACTGCGCCAGTTGCTGATTCATCGCTTTATCAATTCTTACGGGTACGACAAAGGCGAAGTCACTGCCGCTGCGATTGTCGATGACATTGTCAAAACCGTTGAGGACTATTTTGTGATTACCTTACCCCTTGAGAAACTTGCCACAGGGGAGCAGATACCTAATGAGCGAATGCTCAGTTATGGACAACTCGTCTGGATGGCTGTGCCTATTGATGAATATCCACAAAAGGGAAAGTCCATCGCTAAAACCCGTATGAAGCCGGTTATTCTGACCTACCTCGCTGATGAGGATATTGAATCCTTTCGCAATGGATTGACCGCTCGTCAACTACGAATTAATCGATTGGTCCGTTGGTGTTATCAAGCCTATGACCAAGGCGCATTATTGACACAACTCGACTTGGCTGTATTGCTCAATGTCTGTGATGCTGTGGTCAGCGATTATGTCAATGAATGGCAAAAAACGAGTGGTAAACTCTTGCCTACACGCGGCAATATCCATGACTTATCGGGTGCCATTACCCATAAGAAAGAGATTGTTACCCTCTATCTACAAGGACATCTCACCCCCACTATTGCTGCAAAGACCAAACACTCCAAAGAAGCCGTTGACCGATACATTCGCGATTATGAAATTGTCAAGACCGTTCGCACCGCCACTGACGATATTGACAAAATCTCGCAGATTACCCGGCTCTCCAAACGCGTCATCTCTCAATATCTTGACCTGATACCCCAACATCTACTCAAGGACATCAACGCTAACTTAGCAACCGAATCACAACGCTGCAAAGATACCACCACCCTAGCCAGTTCCAAACCGACAGGAGGCAAACAATGATAAAATCGCACCAACGGTGACTTGAAGAGGGATTTGACACCCGATAGCCTTTTTGCTATACTGGGTTATGCGTATATCCAAACGCATCAATTTCTCGAAGAATATGCTCACCAAGCCAAGCCAACCCGCTCATGCGTGATGGCTGGAAGCCAATGAACATCGGCATTCCAACCATCATCAGGTCATTTGATACTATTTCAAAATAAGCATCTTGCGCGTTGCGGAGTAATTTCCTGTGGACAAGTTGTAGAAGTAAATCCCGCTTGCAACTTGTTGTCCACTTGCGTTGCGCCCGTCCCAATAGGCTGCCTTTACCCGATCCGTATAATCCCCCGCAAACTGATGTCCCAAATCCAACCGACGCACCGGCACACCTTTTGTATCATAAATTGTGAGGTTTACGTCAGCGGCTTGGGGGAGGCGATATGGAATCCACGTCTCCGGGTAAAATGGGTTAGGGTAGTTAGCCAAAAGTGCCGTACCATCGCGGTTGGCATCTCCGGGTTTGGTTATAGAGGTTAACTTCCACACGAGTATCGTCCCATCATAGCTCCCACTGACAAGGATCCTGCCGTTCGGGTTGAAAGTTACGCTTATGACTGGCCCCGTATGTCCAGTGAATATCCCTCGGTTTTCCCCGGTTAGGGTGTCCCATAGTCGAACCGTATTGTCGCCACCCCCACTGGCAAGCGTCTTGCCATCCGGGCTAAAAGCAACGCTAAGGACCGAGCTCGTATGCTCGGTAAGCGTTAGTCTGTATGCGCCTGCTTTGACATCCCACAGTCGTAAATCGTCGCCGGTAGCAAGCGTACTACCATCTGGACTGAAAGCTAAACAGTTAGTAAACCACGGTTGCCCTGGGAATGTGTGCTTGAGTTTGCCTGTGATGGTATCCCAGAGTCGCACCGGCTCACCGGAACTCGCAGTGGCAATAGTGCTATCATCCGGGCTGAAGGCAAAGCCAGAGATTGGCCTAAAAATCGTCGGGGCCGGCTCCGCATGCCCCGGAAGAGTCAGCTTGTAGGTGCCGGTTCTGGCATCCCATAGTCGTACCGCATTGTTCTGATTTCCCACGGCAATCATGCTTCCATCGGAGCTGAACGCAATGTCCTTGACCCAATCTCCATGCTTAGCGAGCGTCGCTCTGTGTTCCCCAGTTATCGTGTCCCACAGGTACAATGCATCTGCACCGCCGGTAGCAATTGTTTTACCGTCCGGGCTAAGGGCTATACTCGTAGCAATCGCCCTCTTATCGGTAAGGGTTAGCTTGATTTCTCCCGTTGTAGCGTCCCATAGCCGCACGAAATCACTTCTGCTGGCAAGTGTATTTCCATCTAGACTAAAGGCTATATCGTTAACATCCCCCATGAATCCTGTGAGGGTCCGCCTGTGTGTAATCGTTCTCGCGTCATCCAGTCGTACCATATTCTGACTCGCGCTGGCTAGTACGCTGCCGTCAGAGCTGAAGACTAGCCTGATAACGCTCGATGTATGCTCTGGGAGGGTGTGCTTGAGTTCGCCTGTGATGGTATCCCATAATCGCACCGCCTTACCATCCGCGCTAGCAATAGTTTTCCCATCGGGACTGAACGCTATACTACTAATGCCCGCTGTATGCTTGGGGAGGGTGTACTTGAGTTCACCTGTGATGGTATCCCATAAGTGCATCGTGTCCCAACCCCCAGTGACAACAAGCTTCCCAGCCGGGCTTAACGCTATACTAGTGCCCGTTGTATGCTCTGGGAGGGTGTGTTTGAGTCCGCCTGTGATGGTATCCCATAATTGCACCGGTCTGTCATGACCCCCAGTGGCAACAAGCTTCCCTTCCGAGTTAAAAATTAACCTGCTAATCCCCTGTGAAAATTCATGCTTGATTTCGCCTGTGGTGGCATCCGATAGTCGCGCCCTTTCATGATGGTACACACTAGCAATAGTGTTCCCATCTGGAATAAAGGATACAGCACGAACGCCCGCCCCGTATTTTGGGAGTGTTCGCTTGTATGTAGCTGTTTTAGTATCCCACAACCGCACTGTTTTGTCGGAACTCGCAGTAGCAATAGTGTTCCCATCTAGGCTGAACGCTACGCTCTTCACATCGTTCGTATGCCCGGTGAGGGTTGCTATGTGTTCCCCCGTTGTGGCACTCCACAATCGCGCCGTTTTGTCGTCACTGCTGGTAGCAATGGTTTTCCCATCCGGACTGAAAGCAACGCTATTGAGTTCACCCGTATGCCCGATGAGTAGCGCAATTCCTCGATAGGTTGCTGCATCGTAAAGCCAAATGCCAATGGCACTCGCAACCGCGAAACGAGTGCCGTCAGGAGAATACTGTATCTGCTTTAGTGAACCTTTTCCGAAGCGCGCAACCGCACCTTCGGGCAAAGCCCATTGCGTGTCCTCTTGAGCAATCGCATTGGGTAATAATAGAACCAACAGCATAAGTAATATCATCGCTGTTTTCATCTGAACCCCTGTCTTTCTGTAAGTAAGTCCATAGTTTCGTAGGGGCAAGGTCCCCTCGTCCAACGGGTTGGGAGCCCCGCCCCCTACAAGTGGGTGTCGAGATTCACATCTCGACCTATGGGCTAAAAATGTAGCGCAAACTGTTAGTTTGCGGGACGAAATCACAATCTAAATGAAAATTAAAAAAATAATTCGGTAATTTGCTATCGACACCAGCGCGGTTGTAAACCGCGCCTACCGTATGTTTCGAGGAAAATCGGAATTACTGATTTAAATACTTAAACTTCATACAGATTGTGCTACAAAAGACCACCGTACTTAATGAACCAATGAACTAATGAACCTTCCACAGCAGCACCGTTTTGTCCCAACTCCCAGTGGCGAGCACCTTCCCATCAGGACTGAATGCCACGCTATCGACCACGTCCGTGTGCCCGGTGAAAGCCCGCTTCGGTTCGCCCGTCGCCATGTCCCACAGCAACACGATCTCGTCCCGACTTCCACTGGCGATCAGCTTTCCATCTGGGCTGAACGCTATGCTATGAACATTATCAGTATGCCCCATAAGTGTACCCTTGGACTTGCCCGTTTTGGGATCGTTCAGCCATATAATCTGGTACTTCTGCATTAGGGGCTTGAATTTTGTTGTTTTTTGTTAAAAAATAGATGGACAAGAGGGTAAGAATGATTTATAATTTCACAAGGAGACAGCACATAGTATCATAACCTCACCACAGGATAATCATGAATCACAACCAGCATCAAGGAGATCACACAATGAAATTAGACCCTCAACACAAGCAGTTATATCACATGTTAAAGAAAGACATGGACGAGCAAACAGAGATTATAACAACCCGCATTACCGACAATCTAAAAACAAGCATTCAGAGCATAATAAATAGCTCAGAAAAAAGAACAGGTAAGAAAATTGATATGCTCTCAAAGTTAATCGAAGACATAAATGCTCGCTTAGACAACCAACCCATAAAAAGAAAATAAAATTATACACCCGATCCCAAACAGCCTCATGAAAGGCATATCATGAGGCTGTTTACATCCTACTAAGCACAAGCCTCAAGCAATAACCAGCATCAATACCCACATAAACAACACTAATAGCCCAATAAACCCCACCCACAGCAGAATTTGGATATAAGTCTCTCGCATAATTCCCTCCAATTACAAAAGCCAATTTTTTTCAAAAAAAAGGGCGTTGCTAAGTTGATGGCTTTAGACCCCACATAATCCAACCTCCCAATTAAGATAAAAAAAGGTTGCTATTACCACACTAAAGATGCGATAATAGCAACCGAAAAGGGTTAAAGTAGACTTTAACTGAAAATCCCTACAAAACTCAAAACAATAGAGACGACAGTTAAAATAATAGAAACTACAGTTACCATAGTTCCTATATCCAGGTCAGAACTAACACGAAGCTGTATCTCAAAAACCTTTTTCACTCATTATAATCCTACTTGCCTCCTAAAAAACACGGTTAGCAAGTAAAGCCAAGTTCTGATACAACCTGGCTGATAGCGTGTCACCACGACTATCACGGTGCATCCGATTTTGCCCGTGTGAGTTCCCGCTCATACGGGCTTTTTCTTTACTCATAGTGTATCATGCAGCCATAGCACCTGTCGATCAGATTCCCACCAAAAAATTTTTCCAAAAAAAGCCTTGACAGCATTTTGCAAATGCTATAGGATAAAGTGTGGGCTCCGACTGCTCAGGTCGAAGCCCACGGAAGCAAAACGAGATTCAGGCTCGAATCGCTTCGTGATTGTTAGACAGTCAATCTAACAACCACCGATATTGTAACCCTTAACGCCATTGGTGTCAACATAGTAAAAGGGGCTGCACGATTCGGGAACATCCGACCGCGCAGCCCCTTTTTTTATGTTCACTGATGGCAATGAGGAGCCAACCAATGACCAAGCCTATCAATACGATTCTGCTTATTGGAATCGCAATCCTTATCCTCGCTATTGGCATAGCCATCTGGATAGGTTGTACCAACTTCGCTCAACGCACCCCACCACATCACGGGTTAATTAAAAAGTCATTTTCAGAGTTCCTATCTTTATGTTGTCCAATACGTTGTATTAGGTCAATAGCTTCTTCTTCCGTCGCACCAGACAGGACAACAATTCCTTTATCCATATTATTACTAGTATAAACATGCACAGTGTATTGACCCGCAGGCGACACAACTTTTTTGATTCGCATGATTAAGTCTACATCTATAAACTCAGTATAACTTATGTCTCTGATAAACATTGGAATAACCTTCCCCTCTCTGCTTCACGGATTTAGCACAAACAGAGTTAAATCCGTATCATCACGTTTACAGAAATCCCGATTCTTATGTCTCCCAATTTTAGCAATCAACAAATCCGCCTCACGCTCACAAACATTGTCAAGAAGATATAAGGGCTTGTCCTCACCCTTAATCTCAACCCTAACAGTAAAAGTTCCATCAGTTAATTTAGCCTTCACTACCTGAGTAACAAATTCAGCGTCAATAAACCGTTCCTCTATACCTTTACAACTTTTAATGAACACAGGTTGCACCTCCAACGCAATCAAGATTTGATTCAGAGTACATTAACCTTCCTGTTCCAATGATTCATCAGAATCATCCTTATCTTGACTCACAGGTTTTTCATAGCCAAGCACGTTGTCCATACGGTTATCCATACGGTCTAAGCGACTTTCAACCCTTTCTATAAGGGCTCGAAGTCCTGAAATTCTCTCTTGTAATACTTCCTGATGGACTTCTTGAGTTTTCTCTAATTTTTTCATCTGATTTCCTTTATTGAATAAAAACAAACTACCGGTAGTTCCACCGGCAATTATTCCCAATGAATGAAGAATATCTACCCAATGGGATCCAATCCAATCTAGTAATTCAACCATTTACAACACCTCCTTTCTACAATGAGAAACGAATCGTAGAAAAAAGGATAACAATAATAATACCATCTAGCTCAACCCGACGCAAGTTTAAGACCTCACTACAAAGGAGCCAAAAAATGAACCGCATCACCATCACCCTAATCTGCCTACTAACACTTATCACCCAACTCCACGCCCAAGAGCAAATAGCGATAGACACCTACGCCGTATTCGAGCAGAGCTGCAACATCTGCCACGGTCCCAACGGAGCATTCAGAGAAACACTCCTCATCGAACACAACACACTCATAGAGAACGGAACCGTCGTCCCCGGCAAGCCCAACACCTCCGAACTGTACACACGCCTCCTAACCAACGACATCGCCAAGCGAATGCCACTCGGACAACCCCAACTATCCGCTCAAGCAATTAAGACCATCCGAGACTGGATATTAGCCGGTGCGCCCAACTGGGAAGTAACCGCTCCCACAAACCGCCAATTCATATCCAACAGTGAAATACTCAACACCATCCAAATCCACCTGAACTCACTTACACCATTCGACCGCACTTACGCCCGTTACTTCACACTCACCCATCTCTATAACGCAGGTGAGCCACCGAGCATACTCCAAGAATACCATAAGGGACTCAACAAGCTAATTAACAGCCTCTCATGGGGAGCTACTATCATCAACCCACTCCCCATAAACCCACAAGAGACTATCTTCTACATCGACCTCCGCCACTACGAGTGGGACCGCAACAACGCATGGACACAACTGGAATCAATCTACCCATATCACATTGGTTTCAACGCACCAACCCAAACCAAGCTAAAAGCACAACTAAGCCGATTACAATCCCAGATGAAATGTGATATTCCAGCTGTTCACACCGACTGGTTTATCGCCACAGCCTCAACACCGCCAATCTATCATGACCTACTTTCCCTACCACTAACAGATAGAGAGTTAGAGACACGATTAGAGGTTGACGTAGCAAGCAATATCCAAAATGCACCCGGTATCCGAGTCTGGCGGGCAGGGACAAACAATTCAGGCGTATCCAACCACAACAGAGCAATAGAACGACACACCTCACGCTATGGTGCATACTGGAAAAGTTACGACTTCGCTGGCAGTATCGGAAAACAGAACATATTCACCCATCCATTATCATTCGCCCATGACGGCGGCGAGGTAATCTTCAACCTACCCAACGGGTTACAAGGCTACTACATCACCAATGCCAACGGATTCCGTCTGGACTCAGCACCGATACAGATAGTTTCCAACCCCGCAGCAAGCGACCCAACAGTACGGAACGGGATTTCCTGCTTCGGTTGCCACACAGAAGGAATGAAGACATTCAAGGACGGAGTACGTGCCGTCATAGCAAACAACACAACCCCCACCTTCGACAAAGCACAAGCACTACGGCTCTACGTCGAGCAAGCACAGCTAGACACACTACTAAGTGAAGACATAAACAGATACAGCACAGCAATCAAAGCAACGGGCAGCTCACCAGACGACATTGAACCGATAGCCCGGTTCCACGGAGTCTTTCAAGGCACAATAGACGCAAATTATGCAGCTGCTGCTCTCGGACTAGAAACCGAAGCACTCTTAGACAAGATTGAAGAGAACATCGGGTTACAGAACATAGGCTTGCTAGCCCTAGACGGTGGAAGTATCAAGCGCGATACATGGACAACCGGCTTCAAGGACATAATCTTCGCACTCAACTTCCCTGACCACTTTAAGGTCCCAACACCCATACAAACACCAACAATACCCGGACAAGTCGTTCATATCCCCGACCCAAACCTACACGCTGCTATAGCAGAAGAACTTGGCAAAAATCCCAATGCACCCATTACTGTAGAAGAGATGGAAAGACTAAGAGACCTAGGCAACAACGGCAGAATAATTCATGATTTAACAGGACTACAGTTTGCAATAAACCTAAAGAATTTACAAATGAGAAGGGTTAGAGACAATCAAATTTCCGACCTATCACCACTAGCAGGATTAGTTCAATTACGTGAACTTCGACTGGACGACAACCAGTTAATCTCCGACCTATCACCCCTATCACGACTTATCAATCTAGAGATATTAACTTTCGATAGCCCTAACATATCAGACCTATCACCCCTATCACGACTTATCAAACTAAGGTATTTACACTTTACCGACACCAATGTATCTGATTTCTCACCACTGGCAGGACTAATCAACTTACAATCTTTAGGATTCAACCGCACGCATAACATATCTGATATATCACCGCTCGCCGGATTAGTAAACCTAGTAAACATTGGCTCTTGGGGACACAACATATCCGATATATCACCTCTCGCAAGATTAACAAAACTTGAGGTAATAAACTTCTGCGGCGGCAACATATCCGACCTTACTCCGTTAGCGAGATTAACAGGCTTAAAAGAACTCTATCTTACCAGAGAAGAAGTATCAGACATAACCCCCATTACAAATTTAACCGGATTAACCCGATTAGACCTTCATAATAATCCCATCTCAGACATCTCTCCTATTGCAAAGCTCACCCAGTTAAAATGGTTAGAACTTCGCGCAACCAACACATCGGACATCTCTCCCCTTAAACAATTAACCAACTTGGAATGGCTGAAGATTCCTAACAATAATATATCGGACGTATCGCCACTTGCGAACTTAACCAACTTAGAATGGCTAGACATTAGCCAAAACAATATCTCCGACCTATCACCCCTAGACAATATACGTCAGAACCTAAACACATTCCTCTGGAACGCCAATCCTGCGTTCCCCAAAGGCGGTCCGAAGATAGAGGGGCCGTGGTTATGGGTAGTGTTACCAAACACAACAGAGAGTCGTGTAAATGATACCGATTGGTTATCAGAGGTGAGTAGGGGTGAGCTAACAGAGACAGCAATTGCTACCCACGGCGCAACAGAAGGGAAATCAGTTGGGGACAGCGTATGGACTCCCCACAGACTCCCACCTACAGGCTGGAATAACATCGAGGATATGCTGGGGAGCATTATCCGTGACGGGACTATCTACGGCTCTGTGTCTTTGCATTCACCACGGGAACAGGATACAACGATGTATGTCGGTGGAGATAGAGGGGTGAGAGTCTGGCTCAACGGGACTATGATTTACGAACGTTTGACGGAAATAAGCGACGATAATTATACCACCTTTTTCCCTGTTACACTGAAGCAGGGGAGAAATGTCCTATTAGTCGCGATTCACACTATAGGTAACGGTTTCTTTGGCTTTGAACCCGGCACCGAGTACACCGTTGCAAACCCAGGTATCAGATACAGACTCTCCACAACACCCATCTTTGTAGGCGACACCTTCACCATCAACATAGACGCACAAAACATGTTCGACCTCGCGGGCTGGCAGTTCGACATTAACTTCGACCCAACCGCACTACAAATCATTACCATCAACGAGGGCAACCTGCTCAAACAGAACGCCACAACCATGTTCCTAAGCGGAAGCACGAACAACACCGCTGGCAAAATCACAGGACTCCGCTCAGTACGACTATCACCCCAAGGCACAACAGGAACAGGTACAATGCTCCAGATAGAATGCAAAGCAAAGTCCGCAGGCGAAACCGAACTCACACTCAATAACGTCCAATTCGCAACTATCACCGGTGATACAATACCCGCAGGCCCCCACAAAACCACTATCACCATAGAAGGAGAACTCGCGACAGGAGACGTAAACCGAGATGGCAACGTTGACACACAAGACCTAATCCTTATCGCACAACAACTCGGACAAAGCGTGCCACCCAATTCACCCACAGATGTCAACGGAGATGGTATAATAAACACCATAGACCTACTCCTAGTCCAACAAGAGATTGACGCAGCCAACGCTGCACCACCGCATAGGCACGTAGACACTGCAATGATAGAAGCATGGATAGCAAAAGCACAGCTAGAAGACGACGGGTCACTCGCATTCAAGCAAGGGATAGAGAACCTCAAAGCCCTACTATCCACCATGAAGCCCGAAAGCACCAAGCTACTCGCAAACTATCCAAATCCATTTAACCCAGAGACATGGATACCCTATCAACTCGCAGAACCAGCTGAAGTAACACTGAAAATCTACGACATAAACGGCAAATTGATACGTCAATTTAACTTAGGACACCAAGCAGCTGGCATGTATCATACTCAGAACCGTGCAGTATATTGGGACGGACAAAATCAACTAGGAGAGAATGTTACAAGTGGAATATACTTCTACTCACTAAAGGCAGGGAACTACACGCAAACAAAACGAATGGTCATACTGAAATAACAGCCAATTAGAAGGGAGTATTTCATATAATGGACTGGACACAGACCATCGCTATCATTGGAACAATCCTCGTTGCTACTACACTCGTTGCAACAATGATTAAAGGACTTGATAAGCGCATAGATGATGTTCACAAAAGAATCAATGACGTGATGTCTCAACTCTCTGAATTACGACAGGCAATTTGGGGTATGCTTTCACCAAGAGGTGCTGATGACGATGACGACGATGAGTAACATTTAAGGCAGGTAATTATTCAGCAATACACCGAATGATAATACTGAAATAGACCTTGAGGGCGGGGGTATTCAGACTATCAAATCCCGGTTATATTAGGGAGGTGATAGTATGAGCAAGCCTAACCGCCTCCGTTGGCTTAAAAAGCTAACAGTAGCAACCATTGTTTGCACCATCAAACATTTGATTGATTGGTTAATCTGCTTAATCACTCAACAATAACCTGATAGTCTGAACCGTGGGAGGCAAGGCCTCCACCCTCAAGATAAATAGTATCATCTATGTAAGCACATTGCAAGCGGAACCTACTTCTATACACTAACAGCAAATGATCACACAGCCACAAAACGAATGGTAATACTCAAGTAAAGGAGAAACAAACAATGCCAACACTGATAGACATAAGCCTATCCAGAATTATGATAGTATGCGGGATAATCATTCTCGCACTAACCTGTATCGGTCTAATTATCACACTTGCTCACATGGTACTAGGAGCACCAACAAAGGCAGACCTACAAGAACTTGAAGCACGACTCGATATAAAGATGGAAAACATGAAACTAGAAATTATCGCTGCAATCCGAGAAGACGTACAAGCAAACAAAGACAACATGAACACACAAATGATTCAACATGTTCAGAGCCTACATGCAAGCAAACCACACCCCAATAGCCAATAATTTACAACCCAACAGGAAATTCCAACCCACTGTGCGTATATATAAGAGTCTTATATACCCCAACTAGGTTGGGATTTCCCGTTTTCAAGAAATATTGACACAAAACCAAAACCATGATACACTAACCAACGTAAGGAGGCAAACACAATGAGCCCAGTAAAATCAGAAACAGACAAAAGATGGCAAGTCATGATGGAAATGGCAAAACGCCAAGACGAGATAGATACTGACCTGTTCGACATAAAATATGACATTGGTGAAATCAAAACCGACATTAAACAAATCGACAGACGACTTGATAATCTAGAGTCAGACGTAACCGAACTTAAGTCAGACGTAAAAGAGATTAAGGAAATCCTAAAAGAAAAGTTAAAATAGCCATTAAACCCGCATAGGAAAACACCGACCCAAAAAACTCCCAAACAAGTCCGTGTCATGCCTATGGTTATACCGATACGCCGTCTCAGCAATATACAGCGGAGCATACTTTCTAGTGTAATGATGATGCGTACCATACCACGCCTGCTTAATAAGTGTCCAAAATCCCTCAATAGTATTCGTGTGTAGTGACTCAATATCAGTGGTAAGTGGTTCTTCCTCCTTACTCTTAGCAGTATAATGAGACATGATCTTACCAAGTGGCTTATAAGCTGAGAATCCATCCGACACCAATTTCACATCAGACTTATCAACCACACTCTCAATGAACTCAGGGATAAGGTCTTTCATCTTACCATCACGTGGTTTCGTTACCCCATCAGCAATCGTTACAACAACACTACCCTCACGCTCCACCGCGCCAAGATAGGTCATTTTCTCAACGCCGCGCTTGGTCCGTAGCTCCTTATCAGGCCAACGTTTCGCCTTTCCGCCGACAAAGGTTTCGTCCGCTTCAACAATACCCCGCAACAGCACATTACCTTGTTGCATAGCCTTACGAATCCGGTGCAGCATATACCACGCGGTCGGCTTAGTCAACCCAAGGTGTCGCGCCAACTGATGACTGGAGATACTCTTCTTAGCATCCAGTAACAACGCAACCGCAGCAAACCACTTCCGCAGCTCAATCTTAGTCCTGTGAAAAATAGTCCCGGACAAGACATTAAAACTCGATTTGCAATCGTAGCAGTTCCAACGCCCAACTCTCTCACTCTCATTCTTTTGACCAACATTCTCACTCTCACAATGCGGACAACACGGGGTATCCCCCCAACGAACCTTCTCCAAATGCTTGATACAAGACTCCTGATCAGGATATGTATCCCACACCTCCAGAACATTCATAAATTCTTTCTCCAAAACTCGGAGAAAGCACCTGATAATAAGGTCTTAGATAATAGTGTCTATTCAGCTCGTAGTTACCCTATTAACGTAGGATTTTAGTAGGTTGTTTTGTAGTTTAGTGCTTTCGACAAGTAAAAAGGAGGGAACGACCATTTTTCCATTGACAATAAAATACAACCGATGTTAAGATGATCGTTACCTCTAAACATTCATAAATCCGGGGTGCAACCCGGTAACAAAATCAAGGGCATATTTGTGTTGGTAGCACAGATATGCCCTTATTTTTTCTTCGGATATTATAGCAAATTCCCACCAAAAAAGACAGTAAAAAAGTGCCAAAAACTCAATGATAATAAGGGTTTACGGGAAATTTTCGGTTAGCTAAAAGTTGCTTATTATCGGTGGGATTTCAGGTAAGAATTAGCATGTTTCTATTTACTATGAAACGGATCTTATCAAGAAATGTTTAACAAAAAACAACAGTTGACAGAATTATTCCCAAAATAGTATAATTACAGGAAAGGAGGCAAGACCATGAACATAATAGACTTCTCAGAAGAAAAGATAAAAGCACTCGGTATCAAGTCATGGAACCAAGACATAGCCAATCTGAACGGACACAAACGAATTTTTACCGCATATATAGCTAAAGAAGGAAGTTGGTGGATTGGTTGGGTACAAGGTGTTGCAGGTGTAAACTGCATGGAGAAAACAAAAACGAAACTCCTAGCATCACTAAGAGAAACACTACCTGAAATGCTCGAAGTAAACCCCGAAGTCTACATAGACAACGAACCTGAGCCACACTTCAAAACAACAACCATCCAAATATGAAGCGACTCAACCTAGAGAAACACATGGAAAAGTATGGTTGCTATTTCATTAGAGAAGGTGGAAAACACTCGATATGGGGCAGCCCACACTCAACCAGACAACCCGGAGTCCCAAGACATAGAAAGATACCCAAAGGCACAGTTCGCAAAATCTATAAGGAACTAAACATCCCAGACCCATTCAAAAAGAACTAAGTACTCCACCCAAGACTAGGACGCAACACACCTAGTCTTTTGTATGCTCAACAGTCAAGAACTTAGCAACGCCCAAAACCACTATCACCATAGAAGGAGAACTCGCGACAGGAGACGTAAACCGAGATGGCAACGTTGACACACAAGACCTAATCCTTATCGCACAACAACTCGGACAAAGCGTGCCACCCAATTCACCCACAGATGTCAACGGAGATGGTATAATAAACACCATAGACCTACTCCTAGTCCAACAAGAGATTGACGCAGCCAACGCTGCACCACCGCATAGGCACGTAGACACTGCAATGATAGAAGCATGGATAGCAAAAGCACAGCTAGAAGACGACGGGTCACTCGCATTCAAGCAAGGGATAGAGAACCTCAAAGCCCTACTATCCACCATGAAGCCCGAAAGCACCAAGCTACTCGCAAACTATCCAAATCCATTTAACCCAGAGACATGGATACCCTATCAACTCGCAGAACCAGCTGAAGTAACACTGAAAATCTACGACATAAACGGCAAATTGATACGTCAATTTAACTTAGGACACCAAGCAGCTGGCGTGTATCATACTCAGAACCGTGCAATATATTGGAACGGCCAGAACACAGTCGGAGAAACTATTGCTAGCGGAATCTATTTCTACACACTAACGGCAAATGATTACACAGCCACAAAACGAATGGCAATACTCAAATAGGAGATATAACAATGCAAAATAATACCCAAAAACCCAAACGAGATTGGGTGCCAGTTATCGCTATTCTTATTCCCCTTGGAATAATAGCAATCACCGGACTCATGCGATTTGCAGCATTAGAGGAAGATGTGACACTCTTACAACATCAAATCACACTAATGCACGATGATATGAACAGAAGGTTTGATAAGGTAGACACCGAAATAAACAGACGGTTTGACAAGGTAGATACACAATTCGACGAAGTAAACGCCGAACTCAGTGCTATTCGCCAAAATCACCTTAACCATATCACCGCCTTACACGCAGAAAAGAACTAGAAACGGAAATTCCAACCCACTTTGCGTATATATAAGAGTCTTATATAGGGAAACCGGGTTGGAATTTCCCGTTTTCAAGAAATTTGACACAAAACCAAATTCATGATACACTAACCAACGCAAGGAGGCAAACACAATGAGCCAAGTAAAATCAGAAACAGACAAAAGATGGCAAGTCATGATGGAAATGGCAAAACGCCAAGACGAGATAGATACTGACCTGTTCGACATAAAATATGACATTGGTGAAATCAAAACCGATATTAAACGAATCGACAGACGACTTGATAATCTAGAGTCAGACGTAAAGGAGATTAAAGAAATCCTGAAAGCAAAACTCCTATAGAACTAAACTCGCATAGGAAAGCACCGCCTCAAGAAACTCCCAAACAAGTCCGTGTCATGCCTATGATTATACCTGAAAAGTGCCTCGGCAATGTAAAGAGGTGCGTACCGCCTTGTGTAACGCCGGTGTGTCTTCCAAGCGTACTTAAACGGTGCCCAGAGCCCCTCTATCGTATTAGTGTGGATTTGAATGTCATGAACAAATTCATCCTTATTCTTAACCGTATAATGTGGCATAATCTTGCCAAGTTCATTATAAGCACTAAACTGGTCAGTGATAAGAGTCGTCTTATGCTCCTGATAATTCACAACATCCTTCACAAAAGCACGAACCGCTTCTCCAAGACCTTTACTCCTCGGTCTTGTAACACCGTCAACAATTCTCACAATAGCCTGACCACTATCACGTGAAACAGCACCCACATAAGTCATCTTAGCCACCCCACGCTTCGTTCTAAAGTGTCCATCCTCATCAGTCTTAGCTTTACCACCAACAAAGGTCTCGTCAACCTCGACAACACCCTCTAACAATGCTATATCTGAGCCCTGTTTATCCATCTCACAACGAATCTTACCCATCATACGCCACGCTGTTACTATATTCAAACCAGTATACCGTGCAACTTGGGTACTCGGTATCCCTGACTTAGAATCAATCATCAGCTTAACAATAACAAAACAATCTACAAGCGGAATCCGAGTCTTCTCATACAACGTACCTGATAAAACATTAAAACTCGACTTACAAGCATGACAATTCCACCGCCCAACACGCTGATTCTCACGCTTCCGCGCAACACGCTGACTCCCGCAATGAGGACACTCCGGGGTATCGCCCCAACGCTTCTCCTCCAAATATCTAAAACAAGATTCCTGGTCCGGAAAATTAGCATAAATCTCCTTGACAGTCATGGTCCAAATCTCCACACTTCGGAGAAGGCACCATCGCGGGTAAGATTAGGGTCGTAGGATTATAGGTCACATTCAGCTAGTAGTTACCCTATCACGTAAGCTATCATTCGGTTGTTTTGTGCTTCTGGGAAGTTAAAGGGAGGAACGACCAACTTTTTATTTGACAACTCAATGCAAATGATGATAAGATGATCGTTACTCCAAATCTAAATGTAAAGCCGAGCTCACAACTCGGCAGGCTAAAGAAAATCTGAGGGCATGTTTGTGTTGCTAGCACAAATACGCCCTCTTTTTTTGCCCAAATATTATAACAAATTCCCACCAAAAAAGATAGTGAAAAAGTGCTGAAAACCCAGCAATAGCAAGGGTTCAGAGCAATTTTCTGCCAAATAAATTCGTCATCATTCGCCAAATTTAACGGATCTTATCAACAAAGGTATCATGAATTTTCAACAAAAAAACAACAGTTGACAGAATTATTTCAAAAATAGTATAATTACCGGAAAGGAGGCAAGACCATGAACATAATAGACTTCTCAGAAGAAAAGATAAAAGCACTCGGTATCAAGTCATGGAACCAAGACATAGCCAATCTGAACGGACACAAACGAATTTTTACCGCATATATAGCTAAAGAAGGAAGTTGGTGGATTGGTTGGGTACAAGGTGTTGCAGGTGTAAACTGCATGGAGAAAACAAAAACGAAACTCCTAGCATCACTAAGAGAAACACTACCTGAAATGCTCGAAGTAAACCCCGAAGTCTACATAGACAACGAACCTGAGCCACACTTCAAAACAACAACCATCCAAATATGAAGCGACTCAACCTAGAGAAACACATGGAAAAGTATGGTTGCTATTTCATTAGAGAAGGTGGAAAACACTCGATATGGGGCAGCCCACACTCAACCAGACAACCCGGAGTCCCAAGACATAGAAAGATACCCAAAGGCACAGTTCGCAAAATCTGTAAGGAACTAAACATCCCAGACCCATTCAAAAAGAACTAAGTACTCCACCCAAGACTAGGACGCAACACACCTAGTCTTTTGTATGCTCAACAGTCAAGAACTTAGCAACGCCATCATTGATAGAGAGAATGGACAGGCACCTAGAATATCACGCAAACAACAAGAACTAAGCACTCCACTCAAGACTAGGACGCAACACACCTAGTCTTTTTTATGCCCAAAAGCCACTAACACAGAAGTGCCGAAAAAGAGTAACATTAACCGCGCAGAGATGCGCCAATAAAGGAGTCAAACAATGAAAGGTAAAGGGCAAGGCTATAAGGCTGCCAGCACACAAAGCGCAGAAAACTTAACAACTAACTACTATCCTTCTCCTCCAAGCCTTAACGAGAAAGACACACTGCTCGAAGACCCCAAGGTTATCGAAAGCCTAAAGCGTGCAGAAGAAGACCTCAAAGCAGGACGCATGAAGGATTGGGACGAGGTAATGAATGCAAAAGCTGA
Source organism: Candidatus Poribacteria bacterium (assembly GCA_965208425.1). Lineage (GTDB taxonomy): Bacteria > Poribacteria > WGA-4E > WGA-4E > PCPOR2b > PCPOR2b. The sequence goes on along the minus strand of OZ242335.1, from coordinate 2,350,128 downwards.
ACAGGACATTCAAGATAAAAGTCCTAAATGAAGCACAGAAGCATTACAAGAATCTTGATAGTAACATGACACAGCGCGTAAACAAAGCCGTAGAAGATTTACGCGACAACCCATTTTTCGGGCCCAACATCAAGAAGTTTAGCAGCAAAACAGGTCAATACAGATACAGAGTCGGAAGCTATCGAATAGTCTATGATATAGACAAGGAAGAACACACCTGCTATATCATGGGAATCCACAACCACGATGACGCTTATAAATAACAAAATAAAAAAGTCCCTAACTGGGCAACGCCTAACTCTTTATCAGGCCAACGTTTCGCTTTACCGCCTACAAAGGTTTCATCAGCTTCGACAACACCCCGTAGCACAACGTCCTTCTCCTTCATCGCCTCACGAAGCCGGTGTACCATAGCCACGCAGTATTAGGTTTCAACCCTAAATCACGTGCCAGCTGATAGCAAGAGATACTCTTCTTCGCGTTCAGCAACAGCACAATCATAGCCAACCACTTCACAAGGGCTATCCGTGTCCCCTGAAACACTGAACCAGATAAGGCATTAAAGCTACTCTTACACTCATAGCAATTCCAACGTCCAACCAAGTTATTCTCACGCTTACGCGCGACATGCTTACCACCACAATGAGGACATTCCGGGCTATCACCCCAACGTTTCTCCTCCAGATACCTAAAACAAGATTCTTGGTCAGGAAACTTCTGACCAATCTCCAAAACCGTCATGATTCTTTCTCCAATACTCGGAGAAAGCACAGCATAATAAGGTCTTAGATAATAGTGTCTATTCAGCTCGTAGTTACCCTATTAACGTATCATTTCAGTAGGTTGTTTTGTAGTTTAGTGCTTTCGACAAGTTAAAAGGAGGGAACGACCATTTTTCATTTGACAAAAGAACGCAAATGATGATAAGATGACCGTTACCTCTAAACCGTTGTAAAGCAGAGCTCGTAACTCGGCAGGCTAAAGAAATTCTCAGGGCATGTCTGTGCTATCAACACAAATATGCCCTCTTTTTTTAACGCCAATATTATAGCAAATTCCCACCAAAAAAGATAGTGAAAAAGTGCCAGAAAGCCAGTAATAATAAGGGTTTACGCGAAATTTTCGGTTAGATAAAAGTTACTTATTATTCGTAAGATTTTAGGGCGAGATTACTACAAAAAAGGCTTGATATATTTCGTAAAAGATGAGATAATAACTACTAATACTTCACGAGGAAGCAAAAAGCGACCCACATGATAGTCCACAAAACAATGACTACCCAGGGTTTCAAAGTGATTTCGACTTTCACTAATCATACCACTTTCTCTTGCCTCCTTAGTTAGAAGTAACTAGCCGTTCCACCGGCTAGATAACCAACGCCCCATGAGTTTCTGCTCACGGGGCGTTTTACTATTAACTATAAAGATACACTTCACACCAAACAAACGCAAGGAAAAAGATCCACAAACGTAGATCACCACTGCATCCATAGCCAATCAAGCCCCTCATGAAGAAGTGCCTATAATCTTGTCCCCACCGCCGCTGGCAAGCATGTAGCCGTCCGGACTGAATGCGACGCTATGGACCATACCGCCATGCGTCATGGCCGTCCGTTTCTCACCCCAGAACTCCGTATCCCATAACCGCACAGAGCCGTCGATATTCCCGCTGGCAAGCAGGCTGCCGTCAGGGCTGAACGCTAGGCTCAAGCCCCAACCGGTATAACCAATGAGTGTCTGCTTATGTACCCACGTCTCAACATCCCACAGTCGTACCGTTCCCTCCCAGCCCCCACTGGCAAGCGTCTTTCCATCTGGGCTGAAAGCAATGCTCACGACGTGATGCGTATGTCCAGTGAGCGTCTGTAGATGTGCGCCTGTCTCGACATCCCATAACCGTACCGCCCCGTCCAGACTTGCACTGACAATCAGCTTGCCACTCGGGTTGAAGGCTACAGCGACGATCCCGCCCTTATGCCCGGTGAGTATTGCCTTTTTACTCCCCGCTTTCACGTTCCACAGTCGCACGGTCTTGTCATAACTCCCGCTGGCAAGCAGGCTCCCATCTGGGCTGAAGGCGACGCTTCTAACTCTATCCGTATGCCCGATAAGTTTCGCCACGGGTGCCTCCGCGACGACGAGGGTGTTCTTTGAACACATAGCTAGAAGCATCAGCAATGTTGCCGTGATTTTCATCTTGAATGCTATCTTTCTGTAATTGCTACGCGCTAGTTTCGCAACACAGATTACTAGCGCGTTCGCGGGTCGAATTTCTGCACTCGACCAACTGCTAGAAGGGAGGCCGTAAGACAGAGGTAGTTTTTCTGGATTGGTTGCGCCTTACCCCACTGTGCCACACGGGTCGCCGCATCCCGACAGGATCCGTATTTAGAGTAACGGAGGTCTTCGGGGGGTTATATACACATATCACCCCGATGGGGCGATAAGGTTCGTTTTATCGTGTGCTACACGCATGGTGTTCTTCCCCGGTGAGATCAGGAAGTTCAAAATTGGAAAGAAAGGTAGAAGTCGGTGGGTTTACTCAGAGATTTTCCACAATTGCGCGGTTCCGTCCTCACTGCCACTGGCAAGCATACGACCATCAGGACTGAACATTACGCAACCAACAGTCTCTAGATGTCCGGTGAGCGTCTGAATCAGTGCGCCGGTCTTAACATCCCACAGCCGCACCGTCTTGTCCCTGCCCCCAGTGGCAAGCAGATCGCCGTTCGGACTGAATGCCACGGTAAAGACAGGACCGGTATGCTCGGTCAATTTTGCTGTGCGTTTACCTGTTTCGAGGTCCCATACCCGCACCGTCCCTGCCCACGTCGCACTCGCAAGCAACCTGCCAGCCGGGCTGAATGCCATACTCATTACTATCTCAGGCTGCTGCCGCTGCCGGTTTACTTTACCTGTTTCGACATCCCACAGGCGTAGGGTCTCATCATGACTCCCACTGGCAAGCACTTTCCCATCTGGACTGAATGCTATGTCTGTGATCTTCTCCGTATGCCCGGTGAGCGTCCGTTTATGTCTCCACCGTTCAGCATCCCATATCCACACCCTGTTCCCACTCGCATAGGCTAATATCTTCCCATCTGGACTGAACGCCACACTACTGCCGCCAGCGGCTTGGCCGTTGAGCGTCTGTTTATCTCTACCCGTTTCGGCATCCCACACGCGCGTTAATCCGTCCGTATACCCCGTGACAAGTGTTCTGCCGTCCGGGCTGAACCCGATGCTCTCTGCCCAAGAATATGTTCTGGCAGGCAGCCGCATCTGCTGTGAACCCGTGCGGACATCCCACAGCTGTATCGTCCTATCAATACCCGCAGTCGCAAGGATGCTGCCATCGGGGCTGAACGCAACGCTCGTAACCACCTGTGTATGTCCGATAAGGGATCGCTGATGTTCCACCGTGATCGCGTCGGTGTTCGGTGAAAGCAGCACCAAAAGGATAAAAAATGTCGCTGTTATTTTCATCGAAAATGCTGCCTTTCTGTAAGGTGGGTGTCAAGATGTGAATATCGACCTACGGGCTGAAAAATGTAGCGCGAACTGTTAGTTTGCACGTTAAGATCATCCCGATAAAATCGGGATGGTACAAAAGACCGCTTAACCTCATGAATTAATGAACTGATGAACCAATACACTAAATCAGTAGGAATCGGGATTCGGAGATCCCTGCTGCACTAGCGGTAGGATTGGGCGGCTGTATCAGGGCGTGTCGAGATTCACATCTCGACCTACAGGCTATGTTCTGGACAGGCACAAGACCTGCCCCTACATTTCGTCAATTCTCGTAGGGGCAACCCACCGATGAATCGGGATTAAGAAACTTGTGGTTGCCTTTCTGTAGGGGGGGTTAATCGGCGACCTTCCAGAGTAGCACCGTCCCGTCCCAACTCCCGCTGGCAAGGGTACTCCCGTCCGGGCTAAAGGCTACGCTTGCAACCCAACCCGTATGCCCGGTGAGTGTTTTTTTGCGTCGCCCCCTGACAGCATCCCATAATCGAACGTTCTTATCCTCACTCCCGCTGGCAAGGATTCTTCCTTTCGGGCTGAACGCCACGCTTGTGACCCGCTCCGTATGCCCGCTGAGTATCTGCCTATGTGCACCCGTAACAGCGTCCCACAACCGCACGGTTTTGTCCCAATTCCCACTGGCAAGGAGGGCACCATCCGGGCTGAACGCTATGCTTCTGACCGATATCCTAGACCCTGTGAGCCTCCCCTCATATTCCCCCGTCAAAGTATCCCACCGGAACACCGTCCCGTCCTCGCTCCCACTGACAAGCATCTGCCCATCGGGACTGAATGCAACACTTGTGATCCACACCGTATGCCCGGTGAGTGCCCCCGTAGATTCACCCGTAACAGCATCCCACAGCCGCACGGTTTTGTCCCAACCCCCACTGGCAAGGGTAACGCCATCTGGGCTAAACGCTACGCTTTCGACCGCATCCGTATGCCCCGTGAGTGTCCCCTTAGATTCACCCGTCATGGCATCGTATAACCGCAACTGCTCACCCTTGCCCGCAATGGCAAGGGTGAGCCCATCCGGGCTGAGTGCTAGGCTTGTAATCCAGCCCGTCTGCCTAGTGAGTATCCCTTTATGTTCACCCGTCACAGGATCCCATGATCGCAACTTCCCTCCCTTGCCTCCACTAACAAGGGTACTTCCGTCCGGGCTGAACACGACACCTGTGATCGCGTCTGCTGTATACCCGGTGAGCGTATGTTTCGGCTCTTCCGTCACAGCATCCCATACAATTACTGTATCGTCTACGCTCTTGCTGGCAAGTGTCCTCCCATCTGGACTAAACGCGACACTATAGATGCCGGTCTGCGCCTGCTTGAGTTCACCCGTTCCGGTGTCCCATAACCGCACCGCCTCGTCCCAACCCCAACTCCCGGTGGCAAGTGTCGTCCCATCCGGACTGAACGCCAGATCCATGACCGCATCCGTATGTCCGGTGAGTGTACCTTTAAGCTCTCCCGTCGCAGCATCCCACAACTGCACCGCATTGTCATAACTCCCACCGGCGAGGGTACTTCCGTCCGGGCTGAACACGATACTAAAGACTGGCTCGGTGAGCCTACCCTTCGATTCACCCGTCAGAGCGTTCCACAGTCGGACGGTGTTGTCCTCACCTTTAGTGGCGAGGGTCCGTCCATCCGCGCTGAACGCTACGCTTCGGACCTGATCCGTATGTCCGGTGAGTGTACCCTTCGATTCACCTGTCTTGACCTCCCACAATCGCACTGTGCGGTCCCAACTCCCGCTGACAAGCACCGTGCCATCTGGGCTGAACGCCACCCCTGAGACCGGCTCCGTATGTCCGGTGAGTGCGCCTTTAGGCTTACCCGTCTCGACCTCCCATAACCGAACTGCGCCGTCAAACCCCCCGCTGGCAAGTATCGTACCGTCTGAGCTGAACGCTACCCCTGAGACTGGTGCTGTATGCTTGGTGAGTGTATCCTTATGTTCACCCGTCTCCGTATCCCACATCCGAACTGTACTGTCCTCACTCCCACTAGCAAGTGCTTTTCCATCAGGGCTGAATGCTACAGCCATGACCTCACCCGTATGTCCGGCGAGCAGGGCGACCTCTTCATAGGTCGTTGTATCGTAGAGCCATACACCGATGGAACTGACAACCGCCAGCCGCGCCCCGTCCGGAGAATACTGAGCCTCCCTTATAATACCCTTGCCGAGACGCGCAACCGCACCTTCGGGCAGGTTCATCTGCGTGTATTCTTGGGCATGGGTGGTTGGGAGTAACAGCACTAAGAGAATAAGTAATGTCACGGTGAGTTTCATGTGAAATGCTACCTTTCTGTGAATCTGGTGGGTTGGTGTGGTATTGCAACCCTTTTTTCGGTCATGTTAAGAAATCGTGGAACTGTAGGGGTAGGTCCCCGATTTATCGGGATTCAAAGCGACTTGTGCCTGCCCAACAGCCGCGTGATAACAACCACGAGTCAGGGCAACCACAAGGGTTGCCCCTACATTCGGTCAATTTTCACTTGATATTGTGATGGAATGGCATTATAGAGCAATGCCGATCATCTACATACTTAAGCCCCAGCGGGGCGACAGTATAGCACAACGCCAAACCAACACCACAAGCCCCAGAGGGGCGGCAGGTGTATAGAAAATCGGAACCCGATGACCCAAAGCCCCAGAGGGGCGACAGGTGTGTTGGTCATTTCGTTATTTCTGATCCAGAGCCGTCATTGGCAACAGTTGGTCAGTCGTCAATGATTTTGAACGTAATCTTCACAAATATGCTCAACCGTCACACCATTTTGATGGAGTGCGTCGAGGAAATTCCGCCACTTGCCATCTACCGCCTGCAGGATAGGCGGACTATCTGGATGTGCATATGCAACAGCGATAAACTTCCGATCATCGTCATCAAAATCATCCAAATCTGGATCGTTTGGGAACTCTTCAAAGTTAATTTTTGGACCATCAACAGGCGTAATCTCAACCAAGTCGCACCGTTCAGGGTTGGTCCAATTTATCTCTATCCATTTGTAAAACTGATAACCTATACTGAAGCGATGCATCGACTCAAGTCTCCTCCTATATTCGTCAATGATTCGCCGTTCGCTATCCAACGCTAATTTCATCTCATCGTTATTAATTTGCTCAAGCTTTTCAACACAGATTGTCACACACTCCCTAAATGGATCGTCTTCAGATAGTTCGTCAGAATCTCTGTTAGCGACTACTGCAACATTTGTATCCACAATCACCGTCATTTTTTCTTCTCTTTCCGCCGCTTCATCTCAGCTTTCGTTTTTTTTCCTACGTCGCCCATATCATCGCCAAAGAAATCTTTAGGCCAGTTACTGATATTGCCGTATTCATCAACCTTCAGTTGTTCGGCTTGAGAGTTACCATCCTTGATCTCACAAAAATGGAACGCGGTCTGATCGGCGGAAATCCCTTCATCCTCAATTCCATATTCGGCAATCCGGCGCATCAAGCGTAGTAATAGATGTTCGCTGTGGCTTTCAAGAATAATCTGTATATTCCGATTCTTCACAACATCAATGAAAACATCCGCCAATTCTGATTGTGCTTTCGGATGCAGGTGTGCTTCCGGATTCTCAAGGATGAGGATTGACCCTTCAGGAACACAATAGCACTGGGCTATCAAAGGCAGGACTTGGGAAACGCCAAAACCAATGTCGGTGAATCTGACTTTGGGGCCATCTTTGTACTGTTGGACAAGGAATTCGTACCGCTCTGACTGGGAAGTAGGATGAAGATCGTAGGAATCGATCAGCTCCAGTCGCTGTAACCATTTTAGTATCTGTTCTTCAATGGAAAGAAGCCGAACTCGACTCGAAAGTATTGAAGCAATCATATTTTGTCCATACTGTCCTACATCTTTCGGATGATAGCTACTCCAGTTGTAACCATGCCGGGGATCCTCCCGTCGCGGACCAAGATAATGAACTCGAGAGAATAGGCCCTCAAAAGCTGCCTGAAAATCCAAAAAAAGCTCTTGGGGTTCCGTTGGATTAACAATCCCATAGCATCGAAAAGGATTCACTGATGTCCCATCACCTATAACCTCGTAGTTAGGTTGGATTATGCGCCCTTCAAATATAGATCGTTCTGTGTTTGATGTCCATCCTATCCTCAAATTGTATCCATTAGGAAATGTATAATCAAAACGTCTCAACACCGCTCGCTCAAGATTTTTGGTTATGGATGTTGAGAAGGAAAGGGAATCGGCAGAGTAACCTCTAATTTGTCTGCCTTCAGGTAATTTCCACGACACAGAAATACTTAAATTAGAAATCAGATTGTGTCGGTAGATAACAGCATCGAAATTACCTAAATTGACCAGCGATTCTGCGTCGCCAAAGTAAAGTGGCTCATTCCATTCCGGTGGCTGTTCCACAGTCTGTTTGAGCAGAAGCAGGAGCTGCAAGATGCTGGTTTTACCAGAGTTATTCGCACCGAAGAATCCTGTCAGTGGGGCAAATCGTATCTTATCGGTTGCTTGCCATGACTTGAAATTATGTGCCCTGAGTTCAGTAATCATAACTTATCCCTCCTTTTCACGGGGAGATTGATATAGAGACGAATCGGCTCTCATAAAAGGCTTCGTACTCATTCATCCCAAACGTCCTTGTGGGTGTGAAATTTTAGTTTATCGGATGTCTTGCGCTCAAGAATATCCCCCATATCCTCATGAAGCGGAGAGTCTTTATCAAGGTCAAAAAAGTCCTGCGTGGCAAATACTTTCAGTTCTTCGCGTACTACCTTCCGAATGATTTCTTCTAACTGTTCAACAGTCAAAGTGACCGTCGTTTCTTGTGTTTCGGCTACACTGTCGCTCATTCTGATTGCCCTCCTTTTGATAGTTCTACGGCTGCCAGCCCTCCACCAAGTTCCGCTCAATCTTTATCACCCGCCCAAGGATAATCATCTCCTCCGTGACAACGATCGGCGAATAGTTCGGGTTCGCGGACACTAGCGCCGCGCTGTGATCGTAGAGATAGAGCCGTTTACACGTCACATGCCCGTCCATGTAGACCGCAACGACGGTTCGGTTGTTCCACTGCGGTCCCGGCTCGATGAGAAGTAAATCACCGTCGAGGATGAGTGGTGCCATCGAGTCGCCTCTGGCACGTAGGAAGAATCTCCCCCTCCCAACTTTGTCCTTGTACACATGTTGATAACCCACAATGTCTCCTTGTCCGACCTGATCCAAGTCGCCGCACGGGATGTCGCCCAAGACGGGAACCGCGACGAAATCCTCATCGGTCACCGGTTCCGCCTCATCTAAGTGCGTCCAGTTAGAAATTTTGAGCGGATTCCGAGGGGTCGCCAACGTCGCACGCGGCGAATCATCTTTCGCAATCAGATCATCGACCGTGATTTTCCGACTAAGTGCTTCGGTAAAACGATCCGCGATCGCCACCAAAATCTGCGGCTTCGGTGCTTGCGTATCCCCGCGAACGATTTTATGGATAGCGGTCTGCCCAATCCCTGCGGCTTCCGCCAAGTCCTTTTGGGTAATTTTTATCCCTTTCCGCTTACACTCCAGCATCAGCTCATCAATTACCAAACTCATAATATCACCTCAAGAGAATTTATTTACTTCACCATAAAACTATATCGACACACTTCTTTTTTAGTAATATAATTCTCTAATAAGGAAATGTGTAGTAACATTTACACTCGCATATTGCGATAGTTTTCACAAACACTCTAATTATTACACACTTCCGCAAATTTTTCAAGGGGTAAACTGAAAAATGGAATTTTCACTTGAAACACTCATCAACGAGAGCGGGCTTCGCAAGAACTATATCGCCGAGTGCTTGGGCATCTCTGAGCAGTCGTTCTGCAACAAGCTGAAGAAACGACGCCGGTTTCGAGATGCTGAAATAACAAAATTGAGCCGAACCCTGGAGGTGCCGGAGCGGATTATTCGGCGGCTCTGTTGTAACAGTTAATGGGCGACTGGTATGGGTTCCGGGCGTGAAGCCACTCTGTGATGGGGATAAGGCTCTGGTGGTCGGCATCAACTTTCTCGTGACGTGAAACATGAATAGAAGTGTGGAAAGAATCCACCAATCCACGCCAATCTTTTTTGATTCGTGGTGATTTGTGGATGTCTTCGCAGACACAAGAGATGAGAACAATCTTTTTCAATGGACCGAACGGGCACCGGTGGGTGACGACCGTCTCTCCGACAGATAAGGCGGGCAACCACGAGGGTTACCTCTACAAGGACCCTGATTCCGACGATCGTGCCGCGGATCGACGTCGATTCTTCGGGTTCCTGAACGCAATGCGCGCTAGACTGGAGCGGCATGGGGTGTCTGGTGACGATGTGCGGTGGTATTATGCCAAGCGGTTCGGCACAGCAGTTCCTGACACTGTGAATTGTCCCAATTCTCACCGCGATGATGATTCACACCCTGATCGGCGATCAGGACGAAAAATGTCCGGCTGTTCCCAACGTGAATGGGCGATTGCAGCGGCGGAGGTGCAGGCGATGTTTCAGTCGCGGGAGATTTTTGCGGATCGGATCGATCAGTTCAAAGCGGCGGAGGAAAAACAATGTCCAGACCAAGAACGACTTCCATCGAAATCGGAGGGCAGGATGGCACCGTTGCCGTTTGGAGCGGTGTGTAGGCTCTATGAAGCACTAATCGTGGAACGGGTGAAGGAGAAACGGTTTTATCCGAAAGCGAAGGGGTTCGGGCATCTCCAAGCGAAGCTGGATCTATATGCGCCGGTGGTGGAGGATTAGGTAGGATCTCGTAAAGTGTTAAGTTGGGGCTTGGTTAATCAGCCCATTTATATGCGTCACTATTAACGCTAAATCTTCCTCAAGCAAGGCTTCCACTGCATTGGGTGCGTCTTTGAAGGTTTCCGTTTCATAGCGAGCAGTGATACTCGCGTCGTAGAGCTTAGTATAACTATCACGAATCGGTCTAAGATCTTCATATCGGTAGATAGCATTCTTACGTCTACCATGTCCCCTTGGGTGGTAGTTATCAAGCGCAAAAAATGCGTCAACCCAGTGCAATGCTTGATAGAAGGCGGCTATAACAATCCAGTCTGCGTGTTCGTGTGAATCCGCTGCCTGTAGAGTAAGTTGAGTAGATTTGGCTATGTCACATTTTTGACGGTGTTCTTCAAAGGTCGGCATTGTTATTCACGACTGAACAGATTAGCGTATCCGTCCAGAGACCATTGGGAAAAAGTGCGAATACCAATATGTTCAAAGTCAAAGTACCAATCGGTGTACTTATCGTACAATCGACCTTCAATTTGAGATAGCTGGCCAGAGAGCTCTCGTCGCATACGGTCAACGGCAACGATAAACTCAACACTTTTTCCATATTGTTTATATACAACCTGTTGGACTTCTGGTATTTGGCCGACCGCCCGTTGAAAATCCTTCACAATTTGCTCAACTTCAACCACTTCATGGGCTTCAACTCCACGAACGATAACATCGGTTTTTGAGTTAGCGTCGGTCTGTGTGGGTTTCATGGAGACTCCTCCTTATGTCCTTAATGTGAGTGAACAAATAGTATAGCAGTTTTAACCGTGAAAACGCAACGCGAATCAAGAGTGGTAAACGACCCCCTAACAGAATCCGCGACCACAGAATCTAACACAACCCTAATAAACCAATGTACCCATGAATCAATGCACTAATCTTCTTCCCCTTAACCAAATTTTCAAAGCTGCCGGATATTAAGTATTTATTAGTAATTTATTAAAGCTTTATTAGACGATTGTGGATAACTCGCCGGGCTCAGTAACCACAAGGGTTTCGGCGAGTTTATTTCTTTCGATTTTGACACTGGTGTCAAAACTTGGACATGTATGTCAAACCTGTGACACGCATGTCACAACTGTGACACCGGTGTCAAAAGCACACAAATTGTGGATAACCTGTGGATAACTCAGAAAAGAATAATAAGTAAAACGTAATGCGCAAGGTCGAAAACCTGCACCGGAAGGCGTCTTTACGCATTATATATGATCTGTTTCTACGCATCAGAAAGGAGCGATTATGTCCCAATCACCGACTTACCGTGTCGTTGAGATGGGCGCGATTGGGAAACTGATCCCATGTCCGTGCGACGACCCGATTATTCTGGAGTTCAAGGATGGCAGCCGTGATGCCTTCTTCCTCCGCGAATTGGAGCCGACCACCCACCCGATCACGGATTCATATTCCACACGTGGCAGTGCCACGACAAACGGGGGTAAGGGCAAACCGAAAGGGATGGAACGGGGAACTATCGAGAAGATGCTACAGATCTACGTGTTCCTCAAAACCCAATCCGGCCCGGTGTATCGCGGAGCGATTGAGAAAGTGGTCGGCTTCAACTGTACACGCTGTCTGATGCACCAACCGTCGCAGAAGACACAGGTCACGCTGGAGGAGTTTAGGAATCGTGGAACGGATCCCGGGGGAGCGGACGTGGGTGGCTTGGCAACTCACGGAGCTGGGTAGGACGGAGGGTGAGGAGATTATTAGGGGGTTGTGAGGGGAGGGAAGGGAGTGGTGGAGGTAAAATGTAAGCGAGCGTGAAGCTTGGTGAGTAATAATCAAAAAGCGCGGGGGATGGTATTATGGCATTGTACCTGATACTGACCCTCGCGCTTTTTTATTTGGCACGTGTTAAGAACAAAACAAGTGTGATGCGTAAGAGGAATCGGCAAATCCACATCAGACCCCAACAGCGACGGCGTGGTCAATATCATCGATCTGGTCTTTGTCGCCCATCAACTCAGCCAGTGATATTCCTTCCCCCTACCTTTCTTGCTTCAAATCTGATATAATAAACCGGTGAAGGTAATGCGTAAGAACAACAAATAAACCCGTGAATCGATGGATTAAACTAATTTTGCTTCAGTAAACTGTAGTATTATTTCAACCGATCAAGGAGAGCTGTTATGGCTGAGCGAATAACTATTCATCCCGACATTTGCAACGGACGACCTGTGATTGCTGGAACGCGTATCCCCATTCAAACCATCATGGAGTTTTTGGGCGCAGGCGATTCTGTAGAAGATGTCCTCCAAGCATATCCTTCTCTAAAAAAAGAGGATATTTTTGCCTGCCTCCAATTCGCTGCCAAATTAATGGCAAATCATTATCAGATCCGAAAAATTGCATGAACGGCTTTCTATTCGATGAAAATCTACCCGCTGAAATCCGATTCACGCCCACTTTCCCTGTGATCCACGTTTCGGTTTTGGGTAACAGTCCGAGCGACACACAAATTTGGCAATACGCGAAACGAAACGGTTTAGCCATTGTTAGCAAGGACGCTGATTTCTCGGATCGTCTTATGATTGACGCTTCCCCGCCAAAGGTTGTCCATCTGCGCTTTGGAAATATGCGGCAGCGTGATTTCCATACGTTCTTAGCTCGTGTTTGGTTGACAATCGAAGCATTGATAGTGGATCATAAACTGATTGATGTATATCAGGATCGAATTGAGGCGATTCAGTAACTATAGTAGATTTCAGAATTAATAAGAGACTGTGAACAAGCCCGTCAGAAATTTGTTGGCAGGGGTATGGCACACAGTGCACGTCTCCGATGTAAAGGGCAATCTGCCATAAGTAGCGCAAGCTGTTAGTTTGGGGGTTGGGATCACAATCTAAATCAAGATTAATTTATTAATTCGGTAATTACCGAGCGATATCCAGTGCGGTTGGAAACCGGGGTCATAGCTCTAATGGTAGGCGCTGTTTTCAACTGCGCCGTTTCAACCCACGCGCCTATGTGGTAGGTTAGGAAACTGCATCTACTGGGTTGGACTGAATTCGGTGCGGTTAGAAACCGCACCTACCGGGCCTGGGGAACATATAGAATTACCGAATTATTTTCTGAAACCTCATAAAACCGCACCTACCGGGGGTGCGAAAGTGTCTATTTATTTTTGGAATTCACTATAAATAGCCCTAAGAAGATGTGGCTCACCACTTGACAATCACGCCCCGTGCTTCAAGCGCAGGAACGTGGTGACTGCGTGAAATGTGGCTCAACTTATTCGCTTTGAGTTGTATCTTATTTTTACCACCTATTGCTGCTGCGTGACAACGCGAACATGGTCAAGTCGCGTCGGTTTGATAGTGTATTCCAATTGAGTCGGGTGCCCCGCTGAATCTAAGCGGATGATGAAATACATGCCGCCCCGTGCAGTGACTTCCTTGGGGTCAAGCAGAACGGTGTAAAGCCTTTCCGGGATTAAGGGCGCAGCAGGGATTTTCTCGATATACCCCGGCGGTACTTTACCATAGGTGATGCAAGAAAAGGGTCTCGGTGAGGGTTGCGCTTGGGGATCCGGCGCGTATTCCATCACCCATGCGACTTGGTCAGTGTATCGGTTCAATCTCGCCTCTGTCGATGGCGCACCGTATTCCCACTCCCATGCAACTTCGTTAATGACTGATCTACGTCCCTCCCACCAGAAGCTCCAATTGCGCCAATCTAAGCGTCGATTACGTCCTGTTGGCTTATACCGAAAAACGCTAATCCGGTAGATTGGGACGGGCGGCGCATTTTTGTCCTGTGCATCGCCTTCGTGAAGACAGAATGTCGGTGTTGTCACGTCTGAATGGGGATGTGGGAAGCCGCGCAGCTTGCTCGCGCAGCCACTCAAAACCAAACAACCGACACAGATGAGAAGTCCAAAAATTGCTTGCCTTATTCCTATTTTTACTTTATACATCGCCATTTACTCCTGATTTATGATTTGAATATCATGCGGTCCATCGTTACTAGCTTCCAATTGAGCGAGGTGCCCCGTCGAATCTGCACGGATAATAAAATATACCCACGACATTGGAGTTACTCCCTTGGGCAGAATCTGAGCAGTATAAAGCCTTTCCGGGACCAAGGGAACAGGTGGGATTCTCTCCTCATACCCCGGCGGTGCTTTACCATAGGTAATACAAGAGAACGGTCGCGCCAGAGGATGGGCTTCGTCATCAGGCACGTATTCCATCTCCCATGTCACTTGGTCAGGGTTTCGCCCCTTCCTCCACGAGCGCCAATTGCGCCACTCAAATCGCTCATCACCACTGAATTTCTCCGCCCTAGTAACTCTAATCCGGTAGATTGGAACGGGAAGCGCATGTTCAGCTTCCCACCCATCTTTCCACCCCTTGTGAAGACAAAATGTTGGTGCCGTCACGTCTGAATGAGGATGGGTCAAGCCGTGCAGCCCTCTCAAACATCCACTCAAAACCAAACAACCGACGCAGATACACAAAACGGCAATGACCCACATCATTCGTATTTTCGCTTTCGTTCATGTTAAGAGTTAGTGCAAAGAAACCGAGTTTTTTCCGCAAAACTCGGTTTCTCTTCGTGCTTTGCACTTTCTTTTTATATGAGCCTTCGCTTTATACATTTCGTCTACTCCGGAGTTATGATGCGAATGTCATCACGTCCGCGGCGATCCTCGTGCTTAACTTCCAATTGAGTGGGATGCCCCGTTGAATCCGCACGGATGATGAAGGACACCCATGACATCGGGCTAGGGTACTTCGTCGGTTGAATCAAGACGGTATAAAGTCTTTCAGGGATCAAGGGAAATGGAGGGATTAGCTCGTCATACCCGGGCGGCGCTTTGCCATAGGTAATACAAGAGAACGGTTTCGCCAGAGGATGGGCTTCGTCATCAGGCAGATATTGGATATGCCATATCACTAGGTCAGGGGAGAGCCCCTCGTGCCCCGGTCGCCAATTGCGCCACTCGAATCGCTTATCATCGCTGAATGCCTCGTATCTAATTACGGTAATCTCGTAGATTCAAATCGGCTGTGAATGTTCATCCTCGCCCCAGTAGAGACAAAATGTCGGTGCCGTCACTGCGGAATGGGGGTGCGTATAGCCATGCTGCAGCATAGTCGGCTGACACCCACTCGAAACCAAACAACTGACACCGATAATAAAAAACGCAATGACGCGTATCATTTTGTCACCTCCTAATCATCAACTAGAGTAGAACTAGAACGACTCCGTCAGAGTTCTTCATGCTGCTGCCGAAATTCATACATGAAGAGGTGATATAGCTCGAAAAGCACTGCATCATTTTAAGATGCTCCAAAACTGTGGCAAACCAACCCCGCCTAGTGCCTCACATTCATTCCCCGCGCTTCCAACGCAGGAATATATACTTTACGCGAAACATCGCTCAAAGGATTATCGCTTACGGTGACGGTATCTCCCGCCCAGTCGAAGTCTTCACGGGTATCATCAACCAGTCCAGGGTTATCCACCAACGGCTTCAGATCCACAATCATGTTTCTATCAAGATAGAGCTTGTCTATCTCAATCAAATTGGTCAAGGGGGTGATATCGCGGATCTGATTATCTCGGAGGCTAAACTCCTTTAGCTGAATCATGCTAGCCAAAGGGGTCAGGTCCTTTAGCTGATTCTTGGACAGATCTAACCTCTGGAGGTTGACCAATCCGGGGAGCAGCGGAAGGTCGGTAATTCTGTTGGAAGAGAGATCTAACCACTCCAAGCTGGACAGTTCTGCTAACGGACTTAGATTGGAGACACGGTTGTATGAAAGATCTAACCGCTTCAAGCTAGGCAATTTCGCTAATGGACTTAGATCTAGGATACGATTAGTAGAAAGATTCAAGTCTGTCAGTTGGGACAACCCCGCCAACGGACTTAGGTCGACGATTTTGTTTCCAGAAAGATCTAGCACCCTCAGGTTGACACAATGCGCCAACAACGCTAAGGCTTCTGCTTCTGCGCCTATGTAGGGACCATTAGCAACAAGAGGATCATAAAAAGGGATTTCCAGATGGGTGAGCGTTGCCAATTCGTCTGGGGTTATTTCTTCTCCGGGTACTTTTCCCAGCGCTTCAGCCAACGCCTTTTCGAGGAGGGTATACCCAAATGTGTAACTGTAGTGATTATCGTCATCGCTGTCGTTATCGTCACTGTCGCGATTGGGGGCATGAACGCAGGCGGACATTAACAATATCAGCAGGCAGCCAATAACCGTTATTATAGACAGGAATAGTTGTTTTTTTTATCATACCGTTCCGAGGTGAGTACATGGGGATAGGCACCCGACCCCGATTAGGCATCGGGGTCGTCAGGTCGTCACTTGTACAAGGGTTACGGCATATTGCCTTGAATCCCAATCTATCGGGACTAACCAACAGTACTAAACTGAGAAACTACGATTTCGTAGGGGCGAGGTCACCTCGCCCTTACAGACTAATACAACGAAATAGGGAGATTCAAAGCAATATACGACTTTAGTAGGCGGCACTGAATATGTCCTGCAAAAAATTATAGGGGATTTGGGCAGTTCTGACTAAGGACTGGTACTATTTTGTTTGCCGGCAGATGCTTTGGATGCCGTATCTCTTGGATGAAACCCATCACTTACCGACAATGAGCTGCTCGCAGCGCTGGAATATGACATGGGTCTCGTATCTCCGTAATGAGAGGCGAATAGTATTTCTTGATAATCCAATGCAAATCCCAAGGGTCAAGCCTCTGTCCGTAATTGGCATCGTGATTAAAGACATTAAGGATTTCATCCCAGATCTCTTGGGCAGATGTTTGACCACTCTTAGAGTGGGGAGTAATCTTACCGTTTATGATACTATAACTCACATTGAACCAGTGTTGTACCGCCATTGCGTGTTCCTCTATTTTGAGGTCTAAGGAGTGTAATTGCGTCAGATCGTACGCGTAATTTTCCCCGGGTACACCTTCCCGGTGAAGTCCTGTATTCCGCTGCCATATATGTGCTGCTTCATGGATAAAATTTCCCAACCACCTTAGATGTTCCGGATTATAGTCGGGTTTCAGTAATATTTGAGTGCTACTGATAGTTCGTCCGGCTCTAGGTATCGTTGCATCGTATTTAATTCTTGGCTCATGTTAAGACTTGGTGCAAAGAAACCGAGTTTTTCCGAAAAAACTCGGTTTCTCTTCGTGCTTTGCACTTTCTTTTTATATGAGCCTAATTCTTATAATATTAATGAGGAAATTCCCCACTATCGTTCCAAAAGTAAATTTCAAGGCTTCGGCTTCTCGCTTATTCACAGGACGGAACTGATTATGAGAAGAATTATCTCGTTGCAGCCCGAACTGTATTATCCGATCTCTCAAATCCTCCGGGTCAATCATTAGATATTCCTCAACAGGAATCTGATTTTGGATAGTGGTGATCGGCGGTATTGGCGGCAAAGTGCCCGGTGGCAGTGCATCCCGAAGTGCTTCTCGCTCTTCCGCAGTAAGTTGCTTTATCGGTTTAGCAGAATTGAGTCGCATTGGGTTATACCTCGCTCTCTTTGTGGTATAGTCTAGATTAGTGAATTCAGACCGGGTTAATAGGGTTAGTTCATTGGTTCATTGGTGTTGGATTCGATCTCGCTCTACCCAACCGACATCGCTGAGGACAGAGCGTAAAGCATTAAAAAGGGTTACGGCACACGGAGTGTGCCTACTACTTTCGTTATTTTCGCTTGATTAGATAGAAATTTTGTGCGATAATTTTAGGTGTCAACGGAGGTACATTATGAAACACTTGTTATTGGTTCTCGCTATCCTGATGCTTGCTTGCGGCACCGATACAGAGGTCGTCGAGGAACCTCTGCCCATTGTCGACGAACCCGCCTCCGACCAGAGAGTATTCGTCGTTTACGAAATCGGACCCACCCCGAAGGGCGATCGTGGTGACCCAGATCCACCACGCATTATTAAAAGCAACGTGTACCCCAACCCTGAAGGGTTTGCCTTTAATCCCTTCCCGTTAAATAGGGACGGCATTTTCTTCGACTTCAATGAAAATTTAAATCGGTTTATAATTGACCTCTCGCTCGATAGAAAATCGCTGGGTTGGGTCACTAATGCGACACCCCCCGCCAACAACATCGGTATCTCTATCACGCTAAACTCGCCGGCGAACGGTCCTTTTCTCAAACACAATAAAGAATACCTTATCGATCTGCTTGTCGAGGATAAGACAGGTGATGAGCTAGAACTGGAGATCCCACTTCGGACATCCCCTTAGCCCTCAGTAAAACAGAAGTGAGTTCATTGGTTGATGGCTCCACCCAGCGCACGGTTGTTACGCTCCTTTTTCCCGATTAAAATGGAAGTGCCATGCAACAATATAAGACGTAAGGAGGTGCAACATGAAACACTTGATATTGGTATTGGCTGTACTGATGCTAGGGTGCGGCACCGATACAGAGGTTGTCGATGAGCCCCCGCTTGTTGGTGACGCCCCCGAATCTGACACAAGAGTATTCGTTGTTCACGAAATCGGACCCACTGCGAGAGGCGATCGTGGCGATCCAGATCCACCACGCATTATTAAGAGCAACATTTACCCCAGCCATGAAAGGGTTTCCTTTAATTCCACCCGGCTAAATAAGGAAGGCATTTTCTTCGACTTCAATGAAAATTTACATCAGTTCGTGATTGACCTCTCGCTCGATGGAGAGTCGCTGGGTTGGATCATTAGTGCGATACGCCCCGGCAACGACATCGGCTTCTCCATCACGCTAACCCCACCGCTTGCTGGTCCCCATCTCGAACGCGGTAAGGAGTACCTTGTTGATCTGCTTGCTGGGGATAAAACAGGTGATGTTCTGGAACTGGACATCCGGTTTCGGACAATACCTTAGCTCTAAGTAAAGTAGTTAATTGGTTCCTTGCCGCATTGATTCGCCTCGCCTAGCGGTCAGAAGTAGTAGGCATACGCCGCTCCGGTGAATCGGGATTCAAAGCAATATGCCGTAACCTTCCTATGACCATTCTCTTTTTTAATCCATGTCATTATCTCTTAACACCGGTAATGCGATCTAACTCTTCATAATCGGTATTATCTTCATCTCCGCTTTTACGTTCTATATTCTTGAGCCCAAATCGACGCCAAAAAAGGCTCGACCGGATGCGTGCGGCTCGGCGGTATTCATCAGATTCTCGTCCTTTTTCCTCTCTCGCCTTTCGCAGTTGTACGTCGGCTTCTGCAATCTCTTCGTCAGTGATTTCTGGTTTTCGGAAGATTTCAATTTCTTCGGGGTAGGCTTCATACCTTTCCATTTTTAGCTCTGGGTTGTTCATTTTCTTGAGCGCGTATTGCTTCCAGACGAGCGCGGCTTTAATGCGTGCGGCGCGTTTGAATTCTTCAGAACTTGAACCTGTTTCTAAAACTACCCTTATCGCGTGTGCCTTGGATGCTTTAACTTCTTCGTCTGTGATATTTGTCCTGCGCTCAATTTCAATCTCTTCCGGGTAGGGTACATAGCCTTTTATTCTTATTTTCATTGTTGTCCCTCCACGGTGTACGGAAAGCGTTTTATCGCGTCCAAGTCAAACACAGCGAGTGTCTCTTTCGGCTTGACAACTTTCCCATCGTCTGACCATGTTTCACCAATCTCATCGCCCTGTATCACTTGCAACACCGACCTATCCTCCTCTTTTTTAATAACGTTGTCCCACTCCCTTTGACGTAAATACTCATATATTACATCAAACCTGTCGCTTCCATTAACACCGAGATACCTCAACTCTGCTATCTCACCCTTGACCTCCACGGGCTTGATTGGCGTCAGGTTATAGGAGGATTCTACGAATTCTACATAATTATACCAATAATCGTATTCTGTTTTTACTAATTTGTCACCCCACCGCTTTTTAGCCTCGCTGTATGACATAAATGTGCCGGAGTCATCAAGCAAATCCTGAACCTGAAGGTTCAATTCAGGCACAAGTTCTGCAAGTTTTGGAGGCTCCGCGAGAAACTTGTCATGGATTTCTTCCGCTATACCCTCGCCTTGGTCAAACTGCAAGGAGTGCGGTTGATCCAGTCTGCTTGCATTCGTGATTCTGTAGAAGACATTCGGGTTTGTATCCCATTTGTCGATTTGCGCTTAACTGATCTGTTTACCGGATACCAGATCGAGGCGGGCGAGCGTGGCTGTATTTATATTAGACGTATCGGCTCTGAGTGGAGGTTCAAGTTTGTTGGTCGCTTTTGTGGCATCTACAACAGTATCCACCACGTTTCCCGGATCCAGCCGGTCCACCCGCTTCCCCGTCTTGGCAACCGCCCCGATTTTGGAGGCTTTGAGATAGGGTGCGACTATCGACGCATCTCCCACAATTTCGTCGGGGCGATTCACCAATGTCGTCCAAAACTTTTCTCGCCCCTCCGCTGTCTATGGCTTATACTTTGAATAGTTTGCCTTGAACGCATCCCATATCGGCGTCGGATGCGGCTTCGCTTTTGCTTCGTTGTATGCCTTCACTGCATCTCGATGTTCTTTGGACATGTAGCCGCGTCCATCGTCAAACGCCTTCTCCGCCCGATCGCGCAATGCTCGAAGGTACAGCGGATCGGCTTCATCAAGAATTTGTTGGTGCAGTGCTTCAATGCCCAACCTTTTTGGGTCTTCCGAGAGCCACTGTGAGTATAGCTCATCCACCCGTTTCTTTACGTGTTGATATTGCCATGAATCTTTGCCGTATTTCTGCTTGAATATTCGAGCATTTGTGCGAGCAGTATCCAGTGCTTTCAATAACTCAGTTTCTTCCATATTAAACATCAAATCAATACCTTCAAGGACCTCTTGTCCGCCGGTCAAAAAAGCAGGGACCGCTCGACCCGGCAGCCATGTCACTCCCTGCCACCACCACGGCGGATCATCGATCCCTAGCTCAGCATCTATCCATGTCCACGGATATCTGCCCTCCATCTTCCGCTTCGTCTCGTTCCGTATCGCTTTCTGTGTATTTGTTCTTAATTTTTCAAACGGTTTCTCTTGTGCCATGTCATTCCAGTTAGTTCATTGGTGCATTGGTGCGTGATACGCAACAAGAGTACAGGTTAGGAAACCTATACCCACAGAAGTATTTTGGTTCATTGGTGTTGGGTTTCGCTACCGCTCAACCCAACCTACGGGGTCACTGTTTCAATGATTAGCGGATTCCCTAAAATTGTAGGATGCGGCTGTCTTGGACGCGTTGGTTAGCACGGTCACGGCGTGCCTGCCGTTCGGCGTGCGTCGTCTCTATCTTGCAGATCCACGCCCCTTCGCAGGCGTCGGGACCGTCTTCAAACTCGGCGCAGGGCCATTCGCGCATCTGGCCCATGAAAACTTTGGGCAACTCCTTATGGAACGCCAGCCAGCCGTTGCTTATCGGCGCTTCTAATCCCGTAATTCTCTCGCTCTTGTCTCGATTTCGCGGCAAAAACTGGAGGAGTCGCCCGATATCTTTCGCACCGCTGATGGGCTCGTAATGCCGGAGAAAGTTCTCTTTCACGTCGCCGGTCGTGTCAATGAAGTCTTCGCAGAAGATGTTCACCGTAGCGTTCGGTGTCCGTAATGCCAAGAAATCGTAGACATTTGTGTAGACATCGCATAACGCTTCAATCTGCTTACCGCGCGAGCCTCGTTCCATCCAGACCTGATGCACATATCCATAAGCACCATATACCCGCATATCCGAATAGATTTGTGCTGATTCACGTCCATTCGTGGTTGCCTGGACCGGTTCCCAGAGAATCGCCACGACCGCAGCGAAACAGTTGTCGAAGCTCTCTTTGATCCCCACCCAATCCAAGAAAATCGTCGCACCGCTCAGGCGTTCCCAGCGTACCAGTCGATCATCACTCCTTAACAACCCGTCGCTCTCAACTGTAAACCGGACAGCGTTCTCCATATCAAAGATTGCTAATTCTCTGTCCACGGGGTGGTTCTGGTACTCCCGCAGGATCGCCGCACGCCCCCGATCAAACTCCTTCTCCCGTAGCGACCGATAGGTCCATTTCTCGCGCCACGTCTCCTCCACGCCAGCATTCATCTCTTGCTTATGCTCGGTCCAAAAAACCTCCATCTGTGCCGAGCACTCCTGCGGTTCTACGGCGGTGTTCGCATAGATCTGTCTATACTCCTGCCAGAGGTGTTCGGCATCGGGGTGCACTAACTGATCAGGGGTCGAAATCGCCTGAATAAAAATGTTACGCCACGCGGGCCGATACCGGAGCTGATTCTCAATGGCTCGCTCACCCTTTACGGTGTCCACGCAGATGAAGTTGGTGTCCGCATCGCCGCACTCCATGAGATCGCTGTTGAACTAGTCTTCGTCCTTCTGGAGTGTGTTAGGGTTTCTGATTGAGTCGATGTCGTCCAAATCATCTGGCAATACCAAGCTGGGTCTGTACCCCTTATAAAGACTGCCGCGCACCTTGCCCCCTCGGCTCTGCGGTACGAGCAGGATGTCGTTTGCGGTGATGGATCGCATCTCGCCCCAAGTGTCATCGCCTTTCAGATGTTCTAGAGACGGGCGCATCTCGATCTCGGATTTGATGTCTTTAATCCGGTCCATCGCGTTCCCGTATGAGCGCGATAGGATCAGGATATATTTCTCGGACTTCATGCCGAATTCGTCGTATAGGTATTTGTAGTAGATGCAGTGGAGCGGATAGAACACGGTAATCACGGTGCTTTTGCCGCTGCCACGCGATGCGAGTATATTCACCTTCTGTCCCCGATCGCCCCGCGGTATCGCCTCAAAGAACGCCTTGTGGTGCACCCCAAAGGGTAACCGGGTGTAGTCAGGCAGGTGCGTCTTGGCAAAGATGGCAATTGACGCAAAACCGGCGATTTCGGTCAGCGTGGGTTTCTGTTCGTCGGGGCAGTCCCTTAGTAGCGTCCGATACGTTTCCACCTGCTGGTTGCAGTCCATCGGTGCGAACAGGTCGTTTAGTCGTATAAATAAATCCCATTTTTCCATAGGCAATACGCGATCCGTAGGAGGTACTCCCTACGTATAATCCACAAGTTATCCACAGAGTTATCCACAAGTTATCCACAATAACTAACGCTCAAAACGCAGTCGTAGAGCGAGTTTACGGCTTTGAAAAAAGTTGTCCACAATTTTTCGGACATTTTTTTTCAAGCGGCAAACTAGTACTCTGTCAGGCAAATTATGTTTGTGAGTGATGATAAAAACGTTTGAACTTATTCCGTGCGTGATTAAGAGTAAACTGCCAGTTGACCCGTACTTTTTTTCGATTTCGATCTTCCACCCAAGCGTTGATTTGTCGCTCTAACTCCGCGATCTGCCCAATGCGTCGAGACAGACACTGCCTTGAGAGCACGGACAACTCAATCTCAACCATATTCAACCACGACGCGCTTTTGGGGGTGTAACACATGTCAAACAATTGGGTCAATTCAAACGCCACTGATGGTTCAAAGGTTTGATAGAATGCTGACGGCGTATGGGTGTTTAGGTTATCCTGAACCAACCCAATCTGAGTTGCGTTTGGATAATGTTGAGCGACTTTCTGTAAAAAATGTGCATAATCGGTTTTGGTGCGACGGTGTCGCACCTCTACGATGCGTTGACCGGTTAGAGGTTCAAAAGCGATGAACAGACTTGCTACACCGTTGCGCTTATAATGATGATCTTGTCGCTTGGGTGTATTTGATTTCATCGGTATCGGTGTAATGATGTCATCAATTAACTGGCAAGGTCTTTCGTCAATACAAACCACCGGATACATCGAGTCATAAGGGAGTTGATATAGATGTAAGATGGCTTCCATCTCCCATAAGAACTCAGGAGTTATCTGTCTAATACACCATTGCTTTTTCAGGTGAGGCTTCAATTGGTTTTTTTTAAGATGCCCCCCACCGTTTCGTGGGAAATATCATCAACAACATCTAACTCCACTAAGTGGTCCGCTAGCAGGCGCAAAGACCACTGGCTATGTCCTTCTGGCGGATCGCTGCAAGCTAAGGCGGTGATTTGTGCACGTTGGTAACCATCGAACTTCAGTGGTCTACCACTACGAGACAACTCCTCAATAGCCGTCTCTAATCCACCGGTGGCAAACTTTTGTCTCACACGGCGAATTGTCGCTCGACTGACATCGAGCACTTCATGAATCTGATGGTCCTCCATCGCGCCTTTAGGACGATTTTGGTCAGAAAGTAGCAGGATACGGGCGCGCGCTAACTTTCTCGCAGAGATCGCGCCTCGTCTGCAGAGGGCTTTTAGCGCCTTCCGTTGACCGGGAGATAAGGTCACTGGATATTTGTAAGTTGGCATGGTCTCCTCCATTCGTTGACAGTGAGTTGTATCAGAAGCAATAGGGGGCAATACCATCATACCATACCAACAGGAAAATGCAAAACTTATCTGACTGAGTACTAGTGCTCAGTCAGATAAGTTTTACAATTATAGGACTTACGCATTCCAGATTGTAGTTGCCCGATTCATCGGGCGTATCGGGGCAGGTCCCGATTTATCGGGATCCTCGCTTCGCGGGAGATGCCCCTCCCACACACCGCTCCGTGCCCGCTAAAGGGTGAGAAAGGGCTTTGACCGTTCGGCTGGGCAAGTCCTGATATGTTATTGTTTGCTTTCAATCAATATACACAACCATAATTTGCCTGACAGAGTACTAGGGCGTGTTGACATTTGTAAAACCATCTACAATCGTAGGGGCGAGGTTCCCTCGCCCATTGAACAATGTGGGTTGGAAACCCCAAACCATACAGGTTGAATTGATTGTCGATTGTAGGTCGAGATTCATATCTCGACACTGAAAAATCGATTTTGGAAAATCGACCTACAGAAGCTCAATATCGTCTCTGACATATGAACAAAGGGTTGGGAGACCCAACCCCTACGAAGATCATGCGCCTGTGCACCCTCTTGATTGTCTAATTGCGATGAAATGTCAACAGAACCTAGCAACTTGCGTTATTTTAGGCCATGTCCCGTTGTTCGTAGGTGCACATTCTATCCACACCCGGTAGGCGGGCATCCCCGATAATTATAGTGGATTCAACAATTAACGATACATGCTATGATGAATTTTATGGTGAATTCTAAAAAACAGATAGACATTAAAGTAGTAGACACACTCCGTGTGCCGTAACTTCGCAAACAAAGTTCCTGCCCCCGCTCGTTCACAGTGTTTCATTCATTCTAAAATCTGCTATAGTTTACCCCGATTTATCGGGGGGATCCTCTCGGACTTGCCCCGCCGTTGGTCGTCGTGCGTTCATTGTGCATTGTTAAGGTAGGTACGGCTGTCGTCTTTAATCCGCGTAATCCGTTAATCCGTGTTTATCCGCGATTCAGACAATAATATCCGGAGAATTAAATGCCCCTATCATACCCCTCAATCAAAGTTGACAATTCCAATTTTATTCAGTATACTTTTCCTAATCTGAATCCCCTTCAGGACGATTTCATCCAACCACAATCGCAAATCGGGTTAAAGATGGCGAAAAAAAGGAAGAATCGACACCTCAACATTGCGCGTAAACGTGCAAAACGCCAACAGAATCAGAAATTCAAGCGCAAGCAGCTGGCTATTCAGAAACAGCGGGCGTTACAGACCGCAAAGTCCGATGAAGAACTATTACAGGACAAAATTGTGAACAGCGGGCTGTTGCTTGGTGAGCCTGAATTTGAGAATATAACCTTGGATCAGGATCTGTTACGGGAGAAAACGGCGGAAGCCTTTGAAGCCGGTGCGTTCACGTCTAAAACTGAAGGCGGCGAGGAGGAAACACCAGAGGGTGAGGAAGATCCTGAAAGTATTAGTGATACCTTTCGTTTCGAGGTGCTGCGCCACCTGATTACCGTGGAATTTATTAACAGTGTGTCGTATGCACTCAAGGCGTGCGAAACGCGCCTTAAACGGATGGGAAGTCGAGAGAAGGCGGAGATAGCGTTCGTTGCGAGATCACTCTTTGAGTACGCGGATCCAGAGACGCTCGCGTTTCATCCACTTATCTTCAATATCTGTGCTTTTACATTCAAACAGATGTTGGCAGACCCTCAGTCGGAACCCGACGCTATCACGGCTGTACTCTCCGATGTGTTTGAGGAGACCCAGTCGGTGGAGATCGATGATCAACAGGAAACACCGAGAGATTTGGACGAAGATGAAGAAGCTGTCGATTCGGCAAGCGAGCCGGTCTTGATCCTTAAATCAGAAGAGGATCACGCGACCAAGCCCGAAACTACTTCTCCTGCTCCGAAAGTTTTACCGGAAACGCTGAAGGCTAAAGCGCTATACCAAAACGGCGATGGTCTGGACATTCGGAACACGATTGAGTTTGGAAATGGTTACCGGGTCGTTCAGACGACCGACTCGCAGGTAGAATTCGCTCATACAGATGGACAGCGTTATATCACCCTCACTGCGAATCGGCTGCTGCTGCAGTGTCCCTCAATAGAATTATTGGACGTCGCAATGGCAGAGGTCGAAACGCTGTGCAACGATGCGCTATTCTATCTCGCAAAAACAGTTGACGATACATAAAAGAAAAGCAGCCAGCTTTTGTAGGTTAACGCAAGTTGCTAGGGCATGTTGACATTTATGGAAGATGTATCCGCAATCGTAGGGGCGAGGTCCCCTCGCCCGCTTCGACCGACGATATAGGTGCGACATCAATGCTCCAATGGGGGTTCTGCTGATGAAGTCAAAACCGAGTCAGCCTTATCGCCGTGCAACGCGCTTGCGTAACTATGATTACGGTCAAACCGGTGGGTATTTCGTAACTATTTGTGTGCAGGACCAGAAATGTATGTTGGGGGAGATAATAGACGGATGGATGCAATCGAACGAAATAGGAAAAATTGTTGTTGAATGTTGGAACCGTATTCCACAACGTTTCTTTTCTGCTGAATTAGATGCATCTGTTGTTATGCCTAACCACATACACGGAATTATCTTACTAAACACCGGGGGCACGAATACCCGTTCACAACCCCATCGTAGGGGCGAGGTTTCCTCGCCCACATCAACCACACTAGGACAGATCGTGGCATATTTCAAATACCAATCCACTAAGTGTGTCAATCAATATCGTGATATGCCGGGTACCCGCATTTGGCAAAGGAATTATTACGATCATGTCCTCCGAGACGAAATAGATTTGCAGCGCATTCGTCAATACATTACCAATAATCCGATGCAATGGGAATTAGATCAATTGCATCCTAACAATTTTTCCAAATGATAAAGGTGGCAGCGCAAAACATGGGCGAGGTTTCCTCGCCCAAAGGGTTGGGGAACCCAACCCCTACGAAGCATCATGCGTTTGTGCAGCTCCTTGATTGTCTGATTACAATGAAATGCCAATAGAACCTAGCTTAGATTAAAACAACTCATTAAAAGGAGGTGATTCCGTGGCACGATCGAAAGTTGGACAGGTACGACGACGCACACAAATCCGACATCGCCAAAAACGTCGTCTCAAGAGAAAAAAGTTAGCCCTGAAACAAGCGCGCTAGAAGCCGTAATACTAAAAATAACGGTACGGGACAACTATGGACAAACGAATTGACAAAAAGGGAGGAAGATGAGCATCTAAGAGAAATAACCTGTAAGCCTTCCTCCCTACTGTTTTACGCCTGTTTTAGCAGTGCCTCAATTGGCGACCGAGATCCGTAGTATCCTCCCTTTTCATTTTACCTCTCTCCCCTCTAGAAAAGACCATTTAAGGCCGCCGTAAATCAGAACCGAACTGTTATAGCTATATCTTCCCTTGATGGAGCTTGAAAATGCCTAAGATCGACCCGATTACGCGCGAAATTATGCAAAACGCCTTGGCATCGGCTGCCGACGAAATGGCAATGGCACTGTACCGCACCGCCTATTCAACCATTGTTCGCGACTGTCTCGACTACTCAACCTCCCTTTGTAACACCGATGGCGAAATGATTGCGCAGGGCGTGACCATTCCCCTCCACCTCGGTTCTGTTCCCTTCGCGATGGAAACGCTATTTAAGAAATTCAGCAGCGATATACAGCCCGGCGACGTTTTTATCCTCAACGACCCCTTCGATGGTGGGATGCACATCCCGGATATCTTCATCGTTAAACCCATCTTTTGGGAGGAGGAGCGCGTTGGATTTGCCGTCAGTACCGCCCATCACTTGGATTTGGGCGGACGTTTGCCCGGCAGCTCCGCCTGTGATAACACCGAAATCTTCCAAGACGGCTTCCGCATTCCGTGGCTAAAACTGTATCGCGCCGGCGAACCCGATGAGGCGATCTTCACGCTGCTCCGTGCGAATGTTCGAGTACCACAGATGGCTATCGGCGACTTGCGAGCACAACTGGCAGCCTGCCATATCGGGGAGCGTGCGGTACACACACTGATCCAACGTTACGGACTGGAAACCTTTACCTCCTGTGCCAATTCACTCATCGACTATACCGAACAACTTGTCCGCGCAGAGATCGCCTCCTGGCCCAACGGAAGCCATACCTTCACAGACTACATGGACAGCGACGGCGTTGGGGGACCGCCTGTACGCCTAACGGTGACAATGACGGTGGAAGGCGATACCCTTACCGCTGATTTTACCGGCACAAACCCACAAGTCCGGGGTGCCATCAACAACACCCTCTCCTTTACCGCATCGGTGGTCGCGCTGTGTGTTCGCTCAGTGATTCGAGAGGATATTCCGAACACAGCGGGTATGTTCAAACCGCTGAAAATTATTGCGCCGGCAGGGACCGTAGTTCACGGTGTCATGCCGGCTGCGTCCTCAATGCGTGGGATCACCGGATTTCGGGTGGCGGACACCGTCTTCGGTGCGTTAGCAGGCTTACTGCCCGATCAAGTGTTAGCCGCCGGCGAAGGGGGCAATTCCCTTGTTATAATTGGTGGACAACGGGAAGATCGGACGCCCTATGTCTACTACGAACTGATGTCAGGGACATGGGGAGCGCGTCCTGATCGCGATGGGATCGACGGACTCTGTAACCCCGCCAACGTTGCCAGCAATATCCCGATTGAGCAAGCGGAATCCGAATATCCGGTACATATTGAACGATACGGATATGTTACCGATAGCGGCGGTGCGGGCAAATTCCGCGGCGGTCTTGGGCTTGAACGTGAATGGCAACTCCTTTCCGGTGAAGCACATCTCGCCATCCGATCTGATCGCAGAGACCATCTCCCCTACGGTCTCTACGGCGGGAAGCCGGGCAGAGGCTCGATTAATATCCTCCATCACAACGACGGTGAGGAGGAGGTACTGCAAACCATGATATCCACATCAATGGAAGCGGGCGAACGAATCTATCATCGTCAAGCAGGCGGTGGCGGTTGGGGCGACCCGATGCTACGTCCGCCGGCTGATGTGGCACACGATGTCAAGAACGGCAAAGTTTCGCTTCAAGCAGCACGAGAAGCGTACGGCGTGGTCCTCGACGAGATAACACTAGTAGTGGACGAAGCCGCCACCACAACACTCCGTGGACAAACACACAGTTGAATTGTAGGTTGGGTTGAGCGTCAGCGAAACCCAACAATCCCAACTCATACCGTTTCTGAATAATTGTGTTGCAGCATTCGGGGAAACCTACAAGAAACTACAGTTGTTCATTAGTTCATTGACTACCCAATGAACCAATTACCCAATGAACTGATTTACACTTCACGCCTCACGTTTCAACAACGCGTTATTCTTTGTCAGAATTGGTATTATATACGCGTCTGTAACAAATTTTTGAAAAATATCTCAAAATTGTTACAACACTCTAATATTAGACTTTGTGTGTGATAAAATGCAGCCCATCTACAAAACAACAACTCTTGTGCCCTCTTTAACGCGCACTGAATGAGGAACCCTATGAAAAACAAATTATCTCGACGTCAGTTTCTACGTGCTAGTGCAATTGGAACCGTATCTACAGCTGTCAGTCTCGGATTTTTAGGGTGTAGTCGGTCATTGATTCAAAAAGTGCCGGGCTTCAAACCTGAACTCTTTGAATTCACCCCGAGTGCAAATCAACTCCTTGACCTACCCGAAGGGTTTATCGCACACGCCTTCTCAAGAACAGGTGAACAGATGGACGATGGACTTTGGGTGCCGGGCGGACACGATGGCATGGCAGCATTTCCAGGTCCTAACGGCAAAACGATCCTCGTCCGAAATCACGAATTGACTGCTACTTCCAAAAACGTTGGCCCCTTTGGTTGGAATAACGAAAAGGTTGAACCTGCTGCTATTGACAAATGCTATGACGCTGGATCCGGCGAACTACCCTGCCTCGGTGGGACAACGACGCTGGTTTATGACACGCGAACACAGACATTGGAGCAACATTCCTTAAGTCTGATAGGAACAATCCGGAACTGTGCCGGTGGCCTTACGCCTTGGGGTACGTGGCTGACTTGTGAAGAAACCATCCAGAAGGCTGAAGAGACGTACGAGGTGGAACACGGTTATAATTTTGAAGTGCCAGCTTCGACTGACATAAAATTAGCCGACCCAATCCCGTTGAAAGCGATGGGGCGTTTCAATCATGAAGCGGTCGCTGTCGATCCCGGAAGTGGGATTGTCTATCAAACCGAGGACAGATCGGATGGTTTAATCTATCGCTTTATCCCTGACAAGCCGGGCGAACTCGCTGCAGGTGGCAAACTTCAGGCATTGAAAATTCGGGGCATCAAGGAGGCAGACACCCGAAATTGGCGAAACCGGAGGCAAGCGATTTTCAGGTGGACATATAATCCGATGTCGGTAGGAGAAACAGTTGACGTTGAATGGGTAGATATTGAGAATGTGGAATCACCGGAGGATGACCTTCGCATACAAGGAACTGAAGATAAAGGGGCGGCAAAGTTCGCTCGAGGCGAAGGGATATGGTACGGTGGCGACTCCAACAAAGGGGAATTCTATATCGCCTGCACGAATGGCGGCATAAAACGCAAAGGGCAAATCTGGAAATACGTGCCAAGTCCTTATGAAGGCACAAGCCGTGAGGAACAACAACCCGGCAGACTCCAACTCTTTATTGAGCCAAACGACAGCAATCTCATGGAGAATGCTGATAACCTGACAGTTACACCTTGGGGCGATTTAATCATCTGTGAAGATGGCCCAAACGAGGAGTTCCTAATTGGTGTAACACCCGAAGGAACCCTCTACCGGTTTGCGCGAAACGCTGGTAATCTATCAGAACTCGCGGGCGCAACATTCTCACCAGATGGCACAACTCTCTTTGTGAATATCCAGAGTCCTGGGATTACGTTGGCAATCACCGGTCCTTGGCATGAAATTCGACAACGCTCTGAGATATTGTGGCAGAAACCTAACAGTACGCCATCAACGAGCACGTCGCTTGCCAGCTAGGGCGTATTGCCATTTGAGAAATTTCACCAATCTTGATGCAATTGGTGGATTCCTGTAGGGGCAACCCTTGTGGTTGCCCTATGCCTCGATTATGCTCGTAGGGGCGGGATTCCTCCGCTTTGCAGTCGAGCTGTAGACTGGGTTGAACGCTAGTGAAACCCAACAGCCTGTAGGTCAAGATTCATATCTCGACACCCAAATGTCAACAGAGCCTAACAATCCAGTTAGGGTCATTTAGTTTTACCGTAGGAGGGATCTCCGAATCCCGACATCTCACTGCGGGGGCGATTCCCCGATTGCGGCTTTTCAAACAAAATGGTTAAAAAGCCGAAAACTGAATAGCCCTAACGATCCAGTATTGAGAAATTTCTTTTTGCCCACACCGATAGAGATTCCTTCCTTCCCACCCATATTTTTGATAAAGATATTGGCTCATGTAAAAAGAGAGTGCAAAGCACGAAGTGAAGGCCCCCTTTGTACCCCCCTTAATCCCCCCGCCCCGACAGGTCGGGATGCAAGCACAAGCAGGGGGAGAGTAACCCCTGATAAATCGGGATGCAAGTGCTTGTGGCTTTGGTTGCACTAATTCTTAACATGAGCGAAGATATTTACACACCCAACTGTTGACGTTTTACATACTACTAGTACTCTGTCAGGCAAATTATGGTTGTGTATATTGATTGCAAGCAAACAATAACATATCAGGACTTGCCCAGCCGAACGGTCAAAGCCGTTTCTCCCCCTTTAGCGGGCACTGAGCGGTATGTGGGAGGGGCATCCCTGCCCCGATACGCCCGATGAATTGGGCAACTACAATCTGGAATGCGTAAGTCCTATAATTGTAAAACTTACCTGACAATGCACTAGGGCGTGCTGATATTTAAGAAATTGCACCAACCTTGATGCAATTGGTGGATTCTTGTAGGGGCAACCCTTGTGGTTGCCCTATGCCTCGGTTATGCTCGTAGGGGCGGGATTCCTCCGTTTTGCAGTTGAGCCGTAGGTTGGGTTGAACGCTAGTGAAACCCAACAGGCTGTAGGTCAAGATTCATATCTCGACCCCCAAATGTCAACAGAACTAATCACCGACTAAGGCTATTTATGGTGAATTAGATAAATAAGTAGACATTAATAGTAGTAGGCACACGCCGTGTGCCGTAACTCTGCGACCCCCGATCTATCAGGGCTCGTTCATAGTGTATCATTAATTCTAAAATCTACCATAGTTTTCCATTTTTTTTGACCGATTTAGGGAGGACCCGAATCCGTAGGCAGGGCATCTTGCCCCGCCGTTTGTAGTAGCGCAATTGATTGCGCGTTCTTATACCAACTGTCGATAGCATCTTTTATCCGTGTAATCTGTTAATCCGTGTCTATCCGTTATTCAGACAATAATATGGAAGAATTAAATGACCCTAGTCACCGACAATAAAATATCGACACACCCTAGCAACGTGCGCTATCATATAGAACCAATCAACAATAGCGAGGTGCAAGAAAATGAGCGAACGGGTTGCTATTGTCACCGGAGGGGCGAGCGGCATCGGCAGAGCTATCGCCGAAGGGCTTGCGGATAGTGGTGATCGAGTGGTTGTCGCCGATCTGAACGAGACTGAAGGGAAAGAATTCACGGACACAATCGGTGGTCATTTCGTGAAAGCGGACCTTTCGCAACGGTCAGACTGCAAACGCCTTGTGGACGAGACACTATCTCACTACGGCGAGGTCCATATTCTGATCAATAACGCAGGTATCCAGCATATCGATCCCATTGAGGCGTTTCCCGAAGACACGTGGGACAAAATGTTGGCGGTGATGCTCACCGCACCCTTCCTGCTGACCAAGTACGTCTGGGACGCGATGAAAACCGGCGGATGGGGACGCATCGTCAACATCTCCTCCATTCACGGACGGGTCGCCTCGCCATTCAAAAGTGCCTACATAACAGCCAAACACGGTCTCATCGGTTTCACGCGGACGGCGGCGCTAGAGGGCGGCGAACACGGTATCACCGTCAACGCCATCTGTCCGGCGTATGTCCGCACACCGCTGGTCGAGAGCCAGATTGCCGATCAAGCACGGACGCGCGGGATTTCGATGGAGGATGTCGTCGAACAAGTCATGTTAGAACCCGCCGCCGTAAAACGACTCATCACGCCGGAGGAGGTTGCCGCGCTTGTCGTGTACCTCTGTTCTGATATAGCGGGTCCTATCACCGGGGCGGATTGGGCGATAGACCTGGGCTGGACTGCGCGATAGGGGAGGAACAGATGCAGGCTGATCTGCTGATTTACGATGGGACTATTATTGATGGCACGGCAGCCCCACCTTTCCGTGCGGACGTGGCGATCAAAGATGGCAGAATCGTCGAGATTGGGCCAATCGAAAAACAGAAGGGTGTCCCGTGCATAGATGCCCAAGGTCTCTTTGTCGCGCCCGGCTTCATTGATATCCACAGCCATTCTGATTTCACGCTAATCCTCGATCCGCGAGCGATGAGTTCAATAACCCAAGGCGTTACCCTCGAAGTCGTTGGCAACTGCGGTCACGGCTGCGCGCCCATCGGTGATCCGGAATTGGCGAAGATGAACATCTACGGACACCAAGAGGGGCATGAGATCGGTTGGCGCACGATGGCTGAATACCTCGACGTTCTCGAAGCGGGCGAACCAGCGGTCAACGTGGCAGCCCTCGTCCCGAACGGCAACCTACGCCTCGCTGTCGCCGGGCTGGTGGATCGCCCCTCAACCCCCAATGAACTTGGGCAGATGAAAAACTTGCTGACACAGAGCCTAGAGGAAGGGGCGTTCGGCTTTTCCACGGGTCTCGAATACGGTCCCGAAAGGGACTGCACCGAAGCGGAGATCATCGAACTTTGTCGCATCGCAGCCGAGACCGGCGGGTTCTATGCGACCCATACCCGCAATAGGGACGGAGAAGCGCAGGAAACCATCGCGGAGGCAATCCGGACCGGGGCGACATCAAGCCTCCCTCTACAGATCTCCCACATCTCCGTGGTCTCACGGCTCGCGGAAGATGGGCGATGGGCGATCGAAGACGCGCTCAGGCAGGTTGACGAAGCACGGGATAGCGGGTTAGATGTCGGTTTCGATATGCACACGCGGCTGTTCGGCACCACCAATCTGAGTGCTGCCCTACCGCCGTGGGTGCTGGAAGGGGATACAACCGCTATTGCCGCACGCCTGCAATCGGCTGCCACCCGCCGAGAGTTGAAAACCTATCCCAGTATCATCACCGCACTGGCGCGGGGCGATTGGAACAACATTGTCCTCTTTGAGGGCAAAGCGCACCCCGAATTCTCTCGCAGGAGCATCGCTGAGATCAGTGAGTTGATGGGCGTTGATCCGTTTGACGCTATCTACAACCTCCTACTCGCTGAAATCGACGACCTCCACAGCCTGATGATTATCGCCTTCACCTATAAGGAAGAGGATATTCGCATCGCCTTTGAGCATCCCAGCTGTATGGTCGGCTCCGACGCCACCGCGCTGGCAACCGACGGTCCGTTGGCGGGCACATCGTTTCACGGCGCGTATACATGGGCGTCCTGGTTCTACCGGCACTTTGTGCGGGACAAAAAGACGCTCAGTCCGCAGGAAGCTATCCGTCGAATCACATCGCTACCAGCCAATCGACTCGGTTTAACTGATCGGGGTGTCCTTCGGGTAGGAGCGTGCGCGGATATAGCAATCTTCGATCCAGAGACCTTCGCCGATCAGGGCACCACCTTCGAGCCGAACCGGACCGCCATCGGTATGCAGCATGTTATCGTCAATGGAAAGGTAGCTCTCAAAGATGGGAAATTGACCGGGGAACATAGCGGGCAGGTCCTGCGACGAACATAAGATAACTCAAGTTGCTAGATTCTGTTGACATTTTGATGTTGTTCATTCGGCAAACGTTGTGATCATCGGGCAATCTGACCGATGTAGCGCAAACTGTTAGTTTGCGTATTGGATTACAATCTAACAGATTGTGCTACAAAAGACCCTTTTTGCGAAACAACCTTAGAACCTAGTCGTAGACGTGAGGTGTGTCCTCCATTCGCTGATGAGTGCCCAATCGTAGGGGCGAGGTTACCTCGCCCGCTGACAAATGCGATATACAGTTGAATTGATTGTAAATTGTAGGTCGAGATTCATATCTCGACACTGAAACGTCGATTTTTCAAAATCGACCTACAGACGCCCGACATCGTTTCTGACGTATGAACAACGGGTTAGGAAAACCAACCCCTACGGGAATTGCGCCAATGTAGGGGCAACCCTTGTGGTTGCCCGAAATACTTGGATAAATATCGATCTTATGAAAGCACCCAAATGGAGAAATAACCGAAAGGAACATATCCATGGCAGGAAAAACCGACGATAACAGAATCCGCGTGGGCGTCGTTGGCGTCGGACGCGGAATGAGTTTTGCGAATGGGGCTCCCTTTGTTGGCATGGAGTTAGTCGCACTCTGCGATACGTGGGAGGCGAAGCTGCATGAGGCGGGGCAAAAATTAAATGTTACAACCTACACCGATTACGAACAGTTTCTCTCCCACGACATGGACGCGATTGTGTTGGCGAACTACTTTCATCAGCACGCTCCCTTCGCTGTCAAAGCCTTAGAGCGGGGGGTGCATGTGATGACTGAAACAATGGCGTGCGGGACACCGGCGGAAGGTGTAGCATTGGCACGGGCGGTAGACAAGTCCGGCAAGATTTTTCTATTTGCCGAGAATTATCCCTATTTTGCGTACAATCAGGAGATGCGTCGTCTCTACCAGAACGACGAGGTCGGCGAGTTGCAGTACGCCGAAGGGGAGTACAACCACCCCTTCGATTCAGAGGGATACAATCGCTTATCGCCGGGGATGAACCACTGGCGCAATTGGATTCCGTCTACCTACTACTGCTCTCACGCGCTCGCACCGATTATGTACATCACAGACACCCATCCGGTGAGCGTGAACGCGCTATCAATCCCCCGCTCCGAAAGCGACACCGAAAAATTGAGCGTCCAGCGAGGCGACCCCGGCGGCATCATCCTCTGTCGCATGGACAACAACTCGGTCGTCCGGATTATGGGACTGAAGATGCGCGGGCACGGTGTCTGGTATCGGATCCACGGCACACGTGGACTGATGGAGAATCTACGATCCGGAGCCCCCGGCTCTCTGCGGGTGACGCACGAGCCGTGGGATCTGCGGGAGGGCGATGAAGCCGAGAAGGTTTACGCGCCAGACTTTCCGCACCACGCCGAGGAAGCGCGACAGGCAGGGCACGGCGGCGGCGATTTCTTCACAAACTACCATTTCGCCGAAGCCATCCGCAAGAACGAAACGCCCTATTTCGATGTCTACCGTGGACTTGAGATGGCGATGGTCGGGATCCAAGCGTGGCGGTCGTGTCTGGATAGTGGCGCACCTTACGAGATTCCCGATTTCCGTCAAGAATCCGTCCGAAAGGAGTACGAGAACGATAACTGGTCACCTTGGCCCCAAGACCAAGGTCCCGGTCAGCCACCCCCCAGTATCAAAGGGTTCAATCCGCCAAGCGAGGACGCTACCGCCTATGCCCGCGAGGTTTGGAACGAGATGGGTTATGAGGGGGAGTGAGGCGTTGGTTCGTTAGCTAGCAGGTAGCTTTCTATACCGAGAAGGTGCACAGCACCCGCAGAAACCGTAGGGGCAACCCTTGTGGTTGCCCTCTTTGGCTGGTTGATTACAATGATACCGTGCAAATGGTTCGGCATTACCACGAACAGATCAATCTCGACTGATGGGAATCGTTGGGGCAAAGTGTTCCAGATTCCACATACCATCTCTCCTGCCTTATTCAACCGCGTCTCCTTGCCGACAATCTCACCGAACAAACACAATCTGTCCTGAGTAACAATGGATACAAAATATGCTCCCACGTGCGTATAATCGTATCCTTTGAGACGAAGTGACCGGCGGCGATGAATTTCCCGATTGTATGCCATTACTGTCACCTTTCGAGATCGAGCTCACTTCCTGTAGGGACAACCTTGTGGTTGCCCTGTTTAACTGGACATTTGAGGGTGTTTTGGGCAGGCACAAGACCTGCCCCTACATTTGGTTGATTTCTGTGTAGTCAATTGTTGTCGTTGTCCTACTCGGATTCAGAATCACTAGTCATGTCGCTTGCAATTTCCTCTAAAGATTCAAAGAACTGTTGTTGGGACTCGTCGTTTCGTGAATCTATCATACCCTCACGACCAGTTTCCATGTTCAGCGATATCAAACCATACAACGCAGGTCGTTTACCGAAAAGAGGATGTTTTTGTATCTCTCCACTGAGACAATCAATAACCGCTTGGACGGTTAATATACAATCCCTAAGAACTAGAATCACCTGTTGTTCATCTGAGTTCATATCTATATATTTCCCTGAGTCAAAGGCATCAGAATTATTCAGCTTCATATCTACGAATAGATTGATTTCAAATTTAGCATCCGGTGGCCGGACTGAATATACTATCGCGTCTTTTTTCAGTTCAGGTACGTGAATAATATGTAGATGAGGCTTTATGGTAGGATCGCCTCCCCCATGATATATTATGGAGCAGCGATCTAAGGTATAGTGCGGGAAAATAACGCTGCGGTGTTTATCAATATTGCAGAGAGAATGAAGGGTTTTAAGAGCGGACCATTTTTCATGTTGCCTGAAAGGCTGCATCTCCTCAATTCTAGCCAAAGATTGTTGACTAATACCTGCAAGTTTGGTTCTTACGACATTGTTAAAACGAGATTCCTCGTCGAATATCGGGAATTCGTTACGATGACTTGGTGCTTTATAATTTGCGTGGACTAACTGCCAAATCAATTGATCTAGAGAAGATCTTAAGTTGTATACTATTTCTCCTAATCGAATTGAGTATTCTATTGGAACGACTGGAGTTTCTCCTCGAAATACCCAGATTCTGTCACCAACATCTGGGTGCAGTTCTTCGGAAAATAACGAACGTTGAGTTTCGCAGCTATTCGCAATATCTCTTGATAGTTGTTCAATTTGATCTTGTGCCCGGTGAAGTTTGGCATGTATTCCTTCTAGTGTGACCATGTGAGGAATCTCCCTCAATTTGAACTGTTAAACAGCACTTCAATCTGTTTCACCCGTATTTACTCGGATAACAACTTCGACAGCAGCGCGTCTCAGATTTGGAAAAATGTGCAAGATTGTCTAGGGGATTTTGACCAACCGCTAACTAAAGTTGCAAGACGCCAAGGAAATTTTGACGATACACTCTTCTATCTAATGAGAATTTATAAACACTGTTTAACCAATCTTCAGATGAGCGAATCCAATCTTGCTGTGAGTTCTCCATTTGCTCACGGGTTACATTTAAGCTGGTCCACAGTTCCATGAGTGCTTCTGGATTACG
Organism: Candidatus Poribacteria bacterium; assembly: GCA_965208425.1. Taxonomy (GTDB): domain Bacteria; phylum Poribacteria; class WGA-4E; order WGA-4E; family PCPOR2b; genus PCPOR2b. Next base: position 2,311,018 of record OZ242335.1, on the reverse strand, counting down.
AAGCAGTAGCGAAACCGCGCGTTGGTTTATATCCCAACCCTCAGAGATAAAATCCAACGGGACTTTAAAATCAAATGCAGAAAAGGTATCCTGCTGACCTGAAGCGATTTTTGATGCTAATTCGTGAATATTCAGAGCCATGTAGTATGCCACTAGTGAAGTCCGGTATTCCAATTCATCCCCGAAGATGGGAGACAACCACTCCCATCTATCATACGCCGTAGATAGGTACTTCCAACCTTTTGGACAACTGCGACCAAGTGCTGTGGACCACCCCATAAGCTCTATTTCTTCCCAAACGTGATGGCGAGTCGTTGTATATAAATCAGGGATTTTCACTCGCGCAAGACTAAGAGCAAGGTCTAGCTGATTTGTGCTCAAACTCAGACTTCCATGCAAACTATGGTACACATACCCTAGTGCACGGGGAATACCTACCCAGTCACCGGTATGATTCTGGCCCGCGATATTGAGCAGGTCATCCATAGTAGACTTCTGATCGCTAAACTGCTCCCTGCCAGATTCAACTCCTGCTAAAGCAACAGAGATTAAAGGGGCAATAATATCAACAGCTCTGTTCACAATCTGAACCGATTGCTCTTTGCTTTCCGGTTGCTGTCCATCCAACTCATTTTGCTGCCATTGTACCAAGGAGTCGAATACACTTGGCTTAATTTCTTTGACAAGTTGTCGCCAGCCGAGGACGTCTCCTGTGCGAGCAATCTTAACCGCTGCTGCGTAAACGTCGGATGCAAATTCAACCTGCTCCGGGATTTCAGGCAGTTGGGTATCTAATCCTTCAGAAGATGGTGCTTCCTGTCCAAAAGGGAGTTTAGCAAACGGATTTTTTCCTAAAGGTGGTTTCTCTACGACTGGCACTTGATGAAGTTCATGAAGCAGCTTATCAAATTCTGCCTCAAATTGAGTCTCATCTCTAAAGTCGGCATAAACTGTTGTTCCTAAAAACGCCGGTGTCTTTTCTTCCCCTGATGCTTGACGAATTACAGGAATGCATTTGTCAGTGCCCAAATCTTGAACAAGCTGCGCAGTTACAATCCTTCGTTCGTAACCAACGCCGCCTTCGCCAGCGTTTGCCTTTTCCACGTAACTGTCTGTGCAAATGACCAGTACCCTGTCAGAGTCTCTAATACCATGCTCCATGAATAATGTCAAATCATCGCCCAATCCGAGATCCCACTGATCGAGTATTGCATCAATGCCTTTTTGACGAAGTCTCGTGCCGAGTTTTAACACCCACCGCATGTGTTCTGGAGAATCGTGAGAATATGAAATAAATACCTTAGGATGTTCTGCCATCTTTTACCTCCAATCTCTCACCCGCATTGCCTACACGAACTTCCTCCGAGGAATTCCACTAATTCTTTCACCGTCATTTCCCATCTCCTTTGGAATAAGGGCGATACTCCACCAGGGCCGCCCTACCGACGATTGCGACAATACGCACCATCAATTCCCTTCCATCAGCATCGGTGAGGCGCAAATCCTCACCGAGCATGAAATGAACCGGTTGCTGTTTGCCTTAGTTGATAGTGATATTGGAAGCATAGAGGTACGCTCGATCACGGGTGTCGCGTTTGGGATTCAAGCGCCCTGACAAGCCCGGAAGGTAACCGTTCGCCTCCGGAAAGATTACCGCTCCGCCATCAGGCAGGCTTTGCATTTCAATTGCAAGTGTCCCCTGCGCGGGCACCCAATCACTCTCAAGGTGTCCAGCATAACCGGTCGAGGCTCCGAACACTGTCATAGGAAGGTGCGTAGAGTGAAGATTAATTCGCGCTTCGCCATTCTCGTCGGTGGTTGCAGATTTCCACGTCTTATTAGGAAACAATGCCAACAACTCAACACCCGGCGCAGGGACGCCACGGTGGCGGCATATAATGACGGTGGTTGCCGGTGTTACCTCCGTAGGAGCTGCAGGAATTGTGAGAACAAGGTCTGAATCATCAATGAGTTGGTATTCTGGGATTTTTCCACTTAAGGCTTCCGTTTCACGAAGGATGATTGGCACCCCGTCCCCGCGCCGCTCCATGAAAAATTGCCGATCGCCCGACCCTTGAATCTCCCCAACAGGTATTCGTCCGAAAATTGAGGCAAGTGCTTCATTTCGGGTTGACTGGCAGACATCCATACTGTCGATTATTAGGTTGTTCGGTAACCCACCGGGAGAATTTATTTCTAAGCGATCTGCGAACATTGAAAGTCGAATCCGGCTGCCGCGAATTGAGTAGTCGCGATGAACTACGGCGTTGACGATTGCTTCAAACAGGGCAGCCTCACTGTACTGGGGCAAGTCGGTCCGAGCGGGGTTCTTGTAAGCACCGACGCGCATGTTGCGGACCGCAAAGGCAACCGCTTCAGTAATTTGTCGGTTCAGCGGTCCAGTAATTGTCTGGCTATCTATCTGCCCGGAGCTACGATCGGCACCTCGATAACAAGTTGCAGTGATACAGGCATTAGGAAGCGATTCCTCAGGTGAATGACAGCACAAAAGCACACCCGCCACCGTGGCTCGTATTATCCCATTTTCGTCACTTGTCAAAAGCCCCAGTCTTTCTAGGGCAGATTCAGGATCTGCAGCCCCTACAGTGCTCAACAAAGGCTTCCAAAGCGATTCATCTAGGGAACCAAATCCAGTTCCCTCAACCGGCTGTTTATCAAACCAGAGGAATCGTGCCTGCCCGCGCTGCTGTGCCAAACGCAATCGCTCATCGCTCGTCATCCGGCGTTTTGAGCTGCCAACCCGGTGGTAGCTACCGCCGGGACTATCGTGTTGGGTGTGACCTTGCGGCACTTCAACCAACAGGAATGGCACCCCTTTGTCCGTTTCTCGGCGCAGGACGACAGGACGGATTGGAGGGATAATCATGTCGGTGCAAACTTCTACTAGGAGCCGTTCCAGTGCATTCATCTGTTCACGTGACATACCTTGAACATCACCACTGTCGGTTCCACACAGCACCACACCGCCGTCTGTATTGGCAAATGCAGCAAGCTCATCCGCTATATCGTCACGACGTGGACTCCTAGGAACGTTGCCCGCAAACCCAATCTCCTTGAATTCCCAGTGACTGTCTTCACCGAGGCGTATTTGGCGTCTGATATCTTCGTCGCTGAAATTCATGAATTATCTCCAATTTACCATTTCGCCTGCTGCTTAACCTTTACAATTTTCGTTTGTTATATCCAAGATTTTATAGTGTCGTGTCTCTTTTTTGCAATGTCATTGGTTGCTTTCTGTAGGGGCAACCCTTGTGGTTGCCCGTTTTGGGCAGGCACAAGTCGCTTTGGATCCCGATTCCATCGGGGACCTACCCCTACGTTTTACCAATTGGTTGCCCTGAATCCTTTCAATCGCTACAGTTTTCGTTTGTTATATCCAAAATTTTATAGTAACATAACGCTATTGACATTTGACAGTGGCGTAGACCTAAAACTCCCGCAACAGAGCGGAGTTGGATTGAACGGTTAAACGTAAAATATGATAATGTATGAATAAACCCATCTACTACTAGCACGTGGCTTATAGATAAATGCTCAAAATACGACAGCGCGGGCGTGGCTTCGTTGGGTTATCCGTGTAATCTGCTAAATCCATTTATGGTGAATTAGAGAAATAAGTAGACAGTACCAATAACTCCGGCTTTGGCAAAGTTTCCCAAGTCCCCCTGACAAGGGGGATTTAGGGGGTTAGCTGTGCATTGAGAGTGTCTAAGTAATTCTAAAATCTACCATAATCCGCGATTCAGACAATAATGGAAGCAGGAGACAATACCCCCTTAAACTTTGGTAGCCACCGCGTAAACAACGCGACCGCATCTGCATCTTGGTGATCCGGCGAGAACATATGGGTGCCTTTACCCTCGTAAGATAGCGTGTAGACACCGCAGGCTTTAGGACCGATGGCGATAACCCCGACCGCTCTGCCGATGTCAAACCGCCCCCGAGGACCGGCTTTGTACCCATGCCGTGTACCTGACCCGATAGCGATCAGTCCGAACGAATTACCACCAAACGCAAAAATACCGACAGAAAACGCACCGATCGCGACAATACCGATAGAGCAAGCGCCCATAGCAATCACGCCGACGGAACATGCGCCGATAGAAACGATACCGAGGGTCAATCCACCAACAGCAATAAAGCCGACATCGATTACTTTGATTACCTTGTCATTCGTCCAAGACCAATATTCAGAAGCAACGATTGTGCGTAGAAACGATGGAAAGACTATATCTGAGGATTTGCCAAGATGTGCTATTGCGTACAGACCAAAAGCGATCAGATAAACGACTGCCATTAGAATGCCGATAACCATCCACCATTTCCAAAAATAGGCGTCGAATGTCTCTTTGAACTGTTCAAAATTGGACGTTTCTGCCATTTCCGCGTACCCCCTTTGAAAGGTTGAGCAAGTCTCTATCACCACATCTTAATTTTATGCTACATTCTCAGGGGTTGTCAACCAAAAGTGTTTCCAGAGTACTGGTACTTTAATGAACCAATGAACTAATAAGAAAGGGAAGATTTTATGAGCCAAACATTTCGCGTGGGACTCACCCGCGACATCCTCGCACCGGACGGGACAATTGGGTTCGGTGACATCGGCTTGAGCCTGCTAGACGACGCAGCAGGGGTGGAATGGGACATCTTAGCGGAAAACAGATCGCCGTTGCGCCGCGATCAGGTACAAGATTATGACGCCCTGCTGGTACTGGGACCAACAATAACCACCGAGACCCTAGAGGGCGTTGACCGTCTCACAATTTTGGCACGGTTCGGCGTCGGATATGATGCGGTCGATGTGGACGCCTGCACCCAAAACGGTGTTCTGCTGACCATCACGCCCGACGGTGTGCGCCGACCGGTGGCAGCGGCTGTCATCACTTTTATCTTGGCACTTAGCCAAAAGTTACTGATCAAAGACCGCCTCACCCGCGACGGACGCTGGGACGAGAAATTGGACTATATGGGGATGGGGATCGCCGGACGGACGCTCGGCTTGGTCGGGCTGGGCAATATCGGGCGCGAGGTGTTCAAACTTGCCCAACCGTTTGAGATGCGTCATCTGGCATACGACCCCTACGCAACGCCGGAGCAGGCACAGGCTGCGGGGGTGGAGTTAGTCGATCTGGAGACTTTGCTTCGCACCTCCGACTTCGTCTCCATCTGTTGTGCCCTGACCCCAGAGACGCACCATCTGATTAACGCAGAACGACTTGCCCTGATGAAAGAGACTGCCTATCTAATCAACGCCGCCCGCGGTCCCATCGTCGATCAGGCTGCGCTCACCGTGGTACTACAAGAACAACGCATTCAGGGAGCAGCGCTCGACGTGTTTGAGCAGGAGCCGGTAGATCCCAACGATCCGATTTTAACACTGGATAACGTCATTGTCACACCGCACGGTATCTGTTGGACGGACGAATGTTTCCTCGGCAATGGACGGAGCGCGTGCGAAAGCATCTTGGCTGTCGCAGCGGGACGGATTCCAGATAACATAGTGAACCGCGACGCACTAGACAGCCCACGCTTCCAAGAAAAATTGCGCCGATATGGGTAATGCGTCCAAAGACCCTGTAGGTCAAGATTCACATCTCGACGAAATACTGTGGCTCAGTTTAAGAAACCGTGCAACATAAACCGATCTAGTTCATTAGTTCACTCGTTCATTAATGAACCAGTGAACAAACTGTTTTCACGTATCACGTATCACGTATCACGTTCTTAGTGTTTTATACTTTCTTTTAACGTGGACTAATACCATTTCAATCGGGAGGAAATTATAAATATGAGCCAACTGCCACTCAGGGTGTTGTATTACGGAAAAGATGAACCGTTGCCAGAGCAAACACAACTCCGTGCAGGTCCCTTATCCACGGTCTTTGAAGCGGGCGACCTGCGCTACATTCGGTTTGGCGACCATGAGATTCTTCGCCGGGTCTATATCGCTGTCCGTGATCATAATTGGGACACGATACTTCCACAACTCTCAAACGTCCAGATCGAGGGTGAGGGCGACGCATTCCGCATCACCTACGATGTGGAAAACAAGCACGGAGCTGTCGATTTCTTCTGGGGTGGGACAATCACAGGGGGCGCAGATGGGACCATCACCTTCTCGATGGATGGGGAGGTGCGGTCAACCTTCCACCGAAACCGAATCGGCTTCTGTGTGTTACACCCGATGGGTGTTGCGGGCGTCGCTTGCCGTATTGAAAAGGTAGACGGAGCAGTTGAAGAGAGTACCTATCCGATCTCCATTGCCCCTCAACATCTGATTGATGGCGAGATTAAGCCGGTAGCACCATTCAACAATATGCGAGCGGTCAGCTACGAAGTTACCACTGGAGTAGAGGCGGAGGTGCGATTTGAGGGCGAGATCTTCGAGATGGAAGACCAGCGCAACTGGACCGATGCCTCCTACAAAACCTACGGCACACCGTTGAGCGAGCCCTTTCCGGTAGAAGTCCCTGCCGGTACGAAAATCTCCCAACGGATTACCGTAACCCTCAAAACGCAGAACGAATCAAGTGCCGAGAAGTCGGACGCATCGACTCCACCGCTCACCTTGGGGATCTCATCTGCCGACCCCCGACCGCTCCCCCGAATTGGACTGGGAGTTGCTTCCCACGGGGAGCCACTCAACGTGGGGGAACTAGAACGGCTCAAGTTGCTCAACCTTTCGCATCTGCGTGTGGATATTGACCTGACACAACCCGATTACGAATCTGGGCTGCGCCAAGCGACGGACGAAGCGGGGGCGTTGGGAGTATCGCTGGAACTCGCCCTGTTCCTCACCGATGCAGCAGAGAAGGAATTACAGGCATTCGCCGAAGTAGTCGAGCAAGTGAAGCCCCCGATTGGGACATACCTTATCTTCCACAAAACAGAGGCTTCCACATCTGCCCAATGGGTTGACCTCGCACGCCGTTACCTCACCGGCGCAAAAATTGGAGCTGGCAGCAATGCCTACTTTACTGACCTCAATCGCGGTCGTCCCCCTGTAGATGCGCTAGACCTTGTTTGCTATTCGATCAATCCACAGGTGCACGCCTTTGATAATTCCTCGCTGATGGAGACACTCGAAGCGCAGGCGGTGACCGTTGAAAGCACCCGGCAATTCACAAGCGGGCTACCCATCGCAGTTACACCCGTTACGCTCTTGGCACGTTTCAATCCCAACGCCACCGGACCTGAACCTGAACCTGCGCCGGGCGAACTGCCTCCACAGGTTGATATACGGCAGATGTCGCTATTCGGCGCAGGCTGGACGCTCGGCAGTATCAAGTATCTATCGGAAAGTGGTGTATCGAGTGTAACCTACTACGAGACAAGTGGGTGGCGCGGCGTGATGGAGACCGCGACCGGTTCGCCGTTGCCAGAGAAATTCCGTTCCCTCCCCGGCGCGGTCTTTCCGCTCTATCACATTCTCGCTGATGTGGGCGACTTTGCCGGGGGAGAGGTCTTAGTCTCAAAATCGAGCGATCCCTTAAAAGTCGAAGGGGTTGCGCTGCACAAGAATGGGAGAACGCGGACACTACTTGCGAACTTGACCCCTGAACCGCAACAGGTTAATGTGCAGAACTTGACGGATACTGTCCAGGTTCGCCACCTGAACGAAACCAACGCGCAAACCGCTATGGCATCGCCCGAAACCTTCCGTGCAGAAACGGGTGAGCTGCTACAGACCACTAATAACACGCTTGAACTAAATTTACTCCCTTACGCCATCGCCCAGATTGATAGCGACTAACTGATTCATAAAATCAATAAGTCCCCCTGATAAGGGGGATTTAGGGGGTTGACTGCTTATTGGAAGCGTCTAAGTAATTCTAAAATCTACCATAAATCGGTAATTCCAATTTTCCTCGAAACATACGGTAGGCGCGGTTTGCAACCGCGCTGGTGTCGATAGCAAATTACCGAATTATTTTTTTTCTTCATCAAAATTGACCTACAACAGGGTAACTACATTTGATTTTATTTTGTAGGGGCAACCCTTGTGGTTGCCCTATGTTTTATTGATTTATAAAGTTAGTTCTTACGGAGAAAGCCATGTCAAACACCGATCAACTTGCCAATCTATTCACCGGGGTTTCCCAAACGATAAACGATACACGAGCCTATCAAACCCGAAATGTCCACACAGTCTACACCTTTCCCGGCTATACCAAAGCCGAATGGATAGCGAAGGCAGCGGAACTTCGGGAACATATTTTGGTCAGCAACGGGTTGACCCCGATGCCGGAAAAAACACCACTGAACGCTCACGTCTTCGGACGGGTTGAACGCGAAGATTACACCGTCGAGAAGGTCTACTTTGAAGCCTATCCCGGCTTTTTCACAACCGGAAACCTCTACCGCCCAAAAGGGAAAGGACCGTTTCCGGGAATTGTCAGTCCCCACGGACACTGGGGCAGAGGGCGATTAGAGAACAGCGAAGCGGGTTCGGTGCCCGGTCGTTGTATCAACTTTGCCAAACAGGGCTACGTCATCTTTTCCTACGACATGGTCGGACGCGTTGACAGCGGGGAACAGATCGACCACGCCTACGGAGGGGAACGCGAAGCGCTCTGGGGCTTGAGCCTGATGGCGCTTCAGTTGTGGAACGCTATCCGAGCCGTTGATTTTCTGGAATCACTACCCGATGTGGACAACGATCGAATTGGCTGCACCGGTGCATCGGGCGGTGGTACACAGACGTTCATGCTCACGGCAGTAGACGATCGGATCAAAGTGTCCGCCCCAGTCAACATGATCTCAGCGCACATGCAGGGCGGTTGCCTCTGCGAAAACGCGCCGAACCTACGACTGGACATCAGCAACATTGAAATTGGGGCGCTGATGGCACCCAATCCCCTGCTGCTCGTTTCTGCGACGGGAGATTGGACGAAGGATACGCCCAAAGTCGAGTACCCGGCGATTCGTAGCATCTACGCCCATTTCGATGCAGAGGATAAGTTGCACGAGGTGCAGATCGACGCAGACCATAACTACAACAAAGACAGCCGTGAGGCGGTCTACGCTTGGTTCGGCAAATGGTTCTTGGACGAAGAAGACTCAACAAAATTCAAAGAGGTGCCCTTTGAGGTGGAACGAGACGAAGCCCTGCTGGTCTTCCATAGCCGAGGGCTGCCCGAGAGCGCGCTTGATGCGGAAGGACTCACCCGTTCACGGATCGAGAGTGCTGAGGAACAACTTGCAGCATGTAAACCAACCGACGCAGCATCACTTGAGCAGTTCCGGGACGAGATGGGAGCTGCGCTCCGGCGTTCGCTCGCAATCTCTACCCCCGACTCGACCCGCCCGCCCCCTGTTGAAACGAGTGATTTCACCGCCCAACCCTTTCTGATTGGAGGGAATAATCCACTTCCCTCACTATTCTTGACGCCCAAAGCGGGGCAGGAGAACAGTTCGACAACACTGATTGTCCACCCCCAAGGGGCGATGAATCTAATCAGCCCTGAAACAGGTGAACCGACGCGTTTGGTGGCGGATCTCCTTGCCGCTGGGGAGTCGGTCTTGGGGATAGATCCGTTTTTGACCGGCGCACACAGTTCCGCGGACGGAAAAATGATACGGGATACGGGTGACCGATACTTTACCACCTACAACCGCACCGATGCCGCCCTCCGAGTTCAGGATATTGTGACTGCACTAACATATCTGAAATCCCAAATAGCGGTGTCAAACCTTAACCTAATCGGGCTTGGAGAAGCAGGCTTGTGGTGCCTCCTCGCCGCCGGGTTTGCCGATATTGACCGTACCGTTGTTGACGCTAACCGGTTCGACAGCGATAACGACGAAGCATACCTCCAAAACCTCCCCATTCCGAGCATTCGGCGTGTCGGCGATTTTCGCACAGCGGGAACACTCGTCGCACCGCGCCATCTGCTTATCCACAATACTAGTAACACCTTTCAAACCGATTGGATTGCGGATGTCTATCGTGCCGTTGATGCCACAGATCGGTTACGGGTGGAGGCGAAAGCAGTATCAGAGGCAGCTATCGCAGCGTGGCTTGTAACATAAGAGGCTGGCTCATGTAAAAAGAAAGTGCAAAGCGGGGTGCCTCTACCTCCACATTTGGTTGATTTCTGTAGGGACAACCCTTGTGGTTGCCCTAACTTGTAGTTGCTGTTGGAAACGATTGCCTTTGGTCAGGCACAAGTTTCTTAATCCCGATTTATCGGGGCGGAGCGCAATGTATAGGCTTTATCAATCCAGTCAATTAATGAGCCAACATAATCATATTGACACAATAGGTGGTTATATTGGATCAATGCCCAATTTCCCGAAAAATGTGGGGGTATATACTTGACTGAGCCTCGCTGTGATACTATAATTATCAGCGGGTGAGAACTTTTCCTCACAGTTATACATTAGGCAACGAAAGGCAAGCAATGAAAGATCACATTCAGCACTACGAAGATAAACTGAAATACGAAACGGACTCGTGGGACCTCAACGAGGCAATGCAGAATGGCGAGCGAGTCGTCGTAATTGATGCGCGATCCCCCGAAGCATTCGCGGAAGGGCATATTCCGGGCGCAATCAGTTTCCCACATCGGACTATGAACGCGGATTCAACAGCAGATCTGGATCGAGAAGCACTTTATGTGACATACTGCGACGGTATCGGCTGCAACGCATCAACAAAAGGTGCACTGAATATGGCGCGGTTAGGATTTCGAGTTAAGGAGTTGATGGGAGGTTTGGACTGGTGGAAACGAGATGGCTACCTCACCGAAACTGGTTAAGTAGATTCAGCGAGTAAAAGTAAAATCCTATGAACTTTCAAACCAGACCGCTATCAGAAAACTTCGGTGCCGAAATCCTCGATGTAGACTTGACGCAAGTTGACGAAAACATCGCAGAGGCTATCCTATCCGCCGTCCATAAGCACGCACTCCTACTTTTTCGCCGACAGTCATTGCACGACGAAGACATCTATCGACTGAGTGCGGCACTTGGTCCGGTCGAAGAGCCGCCTGCAGCCAAAGACAACCACAGCCCCGATTTTAAGGCAATTGTCTACCTTGCCAACATCAATAGCCTCGACGGAACGCTCATCAGAGGGAATTTTGTTGACAAAACAGATGGCGGCTGGCACTCCGATCAGGCGTATCGGAAAAACCCCGCTACCCTGTCCACCCTTTTCTGCGTTATTGCCCCGGAATCCGGTGGGAGCACCAGCTTCGCTAGCACACGGCTGGGTTACGAATCCCTGCCACCTGAACTCAAAAATCGTCTCGCGAACATGAAGGTGCTATACAGTCCGGGGGCATCGCACGGCGTTCCGAATATCGAGGTCACTCACCCCGCTGTCCTCGTCAATCCTAAGAGCGGGGTCAAAACCCTTTACGTCGGTCCCGGCGCACGGGGCTTTGAGGGGTTGGACGATGCAGAAGGTCGTGTCCTCAAAGAAGAATTGCTTTCGTATCAATTTCGACCTGAGCACATCTACCAGCACAATTGGCGCATGGGGGACATGCTCATTTATGATAACGCGCACTTCCTTCATAGACGGGACGCGTTTGAAGGGATTCGATTTCACAAAGCGACCCGCCTATACCTTTCGCCTGATCGATTTGCTGTGCCGGACTAACGAATTAGCGCAACGAACAGCTGAGCGTGCTTCGTTAGGAGATGGAGGAGACCAATGAATATCCGCAGTCCCTATGATCAACTCGCTGGATGCACATGGTTCGCAAGAATTGTTGACAAAATTCGACGGGATCAGGAAGGCACCTTGGGCGAAGCGTATCAGGAGTATCTATGTAATCCCAGTGCAACGGATGGGTTGTTCCTGTATTTCTTTGACATCGATTCCGATGATCTTGTCGACAAGGTATACGAAGGTTTGACCGATGAGGAACTTGAGCGATGGTTTCTGGGATTGGAGGAGGCGACGCCAGAAATGATCCGTGATTGGAACAATTTCGGCGTGACACTCGGAACTAAGGGGCTACGTGCACGCTTAAAGTTTGAAGAGGCTTTGCAGACCATCTACTCCGGGTGCGACGACCCTGATGTTCAGACATTTTATGACTTGATCGACTGGGATGAGGGGAGATTTCCCAACCCTAAAAGAGAACAGTATTCCATTTATAGTGAATTCTAAAAATAAATAACACTTTTACCCCCTGTATTTGGTAGGCGCTGTTTCCAACTGCGCCGTTTCACCCCACACTACGGTGCCTATGCGGTGCGGTTTTCAACCGCACCGGTTTGGAATGTCTCATTAATTCTAAGGTCCACTATAGCTCGTCACTGAAGTCGATGTCGGGTGTTGTGGTTTTATCGGTTCAGAACGAGGAGAACTTTGAACATGAACAACGCAAAAGCCATTATACCATTTGGTTTCTTGCTCGCGCTCGGTCTTGTGATTTCGACGTATCTCGTTACAGATGCGATGCGGGATATACGGATGTCTCACCAGATCATCAAGGTTAGGGGATATGCCGAGACTCAAGTCGAATCGGACTTGGTGATATGGAACATGACGGTCAAAGCAAGGGATAGGGATATGGAAGACGCATATTCAGATCTTGCTAGACATCGTGAGAGAGTATTAGATTTTCTAGAGGAAAGTGGTGTAGAAGCCCAACAGATAAAAATTCTCTCAGTCGATGTGGATGAGCACAAGAAATTAACGGAAAAGGGACACAAAACAAGCAAGACGGAGATATTTGAACTCTCGCAAGGAATTGAGGTCAAATCGAGAGACGTGCAGAAGATATCAAAAATATCGACGGCAGTTGCAGATCTGCTGGGAAAAGGCATAGAATTACAGGCGGGAATGCCTCGCTATTATTACACGCAAGTGAACGAATTGAAGAGCGAGTTACTGGTGGCAGCAACAAAAGATGCACAGATGCGAGCGCAGACACTCGCTGAAGGTAGTGGGGTAGAGTTGGGACCGCTTCGCGCAGCGCGTCAGGGGGTATTCAGCGTGCGTTCTGCAGATTCTAGCAGTGTTTCCGAGAGAGGCCGTGATGATGTCTCGTCTATTTCCAAGAAGATTGCTTCTGTGGTTACAGTCGATTACGCGATGCAGTGATTTTCAGGTTAATGTCCCGTATAAACTAATTATCGGGGCCGGCGGGTGCGGTTTCTTAACCGCACCGCATTCAATCCAACCCGGTAGGTGCGGTTTCCTAACCGCACCGGTTTGGAGTGTCCCATTAATTCTAAAATCTACTATAATTACCCGCTATATGTCAAACAACATGCCACAATCAGCACTCGGTGTCACTGTTCCAGAAGCAGAACCTTGGGTAAAAGACCTGCGTGAACGCTACGATCCAACTGCTGCGGTTGGAGTGCCCGCGCATATCACAGTACTTTTCCCGTTCATATCGCCCGATTTAATTACAGACAGCGATTTCGCTAAAGCTACCGACACATTTCAGCGTTTTCACCCCTTTGAGTTCAGACTTGAGCAGATTGATCGATTTCCCGAATCCCTTTATCTCGTACCTGAACCCGATGAACCGTTCATTTCGCTCACCGAAGCGATTGTGCGCGAATTCCCTGAATATCCACCCTACGGCGGGAAATTCCCTAAAATCATTCCACACCTGACCGTTGCGAACAGAAGTGCAGAGTTCTCAACTATTGCGGAGGCGGAACTCTTGGAGATAATGAAGGAGTTAGGACCAATCCATGCGGTTTGCAATATTGTCGAACTGTATGAAAACTCAACCGGACACTGGAGGTGGGCGCACTCCTTCCCTCTCAAAGGCGGTGCATAACAACTGAACTGGGTAGTTAGGAGAAGGTCAGAATCATCAATGGCTTGGAGAAAGAGGAGGGGAGATGAAGGAAAAAGTATATCTCGAAACAACAGTTGTTAGCTATTTAACCGCTTGGCGAAGTCCACAACTCTTGATGGCAGCCCATCAACAAGCAACGCGAATTTGGTGGGACGAACAGAAAAGTAACTTCGACGTGTTTACCTCAAGGGCGGTCATTGAAGAAGCATCGGTAGGTAATCCAGATGCAGTACAACGACGGCTTCAAGTGCTTGAGGATATTCCTGAACTTGATACTACCGATAGTGCACGCGATTTAGCCAACATATTAATCTCCAATACGCCGTTACCAGAAAAAGCGCAAATTGATGCGTTGTACATTGCTGTGGCGACTGCCCATGGGATGGATTATCTGCTAACATGGAACTGTCGCCATATTGCCAATGCCACTTTCCGTCACTAGATTAACACCGTGTGCGAATCTACCGGCTACCAAGCACCAATTCTTTGTACACCCCTTGAATTAATGGAGGAATAAACTTATGCAACTAGACACAATAGTCGAGGAAATTCGGCAGGCACGCGATGCGTATGCCAAAAAATTCAATTACGATCTTAATGCAATTTGCCGGGATTTACAGGAAAAACAGAGGTTGAGTGATAAAAAGGTGATTTCTTTGCCACCCAAACGTCTAAAAAAAGTGATGGTACGCTAGAATTCGTCCGTTAAGCTAGAGTAAGAAGCAACGACAGCCGGACGAGAGATTGAGCTCGCACTACCGACCGGCAACTGCTTGTCGCCCGGTTTAGGAGGTACAAACTTATAGACAGATTGAGTGAAACCCAACTGGACGAAGGCTTCTGTAGGTCGATTTTCCAAAATCGACGGTCTTTCGTAGTCGCAGGTTTCCCAACCTGTGGTCATACTGTATGAAGATGTCGAGATATGAATCTCGATCTGCCGTTGAGATTTGACTGACAGCGTTTACCGAATTAGAAACAGCAAGATGTCAATATACCTTAACAACACAAGTAACCCGATACCAAACAGGGTGTGAATTGAATTCAAACGATGATTATCGTCGAAAAAATTGTCACAACACAAAAAGGGACCTCCCCGTCCAAGCACGACATAGTCAAACTCGATTGGGAGGCCCGCCAAAAATGCCGGCAGCGACTGAGAACGAAAGCCGGACGAGAGATTGGACTCGCACTGCCAACCGGCACCCGCTTGTCCCCCGGCGACGTTTTGTATCGAGATTCGGACGTTGAAATCATCGTCGAAGGAGAGCCAGAGAAGGTCTTTGCCCTTCGTCCTAAGAAACGCGAGACTTTCGGTCTCATCTGCTACCAGATCGGCAACCTGCATCGCCCCATCGGACTTGATAATGGCGCGATTCTTGTCCCTTACGAACCGGTTCTCGAAAAACAATTAACCCGGCTCGGATTCGCCTACACCGTTGAGGAACGGATATTCACAGGTGTTCTCCAGCAATCACAGTCCCATGCCCATGTCCACTAATACCGCCCCAGAGGGCAAATCCCTATTGACGCTTCTGCAACTTACCGACAGTTTCTTTCCGACGGGTGCGTTCGCCCACTCCTTCGGTTTGGAAACCTACGTGCAGCGTGAACTTGTCAACGACCCTGAGACATTTGAGATGTTTCTCCGCTCAACGCTCCATCATGGGCTCCGAAATGGCGATGCGGTTGCTATCGGACTGACCTATAAGGCAACCGAGTTCGAGGAGGTTGTTGACCTCGATGAGCGGCTCACTGCGATGAAGATTGCGCGTGAATCACGCGAGGGAAGCATCAAGATTGGCAAGCAATTTCTCCGAAACACCGTGATTTTGGAACGAAATGAGATACTGGATGCGTATGCCGAAGGGGTTCTATCAGGCAGATGTGCCGGACACCACGCAATCGCTTACGGCTTGGTTACGTCCGCTGCAAAGATTGACCTGTTCTCAGCGGTACTCGGTTATCTGCACGCCCACGTCGTTGGGCGGGTATCCGCCGCGGTCCGACTGATTCCACTGAAGCCGACAGACGGCCAAGGAATCATCAACGCAATTCGTCCCGATCTCATCGACATCGCCCGGTTTGCCAAGGGGGCGGGCATGGACGATCTGGGCGGCTTTACACCGGGGCTTGATATTCGCGGTATGCAGCACGAAAGACTATATTCGAGATTATTTATCTCCTAACTCAGGGCAGACCATGTAGGAGCAGCCCTTGTGGCTGCCCTGTTTCGGAAAACTGAATCCTGAATTTGAAGGATAGATCTCCATGAAACCGCTAAAAATCGGAATCGGCGGTCCCGTCGGATCGGGCAAAACCGCACTCATTGAAAAATTGTGTAAAAGGCTGCGAGACGCCTACGAATTAGCCGCAATCACAAATGACATCTTTACGCGGGAAGATGCCGAGATACTCACGCGCCTTGAAGCGCTACCACAGGAGCGGATTCTCGGTGTCGAGACCGGCGGCTGTCCACATACCGCCATCCGCGAGGATATCTCTGCCAATCTCGAAGCGGTCGAACAGATTACGGGAGAATTCCCCAATCTTGATATTCTATTCCTTGAGAGTGGTGGGGACAACCTCGCCGCCTTCTTCAGCCCTGAGTTGGTCGATGCGGCGATCTATGTGATAGATGTTGCCGGCGGGGATAAGATTCCGCGAAAAGGTGGTCCGGGAATTACACGATCCGATCTGCTAATTATCAATAAGATTGATCTGGCGGAATATGTCGGTGCGGATCTCTCGGTCATGGCACGAGATACCAAGCGGATGCGCGGTGAAAAGCCCGCCGTGTTCACGGATCTGCGAAAATCGGAAGGGCTTGAAGATGTGATCTCTTGGATACAACATGAATTGCTGTTTGAAGAAGACGCAAAATACCGAATGAAACCGTAGGCGGGGCATCTTGCCCCGCCCGTCCGTGCCAAAAACTTAGTTTCTGTTGTACGCTTTCTTAACGTGAGCCAATCTGGAAAATTAGATCAGTTAGCTAGGGCGTGTTGACATTTATGTGAGGTCCGTGCGCCATACATCGATAAGCGTCCAATCGTAGGGGCGAGGGAACCTCACCCGTCACCCAGCGTAAGATAAGGAACACCCAATCATACAAGCTGAGTAGATTGTAGGTCGAGATTCATATCTCGACGCCGAAACGTCGATTTTGGAAAATCGACCGACAACAGTCCAAGATTGTTCCTGATGTTAAACAAAGGGTTGGGAAACCCAACCCCTACAGAGGTACTTGGGGTTGTGCACAATCTTTGATTATCTGGTTAAGATGAAACGTCAACAGAACCTAGTACACTGTCAGGCAAATTATGGTTGTGTATATTGATTGAAAGCAAACGATAACATATCAGGACTTGCCCAGCCAAACGGTCAAAGCCCTTTCTCACCCTGTAGCGGGCACTGAGGGGTGTGTGGGAGGGGCATCCCTGCCCCGATACGCCCGATGAATCGGGCAACTACAATCTGGAATGCGTAAGTCCTATAATTCCAAAACTTACCTGACTGAGTACTAGTTAGCTAATCAAGCAATTGCAGATTTTCAGGCTGGAAAATGCAAGCAGCTATGAATCACTTCATAACCCCTTCATTTTGTAGCGTATTTGCAAGTTAGACGTTGTTATTGGAAGGAGGGAAGCTATGAGAACTTTAGATTTTAGGCTCCTTTACTACATTACTCATGTAGACAATCTACCATCCATCCTTGACAAAGGAATCCTTGCTCACGCAAAGATCGAAGAACTAGGTGTACCTTCCACACCGATTTACAACCAAGAGATCGTCAACAACCGCAAAGAAAAAGTTACGCCGGACAGAAAAAGCCTATGGGATTACGCCAACCTATATTTTCAACCGCGTAACCCGATGATGTATCGCATTGTCCACGAAGAAGAGAAGACAGATCTGGTCGTTATTGGTGTGCGAAAGACAGTATTGCAAGAACAGGATGTTGTTATCACGGATGGTAACGCAGCCAACGATCCAACCCTGTTTTATTCCCAATCCGAAGGGCTAGCAGTGCTGTACGAGCAGCGGAGAGTAATTCAGAGCGATTGGTGGAATGAGGGGGATGGCTCTAAACGCAAAATTATGGCTGAATGTTTAGTACCTGATCAAGTCAAACCGGAATACATTGATTCCCTTTTTGTCGCTAACGACACCACCAGAGATCGGGTGAAGCAGATCGTCGGTAACCGCCAAATTCACATCATTCCAGCACCTAATATATTCTTTCAACCGAAATTTGGAATTCAGATTGGGGACAACATTTCCCTGATTGATGGCGATATGTTCTTTTCCACCATGCAAACATTGACTATCAGTGTAAATCTTCGGGGAGTAATGGGAAAGGGGTTAGCATCACGGGCGAAGTATCAATTCCCTGATGTTTACGTCATTTATGAGGACGCTTGTCGTGCTCGAAAAATTACAGCGAGGAAACCATATCTGTATAAACGCGAGACTTCGTTGGATCAAGAGTTAGCCGACTCTAGCTTACCGCTTTCGACGTCTAATGCAGTAAAGTGGTTTTTACTCTTTGCAACAAAAAGACACTGGCGGGAGAACTCGCGCTTGGACGATATTGAAGGTGGCTTGGATTGGGTAAGAAGTAACTTTGAGGAGGAGGGTATCCAATCTCTAGCGATGCCAGCACTAGGTTGTGGATTGGGTAATTTGGGCTGGGCTGATGTGGGACCGCTCATGTGCAGGTACTTGCACGGAATAGGGATTCAAGTCGCAATTTATCTTCCACGGGAACGCAAAATAGAGCAACACTACTTGAAAGAATCGTATCTACTCACATACCAAGAAACTTAACTACACTGTAGGGTATAATGCGAAAGAAACTCCTAAAACTATACGACGACCTCTATGCCGAATACGGCGAACTAAACTGGTGGCCCGCCGAAACACCATTTGAAATTATCATCGGTGCAATTTTGGGTCAAGCCACCGCATGGAGAAATGCCGCTAAAGCGATTGACAACCTCAAAGCTGCGGACCTGCTAAACCCAGAGGGATTGAGCAAACTGACCCAAGACGAATTAGAGACGCTCATCCTGCCGTCAGGTTACTATCGCGCCAAAGCGAAGAAGGTCCGGGCATTTGTGACGCATTTACAAGAACACCACAACAATCAGTTGGATTCACTATTTGCACAGGAACTATCGCCGCTTAGGGAAGAGCTGCTTTCGATTTATGGGATTGGTGAAGAGACAGCAGACGGAATCCTACTTTATGCTGCCAAGAAACCGAGTTTCGTTGTTGATACCTATACCTACCGTCTGTTAGGACGGTTGGGGTGGTTCAGCGGAAGGTTTCATTACGGCAGGCTGCGAGGGATTTTCATGGAAAACCTCCCGCATGACTGCCAGTTGTTCAATCAGTATCACGCCTTGATAGTACGGCACGGTGCCCGGGTATGCCAAAAGACACCCCAATGTGAGCGGTGCATGTTGCGAGCCAAATGCCCCACCGGAAATGAGTCCGAATAATTTCACGTTTCACGTTCAATCACAACAGTTGCTAATTAGTGTCATTGGTTGATAAGGTAAGGATTTCACAATGTTTTTCCGCCGTAAAAATTCGCAGAATAAACCAGTGGATAACGACTACGCCGAGCTGCGCGAGAAAATGGTGGAAGAACAGATCCGAAAACGCGGGGTTAAAGACAAGACGGTGCTAGAGGTCATGCGGAAAGTGCCGCGGCACCTATTCGTTGATCCAGATAGCATGAACGCTGCTTATGAAGACAATGCAATGCCAATTCAGTGTGACCAAACAATCTCTCAGCCTTACATCGTCGCACTGATGACCGAATTACTGGAGTTGGAACCATCGTCGAAAGTATTAGAGATTGGTACAGGGTGTGGGTATCAAACCGCCATCTTAGCGGAAATGGTTGAACAGGTCTACACCGTTGAGATTCTCCCCGAACTCGCAGAGAGTGCGTCGAAACGGTTTAGGAAGTTTGGCTATCAAAACATCAATAACAGATATGGCAACGGCTACTACGGCTGGGAGAAATACGCGCCCTATGATCGGATAATTGTGACTGCTGCTCCGAAGAAGCTACCCAATCGCCTCATCAAGCAGTTAGCGGATGGGGGGCTTATGATAGTGCCGATCGGTGACTACCATCAGGATCTAGTTCGGATTCACAGGACCGAACACGGCATTGAATGCAAAAACGTTAGCGGTGTTCGCTTTGTGCCAATGACCGGTGCCCCTGATTGAGGGGTGAAATCATAACCAATGGTGCGAATTTGCAACTGTTGATATTATTGGTGCATGGGTTCATTAGTGAACTCTTGAACTAATGAACTAAGGAGAGGAGGCGAGGTGCTAGAACAAATATTCAAACAGCTACTCCAATTTCTATCGACGCCGACCGGTCTCTGGACACTTGTCGGCATCGGGGCGGTCATTGCGTTTGCCGCTGTCTATCATCAGAAACGCCAGATCCCCGGATTTACGATTGAAGCCATTACCGATGATACATGGTTTATTAACCGTGATGATAACCACCGTATCGCAATCATTGTGTCCCTTCGGCTCATCAACAAATCAGGTAGTCCGATACGGATTCAGCGATGCAAACTCAGCGGCTATTCGCCGCAGGTCGCGCCGGCAGAGTTAGTATTAGATGGCTACGACAAAACGATTGAGCTTGAATATCCAAAATATGATCCATTTGAGCCGGAGCAGGAGTACATCGTCAACCCCTATACCGAGCAGCAAATGTGGGTTTTCTTTCAGTCGGGTGCGGTAACAATGACCAACATACTCCGTGCACCTATTATCATCAAAGATGCCAACCGGCAACGGAAGGCAATCCAGCTTGAGATCCGTCGTAGTATGGAGCAGATTACGCTCTATCGTGAAGCTGCGATGCGGTGGTGAACGTTCAACCGCGAAGGTACTCTGGAGATAGCTTGTAGATCGAGAGTCACATCTCGACAAAATACTTAGTAGGACTTACGCATTTCCTCTTAAAGTCCCCCTGACAAGGGGGATTTAGGGGGTTAAAAACACCGAACTACTTTCCGAGTAAAATATGCTCCTTTTCTGCTCAATTTGCGTAAGTTCTGCTTAGGTCATTGTAGGCAACAACAACCCGTTGATATATGGTGAATTCTAAAAATAGATAGACACTTTCGCCCCCATGTTTGGTAGGGGCTGTTTTCAACTGCACCGATTGGCAGTGTCTCATTAATTCTAAAATCCACTATATATGGAACGCTTTTAACAAATAGGAATTATAAGTTGACATTTGTTATAACATCTGTTACAATATCAGGACTTATACACTTAAAGTTTTAGGCCTGTCAAGACTCTGCTAAATCCCTGCCGTTAGGCGAGGTTGTATTGACATTTATATAAAAAACCGTTCATAAACAGTGCGTATTTGTCAGGTCAAAATGCCGTTTGGGCGCACCTGCTCTTGCCGCTACAAATCTACAAACGCTCTGAAGCTAGGCCCCATCGGGGTTCAGATAGACATCGGCTAATAACGAACCCCCGATGTGAGGTTGAATTTTTTTTAGGACCTGTCAGTACCCTGCCAAATTGCCGAATTGTGAATGGACCAATGAACTAATGAACCAATGAACCAATTTACTGGAGGAATAAAAATGGCTGAAGATACCAAAAACGAACTTGTTCCGGTCGCGGACTACGAGGTCTTAGATCAGGTCGATGACCAAGCGATTGTCGAAATGATGACGGGGCAATCCATTCAAGATTACGTTTACTCGTTTAAGCAAGGTGGGAAGACGGTTGAAGGGTTAACGCTTGCCGGGATAAACGAAGCCGCAAATCGTCGAGGCGGAATTCAGGTTGACGATGTGCAATACGAAGAGCGAGAACATTCTTGGCTTGCGACCGCCAAGGCGACAGATACCGTAACCGGCTCATCGCGCTACGGGGCGTATGAGCAGCCGAAACGAATGGGCAATCGCGAGGATCCCCATGCGTTCACGAAGGCAATCCATAAAGCGCAGCGCAACGCCGTCAAACAGCTCCTCCCCGTCACAGTCATCAAAGAGGTACTGAACTTCTACCTCCATCGACAAGCGGGCGGTGAAATGGCTCAGATGGGCTTACCGAGCGCAGCTTCGACCGCCAAGATTTCTAACGCGCAGAAAGCCGCTTTCTCGATGGCTACTAAGCTGGAAGGCAAGCTGGAAGAACAAAACATCACAAAATCCGATTTTTGGAACTATGTCAAACGTCGTTACGCTGTTGAATCCCGTAACGATATGACTGAGATGCAGTGGACCCAACTCTCTGCGGAATTACAAGCCGGTGATTCCACGCCAGAGCTTTTCAAGGAATTGGCAGGGCGTATCCAACAGCTGGAGGCTGCTGCACAAACCAGTGAGGTCCCCGGCAGCCCCGAGCCACCGCTCACTCTGAATGAGGAAGGTGCTGACTCAGAATACGGCGAGTCAGAGACACCGTCTGAAAGTTCGGAGGCGGGAGAAAATACGCCGTTTTGAAAGCTGTAGGATTTACACAGTTGAACGGTCAAAGCCTCCGTTCCGATCCCGATTTTCGAGGACTCCCCTAGTCTCGGAATGGACAATCTTATCGGGGGCCTGCCCCTACATTGGGGGGGCTTGTAGGGGCAACCCTCGTGGTTGCCCGATTGTAGGTCGATTTTCCAAAATCGACGGTCTTTTGTAGCCACAGGTTTTCCAACCTGTGATCATAGTATGGGAAGATGTCGAGATATGAATCTCCGCCTACACAAGCGCAGGAGACCGACAATTACCTCGATAGTTTAGACCGTAAGGAACGGAGATCTCCGTTCCCTACCAATGACTCGGTTCTATGTCCCGGCAAGGGTTTCGTATTGAACAACTCTCGGACTTTCATTGTTCACTACAACTAATGCAAAATGTCAACACGCCCTAGTCGTCGAAAATCCATCAGTGTCTCCGTAGGGGCGAGGTCTTCTCGCCCAATGGGTTAGGAAACCCAACTCCTACAGGAATTGCGTCAATGTAGGGACAACCCTTGTGGTTGCCCAAAATCCTGCCTGTCCCGATTTATCGGGGGGGACGACATGTGCGTCGCCAATTTGGTCATGTCAATTATGGTGAATTCTAAAAATAAATAGACACTTTCGCCCCCCATGTTTGGTAGGCGCTGTTTCCAACTGCGCCGACTTGGAGTGTCTCATTAATTCTAAGATCCACTATAGATGTCAGGCATCAAAACTCGACCGATGCACACTAGGTAATAGCAACTTAGGTTATCTGATTTGACGTACTCCTCCACCCTAAAGGGTGGGGATTCTCTCCTGTTCCTTTAAGGAGTCGAATTGCTCTATCAACGAAGTTAGCCCGGTGAACTGGGACTTACGACCTCTTCTGAGAGGGTAGACGCCCCTACCCTATGGATATTGAGTGCCGCATTGCGGTCTCTATCCAACTGTGTGTGGCAGTTTGGACACTGCCAAGTTCTATCCCGAAGGTTCAATTCTTGATTGACTGCACCACAAACAGAGCAAGTTTTACTGGACGGATACCATCTATCAATGCACCGGATTTCTCTGTCCTTTTTGCTAGCAATGTACTTGAGTTTTTGCACAAAGTCAGAAAAACCTAAGTCACTGACCTTACGTCCCCAAAGGCGTTTCATGCCTTTGAGGTTCAGAGCTTCAAGGGCTATCCAGTCGTATCTGTCTGTCAGCTCATGTGCGAGTTTCCAATGGAAGTCGGCTCTTTGATTGGCAATCCGCCGGTGTTTCCGTGCAAGATGGAGTCTCGCACGCTCCCGGTTCTTTGAGCCTTTACGCTTAGGAGAATGTCTACGATTGGCACGTTTAATCGCATTAAGACTGCCTTTGAAAAACTGTGGAGATTCATAGTCATTATAGTCAGACCCGGTGAGATACCGTTTCAGTCCAAAGTCAAACCCCGCGCTGTTACCCGTCGTCGGTTGACATGATTCGGTATCAACATGGTCTGTCAAAATGATTAGCCATACATCTCCAATACTGCCCCGCTTAATCGTGCATCGTTTCGGGGTGCCTAAGACTTCCCGACTTTTGAAATAGCGATATATCCGCTTACCAATACGGATATAGTTGGCTTGTAGCAGTTTCCAACCCGCTTGCTTGAGGGTATAGGATTTGTACCTGAACCGTTTCTTAAAGCGTGGAAGTCCGCAACGCTTGCCACTTTTACGGTCAGCAAACATTTTGGAGTACGCTTTATCCAGTCGGTCTATTACATCTTGCAACGATTGACTCGGTAGCAAGTTCCAGTGAGCAAATTGGGACAGTCTTTTCAACTTTGTCAGGTGCCGTATCAGGGCTTTTTTGCCCGGATATGTGCCATAGATTGCATAGTACCGACGACACAATGCCACAAAGTGATTCCACACTTCAGCATGGTTGTCAATCGTTTTCTGCAATTCACGATTCCCGTGATTGGAATACATTTTGAACTTGTAGGTTTTCATGGAATTGACCTTCTGGCTTTCATGTCCTGTTCCAAAGGGTGTGGGAGGCACCACCGGGCGGTGGCGTGGAACGCTCTCACGAAAACCGGGATAAGTGTGGCATATTTCACCTACAAAGTCAAACTTTTTTGACGAATAACATGCTTGGGCGGGCTACAGCCCCAACCTAAAGGATGGGGCATTGCCCGCAAGATTGGTAAGGGTAGGTTTTAACAATTCCCCTACCATTCATAATTGCAGAAGGAGAAGATATGTCACGCCTTTTTTTCGCGTTCGGTTCCGGCTTCGCACTGATCGCTGTGATAACGGGTGCCTTTGCCGCCCATACCCTGAAATCGAAGCTATCGCCGGATATGTTCCAAGTCTTTGAGGTTGCTGTGCGCTATCAGATGTATCACGCGCTGGGACTTATCGCTGTGGCTTGGGCTACATCACAATGGAGCAGTCAACTGATCGCTGCGTCCGGCTGGCTGTTTGTAGCTGGTATCGTTATTTTTTCAGGCAGCCTCTATATCCTATCGTTAACCGGCGTCCGCTGGCTCGGCGCGATAACACCGATCGGCGGCGTCGCCTTTATCATCGGTTGGGGTTGTCTCCTATGGACGGCAATCAGAAGTTAAGGAAATACCTTAAAGTAACCTAAGTTGCTAATTGTCAGACCCGCTCGGCTTGGATAGACATATCCAAGCCATCTTGGTATATGTGCAATATGCCGTGACCCCCGTAGGTTGGGTAGAGCGATAGCGAAACCCAACAATCTACTTGTGCATTACGCATTATTCTTCTTACGCATCACGTTCTACTACTTTACATTGATTAGAACAGAGGACTTATGCTATCATAACCCAAGTTGCTAGACGTTGAAAATCCATCGGTTTTCTATTAAAGTTGATGTGTGTTTCGCTCCAGATGAGTTTTAAGAAATTAAACGGGTAATTCTATATTTCCCCTAGACCCGGTAGGTGCGGTTTCCAACCGCACCGGACATCGCTCGGAAATTACCCAATTAATAAATTAATCTTCATGAGGAGCGATATGTCTATAGAACAGTGATGGAGGCAATCCTGCGCTCCAGAGGAGCGCAATGTGTATAGCGGTAACTTGCGCATTATTCTTCTTACGCATCACGTTTCACGTTCTACTACCAATAAGTGAGGTAACAACAATGGCAAAAATTACAATGTTCAAAGGTTACCAAGGCGAACCACCATTCCCCAAGCCGAGAGAAAAGGTACTCCCCAATGTCGTCAGAGCGCAAGATGGCGTGCCGGTGAAATATCCCGACTGCGAAGGGATTGGTGTGCGCGTCGTCCACCCCGCCAACCCCAAGGCACCCGCTGAAAATCTCGGATTGGTAATGTTCTATATCCCGCCGCACGTTGTGCTAGAACCGGGCAGCCACCACACCGAAGAATGCTACGTCGTGATGCGTGGAAAAGGCGTCATGACGCTCGCCGGCGAGAAAATTGATGTGGAGGAAGGCACCTTTATCCATCTGCCGCCGTGGTGCGAACACGGCATTGAGAACACAGGAAACGAGACGATGGAGGTACTCATCTGTACCTCACCGCCAAATCCGTAGCGAGCATCCTTCAGTATTTGTACCCAAGTGGCTAGACAGCCGTGGTCAAACTAGTCGCGATTCGGAGGGTACGCCCCCTATCATATGTTTTTTGTAGGAGGGAATTCCAATTCCCGACTATTACGCTGGTTTCTGGTGCTTGGTTTATCGACTAGCAACTTGTGTTATCTGTGTTTATAGTAGATCTTAGAATTAATGGGACACTCTAAATTGGTAGGCGCTGTTTCCAATCCCGATTTATCGGGATCCCGAGAATCGGGACAAGCCGTTTCAACCGACCACGGCACCTACCGGGGAGCGAAAGTGTCTATTTATTTTTAGTATTTACTATAATTGATCAACCATCCGATGTGTAACGATTTTCACACGTACTAACTGTCAGTTCCCTCATCATCTGCCTGACAGTGGACTTACGAGGAATTAACTTATGGCAAAATTGCCGGAAACAGAAATTTTAGAAGAATTACGAAACTACGATACGCCCTCAATCACCAACGTTGTCGCCACCTACCCGAAAAACCCCCTCTGCCTTGGGCTTTACAACCCGTGGACGGAGAACTGGTATACCGACCAATCCATCCGTTGTATGTATCCCGAATTAGGTCCGCTCGTCGGATACGCCATCACATGCGTATATGGATTGCCAGACCCGAATTACTCACGTTTGACCTTTATGGATGTCATTGATGCACTCGACGCCTCACCGAAACCAACGGTTCTGGTCTTCGAGCAGAAATGGCCCCCCGAACTCCACGCGAAGGCGGGACTAGCGGGCGGAAATATGACCGCTGCGATGAAAGCCGTCGGTTGTGTCGGTGCCATCTCCAACGGTCCGTCACGAGACATCGATGAAATCCGTCCCATGAAGTTTCAATATATGCTCAGTGGGATTTCGCCCGGACACGGCGATATGGCTGTACAGGCGGTCAATGTACCTGTTTCAGTGGGCGGGATGGATGTTGCGCCGGGTGAGCTGATCCACATGGACGAAAATGGCGCGTGCAAGTTTCCAGCCGATAAGGCGGAAGCGGTTCTGACCAACGTGAAGGCATTGTTGCAGGAAGAAGAGACGCGGATCAATGCGTTGAAAACTGCGAAAACCGCAGCGGACGTCCGAGCCGCCTTCGCGGGCCAATCATACGCCGCTAAAGACGAAGAAGACGACTCGTAGCGTTATCAGTGCCTCCCCGCTCACAGAAACCGAGTTTTTTCTTGAAAACTCGGTGGCTCATGTAAAAAGGGAGTGCAAAGCAGGGTGCCTCTACCTCCACATTTGGTTGATTTCTGTAGGGGCAACCCTTTTGTGGTTGCCCTGACTTGTGGTTGCTTAACATCAGTTCCGTTTCTGCGCACGATTTCTTACCGAAACTCCGTTTAGGTCTAAAGCCCAAGCATTTATGCTTGGAGCAGTTGGGGCGCAGCCTATACAGATTGCTTTAGCACGTTTTTCGTTGATTTGACAGTCAAAAAATGGTATACTTGTTTTGCCAATTCGGGATAGAATACGACCCCCAACAACCTCGTTGGGGTTCTATCCCACCGCTGTCGTAGCGGTAACAGATTGGCGAATATGGCAACACCTTTCTAAAAACTGAAAGCAGTGACTAGGCGGATAGACCTGAGCCATAGGGGATTCGTGTCGCCCTATCACATAGAACGATAAATCGTTCACCCGTTGCCGCCCGGTAGATATGCCGGGTAAAAAGTATCTGGCTGGCTTGGCAGGTGTGTTCCCTGCCTCGTCTCCCGCCAGTAGTTGCCCTTATGGCGTGGGCCCGTTAGGGTGTGATTCCCTAGCTGTGACCCCGGCTATCAGAGCGGGTAAGAATCCCAAGCCTTTAGGTTTGGGAGTACGTCAAATATAACCTAAGTTGCTAGTCGTCATGCTCGCTCGGCTTGGATAGACATATCCAAGCCATATGCGGATACGTGCAGTGGATTTGTCAATCCACTGCGAGCGGTCATGGGCTTTATTCAGTTTCCATGCTCTCGTTTTGCGACATTTTCCATAACTAGCAACTTGCGTTACATATAACGCAAGTTGCTAGTACTCTGTCAGGCAAATTATGCTTGTGTATATTGAGTGAAAGCAAACAATAACATATTAGAACTTACGCACTTCAGTAGTGAACAACGATCGTTGTTCACTATGGTCTTTTCTATGGAGTCTCTGTTGTAGTTGCCCGATTTATCGGGCGTTGGTGGGCATGCGGTGCGGCGATAAATCGCCGAACTACAGGATTTTGAGCGTTCAACTGCGTAAGTCCTGATATATAGCAGTTGCAAAACTTATATGATTGAGTACTAGTGATGTGTGATGCAATAAAAGTCAAACCCTGATAGCTGTAGGTCGGGCATCTTGCCCGACGCCAACGATTCAGCGCAGTTAATTCGTAGGGAACGCAGATCTGCGTTCCGTTTCTTCTTACTAGTGAACCAATGAACTAATGAACCAGACACAATGCACGACGCGCTGCTCTCATACCTGTTTGCCATACTTCTGATTGGGGCAGTTTCTTCCCCGATTTCTGCCCTCACCGATCCGGAAATTGACACAATGATAGCCGAAATGACAATCGAAGAAAAAGTCGGACAGCTGATCATGGTCGGCTTCGACGGAACCCAAGCCAACGAAGCCATCGAAACCCATATCCGTGAGCGGTTTATCGGTGGGATCGTCCTCTTTGCTCGGAATATCCAATCCCCGCAACAGACAGCGGAATTAACGAACCGACTCCAACGATTGACGGAGGCGACAACACGTCAAATTCCGTTGTTCATTGGGATAGATCAGGAAGGCGGTTGGGTGATTCGATTGAGAGAGGGGGCGACGGTGCTGCCCGGCAATATGGCGTTGGGCGCGACCGATTCGACCGAGTTGGCAGAACGGGCAGGCGAAATCACCGCCGTCGAACTCGCTGCGGTGGGCGTCAACCTCAACTTTGCGCCGGTCGTGGATGTCAACAACAATCCACAAAATCCCGTTATCGATCGCCGTTCCTTCGGCGAATCGCCGGAGCTGGTATCCCGTTTGGGAGTCGCTTACATCCGGGGATTACAGCGCAACGGCGTTTTGGCAACCGCGAAACATTTCCCCGGACATGGAGACACCACCGTTGACTCACACTTCGACCTGCCGACCGTGAACCACGGCCGAGAGCGCATCCACGCCCTTGAGCTGCAACCCTTTCGCGCTGCGATTGATGCTGATGTTGCTGCAATCATGACGGCGCACATCATCTATCCCGCCTTCGACCCCGATCGACCCGCCACACTCTCGCCGGCTATCCTAACAGATCTCTTGCGAAAAGAACTCGGCTTCGACGGCTTACTCATTACCGATGACATGGAGATGAAAGCGATTGATGATCGCTACCGATCGGGCGAGGCTGCGGTGATGGCAGTTGAAGCCGGAGCGGACATCGTGATGGTACTCTGGACACCGACGAAACAGCTTGAGGTCTTTGATGCACTGCTATCCGCGGTCAAAAGTGGACGCATCTCTCAAGATCGGTTGGATCAATCCGTGAGGCGTATCCTGAAAAGCAAGGAAGGGGCGTTCAATCGGCGTTACGTTGATCCCGATGCAGTTGGAGAGGCTGTCGGGACGGATGTGCATCAACAACTCGCCCAAACAATCGCAGCGCAGGCAATTACAGTGGTGAGGAATCAAGATAACCTTCTGCCCTTAAAATTAGAACCAGAGACCACCGTTCTGATCGTTAGCGCATCATCCACTTTATTTGAGAACTTCAAAGCACACCATCCGAACACATTTGAGGTCAGGATCCCAGAGAAACCGGCTGGAGCGCAACTTCAACTCCAATTGCCCATTCGACCAGCAGATGCCGATGTCATCATTGCCGGAATCACGAGTAATGAGCAAGCAGGGTTCATCCACCAGATGAGCTTAGGGAAAACAACCCCTATCATCGTCATCGCGCTCGGTTCACCCTACGTGCTACGGTACTGTCCCTTTGTCTCCGCGCTCCTCGCCGCTTACGATATCCACGACGCCTCTGTATCCGCAGCCGTCGAGGTGATTGTCGGGGTAAGAGAGGCTCAAGGAAAACTGCCCGTTCAATTGTCGATTGAGAACTAATCCTGTGTCAAATTACCGTTGCTCTGCTTGTAGTAAGGAATTTATTGCCCGTTCCATCAATTTCAGGAGGTTAATAGCCAATGGTGCTAGTCTGCAGCTGTTGATCATGTGATGCGTGAGACGTGAAAACCATTGGTTAATCGGTTCGTTTAGCCCCAGAGGGGCGACATGTCTATAGTACACGGATAAACAGATACCCTAAAGCCCCAGAGGGGCGACAGGTGTATCCGAAGGGTGCAACGTAAGAAAAATGAATGAATCAATCAACTAATGAATCAATGAACTCCCCCGATAAATCGGGATTCAAAGCGACTTGAACAATGTGGAAACGACTTTCTCACTAGCTAGCACCAAAGGTTAATACCAATGCGATCCACAAAGCACAAACAGGCCCCAAAAACAGAAAAGAATCCGATTGCACAACGTCTAATCACAGCGATGGCGAAACCGCCACATCTCACCCATGAAGACGTTGACGCATTGCGTCAGTCAATCGAAGAAGGAAAACTGCCTGTAAAATTCGATTCACCCCTTGGGCCGGAAGAGCACGAAAAACAATGATATAAGTTACGTACTTCAGGCCCGATTGGATCGAAATTCAAAGCAGTTTATAATAACGCAATTCATTGCGCGACCATTGCTAGTGATGGCGATGAGCGTTCAATCGCGTAACTTATATCCTGAAAATCCTTGAATCCTGAAAATCCTGATTCAGACAATTACACTAACACCCGACCATCGCCCCTAATAACTATCAATTCCTAAAAATGTTATTCATTACGTTTCACATATCACGTTTCATTCTTGTCAACTCTAACGACAGTTGCTGCAACCCTGCAAAACGAGCTAAGCAATTCTAGGCTAACGCAGGCTAATTACCTCCGGGAACTGGAGAAGCATCACTGACAACCGGCATCTCAGGCAGCGACTGTATTCAACGCCGTGTATGACAATCTGAAATCTACAATTTCCTGCTTTAGCCCAAAAAAGTGAATTTCACTTGTTCCGAAAGCATTTTTCCGAGAAAGGCAACTTATCCTGTTTAATTTTCGTGTGTAAAATGTTACCTTTTTTTATCTGAATCATGCTATTTTATCTGCGAAAATCTGCGTAATCTGCGTCCGTATCTACTTGTAGAATCAAAGTTCGTAAATCCTATGTATTCAGCGAGCACGATTTCTCACCAATAGGCGAAAAGTTGGGCGAACAATATTCGCATAGCTAAAGGATAACGAGACACAATTGGTATTTGAAACCGAGTTTTTTTCTTGAAAACTCGGTTTCTTTGCACGATGAGCGAGCTGCTTGATTCGTTCCTGGAGAACTAGAAATGCTAACAAAGTTGATTTGCCGTAATTTCAAAAACTTTGAGGACGTGGAAATTGAATTGGGAAATCCCGTTGTCTTCATTGGCCCCAATAATTCTGGCAAAACCACAGCTTTACAGGCACTCGCTCTGTGGGATATTGGGCTCAAACGTTGGAACGATCACCGTAGGGGTAGACCCCAAGCGGCAACGCGAGCGGGTGTTGCCATCAATCGGCGCGACCCCATCTTCGTTCCTGTGCCAAATGCAAGATTGCTCTGGCGAAATTTGCAGGTCCGAGATATTCAGAGAATTGATGGCAGGCAACAGACGCAAAACGTCCGTATGGATATTATTATTGAAGGTATTACCGCAGGCGAAAAATGGGAATGTGGCTTGGAGTTTGATTATGCCAATCAGGAATCCTTTTACTGCCGGCCCCTTCGATTGCCAGGAACGGGTGGAAAGGTATTGAAACGGATGCCTGTTCCTGAAGAAGCGACGAACCTTGATGTAGCTTTTCTTCCGCCAATGTCTGGGCTGGTGTTGAATGAAACACGCCTTGACACGGGGGCGATCGATGTCCGCGTTGGGGAAGGGCGGACCGCTGAGATCCTCCGCAATCTCTGTTATCAGATTTTACAGGAGCGAGAAGACAACGAAAAATGGGACACAATTTGCCGACAGATTAAAAATCTATTCGGTGTTGAGCTTGGTGAGCCAAATTACATTGTAGGTCGTGGAGAGATTGAGATGAATTATCAGGAGAAACCGGGAATTTCTCTTGATCTCTCCTCATCAGGACGCGGACTTCAACAAACACTACTTTTAATTGTGTACATGGTGGCGCGTCCGGGTTCAGTCCTTCTGTTGGATGAGCCAGATGCACACTTGGAGATTCTGAGGCAAAGACAGATTTATCAAACGCTTACCGAACTTGCTAGGGAACACGACAGTCAAATCATTGCCGCCAGTCATTCTGAGGTTATTCTTAATGAGGCAGCTGATCGTGATATGGTTATCGCTTTTCTTGGTCGTCCCCATCGTATTGATGGTCGCGTTAGCCAACTTGCGAAATCGCTTAAAAGTATCGGCTATGAGCAGTATTCTCAGGCGGAACAAAAGGGTTGGGTACTCTATCTTGAGGGTTCAACAGATTTCGCAATTTTGCAGGCGTTTGCCGAGAAACTGAAGCACCCTGTGGCGGATAAGTTGAAACGTCCATTTGTACACTATGTTGAAAATCAACCGCAGGAGGCCCGCAAACACTTTCGTGGTTTGCGGGAGGCGAAGGCCGATCTAGTTGGTTTTTGCCTCTTTGATCGAATTGGAGAGAGACTTCAAGCGACCTCTGAATTAAAGGAATATCAGTGGAAGCAGCGCGAGATTGAGAATTATCTATGCCAAGAAAAGGTGTTAAGAGCATGGGCAGAAGCAGAAGGCGAAAAACAGAGCGTGGGCCCACTGCTTGCTAATCAATTTGCGAATCAATGGCTGTCTGCAATGGACGAAGCGATTGCAGAGATCGAAAAAGCCCTCGAGACGCTTGATAGAGGTTCACCTTGGTCTCCGGATACCAAAGTGAGTGATGATTTTCTGGATCCACTCTTCGATTCCTTTTTCAAAAAGCTGGGATTGGAAAATCTGATGCGAAAGACCAATTATCATACCCTCGTCCAATATGTTCCCGCAGATCAGATTGATCCCGAGGTGTCCGAAGTACTTAATGGGATTTTGGAAATAGCAGACCAAGCGAAACCGATGGGCGATGGGTAAGCCTATCACCCGCCCACCATCCCCTACCACGGTCAACGCAAACTCACAGGGAGGGGCATTACGCTGTTGAACGCTTGAAGCCTTGTAGTTCGGCGAGTCATCGCCTACAATACACCCCCTGATGCCCGGTGAACCGGGCAACTACAATCTGAAGTGCGTAAGTCCTGATGGCAATTATGGTGAATTCTAAAAATAAATAGGCGTTCGCTCCCCGGTAGGCGCGGTTTCCTAACCGCGCGGATTTGCAGTGCCCAAGTAATTCTAAAATCTACCATAACTGCCAAAAAAGGAGGCTTTTCATGAAAGCGTCCGTGGCGTTACTTCTTGTTTTCGCCCTGATTTCACCAAACACCTTTGCCCAAGGTTACACACAATTGAGTTTACCCGACGGTGCTACGGCACGACTGGGTAAAGGTTCGGTAAACGAGGTACGCTATTCTCCGGACGGCACGCGTCTCGCGGTCGCGAGTTCCATCGGTATTTGGCTGTATGATACGGCGACCTATCAAGAAATTGCCTTGATCGCCGGGCATACGGATCCGATCCATAGCATTGCGTTTAGCCCTGATGGACACACACTGGTTACTGGGAGTGGGGACAGGGGCTATAAGGTGCGTCTGTGGGATGCTGTGACGGGTGAACAGAAGCTGACCCTCACCGGGCATACAGGAACGGTCACTAGCGTTGCTTTCAGCCCAGATGGACGGACACTCGCAACTGGCGGGGCAGATGGCAAGGCGCGTCTGTGGGAGGCTGCGACGGGTAAACAGAAGCGGACACTCGCCGGGCATACGGGAGGGGTCCATAGCATTGCGTTCAGTTCTGATGGACGCACACTGGCTACTGGGAGTGGGGACAGGGACTATAAGGTGCGGGTGTGGGATGCTGTGACGGGTGCACACAAGCTGACCCTCACCGGGCATACGGATTGGGTCAATAGCCTCGCGTACAGCCCGGATGGACGGACACTTGCCAGCGGAAGTTCAGACGGAACAGTGCGTCTATGGGATGCCGTGATGGGTGCACACAAACTGACCCTCGGGGATACAGGTTTGGCCGAGAGGGTCGCGTACAGTCCTGATGGACGCACACTTGCAACTGCGAGTGCGGACTATACCGTGCGTTTGTGGGATGCTGTGACGGGTGCACACAAACTGACCCTCACCGGGCATACGCGGTGGATTACTAGCGTCGTGTACAGTCCAGATGGACGGACACTCGCAAGTGCGAGTCGTGACAGGACGGTGCGTCTGTGGGATGCTATAACAGGTAAACAGAAGCGGACGCTAACTCACCCAGGGGATCCGAATTATGTCAATAGTGTCGCGTTCAGCCCGGATGGAGGTATGCTTGCCAGTGGAAGTTCGGACGGGCTGGTGCGTCTATGGGATGCTGTGACAGGTGAACACAGGCGGACCCTCGCGGATACGGATTGGGTCTCTAGCGTCGCTTTCAGTCCAGATGGACGGACACTCGCAAGTGGGGGTTCAAACGGGCTGGTGCGGCTGTGGGATGCTGTAACGGATGAACACAAGCTAACTCTCACCGGGCATACGGGAGGGGTTCCAAGCGTCGCGTTCAGCCCTGATGGACGGACGCTTGCCAGTAGTGGGGGCTGGGAGGATGAGACCATCCGTCTGTGGGATACCGTGACGGGTGAACACAAGTTGACTCTCACCGGGCATACAGAGGTGGTCGGGAGCATCGTGTTCAGCCCGGATGGACGAAAACTCGCAAGTGCGAGTCTTGACGAGACAGTACGGCTGTGGGATACTGTGACCGGTGAACACAAGCTAACTCTCACCGGACATACGCAAGGGGTCTCTAGCGTCGCTTTCAGTCCTGATGGACGGATACTCGCAAGTGCAGGTGGCGACGGGACGGTGCTCCTGTGGACACTCAGACTGCCTACCACTTGGGGTGATATCAAGCGAGCAACAGTCGCGGAGGACAAGAAGTCCTTGGGGGGCCTCTCGCCTTCAGCCCAGATGTTGATCCCGAAAGAGACTGCGCTGTTGGTCAACTACCCGAATCCGTTCAATCCAGAGACATGGCTACCGTATCACCTCGCCGACGATGCGGAGGTGATACTTACCATTTATGACACAAAAGGGGTGTTAGTGCGTCAGTTAGATTTGGGGCATCAGTCTGCGGGTTATTACACAGATTGGACGAAAGCGGCATATTGGAACGGGTGTAACGAAAATGGTGAATCGGTGGCAAGCGGTGTCTATTTCTATCAACTCCGTGCGGGTGATTATATCGCCGTTCGGCGGATGGTGATTCCCAAATAGGACTTACACAGCGGGTTCATAAGTCCCCCTGATAAGGGGGATTTAGGGGGTTAAAAATCAAAAATCTACCCCCTGTGTACTAACTTTGCGTAAGTTCTGTCAAATAAGATCGTCTTATCGAAAAAATTCCTTTAGGTCTAAAACCCAAGCCTTTAAGCTTGGGAGACGGACCACTTTAGCCTTGAGTCTCGAGGAGGAAGAAAACAACATATCTACGTCCACCATCTAACCGTCCCCTACTGGCTGAGTGGAGCAGACGATCGGAAATCACGGTAATCCCCACCGAAGGTTGTGATCATACCTTTCTCGACTTGAAAGACCTTCGTCAAGACTGCTTCTGTCAACGCAGCGGCGACTGACGTATCCGTTCCCAGTTCTGCCTCACGGAATATATGTGGGTCTGTTTTCGGATATGGGACTTCCCGCTCTGATACATTGTGGAAGGGTGCGATCTGCTCCAGTTGTTCCTTGTCCCAAGAGGTTAGCCTGATGGTGTAGTATCGCTTTGATAGGAGGATCAGTCTAAACAGGGTGGTGGAGGAGATATGTGGGACCGATGCGAACGCTGGGACCATTGCGACGAGATTACCATCTTTGCGAACTCGAAAAAGGACAAATCCCTTTCCGCCTTCAAAGATCACCTCACCGCCGCCAAACTGTTGCACTTTTTCCAGCGTTGACTGAAAGCGGGAAAGACGTTGAGTTTTCGTTGACCGGAGCATAGTGGAATCCGTCTCATAACCCTGAGTCTTCTCTTTTTTGGGAGCATCGTATGTTTTTACAGCGAGGAGATACGCCAAAACCAGAAACACAAGAGCTAACATACAAACGATCAGCGCACGTTTAATATACTTAAGCATCTCAATTCCTCCGTTTCTGCGACCTTGACATACGAGCATATAATAACAGAACACACTCTAAGGGACAATGTAAAAGCGGTGGGCAGACACAAGACCTGCCCCTACATTTGTCGATTCCTGTAGGGGCAACCCTTGTGGTTGCCCGATTCATTTTTCACTAATGAACCAATGAACATGGCACACGCATACATCGGTTTTGGATCCAACATCGACGACCGTCTCAATTACATCACTGAAGCACTGCAGCTGCTGTTAGAGGCAGATAGCGTCTCGCTGATACAGATCTCCTCCCTCTACGAAACTGAGCCTGTCGGCTATGAAGAACAGGACTGGTTTCTGAACGGTGTCATCGCTGTCGAAGCCGGTCTGCTAGTCCATGAATTGTTAGCGTTGCTGAAAGAAATTGAGGGAGAAGTTGGACGGCAACATCGGGCCCGTTGGAGACCACGAGAAGTAGACTTGGATCTGCTCATCTACGACCAATGTTGCATCAATACGCCAGATCTAATTGTGCCGCACCCCGAAATGCACCAACGCAGTTTTGTCCTTGTCCCGTTTGCCGAGATCGCCCCGGACGTCCTTCACCCGATCCTCCAACAAGATATCCGAACCCTGCTATCCAACCTAAATGACGAAAAAGCCGTCAAACTGGCAGCACCTCCACCAAAAATATGGTGAATTAGAGAAATAAGTAGACATACACCAATAACTCCGACCATTACGAGATTTCCAAAGTCCCCCTGAGTTTTCTAAGTCCCCCTGACAAGGGGGATTTAGGGGGTTGGCGTGTATTGGGAGTGTCTCATTAATTCTAAAATCTATCAATTGATCCAAGGATTTAACCAATGCCGTACAACCCACAAAATCCATTGATCGTCCAGAGCGATCGGACAGTCCTCCTTGAAGTTGACAGTCCACTCTATGAGGCAGCACGAGACGCACTCGCTAGCTTTGCAGAGTTAGAAAAGAGCCCCGAACATATCCACACCTATCGCATCACACCCCTTTCATTGTGGAACGCCGCCGCTGCGGGGCTGGAAGTCGGGCAAATCTTGGATGCACTTCATGAGTATACCAAATATGATGTGCCGCAAAACATAATTGCCGAGATAACCGATTATGTGTCTCGCTACGGGCGGGTTAAGTTGATGAAGCACGCCGACCTAAATCCCGATCGTGCTGGAGATAACGACTTGGTTTTGCATTCTGAAGATCCGGTCCTCATCGCTGAAATCGTCCACAATGAATCGGTGAGAAATCTGTTGGGCAAGCAGGTTGATCACCATACCATCTCGGTTCCCTACCAAGTTCGTGGACACATTAAGCAGGCGTTGATCAAAATCGGCTTTCCAGTTGAGGACCTCGCGGGATATGTCAGTGGAAGTTATCTGGAAATTGCACCCCGACCGATGACACTATCCGGGGCTGCCTTTGACCTACGCGACTACCAACGTGATGCAGCAGAAGTTTTTCATCTGGGAGGCGATGTGCGTGGCGGCAGCGGTGTGATTGTCCTCCCCTGTGGCGCGGGCAAGACCATCGTTGGGCTTGGCATTCTGTTCGAGACCAAATGTCACACGCTGATCCTTTCGACAAACACAATTGCTGTGCGTCAGTGGATCGATGAGTTCCTTGATAAGACGACGATTCAGCCAGAGGAGATTGGTGAATACACCGGCGACCGGAAGGAGATCCGCCCAATCACAGTGACCACCTATCAGATCCTGACCTATCGCAAGCGGAAGTCAGAGGACTTCGTTCATCTGGGACTCTTCTCCGAGATGGATTGGGGCTTGATTATCTATGACGAAGTTCACCTGTTACCTGCCCCCGTATTTCGGATGACCGCGGAGATTCAGGCGAAACGTCGCCTCGGCTTGACCGCGACGCTGGTGCGAGAAGATGGCAGGGAAGACGATGTGTTCAGCCTGATCGGACCGAAAAAGTATGATGTTCCTTGGCGAGAATTGGAACAGCAGGGCTGGATTGCGACCGCTGAGTGCACCGAGATCCGTGTCAATCTGCCCGAACACCTGCGAATGAGTTACGCCGTCGCCGGTGCAAGACAGAAGTTCCGCATCGCCTCCGAGAACCCAGACAAATTTCCTATCGTGTGCGAGCTGATTGAACGACATGAAGGGGATCAGATACTTGTTATTGGTCAGTATATCGATCAACTCAAGGGGATAGCAACAAATCTGAACGCACCGCTGATTATGGGCCAAACACCGAACCGTGAGCGTGGCGAACTGTATGAACAGTTTCGACAGGGCGAGATTAAGTTACTCGTCGTTTCCAAGGTTGCCAACTTTGCGATTGACCTCCCCGATGCAAACGTCGCAATTCAGATTTCCGGCACGTTCGGTTCGCGCCAAGAGGAAGCCCAACGCCTTGGACGCATCCTCCGCCCCAAAACTGACGGTTCACTCGCGCACTTCTACTCAATCGTTACCCGCGATTCACGAGATCAGGAGTTCGCAATCAACCGTCAACTCTTCCTCACCGAGCAAGGCTACCGCTACACCATCCGCTACGGTGATGAGTACAATGCGTGAGGCTCATATAAAAAGAAAGTGCTAAAATACCGAAGGAAACCGTAGGCGGGGCATCTTGCCCCGCTGTTCGTAGTAGCACAATTCATTGCGCGTTGTTATGCCAGTGATGGAGTGCAGCTTTTATCCGCGTAATCCGTTAATCCGTGTTAATCCGCGATTCAGACAATAATATCCGGAGAATTAAATGCCCCTAGCATCTCCGTTTATCTCCTTGACTAAACTTCTGCTATGACACTATAATTGCCCAAATTAATGGTAGTAGGCATACTCCGTATGCCGTAACTTGTGCACACCCCCGTAGGTTGGGTTAAGTCCCAGCGAAACTCAACACCAATGAATCACAAGTAACCAGAGCGAACCAACGTAGCCCCAGCGGGGCAACATGTGTATAGTACATGGGATCAACAAATACTAAAACCCCAGCGGGGCGACATGTGCAACTAGTTTATAGTGAATTCAAAAAATAAATAAACACTTTCGCCCCCGGTAGGTGCGGTTTCCAACCGCACCGCATCGGCGCAGTTAGAAACAGCGCCTACCAAACAGGAGAACGGAGTGTCTCGTTAATTCTAAGATCCGCTATAGTTAACATCTGAAGTTCCTGTGTTGATTGCGGGAGGAGACATCGAATGGGAACGCACCTAACATTTCAATATGACCGTGAGGCGGATATTCTATACATAAACACCTGTGCCCCGTATCCAGAACAGGAGAGCGAAGAACTTGAGGATGAAGTCATCGCACGATTTAATCCTGAAACCGACGAAATCGAAAATCTTGAGGTTCTGTTTTTTTTTGCGCGATTATTGCGTCAGGAACTTTTTCAATTACCGATTTCCGCTCATCTGCGGAAGCAATCAGCAGATAGGTCAACCCAAAATCAAACCTTATATAACACAAATTGCTAGGGCGTGTTGACATTTGACAGCATGTAGGCTGAATTGAACGGTTAAACGTGAATCCCTATCAAGTACAAGGGGGTCTTTTGTACCACAATCTGTATGAAGTTTAAGTATTTAAATCGGTAATCGTGATTTTGCTCGAAACACCTCGAAACATACGGTAGGCGCGGTTTTCAACCGCGCTGGTGTCAATAGCAAATTACCCAATTATTTTTTTAATCTTCATTTAGATTGTGATCCGAGTCCGCAAACTAACAGTTTGCGCTACTTATGTCAGATTATTTGATGATGACAACGTTTGCCGAATCAGCAGTCTCAAAATGTCAACAGAACCAGTTAATAAACCAAGCGTCAGCAATCGACGCAATAGTCATGAATTGGAATTCCCTCCTACACGAAACACACAGTGGGCGGCGTACCCTCCGAATCGCGACTCTCTGACCCAGGAGCAAAAAAATGGATCGAGATATACAGGACTATCTGTTTGACCTCCAAGGTTATCTAGTCTTAGAAAACGCAATCTCACAAGAAGATCTGGACGAGATGAACCAGTGGATAGACGACCACGAGGCTTATGTTGAGGAGCCGTGGACCACGAATCCAAATCCGCGTGAAAGAACCCGCTGGATCGGGAATGTGGAGACGCACACATACAACGAAGAAAACGGCGTCAACTTTCAGAATATCATTGAGGGCGGGCCCGTCTTTGAACGCTTGATAGACTACCCCGCTTGGATCGACTTGGTCAAGACGTACATCCACGCTTCCGTAAACGGGGTTTCCGTCCACGAAAACTTTCTCAATGTCCGAGGTCCCGGCGGTTTCATCCACATCCACTGCGGTGGACATGTCCCACTCAGTTACTTGACGTTTCGCCAGAACAACACCGGGGAATGGCTGGTGGGTCAGATCAACGTGTTGATGGCGCTCCACGATATCGGTGAAGGCGACGGCCCACCGGTCCTCATACCGGGCAGCCACAAGTGTACCGAAATCCACCCGCGACTGCATGTGGACGGACAGGGCTTAGTTTATGACGGAGTGAGCGGTAAACCCGCCGGTACAGCTGTCGCAGTGAAGGAGATGTATCTGAAGGCGGGAGATGTTCTGTTTTTCACCGATGCGATAACGCACGGCTCCGCAGAGCGCGCCAATCCCGGTTATCGTCGGACGGTTGTCTACCGCTACTCCCCAAAATATGTGCGCGAGCGATTCAACTATCAGACCTCAGAAGCGCTGCTACGACGTTTGACCCCAGAAAGACGTACCATTATTGAACCCATGCCACCCCGACGACCACCAACCGTATAGTGGCGCGGTTTAATGGCAGAGAACGAACCAATGAGATATGGAATCAGTGCCGCTGCATTAATCACGCAGCAGCAGCGACTACTGTTAGTCAATCACAGGGAGCATGGGCAGTACGATTTCTGGGTGCCGCCGGGCGGGAAATTACAGGGGAGTGAATCCATCTTCGACTGTGCACGGCGTGAGACGATGGAGGAAACAGGGCTATCCGTTGTGCTGGATCGCATCATCTACATCGTCGAATATACCGAACCGGGCTACCACTTCTGCAAATTTTTCATTCAATGCAAAACGTTCGACGGAAATCTTACCCTTGCCAACAGAGAACAAGGGGAGACGTTTCTCGTCAATACGCGTTTCTTTTCAAAAGCGGATATGGAAGGGCTAGATGTGCGTCCCACAATTCTGAAAAATCGCTTTTGGGACAACCTTGAGGCAGGATTTCCAGAGACACAGTACCTGGGGCTTGAAGAAATAAAATCCCGCTAAAATTGCAGTCTTCGACCTATTCAATTTGCCTTTTCACGTTTCACGCATCACGTTTCACTCTCGGTCTTTGACCGGAGAACGTATCAACAGCTGTAAACTATCACTATTGGTTAAATATAGCGGAAGCCCGATAAATCCTATGTCAAGAACCGGCGCAGAACTGCTGATAGAATCCTTGATTTCCGCGAGAGTCAAGCATCTCTTCTCGCTCTCCGGCAACCAGATCCTTTCCCTTTACGACGCTAGCATCGGACGCGACATCAATCTCATTCACACACGCCACGAGGCAGCAGCGGTGCACATGGCAGATGGCTGGGGTCGTTTGACCGAACAACCGGGCGTCGCACTGCTGACCGCAGGACCCGGTCACTGCAATGCCATCTCCGCGCTCTACGGCGCACTGATGGCAGAGTCGCCGGTGGTGCTATTAAGCGGGCACTCCCCTTACGCCCAGATCGGCAGCGGCGCATTTCAGGAGATAGATCAGGTCGCCACCGCCAAGCCAGTCACAAAAGCAGCGTGGCTGGTAGAAGATGCCAACCGTTTAGACGAGGCAATCGCTACCGCTCTCTCTATAGCTTGCGAAGGACGCCCCGGTCCAGTCCATCTGAGTCTACCCTCCGATATTTTAGAAGCCACCCTCTCTCCCCAATCCCTTCATAGAACGGATAGGGATAATGTGTCCACAGATAATGCCGAAGCCAACAACGTGGACGATGTCCTCCACCAACTGACCGAAGCAAAGTACCCGCTCATCTTGACAGGTCCCGCAATGGGACGCCCCTTACGATGGACGGAGGTAGAACAGTTATCCAAGTCAACAGGTATTCCTGCCCTCCCGATGGAAAGCCCGCGTGGTGTCAACGATCCGTGGCTACATCAGGCAACAAACTGCTTGAGCAGAGCAGACCTTGTCCTGTTGGTGGGTAAAAAATTAGACTTCTCACTACGCTTTGGAGACCCCCCCTTTTTCTCAGAAGCGTGTCGCTTCATCCAAATTGATGCCGATCCCTCGCAGCTACGTTCGGAAAAGCCGGGCGTCCTGACGATACACGCCGAACCAACGGACATAGTGCGTCAGTTGACAACCGCAGCACAAGCCCTTGGGAGTTCACAAGGGGAAAGAAAGCGCGATTCTTGGCGGACGGAGGTTACGGCAGCACGAAAAGTCACCCCTGCCGAATGGGAAGGACTACGTGTTTCTGCGGAACAACCCATTCACCCGTTGCGGGTATGCGAGGCATTTCAGCCGTTTCTCAATGATGGCGCAGTATTCGTCAGCGACGGTGGGGAGTTTGGGCAGTGGGTACAGGCGGGGTTGGAAGCGGAGCATCGTCTCATCAATGGACCCGCAGGCTCTATCGGCAGTGCTATCCCGATGGGACTTGCCGCAAAACTAGCACATCCGCAACGATCCATCTTCGTTTTCTTAGGTGATGGCACATTCGGCTACCACGCGATGGAGTTCGATACCGCGCTACGCTACCATCTGCCTATCATCGCGGTTGTCGGAAACGATGCCCGTTGGAATGCCGAGCATCAGTTGCAGATCCAGAATTACGGGGAAGAACGCACAGTCGGTTGTGACCTGCTGCCGTCACGGTACGACAAAATGATTGAAGCGTTGGGAGGGCATGGCGAGTTTGTTCAGCATCCAGACGACCTCACCTCTGCGGTTGAACGAGCACTAGCGTCAGGATTGCCAGCGTGCATCAACATCGCCATCGAAAGCGTAAGCGCACCCACCTTCCGGTGAGCCATTCATCAGTTCATTAACCTACCAATAATGCAAGTTGCTAGTTATGGACGGCGCGAGAAAATTGCCCCCCCTACACCCGCAGGTTCCGATAGATCGGAACAGGCAGATCGTGGAAACGAGCCCGATGGAATCGGGAGATTCAACTTGCCGGAACTATAAAGCCCCAGCGGGGTGATAGGTATATTATAGAACGTCGGTAAACCTATTGACCCAAGCCCCAACGGCACGATAGGTGTGTCGTAAATTTGATTGTTTCTGATATGCGTCGATTCGGAAAACTCGACCTACAGATTATCTTGCCACTTGCGTTACCAATGACATACGAATAATCTTGGCTTTTTGCTTAATTGGTTGTGGTGATGAACGGATTGATGATATGTTTCAGTTCTTTTCGGACACCGATGCCTTCAATGTGCTATCGTGGTTTAACCTACCATAAAAATCCGAATATGAAGGAGACTCAAATGAAATGGCATACATCTTCGTTGTTATCGGCGTAATCTTGGTGCTGGTTGTCGCTTGGTTTTTAGTGGGTTGTAGTCGAGTGCCGTCCAAGTATGTAATTGACATTGATAAATTGATGGACGCTGAACCAGAGACGTGCGATCAGCAGTTGACGGAGATAGCAGCCTATCGGTTGTCCCATAC
Organism: Candidatus Poribacteria bacterium; assembly: GCA_965208425.1. Taxonomy (GTDB): domain Bacteria; phylum Poribacteria; class WGA-4E; order WGA-4E; family PCPOR2b; genus PCPOR2b. The sequence goes on along the minus strand of OZ242335.1, from coordinate 2,267,153 downwards.
GGATTACCGGCAGGAAGGGATTGACGATGCAAAGGGTACGACCGGCGATATTGCCACCATGACGTATGAGAAGGTTCGTGGCATCGTTAATAAATCCGGAAGTTACCCACGCATCGTGATCGGCTTCAATGCGGAGCAGCATTCCGAAAACCTCTCCGTGTACTTTGGCGAGTATGTTGACAGGATGGAAGCACTCCGGCGCGTGGGGTTTGAGGAGCAGGATGTTTTGGGCCCAGCAAGCCACGGACCGTATAAATGGAACGTATTCACTGAGAAAAGTATCTATCTAATCTATGAAAGAGAGGAATTTTCCGGCGGCATCTTCGCGGTACCAGCCGTCGAATGGAAAAAGCAATACTGGGTGAGTTGGAAGCAATTCGACGATGGCAGAACTACAGGGATAAACGTCCGTTTGTGGACTGGCACGCTAGCCCGTTTGCAGGATTAAAGGAGTCTCAAAGGTCAAAATACCAGGCACCTGAAAGGGGATAAGGATCGCGCTGAAGCGTTCTTCTGGCGGTTGGCAGGACCAAAAACCAAGCCAAGAACGACTTACAGAGGTGGTAAGAAAATAGAAAGACTCACCAGAACAGATCCCGCGCCAAAGTTCATAAAATAACCTGAGTTGCTAGTCGTTGAAAGTCCATCGGTTTTTGTCGGGGCAGGGTCTCCCCGATCATCTAGTAGCTCCTTTGTCTTTCGCTCCAGTGGAGCGATATGTCTATAGAACCGCAATAGGCTGGATCCCCGCGCTCCAGAGGAGCGCAATGTGTATAGCCAGTGCCAAGCTGCCGATAAATCGAAGTCCTAGGAACGGATTGGCGAAGTCGGAGCCAATCGGGTTTTATAACTAGCAACTTGCGTTATACATAGGAGATTGAAGTTGAGATTCGTCATTCTCTGTGGGTGTCTATTTCTGTTAATTGGCTGTCAGGGGGATAATGGTGTTGAGATGCCTGTCATTGACGAGATGCCTGTCAACGAAATCGAATCAAAACCGACACAGCTTCTCGGATTCTCCCGATTTAGCTTGCTTGAAAATCTGGCATTGGGGTTTGATGCCCCTGTTCTGAAGGTCAGTGTTGCCCTTGAGACAGAAAGCGGGGGGGTGAGCCCCACCATTGATGCCATCCCCGCATCCATGCCGCCTGTCAAGCAGTGGAAAGTCCTTCGCAAGGATTTGCGGGTGGTTGCGAGCTATCTGAGGCTATACCCCTACGGGGCCCCCATCCTACACCCACAACCCCTTAATTTGATCATTTTTTATGAGGACACCGTTGGCGTCCATCAACGAGTCATTCGCACGCAGACAGACGACGTGACTGTACAGAGAGATCCATTACAAATAACCAGCACTCCCGTCTTTCATGGCGCAAAAAACGTGCCCGTTGAATCGCTGAATCGGGACGGGATCCGTATCGACTTCACCCATCCGGTGATTGGTCAGATTAGCATCAGCCCCCTTGGTGGAGAGCCCCTCAATTGGATTTCCAAAGTGGAGGGGCAGACTGCGCGGTTAATCCCTCAAGCAGGCGAGGAGCTTGTCTCAGGCACCGTCTATGTCATTACGATTAATGTTGAGACGGGTGGCGGAGCCATTTTGGAAGAAAATTGTAATCAAATCATATTTATTACAGCGTAGCCCTTATTAAAGGAGGTAAAAGTAATTAGGAGTTACGCACTTCAGTAGGGAACGCAGATCTGCATTCCCTACGAAACAGAACCGATGCCTGAGAACTTACTGTAGTTGCCCGATTTATCGGGCGTTGGAAACGGTGTGCATCGGCGATAAATCGCCGAACTACAAGTTACTCTGAATCCCGATGTCCGCATCGGGGGCGTTGAGCGTTCAACTGCGTAAGTCCTAGTAATGTCAAAGAAACCTCTCCCATTATCGGGCGAGGAATCGCCAGATGCGGGAGTAAATTGTAGGTCGAGATTCACATCTCGACAAAACACCCGGACTCTGCGGAGAGTCGCAAGATGCAGGAGTAGGAGGAAGATTGATGGTTCGTCAGAAAATTGGAATTTTGCTGTTAATCTGTTTCTTTTTGCTTTTTATCAAACAAGGGATAGCTGCTGAGACAGATTCGAGTCAACGGGATGGGCCGTTTGTCATGATTGGTCAAGTCAGTGGTGGACTGTTCGGACAGAGTATAGGTCTTTTGGTTGTTGGAGTTTCTTTACTATATTTTGAAAGCTTGATATTCGGCGAGACTTATTTATCCGAGATTCATCTTTTTTCTTCCCCTGGGTTCGTCTACGGTGGAATGGTGGGCGCAATGTTTGGTAGTGCTGGCACGGCCTATCTGATTGGAGAAACTTTCGGTAGCGGAGGTGGCTCTTTTAAGGAGACCTTAAAATGGTCGCCATTGATTCCTATCGGTGCTACCATCGGTTATCAGCGGTCAAAGGGGCGATTTGTCGAAACAGATTCGAGTCAATGGGATAAACCGTTCGTCATGGTTGGTCAAGTAAGCGGTGGGCTTTTGGCACTAGGTACAGGGGCCTTTTGGGGGCTGGGTATAGGTGGTGCCATTAGTTCTATATTCCTCGAAGATGGGGGGACTTTCCGGTCCGCAGAATTCTACGGCGCAGTGATAGGCGGAATATTTGGTTGCGCCGTAGGAGTTTATGCAATTGGGGAATTATATGGGAGTGGAGGTGGCTCTTTTAAGGAGACCTTAAAATGGTCGCCACTGACTCCTATCGGTGCCACCATCGGCTATCAGCGATCAAAACGAAAGCAGCCGCCCAGCGTTTCATTGGCTAACGGTCAGTTCACACTCCACCTGCCAACGATGCGTATACAAAGTTCACAACTCCCCTATCATCAGCCCCAAACGGATTACATGGTACGGTTGGTCAATGTCAGATTTTAGATAGAACATATTGGTATATTGAGGTTCCATACAGGGGACCGCATCACCCTCCTGGGAATCGCACACAAACTCCCGTGAAGCTCTCAAGAGTCATTTACAGCGTTGTGCCACAAGGATTTAACGAGAAGCTCCCCGCTCGACCGCTGGAACCTGAGGTTGAATATTGCGTCACAATATCGGGGCATCCTGAGTCGGAAGATCTAATTGAATGTTTTATTTATCGTCCTTAATTTGGGAAGATTCATGGCAGTCTGCCCAAATTATGGTGAATTCATAAAAATAAATAGATACTTTCGCTCCCGGTGTTTGGTAGGCACTGTCGCTAACCGCACCGCATTCAACCCCAACTGGTAGGTGCGGTTTCCAACCGCACCCGTTTGGAGGATCTCATTAATTCTAAAATCGACCATAGATTGATTAAAAAAAGATATAAAGAGGATGGAACGGATGAAACAGTACTACGAATTCCATAGCCTTGAGCATGTTTATCTAGAAGATAGTTGGGTACTTGATATTCAAACTGAACCTGACTCCGTGGAGATAATCCTTGAGACAGTTCTCACGGCAAATCATCCGCAGTATAGTGACCCGCTGCCGGATGAGCAATACTGCTATCGATACGGGCGAATCTGCTTTCGAAATGCGAAGAGGATCACTTGGGTCAAAAAAAGCATGATTCCTGTTCCCAATCTGGTGGGTCCACCTGACTATGGAAATATAGACGTATTTTACTTCTCTGAAGGTATCTACCACCTGATTGGAGAGTGGGGAGAGTTAGAGATTGTCTCAAGCGAGCCGCTGTTTGAATTGGTCGAATAAATGGAGTGAAAGGTGTAGATGGGGATTCGCTGAAGTGGCTGAATAAAGAATAAGATAGGGTATTGGGACAAGTGACGCGTTCCTGCTCTACCGTACTAATACCGTTTCTGAATAATTGTGTCGCATCATTCGGGGAAACCTACAAGAAGCTACAGTTGTTCATTAGTTCATTAATTACCCAATGAACCAATGAACCAATGAATAATGTACCAATGAACTACCACGTATTGCGAATAGGGACTCCCTCTCTCTCAAGATATTGCTTGATATGCTCAATTGAGAACTCACCGTAATGCGTAATCGACGCAACAATGCCCGCGTCGGCGTTGCTCTCGACGAAGACATCGCGGATATGTTCCGGATTGCCAGCCCCGCCAGACGCAATAACAGGGACCGGAACAAGATCCGCAATCGCCCTTGTTAGCTCTATGTCATACCCCGCTTTCGTTCCATCTTGGTCGATGCTGTTAGCCACAATTTCACCCGCCCCCAACTCCACACCGCGTTGCGCCCACTGGAGCGCATCTAGCCCCATCGGACGACGACCGCCATCGATGTAGATTTCAAATCCACTTGGGATCTCATCGCTTTTCGAGACCCGCTTGACCTGCATACTCAATACAACGCACTGACTCCCAAACGCCTTTGCTCCCTCTGCGAGGAGCTGTGGATTTCTCACCGCGCCGGAGTCGATGCTCACCTTCTCCGCTCCCGCGAGGAGGACGCGGCGCATATCGTCCAACGTCCGCAGCCCACCGCCCACCGAGAAGGGGATGAAGATCTCTGCTGCGACCGCTGAGACAACATCAATCATAATGTCGCGTCTCTCGTTGCTAGCGGTGATGTCATAAAACACAAGTTCGTCCACCCCGCCTTCATAGTACGCACGCGCCATCGCGACCGGATCGCCGACATCAATATTGCCTTGGAAAGCAACTCCTTTTGTGACCTTGCCCGCCCGAACGTCAAGGCACGGAATAATTCGTTTGGTAATCATGAAATAGCTCTCAATTGCTAATTATAGTGAATTCCAAAAATAAATAGGCACTTTCGCCCCCTCCGGTAGGTGCGGTTTCCAATCGCACCGGTTTGGAGTATCTTATTAATTCTAACGCAAGTTGCTAGTGATGGAAAATGTCGTAAAATGGGAGAATGGGAGCTAAATAAAGCCCATTACCGCTCGCAGTGGATTGACAAATCCACTGCACATGTACAAGGAGGGCTTGGATATGTCTATCCAAGCCGAGCGAGTTGGACGACTAGCAACTTAGGTTAATTCTAAGATCCACTATAGTTATTCTGATTTATCGGTTTTCAACGTGGACTGGTAAATTTTGAACACGCGCAGCTGGTCGATCGCTCGGATAATCCGCGGATCATATTCGTACTCATCTATGTCGTTTTCCGTCTCACGTGCAATTGCCAATTTCAGCCCAACATTACTCAATATAATCCCTTCCGCTGTCAGCGAGTCGACCAGTCGTTGGTATTTTCTCAACAGTGAAGCGGCTTCGGTATCCTCTTTTGAGGCGTGTCGCGCCTTTTCCAACTGAGCAAGAATGTCATCCCCGTTACTTTCGATAAAAGTCTCGATTTCCTTATGCTTTCGGAGTTTCTGCAACATCTGAATTTCAGAACGGCTGAACCATGGATCTTCGACATCGGGGACAATACCAATTTTGTGAATGTCGACGCCGTTTGGACTGTAGTAGTGTGCTACGGTCAATTTCACGGCAGCGCCACCGCTCAGTGTGAAAATTTGCTGTACAGAGGCTTTCCCGAAAGTCTTTTCCCCCATAACCAAGCCACGCCCATGATCTCTGATTGCACCGGCGACAATCTCGGACGCGCTTGCGCTGCCACCGTTGACCAAGACGATCAGAGGATAACGTTTCTGCTGTTTACCGCTCTCCGCGTTGTATTCTTCGCGTGGGGTCTTGCCTTGTGTATAGACAATCAACTGTCCCGGCCCCAAGAAATCACTGGCGATTTCAACTGCGGATCGAAGTAAGCCACCTGGGTTAGATCGGAGATCTAAAATGAGTCCCTCTATTTCCTGTTGGTTGAAGGTTTCAAACACCTTATCCACGTCATTAGCGGTGTTATCGCGGAATTGGTTGATCCGTATATATCCGATATTCTCCTTGAGGACCTTTGATTCAACACTGGGGAATTGGATCACATCGCGTGTCAGCGTGACTTCTAGCGGTTTCGGCTCACCTTCGCGAAGAATCGTGATGGTGACCTGTGTTCCCGGCTCACCCCGAAGATGTTCAACAGCGTCTGTCGTTGTCATGTTCAGTGTTGATTTGCTTTCGATGCGGCTAATAATGTCACCGCTCTGGAGCCCGGCTCTATCGGCGGGTGTTCCTTTGAAGGGGGAGATGATTGTTAACCGCTCATCCCGTATACCGATCTCCATGCCGAGTCCACCGTAGGTGCCGCGACTCTCCGTGCGAAAGTCCGCATAGTTTTCTGGTGAAAAGAATTGGCTGTATGGATCCAGCGTCCGCAACATCCCTCGAATTGCACCGTACATGAGTGATTCGGAATCAGGAGAATCTAAGTGATTCTGTTGGATATACGCCAACACCTCTGAGAGCAACGATATATTTTCTAATAGTTCGTCATCCACTATACCTTTGGAGGTGTCGTTTGCTCCCTGTGTAAGCCCTAGGGTGGGGTGCAAGAACAGAATGCAAACCAAAACGGTGAGATACCCCAGTACATTGATATAGCATTGATAAGATTTTTGTCTTTTCATAGTGAGTGTTATCCTGTCCTGAAAAAAAAGTGATATAAACGTCTGCTGTAAGATACGCGAAATGCAATGTACGCCGAAACCACATAGAAGAGCAGGTCAATCCACTCCATGCGTCGGCGCATGAGTTGCCATACCGATGCGTCGTATCCACGCGTCTCAACCATTTTTGGTTGATCTGACGGTGTATCATCTTTCTCGATGATTGCGACAGTGATTGTTTGCGGAGCGTTCCATTGAACATCGAGATATTTGCCGAGCAGGATTCCGATGACAGCAAACAACGCAGCAACGAGGCTGATAGAAATCTGGCGCGATCTGCCCACTAGCAACACACCGATCCCTGTGAAGATACCAATGGCGAGCGCAATCCATCCAGCAGTAAGTCCGGTCCATTGAATATATTTAGCCCAGAGCGCACCCCCAAGCAGCGCACCGATTAGCCCACCTAACGGTGCGAATGGGAGATGGCGAGGGGATTTATATGTGCCGTGCATGATGTTTGACCTTTCTGAAGAGAATCAGATACCCAGATCTACCATTCCGCTTATCTAGCTATCCTCGTCTTCTAAAGCAGCGAGTTGTGCGCGAAGTTGTTCTAATTCCAACTCTACCTGTTGGCGTCGGTGTGCTTCCTGTTGAGCGAGTGCTTCTGCCCGTTGCGCTGCCAGTTCTGCTTCACGTCTGCGCTCGGCTTCTGCTTGGGCAAACGCTTGTGCATCCTTTCGCAGCTGTACCTCCTCCGCGGAGGTGGGAATTGGTGTCCCATCAGGTAGATAGGGTCGTAAAAGCCGCACGTTGCCGATGTAATCCTCCCAACGGAGCCATAGATTCAAACTCTGACTAAATAATCCCCCTTCGGCATCGGGTGGAATCCCCTCGATTTCACCGGCAGGGCTTCGACGCCAGCCGTGAAATTCTGGCGGTTTGTCCCCTTCGGGTTGATGGATAAAGTACTCCGCCACCCCGATGTCAATGAGGTATTGTTTTAGCTTCGCTCCACGGTCATGTGCGGCGGTGGAGTCGAAAAGGAACTCGAACACGACCGTTGGCAAAGCCCCCTCTGCCCAAGTGTAGAAACTGCGTCGCTCCGGGTACTTCTCCGCACCTAAGACGACGTAAATATCAGGCGCGACGAATTTGGTTCGATCCCCTTCATAATAGTAGATAAAGCTATCAATACCGATGTAGACAGCCGATTCGGTGTTAAAGTAACGCGCAAGTTGATCGCTGAAGGTCCGAATCTGCACGCCGTGGAATCCGGTTGCAGCCATTGGCTCATCGTCCTCCGAGGGATAGCCTTCGATATAAACCGTGGGCTTGCCGGTCGCCCTTGGAAAGACCGGCATATATTCCTTTCGCCTGAAATCATAACTGTTTAAGGCACTCATAAGTCCCCTCCATGTTCTACAGAGTTCTCATCAAGTTGAGGACAGGTGTGGTTGCTTTCGGTGGTGATCAGTATTCTGCTCAAACGTATACGCCACCCGCAGGATTTTTTCTTCCTCAAACGGGGCGGCAAGGATCTGCAAGCCGATCGGTAAATCGTCCTGTGTCAAGCCACACGGTATAGAAATCCCCGGTAAACCCGCGAGACTCGCCGGCGTTGTCAGGACATCTGAGAGATACATCTGCAACGGATCCGCTGTCCGTTCCCCAATCTTGAACGCTGCCGTCGGTGAGGTTGGCGTTACGACCACATCAACTTTCTCAAAGGCGTCATCAAAATCGGACTTAATCAGTGTCCTTACCTGTTGCGCCTTTAGGTAGTAGGCATCGTAATATCCTGAACTGAGGGCGTAAGTGCCGAGCATGATACGACGCTTAACCTCCTCGCCAAAACCTTCGCTCCGCGTCTTTCTATACATATCACCCAGTTCTTCAGCGTTTGTTGCGCGGAAGCCGTATCGGACCCCGTCGTACCGCGCCAGATTCGCGCTCGCCTCAGCGGGAGCGATGATGTAATATGTTGCCATCGCGTAGTCGGTATGGGGAAGGGAGACTTCCTCGATAATCGCTCCGTTCTCCTGAAGTATCTCAATCGCTCGTCGAACGCTTTCCTCTACATCTGGATCAATTCCCGCCGTGAAATACTCTTTCGGAATACCAACTTTAACCCCTTCAAGATCGTTAATCAAGGACTTGGTAAAATCTGGGACGGGTACATTTGCCGAGGTCGAATCCATCGGATCATGTCCGCAGATTGCGTTGAGCAGTAATGCGCAGTCGGTCACATCCTTTGAGAAAGGTCCAATCTGATCCAAGGACGATGCGAACGCTACCAACCCAAACCGTGAGATACGCCCATAGGTCGGCTTCATTCCCACAACACCGCACAAGGCAGCGGGTTGCCGAATCGAGCCGCCTGTGTCGGATCCAAGCGAACAGATCGCTTCGCCCGCAGCGACGACCGCCGAGGAACCGCCGCTTGAGCCGCCGGGAATAGTTTCCAGATTCCACGGGTTGCGCGTATTCTGGTACGCCGAGTTCTCCGTCGATGACCCCATCGCGAACTCGTCCATGTTCGTTTTGCCGAGCATCACGGTTCCCTGCTGATGGAGTTTGGTCATCACAGTTGCATCGTAGGGGGAGACAAAGTTGCCTAGGATCTCAGAGCCGCACGTCGTCAACACACCTTTGGTGCAGATCACATCCTTAATAGCGATCGGGATTCCTGCCAACGGAGGCATCTCATCGCCGCGCTGGAAACCTGCGTCCGCCGCTGCGGCGCTCTCAAGTGCAATGTCTTCGGTCAGGGTCAGGTAACCTTTTATCTGCTCTTCGACCGCGCCAATTCGGTCGTACATCGACTGCGTCAGTTCGACGGCAGTAATCTCCCGTGATTTCAATTTCTCATGAAGTTCGTGGGCTGTTAATTCATATAACGGCATGAAACATTTTACTCCTTTTACTCAATGACCTTTGGCACCTCAAAATATCCCTCCTCCACGCTCGGTGCTCCGTCCAAAACAGTATCTCGATCGTATGAGGATTTAGCGACATCTTCTTTGACAACGTTGCGGAGCGGGAGGGGATGCGACGTCGGCGGCACGTCCGTCGTATCCAATTCGTTCAATTTTCCGATATAATCCAAAATCCGAGCGAGTTGATGCGTGAACTGCTCTATGTCTTCTTCGTTAAATTCAAGACGTGCAAGCGTCGCAACGTGCTGCACGTCGTCAGTTGTGATTGTTGCCATCTGTTCTCCCTATTGTCGTATCAAATTATGTTTAACCCCGGTAGGTTGAGATTCATATCTCGACGCGGAGAGGTCGATTTTGGAAAATCAATCTACAGGCTTATCTCCTAAAAGTAGTCTTTTGTACCACAATCTGTATGAGGTTTCAGAAAATAATTCGGTAATTCTATATTTCCCCAGGCCCGGTAGGTGCGGTTTTCAACCGCACCGCATAGGCGCAGTTAGAAACAGTGCCTACCATTAGAGCTATGCCCCCGGTTTCTAACTGCACCGGGCATCGCTCGGAAATTACCGAATTAATAAATTAATCTTCATTTAGATTGTGATCTAGCCCGCAAACTAACAGTTTCCGCTACATCTGGTAGATTACCCGCTACATCGTAGGCGGGGCATCTTGCCCCGCTCAGAGAATTATAGAAATAAATAGACATTAGTCCCCCTGATAAGGGGAATTTAGGGGGTTGACTATGTATTGAGAGTATCTAAATAATTCTAAACTCTACCATAGTTTAAGGGCTGCCTTCCTTGCTTCAATTCACTCGCTGCAACCGCGCATGCGCCGCAGCGAGCGTTTTCTCAGATCCGCGTTCAAACCGCACCGTGACCCGCATATCAAATCCATACCCATCGATGGCGGTAACTTTTCCTCTGCCGAACTTCGAGTGGTATACAACGTCCCCGACGTCGTAAGGGAATGAAACCTCTTCCTCAAAATCGGGTTCATCGGGATCATAGGACGACACCACTGGTCGTCGAGACGATTCATAGGCGGTCCCCTGCTCAACCAGTTCGGGAGGAATCTCCTCAATGAAGCGTGAAGGGATACGATAGTCAATATCCCGATACAGCCGTCGTGAACGGGCATATGTCAAGTAAACATGCTCCTGTGCGCGTGTGAGCCCAACATAACACAATCTCCGCTCCTCCTCAAGTTCGGCTTCGGTGTCATAAGAACGTTGGTGAGGGAGTAACCCTTCCTCGATTCCGACCATAAAGACGATCGGAAATTCCAATCCCTTCGCGCTGTGGAGTGTCATCATCGTTACCATATCGCTCTTATCCTCCATGTTGTCGATATCAGAGACCAACGTGATCTTTTCCAAGAAACCCGCTAACGTCGGCTCTATCTCATTTTCTTCGTACTCTGCGACTGCTGCAATTAACTCTCCAAGGTTCTCCTCGCGGCTCTGTGCCTCAATTGTGCCTTCGCTCCGCAAGGTTCGGAGGTAGTCGGAGCGGTCAAGTAAATCTTCCGCTGTGCGTGCCGGTGGATCATTTGGGTTGAATGACGAGATCAGTTCAGCGAATTCGCGCACCCTGTTTTTCGCTCCGTTGTTGAGCGTCGATACCTCCCCGACCCGTTGTATCGCTTCAAACAGGGGGATACCTTCGTCGTAGGCAAAGTCCTCGATCTTCTGCACCGTTGCAACGCCGATTCCCCGACGCGGCACATTGATGATACGCTTAATGCTCACCGTGTCGGCAGGGTTCACAATCACCCGCATATACGCCATGATATCCTTGACCTCCATCCGTTCGTAGAACCGGATGCCTCCCACAATCTGATACGGGACATTTGCACCGCGCAGCGCATCTTCAAATGTACGGGACTGGGCGTTGATCCGATAAAAGATTACACAGTCGCCGTATTTCCTCCCGCGCCCGCGCCACTCCCGAATCTGCCGCAACACATAATCCGCCTCTCTGATGTCTTCCGTTGCTTCATGAAGGGTGATTGCACTTCCTTTTTTGTTATCCGTCCAGATCTGTTTCTCCTTGCGCTTCTGGTTGTTGCGGATGACGTGATATGCGGCTTCAAGGATATTCTTCGTTGAACGATAGTTTTGCACTAAGCGCAGCACCGTCGTGTCTGGATAATCCTCCTCGAAATCGAGGATATTGTTGATGTCTGCCCCCCGCCATGAGTAGATTGAATTATGAACACAGATAGAATTTGCAATATAGTTATGCAAACAATCAACGTCTAGGTCGTAGACATATCCCTGATAATCCTCCCATTCAACCGATTCAACCAGATCTTCCACAAGTTCGCCATCTCGTTCCGTAGCCAAGTACATTTTGGGTTGAATTTGACTCGCAGGCTGAAAATCATATTTTCGATTGCCAACTAAAAATGCGCTAGATTGGATTTCTAAACCGCCTCCTGCGTGAGCGATTTGGTTTGCCAATTTGAGAGCATCTTCATAGTCCAAGCGCACCTTTTCAATCCGCCATGTGTTTCGTCTACCTGTTCGAGTATGATGGCCTTGAGACTGCAAATGTTTCTCTAATTCACGATCGGTGGTATTCAGCGAAACACGGTGTGCATGCCAAGGACTTCGCTGGCTCAGGCGTTTATCGCTAAACATCGTGAAATTAACAATCTGCCGATCGGGAGACTTATGCCCAGAAATGGGTTTTGGACGATAGCTTGGATAGTCATGGAATAGATAGAGATCACGCATCAGACGTTTAGCGTTTGATGCTGTATCAATCTGTTTATAGATGAAATTGATGTGATTCTGCTGCATCAGGGAGTTATGTCCAGCCGCATCGAAAACAGTTGTGGGAATCCCATACTCAAAGGCATAATACTGTTCCCACATCTGCGCTTCAGCACGAGTTTGGCAGGTCTTCAAAATCCATACTTTCTCCGCTTTCTCTTGTGTACATCGCTGGCGTACTCCCGGCTGTAGTGGGTGATCTTTGAATCCATCGCTACGGGTCCCTTTAGAGACACCAATGCGATAGCCACGGTCCCGTCTGAATATTAGATAAACATGATGCAGATCCGGGGCGTTACTCAGGCGCGAGAAGAGCACATGGTTCGGTGTCGCACGCAATATCGCACCACTTTGGGTTGTTATTTTAACCAATTTCCCTTCATACCATTTTCGGTGGATGCCACTGACTTGTGCGGTGAGGGTTTTCCCTCTACCTGCTGCTGCAACGACCTTATCCTCCCAGTGTAGGTTTTCAATCGGAGTCACCCCATCGGGGGTCTGCACCAACGTTCCCGCGGGCAAGCACTGATCATCGTCCCCCACGACGCAGATATTCTGGTGCTTCTGTGCTAATGCGTTAACAAGCAGATACTGACCGCGATTGGTATCCTGATACTCATCGACGAGGATGTACTGAAACTGTTTTTGGTAAAGTTCCAATACATTCGGGTTGGTATTGAACAGTTCAACTGTCAATTTGATCAGATCATCGAAATCGAGAGCATTGTTTTGGCGAAGAAAGTCCTGATACATCGGATAAATCTGTGCGACGGATTGCTCGAAGAATCCTATTGCACGCTTTGCGTATTCTTCAGGCGAGACGAAATCACTCTTGGCTCTGCTAATCTCACCGATGACGGGTCCCGGATTATTCAGTCGAAGTTGAAGCGTCTTAATGAGTTCCTTAATCAGAGTTTGCTGGTCTGCGGTGTCGTAGATTGTGAACGAACGTTCATAGCCGAGATGCTGAATTTCCCTTCGTAGAATACGGGCACAACTGGAATGGAAGGTCGCTACCCACGGCACCCAGCCGGTGAACCTATGTCTCCCCCTAGCTCCCAACGTCGAATGGAGGTCCGCTAACCACGGGACCGCGGGTTTAGGTACGACCTCCGGTGCTGGCCTGTTCTCCTCGATTAATCCCCACGTCCGCCTGCTCATCTCTTCTGCAGCTTTGTTTGTGAATGTCACCGCAAGAATATTATACGGAGAAACCCGGTGGTGATGAATGAGGTGGGCAATTCGATGGGTAATCACGCGGGTTTTGCCGCTGCCTGCCCCTGACAGGATGAGCAGTGGTCCTTCGGTGTGCTGTACCGCTTTGCGTTGAACGGGGTTCAAAGATTCGAGGAGATCGGTCATCAAAAATTCCTTCCGAATGAAGAGGGGTGGCACGATTCTTTCACGTGTTAAGTATATACGATTCGCGGCATATTGGCAAGGTAGAAATTCATGGAATGTGAGAGTAGTTAATAGCCAATGGTGCTATTTTGCAGCTGTTGATAACGTGATGCGTGAAACGTGAAAAGCGTTGGTTCATCGCTTCATTTAGCCCCAGCGGGGCGACATGTTTATAGCACACGGAATAAACAAATACCCTAAAGCCCCAGCGGGGCGACATGTATGTGGTATCGTAACGCAACTAGCAACTTAGGTTATATCTCAGTTTCAACACAGGGAATCCGCACATCTACACAATTTGAATCAGGTGTGTTAAAATAACCTAAGTTGCTAGTCAGCTCCTAGGTTGAGTTGTCACATAAAGTTTGTACGCCTGACGCACAAGTTTCGTTGATTTTGTAGCGGGGAATGGATCGGAGATTGGGCAATCTGCGCCACGATTAGCAATATTTGCACTACAACTACTATTTTATGACATAACCCAAGTTGTTAGAGTCAGAGAGAAACCGAGTTTTGAAGAAAAAACTCGGTTTATAGTGCTTGGTTTATCAACTAGCAACTTGCGTTAAAATAAGGTAGTAGGCATACTCCGTATGCCGTAACTCACGCAAAAAAACAGAACCATGAAATTATATCTCCTAAAACACCTCAAACCCATCATAAAAAGCCTCCTCATCGTCGTAGCCCTTCTGATGACGGGGTTCGCTTTGCTGCTGTTGTACGAAGTCCACGGTCGGAACACATTGGTTTCACCGCCGGCGACACCGATTTTTACCGATCGATACAGCACCTTCTTAGCGGAAGGGACCGCTGACGAGGATGCGCCACTCGGTTTCTGGGATCCGCCAGCAGTCTTGCCAGAGCGGATCGTTGCGTGCCTGTTGGCGGTGGAAGACAAGCGGTACTACAGACATTTTGGCATCGATTTCCGTTCCCTGCTTCGGGCGTTGCTGAATAACCTCAGCGGCCGCCCCCGACAGGGCGCTTCAACGATCCCCATGCAGGTAGCGCGACTCCAACGCCCCGGTGAGCGAACCCTCTGGAGAAAGGCGTGCGAGATGGGGACAGCGGTGTGGCTCAACCGAAAGTACGGTCATGAAGATGTGCTGCGGCACTACCTGAAGATTGTTCCCCAAGGCAATCGTATCCACGGCGTCGCCTACGCAGCGAGACGGTATTTTCAGAAACCTTTGGCAGACCTGAGCTGGGCGGAAGCGGCGGTGTTAGCGAGTCTTCCCAGAGCACCGGGCAGAATGAACCTTTACCGGTTTGAAGGCCGGCGTAAAGCGTTTGAACGCGCAACACTGATTCTCAAGCTGCTGCATAAAAACGGGACACTCGATGCAGAGAACCTTGCAATCAGCCAGCGCCAACTAAAGTCCCTGAAAATCCCCTTTAAAGAATCGCGACCGTTCCACAGTTATCACGCTATTCTACGTCTCCAAGAAACGATGAACGGAACCGCCTCCTACACGAAACCGGTATCCACTACTTTGGATCTTCCGCTTCAGGAAGTCGTGGATAACATTGCCGGTGAAGCGATGGAGCATCTCCGCCAACGCGGTGCAGGCAATGTGGCTGTCATCGTAGCAGAGCGGGGGACAGGCGCGATACGGGGTTATCTGGGCTCAGATTTTTACGCCGATACAGACTTCTCCGGTGCCATCAATTATGCGACAACCCCACGATCTGCCGGCAGCACCCTGAAGCCTTTCATCTACGCTTTGGGTATGGAAACCGGAGCGTTCTCCCCCGCCAGTGTCCTAGCCGATGTGCCGTTCAATCTGGTGCATGCGACAGGTCAGTATAGCATCGCCAACTATGATGAGTGCCATCTCGGACCGATGCTCTATCGAAACGCACTTGCCAATAGCCGAAATGTCCCGGCGGTTCATGTCCTGAAGACAGTCGGGCTAGCGAAGACCTACGATCTGTTTCGTCAACTGGGGCTCGCAAAGGACGGCAGATCCGCCAGCGTTTATGGGCTTGGATTGGCAATTGGCGGGCTTTACGTGACTTTGGAGGACCTCGTCGCCGCTTATGGCGTATTGGGGGGCGACGGAAAAGCGTTTAGGTTGCGCTGGTTCGAAGCCACCGATGAGGAGACACCGACGCAGCTTATCCCTGAAGATGTGGCTCGGCAGATCACGCTCTTTCTCTCCGATCCGCTAGCACGACTGCCCACCTTCACTCGCATGGGACCGTTGGAGTATCCCTTCCCGGTGGCGGTGAAGACCGGCACATCTCAGGGATTCCGAGATGCGTGGGTGGTAGCTTACAGTTCAAAATACATCGTCGGCGCATGGATTGGGCACCCGGATCATGAACGGATGAAGCAGGTAGCGGGCCTTGATGCAGCGCGGTTGGTGAAAGAGGTTCTGCTCTTTTTACACCCCAAGGAGCGTCGCGGTGTAGCCGAAACGCCGTTCCCACCGCCCCAACTGCATCAGGATTCAGGGGGTTCTGTGGGCTATCAATTGGTGGAACTCTGTCCACTGTCGGGTGAACTTGTAACCGAGGCGTGTTCTGAAACCGTTTTAGAATATCTTCCTTCAGGGACAGAACCGACTGCTTCTTGTCCCGTTCACCAGATGTTTGCAGTTGACCGACGAACAGGAGCGCTGGCTGATCCGACGACACCTCCAGAGCGGGTGGAAATCAGAAGTTATGCCGTCCTATCGCGACGTTTTACTGCTTGGGGGGCGTTGCACGGCTACGATTCGCCGCCTTCAACGTCAACTGAATCGCCGTTCGTGAGCATTGCCATTGCGGAGCCTGTCGATGGGAGTGTTTTTCGATTTCATCCAGATACCCCGCAGCAGTTGCAAAGCATTGCACTCAGAGCCAACGTGTCCCCCGTTGTCCCAGAGATTATCTGGTATGTCGATGGGGAACCCTTTCAAAAAGTGGCATATCCCTACACAACGCGATGGCATCTTCGCGCGGGTTCCCATGCGCTCCAAGCCCGCTTCCCTCACGCCGATGTACAGAGTGGTATCATCACTATTACCGTTGCTCCGTAGCGATTTCCCAATGAAACGTGATGCGTGAAAACTGACCTGTGTCCTGTCCTAAATAAGGTTGGCGTGAGCGAGATAAAACTTTCCCATTTTTCCCGTGAAAATGGGGAAATTGTCCCTATTTCAGCATGAAGCGTTTTGTCATCAATTGTTAATTGTGTTATAAATCATTACAAACAATTACATTTCTGTAATCGAGAATTGTTCCCTACAACCAACTGAGCCCGTGGGTTGGATTGAACAGAACCTATGAAAAGTGTCACACGTTACAATTGGATTTGGGAGGGTGATTCTGGTTGAAACCTCGCAAGTAAAGTGAAACCCAACATTTGATCGTCAGTGGATTGAGATGTTGGGTTTCACTCTCTCTATCTCCGAGACGGTGTTGTTGAAATGCAGAACATCTATTGTCGTCGATTGGGATTCGGTTTTGACCGTTCAACCCAACCTACGATACTGTGATAAGATGTGAAACGTCAAAAATGAACTAATGAACTAAAACTAGGAGGTTATAAATGGAGGCAAAAACGATTGACCGAATTGGCGACAGTTGGTTAAGTCAGCAGCCCATCTATCGGACGGATTTGGATCGCTGCACCCCGGCAGATGCACTTGCCGCGGAACCACATCTGCGTCGTTGGCGGACGCTGACCTACGAAATCGACTCACTATCCGGCACCATGTTGATGGCTGGACCAGAGACAGCGGCTGCCACTATCACCTATCCGTTGAACCTTCGGGGTCTACACGCGGTATCCGTTGGGGTTCTGCCGATCACGAGTTCTGAAGAGGGTCGCCAGCTTGCAATTCTCCTCAAGCGCAGCGGGGATGAGACGTTCACCGCCCTCACGCTGCCGCCGCAAAGCGATGGCGGACCGCACCATCATGAGCTTGTCGAGATGTTCTGGGGGATCACTGACCTGACGGGTCACGGTTTGCAGATTGGACAGAATGGTGCACGGGTGGCACCCGGTGATAATGCTGGATCGTTTGAGTGTGCACCGGCGCGGGTGGCTTACTTCAAACTTGTACCCTTGACAGATGCAGAGGCACGTGCCTTTCAATCAGATCAGCAGGGTTCTGACACCCGGCGCTTGTTTGCTCACAATGACGCCCATGGGCCACATTACCAGTATCGTTTGACGACTCCCGAACATGTCAGACGTGAGATTGAGCCGTATCGCGACACAGATTTCTCGCGCATGTATTGGGAGGCAGGGGGTGGCGACCAGACCTCATACTTCAGTCGGGTTGGAGGGAGGAACACGTTTGATCTCGGTGATTTCGGTCGTCGCGGGGATCGGATGCACGTAGAAAGCTGGCGCGAGTTCGAACAGCAGGGGATCGATCCATTCGATGTCGCGCTCGAACATACACACGAGATCGGACTTCAGTTTCACGCCAGTTACCGGGTGGCAGGTTTCCATTACCCGCCGCCGCTGGACCATTTTAATACGGGAAGTAGTTTCTACAAGCGACATCCAGAGTGGCGCGGCGTAGATCGGACGGGTCGGCAAACGCCGCGAATGGCATACACCTTTCCAGAGGTGCGGCAGTTCGTCATCTCACTGCTACGCGAAATGGCGCAGCGTCCGATCGACGGTATCTGCTTGCTCTACAACCGCCGAATGCCGTTGGTGGAGTACGAGCTGCCGGTTGTGGAGGGGTTCAAGCGAGAATTCGGCGATGATCCGCACGGGTTGGACGCGCACGATCCGCGTTGGCTATCGTATCGGGCGGGCGTTCTGACGGAGTTCATGCGGGAGGTTCGGGCTGCGATGGACCAAGAGGGACGTGCACAGGGGAGGAACCAGCGTATTGAGATCTCAGCGATCGTCGGTGGCACTGAGCGGGAGAACCTCATCAACGGAATGGACTTGGCGGCATGGGTGGGCGAAGGTTTGGTGGACACGCTTATCCCCTATACGTCTGGACCGAACTACGACAGCGGTGTAACGGCGTGGACAGACCCGAAGCAACTGGAGCACTTTGTTAATCTGGTTCGTGGAACATCGTGCGTGCTTGCACCAAATCTCATGCCGCGCCACATGACGCCGGAGGAGTTTCGGGAGCGTGCATCGACGGTCTATAGTGCCGGTGCTGATCATATGTTCTTTTGGGATTGTGCAGGGGGTTCAGGACGCGCCAACTACCGGGATATGTGGAACGCATTGCGACGGCTCGGCCATCGGGACGAGATCGATGCGTGGCGAGCATCGGGCGAATCAGACCTGTCGAATCCGCGCATAGATCTACGTAAACTCGGCGATTGGGATCTGTCCTATGTCACGCCCGGATAGTGCGATTATAAACCTCCAATTTAGTTCTTCTGTAAGAGGGATCTCCGAATCCCGACGCCGAATTGCGATAGGTCGGGAATTGGAATTCCCTCCTACAAAAAACACGCGGTAGGAGGCGTTCTCTCCGAATCCCGACACCTTACCAAATAACTCTACCCACTCCGAAATACCTCCTTGAAAAAGAGCCAAGACCGTGATATGATACCCGCATTACAAGGAGGTTTCTTCAGCGCGTGTAAAACGGGTAAAATAATCCAAGTTATTAGCGGTTATCTGTTAAAAGTGATGTGCTCAATCTTTCGCTCCAGCGGAGCGATATGTCTATAGAGGGATAATGCGTCAAATCCTCGCGCTCCAGCGGAGCGCAATGTATAGAATTCATCGATTTAATGCACTAATGCACCGATAAAAAAAACCGGGGCTACGGCTAACGGGTTGTAGGGAACAACGATCGTTGCTCCCTACTGATTCTTATTAGGATTACCACCCTGTTTCTCGTTTTCTCTGTCTTTGTGCTAAAGTCCAGTGGGGCGACATGTTTCCCCCCGCGTCCAACGAAGCGCAGCATATAAGATTCACCATCTCAATGAACCAATGAACTAATGAACCAACTATATAAAGGAGCATAATCATGGGTCAAACAATGCGGTATTTGTCTGACGGTCGGATTGAACTTATTGGACTGGATGTACCCGATCCGGGCGCAAATGAGGTGCAGGTCACGGGGGGCGCGTGCGGGATCTGTTCATGGGATCTGGTTACAGCCAAGATGGGCGATAAGATGAACCCCATGGCACCGCCCGGACACGAAGGGGTCGGTTATGTGAGCAAGATCGGTGCAGAAGTCACCGGCGTGAAGGAGGGCGACCGCGTCGCAGGCGGCGGATTTGCGACGGTACGAAATCTGTCTGCGGAACGATTGTACAAGATCCCAGAATCTGCAAAACCTGACGAACAGTGGATTGTGGAACCTGTGTCCTGTGCGGTCACGGGGGTCGATCACTGTCAGATTAGAGGTGGAGATCGGGTTGCAGTCGTCGGTTGTGGGTTCATGGGCTTGCTGATTACGCAAGGCTTGCTGCACCACCCACTTGACAAGTTGATCGCGATTGATGTAGTCCAAAACCGTCTGGATCTCGCAAAGGAACTTGGCGTGGACGAAACCTATAACACATCAGAGATCGATACGACGGAACTTGCCGCAGACCTGAAAGCGCGGGAGATTGATGTCGTTGTCGATACATCCGGTCATCAGGGCGGGCTGGACCTTTCCACCGATATTGTCAAGCGGGGCGGCCGTATCAATCTGTTCGGCTGGCTCAAGGGCGATACCGCCACCTTCGATCCGACCAAGTGGCACATGGGTGGGTTTACGGTTGTCAATTCGTCGCCATCCTCGAAGATTCGCGATACCTTTGAAGCCGCTATCCGCATGATCCACAACGGCGTGTTCGATCTCGAACCGTTGGTCACGCACACAGCGACGTTGGAGGAATACCCGGATCTGATGCAACAGCTCGTCGCGGGCGATCCAAGCTATATCAAAGGCGTTATCACACTCGGATAGTTTGCACATGCGGCGACAAAGATTATGGTAAAATCTAAAAACAGATAGACACATTCGCCTCCGGTAGGTGTGGTTTCCACCCGTACCGCATCGGCGCAGTTAGAAACAGTGCCTACCAAACCAGAGAACGGTAGGTGCGGTTTTCAACCGCACCGGTGTGGCGTGTCTCATTAATTCTAAGGTCCACTATAAAAAGGTGTTGTGCTATGACAGCGAAGACATTTCCGAAAGCGAACTGGCAGATCGCTCCCCCTTCCGATGTGGGGATCGATCCTGAGAAATTGAATCTTGCCAAGACATGGCTCGATTCAAAGTTTGCAGATGACAGATACCGCATCGCGATCGTGCGGGGCGGCTATCTCGCCGCGGAATGGACGCATAATATCCCAAGCACGGAAAAGCATCACATCGCCTCTGCGAATAAGTCGATTCTGTCCAGTATGCTCGGCATAGCGGTTGAGGAAGGCAAAATCAGAAGTGCCGATGATCTCGCTGTGGGTTATTATCCCGAATTGATGGATGTGCCGGAGGGTGAAGGACCCAAAGAGGGGCGATGGGCGTTTGAGGCGAATCGTGGGCTGACGCTGCGGCATCTAATCTGCAATGTGTCGGGATATATGAAACCGGGTGAAGCACCGGGACAGGTGTTCAACTATCAGACCAACGGGATGTGTGTGCTTTCGCACTGCATCGAGAAAGCGTATAGGTTGTATGATGTCAATCGTCCAGAGGAATCGCCGAAGATTTCACCGCTCTACAAGGAGAAGATCGCCGATGTGATTGGCGCGGATTGGAAGTATAGATCAAGATCCCAACAGATGCACGATAAAGCGCGGCTCCACATCTTTGGGTGGGGTTCGGAAATTCTCACCGGCCTGCGAGCGTTGGCGCGTCTGGGTTGGCTCTGGTGCAACTGGGGCAGTTGGGACGGACAGTCCGTGATCCCCGAAAGCTGGCTACGTGAGGCGACGGTGGTCGCACCCGATATTCTGGCGAACAGTCCTGAGAATATGTGGCGGTACGGACACGGATTTTGGACGAATCAGAAGGGTAAACTCTGGTCAGACCTGCCGAGAGAGGGGTATACCGCTTGGGGTGCAGGCGGGCATTATGTGGTTGTGTTTCCAAGCTACGGGCTTGTCGTGGTGATGAATCCCACGCCCTATCCAGGATCATCACAGCCTTATGAAACGCATACAGCCACATGGCTACAGCAGCAGGAAGTTTTGAGACTGATCCTCGATGCGTGTGAAGCGTGAAACGTAAAAACCATTGGTTCAGCGATTCATTTAGCCCCAGAGGGGCGACATGTGTATAGCACACGGGAGGACAAAATATCCCAAGCCCCAGCGGGGCGACATGTATAGAATTGATGCAACTTATAGTGAATGCTAAAAATAAGTGGACATTTACCAATTCGCGAAGTTGCCAAAGTCCCCCTGCAACTCCCCTGACAAGGGGTTTCCCCCTGATAAGGGAGACTAAGGGGGTTAGGGGATCTTCTCCTTTGTCTTTTCCCTCTTATCAGAGGGGTTGGGGATTTAGGGGGTTGACTGTGCATTGGGAGTGTCCAAATAATTCTAAAATCTACTATAAATAATCTCAAGCCCCTTTCGCTCCAGAGGAGCGATATGTCTATAGAAGGGCGACACGTCAAATCCCCGCGCTCCAGAGGAGCGCAATGTGTAGGGTTTATCAGTAGGTCGAGATTCATATCTCGACGCAAAATATCAATGTTAGAAAACAAACCTAATGTAGGGGCAATCCTTGTGGTTGCCCGCCCGATCCTCGATGCGTGTGAGGCGTGAAACGTAAAACGTGAATGAAGCTAATGTGCTAGTGTGCCAACCTACGGGCTGTCCCAAAGCACCAGAGGTGCGACAGGTGTATAGAAGATGTGTAACCTACATAACCGCAAGCCCCAGCGGGGCGACAGATGTATAGCAGAATACAGAACTCCGACCTAGCGGTGGATAAGGAGGTTTAGCGATGACCGAGGCAAGAAAACAGGAACTACAAGCAGAACTCGACAGCATGACCGTCCATCAAGAAACGCGGGTTGGGTGGGACGAAAATACCCCGCCCAATGAAACACTAGACCAGTACGGCAACCTACTCGCACAAAATCGGGGCGTGGTACCGGTGCCGGACAATCGATCCCCCAAACGTCGGGTGTATGATGATCCGGGCGTCGAAGCCCTACGGGAACACCTACGAGAGCATAACGGGATTCGCGGGCTGGAGATCTGTGACCCCAGCGAGGTTGAACGCGCTGCTCGGATTTTCCGTCGGGACGGTTTCGTCGTCGTGCGTGACCTGCTCAATGCGGAGCAGCTAGCGACTTGGAGAGCGGGCTGCGCCGAAGCACTGAAACAGATCTTGGAAACCCCCGGTCCGGGCGAGCGGAAATATATGACCGAAACCGGACGCTTACCACACCGATATAGCTACGGCACCTGTTCCGCTTCGAGGCAGATGCTCCACCATCCCGCTTGGGCACACATGATTGACCTGCCGACGACCACTCCCATTGTTACGGAGATCTTCGGTTCTTCCGATTACCGGGTTTGGGGATCCGGTGGAGATCTCTGTCTGCCCGGTGCAGTCGAGTACCAACACCTGCACTCCGACGGCAGAGATGGGCAGCACCTCTCGGGAGCGCGTATTGAACAGGCGAGGCGGGTCGGTGTTGAGTTCGAGACCGACAGTTCGGGCGACTTCGATGTGCCGACGATCAAGCTGATTATGGAGATGACACCGCCGACGGTGACCATCAACTTCCTGATGGCTGATCTCACGTGGGAGAACGGTCCCATCCGTCAGATTCCGGGGACGCATGTCGTACAACAGCCGCCCCCAGTCACCGACGATGAACCCGATTGGATGCGGCACTCAACGCTCGTCGGTGCCCCCGCTGGCGCCGGCGTTTTCCGTGATAACCGGGCGTGGCACGGCGCGACCCCCAATCTGTCCAAAGAGGTCAGGTCGCTGCCAAACGTTGAATATGCTGCCCCTTGGCGTACGCGGGACGGGTTTAAGGTGGTCATGCCCCATGAAGTGTGGGAAACGATGACACCGCACGGCAAGAAATTGTGCGAATGGATCAAGGCAGATCCAGGCGTTTGGCCCCCCGGTGCCGGTATCATGCACCCCGTCGCAAGTGCGCGAGAAGAAGCAGCAAAAGAGTGATACGTGATGCGTGAAACGTAATAGGACTTACGCACTTGGACGCTTCCAATACACAGCCAACCCCCTAAATCCCCCTTATCAGGGGGACTTTGGAAACTTCGCGACGGTAGAGCAACCACGAGGGTTGCTAGATGTAGGGTCAGGTCTTGTACCTGCCCAAGATGCAGACTTTCGCTCCAGAGGAGCGATATGTCTATAGAAGCGGGAGGCGTCGAATCCCCGCGCTCCAAAGGAGCGATATGTGTAGCATTCATCAATTTAATTAATCAATGAACTAATACACCAATAAACCTACTTAGGAGGTAACCCATGTTAAACTGGGGCGTCATGAGCGCCGGCGGCATCGCCTACGTCTTCTGCAACGCGATGCGTTTTACCGATTCCGGGGGTATTCTTGCGGTGGCGAGTCGCACCCAATCCCGTATGGATAGACTGGTGGACGATTTTGATATCCCCCGACAATACACCAGTTACGAGGCACTGCTTGAGGACGAAGATATTGATGCCATCTATATCGCAACGATCCACCCACTCCACGCCGAATGGGCGATCAAATGCGCCGAAGCCGGCAAGCACATCCTCGTCGAGAAACCGATCAGCATGAACCACGCCGAAGCCGCAGCGATGGTTGACGCAGCACGGGAAAACGATGTGTTCCTGATGGAGGCCTTTATGTATCGGTGCCACCCGCAGATCCAGCGGGTCGTTCAACTGATACAGGAGGGCGCGATCGGCGATGTCCACATTGTTCGGGCAACCTTCGGTGGGCAGGTCGGTTTCAACCCGCAAAGCCGGATTTACAACCGCGAGATGGGCGGCGGTGGTATCCTCGATCTAGGGTGCTATACCGCTTCAGCTGCCCGCCGCTTCGCCGGTGCTGCGGAAGGGAAGCTGTTTCTGCACCCGACTGTGGTGAAAGCGACCGGGAAGGTGGGACCCACAGGGGTTGACCATATCGCCGCAGCCGCACTCAAGTTTGAGAACGACATCGTTGCGGATATAATCGCTGCGGTCGAGGGGAGCATTGGGAGGGGTGTCTCTATCCACGGCTCGGAGGGGGTTATCACGATCCCGAACCCGTGGCTGCCCTCGTCGCCGTGTCGCGGTGCGAAAGAACCGCTGCCGCTTGATACCGTCTTTCCGTCATCGACGATCATCGTGCAACCCCATGGTGAGGGCGCACCCAATGAGATTGAGGTGCCTGTTGACCGCGATCTCTTTACCTACGAGGCGGACACGGTAGCCAATCACATCGACGCACGTCAAGCCCCCGCGATGTCCTGGGACGACACACTCTCAAATATGCGGCTGTTGGACACATGGCGCGAACAGGTTGGAGTGGTTCATTAGTACGTTATGGTGAAGTCCAAAAATAAATAGAAATTTTCACCCCCAGCCGGTAGGTGTGGTTTCCAACCGCACCGCATCGGCGCAGTTAGAAACAGCGCCTACCAAACGTGAAGCGTGAAACGTGATGCGTGAGGAATCTCCACGGCAGCTCTGCGAGATGGCGAGAGTTCTACGTCATTTCTTGACTCCTAGGCCTTATGCTTTATTAGCCCCAGCGGGGCGACATGTGTATAGAACATTGAATCAACAAACCCCAAAGCCCCAGCGGGGCGACATGTGGCAACTTGAGTTATCATAAAGAACACGATTTTTTGCCTTCTTTCATTAAGGAGACGTATTTATGCGAAAAGCCAATATTGCATCGGTCGGTTTGGGTGCGGTGGCACAACGCTGGCATCTGCCGACAATCGCTGAGTTGACAAAAAAAGGAGACCTGAATTTCATCGCCGTGTGCGATCTCGACGAAGCCAAGGCGAGCGAGACGGGCAAAGAGTACGGTCTGCCGTACTATACCGATGTCGAGGAGATGCTAGAGAAGCACAAGGATATCGATGTCGTAGACGTCTGCGCCGGCGATTATGAGCATCACACGGTGGCGAAGATTGCAGCGGAACACAAGATGCACCCGATCGTCGAAAAACCGATGGCGCCCACGCTAGCCTTCTGCGATGTAATCATCAATTCCTGCAAGAAAAACGGCGTCCACTTCGAGGTCGCCGAAAACTACTTCCGGATGCCGAACGATCGGATCCTCATCAAACTGATTACCGAAGGGGTGCTCGGCGACATCATGCGCGTCCACTTTATCGAGCCGTCCGGGCGAGGCAGACAGTTTGTGCACGGGGCGGGAAAGCCGCAAGGAATCGCTCATCCTGTCTCCACGTTTGGCTCCCACTCCGGCGTCTGTATCGACATGGGCGTGCATCGGATGTCCCAGCTTCGGTTTTATGCCCAGAGCGAGCCGAAACGGATAGCGGGGATCACCAAGCAGTTTGTCCCGAACACCGAGAGGGTGTACGAAGATTGGGGACACGCGCTGATCGAGTTTGAAAGCGGGGCGGTCGGTGTCTACGAGGCGTCGCAGGTCGGCGAGGAAACGATCCGGTACAACCAGGTTATGGGAACAAAAGGGGTAATGACAAACGCTAATTACTGGACCTCCGATTTCCCACTCCGTGCGATGGTGGACGGCGAGATGCAGGATATCCCGATCGAGAGGGAGCGGCATACCGTCGATGGGGTCGATGTCCTGTCAAGGATAGTTGTCCACACCGATCCGCAGATTGTCTACGAAAATCCGTTCAGAGAGTATGCGATAGACGATTGGAACGTCGGGACCGCCGAGGAGATCATGAGCATCGCCAACGCCGCGCTATATGACCGTGAGCCAGAATACGGTATCGGCGGACGGAAAGATGTGGAGATGTGCATCGCGCTATATGAATCGTCACTTGGCGGAATGATTCCTATCGATTTGCCGATAACGGAGACCACCAAGTATGAGGGTATGGTCCACGACGAGTATCGTGAAGCGTTTGGTCACGCCCCCGACGAAATTTAAGGTGATTCACTAGTGCTGACAAATGTAGCGCAAACTGTATGAGATTTCAGAAAATAATTCGGTAATTCTATATTTTCTCATCCCCGGTAGCCGAGGTTTCCTAACCTGGCCGATTTGTGGAACATCCCGATAAAATCGGGGCAGTGTCCAATTAATTCTAAAATCTACCATAGTATCCAGCCCAAGCATTTTATGAGAGTCGATTTGTCCAAAATCTAACCCAGCCTGCAACCGACAGTTGGAGATTTTTAATAAGAAAGGATTGGAAACAGTATGCGAATTGATAACACACTTACAAAAAGAGAGCATTTCCGATGAAAATCACCGTAACATTCCTTATGCTTTTGGTTCTATTTGGACCGAACACTTACCCCCAAGAGTACACGCAATGGGGGCTGCCCGAAGGGGCGGTTGCGCGGCTCGGTAAAGGCTCGGTAGCTGCGGTGTGCTATTCTCCCGATGGCACTCGGCTTGCTGTGGCTGGTTCTATTGGTATCTGGCTATATGATACAACGACCGGTCAAGAGGTTGCCCTGCTCACCGGTCATACGGGTGAGCTCAAAAGCCTCGCCTACAGTCCAGATGGACGCACAATTGCCAGCGGGAGTAGGGACAATACAGTGCGCCTGTGGGACGCTGCAACGGGAGGACACAAAACGACTCTCACTGGACATACGAACTGGATCGAAAGCCTCGCCTACAGCCCGGAGGGTGACACACTTGTTAGTGCGAGTTTTGACAGGACAGTACGACTGTGGGATACCAAAACAGGTACACACAAGCAGACGCTCACAGGACATACGGAAGGAATTCTCAGTGCAGTCTTTAGCCCCGATGGAAACACACTTGCCACTGCGGATAATGGTGGTATGGTGCGACTATGGGATCCCATCACAGGAGAAACCAAGCACATACTCTCAGAGAAGGATGTCTGTGTAGTCTTTAGCCCCGATGGCAACACAATCGTTACTGGGAGTTGGGATACCAAGATACGGTTATGGGACATCACCACAGGGAAAAACATACGCACACTCGCCGGTCATGAGCATGGGGTCTACAATATAGCGTTCAGTCCGGATGGCAACACAATTGTCACTGCGAGTTGGGATAAAGTGCGCCTCTGGGATGCTACCACGGGCGAACCCAAACACAGGCTCACCGGACAGACAATGGGGCTTGTCGATGTAGCATTTAGCCCGGATGGTAATACAATTGCCGGTGTGAGTAGACATTGGAAGCAGAAGGTCCGACTCTGGGATGCCACCACGGGCGAACTCAAAGACACGTTCCCAGGACATACAGTCTCTGTAAGTGATATAGCCTTTAGTCCGGATGGTAAAATGCTTGCTAGTGCGGATTATGAGATGGTCGTGCGACTGTGGGACGCAAAAATAGATTCACACAAGCTGACTATTACCGGGAAGTGGGGGGTTGGTAACAAGATAGCATTTAGCCCCGATGGTAAAACGCTTGCGTCTGGAATTGGAACGGTGGAACTACGGGATACCATAACTGGGGAACGTCAGAGAACCTTTGGGGGTACGGGAGTGGTCGATCACAGTAGCATTGCGTTCAGTCCAGATGGTAGCACGATAGCCGTGGGCGGAAACAATGATACGGTACAACTATGGGAAGCAAAAACGGGCACACTCAATCTGACTTTTTACGTGCCTAAGAAGCCAGTCAATAGCCTCGCGTTCAGTCCGGACGGTAACACAATTGCCACTGTGGGCGGTGACAGGGTGGTCCAACTTTGGGACACCAAGACAGGTATACATCAGCAGACTCTTACCGGGGATACGTCTGTGGTTTCTAGCATCGCTTTTAGTCCGGATGGCACCACGCTTGCCGGTGGGAGCGGGGACGACACAGTGCGACTGTGGGCTGCCGTAACCGGGGAACAGAAACACACGTTCACCGGGCATACGGATTGGATCAAAAGCGTCGCTTTCAGCCCGGATGGCAACACTATTGCGAGTGGGGGTTCAGACAAGACGGTGCGACTGTGGGATGCCGTAACCGGGGAACACAAAGCGACATTCGCCGGACATGCGGATTTGGTTTATAGCGTCGCTTTCAGTCCGGATGGCAATACTGTTGCGAGTGGGGGTGAGGACGGGACAATCCTCCTCTGGAAAGTCACCGATTAAACCACCCCACTAGGTCCAGTAGCTCGTAGGTTGGGTTGAACGGTTAAAACCTAATTCGGGACAATTGACTCAACTTGTGTGACAAATCGTGGGGACAGATTTCCCAATCTGTCATTTTATTCATTATGTTGTTCTCCGCGTCCTCTGCGGTGCATATCCTTTTTATGTTTTACGTTGCTATTTTGGGAGGGAACACTAATGCCAAAAGATGAAATTTTTCAGGAAACTGTTACTCGTGTTGAACAGCCGTCCTCACACTTTACGTTACTTCGTGCGCCGAATGGGGATTACCTCGGCGCGTCCGATGATGGGTTTGCCACCTTCGACTATGTGGACGATAAGGCGATATGGGACACCGACGGGGAGGGCTATCGCCATGTAGGGACCGGTCTCACCGTTGGGGTAGAATCCCCGCGCTCCAAGGAGGGAGATTACCTCCGTCATGGTGGGAAGTGGCTCGCCAGCGACGGCATACTTGGCGATACAGCCGCACTGTTCGTCCCCGGACACGGTCCCGCACACATGCCGTCAGCATATCTGCAATCGTTCAGGGAGAACGGATGGGTCTGCGTACCTGCGGTCATCGATTCCGATGTTATTGAGGAGTTGGAGCGGGTTAGCTATACCGGTCGTTGGGAAAGCGACGGAGAGTTTGATCGGAGCGTTGCGCCGATGCTCCAGACTTCAGCGGTTGCAAAGATCGCGACGGAACCTGTCTCCTTGTGGCTGATGCGCGAATATATGGGCGTCCAAGACATTCGGCTCGGACATTCGCCCGGCTTCGCCATACTCCCCAAGGACGACGGCAAACGGAATGTCCAAGGCTGGCATTCCGATTTCCCGTACCTCTGGGGCATTGCCGGCAGGACAAAGGACCGGATACCTGTGCATCAGGTCGATGGATTCGCAATGGGTGTCCAGCGCAACCTGTGCGTATCGGAATTTCGGAAGGAGAACGGGGCAACCTGTTTCAAACTCGGCTCACACGCACTCGGTGCAGGACCGCCTGTCGAGTGGGGAACCGGAAACGCAAACAAAGAGCCGGGACATCGCGAAGCGAGGGGATTGCCCTACACCGGTCCCGATGCGGATGTCGTTGAGGCACCGCCCGGCAGTTACATCCTCTACGATTCTCGAACATGGCATCGTGCTGGCGTGAACCGCACCCCGCACAAACGCGCCGCTATGTTGCAGGCAGTGGTCCCGATGTACATGATGCCGTTCAGGGACACCAGTCGCGTGTACAAGCGGTTCATCAAAGGTCCCTATGTCGAGGAACTGACCGAGCTTGAAAAACGGGAGCTTGAGTCACTGATGGTGAGCAGGATGCTCAGTCCCGATGGACCGCTGGCAATCACCATCGACGACGAATTGACGGAGCGGGTTCGGTCTGCGGATTGATGTCGGATTCTGACGAGGGCATCTTGGTCAATCGTAGGGGCGAGGTTCCCTCGCCCGTCAACTGTTCTGCCTTCGCTCCAGCGGAGCGATATGTCTATAGAAAAACAATACGCCCAATCCTCGCGCTCCAGCGGAGCGCAATGTATATGTTTCATCAGTTGAATCAACCAGTGAACCAACATAGCCCCAGCAGGGACATATGTTGAACATAACCCCTGTAGGTCGAGATTCACATCTCGACACGGTGGAAAACCGTCCCGATGTAGGGGCAGGTCTTGTGCCTGCCCAACACCCATAATCCATGAAACCAACATAGCCCCAGCGGGGCGATATGTGTATAGAAAAACCGGATCAACCCACATCAAAGCCCCAGCGGGGCGACATGTGTATAGTACTAAATCAAAATTTTCAAGATGGAAGGATAAACAGGATAAGAGAGGGAGCGTCCAAAAATTGATGGGGTTGGGATTGCGGAGGTAGCGCAAATTGTCTGAATCACGGATTACACAGATTTTTGAATCCATGTCCTCTTTAACCTTCGCCCCAGTTGCTTTGAATCCCGATTTATCGGGGCGGAGCGATATGTCTATAGAAAGGCAATACACCCAATCCCCGCGCTCCAGCGGAGCGCAATGTATATGTTTCATCAGTTGAATCAACCAGTGAACCAACATAGCCCCAGCGGGACGGCATGTGTGTAGTGCTGAATCAAAATTTTCAAGATGGAAGGATAAACAGGATCAGAAGGGGGGCGTCCAAAAATCCTGAGAATCCTAAAATCCAGTGAATCCAGATTCAGACAGAGGGAAGAGAATGAGCAAACCACTAAAAGTATTCATTACCTATTCGCATGAAGATGACCAGAAAAGGAAAAAATTGAGGACGCGCCTTGCTGTAATGGAGCGAAACGGCGAGATAGAACCTCGGGATGATACTGACATAGCCCCGGGTGGCAAAGCACGTCAGGAGGATATTCTCAAAGAAGTTGCCAATTCTGACATGCTTCTCTACCTTGTTTCTGCTGCGAGTCTTGCGTCTGAAAATTGTAATAAGGAACTGACCGAGGCCGTGAGGGTAGGAAGCCGAGTCATCCCCATAATCCTTGAGAGTTGCGATTGGCTGAATGATCGACTCAGCAACTTCCAAGTTCTTCCCGACAAAGGGAAGTCTATTAACAAATGGAAACCTGAAAGTGACGGTTGGCAAAACGTGGTGGACGGTATTCGAGAAGCCGTTAAAGAAATACAAGTTCAATCGGATTCGTTGTCCGAGACATCTGAAAAAGAATTACGCGCTGAATTGGCGTTCCAGCACGGTAACGTTTTGATGATGATTGGACAAGTCAACACCGCAATAGAACACTACTCACATGCAATTGAACTCAACCCCAATCATACCGAAGCTTATAATAATCGTGGGGGGCTTACTACCTTACAGGCGAAATTGACCGTGCCATCAAAGACTACACCAAAGCAATACAACTCAAATCTGGTTATGCCGGTGTCTATAGCAATCGCGGCAGTGCTTACGCCAAAAAAGGTGATTATGCCCATGCCATTGAAGACTTTAATAAAGCAATAGAACTTGAACCTGATGGTGCCGAGCTATATAGCAACCGCGGTAGTGCTTACAGCAGAAATGATGATTTTGACCGGGCTATCGTGGACTTTAACAAAGCAATAGAATTAAGACCTGACCTTATAGGGTTATATGGTAATCGTGGACTTGCTTACGCCAAAAAAGGAGATTCTGACCGTGCCATCGTAGACCTTACCAAAACGATAGAACTAATACCGGATGATGCCAAAGCCTATAATATACGTGGCGTGGCTTACGGGGACAAAGGCGATTTTGACCGTGCCCTTGCAGACTTGACCAAAGTGATACAACTGAATCCCGACTATGCCGAAGCCTATAACAATTGTGGGCTAGCTTACGGCAAACAAGGTGATATTGACCGTGCCCTCGTAGACTTGAACAAGGCGATACAACTGAATCCCGATTTGGTTGAAGCCTATAACAATCGTGGCAATGCCTACCGTGATATAAATGATTATAACCGTGCCATCGAAGACTATACCGAAGCGATAGCACTCAAACCTGACCTGGCCATTGCCTATTTCAATCGCGGGATAGCGTGGTTACACCTGAGAGATTTGGAAAGAGCGAAAGCAGACTTAACAATTGCCAAGGAGAAGGGGATTGAGAAACATGGCATTCAGGTGCCGCCCGAAATCGCCGCAATGCTGACACTTCCGCAATAAGCATCACCGCCGATGTTTTTAATCCGCATAATCCTTTAATCCGCGATAATCCGCGGTTCAGACAAA
This sequence comes from Candidatus Poribacteria bacterium, assembly GCA_965208425.1. Taxonomy (GTDB): domain Bacteria; phylum Poribacteria; class WGA-4E; order WGA-4E; family PCPOR2b; genus PCPOR2b. The sequence continues at coordinate 2,234,719 of OZ242335.1, read as the reverse complement.
GGGGGATTGTGGGGGCGTATCGGGGCAGGGATGCCCCTCCCACGTCTAGCAGTACCTTGTAGGTCGAGATTCACATCTCGACACCAAAGCATCGATTTTAGCAAATCGCCCTACAAACATCTTTAGCTGTATCCCGTTTTCTGGTTATCTCGTTTTCTCTTTTTCCTCCGTGTAATCCTTAAATCCGCGTTAATCCGCGATTCAGACAAACAAATTCTAAACTTTACCGATAAAAAAACATGGAGGCTATCTATTTTATTATGTGTATAACGGGTTGTAGAAGGGCAAAAAATTTGCCCTCCCATACTCACAAGGTGGAGTGGGGTTATGCAGCAGAGAATGGACCGGCTGTTTGGGGGCAGCTTAGTCAGGAATATATACTTTGCGGCGTGGGGACGCACCAATCGCCGATCGACATTGTGAACCCCACGCTAACCAAACTGCCGACTATCTCTTATGAGTACCACCCTGCAACGGGTGTGAACATCCACCATAATGGACATACGATTGAAGTGGCGTATCCTGAGGGCAGCGGAATCCAGATCGATGGCACCGACTATCAACTGCTCCAATTCCATTTCCATGCACCTGGCGAACATACGGTGGAAGGTAAACCGTTTGACATGGAAATGCACCTCGTTCACGAAAGTGAAGATGGCAATTTAACAGTCGTTGGTTTGTCAATCGAGACTGGTCGTCACCACCCTGGGTTTGATCCAATCTGGGGTTCTTTACCGTCCGCCCCGCTCGAAACACAGCGTATTGAGAATGTCACTGTTGATTTGGCTTCGATGTTGTCGCCAAATGGACAGACACCCGACGCAGCGGTACAGGCTTTCCCCAGCACCTACCGCTACAACGGTTCACTGACGACCCCGCCCTGTTCAGAGGACGTCAAATGGATTGTGCTAACAACGCCCGTTGAGATGTCTGAATCACAAATTGCGGCATTTAAGGCGATTATCCACGGCAACAACCGTCCGGTACAGCCACTGAATGGGCGCGAACTGCTCCTCGATACCACAGAAATGCCCTAAACTATCTGAAGGGTTCTCATAAATCGGTTTCAATGGGGTTGTACATCAGGAGGGGGATTTTCTTCCCACTGTGGGAGAGGCATCTCCCGCTTTGCGAGGATCCCGATTCCATCGGGACTAGCCTCGATGCGTACTGGAAAATGCTCGGCCACTGCGATCCAGATCACAACCGAATCGCAGTCGCACAGATAGAGCACTTCTTAAATCCGTGTAATCTCTAAATCCGCGACAATCTGCAATTCAGACAGTGAGAGGATTGTAGAGGTGTATCGGGGCAAGGATGCCCCTCCCACGTCCAACGGCACCTTGTAGGTCGAGATTCACATCTCGACAGAATACCAGACACTATAGCGCTATAATCTAGGCTCAATCAGCCCGGACTATCGCGCTATGTGCTAGGTATTTTCTATTTTGGAAAATCGACCTACAAAAATCTGTATCCCGTTTTCAGGTTATCCCGTTTTCTCGTTTTCCCCCGTGTAATCCCTTAATTCGCGATTCAGACAGAGCTAGGACCTACGCACACGGTCAGAAAATAGGGTATAATAGAAGCTATGACCCCACTCCAATACACCAAATATGACAATATCAATTTTTTGATGACCATGACCCTGACAACGCTGCAAAACGAGCTAAGGCTATTCCTGGCTAACACAGGCTAATTCCTTCCAGAGGGTGTAGAAACATTACCGACGCCTGCCAGCTCAGGCAGCGAGCGGGTTGAACGCCGTATATGCCAATCTGAAATGTACAATTTCCTCCATTAGCCCAAAAGAGTAAATCTCGCTTGTTCCGAAAGCATTTTTCCGAAAAGAAACAACTTATCCTGTTTAGTTTTCGTGTGTAAAATGTTACCTTTTGAATCCGTGTAATCCCTAAATCCGTGACAATCCGCGATTCAGACAATGCAGAAAGGAGATGGCTCCGTGAGTAGGACAAAAGACGTGGACTTTGACTATCAAGCGTATCTGAAGGAAAATCCGCCAGATCTCAGCGAAATTAATCGAGGACCAGAGGCGCGCCAAAAGCGACGTGAAGCCGTCCTCCATAACAATCGTGGGGTGGCTTATGCGAACAAAGGCGATTATGACCTTGCGGTTGAAGCATTCACCAATGCGATAGCGTTGAACCCTAACCTTGCCATGGCGTATAGCAATCGTGGCGGTGCTTACCGTGACAAAGGGGACTACGACCGCGCCATCGAAGATTGTACCAGAGCGATAGAGTTGAACCCCGACCTCGCTATGGCGTATAACAATCGTGGCGGTGCTTACGAGCGCAAAGGGGATTATGACCGCGCCATCGAAGACTTGAGCAAAGCGATAGCGTTCAAACCGGATCTTGCAGAGGCTTACGGGAATCGTGGGGGTGCGTACGTGAACATAGGGAATTATGACCGTGCCATCATAGACTATACCAATGCAATAACGCTGAATTCCAATGCTGCCCAATCCTATAACAATCGTGGTGTGGCTCACTATAAAAAAAGGGATTATGACCGTGCCATCGCGGACTATACCAAAGCGATAGAACACAAGCCCGATTTTGCTGAGGCACATTACAATCGCGCCGAAGCGTGGTTACATCTCGGAGAATGGGAGAACGCCAAATCAAATCTGACCGTTGCTGTCGCGATGGGGTTAAATATCATTCAAGGGTTTCGCAATGAATACGCGAGCGTCCCCGACTTTGAGCGGAGAAATGGGGTGAAGCTCCCGGCAGACCTCGCCGCCATGTTGACACCCCAGCAATAAGTTTCACCGCTGACGAGTCTGATTATAGTAGATTTTAGAATTAATGAGACACTCCAAATCGGCGCAGTTACAAACAGCGCCTACCAAACATGGGGAGCGAAAGTGTCTATTTATTTTTTGAATTCACTATAAATCCGTGTAATCCGCGTTAATCCGCGATTCAGACAATAGGGAACAAACAGAACGAAAGGAAGACACCATGCGAAAAATAGACCTACAACAGCAAGCCGTTGAGTTAATCAAACAACTCTCGACAGAAAAACTGAAAGCGGGGGTTGACTATCTAACCTACCTTCAGGATAAAGAAGTGTGGAAGGCAACACAAGAACTGACGAGTGATCCAGAAAGTGCCGAAGATTTAGAGCAGAAATCGACGTGCAAAAATCCAATGGCGCAACGTATCATTGAAGCCATCGAAAAATCTCATGATGTTACACTCGAAGATGCAGAGGCCCTGCTTCAGGTGATTAAAGAGAATCAGATGCCTGTGCGATTTGATTCACCATTTGCGGCAAACAAACAAGAAAATCAATGACCAAATATCTCTTGGAAACATCAACGTGCAGCTATCTCATGGCGAATCATACACGGGTAAGAGATCGGCTCACATCTGCTCAATCAACCGATTATCCCTTCACCTGTCCTATTGTGCGTGGTGAAATTCTGTTTGGTGTCGAATTGTTACCCGTCGGACGTAGAAGGCAATCTTTAGAGAGTCAAGCTAACAATCTATTTTCTGGATTGGTATGTGACCCAATTCCAGAAAGTGCAGGCGATTTCTATGCAATGATAAAACGTGCGGCTCAGGAACTCGGCACACCGTTAGATGAATGTGACCTATGGATTGCTGCAACAGCATTGGCGTTAGATGTGGTTCTGATAGCTTCTGACAGCGATTTCCATCGGGTACAGGGATTGTTCGGATTACGATTAGAGGATTGGGCGACTTAACAGGAGTGGAGAAGTTCACGGATAGCACGGATATTTGAATCCGTGTAATCCTTTAATCCGCGATAATCCGCGATTCAGACAACAAAAAGTAACCATCATGGCGGAAAAATCATGACGACACAAAATCGATCCGAACCCCAAACCGATGAACAGTCGAACGAACCCACTTCACAGCTGCCGGATACCACACCCGATCAACCGATCGAAGAGCAGCGTGACCAAGATTCGCCAAACCTGAAGGTGGTTGAGAGCCCGCTTGAGCATCGGCTCCTGGAAATGGAATCGCAATTCACCCACAAATTGGACACGATGCAATCCAAAATAGATAGCAGCTTTTCAGGGTTGCGAGACGATATCTCGGACTTAAACGATTCCCTCAACAAGTCAATGGATCGACTCGAAAACTCAGTAGATCGATTTACCACGACGGTGAAATGGTATATTGTGATAGCTGGGGGAACGGCGGTTGTTGTAATCGCGTTGTTACTGTGGAATGTTTTCTTTGACTAGGGTCATTTATAGTAGATTTTAGAATTAATGGGACACTCCAAATTGGTAGGTGCTGTTTCCAACTGCGCCGTTTCAGCCCACTGCGGCACCTACCGGGAGGCGAAAGTGTTCATTTGTTTTTAGAATTCACCATAGTTTTACCGTAGGAGGGATCTCCGAATCCCGACATCTCACTGTGGGTGCGATTCCCCGATTGCGATTTTTCAAACAAAATGGTTAAAAAGCCGAAAACTGAATAGCCCTATTCTTTGACTAGGGCGTGTTGACATTTGTAAAGCGATCTACAATCGTAGGGGCTCGCAGCCCAATTTATCGAAGGACGAGGATCCCTCGCCCAACACAGGCTGGAAACCTCCAACTATACAAGTTAAGTCAGTTGTAGGTCGAGATTCATATCTCGACAACATACCCAGCGTATTGCGCCCTAGTATTGTCGATTTTGGAAAATCGACCTACAAAAATTTTTGTCTGTATCCCGTTTTCAGGTTGTCCCGTTTTCTCGTTTTCTTCCATGTAATCCCTAAATCCACGATTCAGACAGATTGGTCGGGAGAATCCGAATGCCCCAACCCTTTATTGTTGACCTCCAGATACAAGTTGGTTATACTAACGCAAGTTGCTAGTTGATAGACCAAGCACTATAAACCGAGTTTTTTCTTCAAAACTCGGTTTCTTTCTGATTCTAACCACTTGGGTTATGTTATAGAATCCCAGTAGTAGTGCAAATGTTGCCAATCGTGGCGCAGATTGCCTAACCTGCGATCCCCGCGTCTCACAACGCTGTTCCAGAAGTCCGAGAATCGGAGTCCACTATATGAAACTAGGTGCTACACAGATCCACCAAAAGTTCATGCTTCACGGTTTATCCCTCGGACTTTTGCTGTTGATCAGCCTTCTGATAATTGTTCCGGGCGAGTTGATTCCCACTCAAGGACAAACGCCTAACGGGGTCAGTTATTACAAGCAGATCCGCCCGATCCTACAACAGAGTTGTCAGGGCTGCCATCAACCGGCTGAACCGAACGGCGGTCTCGTCGTCACGTCCTACGAGGCGTTTCAAGAAGGCGGGATGGGAGGGCCCTCTTTTATCCCCGGTAACCCCGAAGAAAGCATGATCATGGAGTACATATCGGGCAAAGACCCGCTTATGCCTCAAGAGGGCGACCCACTAACGGCAGAGGAGGTCGAACTGTTCAGCCGTTGGATCGCTGAATCCGCCCTTGACGACACACCCACCTCCCTCGACGATACAATCAACCCCAATCAGCCGCCGGTTTATACAGTGTCTCCCGTTATCTCTGCATTGGCGTATTCGCCCGACGGAAAAACGCTGGCGGTTTCCGGATACCGGGAGGTCTTGTTGCACAAATCCGATGGCTCAGAGCTAATCGGTCGGCTCGTTGGAGAAGCACACCGAATCGAATCCATCGCATACACTTTGGATGGAAAGATCCTCGGTGCTGTCGGTGGAACCCCCGCCCAATTTGGTGAGGTACAGTTGTGGGATACAAACACCAATACATTGATCCGATCGATGCAACCCGCTTACGATGCGTTGTACGGGATGTCATTTGCCCCAGATGGAGCACTCATGGCTTTTGGGTGTTCAGATAAAACCGTGCGCGTGCTATCTGTCGCTGATGGGAAAGAGACGCTCAAATTTGATAATCATAGCGATTGGGTGTTCGGCACCTTATTCTCTATGGACGGAACACACTTTGTGAGTGGTAGTCGAGACGGTGCCTTAAAGCTGGTCAATCTGAATAATGGTGCTTTCATTGACGATATCAACGCAAGCAACAAAGGCTACGGAGGAATTAGTTGCATCAGTCGTCACCCCCAAGAAGACTTGGTTTTAAGTGCGGGGGAGGATAGGATCCCACGACTTTACCGTATCTTCCGGGAAACTCAAAGAGATAAAGGCAACACAGACTTTAACCTCGTCCTAGAATTTGAGGCACACCCCGGACCGATTCATGCGGTCGGCTTTAACCAAGACGGCACAAAAATCGCTGTCGGCGGCGTGAACAGTGAGGTGCAGATTTACAACGTAGCGGATGGGGCGCAGCTGGCAACGTTGACGGGAAACGGTGCCGCCGTTTTTGCCCTCGCGTTTCACCCCGATAATCAGCAGATCGCAACAGGCGGATTTGATGGAACTGTCCGGATTTTCGATACGATTTCTGGCGAGTTAGTCAAGGCGTTTGTACCTGTTCCGATCAGTCCCAAGGTAAAAGAGGAATTTGTGTTGGATGTGACCGGTATGAGCTGTGGAGCCTGTGTCGCCAAAGTGCAGAACGCGCTTCGCCATGTTTCTGGAGTTATCGGCGTTGAGGTTTCTCTTGAAACAAAGAGTGCGGTTGTGAACGTTGAAAAAGGTAAAATCACCAGAGCCGATCTGATCGCCGTTGTTAAAAAAACCGGCTTCAATGCCGCAGCTAATTATTAATTAGGACTTACGCAGTTGAACGTTCAGATCCCTGTAGTTCGGCGATTCATCGCCGCACAAGACAACTTCCAACGCCCAATGAATCGGGCAACTACAGTAGGTCCTTAGGGACCAGTTATGTTTCGTAGGGAACAACGATCGTTGTTCCCTACTGAGGTGCGTAGCTCCTAATCAATTTTTGAATTCTCAATGATGAACTGAGAAACCCACGCAGTGCGTGGGTTTCAAGGAGGCAATTGATGGGAAAATTGAGGTATCACTACTTTGTGGCTGCTCTTCTCGCTGGGGCATTTGCCTGTTTCGCTTGGGCTGTTTTCGGCTGGAGCTTGGGGAGGGCGCAAGCAGAAAGTCCGCAAGACACAACAATTCCGAAAATAACTGCGCTGAAACTTCAACCCGATTCACTTGTACTGGGGCATGAGCGTGATATCCGCCGTGTGCTCGTATCAGGTCGAACGGAAGAGGGAGTTTGGATCGACGTTTCCAGAGCAGCAAGTTTCACACCCACTTCCTCAACCGTACAAATTAACAGTGAGGGATACCTACATCCAATCGAGGTTGGAACGACAAAAGTTACTGTCTCGGTCGGCAGAAAAAGTGTAGATCTGCCCGTTACCGTCCGCAGCGTTGATAACCCGCCGATTAGCTTTGTACGCGATGTTATGCCAACCATCAGCAAGATCGGCTGTAACACGGGCACCTGCCACGGTGCCGCCAAAGGTAAAAATGGGTTCATACTTTCGTTGCGTGGCTACGACATGGATTTTGATTATCAGGCACTGATTCACAATATTTCGGGACGCCGCTTCAATCGCGCCTTTCCTGAGCAGAGTTTAATGTTACGCAAACCAACGGCAGATGTGCCTCATAAAGGCGGTCAGGTCATCAAGCCCGATTCGTACAATTATCGGCTGTTCCATCAATGGATCGCTGAGGGGGTCGTTTCGGATATCGAATCAACGCAGCGGGTCGAACGGTTAGAGGTTTTCCCCAAATCCGTAGAGATTGCGATGCCGGGTATGACACAACAGATGCTTGTGATTGCCCACTACCCCGACGGGGAGACCCGTGATGTGACCCGCGATGCGATTTATACAAGCAGCGTCTCTGAGGTTGCCACCGTGACGGACGATGGGTTTGTGACCGCCGTGCGGCGCGGTGAAACCGCTATCCTCACCCGCTACGAAGGAGCTTACGGCACCAATGCCCTTATTGTGATGGGTGATCGATCCGGGTTCCAGTGGGTCGAAACCCCTGAATATAACGAAATTGACACACTGGTTCATAACAAACTGAAACGTCTCAAGATTTTGCCTTCGGAACTCTGTACTGATGAGGAGTTTATTCGACGGGTTTATCTGGATCTCATCGGTCTGCCTCCTACACCCGCTCAATTTCGTGCGTTTCTATCAGATACCACAGCGTCGAAAGCGAAACGGGAAAAACTGATTGATGTCCTGTTGGATAGCCCTGAATTCGTTCAGAACTGGACACATAAGTGGGCAGACCTCTTGCAGTGTAATCGGCAGTTCCTTGGTGAAAAGGGCGCGTGGTTATTCCGAACGTGGATCCAGAATTCCATCGCTCAGAACAAACCGTATGACCAATTTGTTCGCGAACTCCTGACCGCATCGGGAAGCACCTATAAAAACCCCGCTGCGAACTACTACCGCGTTTCCCGCGAGTATCAGCCCGCTGTGGAAAACACGACCCAGCTCTTCTTGGGTGTTCGCTTCCAGTGTAATGTGTGTCACGACCATCCCTTTGAAAAGTGGACGCAAAACCAATTCTATGAACTCGCCGCTTATTTCGGCAAAGTTGGGGTCAAGCCCGGACAACTGGCAGATGAGGAGATTGTCTACACCAAGTATGACGGCGGCGAAGTTACCCATCCGAAGACAGCGGAAGTTGTCATGGCATCGGTGCCGTATGGTGAAGTTGATGCAGTTGGATCGGGGATAGCCACCACCCAACCCGCGGATCCGCGTATAGCCCTTGCGAAATGGTTGACAGCACCGGAAAATCCACTGTTCGCCCGATCTGGTGCGAATCGCATCTGGAGTTACTTCATGGGACGCGGTATCATCGAGCCGGTGGACGATGTCCGAACGAGTAACCCGCCCAGCAATCCCGAACTGCTTGATGCCCTCACCGATGATTTCATCAAGAGTGGCTTCGACGTGAAGCACCTGATGCGGCAAATCACCCGGTCACGGACATACCAGCAGAGCATCAAGACGAATCGCTGGAATGCGGACGATACAATTAACTTCTCCCACGCCATACCGAGGCGACTGACTGCCGAGCAGTTATTAGATTCCATCAGCGTGGCAACGGGCAGCCCGGCAAAGTTTGATGAGGTTCCCAGAGGGTTCCGCGCCGTGCAGTTGCTCGATAGCAAAGTCAAGGACGACGGCTTTCTGAAGTTGTTCGGTCGCCCCGAACGCGAGTCCTCCTGTGAGTGCGAGCGGACCACCGAAGTCAGTCTCGCCCATGCGATGAATCTCATTAACGGTCCCACTGTTGCAGATGCGGTCATCGCTCCCGATGGACGGATCGTACAGTTGATAAACGATGCGCCTGATGATCGGGCGGTGGTTGAGGAGATCTACCTAGCCGCGCTTTCTCGGATGCCGCGTGCGGATGAATACGAAACCTCCCTCGCCCATCTTTCCCATGCTGAGTCAAAGACTGAAGGGGCGCAGGATCTTTTATGGGCTTTGATTAACAGTCCGGCGTTTCTATTTAATCGATAGTTCGATATGTCCTATCATTAGACCTGTTTGATGGGCGCGCATAATTGTGTCGAATTATAGTGAATTCTAAAAACAGATAAACACTTTCGCTCCCGGTGTTTGGTAGGTGCTGTTTCCAACTGCGCCGATTTGGAGTCTGTAGGTTGGGTTGAACGGTTAAACATCAATCCCTATCAAGTCCGATAGAGGCTTGGTTGTCCAACAACACCTGCTTATAGACAGATAGAGTAAAACCCAACAAAGTTTTTCTTTTGTACCACGATCTGTTAGATTGTGATCCTGGCACGCAAACTAACAGTTTGCGCTACTTCTGGCAGATGAATTAATGTACTAATGTACTAGTGGTTTTCACGTTTCACGTTTTACGTCCCACGGAAGGAGATCACAACAATGTTCTCATTTTCTGGTGAACCGGGTCGATTATGTGATGGAGTCACCCGGCGAGAGTTTCTTCGTGTTGGCGGTGCAGCGATGCTCGGTTTGAGCTTGCCAAAAATTTTGGCGCTCCAAGCCAATGCCAATACCACGCTTGATCCATCCGAGCCACTCAACGGATTTGGAAATGCCAAGTCAGTTATTTTGCTGTTCCTTCAGGGCGGTCCCAGCCATATTGACATCTGGGATCCCAAGCCCGATGCCCCTTCCAACGTTCGAGGGGAATTCAAACCGATCCGGACCAACGTCTCCGGTATCTGGCTTTCCGAAACAATGCCACTGCTAGCCAAGCAGATGGACAAAGCCACGCTCATCCGCTCAGTGAGCTATACACCCGCCGGACTCTTCAATCACACGGCGGCAATGTATCAAATGGTCACCGGCGAAACGCCCGACAAAGTCAAACCTTCAGGGCAACTGGATCCGCCTGCGCCGTATGACCACCCCAATGTCGCCTCGCATGTGTCAAAGTTTCTCCCACCCGATGAGCCTATGCTCGCTGCGGTCCAACTGCCAAGGCCCATGCAGGAAAGCAACATCATCGGCAAAGGGGGCCACGCCGGATTCTTGGGCAGAGCGTATGATCCTTATTTCCTGTTCCAGGATCCCAACGAAGAGATTAAACTCGATGATCTGAAACTTCGCCCGGAAGTGCCCCCTGTCCGTTTGGAGAAACGCAAAACCCTCCTTGAGACGATCAACGCAGGGATGCCAGAAATGGAGAAAGTTGCAGAGAGCTATGCCCTGAACGAATATTACGACAAGGCGTATGATCTCATACTTTCACAACGCGCGCGGAATGCCTTTGATCTGACGCAAGAGCCTGACACGATGCGTAACCGGTATGGTCAGCATACGTTTGGCCAAAGCGTCCTACTTGCCCGCCGCCTCATCGAAGCCGGAACCCGCTTCGTTCAGGTGAATTGGCCCTCAGTCGCCAACGGCGATCCGTTCACAACGGCTTGGGACACCCATGCCGCGAATTTTGGTCCCCTGAAAGACCTGCACTGTCCCAAACTGGATCAGACACTCTCCGCCCTGTTGGAAGATCTGCATCAACGCGGATTGTTGGACGAAACCCTCGTGCTCACTATCGGCGAGTTCGGCAGATCACCAAAACTCGGTGTCAGCACCTCTGGAAATAGCAACGCGCCAGATGGTCGGGATCATTGGCCCTACTGTTACACAGGCTTGATGGCCGGCGCAGGGGTTCGCGGCGGACAGATCTACGGGAAATCTGACGCAACGGGTTCGACGCCCCTCGAAGACCCGGTGCATCCGACAGACCTCCTCGCAACCGTCTACCACACCTTGGGTATCGATCCGCACACGGAAGTGATGAATCACTTGGATCAACCGAGGGAATTGGTTAAAGGCAATCCGGTGCTGGGATTGTTCTAACACAACAATCACGAACCCTGTCCCTGAATGCTGCACCCCATTCAAGGACAGGTGTTGGCATCCCAACTATGGCTATTTATGGTAAAGTCTAAAAATAAATAGGCATTAAAAGTAGAGGTTTTTTGTGCCACAATCTGTATGAAGTTTGAGTATTTAAATCGGTAATCATGATTTTCCTCGAAACACCTCGAAACATACGGTAGGCGCGGTTTTCAACCGCGCTGGTGTCAATAGCAAATTACCTAATTAATTTTTTAAATTTCATTTAGATTGTGATCCCAAGCCGCAAACTAACAGTTTGCGCTACAGTGTCTGATTAATTCTAAGATCCACTATAGTTTTCCGTTTTTTGACCGATTTTGGAATGTTCCTAATCCGTAGGCGGGGCATCTTGCCCCGCCGTAGCGTAGCTTCGACCGGGAGTCCTTGAATCCCTGAGAATAGGAGGTTGCAAACGCGCTTGTCATGTCCTGTTATCGCTATCAAAAGATATACTTCTGGCTGGCACAGCGATCTAAGCCCTGCACCATTTTTGTCCTGTTACTGCTCTTCACATCCCCCCGTTTGATCAACGCTCAAACCGTCCCTGAACCGACCTCAATTCCTGAACTGACCTCAATCTCCCCACAAGGCGGGCAACGCGGGACAAATGTCGAGATTACCTTGAATGGCAAAAATATCAGCAAGGCAACCGCGCTGCTATTCAGCGGGGAAGGGATTTCTGGGAAGATTGGCGAGAAGACTGGTGAGGCAGCTGTATTTTTTAGTGGTCAGGGTGTATCCGGTCACATCCCCAACGATAGCTGTTTGGTTGCCCAAGTAACCATCGCTCCGAATGCTGCTCTGGGGATGCGCGAGATGCGGCTTGCGACTCCCAAAGGGGTTTCTAACGCCCAACCCTTTGTCGTTGGCGATCTGCCCGAAGTCGGGGAAGCAGAGCCGAATTCAGCGCCCGGCGAGGCGAACTGGGTCGCCTTACCGACCACCATCAGCGGTGTCATTGACTCAGTCGATGATCAAGACCTCTTCCGTTTCAACGTTAAGGCAGAACAACGCCTGATATGTGATGTTACCGCTTCTCGGATGGGATCGCTGCTCGATTCATTTCTTACCCTCTTTGGTCCCGATGGAGCAGAGATCGCAAGCAACGACATCGCCAATGGACTCGATTCGTTAATCGACTATACGATTCCAACGGATGGGGAATACACACTTCGGATTCGAGATCTTCGATACAAAGGTGGGGAGGAATTTGTCTATCGATTGAGCATTGGCGAACTGCCTTATCTGGATTCAATATTTCCGTTGGGCGGGAAACGCGGCACCGAAAACACCATCGCTGTCAGTGGGCGCAATCTTGCAGATGTGGCGTCAATGCAGGTCTCTATTGTTCCAAATGCACCGGATCCGCTTGAAGAAGGGATTGACGATGATTGGTCAATGCAAGTATCTATTGCCCCAAATGCACCGTTGGGCGTGCAGAATGTGCGGGTGATGGCACCTTCTGGATTATCGACAAATTCGTATCCCTTTATGGTCGGAGATCTGCCTGAGTTTGTGGAAACAGAACCGAACAACACGCGGGAACAGGTTACTTCCGATGAAGCCGGGGCAAATACGGTCGCGGCACCAATCGTAATCAACGGACAGATAGAACTGGAGGGAGATGTCGATTACTTTACCTTCAGGGCAGCAAAGGAACAACGACTCATCTTTGAAGTCACCGCGCAACGCCTTGGGTCAAAGCTGGACGCCTTGCTGACGCTTTTCGATAAGGTAGGAACGGAGGATGAAGCGGAGGATTCTGACGCTGCCCCCGATTGGTCTGCGGAGACTCAACCTGAGGACGGTCCGTTAGCTGTCAACGATGATACGATGGGTTCAGAAGCTCGGATCGATCATACCTTTGAGGCAGCTGGAGATTATGCGATTGCTATTCGAGATTTGAACAATGGGGGCGGGCCTGATTTTGCCTATCGTCTGAGTGTTGCACCGCTTCAACCCGATTTTCAGCTTACAGTTACACCTGATAATCCAAGAATCTGTCGTGGTGCTAGTACATCTCTCACGATTGAGGTTACTCGTATTGATGAATTTAATGGTCCCCTCCGTTTCATCTTGCCCAATCTGCCCAAGTATTTCGCCGTCAGTCCAACCGTCTTGGAACCGGACCAAATCCAAGCTCTGATCACTGTAACAGTGCCGCCGGACGCCCCACTCGGATTTCTCCCGATCACGCTTATAGGAGTCGGGACGATTCACAACCGCCGAGTGGAGCGAAAAGCGGAACCGGATCCGATTTTTCTCACTGTTATGGCAGCGCCTCAATTCAGCTTAGAAGTTGCCGAGGTCGGTCTAAGTATTGTGCAATCGAGAGAGGCACCCCTTCATATCACCGTGAACCGCAAGCAGGGATTTATTGGGCCGATTGAGTTATCGGTGGTCGGCTTACCCGAAAATTCTGAAGCCTCCGAAGCAATGCTTGCCGAAGGTGAAACCGAAACGACAATTACAGTTAAAGCCGGCAGTTTTTTTCGGAGGGAGCTCTTCTCTGTGCTGCCACCGGCGGGGACGCAACATATCGCGGTGACCGGGAGCGCAACCATTAACAACGAGCCCGTAGTGCAAACGACACCTGCCCTCCCACTGACCATTATTGAAGCCCCCTTCGTGGTCACCGTTACACCGCTCCGACAAAGCATCATTTTACCCGCTGCCTCACCGGTTTCAGAATCACCTGAAGGCAATCATACCTCCAGCGAGCAGCCTCCAGCGAGCGTGTCTGAGGCAGGTGATACCATCATGGAGAATTCGACAAAGGAGGTAACGGAGGAGGCTATCCTCACAGTCACCGTCAGTCGTCAGGGTGGTTTCACGGACAAGATTGATGTCGTTCCCATCGATCTTCCGGCAGGATTCACCGTTTCTGAAGTCAGCATCCCTGAACATGAGACGGAAGCAAAGATGACCCTCACAGCCTCCGACACACTAAAGGCGGACACCTATAACATCAAGTTCACCGGCAGCGGAATGATCAACGGCGAGCAGTTTGACCAAGAGAGTCCAACGGTGGCGGTTAAAATCGTTCGATAGCGATAGCGTCGATATCGAAATCTTCACAGTAGAGTCCCGTGCTTTCTTAAATGGTTCCCTCAACAAATTGATGAATCGGAGGAGTCTTTGACTTGTAGTTCGGCGATTTATCGCCGCCCCGATAAATCGGGATTTCGTTATGCTCAACCTGCTTCTGCATTGGGTGGATTCCTTGTAGGGGTAACCCCCCGATAAATCGGGATTAAGAAACTTGTGGTTGCCCGATTGTAGGTCGATTTTGGAAAATCGCCAGTCTTGCTGTAATCATCGGGCAATCAGACATAAGTAGCGCAACCTGTTAGTTTGCGGTAGAGGATCACAATCTAACAGATTGTAGTACACATATAGCGTAAAGTTCTGTGTCGAGATATGAATCTCGACCTACAGGAGCGCAGATGGAACGGAGATCTCCGTTCCCTACGAATTAGGCTTGCTCCCATGCACCGGTGGGGCATATCGTAGTGACCAGCGATCGTTGGTCACTACAACTGCTGTGAAATGTCAACACGCCCTAATGGAGAAACAAAATGAGCCCTACAAACACAGACAAAAATTGGAAAACCGAAACGACGGTCACCGATGGCGAGGTGGCTTTCTACAATGAGAACGGCTACCTCAAATATGGCAGGATCTTTACCCAGGGGGAATTGGACGAACTGCGCGATTACGTCGACGACATGATCGCCGCGCTCCCCGGAGGCAAACGCCCGGAACAGATGGACGTGCCACACGTCGAGCATCCCTACCTATTCAAATATCTCGCCGATCCGCGTGTGTTGGACGTAATTGAACGGTTCATCGGTCCCGATATCCTCCTCTGGTCGAGCCATTTTATCAGCAAACGGACAAGCGACGGGCTGGCGGTGCCGTGGCATCAGGACGGCGTCTATTGGGGCGATCGATTGGACCCGATGCACGTCATCACGATGTGGCTGGCGGTGGACGAATCTATCGTCGAAAACGGTTGTATGCGCGTCATCGCCGGCAGCCATCAATTCAAAGATCGGCGGTACGAGGAGGTGGATCGCGAAAAGCACCTGTTCGGCAGAGAGGTCATCGCCGAGGATCTGGACGAATCAAAAGTTGTCGATCTGGAGTTAGCGGTCGGCGAATGCCATTTCCACGATGCGTTTACCATTCACGGTTCCGCCCCGAACACCTCGCAGAAGCGTCGATGCGGCTATACGATGCGGTATATGCCCGCTGATGTCCGCTGCAACGACCCTTCGTTGAGACCGAGCCATCACATCTATCTCTTGCGCGGTAAGGATCGAACAGACGGTTTCAACACCTATACACCGGTTCCAGATTTTTCTTGAGTCTAAAGAAAACACAATGAAAAAGCGTGAAACGTGAAAAATGAACGAATGAACTAATGGACCAATGAACTCAATCAGTAGGGGCAGGTCTTGTGCCTGCCCAAAGCAACCACAAGTCAGGGCAACCACAAGGGTTGCCCCTACAGAAATCAACCAAATGTGGAGATAGAGGCACCCCGCTTTGCTCCCTGTTTACATGATTTTCTATCTTATAGGTTACCTATCATGCCAGACAAAAAAATCTACTCTCGGAATCAATTGGTTGAAATTGTCCAGCAATTGAAAGCGGACGGCAAAGTTGTCGTGACGACCAACGGCTGTTTCGATGTGCTGCACGTCGGTCATCTGCGTTACCTGCAAGCCGCGCAGGCGCTCGGTGACATTCTTGTGATCGGCGTCAACAGTGATGACTCGGTCCGTGAACTTAAAGGCGAGAACCGTCCCCTCGTCCCCGCGGATGAACGTGCCGAAATGCTCGCAGGCTTGGGATGCGTGGATTACGTCACAATCTTCCCTGAACTCGATCCGATTGACCTACTGTCCGCCATCAAGCCGAACATCCACGTCAAAGGCGGCGATTATACGATCGAGCGGGTGATTGAGCGGGAGGCGGTCGAATCGAACGGCGGCAAGGTGATTGTCGGACTGAACGTGCCGGGCAAATCGACCACCGATCTCATCGAAACAATCCGCGAAAGGTATAGTGCCGCGTGAAACGTGATGCGTGACATGACCGGTGAGTGGATTGTAGGTCTATATTCATATCTCGACAAAACACCCGGACGATAACGCAATATTCCGGACTGGTTGAGCCTAGACTAGTGCGCTATGTGCTAGGTATTTTCGATTTTGGCAAATCAACTACAGGATCCCGAAATCGGCTCTGACGTATGAACAACGGATTGGGAGGCTCGACCTCTACGAAGGACCGTGGTTCTGTGCAACCTCTAAATCAGTATGAAGGGTGACCGGGAAGCTGCTATTGAGTATGCTTGTTTCTTTCTTCCTTGATCAAATTTGCTAGGACACCGGATATTAAGTATTTATTAGTAATTTATTAAAGCTTTATTAGACGATTGTGGATAACTCACCGGGATCAGTAACCACAAGGGTTTCAGCCGTTCTGTTTTTTGGGATTTTGACATCGTTGTCAAAATTGTGATACCGGTGTCAAAGCTGAGACACGTATGTCAAAACTGTGATACCGGTGTCAAACACAGGCAAATTGTGGATAACCTGTGGATAACTTTGCTCAAAATGTGATAACAATGGGTGTTCTACCGTAATATTTGTGCAGATTATGCCACTTTCGCTCCAGTCAGTGAACAAATGAACCCACTATAGTGGATCTTAGAATTAATGAGACACCCCAAACTGGTGCGGTGAGGAAAACGAAACTACCGTTCTACCCTTTAGTAGGTGCTGTTTCTAACTGCGCCTATGCGGTGCGGTTTTCACCCGCACCTACCGGTGGTCGAAAGTGTTCATTTATTTTTTGAATTCACTATAATTGAAAGGAAATTATAGGATGCAAATTGATGTTAAGGTTGGAAATTTCAGGACGGAAACCGCCGATGCGATTCTGTTCGGCATATTTGAGGGAGAACCCCTCGTCAGTGTAGCGCAAGCCGCCGATGTAGCGACCAACGGTGCAATTACGGAACTGATTGATGCCGGCGACTTCAAGGGCGAACACAAACAGACCGCCCTGCTCTACACCAGAGGTGCAATCACAGCATCACGCATTGCGTTGGTTGGTCTGGGGAAAAATGAGGATTTGGACCCGGAGAAGGTGCGTCAGGCTGCGGGTAAAGTTGTCCAAGAACTTCGGGATCTGGGACTGAAAACTATCGTGGTCGCGTTGCCACCCGAAACCCCACCAGAAATAGCACAGGCTGCCGCTGAAGCCAGCCGGCTCGCGCTCTACCAATTCAATCAGCACAGGACAGAAGGATTCGACAAGGTCAAGGCACTTGACTCCATCACTTTCCTCGTAACGGACGAAGCGACTCGGTCAATGGTCGAAGGAGGCGTTGCCGTCGGTGACGCGATTGCGAACGGGACCAACCTCGCCCGTGATCTAAGCAACCAGCCGCCGAACCACCTCACGCCGACGATGCTCGCTGACAAGGCGGTTGAGGTCGCAAATGAGGTGGACTTGAAATGCGAAGTCTTTGACCTCGCACAACTCGAAGAGAAGGGGTTTCGTACACTACTCGGTGTGTCTCAGGGGAGCGCCGAGGAACCGCGATTTATCGTCCTAGAGCATATCCCCGAAGGTGAGGGGAAGGATACCGTCGCGTTTGTCGGGAAAGCGATCACCTTCGATAGTGGTGGGTTGTCACTCAAGTCCGGCTCCGGTATGATGGATATGAAGCACGATATGTCCGGTGCAGCGGCGGTGCTTGGTGCGATGCAGGTGGTCGGGGTTCTTAAACCGGATCTCCATGTCGTCGGGCTGATCGCGGCGAGCGAAAATATGCCGAGCGCAACCGCCCAGCGACCGGGAGACGTTGTCGAAAGCTACGGCGGCAAGACAATCGAGATCCTCAATACGGACGCGGAAGGTCGATTGGTGTTGGCGGATGCGTTGGGCTATGCTGCCCAGTATAACCCGAAGGCGGCGATCGATCTCGCAACCCTGACAGGGGCTGTCATCACTGCTTTGGGAAACATTGCTTGCGGGATGATGGGGACGGATAATTCGCTGATGGCTAAAGTGAGATCCGCTGCGCAGAAAACACATGAACGGGTATGGGAGCTCCCCTTGTGGGACGATTACGACGAACTAATCAAAAGCGATGTCGCTGACGTCAAAAATATTGGAGACGGAACCGCGGGCACTATTGTCGGCGGGGCGTTCCTGAAGAAGTTTGCGGAGGGTTATCCGTGGGTGCATCTCGATATCGCCGGCACGGCGTGGGATGTCAAAGGTTCATCGTATGTGCCTAGCAAGGGTGGTACTGGATACGGTGTGCGGCTGCTGGTGCAGTTCGCGCGTGATTGGACTTCCTAATTCCTTATCGATACCCACTACACCCGTAGGTCGGGCATCTTTCCCGACCCTAACAATTTAGTGTGGTTAATTCTTCGTAGGGAACGCAGATCTGCGTTCCGCTTCTTTTTGGCCTGATGCAACCGAGGGCGGTTAAAACTGCCTATCAAAAGTTTCCTACAATGAAGGAGGGGCAATTATGCTGCTGCGCGTTGTCTGTGTTGCGTACCTGTCACTCCTGCTAGTCGGGTGCGCTGCCCCCATACCTCAACTTGACGTGACACCTGAACAGATGAGTGGAATCGATCGCTTGATCGGCGAAAACTTCTTGACCTTCCATGCCGATATCGAACCGATACTGGGAGAAGCGCAGAAAACGATAGAAAACGACACACCCACCTACGATTATGGAGATAAATATCGGTTTAGAGGCTTAACCGCGGGCATTCTGAACGACAAAGTGGTTATGCTCTCGTTCTATGCCAATAGACGCCTCACCCCGCACGAGGCGATTTATGCGTTAGGCTATCGGGAGTTGCCCGAATACAGTTGGATTGATGGGCGACCCGTATATATGCTTAACACAGAAAACGGCAAACGCATCTTCTTTGTCGTCCAACAGTCGGGTTGGACATTTGTCCGCATTTTCTCTAATGTGCTCGATGTAAAAAAGCATTTCAACCTACAAATCACAGCATTTCCATACCCATCATTCTATTTCTCAGAGTCTAAATAATTTTCAATACGAGTCTAAGCCATCCACGAATCTACGCGAATCTACACAAATCCAAAAAAGGATAAGTCGTGTGTCGAGATGTGAATCTCGACACACACATGCCGGCAAAATCTATCAGTGCATTTCGGAAGGAATGCCTACGGGTGTCGCTTGAGTCAGGGAGGTGTCGAAATGAAGAGAATATTTTACTATCTCTTGCTGGCTGTGGGAATTGTGATCTTATCGCTTTTTATGATGGTTGGACTTTTGGCGGCATATCCCATATTTTCTATGATCGGTTTCATCGGGATTGCTGTTATGATGCTCGTGCTCCATTTTACGGATAAGGGTTGAGCTGAACGGACAAGACGATTTTCAATGTAATTTCTCAACGATTATTTGGAGCCTGTATGACGGTTTCGTGTCAAGATATGAATCTCGACCTACAAGGCTTTAAATATCTGTCGCCCCTCTGGGGCTTTGGGTATGTAGGAGACCGGCGTTGCTATACACCTGTTGCCCCTCTGGGGCTATAGTTTCCCTGCTGTAGATCGCTTTTGGAAAATCGACAGTCTTATGTCGAGATATGAATCTTGATCTACAGGTCAAACGTAGCGAAATCCCTCAGCCATCCGCGAATCTACGCGAATCTACACAAATCCAAAAAAGATTAGTGAAGATTGGAGTAGATTGGCGGATTCTTTCTACACTCACGTTTTACGCATTACGCTTCACGTTTCACTGAGTAACCTGAATCCCAAGCTCTGCTGCTGTCCGATGCAGGAAATCGCTGACCTCCGGCAATTGCGCCTCTTGGGCACCTTCGACAATCAGCGGATACTCTGGATCAAGCGCGTTCATTCGGCGGATATAGGCTCCGAAATCCAGCATTCCCGTTCCAGCCGCGCAGGTCGGCAGGTGGAGGGTATGTTCGTTGGTGAGCGTGATGTCCTTCGCATGGCCACTCACAATATGTTGACCGAGCGTATCGAATATCCGATCGATGTATTCTCCGGTCTTGTAGACCGTCTGGAGCGTCACCCAGTTTGCTGGATCCAGATCGGATCTGACCCACGGTGAATCGACCGCATCAAGAATTTCCTTCGTGACCTTCTCATTTGCAAGCACGACGAGTTGATGCCCCTCCAAGCTGAGGTAAACCTGATTATCTGCCGCTGCTTTCGCACACTCCCGCAGACTTTTGATTAGCTGATCCTTGCTCTTTTGACTCCAGTTGTCAGGGTGAGGGTTCCACGGTCCCGTGGGGCTCATCGATCCCGGTCCAGTGTCGATACCCCGCGCCCCAATATCGCCGGCAACTCTGAGTGCCTCCTGTACTGTGCGCACCGCTTTCTTCCGCTCCGTCTCGTCGGGGTGAATCAAGCACTGCCAATAGCCTGTCGTTTGATACATCTGAATGCCCTCATCTGCCAAGACATCGCGGACCCTGTGGCATTGGGCGGTTGTTGTTTCAAATGGATCGTTCTCACGAAAACGGGTAAACGCACCCGAAAATCCGAAGGATCTGACCTTCTTTGCGATCTCCGGCGTGAAGTCATCCATATTACTTGGCAAAAATGTTCCGCTCATTCCAAAACGCATAGTTAGCTCCCTAAATTGGTTCAAGAGTTCATTATAGTGGATCTCAGAATTAATGAGACACTGTAGCGCAAACTGTTAGTTTGCGGGGTGGGATCACAATCTAACAGATTGTGGTACAAAAAACTTCTACTTTTAATGTCTATTTATTTTTTGAATTCACTATAGTTCATTTCTCACATTTCATTCGTCCTGAATGACGTTGGGACGATTGCCGATAGAGGGCGGCGATAGGATCCGTTTTTGCTGTTCCGTCAACTCGCCAAACTCGCTGAGGTCGTAGAAGTTTCCAGACCATGCTGAGTGTCCGGGACTGTATTTGTAGAGCAACGATCGGCGCTCATGCGCTGCACGCCACGGCATTGTTCCGTGGATGACAGCTTCGGTGAAGAAAATCACATCCCCGGCTCTGGCGGCCGGCTGGACAACGTAATGTGCGGGGCGATCGAAATTCCGTACATCTGTGGGCAGGCAGGTGGCGAAGTTACTCTTATGGCTCCCCGGTATGCACGAGAATCCACCATCGCCTTCCCCTACATCGGATAGGCAGTAGGTCATCACAATCAGTCCATTTCGGATGACCCCATCTCGGTATTTGTACCAGTGATCGCCCTCAGGTCCCCCAGGGCGTCCGCCATCCTCTCCACCGTGCAGCCTCCCACGATTCTCTCCCTCGTGCATAAAAATGGCGTAATCGTGATCGAGGCGGAATGTGGGACCGAGCAATTCAATAAGGTAGGGCAAGATCGTCGGATGGTCAATCAGCTTTCTGAACGACTCACCCCAACGGGTCGGATGTCCGGAGCGATCCCCCTGATCGATAATTGTGTTCAGTTCGTCAACTTCGCCTGACGTCAGGACATCTTTGATGACCAGATATCCTTCGAGATCGACGAGGAATTTTTCTTCGTTTGTCATGATAAAAATCCTTTTCCTAAATCATCAAGCCACAAGGGATTTCGGTAGGGTTAAGTAGGTCGATTTTGGAAAATCGCCAGTCTTGCTGTAATCATCGGGCAATCAGACATAAATAGCGCAAACTGTATGAAGATTAAAAAAATTAATTGGGTAATTTGCTATTGACACCAGCGCGGTTGGAAACCGCGCCTATGCGGTGCGGTTGGAAACCACACCTACCGGGCCTGGGGAAAATCGGGATTACCGATTTACATACTTAAACTTCATACAGATTGTGGTACACATGTAGCGTAAAGTCCTGTGTCGAGATATGAATCTCGATCTACAAGTGCTAATGAACTGCTATACACAGAGTAGACACGCTCTGCCCTGTCATCATTTGCACAAGGGTTACGGCATACGAAGTATGCCTACTACTTTAGCGCAAATCCTGCAATTGAGTGATAGGTCCCGTATTGCCGAAGCCCAGTTCAATGGCTCGCTCCATCATCTTTTGGCGGCGAGGACCTGCGGTCGAAATCAGGCGGTCGCTATAGAATCGTCCCCAGCCTTTCGTCTCCCCAGCGAGAAACTTCATGAGCCAGTCAAAATGTTCCTGATTCTTCTCAGGCGTTGTGTTCGGGACACAGTTGATATGGATAGCGCGTCTGCCGTACTTGTCACTCAGAGCGGCGTGATAGGTTTTGTGGTTCATGAAGAGCACGTCCCCCGGTTCGTTGCAGAGCGGATAGCGTCCCGGCATCTCGTCGGGAAGCGCACCGAGTTCATCTTTCATCTGGTTAACTGCCTCCCCAAATTCCTTGAAATGGCTTCCGGGGATAACGGTCAGACATCCGTCTTCGGGACCGAGTGGATCCAGATAGATTGCCGCCCGCATACTGAAATAACCCTCCGGGGCGTAGGCGTCGTGATGCCACGGGGAGCCACCGGTATGGATAATCCCTTCGCTGAGGGTTAGGATGAAGTCTTCGCCCATCAAGCCCGCAAAAATGTTTACAATCTTTTCATGGTCGAGCAGGGGATAAAGCACTTCTGGGTAGTAGTCGAAGAAGGGGACAATCTGCTGTCTTTTCTCTCCCGCTTGCGGTGGTGGTGCGCCTTTGCGTGCCAACTGCATTCCCTCATCGAAGGCGTCGGAAATTGTCGCCATCTCCGCCGGCGACAGCAAACCCTTGTACTGGATAAATCCGAACCGTTGAAAATATTTGATGTCTTCCTGATTCATAGTCCTTTTCTCCCGTATACATGACCAACGGTGCTAGTTTGCAACTGTTAAAAACGTGAAACGTGATGCGTAATACGTAATGAACCAATGAACTAATGAACCTATGCACTATCGACACGGTGGCGATTGATGAAGTCCCAATCTAGTTTTAATCCCAACCCCGGTTTATCGGTCATGGCAATCTGTCCGTCCACCACTTGGAATGGCGGATCATATAGCTTCGACCAGATCTGGAACGGCTCGCAACTCGGACACGCAGGCACCATCAGACCGTTCGGCACTGCCGCGACAAGGTGGCAGTTGACATCTGGGAACTGTGCACCGTGTGGTGCGATGGGCAGGTGATACGCCTCGCAGAGTGCCGCGATTCGCATTAGTCCCGTATAACCACCGCCAATCAGGATGTCCGTCTGCACCAGTTGGAGCGCACCTTCATTGATGAGTCTCCTTATACCGTAGAGGGTTCCCTCGCCCTCTGCACCAGCGACTATAGCACTCGTCGCTTCCTGCACCATTCGCATGTAGAGCGGCTCATCGTCGAGCCGAACCGGCTCCTCTATCCAATACAGGTTATAAGGTTCAAGCTCACGGACAGCCTCCACCGCCACCTTCCCAGACCAAGCGCGAGATACGTCTATCATCAGTTTTTTATTGGGTCCGAGGACATCCCTCGAAAGGTGTACCTTATCCAACACCTCTTGGGGTGTGCAGCTGTTGAAGTGCAGCTTAATCGCATCGTAGCCCAGATCGGCATGCTCTCGGACTTCTGCGGCAACCTCTTCTGGGGACTGATCGATGTAGCCGATACCATCAGCGTAGGCGAGGACTGTATCCGTGTAACCGCCGAGCAGTCGCCACACCGGCTGCCCGCACACCTTTCCGTACAGATCCCACAGCGCAATATCCAGCGCGCCTATGGAGGACATGGCAGCGCGTCCCGGTCCGCGATACCGCCATGCCGACTCGTACATCTGATCCCAGAGTCGGGCAATTTGTCGCGGATCTTGACCGATGAGAACGGGAGCGAGGTCACGAGAAATGAGTTCTGGGTTTCCGCCTCGACCGAAGCCGGTCAAACCTTCATCGGTATGTATGAGAACATTTGTCCACTCTCTATTTATCCCCACTTCAGATGGTCCAAATGCGTGTTTCAGGGTGATGGATTCTACATGCGTGATGCGCACCGGTCTCTCCTCCGTGATTTGTGAATGTCTGTTGAGCGACACCTTTCGACACGGCTCTGATTATATGCAAATCCGAGTCTGGGTCAAGAAAAAAGTTCGTGATACGTAATGAACCAGTGCACTAATGAACTATGGTGAATCCAAAAAATAGACCGACATTAAAAGTAGATAGTCTTTTGTAACATCCCGATTTATCGGGATGATCCCAGTCCGCAAACTAACAGTTTGCGCTACATTTGGCAAATTGAACCCATCTTCGTTCCGAGACGATTTTGGGCAGGCACAAGACCTGCCCCTACATTGGCACATCCTCCGTAGGGGCAACCCTTGTGGTTGCCCTATTGTAGGTTGATTTTCCAAAATCGACAGCCTTTCGTAGTCACAGGTTTCTCAACCTGTGATCGTCGTGTATGAAGATGTCGAGATATGAATCTCGCCCTACGTCGGTTTTCGGCGAATTGCCCGATAATTGCTTGGAGAGCGATTAATGGTGTAGATACCGAGCGCGACCAATACTGCCCCAATAGCGAGACCAGTAGTAATCGGCTCACCGATCAAGAGATTACTTAGCAAGATTCCCCAGAGTGGTGTTGTAAAAAAGAATACAGAGAGTCGGCTGGGTGGATGGTCCTTGAGCAAGAGCGTCCATGCGACGAAACAGAAGCCTGCAATTCCGGCACCTTGGTACAGAATTGCAAATAACGCAGGATAGGAGAAGCCGTATCCCGCTTTTCCCTCAAAAATTGCGCTCAGTGTGAAAAAGGCGGGGACGCCGATGACCATCTGCGATACCAATACACAGTAGGTATTGATATGCTGGATCAGGCGATTGGTGACAACGATAAGGAGTCCGAGTAAAAACCCTCCAAACAGTGTTAGCAGGTCGCCAGTCAGGAATTCGCCTGTGCCGCCAATGAAGTTGTCTCGAAATACGAAACAGACTCCACCGAAGGCGAAAGCCAATCCAAGCGCCTTCCGGCGGGTCATGTGATCGCCCGGCACAACGAAGTGTGCGATAAGCGCGACGAAGAGCGGGTAGGTGTTTGTCATGACGGCGGTTCTACCCGCACGCGTAAAGTCCGCCCCCACATTAAGCGCAGCGATTTGCGTTATGAATAGGATGGCAGTCAAAAACAGTCGCAGGTACTCGTGCCGCTTTGGCTTGATTGATATGCCGTTAGCCAAAGCCCAACTCGCAATAAGGACAAGCCCGATCGTAAACCGGAGCCCCGCCGAGGCGAATGGGGAAAATTCTTGGAGTCCAATCTTGAGGGAGACAGCATTACCACCCCAAAGCATCGCTAGAAAGAGGACAAAGCAGATAACCCTCGGTGGGATAACATTTTTGCTAGTTGGGTGAAGTGTTCGGCTCATGTCAAGAGAAAGTACAAAAAGCGTGAAACGTGATTCGTGATGCGTGATGCGTGATTAGGAGAAAGGAACATTTTGTAAAATAGAATCTATGTTTTCCATTTTGTAAGTGTGCCCAGCTTCACGCACAATCCCCTGACGTTGTTGTGGAATCAGTGTCAGTAGCAGCCGAATAATTTGGGTCAGAAGGCTCAAGCGATGGGGAGTGACCGCGGGCCCCAGTATGTGTCTGCCCTTGTAATACCAATCCCGGCTCTCCCTAGCGGAGCCGAGTGCGTATTCATAGAAACGGGCTCTATCTCTACCGGTGTCGTGTGAAGAACCTTCGGCGAGGTTTGTACTAATAGAACCCAGGGCGCGGTAAAGTTGGTTTGACACTTCAAGCGTACGTTTATCCCGCATCAGCTTAGCTGCGTTGTGCCACCCTACATCGGCCGCAAATAATCCCCAACGATAAGCCTCCATCTTCCATAAGAAATCGTTAGTGATTTCATCAGTAACCGAATTTTCCCATTCTTCATAGTTCATCTAACTGTGTCCCGTCCTAAAATAGGTTTTTCACGCATCACGTTTCACGGATCAATACTGACGACGATGCCAATCATCTTCCCACAGATTAAACGATCCCTCACGATAAGGATGTTCGGCGATCAGGTCTTCGTTTAGCGTCATACCGAGACCGGGACCGTTCGGCAAGCTGAAATAGCCGTCAATCACTTCGGGACAACCGGTCGCTGCCTCTTTGACCCACGCCTCTGAGAAGTCGTTGAAATGTTCCTGAATCTTGAAGTTAGGCGTGGAAGCGGAGAAGTGCAATGCGATTGCAGTAGACACCGGACCACCCACATTGTGCGGCGCAACGAGCATATAACACATATCCCCAATCGCGGCGATTTTCTTCGTCTCGAGGAAACCGCCTGTCTGTGTGATGTCGGGTTGGAGGATATCCGCCGCTTGGAGATTGATCAGTTCGCGGTACTCAAACTTGTGGTGGAGTCGTTCGCCGGTGGCGACGGGAATATTAATGCTTCCCTCTGCCTTTGCCAGTGCTGCGAGATTGTCGGGCGGGACCGGTTCCTCAACCCAGCTTGGCTCGAACGGTTCCAGTTCGCGGGCTATCTGGATAGCCATTGCCGGGCTAAAACGTCCGTGCATCTCAATCAGGATCTCCACCTCGGGTCCCACGGAATCGCGTACCGCTTCGACCAGCGAGACGGATCTCAGTCTTTCCTCGTAAGAGAGTTCATAAAAGCCAGCGCCGAAGGGATCAAATTTGAGTGCTTTGTAACCTTTTTCCAGTACCGGTTTGGCGGCGGCGTGAAATTCTTCGGGGGTGCGTTCCACCTTGTACCAACCGTTGGCGTACGCCTTCATCTTATCGCGACATGCGCCTCCGAGCAGTCGATACACCGGCTGGTTGAGTGCCTTCCCGATGATGTCCCAACACGCGATTTCGACCACGCTAATTCCCGTTGCGACAATTTCGCCGGCACGTCCATAATCGTTACGGAACATCCGCAGGTAGAGGTCCTCAGTATTAAACGGATCGCTACCGATAACGTGCCGCTTCTTCGCACCATCGAGATATGCGAGCAGCGCGTCTGTGCGGTTGTTCATCCGTACCTCACTGACACCGGTCAATCCTTCGTCAGTTTCCACTTTAACAAAAGTCAGGTTGCGCCAACTGGTGCCCATGACTAATGTCTTGACATCGGTAATTTTCAATGTTACATCTCCTTGTTATCAAAAAAAATCGTTAAACGTATAATAATGTAAGTTGCTAGTTGTTGTTCTGATGTTTGTCTGAATTGTGAAACGAAGCGTAATACAATACGGGGGATCGCAGATTCGGCAATCTGCGCCATGATTGGTAACATTTGCACTGCTATTGGGATTCTATAACATAACCCAAGTGGTTAAAATCAGACAGAAACCGAGTTTTGAAGAAAAAACTCGGTTTATAGTGCTTGATCTATCAACTAGCAACTTGCGTATAATAGAGCTACTCGTGGGGGATGATGCGGCGCTTGAGCTCTGCCATGTTGAAACGATCGCTCTCTAGGAAATCGAAATACTCTGCTTCCTCCTCATGAACCGCCTCCGATCGTTTCACCACATCTGCGGCGATGTCGATGGGAACGGAGACCAGACCACTTTCGTCGCCGTGCAGCAAATCGCCCGGTGAAATGGTCAAACCACAGACCGATACCGTCACGTTGAAGTCGATATACACGCCGTAACCGTGCGAGACGACCCACCCGGTCGAAAAGACATGGAAATCCGGTGTGCGTTGGCGGATGGCGCTTCGGTCACGACCGTTGGCATCGGTGACGAATCCCACGCAGCCCAATTTGCTTGCGATCGTGCAGAACATATCGCCGAACAGGCAGCACCGCTTGCGGTCATGCCCGACGTGCTGGACAACGAGTACCGACGGCTTAGGCGCGAGATCAATCGCTTCGACCAGATCATCAACGCGCGAGGATCTTGTGTCGCCGGGCGTGGTGGTATCGGCTGTCACCGTGAGAGCGTAGCCGACCATCGGTGTCCCGATCTCAGGTATCTGGCAGATTAATTCATTATTGGCATAGCCCATGGTCGGATCGCGCACTTCAAAGTGTTCAATTGCATTGGCAACTGTCGCGCTATCATACTGTCGCAGCGCTTCGATTAGTTGTGGTGATTGTATTTGGCTCATGCGGAATAGACCTTCCTTGATTTAGGTTACGTGCGATTGGGCTAGAACGGTGCAATGTTGAGCACCGCCTTCTCTTCAGGTGTCAGCGCAGCAATCTGTTCCTCGGTCATGCCTCTGAAGTGTGTGTTCGGTGGAACCCCAGCCTCAAGGCCCCATATCCGCCGCTCGGCTTCCGTCATTGCTGCACGGACCTCCGGTGACACATAGCGGTAGGAATCGTTAAACCCCTTAATCCACCACCGCTGGAAGTAGAAAATCAGTGCGTATCGTGGGCTATCACTGGAGTTGATTCCGGCAGTGTGCCATAGGCTCGAATCCCACAGGAATACCGATCCCGCCGGTGCTTCAGCGATAATGCCGCCCGGTGGTAAGGTTTCCGGTTCTTCGGGTGGAATTTCGAGGGATAGATGTGAGCGGGGCCAGATCATTGGCGCGCCCGTTTCCTCTGTAAAGTCAACCAGTGCCCACACAGACTGAATTGCCATCGGATAGTGGGCACCGCCGATGAAAGGTTTCACAGTGAAGTCTGCCCAGTCAGCGTGTAGATTGCCGCCCAGTCGGGTTGCGTCCTTTTTACCTGTCGGCATTGGGGTTCGTATGACTACGTCGTGGGCGAACATATCCTCGCCGAGCAGGCGACGGGCTACCTTGATCGGTGCCGGGTTGCGAAGCAGCATCCCGTAGAAATGTGGATGCTTGCCTTGGACGTTGAACGCATGTCGAAGATTTTCGTTCTGCAAGCCGTATTTGCGGCCGATGGCTTCTTCGGCGTCCAATGTCTCTTCGATTGCCTGCTTGGTCGCTTCAAGTTCCGATGACGGTATCACGTTGTGCATAACGGTATAGCCGTCCTGTTCCAATTCGGTTGCATGTCGTTTGATGTCAAAGGTTTTCATGGCATTTCCCTCCGGTTCATCTGATCCCCGCGCGGCGGAAATCGCAAACCTCCGTAGCCCCCTGTGCATTGGCTATTATAGTGGATACATCCGAAAATTGTCAAGCCGTTACGGGTAGGCGACTTACACCATTTCCGGTTGCAGAGACCTCCGTTGTTGAAAAGGAATAAAACCTCTAAATAGAATAATTTATAGAAATTTATTTAATATATAGCAAATAAATGATTGAAAATGGCCAAAAAGTTTGGTATAATTTTTCTGTATTGATAAAACAAGGCGAAGTGATACCCATCGAAATATCTGCGTGGATCTACCCCGGATGGGGCGGTATCTTTGTTGGTTCATTAGTTCATAGGTTCATTAGTTCATTGAATGAGCCGGTGGACCAATGAATTCCCATCACTGCTCTGTTTGGGGGTTTTTGTTTTAGGAAAGGGCGCGATGCGACATAGAGACTTTTGGGATCCAATCATCGAACAGATTGAGCGGTTCAGGCGAGAAAACCGGTTCGGCACGGTGCAGCTGAAGATTCGAAATCATGAGATTGTGCATTTTGAGATGACCCCCGTGATGCGGGGAGAGTTGCCGAAACGTCCGTTCCGAGACCAGGGGCGGAATCAGAGGGAGAGAGCTGAGTGAGACGTGAAAAGGAGAAAGGCGGCGGTATAAGCAGGTGCTGTATTGTGTCCGGATCCGCCGCGACGGCGAGGCGGATATGTTGGCAGAAATTCATAGTCCGTTACGCTTAAGGAATAGGAGGTGATAAAAAACAGATTTAAGCAGTAGTCGTAGCAGTACATATTCAGTTGTATCTTATTTTTAATCCTTATAAAATAGAAGGAGAACAAAGTAATGGGGTTAACGATTCACGGGCCACGCTGTTTAAGCCAAATTGGAACGGGACGCAGTAAGCTTGGTATTTGGTGATTCTGAAAGCTTTTCTGATGACAATCTTCACGATGTTGTCAGAATCCAAGTGGTGAATTCACTTTTAACTATAACAAACGAAAGGGTGAATGCTAAATGAAAAGATTTGCAGTTATAGCAGTAATTAGCGGTTTGTCGTTGGCTCTGTTTATGCCAAACACCACTTTTGCTTGGTTTAACGAATACCAGAAAAGTTTCGCGCTCTCCAGTTTCGCAAAGACGTGCGAGATTATTGTTGTCGGGCGTGTTGTCCAGAAAGACTATGTGATGCGTATCATAGACACAGATCGCGGAGAGCAGGTCACAACGGACGTTACTGTTGAAGTGTCGAAGGTAATCAAAGGAACACCGAACGCTGGTCAGAACAAGGTGAAGGTCATGTATCTCGGCGGTGAGTATATTGATCCTGTCGAAAACGTGTCAATAACCGAAAGACAGACTGATCAGCCGGAGTTTGAAGTCGGCGAACACATATTATTGTTCCTCAACAAGCGAACCTCTGATCGTTATGCGTTATGGCCCCACGGCAAACACACGGTACATCGTAGTGATCATGGAAAAATGTTGATTGCCGATAATGAAGTCGTGGCACTGTATCCAACGAACGATTACAGCTTAAGACCTGTTGTTTTACCGTTGCCGTTAGCAATTAAACTTCTCAAAGCCGCTGATAAAGACAAAGATAAAATCAAGTTGCTAGAGCAGGATATCCAAGACGCTATTAAGCGCAATATCGGTGAAGATATTACTGAACTGTCCGATGCAACGAAGAATAAACTTTCTAAAGAATCACAGAAAATTATTGACAAGGCAAAGAATAAAGTAACCCAAGAAGCACCAACCACCAAATAGGAGGTAAGTCCATGTTAGCTAAGTGATTTCAGGTAAGTAATTGGACATTGGACAAATGTGTTTGTCCCCTTCGCCTATAGTCTGTATTTTGAAAGTAGGATTGTCCAAAAACTTATTTTAAGGTATTTTCAATCCTCAGATAAGTTTTTGGACAATCGAAAATCAATTGTTAAATCAGAGGGAGGTTGGGTATTGTGTTCCTTGAAGAACAGATGGACTGCCTCCTCTAAATTGGATTCATCTCCAAAATAGTAATTGTCAAACACCACCTGTTTCATATGCTCCCAAAACCGCTTAATTAAAGAGAGTGTACTGCCCCTGTTAATTAGGGCCATAAATGGTGCAAGTTAACCCAAGAGTTGTTTATCAAAATCAACGGGCGTTAAATAGCCTAACGCTGAATGAGGTCTTTTGTGGTTATAGACCTGTAAAATAAAATGGTCAATTCTGGCTCTGGCATCGCTCATATCGTCGTATTGATTGAGATGGACCTCTTCCTCTTTGAGGGTTCGTATGAATCTTTCGGCATAGCCGTTGTCCCAAGGTCGCCCTCTATGAGCTAAGGAAATGTCAATCCCATGACCGATGAGCGTGGAAACATAAGTTGTTGAAAGATACTGAACCCCTTGGTCGCTATGGTGAATCTCTGGAACGCTTTGGCTTAATGCCTGTTGCAATGGTCTCAATGTGAGAGGTTCTGTCAAGTGCCGACTCACCTGCCAACCTCTTACCATTCGAGTGAATACATCCATTAACACTGCAACATAGATGAATTGCTCTTTGAGCCGGACGTAGGTAATATCACCGACCCACACTTGGTTGCGACGACAGATGTCAAGATTATCTAGTCGATTGACCCATTGCCCTAAACCGTCAAACGATTCAGTGGTTTGACACGCCCGCTTTACGGCAACTGAAAGATTATTAGCTTTCATCAATCGAGCGACCCTTTTGTAACCGACGGCGTATCCCATACGCAATAGCAATTGTGTGATACGCCTATAGCCGTATGTTGGATAACGGGCAGATAGTTTCTCTATCTCATCTCGTAGCCGTTGTTCAGAAGCATCACTTTTGGGTTGATAATAGAGACTGCTCCGATTGAAACCGAGAACCTCACAAATCTGTCGAACCGAGTAATCGGTGTGCAAAGTCTCAACCATCTTTTGCTTTTGAGACCGACTCAATTGAGCCAAGTCGAGGCTTTTTTTTGGATGTCTAATGCTATGGTCAATCTGCCAACAAGTTGTTCCAGTTGAGCAATCTGCTGTTGAGAGTCATTAGAGGGCTTGTCGTTGGATTCAAATAGAGTCGCTGCATTGTCAATCAGTTGGTGTTTCCACTTCGATAGTTGTTCTTGGCTGATGTTGTGTTTGCGACACAGTTCGGCTTGTGATCCTGGACCCATAAGTGCCTCTATAACCACTTCCGCCTTAAATTGGGGGGTAAATCTTCTCCGTTTTGCCATCGGAAAGCTCCTTTCAATTCGATTGCAATTGTATCACAATCTTGGGTTAGAGAGTGGTCCAAATTTCCGATGGCAGTACACTTCCTCCACAAAGCGGCTTGGCTATGGCTATCCAAGCCGAGCGGTGAGTGCTTTATCATGATTTATTTGACAGAACCTAGTACTCAGTCAGATAAGTTTTGCATTTTCCTGTTGGTATGGTATGATGGTATTGCCCCCTATTGCTTCTGATACAACTCACTGTCAACGAATGGAGGAGACCATGCCAACTTACAAATATCCAGTGACCTTATCTCCCGGTCAACGGAAGGCGCTAAAAGCCCTCTGCAGACGAGGCGCGATCTCTGCGAGAAAGTTAGCGCGCGCCCGTATCCTGCTACTTTCTGACCAAAATCGTCCTAAAGGCGCGATGGAGGACCATCAGATTCATGAAGTGCTCGATGTCAGTCGAGCGACAATTCGCCGTGTGAGACAAAAGTTTGCCACCGGTGGATTAGAGACGGCTATTGAGGAGTTGTCTCGTAGTGGTAGACCACTGAAGTTCGATGGTTACCAACGTGCACAAATCACCGCCTTAGCTTGCAGCGATCCGCCAGAAGGACATAGCCAGTGGTCTTTGCGCCTGCTAGCGGACCACTTAGTGGAGTTAGATGTTGTTGATGATATTTCCCACGAAACGGTGGGGGGCATCTTAAAAAAAACCAATTGAAGCCTCACCTGAAAAAGCAATGGTGTATTAGACAGATAACTCCTGAGTTCTTATGGGAGATGGAAGCCATCTTACATCTATATCAACTCCCTTATGACTCGATGTATCCGGTGGTTTGTATTGACGAAAGACCTTGCCAGTTAATTGATGACATCATTACACCGATACCGATGAAATCAAATACACCCAAGCGACAAGATCATCATTATAAGCGCAACGGTGTAGCAAGTCTGTTCATCGCTTTTGAACCTCTAACCGGTCAACGCATCGTAGAGGTGCGACACCGTCGCACCAAAACCGATTATGCACATTTTTTACAGAAAGTCGCTCAACATTATCCAAACGCAACTCAGATTGGGTTGGTTCAGGATAACCTAAACACCCATACGCCGTCAGCATTCTATCAAACCTTTGAACCATCAGTGGCGTTTGAATTGACCCAATTGTTTGACATGTGTTACACCCCCAAAAGCGCGTCGTGGTTGAATATGGTTGAGATTGAGTTGTCCGTGCTCTCAAGGCAGTGTCTGTCTCGACGCATTGGGCAGATCGCGGAGTTAGAGCGACAAATCAACGCTTGGGTGGAAGATCGAAATCGAAAAAAAGTACGGGTCAACTGGCAGTTTACTCTTAATCACGCACGGAATAAGTTCAAACGTTTTTATCATCACTCACAAACATAATTTATTTGACTGAGTACTAGTGCTCAGTCAGATAAGTTTTACAATTATAGGACTTACGCATTCCAGATTGTAGCTGCCCGATTCATCGGGCGTATCGGGGCAGGGATGCCCCTCCCACACACCGCTCAGTGCCAGCTAAAGGGGGAGAAATGGCTTTGGCCGTTCGGCTGGGCAAGTCCTGATATGTTATTGTTTGCTTTCAATCAATATACACAACCATAATCTGCCTGACAGAGTACTAGCAACTCGTGTCATTATAGCACAACCCCAGAGGGATAATGGCTGATTTTCGCAACACCACATAACAAAAAAGCCCCATGCAGTATGCACAGGGCTGGATTGCTTATACTCATTGGCTAGGGTCATTTAATTCTTCGGGCGGGGCAAGATGCCCCGCCTACAGGTTAGGGGTCAATCTGCTATCTACCCGCCAAAATCGGTCAAAAAATGGAAAACTATGGTAGATTTTAGAATTACTTAGACACTCCCAATGCACAGCCAACCCCCTAAATCCCCCTTATCAGGGGGACTTTTCAAGCTTCACAAAGGTTGGAGTTATTGGTAAATGTCTACTTATTTCTCTAATCCACCATAAATAGCCCTAACTCATTGGCTAGGGCGTGTTGACATTTGAAAATGGTGCCAATTTTGATGGCTTTCGGACGCATTACCCCAGTGATTGAAGATAAATAGAACGGAGATCTCCGTTCCCTACGAAATATACGCGCTTCTATGTGCCGGTGGGGACCATCGTAGTGAACAACGATCGTTGTTCACTACAACCGCTGTAAAATGTCAACGGAGTCTAAACGGATAAGGGTCGGAGACTGTCTACGTTTGCTTTTTCCCTTGAACCTGCGGCATGTAGGCTTCCCTACCCATCTGAGGCTTCTTGTTATCCATCCGCGAACTTTTCGGGAACAGTCTAAGGCTGCGGTCTTCAAGGGGGAGCCTCACTGGTGCGTGTCCGCGTCTATGCGATTCCCGTAGGGCAATAGCGATTTCGAGCACCTTACGCCCATTGTCGCCGCTGCCTCTTGGCTCGCTGTCCTGTTCAAGCGCATCAACGATGGACTGGACGCTCGCAATGTTTCGGTCTCCGGGCCATCTCCAACCGTCCTCATCGTAGTCCCCGCTCATTCTGCCGTAAACGCTGGTTTCGGGAAACACGCCCTCCACCTTTTTGAGTGATCCCCCCGTCAATGGATCAATATCGCCGTCCGCTTTCCACAGGCTGAGCAAACTATTATTGCTGCGGAATACACCTCGACTGCACGAAACCTCAAATCCACGTCCCCTCGCATCAGGTTCACGGTGCATGAAGGCTTCAATACCGTTCGTGAAACGCAGATAACCCGCTACACCTTGGTCATGATCGCTCTCTGGATCGTCGGCTACCCAACCGGTCACCCACGCGATATCGGCATCTCCGGCAAACATGCGCATCAGACTAAAAATCTGACAGCCACCGCCTGACATTTCTGTGCCGCTTCCGCCTATGAAGTTGATGCTTTTGACCTCGCCAAGCTCGCCCGACTCGATGATCTCAAGGGCTTGCCAGTATTGTGGCAGATTTCGGTCTAGGTCACCGGATCCGAACTTGATGCCGCGCGATTGGCAGGCTGCCACCATCCGATCCGCATCCGCGAGCGTTGCTGCAATAGGCTTTTCGCAGAGGATTGCCCGTACACCCGCTTCAGCACACCCAATGACGACCTCCGGGTTTGGTCTGACCGGTAGGATAGGCGCAGCGATGTCAATCTGCTCTTTCTCAAGCATCTCTCGATAGTCGCTGTACCCTGGAACGTCGTAGTATTCACAGTACAGTCCCAAGTTCTCAGAATCGGTGTCAGCGAATGCAACGACTTCGGTCAAGGGGTTGAGCGCGTATGCCCGGGCGTGCGACCCACCCTTTCTTCCGCAGCCGATGACTCCGACTCGATATTTAGCCATTTAAGTTTCTCCTAGTCTGATCTGTTGGTATAACGCAAGTTGCTAGGGCGTGTTGACATTTGGCAGCCCGTAGGCTGAATTGAACGGTTAAACGGCAATCCCTATCAAGTGCAAAGGAGTCTTTTGTAGTACAATCTGTTAGATGGTGATACCAAGCCGCAAACTAACAGTTTGCGCTACTTATATCAGATTATCCAATGGTAACAACGTTTGTCAAATCAGCATCCTCAAAATGTCAACAGAACCTAGACAGTCTATCAGTTTTTTTCCTTAAACACCGTTCTCCAAATAGTGGAAGTTATCGGTCAGGCTGTTTGAGCCGTCCCCACATCGCAAACTTTCTGCCGGCGGGAGAAACGGAGAAAGGAGAGTTCAACCATGCAGGACTAACGTCATGATTGGGATTATTGGTGAGATTTTGAAGATTCCTCCCATTGGCATCCATCATGTAGATTTCATAGGTCCCTTCTCTATTAGAGTAAAAGACAATGCGTTTACTATCGGGGGACCATGAGGGCGCAGAGTCATCAACGCGGTTTTCAGTGAGTCTTTGTTCATTCTGCCCATTGGCCTCCATCACGTAGATTTCAAAGTTTACAAAGTCTCCCTTCCTATCAGACGAGAAGGCAATCCGTGTACCGTCAGGAGACCATACGGGATCCCAGTCATTCTTGGGGTTTTCAGTGAGTCTTTGTTCATTCTCCCCATCGGCATCCATCACGTAGATTTCGTCAGTGATTCCAAATTCGTTTTCAAAGTGCCCATCCCTATTAGACACAAAGGCAATCCGTTTACCGTCAGGAGACCATGCGGGATCCCTATCATTATTGCGATCATTAGAAAGGTTTTGAGGATTGCTCCCATCAGCATCCATCACGTAGATTTCGTGAGTAATTACAAGCTCGTCGTTTTTAAAGCCATCCCTATTAGACACAAAGGCAATCCGCTTACCATCCGGAGACCATGCGGGATCCCTATCATCATTGCGATCGTTAGTGAGATTTTGAGGATTGCTCCCATCAGCATCCATCACATAGATTTCATAAGTGGACCAACCGTGTATCAAGTGAGTGTGCCCATCCCTATTAGACATGAAGATAATGCGCTTGCCGTCGGGGGACCAAGAGGGTGAATAGTCCTTATCGGGATGATTGGTGAGTCTACGCTGATTCCCACCATCGGCATCCATTACGTAGATTTCAGGGTTCCCCTCCCTATGAGACACGAAGGCGATCTGTGCCTGCACGTCAACGACTGCTATCAGCGGGGGCAGCACCAAGACTATAGCACCAGCTAAAATCAACCGGGCGAGATTGGTTCTCCGTTGCATCTGTTATCCCTCCTCTGTTCTCAAATCGGTTTTTTATTCTTAAACACCGTTCTTCGAATAGTGGAAGTTATCAGTCAATCTGTTTGAGGCGGCCCCATATCGTGAGGGTTTTACCGGCAGGAGCAACTGAAAGCACAGGATTATACCATGCAGGATTTTCGTCATCATTGGGATGATTGGTGAGGTTTTGAGGATTACTCCCATCGGCGTCCATCACGAAGATGTCCCGATTCAGATCCTTAGTTCTATTCGACACGAAGGCAATCCGTTTGCTGTCGGGAGACCATACGGGCTGCCAATCAGCATCGGGATGCTTGGTGAGGTTTCGCTGATTGCTCCCATCGGCGTCCATCACATAGATGTCCTTGTTTCCGCCTATCCCATTCCTCCAAGAAGTAAAAGCAATGTGTTTACCGTCAGGAGACCATGAGGGGTCCTGGTCAAAACGGCCATTATTTTCGGTGAGGTTTCGCTGATTGTCTCCATCAGCGTCTATCACCAAGATGTCCAGGTTCCCCGCCCTATTAGACATGAAGACAATGTGTTTGCCATCAGGAGACCATGAGGGAGACTCATTATGCGCGCGATCCTCAGTGAACCTTTGTTGATTACCACCATCGCCGTCCATCACGTAGATGTCCCCACGCCGCACGAAGGCAATTCGTTTGCCGTCCGGAGACCATGCGGGGTCCCTATCATCATTGGGATTATTAGTGAGATTTCGCTGATTACTCCCATCGGTGTCCATCACGTAGATTTCATAAGCGAAAAAGTTGTTTTTAATGTGCCCATCCCTATCAGATTCAAAGGCAATCCGTGCCTGTGCGTCAACACATACCATCAGCAGTGTTAGCCCTAACACGACAACGACACCTAAAATCAAAGGTGCGAGATTGGCCCTTCGTTGCATCTGTTATCCCCCCTCTGTTCTCAAATCGGTTTACTATCTTTTGGAGTGGATAGCGGTCAACTGGTGTTAGCAACATCTTTACAAGTATAGTAGATCTTAGAATTAATGGAACACTCCAAATTGGTAGGCACTCCCCGATAATTAGTTTACCCCGATTTATCGGGGGGATCGCAAGCAGAGTTTCCAACTGCGCCGTTTCAACCCACCACGGCATCTATGCGGTGCGGTGGAAAACCGCACCTACCGGGAGGCGAAAGTGTTTATTTATTTTTTGAATCCACTATAAAATTATACAACTATTTGAGCAATTTATGCAAACCTTACCCCAAAACGAGTAGGGGCATTTAATTCTCCTATATTATTGCCCCGATAAATCGGGATTTCGCTGACGTTCAACTGGCATAAAAACGCGCAATGAATTGCACTACTACAAACTGCGGGGCAAGATGTCCCGCCTACAATGGGTATGGATTCTGCCCATGCACCAATACGTCTGATGAATCGGACAACTACAATAGTAGGTGCGTAAGCCCCCTTTATATCGGAACTGACAATTTATAGTGGATTTTAGAATTAATGAGACACTCCAAACCAGTGCGGTTGAAAACCGCACCTACCGGGGGGGCGACAGTGTTTATTTATTTTTTGAATCCACTATAATGTCGGAAACTGAGGCTTCTAAACGTTTACATATCTGCGTATCGGTGCGATGCTACCGAGTAAACCGAGCAGAACGCCTCCGAGTATAATTAGACCGAGTTGATCTAATGGGATGAACTGTATCTCGGTAATTCGTGGCACGAATACGCGAAACAGCGTGTAAAAACTCACTATTCCAGATAAACTTCCGATAAACCCTAGGAAGATGCCTTGGGCGATGAGTGGAACGCGGATGTACCAGTAGGTTGCCCCAACCAGTCTCATGACTCGGATCTCCTCACGACGAAAGTAGGCGGTCAACATAATAGAAAAGCAGACGATAATTACCGAAGCTCCACCCATCAGTCCACCTAACCCCAGAAGTACCATCTCCAACTTGCGGATAAATTCAGAGGCCTCCTCTTCAAATTTGACGTCCTCCACTTGACTGAAGGACCGAATTTGATTGACATGCTGCGACAATTTTTCCGGAGCTACTAACGTATCTGTAATATAAATCTCCAGCGAGGCGGGGAATGGGTTAGTATCCGCAAAACCCTCTGTGAGGGTTTTTCCAAATTCACCAAACATCTCCTCACCCCGTTCAAGAGCTTCTTCTTTAGAAATATAAGTCACGGATGCAGCCCAATCGATCTTCTCAATTTGGCTGCGAAATTCCTGCCCTTGGGACTCACCGACGTTGTCTTTAAGAAAGACAATCATTGCTGGTTTGTCTTTAAGACCTTCAATTTGCGTGCGTAGATAGTTGCCAATTAGGATTAATGCACTCCCGATTATGACTGTCAGGGTGATAATTATAATACTTAGGAAACTAACAAAACCACCGTGTCGAATATTGGAAAATGATTCTTCAAATAAATACCACATAGTTATAGTGGGCCTTAGAATTAATGAGACATTCCGTCTCCCGATTCCATCGTCCGATAAATCGGGATCGAAACCGAAAGGCGAAAGTGTCTATTTATTTTTAAAATTCACCATAGATGTCAAAAGCAATAGGTAAAATGTAAACACTGGGGCAAACGGCACCAGTTTATAAGGAACTCATGATATTCTTAATGATATCATCGGTCTGGATGCCCTCTCCCTCGCCTTCAAAGTTCAAAATGATACGGTGGCGTAAGGCTGGCAGTGCAACCGACTGTACGTCTTCAAAAGCAACATTGTAACGCCCATCAAGTAGCGCCTTGATCTTCGCTGTTAGTGTAATCGCTTGCAGCCCACGAATACTCGCCCCCAATTCAACATACTGTCTTGTCATCTCTGGGCTGTTGGGGCTATCTGGATGTGTGGCGCGGATAAGCTGAATGATATAGCGTTCCACATGCTCAGCGATCAGCACTCCCCGGACGAGTTGACGCATTGACCGAATTGTCTCTGCATCACTAATCTTCTCAATAGAGGTCTCCGCCTCGGATGTTGTTCGGCGCAGGATCTCACCAAGTTCAGCTTCGTCTGGAAAGTTAATCTGGAGCTTGAACAGAAACCGATCCAGTTGTGCCTCTGGCAAACGGTACGTTCCGTCCATCTCAATAGGATTCTGAGTCGCAAGCACACAGAACGGCTCTTCCAGTTTATAACTCGTCCGTGCGATGCTCACGGTACGTTCCTGCATCGCCTCCAGCAGCGCAGATTGTGTACGGGGTGTCGCCCGGTTAATCTCGTCTGCAAGGATAATCTGTGCAAATATAGGTCCCTGCTGAAATTCAAACTGTTTCCGCCCTTGGTTATCTTCGACAAGGAGCATTGTCCCTGTGATGTCCGACGGCATCATGTCCGGCGTAAACTGGATACGGTTGAACGACAAACTGAGTGCCTCGCTCAGGGTATGAATCAACTGTGTTTTGCCTAAACCGGGCACACCTTCAAGGAGTGCATGCCCATTGGCAAAGAGACAGAGTAGTACGCCTTCGATTACCTCATCTTGCCCAACGATGCGCTTGTGGATCTCTGCCTCCATTCGGTTAAAGTTTTCCTTAAACTGCTGTACTTGAGCTTCTAGAGGCATGGTTGAGACCTAGTAAGTTCATTAGTTCATTGGTTCATTACGTTGGGTTTCACTGCCGTTCAACCCAACCTACAAAACTAGCAACTTGCACAGAAATAACCAAACTCACCTCAATATATCGCGTATCAACCTAAAGCGACTTGTGCCTGCCCACATCGATGATTAAACCACAGGGTAACCACAAGGGTTACCCCTACAGAAGGCTGAAATCGTCTCAAGGCACATCAGAACCGGTTCAGTATTTTGTCGAGATGTGAATCTCGATCTACAAGCGACTCAACTAGTTCATTGGTTCATTAGTTCACTAAAACAATTCTCCTTATCCATTGCAATCCTCTGGAGCAAGGAATAATGTACCGCAAACTGTATGAAGATTAATTTATTAATTCGGTAATTTGCTATTGACACCAGCGCGGTTTTCAACCGCGCCTACCGTATGTTTCGAGGTGTTTCGAGGAAAATCATGATTACCGATTTAAATACTTACACTTCATACAGATTGTGGTACAAAAGACTACTTACCAACGCGGCGACGTTTCAACGAACTGATTATAATAACGTCCAACATTAGCATCGGTTGCATCTCCCTCGTGGATGAGAATCCGAAACCGTTGTGTCAGACGTTCGCCGCGAGGAAGTTGGTATTGGTCTAGCAAAGTAAAGTTCGTTAGGAACGTACCGTAGTTTCGTGTAAAGAACGCCGAAGGCGGATTCGACGGGTGATTCATCAGTGTAATACCGACTGTTTTACCGGCAACCACTCCGGAATAGTCGGTCCAATCGGCGGACTGCTGCATCGCTTCCTCCTCGTCCCGCTGACCGTTGGCGTTGAGGATTGTCCCTCCATCTTCCACGTCCATCGTATCGGCAACGCGCACACCGAGAAATGCGTGGTTATCTTGTCCGAACGTCAGATCCATTTGACTTGCAATCAGTGTACTTGTCAGGTCAATGATATGAGCCGCTTCACCGGGAATCACTGTGAAGTTACGCTCCTCCTCCAACAGACGCACCCCGGCTTTCGTTATCCAACCGTTATGTGTCCCGACGTGGATACCGCTCTCATCAATCTCATGCTGGCTCTGTTCCAGTACAATGTCGCCGAGGTTTGATCGGGTTGGGTTGTTGTCATGGAAGAAGTTAATTCCATTCACGTCCGCATGACCGATGAAAATCGACTTGTGATGATTATAGCGGTAGGCACAGGTAGATGTGACTTCGCGTCCGCTCGGAGAGTAAACAGGATAGAAATCGGGACGCGATTTATACATATCGCCATATTGGGTATTGCCCCTATTATAGGCGAGGAAAAATGCTTCTCCGCTATAGAATTTGAAGCGCAGTTCTTCTTCGATAATTTTTGGAACAACAGTCATTGGATGACCCTTGGGACTCATGTGAAAAAGAGGGTGCAAAACGTTAAGCGCGTGAAACGTGATGCGTGAAACGTGAAAACAACCGGTTCATTGGCACATTAATGAACTAGTACTCAATCAGATAAGTTTTGCAATTATTATATATATTATCGGTTGCTTGCAATCAATATACACAAGCATAATTTACCTGACAGTGTACTAGTGCTCTGTCAAATAAATCATGATAAAGCACTCACCGCTCGGCTTGGATAGCCATAGCCAAGCCACTTTGTGGGGGAGGTATCTAAAGGAGGCTTTTGTACCACAATCTGTATGAAGATTAATTTATTAATTTCGGTAATTTCCGACCGATGTCTGGTGCGGTTGAAAACCGCACCTACCGAGCCTGGGGGAAAATATAGAATTACCGAATTATTTTCTGAAACCTCATTTAGATTGTGAGCCTAGCACGCAAACTAACAGTTTGCGCTACATTTATCTGACAGTGTACTAGTGAACTATGGTAAAGTCCATAATGACTTATACACCCTCGATGCACAGCCAACCCCCTAAATCCCCCTTATCAGGGGGACTTCAAGAGGAAATGCGTAAGTCCTACTATTTCTATGATTCACCATAAACCGGTTTCTGTTGCGCGATTTCCTAACATGACCCCCCGATGAAATCCGTGTACGGTTACGATCTATCCGACATAACTCATTGACGAGGTTTTCTCTCCGACACGGGTGGTACGATTGCTCGGTTTAACGGAGTCGCTGCCGAAGAGCGCTTCAATTTCCGACACCGTTTGGGACGGAAATGCAATGTTGTAGCGTGAGCTGCATTGTGCAATGACCTCACCATACTTGGGAGTAAGTAGGCGTAGGATCAGATCGTGGTCGCCTTTTGCACGTACACAGATATCCCGCAGTGTATCTAACTTTTCTTGATTCACCGCATCGCTTTCGGAGATTGTGACTTCCACCGCTGATGTCAATCGCTCGACCACCGCATCGATAAGCAAAATCTCTTCTGCCAGAATCTGATGGGTGTCCTCCTCTATTTCGTCATCGCCGCCACCATTTCTCCGTCGATTTTCGCCGACATTACCCCGAACCCATACCACCGCGTCTTCCTCTATTGCATCGACCGATTTTTTGTAGGCTTCCGGGAAAACAACAACATCCGTAGTCCCCTCCAAGTCCTCAACAACGAGAATTGCCATCGGATCGCCCTTCTTCGTCTTTGTGAGACGGACTGAGATTAGCTGACCGGCGGCGTATACCTCCGTCCCGCTTGGAGGCTCCCCAAGCGTTTGGGAGGTAACGGTAGTATAGTACTTCATAATGTCCCCATACTGCTCCAGTGGGTGTCCG
Organism: Candidatus Poribacteria bacterium; assembly: GCA_965208425.1. Taxonomy (GTDB): domain Bacteria; phylum Poribacteria; class WGA-4E; order WGA-4E; family PCPOR2b; genus PCPOR2b. Next base: position 2,191,182 of record OZ242335.1, on the reverse strand, counting down.
GAAAGATAGAAGCCGAGTTGTTCTTTTTCATTTCTCAGAACATTGTCCTGTGACCATTCTGGCACATCAGCTAGTTCTACCTGCGTCATCGGCATCTCTTCAGCTGCGCCGAAAAGCCCCATTTGTCCTTTTTCCCGGTCTTGCTGCGTACTTTGAGCCACTTTCAGGACCTGCTCAAGGCTCGCGAATTGTTGTGCCCGATGTCCATCAAGTGCATCAAAGGCTCCCGCCATAATCAGACTTTCAATCGCCCGTTTGTTGACCACTTTTGTATCGACCCGCTCGCAGAAGTCTTGGAGCGAGTTGAACGAACCGCCCTGCTCCCGCGCTTCGACAATTGCCTCAAGCGCGATGTCGCTGACATTTTTTACCGCAGAGAGACCGAACCGGATGTCGTCGCCGACGACGGTGAAATCCTTGCTACTGCTACTAATATCAGGCGGCAGGACTTGGATTGGCGTTTCAAGGTATTCGGACAGTTCGCTACATTCAGCCATGTATTTTCTGATCTTGTCGCTGTCACCCGATTCGCCGGTCATCATCGACGCCATGAATTCACGGGGATAGTGCGTCTTGAGGTACGCGGTCTGATAGGAGAGAATTGCATAAGCAACGGTGTGAGATCGGTTAAAGGCATATCGACCGAAGGGTTCAAGATACTCATAAACTTCTTCTGCTTCTTCCGCCTTAATGTTATTGGCTACCGCGCCTTCGATGAACTTTTCACGCTGCATCTTGAGGACATCCATCTTCTTCTTGCCCATCGCATCTCGGAGCACATCTGCCTCACCCAGCGTAAAATTAGCCATATCCCGTGCGATCTGCATCACCTGTTCTTGATAGATACACACCCCATAGGTATTTTTTAGTGCGTCCTCAAGGGTCGGATGGAGGTATTCTACCTTTTCAACCTTCAGTTTTCTACGAATGAAGCTGTCCATCATACCGCTGTCAAGTGGACCGGGGCGGTAGAGCGCGGGAATGGGTATGAAATCTTCAAAGTTGTTCGGCTTAATCTGCATGATGACGCGCCGCATCCCCGGTGATGTTTCTAACTGAAAGAGGCCTCCAACGAGACCGTGACTGACGAGTCCATACGTCTTTTCATCGTCGAATGGAATATCCTCCAGCGAGAGTTCTTTGCCGTGGTTTTCCTTAATTCTCGCAAGGCAGTCGTAAACCTCGCTCAAGGTGCGCAGTCCGAGGAAGTCGAACTTGACCATGCCGACATCTTCAAGCATCTTGAGGTCAAATTGCGTTGCGATGCGGTCATTCTTATCCTTGAAGAGGGGGACGTAATCGGTCAACGGACCATTTGACAGCACCACCCCGCAGGCATGGATCGAGACGTGCCGCTTCATGCCCTCGATCGATTTGGCGATGTCCATCATTTCGCTATTTTCAGGTTCTTCGGCGACCTCACGAAGTTGGGGAACATCTTCTAGTGACTCGTCAAGCGTCACACCGGGAATGGTAGGAACGAGCTGCGTTACGCGCCGAACATCCTGCACCGACACATCGAGCGCCCTGCCGACATCCGCGACAGCGGCTTTCGCACCGAAGGTGCTGAATGTTGCTACCTGTCCGACACACTCTGCGCCGTATTTCTCGGTCAGATAATCAATAACAATCTTGCGATGTTCATCTCCAAAGTCGATGTCAATATCGGGCATGCTGATGCGATCAAGGTTCAGGAACCGTTCGAACATACAGTCATATTTCATCGGTTCAAACGTCGTAACGCCAAGCGCGAAAAGTGCTAAACTTCCGCCAGCCGAGCCACGTGCGTTGAGCGGGAACCCGCGTTCGCGCGCAAAATTGACATAATCCCATACAATCAGCAGATAACCAGCATAACCGGTTTTTTGGATAATATCCAGTTCATACTCAAGCCGCTCTTTCATCTCGGTCGAAAGCTCACCATATTTTTTCTGGAGTGCTTCATAGCATAGCTTGCTGAGGTACGAGTCTGCTGTATAACCTTCAGGGACTTCGTATTTCGGCATGATATGCTCGCCGTAATCGAGTTTTAGTTGACAGCGATTGGCAATCTCAATTGTGTTGGTAATCGCTTCAGGAGGGAACTCCGCCAAGACTTCGTGCATCTCATCAACACTTTTGAAATAGAATTGATTCAGGAACCTCATGCGGTCTGCTTCCTTCACCGCCCGCTTCATCTGAATACATAGTAGCACATCGTGCATCGTGTGGTCATCGCTGCTAAGGTAATGGCAATCATTTGTTCCGACGATCGGCAGGTTATATTCCTTGGCAAGTTCAACCATCACTGGGTAGGCACGCGCTTCTTCGGGGATGCCGTGATTCTGAACTTCAACGTATAGGTTATCTTTACCCATAATGTCCTGAAGCGTCTGGAAGTTTTTCACCGCGCCTTCGCGCTGATCGGAGGCAAGCAGTGCGGGAACATAACCTTGAATACACCCTGTCAAAGCAATAATCCCGTCACGGTATTCGCGCAAAGCGTCCATATCAATGCGGGGGCGTGAGTAGAAACCTTCAAGGTAAGCAATTGACCCAAGCTTCATAAGGTTTTTATACCCGGTCGCATCTTCCGCCAGCAGCGTTAGGTGGTAAGGACTGCCTTGATTTTTACCACGCTCATGACGGCTATTGGGGGCAACGTATGCTTCACAGCCAATAATTGGATTGACGCCTTTGTCTTGTGCTTTTTTGTAAAACTCCCACGCACCGAACATATTGCCGTGGTCTGTGAGTGCGACAGCAGGTGCACTGTTTTCGTAAGCCCATTCAATCATGTCAGAGATTCGACAAGCACCATCAAGTAAACTGTATTCGCTATGATTGTGTAGATGAACAAATGCGGATTTTGCCATATTGTGTGTCCTTCCAATGAGCAATCGAACAGTTGAGTTATGAAAAAAACGAGGCGTCTACCAATTTATCTATGTAGATTTGCTTGGTAATAATTGACCAGCTTATGTAGGTCGAGATTCGTGTGTCGACACCGTGTTGGTTCATTGGTTCACTGGTTCATTGGTTCATTAGTTCATTGGTTCGTGTGTAAGTCCATGGGTGGAGGTTTATATCTCGACAGCTTGCTGCTATGATCATTCCGATGTATCGGGATGACTACGAAGGACTGTCGATTTTGGAAAATCGACCTACAATAGGGCAACCACGAGGGTTGCCCCTACATTGGGTCAACTCCTGTAGAGGTTGGGTTGCCCAAGATACCAACAACGTCACGCAATAGTCCTGGCTCAATGAACCTAGAACTATAGCGAAACACATCGGGTATTTGGCGAGGAGACCTCGCCCCTACAGTTGGATACTTATCGACGTATGGCGGATGAATTTCACATAGATGCCAACACGCCCTAGTAAACATTTAATGATCGTGGTCTGTGTGCTGATGATTGTCTTGATGATGTGCATCTGGTTGATGTAAACCGTGGTGATCGTGGGTCACATCACGGGTTAAGAGAAGAACGGCGAATAAACCGACGACAAAAGCCACCACTCCAGTAATCTTCTCACGAGACAATATTCTTGCTTTCATCGAAAGAACTTCGCGAGAATGTTTCTCCTCGGAATCCGGGGCGTGGGTATGTGGCGCATGACCGCCGTGAAAGTTCTCAATCACCACATTCAGTAGTGTACCGGCAGCAAAGGCGGTGAGATATTCGGTAAATTCGCCAAATCCTCCGGTCAAAATTCGCTCCCCAATAAACGCACCGACCACTGGCGCGACCGATAGTGGGAGCAGACGTCCGACGGTTGCGATAAAAGCCAATCGCAGGCTGAACTGCAAACGAGATCCCAAGGAGAGGCGGCGTCCGATAGTTGCGATGAGCGAGTTATCGCTGAGAAACGCCAGCGTCAGCACAAAAGCAACCGGCAGACGATGTACTAAAACGACAACGGCAAGCCCGGGACCAAGCAGCTCGCTTCTGCTTGCAATAGCGAGATTAAATCCATCGGTCAATGCGTGGATTGTTAACCCAATTACTGTCACATCCGCGACCCATCGGTGATTCTGTATCGGGAACTGTGGATTGTGATGGCTAATCCGCTCAATCAGGAAGATAGGTAGAAAACCGGCTGCCATGACAACGAGGCTTACCCATCCGAGATCGCCATACAGGTGAGGTATGAAAAAAAAACCGATAAACCCCACAACGGTACTAGCTGTGAACCCTGTGAGTATTGCAAAAATGATTGGATCTGAACGTAACGTATAAAAGGCAATCACGGCACCGATGAAGACTGAGAGTACCGCTATCGTGAGATAGATGATAAGCATTAAATCTTAGGGCTAGCACCCCGCTCCCTGATAAGGAAAGAAAATCTCACTTCTTTGGTTGTTGACGTACTCCCAAAGCTGAAGCATTGGGATTCTTATCCGCTATGTTAGCCAGATTTACATAAGTGCCAATCAAATCTAACACCTATGGGGGACGCCATCGCCCCAACTACGGGACTCAGCATGAATCCCGATACTTTATTCCAGAGATTGATTGCACCAACGCCGTCTCGGTGATACTGAAAGCCACAATGGTTGCAGTGATAGTTTCGATTGGCGGGCTTCTTTCGATTGCCACAACGCGGACAAGTTTGAGAGGTATATGCCTCGGATACAAACTTGACATTGAGTCCTGCTAATTCGGCTTTGTAGCATATCATGAATTGGAGACGGGCAAACGCCCACTGGTGCACCTTCTGGTTAGACTTCTTAGTAAACTTCGCTCGGTCACGGATGCCTTTGAGATCTCCAATCACTATCGTATCTGCCTTCGCCTTGATGCAGTCAGATATAAATCGAGATGTGATTTTGTGTTCAGCATCCTTGAGTTGAGCGTACAACTTGGCTAGTATCTTCTGTTTGATACGACGCAGACGATACCAGCGGTTAGACCGTTGTTTGCACCTATCCATTTTGGATTGGATATATGCCTTGAACTTGTTGATATATTGCTTGATTGCTCGCAAGGCACGACCATTGTAGATGATGGTGTATTTGCCGTCGTGAGAAACTATCGGGTGAATCTCACCCATATCAATAGCAACGACTTTACCCGTCTCATGCTTTGGGGGTGTTTGTACTTTGTAAACCAAGGAAAAGTAGTAACTGCCCCGTTGGAAATACATTTCCACATAAACAGGTTTGACATCAGACTTGAGGGTAATAGCTGCGTTGCCTTTACCATTGGACAGTCGGGTGACACCGTCTTTGAAGGCAATTCCATTCTGTATCCAGCGCACCTTGTAAAAACGAGGGGTGCGTTTCGGTGGCTTGGCATCTGGATTTGACTTAGCAGCACGGAAGTAACTCTTCAGTGAATCAAAATAGGATTGGATTATTGCTTGCACCGTCTGTGAATGGAGATTGTAGCCACGCAAGCGCATATACTTTTGGACAGCACCTTGAGATAGCCAAAAGCCTTTCTTGTGCTTAACTTTGTGAATTAGAGACACTACTTTTGAGTAGCAACGCCCTGCTTCATGGGCAAGCACATCTTTTTCAGGTGTCTTATCGTATTTGAGTTTCTTGGTTGTATACATTGGGATTGTCCTTCATCCTTCATATTCCATATCACTGGAAGTGGCAGCCCCCGCCAAGCGACGGGGGTGATATGCTCCCACGAAGGACAACGCAAGCATACCTTAGGTTACACGGAGAATTAAGAAAAATGGCTAAAGCTGTCTGTATCCCAAACCTAAAGGATTTTTCGTTAAAAGTAGTTTACCTTATTGTAACCCAACTACTATGTTTTTGTCACTGAAAATCCGAACCTATAGTGGATCTTAGAATTAATGAGACACTGCAAATCAGCGAGGTTAGGAAACCTCGCCTACCGGCCCCGATAAACCGGGATCGAAACCGAGGCGCGAAAGTGTTTATTTATTTTTAGAATTAACTATAATATGTTTAGCAACCCACTGTTAAAACAAAAAATTTGGGAGGTCGAGGCTGCGCGTTACGCCTCTGCCTCCACAGGCTTCCGTCGTCTGCGTTGGGACACACCCTTTTCGAGTGTGTCCTTAGTCACCACTTCGTACAGAATCGCATATTTCCCTTCACGTTTACGAAGAATACGACCCAGTCGTTGCGTATATTCTCGTGTACTCCCGCTGCCGCCGAGGATAATACCGATATTTGCCTCCGGGACGTTAATCCCTTCGTTAAGCACCTTTGATGTGACGATGGCGGGATATTCGCCGGCGTTGAAGCGTTCCAGAATCCGCTTGCGTTCTTTGGTTTTGGTCTGATGCGTAATCGCTGGCAGCAGGTGACGCATGGAGATGTGATAGACAAGGCGGTTGCTGCCGGTGAAGATTAAGACCCGATCTTTGCAATGCTGTTTCAACAGGGATTCAAGGAGATCTAACTTGGCTTCGGCTTCAAGCGCGACGGTTTTGGATCTGTTTAGAGCCAGCATCGCTCGCCGCGCCTTCTTTTCTCGTGTGCTGAGTTGGACAAATTTACCCCAACCGCCTCCGAACAGTTGGATATTTCGATCGCGCAGGAAACTGAGGTAGATTGCGCGTTCTCTTGTATATTCCTCTCGCTCTTCTTCAGTCAGTTCGACGTAGAGCCGAACGGTTTCATATTCTGAGAGATACTCGCCCTTAAGCTCATCAATCGACTTTCGATAGACCACTCCGCCGATCAGTTGGCGGAGTCTCCCCTCCATTCGGTCCGCTCGCTCATAGGTTGCCGTCAAGCCGAGTCGCCTCGAAGCGATACTGAACTCTGGAATGTGGCTGTAGCTTGGAGAAGGGAGATGGTGTACTTCGTCGAAAACAAGGAATCCGAAGCGATTGCCGTATTCATTGCTGTAGCGATACGCACTGTCGTAAGTCGTGACGGTAATATCTTCGAGTTCGTGATAGCCGCCGCCTAAGATACCGATTTCAAGGTCGAAGGCGTTGGTCAGCAGGTCGTACCATTGATTGAGCAGATCAATCGTCGGCACGACGACCAGTGTACTGCGTCCCACATGTTCGATGGCTTTGAGGGCAAGGAGCGTTTTGCCTGCGCCGGTCGGTAAAACAACTGTGCCGAGGCAATCTGCATCGATCCATGCCTGCAACCCTTCCCGTTGATAGTCGTGGAGGTCGAAATCGAGTTTGAGCGTTGGCTTGATGGTTCTGTATTTCGGGACGGCTGTCGTGTATTGGACACCGTTTTCACGTAACTGCTCGACAGCGATTGGGTAGTGCAGCGCGAGGGCACGCCATTTCTCGACTCGCGTATCCCACTGAAAGTGTGGGGGCGGCGTCTCTGCGTTTTCAGCGATAACCGTGCCGCCATCGTAGCGGAAATAGATTTTCTTTTTTTCGCTCATAATTGGTCGGGTTTATCCCCAGAAACATCTTCAGTAACCGTATCGCTCGATTTCCGAAACTGACGGATTAGGAGCCATACCCCTAATGCTGTCAGTATGACCCCAACAAGGTTCCACCAGACAAAGTTCCCCCAGAGAAAACGAAACCATATCTCCAAGAGAGGATGCCATATCTCCACCAATCCACCAAGCACGCTATAAGCGACGAACAACGCGCCATAGAGGGCATGACCAAGAAAACAGGGAAGCATCGAGCGCGTCTGAATAAACCACCATGCGAGTAGAATACCCAACACAGTGGGACCGATGAAGTTCCAAGAATTGAGGTGCATCAATCCAGAAAGCAGGGCGGAAGCAAGGACGGCTTTTCGCACGCTATAACGACTCAGAAAACCACGTAGTATCAACCCTCGCATTAGCAGTTCTTCAGTCAAGGGGCCAACTATCACGAAACTTACATCTATAACCCACATTGGATAAACCACATGAGCATTTGGAACAACCACAAGATTATAAATAAAATCGGTGTACCACTCTGGGTACCACTCTGACGGGGACGGGAAGAAGTTTAGCCAAGACCCTATTTCAAGTAGGCTAAAGATGCCAATGATTGTGAGAGCCATTGGGAAAAGTAGGGACAATCGTACCGGCACGAGCGGACATATTTCTCTGAATGAGGTGTTAGCGCGTTTAAGCCCTCTCGTCAAAATTAGCCCGTAGGGAATGAGACTAATCAATGACGTGACAGCGAGATGAGCTAAAAGCAGAAAGCCGGTCACACGGACAAGGATATACCAGAGGATAAGTAACACCCTCGATAGAATATGGAGTGAAATCAGAATCCAGATAGCCTGGAGAATATTGGGGTAACGCTGATTTTCAGTCATATCAACCGCTGATCTGTGAAACGTCTGATTCCCCTAGGATCCCCCATCGGGGTTCGCATCTTGTGTGTCACTAAAGACTTCCATCCCAGCGGACCCATCGGCAACTTGCCGAATTTGGGTCTCGAAGCCGGGGGGCGAAAGTGCCCACGTAATCCAGAGCGGTGTGTCGCCGGTGTTGACAAAGCGGTGTTCGACCTTTGGCGGCAGGTAAATCACCGTTCCCGGTTTCAGGTCTGCCACCTCGTCAGCGACATATCCTACACCCTCCCCACCAAACACAAAGATAATCTCCTCCGCGTCGGCGTGCGAATGCCACGGGATTTCGCTGTGGGGATCGATCTCCTCCAGTCCCATTGAAAAATGTTGGGTATCGGCTGTCTTGGGTTCAATACAGGTGTAGAGTGTGCGCGGTGCTTCGCCTTCAATCCGAACGACTTCTGCATCTTCTTTGTGGAAAAAATATCCCATTGTATTCTCCTCTTTAGCGTTTGGTGTGAGTTGGTAAAGTTGTCGTTTCCCTTACCTTTATTGTTCAAGAGTTCATTATAGTGGATTTTAGAATTAATGAGACACTCCAAATCGGCGCAGTTGGAAACAGCGCCTACCAAACATGGGGGGCGAAAGTGTTTATTTATTTTTAGAATTCACCATAGTTCATTGGTTCAAGAGTTCATTAATATAACGCAAGTTGCTAGACAGCCCCGATAGATCGGGATTTTGCTACGCTCAACCTGTAGGTCGAGTTTTCACGCCCCACATCTATCAGAAATAACCAAATTTACGACACACATGTCGCCCCTCCCCGATAAATCGGGATTCAGAGCAACTGGGGCTTGGATGAATTGGTTTACCGATGTGCTATATACATATCGCCCCTCTGGGGCTTTGTAGGTCGGGCAAGATGCCCGACCTACAGAGAGGGTGTTGGGTTTCACTTCGTTCAACCCAACCTACGGACTATCAAGAGGTGAATCTTGACCTACAGTTGGTTGAGCCCCGATAAATCGGGGTAAACTACGCGAAATCCCTAAGACTGTCGAGATGTGAATCTCGACCTACAGGGAGGGTGTTGGGTTTCACTTCGTTCAACCCAACCTACGTATTACTGCGGGATTCGACGCATTATGTTTTCTGCGGTTTTTTCTTTGCAGCGGGGAACAAGATATTATTCAGGATCAGCCGATAGCCCGGCGAGTGTTTATGGAGGTCTAGGTTGGTCGGGACCCTGCCCTCCCCGACGAGGTGACGATAGTCCTCCGGATCGTGTCCGCCGAGAAATGTGAACGTGCCTTTCCCCAACTTGCCGTGGATGTACTTGGCGTAGCGGGTTCCTTCAATATCACCCATGATTGTGACTGTCTCACGGATAGTGTTCTCATTGAACGATGTGGTTTGTCCGAGGAATCCACGCACCCGACTCACATGATTTTGGGTAAGCATAGTTGGGATAGGATCATGCTTTGCAGCAAACTCGAACAGGATAAAATCCTCCAGACCTGCCAGCGGATTAATCTCTGGTCGCGGGTTATCGATATTTGAAAATTCATACCGATTCGGGTTGGGATAGAGGACAAACCTCTCAAAAGCGAAGGTTTTATTGAAATCAAGTTGGGACTGATAGCCTGGATCCAGCGGAGTTCCGTCAAGTTCTGGGGCGACGATGTCTACGCTTCCTCCGTTTGTAGCGAGTGCGATATCCAGCGTTTCTGGCGCGGAACACATGGCGAAAAGGAATCCACCTTTGACGATGTAATCTTGGATCAGTTGGGTAATGTATGCCTTGTGCTTCGGCACGCTGTTAAATCCTGCCTCCGCTGCAGCACCCTCAAATAGATGTTTGCGCTGCTGATACCAGACCTGCCCTTTATACGCGCTGTGGAATTTTCCGTGCTGCCCGGTAAAATCTTCGTGATGCAGATGTAGCCAGTCATACTCTCCTGTAAACAGCACACCGGCTTCGACCTCTTTATCCCAGATTGTATCGTACGGGATCTCGGCGTACTCAAGAGCGATTTTCACAGCATCATCCCACGGATCTCGGTAGGGCGAATCCTCCGATGGGGCGTATACGGCGATCTTGGGCGCTTTTTCCAGCAGGATCTCATCCATATTGCTGTTGTCCATCTCCACTTGGATCGCACCGTACTCGGCAGTTGAGATTGGTTGGAAACTCACCCCCATTATTTGCGCTTTGAGTTGTACATCTGGAGAATCGTTCAGAAGAAAAGAGCCGCCGCGATAGTTTAATAACCACTTTGCATCATATTCGCGGGGAACTTCCAGCGTCCAGTAGGTCAATCCGTAAGCCTTGAGATGGTTGACCTGTGTATTGTCCATCGGCACAAGTAGCCATTGTGGGTAGACGCTGCTGGCTGCGATTAAACAAAGGAGTAAGCACAATAAGGGAAGTTTGTTTGTTGAGGTCATCGGTTTTTTCTTATTTGAAAACTATGATCCTAGAAACACCTTGATAATCAAAGCAATGAGTGCTAGATACATTGGTGCCATTAACCCAATAATCCATCTCAACTGCGTGCTGAGTTGACTCTCAACGCTAGAAATCCGTCTCTCAATTGCTTCAAAGCGTCTCTCTACCCGATCGAAGTGTTGGTTGACAGACTGGGTAAGGTCGTCAATCCGTTTGTCTACTTGCTCAAAGCGTTTGTCCACCTGTTCAAAGCGGTAATTGAACAGTTGGATAAGGTCATCGATACGTTTGTCCACCTGATCGAAGCGTTGATCCACTTGTCCAAAGCGTTGATTGATAGATTCAACCAAGTCATCAAAGCGTTGGTTCATCTGCTCGAATGCACCGCGCAAATAGGCGTTATCTCTAGCATTCTGTTCGGTCATTTCGACCGCTCGCTGAACAACTTCTCGGAGTTCAGCGGTCTCAGGATTAGCATTCATAGAGCCCTCCCGTTAATTGGATAACATGAATGAGAGTGTAGCATAGGTTGATTGGAATCTCAAGGAGAAATTTATCAGTTGTGCCAGACGGAATTATATTCGCACCGCATCGTGAAACGTGAAGCGTAGTCTTAGCAATGTAGGTTGGGTTGAGCGATTCAAAATGAATATCTATCAATGTCGATAGCAGTGTGGAAGGGAGGATAAAAGAGAGGATAGGGAAATGAGCCGGCGAAGCTCATTTCCCTTGAGGATCGGTAGATTTCCTGGTTACTGAACTTGGCTGACAGCGTAATGGAGGATATTCTCGATCAATTTCTTGTTTTTCCCAACAGTGTATTGATTATCGTTGCGGAGACTTGTAATGATGTACAAGCCTTTGCCGTGCTTTCGCACACCAACAACGAGGTCTTTTCCATCATTGGAAGTCGCTAATACTTGAAAGTCACTGTCCCAATCCGTCCAGGTGTCGTCAACATACAGATGCCCGGCTTGGATCTCATTCGGTTCAGCGAATAGTTTCTGTCCTTGCTCTGTGACAGCAAAATCCTGAGTTGGCTTTCGTTCGACACCGTTCAAACTTCCCGCCAACCAACCGATTTCAAACGGCTCTTCCCGATCCGCGTCCTGTCCGCTCACGATGACAATTCCGCTATTTTCGACGAACCCCTTGATCTTCTTCTCGGTTGCCTCGTTGAGTAGGTAGCCGCCATAAGCGATCTCCCGATGTCCAATCCACAAAATATCCACTTCGTCTAAGCCGGGTAGGCCGGGATCTTGGGTGGATTCATACACTATTGTTCTGTTCCCAACCCTGCGGACGGATCGGATTGCGTTGTATTCATAACTGACAGTGTTGGTTGGCACAGGAACGGGACTATCAGACGGCATGGCTTCGGTATTTCCGGTCAAAGTCAATATCTTCAAGGCATCTTCCGGCGCACCCACCCATCGCTCACCTGCGAGAATCGATCGGATAACCTCTCGAAACTCTATAGTTGTTCCATCGAATGTCCGCTCCATATAGGGACACAGATGAGTAAACACCCACCAGCCTTCAGGATCTCTCGTGCGGTTTCTAAACCATGTTCCATCCAAATATCCAAGCCCTTCGATAACATATGTCTGTTGGTAAAAAACAATGAGGGGCATACCAACTTTGAGTAGATCGATCATCTTCTGTGGGGAGCTTCCTCGGACATACCAACCGGTGGCAATGTTGAGTTTAATCTGGTCAAGTTTTTGTCCCTTGAGATCCTCTTCGACCTCAATGATGGCGTTCATTTTCTTGGTATCGACGCTTTTAATTTTTCCGAACGCGATGTTGGTGCTGCTATCAAGGATTTCTTGGATCGTAAACTCTCGATAAATAAATCCTTGAGCATCTGAGGAAAATAGCGAGCCGATGAACGCCACGCTTAAAATGGGTAAAAACCAGCGCATGCCATGAACCCCTTTCGCCTATTGTTTTTTTATTATTACTAACCTAAGTTGCTAGGGCGTGTTGACATTTGAAAATTGAGTCAATATTGATGGACCTCGGACGCATTACCCTAGTGATTGAAGACAAATGGAACGGAGAACTCCGTTCCCTACGAAATATAGGCACTTCTATGTACCGGTGGGGACCATCGTAGTGAACAACGATCGTTGGGATACTTGATGGTGCTCCTGGTGTAGTTGCCCGATTCACCGGGCATTGAAAATTTGCCCTACAGCGCTGACGCCGAACTACAGGGCTTGGCGCGTTCAACTGCGTGACTCCTAATTATCGTAGATCTTAGAATTAATGGAACACTCCAAATTGGTAGACGCTCCCCGATAATTAGTTTACCCCGATTTATCGGGGGGATCGCAAGCAGAGTTTCCAATCCCGATTTATCGGGATCCCGAGAATCGGGACAAGCCGTTTCAACCGACCACGGCATCTATACGGTGCGGTTGAAAACCGCACCTACCGGGAGGCGAAAGTGTCTATCTATTTTTAGCATTCACTATAGTTTGCTTTTTACCGCTTCCCTTTCGGCATTTGGGACGGTGGCGGCAGCCGCTTTTTGATTTGATGGAAACGCTGAGAATCTTTCTTCAGATTGGACTTTTGGGGTAGTCTGGCTATCTGCCCACGGACCGCGGTAATCCGTTCAGTTGTTAGCGGATGTGTTGCGAACATCTGTTGGAGCATCGACGGTTTGCTTTTCTGGAGTCTGTGAAGTTTTTCAAAAAAGGTCGCCATACCTTCGGGATCAATACCAGCATCATACATCTCTTGGACGGCGTATATATCTGCCTCTCTCTCAGCGTCCCGGCTGTACTTCGTAAGGACTCCATTCGTCGCCAAGCCAGCGACCATTTGTTCAAGTTTACTTTGGTCTTCTCCCAAAGCCAATTGTGCAACCGCTGCAAGCCCGAGTTGTCGGGTCATCTGCTTCACGCCATGTTTGCCGACCACATGTCCGATTTCATGTCCGATCACCCCTGCTAACTCGGATTCATTTTCTGCGGTACGGATCAGCCCAATATTCACATAGAGATACCCGCCCGGCACTGCGAAAGCGTTAACAGCTTCGGTGTTCACAACCTTGAAGTGGTATGTGATGTTCTTCCGTTGGGAATAGCCTGCGAGGTGTTGTCCGAGCTGGTCGATGTACGCTGTCACAACCGGATCTGAGTAAATCTTCAACTCCTTTTCGATCTCGCGGGAGAATTGTTTTCCGAGTTGGACTTCCTGTGCATCAGTGAAGATATTAATATCGCTGATTCTTCCGGCACAACCGAACAATCCGTTACCGATCACGACAAATAGTGTGACAAATAGGGTTAGTTGGGGTATTCGACGATTTTTTTGCACCTTAATTCGCCTTGTTAGGAAATTGATTGATAGCTAGGACGTGTTGACATTTTGAAGATGCTGATTCGGCAAACGTTGTAATCATCGGGTAATCGGACAAATGTGGCGCAAACTGTTAGTTTGCCGACTCGGATCACAATCTAAATGAAGATTAATTTATTAATTTCGGTAATTTCCGAGCGATGTCCGGTGCGGTTGGAAACCGCACCTACCGGGCCTGAATGAGGGGATACTCTTTGAGATCACGGAAAGGCAAAAGGTGGGCAGGCGGTTACTTTGAATCCCGATCGCAGCACCGGGGCTCACGTGTAACTCCTAAATGAAGATTCGGCAGGCCAACACTCTAGTACAGGTCATCATCATCTACAGGCTCAAACAGGACGCTGCAGCTGCTACAGCGATACCCGCTTTCTGTGTTGGATTCATCAATGAGAAACAGCATACCGCAACAGATTGGACACGGCTCCTCAATTTCCATTTCTACCCGTTCAAGGATTCCAGTTCTATCTTCAAACTCAACAAACATTTTAATCCTCTCTAAGAATCAGTAACGATTTAGTGTGGGATCAATTTCAATTGCCCACTGGTCAATTCCGCCGGTCAAACTTTTCACATTTTGGAAACCGTTCTGGTATAGGTAGTAGGCGACTTGCATACTTCGTATTCCGTGATGACAATGGAGTATGATTTCTTGGCTCGGATCGAGTTGCTCAATATGTTGGGGGAGATCATTCATCGGGATAAGTTGTGCCTCTTCAAGACAAACGATCTGATGTTCCACCGGTTCTCGAACATCAATAAGTTGGATCGGTTCGCCTTGATCGAGTTTACCCTTGAGTTCTTGGACCGAGATTTCGTGTTTCTCTGGCTGAAATGGTGGAGGCACTTCGGAGGGAGAGGTGTCTGCTGTTTTCAATTTTTATACCTCAGTTTCGATTAAGTACACTGCGGACAGGGACAGATTTCCTTAGTTATGAAATAGCAACCTTTTCCAATTCAACAGTTTGGAGTACAAAATTAATCTGTAAACGATACTCTCGCAACAGACAAGTACCTATCAGAATATGATGCTCGACAACGAAAGTCGCCTCTGCCTGAATGACTTCACCATCAAAAGGAAAATCGACTAAATAAACAGCTTCTTCAATCGTTTGGCCTCCGGCTAAAGCAGAAGTCGCTTGACCAACATAACGAGCATTCAAAGAATCTCGTAGAGATTCAGGCAATTCCAGATCGCCGTTGAAGCCTGTGTCAATAGTAGCCCTCCAATCTTGACTAGCAATTGACAGAGGGATTGTTGGCACACCATCAACGGAGACCGTTCCGTGAATCACCGGCGACCACCCTTGCGAAAATAGGTTTCAGAGCCGACTCGTTGAAAGAAAAGCGGAGAACTCAAGCCTTCGTTAGTCCTTTTCACAACAATATCTCGAATTGAAGAGCCAAACCAAATGCGTTTACTTTTCGGATCGATTCCCGCTGTTTGCCCAATTCGATCTGAAAGATTATGCTGCTCCTGGTATTCCTCCCATATCTGTTTGGCTTTGTGCGAATCGGCTTGCTCCCAGTTCAGACGCTTCATCGTCAAATCTTCCTTTCATCATTCGAGACACACCGCGGACAAGGGCAGATTTCTCTGAGTGTTTCAAAAGAATAGATGCCGGTCGAATGGCCATCGCTCCAAGTAAACTGGATGGCATAACGACCAACAAGTTCAAGGTTAAGGGGTTGGGTATCGGCTGGCACTGAAATCTGGTTGGGATCGCCGAGTCCTTCTGGACCGAATAGGGAGTGAACGTCCTGTCCCCTGTGCCTTATTGTTGAACACTCTGCACATGGACACATACGCCTGAGATATGGATAGGTGTATTCGCTCTCGTGCCCATCTTTCCAGAGGATTTGTAGACCGTCGTTCCCCAACCTTTTGATCGTTTTTGGTTGTTGCTGTCTCATGAGCGTCGGGATTGGGAAATCCCTCCCACAGGAGAATTAGATGCCTCTAGGTTAAAAGATACCTAACTCGTCCTTAGCTTCTTCGGTCATCATCTCTGGGGTCCAACGCGGCGTCCAAACGACATTGATGTTCACCTCGTCAACACCCTCAAGTTGTTGGGTGACATGCTGCGTTCCATTGATAAGTTGTCCACCGGCAGGACAGCCTGGGCTGGTGAGGGTCATTGTGATGTTAACAGTTTCGTCCTCAATATCAACGCCGTAAATCAGTCCCATATCAACAATATTGATACCAACCTCTGGATCGATAATCTCTTTGACCGCTTCAAATACAGAATCTTCTGTTACCATCAGAATCCTCCATTCACAACTGAGAGTAAAACGTGATGCGTAAAACGTAAAACGTGAAACCAACTAGCACCAAAGGTTTAATAATCTGTGCGGACGAAAACCGCATCGCCCTCAACTTTGACTTCGTAACACTCGACAGGTTCGGTCGCTGGCATACACAGTGCTGCACCGGTGCAGACGTTGAAACGTGCTCCGTGTCGCGGGCATTCGATCTCGTCGCCGTCGAGTTCGCCTTCAGCGAGGGGACCTCCATCGTGGGTGCAGACATCTTCGATGGCGAAAAACTCGCCGTTCACGTTGAATAGCGCGACGGGTATGTCGTCCACCTCAACCAGTTTTTTCCCCCCCGGTGGCAGTTCGCTGACTTTTGCGACCTCAAAAAACTCGCTCATTCCGTCTCCTCGTCTTCTTCTCCGGGCCAACCCTTGATGCCATACGCACCGGCTTTTAGCACTTTGAGTGCTAACAGTCCACACTTGAGACGGACGGGACCTAAGGGGATACCGAGCATATCTAAAATATCATCTCTGCTTAACTGTTTGACTTCATTTAGATGTTTGCCCTTAACCTCTTCTGTCAACATTGAAGCGGCTGCTTGGCTGATAGTGCAACCGTGTCCACAGAACCGCAGGTCGGTTATAACACCGTCCTCTACCTTGAGATCCATACGAATCTGATCGCCGCATAGGGGATTGTCCTCTTCATAAGAGATGTCTGGATTCTCAAGGGTTCCGTAATTGCTTGGGTTTTCGTAATGATCGAGAATGTCTTCTTCGTAAATGTTCATCTTCGTCTCCGTGTCAGCATACGTTGGGCTTTCAGCAATCCTTCATGCAGGGTGTCGATCTCGTCAAGTTTGTTGTAAAGGTAGAAACTTGCGCGGACTGTAGCGATAACCCCAAATTTATGCATGAGCGGTTGTGCACAATGGTGGCCGGCGCGGACTGCTACTCCAACCGTATCTAAGACGCCTGCTAAATCGTGAGGGTGGATCCCCTCCAAGTTAAATGTGATTGCTCCTGTTTTTTGCCGGGGCTTGGGACCATAGATGGTAATGCCCTCAATTTCGACCAGTTTTTGGTGTGCATATTCAAGTAACTCTTGCTCATGCACAAAGATCGCTTCTAATCCAACGTTGTCAAGATAGTCTACGGCAGCTCCAAGTCCGATTGCTTCTGAAATGGCTGGCGTCCCTGCTTCAAATTTGGCTGGCACATCGGCGTAGGTCGAACTTTCACGCTGGACGGAGCGGATCATCGAACCACCGCCCAAAAATGGCGGCATCTCCTCCAAGAGGTCTGACTTGCCGTACAGAACGCCTATGCCGGTGGGACCGCACATTTTGTGCCCTGAAAAAGCGAGAAAATCGCAATCTAGCTCCTGTACATCCACGTCAAAATGCGGCACGCTCTGTGCACCATCAATCAGCACTTTCGCGCCGACACCGTGGGCAGCGGCTATAAGTTCCTGAACGGGATTGATAGTACCGAGGACGTTGGAAACGTGGGTCATTGCAACTATCTTGGTGCGTTCTGTCAACAGCGTTTCCAAATCATCAAGCTGCAATACCCCTTCGTCGGTGATTTCAATAAATCGCAGCTTCGCTCCGGTGCGTTGGGATAGCAACTGCCACGGTAGGAGGTTGCTGTGGTGTTCCATTACCGTGACAAGGATTTCATCGCCCTCTCGGAGATTGGCACTCCCCCAACTATATGCAACTAAGTTGATCGATTCGGTGGTGTTTCGTGTAAAGATAATTTGGCTGGAACGGCGGGCATTGATGAACCGTCCGATCCGCTTTCGCGCCTCCTCATACTTGGCGGTCGCTTCCTCGGAAATACGGTAGATGCCCCGATGTATATTTGAGTTATAGGTCCGGTAATATGCATCCATCGCCTCAATGACGCAATCCGGTGTTTGGGAGGTCGCGGCGCTATCCAGATAGATCAAGGGTAGATCGTTTTCCGTTTGTAGAATGGAAAAATCGCTTCGGATAGCTTCGATATCAAGTTCATTGAGTAAATTGTTCATGGGTTGGGCGTGCATCGGGATTCCAAGGATGAAGGCGTAAAACGTAAAACGTAACAATGAATGTTTTTACGTTTCACGTTTTACGCATTACGGATTTATTTTGAAAACAGGTTGCTTGCCCAGTTGGTCAATTTCCCACCTGAGAACGAGACATCGACTGTTTCGCCGTGGTCTTCACATGCCGCGTCTGTCGGCACGCCAGCCTCGGCATCACTCTGTTGGACATAACCTTTTGCGATGAGGTATGCTTCGACTTCGTCGCCGCTGACATCAGCGATAATCTCGTCATTGATCTCAATTGTCGGTTGAAGTGGCTGACCACTCTTCTCGACCATTTCACGATAGTTATCTGCGTTGTTGATAATGTCGCGATCGTCGTATTCCAAACCATATTTTTGGAAGATCGCGCGGACACCATTGCTCCAACCGCAAACAGGTTTCATATAAGCGGTAATTTTTGGCTGACTCATTGTTAGGTTCCTTTCAATTTTGAAAAGTGTGAAGAATGAAACGTGAAACGTGATGCGTAAACAGTCAGGGGTTTATAGGTTCATGGATGAACCTCTGAACTGATGAACTAGTGTATTTAATCGGTTCCTGTTAAATGACCTCTTAAATGCTAGGTTCTGTTAACATTTAACAGTCCGTAGGTTGGGTTGAACGGTTAAACGGGAATCCCTCTCAAGCCCAATAGAGGCTTGGTCGTCCAACAACACCTGCTTATAGACGGATAGAGTGAAACCCAACAAAGTTTTTTTGTAAAAGTGGCCTTTTGTACCACAATTTGTTAGATTGTGATCTAGGTCGCAAACTAACAGTTTGCGCTACATTTGCCAGATTACCCAATGATTACAGCGTTCACCGAATTAGCAACATCAAAATGTCAACACGCCCTGGGTAATCACACGATTTCCCATAGTAAACGCGCTGTGGTTTTTGCACGGTTACATCGCTAATTTGTGATCGATCGATTGCTGAAGCTGCGTCCGAACCGATTCTAACGAAATCCGCTGCATCACGGGTTCAAAAAAGCCGTCAACAATCAACCGTTCTGCTGCGTCGTGAGACAAGCCACGACTCATGAGGTAAAACACCTGATCTTTATCGATAGGACCTGCTGTAGCACCGTGTGTACAACGGATGCCTTCACTGGCTAAGATTTCGAGTCCGGGCAGGGGGTCTGCGCGGGCATGGTCGCTTAACATCAGATTATCGTTCTTCTGATAGGCATCGGTATGTTGACCACCGGGGTGGACGTGGATCATGCCCGCCCACACACTCCGCGAGCGATCCTTGAGGACAGTTCGATAGAGCAGATCGCTTGTTGTGTGAGGCGCTTGATGGTCCTGATATGTGTGAATATCGAGGTGCTGCCGGGCGTGTGTAAAGGTCAATCCGAGCATCTCGACGTGACTGCCCGGCTGCTCCAACACCGATAACTGATTGAGTTTGCTCACACGACTCCCTAAAGCACTCGATGCCCAACGCAACTGTGCGTCTCTCCCGATAATCGCCCGTTGTGTCGAAAAATTCCAAGTCCGGAGATTCCACCTTTGTACCCCGACGTAGTTCACATGGGCATTGTCTGCGACAAGAATTTCGACAGCCCCACAGTGCAATCCGGGCGTATCCGCATCTGTAGAGAGCTGCTCTTCCAGAACAGTGACTTGACTACCCTCATCGGCAATGATTAGCGTGTGTGATAGATCTGTTCGTCCCGCCTCAGAGAGTGCGACAAACACACGCAATGGAACTTCAAGGACGGTGCCTTGTGGCACATGTAACAGATAACCACCCTGCCAAAACGCACCGTGGAGCGCATCGAACTTATTCCAATCGACCGGCACGGCTTTGGTCATAAAATAGGATTCGACCAGCTCAGGGCGTTCCTTCAACGCGGTATTCATATCTGCGAAGTAAATGTCCTTACGTTCAAGGTCTTCTGCCAACGCAACATTGCGAACGATCCCGTCCTGCTGAACTATCTGCCCCGGCTCTCCATTCAACGATGCCAGCCGATTTGCTAGCCCATCAGGCAGTGGGGCATGTTCGGCGGATTCGGAAGGCGAAAGCGAAATGGGATGATACTGATCCAGCTTGAACCGACGAAGGTCAGTACGACGCCAATAGTCTTGGACGTGCATATCCGTCGTCCGCCTCCACGTATCCTCATTGGGTGTCTTGGGAATTGGCAATTGGTCGTAAACATCATATGCTGCCAGTCTCCGTTCACGCATCCAACGGGGTTCGTCCTGCGTTTTGGATATATGTTCTACAAATTCTCGTGAAAAATCCCCCGCTTGAACCTCGTAAGGGGGATTGTGTTTTAACTCTGAAGGCAATTCAGTCTCCATCTCTATCTAACGATATTGTAACTCAAGCTCCGCCGGGACTTCGGGTTGTGGTGATTCACCCTTGCTATACATATTGCGCTCCTCTGGAGCGCGAGCGTTGGACGTATTGTCCTTCTATAGACATGCTGCTCCTCTGGAGCAAAAACACACATGTCGCCCCGCTGGGGCTTAACGGAGCAGCCCCGATAAGAATCAGCATCGTAGGGAACAACGATTGTTATTCTCTACAACTTGCTGCCCTCAAATTGCTTGATAATTTCTTCTGGCAACAGATCATCAAAGTCATCAGGAACTCGAAATTCGCCCGCACACAAGCCAAAAGGGCGAAGTTCCTGTGTATGATTCATCTCAATCGGTTTCATTGTCGCCACAGGTTTATCAACTTGCATGATGACAAGCGTTTCACCGGCTTGAACGCGGTGGAGATAGCCCAAAAAATCACGTTGAATTTCGTCAAGGGTAACTGTTGCCATGTTATTTTCTCAACATTGAGTCTCTTGTCGCGATTCGGATATCGCTCCTACAGTCTGTTTTTTTGTAGGAGGGAATTCCAATTCCCGACTCTTGCGTCCGTTTCCAGCACTTAGTTTATCAACTAGCAACTTGCGTTATCCTACCGAACCTTCCATCTGGAGTTGGATCAGGCGGTTCATTTCGACCGCGTACTCCATTGGGAGTTCTTTTACAAGTGGCTCGATGAATCCGTTGACAATCATCGTGGAGGCTTCCTCTTCGGAAAGCCCGCGGCTCATCAGATAAAAGAGCTGCTCCTCGCCGATCTTGCTGACACGCGCTTCGTGACCGACGTTCACATCGTCTGCGTCAATCTGGATAACCGGATAGGTATCGGAACGTGATTCCTCATCAAGAATCAGGGCATCACATTCGACGTTGGACTTACACCCTTTCGCGCCATTAAGCACTTTCAACTCGCCACGGTAGCTGGAACGTCCTCCGTCTTTGCTAATCGACTTGGAGGTGATACGCGAACTGGTGTTCGGCGCACAGTGAATGACCTTGCCACCGGCGTCCTGATGTTGTCCCTTGGTTGCAAATGCGATTGAGAGGATTTCTCCGTGTGCACCGGGCTCCATCATGTAAATGCTTGGGTACTTCATCGTGAGTTTTGAGCCGAGGTTACCGTCGATCCATTCCATGTGGGCATCTTCGTAAGCCGTTGCTCGCTTGGTCACGAGATTATATACATTATTCGCCCAGTTTTGGATAGTGGTGTAGCGCACACGCGATCCCTTTTTACAGATAATCTCGACGACAGCACTGTGTAACGATTCACTGGAAAAGGTTGGCGCCGTGCAGCCTTCGACGTAGTGCACCTCTGCGCCTTCGTCGGCGATAATCAACGTCCGCTCAAACTGACCCATGTTCTCGCTATTGATACGGAAGTACGCCTGCAGCGGATAATCGACTTTCACCCCGGGCGGGACGTAGATGAAAGATCCACCCGACCAGACCGCTGAGTTGAGCGCGGCAAGTTTGTTATCCGCAGACGGAATCACTGTACCGAAATACTCTTTGACCAGATCCGGATATTCACGGATAGCGGTATCGGTATCGACGAAGATAACGCCGATTTTCTCTAACTCTTCTTCGATGTTATGATAGACAACCTCTGAATCGTATTGGGCACCGACACCGGCGAGGAATTTCCGTTCCGCTTCCGGGATGCCGAGTCGATCAAAGGTGTTCTTGATGTCATCTGGTACATCGTCCCAACTGCGCTCGACGCGGTCAGAGGCTTTGACGTAGTAGTAGATGTCGTCGTAGTCGAGATCAGAGAGGTCACCGCCCCACTTCAGTTCTGGCTTCTGCTTAAAGATGTCATAGGCTTTCAGCCGGTATTCACGCATCCAGTCAGGTTCGCCTTTGACATCACACATTTCGTTGATGACCTCAGTATCCAAACCCTTTCGCGATTTGAAAACAGGCTTAACATCATCATGAAACCCATATTTATATTCGCCAATGTCTACCGTCTCGTTCGGCTTTTCTTGTTCTGCCATTTTTCGTAGTTCCTTTCCGCTTTCGGTGGATCTGTTTTATTTTTGGTTCATGTAAAAAGAAGTGCAAAGTATTAAAGGATCCACGAATTAACGCGAATCTACACAAATAAAAAAGAAAAACTAAAGACGGGCAACCACAAGTTTCTTAATCCCGATTTATCGGGGGGTTACCCCTACAACCTGACCAAAACCCGAAATGTTCGGGCGGAGTGACCATCGCTCTCCGATAAATCAGGACGCAAGCATCTACGATTGCTGTTACACAATTTCTTTACATGAGACTCGTCTTTATGCTCTTAGAGAGGGCAATGTATCTTCAGGCTCGGCTTCGACAACAGCCTCTGTGAGACCGTGTGCCTCACGGATGGGATCGTACCCTTTCTCCTCCAGCAGTTCAGCGAGTTCCCATCCTCCGGATTCGACCACCCTGCCGTCTAGCAGAATATGTATGAACTGCGGACGGATGTAGTTGAGCAGGCGTGGGTAGTGCGTAATAATCAATACACCGAGGTTTGGACCGATCAATTGATTGACGCTTTCGCCAACGATACGGACTGCGTCGATATCCAACCCCGAATCGGTTTCGTCGAGGATGGCGATCTTGGGTTCAAGCATCGCTAGTTGTAAGACTTCGGCTCTTTTCTTCTCGCCCCCGGAGAACCCGTCGTTGAGGTAGCGTCGTGCGAACGATTCATCGACACCGAGCTGTTTCATCTTTGCACGCAACTCACGTCGAAACTCTCGCATCGGGATAAGTTCGGTTGTATCTGACCCATTTGAATCCTCAGACCGCACGGCACTCACCGCCATACGGAGGAAGTTCGCCATGCTGACACCGGGGATCGCCGTTGGATATTGAAACGCTAGGAAAAGCCCTAACTTTGCGCGTTCATTCGGGTCTAATTCAAGGATATTCTCTCCGCCGATGGTAACTTCCCCAGAATCAATCGTATAGAACGGATTCCCCATCAGTGCGTTGGCGAGGGTGCTCTTGCCGGATCCATTTGGTCCCATAAGTGCGTGGATTTCACCCTGCTTAACACTCAAGTTCAAGCCTTTGATAATAGGCTGATCTTCCACGCTAACATGTAAATCTTTGATGATTAGTTCGGTACTCATTAATTCTTGTTTGACTCCTTCTGTATATTAACGTAGTTGCTAGATCCTGTTGACTGTTATCCACATTGCGCTCCTCTGGAGTGCGGATCTTAGAGGTCTCGGCATTCTATAGACATATCGCTCCTCTGGAGCGAGGGTTACCACATGCTGCCGTGATGGTTGGGTGTCGAGATGTGAATCTCGACCTACAGGATAATGTGCTTAATGCCCAATGTCTCTAACCGCCAATCATGGACATGTTTCGTTTCGGTTTGACAAAGTTTACTGCGTTAATCTCGTGTCCCGCTTCTTTCTGTTTCACTGCTTCAACAATCAGATCCTCGATAGTTTCGTCGGGGGCACCGGCGCGCAGCGGGGTTAATAGATCGGTCTCTGTAATAGAAAACAGACATGTCCGCAGTTGACCGTCGGCGGTGAGACGAACCCGATTGCACTGTTCACAAAACGGTTCGGTTACGGAGGAGATAAACCCGACATCCCCCTCACCGTCTTCAAACTGATAAAGCTTTGCTGGATCATGTTTCGCATCGCCGTTCATGCTGACCGAATTCAGTGGATAGACCGCATCAATTTTATCGATAATCTCCTTACCCGGAATGAACATATTCCGTCCCCAGATGTCGTCTGCATCTAACGGCATGAACTCGATGAACCGGAGTTGGTAAGAATTATCGCGAGCAAATTTTGCAAGGTCAACAACCTCATCGTCGGTAAAACCCTTCATTGCCACCGCATTTACTTTGATTGGATCAAATCCACAACGTTGTGCTTCCTGCAGCCCTTCCAACACTCTTGAAAGCACCTTGCGGCGTGTCATCTGCTCAAATTTCGCTTCATCCAATGTATCGAGGCTGACATTGATTCGGCGAAGCCCGGCATCGTAGAGGTCTTTTGCCTGCGTGATTAAGCCGATGCCGTTTGTCGTTAAGCTGATGTCTTTCAACCCTTGGATTTCTCCAAGCTGCTTGATTAGCTCTGGCACCCCCCGACGAACTAACGGTTCTCCACCCGTAAGCCGGATCTTATTGATTCCCAAATCGACGAAGATACGAGCGAGGTGAACAATTTCGTCAAACGTCATGATCGCGTCATCTTCCATGAACTGCATATCTTCCGGCATACAGTAGATGCAGCGGAAGTTGCACTGGTCAGTCACGGAAATCCGCAGGTTCGTATGTTCTCGATTGAAAGTGTCAATGAGTCGTGTGTTCGTCATTTTGTGGGCGGGTGCACAAGGTTAATTATGGTAGATTTTAGAATTACTTAGACACTCCCAACCCCCTAAATCCGCCTTGTCAGGGGGACTTGGGAAACTTCGCGTAGGTCGGAGTTATTGGTAAATGTCTACTTATTTTTTTAATTTACCATAGTTAGGTTCACTAGTTGATTCCGGGCGTTAATAATACCACACGCAACGCAGTTTTGCAAATGTTTTTATATGTTTTTTATGTAAAATACCATAAAAAAGTTAAAACGTGAAACATGATGCGTGATGCGTGAAACGTGAAAAGACGGATAAATCCAATAGGGGACCCACAAGTTACTTTGAATCCCCAACTGGTCGAGGATAGGTTTAGAAGGGGGGCATTTCATGAACACTCTTGTTCATTTATTGAACACTTGCACGGTTAATATCGCTGTTAAACCGAATAGACAGGGCATCGGAGATTGGCATGGTTCTTGTATGTTGCCTAGGCGTTTTGTTCAGCGATGGGTAAATGGAGATGTTTATTATGCGCATTATTATCGCTGTGGCTTGCCTTTGGCTTGCTACCAACACCCTTGAAGCTAAAATTGTGTTTCATTCCACTCGTGGTGGAAACGCTGAAATCTACACGATGAACTCGGACGGGAGCAACCTGACACGGCTGACATTCAACGATGTAGATGGTGCCCATCCTGCTTGGTCTCCCAACGGACGACAGATTGTGTTCCATAGCTATCATGACGACAGCGGTGGTATTTATGTGGTGGACGCCGATGGAACCAATCAACGGCGGCTGACCCATTCCTTCGACGATGAATCGCCCAGTTGGTCTCCTGACGGAAATCATATTGCGTTTCAGAGGTATAAGGATGACGATCAAGACCATATCTATAACATCTTCGTGATGGACGCCGATGGCGGCAATGTCCAACAGGTGACAGAGTTTTGGGGGGCTGGAGACCCCAAGTGGTCGCCCGATGGACAATGGATACTCTTTGAGGGGTCAGAATTGCATCCTATTGGTCCCGATGGTGCAGAGACGGGAAACATCTTTGCCATTCGTCCCGATGGCACGGGCCTATGGCAGGTCACTGAAACGATACCGGACACATGGCGACTTTTGGGCGGCTGGTCGTCCGATGGGAAACAGATTTTGTATAAAGAGGTGGTAAATGATATAGCGGTTGAGCCCACCCCGGTTATTGCCTCCCTACACCCGTCAAAACCGCAACAGGTTTTCAAACGGGTGCCGGTGAAGATGCCACCGATGCCTTTTCATAACCTTTGTTTCTCTGCTGATGGCAAGTCTATCCTTTTTAGTAGCAAACAGGAGGGTAACAGGAATATCTATCGCTTTAGATTGATTGATAAACAGCTGATACAGTTGACCGACAGTCCGGGCAGAGATGGTGCTCCACAAGAGTGGAATCTGCGCCTGTCGGTCTCGCCACAGCAACTGACCTCAACGCTTTGGGGTGAGATTAAGACAGCGAAATAGAGGTGTTCTATGCGAAACTTCCTGCTTGTGACGATTCTTTGGCTTACCACGAGCCCCCTTCATGGCAAAATTGTATTTTATTCCAATCGTGATGGAAACGAAGAAATCTACACGATGAAATCGGACGGGACCCACCAGATTCGACTCACGTTCAACGGGGCAAGCGATTCTTATCCCGTTTGGTCTCCTGATGGGGAGCAGATTCTGTTTCAGAGCGATTTCGATTTGAACATGGAGGTGTATGTGATGAGCGCTGACGGAACGAATCCGCGCAATCTGAGCAATCATCTTGCGGTTGACTCCTATCCTGACTGGTCGCCCGATGGTTCACAGATTGTTTTTATCAGCGAACGTAATCCGGACGGTTTTTCCTCCCTTTTTATGATGGCTGCTGATGGGGGAAATGTGAAGGGGGTTAAGGGCTGGCGGCTTGTCACCAAATCAAAGTGGTCGCCGACTGGCAAGCAAATCGCTTTTGGTGACAGTCCTATTTATGTGGTCAACGCTGAGGGCAGAGCGCCGTGGAAGGTTTCAAAACGTCCCAATGTGGAGAGCGCGATGTTCTTGGAAGGGTGGTCACCGGATGGAACGCAGATTTTGTTTTCAGAGGCGGCCTTGGCATCAGACAAACACACGCTCGTTGTTGCCACGCTAGAGCCTATCAGACGGAGAATGATTATCCAATGGAGGCGGGTGCCGGTGTCAAGTCGGTTACAGATAGTTTTCCATTCTGCTGCTTTTTCTGCTGATGGGAAGTCGATACTTTTTTCTGGTAAACCCAATGATGCCGATACTTGGGATATTTATCGGTTCCGGCTGGCGGATAGGAAGTTGACACAGTTGACTGACAGCAGAGGCGATGACTTTGCCCCACACGAATGGCTTTCGCCTCTGTCGGTCTCGCCACAGCAACTAACCTCAACGCTTTGGGGTGAGATTAAGACAACCAAGTAAAAATCAGAGGTGTAACGATGCGTATCTATATTTTCGTGGCTTGCCTTTGGCTTGTCACTCCTCCCCTTTGGGGCAAAATTGTCTTTTATTCCAATCGGGAGGGAAATGAAGAAATCTATACTATGAACGCCAACGGGAACAATCCCGCGCGGTTGACATTTAACGCGGCTGCCGATTCCTCGCCTGTTTGGTCTCCCGATGGACGACAGATTGCCTTTGAAAGCGATCGAGACGGGAACAAGGAGATATATCTGATGGATGCCGATGGGAGGAATCAACGCAATCTGACCAATCACCCTGCGTCTGATTCATCTCCTACATGGTCGCCGGACGGTTCACGAATTGCATTTACCAGCAGGCGCAAGAACCCGTCTTCCCTGTTCGTGATGGAGGCCGATGGCAGTAATGTAAAACAGATCACACGACATGGACGGTTTATTGACAAACCGAAGTGGTCGCCCGATGGAACCCAATTTGCTTTTGGTAGCTACTCTATTTATGTGATAAACGCACAGGGCAGAGCACCGGCGCGGCTTGCAGAGCACCCCGAGATAGCAAGAGCGATGATTTTGGAAGGGTGGTCGCCCGATGGGCAGCAGCTTCTGTATGCAGAAGCGGACATGCCGGCAGATAAGGACACGCTCGTTATTGCCACGCTTAACCAATTTAAGAGAGCAATTATTAGATCGCGGCGGGTGCCTGTCCCAGCTAGGCTAGAGATGGTTTATCATTCCGCCGCTTTTTCTGTCGATGGCAAGTCGGTTCTCTTTGCTGGTAAATGGAAGGACAACAATCAATGGAAGATTTTTCAGTTCCGGCTCGCTGATAGGAGGTTGACACAGCTGACCTACGGGGCAGGCGATGATTTTGCCCCACAAGAACGGAATGCCACCCTATCTGTCTCGCCACAGGAATTGACTCCAACGCTTTTAGGGAAAATAAAGGTAACAAAGTAGGACCGAGGCTGAACGCTCAAGGCAAATAAACACGTGATAAAACAAGCCTCTCACGCATCACGTTTCACGTTTCATTCATAGAATCCCGATAAGATTGGGGTTAGAGTGTGTAACTTCCATTAGCATTAAGCTTAATCCCCGATGTCCTTTATCATTTCGATGAGATCTGAGTAAACAAGGTTGCCGTCATCATCTTTCATGCTGTACCATTCGGGTACACGCCCCACCTCTCGGTATCCGATCTTCTGATATAGGTTGATGGCAGCTTCGTTCAAGTGCCAGACGTGCAGGTAGATTCGTCGCAAACCGAACTTTCGACCTTCCTCCTCCAAGAGCAGCATCATTTCCCTGCCCAGCCCACGTCTGCGACACCTGCCGATGATTTTTATTCCCAGCGTCCCCATTCGATGAGCGGTATCGAGTTGTAGGCTCCCCTCTCCGACGATCTGCCCCTCCATTTCTATTAGGAGATGTGAGCGTTTTCCGGTTTCCAGATCGACAAGGATCCCACTCAGTCTTTCACAGCCCTTAGCAAAACTAGTCTCCGCGTGGTATGCCATCACCCGTTCCTGATGCAGGATATTGCACATCTCGACATACGCAGGGACATCCTGCCACCGCGGATAGCGGAAGATAACCGTCTCACCGTTGTTTTGGATTGTCCTAATGATCTGACCTTCTTTCATGGCGGCGGTCCCATTAATTCTGGAAATGAAACGTTAAGCAAACACAAGTCAGGGCAACCAGAAGGGTTGCCCCTACATTAGGTCGATTCTTGTAGGGGGTGGGTTTCCCAACCCGTTGGGCGAGGAAACCTCGCCCCTACGATTGGACAGCTATCATCAAATGACAAACGCACCTTACATAAATGTCAACACGCCCTAGAAACGGACGCCAATTTAATCTGCCACATCACCGAAGTTCTCAATGCTGGCGGGTAGCTTGCCATCGGGTAGATAGAATTCGTCCTCAATGTTTACAGGCACCGGTTGATGTGTCCGCATAGACTCAATTGCCTTCTCAAAAATGAGCGTCGGTACACAGGCTTCCCACGCATCCATCGGGTTTGGACCGCCCTCGAGACACAACCGTGCGAACATACCCATCTCCTCGTCGAAGCCGTTGTGGTATTCGTTATGCTCAATGCCTAGCTCGTCAGTTCCTTGGAATGTGAGATTTCCGAAGCGGACCGTTGCTGCACTTATGGGCCCAGCCAAGACCTCGGCGTAGTGCTTGGGGAGAGCGCCGCCACTGCCGACAGTGCTGAAGACAGAGGTCCCAATCCCGCCGTTGGCGAAGCGAATGATGATCGTGCTGGTGTTTGTCGGTTGCCCGTCGTAGCCCATTGCAAGGATCTCCACCGGTTGCGAACGCATGACGTGCCAAATCCAGTGGAGGTTGTAGCCGGAGTTGTCGAGGATACCGTCGCGGCCGTAGGGACCTTCGGGATCGTTCGGTTTGTCGTACAAGACACGGCAGGTGAAAAGGGTATAGTACGGCTGAGGGATGACCTCGCGCAGCCGTTTGGTTACTGGCGAGTGCTTGAACCACCAACCGCTCATCAGTTGTACCCCCGATTCATGTACAGCTTGCTGAACCCGTCGTGCTTCATCCAGTGTCATCGCCAACGGTTTCTCGGCGAAGATATGTTTGCCCGCGGCACAGGCTTTGATAGCGATGTCCGCATGGGTATCGTGGGTTGAGCAGATTAACACGGCATCAATGTTGGGATCGGAGAGTATGCGGTCGAGGTCGGTTGTGTAGTAGTCAGCGTTGCCTTCTTCAGCACGTACACGTGCCCCGACCCGCCGTCCGTTCCTGCTCACCCCCTCCTCAACCACATCCATTGTGGCGACGAGACGGATCTCTGCCGTTTTCAGGATGTTCGGTATATGGGCACCACTAATCCCGCCGCAACCGATGATCGCAACGTTCAGTTGTTCTGCCATCAGTCCCCTCCTTATCCGCCCGCTTCTACCTGTTCAATAAGCGGTCTAATCTTGGCAAAGTTAATCCGCATCGCATCTGCGCCAGAACCGCTCGGTGGCTTAAAATGGGTGGCGACGGCAAAGACCACATCGCAGCGATGGTCACGCAGATTTCGCAGCACCGTCGGGTAATCAACATCGCCTTCGCCAAACGGACAATATTCAAAATTGTTTTTCAGTCCATCAAGGACTTCGAGATCTTTTACGTGGAGCGAATGGAGGTAGGGCCGCACGTTAATAAAGCCCGCAGTCGCTGAATCCGATTCGCCGGCGGTATGGTTGTCGGACGGGTGCCACATAATTTTCAGCCGCGTAGATCCAACCCGCTCAATTAGTTCGCGACAGTGCCTAGTCGTGTTGGTATAGTGCCAAGGTAGATTGCCAAGCACAACGTCGATATCGTGCTGCTCTGCTTGCGCTGCCACAAGTGAGAAGACTTTGACCAACTTCTCCATATCAACGTCAGCGATAACGCCGCCGCGCGTCAGCCAGCGCATGGGCCAAGTCGGCTTCTGAGCGGAGTATTCGCCGGGCCATGCGAAGGTGTAAGATAGCACCGAACTCACACCGAGCCGGTTAGCGATCTCCATTGTCTGAATTAGGCGATTGAAATCCTCCTGAAACTCTGGATGGTCTTGTAGTGTTTCCAATTCCAGATCTTCGAGATGCAGCTTGCTGAAGGAACCACCAGCCCCAATCATGAATAGCTCGACCCCGTGCCGGGCTGCTTGTTCGCCCATCTCGTCAACGGCTGCATCGGTTATCTCGCCGTCGATCGCCCAGTCGAGGAAGCCAAACCACCCATACTTTGCGTCGAGTTCCTCAGCGAGGGCAAGCGCCTCGACGTAAGATAAGCCTGTCATCTGAAGGTCCATTCCAATTTTGAAGCGATAGTCTGTCATCGGTTGTTGTCTCCTATGGCTTATGGAAAAAGAATGTACAAAGCGTGAAACGTGAAGAACGTTGGTCAGGTTCATTGGTTCATTAGTTCATTGGTTCATTGGCGCTGTCGAGTTTGGACACCCAATCTCGGGGTTCATTAAAAAGAAAGTATAAAACGTGTCGAGCAGGAAACAGGATAACCGATTTTGCGGTATTGGGCAAGGGTTTTCCTGTGGATCGGCAGATGGCAATTCATCGGTATTGTCTGAATCGCGGATTCGGCGGATGGCGCGGCTTGTTGTCTGAATCAGGATTTTCAGGATTAACGGATTAACAGGATAAGAAGTTAGGTGTGAAATCCCTATGCCTCTCAGGCATCAGGCTCCACAGAGGATAGGGATAAGTAAATGTAGCAGCCACAGTGTTGCTGGATTGGTGCAAAGTAGGCTTTTGACGCAAGGGCAGCCACAAGGGCTGCCCCTA
The DNA here is from genome assembly GCA_965208425.1 of Candidatus Poribacteria bacterium. GTDB lineage: Bacteria > Poribacteria > WGA-4E > WGA-4E > PCPOR2b > PCPOR2b. The sequence goes on along the minus strand of OZ242335.1, from coordinate 2,159,409 downwards.
CCATCTTTGGTTTCAATATCTTTCACACGCGATTGCCCAGTCTAAATTGGTAAATGGAGATTCACCAGCATAATCTAAGTGCCCGGGAAGAAGAAATCCTCTGCGGTTTTTCGGAGAATTTGCTCTTTATCTGAGTCAGATAGGAAATCCAATCTATCCCGTATCAGGGAGAGACTGTCCTCATAGGTGTGATCAACAACTTGGAAGGGACAGTCGCTTGCCCACATTAATCGATCGGATCCAAACGCGTCATAAACACGCCGAATCATCGGTTTTAGATCGTCATAGGGCGCTACTTTTTCACCGAGTCCGTAAAAGGCAGAAACCTTTACCATCGCCTTTGGGTGTTTCGCCATCGCACACAGTTGGTCGATATGCTCATCACAGACCGGCTGGTCCGCGCCAATCCGAGCGAAATGGTCGATGATGACCGGGGTTTCTGGAAATCGTTCACACTGTCTACTGAGAGCGGGCAAAGCATCTGGATTAATTAGCGGACAGATGGCGAGGTTGTGCGCTGCGCCAGTGAGAAACATCCGCTCAAATCCCGGACCGTCTAACCAACTCTCGATTGGCGTATCTGTCGGATAGATGCGAAATGCGCGGACACCCTTCTCGGCAAGCTGTAGCATCGTTTCATCAGGCCTTTCCGTCTCCCAATCAACGATGGCAGTTCCTGAAAACACGTCCGGATACCCCGCCATCACATCGAGCATGTAGGTGTTATCAAACTGGTAGTAACTCATCTGGATTAGCACAATCCGATCAACACCCGATGGTTCGGCGTGGGCGAGGAGCTCTTCGGGGTAGAAGGTTTTGGGGTTCATGTCGCTTTCCTGAAATGGTGGACTGAGTGGATAGCGATCGAAATCGTCCGTCCAAACGTGCACATGTGCGTCGATGTATTTCATATTTTTTCTCTTTCGTGGAAATGATCAGGTTCATTGGTTCACTGCTATACACATTGCGCTCCTCCCCGATAAATCGGGATTCAAAACTGGAGCGCAGGGATTGATCTTATCGCCGTGCTATAGACATCTCGCTCCGCTGGAGCGAAAGACTGATTTTACGGACGGGGGAACCCCGCCCCTACGAGAAAACAGATAGATCTTCAATGGGTAGCAGCTTGGGTTATTAGACGAAAGGATAACCGATTTAACGGTTCTGGACAAGAGATTTCCGAAGTCTAACTCCTAATTTTCGCTTGACATTTTTCAGCCGATGCCCTATGGTAGATTTAGGTGAATTATGAACGTAGAAGCAAGAATCGAACACTGGTTCTGAAGAAGGGATTTGGGAGTGACAAGGATAAGCTCAGAGATTGTTATCTGTGGTGCGGGAATGGCTGGGATCGCGGCGGCGTATCATCTAGCAGTCCGGGGCGGAGCCAAGGATATCGTCCTCGTCGATGAGCGCGAACCGCTGACGCTAACGAGCAATAAAGGGACGGAAGCGTATCGAAACTGGTGGCCCGGTCCCGGCGATACAATGGTGCGTTTCGTGAACCGTTCCATTGATCTGTTAGAGGAATTGGCGCAAGAAACAGATAACTGTTTCCAAATGAACCGCCGCGGTTATGTTTTCTTAACAGCAAATGAGGGTCAAATCCCCATTATGAAGTATGCGGCTGCTGAAACCTCTGCCCTCGGCGCTGGACCGGTTCGGGAACATCCGGGTCCTATCCCTTACATACCCTCACCGCCCGAAGGTTTTGAAGGGCTTCCCACCGGGGTAGATCTGCTTCTCTCGCCGGATCTCGTCCGGGCAAAGTTTCCGTTCGTGACGGAAGATGCGATCGCAGGGTTGCACGTCCGCCGTGCAGGGTGGCTAGATGCACAGAAACTGGGGAGATGGTTGTTAGCGGAGGCACAACGCGCTGGTATTCGTCTCGTCCGTGATTGTGTAAGGGGTGTGACCGTCACTGACAATCGGGTTACGCAGGTTCAGCTTCAATCCGGCGATCGTATCAATACCGGCACCTTTGTCATCGCTGCGGGACCGTATCTCAAAGAGGTTGGCGTGATGCTGGGGGTGGACATTCCTGTTTTCAATGAGCTGCACGGTAAGATTGCCCTTCGAGATGAGTTGGGGATTGTGCCGACGGACACACCGTTGTTGTTTTGGAGCGATCCGATTAATTTGCCTTGGACCGACGAAGAACGTGAAAAATTCGCTGCGGATGACAAGAATCGTTGGCTGCTCGATGAATTTCCGGCTGGCGTTCATTTCCGGTCACGCATGGACGGCGACACCCTTGTGCTTCTCGCCATCTGGACGTATGATATTGAACCCTGTCCCCCCGTTTGGCCCCCAATGTTCGATTCAGATTATCCCGAAATTCTGATACGTGGGCTTGCCCGGATGATTCCCGGTCTGTCGGCGTATTTTGGTCACGGTAGCCGAGCCTACGCCGATGGTGGGTATTACTGTAAGACGCAGGAGAATCGACCGTTGATTGGTCCCTTGCCGGTTGAGGGGGCGTATGTGATTGGAGGGCTGTCGGGCTACGGCATTATGGCATCTCAGGCGGCGGGTGAATTATTGGCAACTCACGTCACCGGTGGAGCACTTCCCGAATATGCGCCATTGTTCCTACTTTCGCGTTATGAACACCCAACCTACCAAGCCTTACTAGAGGACTGGGATGTGACATCGGGGCAGCTATAGAACCGATGGTGCTAGTTTGCAGCTGTTGATAACGTGAAACGTGATGCGTGAAACGTAAAAACAATGGCTCATGTTAAGAAATAGTGCAAAGAAACCGAGTTTTCAAGAAAAAACTCGGTTTCTCTTCGCACTTGTATAGAACGAGGTTTCTATGGATTTTAACCAAAAAGTCAAAGAGATTAATTCTTTATTGGAGCAGCACAACACATTTCGCGGGGATTGCCTGAATCTTATCGCCTCCGAAAATGTTCCGAGTCCGTTGGTGGAGGGGCTGCTGGTCGAAGATTTGGATCAGCGTTACGGAAACTACAGCGGTATTGATTTACGGGCGCGGAGTTATCAAGGGAATCGGTTCATCGTCGAGATTGAAGAATTGGCTCAGGAGCTGGCAAAGCAACTCTTTGGCGCGGCGTATGTCGATCTCCGCCCGCTCTCCGGCAACATTGCGGGTATCGCAACCACTTTTGGGTTAGCACGCCCCGGCGATATTGCGTTGGAGGTTCATAACGGGCACCAATATGCACAGAAGCTAGCCTCCTCCTCGTTGAAGGTGTCGCTCGAATCTATTGAGATCCCGTGGGACGGCCTTCGGTCTAATATCGACATTGATCAGACGGTTGCGCTGATCGAGAAGCATCGTCCCAAATTGGTGACGATTGGCTCGGGTGTGTTTCTCTTTCCGCAGCCTGTCCGCGAACTGAAGGAAGCGATGAACCGATACAGGCCCGATTCATACCTGATCTATGACGCTGCCCACGTTATGGGGCTTATCGCCGGCGGACGGTTTCAGTCACCGTTCGAGGAGGGCGCGGACGTGATTATCTCCAGTACGCATAAAACCCTCGCTGGACCACAGGGTGGAATAATTTTGACCAATGACAGAGCACTTGCGGAACAGATTGGTCCTGCGGTTGCACCTTTGCTTGAGAGTAACCATCACCTCGGTCGTTTGCCAGCGTTGGCGGGGACATTTCTGGAGTGGATAGCTTGCGGTGAAGAACATGCGGACGCAATTATCAGCAACGCAAAGGCGTTGGGGCAGGCGTTGCACCAACGGGGGATTCGTCTCCTTGGGCAGGAACTTGGCTTCACGGAATCACATACATTGATACCGATTGTTGCCGAGTTTGGCGAGAGCAAAGCGATGGCAGATCAGCTGGAGGCGTGTAATATCATCGCCGGTGGGGCGAGTGTGCCTCCGGAGTTGGGGGAGCACGGCTTACGGATTGGGGTTCAAGAGGTGACTCGACGCGGTATGACGGCGACGGATGTGCCGGAGGTTGCGGATTGTATCGTCGATGCGTTGAAGGGTGATGATGTCGAAGGTGTTAAGGGTCGGGCGGCTGCGTTGGGGCGGCGATTTAATGGGATGCGGTTTACGCTAGAAGGGGTGTGATTCGGTTTTTTAGGGCATTATGTCGCCCGGTTCGGTGGGCGAATGAACAATTCTCGCTTCCCCTGATTCACGTTCTGCTTTGAGTTGTCGGAGTCGCGCCACTACAGGTGGTAGATTTTTCTCGTAGTCCTCTTTCGACTTTCGACAGTATTCGAGGTAATCTGCCAAATACGCACCGACCCTTTCTTTGTTGTGCAGATAATAGAGAATCGTTGCGTAAACTTGTTCCAGAGAAAGCGTGTGGTAGCACTGCACTATGGCTTTTGGCTCCTGGTCGCGATGGATATACTCGTATAGAACGCTCTCAATGCCGATGCGCGTGTCTTTAATCCGAATATCATCCTCCGACAAAAAGTCAAAATAATCTTCGAGTTGCATTTTGAAATCTCCATAGGTCAAGGTTTAAATCCTAGGCGTTGCTAAGTTTATGACTTGAGATTGTGTTTGCTACTCCTTTTCTGGTTCTTCAGGTGGTGGGTTATCGGGCTGTGGGGTTTCTGGTGCTTCTTCAGGAGTATCTGTTGGTATTGGTGGCTCTGTTATTGGTATGGTGGGGGTTCTGGATGGTATGCCATGCTCTCGTATGGGGTCTTCTTTGTCTCGTGGTGTATCCTTTTCTTTCGTGTTCATGCTCAATCCTTTCTTTGGGGATTATGTTAAGATTATTGTTATTGTTGCTGTGATTATGCCGGTTAGGAATGTTACTATTGATAATACCGATAGGTATTCTCCTGTTCTTGATAATGCGTCTTCATTGTATGGTTTTTCTTCGGGCTTAAAGTCTCTTTCTTTTATCTTTGTAATGTATTTTTTGATGTCTTTGTCTAGCTTTATCTTGCTAATGATAAGTGAGATTATGGTTAGTATGATGGTTGATGTAAATGCTGTGAATGTTAGCTTTGTTAGGCATGTGGTTGTTGGAAGTTTGGCTGTGTATCCTATCATCATCGAAGATATGATTAGCAGGGATGTACATGTTATTTGAGCGGTTAGTGCTTTTCTGTTGTCTAGTTCGTTGATTTCGTCCTTTATTTCTTGTTCAGTATCTTCTTCATACTTTTGGAGTTTTTCCTTGTCTGTGCTCATAGTTTTTCTCTTTGAGGTTATTCTACGTTGGGTTCTGTGTGGAGTGCGATTAAGTTCACAACGCCAAATCCTATGTTTGTCTTTGATACAACAGATCATCAATACCCGACACGATTTTTCCAATGCGTCAGTTATTTGGTGGTCGGTTTCCCTATCTATACCAGTTACTAAAGTCCTTAGTCTATTCAGTTCAGCGTTGATAGATTTTTCGTCTTTTTGTTCTTGGAAAATCTTGAAGAAACTCAACCAATGTTCTGTACCTATTCCACAGCAATTTATAGTAGATTTCAGAATTCACTAGACACTATGAACAAGCGAGGTCAGCAACCTTGTGCACACAGTTAGGGCACACGCCGTGTGCCTACTACTTTTGACGTCTATTTATTTTTAGAATTCACTATAAAATAGGCCCCACCAGTCTCCTAACGATCTCTCTGTTGCCGCAGGATATCGAATACAAAATCTTCGTATTGACTCTTGAAGTCAGGATCATCGGTGAATTTCTTATAGATCTCCGTGTGCGTGAACAACAACGCTCGCATAAATTCAGCAAGTTTCCTGTCAGAGGCGATTTTCGCATTCTGCGGATCTGAGCTCTGGATTGTCTGGATCGTATCACTGTTGCCTTTCAGCTCATTTGGGATTTCTTCACTCAAGATTCTGCGAACCTTATCGTTATCCTCCCATTCAATGTCTCCGAAACGCTGATTGAACGCTTCAATGATATTTTCCAAGCTGTCGAGATCAGGATCACGCTGTTGACCACTTTCGATAATTGAAAGCGGAGCAACCTCACTATCCTCTTCTTCCAACGCAATGTTTGTCATCCCCTGTATCGAAACTCTGTAGCTCTCCATATCAACCTCATCCAGAATGTCGGCAGCAAAGTCCTCGGTATTGTCAATTGTGAGCTTGGGAATGAGAAATTTCAGAAACCACCACAACTCCTCCCAATAGGGATTATTGAAGTCAAGGAGACACCCTAGAAAACTATAAGTTCGCTCAAATGATCTGGCTTGGGTTTTGAAATCAATCTTTTCTTCCTCAGATAAATCGTCTTTGAAGATTTGGGCAGCAGCATCCAGAATTGGAGCGACTTCAGACCTCTCCGCACCACTGTGATACAACATGCAGAATTCTTTCACCTTTACTTCTGAGTAAACCTGATAACCCTCCAAAACTTCTTGCAGATCGTTGAGCCGGTTGGGGTCGGTTTCTTCGGTCAAGATAGTGGTTGTGTAATAGGGTTCAAACGCTTCTCTGATGTCGTCAACCGTATTCACAAAATCCAAGACAAACGTATCTCTCTTATGGGGCTTATACGCTCGATTCAATCGAGATAAGGTTTGAACAGCATGGACACCTGCCAACTTTTTATCAACATACATCGTGTGTAAAAGAGGTTGGTCAAAACCGGTTTGGAATTTCTCGACGACGATAAGGAACTTGTATTCCTCTTTTTTGAAATGTTTGCGGATATCGTTATCGTTATCCGGGAATCCGTTGAGGTCGGATTCGCGTACTTCAATACTCTTGTGCTGCTTCGTGCCGGAAAAGGCGATAATCGCTTTATATGATGAGTTAAGTTCCTTTAGGTAGGTGTCAAACGCCTCTTTGTATTTAATCGCATTCGGGATGGAGCTCGTGACGACCATTGCTTTTGCTTGACCGTGAATGCGGTGCTTTACTTCTTGCATAAAGTGGTCAATCATGACTCGGGCTTTTTGGGTGATTGCGTATTCGTGATTTTCAACGTAATGGCGGAGTTCTCTCTGGGCACTCTTGATGTCGTAATCAGGGTTGTACTCAACAGTTTTGATGAGCTTATAGTAAGAGTTGTATGTCGTGTAATTTTGCAAAACGTCAAGAATAAACTCTTCTTCAATCGCCTGCTTCATTGAGTAGAGATGGAAGGGATAGAATTTGCCATCTGTTCCTTTTTGACCGAAGGTTTCAAGTGTCCTGCTTTTAGGCGTTGCAGTAAAGGCGAAATAGCTGCCATTTGTGAGCATCTTGCGAGCGTTGATTAGCGCGTTGATTGTGTCTTCCCACGTCTCTTCGACTTCCTCATCTTCATCGTTCGGCTCTTTGTTCGCTAAAACCGTGTTCATTTTGGCAGTAAATTCCCCACTTTGACTGCTGTGGGCTTCATCAATGATAATCGCAAAGTTAGCACCTTCCATCTTTTCGATTTTGTCAACGAGGAATGGAAACGTCTGTATCGTTGTAGTGATGATCTTTTTCTGGTCCACGATGGCAGACTCAAGTTGCTGAGTCTTAGTGTCTCCAACTCCGGTGATAGCAGCGACGACATCTTTTACCTGTGCAAAATCCTTGATGTGTTCTCGGATCTGCTCATCCAAGACAGTTCGATCCGTAACAACGATTACACTGTCAAAGATGTTCTGGGTATTGGTTTGGTCATGCAAACCGACAAGTTGGTGGGCAAGCCACGTGATAGAATGGGATTTACCGGAGCCCGCCGAATGCTGGATGAGGTATTTTTGCTCGACACCATTCTCTTTGGCGTGTGATAGCAAATTCCGAACGACTTTGAGTTGATGGTATCTTGGAAAGATTAGTCTTCTTGCTGTTTCTTGGGTATCCTCATCTTTTTCGACAACCACTTGGGCGAACCTCTCAATAATATTGCTCAAGCTATCTTTGGTAAGCACCTCCTCCCAAAGATAGTGTGTTTTTTCACCGTTTGGGTTGACGGGGTTGCCTGCGCCGTAAGGGGGGGTAGGTTTCCCATTGTTCTGCCCTTTATTGAATGGCAAAAATTGGGTGTGTTTGTTCTTCAGATGCGTTGTCATATAGACCAAGTCGGTATCGGCAGCGAAGTGGACGAGGCATCTGGCGAGGTTGAATAGCTTCTCCTTGGAGTCACGGTCATTCTGATATTGACGGATGCCGTTAAAAACGGACTGCTTAGTATAGCCGTTCTTCAACTCCATTGTGATGATTGGTAAACCATTAATAAAAATAACAAGGTCTAGCTCGTTGTTATTATTTTCGCTATAAATCAATTCCTGCGTTACAGAGAAGATATTGGCGTTGTACCGTTCGCTATCCAGAGGGTTGAGCTCCGATACAGGTTGCGTGTAGAAAACACGAACGGTTTTGTCGAAGTGTTTGATTCCTTTGCGGAGGACCTCGACAACTCCCCTCTTTTCAATTTTTTCATCTAAACGTACCAAAAACTCCCGCTCACCCCTTTTCTGAATGAGTTCGTAAGCGTCTTCTTGGGTTTTTTTGATAAACTCCAGCAATTGGGCTCTGTTGACACAGAATTCTGTATTGTAGTCTCCTGATTTCGTCTCTCGGTAGCCGTTGGTTTGGGTGAGGTATCCCGCAATGGATTTCTGAAAACCTCGCTCGCGCATGTCTGTTGTATTCATCAATTTTTGTCCTTACACTTGTAGGCCGAGTTGTCAAAATCAACCTAGGGAGGGTTAATCATACTGTCCCTCTCACATCAATTTTTCCGGTGACCGCTTGAGAGATGAGGACTTGGCGGTATTGTTTGATAAGCTCGATTTTTTGGCGTTCTTTGGATACAAACTCGTCGATCTGTTTAGTTTTGTAGTTGAGGAAGTTGACAATATGTTTCCGTTCTTGATGCGAAGGAATAGGGAGTTGAAAATTTGAATACTTTTCGCCATTAACATTCTGAATTGTCGCTATAATTATCTGTTGCTCAAGCCAATTCCGATAAAAGTGTGATTGTGTTACGTAATAAATAAACTTAGACGTGTAATAATCACCGAAGTTAAATCTAACCAGATAGCCTGCACTAGTGTATTGCCCTGCTTCAAGGTGCAAATAGGATTTTCCCACCGTTGCGCCACTACGAGACAAAAGCAAATCATAACCATTAAGCATCTGCTCTCGAGGAACACAGTTTTCAGGCAGATAAACCCCTCTTTTTCGGAGACCACCTTTTTCATCAATATCAGTAATTCTAATCAATCTGATTCCTTCTGTAGTATATCTATCTGCCTCAATATTAAGACCATAAGTCACAGGAATGTTGGAAGTATATTTCAATTTTGTAATTGTCCAGTGTTTTGGCATCTCCACAATCCACTTAACCTTCGACGTTTTCATTTGCACGTCCGAGTCAAGTCCCTTTGTAACAGCATGGTTGATAATGACAGCTCTCTGCCCATTTAACTGGGCAATGAGCTTCTCTTCACTAGCAATGAAGCGGTCGATTTCGGTAATCTTGCGGTCAAGAAAGGCGGCAATGGCATGTTGTTCTTGCTTCGATGGCAAAAACACAGGTATTTTCTTAAAATCATCGTACCTCATGTCCCACTGGTTAGTTCTTACGCCATACGATAATCTGTTATACTCATAAATGTAATTGTGGCATCGCAGTAGATAATGCAAATACTTTGGAAATACATTTGAGATGTCTAACTCACACGTGATATATGCAGGGCTCACAATTCCCTGAAGCTCCGAGACACCAAGCGACCCTTGCCACGTTTTCATCTTGTTTAGGACTAGATTCGTAGGCTTAACAAACTTGTAGGCACTTAAATCTTGTCCGGGCTTATTATAATTATCATCTCTTGAACTTTTCAGAATAACTCCATAATCCCTGTAAACAGAAAGCAATGGCTCGCTCGGTTTATTTTTTCGACTTACAACCTTTGTTAGAGCATTGATCGTGGACGCTTCCCAATGACTCGGAATCTCCCCCAGCCACGCGAATCCGGATTCCTTATAACTGTTATACCGTTTGTACATTTTTATTAGTTCGCTTTTCGTTCGTTGACAGTTGTACTTCATCACGAATGACGCAAATACTTACCAGATGTTGTCTTGATTTGAAACTCCCTAGGTTGTCAAGGAGTAAGATTTCGCACAATTCGTAGAGAACTACATATTGATGAATATTATCGTCGAATTTTGAAATTCGACCTACGATTCGATGATATCCTGTAAAATGCCCTCGGTTTCCTGTGTAAGAACAAGAACGTCAGCAGTAATCTCCTCAAGACTTGGCAACGGTTGATACCGGTAGAAGTATTTGGTAAAGGGAATCTCATAGCCTTTAACAGTTTTATCTTCATCGATCCACGCATCAGGTACATAGGGCAGAACTTCCGTTTGGAAGTAGTCGTCAATCTCTTGCACCAACGGAACATTTTCTGTATCTCTTAGGTCTGGATCAGGCTCATAATGGAACGTGCCATCCCGGTCCCATTTTTTGATGACAGGTTGTGCACTTTCGTCCTTCCAACTAACGGCATTGAAAATTGTTTTCTTTTCGATTGCACTGAGTGAAATCCCAAACATTTTGAGGGTATCATCAACCGCATGTCGGAATTTATTAAAGTCATTAGATTCGTAGTCGCCCAACTCCACCATCAACTTTTCGGCTGCTTCCATGACTTTTCTTTGTGTGTTCCAAAACTTCGGGTCAAGTAGCTTTTTCTTATTATTTGCGGGGCTGATCTTGATTTCGTTGTAAGCGATATACGCCTCAATCTGTTGCTTATGGGGTGTTAAATCCTCATAAACTGCATCGCCAAATCGTTTATAAACCCATTCCATTTCAGCCCGGAGGACATTCGCAAAACGGAGCGTTTCGACTGCCTCAGGGGTGAATCTAGCGGACAGCCGTAATGGTCGATCAACGGTGATTTTTTGATAGCCAAATTCTGCGTTCCCAAAAATCTTTGAGATCTCGCTTTCTGCAAAGTTAAGATAGAGCTGCGTAATTTTGTCGATGTGCTCGTCCGTTAACTCACAATTCTTCTGCCCTAAATTCTTGTTGAGCTTCTGGTAAAGTTGGGAGGCATCAATAAGTTGTATTTTCCCTTGGCGGCGGTTCGGCTTCCGATTGGAAAGAATCCAGATGTAGGTTGAAATCCCGGTGTTGTAAAAGATGTTCTGGGGAAGTTCAATAATACACTCCAACCAATCATTTTCAATCATCTGTTTACGGATTTCACTCTCGCCACTTCCAGCCTCCCCCGTAAAGATAGCAGATCCGTTATGAACAATAGCGATCCTACTTCCGAGTGCCGTGTCGTGCTTCATTTTAGAGATCATATTGGAGAGAAAAAGGAGTTGTCCGTCGCTGACTCTGGGGACACCGACGCGAAATCGATCGTCTTTGATTTGCTTTTTGTCACCAACAATCGCATCATAGTCAAGTTTCCAACTTTTGCCATAGGGCGGATTGGAGAGCATGAAGTCAAATCGCAGGTGCGGGAAACTGTCTTCTGAGAGAGTAGAACCGTGGGCGATGTTTTCAGGATCTTTGTCCTTGATTAGCATGTCTGCCGTGCAAGTCGCGTAGGTTTCCGGGGTGACCTCTTGTCCATAAAGGAAAAATTCATTTCGCTCCTGCGTCAATTCCTTGGCAAACAGTTCCGCTTCTGTAAGCATTCCGCCCGACCCACAGGCGGGGTCATAAATCAGATATGTTGTGCCCTCTGTGAGTTTATCCTTCACCGGTAGGAATAGCAGATGAGTCATCAGTTTGATGATTTCTCTTGGGGTAAAGTGTTCACCGGCTTCCTCGTTGTTCTCCTCACTGAACCTTCGGATCAATTCCTCAAAGACATAACCCATTCCCAAGTTGGTTAACGGAGGCAGTATTTCACCTTTGCTATTTACTGCTTCTTCGGGACTCAGATTGATGTCTCTGGAAACGAATTTTGAAATCAAGGCAAAGGTGATACCAGCATCTTCCAATGTTTCGAGTTGGTTCTTGAGTTTGAATTTGCTGATAATTTGCTGCACATCTTCACTGAAACCGTCCAGATAATTTTTCAAGTTTGAACCGATGTGGTTTGGATCGTTCAACAAGATTTTGAAAGTGAACCTCGAGGTATTATAAAACTTATAGCCAGATTGCCCCTTTAGAGCAGATTTATCATCAATCTGGTTCTCAATCAGGAATTGGTTGACTTCGCGCACTTTTTCTTTTGTGGGCTCTAAGAGGGCATCCAATCTTCTTAGAACGGTGAACGGGAGAATAATGTCTCGGTATTTCCCACGTGTGTAGATGTCTCTCAACACATCGTCCGCAATCCCCCAAATAAAGTTGACGATCTGATTATGTACTCTGTGATTCATTATTCTCCTTCGCTAATTGTTTTTCGCACATTTTTAGTTGAATGAATTGTCCTTTTGATCGCCTTTGGAAGGCACTAAAATTCCGGCACTACAAGTGTTCAAAGTGTAAGGAATTTGTGAGGAAAAGTCAAGTAAAATCCCCAAGAGCAGACGGGAGAATTTCCAGCATATATAAACCCTCTTGAACATAATACGAAGATGGAGTATACTTGGATTGTTAACCCAATCGAATTGGCATAATGGAGGATACCCTTTTTATGGCTTCAACGGACAGCAAAATTCGCATCGGCATTTATGGATGCGGGTCTTGGGCAAATCGAACTCACATACCGAACCTGCTGAAACTTGATGGCGTTGAAATTGTCGCGATCTGTGATAGTAGTCCACAGTCGCTTAAATCAACGGCTGAAGCGTTCAATATTTCTAACACCTACGCTGACGGACACGAGATGGTGAACAGCGAAGATATGGACGCGCTTTACTCGGTCGTCCCCGCGTATGCACGCACAGATGTCGAAGCAGCTGCCGCAACAAAAGGGATTCACATTTTCAGTGAAAAACCGCAGACACTGACGATGGAGGTTGCACACAGCATTAACGATGCGATTCGGGATGCAGGTGTGATCAGCACGGTCTGTTTTCGGGAACGGTATCGTCCAATTTTTCAGGAAGCCCGTAAACGTCTGACAGGGCAGAAAATTGTCCACGTCCGATTCCAGAGTGTTAGCGGACTCCCTGAACCCCCATCTGGATCGCAAAAGGACTCTTGGTGGTCGGATATGGACAAATCGGGCGGACAGGCGTTGGATTGGGGTGTCCACGCGACCGACTACTCACGTTTCATGACAGGCTTAGACGTCGGGCGAGCGCAAGCGTTCTACTGCCAGCGCCCATCTTATCACAACCCGCTGACCTCTTCGTTCAACTACTGCTTCTCCAACGGGGCGACAATGACGTTGACTTTTATTTCTGCTGCGCCCAATTTTCGGGCGGAACCGTGGTTTACAATCTTCTACGAGGGCGGGCATCTGGCGGTCTACGGCTACGACTCGATCGAAGTCGATGGTGAAACGGTTTATCAAGCGGATGAGTTTGATCCGTGGTTTGAGCAGGACCGCGTTTTCATTGAAGCTGTGCGCACCAATAACCCCAGCCTCTTGCTGAACGACTATCACGACGGGCTTTTCTCTTTAGCCCCGGTGCTTGCAGGTTGGGAGTCGGTGCGTCGAAACGGGGAATGTATGGATGTTCTGGCGTTTATGGAGAAGAGGTAAGGAGAGGTGCAAAGCATCCGCGAATTAACGCGAATCTATGGAAATACAAAATATTATGGTAGATTTTAGAATTAATTGGACACTGCAAATCGGCGCAGTTGGAAACTCTGCTTGCGATCCCGATTTATCGGGGAGCGCCTACCAAACACGGGGCGTGAAAGTGTTGTACGACCTCTTTATATGAGCGAACCGGTTTTGTTGCACCATTTCTTAACATAATCCAAAATCAAAAGTAAGTGAGGCAGCTTATTATGAGAAAACTGACAGATCATCTCTTTTTCGTCCAAGACACATGCAGCGTGTATGGAATAACTATAAATGGTAAAACACTGCTGATTGACTGCGGGACATCTCCGACGACACTTGAGTCGAACGGTGTTCAGGAGGTCGATCAGATGTTACTTACCCACTTTCATCGGGACACCTGTTCCGCTGCAGACTACTGGGTAAGGGACGGCGCAGAGGTCGTTTTACCGTTTGCGGAGCAGCGTTTCTTTGAGGAGACTGACCTCCTCAAGGCGTCCTACGATATCTATGATAATTATACCTCCTACTATCCCTGCTTTGGTGCTTTGGAGAATATTGAGTCGGATGAGTACGCTTACGACTACGAGAGCGTGTCATGGGAGGGGATTCGTTTCGATGTGATTCCGCTGCCGGGGCATACCTTCGGTGCGGTGGGTTATCTTTTCGAGCTAGACGGGAAGCGGATACTCGCCTGTGGGGACTTGATGTCGGGTAGCGGGAAAATTCGGGACTATTTCTGGAGCCAGTGGAACTATATGGATTTCCAAGGGCATATCAATCATCTGGAGAGCCTGAAGACCGCCGCGGAGCTTGACGTAGATCTGATTTTGCCGGGGCACGGCGAGCCGTTTGAACCGACCGAGGAATCGTTCTCTGAATTGCAAGCGGCGTTGGAGGAGTTGTATGAACTTTTTCACGCCCAATCCTACGAATATTATCGCCCTGAATTTCGTCAAATCACGGAGCATGTATACGAAATTACGAACTCCATGGCTAACACCTACATTGTCCGGGACGATGAGGGACACGCGCTTTTTATCGACTGCGGCTACACCTCCAACGCACCCATCAGCGCCAATCCGCACCGCTATATCGACAATCTGTCGCCCTATCTCGAAACGGAGTTGGGGATTCATACCGTCGAATGGTTTCTGCCAACCCACTACCACGACGACCATCTTGCCGGCTACCCGATGTTGCAAGCACGTTACGGGACGCAGGTGGTATCGTCTCCTGAACTCAAGGATATCCTAGAGCAGCCAGAAAATTACGATATGCCTTGTGCGGTGCCGGACGGGATGACGGTACACCACGTCGTTGAACGGGGAGAGGCTTTCCAGTGGCGCGGGATTGACTTTTTCGTTGAGCAGCATCCGGGGCAGACCTTTTACCATCACCTCATCTGGTTCACGGTGGATGGACAGAAATTCCTTAGTGTGGGTGACAATATCTCTGGGCTTTGCTTCCGGGAAAACAGGGACTTTATCCACTCGTTCATCCCCAAGAACCGGACGCCTGTTTCGAGCTACCGCGATATGCCCCAACAGATTCTCAATGCCGACCCAGATTATCTTTTTACCGGTCATGGTGGGTGTATTGCGTTCGATCGGGCGAAGTCGGAGCGGTGGGTTGGTTGGATGGACCGGTGGACGGATCTCTTTACGCAGATCCTCGATCAGCCGCACCCTAATATGGGAATGGACCCGCATTGGGTGGAGTTTTATCCTTACAAGGTTCGTATCCAACCCGGAGCCACGGTGACGTTCGACATTAATATCACCAATCATGAGGCGGAGGCGCGGGAATGCACCCTTCGCTTCCGTTCGGCTGATGGTGTGCAGCTTTCTCGGACAACGATAGACCTCCGAGTGTCTGGAAACACGAACACCATCTATCAGGTAAAGGCAACGTTCCCAAAACAGTTTACCACCCACGCTCTTCCCATTGTGGCGGATGTTACATGGAATGGGGCACATCTCGGTGAGATTGCTGAGGCGATCGCTTACTGGTAAGGAAAGTTAATGTCATGACACCCTCACAAATCAATCCGGCGCAGCACAAACAACTATTCCTCGACGATCACGCCATAGCAAGCATGGCCAACGTGAAACGGACGTTGCATCAGCCAGATAAACACGGTCCAATTCTGAAAGCCGATCGTTTTCGTGAGCAGGTGTATGTCCAGAGCGGAAACGCGCCGCAATGGAACTCCGAAAAAGGGATCTGGGAATGGTGGTATGACGCACACTACGCCATTCCGCCCGGACAAAGCGACACCGCGGAAAGCAGTCGTAAGCATTACGCAACATCAACTGACGGGGTTCATTGGGAAACACCTTCGCTCGGACTTTACCAACGGCAGGGATCGAAGAACAATAACATCGCCTACGACTCCAAGCTAGAGTTCCTGACCCGTCGGGGGGTCTACAATCCACCAGATATCATCGAGCAGCACCTTTATCATGTCATTCGTGATGAACGCGACGGTGACCCGCAGCGTCGCTATAAGGGACTTTTCAGCGATGGGCGCAATATGGGACGCTTGCCCGGCGTTTCGCCGGACGGTTTCCGTTGGACCTTACTCGATGTGGCCCCCGTTCCCAGCGAAGACACCTCAAACTTCATCTATGACGAAATTAGTAATCAGTATGTCGCCACTGTGAAACAGCGCACAGTATGGGGACGTTCCCTTTGGGTTTCAACGAGTGCCGACTTTGCGAACTGGACCGAACCGAAACTGGCTCTGCATACCGACGAAATTGATAGAGAGAATCGTAAGCGTCGCATTCAGGAGGTTGTCGAAAACCCTGCGTATCTCACACCACCTGTCCTCGAAGATACAGATTATATCGCTCAACTCTACATGATGCCGCTGATGCCTTACGAAGGCATGTACATCGGTTTCCCGTTACTGTTTAATCCCGCTGGTCCCGACCTTCCACAGATGAACCATTGTGGTATCAATCAGGTGGAACTGGCGGTGTCTCGCAATCTGTATAATTGGGAGCGTGTGGCAGACCGGGAAGTGTTTATCGGGGTTGAGCCGTGGGACGGGGTAAATTACGGCACGGCTCAGGTTGCTGTGTGTAGTCGTCCCATCGTGCACGAAAACCGCGAGATACGGATTTATCACAATGCCCACCGCTTTCGTGGTCACCATAGCATCTACAGCGAAGACTATGCCGAATATTTTAACGATGCGGGTGCGCTGCACTTGTCAATACTGAGGCTTGATGGGTTCGTTTCTCTCGATGCTGAAGGAGAAGGAGAGATTGTCACAGAACGATTTATGCTAAACGGAACGGATCTGTATGTCAACGCAGATGTCCCACGCGGTGAACTTCGTGCTGAAATTCTGGATGCGGAGACGATGCAGCCACTTCCGGGACTGTCCGAGCGTGAATGCCTCCCTCTCAACGGAGATCATCTGCGCGGGAAATTAAGATGGAAAGATTCGCCCCGTTTAGTCAACGAAAAGGCGGTATGCCTTCGCTTCATATTGCGGGGTGCAAAGTTGTATGCGTTCTGGCTGGAGTGAGGGCCAGCTCAATTCCCCGCGTTTGACCAATCCGAGAGAATAACAGCGGCGGCGTTATGTCCTGGTGCGCCAGTTACCTCGCCGCCGGGGTGTGTGCCTGCGCCGCAGAGGTAGAGATTGGTGATAGGTGTGCGGTAGTGCGCCCAACCGCCGAGCGGACGTTGGGCGAGGAATTGGCTCGCAACGATATCGAGGTGACGGATATTTCCGTCGGTGAGACCGACCCGCCGTTCCAAGTCAATGGGTGTAAATAGCGACCAGTCCACAATAATATCCCGCAGATTCGGTGCGTAGGTAGAGACCGTATCGATAAGCGCTTCACCGACCTCCTGCCGACGTTCATCCCACGTTCCCTCCCGCAGATGGACGGGGGCGTAAAGCACCCAGATCGACATGACATGGTGTCCCGCCGGTGCCATCGTTGGATCGTAGACGGACGGGATTTGTACCTCCATCACAGGCGCCCTTGATGGATCACCACGTTTGGTGTCCTCCCAACTCTGCTCATAGTATTCGATGGACGGGCAGATCTTGATCTCCGACAGGTAGCGTGGATCGAAGTCTCCGTTGAAGTACGCAGAGAAGTCGGGGAGGTCGTTGAGCGCGGCGTGGAATTTGAGATAAGCGGCGTTCGTTTTCAACCGCGTTGTGCTTTCCACAAAGTTGGGATTGAGATGTTCACACGGAACGAGTTTGAGGAAGGTGCGTTTGGGGTCGGCGTTTGAGACAACGATGCGGCTACGGATCTCTGTACCGTCTGCAAGGGCGACACCACAGGCTGTTCCGTTCTCAACGATGATGTGGTCGATTGTGGCATCGGTCTGTAGCGTTGCTCCGCGCGCCCGTGCGGACGCAGCCATCGCCTGTGTGATGCCTCCCATCCCACCCTTGACGATGCCGTTATTTTCGGGTTTTGTAAAGGCACCACATTTGATGAAGGTGTAAGCCCACGCGCTCCCCGGCGCGTTGAGGTCGCCGGCGTCTTGGGCTTGGGCATACGCGCCCTGCATCGTCTCTGATTCAAAGCACTCGGTCAGTACGTCTTTCACGCTTACGGTGAGCAGCCGGTCAAAAAACATCTCGTCATCGGTGCCGCGTAACCGTTCGGCGATTTCGCTGATCGTTGGCGGTGTTGTCAGAAAGTATGGGTAGATAATGCTTGCTGCGCGTTTCCAAAAGTCTAACCATTTTGGAAAGTTTTCTGCATCGCGGCGGGAGAAGCGAGAGATCTCTTCTTGGGTGCGCTCCACATCATCCCAGACGAGTAACCGTGAACCGTCGGGATACGGCTGGAAGCGTGAGGGATCGAGGTGATAGACTTCAAAGCCGTGCTTGCGCAGCTCTAGTTCTTCGATGACTTTGTTCTGTAACAGATGGCAGATATAGGAGCAGGCGGAAAATCGGTAGCCGGGGAACAGTTCTTCGGTCACACATGCGCCGCCGAGGAAATCACGACGCTCCAATAGCAGGACATCTAACCCCGCCTCCGCTAGATACCCCGCGGTAACTAAGCCGTTATGTCCGCCGCCGATAATTATGACATCGTGGTCTGGTGTCATTTTTGTAATCCTTTGAAAACGTTTATTAACCTTTGATGCTAGCTAGTGAGAAAATCGCTTCCACATTGTTCAAGAGTTCATCCATTCTTCTTGCGTGCCACCCTTCGGATACACATGTCGCCCCGCTGGGGCTTTAGAGTATTTGTTTATCTGTGTGCTATACACATGTCGCCCCGCTGGGGCTAAATGAAGCGATGAACCAATGCTTTTCACGTATCACGTTATCAACAGCTGCAAACTAGCACCATTGGTTATTACTAAAAAGTATAAGTATCCGGTCCCGTTAGTGTGCAGGATTTTCTCCGTTCAGGACCTTCTCGACTAGTTCGGGACTATGGAGGATAATTCGGAGCAATGCTTTAGCTGCTGGATCCGGCTCAAGTCGGCCTGTCTCCCAATCTTGGAGTGTCCTTAGCGAAAGTTGAAAGCGAGAGGCAAACTCTTTCTGAGTGAGGTTCATCCCCTCACGGATTGCCTTCGCATCGGGAACAGGCTTAAATTCTTCTAGTCCTTCTGATGTTACAGGTTGCGCGTCTGGATCTGACAATGCTGCAGCGCGGATCTCCTCCTCCGTCATTGCGTCCACCTCTTCCCAGTCAGTTTTTCCCTTTGATGGATTATTTGGGTCAAGCGTAACTTTCGTGATATTTTCTTGTCTCATGACGTTCTGCTCTCCTTGCTGAAATGATTCTTGTGTTTTCAGCCCGATAGGTATAAGCAACAAATAGTAACCTTCCTCCAACCATGCCAATTGTTTGAAAACGAATTTCACCATAGTCTTGGCGATTATCAACTCGCTCAATACGATGGGGATCGAGGAATACGTTCTTGGCATCATTAAAATCGATACCATGTTTTGCTATATTCGCTTGATTTTTGTGCTCGTCCCATTCAAACAGCATAAGTTAATTGAGGGTAGTTCATAGTTCAAGGTGCGTTAGTTGGGAAGAGGTTGGAAAACATATAGCAATATCAATCAAAAAGCTAGTAAAATTGATGGCATGGGCAGCGGGATTAATGAGTCCGCCGCGCTAGGAAGTAATCCACATTTGCACCGAGCTTCTGAAGCAGCGGCGTTGTTATCTCATCCAATTTTGCGATAGTCTCAGAAGAAAGAGAGAGCGATGCAACGTGTAGATTTTCTTGGAGCTCCGATAGATTGCGGGTGCCGACCAACTCACAGGTGATGCCGGGCTTTGCAATGGTCCAAGCGATTGCAAGCCGACTCATGGGAACCCCCTCTGCCTCGGCAACTTTTCTGATACCTTCGACGGCAGCGAACATCTCCTCCTCCGCTCCTTGCTCACCATGACCTGCCTTTTCTCGATCACCACGGAAATGCCGGAACCGCGCATGGACAGGTGGTAGCTCCTCCGCTGTTTTATACATACCGGTCAGGAGCCCTTGCAGCAGCGGCATATATCCCAGAATACCCATCCCGTGTTTTTGGCATAACGGTAAAATCTCCAACTCAATCCCCCGTGACAGGAGATTGTAGCAGAGCTGGTTCACATCGATCTGAACGCCGGTGGCAAGGGCTTCGGACAGTTGCTCTACACCAAAGTTGCTGACACCGATCGAGCGGATTTTGCCCTCCTCCTTCAATGCGTTCAGGGTTGTAAACGCATCCTCAACGGAGTGTTCTGTGATGGGCCAATGAACGATATAGATATCGATGTAATCCGTTTGCAGTCGATCGAGACTGGCTCCGCAATGTTCGCGTAGCACTGTGGGTTCGGTATTGTTCGGACTGATCTTGGTGGCGATCACCGCTTCATCTCGCCGCCCTTTTAAGGCTCTACCGACCGCTTCTTCGCTCCGTCCCTCGTTGTAGCCTTCTGCGGTGTCAAAGAAGTTGATGCCGTTGTCGAGCGCAGCGTGTGCCACAGCATCAACGTCCTCTTGCGCTTGGGGACCCCAGTAGTCTCCGCCGCCATAGGACCAGCCGCCGATTCCCATTACAGAGATCTCAATGCCGGATTTGCCGACTGTTCGCTTTTCCATTTGTCGTTTCCTTTTTTGGATGACGTTCTACACACATGTCGCCCCGCTGGGGCTTGAGAAGATTTAGATCGCTGGTATTCTATAAACATACCGCCCTGCCCCGATAGGATCGGGATTCAAAGCAACTGGGGTTAATGAAGTATAATACGTAATTCGTAATACGTAAAAAAAATGGAACGCAGATCTGCGTTCCCTACGAAGCACCGGACAAGTCCGGGAGGATCCCGCGGGGGATGCCCGACCTACGGAAATGGGGGCAGGTTACGGCACACAGAGCGTGCCTACTACCATTGATCCAGTCCTAACAATTTTCGCCCCAGTGGAGACAGTTCTGCTGTCTGACCTATTTGATGCTCTTTCTCGTTTCGGAGTTCCCACGTGGTTATACCGGTGACCTCAATGACCAGTCCCGCTAGGCGATCTTGCCACGCTTTGATGCGATGGTTTCGGGCATCCTCACCGTATCTTTGCGATGGGAACATGGTGATGTACTGGACCACGCGTGGGACCATGGCTGTGTTGGAACTGCTGCCGTGGGGCAAGGCACTGTGCCAGATGATGAGATCACCTGCTTTCCCAGGAATCGATTTAGCACCGAGGCTGTTCAGATCTTGCTCACGCGGATTCGTCTCCGGGGGCAAGTCTTTGAGCCAACCCTCCAGTTGGTGATGGAAGCCCGGTACACAGGTGAACGCGCCTTGGTCGGCTGCGGTGTCTGTCAGGTATAGCACCCCCTGAACCCAGAACTCAATCGGCGGTTCCAATTGAGTATCCCAGTGAAGTTTGCCGGGGTATTTCCAATCCGGTAGCTCTGGCGGGTTCATGCTGGCGCGGTCAATGCTCACCCACAACTGTTCAGTATCCCAAATCTCCGCAAACGCTTGATGAATACGAGGATACTGACGGTTGTCCCATAGTGCCTGATGCTGATACATCTCCGTCATGATGGTGGAGCGAGGCGGGTCGGGATACCAGCTCGCAGGCTCGTCGGGCTGCATCTCCAAAAAATCCCATACCGCCCGCTCGGCAGCTTTGAGATTTTCGGTTGGAACGGCGTTGTGAACGACCACATAGCCGTTTTCTTCCCAGAACTTTCGATCTTCTGCCGTTAAGACAGGCATTTTTTTAGTCCTTCCTGACTCCGCATTAAACTCATCATGTTGGGTTTCGCTAACGCTCTACCCAACCTACGGAGCTACTTCAAAATCAGCATCTTGCGTGTCGCCGAAAAGTCGGGGGTATGCAAACTGTAGAAGTAAATTCCAGAGGCAACCTGCTCACCCAAGTTGTTGCGTCCGTCCCAGTACGCGGCCCGAGAGCGCGTCATATAGAACCCTTGTCCCTTGAAACCGAGATCCAACGTCCGCACAAGATCGCCAGACGTATCATAAATCTGGAGGGTGACATCTGCGGCTGTTTCAAGCTGATATGGAATCCATGTCTCCGGGTTGAACGGATTGGGGAAGTTCTGCAACAACTGAGTCAGCTTCGGTTGACCGATACTGTCAAGCCTGATAGACATAACCGCATTCGCTAGGTCTTCAGGGGTCACTTCATAATTGAGGGTGTGTGATTCAACATTTCTGTCGGGACCGATGACATCGACCTCAATGACATCTCCAACTTCGACGACGCTCCGCCGCGCCAAGTCGGCGGTTGCAGCGGCGAAGTAATCGCCTCGTACTGCGGTGGTTATCACCTCGTTTGTTCTCAGATTACGGACGATTACTTGATAACCGTCAAACGCTTGTTTACCCTCCAAGTGACCACTCACAACGAACGCCCACGCTTCTTGGACTGGATCCGCGGATATACCGGGTGCTGCTGCAGTTTCCGTCTGATTTGTCCATTCTGACCCGACAAAGGCAAATTCGCGAGTTTCCGGAACATTGACGATATAGCCTTTTCCACCTTCAATTGGAAAACCGTCGTCCGGTGAGGTTGGTGTCCACCCGACAAATTGCTGGTTTGCCGTATCGAGTGTGATGACGGTTGTCGCTCCTGTCAGCCCCGCAAGCGATTTTGCAGTCATCGGCGCTGGTGGTGACAACGGCACAGAGATCATGTTCAGACCTTTATCCAGCGTGACGGTATAAGTATTGCCGAAATGCTCGCTCTCTGCTTTATCAACGAGTCTTGCGATAAAGCCGTGTCTGCGTCCATCCGGGGAGTCATAGTGTCCAACGACAGAAACGTCCTGATTGATATTGTACCCTTCCGTTGAAACGCTGCCTGGAACTTTCAATTCATGGAGCCCCCCAAGGAATGAACCGACATAAGTGCGGGGAACATCACCTACGACTTTGCCTCGAGCAACGGAAATCTTCGTATCGGTTTGACCGTGCACATAAAAGAATTCATAAGTTTCTTCGGTCGGAAGGTCGAAAGATACAAACCTGCCATCTCCAGCGCGTAGGTATGGTGTATATGTACCCTCGGCATCTACGTAGCTGCCGACCATACCCCCTGACGCATTGATAAAATCGGCGAATGTTTCCGATGCCCCCGGATACTCAACGATTATGTCCGCTGTGAATCCGCGACGCACGCCGGAAGCATCTGTCCAATTACCCGTCAGGTTCCCCGTTGCATCAGAAATGCCGTATATTTCTGTTTCAACGGAGCCCGGAAAATCGTATTGGCGTAACTCGCCATTTTGTAGGACGATACCGCGGTGGTGCCCCTCGCTATCCTCGTAGTAGCCGGCAGCATCGCCATTATTACCGAGTGCAAAGAAATAGGTATTCTGTGAACCGGGAAAATCGTAGGTCTTAAAAACACCATCAATAAGGGTAAAGGCGACCATTTTTTCGCCATCGGCACTTTTCGTGTAGCCCGCGTAATCTTCATAGTCAGAACTTGCTGTCAACGACAGAAAATCTACGCCCGGTACATCAATATTCTCATAAGTATAGTTGAAGCCACTGATTTGGAAAACGGGTTTATCAACGACTTCAATGGGTTTGGCAATAAACCCGTGTCTACGTCCATCGGGTGTCTCATAGAACCCGACAACAGAACCGTCCTGATTGATATTATAACCTTCTGTGCTGACGCTGCCCGGAACCTTCAATTCCCGCAGACCGTCAACAAATGTACCTAGATAAGTGCGTGTGACATCACCGAACACTTTACCTCGGGCAACCCTTGTCTTTGTATCGTTATAACCATGCACATAAAAGAATTCGAGATTTTCTGCATTTGCGAGATCGAAAGCTATATACCTGCCATCCGAGGAATATGCATATTCTTGAAATAGCCCGTCAGCATCTATGTAGCTGCCGAACATATTGCCTGCGGAGTTGACGAAATCGGAGAATGTTGCTGTTGCCCCGGGGAACTCAAGGATTGTGTCTCCTGTAAATCCACGCTGAACACCAGCAGCATCTATCCAATTACCCGTCAATACTCCCGTCGCGTCACTAATACCGTATATCTCTGTTTGCACAGCATCGGGGAAATCGTATTGCCGTATCTCACCATCTTCCAAGATAACACCGTGGTGCAAACCCTCGCTATCTTCGTAGTAGCCCGCAGCGCGCCCATCATTACCAAGCGCGTAGAAATACGTGTTTTGGGCACCAGGGAAATCGTAGGTTATAAAAATGCCATCAATCAGTGTAAAACCGACATTTTTTTCACCATCAGCACTTTTCGTGTAACCGGCATAATCCTCAAAATCGGAACTTGCCGTCAACGCTAAAAAATCTACGCCCGGAACGTCGATCGTTTCAAAAGTATAGTTGGCAGATATACCAACGGGTTCATCTTGAACTTGGGCAGCACTATTCCCTAGGAAAAAGGAATTGAGGCATACGAACAACATAAACACGAAAAACAGAAAATTGGGTTTGGTCTGATTGTGCATAAAGAAAAAACTCCCTTTCGGTGGACTAATGTTGTCCATTCCTATAATTTATAGTGAATCTTAGAATTAATGAGACACTTCAAATCCCGATTTATCAAGGATGCTCGACGAGTCGGCACGGGTGCGGTTAGGAAACCGCACCTACCGTTCTCCGGTTTGGTAGGCACTGTTTCTAACTGTGCCGATGCGGTGCGGTTGGAAACCGCACCTACCAAAGGACGAAAGTGTCTATCTGTTTTTAGAATCCACCATAGTTGATTATGTTGGGTTTCGCTAACGCTCTACCCAACCTACGGGGCTACTTCAAAATTAACATCTTCCGAGTCGCTGAAAAGTCAGGGGTATGCAAACTGTAGAAGTAAATCCCAGAGGCAACCTGCTCGCCCAAATTGTTACGCCCATCCCAGTACGCTGCCCTAGAGCGTGTCATATAGAACCCTTGTCCCTTGAAACCGAGATCTAATGTCCGCACCAGATCGCCAGACGTATCATAAATCTGGAGGGTGACATCTGCGGCTGTTTCAAGCTGGTATGGAATCCATGTCTCCGGGTTGAACGGATTGGGGAAGTTCTGCAACAGCTGCGTCAGTTTCGGTTGACCGATACTGTCAAGCCTGATAGACATAACCGCGTTCGCTAGGTCCTCAGGGGTTACTTCAAAGTTGAGCGTGTGTGATTCAACATTTCCACCCGGCCCAATAACACGGACTTCAATGACATCTCCAACTTCGACAACGCTCCGGCGCGCCAAGTCGGCGGTTGCCGCGGCGAAGTAATCACCTTGCACCGAAGCAGTTATCACCCTGTCTGTTCTGAGGTTACGGACGATTACTTGGTAATCGTCAAACGCTGCTTTGCCGTCCAAGTGACCACTTACAACGAACGCCCACGCTTCTTGGACCGGCTCCACGGAGATAGCAGGTGCTGCTGCAGTTTCCGTCTGATTTGTCCATTCTGACCCGACGAAGGCAAATTCGCGAGTTTCCGGAACATTGACGATATAACCTTTCCCACCTTCAATAGGAAACCCGTCGTCCGGTGCACTTGGCGTCCACCCGACGAACTGCTGGTTTGCCGTATCGAGTGTGATGACGGTGGTCGCCCCTGTCAGCGCGGCAAGTGACTTCGCAGTCATCGGTGTTGGTGGTGACAACGGCACAGAAATCATGTTCAAACCTTTATCGAGCGTGATATTGAAGGCGTTACTAAAATAATCGCTCTCTGATTTAGTGCCGAGTCTGGCAATAAACCCGTGTCTGCGCCCATCTGCTGAGTCATAGTGTCCGACGACGGAGCCGTCCTGATTGATATTCCAACCCTCTGTGCTCACGCTACCCGGAAACCACAATTCGTGTAGCCCGTACAGATATGAGCCGACATAGGAGCGTGGAATATCATCCACAAATTTGGATCGGGCAATCACAAATACACCCCTTCCCCCCCGTCGTTAATACCGTGTAAAAAAAAGTATTCCAGAGTTAGCGGGTCAAGATAGTCAAGAAGTATAAACCGACCACTCAAGGTGCGCGCGTAGGCATGAAATAAACCATCAGCATCCATGTAGCTGCCTACGACAAGACCTTGTGAGTTCACAAAATCGGCGTATGTTGCTGTTGCATCAGGCGCTTCAACGATTGTGTCCCCTGAAAATCCACGACGAACACCAGAAGCATCTATAAAATTACCCGTCAGAACACCCGTTGCATCGCTGAAACCATATATCTCCGTTTGGACCGCACCCTCAAAATCGTATTGGCGCAGTTCACCATTTTCCAAGACGACACCATGGTAAAGGCCATCGCTATCTTGGTAGTGCCCTGCAGCTAACCCATTATTGCCGAGTGCATAGAAATAGGTACCCTGTGAGCCGGGAAAATCATACGTTGTAAACACACCGTCAATGAGTGTAAACGCAACTTCCTTTTCACCATCAGGACTTCGCGCGTAGCCTGCATACCCCCCAAAGTCGCTGCTCGCCGTCAACGCCAGAAAATCTATTCCCGGAACATCAATGCTCTGATAAGTATAATTGAATTCAGGTGGGGGGGGATAAGCTATATCTCTGAATTTTTCAGCAGTTTCCGCAGTGGGTCTGGCGATAAATCCGTGTCTACGTCCATCCGCAGAGTCGTAATACCCGACGGCAGACCCATCTTGATTAATATTCCAACCCTCTGTGCTAACACTGCCCGGAAACTGTAATTCAGATAATCCTTGCTGGGATGTGCCGACATAGGAACGTGGAATATCACCTATCGCTTTAGCTCGTGCAACGATAATCCTTGTATCAGTGAGACCGTGCACAAAAAAGTATTCCAGAGTTGATGAATCCAGATAGTCGTGAATTACAAATGTGCCATTCAGGGTGCGCACGTATGGATAATATAGACCGTCAGCACCTACGTAACTTCCTGTGATAGCGCCACTCGCGTTCACAAAATCGGCGTATGTTGCTGTTGCATCAGGCGCTTCAACGATTGTGTCCCCTGAGAATCCACGGCGAACGCCAGAAGCATCTATAAAATTACCCGTCAGAACGCCCGTTGCATCACTGAAACCATATATCTCCGTTTGGACTGCACCCTCAAAATCGTACTGGCGCAATTCGCCATTTTTCAAGACGACACCATGGTAAAGACCATCGCTATCTTGGTAGTGGCCCGCAGCTGTCCCATCATTACCAAGCGCATAGAAACGAGTTTTCTGCGAGCCGGGGAAATCATAGGTCGTAAAAACCCCATCAATGAGTGTAAAGGCGACTTCCTTTTCACCATCAGCACTACGCGTGTAACCCGCGTAATCCTCAAAGTCAGAACTCGCTGTCAACGCTAAAAAATTTACGCCGGGGACATCAATACTCTCATAAGTGTAGCTGAATTCAGGCGGTGGGGGAGTTGAGTCATTATCGGTTTGTGCATCGGTGTTACTTAAGAAAAAGGAATTGAGGCATACGAACAACGTAAAGATGTAAAACAGAAAATTGGGTTTGGCCTGACTGTGCATAAAGAAAAGCTCCTTTTCGGTGGACTGATGTTGCCCATTTCTATAATTTACGGTAGATTTTAGAATTAATGAGACATTTGAAACCGGTGCGGTTGGATGAAGATAAAAAAATACTTCGGTAATTTGCTATCGACGCCAGCGCGGTTGAAAACCGCGCCTACCCTATGTTTCGAGGAAAATCGGGATTACCGAATTAATAAATTAAACTTCATGAAACCGCACCTACCAGAGGGCAAAAGTTGATTATGTTGGGTTTCGCTAACGCTCTGCCCAACCTACGGGGCTACTCCGCGCTCATCTTTTTGGGCAGGCACAAGACCCCGATAGATCCCCGATAAATCGGGACAGGCGGGATTAAGAAACCTGCCCCTACATTTAGCCCTCCTATAGGTCAATTTTCCAAGAGATTTTGTCGAGATGTGAATCTCGACCTACATGAACTTTCTGTGCTGATGCAGTGCGGTTGGAAACCGCACCTACCGGATTGGATTGAATGCGGTGCGGTTGGAAACCGCACCTACCAGAGAGCGAAAGTTGATTATGTTGGGTTTCGCTAACGCTCTACCCAACCTACGGGGCTACTTCAAAATTAACATCTTCCGAGTCGCTGAAAAGTCAGGGGTATGTAAGCTGTAGAAGTAAACCCCAGAAGCAACCTGCTCGCCCAAGTTATTGCGCCCATCCCAGTACGCTGCCCTAGAGCGCGTCATATAGAACCCTTGTCCCTTGAAACCGAGATCCAGCGTCCGCACGATATCACCTGCTGTGTGGTAAATGTGGAGGGTGACATCTGCGGCTGTTTCAAGCTGGTATGGAATCCAAGTTTCAGGGTTAAACGGATTGGGGAAGTTCTGCAACAACTGCGTCAGCTTCGGTTGACCGATACTATCAAGCCTGATAGACATAACCGCGTTCGCTAGGTCTTCAGGGGTTACTTCGTAATTGAGGGTGTGTGATTCAACATTTCCACCCGGCCCGATAACACGGACTTCAAGCACATCTCCAACTTCGACAACACTCCGCCGTGCCAAGTCAGCGGTCGCAGCGGCGAAGTAATCACCACGTACCGAGGTGGTTATTGTGTGATTTGTCCTCAGATTACGGACGATAACTTGATAACCATCAAACGCTGCTTTGCCGTCCAAGTGACCACTTACAACGAACGCCCACGCTTCTTGGACCGGCTCCACGGAGATAGCAGGTGCTGCTGCAGTTTCCGTCTGATTTGTCCATTCTGACCCGACGAAGGCAAATTGGCGAGTTTCCGGAACATTGACGATATAACCTTTCCCACCCTCAATTGGAAAACCGTCGTCCGGTGCGGTTGGTGTCCACCCGACGAACTGCTGGTTTGCCGTATCGAGTGTGATGACGGTGGTTGCCCCTGTCAGCCCCGCAAGCGATTTTGCAGTCATCGGCGCTGGTGGTGACAACGGCACAGAGATCATGTTCAGACCTTTAGCCAGTGTGACGTTGAAGACGTTGCCAAAATAATCGCTCACCGCCTCGGAAGTGAGTCTGGCAATAAAGCCATGTCTGCGCCCACCTGCTGAGTCATAGTGTCCGACGACGGAGCCGTCCTGATTGATATTCCACCCTTCCGTGCTGACGCTGCCCGGTACCCGCAATTCTTGTAGATTGAGGGGGTTGCCGACATAGGTGCGCGGGACATCACCCACCGCTTTGGCGCGACCAACGACAGCCCTTGCATTGTTGAGACCGTGCAGAAAAAAGTATTCCAGATTTGTTGCGTTTGGAAGGTCCATAGATAGAAATCTGCCCACCGGACTACGCGTGTATGCATGATACATACCTTCAGCATCCACGTAGCTGCCCACGATATTGCCTGACCAGTTCACAAAATCGGCGTAGGTTGCCGATGCCCCAGGGTATTCAATTATTAGATCTCCTGAGAAACCACGGCGAACACCATCAGCATCTATAAAACTACCCGTTAGTCGTCCCGTCGCATCACTATACCCGTATATGAACGTTTCGACAGCACCTAGAAAATCATATTGACGCAGTTCGCCATTTTCTAAGATAACACCGTGGTAAAGACCATCGCTATCTTGGTAGTGACCCGCAGCTGTCCCATCATTGCCGAGTGCATAGAAATAGGTGCCCTGCGAGTCAGGGAAATCATACGTCTCAAAAACGCCGTCAATGAGTGTAAAGCCGATATCTTTTTCACTATCAGCACTCCGCATGTTGCCGGCGTAATCCTCAAAGTCGCTACTCGCAGTTACCGCCAGAAAATCTACACCGGGAACATCAATACTCTCAAAGGTATAGTTGAGGGCAGGCTGCACAACACCGGGTCGTGCTTGTGGAGTACCCGCTTTCGGTCTAGCGATAAACCCGTGTCTACGTCCATCCGCAGAGTCATAGTGTCCCACGATAGAGCCATCCTGATTAACATTCCAGCCTTCCGTGCTGACGCTGCCCGGAAACTGCAATTCTTGTAGACCGATGGCATTGCCGGCATAGGTGCGCGGGACATCACCCACCGCTTTGGCTCGACCGACAGCAATCAGGGCGTTATTAATACCTTGCAGAAAAAAGTATTCGGGATCCGATCCTGCTGGAATATCCAGAGTTGCAAAACTACCCCCGGGACCACGCACGTATACATGATATGTACCTTCAGCATCTATGTAGCTACCCACGACATTGCCTACGTCGTTCACAAAAGTGGCATAAGTTGCCGTTGCCCCGGGATACTCAATTATTTCATCTCCTGAGAATCCACGACGAATGCCAGAAGTATCAATAAAATTACCCGTCATTGCCCCCGTCGAATCGCTATACCCGTATATCTCCGTTTGGACCGCACCCGGAAAATGGTATTGCCGCATTTCGCCATCTTCCACAATAACGCCATGATACAGACCGTCGCTATCCTGGTAGTGACCCGCAGCTAGCCCATTATTACCAAGCGCGTAGAAATGGGTTTTCTGCGAGCCGGGGAAATCATAGGTCTCAAAAACGCCATCAATGAGTGTAAAGCCGACTTCCTTTTCACCATCAGGGCTCAGTGTGTAGCCGGCGTAATCCTCAAAGTCGCTACTGGCTGTTATCGCCAAAAACTCGACGCCGGGAACATCAATCGTTTCAAAAGTATAGTTGGCAGATATACCAATGGGTTCATCTTGAACTTGGGCAGCACTATTCCCTAGGAAAAAGGAATTGAGGCACACGAACAACGTAAACACGAAAAACAGAAAACTGGGTTTAATCTGAATTTGCATTAAAGAAAATCTCCTTTGAGTTTTTTACTAAAGTTTGTACAATTGGAGCGAAGCAAGTCATGATTCGGAAGGGTACGCCTCACCCCGTATACTTTGCGTAGTGTAAGAGGGAATTCTAATTCCCGCCTAATAGATTGCTTTCTAGCGTTTGGTTTATCAACTAGTACCCTGTCAGGCAAATTATGCTTGTGTATATTGATTGAAAGCAAACAATAACATATCAGGACTTGCCCAGCCGAACGGTCAAAGCCCTTTCGCCCCCTTTAGCGGGCACTGAGCGGTGTGTGGGAGGGGCATCTCCCGCGAAGCGAGGATCCCGATAAATCGGGACCTGCCCCGATACGCCCGATGAATCGGGCAACTACAATCTGGAATGCGTAAGTCCTATAATTGTAAAACTTATCTGACTGAGCACTAGTACTCAGTCATATAAGTTTTGCAGCTATTATATATCAGGACTTACGCAGTTGAACGCTCAAAATCCTGTAGTTCGGCGATTTATCGCCGCACCAACGCCCAACAACGCCCGATAAATCGGGCAACTACAACAGAGACTCCATAGAAAAGCCCATAGTGAACAACGATCGTTGTTCACTACTGAAGTGCGTAAGTCCTAATATGTTATTGTTTGCTTCCAATCCATATACACAAGCATAATTTGCCTGACAGAGTACTAGGTTCTGTTGACATTTAACAAATGGAACGGAGATCACCGTTCCCTACGAAATATACGCACTTCTACGTTCCAACTCGTAGGGAACAACGATCGTTGTTCCCTACCAACCATTGTATTTTTTTATATATATCATCCTGCTGGGTATGGATCGGTCAAGCCACTTCGGATCCCGATTTATCGGGGAGTTCATCGGTTCATTAGTCGGTTGGTTAATTCAGTCTTCTTATGTTCCACCCTTGGGATATACATGTCGTCCCTCTGGGGCTTTAGGGTATTTGTTTACCTGTGTACTATAGACATGTCGCCCCTCTGGGGCTAAATGAACCCATGAACTCATTGTTTTCACGTTTTACGAATCACGTTTCATTCGATTGTGGTGGTGTCCAGTTCTTGATATGCTTTTGCCAAACCCGCTCTACCTCGCCTCGAATGGCTTGCACATCCTTCCATCGATCTGGAAAGACTGATAGGGTATAGCCCATCGCGCCCTGCTCTGGGCAGACAAACATCTCGCGCCCCGGTGGCGCCGCTTGCAGCCAGACTTCGATGAGCCGATCCGCGAATTCAAGCCAGTCCAAGAACTCCGGCGTGAACTCACCATCGTGACCGAGTGCGGGGATTTGACAATGGTGACCGTTGAACGGACGGAAATGGAACTGCTGGGCGAGTTGGATCAGGTCAACCCGTTCTGCCAATCGATCCCAGTACGGTGGCGATAGGTGCTTGATAATAGCGGGGTGTGAGAAATCCCACGTCATCTTTAGCGGTCGTCCCTCCGCCTGCTCAAAGCCTTCTGCGAGGGCATAAGCCTTCTCCGGCGTTTCGGTGCAGGTGTCGCGGTGGACCTCAATGGCGACATCCATTTCCAGCTTGCCTGCGGTGTCCATCACTTGACGTGCCCGCGTTAGCGCTTCTTCAGTTGAAGTGTCGTGGTCGAGCATCTGCACGTTGACACAGACCGCGCCCACCTCTTTGATTTCCTTAAGTTTTGGCTCGACCTCCGCTGCCTCCCCTATATCTACAGTCGCTGCAAACAGCAGTCCATACCCTTGGACATGCTCGGCGGTGACGACCGGCACTCGACCAAGAAAGCCGTCGAATCCGGCATTTTTTATCTCCCGTAGTTTCCGATCCATAGACCATTCTCCATCAGCATCGCCATAGTCTGTTAGGGTCCAGAGCGTTGCCATGTGTCGGATCTGCGGTGGATTGATTGTGTTCGACATATTATTTGCTTATACCTCCTGCGTCGTGTATTTACAGATCTTCAAAACGGTAGAATTGGTGACTAGTGTTCAGATACAGTACCCTTCGTTGACTTACAATTCACAAGGACTTTTTCGATTGAATTGTAAGTGCCGAAAGGATATACTAAAGCAAAATTGATGTCAAGAATAAAGCACAAGGCTGTCGAGATATGAATCTCGACCTACAGACTGAAACTATGGTAGATCTTAGAATTAATGGGATAGTCAAAGCCGGTGCGGTTAGAAACCGCACCTACCGGGTTAGATGGAATGTTTGGTAAGCACTGGGAAGAAAGAGTTACGGCACACGGCGTGTGCCTACTACTATTAATGTCTATTTATTTTTAGCATTCACCATAATTTTGAGGTGCGCTTAGGCGATGTGGAGAGGAAGGAATAACATAATGCTCACGCAAGAACAGATCAATCACTTTCAGACCTTCGGATTTCTGACTTTTCGGCAGTTGTTCAGTCAGGACGAATTGAAGACCATCAACACGGAGTTTGAAGCGGCAATGACGGAGGCGTTTAGAGATGACCCATTCGATGGCACACGCCGACATTGGCTGATAACGATGGGACCCGATACACCTTTCCTCGCCTCACTACTGGAAGACCCGCGATTCTGCGATGTAGCGGAACAACTTTACGGCGAAGATGTCTTCGGTATTGCTTCCGACATTAACCGTTACGTCGGGGATACGCGCTGGCATCCCGATACAGGAAGTCTCCATCAGTATGGCGTCAAGTTTGCCTACTATCTGCAACCGGTGACTGCGGAAACCGGCGCGCTGCGGTTGATACCGGGATCGCACGAGTCATCCTTTCACGGCGAACTACGGCAGAAGATGGATGAATTGGAACTCGAAATCCCTGATGTTCCCGCCTACATTTTTGAATCGGAGCCGGGGGACGTGGTTGCCTTCGATGTAAGATGCTGGCATGCAAGTTGGGGCGGTGCGGTTGATCGCCGGATGTGTGTCTTGGTTTACTACAACAATCCGAAAACGCCAGAGGAGGCAGAAGTGACCAAAAAACAGATTATCGGCAACAGGGTTGACTACGGTCCGTGGGTTGACAATGCCGAAGGACATCCGAAGCGCGAACGGTGGATAGAGCGAATGCGAGAGTTGGCACCTGACGCGCTCTGATCCTATGTTCGATAGGTTGGGCGAATCTAAGATATGTATGAGAACCTAGGTGGGCAGCACCAACTTCACGCCACACCTGTCGCCCCGCTGGGGCTAAGAAAACTTGCAATATTTCCGGATTATAGAGATTGTTTTTGATAACACCGGGATTCAAAGTAACTGGAGCGAATGAGTGGAGAAGTGATTTCTGTAGGGAACGCAGATCTGCGTTCCCTACCAACCGTTCTCCCGAAGAATAAGTGGATTTAAGACAGGCATGGTGTTGAATTTGATATTTTTTATAACCGTGGTATCAGCCCATAAAAAACAGGAGATAGACAGATGAACGCTATTTGTATTCATGAACATGGCGGACCAGAGGCACTCCGCTATGAAGAAGTTTCGACGAGTGAACCCGGTGCGGGTGAAGCGCGGGTGCGCATCGAAGCAGCGGGACTAAACTATATCGACATTTACCACCGCACGGGACTCTATCCGAGTACCAACATGCCCTTTACGCCGGGGATGGAAGGTGCAGGTGTGGTCGAAGCAATTGGACCGGGTGTTACCGAGGTCAATGTAGGGGATCGTGTGGGCTATGCGATGCACCAAGGATCCTACACTGAGGCAGCGATCGTGCCGTCTGCGGTGCTTGTCCCTCTGCCCAATTCAATTGATACACAGTCGGCAGCGGCGGCGATGCTGCAAGGTATGACCGCACACTATCTGACCCGCAGCACCTACCCACTCAGTACCGGCGACACGGCATTGGTTCATGCAGCCGCCGGTGGAGTCGGCTTGTTGCTCATTCAGATGGCTAAGACGTTGGGGGCACGTGTATTTGGTACAGTCTCCACACCGGAGAAAGCGCAGCTTGCCACGGAGGCTGGTGCCGATGAGGTCATCCTCTATACACAGACCGACTTTGAAGCCGAAGTTAAACGTCTAACCGATGGTCGAGGGGTTGATGTGGTCTACGATTCCGTTGCTAAGACCACCTTTGATAAGAGCCTCAACTGCCTTCGGCCCCGCGGTTATCTGGCTCTGTTCGGGCAGTCGAGTGGGCCTGTACCGCCGTTCGATCTAAGCCGTCTGTCGAGCGGCTCGTTGTTTGTAACGCGCCCGGGTTTGGGGCATCACGCTGCCGATCGGGAAGAGCTGATGGGACGGGCGGGGGATCTCTTTGAATGGATTTCTTCTGGCACATTGAAGCTGCGCATTGATCGGACGTTCCCACTCCAAGATGCCGCGGATGCGCACCGTGCGTTAGAAGGTAGACAGACAACGGGTAAGGTTTTGTTGATTCCGTAGGATTGGATTCGATACTAGCTTTGCTATACACATTGCGCTCCGCTGGAGTGCAGGCATCTGCGGTATCGGCATTCTATAGACATATCGCTTCTCCGGAGCGAAAGTCGCGATTGGGAAATCGCTCCTACCGTCCGTCTGGTGTAGGAGGGAATTCCAATTCCCGACTCCTGCGTTGATTTCCTAGACTAACGCAAGTTGCTAGACAACCTGTAGATCGACTTTTCATAATCGACACATATTAGAAACAATCAAATTAACACCATACCTGTCGCCCCGCTGGGGCTGTGGAGTATGGGATTTCGGCATTGCTATACACCTATCGCCCCGCTGGGGCTTTGTATGTCGGGCAAGATGCCCGACCTACGGGTATAGGATGTTGACTTTTATCGCGCTGCAGATAACTAGCAACTTAGGTTAGACTCTCTCAATTATCTCGCACCTCTGGTGCGGATACAAAAAACCAACTGAATTTTAACAGATAGGAGTTGTGATATGGCAGCCGATACGTTAAGGTCACTTGAAGGTTTGCAAGACGGGACACTGTCCCCGCACCGGATTACAAAATTGCGCAACGATTTTGAGGGTAGCCCGGTTTATCGGATGGCGCAGAATGCCGTCTGTAAGATTGCCGTCGATGACATCGCCCTTGATCGTCAGATTGTTACTAACAGCGATTTCACCTTCAGCCATGTGTTAGATGACTGGAGCGTTACGAACCAGAAAAGCAGCGGCAGATGCTGGATGTTCGCTGGACTGAACCTGTTCCGCGTCGGCGCGATGAAGAAGATGAATCTGAAAGAATTTGAGTTCAGCCAGAACTACACCTTCTTCTGGGATAAGCTCGAACGTTCCAACTATTTCCTGCAGCGGATGATTGAGATGGTAGCCCGTGACATAGATGATCGGTGCGTTGCATGGCTACTTGAAAGCCCGTTGGAAGATGGCGGACAGTGGAATATGTTCGTCAATCTGATTAAGAAACATGGCCTCGTGCCCCAAGCGTTTATGCCGGAGACACAGAGTTCCTCAAGTTCAATGCGGATGAATCGCATTCTATTGAATAAGCTGCGCGAGGGTGCAAAGACGCTTCGTGATATGGCATCAAAAGATGCGAGTTTTGATGAACTGGTAGATGCCAAAGATGAGATTATCACGGTCATCCACCGCATCCTATCTATTCATCTCGGCACACCGCCTACCCATTTCGATTGGCAGTGGAACGACGCGGACAAAGAATTCCACCGTGACGGGGAGATGACGCCGCAACAGTTCGCAGAGAAATATATCACCGTCCCGGTCGATGATTACGTCTGCCTCGTCCACGACCCACGCCCAACAAGCCCGATCGGCAAAACCTTCACAGTTGAGTGCCTCGGAAATGTCGAGGGCGGTGCTATTGTCAAATACCTGAATATCGATATCGACCTCATGAAACAGATAGCGATGAAGACTATTATGGACGGGGAACCGGTCTGGATGGGGTGCGATGTTGGGAAGATGATGCAAACCGATCTCGGTCTCTGGGATGCGAAACTATTTGACTACGAAGGGGTCTACGACACACCATTCACCCTTGACAAAGCAGGACGACTCCAATATCACCAGACCCTGATGACTCACGCAATGCTATTCACGGGTGTGGATGTGATACAGGAGAACGGCAGAGAGATTCCACGGCGTTGGCGGGTCGAAAACAGTTGGGGTGCCGATAGTGGGCGTAAGGGGTTCTACCTGATGAATGACAACTGGTTTGACCAGTATATGTTTGAGATTGCTGCGCGAAAAGAGTATCTACCTGATGAACTGCAAGATGCCCTTGAGACGGAACCGATTGTTCTACCCGCATGGGATCCGATGGGCGCATTGGCGAGGGAGGTTTCCGTCATCAATTAGAAGCAGGGAAACCACAAGGATTGCCCCTACAGGAATCCGTTCAATATAGCAGTCCCCAATGAGATCGGGATCCAAAGCGACCTCGATAAATCGGGATTAAGAAACTTGTGCCTGCGCAACACACAAACAGTCTTCAGACCACAGGGTAACCACAAGGGTTACCCCTACAGAAGCCCAAAGTCATCTCATTTGTCAAATGTTAACAGAAATTAGGAGGAGGGATAAAATGGCATTTAGTGAAAGTTGGTCGGTGTTAGAACCCGACCTAGAGACCGTGTTTGATCATGAGGCAGACCCGCTCCAAGCCCTTGCGGACGCTCGCATACCGGGTATTGCCCTACGCGGTGCGTACAATCCAGACCACTGTAGTGGACTCATGCAGCGATTCATTGATCGGGGTATGACACGTGATCCAGAGGAGCCTAACCCGGAGGGGAACTTGCCAAGCCGAATCGATGTCGGTTCGAGTCTGGTTAACCGCGCCCGCGGCGGTCTGAGGGTATCAGATGATGAAATCGAAAATAAGGACGCTTTCCTTGAACACTCGGCGAGCACACACGAACTTTTCAGCCATCTTTTCGACGGATTTGACAATCCGGTAGATACCCTCTACGATTGCCTCTCGGCACTGGCGGTGAACAAGGAGGTCAAGGTCGCCCGCGAACCCGATGGCCGTCTCTACGGACCTGCTATCTTTCGGATTCACTATGAGGGTCACGAATATGTTCCCCACGTCAACCATGTCGGCCTAGATGACAAGCTCTTTAACTATGAGGTCTCTCGTTTCACCCACCAATTTGCGGGACTCATCTGTATACAGAATTCCGCCCACGATGGAAAGAGTCCCCAAGCTATTATACATCGGTGCGTTTGGAGTCCGGAGGTGCATTCCCACCTCTCGGCTGGCACCTATTACGAATACGCTGCACACAACAAGATTGAACAGCAGCAAATCGAGGTTCAACCGGGCGATTTCTACCTGTTCAACAGCGGTTGCATCCACCTAGTGGCTCCTGTAGAGGGCAATACTCCTCGAACGGTTTTGGCGACTTTTATCGGCTATTCGGAAGACGATGACGAAATCTTTGTCTGGGCGTGATACCCCAACCGAATCATATTAATCAATGACGCTAGTTTGCAACTGTTGATACGCTCTCCGGTCAAAGATCGAACGCGATGCGTGAAACGTGAAAATAACAGGGCTTATTATGCAAATTCAGCATAGGACACAAGATTTTTTTACTTTTAACCCTCTAAATCCCCCTTATCAGGGGGACTTATGAATCAACTAGTGCTCATTTTGCAATTATAGGACTTACGCATTCCAGATTGTAGTTGCCCGATTCATCGGGCGTATCGGGGCAGGTCCCGATTTATCGGGATCCTCGCTTCGCGGGAGATGCCCCTCCCACACACCCCTCAGTGCCAGCTAAAGGGGGAGAAACGGCTTTGACCGTTCGGCTGGGCAAGTCCTGATATGTTATTGTTTGCTTTCAATCAATATACACAACCATAATTTGCCTGACAGAGTACTAGGTTCTGTTGACATTTAACAAATTGAACCAATGTTGACGTTCTTTGAACGTATGGCCTCGTTGGTTTAGAACATAAGGAACGGAGATCTCCGTTCCCTACGAGCTAGGCTTGCTTCTATGCCCTAGTGGGGACATCGTAGAGAACAACGATCGTTGTTCCCTACAACCCATTCACGGCGGAGGCCGCTTTGAATGCTTACCGGATTGGGAATATCAAAATGTCAACACGCCCTAGCAATAACAGCCTCACCAACTTGCACCGGAGATCACTACAGAGGAGAGAAAAATGAGTGAAATTGTAAGTCGCGAAATCCGTCTCAAGCAACGCCCTGTCGGCATTCCCAAGGAGAGCGATTTTGAAATTGTCGAAGTAACGGTCGCTGAACCTAAAGCAGGCGAAGTTCTTGTACGAAATATCTATATGTCGGTTGATCCCTATATGCGCGGGGTTGTCAGGAATGTCGCGATCGGTGTGCCGTTAGAGGGTGGGTGTGTCGGGCAGGTTGTTCAGTCGGGGAGTGAATCGTTTCAGGTTGGCGATTATGTGTTAGGCGGACTCGGCTGGCGGGAGTATTACCTCGCTTCGGCAGAGAACCTAAGCCAGATTGATCCGACCCTCGCCCCAATCCAATCCTTTATCGGTGCTGTCGGTATGCCCGGACGCACCGCCTATTTTGGACTACTAGATGTTGGCGCCCCCAAAGCGGGAGAAACGGTATTCGTCTCCGCTGCCTCCGGCGCAGTCGGTGCAATTGTCTGCCAGATCGCCAAGATCAAAGGGTGTCGTGTCGTTGCGAGTGCCGGCTCGGATCATAAGGTGAATTGGCTTTTGGAAAAGGCGGGTGTCGATGTAGCATTTAACTATAAGCGGGTTGATAACTTAATAGACGAGTTAAAGCAGCACTGTCCAGACGGAATTGATATCTACTTTGAAAACGTCGGCGGCGCACATCTCGAAGCTGCGCTCTCGTTGATGAATATGCATGGACGCATTCCTCTGTGTGGTATGATTGCGCATTACAACGATGTTGACCCAACGCCCGGTCCTAAAAATCTTAGCACTGCCATCGGTAAACGTCTGAAATTACAGGGCTTCATCGTTACCGACTATGCGGATCGCACCGATGAGTTTTACGCCGATATGCGGCAGTGGATCAGCGAAGGCAAGATGCATTGGGAGGAAACAATCGTAGAAGGCTTGGAAAACGCACCACAGGCATTTATCGGTCTTTTCAAAGGCGAGAATATGGGCAAGATGATTGTCAAAATTGGACCAGAAGAGTAAACCGTGACCATTACCACATCTTGGAGAGGGGGAAACCTATGGATTTAGGATTGAAGGAAAAACGAGCAATCGTAACAGGTGGGAGTCGCGGTATCGGTCGGTGCTGTGCGTTGGCACTCGCTCGTGAAGGAGCGCGTGTTTGTGTTACCGCTCGCAACCGAGAGCTTTTGGACGAAGTTGTTGACGAAATTAACGGAGCCGGTGGTGAGGGATACGCCGTCGCAGTTGACCTGACAACTCTGGAAAGCTGCCAAAAAGTTGTGAAGGAGACTGTGGAACACTTCGGCGGCGTGGATATCTTGGTCAACAATGCAGGCGCGGCGAGGGGAGGCGATATTTTAGACCTGCCCACCGAGTTGATTGATGACGCACTCGGTTTGAAGAGTTACAGCTATCTGCGGATGTCGCAGTTGGTCATTCCGCACATGAGACAGAACGGCTGGGGACGTATCATCAATGTCGCTGGTGGTGCGGGAACAAGCCCTACCAGTGGAAACATTCCAGTGAGCCTTGCGAACATCGCTATTTTGAATATGACCCGCGCACTCTCGGATGCGGTCTCCGAAGATGGGATTCTGGTGAACACAATTTGTCCGGGACTCACCAACACCCAACGGGCGCGCGATGTGCAGCAAGCCAGCGCGAATCAGGCGGGAATCAATGTAGAGGAGCTCCTCCGAGACCTCGGCAAAGAACTCCCCGCAGGGCGTATCGCTGAACCGGAGGAGATTGCGAATGTGGTAACCTTTTTGGCATCGGAGCCGTGTTCGTATATATTCGGTAGTTCTATATACATGGACGGCGGAGGCAGGCGGGGGACACCGTAAGTGAAACGTGATGCGTAAAACGTAAAAAAAAGTTCATAGGTTCATTAATGAACTTCTGAACCTATGAACTCTCAACGATCTGCTCACCAACTATGGTGGATTCTAAAAATAAATGAACCCTTTCGCCCCCGGTAGGTGCGGTTTCTAACCGCACCGCATAGGTGCCGTGGTGGGTTGAAACGGCGCAGTTGGAAACTCTGCTTGCGATCCCCCCGATAAATCGGGGTAAACTAATTATCGGGGAGCGCCTACCAATTTGGAGTGTCTCATTAATTCTAAAATTTACTATAATAGCATAGGCTAATACCAACCTCGCTAGGTTCTGTTGACTTTGAGAAAGTAATTTATCTCTGCTCTGAGAATCTTCGATGGGCAGACACAAGACCCCGATGAATCGGGATTTCGCCACACTCAACCTGCCCCTACATTAGGCGGATTCTTTGTAGGGGCAACCCTCGTGGTTGCCCTATTGTCGGTCGATTTGCCAAAATCGACGGTTTGATGTCGAG
The DNA here is from genome assembly GCA_965208425.1 of Candidatus Poribacteria bacterium. Lineage (GTDB taxonomy): Bacteria > Poribacteria > WGA-4E > WGA-4E > PCPOR2b > PCPOR2b. Next base: position 2,118,222 of record OZ242335.1, on the reverse strand, counting down.
ATATGAATATAGACCTACACAAGCACAACGGATTGACGATTACGCCGGTGGTTTAGAACTGATGGAACGGAGATCTCCGTTCCCTACAAATCACTCGGCTCTGTGTCAAAATGTCAACACACCGTAGACTGTAGGGTGGGCGATGCCCACCCTATCAAATGCAATTGCACCTGGGAATCAGCACTTAATACAGTATTGGTTGTCCGCCCGATCGTACCAACTTGCGACTCGGTTTGGTCAGAATTTCTGGTATGGGGCGTGCATTGATTTCATCCGGTGCCAGCTGATGACCAATTTGGTTCAGCATATGTTTTCTAATATCGGCTTTTAGCTGGTCGGGCTCAACACGACTGGTATGTCTCGCTGGATCTTGCGTGTTGAATTCACGGATATATTTTGTGTAGCCTATAAACCCACCATTGTCCCAGATAACGCTTCCGGATTTTGTATCAACGGCTTTCACCTGCATCCTAAGCGTTGCCCATTGATAGACTAACACGAATTTCGTGGTTCCTGAAATCCCTGCCTGAGCACTCATGTCGTAGAGTGGGTTGCTATCGTATTTTTCTTCGAGCTTCGGATTTTTGATATGACCGACGATAATTATATCGGCATTTGCGGCCTGACCTACCTTTGCCGCAAGAGCAGGATCGAGGAAGATATCTTCAGGTGTCAAGTTCTGGGCTGTTAGCGCAGTACCAATTGGATTGAGCGTATCGGATTGATCATAAATCCACTCTTTGTCCTTTTTTACGAGACTAAGTTGTGTGGATAGATCCAAAGGAAACCGGCGCTCCATCTCAGCAGACTCTTCTTCCGTCGAAAACGGGGCGATGGCAATCCGTTGAAAATCAGTGATATCAAGTGGCTCAACCGTTCTAGTACAACCACTTATAAGCGCAACAGATACTAAAAGCGTGGCACAAACAGACAGTTTCATCCATCTTTTCATTTTATATTTAACGCTCCTTCCTGAAAACAGGTAAAATGTTCATACGACTTATTTGGGGCTTACCCGGGGAAAAAGGATTTCTTGTTTTATTGACGAAACCTCCCAGCCCCGATTTCATTGAGATTTTCGGATCGGGTGGCTATTCTAGCCGCCTGAACTGATGGAAATTTCAGTTTCGGATGTACAGATTATAGCATGGTCTCTTTTTTCTGTCAACGCTTGTCTTAAGTCAATTACCCCGCCCTGAAGGACGGTGCTTGTGATACCGTCCGCGGGGACTTACGGGTTTCGCGCTTCTTTTCCCGATAAATCGGGATTTTTCGGGGGTGTTTACTACCACCGCACCTCCACGCAAGGCGATAGCCGCCTTTTTGATGTTTATTGCAGCGTTATGGTCACGGTCTAACTGTAAACCACAATCCGGACAATCGTGTATTCTAACAGATAGCGATTTCTTGGCAATCGCTTCACAACCTGAGCATTTCTGAGAAGTATACTTGGGGGTTACTTTCGTCAACTGTTTGCCAGCGTTTGCAGCTTTGCTTTGCAGTATCGATTGAAAGGTTCCCCAACCAGCGTCAGAAATACTCTTAGCAAGGTGACGGTTTTGCACCATGTTACGGATTGTCAAATCCTCAACGGCAACCTCATCACATTGAGAAAACAGCCGATGTGCCGTTTTGTAATGGAAGTCACGGCGTTGGTTGGCAATATGTTCATGTATTTTAGCAACAATTTCTCTTTGTTGTTGATAGCGAACACTTCCCTTGTCACGACGAGACAGTATCCGTTGGGCTTTACGGAGTTGCTTTTCTGATTCACGGAAGTGGCGGGGGTTATGAACTTTATCACCGTCACAAGTGGTCAGAAACGATTCAAGTCCAACATCAACACCAGTAGTTGTTTGCACTTCAACTCCGGGTACGTCGGCAACCTTAACAGCGATATTCGCATACCAACCACTTGCTTTGCGTTGGATAGTTAAGTTCTTGATTGTACCGTCAGGCAATGGCCGGTGATAGCGGATAGCAATATGCCCGATTTTCGGCACCACTATCCGAGCCATACGCTTGCGGACGTTACGGATCAATTGCTTAGACAAATGGCTAAAGGTCATTGAGCGGTAACGGCCTTTGCCCTTAAAGCGTGGGAAACCGGGGTCTTGACCCGCCTTGGTACGCCGAAAGAACGCTTGATAGGCTTTATCCAGACGGCGTAAGGTGTCTTGAAGCACGTCAATATGAATAGATGACCAGAAACAGGACGCTTGACGCAAGGGGGTTAGGTGATTGGCTTGTATTTTGTAACTCAAGGATTGACCATGCTTTTCATAAGCATGTTTCCGCATAGCCAGCGCTTGGTTATAAAGCGTTTGACACGCTTCAAGAATAGCATCAAGCGTCTTACGTTGTTTGGTCGTCGGATAGATTCGGTATTGGTATGTTTTAACCATTGCGATTCGGCTTTCTGGCTTTCATATCCGGTGCTAACGGTTGTGGGAGACCTCCCGATGGGATCTGGACGTAGCATACTTCCACAAAAGCCAATACGATTGTATCCGATTCACACTGTTTTTTCAACAAAAAAGAGACGCAGTTTCCTCCCCGTTCTAAAGAACGGGGGCTCCACTGCGAAGATTTGATGAAAATTCAACAAATTTCTGAGACACCACGGATTTTAAGTTGCTGTATGAAGTTAAAAAAAATAATTCGGTAATTCTACAACGGACAATTTTCTATCAAGAAGTCGTTCTAACCTTATAAATCCTTAGAATTCTGTAAATTCTGATCCAGACAATCAACGCCACACATTACCGAATTAATAAATTATTCTTCATTTAGCAACTGATTCTGACCCACGCTCGCCTCTCCGCCCCTCGATCCACCCGCTATGACACGCCACCCCCGTAAGGGCCGAGGTCTGGTTCCACATGACCCCGATGAAAGTTCCTGCCCATCAAGAATTTTAATTCGAGTTCAACGTCACGCAGAGAAACGTCACCGAGTACATCGGGGGTGCGTTCAAGCAACGTGACCTCTAGCGTATTTTCGCCTCGCTGTGGGAAATGCGCCCGATCTAGCCGGAAGATAAACCAATATGTAGGACCGGATCGGTTGCGTGGTCCACTCATGCGATACATCTGGTTGATTTTACGCAGTATGTTCTCCGGTAATTCTTTCCCGTTAAGACTGAAGCGAATCCGATCTAACTCTGTCGTGCCGGCGATTCCTACTCTCAATAGCACCTCATGCACCCGTCCGACCTTCTCCCAGCGCGGCAGATCGTCATTGATAGTAAACTTCGCAGTGACCGGCTGATTTATCTCCATCTTGATTGGCAATTGCGTGGACACCCACGGTTCGTGTGGACGAGCGTTCTCGGTCGGGATATAGTAGTACTTGTCCTTTGCCTCCATGATGTCGGGGTGTGGTATCTCGCGCAGTCTTTCGTAGAAATCCGCCTGATAGGGCCAGTGCGGAAACCACTGCGCCAAGTAAAGCCCGTCGATCCCCTGCTCCCAGTAGTTACACGCTGCGGCACGCACCATCGAGATGGGTGCTTCGGCGAGTCGGTCGGAGTCCACATGGCTGTGGATAGCTGCGATGCAGCGGCAGGTAGAACCTTTTACTAGTGCTGTCAGTGGACGGAAATCGGTATTCGGGTCTATCCGATGGGGCGCTGAGAAGGGCTCACCGACGAAGGCATCTACAATTCCCCGCTTCACCCATGTCTCCAAGTCCAGTCCGATAGATAGAGCGTCCTCTAGACTGGCTGGGACGCGGATGACCAATTCACGATCTGCCCCACTCCGTTTGACCGCCTCGTGCACCCGCCCGATCCAGTCGGTCATGCTACCGATACCTGCTTCTATCTCGTCCGGGTGAAAGTAGCGCGGATAGTTGTTCAGTTGTAGTTCAAATCCGTCAACCGGATACTCGTTCAACGTCTCCTCAATCAGGGCGAACCGTTCGTCTTGGACCGCCCGGTGCTTGAAGTCGAGCCCGTCGATCCAAGGCATATCGGGGTTCAGGTCGCCACGCGCACCGATCTCCAGATGCCGGTTCTCCCAGCGGAAATCTGAACAGCGCACGGTCGCCGTCTCCGGACCGAAATTCTGGACGAGCAGGGTGGGATAGAGCAGCAGCCCTTTTTCGTGTGCCCGCTCGCAGACGATACGCAGCGGATCGTATCCCGCCTCAATGAGGCTTTTGGCATTTTGGTGGGCACGGTGGAAGACGAGATGATCCCATTTGTCTACGTTGTGCCCCAGCAGTTCGCCCACTTTGGTATCGTGCAGGACGGTGCGTCCCTCGCCTAAGCAGAACATTATCGCTTCGATAGGCGTCCCGACCAATTCGTCAACGCAGGCTTGATACTCCTCCTTCTGCATGGGCGGTTCGTAGCGGTAGATGTGCGGATGGCGTCCGTCGTGGTAGAACATGATGCGTGGTTGTGACATGGGCGGGTTATACCTCCTGTTCAGAAATTTTCAGAGCGAACCGAGCATCGGTAGATGTCGCTGAAATCTTGTCCAATCGTGTCAATTGCAGCGGTCTGTGACATTTGAAGTTGCCAACTGCTGCAAGATCACGATAAAATTATATCATGTTTTATCGTCTTTTGGGGGATTTGAGGTGAATTAACATGGCCACGCGATGGTTACTTCTGTTTTTGAGGTTCTATGGGATCATTCTGCTGGTCGGGTGTGAGGCTGATGAAGGGCAGATCTCGTCTCCAGTAGCAGAGCCAATCGAAACACTCTCTACTGACTTAGAGGCGAGTAAACCCTCTGCTAGGGTACTTGAACGGTACGGGATATTCTTCCCCGACGGCGTGAAGCACTCGATTCCGATGAATGAAATCTATGATGGTGGTCCCGGTATAAATGGCATCGCCGCGCTGACCCGTCCTCGATTCATTCCGGCAGAGACCGCGGACTATATGGAAGGGGACGATCAGGTTCTCGGTATCGCACGCAATGGGGAGAGCCGTGCCTATCCCTTGCGCATCTTGGTTAATCATGAGATAGTCAACGATACCTTGGGGGGTAGACCGGTGCTTGTGACTTTCTGCCCGGAATGCGGCACCGGTATCGCTTTTGACCCGGCTGTCAACGGTAAAACGATCGAATTTGGCGTGTCCGGCACCCTTTACAAACAAAATCTGTTGATGTATGACAGGGGTAGCGATGCACCGAGTTTATGGCTACAAGCCACCGGTGAGGCGGTCGTTGGTTCGAAGACCGGCATGGTGCTCGATAGGGTGTCAACGACGCAGGCACCGTGGAGTGAGTGGCAAGCAGCACATCCGAATACAACTGTATTGAGTAAGGAGACCGGTCATGGTTACAGCTATATCCCTTATCCCGACATTCTAGACCTGTTACCGCGACAGATTCTCGGTGTAATTGTGGGCGATGAACAGAAGGCGTACTTTTTTGAGGATCTGCGTCAGATCCAGGTTGTCAATGATACCCTTGACGGCGTTCCTATTGTCCTGATCGCGAGTCCGGATTCAGATGCTGTTCGCGTTTACAAACGGAAGAACCATCAATTTGAAGGGACGTTTGAACAGGTTAGGGATAGCCGTAGCCAGACGGTATGGGAACTTTCGGAGGAGATGCTCTTGAATCCGAAAACTGGTGTATCACTTGAACGCGTTCCCGATGTATTCGTTTCCAATGTAGGTGCTTGGGCGAGATTGTTTCCGGACACACTCATCTACCAAAAACCTTAGCCTGTAGATTCGGAGGTCCGGCTTGCTGTAATTAGGGGACACGCATCGTCTTCCAGCACTTGCCCAATGTCCCTTTTCACAAATTGCCAGAAAATCGCTGTTGCTCTGAAAGGTAAGAACGTGATACAATAGACAACCAAATTAACAGGGATAACTCTAGAATCCATCAGAGCTCAATTCTAAAAAAATCTAAGTTGACATAGGAAATCCTCCGACGGTTCGGCAGTAAATCCGCTCATCTGCGATATTTTTAGCGTACTCTAAAAGCAGACAGGATCATGAATAACATCCTTCTCATCCGTCTCAGTTCGCTTGGCGATATTGTTCTGACTTCGCCAGCCATCCGTGCGGTGCGGCAACACTTCCCGCATGCGCACATCTCGATGTTAGTGGCGAAGCAGTCCGCGGATCTGCTCACGGAAAATCCGCATATAGACGAAGTGATTCCGTTTGACCGAAAGGCAGAAAATAAAGACACGGGCGAAATGCGACGGATTATCCGCCTCCTGCGAGAACGGGACTTTGATTTGGCGATCGATTTCCAGCGCAAATTCCGCACGAGCCTGCTCGCGTATCTGAGCGGTGCGAAGTGTCGGGTTGGGTATCATCAACCGAATGGGGTGTTGTGTACCGTCCGCGTGCCGGACCTTAATACCAAAGCTATCCGTGCCGGTCGGATTTCGTCCGCGCACGCTATCGATCGTTACTTTGACCTGCTGCGTCCAATCGGGATAGAGGCAACGGATCGGACGTTAGAGCTGTTTATTTCGGAGGCAGACCGTGCGTTTGCCCATGAAACCATCGCCACCAAGGGCGTTGAGATGGATCGGCCGAAGGTCGGGCTGTTTCCGGGCGCAGGGTGGAAATTGCGGGAGTGGATGCCTGACCGCTTTGCGGCTGTCGGCGATCGCATAATCAAACAGTTCGACGCGCAGGTGCTACTTTTTGGGGGACCTCACGAGGGTGAACTTGTTCAGCAGGTGGCGGATCTCATGACGACCGAGGCGATTTCGCTCGCTGGGGACTTTCGTATCCGCCAGTTGGCGGCGTTGATTGAGGGGTGTGATCTATTCGTTACAAATGACACGGGACCGATGCATGTCGCTGCAGCGATGCACACACCGACGGTGGCACTCTTCGGGCCGGGCGACCATATCCGCTTTCAGCCGCTCGATCCGATCCATACGACTATCCGCCATCATGTACCGTGCAATCCGTGTAAACAATTTACGAACAAATGTAAGAACAATATCTGTATGAAGCTAATCACCGTTGATGAGGTATGGGAGACGGTGCATCAGAATTTATCAAATCCAACTATGGTAGATTTTAGAATTAATCGGACACTATGAACGAGTCCCGATAGATCGGGATTGGCAGGGTTACGGTACACGGTGTACGCCTTCGGTGTAAAGGGCAATTTGCCATAAGTAGCGCGAACTGTATGAAGATTAAAAAAATAATTCGGTAATTTGCTATCGACACCGGCGCGGTTGCAAATCGCGCCTACCGGGTTGGACTGAATGCGGTGCGGTTGCAAACCGCACCTACCGGGCCTGGGGAAAAGCGGGATTACTGATTTAAATACTTAAGCTTCATTTAGTTTGCGGGTTGGGATCACAATCTAACAGATCGTGGTACAAAAGACTATCTACTTTTAATGTCTACTTATTTTTAGAATTCACTATAAATACAACTGCAACACAGTGCCAATAAGGCAAACAAGAGAGGAGAAAAAATGGCTAATCAATACAAAGAGTTTCGAGTGTCCAACGATGCGATGGACGACCCCGAAGAACTTCAGCGCCGGATTCAGGAGGAGGGCTACCTCTTCTTCAAGAAACTGCAAGATCCGGATAAACTATTGGACCTGCGGCGAGAGATGTTGACGGTCATCCAAGAGGGCGGTTGGCTCGTCGCTGGAACCGACCCGATGGACGGTATCGCCGATATTTCACGCCAATGTACCGAGGGAAATGCCGAGTATACCGATGTCTATCACGAGGTTTATAAATTAGAATCCTTTCACCGCTCAGGTCATTGGCCCGAGGTTCTCGACACGCTGGAGAAGGTGATCGGCAAGCCGGTGCTCCCGCACCCACAGAAAATTGCCCGTCTGTGGTTCCCGAAATATACGGAACACACCACGCCGATACACCAAGATTTTGTCCACTTCCAAGGAAACTTCCAGACCTATACCTGCTGGGCACCTGTCGGCGATTGTCCAATCGAACTGGGTGGACTGGCGTTAATACCGGGATCACACAAGGTGGGGAAGGTTCTCGACCACCACTTCTCGCTCGGTGCTGGCGCTCAAAAGATCTACGCTGACGAGATAGAAGGCGAATGGCACACCACGGACTATGTGATTGGGGACTCTTTGATCTTCTTGGCGTTGACGATACATCAGGCGTTGCCCAATTACACAGAGGATAAACTCCGTGTCTCACTGGATAACCGGTATCATGCGCTCGGCGATCCGATAGCGGAACATATGCTGCAGCCACACCTCAATAGGTTTGATGAACTGCGTTGGGAGGATGTGTACAAGGATTGGAAATCGGACGACCTGAAGTATTACTGGGAGGATCTGGACCACACCATCGTTCCAAGGGATCTTAGCTTCGGCGAAAAGGTGTTTGCAGAGGCGTTGGACCTTGCGAGGGCGGGCGATGCACACGCGATTCTACACCTCAATCGTATTATTAAAAACGATCCAACATCAGAAGCAGCAGAGCAGGCTAGGGAAGCGTTGCAGGGGGTTGAGTCGAAGGTAGATAGTGAAGCTGCTGCGGGTTGACAAGGCAATGGGTTCATTATTTCACTAGTTCATTGGTTCATTGAAATGTTGGGTTTCACTGTCGTTCAACCCAACCTACGGGCTATGGGTTGGGCAAGATGCCCGACCTACAAAAAGGGCAACCACAAGGGTTGCCCCTACGGGAACCACCAAATGTAGGGGCAGGTCCCCGATAAGATCGGGATTCAAAGCAACTTGTGCCTGCCCAAGATGCAAACTCCTAGAACCGACATTGGTTCAACTTGCCAAATGTCAATAGAACATGGGAGGGATATATTCCGTTCTAGTCGAGTGGGGGTCGCTTTTCCACCCAAGGCGCGAGTGCCTCAAAGGCAGCGGAGGCGCGGAGTACGGTCACATCGTCACGCCACCGTCCGACGATCTGCAGCCCTACCGGCAACCCATCGCTGGCAAAGCCACATGGAACGCTCGCCGCCGGTTGACCGGTGATGTTGAACGGATAGGTGAACGCTGTCCAACTCAGATAGGTCGTCGGTTGACCGTCGATCTGTCCCGGATGATCGTCGCCAGCCGGAAACGCTGTCACAGGCAGCGCAGGGGTCAGTAGGAGGTCATATCGTTCCATGAATTGACGCCAAGCGTCGTAGTAGTCATTACGCTTTGCGTAGGCTATGGCAACTTCAGGCGCCGAAAGTTGGAATCCCTGCTCTATCACTCTCACTAAGCCCGGATCGATCTGATCGCGAACCGCATCTAGGTTATCGAGATGTAAACCGGCGAATGTGGCTGCCCAGATGATATGAACGATGCTCTCCCATGGATCTTCGAGACCGGGGTGGGCTTCCTCGACGTGGCAACCGAGTTCCTCAAAACGCAGCGCGGCTTTCGTAACAATCTCACGGACTTCCGGGGCGACGAGTGCGTATCCCAGATCGGGCGACCACGCAACGCGCAGCCCTGCAATATCTCCCTCCAGCGCGGCTAAATAATCGGTTTCGGTAGGAATCGAGAGACGATCCCGCGGATCCGCACCCGCCATGACGTTCAACATGAGCGCCGCATCGGCGACTGTCCGTGTCATCGGACCGATGTGGGAGAGCAGTTCGACAGCACTGGGAGGATACTGCGGGATGATTCCCCATGAGGGTTTGAGCCCGTAAATACCGCAGAAACTCGCTGGAATACGAATCGAGCCTGCACCGTCGCTGCCTTGGGCAAGGGGTCCTAACCCCGCGGCAAGCGCTGCTGTCCCACCGCCGCTAGAACCGCCAGCGGTACGACCGTGTTTCCACGGATTATGGGTAGAACCGATGATACGGTTCGTTGAGTCCCCCTTCCACCCGAACTCAGGCATATTGGTCTTACCCAACAGCACGGCACCGGCTTCGTGAAACCGCTCAATGATTGGTGCATCAAAATCTGACACCGAATCTTTGTAGCGCCAAGAACCGCGGGTTGTACGGATCCCCGTCATTGCCACGAGATCTTTTATCGAGGTCGGGATGCCAGCCAATGGGGGCGGAGGTTCGTCGGTTTGGTAGGCTTGTTCGGCACGGCGCGCCCCCTCAAGCGCGAGTTCCGGCGTCATCGTGATGAAGGCGTTGAGTTTCGGGTTAAGTTGATCCATGCGGCGGAGCACCGCCTTCGTTACCTCAACGGGTGATACTTCGCCTTGCTGGTATAGTTCTCGCAATTGGAGGGCTGACAAATAGCAGAGATCAGTTTCTGTCATGTCTGGACTCTTTTCGTTGAATTATGGTGAAATCGAAAAATAAATAGACACTTTTGCCATCCGGTAGGTGCTGTTTCTAACCGCACCGAATCGGCGCAGTTAAAAACAGCACCTACCAAACGGTGGAACGGTCGTTTCGTTTTTCTAACTCCCCCGGTTTGGAGTGTCTCATTAATTCTAAGATCCACTATAGTTCATGAGTTCATTGGTTCATTGAACTCAATCGGTTTCTGTTGCACGGTTTCTTAACATGGGACGGAAAAGATGATACAAGCAATCGGAAAGCAAGTCAACGGAAAAATAGAAGGAGATTAAGATGGCTCAATTGAAATACTCAGTAATCGTTGACACATTGGCGACCTTCGGGTTAGACATTTGGGATCAACCGCGCGAGGTGCTCGAGCTGGTCAAGAATGCTGGTTATGATGGCATAGATCTCACCGCAGAACCCGACCGAATTGCGATAGAACGGTATCGGGAAATCGCTGAGATAGCACGGTCAATGGGGTTGGAAATTGCGGCGCTGCTTGGGGCGTGGGCGACGTGGCACGCCGGCGAGGTGCGGGATTTGGCATCTACCGATGAGGCAGTTCGGGGTTATGCGATCGGTTACGCCCAAAAATGCACCGATTTAGCGGTGGATCTGAATGTGTCCGTCTATGAGATCTGCTGCTGCCCGGCTGAACCGAAGTACCCGGTCTCTGATGTCCCTCTCCCGACGGTGCGGCAAAACTTTGTCGAGTCCGCACGAGAGATAAGCCGCTACGCTGCCGACCGCGGTGTGCGGGTGGCGATGGAGCCGGTGAATCGGTTTGAGGGCTATGCGGGGTTCATGAACAGTGTGGTTGATGCCGTCGGCGTGGCTGACGAAGTCGGTGAGGAAAACTTGGGTGTGATGGTGGACTTTTTCCATGCGAACATTGAGGATGTCTCCGTTCCGGACGCTATCCGACGGGCGGAACGCCGCCTAATGCTGATCCATCTAGCGGACAGCAACCGTCAAATGCCGGGGATGGGACATATCGATTTCACCGGCGTGATTAGGGAACTTGACGCAATCGGATTTGAGGGTTATCTCTCTTTGGATTGTCTACCCGCAAGACCCGATCCTACGACCTATTTAACGCATTCCATCAATTACATGAAACAGTTGGAGGAGGCGGTTGCATTGGAGAAGCGGCTGTCTGAGATGAGTTAAGACCGTCTGTTGAAAGTATACACCTCAAAATAGAGATAGGTTGATTCATTCATACACATGTCGCCCCGCTAGGGTTTTGGGTTTGTCGGGATTCGACATTGCTATACACATTGCGCTCCTCTAGAGCGCAGAAATTGACTCTCTATCGCCTTCTATAGACATATCGCTCCTCCCCGATAAATCGGGATTCAAAAATGGAGCGAAAGATAGAGCATTTCAGCTGTGTCGAGATATGAATCTCGACCTACAATTAACTCAACCTATAGGGTTTGAGGCTCCTAATCCGCGTTGGACAATGGGCGAGGTTCCCTCGTCCCTACGCTTATCAACAACTTCACATAAATGTCAACACACTCTAGCAACTTGGATTATATTAGGCGAATGGTTCCATCCATTCGCTTTTTTTATTACTAGATTCGCAAAAAATGGGCAAAAAATCTCCTATAATGACATTTCAGAATAAAAAAAGTGCCAAAAAAATCTTAGAACTGCATCTTGATAAGGTGTAAGGGAGGAACGAAGAGCCATGGCTAAGGACAATACACTCATCTATCACGCACAAACTGGGGCTGAGGGGGCTTTCGCTGACCTGATGCGGGAGTACTACGGCTATGTTTATGCAATCGTAGTCGGAGTCGTGGATAATGCCCATGATGCTGAAGAGGTGGTACAAGACGACTTCCTCAACGCCTATCAAGGATTAGGACAGCTTGAGGATGCGACTAAATTCAAGGGTTGGTTGGCTGAGATTACGCGGAATTGTGCCCGGCAGTGGCTCCGCAAACAGAGGGGCGAGACTGTATCCCTTGACGAAGTGAGTGAACATCTGTTGCAAACGGAGGATTCACCTGATGAGCGATTGACGCAGCTGGAACAGAGAGAGTTGATTCGCCGGACAATAGAAACGCTTCCGCAGAAAGACAGGGAGCTTGTCCGCGCCTTCTATTTGGAGGGTGCGAGCTACGACGAACTGACAAACGCGCATGGGCTGTCATATAACGCGGTTGCGTCTCGGTTGTCGCGTGCGAAGCGACAACTCTCCAAACGGTTGCAATACCTTCTCACCGGCATATTCGTTTCTCCCACAATGACACTAAAAAAACTTTATTCGGGAAGTCTGACTGTCATGAAAGTTGGAACGGTGCCTAAGATAACAGTTGGTATAGCAGCACTGATTGCGTTGATTTTTATCGGTTTTGTCGGTATCCGCCAGATGCGCGCGCCCATAGTTGAGGAGCGGGTGTATTTGTCGCCGTGGGAGGATGGCACTCCACGTCCACGAAACAACTTTGAAGGATTAGCAGTACAAACTGATTCCGCTCAAAATACAGAAAACAGGGACAATCCATCCCAAATTGCCGTGGCGGAGCCCGGAGCAGGGATAGAACCAACTGATGATGTATTCTTAGAAGAAATAGATATACCACAATTCACGACGGAGGCGGAATTTCAACCAGATCCAGAGCAGAGTGTTACGACGGACACCTCTATGTCATTAGACGATGAGGGTCGGTCTGCCGAAGATGTGATGAACGCCTATCTGGAGGCGTATAAGCATCTCGACTTTAAGGCAGCACTCCCACTCGTGACAGGAGCTGTCAGGGAAGATATAGAAAGTAGTATCCCAGCCTTAGAAAATACGAGGGCAGAAATCGCTGAGGCAGGGTCGGAGGCGAAGCAGTTCACCGAGGGGATGCTTAGTCAGATGCTTGGTAGGACAGAAATTGTGAGCAGAGAATATGTAGACGGTGAATTCCATTTCCGGTTGAGAGAACCGAAACTACAGATCGGAGAGCTGATAGGAATGGTGATGCAGCATCTGCCGGAAGACCACCAAGCGGCGGCAGAAGCAGAAATTCCGGGGGCAGAAGCAGAAATGGAGAGGATAGCAGTGGAAATGGAGAATAGACCGGCACCATCGGATATGCTTATTAAGATGCGAAAAGAGAATGGGGCTTGGCGAATTTATGAATCTAGCAATGCGAACTAACTTCCACCTTAATCCACCATTATTTATCAAAATCCGGATCTATCGAACCTATAGCATATTTATTGATTCTCAGCCTCCGTGATCTACCATATGTTCGCCTACATAGAATAACCACAGTTGCTAGCTGTCCGCTGGGATTGGTAGATGTCAATTTGTGTAGTGAACGCAGACCTGCGTTCCCTGCGACCCCCTTTCCCAATCCACTGAAGCGTGAAAGCGATAAAATGAGTCCCAATCTGCATAAGAGTAAGCAACAATCGTTGTTCCCTAGAACTCGTTAGGTTGAACAACACCGATGGGTTTTGGTGACTCGCCCTATCATGCACATTGCGCTCCTCCCCGATAAATCGGGATTCAAAACTGGAGCGCAGGGTTTGACCCCATCGCTTTTCTATAGACATATCGCTCCTCTGGAGCGAAAGATAGAATCCCTCAATCTTAATGACAAATCGATGGATTTTCAACACTAGCAATAGGAGACAAACATGAAATTCCAACAAATTGGCGCATTCTGTTGTTGTATTTTGGTTATCTCCGGATGTGCTTCAAGCACCTCCTACGACTTTTTTATGAGCCGGTACTCCCTCAATACCGATGAGTTTGACCGAGGTTATAAAGCAGGTATCGCCTTCGCAAAAACGGAGGGGCTCTTTAGCTCCTCACCAAAGAATGTACCATCTGCAATGCAAAAGATAATCGAAATCGAGTCGGATTCCTACCAAAAAGGATTCTTGGCGGGCTATCGTGATCGAAAGGTTAGAAATGAGAGGTCGTTTGGCATTGCTTTCTGGGGTTCATTCACAATTATTATGACCGGTGTCATTGTAGCCGACATTCTACTAGGTGAAGAATAGAGTTCAGGACTTACGCAAATTCAGCACACGGCGCGAGTTTTTTTAACCCCCTAACCCCCCTAGCCCCCCTTATCAGGGGGGAAACCCTTGTCAGGGAGACTTATGAACCAACTGCGTAAGTTCTAACAGTCCTCACAAGCGGTGTGATGGTATTCTAGTTGGGTACGGTTTGGGGGTTCCCCGTCCGAGCGGCTTCGTCCAAGGCGTTGCATATAGACACGGAGCGCGCACCGTCGCGGGCGTTGCACAGGGTGTCCCCGTCCGTCCGAATCGCCTCCAATAGGTTCACCATCATTGATGCCTTGGCTATCTCCTCCTCTGGTAATTTCCGTGTGTCCAGAAAATCAATTTCGCAGCCGCCGAAGTCGACGCGCGTCATGTGAGAGGAAAAGACCGCGCTACGCTCGCCATCCCACATCTGATGGAACCACTTGGACACAAAGGGGTTCATTCCCTGATCTGTGCTAATGACTGTGGAGAGCCCACCGCTTTTCCAGAGAATTGTCCCCGCCAGCCCGTCGGGGTAGCCGGCGGTGCCTTTGTTTTGCCCAAAGATCCTTCCCTCCGCATAGACCCGATCCGGCTCGCTATCCATCAGGTATGTGAGTAGATCGATGGTATGGATTGCGGTACTGATCAGCAGACCACCGCCGTCGTCCGCATGCCAGACCCACGTACTACCACTCGCCCCAGAATCATTCATCGCTAACTGACCGTGGCTCATGCGTGGTTGGGCTAGCAGTTCACGTGCCTTCTGCGCTGCGGGCGCAATTCGGAATTTGCAATTAATCACCAGTTTCACCCCAGTCCATTCCACCATCTCAGCCACTTCGACCGCTTGGGCGCGGGTCACACACATCGGTTTCTCCAAGAGGATATGCTTGCCGGCTTGCGCTCCAGCAAGTGCGAGTGGATGGTGGGCATCGTGGTGGGTGGCGATTACTATCAGATCAATGGAATCGTCGCGCATGACGCGATTAGCGTCGGTTGTGGCATAGGCACCGCCAAATTCCGCCAACGCTTCCTCGGCTTTTTCCCCAATCTCGTCGCAATAGCCGACCAGTTCAATTCCCAGACTTTTTGCTTTTGCCATATGCCCCCGTCCCATGCCGCCACATCCAATAACAGCTGCCTTGAATCCAGATCCAATTAAAGCCATCTTTTTCCTCCTCAAATCGTAAAACATAAAGGCTCTGTCACATAACTCACCGAATTGTGACACCGACTTCGTCAGCGACCGATCGAATATGTTCCGCACCGAGCGCGTACTCTTCAGCAGATGGGAGATGTTCAAGCATCAACGGTACATCCGGATCGAGCCGATCCAGTTCACGCAGATACGTCGCATAGTCAAGTCCACCGAGACCGGGACGCGTCTCATCAAGGTGAAGTGTTAAGTTATCTCCGATCAAAATGTCCTTTGCATGACAGCTTTTGATATACCCGCCGAGTTTCGTGAAACAGTCGCGGATGAGATCTCCACTGTGGTAGTAGCGTTCAAGGCTGTTGATGATGTTCACCGGGTCAAGATGGACAGCACACTGCACCCGATCAATGGCTTTGATCAAGCGCAGGTAGTTATCGGGTCCTTCCGGATAAACCCACGGCATCATTTCGAGCGTGTAGCATGTCCGCGCAGGTTTCACGTCATCAATAATTGAACGAACGCTCTCGACAATCAGATCGAAGGTGTCATCTGTCAAATTATCCGGGTGTGGTCCGTCCCACTTGGGTCCCCGTGAACCGGAGATGTTGACACAGCAGTTTGCACCGACCCGATCCGCAAGTGCGAGTTGCGTCCGACACTTCTCTAGTGCAGCCTCGCGTTCTGTATCGTCAATACTAATCGGATTGCTCCATGCGCCGACTTCCGCAATGACGATATCCGCTTTTTTCGCGGCGTCGATGTACGCGTCGATGGTCGCCTCATCGCTCTCTGAGTTGACAGGACAGTAGGCAGCGCTGTATCCGTGATTCTTGACTGCTTCTGCCCAGTTGTCAGGATTGGAAGTTTCACCAAATACTGGTCCGCCAAGTCGCATTTTTCCCTCCTTACCGCTTCAATTGAACATCTATAATACACCTATAAGACTATTTATAGTAAATTTTAGAATTAATGAGACACTCCAAAATTGGTAGGCGCTGTTTCCAACTGCGCCGTTTCAACCGACCACGGCAACTATGCGGTGCGGTTTTCAACCGCACCTACCGGGGGCGAGGTGTTCATTTATTTTTAGGATCCACCATAGTGTCGGGATTCGGAGATCCCTCCTACAGGAGAAATGGCCCCTAAATCCATACATTTTCCGCTTGACATGTCATGTAGTTTTCCATCACAATAAAATTTCTGAGCATATCGTTTATTTTATGTAAGCACAGAATCATTGAATTAACGAACTCTATACATGGCGCTCCTCCCCGATAAATCGGGACTCAAAAATGGAGCGAAAGTAGGTGCCAACTTGTAGGTCGAGATTCATATCTCGACACAAAACTGTCGATTTTTCAAAATCGACCTACAATAGGGCAACCACGAGGGTTGCCCCTACAAAGAATTCACCTAATGTAGGGGTAGGTCCCCGATAAGATTGGGATCCAAAGCGACTCCGATAGATCGGGATTAAGGAACTTGTGCCCACCCAAAACACGGACAGTTCCTAAATCACAGGGCAACCACAAGGGTTGCCCCTACAGAGATCCAAAATTGTCCCCAGTTGCTTACTTAAAATTATTCTACTGTTTTTCCTTCCTCATGTCTACTGTTTTAGGAATAGTGAACGAAAAAATGCGCCTCGAAAAATTCCTCTCTGAATCCGGCATCTCTTCTCGACGGGACGCGAAGAAATACATCTCCGCAGGGCGGGTCTCTGTCAATGGTGCAAAGGTGTTAATCCCCGGCACCCACATCGATCCGCAAGGGGCTGAGATTACATTTGATGGCAAACCGATACGTGGGAAGCCACAGCAGATTTACCTGATGCTAAATAAACCGGCGGGTTACCTGACAACTGTGCGCGATGAACGAGAACGCCCGACGGTTATGGCGTTGGTGAGCGATATATCCGAGCGCATCTATCCAGTCGGGCGATTGGATCTTGATACCGAAGGACTTCTGCTAATGACAAACGACGGAGATTTCGCACATAGAATCCTCCATCCTAGCCATGAGATTCAGAAAACATACATCGCATGGGTAGAGGGACAACCGAATCGGCAAGAAATTCAAAAGCTAAGAGAAGGGATCAATATTGAGGATGGGGCAATCGTTTCGGCAAAGATCAACCAAATCGGGAAGAGAGAAGGGCAAACGCAATTCAAGGTTATTATCCATGAAGGAAGGAAGCGACAGATTCGGCGTATGTTCCGTGCCATAGGTCATGAGGTGGCACATCTCAAACGGGTGAGGATTGGATCGCTTTCGTTGGGACGACTCTCGATTGGGAAATATCGCCCCTTAACGACGGCTGAAATAGAATCTCTTGACCGTGAAGTTTAATGTGAGCCTCCCAATGTAGGGGCAGGTCCCCGATGGGATCCCCGATGAATCGGGGCTCCGACAAAACGAGAGCAGACAGGCGGGATTCAAAGTGCCTGTCCACAACATTGATAGTTCCCAAACTATAGGGCAACCACAAGTGCTGGCATCCCGATTTATCGGGGGGTTGCCCCTACAAAAGCTGGCGTTTGATTTGGCAACTAGCAACTTGCGTTGTGCGACGCTACTGATCATGAAACTCCATCATTTCCTCCATCGTCCCTTCCCCGCCAAGACACAAGAGGAAATGCTTCAACCCAATATACAGCTTTTCATTCGCAATCGCCGGTGAGGAGTAGATCGGTTGACCGCCGGTGATTTTCTCTGTATCAAACTGCCATACGATGCGCCCACTATCGCTACTGATCTTGTAGATGACGCCGTTACCCGCACCGACATACACCGAACTTTCTGTAACCGCCGGTGAGGACACAACCGGATGTCCAATATCTGCTCTCCAACCTAGCCCACCATCAGTAGCGTTGAGTGCATAGACACCCCCATCCCGTGACCCAAAAAATACAAATCCGTTCCGATAGGCGACCGCTGTAAGGACGGAATCTTCCGCTTCATATTCCCAGACCTGCGCTCCTGTTTCGGCATTACGGGCAGTAACCCGTCCCTGTGGCTCCTCGGCGCTCTCAATAAAGTTCCCATTGCCGAGTCCAAAAAAGACCGTATTGCCATCGGCACTCGGACTCCCCCAAGCGGGGTAATCGACACGCTTTGACCAGACTTCCGCGCCGCTATTTGCATCGACAGCGTAGATACGATAATCGCCGTAACCGGCCCCGAAGTAGACTTTCTTGTTCCATACCATTGGGGACATGTCCACATGGATTGATGGATAGTGCCAGATCTCCTTCCCTTCAAGCGCGTCAAGGCAGTAGACCCCATCGCTCCCAGCACCAAAATAGACCTTTCCTTGACTGACGAAGGGAGTTGATTCTACGTGACTCGTTGTCTTGAACCGCCAGATTGGGCGTCCGCTATTCGCATCGAGGCAGTGGAGATGACAATTTGCGTCTTGGTGAAATCCCTCACCGACATAAACGCGCCCCCCAGCAACCGTTGGCGAGGAGAAAATCTGAATCGGCGTTTCATATCGCCAGAGGCCAACCCCGCTATCTGCATCAACGCAGTAGACCGCACCTCCACTAGAAAAGAACGACCCTTGCGCAGCAGAAATATAGACCTGAGATCCAACGACCGCCGGCGAGGAAGAAAAGTCTATGACAACACCGCCTTCCCCCTTGAATAGCCATGAGGTTGCAGGACGTGTTGGTCCGGGAAGATTGTCGAGCTGTCCGGTACGCTTAACATCTCCTCGAAAGGCGTGCCAAGACTGTTTCACAAGCGGTTTCTCATGCCGAATACTGCCCGTTGTCGTGGCGAACGGTTGACCGGATTGAAGGCCGCCATAAATAACCCAAACCCCTGCGCTAATGATGGCGAGAAGGAGTATGATGGTAATTGTCATGAGCAGGGCGGATTCGCGGATACGGTATAACAATCCCTTTAGCCAATCACGAGCGAACACGAACGCCGTTAAAAAGGCAATGCCGATTATCGCTAGGAGTTGAGGGATAATACTGAGCAGCGCTGAAAGCGGACCCAAGAGTTGTGGGATAACTGCGTGGGCTGTCCCCGCTGAACTGAAGGCAATACATAAAAATATCAGTGCCAAGATTGAGGGCTTTGCTTTTGATTTAATCATGTTGGTTCATTAGCTCATTAAAATGTAGCGCAAACTGTTAGTTTGCGGACTCAGATCACAATCTAAATGAAGATTAAAAAAATAATTGGGTAATTTGCTATCGACATCAGCGCGGTTGAAAACCGCGCCTACCGTATGTTTCGAGGTGTTTCGATCAAAATCACGATTACCGATTTAAATACTTAAACTTCATACAGATTGTGGTACAAAAGGTCATTTTTATGAAATGAGTTTTTGAAACAGGGTCCACGCTACGATTTATCGTCTAGCCATTTAACGGCAAAATGAATCAGATTCTCTATTATCTGGTGGTTGATAGAGATATTGGCGCTCGTTTCGTTTTGGAGACTTGTGATGAGGTACATCCCTTCGCCGTATTTCAGGGTCGCAAAGGCAATTTCTTTCCCATCATTTGTAGTGGCAAGGATTGTATATTTATCACTCCACTTCGTCCATGCGTCGTCAAGATAGACATCACCGAACTGGATTTCGTTCGGTTCGCTAAACAGGGTCCCCGCTGCCCTTGTTGGCTCAAAATCGCTACGCCCCTGCCGTTCCACCCCCTTCATCGATGCAGGAATCCAGCCCGTCGAGCACGATCGATCATCATCGCTGTCTTGCCCCGAAACGATGGCCACACCGCCACTTTTCACAAACGCTTTAATCTTTCTCTCCCGCTTTTTGGTCAAGCGGTATTTTTCTTCGCAGATTTCCCCTTGTCCCAACCAGAGAATGTCAGCGTGGTCGAGAGTTGGTAGGTTGCGGTCCTTGGTTCTTTGGTAAACTACCTCATGTGCTCTAACCGGATTGAAGGCGGAAATGGTGGGAAATTCGACGTTGAAGTGATTGCCGGAGAGGACAAGCACACGCACCGTACCGGCAGATGCTTTGGCGAGGGATTCTACCTTTGAGGACTTTTTATTTGAGGGTTTACCTCTCCCAGCCAGCGCATCCCGCACAATTTGCTGAAAGTCGGGCGTTGAACCTTTGTAGGTCCGGTGCATATAGATTTCAATATGGGTGAAGTTCCACCAAACGCGACTTTTATCCGATCGGTCTTGGGCAAAGGTTTGGAACCAAGTCCCGTCGACATGTCCGAGGCTAGGGATTCGCCGCCCCTCCTGCTTATAGAAGATAATCGTGGGCTTCCCAACTTTGAATTTTTTCATCATCTTTTGTGGGAAGTTACCCTGCCCGGTGGATAGGTTAATTTTTATTTCCTTAAACTTGCTTTTTCCCTTGAGGTTTTCTTCAACTTTCACCTTGGCGGTCATGCGTTTCTGGTTGACCGAGGTAACAGTTCCAAAGACGATGTTGCTGCACTCAGCCAGAACCTCTTGAAGGGTATAATGTCTTGCGATAAAGGCTTGGGTTTGAGAAATGATGAACAGAAATTGTAAACATAGCAACAGCATAAAAGAAAGCAGTCGTCGCCTTATTTTCATGGCTGATAAACTCCTTAAGAACGTGAAACGTGATGCGTAAAACGTGAAAACAGCTAGTCCATTTTCGGACGGGGAAACCCCGCTCCTACGGCTCAGGATTTCTCAACATGAACCAACTTGAATGAATCAAGCTATTATGGTGAAATCGAAAAATAAATAGACACTTTTACCTCCCGGTAGGGGCGGTTTTCAACCGCACCTACCTAGGCGCAGTTAGAAACAGCGCCTACCAAACGGTGGAACGGTCGTTTCGTTTTCCTAACTCCCCCGGTTTTGAGTGTCTCATTAATTCTAAGATCCACTATAGTTGGCGTTTAGGATCTCCAAAACATGGGGATGTAGATTCTGGGTTGCAGCCACACACGAATCCCCCTGAACGACATCGCTGCCGTCCCACGCGGTAACAACCCCACCCGCACCACGAACGACCGGAATGACCGGAAGCACATCCCACGGATTCACGATAGGGTCGATCATGATGTCAGCGCCTCCAGATGCGAGCAACAGATACCCGTAGCAGTCGCCCCATGTGCGGAACATTTTCGCTTGGTGCAGCAGATTGTCAAAGCCCGCCCGATTCTGATATTTACCGATACTCAGAATATCTGTTGTCAGCAGGATTGCTTCAGAAAGCGTGTCCGTTTCTGGAACACGCACCGGATGTCCGTTGATGGTTGTTTGCTCATTATCACCGATGCACAACTGCTCTAAGATGGGTTGATTGATTGCACCCACAACAGGTTGTCCCTCGTGTAGGAGACAGATCAACGTTCCGAAAAGTGGGCAGCCACTCATAAATGACTTCGTACCGTCTATCGGATCCAGCACCCAGACAAACTCGGCGGTCTCATTCTCGTTCCCGAACTCCTCTCCGATGATGCCGTGGTCTGGAAACTCCTTGCGGATTAGATGGCGCATGACCTCCTCTGCCCCTCGATCCGCAGCGGTGACAGGTGTTTCGTCCTCTTTCAATTCAACCTCAAGGTCGAAAGCGGCGAAATAAGGCTTTATGACCTCCGCGCTTTCCGCTGCAAGTTTACGAACAAAATTGATAAATTCTTCCCGCACTATTGTTCCTTTCCGTTATGCTATAAACATATCGCCCCGCCGGGGCTAGATGAGCCTATGCCCCTTTTCCCGTTCCGAGGATCACGATATATCGGGAGATGCTCCCCGATTGCATCGGGGCAAGCTGAGTCGACACCGGTGCGGTTAGGAAACCGCACCTGCCGTTCTCTCATTTGGTAGGCACTGTTTCTAACTGTGCCGATACGGTGCGGTTGCAAACCGCACCTACCAGGGGGCGAAAGTATCTATTTATTTTTAGAATTCACCATAGTAGCTTAGGTTATCAATACTTAATACCAAAAGAGGTGTACTCCCCGCTATGCGGACGCGTTTCGACTTTCACATCTTCAACTCTAGAGGCAGGTGGTCCCTTCCAAAGGACTTTCACAAATTCATCTAGGATCGCTTTATCTCCCTCGGCGACGACCTCCACCTTACCGTTGGGCAGGTTCTTCGCATAGCCGTGCACACCAAGTTTCATAGCGTTTTGCCTAGTGAAATAGCGAAACCCAACCCCTTGGACTTTGCCGCTGATTAGAATATACCGTTGCATTTTTGAGTTCACCTCAATTGTGACTTTCACCGATGTGCCGAGTGGCGGGAGTGTCTCTGCATTCTTCTTGTAGGGACTCTCTTCGGAAGGGATTGGACATTGAAATAACGCGCTGCTGTCGATATAGTTCAGGGCAATGATGTCGTTTCCGACAAATGCTTGGGGGATCATTGCATCTTCGTCCTCGCTGTCGAGATCTGGGATTTCGCGAGAGCCGGAAAAGATCCACTCTACATGTTTCATCGGTTCTTGGGTTCGTGTGTCATGGAGGAGGTCTTCAGCACGCACCTTTTTGGTCTCACCGTTTGCCTCCCATTCGACGAACACGAAGACACCGGTCCCTGTTGCGCCGATCATCTCATCTTTCTCTTCGTTGTACATAGGTGGCGAGCCTCTTTCGACGCCGAGTTCGAGCATTGCGTCGTGGACTTCCTGCGCGGAGCTATTGACGACGATAATACTCTCGTATTCTTTGCCTCCCGGTCCGCAAAGTAGGTATTCCACAGCTCCCTTTAGATGTTCGTCATAGGTGCCGAGGGCTTTGGAGATTTCTCCGGTGAGCACTAGTTTCTGCTCGTTCTCCAGAATTTGGAGGGCTTCTCCCGCCCCGATTGCATCGGAATTCAAAGCAACTTGGCTGAGGGCAACCCATACGAAACTTAATGTGATGAGACAGGAAAGGCGTCGAAACTTGAGTAGCATCCGTTTTTCTCCCTTGTTGTATGTAGGATTGTAACAAGCAGATATTAAGTATAAGTTAAGATTATGTTACATTTTGAGGATGAATTAATGGGAATGGATTAAAGGGATAGTAACTGCCAGCTCGCTTTGCAACGCTTCAATCTCTTGATGTAGAAAAGAAAGCAGCCGATGCCTTATTTCGGTTGTTGCATCTACCGGCCGCGCTTTGACTGCTCGTTCCAGTTCCTCTCGCAATTGATGGACTTCATTAAGTCGGGACTGCTTGTGACCCCGCTCACGGCGGAGTTTTTGCAGCCATGGACGATTGAGGCGTAGCATTAAAATATGGTATTCGCCGCACGGCGTGAGCGGCTGAAGTAAGCCTTCGTCAGATTCTACGAAATGTACGCCGCCATCTTGTTCACTACAGGGATCGGCAAAGCGATAACCCCGGCGAAGTTGTTCTCTTGTTGGCCATTTGTCGTGCTTTATCATATTGCACGGAATGCAAGCCCAATAAAAGTTCGTGTAGTCATTGACCAATCCACCTCTGCTTCGTGGTTTGAAATGGTCAATGCAAAAGGCTTGCGATCCGCCCATCTGTTGTTCGTGAACACAGCAATAGGCGCAACGATGGTCGAAATCCCGGCGCAGATAAGGTTCAGCGTTCCGATAACCGGCTCGTCCCCGCATCACAGGTGGTGATTCCCGTCGGTGGATGCGGGCCGACGTTCTTTGCCTCACATTGATTCCCTCAATTCACGGAGTTTGGTAATGACTTCCTCAAGCGTCTGCATCCATTTTTTATCTTGAGCGGCAGCTCGCGACCGAATTGACTGCACGAGCGGTTGCGCTTCTTCCACATCATCAAGTTGTTGGTTTAGCTGTACCAACTCGTTTTCTTCTTGGGGAGTTAAGCCGGATGAGAATTTTTTATCTAGCAATGCCTGATAAGCTGCAAGTAGGGCGGCAGGGAGCTCATAGGAAAACGCGTCTTCGCCCTCAGCCGGGTGCCATTTGCGATATTCATCCATCGGTACGACCGCTGCTACAGGTTTCCCATCCTGTTCAAGCACCAGACTCTCGTTCCCTTCCCAAATCATTCGTAGTAAGTTTTCAATCTGAGGTGGAAGTTGATCTACTGAAACTGTTTTGTTCATGTTCAAGCCTCCTTTCACGTTTTCGTACCCCTACGAGATCTACATTAAATATAACAGAGTTGGATAGACAATTGAAAGAAAAAAACATGTCAATGTCAATATCACAGGGCAACACGAATAGTCTTGCCTATGCTGATGGTGGCACCGTTAATATGGGAAACCCAAATCGGTTGCTGTAGTCGTCCGGTTTTTCGTTTTATCATCTTGACTGACGTTATCGGACAATCTCCATGAATCCCTCCACCAATCTCCGCTAATCCTAAAATTAACACAAAGTGGCTAAGACGCAATGATTTCAAGATTTTTTCTTTTAGAGAAACCGAGTTTTGAAGAAAAAACTCGGTTTCTACTTACGCATCACCATTCCCGTCTTCTCGTTTTCCCATTCTCTCCTCTTTTGCTTCCTACTTGACGATAACCATCCGACGGGTTTGGGTGTAGGTATCGGTGTTGAGGGTGTAGAAATAGACACCACTACTGACCGGCTCGTGATTTTGGTTACGCCCGTCCCAATAGACCGCTCGCTGGCGGGTGAGGTAGTAGCCCACCGGCTTGTGTCCGACTTCGATGGTTCTGACCAAGCTGCCCGTCACATCGTAGATTTTGACAGTGATCCTTGACCCTTCCGATAGCTGATACGGTATCCACGTCTCTGGATTGAACGGGTTGGGATAGTTGGGCAGGAGCTTAGTCTCTCGGACGTTCTGGTCCGCGATGGATAGGTAGTGTCGGAGCAGTTCGATGGCGATTTGAACGCCGTGTGATTTGTTGGGGATAGCCTCTAATTCGGTCAAAGCACGCTGTGCCGCGATAACCTCTTTGGCGGTGGACGGTATAGATTTGATGAGAGCCAACTGCGAAGGGGCGGCGGCGTTTTGGCTGAGATGTTCTGCGACAAACACAAGATCCAAGATATTCACCGCTCCATCTTTGTTGGTATCGGCTAGTGGGTTGCTCGGTGGCTGTTGTCCGAGACTTTGAGCGACAGTAATGAGGTCAAGGATATTAACCCGTCCATCGAGGTTGGAGTCCGGGTTGGGAGCAGCGGTGATATGGAGGTCTCCCCAAAACGCCCAATCACAATCTGTGTTTCCACCCGGGTCTGTTACCAATTCCAATAGGAGGGGTTGACCGGCAAATTGAGAGAGCGAGATGCTGCTGTCCGTCCAATCAAAGGTATCCTTGAAGGTTTCAAAGTAGGTTTGACCGTTGAGACGGGCTTGAAATAGCACGCCGTTGCTGCACCCCTCATGTAAGCCCATGGAGAAGGAGAAGGTTGACGGTTCCTGGGGCAGAACAAGCGAAAACTGGATAACCGTCTGTCCATTTGCAGGCGGCAGGGCGTTGATAACATCTTTTCCGGTATTATCAATGTGTGTCCTCGTACGCTCGCCCGATCCATCAAGACTTCCGAATCGAAAGATATCATCAAGTTGAAGTCCCGCAGTATATTGTGCATCCCACAGATTATAGGGCAGGTTGACCTGCTGGGGAGGAGTAAGGAAGATGATAATCGGTTGAGAGGGTTCCGCCTCGAGGGTATAGTGCCCCGAACCGATGGGGCGAAGTGTATTGGGGATACTCCCTACCGGCGCGGTAGGCAAGAAAAAACCGACGCCGGTCTCTCTATCGGAACCGGTGGATTCGAGTCGAAACAGTGCCGCATGGTCAGTCACGCGGGTTTCACTGATGTAAATATCAGGGGATAACGAGTTCACCCGAACTTGAGATAAATCACGCGGTGCATCGTTCAGAAAATAGGCTCTATCCGGATCTAAGCCAATCAGGTGTGTCTCGTTATACCCACGCCAGAGAGGGAGGCTTCGATGCGTTTGTGCTTGCGTCGCATTAAACACCCGTTCATATCCACCACCGTTGGGCAGGACGAGAACAGAACCGCTGGGGGTGCGTTGATAGGTCGCTGTTTCACCCGTTTGGGTTCTGTACTGGAACAGCGTATCCGGTCCCCAATCACAGGTAATATCGGGTTGTAGACCTAAGTCTTGCCACTGACGCATGACAGCAAGCATCTGGCGGGTTAGTGGTTCATCTAAGTCATCTTTTATCCCGATACTAAGCCTTAGCAGCACACCCCTGCCCTCGTTAGCATTAAGCTTGGTGTGGGAGTCAGGATCCCCTATCCCAGCATACGGACGTATGTAGGGAGAGAATAGGAACGCGCCGATGGGGTGAGATGTCCCTTCGGAGAGCGCGCGCGTAGCGAAACTCTGACGGAAAAAGGTGACTTCGTGGAACTCCTCACCGGCGAAAACGACACCGGGCATCGCTTGGGCTAATTCTTTGTGCATCAACACATTGCCTTGGGCACTGGTGAGTCCTTCAATCAAGCCGTTGGCGTCATTCAGGACGTAGTGGCTGACATCGAGGTAGAAGGCATCGATATTGTATCTCTCATAGAGCGTTTTGAACTCTTGAACCAGCAGATTGCGCCATTGAGAGCTGGCAAGACTGATATGGGCATTACGGTTTGGGTTGTCTATTTGATCCCACACCCAGCCCGTTAACTCTCCGTTCCAAGGTAGCCGATATTGAAACCTTTTAAGTTCTGAATAGAGAGGATAGTCGGGTGAACAATCATAAAGACTGACGTGGGGCATGACCCGAAAACCGAGTCGACGGGCAACTTCAACGAAGCCACCAAACTCATCCCTTGGCGTGTAGTCGGGGTAGTTAATAGGATGTCTATCTATACGCCAATCTTGCAGATAGATTAGGGTTTTGGTCGGATCCACGACTTCTGCCAAACTGGGCAACAGTTCTGGATTTAATACAGAGTGGAGCACAACCAATCCGATGTCGCTGACCCATGCCGGCCTATCTGACAGTCGCCACGGGTCGAACGCTTCCTCCATCCAGTCACGATAGATTTGGGCGGGCACACACCAATCGCCGACGTAGGTGTTTAACCGCCAGGTGACGGACTTCGCTTCAGTCAGTCCGTCCCACGGGGCTTGATTGTGAGTCCTGAAACCGAGTCCGAATTCGCTGGCATCGCTCTGGTAATTCAACTCTTTGAACTGAAAGGTGGTATCTGTACCCCGGACGTAGAATCCGCCGCGCTCCGCTTGAATAATCGCGAGCTGTACCGCCCAATCCCTGTGAGGATAGTAGAAGTTTTCGTATGTGAGCGCATCGGTGGCATCAATAAGCCGTCCGCCGTGCGAGGGGAGGATAAAATCCAGATCGTATAAATCCAAGTGGCCAATTCCCCACTGTATCCCGTAGACCTTAGGGCTCTCTGACACACAGTCGCCGCTGATAAGTAGGTCGTCGGTATTGGGATCTATACCAACAACAATTCGGATCTCGTCTCCACCTCGACGAAACACAGTTTCGGCGGTATGTATCTCAATTTTTCGTGTCTCTACCGTGCTAGTGTATCGTGTCCAAACATCGGTGTGTTGTTTTAATATACCGGTCTCTCCCTCAACGCCTCGGTCCATTTGGCGAGGTCGGGTGTAGGTTTCGTCGGTCAGTTTGTTGTGGATATGGGTAATTACGCCACGGTCAAATTGGACTTTGTAATTATTGGTTTCGACATGAATAGTTTCGCCATCTATTGTAATCTCGGCGGATGCTAGTTCCAAACAAAAAAGACTGAATGCTAAAATCAACGTTCCTATGATCAAACCGCGCATTGTGTTTACCTTATTACTATAACCCACGTTGCTAGTTGATAGATCAAGCCAGAAACTAACGCAATAATCGGGAATTGGAATTCCCTCCTACAAAAAACGGACGGTAGGGAGTGTACCCTCCGAATCATGACTCTCTGACCATTTACCCATGACATTCCACCTATTCTATGCACATGTCGCCCCGCTGGAGCTTGAGGCTATGTGGATTCGGCTTTCTATATACATGTCGCCCCTCTGGGGCTTTACAGCAAAGTCAATTTTCAAAAACTAACATTTCGGTGTCGAGATACGAATCTCGACCTACAAAATAGAGAGAACGGAGATCTGCGTTCCCTACGAATTACCCCGATCCAACCAATCCATGTGCCACTTTATTAATTGCCGCAGCGGTGTCCCGAATGTCGTCCTCGCTCATGTGCTCGTGGATTCCACGGACGACGACCGATCCCAAACCTTCAACTGCGCCGGGCACCAGTTCGGGACCGTAATGGTATTCACGGCTGATGTAGGGACTGTTAAACGGGAATTGGCTATCGCCGTAGGTGCGTCCCTTTGTCAGGAAATCGCCGCGCATATAGATTGGATCTTCGATGTAATGGGCAGCCATTGAGACACCTTCGGCGGAGACAGCCTTGCAGAATTCGTCGGGATCGTGTCCGGTGACGTGGAAGATATAGTTCCACCAAGAGACCTCACGGTCATCTGGCAGGGAGACAACCTCAACGCCGGGGGCGTCGGCAATTAGTCCGGAGAGTAGCCTGCCGAGCGCGATTCGTCGCTCGACGACCTCCCGCAGTTTCTCAAGTTGCGCCAAACCAACGGCACCCTGCATCTCCGTCATGCGATAGTTGGGAGCGAGGAAGGCGTGGTCCCGTTCTCCCATGTATTGATAATCCCATCCTTTGTCGGAAAAGAGTTTCAGACGGATATAGGTGTCCTGATCGTTAGTCAGAATCATCCCGCCGTCCCCTGTGGTCATGTGCTTCGATTGTTGGAAACTGAAGCACCCCATGTGCCCAAATGTCCCGGCATAGCGTCCCTTGTACTTCGTCGCGTGGGTTTGGCAGCAGTCCTCGATTAGGATGAGGTTATGCTTTTCGGCGATTTTCACGACTTCGTCGATGTCACACGGGTGACCAAAGAGATGCACCAGAATAATGGCGCGGGTGCGGTCGGTGATATTCGCCTCGATGGATTCGGGGGTCATGTTCAGCGTCTTGGGATCTACATCGGCAAAGACGGGTACGGCGTTCTGCATAAGGATCGGCATGACGCTGCCGGGATCGGTGATCGGCGCGGTGATGATTTCGTCGCCGGGGTTGGGATTGACAACCCCTACCGCCGTGTGGATGGCGGCGGTCCCGCTCGTTGAAGCCTGCGCGTGTTGTGTGCCGTAAAACACGGCGAATTCCTTTTCCAGTTCTTTGACGAAAGTTCCGCTCTTGACAAATAGGGTTTGACTACGCACTGCCTGAAGCAGCAGTTCCTCCTCACGTTCCCCGAATGGGGCGCGCTCAGGAAAGGGTTCGGTTCTTACCTTGGGTCCACCGTGGATGGCGAGTTTTTCCATTTATGTCTCCTTAATTTCATATAAGGGTTTAGGGCAGTTGCATCTGTTATAGAAGTTAGACAGTTGAACACTCGGAGTTCATAGAGTGGTGCAAAGCCTGCCCTGTGGGCAAGTACAGGTTGGAAACCTGTACCTACGAAAGACTGTCGATTTTGGAAAATCGACCTACAGAAGTCCTTATGCAGATCATCATAATCTTCGATGAGGATGTGGTACTGTTTTTGGTGGAATAGTTGGTCTATCTCTTCGATGGGGTTGGCAACGCAGCTTTCTTTCTTTTCGGCAGATGCGGGGCTGCCTTCCGTGTCAGGGGAGGAGATTGTTTCGGCGTGTCTTCATTGACATACTGCGAAAACAGTTAGGAGGGAAATGGTGAAGATCTGTATCATCTAGACCCCCTCACAGTGTATGAGCGGACAACTCCCCTGCAACGGTCAATCGCTGCTGACGGGTAAAAGTACGTGGGCGCGTAAATCCTTCGCCGGTGGGACCTGCAATCGTCATCGCGAGGAATCCTTCACCGTCAATTCCAGCGCAGGCGTAGGAGGGAGCGTTCACAACGGTAACATTGCAGTTCATCGCCTGTGTAAATTGTGTAATTCGTGCACTGTTGTTGGTGTGCAGCATTGCAGTATGTCCACGTCCCCCATCTGCTGCCAGCGCCCCTTTCAACGCTTCATCAAAATCACGTACCCGAACCACCGGAAGCACCGGCATCAGGTATTCGTCAATGACGAAGGTGTGATCGCCGGGGACTTCAACAACGATGGAAACCGTCCCTGTTGTCGCCCGTATTCCTGCCGCGTCAAGGATAACGCTCGCATCTTTGCCGATGTAGTCGATGTTCGGATCGCCATTTTGGCTGACAACGTTTTCGACAGCCTGCTGCTCACGCGGATTGGTTAAGTAGCCACCGCTGTTTTGCAGCTCACGGATAACGTCATCAGCGACAGAGTCAACCACAAAGAGGGCTTTTTCGCCGATGCAGAGGAGGTTGTTGTCAAAACTGTTTCCGATTATGACCTCCTTTGCCGCCTTCGCTAAGTCTGCGGTTTCGTCGATGATTGCTGGTGGGTTGCCGGGTCCGGCTGCGATCGCTTTCTTACCACTGGTCAGCGCAGCTCTAACAACGCTGCCGCCGCCCGTAGCAACGACCATCGCGATATCCGCGTGATCCATAATCTCCTTCGCCCGTCGCAGTGTCGCCTCTGCAACGGCAGTAAGCATATTGGGAGGTCCCCCTGCTTTGACAACCGCTGCGTTGATGACCTTCATCGTTTCCTGTGTGCATCGCTGCGCATTCGGGTGTGGACTGAACACAATTGAATTTCCAGCTGCGAGCATAATGATTGCGTGGTTGATGACGGTCGATGTCGGATTTGTGGTCGGCGTAATTGAATTAATTACACCAAAGGGGAAGTACTCTACGAGCAGCAATCCGGTGTCTCCGGTTGTCGCTTCCGAGCTCAAATCTTCCACGCCGGGCGAGAGGTTTGCCCCACCGTCATTCTTCATCACCTTATGCTCGACAACTCCCATTTTGGTGTCTTCGACAGCGAGTTCCGCAAGGGATCTGGAATGTTCAAGTGCAGTTTGCCTAATCGCTGCGATGATTTCCCGACGTTTGGCAAAGCCAAGTTTTACAAATTCCACCTGTGCGGCTTTGGCAGCAGCAATCGCTTCGTCTACGGTGGGGAAGATTCCTGTGTCGGACGCACTGGTAGCTGCGGGCTGCGGTGTGGTTATCGGCAAGCGTTGTCCGTCATTCTGAAGATTCCTAATGACCTGCGCAACAATCTCCTCAATTTGTGATTCGTTGATCTCTGCCATACGGACCTCCTTGATCGATGACACGGCTAGAAAACTCAGGCTTCTGGTACGAATCCTCGATCTTTGTGGGACAGATCGACTGAGCACCTGCCTTGAGCTAGCTGAACAGTTCGGGCTGACAGTTATCCACGAGTCAACATGTTTTCAACTTCTGCGTGTGGACGTGGAATGACATGCACGGAGATCAATTCACCGACAACCTTTGCGGCTTCAGCACCTGCTTCCACCGCAGCTTGAACCGCTCCAACATCGCCACGAACCATGACGGTGACCAAACCACCGCCAATCTCTTCTTTGCTAACGAGCGTTACGTTGGCAGCTTTGACCATCGCATCCGCTGCTTCGATTGCACCAACTAAACCTCTTGTTTCAATCAATCCTAATGCTTCGCCCATGTTATTTTCCTCCTAGTTGAATTGCCAC
This sequence comes from Candidatus Poribacteria bacterium, assembly GCA_965208425.1. GTDB lineage: Bacteria > Poribacteria > WGA-4E > WGA-4E > PCPOR2b > PCPOR2b. The sequence goes on along the minus strand of OZ242335.1, from coordinate 2,086,357 downwards.
CTTGAAATGTCTTTCATTGTAACAAGATCAGCAACGCTTATCAAGGAAAAAATCCGCCATTTGACGATAGGTTTCAAATAGAACCGTTCACGCCTCTTGATTAGGGTCATTTGATTCTCCTGTAACTCGATCCCCCGGTCGAGGCTATGGCGGGGCAAGTTCGAGAGAATCTCCGTCCGATTCTCGTGACCAGGGATAAATCCCCGATGAATTGGGACTCCGACAAGCTGAGGGCAGGTTCCGATAAATCGGAATTCTCGGAACGGGACAGGCGGGATGCAGGTACCTACGGATTTGGGTCATTCCGAAATTGGTCAAAAAAAACAGAAAACTATGGTAGATTTTAGAATTAATTGGACACCGCCAATCGGCGAGATTAGGAAACCTCGCCTACCGGGGATGGAAAAATCCGGGCTATAACCCCGGTAGGTGCGGTTTCTAACCGCACCGCATCGGCGCAGTTGGAAACAGCGCCTACCAAACACGGGGAGCGAAAGTGTCTATTTATTTTTTTAATTCACCATAAACAGTCCTACCTCTTCATGAACAAAAAATCACTTTAGGGGTAAGTTCCCATCCTTTAGGTTCGGGATACTCCCATGCTTTAGCATCGTTTCTTTCAAGGCTTTGGCCTTGATTCCAATGGTAAAATGTGGTATACATGTGTTGTCTTTCGGTGGGAAGGTATCACGCCACCGCTCGGTGGTGCTTCCCACATCCTTTGATACAGGATATGAAAGACCGAAGGGACAATCCTCATGTATACAACTAAGAAACTCAAAATGTCACCGACCCCTGAATTGGATACGCTTGCCCATGAATCAGGTCGTTGCTATTCAAAGATAGTTTCGCTGATTCACAAGGTAGGAAAGAAAAAAGGGGTTTGGCTATCTCAAGGTGCTGTCTAAAAGTATATGCGCTTGCGTGGATAGAATCTCCATTCACAGACGGTGCAGGCGATAATCCAATCCTATTTTGACTCACTCAAGAGTTACTTTCGTGCTGTCAAGAGTAATCCAGATGCAAAGCCACCGTTTCGGACCCGTCATTTCTATAAGGTGCGTTGGATACAAAATGGTATTACCTTCAAAGATGGTGTTATCCGACTGTCAAATGGTAAAGGTAATGCGCCTATCACCCTCAAATCAGATGTAAAGCCAGTGTATGTGGAAATGTACTTCCAACGGGGCAGTTACTACTTTTCATTAGTTTACAAAGCACAGACACCCCCAAGCGTGAGACGGGTAAAGTGGTTGCTATAGACATGGGTGAAATTCACCCGATAGTTTCTCATGACGGCGACCACACCATAATCTACAACGGGCGTGCTTTACGTGCTATTAAGCAATATCTAAACAAAGTCAAATCTATATTTCAATCCAAGATGGATAGATGCAAACAGCGGAGTAATCGTTGGTATCATCTGCGCCGTGTCAAGCAGAAGATACTATCACAGTTAAACGCTCAATTGAAAGATGCTGAACACAAAATCACGAGTCGGTTTATATCTGACTGCATTCAGGCGAAGGCAGATACGATAGTGATTGGCAAACTCAAAGGCATCCGTAAACGAGCGAAGTTTAGTAAGAAGACTAACCAGAAGGTGCACCAGTGGGCGTTTGCCCGGTTCCAATTCATGATATGCTACAAAGCAGAACTTGCAGGACTCAAAGTCAAGTTTGTATCTGAGGCATACACATCTCAGACCTGTCCGCAGTGTGGCAATCGAAAGAAGCCAACCAACCGGAACTATCGGTGCAATCACTGTGGCTTTGAATATCACCGAGACGGTGTAGGTGCAATCAACCTCTGGAACAAAGTATCGGGATTCATTTTGAGTCCCGTAGTTGGGGCGATGGCGTCCCCGATAGGTGTCCGGTTCAACCCACACCTATCTAAACTCGGCTAGCACAGCGTGTAACAATCCCCACCCTTCAGGGTCTGGGAGTACGTCAAAAACTCTTGACAACGATTTCTTGAAATGCTATTCTTTGTGCCTGTTTCCGTCAACAGCTATTGTGGTACGGTACTGTCTGATCTGTGCCATGGCTTCGTCCGATAATCAACAGGCATCAATTAACGGCTGGAGGTACCTGACGAACAATGCCTAAAGAACCAATCAGCTTTGCAGATGTCGAGGTTTTAGAGAAGCAGATTCGTCAAAATCAAGAAGATATTAATCTACTCAAACAAGAGATTCAACGGTTACATACAGAACTGGGACTTTCATCAAAACCTGATGAGTTTGAAGCCCAATTAAGCAAGGATGAAGTTCTCGAATTTGGGACACTTGGTGACGGTGTGGTCACGGGAAAGATTAACTGGATGAACCCTTATCTCATCAGTATTACAACCTCCGGAGAGGCTCCTACGTCAGAAGTTTTGATCTTCAAGCATGCCCTTTCTTATATTCGCAAACCGGAAGAAAAATCGATCCCTCGTCAGGGCATGTATATTTGAAGAACTAGCTAATAAGGCAATTCACAGAAAAGGAAGGCCTTATCATGAGTGCGCCCCAAGCTATACAATCTCTGCCAAAGGCTTTTCGATACAGCGACTACCTGAAATTGTCCGATGATGATAACCTGTATGAGATTTTGAAAGAAGAGTTAGTTGCGCGAACTTCCCCGAATCGGGCTCATCAACGGTGTTCAATCCAGCTGTCCATTATTCTATCGCTCCATGCAACCCAGCATGAACTTGGGGAAGTTTACACCGCACCTTTTGATGTTATTCTTGATCCAGAAAATGCTGATCCCGAAATTTTGGTTAAACCGGATCTGCTGTTTGTTTCAAAAGACCGTCTACAAATTATCACAGCGGAAAACGTACAAGGTTCGCCGGATGTAATTGTTGAGATCCTTTCTCCATCAACCGCCAATACTGATCGAGATCAGAAATTTAAGATCTATCAAGAAACAAAAGTTGCACACTATTGGATTATCGATCCAACCGCCCAAACGTTAGAGGAGTACATTTGGCGATCCAATGGCTACCACCGTTGTGCATTTCACGTTGACAATGATGAATTTCAGCCATCGTTGTTCCCGGAGTTGGTAATTCCGCTCGGAGAATTATGGAGTTAAAACGAAACGGATGTGCGATCAAATGCCCACGATGTTAAGCTTCCGCTCAATCGATCCGCTCATAGAATTAGCCTTTGCAGAGGATATCGGTATTGGCGATATTACGACCGAATCCACAGTTTCCTCGTCGCAGCGAGGGTTAGGCACGATTATCACCGAGACCGAAGGCGTCATTGCTGGGCTGCCGATTGCCCAACGCATTTTTGAAAAGCTTGATCCGGACGTTGATTTCCGGATGCTTGTTACCGACGGTGATTGTGTCGAAAGCATGACATCAATAGCAACAGTGGAGGGAAGTGCGAAGTCTATTCTCACGGGTGAACGTATTGCACTCAATTTTCTGCAACGCCTTTCGGGAACTGCGACATTGACCGCACAGTTTGTCGCTGCTACAGCCAAGTATGATGTTAAAATCATTGATACCCGAAAAACGACGGCTGGTTGGCGGGTTCTACAAAAGTACGCAGTTCGTATCGGCGGCGGCCATAACCACCGCTTCGGGCTTTACGACGGCGTGCTGATCAAGGATAATCACATTGTCGCTGCCGGGGGCGTTGCAAAGGCAATCGAACAGGCTCGGTCGGCTGTACCCCAGACGATGAAGATCGAGGTTGAGGTTGAGACACTCGATCAGGTCGCAGAAGCACAGGTGGCAGGCGCGGACATCATATTGTTAGACAATATGCCGGTCAACTTCATGAGGGCTGCTGTCGAAGAAATTGATGAGGACGTTCTCACTGAAGCATCAGGTGGGATTACATTAGATCAGGTTGAAGCCGTTGCGTCGACAGGTGTAGACCTGATCTCCGTTGGTGCGTTGACGCATTCAGCGATGCCGTTGAATATTCGTTTGGACTTGGAGATTAGGTAAGTGTGTAAGGAAAGGTATGATGAATTGCAAGGAGCAACACTGATCCAGCCCTCTATTGCATTTGAATCTGAGTACCTATCAATGGCAGAAGAATTTTGGGCGAAAGAATCTTGGGTAGCAGGCGAAAACCGGTTCCAAAAGGATCGTGATCTTATCGAAAATAACTTCTCTGCCTACATTCACCGCCTTGATGAAGAAAATCAAAGCATCGGGCTCAAGCCCGGTAACGTCCCAAGTACTACATTCTGGCTCTCAGCAGATAACACTCAGATTATAGGTGAAAGCCGGCTCCGTCATTGGTTGACGACATCTTTGGAACATGAGGGTGGTCACATCGGATATGTGATTCGTCCTTCGGTGCGACGGAGCGGATACGGCACGTGCATACTTGCGCTGACACTGGAAAAAGCCGAAGATTTAGGCCTAAATCGCGTATTGCTAACTTGCGATACCGATAACATCGGCTCTGCACGCGTCATTGAGAAAAATGGTGGGAAGTTAGCGAGCCAAGGGATTTCAAACAGTTCAGGAAAACCGATTTCTCGGTATTGGATTGATTTGTGAAAGACCCTATCGCTCTGAAGAGTGCTATTAAGCCTGCCTTCTACACTGCCTCAATCCACCCAATTCAGAGTTAGCGCCCTAATCTGTTTTAGAATACGTATGCACTAAGGAAACAGTGGATGAAAGAATTCGTTAGTAGATCGCTAAATCCGAAAAATTTTGCTCGTGGCATCGTTTTTTTTATTCTATGCACAATTATTGGATTATATCTTAGCTTTCTGTGGAGCGATACTGCGAATATTGGCGTTGTCTTAGGTTCAATGCACGAGAGGTTCTTATTTCTCGCAGTACTTTGCATGTTCTGCGATTGGTTATCGGGCAGTGCGCGCCTGTATATTTTTGTTCGGAAGATGTCACCGCACGTGACATTTCTTCATGGTCTACGCGCCAATTTGGCAACCTTATGTATCGGAGGAATCACGCCTTTTCAAACTGGGGGTCTCGGACATCTTTATATTTTTAATCGGGCAGGTGTGCCGTTTTCGGGTATTGTGACTACCGGCGTCATCAGCTTCATTGGCACACTGACGTTCCTCATACTTTCAACGGGGTATGTTGTGCAGCGTGCTCCCGACTTTCTTCCCAAAGCGATTACGCTTGTCAGTCAATATAGTCTGTTGATGTTTGCGTTTACCCTTTTTGTCTTCCTCATTTTGCTCATCAAACCAGAAACAGTATTGCTCCCTCTGACCCGTATCCAATTGCCCCAGCGACGCGGCTTTCGATTTGCTGCGAACGTTCTAGACCGTTTCATCCTTACCGTCGAAAATGTGATCGTGGAACACAAAGCATTCACCCGTATGTTCGTGACCGAACATAAATTGTTATGCCTACTGAACTTCGTTTTTACGATGGGCATTTATACGAGTCGATTCGTCGGTGGGTATGTGATTGTGCGCGCCTTGGGGGGAAACGCCTCTTTTTGGCATGTCATTGCCGTCCAGATCATAATCAGTTTTGTGACTTTATTTGCACCTAGCCCGGGCGCAAGCGGTATTGCAGAGTTTTTAATTGCGATTCTGATGAAGCCACTCCTCGCCTCTGGAGCACTTGGTCTATATGCGCTAATCACGCGATTCTTCACAACCTATTGCGCTGTTGCGGTTGGAGGCATTGTCTTGATGACACAATTGACGAAAGACCTCCGACATCGAAAAATAAAAGAGAATGAGGAAATCGAGGAGTAGACGCGCGTCAAGTTTATGAGTTCGTGCAGGTATCATCTGAAGGACTTGGTGAGCGGGATTTATACTGCTGCTGTATCCGAGAGTGCAATCGGTGAAACCTATTTTCTGACCGACGGTGATATTCATACATGGAGGGATATTGAGCGCGTAATTGCCGATGCACTGGAAAAGCGTCCGCTCAAGGTGAAAGTGCCGTTTTTCTTGCTGGATTTTATTTCGATCGTCGCGGAGGCTGCAGCGAAGATTACACGCCAAACTCCAGCTTTGAACCGCCAGAAAGTGCAAGATCAGGGAACGGCAGATTGATACCGGGCGAATGGCTGGTTCTAATTGTGCATCAGTTCATTGGTGCCCGACCTACGAGGGTCAAACAAAAAGGCAGTGTTAAACGCTGAGAGAAACCGAGTTTTTAAGAAAAAACTGGGTTTCTGTTGTATGATTTTTTAACATGAACCACAATTTATAACTATAGTAGATTTTAGAATTAATGAGACACTCCAAACCGGTGCGGTTAGGAAAACGAAACTACCGTTCTACCGTTTGGTAGGCGCTGTTTCTAACTGCGCCTATTCGGTGCGGTTTCTAACCGCACCTACCGGGAGGCGAAAGTGTCCATTTATTTTTAGAATCCACCATAATCTAAGGAGATAAATTAATGGCAATAACAATAGATTCACAGAGTACAAAAATTGGCTGGGTTGGTACGGGTGTCATGGGACGCTGGATGTGCCAACATATCATGGACCTCGGGTATTCAGCGACGGTCTACAATCGAACCAAAGCAAAAGCGCAACCGCTGCTTGATGATGGCGCCTCGTGGGCAGATTCGCCGAGCGAAGTTGCTGCAGCCTCAGATGTTATCTTCAGCATCGTCGGATTCCCACCTGATGTGCGTGAAGTTTATCTCGGCGATAGCGGCATTTTGAAAGGCGCGACGTCGGGTGACATCATTGTTGATATGACAACTACCGAACCTTCGTTAGCGCAAGAGATTCACGCGGCAGCGAGCCCGCAAGGCGTCTCTTCGATTGATGCCCCGGTTTCCGGTGGCGACGTTGGCGCACGGGAAGCACGACTTTCCATTATGGTGGGCGGCGATGCCGATGCTGTCGAAGCTGTCATGCCGCTCTTTGACGCGATGGGGCAAAACATCGTGCATCAGGGCGGCGCGGGTGCCGGACAGCACACAAAGATGTGTAACCAAATCACGATTGCCGGAACGATGGCTGGTGTCTGTGAAGCGTTGCTCTACGGTTACAAAGCGGGCTTAGATTTGGAAACCATGCTCTCGTCAATAAGCGGAGGCGCAGCTGCCTGTTGGTCGCTTGATAACCTTGCCCCTCGCATTCTCCAACGTAATTTCGATCCCGGCTTCTTTGTTGAGCACTTCATCAAAGACATGGGTATTGCGCTTGACGAAGCCAAGAAGATGAACCTTAGCTTGCCCGGGCTCGCCCTTGTACACCAACTGTATCTCGCTGTCCAAGCTCAAGGACATGGGCGCTTAGGAACTCAAGCACTTATGCTCGCCCTGGAACAGATGTCGAGCACGGAGTTGAGTTAGTTTATCACAGGCTTCAAAATGCCATATATACACAGGAGAACCCGATGGCAAGGCAATTGAGAATGGTTCGACCCAATTTGGCTGGATTACCCCAACTGGAGATTCCAGAGGGGTATGAAATCCGCACCTACCAAGAGGGGGACGATGTACACTGGGCAAACGTGATCAGCGACTCGTTTGGTGGTGAACGCACGCCTGAAGATGCCCGCCACGATATTATGGATCGCGATGTGTTTGATCCAGAGGGGCTCTATTTTGCGACTTATCAGGGCACGCCGGTCGGTACGACATGCGCGTGGAAAGATACACTCGATGAGACAGACGTTGGCATTGTTCACATGGTCGGCGTCCATTCTGCCCACACGGGACATAAGCTCGGTAGATGTGTAACGCTCAGCGTGCTGTTGTACCTTCGAGAGCACAGGTTCAAGTGCGCTAAACTGGGCACCGATGACTTTCGGCTGCCGGCGATCAAGACCTATCTGAACCTTGGCTTCCTGCCGGTCTATGTCGATGTCACTCAACCAGAGCGCTGGCGAGAGATCTTCAGGAAACTCGATCTGCCAGCGATGTCGGATCAATCAGAGAAGATTAAAGCCGAAATTTCTGATGAGATGTGGGCGAAGGTTACCCAATGAGCTGCTGATAATTGGAAGTTGAGAGACCTGTGTACTCCCTGAAGAACAATGCGCTTCTCTCGGATTGATCTGGTTCTCATTCCTATCCTCGCAATCGGTTTCGCGCTCCGAATCGTTGGGCTTGGGGTTGGCTTGCCCGACCATCTAGATCCACGTGAGCCACTGATTGCACAGGACATTCTCAATCTTATCCATCTTGAATCCCCGCCTCAGATCTACAATTGGCCCGGAACCGCTTGGTTCTACCTAATTGCGTTGATCGGCTTGGTTCTGGAGGCGTTTGGATTAGAACTCACAGTTTCTCAAGTAATCTGGTTAGGGCGTTTCACAAATGTTCTGCTCTCAACAGCGACTATCTGGCTGACATATCTGATTGGACGCCAATTTTACAACCGTAGTATTGGACTGATTGGTAGCGGATTGCTCGCCGTAGCAATGCTCCATGCAACGAACGAGTCGCGCTTTGCGCTCGTCGACATTCCCGCTACTTTCTGTGTAACCCTGCTACTCTGGTTATGCGCCAAGACGCAAGCTATCTCATTTCGTCGCGCTGTTTGGCTGGGTGTTATTGCAGGGATCGGCTTCGCTGTCAAGTTCACAACAGTTTTTGCAGGCTTATCGGCTGCTGCCCTTCTGTTCTTGATATCCGAGCGTTTTCGACCTTCGGATTTTCTCTTGAAGTTAGCAGCTGTTATCGGGGTTGCGGGGGCAACATTCACGATAATCTGTCCGTACTGGCTGCTCGATCTCGTTTCCACAGAGTGGGACCTATTCTTCGATGCCCTCCTCTACGAATCTTCGCATTACCAGAGAGGGCACTTTGGGCTGTTCGCAACCGGCGACATCAACTGGTTCAATCGATTCACTTATCTATGGACGCTTCTGCGGTGGGGCATGGGCACGCCGTTAGCACTGCTTGCAATTGTCGGAACCGTGTTGGCACTAATCCAGCGGCAAGATGGGGATAAAATTCTCCTCGCCTTTGTGATACCCTATCTGCTATTCATCGGTTCACACAAGCTGAAATTTGTTCGCCATCTGCTGCTGATCTATCCGGTGTTGACACTACTTGCAGCGGGGTGTATAGATAGATTAGGCACCGCACTCTCCAAACGGAATTGGACTCGCCGAAATCTGACTCTAAAACAGTGGGCAGCACCTATCCTATATGCCGTCATTCTGGGTGGGGTGGACCTTTATTCGTTGATTTACACCGCTGCGTTCGCTGACGTTACGAGATCTATCCCGACGACTGTTGAGGCAACGGGATGGATAGAATCGAATATCCCACCGGATACGGCGATTGAACGTGAACCTGAAATATTGTTTGATTGGCTTCTGCCGAAATTGGACAGAGAAGACAGCGGAGCAGGCGCAGAGTGGGTCCTTGTCTTGATGCCGAATGCGGAGGTTTTTCTGAACTACGCTGCGAAGCCAACCCACTATTCAGCAATTGATTGGTATCCATTGGAATCGGTTGATATAGAGGCGGCGATGGAATTCTACGAGCGAATTTTTGAGGAACCGAGTCAATATACCCTCGTCCAACGTTTTCAGCGTCAACCCCGTTTTCTTGGCATTCCAATTTCTGATCAAGGCGCACCTTTCCCGATGCGGGCGTTGACGCATCCGGAGATACGAGTTTACCAGTCGCGGGAGTGAGGTGTCGGGATTCGGAGATCCCTCCTACCCATCGTCTGCCGGTGCGAGAGGAATCAAACCTTTTGCGCCTTTCTTCCCCATGTGGTAGAATATTCCCGCGCATCACATAACACCCTAAAAAAAAGAGATCATAAAATGAGAAACGACGAAATTGGTGAAGTGTTCAGGAACATCGGCAATCTGCTTCAGATCAAAGGGGACGACTCCTTTCGTGCCAGAATCTATGATCGAGCGGCAGAAACAATTGACGAACTCTCGGCAGATCTATATGGATTGGCGGAAGAGGGAACGCTTCGCTCAATTCCGGGTATCGGCGAAGCGATCGAACAGAAAATTATCGAAATGCTAGAGACGGGACGATGTCGCTTCCACGATAACCTGATCGAAGAGATGGGCCCCGATGTGCTAGACCTCATCGCGATTCGGGGGGTTGGCGTGAAGACAGCGGGACGGTTTTATAGTGAGTTGGGGGTAAAAAGTCTGAGCGATCTCCGCGCAGCAATTGATGGGGATCGACTCACGCAGATGAAACGGATGGGCGCTAAGACAATTGCATCTATTGATGAGGGTTTGCGGTTCCTCGAAGCACAGAGAAAGCTGCGCCCGCTCCGACAGATTTTACCGATTGCAGCTGCTGTCTTTGATGCGCTTAAAAATTGTTCAGATATCAAGCGGCTGGACTTTACCGGCGATTTTCGCAGACACGAGGAGATGTTACAGAGCCTTGCGCTAGTCGCTGAATGCAGCAGTGCACAAGCGATTGTTGAAGCCTTGTCTGGGGTGAAAGGTGTGGTATCCCCGGCGATACAAGATGATGTCCGCGTTGTTGCATCTGTGGATAGGGGATTTCCGTTGCGGGTGTACTGTACCAGTGAGGCAGAATATGAAGCGATTCTAGCCGTAACAACGGGTACGGACACGCACCTGACTCAACTCAATCAAATCGCCTCATCTCAAGGTATTGAGCCAATAGGCGAACCGCTGCCGGATTGGCCAAAAAACAGGACGGAAACCGATATTTATGGTCAACTTGGATTGCCGTTTATCGTTCCTGAACTACGAAGTAACGCGGATTCGATTGAGGCAGCATCGGTGGATAATCTGCCAACCCTTATTGAGCAGAGCGATCTACGGTGTGACCTGCACATGCACACCGATTGGAGCGATGGACGGGGTACACTTCGGCAGATGGTAGAGACTGCGGCGTCACTTGGGCATGAATACATCGCCATTACCGATCACTCGAAATCCTCACGGGTTGCTAACGGCTTAACAGCTGAACGGTTGTCTGCCCAGATCCAACAGGTTCGTGAAATCAATACGGAAATCGATGGGATGGAAGTGCTTGCAGGTTCAGAGGTCGATATCCTGAAAGATGGCAGCCTTGACTTCCCTAACGAACTCTTGGCGCAGCTCGACATTGTCATAGCAAGCGTCCATGAGGGTTTGTCAATGGGTGAATCGGAGATGACTGACCGCATTATTCGGGCGATCGAAAATCCGTATGTTACTATCATTGGACACCCGACAGGGCGTGTGCTGGGGCACCGTCCGGGATACGCAGTCAATCTCGAAGCGATGGCTGATGCAGCCGCAGCACACGGTGTAGCGTTAGAGATTAACGCTGCTCCCAGCCGACTGGACCTCGAACCGAGTGCCGTGCGGCAGGCACGTGATCGCGGCGTTCTATTGTCGGTCAATACCGATGCACATTCGATCCCTGACTTAGAGCGTGCTCTATTCGGGATTAACGTTGCCCGGCGCGGTTGGCTGGAGAAAACTAATGTTCTCAACACCTATCCATTGGCGACGGTGAAAGAGATAATGCCAGGACGAGTGAGGGGTGGCAAATAATCCTCGTCTATCACAATAGATTTCGAAACGATGAAGATTCAAATTAGAAATCAAATCTTTGACATTGATGAGACAACGCTATACGACTGGATAAAGCTAGGGCGTGTACCACCGGAGGCGTTTGTATGGTCCGAAACGCTCACCGATGGCCAATGGCAGCCTGTCAGCGAACTCCCGCCGGTTCAAAAACTGTGGGACCTTGAGAGCGATTCAGAACGTACAAACACTGACCAATCAGAAAACAGCAGCAACGAGCTAAAAACAGGTCGAGGTTTTCTCAAGTACCCAAGAAGATTACCTGTGGTGACGCTCATTTTAATTGTATTGAATGTTGCCATTTTTCACCCCCTCGAACTTCGGCTGATCGCTTCTCCCCAAGACTTGGGTCCATTGATTCAGTTCGGGGCTTACTCTTATCACTTAATTGTAGAAGATGGGGAATACTGGCGTCTGCTAACAAGTACGTTTTTGCACGCCCATGCCTTGCACCTGCTCTTGAATATGGGCATACTGTTCCTCCTTGGCAGCCTGTTAGAAGGGGTGTACGGCAGAAGTCGGTTTCTGTTTTTCTATCTGATTTCAGCTATCATCAGTAGTGTTGCGAGCTTGCCTTTTGTCCAAAACGCGCTGGGGGTTGGGGCATCGGGTGCTGTATTCGGGTTGATTGGCGTTGCAGTTACTCTGGGCATCCGTTACAAGGATCGGCTTCCAAGAAGGTTAGGACGGATTCTCGGCTTACCACTACTCCCATTTATTGCAATTGACATTCTTCTTGGATTCTTTATCTTCCCGTATTTCAACTATAATGTCAACAACGCCGCTCACCTCGGTGGACTGTTCACAGGGTTTGTTGGCGGGATGGTCCTTACGCCAGAGATTTTTAGCTATCATCGAAGTGAAAAAAGGATTGTGGCAGGGTTGACAGCGGTGCTTGTGGCTTTGACAATCGCGAGCGGTGTTATGCCGGTTCTACATGCCGTCACCGATTCAAAGGACACGGCTGAACGTCAGGTTGATAGGGTTCCCCCCGCTGACCTAACCGATTATATCAAGAGCCACGAGAAGATAATCCTAACACGCCCTTATGATCCCAATGCCTACGCGATTCTTGAAAATCTTTATATCGAAGCATTACAAACTTTTCCGGATGACGCGTCTTGGACACACAAACTTAAACAGTTCTATGAAAAAGCGCTCCAAGCGGATCCAGACAACCCTGTTTGGAACAATAATCTGTTATGGGTCTATCACGCAACATCCTTCGAGCGTCCAGATGAGCAAACGGACCTGACAGACTATATCGAACTGTGTGAAACGGTTGCAAATAAACGGGGTTACAATCAACCCCTGTATCACAACTTGGAATATTTTTATACGCGTGCCAAGGGGCTTGCGCCTCAAGAAGGGAAATTTTGGGATCGCAAGTTGGAAGTTTTCTATCAAGTCGCCATCAAAAAAGACCCTGAAAATGGAACATGGAATAATAACTTGGCATGGCTCTATGTCGAGCAGCAGAGCAACCCACAAAAGACAGTTGAACTTGCGCTGAACGCCGTGAAACAAGCACCAACAGAAAAAAACTTCCTAGATACCCTTGGCTGGGCATATTATCGGAATGGGCAGTATCGGAAGGCACTTCGCGCCTTTGAGCAAGTTGTTGCAAGCGCCATAGAAACTGAGGAGGAATTCAAGGCTCAGGCAAGCGGGTGGAAAGGTATTACCAAGCTAGTTCAAGCTGAGAAGTCTCCGCAAGCGTCGCGAAACTTCACTCCGGTGTTCTTGAAATTTTATGAACGGTTGTCTCGCCTATTCCCAGAGAATTCCGCGAATCGGACAAAACTTGATGCGGTCTTCAAGCTTTATCAACAAGGGACCTACAGACGATAGCACTTCACAGCAGATGCATTTGACCCTTTTGCTAGTAGGTCGAGGTTCGTATCTCGATACAAAACTGTCGTTTTTGGGCAGTCAACCTAGGATAGGACAACCACAAAGGTTGCCCCTACAAGGAATCAACCCAACGTAGGAGTAGGTTTCCTAATCCCGATTTATCGGGGTCTTGGGCATGCTCATCGAAGGTTCTCGGAGCAGAGATGAATTAATTTCTCAAATGTCAACAGCACCTAGCAACTTGTTAATCTATGGTTCAACACAGCGGGTTGTAGAGAATGAGAAGGAACGCGGGTTCATGCGTCACGCTCGACAGCTGCTTCGTACTCTTTCAGTTTATACTGTAAGGAACGCAGGCTAATCCCCAAAATCTCCGCTGTTCGAGTGCGATTGCCCTCCATTCTTTCAAGGGTTTTGAGGATTAACTCCTTTTCCATCTCCTTCATTGTCAGACCAACGGGTACGTTCTGGGTTTCACGTTGGCGGGTGGATTGAATTTCTTCCGGGAGGTGTTTTGGGAGGATTACATCGCCCTCTGCGAAGAGGACCGCTCGTAGGATGGAGTATTCCAGTTCTCGCACGTTGCCTGGCCAATCATATTGCATGAAAAGTTCTCTCGCCTTTTGGCTGATCAATCGCGCAGGTTGATTGTGGGCTTTACTGTGTTTTTGTAGGAAATACTCCGCCAATATCAAGATATCTTCTTGACGGGATCGTAAGGGTGGCAGTTGGATCGGAATCATATTCAAACGGTAGTAGAGATCCTGACGAAATGTCCCTGCTTCAATTGCTTGTCGCAAGTCTTGATTAGTTGCCGCGATGATTCGCACATCAACACGGATTACTTTTGTCCCACCCAGACGTTCAATTTCTCGCTCCTGTATGGTGCGCAACAGCTTGGATTGTAACTCGATCGACATATCTGCAATCTCGTCCAAAAACAGTGTGCTACCGTGAGCGCGCTCAAATTTCCCAATCTTCTGGTAAGTTGCACCAGTAAATGCCCCGCGCTCATGCCCGAACAGTTCGCTCTCTAGCAGATGATCTGGGATGGCAGCACAATTAACGACTACCATCTCCTGTTTTTCGCGCGAACTATTTTGGTGCAGTGCGCGAGCAACTAACTCCTTCCCTGTACCGCTCTCCCCTTGGACCAACACCGTCGAGTCTGTATCGGCAATCTTTTCGATAATCTTTAAGACTTCGAGGATCACAGGGCTTTCCCCCACGATTTCCTCGTAGTTGTGGATGAGTTCGTCCCTTGTACTTTGCTCAATGGTGCGTTGATGTTCTAACGCTTGATCAACCTTTTGTGTAATATGTTCTGGTTGAAACGGTTTTTCTAAAAAATCGTATGCCCCTTGCTTCGTTGCCTCGACAGCACGTTGGATCGTGCCGTGTGCTGTCAGCATGAGCACAAGTATACCAGGATACTTTTCGTGGAGGTGTATAAGGGTTTCGATTCCATCCAAGCGCGGCATCTGGATATCCAAGAGCACTAGGTCCGGCAGATCCTGATCGATCAACTCAAGGGCATCGCTCCCATCGGTAGCAGTTACCACCTCATAGCCATCCATTTCAAGCCGATCCTGTAAGATCAGGATGGTGTCGGGTTCATCGTCAACGATAAGGATTTTCTCTTGCTCGTTCATCTGGAATACCATCTCACGTTGGAGCCCTCTGGGGCTTTTTTGGTCGGGCAAGTCACTTTGGATCCCGGTTTATCGGGATTAGGAAACTTGTGGTTGCCCTATCGTAGGTCGATTTTCCAAAATCGACAGTGCGGTGTCGAGATATGAATATAAACCTACACAAACACAAGAAATCGACAATTACCCCAATGGTTTAGACCATAAGGAACGGAGATCTCCGTTCCCTACGAATAACGCAAGTTGCTAGTTATGGAAAATGTCGCAAAACGAGAGCATGGAAACTGAATAAAGCCCATGACCGCTCGCAGTGGATTGACAAATCCACTGCACGTATCCGCATATGGCTTGGATATGGCTATCCAAGCCGAGCGAGTTGGACGACTAGCAACTTAGGTTATCTTAACTTAAGTGAGTTCACGATTGAATCGGTGATACTATCGATTAATACCCGCGTTTATAATAGATTTTAGAATTACTTAGACACTTCCAATGGACAAAACCCCCGAAATCCCCCTTGTCAGGGGAACTTTAAGAGGAAATGTGTAAGTCCTAATATAAAAAAAAGGCAGCACATTGGCTGCCTTTTAGAATGTATCGAAACTTCTAAAATCAATTGTAAAAAAATAGCGTAGCTGCTTTCAAGTATCGTGCAGCTATTGCCCGTAATTCTCCTCTGCAACCATCAAAGCGATTTCTTGCCCCTCCGTTTTACTAAATCGACGTTTCGCACGCTCCATGACATCGATAACTCTGCCATGTTTGGCAAGTCTATCGGCCTTGATAATGAGTGTCGTAATTTGAGACTCTTTGGATGAAAGGTACATTTCCATATGGTCTAGCGTAAGCATCTCCAAATCATCAAATGAGATCCGGCCATCCGCACTGATAAAGAGATTGAATTTCTTGCGCGGAAAGTCGTGCTTTGTCGCTGACTCCGGTAGCGTCACGGTAAAAGGCGGAGGAACACGCATAATCGCTGAAACCATAAAGAAGATCAGCAGTAGGAAAACGCAATCAATCATCGGTTCCATCATCAGGGCTTGACCGCGTTCCTTGCCTTTCCCCATCCTCATTTGCACAGCCATAGTATCCTCCTTTGTTATTCCCTTGCCACCACTGCAAAGCCGATTTTGTCTATACCTGCTTGCTTGGCAATATCCATCACGTTAATAATCTGCTCATGCATGACATCCCGTTCTGACTGAATAATTACCATATTCTTGATTTCTTCGGGAGCATGAATAAACTCGGTAAACATCTGATTGATGTTAACAATCTCGTCATTCAAGATCATTGTGCCATACTTCTGAGCACCTTCAGGATTCGCGATCCTGACAATGAGCCCCTTAGGTTTATTCGGATTCGGTTTACCTGGAGGTGGTAATTGAACACGAATCCCAGGCATCGGTGCAAAACTGGTCGAAACCATGAAGAAAATCAGAAGCAGGAACACACAGTCAATCATCGGAGCCATATCGAGTTTAGCCGATTTTCGTTCCCTAGCCGCCATTTTGGTCATACCGCTAGGTGCTTGCGTACTTGCCATCTCCGATTACCTCCTGTTGTAAAAGGTAAGTCTTCCTGCCACCCTAAAGGTTCTACCCATAGGGTGACAGGAGAACGTTGAAATTTACGCGTTGCCCGATTGACCAAGAATCAATTGGTTCACGATTTCTGTCGAAACCTGCTCAATCTCAAGCACGAATTTGTTGACCCAGCTCTCAAAGACCTGGGAGAAGATGAGACATGGAATAGCAATAGTTAAACCACCTGCCGTGGTCAGCAACGCCTGGGAAATACCACCAGCGAGTGCCTGCGGGTCACCAGTACCTTCCAGTGCAATCGTGGTAAATGCGTTAATCATACCCATAACCGTACCGAGGAGACCAAACAACGGCGAAATAACCGCAACGGTACTAATAACAGGAATGTTTCGCTCAAGTTCTGGAATCTCAAGGAGTCCTGCTTCTTGAATGGATTCCTGTACCTCTTCTTTTGTAATCTCCTGCTCTTCGATCTGGGCTTGGCTGTATCGCAACAGACCTGCTTTCAGAACGTTCGCAAGTGGACCACCTGCTTCTTCACAGGTTGAAACCGCTTCCATGATATTGTCATTACGCAAAGAATCGGTGATGCTTGCCATGAACTGCTCCGTACCGAGCTTGGAACGGCTTCTGATGAAAGTAAAGAGACGTTCAATAATAAACGTCAACGCAGCGACAGAACAGAGGAGAAGTGGCCAGAAGACAATACCAAATTTAGCGAAGAAAGTGACAATTGTATCCTTTTTGGTCATTTTCAGCGGCACATAGTGGTCGCCTCCGGCAACGACGGTGACCGGTTTACCAGTTCGGTCGCCATATCCATCTTTGTAAATACTGAGGAGATAACGTCCCGGCGGCAAGCCTGACTTGCTATATTCACCGACATCATCCGTTGTGGTTTCATGTTCCGTGCCATCAGTACCGACGACAACAACTCTAACCCCACTAATCGGCGTTTGTGCCGTTGTGGTATCTACAACATTACCACGAACCGTGCCGGTTGTCGCATCTTGAGCAAGCGCAACCGCACCGCAAATAATAAACATGCTAGCTAGCATTAAGGTTAAACTCAGATGTTTCATTTATGCCCCCTATTGGAGTTTGAAGGTGGAGTAAAATTTAGAGGGTGCCTACTATTACCCTCAATTTCAAGTCGCCTCAATCACCTCATATCGGACGACTAAGCTTTTATACAATGCACAGTCTTGGCTTTTTGACATGCTCTACCACCCTAAAGGGAGGGGATTCTTACGAATCCCTGTCCACGAGGGTGGCTAATTGTGGTATCAACACGGGTTGCGAACCGTCGTCCGTCTTATACCCGTTACTCCAAAGGACAATGCCCTGCCCTTCACCTATAAACACTTCTGTTTTTTGAAAGTTGCGGTAAGATCGAAAAAGTGCCAAGCACAAAAATGCTTGGCACTTTCGGAGATTGTTAGAATCCCATCATCGCTCGCACGAAGGTCGTGTTACTCGTCGTATGGTCAAGCAAGATGGTGGTTCTTCTGAAACCAGCGAGAATGACGATATTGAAACCTTGCCATTCACCGCGACTGATTGATTGGACTTCAAAGATACGCGTACGCAGGTCTGGACGGAAGAGGATCGGAATATCAGCCTCTTCAAACGCTGGCGTTGCTAAATATTCTTTGATACTCTGATCGCGGTTGGTAAACTTGCGATACTGAAAACCGCCGAGGACATTCATTCTTTGAGTAAACTGATAATCCAAACGAACACCGAGAACATCTTCACGGCTACGTTTGTTAAATCGGAGGTACTCAATGACCTCGGGATCATCCGGCACAAATTTTGTCGCATCCAGCGGGTTAATATACACATTGCTGTCAATGTCAGCCTGCGTATGATCAAATGCTCGTGTCCAGATATACTTTGCCATCGGTGTCAGCGTTAAATCTTCACCAATTCTGTCTACCCCAGGCAGATCGCCCAATGGGATTTCATACTTGGCTCTGATAATTGTAATCTGATTCCGAACGGTTTTTTCTTGGTAACGACGCGGTATCCAGTTTTCTGGATCATAGATCAAACCAAGGTCCTCTGGATTCAGCGGGTTCATTCCGTGATCTGGATAGAACGGGAATGATTTTCGGTCTCCATCGGCACGAACCTGTTCGTCCAGGACCATGAAATCGACCTGATCATCTATCCTATCCTCTTGTGTCTCCTCAGGGTGGAAGACATCCAGCGCAACGGCATCTTCTTCATCGAGTCCTAACTGCTTCCGCCAGTCAACCAAGAACTTGGTTTCAAGCGTTAAGTTGGGAATCGCACTGTAGAGGAACTGAAGGCTCGTCACATTGACCCGTGTCTTGAAGAAATCGAGAAAATCAGATTCCTGCGTGGCATCCAACTCGCCCGGACGCAAGGTAATCGAGTAATCTGGGATATCATCGTCAACACGGACAAAGCGGTTTTGGAACAATATTGTTCCAAAATCTGGCACGTCGCGTTGGTAGCGAAGATGCGCGTATTTTGAGTCGTTCTTCCGCTGGCTAGAAATTTCACTCTCATTTAACCAACCCAATTTGAGGGTCATGTTATCGAGCAAGTCATAGCTAGCAGCGAGATGGTATCCATCGCGGTTGATACCGTATTCATACTGCGGCTCAAAATCATCTTCCAGTGAATCGACAACGCCATTGTTATTTTCGTCAACGAGATCTTCAAAAACCGGAGGATCTGCCTCAAAGATGAGGAAGTCTTCTTGGAAATCGAGGATGCCGTTCTGGTCACGGTCATCGGCTTGCGGTAGAACACCGTCAAAGTCAATGCTATCTGGCCAGTCGTCTTCGTCATCATCGTCTTCAATGAGTGAATAATTAATCTCATCGAATGGGAGGACTTCCGCACCGGATTCAGGCGTTCGTTCAAGAGAGTAGGTCGCATCTCTCGCATCGTTCGCACCGAAATTATAGTAGGTTGTCGTGTAACCTGGATCGATGTGGTAACGTGTCAACTCGAGGAAGAGTTTGCCGTAGCGCTGCTTGAGGTTGATAAACCAAGCAGTTTCACGCCCCATCTCTCCGTCATCATTTGGATCGCCATTCAGCTTGGCTTCAAATCTTTCCCCCTCTGCTTCAGAATACGTGGGGATGCCATTGGCATCAAGCGGCACTCCGAAGGTCGGGTTAGGCAATCCATCGTCCGTCTGCTCTGTCTCATCTATGGTGATGTTAGCGCCTTCAATTTCAGGATTTAGTCGACTGAAACCGACCTGGTCTCTCGGAACGGTTGGATACTGCTTAAATTTCCCGTTAATTGAATAGTGCGCTCGGATAAAGGTATTAAAGAGGGTCCCCTCTAGATCAATACCATACAGGACACCAGCGCGTGCTGCACCGTAGCGGTACCGGATCGTACGCGATGCACCTTCATTTTCCCACTGGCTTGGTCGATGTTTCAAACTCGATCTATTCTGAGTATAATGATCTGACCGACCGTAGTTGCCGGGAGCTTGAAGTACATCACGATACGGCGATTCGATATGACCATCTTCGGTCTTAATCCATTCTGCCGCGAGTGGATCGTCTGATCTGTTTGCTTCACTAAATCCGATGACGACGATATTATAATCTCCAGCAACCGTCATCTCAAACTCAACGGATTTCACGGTGCGTGGATCGATGGGACCGTTGGGCAGCTCTTCAGAAGTCAGGTCCAATGTATACTGCATCTTGTCGAACCCTTCGACAATTTTCCACCCATCAGAAGTTTCAATCGGTTCCGCACTGCCCTCTACAGCAACGAGATCATCAATAAAAACTGAGATAGTCTGCGTTCTCTCAGGACCCAATGGACGGTCTGGACCATCAGCAGGAGAACCGGACAACGCTTGCGTGATAACGTGTACTTTCATGCCCTTAACGGCAGCACCGACACCACCCTGAATCTTTGCTACATGGCCTGCGTCTTCAAGGTCATGTGTTAATGCACCATAGTGATTATCTTCTGGAGAATCATCTCGGAAGATAACAACGATGCTCTCTGGCGGTGTATTGGCAACCGTTCCACCAAACAGCGGATTCTCAACCCGTTCTGGGTGTTCTTTGTGGAGATTGACATAGGTAAGACCTACGCGGAAGACATCACCAAGCAACCCTTGTGCACGAAATCCGATTAAGCGTGCGTTCTCAATATGACGGAGACCGACATCATCGCTTAGACCATTACGACGTCCCAGTGTTGGTGCTAGGTTCGCCGCGGCATCAGACAACTTCACCGGGTTAGAAATACGAGAGTTCAACAACGTGAAAAGGTGACGTTCTTGGGAAAACGAGAGATCCCATCGGAAGCCATCAAATTCCGTTTTGTAGATGACATACCGGTTAGGAAATAGGGTTTGAGGCTTGATACGCATATTGTCCCCAATGACGAATTGCGTAAATCTGCCACGGAAATTATCTTCGGTTAAAACCTGGCGGTCCAACTGGGCGGAAAATCGTTCGCTATCAAGCTGACCGGTCCAACCTAAAATCAGTTCACCGTTTTGATCGAATTCTTTCACCTCACGGTAATTATACACTTCGTTACCTTCGAGGAGCTCTCTACCAAACAGGTCATAGAAGAACTGAGGTTCTTCTTCCAATTGGAAGCGGTCGGAAAAGTTTGCCTGTCCTTCGACCGTTGGTAAAAGCGGTTCTTGTGGGCCAAGGCTAGCCGCGCCGCACCCATAAAGTACGAAACAACTGATTAGCCCTGCTATTATCAGAAGAACATCAGGTGATCGTTTGAAAAACTTCATTACTTTCATTTGCCTCCTTGAGAAAATCATAAATTACATTTGACGTAAAAGTGAAGATATAAAACCTCCATAATCACGTTCATCCAAACACCAAGTTAAAATAAGGGAATTGAATCAATCACGGTTTTGGAGTTTGTGACCGTTTATCGACCCTTCTCCCATTTTAACTTGCGTCAGTGATAGAACATATCGCAACCTCCTTTAGTGAGGATTTATTAGCAATATAAAACTATTTAGTTACCCAGATGTGATGCAAAAGCAGTTTTTACATTATTCTCCACTGGAATTGGCCTCCAGTGGTATCAGGTTAAGCCTTGCCTCCCAATCTACTGGAACGCAAGCATCCGAAAACAGTTGGCATGTAAACAATTAACATTCAAGGTTAGACACGGACTGAGGTTGAGTCATTGCTCATTCAGTGATCCAGATGATCCACATACTTGGCTTAGAAGCCATTCACATTTCCCATCCTTCTTACCATCACAAAAGCGCGAAAATTCGGGTCTAATCTTTATTGAGTTTACGCTTTTTTTTTCAATCAATTTCTGCTATAAAAATAAAGTAACTTCTAAGATAACACTTCTGCAATTTTCTGTCAAGTGTTTTTTCTTAAATTAATTATGATGTATCAATAGAGGGGTCAAAAATGGACTGAACCCTTCATATCGAAACGAATCCTCCTTATTTTTGGACAGTTTTTAGGAAGCACAGCTCGAATTCAGTTAAAGCACGGATTATTCCCAGACGTTGACCGACTGTTCCCTTTGGCTTGTGATCAACATTACCGGACAGAGAATATTGGAATAGACTGGCAAGAAATGGAGGCAGGTTAAATACTGGTTGGATAAGCATTGAGGTCGAAACTACATAAATTCTGGCATCTGTAAATTGCAGAACTCAAGATTTGTAAAAACTCAGGCAGTTAAAAAATCCCCCTATACACCTTTGGCGCGAGTTGATAGGACCATCGTCCTTACAAGCGAGGTAGAATCTACATCACCGGTAGAACTAGGTAGATATAATTATAGTAGATTTTAGAATTAATGAGACACTCCAAATTGGTAGGCGCTGTTTCCAACTGCGCCGTTTCAACCCACCACGGCACTTATGCGGTGTGGTTAGGAAAACACAACTACCGAGGGGCGAAGGTGTTTATTTATTTTTAGCATTCACCATAAATGATAGCAAAGTTTCACTGGCAAGGGAACCTTTGCGCGGCGCATCGAAAAATCACTGGATGTTATTGGCGGCTCTAATCTGCTCCTCGCTATACGCCTCATCCTTCCACTCAGTAATACGCCATTCTTGCGTATCGGAACCATCACTTTTTCTTAACTCGAAGGTGAAAATATTATTCCCTTCTGCGAACCATCCCGTATATCCCCCTTCGAGAGAATCGCCATCAGCGACAAACCCTTGGATCCGATAATGGTTTCTGACTTCGGCTCGTGTTCGATCTGTATTCAGTTGTATCTCAGGCGGTTCAGACAGCTCAATCTCAATATCTTGGAATCTGTCAAAAACGCGCTTTGCGGAATCTCTTTCGTCACGGATATCATCAAATATAACATCATCTGTTTTATCATCCATCGTGCCCATATCTGAGACGTACAGAAATCCGTCTTCCCAGAACACGCCCATATACATATCAAGGTCTTCACTCTGATATCCTTCGCGCCAGTTTTTTAGAACTTGGTTAATTAAAACAAGCTCTTTTGACTGGACTTTAGTCACACTACTTACATCCCCACAACTTGTAAGCAAACTAAAAACGAGCAGCAGCCCAATGACTTTGGCAAATACTTTTAACATAGCTAAACCTCCTCCATAAGGGCCAGATGTGTTCGCTCGACTTTTCAAAAGACTTTGACAATACCCAGTTGAAATTGTGTTGGAGTCATCTCAAGCTGTACGTCCAATGCTCCAATATGTTTCATTTCATCAATAAGTTGGTTCGCTTTTGCCTCCGCATTGTACAAATTCGCGCCAACATAGGCATCAATTAAGCTATACGCCCATACTCCTACTGCTGCGAAGAGGAAAAACTGTCGTAATTTAAAGCGTTGATTCGCTCGATTGTATTGAAAAAGCGCTTCTGGAGACTTATCATCAATTAATGCAACTGGAACATACTCATTATTGTAAACATTTAGGAAGGATTGGTGGGTAATTAACGCACCGATCAGGAGACCACTGGTTCCCACAAAGGAGGTGGTACCCAAAACACGTTTATGCGCGTAAAACTGACCCCAACCGGGCAGCACCGCAGACCGACCTACAGCACCTATTGGTGACACAAGGCGCAGGTCTTCGTTCGGCTGCGCGATACTAATTTGAACCCGTGAAAACAGACATAAAACGGGAATCAAAAGTGTAAGACTAAACAGCTTTACTAGAGATCCGGTCAAAGTCCTTTACCTCTCCCTAAGTCATATAATAGCAGAACCCCAAAGCCTTGTCATTGACGTACTCTCGCACCCTAAAGGGGTTGGGGATTCTTCCCCGTTCCTTCAAGGAGTCGAATTGTGGTATCAACAATACTTGCACCCCGAGAGGTGTCTTACGGTATCTACTCCAATGGACAACGTCCTGCCCAGAAGGGCAACTTTGGCGAGGTTATAGGATATTCCAATACCCGTCGGTATATGCCAACTATTGCGGATTTTACCCCTGCTAATAGATGGCGGAATACCCAACCTCTAAAAGAAACTATATCACTTTTCACTTGTGATTTCAACTTTTTTTTAACCAATTAAAGGGGTTTTGCTGACTATATCCCCAACCTAAAGGATGGGGTCTTGTCAGCAAAATTTGACAAAAAAAGACAGCTAAGGCAGAAATTCCTCCTTAACTGTCTCATGTTAGTTGCAAGTTAGAGCTATTTTCTTCGACTGCGTGTTTGGGTTCTTGTCGTACTGCGGCTACGCTCTCGTTTTTCATCGTCGTCATCTTTACTGCTGGAACTTGAAGTCGTCTTCTGAGTTGTTGGTCTTTGGACACGCGGAGCAGTAGAAGTAGATGAACGAGATCTTGATTGCCTCAATCGACTACGCGTTTCTGTCTGTTTCTTGACGCTTGAAGATTGGCTACGCGAAGGTGGTTTACTCAACCGGCTTTTCGACGAAGACTGCGTTCGGTTGTAAAGGCGCAGCCGTCGTTCCGCGTTGGATCGGGTTGAGACTTCACTATCCGATGAACGCTTGTCCTGCGGAGAAAATCGGAAGCGATCGTACTGGTGGGTGCGGGGTTGCACATCGCGAGATCGCACGTTAGATCGGGATTCTCTCTCAACTGAACCTGAGCGTTTACGCTTTAGGATTTGCTGAGTTGAGCGGTAAGTTCTGGTCGAGATGTCACTAGCAGAACGTTGACTATTGCGCTGCCGTTGTATTGTCGTGTTCGACCTACTGCTCGTATTGGACTCATTCCTCCTATCAGGAACTCTCCGTTGAGGTGCACGGTAAGATCGAGAGGGTGTGTCACTAGCAGAACGTTGACTATTGCGCTGCCGTTGTATTGTCGTGTTCGACCTACTGCTCGTATTGGACTCATTCCTCCTATCAGGAACTCTCCGTTTTCGAGAAAGTGTTGACCCCTGGATGGCTCGATCTGAAAGCACCGGTGTCTGACGATGTTCCGTAATTAGCGAGCGGACACGAGTCTGTACATTGGTTCTACTCGCTTGTGCATTGGTTCTGCTCGCTTTGGACGTGGTGACTGACAATCGACTCCGTGAATATTCGCGGCGCGTCGTTTCATGCGTTGGAGTCCAACGATTCAGTCGTCGTCTTTTAGGTGATTTATCAATATGGACATCCACGTGGTAGTAGGAATTGCGATGGTAACGACGCGGGTAACGACGATAGTAGTTGTGAAGGTAACCGCCATAAGTGTGACGAATGGCAAGGTAGTGATGATCATAGACCGGGTAACTCCATCGAATATAGTAGTCTAGATCCGTACAGTAATAGAAAGGTCCATCGTAAAAATAAAGATAGGTGTATCTGTACCAAGGTTGCCAATGGTAATCTCGAGCGTAGCGGTGTATAACGCGAACATCAGGTTGGCGTTGATAGGTTACGACATCAACATACTCGATATCAAGTTGCTCACCATTTTCAGCGACAATGTGCATTTCAAGGATACCGTTATCAACACGTCCTGCTGTCGCAACTTTTATCGTCTCTGAACGACGTTTTGCACGTAAAAAGAAAGTATCGCCATAAAGCGTTTCATCGTCACCGTTATCATTATAGTTCCTGCGGGCATATTCACGTTTGGTATTGCGAATCCAAACACGACCTGCAATCTCCTCGTAATCAAAGTCCGCCCGATGGGGTTCCCCTCGGTAGCGCACCAAAATCTCGACGTATTGCGCCCGTCGAGGTATCTCAAAAAGATAGACTGCACTGGCGATCGCAAATTCGTAGTCATCTTCTCTATCAGATTCATTTGCCCAAGCTGTTAGGCGAATTCCACTTTCAAAACGAGGACTTGCAGTGACAGTTGCATTGCCACGCTCAATCCAGTCTTCAACATCACCTGCGTCCCGGTGTTCGCGACTTATTCGGTCTGAAAAGTAGTTATAGTCTGCTAGCGCAGCATGGGGTATGAGCGTCAATAAGCAGATTATTAGCATCGGGCATATGGAAGTCGAGATGCGAAATTTCATGGAAACTCTCCTTTTAGGTGGACCTAGCAAAACGGATTTTCGTGACTTCTTTGTACAATGCAAGGAGTTCGCTCATGACAATTACAACTCATGAGCGAACCTGACGTTATCCACCAATAGATTTCGTAATCTGTATCGATAGCAATTTAGATGCCACAATTGATTGGCTCAGGTCAAAAGAAAGTGCAAAACATTAAGAGCGTAAAACGTAATGCGCGAAATCCCGTTCCAGCCTGTCCCGATCTATCGGGGAGGATCCCGATGTATCGGGACGTGAAAGCGTTTTGTTCATTGGTTCATTAATAGACGAGTGAACTCATGAACTCAATCGGTTGCGATTGCGCCATATTTTTTATATGAGTCAATTGATTTAAGGACTGTTTGCCCTATAGTGGTAGAACGATATAGTGTCCGTCACGTCAAAATCGTAGCAATAGAGATACACAACTGTGGCAAAAGCGATACCAAATATTGGTTTTGCAGATTGGCTCAGGTCAAAAAAAAGTGCAAAACATTTAAGAGCGTAAAACGTAATGCGCGAAATCCCGTTCCAGCCTGTCCCGATCTATCGGGGAGGATCCCGATGTATCGGGACGTGAAAGCGTTTTGTTCATTGGTTCATTAATAGACGAGTGAACTCATGAACTCAATCGGTTGCGATTGCACGATTTCTTAACACGATCCCACAGATTTTAATCTATTGCCACGAGTCGAATGCCTTTTCGGGCTGCTAAATCGCGTGCAAGCGGTGTAATAATCGCTGGATTGGTGTAACGAAATTCACGCATATCTGATGCAAGCCCGTCAATCACCGAGGCAGTGATAATGTTTTGTCCCCTTGCTGAGTCCGGGTTAAAATGGTGTGCACCGTCGCTCAGAACTGTCTCGGCGATTCGCTCAGTCGTAATAAATTGAACCCCCAAGTCCGACAGGGTTTTAATATAATCTTGTCCTAACTTTGATATTTCAGGTGGGACTTCAGAGCCATCCGAGATTTCAAAGCCATCAGATGTTGCGATTACTCTTTTCCCCTGAAGCAATGCCTGAAACACGAGGTAAGCACACGGTGTATCTGCTATGCCTAAACTCAGTTTCGCTGCCATCGCGCACGATAACGTGGGAATGACAATCGCGGAGAAACCCTCGGTAAAAGGCTGAAGGTTTGTAATTTCACTGGCTATGAAAACCTGTTCTTCTCCGCATGTGGATCGGATACGAGAGATGTCCAGGATTTTAGCCGCTATATCTGACAAAATGGCTGTAACGACATAGCTTCGCTGACTACATTTATCAAGCTGTTCTAGAGGACGTGCCAGATCGACTTCAGCGGCATCGAATATCGCCAGAATCTGTTTATCGGCTTTGGCAGCTGCCAAAGCCATTCCTTGTCGTTTGAGAACTTTCGCGACCTCTGCTTCAATCCGCCGAATAATTTCTGGACTGAACTCCACTTAACTACCCCTAATCTCTCAGCAATTCGACGCCTTCTCCTCCCTGCAAACCGGCAGCATTAGCGTCATCTGTATCGAGATGCATCTGCGGCACATAGCTTGATGATATTTTTGGATGGATGTTTTCAAAAGTCAACGCTCGCTCGCCGGGAATGCGTACGCTTAACAGATCCTCTTCACGTATCCCCCAATTTTCCGCATCTTGGGGAGTCATGTGAATATGCCGTGTTGCACAGATTGCACCCTCTTCTAAGTGAACAGCCCCTTGAGGACCAATCAATACAATCGACTCTGAATCGGCGAGATCGCCTGAATCGCGAATTGGTGGATTTAGTCCCAGCCGAATCGCATCAGTCTGTGCAAGCTCAACCTGAGAATAATCTCTCACGGGACCGAGAATCCGAAGCCCCTCAATTGCTTGCATACGTCGCCCAACGACGGTTAACGTCTCTTTCGCCGCGAATGCACCGGGTTGGTATAAAGGAGCGTGAACTGTCAATTGGTGCCCCTCACCGTACAAAATCTCTAAGTGTTCCTGAGTCACATGCGCATGTCGCGCTGAAACACCAACGGGAATCTGCTGCTGTTGAACAACAGTATCACAGGCACGTTGCCCAGCCGCGCAGGTTCGCAAGGCACAACCGCCACAGGGGTCTTTATTCCCGATTTCATCGGGATTCAAAGCAGCCTGCTTCAATTGTTCAAGCACTTTATGAGTGACCAGTTCAATGAGTGCTTTATCATTCATCCGCTGTCTTTCCTAACTCCATCAATTTGCTGCTTCATTGTTGGCGATATCAATCATCAATGTATCGTCATCGGATTGTTCTTGGATAGGTAAAACCGATTCAACATCCGCATGTGGTCGTGGGATGACGTGGACGGATACTACTTCTCCGACTCGTGCGGCTGCTTCTGCACCGGCATCCGTGGCTGCCTTAACAGCACCTACATCGCCACGGACCATAACTGTGACATACCCGCCGCCAATCTTTTCATACCCGACAAGTTGAACATTCGCCGCTTTGACCATCGCGTCAGCCGCTTCGATGCTTCCAATCAACCCTCTCGTTTCAACCAAACCTAAAGCCTCACCAGCCATAATCGATATGTAACCTCCTGATCGACAGTTATCGATTGTGCCTCACCTTAAAAATATAACAGATAACCCTAAAGTTACTATAGCAGTATATCACAATCTTTTAATTGATTCAAGCATTTTCAGGACTTCATTTCGGGTCATTTAACTCTCCGATATTATTGTCTGAATCACGGATAAACACGGATTAACGGATTACACGGATAAAAGATGCTATCGACAGTTGGTATAAGAACGCGCAATGAACACGCTACTACAAACTGCGGGGCAAGTCGCTTTGGATCGCCCGATAAATCGGAGTAAACTAATTATCGGGAAGTTCATTGGTTCATTAGTTCCTTCATTCTTTCTACGTTCCACCCTTCGAGTATACATGGCGCCCCTCTGGGGCTAAATGACCGATGAACCAATATTTCATGTTTCACGTATCACGTTATTAACAGCTGCAAACTAGCACCATTGGTTATTATAACCTATCTTCTGACTATGTGCGTAAGTCTTATTGTATTTTTTTATTGACAGAATCGCCGTAGCACAGATATTCTGTCAACTGACCAGATACCTTCTCCCGAGAACGCTTAGTTGACGTAATATGGAGCAGTTTCATGAGACAGTACGAGTGGAAATATAGCGTGAACCAATTTTGGCTCATCATCCTCCTTGTTTGGGTAGCGGGATGTATTCCCAATCACCCCTACCCGGCTGCCGAGCATAGGCAGGAAATCTACTATAGCACTTTTTCGGAGGAACCGAAACATCTGGATCCGGCAGTTTCGTACAGTTCAGGCGAGTACCGCTTTATTCAGCAGATCTACGAACCCCCACTCCAGTACCACTACCTCAAGCGTCCATATCAACTTATCCCATCGACAGTTGAATCTGTCCCGAAACCTCGTTATTTTGATGATTCAGGAACTCCTTTGCCGGCTGATGTCGCCCCTGAACAGATTGCAACAGCGGTGTATGAAATTCGCATCCGCCCCGGAATCCAGTATCAGCCACACCCGTGCTTTGCGAAGGACGCAGCGGGAAATTTCCGCTACCACACGTTGACAACTGACGATGTAAAAGAGGTTTATGAAGTGAGGGATTTTCGTGAAACGGGCACACGGGAACTGATCGCCGCTGATTACGTTCACCAGATTAAGCGGTTGGCGGATCCGAGGGTCGCTTGTCCGCTCTTGAGCCTATTGGATAATTATATCCTGGGCATGGGAGAATATGCTCAAGCATTACGAGATGCTCTGGAGGCAGAGCGTGAGAAACGCCAAGCCGCGGCGGGTGCCACCTATAACCAAGCTGTTGACGAACGTGAGAATCCTATCGCTTTGGATATAGATGCCTTCCCATTTCCGGGAGTCAAGGCTGTTGATCGATACACCTATCAAATCATCCTCACAACCAAATATCCACAATTCATCTACTGGCTGGCGATGCCTTTCTTTGCACCGATGCCCAAGGAAGTCATCGACTTTTATGAACAACCCCCGCTGAAAGCTCGGAATATCACAATAGATCGATTTCCGATTGGGACGGGTCCCTATCGTCTTGATACCTTCAAGCCGCACAAGGAGATTATCCTCGTCCGCAATGAGAATTTTCACACCGAATTGTACCCGACGGAGGGAGAAGTCGGTGATAGAGAAGCTGGATTGCTCGACGATGCAGGTGTAAGATTACCGTTGATTCCCAGAGCGGTCTACAAACTGGAAAAGGAGTATATCCCCCGCTGGGCTAAATTCCTGCAAGGATACTACGATGCCTCTACAATCTCCTCAGATACCTTTGATCAGGCGATTACGTTCTCCGACACCGGTGACCCACGGACCAGCGAACTTTTACAGTCCCGAAACATTCGACTACAAACAAATGTAGATGTGACCACAATATATTTTGCGTTCAATATGCTCGACGATGTGGTTGGCGGTTACACCGAAGATCAGCGGAAACTGCGTCAGGCAATTTCGATTGCGTTGGACTACGAGGAGTATATCGAAATCTTCCTTAACGGACGCGGGATCCCTTCACATAATCCGATTCCTCCGGGAATCTTCGGGTATGAGGAGGGTGAAATCGGTATCAATCCGTATGTTTATAACTGGGAGGCAGAACAGGGGGCAACCCGAAAATCGTTAGAGGAGGCGCGTCAACTCCTTGCTGAAGCGGGATTCCCCGGCGGTCAAGATAAAAGCGGCAATCCACTTATCCTCTATTTTGATAACTACCGAACTGGACCTCAAGCGACCGCTTTTCTGAATTGGGTGCGTAAGCGGTTTGAACTTATCGGTATTACGTTGGAGATCCGAACGACGGACTATAACCGATTTCGAGACAAGGCGAGAAATGGGAGTTCGCAGATTCTTATGTGGGGTTGGCATGCGGACTATCCGGATCCAGAGAATTTCCTCTTTCTGCTCTATGGACCGAATAGCAAGTTCAAATTTGATGGTGAGAATGTTTCAAATTACGATAATCCTGAATACAATCGGCTGTTTGATCAGATGCAAAACATGGATAACTCGCCTGAACGGCTCCTGATTATCCGCCAGATGAAGTTAATCTTGCAACAGGACGCACCATGGGTGTTTGCTTATCACCGTGTCAATTTCGGTCTTTATCACGAATGGTTGAAAAATGGGAAACCCAACACTACCGGCTACAATACTCTCAAATATAAGCGTATCGACAGCACATTGCGCGCTCGGCGGCAGGAAGAGTGGAATCAGCCGGTCCTTTGGCCCATTTGGAGTGTTATCGGGTTTCTGATCGTTGGAACGATTCCGGCGGTGGTGACAATCTGGCGGAGGGAACGTGGTAGGTAGGTGTAGAAGGGACCGCTGTAGGTTATTACTTTCGGGTTCCAGTCCCCTCTGTTAGCACCGTCCGCTGATTTATGCCAATACCTGTAAAGCGTTCGGTATCCCCGCCCAGCCAGATTACCTCAATCCAATCGACTGTAGTTTCCTGCGCAAGTCCGAACTCAGCGATCAAGCTGTTGAAGGAGAGATAGCTTGCGCCGGCGTTGATTTCACGCAGCTGTATCCGATCTCCCGCCTTGAGCCGAATCCTAGCTCCAACGGCATCACGGTTGCCCTTCGTGCCAATTAATTTCACGTGCAGCCAGTTGTTGTGATTGCCCCCTTCGTTTCGGAGTAAAACTGCGGGACCGTGATTGTTGACGATAAAGATATCGACATCGCCATCGTTATCATAATCCCCAAAAGCAGTGCCGCGTCCTACTCGGTACGGCATCGCAGCAACCCCAGTCGCTGCGGACACATCGGCGAAGATCCCATCGCCCTCATAACGAAAGAACTGATCTTTCTGTGGGATAAGCAGATCGTAATTATCGAGATATTGGAACGTGTGCCCGTTGGCGACAAAAATATCGAGGTCGCCATCGTTATCGTAGTCGAACAGATCCGTGCCCCAACCCACATATTTAAGGCTTTCTTCACCGAGCGAGGCACCGTAGGAGTCGTCAACGAGGTGGATGGGGCGCATTATCCCCGCTTTTGAGGATTCTCCGCCCATTGCTCCTTCCTCTTTCCACATGTTGCTGTATAGAGCATTTTCCTGCTCGATCCAGTGGCTCATGAAAAGGTCGAGATCGCCATCGCCATCGTAGTCGCCCGTTGCGAGTCCCATTGAACCCCGAAAATCCGCCGCCCACGATGCATCGCTCACATCTGTGAATGTACCATCGCCGTTGTTCCGATACAGAAAGTTGGGCGACAGGTCATTGGCAACGTAAAGTTCAAGGTCGCCGTCCAGATCAAAGTCGGTGAAGATAGCCTGCAAGCTGCGCCCACCGGGAGATTCGACGCCTAACTCCGCTGTAACATCGGTGAATGTACCATCACCGTTGTTGCGATATAACACATTATCTTGCGGCTCGAAGGAGTGGGGGTTCAATATACGCGGCACGGATTGCCCGTATTGCATTGATGTCTTTTGGTCTTGTGCTAATTTGTCAAGATCGTGTTCAATATAGTTCGGAACATAGAGATCCAAATCCCCGTCATTATCGTAATCCCCGAACGCTGCACCCGTTCCCCATCGCGCATCGCCGACGCCCGCCTTCTCGGTGACATCGGTAAACGTGCCATCGCCGTTGTTCCGATACAATACATTTTGCGCATAGTTCGTGACATAGAGGTCCAAATCCCCGTCGTTGTCGTAATCCCCGAAAACACATCCCATGCCGTAGCCACGATCGCCGACACCTGCCTCCACGGTGACATCGGTGAAAGTACCGTCACCATTGTTGCGATACAGCACATTTCCCGACGATGCCTCCGTTATTTCCGCATGGAGTGGACCGGGGTTGTTGACCACGTAAAGGTCGATGTGTCCATCATTATTATAGTCGGCAAAGGCTGCGCCAGAACCGACATCTTCGGGCAGCAGGGAGGAGCGTTTCCCGGCTGAGTGGACAAAGTTAACCCTCGCCTCCTCCGTGACATCTTTGAAGATTACAGGAGAATCTGAAGGTTGAGCATAGAGAGGTGGAGAAATACACAGCACTTGGAACAGGATCACGAAAATCCAACCTACAAGTGTCCGTTGTAAATTGCTCTGTGTTCCAATACTCGCTTTCAATTTTTCTGACCTTTCCAGTTTTTTCGGTAGCTCATGTTAAGAAATCGTGTAACACAGACCCGGGGTAGAAGAAAGAAACCGAATTTTCAAGAAAAAATTCGGTTTCCCTTTCGGTTATTGCAATCGGATTCGGGGATCAACGAGCGTATAACTGATGTCCGTCAACAGCAAGCCCACAATATACAACACCGACCCCAGATAAACCATACTGCGGACAATAGCGAAATCCTGTGCGTTGATAGCGTCAATCGTAAAACTGCCCAGTCCGGGAATTGAAAAAAAGTTCTCCATCACAAGGCTGCCTATGAAGAGAAAGGGAATTGCTAACACTACATTTGTCAAGATGGGAATCATCGCGTTCTTCAAGGCGTGTTTGAACAGCACCACACCCTCGCCGAGCCCCTTTGCACGTGCAGTTCGCACATAGTCCCGGTTCACCTCTTCGAGGAAAATGGTGCGATAGAAGCGGACACCGGTGCCAATACCACTAATGACACCGATAACTGCGGGCAGAAACACAAACTTCAGCATATTCACACCGGTATCATAACCGGAAATCGGGAATAGACGGAGCATTTTGCCAAATAACCACTGTCCAGCGATAATATAAAAGAGCGTGGAGATTGACATAAGAATCACGGCAACAATCGTTCCCCAGAAATCAACATAGGTTGCACGGTAGTAAGCAATAATCATCGAAAAGGTGATGTTGACGAGCAAGCCTATGATAAAGGTCGGTATAGCGATAGCGAGGCTCGCCCACATCCGGCGGGCGATTTGATAACCGATGTCGATGTTGTTCCGATCTGATTTACCGAAATCGAAGAGGAAGAGCCGCATGGCTTTTTGGGAGAAGATTGTCTGTGTGAAAAGTGAGAACCCAGATTCCTGGGTGTTGAGAAACAGCGGTAGATGATAGCCGCGGTCGCGCTTCCAGCGATCTACATCTTCTTGGGTAATGTTCTTTTCCCCAAGAATCTTTCGTGCCATGTCGTCAGGTGAATTGACGATGAAAAAGAGCACGAAAGTGATAAGGTTGACTCCGACTAAGATTGGGATCGCGTAAAGGGTGCGGCGTATGATGTAATTGAGCATCCGTGATTCTTCCCTGAAACGGTGCGTAAAACGTAAGGCGTGAACCGTAAAAACAACCTGTCCATTGATTCATTAGTTCATTGGCAGCCAAGCAAAACGCTACTGCCAGAGCAGCTGAACGGCAAGTGCTTCGTCTGGATGCTCCCACAGGAAGTCGAAAGCCTCCTTCGCACTCTGATAAGGGAAACGGCGGCTAACCATTTGCGCTGCTTGGATCTCTTCTGAACGGATTTTCTCGATCGCACGTTGGGCGATTTGTCCGCGTGGCTCGTCGGTAAGGACACCCGCCACAAGCCGTTTGCTCATAATCTTTGAGGAATGTAAGGGCAACGGCTCACCTTGATATAACGCAATCAGTTGGAGGGTTCCCTTCCTACGCACCATGTCTTGCGCCTGCTCAAACGATTTAACCCCAGCGTGACCGCCGACGCAGTCGATTACCAAGTCTGCACCATTCCCATCGGTTAAACGTTGCACCGCTTCGACGGGGTCTTCTTCCGAAGCATTGATCGTAACATCCGCACCCAGTTCAGTGGAGAATTGACACCGCAGCGACACTGCATCGACCGTGATAATGCGGTCGGGACCGTATCCACGCAGCACTTGCATCATCAGACTCCCGACAATGCCCTGCCCCAGAATGACAATCGTATCCCCTTCTTGGACCCCTGATGAATCCGCCCATGCGATTGAACTTATTGAGAGCGGCAGGAATGTCCCCTCTTCAAAGGAGATGTCATCTGGTAGCGGCACGACCCGTCCCTCCACGCTGGCATCTACCTCTCCGACAGCATATTCGGCGTGGGGCGCAACGACCATCACCCGTTGCCCGACCTCATACTCCGTGACCGCCGATCCAATTTGCTCAATGACGCCCGTGAGGGAATACCCCATCATCCTTGGAGGGATTGCTTCCTCCATGATATAACGACGAAACAACTCAGAACCACGGCTAATCAGCGTGGTATGTGTCTTCACCAAAACTTGACGACTGTTAATCTCAGGAATCGGTATATCTTCCAACTGAATGTTGCCAAAACCTTCTGGCTTAATTACGCGAATCATGGCACACCTCTCCTATGCGGGAAACATCGAACATGCGTAGCAACACTATGAATGTATCTCTGTATCTCCATCATATTCTACAATATTATTCCAATTATGTCTCTACTATTTTAACCTAAGTTGCTAGTCGTCCAACTCGCTCGGCTTGGATAGACATATCCAAGCCAGCCTTGTACCTGTGCAGTGGATTTGGCAATCCACTGCGAGCGGTAACGGGCTCTATTCAGTTCCCATTCTTCCGTTTTACGACATTTTCCATAACTAGCAACTTGCGTTATTTTAACGTCAGTTGCCATCTATCAAACGCATCTTACACATGTCGCCCATCCGGGGCTTTAGGGTTGGCTTTACCACGTCTGCGATATACATATCGCCCCGCTGGGGTCCGGTTTTTCGTAAACAGGATGTGAGTAAGTTTTTGATTGACTTTGCAGACCACCTTAACATAAAATGTTTTTGTTAAACCGACGACCGAACTGTTAAAAGAGAATATAATTTTTAGGTGTCATATAATCATTCTAAGCGGCAGATAGTCTAATGCTATAATTGATACGTTTTTGGCCCACTGACACATTACAGCACAGGATAGGAGATTTGGATGCGAACTCGGGTTACGCTTAAAGTATTTCTTTATTGTATCTTGGTAGGGGTATGCACCGCTCTGATCGGTTTTAATAACGCATGGGCATCGGATTGGCCCAGTTGGCGGGGTCCCAATCAAGATGGGTCATCCTCAGAAACCGGCTTGGTTTCAAACTGGTCATTAGACGGTGAAAACCTGATCTGGAAGGCAGATTTTATCGGTCGCTCTACGCCCATCGTTCTGAACAATCGCGTCTATGTCATCGGACGCGTTGGGAGGGACATAACCGAGCAGGAACAGGTGGCGTGCTTTGATGCCGAAACCGGGAAGATGCTCTGGGAACACCGATTCAATGTCTTCCATAGCACTATCCCTTTTAACCGATTAGGTTGGACAAGTCTCGCAGGAGATAGAGAAACGGGTTATATCTACGCCCATACTATCAGCGGCGTGTTCGCCTGTTTCGACGAAGACGGGAAGATTGTTTGGTCGCACTCTTTGACGGAGGAATTTGGGCGATTCACGGGCTATGGTGGGCGAACTGTTACGCCCGTAGTCGATGGAGATCTTGTGATCCTCAGTTTCCTGAACACCAGTTGGGGGAGCCATGCTCCAATGCGCCACCGTTATTTCGCCTTTGACAAAAAAACGGGCGAGGTGGTTTGGACAACGAAGCCTGGCGGTCCTCCGAAGGATACAACTTACCCCGTCTCTGTCGTAGCCGAGATAAATGGTCGTCGATTGTTAATTGACGGTAATTCGGACGGTCATGTGTACGCAATGGACGTGCAAACGGGAGAGAAAGTTTGGGGGTTCCAGGTCAGTCAGGGACCGCTCAATGCGTCAGTGGTCGTCGATGGCACGCGGGTTTACGCAAGCCACAACCGGGAGAACACGGACACGACGGTGATGGGACGCGTTGTCTGCATCGACGGAACAGGAACAGGAGATATTACCAAGACACACGAACTCTGGCGGGTTGACGGCATCGAGGCGGGTTATAGCTCTCCAGCGATAGCCGATGGTCGGCTTTATGTTGTGGACAGCGCGGCGAATTTACACTGTCTCAATGGCGAAACCGGGGAGGTGCATTGGACACATAGCCTCGGTACGGTGGGCAAGGGATCACCCGTTGTTGCTGACGGTAAGATCTATGTCACCGAAGTCAACGGACACTTCCACATCCTGCAACCGGGTGAGAACGAGTGTAAAACGCTTAACACGATACAGATTGAAAGGGAACCCGGTCATTATGCGGAGATTTACGGTTCACCCGCCATCGCTGACGGCCGGGTCTACTTTACCACCGAGGAAGGACTTTACTGCTTGGGGGGGCAGGGGGCTTCCACTTCAAGCCAAGTTGCCTCTGGATCCGCCGGTTTGAAGATGTCTACTGGCTATCCCACATCAATACAGATTGTCCCCACCGAAGTTCTAGCTCAACCGGGAGGGAGTCTCCAATTTAGCGCTTATGCCTTTAACGATGAAAGCGCACAGGTTATTGGTGCCAAGGCTGCTGAGTGGTCGCTGGACGGATTGTTAGGATCTATCGATGAGAGCGGAAAACTGACCCTTGAACCGAGTCAGGTCGGTCAAGCCGGAACGGTATCGGCGAAAATCGAGGATCTACAAACCTCCGCACGAGTCCGTGTCATTCCACCGTTACCGTGGCAGGAAGATTTTGAGTCGATAGAGGTAGGGAAGAGTCCGCCGCACTGGGTTCGTGCAACAAACCGATTCGTTGTCCGTGAGATGGACGGAAACAAAATTCTGGTCAAACCGCCTGCTCGCCGTGGATTGCACCGCTCTAATGTTTACATCGGTCCCCCGGATATGAAGAATTACATCGTTCAGATCGATCTATTAGGCACCAAGCCGAAGCGAAACATGCCAGACATGGGGCTCATCGCCAATCGTTATACCCTTGAGATGCAAGGTAATCACCAACGACTCCAGGTGCTCTCATGGCGATCCGATCTTCGCATGGCAAGGTGGATTAAATTTAAGTGGGAACCGAACGTCTGGTATACCATGAAAATGAGGGTGGATATCGTCGATGACACAGCCCATGTTAAGGGAAAGGTTTGGGTAAGAGGTGAGCCGGAACCTGAGGAATGGACGATTACCGTCGAGGATCCGCTGCCGAATCGGGAAGGGAGTCCGGGGATATACGGCTATTCGCCCGCTGAGATCTATTACGATAATCTGAAGGTTTGGAGGAATTGATGACCGCCGTCTACCACCATTCGTTGAATGGCACGAACTGCATAATGGGAAACTGAGGAAAGGTCATGGCAAATCTATTAACCCGTTTACAAGTAAAAAACTTCAGATCTCTGGCAAACGTCTCGGTTGACGTGCGTCCAGTTAACGTCCTCTTTGGACCGAATGGGTCAGGAAAATCGACTTTGTTGGATACCATTTGGTTTGTGAGAGACTGCACTAAGCGAGGCGTTGACGAGGCCTCCTCTTATCGAAGTCACGGAATCGGTATGTTGTGGGACAAAGCCGATCAAGAAGCTAACATATCAATTAAGATCGAGACAGACTTGGCTGAATATGAAGTTTTATTCGGATTCTCTTCCGGACGTATTGAACCTTCTGTTGGAGAAATATTGTATTCAAAGCCCCGCGATCTTCGTCTGATTGATCGAAAGATAGGCAGTGACAAGGTTGAGTTTTATAGCAACTCGTTGAAACAAATAGCTTCAATTACACTGAAGGAGGCAGAAAAACTCTCCCTCAGTTTGTATCTCGTTTTTGAAGGTGAATCTTACGAAGCTGCTGAGTTAGATCGACTGCTTCATTTTGTCCATTTTTACCATGCACGTAGGATTTTGTTGCCCGCCCTTAAACGTACCGGGTCAGAATCGATCCATCATACCCATTTATGGGAATATGGTGAAAATGTATGGTCTGTCTTGCGAAATATCCACGATAAACGAGCAATTGATGAGCGTTATGAAACAATCGTAGATTTTATGAGGAAAAGCTTCCCCAATTTTGAAGATTTGCTCATAGAACAGACAGGGCCAAACTCAGTTTACGGTAGCTTTTTAGAGCAAGGACGTCAAGCTCCGATTCAAGCCTCTGGTGTATCAGATGGTCATTTGCAAATGCTTATTCATCTAACAGCTCTATTCTCTGAAGGAAAAGAGCGTGATTCCCTGATTGTATTCGATGAGCCTGAAACCTCTCTTCACCCTTATGCCATCTCTGTCTTCGCTGAAGCAGTCAAGCACGCCACGAAGGAATGGAACAAGCAGGTTTTTATCGCAACACATTCCCCGGTTTTAATTGGTCAGTTTGAACAGGAAGATATTTTGGCGACAGGACTGGATGATTCTGGGCAGACAGTTCTAAAGCGAGTTAGTGAGATGGACGATATTCAAGATTTACTCGAAAACTACGACACCGGTTCGCTTTATATGGCTGAAGCCATTGCCCCCCAAAGTAAACCTAAACCTTACGCCCAATAGGAGGGGGAATGACGGAACAGGGTCCACGGTCTGCCGAACATCCGCGATGTGCTTATTTCCACTTCGGCTTAATTGTTACAGGCGAAACTGAAGAGGAGCATCTTCCAAAATTATTTAAGTCATTAATGGCAACCGGCATTTGTACTTTTGAGGTGATCCGGCGTGTCGGTCAACTCAAGGTAATTACTTCAGTGGAAAGAATTAAAGCACTTGGCAACGGTAAGGACATTCCTAGCATAGATGCAAAAATCGGATTGGCAGCAAGAAAGTATCTAATGACCGACGTTTGCCGTTTTGTCCTACTAATTGATGATTTGGAATATGACCGCAGGGATCAGGCACAACAGATCTTTGACCGCTATCGAACGGCACTTGATACAATATTAAACACCTTGAAGCATCGGGCCTCCGTACATTTTCTGGTGTATATGCTTGAGGCGTATTATTTCGCTGACGCACAAGTGATTAACGCTGTCTTGGAAACCTCCTTGCCAGATTATGAAGGTGATGTAGAAACAATGCGTAACCCTAAAAGCGATCTTAGAACAGAATATCAAGGTTTTAGAGAAATTGAAGACGGTGGAAGGATTCTTGATCGGATTAGCATTGAGCGCGTCCTATCTCGTCCCGACACCTGTGCCTCGCTTAGAACCCTGTTTGCTTGGTGCGTAAAGTGTTGGAAACATACTCCGATCACGACTGTGCAGATTTCTATGAAAAATACAGACTTCACGACGGAAAATTGAGTGAAATTACACGAACGCAGTTAGATAGCCTTTAATCTCACCTAAATACTGCCACACACATTGCGCTCCTCTGGAGCGAAAAGCGAAATATTTCAGGTTTAACAGAAAATCAATAAATTTTCAGTAGAGATCGACTGACATTAATTTGGACTAAAGCAATCACTAATAATTTTAGAGGAGCAAAATGAGACATCAACAGATTATAGGAATAGGAGCTATTGTTTATATCATTCTCATAACGGTTTTGGTGGTATCGGCAATACCTGCCTCTGCTGAGACGGCGATGTGGGGGTTCACACCATCACGCAACCTCGTCTCCGATGAGAAAAATCTACCGGTAAAATGGGACGCAGAATCCGGATTAAACATCAAATGGACAGCAACCTTGGGTTCGCAGACCTACGCGGGTCCCCTCCTCATCGGCGGCAAGGTGTTTGTCGGAACGAACAATCAAGGCAGACGAAACCCAAAACTTACCGGCGATCGCGGTGTTATGATGGCGTTCCGCGAATCGGATGGGGAATTTCTCTGGCAATCCACACATACCAAACTCCCCGCCGGACGTGTCAACGATTGGCCCCAACAGGGCATCTGTTCAACGCCTTACATTGAGGGGGATCGGCTTTACTATATTTCCAACCGTGCTGAAGTTGTCTGTGTTGATACCGAGGGCTTCATGGACGGTGAAAATGACGGTCCCTTCATGGAGGAAACCGACACCAGCGAAATTGATGGGGACATTATCTGGAAGTATGATATGATCGAAGAGTTGGAGGTTTTCCCCCACAACCTTGCCACCTGTTCTCCAATCGCCGCCGGCGATCTGCTCTTTGTGGAAACGAGCAATGGCGTTGACGAAGGGCACGTTCACATTCCTTCCCCTTTTGCACCGAGCTTTATCGCACTTAATAAAAATACCGGTGAACTGGTTTGGGAAGATGCCTCTCCTGCGGAAAACATCTTACACGGTCAATGGTCTAACCCTGCTTACGGGGTAATCAGCGGCAAACCCCAAGTCATTTTTCCCGGTGGCGATGGTTGGGTCTATTCCCTCGAACCTGAAACTGGAGAACTGATCTGGAAGTTCGACTGCAACCCCAAAGATTCCGTTTGGGAATTGGGCGGTCGAGGAACACGCAATAACATCATTTCAACACCTGTCATCTGGGAGGATAAGGTTTACATCAGCGTGGGACAGGACCCGGAACATGGCGAGGGCGTTGGTCATCTCTGGGTGATTGACGCAACGGGTGAAGGAGACATCACCGAGACGGGTGCTGTCTGGCACCGAGGCGATGAGGATTTCCACCGCACGATGTCCACCGTAGCAATTGAGGATGACTTGCTCTACATAGCAGACTTGAGCGGCTTTGTCTACTGCCTTGACGCGAACACAGGTGAACATCATTGGACGTACGACACATTTGCTGCGATTTGGGGATCAACATTCGTGGCAGATGGCAAGGTATACATCGGAGACGAGGACGGAGATCTCGCCATCTTGAAAACGGGCAAAAAGAAGGAACTTATTTTCGAGACCAACATGGGGAGTGCCGTTTATACCACGCCGGTAGCAAAAGACGGTGTGCTGTATATCGCAAGTCGGAATACGCTCTTTGCGATTGCTATGGAGTAATGGAGGAGTATCAATGTCTAAGGATAACTTTCAACCTGTCAATCTACCCTATCGATATGAGTTTGGAGCGGACGAGCTCTCGGCGATTAAGGCGTGTCATGATGAACATGGTTTCGCCATTGTAAAAAATATGTTGTCGCCGGATTATGTGGAGGAATTGAAGGAATCGGTCAGTCAGGTGCTTGATCCGGAGGGCAACTTGGGACTTGGGGAAACGCGCACCAAGCACGCTTTCGTCGAATACTCAAAACCGCTCTGGAAACTGCTTGAGAATAAAGATTACCTGAATATCAACCGATCTATTTTCGGGACTGACGCGCTCACGATCCATCGATCCGCTGCAATTCTGAAGAATGTTGAATCAGGTCCGGTGTTGTGGCATACCGACTGGTGTGGCTTTTCTGAACCAC
This sequence comes from Candidatus Poribacteria bacterium, assembly GCA_965208425.1. Lineage (GTDB taxonomy): Bacteria > Poribacteria > WGA-4E > WGA-4E > PCPOR2b > PCPOR2b. The sequence continues at coordinate 2,044,239 of OZ242335.1, read as the reverse complement.
CGCCAAAGCACTCCGGCGACGTACTGAATCGAGGCGATTGGCCCAACGGTATGTGGTTCTATCTCAACGGGACACATCCGAGTCGAGCGGGGCTTGCAGTTATCGAAGACTCCCATAGAGCGGACTGGCAACCGCCTGATGGATTTGAATTCACGGAGGATCGGCGTTCATTCCACCGAACGGGCGAAGAACCGAAACCGTATGATCGGATGGATATGCCGGGCACAGTTCCACTTTTCACAGAACCGGGCGATCTCATCATCTTTGCGGCGCGGACGTATCACGGGGCCTTCCCACACGGCGGCGATGAACCGCGTCTCTCATGTGGCTTTATTTTCCGTCCGACCCAAGAAAAGCTCTCAATTCCGTGGGAGTTACCTGAATCAGCGCACCGCTTCATGAAAGGACTCGCCCCTGAGTTGCAGCGTTACGTTGAGGATTACCCAAGTATCGATATCGGCTGGAAACCAGCGGATTAAGCTTTTCATCATAACAGGATACATTTACAACTATGGATCACTTGAATCAATCATTATCTAAAAGGACGGAAGAAGCACGGGATCGGCTTGATGCCCACGTGCGTGAAATTGTCCAGTGGCACTTCAGTCCAGAGACCGGCAGCCCGTTTTGGCTCGAATATGCAGAGACACTCGATTTTGATCCTCGTGAAAAAATTGGAAGCTATGACGACTTAAAACTCCTTGGACATTTTGAGGATGAGTGGTTGCGCGGTGGACCGGTGCGGCGGTGGGTTCCCAAAGGTTACGCAGACCGACCGGTGTATGTATTTGAAACAGGCGGTTCGACCGGTGTTCCGAAAACTCGCATCAGCATCCGCGACTTTCAGATCGATTACGAGATGTTCAGCGAAACTTTGCCCAATGAGAGCTTCCCGCCTGGTAGCGATTGGTTGATGCTCGGTCCGTCCGGACCACGACGGCTCCGTCTCGCCGTTGAATATCTGGCACAGCATCGCGGCGGTATCTGCTTCCTCGTTGACCTCGACCCGCGGTGGGTGAACAAATTAATTCAGTACGGCAAACATCAGGAGTTGGATCTTTATAAAAATCACGTCATCGATCAAGCCTTGAATATCCTACGCGCCCACGATAATATCGAGTGTCTGTTCACCACACCGAAATTGCTTGAAGCGTTGTCCGAAAAGATCTCTCTACCGAAGGCTGGCATAAAAGGCATCTTTTGCGGTGGCACGGAGATGGATGCCCAATTCCATCGTTTTGCCCGTGAGGAGTTGGTGCCGGGCGTTGAATTTATGCCGACATACGGAAACACCCTCATGGGTTTAGCGTGTTGCAAGCCGTTTGACCCCGCCGATAACTACGCAATTATCTACTATCCGCCGCAACCCCGTGCGGTCATTGAACTGGTCAACCCAGATAACCCGGAAGAACCTGTCGATTACGGCAAAACAGGCAGAGTGATGTTGACCACACTGACACACGAGTTTTTTATGCCCCGTTTCCTCGAAAGAGATGAAGCGGAACGGGCGCAACCAATCGAACAGTATCCGTGGGACGGCGTTCAAAATCTACGGCTACTCTCTGAACTTCAGGAGTCCGTGGTGGTGGGCGTGTATTAACTTGAGAATAGCAAAATTTCGGGAGGCGAAGTGGTAGGGAACGCAGATCTGCGTTCCCTACATACGATGGTATTAGATTGGAATTATAGTAGATTTTAGAATTAATGAGACACTCCAAATCGGCGCAGTTGGAAACCGCACCTACCGGGGGCGAAAGCGTCTATTTATTTTTAGAATTCACCATAATTGATATTCGTTATCAGAACAAATAGACAAAGAAAGCGAGGAAACATATTATGCAAATGAGACCTATTACCGCGAATCCGTCTCAGGTTATGGTTGAGCAACTCGCGGCGTCGGGTGTGAAATATGTGTTCAATAACTCAGGCTCACGCGAAGCACGTTTTTTCGATGCGCTCCATGTGCACCCAGATATACACGGCATTTTGGCACTCCATGAAGGCAGCGTTGCGGCACAAGCGGGCGGCTATACGCAGGCAAATCTCGATCCGGGGGTCATGCTAGTCCATCTCGGCGCAGGGCTCGCCCAATGCTTGGGGCAACTAATCAACGTTTGGGCGGGGAGTTTGCCCGTCGTGGTTATCACCTTTGCGGGGGATACCGGCAGCTACGCCGATCGGATCGGACTCGATCTCAGCCACGATTTTGGACCAACCTCGATCGCTGCACCTTTTACAAAGCAAAACTGGACTGTGATCGAGTCTGACGGGCTACCGCAAGCGATTCATCGTGCCTTACTGGTCGCCAAAACGCCGCCGGTGGGACCTGTTCATCTCGCTGTCTATGATCGGGTGCTGGGACCTGAACAGATAAGCACGAACATTATTGAGGGAGAGCTCCCCGACCTTCACGCGGGTTATCCATCAGATAGCGATGTCGAAAAGCTTGAATCTGCGTTGCGTGATGCGAAGTCACCCCTATTTTATATTGGGGATGGTGCTTGGAAAAGTGATGCAGAAGCCCAAATCTCCGCACTCGCTGAACATTTTGGCGTTCCCTTTGTGGGAAGTTGGGGGAGAGGTATCTCAACAACACATAAACTCAACTGCGGACGGATGGATCAGGCAGCAGGTGCCCTTCAACCTGACCTGATTGTTTGTATCGGTATGCGGCATGGGGGCGGCGGGAAGCCGGGGGATTTCGGTACATTTTCCAGAGCGAAAAAGGTCATCGCCATTGGACCGGACATTGAGAATGTCAAGAATATACCAAATGTAGATCTGGCGATTTTGGCGGATGAGTGTCGGACCTTTGAGCGGTTGGCAGAATTGACATCAAGCAATCCAACCCCAAAACATCTTGCCGAGCGACGTGCTTGGGCACAGGAACGCGCTGCAGCACTTCGCACACAGCGACTAAAGGACGCACAACGGGGTGAAGCGCGACCGAACCAAGTCCGACCGTGGCTGGTCGCGGATGCCCTCGACAAAGCCTTAGAACGCCGTGGCGGTGGGATGGTGATGATCGAGCAATATGTTGTTCCCTTGGACACGGTAGGTGGGCCTGATGGCGGTGGAAAAAATGTGTATATTCGAGCTGCCGGCGGTTCTGAGGGCTACGGTATCGGCGGAGCGGTCGGTTTGAAATTAGCAGCGCCTGACAAGCCGGTTGTCGGGTTGGTCGGTGATGGTTCGATGTTCTACGCGGATTCGGGGCTTTGGACTGCAGCACATCATGGCGTACCGGTTCTCTACATTATTTCCAACAATCAATCCTACGGTGTTGTCGCCTCCTCCTTTGGACGCGCAAATGGAGTGATGAAGGAAACAGGTGAATATGCCGGCGTTGTTCTGGACGGTATCGATCCAGTGAAACTCGCCGACGGATTCGGCGTGGACGGTATGCACGTCCAAGATGAATCGCGGCTTGCTGCGGCGATTGATCATGGACTGAACGTGGTTGAGGGAGAGAATCGTCCATTTCTCCTAAATGTGCGCTTACCGTTAGGTGTACCAGAGGGCGGACGCGCTGCGAAGCAATTTCGACTTGCGGACGCTGTGGCGGCAGCTCAAGCGCGTGCGGCTTAGTAGCACTCCAATGGGCAAAAACGAATCTATAGTGAATATTAGAATTAATGAGACACTTCAAACGGGTGCGGTTAGAAACCGCACCTACCGGCCCCGATAAATCGGGATCGTAACCGGGGGGTGAAAGTGTCTATCTGTTTTTAGAACTCATCAAAAATCTATAGGCACGGGATCCATTCATTATGATACACATTCCGATTTTACGGGCTGGACTTTCTTATAGAAGTTTGAATCTGGTTCATGTCTCACATATCCAAACGGGTGAACCCCTTGCAGTTGTGAGTCAGGCAAACCGTGGACTGATTGCAAAAGATCTGCACCAAGCTAAAAAAAATAAGCAAGCCCTTGAAGACCTGTCTGTCTCGGAGCTCTTGGCTATTTGTAAAAAAGCTGCCAACCTCTTTATGGAATCGGAACTGCCTTTGGACGATGCGTTGCAATCGCCCGATTACTATATTCGACAGGTTTCCGGCACAACGGGTTTGCCTCAAAGCCTCTGCCGCAAAAATATGGAGAAGATCCGGTTGGTTTTGGACGAAATGGAGGAGGTTTTGGATGGGCTCACACGAGGACTGGATCTGTCCATCATCGATTCTGGCTGGGGCACCCAAGACAAACACCTGCTGAGTTACGTTTCTCAAACTGACACATTGGGGGCGGTGCTTCCGAGCAATTCCCCCGGTGTACATTCCCTTTGGCTGCCGGCAATTCCACTGAAAACCCCGCTCGTTCTCAAACCCGGCAGCGAGGAACCGTGGACACCTTTCCGTATCGCACAGGCTCTCATTGAGGCGGGTTGCCCGCCCGAAGCGTTTGGATTCTATCCCACGGACTATTCGGGCGCAGCAGAAATCCTGCTTCATTGCGGTAAATCTCTGCTGTTTGGCGGCGGTTCAACAGTGGCACCGTGGCAGGCAAATCGCAACGTGCAGATTCATGGCCCGGGGCGGAGTAAAATTATAATCGCCGAAGATAGGATCCCGCGTTGGGAAGAATATCTCGATCTCATGGTCTCTTCGATTGCCGAAAATGGTGGGCGGTCTTGCATCAACGCCTCCGGTGTCTGGGTGCCATCACATGGACGCGAAATCGCGGAGATGTTGGCGAAACGTTTGGCAGAAATCACCCCAAAGCCGTTAGACAATCCAGAAGCCGAAATTGCCGCCTTTACCAATCCGAAAGTTGCCGAGGGGATTTCTAATCTCATCGACAATCAGCTGAAAGTTCCCGGCGCAGCAGATCTGACAGCGAAGTATCATGCTGGAGGACGGGTAGTTGAGGAAGCCGGATGTACCTTCCTTCGCCCGACCGTCATCTGGTGCGAGGATTCGGGGCATCCACTGGCAAACACGGAGTTTTTATTTCCCTTCGTCAGTGTGGTAGAGGTTCCGCAAGAGGGGATATTGGATCGTATCGGTCCGAGTCTGGTGGTGACAGCTATCACGGAAGATGACGCATTTATTTATGATTTACTCGGATCTCCGGAGGTAGAACGTCTGGATATAGGAGCCATCTCTACGAATCAGATTTCGTGGGATCAGCCGCATGAAGGGAATCTGTTTGATTTTCTTTATCAGCAGCGGGCGTTGCAAGTGAATCGTGGACAGTGAAAATTGCAAACAGATAGGAAGTGCGAGGGAGTAAAACCGATGGGCAGTTTGGCAGGCGAAGAAAAGAGACCTCTTGGACAACTTGCTAATATGCCAACGGTAGAGCAGATTGGCAGACAAAAGCTAGAGTTCTCTACGGCTGATGCTTCTGCAATACTTGAAAAGCATCAACTTGGAAGATTGGTGACTCTCAAACCGCTTGAAGCCAACCCGATGAATTCGATATTTGAACTTACACTGGAACAAGGCGATTCGTTCATTTTGAAGATTCAGTATCGTCCTGGTATTGGTTCCTTAAAGGGCGAGCATTATGCCATACACCTGCTGAGACAACTGACAAATCTTCCTGTTTCTAATCTATGCTTGTTTGACGACGATAAAGATATTATCCCTTATCCTTATTTACTTTCAAACAAACTATCGGGTGAATCGGGTTATAACTTTTTTGAAAGAACTGGTCACGCCAATCGAATGCAACTCTCAGAAGCATTAGGGCATATTGTCGGTGTTATTCACCGCCTGGAAGTTAGGGAACCGGAACAGTTACGAAACTGCGATTTGAATCAGTGGCAAGGCATTGTTAAAGAAGCACTTTTAAGTGATGAAGATCTTAGAGAAGAGATTGCTGCGCTCTCAGACACGTTCTACATGCAGTTCAGCGATCTGATGGCATCGGTGCCAGTATTGCAGATTGACGATGAGCCAGTATTGCTGTGGGGAGATCCGTTTTTTTATAATCTGTTGGTGAAAAGCAGTGGCAGTAAGGTTCAGATAACGGGACTCTATGATTTTCAGTTTGCTGCCTACGGAAGTTCCCTATTTGATTTGTACAAAATTGAAGGAGACTTCCGAGTTCGTCGTCCTCGTGAGATTTATGGGCATCCCGAATATATCGAACAATTTTACAAGGGATATGAAGGGGCCGGGAAGGTAGTGAACGCCCCTTCGGATACCCATCAGATTCTTGTGAATATCATTCGTAACGCCATTCAGGTCCGTTACTGGTGGTGGGACTGTTTTGGTATTCTTCATTCCAAAACTCTAGAATATCTTAAAGCTATCTTAGTCGGGTTAGCAGCACTCTCTCGAAGGTAGAAAGTTCAGGCTTGTCACCTATTACAACGCAAGTTGCTAGTTGCGGTGCTGCTATTTTATCTGTCTGAATCAGTATTTACAGGATTAAAGGGTTTTCAGGATAGGAGTTAAATGTTTGCGCCAACCCCACACATTGCGCTCCTCATGAAGATTAATTTATTAATTGGGTAATCCCGATTTTCCTTGAAACATAGGGTAGGCGCGGTTTTCAACCGCGCTGGCGTCGATAGCAAATTACCCGTTTAATTTCTTAAAACTCATCTGGAGCGCAGGGATTGACCTCATCGCTGTTGCTATAGACATATCGCTCCTCCCCGATAAATCGGGATTCAAAACTGGAGCGAAAGGTAGAATTCCTCAATCTTAACGATAGACCGATGGATTCTCAACACTAGCAACTTGCGTTATTACAATGAAACATATAAACAAAACTTGCAAACAAACTTCTTGTGTATTTTACGCACTATTTTTCACGCACGCAAGCGATTGATTAACCTAGCACCCCGCATAATAGGAGAGAATCTATGATCTTAGCAGAAATGACCTCACCCGAAGTTGATGCCCTGCCACGCGATATTGTCGTGTTGATGCCGGTGGCATCTTGTGAACAACATAGCCTACACCTACCGGTATTTACGGACAGTCTGATTGGACAGGAGGTAGCGCGACGTGTCCATGAACGATGCCCGGACGACGTTCTGGTTTTGCCGATGCAGTGGCTCGGATACTCTCAGCATCATATACGGTATCCCGGCACCATCAGTGCCATATCCGAAACCCATCTGCTGTTGATGATGGATATCGTCGCTTCGATGGTAGGCCACGGCTTCACGAAGATTTTCATCCAGAACAGTCACGGCGGTAACGGCTCGAATATTTCGGTCCTGCTCCAACGGTTGATGGAACGTTACGGCGATAGCGGTGCGGAATTTTATTCCCGTTGGGCGTGGGGTGGAGCGCTTGATGAGATTCGTGAGTTAGGTAGCGCGGGATCGGGTCATGCCGGTGAAACTGAGACCTGTATGATTATGGCAATCGATCCGAGTCTCGTTCGCACAGACCGATTAGATCCTGATGGGGAACGCGATAGGATGCGGGTGCCGGGGATGTCCTCCTACCACCGCTTCGATCAGCGCACTCGGCACGGTGGCGTCGGCGATCCACGCCCTGCAACCGCTGAAAAAGGGGAGCGGATGCTAGATGCTTCCGCCGACGAGATCGCTGAACAGGTTAAGCAGATTCGGGCGTTGCGACCGTTTGATTAATCTGAGTGTGTTACATTCTAAGCAAAATGCAATCCTTCGATTTCCAATCCAGTACCCGCGTCGTTTTCGGTGAAAATGCTTTAGACCAGTTGGGCGATTTGACGAAAGAGCTAGCGGGCAGGTGCGTGCTCGTTGTCACCGATTCCGGCATCGTCAGGGCAGGCATAGTAGAAAGGGCACTCGATTCCCTACAAGCAGCGAATCTGGAGACATTCGTGTTTGACGGGGTTGAGGAAAATCCGACAAGCCGCCATGTCGCAGATGGAGCGCAATTTGCTAAAGATCAGGGAGGGATTAACCTGCTCATCGGGCTTGGTGGCGGGAGCGCGATGGACTGCACCAAAGGGATTAACTTCATCTTGACAAATGGCGGACGGATGGAGGACTATTGGGGCGTTGACAAAGCGACCAAGCCGATGCTCCCTTCCATTGGCATCCCGACAACCGCAGGCACCGGCAGCGAAGCACAATCTTTTGCTTTAATCTCCCAAGAGGGCACGCACCAGAAGATGGCGTGCGGCGACAAAAAAGCCCAATTCCGAACGGTCATTCTCGATCCAGTTTTGACCACAACCACCCCGAAGGAGGTAACAGCAGCCACAGGTATTGATGCCATTTCCCACGCGGTAGAAAGCTATGTCTCCACACGGCGAAACCCGATCTCCCAGATGTTCGCCAAAGAGGCGTGGCAGTTGTTGGAAAACAGTTTTGAAGTTGTGGTCAGTGACCCGAAAAATATAGAAGCCCGCAGCCGAATGCTTCTGGGAGCGCATTTGGCGGGTGCTGCGATAGAGAATTCCATGCTCGGTGCCGCACACGCCTGCGCAAATCCTCTGACCGCCAGATATAACATCGCGCACGGTGTTGCAGTCGGACTGATGCTCCCCAGTGTTATCCGCTTTAACAGCCAAGTGGTAGCGACACTTTATCAAGATTTATATCCTTCACCGCTGCATGAACGCATTTCCGAATTAAAAGAGGCGGCAAGACTGCCGGAGCGGTTGAGGGATTTTGAGATTCAGCGGGAAGATTTGCCCCAACTGGCAGAAGCAGCAGCCAAGGAGTGGACCGGAAAATTCAACCCACGGCAGGTCAGCACAGTTGAATTATTGGAACTTTATGAGGCGAGTTATTAATGTTAGGACTTACACAGTTGAGTAATCAGAACCTTGGGTCAAACCCTGTCGTGGCGCAGGTTGCCTAACCTAGGGCAAGGACAGGTTGGAAACCTCTCTCCACGAAGGGATTGCTACTGTCAAATGCCAAAGCTCTGCTATACACATTGCGCTCCTCCCCGATAAGTCGGGATTCAAAACTGGAGCGAAAGATGCAGTCCTTCAACTTCAACACACAACCAATGGATTTTCAAAATCTAGCAATTTGGGTTATTAAAACACAAAGCGCAATACGAATTACACTTTACGTTTCATGTTTCACGTTTTACATTTTTCTCAGCTATATTCTAATATATCCTATCGGACAAAGCCAAGCGTCCTCTGACGACTGGCTCAGCTTTCGTGGCAACCCTCAACTTACCGGTGTTGCCACCGCCGAGCTGCCCGAAAATCTTGAATTGCTCTGGATATTTGAGGCGGAAGATGGGATTGAGTCGACCGCTGCTATTGCAGCGGGAACGGTTTATGTCGGAACTCTAGATGGCTACCTTTACGCCATCAATCTTGAAAACGGGGAATTAAAGTGGAAGTATCAGGCATCCGGCGAGATTAAATCTTCCCCCACTGTATTCAGCAATGTGGTATACTTTGGCGATGGCATGGGTGTTTTTCACGCGGTGGATGCCGAAACAGGTGAATCTAGATGGACTTTTGAAACCGAGGCTGAGATTATTTCATCCGCCAATGTTGCTCAAAATCGCTTGTTGTTCGGCTCCTACGACCAATTCCTTTACTGTCTCTCCGCCGAAGATGGTGCGTTGGTTTGGAAGTTCGAGACAGAAGGATACGTCCACGGCACACCGGCGATTGTCAACAATGCGGTGGTTATTTCAGGGTGTGACAGTTATCTGCGCCTCATCAATATCGCTGACGGTGTAGAGCAGCAAAAGATTGCATTGGGTGACTATGTCGCTGCCAGTCCTGCTATTCTGAACAACCGGGCGTATGCGGGGACGTTTGGAAATCAGGTATTGTGCGCCGGGTTGGAAGGCTCTGAAATTCTTTGGCGGTATGAACACCCGGAACGGCATTTTCCATTCTACGCTTCGGCGGCTGTGACACCGGATATCGTTGTTATTGGTGGACGAGACAAAATGGTTCACGCGCTGAAATCGGAAACGGGAGAATTATTGTGGACATATCCCGCCAAATCGCGGGTAGACTCCTCGCCGGTGATAGTCGGCGAGCGCGTTTTCTTTGGAACGGTAGGCGGAGAACTCGTCGCATTGAATCTTAATTCGGGTGAAAAGGTCTGGGAATTTGTAGTCGGGGCAGCTATTATTGCCTCTCCGAGCGTTGTGGACGGAAAATTGGTGATTGGCGCAGACGATGGCAGAATATACTGTTTTGGAGAGAGGGAATAAAACATGAGTGAACAACCAAAAACAGCGACCCCTGAACCGGCGACGACACGGACCGATGCAAAGGAGACGGAGGTCGGAAGTGTTTTTGTTTCAAACTATCCGCCATATTCATTTTGGGGAAAAGAATATGTGCCGGAAGTGATAAACGCGTTGAACTCCCCACCAATACCGGAAGCCACTTTAGGATTGTATCTGCATATCCCGTTCTGCCGCAAACGGTGCAAGTTCTGTTACTTCCGGGTGTACACGGATAAAAATAGTTCCGATATTCAGATCTACCTTGATGCGTTGGGGAGAGAGGTTGAGCTTTACAGTGAACTTCCATCCGTGGCGGATCGACCGCTACATTTTGTTTACTTCGGCGGCGGTACACCTTCCTACATTAGCAGCAACCATCTAAAAGCCCTTGTCAAACGTGTTAAAGCGACAATGCCTTGGGACAATGCCGAGGAGGTGGCTTTTGAATGTGAGCCGGGGACGCTGACACAAGGGAAACTGGAAGCAATTAAAGAGATTGGTGTCACGCGGTTGAGCCTCGGTGTTGAAAATCTCAATGATGATATCTTGGCAGAGAATGGACGGGCACACCTTTCCAAAGAGGTATATCGGGTGACCCCGTGGATTGCAGCCCTCGAATTCGATCAGGTGAACATAGACCTAATTGCGGGAATGATAGGTGAAACGTGGGATAGTTGGCGGGATACTGTCGAGCAAACCATCGATCTGAACCCTGATAGCATCACCGTTTATCAGATGGAGCTGCCGTTCAATACGACTTATTCAAAGGATATTTTTGGCGGAAAAGATCTATTTGTAGCGGATTGGAAAACGAAGCGGGAATGGCAACACTATGCGTTTGAGCAGATGGCAGCCGCCGGATATCAAATGTCGAGCGCGTACACAATGGTAAAACAGGATAAGCCGGGTAAGTTTGTGTATCGGGACGCGGTCTGGCGTGGTAGCGATATGCTCGGTACAGGCGTTGCCTCCTTTTCGCACATGAGTGGCGTCCATTTCCAAAATGCAGCAAGTTGGGACGATTATATTAATTCGCTCCATAAGAATCAATTGCCGCTGGATCGGGCGTTCCCAACAACGCCGGGGGAACGTCTGACCCGAGAGATGATACTGCAATTGAAGTTAGGAAAAATAGAGATAGCCCATTTCCGGGAGAAATTTGGTGCCGATATTTTGGAAGTATTTGGTTCAACCTACCAAAGACTGGATGATGAGGGGATGTTGACCTTTGACGAAGACGTTGTGACCTTGACGCGGAAGGGCTTGCTTCGGGTCGATGGGTTATTGCCGGAGTTTTATGCTCCCAAATATCAGAATGCGCGGTATACGTAAAAAAAGAAGTCTCATATAAGAAGAAGGGGCAAAGCGCAAAAAACGTGAAACGTGATGCGTGAAACGTGAAAACCATCTGCTCATTGGTGTACTCGGGTTAGGAAATCTGACCTACGGAACTTATGTCGAAAGAAAGTGTAAAACGCAAATAGAAACCGAGTTTTGAAGAAAAAACTCGGTTTCTCTTCCCATAAGGGGAACTATGCCATCAATCTATCTATAAGTCCACGCTAAGACACGAATATAGCCTCAGGGACAATACCTAGGAGCCAGATAATTATTGCGCCTAAACATGCCTTGGTTTTATCTATACCGGCGAAAACGCGGATACCTATTGTTAGTACAGCGAGATACCATAGGTTCAAAGGATTGAAATAACTCAGAAACGTCAGTAACTTAACGTTTTCGCTTGAGCCCAATAGTAGATGCAACCCCGGAATTATTTTCATATCGGCTGCGTTTTTGATAGTTTCAACATCTCTAAAAACAACTAGTAAAGCTGTATTGACTAGGAGGATCAGGATGCTGATCAACGAGGCATGCACAATGGCGGCGTAGATGTGTTTAAATTTTATCGCATCATCTATCGCGAGCAGTCGCGCCACTAAGGTCAGTATCGCACTTATAACGAAAAACCAAATAATCGGTGCGACAAGTGACCCAATAAAAACAAATATTTTGGCAACTATTTTGGCGATTTCAATTGCTTCAGCAGGTGTCCCTTCTTCCATCAGTTGTTGGTCCATAATCTGTTCGATAAAAGGGAATGTAACCCACGCAGTTCCAACAGAAAATAGACAGAAGATGACCATTGCCAATAACCACTTCGGCTCCGATTTGAGGCGTGCAAACGCAGCACTCGGTTCAGCGAGAATGTCAGCAATATTTTGCCAACTGTCTTTCATAATTTCCCCCTTTGTTCCGTTTGGATCTCCGCGCGTGTTGATCAGAAATCGCTAGCACAGGATGGTCCCACAAGGAACACGGCACAATTTCAGATATGATAACAGATCTTGTAATAGAAGGTAAGATTTTTTTGATAACGTGATAGGGGCATTTAGTTCTTCTGTATGTCAAAGACTCTCGGAACACAGAGCAATCTCCCAATCCCTATACATAACTCTCCATTTCACCATAAAACTGCCTTGCGCCTCACCATGCACAACGGTATAATTAAAACAAATAACATCAACAGGACCGGTTTGCCATTATACCCGACTTTGAATCATAGCATTTACCCACAACCATCCTGTTTTTCAGAGGACAAAACTGTTTTTCGTTGGCATAGCGTTGGCATAGTGTTGGCATGGATAGATGAGCAGATGAAAGGGATAAAAACGGTTGAGAGCCTTGCTATTGTTGGCTTCACAGCATTTTCACCCGATAGGTAGGGTGTTGGAATTCCACCTTTCACCCCTGCTAACTTTTTTTTGCGTTGGCATAGCGTTGGCATCCATAGAGCCATACTTATGAATCGTTGTCATTTCGTTTTTCTGTTGGTTCCAACCTCCGGAAACGGAGAGAGGGTGCTACATCCCAACACATAGCTCAAATAAGAAAAAAAAACGAAAACTAAATAGCCCTAGATAGCGTGACCAGCGACTGCTAGATGGTAGGGGCGCGGTTCATGTATTTGTCCAAGCAGCTTATACCGCTATTCTTCCTCTTCGGATTGGGCGAGCCGGTGGTAATCTTCAATCCGGCCGGCTTGAACATACAACGTGAGCAGGAGTTGAACATGTGCTTGTCGATCTGGGCTCTTATCAAGACCTTGCTCAATAAAATCCTGTTCAATCACCACTGGTAGATCCGCTATCTCTTGCCTCCAACAGAGCCGTTCTAGGGAGGAGGTCAGCAGTGGCGTAAAGACTTGTTCTGCCTCAAAACTCAGTCGCAGCAGCATTCGGCAATGTTCAAGGATGGTAATGGACTCGGGCCCGTCTACAGCGATTTCTGTGAACGAGATTAGACATTCCTCGACGAATTCGAGCAATCCATTTTTCTGGGAGGCATCGGAGTAGTGCACGACAGATTGGTGTATTAGCGCGTGAAGGATTGAAAGTGCTTGCTCCGCTTTGCCCTGCTGTCCAAGTAACTCTGCTTTCTGCTGCAGTGCTTCAAGTTGAGCGAATCCACGATGAAATTGATGCTGTTCGATAAAACTATTCTCAAAAATGCCATCAATCTGTTTCTGATAAGCCACGATGAGCGGAGACGGTCCGGCCTCCTGTGAGGTATCGGGACTTTCTGAGTATGCCTGTACAATGGGAGCCAGTTCCGGCGCGCGCTTGAGCAGCTCAGAAATAATCTGTAACAGGCTTGACTTAGGTTGTGCCTCTAGTGTAGCAAACAGGGGTTCAAGGGAGAGAATGGTGTCCGGTGTGTCAACGAAGGTCAACAGGAGTGCAACAATGTGTTTACAATCCCCCTCCCAATCGTATGGACACGAACAGTAGGCGGAAGAAATCCCTGTCGACATTAATTCTACAGTAACGTGATACGGGTCTATGTCTGTGCCCTCGCATGTTGCTGATAGGGTGTATCCGTGGAGGGTCGGATCACCAATTGCGCCGTCGTGAAAGTATTCTAAGCCGCGCGTGAAACTCTGCTTTGTGCAGCGTTGTTTGATCTGATCCGGTGTGATTTGGGGAGATTCCATAGTTACCCTCTAGTGTAAGTTGTCACAGAGTGGTAGGTATACACTGTATGCCGTAGCCATGAGGCATACGACGGCACAATAGAACGGGGTTACTCCTTTGAGAAATCTACCAAAAACTATAGTGGATCTTAGAATTAATGAGACACCCAAAATCGGCGCAGTTGCAAACAGCACCTACCAAGTCCCGATAATAAGTTTACCCCGATTTATCGGGGGGATCGAAACCGAGGAGCGAAAGCGTTCATTTATTTTCTGAATTCACTATAAGTTGGTAACACCAAAACGTCAATACGCTCTAGTAACTTAGATTAGAGTAACAAATCCCGTAACAGAAGGCAAGAATTTTCTGATCGCTTGTAGGATTCTGTTGTCTTTCTTTGGAGGCTGTGCCATAATATCGACCCATCATGGAAAAATTACAAGACTCCATCCCCATCTACACCATCGGTTACGGTAGCCGTTCGATCGAGCAATTCATCGAAGTGCTACAACACCATAAAATTGCCTACCTTATTGATGTTCGCTCAACTCCCTACTCTCGCTACAAACCCGAATTTTCCAAAGAGGCATTGGCGGCGGAACTGCAACGGCACCAGATTCGGTATGTGTTCATGGGCGATACATTGGGCGGGCACCCCGACGACGAAACCTGTTATGATGAAAAAGGTCAGGTAGACTACGAAAAGGTGAAGGAGACCGAAATCTACCAGAGCGGGATTGAACGTCTCCAAACCGCCTTTGCTCAACAACAATGTGTCGCGCTCATGTGCAGCGAAGGAAAGCCGGAGGAGTGCCATCGGAGCAAACTCATCGGAGCATCACTCGATGAACAGGATATCTTCTTGATTCATATTGACGAAAACAGTGAGCAGCAGACACAGGAGAAGGTCATTGAGCGTCTAACAGGGGGACAACTGCGGTTGTTTGGTAAAGACACATTCCACTCGCGCAAGGGCTATCGGTAATTCGTCATGAAACCTAAAATTGTCACCATCGGTGTATACGGATTTGATGAAGATAGTTTCTTTGGTGCTTTACGCAAGGCACAGGTGGATACCTTCTGTGATATTCGCAACAGGCGGGGTGTACGCGGTTCAACTTACGCTTTTGCTAACAGTCTGCGTTTGCAAGCACGGCTTGCAGCACTCGGTATCCGCTACCTCTATCGTAAAGACCTCGCTCCCACGAAAGCGGTCCGTGACAGGCAAGCGGCGGCGGATAAGGCAACGAAAACTGCCAAACGCAAACGCACGGCATTGGGTGAGGCGTTTATTACGGCGTACCACACTGAATGCCTCACAGCGTTTGATCCAGGCAGCCTATTAGATGACCTTGAAGAAGATGCACAGGTTGTGGCTCTCTTTTGCGTTGAAAAAGATCCCGAAGCATGTCACCGCTCGCTGGTAGCGGCTAAACTGGCGAAAGAACTGAAACTGG
Source organism: Candidatus Poribacteria bacterium (assembly GCA_965208425.1). GTDB lineage: Bacteria > Poribacteria > WGA-4E > WGA-4E > PCPOR2b > PCPOR2b. The sequence goes on along the minus strand of OZ242335.1, from coordinate 2,028,696 downwards.
AAGTGGAGAATATTGTGCCATGAAAGTCCTGATTGTCGCTAAAACCCGAATGGGGGGCGGTGCATGTATCGGCGCAATTACAGAGATGGGTGAAAGCGTCCGGCTCATCCCGTTCAATGCGGATCCGCATGATGGAGCAAATCGAGAATACGAGGTCGGAGATGTTTGGGAGATTTCTGCGAAACCAGCAACATCTCTGATTCCGCCGCATAACGAAAACATTGTTGTTTACAAAAAGCAGCATCTTCTGACCACAAGAGAGTTGGAAGGTGCTATTGAGCTCTTGATGCCGCCGAAAATCGGGGATCCAACGGTGCTTTATGAGGGCTTGTTGCAATCGATAGGAAGTGGCGCGCTCTATATCGCCAAGCGGAGTGGGGTTCCTCCCTACAGCACAACGTTTTGGCGACCGGATCAGTCGCTCATCCGTGATACGGCAGGGAAACGCGTGCGATATCGCTATCCCACCGAAGATGGGGGACGCACGTTCACCTTCGTCGGTTTCCAAGAGCCGCTTGAAGTCATTCCCGCAGGCACGCTCCTACGGGTTTCGCTGGCACATTGGTGGCGGCCAGAAGATACGCAGGATGCAGAAGAATGCTGCTACGCACAACTTTCCGGCTGGTTTGTCCAAGAAGAACCTGAAATTTCTGTTGAAATGGAATCTCCCCCACCTCAAACGCTGCCTCAAACACCCCTAGAGGTTCTCAAAAACGCTTTTGGGTATGAGCAATTCCGTCTGTTGCAGGAGGAAATCATCAACCATATCCTCAGCCGGCGCGATGCGTTGATTGTTCTGTCGACGGGAGGGGGCAAGTCGCTCTGCTATCAACTGCCCGCCCTTATCTTCGATGGCGTAACCGTTGTTGTTTCTCCACTGATTTCACTTATGCAGGATCAGGTGATGCAGTTGCAGCAGCGGGGTATCCATGCCGTTTTTCTCAACAGCACCCTCAATCATCCAGAATATGTTGCTACGATGCAGCGTGTCAAACGGGGTGAAGTTAAGCTGCTTTACGTTGCGCCTGAAACACTCATGCGACCTGAAATTCTGTTGATGCTCGATGAATCGAATGTAGCGTGTCTTGCGATCGATGAAGCCCACTGTATTTCTCAGTGGGGTCACGATTTCCGTCCGGAGTATAGGCAACTGGTTTCCGTTCGGGAACGATTCGAGACTGCTGTTTGTGTCGCATTGACAGCTACCGCCACACCACGAGTTCGAGACGATATCAAACAATCACTCAAGATGCAGGAGGGAGATGAGTTCATTGCCAGTTTTGACAGAGCAAATCTCTTCATCGCCGTTGAACCGAAGGTTGATTCGCTCAATCAGACGCTGGCGTTTCTTAATTCTCATCGTGATGAATCCGGCATTATCTACTGTCAGACAAAGAAACAGGTTGAATCGCTGTCCCGTGAGTTAGTCGAACATGGGATTTCGGCACTTCCCTATCATGCAGACTTGGATAGCGAAACCCGTAGGCAGAATCAGGAGACCTTTATCAACGGCGATACCCGGGTGATAGTCGCAACAGTTGCGTTTGGTATGGGGATTGATAAAGAGGATGTGCGTTTCGTGTTACATGTAGGTTTGCCAAAGGAGCCTGAATCTTACTATCAGGAGATTGGACGCGCTGGACGAGATGGAAATCGGGCGGAATGTCTGCTACTTTTTAGCTACGGCGATGTAGACACCATCCACCATTTCATTGATCAAGGTGCCCCGTCCGAGCAGGAGGGACGGCTGGAACGATTACAGATGCTTGTTGGTTGGGCAACTTCTATAGCATGTCGCCGCAAAGGGGTATTGGCTTATTTTGGGGAGCAGTACGAAAATCAAAATTGTGGAATGTGCGACAATTGCCGCAACGTGGAGATGGAGCGAGTTGACCTAACGATACCGGCTCAAAAATTTCTATCATGTGTTGTTCGGACAAAGCAGATTTTCGGGGAAGCACATATTATCAGCGTTTTGCGTGGATAGGAATCAAAAAGGGTTATTGACAATGGACACAATAGACTCTCTGTCCACGGCATTGGCACGGAGCATAGCATAGAACAGTGGAGACAACTGGCACTACAATTTCTCCAACACGAGCTTCTTAATAGAGATCCACAACACGGCAGTCTCCGTTTGACGCAGAAGGGCTGGGTAGTGCTCAGAAACAAAGAGCAATTCTGCGGATTTCCGGTGAATTCGGCAGAGCTTATGACTGAAGAGCCGAGTGATGCGACAATCGAAGAATCGAACGGATATAACGATGAACTCTTTGAGCAGCTTCGCGCGACGCGCAAAGAGTTAGCGGACGCTGAAGATGTGCCTCCGTACGTTATTTTTCACGATAGGACATTGCGAGAGATGGCTGTCCAATTACCACAATCGGTGGAAACATTCATGCAACTTTCCGGTGTTGGCACTGTGAAAGTTGAGAAATATGCTGATGTTTTTCTGCCCATCATTTGTGCCTACTGTCAAGGACATGGACTGATGGACGAAAATCGATAAATGGGGTCTTGTTTTTTTTAATCATCTTGCATTATCAAAATATGGTAGAATTGAATCTTGGGGTAATGTAGTATTGCTGCCATTCATTTAGAAAGAAATTTTTAGAACGCGAGGTTATAATGAAAGGAATTACAGTTTTTTTAGTTGTGTCTATGTTGCTTTGTAGTGGTATATTAACGATCGGAGCCACAGAATGGCCCCAGTGGCGGGGCCCGAATCGCGATGGGGTTTCCGATGAGGTGGGACTCCTCAAGGAGTGGGTACCGAATGGTCCCAAGGTGCTGTGGAAAATCCCACTTGGAGAGGGATTTTCTGGCATCTCCGTCTCTCAAGGGCGTGTCTATACCATGTTCTCTAAAGGGAACGATGAGTTTGTCGTCTGCCTCGATGCCACAGATGGTCAGGAAATCTGGCGTTTCCGATCAGATAGTAATTACCATGAGGGTCAGGGCGGCAACGGGCCCCGTGCGACACCGACGATTGACGGAGATCTCCTTTTTACAATCAGTGCCCACGGTAAGCTTTATGCCCTGAACGCTGCGAGTGGGCAAAAGGTTTGGTCACATGACCTCCAGCGAAAGTTCGGGAGCAAAATGCCGAGATGGGGGTTCAGCACGTCGCCGCTGATTGAGGGGGAGTTACTTCTGGTCGAAGTCGGTGGAAAAGGTGAAAAATCGATCGTTGCCTTCAATAAAAACAGCGGTGATGTGATATGGAGTTCTCATAAAGACAAACTGGGATACTCATCGCCCATTGCCATTACGGTTAACGGGGTTCGACAAATCATCTGCTTTACAGGCACTAAGTTGGTTTCCGTCTCTCCAGTCGATGGAGCAATTTACTGGACATACCCTTGGAAGACCGGCTACGATGTCAACGCCGCGACGCCGGTCTTTATTCCGCCGGATAAGGTCTTTATATCCTCCGGGTATGATAAGGGTGCCGCTGTGCTACAGATGCGGGTTTTCGTTTCACCCGACGATGACCGCGCTGCAACGGATCAAATCCGGGAAAACCGAGGCAGAGTGAGGATTAAAGAGATTTGGAAAAATCGCAAAATGAAGAACCAGTTTGCCTCGTCGGTGCTTCACGAAAACTATCTGTACGGCTTCGACAATTCTATCCTGAAGTGTATTGAGGCGGACACCGGCAAGGAACAGTGGAAGAGCCGCGGATATGGAAAGGGTACGTTGATACTTGCTGATGGACACTTGATTATTCTCAGCGATAAGGGTAAGCTAGGGTTAGCTGAGGCGACGCCCGCAGGATACATAGGAAAAGCGAGCGCGAAAGTGCTGAGTGGACTATGCTGGACTGCCCCAACGCTTGCGAACGGTAAACTCTACGTGCGAAACGAGACAGAAATGGTTTGCTTAGATATGACGGGAAAGCATTAAAAAAACGGATCCTATCGAAAGAAAGGGTAAAACACAAGTTGGTTCATTAGTACATTGGTTCATTAATGAACGAGTCAACTCATGAACTATAGTGAATTCTAAAAATAAAGGGACACTTTCGCCTCCCGGTAGGTGCGATGGAAAACCGCACCGCATAGATGCCGTAGTCGATTGAAACGGCGCAGTTGGAAACAGCGCCTACCAATTTGGAGTGTTCCATTAATTCTAAGATCTACTATAAATCGGTTTCTGTTGTACGATTTATTAACACAAGTCTAAAAAATACCTTCATTATGTCGAGGAGATTGTAACAATGGACAATAGGGTTGGCATCTTGATTAAACAATTCGCCATAGCGTTATTTGGAGCTTATTATTTAGCTGGTGCTGTTTTAAGTGCCAAAGCGGCTGAACATAGTACCGCGGAGTGGGCACAATGGCGTGGTCCCAATCGAGATGGAATCTCGTCTGAGACCGGATTTCTGAAAAATTGGCCCAAAGAGGGACCCAAAGTCTTGTGGCATATTCCGTTTGGGGATGGCTACTCCGGTATCTCCATCGCTCAAGGCAAGGTTTATACAATGTCTGCTGAAGGCGATGCTGAGTTTGTGATCTGCCTAGATGCGTCCAATGGTGAGGAAATTTGGCGATTTCGATCAGGCACTAAATTCACCGAGTCACGCGGCGATGGTCCTCGCTCTATGCCGACTGTCGATGGCGATTCGGTCTTTGCGCTAGGAGCGGAAGGCAAACTTTACGCCTTAAATGCCCACGACGGGACGAAATTGTGGTCACACAATTTCGTAGAAGAATTCGACAGCAAGATACCTACGTGGGGATTTTCTTCATCACCGTTGGTCGAAGGTAATCTGGTTCTGGTTGAAGCTGGCGGTAAAGATGAAAAATCTATTGCTGCGTTCGAGAAAAAAAGTGGTGATGTTGTATGGACAACCCACACGGATGCAGTTGGGTATTCGTCACCTATCTCCATCGACTTCGGTGGGGTACGGCAAATCATCTTCCTAACCTCCAAGACACTCCTTTCCATAGCACCGGAGAACGGACATATTTACTGGAAGTACGCTTGGCCTGAGGGCATCAATATTGCCACGCCGATTTTCATACCTGACGATAAAATCTTTATCTCTGCTTCCTATGATAAGGGTGCTGTCCTCCTCAAAATGACAGCCGATGACGATGGGATAGGAATTGAGGAGGTATGGAAGAGTCGCGTGATGAAGAACCATTTTAACTCATCGGTGCTTCAGGGCGATTATCTGTACGGTTTCGACAACGCTATCTTAACCTGTATTGAGGTAAACACCGGCGAAGAGCAGTGGCAGCAACGCGGTTTCGAAAAAGGTTCCCTGCTGCTCGCAGACGGCTATTTAATCATCCTTGGCGAGAAAGGAAAACTGGCATTGGTCGAAGCCAATCCCAGCGAATATAAGGAAAAAGCCCTTTTTCAACTGTTCGATGACAAATGCTGGACTGTGCCAACGTTGGCTGGTGGGAGACTTTATCTCCGAAATCAGAAAGAGATGGTTTGTTTAGATTTGAGATAGATGGTGGTTTATTGGTTTATTAGTGTTGGCTCATGTTAAGAAAGCGTGCAACAGAAACCGAGTTTTTTCTTGAAAACTCGGTTTTTCTTCGGATTTGCACTGTTTTTTTTTAGCCCTGTGGGTTGGGCTTGCCAGCCCGACCGCCCTAATGAACGAATGGTTTTCACGTTTCACGCATCACGTTTCACGTTTTTTATGCTTTGCACTTTCTTTTTACATGAGCCATTAGTGTTTTGTCGAGATATGAATCTCGACCTACAGGCTACTTAGGTTCTGTTGACATTTGACAACCCGTAGGTTGAGTTGAACGATTAACCGGGAATCCCTATCAAGCACAATGGAGGTTGAATCGTTCAACAACACCTGCTTATAGACAGATAGAGTAAAACCCAACAAAGTTTTGCATCGGGCAGTCTCCTTTTCAAAAAATTATCCCCTAAAAGTGGTCTTTTGTAGCACAATCTGTTAGATTGTGATCTCAGTCCGCAAACTAACAGTTTGCGCTACATTTGGCAGATTACCCGATGATTACAGCATGTGCCGAATCAGCACAAAATGTCAACACGTCCTAGCAACTTAGGTAGGGTCATTTAATTCTCCCGTAGTTCGATCTCCCGGTCAAGGTTACGGCGGGGCAAGATGCCCCGCCTACGGGTTTGGGTCATTCCAAAATCAGTCAAAAAACCGAAAACTGAATAGCCCTAGCAACTTAGGCTACTTTAATTTTATTTGGGAGAAGGAGTTTTCATGTCCAAAAGTACGGACATTCGGATTCTGGATGTAAGCTACGATTTCGAGGAGTACCAATACCGCACCCCACTCAAATTCGGCGGTGTTCCAGTAAACTATACCCTACTGTTGAATGTGCGTCTTCAGGTGCAGACACGCGATGGAAACGAGGCAGTAGGTCTAGGATCGATGACGCTTAGCAATGTGTGGGCGTTCCCACCGCGTTACGTTCCTTTTGACCAAAGCCTTGAGGCGATGAGGCGTCTCTCAGAACGGTTGGTTGAAACTACGCGCGAGTGCAATCTATGCGCCCACCCTGTAGATCTTTCCGAGGCACTTGAACCCGAATTCCTAAAAATCGCAGCCGACCTTTCTGCGGAGATGCAGCTCGCCACACCAATACCAAAACTCTGCACAGTGGTTACGGCAAGCCCCATTGACGCAGCGATCCACGATGGATTCGGTAAAGCAAACGGTATCAACAGCTACGACGGGCTCAGCGAAGATTTTATGAGCGATGACCTTTCGCACTACCTTAATGACAAATTCACAGGTAAGTACCTCGACCAGTATACCCTGCGACAGCCAAAGCCAAAGATGCCGCTCTACCATCTGGTGGGTGCGCTGGACCCGCTGACCGATACTGACATTCCGAACCGCCTCAATGACGGGCTGCCGGAGACGTTACCGGAATGGATTGTCGCAGATGGGTTGACACATCTGAAAATTAAGCTGAATGGCGATGATTTAGATTGGGATGCGCAGCGGGTGCTTTCGATTGAGAAAATCACCGCTGAAACACAGGCGAAGCGGGGTGTGAGTGAATGGTATTACTCTGCGGACTTTAATGAGACATGCCAAGATGTCGAGTATCTACTAGCGTTTCTGCACAAAATTCAGGAAGGTGAGGGCCGTGCATTTGAACGGTTAGCCTACATTGAGCAACCGACCGATCGAAACCTCAAGGCACACCCCGAAAACAAGATGCACCGCGCAGCGGAGATTAAACCGGTCGTCATCGACGAATCACTAACCGACTTTGAAACGTTTCAACTTGCGCGGGAACAGGGTTATTCTGGTGTTGCACTCAAGGCGTGTAAGGGGCAGTCTCAAGCGTTGCTCATGGGGGCTGCGGCGATTGAATACGATATGTTCTTGGCGGTACAAGATCTGACCTGTCCGGGGGCATCATTTCTGCATTCCGCGGGACTAGCTGCGCGGGTGCCACGAGTTACCGCCATTGAGGGCAACGCCCGCCAATTCTGCCCTGTCGCTAATGCGGGATGGAAGGATAGTTTCCCCTCCATATTTGATATCACCGATGGAACGGTCGGCACCCATGTTCTGACAGGTAATGGGCTAGGACATTAGTGGAAGAATTTTGATTGGCAAAAAATGAGGCATCAGCAACTGCGATTACTGGTGAAGCCATTCGGTGCTCTCCAATTCTTGCTGGATTTCCTCATCATCATATTCAGCAATAGGAATACCCTGCTGACTTAAAAGCTGAATAAAATCCCATAGGTGCATCTCGGCTAACTTTGCAGATTGTCCTAACGAAAGAACATTACGCTGAAAGAGGGCAACGGCAAGCAATTGCTTTACTTCTTCAGTGAGTTTCTCCCCGTCGTAACCTGCAATAGAAAGCGGGATTGTAAGTTCGCTTGGTAGGTCTAACGTGATATCCATCTCAACAACTCTCCTCTCTTTTTTAAGTCTCCAGAGCGGTAGTCATCAACAACATCATCAGAAGCCATTAATCCGTTTTGGCCCCCTGCTTGATAAACGAACTCAATAGATCCACCGGTATTGGGAAAACCAGTGTTGAGTTTTTCTCGGCAGCCACTTCAATGAGGGCTTGCAGATAACGGAGTTGGATACCGATCGGATTTCTGCTTAAAGTTGTTGCGGCTTCCGTTAACGCTTCGGACGATTCTAACTCTCCCGTAGCGTGGGTAAACTTCGCACGGCGTTCTCGCTCTGCTTCTGCCTGTTTCGCCATCGCGCGTTGCATTTCCGCAGGCAGATCTACATGCTTAATCTCCATAGCGATGACGCTGATTCCCCACGTTTCACTGTTCCTTTGGATGATTTCTTCCAACTCTTGATTCAGCTTTTCGCGTTCCGACAAGAGGTCATCGAGTTCGGCACTTCCGAGAATGCTTCGGAGCGTAGTTTGCGCCAGTTGGCTGATTGCAAACCCAAAATCTTCGACCTCGACGACCGCCTTTGCTGAGTCCACGATTCGGAAGGTTAAAACGGCGTTCACGCTCACCGAGACGTTGTCTTTGGTAATTACATCCTGTGGTGTAACGTCTTGTACCACAGTCCGAAGGCTCACGCGCTGCATCCGTTCAATCCAGAACGGTATGAGCAGCACCAGTCCAGGTCCCCTCGCACCGGACAAACGTCCCAACCGAAATACAACTGCCCTCTCATATTCTCTGAGAATACGTACAGAAGTCATCATCGCTATGACCAGAACGACCAGTGCGATTCCGAGTTCATTCATAAAATTGATTTGCGGCATTTACCTCTCCTTTTCTCTAATTTATGGAAAATGATAAGCCTAATTCACTGTTATTTGCCTTTGAGTTTTTCTGCATATATCGCCCACAGCACAAAGCAGGTGGTTTGTAAATTCGCCGTCGGCTCCTTTAGTTCAATAGGGGTGGCGCTGATGAAACTCCCATCTTCCTGTTGCACCTCCCTCAAATATCGTAGCGCGACCTGATCTGCGTTCAAGGGATCTTCTCCAATCACCAACGCGAGAACCGCATAGGCGGTAACTTCCGGATCGCTCGGTGTACCTTTCCACATACCAAATCCACCATCATCATTTTGCATCTGCTTTAGCCAAGCGAGCTGTTCATCAATATTATAAGCAATCGATAATCCCTGCAATACCCACGACGTGACCATAACACTAGACCGAGAGCGTAACCCCTGTTCCATTGACCACCCGCCATCGTAATTGATGCGATTGGCAAGCCAATCGGCAGCTTTCGTAACAAGTTCAGACTCTCGGTCAAAGTCAAGCAGTCCAAGCCCCGTTAAAACAGCGCCTGTATAGAGCGGATTACCGGGTTGGCGGATTTCACGTCCCCAACTTCCGCTTTCCCTTTGCGCTTCCTCAAGCCATTTGAGTCCGTTAAACTGGGCTTGCCAATATTCGACTGCTTCGGCTCGCTTTAGCGCAATAGCTGCAAAAATGGTGTGGGCAGCATTTCCGTTCCAACTTCCATCGGATTTCTGATGTTTTACCAGATAGCTGACCCCTCGACGGATCATACTTGAGCCAGAACCCCAACCTTTTAACATCAGCGCCTGCATCGCAAATGCCGTGACTTCAACATCACTTTCTCCACCCGGTATGAGGGGCCAACCCCCATCGTCATTCTGATGTTTGGCAATATACGACGCAGCCTGTTCGATGGTATCATAAGGTGATTTCGCTGCCATCCCCGCTGTTGTGTACAAACTTAATGCAATTACAAGTGAACAGATCCACAACTTACACATAACCTGTTGGACAACAGGAAAAGGGAAATTCGAGAAGGGAAAGCAGGAGCGTTGTCTCCATCTCTCCATGTTTCTTGGTCTCAATTTCTGCCTCCTTTCGGGGTGAGCGTATGTAAATCAGCACGATTTACCGAGTGAACCTTCGCTTAACTTCCATGCGGTTCAATGACGACCTTATAGACGCCCTCCTCACCAAGCATCTTGATGCCTTCCTCTAAGCGAGCGAGGGGCAGATGGTGAGTAATGAGATCTTTCAGGGGAACTTGGGTTCGCTCTAAAAAATCGAGAGCGGTCTGGAATTGGATTTGTGGATATGCCCACACGCCGCAGATGTCGAGATCTTTGTTGCAGATCTGGTGTGGACGCACCTCCACGGAACCTGAATCGGTATAGTGTCCCACCTCAATTACTTTGCCGCCGCGGCGGACAAGCTCTATACCTTCAGCGAAGACACCCGGCAACCCGGCACATTCGATCACGATGTCTGCTCCGGCTCCGCTCGTGAGATCTTGCACCTGTTCAAGGCGTTGTTCAAGGGAGGTTTCACCAACATTGATAACGACATCTGCCCCCATATGTTTCGCCATATCCAGACGACTGTCCACAATATCGGTGGCGATAATTTTTCCCGCACCGGTGCTACGAAGCACCGCAATCACGAGAAGTCCAATGGGGCCACATCCAAGAACGGCGATACTATCTCCAATGCCGTATCCGGCACCGACTTGCGGCACGCCCGGCGCATGTGCCCGTTCCACCGCACGGGTTGCAACGGCGACTGGCTCTGTCAAGACGCGCAGCACTTCGGGGATTCCTTCTGACACCTTAAACACCCAAGAGTTGCCGTGGATGTAGGTATACTCAGAAAACTCCCCCGTCAGGTGAGGCGGGGTTTCACAATTGCTGAACCCATAAATCGTTCGACTTGTACACAAAGTTGGACGGTGCGGAAAACGCAGACAGTAGTAACATTTCGCGCAGTTCTTTGAGCCGGGCACGACCGTTACTGGATCCCCCTCTTTAATCGGTCCGCCCATCACATTCATCACCTGATTTGCGTCTTTGCCAATTTCCGCGACAGTGCCAACGACCTCATGCCCCGGAATCACAGGGAAGTTCAGATTCGTATGACCGAGATACATGTGCTTGTCGCTACCACAAATACCGACTTGGTCTACCTGAAGAAGTAGTGCATCGTCGGCGGGGGTCGGTTTGTCAAATTCACGAATTTCGATTTGTCCCGGTTCTGGCATTACCGCAGCCTGTACTTGCATTTTGAAGACTCCTTATATTCGTATTTGATGTATGTTTTCTTATATCTGGGTTTAGAATTAACCCCAACGCTCATGTTAAGAATTAGTGCAACGGTAGGGGGGCAGGTCCCCGATGGAATCGGGATCCAAAGCAACTTGTGCCTGCCCAAAGGCAATTGTGTCTAGCAGCAACCATAAGTCAGGGCAACCACAAGGGTAGCCTCTACAACAATTAACCCAATGTCCGGGTAGGTCCACCCCGTTTTACACTTTCTTTTTATATAAGCCACCCCAATTATTCTTAGTATCGCCTCAGTGGGAGAAAGATAGAAAAGTTATTTGACCGTGATGAACGTTGTGCTTTATTTTAATATCACCAGCCGCCGCGTCGCTGTGAAGTCTCCGGCCGTCAGCGTGTAAAAATAGAGACCACTGGCGACAGATTCGCCGAACTGATTGCGTCCGTCCCAATATACCGCCCGGTTGCGACTCCGGTACATACCTGCCGTCTGATGCCCTAACGCTATATGACGAACCAACCCTCCGTTCATATCATAAATCGTCAGCCCCACCTCTGCGGGGGCGGCTAACTGATACGGAATCCATGTCTCCGGGTTAAACGGATTCGGATAGTTACGGTGCAATGCAGTCTCTTTGGGAATCAGCGAAGCTAACAGGTTTTGAAGATTCTTTATACCCTGTTTGAAAGCAAGCGAGCCGTCCTCCTCTAATCGCGCCTGCGCTATCCATGCCGCTATCGTTGCAGGGTCTACACTTTCCCCTGCGATCATCGTTGCTGCGGGAGCTGCTGTGTTACCGAAATGTTGTGCCACTTGGACGAGGTCAAGAATATTGACGACACCGTCGCCATTGACATCGGCCGGTGAGTCGGCGGGTACAGTTTTCCCCAACTGCTGTGCTACGAAAACCAGATCCAGAATATTCACCTGCCTGTCTCCATTCACATCGCCCGCGACAACCTGTTCCTCCACAGTGAGGGTGATTTCATAGGGATCTACAGGGACGCTCCACCCGTCGCTAGCATTGAACTGGAGGTTTTGCAGTGTCACTTTGGTTTCACCGTTCGATATTGCCCTGAATGCTACATGAAGCAGAGTGCCAGCCCCACTCACACCCTGGTCACCCTGACGCTCCGCACTGAGCCCTGTAAGTGTACCCGCTGCGCTATCACGGCTCCCACCCTGAAAGGTGGTTGTTCCACCGCCCATATTCAGTAAATTGCCTTCACTTACACCAACGACTTCGAGGGCAACGGGGTCAAAGGCAACATCAAGCTGCCACTTTGCCACGTCGAAGGTAGTTTCTGCGTTGATGTTAACGGTAAAGCGATCACCGGGGTGAATAGGCGTCCCGGAAACAGTGTGGCTGATACTAGGGGGAGGCGTTGCCCAATCGGGTGCGCCGGCTGAGATCCAGTTTTTAACGGTTTCAATCTCTGCATCGGGTAGGGGAGGCCCGCCAAGTGGCATCAGTGCACCACCGTCTGCAAGGAGCCGTTTATACAATTCAGATGCATTAGGGTCCCCCGGAATAACCGCTCCTTTTTCGATGAGTACGCTGTGATCTTCTATTAAGAGTACAGCTGCAAAGGGAGCACCGGTTTCGTGGCAGCTGAAACAACGCTTTTCAAAGATAGCAAAAGCCTCCTGCGCTATTTGGGCAGATACAGTTTGAGAACCTGCAACGAGAAATAGAGCCATGAGCAGGAGTATCTGGAATGTCTTAAAGTTTGTCATGCATTAATCCTTTGCTTGTCAATGAACAATGTCGTTTTATGAAAATACCTTTACATATCCGTTTTTACCTGAGTTGCCAGTCAATCTGATCCAGAACACCTCGCACCCCTTCCTCGGTTAACGATGGAAGGGGCTGCACCAGTCGAATGTGACCAGCACGATCGATCAGCACAATCGTGGGGATCTTGGGAGCCATTCCATACTGCCGAGAGATTTCACCTGTCCAGTCCAATAGGAAATTGGACAAATTAAACTCTTCCGCAGCGTCTTGGGCTTCGGCTTTAACCTTGCCCTTCAAAAACAGACGTGCAGAGAAAGGCATACTAGATCCATCGGCAATAGGGAGAATCTTCATCCCCTCAGCATAACGCTCAAGGAATAGATTTAGCCATGTTCCCCCGTTATCCACACCATCTTTATCGAAGCCGAATAGTAACACGTTTTCCCCACGGAATTGACTCAGTCGAACTTCTTGATCATTCTGATCTTTGAGGGTGAAATCGGGGGCTCGTGCTCCGTACTCTGGAACAACAAGCGGTGGGGAGGCACAGGTCAAAAGAATAAGCGGCACACACAGAATCCATCCGAGCGAAGCGTAAGATACGGCATCCGGCAAGATGTGGACTTTGATGTATCGGGACGTGAAACGTGAAATGTAATCCGTAATGCGTAATCCGTAAATGTGTTTACCTTCCTCCATCCCATTCTGGCGTATCGACAAGCATGGTCAATCTCAATAGAGATAAGATCCAGATTACCCGCCCTGCCGTCCCTCCTTTGATGCGTCCATTTAATCTGCCCAAATCGGCGTCAATACTCTCGTCAATTGGATTAGACTATCGAGGTTGTGAGCTGGCAAGAAATAATCAACATACGGCAGCGCCGTGCGTATACCGCGACAGATTGGCTGATACCCCTCACTGCCGAGTAGGGGGTTCAGCCAGATTAACTTATACGCTTGACGATGCAACACCTCCATCCCCTTCTGGAGGATATCCGCTTCGCCCCGGTCCCAACCGTCACTGATTAAAATGACCACAGTTCTGTACGCAGAGAAAGAGCGTCCAAACTCGCGGTTGAAGGCAACGATACTCTCACCAATTCTCGTTCCTCCCGACCAATCAGGTACAACCTGTGCGACTTCGCGGAGTCCCTCTTCAAGCCCTTTGCGGCGGAGTAGCCCGGTGATGTTCGTGAGTTCTGTACTGAAAACGGCAACTTCGACCTCCTCAAGCGCTTGCTGCATCCCGTAGATAAACTGAATCAGAAAAGTGGAGTAGTAGTCCATCGATCCACTGACATCACAGAGCAGTAAGATCTTGTTTTTCTTTACCTTTCGACGTTTCCGTATCAATTTCAGTGGCTCCCCACCGTAGGCGATGTTTTTACGCCAACTCTGTCGAAAATCGATCGTCTTCCCTTTGGTACTGGTCTTTTTCCGGCGGCTCAGTTTTGTTGCCAACAGTGGAACGAGTTTAGCGATGACCTCTCGCGCTTTTTGCATCTCCTCTTCCGTGAACTGGCCGAAATCCTTCTGGGTTAAAACATGCTCGGCACTATAGGCAACGGTATCTTCTTCTCCCTCCTCTTTATCGTCCTCCATCTCTGTCCACTGGTCTAGGTTTACCACTGTGTCTTCGGCATTGAGCAGATCCTCAAGGGACATCGTCTGCTCTTCTTCCGCATCAAGCCCCAGTTCCTGTGGATCGGGACGTGGATATCTCCAGAACCAATCAAAGGTGATATCAAATGCCGCCCGATCCGACTCATTGGCGATCAGGTTCATCTTGGCGGCGTCGTAGAAATCCTGTTGTCGTCCAATATCGATTAATTCAACGCTTCGGCAGAAACTGATCTGATTCGTCGTGGTAACATTTACGCCCATCTGCTTGAGTAACCGACAGAAGGCTGTAATCTCTTGAAGGAGCGGTTGTTGGGTTGTCATAGGTTAAGTCCAAGTAGGATTTACTAGATTTTTAGGATAATCAGGACAATCCTGTAAGCCTGATTTTATCCGCGCATATACCGCCAATCTGCCTTTTCAACGTCGATAGCCTCAGAATCGCTCTTGGCACCATCTACCATCTTGTCCAAACCTGTCTCTCGGGCACGCTGGATATCATCTTGATATTTGAAAATGCATCCGAGCGTTTCATCAACGATGGCGGGATCTAACCCGTCTTTACCCAACGCGATGAGGGCTAATCCCCAATCTAATGTCTCTGCGACTCCCGGCTTTTTGTAGTAATCTCCTTCTCTAAATACCCGCATCAGGTTGCAAAGTTGCTGTGCGAGCATATCGTCAATATGCGGTAGCTTGGCTTTAACGATCGCGAATTCCTTCTGAACCGACGGATAGTCGATCCACTGATAGAGGCATCGACGTTTCAGGGCTTCGTGGATCTCTCGTGTACGATTTGAGGTCAACACCACATAAGGAATATGTTTGGCACTAATGGTTCCAATCTCCGGAATAGTAATCTGAAAATCCGACAGAATTTCGAGGAGGAACGCTTCAAATTCGCTATCACTTCGATCTACTTCATCAATGAGTAGCACAGGTGGTGCCGCGCCATCAGTCTGAATGGCTTCAAGGAGCGGACGTTTTAGCAGAAAATCCTCACTGAAGATGTCTTCACCAATCTGCTCTTTGTCCATGCCTCGGACTTCGTCGATGCGTAGCTGGAGGATCTGTTTCGTATAATTCCACTCATACAACGCACTGTTTACGTCCAGTCCTTCGTAGCATTGTAAACGGATCAGATTCCCACCGGTCGCGCTCGCCAAAACCTTTGCAACTTCTGTTTTGCCCACGCCGGGCTCACCTTCAAGGAAAATTGGTTTGTTCAGGTGATGTGCTAAGTAGATTGTTGTCGCCAACGCTCGATCAGCGATGTAACTCTGTTCCACAAATGTCTCTTGTACTTCTTCAATTGATTCAATCATTTATTACCCTTTTATGGTTAAATAGTAGATTTTAGAATTACTTGGACACTGCAAATCGGCGAGGTTAGAAACCTCGCCTACCGTTCTCCAGTTGGGTAGGTACTGTTTCCAACTGCGCCGTTTCAACCCACCACGGCAACTATGCGGTGCGGTTCGAAAAACGCACCTACCGGCCCCGATAATTAGTTTACCCCGATTTATCGGGGGATCGAAACCGAGGGGCGAAAGTGTCTATTGATTTTTATGATTCACTAAATTTTAATCGGCTATCCCATTTTCACGCAGACGAGGATTTTCGTAACGCCTCCTCGTAATCTGTCCGATAGTCGATATCCGTCAATACTCGATCGGTATCGACAGTCACGTAGTGGATGTCATCTGCATATTTTTTAAATAGCGACCGAACCCCGCCGCTATCCTCACTTAGTGTGAGGATTTCAGCAGCGTAGCGTCGGTCAAAAATTACCGGATGTCCGCGACGATAGTTATAACTCGGCACCGCAATCCCACCTTCTGCTTGGACATAGGTATCAATAACTAGATTAACCAAATCCGGCGTGATGAGCGGTAAATCTACCAGTGTCATCGCAAACGCATCGGCGGAGGCTGAAATTAACCGCACACCGCACTGTGCGGACGTCAGCATGCCCTCCTGATAATCCGGGTTGAATACAATTTGGACAGGTTTGTGCTGGATACGTGCTTGAACCTTCTCAGCCTCGTGTCCAACAACAACGATCACTTCGTTCAGTTTGGATCCGAGCAGATTATCGATCACAGTTTCAATAATCGTGCTGTTGCCAAAAGGAAGGAGTTGCTTGGGTTCACCCATGCGGGTAGACAGCCCCGCGGCAAGGATAATACCAGATATTTTGGGTGTCACTTGGGGAGGGCTCATTTTACGTCTGAATTTGGTTTCACTTATGATGAGTGGTAAAGTACATCACGATTCGTTTATTTGCAAAAACAAAGAATATCAACCCACTTAGTGTCCCTGCGTCACGTTTCCAATCCATAGATCGCTTATTCTTTCCATAACTCAGATGGAAATGATACACGCAAAAGCTAATTCCATCAAGTTTTATTTTCCGTATGGGTATATCCGAAGTAACACTACGGATCAAAAACGACCAGTGACCGCGCCACGCCGCCCTTCTCCAAGGCATCGAAGCCATCGTTGATTTCCTCCAATGACGGTCGCATAGAAATCATCTCATCAAGTAGGAATCGTCCTTCCATATACAGGTTCGCTAGGCGTGGGAAGTCAACGCGCTATCGACTCATCCCGTAGGAGGTACGCACAATTTCACGCTCGCCCATCATGACGTGGAAGGGAAATGAAACCTCTTCTCCGTATGGGGTCTTTCCGAGAATGACGATCCGTAACAGATAGTTTTCCGGGTGTCAAGTGCAGGACCACTGCTTTCATCTTCGCGGCGTTTTCCTCCTTAATAAAACTTCGGCTGCACGGGATTAACTCAAGCAAGCACACCAATCGTCGGCCCAAAGCTATCTTGATACGCTTGTGGATCAACCCGTGCGTCAATCAGTGTCGTTCGATCTGCGTCTATTGCCAACTTCAACTCACTCTCAAACTGCTCAGGTGTGCCTACTGTAACTCCTCTCAGACCACACGCTGTGGCGATTCCAGCGAAATCGACAGAATGGAAATCCAAAGCATATTCAGGCATCTCACGCGATTTCTGTCTAGACTTCATCGTTCCCAGTGCCTGATCGTTGATGACAATTAGTGGCACCGCAACGCCGGCACGAGCGAAGGTCTCCAGTTCGCCCAAGCGCATCAATAGGCTCCCGTCTCCACCGATTCCTACCGCAAGCATGTCGGGTCTTGCTAGCTTTGCACCGAGAATAGCTGGCACGGTCAACCCCATCGTTCGCCCACCGGTTGTTCCCCAATAGGTGTTTGGATCCGCTACCTGCCAGAGATGCTCAAGCATGGCGATATAAGCACCTGTCTCCGAAAATAGGACACCTTCTGCCGGCAGTACGGCACGGGTGATTTCAATGATGTCTTGGGCGGTGAATTGAGCACCTTCAGGTCGCTTGAAATTTTGGAGAACCAGTCGGCGTATCCCTTGGATCTGGTCATCGGAAAAACCGGGTTGATTGTGTGTAGATAGCGTTTTCAGCGTTTCTTTCAGATCTCCGTCCACCCGCACTTTCGGATCCGGCGACAGCGTTTCGTACTCTGCTCGGAGAGTAAGTTCACAAGTTGGGAGGTCAACGTCCCACGGAACATGTGTCATCATTGAGTCTGCTCCGATCAACAGCACAGCGTCCGCTTGACTCATGATTCCGGTTTCAATGATGTTGGGACCGTAGTTGCCAGTAAGGACACCCGCCCAGCGAGGGTGGTATTCTGGTAAGACACCACGCGCATCCATATTGACCAGTACTGCAGCGCCGATGTTCTCGACTAGAGTTTGCAGCTCTTTGGTAGCTCCTGCTCGCACAACGTCTGTGCCTGCAATGACAACCGGTCGGGAAGCAGCTTGTATGAATTCACGGGCGGCGGTAAGTTGAACATGGTCAGGTGAGGCTGCGGACGGTGAAACCTTGAGGATCAGAGGATCACCACATTCAACCAATCCCATATCCGAAGGAAGGTTTAAGAGTGCGGGACCGGGACGGCCGTCCGTCGCCTGAAAGACTGCCTCCTGCACAGAGACTGCTGCGTTAGCAGCGGTTAAGGTATCTTGGTACTTCACGGCAGCACCGAACAGTTGGGCGTGGTCACAGTGCTGTACCATCTCTTTCTGCGTAATATGCATTGGTGACGACTCACAGAGGCAGACAACCGGCATCCGCTCAAAATAGGCGTTGGCTGCACCTCCGGCGAGATTACCTGCGCCAATTCCTTTGACTGATAACGCCAAGCCCGCTGTATTTTTCATCAGGCCGTAGTAGGCTGCCATTATTGCAGCGGACGATTCGTGGGCAACACTCACAAAACTAACGTCCAACCGTCTTCCAGCTTCCATCATATCCAGCGGAGATCCACCGCCCGGTAGACCGAAGAAATGCCGTAAGCCTCGCCCTCTTGCTTCAGCGATAATCAATTCTGCTAGTTGCATAGTGTGCTCCTGATGATCCCCACATTTCACTTATGGACATTAATACGAACTTCTTTAGTGAATCATAAAAATAGATAGACACTTTCACTCCCCGGTTGGCGCGGTCCGATAAATCGTGACCAAGGTTTCCTAGCCGCACCGGTTGGGAGTGTTCTAAGATCCACCATAGTTATATTAACCTAAGTTGCTAGTCAGCTCCTAGGTTGAGTTGTCACATAAAGTTTGTACGCCTGACGCACAAGTTTCGTTGATTTTGTAGCGGGGAATGGATCGTAGATTGGGCAATCTGCGCCACGATTAGCAATATTTGCACTACAACTACTATTTTATGACATAACCCAAGTTGTTAGAGTCAGAGAGAAACCGAGTTTTGAAGAAAAAACTCGGTTTATAGTGCTTGGTTTATCAACTAGCAACTTGCGTTATATTAACGCAAGTTGCTAGTTGAATATCCATGGAATTTCCGTTAGAGTGTTTGTTAGGCAAAACAAAACTCTTAAAACAGGAGAATCCCATGGACTTAGTAATCGTAGCATTTTATACACTTTGTGACGATCTGTTAATTGAACACGGCTATCAAGACGACCCAAGAGCCAAAATGTCTGCCGCAGAAGTAATGACCACTGCCTTAGTCGCAGCAGAACTGTTCGGTGGCAATCAACAGATGGCACGACAGCTACTCAAGGAGCAGGGATATATTCCCAATATGCTCAGTAAAACACGATTCAATCGAAGACTTCATCAAATTGCACCGATGTTTCAGACACTTTTTGAATCACTTGCCACAGACTGTAAAGCCCAAAACCCAGACCAACTCTATGTCATCGACTCGTATCCCGTCCCAGCGTGTGACCCCATTCGTATCTCTAATGCAAAACTTTATCAAGGGGAAGTCTGGCGTGGGGTGATAACCAGCAAACGGAGATACTTCTATGGACTCAAACTGCATCTGATGGTCACTGAAAGCGGTGTACCGGTTGAGTTTTTCTTAACACCGGGCAGTTTTGGTGATGTTTTAGGGTTGCGGTGTTATCCGTTTGATTTACCTCAAGGGGCAACCGTTTATGCTGATAGAGCTTACTGCAATTATGGGATTGAAGATGCCTTAGCTGAAGCGGGTATCATGCTCAAACCGTTGCGCAAAAAAAACAGCAAGCGGCAATATCAAGGGGACGAAGTTTACATACACCATCACCACAGGAAGCGGATAGAGGTGACAAACAGTTTAATCACCCAACGGCTACCCCGCTCTATTCATGCGGTCACTGCCGCTGGATTCGAGATAAAGGTCGTTTTGTTTCTCATCACTACTATGATTACGCTCATCACCAAATAATACACTAGCAACTTGCGTTATATTAACGCAAGTTGCTAATTATGGAACATGTCGTAAAACGGGAGAATGGGAACTGAATAAAGCCCATTATCGCTCACGGTGGATTGGCAAATCCACCGCACTGCCCAGAAACGGCTTGGATATGTCTATCCAAGCCGAGCGAGTTGGACGACTAGCAACTTAGGTTATATTATGTCACAAGATACGGGGTCGATCCAGAAAAAACAATCGATCTCCTCATTTGGCACATTTCTAGTGACCTAAGAATTACACGCTTAAACACTTATGTTCAACACCAGAAACAGTCACAGTATACGGAGATTACGGCATACGGGCATACGGAGTATGCTTACTACTTTTGACTTAGAACTTGTTTTAACAAGACAGGACTTACGCAAATTTAGTACACGGCGCGAGATTTTTTTATTGTTAACCCCCTCAATCCCCCTTATCAGGGGGACTTATGAACCAACTACGTCAGTCCTAACCGTATCAAATGACTTTTCAAACAGGCTCTTAGAAAGTGATTGATAAAATTGGACAATCGTGATATATTTTTCAAAATTTCCAAAGCCCAGACATAAGAATGTCGATTTTAGAAAGTCGACCGACAGTAACGCAACTACAACGATTGCTATAAACTAGGGGTAGATTTCTTAATCCTGCCTGTCCCGATTTATCGGGGATCCATCGGGATTTTGTGTCTGCACATAATCGTGGAAGACCAAGGAACGAATTATTATGCCCGGTTCGATGTTAGCAAATCCTTACTTGACGAACGAATTATCGCCGCCGCCTGCTCGGAGTTATCGCTACCAGCAGTGGGTTGAACGGGGATATCAAACCCGCCTACGACCAATTGACTCCGACAGCGAATTGGGGGTTCTGATTGGACAGATGGGCTGGGTAGGGAGCCACGCTCACGCACACGGCTATCTGTGGGCTTCGGCGGGTAATATGGGCGCGCTCCTATCAGAGAAAGTGGCTGAAGCTTGTCTCCTTCCACACAACGAATCGCCCCGCTACGCCTTGCCTCCAGCAATTACGGTGAAAGGGTTGGCGGGGCGACATGTCCTCTTAACAAAGTCCGGCTCACGGTTGGACATGATCTCTTTGGAACATCCGGCACTTAATCTGACAATCGTTGAAGTGGAAGATGATGGTGTGCATTATCGTATGCGTTTCGGTACACCCTCACTCTCCGCACTCGACGAAAGTCAGACAAAGCCTCCGAAACCGACGAGCGAGATGTTTCACTATATGCTAATTTTTGAACAACTTGAAGTAGATGGTTTCAAGGCGTTGGTACATCTGCAACCCAAGTTCTTGAACCTAATCTCCCGGAGTGAACATGGGGACGCCTCGCGATTCTACGATTTCCTGAGAGGCTATGAACCAGAAACCCCTATTATGTACGATAAATCCGGTGGAATCGGTTTTGTGCAAGAACGGGCACCGGGCATTCCAGAACTTTCCTATGAGAGCCTACACCTCTTTAAGGGCGAAGACCTCCCAGCAAGTCAGCGTCATGAAATGCGCCATATCATCTACTGGGTTGGACACGGCACATTTTCCCGCGGGGTTGATATTCTAGATGCCTACAGGCATTCCGAGTATTTTGAGGCAGCCGCTCGAATGACGTGGGAAGCCAACCAGAACAGGATTGACGCGCAGGCGTATAGCGAAGAGATTGTGAACTGTATTCTGCGTGAGTTTCAGGCAAACCAAGAACCTGCTCAAGAGTCGTCTCCTGAACGGGATAATTTGTATAATTATCCTTAGTGGATCTTAGAATCATAGTAGATTTTAGAATTATTTAGAGACTCTCAATAATCCCCAACCCTCTACCCCCCTAGCCCCCTTATCAGGGGGAAGCCGGAGTCAAGGAAGTTGCAGGGGGACTTGGGAAACTTCGCGCAGGTCGGAGTTATTGGTAAATGTCTACTTATTTTTAGAATTCACCATAATTGGACGCTATGAACGAGCCTTGATAGATCGAGATTCGCGGAGTTACGGCACACGGAGTGTGCCTACTACTATAATCGGTTTCGGAACATGATTCTCACGGAGAAAGAATGGCAAACACAGAAAATGAGAAACGGCTATCTACAATTCTCAACAGTCTCGGTGATGCCGTAATTGCCACGGATCGAGAGGGATTGATAACATTTATGAATCCGGCTGCCGAAATCTTGACAGGTTGGGTAATAGAAGAAGCATCTGGAAAGCAGGTAACGGATATTCTCGATATTTCTGTTGGAAACGGAGGGAATCTTATAAAAGACACATCTTTGATAGAGGTATTTGAAAAAGGATCTGTTACTGCCGATGGATTGTCTTCTGCTTCTGGGGACGACTATAATACTCGCCTCATTGCGAAATCTGGTCAAGAAATCCCTATAGACTATAACATCACACCCATCAAAGACGGGATAGGAAACCGTACCGGCATCGTTATAACCTTTCACGACATCACCAAGTATAAAACGATGGCGGGGCAATTAAACCAAACCATCAGCGAGTTACGCCATCAAACCCAACTGTTGAAGACCGTTTTTGATAGTATGTATGATGGTATCGCGGTGCTGGGTAAAGGTGGTGAAATATTGTTCGCCAATCCAAGTATGCCACAGATTTTCGGTGCGGAGCCCCCGGATACATTACCCAGTAAATGGTCTGAAACGTACGGTATTTTTTATCCTGACAAAGAGACACGCGTTCCAATGGATCAGATTCTCACACATATCTCCCACGGCGAGGAAATAAGAGATCAAGAGTTTTTTATACGCAATAAGGAACAGCCGGAGGGAATTCACATCAGGGCTAGTGCTATCCCCTTATTTGATGAGAATCAGGAGGTTATAGCCTGTCTATGCGTTGTTCGTGACATCTTACGCGCCGAACTTGAAACGAGCCGCCCCTTTGATGAAATTGTAGGCAAAAGCCCAAACATGCAGCAGATGTTCGCGCTGATGCAACGGGCAGCAGAAAGTGATATTACGGTGCTTATTTCAGGAGAAAGCGGTACTGGTAAAGAATTGGTCGCACGTGCTATCCACGCGAATAGCCCTCGAAAAGCGGGTCCCTTTATCACGGTCAATTGTGCTGCCATTCCTGAAACACTCATTGAGAGCGAACTGTTCGGGCATGAACGAGGGGCATTCACCGGTGCCACAACGAAACGAATCGGCAAATTTGAACAAGCGGATGGAGGGACTATCTTTTTTGATGAAATTGGTGATATGCAATTGGCTCTACAAGCGAAATTGTTGCGTGTCCTTCAAGAGCGGCAGATCCAGCGTGTCGGCGGTACAGCCAATATCCCAATTGACATCCGAGTACTAACAGCGACAAATCAGGATTTAGAAGCGGCGGTGGAAGCGGGCACTTTCAGAGAAGATCTGTTCTATCGGATTGAGGCTTTCCCAATTGAGGTGCTTCCGCTTAAAGACCGGCGCGAAGATATTCCACTCTTGGCGGACCATTTTGTAAAAAAATACGCCGAAACAATGAAGAAATCCGTTAAAGCGATTTCCGCCGATGCCTTACAATTATTGATGCAGTATGACTTTCCCGGCAACGTGCGCGAATTGGAAAACGCCATTGAACGCACCGTTCTGCTTGAGACCACAGAACAGTTACAATCGAGTAATCTGCCTCCAAAGATTCTGTCAACGATCTCTTCCAAACCTATCTTCTTTTTCCGTGATCCAACAGAGATCCCGCTGTTTCAAGAGGTAGAACGTCAAACGTTGGCTCACGCACTCAGGGTGACGGACAATAATATCACAAAGGCCGCCCAAGCCTTGAACATTGACCGATCAACCCTTTATCGGAAATTGAAGTTGTATCAACTCGTCGAGTCGGATTAAAGTCCCCAAGAACTTGGCTTCAAACCGATTTGTCATTCCGTGAAACATGAAGATCGGAAAATGGAATCATCTCTTCGCAGCGCAATGTACCAATAAGTATTTTCGATTGTCGTAAAATGCGAAAAACAGTGTAGTGTTATGCGACAACCCCGACTCTATCTAGCTTTATTACAGACTTTCCGCCGCTATTCTCCCACTTAATTGATTTTAATTGTCGCATTTTGCGACAGTTTCAACCCATTTACTCTCACGCTATCTGCCCGCCTGTATCCTGCAAAGACAAGCCTATCAAAGAATTGTTGGGGTTCGCCCCCCGCTCAATCGAACGTTGGCACAGTTTATGCTTATTAGTTAGTTATCCTTTCTGCGGCAGGAGTCCACTTCACCCTCCTCGGTGTTGCCTGTCGCTCCCCTTGGACGGGGAATGGGTCCGATAAATCGAGACCAAGGAAGGTTGGAAGGATTTCCCATTTATACAATATCGAAGTTTATCTTTAGGCGGAGTGTCTGCTACTCAGGGGATCGTCTACCTGTATGACCGAATCCAAACGCCGTGCGAACATCAAGAAAATCCAAGCCCGACAGCGTCGGTATCATGCGATGGGACGCTGCTGGTGTGGTCGTGAGATCCGCCTTGGCTATAAGCGTTGTAGTAACTGTTTGCAAACGATGAGCCGGCGCCGAGCGAAGTATCGAGGGACGGGTCGATGCAACTGTGGCACCCGTTTGAGTTCTGACATCAAGCCGAACGGTGAACCATACAAAACCTGCCCAAAGTGCCGAGCACGATCCAACGCATATAACCAACGAAAGGGCGGTTTATGATCAAATCCTATAGCGTTTTCTACAAACTCTCACGGATTGTCTTTTTTACTCCTGTTTTAGTCCTATATGCAACAATAATCGGCACCCTCGCCCCAGCGTTCGTCGTGGCAGGGGCTAGTGATGTCCCTTTTGCAAATGAACCTTTTGATGTTAATAACATCCCTGAGCCTGTGCCACCGCCACCGGCTGTCCGTGAATTTTTTGATTTGGATCCGTTTTATCAGCAGTGGATTAACGTCGAGGGGTTTCCTGTTTTGGGATCGGAGAAGGTAAGTCCTTACGCCTTAAAGGAAACTGCATGGCTAACTTGGCAGATGGTTGGGGATCGTCGGGACCTGATAAACGCTTTTGTGCAAAAAAAAGTGCATTTTGTGATAATGGCTCATAACGAGGTGCTCTCGGACATCCCTGAATTCAGTCCCAATCACGTCGATTTTCTTGTATACGATATACGGGGTGAGGGTGGGAGGGCAGTTGTAGGACATCCGACACCCACCACCGGCGAAGAAAATGTGCTTAGGGATAGTTCTTTATCCCGTGGTTACAGCACTCTGATTCACGAACTCGCTCATGTCGCACACTTGTTCGGACTGAAGGTCGTTGATCCGACGTTTGATGACCGGCTCAAGCGTGCGTATGATAGGGCAATAGCGAACGGATTATGGCAAGGCACTTATGCTGCATCAAACAGTGAGGAATACTGGGCAGAAGGGACACATGCTTGGTTTTACCCACAGGGCGGGGGCAGCTTCACTGGCGATACGCGGCAAGAGTTGAAAACGTATGACCCGCCTCTAGCGTCACTACTGACTGAAGTCTACGACGACAGCAACTGGCAATACACACCGCTTGGGGAGCGGACGCATCTGCCGCATCTTCAGGGGTTTAACCCGCAGGATGCTCCAACGTTTCAACCATCTCAAGAGTTAGTTGAAACGTATAAAAAATTCCGCAACCCAAACAGCGCTGGTGAGGGTAAGTGGGTGGATTTGAGCCCATATGATCCGCGCTTTTTGCGCATTCTAAATGAATCAAGAATTGCCGATTCTTGGACGATGATCGCCTTCATTAACCTTACCCAGGCGGATATTCTACTGTATTGGGTGTCACGGGATGGCACGGCAAGATTTTGGAAGCGTCTTCGTCCGCATCGGGATCAATGGACCCCCACTAGACCGGGTGCTATATACCTAATCAAAGATGCCAACGGCAGAGACATCGCTCTATTTCAAGCTGTAAAAAAAACAGGAAGGGCCCTTATTACCTCAACACTTAACTTGATAACGCCCGGACTTTCAAAAGTTTCAGGCGATAACCAGAGTGGTATATCTGGCACAGTTCTATCGAACCCATTTGTCATCGAAGTGCGGGATGAGACCCTCTCGGCACTTGAAGGAATTTCGGTGACATTCACCGTTACCGCAGGCAATGGAATGTTGAGCACCACGCGCACCACAACCGATCACAACGGCAGGGCAGAAAGCACGCTCACACTAGGGGACAATCTCGGAACAAACACCGTCTCTGTATCTGCTGCTGGCATTGCGGGTGCAGTGACTTTCACTGCCGTGGCGGAGGCTATGGTGGACATCCCCGACCAAAACCTCCGCACCGCGATTGAAGATGTGCTTGGAGTATCACCGGGAGCACCGATAGCCCCGGCAGATATGGCAACTTTAACTCGTCTTGAAGCAATGTCCGCGGGTATTAGGAATCTGACTGGGGTGGAACATGCGACCAATCTCGAAGTTCTGTTGCTTGGTGCCAACCCTATCTCGGATCTCTCACCTTTGACGGGCTTGACCCAGTTGAAATATCTGAATCTTCAAACCAATGAAGTCATCACAGATATATCGTCCCTATCAGGCTTGACTAGCCTAAATGTGTTGGGGCTTGGTTGGAACAACATTACGAACATCTCAGCAATCTCTGGCTTGACTAACCTAACATATCTGAATCTTCATTCCAACAACATATCAGATCTCTCCCCCTTGGTAGCCAATACGGGATTGGGAGGTTTGGTAGACGTGCGGGAAAACCCCCTGAACCGCGCATCCATAAAGACCCACATCCCCGCCCTCCAAAACAGAGGGGTTAGGGTTAACTTTGATGATATCATCGCGGAACCGGTGACCCTCCCCGACCCGAACCTGCACGCTGCGGTGGCGCGTGCGGTTGGCAAGGCATCGAGCGCATCGCTCACCACAGTGGATATGGCAAAGTTGACGCGTCTTGAAGCGCGGGAAGCGGGCATCAGTAATTTGACTGGGCTTGAAGGGGCTACCAATCTGATAAAGCTGAGTCTTGGGGGTAACTCTATATCGGACATCTCTCCTGTGGTGAGTTTAACCCAGTTGACACGCCTAAGTCTTTGGACGAATTCAATATCCGACATTTCTCCTGTGGCGGGCTTAACCCACCTGACAGAACTGAATCTTTCTGGCAACTTGCTATCCTCCATTGCAGCAGTGACAGGTTTGACTCAGCTAACATGGCTGCATCTTCAGAGCAACGCTATATCGGATATTTCGGCACTTTCAGGCTTGACCGAGTTGACAGAACTGCGACTGGATCGCAACAGCATTACAGACCTTTCACCCCTTGTAGCCAATACAGGGTTGGGATCGGGAGACCGGGTTGATGTAAGCGTAAACCCCCTGAGCTACACATCAATAAAGACTCACATTCCCATCCTCCGAAGCAGAGGAGTTGAGGTGCGCGCTGACAACCTAAAGCCGACGACATCAGAATACACCCTGTCAATACCAGCGGGTATCAGCATGATTCATGTGCCTTTGAAGGTAACAAAGGTTGACGGGGTAGCCAAGACGATTGAATCCATCTCCGACCTCTACGCCGCGCTCGGTGGGGACGACGCTGTCATTTTTCTTATGACCTATGACTCCCAACAAGGTTGGCTCGGCTATTGGGGTACTTCGGATACAGGCACCGCCGCCGATAGAACTTTGACTGATGACATGGGGATTTATGCCCGGCTGATTGTCCCGGTTTCGGTTCAACTCACCGGCGAGACGCTGGGGACTATAGGCAGCGGGACTATCACCTTAAATCAAGGACTGAACCTTGTGGGGCTCCCCTTGCGAGACTCAAGGATAACCCGTGTAAGTGACCTGTTCACGCTCGATGGGATTCGTGGCAACGTCTTTGGGATTTCGCTCGCTGATGATGGAGAGTTTAAGACTGTCGGACAGGCAGGGGATCCGGGCGATATTCCCGTTACTGGTGGACAAAGTTTTATCCTGACCGCTCAGAGATCGGCAACGGTCACTATTTCCGGTGAAGCATGGACTAACGTTTCAGAGACAGCTGCCGCCCCATCGTTGTCCCTGAAGGGCATTGAGGTGGGTGATGTGACGCCTGTTTTAGCGTTGAGGGGGACGATTGTTGATGAACAAAGGGACTTAAACCAGTCAGGCTTCCGTGTGACTGTCAAGAACCTTTCAACGGGTAAAGCATTTGCCGCTGTTACAGCACCTGATGAGAGGGGTTATCGGGTCACTGTCGTTGATATAGAAACGTCGCGAGCCGCTACGGTTGGTGATGTCCTTGAAATCTCTGCACAGTCCCCCAACCCGTTTATCGGTGTAGGGCTGTTACGTTATACCTTGACTGCGGAAGATGTCAAGCGGAGTCTCATTCAGTTACCAGAACTGGTCGCTTACGAGATACCTGCAGAAACCCAACTGTTGGCAAACTACCCCAACCCGTTCAACCCGGAGACGTGGATACCGTATCGGTTGGCAACGGATGCTTTCGTTACCTTGACCATTTATGACCAAACCGGTCAAGTTGTCCGCACGCTTGAGGTTGGGCATCGGATAGCAGCGGTCTACGAGGATCGGTCGAAGGCAATTTACTGGGACGGTCGTAACGAGTTTGGTGAAACTGTGGCGAATGGGATCTATTTCTACCAGTTATCCGCAGGTGATTATTCTGCCACACGGAAGGCGGTAATTCTCAAATAACGATGCAAAAGAGCAATCAAGTTTTTCGGAACAAATAACTTCTGTTCTACTTTCTTTGACCTAAACTTTAGATAAAGGAGATTTCGATGAAAAGCACTCAGAGTAAAATTAGTTTTCTGTTTTATGGCTTTATGTTGTTAGTATGTCTCAATACCTTTTCTTTAGGGAGCGGGGCTGAACAGATCGCAACTGACCCCGGTGTCATCGCCGTGGGCGACAACTATATCTTTGAGACGATCGCGGTTCCGGGGGTGGACTTTCTGGCGGTGACAGCGAGTAGCGACTTTGAGGATTATGCCGGTTACACGCTGCAGCACCTGCCATTACCCCCTTGATAAGGGGGGACAGGGGGGTTGCCCAAGAGACGTGGGCGTTTGTTGTCAGTGGACACCTGGAAGGCAAACCGGCGTTTGATGGCTATCAGGTGGTTGTCCGTAACCAAAGAACGGACAGTACCATAACCGCATCGGTTCGAGACGATTATTTCGCTGCTGCGACTGCTGACTTGTCCCGGCGGGGGGTTGTCGAAGTGGGAGATGTGATTGAAGTCCGTGTTATCGGTCCGGGTGGCACTGTTGAATCAGATACCTTCAGTTATAAAGTGATCCCTGAAGATTTGGCAGATGCGGTGATGTCCATCAGGCTTGACGATATTGGTCAACCGAAGCGGACGAAGTTGTTGCAGAACTATCCCAACCCGTTCAACCCGGAGACATGGATCCCGTATCAACTTTCAGAGGATAGTCTTGTATCGGTCTCCATTTATGATACGACTGGTAAACGGATTCGCCTTCTTTCGCTCGGTTATCAATCGGCAGGCTTCTATAATAGTCGGGGACGGGCTGCGTATTAGGACGGTCATAACGAGTTTGGGGAGACTGTGGGAAGTGGTCTCTATTTCTACTATCTCTCGGCAGGTGATTATTCTGCAACGCGTAATATGTTGATCGTTAAGTAGCTTATGGCAGTACGCCCCGACTGGCAAAACTGGGGCCAGAGTCTGACTCCTTCGGGAGCTTCGGGGCAATCTGCCGCCAATTCCAATAACTTATGACAACCAGTGAGTAAGAAGCCCGTTAATCATCGGACTTATCCTTCTCACCTTGATCCTGCTGCTCCCTATCGCCTTGGTACTCGTCATTGTTTGGGTTCAGCTGATCCGCGTGGTTGTCCATTCTGTCTTGATAGGCAGAGTTGTTTGGATTGTGCTGATCTGCGTGATGATCCCTGTCAGCTTGTGACTTCGGCATTGTTGTGTTCACCTCCTCCTGCGTTGGTTTTCAATCGAATCAATTATGTTACAAGGATTTTGCCAGTTATCCCCCCAACGGGGATGAGAAGCGGACTGAAAGGAAGTCCAGTTGACAACGGAAGGGGCTGGCATGTTTAGTTGCACTCCGTTCCCGATGAAAAGCGTACTGAAAGTTTTTATTCTAACATCCATGCTTATGGGATGCACTTATGAAGTCGCACTTGAAGAATCTGATATTATCAATTCTGATTTTGTGTATGAAGAGATCCATTTCAAATCAGATTCCAATTTTGACGATTGGGATCATCATTTTGGTTATGCCACTGTAACAATCCAAAATCTATCAGGCATTGAAATCAGTTATGCAAATTTTGAGTTGTCAATGTTTGATGCACAAGGACATCTGTTGGAAGTCGATGAGTTCTTCATCACCAATTTTCAATCGGGAACTATACGCCACTTCAAACAATTTATCTGCTGTAATGCAGATGTTAGAAAGATTGCAGACTATAAGATTCAGTATATTGGTTACTCATCATTTTATGGCAGTGCGCCCTGACCGGTAAAACTGGGACCGGAGTCTGGCACCTTTTGGTGTATCGGGGCGCGTTGCCACCAATTTCAATTATGAAAACAATTTGCAAAACCCTGATTCGGATTGGCACGGTACTGACCATGAGCGGGGTGTTCATGTGTAACGCAAAGGTCTTCGCCCATGGCGATGGCAAATGCGATGGGGAGTTTCGCATCAGTCACACAATGCCAGATTGGTATGAGACTCCGGCTGACGGGAAGCATCGCCACCGTCTGATAAAGAGCGACTTTGATTATGTTGCTGTCTATACTGAGGACCTCCCTGATGACCAATCCAACGATGACCAATTCAACGATTGTGGTTATAGACCTGTGCGAGCGACGCCGCGCCCGCAAGCGAACCAGCCCGCGCCTAATCCTTCACCTCCATCATCAGTGAATACACCAGCACCTCAACCTTCACCGCCGGCACCGAGGTCTGTTCGGAATCCCCCCGAACCGATTGCGCCGACACCGGTACAGCCGGACCCCGAACCGACCGTTCCGATAGCGGAGCCGGTAGCACCTAAGCCTGAACCGATGGTGATGTTTATGCGATGGGAAAAACAGTTCTGGAAAGGCTGGAATCTAGTGAGCTTCCCTGTACTCCCCGAAGGCGTTGAGACGGTAGGCGATTTGTGGCACCGCTGGTCGTTTATGGAGGCGTTCAACGCTTGGATCTTCCTGTTTGTCGATGACCAGTGGTTGCTTTATACAGGGAATCCTCAGGACAAAGCCGGCGCGTTGCAACTTCAACCCAACCACGCGCTTGTCATCTACCTCGATTCGCCGTCATGGCTTGGCGTGACAGGGATTCCGCTATCGAGCAAGGAATTGATTGAGATTGTGCCGGGGCTAAACAGTGTCGGACTTACCGACCTGCCCGCGAAATATGCACGTCCCTCGGATATGATTAACTCCCAGATTATAGGCGTCCTTGTTGAGCAGCGGGGCAAGCTTTATCTGGTTGGCAGAACTGGCGACCCCGGCGATGCACCACTTACCAAAGGGCAAGCGATGATTCTTATTTCAGGCGGAAAAACCCAATTAGATTTGAGTATGTCTCAATGAACGAGAAGCAACGCTCATCTAAGCGGAATCAAATGATATTCTGGACTGAAAGTTTTAGGGGTTAGGGCGGCCGGCATAGGAGGCTGCTCTAATAAGCGGAGGAAGGGCTCCTCCGCTAGGACACGGGCGGCGGTGATTCTCAAATAACTATGCAAAATTAGCAGTCAACTTTTTCGGAACAGATAACCGCTGTTCTACTTTCTTTGACCTAAACTTTAGATAAAGGAGATTTCGATGACAATCACTCAAAGTACCCCCAGTGTTCTATTTTACGGCTTTATGTTGTTGGTATGCCTCAATACCTTTTCTTTAGGGAGCGGGGCTGAACAGATCGCAACTGACCCCGGTGTCATCGCCGTGGGCGACAACTATATCTTTGAGACGATCGCGGTTCCGGGGGTGGACTTTCTGGCGGTGACTGCCAGTAGCGACTTTGAGGATTACGCCGGCTACACGCTGAGTGCTGACGGTGAAAAGGAGGTCGGCTTTACACTCATTGATGGCGTTTTTGAGACCTATGATTTCCCCGGCTCGCAGAAAACTCATTTCTACGCGCTTGGTAATAATGGGCTAGCTGCGGGTCACTACCAAGATAGCGACGGTCTGTATCATGGCGTTATCGTGGAAAATGGCGAAATGCGGCAGTACCATTTTCCGGGTGCCGTCCAAACGGAGATATACGGCTATAGCGATTCGACGGGCGTAACGGATTCGGGGAACAGGTTGCCAGTGGCGTCTATTTCTACCAGTTGCAGGCGGGAGATTATTCTGCCACACGGAAGATGATAATCCTAAAATGAGAGGTGGTGTATGAAAAACATAAAGATTCGATGGTTGGCAACGCCGTTGATAATCGGTGCAGGTATCTTTGTTGCGACGACGGGGCTTTTGATGTTCTTTGTTACATCAGACCCGTTCAGGTTCGCTCATGAAATCGTTGGAGTGGGATTTGCCGTTGGCATTGTGCTCCATATCCTGAGTAATTGGCGACCGTTTACCAGATATTTCTCTCAAAAAAGTTTAGGGATTATCGCACTGGGGTGGGTGGTCGGCATCAGTTTGGTTACGATAACGGTGATGCGGGGTGAGGAAGATGCCGAAGAACGGGTTGTGGACCAGATTGAGCAGGCCTCGATTCAGCTACTCGCCCCGGTCGTTGATATAGAGGTCAATGCACTTATGGATCGGCTCAAGCAGGGCGGTTTCGCCGTCGATAATCCTGAGATGTCTATTGAGCAACTCGCTGATAAACACGGGAGGGACACCGAGGAGATATTGCTCTTGGTATTTCGATGATAACCGAATGGGCAAAGCAGACCTTTTTCTGTCGAGTTTCGGCTTTTATGATGTTAAGTAGACCGATTAGGAGCGGTTATCTCAACCACAATTATTAGGGATTAGGGTGGTTTGAAACAGCCTCCCTAATATAGAGGAACCCCACTGTGACGGTTCCTATTTACGAGTTAGGTTCATGGGAAGGGGCACCTTCGGGTGCCCCGCCTATCCAAAGCAATAGAAAGGGGATTTGATGAACATCACAATGTTTAAGCGATTCATAGTTATCATAGCGATAATCGGGCTAATTGTGGGTTTTTCCGCTTGTGACCGGATTCAGCAACTGCTTGTCCCCGCACCGGCGCAGATGGAAGGGCTTCAAGGAGAAATCGCTATTGGTGTCGTTTTACCACAGACGGGAGTGTTAGGACCCGGTGAATTTGGTCCGGGTGCCTTAGTGATGGAAAATGGGTTTAATATGGCACTCGAAGAGATCAACAATTCACAACTCAGTAATGTGCGACTGAAGTTCATCACCGAAGATGACCAAAGCACTGTTGAAGGTGCTGTTGCAGCTTTCAACAAACTGATCCACCAAGATCAGGTCCCCGTCATCATCGGTGTCTGGACATCACACGTCGCGCGATCTGTTTTTCCGATTGCACAAGAAAATGGGGTTGTGGCTTTTAGCCCGGTCGTCATCGCCTCCGGCTTGACAGAGATTGGCGACTTTATCTTTAGGGCAAGTCACAGCACCGAGGCACTGATTCCTGATGGGGTCAAGGTGACTCAGGAGAAACTCGGCTACCAGCAAGTAGCAACGATAGGGGATAGCGTCGATCTCTTTTCTCGGGATAGTGACGCACTATTCCAGAAGACATTTGCCGATAGCGGTATTGAGGTTGTGGCTTCGGAAACTTTCGAGACCGGTGATACCGATTTTTCTGCACAATTAACCCGTATCAAGGAATCAAATCCGGATGCCATCTTTGTGTCGGCACAACAGATAGAGGTGATTAAGATCCTCACCCAAGGACGTGAGCTTGGGATTCCTTCCGAGATTCCGTTTATTAGTATCGTTTTGTCTGTGGATGAGATACAAAAGGCGAGTGATGCCGCGGAAGGGGCGATTACTTTTACTGATTGGGTCAGTACCGCTGATACACCGGGCAATGGTGCCTTCGTTCAGAATTACACCGCGCGATACGGTATGGAACCGAGCGTCTGGGCGGCGCAGCCGTATGCCGCTGTCTATATCTTGGCAAAAGCGATCTCAGATGCCCAATCCGCCGATCCAACGGCGATTCGGGACGCGCTGGCGAACATCACAGATTTCGATACGATTCTGGGCAAATTCTCTTTTAACGCTGTCGGGGATCCGGTTTATGATCCAGTTGTGCTGATTGTCGAGGATGGCGAACTTCAGGTCTTTGAATAAAGGAGGACTTTTATCATCTTACGCGCCGTTTTGATAATCTGTTTGTTATTCACGGTTTGGACGGGCTTTACCCCCGCCCAAACCGTATCTATTCCTGATTCAAGCCTTCGTGCTGCGATAGAGGACGCGCTCGGCAAAGCACCCGGAGCAACCATTACGATGGCGGAGATGGCGACTTTGACCGAGTTACGTGCGCCCAACGCGGATATTAGCGATTTAACAGGCCTTGAAACGGCGGTCAATATACAACGGTTGGATCTTGGTCGTGAATATGTGTCGGCGGAGGGTCGTTTTATCAACAGTAACACCATCTCCGATCTCACGCCGCTAATGGTCTTAACACAGTTGACGGTGCTCGATCTTAACGACAACGCCATATCGGACATCTCTGCGCTATCGGGACTGACGAACCTCGTCGTTTTACGGCTTGGTGCCAACGTTATCACGGACATCTCTACGCTATCGGGACTGACGAACCTTGTCGTTTTACGGCTATGGGACAACAATATCTCGGACATCTCGCCTTTGGTGGCGAATCGAGGGTTGGGAACGGGCGAAGATATCAATGTAAGCGAAAACCCGCTCAACGATATATCAATCAATGTCCACATCCCCGCGCTCCAAGACAGAGGCGTTGAGGTCCACTTTTCTAACCTGAAGCCGGCACTGGTAACATACATTTTGTCGTTACCGAAGGGGTTCAGCTTGATTCACGTCCCGCTGAAAGTGACAACCGTTAATGGGGTCACCCAGACAATTGCATCTGTTGGCGACCTCTACGACGCGCTCGGCGGTGCGTCGAAGGTGAACTACCTCGTTACCTATAACTTTGAAATTCAGGACTGGCAGGGTTATTTCGGTGATTCGGACAGAAACACCCCTGCCGATCAGATTTTGACCGATGATATGGGGATAGCCGCTAGCATGAACGCCCCGGTCTCGGTTCATCTGAGTGGCACGCCGTTGGGGTCAAGCGGAAGCAGCACCTTAATGTTAATCCCTGGTCTCAACCTTGTGGGGCTTCCACTGAGAGATGAAAGAGTCAACCGCGTGAGTGATTTGTTTACACTCGATGGGATTCGAGGGAACGTGCCTCTGATTACGCTCAGCGAGGGCGGGGATTACAAAGTGATCGGACGAGCGGGGGATCCGGGGGATATTCCCGTTACAGGCGGACAAGCTTTTCTCTTAACCGTTCAGAAGGCGTCGAAGGTTGTTATTTCTGGTGAGGGGTGGTCTGATAGTTCTGATACACGGAGGTAGGAGGTATATATGGACCGTCATCTCGCGGAGTTGTATGCCCAACACGCAGCGACGCACTATGACCGAGGTAATTATGATTGTGCGATTGATAGCTTTAACCGAGCAATAGCGTTGTATCCGACCAACGTCAAGCTCTATTACGGTCGTGGCACTGCGCATCACAAAACGGGCGATTACGACCATTCTATCTTAGATTATAACCGAGTGATAGAACTGAAGCTTTCACTCGCTGATGGCTACTACGCACGGGCAAACGCCTACTACGCAATGGATGATTATGCCCGTTCGATAGCGGACGACAGCAGATCGGGATAAAGCGATGAAGCTGACCCCGAAATTGGCAGCCACAAGAGGCCACTGATTTTAGATGATGTAACAGCTTATGACAGTTAATCCGGCATGATTTGAGACTCCTGTCTTTGAATGTTAGGTATTAGTGTTCAAAGATGCCGGATTAGCTGTCACCAACTTATGGCAGTCTCGTTCATTGGAGGTCTTTCCTTTTTGAGGGCTGGCTGCCGCCTATAACAACGAGATCAACGGATGAAAAGTATTGCCGTACTGTTTTTGATACTGATAAGCATTAGTATTACTTTGGTGAGTTGTGAGTTCATAGAGGAGATAGGGATTTTTTTAACATCGACGGAGGCGTTTGCTTTTATTGATCCACTGATCGGTGGTGACTTCAGTGGCGTAGCAACCTTCATACAAGACGATGATACAATCACGCTCTATATCGAGATAGAAGGACTTCCACCGGGAGATTACGCTGTTCATATCCACGAATATGGCGATTGCAGCTCGCCCGATGGCACATCGGCTGGCGGTCATTGGAATCCGACCAATACCGCACACGGTGAATGGGGCGAAGGTGAGTTCCATCTTGGCGACATCGGTAATATAACGATCGGTCAAGATGGGACAGGCGCGATTAAATTGACGACCGACCTTTGGGAGATAGGCACCGGGTCTGACCGAGATGTTGTCGGTAAATCAATTATCCTCCATGCAGGTGCAGACGATTTTACCTCCCAACTGTCGGGCGCTGCTGGTGCTCGGATCGGGTGTGGTGCGATTCTGTTACCATCAGAGGGGGTGTTAGAATGAAGTGGAGGCACAGGTGTCCCTCACTATTTTGTGGGGTGTGTATGATAGCAGCGTGTTGGATCGGCATCGCTTACGTTCTGGTTATTCATGGCGATAGGGCTGCTGCTCAAAAGCCAGAACCGATTGTTACGGAGTCCTCGGAAGCCGAAACGCCTTCTCCCGCTGCCGAGGCGTTGAATCGTTGCGTTGACTGGGAATTGACAAAAGTTTTAGTAGAGATGGATATATGCAATCCATCGTCTGAACATGAAGCCTTTCTTAGAGCGTATGACCGCACACAAAACCGTTGTGAAAAGGGGGAGTAATGACTATTGATGTCAAAAATAGAGATGGTGTTATCGTCTTAAAGCCTCATGGAAGACTCATCGGTCCGGCAGGCAATCAGTTCAAGCAGGTGATTGAAACGCAACTGCAACTTACCTCTGAACCGACCAATTTTCTGTTCGATTTTGCCGATTGCCTACGGATAGATAGTGTTGCTGTGGGCGTGCTAGTCGGGTTGCATATATCGATCGCACAACGGGGTGGGGTTATCGGGGTCACGAACCTCAGCACCAGTCTCAAAAATTACTTTGTGATGGCGAAACTGATCACGGCGTTCAGACATTTCAACAGTGAGAACGAAGCGATTGTGAATCTACGAGCGATAGGGAGCTGAAACAACTTTTAGGGCTTAGGGCAGGTAAAACTGCGCTAAGGGAGGGGGTATTTTATGGTGGGGATACCCCCGCAGGGAAAACAGGTGGGGTGTCCTTCGGGGCGCCCCCACTGTTTCAGAGCAAAGGAACTTTAGCGAATTAGGTCCGCCTGTTTCCCTAAAAAGACATGGCGTCTAGTAGCGGGCAGGTCTATTGACGTACTCCCAAACCTAAAGGCTTGGGCTTCTTATCCCGATTTATCGGGACTCCGAGAATCGGAGCGCGTCCCTTGCCAATAGGCGTGGAATTGTGCTATCCACAAGGATTGCCCGATGAATCGGGGCTTACGTCCTCTCCTTCATGGGTTGACGCCCCAACCCGGTAGATATTAATTGCAGCATTGCGGTCTCGGT
Organism: Candidatus Poribacteria bacterium; assembly: GCA_965208425.1. Lineage (GTDB taxonomy): Bacteria > Poribacteria > WGA-4E > WGA-4E > PCPOR2b > PCPOR2b. Next base: position 1,990,875 of record OZ242335.1, on the reverse strand, counting down.
CATGCACCGTGCCACAATCATTACACTGCCAAGTTCTATCACGCAGATTCAACGCTTCATTGACCGCACCGCAGACCGAACAAGTTTTACTCGTTGGATACCACTTGTCTATGAACACGATTTTGACCCCTTTTTTGTCGGCAATATACATCAGTGTTTTGACGAAATCGCCAAAACCTAAATCATTAACCTTACCTCCCCAGAGGATTTTCATGCCCTGTAGATTTAAGTCCTCAAGCCGTATCTCGTCGTATTCATCTGTCAGTTGGTGTGCCAACTTCCAATGGAAATCCTCCCGTTGGCGTTCAATCTTGCGGTGTTTTCGTGCCAAGTCAAGCCGTGCGCGTTCACGGTTCTTTGATTTTTTCTTTTTCCGTGAATGCGCGCGGTTTGCACGTTTGATAGCATTGATACTGCGCCTAAAAAACTGTGGCGATTCTATATCGTGTCCGTTATGACCGGTAAGATACCGTTTCAGACCGAAATCAAACCCCGCGATTTTACCTGTCGTGAGTCGATTGGGGTCGGGTTCTACATAGTCAGTTAAGATACAGATATAGACACCACCGATAGCGTCCCGTTTGATAGTGCAACGCTTGGGGGTGCCACGCACGTCACGGGATTTGAAATACTGATAGATACCTTTACCTATTTTGATACTGTTGCCCGGTAACAGTTGCCAACCGGCTTGAAGCAATGTGAATGATTTGTATCTACGACGGGGCTTGAAGCGAGGACGACCCCACGCTTTGCCTTGCGCCCTCGCTTCAAACATTGCACGGTAGCCTTTGTCGATTCGTGATGCTACGTCTTGAATCGCTTGGCTTGGCAACTGATTCCAATGGGTAAACCGAGACAATCGTTTCAGCTTAGAGATGTGATTTATCAGGCTAAACTTGCTGATATATTTGCTATAGATTGCGTAGTACCGACGCTGAAGGGCAACGCAATGATTCCACACATCAGCATGACCCTCTATTGTCTTGTGCAACTCACGATTACCGTGATTACTATGCAACTTGAACTTGTAGGTTTTCATCAGGGACTGTCTTTCTGTCTTTCATGCCTATGCTACGGGAGTGGGGGAGACCCTATCGTGCGATAGGGGCAGCATTCTCCCACGAAAGACAAGACAACTGTACCATATTTTGCACAGAGTCTCAAGAAAAACCGCTAAAGCCGTCTGTATAGGCTTCGCCCCAACTGCTCCAAACATAAATGTTGGGGTTTTAGACCTAAAGGTTTTTTCGATAACGGGGACGCTGCCGGTGATCGGGCGTCCCCCGTTTTATCATTGGAGATGCTTTAATGATTCGAGTTATGAAGAAATATCCGGCATTTTGGGTTATCGGGGTGTTAATCCTAACTGTTGTATATTGCACCGGTTGTGACATTATCGTAAATGAGATACGTGCCGACGCGGACAAGGGGTCAACAGATGGTGATTCTGGTCCTGTGATTGCAGAGATGTCTATCGTATATGTGGAGGTGCAGTTATCAGAGAGCAATCCTGTCGAAGTATTTGTCGAAGTGCATGGCGAGTTTGGTGGTTGTGAAAACCACCATACAACCGATCACACCCGGCACGGAAACACAATCACGATTGAGATTACAACCGTAACGCAAGAAACAAGCATAGGTTGTAAAGCACTCGCAGTTCTTTATCGAGAACGGATTGCCCTCGGCACATTGGACCCAGGTGATTATCAAGTTGTCGTCAACGGCGTGAAGCAAGAATTCCGCATCTACTAATCTTTCGGCTTATGGCAGTCAATCCTCTGCGCCTCTGCCCATCAGAGAGGCGTTTTTCCTCCTTCGTCAGGTAAACGGGTTGATTGCCGCCAACTTATGGCAGTTGGTCATCAATACAATTCGCTTGATTTTGAGTTAGGTGCATATTGTGAAATTGGCTGACTGCCGCCAATTCATTATGATCTATCTAATTATTCTGATTATCAGTTTCATCGTTGGGATGCTCATATTCATAATCAAGCAGGTATAGCACTCTCGAAATAGGGATAACTAAATCTTTATCAGATGAGGTGCAGCGACGTATTTTGTTCGATACCAGCCACTCAAAAAGAAATTAAGCGACAGATCGCTGACCGATAAGGAGATACTCTCTTATCTGCTTGTTGATGTCCTTTTCGTGACGGTTGCTTCGGTGCTAGCCGCTGGACCTGCAACCCCCGGTGCTGCACAAAAAGTGAATCTGATTCTTAATGTGTTTGTCGCAATCGGTGGCGTTTTCTATGTGTACGAACAAAGTAGCAGGGATATGGGGATCGATCTGATTCGGAAGTTTATTGTGTTAGGGTGGGTCATAGTCTGTCGTGGGCTTTTGATTATGATCCCTGTCGGGTTGGGGCTGTATACAGCAGCCGGTGTGGCGGGCATTGAAGCAGCACTTGTGCTCGATATTGTTGTCCTTGCCTGAATCCTAGCAATTCTCTATCAACGGCTTGGCAGGCACATTCAGCATACCAGATTCATTAAAAACCTATGATGACTAACGGCTTATGGTGGAGGTTTGATCTGCATAACGGGGTTTACCGGGGTAAGCTATCCGTTGTGCAGTGTCCTCAATAGGCAAGAGGAGCCTCCACCGCCCTTTTCATGAAACGAAAGGAGAACGATGGACCGCACAGCAATCGACAAGATTCGGCAAGTGATTGAACAACTCTCTCAACAGATAGAACATCTGGACAATTCCATGTCTGTTGATGTGTTGAATAAGAGCGTCTTGAAGAAAGAGGAGATTTGTAACCTGCTTATCCGAATCGCTGAACACAAGGATCTGATAGACCAGCTCGAAATAGAACTCGGCGATACACTAGCGGTCAATGTCAAACGGATCACCGATTCCCTAAATACCAATGGGAGGTCTTTTGCATGAATACAAAGGAGGTTCAACGGATCAATGACGCGCTCGGTCAATTCAAGTTGAGTTCCGTCACCATTGAGAAGGAACTCTCAGATTGGGACGATGAGGGGGCTGAACGCGACTTGCTTATCTTCTTCATCACGCGGCTGGCTGGGTATAAATCGATCCTGTTATCCCTCGAAGAAACGATCAGCGAGGTGTTTGAGGTGGATTTCTCTAAAATCACGGACGGACTTAGCCAGCAAAAAGATCTGATGAAGCTGCTTACTGGGAACAAACCTAATTGACATACTCCCACACCCTAAAGGGCTTGCCCACAATTTCGCTAAAGAACGCGGTGCATTCATGAAGCATAAAATAGGGGGTTCAATATGCAAAAAATCACGTTGTTAGCTGTCGGTGTGCTTTTCATTACGGGGCTTTGTGCCTGTGATGAATTGGTTTCGATTCTTTCGGATAGCGATGAGGGACATATTCCCGACGAGATACCGGTTGGAATCGTTTTGCCTTTATCGGGTAAATATATCGAATCGCCGGACGATCCGTGGATACAACGTTATCTCAACGGATTTCTGATGGCACAGGCAGAAATTAACGCGGCACAACGCGCCCCACTCAGATTCATCATCGAGGACGATAAGAGCACGATAGAGGGTGCGCTTGAAGCGTTCGATAAGCTAATCCATGAAGATCGGGTTGTGGCGATACTGGGTCCCGCCAGTTCGACCCAAGTAGAAGTGGCTTTCCCCGTGGCAGAAGAAAACCGTCTGGTGGCGATTGGTCCTTCCTCGGCTGCGGCGGGGTTGAGCGCGATAGGAGATTATGTTTTTCGCATTAACCAGTCAGTAGACAAGTTAATCCCCCGCGGCGTGAGACTCACCCATGAAAAGCTAGGGTATCGTCGTGTTGCCAAACTTGCCACGAGCGATGACGTTTATTCGCAAAGTGCCGACACCCTCTTTTCTGAATCGCTTAACGCAATCGGTGTTGAGGTGTTGATCACCGAAACGTTCCTGCTCCGCGCCGGCAATTACACCGAGCAACTCACGCGCATCAAGGCGGTAAATCCGGATGCCATCATTGTCTCGGCGCAGCCGGTGGATATGGCAGAGATTATGGTTCAGGCACGTCAAGTCGGCATCGGCGAGGGCATTCCGATAATTATGCCGTTACTCAGTTCTCCCCGTGTGCAGGAGGCGGGCGGTGCTGCTGAGGGGACAATTACGTTCTCCTCGTGGTCAAGTGAAGCAGATACCCCTAGGAATGAAGCCTTTGTCCAGGGCTTCCGTGCAAAATACGAAATGGAGCCTGACCTGTTCAGTGCGTTGACCTACACAGCGGTCTATCTCTTGAGCAATGCGATTACAAATGCGGGGTCAACCGAATCGGACGCAATCCGTGACGCTTTAGCCAAGACAGCGGATTTTGACACGGTTTTGGGTACGTTCTCCTTTGACGCTGTGGGTGATCCTGTCTACGATCCCATCATGCTAATTGTGCGTGATGGAGCGTTTGAGGTATTTGAGTAGGAGAGGATAACTATGAACTTTTCAGCATGGTCGTCGAGTCATACCATCCTTGTTGCTATTTTTGTGCTGGGATTTCTTGGGCAAATCGTCCTCAACTGCTATCGCACCGGGCAACTGAAGAAACGACTGGATAAGAAATCTAGTCAAACAGACAAGCGTTTTAATGCGCTACGACATGAAATCCGTGATCTCCGAGTTGAGGTGGGCAAGCTGAACCAGAACCACGTCGATCGCTTGAACCGTCATGATCGTGAATATGAAAGATAGAATGAGGAGCGATAACTTTTGCAAGGTAAGCGCACTTCCCCACGCTAGCCTTGTGGTTAAACTTCAACAAATGGGGATTTGATTGAGTTATACCAGCTGAAAGGAGTGCGAACGGTGTTTTTAATATTGATCTGCGGTGCTCAGATAGACATAGATCCGCAAAACGTAAAATCGGTTGATATGAGGCAAACCAGACCCGGTAATACGCGCAGTGATTGGTTTGTTTGTGTAACGGTATCTACTGGACTGAGGTCTAGCATCGAATACCCAGTATCTAGGCACGCCGATGAATCAACCGCTAAGGAATACCATGACCCGCTTGAGAAACGGATTTCTTAATTGATTACTAATGACTGAATGGAGATGTCCGATAAGTGAAAAGAGGAGATAAATCGTGGCGAAAACGGTGTATATCTAAGGAAGGAGTTGACATGAAAATACAGAGGGATACAAGGGATGGTGTTGTTGTCCTCAAACCAATCGGGCGAATCATTGGACCTGCAAGCAATGAGTTCAAACGCGCAATTTTCGACGAAATGAAAGGCAGTATGGAATCGCCTAACTTCCTGTTTGATTTCGCAGGTGTTTCACGGATAGATAGCGTTGGCATCGGTGTATTGACAGGATTGCATGTATCGATCGCACACAGAGGTGGGCGCGTCGGTGTGATCAACATTAGCGACAATATCAGCAGCACGCTTGTCATGGCAAAACTGATTACAATGTTCAAACACTTCAAAAACGAAGGTGAAGCGATCGTTAATCTGCGAGACAGCGAGGGGGTTGAATAAGGAGCGGATTGAACTTATGGCAGGGCGCGCCCTCATTGGCACCCTCGTTGGTGGATAGAAGCTCGGAGGAAGATACTCGATGATTACGCTAGAATCCTAATTAGTAAAGTTAACAACTCTCGTAACCTTGACCCTAACAACGCTACTTGGATTGATACGGAGGAATCTTACAATAGGCGGCAGAAACTGGAAGTCGAAACTGAGTTCTTCAGCATTGATACAACAGAGCAGGAGAACATTATTGATGCCAAAAAACTAGGTGCTGTTAAGCCAAAAAACAACTATCACCATTTTGCTTCTTTAGGTCCCAGTTCCGTTATTCTGGTAGATTTTCATTACGGAGTTCCGAAACCCGCCCCCACGACCGCCGTAGCATCTCCAGCCCGAACGCTCTGGGGCGTGCCAGTACGGTTTGTGCCTGTTGGCGTGATTAGTTTCGTGCTTGGGCTTGGTTTGGCTAATGGTAAAATCTTGTTATGGTTTAGACGTTTAAGAAATATCTTATGATACGGCTACATTGCACGCAATAATCAGAAGTTTAAGTCACTAAGTGGTCGTTTCATCGCTTTAGGTTCTGATCATAGGAGATTGTTCCAAAGGATTGACGACCTTGATTATTGACAAATGGAAAGGGTGTCTTACCGGTTGAATCTGGAGGGACGTTGAGGGCTTATTGAAGGAGAGAAAAATGAGCAATTCTAATAGCGATACGGATCGCACTATCACTGACTGTGACGAGGCAGCATTCGATATTTTTTCCCTGTTCCAAGGCGATTATGACCGTATTATTGCTTGTAACAAAGCAATAGAACTTAAACCCAATGATGCCAGCGCTTATAGCACCCGTGGTTCGTGTTACGCACGGCAAGGCGATTATGACCGTGCTATCATTGACTATGACAGGGTAATAGAACTCAATGATTTCAGCACTTATTATATCGCCCGTGGTTTGTGTTACGCAGTTCAAGGCGATTATGACCATGCTATCACTGACTATGACAGGGCAATAGCACTTAAACCCAATAATTTCAATAGTTCCAAGGCTTATAAATATCGAGGTGATGCTTACCTGTCCCAGGGTGATACTGGTCGTGCCAGCCTCGACTTTAACAGGGCAATAGAACTTGCCCCTGAGAATGCAGTGAATCTCGAATCTCCGCGACGAACTTCAGATCGGGAGAGGATGAGAAAACCAGTAGTAGGGGGAGGGGCCAAAGACCGTGCTATTGCAAATTATACCCAAGCGATAGAACTCAAACCTGATGATGCTGAAGCCTATCGCAATCGTGCCCGTGTTTATATTGGCAAACGCGATTATGACCGTGCCATCGCAGACTATACCCAAGTGATAGAACTCAAACCTGATGATGCTGAAGCCTATCGCGATCGTGGCAGTGCTTATGAGGACAAAGGCGATTATGACCGTGCTATTGCAAATTATACCCAAGCGATAGAACTCAAACCTAATGATTATGACCGTGCCATCGCAGACTTTACCCAAGCAATAGAACTCAAACCCGATTATGCTGAAGCCTATTGCGATCGTGGCGGTGCTTATCATAACAAACGCGATTATGACCGTGCCATCGTAGACTATACCCAAGCGATAGAACTGAAGCCTGATTTTGTTGCCTATAGCAATCGCGGTAGTATTTACAAGCAGATGGGCGATTATGACCGTGCCATCGCAGACTATACCCAAGCGATAGAACTCGATGATGGACTTGCTGGATTTTCCTATTTGAGTCGTGGCCGTGCTTATGACAACAAAGGCGATTATGACCGCGCCGTCGCAGACTATACCCAAGCGATAAAAGGCTTAGCTGTTCGATATTTCTCCCGCTGCCTCTACTACATTCGTGGTAAAGCGTGGTTACACCTTGGAGAATGGGAAAAAGCCAAATCAGACCTGACAACTTCCAGGGATATGGGGAGGGATATCATTGCTTTATTTCATAATGACTACGAAAGCGTTGCGGACTTTGAGCGTAGAAATGGAGTTCAACTACCGGCAGACCTCGCCGCAATGTTGACACCCGAGTAATAAGCATCACCGTCGCCAACACCACTCCGAATCTAGCGGACCGGAAGCATCTCTATCCACCTTCGGCAGAGATGCCACAAGTCATCTATCTTGGAGATGAGATTGGAGAATCGGAGCTCCTTAATGCGCTCGCCGAAGCGAGTATTGACGCAGTAGCTAGGGGAGAGATCGGGAACTTCAATGCTGTCCAGGCTGCCGGTGGTGCATTCACTGTTACCGCCCTCGATGAGAAGTTTGAACTCGGCGGATTTACGCTGGCGGTCGAAGATTCAGCGTTGGTTACTTACATTGATGAGAAGTTGAACTATCTGACGGATAACAGGTATATCGGCTATGCAGAGTGGGTGGCAGATTCCTCGTTATTCATGCGCCGTGCCCAGATGTGGAATAGTAGGTAGCCTGACGCGAGGTGACACAGAAATTAAGACTTATGGTCGTGAGCCCCGACTGGTAAAACTGGACCAGAGTCTGGCTCATTCGTGAGTTTCGGGGCGAACTGACACCAAATATATAAAAGCCACAAGGTAGGCACACCTCCCCGCGCTTACCTTGTGGTGAAACTCCGAAAAGTGGGATATTAAAGGAAAGAATATGAAACGTTTTATGTTGTTTGTTTGTCTGGTCGTTTTTGTGTTGACTTCGCCAGTATTTGCGGAGTTTGAGGGTGAATTTGGAGTTTCAGTTGACTTGTCCGCTTTTTTTGAGGAGAGCACCTATGGTTTTATAACGGGGCACTCTTATCGGTCCAGTTATAGTTTGATTACTGCTCCTTCGTCTCTGTACCTTATGTTTTTTCCGAATAAGATGGTGGCTATTAGTCCGGAAATCAAGTTTACACATGATTCTGGTCCGCGATCGTTTGGCGGACAGGTTCTATTTTCACCAAACAATTCAAATTCAAATCCCTATGCGTTAATCGGGTGCCACTTAGCAGTGCTATCTACGCACTATGCCGGCGATACTCACGGCGTTCTTGGGATAGGGGCAGGCTATCAGTGGCGTGTAGGTTCTGTGTCTGTCTTTCGGCTGGAAGGATTGTCCAGACGATATTTTATTGAAGACGGAGGGATGAGTGAGTTGTCCATCACTTTTGGACTTGGTGCTAGGCTCGGTGAATAACGAGAAGCAGATATGTTGCTACTATCGGCTGTGCTGGAAATGATGATGCCATTGTAGATAATGAGAAACAAGGAGGTTTTATAACCGTGACCACGACTTAGGGCAGTTAGCCATTCAATTAATCGATCAGAAGAATCGACTAATTAACTTGGTTGGTAAGAAGCATCAACTGATTAACTTAATGGATAAGGGCTTGGCTAACTGCCGTCATCTTGTAGGAGTCAACGATGACCTGAAAGGAGCGAATCATGGAAGTGAATCTGATAGTGGCTCTGCGGCTGGAAGTGTCACGGATGCAAGATGTGATAAGGGACAATCCTACGAGCGTGAATCCAGAGCCAGAGCCAGTGTTAAAGGCACTTGAGAACTACAGTCGTTCATAGGCGGTATGAATTGATGGAGGAACCCAACAAGTTTGGGCGGCGCACAATGATCCATATAGATCTCAACCACTTCGAGCGAGCACACAAGTTTTTGGTTAATTTCAGCAAATTCTTGCCTGATGCGTGGCTCGTCTGCATCGAGGATAGGGGGAGGCTTTTATCATATTTAATCGTTACGATTTCAAGCCGCTCAACTTCAGTGGCTGTTTGTGGAACATCGTCAAATTGGTAATAATTTTCATAATACTGTTTTTCGTTCTTACCAAGTTTTTTAAGGAGATTCAATATGAACTGGTTTCGACTCACAGTTCTACTTCTACTTGTTTACATTGCTACACTCCTAACAATCATCGGTCTGATGGTTTTGGAGCATCATGCGTATCTCAAGGAGACTAACAATATGCTTGGTAGTGTTCACACCCAAATTAGTCATCTACATTATGATCGCTTCAAAAACCACACTCATGATGATGAGCCTGAATGATACCGAGACAGCTTGGTTTCAATCAATGCCGCGATGAAAAACGGGCTGAAAACTTGATCTTATGGCAGTGAGCCCCGACTGGTTAAAACTGGGACCAGAATCTGACCCATTTGTGGGGTTCGGGGTGAACTGCCACCAATCAGATCCCTTGTTTTCAGAGTGATAAAACGCTAACCATAGAAGGATACAACGAATGAGGTATCATTTTACTTCCATAGCTTTTGCCGTAAAATTGTTGTGTATCAGTCTCATATCAATCACCCTTTGCGCTGCAGAGAAGACCGAACACAAAACGGTTACCGAACTGATTGCCCTTCTCGACGATAAAGATGAGCGCATTGTTGAGATTGCGGCTGACGCATTGATGAAACCTGGCAATAGTGCTGCTGCGCCGGCATTGACCAAAGCGATGAAACGGGTTCAGGATCATTATGTGCGGTGGTCCGTTGCCCGTGCATTATGGTATGTCGCGCCGAATGACCAATCTGCTGAAACCATTCTAAACGTCGCCAGAAAACAGGAAGGACAATCCAAGGAAGCATTGTTTGGGATTTTAGATGATCCGATTGGGCGGGGGCATATGACTGAAGCAGAACGGTTAAATTTTCTGCTTAATTACAAAGTACCGAGTATCGTTGGGGTTCCTGAAGCACTAGATATTCGTCTGAAGCCCCAGAAAGAATATGAACAATTATTGTTTGATAAAGATGATCGGTTGTTCCTGGAGAAACACCGGTCTAAGGTGATTGATATGATGCTTGTCCGACTGCGCGATAGAGGTTCAACAGTGGCAGCCTTGCTACTCGGCTACTTTAAGGAACCAAAGGCGCTCCCAGATCTCCAAAAGTGGTTTATTGAAACCGACCACTCCTATAGGTGGGAAGGTGCTTGGGATCGATTGGGCTACTATAACTTCCCCGTCCATCATTGCTATGAGGAAGCCATCAAGCACATCACAGGAAAACCGCTCAACGAGGTCATCAAATTAACAGATGAACAGGTAACGCAACTAATTGAAGGATACCGTCAACCAAAGGCTTACGATGATGAATCTAAACTGTATGTGCTGTTTCGGTTAAAACCGCATATTGCTCGCTTGGAAGCGACTCGGAAATTCAGGAGTTTAAGGGAAGAAACGACGAAGGAAACGTGGGAAACAGAGACGGACTATTTTCTGCTTTGTTACTCGATGACATCTCTTCTGCCAAAGGGACTTTTGCTAACTGAAGTCCGTGGGCTATTAGGAGAACCGGACGAAGTTCGGGAGTCATCATGGTTTTACGACTGTGGAAACAGCCCGATTGACAATCCCTATGTTTTGACGATTACTTTTGACAATGGCAGGCTATCACAAATATCGTCACAACGTTTCTAAGCGGCTGTGGGTGCTTATGAGGTATGGGAGACGCCAGCATGAGGGGAAGCAATCTGCAACTGGTGAAAATACGTCAAAGGCGGTACAAAGCGCGGCGCGAGGACTTTGCAACTGTGGTGCCCCCCCACGCCACGCTACAGAGACTACGCTACGTGCCGTCAGACCCGCAAAGACCGCCTCCGGCGGTATCGTGAGGACGGATACTGCCAATATTGAGTCATGTAATCAAACTGAGTTAAATTCCAACCCCGAAAGGGTATCAAGGAGAAAATCATGCACACCTATTTCTGCTACACTGTGTTTATCTTAGCTCTATGCCTACTTTTGGTGAGTTGCGGACCACCACCTCAAACCGGAAAGATGCCGCCTATCCCTAGTGCAACCCGTTCACAATCTGCTTCAACTTCAGCACCGATGGCAAATCGAACCGCTCCCGCGACAGGGGCATTACCTGCTACTGCTGCGATTGATGTTACGAGGAAGCCACTCCTGAAAGCGTTCTTCAAAAATGAACCCAATGTCAACCGACTTGAAGATCTCTACGCGACAACAAAAGGGCAAGTCGAAAACCTCAGCGTGGTATCCAACTGTAATTTGGAGGTATTAAAAGCGTTTGTGGCAACAAGCTGGGCTCCCGTTATCCTATCAAGAGGTTCGAGCAAGGGGCACCTAACAGTGGTTATGCAATATGATGACGGTGCTCAACAGATTCAGATTGGAAATCCGCTTGCCGCACAGAGAGGCGGGCAGAGGCTTACTTACGCAGCGTTTGACAAGGAGTGGGCAACTGGATCCGGACGAACATGTGTGTTGATTACACCGAAAAAACTGAACGACAAGGACATCCGTGCCGCTTTGAAGAAATACCTCCCTGAAGAACAGGTCGCTCGAGTTCAGGTGAGGAGTCGATGAATCTTAAACGCAATTGCACCTTCGTGAAATTTACTGAAAAAAAATTGCCCTCCTAAAGCATTTCGCCTCAGGAGGGTGATGGACGTCGCCGAATCAAGTAAATAGGGCTACCCTACTTCTGCATGAGCCGACCAAGTGTTAAATGCCTCACCCAATGCCTCCAGTTTTATCGGCATTGTATTACCAGCAGGCAAATCTTTTGGCGTTGTAGGGCCAAGCTCAGTTCCATTAGATAAGTGGACTTCCACCCGAACTCGATGAAGGGGTTGGTTTGTAGTGTTAGTAACATTACCAACGAAAGCATTTGCCGATGGGTCAAACCTGAGAGTAAGCCTTGCACCTTTGCGGATTGCATCATAGGTGTTTGCTTTGGTGAATTGTACGGCAGACTCCTCATCTCCTTCATCGTGAGCAACTTCACCTAATTCACCGGCGAATTGTGCGCTAGCTCCCTCATTGGCTTCATTGTGAGCAGCTTCGCCTAATTCACCAGTAAGTTGTGCGCCAGACTCCTCATTGGCTTCGTTGTGAGCAATTTCACCTGATTCACCAGTAGGAAGATTGTTAGTGTCGGCACATGCATATAACAGGGCGGATAGGATTACGAGCAAAACTAACGATTTCATTGTGAACTCCTTTCACAACATTAAGAGGACTCATCATAGCCTCTGTTAATTTATTTACCGATATAACCTTGTTTTCCTGATGCAGAGTGGAACGCTGATCTATGTAACAAAGATTACAAGGGTTGTAATTATCATCAAGATTGGTGTCATCCTGTTAACCTGTAGGTCGAGTTTCCACACTCAACACTTAACTGTAAGGAAATTATGAAAGTCAGAAGATTCACCATTCTTAGGTTGTTATCGTTTTTTGTCGCGCTGATTGTAGGACTTTGCGCCTGCGATCAGACTGGTCAACTTATCCTACCGGGGACATCTGAGACGGAAGCCCCCGTTGACGAGATTCCCGTCGGTGTCGTCCTCTCGGTCACGGGGCGGTTCGCCGCTTCATCTGGCGTCTCAATAGCACACGGCTTAGACTTGGCTCTTGAAGAAACCAACCGATCGCAACGCAACGGCAGGCAAATCCGGTTCATCAGGGCAGACGACAAAAGCACCGTAGCAGGCGCGGTCGAAGCCTACAATAAACTGATTCAGGACGGCGTACTAGCCATCTTGGGTCCAGCGACCTCAAGCCAGACCGAAGCCGCGTTCCCGGTGGCGCAGGAACATGGCGTCGTCGCAATGAGTCCGACCTCAACGGCACGCGGGCTGAGTGCGCTAGGTGATTACCTCTTTCGGGCGGCGTTGGCCACCGATGTGGTGATCCCCAGCGGCATCGAGACGACCCACGCCAAACTCGGCTATCAAACAGCCGCGACGATGTATGACGACAGCGATGTCTTCTCCACAGACAGCGATCTTGCGGTGAGAGAAGCACTCGCTACAAAGGGGGTCAAGGTGCTGATCACAGAGACCTTCCGAGGCGGGGATACCGATTTCACAACACAACTAACTCGGATAAACGAAACGACCCCGGACGTTATCTTTGTATCCGCACAATCGCCAGAGAAGCCTGGGATACTGATGCAAGGGCGTCAAATCGGTATACCCGTGTCGGTGCCGTTTATTGTTCGCACGTTGACGACAGCCAATGTGCAGGCTGCGGGCACTGCGGCGGAGGGGGCTATCACTTTTGTCGGGTGGGCGAGCACGGCGAATACGCCGGAGAATCAAGCATTTGTCCAGAACTATACTGAGAAATATGGGGAAGCACCTGACAACTACGCTGCACGAGCGTATGTCGCATTCAGTGTCTTGGCGGAAGCGATAGCCAACGCGCCATCTGTTGATTCAACCGCCCTCCGAGACGCACTAGCAAATATCACAGACTTCGATACTATTGTCGGCAAGTTCTCCTTTAACGCTGTCGGCGATGCCGTTTACGAGCCGAAGATACTAATTGTCAAAGATGGTGAATTGCAAATCTTTGAGTAAATGAGTTTTAGAGATTAGGGCTGTTGATCTCCTATCAAAGAACGCTATCCTCAATGCCTACAGCCCTAGCAGTGAGAGACATTTTCAGGTGTCCCTTGTAAATATGGCAGCCAACCTCATGGCAGCTCCCTAGTGAGTCATGGCGTCCAACCAGAGCCTGAGGTTGGCTGCCGCCAACATTACAAACGCAAATGATGGCAGATTTTTTAAAAAAAAAAGCTAAAGATTTTCGTTTGAAACCGATATAATAAATAGAGACTTGCATTTTTGGAGGCAAACCGCAAACGTTTAGAGGTTCACCTTCCTCACAATGCGCTGTTCATTTGCCAGATGAATAGGGCGTAACAGGCAGATTGTTACATACCGAAGTTATTAGATGTAATCGCCCAAACGGAGGAATAGTCATGACCCCTCAACGCGGTCCTCATTACGCCAAAAACTGTCCCTTCCACATCAAACCCAACCAGCCCCTGAGCGCGGCGGAGTCGGTGGTCCGGTGCGTCGAATGCGTCGCCCGCGGCTGCGATCCACTAAAACGATCAAAGCCGGATCTGCACCAACTAGCATACCTGACAATTCTTGAAAACTTACCCAAATATAACCCAAAACACAAAAGCGGAGCGAGTTTAGGCACGTTTATCCGGTCCCGAGTGTGTGCTAAACTCTGGAACGAGCGCGATAAAGCCCGCAAAGCGATTCCATATTCAGCGCTTGAAGGAGATAAAGGGACCCAGCACCAGAAAGTTAATTGGTTGATGGATGGGCTTGTTGCGGAAGCACAGCTGCACGATGGTGTTGAAGATACTGTGGCGTGGGAGGTCGATGTTGAAAACTTCAAGATCGCACTTCCTCAACTGCTGGAGTGTTTATCCGAGAACGAGCGCACAGTCGTGGAAATGAAGTTTTATGATGGGCTGAAAGCCGTTGAGATAGCGGACAAGCTCGGTCTCAGTGAAGGTCGGGTCAGCCAACTGTCCCGCAAAGCACTCGTGAAGTTGGGTAAAGCCTACCTGTTTGGAATAACTCAGTCATAGTCCAAGAGGTGTAACTATGCGAATCGTTATCCTTGTGTTTTGCTTCTGATTTGTCACGAGCCCTCTATATGTCAAGGTAGTGTTTTCGTCCAATCGTGATGGCGCAAGATACGAAATCTTTATGATGGGTGCCGATGGCGGGGAGCCGATACAGATTACGAATAACCGGCATGATAGTTTCTCCTCAACGTGGTCGCCCGACGGACGCTCAATACTCTTTGTGGGAAATAACGCTGGCAGGGCAAGCAGCTTCCGCGTCCGCCTCGACACTCACGATTTGATACAGTCGACGGACGCGCCTTTCTCCGATTATAGTCTCCAAGAATGGTAGCAGCGGCTATCGGTCCTCCTCAAACAACAGACGCTTCCGCAGACATGGGGGCATATCAAAGCGAAGGTGTTAGAGTAATGAGACCCAATCAATGAGATAAAACCAACCGGAAGAAAGCGAGGGCTCGTAATGGATTACCAACAGAAGTTGGGATACATATTTTTAGGTGCAGGAATTATGGCACTGGGTATCATTATCGGGCACTGGGGAACACCGGACATCAAGGCACAGAACATCAAAACACAGAACATTGATTGGTTTGAGAAGATCCGATGCCGGGAGATTCAGGTGGTGGATAAAGATGGTAACATGGCGATTGAATTACACGCTGATGAACTAGAGAGTGGGATAACCATCTTTGATAAGCAAGGCAACCGGGTGATTTTCTTAAATGTTGATGAACTCATAGGCAATCGTGTGAGCGTCGCTGATCCGCGAAAATCGGGAGAGATTCTCTTACATGTTGATGAAAAAATTGGCAGCGATTTAAGGATTACTAGTAAACATAAAGAGGGTGCAGTTCGCTTATCCAGCCGGAAGGAGGGTAATAATTTATTCATCTTTGATAAGGCAGGTCATGTTATATGGCAAGCACCTTAACAAGAAGGTTTGATTGGAAGGGAACATCAGGCAGGCTAGTCAGAAAGGAGATAGCACGATGAAACCGACTAACGGTATACCCAAAGCGGGCGTGAGAGTCTTGGTCAGATATTCGTATGGATTCGCTGTCGTAGAGTCTGGTGATACGATGCTGCTGTTATCTAAAGAAAACTCCATCAATCAAATCACCTTTAAGACGCAAACGCAAAGGCGTCAGGCGGTGGAACTGCTGTGCGCCATAGCTGAGGGCAGAATCAGACGAAGGATCGCACCTGTTACTTGGATTGATCCTGAAATCCAATCGTTTCACCCAGTGCTGGCACTGCTCCGGTGAATGACCCCCAAGCGACAGTATCAAAGGAGGCAAGAATATGTTAGTCCGTATGTCATTCACAATAATGATGGCTATCTTTGGAGTGGGTCTTATCTGTTACTTTATGTTCGGTTGTGCGCCAGAACCACCGTTGTCTGTCATTGATGTGCAGAAACTCGCCAGTGTAACGCCCGCAACGGCTGAACAGCTGCTCAATAAGATGGTGCCATGCAAGTTAATGGCGGAGCATCGTTGGGAGGAAGCACGAGGTGATGTCGGTGTCCAAGAGATCGGTAAGTTATTTGATGTAAATCCGTGCAAAATCACGAAGAGCCTCAGTCAGCAAAAAGATGTGATGCACCTGCTGGGAAGGAACGGAGTCTGACTGATCACAGAAGGAAGTTGCTATGAGCGAAGAACAGTAATCAATGAATCCAGAACAACAAATGACACTGTTAGACCGCTAAATCTTCCGTGCGAAAGTATGCCCCTCCATAATTGCATGTTGGAGCGTGCGGGGCGCAAAGGCATCACCGACAACAAAGCACGTCACCTCGTCGCTGAACGACTGAGATAGCTCATCGACCGCTTGTCCACCAAACGCATAGACCACAGCGTCGTAACCGTTCAACTCACCTTGCGTCTCAGTCCAAGCGTTTTCGGTAATGAGGGTATTGTTCTCAATCGCGCGGAGGTGCAGGTGCGGGTGGATAACGATTCCTTTGTGGAACAGACGCTGATACACCGGTGGGCGCGTCGTTGCGCCGAGCAGCGTGCAGATCGCTTCCATGCTTGTAATAATCTCCACAGATTTTCCGGCATCAAGCAGTAGCTCCGCGACATTCGGACCTTGGAAACCGTACTCCTCGTCAATCACCACTATACGCTCACCTTCCGGAATATCTCCGTTCAAAACCGACCACGAATCTACCGCGTTTTCAATCCCAGGGACCTCAGGTATCAGTGAACGCGCGCCGGTCGCCACGACGACGACATCGGGGAATTCACTCAGGATTGATTCGACGGTCGCCACGCAGTTGAGTCGAACATCGACCCCAGCTTTTCGACATTGCTCCCCCATCCATTCCGTTGCACCTGAGAACTCGCCGCGCAATGGGGCTTTGGCAGCGATTAACGTTTGACCGCCCAACTCGCTGTCCCTTTCCATCAACACGACCTCGTGCCCACGCCACCGTGCGATGCGCGCAGCTTCAAGCCCGGCGGGACCACCGCCGACTACCACCACTTTGCGAGGTTGTTCCGCCGGTGTGAGTTCGTCCAACTCGGTCTCCCTCCCGATGGTCGCGTTCTGTACACACGTCACACCGCGTCCGGTATAGATGCGATCGATACAGCCTTCGTTGTAACCTCGACATAGGCGGATGTCATCCAACTGTCCCACCATCGCCTTTTGAGGTGCTTGCGGATCAGCGATTATCGCACGGGTCATGATGACCAGATCCGCCTGCTCGTTTGCGACAATCTGCTCTGCTTCCACCGGATGTGTCACCCGCCCCGCCGTGATGACCGGCACGGATACCACGCTCTTAATCGACGCTGCCAACGGCGCGTATGTCGCATGTGAGAAGGTCATGTCCGGCACCGCCTTCGCTTCACCGACGAAGGTTTCAGCGGTCGCCCCGATGACGCTAAAGTAATCGAGGATTCCTAGCGCATCTAGGTTTCCCACAATCTCTTGCATCATTGCATTGTTGAGACCGCCTTTTGTAAAATCGTCACCTGTGGTGCGGATACCGATGATAAAATTATCGCCACACCGTTCACGGATAGCCTCAAGGACCCGTATGCCGAAACGTAAACGATTGGGGAGTGATCCGCCGTACTCGTCGGTGCGTTGGTTCGCGTTCTGCGTCCAGAACTGATCGATTAGATGACAGTGACTCGCGTTCACTTCGCAGCCGTCAAAGTTCCCCTGCTTCAATCGCCACGCTGCATCCGCAAATGCTTGGACGAATTCCGTCATCGTTTCCGCATCGAGTGTGTGCGGTGTTTCGCGATGGTTCGGTTCACGGATAGGAGATGGTCCATACATCCGATGCAGTCGGTCAACGCTCCGTCCGCGTCGTCCACGATGCGTAATCTGCGAAATGACTGGGACGTTGTAGACGTGCATTGTGTCGGCAAATTCAGCGAGGTATGGAATCACACGATCCTCGAACAATTCCACGCCGTTCCAATCCTGTGCCGGCGAGGTTGGGTGGACCCCTGCCGATCCGAAACACATCAGTACCCCTACCCCGCCCTTTGCCTTTTCCTCATAGTAACGTCGCGCCTTTTCCTTTGGCATCCCATCCTCCGCCAGCGCATCCGCATGTGCCGATGTGACGATACGATTCTTGACCGTAAAATGGCCGAGTTGTAGGGGTGTGAACAGATGCTTAAATTCCGGTGCAGCCATAATGATTTCCTCCTTCATCACTCCAACCCGGTAGGTGCGGTTTCCAACCGCACCGGGCTGGAGTGTCTCATTAATTCTAAGGTCCACCATAGTTCCTGTTGGTTCAAACGCTCAACAAGCCCCCGGTAGGTGCGGTTTTCAACCGCACCACATCGGCACAGTTAGAAACAGTGCCTACCAAATGGCAGATCAGACGTTCTCCGGCTGCCGCCGTTTCCAATTAAACTCGGTCTCGCTCATGGGGTCATCGGGATTCGGTTGCCAGACCTCTGGCTCGTCATACTTGCCCAACGTCCGCGCCATCTCACGGACATGGCTGGCACCGCTGCCACAGCAACTCCCGATATAGTTTACGCCCATGTTCTTCGCTTTGGACGCGAACGCCTCCATTTCGTAGCGTGTGAGTTGGGTCGGATCAAGGCGATCCGGGAAGGCTGGCGTCCCCGTGAACCACGGCACCTCATCGGAGCATCGGAACGCTACGGGTTGTGCAGCGAGGTAAGCACCGGTGGCGTTACGCATCTCCTCGATGAGGGGATACGTCCGTTCAGGATCTCTCATGCAGTTGATACCCACGATGTCCGCTCCTGCGTCGACTAGTCGTTTCGCACATTCACCCGCTGTTACGTCGTCGTCGGTCTGGTTGCTGCCCCGAAACGCTAAGGTAATCATCGTAGGCAGATCCGTCTTTGCCTTAATCCGTTCAAGGCACAGCAACGCCTCGCCAAGATACCAGAACGTCTCCCCAATGAAGAAGTCTACTCCTTCCTGGGCATCGATCTGTTCATCAAACATACTCGTGACCAGAGCCTGCGATGCTGGACTGTCCGCTTCCCATTTCCATGTTGCGCTCAGATCTCCTGCGACGAGTGCTTGATCATCAGCAACCTCCTTGACTATGCGGGTTGCGGCTTGATTAATCTCAAACGTTCTGTCTGCATAGCCAACCGTCTCTAGCTTTTCGCGGCTGCCGTAGAACGCCATCACCTGTAGGACATCTGCACCTGCCATGAAAAACTCACGGTGCATCTCCCGAATCGCGTCGGGATGGGTCACAGCTAATTCCGGGGTAAATGCGCCTGCGACGACATAACCGCGTCTCTCCAACTCAACGATGTAACCGCCGTCACCGAGTACGACGCCATCAGCCAATTGCTCCAAAATTCCTTTTGCCATGTGATCCTCCTCCGGTTTTCAGGGTAGAGGTTATCTATACCAATACCGTAATCTCGTAGAATGTTTTTTTACGCATTACGTATTGCGCATTATTTTTTTGCCGCAACTAACGGGTTTTCGCCAGACGATAGCGGCAGTACCACCATCCGTTCCTCGACAATCGATTGGTAAGCCGCCATCAGCGTCTCGACAGCGATGAGCGCAGTTTCGATGTTGCTCGTGGGAGGGGTGCCGTTCTCGATTGCGCCAATTAACTGCTCCACCGAACCGAGGACAGTTGCCCCTTTGACAAACTGATCGTAATTTTGGGGGATATGGTTAATTGTAACGACCTGCGCGGTCGCATCGATAAACATCGTCTGCCCCTCAAAGTTGATGGTCATCGAGTTGCTATGACGGCGGTCTTTGACTAACTGTTGTTTACCGACCTCAAGAAAGGCGAAAAAATTGCCATAGTCAAGGACAATCTGCCCGAAGTTCTCAACATCAGCTTCGGCGTAAACGTTCCACAGTTTTCGCCATTTTGCGGTGACGGTTTGTGGACGACCGAACAGCGAAACCGCATAGTCAATCGCGTAGCAGCCCATATTGGTCATCTCTCCACCGCCAGATTTGTGGGGCGGGTCAAGCCGTTCGGGCCACGTCTCCGCTAACTCAAAATCGGTCGGAAAATTCATCCCGAAGAGATGATGATAGCCCATCACCGTACCATGCACTCCTGCCTGTACCTCTTTCAACAGCCTCGCATAGACCGGCACAAAACGTACCATCGGGATATCGTGCACGAAATGGATGTTGTGGGTTTTGACAGCCTCAGCGATGCGGCGGGCACCGTTCAAACTTTCACAGAGCGGCTTGTTGAGGAAAATGTGTTTGCCCGCAGCAGCGGCAGACTCAATCATGTCTGCTTTGTCGCCCGGATCGCAGGTTACCGCAACGAAATCCACCTCCGGTTGATTGATGACCGCTTCGTATGAGCTTGACAGAGGCGCACCGAAAACCTGTTGCAGCTCTTCCGCACGACGCGGATTTGCTTCGTATGCGGCGATAACACGGGTATCGGATCTGCCTTTGAACATGCTGCAGATGCCTGCGCCGTGTGTGCAACAGTTGCCGAGGATACCTACGTTATACGACTTCATTTTTTTTACCTCTGTCCTTCGAGACGGAGCCCCGATAGATCGGGATTCAAAGCAACGTGTCTATTACTTCGGTTACGGCATACGGAGTATGCCTACTACTCTATGCAAAAAGCCGCTTGAATTCTGGCAGGCATTCCCAAAATCCATCTTCAAACGTCCCGTTATCGGGTCGATAGACACTTTCGAGAGAGATGCTCCCCTGATAGTTGTCGCGCACGAGCGCATTGGCGATCCCTTCAAGGTATGGGGCGACATCCCCCTCACCCAGCCGGCAGAAGCGAACCGTTGCTCGTGAGATGTCAGCTTGGCAATCCTTGACATGGATATGAGCTATTTCACTTTTAATCTGTTCGTAGGCATCCGGATAGGGCACTTCCGTACAGTACATGCTATTGGGGATATCCCACAGGATTTTAAGATGGTTGCTTCCGAGATCGTCGATCAGTTTTTTCGCCAAAACGCCCGACGTGATCATCGCATTGTTTCCGGTTTCAACAACGAGGGTCACGCCTTCTTCTTCGGCTAACTTTACCGGGGCTTCCATGAGTTTGAGCAGCCGATCCCAAGCACCTGTGCTGGCAACCCATTCTTCCGCACCGTTAGCGCCAAAAATAATCATCTCTTTTCTGTAACTCATGATTCTGACCAGATGGGTTCCCAACGTTTGCGCGATGTAGATGCATCGTTGAAGCCCTGCCATATGTTCCTGATAGATTGCATCCTCGGGCCCAATCTCCATCACAGGTAGTCCTGAGAAATTATGCCGTGAAACACAGGAAACCTCTACCTGATATTGTGCAACCAAATCTTTTATCTTTTGGATATCTTCGGGCGTTTGGTCTCCAATCTCCTTGTCCCAAAGGAACTGGAGTTCCGCATATTTGAGTCCCGCTTTATTCATCGCCTGCAATGCGTACTCAAGGTCCCTGCTGATACCGTTGGTAATAACGCCGAGTTTCATCTTTTGCTGCCTCCCTAACGCCACGGTGTTTTTTGCAGATAAAGTCGCAGTTGAATTTTATCCAGGAATCGAGTAAAATACGTGGTGATTGTAGTATAACAAAACGCTTAAAGTCAAGGATCGAATTTCGTATTTCATATATGCCTCATTTCTCCGAGTCTATTACCCTTCTGTGTAAGTCACGGCTGCATACATAGTACTAGTCCAGCGTTCTCGTACTGTAGAGGCGACAATTGAAAGATACCTCTGACACCCAAAAGAGCGGCTTAACGCTCAAATCCCTGCTGACTACGCTGCTGCTCACTCCAATTAATGTCGCTTGGGTTATCCAACTGGAAGTCGTTCGCCATACCTGTCCAACAATTATCCATCCCTTCGCAAATGTGATTTTTATCTTCTTTTGGCTAGTCCTGATTCAATACATACTCCGTAAAATTTCGCCCATACTCGACCTCTCCCAGCAGGAATTGTTGACCACCTATGTCATGCTGTGTATCGTCTCCTGCCTCTGCTCGTACGACTGCTTGGAAGTCCTGATTCCACTTATGGGGCATCCGTTTCGGTTCGCAACAATTGAAAATGAATGGCAACAACTGTTTTTCAAGCAACTCCCCCAATGGCTCACCGTCTCCGACGAAAAAGCACTAACGGCTTACTATGAAGGCGATTCAAGTCTCTTCAACAGGCACAACTTTAACGCATGGCTCCTCCCTTCCCTTGCGTGGATTCTGTTCATCTTGGTGATGATGATTGTGATGGTGTGCATTAACACGCTGTTGCGGGTGCAGTGGGCAGAACGTGAACGGTTGACCTATCCAATCATTCAACTCCCGCTCGAAATGACCCAGCCGCAATCGAGATTCTTCAAAAATAAACTGATGTGGCTCGGTTTCGGCATCATCTCGGTAATTGTGACGGTAAACATCCTAAACTCACTCTACCCTTCCGTTCCCTACCTCCCCATCAAACGTCAGGATATCCATCAGTATTTTACCCATCGGCCGTGGAACGCGATGGGAGGGGTACGAATCTCTTTCTATCCTTTCGTCATCGGAATTAGTTTCCTCATACCGCTCGAACTGCTGTTTTCATGCTGGGCGTTTTTCTGGATTTACAAAATCGAACTGATGGTCGGTGGTATCACAGGTTGGCGTAATCTCCCACGCTTCCCTTATGCTAGTGAACAGGCATTCGGTGCATATATAGCGATCTTACTGTTTGTACTCTGGAGAGGGAGGTTGCATTTCAAAGGGTTAGTGCGTCATCTGCTAGGATCGCGTGGATCTGCGTCGCAATTGGATGACTCTCGTGAACCGATGCCGTATCGCCTTGCCGTGGGAGGTATCGTCATCAGTATGATCTTCTTGACAGTTTTCTCCTACAAAGCAGGGATGTCGTTGTGGGTGATCCCCATTTTTTTTGGGACCTACTTCTTACTAGGGATAATGGTTGCAAGGGTCCGTGCCGAATTAGGTTTTATGGTACACGATATGATCGGCATCACACCACACACCATGATTATTAACGGTTTTGGGACACGTCAACTCGGTAAAGGTACGCTGACTATCTTTGCGCTGTACCACTTTTTCACCCGCACCAATTGGGCAAATCCAATGCCGGAACCCCTTGAAGCCTTCAAGATATCGTCCCTACGGAATATTAATCCCCGCAATATGGTGGCTGCCATTCTGCTCGCAACGGTCATCGGATCAGCGATTACTTTCTGGCTTCTGCTGGAAATCTACTATCGGCATGGTGCAGCATCCGGCTACTTCTGGCCCAGCACATTGGGATTCGGACGTCACGCTTATGGTGTACTTGAGAATTGGCTGAGTTTCCCCCAAGGATACGATGGACCCGCCCTTGTTTTCACGGGAGGCGGACTTGGAGTAGCGGGGTTGCTGATGGTTTTGCGGGCGCGCTTTTTGTGGTGGTCGCTCCATCCACTTGGCTATGCAATGGCAAATAGCTGGGGGATGTACAATCTGTGGTCCTGTCTCTTTGTCGTTTGGGTCGCCAAGCTGATTATCCTACGCTACGGAGGTTTACGTGCGTATCAACGCGCGATCCCATTCTTTTTGGGCATGGCGTTGGGAGACTGTATAGCCGGCAGCATCGGGAGTATTTTAAGTATTCTTCTCAACACGGATGTCTATGAATTTTTTCCATAGTAATGTAGGTTGGGTTGAACGGTTAAAAGCCAATCCCTATCAATAACGATAAGGGTTTGAGCCTCCCAACGACACCATTTCATTGATAGACACAGTGAAACCCAACACGCAATCCATGTATCAAGAGTTGGGTTTCACTCTATTTGGAAAATTTCAAACTGAATAGAGCCACACAATCCAAGAGGAATTACTTGGTATTTAGGGAGCTCGTTCAACCCAACCTACTTACTTGCCCGACCCATAGCCCCAGAGGGGCGATATGTGTATAAGTTTAGTTTTTTTCGCTGCCCCCATACGAATTTGAACGGCAAAGGACATTCTAATCGTCATCCCACCGCAATGTGACACACATCGTCTCGTCGAGTCGTTGATAGAGCAGCCTGAAGGCTTCGACCGCCTCCGTTCTTCCGTCGAGTCGATGCGTTATCATCTCTTGGGGGCGAACCTGCCCGCCTAGCAGCAGCCCAAGTGCCACCTTTGACGCTTCAACCCGCCGGTAGGGGAGGTGTGCGGCACCGAGGATCTTCTTGTTCATTACCTTGTGGACATCAAGCTGAAGGGGTTCTTTGTGATAGAGGCCAATCAGAAAAATCGTGCCACCCCTCCGTGCCATGTCTTGGGCTTGAGAAAACGCCAAAACACCAGCAGGTCCCCCGACCGCCTCAATGACGACATCTGCACCAGCACTGTCCGTCAAACGTTTGATTGCCTCGATAGGGTCTTCCTCGTTGAAGTTAATGACTTCGTCGGCTCCCAGTTTCTGCGCAATTTCACAGCGTACGGGAATCCCTTCAACAACGATAATCCTTTGTGGACCTGTCAGCCGCATGACCTGCATACAGAGGTTTCCGATTAGCCCACCACCGAGGATAACGAGGGTATCGCCCGGGGTGATCCCTGACGCCCAAGACCATATGACAGCACTGGTCGTAAGGGGCCAGAAGGTTGCGTCCTCAAACGTCACTTCGTCGGGTAGGTGTCGAATACCTGCCTCCGGTTCGGCATCGACAACAACATACTCGGCGTGTGGAGCGCTCGCCATGACCCTGTCCCCCGTTGAGACTCCTGTGACTTCAGCTCCTACCGCTTCAACAACACCTGCGGCGGAGTAGCCCATGGAGCTGTGGGCTACAACACCCTCACTGGTATAACGACCACCGATTTCGGAACCGCGACTGATGAGCGTGACCTTGTTGCGGACAAGCACCTGCTGTGGACCCACAGAAGGAATCGGTGCGTCCTCAAGCACAAAATTGAATTGACCTTCGTGTTTCATCAACCGTTTCATTGTTTGTCGCTCTCCTTAGTGTTTACTGGGATAGGAGTTACGCACTTCAGTAGGGAACAACGATCGTTGTTCCCTACGAACTCCTTGATGGTGCTCCTGCTGTAGTTGCCCGATTCATCGGGCATTGGAAATGGTATCCAACGGCGATAAATCGCCGAACTACAGGACTTTGACGTTCAACTGCGTAAGTCCTATGAGATTGAGACAGTTTCATCGGTGTTTCGCCCCTTCAAGGTGATTGCGCGTGTTTCTCGTCGATTTATTCAAACACCAACACCGTCCGCGCAACCTTCCCTTGGTTCATATCGTCAAAGGCTTCGTTGAGTTCGTCCAATGGACGGTAGCGTGAGATGAGTTCATCGAGCTTAATCTTCCCCTGATTGTATAGATCGAGAATCCAGAGAAAGTCAACACGCGCACGGGCAGCACCATGGAAAGCACCCATCAGTGTTCGGTCGAGTAGCAGATGCCAGCCTTCAACCGAGATCTCCTCGTCTGTGGGCTGCACCCCAACGACCACAGCAGTTCCAGTGGTACGGACTGAGTCGATTGCTTGTCGAGCTAGCACCGGGAATCCGACAACCTCAAAGGCATAGTCGGCACCTCCGCCGGTGATCTCTTTAATCCGCTGGACGGGATCTTCCGTCGAAGCGTTGACGAAATGTGTCGCTCCCATCTGCTCAGCCAACTCCAGTTTATATGGGACCCTATCAACTGCGATGATTTTGCCCGCTGAAGCAAGGACACCGCCTTGGATGGCGTTCAGTCCGACGCCGCCACAGCCGAACACCGCCATGGTAGCACCGGCTTCGACCTTCGCACGATTGACAACAGCGCCGATGCCAGTAATGACTGCGCAGCTGATCAGACAGGTCTTTTCTAACGGTGTGTCGTCCGGAACTTTGACACAGGCATCGACATGAGCAATGGTCTGTTCAACAAAGGTTGGTCTACTGTGGTAGACCGGCTCGCCGTTTCTTGTCATGCGGCTTACGGCACCGGGGATATGCGTCTCACACAGCGCGGGACTACCGTTGCTGCAGTTACGGCAGTAACCACACATGGCATCAAGAGAGAGGATGATTTTGTCCCCGGGCGCAACGCTGGTCACACCGGGACCGACCTCGCGGACAATCCCCGCCCCTTCGTGTCCCATGACCCACGGAGTTGGCTCACGCTTAACGTGACCATCTACATAGTGGTAATCGCTGTGACAAACACCCGCTCCAACGATGTCAAGCAACACTTCATCCGCTTGCGGGGATTGGATTTCGAGTTCTTCAATAGATACCGGAACGTTGGGTTGGTAAAAGACCGCTGCTTTCATGGCTTCCTCCAGTTCTCTTATAGGGTCTGGTCAAACGACTATCTTTTTAGGGTGGTTTTTGCTTTTGGTGTTGTTCGATCATTGTGGTAGATCCAGATCACTCTCCGGAGATTCATTCCGCCCCCCGAACTCAGTATGCCCATAGTATAGCAAGGGATAGAAAAAAGTGCTACCCCATTGTTGCATACAATTACAATCTATCTTGACGCTGACGTTTTCTATGACCATTTATAGTAGATCTTAGAATTAATGGAACACTCCAAATGGGTAGGCGCTCCCCGATAATTAGTTTACCCCGATTTATCGGGGGGATCGCAAGCAGAGTTTCCAACTGCGCCGTTTCAACCGACCACGGCATCTATGCGGTGCGGTTGAAAACCGCACCTACCGGGAGGCGAAAGTGTCCCTTTATTTTTAGAATTCACTATAATTCTCCGAGCAGGGCAAGATGCCCCGCCTACGGTATAGGGCGGAATCTTTCCATCTACCTGTCACAATCGGTCAAAAAGAGGACAACTGAATAGCCCTATGAGGTTGTTTATTTTGAGTAGACACAAATGCTGGGAAGCAGTAGAATAGGTCAAACGATCACAGAGACAGAACACCCACTCGACAAACGGAGGAAGGTTCAATGACAAAGGAAGTAAAAGATTTCGCGCAAGGCGAGAGTGCCGCCATCGTCAGAGACATATCAGCACAAGGCGACTGGGTGCCGCTGATCGATTGGTCCTCCACCTTTCCCGGCAATCGTGGGGTCAATCGGGCAGGACGATATGAACTGTACGACGCGCCCGTCGGCGTGCGTATTACCATTGAGGAGGCACGGAAAGCGGGACCAATATTTGCAGCAGATCAGGAGTGGGACGGACTCGGTGAAATGGTGCCGCTCTGTGTGTGGCAGCATGAGGAAAAATACCATCTGCTCTATAGCTCGCACCCGCGTGTGACAGGTAATCCGGGACTCGGAGGTGGGCATCACCTCTGCTACGCGGTAAGTGAGGACGGCTATAATTGGACGCGCCCCCACTTAGGTCAAGTCGAGTGGGAGGGATCCCTCGCTAACAACATCATCGCGAACGGACCGACCGGTACACCTTTTGAGGACCCGCAAGCACCTCCCGAAGAACGATTCAAAGCCATCGGTCAGGTTGGAGCCAGCTTTGATCCCGATACCGAGGAAAGACTCGATACGCAGGAGGCGTACAAACGATGGCGCAGGCAGGAGTATGAAGGAGCTGCTTACAAGGGTCCGCGTATGACCTCTCGCCACTGGGTCGAGGGGTGGACTTCGCCGGACGGTATCCATTGGAAGAGCGTTGGCAAGTTGGGTGATATGAGTTCGGATGGCGGTAGCGCAGCCCAATACGATCCGGAGACGCAAAGCTATTTCGCGTACATCAGGGTCGGAGGGATGGGACGACGGGCGACCGGGTTGACCCGCACCAACGACTTCTGGCATTGGCCCCACGCGGAATTGTGTCTCTTTCCAGATCCGCAAGATCCGCCAGATGTGTCGTTCTACGGATGTAGCTACTTCCGCTACCCAACTAACAAAAACCTGCACGGCGCATTTGTGGAGATCTACCATCAGGTAACCGATCACAACGATGCACAGATTGCGTTTACCCGTGACATGACGCACTGGTATCGCCCGGAACGTCGTGCGATTATTCCATGCGGTTCGTCCGGCAGCCGTGACTCAGGAGGGGCAAGGCCTTGGGGCGGACTTTTTGAGCTGCCCGATGGTTATTGGGCGACGATGTATCGTGGACACACATCGCTTCACAACTACCGGGAGAGTGAACCAGTTATCGAACGCGAACCGGGTGTGCTGATGCTCGCCCGTTGGTTGCCGCATCGGTTCTGCGGTATCAAGGCGGAGGTAGAGGGACGGTTTACCATTCCGAGCGTCAAGCGTCGCAACAACGAGTTGCGCCTCAACTACCGGTGTCAGAACGGCGGCTATATCACTTGTGAGTTGATTCGGGGGGTGCCCTCGCGAATCCACCCTGACGCAGATCCAATTCCCGGCTACTCTTTCGCAGAGAGCGATTTGCTAACCGGCGATGAACTGAATCGGGCGATCACATGGAGAGGCAAGAGCGACATATCGGATATCGGTGGGAGCCTTGCGATACGGCTGCGTATGTTTCAGGCAAAAGTATTCGCCTATTCGGTCTGAATAGACATGATAAAAGTATTTCGGGCAACCACAAGGGTTGCCCCTACATTGGCGCAATTCTCGTAGGGGTTGAGTTGCCCAATCCGCTGGGCGAGGAAACCTCGCCCCTACGATCGGACATTCATCGGCGAATCGAGGATACACCTCACATAAATGTCAACACACTCTAGCAACTTGAGTGAATAAATCCAAACGTTTCACTTGACCCCCTCTAGCAGCCCTTGCAGGACAGGTAGCTCCGCTTTGAAGGCAGCAATCGTCG
Organism: Candidatus Poribacteria bacterium; assembly: GCA_965208425.1. Classification (GTDB taxonomy): domain Bacteria; phylum Poribacteria; class WGA-4E; order WGA-4E; family PCPOR2b; genus PCPOR2b. The sequence goes on along the minus strand of OZ242335.1, from coordinate 1,961,881 downwards.
GGTTTTCAGCGGTGTTATCCTCCGGATGTGGCGTCGGGTTGCTCCACCCCTGATAGTGTCCACCCCATAGGTGCCGTAGTTCGGAAGATCTGCCACGCTTGGAACAGTGCCATACTGCGGTGTCAAAGATGACCGCTGATCCCGGTGGCACCGCGACCTCTACCTGTCCTTCCCATTTTTCCCCAACATCGCCTTTTGGATCGACCGAATCGTTGAGACCACGCGGTAGAACGATGAGAGGTCCGATGTGAGAACTGGATCCGTCCACGTAGATATTGCAGAGCACCCGCTCTGGATTTTCCCGCTGAAGGCCTGTCGAAGGGATTTCCCACGCGTAGTGGATATGCCAGTGGGTGAGGGTTTCTTCAACGAGTGAGTTGTTAAAGACCGCAGCACCGCTGTGCGCAAGACGCACGTCATCCTGAAAAACCTCCGCCATAGCGTCTACGACAACCGGCTTTGCGAAGAATGGAGCCATCTTCGGTCCCCACTCCAAGAGCGGGTGAAAACTAATTTTGGGCTGCTCGGACGAAAAGCCGTTCTTGTCGTTACACAGCTGCTTGAAAATAGTCCGCATCTGTTCGCATTCACGGTCATCGTAGACCGACTCAAGCACACAATAGCCGTTTTCGTTGACCTCACGTGCCTTCGATTTCAGATCAAACATTGTGAACACCTCTCAAGTAATAGTTAGAAGGTAGTAAACATTGGCATTCCGGTCATCATCAGGTCATTTGATACTATTTGAGAATCACCATTCTCCGTGTGGCGGAATAATCGCCCGCTGTAAGGGTGTAAAAATAAACGCCACTTGCCACCGGCTCACCCAACCCGCTTCTGCCATCCCAGTAGATTGCTTTTGACCGATTTTCATAGACCGCCGCGATCCGATGCCCAACTTCGAGGGTGCGGACGACCTGGCCGGTTTGATCATAGATGGTCAGGGTAACAAAGCGGTCCTCTGCCAACCGATACGGTATCCATGTCTCTGGATTAAACGGGTTGGGGTAGTTAGGTAACAATTCCGTCTCTTTCGGAACTAACGCTGCAAGAAGTTGTTCAAGGAAGAAAAGTCCTCTTTGCAGCCTTACATCCGTAAGATCTAAACGCTGTGCTTGGCTAATCCAACCGTGAACATCGGGGGGAGTGATCATTGCTATTGCCTGTGGCTGCGCGGCAGGTGCGACCGCATCGTAGCTTACCGCGCTGGCAACCAAAACAAGGTCTTTAATATCGATAACCCCATCTCTGTTGACATCTGCCTGAGCTTGCCCAGTCTGTCCCAAACGTGAAGCGACAAACGACAAATCCAGAATGTCCACGGAACCGTCACCGTTGACATCCCACGGTTCTATCACCCTTGCATGGTTGACAAAAGGAAACAAACGTTCACCATTGCTGTCAGAGAGGGTTACAGATAAGGTCAAACGAGACGCCTTCTGAATAACAACCTCAAAGGTAATGGTGGCGAGAGTACCGTCACCATTACCCACTCCGGCAGGCGAAGCTATGTTAAGAGACACATACCTTGGATTTATCACCGTGGGCCCAATAAATGCGTTGTCGGGCAGATAATCCCCGTAAGTGTGAGAAACGTATTTGAGTGAGCCCTCAAACCTCACAGTGACCCGATAGCCTCGCACATCTTTTCCACCGGCAATGCTAACGTTGATGACAAGCTGTTCTCCAACAGCCGGAGACTCCACTACAGCGGGGGTGATGCTAACATAGGTGGAAGGTAACTCCCATAGGAGAATAGTATTGTCGGCACTCCCACTGGCGAGTATGCTGCCATCAGGACTGAATGCGATGGCAGTGACATCATTTGTATGCCCTTCAAGGGTGTACTCGCGTTCCCCCGTGGCAGCATCCCATAGGAGAATGGTATTGTCGTCACTTCCACTAGCAAGTATGCTACCATCTGGACTGAATGCGAGGGTATAGACATCCTGTGTATGCCCTTCAAGGGTATGTTTGTGTGTACCCGTGGCAGCATCCCATAGGCGAATGGTTTCGTCCCAACTCCCACTAGCAAGGGTGCTACCATCCGGATTGAATGCGATGGCAAAGACATCCCCTATATGTCCTTCAAGGGCTTTGTGTGTACCCGTGGAAGCATCCCATAGGCGAATGGTATTGTCCCAACGTGCACTTCTACTAGCGAGGGTGCTACCATCGGGACTAAATGCGATGGCATAGATAGCCTGTATATGCCCTTCAAGGGTGCGTTTGTGTGTACCCGTGGAAACATCCCATAGGCGAATGGTTTCGTCCTGACTCCCACTGGCGAGTATACTACCATCGGGACTAAATGCGATGGCATAGACAGCCTCTGTATGCCCTTCAAGGATGTGTTTGTGTGCACCCGCGGAAACATCCCACAGGCGAATGGTATTGTCGTCACTCCCACTAGCGAGCATGCCATCCGGACTGAATGCGATGGCATAGATAGCCCCTGTATGCCCCTCAAGGGTGTGTTTGTGTGTACCCGTGGCAGCATCCCATAAGCGAATGGTATTGTCCTGACTCCCACTAGCGAGTATGCTACCATCCGGGCTGAATGCGATAGCAGTGACATCAGCGGTGGCAGTGCCATTATCTGTATGCCCTTCAAGGGTGTGTTTGTGTGCACCCGTGGAAACATCCCATAGGCGAATGGTATCGTCCTCACTATTACTGGCAAGGGTGCTGCCATCCGGACTGAATGCGATGGCATAGACATCCCCTGTATGCCCTTCAAGAATGGTGTGAGGCAAATCTTCGGCGAAAATGTTTGATAGAAATAGAGCAAAGACTAAAACGAAAGTGAAGCTAAAAAACATCCGCTTTTTCATGAGATTCATAACATCCTCTTCGGTTTTGATTGGCGGGTCTCATGACACACCCCTTCTGATAGTGTTATAGTAACCAAATTTAATGGCTTCCTATTTGATAATTAGCATCTTCCGAGTGGTGGCATAATCGCTCCGGTGAGGCACCGAGCGTCCAGAACGACCTGCGGATAGGTGGTAGAAGTAGATACCGCTTGCGACCGTTTCACCGAGATTGTTTCTGCCATCCCAGTAGATCGCCTTTGACCGATTCTCATAGGCAGATGCAATCCGATGTCCAACGTCGAGGGTGCGGACGACCTGACCAGCCCGGTCATAGATGGTCAGAGTGACGTAAGCATCCTCCGCCAACCGATACGGTATCCATGTCTCCGGGTTGAACGGGTTCGGATAATTGGACAGCAGTTCCGTCTCCTTTGGGGTTAGGGATGCCAAAAGTTGTTCAAGCACTACAAAGCCCCGTTTCATGATGGGATCCCTAACCTCAAGTGCTCTTGCGTTTGTCAGCCAGCCCTGCACCTCTACCGCCGTGAGTGTTTCAGGTACTTGTGGCTGCGTTGAAGGTGCGGCTGCCGCTTCCTCGAACATGCCCACAGTCAATACCAAATCCAGAATATTGACAATCCCATCTCGGTTGACATCTGCTGCTAAATTGGTCCCTTTAGTATCGAGATTGGAGGTAATCACGACCAAATCCAAGATATTCACTGTTCCGTCGTTGTTGACATCCGCTGTAATTGGTGGTGCTTCCGTATCGGAGATAGCGTGGAAAGTTACTGGTGCCTTAATTCCGGTGGCAGACACCTCAACTGTGTTTGTACCCAAGTTTGGTCCTAGCGTGAGTGTACTCTGTGCCCTGCCGTTGGGATTAGTCCTCGTGATTGTAGTGTTGAACGTGCCACCGCCTGCGGTGACAGCAAACCTCACCGAAACTCCTACGAGCACAGAACCGCTTGCGTCTTGCGCTTCAACAACAAATGGCTGAGACAATGGTGCGAAGGAGGCCCCTTTTTGGTTATCGCCTGAGATTTTCAGCAGTGCTGGATGCGCTTGGTTGTCAAATTCTACTGTAACCCCTCTCTGTTGGAGCCTTGGAATGTGGGTATGGATAGATACGTAGCTCAGGGGGTTGTGTATCACAACAACCCTATCTCCCCTTCTCAATCCCGTATTGGTTACAAGGGGTGAAAGATCCGAGATGTTGTTGCCATAAAACCACAGTATTGTCAGCTTGGTTAAGTTAGTTAGAGGCGAAAGGTCCGAGAGGTTGTTATTCCCAATCTCAAGTCGTTTCAGATTGGTTAACCCTGATACTCCAGAGATGTCTGAGATGCGGTTAACGTCAAGATCCAGATATGTCAGATTGGTTAGTCCCGCCACCGACGATATATCCGAAATACTATTGTCGGAAAGTTCTAGTTGTGTCAGTCTAGTTAATCCTGCTAAAGGTGAGATGTTCGAGATACTGTTGCCCCAAAGATTCAGATATGTCAGTTGCGTTAAGCCTACCAAAGGCGAGAGATTTGATGCGGAGTTGCTGTTAATCCGACGCCCCTCTGCATCCACAAACCCAAGATCCAGATATGTCAGGTTGTTTGCGCCCTCAAGCCCGGTTAGATCGCTGATGTTGGCGTTTTTCGCTTCAAGGCGGGTCAAAGTCTCCATCTCTGATGGAGTTATCGGATTATTCTTCGGTTTGCCAAGAGCATTCTCAATCGCAGCGCGGAGGTTGCGGTCGGGTATGTCCACCACACCTTCCGCCACAGCACTAAAAATGACGGACTCAGCAATGCCCGCGGCAGATACAGAGACGGTGTTTGTTCCCCGATTCGGACCCAGCGTGAGGGTGCTCTGCGCCCTGCCATTGGCATTGGTCGTGGCGCGGGTAACACTGAGCGTTCCATCGCCGGCGGTAACGGCAAGCGTGACCGAAATTCCTTCAAGCACCGAGAGGCTCTCACCCCGTACCTCAATGACAAATGAGTTCGATAGAACTGCACCTGATACGCCCCTCTGGTTATCTCCTGAAACCTTTGAAAGTCCAGGCTTTATCAAATGAAATGTCGGGGCAAGAAGCACTCTTCCTACTTTTTCCACGGCTTGAAACACAGCAAGGGGTCTGCCGGTGCTGTCTTTGGCTAGTAAGAGATCGCCCACACGACAGGAGAGGTGGGCAATAGCCCAAGCTTTGGGATGAATGCGCCAACGAAGCGTCTCTGTCCCATCGGGGTTCACCCAATAGAGCCAAATCTGATCATCAATCGTGTTTGCGACAAGCACATCGGTCCGACCTACCGAATATCTATCCGCTTGATTTCTGTTTCTTAATTCGTTTAGTCTAGGTAATAGTGAGGGATCATACGGCGGTAAGTTCACCCACTCATCACGTTCATTGATAGCTGGATCACGCAATTCTTCATAAGCCTCGCGCACACCGGGCGGCAATTCTCTGTCCAGTGGAGCTGACTGCGGATCAAATCCCTGAAGGTGGGGCAGATGTGTTCGTTTTCGGATTGGCGTATATCGCCAGTCATTATCGCCAAAAACCTCGGCAATCAATAGGGCGATATCTGGGTCATACGCTTTCAAAGCCTCCCGTGTCTTGACAGGGCTAAGTTGAGGCACGTGAAACCAAACAGTCACTCCTTCCGCCCAATACTCTTTATAATCTGACGCAGCACCATACCACAGCCCTTTAGCGATTACCATGTCATACAGTGCTTTCAGGCGATCATCAAATGTCGAATCGAGTCGATTGAATACGAACAGATGAATGTCATGTGCCAATTCATGGATAGGAGTGCTGGCACTTCGGAATATGCTGACTTCCGATGACCCCAGCCGCGGAGACCACCCACCGCCCGCGCGAACATTATGATAAAAAAGGAGGGACGGACGTAGATGGGGCAACTGGTGCATTTCGGGGATGTCACCGAAGACCTCGTCATGACCAATCACGGTATAGGTATGCTTGTTCTTCGCCAACTCTTTTAGAAGCTCGGTTTTACCCCTAAACATCTGTCCGATCTGCCATGCGAGTTCTTTGACGGCGTAAGGGCTCGCTGCTGCCGATCCGAGCACCGGAAATCCTTCGATATTTATCCACTGCTGCCAAAAGTCAGATAGGTCAAAAAAATCACGGACTTCCTTTGGGGGTGGTACGGGCTCCGGGATGTTATTAACATCAAAAGGTTCATTTGCAAAAGGGACATCACCTTGAACCATTTCGTCAGTAGGGAGTCGGTTATCAAACTTCACCTCGACCCCTCTGCTTTGGAGGAACGGAATATGGGTGTTTATGGATTGGTCACTCAAGGGGTTTTCGCTAAGCCGCAGTTCTTTCAAGTTGGTCAAGCCCAAAAGAGGCGATATATCCGTGATGCTGTTGTTTGAAAGCCATAGCCCTGTTAGCTTCGTCAAGCCTGACAATACCGAGATGTCCGTGATACCGTTGCTACCAAAACCCAACCACGTCAGGTTGGTTAAGCCGGATACTACTGAGAGATCTGTGCTATTGGTGCCGTTAAGATTCAGATATGTCAACCGGGTCAAACCCGCTACCACCGACGCATCGGAGATATTGTTGCCGGGCAAATGTAGCCAGGTCAAGTTGGGCAAGTCCGCCACCGGTGAAATGTCTGATATATTGTTACCCCCAAGATGCAGCTCTGTGAGACTCGTTAGCCCCGCCACTGCTGAGATGTCTGAGATGGAGTTGTCTGTAAGGCCCAGCCACCTGAGATTCGTTAAGCCCGACAAGGGGGTGAGGTCTGATATAGAGTTGAGCCTAAGACTTAGGGTTTCGAGATTGGTTGCACTTTCAAGTCCGGTCAGATTCCTAATACCCACTTCCCCTGCTTCAAGGCGGGTCAAAGTTGCCATATCTGCCGGGGCTATCGGTGTTCCCGGTGATACTGCAAGAGCATCTTCAATCGCGGTGCGGAGGTTTTGGTCGGGGATGTCTATTGGCGGAACCCCCACGGCGTTGAAAGTTACCTCCCCAATTCCAGCGGCAGTAACCAAGACGGTATTCGTTCCGAAGTTCGGTCCCAATGTTAGCACGCTCTCTGCACGCCCGTTCCAATCCGTCGCGGTGTGCTCTACACTGAGCGTCCCACCCCCTGCTGTGACAGAAAACGTAATGGGAATCTCTCGCGCTGCAAAGCCATCGTTTAAATCCCGCACTTCGACGACAAATGGGACGGGTAACGCTGTATTCGGCAAGCCTGCTTGGTTATCACCTGAGATTTTCGACAGCGGCTGAAGCGTTTCAGGAAACAGCACAAATCGAAAACCTCCACCCCACATTGAGGAGTCTACATCCCCATTCATATCAATGGCTTCAATAACAATCGGATGAACAAGCGGATTCAAAAGACTTGTGTTTTCGCTGTAAAATGGATCATGGGCAGATGGGATAACGCCGTCATAATCAAACTCAATAACTGTCTCTTTTTTGCCCCCTAACCCACGACACGCCTTCACCGACCATCTGTTATCGGGTTGTGCTGCGTGTAAGATAACTTGCTGAAGTCCCTCTGGATCGCTGATTTCGAGTTGGATGGGGACACTTGTTTCCCCACCGGTATAGGTGTGCGGTGAAAGCAGTTCGATCCGCGGAGCCGGTCCTTCCTCTATTGGCATGTCGGGATTGAAGTAGGGATGCACGGACAAATACTCGGCGTGGCATTGGGATAATCGATTCTGCTCATCACCATACGACATGATATACGCATTATTACTGAAATCGTGCTGTAGTCCGAAGGCGTGTCCCAGTTCATGTGCAAAAAGAAACCAATTAAAGGCTTCACTACTCATAGCCTCTCCACCTGTTTTTGACACACGAGCTCCAATACCTGCAGCCGTATCAGAAAGTCCATGTCTACGGTTGTCAACGACAATCAAGTAGACATTCTCAACAAGATCGAACGCTAGTTTTATCTCGTTGCGCACAGGGACATCCGCATAGACATCGGTATTATCAAAATAGTGACTATCGGGGTATCTTCCATCCACGCGATGCACCATCGGCTCGCCTTGGGAATCCGTTTCCACACGGAAAGTTGCCCGCCCATAGCCGCGTGCTTCCATCTGATCGGCAAAGAAGGTCTGCACCGTACGAATCTCCTCCTTCATTCGTTGCACCACTTCTGCTTGATACGGACGGTCGCTGGGCAAGAAGTAAATCATACGCACCGTGCGCGGTTCACCCCGGTTCAGGTTCGCCGCAGAGGTTCGGGCATAATTGCGGTTATCCGGCACCTTCAAATCCCGATGTCCATGAGAATGCGTCCCATGTCCCCACAGTGAAGCGGGCGAGGCAACCGCTGACGCGAGCAACCCGCCGGTGAGATAGATTATTGTCGCATATAAGGTGAAATGGAGAAGTTCTTTTTTTATCAATTTGACTCCTTTATGTAAGTGGAAACATGCGTAAAGGGGCTTCTTACCTCGTTGCGAAACCTGCGGCGATTAGCATATCACAAGGTCAGATTAAGGATCAATACCTTTTTGGATTTGATTTTGACAAATCTTAAAGTATCCTAAATAGAAATTTCATCGTTAATCCTCTTGATGCAGGAAAATTTGCGATACATTTCAATGAGGAATTGATATAATAACTCGGGGAAAGTGCTGTAGGGAACGCAGATCTGCGTTCCCTACGTTCGTAAACTAAGAGTAGAGCTAGGAGAATTGTTGTGATAACAGCAGAGCAGATTGCCCATTTCCAAACGTTTGGTTTTTTGGCGTTGAAACAGGCCTTCTCTGCCGACGAGATGACGGAGATTAGCCGAGTTTTCGACGACCTGCTTGAGGAAGACCGGCGCGGTCAACCTTCGCTAGACGAAAAGCAGCAGTCAAGATACCATCGGCTACAGTCGGTTTATGGGATTGCTGAGAGACATCCGACTCTGACAGGACTTGTGGTGGACGACCGCATTTACGAGACGGTCTGTCAGTTGTTGGGAAACGGTTGCCGTTGGCTCTGCTCCGAAGGACACCACTACCTTGGAGATACGAAATGGCACCCAGATGGCGGCAGCACCCAAGACTATTTCTTTATAAAGGTTTCGTTGTACCTTGATCCGCTCACGAAAGATACCGGCTGCTTGCGTGTGATCCCCGGTTCGCAGCGGTCACCGTTGCACGATGATCTCAAGAGATTGGGGGACCGTGAGGGACCTCCAGATCGCCCAACGCCGCAGATTGATCTCCCCGGACCCGAGGTGCCATCTTTTCCGCTTGAATCAAAGCCCGGAGACATCTTTTTCTTGAACATGAATCTCTGGCACGCCTCTTTTGGTGGTAAACCCGGCAGACGGCACTTAGCGTTAAATTTCACACCTGAACCGACGCTTCCAGAACACATCGCGCTGCTGAAGAAGGACTATCAAGGTGTTCTGAATTTGATGGAGCAGACTCAGCACGGGCAGCCGGGGCGGGTGTTCACAGATGCTTTCCTCCAAAGTGATAACCAGCGTATCCAGCGACTGGTATCCACGTGGGTGGAATTGGGATTGAAGTGATTATTACAGTACTTGAGGATTAAGGAATCAGATAAACATTTCGGCTCATGTAAAGAAATCGTGCAACAGAAACCGAGTTTTCAAGAAAAAACTCGGTTTCTCTTCATGCTATGCACTCTCTTTTTATATGAGTCAACATTTCATTTATTAAAAATTATGCAATATACAACACTCGGTAACACAGGACTTCAAGTAAGTGTGGCTGGACTTGGCTGCGGTGGATATAGCCGGTTGGGTCAGTCAACCGGCAGAAGTGAAGCCCAATCTATTGCTCTAGTCCAACAAGCCATGGATCTAGGGGTCAATTTCATCGACACAGCGCGGAACTACCGCACAGAAGCCATCGTTGGAAAGGCACTCAAGGGACAAAATCGAGACAAACTGGTGATTTCAACCAAGACCACGCTCGCCGATGACACAGGTCGAAAATGTTCGGCACAGGTGGTTAGAGAACTGGAATCATCTTTGCAGAAGATGGATCTGACCTATGTGGATGTGTTCCATCTGCACGGCGTACAACCTGCGGTCTACGACTACGCTGTGGACACAATAGTTCCTGCGTTGCTGCGGGAGCGAGAGAAAGGGAAATTCCGCTTTCTCGGTATCACGGAGGTGCCGCCCAAAGATCCCCATCATGAAACGCTTGAGCGGGCGGTGCAACAGGATTGCTTCGATGTGATGATGGTTGCTTTCCATCTCATGCACCAGTCGGCGCGTGAGAAGATTTTCAAACATACACTGGCGAACGGAATTGGTGTGTTGAATATGTTCGCTGTGCGGTTGTTGTTCAGCAAGCCGAGCAGATTGAATAACGTGGTTGCCCAACTGATAAACGAAGGGAAATTGCCCGCTTGGCTAGCGGAGAAGGAGCATCCACTCGGTTTTCTGATTCGTTCTGGCGGTGCTTGCACGGTTATCGATGCGGCATACCGGTATTGCCGTCATGAACCGGGGACAGATGTGGTACTCTTCGGCACGGGCAGCCCGACACATCTGCGATCCAATATCGACTCCATTCTGAGCGGACCTTTGCCAACGGCTGATCTCGGACGGATTGCAGAGCTATTCGGGGCGTTGGTGGATGTCGGTTTAGATGCACCGGGAAAGCAACGTCCCGCTTGAAACCCCGCCCGCCAAATTCGTCTCACAGCATTTGTTTGTTTCGCTGAATCACCTTTGATGTTTAACCGAAGCCCATTGGACAGGGCAACCACAAGGGTTGCCCCTACACGAATCCACCAAATATAGGGGCAGGTTCCCAATAGAATCCCCGATAAATCGGAATCCTCGGAACGGGACAGGCGGGATCCAAAGCAACTTGTGCCTGCCCAAAATCCTTGCGCGACATCAGAATTTGCTTGCGGTGCATCAAAATCCGATATAGAATTGGGGTATTGTCCAAAACCTTTTTAGGGCAATCAGTCTACGTTTTCAAGGAGTAATTTATGGCGACAAACGCAACATTATCCATACCACGCCGCCGTTTGGGACGGACAGAGTTGAGCATCCCTGTCGTTCCCTTCGGCACGCAAGGGTTCGGAAACCACTTCGGTTTTGTTTCTGACGAAGATGCCATCGCACTCATTAAACACGCTATCAGTATCGGTGTCAACCATTTCGACTGCGCTCGCTGCTATGGGGATTCTATGCGTAAACTCGGCTTGGCGTTGAAGGAGATACCGCGCGAGGACGTGATAATCACCGGACGCCTCTGCTGCCATTCTGCAGCGGAGTGGGGCGGTTACGGTGAGGGAAGACCCGATTATTCTGCTGAACGTGTGGTTGCGGATGTCGAAGATCAGCTGCAGCTGCTCGGTACAGACTATTTCGACGGTATGCTGATCCATGATCCGCCCGAAATTGAACCGACGCTTGAGAAGGGTGGAACGTTAGATGGTGTTCTACAGTGCAAAGGGCGAGGGATGGTTCATTTTGTCGGATACGGGATGCGACCGCACGATTTCCATCTGAAGACAATTGCCACCGGGGATGTTGATCTCCTCTTGTGTTTCAACGACTATAACCTAGTCCGCCAGACCGCAGCAGATACGGTTATACGCGCTGCCGCCGAAGCCGATGTTGGTGTTATGAACGGCTGGTCAATCCTGCGTGGCATGTTGACAGGGATTGATATTGACGCAGAGGTGGCACAAGGACGATGGAACAATCACCCTGACCTCGAATCTGCGAGGGAAAGATGGAAATGGTGTCAGGAGGAGGGAGTAGATCTGCTCCAATTAGCCCTTCAGTTCTGTCTGCAGGACGATCGGATTCACGGAAACAACATCGGTTCACTGAACGTCGAGCAGCTGGAAGCAAATGTCCGTGCGGCGAGCGTACCTCTCTCCGATGAGGTATGGGAGAAATATGAGGCACGGTTTGGCAACTGATTTTCGTTTCCCATCAGGCTATGACCGAATCATTGTGAAACTGAACCCAACAAAATTCGGCTGAGGTAAAACCGATGCCCTCTTCTTCATGGGATTCCCCACCCAAAATGCTCCTACTATCGCATAATGCAGTCCATGTGTGGCGGGCATCCTTGCATGTGTCCACCCCCGAGCTGCGCGCCTTTGAGGATACGCTCGCAGTAGATGAGCGTGCCAGAGCGGAAAGATTCTACTTCCAGAAGCACCGAGAGCATTTTATCGCTGGACGTGGGCTGCTGCGGAATATCTTGAGTCGTTATCTGGACAGGGAACCAGATCGGCTGCGCTTCTGTTATAACGCTTACGGGAAACCATCCTTGACCGAAGAGACCGGCGCGGAAGGACTCTGTTTCAATCTGTCTCACTCCCATGAGATGGCTCTTTACGCCGTCACTCACGGCAGGGAGATTGGGGTTGATATCGAGTATTTTCGTCCTAATGTTGAAACTGAGAAACTTGCCGAACGATTCTTCTCACCACGAGAGGCAGCTGTCCTCCGTGCACTCCCCGAACAACTGCGGAAAGAAGGGTTCTTTAACTGTTGGACGCGCAAGGAAGCCTATATCAAGGCAGAAGGACAAGGGATGTCTATTCCTTTGAGCACGTTCGATGTTTCGCTGATGCCGGGAGAGCCGGCAGCACTGCTGCACACCGAAAGCCATCCCCAAGAAACCTCCCGTTGGTCGCTACAGGCGTTACACCCTGAGCCAAGCTACGCGGCGGCACTCGCGGTAAAGGGACACGATTGGGAACTGAAGTGTTGGCAGTGGGCTCCAGAAATTTAGGCAATGAAAAAGACTATTAGTACAAAAAAATAGCAAACCAATGGATACGAGATAAAAAAGCCGTCTCAAAGACATTCTTTAAGACGGCTTTTCCATTTATAGTAGAGAGTGAGATGCGTTATTTGATTACAGATTTGGCCGCAAGTATATCCTTCGTCTTCCCCTGTTCTTGCAGTACAATCAAGGTCTGCAACGCTTTTCTCAGTTCTTGGCGATAGCTATAGGTGAAAAGGATAAATTGGGCTTGTTGCTCAACAGTCAGGATCTGATTAATCTCGTCCATAATCTTTTGTCTCTCAGCAATGAATCCATTCTCGACTTCGCTGTGGTGCGTTAAAGCGGTCCGCAATTCAGCGTTTCCTACCTGAGAGCTAGGCATCATATTTTGTAACTGCTTTAGCTGCTTCATGCTCTGCCGGTGTTCCTGACGATACTGCATTTTTAACTTTTCCAACCTGTTGAATTGGGTTAATAACGGCAGCTTCTGCTCCGCCGTTGGCGAAACCGCATCAACTAACTTCCAAATCTTGAGGGTTTCAACCAATTCAGCCAACTCGCTTGACGTTGTTGGTCGAGGAGATGGCGTATCTGCTTTGAGAAACGGAATCAAGAACACGAGCGCGAGTATCACAGGAATAACGGAGAGTAATAGCAGGTAACGGCGTTTCATAGATAGTATCCTCCTCTGGGAGTTTCTTTAGTCCAAGGAAACCAAATCAATTCGATCTGTCGTCGAAGGAATGGCGTCAGTGAAAACTTCATTTCCAACAGACTCAACGTCAATTTCGGAAGTAATGACATCAAACCATTGATTGACGAGGTCGGCAGAACCCTCCGAATTTGGTATTCGGATCTCATCGACAAGCGAATTCCGGTTGTCCCAAACTAAAGGCACATCTAGGCGTTGAAGCTCATAATTTACCTGTTCTCGCAACTGTTCTACAGGAATTTCAGCCATAAAACTTGAAGAGATTAACGCATCAAAAGTGGGATTTTCGGTTGAAGCCTTGAATAAGCGGCTGTTGGTAAGTCCCCAAAAGCTCAAAAGAAGAATCAGCGCGCAAGCTGCCCCTGCCATTTTCCACCCATGCATCCTTACCCAGCGGGGTAGGCGGTCTGCTTCAAATGCTTGACCTTGCGAAATTCTTACGCGGAGAGTGGGCCAAAACGCTTTCCACGCCTCTGGCGTAGGATATTCCACCGGTAGACTGCTGGCATGATAGATTGTCTCCTCAAAGGTTTGCAATTCCTTTTGACAGTAAGAGCAGTCGTCAACATGAAGTTCTAATTGCTGGGACCGTTTTGGAGACAACGTTCCCTCAATGTATGCTGGTATTAATTTTTCAACTAATTTACATTTCATAACAAATCAATTTTCTAAGTAAGGTGCAAGTAGGTCACGTAGTTTTCGGGTCGCGCTAAATAGATGGGCTTTGACGCTTCCAACACGCAGATGGAGCGTATCAGCAATTTCGCGAAGCGCTAATCCTTCGTAGTGCCTCAAAATAAACACCTGCTTCTGCCGCGGAGACAACTGTTGAATTGCATTCCTAATTTCCTGTCCAAGTTCGGCCTGTTCTAAACCGTGCATCGTAACATCTTCGGGACCTCCCGAAGGGAACAGGAAATCGTCAGCGGGAAATTCTTCGACAAAAGAGATATTTTTATGACTTGCGCGACGGCGCGTATAGTCGATACACGCATTTTTGGCAATCCGATAAATCCATGTGTAAAATGTGGATTTACTTTCAAAACGATTCAGCGCCTTGAAGCCTCTAAGAAAAATCTCCTGAGATAGATCATACGCATCCTCTGGATGGTGAGTAAAATTATAAGCGAGCTCGTAAATGCGCCGCTGGTACTTCTGAACCAACTCACCAAAAGCGCGAGTGTCTCCGCATTGTGCTCTTTTAACAAGGTAGCGATCTGGATCTTCTTTCATGGCGTTTGTCCCGTAGTAGACGCAGTAATGATCGGAAAGTTTAGGTAAGCCCAGGTGAGAGGTAACGCTCCGCTGCAACCAGACAGAGATTTTGGACAGAACGAAATTGAAATAGAGGGGAGGATAAGTACGGAAGTGGAGCCGGTGAGAGGATTTGAACCTCCGACCTGTTGATTACGAATCAACCGCTCTGACCGACTGAGCTACACCGGCACATAAGGAAAACGACCTCAACACAGATGATGAGGCCGTAAGGATAGGGATGCCGAGGGGCAGAATTGAACTGCCGACACATGGATTTTCAGTCCACTGCTCTACCTACTGAGCTACCTCGGCACAATCGAGAGCGGGTAGAATAATACCAAATCGGGGAAGTCAATGTCAAGCGTTTTTTATGCTTATCTGCGATAGAACGGTTGGCAATGGCACGTTCAATCAGGCAAATAAAAAGCCCTATGTACTGTACATAGGGCTTGCGCTCAACCTCAAACGTTGTCTATTATCGCGGTTGGACACCTGGCCACTGATCGTCGTCCGCCGTCACATCCACGACAATTCCGTCAGGATCTTCTACCTTGAACGATTCGTCCGGGGGCGAATTCGGATCGTATTCTTTTCCGCCGACCCCATCCGATATAATTGTGAACCCATTCGCCTCACACCGCTCGGCAGCTTCCTGTAGATCTGGGACACGCACACCGATGTGGAGATAGTCTAACATGCCACCGACATGCGGGGGACGTTCGAGCCCACTGTGCTGAAAGACTCGGAAGTTGTGGTAGCCATCGGTGAGATCGTAGCAGCCCTCCATCGTCGAAAAAACTTTCAATCCGAGAGCATCGCGCCAAAATCGGATTGTCTCTTCCAAATTGGTGGCACGGACCCCGATATGTACGAGGGTTGACATTACTGATTCCTCCTTGTAAAAAAGGTTACAAAGTTTGGACAATTATAGCACACCTACATCAAGGGGCAAACGAAAAAATCTTTCCGAGCAGATTCCTAATAAACAGTGATATTGTCCCGAATCTTTTCCAACGTTTTTTTTCCAATACCCTTGACATTTGTGAGATCCTCAACGGTGGAAAATCCGCCGGAGATTTGACGGTATTCAATGATGCGTTGCGCCAGTGCAGGTCCAATGCGGGGTAATGTTTGTAACTGTTGCGACGTTGCAGTGTTGATGTTGATGCGCGATCCAGCCGATGGTGCAGATCTCCGCATCGAAGGCTGTGGGGTTGCAGAGAGGTTTGGTGAGGTCGGAGTGGTGGGCTCCTGAACAGCGTTAGAGATAGACAGATCCTGCTTTACATCAGGGATTTGGCGAATCTTTGGAACATTAATCTGCTGCCCATCACGAATTTTAGCAGCAAGATTCAGGCTGTGAATATCGGCTCGATCTGTTCTCCCACCCGCCTTTTCAATCGCCTCATGGACACGGGCACCAGCGGAAAGATAGTAAACGCCCGGCGACTTCACCGCTCCTGTTACGTGGACAACAATCTCTGATTTTGGAGTGGGTGCGGGTGGCGTGGGCGGAGGTGGGGTTGCTTTCGTTTCGACGATGAGATCGGGTTCACCGAGAAAAAACGCGGGGTGAAAATGTTTTAGCATCCAATATACCCCGCCCGCGAGTATCACGATAACGAGGATAATGATAATTTTTCGGTGTTGTGATTCGAGGAGATCCATCTTCTGTCTGCACCGACCAATCTACTTAATCCAGCCGCCCCCGACGACAGTATCACCGTCATAGAATACCGCTGCCTGTCCCGGGGTCACCGCACGACGTGGTTGATCAAACTTGACCTCTACCTCCGTGTCGCTCAAAGGACTAATCGTCGCCGGCGCTCCTGTATCTTTATAGCGAATCTTAACCTCCGATCGAATCGGCTTGGTCAGCTTATCCATCGTGATGAGGTTTACCTCTTCAACCTGCATCGTATCCGCCAAGAGGTCTTCGTTCTTCCCAACGACGATGGTGTTGTCGTGAACCTTCAATTCCGTAACATAGAGCGGTGTCTTGGCAGAGATCCCCAACCCTTTGCGCTGTCCAACCGTGTAAAACGGGATTCCCTGATGCTCTCCAAGCACATGACCTTCTTGGTCAACGATATCACCTTCCTGAATCTGTTCAGGGATTCGATCCTTGAGAAACCGCTTGTAGTTATCGTCCGCAATGAAGCAGAGCTCTTGGCTTTCCGGCTTCTCCGCTGTCCGTAACTGATACCTTCGCGCTACCTCTCTTACCTCATCCTTCTCATACCCACCAAGCGGCATCAATGCTCGACTCAGCTGCGCCTGTGTCAGCGAAAACAGGAAGTAGGACTGATCCTTGCGGGAATCAAGCCCTTTGCGCAAGATATAGCGTGCGGCCTCCGGTTCTTGTTCAATTCTGGCGTAATGGCCCGTCGCCACGTAGTCAACTTCTAATTGTGCTGCGAGCTCCAGTAGTCTTCCAAACTTCAAGTCCTGATTACAGATGACGCACGGACTCGGTGTCCGGCCGGAGACGTATTCATCAGCAAAGTAATCAACGATACTCTGACGGAAAGGCTCTTCGTAATTGACGGCGTAAAACGGTATGCCCAACTGTGTCGCAACTCGCCGTGCGTCCTCAACACCCTCAAGCGAGCAGCAGCTCGGCTTGTCCGACTCGATCTCGATCGTGTCGTGCGTACCGAGTCGCATGGTAATTGCAACCACATCATAGCCGGCTTCGACCATCAATGCCGCGGTCACTGAACTATCGACACCGCCGCTCATCGCAGCGATAACTTTTGTACCCAATCTAATCACCTATATCCACGTTTTTTTAGAATGAAATCGCATTAAGGATAGCATACACCCTCATGCGTTGTCAAGATCATCATAATATCTAAAAAATTTTGATAATTTTACTTGACCACTTCACATTTGTGTGGTATAATTCACAATTAGAAAATAAGAATTAACGTATCGTGAAATATAGCACCCTTTATAATCCCCGAAAAGTATGATTTATACACATAAAGAAAGGAATCTCAAGTGAAAATCGCATCTTCATCAAAAGTAACCAAGGCAATCCATGTCATCAAGGATCAGACCTGTGAAAAGTGTGGTACACAAGCGAAGGGTTTTGTTTACCGCAAAGCGCTTCCGATCTACTACTGTCGCAAATGCTTGCGCGATGAGATTGACACGCGTGGTCAACTGGTTGCGTAATATCTGCAAACAGAATCCGAGTTTTTTTGAAAACTCGGATTCTGTCGCACAGTTTCTTTACATGGGTTATAAGAGAAAGTTGGGAGAGGTTTTGACAGATCGCCGGAGACGTTCCCTCTATCAGCAAATGGCTTTATCGGCTGAAGCGATCCCGCCAGTGTGGCACAGCCCCCGGCATAATGTAACCTGTCCCGTTTGTGGCTTCAATGATAACACGCTGGAATTCGTCAGCGTCTACAAACACACCACTGCGAGCAGCCAACGGTCTGACACCTCCAATAATGTTGACTTGGGCACCGGCGTGGCGACAGACTTCGACGGCCCCGGTATATGTATATCCCGTTCCCCGCCCGTTACTGGCGGGTTCATCGGTGACGATAATCAACACCAGCTTCCGGTTGTTAGGCGTTTCGAGTTTAGGGACACCCCTCATAATTGCATCTAACAGGTGTTCATTGCCACGCCTCGGTCTCCGAAACAGTTCCTTGACCTGCTCGGCATTTAGCGGCGGTTTCGTTGTCAAAACCGAGCTTCCACTACTTCCCACTGCCCAGAACCGGATGACTCCAAACCGATAGTCTAGCCCCTCGCCCTCGAAAACCTGGACCAATGCATCCAACCCTGTGCAGATATCCTCCACCTTATTGTTCATGCTCAAACTGGAGTCAAAGAGGAACACCAGATCGATGGGTTGCTGTACTGTCTCAGCGATATGTTGAGCAATGTGCTTGAAAATCCCATCAACCTTGGACATAAAGGGCATAAACAGGTCTGTTAGCACCTGTTCGTCCCTGCGTTGCCTCTCGGGTGCCTCGTACCATTTGCCACCGCTCAGGTAAGCCAATTGTACCTGTATCTCTTCGCTCATTCCGATGACGTGAATCCGAATTTCATTTTCTCTGCACCGATCCAGAATTTTCTCGACGAGCTCAACTTCACGTCCGGCTCCCCAGTCCGTTTTCAACGGCTCATTTGTGATGATAACAAAGTGTTTTTCGCTATCCCAAACGCGCTTTTCGCCATCCCAAAAGTACTCTTCAATATCGCGAACCTCCTTTTCAGCATTCAAGCGAAATTCCACCTCTGCAAGCCCTGTCATAATAGCGTCAAGCCCATGTCTAGCGACTACGCTCCTAAATCGCAGTGGTGATCCGCCAAAACCTTTTTCAAATATGACCAGCCCTTTCTTTAGCGGTTTGCCTTGCATTTGTGAGGCATCACCTTGGAACCAAATGAACGCAGCCCGATAATCAATCGTCGCTTCGTCAAAAATGTTTGCCATGTCAGCGACCCATCTTTGAATTCTTTCCGGCTCCTTCCCTACCAACTTCCCATCAATAACAAACACAAGATCGACCATCTGCTTCGTGCTCTCACGACTTACACGCCGGGCAACGTCTACGAGATTTTTCCCAATTTTATCAATCGCTGCTTTGTCCGCACGTTGCATGTCATCAGAGCTAACCATTATTCCTCTGCTTTGAGAGGAGGAGGTTGTAATTTCGGCCCTCCCACCGCAGCCAATCCAAGCTACCAATATCATCAGCGCAATTGGCAATTTCCACAGATACTGTCTGATTGATTTCATTAGTCTCCCTCCTACATATGCGATATAGATTCGCGTAAAAAGACGGCACAAAGCGCGAAGAGAAAACCGAACGCGCCATAAGAGAAGTCTCTCGATAAAATCGGGATTCAGAACTGAGATGGAAGATAGAACAGTTGACGGGTTGGAGCGCAGGAAGCTTGTAGGTCGATTTTGGAAAATCGACCTACAATTGACTATAGATTGGTGCTCAATATAATCAGCGACCGAGTTGTTTAGAAAAACCCGGTCGCTCCTGCTGGTTTATGGGCTTACTTGAGGATGACCATCCGCCGCGTGGCAGAATAATCACCCGCACGGAGTTGGTAGAAATAGATTCCACTTGCTACCGACTCTCCATTGGCGTTACGACCGTCCCAATACGCCGCCTTTGACCGATCCGCGTAATATCCCTCAGGTTGATAGCCCAAGTCTAGCTCACGCACCAACACACCTTTTGTGTCATAGATGATGATTTGGAGATCAGCAGCGTCAGCAAGATGATATGGTATCCACGTCTCCGGGTTGAACGGATTCGGATAGTTAGGCAACAGGATAGTCGCTTTGGGGGTCAACGCGGCGAGCAGCTGTTCAAGGAAGCGAATACCCCTTTGCAAGCGTAGGTCGGTAAGGCTCAAACGCTGCGCTTGGGTCAGCCAATTTTGGACATCGCCAACGGTAAGCATGGACAGTGCTTGGGGATGCGTCGCAGGTGCTGCCCCTGTATTGCCAAGCGCGCCGGCAACCGTGACAAGGTCAAGGATATTCACCACGCCATCGCCGTTGACATCCGCATCAATTTGCCCGGTGTGTCCAAGCGCGCCGGCAACCGTAACAAGGTCAAGGATATTCACCACGCCATCACCGTTGACATCCGCATTTACTATTATGATGGGAAGGAACGGTGCCATATCCCAGAGCATCGCCATGCCGCTCCCGCCACTTGCCAGTGTGTTTCCATCGGGGCTGAACGATACGCTATCTACCCCCGTATGCGCCTCAAAGGTTTGTATCAGCTCCCCAGTAGACACATCCCAGAGTATCACCGTGTTGTCCCAACCCCCACTTGCCAGTGTGTTTCCATCGGGCCTGAACGATACGCCTCGGACGCTACCCGTATGCGCCTCAAAGGTTTGTATCAACTCCCCAGTAGACACGTCCCAGAGTATCACCGTGTTGTCCGAACTCCCACTGGCGAGGGTGCTGCCATCGGGACTGAACGATACGCTATTTACCTCATCCGTATGCCCCTCAAAGGTTCGTATCATTTCCCCGGTAGACACGCCCCACAGGAGAGGTCTGTTGCCATCACTACCTGCCAGGGTGAGTCCATCGGGGCTGAACGATACGCTATTTACCCGCCCCGTATGAAAGGTTCGTATCAGCTCCCCAGTAGACACGTCCCACAACGGCACCAAGTAATCCGTGCTCACTAGTGTGTTTCCATCGGGGCTGAACGATATGCCAGCGGTCCAACCACCCCCCGATCTCTCAAAGGTTCGTATCATTTCCCCAGTAGACACGTTCCAGAACCGCACCACGCCGTCCCATCCCTTACTTGCCAGTGTGAGTCCATCCGGACTGAACGATATGGCGAAGGGTTCAGCAGGTGCCACAAAGGTCTGTCTCAGTTCTGCTGTAGATGTGTCCCACAGGCGGACGGGCCAATCTATATTCCCACTACTTGCCAGTGTGTTTCCATCGGGACTGAAAGATACGTTCAGGACCGAACCTGCGATATACCCCTCAAGGGTATGTATCACTGTCCCTGTAGACACGTCCCACAAGAGAATCGTGCCGTCCCTCTCGCCTCTACTTACCAATGTGAGTCCATCAGGACTGAACGATACATTATTGACCACACCCGTATGCCCTTCAAAGGTTCGTATCATTTCTCCAGCAGACACGTCCCACAGGACAATCGTGCCGACCCGAGTCCCACTTGCCAGGGTGAATCCATCCGGACTGAACGATACGCTAGAGAACCAAGTGTTAGGTTCTTCACTTTCAAAGGTTCGTATCATTTCGCCAGTAGATATGTCCGACAGGACAATCGTGCCGACCTGAATCCCACTTGCCAGGGTGAGTCCATCGGGACTGAACAATATGCTATGTGCAGACAAGGGCCTCTCAAGGCTCAGAAGGGACTGTATCATTTCTCCAGTGGACACGTCCCACAGGAAGGTTCTGTAGCCGTCACTACCTGCCAGGGTGAGTCCATCCGGACTGAACGATACGCTAGAGAACCTAGTGTTAGGTTCTCCACTTTCAAAGGTCTGTACCAACTCCCCAGTAGACACGTCCCAGAGTATCACCATCTTGCCGCCCCCACTTGCCAGTGTGCCTCCATCAGGACTGAACGATATGACCCCAGTACGCCCCTCAAAGGTTCGTATCAGCTCCCCTGTTGACACGTCCCAGAACCGCACCACGCCGTCCCACCCGTTACTTGCCAGTGTGAGTCCATCCGGACTGAACGATACGCTATTGATTCGACCCGTATCCTCCGGCAGCAGCGCGACTTCGGCGCCGGTGTGGGTATCATACAGCCAAATACCGAGACTGCCCCCAACAGCAAGCAGGGTGCTGTCCGGCGAATACTGTATGTCAGATACACTCCCTTTACCGAGACGGGCTGTGGCACCGTCAGGCAGGGACCATTGTGCGGAATCTTGGGCGAAGGTGTTGACTGAAAATAGGGTGAAAAGAATAAGTAACGTCACAATAGCTTTCATGGAAAACGCTCCTTTTCTGAAATGGGTTGAAGCATCTTGCCGTTTTGCTATCGCAATTCAGCAAACGCTATGGGTTCAATGTAACATCAGACCGAAGCCCTACCAAACGAAATTGGCTCATGTAAAAAGAACGTGCAAAACACACATCAACAGGAACCGAGTTTTTTCGGAAAAACTTGGTTCCTGTTGCACGATTTCCTAACATGAAGCCACAAAATTTACCGAGAGGATTGACCAATAGCAATTCCCATGCCACAGTTATCTCGAACCGTACACAAGGGATTGTGGCAAAACCGATTATTTCGCTTAACCTTTTCGTGGGCTAACCTTGCAGGTGTTTGTGATACGCCCTATGATTTCAAAGGGAACCCCATGATCGCAAATAGATTGTTGAAACTGTGCCACATCGTTGTTACAAAAATGATATACCGCTAGTACTCTGTCAGGCAAATTATGGTTGTGTATATTGATTGAAAGCAAACAATAACATATCAGGACTTGCCCAGCCGAACAGTCAAAGCCCTTTCTCCTCCTTTAGCGGGCACGGAGCGGTGTGTGGGAGGGGCATCCCTGCCCCGATACGCCCGATGAATCGGGCAACTACAATCTGGAATGCGTAAGCCCTATAATTGTAAAACTTATATGACTGAGCACTAGTTAGAATGAGTGTTGCTCAGAAATCCAATACCAACGACACTTACAAGCCGAGCCCAATCCTTCTTACCTCTCTTCATGTGTTGACGGGTGTAGTGTTAATCTATGAATCTTGAGCTTCCTGATAATGCACCAATGATTTTCACATTTCACAGCCTGCCCCGATTTATCGGGGCATCACGTTGCGCGACTGCTTAACATAAATAAAAAAAGGGCGTACCGATCGGTACGCCCTTTTCTGGTTGTTAGTTAGATTCGTTAAACTCGCTAATTATCATCCTCACGTTCACTGAGCAACTCGCCACGTGCCAGACGTTCCGCATTCTCGGTTGACCAAAGGATATTCTTCATCAACTTCTGTGCGGTGATGTAGCGGGTTGCCGCGAGGAGGTGCATCCGCTTCTCCTCAGTGTCGTCGGTCAGCGCATAGTGGCGAAATGCGACTTCAAGCACCTGGAACATGTGAAGTTCTGCATCTTCACGGAGCAGAATGTGAGCCAACGCACGCTTGAGCGCGTCAACGTCATGCCCTTCCTCCAGATACTGGTTCACAAGAATTTCTGCTTCATAAACCTTTTGGAAGTCGGCAAACTCCTGAAAGCGATCCAACATCGCATCAACGGAGTCGAAGGTTTCATCAAGCCGTTGACCGGGACGAGGGATACGCGCTGCGGGCATATTCAACCAGCGTAGGTAGTTCAGGAACACGGCACCGTGGAAGATTCCTCGCAAAAGGTCTGCACTCGGTGCATATTGGAACGTGCAATAGAGCGCGTGTGCGTAGGAGTAAATGTTCGCTACATCGTGCCAATCCCCCTCATTCTTGAGATGGAAGCGGGCAGTCCGAATCGCCGAAGCGTAAGTCATGGCTCGACAGATGTCGGTAGGTTTCACGCCGGCGCGAAGTTTCTCCTCAATCTCTGCAACAATCGGCACAAAGTCGTCGCCAAGCATCGTTTGAGTGAACTCTGAAATATCGAGATCTGCCTCGTTGGCTTGGTTCTCCTGCCAGATTTGATCCAGACGAGCGAAGATCGGCTCTAGCACTGGCACACTATCCGCCCATCGAGATGTCTCCTCATGCCGCGTCCGGCTGACCAAATCAACCACAATTGGACGCAAGATCTCGTGTGCGCCCCCCCATTCAATGTAGTCCAACGCTTCAAACATCTTGTTCGCAAAATCGAGAGCGTGACCATCGCCGGTGAAATAGAAGTCGGTGGCAGCGGTGAACACGAAATCCGCTATGACCGATTTGCCATAGCCACGGTCATTTAGCGTGAGCAGAATGCGCTCCGCGGCTCCCCGGTCGCGTTTGTCGATAAAATAGCGGAACCAGCGTTTCAGGGTTGTGAGGTCGTGCTCCTCTGCCATCTGTGGAAAGGGCGCACGGTATGGACGCGAACTCCCCGACGTCCGACGACTGATCTGCACAAGCCCATGTACAAGAAATAGGTTGTGATCTTTCGGGGCAACCTCGTCCCACAAATTTGCTGCGAGCGTAAGAATCGCCACCCCGGAGGACCAACCCTCGCTGCTTTTATGAGCTCCATAGTGAAGTCCCTGCTGAATAATCTCCTGTGGTGTTGCCTCTGCATCGGTGAGGGCTGTGACCGCCTTCGCAATGAAGAAGGAACTCCGATCCTTGAGTCCCCGTTCAAGTGCGCGCTTGCCACGATCAATGACACGGCGTTTCGCTGCAGATCGCTCGCCACGGGCAAGCCCAACATACAGATACCCATCATCGCGTATCGTAACGGGGAATGCCTTCAGATCGTCCCCAAATTCAAGAAAACAACCGCCCGATTTTAGGTCAAATTCCCAATGGTGCCAGTGGCAAATCAGCACACCGTCTCGGACGCTGCCTTCGGACATCGGATAGCCCATGTGCGGACAACGGTTGTCAACCGCGTAAAATTTATCCTGATACTTAAAGACGGCAAGGTGTGTGCCATCCACATGAAAAGGTTTCCCATCGCCGTCTCCAAAGGTATCGGCGGGACAGAGTTGGTGATAGACCAGATCGGTTTCATCCACAACATCTACAGTTGGAAGATCTTCAAAGTTAATTGAACCTGCCGGTGTTTCTTGAGAGGTACGTGGTGAAATACTCATGATGTCAACCTCCTTGTCACGTGCAATATAAAACGTGATAAATTGCCGCCGTTTTTCATTGGATCTGACTTATTGTAAAGTGTAGCGCGTTTCGTAGGTCCTGTCAACCCAATTAAAAAGTGTTGTATTGTATTCGGATGTGTTGACAATAAGAAGTTCAGATCCTACCAGTATTATAGTAGATTCAACAGTTGAAAATTGTCCCTTTATTTCTTGTGTTTACTATAACTCTTTCACATTAGCACGCATAGTAGATTTGATTTAGCTATGGAAGACACGCAATCAATTGCACAAGTACAATCCTAATGGGAAACCATCACTCGACCGCTTCATTAGGATCATCAGCGGAGAGATCTTCGCCTCGATGGAGCCGCAATGCCAGATTTGCTGTCTGTTGCAGTGCACGAGCGGTTGGCGCGTGTGCTGCTAAGTACCGGGCAGCTGCAACTAGCGTCATCTGAGCTCGTCCCTCATCCAATTCCTCCATCTGATGGAGTGCAGATTCAAGCATCTGGAAGGAGTGGAACTCAGCATCTTCACGCAACAGGACGTGCCCCAGTTTCTGGATGATGGCGGCGCGGGGGTGCCCAAGCGAGAGATAGCGGTAGAGATACATACCCGCCTCATCTGCTTTGGCTTGCGTGTTGAGGAGATTCACAAAGCCATCGAGCAGTTCAGCCGCATCTGTTGGAAGCGTATTGGTTTCTCGTCGATGTTGTGGTAGCCTTGCAGCCGGCATATTAAACCAGCGATCAAAGTAGATTGCCACCGCACCATGAAAAATGCCACGGGCAAGTTCCAACGATGGGGCACGCTTTGCACACTGATGAAGGGCATTGGCGTAGGTGTAGGTGTGTAGCACCGCGATCCAATCGCCGAACTCATTTTTTGTGTGAAAACGGGCAATCCGCATCGTCGCCGCGTAGGCAAGTGTCTGGGTTAATTCTGTCAGTGTTGCTCCTTCCTTGAACGCTGACTTGAGTGCCTCCACCGTGGCGAAGGGATCATCGCCTAGCAAAATTTCGACGAGCTGTTCAGCACCATCCCACTGTTTGCCTGCCCCTTCTGCTGCGAGTGCTTCCAATTCTTCAAATGAATCGTTGAGCAGAGGAACAAAATCTATCGGACTGCGCCACCGATTCTCTTCTTCAGCTCGTGATGAACCCGCGAGACCACTAGCGAGCGTTGGCAGAATCTCACCTGCCCTATTCCAACCGATCCGCTCTAGTAGCTCAAAGCTCTTGTTGATAAAATCGAGTATATGTCCGCCATCTCGGTAGAAGTGATCCGTCGCTGCGGCGACCATCATATCACAGACCTGTGCAGGCGTTCCTCCGGACGAAATCGCTGTCAGCAGCGCACGCTCTGCGCCGTCGGCATTGCGAACTTCGATGAAATATCGGAACCATTCTTTCAGCCGTTCAATTGAGTGTTTATCTGTCTCTAGAGGTGTGAGTTCCACACGCGGCGGAGAAACCGCTACCTCCTGTGAAACATGGAGTAATCCCTGATAGAGTGCGAACACTCTGTCCTCTTCTGCAAGTTGCGGGACAACATTTGCCATCGCTGTGAGGATGGTCAGCCCAGGTCCCCAGCCAGCGCGGCGCCCATGTGCGCCATATAGAGCTCCAACCTCAACAATATCGTCCGCTGCGGCATGATATGCACGAAGCGCGATGACTGCCTTAGCGATAATTAGGTTGATGTTCTGCTCAAGCCCTTCATTCAAACGTCGTTTCCAACGCACGGTGGGATCAGCCCCGTTTAGATGGACGTTGACATAAACCTGTCCATCTTGGATCTTAACCGGATACGATTGAACATCGTCTGCAAACGGATCGAACGTGCAGCCGCTCTCCAGATCGAACCGGGCGTGATGCCAATGGCAGATCAGAATGCCGTTATGAATTGTTCCTCGACTTAAGGGATACCCCATGTGTGGACAACGATTGTCCACGGCACGGATCTTTCCCTCGCTGCAGGTCAGGGCAACCGAATGTCCTTCGATATTGACGGCGATAATCGATCCTTCAGGGATGTCTTCGACACGAATGCACTGTACGAAGTCAGAGTTCATTTCAGCCATTTTGCATACTCCTTATTAAAATGTAGCGTGTTTGATAGATCCTGTCAATATAATTATCACTCTATTGGATACCCACTGCTCTTACGCCGCTAACCCTTTCAAGGGCACTTTCGCATTTGAGACGCTGCGTTTGACGGGCTTCGCTACCAGCGCGGCGGCACCACCTGCGCCCGGTCGGTTCCAATAGATGACAATTCCTATTTCAACCAAAGTTTCGGTTTTCTAGCTTTAGGCAAATTTGATGCCAAGATCCTCAAAATCAGCAGAATCTGCCCCGGTGTTGGACATCGGGCATGAATGAGTAATCAACGGACCTCTTCACGTGAGTCTGCGAGTGTTTCAATTTGAAACCATTGTTGCGCATCAGCGTTCCACACGCCAATGTAAGTAGGCTATTCTCAAGATTGTTTCATTTTGAAACTTTGTTCATATTTGAAACGAATTGAGTTGACAGCAAATTGCATCACATGGTATAAAGAGGCACTAAAATAAACAAAGAAAGGTTATCACCCCGTTTCACACATGGGAGGAAAAAATGACGAGATGGATGCAAGTTGCACAAAGATCGGAGATTGAACATGGCAAAAGCAAAGTGGTTAAGCTAGGTGACGAGCGCGTAGCAGTATTCAACGCCGATGGAGAATTCTACGCCATCAATAATACATGTCCACATCAGGGGGGACCACTTGGAGAAGGTGTTTTGGATGGAGACAGCATCACCTGTCCCTGGCACGAATGGAAATATGATCTAAAAACCGGCTGTCCCATTGTCACGCCAGCCGTTAAAACGTATACACTCCAGATTGATGAAGAAGCAATTTGGATCGCTGTCGATCCCAAGAAGGAATCACCGGATCAACAGGACACAGTTACTTCTGAGGACAAAGAAACAACCGATCCGGTCTATGAGATTCTTGAACAGATTAACCTCGGTAAAACACTTGATGAAGTGTTCGAGAACATCTACGCTGGGCTTCAGGAGGTTGTCCCACACAGTCGTTTGGGCATTGCACTGATCGACGAGTCTTCGGGCAGGTTAGTACAGGTCAAGACAAAATCTGATCGCAAAATTGTTTTGGACAACGGTTTTTCAGCGCGGATTGCCGGATCAACGCTTGAGGGTGTTTTGGAATCAGGAGAAGCACGAATCATTGATGATTTTCGAGAAGTTCTCGAAAAACGTCCCAGTGTCTGGACGCGACTTATGGTTGAAGAAGGCATGCGCTCAAACCTGACGTTACCGCTGAAGGTGAGCGGGAAGCCGATTGGCGTCGTATTTTTTACCAGTGCAACTGTCCGAGCGTTCTCGGAGGCACACGTTGGGTTTCTCAAACAAATCGCCGGACAACTCTCCATCCTGATCGAGAAGGGACGATGGGTCAGCGATCTTGCACAAAGCAACGCGAGATACCGTACCCTTTTTGAGATGTCCAACGACGCAATCTTCATATGTCCCTCTCTCTCTCAGCCCTTTGTGACAGTCAATGAAAATCTGTGTGTGTGGCTGGGGTACACACATCAAGAACTCTCCAGTCTATCACTGCACAATCTGATGAGGGGTGAAGAATTTCATCGGATATCTCAATTGTTGGAGAAACTTATTCCTCAAGGAACACCAATCACCTTTGAAACAGAACTCTCAAAAAGAGATGGGAGTATGCTACCGTTAGGGATGCGGGTGGTCGGCATTGAGCATAGTGGGGAGCGGTTTATCCAAGGGTTCGCCCGTGACCTCTCAGAGGTAAAAGCACTGAACGAACAATTGAAAAGTCTTTACACATTTGAAAATCTCATCGGTAAAAATCGGCAGATGCAGGAAATCTATGAACTTATTCAGCAGGTGGCGCCGATGTCAACGACTGTGTTGATTCAGGGTGAGAGTGGCACCGGAAAAGAGTTAGTTGCTAAGGCGATTCATCATCAGAGCGAAAGGACGGACAAAGCGTTTGTGAGTGTCAACTGTGGTGCGTTGGCAGAGAGCCTCCTCGAAAGTGAGTTGTTTGGCCACGTGAAAGGAGCATATACGGGCGCAACCACCACTCGACAGGGACGGTTTGAGATAGCGGACAAAGGGACGATTTTTCTGGACGAAATCGGAGATCTAAGCCCTGCCATGCAGGTAAAGCTGCTGAGAGTCTTGCAGGAGAGATCGTTTGAGAAGGTCGGGGCATCTCATACACAAAAAGTAGACGTGCGAATCATCACTGCGAGCAATCGTGATCTGAAAATCGCAATTGAATCAGGGGATTTCCGGGAAGATCTCTACTACCGGCTGAACATCGTGCCGATTCAGCTACCGCCGCTGCGGGAAAGGCGGGATGATATCCCCCTTCTGATCGAGCACTTTATCCAGAAATTCAATCGACACACCCAGAAGTTTATTCAGGATGTCTCTTCTGAAGCATTAGATATTTTAATGGAATACCCGTATCCCGGCAATGTACGACAGTTAGAAAATATCATTGAGCATGCTTTTGTCAAGTGTCCGGGCGATCGCATCGAAAAGAAACATCTGCCCACAGAACTAATTGCGTCTAAGGACGACATTGTAACGCTAGCGCTCATGGGTGAAAATCCTCTTGCCGCACTGGAGCGGGAATTGATTCAACGAGTTTTAGAACAATGTAACGGTAAACCGAAGCTGGCTGCGAAACGTCTAGGTATCAGCCGTACCACTCTATGGCGGCGGCTCAATACAGAAAAGTGACAGTGATGCTTTCAGACGATTAACCTTGAAAAGCATTTGACCCACTCCGCTGTTTGGTGTTACAATTTTTTTAATTTTGGCATATCCTTAGGTCTTGTGCATTACACTTTATTTGTCAACCACTCCGGATTATTACGAGTGAGTATATTCCCATGTCAGTCCAACAAGAGATTACAATCGCTTCGCTAAACTACTCATTGATCTATATCCCTGAAGGGCCATTCCTCATGGGCACGCTTCCAACAGGTTTACGAAAAACTGACCATGAGGAACCACAGCGTACAGTAACGCTCAATGCTTACTATATTGGCAAGTTCCCTGTGACTAACGCCCAATATACACAATTCGTGGAAGACACAGGCTATTATCCACCGCGTTTTTATACGGATTCGCGTTTTAATGCACCGGACTGTCCTGTGGTTGGTGTCAGTTGGTACGACGCACGGGAGTTTCTGCGCTATCTTAATGAATTGACGGGCGAAGCGTATCGTCTACCGACAGAAGCGGAGTGGGAGAAAGCAGCGCGCGGCACCGATGGCAGAGAGTATCCGTGGGGAAACGAATGGGCCCCATCGAAAACAAATTCGTCGGAAAGCCATCTCAAACGAACAACGTCTGTTGACAGCTATCCGGAAGGGGTCAGTCCCTATGGGTGCTACAACATGGGCGGGAATGTTTATGAGTGGTGCATAGACTGGTTCCACCCAGAGACTTATCAATATGCGCCGGCGCAAAATCCCTTCGGTCCAGCCGAAGGCAGGCGCAAGGTCATTCGCGGAGGTTCATGGGTGCCGCGGGGTCAATTCGCTGCGCGATGTGCGAACCGCGCAGCGTATGAACCGATAGAGATGGTGCATAACGTCGGGATTCGGATTATGAAGTCAGCTTCATAGATTACTCTCAAGATGAGAGGTTTCTATGGGGACCAAAACCCTTGATTCACAAAAGTAGGTGACGCTATGTTACGTCGCAGAAGTGCTCGTCCAGCCTTAGTCTGCTCGCTTATCATTCACCTCATTATTGCAGCTATCATGATGCATCTACAGATTGAGCAGCGTCAACTCCCTTGGTCTGATGACGGCGTTCAGGTTGACATCGCCCATTTTCGGCGCCCGGAGATTGTCCGCCCCGAGCCGGTTGAGCCGCCACCCCCGGAGCCGGTAGAAGTTGCCCCAGAAGTTTCTGCCCCTAAACCCAAACCCACATCTACGACCAATTGGCTGACGGTTGATACACTCAAAACAGATCAACGGACAGCGATTGGATCGAAAGTTGATTCACCCCGAACTAGGGATAGCGCTGGACCTGTTTCCCAGCCGCAGATATCCGCACAAGCGCGTCCAGATTCCAAAGCCCTCACCATAACAGCAGTGGATCTGCCGAGAGACGCTTCAGAAAATGGAGTGCCTCTGGCGGCAGATCAGCATATCAATGTAGCTGAAGGAGGCAGCCATCTATCAGAAAGTTCCCCTGAAATCGGTGTAGCGAAGTTGCGTGTCGGGCGAAGACGAGGCGAGGCACTTGACGGAATGCCTATCGGCAATTCGGGAGGCAGCATTCCTTCAGGCACTTCCGCGGGGGATAACTATATTAAGATGATGACTGAACTCGCTCGAAATCTAGCAGATGCGGCAATCGTTCAGAAGATCGATCTGGTGTTTATCATCGACAAGACCGGGAGCATGGAAGACAATGTCCGTGGTATCCGCGCCTATATAGATCTTTTCTTTGAACATTTTTCGCGCTCAGGACATGATGCAGCCTTTGGCTTGGTAACATTCGCCGACGCCATGACAAAAAAGCCGAAGGTTCAGGGGGTTACAACAGATCATGGCAAATTCAAAAACTGGCTTTACAAGATTAAGTTTGAAGGCGGTGGGGATCTCGCCGAATCGGGATTAGATGCGTTAATGGCTGCGCTACATAAGATTAAATTTCGACGCAATGTGCAGCGATTTTTTGTCCTTGTGAGCGATGGAGCGTTCCACGATGCGGATTACGATGGCAGATCGGAATATAGCCAAGATGGGGTGATTGAAACACTACAACGCCAAGATGTTCGAGTTGATGTTATCGGATTGAATTTCCTCCCTATCAAACAGCTTGCTTGGGCAACAGGTGGCACTTGGCGGGCAATCCCCGGCAGAGGCTATCTGGAACATATCCCACGAACACTCACAGCCAAAATGCTCTCAGAACTTGGCGTCCTCGGTTTCAACAAAGATGGACTAGAAGGGGATGAGGTTGTTATTTACCTCCGTCGTGATGCACGTCCAACGTGGCTTGAAGTCACATGGAAAGTGCTCAATCCGTTAGGTGAACGCTGCTACGGTCCCTTTTCAGAACGCCTCGATATCCTGAACGATGGCTCAGAGGTTGTGCGGTTTACCCCGACTATTGATGTCAACAAATTTCGATCCGCAGCGGGGACATACACCATTATTTACCACATCGAAAACGATCTCGGACACCGCAGCATTTTACGCCGTAATCTTGAATACGGCGGTTAAGAAATTACAAATCAGATGATATTAGAAAAACGAATTGCAATGAGTGCAGTCTTTAGAGCAGCACAACTGTGCCAACAGGTGCAGGCTGACATGGTGAAGGCAGACGCAATGGAGAAAGCGGATCGTAGTCCTGTGACAGTGGCAGATTTCGGTTCTCAGGCGTTAATTTGTCAAGCCATTGCTGAGGCTTTTCCAGACGATTCCATTGTCGCCGAAGAGAATTCTCAGGCGTTGCAGGGAAACCCTCAACTTATGCAGCGTGTGACCGGATATGTCGATCACTTTTCCGCTGGGATACCTTCAGCCCAAACGGTCTGCGATTGGATTGATCTGGGCGACGGAGAAGTGGGCGAACGCTTCTGGACGCTGGACCCGATTGATGGCACGAAAGGGTTTTTGCGGGGGGATCAGTATGCCATTGCGCTGGCGTTGATTGTTAATGGAGAGGTAAAACTTGGGGTGCTGGGGTGTCCGAATCTACCGCAGCAATTGGACGATCCGCAGGCGCAACGCGGTTGCCTTTTCGTTGCAGTGAAAGATAAAGGTACGCAGATGCTTCCGTTGGATGGACAAGACTCAGAACAGATCTATATCTCTCAGGAAACACGCCGTTTTGCGGAGAGCGTTGAATCCACCCACAGCGATCTTGATACTCACGCACAAATCGCACAGCAGGTCGGTATCATTGACCCACCGATCCGGATGGACGGTCAGGGAAAATATGGC
This sequence comes from Candidatus Poribacteria bacterium, assembly GCA_965208425.1. GTDB lineage: Bacteria > Poribacteria > WGA-4E > WGA-4E > PCPOR2b > PCPOR2b. Next base: position 1,929,045 of record OZ242335.1, on the reverse strand, counting down.
GTGCTTGCGCGGGGCGAGGCGTCTGTCTATATTCGCCTACCGAACCCAGCGACGCCGGATTATCGTGAGTGCATCTGGGATCACGCTGCAGGACTGATAGTGGTGGAAGAGGCGGGTGGGCTGGTAACGGATGTCGATGGGCAGGCACTTGATTTCTCGCAGGGAAGACGGATGACCACCAATCGCGGGATTTTAGCAACGAATGGGAAGTTGCATCCACAATTGTTGGACTGTATCCGTAGAGACACTCACAATTGACAGTGAGAGGATTTAATCTATAGCTTGCGCGGCCTCCGGAATCTCAACTCCCCGTTCTTTCCAAAACCGTTCCGCCCCACGATGTAGCGGAATCACAAACGCCTTCGGTGCATTTTCGAGCGTCATATCCTTCGCCGCGGGAGTGGTAGTTATTAACGTTTGATGTCCCGCTTGGTCGTACATACGCTGTAGGATAGTGTAAACTGTCTCCTCGCTGATGTCTTTGTGTGCGATGAGAACTGTCGGCATCAGGAATGTATTCACTGGTTGGACATCTTTGTACGCCTTCTCAGGCAGCGTACCGGGCAGATAGAAGGGATATTTATCGTAAAATCCGTATTTCCTAGCGGGTGCATCGAAGTCAATCAGACGGACAGATTTAATTTCGGAGACATAGATGATGGCGGAGTTGGGAGCATTCACAAGCCATTGAAAGCCACTCACCTGTCCATCACGGAGGGCATCTGCCCCTGCGGTTCCTCCCTTATAAACCGGTGAGAACTTGCCGTGAATTCCAGCAAGTTTCGCGAGACGTTCTAGTGTCTGTGCAGAGCCTGATCCCGCTGCTCCCATCGCAATTTTCTTCCCGACAATATCCTCAAATTGATGCACATCGCTATTCGCCAAGGTGACAAATTGATTGTAGGCGATATAAAGCAGGGTCAACACTCGGATATTTGCTTTTTGTCCCTCTTTGGCAAATACCTCTTCCCCATGATAACCGAGATAAACATCGGATGCAAATGCAACCCCCAAGTAGTCCCCACCACTGTTGACGCGACGGACGTTTTCAATGGATCCAGCGGACGCTTCTATGGAGATTCTGATAGTGGGTTCCGCTTTTGAAACGACAGTCCCAATTCCACCTGCAAATGGTGAAAACGTCCCGCCAACCGCCCCACCAAGGATAGAGAGCCATATCTGTTTTTTCTCCGGTGTCTTTTCCTGACCGCCCCCCCTCTGGGCAGATGATTGTTTGTCCCCACTTTTCTGATTATCACAACCGTAGATTAGCAGACTCAACGCACAGAAAATAAACAACCATAAATAACACTTTTGTCGTTGCATCTTTCTCCTTTATCGTCAATTACGCTCTGCCATAGACAGGAATTGCTGCGCCGTTGATGATAGCGGCGGCGTCGGAAATAAGAAACAGGATGACTTTGGCGATGTCGTCGGGTGAAACCCAGCGGGAGTGGTCTTCGTCGGGCATCCCCTCTCGGTTCGCAGGCGTATCAATGATGCTCACCAACAGGGAGTTCGCGTTAATTCCCAAGTCTTTGACCTCCTCTGCAATCGATTCTGTGAGAATCCGCACCCCGCTTTTGGAGACGGAATAGGCACCTAGCCCAGCAATCCCACTTAATCCCGCACGCGCAGAGGTATTCACAATTTTTCCATAATTTCGCTCAATCATGTGCGGCAGCACCGCTTTGCAGCAGAGAAAGATCGATTTCAGGTTCAGATCCATCATAAAATCCCACCGTTCCTCAGCCATCTCAGCAACTGGGATGCCGCCGACAAAACCGCCGACTGTATTTACTAAAACGTCGATTTGACCGAATTTGTCCAGTGTGGTTTGGACGAAATTTTGGACTTCGGTTTCAACTGTCAGGTCTGTGCGAACTAATATTACTTGCGCTTTGAGGTCCCCAATCTGACGTTCAAAGGGTTCGATATTGCGCTCAGAAGTGTAAGGGACTGCAACTTGGTAACCTTCTTTGAGCAGGGCTTCCGTGACGACCGTTCCCAACGCACCAGTACCGCCAGTGACAATTGCAAATCGCTTTTCACCCATGTTAGATTCCTCTCTCATACAATACGTAACACGGATTCAGAGGCACGAATGGAACCCTACCCCTTACTCATTACGTTTCACGTTTTACGCATTTAGATTTTGGGACCTGCCGCACAAACATTTTCTGTAGCACTATTGGCGAATTGCTCAAAGTTTTCCACAAACATTTTGGCAAGTTCTCGCGCCTGGAGGTCGTAAGCAGCACCATCTTTCCATGTGTTACGCGGTTTGAGGACTTCAGACGGCACGCCTTCGCAGGCAGTTGGGACATGGATTCTGAAAATCGGATCCGGCTCTGTCGGGACATCTGCCAACTTACCCTTCAAGACGGCATCAACGATGGCACGGGTGTATGCGATTTTCATTCGTGAACCTTCGCCGTAGGCACCCCCACTCCAGCCGGTGTTTATCAACCAACAATCCACCCCATGCTGATTAATCTTTTCCCCAAGCATGTTCGCATATACAGCAGGATCAAGAGGCATAAATGGATCGCCAAAGCAGTGACTGAAGGTCGCTTCGGGCCGGTCTCCCAATCCCTGCTCAGTACCAGCAACCTTCGCAGTATACCCCGAAAGGAAGTGGTACATCGCCTGTTCAGTCGTTAATTTGGCGACGGGAGGCATCACCCCAAACGCATCGCACGTAAGCATAATGAGATTCTTTGGATGTCCCCCGACACCCTCCGGAACAATATTATCAAGGTGGGTAATTGGATAGCCCGCACGGGTATTTTCGGTTAATGAATCATCATCGAGATCGATTCGGCGCGTTCCCGAATCGAGAATCACGTTCTCCAACACCGTCCCGAACTTATGGGTGCAGGCGTAAATCTCTGGCTCCGCTTCTTTGGACAGGTTGATTGTCTTTGCATAGCAGCCGCCCTCAAAGTTGAAAACGCCGTGATCGCCCCAACCGTGCTCATCATCGCCGATGAGATGTCTCCCCGGTGCAGAGGAGAGCGTTGTTTTTCCCGTTCCAGACAACCCGAAGAAAAGAGCGACATCTCCATCGGGTCCAAGGTTCGCCGAGCAGTGCATCGGCAGCACCCCCTGCCCCGGCAATAGGTAATTGAGGTATGTGAACGCCGATTTCTTTATCTCTCCGGCGTATCTTGTGCCGCCGATAAGCACCAAATTCCGTTCAAAATTCACAAGGATAAAGGTCGCCGAGTTGGTGCCGTGTAACTCAGGATTCGCGTGAAGCCCCGGAAAATCAATAATTGTAAAGTCAGGTGAGCGGTCTGGAGACAACTTGTCGGCTGGGATGAGGAGATTTTGGGTAAACAGACTGTGCCACGCATATTCTGTGATGGCACGGACGGTGATGCGGTGCTGTGGGTCAGCACCGGCATAGCAATCTTGGACAAAGACATCACGCCCTTGGATGTAAGTGAGCATGTGATTATACACACGATCGAAGTGCTCTTCGGAGATGGGACGGTTGACTTTGCCCCACGAGATTTTATCTCGATTTGACGATTGTTCAACGATAAATTTGTCGTTGGGTGAACGACCCGTGTGGGGTAATGTTTCGACGATAAAAGGACCAAATTGAGCAATTTGCCCTTCGCCCCGCATGAGGGCTTCTTCATATAGGGTAGGTGTCGATAAGTTCCAGTATAAATTATTAATATTTCCGATTTTATGGTCTCTTAGTAACTGGGCTTTGCTCATGCAGTTCTCCTGAAAGCTGATCTCAGATACGGATACGCCGTGGACATCATTTCTCAACGGATCTACCCTTCAACTGGCACAACTCCAACTCCGGGCAGATCGGGTAAGATAAGTTTACCTTTCTCAAGTGTTACGCCACGATATGGATCATTCGCAACCAGTAGATGTCCGTCCAGATCTGCGTAATCCACAAGCGGTGTGAGATGTGCTGCTGCCGTAATGCCTAGGGAACTTTCTATCATACAACCAATCATCACTTGCAGCCCATGCGCTCGTGCAATGTGGATGATTCGCATTGCTTCGAGCAGACCACCGCATTTGACCAACTTAATATTAATACCATCAACACACCCGACCAGCGAAGGTATATCGGCGGCACGTTTCACGCTTTCATCGGCGAAAATCGGGAGTTCCGAGTGCTCGCGGACAAACTTTAATCCTTCTAGGTCGTCCGGTTTTGTGGGTTGCTCAATCAGTTCAACACCGTAAGGGGCAAGCTCGTGAATCTTACGAACCGCTTCTTTGGGAGTCCACGCCGTGTTTGCATCCACGTAGATCGGTTTATCCGTGACCTCACGGAGTGCGCGGATGAGTTCTAAGTCGCGGTCGGTGCCGAGTTTGACTTTGAGCAGTGGATACACCTCCGCTTCACGCACCTTTTGCTGCATTATCTCCGGCTCATCAATCCCAATGGTGAAGGTAGTAAGCGGTGTCCCCTTCGGATCAAGCCCCCAAAGTCCATAAAGTGGTACACCTAACTTTTTTCCAAGCCGGTCGTGCAGCGCCATGTCGATGGCTGCCTTTGCAGCGTAGTTGCGTCCGAGAACCGATTCAAGCTCTGACATGACACTTTCAATCGCGTCGAGATCTCCATCGAGACCTGTATCAAGGATGTCAAATGCGACTTGAACCGTTTCGACGGTTTCCCCGTAGAAACGCGCAGGAGCCGTCTCACCAAGTCCGCCATCAATCTCCACAGAAATCACTTGCCGGAATTCATCAACAGCTCGCCGGGCGATTTTGAAGGGGTGAACAAGTTTGAGATCTGTGACTTGATATCGGATATTCATAAGGGCTGCAAAGCTCTGATCAGTGTGTTCGTTGAATCGCGTCCCGATTGGATAAAGGAAATTGTAAATTTCTGACCGATTGATGTTTTCGGCTAAGTATAGTATGATGCCAAGTAAATTGTCAAGAAGGTTTTCTATCTTTGGAACGTTGGTTCATCTCTTTGCTTACACCCTCACAGCCCACAGTTTGCTAATTTTTCAAGCTTTGATGCAACTTTTTGCCGTGCCATTCGTAGTAAGGGCAACCTCAACGAAAACCCATGGAGTCACGATATGCCAGAGGAGGTATTTCTTGATCTGGTCAAGCAGTACCAAGCACAGGTCTATCAACACGCGCTGTACCTGCTCAACAGCCCAGACGACGCGAAAGACGTGACTCAGGATACTTTCATCAAAGCGTGGAATTCCAGCGCTGAATTACGTCTTGAGACAGTTCAATCGTGGTTGCTTAAATGCGCCAATAATTTATGTATTGATCTGTTACGCCGGCGTAGATTTCAAGTGCTGCTAACGATGGGGGATACCGAAGAAATTGAAACACTGGTTCACCATCAGCACGAAAGCACAGCATCTCAATTATCAAATCTATCGCCGGAAGAACTTTACATCAGGCAGGAACGTCAACAGTTGGTCCGACAGGCAATCGCCCAACTTCCCCTCCATTTTCGCACGGTCGTGATTATGCGGGAAATAAACGAATTAAGTTTTGAGGAAATTGCGGAAACGCTAAATCAGCCTGTCGGCACTGTGAAATCAAACATGTTTCGGGCGAAAAAGAGATTGCGGGAAATAGCAGGAAATCTTATGGAGAGATAAATTGTTCTCATTTGCTCATGAGGATGTTGTGTATCAAAGCTTTTAGCATAAAATACGACGCAATTTTTTGAACGCGTGAGCATGCGGAATTACGGATATACTGCCACGGTTCCGAACTTGGCGGCTCAAACACAGAAATAAACTTTCACAGGAGACACGACAATGAATTCTTGGCGCATCGCTATCCTATCGGTTTTCTTAGTTCTGGCGTATCAAAATAACAGCGTTAGCGAGGAAAAGTATACCTTTGAACAAGCGGATTCCTATTATCAGGGTAAAAACTGGGAAGTCGCTTTAGAAGCATATAATAGCCTTGTTAGCAATAACCCTTACAAGGGTGAATATTGGTATCGTCTAGGGGAAATCCGTTATTATCTGAAGAATTATGACCAATCCACCGAAGCGTATAAAATGTCGCTCAAAATAGGCTACAATCCCCAAATGACCATATATAATATTGGGCGAAATTTTGCGATTCAAAATAACGCAGAAGATGCAGTCAAATGGTTGGAGCAGGCACTTACAGATGGAAAATATGAAACCAGCCATGGCACAGAAATCCGCCGAAAATTAGAGATGGATTCTGACTTGGATAAAATTAGAACTTATGACGAATTTATTCAACTGTTACCGCCAAAGCTAAATAACGATATTTCTCGTATTGAGGGCTGGCGAACCGATTTAACGTTCATGGCACAGCGCATGGAACTAATACACTACAACTTATTTCATACGATGAGCCGGGAAGAGTGGAACACAGCAATAGAAAATCTGTATAAAAAGATTCCTGATCTTGCTGACCATGAAGTTATTATTGAACTAATGAAAATTGTCGCAATGGCAGGAGACGGCCACACACAACTGATGCCACCGCTTCCAGGATGGGCACAAGACAGATTTCAATTTGAAATGATACCTGTCATGTTTTATGAATGGTCCGATGGTCTTTTTATAAGAAGTGCTGCGCCTGAGTATAAAGATGCTGTTGGTGCGAAGGTACTGAAAGTCGGCAACGTGCCTTTAGAGCGAACACTTGATATGCTAAAGGCAATTGGCACCCGTGATTCTAATGAAATGAGTATCAAGTCGATAGGAGCTATGGCTTTGATTTTCCCAGCAGTGCTGCATGCGCTCAAAATTTCAAACCATGTGGATCAGGTTGAGGTAGTCATTGAAAATGAGGAAGGGGCTCAAGCTACGGTTATCTTTAAGTCAGAGCCTACGACGCAGGAAATGATGATGGCTTTAGCTATGAGAACAGATCCCTCCGACTGGATTAAGGCGAGAGATGGTGTAGAATCTTCGACACCACTCTGGTTGAAAAATTCAAGAAACATCTATTGGTTTGAATATCTTCCGGATGCCAAACTGGTTTACTTTCAATTTGACCAAGTGCGTAACAAACCTGATGAAAAATTCTCAGATTTCTGCCGGCGTTTATTTGACTTTATCAATGAAAGTGAAGTTGAGGTATTGGCTATCGATATTCGAAATAACTCTGGCGGTAACGGTCTTTTGAATCAGGCGCTTATCCACGAAATTATCAAGTGTGAAAAGATTAACCAAAAAGGGAAGTTGTTTACTATAATTGGGCGACGAACCTACTCTGCTGCAATGATGCTGGCTGTAGATTTAGAACGGCATACGCACACTGTATTTGTGGGAGAACCAACACCTGCTAGTCCCAATGAAATCAGTGAGTTTAACCCAATCACACTGCCCTATAGTCGATTGATGGTAAGTATTTCATGTATCTACTGGCAAAACTCGCTCGCGTGGGATCGGCGCATCTGGATTGCACCTGACATTGTTGCTGAAATGACCTCCACAGATTATAAATCGAATGTTGACCCAGCAATGAACGCTATTTCCTCCTATTTAGAGAAAAGCAAGTAAGCCATTTGACTCGTTGCAAAACAAATAGAAATACCGAATCATCAAGATGAAGACAACTCTAGCAATTACAGCAGAAATTGGATATAATTCGCCTCGTTAGGAGAGAGCATAACAGATTTTCCTTGAGTGAAATTATCCTTTTATGGAACAATAACCTTTCTCCTGACGGATTTCAATTGTGACCACTCCTCAGAGAATTCGATGAAACGACATTCGACAACACAAACAATACGCTGTGAATACGTGCATTCAGTTCTGGAAGGATACCTTGCCGGTGAACTGAACACCGACACTCAAACGACAATTGAGGCACATATAGCTGCCTGCCAAGATTGCCAAAATGAGTTGAACTTCGCGCTTGAAGTCGGTGAGATGCTGCAAGAATTGCCACGACCCCAACCACCCGCCGAGGTCTTCGATCAAGTTGCTGCCTACGTGCAATCTCATCCAAAACCCACCGCTCAGGGGTGGTTCGATTCATTGAAGCAAGCCCTACGTGGGTTGTCCTTTCGTCCGGTTGCAGCTGGAGCCGTAGCCGCTATTCTTATTATTCTGGTGACGTTCGGCGCATACCAGCAGCACCAGCAATCTTTACAAGTTGAACAAGCTACCTACGAACTTAGCTATGCCTTGAGCACCGTGCGCTACGCGATGCGAAAAACGGAACTTGCCATCGACAAACGCCTTTCCACAGATCAGGTTAGGGAGGCACCACGCAGAGCGTTAATGCTTACAATAGATGAAATTAACTCTTTAGAAACAATTCAACGTAGCCTCGTCATACTCAACAAATTGACAGATAGTTCCACTGGTAACAGTGAGGATTCTAGCAATAATCAGTCACCTGAATGATGCCGTTCCTCATTTCCATAACCTTCAACGTATTTAGGAGAAAACGACTCATGAAACGATGTATAAACTTCACACAACTGGCTGTGCTGCTACCCCTCCTCCTTACCGTCGGAAGCAGGATTGCTGAAACACAAGATGAAAATATTAAAGGGCGCATCAATTTCGACTTTTCCGATGTATCCGAAGCGATAATTGAAGTGAACGTGAGCAGCAAACTGTTCACGCTCCTTACCAAATCTGTGGCGCACGAGCCGGAAATTGGCAAATTAGTGGCAATGATTAAAGGGGTATATGTTCGGGGATACGAGAATGGCGAGAATATTGATCAGATGCTTCGGCACTATGAAAACAAACTGAAAGTAGGCGAATGGGAAACCATCGTCAAAGCTAAAGAAGGAGATGAGATCGTCCGGGTTGCTTTGCTCTTTGATGAAGAGATAGTTAGCGGTGTTTTTATCATGGTCACCGGGGCTAAGGAAACGCTCTTTGTAAATATTTTCGGGCATATCGACTTTGAAAAGGTTGGTGACATCATCAGCAATTTGGAAAATATGAATCTGAATATAGATCTGCCCGAGCTTAAGGATCTCAAGATTGCCCCCCAGCCGAACCAACCAAACGAAGGCGTCTAAGACGGCAATCCAAGGGGACCAAGAGCATCTGTGTTCTGTTTGAAGGGAACCAAACCATGAAACACATTGTACGAATTGTAATGCTTGCAGCTGGCCTGTGTATTTTTATCGGCATAGTGCCTAGCGATCAAGCATTTGCTGAAACTCAAAAAGAGAAGGAAAAAATAAAAGGACTCATTGCTTTTGACTTTCCGAACGCTCTGGAAGCAAAAGTTGAGGTTAATTTAAGTAGTAAATTAATCTCACTCGTTGCCAAGGGAGCAAAATCGGAACCAGAGGTTACGGAATTACTTAACATGCTGAAAGGTGTATATGTCCGCGTCTATGAAAACGACATCACGACTTTTAATAAGCTGACCCGTCATTACGAAGATAAGCTGGAAAAAGAAAAATGGGAGGTCATCGCCAAAGTCAAAGAAGAGGGCGAGACTGTTCAGGTGCGTATATTGCTCGGCGAAGATATCATATTTGGGCTTTTCGTCATGGTTGCAGGAAAAACAGAAGTAACCCTCGTGAATATCGTCGGTGAAATCAACCCAGAACGGATCGGCGAATTAGTTGAAAACCTGAACAGCCTCGGTCTACCTCATATTAAAGGCATGGATATTGAGACTGATGACATGTCAAAGTCCTCGAAAAAGGATGAGCCCGAAAAAGAATAGTGACAAGCCCCGAACGCTGCCAAATGGGTTTTGATGATACTCGGAAAAATTATGAAAAATAGATTAGCCAATCACACTTTACGTTTTTCGTTTTTTATCTACCTTCTCCTCCTCATGGTAAATATAGGTTGTGGCTGCCTGTTAGGAGGCGGTGGGGATACTACTCGTGCCGATCGATTAAACCACGTTCATAAAGAGGTAGGGTTTGGTATTGGGGGGGCCGGCTGGTGGGCACTCAAACGCCTAGGCACATCTTTGAGTGAAGATGAAAATCGGGCAGCAACGCTCGCGATCCGCGGAGTAAAGAGCGTTCAAGTAAGCCGCTTCACTTTAGATCAATCATCCGAAGTGCATAAGGCGGAAATTTTTGACCTCTATGGAGAACTGATGCGTCAGAAAAAGTGGAACTTAATCACCCGCGTTTATGAAGGGCAGCAGAGCTCCTGCATTTATGCAAAATACGATGCAAACAGGTTCCGTGGAATTTTTATAGTTGCGATTGAAGAAAATGAGATGCATGTGGTTCGGATTGTGTGCGATATTCGCCCTGAATTCTTCGCCGAACTGAACGCAAACCTCGGACAATATGGTGTCCGTTTGCCAGCCTCAGAATAGGTATGATACAATGTCATAAACCAAGGTAAGCAACAAACCTGAATGAGAAAGGGAAAACAAGCCGTGAAGCACTATGCAAACTGTCGTCCTATTGCCATCCTATCGCTCATTCTCTTTCTTTTTGGTCTTGGCTGGATAGAGACTGCAAAAACTGAAGAAACAGCAAGAGGTGTTATTACCTTCGATTTCCCAATTCCGCTAAAGCCACAGGTTGAATCTATTCTTGGCTGGGTAGGAGCCGGAAAAACAGAAGAAACAGCAGGAGGTGTTGTTACCTTTAATGGTCCCATTCCCCTAAAACCAAAGGTTGAAGTGAACCTAGATAGTGAGCTAATCGCATTCGTCGCTAAAACGACGGAACACGAGCCTGAAATTGCCGAATTGATTGCAACGCTAGAGGGAGTATACGTCCGTAGTTACTCCGGTGAAGCCGCGAGCTTCGACCCAATGATTCGTTACTATGAACGGGTGTTGAAAAAACGGGGTTGGGAAGCCTTTGCCAAGATCAAGGAAGATAGTGAGAAGATTCAGATATGGGTCCTACTCAACACAGAGACAATCGACGGTCTTTTTGTAATGGTTACAGGAGAAACCGAAACGCACCTAGTAAATATCGTCGGACATTTGCATCCACAACGAATTAGTGAATTATTAAGAAACCTTGAGGACCTTGGTGTGGGAATCCCACAACTTAACTCCTTAGAAGACAACTCGCTCCAGGCACATCAAGACGAGTTTGGTATCCAGGAACGGTCAAGACCGCTGAAAAAACAACCTGATGGCACAACTCCCTCAACAACCGATCAATCCTCCGGGAACACAGTGTTCTCATTTGCTTCAACCCACTTTGTGGATAAGGACAAGCAACCAATCGACGAGATCCAGATTCGAGGTAACCAAAGGGTGAGAGGTTCTGAAATCAGAGAGGCTCTTGAAAAGGGACCAGATGACATCGGCAATGCCATTAAAACAATGAAGGCTATCCTTCCGCATATTAGGCGCACGGACTGGCATATCCATGAGGAAGGAGATAAACGGATTGTAACAATTACAGTAGAGGAAAAAATAGCGGCAGAAGAGCCCCTGCCCGATGGCATAATGAACTTCTCAATGAGTGGTAGGTTTAATCGGGTTCATGGGTTTCGACTGGGTCCTCGCCTCGAACTGTCGAAGCCGCCGGAGGTTGAGATACCACTTCAACCGAGGCTTTTTGGTGCTTTGAGTTACGGTTTTTCAAACAAAAAATTGAACTATGAAGCGGGTGGGGAGGCAGCGTTGTTAGGAGGGGTTAACCGGAATCTGATTCTTAGGTTTCAATTCCATCGCCTGACATCGGTAAGAGATCCAGATATCTTACTAGACGATAACGAGCAACTGCTGATAGCCTTTTTATATGGGGGAGATTTTCGAGACTATTATCTGAGGGAAGGTTCTGAAATCTCGTTACGATGGCAACCAGAGGTGCTCCCCCACTCCCTGAAACTGACTGCGATCAATGAAAACCACGAAAGCCTGACCAAAACGACAGATTGGTCCCTCTTTCAATGGACATCGGACAAGGAGGAAAATACACCAATAACGCCAGGCCAAATGCGGAGCATCGCTTTGAGATATGATTTCGATAGTCGTTTTGACAACGAGGGCTGGTACAACACCTTTGCAGTAGAGCACGGCAATTCGGTGGTGGGTTCCGACTTTGATTTTACACGATTCGAGCTGCACTCCAGACATTACCAACCTATCGGCGACCGGCATATGCTTGACCTCCGTTTGAAAGTTGGGCTTTCAGCGAAGGACCTACCGGTTCAACGCCAATTTATTCTTGGAGGACCGGGATCGCTTCGTGGGTATGACCTTTATGAATTTGCTGGTAACCAAGGTATCCTGCTCAATGTGGAGTATCGTCATCACATAACCGACTACATTAGCGACGGGGCATTCGCCACATTTTTCATTGATGCAGGCGGGGTATGGGACAAGTTAGCCGAAGTCAGTACCGCCGATCCGAAGGTTAATCTGGGTGTTGGCTTACTGATAGGAAGCAATTGGAAGCTAAACTGGGCGCAAGCCCTTGAGTCGGGACGGACACCTCAATTTAATATGCGGTGGTCTACGATGTTTTAGGAAGGTTACATAAATTTGAATCAATTAGCCGTGGCTGCGACAGATTTTGGCGTAGGGTTGTGCTTGAAATAGATTGCATCTGGACATTCAGAACTAAGCGAGAGTGTCTAGAGTGGAATCCTCATAATTTGGCCTAGGGCGTTTTCCTGCTTCAGCCCGTTCAGAAAGGCAAAACGTTGAGAATACGAAAACGATTAACGGCACCGTTGGTCATCTCTCTTTTCCTCCATCTCATTTTTGCTGTCCTCGTGGTGCTAACGATCCGTCAGAGAATTGTGGAAGACGATGCCATCAATGTTGAGTGGGTTAAATTGCCTCCATCAACTCGTACGCTGCCAAGGAAGGTTCGCCTCCAACCCGTACAATCGCCCCGTCAGGTGCAGGACGGACAACCACAAGAGATGCCTCTACAAACTGTAACGCGGGTAGGCCCACCTCTTGCCGTTGATCTACCACAGGAGAGAAATCCGCTCTCGTTAAGCCATGTCCCAGCCATCAACCTTGACAAGGGTTTATCCGTAGAAGCGAATCTTGCGCCGCCCCACTCCGCAACGATACACCAAGACACCCCAGCTGTGGAAGCAGGTCCTGTACCTACCCAAAAAGGACTATCACGAGGGGCTGGGAGAAACGGAGGGCTGACTATAGGAGGGGGCCTTATGCATGCTCAAAACAGGGGAGTACAAGACCTACCTCTTGATGTGAAGAGTCCGAACTTGCTTGCTGAAGACCACCTTGGAGCTATTCTTGAGGGCGAAGGCACAGAGATGCGTGGGCATATTCGCCTGATTCGACTCAAACACTCCCTTTCCGATTGGTGGCAGGATCCAACTGCCATATCCAGCTTTGCGAAGTGGCTTGCAGAAAATACCGATCTCCGTGCTGACATGAAGTACGCAGGAGGCGCGCTGCGACTGACCGATTCGCGCCTCCTTGATGCCCCGCTGGTTATCATGACAGGACACGACAAGGACATTACTGTTGGACGAAACCTTGCCAAAGGAGGACCGTTGACCAACTCCTTTTCTGGGTCAGAACGGGCGGCATTGCGGAAGTACATTGTGGAACAAGGTGGGATGCTCTTTTTCGACGATTGCGGATTTCACGGCTTGTTCGCCGCAATCGTCGCTGATGAGCTACAGACGATTTTTCCCGAATATCCTTTAGAGTACCTGCCGCACCACCATGAGATCTATAACATCTACTATCAGCTGCCCCGTCCCCCATCGGGCAGTGATGTTTTCTGGGGGTCTGAAAACCATCCAAAACCCACGCAGTTCAAATACCAAAAAGGAATCACTATAAACAATCGACTGGCTGTCGTCTATAATCGCAAGGATTATATGTGTGCAATGGAGACAGTGGAGATCGAAAGCCGAACTATGTTACGGCTGCGTCGCTCGACAAATGTCCATCGCTTTATGACAAATCTGCTTGTTTATGCCATGAAGTATGGAGGAAATACAGATCGTTCAGGGTATAAACCCTAGGCATTACCGCTAGACTATCCCGCCGTAGCTTATGATCCAGAACCGTTACCGGACGCCTTCTTCTCCTTCCATGCCTTGACAACCTTCTCCGGAGTCAGCGGCTGATCCCAGATACGCACGCCAATAGCGTCATAGATCGCATTGCCGATTGCAGGCGACGTGGGCACCACGACGATTTCACCGGCACCCTTGGCACCGTAGGGACCATGCTGATGTGGAACCTCAACGATAATCGACTCCATGTATTCCTTCAACGGCATCTCAATGATGGACGGGATTTTATAGTCCATCAGGCTGGCGTTGGTCATCTCCCCACTCGCATCGAAGCACATATCCTCGTGCAGTGCGATGCCAATGCCCATGCACCCGCCGCCGTAGTTCTGCATTTCGACCCCTTGCGGGTTCATCGCCTTGCCAACATCAATCGCGGAGACAAACTTCCGAATACGTACCTGCCCCGTTTCAACGTTGACCTCAACTTCGGCGGCTTGGGCACCGTGTCCCATGTAAGCCATCGGTTCCTCGCCTTGGCCGGTGTTCGGGTCGTGCGGACTGGCAGTGACTTCCCACGTCGCCTTACCAATAACCTCGACATCCGCCGGACGTTTGCCGGCAAGCATCTCAACCACAAACAGATCTTCAACTTCAATGGACTGCTCGGGAGACCCCTTGACGAAGATATGTCCACCGGAAACGTCTAAGTCGTCCGGGTCCGCTTCTAACTTGGGTGCGGCGAGTTCCCGGATCTGGCGTTTCGCATCGTCACACGCCATGCGGGTGGCATTGCCGGTGTGGAAGGTCTGCCGACTAGAGCCGGCGACATGGTCAAAAGGCGTGATTGCGGTGTCTGGGGTAACCAGCTTGACCTGATCAATCTCGATCCCGAACTCATCTGCGACGATCTGCGTGAGAATGGTATAAGCACCTTGTCCTAAATCAACCGCGCTAGTTCGTAGTTCACAGGAAGCATCCTCATGGACCTTTAACTCCGTACTGGAAGCGGTCGGTGCGAAGGAATATTTGTTACCCAAAGCGATACCTTTCCCGCGATACCACGGATGCTGCAACAACTCAGAAGGGGTTTCCCACTCGATCGCATCAGCGCATTTGGTCAAGCATTCGTGGGCACTGAACGCATGGGCGGGCATAGTGATAGCGGTGCGCTCGCCTTCGTTCAGCAGGTTATTTATACGCAGCTCAACAGCGTCAATATCGCACCTCCTCGCGATGATGTCCATTTGAGTTTCGACCGCCCAAGCGGACTCGGCACAGCCGTAGCCTCGCAACGCACCACCAGAGACACGGTTGGTATACACGCCGTAGGAGTCAACCCAGAGCGCGGCTAAACGGTAAGAACCGGGATAGAGATGCGTGGAGAAAATTGGTTTGAGAATCCCTTCGCCGCTATAACCGCCGCCCCAGAGAATCGAGGTAACTTTACGACCGATCAGGATACCATCTTTAGTCACAGCATCTTTTATATCAAAGATGAACGGTGTACGTGCCGCTGTCGCAGAGAGATCTTCGGCGCGGGTCAAGATAATTTTAACGGGACGCCGTGCTTTACGCGCAAGTGCAGCGGCGATAGCCCCTTCCTTGACCGTCAATTTGCCGCCGAAGGCACCGCCGACAAACGGAACTATGACGCGCACCTTGGAGGGCGACAGATCAAGGGCTTTCGCCAAACCGTCGCGTGCGATGTATGGCGACTGTCCACCCGCCCAGAGGGTCAGTGTGCCGTCGGAACTCCATTGCGCCACTGCACCGTGCGGTTCCATACATGCGGTGTGAACATAACCGGTCGCATAGCGGTTTTCGATGATGTGTCCACCTTCGTCCTCCGCCTTTTTGAATGCGGCGTCGATGTCGCCGTGGCGGATGCGGTAAGCCTGCCACAGGTTGGGCGGACGCTCGTCCATTTCGGCGAGTTCAAGGAGTTTTTCGTATTCATCATACTCTTCGTGCAGTACCACGGGCGGATCCAATCGAATCGCCTCCTCCGGATCAAAGAGGGGAGCGAGTTCTTCGTACTCGACCTCGATCTGTTCACAGGCTGCCCGTGCAATCTCTGGGGTATCCGCAGCGACTGCAGCAACGGGTTCACCGACGAGACGCGTTTTGTCGTGGGCAAGCAGGTGCTCATCCAACGTTAGGACACCTAACCGCACGTCAGGCAAATCGGCAGCAGTAATAACAGCACGTACACCGGGCATCTGTTCGGCTTTGCTAGTATCAATTCCCAGAATCTTTGCGTGTGCATACGGACTGCGTTTCAGCTTAGCATGGATCATGCGCGGCAGCACAATGTCAGTTGTAAATTCCGCACTTCCAGTTACCTTCTCTATACCATCAATACGTTTAGCAGAAGTTCCAACAACGGCCATGTTATTTATCCTCCTCCCCTGCGACGTTCAGAATCGCTTCCGTCGCGTGCGTGTACACCCCACAGCGGCAAAGATTTCCTACAAATGCAGAGCGGATGTCCTCTTCGGTTGGGTTCGGGTTTTCGTCTAGCAGCTGTTTTGCCGTCAGCAGCATCCCCGGAGTACAAAAGCCACACTGCACAGCACCGTGCTCAAGAAACGCAGCCTGCAGCGGATGTAGCTCATCGGGTGAACCCATGCCTTCTACGGTTAAGACCTCTTTCCCCTTCGCCTGTAGCCCAAGCATCAGACACGACTTCACCAGCTGCCCGTCAATCAGCACTGTACAGGTCCCACACCGCCCATCTTCACAGGCACACTTCGTCCCCGTCAACCCAATCCCATCACGAATCGCATCCATCAAGGTGTGGTAGGGCTCAACGAGGATGTCATAGTTTTCATCATTAACAGTCAATGATAATGGGTATTTCATTAAAAAGCCTCCAGTAGTTAATTATTAATCCAATTCCGATCGAAGGTTAGGGTTACACTACTCCTTTAGTTATTTCAACCGGTAGCGCGTGCAATAGCTTCCGCCAATGCTTCTCTGGTCAACACATTGACAAGGTCTATTTTGTATTCGCTTGGTGCCATCGGATCGCTCGATGGTGCGACATGGGAGGCGGCGAGTTCACCGGCTTCGGCGAGCGCTCCATTGTTTCCGACAATGCTGTGTCCCTTCAGGCGCGTCTCTGCTTCTTGTGCGTGAACTGGAGCACCCGAACAGTTACCAACTATGATGCGAACATCCTGACATTGACCCGATCCATCAAGGCTGACAAACGCACCGACTCCGGCAACGGGGTAATCTCCCGCCCGTAGAACAAATCGGCGATGAGCGGCTGCGGCGGAGGTAGGATCGAATGATGGAACAATAACCTCTGTCAACAACTCACCCGATTGGGCAGTAGTAGCAAAAGCATCAGTAACAAAGTCGCGCATGGGCACAACCCGTTCACCGCCTGCACTTGCTAATTTTACTGAAGCGTTTAACGCGCTTAGAACCACGCTAATATCACTCGCCGGATGTGGCTCACAGATCGCTCCGCCGAGCGTTGCAAAGTTACGAATCTGTTGGTCTGCCACATCGCCGATGACATCATCTAGGGCACGCAGCGTCGGATGCGTTTCGCCTATGCCGATTAAACGATCTAGTGTAACCTTGGCACCAATTTTTACGCCTTCGTCCGATGCAATTATGTCCTCCAATCCGGAGATATGCTGGATACTGATCAGATGGGATGGTTGAATTAATCCGTTCCGCAACAGTATCGCCATACTCTGTCCACCGGCAATGACCTTTGCACCGTCTCCGTGCTCGGCTAGCAATGTACAAGCCTCCGAAACGGTTGTCGGCTCAAGATACTGACAATCAATCATCTGTTTCCTCCCTCATTTAGATGTGCTATAAGATTTTTAAGGGAACCCTGAAGGGATCAGAAGATTTCCCATTATAAGCAGATTATATTTTTTGGAAATTGCTCAAGATTATAACATAGTTACCTCGAAAAGAGAAACCCAAAAATCATCCACGTCCTTTCGTCGCACAACTCTATCCAATTCTGTTGACTCAACTGATCGGATCTGCTATAATGGCGGAGGTCGGTTTACACAAATAACAGCGTTCTCATATCAGCTATTGACATAAAGGAGCTCAAACTGTGACCCGAACATACTATCTGCTATTTTTTTTTACCGTCTCGATCTTTTGCACAATCGGTCTGCCTGTTTCCCCAGTAGATGCCGGTGAGGTTGGAGAATGGTGGGCTTACGGATCGGACAAAGCCAGTACTAAATATATTCCACTCGATCAGATTAACAGATACAATGTCAAAGACCTTCGGATTGCATGGCGTTGGAACTCCCCCGATAATGCGCTCGTCGAATCCAATCCCGATCTGTGGACGATGGTGAATGAATCCACACCGCTCATGATTGGTGGCGTGGTATATACCAGCACGTCGCTCAATCTAGCTGCCGCCATCAACGCTGTTACAGGCGAGACAATCTGGGTTTATGACCCAAAAACCTATGAGGATGGTACTCCTGCCAACACCGGTTTTGTACATCGTGGTGTTTCCTATTGGGAGTCAGGCGATGATAAGCGTGTCCTCCTCGGCACAGGCGATGGGTATCTGATTGCACTTGACGCCGAAACGGGGGAACCGATACAAGGGTTTGGCGAGAACGGTCGCGTCGACTTGACGAAAGGTCTGCGACGCCCGGTGAATCGGCGACTGTATGCGGTATTCTCACCCCCGATTGTCTGTCGAGATGTCGTTGTCGTTGGCTCCACAGTTCTCGATTCCTTCGCGATTAATAAACCTCCGCAAAAGCTGATGCCGCCGGGAGATGTCAGAGGGTTTGATGTTCGGACTGGTGAGCAACGCTGGATCTTCCATACTATTCCGCAAGAAGGAGAGTTTGGCAATGAGACATGGAAGAACGATTCTTGGAGGACGACAGGCAATACGAATGTGTGGACGATGATGAGCGCAGATGAGGAGCTCGGTTACGTCTACCTACCTGTCAGCACCCCCACCAACGATTATTACGGTGGACATCGCCTCGGAGACAACCTTTTCGCAGATAGTCTCGTATGCCTCAACGCGGAAACGGGAGAACCGGTTTGGCACTTTCAAATTTTGCACCATGGACTCTGGGATTATGATCCACCAGCGGCGCCGAATTTAATTGACATTACCGTTGATGGCAAAGAGATTAAAGCGGTTGCACAAGTGACCAAACAGGCGTTCTGTTTCGTATTCGATCGCGTGACGGGAGAACCGGTTTGGCCCATCGAAGAACGTCCCGTACCTCAGTCAACGGTGCCGGGAGAATCCTCATCGCCTACACAACCCTTTCCGACTAAACCCGCGCCTTTCGATCGCCAAGGTTTGACCCACGACGATTTAATTGATTTCACGCCGGCGTTGCGTAAGCAGGCACTCAGCATTGTCGAAGACTACGACTACGGCACACTCTATACACCCCCGACTGAAAAGGGAGTAATCGCCATGCCCGGCATCATTGGCGGTGCCAGTTGGGCGGGCGCAGCCGTTGACCCAGACAAAGGGATTATCTATATTCCATCCATCACCTTCCCTACCAATACCACGATAAACAAGGCGAAAGATCCAGAGGCAGACTACACCTATACCGGTGCACTCGCATTTGGACCAAAGGGTCCGCGAGGTCTCCCCTTGATGAAACCGCCTTATGGACGCATCACCGCCATCAATCTGAACACGGGTGAACACAAATGGATGCAACCGGTCGGTGATGGACCGAGAGATCATCCTACCCTACGACATCTTGACCTGCCACCCTTGGGCTGGGCACAACGCAATTTCCCATTACTGACTCAATCATTGCTGTTCGCAGCAAGTCAGGCATCTTGGGACGGAACCGGTAACTCGCCCCGCGGAAATGCGATTGAAGTGAGTTTTGAGACCCAAAACCCATTTTTATGGGCGTTTGACCCCAATAACGGGCAGCTGATTTCAAGGACAGAACTCCCAAGTAATGCCCAAGGCGCGCCGATAAGTTACATGGCTGATGGCAAACAGTTTATCGTGATCCCGATAGGTGGAGCGAACCAGCCTGCCGAGCTCATCGCACTGAGTTTGCCGTGATGTACGTGAAACGTAATGCGTGATGCGTGAAATCGAATATGAATCTCGACCTACAGTAACCTAAGTTGCTAGTTGTCGGATCCGCTCGGCTTGGATAGACATATCCAAGCCGTACCCGCAAAGGGAAGGCTGGGCGCTTCCCAATCTTCCCACCTTCCAATCTACCGAACTTCTTACGTTTTTGTTGCACAATTTCTTAACCATGACTTACGTACTTCAAATTATAGGTGCCCGATTCATCGAGTGTATCGGGGCAGGGATGCCCCTCCCACACTCATTGTAGGAGGGATTTCCAAATCCCGACTGCGTAAATCCTATTAACATGAGCGTAAAACTTTTGACAGAGGAGATAAAATCATGGAAAGTTTAGCAGATCAGGTCGCAATTGTCACAGGCGGTGCCCAAGGCATCGGCGGTGCCACTTCGAGACGGCTCGCTGAATCAGGAGCGAAAATCCTCATCGCCGATATGGACATTGAAACAGCTCAGTCCAATGCCGAGCGGATTCGCAACGCAGGCGGAGTCGCGGAAGCCCTCGAGACTGATGTCTCTCGTCGTGACGACATTGAGGCAATGGTTCGCAAAGCGGTTGAACTATGGGGGCGCCTCGACATCCTCGTCAACAACGCTTTTAATACCAAAGAACCGGACGGCAGCGCAGTAGACCTGTCGGAAGAGGCTTGGGACTACGCAATGAACGTCCTAGTTAAGTCTATGTTTCTGGGGGCAAAGTACGCCGTACCAGAGATCGCAAAATCGGGCAAAGGCAGTATCATCAATATCTCGTCCGTCCACGGTCTCCTGATGGCTCCAAAGAAACTGGTATATGAAGCGGGCAAGTCCTCCGTTATCGGTGTCACCCGCCAAATGGCGATTGACTTCGGGCCGATGGGGATCCGGGTCAATGCAATCTGCCCCGGTCATATCGTAACCGAACGCATCGAAGAACATTGGAAACAGAATCCCTCGCTGCTACGTTTCTTTGAGGCGCAGTATCCGGTTCGCCGCGTTGGACGCCCAGTTGACATTGCTAACGCTATCAACTTCCTCTGTTCGGACGAAGCGTCTTTCATCACAGGACACGCCCTGCCGGTGGACGGTGGACTGACTATTCAGCTTCAAGAGGACTTCGGCGTGAATCAGGCACGATTTTTTCAAGAACATCCAGATACCGATGTATCCTCTTATTAACCTCACCTTTCTGTGCATAATTTCTGTTATTGTATTCATTGAAATTTCGTTGTATAATACGCACAGCTCTGCTAATAGGCATTTTGCCGCTTTTGCGTAAGGAGGCTGTCCTATCCGAATTGAACCTGTCACCGATTTTGATCTGAAGCATACATTGGAGTGCGGACAATCATTCCGCTGGCAGCCACTTAACGGCTGGTATTACGGCGTTGTTGAGAGCAGGCTGCTGAAGATACGTCAGGAAAATGGGGCACTGATCGTGGAAAGTTCGGCTGATGAGGAAGAAGATCAACTGGACATCTTCCTCCGCCACTATCTAGACCTGAACCGCGATTTGCCGACAATCTTAGACGCCGTAGACATTGATCCATTCATCCACCGCTCAATTGAAACGTTCCGAGGGATGCGAATTTTGAATCAAGAGGTCTGGGAGTGTCTAGCGTCGTTTATTCTGTCTCAGAATAACAACGTACCCCGGATCAAGGGGATTATCCGCGCAATCTCTACACGATTCGGTAAAAAAATTACGCTTGATGACGTGATTGATTACTCTTTCCCTACACCGCAAGCCCTCGCTGAAGCCGGTGTTGAGACGTTGTACGATTGTGGACTGGGATATCGCGCGCCTTACATGTGGGCGGTTTCATCGACTATCGCAGCTGGAGAATTCGATCCTGACGCTCTGAAAAATATGCCTTACGCTGAAGCGAAACAAGAGTTGATGGGGTTCAAAGGAATCGGTGAGAAGGTCGCCGACTGCATTTGTCTATTTTCATTAGGACATGTTCAAGCACTCCCCATTGATGTGTGGGTAAAACGGATTATAGAGCAGCTCTACTTCAAACGCGAAGCCTCGATTCGTGAGATCCGTCGATTTGCTGAAGACTATTTTGGTGAGCATCTCGGTTACGCCCAGCAGTACCTTTTCCACTATGCCCGGACGGTTGGACTTGAAAATTTGCTAGAGAGCGAAAGATAGAAAGACAATTGGGCTCCCTATAGACAGTGCTGCCCCGAAACTATTAGTCAAACAAAAACAGGAGGTTTACATGCTTGAAGATTTGCGTGAAAATGTGCTTACATTGTTGGAAGAACGTGTTGAACGTGCCATTGACACGATCACCCGTCTCAGGGAAGAAAAATTAGCCTTTGAAGCTGAAAATAATCAACTCCGTAATGAGTTGGACCAGCGAGATGTACAGATTCAAAACCTTGAACAACGGAATGCTGAACTAAACCACCTTGAAGCGGACATTGCAGTGCTCCGGAATGAGCGTGAACAGGAACGCCTTGAGGTAGATAAAGAGAAAGCGGAAGTCCGCGAACGCCTCGAAGGGCTCATGACAATGCTCAACAACGTTGAGAGCAAGTCAGAAGGGCAGGAAGAAGTGCAGCCTAGCCCCCTCGGCTATACACCTGAAACAGTTGATGATGGGACAGAACAACAGGACGAGGAAACGGAACAGCCAAGCGATTCGGATGAGACACTGTTTATACCTACGACCCTGCTAAAACCGCAGGAGGCAGAACGGTCAAGCGATCCCGATGACACATCTAATCAAACAGGCACTGAAGCGACTAAAAGGGCGGATGAGAACACAGATGATGAGACGGAATTCGCTTAACGCTCACCTGCCAACGAACTGTCTAAAAGACGCAATTGACAACGTGCCGCGATCAATCCGTTAGGAATACTAGGCATGACCTCTTCGACGCTTTTGCGCGGTAGTCAAGTACGGCTTGCAGCGTTAACGCAAAGCGACCTCCCAACCATCGTCCAATGGCATCAGAACCCCGACTTTTTGCGACTCTTTGACGCACTGCCCGCTTATCCTAAAACTGAAAGAGCGCTGACTCAGTGGATAGACGATACGCGTAAATCAACCGATACTTTTCTTTTTGCCATTCGCTCCCTTGACAACGATGAACTGATCGGCTATGTTGAACTCGACGGAATCCTATGGACGCATCGGGTGAGTGGCGTAAGTATTGCCATTGGAGAGACAAAACACCGGGGGCAAGGTTATGGGTACGAGGCCATGCAACTTGTGCTCCGATTCGCCTTTGATGAGCTCAATCTGCATCGCGTACAACTCACAGTGTTTAGCTACAATGAACGCGCCATCGCACTGTATGAAAAGTTGGGCTTTCAGCGTGAAGGTGTGCATCGGGAACACCTGCAACGGGATGGGAGACGCTATGATATGTATCTGTACGGCCTCCTCCGCTCGGAATGGGAAGGTAGGGACTGCACCTCTTTGGAGCGAATCGCCGAACACACTCACAGTTAAGCGTAGGTTGGGTTGAACGATACCTCTAAAAAATACCACGCGTTACACTAAGATCTCGGTGTTCGATGCCGTCTGAAATCGATCCAATATAGTGAAACCCAACACGACAATCAATAAACCGATGAACTAATGGTTTCACGCATCACGTTTCACGTGTTGTCTCTGATGAATGAGCGTATAACAGCTGTAAATTATCACCATTAGTCATTAACAACCTAAAAGGGAAAAAGACTATGCCATTACAAACTGTTGGCCTTCTAAGTCCCGGCGATATGGGACATGTTGTCGGTAATGTCCTTGTTACACACGGCTTGCGCGTGATTACCTGCCTTCAGGGGAGAAGTGAACGCACCCGAGCCCTCGCAGAAAAAGGGAAGATTGAAGATGTGCCGACGTATGAAGCCCTCGTGAATGAAGCCGAGATTATCCTGTCAATTATGGTGCCGGCGGAAGCCAAGGGAGCCTCTCAAGCGGTTGCGGACGTGCTTGCCAAAACAGACACCAATCTCACCTACGTCGATTGTAACGCAATCGCTCCACAAACCACGCTCCAACTGGCCGAAATCGTTACGACAGCCGGCGGCCGTTTTGTCGATGCGTCAATCATCGGTCCTCCGCCCAGAAAGCCGGGGGCGACCCGTTTCTACGCTTCAGGTGTCCATTTCGGTGATTTTGAAGCGTTGACGGAATTCGGGCTTGATGTCCGTCCGCTTGGCGAGAAGATTGGATTGGCTTCGGCGATTAAAATGTGCTACGCCTCCTTGACCAAGGGACTGACCGCACTGTGCACAGAACTGCTGACCGCCGCAGAACTCCTGGGGGTATCGGAAGCCCTCAAAGCGGAATTTCAGATGAGTCAATCGGCGTTGTATCAACGGATGGAAGGGGGATTACCGGGGATGCCGCCGAAGTCCAAACGTTGGATCGGTGAGATGGAGGAGATTTCGGCGACGTTCGGCCATGTCGGCTTGACACCAAAAATTCTAGCGGGTGTGGCGGATATGTACCGATTGGTCGGGAAGACGCATCTCGCGGATCTCCCGCCTGAAGATTCGGAGGCGTTCCCGGATCTGGCGGAAATGATTTCGATCTTGGCGGATGCCGTGAAACAGGACGAGCAATAATGAGATGACAACACCTAGTC
Organism: Candidatus Poribacteria bacterium; assembly: GCA_965208425.1. Lineage (GTDB taxonomy): Bacteria > Poribacteria > WGA-4E > WGA-4E > PCPOR2b > PCPOR2b. The sequence continues at coordinate 1,904,472 of OZ242335.1, read as the reverse complement.
AAATTGACAGTGAGTTTCAAAAGTGAAAGGACGCTTATCACTGAAGTATGGAAAAAACTATGGATATCAACCCGAATTCTCCGCTAGAGTTTTCACCGGGTCAGATTGTCTTTTTGAAATCAAACCCATCTGTTCGAGGAGCAGTTGTTAGTGTATTACCGGGGAGTCCTGAAAACCGGGTCAACGTTTTTATTGATGGTAACATCCAGCCCTTTTATGCATCTCAGCTGCAGTTAGAACAGCAACATGGAGAAATCTTTCAGCATCTTTCTCGCGATGAGTTTCACGCTTACCTGACCGCGCTCCAAATCCTCCACCCCGGATTATCAAACCTCTACTCACTTAATACCGCGGGCATTGATTTCATTCCGTATCAGTACCGTCCTGTACTGAAATTCATCAGATCTGATCGTCCGAGGTTGCTTATCGCCGATGGGGTCGGGGTCGGCAAAACCATCGAGGCAGGTCTGATTCTTCGAGAGTTACAGGCACGCCACGATATCAAATCTGTCCTCATTATATGCCCTCGCCCTTTGGTCACTGAGGAAAAATGGCTGCGAGAAATGAAACGGTTTGATGAAGATTTCCAGCATCTAGATGGGAAACTTTTGCGGTACTGTATCAATGAGATGCATCTAGATGGTGAATGGCCAGAGCGATACCATAAAGTAATCCTTCCCTATTCGTTATTAGACAAGGTGCTCCTTTACGGACCAGAAGGTAAGCGGAAGAGAAGGCGCGGACAAGGGCTTTTAGATTTGGATCCGCCACCGCGCTTTGATCTAGTAATTGTGGATGAAGCACACCACATCCGAAATCAAGATACTGCTAATCACGAGGCAGTACGATTTTTCTGTGAACATGCCGAAGCGGCAGTCTTCCTGACTGCAACTCCCATCCAGCTTGGCAGCCGAGACCTTTTCGTTCTGCTTAACGTTCTTCGTCCAGACCTAATTTTGGATGAAGAGAGCTTCGAGCACATGGCAGAACCAAATCCGTTTATCAACCAAGCGGTTGATGCTGCGCGCTCACAGGAACAAGACTGGACACGACATACACAAGAAGCTCTCGACCAGGCAGCCGCCACTAGCTGGGGAAAATCCTTACTCAAAGAAAATACGGAATTCAAGCGAATCCAAAATCAAATCGCAGAGAAATCCGTTACCAAGGAAGAACGAATCCAACTCATCACCGATATTGAAGCACAGTATACTTTTTCAGGGATACTCAATCGAACCCGCCGACGGGATATCGGGACGTTTACAATTCGCAGACCAAAAACCGTAGAGGTTGAATTGACAGCAGACCAAGCAGAACTTCATGACGCGCTGCTTGAAACACAGGAGGAAATATTCCGCATGCTTCACGGGAGTCAGAATGTGAAGTTCATGATGACGACGCTTCGCCGTCAACTGGCAAGCTGCCTGTATGGACTTGAACCACTACTTGAAGAAATCTTGAGTCGTCACCTTGACGAACTTGCTTGGGCAGAAGCGGATGTTACGGGATCAATCCCTCTTGAAGACACCATAACGCAAATTCAGGACCAGATCCAAGTAATTCTTAAAAAAGCGAAGTCTATCAATTCCCACGATAAAAAACTGAAATCTCTCCGTGGGGTTATCCGAGAACGACAACGCTTGTCTAATAACAAAATTATGCTATTTAGCAGTTTTCGTCACACGCTTGCCTATCTTCACAAGCACCTGAAGGCGGACGGCATTCGCGTTGGAATGATTCACGGCGGGGTTGCGGACGAAGAACGCCTTGAACTCCGCAATCGGTTCGAGAAACCGAGAACAGAGCACGATAGCCTTGACCTGATGCTATTTTCCGAGGTCGGGTGCGAAGGGTTGGATTACCAGTTCTGTGACTGCATTGTTAATTATGATTTGCCTTGGAATCCGATGAAAATTGAGCAGCGGATAGGCCGTATTGACCGGAATGGTCAACAGAGCGAGCACGTTACGATTTTCAACTTAATTACACCGGGCACCGTTGATGCCGAAATATATGATCGGTGTCTACTCCGCATCGGTGTCTTTGAAAGTGCGCTTGGCGGCAGTGAGAAAATCCTAGGTGAAATTACGCAGGAGATCTACAATATTGCTGAAAATTTCGCTTTGACTGATGCCGAACGCCGTGAAAAATTCCAACAATTAGAAGATAATCAGATCCGGTTGATCCAAGAACAAGAGCGATTGGAAGAAAGAGAATTGGAACTTTTTGGGTTACGCTTACCTAAAGATCAGATGCAGCAGGATATCGATGATGCTACCAGTTTCTGGTTGACTCCGGCATCAATACAACGGCTCGTTAGGCTCTATCTGCATCAACAACTCAAAATGGATCAGGAGTTTATCCTTGGGGAAAGGCATCTTAAAACGCTCCGGCTTTCAGGGGATGCACGAAACATCTTACTGCGCGATTTCCGGCAACTCCCTAGAGAACGGACCCCTATCTATCGAGAATGGGAAAAATGGTTGAAGGGCACAAATCCGCTTTTGTCTATAACCTTTGATGCAGATTGCAGGAGAACTCACCCTGAAGTGACGTTAATCAATATAGTGCACCCTTTGGTCAAACAAGCAGCAAAGACGCTAGATATAAAATCAGATGTAGTCACAACGCTGAAGGTGCAGACCCAAGAAGTCCCTATAGGACGTTACAAATTTGCGATTTACCAATGGCGTTTTCACGGTATTAAAGAAGATTTGGAATTCAAGTCAATTACCTTAGATGAGAAATTAACACCACATCTTGATCGACTTCTTGAGAAAGCGATTGATCATGATGATCAGGGAATTAGTAAATCTCTCGCCTGGGAGGAGTTGGACAGGCAACACCATCAACTGTGGGCCGAAACTCTTGAAGAACATAGGCAAAATACCCGTGAATTGGCAGAGTACCGTAGAGAAAGCCTATCGACGAGTCATCAGGCACGGATAAAGCTTCTTGAGTACCAGCGTGCACAAGTAGACGATCCAAACATCCAGCGGATGAGAGGATACCAGATTGCTAACGCTGAAGCAGATTACAATCGGCGTATTCAGGAGTTCGACGCAGCAATGGCGAAAGCAGATGTTACTACAGAACTAGTGGCGTATGGGATTCTGGAGGTGGAGGAAAACGCATGAAATTTTGCTTTTTTATTTTCAGATGTTTTATGATATGGTTATGAAACCCACAAGGAGATGAACACATGCCGAGTGATTACAAAGCAATAACAGCACATAACGAAAAACAATTGGGGGAAGATACTGCCTCTCGCAAAACACAGGTCTCTATGTACTCAGATTCTACTCACTTTGTGTACGAGATCCTACAGAATGCAGATGACCACGATGCTACGGAAGTCTGCTTCAAACTCTCTGAAAATGAAATTGTGATTGAACACAATGGACAACCGTTTACCGAGAAAAATGTCGAGGCAATTACTTACTTCGGTAAAAGTACTAGTCGTGATGATCTCGTAAAAACAGGACGCTTCGGTGTAGGGTTCAAGTCTGTTTTTGCTTTTACAGCAACGCCAATTATCATTTCAGGCAATGAACACTTCCAAATATATGGTCTGTACCGCATCAGAGAATATCCCTATCCAGATGGTTTTTCACGTTCCCGGACTCGTATCGTTCTTCCCTTCAATCACGAATCTGAACAACCGGACTTTGTCGAAAAATTAATGCGGAGAGAAGAAGCATACATGCAAATATCAGAATGTTTGGCTGTGCTCGACATGAACACATTACTGTTCACGCGAAATATTCAGGAAATTCGTTTAGAAATAAATAATCGCTCCGCGTATTACCGACGCGAAGATAAGACAGATAATAACATCCGATTCACTACGATTACAGATGGCAGACAGGAAAATAAATACGTAGTATTCTCGAAAGTTCCGAAGTGGGAGAATCAAGCGTATAAAGCGGTCGAGATTGCTTTTACAGCTGATATGCAAGATCAACTCTCGCCAATAGACGATGATTCCTTATACGTACTCTTTAAGACAGCAGAAAAAACAGGCTTAAAGTTCATGCTTAATGGACCTTACCGTACAAACCCGGCCAGAGAAACAATATCAAAAACTGATGATTTCAATTTGCATCTTATGAAGGTGACATGCGAATTGATGAAGGAGTCGCTTCCGTATCTGAGAGACAGGAATTTTCTAACAGTCGAATTTCTGTCGGTTCTCCCAAATCAAGAGGATGCAGTACTAGAGTTCTATACCCCACTCCGTGATACCATAATTGATGAATTTCGTAATGAAAAACTAACACCAACGAAACGAGGAGACTATGAGGCCGCATCAAGACTCTACCAAGACCGAAGTGGAAGAGGATTATCCAGTTTGATCCAGGATGAAGATCTAGCCACACTTCTCGGAAAAGACAAAGCTACACCACTATGGGTTGCTAATACATCACAACTAACGCAGAAGCGAGACGAAAGAAGTGGGCGATATGTCCAAGATACCAATGCTCAACGACGAAATAAAAGAATCGAAGATTTCCTCTTCATGCTGGATATCCTTGAATGGAAAATTGAAGACCTGATTAGGGTGCTAGAGCCTCAGTCTAACCTAGTAATGGAATGGCTGAAGGAAAAATCGGACATTTGGCATCAAAGATTCTATGCCTTGCTTGATGATTTTATATCCTCCATTAGGTGGAATGACATCGAAGGACAACAGTATCGCACCATTTTGGAACAACTTCCCATTGTTCGCTGTAGCGATGGTAGTCACAGATTGGGACGTGAGTGCCACTTTCTTAACGATGACGCGGAAACTGATGTAGATTTGTTCAGTGATGCCCTAGCCCTTGAGGAGGAAACTCAACTCCAGATTCAAGAAGAAGATGGGCACGAGGAACATTTCTACTACGTTGCTAAAGGCGTTTATTCCTCCGGGGAAAATAATGATCGGCAAAAAAAAGCCCATGAGTTTCTTGAAACTATCGGGGTTTGTGAAATTGATGAAACCGAAAGAATTAAGATGATTTTGAAGCAGCGATATACGCGTGGATCAATTCAACCTCGCGAGGCAGACTTGGAAAGATTCATTAAACTCGTAGAGGCAGATCCAGGTAACGCAGAGTTGTTCAAATCTTACCCTATTTTTCAAATTGATAAAAATTTGGACAACAAAAGATGGTGGGCATCTCCACAGCAAATCTTTCTCGACTCTCCTTATCTTGATACCGGTTTGACAGCATACTACGAAGTTGTTCAAGAAAATTCAGACCATTTCAGAAGGGCTCTCTCACCGAAGTATGTAAAGTCCGGTATAGATCCAGAACGGCTTGGTAGGTTCGCCGAAGACGTGGGTGTACAGACAGAACTTCAGATATTCAAGCACGAGATTTCTGAAGATCATCCTGAGCGGGATTGGCTTATGTCCGCTCCGGGTATCTGGTTTACTTACACAGGAGACAATGAAGATTACAGTATCCATGAATTTGAAGCCCTATTTTATAGACCGTCAATTGATAAGGCAAAATTGATTTGGCGAACGATGAGTTGTGCGTCCGAATCTTATTTAAGAGCTCGGTTTCTTCGGAACCAATCGAATGAGCCACACGAAACACATTCTAGTCTTGTATATAATTTAAAAGATACAAAATGGGTGCCACAGAAAGAGGGCGACACAACTTCCTTTGTGCTCCCTCGTGAGGCATCAGTTGAACGTCTTCCTGAAGGGTTCCCATACGAGGCAGAACAAAAGTGGCTCCAAGTCATTGAATTTGGTGACATTGCCAGAGAACAGAAAGCAGAATACATCCAGCAGAATCAGCGTGCTCAGGAAATGGGATTTAACTCAGGTGATGAAGCTGAGACAATGGCGGAAATTGCCAAGGCTTGGAGGGCAGAAGGAAGATCACCCGAGGAAATGCTTGACAGAATTAGTACCCGCAAACGACGTGCGGAACGGCTGACTATAGAACTCAGCAATGCTGAAGAAAAGCAATACGAAATTCGGGCAAGAAGCATTAGGTCTACCCGCAGTGCAATTGATCCCAGCACTCCCCTTAGAGAGCAATATACAAAATTCAACAATATGGAATGCCAAATGTGTAGACAGGAGATGCCGTTCAAGAAACGCAATAGCGATGAGGATTACTTTGAGGCAGTAGAAACTCTCAGAAAAGATCATTTTCCTAAAGAAAATGAGGCCCAGTATATAGCATTATGTCCGGAGTGTGCAGCAAAATATCAGGAATATGTGAAGAAAGATAGAGCAGCACGAAACGTCTTGTATAATCTCCTGAAAGATTCAGATGAGCCTGAGGTCCGCTTGGAATTGAGCGACTTTGCAATACGCATTTGGTTTGACGAGAAGCACTGGCATGATCTGAAAACGGTTGTATGCTATTACGAAAATGAATACGATGCTGACAATTCAACCGATTAAGCGAACGTATTCTTTCATCATAGTCTTTATTTTCGCGGAAATGTGCATGATAGTAGTATAAAGCACAGATATCCGAACAATGACAATTAAACGGAAACAGTGACTAGTACTCAGTCAGATAAGTTTTGCATTTTCCTGTTGGTATGGTATGATGGTATTGCCCCCTATTGCTTCTGATACAACTCACTGTCAACGAATGGAGGAGACCATGCCAACTTACAAATATCCAGTGACCTTATCTCCCGGTCAACGGAAGGAGCTAAAAGCCCTCTGCAGACGAGGCGCGATCTCTGCGAGAAAGTTAGCGCGCGCCCGTATCCTGCTACTTTCTGACCAAAATCGTCCTAAAGGCGCGATGGAGGACCATCAGATTCATGAAGTGCTCGATGTCAGTCGAGCGACAATTCGCCGTGTGAGACAAAAGTTTGCCACCGGTGGATTAGAGACGGCTATTGAGGAGTTGTCTCGTAGTGGTAGACCACTGAAGTTCGATGGCTACCAACGTGCACAAATCACCGCCTTAGCTTGCAGCGATCCGCCAGAAGGACATAGCCAGTGGTCTTTGCGCCTGCTAGCGGACCACTTAGTGGAGTTAGATGTTGTTGATGATATTTCCCACGAAACGGTGGGGGGCATCTTAAAAAAAACCAATTGAAGCCTCACCTGAAAAAGCAATGGTGTATTAGACAGATAACTCCTGAGTTCTTATGGGAGATGGAAGCCATCTTACATCTATATCAACTCCCTTATGACTCGATGTATCCGGTGGTTTGTATTGACGAAAGACCTTGCCAGTTAATTGATGACATCATTACACCGATACCGATGAAATCAAATACACCCAAGCGACAAGATCATCATTATAAGCGCAACGGCGTGGCAAGTCTGTTCATCGCTTTTGAACCTCTAACCGGTCAACGCATCGTAGAGGTGCGACACCGTCGCACCAAAACCGATTATGCACATTTTTTACAGAAAGTCGCTCAACATTATCCAAACGCAACTCAGATTGGGTTGGTTCAGGATAACCTAAACACCCATACGCCGTCAGCATTCTATCAAACCTTTGAACCATCAGTGGCGTTTGAATTGACCCAATTGTTTGACATGTGTTACACCCCCAAAAGCGCGTCGTGGTTGAATATGGTTGAGATTGAGTTGTCCGTGCTCTCAAGGCAGTGTCTGTCTCGACGCATTGGGCAGATCGCGGAGTTAGAGCGACAAATCAACGCTTGGGTGGAAGATCGAAATCGAAAAAAAGTACGGGTCAACTGGCAGTTTACTCTTAATCACGCACGGAATAAGTTCAAACGTTTTTATCATCACTCACAAACATAATTTATTTGACTGAGTACTAGGTTCTGTTGACATTTCATCGTAACCAGATAATAGCAGCGACCAAACTTAGAAATCCCATATACCGTGTAGCCAACTTATCAAACCGAGAAAAGACCCGGCGATAGTGCTTGATTTTGTTAATGAAACATTCGACTAGGTGTCTCTCTTTATACAACTGAACATCATAAGTGCGTGGCTCCCGACGGTTGGCGCGAGGGGGTATCACCGGCACGGCACCCATGCAGGTTATGGACTCAACAAACGCCATTGCGTCATATGATGTGTCGGCAATCACATATTCACTGTTGTAGCCGTCAATTAACGCATCAGCACAAGTAATGTCGTGCTGTTACCCCGCACTTAGCCTAAAACGTAATGGGTTACCTAACCCATCAACAGCAACATGAATCTTGGTTGAAAATCCACCTCGACTCCGTCCGAGTGCCTGACAGTCTTGACCACCACTGGTTTTCAATGCACCCGCGGCACAGGGGTGGGCACGAACGATAGTCGTATCAATAATCAGCCACTCCATATCTGGGGCATTGACAAAGTGTTGGTGCAACCGTTGAAAGACGCCTTTATCGCACCACCTTGCAAATCGTTTGTAGACGCTGTTCCAATTGCCATAGGATTTTGGCAATAATCGCCATTGGCTGCCACTACGAGTTATCCAAAGCACCGATTGGATAAAACGTCTTAGGTGTATTTCCTGTCCGGTGTAGATGTCGGGACCGGTTTTAAGGAAGTTTACTATTTTTGACCATTGGGTATCGGATAGGGTAAGAGTTGACATATCTCTATTATTACACAAATGTCAACACGCCCTAGAAAAAAACACAAAACCTATGGCGCAAGATTGGAAAACAATTATTCCCCGCGTAGAACAGCTGCTCGACAAAGTGGAGGGGCTGCTGACAGCCAGCACCGCTGCTATCGAAAACCCTTCCCCCCCGCTTGCGGGGGGGAAAGAGGGGGGGTATATCGCCTTTCGGTGGCGGAGCCAACGTCTGATTCCCGTCAAACATCCTGACCTCATTGACCTCGCGGATCTGATTGGGGTGGACCGGCAGATTGAGGAGTTGGATCGGAATACGCGCCAGTTTCTGCAAGGCTTGCCAGCGAATCATGCGCTGCTGTGGGGTGACCGGGGGACAGGCAAATCCTCGCTCATCAAGGGGATACTTCATCGGTATGCGTCGGAAGGGTTGCGGTTGGTCGAGGTGAACAAGGAGGGGTTGCTCCATCTGCAAGAGATCGCCGATCTCCTGTGGGAACGCCCGGAACAGTATCTCCTCTTTTGTGATGATCTCTCCTTCAGTGAAGGGGAAGCGGAATACAGGGAGTTGAAGGCGATGCTCGAAGGCGGCATTGCTGCTCGTCCTGAGAACGTCCTGATCTACGCAACATCCAATCGTCGTCACCTGATGCCGCGTCAAGTCGGAGAAAACCAATATCCCCAGACCGAGGAAGACGAGTTGTATCCGCGAGAAACCACTGAAGAGAAGGTTTCGCTCAGCGACCGGTTTGGCCTGCGCCTCGCCTTCTATCGGTTCTCTCAACACACCTACCTACAGATCGTCTCCCACTACGCCCAAAAACGTGGCTTGTCTCTTTCGACGCAGGAACTCCATCGGAAAGCGTTGCAGTGGGAAGCATCGTCGAGTGGCAGATCGGGACGGGTCGCCCGCCAATTTGTTGATGACCTTGCAGGACAGTTGGGATTGGAGGATCCAACCTAATCCGTAGCAGTGAAACAGGTTACCGCGTTGGATTTTCAGGTTCCTCCGTTTCGCTCTCAGCCGGATTCCGGTCCCTGCGCCCCCGTTCAACCTGTGCTGCAATTTCGGGGTCATCTTCCCTGAGACGACGCATCCCTTCTTCAGGTCCATACCGTTCCAAGACTTGCCTCGCTTTCTCCAAACGTTCCGGAGAGAACCTTTCACTCCGTTGCGTTTCGATACCCGCTGCTGTGGGCGGTTTAGGCGTCAACTGTTTTTTGAGGTCCGCCTCTATTTCGGCATCGGTTTTGGTAGCACGTTCAAAAGCCTCACCTTGCGTCCGTTCAAGCTGCTTCTGAGCGGCTTGGGCTTCTGCTCTCACAGTTTCGCCCCCCGAAAGTCTGTCCTGTCCTCCGTTATCCCAATCGTCCCAATCCTCGGAAGTTCGGTCTGACACGCCGGAGGTCTGTTGGCTTTCCCCTCTTTTTAACCACGCTTCCAACTGTCGTCGTTCTTCTCCCGTCGGTGGTGGGATGGGCGGTGGCCGCTCGGAGAGGATAGTTCCATTCTCATCAATATAGATGATTTCATAGCCTTCCGGGTGCTTCCCCAACAACATAATTTCCCATTGTTGTTTTTCGGTAAGTGGGGCCCCATGAAAAAAAGCCCCGCGCTCTTTTCTTTGGACGTAGACGCGATCCGCACGTCCCGGGAGGTAGGTGCGGTCATCAGGTCCGGTAAACAGTCCCCCAAATACGCTCGGGTCATTTTGCCGTGCCATACTCATTTGCTGATGTTCCCAAGCCTGCCTATCAATATAAGCTGCTTTGAATGTCTCCCAATCGTCCATTGGTGGTACCCCTTGAGTCCCCTCTACCCAATTCCCATCTCGCTCAAAGCCGATCAGATTCCCCCGAATCCCTAGCCAATGCGAATAATCGGTATAATTTCTTATCACCCCACCCTTCTCAAGGAACATTGCAAGCCACTCGGCGCGGGGGTACTTCTCATCCTCCTCGGGAGTTTCTCCCTGAATTCCTTGACGATCATACGCTTCAAACGTCTCCATCAGGGCTTCAACCGTTTGAGGGCCAGTATACTTTTCAGGTATCTCGACACCTATTCTTAAAGGCGGCGTCGTGTATTGCTTTTTTAACGCTGCGGCTTCGGCTTCAATCATCTCTCGAATCATGTCCCGAAAATCAGTTGGCACCTCTGCTGTAGAGTTTTTCAATCCCTCTTGGTAAAGCCGCTCTGTCTTTTCTTCCACATAAGCTACCCACGGGTCTGTCGATTGTTGGCTCTCATTCGCCACGCGACGCGATTTTAACTTCGATCCTCCCGTAGATGTCCGGCTTGAAACGACACCCGAGTTGAAGCGATCTGCACCTTCGTTTTGATGTTGTGCTTGCCGATTGCCTCGCAAGCCGAAAAAGACAACAAAAACGATAACAATTGAAAGGGAAAATCCTAGCAAAGTCTTTTTATATTTCATTTTCAGCATCCTGTATTGGATAGAAACCGGGGGCACATGAAGGCCCCCGGTTTCTGATGAGAAAACGACTAATTGTAATAGCTACTGGAATGATATTCTGCCCAAGCAGAGTCGCTGGCACTAGCGATGCTTCCATTTGCAGATCCCCATTTGTGAGACGATGGCATCCCATGGTTGCTTTCGCTAGCACTCTCTGTTCTCGCAACTCTTGTTTTATAACTCACTCTACGACCGCCCGAAACGATGGTGACGGAAATGAGAGTACCCTGTATGTTAATAGCCACCCCCCACGCAAAAAACTTTTCTCTTGTCTCTTCCACCACTTCAACAGTAATACTTTTGGTCGTTGTGTCGGTGTCTCCGTTGACATGGGCTTTCACAGTTGCTGAACCACTGTGGAATGTCCCTACACTATAAGCTCTAGCGTCGTTACTAAGCCCAGGAGACACAGAGGCAGATGAACTCCACGCCCCCGCGGACGCACTCGCAGAACAAGTCGGTGATGCATAGCTTTGGTCATGTACAAAAAGGCACAAACTTACAATAAACACCACTGCCAAAGTTCCAAACAAAACTTTCCGGTACATTGTTTGACCTCCATTGTATTGGCTCATAGAGCCAGATAATTCTCGCAAACCCTTAAAAGAAACAGTTTGCGCTCGTTAGTATCCAATATAACCATTTTACAGAAAGGAATGTCCTTGGTCAAAACGCTTGAAAGCGGGCATATTGAACCAATTTCCTTCCTACGATTTGAAGGATATCAGAAGAGTCAAGCACAATGCAAATTTATTTTTTGAGGAGTTAAACTAATACTCAGTCAGATAAGTTTTGCAATTATTATATATGTAGGACTTACGCACTTTAGACTGTAGTTGCCCGATGAATCGGGCGTATCGGGGCAGGGATGCCCCTCCCACATACCGCTCAGTGCCAGCTAAAGGGGGAGAAAGGGCTTTGACCGTTCGGCTGGGCAAGTCCTGATATGTTATTGTTTGCTTTCAATCAATATACACAACCATAATTTGCCTGACAGAGTAATAGTTTAACTCCTCAAAAAATAGTTTGAATGAGAGAAAATGAGGGGATATTTTTTTGTTGATATTTGATGGATTAAACCAATACTGATGCACCTGGAAGCGATTTGGATTTGAATTTCGGCAGCTAGAGCAACGATTGCAACTTTTCTCAAATTCACGATAGCAAAATGTCAACATATTCCAGAATACGCAATTTTTTTGTGGGAAAGATCCAATAAATGAGTAGGGATTTGGATAATCCGATTACACCTAAGAAGCGTGCGACACCGTCTCAATCAGATGTGCATCCGGCAATCCAGTCCGAACCTCCGGGTCATTGCTCGTCACGATGACCTGATGTTCTTCGGCAAGCCGTTGGATGAAGTCAATCATCGCGCCGCGTCGATCTGGATCGAGGTGGAGGGTGGGGTCATCGAAGACAAAGAAACCGAGTGCTCCCAACGCTTCCGAGAGAGCAGCTTTGAAGCAGAGGTAGAGCATCATCTTCTCGCTGCCGCTGAGGAGCAGCAGGTTGCGCTCAACGCCTTCGACATTGAGGGAGGGGAGTAGGTGCTGGCTTTTGAGATCAATCTGGGAGAACCGAGTCAGGTCCATCCGTTCTAGCCAACGTTGGATTTCCTTTTCGGCAGGTTGAAGGATTGTTCGTTGGAGGGAGGCAATTGTCTTTTCAACGCCATCGCAGGCGAGTTCAAAACTGAGGCGCGTGCGTAGAATCTGATTCGCTTGGTGTTGAGTACGTTGCAGCTCTTCGCGTTTATGCGTGATAACCGCCTCTTCCTTATTGAGTCCGACAAGTCGGCGGCGCAGGCTGTCAATACGGTATTTGAGTTGGCGTTGTTGCTCGGCGAGCTGTGCGGGATCGGCAGCGTCTTCGGCTAAAACCCCCGTTTTTCGAGGTGTTGTCGGTTGTAACGCACCCAACCGACTGGCAACCCCATCAAATTCACGCTGAAGATTTGCAAGGTGTTTTTCGATCCGCTCAAGCTGTTCGATCTTTACTTGCATCAATTGCTGCCGCTGCCTTAGTCCACGTAGGGCGTTGATATTCGCAGTCTGTTCGTCAAGGGTTTTCTGCTGCGATTCGAGTTCCTTTTGACTTGCAGCTCTCGCGGATTCTTTCTCTTCGAGGATCCCCGCAATAATCTTTTGTTGTACCGGCTGATGGCAGGTTGGACAGTGTCCGTGATCGCTGTCGATTAGTTGGCGTAAGGTTTCACATTCTGCGGTGAGGGTTTGGATCTGACTGTTTAAGCTGCCGACCCCTTGAATGAGCTCATCTCGCTGCTTTTCTAGCCCACCTGCACTGGCGGTCGCAGCCTCAATTTCCTTAATGGAGGCTCGCAGGTGATCAACATCAGTGAAGCCGCTGAGAACCGATGCCCGTTCTTGGATCAGCCCATCAATCTCCTTTTGAAACCGCTCGTGTGCCTGCGTCAATTCAGTAACAAGGACTGTATCGCCACCTTCACCCGCTTTTCCCGACAGTAGTTCATATTCGCCTTCCAAGTTCTTCAACTCTGCTTCAACCCGCTCAATTTCCTCACGATGGTTCTTGACCGTCGTCACCCGCATGCTGCGCTGGTGATCCTGTATCCGCTTCTCCTCTCGTTTGGCAACCCGGCGACCTTCAATGAAACGTTGACGCACCTCCATCAGTCGATCAATGCCGAGCAATGCGTTCAGCACATCACGTCGATCTGCAGGCTGTCGTGCAAGGAACTCAAAAATTTCGCCTTCTCGTAGGAATGTCGCTGCCGCAAGTTGATGATAGCTGAAATGAAATTGTTTTCTCAGATCTTCGTCCGCTGAACGCTTGCCGGTGAACAGGATACGCCATTTTTCCTCATTTTCCTCTTTCTGGCGGAGTTGTACCTCTCCCTGCGTCGATCGAAACAGTTGATAGCTTTGCTCTCCGTTCCGGAAACTCAGCCCGGCGGTGCCGCTGGACGCACCAGATTGCACCAACGCAGGCAAACCGACCTTAGGCACAATCGGCTTGCCTGTCAGCGCGAAAAAAATGGCATTAACAAGTGTGCTTTTGCCACTGAAATTGGGACCGAAGATGAGATTCACCCCATCGCTCAGATCGAAATCTCTGCGGTCAAAACAGCCGAAAGATTTGAGGATGATACGTTCAAGTCGCATACGTTAATCTCCCGAACTGTCATCAATCATATCGTAGAGCATCTGAACAGGCACGTTATCGACACCATGTTCAATCGCGAAGCGAAACGCTTGTACAACGGCGGACACTTCGGCTGCTCCGAGCACAGAGTGATATTTACTCTCAAATTCGATCAGTTTTTCGACTTCTCGCTCATAGATTTCACCCAACTCATTCTCAAGTGTGGAGGGCATCTGTTCAGTTTGACTCCTTGAGGTTTCCTGTTAATGCTTATCCATCGGCTTGATTCAAGGGGAGGGAAAATACTTGTGGCACTGCTTTAATTCTATAGGATTTGCGCATTTTAGTAGGGAACAACTCTGGGACTCTCGGAACGGAGGGTCGTTGTCCCCTACTAGAATCTCTATGTGCAGTGATCACACATTAATCTGATCCAAGATTTCTGCGATCTGAATAGCGTTTAATGCGGCGCCTTTGCGGAGGTTGTCTGCGACGACCCACAGGTTCAACCCGTTTTCAATCGAGTCGTCCTCACGGATACGTCCGACATACACATCATCTTGTCCTGCAGCGTTGATAGCCAGTGGATAATCGCGACTTTTCGGATCATCAATCACAGTAACACCGCGGGCTTGAGAAAGAATCCGGCGCGCTTCATCAGCCGTGAGCTTGCTATCCGTCTGGATGTTAATTGATTCAGAATGCGCAAAGAACACCGGCACCCGAACGGTTGTCGCTGAGACACCGATGGTATCGTTTTCAAGGATTTTATGCGTTTCCTTAACCATCTTCACCTCTTCTTCGCTGTAACCGTTATCGGCGAAGGGCCAATCAAAGGCGACGTTAAACGCCATCTGATGCGGAAACTGATCGCATGTGATGGGACGCCCTTCCAATGCAGCCGTCGTTTGATCAATCAACTCAAGGACAGCCGAGCCACTTTTTCCCGAAACACTCTGATAGGTCGAAACAACGATGCGCTTAAGCCCTGCTTCGTCGTAGAGTGGCTTGAGTGCCAGGAGCATCTGAATAGTTGAACAATTTGGGTTGGAGATCAAGCCCTGATGCCGCATTGCTGCTTGCATATTTACTTCGGGAATCACCAACGGTGTATCTTCGTCCATCCGGAACGCACTAGTGTTATCAATGATGAGACACTCCTTTTCCAGCGCAGTCGGTACAAACTCACGACTGACGGAGGCACCCGCTGACGAAAACACCAAATCGACATCATCGAATGAATCATGCGTTAGTTCTTCGATCACAATGGGTTGATCTTTGAATGTTAAAATCTCACCGGCAGAACGATGGGAAGCGAGCAACTTCAGCGAAGCGACGGGGAATGCGCGTTCTTCCAAAATCTGGCGCATAGTCGTGCCAACCGCTCCTGTTGCCCCAACGATGGCGACACGGTAGCTCCTATCCATCTTATCATCCTCTTGAAAAATTAGATTGTGCAAGTCTTATTGTAGCTGAATTTTCGGGGACTATTTTACCACACTTGGAGATGGATTCGCAAGCGTAGAAATTTGAGAAGAAAACTCATATCGCCATCAATTAAACTAGCACCGTATCAAAGACAGGAATTTTTATGCCAATTTAGGCACTTTTTATCGAAAAAACCTTTAGGTCTAAAACCCCAACATTTATGTTTGGAGCAGTTGGGGCGAAGCCTATACAGACGGCTTTAGCGGTTTTTCTTGAGACTCTGTGCAAAATATGGTACAGTTGTCTTGTCTTTCGTGGGAGAATGCTCCCCCTATCGCACGATAGGGTCTCCCCCACTCCCGTAGCATAGGCATGAAAGACAGAAAGACAGTCCCTGATGAAAACCTACAAGTTCAAGTTGTATAGTAATCACGGTAATCGTGAGTTGCACAAGACAATAGAGGGTCATGCTGATGTGTGGAATCATTGCGTTGCCCTTCAGCGTCGGTACTACGCAATCTATAGCAAATATATCAGCAAGTTTAGCCTGATAAATCACATCTCTAAGCTGAAACGATTGCCTCGGTTTACCCATTGGAATCAGTTGCCAAGCCAAGCGATTCAAGACGTAGCATCACGAATCGACAAAGGCTACCGTGCAATGTTTGAAGCGAGGGCGCAAGGCAAAGCGTGGGGTCGTCCTCGCTTCAAGCCTCGTCGCAAGTATAAGTCATTCACATTGCTTCAGGCAGGTTGGAAACTCTTACCGGGCAATCGCATCCAGATAGGAAAACTTATCTACTCCTATTTCAAGTCGCGCGATGTGTTTGGCAATCCGAAACGTTGTACGATTAAACGGGACGCCGTTGGAGATGTCTATATCTGTATCTTAACTGACTATGTAGAACCCGACCCCAATCGACTCACGACAGGTAAAATCGCGGGGTTTGATTTCGGTCTGAAACGGTATCTTACCGGTCATAACGGACACGATATAGAATCGCCACAGTTTTTTAAGCGCAGTATCAATGCTATCAAACGTGCAAACCGCGCGCATTCACGGAAAAAGAAAAAATCAAAGAACCGTGAACGCGCACGGCTTGACTTGGCACGAAAACACCGCAAGATTGAACGCCAACGGGAGGATTTCCATTGGAAGTTGGCACACCAACTGACAGATGACTACGACGAGATACGGCTTGAGGACTTAAATCTACAGGGCATGAAAATCCTCTGGGGAGGTAAGGTTAATGATTTAGGTTTTGGCGATTTCGTCAAAACACTGATGTATATTGCCGACAAAAAAGGGGTCAAAATCGTGTTCATAGACAAGTGGTATCCAACGAGTAAAACTTGTTCGGTCTGCGGTGCGGTCAATGAAGCGTTGAATCTGCGTGATAGAACTTGGCAGTGTAATGATTGTGGCACGGTGCATGACCGAGACCGCAATGCTGCAATTAATATCTACCGGGTTGGGGCGTCAACCCATGAAGGAGAGGACGTAAGCCCCGATTCATCGGGCAATCCTTGTGGATAGCACAATTCCACGCCTATTGGCAAGGGACGCGCTCCGATTCTCGGAGTCCCGATAAATCGGGATAAGAAGCCCAAGCCTTTAGGTTTGGGAGTACGTCAATAGAATTGTAGATCGACGATTCTAACAAGATGTAGTAAACTAAAAATGGAGGTACTGGTTGCCTTGAAGATCGACACAACTGGGAAGGAGACCTTTGCGGGCTATGGAAAACATCGAAAGCCAACTGGATCGATTAGAACAGGACGGTTTCATACTGATAGAGGGAGCATTATCCCCGGAGGAGACAGAAAATATTCGGCAGCGTATCAATCATGCCCGCGAGATGGGATGGGAGGAAGGACTTAACGCAGTAGGCAATATGTGGTTTGACACCTTGCTCGACCGGGAACCAGAAACGTATGCCCCATTGGTAGGCCATCCGAGCATCCGCCCATACCTCGAAGGCATGATGGGCAAGCAATGCCAGCTAAGGAGTTTGCGTGCGCACATCAACCCGGGTCCATACCTTCAAGAGTGGCACCTCGATTTTTACGGCTACTGGCAGGAGAAACGAGAGGCGGACAAGCATCGCTTTGCAGTATCTCCCATCGGGATTAACGCAACCTACTATTTTCAGGACAATACCCCCGGTTCAGGACATCTGAAATATGTCAAGAGCGGACATCTTGTCGAACCGCCCCATCTATATCCCTTGGATCGACCCAAGTTTGAGACATGGTGTGAGGCACAAGAGCACGTTATCCTCTATCCGAAAGCTGGCGATTGTGTGGTATTCATCAACCATATTCCCCACCAAGGCGCGAAGGAACGGGACGACATGGAGCGGAGCAATGTGGTCTGTCATTATCAGGTGACACCAATGTATGACGGAATATGGCATGTCTCACGTCCACGCGGATATGCCGGAACGTTCCCATTCGCAAATTAAGTCCGCAATTCTCTTTTCGACTACTACATTCCGTGCGTAAGAACTTAAACAGCGGAAGGCAAAAAGATTAGGAGTCTAAACAACCTCCGACGACCTTCCTTTCCCACCAGCCCTCTGATTCACCTCTGATATTAACATGCTTACCAAGGAAATGGTTGTTAATCTCCCGTCACTGCCGGGCGTCTACTTTTTTCTTAGCAGGTCTGGAGAAATTCTCTACATCGGCAAGGCAAAATCTCTCAAAAAACGGGTTCGGTCATACCTGTATAATTCCAAGCAAAATCGTTGGGGCAAAATCAAACGGTTAGTGCAACACGCCACACAAGTTGAGTACCAAGTCTGTGCGTCCGAGTTAGAAGCGCTATTGCTGGAAGCCCGCTTGATTAAACACCATCAACCCCGATACAATACCAGTCTGAAATCTGTCCGCAGATCTCCGTTCATTAAGATCTCTACCAACGAAGACTTCCCGAAGGTAACAATCGTATTCAAGGAAGAGGCTGACAAGGCACGATATTTTGGACCGTATTCAAGCCTGAGATGGACAAGGGAGGTTATTGAGGTTTTACATCGGATCTTTCCGATTCGGACCTGCGACGGAACCATCACCCCACTGCCAGATTTTAAGCCCTGCTTCAGCTATCACTTAAAACGCTGTCAAGCCCCTTGCGCAGCAAAAGTTAACCGCAAAGCCTACCGTGCGATGATCAACGATGTGATTCGTATATTAAATGGGAAATATAAGACCGTCATTAAGAAACTGACTATGGAGCGAAACCAAGAGGCGATCGCTTTACGCTTCGAGCGTGCGGCGGCTTTGCAGAAGCGTATTGAGCAGATTGAGCGGGTGTTTGTTTATCTCGACGTACACCGTCGGTAAAGTGAAAGCTTCGGTTTATTGGAAGAGAGAGACACTGCGAGGAGGGGATTTTTAGGATTAGAAGGTGGAATCAACCGGAATCCCAGAAGGTTGCGATTTTTTGAAATCAGCCGATGCAGCGAGCACACCCTTGTGAAGGTTCAGCACCCTCACACAGTGTGCCCGCCTATAAAATCAAACTTTGTGAATCCAGAAGTCGTTTTATAGCTCTCCGGTCCGCAATTTCTGAATATAGTTTTCGTTGATATTGTTCGATGGATGGCGGAGGGTGCGGTGAGGTTCTGGAAAGTCTTTGAGCAGTTTCTGGTATTCCCCGATTGCCTCGTCTATCTGGTTTGCGTCCTCATAGATGAAGCCGATCCAATATTGAGCTTGCCTTCGCGTATCGTAATCATAGGTCGGATTATCGGCGACCTTGCGATAAGCGTTAATTGCTCCGTCAGTATCTTCTTTCGCATAGTAAATCTGTCCGACATAGAACTGCATATTGGAGGTATTTTCATTGTGTGGATATTTCTCTATCGCCCCCTCTAGTTGGATGATCGCCTCATCATACTTCTTCAGCTTCTCATACGCCCAACCGATATTGAAGTGTGCGTCCTGCGCCATTTTGGCATCTGGGTATGCGTCAATCACCTTCTGATAACTCTCAATCGCTTCATCATATTTTGCCTCAGCAAAATAGGTTTGACCGATGCCAAACTGTGCGAGAGGGGCAAGTTCTTCATGCCCCGAATCGACGACATTCTGAAATTCAACCCGTGCTGTATCATAAGCTTGTCTTTCAGTGAAAATCATCCCTGTGTAATACACAATACTGTGGGAGAGTTGGCTACCTCTGAAGTCTTCCCGCAGCGCATCGAACGCCTCAAGCGCAGCTGTCCAACTCCCTTTGCCATAGAGGCACATCGCCTTGTTAAATCGGGATTCGTCTGCAAGTACACTGCCCGGATAATCTTGGATAAGTTGATCAAACATCGCGGATGCTCGATCATAGTAGGCATCTGCACTCTCAACACTCTCCGTCCTTTTTATCTCTTCCGCCATTCGATAGTAAGCGATGGCGATGGTGTATAGTGAATCATCTGTCCATTCGCTGTCAGGGTAGGTATTAATAAGCCGTCGAAATAGAGCAAAGGCTTCCTCGTCTGTTCGTCCAAGCCGCGATGCCAACTGATAGATCGCATCATCTGCCCAACGATTATCGGGGTATTGCTCGAACACCTGCCGGTATAAGCCTCTGACCTCGCTTACACGTTTCTGATCCTCATCCTCAAGAGTTACGGGCGGGGTATCCGCCTTTTGAGCCTTGTCCCACGCTGCATCCGCGTTTGTGTAGTAGGCAACTATGTTGTTTGCTGAATTTGATGCCCGACCAATAAAAAAGCCAATTACTAAGGCTGCAACAACGATAATTTCTACAATGATGAACCTTTTCATTTTTTAGACTCCTGTTGGCATATTTTACTTCTATTAGTTTATTTTTTTCTCGAAAACATGAACGCATTTTATCATCTTTGTTTGAAGGTGTCAAGGACGGATTGACATCGAACGCCACATATAGGAGATTGTACGTTTTTGTGGCCTTGAACGGAACGTGTTGTCCCAAACGATTTATCGGTCTACCCAGATCATCATAACTCAGAAAATTACATTGAGGTGTCGCCTAGGATTGTCAGTTACCCCGTCCTAATGAAGATAAAAAAAATACTTCGGTAATTTGCTATCGACGCCAGCGCGGTTTTCAACCGCGCCTACCCTATGTTTCGAGGAAAATCGGGATTACCGAATTAATAAATTAAACTTCATAAGGACGGGGCTTCCACTGCTAGGAATGTGGTGATAAGATGCTCAACAGTTTACACATAGAAGAAAAAGATATGTTCTAATTTTATTCTCAGTTTGGCTGAATGCTTTATGCAAGCGGTATGGGCAAGTTTGTACTTGATTTTTTAGAGCCAGTAATGCTAAAGTTGTGTCCGACGGTAGTAGAGCAATCTCTTAAAGGTTCAATACAATTTCGGAGGACAAAATATGCAATCACCACATGGGATAAATTTTTCAGGATTTCGACCTTCTGCGATGGGCAGAAACGGCATGGTGACATCGGGACACATGCTCGCCTCACAGGCTGGAGTTCAAGCGATCCTAGCGGGCGGGAATGCTGTGGATGCCGCAGTCGCAACAGCAGCGGCGTTGGGTGTCGTTGAGCCGGCGGGATCTGGCGTCGGCGGGGATGGATTTATCCTGATCTATTGGGCGGAAACAGGCACGGTAACGGGCGTGAACGCTACGGGTCCAGCACCTTACGCAGCGACCCGCGAACTGTACCTGCAGGATGGCGGAATCCCGATGAAGGGTATCCGCAGTGTCTCGGTGCCGGGTATTGTTGATGGTTGGCTTAAAGCACACGAACGTTACGGCGCACTTAAACTGGAGCAGGCATTTGAACCAGCAATTTCGCTCTGTGAAAATGGCTTTCCTATCAGTCACAACCTTGCTGGCGGTCTCAGAGGCGAGAATCCACGTTTTGCCGAAGACCCATACACCCGTCCAATATTTACCAATGACGGTAAACCACCCACACCGGGGGAAATTATCTACAATAAGAATCTTGGGAAAACTTTGCAGAAAATCGCCGCAGAAGGGCGCGGCACCCTTTATGAGGGCGAGATAGCCAGAGCAATCGTCGAATTCAGCGAAAAATATGATGGGTTGTTGACCGAGAAGGATCTCGCAGATTACCATGCCCGCTGGAGTGAGCCGATCCACACCAACTATCGGGGGTATGAGGTCTATGAGATGCCGCCCAATTCGAGTGGTCATATCTTATTGCAGGAGTTGAACATTGTCGAGCAGTTCGATATAGAATCGATGGGCTGTAACACGGCTGAAAGCGTGCACCTGATGGTCGAAGCGAAAAAACTCTCGTTCGCAGATCGGGAGAAATATATGGCGGACCCAGATTGGGTCGATGTCCCCATCAAAGGCATGTTGTCCAAAGATTATGCTAAAATGCAGGCTAAACGCATCGATCCGAACCGGGCAGCGACGGATGTTCCCTCCGGAGGTCCCGAACAGTTTGAGGACACGACTTGCTTCTGCACAGCGGACGGCGCAGGCAATGCTGTTTGCGTGTTGCAGAGCATACAATCGGGATTTGGTTCAAGTCTTGTCGCTGGAGACACCGGCGTCTTGCTCAACAATCGGATGACGTATTGGCATCTTGAGGCAGACCATCCCAATTGTCTCATGCCCGGCAAACGAGTACGTCACACTATGAACCCTGTGATTGTGACAAAAGATGGCAAACCCTTCCTCATCTGTGGAACACCGGGGGCGGATACACAGGTGCAAACCAATCTCCAGTTGATTACACACGTCGTCGATTTCGGAATGACACCGCAGGAAGCTGTCGAAGCACCGCGTTGGCGCAATCTCCAGAACCCGATGGAATCGACCATACCGCACACCTGTGAGGATGCACTTCAGCTAGAAGGACGGTTTCCTGAAGATGTTCGCAATGGACTCGCCCAACGCGGACATGACCTCCGGATTTTGGGCGATTGGGATGGTCCCGGCAGCGCGCAGGCGATTCAGGTTATCCCCGACTCAAACGCACTCATCGGCGGGTCAGATCCGCGACGCGATGGTTATGCGGTCGGCTGGTAGGAAGTACAAATGTAGGGGTAGGCTTCTTAGTCCCAATTTATCGGGGGTTTGTGCCTGCCCAAAATACTCTCCAAACGGATATAGGGGCAATCTGTCAAATGTCGCAGAACCTAACTGTATTACGCTATTATTTGACCGAGGTAGACTAAAAAACCGGAGTCCGAACCATGAAGATTTTTGTGCCAGGCCGCATCTGCCTCTTTGGTGAACATACCGATTGGGCGGGCGGCCACCGTCGCACCAACGCCGACTTAGAAAAGGGTTACGCAATCATCGCTAGTACCAATCAGGGGATTCATGCCGAGGTCAATTCCCACCCAACCAAACTGATTCTACGGGCAACCCTCAGCGATGGCACACGTATGGACCCGTTTGAAGTGCCCATGGAGAGCGAGGCACTTCTCGCCGAAGCACAAAAGGGCAGCTTTTTCAGTTATGCTGCTGGCGTCGCCTACCAGATTCTAACGCACTATCAGGTACATGGACTTGAGATCGACAACTATCTGACCGATCTTCCCTCAAAGAAGGGGCTTTCATCCAGTGCCGCAACCTGTGTCCTTGTCGCCCGTGCCTTCAATCAAATCTATGATTTGAAAATGACCGTCCGTGGCGAAATGGAGTACGCTTACATCGGTGAGATTACCACACCTTCGCGTTGCGGGCGGATGGATCAGGGCTGCGCTTACGGCAATCGCCCCATTATGATGACCTTTGACGGCGACCAAATCGATGTCGAAGAGATTAACGTGTCGAAAGACCTATACTTCATCATCGTCGATCTGGGAGCGGGCAAGGATACGCGGCTGATACTCAACCGTCTCAATCACTGTTATCCCTTTGCCGAAGATGAGATGCAACGGAGCGTCCAAAAATACCTCGGTCCTATCAGCACAAAGATAACGCACGAAGCATACGAGGCATTACATCAAGGCGATGCAGTGGGTATCGGGAAACTGATGAAAAAGGCACAGGCCGAATTTGATACGTACGTCCAACCCGCCTGCCCATCGGAACTCACAGCACCTGTGCTGCATAAAGTTCTCAATTACGGTCCTATCCAGCCATACATACTAGGTGGGAAAGGTGTCGGTTCGCAAGGAGACGGCACCGCACAATTTATCGTTAAGAATCAGGAGAGTCAACAAAAGGTAATCGAGATTATCAATCGAGACCTGAAGATGTCCTGTCTGAAACTGGTTATTCAGGCAGGGCAGCGTGTGCGAAAAGCGGTGATTCCCGCCGCGGGTTTTGGCACCCGTTTATTCCCAGCCTCCAAGGTGATAAAAAAAGAACTGTTCCCTATCATTGATCAATCTGGCAGACCGAAGCCGGTTATCATGGCAATTGTCGAAGAAGCAATTAATGCCGGCATCGAAGAGGTGTGCCTTGTTGTGCAAGATAGAGACCGAGAACTCTTTGAACGGTTTTTCAAAACTCCTCCGCTGATTGAGAATTTCAACAAGCTATCACAGGAAGATCAGGAATATTCCCAGTACCTGATGGACTTGGGACAGCGAGTTACGTTTGTAACCCAAGATGTTCAGGAGGGATTTGGACACGCCGTTTTTTGTACAAGGGAATGGGTCAATAGCGAGCCGTTTCTGCTTATGTTAGGAGACTATGTCTATGCGTCTGATAATGAGGTTTCGTGTGCGCGGCAGATTCTGGATGTCTATAATCAGGTAGAGCATAGCGTAGTTGGGTTAAAAGCGACGCCCGCAGACCAACTTCACAAACTTGGTTGTGTAACGGGTACATGGCAGGAACCAAACACACTTCTTTCAATAACAGAATTCTACGAAAAACCTACTGTCGAGTATGCCCGACAGCATCTTCATGTAGAGGGGATGAAGGAAGATGATTTTCTGACTGTGTTCGGCATGTATGCGTTGACCCCAAAAATCTTTGACTATCTTGAAGAAAATATTACCCATAGCCTCCGCGAGCGAGGCGAATTTCAGTTGACTTCTTGCCTAGACAAACTGCGGAAAGAGGATAACTTTTCCGGCTACGTTGTCAAAGGTAGATGTTTTGATATCGGCGTACCAGAAGCCTATCGACAGGCAATGATTGATTATCGAAATGCGTGATTTAGATATTACCTCTCTCATCTTGTCCCAGAAAGGAAAAACTGATGTTGGCATTTGAACCGATTGATGACGGATTGGGCTTAACTTGGAACGGACAGACGCTGCTCAACTACCATTTCCAAACGGATGGACAGCGAACCTACTGGCAGCCACTTCGCCTGCCGAATTCACCACCACTGACAATGAATCAACCCGAAGATCATGTCCACCATCAAGGGATGTGGGTTGCGTGGAAAAAAGTCAACGGCGTGAATTTCTGGGAACAACCGAAACCGGACGCAGACCCCACAGGATTCGGAAGGATCGTTCATCAACGGAACGTAGAGCAATCTGCTGATGCGGGGAAAGCCCAATTTACAGTCGAGAATGCGTGGATCGATTGGCAAGAGGTGACTCATCTCACAGAGATTCGTCGGACGACTGTGTTTCCTCCCCAAACAGATCATCTGGTGGTTGACGTACACCTCCAATTTCAGCCGCATGGACGCGAGGTGACGTTAGACCTCAACCGTGGAGAACCGGGCGGGGGCGGGTTGTTCTACAGCGGCTTGACGATTCGATTCGACAACGCCCTTACGCCGGGGCAGTTGTTGGATGGGGAAGGGCGCACAGAACCGATGGATATCTTTGGGCAGCAGAGCCGGTGGTGCGGTTTCGCTGGAACACATGCGGCAGAGGGTGGTGTGTACGGGGCAACGATCATCGATCACCCGTCCAACCCGCGCCATCCGACGACGTGGTGGGTGCGGAATCGAGAGAACTACGGCATACTCCACCCGTCACCGGCTTATTATGAGCTGTTTCAGCTTGCACAAGACGATCGACTTGAGTTTCAGTATCGCGTCGTCCTCCACAAGGGGTATGTCAACCCAGATCTGATTGAACAACAGGCTCAGGAATTTTGAGGTTCACCCATGTTGAGAAATCGTGCAACTGGTTTTCACGTATTACGTTTCACGCATCACGAGGAGGTTCACATGAAAATTGGTGTTTTGTCAGACAGTCATGATAATGTTCCGATGGTCAAGAAAGCCGTCGAACTGTTCAACAACGAAGGCGTTGAATTAGTAATACACGCAGGCGATTTCATCGCACCATTTGTGGGGGCAGCGATGAGCGATCTGAAGTGTCGAGTCATCGGCGTCTTTGGCAACAACGATGGAGAGCGCATCGGTCTTGCTGCACGGTTTGAGGAGGTTGGAGAGGTTCACCCCAATCTCGCAAGCGTAGAGGTCGGAGGGCGTAAGATTGCTGCAATGCACTACCCGGAACTTGCCGAACCTATCGCGAAAAGCGGTGAGTACGACGTTGTTATCTATGGGCATACCCATGAGATTGATGTTCGTAAGGAAGGAACACTCATCGTGAACCCCGGCGAAACCGGTGGTTGGACGACCGGCAGATCCACAGTCGCCATTGTAGATCTGGATTCGTTGGAGACTGAGATTCGGGATCTATGAGCGGCGGATTCAACCAGCAGAGGTATAGAAGGGGCATTTTAGTCCTCCTGTAGGAGGGATCTCCGAATCCCGACTTAGACAGGGAGAAAACTGAAAGCTAAATAGTCCTAGCCACACAACAGGGAGTAAACCATGTCGCAACAGGATCCGTGGATCCCTATCGAACCGGATTGGGAGACAATTTTGGAAAAATACCCCAATCCGATCCAAGCCCTCGCGGAGATGCACACCCCAGCACCCGTCATTCGTCAGGCGTACAACCCCGCTCACTGTGAGGGACTCACCCAACGGTTTATCGAAAAAGATCTGATGTATGATCAGGACACGCATTACAATAACCCTTCGGTTGTTCCGACAGAGCGGATAGACATCGGCACCAGTCTAGGCAATCGTGGCAACTCGCCAGAGGACTTCTTTGCGCACGCCGAAGAAACCCACGCCCTCTTTGAAACACTGTTCGACGGATTCGACAATCCGGTTTCCACCCTCTATGAAAATCTCGCCCGTCTGGCACCCGGCAAGCGTGTCGTGACCGCATATGAGCCGGATGGTCGGCGTTATGGACCCGCGATTTTTCGGATCCACTATGGAGGCATTTCCTACAGTCCCCACTTCGATTCGGTCAGATGGCGGGAGAATCGCGTTAATTACGAGGTTTATCGTTTTGAACATCAGTTGGCTGGAATACTCTGTTTCCAGAACTCCGAGATTGAAGGCGAAACAGCACAATCCATCATCCATCGCTGCCTGTGGCAGCCAGAAATCGCTCACCACATCACAGAGAACACCTTCCATCAGCATGCAGCAGAAAACAACATCGAAAAGGTTCAGGTCGATTTAGAGGTCGGCGATCTCTACTTTTTCAATACCCGCTGCATCCACGAAGTCCCCGGTATCAAAGGCAAATCCCCACGCACTGTTCTTGCTATCTTTATCGGGTATTCCCCAGATGATGATGAGGTGTTCGTCTGGGCGTGAGCGCTCACAACTTCATTAGTTCATTGGTTCATTAACCCCAGAGGGATACTGGTGTAAATTGCTACCTTAAGGTGTTTGACAAACGTAGGGAACGCAGATCTGCGTTCCCTACTGTACATAAGAAGATAAACGATGTGGTCTTTTATTATGGAATACGGAGGAAAGCAATGGTAAAAATTGGCATTATCGGCATCGGTTTCATGGGAATGATCCACTACTACGGGGCAAAGAAGGTCTCCGGCGGAGAGGTGGTCGCTATCTGTACACGCGATCAGAAGAAATTGGACGGCGATTGGACGAGTATTCAGGGGAATTTCGGTCCCCGCGGTGGGATCGAAGATCTCTCACACCTTCGGAAGTACAATCAGATTGAGGCACTCCTCGCAGATCCCGATATCGACATGGTGAACATCTGTCTCCCGACGTTTATGCACAAGTCGGTTAGCATCGCTGCGCTTCAAGCGGGGAAGCATGTCCTTGTCGAAAAACCGATTGAGATCCGACTCGACGCTGCAAACGAGGTGGTGCAGGTCGGTGTGGACAGTGGCAAGCAGTTCATGGTGGCGCATGTCCTACCATTTTTCGCGGAATTCGCCTATGCAAAGGGGGTAGTCGAAAGCGGGGAATACGGGCAGTTACTCGGTGGGCATTTCAAGCGGGTAATCTCTCAACCGACATGGACCCGCGATTTCGCAGATATAGAGAAGAGCGGGGGACCGGGGATTGATCTGCATATCCACGATACACATTTTATCCAGCTGCTCTGCGGTGTCCCCGATGCGGTATTCTCACAAGGCAAACTTGCCGCTGGCGACTTTGTTGACTATCTCACGACGCAATATATCTACAGGGACAAGGATCTCTCAATCAGCTGTTCATCAGGCGCGGTGTCTCAGCAGGGACGCGCATTTTCACACGGCTTTGAACTCTATCTGGAAAAAGCCACGCTCTTGTATGACTTCGCAACGCTTGGGGGCGAACCTGTCACCTCAACCCCGTTGACGTTGCTAACCGACGATGGAGAAGTTCACGAAGTTGATCTGGGTGAGGTAGATCCTGTTGATGCCTTTACGGGTGAGATTCAGCACGCTGTCGATGCCATTAATAGTGGGAGCGACCCAACCACGCTATCGGGAGTTGGCGCAAGGGATGCGCTGCTGCTTTGCTATAAGGAAGCGGAATCTGTCAGGACCGGCGAGATTGTGCCAATCTCTTGAGGGAAGCTAACGTAAGTTGATAGCTATTGACATTTATGCGAGGCGTTTCGTAGTTTGCCGATAAATTCCTAATCATAGGGGCAAGAAAACCTCGCCTACCGGGGATCGAAAAATCCGGGCTATGACACCGGTAGGTGCGGTTTCTAACCGCACCGCATCGGCGCAGTTGGAAACAGCGCCTACCAAACATGGGGCGCGAAAGTGTCTATTTATTTTTATGATTCACTATAAATGAACCAATGAACCTATCATCAGTTTCTTACGCATTACGTTTCACGTTTCACATTTCATATCTCGACCCCCAAGTGGTACCAGAACCTAGCAGATCACTTCACCTGTATCCCCGTCAAAGAGGTGAATCCGCTCAGGCACACAGGTCATCCACAACGCTTGTCCAATAGTAACGTCAAACGCCATCCCTACTCTGGATTTCAAGATAATATTGTCGCCCGCCTCGTTTTGACCAAGAGTCACATCCACAATTGTCTCCGCACCGAGGGGTTCAAAGCTATAAACCTCCACGGGGATATTTTCTGGGGACTGTTCAGCAGTGATGAGCAGATCTTCGGGATGCACCCCAAGGACCAAATCCCGATCTTTCCCGGACGCGGTTAAGGTGTGTGCAATCCTTACGTCCTTGATCGGGATCCGATACCCTCCAACTAACTCCAGATAGACCCTTTTGCCGGAAGCTGCCAGCCGACAGGGGATCAGGTTCATGCTTGGGTTGCCGATGAAACCGGCAACAAACAAATTCGCTGGATGGTCGTATATCTCCATCGGTGTACCGACCTGATGAACCCGCCCTTTTTCCAGCACAGCAACACGGTCAGCCATCGACATCGCCTCGATCTGGTCGTGGGTGACGTATAATGTGGTGGTTTCTAGTTGACGCTGCCGCCACTTAATCTCTGCCCGCATCTCCGTCCGGAGTTTGGCGTCCAGATTGGAGATCGGCTCGTCCATAAGGAAGACCTGGGGACGCCGCACCATCGCCCTACCGAGTCCAACCCGTTGAGTTTCGCCGCCGCTGAGTTGATTCGGTTTGCGTTGTAGGAGGTGCCCGATGTGCAGCATTGACGCAATTTCCGTGACGCGGTCAGAGATCTCGTCCTCCGATAAATCACGCGGATGTAGCGGAAATGCCATATTTTCGTAGACAGTTAGGTGGGGGTACAGGATATGCGCCTGAAACACGAAGGCAACATCGCGTTCAGCGGGTGTGAGGTGGTTAATCTGTTGATTATCTAGGTAGATTGCGCCGTTTTCAGGTAGGTCTAATCCGGCGATACAGCGCAAGGTGGTTGTTTTGCCAGCTCCAGTCTGACCGAGCAGGACAAAGAATTCTTGATCACGGATATCGAGGTTGACCCCGTCAAGCGCAACGATATCATCGAAACGCTTGGTAAGATTTTCAAGTTTCACGGTTGGCATAGGTGTTGAAACACTCCCACACGCGAGAGCGCGCGGATTCATCGTTCAACCCTCACTCCTTGCGCGTGAAACTCTTCTATCAACAAGGTCAACCAAAATACCCGGATGTATTGCTATTAACTAGCTCATTGAGCCAAGCATGATGTTAGACATTGATTGGCATTCGGCTTTTCAGGCTTAGGGGCAATATTACTGCGTTCCGCCGTCGTCAGCCATAGGATCAGCCATAGGATCAGCCATAGGATCAGCCATAGGATCAGCCATGGGATCAGCCATAGGGTCAGCCATAGGGTCAGCCATGGGGTCAGCCATGGGGTCAGCCATGGGGTCAGCCATGGGGTCAGCCATGGGGTCAGCCATAGGATCAGCCATAGGGTCAGCCATGGGGTCAGCCATAGGATCAGCCATGGGGTCAGCCATAGGATCAGCCATGGGGTCAGCCGGCGGGTCCTCCGGCGTTGTCATCAGATCCTGTATGGAGTCACAGGAGATGAGGGCAACGCAAGCAATGAAAAGGATGACTAGGCCCATCTGAAATTTTAACATTGTTAAGACTCCTTATTTTAATATGTGTTTCGTAGCAGACTGTAGAAACCTGCAAGCTACGTCAAAAGGTAATGACAAGATACCAATCTATTAGCACACTGAATTGCAACTATTAGCAAAAGATAGGCACTTGCCAGATTCATATTCTACATAACTTCTCTATGAATATATCATACTTCAAATTAATTTTCAACGATTTTTTTTGCAAGCAGATTGATATTTCCCTGCTGCAAATTCGAGGAGCACTGAAATCGTGGCTCTAAAGGCTTTTCAGCCCCTCAAGTACGGGCTTATGTTATTGACCCTCGCCAGCCATGTCAACCCTCTAGAATACGAAAACACCGTCCATACCGGGGATACCATCCGTGCCGGCTTTGGCGTGGCAGCCGTGACATCCTTGTTGAGCGGCGAGCCCGCCTCCTCCGATTTCAACCGACTCGGCGTTTATATCGACATACTGATATATCCACCCGTTATGGTCGGCATACATCGCATCGTCCGTTTTCACCATTACCGCGCGATTTTGAACAGAGGTGTTAGCCTCATCCATAATATCTTTGACAATTGTAGTCCCAGTGGGATAAGCGGTCAAGTTTTCATCTTCCAACGCCATAGCCCCAACCTCGTTGATGTAAACCGTACGGGCATTTTGACCGTGCGCGCTACCAGTGTCCACAGGACCGGGCAGGGCAACATTCGTCCACGAAGTGTATCCTGCTAGGTTCACTGTCACAACCATCATATCATCTGTCGGCATCGTGTCGTCGGTCGTCGTGCTATCATCCGGCATTGTGCCGTCATCGGTCGTCGTGTCATCCATCGAGAAATCGACGAAGACACTGTCCACGGGAGCTGCAGTGTGGCAGCCATGACACCCTACGGCTGCATCTTCGAGTCCGTCCCCTTTGACTTGCTTGTAGTCAGTGTTTTCATCAGGGCGGACATATTTCTTGTAAGTCCACCCGTTATGGCGCGAATCATCCGTTTTTTTCATCGTCGCAACTTTCTGGACAAACGTATTCGCGTCATCCATAATTTCCTTGACAATTATAGTCCCAGCGGGGTAAGCGGTCAAGTTTTCATCTTCCAACGCCATAGCCCCAACCTCGTTGATGTAAACCGTACGGGCACCCTCGCCGTGTACTCCACCAGTGCCTATCGGTTCGGGATAGGTAACATTCGTTGTCCATGAAGTGTACATTGAGATATACATTGGCAAGCCAGCCAGCATGTCATCCGTCGGCATCATTTCGTCCCGCATATCCTCTTCCGGTGGTGCCGGTGTTAACAGCTTCGCTAGATCGTCGCAGGATATGAAAGCGAGACACCCGATTAAAAGGGCGATTAAACCTATCTGAAATTTTAACATGATTATGCCTCCTTATTTTAACCCAAGTTGCTAGATTGCCCGTAGGTCGAGTTTCTATACTCGACACCTATTAGAACCAACCAAATTCACGACACACATGTCGCTCCGCCCCGATAAGATCGGAAGATTCAAAGCGACTGGGGTTTTGTAGGTCAGGAGATGCCCAACCTACGGGTGTAGGAGATGTGTGTCGTGCAGCGCAGCTAGCAACCTAGGACAAGTTGATTATAAATATACCATATTGGCTGTTAATCTTCAACTACCCTTTTGACCTACTCCCAAGCCTAAAGACTTGGGATTCTTTTAACGGACTTACGGGTGTGTCCTGCTAAGGGCACCCCAACCGTATACCTGCTTCGATGAGATGCACCACGAATAACTTGTTGTGGTCTTACCGTCCCTCCACAGGCATTTTAATGTCTCGGCGTGTCCCGCCGCGACTGTATAGATTTTCGGACTTGGTTTTCGTCCTGAATGTGGCTTGGTTAGCCACTCGCCCAATCCCTCCATCTCACTGGAGAGGGTGGGAGACCCTACAGGGTGTAGGGGTGAGATTCTCCCACTTTAGGACGTATTAGAATTATACCATATTTGACTCACAAAATCAACTGAAGTTAGCCGATTTGACCCAAAGCTAAAGCATTGGAATTGTTACTAGGTTAGCCTTCAATCAGGTTGGTATTTCGCTGTAGAAGATTTGAGGAACACTGTCAGCATGGGACCATTCATCAAAAGTAAGGCGAGAATCATATCTCGACTCGTATCCCTATGCTGATTTTGGAAAATCAGCCTGCAACAAGGCAACCACATTGAATCAGAAAATTGCTTACGGAGTGCGAGCATGCCTCTACTTTTTCACTGCACCAAATGTGACGCCGCGCAAGAGGTGACCTCGCATCAGGAAGGTGAAAATCGCAACGGGTAAGAGGAAGACAAAGGTCGCAGCGGCGATCTTTCCCCAATCGACGCCGCTAGATCCTATCGCGCTTGTGATTGAAGGGGGCGCTGTCACCGCCCTACCACCAACCTCGGTCAACACCAACGCAAACGCAAACTCATTCCACGCCGTGATTAGACAGAAAACGGCTGTCGCAGCAATACCCGTCACAGATTGGGGCAGGACAACTTTGACAAAGGTTTGGAAGCGGGTGTACCCATCAACAAGGGCAGCGTCTTCGTACTCTTTCGGGATTTCGTCGATGAAGCCCTTCATCAGCCAGACCGCGAAAGAGACGTTGAACGTGGTATAGAGTAGGATGAGTCCAAAGTGGGTATCGCGCAGTCCGAGTGCGCTATACATTAAGTAAATTGGAATCACAACGACGACAGGCGGAAGCATGCGCGTACTGAGGATGAAAAAGAGCAGATCCTCCTTGCCTGCGACTTTGAAGCGTGAGAACGCATAGGCGGCCAGTGTGCCAAAGCCAACAGCGAGGAGGGTGCTGCCGAACCCGATGATAATGCTATTCAGCAGTTGGTGGAAGTATTTCGATCCACCGTGTGCAAACAGTGTGCAGATGGCAACAATTGCCAAGACACCGGCACCGATAAGGGATAGGCGAATCCGTTGGACATTGGTTGCCCTTTGAGGAGAAATCAGCAGGAAAACGATAACTGTGTAAATCGCCAACATCAGGAAATTATAGTTGATGGTAGTCGCAAGCGCGTAAAGACAGGTTAAAACCAACAAACCGTTCCACAGCAGCGCAAAACGACACGCAAACGTCATATTTCGAAAGGGCAAAAAGTAGGCAAACATACCAATCAACGCTTCCGCGACGAAGAGGTATGTAAGTCCGGGGACTTCATCAGGCATCAGTTTCTGATAATGCTCAAACGTGACCCGAAATAGGAATTGGGGAACCTGTGCAATAATATCGCTTGGCGATTTCAGCGAGGTTGCAACAATCCAGTAAATTGGGGTGAGGTAAACTATCACCGCTACCACAATTACAGCGAATGCCACGTAGTGTCCAAATCCCCTGCGTTCTATCTGTGCCATCTTACGCCTCACCGCGAACCTTATTCAGATGTTTCACGTAAATGTTACTCAACGCAACAATGATAATTAGGAGTAGGTAAGCCATTGCACACGCCTTGCCGGTGTTATAATTCCGAAATGCCAGTCTGTACAGGTTCATTGAAACGGTTTCCGTCGCTATCCCCGGTCCTCCTTCGCGGGTCAGCACGTAAACAATATCGAACATCTTGAAGGCATCCATCGTGCGGAATAGTAGTGCGATTAGTAGCAGGGGAGAAACCAACGGCAGGGTGATCCAACGGAATTTGAACCATCGGGAGGCGCGGTCCACATCTGCAGCTTCGTAGAGATACTTGGGAATAGCAGACAAGCCCGCCAAAGAAATCAGCATCATGAACGGCGACCACATCCATGTATCGACAATCACGACAGCGAGCATAGCGATCTTTGGATCTGTCGTCCAGCCGATTGGGGATCCGAGCAACGGACTCAGTAGGTAGTTGACCAACCCTGACCCGTCAGACGCAAAAATGAATCGCCAGAAGAGACCGACGACGACCGGGGAGAGCATCATCGGTAACAGGATCAGCGTTGTCACAAGCCCTTTATATCGAAACTCACGATTGAGGAGTAACGCCAATCCGAAACCGATGATGAATTGGGTGATAACGGCGAGTACGACAAAGTAAGCGGTCGTTTGAAAATAGCCCCAGATCTCCGGATCGGTCAACAGCCGTGCGTAGTTCTGGACACCGATAAACTTTGCCGGACGGTTCGGCATGGAAGCCTTATAACGATGAAAGCTCAAGTACAATGACCATAGCAGCGGGAAAATATTCATCAAGATGAGCAAGATCATGGTCGGCATGATGAACGCCATCTTGATCTGGTAGTCACTGAACCCGCGAGAAAAACGTGCGGATCGCATTGCCTCCTCTGTGCAAGTGGTGCGTGAGTGGTAAACTTATGGTGAATGATAAAAATAAATAGACACTTTCGCTCCCGGTGTTTGGTAGGCGCTGTTTCCAACTGCGCCGATTCGCAGTGTCTAATCAATTCTAAAATCTACCATAATTTCCCAGCGGTGCTATCAGTCGTAGTAACCCGCCTCCTCGAAAATTGCTTCATGCTTCCGCGCAATCTCATCCAACGCTTCCTTGGCTGATTTGGATCCGATAACAACTTGGTTCCAGCCCGTCTGGCACGCTGCCAAAAGTTCGGCGTATTCGGGAACCGCCCAGAAGTCGCGCAGGTATGGAAAACTGGCGGCGAAAGCCTTGTTGAACGGCGTTGCGTTGAGGAAAACTTCGGATTGGAGGACCTCTTCATGCGGCGTGAATCCACCTAGCTGCGCCCATTTTTCTTGTACCGGCTTCTGCATAAACCATTTTAGATATTGCTTGGCAATCTCTTGGTTTTTGGAGTAGGCAGAGATTGACATACCTTGACCGCCGATGCTGATGGCGTGTCCCTTCGGACCCGCAGGTGAGACAAAGAAGCCGGTTTTATCGTAGTAATTGGGGTTCTGATTTGAATCGACTACCCCCGGGAAGAAGGCAAAATAGTCCATCGCCATCGCGACTTTCCCCGCCTTAAACGCATCGAGCGTTTCTGCCCAGTAGTAGTTCGGCGAATCGGGCGGCGAAAATGCTTTGAGCGATTTGTAATACTCTAGGGCTTTGACAACATCGTCGCTGTTAATATGACCATCAACCTTAAAGGTTTCGGGGTCACCGTAGGAACCACCAAACGACCACATCACCTGTTGAAAGCCCATGGTGATTCCGTCGTACTCTTTGCTGTACCAAGGCGCAATGCCGTAGAGGTTTGGGGGACGCGTGAAAAACTCGGCAATATCACGGAGTTCTGCATAGGTTTTGGGCGGGGCGAGTTCGTAGCCATACTTGGCTTTGAAAGCCGCTTTTTCGTTTTCAGCTTCAAAGAGATCTGTACGATACAGAAAACCGTTGGCATCTACCTCCGCGGGGAGTGCCCAATATTTTCCACTCCCTTTCGGATACTCGGCGAACGCCTCCATAGCGGTTGCGTAGATGGAATCGACATCAATGTTTTCGTTGATCCAGTCTGTCAAGTCAATGTAGTGTCCGCCGACGGAGTTTCTGCCGAGCCACTGGCTATCGCCTATAACGATATCGTATCGGTCACTTTTTCCGACAAATGCGGTGAAAACTTGGTCTTGGAAGTGGGACCAAGAGATTTGAACCAGATCAACCTCAATCCCCGTTTCTGCCGTAAAATCCTTAGACAACTCATCAAGATAGTTCGCGGGATCCCACTGCGCCCAAGCAATAGTTAATTTTTCTTGAGCATCTGTTGACGGTGTCGCGATGATTAGTAGCGCAAGCATGAACATCACAAAATAGCACGTAAGTTTTTTCATAGTCTTTTCCTTTCTCAAGTATCTGTTTAAGCCTGATTAGACCGATAATTTGAAAAGATTTAGGGGGTGATTATAGCAGAACGGAGAAAAATTCACAAGGAATAAATGAGAGGGGAAAGTGGAGGATCATCTCAAGATACATCTGTCAATCTCCATTCACAATAAGTCCAAATAGAGATCTTCGGTCAACCGTGCGTTCTGGGTCGCACAAAATAGTTGCTCTGCCCTCAAACGGCACGCCTTTCCCATCCGCTTCCGCCGATCGGCATCTTCGGCAAGTTGGGTAATCGCTGCAGCAAAGGCATCCGCATCTTCAGCGGGAACGAGGATCCCCGTCTCCGGCGTTACCAGTTCTTTGCTCCCACCGAGGGGTGTGGCAATCACCGGTACGCCGGCTGCCATCGCTTCGATTATAGTGCGCGGGCAGGCTTCCGGAATAGTCGAAGCGAGCAGGACAACGTCGAGGAGGGATAGAATCGTATCTGTGTCTTCCAGAAAGCCGGTGAAGATAACGCGATTCGCGATCCCTAACTTCTCCGCCTGTACCTTCAGAGAGTCGATATATTCCGCATCCTTGGGAAAGTAGGGTCCGCCCACAACAAGCAACTGAACAAGGGGCGATGCTCTGAGTCTGGCAGTTGCCTCGATTAGAAGGTGGATCCCCTTCTCTGGAGTAATACGCGTTACAATGCCAACAAGCAGCGCATCAGGGGCAATGTTGAGATCCGCCCGGAGCGTTTTGCCCCCCCGCCAGCGGGGGGGAGACAGGGGGGGTCGAAATGAGGAAAGCTCGACGCCATTATAAATCAACGTCTGCTTCGCGTCTGGGGCAAATGCCCATCGCGTCGCTTCAGACACCAGAATCACGCGATCCAGTAGCGCGTCACCCATCCGATCCAAAACGCCATACGCGGTGGCGTACCGTTTGTGCATCACAATCGGAACACCGTAGAGTTTGGCAGCAACCCCACCGATTAAACCCGCAGCCAATGAGTTCGCATGGATGAGATCGATCTGCTTTTCCGATAGCACCCCCAAGAGTTGAAAGACGACTTTGAGCTGCCGCAAATCACGCGCGATATCGTCGAATGTAAAGCGGCGAGTTTTATCCCCCTTATCGTGCTGTTGCGGCAGATCGAGTGGACTGACCGGATGCCCCGCCTTCCGCGCCGCGGCTGCCAGCATACTGTCTCCCAAGCAACCGACGAATGAGCGAAATCGCGTAGCGTCCAGATGCTTGAGCAACAACAGCAAGCTGCGCTGACCGCCACCAATGCCGGATCCGCTATCGAGGTACAAGATATTGTATCGCTTGGATTGCACGGTTTTAACCTTCACCCATTCTTTGGACAGGGGATGCCGTTAACCCGAAGGTGCTAAGACTATTTATAGTAAATTTTAGAATTAATGAGACACTCCAAATTGGTAGGCACTCCCCGATAAATCGGGTTCCGCAAAGCGGAATCCCGACCTGTCGGGACAAGCAGAGTTTCCAACTGCGCCGTTTTAACCGACCACGGCACCTACCGGGGGCGAAAGTGTTCATTTATTTTTAGCATTCACCAATAAAAAAACTTGGCTCATATAAAAAGAAAGTGCAAAGCACGAAAAGAAACCGAGTTTTCAAGAAAAAACTCGGTTTCTTTGCACTAAATCTTAACATGAGCGAAAAACTTAAAATCCCCCTGATCAGGGGGATTTAGGGGGTTAAATGCATAAGTTCTAACAAAAAAATCCTTGCGTTCCTACTTGGCACTGACGGGCAACACTTCGATTGCGCGTGTGAACTCGTCCTCTCCGGTGATCCTGACCTGAATGTGGCTTTCGGGCAGCAACTCACCCATCCGATCCGCCCATTCGATGACGCAGATACCATCTCCCTCTAAATAGTCTTCCAACCCAAGCGCGATGATATCTTCCAACCGCTCAAGTCGATAGAGATCAATGTGGTAGATCGGGATCTTTCCCTCATACTCGTTGATGAGGATGTAGGAAGGGCTGTTGACGGTCTCGTCTTGACAGACGCCAGCACCACGGGCAATGCCCTGTGTCAGACAGGTTTTCCCCACGCCCAAGTCACCGATGAGTGCGACAACATCGCCGGGGTTAAGCTGACCTCCAATCTTTGCACCGATTTCTTGCGTTTCCCCAGGACTATGCGTCTTAAAGGCAGATTTTTTGTCCTGTATCGAAAAATCTGTGGCACGATTTGGCTCTACGGTTTGCGTCATGATCAATAGTGGATCCTGTTAAGAAATGGTGCAACAGAAACCGAGTTTTGCCGAAAAAACTCGGTTTATTTTCACGCTTTGTACTTTTTTTACATGAAACTCAATAGTCTTTGTAGCCAACCTCGTCTAACCGTGCAGCTTTTTCCGCCACACCGTCGCTGAGTTTGACTTTGTAGGCGTCAAGTTTCTCACCGAGTTCAGGAAATTTGAGCGCCAGTATCTGGACAGCGAAAAGCCCCGCGTTACGTGCCCCACCGGATCCAATCGCCATTGTCCCAACAGGTATACCGGGCGGCATCTGTACGGTAGCATAGAGCGCGTCCACACCGTTGAGCGGTCCACCATCAATCGGGACACCGATAACGGGTAGGGTGGTATGCGCGGCGATGACGCCGGCGAGATGGGCTGCGCGTCCTGCCCCAGCGATGATGACATGCACCCCACGATCATTGGCACCGTGTGCGTATTCCATTGTGCGCTCCGGTGAACGATGCGCAGAGGAGATTGTGATTTCAAAAGGGATATCAAATTCTTCTAAAACTTCGGCAGCTTCGCTCATCTTGCCTAGATCAGAATCACTGCCCATAACAATACTGACTAAAGGTTTATCTGAAGAGATACTGGTCATATTCATTTGTTCCTTGTCTTTAATAAAATAGGGCTTACACAGTTGAGGATACGAAGTCCCTGCGGTGATTTACCGCCACACAGGACAACTTCCAAAGCCCGATGAATCGGGCAACTACAGTTAATCTACCGGCTCCGTTTCGTAGGTAACAACGATCGTTGTTACCTACTGAAGTGCATAACTCCTACAACCCATCAATCACTGCTTTCAGCTTTTGATAGGTCTCCTTATCGAAATTAGATTTTATATGAAAGACGAGTTTCCCTTCGGGGTCAATGATATAGAGATTCGGCTTTTCTTTCTCAGTACGATACATCTGATGCACTTTGCCCTTCCAATCGAGTAGCAGCGTCACCGGCGGTTTATCTTTCTTGAGTTGTCTCTTAACGAAGCCTTTAGGCACGAATGCTGGCACACTCCGCATATCAGCAACAATGTATGCGACGACCTGATCGTTCTCCTGATAATCTTGCTGAAAGGCGTGTCCCCATTTGTCATCTTCCTCCCGGATTTTCCGATTCCCCATTATTAGAAAGACAACCTTATCCCGCATCTTCTCTAGTGTGTGCTCCTGATCTTCGGCATCCTGCAAGGTGAAATCGGGGGCATCTTCGCCAACTGGCAGCGGCTCTCTCCCTGCCTGCTCTTGATTTGAAGCAAACGAAGGACAAATGAGCAATCCAACTATTAAGAAACACGAAATAGATCGCATCCCTACCACCTACTTTTTGTCCTCAAACAGATTGGGCCACATTCGTTCGACCACCGAATAGTTGGCGGGTGTAATGAGACGGATTGTGCTGAATCTCGTTTTCGTTAAAATTCGACCGTTGGGTAACTCGACATCGAAGGAGAAAGGACGATCGTACAGTGCATCTAACGCCGCTTTTAACACCGCTTGCCCCCGCTGATAAGGTATCGTATCCACTTCGGCGTCGTGCTGCTTAAACATAATCTGGCGACACGCCTCCTCTCCGGCACCCACCCCAACGGTGACGATCTGATCGGCAAGTTCATGCAACTGTGCACCGCGCACCGCACCGACCGCTAGCGTACTATCCACGGCGATGATCGCTTGAATATTGCCCGCGTAATTCTTCAGAACACGATCCGTCAGATCTAACGCAACATCTGTATCAAGCGAACAGGCGCGGGAATGTATCCGAATCTGATCAGCGTACTGATCCACGGTACGATAAATCCCCAATGAGATATTCCGAAAGGATTCTGCCCCCGTTGACTCATCCAACACCAGTACATTGCCTTTGTAACCGATCGCTTCAATCGTATATTGGGCAGCTGCTTCCCCCAATCCGGTCTCATCGACGGCGATATGTCCTCGCACGTTTATGCTGCCCAACAACCGATCAAGCGTAATAACGGGTACGCTCCTACGCTCCGCTTCCTTCAGAATGGAGTAGGCACTTTTCCCACCAACAGGTTTGAAAATCAGTACCCGAATCCCCTCGTCAAGCATCCCAAGGATCTGCTGTGTTTCTAAGGTCGCCAGATTCTGTTTGACCCCCGCATCTCGAACCCCATTCCACAGAATTTTGACTCCGTACTCTTTTTCGCCGTCAATCATCGCCTGCTTTATGAGGGTATAAACAGGGGCTGTCGTTTCTGGAATGCTGACCCCAATTTTAATCGTCGAGGTATCATCGCTACACCCAACGAACACCACCGCAATCAGGATAGTTAGGCACATCCAGTAAAGCCGAGTCATTTCTTTCGTCCAATATGAATTGCGACAATGCCAAGCGTCTTCCGGTAGAATCGGACATCCACGAGACCACACTCCTCCATAATTGCCTTGAGCTGTTCGCAATCTGGAAACTGCATAACGGAATCCGGCAAATAACCGTAGGCATCATCCCTGTTTCTTGAGATCAGATTTCCGATACACGGCAGGAGACCTCTGAAGTAGAAATAGTATATGCGCCGAAATAGAGGCGTCGTCGGCTGTGTAAACTCAAGGATAGCAATACGGCCATTCGCTGTAGCAACTCGGCACATTTCGCGGATACCGAGCCGGAGGTCAGCAACGTTGCGAATACCAAAACCGACCGATACGATATCAAAGCTGTTGTCTGCAAATGGCAGCTCAAGCGTATCCGCTTCGATTGGAATAAAAGCGTTAGTCCGTCCCTGCTTTGCAACCTTGTCCTTGCCAACAGCGAGCATATCATAAACGAAGTCTGTACCAATCACAGCGGTGCTGCCGATTTCGTCGGCATAAGCGAGCGCGAGTTCGCCCGTACCAGTACAGACATCAAGGACTCTGCTCCCCTGCGTTACTTCACTCGCCTGTACCGTGAACTTTCGCCACGCTCGGTCGCGACGCAGACTTAACAAGGAATTGAGGAAGTCGTACCGTTTCGCGATTGATGAGAAGATTTTACGAACATAAATTTCCTTGTTCATAAGAACGGACAACTTCTTTCGGGAGGACTATAGAGAAGTTTAATACTTTTTTAAACCTCAACGACATGAGTGTGTGGCTCCGGGTTAACGCTGTGTCGCTCCGCCCATTCGACGAGGGGCCACTGGATGCCGTTGGGTGCCTCACGACCATCGGTCCCCTCTCCCGCATCAAGAAGCTGCCTCCCGACATCATCCAATTTTTCTAACAGTGCTGCATCCGGCTGCAATCTGTCGTTATAATGTCGAAGATAGTAGTCTGGCTTGACCCAAGAATAGTGGTAGCCGTAAATCACGACCTTGGCAACCTGATCGGTGAAGTTAAGCGCGGCAGCGTGGTAGATGCGACTCTCGAATAGATATGCGTCTCCGGCACGTAGGATGGGCTCGTCGTACTCTAGTGGGTCAACTTTACCCTTAGGAACAGGCAACGGCTCACTGAAGTTGTTGCTTTTGCGGACAAACATAGTCGCACCAGAATTGGGCTCAGAGAAGTCTGTCAGGCAGTAGCCGATCTTCAATCCGACACGGGGCAACGCTTTATGTCCAAGGTCGAGGTGGACCCCAACATCGCGGTGCCAGTTCCGGACAGCAGGTGTTTCGGGAGCTTGCGGATGCTTATAAATCAGCGCGGTATTGGTGATATGGATATTCGGACCAAGCAGTTGAACAATAAGCGGAACCGTGCTTGAGTTCGTAACGAGTGATGCGTAGGCATCTTCCTCTTGGATGAGCCCGGGGCGTCGATGTGCGTAGTAATCTTCGTACTCAAACGACTCCATCAATCGGTCTCCGCCTTCAATCAGACGATCGACCGTCGCCCTATCAAGAGCTTGAGGCACGATAAGGTAGCCGTTTTCGTTGAAGTCTTGACGTTGTGTTTCAGTAAGTTGAACGAAATCCATAACAGTTGCGTCCTCTAACTCAATTTCTTAGGTTACGATGCCCGTTGACCAAACACCTTTGCAAAATCGACTTGAATCTCCTCATTCTCAACAATTCCGTCATGGAACAACTTTTCTTCTGACGATGTCGTTACGAATACACTTCTGCTATGCGGCTCTATTGTCCAGACGACCTTCACTCCTGCTTGAATTAATTGTGCTGCCTTTTCCAGCAATTCCTCAATAGTTTGACTTGAAAAAATAACTTCAATTGCTAAGACCGGCGTCTGCTGAAATTTAGGAACATCACGAAAAAAATTCGGATGTATTTGCTCTTTGGGGAAAATTGAAATATCCGGCGTGAGTCCATTTGCAATATCCAAAGTGAGTTCCGGGAGGGGCTCAACCTTCTCATTCTGAAGCAGCTGACGGAGAATCTGAAGACAAATATAACTATGATTCAATGAAGGCATTTCCTCATCCTGCTTACCCCTTTCAAGATTTAGCATATCGTTTATACCTCTCACCTCACAGTTTATGAATTGTTGGGTTTCACACAATTGTCAGGAGTTGAATGCACATACCGGTAGCAACCTGAGTGGCGTATTTGAGATATTTGCTTATGTCCGCTCAACCCAACCTACGTGCTCCTTATTTTTACGCATCACGCATCACGTTTCACGCATTATCCACCTAGATGCGTAAGTCCTAAACTAGAAATTCGATATGAGTGAAAATCGGTGGGCGGCGCCGAGTTTACCGAAGGAGACAAAGGCGTAATCGAGCTGAAAACCCTCAATGCTAAATCCGATTCCGCTGGTAATGCCCGATGCTGTGCCTAAATCGTTGCCGCCGACTTTATACTTGTAACCCGCGCGCAGGTGGATGAGTTCGTAGGTTGTGAACGCCGCCCCCACTCCAACGGTAGGGTCATTGTCGCTAGGGCGGTTCACATCAGCAGTGAGAGTGAACGCCTCGTCCAACAATCTATACGCCGCACCGACTTTGATGTTAAGAGGCAAACTAAAAGATTCCTCGACGAATTTGACTTTGGCACCG
Source organism: Candidatus Poribacteria bacterium (assembly GCA_965208425.1). GTDB lineage: Bacteria > Poribacteria > WGA-4E > WGA-4E > PCPOR2b > PCPOR2b. The sequence continues at coordinate 1,861,197 of OZ242335.1, read as the reverse complement.
AGATGTTGGACGTTAAATCCAAAAGAGAGCGAATTATCGAGGATGGCGCACAACCCACCTATATCAAACGCAATGCCTTGGGCACTTTCCGTGTCAATCTTTTCTCGAACCCATTTCGCGTTGGCACCCAAAGACAGCACACCTCCGAATTGGCGAGCATAGGAAGCAATCAAGGCAAGGTCATAAGGATGGAAGTTCTCTGTTTTAACGGGTTCGCCACTCTCATTAATATCGTATCCCTCAAGCTCACCATAAGAGAGGTAGATGAGGCTCCCGCCGAGTGTGCCTGCGTTTCCAAGCGGCTGTGCAAAGCCGATGAATTGGTGGTTAATCCCTTCAAACCACTCATTGTGCATGAGACCTAGCTGCGGACGTTGCAGTTGGGCAAGTCCCGCGGGATTCCAATATGTGGCATACAGATCATCTGCATCAGCGACTTGAGATTCTCCCATGCTGATAGCTTTTGCACCAACGCCGATCTTCAGGAATGTCATTGCCCGTGTCCCGACGTTTTCATGGATCTCCACACCATCAGCTACCGTCCATGGGTACAGCACAATTCCGCAGAGTATAAAAAGGCTTAAATGTCTATTAAATCGTGGCAAACGATCCTCCAGATTGAGGCATACGAAATACGCGATTACACTGAGAAAAGACTGAGGCATTATAGCGAATCGGAGTGAATTTGTCAATGCAAATCTTGATTGCTGAGAGGCATTTAGCTCTTCTGTAGGAGGGATCTCCGACTCCCGACCTCCTGCTTACAGCTCTTCCGTATCCTCGTCACCGTTTTCGAGGGCATCCGCCGGTAAGTTCGCCAGGTAGTCTTCAATGACTATTTTCGCATTTTGCACCTGATCGGAGAGGACAAGGATTTCACCCCATTCAGACTCAAGCCGGATCCCGCCGAGCGCGGAAATCTCGTGCGGTCGCACCATCGCATCGATTCCTTCACCCTCCAGCACCCCTTTGATTAGGTTTCCGACAAATTCGTTGGGAATCTCCTGCACAACTTCCCAATCAATGTATTCTGCGGTGTCCTCCGGTGGGCGTTCCGGCACTAATTCAGCTTGACAATCAGCACAGATCGAAACATCTGAAGTATATTCAGCACTGCATTCTGGGCAAAATAGCATGGTAGACGTCTCCCTTTGCTTAATACCAATGGTGATAGTTTGCAGCTGCTAATATGCGCTCCGCTCAAAGATCAAAAGTGATGCGTGAAACGTGAAAATTGGAAAACGGAATTATCTCGTTTGCTCGTCATGGTGTAATGAGCTCTTGCAAACCGATCCTATTCACCAAAATTCCAAAGCTGAAGTGCGGTTTTGCCCAATACCCATTCCCGATCTTCGGGCGCGAAGAAGTCCATCTCGTCTCGCACGACGGATAGGGTTTGGGCGTAGGTCGCGTTGGGCAAGCAGACGGGCCAATCCGTCCCCCACATGATGCGCTTCCCGCCAAATGCCTGATAGACTTTCTTGACCAAGTCGTGTGAATCCGCCCACGGATATGTGCTATCCGAAGACGACCATGTGTGACTAATTTTGACGTAAACCCGTGGGAATCGCGCCATGTCTAGTAATAGCTGCTGTTTGTCGGGGTCATCCAGTGGCGCACTTGCCATGTGATCGATAGAGACATCAAGGTCACTGTGCCGTTCCAAGATCGCCGCGAGGTCGGGCATTCGATCAACGCCGGTCAAAATTAGCATCGGAACGCCGAGATCTTCTGCACGGCTGAAAATTGGATCCATCAACGGACCTGTGAACCAGTCGTCGGTGGCACTGCCAGACGGGCTGAGGCGGACACCGTGGATGCCGTGCTCCTCAACCCAGTAACTCAGGTGGTCTGGCGCGTCGGGATCCTCCGGGTTAATCCGGCAGACCGCCATGAATTTATCGGGATAATCTTTTATCGCCTTAGCGGCGTAACTGTTGTCCCAGCGATAATGGATAACTTGCACCAACACCGTTTTCTCAACGCCGTTGGCGTTCATCAAGTCCAACAACATCTCCGGCGTGGCATCGTCGGTCGGTGGACTCGTTGTCTCAGGCGCCCACGGGAATTGTGGGTCATTTTTCCAGACATGAACGTGTGGGTCAATAATTCTCAATGTGCTTTCCTTTCTATATCAGGACATTCGGATTTTCTTGATTATGAGTAAATTCTAAAAATAAGTGGACATTCACCAATAACTCCAACCTGTGCGAAGTTTCCAAAGTCCCCCTGATAAGTGGTACATCCCGATAAAATCGGGGGAGGGATTTAGGGGGTTGGCTGTGCATTGGGAGTGTCCAAATAATTCTAAAATCTACCATAAATGATTTAGATTGCTTTGGATTGTTTTGCTCAATTTTACACCCACCCCGATTTTATCGGAATTCAAGGTAACTTGTCAAGGGGAAACTCCACTCGAAGATTTTATCGGATAAACATTAGAGGGTTATGGAAAAATTTGGGGAAATTTCCCATACTTCTCACAGCCACAATTATATCAACATTACACAAAAAAATTACCAATAGTGAATTTTTTCTGAAATTTTCCCTTGACACTTAACATATACTACGTTATAATAACCATAGTTGTTAGGCTATATTGATATTTAAGGAATTAATTCACCAACACTTCAAGCATCTTCGGTGGGTAGGTACAAGAGTTGTGCCTACATTGGATGGATTCCTTGTAGGGGCAACCCTTTCACATAAATGTCAACACGCCCTAGCAACTTGAGTTATGATGATTTCACTGATACGAATATGTAGATATTTTGTCAATGGCTTATATAAAAAGAAAGTGCAAAATGCGGGCGGGGGGACCCCGCCCCTACGGTTTCTTAACATGAGCCTTGTCAATATATTTTCATCTTCTTTTTTCACAACACCGGAGGAACAAAAATGTCAAATCGTTTCATCACTTTCAGTTTACTGTTGATTCTACTGTTAGCTACCTCACCGGTCCAAGCAGTAGACCCACCAAACCCTGACAAACCGACAATAGCAGATTTAGCACAAGCCGGAACGCTTCTACGGATTAGCCTCGCCAACGCCTCATTTGAGGACGACACGAATTCCCCTGATAATGGCATTGAGAGTCCTAACAACCCGCCCCCTCCATTTTCAGTTACTGATGAGCTGCAGGCGACCAACCTGCTGTCCAACCCGTCATTTGAGAACGGCACCGATATTCCTACCAACTGGACACCGCTGAACGGCTACATCGGTGATAGCTATCTATGGCCGTCAGTTGCCTCTCAGGGGCAACAGAGTGTCTCGATTCGCGGGACCCGTTACTTCTACGGCAGATGGGAAAGTGCGCCAATCCCCGTTCAGAGGACCGGCTTTAGCTGGTACACCCTGACCGGGGCGGTCAAGACTCAGGAGAGCGACGGCGAGGTTTACCTTTCAATAGCGTGGCTTGATAGCAACGGGGATATGATTGCCACGGCGGACTCGGCAATGCTTCCCCCCGGTGACAACGACTGGCAGGCAGTCACCGTCAAGGCATTGCCTCCCGATGGGACCGTATCCGCCGGCGTGTGGTGTATCTCCAACCATAACAGCGGTCAGACGTGGTTCGACACTCTACACCTTTTCGTGACGCAACTGCCTGCCAAGGGCAAGGGAACTTACGACCAATTCCTCATTGAACACCCCAACTCCCCGCTCGCCATTGATGCCCATCTGATGCGGGTACAAACGGTGATGACGGAAGCGAAGTGGATAAAGGAGGCGGACTACTACGGTCCCGATGAGCAGAAACAGGCATCTCAGCTTTACGCCCAAGCGGCAGCGGTAGCGCGCGATGATTCGGTGCTGCAAAAGGCAGTCGCGGTAGCCGGACAAGACTTCGCTCAGGAAAAGGAGCGGTTTGAATCGTTGATTGACGAGGCGTTGTGGTCAGCGGCGTTGACAGCAGGCAGGGGAGGGGATATCGTCAACATGCGACAATATCTGTCAAAAATTGTCGAACGGAATCGGGACGCTGCGTCCAAAGCGGCAGCCGAGGCATGGATAAAAGAGATTGATGCGGAAACCAAGTTAAACAATTAGGAGAAAAATAATGATCAGAAAAGCATTTTGTTTAAGGGGTGTATTTTCGTCCCTCATGTTGTGGTTATGGGTTAGCATTCCTGCATTCGGACAGTTTGGCGATCCGGTGCCGCGGTATCCGCATGAGATGGATGGGTTTGTCAGCATGAATAATAATGAACATCGGAGAGTCTTGTTTTCGGAAACCGATATTTCGGTGCCGGGTCGGGGACTTAGCTTGGAGTTCATGCGGTACCATAACGGCAACGGCATCAACCGTCGTTCCTACTGGGGGGCATCTTATCTAGGGAACCGTTGGTCTCACACCTACCAGTGGGAGTTCCGGTCAGAAACGGTCGGAAGGAAGAAATATTGGACCGTTATCACCGGTACCGGCGCGACAGCCCGTTTTAAAATGAGCGGTAATACAGGAAGATTGGAAGGTAACACCACATTCACTCCTCTTACGGGTGTCCAGGCCTCCCTCAAGGTCACGCAGCAGGGGGAGAAGTTTATTCTCACCTACACCACGAAGCGCGGCCTCCAGTACAAATTTGAAAACCTTAGCCGTTCGGTTTATTACTTTGTACTGACCGAGATCAAAGACCCCAACGACAACAAGCTACAACTTCACTATGAGACGTCTGGCAAGAGCCCCCGGCTCATAGCGGTCATAGACACGGTGGGTCGGGTGCTGAAGTTCCATTACGGGTTGAACGTCAGGGGTACGCGTCAAATCACCAAAATCGAGTTCGGCCGGGGTACGAAGGACGCACTAACCACGGTGTACCAAACCGTCGTCTACGACTATCAGATAGTGGAACCTAGGCCGATCAGTACTAGCAACTACACTCCCATCACGGCCGTTCGCTATCAATTGGGGTTGGGTGACCCGCGGGGGACGGAATTGGTAACAAAGTATGAGTACCACGGTTCCCGTGTGCAAGCTATCGTCTCTCCATTAGGGGAGCGAACCGAATTTTATGTCAGCGACCACGTGCGCGCTGTCCGGAGGCGAGCGGCACCGTCACAAGCGGGTCAGCAGGGACAGGTGTTACATGAGCGGAGATATGGGCCTAGTGCCGATTATGACCAACAGGGCAGAATACGGCCATCGACAAATTATGCTTACGATTCTGATCTACAAACCTCCCTGTACCGGCCAGTTACCATCAATTGGTCAACTTCCGGCCACCGTCGCGAACTTAGCTATAGTCTGTCAGATACGTGGATCCGGATTTATCACGCACCAGGTGGGTCTTTCCAGTGGAAGAAAGGTTTCAGAAATATCATCGAGGCCTACCAAGTTGATGGCAGCAATAAACTGTGGCACTACAAACTCTACTATGAGGGCTCCCATAACCGCCAGAAGGGCAACGTGACGAAGTGGGAACAACGTAACCCAGCTAACAGTCAAACGGTCCTCCGTCAATGGACGGCGGACTATGAGAGTACCTACAACCGCCCGATATGGCAGATTGACCCGATGGGGCATAAGACAACGTTCACCTATGACACAAACGGCAATCTCACGGAGGTCCGCAGCAAAGCCAATACCGGCACCCAACCACACGCGATAGATCACGATATTGTGACCACCCACGCCTACGACAGCTACGGCAATCGTATCAAGACGACGGTAACGCCAAAGGCGAACTACCAGCAAGTGGTTCAGACGGTCTACGACTCGACACACCATGCCTATCCCATTGAGGTCAAGACCACTATCACCAAAGATGGCTCTGACCATACGATAAAGACCAAATCCGAGTGGGATGTCCATCGCGGACTGAAAACCGCCGATATAGACGCCGGGGGTAAGCGCACGGAGTATGCTTACTGGAAGGATAGGACACTCAAATACACCAAAGATGTCGCAGCGGACCTCTACACCGTGCCGACCTATGACAAGAACGGGAACGTCACGCAGGTTGTGGTGTGTCAAACCAACTATCAGACGGGAACAATCGTGGCGCAGAAAAAGACGGAGTATGATGGCATGGGGCGCGCGGCCAAGACCCACAGTTTCAAGGACAATTGGACCACCCCCTACGCCACGAGCGAATCGACCTATGACATCTTTGGCGACATCGCCACGACGAAGGACCCGCGGGGACTGATAACCACCTACACCTACGACAGGTTCGGACGGCTGACCAAACAGACGCTGCCGGATGGGGATTGGGTAGAAACCCGATATAACCCCCTGTCGAAGATAACGAAGGTGTGGACACGTCAAAGTGGCACCGAAAGGAGTCCCGCCCTCAGCTACACCTACGACACCCTCAACCGTCCGTCTCAAGTCAGCTATAAGACCGGAGAGTCCGTCAGTTACACCTACGACAAAGCCGATAATCTATTGACGCTTCAAACCAACGACGGCTCAACGACCTATACCTATACCTACACCCACGACCAACTCAATCGCCTTATCACGCGGAACGATTCACTGTTGGGTTATAAAACCTTCTACGAGTACGACGATGGGTCAAGGCGAACACGAATGCACATCCAACCTTCCGCAGGTGGAACAGACCTGTACGATGTCACCTATACCTACGACAAAGCGAACCGCCTGATTGGAGTCAAAGATGTGCTTGCCGCCAAGGGTGCCAGTTACGACTATTTCGACATCGGCGCGCTCAAGACCGCCACGCTTCCAAACGGGATCACCTCCCACCGGACGCTCGACACCCGCAACCGGCTCGATCTCTTAACCTATAAGAAGAATCCGACCACCGTCCTCAGCTCGCTCGATTACACCTATGATGTGAAATCGAATGTGACGCAGTTGGTTCGCAACGACATCGGTGCGGGTGGAACGAGCAAAACCTTTACCTTCGGTTATGATGGGATTTCCCGGTTGACCAGTGCCAACTACGGAAATGAGACGGTCAGCTATACCTACGACAAGTCCGGCAATCGGCTCACACAGGTTAGCACCGTCGATGGCACCACCACCTACACCATTGACACCAAGAGTAACCAATTGACCTACCGCTCACTAGTGCCGGAAGATACCGATTTCTCGACGATGAGCTACACCTACGACACCGAAGGGAAGTTGACCAAAAGGCATCAAGGCACCAAGTCCGATGCCTTTACCTACAGCTATGGTTCTATGGTGAAGCAGATACAGAAAAATCGACCCGGTAAGGCGCAACAGACTATTTCTTACGGCTACGACGGGGCGGGTAAGCGGGTCAAAGTCACTGATAGCGGGGGCATACGCTACTTCCTCTATGATGGCGGGATGCCGCTATTGGAGCTGGACACGAACAAGAAAATCACCGCATCCTACCTCTACGGCGCCGATGGCGTGGTCTACCGACGCAAACGACCGGCTGTTGCCCATTGGCACTTCGACGAAGGCACCGGCACCGTCGCACACGATGTGGACGGACAGCACAACGGGGCACTCGGTGATGGGAATACTGACCATCGTCCGATTTGGAGTGTCGGAGGTGGGCTTAGTTTTGATGGGGTTAATGATAAGGTGAAGGTCCCCGATAGCGATGCCTTAGACATGGCAGGCAATGCGCTGACGATTAGCGTATGGTTCAAGCGTCAGGCAGCGACAGCTGGGGTGCTGGTCAAAAAGGTGGATGCCTCTAACGGCTATCAACTCTCCATTACTGCAAGTGGGGCACTTCAATTTGAAATCCGTCAAGCCGGTACGACGCAGACCGTCACCAGTACCACAACGATTCCCCTCAACCAGTGGAGGCACATCGCCGCAAGGTATGACGGGAGTGCACTCCGTGTCTTCATCAATGGCACTATAGACACCGCCACCACCGCAGCGACCGGGGCGTTAGTCGCAACGACCGAACCGTTATGGATTGGGGGAGACACCCCCTACCTCAACGGGGCACTGGACGACCTGTCCATCTATAACCGTGCCCTATCGAACGCTGAGATTACGAACCTATCAAACAATCGGGTGGGACGGTATGAGTATCATCACCTCAACGCTTTGGGCAGCAATATCGTCTTAACCGACGACAACCAGAACGTGCTTGTCCGCTACGAGTACGATGTCTTTGGGGCGATACGCGCTGAGACAAGCACCAGCGATAATACTCGCAAGTTCACCGGCAAAGAGTGGGATGCTGATGCAAGGCTCTATTACTATGCTGCGCGGTATTATGACCCCTATATTGGCAGATTCACGCAACGAGACCCGATTGGCGATGGCGTCAATTGGTATGCCTATGTGGCGAATAATCCACTCAAGTTTGTTGACCCCACAGGACTCCGCCCTGTCAACGAGATAGAAAGAAAAGCTTTGATAGACACATTCGGAAGTGGTGTCGGAGGATACCTCGCCGGTCGGATAAACATCGAGTTCCCTGATGATTTCACAAAAGAAGGAAGCGTTCCTACAGATGATTTGGAGGACAAAAGAAATGTCAATGAAATACATCTGCATGAAGATTACGATGAGAATGATCTTTATTGGTTAGGTGTTTTTATCCATGAAGCGACGCATGTTTGGCAAAAAAATACAGGACGCCACCGGGGCGGTAAAGGCGGAGTCGATTATAACTATAACGTCAGCCAACTCGCTTCCCGAAATCTCAAAAGGGAAGAACACGCACAGGCGGTGCAAGATTGGTTTACTGCAAGCTATGGTGTTTCAAAGAATTTAATTCCGGTTCCGGCTGATGGCTGGATTAAGGGAAGCATAAATCCGAATACAAAAAAGCGCAAATGGGTGAATGTTTGGGCGAAAACTCTGGGGCGTGCCGGTGCTAGTAGCACAGGAAGTGCCAGCCAAAATATAAGGATAATCAATATGCGCTATAATCCTGTCCTTCAAGAAATACGACAAACCCGTTATCTACTGACAGATCGATTTCGATAAGGAGAAATACAATGAAAAATTGTCAAATAACCCGCATTCTCGCGCTGTTGATGTTGATAGTGTTGATGGCAGCCTGTGGTGACGAGCAAGTTGACGACGATGATGTCGTTTATGACTTTTGCCCAGAGGGCGATTCGGAGGGCGAATTAAGTTCCATTGAAATAGGATTACTGAATGCACTAGAAGCAGAGAGGTGTGCCAAGATCACAAAAACCGACTTGGCGAATATAACTCATTTTGATGCGTCTGTGGAAGGTTTTACTGGTTATTGGGGCGAGGACATAGAGTTGTTGCAGTATTGTATCAACCTCCAAGTGTTGGATCTGAGTGGTGTCCAGTTTGGTCACTTCTGGGTACTAGATAAACTAAAGTCTTTACAGGAGTTAAACCTGCAAAACAACCTCATCACTGACATCCAGTTCCTCGGTGCTGTGCTCCAGCTCCGGAGACTAAATCTTGCATCTAACCGCATCTGCGACATCTTTCCACTTCAACTGTTGGTTCAGTTAGAGTACCTTAATCTCGCCCAAAACAGGATTACGGATATAGAGCTATTAGTAAATAATGTTGGGTTGTCTCAGGGAGACACTGTAATACTGGAAGACAATCCCTTGAGTCAGGTTTCGGTTGAACAGCACATTCCCGCCCTAGAGGCGCGGGGGGTCATTGTGAAGTGGTGAGGAACAGACTCAATGCCAAAGCAAGGGTATTTTGGGACTTTAAGTCCCAGGATACCCTTTTTTTTGCCACGTTGATTCGCTCATGACGATGGGACTGCGCTCCGTGTCTTCATCAACCGCACCCTAGACACCGCCACCATCGCAGCGACCAGGTCGTTAGTGGCAACCACCGCGCCGTTATGGATTGGGGGAGATACCACTTACCTCAACGGGGCACTGGACGACCTGTCCATCTATAACCGCGCCCTATCAGACGCTGAGATTACGAACCTATCAAACAATCGGGTGGGCCGATATGAGTATCATCACCTCAACGCTTTGGGCAGTAATATCGTCTTAACCGACGACAACCAGAATGTCCTTGTCCGGTACGAGTACGATGTCTTCGGTGCGATACGTTCTGAGACAGGCACCAGCGATAACGTCCGCAAATTCACCGGCAAAGAGTATGACAGCGATGTTAGGCTCTATTATTACGCCGCTCGCTACTACGATCCATACATCGGGCGCTTTACACAACACGATCCAGCGGCAGATGGGAGCAATTGGTACGCTTACGGAGCGAATAATCCACTCAAGTTTATTGATCCCACAGGGCTTCGTGCCCGTGGGGTGAATTGGCGAGAAGAAAATGCTTTGATACACACTTTTGGGGAGGACGTAGGGAAGTTCCTCAGCGGTATCATAGATATCGATTTCGATGAAAACGTTCTCGGCGGGCAGGTTCCCGAGAATACTCTTAGCTTAATTTTACTAAAAATCAATTATAATTCGGCAAATCTAACCGACTTGTCAACTTTTATCCATGAAGCAACGCATATTTGGCAGCGGAATACAGGGCGTTACCGGGATGGGGTGGGCGATGAAGAAAAAGATTACAGGTATTATTACACGCAGCTCTCTACTTTAAACCTCAAACATGAGGAACACGCCACAGCGGTGGGAGATTGGTTCTTTGTGAGCTACGGTCTTCAAAATCGTATGATTGGTGCAGCAGGGCAAGTGAGTTTCGGGACAGCATATGGGAAAATCCTGCCCCGTATGGGCTTCGATGGCGAAATGCCCGCGTTTGGCCTTGCACAATGGAATCAATCCGTGAATAATGAAGTGGTTCGCACCAACTTGCAAAGTCTTGTCGACCATCACTATACGCTTCTCATCCAAGATTTGCGAATGATGCCCGGATTGGGTCAGAACTTCCCCAATCCAGCCCAATAGGAGGAGGACGATGAAAATCTACATACTAACGCTTCTTGGTTGCCTAGCAATAATGTCGATTACCGGCTGTGGTGAGCGGGTGGAGGATAACATGGTTGATCCCCATTTACCCGATGTCTCTGTTGATTATGACGACTGGGACACGTATAGTCTCCTTGAACGGGCGTTGAGGGTTGCATTAGACAAAGTACCGGGTGAGGCACTCACAACAGACGAATTAGCAACCGTGAGACATCTATGGATTCCCTATGCTGAACTCCGTTATGGGATTTTTATAATAGAGGACTTAGACCTAACCTTGTTAGCGGGGTGTATTAACCTAACAGAGTTAAATTTGTCTGCAAACCGCGTTTCTGATATAAGTCCGCTGGCGGGATTGACGCATCTGAAGGAGTTATATTTATCCGAAAATAAAATCGTCGACATTCGTCCGCTTGCCGGGCTGGTCAACCTACAGAAGCTGGACCTGCAAGGCAACCGCATCGTAGATATCACCCCACTTAAAGAGTTGACCCAACTAGAGAAGCTCTATCTCAATAATAACCAGATAGTAGATCTCAAGCCGTTGGTAGATAACCCCGGACTGGTGAATGAAAACCCAGTACACCTTGAAGGTGGTTTCGACATCCGGGCGGATGTCGTGGGGGTGGGTGACAATCCCTTGAGCGACGTTTCACGCAACGAGCACATCCCGGCGCTAGAAGCACGGGGGGTGATTGTCAAGTGGTGAGGAACAAACTCAATGCCAAAGCAGGGGTATTTTGGGGCTTTAAGTCCCAGGATACCCCTTTTTTATGCCACGTTGATTCGCTCATGACGATGGGACTGCGCTCCGTGTCTTCATCAACCGCACCCTAGACACCGCCACCATCGCAGCGACCGGGTCGTTAGTGGCAACCACCGCGCCGTTATGGATTGGGGGAGATACCACTTACCTCAACGGGGCACTGGACGACCTGTCCATCTATAACCGCGCCCTATCGGACGCTGAGATTATCAACTTATCGAACAATCGGGCAGGACGGTATGAGTATCATCACCTCAACGCTTTGGGGAGTAACATCGTCCTAACCGACGACAACCAGAATGTTCTGGTCCGATATGAGTATGATGTCTTCGGCGCAATTCGCTCCGAAACCGGCACAAGCGATAACGTTCGTAAGTTCACAGCAAAAGAGTGGGACGCCGATGCAAGGCTCTATTACTACGCTGCCCGGTATTATGACCCCTATATCGGTAGGTTTACACAACGCGACCCGGTAGGCGATGGCGTCAATTGGTATGCTTACACCTACAATAATCCGCTGCGGTTCATTGATCCCGACGGGTTGCGACCGTTGAATCCACACGAGGAAGAGATAGCAATTGGGTTTTTCGGAGATATGATTGACCTTGAAAACGTTAAAATTGAAGGGCCTCTCTTGGAAGATAAGGCAATAACCATTTATAACGATATACACGTCGATGCGGCAAGACTGACTGACGACGTATTTATCCACGAATTAGTCCATGTCTGGCAGTATCAAAATGTGAGACTTGGTATTCTAGGAGCTGGTGCCACACACTTAATTGCATGGGCTTTTGGAAAAACTGATGAGTTATACGATTACACGATTGACGACCTTAGTAACCCCAATCGAAAAACCTTCAGTGAGTATAGCTTTGAAGAACAAGCCTCTATCATCCAAGATGCCTACCGGGTTTTACACATGACTGACCACTTAGGCAGACCACTAAGTCCAAAACATATGAAGAATTTCATCGGCTATACGCGGGATCAGTTAATAGCAATTTACGAACAGTTCCTGGAAGAATTTCAGGAGTGGCATCAAAGATTGCGAGAAAGCAGTGGTAGTTCCAATAGAAGGAATAACAACTGATGGAGGAGATAAAGATGAGATGGGGACGTTGTGTTATTGTGTTGATAGGTTTGTTCGTTACAATTGGCTGCCAACGTATAGTAATGGGTATAGTCCATCCACACTCAGAACCGAGCAGCCCAACTTTCTGTCTTTACGCGGGGTCAAACCCCGATGCAATTGGTCAAGTTCAGGTGTATCAAGTGCCGACCGAATCTCAAGAGAAAATAAAGGAGTTGTGGTTTTTAGAATACGTGTCAGGCTCTGAACGAAAACACACACAACTCCCCTTTTCTTGCATCACCTACGGTAAAACGCCACCGGGTTACAAGCAGAAAGCACCTGCCTTGCCCTTGATCCCGGAAGAGGTTTATGATGTTCGACTTACGAGCACACATGCCGGTGTTGCGACTGGGCGGTTCAGTCTCCATTCGGATTCACCTGGGTCGCCTCTCAAGCTGGAATATGAGTCAAATCAAAGTAACATTCAGGTGATAACTAAGCAGTAAAGGGGTTTGTCTATAATGCGAGCCGTTGTCGCTTTTCTCATCGGCGTCGGCTGTTTGTTTTCGGGTGGGTGTACGCCGCGATCAATGCACGGCGTCGCTCATCCCCATTCAGACATTCAGGCACCGAGTTTCTGTCTCTATGGTGGTTGGGGTATTATGATGCGACGGATCATCACTTGCACGGCTATCTCGACAACGTTTCCATCTATGACCGGGCACTGTCCGATAGTGAGATAGCGGACTGAGCAAACAGTGTGGATCGACGGTATCAATACCACCGCGTAAATGCTTTGGGGGAGCAATATCGTCTTAACAGATGACAACCAGAATGTGTTGGCGCGCTATGAATATGAAGTTTTTGGCGCAATACGCAACCAAACAGGCACGAGCGATAACACCCGAAAGTTCACCGGCAAAGAGTTCGATGCCGATAGCAACCTCTACTACTACGCCGCCCGGTATTATGACCCCTATATCGGTAGGTTTACACAACGCGACCCGGTAGGCGATGGCGTCAATTGGTATGTCTACACCTACAATAATCCACTCAAATATGTGGATCCTACGGGTGAGTTGGCTATCCTCTTTGATAGCTACTTCAATGGTCCGAAGGCTCACATTGGTTGGGATGAGGATATTCAACGCTTTTATATTAAGGGTGAGGAGGATACGAGTTGGATTTCGGGTGCGCGGATAAGATCAATACTATTCGATTTTGTCCCTGGCATAGGGGATGTGAAGGGGATACTTGAAGGCCTAGCGGGGATAGATTTAATGACGGGGGCAGAACTGTCTCCTGCGGAGCGTTTTTTCAGTGCGCTGCTTTTGTCGGAGATAAAGGGAGTCAAGAAGGGGTCGTTAGAACTGATTGATGCCCTTCGGGATTTGGGCTATAAGGTAAAGGTTAGAATAACAAGGGGCAAACAAAAAGGTGTAGAGATAATAAGGCCCGATGGTACGAAAATTGACATTACGTCCAAACGCGTTAAAGAATGGGAACTTGAACCAAACAATCCCAACGAAGGAACCAAGCGCAAGGAGTTTGACAATCCCCAACCCGGTTCAAAGGGGTATAAGCGCGATCCGACACAAGCCGAATTGGATCTGTTAGACAAGCTGTAAAGGAGAATTGTAATGAGCGCAGATGAAATCGTCAGAAAATTTCAACAGTTTCTTGAGGCGAGTTGGCAATCGGTTGAAAGTATGCTTCCCTCAACCGAAGAGGGTGGTGAAGATCTTCGATTGGATTGGCTACAAGCAAATTGGGAGATATTAGTTGAAGCCGTTATCCAGCCAGATGGCACTTCTTTTCTCGAGTTCTATGGCGAAGGGGCAGAGTGTAATGGGGCAAGTAGTCGAGTCTGGAAGCCGGACGCCCAAGCCACCCACCGGATTTGCTGTGTTCCCAAAGACGGAAGTGAGGTCACAGACCTAATTACTGGGGGAAGTATTGAACCGCAGGATTTAGATTTTTTTTGCTTTGGGCATTGGGATGGCAAATGGTATGTAACCCATCCACCATTTAACGCTGTTGTATTGAGTGGCAGGAAAGGTATAGAATTTACCGTTCGTCTTGAAGATGTCCGATTTGAAATACAAGCACTGGATCCCTACACCGATGCCATAGAGGTGTGAACATGACCATTCAGACGCTGTTCGATGCTTGGCAAGCAACCGAGATAGATCCCTCGGTGAATCCGCCTGCCACTGAATCAGAAATCCAAGCAGCGGCGAAAAAAATCGGCACGACGCTGCCTCAACCCTTGCGTGAAGTCTATCAGTTATTCAATGGAGGCTGGTGGTGGGATTTGGAATTTTTTACTGCTCTTGAACCGAAACGATACTTTTATAGCTTGACCGACGGAAATGAGCAGTTTATCGAAGATGGATGGCATATCCCCAAAGAGATTCGCCTGTTTGCTGGCATGGGTGGCGAAGAATTTTTTGGCATCTGGCTGGCAGAAACAGGCAATCCCATTTATAATCACCCAATTATCGAAGTTGGAGAACTGCATGATGAAGGCTGTATGGGTGTCGCAGGGACGAACTTAATCTCATTTTTGCGCCGCTTTAGTGCTTACCATCTGGTGTATGATGAACGCGATCAATTAGAAGAAGGTGGGCTTAAATTAAGCCGAATACAGAAGGCGCTAAACCTGCTTAAAGTCCCACAATCTCTAAGGGGTGAACACTTCGATGATGAAATGATCCCGTTCATAAAGTGGGCAGATCCCCAGTTGCCGGATCCGTATGGCGATTCCTATAACCAGAGATATACCATCGCTGACCTCAAGAAATTGTTTGGTGAAACTTAATTGTAGAATCAACTTCGCATTGAGCCAAACAAGAAGGCAAGTGACGATTCGCCAAAACGGAGCACGTCGCTTGCCTTTTTTTGTTTCTAGTAAGCGTTCAACTTCCCTAACGCTTTAGTCAGGGCATCCTACTTCCTCTACAATGGGGGAATTCCCCTATTGGAGTTGGACACGAACAAGAATATCACCGCCTCCTACCTCTACGGTGCCAATGGGGTGGTCTACCGACGCAAACGACCGGCTGTTGCCCATTGGCACTTCGACGAAGGCACCGGCACCGTCGCACACGATGTGGACGGACAAAACAACGGCACACTAGGCGCGGGAACAGCAAACATGCAACCGGCTTGGAACGTGGCTGGTGGGTTGACTTTTAATGGAACCAATGATAAAGTAAGAGTCCCTGATAGCGATGCGTTGGACATCGTGGGCAATGCCTTAACCGTTAGCTTACGGTTGAAACGAACAGGGGCAACCGCCGGGCTGCTTGTTAAAAAGGCGGATGCCAGCAACGGCTATCAACTCTCCGTGACGGCTACCGGAACCGTTCAATTTGAAATCCGTCAAGCCGGTACGACGAAGACCGTCACCAGTACCACAACGATTCCCCTCAACCAGTGGAAGCATATCGCCGCACGGTACGACGGCAGCGCGCTCCGTGTCTTCATCAACGGCACCATAGACACCGCCACCACCGCAGCGACCGGTGCGTTAGTCGCAACGACCGAACCGTTATGGATTGGGGGAGATACCATCCACCTCAACGGGGCACTGGACGACCTGTCCATCTATAACCGCACGCTATCGGACGCCGAGATTAGCAATTTATCGAACAATCGGGTGGGCCGGTACGAGTATCATCACCTCAACGCTTTGGGCAGTAACATCGTCCTAACCGACGACAACCAGAATGTCCTTGTCCGCTACGAGTACGATGTCTTTGGCGCGATACGCTCTGAGACAGGCACAAGCGATAACGTCCGCAAATTCACCGGCAAAGAGTTCGATGCCGATAGCAACCTCTACTACTACGCTGCCCGCTACTACGATCCCTACATCGGCAGGTTCACACAACGAGACCCGGCAGGCGATGGTGTCAATTGGTATGCCTATGCCTATAACAATCCGCTCAAGTTTGTTGATCCCACAGGACTACGCCGCGTCAACGCGAGAGAAAGAGACGCTTTGATATATACTTTCGGAGGAGAGGTGGGACAATTCCTCGCCGGTCGAATAGACATCGTGGAAGATCCGTCACTTGGACGGGCATACGTTCCCTTCAAGGTGGATGGCGAAACCAATTTTAGCCAAATAAGGATGAGTGGCATTTATGAGGATACGGACCTCCTCGTTTGGTTAGGTCTTCTGGTCCATGAGGCGACACATCTCTGGCAACGGCATACAAATCGACACCGGGGCAGGGAGGGCGTAGACGATTACGATTATGATTTGAGTAAACTTTTATCCACAGACCTCGATAGCGAGGAACACACTCAAGCAGTACAAGATTGGTTTCTTGCAAGTTATGGGGTTGCATCAGGACTGATTGAGGGACGTGATGTCACAGGAATTTTTAATGCAACCTTTGGTACTGTAGGCTTTAGTACTAGAGAGATAAATGAGTTCACAGATAGTCAAAAGTTAGATTATCTCGACCATTTCTACTCGACTGTCCGCCAAGAATTACTACAACCCCATCATATATGGACAACACACCGATTTCGATAAGGAAAAATCTAATGAAAATTACCTCTATAATCTTTATTGGATGTTTTATAGTCTTGTTGCTTGCCAACTGTACCGACTCGGTGGAATCTCCCCCTTACGAACTGGGACCACGAGAAACAGGTCCTATTGAACGGACATTATGGAAAGTGCTAGGTAAAGAATCCCATACTGAATTCACAGATGATGAATTGGCGACCGTAACCCATCTAAAGGTGACTGACCGGGGCGGCACTTGGCTCATACAATCCGAATTAACGTTGTTAGCCAGATGTATTAATCTTACGGAGTTTGAGATGAATGTGCAGGTTCCTGGTCTCGACCTGAGTCCGTTGGGACGATTGCAGAAACTCACAAAATTAACTCTTGGGGGGATCAGCGATCTGAGTCCGTTAGTTTCATTGATAAATCTGACAGACCTAAAACTTACTCGAAACAATCTCACCGTCCTCCATCCGTTGATGGGTTTGGTCAATTTGCAGAAACTGAATCTTCAACACAACAATATTGTAAACCTCCGTCCGCTGACGGCTTTGGTCAATTTACAAGAACTGAATCTTCAATTCAACCGTATTGTAGATCTCAAGCCGTTAGCAGATAACTCTGGACTTTCTCAAGGGGATATTGTAATGGTAGAACGTAATCCATTGAGCAAAATGTCACGCGACCAACACATCCCCGCATTGGAAGCGCGGGGGGTGATTGTCCGGTGGTAGGAGGAATTCGTTACCAACGCCTTGGGGAGTAATATCGTCCTAACCGACGACAACCAGAATGTGTTAGCGCGATATGAGTACGATGTCTTTGGGGCGATGCGCGCTGAGACAGGCACCAGCGATAACACCCGAAAGTTCACCGGCAAAGAGTATGACAGCGATGTTAGGCTCTATTACTACGGGGCGCGGTATTATGCCCCTACACCGCACGATTTACACAACACGACCTGATTATTTATACCCCGAATTCTCCCTTAACTTCGGCAAACTTCCCGACAGCGAAATCGAGATCCTCAATCGAATGTGCGGCGGAGATCTGCGTTCGGATTCGCGCCGTACCTTCAGGGACGACAGGATAGAAGAACCCAATCACGTACACCCCCTTTTCGAGGAGTCGCGCGGCCATCTCCTGCGCCAACTTTGCATCCCCAAGCATAATCGGCACGATAGGATGAGAGCCGGACGGAATATCGAACCCCACTTCCGCCATTTTTGCCCGGAAGTAGCGGGTATTTTCCTCTAGCTTGTCTCGTAGAGCGGTGGACGCCGTTATCATCTCAAGCGCCTTCAGGGATGCGCTGACGATACTCGGAGCGACGGTATTGGAAAATAGGTAGGGACGTGAGCGTTGCCGAAGTAAATCGATAATTTCACTCCTGCCGCTTGTGAATCCACCGCTGGCACCGCCGAGCGCCTTGCCAAGCGTGCTGGTGATAATGTCGATTCTGCCCATAACGTCGCGGTATTCATGCGTACCTTTCCCCGTTTTCCCCATGAATCCCGTTGCGTGCGAATCGTCGATCATGACCAACGCATCGTATCTGTCCGCAAGGTCGCAGAGATCCTGTAGGTTGGCGATGGTGCCGTCCATAGAGAACACCCCATCCGTCGCAATCAAACGAAAGCGCGAATCCTGAGCGTCCTTGAGTTTGGCTTCCAGATCTCCCATGTCACTATTCTTGAAACGCAGACGTTTCGCCTTGCACAGTCGAATCCCGTCGATGATACTGGCGTGATTCAATTCGTCGCTGAGGACCGCATCCGCCTCGGTCAGCAACGTCTCAAACAGTCCTCCGTTCGCGTCAAAACAGGAGGTATAGAGGATAGTGTCCTCCGTGCCGAGGAGCTCGGAGATTTTCTCCTCTAGCGTCCTGTGGATGGACTGGGTACCACAGATAAAACGCACCGACGAAAGTCCATGTCCCCACTGGTCGATGCCGTTCTTTGCTGCTTCAATGATTTCAGGGTGATTCGACAATCCAAGATAGTTATTGGCGCACATATTGAGGACGGTTTCGCCGGTCTGGACATTGATGCGTGCCTGCTGGGGACTGGTGATGATCCGCTCCCTTTTATATAATCCACTCTCCTCAATGCCTTTGAGCTGTTCCCTTAAATGAGACTTCATATTACCAATCATTCTGTATCTCCTCCATTTGGATAGACTATTCAGCCCCCTACATCATTAAATCACCGCCGTTGATATCAATTGATGCCCCTGTGATATACGCAGCATCCGTCGCGAGAAAGATTATGAGTTGTGCGACTTCATCAGGTGTCCCCAATCTGGGGATCGGAAAACTATCTTCATAAGCACGTAACTGTTCAGGTGTGCAATTCTCCCGCGCCATCTCGGTGTCGATTAGTCCAGGACAGATCGCATTGACGGTGATACCGAAGGGGGCAACCTCTTTTGCCATCCCCCGCGTCAAGCCGAGGACACCCGCTTTGGCAGCGGTGTAATGAACGCCACCGAGCGTGCTGACGCTTCTCCCCGCAGATGAAGACATATTGACGATACGACCAAATTTGTTTTCCTTCATGATCGGCAGCACCGCCTTTGAACAGAGAAAGCTGCCGTTCAGGTTCACATCAAGGACCTCATCCCATTCGGCTTTGGTAACATGGTCAATTCGGGTTGGATAGAGGATGCCCGCATTGTTGACCAGAATACCAACGGTCCCATACTGTTCGATAGCCATTTCGACCATCTCAGCAACCTCGTCCTCTTTCGTAACATCAGTCTTCATCGACACCGCCCTGCCGTTAGCAACGGCGCTTATTCGCTCAGCGACCCCCGCGACCTTTTCCACGTTGATGTCACTCAAGACAACCTTCGCGCCTTCCGCCGCCAGACGATCAGCAATCGTAGCACCCATCCCTTGAGCAGCACCGGTAACAATCGCCACCTGATTGTGAAGTTTCCCTTCGGATTGTTTCATCGTGTATCTCCTTGCGACCCATGTTAAAAAATCGTGTCACAGAAACCGATTTATGGTAAATTCTAATAGGACTTACGCAGTTGGTTCATAAGTCCCCCTGATAAGGGGGATTTAGGGGGTTAACTGTGCATTGGGGGTGTCTCATTAATTCTGAGGTCTACTATAGTTCACCCGTTCATTAATGAACCAATGCACTAATGAACCAATGAACAAATTGTTTTCACGTTTCACGCATTACGTTTCACGCCTTTTGCACTTTCCTCTTACATGAGTTCTTCTTGTATTCTCTCACGCTAACTTCATCAGTTTATCAGTTGCCTTCAGACCTGAACCTGTCAGGATAGAGACGCTGACTTCCCCTGTACGAATAATCCCCGATTCCACAAACTTATCAAACGCTTTGACAATAACAGCAGAGGTGGGTTCGACGTAAATGCCCTTTGAAGCGAGGGCTTTAATTCCGACCTCAATCTCCGCTTCATCAACGATTGTGATTGCGCCGTTGGTCTCGCGGAGTGCCTGCATAATCGTATTCCCACGGATCGGCACTTCTGATGTGATGCCCTCTGCGAGCGTCTCATAAGTTTGGGGAGCCCTTTCGACCTGTGCCCTATTTTCGGAATACGCCTTGTAAACTGGGCAGCACGCTGCGGATTGAACACCAAGTAGGCGGGGGATTTTGGTGATAATCCCCTGCGCGTGAAGCTCTCCGAATCCGATGTGTAAGCCCATATAGACGCTCCCAAACCCAAGCGGACAGATGACATGATCTGGCGCCTGCCAACCGAGCTGCTCCGCGATCTCGAAAGCAATAGTCTTTGTGCCTTCCAAAAAGAAGGGATTCCAGTTGTGCGAGGCGTAATAGGTGGTTTCCGCCGCTTCGAGGACTGCCTGTGTCGTTGCAGCGCGATTTCCCTCAATCAGTTTTAGTTCCGCACCGTACATTGAGATCTGCGCGAGTTTGCCTTTTGAGGTGGACGCCGGGCAGTAGATTGTGCAGTCAACTCCCGCTTTCGCGCTATAAGCCGCGATTGCTGCCCCTGCGTTCCCCGATGAATCTTCGACAACCGCTTGGACGCCGAGTTCCTTGACCTTGGACAGCAGTACAGCAGCCCCACGGTCCTTGTACGAACCTGTCGGGCAAACAAAATCTAACTTCAGCCGATGGTCATGTGTGTCGTTATCAAAGGACACGAGCGGCGTCAGCCCCTCTCCGAGCGAGATGACTGACCCTTCATCGGTGATCGGAAGGGCTTGCCGATAACGCCAGAGTGTGCTGTCATCCTTGGAAACTCGATCAGTTGAAAATACACCCTCTGTTCTTGTCAGTTGAAACGGTTGACCGCAATCGCATTTGTACCGGAGGGTGTCGATACCGTATGTTGTGTCGCACTGATCACAAATATATTCGATCATTTTCCTCTTTCATATTATAGTAGATCTTGGAATTAATGGAACCCTCCAAATGGGTAGGCGCTGTTTCCAACTGCGCCGTTTCAACCGACCACGGCATCTATGCGGTGCGGTTTCTAACCGCACCTACCGGGAAGCGAAAGTGTCCCTTTATTTTTAGAATTCACTATAACTTTTGGTACTAGTTGATGAGGCTGTCTTTTTCCACATCGTTCAAGCATTCAAGAGTCCATTATTCACCGGTTCATTAGGTCATGATAAGAGAACGAGAAAACAAAACGATTCAATTTTCCGTCTTCGGGTCTTCACGTTTCACGCATCATGCTTCATTCTTGCTCTTTAACCGGAGAGCGTCTCAGCAGCTGTAAGCTAACCATTTCGCGGAGTTTTGCGTTTAATCTGGATTAGTCTTTCCTAACGCTATCATCAACAAGCCAATATTTGAGAATAATATAAATCGCAACAACCCCATCTTTCCATTTAATTTTTTTGCCCTCGGCATAGGTGCGGGCGTGGTAACTGATGGGAACTTCGTGAAAGCGTAACTTCCGCTTGGCAATTTTTGCCGTGATTTCTGGTTCAATCCCAAAACGGTTTGACCGTAACGGGATTGTCTTCAAGGTGTGTAGATGAAACGCCTTATAGCAGGTTTCCATGTCCGTTAGATTGAGGTTTGTAAACCTGCTACTCAAAAACGTAAGAAACCTGTTCCCTAAAGCATGTCTGGAATATAGGTCGCGCCTATTTTCTTTTATCATAAAACGCGACCCATAAACCACGTCCGCAGCACCTTGTAGGATAGGAGTCAACACTAACTGGAAATCCTTCGGATCGTATTCAAGATCCGCATCTTGGATAATGGCTATATCCCCAGAAGCAGCTTCAATCGCCGCTCGGATAGCAGCACCTTTCCCCCGGTTCTTTTTTTGAAAAATCGGTTTAATCTGCTGATGGGTTTCTGCCAGTTGTTCGATAATTTCAGTCGAACCGTCGGTTGACGCATCATCCACAATCACGAGCTCAAGGGAATCGATGCCATTAATTCTCTGATTAAGCACACGGGAAACGATCTCCGCAAGCGTTTTTCTCTCATTGTAAACTGGCATCAAAACACTTAGCTTCATAAGATACAGCCGTTCCGATTATCACAGGACTTACGCACTTCCGTAGGGAACAACGATCGTTGTTCCCTACGAACTTCTTGATGGAGCCTCGATTGTAGTTGCCCGTTTCTTAATCCCGATTTATCGGGGATTCATAGGGCGTTGGGAACGGTATCCAGTTGCTTTGAATCCCGATAAGATCGGGGCAATGCAGATACAATTCCTCTATCAATCACTACCACCAACTATACACGGAGGAGGTAAGGATCAGACTCAAGATGGGCCAGAAGCAGCCCATCACCGCTTCGCCAAGAACCAATCCCACGAAAAAAGGAATTGCGGCACGATACGCTTTGATGCCGCCATGCCTGATTAGCAGCCACTTGGTAGTCATTGCGATCGCTACAGGGAACCAGATCATATCCGTTGTGCCGGGGGCGAGCCCAATAACGTAGCCTGCTGGGTGAAGTGGGCACCAAACGAAACGTGCACGAAAAAACATTATACCGAGGTTCACCAAAAAAGCAAATCCGAGAACGCTCATTGATAACCAATTCGTTGGCTTGGGATTGACCAACCAGCCGGAGAGGTAGTTGTAAGTGCCTGAACCACCGGCATGAATCTGTTCAGACCCCGCCGCAACCCCTGTCTTGTAAATCGTATATGGGTAAAGAATGAGGCTGGATTCGATACCAACAATGCTAGCGATGATTAGCACAATGAACATCGTCCGATTCCTGATACCTGTTCGCTCTGCAAGTTTGAAGGACTCAAGCTGATCGGGTATCGGGTGGGTGCGAAACCCAGCACCACTCATCCAGTTCATCAACGAGAGTATCGTTAAATTCCCCGGTTTTAGGCGTCGTGTCCCGAACATAGCAACCATCAGATATTGTGGATTTATGTAGCCGATGGAGTGAATCGGGGGGCCGAGCTCCGCCCGCATACGTGCCAAGCCGACAACAATCGCGAAGTAGAGGCCGATAAAAACGGCGTAACCCCAGAATGACATTCCGCCCTTTATGCAGAAAACCATCAACACCAAGAGGCAGATAAACAGCGTAACAACGGCAGTCCGGTAAGAAATTGGCTCGTTCGCCTCGTCAGCCTGACTTGGACGCAGGACGCGAGAAATAACTTGTGCAAAATGCCTTCTGCCGGTCCAACAGGTTACAGCGAGCAAAGCGAATAATGCTCCCGTGCCCTGTTCCCCCAAGAATGGGTAGCCGGGAATACTCCTGACGCCTGCCATGCTGCCAAAGACAAGTTGTGCCTTCCGCAGAAGATAAAAAAACGTACATGAAAAAGAGAGATCCAAGGGTAGGACAAAGGAGAGACCAATGAGGTAGGGGTGAAAATAAAAAGAGGTACTGCCCATCGCATTCCACGGTTTCTGGGAAAAACTGAAGACGTTTCTTGTACGGTCATTGATGGGCAGAGAGGGTATGATGGGGAAAAAAAATGCAATTCCGTTCAGCAGGTCAATTCCGAAGGCGATACCAAAGCCGATCCACAGGACACGATTCCTGAAGATACCCCCGGACTCGGCTGTAACTTCGAGGGGAATTTGGATGATCGGATACGCTAATTTCTCACGCTCGACCCACTGTCTCCTGATGAGCGATGTTAAGCAGAGGAAAATGAGCATCAACGAGAAGATCACAACCGACCACGATAGGATAGGCGTCACCCAATACCGCACATAGCCGTCCGTAAAGAAATTGACATTCCCCTCATAAAAATCGTTGACAGTCCTCGGGTCGGAGATCACCAGCCAATCCGGCAAGTGGTGGAATAGCAGCGCCGCCCAGTCGTTTTCAGGGGTCGCAAAACGGAAAGCGTAGGGCATCAGTCCCATCAGGCGGGGCATCGCGTCGTGCCCAGAGAAGCAGCTGCCCACCGCAAGCATCGCATAGATAACGAGCAAATCCTGTTGATTGAGGGCAGACTGTGGCGAGATTTGACGGACAATTATGTTTAGCCACGTTATCATCAAAACAGCGAACATCACGTTGACCGACAACGAAACAGTTGTCAGATGCGCTGTGTGCCATATCATTTCGACATAGGCGATCCAGTAACTGTTGGCGATGATTAGCAACACGCCGATGAGCACCGCACGCTTTTTAATTGGGATTATCGCGTTTGTGTCCTTCATAGCAGGAAACGGGTAGGAATCTTGGAGCAAATTAGAAAGAAGAAAGCCCCACACCAAAAGGCGGGGGCTTTACGAAACAGATCTTGAATATAAACAACTGAGTGTAGCAGAATAGATTTATTAACGCGCTTTTTTGAGGGTACCCCAAGTGGTTGTTATTTTTCCACCGGGTTCAACGCCCTCTCCCTTGAGGTCGGTGATAACAAAGTCAGAGAATTCAACAGCTGTCCCATGAGTGCCAAGAGCAATCCTACCTCCCGTAGTGGCACCTTGGATTATCTTGCCTTCCCAGATCATGTTTCCATCGAGAAACATCTTAACAAACTTTTCATCATTTTCAATTCTGACCCGAACCTCTTTATTTTTCGAGAGTTTGTGTTTTGATTCTGAGGCCGCTACGTCTCTGGCAAGCCCGTTAACATCTCTTACCAAAACCGATTTCTCGGCCCCACGACCGAGGTCCCACCAGAGTTTAATGCGACCTTTGCCTATCTTTTCGAGGCGTCCCTTTGCACCGGCCTCGCCTAAACAGAACGAACTGTTAAAACCGTCGCCACACTCCCTGCCGATCTGCGTTTTCATATCATCTCTGATACGCCAGATGACTAAGGCACCATTATCGCCCCTGAGTTTCTTTACGGTCACCTCAAAAATATACTGCGTCAGCGCGGTCCCCTTGGTATCATATTCTTCTGGCCAAGCGGCATCCGACATGTATGCCATTGAGCGACCTTGCACCGCACCTTGCGTCATCTTACCACCCTGAACTTTCCAATCCCCTACGGCAAACACCCAGTTCTTTTTCGATTTCTCTGCGTTTTTGAAGTTATCCTCAAAAAGGATTTTCGCCGTAGCGGTAGCGGACAAAAGGAGACACATCATGACGCTGGCGAATACGAGGGTGAATAGTGATAATAGATTTCTTTTCATCTCAACTCCCTCCTTATCTCTTTAAAACATAACTTTAGTGAATCATAAAAATAAATAGACACTTTCGCTCCCCGTGTTTGGTAGGCGCTGTTTCTAACTGCGCCGATTAGCAGTGTCTAATTAATTCTAAAATCTACCATTGTTCCAATTTTTCGCTGTTAAATCACCTAAGTTTGAACTACCGGAAGAAACGTCGAGGTATTATTTTTCCACGTCCTTCAAGGCTTAAACCGTTGTTATTGGAACTTGGTTAGATTTCGGAGTGAAAAGTACAATCTAGAGTCCGCCACGTGATCAGCTACAAAACCGCAGTCGATCTGTGTCGAAAAAAAATAAAAATAAAGCGTGATGCACTGAGTTAACAACGCATCACGCTTCATATTTGGACTACACGATTACAGTCCTCGTTTTGCATTCAGCTTAATATTGCCCCACGTCTGCGGGAGCTTGTCCTTCGGGCTGACAGCGCGCACACCAATGAACTCAAGGTCGCCATAGATGCAGACATTATTGTCATTCTCAAAGGATGATGCCCAAGAGATAGAGCCTTCTCGACTCTCACCTGCAGCTTCGTGATCATTCATCGTGGAGTCAAATCCCACTCTGACACCATCAGTGAATTCCTGAGCCTTGATGGTCGATATAGTCATTCCCTCTTTATAGTCCAAGTGAACTTCCATGATCATGCCATCACCGGTCTGGGTGGCCGCTGAATTTGCCGTGCAATCTTCATCAAAGACGTGTACATCACCGAGAACTGCGTTCTGCCCATGGTTCCACCAGCAAGCAGGCTCGGAGGTACCGGCACCGGTCCACGGTTTGATCCGCCACCAATGGTCGCCGGGCTGCGGTTTACAGCAATCAACACCCGAGAGCTCCCGGTCATCATTCCCTTTGGGTTGCCGGCAAGCGTTATGCTCAAAGTCGAACTCAAGCCACAATTCAGACGTATTTGGTGCGGTGGGTCCGCCTTTGTTCTTTGCCTCGCCGCTGTTGATATCGGTGGGCAAATTCGCATCTTTGATTACACCAACATAGTAAAGGCGCTCCTCGTCAAAGAGAAATCCGAAATCGTTACTCAGATCGTCAGCATCATCAATGGTGCCTCGACTGACTCGGTTTGGTGAGGTTTCCTCAAAGAGGAACCAATCCGGAACGCGCTCGACATCCATGTGCATGTCGGCTTGCTGATACTCAGCCCAATGTTCCTCAAATTCAGCATCAACCTTGCCATCAAGCTCCGGTGGCTTTTGTGCGAAGAAAGCTTTCGCTGTACCTCCTGAATGTGCAAAGACAAGCGACGCAGAAAATAGCATTATTAACGCCATCGTACATAGAATAGCGTACCTAAACATGGTGTTATCTCCTCCAATTTTAGAGTAAATTGATAAAACGATGGTTAAGACCCATCTGAATTTGCGCGATTTATCGCGCGGTTAAACAACTCGTTTTTAATTTTTCAGACGCGATACAACCGAATTGATGCTGTATCTCATCTGTCGACGCACTATCAAAGAACTATGCCTAGCGCGCTCACACTTTTCGAATCTGTGACAGTCGAGTTAGCGGTACCCTCTATAGGATACCGTGGTCTACTGCCCAGCTTTCAGTTCACCCCAGACCGTTGCCAACTTACCTTTTGCTTCAACGGAAAAGGGATTACCCTCAGGTGTTGTAACAAACACATCATCTACTATAATTTTGCCATTAACAGTACCAAAACCGATACGTCCTTCACCCTTGATGTTGAGATCTTTTTTCCCTAACGCTTCGAGGTCAACAATAGGCTCGCCAAAACTCCCTGCAAGCACCCCTGCTGCATTATCGGTCAGGTACAGCGTATAATACTTTGCCGAATTTTCGACTTTGACATAATAGTCTGTCCCGGCACCGATCTTTGTTTTAGTTTCGGTGATTTCAAATGGCTTGATAATCGTTCGTACATCACGTTGGACGACTGCACCACCCTGGTTGAACCACCAATAGATCACATGACGGCGACCACTCTCTTGCATCTGTTTGGGCAGACTTCCGGCAGGAGAAAAGTTACCACCCTGTGAGCCATCACTATGAAACCGCCAAAAAATGGCTGGCTCAGTCCCGGCCGAAATGCGGATTTTTGCGTAAAGCCAATAATCAACCCATTCCGGATCCCAGTGTTTATCAGTCACTATGACTAGGCTTTTGTCACCCGATGTATTTCTTAATTCTCCGCCTTGAATGGTCCACTTACCGAGGGCGACATGCCATTTTCCTGAACCGTCTAATTTACCGCCCTTGAAACTATCCTCAAACAAAATCTCTATCGCTTGAACGAAACTCGGTGCGATGAGCAAGGCACCTGCCAAAACTGCAATTGCCACAAACAGAGATAGTCTGGGCAAACTGTTAGTTTTATACACGGCTAACTCTCCTTTCCAGTTTCGATTCTAAAAAAAAATGCCAATCACAATACTAGAGGTACGATATTTTATTACACATCTCATTGTCTGTCAACAAAAAAAACCATTCCTCTGAAAAAAGGAGATAAGACCACCTATCGACTACTTCTCACTATTTTTTTCTAAATTCTTCGACCGCTTTTATCGCTTCTGGCGTATCTATTTCCAATAACGCTTCAAGAGCATGGTACCGAACACCTTTATGCTCATCGTCTAATGCCTTTATCAACACAGGCACGATACCTTGAGCGGAATTCGCCACACCGCCTAGAGCCGTAGCCGCTTCTTCACGAATATGCCACTCTTTCGTCTGTAAAGCATTTATCAACATTGAGATCGCCTCCTCAACAGGTTCACCGATTCGGCCCAATGCAATAGCAGCAGAGAGCGCAATCCCCTCATCTTCAGCCTTCAGCGCCTGTGTCAATGCCGGCACAGCTTCGTGGGCTGGCTTACCAATTCGACCCAATGCCTCGACAGCCCGACGGCGCACCCCCTTATCCTCGTCTTGCAATGCTGCTATCAATGCGGGGACAGCCGCTTGGGCTGGCTTACCAATCTGTCCTAATGCTTCGGCGGTCCGACGGCGCACTCCTTTATCTTCGTCTTGCAATGCTGCTATCAATGCGGGGACAGCTGCTTGCGCCGATTTACCGAGCTGGCCCAATGCCTCCGCGACCTTGGACCGGACCCATGGATCCTGATCTTTCAAGGCATCCACCAGTACTGGAACGACATCTTGCGCGTGATCCTTGCCGAGTTTCCCCAATAATTCGGCAATCTTGGAACGAACTGTTACATCTTCTTCAGCCTTCAGCGCGTCTATCAACGCAGGGATGGCACCTACGGCAGGCTTACCCATTGTGCCTAATGCCATCGCTGTATAGCGACGCACATGTTTGTCTTCGTCCTTTAATGCTGTTATTAACAGCGGTAGCGCATCTTCTGCATGGGTTTTGCTTACCCGAACCAATTTTTCGGATGCATCGCGTCGGACGATAGGGTTCTTGTCACTCATCTGTACAGCATATATCTCCACGCTATGTCCGCTAGATTCAAACGGTATTACCATCAGCATGGATAAGAGCAGAAAAACAATAAAAAATAATACCCCTGATTTCATCTGTTTCGATTTCCTCCAAAATATGTTTATTGTAAACTTCTTAGGACTTACGCAGTTGAACGCTCAAAACCTTGTAGTTCGGTGATTTATCACCACCCCGACAAATCGGGATTCAAAGCAACTGGACACCGTTCCCAACGCCCGATAAATCGGGCAACTACAATCTGGGTGCGTAAGTCCTGTAAATTATGTTTATTGCAACCTAAGTTGCTAGGGCGTGTTGATATTTTGATGTGGTTAATTCGGCAAACGCTATAATCATCGGGTAATCTGACATAAGCAGCGCAAACTGTATGAAGATCAAAAAATTAATTGGGTAATTTGCTATTGACACCAGCGCGGTCCGATAAATCGTGACCAGGGTTGAAAACCGCGCCTACTGTATGTTTCGAGGGGTTTCGAGGAAAATCACGATTACCGATTTAATAAATTAAACTTCATACAGATTGTGGTACAAAAGAGCACCTATTTTTTGTAGGAGGGAATTCCAATTCCCGACTATTGCGTCCGTTTTCAGTTGGGTTTCACTCTATCTGCTTATAAGCAGGCGGTGTTGAACAACCAAGCCTCTATTGTACTTGATAGGGATTGTAGTTTAACTGCTCAACCCAACCTACGAACCGATGGATTTTCAACACTAGCAACTTAGGTTATTATATACCTTACGCTTTCCAGAACACGGGGACACCCAGTTCACCTGCCAAATCGGCTAATCCCTGTAAATGATCCCGATGTAGTGGAAGCCCGTTCTGGCTCCACTGTGCGTACTTCATCGCCTCCAACTCGCCGGGGAAATAGACTCGATCAAAACCCTCAGCAGGAGGACTCGACCGAAGGACATGGATCTCTCGATCAATCTCTTCGGTAAACTCATCAAACGGCACAAAGCTATCGACGTTAATCGCGTAGTAGAACAGTCCCGATCCCTGTTTGTCAAGCGGAACATCGCCCGTCTGATTGACAGTTGCAATCATACCTGCCAAGGGACCAGCCAATGCGTCGACCGCCAATGCAAGGGCATACCCTTTTGCGCCACCCATCGGTAACAGGACATGCGCTTTGTTGGGATCATCGGTCTCCTTGCCCTCCTCATCGAGCACCCAGCCGGAGGTCAATCTTTCCCCGTATAACCGCCGCGTACCAACCCTGCCCCATGCCGAAACGCCACACGCCATATCGAGGAGAATGGGTGACTCCGTCTTCGCAGGGATAGCATAAGAAAACGGGTTGTTTCCAACAACTCGCGTCCTACCGCCAAACGGCGCAACCCCTGGACCACTGGTCGATGTGCTGAACCCGATCATGCCATGTTCGAGAGCGAGCATCGCAGTGGCACTCGCGGCACCGAAGTGATTGGTGGCATACGCACCCACGGCACCAATACCGGCGGTCTTCGCTTTTTCGATTGCTAACTCCATTGAAAACTTGCCAGCCACATGTCCCAAACAACGATCGCCGTTGACGCGGGCAAATGCGGGACCTTCACGGGTAATTGTGAGATTGGGAGTGGGATTGATTCTCCCACCCAGAATACCCCGGACATAGCCAGCTAGCGCACGAGTTCCATGGGAATGAATGCCGTGCAGATCCGTTTCAACCTGCAAATGTGCAACATCATCGGCATCTGCTTTCGGCACACCCGCTTCTTGATACAATTGACTAGCAAACCCTCTTAACTCGTCAGCATTAACGACAATATCTTGATCGGTCGGTTCAAAATTCATTTTAGTCCCTCCCAAGATTGTGTGAAATGTGGTGCATAATAACCAATCGCGCTAGTTTGCAGCTGTTGATAACGTGAAACGTGATGCGTGAGACGTAAAAATCATGGTTCAGCGGTTCATTCAGCCCCAGTTGCTTTGAATCCCGATAAATCGGGGAGGGGCGACATGTTTTATAGTACTTAATGAACCAATGAACGCAATCAGTTTATGTTATACCATATTCTTAACATGAACATCTACGGATTGTTCATTAATCCCCAAATTTCCACACCTGCAGTGCTGATTTACTAAATAACCATTCCTTATCTGAATCCGTAAGAAAGTCCAGATGCGTTCTGAACATCTCCAGTGCCGGCAGATATCCAACGCCTTTGAGCACCCCCGGAAAATTTGTACCCCACATTAACCGCTCCGGTCCAAAGGCATCGTATAGACGACGAAATGTAGGGAATGTATCTTCGTGCGGATATGGCAGCTTCGATTTATGGGATTGGGGCGTGAATTTTACATAGACCCGTGGATACTGAGCCATATTCAGCACGTTGCTGAGAAGTGGATAAGGCGGATCTTCGTCCGTCGGTGCACCACCGATGTGATCTAGTACGACGGGGACATTTGGAAAACGGGCAACAATAGGCTCAACAGCGGGCAAACGGGCTGCAGGACCGTACACAATGAAGCAGACGCCCAACTCTTCTGCACGTCGCCATATCGGGTCTTGGTCGGGTGCCGCCCATTCTGCGGGATCGTCTGCCCTCGCCAAGTGGATCCGCAGCCCTCCAAAGCCATCCTCCCGGACCAAACGCTCAAGCTGGTCCGGAGCATCAGGTGCGTGGCGATCCACCAATCCAATTGCCGCAAATTTGCCCGGAAAGCGTCGAAGGCATTCCGCTGTATATCGGTTGTCAAAACGATAATAGATTGGCTGGACAATAACAGCTTTATCTACCCCTGCCTCAGCCATCGTGTCGTTTAGCAGCTCGACCGGTGCGCCTTCATCCGCCTCTCTCCCATCGGCGAATGGATAACGCGAAAAGTCATCACTCCAAACGTGCAAATGTGTATCAATAATCATCTGTTTCTCCCTAAAATAGAACACTTCTGACAGGTTGACGGCTAGTAATCATCGAGCAATTCGCGCAGATGTTTGGCCGCCAGCCTGAGACATTCGTCCGTATCGTATCTATTGCGATCACCGCCTTCAAATACGATCGACATATTGCCGTTAAAGCCCACCGTTTTCAGAATTTTTAGAATCCGTCCGTAATCAAGCCACTCTTCTCTGCCACTGTCGATTTTGTAAATCTTGGCGCGGACGTAGGTTGCGTATGGGGCGGTCAGTTCCAAATAGTCTTTGTAGAGATCTACGTTCGGATCGAACTCCCCGCGAGGGTGCGACCCAATAGCATTCAACCATTGGCCCGTATCCATAATAAAGGTAAAGTTCTCACGGTCAGTCTCGCGAAGAATACGTAAAACCTGATTCGCCGTCATCGCAAAACTGCCGTTGTTATGGTTTTGCAGCCCCAAGAAGACGCCTCTCTCCGCTGCATAGTCGGAAAGCTCTTGGAAACGGGCAATCATGGGACCCCACAAGGCTTCTTGCTCCTCAACGGTGTCTGGCCATTTGTACCTTGCAAACACGCGAATCATCTGTGCCGAGAGAAAGGCTGCCAAGTCAATATCTGCTTTGCCCCGTGCGATAGCGTCCTGCATCTCTTCCTCTGGTCCCACAAAACTGCCGGATCCTAGATAACCGATGGGCAAGCCGTGCTTCATGCACAAGATCTTTATCCGACGGAGAAAATCGGGATTTCTGGGCAACCCCGACAGATGGAAATCGATGACATCCAACCCCAATTCGTGTGCAAATTGGACGTGGCTTTGAAACACTGTCTCATCCGTAGCACGCGCCATCATTCCGAGCTTAATCATTGCGGCAATTCCCTTCCCCTCTGTTCCGAGCGTCCACGGTCTTGTTGCTCACTGGCTGACCGCATTTCTAACCTACCAGTTACCACCCCTTCCAACTCCCATCCGCGTGTCGATACTGTCGATAGGGCAGCGGTTCATACGGCAAGCCATCAAGATCAGATTCCTTCACCGAAACCCCTAGCCCTGGTGCGTCTGAAAGGTTGACGTGTCCATCCTTGATCGTCCAATCGTGTTCGACACAGCAATCAAATAATGAGAGTCGGCTGCTTGTCTCCTGAATGAGAAAGTTGTTCATGACCGCATTGGCGTGGAGTGTTGCAGCATAACAGAGAGGACCACCGGCGTTGTGTGGTGCCATCAGCATCTGTTCTGCCGCTGCTAATTTGGCGATATCAACCAGTGTGGTAATCCCGAAGCAGTGCGTGACATCCGGCTGCAGGACAGCACACGCTCGGTTATCTATTAGCGGCTTAAAATCACCAACGGTAAAGAGTTTTTCGCCAGTCGCAATCGGTACCGGACTTTTCCGCGTAACCTCCATCAATGCTTCAAGTGAACCTACCTTGACAGGTTCTTCCAAAAACAGCGGTTTGAACTGGGCAACACGCCGAGCGAACTCGATACTCAACTCTGGTGTTGGGCTACCGTGTGTATCTAGCAGGATGTCGAAATCCGGTCCCACCGCTTCACGCGCTGCAGCGACACACGTTGCTGAGTGGTTAACGGCTTCCTCATCCATGGGCCATGTGCGGCTTTCCAGTGGGTTACTCTTGACCCCCGCGTATCCCTGCGCCTTGACCTCTTGTGCTGCGTCTATCGCCTCCTCTGGCGTAGAGAAGAGATTTCCGCTGCAGTAGACCCGAACCCGGTCACGCCGTTTGCCACCGAGAATGGTGTGTACCGGTACGCCCCATGCTTTACCCGCAATGTCGTACAGGGCGGCGTTAATCGCCGCAATCGCTGTGCCGAATACGGGACCACCCTTCCACGGAAGACGATTCGTAATGTCCTCAGTCAACGCCACGACCAACAGTGGGTCCTGATCGATCAGAAGACTTGACCATTCGTGCAGAGTCGCTTCAACTGACGGTGTCAGCCATTCACCGCTGCCTTCGCCCCAACCGTCGATACCAGCATCTGTTTCAACCTTCAGGAATAACCACGGTTTGGAAAGGCTGCCCAACAACTCACCCGTATGTGGGTCACGAACTGGTTTGCCCATCAGCACATTGAATTTGTAGG
This sequence comes from Candidatus Poribacteria bacterium, assembly GCA_965208425.1. Taxonomy (GTDB): domain Bacteria; phylum Poribacteria; class WGA-4E; order WGA-4E; family PCPOR2b; genus PCPOR2b. The sequence continues at coordinate 1,826,985 of OZ242335.1, read as the reverse complement.
TTTTGATACCTCTAATCTTCATACTTTTTTGTCCCTACTCAACGAGGAAAGATTGCGATCCAACCGTTGCAACCCGATGTGAAAGGTTAAAAGAAAACTCCTTAATCGTCCGCCCATACCTATGGCACATTTTAGCAGAAAGTCAAGAGGTGGTCAAGGTCAAAGTCCGAAAATCTGTAGGAAAGTCCGCACATCTCGTAAGTTTAAATACAAAAATAGATTGAGGATAGGGTATAATAGCCAATGGTGCTAGTTGGCAGCTGTTGATAACGTGAAACGTGATGCCCCGATACATCGGGACAGGCTGTGAAACGTAAAAATTATGGGTTCAGCGGTTCATTTAGCCTCAAACAATGTAAAAAAACTTTCTCACTAAGCTAGCACCAAAGGTTAATAGTTTGTATATAGCAAACAATAGGAGGCAGATATGCGGATTTGTTCTTACGCGCGGCTGGATGAGCGGGACGATTATCTACACTTTCTGAAACAGTATGGTGTTGATGAGGTGGTACTCAGTTCCACTTCCCACCCCGATGCCGCCCAACGATTCTCCATCGAAAACGCCGATAAACCCGGCGCACACTGGGATTTTCTCGATTTTGTGCTGGTCCGAGAGCGTTGCGAGGATGCAGGACTCAGGGTCATTGGAATCGAGAATCCGCTTCCAGCACACTGTTATGATCGAGTGATGTTGGGGTTGGAAGGACGCGATCAGCAAATCGAGAATGTGATTGTCACTATCCGCAACATGGGCAAAGCGGAGATTCCGGTCTACGGCTACCACTGGATGGTCAATCAGCCGGGTGTGACACGGAACTCCTGGCGCACCTCGTTGACAACCCCTGGGCGCGGTGGCTCACAGGTCAGCAGTTTTGACATGGAAATCGCGAAGCACTCACCCCTTTTTCGCGGACGGGAGTACACCGACGATGAAATGTGGGAAAACTACGAGTATTTTATCAAAGCAATCCTCCCAGAAGCGGAAGCGGCAGACGTACGGTTGGCACTCCATCCCGATGATCCGCCGTTAGAGAAACTGGGTGGCATCCCGCGGTTGTTCCACGATTTCGATGGGTTCCACCGCGCGATGGACATTGCCAATAATAGCCGGGCGAGTGGTCTCAACTTCTGTCTTGGAAACTGGACGGCGATGGGAACAGACATCCTCGCGGCGATCCGTCATTTCGGAGAACGCGGGCAAATCGTCTACGGACATGCTCAAGGCGTTCAAGGAACAGTACCGAAATTCCAAGAATGCTTCTTAGACGAAGCCGACTGCGACTTTCTCGCCGTACTGCAAGCCTTCAAAGAGGTCGGGTTTGACAGTGCATTGCTTCCCGGTCACTGTCCGCACACGCTTTACGAAAACGAGATTGGTGGACAGGGGTTTGTATACTCAGTTGGATATCTGAAGGGACTGCTGCAGGCAGTTGGGTTTTAGGAGGGACGATGCAGTACCGGCGATTTGGTAAAACCGATTGGCAGGTCAGTGAGATTGGTTTGGGCGGCTCCTGGTTTTACGGGCGCCCGGAGTTCGGGCTAAAGCCGTTTTCTTACGGTGCCCACATTGTCGAGCGAGCATTAGAACTTGGAATTAACTACTTTGATACAGCCCCCCTCTACGGTCAGGGGCGTAGCGAAGAGGTGCTAGGCACTGCCCTCAAAGGCGTGACCGAGCCGTACTACTTAGCGACCAAAGTAGGCTATTATCCAGAGCCGTTTGACTACACACGCGACACCGTCTGGCGTGGATTTGAGGCAAGCCTAAAGCGTCTACAACGGGACAAGGTTGACCTGCTGCAGATTCACGAAGCAGAACAGGCGGGGTGGGACGGTATCTTTGGGGCAAGTAGAACGCTGGAAACCCTCCTAGAAATCCAAGAACAAGGGTTGACCAAGCACATCGGCTTAACCGGTTCGGATTTGGAGTTGATGCGAGATGTTCTGAAAGAGTCGGATGTCTTTGTTTCGGTGATCACCTTCTTGAAGTACGACCTGCTCACACAACAAGCCAAGGAAATTCTGGTACCCACCGCAGCGGAACGCGATGTCGCCGTAATCACTGCCTCACCGCTCCATGCCGGACTTTTGGGATCAAAGCGGGAATTATGGATGCAGAACAGCCGCTTTGCTGACCTCTACAATAAGTTAGAGCAGGTTGAAGCACTTTTGGCTGATCAACCCGAAGACATTACCCATATTGCCCTGCGCTATCTGCTATCCGATTCACGAGTGTCTATCCTGCTATCGGGGGTAGCGTCTATCGAGGAACTCGAAACGTCGGTCTCAGTGGCTGACGGACGTCATCTACCACCGGAGCTTATCGCACAAATTGAAGCAATCGAGTGAATACGCAGAGATGTTAGATTCAAATATATAGAATTTGATTTATTCTTTTAACAGAATCTTAACATTTTTCTTAACAGATCTGTGTTATCATATATTAGAAGGAACCACGGACGCCCTGTATTGAACTCAAGAAGCTATGTACGGAACTCAAGGATAGGAAACCTTCGCGCCAGAATTGAAGGGGGATATGGATGAAGATCAAAATTATTGGCATTTTCTTTTTAGCCCTACTGTTGATCCTAGGCTTGCTTCAGATTGAAGCAATCGGCAACTTAAATCCAATCTTTCATTCTATCGCCGTATCGGTCCGTCAAATGGTCGATTGGGTATTGGCCGCATATTCGCCAAACACCATTATTTTGAGAGGCGAACCGGAATTACTCAACGTTGATACAGTGCAAGATTTCTTCCCAAACTATGTAAAAAAATCGACCTCATTACAACACGATAAAGATGGTGCACAATCGGAGAAGCAGGCAAATATGAAGGATTCGATGTGGGATTTTTCAGGAGAAGATTTTAGCAATAGACCGCAAACTTCTCCGACAGAGGAAGCGGCGTCGAGAAGGCTGCAACTTTTGCAGGAAATCACCGAGCCAGAAGACCCTGTAACCGATCTTTTCCCCGAAACCGAATGGTATGATGCAGTTGATTTGGATGCGTACGATTTCACAGAACTCCTAACAACCGAAAAACCAGACGAGGACATTCAGCCAACTGAAACATTAGATTCAGATGTTGTCCAACCCCTGCTAGATGAGATAAAATCGCAAATTGATCAGGAACTAGAGTCAGAAGATCTGAGGTAACATAGGGAAAGTACAGATAGTTTGGACTATTGTTCAGGCGTACCAAGTTAAGCAAACTTTGTTGCCAGATGAGTCTTGACTTTTTTTTGCGAATCGGTTATCTTGTCTAAGTAGGGAGGAGACATCTTGACCGGTTTTTTCACCAATTCAGAAAAACAGTGGCAGTTTTGCACTCGAAATCCTCTTTATAACTTAAAGAGGATTTTCTATTTGTATTTAGGTTTCGGCTTGTTATTACTGGGGATTGTTGGTTGCAATTTCCCCGGCGGCCAAAACCGTGACATCCCACACATCCAACTGACCATACAGAATACCCTACCCGTTAAACGCGTCAACGTGCCGATTGTGCTGTCGCTTGCTGAACTAAGGGAGGTCGCCTCCGACTTTTCATTTGACGCCTACCTAATCGTTACAGGACACCCGCCCGCTGAAATCGAAATCCCAAGCCAAGCCGATGACACAAATTATGATGGTCAAAAAGACGAACTAGTTTTTCTTGTAGATCTCGAACCGCAGGAGACAAAGGGTGTTACAATTCGCTACGCTCCTGATAACCAAGTGTCGATCACGCTTGGGTTCACTCGGCGGACACGAGCGGGGGTATTCCCGGAGTTGAAGGGGTTCGCTGCATTGGAGTCAGAGTGGGCTGCCTACCTCTTGCACTCAAACGGTTCAATTGACATCTACGGAAAGAAAACGAAAGGGTTATTCCTTGACCAATTCGTCCGGCAGCTTACAACCTCATCAAATTCTGAAGAAGAAATTCTAACGCCACTTTTCACAACAGAAGAAATGGGCGGTGGCAGAAGTGGATTTGGGATTTGGGACACGGAGGCGCAGACGTTAATTTCGCCCGAAAATCAGACGGATTATGTACGCATTCTTGCAGATGGTCCCGTAAGATCTATTGTGCAACGAATAATACCTAGGTGGGTTCTGTCGTCAGATCGAGAGATTTCTTTCATTTCAACATTTTCGATCTATGCGGGACATCAATGGGCGGAACATCGTGTCAAAGCGCAAGGGTTACGAGACGGATACCACATTGCAATCCGCCTGCCGAATCGTAGGATCACTTCGGTCAGCAATGAGAAGGACGGCTGGATATGGAGCTGGGAAACAGAAGCCGACCATGAAATGGGTTTTGGTGTGACGTATCCGGTAGATGGGTTCGACACCTTTTTAGACTCAGAGGCGGGAAATACATTATTATTAATGAAGCTGGACCGATACGATGAAGCATTCTACCGATTTGCCTCTGCTTTGAAGGGAGAAAAAGCCGAAATAACAACACAAGAGACAGAAGAAGTTGGAATAGTGAAGCAGGAGGTACAGAAGAAAGAAGAGGTAGAAATAGCAACGCAGGAGGCGTTTGAGCAATACGTGCAGGCGATGGCAACGGAAATCCGAACGCCACCAGTCATCCGGCTCACACCACAAGAATCAAAAGAACAGGAAGAATCACCAGAATAAAGCTGAAAGGAGTAGAGTTATGTTCAATAAGGAAGAATGCCTCCAAATCATTGCGAAGCATCGCACAGACGAGGTTGTTATCGCAACAATGGGGGTCACTGTACCTTGGGGACAGATTTCCGACCATCCACTCGATTATGCGTCTGTCGGCAGTGCGATGGGACACGCAGCGGATTTCGGGCTAGGGATTGCGCTCGCAAGACCAGACAAAAAGGTGCTTGTCCTCAACGGGGATGGTAGTATGTTGATGTGTTTGGGAACGCTAGCAACCGTGACCGCTTTGAATAAACCGGCACAAAACTTCTATCTCTTTGTGTGCGAAAACGGTTCGTATGAGGTCACGGGAAATCAACCTATTCCGGGCGGGCAGAATTTCAGTTTCACAACCATTGCACGCGGCGCAGGATTTGAGAAGATCTATGAATTCGAAGACTCTGATTCACTTGATGCTGCACTGCCGTCAATTTTAGCGGAGGCAGGACCCACTCTTATCAATCTCAAGCTTGCCCTTGCCAATGAACCGCCCCCGAGTCGAAGTGCGGAACACGCTGTGCGCTTCTTGCGTCCGACACTCGCAGGATCCACACACGAATTGCGACAAGCACTAGAGACACAATAATTTAACGACAGCTGAAGAATTAATGCCGCTGGTAGACAGTGGCAATTGGCGTAAGGATAACCTAAGTTGCTAGGGCGTGTTGACATTTTGAAGATACTCATTCGGTAAACGCTGTAATCATCAGGCAATCTGCCAAATGTAGCGCAAACTGTATGAAGTTTAAGTATTTAAATCGGTAATCATGATTTTCCTCGAAACACCTCGAAACATACGGTAGGCGCGGTTGAAAACCGCGCTGATGTCAATAGCAAATTACCTATTTATTTTTTTAAATTTCATTTATGATTAATTAGACAAATAAGTGAACATTTGCCAAAGTCCCCCTGACAAGGGGGATTTAGGGGGTTGTTTGTGGGTACAGATTTACCAATCTGTACATGTGCATTGGAAGTGTCTAAGTAATTCTAAAATCTACCATAGTTTGCAGACTTCGGGGTACAAAAGGAGAATGATACAATTTGCACAGGGATTAGGGGCTATTGGCTTGAAGATGCCGGCTACTAGCAACTTGCGCTAAGGATATCTAGTGCTTCAATTCATCGGTATTCTCACGGAGTTTGTGAAGTGCCTCCAAGATACATTCCATATCATCCACACCGCCTAAGAACAGCGCATGGGAGAAACTGCAAACTTCTTCCGCATAAACCCTTTCCGCATTGGGACAATACACCTTGCTGTAATCGATTTCCCCCTCATAAAGCGAGCCCTTTCGTGCGCAGCCAAGTTGGTCAAAGAACTCTATGTCAGCGAAGGGACCTTCCCGGTAGATAGGCTGACCATGAGCACCCACACCACACGACACCCCTTCCGCTTCCAGCCCCTCCAAAAATCGGCTCCTTGGAACGTCATCGAACTCGTCCGAGATGTATCGAAAATCCCAATAGTAGAAGCACCATCGCGTGACACGGTCATCTCGCGGGATCGGATCAATCCCCTTGATCGCTTTCATACCCGCAACGAGATGGGCGGTGCTTCGCTCCCGCGTCTCGACCTGTGCGTCGAATCGCTCTAGCTGGCATTGGAGCAGTGCGGCTTGAAGATTGGTCATACGCATGTTGAGATTCGCAAAGCGAGCAGCGTTTTCCGCAAGGGTTTCGTCGTTTGTGAGAACCATACCGCCCTCTCCACAAGTGAGCGTCTTCCCAATCTGAAAGCTAAACGTCCCCAAATGACCGATGGAGCCAACCCCCTTGCCCTGCCATTGTGAGCCGTGCGCGTGTGCACAATCCTCAATGACCCGAAGACCATGCTCGTCGGCGATCTCCATGATCGCATCCATATCAGCCGGATACCCGCCGTTGTGGACCGGAATGATGGCTTTCGTCTTAGGCGTTATGGCGGCTTCAATCGCTTCGGGGCTGATATTATAAGTGAGTGGATCAATATCGACCATCACCGGCACTGCGTTGACCAGCACCACCGATGTCGCTGTCGCAACAAAAGTCAACGCCGGAACGATAACCTCATCTCCCGCGTTTACACCCGCCGCTTTTAAGGCACATTGCAATGCGACTGTGCCATTTGCCAAAGGTATACTGTATTTGGCGTCTTGGTAAGCTGCGAACGCTTCACCCACTTCATCAACCTTGTCACGGCGATTCCATTCCCCGCTACGCAAGACCTCCAGAAGTGCCTTTTCTTCCTTCTCATCAAAGATTGGCCACCGCTTTCCCAGCGTCCGTTTAACGACCGGTTCTCCTCCGTTCAATGCCAGTTTTCCCATGTGAGTCACCTCCGGTTCCACATATGTTGTTATTCTCTTTGAATCTCTCCATCAAGGTTTCTTTCCATCCGATTTCCTTCCAGCACCACCCGCTTTGCTTTCGCCCCAATCACGACGCCGAAACGTTGCGTTGAATCGCCAACCTCCAATTGATTGCCAATCTCATTATCAACAATCACTGTGTCGTTGGTCTCGCCATCAATGTAGATACCACTACCCTCTCCATTCGTGCCGTTGTTGTAGACTTTGTTTTTCTCCAACCGATTTCGATGTCCGCCCGTGTACTCCGGCTCGTCCCGAAAGTAGATCCCGTGATTCACATTGCCAATCACCGTATTCCCCCGCAGCAGATTATCTGAATCCTTATGACCGATAGAAATACCATATCGACCATTACCCCGAAGCTCGTTGCCCTCAAAGATCCCATGACGCACCCGCCAGCAGAGGAATAGGCCATCGTCTCTATTTTCGTAGGCTGCGTTGTTCCGTATCGTTGGGCGCTGCGAGCCACTGCCGGGGTGAAAGCCCAAGCCCGTGTTATGATGAGAGACGCAGCTTTCGATCGAGATGTTATTGCTTTGTTGAAAGCTGAAACCGTCGCCGTTATAGTCGTGAACGGTGCAATTATGGATTTGTGAATCGTTAACGCGATAGAAGAAAATGCCTGCGCCCCGACAACCGTTCAGGTGTGCGTTGTTCGCCCTGTTTCCATCGACCGTTACACCTTCGATGTGTATGTTTTCCGCGTAATAGGCACTGAAGATTGGGAACGTGTTTTTAGCGAGCGCGTGATTGCGTACCATGCAATCGGCTTGAAGCGGACTGTTGATAATAAAGGTGTGCTGATCCACGCGAGCGATAATCGTTCCAACTGTAGTATGAAAGCCGCCGGAACGATCATCACCCACAGTTACGCCCATCCCGACTTTAAACCCGGATCCATCTGCAACCGTGATCTGTTCTTCGCCGTAATCGCCATCCGTAACCAATTGGGAGATATGTCCGCTCCCTTTGCGCAAAACTGTGTCTTTCCCTACACCAATCACTGTGACATTGCTGCGCAGGTGCAATGAATCTTCCATCTCGTAAATCCCGGCACCGACATATACGGTCCCTCCACCCAATCCGGAGATATAGTCCACCGCCGCCTGCAACGCGTAGTTATCCGAGCCGATAATCGCCGCATTTTTCACGCCAACGGTAATTGTTACGCCTTTTCTCATAATCAGCCCTCAGGTATGTTGTCAAGAATTCACTGACACAAATGCACTTTAATTGCACCGGAGCGTTTGTCGGCGGACACCCTGAACGCTTCAACAACGTCGTCCAATGGATACCGGTGGGTCACCAGTTTGGCTGCATCGACCTTACCGGACGAAATGAGCTCAATCGCTGCATCGAAGTCGGTGTCCATGCCGGTGAAGCCGTAACAGTTGGAGCCGGTGACGATTGCCTCTGACCAGACAATGCGGCTCAGATCTACTTCCAATGGCTCAAAATATCCTGCGACGAGCACAACCGTCCCATGTCGTCGAACAATGTTCATTGCAGCATCGAAGTTTTGGCCACCCCCAACGGTTTCAATCACAACATCCATTCCCAAACCACTCGTCAAATCGTTGACATATTCTTTAAGATCCGTCTCACCAATATGAACCACATGATCAGCCCCCAACTCTTTCGCTAATTTGGCTTGCTGATCATACTTGACGGTGATTAAAGTTTCTTTGACGCCCGCTGCGACCGCGGCTGCGAGGGCGAATTGCCCGATGGTTCCACCGCCGATGATTGCAACACGGTCCTGATAGCTCGTGTTGGCTTGCCCCACGGCACGGTAGGAGACCGCAAGCGGTTCCACCAAAGCCCCGTCTTCAAAACTCATGCTGTCGGGCAGCTTAAAGAGTCCTGAAATGTGAGCATTTGTGTACTCTGCAAAACCTCCGTGTGCGTTGTGTGAAACCCATTTCCGTTCCGAACAGTGATTGTAATAGCCCTTTCGGCAGTAGAGGCAGCGTGCACAGTGTGAGAAAAACTCGATCGCGACCTTATCACCCGGTTGAAGTTCCGTGACACCCTCACCCAGCTCGATAACAGTGCCACATGTTTCGTGCCCGGCGGCGTGAGTATGCGATTGATCCCAGTGCCCAAAATAGCTGTGGAGGTCACTCCCGCAGATTCCAGTTTGCTTGGTGTCGATGCCAACATAACCTGGCGCAGGAGGCTTGTATTCCACCTCTTGAATGCTAATCTGTTCGATGCCTGTGTAAATCGCAGCTTTCATGGTACTCATGGGAATTTCTCCTTTAACGTTTGGTTCATGTTCAGAAATCATGCAATAGAAACTGAGTTTTTTGGGAAACTCGGTTTCTTTTTCCGTTGTGCACCGTCTTTTTTAAGCCCCGTAGGTTAAGTTTACTAACCCCAACACACTAATGAAATAAATGTTTTTCACGTTTCACGCTTCACACTTTTTACGGTTTGCACTTTCTTTTTACATGAGCGAGGGTTTTTACGCTTCACGTTTCACGTTCTCAACGTTTTATATCATACTGCCGCATTTTGCGATGTAGATTTGTGCGTTCAATGCCAAGCTGCTTAGCAGTTTCGGTGATATTCCAGTCGTTCGTTTCAAGGCAATTTCGGATAAAATGATGCTCAAATTCGTTTTTTGCCTCTCTGAGCGGTGTCTCCGTGCTAACCAGAGATGGATCGTTACGACGATTGAGTTCCACAGGTAAGTCATCAACCTCAATAGTTTCGCGAGGACACAAGATAACAAGTCGCTCTATCATATTGCGAAGTTCTCGGACATTGCCGGGCCAACTGTATCCGCTCAATACTTTTAGCGCGCTTTCGTGTATCGTCATGTTTGGTTTCTGGTTTTCTCGGCAAAATTGAGAGAAAAAATGATCAATAAGCAAAGGGAGGTCTTTAACCCGCTCCCGTAATGGTAAGATGTGGAGAGGAACAACATTTAATCGGTAGTAGAGGTCTTCGCGGAAATTATCATCCTGAATCTCTTCTTGCAAATCTTTGTTCGTTGCAGAGATGACACGGACATCAACATGCACGGTTTGTCCACCACCGACCCGTTCGAATTCCTGCTCCTCAAGGACACGAAGCACCTTTGCTTGCGTTGATGCACTCATATCAGCAATTTCGTCGAGAAAGATTGTGCCACCATCAGCCTGCTCAAATTTCCCAATGCGTCGACTTGATGCACCGGTGAACGCTCCACGTTCATGCCCAAAAAGCTCAGATTCAATGAGATCTGTTGGGATAGCCGCACAGTTCACTTTGACAAAAGCAGCTTTATCGCGTGAACTGAGGTTGTGAATGGCGTAGGCAATCAACTCTTTTCCAGTGCCACTTTCACCGGTGATGAGGACACGCCCATTTGTTGGAGCAACCTGCCGAATTTTTGTCAAGATTTCTTGGATTGGCTGGCTAGTGCCGATAATTGGACGTTCAAAATCGCCGCTTCCCTCCGCCATTTGTGTATGCCGGAGTTCAATTTTCTGGATAACTTCTGCCACTTTAGCTAGTACAATATCTAGCGAAAGGGGCTTTCCCAAGAAATCGTGGGCTCCTATGCTCCCCGCCTCCAATGCGAGCTCAAATGTACCGTGCCCGGTGATCATGATGACCTCTGTATCGGAGGATATTTGCTTAATTCGTCCCAGTGTTTCAAGCCCATCAAAGCCGCCGGGCATTAAAATATCCAGAAACACTAGGTCGATCTTCTCGCTTGCAACACAACGAATCCCCTCTTCACCATTATAAGCCGTAACAACATTGTATCCCTCATCCTCTAAAATACCTTGTAACGATTCGCAGATGCTAGCTTCGTCGTCTATGATTAATATGTTTGGTTTGAACTGTTGTTTCACGATATTAACCTGAGACTCCTATTTTTTTGGGTAAACTCCCTCTTGACGCGGAGATTACTGGACGATATACTAAAAAAGCACAGATTTACGAAAATTAGGACAGATTTTATTGCTTTACCTAGAAACCGAATTGTGATAGAATCCGTTGATTTTTAGTTAAGAGTTTTGTTTTCGCTTTATTGGTCGAAATATGGAGATTTTCCCACGGGTGTGCTTTCCACACCATGAATAGCGTCGATGGTTCGCCAATTTTCTGATTTTCTCCGCAAAAAAAACATTAAGGTGCTGCCACTGTTGCGAAGAGAAAATTGTGTTTGTTGTAAAAGGTATGTTTGCTGCCTATCTATATTTTGTATAGGTCAAAAAAATTATCGTTTTTCCGGTACATTGCTCTTTCACTAATTAAACCTCTGGAAGTTTGGCACGTCTTTATGCTATCATAACACAATTGACGCGCAGATCCAACAGAATTGCAGAGCAAATATCCCCACCGTTTCAGTCAGGGTGAAATGAAGGAACATCACCTCATTTTTATCACCAGCCAATCCTCTTTTGTGCGCAATTAGCCGTATAATAGAGACACCCCGGTGACATGTCAAACTATTTCGGATATAGCATAGCCAAAAATGGCGAGCGTGTCAACGAAATGGCGAAACGTTGATGTACTATCCACATTATCTTTTTTTATGACGAGAATACATACGCATTTATTCATTTGTAGTTTAATCAGTTTCCTATTGCCCGTGTCTGTGTCGTTCGCAGCGAGAACTTATGATGTGAGTTATTTCTGGGGGAATAAGCAGCAGTATGCTAACAGGTATGCTAGTAAAGTTAAGCAGGTATTAGGTCCGAATATCGCGAAGAAGATCAAAGTGGTACGGAACCAGAAGGGGCTATACGGCGTCATCTATGATCGGGATGGCAATTATGAGACGGCGCATCGGGTGGCAAGGAGTCACGCCAAGCTGCTTCGTCAAGCAGGAGTAACGAAAGCGAAAGGGTATGACGCTGCCTTCCCAATTCCGGATCAGCATTACTCGTCTGCACCAAGTAAGGAGCCGTCAGGCAAGCAAAAATCTAAACCATCTACACCAAGTACGAAGCCACCAAGTAAGCAAAGACCTCAACCGCTGCAATGGGATGCCACTTTGGATTCCAACCTTGAGGCAAGCGTTGACCGATACATCAAGGGACTGCGGTTCAAGGGGGTACTATCGAGCACAGACCGTACCAGCTTTGTTGTCTATGATGTGACTCAACAGAAAAAAGTGGTTTCAATCAATGAAGATCAAAAAATGATGGCTGCTTCGCTAATCAAGAACTTTGTCATGCTTGCTTACTTTCATGAGGTGAAACACAAACGACTTGAGCATACCACTAAGAATCGCCAGCAGCTCCGTCAGATGATTCAAAGAAGCGCGAACACATCGACCAACTATTTCATCAGATTGCTCGGTGGGCCGCACGGCGTGGAACGGATCTTAAAATGGAACTATCCCTACTTCAATCAGACTCGGGTTGTTGAATATATTCCCGCCGGCGGCAGAACTTACCGAAATACAACCTCGGCCCGCGATTTGAATAAGTTCTACAACCAGTTGTGGCTTGGGAACCTGCCATATTCAAATAAAATGAAGTATTATTTCGGACTCCCGAACGGTGATCGGATGCACGATAAAACCTGTATTCCGTCAAACGTCCGTGTGTACCACAAGACCGGAACGGTCTATGGGTTGGTCGCCGACAGTGGAGTCTTGGCAATCATTGATTCGCAGGGAAAACGGCGAGCTTACATCTTTACAGGCCTGATTGAGGATCAGACCAAAACCAACCGTCGCAACCGCTCCGAAGCTTTTTGGTCGTGGGTGGGACGCCGATCCGATACATTACGGCGTGTATCGGAAGCAGTTTACGAGTACATCTACGAAGTCCATTACGGCGGGAGTTTTGATTGTCGTGCCCATGCAGGGCAGCATTTGAAGCGTTAGCCGCAGATACGTTTCCATCTGGGCGGGCAATATTCCTACCTCTGTGACCTTTTGAATACCTCCAGACCTGCGCGGGCTGCCTGTAAAAGCAGGTAGTAATCGGGACCGTAGCCCAAAACAGTGAAACCCTGTGCCTGTCGACTCTGCAAGCCCTCTGGCGTGCTCTCTCCAAATCCAATAGCAACATCGCCCTTGCGACCTACCTCTAAGGCGCGTTCAATGACAGCGTCAGTTTCTGGATGCGGCATGTGTAGCGGGTTCAATCCCATTGACAAACACAGATCCCACATGCCGATATACAACACATCAACCCCAGGGACAGCCCCAATTGCCTCCAAGTTTTCCACAGCCTCTTTGGTCTCAACGAGCAAGAACACAAGGATATTGTCATTCGCTCGATTGAAATAATCTTCGTTATCAACCGTGTATTGTGAGGCACGCAACGGTCCCCAGCCGCGCCTACCTTGCGGCGGATAGCGCGTGGCGGCGACGATAGCCTGCGCTTCATCGGCTGTCTTTACCATCGGCACAAGAATCCCCATCCCACCTATGTCCAACGCTCTTTGGATGAAGACCGGATGGGCAGAAGGAATACGGACAATAGGGATGGTTTCGGTTCCGTTTATTGCCATGAGCATGTGCTCAATCTGTGCAGTATCAAGCGCATTGTGTTCTGTTTCGATAACCAACCAATCATACCCAGCATGCGCCAAGAGTTCAGCAAGGTTTGGACTGCCCAAACCCATGAAACAACCGATAGTCGGTTGACCGGCGAGGATTTTTTCTCGGACCCAATTCGTTCTCATCTCAATAATTCTCCGTTTTAGATATCTGGATAGTTCAACGGCATCCCTGTCTTCCCCAAATCGTAGCGTGTGATGTGCCAACGGCCTAAGTTCGCGCTGAGGAAGAGATCGAGGTTCTGACCGCAGAAGGCAATATTTGTTGGGGCAGCAATCGCTGTACCTTCGTAATCTTCCGCTAGCACGTCAAGCTGCCCACTTGGTGCAAGTCGGTAGATCCGATCAGGACGGTAGCAGGAGATGTACAGGTTCCCTTCGGTATCAAACGCCAATCCGTCTGGTACGCTCTCCGGTAAGTGAACCAACGTCTCAACTGTCCCTGCACTCCCATCTGCTTTGATTTCAACGCGGTCAACACGCGGTGGATTGAGACTCATGGCAACGTAAAGGTATGCGCCCTCAGCGTCCAATGCGACACCGTTAGGAAACTGAGCCAGACTCCGACACCAGACTTCACCATCGCCACCCGGAGCAACCCGAAAGATGCAACCGTTATCCTCTTTCCACCCACCGGAGTGGGACACATAAAGATTGCCGCAGCGATCGAATACGGGATAGTTGGCTCCCTCGAAGGACTGCTCATCCGTACCATCGCAGTAGACACTCACCGTCCCGTCTGGTTCAACCCGTTTAACACCTCCGCTACAAACATAAAGACGGTGCTTTGCGTCTTGGGCGATTCCTCCCACGAATCCACCGGTATTGGCAAACTCTTCAAATTCCCGCTGCTCTACGTCGATCCGGTATATCTGCCCCAGTTCGCCGCCGGCATACGCGAAGCCATCGCAGCCCCAGCTGATACATTCAGGGTGGTCCAATCCACCGGTAAATCCGCCAATCAGAACGGAAACCTGTGTTTCCGTATCAAGCAGTGCCATAGTTTACTACCTCCATCAATAAGTTCGTATAGATATTGGCTCATGAAACCGAGTTTTTTCCTCAAAACTCGGTTTCTTTGCGCGATTGCTTAACATGAGCCAAGATATTTTAATGCAATAGGATATAATGACCAGTGGAATCCACCTAGCATTATATCGGCTTGCACAGAAATGTCAATGAAAAATAGTTGGCAGTAGAAGTTCAGAAAATTTGGTATATATAGCCCCAATGAGTACCTGTATTCGGGTACACGCTCGTCTGTATATTTCTACCCGATATACACTTGACTTTACACAGAACAGATGGCAAAATAGATATCGTGTACTAAATCTATTCCTAATTCAACGAGAGATTAGAAAGGGAAACAGCGATGTCACGAAAGAAGATACTTATTACAGGCGCGGCAGGTAAAATTGGGCGGGTGCTGCGTGATGGACTCAAAGATGATTACGATTTGCGACTCCTCTATCACAGGACTGTTTTGCCGGCAGCGCCGGGGGAGGAAGTTTATATCGCAAGCATCAAGGATCTTGACAAAATGATAGAAGTAGTCGGCGGTGTGGATTCGGTTGTTCACATGGCGGGGGATCCCGAAGTCGGCGCATCGTTTCAATCGGTTTACGAAAACAACATTCTAGGCACCTACTGCATCTACGAAGCAGCCCGTCGAACCGGCGTGCCCCAAGTGATTTTTGCTAGCACCAACCATGTGACCGGATTCTATGAAATAGACGGTATCTATACAAAACCTGAAATGCCGGTGCGCCCCGATAGCCACTACGGCGCCAGCAAAGCCTACGGCGAAGCACTCGGCAGATACTATGTCGATGAATTCGGGCTGCGGGTAATCTGTCTGCGGATTGGTACCTTTCAACCTGTGGAGTCAGTGCAGAACCGGACAAGTGATCGCATCCTGTCCACTTGGTTAAGCCACCGAGATATGGTGCATATGACCAAACAGAGCATTGAGGCGGAGTCTGTAAAGTTCGGTATCTATTACGGCATCTCAAATAATACGCGCGCCTACTGGGACACCGAGAATGCCCGCCAAGAGATAGACTACGCCCCCGAAGACAACGCCGAAGATTATGCTTGAGCCCCGTTCGCTGACAAAATGGTAGCCATCACGTTTTGGGTGTCGCTTAGATCATCGAAGAGGGTATCCGGCTTATATGGTGCTAACTCTGCCCGAGAATATGTGCCGGTAGCCACGGCAATGGCATAGGCTCCGGCGTGATGAGCGCACTCAATATCGCGGGGGGTGTCTCCAATAATCACGATGTCTTTGCCGGTGAACCTTTCACCCGTTTTCTCAAAAGCGCGACGTGCAGCGATAGCCGGCAGCGCATTACGGGAACGTGCGTCGTCCCCAAAAGCACCGAGCTGGAAAAAGGGATTCAAATTAAAAACGTCCAACTTCGCAGCCGCACCACCTTTGTTATTACCAGTCAAAAGACCGGGCAAACACCCCTCGTGATCCGCCGCCGCTGAAATTAATTCTCGTACACCAGCCAACAATATAACATTTGCGCCTTCCGCTTTGCAGCCTTCTCTCAAAAGTTTAGCGATACGGTCAAAAATATCGGGTAGCAGTTGCTGGACGGTGCTTTCGGGAAGAACACCCTCTAAGATATCGTGTACAATCTGCGTGTCCATCCCACCCGACATCCGTACCCGTCCAAGTGCAGGGGTCGGATTGTCCCCGAACATCTTCTTTTCGTGGCAGACCTCCCCGATCGCTTGGTAGAGCGCTCTGCCTCCAATTCCACCTGTGTTCAGTATAGTACCATCAATATCAAATAAAACCAATTTTCTCATCTATGGTGGTTGCTCTTAAGTTGTTCGCTCATATTAAGAAATCATGCAACAGAAACTGATTGAATTCATTAGTGAACCAATGTACTAATGAGCCAATGAACAGATGATTTTCACGTTCTTTGCGTTTTGCACTTTCTTTTAACATGAGCCAAGTTGTTTTGTTATCTGTTTTGTATATTTCAAACTAAAATTTAGTATCATTCCCTTTATAAACCCGCTCTCCACGCACCAGAACCCGCTTCGGGTTATCAAGGGAAAGTTCATCACGGGTGTGATAGCCCAGCGTCATGCTCATGCGCGTTCCGTCTGTCCGGTTTTTGCCAGCGGAATGAATTATCATGCTGTCAATGGCAAGCAATTCACCGGCTTTCATGGGCACGGGGATGATCTGATTCAAAGCGATTTGATGCACGGAATTACCGTCATTCAGATCCACGAAGTCCGGTAATATGTGTGACCCCGGCACCACATGGGTGCAGCCATTCTCCAAATTGGTATCCTCAAGGTAGACCAACACCGTTACAATGGTACGCGACCAATGCCTCACGTCACGGTGAAGTTCCAATGAGGCGCTTGAAGCGCGGTCACGAAGATAAACATGGTTATGTCGGTTGCGGACGAATTCAATATTGGGACCTAATATCGACTCCAACGGATTGAGAATTTCGTCACACACGATTGTCTTCTGAAAGATGCCGCCACGTCCCCACAGATCAGAAATGCGAGTCACCTGTCCGTTTTTATTACGCGCTACCGGCTCAACCGCCTCCCGAATGTCTTTTAGCGCGGTTGCTTTTAGTGCCTCTACAAGGTCATCGTTCAGCCGTGTTGGTAATTTAACAAAGCCATTATGCCGAAAAAGTTGTACCTCTTGAGGTGTGAGTACCATTGTGGCTCTCCCTGTTTCTATTTTGTACTTGTCTCCGTACCTTAATCCTGCCAACTACACAGGCTTAAAATCGTTGCCCGGACCTGATGAACCTCTCTCACGCGTCGTCATAAACTCAAGCAACATCGGAAGCCCTTCCTCTTCAGTGACACGCCGGGCACGCTGGAACGCTGGGACGATTTCGGCGGGGTTTTCAATCCGCTCTCCACGACCACCCATCGCCCGTGCGAGGTCTGCGTAATCGCTGCCGAGATTGCTGATCTGATACTCCGCCTCGGCGACACCCCTTGCTTCACCTGCCATACCACCGTTGTTAAATAGCGTTACAATAATAGGAATCCTTTCCCGTACAGCGGTTTCAAAGTCCAACCCGACCATACCAAACGCTGTATCGCCCGTAACGTAGGTACAAACTTTTTCCGGCTTCGCCAGCTTGGCACCGATGATGAGTCCCAAGCCGGTGCCCAGCGCGTGGGATCTACCCCAACCGAGAAAGCTACGCGGTCCAGCAGATCGATAAAAGCTAATCATCCGTTCACGAGGACTGCCCGCATCATGCGTCACAATCGCATCTTCAGGGGGAATCGCTCGCATCAAGTCCCAGATCACACGAAAAGGGGTGATGGGGGTCTCATCGCTTGTGAGTTTGGGCATCCAGTCACTGAGCCACTCTGAATTGATGGAGGCAATTTGTGAAGCCACCTCGTCTGTTGACCGAGCCTGGTTCCCTGTAATATCTTTGCACGCCTCCAACAGTTGGCGGAGGACTAGCTTGGCATCTCCGACAATGGGATAGTCCACATCAAGGTCTTTCTGGACATCAACAGGATCGTTTGTGGCATGGATAATTGTCCTGCCTGCTGGCAGCCGCATCGCCATGACGTGGTCGGTAAAGCTGCAGCCAATTCCGCATATCAGATCGGAGGAGTGCAAGAAATGGTGAAGTACCTTGGGCATTGAACCCGTCGCGCATCCCAATGCGAGCGGATCCGACTCAGGAAAAGCACTTTTTCCCATCAATGTCGTCAGTACTGGTACAGCTAAGTATTCGGAAAGTTCCCGCAGTTCTTCCGTTGCTTCTGCGTACAGGATCCCCTGCCCAGCGATAATGACAGGATGCTGGGCACCGCAAAGTGCTTTAGCAGCGGCTTCAATATCCCTCGGATCCCCTTGGGATTTGACGGACTTTACATGAGAGGCGGCTCCATTGAAATCGCCCACCTCCTGCATCGCTACGTCCGCTGGAATTTCGACCATCACAGGTCCCGGTCTGCCTTGTCGCAACGCTGCCAAGGAACGACGCATTACGCCGTCCACACGCTCTGTAGAAGTTACCACTTCTACCCGCTTAGTGATCGCGGCATAGCTAATCTCCGACCGAAACAGCGGCGAAACCCCCTGCCTGTCAACTGGGTGTCCGAGCGGCAGCAAAAGCATCGGAACCGAGTCGGAAAAAGCGGTGGCAACCCCCGCGAAACTGTTTTCGGTTCCTGGACCGTACTGCATGGCGAAGACCCCGGGTACGGCGCCGTTTGTAACCCTTGAATACCCGTCTGCAATGTGCACTCCGACCCGTTCTTGCCGGCAGATAATCGGACGGACATCTGCTTGGGCTGCAGCTTCAATCATTGATGTCGTGGGAAAACAACTCAAGTATTCAATTCCTTGCGCTTTCAACGTTCTTGCAATTGCATCTATCGTCTTCATGCCAACCCCCTCCGTTAGACCAAGCTGTTAATCGTTTCGCTCATATAAAAAGAAAGTGCAAAACACTAAGAGAAACCGAGTTTTTTCTTTAAAACTCGGTTTCTGTTGCACCATTTATTGACATTAGCCAATCGTTTAGTAGGTGTACAAGCCCTGAACACGCCCGTCCTATCCTGACACAGTTCCACCACATCGTCAACAGAAAACTGGTCTATACTACGCTATCCCCGCTGAAGGCTCCACGGCATCGACATGATTCGTTCCATACCCTCTTCATCCAACGAAATTCCTAACCCCGGACCGTCTGGCACCGGTACGCACCCTTCATCGTCAAGCACAAATGGCTCTTTGAAGTACCCCTTACCGATTAAGGTGCGGGAACCATCGCGCGTGTCATTCACTTCATTGTGTTCCTGTACTAAAAAGTTAGGCGTGCAGGCGTCTAGCTGGATTGAGGCAGCTAGAGCAAGCGGACTGAGTGGACAATGCAACGCCAACTTAGCGTAAGCAGCTTCGCCCATCACCGCAATTTTGCGGCATTCCGTAATACCACCTGCGTGGCAGATGTCCGGCTGTAACACGGATAAAGCACCGCGTGACAGTGCATCGAAGAAGATCCATTTGCCCATCCAACGTTCACCCGCAGCAATAGGAACAGTGGCGTTTTGTGCAATTTGGGCGAGAATGTCTACCCGTTCAACAGGCATCGGTTCTTCAACAAAAAGCGGTCGGTGCGGTGTAAGCACTTCGATGAGTTGTTTGGCGATTGCCGGGTGCAGGTTATGGATGTCTACAGCCACATCAGCGTCTGGTCCTGCTCCCTCACACACGGCGCCGAATTTTTCGCCAAACGCCTCAACCTGTGAAGTAATTGGCAAGTCAGCCCCCGGACCGAAATGGACCTTCAGACATCGGAAACCCCACTCCTCGGTCAGCACTCGCGCTGCTTCCCTATACGCCTCCGGTGAGTCGGGTATCAGCGAGTTTTCCGGCGGTCTTCCGGCGCGATACGGTTGTCCAGGCTCCACACACCAAGGGAGCCCGCCGCCTGTCGCATGATACATACGAATTCGGTCGTGACATGCACCGCCGAGCATCTTGTGGATGGGCAGCCCCGCCGCTTTGCCCGCCAAGTCCCACAGCGCAATGTCAATTCCACTGATCGCGCTCATCTTGATGGGACCGCCCACATAGCCTTCACCGTACATCAGATGCCACAGTTCTTCGACGCGGCACGGATCTTTTCCAATCAACAGCGGCTCAAGCCGTTTGACTTCGGTGATGACAGTTTCTGAATGATTCTCAAGGTGGGGTTCGCCCAAGCCAGTCAATTCGGTGTCGGTGTGTATCTGCAACCAAACCCAACTCGGTGGCACCCGCAGAATTTCAAATTCAGTGATTTTCATAGCTCTCCTTCATGCTGTAAATATCTTTGACAAATATAGATCAACACGTTACCATATTACCCAAATCAGCTCATAGAAAATTACAGCCAAAAAGAAACAAACATTACAGAAGTCCAAAATAATTAAGGTGCACTATGAGTGCTAAAGATCTATCCCGATATGCCTTTGACTATGGACACCATTTCTTTAAGCAGTCTCTGATTATTCATGCAGATTGCTTTGAGTGGATGGAACATCTGCCTGAAGAAAGTTTACATGCCATCGTAACAGATCCGCCGTATGGGGTAAAAGAATACGATTTCGACCAACTTGAAAAACGGATGAATGGAAATGGCGGTATTTGGCGTATTCCGCCTGCTTTTGATGGACATCAACGTTCGCCTTTGCCTCGATTTACTGCCTTGAACTACGCAGAACGCAATCGTATGCAGGACTACTTTTGCCAATGGGCTAAACTCGCTTTAAGGATTTTACGCCCCGGGGGACATGTCTTCATGGCTTCAAATACCTTTCTATCTCAAATTGTCTTTACGTCTATTATTGACGCTGGCTTTGAATTTCGCAGTCAGATTGTACGGCTAGTTAAAACATTACGAGGCGGTGATAGACCAAAGAACGCGGAGAAAGAATTCCCTGGTGTTTCTACGCTGCCGAGAGGCTGCTATGAACCGTGGGGTATTTTTCGCAAACCCATTCCAAACGGCATGAAAGTCAGCGATTGTCTAAAAGTGTTTCAAACGGGTGGACTGCGCCGTAAACCCAATGGAAATCCCCCTGAAGATGTTATCGAAAGTGAACGTACTCCGCAAAACGAGCGGAAAATTGCCAATCATCCAAGCCTGAAGCCACAGTCCTTCCTCCGTCAAATCGTTTACGCCTCTCTGCCGCTTGGTGAAGGTATTATCGTAGATCCATTTATGGGCTCAGGTTCTACGGTTGCAGCTGCTGAAGCGATTGGTTATTCCTGTATTGGGCTTGAACGCTATGAAGAATATTATATAATGAGCCAGCAGGCGATTCCTAAATTATCCCAATTATCGACAAAAGAAGCCCAATTAAGCCTGTCATTCACCTAATTGGTATACCCAGTTCGCCTTCATTTTCTGTGTGCCATCTCGATTTACACTCGCAGTAATTGTCCGTCGGCTCGCTCCCGATCTGCCTGAAAAATTCCAATCCTCTTTTTCTAGTCTAGCAGCGTACACCCCTTTGAACTGAAATGGTCTCGGAGTAATTCCCTTTTGCATGTCACTAACAGTATTACTGTCAAAGTGAAAAACCATAAGCCAGATCGCTTCTGGGTTATGCCCCTGCCATCCGCTTGCATGACGAGATCCCTTGATTTCAACACCCTCACTCGAATATTGAATCGCATTGTTGGGAAACATTCCATTTGGAACTAAATCCGGATG
Organism: Candidatus Poribacteria bacterium; assembly: GCA_965208425.1. Lineage (GTDB taxonomy): Bacteria > Poribacteria > WGA-4E > WGA-4E > PCPOR2b > PCPOR2b. The sequence continues at coordinate 1,805,220 of OZ242335.1, read as the reverse complement.
TCCATTGTGATATTGATTATTCACCAAACTGGAGCAGTACTTTGGAATACTGATATTCGCAAATTCACCAACGATGCTGCTGAAATTCGCAGGCATGAGAAAACCTTTGAGCCGAGGTATCCCCTTTTCATGGAGTTGTTGATTGATGAAACCCAAGAAATCAATGAAGTCATTCATTGCCTGACATACATGCTCTATTGTCAAGCCGTAAGGGAGCACACAACTTGGGTTAAAGCAATCAGGACTTGTCGGGTTAGGTATACAGGCTGAAGCTTCTTTATTGTTAGCCATACGTTAGGTCGTTTTAGTGAGCCACAGAGCCATCGGCATGGAAACTGCCGGTAATCCGTCTCGACTGGTAAGGGAATTTCCCAAGTTTGGATTCGTTGATCTCTAATCCAATTCCCGGTCGGTTCGGTACAATCACATATCCGCCGTCACGTTCGAGGGGATAATCGACAATCTCGTTGAATGCGTCGGCACCGGTGTGGCACTCATGCGCGAAAAAATTGGGTATAGCTGCATCAAGCTGAACAAATGCCGCAAGATTGACCGGACTCCCCATCAGGTGTGGGAAAATGCCCACAAAGGAGGCTTCGGCGAGTGCTGCGATTTTTTTGCAGTGCGTAATACCACCCGCCAGTGAAACATCGGGACGGATGAGACTAACGGTTTTCTTGTCAATCAGCTCCTTGAACTGTTGAATGTTGTAGAAACGCTCACCGGTCGCTATCGGAATGTGAACGTGTTGCGCAACATATTCCAACGCTTCAATGCTCTGCGGTGCTATGGGATCTTCATAGTAGAGAACGTGGAAAGGTGCAAGTTCGCCGGCGAGGATGATTGCTTCATCTGGTGTCAGGTTACGATGAATCTCAAGCCCCAGATCAATATCATTACCAACCGCTTCACGGATGGTTCGGACAATTTCCACCGCCGTTGTAATCGCTTGGGTTGAAGTGCCCTTCTCCCAATTCGAGAAAAATGGGGTTGTTCGGAGTGAAATGTACCCTTCCTCGACGTTTTGAATCGCGCTCTCCGCTCGTTCAGCCAATGTGTTGCCACCGACGTTATTAAAGACCTTGACCTTGTCCCGACACTTCCCGCCAAGCAACTGATACACCGGCAGGTTAACCGATTTCCCTAAGATGTCCCACAGCGCAACATCAATAGCACTCATCGCAGCACTGATCGCAGCCCCCATGAAGTGGGAGTTTCTCGAAACCACCTGAAAATGATGATCAATACGAGCAGGATCTTTGCCAACGTAATATTCGCTCAGTTCAAGTATGGTTTCATACACTGTTTTGTGATGTGCCCACAATCCGGCTTCGCCGTTGCCGACAAGTCCTTCGTCCGTGTAGACTCGAACTAGCAAGAAGCCATCTACCAGAAACGGCGTTATCTTCTCAATTTTCATTAAACCGTCCTCTCAATCTTAGTTCACGTTTCACGCATCACGTTTCACGTTCTTAGTATTTTAACTTTCTTTTTATATGAGCCTCTATATCTTCGATGTCTTTACAATTGCATTGGTAGCATTTCGGGCATCGGTATAGCCGTTGATAAGAGCCGTAACATCGTGGCAACAGTTCAGCCAGCGGGCGCCTTTCTCGACCACAACGCGCATCGGCTCGCCCGGATCGACCGCCGTGCCCATTGTCTTTCCGTGAGTACAACACGCCTCGCCCACTCTGTCAAACGCCTCAAGAACAACCTCCTGAGTAATCGGGTGCCCCGCTTCGCGTTCCACACCGTAGCTATGTGCGAGATCGCCGGGACCTACAAACAGTAGATCTATTCCCTCAACTGCGGCGATCGCTTCAACGTCCTCCACCCCTTCTTTGTCCTCGATCATCACGCCGAGCAATGTATTCTCGTTGGCTTGATCCAAGAACTCCGTGCGCTCAATTGTGCCAAATAGAGAATCCCTACCGCCACCCATACCGCGCAAACCGAGGGGTCGGAACTTCGCCATGCGAACAAACTGACGTGCCTCATCGGCACTTCTACAGTGAGGCCAGATCAGACCACCGGCTCCCAGTTCTAACGTTTTCATAACCTGATTGTAGGGACCGTGAGGAATACGAACAATGACATCAAGATCAACCGTTCGCGCAGCCAAAATCATATTAGATAGACCATCTAAGTTGAGATGGCTATGCTCCATATCTATCCACACACAAGTGTATCCCGCCAGCGCAAGGATCTCCACAACGATTGGGTTGGATACCCGATTAATCTCTGGAACGGTGATGGTTTCACCCCTGAGAAGCGCGGCTTTTGTATGATTAACTCTGTATTGATTTGTCATCTGGATTTCCTATTTTCATGGGTGTCAATGCAATTCAAGAGGCAGCGGCAACTGCATCCGGAAATTTTGGTAAAACCTCTACCCCGAACTTTTCTATATCCCGCCGAATTGCGCTTGGAGGGATCGCCAAGGCACCGGCACCTATCGTCACGCGCTCCAGACCGGGTAATCTTTCCTGAATCGCTGAAATCTTTTCAAAAACGTGCGCAGATGGCCCGCATATCCAGCCACCGCCACTCACCAGATCATGAACGGTCGGAAGCCCAGCCAGCGGTGCTTTCTCTGGATCGAAAGTCGCTTGAATCTGTTCCTGAGTGAGCGTAGGCATCCTTCCCAACGGTGCCAGCACTTTGAGCTGTTCTTCAAACCAGACAGTTGCCTCCTGAATCGCTTTTTCCTCGGTATCGGCAATATGTACCTGTAGCACGAGCGCCAAGTCCTCACCGAGTTCTGTGTCACGCCCGGCGCGTAAGTGTGCTTCTTGCCAGTTCGCAGCAATCTCATCAACGCGTGGACCTCCGGGAACGACACCCTTGATACCGTGTTTGACCATAAAGTCGATACCTCGCGGACTTGCACTAAAGATAGGTTGCCAACATTCCACAGGCAAATTAAAAGGACGAGGCACAAGTGTTATCTCCTCTAACTCCTGCCCTCGATTGAGAACCCGCGCCGGCAAGTCGTAGTGTCCCCCACGATGGGAGAAAGATTGTTCATTCCACGCCTTGAAAATAATCTCGACCTGTTCCTCAAACAATTCTCGGTTTGCTGCGTCATCCTCAAGCGGCGATCCGAGTGTTTCTACTTCCCTTGGGATGTAACCCCGACCGATCCCGAATCTGACACGCCCTTTTGTAAGGAGGTCCGCCATGGCAAAATCTTCTGCCAACCGGAGCGGGTGCCATGCGGGGATGGTATTAAAAAAGCCACCGAACTTGAGTCGCTCGGTATTCTGTGCGAGATAGAGACTAAGCATCGGTATGTTCGGGATTCCACCGTACCCCTCGCGTTGAAAGTGGTGTTCAGCGAGCCACAGGGTATCAAAATTCAATTTGTCCATTAACTGAGCAATCGCCCGCGCTTCGTCAAACACAGAGGCGAGGTGCTCGTCCGATTCTATCCTATCATCAACACGGAGGCCCTGGAAACCCATGTTATCCATTTCCACATGCCCTCCGTAGAAGTAATCAAATTTGGTTATCATTTGCTTCTCCAACTCGATCGTTTCACGTTCAGATCACCCCGTGGGCCTTCCAAGCTCCTGTACCACCGGGTCACAATCATTCAACCTGATTGCCATTTTTGGCTTTATTAGTGCGCCATTTTACCCGTTCTTTATGCTTCCGTCAATAACAATTTCTTCCGACCAATTCAGGGCTTGCGAGAAGTAAAACTAGGCATTGAAAACTGAACCGGCGGTGATGTATAATAACCTTCTTGGATTGTGGACTTCCACGCCACAATAACAGAGAGTGGAACATGACAATTTCCCAAGAATCAAATGACTCTGAAAAAAAGAATTAATCTTAATTTTTCAATGAAGTTTTCAGGGACATTGGGGTTATATTATAGTTGTTATGATGAAGTTCTGAAACACAGGAACCAATCGCACTATAATTCCTTTCCATATTTATGTTTCCAACCTATTAACCAATCAACCTAAAAGGAGGCTGTAAGAGATGTTTTACCATACAGGACCAAAACGCACATCAGCGTTTAATTCGCTGGCAGAGAGAACGACCGAATCAACACAGGGAAACTCCCTCACGTCCGCTGCGCAAGACACTGCGCGCCCTCACACAGGCACCACATCTGAGGAACAGCAGGAGATACCACATAATCCCGCCGGTCGCAGGGCTATCCCTGATCTATTAAAGGGAATTAGTTTGGCTCAACTCTCAGTCACTCAGAGAAACACAGACCTAGGGTTCAGGAAGACTCCCCTAATGTTTTTATCGCCAAAGGAGGCGACAAGTGACAGGTATTTCAACATCAGATTTTGGACAAAAGAACGATTACGAGAAAGGCATAGGCGAAGAAAAGATTCCGGCTGAATTGGCAGGCGACTCTGAAGCAGAGGGTTCTGATTGTATTTGCTCAATCAGATCGGACGCTTCGTTGGGTTCGGCCTGCCTTGCAACACGGAGAAATCCGAAGGAGACGAGCGTGAGACGATCCGATGAAGATCTAATGTTTTCCGTCAAAGAAGGAAATAGCACAGCATTTGAAACATTAACCAAACGCCACTACACAAACACATTGAACTTTATTTATCGTTTCGTAAACAATCGTATGCTCGCGGAGGATTTGTGTCAGGAAACGTTTTTGCGCCTTTGGCGCAGCGCACCGACCTATCAACCGCTAGCGAAGTTTACCACTTTCCTTTATCACATTGCAAAGAATGTCTGTTTGAAACAGATTGCTAAAGATCAACGAACTCCTTACACGTCCTCACTGGAGGCTCCCGTCCCTAATGATAGCGGAGGTGATTACAACCTATCAGAAGAGATTGCAGATAACCGATATTTGCCGGAGGAGACAACCATTGCTAGGGAGGCAGACGAAGCCATTCGGTCAGCAATTGGTGATCTGTCCGACGAACATCGGTTAGTTTTTGTTTTAACAGAGTTGCAAGGGTTATCATATCAAGAGGTTGCTGAGATTGCCCGATGTCCTGTTGGGACTGTTGCCTCACGGAAAAATGCAGCAGTTCGGCAGCTTCAAAGGAGATTGCATAAACAGTTAGATTATTAACTAGAAATAGCCAAAATCGTCAGTTATCAAACCTGCTCGGCTTGGATAGACATATCCAAGTCTCGGACTCTCGGAACGGAGCCCTATTCGCACGTTTGCGGTGGATTTGTCAATCCAGCGCGGGCGGTGATTGAGTTTCGTTCTGATGCGTTAGGTCACGTTTACGGCGAGATTGGTTCCTGCCCCTATATCAATTCAGCTTAAATTGGTATAGGGGCATTTTAATTAATCAAAGCCGCAAGTAGTAAAATTCCCAGTATAGTTTTCTGGAAAAACCATTTTTTCCGAACAAACGCTGTTGCTGTTTGCCTAATACCAACAGAAGCGCATATAATGAAGACCTAAACTGAAAACGTCTTGCGAGGAGAAATCAATGAATTCCAAACATATCATCACCAACCTTTTCGGAATACTGCTTGCCTTTTTAGCTCTAGTCGCTGTAAATGCTTCGGCACAGAATACGCTCTCACAAGAAGAGAAGCGGTTTGACCTCAACGGCAACGGTCGGTTGAGCGAAGACGAAAAAGAGATTATGATTGACACAATCGCTCTCGAAGCCTTGACAGGAGTGCAATTCACCGCACAGGAGATACGGGAGGAACATGGCGGTAGCGAGCGAGGGCGTCGCGGTGGGCGCCGTGGACCGCGCCGGGCGGAGAAGATTGTCAGCCGCTTTGACACGGACAAAGATGGTCAATTAAACGATGTGGAGCGAAAAACCGCTCGCAAATACATCCACGAGAGCCGAGGTGAGGCAGGTGCACCGCGCCCATCTGGATATACTTCACCTAATACAACGCACGAAGATGATCTGAAAGCAAGTCTCGCTGCTCAACCTAGCAGCAATCCTGACCTCTACGATGCAAACACACTCCGTACCCTTTACCTCCGATTCCACGATGCAGACTGGTACGAACAACTCGGCGATTTCTATCGAACCGATGTGGATGTGCCGGCAGATTTAATTGTCGATGGAGAGGTGTATCAATCCGTTGGCGTTCGATTTCGCGGCAGTTCCTCCTATTTTACGGTTCAGAACGAGAAAAAGTCGTTCAATATTGCTGTTGACTACGGAGCTGACAACCAACGGCTCTACGGATACAAAACCCTGAATCTGCTAAACGGTCATTCCGATCCCTCCTTCCTCCGCGAAATCCTCTATTCAAGAATTGCTACCAACTACATCCCCGCCCCGAAGGCAAACTTCGTCAAACTGTTTATCAACGGGGAAAGCTGGGGCATTTACGTCAACAGCCAACAATTCAACAAAGATTTTCTCGATGAGTGGTTCGGAACCAGAGACGGCGTTCGGTGGAAGGTGCCGCCCGGACGCTCCAGCGGATTAGTTTATAACGGAGACCAACCCTCCGCCTATCAGGAATCCTACCAACTCAAAACGAGGGTAGAGGAAGCACCAAACGCTTGGCAGGATCTTATTGAGCTATGCGAAGTTCTTGAAAGCACACCTGACGACCAACTTGAATCTAGACTTTCTGCTATTCTTAACATTGATCGGGCGCTCTGGTTCCTTGCGCTGGACAATGTGGTCATCGATAACGACGGTTATTTCAGTCGTGCCAGCGATTACGCCATCTATCAAGATCCGATGGGTCGCTTCCATCTGCTGCCGCACGATAGTAACGAGACGTTCCGATTCGCCGGTGGCGGTGGTCCAAACTCTTGGCAGACCGACGGGCAGATGCTATCTCCTGTTTCCCAGGAAAACGATATGATGCGACCCGTAATCAGTCGCCTATTTGCCATCCCACATCTACGCGCACGGTATCTCGCTCACGTTCGCACTATTGTCAACACATGGCTTGATTGGGATGTGCTTCAGCCAATTATTGCGGAATACCAATCGCTCGTTGACGCTGAAGTGAAGGCGGACAATAAAAAACTCTACGCTTATGAAGCATTTGCCACAAGTCAGATCACAGACCAAGAAGGCGGCGGGGGAGGTAGTGGACGAGGTGGTAGGGGAGGGAGATCGACACCGAGCTTCAAGCGTTTTGTCGAGGAACGTGCGGAATATCTGCTCAATCACCCCGAAGTCAACAAGCCGACACCAACCATCGCCTCCGTCTCCAAGCCCACAGAACCGATGGCGAACCAACCCGTACAGATCACCGCTGAGATTGATAGAGATGTTAAGGTCAGCGCAGTTATCTTGTATTACGCGGACGGACGATTGGCATCCTTCCAGGGTGTACCGATGTCAAAAGATGGCGCGGTCTACGTGGGCGAGATTCCCGCTTTTCCCGCTGGAAAGAAGATCCGTTACTACGTCGAAGCTCGATCCGCTGGATCGCACAGTGCGACGACGTTTTTCCCAGTCCGAACCGAATTCGCGCCGTTGACCTACCGTGTCACCGCATCTATCGCCCATAGCTCCCCGGTGGTTATCAATGAACTGATGGCGAGTAATACGAAGGGACTCGCCGACCCCCAAGGCGACAATGATGACTGGATCGAACTGCACAACGTGAGCGATTATGCGGTCAATCTTTCAGGGATGTATCTGACTGATAACCAGAACAACCCGCGTAAGTGGCAGTTTCCCGATGATACCCAGATCGCCCCCGGCGGTTATCTGATTGTTTGGGCAGACGAAGATAGCAACGCCGAACCGGGGCTCCATGCCAACTTCAAGCTCTCTAGGAATGGGGAAACAGTTATGCTCGTTGATACTGACCAGCGCGAAAATCAGGTGCTTGACGTCATTAAATTTCATGCACAGGGGGAAAATGTCGCACTCGGTCGAGTGCCTAACGGCACCGGTGATTTTATGTCATTAGAAGGAACACCGGGAACCCAAAATCAATGAGATGCGTAAACAAGCGAATGCGAATTTCTACTTTCATTTCTCATCGCCGCTTTACAGGCTGAACATGAGTCGGGTTGATACCCTACAAGGAACATAACGGTGAAAACACTGGAAACAATCCCAATGCTTTAGCGTTGGGTCAGACAGCGTAATTTTAGTTGATAGCGACATCAAAATATGGCATAATTCCTTTGTCCTTGTGGGAGAGTTCTACGCCACCGCACCGTAGCGTCTCCCACACCTTTTAGAACAACGTGTAAGGACAAACAGGACACACCCATGTTAAAAACTCACAAAATAGCCTTAGATACAAACAACGTCCAAGCGACACAATTCGCTCAACATTGCGGATATGCTCGTGTTGCTTACAATCACGCCCTTGCTGATTTTAAGGATGGCTTAGACAGTGGCAAGTGGCATAGCCATATAGAGTTAAACAAACGTTTTAATTCGGTCAAATATGAGCAATACGAGTGGTGCAACGAGTTAAATCAACGTGCTGCTCACAATGCGATTTACTTCAACTTTCAGAATGCTGTTAAGCGTTGGAAGTCAGGTGAGAGTCGTTTTCCAAAGGTCAAGAAGCGTTCTCGTGGTCAAAGTTTCCAAGCAGACGCCGGTCGAGGCACAACTATTATCGAAGGACAGCGTATAAAACTACCTAAGATCGGTTGGGTTCGCATGTTTCAAAAACTTCGACACCTCGGCACTACCGTCAAAGTTGTCATCTCAAAGACGGCTAACCGTTGGTTCGCTTCTCTCACTGTAGATACATTTACAGACGATCCTATACCTGATATTCGACGCACACCCGTTGTTGGTGTTGATGTAGGTATCAAGCACCTTGCAGTTACTTCCGAAGGTGTCTATTACGAAAATCCAAAGGTATTACGCCGATACGAACGCAAGTTGAAACGTTTGCAACGTCAGTTAAGCAGGCGAAAGAAAGGCAGTAGCAATTGGCGTAAAACGAAAGCCAAGATTGCCAAGCTGCACTACCGAATCACCTGTATCCGACAAGATGCACAACATAAGGCAACAACGGCTATCGTCAACGGTGCGAGTCGAATTGGGATTGAGTCACTTAACGTTGCAGGTATGTTAAAAAACCACAGGCTTGTAAAGGCGTTATCGGACGCTTCGTTGTCAAGTTTCCTATCTATGATCAAATACAAATCAGAACGGATAGGGGTTAAGATTGTAGAGGCAGATACATTCTACCCGTCCAGTAAGACTTGCTCGGCTTGTGGTACAGTTGATAGTGATTTATCCTTGTCAGATAGGACATACCATTGCAGTGTGTGTGGTCATACACAAGACAGAGACCTTAACGCTGCAATTAACCTCAAAAACGTCGCCATGGGACACACGGAGACTTAAAACGCTTGTGGAGATTTGGTAAGTCCTCACCCGCAACACGAGGCAAGAATCGTTGAAGCAGGAAGATAGCATGGAGATAATACAATATCTACCAATAAGTCTATTAAGAACCCCAATGTTTCAACTTTGGGAGCAGTCAATAAAATCAACAGACGTGAAGCACTAAAGGTCACCGCCGGTGCACTCCTTGTGGGAACCGGGATCTCTGCGAGCCAGCCCTCGGAGGCGGAAAATGCCGATGGTTCAACTTCAATCAACCCGATGCACAAGCCAATTAAACCACCCAAATTGGTCCCCCAAGATACCGTAGGCATTGTATCACCGGCGATGTCATTTTTCACAATTCATGAATCTGCCTTACAACGGGGAGTTGCATATCTGGAAGAGGTAGGATTGCGGGTTCAACTTGCACCACACACGCTTGACCAACGGAAACACTTGAATCCCCCGGCTCAACACCGAGCTGAAGATCTAAATCAGATGTTCGCCGATCCAACGATAAAAGCTATTTTCTGTCTATCCGGTGGTTCAGGTGTCAATGCGGTCCTACCGCTGCTGGATTGGGAACAGGTTGAGAAATCACCCAAAGTTATGATGGGTTATAGTGCGATAACTGCCCTGTTGATTGGTCTATACGCAAGGGTAGGTCTGGTCACATTTCACGGTCCAATGATTCTCAACGGTTTCAGCGAATACCCGCAGCCCTTCGCTTATACATGGCAGGGTCTCGAACAGATGTTGTTCAAGGCAGAGCCGGCAGGTACACTTAAACCGCCCGCACAATGGACGGACGCCTATACGAGCGAGAACCAACCTCGTGCGATGAAAACGAATCCGGGCTGGCACTGGTTGAGAGAGGGAAAAGCGAACGGACCATTAATTGGTGGGAATCTAAGCGTTATCTTGACGCTGGTTGGTACGCCATATTGGGTTCCGTTGCGAGGTGCAATCTTGTGCGTTGAGGAGGTCAACTTCGGCAGCGGGCTATTACGCAAAGTTGATGAATCGCTCGCCCAGTGTCAACAGATGGGACTGTTCGATCAGATTGCAGGCTTAGTTATCGGTAAGGTTAATGAACTCTCTGAAGCAGAGGAACAACTCTTTGAATCATTAATCATTGAATACACAGGGGGTTCCCAATTTCCCATCTTGACGGGGGTAGATTTTGGTCATACAGCGCCTCAACTGACACTTCCCATCGGTATTCAAGCCTCCCTCGATTCACAACAAGACCAATTCAGTATAGATGCAGCAGCTGTGTTATAACACCGGATCAGGACTCCACCCCAAAACACCATACCCGTAGGTCGGGCATCTTGCCCGACTCTTCCAACCAGTTCACATCGGCGTGAAACCTGTACGACACATAAATGGCAACAGTAGAACCGACGATACGATGACAAAAGCAGCGATATTATGGACAGGCGGAAAAGATTCTGCCCTCGCGCTTCATGTTTCCCTAAATAGTTATGATATAAAGAGGCTTATCTGCTTTGTCCCTACAGACAACCGGCAATTCTACGCACATCCAACGCAGCTGATGACACTACAGGCTCAGAAGATCGGTATCCCAATTGAATTTATGCCGATTTCCGAACCCTACAAACTGAGCTATAGGGGGCAAATCGAGAAGATTAGAGATGCAGGAATTGAGGTACTAATTACGGGCGATATTTCTACTGTCGGTGGGATGCCCAATTGGATTGACGAGGTTGCCGCAGATTTGGTGGGTGTCCATAAACCGTTGTGGGAATTAGATCGGCACGAAATACTAGACACCCTAATCTCCAGTAATTTTGAAGTGATCTGCTCCCTCTCCTACAAAAAATACTTCCAGCCGACTATCACTGGAAGGCATTTAGATTCGGAATTTATTTCAGAATTGAAGCAGCTGCCAATTGACCCCTGCGGTGAGCAGGGCGAATATCACACATGGGTATTAAATGCACCGTTTTTCAAGGAACCTGTACAGCTAGAAGGCATACGCATCGTTGACACCCCCGAATACTGTTACCTCACCTACGAAAGCGCGATTTATAGTAGATTTTAGAATTAATGAAACACTCCAAATTGGTAGGCGCTGTTTCCAACTGCGCCGTTTCAACCCACCACGGCACCTACCGGGGGCGAAAGTATCCATTTATTTTTAGAATTCACTATAGTACACTGACTCTAGACATCTCTGCTATCCAAAGTTTTCCACCCAATTAGAAACAAAAAAAGGATCCTCACAAAGGTCTTGGTGCCCCTACAAGGATCCTTTTCTTAAACCTCTCATCGAATTTACGACCCAAATCTCTAACCTACCAGCACCTCTTTCAAACGATTAGCGACAATCAACTCCTCGCCTTCACGGAGGGTATAAGCACTAATAACAACAGTATCGTCGCTAGCGTTTGCCCTGATGCGAGGTGTGCCAGCTTCTAGCGCATCATTCACCTGCTCCGCACTCTGACCAGCAGTTGCTTCGTCAATGGTGACGTGGAGACTGGACAGTGTGTGACTTTTCTCGGCGTAGACGATTTCCGTTGATACGCCGGCGATGCCCTCAAGCACCTGCGAAATTGCGTTGTATCGAGCATCTTGGTCCTTTGAGCGCTGTTCATGGTCGGTTGAGAACCAATTCTCGATTGCCGTTAAAAGCCCAACAATCTCCTGCCGGTCTACCTTCATCCCTCGACCAAGCGGACGTGGTGCGATAAAGCCGTGAGCTGTCACTTCCTCGATCAAATCCTTCCTGCCGCACACGAACCCGGTGGAGTGTGGTGCATTGAAGTATTTACCACCAAAGCAAACGAGATCCGCGCAGTTAGCATTCCGTTTGAAATAATCGAGCGGATAGATTTGCGCCGCGCTATCAGCGATAGCGAGGACATTGTTTCGGTGCGCTATCTCGACCGCTTCCTCAAGAGAAACACCGCTGTTGCTTTCAGACTGAACGAGGTAGATAATCGCGGCGGTGTTGGGACCGATAGCGTTTTCAAACTCTTCTGGTGTGCAGCCTTCGTCATCTCCCACAAGCACTAGCTTGCTTCCGGGCACACTGTAAGCCCTGTCATAACCGTATCGCTGACTCTTCTGGAATACCAGTTCGTCCTTCAAACCCGTGGTATCCGGGAGTTGATCCCTTTTTTCTGGATGCTGATAGGTCATAGCAGCTGCGGAGCTTAACACCATCGCAGCATAACAACCTGCTGTGACGTAAGCCGCTTCGACATCTAGAAATGAAGCAATAAAATCCCCGGATTTCTTGAGAAACGTCTCCATGTCCACGAAATTCACGTCTGCGCCATCTATTGCTGCCTTTACCGCTGCGGAAGGCGTAGAACCACCGCGTACGGTTTGGTTACCCACAGCATTGATCAATGGACGGACACCGAACCTTGTATAAATATTATCTGTCGCTGTAGCCATTACAACCTCCGTATAATTGTGCATCGTAGATTCTTTGCTACGGCTGAACCCTCACCCTTCGATCTGAATAGGCACAGCCGGAGGTTCACCGAACGATTGAACACTGAATAAACACATTCTATCACGGATGCAAATTTCTGTCAATTTGAAAAAAATCGTTGATGCGTATCTTGCGAATTGCTTGTATGGCAACTTCCGATGATTCAATTGGGGCGTGTTGACATTTTGCAGTAGTTGTAGTGAACTACGATCGGTGTTCCCTATGATAAGCCTTACCACGACACAGAACCGAGTCATTCGTAGGGAACGGAGATCTCCGTTCCATCTGTTCTAAACCACCGGGGTAATTGTCGATTTGTTGTGCTTGTGTAGGTCGAGATTCATATCTCGACAGAATACCGGACACTATAGCGCTATAATCTAGGCTCAATCAGCCCGGACTATCGCGCTATGTGCTAGGTATTTTCGATTTTGGAAAATCGACCTACAGAAGCCCGATGTCGTTTCTGACGTATGAACAAAGGGTTGGGAAACCCAACCCCTACGAAGAATCATGCGTCTGTGCCCCCTCTTGATTGTCCGGTTGTGCTGAAATGTCAATAGGACATAGAAACAGAATTGACAAGTGTCTTCCGCTTTGCTATAATGCGACAAGAGAGTTCGACTCGAATTACCTGCGGCATGAATCTGCCTATTTTTTTGGGAGTGAATAATGGACAGGGTGCGCTACGGAGTTGTCGGAATTAAGGGAGTCGGTGGCATACACATCAGGTTGGCGCAAGAACATGAAAATGTAGAACTGACGGCACTGGTGGACCTCGACGAAGCAGCCGTTAAGGCGCAATCCCAAGAACTGGGTGTACGTGCATTTACCGATTATCGTGCGCTGCTAGATGCAGGGATTGTCGATGCAATATCAATTGCAACGCCGCACCATCTACATGCGATAATCGGCTTAGAGTGCTTGAAAGCAGGCGTACATGTTTTTACCGAGAAACCCCTTGCCAACCGTGTGTCAGATGCGGACGCGATGATCCAAGCAGCACAAGCACGCGATTTGAAACTCTGCGTCGGGCATCAATACCGAACCTATCAAACGCCTCAAACGATGAAGCATCTGATTGATACCGGAGCGATTGGAAACATCATGCGCGTTCTCTGGACATGGATTGAGTTTCGTCCAGAGAGTTACTATGCACGTGACATCTGGCGTCAGACGTGGCGACATGCCGGCGGCGGTGTGTTGATGAATCAAACAAGCCATGATCTAGATCTGATATGTTGGTTGATTGGTGAACCGGCCCAAGTCTCTGCAATGATTGGCAACCAATCCCATCAGATGGAGGTGGAAGATGTGGTTTGTGCAAATGTACTGTTTGCAAATGGCGCCTACGGCTCGATTCAACTTACAATTAATCAACCGAAGGGTTACAGCATCCGTCAGATCGCCGGTGACAAAGGGACGATAGCGATTCCGGACGTGCAGAGCCTAGCGAGCGATAACGAAGACCACATCCTTCTCGGCACTTATGAGGACTCGTTAACGAAACTAGTGGTGCAGACGACCGGCATCGCCGGACAGCCAGAGATCTCATGGAAGCCGGTTGAGTTGCGGAACGAGCCGGGCGGACACAAGGTATTGATGGATAGTTTTATTGATACAATCCTTAACGGTGGAGAGCCGTTGGTCAGCGGCGTAAGGGCACGTCCTGCTGTCGAGTTAATCAACGCTATCGTGCTTTCGGCGCTGCGGAAAAAGACGGTTGACGTGCCGGTAGATCGAGGAGAATATGACGAACTGCTTGAAGCGTTAGGCAATGGCAGCCTCCAGATCCCTAGATTCTAGATGGCTGGTAGGGAACGCAGATCTGCGTTCCTTATGAATATTGTTACGGATGATAGGAACTACGAGAATTATATTCTGCGGGAAGGAGTTTATGTATGGCTTTGCCATCAGATCGCATCGACCTGATTCACAATTTTGTGAAGGAAGGGATTGATTTACAACGTGGGCGTATTGAGACAGAGTCAGATCCGTTTTGGAAATCTTTATGTCTATCTGGTTCTGAACTTTGGTTGGATACCGGCGATATTGAAGCCGCCACGACGTTATGGACTGACGAGTTTACTGCCCTGACAACCAATAACACGTTGCTCAACGCCGAAGTACAAAAGGGAATTTACGACGATCTAATCCAGAAAGCGGTCGGTGTGCTGACCGGGTTGGATATTCAAACGCAGATTATTGAGATTGCGTTTATCTTAAATGCGCGTCATGGACTTCGTTTGGCGCAACGTTTTGGCGGCAAGATAAGCGTTGAACTCCACACCATTCTAGCACACGACATTGAACGCAGCGTCTCCTACGGGCAACGCTATTATGAGATCTGTCCCGAACACTTTATTATTAAAGTGCCTTTGACACCCTCCGGCTTGATTGCCATGCGTCGCTTGCGGAAAGATGGAGTGCCGGTCAATTTCACGTTGGGATTCAGCGCACGGCATAACTTTGTCGCAACCGCTTTTGGTGCCCCCTCCTATGTCAATGTGTTCCTCGGGCGGCTCAATTCCTATATCGCTGATCAGCAGTTGGGCGACGGTAAACTGGTCGGCGAAAAAGCAGTCCTTGCGAGCCAGCACGTGGTGAAAAATCTCTCCCAAGACAATCAGGAACCGACCCTTCAGATCGCTGCGAGTTTAAGGACAGCGGATCAGCTGCCCTATTTGGCTGGAATTGATGTCTTTACCATGCCTGTGAATGTCGCAGCCGCTGCCAAGGGTGAACTTTCGGGAGAATGGGAATCGAGCATCGAAAACGAATATACGGTTCACCTTAACGACGGTATTACCGGATCGGATCTTCGGATGGATACGCTCTGGGAGATTTCGGAGGCAGATCAGCGGTTGACGGATAGCCTAACAACGGATGTTCCTCAGACAGCGGACGAAATCGTGAATCGGGCGCACGATATGGGTGCCGGGGATCTGTTCCCCAGACTTTCCGATGAGGAACTCACCCAAATCGCAGATGATGGGAAAATACCCAAACATGAAATCTGGGGAGATCGGATAAAATCCGGCGAACTCGCCATTGACACGCTTTTGAACCTTGCCGGACTCGCATCGTTTGAAAGCGATCAGGGGGAACTGGATGACCGGATTGAGAAGCTAATTGCGCGATGAGGAGTTTGAAGTCCTTCACATCCGCCATACGTTCTAAGCATATTTTCAGGGACAATCGCTGTTGTCCCTTATCTACTTAGGAATCGGAGACAGTGTGAAAATTACGAAGGTTGAAATGATTTACCCGCAGCAGGGTCCCCTCATCATTGAAGGGGAAAATGTTCCGTGTATCTGGGTACGCATTCATACCGATGAAGGCATCACAGGCCTCGGTGAAACCTATCCACTCGGTGAAGCAGAATGCGGTGTTATTCGTGGCAGGTTTGCGTCGATGCTGATAGGGCAAAATCCATTGGAGATTGAACGTCTGTGGCAGGATATGTTCCGGGTAATCGGCTTCCACGGTTGGGCGGGCGCGGAGTTGCGAGCAATCAGCGCCATCGATATTGCGCTATGGGACATCTACGGGAAAGCCGCCGGACAACCTATCTATCAACTACTCGGCGGAAAATCCCGCGATAGGGTCCGCACATATAACACCTGCTATGACCACCGGTACGATTTCAACAACGTCGAAAACAACGAAGCGGGGAAACTGGCAAAGGAACTCCTAGACAGCGGCATCCAAGCGATGAAGGTATGGCCCTTTGATGGGGTAGGTTACAACAACCGCGGGCAGTTTATTACAAAAACAGATATAGAAACCGGATTGCGACCTGTCCAACAGATTCGCGACACGGTCGGCGATGATATTGAGATTGCGCTGGAGTTTCACGGCTTGTGGAATGTTCCATCGGCGATTAAAATTGCCCACGCGCTTGAACCGTACAACGTGATGTGGCTAGAAGAGATGCTGCCACAAGACAACATGAAAGCCTATGCCACGGTTGCCGATCACGTTTCCCAACCACTCTGCATCAGTGAACGCCTGATGACGCGCTATCAATTCCGAGAATTAATCGAACTTGGCATTGCGCAGTTCATTATGCCCGACATCTGTTGGTGCGGTGGCATAACAGAGGCTCATAAAATTGCTGTGCTCGCCGATACCTATTACCTCCCAATCGCACCACACAACTGCGGAGGTCCCGTTCTCCATGCTGCCTCGATCCATCTGACGCTTCATCTCACAAATCTGTTTATACTCGAAAGCGTCCGTCGCCACTATCTCGTTCAATACGATAACCTCGTTACAGGATCGGTACCGGTTGAGGAGGGATATCTGACCGCATCGGAAACGCCTGGACTTGGCATCGATCTCAAACCGGAACTGCTCAATGCCCCCGGAATTGAGACAGAGACAATTGGTGGATAAGCAGCATAACACAAATTGTAGTCTTTTCCCATTACCTTCCAAAGAAGGGAGTAATACCATATCCGTAACTTATTCTTAAATCTCAAACCATATATTATTCGCTACCGGTTCGCTGTTATAGCGAGTTTTTTCTTCGTACTAGCAACGAACGCAGTGATTGTGGTACAGCCAAAGCTGTTGAAATGGGTTTTTGATGGACTGGAAACCGGGGTTGTGGTGCCACCAAGGCTATTGCAGTGGATTTTTGGTGGTCTAGCAGGAGAAATTACCCATTGGAAGGTCTCTTTTTTCGCGGCACTCATTTTTGGCATTGCGCTGGTTGGAGGGGTGCTTCGATTTGGTCAACGTCAGGTCATCCAAAGTGCGGCGAGGCGGATGGAATATCAGCTTCGGAACGATTTCTTCACGCATCTTCAAAAGCTGCCGGCGTCCTACTATAACGATGTCCGCACGGGAGATCTAATGGCGCGAGCGACCAGCGACATGAACTCCGTACGGATGGTGCTCAGTATGGGGATTTCATACATCGCGGACGCGCTTATCTTCTTTGCACTCGCACTGGTGATTATGCTGGATATTGACGCACAGTTGACGCTTTTGGCACTTCTGCCATACCCGATCCTCGCTATCTTGATTAAGGAATTGGGAAAACGGGTCTACAGATATCACACGCGAATCCAAGAAGGCTTTGCCACGATGAACACCAAAGTGCAGGAGAACCTGTCCGGTGTGCGTGTTGTCAAAGCGTATACCCTCGAAGAGAGCGAGATCGAGGAGTTTGAAGTATATAATCGAGATTTCGTGGAACGCAATCGTGATCGGATTCGACTGACAACCTTCTTTTTTCCATTGTTCCGATTCTTACCCGGACTCGGTATCGCTGCTTTGCTCTGGCTCGGTGGTATCCGCGTAGTCGAGGACAAAATCACGTTTGGTGATTTTGTATCTTTCAGCGCCTATCTGATGATGTTCATTCGTCCAATGATTACGTTTGGCTTTATCGTCAATACCTTCCAACAAGGTGCAGCGTCAATGGAAAGAATCCGCAGGATTCTTGATGTGAAGCCTGAAATCGCTGATGGAGGAACGACACGTCAAGACATCGAAACCATTCACGGCGAAATCGAATTTAGAAATCTCAACTTCGCTTATCCTCGTGGGGACTTGGTGCTCAAAGACATAAACCTCAAGATTCCGCGCGGATCAACAGTCGCAATTGTCGGCACGACCGGCAGCGGGAAGACAACCTTAATCAATCTCATCCCTCGCATCCGTCAAGCAGAAAGGGGCATGGTCTTGATCGACGGTGTCGATATTCAAGATATCCCACTACAACGCCTGAGATCAAACATTGGTGTCGTTGAACAGGAGCCTTTCCTCTTTTCTGACGTCTTGCGCAACAACATTACCTACGGCGTTGGTGACACCAACGAAGTCGAGATCAAGGATGTCGCACACACCGCCGATCTCCTCGAACAGATTGAGGAGTTTCCCGATGGATTAGAAACTTTTTTGGGTGAACGCGGTCAAACCATCTCAGGAGGACAGAAACAACGAACCGCACTCGCACGTGCGATCATGATCGAGCCGAAGATTTTGATCCTGGACGATGCCTTTGCCAGCGTGGATACGAATACAGAAGACACTATCCTCACACGGTTGAATGAGATTATGGAAGGTTGCACGACTGTCCTCATATCGCACCGCATTTCGACAGTTAAGGCGGCAGATTTAATTATCGTCTTGGAAGACGGCGAGATTGTCGAACGCGGCACGCATGATGAGTTATTGGCGCATAACGGTATTTATGCCGGTATCCATGAAAAGCAGTTGTTGCAAGAAGAGCTAGAAGCACTTTAGATCTCTCCCTACCGCTCATTTGCTGCACTTCAGACTAATTCCCCTTGTAACTAGTACTCTGTCAGGCAAATTATGCTTGTGTATATTGAGTGAAAGCAAACAATCACATATTAGAACTTACGAACTTCTGTAGTGAACAACGATCGTTGTTCACTATGGTCTTTTCTATGGAGTCTCTGTTGTAGTTGCCCGATTTATCGGGCGTTGTTGGGCGTTGGTGCGGCGATAAATCGCCGAACTACAGGATTTTGAGCGTTCAACTGCGTAAGTCCTGATATATAGCAGTTGCAAAACTTACCTGACTGAGTACTAGTACTCCGTCAGAAAGATTATGCTTGTGTATATTGATTGAAAGAAAACGATAACATATCAGGACTTGCCCAGCCAAACGGTCAAAGCCCTTTCTCCCCCTTTAGCGGGCACTGAACGGTGTGTGGGAGGGGCATCCCTGCCCCGATACGCCCGAGGAATCGGGCAACTACAGTCTAAAGTGCGTAAGTCCTACATATATAATAATTGCAAAACTTATCTGATTGAGTAATAGGTTCTGTTGACATTTAACGAATGGAACGGAGATCTCCGTTCCCTACGAAATATACGCGCTTTTATGTCCCGCATCGTAGTGAACAACGATCATTGTTCACTACCAACCCTTGTATTTTTTTTACACATATCGTTACGCTGGCTATGGATCGGGCAAGTTGAAAATCCCGATTTATCGGGGATGCCCGACCTACGGAGGAAAGATATTGTTGGGTTTCACGGTTCTCCGTTCAACCCAACCTACATGCTGCAAAATGTCAACACGCCCTAGCTAGCTGCAGTCTGGAAGCGTTCCCACGTTTCGCCGGCTGCTGCGGCTTGGCGTTCCAATTCTCCGCGCCAACCGATAACCTCACCAGCCTTGATACGTTCGAGCTCAAAGCCGGTATATCGGTCTTCGAGTGAATCTCCCAGTTTCTGGGTTTCCGCCCAACGGTCCCACGCTGTTTTCATCCACTCATGAGGTAAGGCTTCGCGCACAGCGGGATCCAATTGCCACGCGTGCCGCACATCCGCCACCGGTGGCTCGCCGGTGAACTCGCCCGACCATTTTGACCAACCGATTGACAATGTGTTTCGCTCACGCTCAGGGACAGTGTGACCAGTGTGGATAGTTACGCCGTTACGGATGAGCGCTTCTCCCGCCTTGAGTCGGATTGCAATTTGTCCCGGTAACGGGTCTACGCCATTCCAACTCGGTGTGTGCGGAACACCCTGATCCTTCATCGCTCTTGGCAGGAGCACGTCATGCTCAAGTGGTGTACGCCATCGATTGTGGCTGCCCTGTACGAGCTCGTGGCATTCGTCGTCGGTCAGTGCCAAGAACATACTCACGCCGTTTCGCTCCGTGATAGACTTGGCGTTATTCTCAACGATTTCTTTCCAGCGGATTCTTTCGGTCTTTTCAGAATATGCATCAGGTCCTTCACCTCGATCATCTTCCTGTGCAAAGTATCTCTTTCCGGTGCCCCACCATGTTGTGTCTCGGTGCCAACCGAGCTTATTCTCGTGTGTACGGGGATTGCACCATAGCAGCAGTCCACCGAGCACCATATCCTCAGGCTGTAGCCCGTCACACCAAGAGGAGACAAAATCTAGGAAATCTGAAGAACCGTGGAATTCGGCAAAGCTGGGTTCATTAAAAGCCGGGTGGATAAGCCCTCGAATCGCCCACGGCTGATCCTCTCCCGTACGGTGCACATAGCCCTTCGAGCAGTCAATCTTGCTATAGACATGCTCAGGCGCACACGCTTCGGTAACACGGCGACCCGCTTCACGAAGAATCGGGATCCAAGGGTTGTCGACAAAGTCATTGATGATGACAAAACCGTGCTCCCTGAGGTGTTCTAACCGCTCTGGCGTGGCTCCGGGAGCTGAAAGTTCAGGTTTCATATCAGCAAAGGCAGGGGCGCGGTAAGGTTCCGCCGCCGGTGATTGATCGCTCTTCATTTTTGATTCCTTTCGACCCATCCCAAACCTTTAGGGGTCAATTTTGAAATGGTATTTGATCAATCGATAATTGACCAAATCCGTTGAAGGCACGAGCGGAACAGCGTCCCACCCGCGGTTCAGTCTATCTTCTATAGCACGCAGATTATGGCATGAACCTCTAAATTTGTCAAGAGGTTTTGGTACGTAGACTAACCCTCAGTTTTCAACGCAACTCGTCTTCCGAACTAGGGGGCGTCTATGGAGCTTTGATATAATCGAGTCTCTTGACAATTTTCATCGAATTGCCTATAATGCTATATTATGCGGGCGGAAGCAGCTGAACGTTGCAAAACATCGGTCTATAGTGGATTCAACAATTAACGATACATACTATGATGAATTTTATAGTGAATTCTAAAAAACAAATAGACCTTAAAGTAGTAGGCACACTCCGTGTGCCGTAACTCTGCAAACAAAGTTTCTGCCCCCGCTCGTTCACGGTGTTTCATTAATCTTAAAATCTACTATAAATGTTGGTTCATATAAAAAGAGAGTGCAAAGCGCGAAGAGAAACCGAGTTTTCAAGAAAAAACTCGGTTTCTTTGCACTATTTCTTAACATGAGCCTAAATGTTTATTTATGGTGGATTCTAAAAATAAATCAACACTTTCTCCGGTAGGGGCGGTTTCCTAACCGCACCGCACAAGTGACGTGGTGAGTTGAAACGGCTTGTCCCGATTATCGGGATCCCGATAAATCGGGGACCTCCCCCTACATTAGGCGGATTCTTTGTAGGGGCAACCCTCGTGGTTGCCCTATTGTCGGTCGATTTTCCAAAAGCGACGATTTGATGTCGAGATATGAATATAGACCGACACAAGCACAACAGACTGACGATTACGCCGGTGCTTTAGAACAGATGGAACGGAGGATCGGTGTTCAATACAACTACTGCAAAATGTCAACACGCCCTAGTTCGCATCCAATTAGGCAATGGAGATAAATTTCGATTAACACCTTAAATCATCTCCAAAGTATGATAAGGGAGAAAAACGATGAAACTCTTATTGCTGACACAGAAGTTACATGCAGGCTATCTTTGCGGCGGGCTTTTGGCTCTCGCGGTGAATATTTTCCTAGCATCGACAAGCCTTGCACAAAACACTGACACAAGTATCGTCTTTATGTCCCAGCGCAGTGGGAGTGCTGAAATTTACAGGATGAACCCCGATGGAACACAAATCCGTCAACTCACCGAAGACCCTCAATACGCTAATCAGCCTGCCTGGTCCCCTGATGGACAACAGATTACCTTTATGTCGTTCCGGGGTCCGCTCGGGAGAGGTGAGATTTATGTGATGAATGCCGATGGCACCAATCCTATCAACCTGACTCAATCATTAGACAGAGAGGATAGTAGCCCTTCTTGGTCTCCAGACGGTAAGCAGATTGTCTTTACATCAGCTCCTATTTTCGAGTGGGGTATTTGGGTGATGGCTGTGGATGGGGGCAAACCTCGTAGACTGACCAGAGATCATCATGGCCAAAACCAGGGACCAGACTGGTCGCCGGACGGGAAACAGATTGTATTCTCGTCTGACCGTAACGGAAACTTCGACATCTATGTAATGGAGGCTGATGGCACCAACCCCGCCAATCTCACCAATCACCCGGCGATAGACCTGAATCCAGATTGGTCACCAAATGGGCAGCAGATCGTATTCTCTTCTGCCCGCAAAGAAAACGTAGATATCTATGTGATGGAGGCTGATGGAGCTAATCCCATGAGGCTCACCAATGCCGCAGCCAAAGACAGACGGCCCTCTTGGTCACCGGACGGGAAACAGATTGCATTCACCTCGCTCCGTGATGGTAACGGAGAAATCTATGTGATGAATGCCGATGGAACCAACCCCATTAACCTCACCCAACACCGTGAGTGGGACACTAATCCGTCGTGGGGATCTATTCCCACTTTAAGTGTTTCCCCAAATAAGAAATTGGCGATTTCATGGGGAGAAGTCAAACGCACCCGATAAAATAGCTGAGAGATAACTCAGATGCAGGTGAAATAGCTGGTACGAAAGAAATAGATTTTGTCATACGCCGATCGAAAATGGCTCAGGATTTAACCAAAGGAAAACAGACTAGGGCACAAGGAGGATTTATTAATGTTTGGCGGCAGCAGCAGTCAACTCCATGAGTATAGCGACGAAGAAGATGATCTCGGTAAAGTATATGACCGGGAGTTGATGAAACGACTAATCGGCTACCTGAAACCGTATCGGCGTGAAGTCGTGCTTATTGTGTTTTTGATGGTCGGTTACTCGGTATCTGAAGCACTGCTGCCCTATCTGACACAACTTGGAATTGATAACCACATTGAGCCGAGAAATATAGAGGGACTGGAAACGATTGTACTCTATTATGTCCTCGTTCTAGTCGCAAGATTCATATTTACCTATTTTGAAGAATACGGAATGCAGATGGTCGGGCAGAAAGTGATGTATGACATGCGCATGTCACTTTTTTCACATCTGCAGCGGTTGGATGTCCGTTTCTTTGACAACAATCCAGTGGGTAGGCTGATGACCCGCGTCATGGGCGATGTGGAAATACTAAAGGAGCTATTCACCTCTGGAGTTATTACCGTCTTCGGAAACCTACTCAGTATTTTCGGTTACATGATAGCGATGCTGCTCTTTAATTGGAAGCTGGCATTGGTAACTTTTGCTATATTACCAATCATCTTTGCGACGACGACGGTTTACCAAGTTTACTCGCGTCGCGCCTTTCGTGATCAGCGTAGGTATCTCGCCCGGATCAACGCTTTTCTGAACGAAAACATCGTCGGCATGACAACGATGCAGCTGTTCGCACGAGAGCCGCGCAGCTTACTACAGTTCGATGAAAGGAATCAGCAATACCTTGGTGCAAACCTGCGTAGCATCTTCTACTTTTCGCTCTTCTCGCCGATGATCGAAGTATGCGGCTCACTTGCACTGACGGTTATTATCTGGCAGGGTGGCGGACAGCTTCTACAAGATACGCTGACTTTCGGTGTATTGTTCGCTTTTATCCAATACAGCCAGCGATTGTTCTGGCCCATTCGTGAACTGAGTGAGAAATACACAATCTTCCAAAACGCGATGGCATCATCTGAGCGGATTTTTGACTTGATGGATACACAGCCAACAATTGTGAATCCAACCCCAGCCAAAAAAGTCGGGGTATTGAAAGGCGAAATCGAGTTTCGCAATGTTTGGTTCGCTTATAACGCAGAGGATTATGTTCTGCGCGATGTCTCCTTCAAGGTGAAGCCGGGGGAAAAGGTAGCCCTTGTAGGGCACACAGGATCGGGCAAAACATCGATTATCAACCTGCTGTGTCGATTTTATGAAGTGAACAAGGGACAGGTCCTGATTGATGGCACCGATCTTCGGGAGATGGAGCTACCAGATCTCCGTCGTGCTATTAATATTGTACAGCAGAATATCTTCCTGTTTTCCGGGACAATCGAGAAGAATATCAATCTCGATAATCCGGAGATTTCAAAGGAAGATATGATCGCTGCCGCAAAAGAGGTTCATTTGGATAGCTACGTTCAGAAAATGCCGGACGGCTATGAAACTGAAGTCAGAGAGGGTGGGGCAGGATTATCAGTTGGACAGAAGCAGCTTGTCGCCTTTGCACGTGCGCTGGCTTCCGATCCCAACATCCTTATTCTTGACGAGGCAACTTCCAGTGTGGACACCGAAACCGAACTCATCATTCAGGACGCCTTGAACCGCTTGATGGCAAATCGGACATCAATCGTGATTGCACACCGGCTGTCAACGATTCAAAACGCCGATAAGATCATTGTCATGCACCGCGGTGAAATTCAGGAGATGGGAACGCACAACGAGCTGCTTCAGAAACGGGGCATCTACTACCGGCTGTATCAACTTCAGTACAAAGGGCAAGAGGTGGGATAGTTGTAGAAAATGATGGGGCGTACTGGATTTGAACCAGTGACTTCTACCGTGTGAAGGTAGCGCTCGTACCCCTGAGCTAACGCCCCATAGGCAGGATTGCAGGGAAAGGGAAAACTGAGGTGAAAAAAGTGGTGGGCCCACTAGGATTCGAACCTAGGACCGGCCGGTTATGAGCCGGCTGCTCTAACCCCTGAGCTACAGGCCCCCCCTGAATCGAGCAACTATTATAAAAGTTTGCAGTGGATTTGTCAACGGAAATCTCAAGGTGGCGCGTTTTATCAAGAAATCTCTTAACTATCAAGGAAGCCACGTAGCTGTTGGCTCCGGGTCGGGTGCCGCAATTTTCGCAGCGCCTTCGCTTCTATCTGACGTATCCGCTCGCGAGTAACTTGAAACTCCGTACCAACCTCCTCTAGGGTCCGGGGATATCCATCTCCAATTCCAAATCTCAAGCGGATGACCTTCGCCTCACGCTCAGTCAATGTACGGAGAACCTCTTCGATACGCTCTTTGAGCATGGTAAACGTCGCTTCGGCAACCGGAGACTTTGAAGTCTTGTCTTCAATAAAGTCTCGGAGTTGGCTGTCCTCATCTTCACCAACCGAGGTTTCTAAAGAGATGGGTTCCTGTGCAATCCTGAACACCTGTCGCACCTTATCAATGGATATGTCCATCTCGCCAGCAATTTCCTCCGGCAGGGGTTCCCTACCTTTCTCCTGAACAAGATAACGGGAAGTGCGGATCAGCTTATTGATAGTCTCGATCATGTGCACAGGGATGCGAATCGTGCGCGCCTGATCGGCAATAGCGCGAGTAATTCCTTGGCGAATCCACCATGTCGCATAGGTGCTGAATTTATAGCCCCGCTTATACTCGAATTTGTCGACCGCTTTCATCAAGCCGATATTTCCCTCCTGAATGAGGTCAAGAAACGTCAGTCCCGGCGTTCGATTCCTGTATTTTTTAGCAATGCTAACGACAAGCCGTAGGTTAGCTTCGACGATCGTCATCTTCGCATCTTGTGCCGTCGCTTCTCCCGTGTGAATTCGCTGAGTCGCACAGTCGAGTTGCTCACGTGACGCACCAATCTCACGCTCCAGCCTTTTGATCGTTCTCCTCGCCTTGACAATCTTCCGGTTATATTCCTTAAGTTCGTCCATACTGTCAGGAGCAGGTTGTCCCCTGCCTAGTGTGTAATCCTGTACCTGCTGACAGATTTCAACCGCGGATAGATCGCACGCCTCTTCGATTCGCGTTACTTGCTGCTCCAAAGTCGCCATACGAGCCGCAATATCCTTGATCTTCCCAGCAATTTTACTAATTTCTTCACGATCAATTTTGAGTTTCTTGAGGGTTTCTACCAACTCTAAACGATCAGATTCAAGTTTGTTACGAAGGGTGTTTTTCTTTTTAGAAGACAGTTTTTCATAGTTGAGCTTGCGCTCTTGGAGGCGCATTTCTAAATCTAGCTCTTTCAAATCCGCCATCAATTCCCGTGCTTTCTTCAGATATTTTTCTTCCTTATCATTAGCCGATGTGCTTGACACCTCCATCGAAAGCACGTCAGAAGCCTTTTTCTTACCGATTAAAATCTGATTCAGCAGTTTCCGAACCTCTGCAATTGCAATTGGCGTTTCAAATATTGCCTCCTCGACCTCACGATGCCCGTCTTCAATCTGCCTTGACAGCGAGACCTCCTGCTGTTTAGTCAGCAAAGCAATACTCCCCATCTCGCGTAGATACACCTTCACCGGATCGTCAACCTTATCGAGTTTCCCTGGATCCAGTGATAGCTCATCATCAGTATCGTCGTAATCTTCATCGTCGGAGT
This sequence comes from Candidatus Poribacteria bacterium, assembly GCA_965208425.1. GTDB lineage: Bacteria > Poribacteria > WGA-4E > WGA-4E > PCPOR2b > PCPOR2b. The sequence goes on along the minus strand of OZ242335.1, from coordinate 1,778,451 downwards.
AATCTGGTGTATCAAAATCGGCTGTTTGATTGATAACTTTTAAATTCATTGTTAAATCTCCCTCATCAAGATCGGCTGGATTTTCTGAAAGGTTAATTTCTTCTAAATCAATTTGAAGTAGGTCATCAAGATCGTCCGGTGGTGAAGGATTCGGTTGCTCATCGTATTCAAGGAATTGTTTCTCTTTACCTATATCGATTAAGCGATCATCTTTAGTTCCGGAAACCATTGTAGTTTATTCTCCTAGCACCTCTCCCGAAGCAACAACAGGGACTAACGGGCTAACTGCCTTCTTCGGTTTGAGAGTTCAACGAGTTCTGCAAGAATGCTTTTGCTGCTATCCCCTTGTGCAAGGGCTTCAGAACGCCTCATACGTTCAACATCCCACAACAGAAAATCTTTGAGTTTCTTCAGACAACCCTCCACTCGTGTCGTTAAATTGGGAGGGATTGTCCTTTTTAGAAGAGCCTTGGAGATTATGCCTGTAATTTTTTCGTTAGCACAAGCATTTATAATAGTCTGCATGTCAATGAGAGCCTCATTATCACTCGCTTCCCAGAGCATCCTGCCAATAGTAGCAAAGTCAGGATGGGTAAAGTCCTGGTAGTGAAAATTCGCTTTGGCAAGCGGGATGAGGTCGGGACCTTGTAGCAGTGCTTCAATCAGTTGCCATTCAATCGATTCACGCGGGCTCATCCTAGCGGTGGGCGCAGCGTGAGTGTGTCGCGGTGGGGAAACTGAGCGAGACATCTTGACGCCCAAACGTTGTAACTCCCTCAAAAGCACTGATCGTTCGATGTCAAGTTCTTGCGCTGCGTACTTTGCGTATTCGCTAAGTTCAACCTGATTTTTGAGGTTCGATAAGGTCAGAGCAATTTCTTTGATAGCCTGTGTTTTTACATCAATGCGATGAATTGCATGCTGTTGCGTCGCCCGTTGGATCTGGAATTCGATTAGGTTCATCGCAGAATTGACCCGTTGATTGAAGGCATCCAGACCTTGTGTGCGGATAAATTGATCTGGATCTGTGTCGGGCGGTAGACTCGCCACCCGCACGCGCAACCCTGCTGCCAGAAGGATGTGTAATCCCCGCAACGCCGCCTGAAAGCCCGCTGGATCGCCGTCATAGAGAAGAATAGTTTCTTCGGCAAATCGCTTTAACAAATCAGCATGTGAAGAACTAAACGAAGTCCCTAGCGACGCAACAACATTTTGGGCACCTGCCTGATACGGCATAAGTGCGTCAAAGTAGCCCTCAACGAGAATCACTTTCTCCGCTTTTTGGATCGCCTGACGCGCCTCGTATAAGTTGTAGAGCGTTTTGCTTTTATCGTAAAGGGTGGTGGTAGGAGAATTAAGATATTTGGGAAGCTGCTCCTCTGAGATCGCGCGCCCACCAAATCCAACGGCATTACCGCGTTCATCGCGTATCGGAAAGATAACCCGTCCCCGGAATCGATCTGTGGTGCTTTGGTCATCGTTCCTGATGAGTCCAACATCAATGAGTTGTTGGATTGAAAAACCGGCTTGTGTGGCAGCCTTAACCATATCTTGGCGTCCCGGGGTCGCGTACCCGAGTTGGAATTCTTTGATCGTTTGATCTTTGACGCCTCGGTTTTTCAAGTATGCCAACGCACGGCCGCCAATTTTGGAATCTAGGAGTTGATCGTGAAAATGTTCCATCGCAAAACGATTCAGGTCTTGCAATTCCAGACGTTTTTGACTAATTTGGCGAACTTTTCGATCTTGAGCTGGGAGCGGAATACCTGCGCGCTCCGACAACCATTCCATCGCTTCCATAAAAGACTTGCCGTCATATTTTCTGAGGAAGCTAATGACGTTGCCACCGGCATTACAGCCAAAACAGTAAAATGCCTGCTTTTCGGGAGAGACATTAAAGGAGGGAGTTTTTTCGTCGTGGAAGGGGCAAAGCCCTTTGTAGGCTTTGCCAACAGGCTTCAACAAAACTCCACACTCCGATATCACTTCGACAATATCATTCTGTGCACAAATATTATCAAGTATCTCGCGTGGAATGTAGTTAGAAGCTTGTCTCATCACAACTCACCTTCGTCTGATACAGGTTTAGGTTTGCTTTTCCCGTGCCGCAAAATAAAAGAACGAAATGGAAAATTTCAAACCGAAATCGGTATGAAACGTGAAACGTACTGCGAAATTTGATAGCTTAACCCGGTAAATAGAGCGATGGCGTTAAGGGATTGGTTCCCTTTCAAGGTTGTCATTGCAATACCAACCATGCTCTGTTGGAAGCCACCTTCTTCGATCGTCCTGTGAATTGAATAGTTTTCCTTCGCAATTTTCCAACGCTACCCGCAGAGAAAGGAGATTTTCTCAACACGAGCGAATAATTCTAAAATATTAGTCCAAATCTCTCGTACTATTCCTTCAATGTGACAATCGTTGCACCTGCGCCACCTTCGTTGAGTGCTGCCAACTGAAAATCATTCACTTGCGCGTGGTCCGCCAAAAGATCATGAATCGCATTCCGCAACGCGCCAGTGCCTTTGCCATGAATAATCCGCACTCTCGGCAACCCCGCAAGAAACGCATCATCTATATATTTATCGGTTTCTGCCCAAGCCTCATGGACCGTTTTTCCTTGCAGGTTCAACTCTGTTTTAACGTTTCCTGTCTTGCTATACTGGACATCCAAGATTGAGGTAGAAAGTTCACGCTTATTGTCTTCTGGCTGCACAGGCTCAATTTCTCCGTATGACACGCGCATCTGCATGTTGCCAACCTTGACGAGCAAAGGCACTTTCCCGTTTGAAACAGAGAGAACCTCACCAAATTGGTTCAGCCTGCTCACACGGACTTTATCACCGGCCTGCACACTAATTGCGTCGGGATGCGGTTTTGCTGCGTGTTTTTGCTGCTGGCGTTTCTCATTTAGTTTTTGCTGCGCCCCCTCAATACGAGTAAATGCGTTGCTGACACTATTTTTTGAGGCATTTTCCCGCCGTACCTCTGCTATTGTCTGCTCAACAAGTTTACGAGCATCTTTGAGGATTGTAGCAGCTTCCTGCTCGGCTTGGTCCCGAAGTTCTTCCCGCTCCGTCTCGATCTGGTTGATTAGCGCCTTATGCTTTCTGGCGGCGTTATCCGCTACTTGGAGTTTCTCCTGCACTATTTCACGTTCAACATCAAGCTCGTTTTGGGATGCCTGCATACTGACAATGAGATCTTCCACGGCAACGGTTTGGTTGCCTATGTACGCTTTAGCCGCATCGGTGACTGCGTCAGGCATACCTAACCGCTGTGCAATTTTGAAGGCGTTACTACTTCCGGGAACGCCAATCTGAAGACGATAGGTGGGTTGCAGCGTCTGCCAATCAAACTCCATTGAGGCGTTTTCCATACCCTCCTGTGCATGTGCGTACGCTTTCAGTGCTCCGTAGTGGGTTGTCGCAACAGTGCGAGCTTTACGCGTGCCTAACCAGTCTAATATTGCCATGCCAAGCGCCGCTCCCTCCGTTGGGTCTGTGCCCGCCCCAATTTCATCCAATAGCACCAGTGAATTCTCATCTGCTGCTTTCAAGATGGAGATAATCTTGGTGATATGGGACGAAAAAGTGCTGAGATTCTGCTCGATGCTCTGCTCGTCACCGATGTCAGCGAACATTTGATCGAAGATCCCAATTTCACTCCCCATCTTTGCAGGGAGGTGTAACCCGGACTGCGCCATGAGCGTGAGTAAGCCAATCGTTTTGAGGACAATAGTTTTCCCGCCCGTATTCGGTCCGGTGATAACCATGGTGCGGAATGTGTCACCGAGCGTTGCATCAGTTGGTACAATTCGCTCCGGCAGGTTAGGATCGTGTTCCTCTTCCTTCAATTTCGCGCTGTCTCGAAGTTTAATTTCAAGGAGCGGGTGTCTCGCTTCTATCAACTTGATGGCACCCTGTGTGTTAAGCACTGGCTCAACGCCATTGAGTTCTATACTTAATTGCGCTTTTGCTCCTAGAAAGTCGAGTCCCCCCAAGATGTCCAAGGCAAGTTCCAGCGATGCCAGATGTTCGCGAACCAAGTCGCTAAGTTCAAGAAGAATACGCCGTATCTCTTGGCGTTCCTCATCTGATAGCTGGTGCAGCTCGTTGTTGAGATCTACAACACCAAACGGCTCGATGAAAGCGGTCGCTCCGCTTGAGGATTGTCCTTGAACAACACCGGGGAAATTGTGCTTTGAATCCTGTTTGATGGGAACAACATAGCGATCATTGCGGGAGGTGATAACGTGTTCTTGGATAGATCGCTGATGGTTGGGAGATTGGAGAAGACTCTCTAACTTTGATTGAATGTTTGTTCGTGTGTGCACCAACTTCCGGCGAATGGATCGCAGCGTCGGGCTAGCGTGATCAAGGACTTCACCATCGGGACTGAGACATCTGTCAATAGATTGGGTAAGTTCGGGAAAGGTCGGAAGATTGCGAACAATCGAGGAAAGCTTGGGGAAATCTTTCGGATTTCGCCTTTTAACGGATCGCTGGACATTCTGAGCCGCTGTCGCCACACGAGCGATACTAAGTAACTCCTCCACTTCTAGAATAGCACCGGGCTTGACCACTTTATGGAGCGTCGGGGAAATATCCTTCAAACCTTGCAGGGGAAAACCGTCGGAAGTCTGGTAGAAGGCTTTCGACTCGCTACATAGCTGCTGATGATGACGAATCGTATCAAGCTGCCGGAACGGCTTTAACTTTGCTGCCCGTGACGCTCCCAGTTGGGAATGCGCATACTGCTTAAGCAATGCCTTCAGCTTATCATATTCTAACACTTTTTCAGTGTGAGGTGATATCATAAGATTGACCTCATTCGCTGAATTCACCAAGTTTCCATACGATGGGCAAATCAATCTGCCCCAACAACTTCACTATGGCATACGTTGAAGTTTATCACGGTGGAAAAGTGCTTTTTCATAGAGCGAACGGTGCGGCGCAAATCCAAAGACCTTTTCATAGAAATTGCGCCCACCGAGACCGACCGCTTGCACATAGTCGTTCAAGGGGTCCTGTCCTTCTGACTCAGCACGCCGAGCATTACGCAAGCTCATGAGAAAATCGTTTGCGCTTTTCTCAAACCGATTGATAGCCTCGCGTCGTTCGTCGGTGAGTCCCCCATGAATATCTTTATCAACTTTGTAGTCATGGATCGCTTTGGTATAGGCAGCGAAGGCTTCGTGATAGTTGCCCTCACTTTCTAATCGTTCAGCGGCTGTTACATTCGGTGGCTGCGGAAGGCTCGCAATCAGTGTTTTTGCCCCGGGAATTAAGTCACGACCTTTTTGCTGAATCGCTTTTTCCAAGTTGGTCTTAAAGAGATCTATGATATCTTTGTAGATTGCTAGTGCGTTATCAAAATCACCAAGTTTCTCATAGCAACGTGCTTGACTCAACCGAAAATCCGAAAAAGCATAATCGCGCATGGCAATCTGAGGCAGTTTATCCTCTGCGGGAGTATATGCCTCAACTGCTTTTTGGTATTCGCCTTTCTGTTCATAGCAGCTGCCAATCGCTTTTTGAGCGTATAAAGCGAGAATCTGGTTTTCCGGTTGGTGCTCGTTCACGACCATTTGAAAGTGGGTAATTGCACCGTCATAGTCCCCTTCATAATACAGTGCTTTTGCATAATTGTATCGCGCTTTATCCGCAACAGAAGTCTCAGGGTATTTTTGGAAAATGGCTTGAAGCTGGGTTGTAGCAGTTTCAAAGGGCTTTTCTGTTCCATCGACATCAAACCAATCACTCTCGGCTTCCTGATATTTCTCAATAGCTTCGGTATATTTCAAAAAGGCTTCTGCGCGTGCGGTCTGTTGCTGGTGCTGATAAAAGGCAAAACCACCGACCACCAAGATAACTATTGTTACACCAACAATAATCGATTTTAGGTTCGCCTTGAGGAATTCATAGACCTGTAGCGTACTATCAACGAACTGATCGCTTTTTACCTCTTCTTTTGTCAAACGTCTACCTTGATCCATCTACTTCCTCTCGAACCTCTAATTAAAAACTGCATTAGGTGCACGGCTCAGATGTATGGTGGCCACAAGTCCCACACACCAGCATAGCAGTTGTTGGTGTATCCACGCTATCTAATGCCCCAATCCCAAAGACAGATAAGCGGGTGACGGGACTTGAACCCGCGACCCTCAGCTTGGGAAGCTGATGCTCTACCACTGAGCTACACCCGCCCAGAAAATCGCTAAATTATACTGATTGACTCATTATATTGTCAAGGAATTTCAGTGATAGACCGACTATAGATCGCCCTCTTTTTTTGATTTTTTTATTCTCACTTCAAGCTAAGAAACTGTCACTTCATGTTTTTGGCTAACTCTATTCTGCTGTGACAGAGGGGTTCCTAACAGCGGCACATTCACAACACCTCGGACAGCCCTCCCAAGTTCACCAAATGCCTTTTGGAGCGCGTTGCCAAAGGAACGGGGTGCATAAGCAAAACCGTAGAAGTATGCCCGTTCTCCTCCATTTCAGTCACGATGAACGTCCGGCCCCACTCAATGACCCGACGGTGAATTCATGACATACAGGTGCTGCGCGGCTCTCCTTCGCGTCCAGTCAAAATTAGAAAAACTCGATTTCTCACCCCAATTTGCACGCCTACGCGCCTACTTGACAATCACCATCCGCTGTACCGCAGTATAATTCCCCGCCCGAAATTGATAGAAATAGACACCACTTGCCATCAATTTCCCGCGCTCTCAAACGCCTTGGCAACGAGGACTAGATCTCGGAGGTCAATCACGCCATCCCCATTGATATCCGCACCACCCTCTGCGGTCTTCCCAAAATTTGAACCGACGAGGACCAAATCTTGGATGTTAACGACGCCGTCCTGATTGACGTCCCCTGTGAGGTGTGGGAGTTCCCACAGGAGGATTGTCCCGTCCTCACTCCCACTTGCGAGCGTAGTACCATCTGGACTGAAGGCCACGCTATTGACCTCACCCGCATGTCCAGTGAGGGTGCGCCGATGCGCCCCTGTAGCAACGTCCCACAGCCGCACCGTCTTATCCTTGCTTCCACTTGCGACTGTATTGCCGTCTGGACTGAGTGCGACGTTTAATACCGCACTCGTATGCCCAGTGAGGGTGTGCCGATGCGTCCCCGTAGCAACGTCCCACAACCGCACCGTATTGCCTGGCCGCCCGCCACCACTTGCGAGTGTGATGCCAGCCGGGCTGAACGCTACACTTTCGACCCAACCTGTATGCCCAGTGAGGGTGTGCTGATGCGCCCCTGTAGCAACGTCCCACAACCGCACCGTCTTATCCGTGCTTCCACTTGCGATTTTAGTGCCGTCTGGACTGAACACTACGCTTTCGACCCAACCTGTATGCCCAGTGAGGGTGTGCCGATGCACCCCTGTAGCAACGTCCCACAGCTGCACCGTCCTGTCATTGCTTCCACTTGCGATCGTGGTACCGTCTGGACTGAACGCTATGCTTTCGATCCAACCCGTATGCCCAGTGAGGGTGTGCCGATGCGCCCCTGTAGCAATGTCCCACAGCCGCACCGTATTGTCTCGCCACCCGCCACCACTTGCGATTGTGGTGCCGTCCGGGCTGAGTGCGATGTTTAAGACCGCACTCGTATGTCCAGTGAGGGTGTGCCGATGCGCCCCTGTAGCAACGTCCCACAGCCGCACCGTCCTGTCATTGCTTCCACTTGCGATCGTGGTACCGTCTGGACTGAACCCTACGCTTTCGACCCAACTCGTATGCCCGGTGAGCAGGGCGACTTCTTGATGCGTCGTCGTATCATACACCCAAATACCGATACTACCGGCGACTGCAAGCCTAGTTCCATCAGGTGAATAGGCAATATTACCTGTTATGCTGCCTTGACCGAGCCGCGCTCTGGCACTTTCGGGCAAATCCCATTGCGTGTAGTCTTGTGCAAAACTGGTTGGTACAAACAGCAATAAAAAAATCAGGAAGGTCACTACAGTTTTCAAATATAACCTCCTTTAGAAATCTGCACCTTCTCCCCGGTCTCCGCGCTCAAATAGATCGCGTCCAGCAATTTCATGAACGTCAGCGCGTCGGCAGGTGACACATCAGGCGGGTTTGTACCACGAATCGCGCCAGCGAAATCGCGGATCTCCCCGTTGAAATCGCCATCACTATGTGCCACATATTCGTCAACGAAATCGTCACCTTCGGTGTAGATCGCGCCAAGCAGTCGGCGTGTTCCAGTGCGTTTTGTTCCTGAAAGCTGGGAGGTGGATTCCTGCTCGATTGTGCCAGCCGTGCCTAAAATTCGTATACGGAGATCCCACGCACGGTCTTTCCATGTCGGAATGACAGCAGAGGTATCCATCTGGATTGTGATACCGTTGGTGCACCCAACCAGAAAACTGAGGTAATCCTCAGAATGATGCTCTACCTCTAGTGTCGTTGGAAATGCGCTATGACTGACAGCAAATGCCCATTCGGGTTGCGGGCAGCCCATCAGAAACCACGCCTGATCGAGATAGTGTGAGCCGTGCTGCCCCAACGCACCGCCCTTTAACCCCCACCGATACAGCCAATCTCTGCCCGGTCCCGGTTCATAGTTGACCCCGCGTTCCCGGTAATAATAGTGCACCCGTGCGTGGTATACCTGCCCGATTTCTCCTGATGCGATGATTTGACGGGTCTTTCTGTTTTCTGTCTCGTGCCGCATGAAGTAGGAGTATACAAGAGTTTGCCCGGTGGATGCCGCCACGCTGTTGATCTCCTCCACATCGGCGGCGTTGCGACCGTGTGGCTTCTGCACCAGCACATGCTTGCCTGCGTTCAACGCATCGATTACCATCGGCTTCCGTACATCTGGGGCTGTGGCAACTCCAACCGCTTCCACTTCATCGTCCGCCAGCAACTCCTGATAGTCACTATATACTTTGGAAACATCGTTATCGGCAGCAACCTGTTGAGCAAGCTCCTGATTCAGATCTGCCACCGCCCAAGCGGTAGTATCTTCGCCCGCTTTTGCACCTGCTACCCACGCTCGACCAACTCTGCACCCGATTACACCGATTTTAATTTTGTCTGCCATGATGATACACTCCCTTCACATTTCACGCATCATTGGATAGCAACTGAGGAAGATGCGTTTTCATCAAGTTATCTTGCGGCTGATAGCCGAGGATCTCAACGGCACCACTAATATCAAGATAGCTCTGCTGGTAGGCGGTCGAATTGGCAGACCTGCCATACGTGATAAGAAATTTCACAGGCCCTTCATAATCAACTGCTAGTCCAAAAAGCTGGGCACAGTCGCGTGGTGTCAGAAGCGTGCTACAGGTGCGTAAATGTTCCGCTTCATACCCACCGGTGAACGTACCGATACGGATGCTGATGAAGCGCATGTCGAACTCATTGACGAGGTAGCGTCCGGCAACTTCCGCCATCCCTTTCATCGCGCCATACCATCCATCAGGACTGATCTGTTCCGCTGTGGAGAATCGTGGCGGTGAACTTATCCGTTCATTCCAACCTGTGACGTGATTTGTGGACGCAAACACAATCTTCTGGACACCCTCTTCACGAGCAGCTTCAAATAGGAGCATTGAAGCACCGATATCGCTCACTTCGCCCGGCACCTTGCCAAAATCGTTTGAGGACACAAGCGCGAGGTGCACGACGACATCTTGATCTTTACAAAGTTCTCGCATTCGCTGATAGTCTCGAACATCTCCCACTTCAACGCGGGATTTCGTACTATCAGCCTCCTTGATATCTACCAATGTCAGGGTGTATTTATCTTCCTTTTCCCAAGCACTCCACAGTGTACTGCCGATTTTGCCTGCTCCACCGGTAATGAGCACCCGTTTTTTTTCTGCCATATCTATCTTATTCCTTTCTGAGTATGAGATAACCGTGGCCATCTCCTATTATGGTGAATTCTAAAAATAAATAGAACTTACGCAGTTGAACACTCAAAATCTCCATTCCGATCCCGATTTTCGACGGCTCCAATTTTATTGGAGGAGTCTCTGACCTGTACGTGGGAGGGGCATCCTGCCCCGATACGCCCGATAAATCGGGCAACTACAGTAATCTTAACGCAAGTTGCTAGTTATGGAAAATGTCGTAAAACGGAAGAATGGGAACTGAATAGAGCCCATTACCGCTCGCAGTGGATTGACAAATCCACTGCATACGTCCAACTTAGGTTATTATAACGCAAGTTGCTAGTTGATAAACCAAGCACTATAAACCGAGTTTTTTCTTCAAAACTCGGTTTCTCTCTGACTCTAACAACTTGGGTTATGTCATAAAATAGTAGTTGTAGTGCAAATATTGCTAATCGTGGCGCAGATTGCCCAATCTGCGATCCATTCCCCGCTACAAAATCAACGAAACTTGTGCGTCAGGCGTACAAACTTTATGTGACAACTCAACCTAGGAGCTGACTAGCAACTTAGGTTATTATAACGCAAGTTGCTAGTTGAATATCCATGGAATTTCCGTTAGAGTGTTTGTTAGGCAAAACAAAACTCTTAAAACAGGAGAATCCCATGGACTTAGTAATCGTAGCATTTTATACACTTTGTGACGATCTGTTAATTGAACACGGCTATCAAGACGACCCAAGAGCCAAAATGTCTGCCGCAGAAGTAATGACCACTGCCTTAGTCGCAGCAGAACTGTTCGGTGGCAATCAACAGATGGCACGACAGCTACTCAAGGAGCAGGGATATATTCCCAATATGCTCAGTAAAACACGATTCAATCGAAGACTTCATCAAATTGCACCGATGTTTCAGACACTTTTTGAATCACTTGCCACAGACTGTAAAGCCCAAAACCCAGACCAACTCTATGTCATCGACTCGTATCCCGTCCCAGCGTGTGACCCCATTCGTATCTCTAATGCAAAACTTTATCAAGGGGAAGTCTGGCGTGGGGTGATAACCAGCAAACGGAGATACTTCTATGGACTCAAACTGCATCTGATGGTCACTGAAAGCGGTGTACCGGTTGAGTTTTTCTTAACACCGGGCAGTTTTGGTGATGTTTTAGGGTTGCGGTGTTATCCGTTTGATTTACTTCAAGGGGCAACCGTTTATGCTGATAGAGCTTACTGCAATTATGGGATTGAAGATGCCTTAGCTGAAGCGGGTATCATGCTCAAACCGTTGCGCAAAAAAAACAGCAAGCGGCAATATCAAGGGGACGAAGTTTACATACACCATCACCACAGGAAGCGGATAGAGGTGACAAACAGTTTAATCACCCAACGGCTACCCCGCTCTATTCATGCGGTCACTGCCGCTGGATTCGAGATAAAGGTCGTTTTGTTTCTCATCACTACTATGATTACGCTCATCACCAAATAATACACTAGCAACTTGCGTAATCTTAGGCACGGGCTCTGTTTCGCGGGGAACAACGATCGTTGTTCCCTACTCAAGTGCGTAACTCCTAAATAAAAATAAATAGACACTTTCGCCCTCCGGTAGGTGCGGTTAGGAAACCGCACCGGTTTGGAGCGTCTCATTAATTCTAAGATCTACTATAATGAACCAATGAACCAATTCTACTTCAGTATCAGCATTCGACGGGTTGCTGTGAAATCACCCGCTGTCAACGAATAAAAATAGAGACCACTAGCGACAGACTCTCCAAGCTGATTCCGTCCGTCCCAATAGACTGCGCGGTCCCGACTCCGATACATACCCGCTGCTTGATGCCCCACCACCAAACGCCGAATCATCTCCCCGTTTATATCATAAATTGTCAGTGTCACATCTGCTGGTTCTGACAGTTGATATGGTATCCACGTCTCTGGGTTAAACGGATTCGGATAGTTTGCCAACAACGCAGTCTCCTTGGGAATCAGCGAGGCTAGTAGGTTTTCAAGATTCTTGATGCCTTCTTTGAAGGGGTGCGAACCGTCATCTGCCAACCGCGCCTGTGCAATCCACGCTTCTATCGTCGCAGCATCTACCCTTCCCTCTCCCCCTGATAAGGAGGCCGAGGGGGTGGGGGGCGCAGCTAGGTTGCCAATCGCCTGCGACACACGGCTGAGATCGAGGATGCTGACAATCCCATCGCCGTTGACATCCACCGCGGAGCCGGCAGACACCCTTTTCCCCAACTGTTGTGCGACAAGAATCAGATCCAGAATGCTGACAACCCCATCTCGATTCACGTCCCCGGTCGCTAGGCGTCCCTCGACGGTGAAGTAGATTTCACGCGGTCCGGCAGGAATAGTATCACCGGTGGCGGAACCGAACTGGAACCTATCCAGTGTCAGCTGTGTCTCGCGGGCAGATTTTGCCTTGAACCTCACCTGAAGCAAGGTGCCGGTGCCACTCACACCTTGGGCAGACAGCCGCGCCGCGCTGAGTCCCGTGATTTTACCCGCTGCGTTATCAATGGTCCCACCCTGAAAAAAGGTGGCTCCGCCATCGGTCTTCAGGAAATCACCTTCGGTTACGTCAATGGCTTCAAGGGCAGCGGGATCGAAGACGATATCGAATTGCCAGCCAGCCAAGTCCGTAATATTTTCTGCGCGGACGTCAAAGATAAAAGTATCACCCGCATGGATTGGCGTTTTGGAAAAGACGTAGCCAACACCAGTTGACACCGTATAGTCGGTGCCGGGTTCAAATCCAAAGAAGCCATTAGCATGGGCAGCAACAGCGACTAACAGTACATTTCGCCCTTGCTGAAGCGTGACCGGGAAAAAATCACTGTAATCGTTAGCCCACCTCCTATGGTTGTGCTGGTGAATCAAAACTCCATTGAGCCAGACCTTTACTTCGTGTTGACCACCGACGTACATCGTTGTGTCCTGCTCTCGTGATGAATAAAGGGACACAGAACCATAGATGACTCCACCATCAATGGAACGCTTCAGCATATCTTCAATATTATGCCAGCCCGTAGTTGGAAGTTTGTGGGAGGTCCATACGTCTTCCCCAACAGACTTTCCCTCCGTTGCCCCATGAGTAGCTACCTCTACCTCTGTCACCGTGCCCCCACTCGCTTCTGCCAATAAATCTGTGCTGCTGTCAAGTCTTGCCTGCGGTAACACAACCCATAACCACGGTCCCTCTATCTTGGGACCCCCTTTTGGGAATCCCGGATTGTTGTGCCAAGCGATATTTGTATTCTCACGTAACCCATCCAAAGGCGAAAAATCAGAAATCTTGTTTGCAGCAACACCTAACCATTTCAGATTGGTTAAACTTTTGAGAGGAGATATATCTGAGATGTTGTTGCTACTAAGATCCAGACGAACTAATTCGGTTAAACCCGCAAGTGGTGATAGATCCAGTATATTGCTACCAGAAAAATATACCTCTTTCAAACCTGTCAAACCCACCAAAGGTTTAAGGTCTGATATCTCTGCACCTCCAAAGCTGATTATCTCCAGCTTGGTTAATCCTGCAAGTGGCGATAAATCGGATATATCGTTGCCCCACGAGACAATCCTTCTCAGGTTAATTAATCCTGCAAGTGGTGATAGATCAGATGCTATGTTATTACCAAAATCTAGCTCTTCCAGATTGATTAATCCTGCAACCGGTAATAAGTCGGAAACGTTACCATCGGTTACACCTAAATATTCAAGGTTAATTAATCCTGCAACCGGTGACAGATCGGAAACACTGTTGAAAACAACACGCAAATACCGCAGATTAATTAATCCTGCAACCGGCGACAGGTCGGATAGCAACTGACGGTCCCCCCAAAGTCTCAGAAAAGTGAGATTTTTTAAGTCCTTCACGGGAGATAGATCGGATATGGAGTTGCGGTTAAGGTCAAGTATGTTCAGTTTAATTAAGCCTGCTATCGGTGAGAGATCGGAAATCTGATTATCTTCAAGATATAACTGGCTCAGATTTGTTGCAAACTGAAGTCCCGTTAAATCTTGAATACGCCTATTCCGCGCCACAAGTCTTCCTAATCCTTCCATCTCCTCCACGGTGATTGGGGCATTAGCGCTTTTGCCAAGTGCTTCCGCTATTGCGGTACGCAGATTGGAGTCAGGGATATGGACAAACGCACCCGGTAACCGGTCCGGCTGCGACGGACTATCAACTTGAGACTCAGGGAAATCCAGCGCAAATATCACATCATCAAAACCTTCAGTCCATGCGTCTCGTTTCATACTCCCATTTGGGCTGTCCAACACCAACAAGCCTACGTTCTGTAACCCTACATTCTCACGTATCTTCTCCAAGAATGCTTCCATCTCTAACCCAACCACAGCAGCGGCATACGCAGCATTCACAGGTCCTTGAAACACCTCATGGAAACGGGAGATGGGTTCTATTCCTCCAAACGCACCACCTGTTGCCTCAAGGGCAACCCTATACCTATCCGTATCCTCCTGTAAGAGTGCGTCCATCTCTGATTGTTCAACATATAGTCTCAACGCTTGCGCTTTGTCATAAGCGGGAGTGGCATTACTCTCTATCACGGTACGCACCTCGTCCTCAAACGTCTTCATCCCCTCCGTATGACAACCGAAACAGGAGAGTCCATTTCGTACCGTTGGGTCACTTGCGGCAGGGTTAGAAACTATGTTTATTGGTGCATCGTCCAGACGGAAACCAGACGCATTGGTAACGTAGTAGGCTTGTAACCCGTTGGGAAGATTAAAGATAACCTCCCCACCATCAGGGGTGAAAGAGAGTGGGTGGGTGAAGATGTTCTGTGTCCCAACACTCCCAGCAAAGTCGTAACTTTTCCAATACGCGCCATGCTGAGAGGTGTGTCGTTCTATAACCCTGTTGTTATTAGAGACTCCTGAATTGTTGGTCCCTGCCCGCCAGACACGCACCCCCGGTGCATTGACTAGATTACGAATAACATCAACCTCTAGTCGGGTTTCTAACTCCCTATCTGTCAGTGGGAGAGAGAGTAGGTCATGGTATAGTGGGGGTAGAGATGCTTGTGCGACAAACCAATCGACGTGAACTGATGGTATATTAGACTTCATCTCCCCCTGTAACCGCGTCAGTTGTGCCTTCAGTGCGGTCTGTGCCGGTGCATCAAACGAGATGTGGTAGGGATATGCCGTTTCTATCTGCGTCCACCCATCATTGCGATCCCACTCATAGTGTCGCAGGTCAATATAGAAGATAGTCCCTTGTGGGTCGATGGGTTTTGGGTTGATGACTGTACTTCCCCATGAGAGGCTATTGACCAGTTTATAGAGTGCTTTACGATACTCTTGGAGTATCCCCACGGACTCCCCTGCGTTATAGAGGTGTGTCGTTGTGAAGTAACGGGCAAACGCACGGTCAAACGGTGTGAGGGACATCAGGTGAGTCTCAATAGTATTGAGTGTTTCAGCAGGAGAGATGAAGTCGCCATCGGTTGTAGCCACCGGCGCCCAATCGGGAGCGCCAGCCAATATCCAGTTACGTATCGTGTTAATCGATTGAGCAGGGAGTTGGGGTTGTCCGAGCGGCATCCGTTTGGCAGCGTCAGTAGTTAGCAGTCGGCTATACAGTTCAGACGCATCAGGGTTTCCCGGCACAACGCTTCCTTTTTCAATGAGTGCATTGTGTTCCATTAAGAGGGATTCTTTATAAGCGCCGTCGGGACCATGGCAGATAAGACAGCTCTGTTGAAAGATAGCGTGGGTGTCTACGGCTATCTGTTGTTGAGCGGATATGTTTTGAGAACCAACGACGGATATCAATAAACCGATGCGTGCGATAGGATGATGTTGCTTACAAATCCTAATCAAAGCGGGAACTAAATAACGCTTAAACATAAAGGGGGGCTCCTTATGAAACCAATTGAATTTGCAGCGACTGATCCATTTTTGCTATAGGCAGCATTGAGTTATTGAGTGCAAAAGCATAGCACGCATTGGAATGGTTTGCAAGCGGATTTTTTAAGGACATGAAGGCATCAACCACACTTTAATAAATTCATAGGATCATAATTCACCCCAACCCGGTAGGCGCTGTTTCCAGCCGCCCAACTTGGTAGGCGCTGTTTGCAACTGCGCCTATTTGGAGTGTCTCATGAATTCTAAGAGCCTGTTTGAAAAGTCATTTGATACGGTTAGGACTTACGCAGCTGGTTCATAAGTCCCCCTGATAAGGGGGATTTAGGGGGTTAAAAATAAAAAAATCTCGCTCTGCGTACTAAATTTGCGTAAGTCCTGTCTTTTTAAAATAGGTTCTAAAGTCCACTATAAATGACCGTAATAAATTCATTTCATAATTGACAAAAAAAAAGGAAACGGTTATAATCACTTCACCAGTTATTGCTAACGTTAGTTGCTAGGGTGTGTTGGCATTTGACGAGTTGAATCTATCTTGGTGCATTTGAGACGATTACGCACTTCAGTCTTCCGTTTTTTCTGTTTTGGGCAGGCGCAAGCTTCTTAATCCCGATCTATCGGGGTCGCTTGGGATCCCGATTCCATTGGGGACCGGCCCCTACATTGGATCAATCCTTGTAGGGGCAACCCTTGTGGTTGCCCTGCTGTCGTTCAATTGTCCAACATGGCATTGGAGTGTCGAGATATGAATCTCGACCTACAGGATTTGTTGATAGAAAAACGTCAACAGAACCTAGTGCTCAGTCAGATAAGTTTTACAATTATAGGACTTACGCATTCCAGATTGTAGTTGCCCGATTCATCGGGCGTATCGGGGCAGGTCCCGATTTATCGGGATCCTCGCTTCGCGGGAGATGCCCCTCCCACACACCGCTCCGTGCCCGCTAAAGGGTGAGAAAGGGCTTTGACCGTTCGGCTGGGCAAGTCCTGATATGTTATTGTTTGCTTTCAATCAATATACACAACCATAATTTGCCTGACAGAGTACTAGTACTCAGTCATATAAGTTTTGCAACTGCTATATATCAGGACTTACGCAGTTGAACGCTCAAAATCCTGTAGTTCGGCGATTTATCGCCGCACCGCATGCCCACCAACGCCCGATAAATCGGGCAACTACAACAGAGACTCCATAGAAAAGACCATAGTGAACAACGATCGTTGTTCACTACAGAAGTTCGTAAGTTCTAATATGTTATTGTTTGCTTTCAATCAATATACACAAGCATAATTTGCCTGACAGAGTACTAGTACTCTGTCATATAAATTGTGATAAGCCATCTTTGCGAAGCTGCAGTGGATTTGATCATAAATTGATGCTGATTTGACAGATTAGCACACCTTAACGAACAGAATATGGCAGTCAGCAAACCTTAGTCGATGCTAATATCGCATCAGCAAACCTTAATCAATGCTAATATGGCAGGTCAACAAACCTTTTACAGGCAACCGCTTCAGCATAGTACACTTATGTAAAACCGCTAAAGTATAGTGGCCATCGGGATCCTCGGCACACCCGCCAATTACGAATACCCGTCTAGGCTATTGAAAATATTTTTTTCACCTGTCAGTGCCCTGCCAAACTGCTGAATCATGGTGGTGTGCAATGTCCATAGTCAGACTACTTGGCTTCATTCGTATTATGGGTTGTTTCACAGGTACTATCCTGTAAATCCTTCAATCCAGCCTGTCCCGATTTTATTGGGGATGTATCGGGGGGCACGCGTGTTTACTACGGCTTGTCCCGATGAATCAGGGGACGATCTATCGGGGAGGATCCTGATTCAGACAGGCAGCGACCATACCTAGCAACTTGCGTTATTTCTAGGAGATGTGAATGCTGTACAAGGGGTTACAATTAGATCCGTTTCAGGAGGAAGCAATCCATGCAATAGATCGGAATCACTCCGTACTTGTCACTGCCCCCACGGGAGCAGGCAAAACCGTGCTTGCCGAATATGCTATTGAAAAATGTATAGAGATGGGGCGTCGTGTGATTTATACGGCACCGATCAAAGCACTGAGCAATCAGAAGTATCGAGATTTCTATGGGACTTACGGCGACCGTATTGGAATTGTCACGGGCGACGTAGTGCTAAACCAATCGGCTCAAGTGCTGTTGATGACAACGGAGATTTTCCGTAATACAATCTTTGATGATATCACCCGCTTGGACGATGTAGAATACGTTATTTTCGATGAAATCCACTATATCAACGATATTGAGCGTGGGACAGTTTGGGAAGAGAGCATCATTTTTGCCCCTCAGAATATTAAATTTGTCTGTTTAAGTGCGACAATCCCAAACATTAATCAATTTGCCGAATGGATGCGGACTGTCCGAGAGGTGGAGATTAACGTCATTGAGGAACTGGAACGTCCCGTTCCTTTGGAGCATCACCTCTACCTGGAAGGATACGGCATAGGTGATCTTAAGGCATTACAACAGATTCAAGAGTCTATAATCTATGGTCATGACGATTTCCGCGACATCGGCGAAGACTCCGATAATTCCGATGCGGGTGAAACACTTGAAGATGGGTTACGCGATTATCTCATTCAGGAAGACCTAATTGCCTACATTCAGCACCAGAACAAGTTCCCTTGTCTTTATTTCTGTTTTAGCCGCAAGGTTTGTGAGCAAAACGCAGCGCGTTATGCCACCCGGACTTTCCTGACCTCGGAACAACGGAAAGAAATTCTTCATTTATTCGATCTGTTATGTACACAATACAATATCGGAAACGAACGTAATATCCAAACTTTCCGTCGTCTTGTGTCCAAAGGTATTGCATACCATCACGCGGGTATGCTGCCGACCTTGAAAGAGGTAGTTGAACGACTGTTCACCTCTGGACTGATTCAGCTGCTTTTCACGACGGAAACCTTTGCGGTTGGCATCAATATGCCGGCGTGTACGGTTGTTTTTGAGAGTTTAGAAAAATATGATGGTATTAATTTCCGCTACCTGAAGGCACGTGAGTATCATCAGATGTCGGGACGGGCTGGACGGCGTGGGATTGATCCAATCGGTTATGTTTATGCACGCGTTTTCCCAAAATTTGCGCATGTTGAGAGTGTCAAACGGATCCTCTCAGGCAAAATTGAACCGATCGAAAGCCAGTTCAACCTCTCCTATTCAAGTATCCTGAATCTTTATGACAAATATGGAGACGACATTTACGATGTATGCACTCAAAGCCTGAGTAACTTCCAAAACCTTGATCGAGTCCAGAAGACAGAAGCACAGATTCAACACACCTCCGCAACGCTGAAAAAACTCTCTGAACCGACCTGTATTCATGATGGTGTTGATGCATCTGATCAAGTTGGCAGCTATAACCAACTTCGAGACCGGATTATCGAACAGCGCAGACTTCTGAAAACGGAACGTCGTGCACTGAAGCGAAAAGGGGGGAGGCGAAAAAATCGGAAAGGACTACGTCAGACTTTCATGCGGGCTGAACGTCGGCTGCGGCACATGGAGTCCACAAAAAATGAAAATCTCTGTCATAACTGCAAACAATTCAAAAGCTGCGACCAAAGCTACCGCAAAATCACACAAGCTGAGAATCGGATTGAGAAACTTCAAAATAGGAAAGGCTTGCTTGAAAGTTATCAACGAAAACAGATCGCGTCGCGCTTGAAAATTCTCGAAGAACTTGGATATATCGATACCTCCGGAGTACTCGGTCGAGGGAAGATTGCATCGCAAATTTACGGCTACGAAGCACAGGTAACGCAACTCCTTTTCAAAGGTTATTTTGAAAAATTGAGCGAAGACGAACTCAATGTCTTAGCAATGGCAATTGTTTGTGAAGACAGAAAAGACTGGGGATACTATAGAAAACTCGAAGATAAAAAGATTAAACGGTTACTCCGCACAGTAGACAAGGAAATCGAAACAATCCGGATATTGGAGGAAAAGTACCAAGTTGATCCGGTGACACCGAATATAGTAACGAAAATGAGCGCAGCGATGCTTGCGTGGAGTCAAGGTTGTGAATTTGAAACGCTGCCCCAATATGTAAACTTAGCTGACGGCGACTTTGTGCGGGCGTTTCGACTCGTGATAGATCTGCTTCGGCAGGTACGCCGAGCAGCGGTTGGACATGATGCGCTACTGGATAAGGTAGATCGGTGTCTCGACAAAATCAATCGTGACGTAGTAGACGCTGAACGTCAGTTACGCGCTGGTCAGGACACATTATGAGCCTCGTCAGTGGACTTTTCCCTTGCCCTCGGACTTATGCTATGAATTCAGTCCAACCCGGTAGGGGCGGTTTTCAACCGCACCGGCTTGGAGGGTCTCATTAATCCTAAGATCCACTATAAATAGCCCTACGTCAGTGGACTTTTCTCTTGCCCTCGGACTTATATTATGTTACAATAGTTAACATATGTTTACCATTATGTAAAAACAACAGCCTTGCACATCTTTAACCAACGGAGAAAGAACATGGCAAATCAAGAATTTGAACTCACTACAACATTACGAATTCGATCCGCCGCTGCAAACGACGCGAAAGCTTTGGAGCAGTACTGCTTTACCGGCAAAACTACAGAAGAAATTGATCAAGAACTACAGGAAGATCTCTCACGGACACAGAAGGGAGAGGTCTTTCGAATTGTCGCTGAAGCAAGCGGACATGCGATCGGAAACATCCGGCTTGAGCGGCACCCCCTCAATCCTGAAATTGGCGAGGTGGGCCAGTTGGCGGTTTCTGCGCCCTTCCGGCAATTCGCGGTCGCAGATAGATTAATCCAGTCCACTGAGGAGGTTGCACAAGAAAATGGCATCACAACCCTTCAGATTGAGCTTTCCCGGTCCGAAGAAGCAATCATAACCGCTTACAAAGGATGGGGATTTGATGAACGGCCTGTTATTACATTGCAGAAAGCAGTCGGCTCCTCTGATACGGCAAGCACTTCCGACCAAGAAGCGTCCACCGATGAAACCCCTGAACCAGAAGAGACCGCAGAAGATCTTCAACTCGCAGAAAACACCGAAGATTCCTCTGAAGATTCGGAGGATTCCGATACTGAAGAACAGCAACAAAAACTATTATAAATCTGTTTAGCGCGCGACATATCGTACCTTACCGATTGGAGTAAACATGAAGAGATATTTTAAGTTACCTATTGTTGCAATTGGCATCGCCGCTTTTCTTATCAGCTGTGGAAGCCAAAATCCGTACCTTTCCAAGGGCAAAGAACTGATCAAATCTGACAAACGACGGAAAGAGGAACGTGCCGCCCAACAGTTCAAGTTGGCAATTCAACATGAGCAAGATAATGCGGAGGCACACTACCTTCTCGGCTACTACGACTCTGAATTGTTTTACGAAGATGGAACGCCAGAAAAGGCGAGCGCATCGATTGAAGAACGGGGTAAGCACATGTTTCAAGCTTACCAAAACGACAAACGAAAATACCTCGAAATCCTTGTCTTCGAGACACTAAGAAACCGTGAGCCTGACGTTCAGAACGCAGCACTAGATGCGCTTGAGCGCATCTACCAACAAGCTGACCGAAAAAAGTTACTCAATTCCTTGAAAAAAGCAATCAAGTCCAAGGATAACCGTGACAGGCACGATGCACAGTGGGTGTTGGCTTCCCTTGGCAGAGATCACCCGGAGGAGATTGTGCCGATTCTTATAGAATTGCTAGACCATAAGCGCAGGGAAACCCGTTTGAACGTTATTAAGGCACTTGGTGCAATCGGGGATGAAAGCGCAATTCCGGTATTAGTAGAAGTAGTCAACTCTGGTGCAGCCAAATGGCAAAGAGACAGGGAAGATCCTGAAATACGTGGGCTGGCTGTCGAAGCATTGGGCAAAATTGGAGGCACTGCGGTAGAACAATTGGTCGAGATCGTCGAGAATAAGGGTTCCTCAATGCGTGTTGATGCGATTCAGGCGTTGGAACAACTCGGTGACGAAAGAGCTGTTAAACCATTGCTAGAAGTGTTAAGCGAACAGGGCAACCGAGAGGTCGTTGTCAACTTCTGACCCGAAAATTATAGTGAACGCTAAAAATAAATAGACACTTTCGCTCCCCATGTTTGGTAGGCGCTGTTTCCAACTGCGCCTATTTGGAGTGTCTCACGAAGATAAACCAAGTTTTTTCTTGAAAACTCGGTTTCTTTTGCAACATTTCTTTACATGAGCCTTTAACGTGTTGAGAATTTCTACTCGAAAATCTGTATGAAAGGGACCCTATGATTTGGAAAATACAACTTAGTTTTCTCTTAATATTCACAATTCTATGTGTTGCTGGATGCAGTGACAACCGTTATTACGATGATCAATTGCAAATGGAACTCCAACAGTTGGACAACGATCTCGACAACCGTTGGTCAACCACCGGCGTGGTTGTAATTGACGTAAATGCAAACGGTCCCGCAAGCCAAGCCAATCTTGAGAAAGGCGAACTAATCTCCTATGTGATTGGTGAACGAACAATTCAAAGCACAGGGGATTATAAACAAGCCATCAAAAACGCAATGAAAGAGGACAACAACTTTATCATCAAACTGACAGATGGTCGAGAAATTCGATTGGCTGTCCGAAGAAAGGGTGATAGAGTTGGCTTGGAAGTTGATGGATCACGCGTTATCAAAGTGACTTCGGGAAGTCCCGCTGACACAGGCAACATCAAAGTAGGTGATACGATCCAAAGCGTAATTGATGAACAAAACATCCAAACCATTAAAGACTATAAAAAAGCACTCAACGAATTTGCAAAGCACGATTCGAAGGTTACATTCCGCACAATTGAATTAGTAGGTATAAAGATTGGCACCGTCAATGCACTCGGTAACTTAGGAGATGTACGTGCTGTTGAGCCATTGACCGCGCTTCTAGACAGTGAAGGCAGTACCTTGCGTCAACCGGCTGCCCAAGCCTTAGAGCGTCTCGTTGCCTTGAGTCAATTGAATACGCTCTTTCAGCAATTTCAGCAAGCCAATGTTGATGAGCTACCCGCCGATCAGCTAAACCCACGGCAGCGCGAATCCGCCGAAATCTTGGGGCTGCTCACGAGCGATCTTGAGAACAACCGCGTTACCCTCAACGACCCATTCGGCACACAATTTCGGCATCGTTCCGAAGCTTTATACCAGAAGATAACTGATGGACAGATGGTAGAATTGGGACAGAAATATATCAAACGGGAGGTTGAGCCGAATCAAGAAGTTCGACGGGCGTGTATCTCCATTTTGGGACATCTTAAACCGACCTCCGCTATTGAGGATCTGATTGCCGTGATGGAAGATAGCATGGAGGTTCCCGGCATCCGCTTCAAGGCGGGGCTTGCGCTGAGTCAGATTGGCGAGGACTCCGTTGATGCGCTCATTTCTGCCTTTGACCGTGGTGATGCGAGTGTTAAAGATATCGCCGCTTCGGCGCTCGGCAACATCGGGGGGAACAAGGCACGGAACATGTTAATCAACGCTCTCAAAACAACAGACAATCCAACAATTAAATTGACTGTCGCCGATGCCGTTGCCAAAGTCGGCCGTTCCCCTTCAATTGAGGCACTTCGTCTTCAGAGGGAAGCACTTCCAGAAGGAAGTGGTTTAAGGACATTTCTCGACGAACTACAGGTATCGCTGTTTGATGTTGAGTTAAAGTATCAAACCCATCTGAACAGTGAAAATATCTCAGCGGAGTTACGACAAGAGTTCAAAGAGAACAAAATCCCGCTTTCGCAAAATGCGATCCTTTCGATTCAAAAGAAAGATAGCGAGTGGTGGATAGATGATAAGGATAACCAACGAATGTATATTGTCCGTAAAGAAGCCCGAAAAGAAGAGGGTAGCCTCAACATCTATGAACCGCTTGATGCAGAATCAATGTCGTATTCGGCCACAAACTGATAAACCCAAGTTTGCATAGCACCGCCAAGTATGAGAAAATGGAGGTCTGACCCGAGTGATGGATTCGGGCGCATTTTAAGGTTCAGGGGATGCGGCAACGGGTTTGACCTTCAAGAAGATAAATACCAGTCCCGCGAAGCGAGGATCCTGATCCAATCGGGACCTGCGAGCTAACTCCCAACCAGATGAAAATTGGCGTTACCTCCGATCTGCATACCGATGTCACCCCGTTGAATAAACAGATTCTTCCGCATATCGTCGAAGCGGTTGAGCGAGCAGGCTTGGATATCTTCATACTCGCTGGAGATCTATCACCCAACCTGCTTGAACTCGCCAACATCCTGAATGCATTCACCGAATCCAACTTGGATTGCCCAAAATTATTCGTTCCCGGAAACCACGATATTTGGGCGAGCGAACATCCCGACATTACGAGCGAGCAAAAATATGATGCCATCGCGGTAGTTTGTCGTGAGTGCGATTTCCATCCACTGGACGCTGCACCCTTCGTAAAAAATGGTGTGGGATTCTGCGGTACAATCGGGTGGTATGACTACTCATTTCGATGCAAGGAATACAATTTTTCAGAGGAGACATACGCATCGAAACAGTTATTGGGATCTGTTTGGAACGACTCAAATTATGCAAAATGGGATGGAACAGACCCGGAAATTGCCTACCGATTTGAGAATCAGTTGCAGGACCAGATTCATTCAATCAAAGATTCCGTCTCGCAAATTATTGTGACAACCCACCACGTCCCCTTCCAAGAGTGCGTCCACTCTCGTGGAACATTGCCGTGGGATTTCTTCAGCGCATACATGGGAAGTCAAGGACTCGGCAAGACCTGCCTTGAAGAACAACTCGTCACGCACTCTCTCTTTGGACATACGCACACTCCAGTTCGGCAGCAAGTTGGCAATATCACTGCAATCTGTTCTCCGATTGGTTACCTGCATCAACCTCCCGAGTGTGATTTATCTGTCTATGCGCAGGAAAGGCTTACCTGCTTCGAGCTGTAACTTTCGATAGCAGATATGGTGAATTCTAAAAATAAATAGACACTTTCGCTCCCCGGTAGGTGCGGTTAGAAACCGCACCGGTTTGGAGTGTCTCATTAATTCCAAGATCCACTGTAAATAGTTTGTGAGCTAAGTTACGGAATCGTGGAATAGGAATGTGTACTATTCAGACAACGTGAAGAATCAAGTCTTAACAATCTACTAACGATGATGATGTATACCACAAGACTGACCACGACTATCCACAACCGCAACAAGGAGGCAACATCCGTATGAACCGTCTGAGCCAGCAAATCAGTGATTCCACAATGCTGAATCTATGGGGTTCCTACGTTTTTCGCTTGACGCTTTACGCATTATGTTGTTTCCATCTGTTAGACACCTGGACCTTAGACGTTCACGCAAATACAAACGCCAGCACCGATCAGAACGGAATAACTGTCGAGTTTAATCTTCCGAAACTTGAGGTCTCGACAGTTAAACGGAATGGGACTCGGTATCAGGCAGTCAGCTTTGAAGGCAGTGGATTTACCAATGAAGCAGGAAATCCACAACTCCCTGTGTCGCGCGTAACGCTTGGTGTGCCGCCGAACGTCAAGTTTCGCGTTGAAGTCCTTCATACCACTACAGAAACACGATCCGGTTATCGCATCCCACCTGTACCTCACCACGTCCCTAGGACTCGTAGTGAAAGCCCTTCTTCCTTTTCCCATCCCGAAGAATTCGAAACACTCGAAGAAGAATGGCGCGAAGACGGTCCCGCTTACAAGTCCAACAGGAATTATCCAAAAACCGCTGCACAAGTTGTTTATGACGGCTATATCCGCTCCCAACGGGTGCTTTATCTAGAAATCCGTCCAGTCCAGTATCAACCAAAATCGAGAATGTTGCGGGTTCATTCTCGTATGACCGTCCGTGTCCGCTTTATACACCAAAGTTCAAATAACAGATTTCATAGCAGTAGTGCCTCACATTCTCAATTTACGCCCACAGAACCGGCTTCATTTGAGCGCATGTACCAAAACGTCCTGTTAAACTACAATGAGGCTAAACATTGGCGTGTCCCAACGACGAGTGCTGCTGCGCCGGGCACTGTGGATTTCAATCGCAGTATCGGGGCAGGACCTGCAGCACAGGAACAGAGGAATGGAAAACGGTATAAGATTCTCGTCGATGAAACCGGCATCTATCGCCTAACGAGCGAGGATTTACGCCAAAAATGGGGGATTGATTTGATCGGGGTTGATCCACGGCATTTACATCTTAGAACAAATGGCAGAGAGATTCCGATATACATCGATGGTGAAGAGGATGGGCGTTTTGACTACGGCGATTTCATCGATTTTCTCGGTATAGATGCAAAGAGTCAATACACAAGATGGAATGTCTACTGGCTCGGTGTAGAACGCACGCGGGGGGCACGTATTTCCGAAATCCATGCCAGCCCTGATGCCCCAACAGCAAAACTGGTTCCTAGTTTCCGCTCGAAACTGTACTTTGAAGAGGACCATTTCCACAATAACCTGCGGCATGTTGAACCTAAAGATGTATCGCCAGATGATAAGCACGGCTGGTTTGAAGCGCTTGACTTCTGGTACTGGACCGGTGTCAAAAACTTGGCTGATGCAAATGAAGTAGATCTCGAATTTCCGCTTTACGACCTCACGCAGAGCTTTGATCCACCGAGTATCCGCGTCACCTTGCAAGGCGGAACACCGACCGATCACGAGGCTCTGGTTTCGATTAACAATATTCGGATTGATGAGGTGAAGTGGCCAGACCAAGATGTTGCCATAGTTGATAAAAAACTACGGGTCTGGAACAACTTGCGAGATGCAACCCAGGGCGAAAAGAATGTGATTACCCTCGCTCGAATTGATACCACAGAAGAAGAAAATACCCTAGCTTTTTCTCACCACGTCTATATTAATTCTTTCGAGGTTGAGTATACACGCCTGCTAAAATCGGTCAACGATTATCTTGAATTCTCCACACCTGCTACCACTGACCCATACAATGCCCGAGTACGGCGCCAGTTGGAATACACCGTCCAAACCTTTTTATCGCCTGACGTAGCGATCTTTGAACATGATGGTGAGGTACTGACATCAAAGTTCCAAAATCTCAAAATTGACCGTGTAGATCTGGATCGAGTTGAACGCAACCGTCTCCGCGAAATCTATCGCATCAATGCCGAAGCCGACGGCACAAGTCAACCTTCACTACAGGACATCCCGCGAGTTGCCTACAACGCAACGTTCCAAGTACGCGATGCACACGATGGGAAGTATATTGCAGTCTCCTCGGCAAGTGTACGTCAGCCGGTTCGGGTTGAGGCAGAGACACCAAACGATCTACTCGCTACTAGCAATGGGGCAGATTACCTGATCATCAGTCATCCGATATTCCTTGAGCCATCGAAAAGGTTGGCACGATGGAGATCAACGCCAAAGGGCGGTGGATACCGAACGAAGGTCGTCGATGTTACACAGATTTACGACATCTTCAGCAACGGCATGGTCAATCCGCAAGCTATCAAGGACTTCCTGACCTATGCCTATAAGAACTGGCAATCGCCCGCGCTCTCTTACGTCACAATTATGGGAGATGGCACGTACGATCACCGTGGGGTTGATAAGGAAGTTTATCCAGAACCCCCAGAATTGACGGGATACATCCCAACCCATTACATCTGGACCATCTCTTTCGGGAAAACATCAGTTGATCACTGGTATACAACAGTAAACGGCATTGACGAACTGCCCGATTTCTACATTGGAAGATTGAGTGTAGAAACGCTCGAACAAGCCGAAAACGTTGTCGAGAAACTCATCAACTATGAGGATAAAAGACCCAACGGGAACTGGCGTCGCCGAATCCTTTCCGTAGCAGATGATGAAATCAATAACTCCAGCGATGAGATCTTCAAGAAAAGTTTAGCTTCCATTTCAAAAGAACAAGCGCTGCTCGGTTACGAAACCATCCCGATTTACCTTGAAGACGTAAAGAACATGGTTGAAGCGAATAAAGCAGCCTACCCTGAACTACCACAGCGAGTAGCAAAGGACATGATTATTGACGCAATGGGTGACGGGGCGGTTATTGCACAATATGCAGGGCATGGCGGTCGAATTGTTTGGGCACATGAGGCAATCTTTGACAATCGGGCAATTGATCAGGTGAGTGATACAGATCACCTCCCATTCATGCTAGTGTTGAGCTGTTACAACGGATATTTTGATGCGCCCGGTGAACCGAGTATGGCGGAAAAGATGCTCCGAAAGGATAAAAGTGGAATTATCGCCATGTTGAGCGCCACACGCCTTACCTATGGCAGCGGTAACGATACGCTCAACAATATCATTTTTGATATGATTTTTCAGCGAAATATACGTCAACTTGGACCAATCAGCTTTGACTCAAAGATCGAACAGTTAATACAGGATGGGCGCGGACAACTCAACGTTATGTTGGAATATACCCTCTTCGGCGATCCAGCGATGAACCTCGCTATGGCGGATTACGAGATTGAGGCAGACATTGAGACACGAACCGTTACAGCCGGACAATTTCTTAAAATCTCTCCGGGGCAGATTGCCGAAGCTATCTACGACCCTGCAATTAAGCGGAAACGGTTTACGCCAATCTCAAATTTCAATGGGAAACTCTATGCAAAGGCAGTTTTTCCCGGCACTTATTCTACTGTTGAAGGCGAAGAAGAACTCTTGAAGGTATATTCAGGCAATGTTCCTGTCACCCAAGAGACCACTGTAGTAAACGGCAAATTCCCCGGACTTTCCATTCCTGTGCCCAAAGGAATTAGTGCAGGCGAGGGCCATGTTGAGTTTTATGCCGAAAGTGCAACCAATATTGCTGCCACTGGACGCTCGTTTACCGTGCTTGTACCGAAGATTCTTGATATACAACCGGAGCTTGTCGATGGCAGCCCGGGCGGTGAGCCTTCTCACTTTCGTATATCCACACAGGTTTCCGATGAATTGAATGAACAAGGGATCAAGTCAGTTATCCTAGAGTGGCGAGACCCGGAAAAACGGGAATCGTTCGAAGAAGTAATGATCCGGGATACATCGCGCGGCAACGGCTGGTATACAACTTCCAAGCCATTACCATTACCAACCAACCGAGCCAGCATCCGATATGAGATTACGGTGATCGATATCGACAGTCGGCATGTCTATTCCGGGCGGCAGACATGGCGCCCGTTTGTATTTCCCGACGTGCGAGTTACGCCCGGTCTAGGATTCTCAGGTCCGTTAATCTACTACGACTACTCCCCCGAAGATGGTGCTTGGACGATTAACGCAGATATTGAACAGATTGAAGATGTCGAACTAAAAGAGAATCTAGAAGTCGCTTTTTTTGCAGGCAACCCTGATCGCAATAGGGACGGCCTTGTTGATACCGGTGCAAAGCTGCTTGGGAAGACGCAGATTCCTCCCAGCGCATGGCAACGCAGAGATCCGGTAGAACCCCACAAAAATTCACTCAAGACCGGGGGTGAAACCGATAGCCTAGGCCGCCCCCGTGCTTTCAGAGCTAGACCTCTTAATACCAACTGGATCGCAACAGCAACCCTTAAACATGAATTGTCGATTGGCAATCATGAGGTTTTCGTATATGTCGATCCCGCCTTCAATTCCAGCGAAATGCCCTATGGAAAACTGCACGAAGGCGACGAGAAAGACAATATCACATCGCGTCTCATTTCAGTTCAGAGCGTCCTCATCGGCCAAAGAGATTATCACATTTTTAGCCAAGATACAGTAATCGATTTCCGCATACCCGCTCACACTGTTCCGCAACCCGCTGTATGGACGATCACACCGCTAAACAGCCACCAGCAGCCGAAATCGGTGAATTCATCGAGTCTCGTCCCTGTCACGCTGCCAAACGGGCAGGACACTGTCGCCTATAATGCGGCGTTTGACACAGCGTCCTTGAATCAAACACCGCTGCAACAGCCAATAACAGTGGAGCTGCGATTCGATCGTTTGGCATTGCAAGAAACAATTAAAAACGAGCTAGGATTAGAAGAAATTTCAGATCCGGCTCCCGATCAGATCGTGACGATTGATGAAGGTACAGAGACTGTCGCAAAGGAAATTAGCATGTATCTGTGGGTGGAGACACTAAAGAACTGGGTTCGACTTGATTCCGAATTGATTATATCGTCTGACGGACTGATGGAAATTCAGTCTACGCTCGCAAACATCAGCGCATCGAATCGCGGTGATGGTGAAATCCAGACGGTTAGAATTGAGCCAACGGCCGCACGGGTAGGTAAGTGGGTGTTGCTGTTTACATCAGCCGAAACTTACCGGCTGCTAATCAGCGAAGAAGGCAGACCGCTCGAACTCATCGATCCAAATCGATTTGTGGACCCATCGTCCGAAGCTCCGAGTATATTTAGCGACGGCGTTGCCATCGGAATAGATTTAGGCGAGAATGCTTTTCAGTTTGGGGATACTATTACTTTCCAAATCTTTGGCAGTGTGTCCAGCGGTTCCGATTCTGATACAACATACTTTGCCTCTGCTTTCCGCGAGGAAAATATTGGGAGAGGCACTCTCCAATATGTCCATCTTGACGAAAATTCATCAATCCCACCGGATCAATGGATCATTCTGTTCACTGATTCGGAATACTTCCGGATTGAAGGAAAAAAGAATGGGCACCTATCACGGAACGGCCAGACTGTACGCGGTAAGGTTGGTAGCGAGTTCGTTTATCCTGAATTCGGGCTGCGTATCAAGATACTAGCCGGTGAGCGAGAATTTGAAGCAGGAGATAGCTTCCGGTTTAATACAATAGAAACAGGACGAATCCGCGCTGAACTCCCGATGCCTGGGACGTTGACACTGATGCAAAGTAACGACACTATCCCTCCTGACCTTCAGTTGACAATTGGCAAACAAAATTTTATTGATGGAGATCCCGTATCTTCAGAACCATTTGTCCAAGCAACACTTACAGACGAGAACGGTATTGATTACATTACTCGCCCCGTCCATCTTGAAATCAGCCGGGATAGTCAACATTTCACGACAATCGGAGAGACGGAATATCGGTTGAATAACGTTTCAGGGTCTAATCAGGTTAGTCTGAACTACCAGTCACCTACGTTAGAGCCGGGAACCTATCGAGTCCGCCTGAGTGCTAGTGATCTTGATGGAAACCAATCTGAGGAAGAGATTGAATTCCGCATCCATAAAATCCTTCAACTGCTCAACGCGATGAACTACCCGAATCCATTCGGCGATAAAACCGTAATCACCTGTGAGTTAACTGGAGCCGCTGATGAGATGACAGTTAAAATCTACAGTCTGTCAGGGCGACTGGTCAATGAATTTACCGAACCGGCACGGGCGGGGTTCACGATGATACCTTGGGACGGACGCGATAGAGATGGCGATAATGTCGCCAACGGCGTGTACTACTGCAAGATTCGCGTTAAGATGGCGGGGGAGAAGGATTTGACCGAATACATCAAAATTATGAAATTAAAGTGAAGTAGGATTCAATGACCATTAGCAAAATACGGAACATCCAACGATTCAGTTTAATTTATATTTTGATTGCTCTCTGTTGCCACACCGTTGCCCACGCTGCAGAAAAGTATGCGGGCGATTTCTTAACTCTCGGTGTCGGAGCGCGACCATTGGGGATGGGAGGAAGTTTTGCAGCCATCGCCGATGATTCCACCGCAGCTTACTGGAATCCGGCTGGACTTGGGCGTTTGCGCCATTCCGAAGCAGCTTTTATGCACTCCAGTCTCGGTGAATTAGATAGTTACGATTTCGTCAATTATGTTCATCCAATCGGTAAGGCTGCATCGCTTGGGTTGAGTTGGCTGCGCGTGGGCGTTGATGATATCCCGATTACATCACTCCTACGTCCTGGAAATCCTGTCAGTCCAGCTAACCGTCCCAAACAGGTCGGAACTTTTAACATCACCGACAATGCCTTCTTCCTATCCTACGGTAGGCAGGTCAGGTTTAATATAGGATCAAAGCAGTTGAACATGTCCCTTGGGGGCAGCACTAAATTAATCTATATGACTGCATTGCGCAACACAAACGCGCTTGGTGTCGGTGGGGATATGGGATTGCTCTGGACAACCCCTATTGAACGCCCCCGCCAACTGTCGATTGGCATCGTCGCACAGGATTTTTTCAGGACAAAACTGTACTGGAATACACCACCCGAAAACCCGGGTGAAGCGTCCAACACAGACACGATCGAGCCTAACCTGAAACTCGGTCTCTCTTACAGACAATCGATCAAACCGTTGAAAAGTCACTTGTTACTGACAGTCGATACCGATAGCTTGTACTCGTTTGAAATGCACTACGGCGCGGAGTACGTTTTCGCAGAACTCTTGTCGTTAAGGATTGGTGTTCAGGAACGGAAAGGCATCAATACAATCCGTTTAATGACGGCAGGTGCAGGGTTACGACTTTCATTCTTAACTGGCGCCGCCTTCTCCGTGGATTACGCTTTCTTGAACAACAGTGAGTTGGGAAATAGCAATCGGATCTCTTTGATGACACGGTTCTGATTTATTATACCGTGCTCCCACATTTCAATCAACCAATAAATCAATGAACTAATGAACCAACAAAGTTTCCTCAGATTTTTCTTACTTTTCGCGCTTATTCTCATTACGGTTATATCTTTTCCAAGCCACTCCAGTGAGAATGATGATAGTGATCTTTTCACCTTTGTGAGACTAAGATACACAGGGGGCAACAGTTGGTTTGGCAACGGTTGGGATGTCGATTTGCCTGCCTCCGATAGAAATTTTATCCGAAAGCTCGCGCAAGCGACAGACATGCCCGTTGCCCGTTATGAAAAGATTATCTCGGTTGGCTCCCCCGCGCTTTTTAACTACCCCTTTGCTTACATCTTGGAAGTTGGCACGCTCAACCTCAGCAATGCCGAAGCAGCAAACCTTCGTGAGTATCTACTTCGTGGCGGCTTCATTATGGTTGACGACTTCCACGGCGGGTCAGAATGGCGCCATTTTTACCGCCAACTCAAGAAAATTTTCCCAGAACATGAACCCGAAGACATCCCCATCACCCACCCTATATTCCACTGTTTTTTCGATATCGACCAACTCCGTCAGATTCCCGGAATAAGATCTCTATACAACGGACGCACTTATGAGCGGCGTGACGGCTATCCCGCTTATTGTCGCGGTGTTTATGATGACCACGGTCGTCTAATGATGATGATTAATTTCAACACCGATCTGGGGGATGCGTGGGAACATGCAGCGGAGGGCTTTTATCCACGCAAGTACTCGGATTGGGCGTACCGTCTGGGAATCAACGCTGTGGTCTACGCGTTAACACATTAGCGTAAAATCCCGCCACTCATGTTAAGAATTAGTGCAACAGCACCGACTTGCCTCAAAAACCGTAGGTGCTCCGGTCCGCCTACCTGCTCTCGGCACGGACGGGGATCCTCTCGGACTTGCCCCGCCTTCAACGCCTTCACCATAATTGCACTCCGTTTTTACATGAGCCAAGGTTTTATGTCCCACACGGCAGGGGTATCCAAAGAACCCGGGGGCGCATAGACAGAATATATCTCGCCATTGAGCAATATGCGGATTATTTCCTTGCCTATTTCAAACTCCGACACGGATAGCTTTATCTTTTCACCAGAAGCCGTTGTGATCGTGCGCCCTGTTTTAAGACGATTGATAAAGCTGGCCGCAGCGTTCACATTGACCACTGGTGGAGGAAGCGTACGGCGGGACACCACTTTAGGTGGGAACAGCTCTGCCACTGCTGAAGAATCCACCTGTGCAATAAACTCCTCGAACTCAATGTGTTGTTGGTACTCCCTATATCCGACATAGGACAGACAAGCCACAACTAATACCACTAAGCAGAATGTAAATTGACGCGTCATTGGGGAAACACTCCTTCCCTTTCAATATATAGTGGATTTCAGAATTAATGGGACACTCCAAACCGGTGCGGTTAAAAACCGCACCTACCGGGCGTGGGGACGGGATCATCCCGATAAATCGGGATGGTACAAAAGACTACTTTTAATGAACCAATGAACTAATCAACCTTCCACAGGAGGATTGTCCCATCGCTACTCCCACTGGCAAGCGTTCTCCCATCCGGGCTGAACGCTACGACACAAACCCGCTGATTATGTCCGGTGAACACGCGCTTCTGTTCACCCGTCACGGCATCCCACACCCACACCTTGCTGTCCCAGCTCCCACCGGCAAGCGTCCTCCCATCCGGGCTGAACGATATGTTTTCGAGTGCCTTTGTATGCGTCATGAAGACCAGCGGATCTGTATGGCCCGTTAACACCTGCTTCTGTTCACCTGTTTTGACATCCCACACCCGCACCGTGCCATCAATGAGTCCCCCGACACTGGCAAGCGTCGTGCCATCGGGGCTAAACGCAACGCCATCGACCACGTGCGTATGCCCGGTGAACACCTGCTTCTGCTCACCCGTTTTGACATCCCACAGCCGCACTGTGGAGCCTATACTCCCACTGGCAAGCACCTTTCCATCCGGGCTGAACGCCACGCTTAGGACATCCAGCGTATACCCGCGGGTGAGCGTTCGCTTGGGTTCCCACGTCACAGCATCCCACAACCGTACCGTTCTACTTCCACGCTTACCGACAAGCGTCTTTCCGGCCGGCCTGAACACTACGCCAGAGATCCGACCCCTATTCGCGGTAAGGGTGTGCTTCAGTTCCCACGTCATAGTATCCCACAACCGCACCGTGCCGTCCCCACACTCACCGGCGAGCGTCTTGCCATCCGGGCTGAATACTACAGAATAGATTCGACTCGTATCCGCAGAGAGGGTTTGCTTCAGTTCCCACGTCTCGGTGTCCCATAACCGCACTATTTTGTCGCCCCTCGCAGTGACAAGCGTCTTGCTATCCGGGCTAAACACTACATAATAGATCGCCGCCCCATTCACGGTGAGGGTTTGCTTCAGTTCCCACGTCTCGGTGTCCCATAACCGCACTAGCTTGTCGCCCCTCGCAGTGACAAGCGTCTTGCTATCCGGGCTAAACACTACATGATAGATCGCCGCCCCATTCACGGTGAGAGTTTGCTTCAGTTCATCTGCCTCGGTGTCCCACAACCACAACGTATTATCCTCAGGCTCAACGACTAGCGTCTTGCCATCCGGGCTGAACGCTATGAACTGGTACCCATCCACCGTGAGGGTTTTTCAGTTCCCATGTCTCAGTATCCCACAACCGCACTGTATCATCCAAACTCGCACTAGCGAGGACCTTTCCATCCGGGCTGAACACTACATGATAAATCGTACCCGTATGCCCGGTGAGTGTCTGTTTATGTTGACCCGTCACAGTATCGCACAGCCGCACTGTCATGTCCACACTCCCACTGGCAAGCGTCTTTCCATCCGGACTGAACGCAATCGTCCTGACATCCCATTTATGCCCCGTGAGCAGGGCAACTTCTCGATAGGTCGCTGTATCATAGAGATAAATACCGATACCACCGACAACAGCAATGCGCGCCCCGTCCGGAGAATACAGAACCTCCCTTAAAGTGCCTTTACCGAAACAGGCGATGGCGCCTTCGGGTAGATTCCTCTGCGTGTATTCGTCGGCAAGAATGTTCGGTAAAAATAGAACCAAAAGCATTAGTAGTACCGTCGTTATTTTCATATGAAATGTTACCTTTCTGTAAATGTGAAAAAAGTAGCCGGGGGTCGAGATATGAATCTCGACCTACACAAGCACAAGAGACCGACGATTACCCCGGTGGTTTAGAACAGATGGAACGGAGATCTCCGTTCCCTACGAATGACTCGGTTCTGTGTTTCTGATTGAGTACTAGGCTCGGAGATAGATAGCCGCGGCACAATTCTCCCTTTTCTTTGGGCTGATGGGTGTCCGGGTGGTGCCGGAACCTATTTTTCCTCCTCTGACGCGGTCATAAAGGTAATAAAAAATCTATTGTTCTTAAACAACGAGCATTTCATACATTCGCACATGTCAGTAAAGTAAATCCATGCTTCGTCAACCACTATCTCAATCATATAGCGTTTTCCATGTTCAAGTAACTTCCCGTTTGTACCACGATGTAATTTTAGGGTTTGGTGTTCAAGTAACCTCCCGTTTCTACTTAGGGTGTGGTCTTCCCAGACCGCCTCCCAATCGAGGTCAGCACCACTTTCGTCATATAACGTTGCCATCACCCCAACAGCCGGTTTCGTAAAATTATATTGGATAGGGTGTTGATTAAACTCATCAGGATCTGCAAGATCGCCCTCCCATATAGACCCCGACGCTATGTACATCTGGGACCAACTGACGTTAGCCACTTTCAGCCACACCTCTGGACCAACGCTTGTAGTGCCGTCAGGGTTTGTCCATTCGATTCGGAGCGGCCTGGGACCGGTGTCTCCATTCGGAATGTCCCAACACACCAGATTCCCCTTCACTTTAGCCGGCGTCCCATTAACAGAGACAGCTAGCGGTCGCTTATTGAAGTAAAGTACAACGGGTTGGTCGTATGCAGCCTCCTCCCCACTTGCAGGAAGTGTCTCAATTAGCGTGGCAACGTCGCTTACGAACACATCTTCTTCCACAGGTTCGATTGGATTCGGGGAATCGTCCGCGCAACCGATTGCTATTAACAGGATAATTAGCCAAATGAGTTTCATAGGTTACGCCTCCGTAAGTTGTAAGTCATTTCAAGAGTTTATCAGGGAGTGTTTCGTGTGACACGAGGTGATAACATGAGGTGATAATGGGTGTCCGGGTGGTGCCGGAACCTATTTTGCATCCTCTGGCGTGGTCATAAAGGTAATAGAAAATTCGTGGTTCTTATACCGCGAGCATTCCATACATTCGCACATATCAGTCTTGTAAATCCATGCCTCGTCAACCACTATCTTAATCATATAGCGTTTTCCATGTTCAAATAACTTCCCGTTCTCACCACGCTGCAATTTTACAGTTTGGTCTTCCCAGACCGCCTCCCAACCGAAGTCGTTACCATTTTCGTCAAATAACTTTGCCATCACCCCAACAGCCGGTTTCGTAAAATGAAATTGGATAGTGCGTTGGTTGAACGCAGCTGGATGTATATCACTATCGCCATCAGATATGTGCCCCAACACTATGTCCATCTGGGACCAATTGAAGTGAGCCACTCTCAGCCATACCTCTGGAGCAACACTTGTAGTGCCGTCGAGGTTTGTC
The DNA here is from genome assembly GCA_965208425.1 of Candidatus Poribacteria bacterium. Lineage (GTDB taxonomy): Bacteria > Poribacteria > WGA-4E > WGA-4E > PCPOR2b > PCPOR2b. Next base: position 1,741,450 of record OZ242335.1, on the reverse strand, counting down.
CATTCGATTCGGAGTGACATGGTGCCGGTGTCTTGATTCGGAAAGTCCCAACACACCAGATTCCCCTTCACTTTAGCCGGCGTCCCATTAACAGAGACGGCTAGCGGTTGCTTGTCGAAGTAAAGTAGAACGGGTCGGTCGTGTGCAGTCAGCTCCTCACTTGCAGGAAGTGTCTCAATTAGCGTGGCAACGTCGCTTACGACCACAGGTTCGGTTGGATTGGGGGAATCGTCCGCGCAACCGATTGCTACTAACAGGATAATTAGCCAAATGAGTTTCATAGGTTACGCCTCCGTAAGTTGTAAGTCATTTGAGAGGTTTCTCCGAGAATGCTTTGTTGTGGCATGAGGTGATAATGGGTGTCCGGGTGGTGCCGGAACCTATTTTGCATCCTCTGGCGTGGTGCCAAAGGTAATAAAAAATGAATGGTTCTTATACCACGAGCATTCCATACATTTGCACATGTCAGTAAAGTAAACCCATGCCTCGTCAACCACTATCTGAATCATATAGCGTTTTCCATGTTCAAGTAACTTCCCGTTTCTACCACGATGTAATTTTAGGGTTTGGTGTTCAAGTAACTTACCGAGTATTTCTACGGTTTGGTCTTCCCAGACCGCCTCCCAATCGAGGTCAACACCATCTTCGGAAAGTAACTTTGCGTCCACCCCAACAGCCTCTTTCGTAAAATTATATCGGATAGGGTGTTGATTAAACTCATCAGGATCCACATCATAAGTACCGTCCCATATATGCCCGGACGCTAGATACATCTCCGCCCAACTGACGTTAGCTACTTTCAGCCACACCTCTGGGCCAACACTTGTAGTGCCGTCAGGGTTTGTCCACTCGATTCGGAGTGATGTGGGACCGGTGTCTCCATTCGGAAAGTCCCAACACACCAGATTCCCCTTTACTTTAGCCGGCGTCCCATTAACAGAGACGGCTAGCGGTCGCTTATTGAAGTAAAGTACAACGGGTCGGTCGTATGCAGCGATCTGCCCACTTGCAGGAAGCGTCTCAATTAGTGTGGCAACGTCGCTTACGGCCCCATCTTCTTCCACAGGTTCGTTTGGATTGGGGGAATCGCCCGCGCAACCGATTGCTACTAACAGGATAATTAGTCAAATGGGTTTCATAAGTTACTTCTCCGTAAGTTGCAAGTCATTTCAAGGGTTTATCAGGGCGTGTTTTGTGTGACACTCCCTGATAGATACGTTAAAAATTAGTCCGCTCCAATACAAGTCGTGCCAAGATAGTCTTTCGATACCAGAGGGTTCGGGCGGTTCCAAACGGGATTCCACTCAATCCAAATACTTCCCCAAGCTAAAAAAACAGAAGGGAAGGTTCAGTTTTGGAGCCTTTATTGTACGGAAAGAGAAGGACTTTTACAAGGTGGGTCTCGTTCAAGTCTTGTCAAGGAAAACTCCTTAAGGGGGCTATAATCGAATATCTGATTGCCGTAGAGTCGTAACCTTTCAAGATTTATTATAGTAGGTTTCAAAATTAATTAGACACTATCAACGAACGAGACTAGGAATTTGTTGGCAGGTATAGGGCACACAGCACCCTGTCCCAATTCATCGGGAGGTAATCTACGATAAGTAGCGCAAACTGTATGAAGGTTAAAATATTAATTCGGTGATTTCCGAGCGATGTCCGGTGCGGTTGGAAACCGCACCTACCGGGTCTGGGAAAATATAGAATTACCGAATTATTTTCTGAAACCTCATACAGATTGTGCTACATACGACCAATTTTTAATGAACCAATGAACTAAATCAGTAGGCATCGGGATTCGGAAATCCCTCCTACATTAGCGGTAGGATCGGGCGATTTAATCACCGACTTTCCACACGAGCACCGTCCCGTCCCCACTACTAGCAAGGACTGTTCCATCCGGGCTAAACACTACGCTTGCAACCACACCTATATGCCTGGTGAGCGTACTCTTGAGTTCGTCCGTTTTGACATCCCACAACGATACCGTCCCGTCGCCACACCCACTGGCAAGCAACGTGCTATCTGGACCGAACGATATACTATCAACATAACTCTTATGCCCGGTGAGCGTCCCCTTATGCTCACCCGTCACAGCATCCCACAACCGTATTGTCCTGTCCCAACTCCCACTGGCAACCGTCGTGCCATCTAAGCTAAACGCTACACTTGTGACCCGCTTCGTATGCCCGGTGAGCGTACTCTTGAGTTCGCCCGTTTTGACATCCCACAACCGCACTATCTTGTCCTCACTCCCACTGGCAAGGGTTCTGCCATTCGAGCTAAACGCTACGCTTTCGACATCATGGCTATCCCCGGTGAACTCCTGCGTCTGTTCACCCGTCTCAGCATCCCACAACCGTACCGTCCCGCCCACACTCCCCGTGGCAAGCGTCGCCCCATCGGGACTGAACGCTACACTATGCCTGACCCCTGTATGCCCGGTGAACTCCTGCGTCTGTTCGCCCGTTTTGACATCCCACAACCGAACCGTCCCATCATTACTCCCGCTGGCAAGCGTCTTTCCATCCGGGCTAAACGCTACAACACTTCTGACCCAATCCGTATGCCCGATGAGCGTGCGCTTAGGTTCACCTGTGACAGCATCCCACAACCGTATTGTCTTGTCCATACTCCCACTAGCAACCGTCGTGCCATCTAAGCTAAACGCTACACTATCGATCCAAGATGTATGCCCGGTGAGGGTTTGCTTATTTTCGCCCGTTTCGGCATCCCACAACCACACCGTATTGCCTTCGCCCCCACTGGCAAGGGTCGTGCCATCCGGGCTAAACGCTACGGCTCTAACCTCATTCGTATGCGCGTGGAGCAGGGCAACCTCTCGATGGGTCGTTATATCGTAGAGCCAAACACCGATGGAACTGTGAATCGCAAGGCGCGCCCCGTCCGGAGAATAGTGAACCTCCCTTACATAGCCTTTTCCGAGACGCACAGTCGCACCTTCGGGTAGGCTCCATTGTGTGTACGGCTGTTTGCCACAGGCGGCTAAGAATAGAACCAAGATCATAAGTAACGTTGCCATAATTTTCATACGAAATACTCCCTCCCTCTAAATGAATCCACACACGGGTGATGTCGTTTACCAGCAAGTCGAAAACTGCACAGTGGTCGCACTGCATACTTTTACACACAGATTTGCCAACGCTACCCAAATGCCGAACGTATCTATCTGGTTTAGGATTGTTGACCACAGGATTCCATACAACAGGGATTCGATATTCTGTATATGAGGTGCCCTGATATATCCATCGATCTTCATCTTCGTAAGAGCGTCCATCCCAAGATTCACAAACTAGCCCCGCAGCGACAACACCGGATTCGTTGACATACATAAAAATAAGGCTCATGTAAAAAGAGAGTGCAAAAGTTTACCAATGTGTTAAACTGTAAGGTATGGATTTCCCAATACTCGATTTAATTGATAATGAATCTGCGACTGAGTGGTTAGTCAATCACTTTCACCCCCACGGTTTGAAATGTCCGCATTGCGAAGCGAGCGTGGAGGAGGCACGCCCCTTCCGACAGACAACGACCAGTCAACTGACAGTCTATCGATGTCTGGTGTGCGCTGGCATTTATAACCTGTATAGTTCAACGGTGTTTCAACAGAAACAACTCACTCCCGCCCAAGTGGTACTGCTGCTACGGGGTATCTACCAAGGCGAAGCGAGCGCACAACTTGCATGTGAGATAGGTGTGAGTCGTCCGACCGTGCTTTATCTTCGACACGCGCTTCAAAGCAATGCACAAGCGATGCAACCGAGCTTCCCTGTCACAGACAAACAAACTGAAACGGACGAGATGTTCCAAAATGCGGGGGAAAAAAAGTGAACCGCATCTCAATCCATCAGACCCACCCCGTCTCCGTGCCAATAAGCGCAAAGGCCGTGGCACTTATGCCAACGACTGACCACCGATACTTGGCACGGTCGGTCGAGAGAGTGGTCAAGTGAGGCTGCGTGTGGCACATCGCACCGACACAGAGACCCTTTGTGGTCATGTGCATCAGTTCACCGAATTATCTGCCACCGTCTATACTGATGAGTGGCAAGGGTATTTAGGTCTTAACCGTTGTCATGCCACCGTTTGTCATGGCAAGTCGCTTTGGATCCCGATTTATCGGGGCGACAGTGGGCAACAGATGCTGATGAAGATGGGATTCGAGAGGTTCACACCAACACCATTGAAGGCATCTGGATGACTGTTCGCAATTTCTTGCGTCCCTTTCGGGGGGTTCACAAGAAGTTGCTTGCCGGATACATTGCCTTATGTGAGTTTCGTATTAACGCCAAAGTCATCACGGCTGAGTTTATCTCAAAACTCGTCGCTTGCACTAACTCTTAATATGAGCCTTTCCCTTTTGTCAAGTATTAGAACTTGCCAAAAACGCGCACAAAGGTTTCCATAAAGTTATCGTCGTTCACATCCGCGTTGGCGCGTTGATCGATGTATTGGGCACCGATGTGGAGAAACAGCTCTTTTTCGTAGGCGACAAAGCTCTTTTCCATCTCCGCTAGAAGGGCTTGGCGAGTAAAATCGTTTCCATCATCAAGCATATCGTTGAAGAATAGAACCTGCCCACCTCCGGTGATCTTGATTGTCTTGGTAAACTGATAAACCACTTTGAGAATAAACGCAGCAGCAGCGTCGCGCACATCTGCCGCTTCAATTACACGCAGGCGGATATTGCGTAGAGCCTCTTCACCATCGATCTCACCAACTAATGAGAGATGTTCCAGACGGTCCTCTGCCATCTGAAATCCGTTACGAATCGTGTACTTAAACATCGGCGTAATTTCGAGCGATTTGGAGGGACGAATGCGGTAGTTTGTTTTCAGGATGCCGACCTCGTAATGTTTGTTATTCCGGTCAAAATCGAGATTGTATCGTAGTTTGAAACGTCCCGTTGTGACCATCTGCTTAATCCCCGAATACTCCCAAGTGAGTTTAGCGGTGTTAATGAGGTCATTTTGCATCAACAACGGATCTTTGCGTCGCTTTTCAACCTCAACGCCCCCGTCTATGGGAAAAAACGTCACCTCCCCTCTCGCTTCCATCCTTTGCACATCAGGTTGAGACCTGTAGAGTTGCCCTTCCTCCCGGCTTAAAAAACCGGCAAAGTACCAAGTCTCATCGGGAATGCGGTCTTTTACCCACTTCAATTCGTTCTCAACAATCAGGGCAGCATCCTGAGAGAGATCCTTGTTGTAAACTACATTGGTGAACGCTTTTGTTGATGTCGAAGAGTAGCGAAACGCTGTATCTCTGAGGTCCTTTTCAAATTGCAAGCCAACATCAAGGTCTGTGGAACTTCCACTACGATTTGTCTTCCGTTTCATCAGCAGCCGCAGACCGCGCAACCCAACATCAAATTCATAGTTGGGGTCTTTATCGTTCTCTTCCTCGTCCCGGAGGCCATTGTTATTCTGATCTCTTTCATCAAGGAAATCCTCATCGACATCAAAGAGCAGAATGTCGTCCTCATAATCGAAAGTACCGTTGTTGTTCTTATCAAGGTCACCAGGAATAATCAGAGAAGGCGGATCCAGCCACGTGTTATCAGTGTACCGGTCCTGATCATCGTTATCCCCAACAGAGCGGGAGGCATCGAAACGGGGACCGACGCGGAAGGCCTCCCCCTGAAAAATCGTGTCCCCAACAGTTCGGAATGCCTTAAACACTGTCGTCGTCGCCTCGAAACGCGAACTGAGATCCTTCCTCAACGCACTTTTTGGCGTCGTGGCAAACTCTGCCTTTAGACCGTAGTTGGCAAAGTTGGTTTCCATGTCTAAAGCCCATACCGGTGTGTCCCGAAAGTACCAAGAAGCACCCAGCTTGGACTTTCCGAATTTCGTCACTTCGCGTATGCCGATTCCAGATCCCTCAACACCTTCTTGACCGATTACCGGATTGAGCAGACCGGGAACCATCAAGATCATCCAATCGGTACGTTCGGAGCGCACATCCCAGCGAACCCCCGCAAGGTCAATCTGATCGAAGGTAAACTTTGTAAAGGTGGTAGGAACCTCTCCTAAACTCAAGATGTTTTTGACATTGCCGGCGGTCTCCTCAATAATCATGACGCTGTGAAACCCGCGCCGAAACACGCGGTCAAAATCGAACTCGTTCTGCCGGACTGAATCCTCCTCTGTATCTGCGAGAAAATCTCGTTTATTGGTGAAATCATACTCTACACGCCCTGAAAGAAAGAGCTTACCAAATAGACTGTAGACATCCTCCGCCTCCACCGGAAAGATTATAAGGCTGAAGAGAAAAAAACACACAAAGCCGAAAATCGAAAACTTCGCCTTTGCTTGCCATTTATTCATATATTGAGATTCCTTTTATGTTTCGCATGTTGTGTGCTACCTCTCATATACCATCATGGTCAAACCGCTCAGTATAAACCGTCCATGTGCCTGTCAGAGAGTCATATCGGGTCAAACCGCCATGTGTGCCAAACCAGAGGTAGTCGCCATCAATCGCAATCGATAGGATACCATTATGGGGAAGTCCATCGGCTTTAGTAAACGTCGTACACTGCCCGGTGGTTTTGTCCAACACAGTAACCCCCTTGTCGAATGTACCGAACCAGACCTGATCCCCACGGATTGCCATCGATGTAATCAGATTTGAGCCCAAGCCATCCGCTTCCGTAATTACCCTCCACGTTTCGTTCAATGTGTTGTAAATTGTTACACCGCGCCCACTTCCGAGCCACACCTGCTCATTGTCAATGATGATGCAACTGACTTCATCGCTAGCTAGTCCATTCTTTTGAGTAAAGGTAGTCCACGTCCCCTGTCTGAGCGCATAGAGCGAAACCCCTTTTTTTGTTCCTACCCAAACGTGGCTGTCATTGACTGCTAAACACCGAACATCGTCATTTTTCAGACTCTTGGCGTATTTTCCTTCCACCGCTGGCAAGATCTCAATAGCGGCATTGTATGTTTCCCACGCATTCCGATCGTCGGAGAGAATACTGTGCTTGCTAATACCGTTTTTTGTGCCAATCCACACATCGCTTCGATTTTCGACTATCGCCCGAATATCAACGCTGGGCAGTTGATTGTCTTTGGTGTACGATTCAAACCGATCCGCGATCTTATCGTACCGACCAACACCACCCTCAGTAGCAATCCAAATATACTGCTTTCCAACAGATAGGTCAATGACATTGTTATCAACGAGTTCATTTTTCTCCGCTTTTTGCCCAACCCCCTCTTCTTCCTCATCCCCATTGTCTTCTTCAGCACTCTCTGATTCTTCCTCCGATTGCTGAAAGTGTTTCCACCTGTCGTACCGCTTGTCGTATCGACTCAAGCCGCGGTGCGTACCGACCCAGACGTATCGAGAATCGGTAGCAACAGCCACCGCTCGCCGATCTGCTAAAGTTGTCGGTTTGGTGAAGGATGTCCATGTTCCTTTCTTCTTATCGTATCGACTCAAGCCCCTTGATGTACCTACCCATACATATTTTGAATCGACTTTGAGTTGATATCTCCAGACGCTATCATGAACGAGCCCGTCTTCGACCGTAAAAGCTGTCCATGCCCCTGACGCTTGAGCGTATTTTAGCACGCCCCTATTGACCGTGCCTATCCAAAAGCCATCGCCCGCCTCTGCCACAGCCTCAATTCCTACGTCCCCAGGCTCACCCCCTGAACTGGGAAGTCCATCGCTTTGAGCAAAGGAAGTCCACGACTTACCAGTCTTATCGTATCTGTTGATGCCCTTCCTCCCGAAGCACCAAACGTAATCCTCACTAACCTGTCCGTACCTCGTCCTATCAACCCGCAGTCCTTTGCGTCTATCATAAATTGTCCAAGTATCGTCGGTAGGATGATAATAACTCACACCACTCGTTCCGCGGTCACTGACCCACGAATAAGAACTCCCGCCGCTGGTCCACACCCCTTCTCCATCTGCGGCAATCCACTGACCGGAGCGTGACGCCATACCTTGTGCTTCTGTGTATGACCGCCACGTTTTCGTCGCCCGCTCATATCGCTTGACCCCAACGCCATTTGTGGAAAACCAGACGTAATCTTTTGTACAGGCAATGTCTTCGATGTACGTCCCGGGTCCCGCCTCTGTCACTTTTACTGATTCCCATTTTTCGGTTCGCGTATCATAATGCGCTGCTACGCCACCTAGGAAAGCAACCCAAACGCCATGTGGTTCATCAAGCTCAATCAACGTAGCGTGATGTCCAGGCAAACCCGATGATTTCGTGAAGTGAGTCCATGTATCGGAGGCTTTGTTGTATCGTAGTACACCGCCATCGCCTGTAGCACACCAGATATCTTCTGTCCCCACCGCCAACCGGCGAACTGCGGTGATAAACGGGACTTCGGAGGAGAGAGGTAGCGCATCCTTCGTGTACTCCACCCACGTATCGGTGCGCCGATCGAATTTCAATATCGCGCCATTTGGGGAAGCCGCCCAGTTGAGCACCCACAGATGGTGTCCATCTAACTCCATCCAACGTGCCTCATCTTCTCTCAGAATCTCTGTGTCCTGATATGGCGTATGCTTCGCCCATCGATCTTCCCCCATCTCATAAACAGCAAGTCCCGCAACCGTACCGAAAAATACCTGTTCACCCACGACAGCAATGCTCTGAACATTATCATGCAGCAGACCCGCTGGATGCATCGTAACAATCTGTTGCACTCGGTTTCCATCGGAACGTGCAACGCCGCCCGGTGTACCGATCCAGATGGTTTCTCCATCCGCCGCCACAGCCCTCACATTCAGGTTCGGCAAACCCTCAGTAACGTGGGTTGACACTCCGCCGTGAATAACCCACAATCCATTCCGTGTGCCGACGAACAATCGACCTTCCGGACTGAATACAAGTGTGTTGACATAATCTGTCACCATCGAAAAGGGTTCAAATTTATCTGTCGCAGCATCTCTCCGATATAATCCTTCAGTTGTTCCCGCCCAAACTTCTCCAGCAATTGCCAATACTGCTGTCACCCACTTACCAGTGAGGTAAGAATGTGACGCACGAAAGGTCAGGCGTGATGTGCTGGGATCCGAAGACTTTCCCATTGACGAGTTTTGTTGACCCGTTGATTCGGTGATCGGCTCAATCCCCGATTGAGGGTGAGTTGACGGTTGTTCTATTAAGACACTCAATCCATCTTTTGTCCCAACCCATATCCCGACGTTGTTGGATCGGGACGATTCAAACAACGACGAGGATCCTCGACGAGTCGGGACTTGACTGGAGAGACTGATGCAAGTAACAAAGTTGTTTGCTAGTCCATTTCGCTCAGTATAGAAACGCCACCGCTCCCCCTCTAGTTTTCCCAAACCCAGGGGGGTCCCAACCCATAGTCCATTGTCGGCATCACCCACCAAAGCGGTAATATAGTTTGTCGTTAGACCGGCCGCTTTGGTGTAGGTCTTCCACGTTTTTTTGTGAAGCGCGTAGCGGCTCAAACCTTTATTCGTACCAGCCCAGAGTGTATCCCCAGTTGAAACCAGTGTATTCACCTGATTCGATACCAATTTATCCCGCTTGGAATACCACGTCCATCTATCCGTCACTTTATCGTATTGGCCCAAACCGTGCTCGTAAGTGCCAATCCAAATATGCCTACCATCAACAGCCAATGCCGTAATGTGATCGCTAACCAAGCCCTGCGCCGTGGTGTACTTGAACCAAGTGTCCACCGTTGTGATGTATCGCCGAATTCCACGATCTGCCGAACCAAACCAGACATTGTCGCCATCAACCACGATCGATCTGATGAAATCGCTCTCTATACGATCCGTTCGGGTATGGCTTTCAGTGAAAGTTTGGTTGATTGTACTATACTTGCTTACACCCGATTGCTCCGTACCCACCCAAACGGCATCGGGGCTCAAAGCGATATAGCGGATATGGTTTTCTACCAATCCCTCCTCTTTCGTGTAAGTATTCCATGCGTCCTTGGGCTTATCGTAGCGTCGGAGCCCATCTTCAGTGCCAAACCAAACATACTCGGCTTCCACTGCCACGGCAGTGATCGCATTAAATTGCTCTTTATCCTTCTCTTGTTGTAACGCCCACGCCTTTGTTGTCTTATCATAACGCGAAACACCTGACTCAGTCCCAATCCATATATAATTTCCATCCACAGCAATGGCGTTGACTTTATTGCTTGCCAAGCCATCGCGCCGCTGAAACTTTGTCCAATGTTCAGTTTCCAAGTTATAAAGACTGACGCCGAGAGTCGTACCTATCCAGACCGATTTCCCATCGGCGGCAATTGCGGTAACATCATCAGAGAGTAGTCCGTCCTCCCGGTCTAACTTCGTCCAACGGTTATCCGCTTTATGATAGACACTGACACCTCGATCTGTTCCTATCCAAACGTGATTAGCTGAGGTTGAAACACAACGGACATTATCGCTCACCAACGCCTGTTCCGCTGCGGTTTGGGTAATCGCTGCTTCTTCCAGTGCCGCCGATTTCTCGTCACGCGAATCAATTTGGGTGAGACCACACCCAAGGTGAAAGAGCAGGAGGAATACAGAAAAACGGGATAACAGGAAAACGGGAAAACGAGTGTGTGAGGGAGTGAGTTTTTGAGGAAGCAAGTGTTTTTTCCGCACCCTCGCTTCCACGCTTCCACACGTACTCAAAAAAGGAGTAAACTGTCTCGTTTTCACGTTCTCTCGTCTTCCCGTTTTCTCAGTCTTATTGATTTTCCGCATAACTTGTCCATGTCTCTGTTTTCTGATCGTACCGACACAATCCCCGCTCCGTGCCGAACCAGAGTTGGTCACCGTCCAACGCGATCGCCTCGACTCGATTATGGGGCAAACCATCGTCTATATTAAAAACGCGCCAGTCGCCCGTAGTTCTATCCAGCCGTGTGACTCCCGCATCTGCTGAACCAAACCAGATTTCCTTCCCGTTCAAAGCGATGCAAGTAACAACATCGCTTGCCAAACCGTCCGATCGGGTGTAGGTAACGAAATCCCCGGATTCGGTGTTGTATTTTGTTGCACCTTTACTTGTGCCGAACCAAATCTCTTCTCCATCAATAACAATCACGCTAGTGTCTGTCAATTTGCTCTGAACCCCAATCTCATCAAGGACAGAGCTATCTGTGATCAGGGCTTCCCATGTTTTTTTCTCTCTATCATATCGGCAAGCCCCTTTATCCGTCCCAAACCAAACCATCTCCTCACCGACCGCGACGCAACGAACATCATCACTCAAAAGAGTCTCCGCGTATTTCTGGGCATCACCCATGCCTTTGACTTCTAGTGCCTGCGTGTGCGACTCCCAAGCGTTCGGATCATCAGACAGGCGATTGAAGGTTGCAACACCACGGTCTGTTGAGATCCATAAGTCGTAGTCTCTCACATCTAGATCTCGGATGGTATTGGAAGGCAAACCATTTTCAATAGTATATGTTTCCCAGCGATCCCCGGCTTTATCGTAGCGCAGGATACCTTTGTTCGTACCGAGCCAAGCATACTTTTCATCAACCGCTAGGCAGGTAACACCCGGTGTACCATCCTCAGCATCTTCCTCATCATCCACCCTCTTCACACGAGGAAGAAACCAACGATCTTTCTGTTTATCATAGCGATGTAAACCATTGGTCGTTGCCAACCACACATAACGTGCTTCGGCAGCAATTGCGTACACTTTCGACTCACGGAGCGTCCGTGCCAGAGGCGACTGAGTAAAATTGGTCCATACCTCTGTCTCTAAGTCATATCGGCTCAACCCCCCAGCGGTTCCCACCCAAGCATAGTTGTCATCTACCACCACGGAATATTCAATAAGATCATCGCTTGCAAGGCCATTCTCCTCGCTGAAAAATGTCCAATCCTTTGCGGCTTTGTTATACCGAGCCAGTCCCTGTTCGTCCGCCGTAAACCAAACAGCGTCGGTGGTCTCCACAACTTGCTTGGCGCGGTCAAAGTCAACCCCTTCTATCTGTGGGAGTTTCAATGTCGTCCACGAATCGGTTGTATTGTGATACTTCGACGCAATGGCACCAGTCTCATTCCACCCTGAGTACGTCAGCCAAACACCATCCAGTCCCCTGTAGATCCCGAAGTTCGCGCCTGCAAGCACCCGCCAACTTGAGAATATCTCCCATTCTTCGGTCCGTCGATTGTAACGGCTAGCATCGCCCCATCCCGTGACCCAAATATAATCACCGTCGATGAGTAGGTCATTGGTTTCATTGTTTCCTAAACCGTGCGCTTCCGTGATACTACTCCACTGATCCGTCAATTTATCGTATCGTTTAATTCCCTCCCAAACAGTTGTCACCCAGACATATCGTGAATCAACGGCAATGGTTCCAATATTACTCCATTCTACACTTGGCATGATCTCATACGTTCTCCATGTATCCGTTTCAAGCGCATAACGACTCACTACACCGCCAATATGCGCTGTCCATAGATATGGAGCATCAAGAACAACCGCCCAGACTTCATTGTTCGGCAGACCGTCTTTGATCGTATAATGACGCCACATATCCGTCGCTTTATCGTAGCGCAATAACCCTCCATTGGTACCGATCCAAACCGCATTTCTGTCCACAGTCAGCGCGTGTATGCGTGTGATTGGTCTCTCAATGGATTTCAATGGAAGGTCCTCTTTGCTGAAGAAACGGAATATATCTATCTGTCTATCATACCTTACAATGGCACCTTCTGTGGAATCCTTCCAGTTACCGAACCAGAGTCCATCTCCATCTTCCGCCAGCTTGCTAACCCAATTTGAGTGCAGCACCTCCGTCGTCGCTGCTGCAACGTGTTTTGACCAGTCACCTGTCCGCTCGTCCAAACAACTGACTCCGGCGGTCGTGCCTATCCAAACCTTGTCACCATTCTTTGAAATGGTCTTAACGTTATCGGAAGCAAGTCCTTGGTTAGTGTTCTCGCGGGTATAATGCGTCCATGCGTCTTCTATAACGTTGTACTTTACCAATCCCGACGGCGTCCCTATCCATATGGTATTGTCACCATCAGTAACAATCGCTCTGACGTTAGCGTGCAACGGGAAATCCCGATAGTTCCGCAGAGCGGAATCCCGATGCGTCGGGACGAGGATCTTCGATATATCGGAATGTGAAACCTGAGACTCGATGAAAGATTTATCTAACCGCGCCAAACCGGACGGTGTCCCTATCCAAACAGAGTTATCTCCTATTTCAATGGTGTTAATCATCCTCGAAGGCAACCCATCTTTTTCGGTCAATTTGCCTGACACCCCGGCAGACGGATTAGTGTAGACAAGCCCATCTGCGGTAGCGATCCATACAAAATCGTTATCTAATTTGATATCGTGGATCCAACCTGAGATTTGCAACTTCGACGAATGTGTATTCCATTTTCGGGTTTGGGGTTCGTAGGTTGAAAGCCCCGTCCTCGTTCCAACCCATAGACGTGAAGACGTTCCCTCGGCCCCTCTACGCCCCGACTCCCATGCGATGCAGGTCACAAAGTCATGTGCCAATCCATCTTTCGTTGTAAAAAACGTCCACCTATCCTCATTTCGAGAGGCAAATTCCGCCACCTTGTTCTTTTTTAGTTGTAGCGGAATTTGCCTCTTTCCTAAACCGCGCGGTGTGCCAACCCAGAGATCCTCTCCAATTTCCACAACAGTGGTAACGTAGTTGTCCGCTAAACCTTCTGCCTTGCTTAACGTCCGCCAATTGAGTGTCGTCGAATCCCTTACATTTTCGAGATAGATTGCTTGGTTCAATCCGGATCGCGTAGCCACCCAAACTGACTCGTCCGTTACTAAAATGTCCTTGACATCGTTATCACTCAACGCTTTAATTTCGTTGTAAGTTCTCCACGTTTCATGGCGCAAGTCGTATCGTACAAGCCCATGCTCATACGTACCGAACCACACGACATTTCCATCTGCAGCAATTGCCGTGATATGATTGGAAGGCAATCCCGTTTCTGCTGTATACTCCCGCCATGTATTGACGGATAAGATGTAGCGCTGTGCACCACTGTCAGCAGTCCCTAACCACAGCGATGTTCCATCCACTGCTAGTGCGTTTATCTGATCACTTGTCAGTCGATCTCTTTTGGTATACGCCCTGACGAACTCCGAATTGCGTTGATCGTAGCGGCTGAGTCCCTTATTCTCCGTGCCAAACCAAACGGAATCCTCATCAGCAGCAATCGCAGTCACACTGTTATCAATAAGTCCACTTTCCTTGTCATAGTTGTTCCATGAATCGGTGAGTTTGTCATATCTGGAAACCCCATTCTCCGTACCGACCCAAATGTAATCATCATCAATCGCAATTTGCGTAACAAAATTACCCGCGAGTCCATCCTCTTCGCGCTTCCGCGCCCAACTATTTGTCTCTTTGTCATAGCGAGAGAGTCCGTTTGGCGTACCGAACCAGATAAATCTCGAATCAACAGCAATGCAGGGGACTTCACGTCCCGCCAAGCCATCGCGCGGCATGTAACGCCTCCACGTACCTGTAGGAATCTCATAACGGCTCACGCCATCGCGTGTGCCAATCCAGACCTGAGCACCGTCCAAAACAATCGATAAAACGTGGTTGTGAGCCAAACCGTCCCTCACAGTGAAGTTAGTCCATTGCCCTTGCGCTTTATCGTATCGACTTAACCCCCGGTCGGTCCCCACCCATAAATAACGTGAATCGACAGCTAGAGATAGGACGCGGTCACTGAGAAGTTGACTAATTATGCCCCCTTCCCCATCAACAAAAAAATCGGGGTGTATTTGCTGCGGATCGTGTGTGGAGCAGTTTGCCAAGGACAGGAGTATTATTAACCCCAAGATTAAACGAATTTGACGCATCTTTTTTCAAATCACCTTCGGTCTTCTTCTTCATCGAAATGTGTGGTAAAGATTGTCCATGTATCTGTCACTGTATCATGCCGACTCAACCCGCGCTCAGTACCTACCCAAAGGAAATCTCTGTCCACGGCAAGGGCAAATACACGATTATGACTGAGTCCATCTCTTTGCGTAAAGTGTTTCCATTCAGTCGTTACCTTATTGTAACGTGACACGCCAGCATCGAAACTGCCGAACCAGACGAAATCACCATTTGCAATGATACTAGTAATCTGATCGCTGGCTAAACCGTCAGACGATGTGAATACACTCCATTCTTCTGTCTTTATGTTTAACCTACTGACGCCAGCCTCCGTGCCAAACCACACCCAATCGCCATCAATGCAGATACTGCTCACTTTGTCGTGGTGCAATCCCTCCTGCTGCGCGTAAGTCACCCAAACTTCCTTCTTCATGTCATAGCGACTGATACCTCTTTCGGTCCCTACCCAGACGTAACGATCGCCCACCGCTATACCGGTGACTCGGTTATCTATGAGGCTATTGGCATATTCCTGGGACAATAGCATTGTGTCCACATCATCTGCGCGTGTGAAAGTTTCCCAAGCATTAGGGTCATCTGAAAGTGTGTTGTATTTGCTCACCCCTTTTTCAGTACCGATCCATAAGGTCCTTCCACCCACATCGGCAACCTTAACGAATGTATCAGCTAACCCATTCTCTGCTTCGTGCTGATCTGCCCAATGTGCCGATTTGTCGAACCGGGTAACGCCTTTGGCGGTTGCTATCCACAAATATTTGTCGTCGGTGGCAAGATCGTTCACGGGTTCCTCTACAATGCGCTCATCCAGCCATAAGTCATGTTGTTTATCATACCGTCTTGCACCCTGATCTGTTCCACAATAAACATAGCGAGAGTCAACAGCAACGGCATGTACTACGTCAGCCGGTACAGAGCGCATTCCCGTATACACCGTCCAGATATCTTTACGCATGTCATAACGACTGATACCATCGGGACAGCCCAGCCATAGGAAGTTGTCATCAGCTTTCAAAGTCGGATAGTTTACGCGATTATTCAGCAATCCATCTTCTTCCGTAAAAACCGTCCAAGATGAGGACGCTTTATCATATCGACTGATACCATGCTCTCGACTTCCGAACCACACGAATTCAGTCGTTTCTTGTACATCTCTGAAATTGTTCCCTACACTCTCTGGATGACCTCGGAAGACCTGCCAAGTCTGATTAGCTCTGTGGAACCCGCTTGCGGGAACAGTATCGTCGTTTTCCCACCAACTTTGGTTATACAAAACCCACATATAGTCCACTCCGGAGATAACTTCCCGAATCTGATCAGCAACTAACCCTTTGCTGGAATCAATGATAACCCAGCTATCCATGTTCTCGTCATACTTGCTCAAGCCTTCACCCCAGCCGCCGTAAGCCCACACATCATCGTTGTCCACGACAACAAAGCCGATCATCGTATCCAATAGACCGTTCGCTGCGGTGTAACGTCTCCATGTTCCGTTCTGTTTATCGTAACGTGCTACCCCCTCCATTTGTGCGGGAACCCAGACATAACGTTTGTCTGCAGCAAGGCGCGTACGGTATGATTCCATATCAGGGGAAATCTCCTTAAAAACCACCTGATGAGTTTCCCATTCATCCTTATCCCGCCGATAACGACAGATGCGATTGTCCCTCAAGAC
Organism: Candidatus Poribacteria bacterium; assembly: GCA_965208425.1. Classification (GTDB taxonomy): domain Bacteria; phylum Poribacteria; class WGA-4E; order WGA-4E; family PCPOR2b; genus PCPOR2b. Next base: position 1,724,887 of record OZ242335.1, on the reverse strand, counting down.
CACCCATACATCATTTCCATCAACCATCAATGTTGTCGTTTTATTTGCTGCCAGTCCATCTCTGGTTGTGTAGTGTCGCCATATATCCGAACTTTTATTATACGATAGTACGCCCCCGTCTGTGGCAAACCATACACTGTCATCACTTACCTCCATCCAATTGATTTGGGTGATGAACGGCAAGTTGCGCCAACCATCTCTTTTTTGATCGTAACGGGCCTTGCTCTCTGATGTCTCATCATTCAAGGTGAGTGGCTGTAAGGTTTCCTCGCCAACTTGTTGCGAGCGAACGTAGGAATGTGGGAGCATGTTTTTTTGGGAGTTCCCTCGCTTCCTCGCTTCCTCGTCCTCTCGTTTTTGCCCTTTCAGCAAACCCGCTTGATGGATTTCCGTCACATCCTCCTTCATGTAATGTGTCCAGGTCCCTGTGCGTTTGTCATACCGAATGATCTCTCCGTTGGATGTGCTCCCCCATGCCACAAACCACACCCAATCGCCATCTATCTCTGTGCGTTGTATACCGCTGTGGCGCAGGACAATCGTCCGCTCCTTTGCACGAATCGCTCGCCAAGAGTTGTCCTCGACGGAGTAAATGCCCAACCCGCCGATTGTCCCCAACCAGATTTGATCGTCTACTACACAAATATCCCGCACATTTTCGTGCCCCATCCCTGCTCCTGGCCGGGTTAAATCAAATTGCTGCCATCTACCCGGTCTTGTCGCTGAAGGAAACCACTCGTTACGGGGAAGCACACCTAATCCACCCGGTGTGCCGATCCAAAGCGCATCTTTAGTGATTGCGAGTGTTCGCACATTATCATTTGGCAACCCATCTTCCGTTGTGAAATTATGCCATCTTTTCTCCCGTTTATCGAACATGGAGAGCCCACCTTGTGTCCCAACCCAGAGTATATCCCGCTCACCTACAATGGCATTGACATGATGCGTGATCTGTGATGTGTGAAGCGTGACACGTTGGTCGTTGAGTTGAGCCAGTCCTTGATCGGTTGCGAGCCATAGGGAACTAGCGTCAACAGCGATGGCATTTATCCGCTTTCCTTTCAGGTCTTCAAAAGTTTGCCATTTATCGTTTTCTTGATTGTATTGGCAAAGTCCGTTGCGTGTACCGACCCAGACCGTTTGATCGACGACGGCCACATCAAGGACAAAGTCGCTCGGAAGACCGTGTTGATGTCGCCAGAATTTCCACCGATTGTTCTGGTATCGTCCCACTCCCTTTGAAGTTCCAATCCATATTGCATCATCAGTAGCAACAACGCGGGTAATATAATTGGTCGTTAAGCCTTGTGCTTTGGTGTAGGTTTTCCACTCCTCAGATTGCAAGTCAAATCGACTGAGACCCATCGCCGTGCCGATCCAAAGCACGCCATCTTGCTCGGCGATTGATTTAATATTGTCGCTCACCAAACCTTCCGTCTTCTTGACAGTGCTCCAAAGCCCATGAATCTTATCGAATCGTGCTAGCCCGTCCTCGTAAGTGCCGAACCAGACGTACTTACCATCGACTGCCATCGCCGTAATGTTTGAAGATGGAAGCCCATCTTGCATTTTGTAGTGAACCCATGTGTCAACCGGTTTAATGTATCTTTGAACACCCTCATTCGCCGTACCGATCCAAACATACAGACCGTCAACCAAGATGTAATTGATCTTATCCGTTTCGAGTAGATCGGTGCGCGTGTAGGTTTTTACAAATGTCTGCTCTGTGTTGCTGTATAAACTCACGCCAGCATTCTCCGTACCGAACCAGATGAAATTCTCATCAATAGCGATAGTTGTAACCTTGTCGTCGGCCAAGCCAGCACTTTTGGTCAACTGTGTCCAAGAATCAATCTTCTTATCGTATCTGGATACCCCTTTGTCGGTTGCAAACCAGACATATTCGTCCTCGACAGCGATCGCGGAAATCTCATTGCTAGTCAGACCACCATCGTCGGTGGTGCGAAGTGCCCAAACATCAATCGCTTTATTATATCGACTCAAACCTTTATCCGTGCCGAACCAGATATAGTGCCCATCCACACCGATAGCCACAACGCGATTGCTCGGCAGACCGTCGTCGCGGGTGTAGGTCGTCCATTTATCAATTTTGGGCTGATATTTTGAAACGCCAGATTCTGTACCAAACCAGACTGCCTCCCCATCCACCGCCACGCTAGAAACCTTGTTATTTGCCAGCCCATCTTCGACGGTGTAGCTTATCCACAAGTTTTCGTATTTGTTGAAGCGATTAACCCCTTTGTCGGTTGCAACCCAGATATGTTTGGCATCGGCTGCGAGAGCATTGATTTGATCGCTTAAAAGTGCCGTTGATTCCCAAGACATGCCCTGATCTATCATGTCTGGAGTCTTGTCAGGCGCAGTAAAAATACATCCGATAAAAAATAACAAAACAGTAACAAAACACCCTCGCCAGTCTAATGTCATTTTTTCCACCTCAAGCACCCGAAATCTACAAACTTTCGCCCGTTTTTCTCGCCCAGAGCGGATCTTTTTCAGCCACGCTTCCCTTGAATTCATGATAGAATGATTAATGTTCATTAAGGTCGGAATTATACCACAGGCAGATAAAAGCCTTCAAGCAGAGTAAAGTAACATTTGTCAGTTACCCCGCCCTAAAGGACGGTTCTTGTTTATCCGCCCAATGGGTCTTACCGAGTTCCGCGCTTCTGTCCCCGAACAGGGGGTTTCGGGGTCGCTCACTACCGACACACCTCCACGCAAGGCTACAGCAGCCTTTTTAATGTCGCTCATGTTAAAAGAAAGTGCAAAGCACGAAGAGAAACCGAGTTTTTTCTTGAAAACTTGGTTTCTGTTGCACGATTTCTTTATATGAGCCTTTAATGTTTATCGCAGCGTTGTAATCTCTATCCAATATTAATCCACAGTGTGGACAGGTATGGACACGCTCTGATAACGATTTCGGTACAACTGAATCACAGCCTGAGCATTTCTGACTGGTATCCTTGGGATCAACTTGCGTCAACGTCAAGCCAGCGTTTGCAGCTTTGCTCTGAAGTCTTAATCGGAAGTTGCCCCAGCCAGCATCAGATATGCTCTTAGATAGGTGCTTATTCTTTACCATGTTCTTGATTTTCAGGGCTTCAACAGCGACTTCTTCGCATTGGCAGAACAACCAATGAGCGGTCTTACCCTGAAAATCACGACGTTGATTGCCGATATGCTCATGTATCTTGGCAACATGCTCCCGTTGTTTCTCATAGCGGACACTGCCTTTTTTACGACGGGACAATATCCGTTGCGCTTTACCAAGTCTCTTTTCTGACCGCCGGAAGTGTCGAGGGTTGGCGACTTTATCACCATCTGAGGTGGTTAAAAACGATGCAAGTCCAACGTCAATACCTATTGTCGTTTCAACGGGAATCTCAACAGGGTCTGGTATCTCAACGACTATACACACATACCACCCACTCGCTTTACGCCGTACCGTCAACGTCTTAATGTTCCCATCGGGCAACGGCCGGTGGTAATGGATTTTAACATGACCGATTTTTGGCACAACGACTCGCGCTGTCCGCTTGCGAATATCGCATATCAACCGGTTCGATAAGTGCTTAAACGTCATTGAACGATACCGACCGGCACCTTTGAAGCGTGGAAAGCCGGGCTTGTCCCCTTTCTTCTCACGGCGAAAAAACGCTTGGTAGGCTTTGTCTAATCGGTCAATCGTATCCTGCAAAACATCAATATGAAGCGATGCGACTGGTGCTGATTCTTGGCGAAACGGCGTTAAGGCTTTTTCTTGGGTTGATTTCTTAACGGACTGACCGGTCTGTTCGTAGGTGTCCTTACGCCATGCAAGGGCTTGATTATACAAGTTGCGAAGTATTTCAAGCCATGCGACCAATTTATTAGCTTGCTTGACTGTTGGATAGGCTCTGTATTCATAAGTCTTTTTCATAATCAACGCTTTGAATCAATCAAAAAAGGAGGCAACTGCTAGGAATTTGGTGAATTTCTAGTAATGACTTTCCGGATGAAACTCCGAATCAATCTGGTTTCTTCAGCATATTTTGGTAAGCCACAGATAATCATCACACCGGCTTTCATTCACAATCCACAAAACAGTAACCACCTAACTCAACAATCCCCAAATTAGAGGAAAGTTCACAATGATTCAAGTAGGATTCGGTCAACGTGTAATTACACCAGAAATCGGAGCAGAAATGCCCGGAAGTATTAGCAAACGCCTTTCCCAAAATGTGCATGATGACCTCCTTGTAAACGCAATGGTAATAGACGACGGGAATATACAGCTTGTTCTAGCAGGGCTTGATGCACTATCAATCAAACGCTCAACAACACTGAATGCGCGGGGACAAATTGCGGAGGCGACCGGCATCCCCACTGACAATGTGCTAATTGCAGCAAGCCACACGCATAACGGTGGACCTATCGCAGATGTCTTCATGAGCGAATCGGATGCGGCTTACTCCGACTTCGTTGCCGCACAGATAGCACAAGCAGCCATTGAGGGATACGAGAAACGAGAGCCTGCAACACTGATTATTGGTGCGGGACATGAGGGAAGTGTTGCTTTCAACCGACGCTTTCGTATGAAAGACGGTTCGGAGCGCACGCATCCAGGGGTGGATAATCCCGATATCGTTCACGTCGCAGGACCTATTGATCCAATGGTTGGGGTCATCGGTGCCATAAATCAAACGTGTAAATTTCTTGGATGCTGGGTGAACTACTGTTGCCACGCCACGCTGGGGGTCGGCGGGGATGGTTTTTCTGCGGACTACATCTACTATCTGAGAAAAACCGTTCAGCAGGCAATGCGAGCAGACCATGCGATCATCGTCTTTGGAAACGGAGCATCAGGCGATGTCACGCAAGTCGATAACCTTAGAGATAGAGGAAAGCAATCCGGTGAATGCTGGGGTTGGCATATCGGTACAACGGTTGGTGCAGAGGTCATCAAGGTGTTGGCACGAATGGATTATACAGATGAAGTGCCATTGGGGTGTGCAACTGAAACACTTGAACTTCCCTTACGGAACCTCGACGATGCGTCGCTCAACCAAGCACAGTCTTGGGGAGATCAAGCAGTTTGGGCAAGGGAACTTGAATTGCTCAAGGAAATCAAGGAAATTGAACCGAGGGTAACCGCAGAGGTACAAATGATGCAAATCGGAAAAGCGGGACTGATCGCTGTGCCTGCGGAATATTTCTGTCAGTATGGACTGGATATTCAGGGGGGTTCTCCCTTTGATCCGACGTTTATTGTCTCTCTCGCTAACGGTTGTGTAGGGTACGTTCCAACACCACAGGCATTTGTCGGTGGAGGTTACGAACCCCGCACCGCGCGGTCTAGTAAGCTGTGTCCAGATGCCGGAGATCGGATTGCAGCAACAGCAATTGGGTTACTTCACCGTGCACATGGATAAATGCAGAAAAATATCCTTCTTGAGAACAATACCGAGCAGGCGGTTTGCGTTTCGCTAATCGCTTTGGCTGGCAAGACTCTCCTCATAGGGAGGATGGGCGATGCCTTTCTCTGTGATGATTGCTGTAATAAGGTGGGCAGGAGTAACGTCAAAGGCGGGACTATAGACTTTGACCCCTTCGGGTGCTGTCCTATTACCAAAACCTTCCGTCACTTCTTCGGCGGCACGTTGTTCAATCGGAATCAGATCACCCGTTTCGAGGGACAGGTCAAGCGTTGAAGTTGGTGCGGCAACATAGAAAGGGATGTCGTGTGCCTTTGCCAAAATCGCAACATTATAGGTCCCAATTTTGTTGGCGGTGTCGCCATTTGCGGCAACTCGATCCGCTCCAACAATGACGGACTGGATCCTACCTTCTTTCATGACCTGTGCCGCCATGTTGTCACAAATCAACGTTACATCAATCCCCGCCTGCATAAGTTCCCACGCTGTCAACCGTGCGCCCTGCAACAACGGGCGGGTCTCATCCGCGTAAACACTGATGTTCTTTCCTGACTCGTGTGCAGAGAACATAACTGCTAGTGCCGTCCCGTAATCAGACGTAGCTAGACCTCCTGCATTGCAATGTGTCAGAATGGTATCGCCGTTACGGATGAGGTCTAATCCGTGTTGACCAATGGCACGACATCTCGCACGGTCCTCCTCAATAATCCTCTGCGCTTCATCGAGCAAAACATTCTTGAGTTGTGCGATCTCAAGGTCTTTGTGCCTTTCCGCTGTTTGCTTGATGCGCTCTAGCGCCCAAAACAGGTTCACCGCCGTCGGACGAGAGGTGGCTAGATAATCTGTAACCTCTTTGAGTTCGGCTGAAAAGTCAGGGTAATTGATCGCCTTTGATTTCCAGATTCCAAGCACTGCCCCCAATGCGCCTGCAATACCGATCGCGGGAGCTCCACGAACCCGAAGTGATTTAATCGCTTCCCAAACACTTTCTACATCGTCACAATAAATCTGGTTGAATTCATTTGGCAGCAGAGTTTGATCGATCAGGTGGATTCTACCATCAGCCCATTCAATTGTCGGAATCGGCATCTTCCGCCTCCCCTTGATCGTCATGGTCTACCCGTTCAGTATCCGCTTCTGCCATACTGGTTTCTTCAAGATTTTCATCAAAGCCTTTAGCGTCCTCATTGTCCTCGAGATCATTATCTATTCGGGCTTCGGGGCTACGGGATTTGGGCCCCGCAATGTATGCTTCGTGTGTTTCTTTAATCATCTCAACCGTCTCGGCACGATTTAGCCAACCGGATAATTCAAAGTAAGGTTCAAAAAATTGCACAATTTTTTTGAGTAACTTAGCGTCTAAATCCGAAATATCATTGACTGAGGTGTAACGCTCATCGCCTAACATTACACAGATGACGTGATGGTCTCGGTCCTTACGTTTTAGTACACCGATAGGTCGTGCCTCACAAACGTAGCCTGGGTGGCTAGCGTTGGCAGCTATTACCATTGCATTCAGGAAATGCCCATCTTCAGCAACTGTTTCTGGAATCCAACCGTATTCTGTTGGCACTGGCATACTAAATTCATATGCTAATCGAAATTTTCTGCTTTTTGCGTGATAACGATATTTTTTTCGACTCCCCTTGGGTGCTTCGATAACAACGTTGATGATTGAGGGTGCATGGCGTCCAAGTGAAATATCTCGCAAGTTCATTCTATATTCCCTGCCTTTGAGTATGTCCCCATCAAAATGGGGAAAGGTTAACGATGCCCGGTAACCTTAACAGTCCAAAAATTCAAAGGAGGTAATGCAGCCCCTCCATAACGGGTGAGGAAGGAAATGAACCAGCCCGTTCCTCAATTCTTATCGAACAGGACAAATCCTAAATAATTCATCAATTCTATCCTGAAAATCTAGTTAATTTAATCCAAAAGGTTCAAGTAATGACGTTTTGACTTACCAATGGTTTGACTCACTAATATTTCATGCACATTATAGCACACCTTACATATCCTTGCAACGGAAAAACTAGTCAATTTTCATTTCTAATTTAACCAACAACCACAGGTCTAAATCCAAAGGTTTGTTTTCAAACCTGTGTTGGGGTATAATATGCTATTAACCTGAAAAATTGTCTATGGTTTTATACCATTCCTACTGCTAAAAAGATTCAGATGAGATGCCCCTACTCCGCATATTTCTATTGATTTACACCTTTACTTTACAAGTCGCTTTGAATCCCGATGCAATCGGGACAATAGTGAATATTCCTGACGCAAATCTGGAAAGTGCACTTCGATCAAAGTCAGGCATCCCTTCCGATCCACTCTCTGACAGCGATCTAGCAAGTGTTACACACCTTTCGGTAATACACACAGATATTGACAATCTAGAGGGATTGGAGTATTGTAGAAACTTAGTGCATCTTAGCCTGGTTGGCGTAAAAGTCAAAGATATTCGTCCAATCGCAAAGTTAAAAAACCTGCATTGGCTCGATCTAGGCAATAATCAGGTCAGTGATATTCGCCCGATCGCGGCGTTAAATAATCTGCGATGGCTTGACTTAAACAACAATCAGATTCGTGATATTGAGCCACTTGATAGATTGATAAACCTAGAGCGGCTCGACTTAAATAATAACCCGATTCGCAATATCCAACCACTCACTGGGCTGACAAACCTGGAGCGGCTTTACCTAAATAACAACCAAATCCATGATATACGCCCGCTAGCAGAACTGATACACTTGGAAAGTCTAGATCTACCTAAGAATAAGATTCGTGATATTTCAGCACTAAGCGAGTTGACCAATCTGAAATGGCTTTACCTCGGTGAAAATCAGATTGACGATATTCGCCCACTTACAAAATTAAAAAATATAGAGAGACTTTACCTCGAAATAAATCAAATTCGTGATGTGAGTCCACTCGCCGGACTAAAGAAACTGTTTCGGCTTAACCTGAATGAAAATCGGATCGAGGATGTTCGCCCACTTGCAGAATTAGAAAGCCTTGAACGGCTTGAACTAACGAGCAACCAAATCCACGATATAACTCCTCTCGCTGGACTAAACAATCTAAAGTGGCTTTATATCGCAGAGAATCGGATTAATGATGTAAGTCCACTCACAAAATTGAAAAATTTATATCAACTCCACCTAAATGGGAATCAGATTCACGACATTCACCCACTAGTAAATAACCCCGGAATCGGACAAGGTGATTTCATCTACGTAAAATCCAATCCCTTGAATGAAGCCTCTACCAAACATTATATCCACAGATTGAAAGCACGGGGTGTGCATCTTTCTATGGATTAACTTGACGTATATAGAACTGTTGAAAACCACTTGGAGGTTACACATGGCTTACGATTTACTAATCAAAGGCGGAATCCTGATTGATCCCGCACAAAATATTCACGCAAACAGAGATGTGGCATTTTCAAACGGCGTTGTCGCCGCAGTAGATGACAACCTATCAAATGTAGACGCACACGAGGTATTGGACGCCAGTAACTGCCTTGTCACGCCGGGCATGATTGATCTGCACGTCCACGTGTTCTACGGCGTCAGTCATTTCGGTATTGAACCGGATCCGACCTGCTTGGCAAAGGGAGTCACGACGGTGGTTGATGCTGGTTCTGCGGGTGCCGATATTTTTCCCGGCTTCCGCAAGTATGTGATCGATGTGAGTGAGACCCGCATCTTGGCGCAGATTAACATATCATCACAAGGAATGCTGACCCAAGAAATCGGCGAGTTTGAAATTCCCGAATATGCCGATGTAGACAAAGCCTGTGCTATGATTGAAAAGCATCGCGATGTAATTTTGGGGGTGAAGGTGCGACTGACAAAACATAGCATCGTCAGTGAACGGTCCGGGATGATTCCGCTGCACCATGCACGCGAAGCCGCAGATGCAGCAGGTCTACCTATTATGGTGCATCCGCAAGACGCTTGGTGCGATTCGATAGATGATATCTTGGCGGTCATGGGTGAGCGTGACATCGTGACGCACTGCTTCCATGGAAGCAGATGTGGTATCTTGGACGACGACGGGAAGGTTCGTAAGTCAGTGCATGAGGCGATGGAGCGTGGTGTCGTCTTTGATGTGGGTCACGGCGCCGGATCTTTTTCATGGGATACCGTTGAAACCGCGATGAGCCAAGGTGTTACACCACAAACAATCTCGTCAGACCTGCACATCTACAACGTCAACGGTCCTGTCTATGATTTGGCAAATGTTGTGACAAAATTTCTCCATCTCGGTATGCCGCTCGACGATGCCATTGCGAAAGTTACTTCGGTTCCAGCTGAAGTGATTTTGATGTCGGACAAAATCGGCACCCTGGCACCCGGTGCATGGGGAGACGCGATTATTTCTGAACTGCGCGAAGGTGAATTCCAACTGATGGATTCGCGGGGTGAGACCCGTATCAGCGGACAGAATTTTGTGCCGATTACTGTTGTCAAGGGCGGGCGGGTGTATCGACAAAGAGCAGGTTAAGACAGCGCACTCTCGTAGTAACAATTTTGGCAGCTTTTCTTAATATAACGCAAGTTGCTAGTTGATAAACCAAGCACTATAAACCGAGTTTTTTCTTCAAAACTCGATTTCTCTCTGACTCTAACAACTTGGGTTATGTCATAAAATAGTAGTTGTAGTGCAAATATTGCTAATCGTGGCGCAGATTGCCCAATCTGCGATCCATTCCCCGCTACAAAATCAACGAAACTTGTGCGTCAGGCGTACAAACTTTATGTGACAACTCAACCTAGGAGCTGACTAGCAACTTAGGTTAATATATAGAAACTTAGCCAACGATGGATAAATTAATAATGAACTCAACACGCTCCAAACCGGGGGATCTATCACTGATCCCCGTCCTCATTGATACAAAAGACGGTGAGCCGGTTGCAGCGGAATGGGGACGTCTTATTGTCCCGGAAAATCGATCGCAATCTGGAGGCAACCTTATTGAACTCCCATTTGTTCGCATTAAAGCCACTACAGAAAAAGGAACACCAATCTTCTTTTTAGCGGGCGGTCCTGGCGATCAACCCCTTCGTTATTTAACGGACATGTCGCCGTATGTTTCAGCATTTCAAACCCTTGGCGATTTTATTATTCCAGAGCCGCGCGGAGTGGGGCACGCTCGTCCCTGTCTCGCTTGCCCTGGATCTTACCATCTCCCGCTTGATAAACCGTTAGATTATGATACGCTGTTCAAGGCAGCGCGGGAGTATATGGTCAACTGTGCCAATTTTTGGAAAGGACAAGGGAGAGATTTGTCTGGCTATAATGTTCGGGAAATGGCAGCCGACATTGATGCTATACGGCAGGCTTTGGGATATGACAAAATCAACCTGTTTGGTGGCAGTTTTGGATCCCATCATGGATTGGCAGTACTCAAGTACTATGGTGAGTATGTCGACCGGGCGGTATTATCCGGCGTGGAAGGTGTAAATCACACAATCAAACTGCCAAGTAGTGTTCAACACCACCTCGAAAAATTGGCTTCTATGGTAAAAATCGATCCGCAGTTGAACCAAGATATTCCTGACTTTCTTAAACTGATTGAGGCAGTGCTTGAACGTCTGGAACAAGAACCTGTTACGGTTGAAGTGAAAGACCCGAAAACTGGTAAGCCTATCGCGGTAACTGTTGGGGTATTCGACTTGCAAGCGGCAACCACCGACGGGATGGGTAATGTTCCATTTTTGCAGGCACTCCCCGCCCGTTACCATGCAATGGTTCAAGGAAATTTCTCTTGGTTGGCTGAACGCGCCCTAGAGAGTCGGAGAAATCGTCGAGGCCGTCTGATGCCGGCGTTAGTCGATTGTGCGTCCGGAGCGACGACAGAAAGACGTGCTCAAATTAAGCAAGAGGCAACCCAAACCCTAATGGGAGACATTATCAACGGTGCCCTGTTCGATTATTGTGATGTTCTGGGGGGTGTAGATCTTAGTGACGGATTTCGAGAAGATCTTTATTCCGAAATTCCAACGTTACTAGTCAGTGGCACCTTGGACACAAGAACTCCGGTGAGTAACACTGAAGAGGTATTAGAGGGGTTAGTCAATGGACAGCACTTAATCCTTGAAAATATATCCCATAGCCATGGAGATCTTGGTGAGGAACAAATGCAGCAACTTCTCCATACTGTTACTCAATTCCTGACGGGTAATCCACTACCTACAACGCGGATCGTCAACCCATTTCAGTTTGATCCAATAACACCATAAAACAACAGATTCAACGGCAATCACAAACCTGTCCAAGTACTTTTGATAATAGACATAAGGAAAGCAGAAATAATATGGCATACTCCAGTCTGAAAGATTTTGTAAGAGAGTTAGAACGAGCCGGCGAATTAAAGCGAATCAAAGCCGAAGTCTCCCCAGACCTTGAGATCACACAGATCACGGATCGGGTGAGCAAGGAGGGAGGTCCGGCGCTGCTGTTTGAAACAGTTGAAGGCAGCGACATGCCGCTGCTTATTAACGCATTTGGTTCCTATAAGCGGATGGCAATGGCACTCGGCGTTGAAGATATGAACGAAATCGCTGATGAAATTGAAGGCATGATCAAACTCGGTCCCCCAGAATCGCTGCTCGACAAAGTAAAACTCCTCGGTATTCTAAACAAACTGACGAAATTCCCACCAAAAACAGTCAAGCGCGGTGCATGTCAGGAAGTAGTCTTGACTGGCGACGAAATTTCATTAGATCACCTCCCGCTCATTAGATGTTGGCCCCTTGACGCGGACAAATATATTACCCTGCCACAGGTTTTCACGCATAGCCTGAAAACAGGTCAACGCAATGTCGGCACGTACCGGTTACAAAGACTCGATGAACGGTCACTGGCAATGCACTGGCAGATCCACCATGATGGTGCTGGGCATCATCGCGAATACCGCGAGGCAGGTGAGCGGATGCCGGTGGCTGTCGCTATCGGTGGTGATCCGGTCATGTCCTACATCGGCACCGCACCGCTTCCAAGTGGAATCGATGAACTCCTGTTTGCAGGATTTCTCCGCAAAGACAATGTGCCAATGGTCGCGTGCAAAACAATCGATATGTTGGTTCCCGCAGATGCCGATATTGTGATCGAAGGATATATCGAACCGGATGAGACCTGCATTGAGGGGCCGTTCGGCGATCACACCGGCTACTACTCCCTTGAAGACGAATATCCTGTCTTTCGTATCACCGCTATCACACACCGCAAGCGTCCCATCTACCAGACAATTATCGTCGGCAAACCACCGATGGAGGATTGCTACATGGGCAAAGCAACGGAGCGAATTTTCATGCCTTTAATCCGGACGCAACTACCAGAGTTGGTCGATATGAACCTGCCGCTGTTCGGTGTATTCCACAACTTCGCTTTGGTCTCCATCGACAAACGCTACCCCTACCATGCAAAGAAGATTATGCACAGCTTGTGGGGGCTTGGTCAACTGATGTTCAGCAAGATCATTATCGTCGTTGACAAAGATGTTGATGTACAGAATGTTGATGAAGTGCTTTTCCGCGTCGGCAGCAACGTTGATCCGAAGCGAGATGTAACCATCGTTGAGGGTCCCGTTGATGTGCTTGATCACGCTGCACCACTGATGGGAGCAGGATCGAAGATGGGGATCGATGCAACGACCAAATGGCGTGAGGAGGGATATCAGCGGGAGTGGCCCGACGAAATCACGATGTCTCAGGATATTATCGATCTGGTGGACAAGCGGTGGAAGGAATACAGGATTGACTGAACCGCTAAACGCAGCGATTTTCGTGCTCGCCGATAAGAGAAAATCTTGAGAAAGCTCGTTGTGAGAAAATACATTTTACACTTTACAATGGAGGAAAAACGATGAAAACTTACCGCGCCGCTGTCATCGGGTGTAGTCGGATGGGTGCATTTATTGATAACGAAGTACCGGATTATCATGCAATCCCGTTGCCGTATTCGCATGCGGCGGGCTTCTATGCCGAAGGACGAACAGATCTCGTCGCTTGTTCAGATTTGCGCCCAGATGTCATGGAGGTCTTCGGGGAACGATATGATGTACCAAAAGAACGGCAATACACCGACTATCGAGAGCTCATCGCGAAAGAGAACTTGGACATTGTGAGTGTGGCAACACAGCCCGAACACCGTGCCGAAGTTGTCATCCACGCCGTGGAGCATGGGGTCAAAGCAATCTACGCGGAAAAGGCGATGGCAGCTTCGATGGATGAAGCGGACGCAATGGTGGAAGCGGTAGAGCGCAACGGTGCTTTCTTCAATTTGGGCACAAACCGCCGTTGGCACCCAGGTTTTGACAAGATGAAGGAGGTTATTGACAGCGGTGAATTGGGCGCACTCAAGACCCTAATAATCTACGGCAACCATTCACTTTTTAACGGTTCCAGCCATCAGTTCGATCTAATCCTGCGCCTGAATAGTGACCACCGCGCTTTGTGGGTGTCTGCACATATCACCGATGATGACAGCATTTTCGACGGTGATATCGTTCGAGAGGATCCAAACGGTCAGGGGATAATTCAGTTTGAAAATGGCGTCACAGCGCATGCTCTGCTCTCTCCACGCGGTAGCGAGTGGGAGGCAATCTGTGAAAGAGGAACCGTAGCATGCTGGAATAATGGTTGGCAGTGGCATATCCGACGCGAGGGTGACGTTCCGGGGTGGCGAAATTGTTTCGTACCAGAAGCATTTCCTGAGTTTGAAAACACGAGCAGCACAGCAAATCTCATCAAAGATCTGGTTCATTCACTCGACACCGGTGAGCCGTCCCGTTGCGGCGTGCGCGTGGCACATGCAAGCACAGAATTGATCTTTGCATTCATGGAATCGCATTTACAGAACGGGGCAAGAGTTCAGCTACCGTTGCAGGGATCAAAGCTGCGGATGGAGAGAGACCGTGCCCCGAGGCAGCCAAGATTTCAGTAGACAGACGAGGGAAGTCTCACAGAACTATGCATATACTTCAACGAGATACCCTTGGTCAACTGGAAAATCTGCTTGAGTTTGCTATTGTGCAATGCTATAATGGCAATGCGTTATCTTGGTAACATAAAACCAGCGAAATCATTCGTAGGGTCTTGCCAATTCCTGTGTTGTAGTGCAGGATAACTATGTCTAAAAGGTAAGTTAAGCAAGTAATGAGATCAGTAGAAAGTAAGTTTAGAACAATCATTGAGAAAAATACTTTCTATTTTTCTAATCCGGCCTTTGAGGAAACATATGAAGGTTATTTGAACTCAATAAAGGAGACGCTACTTGTTCTCAAAAACAGTGTAGAAATTAGTGGTTTAAGGAAGGTGAGCTTATTGAGGAGTTACTTCAAAAAGAAAATGGTTTGACCACGCTTTTAGCTCTAACCGGATTTTCCAATGAATCCTTCAAGCGACTGATTACGCTCATTCGTGTTGCCGATGATTCAGAGTTATCAAAGTTGGTACTAAAGGACGAGTGGTGCCCCAATGAATCATTAGAGGATCTCAAAGAATGGTCAGATGCTCAGATAGCAAAGATGATTCACCAAAGCGAGCATTTCAGAAAAGGGATAGTGAATATCTTTTTCGAGGGTGCCACAATTCCTTTCTTGGCAAACACAATTCCTCTGTTTGAACTTAAAAAGCTGAGTATTTCCAAGTTGACA
Organism: Candidatus Poribacteria bacterium; assembly: GCA_965208425.1. Classification (GTDB taxonomy): domain Bacteria; phylum Poribacteria; class WGA-4E; order WGA-4E; family PCPOR2b; genus PCPOR2b. The sequence continues at coordinate 1,709,782 of OZ242335.1, read as the reverse complement.
TTTGAAGTGCCAGCGATGATTGATACGATGGTGCGGTATAAAGAGAAAGGCTCCTATTCTGGACAGAAGGGTAACAACGCTGAGATTGTTATAGAAGAATTGCTTCACAGGTTGGGACTCCCCTTTGAGACAGGCGATTTGGACAAACTTGCCGAGAGTGCACCAGATTTGAAGCGAACGATGGATTTTATTATTCCTAGTAAGGAACAACCACGAGTTATTATTGAATGTTCATTTTTAGCAACCACTTCTTCCGGACAGGGGGACAAGTCAAAGACAGAAATAGGCGTTTCTCAACTCATCAAGAAACATTATCCAGAGGCAAAATTCATCGGTTTCGTCGATGGTATTGGCTGGTATGTTCGCCCGACCGACTTGACACGAATGGTAGCTGCTTACGAGGACGTTTTCACTTTCCATCAGGAAGAAATCTCACGATTTGAGGAATTTTTGAGAAAGGAATTTCAGACATAGTGGAAACATATACCGATCGAATCATTCAAGGCGATTGTCTCGAATTGTTTCGTCAAATTCCCGATAATAGCATTGATATGACATTCGCCGATCCACCCTTTAATCTGAAGAAGAAATATCACACCACAAGAGATAGCCTTGAATTGGAGGAATATCTACACTGGTGTGAAAAATGGATTTCAGAGATGGTACGTGTTACAAAGGAAACGGGGTCAATTTTTGTACATAATATCCCTAAATGGTTGACGTACTATGCGGGCTTTTTGAACAAGTTAGCTGATTTTAAGCACTGGATTTCGTGGGATGCCCCCACAGCACCGATGGGGAAAACGCTTCAGCCTGCACATTACGGCATCCTATTTTATGCCAAAGATGCAAAGCAAAATAAATTTTACGAAATCCGTTATCCGCACAAACGTTGTCGTAAATGCAACTATTTGCATAAGGACTATGGCGGAAAAAAGGGACTGTTGCATCCTTTTGGACCGCTTGTTCCAGATACGTGGACAGATATCCATCGGATAAAGCACAACAAATATCGCGATCCGCATCCGTGTCAACTACCGATCCATTTGTTAGAACGTATCATCTTAATGTCTACTGATGAAGGTGATACAGTGCTTGACCCGTTTTTGGGGACAGGTACAACAGCAATTGCTGCAAAGCGACTTGGACGACGCTACATTGGTTTTGAACTCGATCAAACTTACGCAACAATAGCACATGATAAAGTGAAACAACAGGTATTGGATTCCCGGGTTGGAGATGTATGGGTTAGTGTTCATTTAGACGAAATTATCACAATCCGCGACCAAGATTGGGAGGCATTACAGCCAGAATTTTACAGTCCTAAGTCCCCCAAAGCAATTGATCACACTAAGATATTGCTAAAAAGCAAAATACCGCTCATACCAACGGTTAATCAACAGGAAACACATCAAGAAGCACAATCGCGATTTCTAGAGAATCGCGAAAAATATGAATAGGGAGGGCTTTTATGCCTACAGTCAATCATGATGTTTTACGAAAATTTGTTTATGATATGTATATCGGTGCCGGTGGAGTTGAGGAAGATGCTCGTATTGTCAGCAATCATGTTGTAGATTCCAATCTGATGGGGCACGATTCGCACGGCGTGATTAACGCGCCCAACTACGCAGGCGGTATGAGCGGCGGTGCCTCAACGGATAAGATGGAAATTGTTCGTGAAACCCCTGCAACAGCGGTGATAAACGCCAACGGTGGGCTTGGTATGGTTATCGCTCAGAAGGCAATGGAGATGGCGATTGAAAAGGCAAAAACACATACATTCGGCGGGGTTGGACTCCACCGTTGTGGACACGCCGGACGGATGGGAACGTATCCCACAATCGCCGCAAAAGAGGGGATGATCGGGCTCGTTTTCCTAAATGGCGGAGGACGATTTATGAACCCCTTTGGCGGTACATCTCGCAGACTCCCACCCAACCCGATAGCAATCGCAGTTCCACGCAAGAACGGCGAACCGTTGATGCTTGATGTGACGATGAGTGTTGTTGCCGGCGGAAAGATACTGGTCCAGCGTGCGCGCGATGAGGAGATGCCAGAAGGTTGGATGATTGATTCGGAAGGAAATACGGTTACCGATCCGAATGCTTTCATAGATCGTCATGACGATACAGCGGTGCTGCCGGTGGGTGGTTTTCAGTTCGGGCACAAGGGCTTCGGCTTAGGATTTATGATTGACGCTATCGCCGGTGGGCTTTCGTGGGCAGGCTGCAGTCGTCAAGAACCTACGCGTGGTGCAAGCGGGATTGTGATGATCGCGATCAAGATTCAGGATTTCATCGATCTTGATGTCTACCAGCAGGAAACCGAGTACCTGACGGAATGGATAAAATCCTCTGAAAAACTACCCGGCGTCGACGAGGTATTCGCTCCCGGCGAGTTTGAAGAACGGAGCCGTGAACAACGTATGAGAGATGGCATCCCAATCGAAGAAAAAACGTGGGATCGACTGGTTGAAGCGGCTGCTTCCCATGGCGTTTCAGCCCCAGCAGTATAAAGCTAAAAGCAAAACTTAGATTGAGTGAGCCTTACGGAAATTCAAAATTTTCGAAAGGCTCACCAATGGCAAGGGGATTAGCTGGTGTTCGGGCAGCATCAATTAGACAGAAAAATCTGATCCGACTTGATACCTACCATAGAGGCAAGAAGATGATCACGAAATTTGGCTCACTATTCGCAGGACATGTTGATCTGAAAGATGTAGGACTTGATGGTCCCCCTGTCAACGAACGTTGGCTCTCCGACGAACATATAGCAACCGTATTCGACAAAACCCAAGCCATCGCGCAGACCATGGACCGCAACGGTTATGAAACCCTTTGGTTGGCTGAACACCACTTTCAGCGTGAAGGGTATGAATGCATCCCAAACATTCTGATGCTCGGTGTCCATCTAGCTCACCTGACGCAGACGCTCAAGATTGGATGTGCGTTCAGCGTTACACCGATGTGGCACCCATTACGACTAGCGGAAGATTACGCGACTGCGGACCTTCTCACGGGTGGACGTATCGTCTTTGGCGTGGGGCGAGGTTATCACACCCGCGAGGTGGAGGTTTTTGGTGCACCGCTGCTTGATGGAGACGCCAACCGCGAGATGTTCGAGGAGCAGCTTGACATCATCTTCAAGTCTTTTAATGAATCCTCCTTCTCCCATCACGGCAAATACTACGACATCCCGCCCAAGGTGCCGTATCGTGGGTATGACTTAGAGGAAATCACATTGGTGCCGCGCCCCCTCAAGCGACCTGTTGAGTGCTGGCAGCCTATCGTTAGTGCTAGTGAACGCGGCCTCAACCTTATGGCAAAGTACGGCATCAAGGGGATGATCGGCGGCGGTGCTGCTGCGGGTGGTGCTGCGGAAAAAGTAATACATGCTTGGCAGCAGGTGCAGGCGAATCACGGTAAGGAGATGGAACTTGGCGGCGATCTTATTATTGGTTTCTCCTACCATATTGCTGACACGGAGGAAAAAGCGATCGAGGAGGCGAGTAAATACTTTGAAGAACACATGAAGATGTTCGCACCTCTGGGGTTCGTGCGCGGACTGACAGACGAGCAGATCGCGGCGACAGCAGATCCGCAGAAGGCGCGCACCGCAGGCTTACCAACGCTGCAAGACGCTGTGGAGGCAGGTTCGTGGCTGTGTGGACCGCCGGAATTGATTATTGAAAAATTGATGGACGTTCAAAAACGCTATCCCGGACTGGATCAAGTGACCGTCAACAACGCCGTAGGTACACCAGAGCGTGTGATTCTGGAACAACTCGACCGATTCGCCAAAGAGGTCATGCCTGCATTCAAAAACTAGTTATCAGCCTACCCTACTTCTCTAGAACCATGCCTTCCCGCTCGATTCGTTCAAGCATCTCCCTAAACGCCGGCGTACCGTCATTGTCCCAATACTCCGTCTCAATGGGCGCGTCATAGCTCATGGGGACTAACCCACCACGCCAATCTGGCCTCACCATGAAGTGACGAGTATTGGCAGGATCATAGCGATTATACATCATTGAACCGTTGGCAAAACGGGATTTGATAATCCACGGTGTCTGTGCTGGTAGCTCCAAATTCTCTAGTCGTTCTAGCGCCTCCCGATCGAGTGTAAGACCTAGCCCGGGCGCTTCCGGCACTCGCACAAATCCGTTAACGGGATCCAGCCTTTCCTTCACGACATCGCTCTGATAAATCTCCGTGGTGGTAACAAAATGGAAAGTGGCTGTAGGAAAAACGGACATCATGTGCGTGGTCATTGCTCGTGTGATAGTGCCACCGACGTTCTGCAGCATGAAGGGGATATTACCCGCCGCGAAGAGACCCGCACAACGGATGGCTGCGCCTATCTTCTGATGTCCCCGCATATACACATCTCCAGCCCCCATCAGCACCTCGTAGGTCGCCTCCAATGGCGCTTGGTGTCTCACGATCGGCAGTGGTACTCGACGGCACAGATCGATTGAAGCGAGCGTATCTCCGGCGTCAATGCAATCTTCAAAGCAGCCGGCAATGGGAGACTGTGCTAATTTTCCTAGCAATTCTGGCATATAGTCGTCCGTCCCACCGCCAGTAAAATCGTAGTGAATCTTGAAGCCCTTGGGTGCCACCGCCTCCATAGCCTCGGTCTGGTCAAAGACGTTTTCAAAGGGCGAAAGGTGAAACTTCAGCCAAGTGTAGCCTTGCGCTGCATACCGCTCCACAGCCTCTGCCATACGTTGTGGATGCGTCGATACCGTCCAACTGCTCACGGGCACCCATGAGCGCGTCTTCTGACCGAAAAGTTGGTAGACCGGCACACCAGCGGCTTGCCCCATTAAATCGTACATGGCTGTCCCTAAAGCCAGCGAGGTTTCGTCTCCAACCCATTTGAAGGGATTGGTGCCGATATACTGATCGACGATCTCCTGCGGTTCAGGTCGGCCACCCTCCCCAAGTCCTATCCGTCCGTCGTCTGTATGAACTACGTATATTGTGCGGCTAGCAGGACCTGAGTAGTGGTTCATCTGATAGGCAATCCAATCCTCGTATTCGGGAGCAATTCGATGGACTTCAATTTCAGTGACTTTCATATTGTTCTCCTGTCAGGGCGGCACTCGTTAATCTCCAGTGATGGATTTTGAATCGTTGCATAAAGTTGCAGCAATCGGAAGGTCATTTTCACAGTCGCCACAGCATAGCACTTCACAGCCATTGTGTCACTAGAAAGTTGACGCTAGACCATTCTTCCCTTGACGTTCAGATGAAATTCTGCGAAAATAGGACGAAAAATAAAATAGTAGAATATTAAAAAGCTAGTTTCGTAGTAGCAACTTCCGGCACCCCTTGTTTGCAATCCCTAACATAATGGTCGAAAATCCGTACCAGAAAGATTGAGGTAATTTACTATGAAGTACGATGCAATCAATCGAACCTTTGATTGTGAACCGACCCTCACCGACACGCAGGTGCTGCAATTTTGTCGAGATGGCTTCCTGACATTGGAAGGCATTGTTCCCGATGAAATCAACCAACGCGCATGTGATTACTTGAGAGGAAAAACACCGGCTAACCCCTGTTTCATTCCTGAAGGGCTCACCGAAGCGGATTTAGAGCGAATCCGTAACTCCCACGAACCAAGCACAATCCTTCTTGAGGATTGGTATATTGAACATGTGCTTCTCAATGAACAGCTCGCCGGTGCACTGAGATCACTGCTCGGTAAGAATGTGGGGTTACCTGTACTGGTGAGTGATCACAGTACTGAATGTCCTGCCCCCGCGCAAGGGTGGCATCAGGATGCCGACCACATCTTCGGACCGGAGGTTAATTTCATCGAGGTCTTTTATTTTCCACAAGATACGCCGCTGGAGATGGGTCCCACTGAGATTGTCCCCGGAACGCATTTTGGTCCCGTCCAACGTGACGCAGAGCACGAAGGGGTCCCAACCAGTGGACCTGCTGGAACGTTTGCCCTCCACTCTCAAAGCATTCTACATCGCAGGGGTGAATCGACTGGTAAAGGGCTGCGCCACATGCTGAAATACAACTACTGGCGAACAACGCCACCAAAGAGAGATTGGATTATCGAACCCGACTTTGACTTCCATAGCGCCTATTACGGCGGTCATCGTGTCGCTAGATACGTCGCTCACATGCTATACTGGTTATGCGGAAAGGGCGATGAATTTCGGGTTGTCGGTGGACAAGGATGGCCCTGGCGAACTGAAAACCAAATCGGACCATCTTATGGATTCAGTGTAAGCAGAGGATACCTACCGGATTGGCGACAAAATAATGGTGACGGTTACGCAAATTAAAGTGGCTTGCTTAACTACAAGGAGGAGAAAACATGTACGTCATAGTTGCACCTATTCAAATTAAGGAAGGACACAGGGAAGCGTTTATCGAAGCCATGCTCGACGACGCTAAAGGCTCAGTGAAGGATGAGCCCGGATGTCTCAGATTTGATGTAATTCAGGACGGTAGTGATCCCAACCGGATCTGGCTCTACGAGATTTATGTGGACGAGGCAGCTTTCCAAGCCCATCTGCAAGCCCCTCACTTCATAAAATGGCGCGATACGGTGAAGGACTGGTTCGCTGAAGGTCCCAAAGGAGCCGGCGGAGGAAGTTACAATATCTGGCCCCCCGATGACGAGTGGCAGTAGCGTCGTTCTTACATACCTGACGAACTTCCAAATACTTACCTTAACCTAAGTTGCTAGTTGCCACACCTGCTTGGCTTGGATAGCCACATCCAAGCCATTTAGGGGGAGCGTTTGCAGGGATTTTGTCAATCCACTGCGAGCGGAGAGGGATTTTCTGCCCGGTTTGCAACGGTCCCTGTGACTAGCAACTCGCGTTACCTTATTTAATCACAAAGGGAATCACAGTAGTGTTAAGAATTATCCAATAGCAGGAAAATAAATTCAGAAAGGAAGCGAGGCTTAACGATGAATCGGCAGATTATCATCCGCACCGTAGTCACGTTCTTAATTTTCTTTTCTGTCTCTAGCCAACCGATTGCGGCTCAAAATCAGATTTTTCCTATAGGTAAACTGGGTTATGCTAATATAACCTCCATCGCATGGAATTCAGATGGCACCCTGCTAGCAGTTACCAATGGATTAACCATTGATTTGATTGATACAGTATCCTACAAGCGCGTTGCACTCTTGACAGGATATACGCAAGAAATCTCATCAGTTGCATTTTCGCCTAACGGTCGCTGGCTTGCGAGCGGGAGTGATAACTATACAGTCAAACTCTGGGATACAAGCGACTGGACTGAAATCATTTCACTTGTCGGGCACGCAGATTTGGTCAGTTCAATTGCGTTTTCGCCGGACAGCCGTTGGTTGGCAAGTGGAAGTTGGGATAACACAATTAAAGCGTGGGACACCAACAACTGGAAGGAAATCGCTACCCTTGAGGGGCATACAAAACCAGTAACTTCACTCAGTTGTTCCTCCGACGGTCGTCGGGTTGCTAGCGGCAGTGAAGACGCTATGGTCAAACTTTGGGACACCAGCAATTGGACTGAAATTGCAACCCTTACGGGACACTTTGATTGGGTCAGTTCGGTCACATTTTCACCGGACAGTCGATCACTTATCAGCGGCAGCTATGACCGTACCTTCAAAATTTGGGATGCCAAGGACGGGACAGAAATCACTACCCGCGTTGGACACAAAAGTTGGATTGGGTCGGTTGTATTTTCGCCGGACGGTCAGCTGCTCGCCAGTAGTGGAAGTCGCGACCGCACTATTAAGATCTGGGATACGACTAACTGGAAGGAAATCACTTCATTCACAGAACATGCCGATAGGATTCAATCCGTAGCATTTTCGCCGGACAGTCGCCGGCTAGCCACCGGAGGTAATGACCGCATCATTAAAATCTGGGATACCGACAACTGGAAAGAAACTGCGTCGCTCGCCGGTCACACGAATAACGCATGGTCCGTATCGTTTTCGCCGGATGGTCATCGACTTGCTAGCAGTGCAGCTCGCGAACACTCCATCAAAATATGGGATACAAACACATGGACCGAAGTTACTACTATTCAAGAATCCTCTGACTGGGTACGGTCGGTCACGTTTTCGCCAGATGGTCGATTGCTCGCTCGGGGCGGTGATGACCGTATTGTCAGACTCTGGGATACAAGCAACTGGACTGAAGTTGCCACCCTGACAGGACACGCGGATTGGGTACGGTCGGTCACATTCTCGCCGGATGGTCGACTGCTCGCTAGCGCGGGCGAAGATCGTATTATTAGACTTTGGAGCATGGACAACTTGCAAGAAGTCGCGTCCTTTGATCACGAGAACTGGAGTTATTCAGCTACATTTTCACCAGATGGTTGTTTGCTTGCTACTACTAGTGGAGTAGGGGCGACTATTAAAATTTGGGATGTAGAGACCAAGCAGCGCATTGTTACCCTCGCAGGATCCCCGTACTCAGACCGATTGGTTGCGTTTTCGCCGGACGGTCAGCTGCTCGCCAGTAGTGGAGGAAGTAACGGTATTAAACTCTGGGATACAAGAAATTGGCAAGAAGTCGGTACTCTTTTGGAAGATAGCGAACTGGTCTGGTCCATCGCGTTTTCACCGGGCGGTCGGCTATTTGTCAGCAGCGGAGGGGGCAACAGTATTAAACTCTGGGATACTAGTAACTGGGAAGAAATTACGTCGCTCACAGGACACACGGATTGGGTTTGGTCTATTGCATTTTCAGCGGACGGGCACCTGCTCGCCAGCGGAGACAGCGACGGTGTTATCTTGTTATGGGATATGACACCTTACACTCCCAGTCGAGCCGACATAAATAAGGATGGGAGCATCAGCATCTTCGATCTCGTTCTGGTCGCCACACACTTTGGAAGCCAATTAGGAAACGCAAACTATAATGCAGCCGCCGACCTCAACGGTGATGGGGTGATAGATGTCTCGGATCTCTTTTTGGTCGCTCAAAGCTTTGGTGTAGGGGTAGCACCTTCCACTTACACATCCGATAATCTCTCCGTGCTGACCAACCTGTACGCAATGATAGAGGAAATTCCTTATCCAGACCGTGGGATAGAACTCATCAAGGATCTGTTGAAACGGCTCATTCAGGAATACGCACCGAGGCAGACCAAACTCCTGCACAACTATCCAAACCCCTTTAATCCAGAGACATGGATACCCTATCAATTGGCATCAGATTCAAGGGTATCAATTAAGATATATGATGTGTCAGGTAGGCAGATCCGTGTGCTGGATCTAGGTGTTCAGCGCAAGGGGGCTTACGTGACCAAAGATAAGGCTGCCTATTGGGACGGGAAAAATCATGCGGGCGAATCCGTGAGTAGTGGTATCTATATCTACCAGATGTTCGCTGGCACCTACCGTGCGACAAAAAAGCTGGTAGTCTACAAATGAATATTGCCGGGCGGGGCGTATCAGTTCAAAGTTCCCGCCTCAACTCCTCAATCCCATCCCGCAGAGTTGCCGCTTTTTCAAACTCCAGATTCGCTGCAGCTTCCTGCATCTGCTTCGTGAGATCGGCAATCAAGGCGTGGATATCTTCCTCAGATGTCGCCTCCGAAATTTCGACTCCCAAAGAATCCACTAGTTCTTCATCTTCCGCAGCAAGTTCACTGATGAGATCACGAATTTCCTTGTCAATTGTCGCTGGTGTGATGCCGTGTGCTTCATTATAAGCCATCTGAATTTCGCGGCGTCGTTCTGTTTCATTGATAGCACTTTGTATGGCGTCGGTGATTTTATCAGCATACAAGATGACCTCACCATCAAGGTTCCGAGCCGCACGCCCCGCCGTCTGGATTAACGACGTCTCGGATCGGAGGAAACCGGCCCGGTCCGCATCAAGAATAGCTACTAACGACACCTCTGGCAAATCCAATCCCTCCCGGAGAAGGTTAATTCCGACAAGAACATCAAAACTCCCCTGCCGAAGTTCCTTCAAGATTCGTGCTCGATCTAAGGTGTCAACGTCTGAATGGAGATATTCGGCTTTGACGCCAGCTTCGGTGAGATAATCGGTCAAATCTTCAGCCATGCGCTTGGTGAGGGTTGTAACAAGGACACGCTGCCTTTGAGCAACCCGTTCATTGATAACTCCAATCAGGTGATCGATCTGTCCGTCAACCGGGTAGAGGGAAATCTTTGGATCAATTAAGCCCGTGGGGCGAATAATCTGTTCGACCACTTGCGAGCTCTGTTCCAACTCATAAGGTCCCGGCGTAGCTGAAACAAACACCGCTCGATGGAGATACGATTCAAACTCCTCAAACTTGAGAGGACGATTATCCAAAGCGGATGGTAATCGGAACCCGTAGTCTACCAATGTCTGTTTGCGGGCGCGGTCGCCCCGATACATACCACGAATTTGGGGCAAGGTTACATGAGATTCATCGATGATCATGAGATAGTCGTCAGAAAAGTAGTTGAGTAAACAGTAAGGTGGTTCGCCGGGGGCTAGCCCTGAAAAAGGGCGTGAATAGTTTTCAATGCCCTGACAGTAGCCAATCTCCCGCATCATTTCAAGATCAAACCGGGTGCGCTGTTCAATCCGTTGGGCTTCCAATAGTTTATTGTTAGCAATGAAGTAGTCAATTCGATCCTGCAGTTCGGTTTCAATGTCCAACAATGCCTGTTCAAATCGTTCAGCGTCCGTCATGAAGTGCCTAGCGGGGAAGAGTGTGATTGACTCATGTTCTGTCAAGATCTCGCCCGTTAGTGTATCAATTTCGGTAATCCGCTCGACCTCGTCGCCAAACAACTCTATCCGGTAAGCGGTATCCGCATACGCAGGAAAAACCTCGATCACATCGCCACGTGCACGGAAACTCCCACGCGAAAAATCAATGTCATTCCGCTCATATCGAATATCCACAAACGTACGCAGGAGTTTATTCCTTTTGATGATGTCGCCGCAGCTCACCTCAACTCGTTGGACATCGTATTCCTTAGGCGATCCAATACCGTAGATGCAGGAAACACTGGCAACGATAATAACATCACGGCGTGTAAGCAGGGAGGCGGTTGACGCGAGACGAAGTCGATCGATCTCTTCGTTAATCTGTATATCTTTTTCTATGTAGGTATCTGTGACCGGCAGATATGCTTCAGGCTGGTAGTAATCGTAGTAGCTGACAAAGTAGTGGACAGCGTTGTTCGGGAAGAATTCTCGGAACTCGCTATATAACTGTGCGGCGAGGGTTTTGTTGTGAGAGATGACTAATGTAGGGCGCTGCAAATTTGCGACGACGTGCGCCATAGTGAAGGTTTTCCCCGACCCTGTAACGCCCAACAACGTTTGAAGGCCATTCTCTTTTCGCAGAAAATCTTCCGTAAGCGTCTGGATTGCTTGTGGCTGATCGCCTTGCGGCGTATAGTCCGAAATCAACTCAAATTTTTCCATATTTTTACTTTCTTCACGTTTCACGCATCACTGATGTGCATTACACAACATCTTCGGTTCATATCCAATGATGAAGGCTTCCTTAATAATATCTTCCTCCGGACATTTCCCTTGATATTTGAGCATTCCTGTGTTTTTATCAATGCTTCGCAAAACAACGTTGGACGGTGTATCAAAATCCTTGACGGGTCCGCGTGCTCCCTCAATCAAAAATCGAGCCCAAATGGGTAAAGCACCTAGGGCCCCTGGGAACGTCGTCTTTTTCTGATGGTCGTTAAACCCGACCCAAACCCCAGCAGCCAGATTTTGAATATAACCGACAAACCATGCATCTGTAAAATCGTCCGTCGTGCCGGTTTTGCCGGCTGCGGGACGTTCCAACCCCATCACACGCGCCCGCCTACCAGTGCCATTATCAATTACGCCTTTCATGAGATGTGTCATCAGATAAGCAACCCCTGGGTCGAGTACCTGTTCCGCCGGCGGTTGATTTTCAATCAAGATCTCCCCATACTGATCTTCGACATAGTGAATGCCTATCGGTTTCCTGCGCACTCCGCCATTAGCAAAAACAGAGTAGGCACCAGTCATTTGGAGTAACGGCAATCCACCTGCTCCTAACGCAACTGACGGATATGCGGGTAGATTGGCGTCGATGCCCAGACGTTTGGCCATCGCGAGTGTTCGATTAAGCCCGGCAGGCCTTTCGTTTTCCTCTATCGGTGTCTCCCACATCATTCTCGCTGTCGCAATGTTAATCGATTTCTCCAATACCCTTCGTGCAGTAATATCTCCGTAGTAGCGCAGCCCGTAGTTTCGTGGTCTCCATTTCCTCCGCGTTCCAACGTCGATAGACCACGCTTCGTCTCGCACAATCGTTGCTGGTGTTATTAAAGGGGGCAGATTAAGCAGCGCTGCAAAAACAATCGGCTTAAAAGATGAACCGGGTTGGCGGTAGGCATGGACCGATCGATTAAAAAAGTTAATCTCCTGCCGCGTAATATAAAAATCGCGTCCCCCAACCATCGCCTTGATGTGTCCCGTTTGCGGTTCAAGGGCGATTAGCCCCGCTTGCAAATAATTAGTAATTGGATTAATGCCATTGGGATTATTTTTATTCTCGTCGTAATCGGGCAAGTTTCTGTATCTACGATATCCCACCCTCAGCTTCTGATCCAATTCTCGCAAGTGGTCAGCCACAGCTTTTTCCGCAATCTCCTGCATCGAGGGGTCGATCGTTGTGTATACCCTTAACCCTTGGTTGTACAAATGACCTTCTAATTCAGGTATCTCGATCAGCTGTTCATGAACAAATTCTAAAAAATGGGAACCACCTGTGCCCTGTGCGCTTCTGGGCACCTCAATGACGACCGGTTTCTGGACATATACATGGTATTCCTCCGGGCTAATGAAACCCGCTTTTACCATCAATCCAAGCACCAGATTACGCCGTTCTCTTGAACGATCCGGATGACGTACCGGCGAATAGCGTGTCGGTGATTTCGGAATGCCCGCCAAGGTGGCACACTCGTGTAGCTCTAGCTCCCATACATTTTTCCCAAAATAGTTTTGGGCTGCTTCTTGGACGCCGAGTACTTCCTGCGAACCATATCGTCCCAAGTTAATCAGGTTCAGATACCTTTCGAGGATTTCGTCCTTGGAAAATTGACGCTCAATACGGACAGCAAGCAGCGCCTCTTTCACCTTTCGTAGAAGTCGTTTCTCACGCGTCAGATAGATGTTGCGTGTGAGCTGCTGGGTGACGGTACTCGCGCCTTGCAGCGTTCCTTGCACTTGTCCTAGATATAATTGAGTATTGTGAACGGTTGCACGGAGAATACCTAGAAAATCTACACCCCAATGACTGTAGAAGCGCTGGTCTTCAACCGCGAGAAATGCATGTAGCAGTGTGTCCGGCATCTGTACAAGTTTCACAATCTCTCGTGCCTCGGCTTCACCTTCCCTGTCATAAAGTGCGTTGAGCAACTCCGGTCTGAGATCGAAACCATCTAATTTTTCACCGTCATCATTTTGGATCGTCTCAATCTTTCTATTAACCACAGAAAGTTCAACCTGATATGGCTCTCGATCTTCGCGTGGGAAATGGAAACCTTGGAGATAAATCCATAGCCTCTCAGGTTGCCCCTGTTCATCACGTCCAATCGAATATTGTCCAACAACACTTGGCTTGATGAATTCTCCGCTCTCTTGATATTCCAGCCGTTTCAATTTATCCAGCAAGAAATCAATAGAATCTCCCGGTTGGACCGTACAAAGGGAGGAATAAACTTCAAGATGTTGCTTCCACGTGTCGACCTCGCGGTATTCCAGTTGACCCAAATCAATATGGTCAATGGAATCCCACGATTTGATGACAACGCCCCCGACGAATCCAACGCCAACAAAGACCAGCATCATCATACAAATAGCAATAAAGAGAAACAGTGTGAGTATGCCTCGAAGAGTTTTTTTAATCATCCAATTTTCCTTATCCTATATCCTGATTTTATCAACCTCTCTGAAAAATTCAGAGATTAGTATTTACGGTGTACGGCTTCGATCTTGTTTTTTCCTTACACGTTTAATAGTGCATCCAAACGCCTTCGTTCTTTTGCGGTCTTCAGGGATTTCTTTTTCTGCCAGCACGAGATCAAGTGCTTCGCGTAGATAATGTGTTTCGGGGTCCTTCTGGTTGTTATCAATGGCACCACGATATCGAAGTATCTGCTCTTCATCTAACAAGTAGACCTCAGGCGTACGCCTTGCCCCAAATTTATCCGCAATTTTATTCTTCAAATCTTTTAGGACGACGAAATCGAACTTGTTTGCTTTGTTGTGCTCAGCTATCTCTTCGACCGATTCATTCCTGTTAGAGTTGATCCCAACAAACTGTACGCCTTGATCTTTGTAGTCGCTATGCAGCGCGAGAATCCTTTCGTTGTATTCATTAGAAACAGGACATTGGGTCGAAACGAACATCACAACGATTCCCTTTTTGTCGTGGCTCAAACCTTTGAGTGAATGCTCTTTGTCCATCGCATCTTTGAGCGTAAAGTCGGGAACTTCCTTATCCATTTTGACGGTGTCTGCGCCGGTACTCATGCCAAAAACAAGAATAAAAATAAAGATCACAGTAAGGGTTCGAGTCAATAATTTCATTGATACCTCCTACGATTGCAATTAATTTGCCAACCCTTTTGAACCCACATAATATTGTGTTAAGTATTAAGACGTTTGATGTACCATTCTGTTTAATTGACTGCTCTCAAGCATAAATACTTGGGATTCTTATGATAGACTGACCAGTAATCCCAATCTATCGGGACTCTATGCTATCTTCTTGCTTCAACGATGCTTGCCCCAACTAATGGGGGCTTACAGTATCTCCACCCCGATAAATCGGGATCCTTTCGGACAAGCGTTTAACCTCTCCGTGTGTCCCACGGCGAGAGTTCTTAGGTTTGTCGCAGCGTTTAGGTCTCTGTCTTGGGTATGACCACAAACACTGCAATGGTACGTCCTGTCCGATAAGGATAAATCGCTATCGACGGCACCACAGTGAGAACAGGTCTTACTAGACGGGTAGAAGGTATCTGCTTCTACAATCTTTACATTGATACGTTCTGCCTTAGTATTCAGTATTTCAAGAAAACTCGACAACGAGGCGTCTGATAATGCCCTTGCAAGTCTGTGGTTCTTTAACATACCAGCAACGTTTAATGACTCAATCCCGATACGACTTGCACTACTGATAATTGCTGTGGACGCCTTGTGTTGAGCGTCCTGTCGTATGCACATGATTCGGTAATGTTGCTTGGCTAGCTTATCCTTGAGTTTGTACCAGTTACGACTCCCTTTGACCTTACGACTCAACTGACGTTGCAACCGTTTTAACTTACGCTCGTAATGCTTTAAGGCTTTGGGATTCTCAAAATAAACACCTTCGGAGGTGACGGCAAGATGCTTGATACCTACGTCCACACCAACAGTAGCCAGTCCACGAATCTCTGGAGGGGTGTCGTCTACAAGTGTGTCTACCAGTATAGAAGCAAACCAACGGTGTCCTTGCTTGGAGATAACTACTTTACAGATAGTACCGAGGAAGCGTAGGGATTGAAACATGCGAACCCAACCAATTTTGGGAAGTTTAATCCGCTGACCTACGACAGTAATTGTGCCTCGACCGCTATCTGCTTGGTAATTCTGACTGTGGGACCGTTTTTTGAACTTAGGGAAACGATTCTGACCTGATTTCCAACGGTCTATAGCGTCTTTGAGATTGGTATAAATCGCATTCTTTGATACATTTTGCGACATATCAGAACACCAATCATATTGCTCATGCTTAATTGCATTAAAACGTCTACACAATTCACTGTGGCTACGCCATTGACCAGTATCTAATCCTGCTTTGAAGTTGGACAGCGCGTGATTGTAGGCAACACGGGCATATCCACAGTGTCGAGCCAATTGCGTTGCTTGAACATTATTTGGATTTAGTGCTATCTTGTGTGTTTTTAACATGGGATTGTCTTTGCGTCTATCGCTTTCCATATCACTGGGATGTGAGAAACCCTATCGGGCGATAGGGGTGATATTCTCCCGCCAAAAGACACTGCAATTATACCATATATTCTACAAAGAAACACACAAAATCACTGTGTTGGACCCAAAGCTAAAGCATTGGGCTTGTTGCTAGTTAGCCGTCAGACTGCTTTTATATGCTAGAAAAAATTCACATATGTACTGCTTAAACCGCCCACATCTTACAGCTACAATCTTTAATATCTAAACGCTCAAATTGAAACGAAGGTAACAATTACTAGATAAAAATATACCAATCCTTTTCTGATGATACCTGTTACTCTTCAAATCGCTGTTTGAAGAGTAGCAATTTAGGTGTTCATGGCTTGGCATAGACCTGAATTTCCTGAATCCTTGGGCGTGGTTTTTGGGCAGAAAAAAAATCTTTCATTGCAACGATGCGTATCATGTCCGTCACAACCGGTGTGGTTACTGCAACACGCTTCCGATGGTTGTTACGGAATCGCTGTAATTCCTTCCACTCCTCACCAACCTTCGCCAAGACCTTGAATTCCACCAAATGTTCTCCGTACAGAACGATCATTCCCACTTCAGACCGCTTAGGCAACTGGATAGTCGTTGGCGCAACCAGATGTGCCATCGGAGAATCCAATCGCATCGTACTGATTCGCTTATCTTTCTTTAGTTCTCCACCGCCTCTGCCCCCTTCGATGTAAACTAGATCGCTGGTATCCATGTTGCCATCGACCATCTCCGGGGAACTACAGACCAACCCGGCAATCGGGACATAAGCGCCGTTCGGCTGTGAATTGCTTAACATTGTACAACCTGCAAATACGCAAGTCAAAAAGGCAAACTTCCAAAATTGTCGAAACATGTTGTTTACCTCCTTCTCGCTTTTGAGATAGTTGGTAATGACGATCTGAGGAGTAGCTTTATTGCACCATAGTCATCCGGCGCGTTCTCTGATAATCCCCCGCCTCCAGCGTGTAGAAATACATCCCACTGCTGGCCACCTCTCCCATATCATTCCGTCCATCCCAATACGCCGCACGCTGACGAGAGAGGTAGTCCCCGGCGGGTTGTTCCCCGATATCTAACTCCCGAACCAAATGCCCAAAAATATCATAAATACAAATCCGCACATGCGCAGCCTCTGCCAGTTGATAGGGTATCCACGTTTCAGGGTTGAAGGGATTGGGGAAATTTGGTAAGAGGGCGTTGCCTCGTATTCGTCCCCATAGAGCCGGTTGCTTGCCCTGATGATTTGCTACATTCCAAGCATCAATCGCCTGTGTTAGATCAAGGGCGATAAAGCGTCCCCAATTGATGCCAGTGACGAAATCTTCAGGATTTGTACCGTTAAGATTGGCACGGTGGATCCTGCCCGGATTTAAGTCCGTCCAGTATATCTTCCCTCCGTATGGATCGACTGCAATGCCTGAGGGACCACTCAATCTGGTCTTGTCGAGATCCATAACTGCTGGCTTTAACACAGTTTGAGGTTTTGTGCCATCAAGGTTCAAACGGAGAATTATTCCTGCACCTGTGTTCACATGTTGCTCTGTTAGGTAGATTTTACCTTCTTTGACATCCAAAGCGATACCTCGTGGTACTTTAGGCAACTCAATGATGTCTTCAACATCTGTCCCACCAAGGTTCGCCCGTTGGATTTTGTGTGCTTTATAATTTGTCCAGTATATCTTACCGTTATTTATATCCACAGCTATATCGCTCGGATAGGCTATCTCCTTTGCAACAAGCATTTCAACATCTGTACCATCAAGATTGGATCGATGGACACCTATACACCCATCCGCCCAGTACATTTTTCCTCCATCCATATCCAAAGCGATACCAGAGGGCCAACACAATCCGTCTATGACGAGATCCCCAATATTGGTGCCATCGAAGTTTGATCGCTGGATTTTGCCTGCTTCGGAATTCGTCCAGTATATTTTTTGCTCACTCGTGTCCAGAGCAATCCCGTTTGTGTGCAATTCTGTTGTAATGACCATTTCGATATCTGTCCCGTCAAGGTTGGCTCGCTGGATTTTGGGTGGAAATTGTCGATCTGTCCAGTATATCTTCTGTTGATCGGCACCTATGGCAATCCCCAGTATCCGTTTCACTCCCGTTGTGAAGACATCTTCGATATTTCTGCCATCAAGATCTGAACGGTGGATTTTCCCTGTCTTCCACTCTGTCCAATATAGCTTGCCAGCCACCGAATCAACAACTATGGCTGATGGAAAATCCAAACCCACCACCGTTTCTTCTACATTTTTCCCATCAAGATCCGCTCGAAAGATAGTTCCTATATCGGTCCAGTAGATTTTTCCCCCAATTGGATCAACTGCAACCTTTAGTGGGTTCTGCAATCCTTCTGTGACGAGATCCTCAATCTCTGTGCCATCGAGGTTTGAACGCTGAATCCTGCGTGTATCAGAATCTGCCCAGTAAATTTTTCCGCCCTTTTCATCGACAGCGATCCCTCGAGGCCACCATACTCCAATTTCTCGCGTGACAATCTTTTCAACCTCCGTGCCATCAAGATTGGAGCGTTGGATGATTTGTGTGTCTGTCCAGTATAACTTGCCTCGGCTTGTATCCACAGCAACGTAGTAAGGATAACCCGATTCTGCTGTGATGAGATCCTCCATGTCTGTTCCGTCAAGATTGGCTCGTTGAATTTTCCTCGTGTCAGGGTCCGCCCAGTAAATTTTTCCACCCTGTTCATCGACAGCGATCCCTATGGGAGATACCAGCGGAACCGGAACAGGGGTTTCCATGTTTCCACCATCTAGGTCCACACGGTGAATCCCTCTGATGTCCGTCCAATATAGCTTGTCTGTTTCTGCAGTTGCAGGGCCGAACAACAGTACGAAAGTGCTCACAAAACCAAACAATTGAATATAAGCACCCCAATGTATTTGTACTCTTTCTCGTTCCATTATCTCACCTCTTTTGACCCATTCTGTGCAGTAACCGTGCTTAACAAAGCCAATTTCTGGATAACCATCTACCGCGTTGCTTCCAAACTACCGGTATCAAGTTCGTACCAGCAAATGCCGCTAGAAACCGTTTCTTCTCGATTATTCTGTCCATCCCAATAAGCAGCTTGGGACTTTGACAGATAACTGCGCGCAAGTTTGGTGCCCAAATATAGCCTCTGCACTAGATATTCAGCGATATTATAAATAGAAATCCACGCATAGATAGATTCTGTCAGTTGGTAGAAAATCTATATTTTGGATTTGAAAGGGTTGGAATAGTTGGGCAGCTATTTCACTGTCGTGACCGATGGTTCCATGTGGAATAGTTACGCTTTGAGCCACCGGTCACAGGCGATGCGTGTCCCATGTGAGAGTGTTTTCGGCAATTCTAAACACTATAAGGGCTTGACATTAATGCTTAATGTACGGCGATTTTATCTGTTGCGCCGATCCCGCAACTGGACCTCAGCTCCCGGCATAATGTAGCATTGCCCGTTTGTGGTCTCAGTAACACCGCGCTG
This sequence comes from Candidatus Poribacteria bacterium, assembly GCA_965208425.1. GTDB lineage: Bacteria > Poribacteria > WGA-4E > WGA-4E > PCPOR2b > PCPOR2b. Next base: position 1,690,298 of record OZ242335.1, on the reverse strand, counting down.
GAATTCATCAACAAATCCACCACCATGTCCCACCGGCACAATACCTCCAATAACGTTCACCTGCGCGCCGGTTTGATGGCAGACTGCAATCGCCTTTGCGGCTGTATACTCTTTTCCTGGACCGCTACTAGAAGACTCATCAGTTACGACAAAAAGGACAAGTTTCCGATCCTCTGGCGTTTGGAGTTTGGGCACACCTTCCATCACTGCGTCCAGCAGATGTTCATCACCACGTCCAAGTGTACGAAACATCTGTCTTACCTGCTTAGTGTTTAGCGGTGGTTTTGTAATCACAACAGAGCTGTCGCCGCCTCCCGATCTTGCCCAGAACCGGATAATACCAAGGCGGTAATCTAGTTTTTCGCCCTCCAAAATCTTGACCAACGAATCCAGACCTGTGCAGATCTTGTCTATTTTATTGTCCATGCTCAAACTAGAGTCAAAAACAAACACTATATCGGTGGGTTGCTTCACTGTTGTAGTGATATGCCGAGCGATACGCTTAAAAACTTCGTTAATATCGAGCATAGATCTTTTGACCAGAGGTACATGTTCGATCCTACGTCGAATTTCTTTGGTACCGTACCATTTGCCATCTGTCCGCCCGGCTAATAGCATCTGTATCTCTTCGTCGATTCCAATGACGTTGATCTTAATCTCATCTTGCTGACACCAATCCACGATCTTCTCAAAGAGTTCGTTTTTCTCGTCTCCGGTCCCCCAAGTCGTTTTCAACGCCGAATTTGTCACAACAACGAAGTGTTTTTCAGCATCCCATCGGAAACTCAAATCGGTAAGACCGCTCATAATCGCGTCGAGTCCATATCCAGTAGCTGGACCTTTAAATTTCGCCACAGGTAACTTAACAAAGTTTTCTTGGATCGGAAGAAGCCCTCTCTGTAGCGGTTTAACTATGATCCGTGAACTACCGAGATTCTGAAACCAAACGAGCGCGAACTGATAATCAATCACCGATTCTTCAAATACCCGTGCCATATCGGCAATCCGTCTTTCAACTCTCTTACCCAAGTCTTTCATGGGCAAGCTTCCATCAACAACAAACACCAGATCAACTGCCTGATTCACACTATCACGACTCGCACGCTCGGCAATTTCGACAAGACTTTTGCCGATATCAACAGTGTCCTTCGTTTTTGCATCATTTGCGTTAACTATCACATGCCTTTTTCGACGGATCGATTGTATCTCCGACTTTTTAACTATTGCTATGCTCTCAAGACCAACCCAACCTACCAATATCATCAACGCAACTAGACATTTCCAAACCTGCGGTTTCAGCGATTTCATGACTGTCCTCCCATGTGGTATAAGGTGCAGATACAGCTTAAAACTGCGAAGTCTTGCGATCACCAACGCTACGCAGTTACTGTAAGATTGCATGGGAAGATAGCACATACTATGCCAAACTCAATAAAGGTTGGATTTGGTGCCAGTAAGCGTATTTCTCACCATTTATGGAGAGAGGCATCTTTCATATCGTTCACTTTTTGAACACTTCCGTTCATAAAGCCGATTGTTTCCGTTCTTTTCGGGGCAAACTTTCCCTTTCTGCCTCAGACTTCAATCCGTTTCGTCACCGAGTGAGTCGGACCGCCCCACCTCGGAATTGCAACCGTCCACTGCCCCGCAGGTCCCCCGGCGACAATGCTAATGACAGTTTCGGGAGATCGCTGTGTCTGATCGTGAATATACGCCTGTAGGTCGCTCTTGCTAAAGCCATCACGGGCGATTGTCTTCATGTGCTCAAGAGTAAACACAAGGACAATTTCAGAGGCTGGAGGTCCCAACGCCGAAATACCGTGGCAAATTGCGTCTAGAATGCTTTCCGCTGTGTTTCCGCTGGAACCGATGTGATATGGGGAGGAACCCGCGTGGACTGTCACCGTGCTGTCAGAAGGCTGGAATCCGCGTTCAACATGCAAAGGCTGCCACAGACTCGCCTCCTCCCGTTCAGCGATGCAGAAGGTGTATTTGCCCGCATGACCCAGAGTGGACCGATCCAATTCGCCGGGCAATGCACCACCGATATTCGTACCGATGAGGCGGATTGTCCGCCCGATCGTTGCGTTTGACCGCCAACCCTGTCCAAAGACATTAAAACTATCGTTGATATCCAACTGCTTTCGGATAGGACCATTGATAATCAGCAACGGTGTGGAGTCAGCGGTCGTCACTTGAACACCGTGCAGATTAAACTCCTCTGCGGTGATTGCCTCGACCGCTGCAATAACGACCGGCATATATTCCGGTTTGCAACCAGCCATCACCGCGTTAATAGCGATGCGTTCAATTGTTGCCTGCCCCCATTTAGGTGGGACGGCTGCGAGCAATTCATCCGGCTGTCTATTCGTGCCGGCTAACATCTTTTCTACCCGATCCGGCGTCGGTGGAACAACAGGCAAACCGTCGGTCCAACCGTTTTGATAACAGAGTTCTATGAGGTCCGCATCCTCAGCTGCTTCAATCTGATCTGACTGCCATTGGATGTGTGCCATCACAATTTTCCTTTCAATTTCTGATTGTTTGTGCTATTATGCAAAAATAAATAAGAAGAAATCGTCTTACGTAATACGCTATACGAACGGAGATATACTTATGCGTATCGCAACCGGTTGCATCGGTCATGAAACAAACACATTTTCATCTGTGCCGACTTCAATTGACGACTTTCAGAGAAGTTACCACGTCGGTGATGGGATAATCTCAGCGTTCAAACAGACGAGCACAATCACCGGTGGGTTTATCGAAAGTTCAGAGAAGTTGGGGATTCAGATTGTTCCGCTCCTATGGGCGTTCGCAATGCCTTCTGGCGCGGTCGAGCAAGACGCATACGACACACTTAAAGGAGAGTTCCTCGACCTCTTACGAAACGCTGGACAGATTGACGGCGTTTTTCTAGATCTACACGGAGCAATGGCAACGGAGGAGATCGAGGATGCCGAAGGCGATCTGATTCGATCGGTGCGCGAAATTGTCGGCTCCCTCCCAGTTGTCGTGACGTTGGACCTCCACGCAAACATCACCGCTGAGATGGCGGAATACAGTGATACGATTATCGGGTTTGATACCTATCCGCACATCGATTGCTATGACCGAGGCGTTGAAGCAGCACAGGTAATAGTTGATATAGTTCGCGGAAATATCCGTCCCACAATGGCGTATCGCCAGCTGCCGCTGCTGACCTCACCACCTGCACAATGTACGATGAAACCGCTGATGAATGGGGTAGTAGAGCAACTTCACGCCCTCGAAATGGGACCGGGAGTGGTGACAGCAACCCTAGCAATGGGGTTTCCTTTTGCAGATATACGCGATGTGGGGGTCTCAGTGCTCGTAACAACTAACGGCGATCAGCAACTCGCGGAACAACACGCAGACAACTTTGCGAAGTACATCTGGGACATACGAGAGGCATTTGATCCAAATCTCGTCTCTGTTGAGGAAGCAATCGAGATTGCGAATCAGTCGGAAGAACAGCCAATTGTTCTCGCAGAGGGATCGGACAATCCCGGTGGCGGGGGTCCCTGCGATGGCACGATGATTCTTCAGAAATTCATCGAAGCCGATGTCCAAGATGCGGTTATTGCCATAATCGCTGATCCGGAGTCTGTTGCACTTGCAATCGAAGCAGGTATTGGCAATACGGTGGCACTCAATGTCGGCGGAAAAACGATTCCACTGCACGGCGATCCGGTTGCCTTGACAGGCTATGTGAAGACAATCTCTGACGGGAACTATGTGAATAAAGGACCGATGGCACGTGGAGTTAGAAATCGTTTGGGACGGACAGCTGTTGTCAAGGTCGGAGGCATCGAAATTATCCTGACGGAACATCGTGTCCAACCCATTGACGCTGAAGTGCTTCGTAGTGTCGGGATTGAACCTACAGATCGGAAACTCATTGCACTCAAATCGGCCGTTCATTTCCGTGCAGACTACACGCCAATCGCCCATAAGATCTTGGAGGTAGATACTCCAGGTGTCCATAGCCCGGATCTCTTCTCCTACGATTATCGGAAGGTACGCCGACCCATTTATCCACTGGATGTAAACGCTGAATTTGGATAAACGTGATCTGTAGAAACTCCTCCTTTTACGATAGACCTATTTCAAACTCTGGAGACATCACCATGAGAACAGTTCCACACATTGCACTCATCTGGGCTGCAGTTCTCCTTCTGCTCGTTTTGGCAGCTGCTGAAGCACACACCTCACCCGTTGCAATACTCGGCGCATTTGATGAAGAGGTCACAATCCTTGAGGGACAACTTGTAAATCCAACAGTGCATACGATTGAGGGAATACAATTCCTGACAGGGATCCTCAACGAGCAAAACGTCGTTATCGCAAGGACAGGGGTTGGTAAAGTCAATGCAGCAATGACAGCAACATTGGTCATTGAGCATTTTCAGCCTAATCGAGTCATCTTCACAGGGGTTGCTGGTGGCCTCAATCCAGACTTGCAGATTGGAGATATCGTCATCGCACAAAAGACAGCGCAACACGATTTGGGCAGGCTCGAATCAGCCCAGATTGAAAACTTTGGTGTCAGAAATCCTATCAATGGCAAACGAAATCCTGTCTTTTTTCCCGCTGATCCCGGACTCTTGCAGATAACAGAAACCGTTCTAGACGGTGTTGAACTCGACCCATTTCAGATCCCTCAAGGTCAACGACACCCACGCATCATCACGGGAACAGTCGTGACAGGGGATGTATTTGTCGCTTTCGATGCCAAAAAGACAACTTTGCACAGAAATCTCGACGCAGATGCGGTAGAGATGGAAGGTGCAGCGGTTGCCCAAATCTGCTGGCAACATAATGTCCCCTGCTTGGTTATACGCAGCCTCAGTGATAATGCCGGCGCAAAGGCTTCGGAAGATTTTAAGAAATACTACAAAATCGCCGCGCGCAATTCCGCAGCGCTCGTTACTCGTATTATCAGCCAAGTTCATTCCGAGCAATCTACGCAACCGGAAGTGAAAATCGACCAAGGGCAAACCCAAGGATCCGCCGTATCAACACAGCAAAACACACTGAATCCCAATGAGCAGCGATTTCAAGAGATGCTTTCGGGCGTTATGCTCACTGGTCACTTCACAATCACAGGGGAACAAGAGTCCGGCACCCTGAGAGAAGAGAAGTATACCATCACAAAAGTCACCAAATTGAGCGGAGGCTATTGGCTCTTCTTTGCACGTATCCAGTATGGCGGAAGAGATGTAACTGTACCCTTGAAGCTTGAGGTCAAATGGGCAGACGATACCCCCATCATCACGTTGACCGATCTGGAACTCCCACAGCTAGGAACCTTTACAGCAAGGGTGATAATCTATCGTGGACAATATGCTGGCACTTGGAGCAGTGGCAAACACGGCGGACATCTGTTCGGAATCATAACCAAGAATACATCCGAATTAAATAATACTGACCCCCAACAGAACTAGTATCTATTATAATAGTACGTGTGCTCTATTTGAGTGATACTCAATTTAACCTGACAATATGAGGAAGATCGACAGTGCAAATTAAAGGTGATTACACAATTTCTGCTCCGCGTGAAAAGGTCTGGGAATATTTCACAACTCCTGAACTCTTGCAGCAATGTATCCCCGGCTGCGAAGAGCTGAAACCGCTCGGTGATGATAGTTTCGAGGCAACAATTAAGGTGGGCGTCGCTATGATCAAAGGGGTATATCAAGGCTCAGTCAAGATAGAAAATAAAGAACCCCCTTCAGCTTATCGCCTAGGCGTTCAGGGTGAAAGCAAGATTGGATTTGTCAATGGAGCGTGTGATTTCACGCTGGAAGAAGCGGGGGAAAATCAAACAGCCGTCAGCTTGGCTGGAGAATTAACGGTTGGTGGAAGACTTGCCCGTGTGGGGCAGCGAGTCATGGGTAGCGCGTCTAAGATGATGATCGGCAAATTCTTCAGCGAGGTTGAGCAGTTAGTAAAATCTGACGCTGGAACTTAATAACTTCAGAACTCAGGGGATTTGATGGATGTACACATCAGCGTCCTTACCCCGGTAATCACTCCAAACTATAAACGCACCGCCCCTGCCGTTGGGGATTGCACGTGGTGCAATCTGGTCCCCATCAGCCGTACATACGGGTGCCCCGTTGAATGTCCAGATAGATTTGCCATCCGCATTAATCCGTTGGGCATAGATTGCATCTGCGGTAACGTTTCCGTAATCCTCACGAAAATCTTTCCAGTAGATAATTGCACCTTGTGAGCCATCGGAAACCAAGTGAGGCTCGCGTTGTACACCTGCTGCCACACAGATGGGAATCCCATTATCCCGCCACATTGGCACTCCGTTTGTGCTGATTCGCTGCGCATAAATATCGGCGAAAATATCACGATCATCCCACCAAGTCACAATTAACCCACCCTTACCATCGCTGATCCCCTCGGCTTGCTGCTGATTGGACGGATCATCACAGAAATTGATACCATCCTTTTCCCAGAGTGCCTTTCCATCCGCATCAATTCGTTGGGCGTAAAGGTCTGCGCTGCTGAAAATAGTTGGATCGTTGCGGTAATCTGACCAAACAACAAACGCTCCTCCCGAACCATCGGCAACAACAAACGGACCGCCCTGATTGCCGGGTGCTGTACACACCGGAACACCCTTATCTTCCCAAACCCGTTGGCCTGTCGCACCTATCCGTTGCGCATAGACATTCCAATCCGGCGTACTGATGTCCCACCATGCGATGATCGTCCCTCCGGCGTCATCCGTCGTCAAAAACGGATCATATTGATCGCCCTCCCCCTTATAGACAGGCACACCGTTGAGTTCCCAGACAGGTTTTCCCTCCCCATCGATCCGCTGGGCGTAGATATCCAAATTGCCGTGCCGAGAATCTTCCCACACAACAATCGCCCCACCTTGATCGTCCGAAATGACTTTGACATCCTCTTTCAGGAAGGGCGCGATGCTGACAGGAACCCCATTCTCGCCCCAGAGCAACTCGCCGTTTGCATCAATCCGTTGGGCATAGATGTCCCGATTGCGGTGGCGAGAATCTCCAAAAACAAGGATGGCACCTTCCCCTGCGTCAGGAACAAGGAGGGGCCAGCTTTGGGCATTGGGCTGTACACAGATCGGGATGCCATCATTTTCCCACAACATTTCGCCATTTACGCTAATCCGTTGTGCGAACACATCTCGATTGCCATTCCTTACATCGCGCCACGCAACAATGACCCCACCGTGGTTATCAGAAATCATGTCGGGAAAATGCTGATCTTCTGCTGCGGTGCAGATTGGTAGATTTTGACTAGTATCCTTTATCCATTCGGCAGGAAGATATTGAGACGAAACAACCACGAGGAAAAAAGAGAAAATGAGAAGACAATACCCCTGTCGCCTCTTCCATTTTTCCATCCTTTCCTCCTATTTGACGAATAATTTGCGGATAATCTGGAGGTCATCAACTGTCATAGATATGGGGAATCAGTATCGAAGTGTGGGTAGGTGGGAGCGAAGGGCGCAGAAACAAGTTTTCCTGATTCGCAAATTCGGCAATTTGCGAATCAGGAAAATTCCTCACTTTGTCATCATGGTTGGATATTTAGTGATAGTATACGCTTAACGCGGAGAATGATCCAGAATATAGTTTTTCGGATTCTGCCATTTGTCATCAACATAAACCCCATAGTGCAAATGGGTGCCGGTGCTTCTACCACTATTTCCTACATAACCGATCACCTCACGACGTTTGATCTCTGTTCCAACTTCGAGACCATCAGCGTAATTTTTCAAGTGCCCGTATAAGGTCTTCATCTGTGAGTCCGTATGTGCAATCTGAATCATATTACCGAGAGATCGATCTTTCCTGATCTCCTCTATAACACCATCAGCGCTAGCAATCACAGGTGTGCCCTTAGGCGCCGCGATATCTAATCCATTATGAAATTGGGGTCTTCCTGTCAACGGGTGCGAGCGACGTCCAAACCCGGAGGAAAACCAATAAGATGGAACTTCATCGTCCATGGGCACCAAAATTGGCAAAATCCAAGGCCTCGCAAGTTCCGTTTTCTTGTTGCTTTTTACATGTTCATAGATTGGTGTAAATTCCCTTTTTACCTGTACAATCCGATTAATCAGGGAACGATCTGTGAAATCAGCAGTGATTGATGTCGAAACAGGTCGTGTTTCAACAATCGAACTTGTTGATTCATCATCGTTCACCTCTTGAGTGCTAGCATCACCACCGCCCTGTCCGAGGATACCTTGCTCTGAATCAATACCTAAAACACGACGTACCATCCTTGCCATTTTACGAACACCCTCGAGCTCTTTGTGGATTTCCTGAATCTCTTTTTGGTACTGCTTAATTGTATTTTCAAGTTCCTCTCTACTCGCAACTTCACCTTGTAACTCAGCCTTGTAACGGAGGCCATATTTTACCCCCGAAGTAGCAATACTGACTATCCAAAAAAACAAAAGACATAGAACCAGACCTAGGCATAATGCCAACCATCGTTTAATCGATAATTGCCGTACTGAATCTTGATTGGATGACATAAGTAGAATAGTATACGTGTTTTTCAATGAATTCCCCCTCTATATTGCACCAGATTCACATTATAATTGAATAACTATGTATGAGTGATGATAGTATAGCACAGATATCAAAGTAAGACAAGCATATTATTTTGGGTTTTTGTGTCTTTTTCAATAAAAAAAATTCCGCTTCTATTGTCCCGTTTTGGCACCTACGACATCATGACTTCACGACTTGGCAACATCCCAATCAGATTCGGAGAAACCAACTTGGAGGTGATAGCTCAAGTTATAGTATAAATCCCCTCATATCAGGGTTAGCAGATACAGATTTACCAAGTACGATCAGAAACCACTACTCAGCAACCACGTTAACGAACCCATTACAGAAATCGTTTCATAATTTCCATTTTACCACAAAACACTAATAACTGGAATCGTTTTTCCTTCGCTTTCAATCCAACTTTTAAGAACATAACGTCCGGAGTTGCCCACGCACATCTACCTGTGCTTTCTGTGCTTTCCAATTTGCCCAACGTAGTAGCCTCCACGGACGGAGTTATGGCTGCCGGACGCCTCCTGTCCACTTCAACGTAACCCGCTGTTCTTAAGACTTATATTGAACTCGAAATTTGGCACCATTTATTGAAAGGGTTTGTGGATAATTTGCATTGATTTTCGTGAACATCCCCTCGTTAATTACTGTAACTACATAATCATCTAGCAATAAGAGCAGCCAATCCTGCGCGGCTTCAACACCCAAGTCAGTGAGATGTGAGCTCAACCGCGTATGAGGTTTCACTCCGGCATCGTTTCCTTTCGATTGTAGGTGTTGAGACATTCAATCAAAGATCCTCCTACATTAGGAGATAAACATTCTAAAAAAAGAAAAGTTGCAAAGACGCTTTGAAACATCGGAAGCAATGACGCAATCGGAAGTTTTGTGTTGTCCAATAGTCTTATATATTGTGTACTATCTATCACACAGTCCATCATTATTCCTTTTTTTCAACACAGGGTTATTATCGTACAATTGAAATTCGCCTGTATAGAACACACGATTCCCACAATCAGGAATTGACATCTCTGCCTATTTGTTGTATCATTAGCCCATTGCCACTAGGTTTTATATTTCATCTTTTTGTTCGACAGATTGCTCGGAATCGCTCTGAACTGTGACCGCTTCTACAACGAATACTTCCCATACGACCAACCAAATGAAATCAGAGCTGAAATTCTGCCCGAAATGTGCAAGTTCCCTTGAAGAACGAATCCTTGAAGAGAAGGTGCGTCAGGCATGTACGGCGTGCGATTTCGTTTTCTATCGCGATCCAAAGCCTGTCGCCGGTGTTCTCGCATTCAAGAATAAAAAACTGTTGCTGATACAACGGGGAAATGAGCCAAAACTGGGGCTATGGAGTTTCCCGACAGGGTATGTCGATATCGGTGACACACCAGCGGAGACAGCCGTGCGAGAGGCGAAAGAAGAGGCGGATGTTGATGTTGAATTGGATAGGCTGCTTGGGGTTTACTCCAACGATTCTCGGACGGTTGTCCTTATTATTTATGTTGGACGAATCATCGCAGGAACTCCCGCTGGTCGTGCAGAAGCGTTAGATGCACACCTCTTTGCCCTTGATGCGCTGCCCGAATTGGCATTCGATCACGACTCTCATATTTTAGATGAGTTCTTTCACCCAAAGACAGATTCATAAAAAAACAGGACTCCCTATCAAAGGAATGTAGGGACTGTTACCTTCCACTACGCACAAGGAGAAAAACGATGTCAACCAATACAATCCTAGAGAAGTATCGTAAAACCTTTTCAAACAACAAAGATTTCGCTCAACAAGCAGACCATATCTTCCCCGATGGGGTGACGCACGATAACCGGCATACTGAACCATTTCCAATCTATATCAATAGCGCACAGGGATCAAAAAAATGGACTGTTGACGAAATTGAGTTGATTGATTATTGGTCAGGACACGGAGCATTGCTACTCGGTCATAGCCCGCCTGAAATTGTTGAAGCTGTCACGCAGCAAATGCCGCACGGAACTCACTATGGTGCTTGTCATACGCTTGAAGTAGAGTGGGGTAGCCTCGTAAAGAAGTTGATTCCTTCAGCGGAACGGATACGATTCGTCAATTCCGGCACGGAAGCGACCTTAATGGCAATCCGACTGTCACGGATGTATACAGGAAAAAACAAATTCCTAAAATTTGCAGGGCATTTTCACGGCTGGCACGATTCCGTTATTTTAGGTGTGAATCCACCATTTGAGACGCCTGTGCCCGGTATTCCAGAAAGCATTATTGACACAACGGTTATCTGTCAACCTAACGATATTGACGCAGTTGAAAAGCATCTGAAATCCGACCCGGACATCGCTTGTGTAATCTTGGAACCGACAGGTGGTGCCTTCGGCACTATCCCAACAAATGGTGAATTCCTTCAGCAGCTACGGCAGATTACGCAAGACTATGGCGTTATCTTAATCTTTGACGAAGTGATTTCCGGCTTCCGGGTTTCTCCGGGCGGCGCACAAGGGCATTATAATATCACGCCTGACCTTACGACCCTCGCCAAAATCTTGGCAGGCGGTCTTCCCGGCGGAGCGGTGGCTGGAAAAGAGGAGCTAGTGAATCTTATCTCGATCAAAAATGCAAAATCGAATTCACGCGGGCAAAGGATGCCACACCCTGGAACCTTTAACGCCAATCCGCTGTCTGCCGCTGCTGGAATTGCGATGCTGAAGCAAGTCAAGACGGGGATTCCACATGAAAAGGTCAACCGTAGTGCGAAAATGTTGCGGGAGGGACTCGTTGATGTCATTGATCAACACAAACTCGATTGGGCGACCTACGGTGAGTTTTCCGGGGTGAAGTTCCTCATCGGTCACGGCGTTGATGACGTTCGTGCCGCCGATTTTGATCCCTATAATTGGGAACCCCACCAACTGAAAGGTGGCAGCAACGCGCAACTCACAATGAACCTGCGTTGTGGAATGTTGCTAAACGGAATCGACATCGCCGGCAATGGTGGGATGACAACGGCAGCACACAGCGACGAAGATATACAGCAGACAATTGCAGCGTTTGATCAGACAATTGGATGGATGAAAACAGACGGACTTTTGGACTAAAGCAGTAAGTAATCTCAAACCGTATACGAGGGAGTCAATCTCCAAATCTTCCTGTTCCGCATTATCCCCTTAAGCTGCCTTGATTCTAGGGTGACTTTTTGTGCCGATTCACCCTCTTTCAACTTCTCCCAGCACGTTTATCCACAATCTGAGCACTCTTCTTCAAGGTAGCCAACCAATTTCTGTAAATCTCAGTTTGTTTCCCCTGAAGCAACGCTCGTCGAATCTTGGCATGCTCTGCCGAATCATTCTCGAACTTTTCCATATCCGGTTCTTCGCGCTCAATCAACTGGATGATATAGGCGTAACTGTCGCCTTGGAGCGCCCCTGCTACCTCGTTTAGCTCCATCCCAAAAGCAGCAAACATGGCATCACGGCATGTTCCTAGCCCTGAAATGTACCCGCTATTCGGTGAGAGTGCAAATAGGTTACTCTCCTCGACTTCCCGTTCTTTTTTGCTAATCTCTTCAGGTGCCTCATACTTTTTCACTAAATCTTCTAGTGATTCATCAGGCGCACGGAGTGCTACCAGTCTCTGAGCGTCCTCTAGGGCAAGCTGCTTTGCCTTCTTCCCTTTGATATCATCAATCACCTGTGCCTTGACTGTATTAAATTCGGGGACTATAGCGGGTTTCTTTTCAAGGACCTTCACCACGAAATAGGCGTTAATTTCCCCAGTTTGTTTCCTATTTGTACTGATCGCACTGATATTTACCTCCATGTCGAAGATCTGATCAACCACATCTTGATACGTCCACTTCATTCCAATTTCGGGAATGGTATTATCAGTCGCAGTGAAGAATCCTGTGTCCTGAACTGTAAGCGAGAGATCTTTGTATCGGTCAAGTTGGATTGCTTCTTGATAATCAAGAATCTCCACATCAAACAGGAGATCTTCCGCAACGGCCTTTGCCTGTTCTGCACCTACAATCTGAATCAGCTTATCATTGATTTTGCGTCTTGCCTGCGTGAAGGGCTGAATTTCTTCCGGTCGCTTCTCTTCCAACTTGATAATGTGGTAGCCGAATCTAGATTCAACCAGATCGCTCACCTCGCCGGGGGCTAATTCGTCAAATGCTGCCTTCTCAAAGGGCTGCACCATGTCGCCGCGCGCAAAATAGTCTCCCGGCGGTAGATCTGGATTTCTTCCACGCAATGCTCCTCCCTGTGGAGCCGAACCGGTGTCCTCGGAATGTTTCTTCGCAAGTTCAGCAAAATCCTCGCCTTCGGCAATCGCAGCTTTGATTGTTTCAAGCGATTTCTCTGCTTCCGCCTTAACCTCTGCTTTCTGCTCATCGCTTGCATTATCTGGAAACTTCTTTAAGATATGACGCGCTTTTACCACTTCTGGTGTCTTAAACTCCTGCTGATTTTCATCATAATAGGCTTGCAGGTCCTCGCCTGAAATGAAGTTTTGTGGATCAAGTTTGATGAATCTTAGATTGACTTCCTCCCCCTTTTCATATCTCTCCTTGTGTGCTTCAAAATAGGTTTGTGCCTCGGCATCATCGACTTCAGCAGCACTATTGTACGCAAAGTGCTGGAATTCAATGTATTTGAGTTTGGCTTTTGTGTTCTGGCGGCGATACTCATTTTCCACTTCTGCATCCGTGACCAGCTCTAGTCCTTGAATCTGATTCAGCAGAACCTGATTAATCAGGAGGGAACGAACATATTGACGGAAATCATCTGCATTGCCACTCTGCTGAATTGAATTATAGTTGGATAGTAGGTTCTCATCATTACGGATATATTGTTCGACCTCTGCATTACTAATCTGGACGCTGCCAAGCAGTACCTGACGACTAATGAGCAGATCCAGAATCTGTTGTTCAATCTCCTCACGTTCAATCTGAGAGCGGTTTTGGCTCTGTTGCTGTTGCCTAGCCATTTCGCCGGAGACAAGGTTTTCAAATTCGCGTTGTTGGATTTTGACACCATTAATCTCAAAAGCGACTGGATTGTCTCTACCCCCGCCCAACGCACCACCACCACCGACAATGTCAAAGAGCAGAAACGAACCGATAATAAAAACGATGCCAACAACGATTAAGAAAAGCTGTGCGATAAATTTCTCCCGCAGAAAAACAATCATGGAAATCTCTCCTGTTTGTATGTATATGGTCAGCTCAATGTGAAACGATTAGTATGATACTCAATTAGCATCGATTTTGCAACTGGATTTTTTAGATAACTTTCAAGATTGAATCGACAACATTTTCGCAAACTGTTTGTCGAATATGAACAGAAAAAAGGGTAGAAATGATTATAGCACCATCCCTACCCCTTCAACCGCTCTAACAATTGCTAGTAACCCCCGAACTCATAATGCCCCCGACTGGACTCGAACCAGCATGCCCGTTAAGGCACAGGCCCTCAACCTGCTGTGTATACCAATTCCACCACAGGGGCAAATTAAGCGACCTAATTATACCCATCAGGAAAGAGAGTTGTCAAGCGAAATTTCTGTCTCGAATCATCGCTTGGAAAACACGGTAGCCCACGATATCGTGGAGCCCGTGTGCAATCATCGGGATCAGTAAAGATCCTGTGGCAACCATCATCAGTCCAAACCACATTCCTTCCAGCACTGCCCAAAACCAAAACAACAAAAACTCTCGTCGTAACCAATGGCAAGTGGCAAATAACAAACTCGTAATCATAATTCCAAGAACACCATGGTCTATAGCCAATAACAGTGTTCCCCGAAAGAGCGGTTCCTCAGCAAGGGCTGCCATTAATCCGCCGGCGATGTACTCGGGCCAACGCATCCTGCCCAACACCACGCGACCATGCCGATGGAATTCTTCCAGATATGTCTGTCCCAGCGTTCGCTTAAAGATTTCATGCAGCGCACCGTCGCATACTAACGACAATATTCCCGCTACTAAACCGATTCCGATCTGAAAACCCAATGACCATTGACTCGTCGTCAGATGCGTGAAGGCACTAAACTGCCAACTGAACAGCCCACCCACACTCGTTGCCAGCAGTGCAATTTGCCACCGATGTTTTAGGTAAAAGAACATGAGTACGTGCCATCAATATCTTAGGCAAAATGTCTAATCGTATCGGATATTATTGACTTACAAACGCTATTACTCCGGCAAAAACGTTTGGCTGAATCGCGCAGCTTTTTCAACACGCTCCAAAACCGGTTGATACCCCGTTCCAGCCGACTGCGATGGCGTAAATGTGCAGTCATCGTTCAAAACCAGCTCCGTTTCCGTCAAATCCTGTCGATAGAAGAAATTACTGGGGAACAGATCACCGGGATAGGTGAAGTTGTCCAATGTCGCTAGCTCAACCAAAACCCCCGCACCAATACCACTCTCTAACATACTACCTACCCAGCACGGGATGCCAGCATCACGCGCCATGTTGTGCAGTTTCACCGCGACAGAAAGCCCGCCGACGCGTCCCGTTTTGAGGTTGAGAATCTGACAAGATTGCAGTTTCAACGCCCATTCAAAGGTGTGCACCGATACAATTGACTCGTCCAGACAGACCGGCGTCTCAATTTGCCGCTGTAACTCCGCATGTTCCAATAGATCATAGTGGTACAAGGGCTGCTCAATCATCGCCAATCCTAGCTCATCAACCCGCTTGAAGAAATCGAGATCGTCCAGCGTATATCCTGAATTGCAATCGATATGGAATGTCTGATGCGGAAAAGCTGCGCGGACCGCCTGTAACATTTCAAGATCCCAACCCGGTCGAACCTTGAGTTTGACCCGCTTGAAGCCACCATCAACGGCGCCCTGAATTTTCTCTAACAGCATATCAATAGAATCCTGCACACCAAAATCGGCACCGGCATCTACCTTCCTAAAACTGCCGCCTAGCAGTTGGTGCAGCGGTACACCCTCCATATTCGCTTTGAGCACCCACCAAGCAACCTCTGGACCTGCTTTGGCAAACGGGTTTCCCTTGATCCAATTGTACGCAGCAAGTAATTCTTCAGCCGTATCAAACGATTTTCCAACCAATAGCGGTGCAATAAACTCGGTGATCGTGTGGTATGCCGACATCGTGGATTCGGGTGAGTAGGCAGGTGCCTTCAGCGGCGTGGTCTCGCCCCAACCTTCATATCCCTCTGATTCCATTCGGACAAGGACCGAATCGACAGCATGATCCTCGCCATAAGCCGTGCGCCAAGGGTAAATCAGGGGTAGACTGACATAGTAGACGTCAATGCGATCGATCTGCATGGGTAATTCCTCTCTATCAAGTAATATATTTTGTTGTTGACGCTGATTTGAAAATGTCTATAATAGCAGCAAGCCTCAAAGCCAACGGCTTAGGATCAGCCCTAGAGTAAGAATTGCAAGAATTATCAGATATTGGGGGATATTAAAAACTCACTCTCATTTTACCACATCAGAGGAAATCGAGGGAATAAAGAAATAAAGATACGAACTTCGTTAAACGCATGGAAAGTTAGGATACAAAACAGTCTCAACACTTTTAAGCACTCGCTCGAAAGGATAATTGATGAAAGTTGTAGATGTAGAACGCATAATCGTTGATGTGCCATTTACCCCACGGCAGCAGCAGATCACAGCGCGGGAGGTATACAACTGGGCAGTTCTGGAATTGTGCAAAGTCACTACAGATACCGGACATGTCGGTTGGGGTGAAACTGTGATCCACTACACTTGGGCGCGGGTAACGGACGATGCCGTCGAACGGGTGGAAGGACAGAGCCCCGCAAAATTGA
Source organism: Candidatus Poribacteria bacterium (assembly GCA_965208425.1). GTDB lineage: Bacteria > Poribacteria > WGA-4E > WGA-4E > PCPOR2b > PCPOR2b. The sequence goes on along the minus strand of OZ242335.1, from coordinate 1,673,891 downwards.
TGAACGATGACTCCCTCGGAGCGGGCTTGCAGATGGCACTGTTTGATGTGGTCGGCAAGGTATTAGAAGTACCAGCTTACGAGTTAATGGGAACGCAGGTACGCGACTGGGTGCCAATCTCTTGGTGGTGTATCGATGCCTCCCCCGAAGATTGGGCTGCCGAGGCTGCGGACGCTGTGACAAAGGGTTACACCAGCATCAAACTCAAGCCCCGCCCGTGGTGGGATATCGTTGCGCAAGTCGATGCTATCGCTCAAGTAGTGCCTCCGCACTTTAAGCTAGATCTCGACGCCAACGGAACTTGGCAGAATGCAGCCGCCGCGATTCCGATTATCAAAAAACTGGAAAAGTATACCAATGTGGCGATGTTTGAGACACCCATTCCGCAGGGCGACGTGCTTGGGAATATGCAGATCCGTCAGGCGATTAATCGACCGATTGCGATGCACTTCGGTTCGCCGCCTTATATTACGCATGTCCGTGAGGGGGTCTGTGATGGATACGTTATCTGCACAGGGAAGTCTGGCGTTGTGCAACAAGGGATTTTAAGTGCCGAGGCACAGATGCCTTTCTGGTTGCAGTTGGTGGGTAATGGATTGACCACGACTTGGGCTGCCCATCTGGGATCGGTTTTGACCCACGCCACTTGGCCCGCGATTACCTGCATAAACCTCTATAGCCACCAGTTGCTGAAAAAGGAGATTGAGGTTGTCGGTGGGTATCACAAAGTGCCAGATAGTCCCGGATTGGGCGTTGAGGTTGACGAAGAGGCAGTTGAGAAGTATCGCGTCCCCGAAGATACACTCGAAGAATTGAAACAGAGGGGCGAAATCTACGATCGTCCGAAACCACGTATCATCAATTCCATCGTATATCCGGACGGTAGTTGCATTCACATGGGTTACAGCAGTCAGGGATACGGCTATTTCAATGAGGGACATGGACCTGCGTATGTAGAGGGTGTGCGTCTGGAATCGCAGCCGGACGATGGATCGGAAGCGTGGCGGGATCTGTTTGAGCGGGCGCAGCAGCATCCGGTACGAGACCATTGGAAGGAGTCATGAAAATGAGTTATGAAGTTGTTGAATCGAAGTTTGTTGCAACCGAGGAGCAAGGCGAAGTGTCGTCATTGCTGATTCGACCTGACGATGCGCAATGGCTGCTGCTGCTAGGGCATGGTGCTAGTACAAATATGCGGCATACAACCCTTCAGACCATTGCCGAACAATTGGCGGATGTTGGCATCGCTACATTTCGGTACAACTTCCCTTATTCAGAACGGGGCGGTGGTCGAAATTCAAACGCTGTTTGTCAGGAGACCATCCGCTCGGCAGTCGCAGCAGCGCACACGGCGGCGAGCGATTTGTCGATTCTCGTCGGCGGCCACTCCTTCAGCGGGCGAATGTCATCAATGGCTGCGGCAGAGGCACTGCTAGAACATGTACGCGGCTTGGTATTTTTCGCCTTTCCCTTGCATCCGTCTGGGAAGCCTTCGACGGAACGCGCAGCGCACCTGAACGATGTCACGATACCGATGCTCTTCCTGTCTGGCACACGCGACAAATTGGGTGAACTCGACCTGCTACAACCTACCTGCGATCAGATCGACAAAGCGACGCTACATCTTTTGCACACCGCCGACCACGGATTTAAGATCCTCAAACGCTCCCGCAACACCGACGAAGATGTGTTCGTGGAGATGGCGCGGGTTATCAATGAATGGGTATCGGGATTGGATTGAGGATGGAGGCGTTTACCGACCGTGAACAGTTTGCAAATCTAGTCGTTGCTCAAGGTTATCCGAGACTGCATTCGTCCACTCCACATCGTCGAGGCTTTGTAGGCTCATCAACGCGACATCAACGAGTGGATTAGAGAGGACATAATTCAGTAAAAAGCTGTCCAGATCAACCCCCTCCATCTGCGTCGGGAAGCACCGCCGCATCAGATTTTGGAAGGCGTTGCTTGTCGTCGAGCGCATCAGCACAACACCCATGTCTTGAGCAACCGCCTCCGGTATCGTCCCACGATTGCCAAAGATGTCGCAGGTGCTCTGGTACATAAGGTTGTAGTGAACTTGGATCATATCGAACTCACCGGACGCAATCATTCGCTCAACACCCCCTGATGGCCCATCTGCCGAGAATCCAATGAAACGGATTTTTCCTTGGTCTCGCAATTTCTGGTAAGTTTCCAATCCGCCCTGTTCCAAGATCTGGCCCGCATCCTCTCCCTGATGCCAACCACCGTGAAACTGCAAAACATCGATCACGTCTGTTTGCAGCCGCGTCAGGCTTCCTTCCACATCAGCGAGGATGCCCTGTGGGTCAAAGGCTTCCGTTTTAGTTGCGAGGATAAGCCCAGCCTTACGCCCTTTAATCGCTTTCCCTATAACAGTTTCGCTGAGACCGTTCCCGTAGGTGGGTGCTGTGTCGATGTAGTTGAGCCCCATGTCGAAAGCGTGGTGGAGCATCTGGATGAGGGCTTGCTCGTCTTGATCAGAACGCACACGCCCACCCCCGTATCCGATCTCTGAAACGCGCAGCTGAGTGCGACCTAATGTTCGATACTGCATGGTGAAATCCTTTCGCCCTTAGATGCAGTCATGGTAATCCGACTAATAGTCAAACTCAATCTCCACCAATCGGTTCTCACGCGCGGCGGTCTCACACCCTTCGATGCACTGGATGGTCCCTTTTGCCCACTCCGGCGTAATCAGTAAGGGCTGCCCGGAGAGCAGATGGTCTGAGACATTCTTGTAATATGTTTGCCAACCTTGGTTGGTCACCGTCGGGTAATCGGAAACCATTTTCCGCCCGTCCTCCATGATGGTGGTCACGGTTGTTTCGCCTTGAAAGTTCCCCACTACAATAGAGCCGTGTGTGCCGAGTACGGTCCAGAGCGGTTTGTCAGCCGCGTGTAGATTCGACTGGATAAGCTGCGCTTCCAAACCGCTGTCAAATCGTACATACGCCCGGCAAAAATCTTCGACCGAGTTAGCTTGCCAATGCCGTTTGAGGAAATTACCGTATAACGTCGCACGTTTATTGATGCGGTTCCCATTTCGGTCATTTTGAGGGACTAATTGCAGGATCTTCTCAAACTGATGCGCTCCCATATCGTACAACAACCCGCCCGAAATCTCCTTATGATCTCGCCACATCTGTCCGGGGGGGCCGTAGCCGACCATGTTACACTCAATCGAATACACCTCTCCGATGATCCCCGATTGGACAGCATCACAGAGAGTAAGGATATCCGGATCCCAGTGTCGATTGTGATAAACCGAGAGCATAACACCCTTTTCGCGTGCGAGGGCAATCAGTTCGTCCGCTTCGGAGACGTGGACGACAAACGGCTTTTCGGTGATGGTATGTAGCCCTGCTTCTAACATGATCTTGGCGACCGGGGCGTGATAGACGTGCGGCACAATCACAATGCCCAGATCAATCTGACCACTCTCTGCCATCTCCTTTGCATCAGTGAAAGTAGTAATTCCCTCGCCCTGTTCCTCCTTCGCAGCACGGAGGCGTTCCGGATCTCTGTCGCAGACAGCCGATAGCTCAAATCCGTGGGTCTGTGCAATCATACCGGCGTGATGGCTGCCCATATTATACAACGGACCGTAGCCCACCAAGCCAATGCGGATCGCTGGGTTATCCTTCAGGTTGGTCACATAGCGGAGGCCCTTGAGCAGTTGGTCCTGAAAGTCCGGATGGCTGAAAGCGCGGTTGTCGTGCCCAAGTGCGGTGTAAAATACCTTCCCCTCACCATAGTCGCGCACATAGCCGAGCGGATATTTTTCGAGCCGCCACGCACCGTGTTGAAAATAACGCAACGGTGCCTCCGTGCGAATCTTCATCTGATAACACTCATCTACGATGCAGAACTGCTTGTTGAGGCGTGGCAGGATGTCGTCGATCCCATCTTCTACTGTCACTTCAAACGGTGCTAGCGGATCATGTTCGATGAACTCCGTGCCAATGAGCTCGATGTAGTTATCATACTGCCCAAGCCCAGCGTTGGCCCCGTGCACCGCAAGTAATCCACCGCCACCTCTGACGTATCCGGTCAACCCGCGCTCAACCTCAGGCGTAATTTCTCCGCCACCGATATATAGCGCAACTGCATCGAACGCAGAGGGATCCGTCAATCGGTTGCGCTCATCGCTAATCTCCACTTCAAACTGCCCACCATCTTCAACCAACGGTTTGAACATCTCCGCAAACTCACTAAATGGGGAATGCGGACCGTTAATAATCAATAAGACTCTCTTCATTTGCCCTCCACAAAAACTACAATTATCAAAATAAGCACATCACTCCGAAAATCCTGTTGGCTCGTGCAAAACGCCCCAGAGAAACCGAGTTTTTTCGGAAAAACTCGGTTTCTTTGCACAATTTCTTAACATAAACGATCCTGCTAATAGCTCCAAGCATCCTCTGTGAGTTCACCCGAATAGATGATTCGCGCATCGCCTTCCAGATAGACATTTTCCGGCTCGCCGTTCGCTAAGTCAAAATGGATGGTCAGCACCGAACCGCTGGCGGTCTTCACGGCAACCGGGGACTGAACCTTCCCTAGCGCGGCGGAGACAACTGCAGCGGCAATAGAGCCTGTGCCACAAGCGAGGGTTTCATCTTCGACACCGCGTTCATAGGTACGGATGTCAATCGCTTGAGGATCGTTGACCCGAACGAAATTGGCATTTGTCCCCGCAGGTTTGAAGTCGTCGTGGTAGCGCGTCTGTTTACCAAGTCCAAACACATCCGTTCCCTCTAAATCTTCAGCGAAGAAGAGGACATGAGGAACACCACTGTTGGCGAAAGAGATATTGTGGACACCATCTTCCAACTGAAGCGGAAAGTTCAATCGGAGATCTGTTGGATCGCTCATCCGGACCTTGACATCAGCACCGACAATTTCGGATTCGTAGATTCCGGCTTGCGTCTCGAATGACATCCGCTCCGAAACGATGCCGTTAAGATAGGCAAACCTTGAGATACAACGTGCGCCGTTCCCGCAGGTCTCCGCCTCACCGCCATCCGCGTTGAAGTAGCGCATCCGGAAATCTGCCTTATCCGTATTTTCGACAAGCAGCACGCCATCCGCGCCGGCAGACATTCGGCGTTGGCAAACCTTTTCGACGAAATCGGTATTTTCGTATTGGACAACGCTATCGCGATTATCAATGATAACGAAGTCGTTACCTGCACCACTTAGTTTCATGAAGGGTATTTTTTGAGCCATGTCGGTTCTCCTTTTCTTAATGTCGAGTTATTGTATCATATTTGCTATCCATTCACCACAATGGTTCTATTTATTTGACTGAAGTGCCACCGCTAATTTAGCAGCGAATTGAATACAGGCATAGACATCCTCTCTTTTGAGAGAAGGATAGGCTTCAAGGACCTCACCTATGGAATCGCCTGCGCCCAAAAACTCCATGATAGTTTGAACAACGATCCGAGTCCCGGCAATCACAGGTCGTCCATTGCAAATGTCAGGGTGAATATCTATTCGGTCTGCCATAATAGTTTTCCTTTTTGACGTTTTAATCGTTCATTATATCAGATTTCAGGGATGAAAAGGTAAAAAAGGGTTATTTTATTGACTGAACTGCTGGGCGACAAACACCAAATCTAAGATGTTGACAGCCCCATCCCCATTGGGGTCGGGGGCGGATTTGCCGAGACCGTTGGCAACTTGAACTAAATCCAAGATATTGACCTTCCCATCGCTATTGACATCGGCAAAACTTCGGGTCGTGAGATAGATTTCGCCGTCGAGGTCAGGCAAGTTGTGAGCCAAGGACGCAGCGTTATTTCCCCTATCGGAGACGGGGTAGCAGATGCAGGCAGCGTAATGGTCTGGGCTGTCCCACTCCGGTTATAGACCGCCCAACCGTTGGTGAATTCACGGATAAACAGACCGGCCTGATCGTTATAGAGTTGTGCTTTCCCGCCGATAGGTTTACCCAAATCAGCGTCCCAGAACTCATACCAGTAATGGTCGTGACCATGGTTATGCACTCTGCCCCGGTTATGAACTTCTTGATGTGTCGGTTCAAAAGTGCTCCAGTCATGCTGATGATCCGGCGATCGGATACCCGTTATGTAAAGCACATAACCATCAGAATGCGTGAGTCCCATTGTGGTGAACACGCGCATCCAACGGAGGTTGGTTGGACTGTCCGGTGCTTCAGTCTCAATACCCCAGCCTTCTAAGCCGTTTATTGGTAGTTCCCCTAGATTTTCCTCCGCCCAAAGTAGCGTACTTTCAATCTCGATCAGTCCCCTAAGTGCATAATCATCATAGCGAACTGTCTCCATAAAGAGGCCATTGATATAAGGCATTGCCCGCAGAGGTTTGCTCCGGTTTGGATTTACCCATATCAGAAAATCATCTCCCACCGCTGCGCGGACTCGTTGAATAATCACATCTCGCGCCCGTTGCTCCTCTTCATACGCCCGGTGACCCTTAAGAACTATCCAATCTTCCCGCCATCAATCCAAAAAGATACCATCATATAATCCACATTTCGCTGCAGCGGCAGCTTGTTGAACGATTATATCTTGGACATCAGGATGCGTGAAATCCATAAGGAACGCGGAATAATTCGTTGCTGAGACACGATTACCCTCTGTATCTCGTATCCAATGCGGCCAATCCTCCGGATGCTTATTTGGCCAGTCATCTCTCATGAGAATTGAGACAATGAAAATCATATTCGGATTTAAAGCAAGCAATGCGTCGCGTTCCTGACGTGCCCTTTCGAGATTACCTACGAGCTTAAAACCTTGGTCTGTTTCTAGCCAATGTAGTCCAAACCAAGAACCTAAATACAAATCATGATGTGTGATTCGATCCTCGCGTGATAACCCCGGACGGTTCAAGATGTCATACCATGCTTGGAAAACGGAGGGAAAACTTCGGTTTTGAACCCGTTCGTGAACTGGAATTCCTAGAATATCTGTTAACTCACAAACTTCATCGTATTCAAAACGGGTTAAAGGAAGCCCCTCAAGCGAACTGAAATCGACAATCCGATTCGAGCTCAATATCAATTCAGTGAGATTCGTCAGATTAGACAACGGACTGACATTAACAATGAGATTCCAACCCAACCACAAATGGGTAAGCTGTGTTAACTTCGCTAACGGCTTGATGTCAGAGATTTGATTGCCATGCAGATAAAGATTGGTCAAGCCCGTCAAGCCTCCCAGTGGAGAGACATCGGACACCTCACAGAGCCCCAAGTGAAGATACCTCAATTGAGTCAGGCTTGCCAGCGGAGAGAGATCCGAGATTGGATTGCCCCAAAGTGATAAATTTTCTAAGCGACTTAATTCAGTTAACGGAGTAAGATTAATAATCTCATTTTGCCTAAGATTGAGTCTGGTTAAATTGGTAGCGTATTCCAACCCCGTCAGATACTTTATTTCGCTATCCCTAGCCTCCAATCTAGTTAATTGTAGCATATCCGCCTGTGTGAGCGGCATTTCATCCGCTAGAGCAAGTTTCTCTCGTATAGCGCGTTCCAAATTTGAATCAGGCACTTCTACCTTAATGGAGACAAGTTCCTGCAACGTGTGGATATCAATATCGACGTTCTTCAGGTTGAGCCCAAGGAGTGGACTGAAGTCTCTGATCGAATTGCCAGCAATTTTCAAATCCACCAGATTTACTAAGTTTGCAAGCGAGCTCACATCTACAATGCGATTGTGAGATAACGCCAATTCTGTCAGTTGTTTCAATCCTGCCAGCGGCGTGATGTCAGAAATCTGATTGCTCTGCAACCACAAATCGGTAAGTTGTGTGAGTTTTGTCAGTGAGGTGATGTCTGATATCTGATTATAATGAAGGTGTAGCCACTTCAACTGCGCCAAGCTAGTAAGTGCTGTGATGTCTGATATCTGACAGGCACCCAAATCAAGACCTGTCAACTCTGTTAGATCTGCTATCGGCGAAAGATCTGATATTGGATTGCCCCAGAGTGATAAGTTTTTTAGGTAAGTTAATCCAGCCAATGACCTGAGATTATTAATACTATTTTGATGAAGACTGAGTCCTGTTAAATTGGTAGCATGTTCCAATCCAGTGAGGTCTTTTATCTGCCTCTTAGATGCTCCCAACCTTGTTAATCTCAGCATCTCCTGCTGGGTGATGGGGGTTTGATCGGGAAGTTCGAGGGCTTCTCGGATGGCACTCTCAAGGTTGGCATCAGGGATGTCTACCACTTGGGCGGGGACAGGGCTGCACCAGTGAATAAGTATGATAAGGCTGCACACGCAGCAACGTGCTAACGTCGTCATTTACTCTCCAACCTACCGATAAATCCCCGCCGCCATATATCCAACCACCTGATCTCGCCCCCCGATGGGGACATCGCCGGAGTTCGCCGCTTTCAGCACCTCAAGCCGATTCCCGCCCAACGCTTGCGCCGCTCGCATTGTCGAATAGATTGCGCCGGTGCTGCACATCATGCAGTGAAAATTTTTGGTGGGATGGATCTGCATATATTCATCCATTCGCTCATGCAAGTAATCGGGATCAAAGTGCTCAATCGCCTCAATGACAACCTGATCCGATCTTCTCGCTGCTTCGTAGACCGGATAGTGGCAGAGATCGGTGCTCCCAATCAACAGGGCGGATTGATCGCTCATCGCTTCCGCAATCGCCTGAGCCAAAGGCATCACATTTTTCGGAGAGTCATCCTGCAACAAGATAGGAACGATACGGAAGTCGGAGAGAATGTGCTGTAGAAAGGGGAGCTGTACTTCAAGACTATGCTCGTTTGCATGAGCGGGGGGCAGGTCAAGGAGGTCGCTGTTCAGACGCATCATCTCAGCGGCGAGGTCTTCATCAATTTGGACATCCCCAAGTGGCGTACGGAACGCGCCACGTGCATAAATCGCTGCGCCATCAACTCGGTAGCGATGGCTTAACCCGAGCAGCACCACCGTGTCGAAAGACCGCCCCACTAACTGTTTGTAGGCGTATCCCGCGACATGACCTGAGTAGATGTAACCGGCATGGGGCGCGATAAGCCCGATGAGTTTGCCAGCGGTTTCTTTCAACTCTGCAGCATCGATGAATTTTTCCACCTGCGCGGATAGAACCTGTGGTGAATCCGGATAGAAACTGCCAGCGACAGCAGGGGAGCGAACGGTTTCAGTCTGTGTGGCTTTCCTTTTCCAACTGATAGCCATTCTTCCCCTCCTTCTATTCTATTCACTTTCCGGCTTCGTCTCTTCTGATGGTGCTTCGCTCCCCGATTCTGAGGTTTCCGGCGTCGGGGGAGGTGGAGGATTGTTCGCTATCCGTATGTAAGTCATCCGGAGGTTGTACAGGGTATTATCCAATAGATTGCTTTCGGGCGCAGTTAAGTTGCCCTTTATCTTCTCTTTGAGGAGATCAATCGTGTCGATTGTCCGCTTTGCCATTTCGAGATCGACGAAAACCTCTTTTGTCTCCGGATTTTGAAGCCCGCCGAGGTAAGCAAATGCAGTCGTCCCAAGTTCTGCAATGAATGCAGAAAAATCGACGGGCGGCAATTTCGGTCTTTCTTGTTCGGTGGATTGGGTGCTGTCTGAGGTCGGTTCCTTTGATTCTTCTGCCATCTGCGCACCTCCTTATCACAACTCTTCAGTCGTGGTAGTAGTCACAGTGCACCGCGAATATAGTGATAATAAATATTGCCTATTCGTCGAAGATAATGATTTGTGCAGGCAGCGATCCGGCTTGATTATTGTGTTCCGGATTCTCATTCATTGCGAGAAAGATTACGCCTTCAGCCGGTGCAGCGTTGTCGTACCGTGATCCAACAGCAAACACCATATCGTCAATTTTTGCGATTAATGCGCCGACGTTGGCACCGGGCATCAGGAAACCTTCTTCAGCGGGCAGATTGGCAATGCCATCAGCACCGCACCAGCAGATGCGATTCTGTGTATCTGGAGACCATGCACCTTGTGCATCAATGACCATGCGTTGCCCTTTGTTAACGCGAACATATGTCTCTTGCCAGACCGGACTCGGACGGGCTGTATGAATAATGGTTAATGCCATAAAAAATCCTTTCTTTTAATCAACATCGGTTTCAAAAAGAAATGAGCAAATCTGTAGAAATGCAAATGAGCAAAAAAGACATTCGATCTCCTGTCCTGATTGCTCATTTGCACTATCGCCTATTTTTAACCTTTTTCACGAATTTTGATGGTCATGATCTCGTCGCCTACTGCAATGCTGTCGATCACCTCTAACCCTTTTGTGACCTGTCCAAATAGGGTGTAGTCGCTGTCTAATATAATTGTGTCAAGACAGATAAAGAATTGGGTGGCATCGGCGACAGTGGCTCCCTCCGCTTTTGCCATAGCAAGGATTCCTCTCACCGGTTGACGATCACTCGTCTCAATCCCTATCGTATCTTCGGTGGGAAAACGCGACCCAGCTTGAATTAGTTGTCCGGGTTCAACGCGATGGAATGTCGCATGATTATAATATTCCAACCGCGCATTCTTGAGGAAGTTTTCTACGGTGTTGGGCGCATCGTCCGCAAAAAACTCAACCTCAATCGCCCCTTTGGCTGTCTCAATGACAGCCATGGCGTTGTGGATGTCAACTTTTGTTTTGGCTGCTTGCATCGTGTCAGCCGATACTGTCGGACGTGCCTTCGGCTTTGGTGGACCCTTCTGTTCCTGCGAACAGCTTACAAGGTATACAGTAAACAATGCTGCGAGGAGCATCACAGTAAAACGTTCAATGTAGCTTCGTCGGTTTTTATTCTGAAGTAACATATTTTGACTTCGCCTCCAATCGAACTTTTTTCATGACGTCGTCGACCCTTAACAGATCTACGACCTCCATACCCTGAATAACTTGACCAAACGTTGTGTACCGGCCGTCTAAATGCGGTTGCGCTATTAGACAGATATAAAATTGACTTCCTGCCGAATTAGGGTTGCCTGTATTCGCCATGGCAATTGTCCCTCGCTGATGAGGAACTTGGTTGGGGTTGGTATGCTCATCAGTGATAGTATACCCAGGACCACCCGTCCCATCCCCATTCGGATCACCTCCCTGAATAATATTCAGGCCTGGCTTATCCACCCTACGATGAAATGTTAGCCAGTCGTAGAATTTCTTCTTAGTGAGTTTCTTAAAGTTCTCGACAGTAACAGGCGCTGCGTCCGGATACAGTTCAATTACAATTTTTCCTTTATCCGTCGTTATGACAACCACCTGCTCCTTTTCTTCCATCATTTGACTACCACCACTGGAGGCGGCACAACCAATCCAAGTGGATAGCGGAAGCAATATAGCAAGTACGGAAGCGGTAAGCAGAATACGTTTTCGCATCACTACCCCTTTCCTCATTGTTGAGATTATAGATTCTACATCAGAGTTCGCCGGAGCAAATCCTGACGGTGTATTGACGTAAGGCAGACGTTGGTCTGCACGGTCTCAGAAGGAACTTCAAATAAATAAAACCACACTAAACACTAGCATAGCAAAGATTAACAGAAAAGTCAAGATTTTCGTAAGACCGATAGAGACTCAAGAAATTCTATTCTTTTCCCAGCCATTAGGACACCGTTTAGGGACACTTTTTCGTTCCGGCTCATGTCCCACTGTTCGTAGTAGCACGTTCATTGCACGTTGTTATATTAGTTGTCAGAGGTATCTTTTATCAGTGTAATCCGTTAATCCGTGTTTATCCGTGACTCAGATTGCTTTGAATCCCGCCTGCCTGCTCTCGGCTTGTCGGAGTCCCGATTTATCGGGGATCTATCGGGGCAATAAGGTGGGAGAACTATATTCCCTAGGGCATCGCTCAAATGCGCTTGACACAGCTAAAGCATACTGTTAACATTAGAAATATTCTATATGCACGCAAAGCACGGCATTCGGGATACATACCATGATTAGAGGAGGCTTACCACTTAATGGATTTTTTTCGACTGACTGAAGCGCAACGCCGGGACTTTGATGCGGACGGTTTTCTCGTTATTCCGCAAGCTCTTGATGCCGAGACCGTTACCCGTATGACTGAAGCAGGAGACCGATTGATGAAACCGTTCATGGACGATCCTAACAGCGTCTATTCGCAACGCCGTGACGGTATCGTGCAGGAAGAAGCATTCGACTCGCTCATCTCTAACTCGACAACTATTGCACGAGTCGTTCAGTTACTCAGCCCCAATATCCATCTCCACACTGCGTCACTGATCTACAAGAAGCCGCAACCTCCTGACACAACGCCGCCTGACCGTGGCTGGCACCGCGACGCCGGTATTACAGAGGACCTTGGACACAAAGGCTTGCCACTTGTCGGAATAAAGGTGTGCTACTGCCTGACGGACTTTCTCGAACCTAACTCCGGTATGACGTTGATGGCACGCGGGAGCCATCGGAGCCCCGAGCCGTTGACCATTCGCAAGGACGAACCGGATCCACCGACGGTGGTCGATCCGTGTTTACGCGCCGGTGATGCCATCTTTTTTGAAAATCGGGTTTACCATACTGCGGCACCTAATCTGAGCAACTTTGTTTCAAAGGTGATCATTTACGGCTACACCTATCGGTGGATGAAGCCTGATGTCAATCTTGATCCGCCGGATGAACGGGTGATAGAACGAGTGGAGGACGATATCGACAAACAGCTTTTGGGGGCGTACAACAACGTTGATATGCCGCCCCAAGCTTTGACAGATTGGGCAGAACATCACGGCGTCAATCCAGCACAAATCACTTGGGTCGTCGAGATGTAAACAAACAGATATGCACTCACTATAGTAGATTTTAGAATTAATGAGACACTCCAAATTGGTAGGCGCTGTTTCCAACTGCGCCGTTTCAACCCACCACGGCACCTATGCGGTGCGGTTAGAAACCGCACCTACCGGGGCGAAAGTGTCCATTTATTTTTAGAATCCACCATAGTATCAAACCAATTCGCACCGACATTGGTCTCAAAGATGGCTTTTCACAATGTACGCTTTCAGATGCGCCAGGGCACGCCCACTATCAATCGCTTCCTTCGTCCGCTCGATGGCTTCGTGCGGATCCGAGCAAAACCCTAACAGGTAATCAGTCATCGCGGTATTGAGCACCAACCGATCATATATCTGCCCTTCCCCACCGGATAACGCCTCTATCCCCGCCGATGCAAACGCTTCAGGGCTTATCGTTTCTATGCGTGGGTTTTTCTCGTAGTTAAATCCGAACTCCGACGGATCTATGTCCAACGAAAAAGCCTCACGTTGTCCAGCAACCCGCCGAAACCCTTGGGAATAGTTTATCGCTTGTCGCTCCTCCGTTGAGGGATTCCCCAAACGCAGGGCGTAATGGCTTGTTCCCTCCTCACCTTTGACCACAAGCCCTGCACGAAAGCCGCGCTCCCATATCAACTGTAGCAACGGCGTCTCGTAGCCGGGGTGGTAGTACCCAATCACCATATAGTTCGCATCAGAAGCGGTGAACAGTTGCTGCGCTTTCTCCGTCGCTGCCCAAGGGGGACGCTTTTTGATATGCACCCGTAACTCTCGGACGTCGTATGCACCGGGTGCATATTCACGCTGACTCACGTAAGCAAACCCAATCTCTGGATCCTCGATTAAACGTGCCGCTTCGTCAAGGGAGAGATCCGTGCGAGCCCCGAGCACACCCAGTATCTGCTCCTCCGTGATTCCACTTTTCGGCGGCATCTCATCAACGCCGTGCAGCACTGACGGCTCACCCAACGCAGCGCGCACCGCTGCGATAAACAGCGTCGGTCTGAAGTATCGCGTTGCACCATCGAACGGTTGACCAAAATGCGTCAGTGAATTGACAGAAACATCGCGAACCCCCTCTGGGCTGAAAGTCGCATCTAGATATCCGCGCACCTCATCGTAGCTCTCAAGGTTCATGCGCTGACCGATAAGGGCTGCTCCCTTGAGTGCGCCGCTCATCTCTCCATTCAGGATAGCCTTCCCCATCAGGCGCGTCTCATCGTAACTTAAATGCCCACCCCTCAAGATCTGTTCGAGTGCCTTTGCAACGACTGCTTCAGCAGGATTTGTATCAGTATGCCCCAACTCCGGCTGCATAATAAACCTAATCTCTGGAGGCATAAGCCGATCTAAATCCGAACGGTATTCGTCGAAAGCCGTGATCTCGGCTTCACTCCACTGCGTCTTTTTGGGGAAACCCTTCCGAATCGTCATCGCGGCGAAAAACGCCCCCATCTGAGCCTCCGAAACCGCTTGATCCTCTGGCAACTCCCCTTTGATCGACCTCAGAATGATCTCAAGAATTGCCGATGGTTTAATCGGATCGTCTGCTTTCGCGCCCAAGGGACGGGTCTGGTGCGGTCCGGTACAAACTCTTGCCAATGCTTCCTCGACATCTACATTGGGTCCTGGATACTGTTTTTTGTACATTTTGGCTTGTCCTCCTTCCGCCGGTAGTTCATTCGTTCATGGGTTCATCGGTTTATTGAATTAATGAACAGTGTGTATTGCGCGTCGTCCCGATAAGATCTCGAAGGAATGCAATGTGTATAGTCCGGGAATCCTTTCAAGTATTTTAGCCCCAGAGGGGCGACATGTGTGCAGTATTATCAGGTAAGCAAAATTTGAGTTGAATATTATCCCATAGGCTCAAAGTGGGATAAATTTTACTTCAGTATCAGCATCCGCCGCGTCTCTGTGAACTCACCGGCTGTCAGTGTGTAAAAATAGAGACCGCTGGCGACAGGTTCACCAAGTTGATTCCGCCCATCCCAATATACCGCACGGCTGCGGTTCCGATACATACCGGCTGCTTGATGTCCCAATGCCAACCGTCGAATCATCTCCCCATCTATGTCATAAATTGTCAGTGTGACCTCTGATGACTCCGCTAATTGATACGGTATCCACGTCTCTGGGTTAAACGGGTTCGGGTAGTTTGCCAATAACGCGGTCTCTTCAGGAATCAGCGACGCTAGCAGGCTTTCAAGATTTTCGATACCCTCTTTGAAGGGGTGCGAGCCGTCATCCTCCAACCGTGCCTGCGCGATCCACGCTTCTATCATCGCAGCATCTACCCTTCCCTCTCCCCCTGATAAGGGGGCCGGGGAGTTAGGGGGCGCAGCGGACGCCGTCCTGTTACCAATCCCCTGTGCGATGCGAATAAGGTCGAGGATGCTGACAACACCGTCGCCGTTGACATCCACCGCCGAACCGGTAGGCACCCTTTTCCCCAACTGCTGTGCGACAAGAATCAGATCCAGAATGCTGACAATCCCATCTCGATTTACATCCCCAGTGGCAAGTCGCCCCTCCACAACGATACGGATTTGGTGCGGTCCTGCGGGAATGCTATCACCGGTAACGGAACCGAACTGAAAGTTCTGCAATGCTAATTCGGTTTCACCGCCCGATTTTGCCTTGAAACTCACCTGAAGCAGCGTGCCGGTGCCGCTCACACCTTGAGCACTGAGCCGTGCTGCACTGAGCCCAGTGATTTTACCCGCTGCGTTATCAATGGTCCCACCCTGAAAGAAGGTGGCTCCGCCATCCGTCTTCAGGAAACCGCCTTCGGTCATGTTGATAGCTTCAAGTGCAGCAGGGTCAAAGTCAATATCAAACTGCCAGCCTGCCAAGTCGGAGACATTTTCCGCGCGGATGTCAAGGGTGAAGGTATCGCCTATATGAATTGGTTTCTTGGAAAAAGTGTAGCCGACACCGGGATTTGCCACTGTATATTTCGTGCCGGGTTTTAATCCAAAAAAAGCGAAATTGCCGCCGTGATGGCTAGTGTTAGTCGCGACTAACAGGACATTTTTCCCTTGCTGAAGTGTAACAGGGAAAAGATCTTGGTAATCGTCGTGCCAAGTATGACGCGAACTCTCATAAACGAATACCCCATTGAGCCAGATCTTACACTTTCTATGGGTGCCGACATATATCTGAGTTTCCTGTTGTTGTGGTGAATGCAAAGACACCGAACCATAGATAACCCCGTCCCGGATGGAGTGTTGAAGCATGTCTTCAATGTTATTCGACCCCGTAGGCGGGAGTCTGTGGGAGCTCCATACTTTGTCCCCAACAGAATTCCCCGCTGCTGTCCCATGAGTAGCGATCACCACCTCTGTTACCGCACCCCCACTTGCTTCTGATAGAAAATCGGTTCCGTCCTCCAGTCTTTTGTCCGGTAACCACACCCACAGCCACGGTCCCTCTATCTTGGGTCCTCCTTTTGGGAACACCGGATTATCGAACCAAATGAGTTTTATATTCTCGCGTAACCCATCTAGAGGCGAGATGTCAGAGATGTTGTTTCTAGAAATCTGTAGCCATTTCAAGTTGGTCAACCCGGCAAGGGGCGATATATCCGATATGTCGTTGTGATCAAGATTCAGATGAGTCAACCCGGTTAATCCCACAAGGGGCGATATATCCGATATTTCTTCGCCGTTAAGATACAGTTCTTTCAAACCGGTTAAGTCCGCCAAGGGGGTAAGATTAGAGATATTACCGCCACAGAAATCTATCGTCTCCAGTTTTGTTAAGTTCGCAAGGGGCGATATGTCGGATATGGAGTGCCCCCATGAACGAATTCTTTTCAGATTGACTAATCCTGCAAGGGGCGATATGTCGGATACGTTTTTACTCTGGGAGAAATCTAAAGACTCTAGGTTGATTAACCCCGCAATCGGCGACAAGTCTGAGATGTTGTTATCGGAAAAGCTTAGACGATTCAAATTGATGAGGCCTGCAACCGGCGACAGATCGGATACAGCGTTTACGCTAAACCAAAGGACGTTCAAGTTAATTAAGCCGGCAATCGGTGATATGTCGAAAATCTGATTCCTCCTGAAATTCAAGAAGGTAAGGTTTTTTAAGTTCCTGACAGGGGATATATCCGATATTGTGTTCCTTTCAATTTGGAGTTGGCGTAGTTCGGTTAAGCCAGAAATCGGTGATATGTCAGAAATTTGATTATCGTTGAGAAGTAACTGACTCAGATTGGTTGCAAACTGAAGTCCTGCCAAATCACGGATGCTCTTGTTTCTCACATCAAGTTCGCTTAATCCTTCCATTTCCTCCACAGTAATTAGGGCATTGGGGCTTTTGCCAAGTTCCTCTGCAATTGCGGCACGGAGGTTTAGGTCAGGGATATGAACAAATGCGCCCGGCAACCTGTCCGGTTCCGGCACCACTGGGGTCTTGTCAACTAACTGTGGAAAGTCGAGCGCAAAAAGTATATCTCGGAAATTCGATGTCCATGCATCCCGTTTCATACTCCCATTCGGACTGTCTAATACTAACAAGCCTACGTTCTGTAACCCCACATTCTCACGTATCTTTCCCAAAAATACTTCGGTTTCTAACCCAACCACCGCAGCGGCGTATGCTGCATTCACATCGCCTTGAAATGCCTCATGGAAACGGGCAATCGGTTCAATATCGTTAACCGTACCCCCTGTCGCTGCCAGTGCCACCTTGTACCTCTCCATATCCTCCCGTAAGAGCACGTCCATCTCTGACTGCTCGACATAGAGCCGCAACGCCTGCGCGTTTGGGGTAGTGCCACTCTCTATCACGGAACGAACTTGATCTTCAAACGTCTTCATACCTTCCGTGTGGCAACCGAAACAGGATAACCCATTCCGTACTGTGGGATCACTCGCTGCGGGGTTGGATACGATGTTTATGGGTGCTGCGTCCAAACGGGAGCCGGACGCATTGACCAAGTAGTAGCCTTGCAATCCGTTGGGCAGATTGAAGATAACCTCTCCACCATCATGGGTGAAAGAGAGGGGGTGATTAAAGATGTTCTGTGTCCCAACACTGCCAGCAAAGTCGTAACTCTTCCAATATGCTCCATCTCGAAAGGCGTGTCGCTCCACCACCCTGTTGTGATTGGAGACACCGGAGTTATTAAATCCTGCCCGCCAGACGCGCACCCCCGGCGCATCGCGGAGATTGCGACCCACATCAACACCCAATCGGGTCTCTAACTCTCTATCCGTCAATGGTAGAGATAGCAAATCGTGGTACAGCGGCGGGGTGGAGGCCGTTGCCATGAACCAATCGACATGAACCGATGGTATATCACTCGTCGTCTCCGTCTGCAACCGCCCTAGTTGAGCCTTCAGCGTGGTCTGTGCCGGTGCATCAAACCCAATGTGATAGGGATATGCCGCCTCTATCTGCGTCCAAGCGTTATTGACGTCCCACTCATAGTGTCGGAGGTCGATGTAGAAGATCGTCTCTTGTGAATCAATGGGTTGTGGGTTGGTGACCGTACCGCCCCATGATAGACTGTTGACCAATTTGGATAGTCCGCTACGATAGGCTTTGAGGACCTTTGCCGTTTCACCTGCATTATAGAGGTGTGTCATTGTGAAGTAACGAGCAAATGCACGGTCAAAGGGTGCAAGGGACATGACGTGTGTTTCAATGGTAGTGAGGACTTCACTAGGAGAGATGAAGGAGCCATCGGTTGTAGGGGCTGCCGCCCAATCGGGAGCGCCGGCCAATATCCAGTTCCGGATTGTAGCAATCGACTGAGGGGGCAGCTGGGGTTGTCCGAGTGGCATCCGTTTGGCTGCATCGGTGGTTATAAGTCTATTATACAGTTCAGAGGCATCAGGGTTTCCGGGGACAACTGAACCTTCCTCGATGAGTGCGTTGTGTTCAATTAAGAGTGTCTCTTTATAAGCGCCATCAGGACCGTGGCAGATATTACAGCTTTGTTGAAAGATGGCGTAAGCATCTTGGGCTATCTGTTGTTGGGGGGATACAGTTTGAGAACTGACAATGAGAATTAATAGACAAATGAGTGCGATGCGACGCTGCTTACAAGCCGTTAAATAACACTTAAACATAAAGAGTGTCTCCTTTTGAAAAAATTATTTACTATAGTGAATCATAAAAACAGATAGACACTTGCGCTCCCCATGTTTGGTAGGCGCAGGTGGAAACAGCGCCTATGCAGTGCCGTGGAAAACCGCACCTACTGGGTCTGGGGGAAAATATAGTGGAAGTATCGTAGGTTGGGTTGAACGGGTCAAACCGAATCCCTATCAAGGACAGTAGATGTTCTGTTTTTCAACAACACTGCTTTGTAGATAAAGAGAGTGAAACCCAACACCTCTATCCGCTGCCGATAAAATGTTGAGTTTCACTCCACTTGTGAACTTTCAACCGGAATCGTCCGTCTAACCCCATTTGTCATGGGTGGCATTTTCATCGGTTCCGTTCAACCCAACCTACGGACTACCTACGTCACGTCAATCAATTATTACAGCATTTGCCGAATCAGCAGCCTCAAAATGTCAACACGCCCTAGTTATTGGAAATCCATCACAACCTGTAGGTCGAGATTCACATCTCGACAAAACACCCGGACTATCGCGTAATGCTCCGGGAGAATTGAGTATAGACTATCGTGCCATGTTCTAGGTAGTGTCAATTTTGGAAAATTGACCTACAGAAATAATATAATTTGCACGAGGATTAGGGTCTATTGGTCTGAATATGCTGGCTACTAGCAACTTGCGTTATTATACTGGACACAAAAAATTGTGTCAAATCTGGATTGCAGATAACGCCGATTGTGCGGATTTTTGTCTACGCTGGCTTTTGGGTTGACTGAAATCACGCCTCCCTCTAAAATATAAGGTGTTGGAAATTGTGTTGACTTATTTAGCAGCCGGTTTGGCATGAAAGGTGAGGTGTATTAAAATGACATCGCAGCGGATTACCGAAATTAGTGTCACCCCGATTCCAGCCCGCTACCCCCATGAAATTGCTAGGAACGCCTACAACTGGGGCCACGGATCAATAGGACTTGAATGGCTTATCCGTGCTCGCACGGACAGCGGAGTTGAGGGTCTAGCAATCAACAAAGGGCATCTCGGAGCAATCGGCAGAGATGGGTCAGTAGCAGACGCTATGAACCAGCTCAAAGAGGTCTTTCTCGGCAAGCAATTAGATGAGCTGCTGCACGTATCCGATGGTCGTGTCACGGGTCCAACAAAGGAGGCGAAACGCGCATTCCGGGGACAGGGATGGATGAGCATCCTCGCCTACGATCTGGTCGGCAGGGCGCTGGATGTTTCTTGCGTAGACCTGCTTGGCGGCAAGAAGCGTGACCGCGTAGATGCCTATGACACAACCCTTTACTTCAGCGACCTGAACTTTCCCGAAAAAGGTGCAGCAATGGTCGCCGAACAAGCCAGAGAAGGGTTTGACGCCGGGTGGAGGCAGTTCAAGATTAAGACCGGTCGGTGCGGTCGTTGGATGAACCCAGAGGCAGGCACTCGGCGTGATATCGAGGTTATTCATGCCGTGCGGGAAGCCATTGGACCGGACGCAACGATATTGACTGACGGCAACTTCGGGTATAGGGATCGCCTAGACCTACTGGAGATGTTCATCCGAGAGACGGAGCCTGCGGACGTGTTCTGGCTTGAAGAGATGGTTCCTCCGAGCGTCGAAGACTACCGAGCGATCAGGGACATCCAAGAGAAGGTCGGTTCAGACGCGCTGTTGGTATGTGGTGAAGTAGACCCTGATCCAATCAGCGACGTATACGTGGACATGATGGAAGATGGCTTGATGGACGGTTACCAGCCGGACATCGTTAGGCACGGTTTCTCCCGTTGGAACGATATTGAGGAACAGTTGGACAGGTACGGTGTCCGGTCGCAGCCGCACTGCTTCCACAACGGCGTATTCGGCACCCGCGCAGCGCTGATTTGGGGAGCCGCTTCCGAGTCGTTCATCACCATTGAAGACGAGCGCTGTGCACCGAGCGTATACAAGCCTGACAACTTCACGCTTGAGAACGGTTCGTATGCCGTTGCCAACGCATCGGGTCTTGGGTTAGAGGTCGCCGAAGACATATTCCAGAGCATATACGCGGTGAACGAAACAAAAATAAGCGCGTAGTTGATGCCAACTATAGTGAATTCTAAAAATAAGTAGGTTGTGTTTACATTGTGTAAGTTATTGACATTTTCAGTAAGTCTTTGTAAA
The DNA here is from genome assembly GCA_965208425.1 of Candidatus Poribacteria bacterium. GTDB lineage: Bacteria > Poribacteria > WGA-4E > WGA-4E > PCPOR2b > PCPOR2b. The sequence goes on along the minus strand of OZ242335.1, from coordinate 1,652,874 downwards.
CTGTGTTGCATGCAAACTCAACAGATAGATGCCACTCAAGACTTGCCTGTGATGATTAGTGATGCAGCTTGGCAGAGCATACACCCGTTTCTGCAAACATTGCCAAACGTCTATGTCGGGACCCCTGAAGATTGTAGACGTTTCCTTTCGGCACTCATCTGGATAACAAAAGAAGGCGCGACTTGGCGGTCGCTACCGAAAGTTTACGGATATTGGAATGCCATCTATAGACGTTTCGGCAGATGGTGCGATGCCGGGGTCTTTGAAAAACTCCATGAACATTTCCATGAGGCGGGTGCATTCTCCGCGCTCCTGATTGATTCAACGATTGTGCGGGCACATGCGGCGGCGGCGGGTGCCCCCAAAAAAACGGAGGTCAGCAATCAGAAGCACTCGGTCGGAGTAAAGGTGGCTTTACCACGAAACTCAATGCTGCGGTGAATGATGCGTTTTTACCATTGCGTTTTACTTTGACAGCGGGTGCGTGCCATGACGTGACACAAGCCCCGGCGTTGATTACCGGCTACACGTGCCGGTATGTTATTGCGGATGCGGCTTATGACTCCGATGCGCTGCGAGAAACGATTGTTGCCCAAGGCGCGGTGGCGGTCATCCGTCCTCGCAAGAACCGCGTTGAAGATCGGCCTTATGATAAAGAGATGTATAAACGTCGCAACGTTATAGAGCGTTTTTTCCATCGGTTGAAGCAGTATCGCAGGGTTGCTACTCGCTATGATAAATATGCTGACCGATACCTCGGATTCGTCTATTTCGCAGCTCTACTTATCACTGCTAAAAAAATGTAAACACTACCTAGACATTTTCGTTCCCCGTATTTGGTAGGCACTGTTTCCAATCCCGATTTATCGGGATCCCGAGAATCGGGACAAGCCGTTTCCCAAGTCCCCCTAAGTTTCTCAAGTCCCCCTGACAAGGGGGATTTAGGGGGTTAGGGGGGTTAGGGGGTTGGTTGTGCATTGGAAGTGTCTAAATAATTCTAAAATCTACTATAACGCAAGTTGCCAGTTATTGAGAATCCATTGGTTTCCCTGTCCATCAAATGCTCTACTTACGCTCCAGAGGAGCGATATGTCTATAGAAAGGCGATGTGTCCAATTTGCGCACTCCAGCGGAGTGCTATATGTATCAAAAGCAGTCTAACTAAAGCCCCAGCGGGGCGACATGTGCAACTTGTACTATCTTAGTCAACTCGGTTATTCTATAGTAGGAGTTACGCAGCGGGTTCATAAGTCCCCCTGATAAGGGGGATTTAGGGGGTTAAAAATCAAAAATCTACTCCCTATACGCTAAATTTGCGTAAATCCTGTATAGGTGTCGAGTATAGAAACTCGCCCTACAGGTTACCTAACAACTTAGGTTACTATAATGTAACCAGACAGGAGAGAATCAGATGAAAATCACAGATGTAAAACTATCCGACCCCGTGTACGCCAACGTCAAGCAGAGCACTGACGCCACGGTGGTGAACCCCGCAATCCGCGCCAGTTCACTCGTGCAAATATCCACCGACGAAGGTGTGACAGGATTCGCCTCGCTTGGCGAACCGCAGGTGGGGCCCGAAGGTGTCACCCTGAACAAACTGCTTATTGAGCACATGTTCAAACCGCTAGTTGTCGGTGAGGATCCCCTTGATACCGAACGGATCTGGGACAAACTGTACTGGGGCAGCGTAAGGTGGGGCAGAAGGGGTGTTGTTCTATCGGTAATCGGCGGGATAGACATCGCCTTATGGGATCTGAAAGGGAAGATTCTCAATCAACCGGTTCACAAGCTACTTGGCGCCCACCGAGACACGGTGGCGGCGTACGGGAGCAGCGTCAGTCTCCTCGCCAGTGAGGAAGAACTCGTCGACATCTATTCCGGCTTCGTCGAGGCGGGGTTCAAGATGGTGAAGATGAAGGTCGGGCGGCGAAATACGAACGAAGACGTGGAGCGGGTCAAGCTGGTGAGGGACACCATTGGTCCCAATGTAGACCTTGCAATAGACGTCAACTCTGGCTGGAGTCTTAACACAGCAATACGAATGTCAGATAAGTTGGAGAAGTACAACATTTACTGGCTCGAGGAGCCGCTGCCTCCCGATGAGCTAGATAATCATGTCAAACTCGCCGCGGAGATAAGCATCCCAATAGCCCTCGGTGAAACTCACGCAACGAAGTGGGAGTTCAGAGAGTTGATGGAACAGGGAGCCGTGCAGTTCGTCCAAGCAGACATCGTCCGGACTGGCGGTGTAACCGAGTGGGTGAAGATCGCCGCTATTGCCGACTCATACGGCTTGCCTATGTGCCCCCATGCAACCACCGAGATCGCAGCATCGCTAGTAGCAGCCGTGCCAAACGGATTGTTCGTTGAATGCTTTAGATTCGCGCCACCTCCCAAAGGTTCATCGGCTGTCATAGATCCGATTCTTCCGAAAAACGGTGAAATCTCGCCTCCGAGGAAGTCTGGCTTTGGGATCCAATACGACGAAGATATTCTCACAAGGCTACGGGCAGGACCAAAACCTGACCCGGAAGATCTCTGGTTTGCCACAAAAAGAGGCTGGCAGTGGCCACCCTACCTCTAGAAGACCTTGTGGCAAGAGAAAGCCTTTTCGATGGTAAGAAATCACGCAACAGAAACCGATTTATGGTGGATGATAAAAATAAATAGACACTTGCGCCACCCGGTAGGTGCGGTTTCCAACCGCACCGATTTGGAGTGTCTCATTAATTCTAAGGACCACTATAAATAGACATTAATAGTAGTAGGCACACTCCGTGTGCCGTCACTCCGCGATCTCCGACCTATCAGGACTCGTTCATAGTGTTCCATTAATTCTAAGATCCACTATAGTTCATTAGTTTACCCGTTCATGAATGAACGAATTCACTAATGTTTTTCACGTTTTACGTTCTTTACGTTTTGCATTTTCTTTTAACATAAGCCACCCTCATTAACTCTATATATCGGAGTTAGCAATGAACATCATCTGCATTGTCAATGATTCGCTACGAGCAGACCACTGTGGTTGCTATGACGGCGTGGGCGGTATCAACGCCGTCCAATATCACACAGCCGAGGGCATAAAGAAGACCGCCACCCCTAACCTCGATCGACTCGCGGCGGAAGGCGTTCTCTTTTCGCACTGCTACGCTGAGAGCTTGCCCACAATACCGACTCGCACCACATGGTGGACGGGACGCGTCGGCTTTCCGTTCCGCCCTTGGCAGCCTTTTCGGGAATCAGATTATCTACTTGCCGAAGTCCTTTGGAGTCACGGATACACCAGTGCCCTCGTCACCGATGTGTATCATGGACATAAGCCGGTGTATAACATAGGGCGCGGTTTCGATACGACGGTTTTTGTGCGTGGACAGGAATATGACCCGTGGATTGTCGATGACCGTACCGTTGACACGAATATCTGGCACCGTTTACGCGGAGATGACACCGATCCACTGTGGGCACCTCGATTCGAGCAATACATGAAAAACCGTTCCACCTTCCAGACGGAGGAGGATTTTTTTGCCCCGCGTGTGACCCATGAAGCGATCCGTTGGCTTGACGCTACGGTGAACCAGCAAGGCAAAAAAGATAAACTCTTCCTCTGGGTGGATTATTTCGACCCACACGAACCGTGGGATCCACCCGAACCGTTCTGGTCTATGTACAAAGCCGCTGACTACCCCGGACAGGACATCATCGATCCTGTCGCAGGCACCTGCACAAAGATCGGTAGCCCCTCGACCGAGAAACCACAAGCCAAGAGCGAACACGACTATCTCACACCTGATGAAATCGTCCGCGTCCGCTCGCTCTACGCAGGAGAGGTCACGTTTACCGATAAGTGGGTAGGCGTATTGGTGGATCATGTGCGAGATTTGGGATTGCTCGAAAATACGCTAATCGTCTGGTTAAGTGATCACGGCGAACCGTTTGGCGAGCACGGAATTATTCGTAAAGCAAGACCGTGGAACTATGAAGAATTGGTGAGGATTCCGATGGTGTTTCGTCCGCCAGAGGCGATAAAATCTGCCAACTCACATCAAGGTGTAATCGACGCACTTGTTCAACCGACCGATCTGTTTCCCACTATCTTAGACCTTCTCGGCATCGGCAAAAACCTGACCTTGTCTCGCACAGGACCGCGTCCGACCGCGGAGCTTTTCCCGCAGGATATGCAGCTAGGAACGGAAACAGTTACCTTGCACGGACATAGCCTTGCGCCAGTGATTCGTGGAGAGACAGACCGTGTGCGCGACTACGCCTACACAGGACACCACGGTCGCTCATGGTCAATTCAGGATACGGCGTGGCGGTTGCACGTCCCGCTAGAGGGAGATGCGCCCAGCGAACTATACGATCGGGGATCAGATTCGTATGACCAGCGAGATGTAGTAGCAGATCATGGGGATCTTGCGGACGATTTGGAGCTGCAATTACGCCGTTGGGTGGCGCGCTTGTAACTCAACCAAACACGATTCAGATAGGAGCATACATTGAAAGTCACTGATCTCAAAACGATGGTCGTTGAAAACGAGCCACCTTACAGTGGTGGCAGATACCTGCTGTTTCTGGAGCTCATCACCGATGAAGGAATATCCGGATTGGGCGAGCGCATCACCGGGAATACCTACTCACGTAATCTGGAGGACCTGAAGTCACAGATCCACCTCATAGAGGAGATGGGGCGGGAGTTTATTATCGGCGAGAACCCGTTCAACATTGAGAGACTCTGGGATCGGATGTACGCTTCCCGCCACGACTTCCGACATCCAAGCCTCCATGCGACCCCAGTGATCAGTGCAATCGAGATGGCACTATGGGACATTGTAGGCAAGGCGACGAACCAGCCGATCTACAATCTTCTCGGCGGCAAGTACCACGACAAACTTCGGGCTTACGCATACATGCCCGGCGGCGGATTTCGAGATAATCCTGAACAAGCAGGTGAGGTTGCAGCACAACTGCTCGAAGCAGGCAACACCGCTTGCAAACTGGATCCTTTCATGCCAGAGTATCCCATACCGAGGGATATTCCGCTGTGGGAGATTGAACACGCTGCAAAGATATTTGAAAGCATTCGGAAGACTGTCGGCAACAAAATAGAAGTGGGTATCGGAACTCACGGTCAGCTAACCACCTATAGTGCAATTCGCGTCGCCGATTATCTTGAACCGTACCGTCCCTTCTGGTTCGAGGAGCCAGTTCCTCCAGAGAATGTCGATGAGATGGCAAGAGTCGCTGCCCACACAAGCATTCCAATCGCTACGGGGGAACGACTAGTTACGAAATATGAGTTCTCACAAGTGCTTGAAAAACGAGCCGCCCAGATTATCCAGTTGGATGTCGGACAGTGCGGTGGGATTATGGAAGCGAAAAAGATCGCGATCATCGCTGAAGCCCACTATGCGGTCATCGCACCCCATATGGCTTGTGGGCCCATAGCCGCTGCCTCCGCGATTCAGATTGATACCTGCTCTCCGAACTTCCTGATCCAAGAGGCGAACCAAGGTCCTCTTCACAAGATAATCTTCAAAGAACCCCTTGTATTCGAGAACGGCTATATCATCCCACCAACCGGACCGGGGCTAGGTGTTGAGTTCGACGAGGATGTGCTGAACGGACATCTAATCGACTCGCTTTGAGAATGTCCAAAATCAGAGTGCACTGACGCCTATAGCAATATACTTTCATATATCGTCCGCGCTATTTACTGCATAGAGCAATTTATAGTGAATCATAAAAATAAATAGACACTTTCACGCCCCGTGTTGGGTAGGCACTGTTTCCAACTGCGCCAGTAGGTGCGGTTAGAAACCGCACCTACTGGCGTCACAGCCCGGATTTTTCCCTCCCCGGTAGGCGAGGTTTGCTAACCTCGCCTATTAGCAGTGTCTAATTAATTCTGAAATCTGCCATAGTTCTGCGCTTTTTGATCGATTCTGGCAGGTAGACAGCTGATTTCCCCTACCGTAGGCGGGGTATCTTCCCCCGCTCGAACAGTTAAATAGCCCTAATTTATAGCGCGAATCAATTGACTTACCCATGGAGGTATGATAGCATACTTCCCAGTTCAACCGACTATCAATTTATGCAGGATCAGTTAAAAAAATCCAAAATAAAAGGAGTGTTTTAATGCTTGTTGACATTCACACGAATCTCGGTTGGTATCCCGATCACTACTCCGACGAATTTGTCGAATTCGCGCTTGCCGCCAAGAAAGCGAAGATGCGGATTACGCCGGACGTCTACTTTGCCGGTGAGGAGGAAGAGGAAAAGAACGCCTTTGACTCTACGCCCGAAACCCTACTTGAAGCAACCAAGAGTTGCGATAAGGTCGTTGTGTTCGGGCTAAAAGCACCCTTCTGCGGCATCAATATCCCACAGGAAATGGTCGCGGATTTCGTCAACCAGCATTCAGACCGCTTTATCGGTTGGTGCTCGGTCGATCCAAACGATGAAGATTGTGTGGATCAACTTGTCTACAACGTCGAGGAACTTGGGCTTCGCGGGCTAAAAGTCGCGCCTATTTACCAGAACTTTGACCCGCAGGATCCGAAACATCTACCGCTTTTCAAAAAGGCTGAAACGTTGGATATCCCGGCGATCTGGCATCAAGGCACCTCTTTTGTTCGCCCTGGACCGTTAAAATACTCGAACCCGGTTATGTTGGAGGACATCGCAGTCGCCTGCCCGAATCTTCGCATGATTATCGCACACATGGGGCATCCGTGGGAAACTGATTGTGTAGTACTGATTCGCAAACATCCCAATCTGTACGTCGACATCTCCGCACTCCATTATCGTCCATGGCGCCACTATCAAGCGTTCATCACAGCACTTGAGTACGGAGTAGAGCATAAGCTGATTTTCGGTTCCGATTTTCCCTCTGCAACCCCAGAACAGGTTATCGCCGGGCAGCATAAGGTGAACGATATCGTCGAGGGAACTAAATTCCCGCGGTTCCCCGAGGAAGCGATCCACAACATTATCTACGAAAATTGGAAACAGTTCATTCAACTCGACTGACTAAAGCCACGCTTCTACACCAAAAGAGACTTCCCATGAGAATCACACAGATTGAACCGATCCCCGTCCGACTTCCCCTGAAGGCGGGCTTGACAACGAAGACCGCCCACGGCGAACATATCGACTCCCCTTACGTCATCGTCCGTATTCACACCGATACAGGTTTAGTTGGTCTGGGTGAAGCGACGGTCGCACCGCGCTGGAGCGGTGAAACCAGTCGCGGCTGTGTCGCTGCCATAGAGGGACTGATTGCCCCCGCACTAATCGGCGCTGATCCCACCCAGATCAATTCGCTGCGAGCGATCATGGATAGAGAGATTAAACTCAATCCGTTCACAAAGGCGGCGGTAGAGATGGCGCTGTGGGATCTGTCTGGAAAAGCAGTAGGAGTTCCCGTCTACCAACTGCTCGGTGGGCAGGTTCGCGATGCAATCCCAATCAAGATGGTTGTCGGTGCGTTCGAGGTTCCTCAAGCGGTCAGTCTGGCGGAAAGATTCCTCAATTGGGGGGTGCGTTGTCTGAAGGTTAAGGTCGGGCTCAATCCAGAGACAGATCTGCAGCGCGTTAAAGCGGTGCGGGAGGCCGCTGGTTCAACAATTCCGATCGGCATTGACGTCAATTGTGGTTGGAGTTTGGATACCGCCCGCCGTATGCTCCCCAAACTTGAACCCTACAATATACTTTTCGCAGAGCAACCCATCTCTCCCGATGATCCGAAATCGCTCGCACAACTCAGGGAAGCGACGCATATTCCAATCATGGCGGATGAAAGCCTTTTCACACTTGCGGACGCGTGGCTACTAGCCAACGCACGTGCCGCTGATATCTTCAGCGTATACCCCGGTAAGCACGGCGGGTTGAGTGCCACCCTCGAAATTGTACATGTTGCAAAGGCTGCCGGCGCAGTGGGGAGTATCGGGAGCAATTTGGAGTTGGGGATTGGGACTGCCGCGATGCTGCACGTCGCAGCCGCGATGCCCACCATCGACAGCGAAACTTATCCAGCAGACCTCATTGGACCGCTCTACCATGAAGCGGATCTGTTGCAAACCCCACTTGCTCTCGGACCTGAAGTTGCTCGCGTCCCCGAAGGTCCCGGACTAGGTGTCGAGTTAGATGAAGAGCAGTTAGCGCATTGGAAGGATAAGACCGCATGACGTAACCTTCATGGAAACATATAAAAACGACCAAGCGAAAGGAAAAACCGTGAAAATTACCCAAATTGAGCAGATTCCGGTGGAGATCCCCTATATGGAGCGTGTCCGAGAACACCTTCGGAAAGGTTGGAACTTCGGCAATCGTGCAACGGATGATGAACTTCAAGCAAATCGAAGCGAGTTTGAAAGGCAGTGGCGTGAATCGTCGCCGCCCGCCGTAGAAACGTCAATCTATCGTGTGCACACCGATGAGGGAAACATCGGGATCGGCGAAGGCGCAGGCATCCCCGAAGAGAAACTCCAGACGTATCTGGGCAGAAGCCCTTTTGAGTTTATCATGGATGATTCCGCCGGTCCCCTTCAGATCGCTTCTTATGACCTAATGGGTCAGGCGGTCGGATTGCCGATGGCACGGATGTTCGGTCCCTGTCAGGAGAGTGCACCAATCGCATATTGGTCGCAGTGTTTTCCGCCGGAGGTGATGCAGGAAGAGGTAAAAATTGCGATAGAAGGCGGCTTTCGGGTGCATAAATTCAAACGCCGCGCCCACACCGACGTGGTCGAACAGGTACAAGCCATTGCAGAGGTAGCACCGGATGATTATGAACTCACGATTGACGCCAACACCACTTTTGGAACTGTGGAGCGCGCCCTCTCCTTTGGTCGACAGCTGAAAAAATATCCCCACGTCAAGTGCTTGGAATCACCAATCAATCAGGAGGATGTTGAAGGGTATCTGCGCCTGAAGAGAGAACTCGGTCTCCCACTGGCAATCCACTTTGGCTCACCATCACCAACGATTTCACTTCCCTCGCCCGCCTACGACTATTATGTGGTAGGTGGATGGCTAGCTGGTATTCTACGATGTGCCAACATCGCCTCTGCTGCGAACAAGCCGTTCTGGCTCCAGATGGGTTTTACAGGTGTCTCGGCAGTCTTTATGGTGCATCTCGCCGCTGCGCTCCCAAATGCATCGTTGAGCCATGTTTCGCTTTACATATTGCTAGAGCATTCGCTTCTCGCTGAACCGTTGACAATTAAAGACGGACTAGCGCAGGTTCCGGATAGACCGGGACTGGGTGTGGGGCTTGATATGGATGCGGTTGAACGGTATCGGGTCGGTTAGTATAATTTATTGGTTAAAGGTTGTGTTGGGTGAAGATGGGGGCACCGAGCTGTATTCATTTCTTGGATTACACCGACAGGAGGTCAAAGATGAAAGTTTTTGCGATACCTACGCTGCTGATTTTGTTCCTGTTCTCCCCCTGCCCATCAAATGCACTCTACCTTGCGTCTCCATCATGGGACTTCAATATAGCGAATTTGGTGAAGCACACCGATCTAGTTGTCTTGGGTAAAGTGAAGGACATGAGATTGATACTGCGAACATACTCAACATCTATCACCCTAGAAGTGGAGACCGTGATAAAAGGCGATAAAACGATTGGGGATAGCCTCCTGAGTTTTACAGTCACAGGCGATGCTACGAAATCGCGCATCTTAGACAGTATCGTCGAATTTACACGAGGCGAACAGGTCTTGCTCTTTATGTGGGGAGATGATGGCGACTATCATATCTATCACCCTAGTGCGAAAGCAGCGGTAGAGAATAATAAGGTCTATATGCCTTACACCTATAAGAAAAGTGTTGATAACGAAATGGCGGAGATACGTCTTGAGCGTGAGGTCGAACTCCCGTTAGATTTAGTTGGCAAGATCGCTAAGGCATCGATCAAGGATTATGACGCGATAATGGAAACAGAGGCAGATGTAATTAAGGCGGTTTCCCTAACACCGCGTAATGCTCGTCCTAGCATCTCTGTAGAGCTATTGAAACGGCTTGAAGATAAAGCCGATCAAATCCTTAAAAGGGGAGCGGATGGTGATAAATCGTCTGGCACCCGGCAGCACGAAACCATTGAGGGCAAAAGTTTAGAGCCCCCTACCACGGTCAAATTTGACAACTCAGTCGATATTCCCGATCCCAACCTCCGCACTGCGATTGAGAGGGAACTAGGCAGAACCTCCATTGCTCCCATCATGGCTGCGGATATGGAGAGTTTGACCACGCTTTATGCCGATGGAACTGACATCAGTGATTTGACGGGACTTGAAGCGGCAATCAACCTGACAGAACTGCGGCTTGATACTAACAACATCTCGGACCTATCACCGTTATCAAAGTTGACTAACCTGACAGAACTAGAGCTTCACGGCAACAGCATCTCGGATATATCAGCGTTGCGGAGGTTGACCAATCTGATACGACTGGATCTTGGTAATAACAGCATCTCTGACCTATCACCGTTGTGGGAGTTGACTAACCTGACAGAACTAGAGCTTCACGACAACAGCATCTCGGATATAAGAGCGTTGTGGAGGTTGACCAATCTGGTACATCTGGGACTTTGGGACAACACCATATCGGATCTCTATCCTCTGATTTCAAATACGGGATTGAGGCGTGGCGATCATGTAAGTATGGATGGAAACCCCCTAAGTGCCGAATCCATCAACACGCATATCCCCATCCTCCTGAGAAGGGGGGTTGATGTTCGGTCTGACACCCTCCCGGTGAATATCCCCGACCCGAACCAAGGCACGCTAGCGACGAGATGGGGAGTGATTAAGTACGCCCCGGTGAATATCCCCAACCCGAACCTCCGCGCTAAGATTGAAGCCGTGATTGAATTAGAACTCGGCGAACCAGTAGGGGCGTCCATTACACTGGACGATATGGCAACGTTGACGATGCTTCACGCTTCTAACGCCAACATAAACGATTTGACAGGGCTTGAAGCGGCAACTTCCCTGACATGGCTGTATCTTAATGCCAACGACATCTCGGACCTATCACCGTTGTCGGGATTGACCAACCTGACAAAACTAGAACTTCAGAGCAACCGCATCTCGGATATATCAGCGTTATCAAGGCTGACCAAACTGACAACACTGTATCTTAACGCCAACAACATCTCGGACCTATCGCCGTTGTCGAGACTGAGTAATCTGACACATATAGGGCTTTACTTCAACCGTATCTCGGACCTATCACCGTTATCCGGGTTGACTAATTTGATCTTGCTGGGGCTTGGTGTCAACCATATTTCGGACTTATCACCGTTGTCGGGATTGACCAACCTGATAGATCTGGAACTTGAGACCAATACCATATCAGACATATCGGTGTTGGTGGGGTTAACCAACCTGACAAGGTTGGGACTTGATGCCAATAGCATCTCAGATCTCTCACCGTTGTCGAAGTTGACTAACCTGACAGGTCTGGAGCTTCGAACTAATGGCATCTCGGACCTATCACCCCTGGCGAGATTGACCAACCTGACACACCTGTGGCTTGAGACTAACACCATATCAGACATATCGGTGTTGGAGGGGTTGACTAATCTGGAAGCGTTGGGGCTTGAGGATAACAACATCTCGGACATTTCACCCCTCGTCGCAAATACGGGGCTGGGGCGCGGAGAGGAGGTTTATGTCCAGATCGACCCTTGGAACAGGGTTCAGCCCCATCCCGACTCAAAAATAGGAGAGGAGGTTTATGTCCGGGACAACCCCCTGAATGCCGAATCTATCAACGCCCACATTCCCACCCTCCAGAGCAGAGGGGTTAGGGTTCGTTTAGAGTAATTGTTAAAATCCACTATGAAACGGAGAAATAAATTATGAGTGCGATCCCAACTGTCACATTCCAAATCCTCGGTCCAAATGAAGAGGCAGCGGAAGGGTCGGTCCACGGCTTATGGTTTAAGGTCAAATCGGATCCCCTACCAACAGACGACCTTGTCGTGGGATTGAAAGTCCGCTCATCTAACGGAGAGATTAAACAATCCGGTGCAATCGTGATTCTGAAACATGAAAGCCATTCTGCAGATTTCATTTACAAAACAGTGAAAGGTGAGTTTGATGTGTGGCTGGAAATTGAACCTTTTGACGCTCTCGCCAAATTAGAATTGCCTATTCTTACAAACGAAGGGTATGTTATAGAGGCAGGGCGTGAATTTCCGGAGTACAGCGTAGGCAGCTTATCAAAAATAGTGCCTTACCAGTGCGATGGACCTGACCGATGCTTGTGGACAGACGAGAACCGCTGAAACAAAGTTCAAGTGCATCAGGATTGACTTATAGTAGACTCAACAATTAACAATACATACTATGGTGAATTCTACAGTGAATTCAAAAAACAAATAGACATTAATAGTAGTAGGCACATGGCTTTGCATCCCGATTCATCGGGGTGCCGTGTGCCGTAACTCCGCGAACCCCGATCTATCAGGGCTCGTTCATAGTGTCTCATTAATTCTAAGATCCACTATAATTTGTCAAATGTCAACAGAACCTATCAACGTGGGTTAATTTATTGTCTAAAAGGAATGAAAAAATGAATTTAACGAGAAAAAGCAAACGAATTAACCGAATCCTCCTTGTGATTATCGGACTTATTGTTTCATTAGGTTTAGTTACATCCAACGCCAGCGCACAAAAACGTAAATTTCTCAGCGTGGGCACAGCACCGCCGGGTGGGGCGTTTTTCGTCGTCGGTGGTGCGATAGCACAGGTCGTCAGCAACCATACAGACGACCTGAACTGGGAAGTTTCCGCAGAAGCGACCAAAGGCACACAGGAAAATATCCGGCGCCTTGCGAAGGAGGAATTAGAATTTGCCCTTGCCAACGCTGCTATCTCTTATTTCGCAGTTCGGGGTGAAGGTGCGTGGAAAGGAGAGCAGCCCATCCAAGTGGTGATGACCCTTGCTCCTAATGTTGCCCTCTTCATCACGCCACAATCCTCTGGTGTTAAGAAGATTTCGGATTTGAAGGGAAAGCGTGCGGTGGTGGGTCCCGCAGGCGCGGGCTTTGAGTATTTTCTGGAGCCGATCTTGGCTGCACACGGCGTGAGTTATCAAGACTTTACGCCGCTCCACAACACCCAAGCGGGTGCCGTTGATATGCTCGCTGACGGTTCCGCCGCCGCTGCGTTCCTAGGTGGGGCAGTCCCGACCGCATCGATTACGCGAGCCAGTGCGTCTCAAAACATCTTCTTTATCCCGTTTGATGACACAGCGAAACAGAGTCTGTTTGAAAACTATCCGTTTTTTAACGCTGTTGTTATCCCTGCGGGGACGTACCGCGGTCAAGCAGAACCCTTCCACGGCATGAATGTCGGTGCCATGCACCTAATTACCGCTGCAAATATAGAGGAAGAAACTGTTTACCGATTCACCAAAACCCTCTACGAACAGCGTGCCGAAGTCGTGAAGATACACCCTGCGGGCAAAGCAATCAACCCCAAGAATGTTGTAAAAGATACCGGCACACCGTTTCACCCCGGTGCAATCCGCTATTACAAAGAAATTGGCATTTGGCACGACGAAAGCCCAACGCCCCCTAAATCTTCAGGGAACTAAGCCTATAAAAACCGTTCTATTTAAACCTATCGTGAAATTCTTACTTACGTATTACGCATCACGTTTCACGATTCAGACAAGCACCGGAACAGCTAGTAGCTTGGGTGATACAAGCATTATCAGCAACAGCTACATTACGTGGAGGTCGTGACCTGTGCAATTCGGTATATTTTACGAACACCAGATCCCGCGTCCGTGGAATGATGGCGACGAACTGCAACTATTCCAAGACGCCCTCGATCAGGTCGAACTTGCGGATCAACTCGGTTACGATTACGTGTGGGAGGTTGAGCACCACTTCCTTGAGGAATACTCCCACTCCTCTGCTCCCGAAGTGTTCCTCGCCGCGTGTAGTCAAAGGACAAAGCAGATTCGGCTTGGTCACGGCATTGTGTTGATGCCGCCCGCATACAACCACCCCGCCCGTGTTGCCGAGCGGATCGCAACACTCGATCTCGTTTCAAACGGACGCGTCGAATGGGGCACCGGCGAATCCGCTTCACACATAGAACTCGGTGGCTTCAGGGTTGACCCTGAACAGAAACGTGAGATGTGGGAAGAGTGTACACGAGAAACTGCCAAAATGATGGTGCAGGCACCTTATGCCGGTTTTGAAGGGAAGTATTTTTCGATGCCGCCCCGCAACGTTTTGCCAAAGCCGGTGCAGAAGCCGCACCCACCTATCTGGGTTGCCTGTCCCAGTCGGGACACTATGCGGTATGCGGCGCGGAACGGTATGGGTGCCCTTACCTTTGCTTTCGTCCATCCAGATGACGCAAAGTTTTGGGTCGAGGAGTATTACGAAATTGCCGAGAAGGAGTGTCAACCCATCGGTCAGGCGGTAAATCTGAGTGTTGCAATGGTGAGTGGCTTTTCATGCCATGAGGACGAAGAGACAGCGGTTGAGCGAGGCTTGGAGGGCTTACGATTTTTCACACACGGACTTTCACACTACTACGTTGTAGGATCCCATGTCCCCGGTCACACGGATGTTTGGAAGTCGTTTCAGACAACTCCAGAGCCACCCCGTGAGGCGAGAGGCGGTATCGGCACGCCAGATCAACTCCGCGAACATCTGCTGAAGTACGAAGAGATGGGGGTAGATCAGGTAGTCTTTATCCAGCAGGCAGGCCGCAACCGTCACGAAGATATCTGCGAATCTTTGGAACTACTTGCATCGCGTGTCATGCCCGAATTCAAAGAACGGGACGAACTACACAAGGAGCAAAAGCTAGAAAGGCTTGCTCCCATAATCGAAGCTGCCGAGTCCCGTATCCCACCGCTCACAGAGCTTGACGAGATACCTACTGTCACTGCTTATCCCGCGTTAAAGCAACAACGTGAAGGCAAGCCGCCCGAAGAGGCGGAGGTGTCGGAAGATGGAAAGGCATTTCTTATCGCAATTGAGGGCGGGCAGCGCGTGAAAAAGTAGGGCTTGACTCTGTGTTCATTGCCATTAGGACCTGCACACTCCAGATTGTAGGGAACAACGATCGTTGTTCCCCACGCAGCGCCGAGAGTCCACAGTAAGGGCGGGGTCACCCCGCCCTTACTTCCGAAAAAACTCGGTTTCTTTTTTACAACCACACTCCTATGCCTTTTCACCTAGAGATTCTATTACGCCCGACAGATGAGCGACTAGACGCGAAATACATTGCTCACCCCTCTCTGCCGAGGCGGTCCGCGCATCCTCTCCCATCTGTCCAAACAACGGGTCGTTTGGATCGAAGCACACTCCACGATGACGATTCTCGACCGGAGGAACTTCGCCCTTGGGCCAAGCTGATGTATCTCGTCCTGCATGCAAGGCGTTTAGATCAATGAACTCAGGGAATAGACAGAGTCCGTAGGAGGTCTCCTCTCGTGCGGCGTGATCGCCGGGGAGTTTTACGGTTTCTCCGCAGATTGACATTTCCGTGCCCCATAAAAAAAAGGTGTCGGGATGCGCTTGCTGGACCGGCGGGATATGTTTTTCTAGTATCCCCTGCCAAGGATAGTGTCCTGCGAGTAGCACGATAATCCGAAACCCAAATCTGATCAACTGTTTGGTGGTATTAACCAGAATCGCAGCGGTCGCCTCCTCCGGTTGATAGTGTGTCCAGAGAAAGTCTCCGTGGCCGCCATTTGCGCCCCACCACATCGTTGGCAGGATGACCCCGCCCGTCTTCTCGGCAATCCGAACGCAGATGCGTTCCGCTTTAAGTCCATCATATCCGACAGGCAAATGCCACCCATGATGTTCAATAAGGCCAAGGGGCCAGAAGGCGATAGGAGTTGCTTTAATACAGTCCGCTAGTTCGTCGGGACGAAGCTCTTGATAGCGTCTCCACCTTGGCTGAGTTGGCTCCATCGCTAATCCTCCTGTTTCACCCTCTTGAAATTCGACATTCATTCATCAAATTATAGTGGATCTTAGAATTAATAAGACACTCCAAATTGGTAGGCGCTGTTTCCAACTGCGCCGTTTCAACCCACCACGGCACCTATGCGGTGTGGTTAGGAAAACGAAACTACCGGGGGGCGAAAGTGTCTATTTATTTTTAGCATCCACCATAGTTATCTCTCCGCTTCAATTTTCGTTTGCTTCATGACAATGTGTTCGTGTCGAGAAATCGCTGCAACGCCGCTTTCGCTTGCTGCCGAATCGGAGTACCGTGTGCAAAACAGATGGCATCGAAAGGATATTCCATCAGACCAACCAGCGAATTTCGCGCCTTCTGACGATCCGAAATAGCTGCAAGCTGATTGGTAAAGATACCAATCTCACCTTCAGGAACACCAATGTCCGCCCGTCCGCCGCATACCGCATCCCCCACGATGAGAAGCCCCTTCTCTTGCTTCACCAGAAATGCAGTTTCCTCAGTCCACCCCATATGAGGAATATGAATCACTTCGACAGCGTCCCACAACCGATCTCCACCCTCAAAAGCACCGTCTATCGTCGTTTCCACTTCTGATAATCCGAGTGCGTTGAGGTAAATTTTACACCCCCATCGTTCTCGGTAAATCTCCCCTTCTCTGAGATGCCAATTGCAGGTCAAGAGGATGTGAGTTGGCGTGCCGATCTCCTCGATTTGTCGAATTTCCGCATCCGTCAAAGGCAGTGGATCAACCAATGCCAAGACGTTTGCCCGGTCTATACGAATCGCGCAACTATTCCAATCGTAAGTTGTTTCAGGTTTACCGTGGCGCTCAGTCCAGTAATAGACATCACCGTAAAGATGTTGGAACATTCCCAATACTACCAAATTTTTGGTTAAGAGTATATTATCAAGTCAGCTCCAAGCGAAACAAGAATTGTCCCTACGAATCAACCGTTGAATCTAGTACGACAGCCGTCGAATTCGTCGTGAGACGTTCCAAAGCCTTTAGGTAGCGTTGGGGAAGCTTCGCTTTGACACGGATGGACTCACCCTGATAGTCGGTATCGAACACCTCACCATGCTTATACAGATAATCCAACGCCTTCCCATCTTGATAGGCGAGCGCAAGTGACACATCTACGTCCTGAGTTGAAAACCGTTCAGCGAGTAACTCTTTTAATGCTTCCAATCCCACACCATTCTGCGCCGATATTGCAATGCCATCGGGATATTTACTTCGGAACAGTTGGATATGTCCCTCCTCCAGCAGATCTATCTTATTAAACAACATGAGCGTTGGTCGCTCAAAGGCACCTAATTCTTTAAGCACTTCATCAACAGCATCAATCTGACTTTCCGCTTCGGGATGGGATACATCAACGACATGGAGCAGTAGATCCGCCTCCACGACCTCCTCTAACGTTGCCTTGAATGCAGCCACCAAATGGTGTGGTAGCTTTTTGAGAAAACCGACCGTATCACTCAATAACACGTGTTGATTATCCGGTAAATCGAGAAGGCGGGTTGTCGGATCCAACGTCGCAAACAGCTTATCTTCAGCCAACCGTTTTTCGCTCGTCAAAGCGTTAAAGAGCGTCGATTTCCCTGCATTGGTATAACCGACAAGTGAGACATTAATCATCTCCTGACGTTGCTTTCGCTGTACACGACGATGTTTTTCAACTTTTTGGAGCGCTTTTTTTACACGTGAAATTTGTGTGTGAATCAACCGCCGGTCAATCTGTAGTTGGGTTTCGCCCGGACCACGCACCACACCGCCGGCACGCCCAGCACCTACCCCTGCCGTACCACCTGCACCTGTACCAAGCCGAGAAAGGTGTGTCCACATCCGTGTCAAACGTGGCAACGCATATTGCAGCTGGGCAAGGTCTACCTGCAATTTAGCCGCTTTAGTCTGGGCGCGTTGTGCAAAGATCTGTAGGATCAGACTTGTTCGATCGACAACAACGATATCAAGGGATTTTTCCAAGTTACGAGTCTGTGCGGGGGTAAGGTCGTTATCAAAAACGACTGCCTCTACCTCAAGTTCACTGACTATCGCCTCCAACTCCTCTAACTTTCCTCGCCCAATAAAATAGGCAGGATCGGGCGTTTCTTTCGGCTGTATGATTTCGGCGAGCACTTCCATCCCCGCCGTTTCTGCAAGCCGCCTCAGCTCTTCCAGCGAGTTTTCCGCATCGCTCTGCAATTCACCTTTCAACTTTACCCCAACAAGGAATGCCCGCGCTGGGGAGGTTGTCATGGTATTTTGTGTTTCGTGCATATCGTCTCCTTTCGGCGATAATGCATATCACTCAGTATGAACTTCGGTGCTCAAATTTATAGTGAATTCAAAAAATAAATAGACACATTCGCCCCCCATGTTTGGTAGGCGCTGTTTCCAACTGCGCCGATTTGGAGTGTCTCGTTAATTCTAAGATCCACTATAATCTGTTAAATCCAGAGGTGGGGTATTTCTTCGTAATTCTTTTAGCCGATCCCTTGAAAGTTCCCAACTATTCTATTCCCACGGTTGAAATTGTGGGGCAGTGAATTCTTGGAGGTAGAAAGCAGAAACATACAATCAGGTCTCTAGGACGTGTTGACCTTTTGATGTTGTTAACTTGGCAAATGCTATTATTATCGGGCAATATGACAAATGTAGCGTAAACTGTAATGAGGTTTCAAAAAATAATTCGATAACTCTATATTTCCCCCAGGCCCGGTAGGTGTGGTTTCCAACCGCACCGGACATCGTTCGGAAATTACCGAATTAATAAATTAATCTTCATTTATGGTGAATTAGACAAATAAGTAGACATTTGCCAATAACTCCGACCTACGCGAAGTTGCCAAAGTCCCCCTGATAAGGGGGATTTAGGGGGTTGACTGTGTATTGGGAGTGTCTAATTAATTCTAAAATCTACCATAGTTTGCGGGGTGGAATCACAATCTAAATGAGTTTTAAGAAATTAAACGGGTAATTCTATATTTCCCCCAGACCCGGTAGGTGCGGTTTTCAACCGCACCGGACATCGCTCGGAAATTACCGAATTAATAAATTAATCTTCATACAGATTGAGGAAGCGCATTGTAGAATTAGCAGCATCCTGTCACACAGAGACACTAGAGACACACGGTTTTGGAGGAGACAATATGCCTACAGGTATACAGAATCGAGCATAGCTCCGCTCACACTGCCTCGTTATGATTTCATTCTGCAAATTGAGCGGATTCGCTTAAAAAAGTCTGAAGAAGTGTCTCCGGTGTCAAATCGGAGGTATCAATCTGGATTTTGTTCGGAATCAGAGAAGCATCGAATTCTTCTTGGAAACGATCCAGAAGCATCGGAATATCCTCTGCCTTGATCAGAGAATACTCGTGAAGATCTGTCTCCATACGCTCCTGAATCACTTCTGCACCGGCTGTCAAATGCACCAAGATTGCATTCTTTGGCATCTCCTCTTCATACTGCCGGATCTCGCTTGCTACGCCACCAGGATAGTAGTAGAGGGGACCATAAATCGCCTCCTCAATATGGAAGCCACCCAACAAGATATGGTCAAGGCGATGCATCAGACGGATATGATAAACAAGCTGCATCCGCTGAAACCGCTCTTTGAGCGCAGGAGAGAGGTTGGTCATCGTCTCTCTATCTTCAGGCGCTAGATGTTGACGGTCTGGGATGGTAAAGTGATCATCAAGGTGATGGTTGATGTCCCGCTCATGCCCCCAGTCCATAAGCCCCTCAATTAAAGTTGTAACGCCGGTGTATTCACAGCCAACTACAATAACGCGCATATTTTCCTCCGATGCCCTAAAGGGCTTATTCATTTCAATTTGTTCATACGACCTTCTATCTCAGGTATAAGTTCCTGTAAATCAGGATTGGTACGAGCAAGCTGGAGAGCCCGCTTGTACTGGGTCATAGCTGCCCCATCGCCCCCTCGTTCAGCGTAGATAATCCCCAAATTATAATATGCCTTTGCATCACCCGGGTTGACACTCGCTGCCCTCTCGAATGCAGCAACAGCCTCATCAAGTTTGCCCTGTGCTTTGTAAGCATTCCCCAGGTTGTTGTGTAGGTTTGCCAAGCTAGGGCTAATGCGGACCGCTGCTTCAAAGTGGGTTATCGCTTCATCAAACCGGTTCTGATCATAAAGAGAGATTCCTAGATTATGATGCGATAAAGCGTCGTGTGGACTTATTGCAACAGCCTTTTGGTATGCAGCAATGGCTGGGTCAAGTTTGCCCTGCGCTTTGTAGGCATTTCCAAGATAGTAGTAAGCGTATGCACTATCCGGATTGAGTTCAATCGCTTTCTCGAATGCAGCAACGGCATCCTCAAATTTATCTTGCTCCATGTAGGATCTGCCCAGATGGTTATACGCTTGTGCATTATCCGGAGCAATCCTGACTGCCTCTTCAAGCTGCACTATCGCCTCCGCATTGTTCTCTTGTATACGATAGACAAGCCCTAAGCTGTTACGCGCCTCTACAAAATCTGGCTGGATACGGATCGCATTTCTATACGCTAGCGCCGCTTCATCAATCTGTCCTTGCCGATAATAGGCATTCCCCAAGTTATAATGCGCTTCTGCAAAGTCGGAGTTTATCTCAATCGCCTTTTTGTACGCTAAAATCGCTTCATTGAATCTGCCTTCTTCCTGATAGGCATTTCCTCGATTAAAGTGTGCCGCCACTTCTTCATCATCACAGGAAATGAAAAAAGCACTTATTCCAATCAGGAAAATTGCAAGGAGGTATTTGATTCTTAACTCATTCATACCGTACAGTCCTAAATAGATCTGTTATTAACAACAAATGGTAAAGCTAACTCCACGATTACTAAACTGAAGCTTCTCTCCGGTCAATCCGATTTTTCATCTTGATTTTTCTCTAATTTTGCGGTACAGTGTAGCACCATCAGGGTGTAATGTCAATACAGAAAGGTTCGCACTAGGGGCCCCTAGTTCTCCCGTAGGAGGGATCTCCGAATCCCGACATAAATAGTCCTATATTCGGACTCTCGGCAGATTATTAAACCCAATGGGAACCGTAATCTCTACCAAGTCTCAAACTTACCCTTGACAAACGATAGAAAGAGAAGATTGGATGAACACCACAGAAAACTCCCTTGACCCCATTACATCAGAACTCATTAAAAACGCACTAGATGCACTGGTCGATGAGATGGCACTGACGCTGGTACGTACCGCGTACTCATCCAATCTGAAAAATGCGATGGACCTGTCCGCAGCGGTCTGTGACACAGAAGGGCAACTCATCGCACAAGGCTTGACATTGCCGCTGCATCTCGGCTCTGTACCTGAATTTATGCGGGCGGTCATCGCTAAGTTCGGCGGGAAAATGTGCGAAGGTGACATCTACATCACCAACGACCCGTACGAAGGCGGCTCGCACCTGCCTGATATGTATCTGTGCAAACCTATTTTTCTCGACAACTCGACCCCTATCGCCTTCGTCGTTTGCATCGCACACCACACCGACATCGGGGGCAAAACGCCGGGCGGAAATGGCTGCGACGCAACAGAGCTCTATCAGGAAGGGTTGTGCATCCCACTGCTCAAACTGTATGACAAAGGTGAGGCGAATCAAACGGTTTTCGACTTCATCGCCCGAAATGTGCGTATCCCGCGCCAGGTGCTTGGTGATTTACGGGCGGAATTGGCGTGCCTGCACGTTGGTCAGGAGGGAGTCCGGGCGTTATTCGAGAAGTACGGTGTAGTAAAACTTTCAGCCTATTTTGTGGAGCTGCTCAACTATGCTGAACGGACCGCGAGGTCAGAAATTGGTGGTCTACCCGATGGCACCTATTCATTTACTGACTACCTCGACGACGACGGTATAGACCCTGACCCGATTCCGATTGCGGTAAACATCACCATCACCGGTGACCAGATGACCGTTGACTTCACAGGCTCATCGCCACAGGTCAGAGGTGGCATTAACTGTCCACTCTCGTTTACACAATCAACAGCCTACGCTTGTGTACGCTGCTTAATGGGAGCGGATGTTCCGAACAATGGTGGCTACTTCCGTCCAATCACAGTCATTGCACCAGAAGGTACTATTCTCAATCCACTAGCACCGGGACCGGTCGCTGCACGCGGCTTAACCGGTTTTCGCATCGCTAACGTGGTCTTTGGTGCACTCGCCCAAGCCGCGCCCGACCGGGTCCCCGCCTGCGAAATCGGAGGCGATACCGGTGTCAGCATCGGCGGTTACGAGCGCGTCGTGCAGGAGGGAAAAACGGAATTGCGAGGATTCGTATTCCTTGAATTTCTCTACGGTTCATGGGGAGGGCGTGTAGATAAAGATGGGATCGACGGCGCAGCAAGCAGTGTAGTCAACTTTTCCAACAATCCCGCTGAAGTCTTAGAAGTCGAGCTACCACTCCGTATCGAGAGTTACAGCTACCTTCCCGACACCGGCGGCGCGGGGATCTACCGCGGGGGACTGAGTTTGGTACGAGATTTTCGCTTGCTAGCCGAAGAAGCGACACTGCAAATCCGGGCAGATCGCACAAAATATCAACCCTACGGACTGCAAGGCGGGGGAGCAGGTGCCCCGTCACAAAATATCTTGAATCCTGACGGTGAGGCGCATGAACTGCCTCCAAAACCTACGATGACCATCCAGCGCGGTGATGTCTTCCGTCATATCGCCGCAGGTGCAGGCGGGTGGGGAAATCCTTTTGAACGTGACCCGCAAACAGTGCTGAGAGATGTTCTCGACGAAAAGGTTACGTTCGAACACGCCCGCGATACCTACGGTGTGGTCATTAACCCCCAGACCTATAAGGTAGATGAAATTGCTACAAAACAGCTGCGAGCAGCAGAGTAGCGTAACAACCACGCAATGGTTCCACAAAAGGAGTATACGATGGCAAAGCAATACCGTGCATGTTTAGTTGGATGTGGTCGAATGGGCGCCACAATTGATGACGAAATGGAAGGACGTCCGGAGAGTTTCCTTTGGATTCCCTACTCCCACGCAGCGGCAGCCGTGGCGTGTGATCGAACGGATCTGGTAGCAGTGTCAGATGTGATCCCCGAGAAGGCAGAAACCGCGCGCCAACGCTATGACGCGCAACACGCCTACACCGACTACCGCGAAATGATTGAAAAGGAACAGCCGGATATTGTATGCGTTGCTACCCGTCCGCCGCAACGTGCCGAAGTGGCAATCTTCGCCGCTGACCACGGTGTGAAAGGTATCTACGCCGAGAAACCGCTCTGCTGCTCAATGGAGGAAGCCGATGCCATGGTAGACGCCGTTGAGCGAAATGGCACCAAGTTCAACTACGGAACGCAACGGCGCTTCATGCCGTTTTATCGCAAGATGCGGGAGCTAATCGATGCAGGCGAAATTGGTGATGTGCAATGCGTCATCGCCCAATACGGTGCCACCTCTGCACTGTGGGGACTGACCCACGCCGCCGATATGCTGCTCTACCTCGCGGGCGATGTAGAGATTGACTTCGTTCAAGGCTCAATCATCTGCGACCCCGAAGATTGGGACGGCAACCGTCTCAATACCGACCCTGGAATCGCCGGCGGCTATGTCCGTTTCTCCAACGGAGTCCACGGTTATAACACAGCAGGCACCGGTCCTGAGTTTGAGGTGTGCGGCACAAAGGGAAAAATGCGCACCATTAATAACGGGATGACCTGTCAGTTTCGCAAAGCATCGGATTCCTCTCGTATCCTAGAGGAGATGCCCTTCCCAGAAGTATCCCGCGAGAGCGGCACGGAGATGGGCATTAAGAACGTTGCGGAAGCGTTGGACACTGGGGAGGAGACGCAGGGACCGATTCAACTCGCACGTCGCAGCCAAGAAATGCTGATGGGGATGATCGAATCCGACCGTCTGGGCGGTATGCGCGTGTCGCTACCGATGGTCAACCGTGGACTCTATGTCGGTCGACCCGATTGGTAGGAGGGGTTCACAATGAGTTTGGATCAAGCGTTGCAACACCTGAAAATTGATGGGTGGCATGTTATGGAGGGGGTCATTCCAGAAAACGAGGTTGATGCTGTGCGCGAGAGCGTCGAAAGATCGACCATTGCGCATCGTAATCCCAACGCCCCTGACGGTATCGGTCATGTGCCAGGATTTATCCGCTACGACCAATCAATCGCTCCGTACTTGGCTGACCCACGTATGCTTGCCCTTGTCGAAGCACTGTTGGGACCCCATGTGCGAATCTCCTTTACGACCGGCACAATCAACTATCCCGGAAACGAGCGAGGTGGGTGGCACGGCGATTGGCCCTTTAATCAGAACAACGCCGGTCACATCCCCGCCCCCTACCCCGATGCGACGATGCACATCACGACGTTGTGGATGCTCTCACCGTTCACATGCGAAAACGGGGGCACCCTCATCGTCCCCGGCAGTCATCGGTCAAACAATAATCCAACCGGAAACAACGGCGTAGATCCGAATGTCCCGTACCCAACCGAAATGCAGGCGACCGGACCTGCCGGCAGTGTGCTCGTGATGGACAGCCGCATGTGGCACGCCACCGCTCCAAATCGCACTGAGCAACCACGAACTTCGGTGGTGGTGCGCTACGCACCGTGGTGGCTCAATCTGGATGTGCTGATGGACGGTTCGGAGGAGCGCACCCGCATTGTAGATGAGGCTGGTGGCAAAGAGAACAATGTGCCACCCATTCCGCCGGACGTTTACGACACTTTCCCCAACAACGCAAAACCATTATTCCGTCATTGGGTAAGAGAAGATACACCATAAGCCAAATCTACAGCAAATGTAGTAGGTCAGTAAGATTGCAGCGTCATGTTAAGAAATCGTGCAACAGAAACCGAGTTTTTTCTTCAAAACTCGGTTTCTCTTTACGTTTTGCACTTTAGTTTTTTACCTCATAGGGCGACCTTTTTATCCCACCTGCACCAAAGAATTAACTGTTTTTACGTTTCACGCATCACGTTTCACGCTCTCAACATTTTGATGGTGACAAAAGCTTGATTTTCTGCTATAACATGGTTTTATCAACTGTTTCCGATCATTGATAACCTTTTGAGGAGGCGGACATGCCACAATTTCACCGTGAAAGTCGCGTAGTCGTATGGGAAGGTCATGTCGCTACCCCCGGCGTAGAACGATTGCAGAATGGCGATATCCTCATTACTGCACGTTATCCAGATCCCCATGCGGAACAGCCACGAACCATCTCAGGGATGAAGCGTTCCCGTGACGATGGAAAGACGTGGGAGGGCCCCATCCATCAATTTATTCCGTCGCGTCCTGACCATCCAACGTCATTTCTCGCTTATCACGGCATGGCGGAGCTTAACGACGGAACGATATTGTTACCCATTTCTGGCATAGGAGGTCCTCATCAGGGCGTATATCTGTGCCGATCTACAGACGCCGGCGAATCTTGGTCAGAACCTGAACTTGTCGGAGACGGGATTGCTAACTTTGATTGGTCCGATGTCCATACCTACGGCAAGATTCGCGAGTTGTCCGACGGGACATTGCTCATGCCGGTGTGGGGACGCCTTCGAGGTGAACGGGTTGCAGCAAGTGCTCAACTACGATCGATTGACGGCGGTCGCACTTGGGATGAAGGAGTCGTCCTCTGCCGCGGTGTCATCGCTCAAAACGAACTAATCGAACTGCCCGATGGCAGACTGATGGCAATCGTTGCAAGTGACGACTCCCCCGCGGGGCACGGCATGATGCCCCTCTACTGGACCTTCTCAGAAGACAAAGGGCGCACATGGTCTGATTTGGAACTGACCATGTATCCCATCTATGGACACTCACCCACACTATTTCTCACCCGTAAAGGCACACTGCTTTGCTCATACCGCTGGGTTGGCGATTTAGATCAAGGCTGGTGCGGCGTTGGATTCAGCGACTACTCCCACGAAGGCAACTGGAATGGCACATGGCGCAACTCACCCACACTGGTGTGGTCAACCCGTTCTGTCCACGAGCCAGTAACCGTCGGTCGCACAATCGGCGGCTATTCTAGCATTATCCCACTGAATGATGACCGTTTTATGATTTTCTACTTCATGTCTTGGGGAGGCGACCAAGGCTCGGAGACACGTGACATTGAAGGCGTAGTATATGCGGAGGCTTGACGTACTCCCACACCCTAAAGGGAGGGGACTCTCTCCCGTTCCTTTAAGGAGTCGAATTGCTCTATCAACGAAGTTAGCCCGGTGAACTGGGACTTACGACTTCTTCTGAAAGGGTAGACGCCCCTACCCTATGGATATTGATCGCAGCATTGCGGTCTCTATCCAACTGTGTGTGGCAGGCTGGACACTGCCAAGTTCTATCACGAAGGTTCAATTCTTGATTGACTGCGCCACAAACAGAGCAAGTTTTACTCGACGGATACCATTTATCAATGAACCGGATTTCTCGCTCCTTTTTGCTGGCAATGTACTTCAGTTTTTGAACAAAGTCGTAGAAACCTAAATCACTCACCTTACGCCCCCAACGGATATAGTTGGCTTGTAGCAGTTTCCAACCCGCTTGCTTGAGGGTATAGGATTTGTATCTGAAGCGCTTCTTAAACCGTGGAAGCCCGCAACGCTTACCGCTCTTGCGGTCAGCAAACATTTTGGAGTACGCTTTATCCAGTCGGTCTATTATGTCTTGCAATGATTGACTCGGTAGCAAGTTCCAGTGAGCAAATTGGGAGAGTCTTTTCACCTTTGTCAGGTGCCGCATAAGGGCTTTTTTGCCCGGATATGTGCCATAGATACCGTAGTACCGGCGACACAACGCCACAAAGTGATTCCACACTTCAGCATGGCTATCAATCGTTTGCTGCAATGCACGATTCCCGTGATTGCTATACAACTTGAACTTGTAGGTTTTCATGGAATTGACCTTCTAGCTCTCATGTCCTGTTCCAAAGGGTGTGGGAGGCACCACCGGGCGGTGGCGTGGAACGCTCTCACGAAAACCGGGATAAGTGTGGCATATTTCACCTACAAAGTCAAACTTTTTTGACGAATAACATGCTTGGGCGGGCTACATAGGCTTCGCCCCAATTGCTCCCAACCTAAAGGATGGGGCATTGCCCGCAAGATTGGTAATCCTTGACTTCGCGGTAAAACCCATGGTCAGAGGATCGACCGGGGAGGTAACCATCCCAATGAAAATAGCTCCATACGATGCCATTATTGTTGGTGGGGGACACAATGGGTTGGTTGCTGCAGCCTACCTCGCACGAGCCGGGTTGGAGGTACTGGTTTTGGAACGGCGGCACGTGGTGGGTGGTGCCTGTACGACTGAGGAAATTTTTCCCGGCTATCACATCTCTACCTGTTCATTTATCGTTCACATTTTACAGGATAAAATCGTGCAAGCACGGCTACCGTGTACAGGCGCTTGATCCAGAGCGATTTTTCCCCCTACCTGATAATCGTTATCTACTGCATTGGGGCGATACTGAACGTACCTGCCGGGAGATAGCGAAATTCTCCGAGCGAGATGCCGCTGGCTACCACAAATGGATCGACTTTTGGAAACAGGCGGGTGGGCTATTCAACGAATACTTCCTCACTGAGCCGCCGACGGTCGCCGAGTTGCACGAGCGCGTAAGTGGCACCGGGGATGAAGCGTTACTCGACCGCCTGCTCAACGGGACGCTTACCGAATTGCTCGACGAAATGTTCGAGACGGACGAAGTGAAGGCTTCGGTCATGCACACACTGGACACGAAGGACATGGATGAACCGGGTGTGCTGTTCGGCTACGCTTCGATTAAACCGAACCTGCTGGCCGCCCCACGCAATCTTGGCTTGGTCACCGGCGGCATGGGAACGCTCACCACGGCAATGGCACGCGCGGCGCAGAGTTTCGGTGCAAAGATCCGTTTGGGGGCAGAAGTCAAGCGAATTCTAATCGAGAATGGTCAAGCACAGGGTGTGGAATTGACCGATGGACAGGTGTTACGTAGCAAGTTAGTCCTATCCAACGCAGACCCTAAGCGTACGTTCTTGGGGCTAGTCGGCACTGAACATCTAGAAACGAGTGTTGTCCAAGTAATCACCCAGCTCGATACTGATTTTGGCACGTTGAAATTTCACGCAGCAGTCAGTGAACTACCTGATTTTAGTCGGCACCTCGGGTCCAATTACGACCCACGCTATGTTGCTTCGATACGCATCTGTCCGTCCACCGACTACTATCAAAAATCGGCACAGGACGCGACGGAAGGGCACCCCACGCGCTACCCAATCATTGATGTTCAGATTCCAACTGTCTATGATCGAACCGTAGCACCAGAAGATACTCACATCGTTTCGATGTGGGTACGATATGAGCCGGTTAAGCCGAAAGACGGGACATGGGACCAACTGCGTGAGCAAGAAGGCAACCGGCTAATTGACGTACTGACCGAATATGCACCAAATTTCCGTAAATCTATCATTGATTGGCTAGTGTACACGCCGATGGATCTGGAGCGTCGAGTATATCTGACTGACGGTAACATCCATCACACAAGTCATGTCCCTAGGCAATTACTAGGTGACCGGTTGTTCACACGCGGTGGCTATCGCACACCGATTGAGGGAATGTATATGTGCGGTGCGGGAACGCATCCGGGTGGCGAAGTAAGTGGCGCGCCCGGTCACAATGCCGCACACGCAGTGCTCGCTGACCACGAAAAAAGTGGAAAGTGAGCAAGGTCAAAATCTACAAGAAACTGCTGTTGCATCAATTTCACTTCAGCAATCTGCCATTTGAATTGTTCCAATCAATCCTGAATTTCACTTTCGTTCAGTCTAAGGAGATTCGCAAAACTCTGAAGGCTCAGATCTGTTTATTTGCTCAACCACTCATTCGTATATCCCTGCAAACTGACCGCAACTCTCTGACCTATCCAAGGTGAGGAAAAAAGCCAAAGGAAAACAATCATGAAAAAAGTACCGATCCTGTTTGTTGTAATGTTGGCGATGTGTCAAGCAACCGGAATCCACGCCGAAGAAGTCAAACTGACCGCCGGTGACGCGGCGGCGGATGACAATTTCAGCACGTCTGTCTCTATCAGCGGAAACTACGCCATTGTCGGTGCCCCGGGTAACGATGATGACGGAGACCGGTCTGGTTCAGCCTATATTTTCTTCCTTGATGGAGGGGTTTGGACTCAGCAGGCGAAACTCACTGCCAAAGATGGAGCGGGAGGCGACTTCTTCGGTCGTTCTGTATCCATCGATGGCGACTGGGCGATCGTCAGTTCTCATCACGATGATATATGGTCAGGTTCAGCCTATATCTACCAGCGCGATGGAAAAAATTGGAAAGAACACGGTAAACTCGATCCCGACGATGGGGAAGCAAATGACAGTTTCGCTTTTTCTGTCGACATCAGCGGGGACACCGCCATTGCCGGAGTACCCCAAGACAACGATAAAGGAGCTGACTCCGGCTCGGTGTTTGTCTACGTACGCGTTAAGGACAAATGGGTAGAGCAACAAAAATTTACACCCCGCGACGCGGAGGGAGGAGACATCTTTGGTTCTGCTGTCGCCATCGACGGGGACCACGCTATCATCGGAGCTCTTTGGGACGATGATAAAGGAAATCGGTCCGGTTCGGTGTATGTCTACAAGCGCGTCAGGCAGCTTTGGACACAGGAAGCGAAGCTCGTTGCCAGCGACGGGGCGAGGAATGCCGAATTTGGCTTTTCCGTTGACCTCAGTGGAAGGTACGCTATTGTCGGGGCGTATGGGCACAATAAAGGTACTGGTGCGGCGTATGTCTTTGTGCGCGACGGAGACAAATGGAAAGAAGACGCGAAACTTACAGCCAGCGACGGGCAACCAAAGGACGACTTCGGAATTTCCGTCTCCATCAATGGAGCCACCGGAAATATTGGTGCTCTCGTGGGATCGTACCGGCACGATGCTAAAGGAAGCAACTCCGGCGCGGTCTATTCCTTTTTGCGTAAGGGTAACGCTTGGGTTGAACGGGCGAAACTGATTGCTAGCGACGTAGAGGCAGCCGAGAGATTCGGCGTTTCCGTCTCCCTCAGTGCCAATCATGGCATCACTGGTTCCAGCTTGAAAAACGGCGGTACGGGGGCAGCCTATATCTATAATGCCTTCGATTTGGCGCTTTCAGTCGAACCCTTGGGGAAGCAGGTTGTCTTGTGGGGACAGATACGCAGAAATGCCCTGTACCAAAACTTCCCAAATCCGTTCAATCCCGAGACATGGATCCCGTATCAGTTGGCAGAAGATGCCTTCGTCACTTTGACTATCTCTGATTTGACAGGTTACGTTGTCCGTACATTCGACGTCGGATATCAGCCCGCTGCCATGTATACGTCAAAAGAGAGAGCGATTTACTGGAATGGTCGTAACGATACAGGCGAACCTGTTTCCAGCGGCATCTATTTCTATCACCTGCAAGCAGGCGATTTTGCCACGACGAAGAAGATGATAATCATCAAATAGTCTATGCACCTCATCCTATTTGATGATATAGACGCAACTCTTTTGTGAGGCAGATTCCCAATCTGCCTCACAAACACGGGATCCCTTTTTCGGTGAAGCTATGAACCCAAGACGTTCATCAGCCACTTCTCTGCCATCAATGATTTCTACCCGCGCTGTATGGCTGGCTCTGATTTTAATCCCTATCAATGCCTATTGGCTGGTGATTTCTCGACAGCCCTACCAGTATCAATCCGTTCCCACAATTATATCACCCTTTTTTAATGTCATCTTCATTATCGGCGTGCTGCTGTTTCTTAACTTCCCCTTGAAGCGATTTGCCCCCCGGCTTGCTTTGAATCAGGGGGAATTGATAACAGTCTATATTCTGCTAAGTTTGACCTCTGCGATTCAATCGTTCCAAATGATGCAAACGCTCACAACCATCATGGAGGTCCCCTTCCGGCACGCCACGCCTGAAAATGAATGGAGAGAGCTGTTTTGGCGACATATTCCGTCATGGCTTTCGGTCAGCGATAGAAATATACTAGATACGTATTATAAGGGGGATTCAACCCTATATATTGACAAACATATTAACAGTTGGCTGATGCCCTGTCTGTGGTGGTCGGCTTTCGTCGTAGTACTCGTTTTTGTGATGATCTGTATCAATGTGATTGTCAGAAGGGCATGGGTTGAAAATGAGAAGCTATCCTATCCGATTATTCAACTCCCCCTAGAGATGACAGATTCGACGTTCGCAATCTTCAGGAATAAGGGGTTGTGGATCGGGGTTGGCATTTCGGGCGGGGTTGCGCTGATTAATGGTTTGGGTTGGATTTTTCCGACCATTCCGTCCATCAAGTGGAGTCCTTACTATCATAACTTGGGCAGCTACTTCACAGCCAAACCGTGGAGTGCAATGGGATGGATACCAACTGGTATCATCCTTCCGATGGTTGGTTTATCTTTCTTTATGCCGCTAGAGATGTCTTTTTCTTGCTGGATTTTCTATTGGTTCTGGAAGATTCAGAAAGTCGTTGTCGTCGCTATGGGACTTCAGTTCGTTGCAGGTTCCTATGCCGTTGTTCAGATTCAGCAATCATTCGGCGCACTCCTCGGCATTGTATTGGTGGCATTGTGGTCAAACCGGAGACATCTCGTTGTGGTTGTTAAGCGTATACTAGGCGACAGTAGGTTGGACGATTCTCAGGAACCGATGCGCTATAGCACCGCGCTCCTCGGCACCATCGGAGGCATCGGCTTCCTAACACTTTTTCTCTGGCGGGCAGGGCTCGCTGTTTGGATCGGTATCACCTTTTTTATACTCTACTACCTTGTATCACTTGGCGTGACGCGGATTCGAGCCGAATTCGGTGCCCCATTTCACGATTTTGTCTTTACGGGTCCAGATCAAATATTGCCCGATGTTTTGGGATCTCGTCGTTTCGGTGCTCGGAACTTAACAGTGTTGACAATGCTTAATTTTTTTAACTTTACCTACCGCGCTCACCCGATGCCTCATCAAATCGAAGGATTCGCTTTAGCCAATCGAACAAGGAGAGGTACTGGCGGATTGGTTATTGCTATGACTCTCGCCCTGATTGTAGGAACCCTCAGCTTCTTCTGGGTCTATTTGCATATCGCATTCGAGTCCGGAGGCAGCTCCCTTGAACGATTTGCAAATGCCGGGTATGTTCGCTTACAGAACTGGATGCTGAATCCGTCTGAATTTGATTATACCGGGGCAGGAGCTATAGGGGTTGGCTTTGTGTTTGTCCTCTTCTTTACTGTGATGCGAAGGTTATTTTTATGGTTTCCGTTTCACCCGGTGGGATATGCTATTTCAAATAGTCATGACATCAATGTCTTCTGGTTCTCTGTTCTTATCGGCTTTATCGCCAAGTGGATTGTCCTCAAATATGGTGGGCTTAAGCTCCATCGACAAGCGCGCCCGTTCTTCCTTGGATTGATTTTGGGGGGATATATGGTCGGAGGCTTCTGGACGATCATCGGCGACATTATCCACATGCGAATCTTCTTTGGTGGCTCAAGGTAGATGATGAAGCATATCGTTATAGTAGGCAATATTCCGTTTCAAGCAGGGATAACAAAGCCTGATACAATCCAGTAATGGTCTGGTTGTGTCATTACAATACTATTGGAGGGGAAAAAATTATGAAAGCTGCTGTTTTATATGGACTGAACCAACCGGTTGTCGTAGAAGATATCGAGATGGAAGCACCCCAAGCAGGTGAAATCGTTGTTAAAATGGCAGCAACTGGCGTCTGTCATAGCTGCCACCACGCAATCACCGGCCTGTTGAGTGTTCCATTCCCTATCGTGTTGGGAGATGAAGGTGCAGGCGTGGTCGAGGAGGTCGGTTCAGGCGTTACCTTAGTGAAACCGGGCGATCGCGTGATTCTCTCATGGGTTCCGTCGTGCGGGCACTGTAGCTATTGCACGCAGGGGTATGGCAATCTCTGCATGAAGTCAAGACAGGGCGGACGTGGAAACCTGCTTGACGGTACAACGCGTTATAAAAAGAATGGGGTGCCCATCCACCATTTTGGGATGGTGGCTTCCTTTGCGGAATACAGTGTGATTCCGCAGGAATGCGCCATACCGCTTGATGATGACATCTCGCTGGATACGGCTGCTCTCATCGGTTGTAGTGTCA
This sequence comes from Candidatus Poribacteria bacterium, assembly GCA_965208425.1. Lineage (GTDB taxonomy): Bacteria > Poribacteria > WGA-4E > WGA-4E > PCPOR2b > PCPOR2b. Next base: position 1,619,755 of record OZ242335.1, on the reverse strand, counting down.
CAACGGGGGTTTGTGCAGCGACCAATACCGCTCAAGTGCGGCCAGGAAGTAGCGTCGTGCTTTTTGGTGCCGGCGGCATCGGCTTAAACGTCGTTCAGGGGGCAGCCATCGCCGGCGCTGAGAGAATTATTGTAGTCGATCTGGTAGACTCGAAGCTGGAAATGGCACGCCAGTTTGGTGCTACCCATACAATCAACGCCAGCGACGTTGATCCGATCCCAGAAATTCAAGCCTTGACAGATGGGTTGGGCGCAGATTATGCGTTTGAGGCGATAGGCACACGCACCACCTATGAACAAACAGTGCAGGCAATACGCAATCGAGGAAAAGCGATCTGGGTGGGTGCGCCGCCTCTCGAACCGCTGTCCCTCGACGCAGCGATTGTGTTCTGGGGTGAAAAAACAATAATGGGCAGTAACTACGGTTCGGCGCGTCCCCGCTATGACATGCCACGTCTACTTGGGCTTTATCGCGCTGGTATTCTCAAGTTGGATGAACTGATTACCCGAACCTATCAATTAGAGGAGGTGAACGAAGCGTTTAATGACATGCTGAACGGGGAAGTTGCACGTGGACTCATCCGCTTCTGATTCAGTGCGTCACTGCCCTTTTTGGGCAATACTATAGTAGATTTTAGAATTAATGGGACACTCCAAATTGGTAGGCGCTGTTTCCAACTGCGCCGATTCAACCGACCACGGCACCTACCGGGGAGCGAAAGCGTCTATTTATTTTTAGCATTTACTATATTATAACTTCAGGCGAAGACGTTTGGGCTTGTAGTATGCCAGAATCACTTCCGCCACGCTTTGATTCGTCCCCAAGCCGTGGTTAGCTGCCCAGCCGGAGAAACGCTTAGAAGAGGACCAACCCCTAGCTTCATGTTGTCTTTTATCTCATTCACAGGCAGCGCACGATTCCAGATGCGCACCTCATCGATGATGCCGTGGAAGTTTCTGAACCCTGCGAAAGTCCCGCCAATTCGCAGGTCGTTCTCCTTGTCCTCCACTGGAAATGTCAGATCTGCCGCCTTATCCTCATTTACCAACTTCCCATTGAGATAAACACGGTGCTCGGCCTTCTTCCAAGTGCCGGCAGCATGATACCAGACATTGAAATCTACACCGGCCTCCTTTTTCTCTTTATTGATTTCCCGTGACCCCTCCTCCACACTGAGTTGGAGGTTAAACTTAGAATACTTTTGAAAGCGGAGTGTATAACCGCCGCGTCCGTGCGTGACAACCCAGTCATTAGTCACTGATTCTTTGGCAATAAGTCGAGGCAGATTTGCGTTGCCTTCTCCTTTCATCATAAACCAACACTCCAGTGTACCGTCTGAGCCTTCCATCTGGAGCTCCTTAGAATCTTTCGTTTCAATGATGACAACATCATCTTCTCCATCAAACTCTAACGCTTTGCCAAACTTGCCCGGAACCCATTTTGGTGCGTCTAATTTACCATGGTGACCAAATCTGGACCTATCGAAGGCTGTATCTCCTTCCCCTTCATTAAATGGAAGGTACAGGATTAAAGATTCATCATTTGCATATTTCTGACCAGGACTTAAAGACGGAGACATCAAAAGACTAGCTATCGCCAAAACGAGAAACAGTGTCTTCATAACCTTGTCCTCCTATTGATTATTTGCCAGTAATTTTAACCTTTACCTTCTATGGCTGCTCCACGAAATTAGTTTGGGGATGCACTACAACGTCTTGATTACATCAGAAACAGGTGCTGCTGCTCGCTGGCTCATTTCTCCGACGTTACGGTTTGAATGGACTATTAGCACTGCTCTATTTTAATCTTTCAAAAACACACAACCCACTATGAAACGGGGGAGATATCACTCAAAACTGTCGAACAATTTCTAATCGTACTTTTGGACTAGGACCGCCGATATTATAGCACAGATTCAAAACAGTTACAAAAAAATGGTAACATCTCAGAAAGATATGAAAAACTGTGTTGGGATTTTGCTAACATTCGTATCTTGCAGCTACAAATGCCAGTTTATGTTCTATTTTTCCGGGATCTGTGTTATAATATTGCTTGAGGTTAAACTATCTGTCTCCAATTCATGCAGCTCCATCAAGGATACTATCCACAGTGAGGTTACAAGTTCTTTGAGACTGGCAACTAAATAACTCCATCATTAACCTGCTCTGATTTCTCCTTCCCATAAGGGAGAGTCGATCAAAATGTATCAGTAGTTAAATTCTCATTCCTTAACCGTTTTGGGGTGTATCTCCCCTATTTTCTCGTAAAGCGTGAAAGTTAAAAATTATCCGAGACCTAGGAATAGGAGGATACGGTCATGAGGATATTATTGCTCACTCTGGCGATAGGCAGCTTTTTAATCCTTCCATCTTTAACTCCTGCCCAGAAATATGCAAATGACGACTCTTTGATCCTTTACATGCCATTCAATGAAGGAGAGGGTGATACAGCTTTCGATCGGACTCGACTCGGCAACCATGGAAAACTAGAGGGTGGGCCACAATGGGTGGCAGGAAAGCACGGAAAGGCGATAGAATTTGATGGCGATGACGATGTTGTAATCATCGAAACGAAAGATTCCCAAGAACTCCAATTGCATAAATCCCCAGGTACTGCGGAGTGTTGGTTCCTTATGAAAGGGGAGGGAATCTCTACCGCACCTCGACTCATCGCCAAGGAGTCAATTACTAACGATCATTGCGACTGCGACGCGTTGAGGGGCGGTTTTGCGCTCAAGTTTAGAAAGCATGGAAAATTTAACGTCCAACTCAGCGTGGAAAAAGGATCAAGGAAAAACAATGATCCGAATCCAGATGCTGCTGTAAATAACGATGTCTGGTATCACGTCGCAGGGACTTGGGAGGAGGGTGAGCACCGTGTTTACCTCAATGGGAAATTGGTGTCCGAGGATAAAGGAAACCCGGAAGTCCCATTGAAAGATGTAGATAACGATCTCCGAATCGGTGGGACTTTCGCAGGTCTCAGAAACTTTCAAGGCATTATTGATGAAGTTCGCATTTGGAATCGTGCGCTGCCCATAAATGAGATTAAAGACAACATGAAGTTGGGATTTGGCCCACTGCTAGGTGTCTCTCCCGATGGAATGTTAACCACAACTTGGGGACAAATCAAAGCCCGATTTGAGTGATTGCGTTAATAGCATTGACCGGCAACGCGTTCCCGATTGCACTTGCTATCTCGTAATAGATTCGCACTTAACATCCTATTAGGGTGTGTTGACATTTGACAACACGTAGACAGGCATTTTTCAATACCGTTCTGAGCATCCCGATCTATCAGGATTTCGTCGCGCTCAACCTGTAGGTCGAGATTCATATCTCGATACCCAAATCTCAGAGGACAAAGTCATGAGGATATTGTTTCTCACTTTCGCGATAGGCAGCCTTTTAATCCTTCCATCTCTGACCAACGCCCAGAAATATGCAAATGACGACTCTTTGATCCTTTACATGCCATTTAATGAAGGGGAAGGGGATACAGCTTTTGATCGGACTCGACTCGGCAACCATGGAAAACTCGAAGGGGGACCACAATGGGTGGCAGGAAAGCATGGAAAGGCAATAGAATTTGATGGCGATGATGATGTTGTGATTATCGAAACGAAAAATTCTAAGGAACTCCAATTGCATGAATCCGCAGGTACTGCCGAGTGTTGGTTCCTCATGAAAGGGGAAGGGATCTCTACCGCTCCACGACTCATCGCTAAGGAATCGATTACTAATGATAGTTGCGACTGCGACCCGTTGAGGGGCGGTTTCGCGCTCAAGTTTAGAAAGCACGGCGTAAAGCTGACCCTCCAACTCAGCGTGGAAAAGGGGTCGAGGAAAAACAATGACCCGAATCCGGACGCTGCTGTAAATAACGACGTCTGGTATCACGCTGCTGGGACTTGGAAAGAGGGCGAGCACCGCGTTTACCTCAATGGGAAATTGGTGTTCGAGGATAAAGGTAACGAGGCGCTACCATTGAAAGATGTTGACAACGATCTCCGGATCGGTGGGAGTTTTGCTGGCTTCAGAAACTTCCACGGCATCATCGATGAGGTGCGCATCTGGAATCGTGCACTGCCCGTCAATGAGATTAAAGACAACATGAACCTAGGATTCGGTCCGCTTCTGGGGGTTTCTCCCAATGGAATGTTAACCATAACTTGGGGACAGATCAAAGCCCGATTTGAGTAATCGGGCTGATAGCATTAACTGGCAAAACGTTCCCAATCGCAAATGGTATCATCTCCATTGAAGTTTGTTCCCTCAAAAGCGTGGACCTAGGAAAACTCCTTTAGGTCTATCTTCCAATACCTTAGCTTGGGGAGATAGGCTAACTGTCGTCCCGATTCCGTTACGTTGTGACAACGCTTATAGAATCGTGGATTCACGGTTTGGTACGCATCAGTACGATGCAACCAAACCGGATGTTTCGTAAGGGCTTGGCTGCTTCTCTCTGTCAAGAGCCGGAGATACGGACAGCCCAACGAAACCAACCCCTTGTATTCGCAAGGGGTTGGTAGTTAATATAGTTTGTAATCACTAGGGATAAAAACCGGGATTACAATGTTTTCTTGTAAATGTGGGCGAAACATCGCCCATGGCACGCTTCTCAGCCCCAACCTCGCATTAGGGAGGCGCCGTCAAACTACCTTTGAATAGCAAATGTTATTAATAACAAAATCTCACTAACGAACGGATTTCGAAAAATCTGAGTCCTTTAGGTTTGAGAATATGTCAAAGGAGGAACAACTCATGTTTAACTATGTCATTGCAGCATTGTTGGTCATAGTCCTTGTGTTTATACCTATCGTGGGACACACCGCGGCAGACACTGACGGTTTGGTTATCTACCTTCCAATGGATGAAGGGAAGGGAAATGTGGCAGAAGATTTGAGCCCCTTGGGGGTAAACGACGGTAAGTTAATTCAGGATGCCAAGTTTGTTGCCAACGGAAAACATGGCGGCGCAATTGAACTGGATGGTAAAGGCGGCAGCTTCGTGGACATGCCTTGGCATGACTCCATGGATGTTGGGGCTGACGACTTCTCCACAGAGATCTGGTTCAATTATGACGAGGGGGCGAATGCTGGAAGTTTAATATGGGGATTCAATGTGGGCGGCGGCGAACCGCAGTTCTGGATCAGAACGCACCCCCCAAATAATATCACATGTCTCTTCTGGGATGGTGTAGAACCCAATGGTCCCATCGTGGAAACGCCAAAGGCGTATAACGATGGCCAGTGGCACCATTACGCTTTTGTCCGCAGAGGTGCTACACTCGACATATATGTTGATGGCAGAAAGGTCGGTTCAGGTAAGGGAGACGAGGCTTCTGTCACCAGAAATCAGGCTTTCGGCATCCATCTCGGACAGCGCGTTGATGGGAACAACCCATACGCAGGTCTCCTCGACGAATTCCGCTTCTGGACGCGGCAGCTGAGTGAAGAGGAGATTAAGGCAAATATGGAGACAGGACAAGACGCATTCTTATCCGTCAATCCTGCCGACCGCCTTACGACAACGTGGGGAAAAATTAAAGCCTCACACTAATCACGGGATATATTCCGTGGGTGAAATCAAAGCAGCAATCTGAGAGGGTGATCTCCTTATCATTTCGGTGACAGTCCGTCACTACACAAAGGGGATTGCCCTCTTTGTTTATCGGAACGATTCAAAAAGATGTCCCCAGAGCGCTTTGAGGAGGTAATTGATATGGCAGCCTATCGAGCAGCCGTTATCGGTTGCGGACGAATTGGGAGCACTATCGACGACGAAGACGACGTACGACCCCACTTTTTTTACCCGATGGCGCATGCGCCCGGCTACGTCGAAGCAAAGGGAGTGGAATTGGTCGCGGGGGTAGACCTGTTGCCGGACCAGTTGGAGGATTTCAAACGCCGTTGGGGCGTCAATGCCCTCTACACCGACTACCGGCAAATGCTTGCCAACGAGAAACCCGACATTGTGAGTGTAACCACCAGACCTGCGGAACGAGCGGAGGTTGTTATCGGAACAGCAGAAGCGGGTGGGGTAAAGGCAATCTATGCAACCAAGCCGATAGCACCAAGTCTCGCCGAAGCTGACGCGATGATCGAAGCGTGTCGGAAGCATGGCGTCCTTCTAGTGATTGCCTGTCACCAAAACTGGAGTCCTTGGTTCTTAGCCTGTCTAGAAGCCATTCGAGCGGGAGAGATTGGCAAGCTAACATCAATGCTTTGTAGCTACATGCACGGAGGGCACACACTTTCTCTGTTTCGTCTGTTTGCCGATGCGCCCGCCAAGTGGGTCGTTGGACATATCGACAGTGATAACAGGCGGAGCGGCATGATTCTCTACGAGAATGATGTCCGGGGGTTCATCACCACCGGTGGCTGGCATCAATTCGATTTTATCGGAAGCGATGGTTGGCTCTCCTCCCGCAACGAGCACGCCGACTTTGAGATGTGGACCCGTTACCCGGATCGCTCCATCAGCACTCAGACCGGAGAACCGGTTCGCCGGCAGTTTCCCAACCCGAAGCGATTTGTTAGTTCTCAGCAAGCCGCTATTGAGGCACTCGTCAAAGATCTCGACGAAGGCACAGAAACGTTGTGTCCCGGGGAATACGGGCGTGAAGCCCTTGAAATCGGTATTGCGATACGGGAATCACACCTTCGGGGTGGTGAGAAACTTGAACTACCCCTAGCCGATCGAAGCCTAAACAGTGGATAGCCACATCAAATATATAGTAGATTTTAGAATTTAATGAAACACTCCAAATTGGTAGGCGCTGTTTTCAACTGCGCCGTTTCAGCCCACCACGGCACCTACCGGGGGCGAAAGTGTCTATTTATTTTTAGAATTCACCATAATTGCCAATCAACTCAGATCAGGAAAGGGAAAATCGCATGGCTCAACCTATAGGAGAAGCATTTCGAGTTATCAACGAAAGTGAACCCAAACGTATCTACCGCGGCGCTGTTGTTGGGTGTGGTAGGATGGGCAGCACCATCGACGATGAAGTAATCGGTAACCCACACTACCCTTGGCCCTTTGCCCATGCACCGGGGATGCTTGAAGCAAGAAACGTCGATCTGATTGCCGCTGCAGATGTCGACCAATCAAAACTCGATGATTTCAAACGGCGTTGGGGGGTCGAAGCTCTTTACACCGACTATCGGGAAATGGTCGAAAAAGAGCAACCTGATATTGTTTCCGTGACAACCCGACCCGCGGAACGGGCAGAGGTTACCATCGGCTTGGCAGAGCTTGGCGTCAAAGCAATCTATGCAACCAAGCCAATGTGTCCTAGCCTTGCCGAAGCGGATGCCATGATTGAAGCGTGTCGCCAGCACGGTACGATTCTGGCAATTGCCTGTCACCTCAACTGGTACAACTGGTATACCAACGCACGACAGGCGATCGCGGACGGAGCAATCGGTGAACTGCGATCGATGATCTGTCATAGCACCTCCAGTCTATCAAACCTGCACAGTCATACCTTTGCCCTCCTCCGTCTCTTCGCCGGTGCACCCGCCAAGTGGGTTTTCGGTGTGATGGATAGCGACGAAGCGGCAGCAGCCAATCAAGATCTTTCCGGCACCGGATACATCGTCTACGAGAATGGTGTACGGACATACATGAATAGCCGAACTGATACTTCAACCTTTGGATGGACGCTGGAATTTATCGGTGAAAAAGGACGCATCGTCTCGCGCAATGCCCACGCACAGTTTGAGCTCTGGAGTACACATCCGGAAGATGGCGGCCCCATTCAGTGTCAATTCCCCAATCCTTGGTATCCACGTAGTTCACTCGTGGACGCAATGGAAGGGGTTTGCAAATCTATTGAGCTCGGTGAAGAACGAATCTGTCCGGGAGAGTTTGGTAGAGAGGCTTTAGAGATTGCTATCGGCATGCGCGAATCCCATCGACGCGGTAATGTGCGAGTAGATCTACCACTAGAAGACCGGAGCCTGCGGATAGGCTGAAGATACAGAAAACAAAGAATAACGATCTAACCTTCCGTTGAATTTGAGGTCGGAAATCTGCCGTGTTGAGCAAATTTCTGTCGTGCTCATCCAAGAATCAGGGTACCTAAACTTTTGTCCGCCTAGCTTCTATGAAGGAAGACATGGTGACGAGGAAATCATCGGGAAATACGTTACGTGGAATCGCCATTGGGCTAATCCTGATACCCCTAAACAGCTATTGGCTTGTTCTATCCAAACAACCCTATCAGTATCAAGCTGTTTCTACAAACATGGCGCTGTTTTTCAACGTCATTTTGTTCATTTCCATCCTCGCTGCTCTGAACCTGCTGCTGAGAAAGTACCTGCCTAAAATTTCCCTCTCCCAAGGCGACTTGATTGTCGTTTACGCGATGCTGAGTATTGCATCGGCTTTAAGCGCAACCGACATGATGCAGACACTCGCCCCTGTCATAGAGCACGCCTTTGGATTTGCAACCATTGAGAACGATTGGGGGACCCTTTTTCACAAATACATCCCCACTTGGATAGCCGTAAGTGACAAGAGGATATTAGAACCCTACTACAAAGGTGATTCCAGTCTGTACACCCTTCGGTACATTGAAGGGTGGTTTGTACCGGCAGTGTCGTGGATCAGTTTTACCATTGTCTTGGTTTTCGTGATGCTCTGCATTAATGTAGTCGTAAGGAGACAGTGGGTTGAGGAAGAAAAACTCAGCTATCCCATCATCCAATTGCCACTCGAAATGACAAAGGTTGGCGAAGGCTTTTTCGCTAACAAGCTGATGTGGATTGGATTTACCGTTGGTGGTGGTATCAGCCTTATCAACGGACTCAATTACCTCTATCCCGTAATACCCGACCTCGGTTTCAACCCTTATCGTCATAATATCGGTGCCTATCTAACAGAAAAGCCGTGGAATGCCGTCGGCTGGATGCCCGTAGGGCTTGTCCCCTGTATTGCGGGACTTGCCTTCTTCATGCCTTTGGACATGTCCTTTTCTTGCTGGTTTTTCTACCTATTCTGGAAAACCCAGAAAGTTGTCGGAAGTATGATAGGCTTCCGTGGAGTCGCTGGGCTGAGTGGTTCTTTCTATCTTGCACAGTTGAACCAGCAGACCTTTGGAGGTGCCATGGGGATAGCGGTAATCGCACTCTGGCTGAGTCGAAGGCATCTAGTACGGGTTTTCAAGACAATCATCGGTAAAACAGGAATTGATGATTCTGATGAACCGATCCGGTACAGATGGGCACTCTGCGGAATCCTCGGTGGGATGGCTTTCATCACCCTATTTTGCTACAGAGCCGGGATGTCGATAGGGATCATTCTGCTTTTCTTTTTGCTATACCTCGCCTTCTCAATAGCCATCACCCGAATACGTGTGGAATTTGGGACTCCTATACACGACTTTGCTTATGGCGATCCACCAATCATGATGGTTAATGCGCTTGGCACACGAAGTATTGGAGCTGCCAACCTAACGATACTTTCCTTTTTCTTTTACTTCAACCGTACCTACAGGCCACATCCAATGCCGCACCAGCTTGAATCCTTCAAACTCGCACAAGAAGCTAGACTAAATAATAGAATATTACTCGCTGCCATACTCATAGCCATGGTATTCAGTGCGTCTATATTCTTCTGGATTTACCTGCATATCGGATACAAAGACGGTGGAAGCTCACTGATGCGTTTTGCTGCCGATGGTTTTCGCCGGCTTGAACAGTGGCTCACCTTTCCCACAGAAGGTAGGACAAATGACTTAGCTAGTATGCTCACCGGGTTTGTAAGCGTTATCTTCCTCATGGCAATGCGGATGAGATTTCTGTGGTGGGGTCTTCACCCCGCAGGATACGTTATATCGGCTGGCTATGCGATAAACCCCTTCTGGTTTTCCATCTTCCTAAGTTGGTTCGCCAAATGGGTTATTCTCAAGTACGGGGGGTTGAAAGGACATCGCCAAGCCATATATTTCTTCCTAGGCTTAATTTTAGGAGAATTCACGCTTGCCAGTTTCTGGAGTATACTGGGGGTTATACTTGGCAGACGAATGTACGGCTTTATATATTAATCTAACGTCAGCTACCAGTTATTGAAACTTCATAGATTGTCTTGTAGGGGCGGGGTTTCCCCGCCCAACGGGTTGGGGAACCCAACCCCTACAGATTTTGGAGAATCGTTCAAATGTAGGGGCAGGTCTTGTACCTGCCCAAAACGCAGACAGTTCTTCGACCATAGGACAACCACAAGCTTCTTAATCCCGATTTCATCGGGAGCACATTAAAATTGATTTATAGTGAATTCAAAAAATAAATAGACACTTTCGCCCCTAGTAGGTGCGGTTTCTAACCACACCGCATTCAACCCCACCCGGTAGGTGCGGTTGGAAACCGCACCGGTCTGGAGTGTTTCATTAATTCTAAAATCCACTATAATCTGTCAAATGTCAACAGAGATTAGGAATTTTTGAGAATTTTGTGGTATAATGCGTCTATCAATATAGCGACTACAACAACGTAGACAGGAGATGATAGCCGATGACCGACTACCGATTCAAAATTGGGATGTTCCTTCAAATGTCAGGCTTACCTTTTGACCAAGAACTTGCCCTCGCGGAGGAACTCGGTGCGAAGTATGGTTGGTTCACCGATCTCGACTGGGCAATCGGTGGCGAAGTAACCGATGCCAGCGTTGATAAGCTGGGTGAGCGAGCTGCCCGACACGGGGTCGAACTGTTTATGATTGGCACCGGGGGTGCTTTTGGTCATATCCATTTGGCAGATCTGGAATTGGAGACGTTCCAGGACCATCCTGAGTTCCGAAAAGACTTCAATCTCCTCACTCAGAGCATGCGGGCTGCCAACCGTCTCGGTGCGGATTCGGTGTTGGCTTACACTTTCGCCTGGCCCGGCGAATATTCAGCCGGCAAGCCGACATGGCCCATGCGTTGGATGACGCGGGGAGGTATCATCACCGACATTGATATGGAAAAATTGGTCAGAATATTCTCGATCGTAGCGGATGAAGCTGAAAAATACAACATTGATGTTGTCCTCGCCAACCTGCCGTGGCACTATACTAACACCACCAGCCACTGTCGCGCGCTGGTTGAACGGGTCGGCTCCGAGCGGATTAAAATTATGTGGCATCCGTCCGATAACCTGACCGCCGGGGAATTGGATTCGGCGGCGACAGGCTTTATGAATGTGTGCCCGTATCTCCATTCGCTCCATGTGAAGGATTTGCGTGTCAACGATGGCTACAAACTTGATTTTGAGTACTGCCCTTTGGGCGAAGGTGATGTCGATTACCTGACAGTGCTGCGCAATCTCCGCGACCATTGTTGCGATGTCGTTTTTGCGGTCTGCACACACTACCTTCCACCGAATGGCTCTGGCGCAGACGCGATGCGAATTAACTTTGCTAACCTCAAACCACTTATTGAACAAGTCGAGGCAGGTGGGTAAAGAAGATACAGCAGGACATTATAGGAGCAAATTTGTACGTTCCCCCGACCACCAAATCGAAAGGAAACACGCCGTATGAACAGTGACGTGGATCAACGAAAAATTAATTGGTATAGACCACAAATTGACCGTGAAGTGTTTAGATCCCTTAACCAACGCAGCGACTGGAAAGGAATGCTCCAAACCCTCGGCCATCTCGGATTGCTCGCGTTGACAGGCACCGGCGCTTTCTACGCCGCAGCGCATCTGCCCTTGCCGGTATTGCTGTTGATTCTATTCCTCCATGGAACCATGTGGGCATTCCTCCTGAATGGGTTCCATGAACTGGTTCACAACTCGGTTTTCAAGACGAGATTCCTGAATGTCTTCTTCCTGCGAATCTTTAGTTTTCTTGGTGCGTATAACCACGTTCGGTTCTGGGCAAGCCACTCCGAACATCACAAATATACCCTGCACCCTCCGGACGATTATGAAGTTGTGTTCCCAGTAAAGTTGACATTCACCGGCTTCCTCAAAAGTGCGGTTGTGAACCCATGGGGGTTCTACGCTCGGTGGAAATCGATTATTCGGCTCAGTCTTGGCAAGTTGGATGATCATGAAAAAACAGTCATGTTCCCTGAGTCAGATATGGAGAAACGACGGGAGTTATTCAACTGGGCTCGCACCCAACTCGTGGGGCACATCCTAATCGTTGGTGTCTCACTCTACTTCGGTCTCTGGTTGGTGCCGGTCCTTATCACGTTGGCTCCGGCATACGGCGGATGGCTCCTTTTCCTATGCAATACTACCCAACATGTAGGACTTACGGACAATGTGCCGGATTTCCGACTCTGCTGTCGGACGATTACCCTTAATCCGCTAGTTCAGTTTCTATACTGGCACATGAATTTTCACATAGAACACCACATGTATGCTGCAGTCCCATGCTACAATCTAGGGAAATTGCATAGGCTAATTAAACATGAACTTCCGCATTGTCCCGCCGGTCTTTATGAAACTTGGAAGGAGATTATTACAATCCTAAAGATACAGGAGACGGATCCGGAATATCAATACCTCCCTGAACTGCCAGTACCGTCAGAGGCTTGACCCAAACTTAAAAGAGGACCTAATGAACAACACCCTTCAAGAGTGTTACAAATACTATGTAGATCTCCGTGAAGAGATGGATCAGTGGCTGAAGCAGAGCATGGCACTCGACCCGCCCGGACCAAACGGAGGCGGTGAAGATGAAGCCAATTACGCTTTGGCATGGTTTCCACACTACCTTGTGACCGGGGATAAGACCGTTTTGAAGCATTTCGGAGACCTGAAATCCGCATTGGCGGGTTGGATTGAACGCGAATGTCTTCACGGCTATGAACCAGAGGCGGAAGCGCACCACGGCACGGAGCCGTTTCTGCTATTTCTACCGCGATACATAGATCTTGTGCCGGACGATCAGGAAGCGCGTTCGATGCTGATGGATGCCGCCGAACATATTGGGAATTGGGTGGAGGAGATCCCCGCTTGGTACGACTATGACCGCGATAATTTTTGCGGCTACTACATTGGCAGCCGAACAGTCCATAACGACGCAGCTACGGCATACGAGCTTGCCGAACATTTCCGATTTATCCACATCGCCCTTGCAGCGTACCGAATCACGGGAGAAGAACGTTACCTCGATTGGTCGTTGCGATATGGTCAGAAACGAGCAGAGCGAATTATCGCCGCTGAGTCACCAATGCCGCTGCTCTGGGATTTGGACGGAAATGGCTTGGGCGAAGCAGAAGTCGAAGAGAGAAATCTACACGGGATAGCCGCTCACGGCACACATCACCTCTCAGGCGATCCGTTGACGGGAATTGAAAATCTGCTCGCCTCCGGTGCGATTTATGCGTTGGGCGATCTCTACCATCTGTCCGAGGATACAATTTTCAGGGATGCAGCAAAACGAATTGTCGAACCACTCGTTGAATCCGTACTTGACCCCTACCACGATCCCGCTGCAGCCGCAATCAGCTACTATCGCCGCACGTTTCAGGACACTACTTTTGATCAGCCTATGCGCGGTCAACTAGTAGGGATGCCGCCCATACCAGAACACCTTGCGCTCATCTTTCCGCAGGAGGTCCGGCGACGGGAGCATGGTGTTGGTCGCCGAGCGGATATGGCGTATTGGGGTGAATGGTCTGACGACGGTTCCGTGCAGCCGATTCGAGAACCATCGACAGCAGCCATGACCCTCGCTTACCAACTCAGCGGCAACCCGGAGTTTGCCACGCGGGCATTCCGAAGCGCATCAAGGCGTCTAAAGATAGCGCGGAGAGTGCTTCGCGGTGGCAGGGAACACGCGGATATGGGCGGTGCTGTCTGCTCAGTTGCAGCGGGACACGGACGGAATTGGGGCCACGGAGTTGTTACCTCGTGCTATGGCCCGCTTCTGCTTGGTACGAGTGAAACCCAGAGCGCGGTTGTGCCAATGTTAGAAGTGCGAACGGAGGACGGTGAGCATTGCCTACCTCAGAATCTCCTATCACTGACACGACCGCCTATGGAGGGTTACGGGGATGTGGTATTCTATAATGGCGGCGATTCAACGTTATCCTTTTCTTGGCGCCTGAAGGTGAAACCGGATGCAGATTCCGATTGGCGTGACTTACAGATTGAATCAGGAAAGATCGAGCGGGTGAGTTTGAGCCAAACCTAGCTTGCTCTTTCAAAACCACCATTAGTAGACAGGACTTACGCTCTTCGATTGTAGTTGCCCGATTCATCGGGCGTTGGGACCGGTGTCCAGCGGCGATGAATCGTCGAACTATAGGGCTTTAACCGTTTGGCTGCGTAAGTCCTAAGTAGAGTAAAAGGGGCTGGTCAAGGGGATACGTCATGGTCATCGTTATGAAAGCAGGAGCGGAACAACAATCCATTGATGCCGTCATCGCTCAAATCAAGGTGCTCAACTATACGCCCCATCCGATTCAGGGCACAGAGCGTACCGTTATCGCAGCGATTGGGGACGAACGCGGCAAGCATGAGTTGCAACAACTGGAGTCAATGCGTGGCGTCAATAAGGTTGTACCAATCCTAGAACCGTATAAGCTCTCAAGCAGCGAGATTCGCCCCGGCGAAAGAACGAAAATACAAATCGGAGATGTTGAAATTGGCGGCGATCCGTTAATCCTGATGGCTGGACCTTGCTCTGTCGAAAGTCGGGAACAGATTTTGGAATCGGCGGAGATCGTCAAAGAATCCGGCGCACAGATCCTGCGAGGTGGAGCATTCAAACCGCGTACATCGCCCTATAGCTTTCAGGGACTTGGAGAGGAGGGACTGCAATACCTCGCCGAAGCGCGGGACAAAACGGGACTCCTGATCATCACAGAATTAATGGATAGCCACGACCTCCGACTTGTTGAACAGTACACCGATATTATCCAAATCGGTGCACGGAATATGCAGAACTACGGCCTGCTTTCACGCCTCAGCGAAACGAAAAAGCCTGTGATGCTTAAACGGGGCATGATGTCGGAAGTCAACGAACTTCTGCTTTCAGCAGAATACATTCTTTCCGAGGGCAATTACAACGTTGTTTTGTGTGAACGGGGTATCCGTACCTTTGAAACGGCGACGCGGAACACCTTTGACCTGAACGCAATTCCGGTAATCAAGAAGATGAGCCACCTGCCCATCATCGCCGATCCGAGCCACGGGACAGGGCATTGGGAATATGTCAATCCGATGGCGAAAGCTGCCGTTGCCGCCGGTGCGGACGGACTGATGATTGAGGTCCATCCTGATCCTGAAAACGCGTTATCTGATGGAGCACAGTCACTCCGCCCAGACAAATTCCAGCAATTGGTCAAGGAACTCAAACCGTTCATTGAGGCAAGTGGACGGACATTTTAGTGCGCCTATGACCAGTCAGACGGATTGATCTTTGCCTTCGCTCATGTTAAGAGATCGTACAACAGAAACCGATTTATGGTGCATTCTAAAAATAAATAGACATTTTCGCTCCCCGTGTTTGGTAGGCGCTGTTTCCAACTGCGCCGCTTCAACCCACACTACGGTGCCTATGCGGTACGGTTAGAAACCGCACCTACCGGGGTCATAGAACAGATTTTTCCATCCCCAGCAGGAGAGGTTTCCTAACCTCGCCGATTTGCAGTGTCTAATTAATTCTAAAATCTACCATAGTTCACCACTTCACTAATGAACAAATGTCTTTCACGTTTCACGCTCCACGCATTTCTCTCTTGTTATTCGCCCTAACTTCTGATAACATGGTATCAACATTTCACAGATATGGAGGACTCAATCAATGGCACTACCAAGAATGGTTCGTATAAAACAACATTTTGATACCCCTGTCGTCGCAGATTTGCCCGCAGCGGTTAAAGAGGAATTGGATCAGATCGGCACAGCATCAATCGTCGGCAAAGGAGATACCGTCGCTATCGGTGGCGGCAGCCGCGGGGTTGCAAACATTGCCGTCGTCATTAAAGCAACAGCAGATTACCTCAAGGACATCGGTGCAAAACCGTTTGTTGTGCCAGCGATGGGGAGTCATGGTGGCGCAACCGCAGAAGGACAGCGAGCCGTGCTAGAGCATTACGGCGTCACCGAAGAGACGGTCGGTGTACCGATTAAGGCAACTATGGAAGTCGTCGAAATTGGTCAAACTGCTGACGGGCTGCCGGTATTCCTTGATACCTACGCCGCCAACGCAGATCACATTGTCCCAGTCAATCGGATCAAAGCACACACTGATTTCAGAGGCACGGTTGAGAGCGGCACCCTGAAGATGTTGACGATCGGATTTGGCAAACAGCACGGTGCGAATATGTACCATCGTGCCTTCTTCCACTACGGATTCGAGCATATCATCCGGACAGTTACCGGCTTGCTCATAGACGCTGGAAGGGTTGGTTTTGGCGTTGGACTGGTCGAAAACGCACACGAACAGACAGCGAAAGTCGCCGCGATGCGCGCCGACGAGATCATGCGCCGTGAACGCGAGCTCCTCGTCGAATCCAAATCGTTGATGGGGCGTCTGCCGTTCGATGCCTTCGATCTCTTAATCGTAGATTGGATGGGCAAAAACATCAGCGGGACAGGCATGGATACAAACATCATCGGTCGAATGATGCAGATCCTTGAACCAGAGCCAGAGAAGCCAGCGATTGTGCGAATCTTCGTCCGAGATCTGACCGACGATAGTGACGGCAACGCAACAGGCGTTGGATTGGCAGACTTCACCACGACACGTCTTGTAGAAAAGATGGATCGGCACGCAACTTACATGAACGGCATCACCGGAATGGGACCTCAGAAGTCGAAAACACCCTTCTACTACGACACAGACCGGGAAGCTATTGAGATCGCACTGAACACGGTTGGACTGACCCCGCCTGAAGAATCAAAAGTGGTGCGCATTGAAAGCACCCTCGGTCTAGCAGAGGTGGACATCTCCGAAGCCCTGCTCGAAGATGCCAAGCTGCGTACCGATCTGGAGGTCATCGGCGAATTGAAGCCTCTAGCGTTTAATGCCGACGACAACCTACCGCCGTTCCATTAAGAGTAATACACCCTCTATCAGGAGGCTGTTATGACCACTGCTGAAAGGATTCATGAACAGGTCCAGAAATTACCTGAACCGTTACAAGCAGAAACACTGGATTTCATTGAATTTCTAATGCAGCGCCAAAGTGTACGAAAAGAGGATTTGGATTGGTCACATCTTTCATTGGCTGCAGCGATGCGCGATATTGAAGAAGAAGATGTAATCTACGATGAATCCGATTTGAAAGAACGGTGGGTATGAAAAGGGTTGGACAGATTGTCTACTTCAATTTTCTACAAACTAATTAAAAGGCAAATCAGATTTTCATACATCGCATCTTACGAGGCCGGGAGGATTGCTTGAAGCGTATAATTGTCGGGATAACGGGAGCGAGTGCCGTTGTGTACGGTGTCCGTCTGTTGGAGACCCTCACCCAGTGTGACGACTATGAAATCCACCTGACGATTTCCGACTCCGGCGCAAGGGCGTTGTGGGAAGAATTGCAGCTCCGCGTAGATCTGGACAATTTCCGCCTTGAATCCCTAATCGGCTACCCGTCAGATCAGGTGATTTACCACCATCAATCCGACATCGGAGCGTCAATCGCCAGTGGATCCTTCCGCACTGCGGGTATGGTCGTCGCACCGTGCAGCATGGGGACTATAGGCGCAATAGCAGCGGGCATTTCCCGAAACCTCATCCAGCGCGCCGCCGATGTCTGCATCAAGGAGCGGCGCAAACTGGTCCTCGTGCCACGAGAGACACCGCTCAGTGCCATCCATCTCGAAAATATGCTCAAGTTGTCCCAACTCGGCGTGGTAGTGCTGCCTGCCATGCCCGGTTTTTACCACTTCCCTAAAACAGTTGATGATATGATTAATTTCGTCATCACAAAGGTGCTGGATCAGTTTGAGATTGATACGGATCTCATCCAACGGTGGAAGGAAGATCCCTAATTGTAGTAGGCACATTGCTTTGAATCCCGATTCATCGGGGTGCCGTGTGCCGTAACTCCGCGAATCCCGATCTATCGGGGCTCATTCACAGCATCTATGGTGAATTCCAAAAATAAATAGACGCTTTCGCCCCCCGGTAGGTGCGGTTTCCTAATCGCACCGCATTCAACCCCACCCGGTAGGTGCGGTTGGAAACCGCACCGGTTTAGAGTGTTTCATTAATTCTAAGGTCCACTATAAACGGAATCAGGAGTAGATCATGAAACTAGCTATCTGCAACGAAATGTTTGAGGATTGGCAAATCGAAGATGTTTTTCTGTGCGCTGCCAACCTCGGCTACGATGCGGTGGAGCTCGCACCTTTCACGCTCACGGAATCGGTGGTGGACATCAGCCAAACCGAAAAGGATCGCATCCGAAAAGCGGCGGATACAGCAAAGATCGAGATCGCCGGACTTCACTGGTTGCTGGTCTCGCCAAAGGGATTGCACGTCAATCACCCCGACGAAGATATCCGCGAGAAAACACGCAACTATTTTTTTGCACTGATTTCGTGTTGCGCTGATCTGGGCGGGCAGATCATGGTCATCGGTTCACCCAATGAACGCAACGTACTAGATCCACTGACACCAGAGCAGGCGTGGGGCTACGCCCAAGACACCTTCGCAGCGTGTGCAGAATTCGCTCAAGAGCAGGACGTCATTCTGTGCATGGAGCCATTGGCAAGCCAACATACAAATTTCATCACTACACCCGCGGCAGCGGTAGAGATGGTCCAAGCGGTTGATAACCCGAATTTCCAGATAATTCTTGATGTAACAAGTACAGCAGCCGAAAACTTGGATATGCCCACGCAAATCCGCAAATACGCCGAACACGTGGCACACTTTCACACCAACGACGATAACGGATATCTCCCCGGTTCAGGTAATGTGGATTACCCACCAATCATCGAGGCATTGAAGGAAATCAATTACACAGGTTACCTTTCGACCGAGGTCTTCAATTTTGAGCCGGATCCAGAGACAATTGCGCGTCGAAGCATCGAGTTTTTGCAGCCGCTGGTTGGGTGAGAACACCGCATCGGATTTTTCTTGACACCGAAACTGGCATTATGATATGCTTTAAGTAATCTGACAAATAGGAAGTTGAAAGGCATTATGCAAACCCTGAACCGACAACCACAGTTTCAAATCACATTTCATCATTGGCATTGGTGGTGGCATCGTGTTGAGGGGAGCAGTGTGCCTTTGCTGATATAAATCTTTGGACTCATATCTAGAAACCAAAGCCGTAGGCATACGAACCCCGTTGTCTACGGCTTTTTTTATGCCTATTTTTTGCCAAACAAGGAGAAAAAATGGAAATTCTAAATCAACTCAAGACCGATCAGAACGGTTTAATTCCTGCCATTATACAGGACGACGAAAACAAAGAGGTCCTGATGGTCGGCTACATGAACCGTGAGGCTGTGCGGAAGACATTAGAATCAGGGCGTGTCTGCTTCTGGAGCCGCTCCCGCCAGGAATACTGGATCAAGGGGGAGACTTCGGGGCACACGCAAACCGTGCGAACGGTCGCCTTTGATTGCGATGCCGATGCGCTGCTAATCAAAGTCGAACAGAAAGGCGGGGCGTGCCACGTCGGCTATCGCTCCTGCTTCTTTCGGGAAGTCTCCCCCGATGGCAGCTCTACGCGTATTGTTGGTGAAAAGGTTTTTGACCCAGATGCAGTATACTGATAGTTTTAAGGAGACTTCCATGTATTACCCAAACCTAGAAGATTTTAGAGAAAAAGCGCAACACGGAAACTTGATTCCCGTCTACAAGACGATGCTGGCGGATATGGAAACGCCTGTGTCCGCGTTTTACAAGATTGGAGGGAACAACCACGCATTCTTGCTGGAGAGCGTCGAAGGCGGTGAACACGTCGCCCGATATTCATTTCTCGGCAGTGATCCATCAATCCTACTTAGGGGCAAAGGCAATCTAGTTCGGATTGATGACCTTCGCACCGGAGAGACAGTTGAACAGGAAACCGAAGACCCCTTGGAGGTACTTGAAGAATTAATGACTCACTACCAACCCGTTGAGGTTGAGGGATTGCCGCGGTTTCACGGTGGGGCGGTCGGCTACCTGAACTACGACATGGTGCGTTACGTCGAGGAACTCCCCGACACCACCGAAGATGATCGAGATCTTCCCGATTGCTTTTTCATGGTCACCGATACGCTGCTTGTGTTTGACCATGTGAATCATCAGATCAAGGTGGTCGCCAACGCCCACATCAACGGCGACGTTGACCAAGCCTACGAAGGCGCGCTTGATCGGATCGACGAACTCATCGCTAAACTCAAGCAGCCGTTATTGATGAATTACACCAATAAGCCGGTTGCAAGTCCAAGCGATGTGCCCGTCACTTCAAACTTCACGAAGGAGGATTACCATCAGGTTGTCCTTCGGGCAAAGGAGTATATCGCCGCAGGGGACATCATTCAGGTTGTCCCGTCGCAACGTTTCACCGTGCCGATATCGGTCGATACATTCGATGCGTATCGCGCTTTGCGCACCGTGAACCCCTCACCTTATATGTTCTACCTCAAGTTTGATGAACTCCAGATTGCAGGTGCCTCACCTGAGATGATGGTGCGTGTTGAGGACGGCGTTGCAGAGATGCGTCCAATCGCAGGAACCCGTCCGCGTGGAGCGACTCCAGCCGAAGATGAGGCATTGGGGATGGAACTGCTTGCCGATCCGAAGGAGCGGGCAGAACATGTCATGCTCGTTGACCTCGGACGCAACGACCTAGGGCGCGTCTGCGAATACCATACTGTGCGCGTGAGTGAGATGATGATAATCGAACGTTATTCACATGTGATGCACATCGTTTCGCACGTTATCGGAGAATTGCGCGAAGGGCAAACCCCCTACGATGTGATTCGCGCCTGCTTGCCCGCTGGGACGCTATCCGGTGCCCCTAAGATCCGGGCGATGGAAATTATCGATGAACTTGAACCGACGCGGCGAGGTACGTACGGCGGAGCCGTCGGCTACTTCAGTTTCTCCGGCAACTCAGATACAGCAATTACAATTCGTACCCTCGTCGTCAAAGACGGAATCGCCTACGTCCAAGCGGGCGGTGGCATCGTCGCAGACTCTGTGCCCGAAACGGAGTATGAAGAAACGCTCAACAAGGCACGAGCGGTGTTAAGAGCCATTGAACTCGCTGAAGCGGGATTGGAGTAGATCGACCACAGGAGGCAAACCGTGAGTGTAACACTCAACCAAGTCATCCCTTGGGGTAGATCGCTGCACGAATACACGCGGTTGTTCGATCTCTCTGATGAGGAACTGAACTTACGTATCCTCGGTGTCGGTGACGGACCTGCCAGTTTTAACACCGAGATGAATGCCTTGGGACGTACGGTTCTGTCAATTGATCCGATCTACTCGTTTTCAAGAGCGCAGATCGAGCGGAGAATTGAAGATAACTACGATACCCTCATCTCTCAAGTGGAGCGGAAGTCCGACAACTTCGCTTGGGATTTCTTTTCAGATCCAGCGCATTGGGGGCAGTATCGTCTTGAAACTATGAGGAAGTTTTTAGAAGATTTTGAGGCGGGCAAGGCACAGGGACGCTATCTGCCTGAGTCTCTACCGACACTCAGTTTCACCGATTCCCAGTTCGATTTAGCACTCTGCTCGCATCTGTTCTTTCTGTATTCTGTTCAACTATCTTTCGATTTTCATCGGGATTCTATACAGGAACTCTGTCGCGTTTCTCAAGAGGTGCGAATTTTCCCGCTGTTGACGTTGAATTGCGAAAAGTCGCCCTACGTCGCACCGATTCAATCACATTTTTCGGAAGCGGGATTTACAGTTGATATTTGTCGCGTACCCTATGAATTCCAGAAAGGCGGCAATGAAATGATGAGAATCCACAGAAACGGTTAGGAGAAGAACATATGATACTTATGATTGACAATTACGATTCATTCACCTACAACCTCGTGCAATATCTCGGCGAGTTGGGAGCAAATCTTGTTGTGCATCGCAACGACAAAATCACGCTTGACCAAATCGAAGATCTCGCGCCTGAGAAGATTGTTATATCGCCGGGTCCCTGCACACCACGGGAAGCAGGCATCTCCTGTGATCTGATCCGTCAGTTTGCCGGGCGTGTGCCCCTTCTCGGTGTCTGCTTGGGGCACCAGTGCATTGGCGATGTGTTTGGCGGCGATGTCGTCCGCGCCGGACGCTTGATGCACGGCAAAACGTCAATGATTCACCACAACGGTGAGCAGATTTTCGATGACCTAGACAACCCATTTGAAGCGACACGCTACCACTCCCTCATTGTGAAGAAGGAGACACTACCGGACTGCCTTGAGCTCACCGCGTGGACACTCCAAGACGAAATTATGGGATTCCGACACACGGACTATCCGATCTGGGGGGTACAGTTCCACCCGGAATCAATCCTGACCAGCGAGGGGAAAAAGCTGTTGGGGAATTTCCTAGAGGGGTAGAGGATACTATGGTGAATGATAAAAATAAGTAGACGTTCACCAGCAGCTCCCCTAGCGAAGTCTCAAAAGTCCCCCTGACAAGGGGGATTTAGGGGGTTGGCTGTGCATTGAAGGGGTATAAGTAATTATAGAATTCACCATAATCACTACCCTCTATTTGGGGTTGCTTATAGTGAATTCTAAAAATAAAGGGACACTTTCGCCTCCCGGTAGGTGCGGTTTTCAACCGCACCGCATAGATGCCGTGGTCGGTTGAAACGGCGCAGTTGGAAACTCTGCTTGCGATCCCGATTTATTGGGGAGCGCCTACCCATTTGGAGTGTTCCATTAATTCTAAGATCTACTATAGTAAATCAACACGAGTTGCCAGCCATTGAAGATCCATTAGTTTTCTGTTAAGACTGAAACGCTCTGTTTTTTGCTCCAGCGGAGCAATATGTCTATAGAAGCGTAATACGTCCAGTCCCTGTGCTCCAGAGGAGCATTATGTGTATAGCTGATTTTCTCCAACGTTGCCCACACCGCCCCATGAACCAGCGCAGACAAACCTACATCTGTTTCCCTTATATTGTATACTTCCTCTGGTTCATTGATCTTGTTCTCTCCGTCATGATTATATACGATATTTCGGCTGCAACGAACAGACGATTGCGCCGTCCGCCGGTTATTTCCCTAAGTATACCTTTTTCGACTAGATAATTCACCCCTCGCTGAACAGTGGGAAAAGGCACCTCCCAAGCTTTTGATAACGCTGAAATTGAAATAACAGGATTTGCAAACAGATAATCGATCAAGCGGTTCACAACCTTCGGCACTCTTTGACCAGTTAGAAGTGTCCTGTAGCGGCTTTGTAAATCAAGCAATTTTTGAATCGTCAAAAGGGCATCTGCTGACTGTTGGCGAATCCCATTTAAGAAAAATGTGATCCACGTTTTCCAGTCCCCTTTTTGGCTTACATTCAACAGCAATCTATAATACTCATCTCTATGCTGCTCAAAAAAATCGGAGAGATAAAGGAGGGGCTGCGACAACAATTTCTTTTCCAGTAACATAAACATAATCAGCAGCCTGCCAATCCTTCCGTTGCCATCAACAAAAGGGTGAATTGCTTCAAACTGATAGTGAACCAAAGCGCATTGAATCAATGCCGGTTCCTTTGGGTTGGAATGGATGTATCTTTCTAAATCTGAAAAACACTGTTTCATCTCTGGGACCGGCGGAGGAACATAGGTTGCGTCCATCAAAGTACATCCCGGACTACCAATCCAGTTTTGACTCGTCCGCATTAGACCCGGGGTTACATGTCCACCCCGCACGTCCTTCATCAGAACTTCGTGTATCTCACAGATCAATCGAGAACTAATCGGCAACTTTCGTAACCGTTCGATTCCATGTTCCATTGCTCTAACATAGTTGAGAACTTCTTTTACATCGGACGCAAGGGATGGTTCTGTTTGATCTGCCTCAAAGAAAAAAAGATCTTCCAAACCGGATTGGGTGTTTTCAATTCTCGAACTGGTTACAGCTTCACGCCGAACAAGCAGCGGCCTTATCAGCAGATGAACATTAGGCAGCAGTTGTCCCGCACTGGATAACTCTTTGATCTTACTGTCTGCTTTTGAGAGAAGATTAACCAGTTCCCAATCCGCAGTAATTTTTGGTGGGAGCGGATTCGGCACATAAGCCCAATATGGTGGACGGGTTATTGTGCGAATACATTTGCCAGCAGTTGAATTTTTAAAGGCTTCCGGGTTCATTTTTTGTCACTTTCCGTTAATAAGATACAACCTTATTAACGTTTTGTCAAGTTTTTTTCAAAATTTCGTTAATAAGGCGTGATATTATTAACGCTTCTGGCGAATTCGTGTTAAAACGTCTGGTAACATCAAAGATGTTATCCAAATGAGTAATTATAGCCTATAATTTCAACACGGAAAGCATTGAGACATCAAGAACGCAGAGAGGAAAGAAAATGTTTCCCTCTGCGTTCTCCGTGTCTCTGTGGTCAATTAGGTCTGTGACAACTCACCCCTAAAATAAATTGTTGATCTACTCACCCATCTATGGTATCTTATAACGAAATTATTAGGATTTGTCAGGCGGAGTTTAAGAGTAAGGAGGCATTTATATGAGCCAAGTCGGAGCCAAACCGATTACTGCGCCGGGCTGGACTGGAAAGCCCAAAAATGGCATCGCAATTGTCGATTGCGACGTTCACCACAACTTTCGTAACCCCGAGCAATTGCTGCCGTACCTATCAACGTTCAATCAGGAGCATCTGCTAGACCAAGGATTGCATCTGGGTGGCTATCCCAACATCCCGATTCGGACCAACCGCACAGATCTGAAAGGTCGCATGAAGACCAAAGATGTTCCGGGAAAGAGGAATACCGGCGGCGATCCACGCGATTTCAATTTCACGCTGGAATTTTTGCAAGAGACACACCTGGATCCTTGGAATATCGACTACGGGCTGCTGACCGGCCCCCCGGTTTTTTACGGATATTCGGGACTACCCGATCCAGATTGGGCTGCCGCACTATGCACGGCGTTCAACGATTGGACCATCGAACATTGGCTTGACCGCGACGAGCGTATCGTCAACGCCATCCTCGTTTCGCCTTCAGACCCGCCCCAAGCAGTCGAAGAAATCAATCGACTGGCTGACCGCAAAGACACCGTTGCCGTCATGGTGCCCATGGGGACAAGTATGCCCTTTGGCAATCGCTTCTACCATCCCATCTGGGAGGCGTGCGAACAGCACGGGCTGCCAGTAGTTGCCCACATCGGTGGAGGCGGCGGCGCAACCAGAACCACCCCAACCCCAGTTGGCTATCCCACCTACTATATGGAATCGCGGATGAGCCGACCCACCGTCGCGAGTGCACATGCAACGTCATTGATCTGTGAGGGCGTGTTCGAGAAGTTCCCAGATTTCAAGTTTGCCCTTATCGAAGTACAGCAGCTCTGGGCGGTTTCTGTGATGTGGCATCTGGATACCGATTGGAAAGCAATCCGTGATCAGACCCCGTGGCTCAAGCGACTGCCGAGCGAGTATTTCCGCGAGCACATCCGAATCGGTTCACAACCGATGCACGAACCGGAGAAACCGGAGCAGATGTACCAGATGTTGGAGATGCTGCACGCAGACGAAACGCTGATATTCTGCTCAGACTTCCCGCACTTCGACTGGAATGATCCGGTAACGACTTTCCCCAAGCTCGAGGACGACCTGCACCACCGAATCTTTGCCGGCAATGCACTTGATATGCTCCGGATAGACACAGGGGATTAGTCATGGCAAGCGTTGTTATCGGTAAAGTGGGGGAAATCCCACCGGGTGAACGTAAAATCGTCGTACCGTTCCGGGGCAGGGCTAGCATTGGTGTCTTTAACGTCAACGGATCGTTTTACGCTATACGCAACATCTGTCCCCACAAGAACGGTCCCCTCTGCACCGGCGAACTCAGCGGTCGGGTGAGTACCGATGCACCCGCCTCTACCCGTGGCTCCACAATCTCCGTTGACGGCTTAGGCGAGGTGCTGCGCTGTCCATGGCATCAGTGGGCGTTCGATATTGCGACGGGACGTTGTTTGGTAGATCCAGAGATACAAGCCAAAACCTACCCAGTTAAGATCCAAGGCGACGATGTCGTTGTCGAATATGAAGACTAGGGTGATGTCAAACAGATAGGACTTACGCACTTTAGATTGTAGTTGCTCGATTCATCGGGCGTATCGGGGCAGGGATGCCCCTCCCACACCCCCTTCAGTCCCCCCGCAAGCGGGGGGAAGAGATTTGACCGTTCGGCTGCGTAAGTCCTGATAGATAAACTGTGGATCGTGTGCAAAGGAGAAAATCATGTCAGGAAGGCTAGAAGGTAAAGTTGCAGTTATCACCGGTGGAAACAGCGGTATCGGTAAAGCAACCGCCCATCTCTTTGCCCAAGAAGGCGCGAAAGTCGCCATTATGGCAAGAAGGGTGGAGGAGAGCACTCAAGTTCAGGAGGCTATAAATAGCGAGGGAGGCGAAGCGACATTCATCTCTTGCGATGTCTCGGACAGTAGTGCCGTTGATTCGGCGGTCGCAGAGGCTGTCTCAAAATACGGGGCGATCAATATCCTCTTCAACAATGCAGGAGCAGGGGCTGGAGAGAACTTCCCCAACGAAGGAGACGAAGGCTGGGATCGGGTAATTAACGTCAACTTGTCAGGCACCTTTTACATGTCACGAGCGGTCTGGCCTCACATGGTGGAGGCAGGCAGCGGTGCTATAGTAAACAACTCATCTATTGCTGCCGTCATCGGATTTAGTAAGAACATGTATGATATAACCGGCAGAGCACCGTCATCCTCATACTATGTGGCAAAAGCAGGGGTCGAGGCTTTTACTCGGTACACATCGAGTATGGGTGGGCAGCATAATATTCGGGTCAATTGTGTACGCCCCGGACAAATCCTCACCCCGATGGCAACCGGTGGCGCAGAACATCACTTCTTCAAGCCAATCTTCGATCTGTCTCAGATACTCGACGGTCCGGGCTATCCGGAAGATGTGGCAAATTTAGTGCTTTTCCTTGTTTCCGACGAGTCCCGGTTCATAACAGGCGAAATCATAAACATTGATGGTGGAACTCCAAGAAAACTGTAGAAAAAATCGTGTCTCATGTAAACGGAAAGTGCAAAGAACAAAGAAGAAACCGAGTTTTTTCTTGAAAACTCGGTTTCTGTTGCACGACTTCTTCACATGAGCGAAAATCGTTCCTATAGGAGAAAACAGTATGCCCAAAATGACAGGAAGTAAATTCATCGCAGATACAGTCCACGGTTACGGAATTACCCACGTCTTTTTTATGCCCTACATCGCACCGAGGGCACTGATGGAGATGGAAAAACTGGGGATAAAGCGCGTTCAAACCCACGGTGAAAAAGGTGCCGCATATATGGCAGACGCCTACGCCCGCGTCAAACGCGCCCCTAGCCTCTGTATGGCGCAGTCAGTTGGTGCGGTCAATCTCGCCGCTGGACTACAAGATGCCTACCTCGCTTGCTCTCCGGTCATCGCTATCACCGGGCGAGAGAGTCAAATCAATCAGCAACGCCACGCTTATCAAGAGGTTGATCATATCAACCCATTTTCGGCGGTGACCAAATATAGCGCGTTTGTCGCTACGCCGGAACAACTCCCGATCTACCTGCGTCAAGCTTTCCGTTCCGCCACCTCCGGCACACCGGGACCCGTACATCTGGATCTCGAAGGTCTTGCCGGTCAGGCAGTCGTAGAACGCGAGGCGGATCTGGAAGTCATCATCGAAGAGTCTTTTGCCCAACTGCCGCCTTTCCGACCAGAAGCGGAGATCGAGGTCGTAACAGAGGCACTCCAACTACTCGCCAACGCCAAACGTCCTATCATCGTTGCCGGTGGAGGCGTAACCGCTTCAGGAGCGCGCGCCGAACTCATTGCCCTTGCGGAGAAGCTCTCCATTCCAGTTGCCACCGCTCTCAACGCGAAGGCGATGTTCCCCTACGACCATCCGTTGGCGGTCGGCGTCCCCGGTTCATACTCGCGAGATTGTGCGAACCAAGCGGTCTGTGAAGCGGATTTGGTGTTCTTCATCGGGAGCCACACCGGCGGGCAGGTGACCAACGGATACAGCATCCCGCCGCAAGGAACGCCGGTCATCCAACTCGATATCAACCCAGAGGAACTAGGCCGCAATTACTCAATTCAGTTGGGGATGCAGGGCGATATCAGAAACTCGCTGCGCCGCATGATTGATGGTGCGGAAACCGCTGAACCGCGGACCGAATGGATCGACCGAGTCCAAGAACTGGTTCGGAACTGGAAAGAGAGCGTCAGCGATATGGCAAACTCGGAGATTGTGCCGATGCGACCGGAACGCCTCTGCAAAGAGCTGACCAACCTGCTGCCATCCGACGCAATTCTGGTCTCCGACACAGGGCATTCCGGCGTCTGGACCGGCACAATGCTCGATCTTAAACATCCCGACCAGATATTCATTCGTTGCTCCGGTTCGCTCGGTTGGGGACTGCCTGCGGCGATGGGTGCCAAATGTGCCCAACCGGATAGACCCGTCCTCTGCTTCACCGGCGACGGCGGCATCTGGTATCATTTGGGGGATTTGGAGACCGCGGTGAAATCCGAAATTAACGCTGTCATTCTGGTCAACAACAACCACTCCCTGAACCAAGAGCAGGGCGGTGTCGAATCTGTCTACGGCGGACGGACGAAAGGCTCCGATGAGCTCTGGTTGTTCCCCGACGCCGACTTCGCCAAAATCGCCGAATCGATGGGCTGTCTCGGCATCACCGTCAACAAACCGAGTGAGCTTTCGAGTGCATTGGATCAGGCTTTCTCTGCGGAGAGACCGGTGGTTGTCGATGTAAAAACGCACGTCGAGGGCATCGCCCCGCGGGCATGGACACCATCATAAACGGGAGTGTCCACGCTTATTCCCTGACAAGGGTTAAGTCCTTTGTTTTTGATCACACTTAAATTTTTAGGGTATGAGGTCTATCATGCGGAATCATCCGTATCCAAGGGCTGACGGTGCGAGAAGTATTGCGTTCGGAATCATCTTTAGCCTTCTGACCTGCGGGATTTACTCCCTATATTGGCAATATAAACAGATGGAAACGCTCAACGGTTGGTTAGGACGAACCGATTATCGTTTTTGGCTCTGGCTTTTTCTCAGTATCCTGACGTGCGGTATCTTTGCACTCTACTATGAATACAAAATGGCGGTAGGAATCAATGAGATTCAGGCTGACAACGGTTTGACCGTGAGCAATGGTTTAGCAGTAATCTGTGTCTTGCTCGCGATTTTTGGTATTGGCATCGCCTCCATTGCAATCCAGCAGTGGGAAATTAACAAATTCTACAATGCACGTGAAGACGTTTAATCACATACATCTTGCACGAATTTTCCTGATTGGACTCGTCCTTGTCACTGTATACACGGCATGGTCAGGCATATCGCCCGATAAAATGAGGCTCATTCCATGCCTCTTTCGACTCATCACGGATATATCGTGTCCCGGCTGTGGCATGACTCGCGCCTGTGTCTCTCTTGCACAAGGTAAATTTGTTACAGCTTGGGGTTATCATCCGTTCGTGTTTTTTGTGGTTCCGCTAGCTCTTGGTATCTCATGCGCTCCGACCCGGCTTCGAGATACTTGGCTACACCTCTCCGCTCCCAGCCGAAACACCCTTGCGGGAATTGGAATCACCCTCGTTCTAG
This sequence comes from Candidatus Poribacteria bacterium, assembly GCA_965208425.1. Taxonomy (GTDB): domain Bacteria; phylum Poribacteria; class WGA-4E; order WGA-4E; family PCPOR2b; genus PCPOR2b. The sequence goes on along the minus strand of OZ242335.1, from coordinate 1,590,013 downwards.
GACTCTGGATTTATCGCTTAACCTATTTCTAATGCACTATAAATGAGTGTTATGTAGTATTGAACGAATCTATGAAAAGGAGAGAAACCGATGTCAATAGCAATGACACCGCAGCAGGAGAAGGACTTTGACGAGAAGGGATACATCATCCTCGAAGATTTCTTGACACAAGAGGAGCTAGACCGATTACTGTCAGCCATTGACGAAGTGAAAGTTAGGGTTCGTCAAGCCGAAGGCGGCGGTCCCAATGATCCCTTCACCATCCGCAATGCGTTAGCCCAGCACGAAGCGTTCCTCGACCTGATTGATCACCCCAAGATGCTGCCGCTAGTCGTTGATGCCATCGGGTGGAACATCCAAATCCGAACCACGCACCTCGACTATCGACCCCCTTACCCAAAAGACCTGAAGCCCGGCACTGTTGGCGTCGGTGATGGAGACGACCAGAAAGCTGGCTACAATAATCTCGGTTGGCATCCAGATCTGTCGGGCAAAGAACTTTTTGAGGGACCTTCACTGGACGGGCGGTTGCCCTTCATGGAGATTAAGGTATTCTATGCCTTCTCCGATATGAGTGAGTCCAATTCCGGCAATCTCTGGTTGATGCCGGGTAGCCACCTGCGCCCCCTACAAGAATGGCGGGAGAAGCAAGGCAAACTTGATCTCTCCGAGGCGGTCGAGCTCAGGTTGAAACCGGGGGCCGCCGTCGTGTGGCGCACAGCGACTTGGCACTGTGTCGGACCGAATCTGTCAGACAAAACACGCAAGATTATGCACGTCGGCTACCATTACCGGTGGCTCCGTCCAGCGGACTTCATTCAGCAGGCACCGGAGTTGATCGCTAGAAGCTCACCGATACGGCAGCAATTGCTCGGTGCATTGCCGTCGGAGGACAATCCGTTAGGTGCTTCTCCTGAGTTTCAGCCTCATTCTCAACACTGGATTACAAAAAATCCGGACGATGTTCCATTGAGAGCTTGGGCGGAAGCACGTGAGCGATGAAAACGCTTACCTGTGATGCCAGATCGATACGCAGCACAGATGAGTAAAAGTAGAAGGAAAAAATATGAGCCTCGAATCAACGGATCGTCACGCCCAACCCATCAACGACATCGTCCGAGAAAACCAACTGCCGGGGGATCCGCCAACCGAGTGGGACATCAACGGTTGGGGCGATCCGACCATTCAAGGCTTCGGTCATGACATCAGCATCAATCGCGGTGAGACAATCTTCTTCAAGATCAAAACCGACTCGACCGACTACCGGATAGACATCTATCGGATGGGTTACTACGGTGGGATGGGCGCACGCCGTATTGACACCATTAAGCCGTCGGTCAAACTTCCCCAGCATCAGCCGGAAGGTCTAAGAGACGAAGCCACCTATCTCTACGATTGTGGTAACTGGGAAATCTCAGCATCTTGGGGTGCACCGTCAGACGCAACGTCGGGAATCTATTTTGCGCGTTTGGTACGACAGGACTCAGATCCCATAGGTTGGCGGGCGGACAACAGTCAAGAAGGTCCCGCGGAGGCACCGCTTGCTTCACCACACGCCTACGGCGCGTTGGGATATGGCCGTCTTGCCAATGCGCTGCGTGAGCCGCGAGCAAGCCACATCTATTTCGTTGTGCGGAACGACGACAGCCACTCCGACATTCTCTTCCAAACTTCCGATACCACTTGGCAAGCCTACAACCCCTACGGTGGCTACTGCACCTATGGTCGTGTTAATCCAGGCTTCCCACGTTCGATCGGTATTCCTCCCCGTGCCTACAAGGTAAGCTACAACCGCCCGCTCAAGACGCGCGACTACCGGGCGGTCAACACGGTTTTCAACGCCGAATATCCTTGTGTCCGCTGGCTTGAGGCTAACGGCTACGATGTCACCTACTTCACCGGTGTCGACAGCGATCGACGCGGTGAGGAGATTCGCAAACACCGCCTATTTCTGTCGGTTGGCCATGACGAATACTGGTCTCTTGGGCAGAGGCGGCATGTTGAGGCAGCGCGCAAGGCGGGTGTTCATCTTGCCTTTTTCAGCGGTAACGAAGTATTTTGGAAAACCCGATGGGAGCCTTCCATTGATGGAGAAGGGGTGCCGCATCGGACATTGGTCACCTACAAGGAAACACACGATAACGCCAAGATCGACCCCGTTGCTGACGTTTGGACCGGGACATGGCGTGATCCACGCCCTTTCAATCCGGAAGGACCACAGCCCGAAAATGCCCTAACCGGCACCATCTTCACGGTGAACGCATGGCGCAATGACCCGCTCATCGTGCCAGCCAAATACGCCAGCCTACGATTCTGGCGCAACACAGAGGTCGCCAAACTCAAGCCGGAGGAAAGTGCCATTTTACCAAAGGGGCTGCTCGGTCATGAGTGGGATGAAGATATAGACAACGGCTTTCGGCCACCTGGTCTGTTTCACCTATCGGAGACGACCATCGACAACGTTCCCTACATTCAGGATAATGGGACAGTTTATGATTCGGGCACCGCGACGCACCACCTGACACTCTATCGTCACGAGACACCCCAACAGTCCACAAATAGCGCAGGTAACTCCGCACATTCCCGCGGTGCGCTAGTTTTTGGCGCAGGCACAATACAGTGGTCTTGGGGCTTAGATGCGCACCACGATACCGAGACGGGGATACCGCCGGAGCGGGCAAACTCTAGCTCTACCCGGGTGGGTGTGGATCTGAATGGACCTGATAAGAACATCCAACAAGCGACCGTCAATCTGTTTGCGGACATGGATGTGCAGCCCCAGACGCTACAAGATAACCTGATACCAGCGAGCACGTCCACCGATGTGCAACCTCCAACCTCAACGGTACACCTTCCAGCCGATGGCGCGACGCTGCCTCTGGAAACCTTGATAATCAGCGGCACCGCTCAAGACACAGACGGTCAAGTCGCCGCGGTCGAAGTTTCTGTGGATAACGGTATCAGTTGGCATCCGGTAAATGGTTGCGAGGCATGGAGCTATGAATGGCTGCCGGCACAGCCGGGAACCATCACCATCCTGAGCCGAGCTGTCGACGACAGCGGTAACTTGGAACGCCCAGAACAAGGTGTGACGGTCACGATTCATTCTGTCCAGTAGATACTGATTGTCAAAATTGGTAAAGGAGAATAACAATGCCGATGCTCAACATTGGATCAACCAAGCAGCTCTTCTTCGATGATTACCTGATCGAGAGCTTGGTCAATGCAAAACAGGGGCTGAACCCCGCGGTAAAAGTGGACAATAACCCTGTCATCCGAGCGGAACGGCCGTGGGAAGGAAACTTCATGCGGCCCAATAAGGTGATTTTTGACCCGATTGACGGGATCTTCAAGATGTGGTATTCCTCCGCAACCATCACTGTCCATTTGGAAAATGGCAAGCCGGTTCCGGGTGGTGCCGCGGGGCTTCTCTTGGACACCCACGGGAGTGTGATGTGCCTAGCAACCTCTAAGGATGGGATTCACTGGGAGCGACCATCGCTAGGACTCGTCCAATTCGATGGATCGACGGACAATAACATCCTTCCCACAAAGGAGGGACTACCCCCAGCACCGGCATTTCAAGACCTACGCGAGAAAGATCCCGCCAAACGGTACAAAGCATTGATGATGATCGGCGACACACAGAAAAGGGGGATGCAATACGATCTTTATTATTCTCCGGATGGAATCAACTGGACTCCTTACGAAGGCAACCCTGTTATTGATACCGGACAGGAGTTGGGACGTTGGGCGGGTCGTTTCCAAGGATGGGACCCGATACGCGAGACGTACTACGTCACCATGGAAGCAAGCCACCATTGGCGAGGTCCTTACGGCAAACGGCTTATCGGCAAGGCAGAAAGCCCAGACATGATCCACTGGAGCGAGCCGGAGATTATCCTTGTACCTGACAAAGACGACTACCCCGACACCGAGTTCTATAGCCTACCGGTCATCGCCTATGAAGGTATCTACGTTGGGTTGCTGTGGATCTTCCGCACCACCAACGTGACCCATCATCCCGAAATCGTCTTCAGTCGAGATGGATTCCACTTTCAGCGCAACTACCGGGAACCATACATCCCGCGTGGTGGTTCACGAGCGGACTTCGACTTCAGCAGCGTCTACGCTCAAGATACCATCATTCACGGAGATAACATTTTTACCTATTACATCGGCACGAACAGCCGATCACCTGAAATTGCCTTCGAGTTAGGAGACAAGTCCACGGAGGGTATCGGGCTAGCAGTCTCACGTCTGGATGGGTTCGTCTCTCTCGACAGCGGGAAGGGCTGGGTGGTCAAGGACAGGTCTGAGGAGGAGCTGCGACACATCTATGGCGAGCGGCAAATCTTCGAGGAACCTGAGTCCTTCGGTCAGATGACGACTCGACCATTCGGGTTCTCCGGATCGCGCTTGTATCTGAACACGAGCATGGCACCGATTGCTGCGGGTCCAAGTCCCGGCGAAGTAAAAGTAGAAATTTTAAGGGCAAACCATAAGAAACTACCCGGATTCAGCTTCAACGACGCAGATTCAATCACAGTGGGTAGCACCGCCCACCCCGTATCGTGGAACGGCAATTCCGACGTGAGGGCGCTGGCTGGCAAACCGATAAAGCTGCGTTTCTATTTCAAGAACGCCAAGCTCTACTCATTCCAATTCAAGTAATATAACGCAAGTTGCTAGCTGATAAACCAAGCACTATAAATCGAGTTTTTTCTTCAAAACTCGATTTCTGTCTGATTCTAACCACTTGGGTTATGTTATAGAATCTCAGTAGTTGTGTAACTTTTGCCAATCGTGGCGCAGATTGCCTAATCTGCGATCCCCCGCATCGCGTATTACGCTTCGTTTTTCGATTTAGACAAACACCAGAAAAACAACTAGCAACTTAGGTTAGTATAACAAGTTGTCGGTTATGTGCGTTGTGATAAAAGTCAATACCATATATCCGTAGGTCGGGCATCCTGCCCGATCTGCAAAGCCCCAGAGGGGCGATAGGTGTATAGCAATGCCGAAATTCCATATCCCAAAGCCCCAGTGGGGCGACAGGTGTATAGTATTATGGGACAGGTACAATCGTCAGACAAGGTTCGGAAATCCAAACGGCTGAGGGAGTAAGGCACCATGAAATTGACAAAAGATCAGTTGTCCCATTTCGAGACCGAAGGTTGGGTACTCCTGCAAAACCGGTTCAGCCAAGCAGAAATCGATGTCCTCAAAAACGAACTCCCGAAGATTTTTGCCATGCGGCGCGAGGAGGTTTGGCGTGAAAAGGATGGGGAGGCGGTTCGCACTGCTTTTGCTGCACACACCTACAACGAAGCGTTTAACCGCTTAGGACAACATCCCCGCTTAATTGAGCCGGTCATGCAGCTCCTTGATGGATCCGTGTACATGCACCAGTACAAAATTAACGGGAAAGCCGCTTTCAACGGCGATGTTTGGCAGTGGCACCAAGATTACGGCACATGGTCCCGCGATGACCAGATGCCACAACCGCGGGCGATGAACATTGCTGTGTTCCTTGATGAGGTGACCGAATTCAACGGTCCTCTCTACCTTATTCCACGCAGCCACAAGCAGGGGGTAATAGAAGCAGGGCATGACACATTGACGACCTCCTATCCGCTGTGGACACTCGACAAGGACAGGATTCGCCATCTGGCAAACGAAGGCGGGATTATCGCACCCAAAGGGGGGCCGGGCACCGTGCTAATGTTCCACTCAAACATGGTGCACGCCTCGGCACCCAACATCAGTCCGTGGGACCGGGTGATCGTATACTTGAGCCTCTGTCATGTGGATAACCACATCCGCCAATTCAAGCGACCAGAGTGGATCGCCCACCGCGACTTCACGCCGATTGAGCCGTTGGACGATAACTGTCTGTTGGCACTTACATAACCTATAATCGAGTCAATCACCGCTCGCAGTGGATGGACAAATCCACTGCAAATCAATGGGCATAGCTTGGATATGCCTATCCAAGCAAGTAGGGCTAGTAGTTAATATCCTTTGGTCTGGTCGAAACGACTGAGCAGATCATCATCCCCCATAATGAATCGTTTCAGATTCTCACAGAACGTGTCCATCCACCGAGGCCCCCGCATCGGCGAGTTGCCGGCCATATGAGGGGTAAGAATCACATTCTCCATCTTCCACAAGGGATGATCATCCGCCACCGGTTCCACCGGCAGCACATCCAAACCGGCTCCGGCGATAAGCCCCTGTTCCAGCGCCTCCATCAGTGCTGCTTCATTGACGATCCTACCACGGCTGACATTGATTAGTAACGCGTGGGGCTGCATATGGCGAAACGCCTCCTGATTAAACATCTCCTCCGTTTCCGGCGTGAGCGGCGCGCAGATCACAACAACATCGGAAACCTCAAGCAGATCATGAAAGCGGTCTAAGTCCCAGCACGCTTCCACATAGTCGGGAACCGTCGCAGGCATCGGATCTACGGCAAGTACCCGCATACCAAAAGCGTGTGCACGTTTTGCTGTGTCGCGCCCGGCACCCCCTAATCCGATTATCCCCATGGTACTATCGATGAGTTCCCGCGCCATCAGACGGTTGTTACTCCAACTAGCGTTGCGAGTTACCAGTGCGACATCCCGCGTGAGACCCAAAATAAGCGCAAATGCGTGCTCTGCTAAGTGTATCCCGACAAAGCCCTTCGCGGTTGTGATAATAACATCACTCTTTTCAATCTCTGAGCTCATCAGAAAGTCAATCCCTGCGGAATAGTACGCCATCCAACGTACCCGTCTCGCTTTTGGGAAATATTTCGGTCGCACATCACCAATCAGGATATCTGCGCTGGGAAGTTCCTCTTCAAATTTCTCCTCAGATCCAGCGACTATAAGCTCAACTTGATCGGACACAGCACGGATCCGTTCGGCGGACTCATCGTCCATGTTCATTGTCACTATTTTGGTTGCCATAACCTCAGATTAAATTCCTTCCTTATCAAACCAAGCCATCAATCCTTCACACAAGGACACTATGCCGGCATGGTCCGTTTGGTATACTCTCGGCATAGCGATGCAATTTCGGGACCGCCCCCGCAGATCAAGATGTCATTGTCGATCTGCTCCTTATAATTATCAACATTAATCGAATCACAGAAATCAATGCCTGCTGCTTTACGGGCAGCATTTACCCGCGCGCGTGCCCCAGCCATCTCAGGGCTATACGGTGGATCATGCGCATCCGGGTCGCCGAACGAATACCCCATGTCACCGGGACCCCACTCGACGTAGGTGAGCCCCGGCACTTTACAGGTCGCTTCACAATTCTCAAGAGCACGGCGATTCTCGATTTTTAATCCCACGATCAACTCGCCCTCCGGGTTCAGAGGCCAGACATCTGCCTTCTGCAGATATGTCGAGTGATCCATTCCCCAGATATGCCCCGGACCGCCGCCGGCACCCCGGCGTCCCTCATCCAACCCATCCCCTACACCAATATCATTAAAGGGAAACCGCATAGATTCGATTAGTACCTTTACCGCACCCGGCGTCTCGGCGTGACAGAGCACGAAACCGTGAACGCCACAGTCAAGGTAGTGTGTTACCATCCAAGCGTTTGCTCGCATCACGTGTTCATCGGTGCCCTGCACGGGCAGCGTTACCAACACGGTTGGCGTCGGATGTCCGCTCCTTGTGGGTCCCGCTGCTGCCAGTCCCCTCATGAATTCCCGCACGCCCAGTATGTTCAGCGCAACATGCTCTTGTTCGAGCAGGAGGAAATCGTTATCCGTATGACAGGCGTTAACGCCGCCCTCGAATGACAAATCTCCACTGCCGCCGTAAATGAGGGTATGTCGCCCCTCAAGGAGTTCAATAGCACGATTGACTCTACCCATGAGATTTACTCCATTTCTTTTTTATTCGCGTCTCCGCTTTTTTAACACAATAATAATGATAACGATGAGAACAATGGCAATCCACCAATTATGTGTAACCCAACTCCAGAAAATGTTGAACGCAATCCAAGCTAAAACTTCAATTCCGAGAATAATCGCCGCCTTATTCCACGGAAATTCCGCGTATCGTTCACGATATTTAACAGATAGCCACCACGAAACTACTGCCGTACCCAGTACAACAACTAAAAATAGAAAATTCACCAGTGATTGGGCTGCGCCTAAAATCGCTTCCATTTACAATAATCCTCCCCCACCATATATGTTAAATTTAGCCGAACTTTCCAAAAACTCAGGTTGAGTTTATTTCACTATATTCAGACTTGATTATAACGTTATTGCCACTCTGCAACGACTTACCGAATTCGGCCCGGATGACTATAGACAGTCATACCTTTCCCGCGCATAAACCCAATCAACGTAATTCTGCCCTCTTGCGCCATTTCGGCGGCAAGACTTGATGCCGCAGAAACCGCTACAATCACTGGTATTCGGGCGAATAACGCTTTTTGAATAATCTCAAAACTGGCTCGCCCACTCACCATCAAAATATGCCGATCTAACGGCAGTTGCTCAACCAACAGTGCCTGTCCAATCACCTTATCCACCGCATTATGTCGTCCAACATCTTCGCGTACAATTTGCAGCTCGCCCTGTTCATCAAATAATCCAGCAGCGTGCAATCCGCCCGTTGCTTCAAAGACCGATTGTGCCGATCGCAGCGTATCATTGAGTCGGTACAAAATAGCCGGATCTATCTGAATTTCCGATTTTATCGGCGGAATCTCCTGCTTAACCGATTCGATAGTCATTTTGCCACACAACCCACAACTAGCGTTCGCGTGGAAGTTCCGTTGCCACCCCTCCTGCTCTTCGAGAACCTGCCCATTTGTTAGGTGAACGTTTATGATATTTTGCAGATCAGGGCTCTCTATATCTTCATCTTCACAGTAGGCAATTGTTCCAATATCGTCGGACGATGTTATTAGCCCTTCCGTATAAAGGAATCCTGCAGCGAGATCAAAGTCATACCCCGGCGTCCGCATCACAACTATCAGACTCTGTCCACCCACCCGAATTTCGAGCGGCTCCTCAACTACGAGGGAATCCTCAGCCGGAGATGGATGCGAGTTACGCCAACGTATGACCTGTTTCGTCAATATTGATTTCATAGTGAATTGAAAAGCCAAGAGGTTAGGCACACGACTTCAAAAAAAATAAGAATAACACACCCCAACACCAATAATTTCAAGAGGTTAATCAATTTCTGACATTGTATCACAGGGACAGCACCTTGTATAGCGAAAAATGCCTTGACAAAACACTGAGAAATCAGCGAAAATTCAGTATTGTGATTGTCCGCGAAAATTCTTTACAAGAGTTATACGATTAGCCGAACAATTAATAATAGCACGGCTTGGAGGGATAAATGATTCGGCTCGGAATTGTTGATTTTGATACATCTCACGTAGTTGAATTCACAAAGCGACTCAACCATATTGATGTAGATGAGGAGCAGTGGGTTGAAGGGGCAGAAATTGTGGTCGGTTGTCCGGGAGAATCGCTACTATCACCTGAACGCATCCCCGGCTATACAAAGCAGATGCAGGAGTACGGCGTGCCGTTGGTGGACAAACCGGAGGAGATGATTGGACAGATTGATGCCGTGCTCATTGAGTCAGTCGAAGGTAGTTTCCACTATAAACGGACAACTCCATTTTTGGAAGCAGGTCTGCCCGCATTTGTGGATAAGCCCTTTACCTGTGACCTATCGGAAGCACAGACTTTAGCAGCACTCGCCCAATCAAAAAATGTCCCAATTTTCACCTCCTCATCGTTGCGTTACGGTCTAGAGGTGGTCGAAATCAAACGCAAAGAAGAGGAAACGGGAAAGATTCTCGGTGTGGAAGTTAGCTCTCCAGCACCGCTCCACCCGCGCAATCCGGGCTTATTTCATTACGGGCTCCACGGCGTCGAAACCCTATATGCGCTGATGGGGGCTGGGTGTGAAGCGGTTTGGTCGGTTTCAAACGATGATGTGGATGTCGTGACCGGGCGCTGGAAAGATGGACGAATTGGCACAATGCGCGGCATACGAAAAGGAACACAGGGGTACGGTTTCACAGCATATTGTGAGAAATCCATTGTGCGAACTTCAATAAATGCAAGTTACATTTATCGTGAGCTTCTCAAGCAGATTGTCCAGATGTTTGAAACCGGGAAACCGCCGATTGACATCTCCGAGAGCGTAGAAATTGTTGCCTTCATAGAGGCGGCGGCAAAATCTACCGTAAACGATGGAGCGAAGACGGCGTTGGCATATACTGTGGAATGAGGCCTCTCCAAAGAGGGTGAGAGAAAAAGCGTTTGAAGATATAGGTGAGATTGTCATGGCACAGATTAAATTGGGTTTTATCGGGTGTGGGTCGCATGCGACCCGGAATTTACAACCGTGTGTTCGGTTGGTCCCAGAAATTGATTTTGTTTCAACGTGTGATATATCAGCTGCGAAGGCTGAAAGCAACGCCAAACGCTTTGGTGCCAAACAGTGGTATACAGATTACCGGGCGATGATTGAAGCAGAGGAACTAGATGTCGTTGCGATTGTTGGACACCCCAAGACCATGCACACCGATATGGCGATTGCTTGTATGGAACTAGGACAACACGTTTTCATTGAAAAGCCGCCTGCAATCAATGTGGAAGATGCTGAACGACTCGCCGAAACCTCGGCAAGAACGGGAAAATTCGGTATGGTCGCAACGATGTGGCGCCATGCACCCGCACACCGGATGGCAAGACGAATTATCACGCAGTCGGAATTTGGAGAGCCCATCCTATTCGAAGGGCGCTACCTAGCACCGAGTCCCAGAGGTGCCCACGAAACACTGGAATGGGCGTATCTACTGGATCAGGGTGTTCACATTGTGGATTGCATGCGGTATCTGATGGGCGATGTGACTAGACTTCGCGCCTTTGAACATTTCGGTGCGGGTGGCAGAATGGCGTTCGGAGTCTCTCTACAGTTTGACAACGGCGCAGTGGGCACGCTGAACATGGTTGCGGGTGCACCAGCACTAGAGACGTCGGTCATGGTTACTGGCGATGGTGGACATGCAGTCAATGTGCACAACATGCAGCGGGTACAGTATCTGAAGCCAGATGCGTGGCGAGGTGTCGGTGGTTATCGGGATTTCCCGACACTGGAATGGAATCAAGGAACCCACTACCGTGGCTACGGACGCCACGGCTACCTCGAACAGATGGAGCATTTTGCCCAGTCCATCCTCGCTGGCAGACAACCTCGGGCAAGCCTTGACGATGCTTGCGAAGTGATGCGAATCTGCCAAGCGATTGCCGACAGCCATGGACAGAGTGCCTCAGTTCAAATCAAAAGAGACTGAACGGGAGGGGGAAACAACCGTGCCACAGATTAATGTTACAACCAAACCCAACGGTGCAGGGCGCAGTTGGTTGGAAGTGGGATATTATGAAACGGATTCGTTTGGGCGCAAACAGTGGATTAAGCGGGAGGTACCCCATCAAGATCGACGGCTGACAACAGACCGTCAATATTCGGATCGAGGCGAGACCGTCGATTGGATTATATTGGTGCCGGATAACTATCCCCTCACCATCGTCAAAGTCAACTATGACCGACTCAACCCTAGGCAATTAGAGATCATCTGGGAACCAGATAGTGAAATGTCCGAGGCCGACCGCAAAGATAAAATAAAACGTGTATTTGAACTAACATCAGAAAATGAAGAGCTGACCAATTTATTGAAAGAACTGCTGCCTGAAAAGGAGAATTCATGAGTTCACCAAACGCTATAGTCACCAGAGAGCAACTTTGCGAAAAAATACAACAACTCCCACAGGTCGATATCGGACATTTTCCAACACCCTTAGAGGAATGTCCACGCTTATCACAGGCGTTGGGCGGTCCCCGCATCTTCATCAAACGTGAAGACTGTTCAGGGCTTGCGTTCGGCGGGAACAAGGTGCGTCAATTAACCTTTACAATCGGCGATGGAGTAAATCAGGGAGCGGACACAATCATCCAAGGTGCTGCCTCGCAATCAAACCATTGCCGGCAAGCTGCCGCCGCTTCGGCAAAGTTGGGGTTGAAGTGTTACCTTCGGCTCTCTCGGGACAACAAAAGCGTGAGGCAGGGGAATGTACTGCTGGACGATTTAGCTGGTGCGGACGTCGAATTTGTTGACGCATCTATGGGCGCCGAACTTGACGCTGTTAAATATGCCCTCGCCGAAGAATTGAAGGAGAAAGGGCTAAAACCCCATGTCCTTGCTGCCCCCAGATCAACAGCTCTCGCCGCCGTTGCCTTTTCGTGGTGCATCGCCGAAATCCACGAACAACAGGAGGCAATGGGGATTGATGCCGATTGGATTTATGCGGCTTCAGCGGGTGGAACACAGGGGGGACTGATTCTCGGAACGAAGGCACTAGGCATGAAACTGAAACCCTTTGGGATTGCGCCAATAGGGTGGGCCGATAGAGCAGAACGCATCCGAAATGCTGCAAACGATGCAGCAGCAATCTTGGGGCTTGATATTGTTGTCAACGATGACGATGTACGTAACACGGATGACTATGTGGGAGAAGATTACGGTATCCTCACGCCCGAATGTGTCGATGCCCTGAAACTAGTGGCGCAAACAGAGGGAATCTTCCTTGACCCTTCCTACACAAGTAAGGGATTTGCCGGATTGGTTGATCACATCCGAAAAGGTCGAATTTCCTCCGATGAGACGGTAATTTTTCTGCATACCGGCGGCACACCGGCGTTGTTCGCGTACAACGAGGAATTGATTTAGCAAAGGATTTGTCCATCAATTTGACTCGGGCCCACAGTACGTCCGAACTGGCTTAAAACGGTCGGGAACAGATCAACAGTCCGGATAAACTCTGTTTCGATGGGGAGATTGATCGCGAGTGGCACGAACATCTGTTCTGCATTGAGTGCACCGTGAGTTGCGTGATGCTCGGGATATTCATAGCGAGCGCGTAAGTCGTATCCGGGATCTGCACTTAGTATAAGATCGCCTGTTCGGTCCCCTTGAAAAATTTGCCAGAGTTGAACCAACCCATCAGGGTACTCAGATTCATGGGTTTGAATGAGCGCGTCCCGGAAAGACAGGTTCTGGTAACAGACTCCGTATCCCAACGGGTCGTGCCCCTGAAATTGATACCAAAAAGTTTCACCTTCACAGCTAATTTTCCCAACTCCTACCCTATCCTGTACAACGATGGCTCCATCCTCGCTTTGCCCCGCAACGAAAGCTAACCCTTCAATTTTTAATAGAGGTTGGAGGACCCCCATCCGGTTAAGCCGCTCAAAAGAGAGACGTTTACCCCAGCCGTGCTGTGGTTTGGAAGTAGATTCTCCGTTCCCAATCGCTCCCTCATTAAAATAGAGATGCGTCATCCCGTTCCCTGAAACCATACTAGCAGATCGAGTCTTCTGCTTCCAGAGCAGTGGATAGTGGAGACAACGCCAACCTGAATTATCTAGATGGCGTGGGAGATCAATATGCGTGTGTGTGTTGCTCATGCCGTGATCGCTTGTTATCATAATCAGGGTATTGTCGAACTCTTTTGATGCCTGCAAGATTTGGCAAACCTCGCCAACAGTTCGATCCAACTCTTGATAAATCTCAATCACATTGGGCGATCGCGTATGTGATAGATGTGAAAATGTGTCCACAGCGGGAAAGAGGCACATTATAAATTCAGCGTCTCCTTTAACAGCTTTCAGTAACTTCCGGGAGGCGATGGTATTCACAAATTGCCACCGCTTAGAGAAGTGGGCATAGGTGTATACCAGCGGTTTTATCCAACGGGTTAAGTCACCCGATGGTGGACAGCCACATGTCAATATATTATAGATATTATTCACAGACGAGAAGAAATCAAATAGGGTTGGACTGTTCGGTAGGTGTGCTGAGAAAGAAAGTGCCTCCATTCCCATGTAACTGCATATCCCCGGACTGCGGAATCGATGCGGGTTTTGGAACTGCTTCTTAGATAGCCAACGGATACCGGGGATATTCGCAGAACCCGGAAACTGTCCCGTGAAAAATGGGATGAAGGCGGGACCCGTTGTCGATGGAAATGCGGTAACGGCTTTTTTGAATACACCTCGATCTATCACATACTTCTTAATGTTGGAGAGTGTGCCATCTTGAACTAAATCATCAAATACTTGGTAGGGTGAACCGTCGACTAAGATGAAGATGAACCGTGTCCAAGAATGCTTGGAAGCCATGAAAAACCTTTCTTGGTTCGAGCATTCTGCCTCAATCGCCCAATCGCGTCAGTGGTACCCGAACAAAGAACACCCCCGGTCCACCGGGCTGATCCTGATCGAGATCGTAAAAGAGGGTGCCAAGCGTTTCGTCATCAATCTGTATTGTGCGAGGCCAACCGCGCCCCATGATCCGTCTGCCCGGATTGTGGATTTCAATTGCGCCCTCAATATTCCACGTTACCCCATCATCATGCGATACGATCAGTTCGTAGCTAAACTCCCCATCCACGCCAACGCCGTAAACGATGTAGGTTAAGACAATCCAACCGTTTGTCAACACAGTTAGGTCATATCCAGCAACCCCAAAGTGCGGAAAGGCTTTTAATGCGTGCCATGTGTTACCATCGTCTGTTGAACGAAGTCCTCTGACCATGTTCCCCGGCACCCCTACCGGCACGGGCGCAACCGTCTGCGGGGCACCACTAATTAGCGTTCCTGTGGCGGTACGTACAATCGGCACCATACCGTGATTGCGTCCATCCCCAAAAGACCTGATCTGATCCACCCCCATATCATATAACACAGTACGGTCATAGAATGGGCACACCCACGCATCCGTTGACCATTCGACCGGTGCATGGCGCATACAAGTGTAATTGGTGTGATCAGTGATAGGATAATCCCACGATTCAGACCACGTTTCGCCGTCATCAGCGCTGATCGAAAATTGCGGTTCCCGCCAGAGTCGTTCCCCTTCTTTGTGGTAGCAGGACCAATTAAGCAAAATTCGTCCATCACTCAATGTCGCTAGCGATCCGGGATAGATTGAACAGTTACGAATCGTAGGAATGGGGGTTGAAGGACTCCATGTCATACCACCATCGTTCGAGCGGCTTAACAGGAGCTCCTTCCCTCCGCCACCCTCTTTATTGTAAACGGCAAGCAGCGTTCCGCTCTGCGTAACACAGATCGCTGGATGAATGTGCCCACCGATCACATCGGCGATGCGTGTTGGCCCATTGTTGTTCATTGATTCTTTTCTCCTCACTAAAAGTGGTCAAATAGGGATTTGTCGCCGCCATCCTTCTAAATTTTATGACAGCAAACACTACACAAAATCAGATTCTCGCAAGCGTAACGCAGATCTGTTTCACGCATTGAACTAATCTCCCAAAGGTTAAGAAGAAGGTTGGATGCGATACTGTCCACTGCCAGCGAGGCGGATTATCGGCCGAAAGCCTCCCGAATTATCTTGAGGTTCTCATCTCCCTCCGGATTCAGCGTAAACAGGGCACCATCGCATTGATGGTCGACAACAGCGGTGCAAAGCTCCCGCACCAATTGCGGATCCCCGGAAGCAGACACCGGTGGATAGAGAGGCGTCTCACTACTGGTCAGTGCCTTCAGCTTTGTCACCTCACGGCGGTACATCTCCGACAAAGGCAGAGATTCCTGTTGAATCCCCGCCACCGAAAGGGGTAGCGCGAGATCGCCATATCCAAACATCTGATAAATCGTTTGGAGTGCTATTCCCTCATGCAAGCCAGACACAATCCGACATAACGCTGCTGCCCATTCGGTTGCTAGGTTGGTCACCGTTGTCGCCCACCCAACGACTCCGCCAAACGAACTTCCGCCAGTGAGATAATCGGTCGCAGCTTCCCATTCGGCGTAGAGATGCCCACCCAAGAGCGCTATAGAGGGAGGAAATACATCACTACCAAACACCTTCTCTGATCCAGCAGCACGCCGTACCGAATCTCGAAACTCCCGCATCCGCTCCGCCAAAACAACCGCACGGAATTTTAGCCACTCCAGCACCGCGTAATTGTCGCCAATATAGGAGAGAAAATCCCAGAAATTCAGATTGATTTCCAAACCCAAGAGCAACCGCTCCTGTGTCAGATGGTTCAAGGCTTGATGCAATTGGAGTAATCCTTCTTTCATCGAGTGAAAATCGTAGCCAAGTCGAAGTGCCTCCTCTTGGCACGCCTCGCACGCGCACGCGAAAAGTCCAGATATATTGGCTGGCGCGGGATAGCGCGCATGGTCCACGTCAAATCCATCTATGTCATAGCGTTTGATTACGTCAACCAGACAATCGCGAGTCCACTCGTTAATCCGCCTGCGGCTCGGGCACAGACCGATCCCCCACTGCTTGTAGCGCGCGTCGAGGGGTTTGCCGAAGATATCTATCATAGCGTATTCTGGATAGACATCACCCCCGTAGCTCCACAAACCGAGATGTCCCCAAATCTCAATACCAGCCTCACGGCACGCTTCGATGACACGCAGCAACGGTGTATCATCAAACCCACCTACTGTGCCAGCCACCGGTGGGTAGATGCCGTTTTTTGCCTTCGGCCACAACGCCTCACGGGAGCGCCAATCCTCAAACGGTCCCCGCCGGGCAATTTCGTCTGACGCACGAAATCCTGATGTGTGGCAGACCGAACTTTCGGGCATAATGGTAGTCAGCCCAATTTCATCCCTGAGTTTTTTCAATGAATCCGGGTGTTGGGCGACATATTCTGTGCTACAGAACCAGATGAAACGTTGTGGATGTTCACTCATAGCAGCCCCGCTCGTTGAGTCTATTGCTGATACAATTACTGTCGCTTCTTAGCTTTCCATGATGCCTGCCAGTACTCACCTAGGTCTAGGTCCCCCTGAATTTCATCCCTGTTGATGATGCCTTCAAAGCGATACCCCACACCCTGACCTTCATAGCGAATATCTGTCTGTATCTGCACGACATTTCCCCGCACATTTCCCTGTAACGGTTCCGTACCGTATTGAGAGCGGTAAGTTCCACTTAACACATCACCCTCCTGCTCAAATCGTAGACTGTGCTGCGCCTCTCCCGACAGGAATTGAATCCGCATGTCCCACTCACCATTCAAATCATACATAGGCCCGCTCCTTACTTCTGTGCCGAATTGAGCACTTCACCAATCCGAACTGCAACAATTTCGTCTTCGCCCTCTTCCATCATGTAGGGCATAATGGAAATTCCATCTTCGCTGCTGTGCAGTTCAATCCGTGGTTCGCCTGCTGACAATTGATCCGCAACCTCTGTGCCGTTCATGCCCACTGTCTCAGCAGCCCAGTTAATTTCAAGCACCGGTGCGACATTGGACCTGCCCGGTTCGCGGATTCCAGTTGTCACGGAGTCAATATCTTTCACAGCCTCTGTTATAACCGCCAATCGTCGCTCCCACTCTTTCCACTCCGTCTTATGGTCTCTTGCGACCCACTGCTCCACCGCTGCTAAGAGTCCCATAATTTCCTCTTTACCTGCCTTCATCGGACGCGCCAACGCGTGATGGGGAGCACCATTGAGAAAAGCTGCCTGGAGTAAGTCTTTGCGTCCTAGAACGAGACCAGAGGCTTGAGGTCCTCGAAGACATTTGCCACCGCTATAGGCAACGGCATCAGCACCCTGCTCAAGATACCAGTTAGGCGCATCGGGTCTCTCCGCTGCCGCGTCTACAAAGGTCGGAACGCCATGTGCGTGACCAATTTCTGCCATCTCCTTCGTCGTTATCTGTCCTCGTTCCTCGGCATCTCCAAAAACGAAGAGCATCGCAGTCCGGTCATTGAGAGCAGCTTTGAGTTCGTCTTTCGTGTCGACCTCAATCATCTGGACCCCAACCATACGGATTGCATGATCGTAGACGTTCCGGTGACAGGTTTGGACGATAACCTCGTTTTTCATTCCGGATGTGTCAGGGAGGCGAATCATCTTTTCTGGGTCGCTTCCAGCCACACAAGCCGCTGTCACTTGGCACAGCGCTGCAGCACAACCGTCAGTGACCAATCCCCACTCACAATCCATCAACTCAGCAATTCGTGCCCCAACACATTCCATCAATTCGGCGAGATTGACATAGCGTTGTGAAGCGCGGACCATTGCTTCGCGGACTTCAGGTAGAATGACGGAACCGCTTATAATTGTATAAGTACCGCGACAATTGATCAGTGGTCGCACACCGATCGATTCATAAGTAGGACAGCTGACTGCTCCCCAAGATAAATCTTTGGGGTTCTTAATAGACTTATTAGTAGACATTAGAATCTCCATGCTATTTTCTTGCTTCGACGAGACGCGCCCCGACAACCGAGGTCTTACAGTCTCTCCACAAGCGTTTTACGTCTCCGTGTGTCCCATGGCGACGTTTCTGAGGTTTATCGCAGCGTTTAAGTCTCTATCTTGTGTATGACCACAAACACTGCAATGGTAGGTTCTATCCGATAAGGTCAAGTCGCTATCGACTGTGCGACAAGCCGAGCAAGTCTTACTGAATGGGTAGAAGGTACTGGCTTCTACAATCTTGACGCCTATCCGTTCTGCTTTGTATTTGAGCATAGACAGAAAACTCGACAACGAAGCGTCCGATAACGCCTTTGCAAGTCTGTGGTTCTTTAACATACCTGCAACATTTAGCGACTCAATCCCAATACGACTCGCACCGTTGACGATAGCCGTTGTTGCCTTGTGTTGTGCGTCCTGTCGAATACAGGTGATACGGTAATGTAACTTGGCAAGTTTCGCTTTCGTCTTATGCCAATTTCGGCTGCCTTTCTGCCTTCGACTCAACTGACGCTGCAACCGTTTTAGCTTCCGCTCGTAACGCTTTAAGGCTTTCGGATTCTCGTAGTACACCCCTTCGGACGTGACCGCCAAGTGCTTGATACCTACGTCCACACCAACGACGGGGTACTGTCGAATATCAGGTATAGAATCGACTTTGAATGTATCCACAACAATAGCAGCGAACCAACGATGTCCATGCTTAGAGATAACAACCTTACAGATAGTACCAAGGAAGCGAAGGGGTTCACATAAGCGGACCCAACCAATTTTGGGAAGTTTTATACGCTGTCCTTCGACTTGAGTTTCTCCTTTGCCTGCAATGGCTTGGTAACTCTGACCATGAGACCGATGCTTGAACTTGGGAAAACGATTCTGACCGGACCTCCAACGGACTATAGCATCCTTGAAGTTATTGTAGATAGTACATTTCGACACGGTTTGCGACATATCCTTCGCCCATGGGTATTTATCATATTTAGCAGCGTTAAAACGGTGTTGAAGGTCTATATGACTGCGCCAAATGCCATTGTCTAAACCTTCTTTGAAATCGGCTAAGGCATGATTGTAGGCAACACGGGCGTACCCACAATGTTGAACAAATTGGGTTGCCTGAACGTTGTTCGGATCTAACGCAATTTTATGAATTTTTAACATTAGTCTCCCCGAAAAGTGCCATTGAAGAGAAACCTTTCACTTCGGATATGCTCAAGCAACCCTATTTTAGCATAAATTGCACCCAAAATCGACACTAAAACTTACCCCTGTGAACACAGGATTCGACACTCTTTTTTGATAGACAAGGTTTCGGATGTATGCTAATATAGCCGACATCGTTTTTTCAAAATCCCAAAGCAGATTTCCTCTACATACATAAAAGAAGGAAGTAGGAGATTTGCTTTTAAAATAAAGGCTAACTAGCAACAATCCTAATGCTTTAGTTTTGGGAGCAGTCAGAGGAAGGACATGGACAATAGAGAAACAGTTCAGGAGACCGAAGAAGATATCGGCAAAGTTGAAGTGCCACCTGTCAGCGGCGTGTTTGCTCAACCGTGGTCGATGAACAAAGTGTTTGGATTGCTCGCCGTTTTTGGACCCGCAGCGATCGTGGCATCGGTCAGCATCGGTGCCGGTGAAACTATTGTCGTTGTCAGAGCAGGGGCGTGGGCACGCTATGGACTGCTATGGCTTGTGCTTTTGAGCTGCGTTGTCAAGGGAGTCTTCGTCACCTACCTGCTCGGACGCTACACAGCGGTCAGCGGAGAATATATTGGGCATCGACTTGTGCGGCTGCCAGGACCGCGTGGATGGTTGCTGATTGCAATCGTGTTAATGGAGATGATTGGGGCACCGCTAGCTTGGGTGCCGATTGCGAAGCCGTGCGGAGATCTGTTCCACTTCTTTATCAGTGGTATGTTGCCAGCGTCTCTCTCGGAGGTGACCTATGAAAACATCATCACGTGCTGCTTCATTGGCTTCGCTCTCGCGTTTGGCTTACGGCTCTCATTTGAACGATTAGAGAAACAGCAGCTCATCATTTGCACCATTCTCGTTGTGGGAACCATTATCGGAACCCTGATGGTGCGTCCAGATTTGGGTAGAGCGTTCATCGGAAGTCTCAGCTTCGGAAGAGTGCCGGAGTTTCCCGAATGGGCTCCCCAAGATGCCGTTCAAAATCCACTCCTAACGATGGCAACAGCATTCGCTTACGTAGGCGGCTCGGTGATGGGTTATATTGTCTATGCGAACTGGGTAGGAATCCACCGTTGGGGGATGACAGGACACCAAAACATCGAAGCGATTCAACGACACGCTTTCACACACGATAAGATTGACTATCTGCCCGATGACCCGGAGCAGGTGTCTCGCTTGCGAAAAATTGTTGCACCATTGCGCTGGGACGTTGGCATGGGAGCAGTTGTTCTGTTCATTGTAACGGGAGCATTCATGTTGTCCGGTGCCGCTGTTCTGTACCCTCTCAAAAGTGAGTTTACGGGCTGGAGCCTGCTCACCGAACAACGCCATGTCTGGAGTAATATCCACGGATCGCTGATCTGGGTCTACTACATCTGTATTATCGCAGCACTTTGGGGGACTTTGCAGGCGCTGCCTGAAATCTACGCCCGCGTGTCACAAGAATTTTTCCAAGCAATATGGCCCAACCGGGAATGGGATTATGATAAAATTCGGCGCTATGTGTGTGTCTACATCTTCATAACCACGTTTGTTATCGTTTGGCTCAATATTCCGTTCGATATTCTCACGCAAATTGCTGGATTCATCTTGGCAAACCTATCAATCGCCCTGATGATGCTTGGCGCGTTATATTTGAACTTCAAACTGCCTGCCGTTTATCGAACACGGTGGCCAATGTTGCTCGGTGCGATTGTGTCAGCAGTGATTCTGATGGTGTTCGCAGGAATCAGTGGCTGGGGGTTGATTGGGAAGTTGTTTGGGGTTGGATAGTCACGGGTGGTTCCGCCGCCGGACTCGCGTTTCGCTAGAGATTTCACCCACACTAAAAGGAGAAAAATGACCATAGAGACGCAGAGATTCTAATTATCTCAGACTTACGCAGCCAACTGTAGGCGAGGCATTTTGCCCGCGCCAACTGCGCTGAAATGCGTAAGTTTTATTACTGCTTTTCTCTGCGCCTCTGCGATGAAAATGCGTTTCACGCACCACGTCTCATTTTGATGGCAGATGATAACCGTCTTTCAGCACCTTGATGTGGTAGAGACTGTTCCCCGATGTAACATATAGGGTTTTGCTCTCATCGCCACGACCAAATGCAACATTGGTCGGGAGTTCCGGTGTCGTTGGGATATACGCCAGTTCCTCCCCTTCAGGCGAGTAGACGCAGATCCCCGGTCGAGTGGTATCGCGCACGGCAACGTAAAGGTTTCCGTCCACATCTACGACCAATCCATCAGGTCCATCTTGTGGCGCATAGTCAACCAACACTTTCCGAAACGTGGCAGTTCCGTCTTCCGCTAAATCGTAAGCCAGCAACGCCATACGCCCTCTATGCAGCGGCGTATCGTCGGGCATCCGACCGATGCCGGTCATTCCGTTGTCATTGCTGACCACGTATAATGACTTTTGGTCGGGCGACACCGCGACACCGTTAGGTTTCCCCGCATCGGTGACAATGCGGTGAATTGAGCCATCTGGATCAATCCGGTATACCGCCATGATCGGCTGATCTATCGGTTCATGCCCAAGATACCGGGGATCGCTGAAATAGATACGCCCTTTTTCATCAATGGTGATGTCGTTGGGTGCATTAAACGGTCTTCCTTCATACAGACCGGCGATGATCTCACTTTTACCTGTCGTCATGTCCGTCCGCGTGACCCGGCGTCCACCAAAATCCGCGCCTTCGGCGACAATCATCCGCCCTTGGGCGTCAAACTTGATGCCGTTGGACATCCCGCTCGGTGAGCGAAAAACGGAAGCACTCCCGGTCTTGGGGTCATATCTCCAGATGTGTCCCGCCTGCATATCTGACCCATGCGTAAAGGTAATGTCACTGAAATAGACGCTACCATCCGGCGCCACAGCAGCTCCCTCTGTGAAGAACGCATCGCTGAACAACACCTCCAGTTTGGCGTCTGGGGAAACGATGCCTGCATCCTCGCTCGGCATCGACGAATGGCCATCAGCCATTCCTGTTACAGGAACAGCGAGAACAGCGATCAGAACAAACGCAAAACAGAAACACTTGAGTTGAAACAATTGGGTACTCAACATATCTCATTCCTTTCTTTGGTATCGTGTTA
Source organism: Candidatus Poribacteria bacterium (assembly GCA_965208425.1). Classification (GTDB taxonomy): domain Bacteria; phylum Poribacteria; class WGA-4E; order WGA-4E; family PCPOR2b; genus PCPOR2b. The sequence goes on along the minus strand of OZ242335.1, from coordinate 1,567,427 downwards.
TTGTTCTTGATGTAGTGTTATTATTCGGCAGCGAGGGGATTTTAGCAAATCTATTTAACTAGAGCAATAGAAAAAAGATTGGCTCATATTAAGAAATCGTGCAACAGAAACCGAGTTTTTTCGGCAAAACTCGGTTTCTCTGATTGCTTTGCACTTTATTTTTACATGAGCCAAAAGATTATATCCTCACAAAGTGCCCCACTAGATTAAGTGTAGGGAACGCAGATCTGCGTTCCTTATCAAGTTCATTCACAAGTGGGGAGAAGGGATTTATATGGCTACAGTAACGATTAAAGATGTTCAGACAATCACAACGCAACCGGCTGGCTCACGGTTGGTCATTGTCAAAATAATCACCTCGGAGCCGGGGTTGTGCGGCTTGGGCTGCGCGACCTTTACGCAGCGATTTCATGCCGTCGTCACCGCGATGGAAAAACACCTGAAACCCTTCCTGATCGGACGCGATGTCTCCCGCATCGAAGAGATCTGGCAAATGGGGATGGTGCATAGCTACTGGCGTAACGGGCCCGTTTTGAGCAACGCAATCTCTGGTGCAGATCAAGCGCTATGGGACATCAAAGGAAAACAGGCGGGGATGCCGGTTTATGAGCTTCTCGGTGGTAAATGCCGTGAAGCGGCTGCAGTCTACGGACACGCAGGCGGCAATTCACCCGAAGCCGTCGCTGATAGCGTCCGGCAATTCATGGAAAACGGCTACCGCTACATCCGGATTCAGATGGGCGGTTACGGTGGGGAGGCAAGCCGAATTGTCAAGCCGGAAGGCGCGCCTGACGGGGCATACTTCGATCCACGGGAGTACACGCTGAATATATTGCGGATGATCGAGCACGTCCGAACTGAAGTGGGGGATGAGGTTGAACTACTGCACGATATTCATGAACGGTTACACCCCATCGACGCAGTCAAGTTCGCTAAGGATGTGGAGCCGTTCAATCTTTTCTTTCTGGAAGATCCACTTGCTCCGGAGGATCTGGAATGGTTCGCCAACATGCGCCAACAGTGTTGTACCCCGATTGCGATGGGGGAACTGTTCAACAATCCCCGCGAGTGGCAACCGTTAATCGCCGGTCGCCTGATCGACTTTATCCGGATGCATGTCAGTCAGATGGGCGGATTGACACCCGCACGTCATGTTGCGGCGTTTGCCAACATGTACGGTGTCCGCACCGCGTGGCACGGGCCCGGCGACACATCGCCGGTGGGACATGCCGCAAACCTGCACCTCGACTTATGGGCACCCAACTTCGGGATTCAGGAATGGTGTAACTTCCCTGAACACATGTATGAGATTTTCCCCGGCCTGCCAGAAGTTCGGAATGGATACATGTATCCCAGCGACAAACCGGGATTGGGAATCGACATCGACGAAGATCTGGCAGCGAAATATCCATGTCAGGACGAAGTTGAATGGTGGACGCAGACCCGCTTGCCGGATGGCAGCCCAACACGCCCCTAAATACCCTCGTGGCGCAGGGCTAGTAGGTCGAGATTCACATCTCGACACAAAACTGTCAGTTTTGGAAAATCAACCTACATCCTACACCTATAGCCCCAGAGGGGCGACATGTGTATAGAATATCGGGCACCTAAATCCGTTGAGCCCCAGAGGGGCGACATGTGTAGTATTAGATTAATGAGCACTAATATGGGAAAACTCAATCTCGGAGCTCTCCAATCCTGTCCTTACGCAGCCATCCGTTCTCAAAAAAGCGGAGCCGAAAGATGAGAATTGAAATTATAGAAGCTCAAGAAAAGGATGTGTCCGTAGTTAACAATTTATTCAGGTTGTATTACTATGACTTATCAACAGTTACAGACTGGGATTGCCCGGAAAGTGGATTATTTGGGGGATATGCATTCGGCGATCTATCTAGATTTTGGAAGGATAATGACAAATACGCCTTTGTCGTGAGGGTAGATCATTACCTTGCCGGGTTTGTGCTTATTGACAACATAGGTGCCAACACTTTGGTGGATTATAACATCGCCGAATTCTTTATCCTTCAGAAGTACAGACGTAAAGGGGTTGGCGCATACGTCGCTGAATACATATTTGATCGGTTTAGAGGGAATTGGGAAGTTATGCAAGCCCTATCTCATAAGGCAGCACAGATGTTTTGGAGAAAAGTCATCGCAAAATATACATCAGACAGCTACGAAGAATCAACTGAAGCCTTCAAAAATCACGGAGGCGATTGGGTAGTCCAGCGTTTCAATAATAAAAATAAAAAGTAATAGGATTTGAGATTTCTAATGCGTCATGAGTTATTAATTCTTATTGTAAGTTGACAAGGATATCGTCCTTGCAAGAAGCAGAAATTGTATAACCTCCCCCAATAATATCGGAATCTTCCACAACCAAAGGAGTTCAAAATGCACGTTGGCACACAAAATCTTTCAGGAGATAACTGGGACGCCTACAAGGTGCTTCCCCAGTTAGGTGTTAATCATGTTTCAGCCAATCCACCCGGTAACTGGCTGGATTGGGATGCAGACTCTCTATCACAGTTTAAGGAGAAATTAGCTTCCCTAGACATTTCGCTCGATATGATGATCCTGCCGCTAGCATCAGGACCTGCAAGGACACAAGACGCACCTCACGTTTTCCTCGGTCCCAGTCCAGAACGGGACCGGGAGATTGATCAGATCTGTGACCTGCTCCGCAATATGTCGCGAGCAGGCATTCCAGCCGGGCGTTACAACATCACAATTCTTGGTCATCTACGAACGGAAAGACGGTTTGGACGGGGCGGTGCAAGCCTGTCATCGTTTGAGTATCATAAACTTGATCAAACACTGGACGAGTTTGAAGACGGTCCCGCTGATGCGGACGAGATGTGGGAGCGAATCGACCATTTCCTTTCACGAGTTGTCCCCGTGGCTGAGGAGTACAAGGTACGACTCGCTTGCCACCCACAGGATCCGAGCATCGGCGATCGGCTATATCGAGGCGTTGCCAGAGTGATGGGCACGGTTGAAGGTCTCAAGAAATTTGTCCACGTGCACGAGAGTCCTTACCATGGGCTGAATTTCTGCATTGGGACGGTGTCGGAATCGCTGGAAAATCCGGGGCAAGATCTCTACGATATTCTCCGCTATTTCGGTGAGCGAAAGAAGCTGTTTAACATCCACTTCCGCAACATCAAGGGCGGTCTCCTCGATTTTGTTGAGGTCTTTCCGGACGAAGGCGATGTGAATATGCTCAAAGCGTTGCGTACGCTCAAAGAGGTTGACTACCCCTACATGATCATGCCAGACCATGTGCCAGGAATTTCCGGTGAAAATCCCGGTGGTGTCGGTTTCGGGTATTGCTTCGGTTATATCCACGCCCTGATGCAGGCAATTAACGAACCTTCGTCATAGGCGTGTGAAAGCAGTATCCATCTTTGCAATCCCTCAACAGAAGGGAACCTTGTATGAACGATACGACGGAATTCAACGTTCCGTGCGGTCAGCGGCAACTATTTCTCGACGATGTTGGGATTGAAAGCCTTGAGAATATTACACGGACGCTGCACCAACCCTCCAAGAAGGGGGCGGTGGTTCGGAGTGCGAATCCGACCCAGACGATTCAAACACGCACCGCACCGGCTTGGGATCCTGACGAGGAGGTTTACAAGTTTTGGGTTATCGGGACGGACGAAAGTTACCGCGTCAGTGCGGACGGGCTGCATTGGACACCGGGCCCTGAGCCAAACATTGGGGGACCAATGGCGGTTCGTGATGCAAATGATCCAGATTCGGGAAGGCGATACAAAGCTGCGCTCCTCAACGCAGGTTTCGCGGTTGCACCGGACGGTGTGAATTGGACAAAGCTAGATGTGCCTGCTGTGCCAAGTTCGGACGAAGGCAACTTCTCCTACAACGAAAAAGAGGGGTTATTCATCCACACAGTGAAGCGTTCCGGTCCCTACGGCAGATCACTCGCTATGGCTACCAGCACGGACTTTGAGAACTGGGATGATTATGGGGTTGTTTTCCACGCCGACGAATTGGATCAGGAAATGGGCAGAGACGTCATCGAAGCACGGCTCGCCAATCCCAACCTCCGACAAACAGAATACAATACGCCTGAACATTACAGCGTACAAATCTACAATATGGGCGTATTTCGGTACGAGGGGATATATATCGGGTTGCCGTCTATGTATCATCACACCGGCAAAGTCCCTACGGATTGGCCCGGTTTTGACCGGCTGCGTCTATCTCCGTACATCCTAGAGTGCGTCAGGCAGTACGGAGATTATACCGGCTTCTACAATATCCAGATGGTATGTAGCCGCGATTTGAGAAACTGGATACGCCTCGGCGAACGCAAACCGTTCATTGAGACCTCAACTTTGGGTGGCGGTGCGTACGACCTGCAAGGGTTGCTCGGTCCCTCCAACGCTGTGGTGCGAGGTGACGAGTTATGGTTCTACTACACAGGCACCAAGCAGTACGCCTTCATCACCTCCGGCGCAGTGCCGGGATACGCCGACTACCATCCCGATAGCGGCGCAGTCTGTCTGGCGGTCCTACGGCGCGACGGGTTCATCTCCCTTGATGCCGGGAAGGACGTTGGGGTTATCTGCACGGAGCCTTTTACGCTGAACGGCGATTCCCTCTTCGTCAATGTCGATGTGCCTAACGGCGAACTGGGCGTTGAAATGCTTTCCAGCGATGGCGATATACTCGCCGCCTCCGCCCGACTTCACGGTGACTACCCCGCTGCGCGGATTGCATGGACTGAGGGGGCTATCGCTGAATCTCTGGGACAAACTGTCCGCCTCCGCTTCACCCTGCGAAACGGACAGTTCTACTCCTACTGGTTCGGTTCAGCCTCGACTTAATTGAGCTCTACGCAGCCAACTATAGGCGAGGCATCTTGCCCCGCGCTGAAAGGCATAAGTCCTATTAAATTTGAAAGGAATTGCAAAGAACAATAATCGTTGTTCCCTAATAACCTTTGGTGCTAGTTTAACGCAAGTTGCTAGTTGATAAACCAAGCACTATAAACCGAGTTTTTTCTTCAAAACTCGGTTTCTCTCTGACTCTAACAACTTGGGTTATGTCATAAAATAGTAGTTGTAGTGCAAATATTGCTAATCGTGGCGCAGATTGCCCAATCTGCGATCCATTCCCCGCTACAAAATCAACGAAACTTGTGCGTCAGGCGTACAAACTTTATGTGACAACTCAACCTAGGAGCTGACTAGCAACTTAGGTTAGTTTAGTGAGAAGGTCTTTTCTACATTGTTCAAGTCGATTTGTATCCCGATTTATCGGGGAGTTGATTGGTTTATTAGTTTGGTTGATTCATTCTTCTTATGTTCCACCCTTCGGATACACATGTCGCCTCGCTGGGGCTAAATGAACTGATGAACCAATGATTTTTACGTTTCACGCATCACGTTATCAACAACTGCAAACTAGCACCATTGATTAATACAAACCAACGGATTGATTGGAGCGTTAATCATGAAAGGTATCGTCTTTTTAGGTAACCGCCAATGTGCTGTCAAAGAGGTTCCTACCCCGGAGCCGGGGAATGGGGAAGTTCGGATTAAGATGAAGGTGTCGGGGATCTGTGGCAGTGATCTTCACGTGTATCGACCCCCGGAGCCAAGAGATTGGGTACAAGGGCATGAATCGTCCGGGGTCGTTGAAAAATTAGGTCCGAATGTAACCAACCTCAAGGTGGGCGATCGTGTAACCGTCCATCACCACCAAGGCTGTGGACAGTGCTACTACTGTTCATTGGGAGATTTCGTCTGGTGCCCGGACGATAAGGTGGTCAGTGGGGCATTCGGTGAGTATGTCGTTGCGAACGAACGGAATTGTGTGGTCCTCCCGGATGAGATTGACTTCATTGACGGTCCCTTTTTCGCCTGTGTCGGAACCACAGCGTACGCTGCCTTGAGGCGACTTGGGGTGGAACAGTACTTTCCGCAAACAATCGCCGTATACGGTCTAGGACCCGTGGGACTGAGCACCGTGCGTATTGCGAAGTCGATGGGGGCACAGGTTATCGGCGTTGATGTTATGGAGGAGCGCATCAAAGTTGCCGAGAGGTGCGGTGCGGATGCCACCGTCAATGCAGCAACAGAAGATCCGGTTGAAGCGGTGGTGGCGTTCAGTGGGACGGAAGGCGTGGATTATGTTGTCGAAACCTCCGGTAGCGCCGGTGGGCGAAGCAGCATCATCCCATCGCTTCGCCGTGAAGGAAAAGCCGCACTTGTCGGCGTTGGGAGCGATGACAAGGTCATCAATCCGGGCGACATGGTTTATCGCCGAATCACCCTGATGGGATCTGTCGTATTCCCCATTGGATGGCTAAAAGATTTCGTTCGGTACTGTGCCCAAACAGGATTGACGTTTGCACCTGCGGTGACGCACCATTTCCGCGTTGATGATGGCGTCGAAGCCCTCCGTGTCGCCGATGAAGCGAGATGTGGCAAAGTGATATTTGATTGGGATTAGCGATTTTAGAAGCAGGGATGACTTATGTTAGGAAATCGTGCAATAGAAACCGAGTTTTTTCTTGAAAACTCGGTTTCTGTTAGCGTTTTGCGCTTTCTTTTTTCATAGGCAACAGGGATAAATATAATGGAAAATACAGTCAAACAGTGGCTGGACGAGAGCCGTAAAAAACTTAAAGCGGATGAATTCACAGAAGCCGACCTTCAACGGCTAGAAGCGCTTCTCACCGAACCAAGACAACTGGTATTGTATCTCTATTCAAAATCAACAAACATGCGTTCAGCGATTGCCAGTTGGGCACTGTATGACCCGACAGTACCGTATGAACCCACGCTGCCGTCACAGGACGTACCGTACAATTCGGTTATCGAAGCGGTCAATGACGGATGGCGGATTGTTCAATTTCCGAGGGCGGAACTCTACCAATTTTCGGATATGGATAACACCTATCTGGGTTACGAATTCATCTTGGAAAAATTAACTTCGGACCTATGACAGGAGGAAAACGATGATCGATATTCAACCCACCATGAACGATAGCCAGGTGATGGATTTTATTTCGAGAGGGTCCGTGGTTCTGGAGGGAGTCGTCTCTGATGAGTTCAATCGTCAGTGCGAAACTTTGCCGGGCCGCAGCATCAACGAATTCGCCTGTACACCCGGATTTCGGAAAGAAGTGCTGCTGCACCCGGAAGTCGCTGGCGTTGCTCGTTCCCTGCTCGGACGGAATTTCTTCATTCCAATTACCGCACACCATCATCTGTACGAAGAAGCCCACACCGGCCAAACATGGCACTCCGACGGTCTCTCCGAATACGGTTACGGCGTCAATCATCTGCAATGCTACTACTACCCGCAAGATGTCACGCTTGAAGACGGCCCCACAATGGTGCTTCCCGGTTCTCATCACCGATTGGTTGACCGAGAGGCGATCGCCCATTACGGCGACATTTTGGGGCAGGTTTCCTTGACTGTTCCCGCCGGGACGGTGGTTTTAACCCACTACGGCATCTGGCACAAAGCGGGACCAAAGTTGAACGCAAAACGCCGCGGGATGATTAAATTTTCGTACTTCCGAAATTCGCCACCGAAGCGAGATTGGCTGATAGAGTCGGATGAGATACCGCCTTACGCCAACCGAGAGCGACACCTTTACGCCAACGAAGTCGAGTCCTATCGCGACATGGCACGCCGCCAGCGCACATGGAACTGGCTATGTGGGGTGGATACACCCCCAGAGGTCAGCCACGGTGCCAAACTCTTCATCGACGCTCGTCCACTCAGTGAGATTGCGAACGAATAGGAGAAACCTCGCTATGAAAGTGCTAATTGTTGGGGGCGCAGGACATGTCGGGACTATGACGCTGCCCTACATGAAATCGCATCACCAGTTTCGTGTCCTCGACCTTTCCCCACCCAAAGATTCGACCATTGAATATATCGAAGGTTCGGTGGCCGACCCGGATGTTGTCCAGCAGGCGATCAAGGGCATGGACGCGTTCATCTATATGGTCATGCAGCGTCCCACCAGTGATTCCTCATCATTAGCGAATTTTGATGATATCATCGCCAACTATCAAGTGAACGCAATGGGACTCCATATTCTGTTGCACGCCGCGAAAGAGGAAGGTATCACGCACGGCATTTACACCAGCACGTTCACCGTCCATGAACGGACACGGAATTGGTATCCATCTGAGGAGGAGGTCCCACTCGATAATCCCGGCGTATACGGCTTGACCAAGGGCTTTGGGGAGCGGATCTGTCGATACTTCTGCCGTGAACACGGCATGTCGATCATCGCCCTGCGAATCACAGGGCCCCGCACCCGTCAGCAGTGGATTGAGCAACGCGGGCAACCTAGATCCGGTCATCGACACCTCTGGGTGACAGATGAGGAAGATCTCGCGCAGGCTTACCTCGCTGGACTTTCCGTCGAACATACCGGCTTCGATGCCGTCTTCATCGCCGGCGACGAAGAACAGCAAGAGATTAATCTGTCAAAAGCCAAACGCCTACTCGGTTGGGAACCCCTGACACATACCTATGTGAAAACTGATTAATCTTATAGTAGTAGGCATATTGCTTTGAATCTCCCAATAAATTGGGATTCTCGGAACGGAACCGATTCATCGGGGCTCCGTATGCCGTAACCCTTGTGCAAATTACGGTATCACACCCAATCGTAGGGGCGGAGTTCCCCCGCCCGCGCTTACCGTACCAATCAACCAATAATTTTCACATTTCACTCTCTCCTCGTTTCACACCTTCTTTTGACATGAGCCTTTTTTTACCTCTCCTACTCCATCTCATCAGCAATCCTTCCCCCGCAGCCCCACCCCAGTTTACATCAGTCACAAAAGAAGCGGGCATCCACTTCAAACACTACGACGGTAGGAGCGGACAGCTGTACTTCATCGAACCCCTCGGTGGAGGCGCAGCATTTCTGGACTATAACAACGACGGATTCCAAGACATCTATCTTGTCAATGGTGCAGATCTCCCTTCTCTCGCAGAGAAACAATCAGATGGGATTGAATTACCGCGAAACGCACTCTATCGCAATAACGGCGATGGCACCTTCACCGATGTCGCGATAGCAGCAGGGATCGCCGATACAGGCTACGGCATGGGGTGTGCCGTTGGAGATTACGACAACGACGGGTTTCCTGACCTGTACGTGACAAACTTCGGGGCAAACGTCTTTTTCCGTAACAATGGGGATGGCACGTTTTCCGACGTCACGAGAAGAACGGACACCGGGGACACGCGCTGGGGGGCAAGTTGCGCCTTCGTCGATTACGACAACGACGGTTTTTTAGACCTCTATGTGACAAACTATGTGAAGTATGACATTGAATCCGATCAGGTCTGCATGAATAAAGGGGTGCGTGTCTACTGTGACCCACGCCTCTATGAAGGGGAACTGGATATCCTTTATCGCAACAATGGCGACGGAACCTTTACTGATGTAACGGAGTCCGCAGGTTTTTCTGAGGCAACGGGCCGGGGACTTGCCCTCGCTTGGGGCGATTACGATGACGATGGTGACATGGATGTCTATATCGCCAACGACGCCGATCAAAACTTCCTCTATCGTAACAACAGCGACGGCACCTTCACCGATGTCAGCCTAACCGCAGGCGTAGGATTCAGCGAAGATGGTGAAGCGGAGAACGGCATGGGTGCTGACTTCGGAGATTACGATAACGATGGCTACTTAGATCTCGTCGTTACCAACTTCCAAGACCAGACAAACACCCTCTACCACAACGAGGGAAACGGGCTATTTTCGGATGTGACCTATGCGTCACAAATTGGGACAATGAGTCTGCCTTACTTGGCGTGGGGAGTGGGTTTCTGCGATTACGACAAAGATGGCTATCAGGATCTGTTCATCGTCAACGGACATCTGGACGAGAATGTTCAGGCATTCAACCCGACCGGATTTTATGAACAACCCAATCTGCTCTTCCGCAACAATCGAGATGGTACCTTTGACGAGGTCGGTGTTGATTCAGGATCTGGTATGCGTTTGGAGAAGGTCAGTCGTGGCTTCGCGTACGCTGACTACGACAACGACGGCGATCTCGATCTGCTCGTAACGAACCTGAAAGGGACCCCAGACCTGTTGCAAAATAGGGGAGGGCAAAATACGTGGTTAATCCTCAAACTCATTGGTACACGCAGCAATCGGGACGCGATAGGGGCAAAAGTCAAGGTAACTACCGGAAACCTAACACAGATTCGGGAAGTTCGGAGCGGCTCAAGCTACCTATCGCACAACGACATGCGTCTACACTTTGGATTGGGGAAATATCGCCAAGTCGATCGGATTGAGATCCGTTGGCCCAGTGGTCTACAGGAATACCTTAAAGGGGTTGAAGCAAATCAAGCCCTTACATTGGTTGAGGGGAATCAAAAATCAAACTGGTAGGGTAGGGGAGCTCAGTAGCGGTCAGTATTGCAACAGTTTGTAGAATCAGGGTGCAGATACCGCGTTGCCAAGCATACCTGCAACCGTAACGAGATCGAAAATATTGACAAGGCCATCCCCGTTAACATCAGCATCATTCTGTCCTGTCTGTCCTAAGTTTGAACCAACAATCGCCAAATCCGAGATGTCCACCGCGCCATCACGGTTGACATCTCCGAACATCAGTGGTTCCATTGCGGGACTGATCTCCCACAGGAGCACCGTGCCGTCCGAACTCCCACTGGCAAGCGTGGTGCCATCCGGGCTGAACGCTATGCCTCTAACCATCCTCGTATATCCAGTGAAGGTTTGCTTATGTGCACCTGTCATGGCATCCCACAGGCGGATAGTTCCGTCCGCACTTCCACTTGCGAGTGTGTTGCCGCCCGGGCTAAACGCGATGCTCCTGATCAAACTCGTATGCCCGGTAAGTGTATCCTTGTGTACACCTGTCACAACCTCCCACAGTCGGATGGTATCGTCACTGCTCCCACTGGCGAGTGTATCTCCATCCGGACTGAATGCTACACTGTAGACCCGACTCGTATGCCCAATAAGGGTCTGCTTGTGTTCACCCGTAATAGCATCCCACAGTCGAATGGTATTGTCATAACTCCCACTTGCGAGAGTCTGTCCATCCAGACTGAAGGCGACACTAGCAACCTGACCCGTATGCCCAGTGAGTACCTGTTTGTGTTCACCTGCCATAACATCCCACAGAATCACCGTGCTGTCCGCACTTCCACTTGCGAGCGTGTTTCCAACCGGGCTGAACGCAACGCTATGAATCACAGACCAATGCTCGCTGAGTACCTGCTTGTACTCACCCGTGACCACATCCCACAGAATGACCGTGCCGTCTGCACCCCCACTAGCAAGTGTGTTCCCATCTGGGCTAAACGCGACGCTATAGACCTCAGATGAATGCCCATTAAGTATCTGTATGTGTTCACCCGTGTGAGACCAATGCCCAGCAAGTATCTGTTTGTGTTCACCTGTGATTACATCCCACAGCCGTACCGTACTGTCCACGTTCCCACTGGCAAGCAGCCCTCCATCCGGGCTAAACGCGATGTCATAGATCTCATCTACATGCCCGGTGAGTGTCTGCTTGTGTTTACCGGTGTCAGCAGCCCACAGACGAATAGTTCCGTCCGCGCCCCCGCTTGCCAGCGTGTTTCCATCAGGACTGAACGCAACGCCATTGACCCCTGCCCAATGCTCAGTAAGCGTTTGCTTGTGTTCACCCGTAACCACATCCCACAAATGGACAGTTCCCTTGGGCCAACCCCCACCGCTGGCGAGCGTCTGTCCATCCGGACTAAACGCCATGCTATAAACAAAAGATGTGTGCCCAGTAAGGGTTTGCTTATGCTCACCTGTCACGGCATTCCACAGATGGATGGGGCCAGCCGACCGACCCCCATCGCTAGCGAGCGTCCGTCCATCCGGACTGAACGCGATGTTCCTGACCGGACCCGTATATTCTGTAAGTATCTGTTTGTGTTCGCCTGTGACACTGTCCCACAGACGGATAGTAGCGTCCGAACTCCCACTTGCCAGCGTGTTTCCATCCGGGCTGAACGCAACGCTATAGACCGAATCCGTATGGCCTGTGAGTGTCTTTTTATGTTCACCCGTGATGACATCCCATAGGCGGATAGTATCATCCCCACTCCCACTTGTCAGCATCTTTCCATCAGGGCTAAACGCAACGCTATAGACGACACCCTCATGTCCTATGAGTGTCCGCTTGTGTTCACCTGTCACGACATCCCATAGCCGCACCGTGTTGTCATAACCCCCACTTGCAAGCGTTCGCCCATCCGAGCTGAATGCGACACTTCTGACCAAATCCGTATGCCCTGTAAGCAGGGCAACCTCTTGATAGGTCCCCGTATCATAGAGCCAAATACCAATGCCAGTGGAAACAGCGAGACGAGTGCCATCGGGAGAATACACAATATTACCGGATATCTGCCCTTTACCAAGGCGGGCTTTGGCACCTTCGGGCAAACCCCACCGCGTGTAATCTTGCGCAAAAACGTTTGATAGAAACAGGACCGCCCCAAAGATAAATGTGAGTGTGGAAAATTGCATTGCTTTCATTATAGGCTCTCCCTCACTGATAGGTACTGTTGACACTTCAACAGGGCTGGAAAAACTCTAATGCCAATCGTTACCGCACAAAATTCACTCGTGCATCAAGCACATGCAATTTAGATACCACAATTTTCCTGAATTATGTAAAGTGTATAGCGGGTAAAGCCGAGTGTGTCCGCAAACCCGTTCTCCGGGCAACTTCGTATCTGCTTTTGATGTGAGCTATGATTTCAAGGGGGAGAACTGTGTTCACAAAGAGGATGTTCAAATAATGAACACTCTCGTTGCAGAAATGATACATTGGTACTCGGAAGGGGTGAGTCAACTTCAATCGTGTCAAATGAATTGTCAATAGGCGTAGGTAGGTTAGATACAACTAGAGTATTATATCGCCGACGGGCGATGAATCACCCTACTACGAACGGGCGTTTGTAGTAGCGCAATTCACTGCGCGTCTTGAACATGGGGAAGTGCTGCTGATCTGCATAAATTGTTGAGGGTGTCAATTCATCTAGCATCTACGGGTTTCTTCGACGCTATTTTCCAGCAGGCTTGCTACCCTGTAATTTCGCGTTGTTTTCTTGGATCAATTCAGCGACTGCCGGTTCAAGGGCGTGCCCTCGCACATCTGACTTACGAACCACGCCTTCGCCATCAATGAGGTACATCTGTGGAATAGCCCGGATACCATAGATCTCTGCCACCTGATTCTTCCAACCATTTCCATCAAAAAACTGGGGCCAAGTAATTTCCTCTTTTTCCAAGTAACCCACCAGTTTATCCCGACTTTCATCAAGGCTAATTCCAATAATCTGGAAATTGTCATCCTTATATTTCTCGTATACCTGCTTGACGTTAGGCATTTCAGCGATGCACGGTTTACACCAAACCGCCCAGAAGTCGAGCAAAATCACATTGCCTCGATATTTCTCAAGCGACAAATCATTGCCGTTGAGGTCTTTCCCGTTGAAGTCAATTGCCTTTTTGCCAACCAGTGCATCCGGTCGTCCTCCGTATGAAGGGCTTGCGGGGACTTCGCCGGTGCGGTTCTCCTTTTGTAGTGCTAACAACCGATTTGCGGTCTTCGCAGACGCGCGCGAACCGTACTTTGGGTGTTCAACCAATTGATGATACGCTGCATCCGCTTTGTCGTGCTGACCGAGCCGGTCATAAGCTAATCCCATCTCTAAGAGAGCGAGCGCGAAATAGGTAGCTTTCGGATAATTTTCTATAAGTTGTTGATAAGCCTTAACCGCCTCCTCGGCATTTCCAGCTTTGGTCAAGGCATTGCCAAAAATGTAGTAGACCTGATCAATCCGTTTGTATTTCGGATGCTCCGCGATAAACGTACGCGATTTCTGAATCAACATATTGAGTCCTGCCGGCTCGCTCTCTTGGAGGGTCATTTTATGGAGCCGCTTGATCTCTTGATATTTGTAACTAGTTTTGATTGAAGCCGCATCAACGGAAGAGATGCAAAACGTCGCGAGTAGGTAACCGACCACGATGAGTAAGGGGTAGTGCCGGAAGTCATTGTGAGAACGCATGATAATACCTCCTGTTCAGTTTGATTGGGAACGTCCACTCGGTTCCGATGGCACAGTGCAGCTGCGTCATCTCTATTGAGTGAGTGCTTGCTGATAGGAATAATTCAGCAATAGTTTAATCTCTTCAACCTGCACAGCTTGTAAAAACGGTTTCACTGCTTCCGGTGTTGACCCATCTCCATCCGCAGCCTGACACCAATCGACAAACCGAAAGGCATCCCACTCCTCTATCTCGTCGATCGCCTCAGCATAATCTGTGAGCAATTCCGATTCCGTTGAACCTGATTGAAGCAGCGCTAACGCTCGTTCACGGAGCACAGGCAAGGTGGGATGCACCCCAACGCGCCTAAACCAGTACTTCGCGTTGCTATAGTCTGGCTCGCGGCGGTGCATAATACCGTGCCAATAGCTGCCCGTGCTGCTTTCGATGCTCTGCGAAATTGTGTGCGACGCATCGAGCGCATCGTTCCAGAGCAGCAACCCGCTCTGCACAGCGTCCCCCATCGTTGAATCTTTAATGGATTGTCCATTAAAGAGCGTCTCTAGTGATAGACCTTCAATCCGATGGGTGAGTTCGCTGTCCCACTCTTCGTTCGGAGCAAGTGACGGCAGCGGATCTCGGGTTTCTAGCTTCTTTACAATACCTGCAATCGTTGATGAATATTCTGCGTTCATGACCCTCTCCTTTGGCTCTTGTTAAGAAATCGTGCAACAACCACTGTAGGGAACAACGATCGTTGTTCCTTATTACTGCCCCACTGAACCAATGAATCAATGGTTTTTACGTTTCACAGCCCGTCCCGATTATCGGGGCATCACGTTTCAGGTTCTTAGTGTTTTGCACTTTCTTTTAACATAACCCTCTCCTTTTAGTAGCGATACTACGACTGTACGCCCCCTTCAGCGATGGCGAACAACTCCTCGTCTGACAGTTCGAGATCAACCGGCTCAGAGAGCGGTTGTGCTACCTTGTACGGTGTCTTCGCATAGATCTCGACGACGTTGTCATCGGGATCGTAGCAGTAAATAGCAAGGGCAATACCGTGGCTGACAATACTGCGGAAACGCACACCTTCCTCCTTCAGTCGATGATAGAACTGCTTCAGCGTTGGTAGATCTTCCACGATGAAGGACACCTGTTGAATAACCTTTGCCCCCGCCGGTACATCCCTGCCCGGACAAAGTGCGACTTCATGGTGTTCCTCCTCTGGCTGTGCACTGAGGAAGGTGATATTACCATCAGGGTCTTCATCGGTCACTGTAAGTCCCAAGATGCGAGTGTAAAAATCTTTGGATCGTTGCAGGTCGGTGCAGTAGATTCCCACATGGCCCAGTTCTTTAACGGCTAACATATTTCTCTCCTCCTGTTCTAAAAACAACGAATTAACGAGGGGGACCCCGATAAAATCGGGATTCTGTAGGGAACAACGATCGTTGTTCCTGCTTTATGACCGGGATTTACATCTATTCACCCCGAACGGGCAACTTCAAAATAGACATTCTTAATTTAACACATCCTCCTCAAATAAGTCAAACCTGTGTGATTTCTGTCCCAAGATCTCAGTTTTTCGCTGGATAAATTAGTTGAAAACTGATATAATCGTAACTGTGTTCCTTCAATCCAACCAATGAGGAGTTGCAAAAACAACACATGGAAAATCTTTGGGAAATCCCGTTAATTCTCGTTACCGGTATTTTCGCTGGCTTCCTTAATACCGTTGCCGGCGGCGGTTCATTACTCACCCTCCCTGTTCTCATTTTTCTCGGTTTACCCCCGGCGACAGCAGCAAACGGCACCAACAGGGTCGCAGTGTTCGCCCAGAATGTCAGCGCAATTATAGGGTTTCGTCGCAAGGGCGTTTCTGACTTTGGCTATAGTGTGCTCCTTACCCTTCCCGCGCTTGTCGGGGCATGGTTCGGGGCACAGATTGCTGTTGAAACGAATGAAATTGTCTTTAACCGCGTTCTCGCTGGTATTATGGTTGCAGTGTTAATTATAACCCTGTTTAATCCAACTAAGAGGCTGCAAAATGAAGCCGAAGGTTTGAGTGTCCTTCGCAACGTCATCGGGAGCATTGTCTTTTTTTTCGTAGGCGCACGAGGTAACTGGTATACCTACTATGACGTAATACGCAAAATCATAGGGATGTTCGTCTTTTTCTTCGTAGGTGTCTACGGTGGCTTCATTCAGGCAGGAGTGGGGTTCATCATCATCGCAGCCCTGACGCTGACAAACGGTTTCGATCTGGTTCGTACCAACGCAATTAAGGTGTTTGTGATATTATTTTACACTATCATTGCAATAATTGCTTTCTTTAAATACGTTGATTGGCCTCTTGGATTGACGCTTGCTGTCGGGAATGCCACAGGTGCTTGGATCGGTAGTCATTGGGCAGTAGAAAAAGGGGATAAGTGGATTCGGATTGTTCTTATTGTCGCCGTGGTGGCGTTTGCAATTCGACTCGTTTGGAAGACACTTGGATAGAAGAGGATCCCCGGTAAGGAATGCAAATCTGCGTTCTCTACTGTAAGTCTCGGACGAACCGACAGCATCGGAGCCTCTCCCTACGGATCCTCGCTATCTTCATCGATCCGCATCAGTAGTTGCTCCACAGCAACATCAAGTTGACTGTCTATCCCTTGTGCAGCTTCGCCAAGTGGGCGGTCAACTTGGACATCGACCGGGCGGGCGGTGCCTTCCGTATTTTCGCCTTCCAAGGTTGTGACCCTTAACCGGGGTAAACGGAAAACGGTGCCATCAAGTAAACCCCAACCCCAGGTCCAGATAACCGCACCAGCTGTAGGCATACCAACCACCTTACCAAGCCCCAGCTTTCGGAACCCCTCGCTGAACATCTCCGCATTGCTCCCGGAGTGTTCATTGGTGATCAGAATAACAGGTTGTTCCAAGATGCGATTGCCTGCGAGGTTTGTGTCGGTCGTACTGATTAAACCACGATAATTCGATTCGGTATAAGCTCTGCGATGCAAAACATCAAGGATGAAAGGTGCGATATGTCCACCGGGGTTAAATCGGACATCAAGCACCACCCCTTCTCTATCGTGGGTTTCGGTATCAAGGTCAGCGATGAACTGGAGGTACGCTTTATAAGACATCTCACGGATGTGGACATATCCAAGCCGTCCGTCGCTTTTTTCGTAGACGTATGCCTCATTCCAACGCACCCATTCCTTGTAACGGAGGTTTCGGTACTGACCGTTGTCAATGGGTTGAACGACCAGTTCGCGGGCTCCCTCAAGTTGGGGTTTATCGTTGAGCTTCACGATCACCCGTTTCCCCTGTTTTCGCTGGAGTTGTTCAGGTAGGTTGATCCCTCGGTTGAGGGGAATCCCATCAACTGCAACTAGATACTCTCCAACCTGTGCGGGTTCCTCTGGAATTGTGAGTGGAGATTCAGGGATGATCTCAGAAATCTTGAAGTGACCGTCCCCTTCCAACGTTTCTCGATCAAAATCTGCGCCGAGAAAGCTGTCCGGTGCGCTGTCACTCCGCCCCCCAGCACCGAGATGGGAAGCATTCAATTCCCCAACCATCAGATTCAACAGTTCACGAAACTCCTCCTGTGTCTGCACCCCTTCTACCACCGGACGAAACGTCTGGCGTACCTGTTCCCAATCACAGCCGTGGAATTGTGCGTCGTAGAATCCATCCCGAATCAACCCCCACGCTTCGTCAAAGGCTTGCATCTTTTCGAGATGAAAGTTGACTTCAACCTCTGCTCTCGTATCTAGCACCTTCACATCTCCCTCCTTTGCACCATCTTCGCCCATTCCCACGAAATGAATACGGCCCCCATCGGTATAATAAAACCTTTTCCCATTCGGTATGAAATGCACATTACCTTTCCCGTTAGCAGTTCCTGTCAATTGCTTCGGAAGTTCACCGTATTTATCCTCCTCAAGTGATATACTCCACAGGTTCTGCTGCCCTGTCATAGCAGCACGGAAGATGAGCGTTTTGCTGTTGGGGCGAATACTTTCAGCAGAGGCATTGAGTTTGAAATCGGTGAGGAAACGGAGCCGATGTTTAATCCCTTCAAATTCAATCTCAACCGGCTCAATATTCTTTTTGGGCTTCTTATCCTTTGCTTCTCTACTCTCTCCGTCCTGTTCATTTTCTGATTCTTTCGAGTTTTCGGTCCCTGAATCGGCTTCTTTTTTTTCACTCGACTCTGCTTCGGGCGGCTGCGGCTTATCCGGCTTTTCCTCCCGAAATAGCCGATCAAAATCTTCTTCCTTGAAAACCGGTTGAATCGGCTTTAGATCTACCCTTGCAATTTGTGATTCAGCGCGGTACTGACCTGTGTTAAAGGTGATAAATTTTCCGTCCGGTGCCCAGAGAACATCACCGGTGCTGATATTACTCAAAAACGTCAACTGTTTGGGCGTATCCGCTTCGATATGCTGGATATAGAGATTGCTGAAGAAGTTGGTATCTGTCGCGATAAAAGCTAACCACTGGCTATCCGGCGACCACTCAAACTCCGTCGGTTGAGGCACACCTATAAAAGCCTGATCGGTGATGAAAGATCGTTTCTCCTCGGTTTCTGTATTCATCAGCCAGATTTCGCCTACGTTTCCTGTTGTATCCGGATTCAAAGGGACTTGAATATAGGCAAGCCATTTTCCATCAGGTGAAAACTCTGGCGCGTATTTCTGTTCCGGCGAATCCGTCAACTGAGTTTCCACCCACTCTTTGAAGTGGTATTGAAAAACCTCATTGTGTCCCGTCCGATCCGAGATGTACACGACGCGGTCACTTTCAGGATGCCACTGCAACTGGCTCTCGCGGAAAGGAGTATCCGTAACCTTGAACGAATCCCCTCCCCTTTTGATTTTATCCCCCTTGTCTGCCAAATCCGCGAAGACCTCGCCATGAACAATGAAGGCAACCTTCCTGCCGTCAGGCGAAAGTTCAAACTCGTTGATGCCAGAAATATAGCTATGATGTTGGATCGGGTTCGATTTTTCGTCGGTCTGAAGAATAATCTCCACCGGCTCAACTGCTCGGCTTTCAAGGTTCATCCGCCAGATCTGAAAATCGCGTTCAAAGGCGATCCACTGCCCATCCGCGGAAATTGAGGGACGCAGCACTCGCCCATCAGCAAAGTGAGTGAATTGTTCGACCTCCGCATCACCCTCCAGCGTCATATACCAGATATTTTCCTCATCGTCACGATCACTCAGGTAATAAAGCCCGGTGCCATCAGCGTTCCACATCGGTCTCAGGTTTTTGCCGAGGTATCGCGTCAATCGACGGTGGTCGTCCGATCCAACTGCTTCACTGACTATCCAGATGTCAGAATGCCCAGACGGATGCTGCCCACGTCGCCACCATTGGGACCCATTATTGTTAAAAGCCAATGTTTTTCTATCAGGTGAGATTGCTAAATTGTAGTGCGTCTCTCGCGGATCACCCGCAATTTGGATCGGTGTGCCCCCATCAATATTAATCTTATAACTCGCACCTCGAATCCCATCATAATCGGAGCTAAAATAGAGCCATTGCCCATCGGAGGACCAGCATCCCGGCGGGATAGATTCGTCGTGATAGGTCAAACGTTTCGGCGGTTGGTTCGATTGGAGAGAGATGGTGTAGATATTTCCACCACCTGTACGCTGAGATGCAAACGCCAACTGCGTTCCATCGGGAGAGAAGATTGGATGTGAATCGTCGCTTGCGTGCGATGTTATGCGGCTTGCCTCTCCGCCGTCTGCGGGTACAATCCAAACATCTCCCGCGTAGCAGAAAGCGATTTTGCTGCCGTCCGGCGAGAGGGACGGCTGCCGTAAATACGGGGGATTTCTATTTTCAGCTTTTTCATCAGATTTCATTGATACACTTTCTTCCGTCTAGAAGGGTCCTATGTTCAGGTAGGAATGACTGTGGAAACAACTCATTCAAAATCCCGCTTCGTCACCAGATACTTTTTAACCGCATCGTGATTCAGAGTGTATCCTAATCCAGGACGATCCGGTACCAGAAAACAGCCATCTTCAAACGGGAAGTCTTCATTGACTAGGGTGTTTTCCCAAGCCATGGGCCCAACCATATCATACGGCTGCGTCAGATGGGGCATGCAAGCAGCCACATGTAAACCCATCGCCGCGCCCGGTCCGTACGCTACTGTTTGCGACCAACCATCCATACCCAATTCATGGGCAAGGCGGGATTGATTAATCGCTTCAAAAGCAGTCGAACCTCCAACAATCGCATAATCAAGCGCCTCCGCCTGAAACCGCTGGATGAGGTCTTCACTATTGTAGACGTGGTCTCCCACAGGGAGGTGAATGGTCTGCCGCAGACGACGCCACTCAGAAAAAGTGCCCCCTGCTGCACGTTTAGTTATTGGACTCTCTAGGCTCTCCACCCGGTGCCCCTGCAAGCGACGGGCAAGTTCCTGAGCCACCCAGACCTCCTCAAGTCGCCAGCGAATATCGGGGCGCACCGCCATATCCGGCAGGACCCTGTGGATAGCTTCAATACGGTCAGCAACGTAGCGGATGCGTTCCTCCGGCGTCGTCTCTCTGCCGGTGATACACTTCATCTTGTAGGCACGAAAGCCGTGTTCCCAACCCCACTGTGCATCTTCTGCTGTGTGCTGCGGCGTCTTATAGCCCGTACATTGGGTGACAAAAATGCGATCTCGGAGTCTACCACCAAGCAAACTCCAGATCGGAAGACCGAGCGCCTGACCGCGCAAATCGAGTATAACCTGTTCAAAAGCACCCACCATCGGTGTCGCTAGACTAGCGAGATTGATCTCCAGAACATCCTGCCCTAGCCAACCGTTCAACGTTTCCTTCATAGTTTCCGTCGGAGTGCCACGTCCTATCTGCGTGAGTCCTGTCAGTCCTTCGCTCGTTTCGACTTCAGCGATGCCATGCTCAGACCGTTGGTGTGATGGTTGACCATAAAAGTCGTCAGACCACCACCACTTCCGCTCAGGTACGTTGACGATATAGAGTTTGATACGGGTGATTTTCATAACTGGTAGTGTCCTCCACTGTTTCAAAGACTATAGTGAATTCTAAAAATAAATAGACACTTTCGCCCCTCGACTTCGATCTCCCCGATAAATCGGGGTAAACTAATTATCGGGGCTGGTAGGCGAGGTTGCCAACCTCGCCGATTGGCAGTGTCTCATTAATTCTAAGATCCACCATAATTGTCAACTCTTTTATCGAGTGATAGGTTCCAAACCATGCTCCCAATCGCAGTCAAGGCAAAAGCTTATCCCCCTTGCGAGATGCTGGATCTTGCCACCACAGGCCGGACAAACCGTGATTTCCGAGGCGACAGGCGGTAAGGACGACGAATCGACCTCCTTCCGATGCCCGATTCGGAGGTGTGTACACTCGTAGACATGTCGATTGCATTCGGGGCAACGGTAGAAGAAATTGGAGTGCAATCCGGTAATGTCTGGCGGAATGATGCAATCTAACTCGTAGATAACTGTATTATCACGGACAAGTCGGGCTTTCCCTGAATTTTCAATAGCGATTGCATCCACTTCGTCAAGATTTGGCTCTAGCTGTACAATGAGCTGATCAATCCGAAAAGCCGCAACAGCCCACGGCAGTTCTGTCACACCAAAGATGATACTCGTTCGCTGCGGCGCAAGCCGTTCAAAAATATGGTTACCAGCGAGTATCTTCACCGGGACAAAACCGTCTTGAAAAGTAAAATAGGAATTCGCCGTATTCAGGTCATTCATCATTCGTACCACCCAACTCTTGCACTTCAGTTGGTAGATCCACCCACACTACAGAAAAATGCTGTTTGACTCACTTCTCTTCCTCAGTTGCCCCTCACGTCAGAGGTATACGTTGGCTTACGCATCAACGACAGTGTTTTTCAGGACGCCGATTCCTTCAAGTTCTACCTCTACTACATCCCCAGCTCTTAAGGCTGATGTTGTGCCGGGGGTTCCGGTGAAGATAACATCTCCCGGTTCAAGTGTCATCGCCTGCGAAACGAAACTAACAACTGCCTCCACAGGGAAAATCAGATCGGCGGTGGTTTGCGCCTGAACGACCTCGCCGTTAATTCGTGTCTCCAATTGAAGCGCGTTGTAGTTGAGACCGGTCACAACGGCGGGACCGACGGGACCGAATGTATCGGAGGCTTTTGCACGCCACCACTGCATATCGTTGCTTTGCCACGTTCGGGCACTGACGTCGTTACCACAGGTAACACCTAAGATATTAGCGGCAGCCTCTTCGGGAGTCGCCCCTTTCGTGCGATTCTTGATAACGACAACCAATTCACCCTCTGCGTGAACGTTATCGTCACCATCAGGCAGTACAATGTTGCCCTCCGGATCGTTTAGGCAAGTAGGCGTCTTAATGAAAATCTCCGGATTCGCCGGCTCCGGCGAACCACCGAGATGGCTTCTATAGTTCAGCCCGACCGCTAGAACTTTTCCCGGCGTGACCGGCGCAAGCAGCTCTACATCTCCTAATGCGACCGTATTTCCGGTTTCGCTATAGCCTGTAATTGGATCGCCATCTATCTCGTTAATAGTGTCGTCCGAAAGCGTCCCGTAGCTCACATTTCCATTAGATTGGTATCGAACAAATTTCATAAAATCCTCCAGTAATTTCCCCATAAATGGTAACAGGTTTTTGAATTAGTAAGGATAATTTTCCTTGTAAACAACGAACAATTTATCTCAATTCGATAATATTGTCAAGTGATAATTGATGGAGAGCCATGAGAAAGTGTTGCTAAAGTTAAGTGAAATGTGCTAAAGTTAAGAGCAGCAATTTTAAGACTGACTATGCACTTTAAATCTTTAATTTTCACTCATTCTTCATAAAGGAGAACTCATGCCATACGAACAATTGCTTCCTACGACAGTAATCGGTTCCCACGCGATGCCGGGTTGGTTTTGGACAGCGATGGATGCAGAAAAACGCGGCGAGTACGGGCCGACCGATATAAAAGAGGTTTATGATGACGCTGTCAGGCTAGCAATCTTGGACCAGAAGGAGGCCGGCATTGACATTATCACGGACGGTGAAATGCGACGCTGGTATTTTGTACAAAACTTCTACGGACGGATGGAGGGATTACTCGAACGACCTGTACTCCGTCAAACTGGACTGTATGCGTACGATAGCGTCCCACGTTACAATATCGAGGATCGGATAAGTATCCCATCTGGTTTGGGTATTGTGGAGGAATTCCAGTTCCTGAAGGCAAACGCCGGCGAAGGGCAACAAATCAAGGCGTGTTGCCCAGGTCCCCTGACGCTGACCATGCACATCCAAATCCGCGATGGCAACCCGTATAAAGACCGCGTCGAACTTGGTTGGGAATTCGCTGAAGTTATCAACCAAGAATTGAAAGCCCTTGAGGAAGAAGGGTGTACCGAAGTCCAACTTGATGAACCGAGTTTCGGCATCATTCCCGGCAAACTTGAAGATTGGGTAGCACTGCTCAATGGTGCGCTTGATGGGGTCTCGGTGCGAAAGAACCTACACATCTGCTTCGGCAATTTGGGGTCACGCCCCCGCGGCAAACGTCGGTACGACTGGATGTTTCCAGCACTGCTAGAGATGAACGTCGACTGCCTGTCGATGGAGTTTGCAAATCGCGAAATGATTGAGCACGATATCTACAATAGATTCGAGGGACAGTTTGACTTTATGGCGGGTGTCGTCGATATCAAAAGTTTTTGGAATGAGCCACCCGAAGAGATCGCTGATCGTATCCGCCAAATTTTGCAGCACTGTCCACCTGAACGATTGAGTATTTCGCCTGACTGCGGCTTCTTTCAACTTCCACGTTGGATATGCTGTTTGAAGCTGCAAAATCTTGTCGCCGGAACGCGTATCGTCCGCGCCGAACTCGAAGGCAAATAGAAAAACTTATTTCATAAAAATAGTCTCTTGTATCACGATCTGTTAGATTGTGATCCCAACAGGCAAACTAACAGCACTACATTTGACAGATTGTCCGATGATTCCAGCGTTTGCCAAATTAGAAACATCAAAATGGCAATACGCCCTAGTACTCTGTCAGGCAAATTATGCTTGTGTATATTGATTGGAAGCAAACGATAACACAATACGATAATTGCAAAACTTATCTGATTGAGTACTAGTTTTATCAGCGAGATCTGCGTCCCCTTTCAGATAATAGAGATATGAACTTCCATGCTCCTAAACGCACGAAATCCCTCTTATCACGTTTCACGTTTCACGTTTTACTCATCGTCTACATCCCCATCGCCAACTCCCAACAAACTGCCGATGAAACCGTTTCGGCTGCAATACGTCACCAGAATCTCGGATTAGCCTATCTCGAAGAATCTCAACCGCATCAAGCAATTGAGCAGTTTCAGGGGTTGATTGATCTAGCACCTGATGAATCAATCGGTTACGGTAACCTCGCCGTCGCACACCTACGCCTCAAGCAGCGGGAGGACGCGGAAGTATGGGTTAAACGCGGGCTTAAAGTTGAACCGATGGATAGCCAATTACATTTCATCTTGGCAGAGATCTATCAATCGCAGAACAGGACCACCGAAGCAGTTGCAGCGATTCAGGAGGCGGTAAAACTTGCGCCAGATGACCTTGAAATCCGATATAAACTAACACGCCACTATCTGAGTCAGCGGAATAACCCAGAGACAACAGACGAAGCGATTCTGCATCTGCGGGAATTGCATGAGCGAACCCCAGCGAACGTAGTGGTGTTGCTCAAGTTAGCGAACGCACTTTTACGACGAGAACAGGTTGAGGAAGCCAAGGGGATCTGCATGAAGTTGAATGCCCTGCTGTGGGATGCCGATGAAGAGTTTCTCAAGTATCTAAAACAGGGACTACTGTTGATAGACCAAGGCGACACCAAAGGAGCCGCCCGATATATTCAGATTTTTGAGAACGTCCAAAAGCGAAGTCCCCGCTATCAACAAGGGATCGGGGAATTGGTGACGAACATCTTGGGGCATCCGATCGAGAGTTTCAGTTTCGGGTTCAAATCACGGATCAAAGCGAAGCAAACACCCCCAATCGAAGCTAACTTTGTCAATGTAACTCAAGAAGTTGGGCTTGGAGATCTGAAGGGAAAGCGTCCCAAAATTCTGCTGATAGACTATGACAATGACAGCGATCTCGACCTGTATACCACCTCCACTTTTTTGGACGCTGAACCCAATCTTTTTCGGAATGAAGGTGGAAAATTTGTCCCCACTGCCACAGTCGGACGTCACGGAGATGTCGCCACTTTTGCTGATTTAGACAAGGATGGGAACCCAGATCTCTATCTGTCCGGAGACGAGGGAAGCACTCTCCTTCTCAACGATGGGGCAGGCAACTTCACCGAGACGGCAACCTTTGCTGTCCCCGCCTCAGATCAGAATTCAAAAGACCAAATCAGAGGGTCAAGCCTGTTCGTTGATTATGACCACGATGGAGATCTGGATCTTTTCACTACGGGGAACCGAGTGGAGATGTACCGCAACAATGGCGATGGCGTCTTCACCGATGTTAGCGATCAGACCTTCATCCCATCGGAACGACCCGGTGCACGAGATGCAGGGCTCGGCGATTTTGACGATGATGGCGATATTGACCTGTTAATCGCAAATGACGGAAGTGGCTGTACGCTCTATACCAACCTGCGTCAAGGCAAGCTGCAAGCGCTGACCGATGAAATAGGTGTCTCCCAAAACCATGCGTTTAGAACAGTCGCAGTCAGTGACTACGACAACGACGGCGATATTGACCTGTTTCTAGCGACCGATGGCGAAACACCCCATCAACTCTATCGCAACCGCGGTGATGGCACCTATACCGCCGATACACGTTCGCGTGAGACGGCAATAGACGCTGTAAAGGGTGTGGGTGGTTTAGATGCCCATTTCCTCGATTATGACAACGACGGTTTCTCGGATTTATGGCTTATCGGCACACTAAAAGAGGGGGAAGGGCGTAGCGTTTTCCTGTTTCGGAACGATGGGACAGGACGTTTTACCGATGCTTCAATTTTTTTACCCGATACAATCCAGAGTGGAGGCAATGGCACAGTTGGCGATTACGATAACGACGGAGATCTTGACCTCTTCCTAATTGACTCTGCTGGCAAGGTCGTCGCGCTGCGCAACGAGGGTGGAAACCAAAACAGTTGGCTGCAAGTGAAGTTGGAAGGTGTCAACGCCGGCAACAACAAGAACAACATTGATGGCATCGGTGCGAAAGTGGAACTCAAAGCCGGCGAGCTCTACCAGATGAAATACGTTACCGACCCGGTCACGTATTTCGGTTTGGGGCAAGAGAAACAAGCAGATGTATTACGGGTTATCTGGACAAATGGCGTTCCACAAAATGTCATCAGCCCCAAATCAAACCAGCGCATCCTCGAAAAGCAGGTATTGAAGGGATCGTGTCCATTCCTCTACGTCTATGACGGTGGGGGCTATCAGTTCGTAACAGACCTCTTGTGGCGCAGTCCGCTTGGGATGGCCACGCCGATGGGATTTCTCGCGGCTGCGGAAACCGCAGATTACGTCAAAATTCCCGGTGACCTGATGAAGCCAAAATCGGAGGTCTATTCGCTCCAAATTACGGAGGAGCTATGGGAGACCGCCTATTTCGATATGGTCAGGCTGCTTGTCGTAGATCATCCGGTCGGCACCGAAATCTTCGTCGATGAAAAATATACCCCACCACCGTTTCCAGAGTTCAAAATCTACACGACGAAAGAGATTCGCCACCCACGCATAGCACTCGATCACCACGGATACGATGTCTCCGATGCGCTCAAAGCCGTCGATTATCGCTATGCGATCGAACACGAACCGGGGCCTTTCCAAGGTATCGTTGACCCTCACTTCATCGTTCTCGATTTAGGGAACGTGCCTGATGATCTAGGACTCACTCTGTTCCTCAGCGGTTGGATATTCCCAACAGATACCAGTATCAATGTCTCACTATCACAGAATCCATCAATTAACCCACACTTCCCTTATTTACAGGTTCGTGACGAGAACGGAGAATGGCAGACAGTCATCAATCCCATCGGCATACCCGCCGGCAAAAACAAGACTATCTGCATCGATCTGACGGGCAAGTTCCTTTCGGACGATCGACAGGTAAAAATTGCGACTGATATGCAGATTTACTGGGATTCAGCGTTTTTCTCTATCGACGGAGAGGACGTGCCGACCCGTATCACGGAGCTACCTCCGAACCACGCTGATCTCCATTACCGCGGCTTTTCCAAGATGTATCGTCCAACTCCCCATGCACCGCATCTGTTTGATTACAATGAAGTTACAACGGCAAAGCAGTGGCGTGACCTAGCGGGGCATTACACCCGATACGGAGAAGCAACACGCTTGCTGGAGGAGATTGACGATATGTATGTTATCTTGAATGCCGGAGACGAGATAACCGTCGAGTTTGATGCGACTAACCTGCCACCATTGGAAGAGGGCTGGGAACGGAATTTTATCCTCTATAGTGATGGATGGGACAAGGACGGCGATATCAATACCCTATCTTCACAGACGGTTGGACCGCTACCATTTCACGACATGTCCGCCTATCCATATCCCGACGCAGAAAAATACCCACAGACCCCAAAACACCTTCGCTATCAATTGGAATATAATACACGCCGCGTGACACATGAACTGCCACACTTTTAAGAAAAACCAACCCCTACAAGAATCAACAAATGTAGGGGCAGGTCTTGTGCCTGCCCAAAATACTTTCACGAGGTACGGAAAATGCAAGCCAAAGCACTTGTCAGTGACGAAAATCAGAACTTTAGCTACGCTGATGTAACCCTGTCAGATCCGGGACCAGAACACATCCTGATACGGGCATTGTATAGCGGGGTTAGCATCGGAACGGAGTTCGCCCTGATCCGTAACAAGATATCTACTTGGGGGCAGTATCCAATATGCACCGGCTATCAAGGGGTCGGTGTTATTGAGCATGTTGGCGAAAAGGTTGATACGTTCAAGGTCGGCGATAAAATCTACTACCGCGATAACCGGGAGGGGATCCATCTGTCCGATGGACAGGAGGTTTCAGCCGCAGCCGGCGTTCACTGCTCTGCCGCTGTCGTCAATCCACAGACAACGCACGGCTTGGAACTATTGCCCAAAGGTGTCCCCGACGACGCTGCGAGCCTGTTTGTAATGCCAGCGGTCGGCTTGAACGGCGTCGATACAGCAAACCCTCGGATGGGGGATGTCGTAGCGGTCTACGGTGCTGGATTGGTCGGACTAGGAGTTATGGCTGCTTGTAGCCATCGGGGCTGCATCGTCGTTGCCATCGATCTTGAGCAGAACAGACTGGAGGTCGCCCAAAAACTGGGCGCAGATTACCTCATCAACGGTTCTGCTCAGAACGTAGTGGAGGAACTACAAAAGATTGCACCTGAAGGTGCCGACGTTGTGTTTGAATCCACTGGTGTACCTGCATGTGTGGATCCAGCAATCGAGTTGTGTAAGCGGCACGGCAAGTTTGTGTATCAGGGGCACTACGGCACGGAACCGCTCTCCTATCAATTCGCGCCGCCCCACGGCAAACGGTTGACAATGTTCTATCCATGTGACGATGGGTTCGCTCCTTGCCGACGCGCTGTACTCAAGAACATGGCGACAGGCGTCCTGCCGTGGCAGCATACGATCACACATCGCATCGAATCGGAGGACTCACCAGCCTTTTACGACGCTATCAACAAAGATGAAGCCAAAGATGTGGTCGGTGCCGTCATACGATGGTCGGAAGATTGATTATTTAGGTCTTACGCAGTTGGTTCATAAGTCCCTCTGATTTTCCAAAGTCCCTCTGACAAGGGGGATTTAGGGGAGGCTCGCGCCGCGCTAAATTTGCGTAAGTCCGGTTATCGAAATTCAAGCTGCTAGGCATTGAAAATCCATCGATTTTCTCGTAGGGGCGGGATCTCCCCGCCCGTCAAGTGTTCTACTTTCGCTCCAGAGGAGCGACATGTCTATAGAATACAGGTATGTCCAACCTCCGCGCTCCAGAGGAGCGATATGTCTATAGAAAGGCGATAGGCTTAATCTCCGTGCTCCAAAGGAGCACAATGTGTATAGCAAAGAGGGAGCCTCAAATCCTAAAGCCCCAACAAGGCGATATGTGTATCAAAACCGCACCACGTCCGTAGGGCGGGTATCTTGCCCGATCCATAGCCCCAGAGGGGCGACAGGTGTATAGTAAACATGGTAAACAACCCTAAAGCCCCAGAGGGGCGACAGGTGGCAACTTGCATTATTGTACCGTATAAATGAGTTTGGAAGAAGGAGTGTAAAATGAGCGGAATACTAATCACCGGCACCAGCGGATTTATCGGACGAGCACTCGCCGAATCAATGGCGAAAGACCATGCAATTTTCTGTATATCTAGGCAGCCGACAGAAGTACAAGGCGTAACAGCGATTCAAGGAGATTTTACCTCACCCGACGATCTGCAAGAGTTAGATCCAAACCAAATTGACGTCGTTGTTCACCTTGCCGCGGTGACGGGAGGAGGGAGTGAGGAGGAACAACTTCGAGTCAACGTTATGGGATCATACCAACTGGTGCGATATTTCGTAGATGGTGGCTGCAAGAAATTTGTGCTCGCTAGTTCAATCGCGGCAGTCGGATTTCAGTCGCCCCTGTTCAGACCGTTGCAGTTGCCGATGCCCGACGAACACCCATGTCTTGATCGAATGGGATACGGCTTTTCAAAGTATCTGATGGAGGAGGTCTCGCGCTATCTAGTCCGTCAGAATGAGGATCTGGACTTCATTAACATCCGCCTAGCGAGCATCGCCCCCGATGATCGTGAACTGACGCCAAAAAAGGTAGGACCGGTAGGACAGTGGGCGATGGGTTCGATTTCATACATGTATCTCAGCGATACGGTTCGCTGTTTGACGCTTGCCGCCGAAACCGCACAGAAACCGGGCGTTCGCATCCTGAACGCGGTGGGGACCCAAGCCTGCGCCGAGGATACCGTCCCCGAAATTATCCGTGGATGGTATGGGGCAGATGCCGATCAGATAGATCTCTCCCACTACACGCGCCCCGGACACGAAAGAGATCCCGTATACGAAATCCATCGCATCAAGGAAGAGTTAGGCTTTGTCCCTGAACGGAGCGTCCTTGGAAATGAGGAATAATACGTAATGCGTGATGCGTAAGAAAAGCCGTCTTGAATCCGTAGGGGTTGGGTCCCCCAACCCGTCGGGCGAGGAGACCTCGTCCCTACGATTGGGTACACATCGGCATCGGATAATATCGCGTCTCAAAAGTCCCCCTGATAAGGGGGATTTAGGGGGTTAGCTGGGCATCAAAGGTGTATAAGTAATTATAGAATTCACCATAAATGCCAACACCCTCTAGCAACTTGGGTTGCCATAGTTAACGTTGCCAACGATACCGCACAGCGTCCTTCCCTGCCATCAATGCAAATTCCCACCGTTCACACCACGTCTCATAATCGGTCTGCAACGCATCTGGACGGAATTTGCTGCGCATGAGGAACGTCGGGTAGAACGGACGCCCCGATGGCATATAGGCATCGTGATAGCGTAGGTCAAAACTCCAGCGAACCTCGTCCGACTCGTTGGGGAGCGCATGATGCAGCGTGTAGTTGTGGAACAGGATCAGCCCACCTGCGGGTACAGGCAGCGGCTTAGACTGGATGGGTGGACGTTCTTCCGGGGGAATGTCCAATGCGGGAGAATACGCATGTTGCCGGAGACCATACTTATGGCTGCCGGGAAGTACCGACAGACAACCGTTCTCTAGCGTTGCGTCTACGATAGGAACCCAGACGGTCAACATAAAGTAGGGATCGGTTTCGGGCCAACACACGCCGATATCTTGATGGAAATGGGTCGGATGCCCGCCGGTCGCACGATGCGGCATAACCGCCCGAATGTGCTGGATAGGATTACACACAATCTCCGAACCGCAGAGCGATTCCGCTACGTCCAGAATCTTCGGGTTTTTCAGGAAGTCGAAGGTCGCCTCACCGCGTGCCTGCATAATGTCTATATTGGTAGCGACTTCTGGAACCTCCTTCGCCAGCAGTAGCAACCGCCGCGTAAACGGTTCGTCCTCATGCAGCGAACTCACCTTGCCCTCGGCGTACAACTTCTGCGCGCGCTCGTCAATAAGCTCGGAATACTCGTCAATGACCGGCTGCAGGTCGCTTGCATCCAGTACATCTTCCAACCGTAAATAACCGTCCTCATGGAACGAGGAAATTTGAGCCTCTGTCAAATGCATAGTGGTTATCTCCTTGTGATTTAGCAACTCAAGTTGTTAGGAATTGAAAATCTATCGGTTTTCTGTGAAAACCAAAGAACTTAATCTTTCGCTCCAGAGGAGCGATATGTCTATAGCAAAGTGATGTGTCCAATCCCTGCGCTCCAGAGGAGCGCAATGTGTTTAGCAGCGGACATCAAATATCTAAAATCCAGCGGGGCGATACGTGGTAACTTTCGTTATTTAGCCAGCGGTACCGATGCTTGCAAGGGCATCCCGTCCGTTTAAGATTCATTACTGAAAAACTGCTAAACAGAGACTACGCCTGTGAGGCAGACAACAACGCCTTTTCAACAGCGATAGGCAATTGCATCAGATGAAAGCGGCTCGCCGTATAGGCATAGTCTTCTCCACTTTCATCTATAACGCGAATGTAGCCGTGAGCTGCAGCCTCATCATCAGGGATCACACGATACAATTTCCCCACCTCAAGAGAAGCGGGGTATCCTTCATTATTCAGACATAGACTAAATTGCGGAAACTGGCTTTCTTTTTCGCTCATGTTAAGGTTTCTCTGCGTGCTTTGCGCTTTCTTTTTATATGAGCCAACCCAGATTAGGAGACCTGCAACGGTTTGCTAAGTTTCTCCTGCTGATTCTCTCAGATCGATGCGGAATACAGGGAGTTCACGGTCAGGAATACTTGTAGATTTTCTGGTCCCAACCACTGCGCCACCCGCTGCGCGATAGAATTGTTCAGCATTTGGATCGCCTTGAACGGTCATTTGGTTGTATCCGAGATGCCGTGCCTTTTGTTGCGCGTGTGCGATTAGCTTTCGTCCATAGCCTTTTCCAATAAACATGGGTTCGACAAACAGGTAACCGAGCTCTGCCTCGAAAGCAGAAACATGTTCCAGCGAATAGAACCCAACGGTGTTTCCCTCAACTTCAATCACAAAAGTCGGATTGCTCTTAATGTAACGCAGATCAAGAGTCAACTCCTCAAGGCATGCTTGCATAAATCGATCTGAGTACCCCCAGTACGACTTGGAACGGAATGCGAGTTCACTCAAACGCCTGCCTTCGCTCGGCAAAGCCTGTCGAATTCGCCACTTAGGTGTATCAGACACAGTTCATTGCCCCTTCACGCTTAATGGTAGCTCTTGTTGTCAACCACAACAGCGGATTAGGTATCGGCTGTCTGTTCTATGGCAGACGTTGGTTGGACTTTTATCGGTTCATAGTGAAGTACCATGATCTGATTAGGACGCAAACCAACTGACTCATAAGTCCGTCCGTCACGGTCACTGAATTCCACTTCAAACGCTTTGCCGTCTGCAAGAATTTCAACCACTGTGCCGACTTGTCCACGCCTGAGATTATATTCGGGCAAATCGCTCGTAAGGGCAACGCTATCAAATAGTTTGATGCGGTCTCTCTGGACGTATTTGCCCCGAACCCCTTTACTGAAATCGTATTCATCAAGCAAATCCGGATCTTTCTGATTCACCACCGCTTTCCCCATAGCTCACCCCTATGCAAAAACTTTCCAGTTGAAACCGCCCGAAAAACCTGATAGAATTTAAGGGCAGTGATTTAATTATACAACCCCTTCCAAACCCTTGTCAAACTCAAAACTGTAGTCAAGAAAAAGCCCCAGCCATGCGCCTCTCGACAAAACTCCTACTTCTCGGTTTCCTTATTCTGCTGATCAACAGCGCGTACCTGATCAGCTTCGGTGAGCCGACCCTATTCTACATCGGGAACGTCCTGATCCACATCGTCCTCGGCGTCGTCCTGATCGTACCATTCATTGTCTACGTGTGCAAGCGTTTCGACGGCATGTCAGTCGTCGGTAAAAGCGGAGTGATTTCTCTCGGAATCGGGATAATTTCGGGTGTGTACCTGATGTTTGTCGGTGCCACAACCCCCAACCGCTGGTTGCTCATCGTCCACATCGTGGCAGTGACCCTCGGCACAATCCTATTCGTCGGACATCTATTGCTATTGGCAAAACAAGCAAAGTTTTCACGCAGAGCGGCGCAAATCACCGGGATCGTTCTCCTCATCAGCTTACTGTTCCCCGTCGCGGCAAGATTGATTCAACACTATCGACCCAACCCAGACTACCTTGTAAAAAACCCGCTCTCTCCGCCAACCAGCATGTATGAAGAAGGTGGCGGCACCGATGGACCATTCTTCCCCGCCTCCGTCGAAACCTATACCGGCGATCTAATCCCCACGGATTTCTTTCTGACCTCCCAAACCTGTGCCGAAAGCGGATGCCACCCGGACATCTACAAACAGTGGAACGAATCGGCGCATCACTTCGCCTCCTTCAACAACCAGTGGTATCGCAAATCGATTATGTATATGCAGGATGTCAACGGGATCCAACCGTCCAAATGGTGTGGCGGGTGCCACGACCCCGCAATCCTGCTCAACGGCGTGATGGATCGACCGATTCGGGAGAATCTGCACACACCCGCCGCCCAAGCCGGACTCGCGTGTACGGCGTGCCACTCAATGGAGAAGGTCAAAGATACGATGGGCAACAGCGGATATGTTATCAAATATCCACCCCTTCATGAAATGGCAGCCAGCGAAAACAGTGCAATCCGCAAACTCCACAACTACCTTATCCGCCTCGATCCCGAACCCCACAAAAAAAGTTTCCTTAAGCCCTTCCACCGCCAGAACACCGCAGAGTTTTGCTCCACCTGCCACAAGGTGCATCTCGATGTGCCGGTCAACAATTTCCGATGGTTCCGCGGCTTTGACGACTACGATCAGTGGCAGATGAGCGGTGTATCCCATCAGGGGGCGTTGTCTTTCTACTATCCCGAAGAACCAAAGAAATGTGTCGATTGCCACATGCCGTTGGTTGCCTCAACAGATGCAGGAAATATCGATGGCAAGGTGCACAGCCACCGTTTTCCCGCGGCGAATACGGCACTCCCTTTCGTGAACAAGCACGACGAACAACTCAGGACAACAATCGATTTCCTCCAGAACAATCAGGTGAGCGTCGATATCTTCGCGCTCAGCCCTGCGACACCGATTCAATCCCAATCTCATGGAGGGACTGGTATCAGCACCTCCCGCCCCAACTCTCAACTCCGCGCCTTTAGTATGATGGAGGGTGGAAGTCAGGGACACGCTATCGGCACAATAACAGACATAATGAAAATTGTCGCACCCATCAACGAGTCCAATGCAACAGTTCAGCGCGGTGAGGAGGTTCGGGTTGATGTGGTCGTTCGTACAAGGAACGTGGGGCACCGATTTCCCGCCGGCACTATTGATGCCTTCGATATCTGGTTGGAACTGAAGGCAACGGACGAAAAGGGCAACGTTATCTTCTGGAGCGGGAGGATCGAGGTGGAAGATGGCAACGGACCGGTTGATCCGGGGGCGCACTTCTATCGGGCATATATGCTAGATGAACACGGCAACCTTATCAATAAACGCAACGCTTGGGCGGCGCGGACTGTCCTCTATGCAAACACTATTCCCCCCGGCGCTGCAGATACCGTTCACTATCGACTTTACATCCCACCGGATTGCGGGGACGAGATTCAGCTGCACGCAAAACTGAATTACCGCAAATTCAACTGGTGGCATACGCAGTGGGCTTACGCGGGCGTGCGCGATCCGGAGGACACCGATTTTCAGGTAGATAAAGGCTACGACGATGGACGGTGGGTTTTCACCGGGAACACATCGGATGTCGCTGGAAAGATCAAGAAAATTCCCAACCTG
The DNA here is from genome assembly GCA_965208425.1 of Candidatus Poribacteria bacterium. GTDB lineage: Bacteria > Poribacteria > WGA-4E > WGA-4E > PCPOR2b > PCPOR2b. The sequence continues at coordinate 1,532,289 of OZ242335.1, read as the reverse complement.
CCGATCGTTCCCATGGCAGAGGATAAAGCAACGTTGCAGGTAATTAACCAAAGTGACTCAAGTGAGCCGGTAACCGGGGGTTCAGGGGAGAAGCCGAAATCGAACCACCGTGAACGTTGGAACGACTACGGTATCGGGCTATTTCTTCAGGGCGATCTCAAAGGTGCGGAAGCGGTGTTCCAGAGAGTCACGGAGATTGAGCCGAGCTATATGGACGGCTGGGTCAACGTCGCACGGTGTCGCATTCAGGAAGGCGACATGAGAGGAGCTGAAGAGATGCTTGAAAAAGCGATGGTGCTTCAGAAAGAACTTCCTCCCGACAACCCACACCGAGCGAAGGTGCACTACTTCTACGCGCTGGTCCAAAAGGCGTACGGAAAATATGATGACGCGCTCGAACACTTACGGAGTGCTGCCCTCCAATTTCCGCGGGATCGAAGGATTCTCAATGAGATCGGCAGACTGCTCTACCTTCAACGAAAGTACGAAGCAGCACTCGCTGAATTTCAGAAGACGCTAGCTGTAGATCCAGAGGATCTGGACGCCCACTACAACATGATGCTATGCTATCGCGCTCTGAAAAATGAAGTGATGGCAGCGAAAGAACAGAAACTGTATTTGCGGTTCAAGGCGGATGAATCCGTCGACGCCATCACCGGCATCACCCGTCGTGCCGACCCTTACGCAAATATCGAGCGTCAGCGCATCCATGAACACACTTCTGGGTTGAACGAGAACCAAAATGAGTGAGTAGTTTTATATTCAAGCTGCCACTTAACACAAAATTATGGTAGATCTTAGAGTTAATGAAACACTCCAAATTGGTAGGCACTGTTTCCAACTGCGCCGTTTCAACCCACACTACGATGTGTATGCGGTGCGGTTAGATGAAGTTTAAGTATTTAAATCGGTAATCATGATTTTCCTCGAAACACCTCGAAACATACGGTAGGCGCGGTTTTCAACCGCGCTGGTGTCAATAGCAAATTACCCAATTAATTTTTTAAACTTCATGAAACCGCACCTACCGGGGGGCGAAAGTGCCTTTTTATTTTTACAATTCACCATAACCTGAACTGATGTTTTGCGCTTGGGTCAATTCAAATTGTCAAAATCTAACAAAATCTAACACTTTTTACAAAAATTCTATAAAGTAGTAGGAGCTACGCAGTTGATTCATAAGTCCCCCTGATAAGGGGGATTTAGGGGGTTAAAAATAAAAAAAACTCGCGCCGTGTGCTGAATTTGCGTAAGTCTTGAGTAGGTCGAGATTCATATCTCGACACCCAAATGTCAATTTTGGACAATCAACCTACAATAGGGCAACCCTTGTGCCTGCCCGTCCTTAATTTTTCTTTTTCATTTGCGCAGATTCGCGTTAATTCGCGGCTGCTATAACATTTTACACCTTCTTTTTGTACGAACCTTTTTATTTCTAGTGAATTATAAATGGTGAACACCAAAAATAAGTAGACGTTAAAAGTAATAGGCACACTCCGTGTGCCGTAGCTCTGGTAACGAACCCCGATTTATCAGGGCGCTGCCCCTACAGGAATCACCCCAATGTAGGGGCAACCCTTGTGGTTGCCCATCTTTACTTTCTTTTTTATCTGCGGAGATTCGTGTTAATTCACGGATATTTTAATACTTTTTATTTAGCCTCAACAAAGGAGACAATCAACAATGGCTTACACACTTGAAGACGAATTCGGAGACATTATTGGCAAAGCAAGACGTGGGAACGATTTGAGCGTTAGCGACGTTGCCGCTCAAGCAGGCATCACGGAGGCACAACTGTCCCAGATGGAAGATTACACCCTAAAACCGACAGAAGACCAAGTCCACAAAATCGCAGAATGCCTCAATCTCAACGGCGCACGATTGGCAGACATTGCGATGGAACGCTGGGGACCCGCACCGGTTCCACCGGGCTACGACGACGCATTAGAGGTCGTTACCATCACAGCAGACGTCGGTGGCTGGCCCGTCCATGCGTACCTACTGGTGTGCAAAGCGACCAACGAGGCTGCCATCATCGACACCGCAGCACATCCCGACGATGTGCTACAAAAAGTGAAAGAGATCGGCGTCAAGCCAACCTCAATCCTGCTGACCCACGCACACAGTGATCACGCCAACGGTTTGATGGAGATCGAACGCACAACGGGCTGCCCGACATACATCCACGCGCAAGAACCACAACCGCGTAGCACCCAAGAATTTCGACTCCTCAACCACGGAGAGGACGTGGCGGTCGGCAACCTCTCCGTAAAAACGCTCGACACACCGGGACACACACCCGGCGGCTGCAGCTTCCACACCCGTTCCACAGTGATTGTCGGGGACGCGCTATTTGCGGGTTCGGTCGGCGGTGCAAACATTTCGTATACCGATCTACTCTCCGGGGTCAAGAATTATCTGCTATCGCTTCCCGACAACACGAAACTCTTTCCCGGACACGGTCCCGCCACAACCGTCGGCGAAGAAAAAGCACATAATCCCTTCTTCTAGGGTCAGCGTCCTAATAGATAACTGCTGATACAATAATCCAAAGGCTCATGTAAAAAGAGAGTGCAAAGCACGAAGTGAAGGCCCCCTTTGTACCCCCCTTAATCCCCCCGCCCCGACAGGTCGGGATGCAAGCACAAGCAGGGGGAGAGTAACCCCTGATAAATCGGGATGCAAGTGCTTGTGGCTTTGGTTGCACTAATTCTTAACATGAGCGAATCCAAATTGCCTAGGTACTGAAGATCCATCGGTTTTCTGTTAAAATTGCAGGACTCCATTCCTCGCTCCGGAGGAGCGATATGTCTATAGAACGGTGATAGGATTAACTCTGCGCTCCAGCGGAGCGCAATGTGAAATCTACCACATGACACCTGCTTCCTTCTCGACGAGGAAGCAGTGTGGGGTAACTCCCCAAAGCACCAGCGGGGCGACAAGTGTATAGAACGATGCCTATGTAACCGTTTCGTTCTTGGAGGGTAAAGGAGAGTAAACGTATGCAACCCGAACTCCTACAAAATTGGAAAGACCGAATTGTTATTGACGAAGCAATTCTGACCGGAAAGCCCATTATTAAAGGCACCCGTTTAGCTGTCGAATTCATTATTGACCTGCTAGCGCACGGGTGGAGTGAGGCAGAAATTCTGGAAAATTACCCCGGCATTGTGATCAAAGACATTCAAGCATGTCTCGCTTATGCTAGTGCGACACTACATGCCAAAAAGGTTTACCCACTTCCGATTATATCAATATCTTAAACTATACTAACCCAAGTTGCTAGGTTAGGAGTTGTGCAGTTGAACGCCCAAAGCCCTGTAGTTCAGCACTTCATCGCCATAGAACATAGTTTCCAACGCCCGATGAATCGCCGAACTACAGCAGGATCACCATCAGAGATCCCGTAGGGAACAACGATCGTTGTTCCCTATTTTATTGCCTCTTTACCAAACCAGCAATTTAGGTTATAATATCCCCCATGACACAAAAACCCGAAATAGCTTCCACCGAATCCCGAAAAGGAAAAATCTACCTATGGCTCGCAATCCTGATATTCGGTGCCGCCTCGGCGGTGGTCGCCAAGTTGATAATGATCGGCGAAAACGCGCTGCTAGACGGACGGAATCCGATAGCGTTCTGCAACCTGCTATTCGCCGGAAACATCGTCGCTGGACTGACGCTACTGATCATCTTCCACAGAGACTGGCACCCCTCCGAACTCAAAACACTGACTCCCAAACAGTGGCTTATACAACTTCTGTTGGCGGCGACATCGGGCGCGTTGGCACCCTCGTTGATGTTCCTCGCCATTGAGCAGACCTCAGTCACAAACATTGTGCTGATCGAAACGATCGAAATCCCACTCGGTCTATTCCTAGCGTGGCTACTATACCGCGAGAAATCAAGTTGGAGTGCGGTTGTCGGTGCATTGTTGGCTTTGGTGGGTGTAGCAACAACCCTCTGGTTACAGACGGATCAACCCAGTGAAATGATGCAGCAAGGTCAAATGCGCGGCGGTATTGGACGGGGCGAAATCTACGCGAGTACCGGCACATTTCTTCTGGTGCTTGGGGCAGAACTAGGGCGTAAGCAACTTCGATCAATCCCTTTGGGCGTCTTCAGCGTTTTCCGCAATTTTATCGGTTCAATTATCTTTCTCATCGTCGTACTCATTATGCTCGGACCGGGACACTTTATAGATCTTTTCAGACCCGTCCTCTGGGGTTGGATGGCGTTGTACGGGAGCGTCATTGTGGTCGGCGGTCAGCTCTGCTGGTTTTCGGGGATCAAGCGAGTCACACCAGCGGATATTTCATTAGCCTCCGCATTTTCACCTATCGCTGGAGTCATATTCGCATTCCTGATACTCGGCGAAATCCCGATGACTGCGCAGATCATCGGTGGGGCGGTTATACTCTGCGGCATTGGGGTAGGGCTTGCTGGGGACCTGAAATTCCCACAGCGGGAGGCAAAACGGACCCGATCCGTCAAATCGGAAGACAAACCCAAGGCATTTACAGGCGTCTAGAGATAAGTTCACCGAGGAGAAAATATGTCCAATTCCAAGGATCCCAAATATCGCGTTGGCATCATCGGCTGCGGACGGGCGGGGACAGGGCGCGCCCGTGCCTTTGATCTGCATCCGTTATGCGAGGTCGTTGCCATAGCCGACACCGATCCCGAAAATCTGGAGTTAGGTTGTCGACATTTCAATGTTCCGGGCTACAAGACTTTCGATGAAATGTTCAAGCAAGAACAGATCGACATTGCGATGCCGGTCCTGCCAGTTCGCCCCAACGCCGATGCTGTCGTCGCTGCAGCGGAGGCAGGAGTTAAGGCGATTTTCTGCGAGAAACCGCTCACCGCAAGCCTTGCAGATGCCGATCGCATGGTGGAGGCGTGCCGCTCCCGCGGTATTCATTTCGCCGCAGGACTTGTCATATCAAGCCATCCAGATTATCAGAAGGCTTACGAACTGGTTGCAGCAGGAGAGATAGGCGAAATCCAGAGAATTGACCTGTATAGTCCTAACAATCAGGGCGGGTGCCACGGGCTTAACCTCGTCCGCAAGTTCGCAGGCAAGGCACCCGTCGATTGGGTGATCGGCTGGGTGGACGGAGATCCTTTCAGCGACCACGAAGAACCGTACGACGAGGCGAAGACCGGATTCGGAAAAATCGGTGGCTACATCCGTTTCTCCAACGGGGTTGAGTGCTTCAGCAACTACAAGGAGATCGGGTGGAAAGGCATCGAGATAATCGGTTCCAAGGGAACGATATATAACTGGAACAACACCGGCTTAGGGCTACATCTTTTGAAGAACGATAACACCCAACGAGGCCCCGCCCAACTCAGAGAGGTCAAGGGACTATTTGAGGAATACAACACAGCAGAACGAGGTTACGACGACGAAGGATGGCTCGATCCAGGGACACCGATGAAGGGGATTGTTCAAGCAATTGTCGATTCACTAGAAACGGGTGTGCCGCTCAAGATAACCACCGGGGACGACCTGCGCCATGCGCTAGAGATAGCCATCGGCTTGCGGGAGTCCCATCGACAGGGACATACCCCTGTGAAATTTCCCATTGAGGACCGAACGCTTGTCATGCATCCACAAAAATCGCGATGGCACTATAAGAAAGATTTTTACGGTAGGGAGTGGTACATGGAGCAGATGCGACAACAAAGGAGAGATTAATGAACATTGATGAAATTCAACGTTTTCTCACCGAGAAACGAGGCAGATCTCATCGGAATTCAAAGCGTTTTCGACGCAAAGATCGGGATTCAAAGGGTATCGACGGTTGGTTACTGTACGATTTTCGGGGGTCAAATCCAATTGCCCAAAGCGTCACCGGCATTGGCGATCCCGGTATCACTCGACGTTGGTTCTGTTATATTCCATCGGAGGGAACACCGATATGGCTTGTCCACCGGATTGAAGTTTCCCACTTTGCCGATGTCCTCGGTGAAGTTAGGACCTACACTGATTGGGGTGAACTGTACCGTGAGATGGGAACCATCCTCGCACGCAGCCATCGGGTTGCGATGGAGTATTCTCCCTTTGCCGCCATCCCCTATGTTTCAAGGGTGGACGCCGGCACAGTTGAGTTTATTCGTTGCTTGGGGGTTGAAGTGGTTTCCTCCGCGGATCTAGTACAACAGTCCGAGGCGCGTTGGACCGCCGATCAGTTTGCTGGACATCTGGAATCGGCACATCTGATACTGGAGATCAAAGACGAAGCGTTTGCGTGGTTGGGAAAACGGCTACGCGATGGAACACCGGTAACGGAGTATGATGTGCAAAGTTTCATCATGGAGCGCTTTGACGCTGAGGATCTAATACCGGGACACCCGCCAATTGTGGCGGTCAACGCAAAAGCCAGCGATCCGCACTATTATCCGACACCGGATCAACACCAACCTATCCAGCCGGGGGATTTCGTCCTGATTGATTTATGGGCAAAGCAGAACGCACCGGCTGCTGTCTATGCGGACACGACATGGGTTGCCTACGCCGGTACGAACGCCCCCCAACGCTATATCGAAGTGTTCGAGGTTGTCCGCGACGCACGGGATCTAGCGGTAAGCTTCATCCGTGAAAGCTTCGAGGAGGGTGAGGTGGTTTACGGCTATGCCGTCGACGATCTAGTAAGAAGCTACATAACACAGAGGGGATATGGCGAGTTTTTTATCCATCGGACTGGACATAGTATCGGGACAGAGATACACGGCAACGGTGTTAATATCGATAACCTAGAAACAAAAGACGAGCGGGCGTTAATCCCCGGTGTCTGCTTCTCAATTGAACCGGGAATCTACCTCCCTAAGTTCGGCGTTAGGACCGAGATCGATGTCTTTATAGCAGATCTCACACCTGAAGGCGTAGTTGTGACAACCCTACCCGCTCAAGAAGAGGTCTTAATGCTGTTGTAGATTTAGTCTAGGTTCTCATTTGACAAATTGAACCACTCTAATCCGCCTTGAAGTGATTTTGGATTTTTGTAGGGGCACCCCCCCGATAAATCGGGATTAAGAAACTTGTGGTTGTCCTGCTGTAGGTCGATTTTCCAAAATCGAGAATACTATTGCGCGATAGCCTAGGATTTTGTCGAAATATGAATATCGATCTACACAGATTTATCGGGACTGAAACCAATCCCCATAGGTCGGGTATCTTGCCCAACCTATAGCCCCAGAGGGGCGACAGGTGTATAGCAACGTTGATTTCCCACATACCCAAAGCCCCAGAGGGGGGACAGGTATATAACTTCAGTATAAGCGACAGTAAAATGTCAACACGCCCTAGCAACTTGCGTTAACGAATATATAAGGATTTACTCTCCGCCTCCACCATCTATCGTTATGGAAGCCCCTTCGCTGCCAGATTCTGAGACAGAGGTTTCAGATTTCAGATCTGTTGACTTCTTAATCAGCTTGTCCACACGCCCTTTGTTCAACTCAAAAATCTGCGCTTTGTCCGCGCGTTTCACGTAGTAGGAACCGCTCTCCTCTATCCCAATCAGCAGCGTTCTCGCCGACCCATCCTTGAGTGTAGCAGCGACCGACATCTTCGGCTCGTCAAGTCCATACTCTGACAGGTCTTTCGATTCTGCAAAATCGTCGGTCTCCAACGAACTCATCAGATCCATGATTGCCTCAACCTCCGTTCCATCCGCAGCAGAAACGAGTGGTTTAAGCATCTGCCACGCGCCCGCAGCATCGATCTGAAGCTCGATCGCTTCCTCCTCTGATCTGATTGTCAAGTGGGTCACGTCCTCCTTAAGAAACGCAAAAATCGACCGATCCCGCCACGAGCGATAGCCTTTATCCAAGGTAAGTTTGAGATTGCCTTTGACGATGTAGACATCGTCGGAATCTGCAGCACGGACATAGCTGTCAAAGATTCCTGGAGTTGTCTTCCCAGCAAACAGGTGCGCTAGGGGGTTGCCACTTGCGTCGGTAAGCTTGGCTTCAACGCCGGAACTATCGACCTGAAAAACAGCTTGCTTCTCCGGGTTTGAGGATGCGCGCTCAATCGTTTTCATCTCGGCAACCTGATCGAGCAATTCCTTAACAGCCGTCTGATCAGCAGGATAGTTATCCATTGTCTCCACAAGCCACTGATTGTTCTGCTTGGCAAGGATCGTGGTTGACAACCCAAACGCACCGATGATTTCGATTTTCACTACGCTCTCTTTGTTAAAGGCTGGAAACAGGAGTTGCGCCTCCTCAACCTTTTTCTGCTTCTCGCTTTTGCCAAAAGGATTCTCCAATATCAAGACCAGTAAACCTAAGGCGACAAGCACCCCAATCAAGACTAAAAGTTGTTTTATTTTCATGATCTCACCTGAATCGACGATGAAGCAGCACTTTATGACACGGATCCATACGCTTCAACCAGACGTTTTGCCCTCCTTCTCAAGAAAAATCGAACCAGTCCAAATACAACGACAAGAAGCGGCACACCAGCAATGCTTATAAACTTGAGGAAGAATTTCTCACTTTCAGATATCTCTTTCAATGGGCGATCTGTTGCGCCGTGAGATCTGATGTTAATCAGTTCATCACCAAGGGTAAGCCAGTCAACCGTATTCAGGAAAAAGAGCCGACCGTCCCGCTGACCCTGTTGTAAAAATTGGGAACTCCCAACCACAACGATTTGGGTCGCTTCGCCATCGGTCTTTGTCGTTCGCTCTTCCTCCGCCGGTTTAGCCGTCACCGCTTCGTCGGACTCGCTAGATTCGACAGGCGGAATGTCCTTACCTGCATAAAAACTCTTGAACGCTCCTGAGAGCGACACCGCAACGGTATGTGACTGCTGCATGGAAGCCGGCGGTTGGAATTGGCGGTTCGTCGGGCTGATGTTGTAAGGACTTTGAGCGGTCCACCCCCCCCTACTAGTTTTGGCAAGCACAATTGTCTCGACGGCTGCGTCCCCTTGAGGAAGTAGTTCAAGCGAACTCGCCCAAGGCAACGTTAAACTCTCCAACTGGTTCGTGATAATACTGTCCTTCGATAACCCGTCTGAGGTCTCCCCCGTGCGGTAACGGTACTCCTTCAGCAACTTGATGAAATAAGCATAACCTGTTGTTACCGTCATGAAGCCCTGTGAATAGGTGAGTTGCCCCATGGAAACATCAAGCACAAGATTATCGTTGAGTTTGACGCCGTAGTGTTGCAACAGATCATTCAACCCTGTTTTCAGAGGACTCACACTCAGACCCTCATATTGGATAAGGATCGGATCGATTAGAAATAGCGCCCGTCCACCCCGCATGATGAACTGATCAATCTCATATTTTTCACGCTCAGTCAACTCCTTCTTCGGTCCGGCAATAATTAGTGTAGCGACATCGGCGTCAATCGCTTTGCCAGCGTCGATTGGTATTTTTCTCACATCGTACTGCTTGCTCAACTCTTGACGCAACGGCCCAAACGCCTGATCGAAAACATCCATCTCATCATGGCCCGTGAGAAATCCGACTGTTTTGACCTCTTCGCTTGTTACTTTAAGAATAGCAGAGGTCAGATCATATTCAAGGTTGGCAGTTGTTTGAACGACTGGAAGCACCTCTTTTTTATCCTCATAGAGAACTGCGATACCCATATACACGTTGGCAACTTCCGCCTTGTCCTTCTCAATAACGTTCACCTGCACTTCAGGAATCCCCATAAATCGAAGTTTCTGCTTTTCGGCTTCGTCCTCCGCCGCAGGGTCAATGAAGTTAATCTGCAAATTTTTGGAAAACGCTCGATATTCCTCAAGCATATCGCGGACGGATTGACGGATCTGGGCAACGCGCGATGGCTGCCGTGAGAAATAGGCATCAATAGTCACAATGTCGTCTAGCCGTTTGAGGACTGTTTTGGTCGATTGTGAAATTGTATATCGCTTGTCTTCTGTGAGGTCTGCACGAATAAAACGACGGCTTGATAGGAAATTGACCAACACGACAATGCCGAATACGACGAGAATAAAGGCGAGTGTATTGCCGCCATATTTTAATGTTTTTGCAGCCATAGATCTATCTCCATTTCTGAACTGTAACCATCAAGACACTTAAATATAGGAAAAAGCCAATAACAGAAAAATAATAAATGAGATCCCGTGAATCAATAACGCCTCTCAAAATGCTGCTAAAATGGGCACCCAAGCCGAGATAGCTGAAAATTGGGACAATCCAGTTCGGCGCATTGAAAAGCACAATATCTTCACCAATGATAAGCAGTCCAAAACACATCACAATCCCAAGGATAAAGGCGATAATCTGATTTTCCGTAATCGTGGAGGCAAACATCCCTATGGAGAGGTAAGCCGCTCCCATCAGGAAAAGTCCGATGTAGCCGCCGAGGATGGGACCTCCATCCGGCTCCCCAAGGTAAGCTACGGTAATGGGTAGGGAAAGGGAGAGCAAAATGGTTACCCCGAGCAGGCAAAAACTGGCGAGATATTTCCCAATGACCACTTCATAATCCTTTATGGGAAGGGTCATCAAAATTTCAACTGTGCCTATCTTCTTTTCCTCCGCCCAGAGTTTCATAGTAACTGCCGGAATAAACAGAAGAAATATCCACGGCACCCAACTGAAGAAACCTCTCATTACGGCTTGCCCCATGAGGAAAAAGCCTCGAAAGAAAAACCAAGCACTAAGTGCGAGAAAAAATGTGATAAAGATATAAGCGATAGGCGAATTAAAGTAGCTTCTAAACTCTTTCTTGAAAATTGCTGCGATATTATTCATTTCCTCATTCCAAATGTTGAACGCATCATAAACTGCACTACTCCACACAGAAAAATCCCTCGTAGGGATTTGGATCTGATTAGACCCCGTTTAATACGAAAAGTGCACAGAGTGGCTTTACGAGGTAGTTGGCTGGGTTTCAGACTCATTGCCGGTCAGTTGACGGAAGACATCTTCAAGACTAATTGCTTCCTGACGCAATTCTGTCAAACTCCAGTGATTCTGGACCACAAAATGGAAGAGCTCTTCTGCCGTGTCCTTCCCGTTTTGGGATACAATCTGGTAGCTACACACATCATTATCGGATTTGACCCGTTTGAAATCTGAAACTAGATTTAAGCCTTCAAGTTTTGCTTCAATCTCTTCGCGGGGACCTCGGATGGAGATGTGGACAACTTCTTCTCCGCGTGCCCGTCCTGCTAACTCGTCCGGCGTACCGTTTGCAACGATCTGTCCATCATTAATAATCAAAATTCGGCTACAGGTAGCAGAGACTTCAGGCAGGATGTGCGTACTGAAGATAACCATCTTCTCCTTGCCGATCTCTCGAATCAGATTCCGAATTTCGATAATTTGATTGGGATCAAGCCCGGAGGTCGGTTCATCAAGCACAAGGATTGGTGGGTCATGAATCAAGCTTTGCGCCAAGCCTAGGCGTTGGCGATAGCCTTTGGAGAGCTCACCGACATCCTTTTGGATCATCTTCTCGAGCCCACAGATATCGACGACATCTTTAATACGCTGGGAGCGTTGACTTCTTGGAATGTCCCGGATTTGGGCGATAAATTTAAGGTAGTCGATCACTCCCATATCCGTATAGAGCGGTGCACTTTCGGGTAGGTAGCCAATCTGTTTACGGACTTCAAAGGACTCTTCAAAAACATCATATCCAGCGACTTTTGCAGTCCCTTCGTCTGCCGAGAGATAGCAGGTTAAGACACGCATCGTTGTGGTTTTGCCCGCTCCGTTTGGACCTAGGAAGCCTAGGACCTCTCCCGCTTGCGCATCGAAGGAGACATTATCTACCGCAACGGTTGGACCATACCGCTTCGTCAAATTTATCACTTCGATCATGCTCGACAATCACCTCTATTCCTTCGAGTTTTTAGAATTGATTAATGGCAAGACAGGCACAAATAATAGCATTTCAATCGAAAAATCGTCAAGCAAAAATTGGGGTACTGTTACCCTATACAGGATATTATGGTGAATTAGATAAATAAGTAGACATCTACCAATAACGCCGACCCTAGCGAAATTTTCAAAGTCCCCCTGATAAGGGGGATTTAGGGGGTTGGCTGTGTATTGAGAGTGTCTCATTAATTCTAAAATCCACTATAAATCCCCGCCGGTCAAAGACTATGTGTAAAATGTGAAAAAAGTTAATCCATTAGCTTATTAATGCGCCAATGGACTAGGGCATATTGACATTTTTAGGATGCTGATTCGGCAAGCACTGTAATCATCAAGTAATCTGACCTAAGCAGCGTCCCGACGTGTCGAGATTAGTTTGCGGACTAGTATCACAATCTAAATGAAGTTTAAGTATTTAAATCGGTAATCCCAATTTTCCTCGAAACATAGGGTAGGCGCGGTTGAAAACCGCGCTGGTGTCGATAGCAAATTACCGAAGTATTTTTTTTATCTTCATACAGATTGTGGTACAAAAGATCACTTTTTTCCGATCTATCGGGAAGAGTCTTCGACCTACGGGCTGTCCATGTCAACAGAACCTAATGCAATAACGAATGAACTCTTGAATGATGTGCGGAGGGAAACACGCTGCAATTTCGTAAGGGAAAGGGGCAGGTAATGAACGACTTCAGTAGGCACAAATATAGGGGACAATCCCTCTCTGATTAAGGAATCGTCCCCTACAATTGCGTTGTTATATGAATTGAGGTTTGCGTTTAGATTGCCGCGGGACCTTTTTCGCCGGTGCGGATGCGGATCGTTTCCTCAATTGGTAGGACAAAGATCTTACCATCACCAATTTTTCCGGTAGAAGCCGATTGTTGCACAGCATCCACGACCTGATCCACACTCTCTTCAGCAACGACGATCTCGAGTTTTAACTTTGGTACAAATTCAATGGTGTACTCGCTTCCTCGATAAAGCTCCGTGTGACCTCGACTCCTTCCAAAGCCTCGAACTTCAGTCACGGTCATCCCACGGACACCCACATTGTTCAAAGCCTCTTTGACATCTTCAAGCTTAAAGGGACGGATAATGCACTCTAGTTTTTTCATGAGTTATCTCTCCTTTGTTGAAACAGTGATGCTCACAACCCCTCAACTCTGTGAATATTGTAAAGCGTAGAAACGTAAGAAACCTGCTTAACAGTTTACGTTTTACGCTTTACCCTCATTGTCACCTAGAATTGGACAAAAGATCCAACTAATTAAATATCATAGTAGAGATGAAATTCGTGTGGATGCGGACGGAGATTGACTGCATCGACTTCGTTTTCACGTTTATACTCTATCCATGTATCAATCACGTCCTGCGTGATTACATCGCCTTCGAGCAAGTAATCATGGTCATCCTCTAAGGCATCAAGTGCCTCAGCTAAGGAGCCCGGCGTTGATTCAATTTCTGCCAGTTCCTCCGGCTCCAGATCGTACAGGTCCTTATCAAGCGGCTCACCGGGGTGAATCTGATTCCGGATACCATCAAGACCCGCCATCAGCATTGCACTAAAGGCAAGGTAGGCATTACAGGAAGGATCTGGTGTACGGAGCTCCAGTCGTTTTGCTCTTTCACTCTGAGAATAGACAGGAATGCGGACACACGCACTCCGGTTTCTTTGCGAATATGCAAGATTCACCGGTGCCTCATAGCCCGGAACTAACCGCTTGTACGAATTGGTTGTCGGTGCAATGATAGCACACAACGACGGCAGGTGCTTAAGGAGACCGCCAGCGTAGTATAACGCAGCCTCGCTCAACCCAGCATATCCCTGCGGATCATAGAAGATGTTCTTCCCATCTTTCCACAAACTCTGATGGGTGTGCATACCTGAACCGTTATCTTCAAAAAGCGGCTTCGGCATAAAGGTCGCTGTCATGTTGTGGGCACGCGCCGTATTCTTGATAATATACTTGTACAGCGCCATCTTATCGCCCATCCGGGTCATGGTATCAAATCGCACATCAATCTCACACTGACCACCCGTGCCAACCTCATGGTGATGAAGCTCTATATCAATCCCGCAATCAATCATCTTTAGAATCATCTCAGACCGAATATCTTGCAGTGTATCCGATGGCGGAACGGGAAAATACCCTTCCTTGTAGCGCGGTTTGTACCCGAGGTTCGGACCTTCATCGGTGCCTGTATTCCAACTCCCTTCAACGGAGTCAACGGAATAGAAACCTGAATGCTGATCTTGACGATACCGAACATCATTGAACACGAAAAATTCAGCTTCAGGACCCCAATAGCTGGTATCCGCAATTCCGGTACTCTTGAGATACGCTTCCGCTTTTTGAGCGATATGCCGTACGTCGCGGCTATAGCTTTCTAGGGTGATTGGATCCTTAATGTTGCCAATAAGACTGAGTGTCGGGATTTTGCAAACCGGATCTACAATGGCTGTATCCGGATCCGGGAAAACTAGCATGTCGCTTTCGTTAATAGCTTGGAAACCACGAATACTTGAACCATCAAAACCGGCTCCATCTTCAAACAGGTCTTCCTCTAACTCTGTTGCAGGAATCGAAAAGTGGTGCCACATGCCAGGCAGATCCGTGAATTTAAAGTCAATAATCTTGACCTCTTTTTCTTTTGCAAGCGCAATGACTTCACTTGGTGTCATCTAAACTCTCCTTAAACATTAAACGACTAAACTAAGTAGGGGTGGCACTGCCCAGTGGATTCATTAAGAACACCTATGCACAGCCTCTCAAGGAGAGACATTTTTACCACATTTCATACACCCTACTCAACAAATTATTGGAAACTATGGAATTGGGAAACGGGACACCTCAAAAATATAGAGCAAGCGATATGCCAATAATCAAATCGCTTTCAAAATGAAAAAACCGCACTGATTTTTCTCTACCTCGCCTTTCTCTTACTATGTAGCAGGGAGTTCGCTCTGATAGGCGGTTTGCGCTTGATTGTCTAGCTATGCGAGGTATCCTTCTAGCAAAAAATTAGTGGCGTGATATAAATGCTTTAATCCGTAGATGCTGAATTATTGGGCAGATCACTGCTAAAGTTTTTAGCAATAAAACTGTTTACTGATTCAAATCCCGCACAAAACGACTGGCTTCCGGTTCAACTTGTCCCGCATACTTGTTACCCGGTTTTCGGCGATAGGGCACTTTTGCAGGAGAGGATAACTCCTCAAACGTAAACGCACAGATCCGCATACCGGGGTAGAGTTTAACCGGCATACGCCCCAAATTTCCCAGCTCTAGTGTTGCAGTTCCAACCCAACCCGGATCAAAAAGCCCCGCCGTGCTGTGGACAATAATGCCGAGCCTACCAAGGCTACTGCGACCTTCGAGTCGCGCCATCACATCGTCGGCGAGTTCGAGGGTTTCAAGCGTTGCCGCGAGGACAAATTCCCCCGGCTGCATGGTAAACGCTTCACCATCGGGGACTTCCATTTTGTGCATAAGTTCGTTGGGATCAATCTCTTCACGGAGATCGATATAGGGATACTTACTGTGCTCAAACAACCGGAAGGTATTCCCTAACCGGAAATCGATGGAACAGGAACCGAGTTGTTTGGTGAGATCTGGGGGAGGAGTAATTCTGATTTTCCCCATTTCCTGATAACGAACAATATCCCGATCTGATAAAACCATCCGTCTTCCCTTTTCATTGCTGCTCAATCTGCTCTATCTCGAAGCAGTACATCACTCATTATATACTAAAATCACTGAAAATGTAAAGAGTTATTTCTTTGCAGCAAAAATTTACAAAAAGTGAAGTGAGATTTTCTTAGATGCTAGCGAAACTCAATTTTTTGCATATCAGTCGTTGTTAATAGGACTTACGCGCTTGAGTTTGTAGTAGCGCAATTCATTGCGCGTCAAAAGGCATTTTTAGACACCACACCCATCGTAGGCGGGCATCCTGCCCCGCATTGGCAATGAAACATCGAATTACAACACCTCATCGTTCAGCTGCGTAAGTTCTACTTAATAAAAAAAATAGTTGACAGCTCAAGTTACTTTGTAAATACGAGTTCTTCGGCATTTACTCCCGCATCAGAAACGAGATCTGTCAGTACCTTGGCAACCTCTTCCGGCTTGAATAGAGTGGATTGCGCAGCAGTAACAGCCGCTTCCGGTGATTCTCCGCCCCGCTCTGCAATTTCGGCGATCGCCCTGAGCTTCAGCGGGGTATTGAGGTTCCCGGGACAAACCACATGCACCCGGATACCTAACGACTCTACCTGATTCTTCAAGGTAAATCCTAAACCACGCACACCGCCTTTGCTAGCGCCGTAGGCAACGGAGGCACTGGGACCCGTCACGCCTGCCCCCGATGCAATCAGCACAATTACCCCACCGCCGCTCTTTTCCATCAGTGGTACAGCGTGCTTAGTACACAGGAAAGTCCCTCGCAAGTTGACTCTGATGACGGCATCCCACGCTTCCGCGTCAAACTGATCAATGCGTACCGCTGCACCTAGCAGGATGCCAGCGCAGGTAACCAACACATCAAGCCTCCCAAAGTTCTGTTCGACTGATTCTATCATTACAGCAACGTCCGCTTCTTGAGAGACATCCATCTGTATAAACTGGGCAGTACCACCCTCCGCTTCAATGGATTGGGCAGTTGCCTTACCATCTACCTCATTCAGATCAGCAATGATAACTGTCGCTCCCTCTCTTGCATACATCACGGCTGTAGCGGCACCGATGCCGGTCGCCCCACCAGTGACGAGCGCAACCTTATTCTGTAGTCGCATAATCTTCCCCTTACACAGATTTGAACTATCTTTAACCTAGGGCTCAGTTTGTAGTAGCGCAATTTATCGCGCGTCGCAACGAGCCAGAAACCGCCCTAATACAAATCAAGAACATTGCACGACCATTTCTGGTGTGGACGGTGGGCGTTCAACTGCGTAAGCCCTATTTAACTATTGAATCCGCACCCTTTTCTGCTTGCCTTTATTCTCATCATCGCAATTTGAGGGTACTCAGCGCAACGAGCATCAAAATCAACCCAATAATCCAGAAACGGAGCACCACCTTCGGCTCAGGCCAACCGAGTTGCTCAAAATGGTGATGTAGCGGCGACATCCTGAACACCCGTTTTTTGCGTGTTTTATACGATACAACTTGGATGATGACGGAGAGTGCTTCTGCGACAAAGATTCCGCCGACAATCACAAGCAAGATCTCCTCTTTGATCAAGATAGAAATGGTTCCAAGTGCTGCCCCGAGGGCTAACGAGCCTGTATCTCCCATGAAGACCTGCGCCGGATGACAATTATACCATAAAAAGCCCACACCGGCGCCAATCAATGCGGCACAAAAGATAGTCGCAGCCTCGCCACTAGCTGGAATGTGGGCGATGTCGAGGTAATTTGCTAATTGTTGGTGACTTGTAAGGTAGCCCAATACACCAAATGTCGCTGCAACAAACAGCGTGCAGCCAATTGCCAGACCATCAAGTCCGTCCGTAAGATTTACTGCGTTCGACGAACTGACAATGACGAACGCTGCAAATGGAATAAAGAATATGCCGAGATCCGGACGAAGTTGCTTAAAGAAAGGAATGATAATTGATGTTCTTTCTGTCAAACTGTCTTTCGGAACAGGTCCCCATTGGTAGAGGAAGTAGGCGATGGCGAGTGCGCCGACCGTTTGTAAAGCGATCTTATGCCAACCCTTTAATCCGAGCGATTGTTGTTTGGTGATCTTTCGGTAGTCGTCTAGAAAACCGAGTCCGCCAAACCAGACAAGGCTAAAGGTCAACACAAAAATATACGGCTGATCCAATCGCGCCCACAGAAAAATTGAAATCAGCACGGAGGTGATAATCAGTACGCCACCCATTGTTGGCGTACCCTCCTTGCTGAAATGCGTTTCGGGCCCATCATCGCGGACATGCTGACCAATCTTCAACCGTCTTAGATGTCGAATAACAAAGGGACCTAGGATGAGGGCTATAAGTAGCGCGGTTACTGTTGCATAAATGGACCGAAAGCTGATGTAACGAAAGACATTCAACAGCGAAAAAAACTCTGTGAGCTGTTCAAAAAATAGATAGTAGAGCATAAGTAATTTTTGATATTAACGTTTATCCTTTGAAAATTGGAAGTAATGAGAAATGAGGAAGAAAAAAGTAACTGCTTCCTTCAACTTAACGGCAATTTCAAGCCTGATTCTGCACAAATTATTAATTTTGGTGCTAGTTAGTGAGGAGCTTGTTTCCATGTCGTTCAAGTTGAGCGGAGCGAAATCCCGATTTATACGGGAATTCATCAATTCGTTGACTCATTCACAAATTGATGAACAAACTGTTTTCACGTTTTACATTTCACTCTCGATCTTTGACCGGCAAGCGTATCAACAGTTATAAACTAGCACCATTGGCTATTGGAGCCAAATTTCAGGTTTCACGCATCAGTTCTTCCAAGACTTGTTCCAATTTTATCCCGCGTGAGCCCTTGATCAGCACGGCATCGCCGGGTTGAGCATATTGGGTCAGTTCTTGTACTGCTTGCTTCGGCGTATCACAGGAGATAATGGATTCAACGGTACCTTCTGCCCCCTCAGCAATCAATCGACTATGAGGACCAACAGTAATCAGTAGATTAACGTTAGTCGGGATAGCCTGCCCCGTTTTCAAGTGGAGCGTGTGAGAATGTTCGCCAAGTTCAAGCATATCACCAAGGATTGCAATTCGCTTGCCAGCTATTTCAATATCGCTGAGAAATGTCAAAGCAGACTTGAGGGACTCCGGGTTTGAGTTATAGGCATCATTGATGATGCGGAGGTCGTTGTGCACAATCGGCTGCATCCGCATGTCCGCAGGCTGAAAACCCTCTAGTCCAGCACAGATGTCAGTTGGCATTAAGCCCGCCCAGACACCAACGCCAGCAGCAGCGAGGGCGTTGTAAATGTTGTGTTTCCCCAGACAGGGCAAATGCACTCTGTCAATGTCGTTCCCATCAATTGCCAACGTAAACGTAGGCTTTCCGAAACTGTCGATCTCAATCTCGCCTGCAGAAACGTCCGCATCATTTTGCCAACCAAATGTGGTGATTTCACCACATGCACGGCTGACAAGTCTCGGCGTCATTGGATCGTCAGCGTTGAGAATGGCATGTTCGACATGCGTCAGCAACGCCCCTTTCTCCTCAGCAACCCCTTCAATCGAACCCAATAATTCCAAGTGTGCCGGTCCAATGTTGGTAATCACACCGAGGGTCGGCACCGTTATCTGCGACAGTCGCTCGATCTCTCCGGGCCAACTAGTGCCAATCTCTAACACAGCAATCTCATCTGCCTCGCTCAGTTGCATCAATCGTGAAGGAATGCCAATCTGGTTATTGTAACTTTTCTCAGATTTGAAAACGGAAAACCGTTGACCTAACACAGAGGTTGTTATGTCCTTTGTCGTGGTCTTGCCATTGCTGCCCGTGATAGCGACGATTGGCAGATCGAACTTGCGACGGTGACAGTTGGCAATATCCCCCAGCGCAACAAGCGTGTCGTTTACTTCCACAACAATCGGCGGCGCAAGTTGGGAGAACTCCGCTACAGGTTTCGAGACAACTGCCCCGACAGCACCCTGCTGACACACGCCTTCTAGGAAGTTATGACCATCAAATTTTTCACCAACCAATGCGATGAAGAGGTCGCCCTTTTCGAGTGTTCGCGAATCTGTCGAAACCTGCGTTATTACGGTGTTGAGATTGCCTTGGATGAGGTTGCCCTGCGTTGCCTGTAGGATTTCAGCAATGGTGAGATTCATAATGACGGGTGGGTCGTCGGTAATTGTCTGCTGTGCCCAACCTACTCAGACTGTGGTTGAACAGATTAATTTGGCTCTATTCTCTGGAGTTTTCGTTGTCTGTGATTTTCTCGATTTTGTCTGCAATTCTGTCTAGCGCGCGAACGGCTCGTAAAAAAAGCCAGATGGGAAGAATATAAAGGGGCACCATCAATAAGAGAGGAAAGAAAGCGTGGACAAAGTCCATATTAAGCCTCACCTCCTGACGCTGTAGCTGAATCAAATTATTTTATTAGCACTACTTCAACTGCTCAAGAAATTCTCCTGCGACCTCCCGGTCATCAAAATCAAATCGCACACCATTAATCTCTTGATACGGCTCATGCCCCTTGCCTGCAATGGTGACAAGATCACCCGCCTTTGCCAATTCAACCGCATGACCGATGGCAGTCCGACGATCCTGAATCAGGTCATAACTTGCGTCGTCGGGTAAGCCCTCTACAATGTCTGCGAGAATCGCATCTGGTGCTTCGGTGCGTGGGTTGTCGGAGGTGATTACGCTATGATCGGCGATAGTCGCAGAGATATTGCCCATCTTAGGACGTTTGCCACGGTCCCGATCTCCGCCACAGCCAAAGACACAGATTAAATTGCCCTGCGTGATCTTCCGTGCAGCGGTTAATAAATTTTCCAAACCGTCGGGCGTATGCGCATAGTCCACAACAACGGCAAAAGGCTGTCCCCGGTCAACCAACTCAAATCGTCCCGGTACAACTGTAGATTCCAGTCCCGATAGGATCGCCTCAAGCGGACACTCGTGGTGCACCCCTATCCCAATCGCAGCGAGAGCGTTATATAGGTTGTAATCTCCCAACAGCCGTAATTTTGCTGGGACTTGTCCCTTCGGTGTGTCTGCGACGAATGAAAGGCGTTTAAGCGTTGATTCGACGTTGTAGACCGACAAATCCGCCGACTGCTCAACCCCAAAGGTGAGACTTGCGGGATTGATTTGATGACGGATGGAATCGGAGGCGGGATCGTCTGCGTTAAGGATTGCCAGACCGTTATCAGGATTGAGTTGCTGGAACAGCATCATTTTAGCGTTTAGGTACTCCTCCATCGTCTCATGGTAATCGAGATGGTCCTGTGTCAGGTTGGTGAAAACTGCTGTTTCAAAGGTAAGTCCAGCCAATCGGTGTTGTGCAAGCCCTTGTGATGAGGTTTCCATGATGACATAATCTACGCCAGCATGGGCAATGTCTCGGAACAGTTCGTGAAGCGTCAATGGATCAAGTGTTGTAATCGTAGGCTCCACAAAGACATCTGCGTAACGAGTTCCAACCGTGCCCATAAGTCCCGACTTCAGTCCCGCAGCTTTGAAGATCGAATGCGCTAGATGCGCTGTTGAGGTCTTGCCATTTGTGCCAGTGATACCAATCAGCTTCAGCCGATCCGCCGGATTCCCGTACCAGTTTGCTGCGATGAGCGAGAACGCGATGCGCCCATTTGGCGTTTGGATATAGGTAACACCGGGCGGCACCGATTGCAGTTTCTCCCCAACAATCGTTGTTGCGCCGTTTTGGATAGCTTGCGGAATAAAGGTGTGACCATCAACATTGACACCTTCGTAGCAGACAAAGGCATATCCCGGCTCCACGGCTCGACTATCGCTCGCAATGCCAGTAATATCTTTATCAAGTTCCCCAATCAATGAAAGAATATTTACTCCTTTGAGTAAGCGATGTAGGTTCACAATTTATTCCACCTCCGATCCGAAGAAAATCCTATAGGACTTACACAGTTAGTTCATAAGTCCCCCTGATAAGGGGGATTTAGGGGGTTAAACACAAAAAATCGCGCGCCATGCGCTGAATTTGTGTAAGTCCTGTCCTATAATCTTATAGTACCAATCAATGAAGTGCTGATTGGTTTCCCGCATAGCTTGAGGTTGATTTCTGAACAAAGAGGTTCTTTTGACTCAAATACCACATCGCTTCACTTGCAATCCTCTGGAACATCGGTGCGGTAACCTGACTGCTCAATGGAGCCGCCGCCGGCTCGTCAACCACAACAATAATTGAGAGCAAGGCATCCTCCGCGGGAAGAAATCCTGCGAAAGTGGTAACCACTTTGCCTTCGACGTACCCTTTTCCTCGTTCCGCTTTCTGTGCTGTACCGGTCTTGCCAGCCACTGTATATCCTTCGACGCGCGCCCTCTGCCCACCCCCCGCTTCCGTCACCTCAACAAGCATTTGTGTCATTGCCTGTGCAGTTTCTGCAGAAATGACACGATGAATCGGCTGGGGGGACGATTGTTCTAGTAGCCTTCCATCCTTATCAATAATTTGTCGAGTAATATACGGCTGCAGCAGCACACCTTTGGTAGCAATAACGTTGATAGCATTTAACATCTGTATCGGCGTCACAGAAATCCCCTGACCAAACGGAACAGAGGCAATCGTGTAGTCATCCCATTTCCGGATGCCTCTCAAGCTGCCAACTCGTTCGTAAGGTAGATCTATACCCGTTTTTTTACCAAAACCAAACCGGCGCGTGTAGGCTTCTAATCGCTCCTTGTCGAGATGCCTTGCAGCCTTGAGGATACCGATATTACTCGATTTTGCAATAATTTCGCTGAGCGTTAACCACTCATTCGGCTTAACATCGTGAACGACATACCCATTGGACAAACGATATTCCCCCATCTCACAATATTCACGCGAGTCCGGAAACATCAGTTTCTCGTTGAGAAGGGCAGCAGCAGTGACGATCTTAAATACAGAACCGGGCTCGTATTGCATCCAGATGGCGCGGTTCCGTTTGGCTGACTCTGCGCTCCTTGAGTAATGATTGAGGTTGTAATTTGGATAATTTGCTAATGCTAAAATCTCGCCACTCTTGGAGTGCATCACGATTGCACTCCCCGCTTTCGCTTGCCACTCCTCGCAACCGGCAATCAGCTCCCGTTCTGTAATATGTTGGAGGTACTCATCAAGCGTAAGGACAATGCTACGACCATATTGCCGCCCCTGTTGATAAAGCTGCGGAGGACGAATCGGGCGTTTCTTACCATCGGCAGTGATTCGATTACTTTTTGACTGCGATTCCGGTAGGGCACCTCTATTAGCTGTACTTAGGTAGGCATTGTATTGATGTTCAATCCCATCAATACCTCTATTTTCAAAATTGGTATATCCAATAATATGGGACGCTAGTTCGTCTTTTGGGTAGGACCGCTTTCCATGGGTTCGATATCCGACCCCATAAATCCTTCTAGTGACTTCGCGGATGTCGTCAATACGCTCATATTCTATATTCCGTTTCAGCCAAACAAAACGCCTTTCCTTTTGTTGCAGTATCGACAAGAGTCTAGCTTCTGAGACACCAAGCAGCGGAGCAAGTTTACGAGCAAGCTCATCAGGTTTATCTCTCAGCACTTTTGGATCTGCATAAACTGAAATCAAGTCCTGATTGATTGCAAAGACGCTTCCATGCCGATCCAAAATCGTAGCGCGCTTTGCTTGAGAACCCACTTGCGTGTTACGCTGATTCTCAGAACGTTCGCGCAGTTCCCGACTATGCACATATTGGATTAGAAACAAACGTCCTATCAATAGTCCTAAGCAAAGTTCCAAACCGACCCATACGATTGTAATCCGGGAAAAAGGTATATTGTTCATAGGGCATTAGTGCAGAGGTGCAACAGGGTGCAATATTGGTGAGGAGCCCCACAAGGATTGAATTGCTTACCTGAAACATGAAGTATATCACCCATTACATTTCACGTTCACAGTCATGTTGTAGAGGATATTCTTCAAGGGGGCTAAGTATTCCAGAATGCCCCAAAGATTAAGAGATAGCACAATTAAACGCTCGAGGCTCATATAAAAAGAAAGTGCAAAGCACGAAAAGAAACCGAGTTTTGAAGAAAAAACTCGGTTTCTTTGCACTAAATCTTAACATGAGCGACGCTCGATTCACAGATCTTAATCAGCGCGCAGCGCATGGGCTGACTCGGAGGGTTGAACCATCTGAAGATCTTTCGCGATTTCGTGAATCCGTTCAATCGAAGTGAGTCTAGTTTCCTCTATTTTGAGCCTATTAATTTCGTTGTGGAGTCGATCTCTTCGCTGCTCAAATTCCTCACGCATTTGCAGTGCAACCTTGTGTTGATTTGACGCAAACCATGCACTCAGAAAAAAGATACCGATATAAATGGCAAGCGCGAAGTATGCAAAGGGATGAAATTTTGACGATGGAGCTGGTTTCTGATATTTCATGATTATAATAGCCTCTGATCGTTCCTTTGCAAACCATCTCGTCCGGTTTTTAAGAAACGTTCAATCTTCCATTTTAGATTCGTGGATCTTCATCGCAACCCGTAATTTCGCGCTTCGGGACCGAGGGTTCCGTCGAATTTCATCGGGGGTTGGGACTATTGGACGTTTGGTTAGCACTTCAAGAGTAGGTGTATGCTTGCACACACAAATAGGAGTCTTCGGTGGGCAGATGCAGGAACGCGATAGGGTGCGAAACTGTTCTTTAACAATTCGATCCTCAAGAGAATGGAAAGAGATGATACATAAGCGGCCACCGGGCTTCAAAGCGGAAACAGCACAATGTATCCCGGCATGAAGGTTTTTGAGTTCATCGTTAATATAGATTCGTAACGCCTGAAAAACCCTTGTTGCGGGATGGATGCGCCAACCTGTTGATTTCGGGGGAATCGCAGCCAGAACGATTTCAGTCAGTTGCCCGGTTGTTGAGATGCGCTTGCGTTTTCGAGCGAGAACAATCCGACGCGCAATCTTTCTCGCCCAACGCTCTTGACCGAATTGCGTAAAAATCGTTGCAAGCGCGTCTTCTGGATGGCGGTTCACGACGTGTGCTGCGGATAAGGACTGATTGGCATTCATCCGCATATCTAAGGGACCAGAGTGGGTGAAACTAAATCCTCTGCTCGGCGTATCCAGTTGTAAAGATGACACCCCCAAGTCAAGTAAAATGCCATCAATTGAGGGAATTGTCGTTTCCGTCTGCTCTGAACCCTGATATAATCGAGAGAGCTGATCTAAGTCGCCAAAATTGCCATCAACGAGCGTTACCCGTTCCTTGTATTCATGTAACCTCTGCTTGGCAATAGTCAACGCCTCTGAGTCCAAATCGATCCCAAGTAAGAACCCCTGCGGTGCAGATTTTTGCAAAATTATAGCGGCATGCCCGCCCAATCCAACCGTGCCATCTACATAAAAACCGTGATTTCTCGGTTGTAAAAACTGAATCACTTCATCGACCAGAACAGGTATATGGTCCTCACCCATCTCTTTCTGAGTGCCCCCAGTTTTTGTTCTACACAATCATGTATACCCCCCTTCCTCCACAGATTTGGGAGGGTGCTTGCTAAACAACCTAGACCGCTTCACCCCAAACAAAAGGATTATATCACAGGCGCATCCCATGTCAAGCCTAAAATCGGGCATAGGACGCGATGCACCGAAACAGACGCAGACGCATTCAACAATCAGCCACGGATTAGAAAGCGTCAACAAATATCACGCATCCTCTGTGAGGATTTGATGCAGAGGAACGTCCCAAGGCTGCGGAAAGGTATCTGTCACAATTTGCACTTCGTAAGCTAACCCAATCCAAACTGCTTGCGGACATTGCGGTAGGAATCGATCATAGAACCCAGCACCGTATCCGAGGCGGTAACCCCTGGGGTCAAAAGCAACACCGGGAACAAAGATTAAATCGATCTGGTTCAAAGGAAAAGGAGGACAGGTCTCCCCATTGGGCTGGTGCATACCGTACGGATGGAGAACAAGATCTTTTTTCGCATCTACGATACGACGTGGCGTGAGGGTTCGCCGCTTCATATTCATCACAGGAGCAAGCGCAATTTTATTCTGAGTCAACAGATAATTAAGCAAGCTACCGGTCTCCACCTCACTTCGCATACTGAGGTAGATTAGCACGGCATTCGCTCGGTTCTCCTCAATCCAGTTGACCGCATGACGGACTATCCGTCGGCTCAACTCAGCCCTTACACCTGGTGGGATGCCGTCCCGTTTGCGGCGGAACTCTGCCCGAAGCCGCTCACGTTCCTGTTGCTGGTTCATTTGGTTTGTATCCCGCCCCTTCACGCCTGCCATTCGATCTGGTCAAAATACTTGGCAAGAGTATCACGGAAGGTTGAGGGTTTCATTTTGAGCAGTTTTGCGGCTTGCGTTTTGTTCCCCTTTGCTTTTTTCATTGCCCAACCGATGAGTTCACGCTCTGTCGACCGGATAATCTCTTGGAAGGAGATTTCACTCAACGTCTCATCTAAACTGACCTGTACTGGCAATTTCAACTCCAGCGGAATATCGTCGATGGTAATATCTGCCCTATCTCCAACTGTTACAAGTCGTTCGATCACGTTTTCTAATTCGCGGACATTGCCGGGCCATGGATATGCTGCGAGCACCTCGACAACTTCGGGAGCGATATGGATAGGGGTATTGGGCGAGAATAGATCTAAAAAGTGATTGATCAAAAGAGGAATATCCTCGACCCGCTCGCGCAACGGTGGCAGAAAAATCGGGACTACGTTTAGACGGTAGAAGAGATCGTCTCGAAATTCCCCAATCTGAACCTTCGTACGCAAATTCTTGGTTGTCGCAGCAATAATCCGCACATCTTCTCTTTGTGCGCTCCTGTCTAGGTTCAGCTGCTGCCCCTCTAGCGCCCGTAGGAATTTGACCTGTAGTGCAATCGGAAGGGCATCAATATCCTGAAGAAAAAGCGTCCCTTTACGCCCAAACCCGTTTTCTGTCTGTTTATCTCCAAATAGCTCTCGATCTAACGCTTCGGTAGACATGCCTGAGCAGCTTACAATCCTAAAAGGGTGGAGCCTGCGCGCACTGTTGAAATGAATTGATTTCGCAACGAGTGTTTTACCTGTGCCATGTTCACCGTAGATTAGCACAGTGCTCTGGGTATCGGAGACATTTTCAAGCAGGTCAAAGAGGTCTTGTATCGCTTGGCTTTTCCCAATAATATAATGGTATGGAGAACGTCCTTTCACAGGAACCTTTAGTTGTGAACGCTGTTTATCTCTGCCGTGGAGCATTTTCAGTTTATCCAGCATCTGAATCAATTCTTCACTGGAAAAAGGTTTCTTGATATAGTTATACGCCCCAAATTTCATCGCTTCCACAGCGGTTTCGACGCTCGCATAAGCGGTCATGACAATCACAATAATATGCGGCTGCTCCTTCTGGACACGTTTGAGAAATTCAATTCCGTGCATCTTCGGTAGGCGCAAATCTGTGACAAGAACATCGAAATGTTCGTTCTGCACAAGTTGGAGTCCAATCGCTGGAGATTCAACCGCAATAGTATCGTAGTTCGCCTCACGCAAATCATCGCGTAATGTAATTAATTTGATTTTTTCATCATCAACAACCAGTACTTTCAATCCTTTTCCACCCCTCTCCTAATCGGTAATTTGACAGTGAACACGGAGCCCTGCTCAATCTTGCTATCGAATTCGATGACACCTTCATGCTGCCTGATGATTCGGTTGGATACCGAAAGGCCAAGTCCCGTGCCTTTTTCAGTAATCTTTGTGGTATAAAACGGGTCAAAAATCCGATCTTGGACGGACTTGGGGATGCCGATCCCTGTATCTGTTACTTGAACGAAAACCGTCGCTTTACCAAGCAGCGTATCAAATTCGATCTCCCCAGTTTTGAACGTCAATACACCGCTATCGGGCATAGCCGCAATCGCATTTAGAGCGAGATTTAGGACAACCTGCTCTAACAGGTGTTTGTCCCCACGGATTAGATCCAGTTCTTCTTGGAAATGCTTCTCAATCTGAATACCTTTTTCGTCAGCACTGTACGCAATCAAACCTACGACTTCATCGACAACCTCATTGAGAGAAATTGACACGAGTTCCAAGTCACGTTGACGTGAGAAATTGAGAAGCTGCCCAACAGTCGATTCAATTCGCCTGAGCGCTTCCTCCATGAGTCCCAA
The DNA here is from genome assembly GCA_965208425.1 of Candidatus Poribacteria bacterium. Lineage (GTDB taxonomy): Bacteria > Poribacteria > WGA-4E > WGA-4E > PCPOR2b > PCPOR2b. Next base: position 1,504,588 of record OZ242335.1, on the reverse strand, counting down.
GTATTCTTTGGTCTGCCGCTCGTTCTGCGGATCGCGCTTTATCCGAAGAATGCAGTTGAGCAGACCGTCAAGCGGATTATTGATCTCATGCGCAACCCCCGATGCCAACTCACCTATCGCCGCCATCTTCTCTGATTGGACCATCTGCTGTTCCAGCCGTTTCCGGTCGGTCACATCACGGCAAACCAAAACCGTGCCTAAGTAGCTGTCATCCCTGTCACGCACGGCGGCATAAGTGTTTTCAAAGAATTTATCCTTAATCTGTAGACTCTGCTGCTCAATCACCGCATGTCCCTTCGATAAATCCTCTGCGATTTGTAGGAGTACCCCGTCAGCCTCTGGAGATTGGATCGCTTCCGTATCGAGTCCGAATTGCTCTTTTTGGATCTGCTGACCCGCCTGGTTGAAGAGCGAGACATGGTTCTTATCGTCAACAAAGATAACCCCCTCCTGCATACACTCAATAATTGATGTCAGTTTATTTCGCTCGAAAAGCACCGCTCCTCTTGCCTCTTCTAACTCAACAACCTTTTCTTCAAGATTATCTTTCAATTCGCGGGTCTCCGCTTCACGCGCTCTCACAGTATCCATAATCGATGTTGCAAGATAAACGGAGAAAAACAGGGTACTCGTGAACACGAACAGCACACTTGAAATGTAAATCGGATCTCGCCAGAGTGTTGCAGGCAGAAAATTCTGTAACTGGTAATGGGGCAGGACGTGGTAATACTCCAAGAAAATGAGGGCACTTAAAAGGAGTGTATTGAGGGCGGCAAGGATGTAACTGACTTTTTTGGAGAGGAGTATGCTCGCGATAACGAGATGAAAGATAAAATAAAAAATAAACGGATTCTCAACGCCACCACTAAAATGGATAAGTGCCGTCAAAGAGAGCAAATCTAGGATAATATGCCTACCCGCGTGTCGCTGAATTGATACGAGCGGCTTTTCCGTAAGGTGTTTCGGATAGATTTGCGGCTCAAAGTTATAAAGCGTCATCAACGCCGCGATGATATACAATGGCGTTGGATTGTCAATGATGTGGAGTCCCCAACTTGCGATGCTTACAGTCAGCAAGACCCCCGTTATGGCGGTCCAGCGGAGCTTAACAAGCCAGCGGATACGCTTGATGAGTTCAATTTTAAGAGGTAAATCTGTTGAATTTGCAACCATGTTGATATGGACACAACTGATGTCCCCTAAAGAAGTACAGTCATTGCTACTTCTGAAACTGGATTTCTCCATGCACCTCAATCGAATCGACAATCGCCATAATCACGGCATCAACAGGCTTGTTCTTGGTGACATCGGTTTGACGGGCTGAACTTCCTGCTGCTGTGAGCACCAACTCACCGACACCCGCACCAACAGCATCAACAGCGACCGTATACCGACTGAGGAGTGTTCCATCTAGCTCAGTATCCTGCACAATCAGCAACTTACTACCGATGAGTTTTTCATCTTTTCGTGTGGCAACGACAGTTCCCACAACTTTTCCAACCGTCATGCGAAATCTTTCCCTGTTTATTTTTACTACAAGAGACACAAATCGCGTAGAACATAATGCGTTATCAAAACATCATTGACAAAATCATATGGCTGTAGGTATAGTAAACTGAAGTTCTCAAAAAGTCAAGATTTTATTCCAAACCGATCAAAGGTTCATGAATTATTATAACCTAAGTTGCTAGTCGTCATGCTCGCTCGGCTTGGATAGCCATATCCAAGCCATATGCGGATACGTGCAGTGGATTTGTCAATCCACTGCGAGCGGTAACGGGCTCGATTCAGTTCCCATGCTCTCGTTTTGCGACATTTTCCATAACTAGCAACTTGCGTTATTACAGGGGGAAAGCTGTGTTAGATAAAGTTCATTTAGCAGTCATTGGTTGTGGTGGAATCGCAAATGCACATCTGCGAGGATATCAAGCGTTAGTGGAAAAAGGGGTTAACACCTTTTCAATCAAGGCAACGTGTGATGTGCGTAGAGAAGCGGCGCAAAACTATGCGGAACAGGTCGCAGAATTGCAGGGAACCATGCCCCGCGTCTACAATGACGTTGAGGAGATGCTAAAAGCCGAAGATTTGAATGGGGCGGATATCTGCACGTCACATGCTTATCACCACATCTCCGCCATCCCGTGCCTTGAATCGGGCGTTGATATTATGACAGAGAAGCCGTTTGGCGTAACAATTAAAGCAAGCCAGAAAATGATTGAAGTAGCGGAGAGGCATGGACGACTTACCGCTACAGCAGAGAATTGTCGTAGGACACCCGGACAACGAACTGTCAGATGGGCACTCAACGAAGGAAACATTATCGGGACACCCCGAATGTTCTTCGCGCAATCCGCAGCTTGGAACGACCCAGCGAATATCGGTGATTGGCATTGGCGGTTGGGCAAAGAGTTCAGCGGAGGCGGTATGGTAATGGATAGCGGCGCACACATGATGGACACCATCCGTTACTTTTTCGGTGACGTCGAAAAGGTTTACGCCGAAGTACGTCAGATTGATGGACGATTCGCCAATCACGCCGAAAAAGGCAAGGTGCCCACCTGCCATGAAGATACTTGGGTCGCGATCATTACGTTCAAGAGTGGTGTCGTTGGAACATGGAGTTGGACAGTCGCAGCACCGTGCGCTAACCATCTGAATGTCGCTTTCTACGGTGCCGAGGGCGTCATCCGTGACAACGGCGATGTCTTTCATCCGTTTACAGCTAAAGATCGAGGCGAGGCGGAGAGACTTGATGGGACAAGATACAACATGCAGGAACTCCGCGAAATGTACCTTGAGACGGTAAGCGATGACGAGAAAGAGCGGCTTTTCCCACACGGAATCGAAGACGGTTTCGCGCTGGAGATCTACGATTTTATTGATGCTATCAGGAATCGACGCTCACCGGAAGTGGACGGTTGGACCGGTTTGCAAGCCAAAGCCATATCAATCGCAATCTATGAATCTGGATACTCCGGAGAAGTGGTGACGATCGATGATGTGCTTGATGGGAAAGTCAGTGGATATCAGCAAGATATCGATGAGCAGTGGGAACTTTAAGCAATCCTGAATCTGTCGATGTAGGGAATGTAGATCTGCGTTCCCTGCTCACAACGGATATGTCCCGCCGCTACTACCTAAGAACGGCATCTAATCTGCGAAGATCAGTATTTTTCAATGCAGTATCTCTCTTGTATTGATAGTAGTTTTTGAGGACTTTGCCAACATGCCGCTCCGTTTGAGGGTTGAGCTTACCGGTTTTCCGCACGTTTCCCGATCCCGCATGATAAGCGGCAAGTGAGAGACCGTAGTCCCCATCATACTTTTTAAGCATTTCGTGTAGATACCTGACTCCCGCATCTAGGTTTTTAAGCGGATGAAAGCGTTCATCAACGCTGGGATTTGGTGTTGGCTTTCTTACATTCTGATAGGAGGGCATTTCGAGACCGAGATCCTGTGCCGCCGCCGGCATTAGTTGCATCAGCCCAACGGCACCATTCGGCGAAATTGCTTTGGGATTGAAGGTTGACTCCCTTTTAACCAGAGCGAGGATGAGATCTACCTCGACACCGTACTGCTTCGCAATCTGCTCGGTTGGAGATTTTGCATTTTTTGCAGCTCCTGTATCATTGGCAATCCCCTTCGTATTATCGGGCGCACGTTTGGGCGGGCTCTCCGTTTTAGTTGTCTCCCTTCCCTGCACGGCGATTTCCCTTTTGTTCACCGTGGAAGCCGCCCTTCCCTTCACAGAAGTCGTCATTCTCGCCACAGAAGTCGTCTTTCTCGTCACGCCCCCCCCCTCTTTACCTACGGAAGCCGAGACTGGCTGATCGGATAAATCAAATGTCAAACCAACGGCGAGCAGATGTCTATATGCCACGTCTGGCTGGGTCAAGTAGGCATAATGGAGATGTTTTCCCTGCACATTGACGGAAAATCCCATACTCCAATCAGGTTCTGGTTGGAGTCCTATCAGATCAATCGCTGTACCTAACCGGAGCGCGAGGCCATACGCGCCGACTTCACCGCCCACCCTGAGCTGCCATAATGCTGTATCCAACACACTATTCAACTGAAGCGGCTGAACCGGTTTCCATGCGGCCCCAACGGCAAATGTCTGATCGAACTGCTTCAGGAGCCTTCCCTCTCGATCCGGAATAATCACCCCAGATATATCTATCAACCTTGCCCCTAGAATTAGATGCCGGGGTAGCTTAACAATAGCGCCAAGGTCGTAACTGGGCTTCCATTGACTGCCGGGGTTCGGAGCACGATTGTATCCAAGATTTCCACCAAGCTGGAAGCGGCTGCCAAGCGATCGGGCATAAGACAGGAGAATTTGATTATAGCCTCTCTCGAATGTTCCGACCGGGTTGTTCGGATGGTCGTGGAAGAATCGATCTTCGCCGTTCAAATCCAAAGCACTGAAGCCAAGTGTTCCCACATAGTGGATCGGATACCCGAAGGAAACTGCACCTTGAGAAAGATCGTATACCAAACTGCCATGCTCAAGGCTTGCAAGTCCCGCGGGATTCCAGAGGGCCCCTGTTGAATCAGTGGCACCGCTGATAAACGCCCCACTCATACCAAGTGCCCTTGCACCAACCACAGGGCGAAGTGAAGCAGAAACTATGGAGACGCACAACAACCACAACACTACACTCCCAACCCAGAACAGACTCCAATACCGACAGCGTTCGTATGTGGTCAGCAAGTTGCGCGCTTTTCTCTTATTATTAAATTTTAATATACAGGTGGAAACCTGTCGCATTATCGTTCCTTCCCAAAAACTGATCAAGCCCTCAATCGTTCAATATCACGTAGGTTGCTACTAATGTACTATGCGATAAAATTGACTCCTGTGCCAGTAGGTCGAGCAGCCCCGGTCACGGACCTGCTCTAGGCACGGACAGATCCTCTCGGATTTGCGCGACCTAAAAAGCCCCAGAGGGCGATAGGTGTATAGCACATCGGCAAACCATTCCCCCAAGCCCCAACGGGGCGACAGGTGTGTCGTAAATTAGGTTATTTCTCATAGACATCGACTATTGAAACTCGACCCACAGATTGTCTAGGGTCTGTTGACATTTGAGAAATTAATGCATCTCTGCTCCGAGAATCTTCGATCGGCAGGCACAAGTTGCTTTGAATCCCGATCTTATCGAGGACCTGCCCCTACATTCGGTGAATCCTTGTAGGGGAAACTCTCGTGGTTGCCCTATGGTAGGTCGATTTTCCAAAATCGACCTACAGAAAGCTGAAGCTATCTCTAATGTGTGAACAAAGGGTTGGGAGACCCAACCCCTACGAAGGGCTATGTGTCTGTGTGCCCTTTTGATTATCTGATTGCGATGAAATGTTAACAGAACCTAAGTGATTTCAGATTAATTTCTGGACAATGCTATGTTGAAAATTAGATCCTTCTTGTTGCTCCTTTGACTTCAAGAGGAAGGATATGATGAAACCAGCAAAACACGTTCACCCCTTATCAGAATCGGAACTCGGCGAAATTCAACAGGTCATCAGCAAACACCCTAAACCGCTTTAGAGACAGCGGTGCATCTGTTCTTCAAAGAACACAATACCCCTCCGACTTCCGATTTAGCAATTCTTGTTCAATTGTCCAAAAACTTACCTGAAGTTGAAAATACCCCAAAATAAGTTTCTGGACAATCCAACTCCCAAAATCCAGAGAAGACGCGGGTGTGGGAAGCACGGTTGTCCAATGTCCAATTACTTAGCCAAAATCACTTAGCAACTCAGGTTAATATTAGTTCTGAATCAGCGTAAAAGTTGGACCGTGACAAAGCAGGAACACTTGCTGTCAATTTGTAACGGTAAGTAATATGGTTTGGGTTGATGTCAACACTTCAGTATCAGTATCGACTCCCGACGATTGCACTGAAACAACTTGGCTAATTGCTGTAACAACAAGCTGGAGCACTTCAACTTTCACTAGACCGTCCGGCTTTTCTGGAGCAGACCAAATCGCCTTATTTTCATCCATGGGGGTCAAAGTGCCGTAACCGGTTGTGTTAATCCAATTAAAAATGATGTTTGAGCCTCGGAGTTCGCCAACAGTTGCTGTCATGTTCACTGTCTCACCAGCTTGGACGGCATCTTTGCTTACCTCGACCTTGACGTTAAGAGATTGGTCCTCTATATCTACCTGTGTCAGTATTTCATCGGTTTCTTCCGATTCTCGAAGCGGGTTCTCAACAGAACTCCCACCACAACCGAGCAAGCATAGGGCAATAGTGAGTAAAACCACGTGTGACAGAACTGGCGTTATGCGTAAGATTTTAATCATCGTTCTTGTCCTTTAGGTTGAAATTTTGGGTGTATTGAGCCTAAAATGGCTGCCAAGATTTTTCCAATAACAAAAACGCATAGATGAATGCACGGTTTCAGTCAATCGGTGATAGCAATTTAATCCAAAATGATGATTAAAGTTGACTCATGTTAAAAAATTGTGCAGCAGAAACCATCGTGAGCAACAATCATTGTTTCTTACTGCTAATGAACAAATGCTTTACGTTTCACGCATCACGTTTCACGCACTTTGCGTTTTACACTTTATTTTAACATGAACCTTAAAGTTTCGGATACTTGGGGACGTTTCTATAGTGTTTCCAACTCTCCGCGTAAATCTTCCAGAGACCATCGGCGGGATCTATCATAAAAACCAACTCTTTCTTGCCAAAATCTGAGTAAACGGTTTGACTTCCAGAAGCGCGAGTACCGACAAATTCTTGTAAGAAATTGACATCTGCCACAGCACTATCTCCGTCGATTTGTAAATGAAAAATATTCACTTTAATTTTGCTATACCCTTCATTAAGGGATTTCATTTTCTCGCGCAACTGTTTCTTATTTAATCGAGTCGGGTATTCTCGTCCCTTGGTGATAGTAACCCTAGTAATCTCTGCCTCTTCTGCATACTTCGACATATAGGTTTTAAGATTCTTTCCCTGCCACGCCTGCTGCCATTCCCCCAAGACTTGACTCAATTTAAGCTGGGTATCAAGCGGTGCCCCACCAACAATCGGCGAGGAACTTTCGGGAGCAATGGCTTGAGACCGTGCAACAACGTTATGGGAAGGCGTGGGAGCATCGACGGAATGCGACGAAGGCCTTTCAGGCGTTGGATTGGCAGATCGAGCGACCATCTCTTGATCTTGAGCGATATACTCCTCGGTCGTTTCGGGATAACCCAACACATCGTGAATTCTATCATCTATCAGTTTCCAGCGTTGTAACAGTCCCCTCTTTTCAACAGTTATATCCCGATAAACCATAACTAAAACCTTGCCATCTTGGTAGAGCATGACAGGGATGCGTTCAATCTGTCGCCGATTCGCGCCCCCGAGAACTTTTTGAGGCAGATGTCGAGTTATATCCACTTCAACCTTTTCTCTGCTAAAGAGTTTCAATGCCCGTTCATAATGATTCCGATTTTTGGTTCGTGCGGTCGAATCCCATAGCTGCTGATACAATCTCGGTTGTTTTGATTCGACAGCTCGTTTCCACTGTTGAAGAAAGGGGTCAATCGCCCCAGTATCTTCAATAACCTGTAGCCCAAGTACCATCGCTAGGAGGATGACAACTGCTCCAATAATACCAATCATACCAAAACGGGTGTTGGGGTTTTGAAATGTGGTGGAAACTTTGGTCTTGCCGGATCGCATCAATCTACCCTCCTAATTAACAGCGACACCATACCGTGGTACTGCCTCGTAAATCCGCCAGCTTTCACGGAAAATTTTCCATTCAGCCCCAACTTGACGCACCCACACTTCCCGCGTCCACAAATCGTGCAGAACAGGTATATCTCCACTCACCGCACTTCGCGATAGACGACTGAACCGATAGACAGCAATAACACTCTCTCTGTCTGCGTCAAACTTGGAATCTGTCTCTTGCCACTCGACAGCCACCATCTTTTTCAAAACATCAACCATTTGTAGACGGTTAAGATAGGTTTGCTCTTCGTTGCTAGACCGAATAACGGTCTGATCCAGCGTTGCGTCCTGAGCATACTTGCTTAAGTGTTGGTGTATATTTTTTGCTGCCCATGCCAGGGCCCAATCGTTAATAACTGCTCTACCACTAGCAATCTGTTCACTAGTCAGCGAGGTACTGTTGGTCCGCATCGGTCGGTTTTTGCGTCGCTGCTGAACATAAGCCTGTGCTTCCCGTTTTTTTCGGGCTAGCGTATCTTTTATTACATTAGACTGGTCCAGTTGTTCAATGTGCTTTGAATAGCGCTGTGCTCGCGCCGCTGCCTGCGTTCGTGCGTTCGCCTCCGCTTTGCGAGCTTGCTCTGCCGACGATTGAGCGTCTGCTAATTCACGACGCAACTGATCAATCTGATGCTCATGTTCTTCCACTCGACTCTGCGCTTGGCGGAGTGCTGTTTGGGTCGTATTCAACTTTGACTGAAGGTCCCCGTGATCGGTTTTGACTCTATTATAATCCTGGAATATCTTCCGGTGTGCCTGTTCAGCCTCTTGCAGCTTTTGATCCATGTCAGCTTGCAGCTGCCCTTTTTGCATATCCAATTGCTTGACATCTGTTCGAGATTCTTCAAGTGCCTTATCTGCTGTTCCTAGATCTGCTTCAAGCGTAACGATTTTCGCTTCTTTGTGTTTAATGATAGCATTTAGCCCATTTCCCTGCGATTTATACATCGCCTCCTGTTCAGCAATTTGCGCTTGAGTCAAGGCGTTATACGCTAGGTGCATCGCTCTAAGTCCGTCCTTCGCACCCACAGCTTCCTTCGCACTAGCAAGGGCATACTCTGCCTGCTGCAAGGTATCTGACGCAAGGTACTGAGCGTTTGCAAGATGTGCCTGTTCAATCGCCGTTTCAGATCGTGCGATAACAGTATTGACAGTTTCCAACTGAATCTTCCCAATGGAACTGCTGCAAGCAACGAGAAGCATCGGTAGAAAGTATAACCATATATAATCGAGGTAATTTTGCTTCCGAGTTCTAAGCAATTTCTGTTTTCCCATGTTTTTGTCTCTGGGCACTTTCATTTTTCCAACTCCTGAGTACGATTACTGATCTCAGATTAATCTTTCCCATCGGCGGAGAATTACAATCTCTAATTCAGAAATCCCTTCCTTTTTCAATTTTTTTGGCAGTAGCCGGATAAGGGTTTTGGATAATTCTTCAATAAAAACGAATAAAGCAGGTGAAAGGTTGCAATTTGAATTGAATATAGCCTAACATACAACGTAAGTGTTGCTGATTTGTTTCCTTTTTTCTAGAGAGTATAGACATAAGGCGGAAGAAACCAAGTTTTTGAAAAGGGGGATAAAATATGCTATCATTCTGGCGGCTAAAATTCAGTCATAGTGCGGGTTTCAAACACTACTGAAACCTGTAGAAACGGGTTAAGTACAAAAGATTTTCGTTCATGTTAAGATTTAGTGCAAAGAAACCGAGTTTTTTCGGCAAAACTCGGTTTCTGTTTGTACTTTGCACTTTCTTTTTATATGAGCCAAGATTTTATTATGAAACAAGTGTTGCGTACTTACATTTTAGCGGTGATAGGGCTGCTCTCTATTTTTATGGTGGGTTGTAGCAGTGACCACGAGCCTCCCCCTGACGGTGCCAAGTCCGTTTCTGCCCACCCCCTTCCCCCGCGTACCCCCAAAGGGATGGTCTTGATTCCTTCAGGCGAGTTCCAGATGGGTGGGCACGATCGAGAGGCGGAGGCCGATGAACTGCCGGTGCACACAGTCTACATTGATGCGTTCTATATGGACACACATGAGGTTACCAATTTAGAGTATCAAAAGTTCATTCTTGCCAAACCAAACTGGCAGAAAGACTGGATTAAGGATAGGTTCCACGATGGGCACTACTTGGAACACTGGAACGGGAAGAACTACCCTAGAGGGTACGCAGACCATCCTGTAAGATATGTGAGTTGGTATGCAGCGATGGCTTACGCACGGTGGATGGGCAAGCGGCTCCCGACCGAAGCGGAGTGGGAATACGCCGCGCGTGGTGGATTGGAGGGCAAAAAGTATCCGTGGGGCGATGTCCCTGATACAACGAAGGCGAATTACACCAGCGGTAATCCTGGCGATACAACACCTGTGGGTAAGTATCCGCCCAACGGGTACGGCTTGTACGACATGACAGGCAATGTAGCGGAGTGGTGTCTTGATAAGTCTGATAAGGATTTCTATTCTAGGTCCCCGCGTGAGAATCCACTTTCTGGTGCTGACAATGTGAATTGGTTCATCGGTAATTTCACGAGAATTGAAACAGATCGCGTGTTGCGCGACGGTTATTGGCACCACGATCCGATGTGGCTGCGCATCTCTTTTCGCAGATCAGTTTCCCCTTCAAGAAGCTCCGGTGGTTTTCGTTGTGCACGGGTTCAGTAATCCCTCAACTTTTATCTCTTATCCCTTTTGTCTCCGAACGATTTCACGACTCGCCACACACCCATATCTCAATCTAGCGTCACAAAAATACTCTTCCTTGGTTGGGCGTTGACTGCCCGGCTACGATGCCCTCTGCCAGTAGTGTCCTCCGCCAAGAGAATATCCCCCGGACCGAATCGCCTTGTCGTGCCATCCCCCACCTCAATGTCAACCCCACCGCTTAACGTGATGACGTATTGTCTGTGTGGAACAGTATGCCAATCATAATCGTAATCAGGATCAGTCTCCCGAAAAATGATGCCAGTCGCATCTTGAAGTTGCGACATTTTGCCAATGTCACCGCTATCTTCAACAGGAATCTCTATATCCTCAAAATGAGACTCGCCATCGGAGCCAGTATAGAGACGGGTTACTTTCATCCTTGTTTGCAAACCTCCTGTAAATGAATTAATGAATCAATTAACCAAAAAATGCTACAACTTTTTGGCAAACGCTGGTCTCTCTTCCATCACCCGTTTCGCCTTAAATGCTGTGCGCTCCAAAGTCCCTTGGTCAACAAATTCCACCTCCGGGCGGAAACTCAACGCTTCCCGGAGCGCGTCTGCAGTCCTTACCTGAAGGGCTAACACCTGTTCCTCAGAGGTTTCCTTCTGCTCCAACTCAACCGAAATAGTACAGATATCCCGATGCGTTGAAGTGTCATGCATCAACCGAATACGGTACTCAGGACTCAGTTCTTCAAACGAACGCACCACCTGCTCCACCTGCATTGGATAAAAGTTGACACCCATGAAGACAATCATATCGTCTGCCCTGCCCAAGATCCCTTCAGGAGATCGAGCATGAGTGCGTCCACACGGACACAGGGATCGGTCAAGTCGCACGAGGTCATTTGTCCAGTACCGAATCATCGGCGTAGCACACCGCTCAAGGTGTGTGATAACGAGAACCCCTACCTCACCCTCCGCGACAGGTTCTTTCGTCTTCGGATCGACTACTTCAATCAAATGAAGGTCTTCACTCCAATGCAACCCCGCTTTGTGGGCGCATTCGCTGGCAAAAGTAGGACCAATTTCGGCGAGCCCATAGTAATCGTAGGCGTCAATGCCTAGCCCTCTTTCAATGGTTCGACGTGTCGCTGGCACTTCCGTGCCCGGCTCCCCACCAAAGCAGCCAATCCGGAGATTGATATCCGATGTGCTGTAACCGTGCGCTTTCAGTTGTTCAGCGAGATAGATAGCATAAGAAGGAGTGGCAATGAGAACGGTACTCTTGAGACGCACCATGTAATCAATTTGTCTTTCGGTCAACGCCGCGCCGATTGGAATCACGAGGCAGCCAATTTTTGACCCGGCATAGTGCACAGCCAACCCCGCCACCCAAAGCCCATACGCAAAAGCATTTTGCAAAACATCCCCCGGCCGGACACCGATACCCCAGAGTGTTCTAGCTGTCACCTCTGTGATGTATTGCACATCTGTTGCACTCCAAATTGTGTTAACAGGTGTGCCTGTGGTTCCGGTGCTTGGATGTACCTCCCGGAACTCAGCCTCCGGTGCAACGGTAAATCTCCCCAAAAACGGGTGTTGCCCCTGCTCCTCACGTAACTCCTCCTTCTGGACGAAAGGGAACTTACGGATATCATCTAGAGTTTTGACGTCCGCTGGCGATACCCCCGCTGCATCAAAGCGTTCTCGGTAAAAGTCACTTCGGTGATAACATCGATCGACCTGCCATTTGAGCTTGGTAAGTTGTAACGCATCTAAGTCGCTTCTCGACATAGTCTCAATTTTATGGTCGTAAAAAATCGACATATCGCGTCTCATCTGCCTCTCCATGACATGTCTCTCGTCGAATTTTTGCAAAGATTTACGGCCTTTTCTAGGTCGAAACCCATAGCCTCAACTGCAAAGGCTGTAATAGGTCCTATTGACATTTGGCAGCACGTAGGTTGGGTTGAACAGGGAACTGTGAAACCCAACAATATTCCCTCTCCGTAGATCAAGTAGCTCGACCAATCTATAGCCCAGAGGGGCGGCAGGTGTATAGCAACGCCGATCTCCTACATATCTAAAGCCCCAGAGGGGCGACAGGTATGTCGTAAATTTGGTTATCTCTGATAGGTGTCGGGGCTGAAAATTCGACCTACAGGTTATCTATCAACTTGCATAATTATAGCAAAGCATCAGGAGGCCCTCAAGCGAAAAGGCACTTGACTTTACCGGTCTTGAGTGCAATAATTGTCCAGAATTGGATCGTTATAGTAGCGATTCACAATCCCTTGGTAGAAGGGGTTAAAGGATTTATCCAACTCGGACGCAACACCGCACACCGATTTGTCCCATACGATTAGGAGTTGAGAATATGAAAATCACAGACATTGAGATTATCCCGATTTATCCACGTATCCCCGATCGTAACACAGATCACAAAGCCCGATTTTCAGCTATTAACCACCGCACGATTTTCAAAGTGCACACAGACAACGGATTGATCGGCTATGGCGACTATCGCTGTTCAGCGCCTGATCCATCAAGTGTCGAACCGCTCATCGACCGTAATCCTTTCGACTTCATCAACAACAATTTGAACATAGGGTTGTGCGGTGCCCTCTACGATGTGATGGGTAAACACCTAGAGGTCCCCGCCTACAAGCTGATGGGGCAGAAAGTCCGAGACGCAATTTCTGTCGCTGCATGGACAAGACCCGCAGCACCAGAAGTCTTCCGCGACGAAATCCAGCGGGCAGTAGACCAAGGGTATATGACCTTTAAAATGCACACGTGTGAATATTACGACGTGATGGAGCAGACACGGTTAGCAGAAGAGGTGGCACCGGAAGGATTTAAAATTCACTACGACTTCAACAGCAATCGCAGCTTGGCAGCAGTGCTGCCTATCGTGTGTGAATTGGAGAGTCACCCCATCGTCGGTTTCATCGAAGATCCAATTGTACGAAACGATATAGACGGTTGGCGGCGATTACGGGAACAGAGCCGTCTCCCAATTGTCATGCACGTTCCACAACTCGGCGGTGTACAGGAAATCGTCCACGGACTTGCAGACGCATACATGATTGGCGAAAGCGGTATCGGTGATAGCCTAATACAAGGATTCGCGTGTGGGAAGGCAAATCTTCAGGTGATTATACAGTTGACCGGTGGCACGCTTACCAAGGCGCTAGCACTGCACATGGGTGCTGTTCTGCCCACGATGACAGGTCACTCAGTAAATCTCGACGACCAATATGAGGAAGACGTCACCACAGAACGGATTCCGATAATCGAAGGATTCTCACCCGTTCCAGAAGGGCCCGGATTGGGGGTTGAAGTGGACGAAGATGCTCTAGCACGGCTAGCAGCGAACCAACCGACGGAGATCCCTAAGCATGTCGGTGTGCTGCATATGCCCGGCGGTCATAAGATCTATACTCCATCTTTCGCTCCGGTGAGCCGACTCACAGGACGAGAGGAAGGTACGATACGGGGACTCAAGCAGGAACTTTGGAACGACGATGGCTCCGAAGAGTTTGCCCAAATCTACGACCGAGTGCAGCAGGAAGGTTCGTTTGTTGAGTAGTTCCAAGAGCTTCTGTACCAGCAAGGATGGTTCTGGAGGCAGAGGTTTTCACCTCGACCTCCAGAACCGTGATCGGCACCCACAATTTTTTTGTGGAAAGATATATGGTGAATTCTAAAAATAAATAGACACTTTCGCCCCTCGGTTTCGATCCCGATTTATCGGGGCCGGTAGGTGCGGTTTCATGAGGTTTCAGAAAATAATTTGGTAATTCTATATGTTCCCCAGGTCCGGTAGGTGCGGGGGTAAACCGCACCGAATTCAGTCCAACCCAGTAGATGTAGTTTCCTAACCTACCACATAGGCGCGTGGGTTGAAACGACGCAGTTGAAAACAGCGCCTACCAAACGGGCGACCGGTAGGTGCGGTTTCTAACTGCACCGGGCATCGCTCGGAAATTACCGAATTAATAAATTAATCTTCATCTAACCGCACCGGTTTGGAGTGTTTCATTAATCCTAAAATCACTATAAATATAGCTAAGATCTATCTGCCATTTCCCCATTTCAGGATTAATTTTCTAACGTGCCTACAACTTCAAACCGTTCTGACTCCGTAGGCTGCGACCACAACACCGACGCGCCACCCATGATGGCTGCCCGCTCTGGGGAAGCGCGCCAAGCGTCGTAAATCTCGTTACTCTCCCAAATCACCAACGAGGTTATTTTTGTTGGGTCGGTGGTGGAGACAAGCGTCACCCGACTAACGAACCCGGGGGCTTTGCTCTGTGCTAGACCGTTGCGGTCCAAAAGTTCGCGAGCCTCATCAAACTGTTCCTCATTTGCCCAATGGTGAGTTAATACACCAATCATCATTTCCTCCATTATATTTTGACTCCTGCTTTTGACTCATGCTAAGAAACCTTACGGAACAACGATCGTTGTTCCTTACTGCTGCATCAATGAACCAACGGTTTTCACATTTCACGCATCACGTTTCACGCTCTCATCATTTCATCGTGAATAGCCGCCAGACCAATGCTACGATTAACACTAGCGAAAAGGCAAGTCCCATTGCGCTTACCGCTACGATTCCCGCTTCTGCAAACACCGCACCTGTTCCCAAACTACCTGTTCCCGCCGCCAAAGCTACTATCATCTCACTAGCACCCTGTGCACGGCCGCGCTCGGCAGGCAATAGGCCGCTGAAAAACAGCGCAGAACCCGCGATAAAACAAAAATTCCAGCCCAGTCCCAGTAAGAATAGACTAAAAGCAAGCATGGAAACCTGGTTGGAAATTGGCGTTAGCACGGCAGAGACACCTAGTATCAATGCACCGGCAACTATTATTGTTACCGGACCGAAACGGTCTGCCAAACGACTTGTCAGGCTCGAAAGCCCGTACATCCCCAACGTATGCGCCATTATCACCCACGAAATCGCCTGTTCCCCATGAGCGTGATGATTCATATGCAGCGGTGTTATCACCATAATTAGTGTCATAATGAACTGACCGATTACCATCGCCGCCACACCCAGTCTTACTGTTCTGTCAATAAAAATTTGCCACAACTTTCGCCCGGTGTTTTTCTCATCTATCGCGCTTAGGTTTCCCGATAACGTCCTTCCAACCTTCATGGGATCAGGGTATAGCAAGAGAACGGTTAGCATCAAAGCAAGGGCAGCAAGCACTACTGATACCAGATAAGGACCAGCGTGGGCATGCAAGCCGAAAGCTGCCGCCAGCCAAGTCGAAGGAGATACCAGCAGCGGACCGCCTACAGCACCTATAGTCCCGGCGAAAACAATAAGACCAATCACCCCCGCTCGTTTAACCGGGTGATAGACCTCAGCCGCAATAAAACGCGCCTGTTCACTCACCCCACGTCCCATGCCCATTAACAACACACCGGCGCAGAGCCATGGTAATGACTCCCACATACTGATTGATAACACGCAGATTGCTGATCCGGCAGCGGCAAATAGATACCCCAGCGCCAGACCCAGCCGCCGTCCTATATGATCCATGAGCCAGCCCACAGGGTAAGCAGCAACGGCTCGACCCAACATCATCATTGTAGGTGGTAGTCCCGCGGCACGGTCTGTACCACTCATGTGTGCAGCAATAATCGGTAAGAGCGTAAACGACAAAATCATTGATGCGCTGAACAAACTCTGCGAGATGAATAACGTCGCCGTTATTCGGTGCTGCACCGAACGAGGAATTGTTGATGTGGACATAGATGTTTTCGTTAAGAACTAGAATGGGGGCAATTCAACCCGTGCCGCGCTTCGGCATGATTAATTTTGCTTTCATTTGCAGTCAGCCGTTGTATCTTTGATATAAAGTTATATCTTATCATCCCGCAAATATAGCGTCAATTCTAAAGTGGCATTCCAACTTCCCAGTGGATTTATGGCCAAGTAGAGCCAATTCCGTTGACAACCATCCATAGAATAACTATAATGAAAATTGTTTGCTAATAGCACCCCAAATCAGACCTTTGCCCTAATGGTAAGAATGAGATTCGTCTCAATAGATCGAGATACGCAGCCGCTCATCCCAATCGGCTTCTATTTTTGGACGCAGCGCTTTGTTATATTTATAGTATAGAGAATTAGGCCAGAAAGGGATGCGCCAAGCTTTGACAATATTCAAGAGGATTCAAAAATGCCCAGAGAACTTGTTGCTGTTGCACCACGGACACCTGTACTTCAAGAATATGAGGAACCATCACTCAGCCCCGGCGAAGTGCGGATGCGAAGTATCTTTTCTGCACCCAAACACGGGTCAGAACTTCGCGGCTACCGTGCCGAAACGAAAGACCATACATCCCCTTTTGAGTGGGAACGACGGATGCACGTTGGAGAAGGGGGTCCGCCGAAATTCCCGACACGGTTAGGTAACATGACAATCGGCGAAGTA
Organism: Candidatus Poribacteria bacterium; assembly: GCA_965208425.1. Lineage (GTDB taxonomy): Bacteria > Poribacteria > WGA-4E > WGA-4E > PCPOR2b > PCPOR2b. The sequence goes on along the minus strand of OZ242335.1, from coordinate 1,487,737 downwards.
ATTGAAGTCGGCGAAGGTGGCACACGTTTTCAGATAGGGAATCGTGTTTTCGGACACCTGCCTATCCGCGAGACACACACGGTTCACGAAGATCGTTTAGAGGAAGCCCCGGAGAACATGGCCGCCGAAGCCATCGTGTATTCGGATCCGGCGGGGGTGGCACTCAGCCCGGTGCGAGATGCTAAAATCGGTCTCGGTGACCGTGTGGCGGTGTTTGGGCTTGGTGCAATTGGGCAAATGGCAGTACAGATTGCACGGCTTCAAGGTGCACGGTGGATCGCTGCAACCGACCCGATTCCCGTCCGTCGTGAGCTCGCCAAGCAGCACGGTGCCGACGTAGTCATTGACCCACTTGCCGAAGACGCTGGACTAATCATCAAAGACCTAACAGACACAGCTGGCGTTGATGTCTCTCTAGAAACAAGTGGCATTTACGGCGCACTAAACGATGCGTTGCGCGCTACAGGTTACATGGGAACCATCGTGTCTTCAGCGTATTACACAGGCGATGCCCGCGCATTAAGCCTCGAAGGGGAGTGGCATCGAAATCGCTTGACGATGATCTCAACCCGTGATGTGAGTCAACCCATCCCCGGCCACCCTTTGTGGGACACACAGCGGCTGCATACGGAGGCATTCTCACTGTTGCAGGAAGGGAGACTCTCGGTGGAAGGCTTAGTTTATCCGATTGTTCCGTTCAATGAGTCGGCAGAAGCCTATCGGGATATTGACGAAACGCCAGAAAAGAGCATCAAGCTGGGTGTGGTTTATGAGACGTAAAAGGAGATAGCAAAATGTCTGATCGCAAAAAGATTGCAGCAATCATTACTGAGTACCGTCCGGGGTCGCACGCTGATGTCATTGTCACCAAGTTCCTGAAAGGAATTCCAACGGACGATGGACTGATCCAACCGCGTGTCGAAATTGCGTCAATGTATGTTGACCAGTTCCCTGAAAACGATCTGAGTCGTGGGTACGCTGCAGCGTATGACGTGCCGATCTATCAGAGTATTGTCAAAGCGTTGACGCTCGGCGGAAGTGAACTTGCTGTCGATGGTGTCCTCCTGATCGGGGAACACGGCGACTACGCTTGGAACGAAAAAGACCAGCAACTCTATCCGCGTAAATACTTCATGGAACAGATCTGCGGCGTTTTTTCAACAAGTGGTAGAGGTATCCCCGTTTTTAATGACAAACACCTCTCCTATAACTGGCACGACGCCAAATGGATGTTTGACCGTGCGGCGCAGCTCGGTGTCCCGTTCATGGCAGGTTCATCGCTGCCTTTCGGTTACCGCAATCCGTGGTTGGAGCACCCGTTGGAAACCCCAATCACAGAAGCAGTCTCGATCGGCTATTCAGGCCTGGACATCTACGGATTTCATACGCTTGAAACGCTTCAGTGTATGGTCGAACGGCGCGTTGGTGGCGAAACAGGTGTCGCTGCAGTGACCTGTTTGGAAGGTGAGGCGGTATGGGAAGCGGGAAGAGCGGGAGCATGGTGGCGCGAACTGGCCGAGGCTGCTTGTGCACCAATTGAGAATAAACCGTCCGGAGCTATGGAGGATAACTGCGAAAATCCCGCGCTTTTCCTTCTAGAATATCAGGATGGATTTCGCGGCGCAGCCCTGATGCTGAACGGTTATGTAACAGACCTAGCTTACGCGGGGCGGGTTGGTGGTGAGATCTACGGCTCAGAATTCTATCTGCACGGGGATCCACACCCTCACTTCAGCTACCTCAGTTTGAACATCGAAGAGATGTTCGTCACGGGAGTCCCGACTTATCCAGTTGAACGGACATTACTTACGTCGGGCGTGTTGGAAGCCGCTCTGGACTCACGCCATCAAGGTTATATCCGTCTCGAAACGCCACATCTTGATATCGGGTACCGCTCCTACGATTCGATTCCTTGGCGTCCAACAGGACCGCGCCCTGTCGGTGCATCACTGCAACCGTTACCTGAATGATTTGTTTTTCGCGTCGAACATCTATAGGAGTTACGCAGTTCAGCTCCGATCTCATTGGGATTCAAAGCAATTTGTAGTAGCGCAATTCATTGCGTGTCGCGATGAGCGATAAGTCGCTCTACTATAAACCAAGAACACAGCGCAATCATTCCTAGTGTTGGCAGTGAACGTCTAACTGCGTAACTTCTATCCTGAAAATCCTGATTCAGACAATTGACACCAACACCCGACCACCACTCCTGATAGTGTTATTCATTACGTTTTACGCATTACGTATCACGCTTCTAGTGTTGGTTTCAAGCGTTCAACTGCATAAGTCCTAATCTAAAAGGATTCACGGCATCTAATACCGGCGTACGACAAATTCCACAAAGCTATTGAAACGGCACTGGAATCGTATCCCCATGCCACGGGAAGGCGTAACTTGGATTATTCACGAAGCGACGTATACCGACCTCCAACCGGACAGAGGTTGAGGGCGGGAGTTCGACTGCAAAATACTTCCCATTGACCGGGACCTCTTTTTCCGCGTATTCCCGTTCCGACCGGAGCCATCCATACGGATTTTGACGTAACTCCTCTTGACTCATCTCTCGGTATTTGAGTCCAGTGAACTGATGTTCTCCGAAAGCACCCGCCTGCACGATGGCGTTTCGGGTATCAGTCGTGCTAAGGTTCACCAATTGAACTCCGACAGTATCTGATGCCAACTTATCGACGAGAGCCGCAACATCTCGCGGCAAGCCGGGGCGAGCGTTGTCCCGATCATAATAGCGCACAGTTGCTCGGAGAAGACCGCCATTGTAGACTGATTGCGGTGCACCCATCGTGACCTGCGTCAAGCCCTTCGTGAAAACAGGATTGGGCGGAAAGTAATTTGTCGTAACGATTTCCTCGACGGTGCGATTGTCGAGACGGCTTTTATCGAAAGCCTCCAGCGCCCATCGGTACTCCGCACTCAATATCTTCTCGGGCCAATTGGGATTCAACCCATCATAGTATTGAAAGCGAGCAAATTCTGTTTCACCGCCGTTCTTCTCGCCGCCTCTGTCTCCAATTTCATTCCAATCGCGCTCAACCTCGCCATCTCGTATCCGTGTGATTAGCTCATAATCTTCCACAGACATTGAGGCATGATATAGATGGGCAAGTTCCTGCATCCGCCACGGAATCGGTCCCGTGTAGACACCTCTCTTAGGCAGAATATCATCGTTTGACGGACCGACAGGTGGGTCATAACACCAACCATCGGGACCGTATCGCGTCGGCATGATAAGCTGACCATCTTCCCGTGTTATTGAATTTTCCAACAGCAGCCGAATCTGTGAGCGGAGAAGCTCAAGATAACCAAAGTCACCGGTGAGCAGTAGGGCACATTCTGCGGCGATGGTGAGCGAGTGAAACATAATATTGTAGCCCTGATAATGATTCCAGCCATACTGCCCACCCCACCACATGCCATTGCGGTGCTCCCCAATCTTTCCGGTAGGTCCCACATTGTCGGGCATAATTCCGTTATTGCGATGCATCCGATCCAGCCAAGCTTCCGTGTAATCCAATACCCACCGTTTATACTTCTCATCGCCTGTATACAGGTAAGCATTCGTAACGAGCGCAGTAGCACCTAAACTATTCGGTGTGTCGGACTGCAAGACCATCTTCTCAAACAGTTCGACAATCTCTTCCCTGCGCTTTGGATCTTCATACCAATTCAGCTCAAGGTCTTCGACGATCGGATAAAGGCTCGCACGCACCCCATAATAGTTGACCTCCCCGCCTAGATATCTTCCGGCAAGCAGCATGGTGTTCACGAAATTCGCATCCGCATGTAACCTAGGTCCCTGACTAGAATGAAATGGAGATCGCAAAATCTGATATTCCGGATCATAATTAGGGGCTTCCGGATCCTCACCGATAAACATCGCAGCAAATCTCCGCGCCCGGCGGACGTTCTCCGAAACCGTAGGACAAGCAACACCAAAATCGTAGAACGCCATGTTGCCTTCACCCAGATGATGCCACTCCGTAGATTGTGCCAGATTCCAGAACTCGTTGTACATCGACGGTCTGAACACTTTTGTAAAATCGTTATGTCGAAGGCGATGATTGAAACTGTCATCACTAATTCGGGTCGACGCGTTCCACCCCTGTAACGCAAGGTTGAGCAAACTCTCATCGGCACCGATGGCGTAAAACAAGCACCAGTTATAGAACTGCTCGTACAGGTCGTCGAAGTCCTCCGCAAAGTAAAGCGCACCCCCTGGCTCCGTGTACTTCTTGACCATCATGGGTGCCGCTTCCTCCATGAGGTCGATCAGGTTACGCTCCATCAACGCCCAGCCGGGTGGCGCAGAGATTTCGGTCGCCTTGATGGAAACCATTTCGGGCATGGAGACTCCATTTGTGGAAATGCTTGTCGTCATTCCTCGCTCCTTATAGGAAAACCTGTTCCGAATTCTTAATTGATTGGCTAGGTTGTGTTTACATTGTGTAAGTTATTGACATTTTCAGTAAGTCTTTGTAAACTGTGTTGCATGCAAACTCAACAGATAGATGCCACTCAAGACTTGCCTGTGATGATTAGTGATGCAGCTTGGCAGAGCATACACCCGTTTCTGCAAACATTGCCAAACGTCTATGTCGGGACCCCTGAAGATTGTAGACGTTTCCTTTCGGCACTCATCTGGATAACAAAAGAAGGCGCGACTTGGCGGTCGCTACCGAAAGTTTACGGATATTGGAATGCCATCTATAGACGTTTCGGCAGATGGTGCGATGCCGGGGTCTTTGAAAAACTCCATGAACATTTCCATGAGGCGGGTGCATTCTCCGCGCTCCTGATTGATTCAACGATTGTGCGGGCACATGCGGCGGCGGCGGGTGCCCCCAAAAAAACGGAGGTCAGCAATCAGAAGCACTCGGTCGGAGTAAAGGTGGCTTTACCACGAAACTCAATGCTGCGGTGAATGATGCGTTTTTACCATTGCGTTTTACTTTGACAGCGGGTGCGTGCCATGACGTGACACAAGCCCCGGCGTTGATTACCGGCTACACGTGCCGGTATGTTATTGCGGATGCGGCTTATGACTCCGATGCGCTGCGAGAAACGATTGTTGCCCAAGGCGCGGTGGCGGTCATCCGTCCTCGCAAGAACCGCGTTGAAGATCGGCCTTATGATAAAGAGATGTATAAACGTCGCAACGTTATAGAGCGTTTTTTCCATCGGTTGAAGCAGTATCGCAGGGTTGCTACTCGCTATGATAAATATGCTGACCGATACCTCGGATTCGTCTATTTCGCAGCTCTACTTATCACTGCTAAAAAAATGTAAACACTACCTAGAAACCACGATGAAATCCCAGAAATAACCGGTACTTGTTACACCTGTTCAGACCACATCATTGAATCATCTACCAAGCAACCCAGCCGCCGTCAACAGCGATGGTTTGCCCCGTAACCCAGTTGGCAGCGTCCGAAGCAAGATACAGCACTGCCCCAACAACCTCTTCAACCTCACCGACTCGCCCCATCGGAATGCGACGCACGACATCGTCATAGAACTCCTTACGTTTTAGCAGTTCATTCGCAAGGGGCGTTCGCGTAAACGCCGGGGCAACAGTATTTACTGTTACATTGTGAGGTGCCCATTCAACCGCAAGTCCTTTTGTCAATGCAACAACCCCACCTTTGCTGCCGGAGTAAATTGTTCGTAACGGACCTCCCACCAACGCCATTGTCGAAGTGATGTTAATAATTTTTCCACTCTCCCGTTCAATCATCGGCTTCACAAGCGTCTGCGTAAGAAAGAATAACCCTTTGAGATTCAAGTCGTAAACAGTGTCCCAATCGTCCTCAGTTACCTCAAGCGCGGGTTTCGGGCGGTTCGTACCAGCGTTATTGACAAGCACATCAACCCGTCCCCAAACATCGTTCGCCTCTTGTGCACCACGAGCGATTTCATCCATGTTGCTCGCATCGAAAACGACCGGTTCAGCCTTACCTCCCGCTGCCCGTATCTCTTCTGCAACCTCTTCGAGATCCGAGAGCGTGCGGCTATTCAAAATTACATCGGCACCCATCTGTGCCGCAGCGAGTGCAAGACCTCGACCGATGCCTTTACCTGCACCTGTAACTAACATTACCTTACCGTTAAGATCAAATCCGGGAAATCCCATAATAAACCTCCATTTTTTGTATGATACGTAATACACAAGTTCAAGCGTTGAATACAACCATCAATTGATAAACCTATTGCTCTTGCTGATCCAAAGCTAATGCTAATGTGTTTTCTAATAACATTGCGCGTGTCATCGGACCGACGCCGCCGGGGACAGGTGTGATATAACCAGCAACCTCCCTGACACCCTCATAATCAACATCGCCGACAAAGCCATCTTCAGTGATAGTAATTCCTACATCAATCACAACCGCCCCCGGTTTTACCATGTCCGCTGTAATCAACTCAGGTCTACCGACTGCCGCAATCAGAATATCTGCTTGCTGGACTTCTGATGAAAGGTCGCAAGTCCTCGTGTGGCAGTAGGTGACCGTCGCATTGCGGTTGAGCAGCATCAACCCAACAGGTTTGCCAACCAGACTACTACGCCCCACACAAACGGCACGGCTCCCTTCAATCTCCACACCAGTCGATTCAATAAGGCGAATAATCCCCGCTGGCGTGCACGGAACAGTCTGTTCACGGTTAATGAGGAGGCTACCTAAGTTCACAAGGGTCAGACCATCGGCGTCCTTTTCAGGAACGATTGTGTTGATGATAGCGTCTCCATCAATAGAATCAGGGACTGGCATTTGAGCGATAATACCGTGGATATCCTCACGTCTGTTCAGCGTGTGAATCTGCTCTATCACCGCTGCCTGGGGTGTCTCCGCCGGCATTCGACGCACTTCTGAGTGAAAGCCAACATACTGACAGTCCTTCTCCTTGTTGCTAACGTAGACGGTCGAAGCGGGATCGTCTCCAACTTGGACCACCGCAAGTCCGGGTCTGAATTTGAGTTTCTTCACTTGGCGTCTAATTTCGCGCCGAACAGATCTGGCGAGCTGTTTTCCATCAATAATTTTCGCACCGATTTCATCGAGATCCAAAGCAACTGGCAATCGTGAATCCTCCCCATCGAGTGGTGTAATACTAGTAAAAATGCGATTTTCGTTCAAAGTTATTGCTGAATTTTGTAGCGTGTTATTATATCATATCTTGTGCCTTGTATCTATTATTTCTTAAATATAGAGGCGGATTAGTCTGTCCATCTGTCAAACATTTTCCGCAACGCAGCAAGGCCTGAAAACTTGAAGAAAGAAAAGTATTGCATAAACAAAGGGATAGCAAGGCAAATTAGACTCACAAAATATCAACGCTTAATCCAAAGGCTCTGACGACTTCTTCGTTATCACACCTCTTCTGGCTCCCGGTGTCCGTTCATGGGGAAACTTCTCGCAACATCGCATTTTCTACTCATTAGCATTCTCATTGCCGTGTCCTACGCAGCAGAATCCGAGCGTGACCCGCTCCAATTACCACCCCTTTCCCTTTTGCAGAAAACCGAATCTTTTCGATTCAAAGACCTTCCCGATCCGCTTTTTCTGAAGCATTGGCCCCCCATTCGTGATAGTGAGCATATAACAATTAACGACGCAAAACTCACCAAAAACTTGGACTACCTCATCGATTACGGGGCGGGAACAGTCAGGTTCCTGAAAGACTATCCACCCGAAGCCACCGTTCAAATTACCTATAGAGCCTTGCCCTTTGCAATTAAAAAGGGGTATAAACGAGACCTCTTTCGACCGGATCAACCGTTGGAACAACCCCCCAGTGAACTCAAACTTGAACCCCATGCAGATCTGACCCCACAGCGTTTACCGGAGTCAGCGCTGCCTCCGGTGCAAGTGACAGGAACGCAGACATTCGGTGTCTCGGCGGGCAGCAAGAGATCGCTGTCTCCGGAGCATGCCTTGCGAATTAGCGTTGATGGCAAGGTCTCGGAGAACGTCAGCGTCACAGCACTCCTCTCCGACCAAGACCTACCCATCCAACCCGAAGGCACAACCGAAGATATTCAAGATATTGATCAGAAACTCATCCGCATCACAAGCCCAAACGTTACAGGACTGTTGGGCGATTTCGAGGGATCGCTTGGCGATACGGATATATTCTTTAACCGTGCGCTAGAGGGCGTGCAGGTCTCAGGAGATTTCAGGTGGGGAAAATTTCATCTCATACCGAGCGCGATCCCAAAGGGACAATCTGCTAGTAAGACAATCAGGGGTGAGGAGGGACGTAGCGAATACCGCATTGATGTCGAGGGTGAGTTCGTCATCGTGAAAGCGGGAACCGAAATTGTCTGGTTGAACGGTCAACGGATGCGGCGTGGAGAAAACAATGACTACGTGATCCGTGACTACGGCGACCCGATTATTGAATTCACTAGCAGACACCTAATCACAAGCAATGATGTGATCCGCATCGATTTTGAATATATCCCCGAAGACTTAGCGTACCAGCGAAATCTACAAGGCGTCAGTGGTTCGCTGAATCTGCCCGGCGAGCGTGTCACAGTTGGGTTCGGCTATGCTGTCGAATCGGATCTAAATGACCCAGAAAATGCGTTTATCATCATAAATGAACGAGAATTTAAGGAACTTCAGAGAAACGAGTTGGACGCGGACGGGGATGGGAACCTGCTCATCGCGCCACAACGACGCACTGTATGGGACATCAACGGACGTCTCGATTTCACCGAAAGCCAAGGGATCCTACAACACGCTCCGACACTGGAAGGGCAGATTGCCTTCGGTGCATTGGATCAGAACACCTTCTCCAACCGAGATCGCAAGACACTGAGCCGGGCTTGGAAACTCCTCGCCAATTCATCAGCCGAGAAATTGATGTTGAATCTGGAGCTCCGATCTCTTGATGCGGATTTTGTACCTGTCGGTGCGTCGAATACCAACCGCACACGATTTCGATACGAAGAACAGTACACCGATGAACAGTTCGACGACCTGTATCTATTGGGTGATTTAGGTCCAGCCCAACCACCCGATGAAAAGTCCATAGACCTTGACCTACAAGTAAAGCCGGTCAATTGGCTCAAACTCGATTACGGCTTAGGACGCACAGAGGAACGTTTCAAGAAATCAGCAAACCAGCAAAATCCCAACAGTTCCGATACAGCCACTTCACCCGACGATGTCACCCTGCGCAACAACCTCAACGGCGGGTTCGACTTCAATCCACGGGAAGGGCTGATGAAACGCCTGTACCTCCCTCGTCTCAGAGGTGATTATCGGAGAAGTACCTCGAAAGTCAGAGGGCAGGACCAATTCCGCAAAGCACGGAGGCACGGCCAACTCTCTCAACGGATGAGCCTGCTTAACCTAAACGCCTCCATCGAACAGTTGGAAGCGATTGATCTCGATTTAGACGATAACGTGAACCTCAACCGAAAACGGAATATTTCAACAGCACGGCTCGATCTTGTCGACTTTCGGTGGGTGTCAGTTAATACAAAATACGCGATCGAAAGGGCTTTTGATAAAGAACCCCTGCTCACCGTTGATGGAAAGGCATTAGGTTTCTCGGATTGGCAGCGGGCGACGAGCGCGAGGACCTGGACAGTAGGTCTCTTCTCCCAACCGCGCAAGTGGGCAAACGTCTCGACTAATATCTCTCGGCGGGTGTTCAAAGCAGAGCGAGGACCAAACTCCGACTCAAGAACACAGTTAGCAGATATCGAAATGCGTTTCACACCATTCAATAGAGCGTTGGACGGGCAACTCACCTATGAACTCGACAAGAAGTTAGCGACGGAACGACGCGAGATTTTCACAAATATCAATCCATTCACAGGATGGGAAATCAAGCCGGGTGAGGGACATTATGTCAAAATTGACGATCTGCATTACCGCGAAGATTTCGAGGAGGGAGATTATATCAAGTTCATCCAAAACGTCGAGGACAAGCCCGTCTCCGCAATTGACACAAAGTTGAGCCTGCGTTTTCAGCCTCGCCGATTCACATCGCAGCGGAGGGGTAACATAACCACTAGGTCCAAGCAGACCGAAACTCAGAGCAACCTAGTATGGTTGGCAAACGCTATCCGCGGTCAGGCTGTTATCAATCTAACGGAAGAACAGGAAGATCCAGATCCATCAAGCCTCTATCTATTGCGCGATCTGCGAAACGAACGCACAATCTTTGGGCGAATCAACCAGCGATATCGACTTGACTTTTCTCCCTCGCCGCTATTAAGTCTGGACCTCGGATATGATACCAATCGTCTCCTCAACAAGCGGATTAATAATAGAGAACGACGACGACATAGCCGGGATTGGGAGGTGGACTTCACGCTAAACCCGACATCGAAACTCTCGCTCAAGGCAAGATGGGAACAGAGGCAAGAAGAGGAGAACTTTACTGAACTCGATTCAGAGGGGAACGCATCAGAAGCAATTTCCAATCTGACACAGTTTGAACGTACAAACACCCTTGAATGCAACTACGAACTCAGCCGTGTTTTACAACTTGGCGTTGCCGGCATCCATGAATTTACCGCTGATCGTGAACATCTTGATGATACGCCGGAAGCCCGAACCCAAACTTTCTCGCTGGAAAATCGGTTCACTTATTCCTTTATCAGCAAAGGACGATTTGACTTTACCTATAGGCTCAACCACGGAAATAGCGAAGGCGGCATCCCTTTTACGCGATATAACTTCTACGAAGGAGTAAGTCACGAAATCCGCACCACCGCAGATTATAAAGTTCGGAAGGTGACGGATCTGCTACTACGATTCAATTATCGCCTGCTTTCAACGCAACAGAATAAACCGGAGCACCGGGTGGGGATGGAAGTCGTGGCAGAATTATAGGGAGGTTTGATTAAAGTCGAAACTCAACAGAAGATACAATTTTATCATAGACAGACACATACGTATCGTATTGGTCGGCTGGTGCCCAGAACAGAAGCCGAAAGACAAAGCGGTTACCCTCTAACCGCCCTATAAAAAAGGATTGTTTGGCTTTGTTCTCAACATGGTCAAAGATGTGTTTCTCCATGAATTCTGGGATTTTGCCGTTAGGTGCGATTTCCCAAAAATAACCGCGCCGTCGATCCTGAGAGAAGATTTGTCCTTCATCGATCAACTCATGCCCCTCATAATTCGCGTCCCAAATGGACATGAATTGTTTCAAGAGGGCAGCTGCAATCTCCTTGGAGGAATCGAAATCAGTTACGCTTTGTACTTCGATGAAAATATAGATAAAAGGGATCCGGTTTTCAAATGCCTTCGGTAAGGTATCAACGAAATCCGCCTCTGAAGTCGGTTGCATGAATAGGAGGGGAATTGAATCGTTAGAAACCTGATGCAAAGCGGTTTCACCCTCCTCTGATACAACACGATACAGCGAGAAAGGTAAGGGAGCCCAGCTTTCAAGATTCTCATCCGGTCCCCCTTTTGTGACTGCGCTAGTCACTTTTTTAACAGTCCAATCATCAACAGGCAGATTAGAGATGTTGAACAACCTTTTATCTCGGTATGTATCGCCATCCAGCCCAAAGGTAGGTTCAGGTTCCTTCTCCACAGTTGGGGCGGGCGAATCCTCTGCGTCATCACCGCCGCACCCTGCGATATAGATACCTACTATCAGCCCACCCACAGCAACGAAAACCCTCAAAGCCATGGCCATTTTTTTTTCCCCTTTCTGCGCCTTAATCCTCAAGTGTAAGCCTCAGGCTTTCGACTGAAAGAAAACAGGGTCCGGCTTGACCCATTCCTCCTCGCCATCTGCCCAGACCTCACGTTTCCAGATTGGCACAATCTGTTTGAGCCGATTCATCGCATAATGGCATGCCTCAAACGCCTCCTTACGATGCGGAGAGGCGACAGCTACTGCAACGCTGACCTCACCGATCTCTAATCGTCCCACGCGATGAATCATAGCAACACGGTCTAGCCCCCACTTTTCGTGAATCTCCTCTGCAATTTCCGCCATCTTCTTTTCTGCCATCGGTGGATAGGCTTCATATTCAAGATAGGAGACCTCCCTGCCTTCTGTATTGTTGCGAACAACACCTAAGAAGTGGACAATCGCCCCAGCATCTCCCGCTTCGACCGCACGAACCACATCTCCCAATTCAATATCTTCGCTGGTAATCTTAAACATCTTGACCTCCAGTCACCGGTGGAATGAAGGCGACCTCATCGCCATCTGAGAGTTCGCTATCTGGCGTGGCATACTCCCAATTCACAGAAGTTTGCATCACATCGTAGTATTCTGCGATTTCGGGCCACTCCGCCTCAAGTCGGTCCAAGATAACTCTCACGGTTGCTCCCTCTGGCAGCTCCATATCTTCTTCATCTCTATCTAACTCTTCATGTAAAACTGCAAAATATTTAACTTTAACTTTCATCGCTTCTCCAATGAAACCCGTAATGTCTAAGACGTACACTTCAATAAAAAAACGCTTACTCAAAATTGTCCAATATTATACCTCAACACAGATTTGAATACAAAAGAAATCCACCGGGATTCACACGCATCACGCTGTGTTATGATGTGACTTTTCACATCGGATATGATAAGATAAATGTAGGGACAGAATCAGTCCCAGAGCAGATGACAGCGTTAATAACTATAATTGGGATTCTCAGCAGTACGTAGGTTGGGTTGAACGGGAAACCGTGAAACCCAACAACATCCCATCTTCTTTGGTCGCGCCTCCTGCCCGACAGATTTACTCGTGGCGACAGGTTTCCTAACCTGTCACTGTACACATGCCCGCAGGTCGGGTATTCCCGGCGATCACAGGATTCAAAACGACTTGCCCAATCCATAGCCCCAGAGGGACGATAGGTGTACAGCACATCGGCAAACCGATTTCCCCAAGCCTCAGTTGCTTTGAATCCCAATTTATCGGGGAGGAGCGACAGGTGTAGCATCAATTTGGTTATTTCTGAAAGATGTTGACTATGAAAACCCGATCTACAGCCAAATCCTAACATCTAATATATCCTGATTCAGACAAGCAGCAGCGAAGATTTTCTTTCGCATAAAAATCGATGGTATGCTAAAATGCTTGAACCAAGCAAAAGGTGAAACGAATCCTTGACTAGCCACTTGCAGGAGGCGAGCAGATGGAAAAACGACAACTGGGAAAAGATGGCGATCACGTATCTGTAATCGGTTTCGGGGCGTGGCCCATTGGTGGGGCGATGGGTGCGGTTGATGAAGGTGCAGCAATTGCCACAGTGCACGCGGTGCTTGACCACGGAATCACACTCATCGATACCGCACAATCATACCGTGTATCGGAGGCAATTATCGGCAAAGCGTTGAAGGACGGACGACGGACGCAGGTTTTTCTTGCCACGAAGGTCAGTCGGGATTATTCGCCGGGTGCTATCCGGCGTGCAATGGAAAATAGCCTACGTGCTTTGCAAACCGACCATGTAGATCTCTACCAAATCCACGGCTGGAATCCGCAGTATCCTGTTGATGAAAGCATCGAGATGATGGAAAAGTTACGGCAAGAGGGCAAGACACGCTACATCGGTGTATCCAACTTCAACGTTGAACAGATGGAGCTCGCCGCCCAAACCGCACCTTTTCATTCGCTACAACCACGTTACAGCCTTCTTGACCGTGAAATCGAAACAGAAGCACTGCCCTACTGCGAGGCACACGGTATCGGCATCCTACCATACAGTCCATTAGCCAAGGGATTACTGACAGGTAAATACACGCCAGACCATCAATTTCCGGCAGACGATGAACGTTCAGGAATGACCCGATTCCAAGGGGAAGAATTTCGGCGCAACTTGGCGACAGCGGCAAAACTACAAGCCATCGCTCAAGAACGGAATCTTACGCTTATTCAACTCGCAATTGGTTGGCAGTTGCGGCTTTCGGGAATCACCTGTGTCCTCGTCGGCGCAAAAACGCCTGAACAGGTCGCCGAGCACGTCGGGGGACAGGGGTGGCAGCTGACAGATACAGAATTACAGGAAATCGAAGTGGTGTTAGCAGAGGAATAAAGTATGAATATTGAGGGTATTAAAAAGATCGGTGTTGTCGGCGCAGGCACAATGGGGGCGGGCGTCGCAGAAATCTTCGCTCAATTCGGCTACACCGTCATTCTGTATAATAGGAGTAAGGTGGGGATGGAACGCGCCGTAGAGCGCCTTCACTCTAAGGGCACCGTAGACCCCGCACCCATTGAGACAGGAACAGATGTCATAGGGGCAAAAATTTACACCACCCATGATTTGACAGAACTCGCACAGGTTGACCTCATCTCGGAGTCGATCGCTGAAAATCTGGAAGTAAAACAGGACATCTTTCGGAAACTCGATGAAATCTGCGACTCAAACACACTCTTCACAACAAATACTTCGGGATTAAGCATTTCGCAGATTGCTACAACCGTTTCCCACCCCGAACGATTTGCAGGAGTGCACTTCTTCAATCCGCCCGAAATCGTTCCGGCGGTGGAAGTTATCAAGGGGACAGAAACTTCCGATGCAACCTGTGAAATCCTAACCGATCTGCTGAAACTGATGCAAAAACAGCCGATTCTGGTGCAGAAAGATGTCCCCGGATTTGTCGCCAGTCGTCTCCAGTTTGCCGTAGTGCGCGAAGCGTTACATCTCGTCGAGGAAGGGATTGCATCACCCGCCGACGTCGATGCGGTAATGAAACATGGATTGGGATTGCGTTGGGCACTGCTTGGTCCGTTAGAGATCGCGGATCTCGGAGGGCTTGATATTTTCAATACAGTCGGAAGCTACGTTGCCAAATCCTTGAGTAATGCAACCAATTCTCCGAAAGTGCTTCAGGATTTAGTCGCAGCGGGGAAATTGGGCGCCAAGACCGGTTCCGGCTTCTACGACTATCCACCGGGAAAGGCGAGCGCGCTCATCACAGAACGAGATGAGAAGTTGTTGGAGATACTACGCCTTAAATCACCTGATTCTTCGTAAATTTCTCAGGACTTACACACTTCCGATTGTAGTTGCCCGATTCATCGGGCGTCCGTTCCGAAACCAGGGTTGGAGACGGTATCCTACGACGATGAATCGCCGAACTCCAGGGCTTCGATCATTCAAATGCGTAAGTCCTATTTCTAAGCCTTTCACATTTGTTGGACGGAGATAATAAGCCATGCCGATTGAGAAGTTTACCATTGCACGAAACGATGACATCTACGAATGCTTCCCCTACATCTGTCGTTCCCGAACAGGTAGAATTATCCTGACCTATCGCGAGAGCAACGGTCACGTTGCCAGCGAGTTTTGTCGCTTAATCGTCCGAGTCAGCGACGATGCAGGACACACATGGTCGGAGCCACAGGTAATTCGCGATGAAGATAAATCGACCGGTGTTTTGACCACATGGAACTGCCCCAAAATTCAGCAGCTCAAAGATGGACGGATCTTGTTGCTCTGTGATACCTACCTTTTTCCACCGGGTGAGTGGGGCGAAGGAGAAGCGAACTGCCACATTGTGCTTTGGTTTAGCGATGACAATGGGGAAAGTTGGTCGGATCCGATCCCAACCCCGGTCAAAGGTATCTGCCCAGACATCGTTACGGAGACGGACGATGAGCGGTGGCTGCTTCCCAGCAACGTCACCAATCCGAAAACTGGACAGAGTATCCAAAATATCACAACAAGTCACGATGAGGGGCAAACATGGGAGGCGCCACTGACCATCTTCGACAATCCTGATTACGGGCTAGGTGAAGCCACCATTGTGCCTTGTCCCGATCGAGAATTGGTCGTCTACCTACGAGAGGATTCGGGACAGCCATTACAAAAGATGATTTCTAAGGATGGCGGTTACCGGTGGGAAGGTCCTTACGACACCTTAAACCCAGCCGCTCACGGGATGCCGGTCGCAAGTCTCACGCAAGACGGGTTTATGTTAATCACCGGGCGTTTTGGGTTGCAATCTTGTTGGCGCGTTGACATGTCAGCGGAGACTTGGGGAGAACGGTTGGCACGACGAACCATTGTTATCCCAAGAGTCCCCGCCAACGAGGCGTTCATCGCTCGTAGACAGCCGGGACCCAGTGAACTAGCAACAGATGATGAAGTAATTGTCGCCGCAGGCGGTTCATCAGTGCACACCTTCGCGTTTCTGGAGCCACTGGATAGCGCATTGAATCCGAATAAAGGGACTCAAAAAGGTTTGCTGCTCCCGCTAGACCTCGACGCCAATAACCTCGGTGCCGATAGCGGTTATGCCGCTTGGGTCGAGTACGAGCGGGGGAAGTTCTTAGCTGTTAATTACATCAACGACGATGCACCAATGGCACAGATTCGTGGGTATCGGTTCGGTTTGGAGGATTTTTGAACCTAAGCAAGGTCAAAACGACGCACATATAAGGGAGGCAAAGCATGGCAACGAGGCTTGGTAGTGAAGATTATATATACGAGGAATTAGCGGATTGGGCGCAGTTGCCCGAAGGTTGGAGTTTTAAGGAGGTTGCCGATGTCGTGGTGGACGCACAAGACCGCGTCTATGTCTTCAATCGAGGTGAGCATCCCATGATAATCTTTGAGCAGGATGGCAGCTTTGTCACCTCATGGGGCGAGAATCTGTTTAGCCGTGCTCACGGTGTCACCGTAGGTCCCGATGGAATGCTCTATTGTGTGGACGATGGCGATCACTCGATTCGGAAATGCACCCCCGATGGCGCGGTCTTGATGACTATCGGTACACCCAATGAACCCGCACCCGCTCATAGCGGACAACCCTTTAACCGGCCGACCAAGGTAGCCTTTGACCCCAAAACTGATGAACTCTACATCTCGGACGGATACGGCAATGCCAGAGTGCACAAGTATTCTCCCGATGGGGAGCATCTTTTCTCTTGGGGAGAGTACGGAACCGATCCGGGTCAGTTCAACTTGGTGCACAGCGTCTGTACCGACAGCGACGGGGTAGTATATATCGCTGACCGGGAAAGTCACCGTGTACAGATATTCGATGCGGCTGGCCGCTACCTAGATCAATGGAATAATCTGCATCGCCCTTGCGGACTACACATCGAAGATGACCTAGTCTACATTGGTCAAGTGCCGACCCAACTTGAGGTGAATGCCGATTATCCTAACATCGGCGGCTGCGTTACTATCCACGACCTCAACGGTCACCGTCTGGCTCGATTGGGCGATGTATGGCGTGGAGAAGGACCCGGACAATTTATTTCGCCCCACGGCATCGCAATTGATTCACAGGGAGACATATACGTGGGCGAAGTTTCTTGGGCTGCCTACGGTGGAAAGCTTTCTCCACCCAGAGAAGTTCGTAGCTTCCGCAAGTTGGTCAAGGTCCATTAAAAACAACGCTCATGCAAAGAAATTGTGCAGCAGCAATCGTAGGTGCTTGTCGACCGATTTATCGGGGCGAGGGGTCTACCCGTCCGAACATTTCAGGTTTTGGGCAGGTTGTAGGGGCAACCCCCCGATAAATCGGGATCAAGAAACTTGTGGTTGTCCGTCTTTAGTCTTTCTTTTCTTATCTGTGTAGATTCGCGTTAATTCGCGGACACTCTGATACTTTGCATTTCTTTTTACCTGAACCAAAAAGAATAAGGATCGCATTTAGAACCACCATCATCTAGATTCGGAGGAAAACTATGAAGTTGACAACTGCACAGGTTGAAGAATTTCATACGCGGGGCGTCCTCATCGCCAAAAATGCGCTCACCGATGAGGATTTGCAGCCGGTAATTGATGAGATATCCGAACTCATCGATCGCCGGGCACTCGAACTCAAGGCAGAGGGAACAATCGAAGACCTGTGTGAAAACGAGCCGTTTGAAACCCGATACGGACGACTTTTCGCACAATCCAAAGAGATTGGTAGTGGTATTGACATCATGCACTACCGCGGCAAGGCGGTCTTTGAATTTCTGTGCAATAAGAATTTGCTCGATGTCGTCGAATCGCTTATTGGACCGGAAATCGTCTGCAACCCCATCCAACACCTGCGACCTACGCCCCCGATTAAATACTATGAAGACAGCAATCCTGCTTCGCACATCGGGCACCTGCACCAAGACGCCGGGGTTATCATGCCGGAGGCGGAAGGTTCGGACATTATCACTTGCTGGGTGCCATTGGGTGATGCAACCACCGAGATGGGGTGTCTAGATGTTTTGCCCGGCGTGGTCAAAGGAGGATATTTGCGGCATCGACCCGGGCGTGGAACAAACATTTTTCCCGAAGACGTGCCAGCGGTTGACCCAGTGTCAATGGCCTGCTATAAGGGCGATCTGGTGCTGATGAGCCGCTTTACGCCACATCGTAGGATGCCCAACCGATCAGACAAGTGTCGTTGGTCAATGGATCTGCGTTACCACCCAATCGGTCATCACACGGGTCGCACAGGACACCCCGACTTTGTCGTACGCAGCCAACGTGATCCCGACAGTGTGATGCACAATCATGACGAGTGGTGTCACCTCTGGATTGACGCCTTTGAGAATCCGAAGGGTGTGGTCATGCACAGAGCGGATTGAGAGTGTATTTGTATGAACCCTGAACCTGATTTATTACCGCCAAGTTGCTAGTTGTGTGTAGCGCGCTAAAACTGACCCCTATACCCGTAGATCGGGCATCTTGCCCGACCTACAAAGCCCCAGAGGGGCGACAGGTAGAGAATTCAGTTTTTGGGGAGACACCCAATGATGACAGCCTTTACCGAATGGGTAACAACGAAATGTCAACACGCCTAAATCCGGAGGAACACGATGAAGTTGACAACTGAACAGATTGAAGAATTTCAAACCCGTGGTGTCCTTATCGTCAAGAATGCGCTCACCGATGAGGACTTGCAGCCAGTAATCAATGAAATATCTGAGTTCATCGATCGCCGGGCACACGAACTGAAAACAGAGGGAACAATCGAAGACCTCTGTGAAGGTGAGCCGTTTGAAACCCGGTACGGACGACTTTTCGCGCAATCCAGAGAGATTGGCAACGGTCTCGACATCATGAACTATCGTGGCAAGGCGGTCTTTGAATTTCTATACAATAAGAACCTACTTGATGTCATCGAATCGCTCGTCGGACCGGAAATCATTTGCAACCCAATCCAACACCTGCGACCCACGCCCCCGATCCGTTACTATGAGGATAGTAACCCCGCTTCGCACGTTGGTCCCTTGCATCAAGACGCCGGGGTTATCATGCCGGAGGCGGAAGGCTCCGACATCATCACTTGCTGGCTGCCATTGGGTGATGCGACCGCCGAGATGGGCTGTCTGGAGGTCTTGCCCGGCGTAGTCAAAGCAGGGTATCTACGGCATCAGCCCGAAGGGGGCACAACTATTTATTCCGAAGACGTGCCAGAAATTGATCCCGTACCAATGGTTTGCTACAAGGGGGATCTGGTACTGATGAGCCGTTTCACACCACACCGTGGGATGCCCAACCGTTCGGATAAGTGTCGCTGGTCAATGGATCTGCGCTACCACCCGATCGGTCATCACACGGGTCGTACAGGACATCCAGACTTTGTCGTACGCAGCCAACGCGATCCTGACAGTGTAATGCACGATCATGCGGAGTGGTGTCGTCTCTGGATCGATGCCTTTGAGAATCCGAAGGGCGTGGTCATGCACAGGGCGGATTGAAATTGCATACGACTTCTGAATAAAGTGTGAGCCACTAAAGAGGGAAATCATAATGCAAGAGATTAAGGTTGGTATCATCGGCGCAGGCGGAATTGCCGGTGGCAAACATCTACCGGGACACCGAAACGTCGAAGGTGTCTCAATCATCGCTGTCTGTGATATTGACCAACAGCGTGCGGAGAACTTTGCCAAACAATACGACATCAAACATGTCTTTACCCACTACAACGAACTCGTCGCAATGCCTGAACTGGATGCTGTCAGCGTTTGTACACCCAATAATTTTCACGCGCCTCCATCGATCGCAGCACTTGAAGCGGGAAAGCATGTGATCTGCGAAAAGCCGATCGCTGGAAATGCTATCGACGGTCAGGCGATGGTTGATGCTCAGAAAGCATCGGGAAAAGTGCTCCAGATTGGGTTGCAGTCACGATTTAACGCGGGAGCACAGACCCTGCGCAAATTATATGAAGAAGGGTTCTTCGGCGATATTTACTACGCTCGCGCCATGGCAATGCGACGCCGGGGTGTGCCTGCCTCACCATCATTCATCACAAAATCAATAGCAGGAGGCGGACCCCTTATTGACATCGGGGTACATATCCTCGATGTATTGTTGTGGATGATCGGCGCACCGAAGCCGATTGAGGCATTTGGATCAATCGCGCAGAAATTTGGACATCAAGCCAATGTGATTAACGATTGGGGGACATGGATCCCCGCTCAATTCGATGTCGAAGATTTTGCAATGGGCACTATCCGCTTTGAAGGTGGCTTAACCGTGACGCTGGAAACCGCATGGGCATCTCATATTGAAAATACTGGGCAGACCTTCTTCATGGGAGACAGAGCCGGTGCGACATACAGCCCCACACGTATCTATATGGATAAAGACGATGAAATGATCGACTATGAACCGGAACTACTTACCGGTTTGCTGGGGGAATTTGAGTCCTTCCACAAAGCGATTCGTGAAGGGTTGCCGTCACCTGTGCCGGCAGAAGAGGTGATACTTGTTGCAAAAATCTTCGACGCCCTCTACGAATCCGCTCGAATCGGTCGATCTGTACCAATCCAATGAGTGCACTGCAATTTCCCGGCTCTCTGTGTTAGGTTCCTATAGCCAAATCAAGATTATAACTGAACCACCAACGGGACAAAGGAAAAGTCGTTGAGAAACCGAATTCTTGTCACCCAAACCGGCGGCTGGATCGGCGACATGGTACTGCTCACGCCAACATTAAAGGCACTGAAAATCGCGTATCCCCAATCCCACTTGGCACTGCTAGTTCGCCCACTCGTTGCAGGCTTGATGGAGACCCACCCATATATTGACGAAATAATAATTGGCAGCAAGGGAAGGGGGCTCAACCGTTTGCCATCTTTCTGGAAATCGGTGAGCGAAATTCGCCGGTCAGATTTTGATCTTGCGGTTGTACTCCACCCAACCTCCTTCCGTAATGCAATGATCCCATTTCTGGCACTTATCCCTGAACGGATTGGCTCAAATGTAAGCGGGCGAGGCATCCTGCTGACACGGACTTGCACGGATCGGACGGATCTCCACGAAGTACACCGTTATCTGCGCGTGTTGGAGTTAATCAATATCCGCGAACCAAACGCAAAATTGGAGTTTTGGCACACGGACGCCGATCGTCATGCAGCGCGTCAGATCCTTGCAACGCACGGTGTTTCCCCTAAAGAACACCTGATTGGAGTGAATCTCGGCACGACATGGCGTACAAAGCGTTGGTCCCTAGAGAACTTCGCGGAAGTGATAACACAGGTACAAAACCGTTTCGGTGTGCAGATACTGCTAACAGGTTCAACCGCCGAAATTCCGCTCGGTGAAGCGTTAGCAGGGATTGTAAAGGTGGAAACAATTAACCTGATTGGAAAGACAACGCTGATGCAGCTCGGTGCCTTGATCGAAAGTTGCACCTTTTACCTGACCTGCGACAGCGGCCCGATGCACATCGCAGCAGCTGTGGGAACACCGACAATTGCCCTATTTGGCCCCACCAGCCCAATTCGTCACGGTCCCCATGGGGACAGCCACGAAGCTATTGAGAAACCGGTAGAATGTCGTCCCTGCTATAAGCGGAAGTGTATGCGAAAGGATCAACCGCATCTGTGTATGACAGAAATTGATCCCAATGAGGTAGTCGCGCAAATTCTAAAGATGGCTTGACGTATGGGAGATAAATGCATGAAACAGATTGCTGTCATCGGTAGCATTGTCATAGATCTGGCAGTACAAACGCCACGCTTGCCCACTAGAGGGGAAACACTGCTGGCGGACAATCTTAAAATTGGTCCCGGCGGTAAAGGGGCTAACGCCGCAGTCGCTGTGCAAAGGGCAGGAGGGGCAGCGGTGCTACTCGGCTGCATTGGGGACGACGAATTTGGACGTATGGAGATGGCTGCCCTGCAAACAGAAGGCGTCGATGTAAATGCCGTCACAATCCACCCAAAAGCCTCGACAGGTGTGGGCATTGCGATGATCGACGCCGATGGTGAAAACACCATCTTAGGGGTCTTGGGAGCTAACGACTACCTAAGCGCTGATGATGTGAAACAAGCCTTAGCATTGCATCGGGAAACACTGGATGGCATCTTGGTCAACTTTGAAGTTCCTGAACCCGCTGTGGCAGCCGCCGTACAACTAGGAGCAGATTACGGTATTCAGGTGATTGTGGATGCTGGTCCCGCCCGCCCCTACGCGCCTGAAACTTGGTGCAACTGCACAATCCTGACGCCCAACGAGCAAGAAACAGAGACCTTGGTGGGTTATTCCGTTTCAGATGACACAACAGCAGAGCGAGCTGCGCGTGAACTGCTCGGAATGGGTCCCAATGCCGTGGTACTACATCGGGGAGCACATGGTGCTCTTCTTGTAACGCCGGATGATACAATTCACATTCCGAGTTTCTCAGTGGATGTGGTGGACACAACCGGAGCAGGAGACGCTTTCTCCGGAGCACTATCTGTCGCCGTAGCGGAAGGGCTGCCGCTTGTGGATGCTATCCGTCGTGCCAACGCCGCAGGTGCGATAGCTGTCACCCGTTTGGGTACGCTGCCCGTCATGCCCACCCGTCAAGAAGTGGATGCGTTTTTGAGAAATCAAAGCGAACATTAGACTATTGAAGCGCAAGTTGCTAGTATCGAAAATCCATCAGTTTACCGTTAAAACTGATAGACCCCATTTTTCGCTCCAGTTTTGAATCCCGATTTATCGGGGAGGAGCGCAATGTGTATAGCAAGGACGAATCACTACAGTACGTAGGTTGGGTTGAACCGGGAATCGTGAAACCCAATAAGATCCCCTCTCCGTAGGTCAGGCATCTTCCTGACCCATAACTAGCAGGACGTAGAAGCACATATATTTCTTAGGGAACGGAGATCTCCGTTCCATCTGTTAAGCACCGACAGCACCTAGTTAGGCACAACGAGGAGAAAATAGGATGGATCGAACCTATCAATACGCAGGCTTGCACAATGCAACACAGCCGGGATTCAGCGTCGATCAATGCGCCGCCCGAATCCACCGTTTCGCCTACGTGGCAGAACGATTGATGTTTCTGCAAGCTGCCCATATCATCAGTACACCGGAGCGGGATGTTAAGGTACTGCTAGCGAGGCTGCAATATGAAAACTCACAACATGCGTCCCAATTCAAAGCCCGACTGCCTGAGCTGCGCGTTTCCAAGACAAAAGCGTATCAAGCTCCCGATCCCTCCTTGCAGATTGTTTTCGATGAGGGGATGTACGCGGCGAATACCGTCGAACTGCTGGCAGGATTGACACAGGTGTTCAAACCCGCGCTTTTGGAGGCATATCAAAGGTATGTCAACGAGACCAACGGTTTGGCGGACTATCCCACCGTGCGCATCCTGAAAACCGTCATCGCTGAAGTAGAGGAAGGGCTGCGTCTGCTAGAAACCGCCTATCACGATGTCGTTGATACACCGGAAAAAGAAGCGGAAGCGGAGGCTTGGAGCGATACACTCCACAACCTGCTTGAAGCTGCCGGAGGCATTGATGGTACAGGCGAAGTGAACTTTAACGCACTCCAACCTGTTCGAGCGACCACTCCATATCTGATTCCGAAGCAGCTCACCCGCGATGATACTTTTCCGCGTGTGTGGGATATTATCCATGTTGACAATGAACGGGTAGAGGAGCGATTGATGCAGATGATCGCAACCCGTCTCGGAGAAACCACGATCGCCGAAGCACTGGGATTTGTGCTGTATGAAATGAAAGACCAGCCGTGGGAATTTTACGCTGATATTTCCCGTCACCTCTGGGACGAGATGCGCCATTCTGTCTTTGGCGAAGCAGCGGCAGAGGATATCTTCGATGAGCGTTCCGCAATGCCAATACGTGATTGGGAGTCTGCCTATCTCTTTAAAATGGATCCTCTGGAATTATATGCCATGCTCTTCGGCGTCGAAGCAGGTCTCATGAAATATCCACCCGGCAAGCGCGAAGAGTTCGAGTTTTGCCGCGATACCGCTCGCCATTCCTTGATGACAACCCTTCAGGATTTCGACTGGGCAGATGAGGTGTTGCATGTCCATATCGCCCGCCGACGACTGAAGGAATGGTTTGACGGCAGTCCGGAGGAGTTGCAAGCACTAGGCGAAAAAGGACTCGACTTCCGGGCAAGGGCACGAGCGATGCATCCGCAGTCCCCCTTACCCGACGCAAGCGGAAAAATCAGAGGTCCGAAATAATTTTCTGAAATAAACTCTCTGGTTCATAATAAAAAGTACAGAGCGCAAATAGAAACCGAGTTTTTTCTTGAAAACTCGGTTTCTGTTGCACCATTTCTCAACATGAACGAACCTACTTTAGACATACCAATAAGGAGATTCTATGAAAGTTGCTGACGCTGTTGCTCATATTTTGAAGGCAGAAGGTGTGGAATACCTATTTGCCTATCCCGTCAATCCAATCATTGATGCCGCAGCCGCTGTGGGAATCCGCCCGATCATCGTCCGTCAAGAGCGTATCGGGCTTCACATGGCAGATGCGTTCAGTCGTGTGTCCTCCGGCGAACGGATCGGGGTGTTCTGTATGCAAAGCGGTCCCGGATCGGAAAACGCCTTTGGCGGTGTCGCGCAGGCTTACGGCGATTCAGTACCAATCGTGGTATTGCCAATGGGCTATTCGCGTTCCTTGACCAATGTTCCACCTAACTTCAATTCCTTCCTCAACTTCCAGAATGTTACCAAGTCCTGCGAGCAGGTCATCCTACCTCAAGCAGCACCGGATGCCCTGAGACGCGCCTTTACTCAGGTAAAGAACGGCAGACCCCGTCCGGCGTTGGTGGAATTTCCCAACGATGTGTTACCGGAGGAACTCTCTGAACCCTTGAATTACCAACCCGCACCGGTCTCGCGCCCCGCGCCAGACCCCAACGAGATTCCAAAAATCGCTGATGTCTTGCTAGAGGCAGAACGCCCTGTGCTTTACGCAGGTCAAGGAGTCCACTATGCCAAAGGGTGGAACGCTTTAAGGGAACTCGCCGAACTTCTGGAGGCACCCACGACTACCAGTCTCGGTGGCAAGAGCGCCTTTCCTGAAAACCATCCCCTGTCCCTTGGCTCCGGCGGTCGATCTATGCCAAAACCCGTGCACCACTTTCTACAAAATGCGGATGTCATTTTCGGGATTGGGTGCAGCTTCAGCATCACCAACTACGCACCAGCCATACCGAAAGGCAAGACAATTATTCACGCCACGCTGGATGCAGCGGATCTCAACAAGGATGTAGCAGTAGAACACGCTCTAGTTGGAGACGCTCGCTTGACTCTGGAGGCATTGGTCGATGAAATCCGCGGGCGTCTAAACGGCACCCCACGAGGCCGCCGTGAAAGCGTGACGCAGGAGATTCAAACAGTTAAGGGGGAATGGCTAGCACAGTGGAATCCCAAACTGAATTCCGACGAAATTCCCCTCTCTCCCTACCGGGTAATTCGGGACCTGATGGACACGGTTGATGTGGCAAACACCATCATCACCCACGATGCTGGGAGTCCCCGTGATCAACTTTCACCCTTCTGGGAATCGACCACGCCGCTTTCCTATATCGGCTGGGGGAAAACCACACAATTGGGATATGGACTCGGCCTGATGATGGGTGCAAAACTGGCAGAGCCAAATAAGTTGTGCATCAACATCTGGGGCGATGCCGCCATCGGTTTCACCGGTATGGATTTCGAGACCGCTGTTCGAGCGGGAATCCCCATCCTGTCAGTGCTGTTCAACAACTTCTCCATGGCGATCGAATTGCCAATTATGCAGCTCTCCACCGAGAAATATCGCAGCACGGATATATCCGGGAACTATGCGGACATGGCAAAAGCATTCGGCGGCTACGGCGAGCGGATAGAAACCCCGGACCAAATTATCCCCGCAATCAAACGTGGGATCCAGAAAACAGAGGAAGGGGTTCCAACCCTACTGGAATTCATCACAGCAAAGGAAATCGACTTTTCCATGTTCTAGAGCGCCGTAGGTGTTACGCACTTCAGACTCCAAACCCATCGTAGGCGGGGCATCTGGTTTCCCCGCCCTTACACCACTCAATTCAACAAAAAACCCGGCATTTCTCCAATTTGCACTTTCTTTTTGTATGAGCACCGTAGGTCGGGCATCTTGTCCAACTGACAAAGCCCCAGAGGGGCGATATGTGTAT
The DNA here is from genome assembly GCA_965208425.1 of Candidatus Poribacteria bacterium. GTDB lineage: Bacteria > Poribacteria > WGA-4E > WGA-4E > PCPOR2b > PCPOR2b. Next base: position 1,461,395 of record OZ242335.1, on the reverse strand, counting down.
CGTAAATTTGGTGATTCTTGATAGGTGTCGAGTATGGAAACTCAACCTACAGACTGTCTAGCAACTTACATTATTCTAGAGTTAGGAGAACACTATGCAAATTTCTGAAGAGTTACGCCAATCAGTCATCCGCTCGTTGCCCGAAGTGAACGAGATTCGCAACGAAACATTGCGGAATAAGGTTATCGATGCGTGGGCTTACGCCCTCGAAAAAAGCTCATTCAAATCTATTGACGAAATTCGTGCGTCAGGCAACCCCGACACGCCGCCGCTCAAGCGGGGGACACAAACCCACCATATCCGTGGAGTCACACTGCTTGCAATGCGAACCTACGACGAACTGACGGCGATGTTTCCCGAACTTGGAGCGAATCGCGATCTCCTGATTGCCTGTGCATTGTGTCACGACGTAGGCAAGCCGTGGGAATTTGATCCAGAAAACCAAGCCCGTTGGCGAGAATCTCCGAGTGCCGCTGGGTTCCCATCAATTCGGCATCCGGGCTACGGCGTCCACGTCTGCTTGACCGTCGGGCTGCCAGAAGCGGTCGCACATACGGCGGGTGCACATTCGGGCGAGGGCGAGTTAGTCGTCCGCAGCTTGGAGAACACAATCGTCCACCACGCGGACTACACCTTCTGGCGCGTACTGGATGCCGGTGGTCTCTTAGAAAATGATTAATTGCTGGCGTGGGGGGCTATCTCCTCTAACGCACTAATCGCATACTCACGGATGATAGCGTATTCGTCATCATACATCACCGTTGATAGCGCACGGCTAGTGTCATCAATACCTTTATCAGTTCCTTTGCACGTCCGAGCCAACGCATTCACCACATTGCAGCGAACCAACGGATGGTCATCCTTCAAAGCCGCTATCAACGCATCCGTCCCTTCACCGATCGTCCCCAACGCATTCACGGAATTGCGACGGACCCACTCAGACGGATCATTCAGAGCCTGAACCAACACGGGAACCGCTTCCGCAGCAGGTGTGCCAATGTCCCCCAAGCTATCCGCTGCGGTCGCACGCACCCGCCATGCTGCATCGTCGTTCAGCACAGAAGTCAACGTGGGAACAGCAGCTGCCCCAATCGCGCTCAAGGCGTATGCTGCATGGGTTAAAATAGGCTCCTCCGTAATCTCAACGGGTTTAGCGGTATGACGTAGCACCTCTATCAGTGGATCTATCGCCGGTTCCCCAACCGCTCCGAGGGCATAAACGGCATTCAGACGAGCAGGCGCAGAGGCATCGCGCAATGTGTCAATCAATTGAGAAACACGATTCCCATTTCCTCCTCCATTCTTTGCTACCGCCCCGTTGTCTCCATTCAACCAACTCCACACATGATTCCATACCGCTTCTTGCCCAAGTGTTGGTGCCTCGTTGGTATCTGTTGAGGTCACGCCATTGGCGTTCCAAGAAGGGCGTTGAGGCTCTTCCGTGCGGGTGAGGAGAAACTTGATCATATAACGATTCTTGTTGCTGTGATTCATTCCCCAACTGCTATGCCACTGATGGTAATGACCAATCGTCACCGTTCCCGCTTTTCCACAAAGCAGCGCACCAATCTCCGGATCAGTGTAGGCATTGTTGTAATGCCGCATACTCTCCAGATCGTAGTATTGCACCCCCGGTATCACCGCTGTCGGCCCCATATCTTCAGTAACCTCCTGCGGATAATACCATGCCCAAACAGACCGAAAACGATGGTGTCGTCTCCATTCAAAAAGCCACCCGTGATCTTTCGTTGTGAAATGCTTCGATCTGCCGTCCTGATGCCAAGCACCCCCTTTCTGTCCCGGCTGCTTCATATGTGCATGACGGTGCGGGTGCATCATATAATTCGGTCCCAGAAGACTAGTCAAGACACCACGGACAGTCGGATGGGCAAAAACCTGATGCAGTGCAGGGATTTTTTGGAGGATATGGTTCCGCGGATCTCCCTCTTTCTCAAATATCGCTGCAGTCTCCCGGTAGATTTCCGCGTGGAGGTCGGGTAAATCGGGATGGACTGTGATATACCCATTTTTGATGAAGTCCTGTACCCCTTCGTCATTGAGAAGGTACTGCTGATTAACCATGATAACACTCCTTTCACCCATGTAATTTGGCAACCTCATATTATAACCTAAGTTGCTAGTCGTTGAAAGTCCATCATTCCTTGTTGGGGCAGGGTCTCCCCGATCATCTGGTAGATCCTTTGTCTTTCGCTCCAGAGGAGCGATATGTCTATAGAACCGCAATAGGGTGGATCCCCGCGCTCCAGATGAAGATTAATTTATTAATTGGGTAATCCCGATTTTCCTTGAAACATAGGGTAGGCGCGGTTTTCAACCGCGCTGGCGTCGATAGCAAATTACCCATTTATGGTGAATTAGATAAATAAGTAGACATTAATAGTAGTAAGCACACTCCGTGTGCCGTAACTCTGCGATCCCCGATCTATCAGGGCTCGTTCATAGTGTTCCATTAATTCTAAAATCTACCATATTTTTTTAAACTTCATGAGGAGCGCAATGTGTATAGCCAGTGCCAAGCTGCCGATAGATCGAAGTACTAAGAACGGATTGGCGAAATCGGCGCCGATCGGGTTTTATAACTAGCAACTTGCGCTATTATAGCAAGAACTCGTCAGAAAAGAGAACGAAAAAGAAAGTGATACGTAGGACCATTTATTTCTCCGGTTTGGCTCATGCCCCGCTGTTTGTAGGAGCACATTCATCGCGCCTACTTATGCGAACTGTCAACCGTGCAATCCGTTCAATCCACAGAATCCGCGATTCAGATTGCTTTGAATCCGATACATAGGAGCAGGTTCTCCTGTAGGAGGGATCTCCGAATCCCGACATCTCATTAAATAACCCGAATCTAACACAGCTATCTTCTTGACTTCCGAGACAGCATCATGGCACAATAGGAATTCGTCAATCCTAATCCCAAAATTGGTCATCTCAAACGAAGGAATCCGCCATGCAAAAACCCCGTATCATGTTCTACCACGACGGACGACATCCGCTTCTCTACATGTACGAGCCTGCGATGCAGAAAGAGGAGTGCGAGGCTGCAGTTGACGAACTAGCTGGCACCCCCGTCGAAGCGCTGATGTTCTGCTTAGGCGACGGACGAACGGTCCTACACGATACAGAGGTTGGTGAACTGTGGGGTCATAACGTTCAAAAATGGAACCACCTCATCTTCCGTCGGACCTACCAAAATGCGCTGCATCTGATCCAAGAGGGCAACGATCCCTTGCGGGTAATCTGTGACCGTGCCCATGATGTGGGATTACTGTTCTATCCCACACTGCTGATGCAGTTAGAGAGCGGCGAGCGTGGAGGACCGGGATACGATATCCGCAGCTCAGATTTTCGCTTGGATAACAAGCATCTGGAAATCGGTGCGAAGGGCAATTTAGATCCTGATTTCCCCGGTATTCACTGTGCCGATTTCATGCACCAAGTTGTCCGCGATGAACGCTTCGCAATCATCTCAGAGGTGCTGACTAACTATGAAGTTGATGGATTTGAGCTCCAATTCAATTTCTGGCCCCACTATTTCCACCCGGATGAAGTGGAGGAGGGGCGTCAAATCATGACCGAGTGGGTTAAAAAGGTCTATCAAGCGGTAAAGGGGAGCGGCTCCGAGCGGGAATTGGCAATCAGTATCCCATCGAATGTCGAGACCTGCCTGTCTCGTGGTCTGGACCCACAGGAATGGATGCGGCAAGGCATCGTGGATGTTCTCATCGCCCAAGCACTTGCACGACCTGAGTTGCGGGATCCGAACGGTACTTCCCTGACGTATGAAGCGCCCCTGCTCAATGATCTCCGCTCCTTGGTAGAGACCGCCAAAGGGACACAGTGCCGCATCCACGCCGCTATTGATAGCAACGTGGACTCCGACCGCTTGGGCGAAGCGTCAATTGAAATGATTCGTGCCGCAGCTTGCAACTACTGGGCACAAGGCATTGACGGACTTTATATCAGTCAGTGGTTCACGAACTGGCCCTATGATGCTTCGTTCTACGAAAAACTCCGGGAGTTGCCCCATCCCGATATCATGGCACCCAAGGATAAATTCTATCATATCCCCACAGTAGCCGGTCGCTTTTCGAATCCGGAACTGACATCACAACTGCCCGCTGACTTAGAGGTGAACGTACCTGTCCAGTTGGCACTAACGATCACCGACGACCTTCCTCGCTGGGAGCAAGTGGGCAGGGTGTATGAAGTACTTTTACAGGTCCGAATCATGAACACCACCGAAAACGACCAACTACGTTTTCAACTCAACGGCGTAGAGTTACCATCACATCTGCTGCGCAAAATCAACGAGATGTACCGGATGCGCGCACCGCGTTACCGTACCGGTTCAGGCTACTGGTTCGTTTACCAGCTCGATCCAAGCCACTGGCCCCAAAAAGATGAGAACGTTCTCGAAGTCACGCTACTGCTGCGCGATCCTGACGTAACCCCTCAATGCTACGTCCGTGATGTCGAGTTGGAGATTAAGTATCTACCCGGCAAGCATTTCCACCGCGATTAGGTCACGCCACATTCTTACGTGAGCGAGAAGATAAACAAGAAGCCCACTGCACATCCACAAGGGGCTCGCTCGGTAAATCATCTAAAGTGAATAATAAAAATAAACAGATGCTCGCCAGTAGCTGCCCTTAGGGAAGTCTCAAAAGTCCCCCTGATAAGGGGGATTTAGGGGGTTGGTCGTGCATCGAAGGTGTATAAATAATTATAGAATTCACCATAATTTCATCAGGAGGAACCCTAAATGGAGATCGTACTCAATTCTAAATTCTTTACAGAGCTATCTGTCGAACAACTTGGCGAAAAAACTATTGAACTCGGCTACGATGGGATAGACATCTGCGTCCGTCCGGGACACCCGATCCACGTCGATAACGTCGTTGAAGCACTCCCCAAAGCGATGAAGGTTTGGAGCGGACAAAACCTCACCTGTCCGTTGGCAACAGCAGCGACAGATATAACGAACCCGAACGCACCGGAGGTAGAAGGGCTATATGCAGCGTGTGCAGAAGCGAGCATACCACGCCTCAAGATTGGGTTCTGGCGGTTTAACGAAGGAGATGATTATTGGCAGGTGATTGATGCCGCGCGTAGGGAACTTGAGGGGTTCAATGCGTTTAGTGAGAAATATGGAGTGCAAACCTGCTATCAGATTCACAGCGGGGCTTGTATCGGATCGAACTGTGCAGGACTGATGCACCTCATTAGAGGTTTCGACCCGCAGCATATCGGCGCCTATCCCGATCCCGGGCACCTCCTTCTTGACGGCGAGGATTGGGCGATGGGGCTGGCGATGATCGGAGATTATCTGTCCGTTATTGGAATCAAAGATGCCCTTTACCTCTCGCAGCCCGATCAGATCCCCCCTTATATTCCCTGTTTTGTAAAGCTGGGTGACGGGGGTGTCGATTGGGGGCGCTATTTGGGGCTTCTATGCGAAGGTGGTTTTGATGGCCCCTTAACAGTACATACAGAGTACCGCTTCGATGAATCAATTATTCGTCAGGTGGGGTATGCGGAGACCACGCCGCCGAATCTGGAGCAGTGGGCAAAAGAGGATGCTGTTTATCTTCGGAATGTGCTATCCAGTTTGGGTGCAAAATAACTTTCCTATAGTAGATCTTAGAATTAATGGAACACTCCAAATGGGTAGGCGCTGTTTCCAACTGCGCCGTTTCAAACCACCACGGCATCTATGCGGTGCGGTGGAAAACCGCACCTACCGGGAGGCGAAAGTGTCCCTTTATTTTTAGAATTCACTATAAATTGTAATTATCACAAGCTATTAGCATACTTGAATCGCGGGTTGCTCCCCGTCCCACAAACTCGGTTATAGCATAATGGATTGGCGTATCACGAGTCTTCTACCTACCTGCTGTCTACATCTGTTTATCTCTGACACCGGATGCAGTGCTTTTCAGCCTAGGTGTTTCCTTTCTCGCCACGCACCTTTGCTGGAATCGTAAATAACCGGCATATTTCGGTCCCCGACCCTCACTATTCCAACGGGATCTCCCAACGCATTCGTTTCGATCGCATCAATGCGGATGTCCTCCACTCGGCTTTCATGATCTAGGATAAGGGTTTGGCGTTTCAGTCCAATTATCAAGTTCTGGGGAGTGTCCTTAGTAATATCGACAATCCGTTGGATTTCCACAACTTGCATCTTAGGGGTTTCTTTCCACTTCCGCATCCAGTTCCACACCCTATCGATAGGGATATCCAGTTCTTCCGCAATAATCTTGCCGCGTCTAGATCTCGGCAGATGTGATAAGGAGTTCCATAATTCCTCTGCGCGTTCATAGTTAGGGTGAGGGCGTCGGGCGGGTTTGGTGCGGAAATTACGCGGTCCATCGTAGCCCAGTGCAGCCAGTTCCGCGTTGAAGTCAGGGCGCTCTATCATCCGATACACTGTTCGCGGATTCACCTCAAGGGCTTTAGCAATTGCGTCAGCATCTCTGGTCAACCGTGCAAATATAAACGCTGCTCTTTTGACCTGTTCCTGCTTTTCGTCTCTAGTGGGTCTTGTTATTCTACGAGACGATCTTATAACCTGTTCTTGCTTCTCGTTTCCGGTCGATTTCGTCCCACTGTGGGGAAATCTCATCCTGTGTCTTCCTTTCTGGCATGAAAATGACCGGGATTGAGTAAAAATTACTGCTTGGCGTCATCTGGCTTCAAAGAATCCAGCAGTTTTTTTAGTCGAGCCTTGCTGGCTTGATCTGATTGCCTAGCGGGTTCTAAGCAGTCAGAGTCAAAGTGTACCACAAGACTTTCTCCTATCCGCTTTAACCCCTCTCTCCCGTATGATAGCACTCCACTTGTAACATATTTCCGAATTGGACCGGTCTGCCATTCGTCCTTGTTGTCCTTGTTGTCCTTATAGTGCTTATAAAAATCGGGATTTTCAAGGAAGCTGTCAATCATCGACACCAAAATATATTTAGGGGTCATTTCAGTAAAAGTGTATCCCACAACATAACCCAAATGCGTTCCCGATTTTGAATGCTCTTTTATGGCCACTATGTAGATTGTCCATTCTTCTTCCTGTTCTACAATCTCTACGTCTCCCAAACTGCGGAGTTCTCGTTTAACATAGCTGTTTAGGCTCTGTTTTGCGGGCTCGTCGTCGCAGGACACGGAGACACGCACCTTCGCCTTAAATGGTTGCGCGTCAATCTCTTTTTTCGTGGCTTCAATCTTTTCGTTACTCCAAGTTGATGATTGTTGTGTGACCCCGAAGGGAATGACCGCGAAACTTAGAATAAACAGTAAAACGAAACATTTTCTCATCGTAGATTTCACCTCTCGTATTGTGCCTTCCTTAACTCCCAACCCCAAGCCCCTAAATCCCCCTTGTCAGGGGGACTTGATGTGTTGGATAAGCGGGGCAAGATGCCCGCCTACAGGTTGAGGGTTATTGTGATGGGGCGGACTGGTGTTGTCCGCCGGGGGTGTCGTCCTCATCAAATGTTCGCAGTGGAGACCCCATTCGTTTAGGATGGGGGAGGAAACTGCGCCTCCTTTTTTGTTGTAAAATCTTAAAAAAATGGTACAATTGCCTTGTCTTTCAGTGGGAGAATGCTACCCCTAACGCACGTTAGGGTCTCCCACACTCCAGTAGCATGGATATGGCAGACAGAGAGACAATCCCAATGATTAAAACCTATCAATATCGGATATATCCGACTATCAAGCAAGCAAAAATACTGTTTGCATGGCTTGAAATGCTACGAAACCTGTACAATCAAGCCCTTGCATGGCGGAAGAATGTATATAGTACAACAGGTGAATCTGTTTCTTGGGTGGCTTAAGCAGATGCGTTGCCAGATTTGAAACAAGAATCCGCTTCGTTTGCTTCGCTACATAGTGATGTGCTTCAAGATGCCCTTCGTCGTTTGGACAGAGCGTACCAAGCCTTCTTTGATCGGGTGAAAAATGGTGAGGCACCGGGGTTTCCACGATTCAAAGGTGAAAGACGGTATAGGTCAATGACTTTTAGTCATCTGTCAAAGCAATTGATACGCAATATCCGAAAGCGTATGGCACGCCTTGTTGTGCCTAAGTTAGGTCATATCAAAATTCGGTATCACCGTCCTCTACCTAACGGGAAGATTAAGAATCTAACAATACAGCTTGACGTACTCCCAAAGCTAAAGGATTGGGATTCTTACACGCTGTGTTAGCCCCCGATGATTCGGGACTAAGAAGCGAGTTTAGATAGGTGTGGGTTGAACCGGACACCTATCGGGGACGCCATCGCCCCAACTACGGGACTCAACAGGAATCCCGATACTTTGTTCCAGAGGTTGATTGCACCCACATCGTCTCGGTGATACTCAAAGCCACAATGGTTGCAGTGATAGTTCCGGTTAATGGGCTTCTTTCGGTTGCCGCACCGTGGACAAGTCTGAGAGGTGTATGCCTCAGATACAAACTTGACTTTGAGTCCTGCCAGTTCTGCCTTGTAGCATATCATGGACTGGAGACGGGCAAACGCCCATTGGTGAACCTTCTGGTTAGACTTCTTACTAAATTTCGCTCGCTTACGAATGCCTTTGAGTTTTCCTATCACTATCGTATCTGCCTTCGCCTTGATGCAGTCAGATATAAATCGACTCGTGATTTTATGTTCGGCGTCCTTCAGTTGAGCGTTTAACTTCGCAAGTATCTTGGTCTTGATTCGTTTCAACCGATACCAGCGATGACTCCGCTTGACACATCTATCCAGTTTGGATTGGATATATGCCTTAAACTTGTTGATATACTGTTTGATAGCCCGTAACGCACGACCATTGTAGATTATGGTATGTTGTCCGTCATGAGAGACTATCGGGTGAATCTCGCCCATATCTATGGCAACAGTTTTACCTGTTTCACGTTTGGGAGGGGTGTGGACTTTGTAGACCAATGAGAAATAGTAGCTCCCTCGTTGGAAATACATCTCCACATAGACCGGTTCTACTGTGGATTGAAGCGTGATAGCCGGGTTGCCTTTACCGTTGGATAATCTCAATACACCGTCTCTGAGTGAAATAGCACTCGACTTCCAACGTACCTTGAAAAAGTGGGGGGTACGCTTAGGAGGCTTCGCTTCAGGGGTGGACTTAACAGCCCGGAAATAGGACTTGAGAGAATCGAAGTAGCTCTCAATTATCGCTTGAATCGTCTGACTATGGAGATTATAGCCACGCAAGCGCATATACTTTTGCACAGCACCTTGAGATAGCCAAAACCCTTTTTTACGCTTCACCTTGCGAATCAGAGAAACCACCTTCGAGTAGACGCGGCCTGATTCACTGGCAAGTATATCCAATTCAGACGTTGGAGACACTTTGATTTTCTTGGTAGTGTACATGGGGAGGGGCTTTCCGTCTGTCGTCCGCTATACCGTAGAGTGTAGGGGACACCATCTTGCAGTGGTGCGATATTCCCCTACCGAAAGACAAATCAACCATATCATATCTTGGCTACAAATTCAAGGAAAAACAGGGCTAAAGCATAGCTTATATAGGCTTCGCCCCAACTGCTCCAAACCTAAAGGATTGGGCTTTACGGGCTAAAGCCCCACTCGATAAATCCCGGGGACACAGGCGACAAACCTCATCCCTTTAGGGTGGGGTAACTGACTCAGTTGTCTCCTTTTGGATTTGACACCCTGTATTAGAACTATCATGGACTGAGTGATGCAGGCGAGCAGATTGTTACCCGTTGCTATTAATCCACCCACCGGCGCATGGATTATTTGAACTGTTCATCAAAGAGAAGGACCGCGATCTGGTGCTTGCACTGATTGCCTTGGGAAGCGTCGGAGCAGCTGCAATTGAGCCGTCCATTTTTGCGGACACGGTAAGCCGTATCGGGACAGGTCTGGGAGTCTACCCAATAGAATTCGTGGGTCTGGTTACCGTGATCGAACGCGACGCTTCCATGCTTTAAGAGGTCAAGTGCTTGACGGACGCGCCGGATGTTTGAGCGTATCGGGGTAACACCGATTTCTCGGCATTGGGTGCGAAGTTCGTCTACGTCGTAAACACCGGCAGGAGCAACCTCTCTTGACTTAAGAGGTCTTTTCATGTTATTATTCATGACAATATCCTTTCCTAAGGATACATTATCCCCTCTAGGATAATTAGCTATACTCTATATATCGGTGAAATTGCAGCGGTGATAAGCACCGCGAATGCCTATCACTGCTTTCACCGATTCTTTAATCATTATAATAATACTACGCCGCCTCTCATTTTGTCAAGTAAAAATCGTTGTCAAGTAAAAACACAATATTGTTGACAATGCCAATTGTCAATAACTTGACCGGTAGATGTACCACATCCCCTCTCTGTGACGAAGTTTTTTCTCACCACAGTCAATCATTATAAGCCAATCCCTCGTGTGATAACCTCCAATCACTAAAACGCAAAGCAGCCTTGGCTCAGAGGTATAATATTTCGGTTTCACCATAAATTAAGGCAAAAACAAAAAGACTGGCGGACAATTTTAACACAGTTGACATGTTAAATCCGGCATCAGGATTATCAGGAGCATATCAAGGAGTGTGAGGCAAATCGGTCAGAACAGTAAGCGCGGGAAGCTCGGTAGGATTTGGAACGGGAACGGTTCAAAGGCATCATCAAGCGTCATTTATCAGCATAGAACTCAAACGCATTTTCAATGTGCTGAAGTTTGATGAGTTCAAATTTCCACGATAGCTTGATTGCAACAACGTCGAACTGGCAGGGGACATCTAGAAGATTGTGCGTTTGGAGATAATCTAGCGCAATTTTAGAGATTTGCTTCTGCTTGGCAGGAGTAACAGCCGCCTGTGGTAGGCCAAATTTGCTGCTCCGACGCGTCTTGACTTCAACGAATGCAATCCGTTTTCCGCGTTGAACGATGAGGTCAATCTCACCTGAACGCGTGCGGTAGTTCTGTGCGCGAATTTCATACCCTTGCACTCTGAAGTGCTCAATAGCAAGGGCTTCGCCAATCTTGCCTACCTTAATTCTGGAATCATTCATCTTACTGAAGCTTAAAACTGCGCCGATGGATAGGGCAGGGACCAAGCTGGGCAATTGCCTGACGATGGAGAAGTGTACCGTATCCTTTGTGGACCCGGAAACTGTAGCCCGGATAGGTTTCATCAAGTTCAATCATCAGGCGATCTCGCGTGACTTTTGCGATAATCGAGGCAGCGGCAATAGATTGGATAAGGGTATCTCCCTTGGGGATCGCTCTGGCGGGTTGCTCTGAATCCCGATGCAATCGGGGTAGAGAAATTGCCGGAAGATGTGTACCATCCACAAGTGCGTAATCTGGAGCAGGCGTGATTTGTACAATAGCATGAGCCATTGCAGTCATTGTCGCTTGGAGAATATTGATCTGATCAATCTCCTTGTTATCAACACAACCAACACCAACCGCTACGGCTGTGCGGTGGATCTCGTCGAATAATTCAGCCCGTTTCTTCGGTGTCAGCTGCTTTGAGTCCGTCACGCCTGAAAGCTGACAGTCAGTAGGAAGGATAACAGCTGCTGCGACAACAGGACCGGCTAATGCTCCTCGTCCAGCCTCGTCAATTCCTGCGATACGCTGATAGCCCTGCTGCCGTAGGGTTTGTTCAAACTGTTGTATCTCCGCTGGATAATTCCCTTTATGCGTTATCGGTGGTTTGCCGCCTCTCACGGATTCGTATACCTTTTCCGGTTCGGTCTCGTAGGTAGTACAACTTTGCTCGGCGGATAGCGCCGTATCGAATAATTTGGATACTTTCAATATTTGGTGAATGCGCAGGAAAAGTCCTTTCACTCCCTTCCCCATAAGCAACACGGCGGACAGTAAATGTCTCACGCAGTCCACCATTTGATCGTCGAATGACCGTTCCTTCATAGGCTTGGATACGTTCTTTTGACCCCTCTCGGATACGGGTGTTGACCCGCACGAGATCTCCGGGTCCGAAATCAGGAATATCAGCTTTTATATGTTCGCTTTCAACAGATTCAATAAGATTCATCGTTTGGTTCCTCCTTTCATTCGAGTGTTTATAGGCTCGACCTTGACCATGATATAAACAGAAGATAGGGAAAATTAAAAAAACGAGAGAACGAGACCGCTTCATGTCCCGTTTTCTGGCTCTCCCGTTTCCCGGTCTTTACCTTTTACGCATGACTCGTTACATCTGATTTTTTCAAAGAACTCAGGTACGCAACATCTTCAGCCGAGAGCTCAACGTTGCTGAACAAATCTGGACGACGTTCAGCAGTCCGCTTGAGAGACTGTTCGTGTTGCCAATGCGTAATGTTATCATGGTGACCGCTCAGCAGAATATCTGGGACCTTCATCCCCTCAAACTCAGCAGGTCGCGTGTAATGTGGGCAATCTAGCAAGCCCTGACTAAATGAGTCCTCCTGCGCTGACTCGTAATTTCCCAGCGCACGTGGCAAAACTCGACCAATCGCATCAATCAATACCAGCGCAGGAATTTCTCCACCGCTCAAGACATAATCGCCTATCGAAATCTCATCCGTAACCAGTTTAACACGTACTCGCTCGTCAATTCCTTTGTAGCGTCCGCAGATCAAGATCAGGTGTGATTCAAGGGAAAGGGCTTCAGCACATGCCTGGTTAAAGGGAGTTCCTTGGGGGGTCAGGTAGATAACACGCGCAGTTGCCGCTGGTTGCAGTGCCCTGACCGCGGCGAAAAGCGGCTCAGGCTTCAAAATCATGCCCGCACCACCCCCATAAGGATAATCATCAACCGTTTGATGACGGTCAGTCGTAAAATCGCGCAGGTTGTGAACGTTGACTGTTAATATGTCTCTAGCCTGCGCACGCCTCAAAATACCGGCTTGCAATACAGGCAGGAGGACCTCTGGAAAAATGGTAATGATGTCAATTCTCATTCAATGACTTGGACGACAACTCCATCTTTGACGATAATCTCTGCCTGAGACAGTTTGGCACGGATGTCCTCCCCTACCTCAATTTTGACAGGCGCATCATAGGTTCCGCTGGTAAAAAGGGTATCAATCTCAAGTTCCTTAACCTGCGCTAACTTCTGGCTGAGATTGCTCTTCACCTGCTCCTGTTTTTCGCGTTCTTGATGAATCTCTTCGCGCAACTGATTAACATGACGTGGATCTCGCTTTTGAGCTTCCGCAATCAAACGTCGACTTTGGAATTCCTCTTGCTGCAGCCACGTCTCAATCTGACGAATCGTGTGATCTAACTCCTTCGTGAGCTGCTCCTTGAAAGCAGGGGTCACAATATTTTTCAGAATAACAGGTCTTTTGACAATAACAGCCATATCTCTCCCACTCATTCGTCATAGTGAGTCGGTAGGATTGCAAATGCTTACTCTACCGCTTGACGGTGTTCGACAATCTCAAGTATTGCCTTTTTACGTGCCTTGACTCCCGCAGCAAGTAGCAGAGATCGCATTGCCTTGGCTGTGCGCCCCTGTTTCCCAATGACTTTTCCTAAATCTTCAGGGACAACACTCAATTCAAGAATAGTCACAGTGTTGCCTTCGACTTCGTTGACGCTGACCTGATCTGGGTGATCAACGAGGGATTTTGCGAGATATTCGATCAAATCCTTGAGCATAGGATTCTCCCAAAAACGCGATTTTACACGAATAGGACTCACGCAGCCAATTGTAGCCGGGGCACCCCCGGTCACGGGATCCTCTCGGACTTGCCTCGTACCAACTGTGCTGAAATGCGTAAGTCTGTACGCGGGACACTAATTTGCTTCTTCTGCTGATTCTTCAGCAGGAGTGGATTCTTCTGCTGCTGCGTCGGAATCCTCTTCTGAAGCAGGTGTTGACTCCGTTTCTGGAGTTGGGACGGGCTGACCCAGTTTTTCATTTATGAATTGTTCCCAAATGCCAGTTTTTGACATAAGACTTTTGGCTGTGTCAGAAGGTTGTGCACCAGTTCTCAACCATTTTAATGCCTTTTCCGCGTCAATTACGATGTTTGCCGGATCGGTCATCGGATCATAATGCCCAATCCGTTCGATAAAACGCCCATCTCTTTGGCTTCGAGAGTCAACGGTCACCAATCGATAAAAAGGACGTCTTTTCTTTCCATGCCGTTGAAGTCTAATTCGTACTGCCAAATGTTACCTCCTATTTCGTGAAAGCTTTTCCTACCATTTAACTCTGCCTGTAGTATCGCCCAAATTGCAACGACTAATAGTGATAGTAAATAAGATAAATCGCATCCAAAATTTAGCGTGACTTACGTCTTTTCCTTTTTTTACGTTTCTTCGGCTTCCTTTTAATTGCAACCGAACCACCACCGCCAAGTTGCGGCACGTCTACCATCGGGTGTTGCTGCATCATACGGTTCATGAGTTTAAGTTGATCTACCAATTGATTGACTTGACGCACCGTTGTCCCGCTTCCCTTGGCAATGCGCAGCCGACGGCTGCTATCAAGCAAACGCGAATTCCGGCGCTCCATCGGTGTCATTGACTGAATCATCGCTTTGGTATACTGCAACTGCGATTCGTCAACCTGCATGTTTTTCATCGGAAGCTTATTGACACCGGGGATCATCTCGACGAGTTGATCCAACGGTCCCATATTTTTGATCTGTTCAAGCTGCATCAACAAATCATTGAAATCCAACCCCTCCTGATCAAGCAGCTTACGCTCTAACTCGTCAGCCTGATCTTGGCTAAAAACAGATTCAGCCCTTTCGAGCAGGGTTGCAAAGTCACCCTCTCCAAGTATCCGAGAAGCCATCCGATCCGGATGGAACTCCTCCAATGTTGTCGCATCAATCTTCTCACCAACACCAACAAACTTGATCGGCTTCTGCGTTACAGCACGGATAGATAATGCTGCGCCGCCACGGGCATCACCATCCAACTTGGTCAGGATAACGCCATCAATATTTAAATTGTCGTTAAAATGCTGGGCAACATTGACCGCGTCTTGCCCCGTCATCGCATCAACGACAAGCAAAATTTCCGTCGGATCGACAGCGGACTTAACTTCTCGCAATTCATCCATCAGCACTTCATCAACATGTAATCGACCGGCTGTATCGATGATTACAAAATTATTGCCACGATTCAACGCCTGCTTGACAGCAGCTTGGATGATGGTCGCAGGAGAGACCTCAGTTCCCATTGAAAACACAGGTACATCAATCTGCTCTCCAAGTACTTGCAGCTGTTTAATAGCCGCTGGACGATAAATATCTGCCGCGACCAAAAGGGGGTTTCGACCCTCTGACTTATATCTCAGCGCAAGTTTGGCTGAAGCGGTCGTTTTTCCACCGCCCTGCAGACCAACCATCATAATGATTGTTGGACCACTTGGGGCTATGGTGACTGGTACGGCTTCCTCCCCCATCAATTTGGCAAGTTCATCGCCGATAACCTTCGCTATCTGAAGATCCGATGTGAAGCTGCCTAATACATCTTGACCGATAGATCTTGTCCTGACACCATTGATAAATTCACGGACCGTTTTATAATCCACATCCGCCTCAAGTAATGCGAGACGAACCTCTCGGAGCGCATCAGATATGTTTTTCTCGGTCAGTTTACCTTGACCGCGAAGCGATTTGAGAACGCCTTGCAACTTGCCCGATAAACTTTCAAACATGACATTTCCTCTGCCTGAGACGTAATGTGTGAAACTCAGATGAATTCCTGAGTGCATTCCTGACTATCATCCACATGAGAACAGGCTTGCGAATCAGTTAAGATACACCATTTGCCTCCTGATTGTCAATAGAAAAATGATTGAAAGCCCTTGACACCCATACTAGCGATTGCTATAATCTATCAGATGCCACCAATCACCAACCCTTTGACTTGGAGGGGGACACGTGAAAAAAGATAGAGTGAGTAACCGTAATCAAAATGAGGTGCGTGTGTTGCCCTTTCCACCATTACCGGTGCAGCTACACCCCTTTCCACAACCCCGATTAACAAACCGAGTCCCCCTAGTAATAGGGATCTTCGCGGGTATTGGATTGATCGCACTCCTAATCTATGTTGTCCCTTGGAGTATAGTGTCACAGACATTAGCAGGCACTTTCGATTCATTGTCTGACCAAGTCAAGCAGGTCCAGCTTGCTCAAGTTAAACGACCCCAAAAATCAACTATTCCGCTAGATACCTCAACACCCACGACATCGACAGTTGAGACCACACCGGAGCCAGAGCCCTCCGCACCGGCAATACCAACAGTTGAAAGCACACCGACTCCAGCAGCTTCAGAACTAGATACATCGATAGTGAAAACATCATCTACCCCAGAAGTTCCAGCGCCTGCGGCACCGGCAGCCGAATCCTCATCTGCGCCAGAGGTTTCAACACCCGCGACGCGACCAACTGAAGCCGTGCCAACAACTCCGATTCCTGAGCCGGATCCGCGGATGCTTGTTGCGCGGTATCCAGTGCGAAAGTACACTGATATTCGGACTGAAATCTCCCAAGATGACACACTCTATAATTTCGTTCGGGTATATGAAAATCGGATCTTCCCAAAAAAATATCGAGATTGGCAGCAATTGGCACTGTATAATGGTATACGTCCGCCCCAATACCCGTTGAAACTTGGTGCGGAATTCCGCATCCCAACATTAGCACACACCGTTCTGCCCAAGACCGGCTATGAAACTGAACTTAAGGAGATCCAATCTGAACTAGCGAAGCAACCCAATAATCCAGATCTGCTGAATCAGCGGGCGATTCTCCATTTCAAGCGCAACGAATTAAGTCAGGCACGTTCAACGCTGCGACAGGGAATCAGGTCCGCCCCAAAGAATGGCAGCCTACACAACAACCTCGGTTTTATCTATCTGATTATTGAAGACGATAGGCGTGCCCAAAGCGAATTTGAACTTGCGATAACACACTCCGAGAAACCTGCAATCCCACACTGTAATCTGGGCACCTTACACATGACAACGAACAAACTTAATTTAGCAATTAAGGCTTTTGAAAACGCCCTAGAAGCAGATGCGAACCTACTTGATGCAAAGTATAATCTTGCCCTTGCAAATGAAAAGGTTGGGAATGTGAATACAGCGCAGGAACAGCTTCGCGAACTCAACCAATTCTTATCCGATGACCCTGAAGTAGCATCGGCGCTTGAACGCTTAACCTCGTCCCAAGTAACAGGGGAGTGATATGAAGTTCTTTATCATGGTGAATTAAAGAAATAAGTAGACATTACCAATAACTCTGACCTTCGTGAAGTTTCCAAAGTCCCCCTGATAAGGGGGATTTAGGGGGTTGGCTGTGCATTGGGAGTGTCTAAGTAATCCTAAAATCTACCATAAATAACCTAAGTCGCTAGTTGTGTACGGCGCAATAAAATTGACTCCCATCCCGTAGGTCGGGCATCTTACCCAACCTACAAAGCCCCAGCGGGGCGACAGGTGGTGTTTCGGGTTGATACGCGCTATCAACCTACGAACTATCTAGATTGCGTGATTAACTAAATAATGATGATGGAGAAAACCATGAACCGTAGAAAATTCATTCGAGCCGCCGCAGTGAGTGTAGGAGGTTTAACGCTGCCGCTCCGTTCTCTGCCCGCTGAAAATGACATTCCTAAAGAGATACTAAAACCTGCATCAATGATCACGCCAAACGACAAATTTTATGTCCTTCAAATTGGAGAAGTGCCGACCCTCAAAGCTGACCACTGGAGGATGGGAGTAACAGGATTGGTTGAAAAGCCGGCCGTGCTAAACTACGGGGATATAACGAGCATGGAGTCCGTGACGACGATGCGGACACTCAAGTGCATCGGCGATCCAATCGGCACAGAGCAAATGAGTAATGCGATGTGGACCGGTGTTCCTCTACGAAATATCCTTGACAAGGCAGGTGTCAAGACGGAGACAAAGGTTGTCGTATTCCGCTGTGCAGACACCTATCATACAGCAGTCCCAATAGATCGCGCCCTCCGTGAAGAGGTACTCTTGGTGTATAAAATGAACGGCGAAACTCTCCCAGCCAATCACGGCTTTCCGGTCCGTCTACTCAACCCCGGTCACTACGGCACAAAGAACCCGAAATGGATCATGAACATCATGCTAGCGAAATCGCACGTGGGGTATTGGGAGGCAAGAGATTGGGACCCCGTTGCGCGTGTCAAACTAGCGACGATGATCGGCACACCCAGCAATGACGAAACGATTCAAGCCGGTGGGACATATACAATCAGCGGTGCCGCCTTTGACAGCGGGAATCATGGAGGGATTGCACGAGTTGAAATAAGCATTGATGACGGTATGACCACCAGTGTCGATGACGTTAATACTTGGGAAGCAACGGATATGTGGGGGACCGACTCACCACTAGCATGGTATCTCTGGAAATATAAGTGGAAGGTGCCCGATAATCCGGGCGAGGTGGAGATCTCCGCCAGAGCCATCGCTAATGATGGACTGACGCAAAAGGAAGCAGGCTTCGACGCAGTTCCTGCCGGTGCGGTCGGTTATCACTTTGTTCGTGCGGAAATCGTGAAGGGATAGTTTTGCGCGTTCTCCGTGCCCCCTTAATAGGGTCGCTCATGTTAAAAGAAAGTGCAAAGCACGAAGAGAAACCGAGTTTTTTCTTGAAAACTTGGTTTCTGTTGCACGATTTCTTTACATGGCCAATAGGGTTATTCAGCTTTTGGTTTTTGACCGATTTTGGCAGGGAGTCCATCCCGCATCGTAGGCGGGGCACCTTGCCCCGCCCGGAGAATTAAACGACCTTAGCCTGCTTAATTTTTCTGTTGATTTTGAACCTAACACTGTGATAAAGTGTCAACCTGTTACGAAGTTTTGAGATTCCGTACCCCAACCGAAGATCAAAAGGAGAAAGCAAATGGCAAAGAAAATTGTACTGCTCAGTTTTTGTATAGCGATTGGCTGCATCGTTGCTGCATCAATGTGGTCAACACCAGCCAATGCACAGGAAACAGGTGAAGGCGCGGCAGCAGACGCGGCATTCCTTGACTTCAAACATCTCGCGTTGCTTATCGTCGAAAGCGTTGTTTTCAGTATCGTCGGAGTGATTGTTTTGATGGTCGGCTATAAAATTTTCGACCTGGTTACTCCCTTTGATCTCGACCATCAAATTGCTGAAGACAACAACACGGCGGCGGGAATTGCCGTTGCCGGTGTAATCATCGCATTGGGACTCATCGTCGCTGCGGCAGTCGGTTAAGCTATCTGTAAGCTAACCGTCACGCAGGCGGAAACGGTAGATGTCCCAGTTCTTCCCCTCATTACACAATAAATCGCTAGCGCGTGTTGACATTTGTAAAACTGTTTATAACCGTAGGGGCGAGGTCCCCTCGCCCATTGGTCAACGCGGGTTGGAACACCCAAACCATACGGATTGAATTGATTGTAGGTCGAGATTCATATCTCGACATCAAAGCGTCAATTTTCCAAAATTGACCTACAGAAATCCGAAATCATCTCTGATGACTGAACAAAGGGTTAGGGTTCCGAACCCCTATGAGGACGATGCGTTGGGGCAGCCCTCCTAATCATCTAATTGAGGTGAAATGTCAACAGAACCTACATACCTTCCGGAATTTAACGCAGAGACGTAGAAAAGCATAAAAAAAGTCTTCCTCTGTGTCTCTGCGGTTAAGTTCTAATACAATTTTATCGTGTTCCGCCCATTAATCCCAATACGGTTCACCTTCGATTAGATTCTCGCGTAAAACCTCTGGAATCAATGTAATTCCTAAGCCCGGCCCATCTGGCACAGCCAATTTCCCGTCAGCGACTTGCACTTTTTCCTCAGCCATCTCGTCGATGAGTGCGTTTTGGCTAATCCGTGTCTCCGTTATGACAAAGTTCCTAACCGACGCACCGAAGTGTGCCGTCGCCATATTCTGCACCAAGCTGCCGACATTATGCGTTGCGATAGGGATGTAGAACATTTCCGCAAGGTCCGCAATCTTCCGGCAACCCGTCAATCCACCTGCAAAAACAAGGTCCGGATGGATGGCGTCCAAAGCCTCGTTCATCAGAAACGGCAGAAATTCACGCGGTAGCTCCAGCTTCTCTCCGGTAATAATCCGTACCGGAGATGCCTGCTTCAGTGCCTTCCAAGAGTCTGAGTACCACACCGGCAGCGCATCCTCCACCCAGAGCGGGTTACTAGATGTGACTGCCCGCGCCAACCCAATCGCAGTCGCCAAATCCCATTCATTGTGGCAATGGACGATGAAATCAGTCTCATCTCCCAACGCTTCCCGACAATTCTCATATCCCTGACGAATCAGGTCTAATTCGGTCGCTCGCAACGTTTGCGACATCTGACCGGGAATGTATCTGCCTTCAGGCAATCCATTTCCCATCAAACGTTCAAATCCAAATTTTAAGGTGCTCCACCCCTGCGGTGCTTCCTTCATCCGTTGCGACCAATCCCGACAAGAAACAGGATCAAACCAATCGTCGGGACCGGGGGTATTGACATAGAGCGGAATCTCGTCTCTAAACCTTCCAGAAATCAACGTTGAGACAGGTCGATTTAATAGCTTACCAACCACATCCCAGAGCGCAATATCCACGCCGCTGACTGTTGGAATGTTTGATCTGTACGGATGTTGTAGATTTACCATGCGGGTATACAACTTATCAATTTCAAACACATCCTGACCGATAAGCATCGCTCGCAGATTTTGCAGATGCGCCCTAACCATCGGTCCAGAAGCCCCCGCCTCACCGATACCGTAAACACCGGCATCCGTTTCAATCTTTACGAGGGATTGCCCCGCTTGGTCTTTCAACTGCATGGCTTTCACATCCGTAATCCGCACACGGTCTTTCTCGGATTCCGAAAGTGCTTCTAAAGTTGTCATAGCGGTTTTCTTACCCCCTTCCGTGGGCATATTAACCTTATGGTACTCGTCGGTGAGGCTGTCAAATTATTTTTACGTTTCACGCTTCACGTCTTACTCCCAGTCTTTGACCGATGGGCATGTCAACAGTTGCAAACTAGTCCCATTAGTTATCAAGTCTGAACTATATGCTGAACGAGAACCTCCTCGTTCAGTTCAGCTCCTAGCCCCGGTGTAGTTGGCGGTGCAATGTAGCCATTGTCGAACACCATAGGCTCCTGAAAGATGTCGGCGTGGAGAGTTGTCCGATTAAATTCAAGTATCATGAAGTTTGGACTGCATGTCGCCACCTGAACGGCGGCAGCTGCTGCAACGGGACCGCAGTACATATGAGGTGCAATGCTTGCATAATGCGCCTCCGCCATGCTTGCAATCTTCTTAGACTCCAGAATCCCGCCACAGTGACCCACATCTAACTGTATGATCTGTGCCGCCTGCTTCTGAAAGATCTCGACAAACTCATACTTGGTCAGTAGACGCTCACCAGTCGCAATCGGAATACTGGTATGCGATGCCACCCGCGCCATCTCATCGACATTTTCCAGCGACACCGGTTCCTCAAACCAGAAGGGATAGTATGGCTCTATCATCTGTGCAATCCGAATCGCACTCGAAGTCGTCAACTGTCCATGCGTGCCGAGTCCTACCTCCACTTCATAGCCAACCGCATCTCGGATGCACTTGAAGATTTTCCCGAGATGTGCGATATCTTTCAACTGAATGTCGCGTGGGGCAGGAAAGATTGGGAACGGATCAAACTTCATTGCAGTGTTGCCCTGCTCCATCAATTCAGCGGCGATTTCACCCGCCCTCTCGGGGTTCTCCCATATACCTCCGGACGGCATGTAGGCATACGCCCTCAATTTTTCATGGTATTGACCACCGAGCAGATTATAGACCGGTTGATTCAAGGCTTTACCAACAATGTCCCAGCACGCCATCTCAATCGCGCTTAACGCCGGTGTCAGAGCCAAACTGGGATGCCTGTAGTCATGGTCGGTAGCATAGATTTTTTGCCACAACAGCTCAATTTTGAACGGGTCGGCACCAATGACAAACTGGGTTGCCAAATCATTGATGATCTCAATCGACGATTTTTCTCTGCCCGTCTGACCAGTTGACCACTCTCCAATTCCTTCAATTCCCTCATCAGTAATCAGTTTTACGAACAGCCAGCGGCGTCCGCCTTGATACGGAGCGATATTATCGACCAGAAACGTCTGTACATCAACAATTTTCATCTGTTAGTCTCCTTCTGTTAGTTAAAGAATTGCTTTTTTTATCGTGGATGATTTTCTCATTATACGCATTAACAATCCACTGTCAACGATAAAAGGGTAGGGGCATTTAATTCTCCTGTAGGAGGGATCTCCGAATCCCGACACCTCACTCTAGGAGCGACTTCCCGATTACGACTTTTCAAACAAAATGGTTAAAAAGCCTAAAACTAAATGACCCTAGATAAGAGGGTAGGCTCACAGCTGCAGGCAAGTCAAACTTTTGCTTGATTTAGATCGAACTTAGGTGTTACACTGAAATATATGTTTGCTACAGTGCAAGACGCATCAATGCAGACGAATTCCATCGTTGATGAAACGAATCAATTTGTCACTAGGCAGCCACAAAGTCGGGTATGACAAGGCAGTTGACCTTTTCAAACATCTCAACTCATTTAAGGAGAATCTCTATGGCACTGAACAATCCAATTCTTGACGCAACGCTTAACAGTATTAGCCTCGAAGAAATTAAGAAAGAAATGGGCCCACCCCCTTGGTCCCATGCAGTTGTCCTAGCTGACCATGTAGCGGGGGTAGTGATTTATCAAAATTCGGGCCAGATCAATGACAATCATTGTCACAACTACGACGAATGGTGGATTGTACTCGAAGGCGAAATTGACTGGGTAATTGAAGGACGTGAAGATAAACCGGTCCACGCAAAGGCAGGGGATTTCGTTTATGTACCCGCAATGACCTTCCACCACATTTTTCCTAAGGGCGGCAAACCATCTGTGCGTTTAGGCATCGCACTCCCCGGAACCGGCGGACATCTACACGAAAGACCGGATCGGAAGGTGAAGGTTACAGTTGAGTAGTAATGAGCTGCTCTTAGAAGACCGTATCTTCGTTAGAACGCTCGGATTTTTACTCACTGTCTGCAATAGCGGCAATTTGGGGGGCAGCAGCACTGATTAAGTCTTGGGTTTTAAGCTCTAGACCTGCTGCGGGGTCACCACTGCTGATATTGACCTTTTGGCATTGCGTGATCGCTTCATCAAAAATGACCGGCACGTTATCAGGTAGGCCCAACGGTGCAACGGCACCTTGGACGCAGCCGGTCACAGATAAAATCTCCTCTGATGTGGCGAAACTCAAACGTCTCCATTCTGTAGGGACGTAGGTACGCACAGCCTTCGGGTTGACACGTGAGTAACCCAGCACGCACGCCATGACATAGTGCTCATCTTTGTCACGAAGCAGGATGGATTTAACCATTTCGTCTTTCGATACGCCGCGTTGGGCTGCTGCTTCCTCGACGGTGAAAACAGGGCTACTGTGCTGTAATAGGCGGTAGGAGATTTTGCGTGCATCAAGCAGGTCAATAATCTTCGTTCTAATGGTTGTCATTTGGTCTTTTAATACACATAAATTCGTGGCTAAAACGGGTAAACACGGTAAGAAAGTCGTGGAGATACGTTTGATCGAAAAGGAAAGGAGGCAAGACAAAACTGCCTCCATCCTTTCCTTGATGCTACTTCGTCTGGCCCGCAGCAGACAACGCCTTCGCACTAACGCCGAGAACGGACAAGAACCCCTCTGAATCCGCGTGGTTGAAGTCGCCGATTGCTTCCATTGAGGAGGTCTCCTCTGAATAGAGTGAGTGCATCACGCCACCAGCGGAGTGGAATGCGATATTGCCTTTATACAGTGCTACGGTAATATCCCCGGAAGCCATGCGGGTGAAAGGCTCAATGGAGGTGAGCATCGATTGGGTAGCGGTATCGAACCAGTAGCCTTGATAGATCTGTTCAGCCACAACCACAGACACTTGATCAAAAACCCGACGCGCCCGACGGTCCAAAATCAGTTGAAGCAGGAATTCGTAACACCGACCTAGCAATTCCATCCCCGGCGATTCATAAACCCCTCGGCTCTTGATCCCAACGAACCGATTCTCGACGGTGTGAATCCCAATGCCAACACCGTTTCTTCCAGCGATGCGATTGGCTTCTGCAAGGGCTTGGAAGGGAATCACCGGACTCCCGTTGACCTCCAAAGGTATTCCTCTATCAAAAGTGACCGTGAAGTGTTCAACCTCGTCAGGGGCGTCCTTCGGGTGCACACCCATGCCCGGTGTAATAAAACCGGCGGGTGTTTTAAGTGATTCTAATCTACCCGCTTCATGGGTTAAACCAAGCATGTTCGCATCGGTCGAGTACGGTTTTTCGTGGGTCGCTCGGATCGGCAGATTGTGTGCATTGCAGAAATCAATCATCTCTTTTCTGCCGCCAAAATGTTCAAGAAACGCTGAATCGCGCCACGGGGCATAGACCTCAAAACCGGGATTCAACATATTGGTTGCAATCTGAAACCGCACCTGATCATTGCCTCGACCGGTGCAGCCGTGTGACAGTATATTGATGTTACGCTTCTCCATTTCAGGCAACAGCGCCTCAACAGTGACATGTCGGGCGATACCGGTCGTATTCCAATATCCCCCTTCATATTTCGCTTGGGACTGGATGACCTTGATCCCCGCCATCGCTAGCTCATCTGTCGCATCAACGATAACTGCCTCTTGTGCACCACATGCAAGCATGCGCTCGCAAATTTCGTCCATATTTTCTTCATCGGGTTGCCCAAGATCTGCAGTGAAACAGACCACATTGACCCCGTTATCGACTAACCATCGCGTGATGGTACAGCTATCAAGTCCACCTGAAACCGCTGCACCAACAGTTTTGCCTTTTAATTGATCAACCGTCATTTTTGTCTCCTTATGTTAAATTTTGCCCTTAATTGTACCCTAACTTCGCTCTGGAATAAAGCCCAAAATTTTGGGTATTTTTCAAACTTCTATAATCGGCAATTCCCAATACCCATAGGGGGCTGTCAATGTACTCTACAGTGGCATAGCGGATGAAAAAAGTGCCTTAACAATCCTATTTCTGACGATGTTTCTGGTCATGCTCAACTTAGGCGTCATCCTCCCACATCTGGCGTATTATGCGGAGGAGTTGGGAGCGAGTGCCACAGAAATTGGATTCCTGATAAGCATCTATTCAGCAATGAAATTAATTTTTGCGCCAGTATGGGGACGCCTCTCAGATCAGCATGGTCGGAGACCTGCAATCCTGATAGGGCTCGTTGGTAATGCAGGGGCGCTAGTTCTGTTTGGGGCAGTGAAGAGTTTGCCTTGGCTATTCATCGCCCGTGGTTTATCCGGCGTATTTTCTGCAGCTATCCTACCAACGGTAATGGCTTATGTTGCGGATGTTACGACAGAGGAGGACCGGGGGAAGGGAATGGGACTGATGGGTGCTGCAATGGGATTAGGTTTTATTGCGGGACCCGGCATCGGTGGAATTATCGGCAGCCACAGCCTACCATTTTTCCTCGCCGGCGGGTTGTCCGTGGCTACTTTCTGTTTTGCACTAATCCTTTTGCCAGAATCTCTCAGACTCACCGAACCTCCCGATATACAGGAAGCAATTATCTCTCCTTGGTCAGCGATGAATCATCCACTGACACCGCTCTTTCTTGTTGCTTTTTTCTCAGCATTTATCTTTTCAGGATTGGAGACCATTCTTCCACTGGCCATCAAAGATCGGCTGAACTACGGAGCAAAAGAGCTAGGGGTGATGTTAGTGATTATGGGGACATTCATTGCCTTACTACAAGGTAGTGTTTTAGGGAAACTGATTAACGCCTTCGGGGAGTTCAAACTGATTATCATCGGGTTGCTGCTTAACGCTGTGGGGCTAGCACTACTCCCTTGGCCCAAAACACTGGTGACGCTTACCCTTTGGCTGTCTATTGCTGGAGTGGGCAACCAGATCATCCGCCCAACAAATGCATCGTGGATTTCTAAACAAACTCAGTTCGGTCAAGGTGCTGCGATCGGCGTGATGGACGCTTTTCTCAGTCTCGGGCGGGTATTGGGACCTCCTTTTGCCGGGAAACTGTACACGCCTGAAACCTTCCAAATCTCCTGTTGGATTGCCGCAGGCATCCTTGTAGCGGTAGCTGCCTGCTTATTCTATCCGTTGCGACGCATTGGTCAATGAGCAAGATTTCAGGGGGCATTACACTGAAGTATTTTGGGCAGGCACAAGACCTGCCCCTACATTTGGTTCATTCGGGGCAACCTTTGTGTTTGCCCTACTGTCGGTCGATTTTCCAAAATCGACGTTTCAGTGTCGAGATATGAATCTCAACCTACAATCTACTACAAAGCCCCAGAGGGGCGATAGGTGTATAGCACATCAGTCAACCAATTCACTAAAGCCCCAGCGGGGCGACAGGTGTGTTGTAAAGTTGGTTATTTCTGATAGGTATCGGGTATGAAAACTTGACCTACAGATTGTATAGCAACTTGCGTGATAAAAAAATTTGGCCTATAATGGGTTGGATTTATTTGCGGGGTGTATCAGAAGAGGGTACAATCTTGTATACAACTTCACCGGGCTTAATATAGCTGAGTCGTCGTGCCAACCGCTCTTTCGTGAGTTTGTCCGTTTTCAACTTTTCCACCCGAACTTTTAGCCGATCGCGCTCACGTTCGAGTGCTGCCAACTCGTCCAGTGAACGCTGTTTGATTTCGCGGGCTTCTTGCCAATTCTGAAACCCTTCCACAAATCGATATAGGCTAATCAATAACATGACAAAAGCAAGAATAGATAGTCCCGGTTGGATAAATCGCATGGTATGGTCTTCCTCACTCTATTGATTTAGATTAGCATTTTTAATCCTTCGGCGGACCATATTTCTTGCCTAGCATTTCGACAACAACCGGCGGCACCATCTCTAACAACTTTTCAGTACTCATCTGCATGCCCCCCATCTGTGCCACCTGCATGACTAGCGTCGAACTTAAATGGGCATACTTAGTATTTGCCATCATAAATAACGTATCCACTTGTGGCGCGATTTGGCGATTCATCAGCGACATCTGAAACTCAACTTCAAAGTCAGAAAACGCTCGCAGTCCTCGAATGATTGCAGAGGCACCCCGCTCCTGGGCATATTGTGCGGTGAGTCCTGAAAACTGATCGATCGTAACGTTCGGATAAGGTTGGATGACAGTTTCCAACATCTCAATCCGTTCTGCCAGAGTGAAACGCGTATTCTTGGTAGGATTAATGCCGATTAGCACAGTCAACTCATCGAAAACGGTGAGCGCGGAAACTCGGTCTATCAAATCTACATGACCGTTGGTGAGCGGATCAAAGCTGCCAGGGTAAACGGCAATTCTTTTTGGCAAGGCTGTCTTCCTTTCTTCCGAGAATTCCATTTAACGATGCCCAGTCAATGCCTTTACTTTAAGGAATCTTAACACACGGCTATTGCGTCCGTCAACCCCAAAATCGGCCACAAATTAAGCAGTGGAAGGGATAACAGGAACAAATAATCGGGATAAGGCTGCTACCTCTTACAAATAGCGCATAAAGTATGGTAAAATAATCTTAGTTGCTAGTAATGTGCGGCGTGATAAAGTTGCCCCTTATACCCGTCGGTCAGGCATCTTGCCCGACCGACAAAGCCCCAGAGGGGCGATATGTATATAGTACATCGGTAAACCAATTTCCCCAAGTCCCAGAGGGGCGACATGTATGTCGTAATTTTGGTTATTTCTGATAGGCGTCGGGCATGAAAATTCGATCTACAGGTTGAGCGTAGCGAAATCCCGATCTATCGGGGTTACCTAGCAACTTGCATTAAAAAAGGAAACGATATTATCTTCAAAGGAGAAAGGAAGATAGATGGCAGGACCATTAAAAGGAATACGGGTATTAGATCTCACGCGTATTTTAGCGGGTCCCTACGCAACGATGATCTTGCGAGACCTTGGCGCGGAGGTCATCAAGATTGAGCAGCCCGGGACCGGAGATGAGGCAAGAGACTTTGGCCCCTTCAAAAATGACTTCAGTCTCTACTTTATGAGCGTCAATCGGGGGAAAAAAAGTATTACTTTAAACCTGAAGCCTCCACGCGGTAAGGAACTCTTTCTAGAATTGGTCAAGGGGTCGGATATCCTTGTTGAGAATTTTCGACCCGGGACGATGGAAAAACTTGGATTGGATTACGAATCGCTCAAGGAGCACCATCCGTCTCTGCTCTATGCTGCCTGCTCAGGATTCGGACAGACAGGACCGTATGCAATGCGGGGAGCATACGATATGATTATTCAGGGAATGGGAGGAATTATTAGTATAACCGGCGAGCCGGATCGTCCACCTGTGCGGGTGGGGACTTCAATTGGCGATATAACGTCGGCGTTGTTCACCGCTATCGGGATCCTCTCCGCACTTCGGCATCGCGATCAAACTGGTGAAGGACAACTCATTGACGTTGGGATGCTCGATTGTCAGGTGGCAATCTTGGAAAACGCAATGGTTCGGTATTTTTCCACCGGCGACATTCCCCGTCCGTTGGGTAGGCGACATCCAGCAATAACGCCGTTTGAGGTCTTTGAGTCCGCCGATGGCTATGTGGTGATCGCAATCGGAAACAATGATCTGTGGCGGAAGTTTTGTGAACATGTCGGTCATCCTGAGTTAATCGACGATGAGCGGTTCCACACGAATGCGCTGCGCACCGAGAACCACGAATCCCTTTTTCCAATTCTCGCTGAAATCATGTGCCGCCGCACCACCGATGCGTGGGTTGAAGCGTTGGAGGCGATTGGTGTACCCTGTGGCCCAGTAAACACTGTTGATAAAGTCGCAAACGACCCCCAAGTGCTAGCACGGGATATGATTGCTGAGATCGAACATGATACCACCGGCACTGTTCAGATTCCGGGGATTCCGATCAAACTATCAGAGACACCCGGTCAGATTGATGCTCCTGCGCCAAATCTCGGAGAGCATACATCGGAAATTTTAACCGACTTGCTAGGGCTAGAAACAGAGGAAGTTAATCAATTGAAGCAAGATGGGATTGTGTAAAACGTGGAGGACATTTTTCTATGAATACTTCTACATTTGGTCTTTGGTTTTTGGCTTCAGCGTCATCAGCAGAGGCTGACACCTTACCGGGAACAGACCCTCTAACAATGGGTGGTGATCTCGCCGCCCAAATGGTAACAAGTTTGGATGGGTTTGTAGCGCAAGCGGTGGCGGACTCCGTCGAATCGCGTCAACGGTTGTGGAATCGGGACTATTGCTCCCACGCGGCTTATGCCGCCTCAATCGCGCCAAATCGTGAACGCTTCAGGCAGTATATCGGTTGCGTGGATGAGAGACTGCCCATTGATGTACTCCACTACACTGCAACAACAGCGCAAACAGCCGAAATTGCAAAAGCAGCAGATTATATCGTGTACGCTGTACGTTGGCCCGTATTCGACGGTGTGGATGGAGAAGGGCTCCTCCTAGAACCGGCTGGTGAGCCTGTCGCCCAAGTAATCGCGCTACCCGATGCAGACTGGACACCGGAGATGCTTATGGGGCTATCAGAGGGAATCTCACAGGAGGCACAGTTTGCCCGCCGTTTGGCTGAACAGGGCTGCAGAGTCGTTGTACCTACGCTGATAGACCGAGCCGACAGCTGGTCGGGCAACCCAAAAATAGGCCGCATGACCAACCAGACTCACCGTGAATTCATCTATCGCATGGCTTTTGAATTGGGGCGACACATCATCGGTTACGAGGTACAGAAGATCCTCGCGTTGGTGGATTGGATGAGCCGCGGAGAAAATCCTTCACCAATTGGAGTCATCGGCTACGGCGAAGGAGCCTTGTTGGCGCTATACAGTACTGCTACGGACACACGGATCGATGCAGCGGTTGTCAGTGGCTATTTTCAATCGCGTGAAGAGGTTTGGAAAGAACCGATTTATCGCAATGTTTGGGCGTTGTTGCACGAATTTGGCGATGCAGAAATAGCGAGCCTCATTGCACCGAGAACGTTGATTATCGAAGCCAGTCAGGGCGTTGAAGTGGATGGACCTCCGCCGGTACGTGATGGGCGCGCTGGCGCTGCGCCGGGAAGACTGATTTCGCCACCAATAGAATTGGTGCAGGCGGAGTTTAATCGGGCGCACGCGTTGTATGAACAGTTGGGAGTTGGACAAAATCTCAGCCTTGTGGAATCGGAGGGCGGTGTTGGCTCGCCCGGATCCGATGCTGCGCTGACGAACTTTCTTAACGCACTCGGTCAGGATCAACCGATTGGTCCATCGGGAACGCCACCACAGGAGAGACGTACAGGATTTTCACCTGAAACACGGCTAAACCGACAGTTTCATCAACTAGTGGCATTTACACAAGATGCTTTACGTCAAGCCGCATCCCGACGTCAAGCACTCTGGTCAAAAGCGGACCGCTCCTCAATTGAACGGTGGCAGGAAACCTGTCAATACTATCGTGACTATCTCTGGGATGAGGTTATCGGCAGATGTCCACCGCCGAGTGTCCCAGCCAATCCCCGGACCCGGCTGATTTACGATGAACCGGGCTTTAAGGGCTATGAAGTTGTCCTTGACGTTTGGGAGGATACGTTTGCGTACGGCATCCTATTAGTTCCCAAAGAAATTAAACCGGACGAGCGTCGACCAGTCGTGGTCTGCCAACATGGATTGGAAGGCCGCTCACAGGAGGTCGTCGATCCGAAAATCGAATCCCCGTATAACGCCTACGGTGCTGAGTTGACGAATCAAGGGTTCATTGTCTACGCCCCGCAAAATGCCTACATCGGTCAGGATGCTTTCCGCGTTATCCAACGCAAAGCAAACCCAGTCAAGTGGTCACTCTTTTCGTTAATCACCCGCCAGCACGAACGGACGCTTGAATGGCTTGCAGAACAACCCTTTGTGGACGCTGAACGGATCGGGTTCTACGGACTCTCCTACGGCGGCAAGACCGCCATGCGCGTGCCCGCCCTACTCGACGGCTATGCGTTGTCCATCTGTTCGGCAGACTTCAACGAGTGGATCGTCAAAAATGCGACATACGATTCTCACTATAGCTATATGTTTGGCGGCGAATATGAGATGCCAGAATTCAATCTCGGCAACACCTTTAACTACGCAGAAATGGCGTGGTTGATTGCACCCAGACCGTTTATGGTCGAGCGCGGACACCACGACGGCGTGGCACCAGACGAATGGGTCGCTTACGAATACGCAATTGTGCGTCACCTTTATGCCAATCTTGGAATCCCCGATCGGACAGAAATCGAGTTCTTCGATAGCGGACATGAGATTAACGGACAGAGGACATTTCGCTTCCTGCACCGCCACCTAACTGAAGATAGCTTATCATGTGGTGAATAAGAGAAATAAGCAAACATGACCAATTACTCCGACCTTCGCGAAGTTTCCAACGTCCCCCTGTGACTCCCCTGACTCGGACTTCCCCCTGATAAGGGGGCTAGGGGGGTTAGAGGATCCTCTCCCCCCGATTCTATCGGGATGTGCCACTTGTCTTTCCTCTCTTATCAGAGGGGTTGGGGATTTAGGTGGAACACCTTCGGAACGGAGGGCTTGGCTGTGCATTGGGAGAGTTTTTGTAGGTCGATTTTCCAAAATCGACCTACAATCGGGCAACCACGAGGGTTGCCCCTACAAAGAATCCGCCTAATGTAGGGGCAGGTTGAGTGTAGCGAAATCCCGATTCATCGGGGTCTTGTGCTTGCCCATTGAAGATTCTCAGAGCAGAGATAAATTACTTTCTCAAATGTCAACAGAATCTAGTACTCAGTCAAATAAATTATGTTTGTGAGTGATGATAAAAACGTTTGAACTTATTCCGTGCGTGATTAAGAGTAAACTGCCAGTTGACCCGTACTTTTTTTCGATTTCGATCTTCCACCCAAGCGTTGATTTGTCGCTCTAACTCCGCGATCTGCCCAATGCGTCGAGACAGACACTGCCTTGAGAGCACGGACAACTCAATCTCAACCATATTCAACCACGACGCGCTTTTGGGGGTGTAACACATGTCAAACAATTGGGTCAATTCAAACGCCACTGATGGTTCAAAGGTTTGATAGAATGCTGACGGCGTATGGGTGTTTAGGTTATCCTGAACCAACCCAATCTGAGTTGCGTTTGGATAATGTTGAGCGACTTTCTGTAAAAAATGTGCATAATCGGTTTTGGTGCGACGGTGTCGCACCTCTACGATGCGTTGACCGGTTAGAGGTTCAAAAGCGATGAACAGACTTGCTACACCGTTGCGCTTATAATGATGATCTTGTCGCTTGGGTGTATTTGATTTCATCGGTATCGGTGTAATGATGTCATCAATTAACTGGCAAGGTCTTTCGTCAATACAAACCACCGGATACATCGAGTCATAAGGGAGTTGATATAGATGTAAGATGGCTTCCATCTCCCATAAGAACTCAGGAGTTATCTGTCTAATACACCATTGCTTTTTCAGGTGAGGCTTCAATTGGTTTTTTTTAAGATGCCCCCCACCGTTTCGTGGGAAATATCATCAACAACATCTAACTCCACTAAGTGGTCCGCTAGCAGGCGCAAAGACCACTGGCTATGTCCTTCTGGCGGATCGCTGCAAGCTAAGGCGGTGATTTGTGCACGTTGGTAACCATCGAACTTCAGTGGTCTACCACTACGAGACAACTCCTCAATAGCCGTCTCTAATCCACCGGTGGCAAACTTTTGTCTCACACGGCGAATTGTCGCTCGACTGACATCGAGCACTTCATGAATCTGATGGTCCTCCATCGCGCCTTTAGGACGATTTTGGTCAGAAAGTAGCAGGATACGGGCGCGCGCTAACTTTCTCGCAGAGATCGCGCCTCGTCTGCAGAGGGCTTTTAGCGCCTTCCGTTGACCGGGAGATAAGGTCACTGGATATTTGTAAGTTGGCATGGTCTCCTCCATTCGTTGACAGTGAGTTGTATCAGAAGCAATAGGGGGCAATACCATCATACCATACCAACAGGAAAATGCAAAACTTATCTGACTGAGTACTAGTACACTGTCAGGCAAATTATGGTTGTGTATATTGATTGAAAGCAAACAATAACATATCAGGACTTGCCCAGCCGAACGGTCAAAGCCCTTTCTCCCCCTTTAGCGGGCACTGAACGGTGTGTGGGAGGGGCACCCCTGCCCCGATACGCCCGATGAATCGGGCAACTACAGTCTAAAGTGCGTAAGTCCTACATATATAATAATTGCAAAACTTATCTGACTGAGTACTAGTACACTGTCAGGCAAATTATGCTTGTGTATATTGATTGAAAGCAAACAATAACATATTAGAACTTACGAACTTCTGTAGGGAACAACGATCGTTGTTCCCTATGGGCTTGTCTATGGAGCCTCTGTTGTAGTTGCCCGATTTATCGGGGGGATCCAAAGCGACTTGCCCGACTTATAGCCCCAGAGGGGCGATAGGTGTATAGCGCATCGGTAAACCAATTCTGCCAAGCCCCAGAGGGGCGACAGGTGTGTCGTCCATTGGGTTATCTCTGATAGGTGTCGGGCATGGAAACTCGACCTACAAACCGTCTAGCAACTTGCACTAGGATAGCTAAATCACCTTAACCGGAGATATAGACAACACTTATAAATAATGTACATTAATTTCAAGGGAGTATAATGGATCCAATTCACGACGCTGTACGTCAACAGTTTAGCCAACATGCCAAATACTATGCCCAAAGCAAGGGTCATTCGGAGGGAGAAACACTGAGGGTGCTCGTCGATTTTGCAGAACCGAATGGCACCGAAAAAGTCCTTGATATCGCCACCGGAACAGGTTTTACTGCTTTTGCTTTCGCACCAAAAGTTGCGCACGTCATCGCGACAGATTTGACCCCCGCGATGCTCAATCAGGCGAAAACACTCGCCGATGAACGCGGGCTACAAAACATCGACTTCCAAGTCGCCCCAGCGGAAGCTTTACCATTTGAAGCGGAATCTTTCGATCTGGTCACCTGTCGGATCGCCCCGCACCATTTTCAGGCTGTACCACAATTTTTGTCGGAAACTTATCGAGTGTTATGTCCGGGGGGATTGTTCTGCATGGTAGATTCCGTCTGCCCAGAATCAGAGCGACTCATCGAATGGCAAAACCGCGTGGAAAAACTGCGAGACCATTCCCATGTATGGGGATATCCCCCTTCACAGTGGCGAGAGATGATCGAGGGAGCTGAATTCAGTATCGAAGGAGAGGTGCATACACATAACGCCCTTCAACCGTTTTCGTGGTGGGCCGACCGCCCCGGTAATTCGCCAGAACGGGTTCAACAGATCCGCGCCGCATTTGATGAATTGACGCCAGAGGAAGAACCACTCTTCGCTGTTCATTGGGAGCCAGATGAATTTTACTTCGCATGGCCCATGTACTGCGTCAAAGCGCGAAAACCAGCTTCATCATAACTTATCAGTAACCCCTTTGCAGCTTGCACTTTCCTTCTCAATGAACTAATGAACCGATAGTCTTCACGTTTCACGCCTTTATCGTCTTACATCTTTTTTTAAATACGCCCTAACTCTCCACAGGTACCCTACTCGGCTCTCTCGGTATCAGCTCCAACGGCTGAACAATCTGCCGGCGTTCGGGGGTCAAGCGTTCCAAAAGTTCCGGCGAGGGTTGATAACCGTATCGGAAATTGCCCCAAGAAGGTCCATAGCGATAGACAATGGTTCGGCGAATACCGGGGTTCACCCGCTTCGCTGAACCGTGCGCGGCTCCATCTACGAAAAGTAGTGCGTCACCAGCATTAATCTGGATTTCAACCGCCCCCTCGATCCCTTCGACTGTCGCTCCCACTGCCATTCTATGTTCGTCGTAGTGTGGGTGCCTAAAGTTAGATTTATGACTGCCCGGAATAATCATTGTACCGCCATCGCCCGGTCCAAAGTCTGTCAGCGCAATGAGGATATCGATCTGTCCACACATGAAACGACCATTGTGATACCGAAACTGATTCCGATGGATGGGTGGGTATCCTCCGGAATGCAGTCCAATAGCTTCTCCCGGACCACGGAAGGTCGCGAAGTTCTCGTCTATAAACAGAGGACCGTGGTGGTAATCAAAGGTGCCCTCCCCGCCGACAAAGTGTTTCACCTTGTCAATCCATGAAGGATGATCAATCAACCGCTCAAAAGGTTCACCCGCTTCATAGATCTGTTGTAAATTAAAACCGTCAGTTGTGCCATACCGGTGCGCGTGAACGTAACCGTACCATTCACCCGCCTCCAACGGTGGTATCGCATCAAGGCATTCGTTGAGCTCTGCAACCTCTTCGGGGGTCAAGGCATTTGGCAAAACGACATAGCCGCGTAAATCAAACAGATAGATTTCAAAATCAGAAACCATAAATCCTCCTTCGATTCAGTGTTCGTTATCTGATTATACAAGTCCCACTATATTTAATCACCATCCAATGCCAAGACCTTACGAGCAAGCGGGGACACCCGGGCTTGGACTTCAGGCGACAGATATTTTCTTTGTTCAAGCTGCTGTGACAATCCACGCCGCGTGAAATAACCGTGCATGACCCGCCGTCGACGGCCCGATGGATTAGCGGATGCCCCGTGAAGGATATGCGCGTTAGTAACGATAACATTGCCGGCTGGAATCTCAGCATAGACCACACCCGTCTCGTCGTCGGGCGGCGGTTCATCAGTCTTATGGCTGCCCGGAACCAGCCGGGTCGCACCATTAGCTTTGTTCATATCGTCAATCGCCCACAGTGAATTCGCAACGATAGGCCCTGAATCGGGTGCAGGTGGCCCATCGCGGTGGAGCCCTTGGCTGCCTTGATTCTTCAACGGTTCGAGGGAATTGAGGCTAGAAAGGATGCAATCTTCCCCGAGCAGATGGCGTGCGCGGTCATAGACCGGGCTGCGCAAAAATATCGATTCAAAGAAGGGACCCTTGTTCACAAGGTTAGAGGCAAAATGGTAGCCTTCAACCTTCCGAAGTCCATCTCGTTCAGGATCGAAGGTTGCGTAGATGCTATCTAGTGCGCCCCGAAGAAAGCAAAGTTCATCTTCGGTCAGAACATTCGAGACTATGGTAAATCCATTCTTCTCCAGATTCTGGAGGTGGTTCTGAAAAACTTTGTCGGCTGTTGGAAATTTACTGTTGAGGGATCGCGCCATCTTCACACGCCTAGTTTGAATCGAATCGTCAGTTGTATCTGTACCTAATACTGTTAGGACTTAGTAAGCATAGGTAGAATCCTCACGGATTTTTCCCTGCTTCCAAACCGAGCGTGCGATTTTCACCGCACTCGGCTTTCACCGTCAGTTACCGATTATCTCATACGGGATAGTAACACCTTATGGCATTACGAGTTTTAGGTTGGCTGACTCTGTTATTTATCCCAAGAGATAATCTCAACCCTACTTACTGATGGAATATCAGAACTTTGGGGACGAGTCGCCATGCGTAACCATGATTTGCGCTCATTTTCCCTGAATCTGTTGTATTTCATTTTCAGTATTCTGACTTGGACAGGCTTATCTGTCCGCCTCTCCCATGTCTCCCCGATAATCGGGGTGACTTAGGGACTATTCTGCTCTGACAAAACATATATCATCAATGAGTTAGGCACTCACTTTACCCCGGAGCAGTCTGACTTACCAGATAACATAAGTGCGAGATGTTATCCGTTGCTCACACCTTTTGGTTACAGGCTAAAGATTGTAGATTCACCTGTTCAAACTTCACGAGGCTTCGATCATGAGTTCGGCTTTCGCCTTGCCGTATCATTGTAACCGGATGTGGCAACCTATAAGGTCTACATTCCCTACGAGCCATGCACCTTTTCCCTTTGCTTTCCACGTTGCTGTTTCCAGTAACGCAGTTAAGGTGAGGTTTGTGGAGGTAAGTTCTCCAAGTCAGAATCTAACCGACATTATGTGTTGCTACGCAGAATCGCACCGCACTTGAGTTTGTAGTAGCGCAATTTATTGCGCGGCAGATACTAAGAAGGCCGCGCTAAAGTAACTCGCTCAATTCGCCGCACGCTACTGCCCGACGTAACGGGTATTTAATAAATTAACCGACTATAACCCAAGAATATGGCGCAACTTTTTTGGGGGTTGACGATGAGCGTTGAACTACGTAACTTCTATCCTGAAGATCCTTGAATCCTGAAAATCCTGATTCAGACAATTTACACCAACACCCCTGAAAAGGTTACTCATTACGTGTCACGCATTACGCATTTATGGGTCTGGTGTTCATTTTGAGTATTTTACTACGTGAGTCCTAACCGTGCAGCAGTAATATGGACGCATGTCTCATTTATCTATCTTGCACAGATCCGTCAAAGCCAATCGGTGTATCTAGGACCTTGTCCTGAACAGGATAGCTCAAAGCGTCTTCATTCAACTCAATTCCCAATCCGGGTCCCTCAGGCACCGTCAGATAACCCTCCTTCAGCTCCAACGGTTCCACAAGCAAATCGCTCTTCGGTGGCTCTGCCTCACCGGTGTATTCCTGAAGTGCGAAGTTGGGAATTGAGGCATCTAGCTGCACACATGCTGCCGTGCTCACCGGGCTAAGTGGGTTGTGTGGAATGACTTTAACGTGGTGTGCCTCCGCCATCCCTGCTACCTTCTTACACCCCGACAGCCCGCCGCAGAGACATAGGTCCGGACGGATGTACGAAGTCGCTTTGGCTTCAAGGAGTTGTTGAAATTCAAAGATACTGGCGAATCGTTCGCCTGTTGCGATCGGCAGGTTACACTGTTCCTGTACGTCGCCCATGATCGCCGGACTGTCGGGCAACATTGGGTCTTCATAGAAATAGGGGTTGAACTGTTCCAGACGCCGACCCAGCCAGATAGACTCTGCGGGATTCATCTGTCGGTGAATTTCGACGCAGATATCAACCGAATTGCCCACGGCCTCGCGTACCGCTCCCACACGACGTACCGCCTCGTCTGCCCACTCTGAGTACGATTTATGGAGATGGAAGTCTTGTGGAAATGGCGAGAAACGGAGCGCAGTGAAGCCTTGATCCGCCTTCTTCACGGCATCCGCTGCTAAGTCATCTAAGGTTGTGCCACCCACATGCATGTAACAACGGACGCGGTGACGCGTCATACCTCCCATCAGGTCGTAGATCGGCACACCAAGTCGCTTCCCTTTGATGTCCCAGAGTGCAATATCAATCGCTGAAAGCGCGCCTTGAACGACCGATCCCATAAAATGCGATGAGCGGTACAACCATTGATAATGGTGTTCGATGAGCGACGGATCTTTGCCCACCAGATACGGCGACATAACCTCTAACATCGTCTGCGTTGGTCGCTGCCAGCCGTGAACACCGCCCTCTCCAATACCGACTGTGCCGTCTTCGCAATGGATCTTTATCAAAAGCCAACGATCCCAGAGAATCGTTTCTACACGTTCAATCTTTGTTTTCTGCATTGTGTCATTTTTCCTTTACTATGGTGAACCCTAAAAATAAATAGGCACTTTCGGGCCCCGGTAGGTGCGGTTTCCAACCGCACCGGCTTGGAGTGTCTCATTAATTCTAAGATCCACTATAAATATCAAGAAAGTTCAAATACCTGTCCATCATAGGCTAGATATACATTTTCGGGCAGATCAATCTCCTGTTCCGCACACTGATCCGGAAAGTACCGATGGTCGAGTCGGTGCATGATATGCGTAAAATAGGTCTCCTTGGGCTGCAGTGCATCAACAACTTCTAACGCTTCCCCGACCGAAAAGTGGGTCGGATGGCGAGGATTAAAACTGAGCGCGTCAATAATTAATAAATCGATACCTTGCAGCAAGTCTCTAGAAGCATCGGGCAGCCGCTTCACATCAGGCACGTAACCGAAGTTATCAATCCGATAGCCGAAGGTTTGCACAGCAGCATGTTCAACCGGAATTGGGGTGAGTTCAAACCCATGTAAACGAAATGGTTCTTCCACTATGTTAGGTAGCAGATGTCCCACACCACCGCCTTGAAAGGTCTCTTTACTGAACATATAATCAAAATTGCGCTGCAGGATGCGGATGGTCTCCTCCGGACCGTAGATAGGCATGTCCATCTGCTGTTTACGGCACGGCATGACGATGTCGTTGGTTCCGCTCACATGATCTGCGTGGCAGTGGGTAAAAATAACAGCATCAATCCACTCAATCTTGTTTCGGTCAATCTGGTCTATGAAATTGGGACCGAGATCAAATTGTAGGTGTTTCTCATCCCTTTCGATATGAATTGATGGGCGCGTCCGATAATTCTTGGACCCAAACTTTCGGGCATCTTCACAGGTTTCACAATCGCACTTATATTCGGGAACACCTGTCGAAGTACCTGAACCAAGAACAGTAATTTTCATACACCCTCCCCATGTCCTATTGAAAATGGCTGCCAGAACCCCGGCGGATTGTGGCACGGTCCATGATAACCTAAGTTGCCACCTATCACTCTGTTAGAACTATGGTGAATTAGATAAATAAGTAGACATTATATAGTAGTAGGCACACGCCGTGTGCCGTAACTCTGCGACCCCCGACCTATCAGGGCTCGTTCATAGTGTTCCATTAATTCTAAAATCTACCATAAATGAACTAATAAAACCATGATGGATTTCTTACGCATTACGTTTCATGTTTCACGATTCAGACAGGCACTGGAACAACAGATAGCAACCCGTGCTATGATATATCAGGCGCACGAATAATGCAACATCAAAATCCGTGACATAGGGTTATTTAGCTCTCCTGTAGGAGGGACATCTGAATCCCGACACCTCACTGTAGGTGCTTGCCTCCCAATCTATCGGGGAGCGACTTCCCTATAGCAACTTATCCTACAAGACCAACACAAAGCCAAAAACTAAATGACCCTAACATGGGGTTGATACCCGATAGCCCTTTGCTATACTGGGTTATGCTTCTATCCAAGCGCGTCAATTGCTCGAAGGATATGCTAGTTCAGTCAATCCAATCCGCTCATTGGTGATGGCTGGAACGCAATAAACATCAGCGTTCCAACCATCAGCTGATCATTTGATACTATTTCAAGATCAACATCTTCTGCGTTGCAGTGAACTCGTCCGCTGTCAACGTATAAAAATAGAGACCACTGGCGACAGACTCACCGACCGTATTTCGTCCATCCCAATACGCGGCGCGACTTTTGCTTTGATAGGTACCGGGGAGTTGATGGCCGAGTACCAACTGTCGAACCACCTGTCCATTCACAGTATAGATGGTGAGCGTAACATTAGCAGGTTTTGCCAACTGGTATGGAATCCATGTCTCCGGGTTGAACGGATTCGGATAGTTGGGCAAGAGAGTGGTCTCTTTGGGAATCAACGCCGCCAAAAGTTGCTCTAAGAAGCGAAAGCCCCTTTGCGAAATCGCCTCCGTTAGGTCTAATTGTTGCGCTTGGGAAAGCCACTGTTGCACGTCCACGACGGAGAACATTGCGAGTACTTGTGGGTATAAGGACGGGGCGGATGCAGCTATGCCGAGTGCCCCAGCGACATTGACAAGATCGTTGATATCGACAACGCCATCCACATTGACATCCGCAGTGCTTTGTCCCGTCTTGCCGAGGCTTAAACCCACTAGTACCAAATCTTGGAGGTTCACAACACCATCGCTGTTCACGTCTGCTGCAATTTTTTCGGGTTCAGAAGGTGTAAGGGCGGATGCCACATCCCATAACTTGATACCGCTAGGAGACAAGTAAGCGAGCAAATTCCCATCCGGCGAAAACCACACAGAATTCCCGAACAACAACGAAGCAATTAATCCTGCATATTCTCCAACGTTGGCAATAGTTTTTTGTTTTATTACATCCCACAACCTCAACGTGCCAGTAATAATCCTGTAGGAAAACAATTCGGGGTTCTCAAGATAGGCGAGCAGCGTCCCATTCGGCGAAAATGTCGCAGGCCGAACATCACCCGTAAGCGTAGCGATAGTTTCTTGAGTCGCTACATCCCACAACTTGATACCATCAGGAGAGGAGTAAACGAGCAAATTCCCATCCGGCGAAAACACAGTAGAAGCCCAGTCTGTACGCCCTTCAAGTGTAGTGATAATTTTTCCTATCGTTACAGCCCATAGCCTCACTGTCCCATCAAGTGACCCGGAGGCGAACAGCGCACCATCCGGTGAAAACGAAAGCGAAATAACCGACTCCGTATGTCCCTCAAGTGTGGTGATGGTTTCGCGACTCCGAACATCCCATAACTTAACTACGTTACCATTAGACGCAAAAGCAAGTAGGTTGCCATCCGGTGAAAACGATGAGTAAGTCCCTTCAAGTGTAGTGATACTTTCGTGTGTCGCCACATCCCATAACCTCACTGTCTCATCAAATGACCCGGAGGCGAACAACGCACCATCCGGCGAAAACGAAAGTGAAATAACCGACTCCGTATGCCCATCAAGTGTGGTGATAGTTTCGTGTGTCACTACATCCCATAACTTGATTGTACCATCACCTATCCCGGAGGCGAGCAGCACACCATCCGGTGAAAATGACACGGACGTGACAACATCTGTATGCCCTTCAAGTGTGGCGATACTTTCTCGACTCGCGACATCCCACAACTTGATTGTACCATCACCTATCCCGGAGGCGAACAGCGCACCATCCGGTGAAAATGATGCAGACACTCCCTCAAAAGAGGTGAGTTGATATGACGAGATACCCACAGCGTTAAACGTCACCAACTTGTGTCCCATAGATACCTCAACGGTGTTTGCTTCCACGGAACCGAGGGTGAGCGTATGCGCTGCCCTGCCATTGGCATCCGTCGTTGCATGCGCAATCGTGGACTGTCCACTCAGTTTTCCCTCTCCAGTAGTGACCGTGAATGTAACTTGAACTCCTGGCAAGGGATTATGGTCCCGGTCTCTCACTTCGACAACCAAAGGCTCTGTGAGTTCTGAGCCGAATGCGCCTTGCTGTACATCGCCAGAGATCTTTACTAGCCTGCGCGCTGCCTCAGCAACGTCCCAAAACCGGACTGTACCGTCAGCCGATCCGGAGGCGAGTAGGGTATCATCTGATGAGAACGATACAGACAAAACATCATTCGTGTGTCCACCAAGCGTGGCAATGGTTTCGTGTGTCGTTACATCCCATAATTCTACCTTGCTAGCTAAGAACTGTGCACCTCCAGCAGCGAGCAGCGTTCCATCAGGCGAAAATGATACAGAAGTAGTACCACCAATTGCACCCCCATAAAACGTGGCGATATTTTCACGTGTTGCCACATTCCACAACTCTATGCCAATACCACCACCATAAGATGCGGAAGCGAGGAGTGTGCCCTCTGGCGAAAATGACACTGAAATGACCGGAGTATGATGTTCCAGAAGCGTGGCGATATTTTCTTTCGTCTTTACATCCCATAACTTTAGGCTTCCACCACTCCCCAAAAATCTACCTCCACCGGAAGCGAGGAGTGTACCATTGGGTGAAAATGACACTGAATTAACCCCCTCCGTGTGTCCCTCAAGTGTCGCAATGATTTGTCTCGTTGCCACATCCCATAACTTCACTGTGCTATCAGAAGATGCAGACGCAAGCAGCAGCCCATCCGGCGAAAATGACACTGAATTAACCCCCTCCGTGTGTCCCTCAAGTGTCACAATAATTTGTCTCGTTGCCACGTCCCACAACCTCATTGTGCTATCAGAAGATGCAGACGCAAGCAGCAGCCCATCCGGCGAAAATGACACGGACGTGACAACATCTGCATGTCCTTCAAGTGTCGCAATGATTTGTCTCGTTGCCACATCCCATAACTTCACTGTGCTATCAGAAGATGCAGACGCAAGCAGCAGCCCATCCGGCGAAAATGACACGGACGAAATACGATGCGTATCAATGTGTATTTCCAGATTCGGATTCTGATCCAGGAGGGGGTGAAGTACCGCCGCATCCGTAGTCGGATTTTCCGCAAGGTCTAGATATTCTAGGTTTGTCAGTCCCGCAAGGGAAGTGATTTCACTGATTTGATTAGCTCTTAGGTGTAACCGTTCAAGGTTTGTCAGTCCTGTGAGGAGAGTGATGTCGCTGATTTCGTTAGAGCTAAGATATAATTCTGTCAACTCTGTTAATCCTGCAAGGGGGCTTATATCGCTAATTTGGTTATTCCCTAGGTCTAACCCCCATTCAAGGTTTGTCAATCCTGCGAGGGGAGTGATGTCGCTAATTTGGTTATTCCCTAGGTCTAACCCCTCAAGGTTTACCAATCCTGCAAGAGGGGTGATGTCGCTGATTTCGTTAGCATCAAGATATAATCCTTTAAGGTTTGTCAGTCCTGCGAGAGGGGTGATGTCGCTGATTTCGTTAGTATCAAGATATAATCCTTTAAGGTTTACCAATCCTACGAGGGGAGTGATGTCGCTGATTTCGTTATTCTCTAGGTCTAACCCTTCAAGGTTTACCAATCCTGCAAGAGGGGTGATGTCGCTGATTTCGTTATTCCAGAGTCGTAACTCTCTCAACTCTGTTAATCCTGCAAGCACCCTGATGGCACTGACTTGGTTAAAGTCGAGAGATAACCCTGTTAGTTGAGTCGCGTGTTCTAAACCGGTGAGGTCGCTTATATCTCTTGATGAAGCGTCTAGGTGCGTCAACGCTTGTAGGCCCTCTGGCGTGAGAGTATCACTTGGGGTCAAACCAAGTGCTTCTCGGACTGCGGCGTGTAAATGCCCATCAGGCATCCACGCAGGTCCTGGTACCTCAATGTCTAGTTGCACACCTGGATTTGTTTGCAATAGGGTTTGGAGCGATGCCTTATCCGTAATCGGATTTTCCGCAAGGTATAACCGTTCAAGGTTTACTAACCCTACGAGGGGACTGATGTTGCTGATTTGGTTATCCTCTAG
Source organism: Candidatus Poribacteria bacterium (assembly GCA_965208425.1). Taxonomy (GTDB): domain Bacteria; phylum Poribacteria; class WGA-4E; order WGA-4E; family PCPOR2b; genus PCPOR2b. Next base: position 1,417,434 of record OZ242335.1, on the reverse strand, counting down.
GTCCAACCATTCAAGGTTTGTTAATCCTCCGAGGGGACTGATGTCGCTGATTTGATTAGTATCAAGATATAATCCTTTAAGGTTTGTCAATCCTGCAAGGAGAGTGATGTCACTAATTTGATTAGTCCTTAGGTATAGCCATTTGAGGTTTGTCAATCCTGCTAGGGGACTAATGTCGCTGATTTGGTTATGCCAGAGCCGTAACTCTGTCAACTGTGTTAATCCGCCGAGAGGAGTGATGTCGCTGATTTGGTTATTCTCTAGGTCTAACCGTTCAAGGTTTGTCAATCCTGCCAGGGGACTAATGTCGCTGATTTGGTTATGCCAGAGCCGTAACTCTGTCAACTGTGTTAATCCGCCAAGGGGAGTGATGTCGTTGATTTGGTTAAAGCTAAGAAATAACTCTGTCAGTTGGGTCGCGCGTTCTAAACCGGTGAGGTCGTTTATATTTCCCGATGAAGCGTCTAGGTGCGTCAACGCTTGTAGTCCCTCTGGCGTGAGAACATCACCTAGGGTCAAACCAAGTGCTTCTCGGACTGCGGCGCGTAAATGCCCATCAGGCATCCACGCAAGCCCTGGCACATCAATGTCTAGTTGCACACCTGGATTTGTTTGCAATAGGGTCTGGAGCGGCGCCTGATCTGTAATCGGATTTTCCGCAAGGTATAACCGTTCAAGGTTTGCCAATCCTCCGAGGGAAGTGATGTCGCTGATTTGGTTATTCTTTAGGTTTAACCATTCAAGGTTTGTCAGTTCTGCAAGGGGGCTGATATCACTAATTTGATTATCCTCTAGGTCTAACCCTTCAAGGTTTACCAATCCTGCAAGGGGAGTGATGTCGCTGATTTGGTTAAAGCGAAGAGATAACCTCATCAGCTGGGTCGCGTGTTCTAAACCGGTGAGGTCGCTTATATCTCTCGATGAAGCGTCTAGGTGCGTCAACGCTTGCAGTCCCTCTGATGTGAAAGCACCACCTAGGGTCAAACCAAGTGCTTCTCGGACTGCGGCGTGTAAATTCCTATCAGGTATCCGCGCAGGCCCTGGCACATCAACGTCTAGTTGCACACCTAGATTTGTTTGCAATAGGGTCTGGAGCGGTGCCTTATCCGTAATCGGATTTTCCGCAAGGTATAATTCCGTTAGTTTTGCCAACCCTATGAGGGGAGTGATGTCACTGATTTGATTAGAGCTAAGATATAACCCTTCAAGATTTGTCAATCCTGCGAGAGGGGTGATGTTGCTGATCTGGTTATTCCAGAGCCCTAACGCTATCAACTGTGTTAATCCGGCAAGGGGGCTGATATCACTAATTTGATTAGAGCTAAGATATAACCCTTCGAGGTTTGTCAGTTCTGCGAGAGGGGTGATGTTGCTGATTTGGTTATTCCAGAGCCCCAACACTGTCAACTGTGTTAATCCTGTAAGGGGAGTGATGTCGCTGATTTGGTTAAAGCGAAGAAATAGCCTCATCAGTTGGGTCGCGTGCTCTAAACCGGTGAGGTCGCTTATTTTTTCTTCCAATGCTGCATCCTCCGGTAGCGAAGCATCCAAAACCGTCAATGCTGCCAGTTGTGCTTTCGGAATATCAGCACCTGCAGGTAGGTTAAGTGCTTCACGCACTTTATTGGCTAAATTGATATCCGGGAATTCTACATTCTGTGCAGGAGCCAAGTTAAGCCAGCTGCTAAAGATAACCATACAAATCACAATTATGTAAAGCAGTTTCATAATGTTTTTCTCCTTGGTTAACGCCCGATGAACTGGACAACTACAGTAAAAGCCCCATAAGGAGCCCGTAGGGAACTAAAATGCGTAAGGCCTATCATTTTTAAGGTTTCAGAAACGCCTGAAACTCCCACTATGAATGGATTTCAAGCCCCCTAACAATTGCATAATCGCATGTTTTTTTAGAAATGTGAAAGAAAAAATGTACTTTTTAGTACCGTTGCGTCGTTTTTTCTTAAATCCGTGCAAAATCCGCTATGATTCCCCCTCTTTTTCGCGTGAAATGTGCTGTGTCATCAGCGACCAACGATATCCCGTATCAAACCATCGGTCAAGCTCCGTATTTTTTCCTTGATTATTTCCTTAGCATCACCTATCATCCCCGAAGAGCTAACAATGACAAGGAGAACCGTACGGATCGCCAAACTTTGTAGGTCGGGTTTCCAAACCCGACATCCGTAGACTGAAACCAATGCAGCGCATTTTGTTAGACACCGATACAGGCGTGGACGACGCCCTAGCAATCATCCTCGCACTCAATTCGCCGGAGTTGAAGGTAGAAGCAATCACCTCCGTTAGCGGTAACGTCCATGTCGATCTCTGCACCCGCAATTTGCTGATGACGCTAGAAGCAATGGGACTGAGTGAATATCCAATCTGTGCCAAGGGGGAGTCGCAGCCCCTGATTAAACCGCTTGTGACAGCAGCACATGTTCACGGCTCGGACGGTCTCGGAGATGTGACACAACTGTTGAGGGACGATGGCTCGCGCCTCTACCCAGATCCCGAACCACGGTTGGCAGCGATACCCGCTGTTGACCTCATCATTGAGCTCGTAGGGCAGTATCCGGATGAACTCGTTCTTGTTCCAGTTGGACCGCTGACTAACATCGCCAAAGCAACAATAAAACATCCAGCGCGGATGCGAAGAATTCGCGAGATTGTGTTGATGGGGGGCGCCTTTGAAACTTACGGGAATGTCACGACGACCGCCGAATTTAACATCTTTGCCGATCCGCACGCAGCGCAACTTGTTCTCGATTTTGGTGTGCCGGTAACAGTAGCACCGCTCGACGTAACGCACCAAGTGATTCTGACAGGCAAACGCTTGGACGCTGAAATCGGTGAGAGGGACGATAAATTATCGCAGTTTCTCCGAGATGTCACGCGAGCCACTATGGAATATCATCAGTCCAACGAGCAATTTTATGGGACTTATATCCACGATGCACTTCCCATTGGCTTACTTACGCATCCCCAATTTTTTCAAACTGTGGAGGCTTTCGTGCAGGTAGAAACTTCAAGCGACTTAACGCAGGGAATGACCATCGCTGATTTACGGCCAGAAAGAGCGCGTCAAAAACCGAACGTACGCGTCTGCGTAGGAGTAGACGCTGAAGCCTTTCTCCAACACCTCTTTGACCGTATACCACATGAATAGGATCTACGCAGCCAGTCGTAGGCGGGGCATCTTGCCCCGCAACATTCTGTTGGGAACTGGAATTATCTTCTACTGCGTGAGTGCTAATAAAAATAAAATGTAATTGTTTGTAACTGTTTGCCATACAATTGATAATCTACGACAACGCGCTTCATTCTGAATTTTACACAATTTACCAATTTTCGTGTGTAAAATGTGTACTTTTTACTTTCACGTGGAAAACGTGACTCTTTTAACCTTGCTCATGTTAAGAAGTCACACCAAAAACCCTTCGAGCCAATGAACCAATGAACTAATCACGCTTCAAACTAAGGCAGTTATACTATGGAATGGGTACTCAATCTTTTTTCTGAATATCTTGAAAACGATTTCAAGAAACGCCTCGGCGTCCCCAAGCCGACGGTTGATCAACTATGGGACGTATTCAAGGTGCTTTTTCCCACAACCACCGCACGTCTGTTGGTGCAAGAGCCGGTGGGCAACACAGTGAGATTTAAGCTGCTTGCATTCTACCACGCCGACGAGATGGGACCGTTAATTGATGACCCGATGGATTATATCAAGGAGAATTTTGGTGGAGGGAAGTTCAAAATCAACTTTTATCAAGGGATGCAGTTCATCGCAACGATAAACTTCAAACCGGAGGGGACCGAAATCTGGCGTGATTTGCCAGAGTTAGAAGAATCCGAGATACAATGAATTCTCAGCCAGCGCTTACAGAATGTCCAAATTGTCATAGCAAAAATGTGCAGATAGTTGGTAAAATTGGGTGGTTTTGCCTTGACTGCGACTGGGATGATTTGCCCGCCGTCACTGGAGAGATGGATAGCCTGATCTCTACTCTGCGGCACGGCGATCGGGAAGCGCGGCGAGAGGCAGCGCAGGCATTAATCAACATCGGCGATTTTGAACGCCATCTTGCCACAAGTGACGATTTAACTCCCCTGCTTGAAGCCCTCAATGATGCAGATGACGATGTCCGTTACTTTGCAACCGTTGCGTTGGGGCAGCTTGGGGATCGGCGTGCCCTTCCGAAACTGAAACAGGTTGCACGAGAGGACTCCGCTACTCTGGCGCGAGAGGGAGCAAAGACTGCAATCGAACGACTCGAAATGGCGAACGGATAATGATTACCATCCCCGATCTACCGACACTGAATGCTACACTGAACACAATAAGTACCGTTCTACTGACTGTTGGCTTCTTGATGATCCGGCGGCGTAAAATTGTTGCCCATAGAAACTGTATGATCGCGGCGTTTGTAGTATCGGGTTTCTTCCTAACCTCCTACCTTATCTATCATTACCACGCCGGATCAACTCCCTTTGAAGGGAGCGGATGGATTCGTACCGTTTACTTTGCTGTTCTTATTCCTCATATTATCCTCGCCGCTTTGATCCCACCACTTGCCTTGACAACACTTTATTTTGCTTTGCGGAAACGATTCACCAAACACCAGCGTATCGCTCGTTGGACGCTTCCGATATGGTTGTACGTGTCCGTAACCGGAATCATCGTCTATTGGATGCTCTACCATCTTTAGAGGATGACCTAGGGTTATTTATAGTGTATTCTAAAAATAAATGAACACTTTCGCCCCTGGTAGGTGCGGTTTTTAACCGCACCGCATAGGTGCCGTGGTAGTTGAAACGGCGCAGTTGGAAACAGCACCTACCAATTTGGAGTGTCTCATTAATTCTAAAATTTACTATAAATGCCCCTACGGAATAACGCAATTCTCATTGAAATTGGGGAAGACCGTGTAGTATACTGTGAACCAAACCTGCCAAAAAAATTAACAGACAAAAACGAGGAAAATAAATCCATGCGTCCCCAAAAATCTACTAGTCACCAACATCGTCAGGACTCAGAGCAATCTAAGAGACCTGTTCAACCAATCGATGCCCCAGAAGTTCGTGAAATCGGTGCGCCGATCAACGGAGAACCCCAATATAGTACACGCCGCCTATTTTTACAGCTTCAGGTATTCACGGGCTGCTCCCAACCACACGAGCTAATCAATTCACTTAAAACAAGTGATTTGGAGGCTGTTCTCTATCATGATTTGAACGATCCGAAAGGCATCGGTTTGCTCTTCATGACAGAGGACGCGGATGCCCTCGTGGCTGAGACGAGACGACTTCTCACAAGTGAGCCATTCAACCTTCTTCAACCAAAGCCTGAGTTCACCATGGTCGGCAGAACCTATGCTTCTGGGCGGGAGCCTGACTTGGAAGATTGGCTGCTCGTTAAACCGCGCCGTAATACACTTAATCCTGAACTCTCTTGGGCAATCTGGTATCCGCTGCGTCGAAAACCAGAGTTCTATCGGCTTCCTAAACAGGAGCAGGGAAAGATCCTGATGGAACATGCGATGATTGGTCGAAACTACGTGGAGGCAGGATACGCGCATGACATTCGACTGGCGTGTTTCGGGCTGGATGCACACGATAACGATTTTGTGATTGGATTGATGGGCACGACACTCCATCCTTTGTCACACCTCGTGGGTGAGATGAGAAAATCGCAACAGACCGCCGAATATCTCGAATCGCTTGGGCCATTTTTTGTCGGCAAAGTCTGCTGGCAGAGTCCTTGTGATATTGTCTAAGGGGAAAAATGAAAAACATCGCTGTAATCGTTACCAAAGAATTATATACCTACTTTGTCTCACCCATCGCCTACTTCGTGTTCTTTATTTTTACAGCGGTCTCCGGGTTCCTATTCTATGTAATTCTGGGGAGTTTCGCCGCGTATCAGTACTCGACAACTGATGTAATACAGACCCTATTTAACAACATCAGCGTCACCCTCCTCTTCTTCACTCCCGCTTTGACTATGAAACTTTTCGCGGAAGAAAAGAAAACAGGGACAATCGAACTACTGATGACCTCCCCGCTCAAAGATACCGAAGTTGTCCTTGGGAAGTTCTTGGCGAGTTGGATTATGTTATTCGTGATGCTGCTGTTGACCCTGATTTTTCCGCTCATAACGACCCGATTCGGCAATTTAGACATCGGACCAATCATTAGTGGATATTTGGGGCTGCTACTGCTCGGATCAACCTTCCTCTCGCTCGGTGTGATGATATCTTCAATGACGAGAAATCAGATCGTTGCTGCCTTAACTAGCTTCGGTCTGCTACTCTCTCTCTGGATTATCGGTTTCTTGTCGAGTCGTGGAGGAACAGTTGGTGATTTCTTAGGGTATCTATCTCTCACTGAACACTTCAGCGATTTTTCACGGGGAACTGTCTCCCTCAAGCACGCAGTCTACTATCTGAGTTTCACGATCGTCTGTCTCTTCTTTACAGTTAAATCATTTGAATCATCAAAGTGGAGGTAATTTCGATGCACGAAACACCGCGTTCAGAAGATGCAAAATCACGATCAGGCGATAAGTGGGCGCCGCTGCTCGGTTTTCTTACGCTCATCCTTCTATTTGCAACACTGTCGAGTCTGTTGCTGCGCCAACGTCTTGTTGTATGGATCTTCCTTGTGCTCGGTATCGCGTCCCTGACTGCGTTTGTCATTCTGAGACGCCAAGCGATATTGCGCTTCTTTGTTAGTCGTCAAGTTCGCTACGGCACAAATGTTGGCGTTGCTGTTTTGCTAGTAACCGGCATTGCCGTCATTGTCAACGTTATCGTTGTGCAAAGGTTCGATACCTCCACAGACTGGACAAGTGATAAGATATATACCCTGTCGGATCAGACGAAGAAAATCTTACATGGACTAGATCGAGAGATCCGGGTGATTGCCTTCTTTAGCCTCAATCCTACCAACGATCAATTGGCGCGCGATCGTCAACGTGCAGAATATTTATTGGAAATGTATCAACGCGAGACTGATAAACTCACGGTCGAGTTTGTGGATCCCTATTCAGGGGCGATGCGGAGCCAAGAATATGAGATTCAGTTTGATGGGACAACCGTGTTCGAGAGGGGTGGGGTACAGGAACAAATTACAACTGTCGATGAACAGAAGTTTACCAGCGCGATTCTGAAAGTAGTCCGTGATGAATCACTTAAAATCTACTTCTTGACGGGGCATGAAGGACAAACGATTGACGATTTTGAGCAGAAAGGCTACAGCCAGACCAAAGAGGAATTAGAAAAGCAGAATTATCGGGTCGAGACACTGTCTCTGGTAACCCAGCCGGAAGTTCCCGCCGATTGTGCAGCACTCATTATCCCCGGTCCGAAAGCGCCGCTGATGGCACACGAAGTCAATGCGATTTCCAAATATTTGGACAAAGACGGCAAACTGTTCTTGATGCTCGATCCCTCGCTGAACTCCGCGAAAGAACCAAATCAAGGGTTAGTTGAATTGATGAATAAATGGGGAGTTATAATCGGCAACGATCTCGTTCTGGATCGCATTCGCCCTGCTTTTTTCCTAGTTGGTGGCAGTCAGCCAGAAGCACCAACACTTAGTGATTTTGAGTTTCATCAAATCACACAGGAGGTGTATCGGCCAGTGACGTTTCAACTTGCTCGATCTGTTACTCCAAAAACGAATGCCGGGAGTAATCTCAACATCAAATCACTCGTAAAGACCACTGACGAAGTTGGCGGAAGTTGGGGCGAAACTAAACGGAAAGCGGATGGCACTTTTGAACCGGATCTTTCATATACAGAGGGCGAGGATACACCACCGCCAGTATCTCTCGCTGTCGCTGTCCAACGTGACGGCAGTCAATCAATGCCGGGCGATGACCGAGTCGCCAATACACCCGAAGAAAGCAAAACGCGCATCGTTGTTGTTGGGGACTCCGATTTTGCGAACAACTTCTTCTTCCACGGTACGGGTGGCGGGGATTTCTTTCTAAACGCGGTAAATTGGTTGACGCTGGAGGAGGATCTCATTGCTATCCGCCCGGTAGATCCAACTGAACGAAGCCTGCGCATGATGACGCCACACGAAGTCGCATTCGTGCAGATGACAGCAATCTTTCTAATCCCTCTAATCATCTTTCTGATTGGCGTAGGGGTCTGGTGGCGACGACGATAGCCACAGACTCTCACCATAGCACATCATTTCTCTTTTTCTATATATTCCTGATAGTGCTGCGGATAGATCTGGATGCCCGCCTTAATCAGAGGAGTGAGCACCATAATCTTCGAGAGGGAACCTGTGGGCACAATCTGGCGTTTCGTGATTGCACCCATAACGTTAACTTCTCCCAGCCAAAAATGATGCGCAACATCTCCGGTCATGGCAAGCTCAACATCCGGTTTTTCATTGCACTCACCACAGTGGATGATCCCCTCACCGTCACGCGCGACAAGCGTAACGGAAGCCTCCGGTTTTGTGTAAGCAAACCTTACCGTTAATTTCAGCGATGCCAATTCCTGCTGCACTTGCGCCTGAGATTTCATTCGCTCAAACAACCCACCGATGCAGATGTAAAGTTCCTCCGCAGTTGCAAAAACCGGCATAACCGAAAATCCTTCCCTGAAGCATTCACTGGTACATTGACGAACTTATGAACTAATGAACCAATGAACAAATTATTTTCACGTTCCACGCCCTAGCTCCAAAGCCTATCGTGTGACCGTTCTTTATCCCACTCCGTTGTCGGTGCAAAGTATTCTGATTCGTCCGGGTGGAGATTCCTTTTTATCGCGTCCGGATTGAGCTCAATGCCGAGTCCCGGTGTATCTGGCACCTCCATAAATCCATCTTGGATAATTGGGTTGGGAAGCCCGGTCACCAACTCATTCCACTCCGGATCATCGACAGAATGGTTTTCCAGCACTAGGAAGTTCTCTGTCGCTGCCGCACAATGAATGCTTGCCATCGCACATACCGGCGTCCCCGCCATGTGTAACGCCATGGCGACCCCGTGCTCCTGAGCGAGATCCCCAATCTTCTTGGTCTCCAGAATCCCGCCCGATGTCGCGATATCCGGATGACAGATTGAAATAGCTTTCGCCTCAAATAGGGTCTGAAACTCTTCCTTACAGTAGATATCCTCACCCGTACAGATCGGTGTCGCACACGCATTCGAAAGTCGAACGTACTGATCGGTGAATTGCCACGGCACCATATCTTCCAGCCACGCCAGATTATACTTCTCCAAAGCCCTGCCGAGACGGATACAATCCTCAATTCCAATATGACCAAAATGGTCGGTCGCAAGCGGGATCTCGTAGCCGATAATTTCTCGCACAGTTTCGACATACTCACATAAAAGCGCAATTCCCTTGTCTGTTAGGCGGATGCCGGTGAACGGATGCATCAGGTTGCCTGTATCAAGATGTCCTGACGGTGCACAGAGAGTACCCGGAATATCTCGAACGAGTCCAATACCAACGTCCATCTTCAAGAAGGTAAACCCACGATCCATCCGTTCCTTGAGTTTGTTTCCCATCTCCTCTGGATCTTTAAGCGATGGTGTGTCGGCGTAGCAGCGGATTTTGTCACGGAATTTTCCGCCCGCAAGTTGGTAGCAGGGAACACCGTAAGCTTTACCGGCGAGATCCATCAATGCCATCTCAATTCCACAGACACCACCGCCTTGACGTGCATGGTGTCCAAACTGCTTAATCTGACGAAAGATCTTATCGACGTTGCACGGGTTTTCCCCCAATATCCGGCTTTTGAGCAACAGTGCATATGTTTTGCTCGCTCCATCACGCACTTCACCGAGTCCATAGATTCCCTGATTTGTGTCTAACTTGAGAATCGGACCGCCGGTCCTTGTCTGAGTCAGGCGCATATCAGTAATCTTCAACTGAGATGGCTGAGAATTTGTATTCACATTTGATGAAACTTCTGTAGATGTCATTAAATCTCCTTAAAATGGATGGGATAAGTACCAAGTTGCTAGTGGTAGACTATTGGTTTGCATCCCGAGTTATCGGGGCTCCGTATGCTGTAACCTGCACATACCTGTGGGGCGGACAGCCCTAGTTGCGGGATTGCTCTCGATTCATCCGAGATCTTCTAGGACCTACCCGACAGGTTTACTCGTAGCGACAGATTTCCTAACCTATCACCGCACATAGTTCCCTAGGCCGGGCATCTTGCCCGTCCCTCCCACTCAGTTAAACACCGGCAGGACGCCTGTAGGTCAAGATTCAGATCTCGACACCCAAATGTCAACATACGCTAGCAACTTAGATTGCAATGATATAAATCTGCTTGACGAAAAATGCTACAGTTCTCCATTAATCCGTTTAACTGTTTCTTCAATGAGAGTCAGTTCCTCAGGCTTGAATATCTCAGTTAGTTGTTCAGCCGTGAGGACATAGAGTCTTAATCCCGCCCGGACTTGACCCGCCAGCGAAACGTCACCATCAATAGCAAATGACTTACGACTGAGTCTCACCCATTCCGATCTCTCACCTAGAGCAGCAGTCACCGCCAAATACGACGAATTATCTCCTGAAATGAGAATCCCTTTTTGCACACGCATAACATCCGTTAATCCCCAAGACAGACCGTGCCGCGCGTTAATCAATCTGCCATCATCGCATCGTCTCAACCCCTCAAGTCCTTTATGAACTTCTTCGATCCAGCCAACCATCTGCGAACTAGCGTAAGCATTCGCTTTTTGCTGCATCGCTTCATCCCAGACAAACTGATGTGCACGATCTTGAATGGCACGAAAATAGCCCTCTTCATCGCGTAATGTCCGTGCGTTTCGGATACCGGCAATGTAGGTCGTCGCCTGTTCCGGATCCGTGAACCAACCCTCAATCTGCGATGGCACGACATCACTGACTACTACTAAGTCACCACGAATGAAATGGGTCGTCGATTCAACTTGCCGTGTGTCGTTCCTCCAATGAAATCGAACAATATCCACGTCGCTAAAGGTCCCAGCGTCGTTTCGGGCAAAACTGCCCATTAAAGCGATTGACACAATCTCCTGAGTGTCAAATTGAGCGGCAATGGCACGAAAATCGGGTGTATTCATTTTGCACCCCGAAGAGTTTCACTCCTTTTTCGTAGATTCTTTACCCCAGTGACGCAAGCGCAGTATCCAGTGCCATCAAATGAGCTGCTGTCCGTCGATCAAGGTGCCAACTAGTTGGCGTCTCACAAATTATGACGCGATCTGAATTAAAGTGGAAGAGATAGGGACCCAGTCCTGCATCTCCCCAAGCAGGATCCACCTGAAAAACACCGTCAGCGATTGGCAGGTCACTTTCTCCAACCTCTCCATCAATCGGACCAATCTTCTCGATCTGGCGAGTTATTTCGGGTCCAATCCACTGCTCATCGCGTTGGGCTTCGTAGAGGTACACACCCTTCGCTTCCCAATCTTCATGGAAGTCAATGCAGAAATCGAAACGTTGTCCTTTAATCGTTGCTTTAACGATATCTACCTCAGCAATGTCGGTATCTTCAAACGAACGATTCAGATCCACGCCCCGCTTGTTCTCCCTCGTGTTGTGCACATAACCGTAAGGATTGATACACGGTAGAATTAGGAACTTGAAACATTGTAACAGATGGGTGTTATCTCGCTCCAAGAAAAGCAACACCGATGCAGGCCCAGCAGGTTCGTCGCCGTGAATGCCACCAGTGATTAGGATATTTTTGTGCACACCTTGACCAGCCTCCAACGAAACACGATGGATGGGATAGTTGTCCACAACACCTGCGGTTTCTATCTGTGTGTGAGACGAGTTTAAGGATTCCAAACGCTCTGTGAGGCAGGTATAATCTCGGCGGACCACTTTCCGTGTTTCTCCTTAAAGTTCTTGAGTTTTTACCCACTCTGCAAAGTCCGCGTTAATCTCGTCCGACCATGCTCCATCGATTTCGCCGGGGGTATACTTCCCCTCCTGCAAGCGTTGGTGCCCAAATCGGTCACGCATGCGGATGTCCTCAGAGCGTTCAACAACCTCCTGTGCTAGATGCGGTGGAATAAAAATAACCCCTTCGCGCCTTCCGAGCACAATATCTCCCGGCAGGACTGTTGTTTCGCCAATGCGAGCCGGAATATTGATCCCTGCCAAGGTTACATCGGCAATGGCTGATGGATCCACCCCACGCACAAAAGTGGAAAAATTTGGGAGACTATAAATGCCGTCGAGGTCACGGATGCCCCCGTCAATAACCATACCAGTTTTGCTGCGTGCAAAAATCGCATTGCCGAGGTTGTCACCTGCGAAAGTGCCGTTCTTTACCTTGCCGAACAGATCCACAACGATGGTGTCATTTTCGAGGAGCGTATCAATCACCCACGAGTTTTGTCCACCGATACGTTTATCTTTTTCTCCCTGTTCCGCGACGACGTTTTGAAAGTCTGGACGTAGGGGAACAAACATACACGTCACCGCTCTTCCAACTAAGACACGGTCTGGATGGAGGTTCATCCAATCGCCATCAAACTGAAAACGGTAGCCGTGCCCTTGGAGTACACCCCACGCCTCCTCGATCGTTACCTTTTTCATCCGTTCAACGATGTCGTCCGGCACATGGGGTCTGCCGTCAGGGAATCGCTCGCCTTCCCACTCTCTCGTAATTTCGAGTATACTTTCTTTGTTAACAAGTTGCACAGTTGTTAATTATCCTTCCTTTGACTTTGCGGTATGCACGTAAGGAACGTAGACCTGTGTTCCTTGAACCATTATCCTACAAAACTGATGAATCGGTTTCCTATCTACGCCAACCCTGCTTGCACCCACACGGTATCTAACGATTCAGCAGCGGTCCTCGCAGCATCCTGTGGCTCCATAGCGTTAATCTTCGCGCTAAAGGGTTCAGCCGTCACAGGACCATCATAGCCAATACCATCGAGAATCTGCATCAATTCGGCGAGTGGAATCACACCCGTTTCAGCGGGGATGCAGCGCACATTGTCGATCTGGTCGTCCGGATCAATTCCTGCGGGAGCATCGTTGATGTGAACGTACACCACATCTTTTTTGGAAAGCTTTCTGACATCGTCAAGGGTAGAACGGCAAGTGTACCAGTGCCACATATCGAACAGCAAGCCAACGTTGCCGGTCCCGATTCCAGCGGCGAGTCCGAGCACAGCGTCCATCGTATAGGTGAACAGATACTTGGCTGACTGGCGGCTCGTTGCAGGACCGATAAACTCAAGACCAAGTGAATGGCCATAATCCTTCAAGACCTCCGCAACGGGACGTAACCGCTTGATGTGAAAATCCCAGTTCTCTTGGAATGTGCGGTCATCTGAACTCGGTGACACAACAGTTGTTGTACGATGACAGCCGAGGTCTGCGGCAAGCTTCGCTAGGTCAGGTAACTGCGATAGGCTTTCGTCAAACTCCACATCACTCCCACGATAGTTGACTGCCAATCCCCAACCACCCATCTTCAAGCCCGCCTCCGCCCAGAGGTTTTTGACATAATCGACAGAGTGCTCGCTTGCTAGCGTATTCGCTTCGCTGATATTCACGTCTAGCCCCTCAAAACCTGCGGATTTTGCCAATGCTAGCCCTTCTTCAATATTCGCCTGAATGCCGATAGCACCCGGGCTCAGATTTTTGAACATATTATGCCTCCATGTACAGTTTGGCACACCTGTGCTTCATTAAAAAACAGTTACTTCAACACCTATAGTCAAAATCCCTTAGGAGTTACGCAGTTGAGTTTGTAGTAGCGCAATTCATTGCGCGTCACAACAGGACCTGACTGTAGGGGCAACCCTTGTGGTTGCCCAATCTATCGGAGGTTGGGAACGGTGGTCAGCGGCGATAAATCACCGAACTACAAGACTCTGAGCGTTCAAGTGCATACGTCCTATCTCCTATAAACCTCGTACTGAATTACGGCCTGACTCATCAAGCACCTCAAAAGGTAACCGTTTGTCCTGCAATAATTCGATTTGACGCCCCGAAACGATATAAACGTGGTCCTTAGAAATTCGCGTTGTTCCACCTTCCTGAATCAATAATCGCCACGCTTCTCCCCAATCGGCTTCGGGAAGTTTTATAACTGGCATTGTGTTGACCCCCATTCCGTTGTCATTTCTACTTATCCACCCGATACTTTTCCAACGCATCTAGATCCAATTCACAACCCAAACCGGGCGACTGTGGCACAGGCGTGTAACCTTTCTCGAAAGTAAACCCTTCCGTAATCAGATCATCTATGCGGGTCCAGCTCCCAACAAAATCACTGGCGAGGACGCAGTTTGGCGCAACAGCGGCAGCGTGTAGATAAGACCGCTCCATAATCCCAAGATCGTTCCCTGATCCATGCCACACTGGGATGCCCGCTGCCTGTGCTATCGCAGCCGCCTTGACAAAGTTGACCATAGAACCACCGAGGTTGAGATAATCTACCGCGTCAGCACGAATCGCTTTAATCACATCCGACGCGCCACCAAGATGAAGTGCCAACGGAAATGGCAATTCCCCGCGCATGTACCGATACTGTGCTAACACATCGTCCCGTAACCCCTTCTTCGGGATGGGATCTTCAAACACCTCGACATTCTCAAGTTCCTTTATCTGATCGGCAAGTTCAAGAGTCTGTTCTACGGTATAAAAACGCTCATTTGGATCAACCGTCATTTTGAATTCCGACCCGCCAACCTCCCAGACCGCCCGGATCCGTTCCGCCATCGGCTCTTGAATTCGACATTTCGTTTTCAGACCAGTGAACCCCCGCTCAACGGCAATCTCCGTACTGCGACCCGTATGCTCCGGTGTCTGGTGACCGATCCAAAAATCCGCTCGCACCTTATCCCGACAGGCACCACCCAGCAGGGTGTGAACAGGCACATCAAGCCGTTTGCCAATGAGGTCAAAAACTGCCATTTCAAACGCCTCGTATCCGGTGGGATAAGGACCGGGGTCGATTTCCCAATCCTCTGGCGATTCGGGACCCGGCTTGAGCGGCTCTGAACGAAAGACGTTCTGCAAACACATCTTCATCACGTCCCTGCCCTTCAACTGTTCAGCCGCTTGAGCGACCACTTGTGTGGATTGGCCTCTTCCTGTTTCACCGATTCCGGTGATACCCTCGTCGGTATGCATCCGAATAATCTGCTTGGGCACCCTCGCCCAATCAGGATAACCGCCATATTCCTCGCTATGTACCGCTTCGGGAAATACTGGAACGACAACCGTCCAAACATCGATCTCTGTAATTTTCATTAAATACCCCTTTCTACCAATTCTGGCGTCCAACGTAAAGCGCTCGATCCACCAACGGCAGCGATACCTGCGCGCCACCATACCGCTGCGATTCAACAAACCCGAGAATCATCTCCTGACTGCGGCAAGCGATTTGAATATTGCCCGTCGTTTCGCGTCCTTCCTCAATCGCGGCAACAATGTCGTCAATCGCCCCAACAGTTCCACTTTTACGCGGCGGTTCAGGGAACGGCACCTCTTCAAGGATGTTCCACTCGTCCTGAACCTTACGCCATTGACACGCCACACTATCGTTGAAAGTACGAAGTTTGCCCTTTGAACCACTGACCTCAAACTCAAAGCCTCCACTTGCTAGCAGATAGCCACGGACGCCGTTCTTGAACGTTACATATCCCATCGGAATCCCCGGATCGTCGTCCACGCGATTCCCGACAAAGTCCGCTAAATCCACATTCACATCGCCCTGCACATACTCGATTTCAGAATCACTCGCCAGATAGAGCAGCATGTCAGACGTATGCGTGTGTCCCCACTGCGCTGAACCGACGCCGACATGCCCAATCACCGCTTGAATATCACCCAACTCCCCCTGATCTATCAGTTCCCGCATCTTTTGAAAAAGTGGCATATAGCGACGTTGCGTACCGTAATTGAATTTGACATTGTGTCTTTCACATGCTTCTAACATTGCGTCCGCTTCTTCCATTGAGCAGCAGAGCGGTTTTTCACAGTAGATCCCCTTGACCCCATTTTCCGCAGCAAAAACCGTGATCTCCGCATGCGTCGCCGGGCGGGTGGCGATACTCACAATATCCGGCTTTTCCTTCTGAATCATCTCACGATAGTCCGTGTAGCCTTCGGGAACACTGTATCGCTGTTGGATTGTTTTCACCTTCTCCGGAAGGACATCTGAGACAGCAATCAGGTCCGTGTGTGCTGAAGCCACATGCCCAGCAGCATGCGAGTACGGAATCCATCGAAAACTTTGCGGATGATCTCGAACCTCGTCATCAATTGTCGCCCCCATCCGACCGCAGCCGATGAGGCAAGCACTGTATCGTTTCGCCATGTTTAGGCTCCTTGATCGATTCTGAATATCTCTACGAAACAGTCGAGCAAACTTCCATTCAATTAGCACCCTATTCTATTACGCACACAGCGTTGGTGTCAAGTGGAAATCTGTAAATGCGTAGGGTCATTTAATTCTCCGGTAGAAGGGATCCCTGAATCCCGACACTTCACTGTAGGTGCGATCTCCCGGTTGCAACTTTTCAAACAAAATGGTTAAAAAGCCCAAAACTATGGTAGATTTTAGAATTATAGTAGATCTTAGAATTAATGGAACACTCTAAATGGGTAGGCACTGTTTCCAACTGCGCCGTTTCAACCCACCACGGCATCTATGCGATGCGGTTAGAAACCCTGGTCACGATTTATCGGACCGCACCTACCGGGAGGCGAAAGTGTCTATTTATTTTTAGAATTCACTATAATTGGACACTGCAAATCGGCGAGGTTAGGAAATCTCGACTACCGGGGAGGGAAAAATCCGGGCTATGACCCCGGTAGGTGCGGTTTCATGAAAATAAAAAAAATACTTCGGTAATTTGCTATCGACGCCAGCGCGGTTGAAAACCGCACCTACCCTATGTTTCGAGGAAAATCACGATTACCGAATTAATAAATTAAACTTCATAAAACCGCACCTACCGGGGGGCGAAAGTGCCTAGGTTCTGTTGACATTCTACAGCGGTTGTAGTGAACAACGATCGTTGTTCACTACGATGGTACCTACCGGTACTATAGAAGCGCCTATATTTCGTAGGGAACGGAGATCTCCGTTCCATTTGTCTTCAATCACTGGGGTAATGCGTCCGAGGTCCATCAATATTGACTCAATTTTCAAATGTCAACACGCCCTAGTACTCTGTCAGGCAAATTATGGTTGTGTATATTGATTGAAAGCAAACAATAACATATCAGGACTTGCCCAGCCGAACGGTCAAAGCCGTTTCTCACCCTTTAGCGGGCACTGAACGGTGTGTGGGAGGGGCACCCCTGCCCCGATACGCCCGATGAATCGGGCAACTACAGTCTAAAGTGCGTAAGTCCTACATATATAATAATTGCAAAACTTATCTGACTGAGTACTAGTTATTTTTATCATTCACCATAAATGCCCCTATGTAAATGCGCTTGATGTTTTGGTGGGTTCTGATATAATGTCTATCAAATTGGTTCATGTTAAGAAATCATGTAATAGCAACCGCATTTTTCACAAGCTCTTTCCATAAACCCCATAGGTCAAGCACCAATGAACTATTTTTTTACGTTTCACACATTACGTTTCACGTTCTTATATCCACCCTCAGAAGGCGGAATTTCCAATGCAAACACCAGTCAAACCAAATCGACCCCGTGCCCGCGAAATTGGCATCCAAATTGGGGTTCTACCAACCGGTGAACTCAACGGAATGACCGATGTTCCCGGCGTCAAAGTAGGGCACGTCACGCGTATAGTGGGGGAAGGACCGCTCTCTCCCGGCAGCGGGCCCATCCGCACAGGTGTAACAGCCATCTTGCCACACGATGGCAATATTTTTCATGAGAAAGTGACGGGGACAGCGCATATTATCAACGCCTTCGGCAAATCAATCGGTTTGCCGCAACTGCTTGAACTAGGAAATATTGAGACCCCGATTCTCCTAACGGGCACACTCAACGTCTGGACTGCTGCCGACGCGCTTGTCGATTATGTCTCAGCACAGAATCCGGGCGTCTATTCATTTAATCCAATTGTCGGTGAATGTAACGACAGTTTTCTCAACGATATTCTAGGGCGTCATGTCCAACGTGAGCACGTCTTTGAAGCGTTGGAAACTGCCTCTCACACGAATATCGAGGAAGGTGTTGTGGGTGCCGGCGTAGGTATGAGCGGCTTTGGCTGGAAAGCTGGAATTGGAACTGCCTCACGTGTGGTTCAGGTGGATGGAACCGCGTATACAACTGGTGTTTTGGTCCTGACCAATACCGGCGCAGCGTCCGATTTGAGGATAGACGGCTTTCCGGTTGGAGAGCACTTGACGCCAGAGGATATCTCAGAGGAGCGACCGGGGTCGATCATGATCATCGTTGCAACGGACGCACCGCTTTCCCACCGGCAACTCACCCGCGTAGCCAGACGGGCGACGTTTGGGCTCGCACGGACCGGGGCAATCGCATCGCACGGCAGCGGTGATTTCGTCATCGCCTTCTCAACAACTAATCGTATTGGAGCCTCTCCACCTGAATCACCTCCAATCTTTCATGACGAAGGCGCGTTAAGCCTTCTCTTTCGCGCCGTAATTGAAGCAACCGAAGAATCAATCATCAACTCGCTGCTCAAGGCGCATACAGTTGTTGGCCGCGACGGTAATGTTAGACATGGCATCCCAATTCGCCACCTCCTCGAAATCTTGGAACTCCAACCGCCCGAACCGTTTCCCTAGGAAGAATAACATCTTGATAGAATAGAGCGATGATGCCAGCCTTTACTTTCGCTTGTTCATCTGCATATCTGGATATCGCTAAACTGTCAATTTTCCACGTGACATCAACATCGCTTTCTGCTAAAATAATCTAAGTTGCTAGTAGCCTATATAGTAGTGGGCATACTCCGTATGCCGTAACCCTTAGGCATACGATGGGCAATAGTGCTTGCCTATTACTGTGGATAGTACGTAGGTTGGGTTGAACGAAAACAGACAAAAATAAGAACTGTTATAACTCAATGCTGATGCACAATTCTCATTCAAATCTTAAAAATCGGAGTGAAGCCCAACACTTTTCTTAGCAGATGTCCAAGAACATGGAGGTATGAAGTTGGGTTTCACTATCTCCTCAATGATATCTACAGAGCCTCCATTTTGATAGGTGTTTGAAGCATCCGAATCGGATTTCTCGACTTTGTTCAACCCAACCTACACAGTAAAAGTCAAACCCCGATACCTGTAGGTCGGGCATCTTGCCCGACTCATAGCCCCAACAGGGCGACATGTATGTGATATCATTACGCAACTAGCAACTTAGGTTAAAATAGGGTATCCGGTCAGATAACCGAAAACGAATCTAGTATCTTACGCACTAAAGACGAAATACAAAAAGGAACAAAAATGGACCAATCCAACACAAATATCAGCGATTCTCCAGAGGAGAAGGTCGATGGAGGCTGTCTGCCCGATTGGGAAGTCGCAGACCTACCCGCTCCACCACCCTACCGCTTCAGCAGCGCGTTTCGCAGCGTTTTGGGACCGGGGATTATCGCGCTGGGTGGATCAATCGGCAGCGGCGAATGGCTGCTCGGTCCAGCAATCACCGCACAGTACGGCGGACGACTCCTTTGGATCGCGACAATCGCCATCCTACTCCAATCCTTCATCAACACGGAAGCAATTCGCTATACAATTTACACCGGGGAACCGATGTTCAGCGGTTATATGCGTTGCAAACCGGGCTCGCGGTTCTGGGCATTTTTTTATTCCGGTATAGACTTTTTTGGAATCTGGCCCGGCTGGGCAGCGACCGCCGCCACAGCTATTGCAGCGGCATGGTTGGGATATATGCCGGGGGAAGCTGACCAAGGTACAGTGCGCCTCTTTGCATATCTGGCATTCTTTCTATGTTTGGGAATCGTCCTATTTGGCAAAAAAATCTACAACGCTCTTGAAAAAGTCCAGCTAGCAATGGTCATCTGGATCATCGGCTACCTGCTCCTGATCGATCTGTTTATGGTGCCCCCTAAGGTGTGGTGGACCGTGATCAAAGGATTTTTTAGTTTTGGGGCGTTGCCATCAGCGGAGGGTGGTAATATTGATTGGCTGTTACTCGGTGCGTTTGCTGCTTACGCGGGAAGCGGCGGACTGGGAAACGTCGGTATCAGCAATTACGTCCGTGATAAAGGATGGGGTATGAGCAGCCTCGTCGGCGCAATCCCCTCTCTGATTGGTGGACAGCAGGTGACGCTGACGCATATCGGCAAAGTCTTTCGGATAACCCCTGAAAATTTGGAACGCTTCCGAGAATGGTGGAAATATAACCGCTTCGAGCAGTATTACATCTGGGTCATCGGCTGTTTCTTCGGTCTGGCACTACCCGCCATGTTGACAATTGAATTCGTTCCCGCAGGACAAGAGATTGATCAATGGTCGGCAGCAGCGTTTCAGGCAGACGGACTTGCCGCAAAAGGCGGACGGATCTTCTGGTATCTCACACTGCTGTGTGGGTTCTGGGTGCTTTTTTCAACCCAGTTGGGTGGTGTGGACGGAGTCCCACGTCGTTATACGGACATTATTTGGACCGGATTTGCAAGTGCGCGGAAAATGGAAGAGCATAATGCGAAATGGATCTATTATCCAATCCTTGTCATCTATATCCTCTGGGGCGTTGTCGCACTCTATCTGGCGAAGCCGTTTTTTATGATTTTGGTTTCCGCGACAATCGGTGGGTACTTGCTTGTGATCACTGCGCTGCACACCCTCTACGTGAATCGAAAATTCCTGCCGAAAGAAATTCAACCCGCGATTTGGCGGCAGATTGGACTCGTTGCGTGTGCGGGATTTTACTCAATCTTTGGAACACTGACAATCATTCGGAACGTAATTCCTAAATTGATTTCGCTTATATCGTAATAGGAGAAAACGAAGTGGATTTAAACCTTAAAGATAAAGTTATCATCGTCACCGGTGCCAGTCGAGGCATCGGAAAAGCAATCACGCTCGGTTTCGCAGCAGAGGGCGCAAAGTTGAGCATCTGTGGCAGAACTCAGGAGACACTCGACGCAGCTGCCAACGAAGTTAAGGCACTTGGAGCGGAGGTATTTGCCAAGCTGGCCGATGTCACAAATGGCGAAGACGCCGACGCATTTGTAGCAGCGACGCTAGATCGGTATGGACGGGTCGATGTGCTGATTAACAATGTCGGTGGGAGTAAGTGGACGCCGACCCCTGAAATTTCCGATGAGGAATGGCACGAAATCATCGACCTGAACCTTGTTTCCGCCGCACGCATGAGTCGAGGAGTCATCCCAACGATGCAGGCGCAAGGAAGCGGCGTTATCATCACCATCTCGTCAATTTACGGACGGGAAGGTGGCGGACATATCACCTACAATGCAGCAAAGGCGGCAGAGATTAGCATGTCGAAATCCCTTGCGAGTGAACTTGCCAAGGACAATATCCGCGTCAACAGCGTTGCACCCGGTTCGATTCTATTCCCCGGCGGTGGCTGGGAGCGGCGGCAGAAGGAAGACCCGGAAGGGATCGCTGCATTCGTCGAAAGCGATATGCCGCTAGGTCGATTTGGAAAACCTGAAGAGGTAGCGGACGTGGTAGTGTTCCTCGCCTCTGACCGCGCAAGCCTCGTCACTGGAGCGTGCATCAACGTCGATGGTTGTCAATCAAAGTCCAATATTTAAATGATTGGTGTCTCAAACTGTCACTGCGTCCCCAATTTTATACGTCCCCAAAGAGTGACTTGATTACTTGACACCTCCACCGACAGAGAAGGATCACGAATGACCCACGTCGGATCCGTATCCGACCCCGGATGCTTGGTGAGCTGCACCCGATTACCCCCGTTGGCATCCATCACATAAATATCCGGGTGTTGGCCAACCTGAAATGCGTGAAACGCAATCCACCTCCCATCGGGAGACCACGCAGGCGCACGGTCTTCCAATGGATGGCGAGTTAGGTTCACGACATTCGAACCATCAGGGTGCATCACATAGATATCGTCCTGACCGCCTTCCCGATTGGACTGAAACGCTATCTGTGTCCCATCGGGAGACCATGTCGGCGCAGCGTCGAGTGCAGGGTGGTTGGTCAAATTGACCTGCTTTCTACCATTTGAACCCATCATATAGATCTCCCCGTTCCCATCTCGATTGGAAAAGAACACTATTTTTGAGCCATCAGGAGACCAAGAACCGACCTCATCCCTTCCCGGCGACCGTGTTAAATTCTTCAACACGATCCCTTCGCTATCCATAACGCAAACGTCAGTCATGCCATCTAGCGACCTATCAGTGCTGGTGAGGGCTAACCGCTTCCCATCGGGAGACCATTTTGGCGATAGATACGTTTGACCGCCGAACCGTTTGGTCACCTCTTTGACTTGAATTATAGGACGAGGCCCCAAAACTGTAGGCAGAATAACAGGAGTCTGCAAATATATAAAAGTGACAAATGGGTCCTGTGGGTCATGCACATGGTGGGCAATATACTCTCCATTTGGTGACCAAGCAATTGGACCGTATCTGTGATCACTAAACAGCCAAGGTATTTCAAATGGTGGTTGGTCAACCGGTATTTCAAATCCGAATCTATTGGCATCAATCAAATAAACTGCCGTATCAATCTGAAAAAGAGGATCTCGATCTCGATCCGATAGAAATGCGATGGTGCCGCTCCACTTATCGGCGGCAGCCTGTTTAATAAACAGACTCCATGCAAATAGAAATATCATGGCACCAAAAATCTTCTGATACACTGAAAGTCGCTTCAACATGTATAATCCTCCTTGAATTTGTTTGGCACCCATGCGTGATCGAACTTCAATAGAAGTTACCCTTTACTTCTCCCCAAGTGGTTGTGAGTTTCTTCCGGGGCTGCACTGAAAGAGCCTCATATTGAACCTCAAAGTCGTCGAAGTGGACTCGGCTCCCCCTTCCTGATGACAGATAAATTTTCCCTGCCGTATAGGTGTCGTCAAGAAAATTTAGCATTTCTTTGTCATCAATAAAGTATTGAAACCGATTCCCCTTAGCAATAACCTTCAACCGATACCACTTGTGCAGTTTGAAATCAAATTCCCGAAATGTGTGTAGCTTGCCTTTAATAAAGGTTTTCCATAAGTTTTCTCCCCTAGAAACCTTCATAAGTTGAATGGTCGCTCCAAGCCCTTTTTTTATATCTTGAATATGTGCACTACCGCCAGTATCTATATTACCGAGGGAGAACCTGTAAGCCCGCTGATACAGAAGTGCCAGCGCCTTCTTGTTCGCCTCGCCCTTTTTCAACTCCTCAGTGAACGGCTCAAGAAATGACTCAAGGAGTGGATCCGCATGAGCGCGTATCCCAATGACTGCACCACCGCTAACATTCCTGGCTAGCCTGCTGATTTTTACGGATACCGACACTTCGTAGTCGCTTGCGATTATACCATCAACCGCAATGATAACCTCCGTTTCACTCTCCGTTTTAGGAGAACCGAGAACCAATTCACCATTTTCAATGCCACCATCTTCAGCACTCTGTACAAGCGTCCAGCCTTGTAAGTCCCCATCGTTAAAATTATCACGAAATATCTCTGCCCCTACTGATGACACCAACAACGTGAGTGTCAACATAACCATCATCTGCTTCATGAGATAGCCCCTTCCTTCTCCGCTGCAAGTCAATATATTATTGCACAACAGAAACCGAGTTTTTTCTTCAAAACTTGGTTTCTTTCCGTGTTCCGCGTAGCGGAATCCTCGATAAATCGGGACTTGCACTTTCTTTTTATCTGAGCCTTAAGATTAAATCCAGCGAACCTCCACTTGCTGACCTCGGTAGAGGTTAAATCTTCCAATCCTTTGGGGAGGGAACCCCGCTCCCACCATCAATCAACCCAACGCTATTAGACTATCGCCCCACGTTCCTATGTGTCTTCGGGGGCAGTACGTCAGTATCGCTCTCAGGAGGGATACCCCGTTGCCGCTGCATCTCTTGCACAGATGGATCAATAGTCGGCTCCTCAATAGTTTCTTCAATCCGCCGCTGCGGTTTAGGGTTGAGCGGTGCCCCCTCATCCCGTTGCGGCGTTTCCTCTACAGCGGAATCTCTCAGTAGTCTCGCCAGTTCCGCCCAATCTTCATCTGAAAATTCGCTCAACAGTTTCTCAACTTCCGCCCAATCTTCATCTGAAAGCTGGGTAGATACTTCAGATATTTCGGAAGGGGTAGTCCCGGAATCAACCGACGGTCCGGACGGGGTTAAGACAGAATGAGCGGCACTTGGCTGCGATTCCGTTGACGTCGATGGCGTGGATCCCGCGGTGGGGCTATGCGGAAACCTCTTATTTACTATTTCCTGCAACCTCTCTGTCAACCCCTCTGATAGTTGTGTTCCCTCTGACATATACAAAGTAATTTCTCCGGGCATACCCTCGCCCTCACTTTTGACTTGGATAGCGGTAAGTTCTCCACTTGCGACTTTCTGCTTTAACTCCTCCTCTGTTAGTGAATTTGGCTCCATCGTTATGGTAAAAAATCTTCCTTCAACAAACTCATGCTCGGTTTCAAACACCTGGGTAATTATATCGCTACTACTGTCATCTCTGTTTTCCAATATTTCTTCTATTACTTGGGCAATATCTTCTATTCCTTCTATCTGCAGCATCTCAAGATCTTCTTCCGACAGTCGCCTTTCCAGTAATTCCCGCACAACCTCCCGTATATCTTTGATGTCTTTGGTCTCAAGCTTCACAGGCTTCTCACCGCGGTCATCTGTCGCAATTTCAAAGTGATTCGATTCACCTGCCGTAGGGATAGATGCGCCCTCCATTGAGGAATTATTGCCCAACGTTGTATCTGTCTGATCCACAACTTTCGTCGATGAGCCCTCTGTAACAGCGTTCGCCACCGAAATTGCTTGTTCGTTGACTGCAACAGGATTCGATTCAAATGCCTGGTGATACACCACCCCACCGATACCGATAACTGCCGCAACCCCGACCGTTGCGAGCTTCACTTTCGCTGATAATTTCACGGCTTCTATACCTCCCAAAATAAATGTTCGCCCGGGTAATATCGCCACACACCCCAACAGCTTTTCGATTCGGCAGCGAACCTCCCGCTTTGCACGCTTGAGGCGGTTCGCAATCGCCGCATACGACAAACCGGACTCGACCTGCAGCTGATCGTAATCCGCCCCTTCAATATAACGTGCTTCCATCAGTCTGCGGTCAGTTTCCCGTAGGGCACTGATTGCTTGCCGAACAACCGCTTCAATTTCAGCTTTCAGCGCAATATCTTCAGGGGATGGAACGGCTTTGGCGCAATCTATGTCGTTAGTCGCCTCAAAGCGGGTCGTCGAATCACTTCGCCGCCGGAGCCAATCCTTGCAGGTGTTGTGTGCAATCTGTAGAAGCCACGGTCGAAAGCGATCCAACTCTCGCAAGGTTGCCAACCGCTCGTATGCCCGAATAAATATCCGTTGTGTGAGATCTTCGGCATCCGCCGGATCTTTGATATATGAAATGACCAGCGCATAGATTGTTGTTCGATGTATCTTGACCAACCGATCAAATGCCGACGTATCGCCCTCTAACGTCTGTCGAACAAGGTCAATTTCATTGGAAGATTCAATCTTCATCGCGAATACCCATCGTTTTAAAATTCAATAATAACGTAAGACGATGTGGTCGGGATTTTTTATCACAAAATTTGTGGTATTCAAGTGGGACGGATGATACAATTGTTTCTTGCACACTCAATTTCGCCGAAAGTTTCGTTGAAAGCCACCTTTCCCATGGGTCCGTGTCACGCAGCGTTCACCTCGTTGGAATCGCTTCGTATAACAGCGCATTGAACCCAACGAAAAATGTATCACCGATCTGTAGCGTGGGGGCGCGCAGGTTGCCGCTTCGCCCCATAATTGCTTTGAGGATGGTATCTTGTGGATCAACACTTGGGTCAAAAACATCAACCTTTTTGCCCTTAGCAACACGAATGGATTGAGCGGTTCTGATACGCTCCCAAACCTCGGTTGGATCTAATTTCTCCTTACGGGCATCCGTTCGACTGTCTACCTGAATGCTATTTGCGTCAAGAAACTCTTGCGCTTTTCGACAAGACGTTCAGCTATTTCTAAAAAACATCCAATTTGCTTTCATTAATTTTCTCCATTTTTTGGTGATTTGTGTATGAATTAGCGGGAAGGTTTACACACTGCCACAGGACTTACACGCACCTCATATTGTAGTTGCCCGCTTCTTAGTCCCGACTTGTCGGGGTTTCTTAATCCCGATTTATCGGGGATTCATCGGGCGTATCCGGGCATCGGCAGAATCCACACCCATAGTAGGCGGGGCATCTTGCCCCGCATTGGGGATAAAGCATTGAACTACAAACTCAGCATTCAACTGCGTAAGTCCTATTCTAGTGGTCCGATGTATAACACACTTTTCCTCCAACAACTGTCAATAGATTCTCAGAAGAACTATCAAGAATCTGTTCAATAGCCGGGCGACCATCATTTGGAATTTGTACCGCAATAATATCCGCCTGCCAATCCTTTTCCAATCGTCCAACCTGCGTCAAGCCAAATGCCTTTGCACCATTACAGGTTACCATGTCGAATAACGTTTCAGGGCGGATACACGGTTGGGTGCGTGCGAGGAACTTCAACTCATCGAGTAGACTCAGCGACCAATTGCTCGCCAAACTATCCGTCCCAATAGCAACATTGATTCCCTTATCAAGTAATCGTACGACGGGATGGTCAGTATGATAGAAGTAGTGGTGACTCCGCGGGCAGAACACCACAGACGCACCACTTTCAGCGAGGGTTGTCACATCTGCGTCAGTCAGGTAGTTACAATGAACCAAGAGCGAATCCTTCTGCAAGACACCCAACGTTTCCATATACTGCACAGGCGTCAGTTGCGGTGGAGCCCACTCAGCAGTTGAAATGCCAAATGCTTCTAGGTAGTCTAAAAATGCGCCCGTACCGCTAGAGAGAAACTCAAGTTCCTCTTCGGTTTCCGCTATATGGGTGCAAACTGACACACCAGATGCGACACATTGACGATAAATATCAGTCGATGTCGAATAGGGAGCGTGTGGGGACAACGCAGACGTCAACAACAAATCAGGAGCAGAGGGAGAATCCACGTACGCCCCTAGTCGAGTAAGCCCCATGGCAGCACTTTCGCCAGAAAAACCGAGCACCTCAAAGAAAACCACCTTCCGAATCGGAGTATCCCGTAGAACCTGTATGGATCCCCCGGTTCCGTCGATATCTCCCACTGTCGTTGCGCCACCGGCTAAACTTTGCTGCACCCCTTCACGAACAGATGGTCCTACTGTTGAAGGGGTTCGTTTTCCAATAATTTGGAATATCCAATCAGTGAATTTAGGGACCCGCTGGATTGAATCAGCACTGCCTGTCAAATCAAGGTGGGTATGGGCATTCACCAAGCCGGGGGTGAGCACCGCTTCGCCGAGGTCGTGCGTCGGGGCGGGGCCGCTCCTCCGAACCGTCGGATAAAGTCCAACATCGACTATCTTTGAACCTTGAACGGCAACCGCGCCATTCTCAATAATCGTACGACTGTTCGACATTACATATTTTGCGCGTAAAATCATACAGAACCTTAAAACCAATTCCCTTGGATATACCCTCTGTAGGAGCAACCCTTGTGGTTGCCCTTCGTAGGGCAGGCACAGAACCTGCCCCTGCCAACAAATAAGGAGATTCTATGACTCCCAAGATCACCGGACATGCAACATCCCAAGCAACACAAGCCTTCGCCGATCGGATGAACGCACAAAATTCCTCCTTTGAGGCAAATGCGTATCGCCGACTTACCGGCACAGATCTGATAGCGTCCAAAATCGGCTACGGCACGTACCGCGTGCATGACCAAAACGAAACACACGTTGAAACGCTCGAAACCGCAATCGAAGCGGGGTGCAACCTGATTGATACCTCCAGCAATTACACCGACGGCGGCAGCGAAACCCTAATCGGTAATGTTCTGGAAAAGATGATTTCCGCCGGCAAGGTTGAACGAGAAGAAATCATCCTCGTCTCCAAAGTCGGCTACATGCAGGGACAAAACCTTGAACAAGCACAACAACGAGAGGCATCAGGTAATCCATGGGAGGAAGTCGTCAAATATATGGAGGGCTGCTGGCACTGCCTCCATCCTGATTTTCTGACCGACCAGTGGACGCGTAGCACAGAACGACTGGGACTGGAAACCATCGATGCTTACCTGTTACACAACCCGGAATACTTCCTGTCCGACGCTAAAAACCAATCCGCTCAATCTAGCTGGGAGGCAATTCGAGATACCTTCTATGACCGCGTCTACCGCGCATTTATACAGATGGAACAGTTCGTAGCCGATGGAAAGATCCGCTACTACGGTGTTTCGTCAAATACCTTTCCTGACCCACAAACCGACTTCGAGCATGTCTCCCTCACTCGCGTCTATGAAGCAGCTACCAAAGCGGCAGAAACTGTGTATGGAGATCATGCAGTGAACCATTTCAAGGTCATTCAACTGCCGTACAATCTGCTTGAATCCGAGGCACTCACGGAAGCAAATAACGAAATTGACGGAACACGCGTCACTGTTCTTGAGGCGGCGAAATCGCTTGGACTTGGCGTTCTCGTGAATCGTCCCCTGAACGCTTTCAAGGACAATCAGATGACCCGTTTGGCACAGTACGATCATCGTCCAAACGCCGATTATTCTCAAATGATGTCCTTAGCAGAAGGCGCATTAACCCAAATCGAAACAAGGTTGGAAAGCACATTGAAAGGTTGGGGGGTTTTCGATTCGGTACAAAATCAGGTAAATGTGCATCTCTTTTACGACATCGCCCAACAACTTGGCGGAATTATGCCGCGTATCCAAGATCGCAACCACTGGGAACAAATTTTACAGCAGCACCTGATTCCCCAGATTAATGCCTATCTGCGTCAAACCGGAGTCGCCTGTATGAATCAATACCAAACAGAATGGGAAGGCTTGCTCGCTCAATATGTGCAGGCACTCAACACTCTATTCGTAACCGTAACGGAAATCTTTAACCGTGTGGAAGCGGAGCAGGTTGAACCGATCTCTCAAGCTTTGAACCAACGCCTCTCCAATGATCAGGGTGCGCTCAGTCTCTCCCAGCGAGCGTTGAACTTTGTGACTTCATCGCCGGGCGTGTCCGTCGTCCTGAACGGGATGAAGCGCGAAGAATATGTTGAAGACGCGATGGGGATTATGCAAGTGCCTGATTTTCCACAACCGCTTGCGCTAATCGAAAGCGTGGAGCGTGCAACGTGAAGATTTTCATATCTCACCCGTTTTTACTCGTGGCAACAGGTTGCCTAACCTGTCACTACGACTCCAATGATTCGGTGCGGTTTATTGATAAGGAACGCAGATCTGCGTTCCGTTTCTGCTGAGATTATCAATAATCCCACCGAGCAAGTTCCATCCAAGCGGTAAGTTCCCGCTGCGTCGGCGTGAGACGTTCTCGAACCTCTGGCGGAAAATAGAAGTGATGGCAATTGTGACGCTCGCGAGTCATCACGTTGTAATGTGCATGCACGTAGTTGTAGTAGAGGTTCGATCGAACAGGTTGTGTGCTCTTGGGCAAACCATCGTGGATGACAGTTTCGGAGAACATCAGGACATCACCCGCTTTCCCGGTGACTGGGATAGCACCGGGCATATCCAACCCCTCGTAGTCCTTCCAACTGAGGTCGAAGTTACTTTTGTGAGATCCAGGCAGCGCGACGACGCACCCATCCTCTGCGCCATTATCCGTGAGAAAGAACACAACGTTGAACATACGGCTTCGGATAACACCGTTGTTATACGAATAGTCGGTAGTGGGAACGCCTCGATGCCAACCTCCCTGCTCCGCACCACAAAATTTTGAAATGGACCAAGTGTTGATGAGCTGCGGTTCTCCCACTAATTCATACAGATAGGGTAGGATACGCGGATGGTCAATCAGTCCATCGAAGATGCTGTGCAGTCGAGGCAGACCGTTGAGACGAATCTGATGGATTCGGTTGGTTTCACGGGTAGGTCGCCCCGGTCCGACAGTTTCCAGCCATTTGTCCTCATAAGTCTGGCTTTCAAGTTTGTTCAAGGTTTCCAAGTACTCCACACATTCCTCAGAAGAGAGGACACCTCGGAGAATCAGAAAACCGTTGAGATCGAATAGGAAGCGTTCCTCAATACTAATCGACGTATTTTGACACTCTGACATTTTTCTACCTTGGGTCGTAGTGTAATTGATTGTGTTTCTACCGGAAGCGTGAATCCACGATGGTTTGCTCCATTAGCTATCTTCTGCGAGTATCTCCGCTCTGACCCACTCGGCCAGAGTCACTGCTTGCTCCGCACGTTTTTGCGAAACTACCTCAAACTCTTCAGGATAGCGCATATCCACCCCATATGGCGTCAAGACATCAGCCCTCTCCAAGCGTTCTGCCAAAGTAGCATCTCGACGTGCTACCAACTGCCGCAAGCGTCCAATATCGTGGGTCTTAGGAAATTCAATCTGATGGCGTACCAGAAACGCCTTGATATATTTCTCAACCGCTTGCTGAGCGTGAAATCCACTGACGAGATAATCGGTCAATTCGCCTGCACAAAGGAGCCTTGCCGCCTGAAGATCTAGGTCAGCTTTTTTCAACCACTGTTGTACAAAATCCGCTACCACCTGCTCAGGATGCCTCATGCAAAACCACTCCGTATTTGTGCGCCGGAAAGGCTAATCCCCCGATAATCTCTTTGGTTTCCTCAAACTCTATCTCCCCTATGACCCACACATCCACCTCGTATGGCACGTCCGTTAAATACGCTCGCAGTCGCTGCCTCTCATCGTACTTGACTACCGGATCGGCTGCCACCACCAACAAATCGAAATCACTGTCGGGGCGTTCCTGCCCCTGCGCCCGCGAGCCATACAGGATGATTTGCTGTATCGGTTGATTCATTCCAGCGAGGATACGGTCCTTCAAGAGCAATGCGACTTGACGTTCTTGTTCGGTGGTCATAGTTTTTCTCTCTAACAAACGGATTTACTGAAGGACGTAAGTCCTATTTGGTTTAAGTGCTCCGACTTTAATGCTCGCAACCTCTGCTTTTCCAATTTTAGCGTAAGGGGATTTGCTAAACACCTGAATTTCGTCCAATCCTGCCCGACGAATTGAGTTCAGATATTGATCTTCAGGCAGTGCCCCGGAAATACAACTCGCCCAGTTGCTAATTGTCGATCTCAACCAGTTGGGTAAATGGCTCGCGACAATGTCCGACACCAACAACCTCCCACCCGGCTTGAGGACGCGATACGCTTCACAAAAAACCGGATCTTTGTCTGGTGCAAGGTTGATCACACAGTTAGATATAATCCAATCAACACTGCCATCCTCAACCGGCATTGATTCAATTTCACCTAACCGGAACTCAACATTTTTTGCACCCGCTTCCTCCGCATTCTTTTTTGCTTTTTCGATCATCTCCGGCGTCATGTCGATGCCAATCACTCTTCCACTTTCGCCGACGTGTTGTGCCGCAAGCAGCACATCAATACCCGCTCCCGACCCAAGGTCAAGCACAACATCGCCCTCACAAATGTCAGCATACATCAGCGGGTTCCCACAACCGAAAGAGTTCTCAACGGCATCGGCAGGGATACTGGAAAGCTGTGTGTTAGTATATTCGTTTTGATTCAGGGAAGCTTCAATGTTGATTTCTGTGTCGCAGCAACTAGACGATGAACAACAAGATTCATCGCTTTTCACCAAATCTGCGTAATGTTCACGTACAGTTGTTTTAATCTGCTCTGCATTGTGGGTCGTCATATTCTGTCCCTTTTTATTCAATTCGGTACTGTTGACATTTATGTGAAGTATATCCGTAATTCACCAACACGCACTCAATCTCCTGTTTTCTCTCACGCATCACGTTTCACGTATTACCCATCACACATTACTCTCAATTCCATGGGGAATTCGGAGAATTTGCCCATTCCCTAGTAAACACTTCACATTCATAATGATCAATCCAGTGGATCCACGCAAAAATCCAACAACTCAATCAACAAGGAGCGCATTTCGCTGCGTTGAACAATCCGGTCAATCATCCCGTGTTCCAACAAAAACTCTGCCTTTTGGAAATTTTCGGGGAGTTGCTGTTTTATGCTTGCAGTAGCGAGAGGACCAGCGAAGCCAATCCGGGCACCCGGCTCTGCGAGAATGATATGCGCCAACGAGGCGTAACTCGCAGTGGATCCACCAAAGGTTGGGTCTGCCATCACGGAGATATAGGGGAGTCCTGCTTCTGCGTGTTTCACACAAACCGCTGAAGTCTTCGCCATCTGCATCAACGATAGAGTACCTTCTTGCATCCGCATCCCACCGCTCCGCGAAACGATGATTAAGGGCAATCGGTTCTGCGTCGCATATTCAATATTGCGAGTGACCTTTTCTCCCACAACCGCTCCCATTGTACCGCCTCTAACCCCAAAATCACTGATCGTAATTGCAATAGCCTGTCCACCGATTTTCGCCTCACCGGTAAGAATCTCCGACTTAAGTCCTGTTTTTTCGTAGTCTCGTGCAAGCTGCTCTTCGTAGTCCGGGAAATCTAAAGGGTTAGTCGAATACAGACCGGCATCATGTTCATCAAAACTATCGCTGTCAACCAACAGTTCGAGCCGCTCATAGGCAGTCATCGGGTAGTGGTAGCCGCATTCTGGACAAACCTTATGTGCATCTAAAAATGCTTTTTCAGAAATTTCTGCGCCGCAACTTTGACAGGTTATTACCGCTGAAGTCGCCATGTCTGTACACTCCATCTTTGCGTAGGGAATGGTTTTATGGAGTTGCTGATTTGTATGCACATGATACCCTTGGCGGTAATGTTTGTCAAGTCCAAATACAGAATTCGATTTATGTGAATAGCAGCTGCTATCGCACCGTGTCCTACTTGAAATAGAACAAAATTCATCCTTGAAGAACACAGCCATTTGTGATATTATTTTGCGGTTTTGACACCTTGATAATGAGAAGAACCGAATTTCGTTGTTGCAGAATTACAACAATCGGGTATCAAAAACAACTCAGTTTAGCCAGAGAAACAGTGTCTGAAGTTTTTCAAATTCTCTAGATGTTCAAAGGTGAATTAAAAACCCGGATGATAGTGAAATGTTACGATATTACGGTTATTTTGTAGACATGCTTCACCCTGTCTACCATTGACTGACTGCCTCCTTTCTAAAGTTGGCATAAAGTTTGCCATGGGATCCTGACGTAATGGTTTCTGATTCCAGAAAATCTCATAATCAGTGTCAGCACTCCGAAAGCGCTCTCGTTGAATTGAGCAGCTTTGGCAATGACTGATAATTGGAAGGAGAATAGCTCATGTTTAGGCAAATACACCGATTTATCATCACATTTCTTTTTGTAATAACCCCGTTCTGTTTGATTTTAGGTTGTGGTTCTGATGATGAAGATAGTCCTATTCAGATGGACACTGAACCACCGGCGACACCAAGAGGCGTGAGAAGCATCACCGGTGATGGTCAAGTGATAGTTGAATGGTTCCCGAATGGCGAAGCTGATCTCGCCGGGTATAATATTTGGCGTGACGATGATGGCGATGAAGAATTTGACCTGCTTGCAGAGGTTTCGTCGGATTCCTCTGACGCCGATGTGGATAGGTTGAGTTTTATGGATGAGGAGGTAATCAACGGGCGCAACTACTCCTATGCTATCTCTGCTATCGATTATGATGGCAACGAAAGCGGATTGAGTCCAGAACAAGTCTTGGATACACCGCGTCCATCGGGAAATAACATAACGCTGAATGACTTTAACCTAATCCCTAACCGAAGCGGGTTTGATTTCTCACAGCCAGCAAGGGGAGCGATTATTTGGGATTCATCTGTTACCGATATCTATTTTGGGTTTGATCCGGAGTCCAACATTCGGTACCTCTATTCGGATAACCTCACCGAAATGCAGGACATGGGGTACCACGAATACTTTGATGAAATAGATGTTTCACCCGTTCGGGGCTTCGTAACTGACTTTATTGAGCTTATTGGGGGGCATGTGTATACACTACTGACTCCCGATGGAAACTTCGCTAAAATTCACGTCATTGTTGTTTCCGATACAGCAGTCACTTTTGATTGGGCGTACCAAATAGATCCGGGTAACCCACAGCTTGCCCCCGCTGCCCATGAAATTAGCAAGCCAAGCAGATAAGGAATCTTAGCAAGAATGAAAACGTGCCTTTTCGCGCTTATTGCCTTTGTTAGTTTCGGAACAGCTTGGAATACGATATGGGCTGAGTCAACTGTCGATAAGACACCTACGGTTCCAGCAGGGAGACAAATGGACGTGGATACCAAAGACGCGTCAACCTCCCTAACTCTGGGGGGAAGCGTTCTCGCCCGCGATCCGAATCGCCAAGCGGATTCGCCAGATTATCCTCTATTCCGACCACACGCGTCAAAGTACTATCCCCCAAAAACCGCTCGAACAGCGACACTCCTGTCGGCAACGTTGCCCGGTTTAGGGCAGACCTATTCCGGACGTCCTGGGAGAGGATTGGCTTTTCTTGTTGGCGGGATTGGATTGATGGCGGCAGCAGGATTCAATATAGACCGCGCAGTCCATTACAATGATCTTTCAGATCGTTTCAACACAGGATTTTACGACCCACATGATGGTAATCTCCTGACAGCAGATCAAATGCGTGTCAGGTCACGGACCCATACCCAACTTGGTGTGCTCTTTCTGGCAACCGGAATTGGTGTTTACATCTGGAATATTTTTGATGCAGCCAAAACAGTCAATGAGTATAATGAACGAAGATTTCCAGGGCAGGCGCAACAAAATGTGCGAGACAACAGTTTTTTTATTCGAAGCGACGGCAACTTGTCTCGTGGAGAAACCTTTCTAACAATCAACCGTCGTTTTTAGCGGGTGTATAAAAGTGGTCAGGTAATAATCCTCGGAGAGGAATCCACCCGATAACCTACGTTTTTTGATGTGAAACCCTCCACTTGTTGCGCATCTCAAACTCCAAATGAACCTCCTGAAGGTTTCATTAGGCAAGGAAATCTGCACTGTGCGAGTCATTCAAATCCTGTTTGTTAGTTGTTTCATCTTTCTGACCTTCTCTCTAGCTATTTCAGCAACCTATTCGTTGCTTGACACCAAAAATCTCAATCAGGATCCTATTCAAATTGGCGAAGTACTGACTTACAGCGTCAAAATTAAAGGATTGCCTGCTGGAACACAGGTTACAAAAGTTGTTGAAAAAACAATGCTGGCAGATCGGCCGGTCTATCGTTTCAGATCGGAAAGGCAGACCGGGAGTCTTCTGGGAAAATTGTACCATTTCTACGACCAAACAGAAAGTTACGTCACAATCGATCGGCTATACCCATTAAAATATGTTAAAGATTTAGAAGAGCAAAAAAAGCGCTGGCATGTTGAAGCTGATTTCGATCATAGTAGAGAAACAGCGCAATACACCAAGAACAAGGAGAACAAGACTTTACATATCCCAATTGGTATACAGGATGATCTATCGATGGTTTATTTCCTACGTTCAAAGGAGTTGAAGGTTGGTCATACCTACGAATTTCCGGTCCTCGTCAAGGATAAGTGCGAACATGTAACCCTTGAAATCCGTCGTCGGGAAATGATAAAAACCAAGGCATTGGGACGTGTAGAAACGTTGGTACTACGCACCTCGCACGGCTATCTGATGTGGCTCACAAACGACGAACGCCGTATTCCCGTCAGAATCGAAGCCGAGACATCGCGTATCGGCAAAATAGTTGGCGAATTGGAGAAAGTTGATTTTTTGGATTAGAGAAGGAACGTGATAGATCTTCTGCAGCAGTCAAACACCTATCAATCGCTTGTTGAAACCCTGACAGCTCAGTTTTCAGGGGCGAAGTGTGCCCAAACCCCATTAAATCAGCAAACAGATTACCCCAAACCTTGGCTGCGCGGTCTGCATGGCGCATCTACTGCTTATCTGCTCAGTGCATTGGCAGCTGATTTCACCAACAAATCTTTCCTCATCGTCGTGCCCACGCAGCACGAAGCTGAGAAAATCATCCAAGATCTACCCGCCTATTATTTTGGAGAATCCCATCTCTTTCCGCAATGGCAGAACTTCCTTTATGACGGTATCTCCCCAACAAAAAATGTTGTTGCAGAACGGCTAATCTGTTTGTATCAACTATTGAAGGGAGACCGCACGTTCATTGTTACATCAATCCAAGCATTGATGCATAAGATCCTGCCCCAATCGGTTGTAGAATCCGCCTTTCTGACTCTCCGCATCGGTGATGAAATTGCTCCCGATAAAGTGGTTGAACAACTGCTGCACAACGGTTATCAGCGTGTAGATCTCGTAGAAGTCAAGGGTGAGATAGCTCGTCGTGGCGACATTCTAGACGTTTACCCATTGACCGCTGATGCGCCCATCCGGATTGAGTTCTTCGGTGACGAAATCGACGCTATTCGGTTGTTTGATCCGGCTTCGCAACGCTCCGTTACAGATGGAATGGCTGATAATCCAGAGGTAATTACGCTGTGTCCAGTTCGAGAAATCATCCTGTCCCCTAAAACTCTCGATCTGTGGAAAACCCAAGCAGAAACACTGATTCAAAACAACGAATCACCTAAGTATCGTAACGCAGTCAACGAGATTACACATCGCCTCGAAACAGAAAGAAATCCAGAGGGACTAGAAGCCTTACTTCCGATGCTATACGAAGACACCAGTACCCTCATGGATTATCTATCCCCACAGACTATGATTTTCCTGATTGAGCCTGCTTGGATGGAACGTGAGGCAGCCCAACTTATCGAAGATACAACAGATCTTTACGAGCGAAAACTAGCGTTTGATCAATTTATGGTGTCACCCGATGAGACGTTTGTACCGTTTGAACAGATAATCTCCGCTTTGCAGACGTATCCTTTCGTTCGCACATCGTTGACTCCGCCAACACTCAATACAGAGGAACCGGTTGAAGAAATCGCTTTCGGTATGCGTCCGCTTGGTCTTCCGCGTAGCAATTATCGGATGATTATGGATCAGATTAAAGGCTGGACTGACGAGGGCTATTTCGTCAACTTCTTCTGCGATAATCCAAAGAGTGCAGATCGGCTACACAATATCTTGGCAGATAGGAATTTACCTGCACCCCAAGCAGCGGTCAATATCGGCAGCATCAGCGAGGGATTCATCAGTGAAGCCCTCAAGTGCATCACACTATCTGAAGATGAGTTGTTTGGACGCGAGCATCGTCGACACCGCACGACCTCCTTTAAGGAAGGTGCCCCTATCCTGAGTCTAATTGACCTCAAGGAAAAGGACTATGTGGTGCATGTCTCACACGGAATCGGTCGCTACGCGGGTATTCGTCGCCTCGACATTGATGGAAAACCGCAGGACTTCCTCGCGCTAGACTACGCAGACGCAGGTAGGCTGTATGTTCCGACCCATCAAATTGATCTCGTGCAGAAGTATATTGGCGGACAAGAAGACGAAAAAATACGTCTAGACAAACTCGGCGGAACGTCGTGGGAACGGGCAAAAGCCAAAGTAAAAGCCTCCATAGAGCAGATGGCGGAGGAATTACTGGAATTGTATGCAATTCGTGAATCTCGAGAGGGTTATGCCTTCCCAACAGATACTCCTTGGCAGAAAGAGTTTGAGGTGCTGTTTCCTTATGAAGAAACCCCCGACCAGCAGACAGCAATTGAGGAAGTTAAGCGGGATATGGAGCGCCTGCGACCCATGGATCGGCTCATCTGCGGAGATGTCGGATACGGAAAGACCGAAATAGCACTCCGTGCGGCGTTCAAGTCAGTAATGGCAGGTAAACAGGTCGCCCTGCTTGCCCCAACCACAATTCTCACGTTGCAACACTTTAATACATTCCAGCAGCGGTTTGCCCCTTTTCCCGTTCAGGTCGAAATGTTGAATCGCTTCCGAACAGATAAGGAAGCGAAAAGGGTTGTGGAGGGACTGGCAAATGGGACAGTTGATATCGTCATCGGAACCCACGCCTTGCTCTCAAAAAATATTAAGTTCCGTGAACTCGGTTTACTCGTAGTTGATGAGGAACATCGTTTCGGGGTAAAGCACAAAGAAAAGATTAAACAGATAAAGCAGATGGTTGACGTATTAACCTTGACAGCAACGCCGATTCCGCGTACACTTCATATGTCCCTTGTCGGCATCCGCGACTTCAGCGTAATTAATACGCCCCCGGAAAATCGCCTGCCAATTGAAACCTATGTCATGGAGTACAATCCCGACGTGGTTCGAGATGCGATCTTGCGAGAGATGGAACGCGGCGGACAGATCTTTTTTGTTCACAACCGTGTCCAGAGTATCGCAAGCATTGCTGCCACAATCCAAGATCTCGTACCGTCCGCTAGAATTTGCATGGCACACGGGCAAATGCCTGAACGCCAACTCGAAAAAGTGATGATGGAATTCATCAACCACAAATATGACGTTTTGGTTTGTACCATGATTATCGAATCTGGCGTGGATATTCCGGCTGTCAACACAATTCTAATCAATCGTGCAGATGCATTCGGATTAGCCCAACTTTACCAGTTACGCGGGCGGGTCGGTCGCGATCAGTATCAGGCTTACGGCTACCTGTTCTACCCACAAGGATGGGCAATTACGGAAGGTGCTCAAAAACGACTACGTGTCATCGAAGAATTCACGGATCTCGGTTCCGGGTTTAAAATTGCCCTCCGTGACCTTGAGATTCGGGGAACTGGTAATATTCTCGGTTCAGAACAGCACGGTCATATTACCGCCATAGGTTACGACATGTACTGTAAACTCCTTGAGGAAGCAGTACAAAAACTCAAGGGTGAAGAGATCGAAGAAGCGGTCGAAACACGGATTAACCTTCCCATTGAAGCTTATCTGCCTGATGAATATGTTCCCGACAGCCGGCAAAAGGTCGGACTTTACAAAAAGATCGCTGCTCTAGAAACAGAAGTAGATCGGAAAGAACTCGAAGAGGAAATGGTCGACCGGTATGGAAAAATTCCCGAACCAGTTGAGATGCTCCTCGAAATTGCCGACTTAAAACAACTCAGCCAACAGCTCGGGGTCGATGGAATCGCCGCAGGAAAGGAAAACATCAAGGTCACATTTGATGAAACCAAAACAAACCTTGATCCCCATAAACTGATTCGACTGATTGAACAGGATCAGCGAACCTCAATTACCCCCCCTGCGCGTATGACGATCCGTTTGAAAGGATTGGAGGGAAAAGCCCTCTTATTTGAACTCAAGCGTATCTTGGGGAAATTAATGTGAACCGTATACGTATTGCATAGCAGTGCTTGTCAGGCATACGTATTTGCATACGTGTCTTTTAATAACATGAACACACCACTAGCTTAGCTGCGAAGACGGTGTCTTTGCAATCTACCTATTAATCAGAAAGGAACGATACACACAATGAGAAAAATATTGATAATTTTCGTCGTGACTGCGGCAATCGGTTTGAGCAGTCCCGATTCATCGGGATCGCAAGATATAGCTGGACCAATGGATGAGAGCCAGATTATTGTGGCTCGGTTCGAATGGAACGGCATACACGAAATCTCGCTCGCAACACTTAATGCCGAAATAGCAGCGCTATCGGAACATAAGCAGAAAGGCTATAAATCCAAAGCTGGTAAACTCATACTTCTGGAGGACCTCATCAACCAAAAGCTAATGCTCCTCGCGGCTGCTGAAGCAAAATTCGACAAAGATAAGGAACTCCTCAAAAAAGGGGACGACTATAAGCATCAACTGATGGTTGAACGCTTGACCGAAATTGAAGTTGACGAAAAAATTGTCATCACCGAGGAAGTACTTCGGCAGTATTACGAAGAAAATAAAGATACGTATGTCGATGAGGAAAAAGTGCGAGCAACCTGCATCACGGTATTCGATAAAGAACTCGCACAGACAACACTTGAGGAGATTCAAGCCGGTAAGGACATCTTTGATGCAGTAAAAGAACTTTCGGAAAAAGGTGTATTGACAGGACCTGGTTCAAATCCGGGAGATCCCGGTGATACAGGCTTCTTTGCCCGAGACGTTTCTGCACGAGCCCAAGCATTCGTTGACGCGGTTTTTGCAATGGAAGTCGGCGAAATGACTGAGGAGGTTTTTGAACAAGACGTTGAGGAAGATATCTACTATATGATCTTCCGAAAGGAAGAACATCAGCCAGAACGCCAACAAACCTTTGAAGAGGTCAAGCCAAGGCTTGAGTATCCCCTAAAACGTGAGATGAAGCGGGAACGTATCCTAAAATGGTTGGAAGTGCTCACTGCTGAAGGCAAACTCAAAACGTATCCAGAACTGCTCCCACCGCCCGTAACCCCCGAAGAGGAAGAAGATCCGGAAAATGAACAATCGGAACAGTAGTAGAACACAACACGGGCTGGAGCCATCACGCTCAGAAACTAGCTGACAGATAGTTGTAACAGTCGAACAACTGTATATCACGCAAAACTTAAGGAGGTATAACTGTGAAATTATTGGGAATTATTAGTTTTATCTTAATCGGTGCCGGTGCCGTTAGCATTTCGTTGAATGGTTGTGGCGGAAAAGCAGGAGCTGAAGGCACTGTGATTGCTGAATTTGAATGGAATGGAAAACACCATATAACGCTTGAAGAGATGCTACAGGAGATAAGTGAACTGCCTACCTATAAACAACCACAGTACCAAGAAGCAGAAGGTGGATATGAGGAATATATGAACCTGATGGCGGAGAGTCGTCTTATACTTTGCCTTGCCAAGGATCGAGAACTTGATGAGGACCCTGGGGTTCTTAAAAAAGTGCAGGACTATTATCATGAACTGCTCGTTGATAGAATCACCAATATCGAAGTGGATCAGAAACTTAAATTAACCGAGGAAGATTACCAGCTCTATTATGAAGAAAATAAGGGGGACTATGTTGTGCAGGAACAGGTACGACTGACCTGCATAACCCTTACAAATGAGGAACGAGCGAAGGAGACTTTTCAGCGGATCAAAGATGGGGAGGACATCGCTG
The DNA here is from genome assembly GCA_965208425.1 of Candidatus Poribacteria bacterium. Taxonomy (GTDB): domain Bacteria; phylum Poribacteria; class WGA-4E; order WGA-4E; family PCPOR2b; genus PCPOR2b. Next base: position 1,376,284 of record OZ242335.1, on the reverse strand, counting down.
CCCTTGCTGTAGAGCTAGCCGCAAACGGGGAATTAGTCGGTCCGGGATCAAATAACGAAATCCCCGGTGATACTGATTTTTTCGATAATACAGTGTATTCACGGCGCGCAAAACTGTTTAGCGATATGGCATTTGAGTTAGAAGTCGGTCAAATGAACGAGGAGATTGTCCACATCGAACTTGAGGGGGAAAACTATTACCTGATGTTCCGTAAGGAGGAAGTCCAGCCGGAACGCCAACAAACGCTTGATGAAAGCAGCGTACGACGCAATGTGGAAAGACACGTAGAGAATCAGAAGCGTGAAGAACTTATGACCGATTGGCTGATCCGACTCCACGAACAGGCGAAGGTCCAGACCTTTTCAGATCGAATCCCCGATGCACCGGAGGAAACTGAAGAGGAAGGGGGAAGCGAGCCATCTGACGATGATGATACCCCCGCCGAGGCGGAAGAGGGAAGCGGTTCGTCTGATGATGGTGAAACCCCCACCGAGCCTGAAACGGAACCGTAAAACGTTAAATCTTGGATTAAGAAGGTAGGTCTCTAAGTCAGTTACCCCGCCCTGAAGGGACGGTGCTTGTTTGAATCGTCCGCCCAACGGGTCTTACAGAGTTTCGCGCTTCTGTCCCCTGACGGGGGATTTCGGGGGCGTTTACAACCGACGCACCTCCACGCAAGGCTACAGCAGCCTTTTTGATGTTTATCGCAGCGTTATGGTCTCGGTCAATTACTAGTCCGCAATGGGGACAATCATGGACACGATCCAACAACGTTTTTGGGACAATTTCATTACAACCGGAGCATTTTTGACTGGTATGGTGAGGCTTGACTTTCGTGAACTGCTTGCCGGCACTTGCAGCCTTGCTTTGCAACTTCAATCGAAAGTAACCCCATCCCGCGTCGGATATACTCTTGGCGAGGTAATGGTTCTTCAACATATTGGTGATGGTCAAGTTCTCCACAGCGACCTCATCACATCGTTCAAGGATACGATGGGCTGCCTTGAACTGAAAATCCTTGCGTTGGTTCGCTATCTGTTCATGGGTGCGAGCGACAATCTCACGTTGTTTTGCTCGGCGGCGGCTCCCCTTTTTGCGGCGAGCCAATACGCGTTGATGTTTGCCAAGTCGTTTTTCAGCCTGACGATAATGGCGAGGGTTAGGGATATGCTCACCATCAGAATCTACGGCAAACGAGTTAAGTCCCACGTCTACGCCAATCGTCGTGTGAACAGGGACTTTTATAGGATCTGGGACCTCGACGCAGATAGTTACATACCAACCACTGACTGGCTCGCTTGATAATGGCCAGATTCCTGATTTTGCCATCGGGTAAGGGGCGGTGATAACGAATCTTGAGGTGTCCTATTTTCGGAACAACGACTTTGGCAAACTTACGACGCAGATCTCGGAGGAGCTGCTTGGATAGGTGGCTAAAGGTCATTGACCGGTATCGCCCTTCGCCTTTGAAACGTGGGAAGCCCGGTGCCTCCCCATTCTGAGTACGACGGAAGAACGTCTTATATGCTTTATCCAAACGGCGTATCGCATCTTGGAGAACGTCACTGTGAAGTCCGGCAAAGGATTCAGATGCTTGCTTCAAATCTGGCAAAGCGTTGGCTTGGGTCGTCCATTTCACTGTTAGCCCGGCGGTTTGGTATGCTTCGATACGCCACGCAAGGGCTTGGTTGTAAATAGAGCGCAGTAATGCTAACCAGACAGTAAAGAACTTGCGTTGTTTCGTTGTAGGATAAGCACGATATTCATAAGTCTTTTTCATTGTGGATCCGGCTTTCTGGCTTCCGTTTCCATATCACTGGAATGTGGGAGACCCTATCGTGCGATAGGGGTGATATTCTCCCACGAAAGCCACAAGAATTATACCATATTTCACGCAAATTATCAACGAACAAAGAGAGAGGACGGGGTTTCCTCCACTCCCTAAAGGAAGGGGTCTCCACCCCGAAGAATTCTGATGAAGATATTGCGTTTTTGCGCCCTGATTCTATTAATCGTTCATTTTGGAATCAAGCCTGCTGCTGCGCGAAGATTTGATCAAATCATCGCTTATGTCAACGAAGATGTGATCACCAAATGGGAACTCGATAGCGTTGTGAAGCAAAAAGCACTGGAACTGCAGCAAGTCTACCGGTTCAGTGAGCGCGAAGCGATGCAAAAGGCGGAGCAGGAACGCGCTGAACTCCTCGATCAGTTGATTCGCCAAATGCTTCTCGTCGAAACAGCATTAACGCTAAAAGTTGAGATCACAACGGCTGAAGTGGAGCAATATCTGCAAAACTTCAAAGACCAGTACAAGATTGAGACCGAAGAGGAACTTGCCCAAGCGTTAAAAAAGGAAGGTTACACCCTGATGTCCTTCCGTGAACAAGCCAAACGCAATCTGATGGCGGAACGACTTGTAATGCAGCGCATCCTCCCTAGACTTCAAATTCGAGGTTCGGACATACAGAAGTTTTTTGAAGAAAACCGGTCACAATTGCCAACTAAAACAGACAGTGTCCATCTCCGACACATCTTCGTTGCTTTCAAGCCAAGCGAGACGGATCGAAAATTAGCTCGTGAGAAGATCGATACAATTCTTCAGGAATTAGACGCTGGACACGATTTTGAGAAACTCGCTCAACGCTATGCTGATAATGAACATAGACAAGCAGGGGTTGGAGTCTTAAACGAATTACCACTTGCAGAGCTGGACAACCTCTCGGCTACCTTTCGCAATGCACTTTCAGGACTCAACACCGGCGAGATCAGTGAACCGGTTGAGGGCAATGATGGATTTTATCTTTTCAAAGTTGAAGGTAAAGATGATCAGACCATAGCGTTTCGTCATCTCGTTGTCAGTCTGAAGCCGAGTGAACAGGCGATTGAAGCATCTCATGAACGCGCGGATAGCCTCTTGCAGCAGCTAAATCAAGGTGAAGATTTCAACGCGCTTGCACAACAATACTCCGATGATGCACAAACAAAGGCGAACAGTGGAGATCTCGGAATTCGTTCACTCAGCGAGTTAAATCCCGAAACCCGAAAAATTATCGAAGGACTTGCTATCGGCACATATAGCACACCTATTAAAACAACGTACGGTGTGCATATTTTCAAGATCGATAGTCGTACTGCCCCTGAATTGAGCGATGCTGAAAAAGACCAGATTCGAATGATGCTGCGTCAGCAAAAATTCCAAGAGGAATGGCAACTTTACACGGATCTGCTCAAGGAAAATTCCTTTATTAAAATCAAAGAGGAACTTAAATAGGAGTAAGCTGTACCTTCCTATCAGAATCGCTTGACTGACAGCGAAGACGGAAGCAGAGGGATTCAATTCTCGGACAAATGCTACTGCTCTCGATTAGGCAATTTTGCAGTGTAGCAGAGGAAAGGTAGTATGGCAAGGAGGGAAAAACGGAAATGGCAGAAGATACCAGGGAAAGGGTGGGAATCAACTTTCCAGTTTCCCAACCCGTTTTCTCCCCAACTGCTTAATTGCTTTTTGGGATTCACGCTTTACGTTTCACGTTTCACGTTTCACGTCCTATCACTCACGATCCTCACGATTTACTTAATTTTGCTCACGGGCGAATTAGCTGCCCAAACCGACCCCGCCGCCACTGCCGAGGAGGCAGTATTAGACGAACAGGCTGAGACTTCATCAGAAACTTCACCGACTGAAGATCCACCTGCTCCCGAAGCACCCAACGATGGAGAATCACCCACAGAACCTGCTGAAGAAACGTCAGAAATCCCGCCAGCGACAGATTCATCTACACCTGAAGAACCTACACGTGAAGAACCCGCCCAAGTCAGTCGCAAACTCGATCCAGAGAATATGTCGCCTGAAACAGGAGACCTGCTCGCAAAAGGCGACAATCTCACCTTTCACAAAAACACGATTCAGATTAACGGCAACGGATTGATTAAATACGACGAGGTCGTGCTGTATGCTGACCATATCTGGGCGGATTTCGATGAAAACATAATGCGGGCAGCGGGAAACGTGCATCTGCTGGTCGGAAACGAAGAAACCTATGCAAACGAACTCCTTTACAACATTGAAACAAAAAAAGGAATCATTCGTGAAGGATTTAGTTTCAGTGATCCATGGTACTACCGCGGTACTGAAATCTTTAAAATCGAAGATGATGAATCCTACATCCGCGGTGGTGCTCTGACAACATGCTCTCTCAAGCATCCCCATTATTACTTCAGTGCATCGCAGATTATCGTCAGGATAAATAAAGAGTTAATTGCCAAGAATATTGTTTTGAGAGTTGGTGGAGTTCCTCTCTTCTATTTTCCCGCCTACCGTCGCGATCTTCGCCAAGAAGACAAAATCGCCAAGATAATCGTCAAAATCGGAACAAGTAGCCATCAGGGGGTATTCCTGAGCGTAATTTTGCCGCTTGCACGCCGCTTTCGGTACGACGGCGCCCTGCTGTTTGATCATTCTGCCCGTCGAGGAGGTGGGCTCGGTGCTGAAGGAAAATACCGTGTAAACGATGTCAAGTTCCAACAAATTATTGTGCCTACACCTCCCAATGCAACGCCAAGTGAGCGGACAAAATTGGAGGAGAAAGCGCAAGAATTAGCGGATCGTCTTGAGGGCGAGTATGACCGGTATAAGCTGCAGCAACTCTTTCTAGAGTATCAGATCTCTGAAGAAGATATCACCGCTGCTCGTGAAAAGGCGGAGAACGTCCATGCCAAACTACAGGAAGCGGAAGCAGACTTTGCAAAGATTGCACAAGCTGACTCGACCGATCAGGACACGCGCTATCAGGGTGGCGACATGGGTTTTCTGGTACGTGGAGAACGCAATGAGGAAGATGAACTTCGGCTGGATCCAATTCTCGAAGAGGCAGCTTTCCAACTGAAACCGGGCGAAATTACGCCGATTCTAAGGACGGAATCTGGCTTTCATATCTTAAAGCTGGATCGTGTTCTTGATGTATATGGTCAGCAAGAACTCCAGATCCGCCGAATTGACATCGCAATCGCACCAAGTGAGGAAACCCGCAACGCAATCCGAGCGACCGCTGATGAAATTAAAGAGCGCACAGATGCAGGAGAGGTTCTCGAAGAATTAGCAGTACAATATGAGGGCGTTGAACTTTCCGAAGCCAATGAAGGCGCAGGATTTCTGTTAAATGAAATGGACCGACGTTGGAAACACCCTGTAACCCGACTAGAGGCACCCGGAGCAGTCACTTGGCCCATAAACACTGAGCGAGGTGTCTACCTCCTCAAGTTAATCGAAAAGGAGCCGACCCCGACCTTTGAAGAAATTGCACGTCAATTTGAAGCGGAATGGGCGGTGATGGAAGCACAATTTGGGGAAGCTGCAACGACAGGAGAGGCTGAGGTTGAGCAACTAGAAGAAGGAACAGAGGACCGTGGTGATAAGGAAATAAACGAGCATGAGGAAAGAACAGAAGAGGATAATCCGCAAGTTCCCTTGAATCCCAATATAGTTGAGGACGATGAGACATCAGACCCATCGGAAGAAACAGAGAAGGTGCAAATATACCAGCAATACGATTACCGGGGACGGTGGGAGATGCCAACCGTACTCTATACACAAGGTCAACGGCTCTATAGCGGTGAGCATACTGGGGTCATCAAGACCCGCAAAGGGTATCGTCTGATGAAAGTCGATAAAAGGCGTACTTATAGGGGTGATCTTTACTTCTATACCAACGATGAGTTTTCTTTCGATCGCCGACAACCGTTCAAAACTGGACGGCGATGGAATATGCGGTGGGGGCATCGGCATACTTTCTACACCCCTTGGGACAGCCGAGCGAGGCAACGGCGGCCTGTGAGTTTTGTGGGACGGATGGCGTGGCGAGCGAAGCATTTTGAAGAAGAGGGATTTGGAATCGAGGAATCTACGATTAATTCCTTTGGTGTGCTCACATGGGGAACCTCCTATTCTGCACTGGATGATGAAGATAGAGATGAGGAGGGAAACTTAAGATATTCGAGCAAGACAATCGGAGAATTCTTGGGACGACTACAGGTTAATCAGACTTTAGGTCTCATCGGTGAAGGGACAACCAACTTGCAAAAGTTACCTTCACTTGAACTCTCGCTCTCACGCATGCGTTTGGACCGGCTCCCTGGTTTCAAAACTATCAATTCTAGACTAACCAAAGTTGCTGATGCCCTGCACACCGATCTCCCCATTCTTTCGATGTTTGCTTTTCCAACGCTTGAGAGTACCAGTTTTGATTTAGATGTAAATCTCGGCAACTTTTTCCGCGAACGGTTCCGGGATGAAGACAATATCTACCTGCAAACCATGGATCTCGGTTTTGATCTCCGTAAGCAGACGGTACTGCAAATAATCCCAAATCGAGAATTGCGATTCGATGCGGATCTCGACACAAACCTCATCTGGCATGACAAAGACCGAGAAGGAAACCCAAATATTTTCCGAGGTATATACAGCACACGGTTGTCTGCCAGCAATCTGCTGTTTCGGATCTATGACATCAGTTACATTCCGGGAGCACGTCGGATGCGTCACCAAATCAACTCAAGGGTTACATTTGATTACGCACCACCTGTCGAAAGGGAAGATGCACCTCAACTTTACCCTTTTGGTCCTAGTGTCTACTTCTTTGAAAGAAAAAACCTCGCCTATAACTTCGATACCAGTATTGAAGTTAAAACGCGTGGCAGTAGATCTGCGCTCCGCGTACTTCAGTTTTATACACGAATAGCGGCGGATTTCACCAAATTTGAGGCGCTAGGCGAACGTCGATATGTACCGATTGAAAGTAGAATGACGATCGTTCCGCTGGCAAGCCGAAACCTGAATATCACGTTTAGATCGACAGTTGATCCCAACGAATCGCGCTACGATGGAGAACGGTTCAAACAGGTGGGGTTCCGATCCAACGTCAGTTATCGCCGTGATAAATGGAATATATCGTTCGGAAATGCCTTCACAAAAAGAACACAAAGTGCCTCTCGAAGCCTCACGGGCAGTTTTCGATTTCGTCCAAGTCACCTGCTTGAATTGAACCTTAGCGTCAATTACGACTGGATCGAAAAACAGTTTTACTCGCAGAGTCTAACGCTACGGCGCAACTTGCACAATTGGAACATGACGATTCGATGGCACCGCATCGGGATTAAGCGTGAACCGCCCTACGATAATGTGCGGCAAGATTTCACTTTTCAGATTAATCTAATTGCGGAACCCGCTGCTTCAGTTGGGGTTGGCTATGACGCCACAACGGATACATGGGGATTCCGTAGTCTGCCCGCTGGCGTCCCTTACGACTCCTTCGGGGTTGGAAACTCACTTGGACGATCTTACTTCTAATGCCAAACCTATAGCGCGAAAACCGACTATAGTGGATCTTAGAATTAATGAAACACCCAAAATCGGCGCAGTTGCAAACAGCGCCTACTAAACATGGGGAGCGAAAGTGTTCATTTATTTTTTGAATTCACTCTAATTCTCCGGCTTAGTGGTGATCCCTCGCGTCTCTTGATAGATGCCCTCCTTTTTTCACTCAGGAATCAAGGATTTGCGTAACACAATCGCCGAGATACACCATAATATAACGCCTTGTCTCGCACAATTGGGACAAGGCTTTTTTATTTTTTAAATTTCCATTGACCACTTAACGTATATGTGCCATATTAAAGCTTCACGGAATCACAAATATATGTCTTTGGACTTATTTGATTGACTGTCCACCTGCCGCGACTAGTCCTTCCAATTACCATGAAAAACGGTGTTGCTGACACCTCGGATCTATGGTAAAATGAGACTCATCGATTACTCGATCCAAACATATTAGGACACAGAATCTCGTTAGATGAATGGAATCGTCTGTAATCACCGAAAGATCCTCAGCCAAAGGAAAATCTATGCCGGAAGAATTCATTGATATCCGCGGTGCACGCGAACATAACCTCCGAAACATCGATCTCAAACTTCCCAAAGACAACCTCATCGTTTTCACCGGTGTCAGCGGTTCCGGGAAATCATCGCTGGCATTCGATACAGTCTACGCCGAAGGTCAACGCCGCTACATCGAATCCCTTTCCGCTTACGCCCGCCAATTCCTCGGACAACTGGAAAAACCCGACGTTGATTTTATCGGTGGTCTCTCCCCATCCATATCAATTGATCAGAAATCGGGCGGGAACAACCCACGCTCAACAGTCGCAACGATTACGGAGATCTATGACTATCTGCGCGTCCTGTTTGCCCGCGTGGGCACACCGCACTGCCTAGAGTGCGGTGCACCGGTGGGTGCCCAAACAGCGACAGCGATCATCGATCAGATCGTCGACCTACCACCACAAACCCGCATCTTAATCCTTGCCCCAATCGTCAGCGGGCGGCGCGGTGAATATCGGGAACACCTTGAGGACGCGCTCAAGGCAGGATTTGTTCGTGCCCGAATTGATGGACAGATCTACGACCTACCCGCTGAAATTCAACTTGACCGCAATCAACGACATAACATTGAAATCGTCGTTGATCGAATCATTATTAAACCTGATATTCGCAGCCGAGTTGCAGAAGCGGTTGAAACCGCGCTCCGCATGGGAGAGGGCCGCTTGATCGTGAACATCGTCGAAGGGGAGCAGGGTGAGGAGGACCTCTTGTTCGGAGTGGATTACACCTGTGTGCGCTGCAATATTAGCTATGAACCCCCCGCTCCGCGAAATTTCTCATTCAACAGTCCCGCAGGGATGTGCGCAACCTGTAAAGGACTCGGAACACTAACGAGGATGGACCCCGATATGGTTATTCTTGATCCAACGCAATCAATTCGGGAAGGGGCGATTGTCTTTTGGGGGCAGCTGGGCACACTACAGACGCGACACCTCGCTGAGAGTTTGGCAGCACACTTCGGCTTTAGCCTCGATGCACCGTGGGAACAGTTGAGTGAGGAGCATCAACACGCAATCCTTTATGGTACTGGAAAAGAGCAGATTCCTTTCGTCTATCGCTCCCGCCGTAATCGCCGCTATAAGTACCAAGCCGCATTTGAGGGTGTGATTCCGCCCGAAGAACGAAAGTATTTCCAAACATCTTCCGAACTTGTGAAACGTTACTACGAAAAATACATGGTTTCCGGTACGTGCCCAGATTGCAACGGAACACGACTCAAGCCAGAGGTCAAGGCTGTGACAATTGACGGACAATCCATCCTTGATGTCGTTGAAATGGCAGTCGGCGATTGCTTTAAATTCTTTGAAAAACTCGAACTGCCGGAGCGTGAGGCATTCATTGCGACTGATTTGCTGAAAGAGATTCGGGGACGCCTTTGGTTCCTGATGAATGTTGGACTCCACTACCTCACCCTAGATCGAACCGCACCCACACTCTCTGGCGGCGAATCACAACGGATTCGGTTAGCCAGCCAAATCGGAGCGGGTTTACGAGGGGTGGTTTACGTCCTCGACGAGCCGAGTATCGGCTTGCACCCGCGTGATAATCAACATCTCCTCACAACGCTCAAGCATCTCCGAGACCAAGGCAACACCGTAATCGTTGTCGAACATGATGAAGATACAATGTGGGCAGGGGATATGATTGTTGACTTCGGACCGGGACCGGGAATCAAGGGCGGTGAGATCGCGGCAATCGGCACACCGCAAGAGATTGCCAAGGATTCAACCGCCTTGACGGCACAATATCTCCGTGGAGAACAACAGATCGAAATTCCTACTGAACGCCGTCCGACTGGCAATCAATGGATCGAGGTCTGTGGCGCACGTCACAACAACCTCAAGGATGTTGATGTGCGAGTCCCGCTCGGAGCTTTTACCTGTGTGACCGGTGTCAGTGGTTCTGGCAAAAGTTCGCTCATCAACGATATTCTATACGAAGCACTTGCCCGCGATCTGATGAAGGCACATGCACAACCGGGAGAATATGATCTCATACGGGCAATCACTACAGAGGAAAAATCTTCGAGCGATCATATACAATGTACATCTTCATCTCCAATTGACGAAGTCATTGATAAAGTGATTGATATTGATCAGTCGCCAATTGGTCGTACTCCCAGATCGAATCCTGCCACGTACACCAAAGTGTTTGACCAGATTCGTGCGCTTTACGCCGAGATGACTGAGGCTAAACTGCGCGGTTATAAGCCGGGACGTTTCAGTTTCAATGTCAAAGGTGGTCGATGCGAAGCCTGCGAAGGCAACGGGTCAAAGCGGATCGAAATGCACTTTATCGCTGATGTCTGGGTAAAGTGCAATATTTGTCAGGGCAAACGGTACAATGACGAGACGTTACAAGTTGAATATAGGGGTGCAACTATTTCTGATGTGCTCAACATGGACGTGCAAGAAGCGTTAGAACACTTTGCGAACGTTCCGAAAATCGCGAAGATTCTGCAAACTCTGCACGACGTAGGCTTGGACTACATTAAGCTAGGACAACCTGCGCCAACGCTCTCCGGTGGTGAGGCACAACGGATTAAACTGGCGCGGGAGCTTGCGAAGCGGAGCACAGGCAAAACCCTCTATATCCTTGATGAGCCGACGACCGGCTTACATTTCGACGATGTGAAAAAACTCCTTGAGGTGTTGCACCAACTGGTTGATGCAGGCAATACGGTTGTCGTCATCGAACATAACCTTGAAGTGGTAAAGACAGCGGATTATCTAATCGACCTTGGTCCCGAAGGAGGTGAAGAAGGGGGTTATGTCGTTGCAACGGGAACGCCGGAGGAGGTCGCAGCGGTTGAGGAATCGTATACGGGAATAGCATTGCAGCCAGCACTGGAACCGAGAAGGCTGGAAGGGCAGGAAGGAGGGAAGGCTGGGAAGGCAATCTCTCAATCTTCCAATCTTCCAATCTTCCAACCTGCCAACCAACTTCATGAATCAGAAGGGAATTATCAACTTGCCCGGAGTAATGACCTGTCCGAAGAGGGGGAATATATCTCGGTGCATGGCGCGCATGAGCACAATCTGAAGAATATCAACGTAGATATTCCCCATCGGAAGTTTACAACGTTTACCGGTGTGAGTGGATCTGGGAAATCATCATTGGCATTGGACACAATCTATGCTGAAGGGCAACGACGCTACGTCGAATCCCTTTCAGCATATGCGCGGCAGTTCCTCGGTCAATTAGAAAAACCGAAAGTTGAAAAGATTGAGGGGCTCTCGCCGGCAATTGCGATTGAGCAGAAGGCTCCGAGTAAGAACCCACGGTCTACGGTCGGAACAGTCACAGAAATTTACGACTATCTGCGTGTGCTTTATGCACGAATTGGAACTGCTCACTGCCCGCAATGTGGGTCGGAAATCAGCGTTCAATCCGTACAGCAAATTGTTGACAAAATTGTGGCATTGGCAGGTGGAGCGCGGCTTTACGTCTTGTCCCCTTTAGTACTGCGACCTAATGAGGATTATCCCGACGCTTTCCAGCGTTTACAGCGTGGCGGCTACGCTCGCGTCGAAATTGACGGAGAGATCCACCCGATCGATCGAGCACCGAAGATTGGAAAGAGTATCCGACACGATGTCAAAATTGTCGTCGACCGCCTCGTCCTCGAAGCCGATGAACGTGGACGCCTAGCAGAAGCGGTCGAAACCGCAACGCAGCAGAGCGGTGGAATCGTGGCGGTGGGAGTGATAAATGAAGGCAAGCGATCAGGTAAAAAATCAGAAATTACACATCATGTCTTCAGCGAGCACTTCGCTTGCGTCCCGTGCGGTTTGAGCTTCCCCGAACTGACACCGCGTCACTTCTCATTCAACAGTTCTATCGGTCAATGTCCAGCCTGCGAAGGTATTGGGACAATCGGGCAGCGGTTGTATACTTGTCAGGAATGTGAGGGCACGCGAATTCAACCCCTAGCAAGAGGCGTAACATTGGGGAGGGAAACCATCGCCGAGCTAACAGCGATGCCGATTGGAAGGACTGCCGACTTCTTTGAACACCTTGATCTGCTGAAACATCAAATCGAGATTGGTGGGACATTACTCAAAGAAATTCAACAACGGCTCCGATTCCTCGTCGATATTGGATTGCATTATCTGACGCTAGATCGACCCGCACCCAGTCTCTCAGGTGGAGAGATGCAGCGTATCCGTCTGGCAAGCCAACTCGGCAGCGGACTCACAGGGGTGACGTACATCCTTGATGAACCGAGTATTGGACTGCATCAGCGGGATCAGGAGCGACTCCTGAACGCATTGAAAGGACTTCGGGATCTTGGTAACAGCGTCCTAGTTGTTGAACATGACGTGGAAACCATGTTGGCATCGGATCATATACTCGATTTTGGTCCCCGCGCCGGGAAGTTTGGGGGTGAGATTGTCGCCGCCGGTTCGCCAACCGAAATCCAGCAGAGCGAAAAGTCGCTGACGGGCGGATATCTCACGGGAAAACTCAAGATCGAAGTCCCTCCGAAAAGGCGCCAAGGCAAAGGCGAGTGGCTTGAGATGATAGGTGTCCGAACCAATAATCTGCAAAATGTCGATGTCGAGATCCCGTTGGGGACACTGACATGCGTAACAGGGGTCTCCGGCTCTGGAAAGAGTTCATTGATTGAGGAAACGTTGTATCCTGTGCTCGTTTCTAATCTGAACCGAACGCGGATGCGAGCAGGAAAGTATCGAGCGATTTATGGATTGGACTGTCTCGACAAAGTAATCAACATCGATCAACAGCCAATTGGGGACACCCCACGATCAAATCCAGCTACCTACACCGACCTGTTCACCAAAATTCGCTACCTCTTCGCTGATCTGCCGGATGCCAAGGTCCACGGTTTCGATTCCCGTCGATTCAGTTTCAATCAGAAGACGGGGCAGTGCGAAACATGTCGTGGACACGGTTTCAATAAGGTTGAAATGCACTTTCTCGCGGATGTATGGGTAAAATGTGAAACATGTGGTGGTACTGGCTATAACCACGAAACGTTACAAATCTACTACAAGGGCAAGAACATCGCTGATATTCTGGCGATGACAGTGCAGGAAGCACTAGAGCATTTCCAAAACGTACCAACTATCCAAAAGCCCCTACAGATGTTATACGATGTCGGTCTGGATTATATTGAACTCGGTCAGGCAGCAACAACGCTCTCTGGTGGTGAATCCCAACGTGTAAAACTGGCGCGTGAACTCTCAAAGCGCAGCACCGGTAAAACCATCTACATCATGGACGAGCCGACGACAGGTCTGCACTTTGATGATGTACAGAAGTTGCTGATGGTGCTCAACCGTTTGGTGGACAAAGGCAACACAATTGTCATTATTGAACACAACATGGACGTGATCAAATCTGCTGATTGGATTATTGATTTAGGCCCTGAAGGTGGGGCTGAAGGTGGAAAGGTTGTTGCCATGGGAACACCAGAAGAAGTCATGGCTACAGAGGAATCGCACACAGGACGATTTTTGCAAAAAGCACTCACAGCACTAGACTAATAACCAATGATGCTAGTTTGCAGCTGTTGATAACGTGAAACGTAAAAATCATTGGTTCAGCGGTTCGTTTAGCCCCAGAGGGGCGACATGTGTATCCGAAGGGGGGAACATAAGAAGAATGAATCAACCAATCGACTAATGAACCAATGAACTCCCCGATAAATTGGGGATTCATCGGGCGCAGAGGAACATGTTCAAACTCCACACCCATCGTAGGCGGGGCATCTTGCCCCGCATCGGTGATGAAACATCGAACTACAACACCTCATCGTTCAACTGCGCAAGTCCTAAGATATTTACTGCTGATATTTCTGAGGTAAAAATTTCGGGATAAAGGAGGGATAATTATGCCAACTATCCGTTTACTTCCGGCTTCAGAAGAAAAATCTTGGCGTGCACTTCTTGACACTGAAGAACCTGTCCACTGTTTTAAGTCAAAAGAGAAAGGAAAGTTGTACCTCGTTTCTCGCCATCAGTTGGAGGTTCTCGAAAAACTGCAATTGCCTTTTGAGGAGATTCCAGAAGATGCCAAGACCAGCGCAACGGTATGATATTTTCTTGCCTCTCCGCTATAATGATGGACGAGAAATAGAGTCCGAAAAATTCATACAACTCCAAGATGAACTGATTGAGCAATTCAATGGCGTAACGTCAGTTAAACAAACCAACCCTTTGCAGGGAATCTGGCAATACCAAAACCAGAGATATACCGATGAAATCATTATTGTTACCACCTTAGATTTTGGCTTTCCACAAAGTCAGAGCGAAGGTTTCTTCGTGGGGTTAAAAGAAGAATTAAAGACGCGGTTTGAACAACTAGATATCCTTATTCTAGCTCAAACAGTAACAGTAATTTAAGCTTAATCTATTGCTCATTTAACTCATGAAGGGATTGTTCCTCAATTTACTTGGTACGCTCGCTGACATTCGAGATTCTAAGAGGAGGTACATTTGGAATCCAAACTGCAAGAACTCAAAACACACTTGATGGAGATTAACGACCTAGGATCAGCAGCGTCGATCCTTCACTGGGACCAGACCACCTACATGCCACCGGGCGGTGCAGCTGCGCGGGGGCGTCAGCTTGCAATGCTGAGTCGCCTCGCACACGAAAAATTTACCGATCCAAAAATTGGAAAACTCCTCGATGATTTACAATCTTACGAGGAAAGCTTGCCCTACGACTCCGACGATGCCAGCCTGATTCGTGTCGCACGCCGTGCATACGAGAAAGCCACAAAAGTACCTTCTTCGTTCATGGCAGAGGTCCAGAACCACGCAGCCGAATCGTATCAGGTTTGGACGACAGCGCGACCGGAAAACGACTTCGCTGCTGTGCAGCCTTATCTCGAAAAAACACTTGACCTGAGCCGACAACTTGCGGATTTCTTCCCCGGCTACGAACACATCGCCGATCCCCTAATCGACTTTTCCGACGAAGGCATGAAAGCCTCGACCATTCGTCCACTCTTTGCCGAACTCCGCGAACAACTCGTCCCTATTATGAATGCTATCACCGCCCAACCGACCGTCGATGATAGTTGCCTGCGCCAAATCTTCCCAGAGGCACAGCAACTTGAATTCGCCGACGATGTCATCAAACGTTTCGGCTATGACTTTGAGCGCGGTCGGCGCGATATGACCCACCATCCGTTCATGACCAAATTCTCAATTGGCGATGTCCGCATCACTATTCGTACAAAGGAAGACGACCTGAGCGAAGGGCTGTTCAGCATGACACACGAGGCGGGACATGCACTGTATGAGCAGGGAACCTGCACGGACTATGAAGGGCTTCCTCTCGACGGTGGACCGTCGTCGGGGATTCATGAGAGCCAATCGCGCCTCTGGGAAAACGTTGTCGGACGAAGCCGGGGCTTCTGGAACTTTTTCTACCCTAAACTTCAATCAACCTTTCCAAACCAGCTTGGGAATGTACCGATAGATACCTTTTACCGTGCGATTAACAAAGTGGAACGCTCACTGATCCGCACAGATGCCGACGAAGTAACTTACAACCTCCACGTCATGCTCCGATTCGATTTTGAGCTCGATCTGCTTGAAGGAAAGCTTGCTGTGAAAGATCTCTCCGAAGCGTGGCGTGAGCGATTTCAAGCGGATTTTGGAATCGTTCCGCCAGATGACCGTGATGGGGTGCTGCAAGATGTCCACTGGTATGCCGGCGGGATTGGCGGCGGTTTTCAGGGCTATACGTTGGGCAATATTCTGGGGGCGCAGTTCTTTGCTGCCGCTTTGGAGGCACACCCTGAGATTATGAGTGAGATTGAAACGGGGAAATTTAACACCTTACACGACTGGCTCAAGGAAAATATCTATCAGCACGGCAGCAAATACACCACACCCGAACTCATTGAGCGTGTTACCGGAGGAGCGTTACGCATCGAACCCTATATCCACTATCTGCGGTCAAAGTACGGAGAGTTGTATAGTCTATAGTGACCCAAACCCACATACCCGTAGGTAGCATCCTACCCGACTCCGCCAATCCTGTGAGGTTAATTCGTAGGGAACGCAGATCTGCGTTCCGTTTGTCCTTACGCATTACTTATTACGCTTCATTCGCCCCAGCGGGGTGATATGTGTATAGCAAACATGGTAAAACCAACCCCTAAAGCCCCAGCGGGACGACATGTGCCGCATTGGGTTGATACGTGCTAAATCGAGAAAACCATTACTCGCAGTACAGCAGCCTGATAAATCATCTTAGAGAAATTTGGTTGTTTATATCCCAATCTGTTCCGCAAAATCGGTGCAACTAAAAGTCCAATGCTCATGTAGCAAGAAAGCGCGAAGTACGCAGAGAAACCGTAGGCGGGGCATCTTGCCCCGCCCACCCTTGTCAAAAACTCGGTTTTTGTTGCACGATTTCTTTACATGAGCGAAGGCCAAATAATACAATGCAGGAGGACGCAATGATAATCAAGACAGGGAGTGAACTTCATCAACTAGTCAAGAACGCTCTATTAGCCGCAGGTGCCGATGAGCCAAACGCGGAGGATGTAGCAGAGCATCTAGTTTTAGCAAATCTCAGCGGCGTTGACACGCACGGCATCTGGCATTTGCCGCGATACGTGGAATCCTCCCAATCCGGTGAAATCGTGGCAACAGCCCATCCGGAGATCCTGAACGAAACCGCCACAAGCGCCCAAGTGACAGGGAATTGGACGTTCGGTCAGGTCGCTGCCAAATATGCCATAGAAGTCACGATAACAAAGGCAAAAGAGAATGACATCGCCGTAGTAGGACTTGTTCAAGCAGATCACATTGGACGGCTGGGCCACTATGTGGAGATGGCGGCATCTGAGGGGCTAATCGCTATGGTCTGGGCGGGCGGATACTCCGAAGAAGAGCCGGCGACCGTTCCCTACGGTGGCAGAGAAACGGTTCTCCACACCAATCCACTGGCGATGGGTTTTCCGTCCGGCGATGCGCCCCAAATGATGTTCGACTTTGCAACAGCAGCAGTCTCCGGTGTCAAAGTTCTCAACGCCCAGCGCAGAGGAGAGCCGTTACCGCCCAACTGCATCGTCGACAAAGATGGAAATCCAAGTACGGATGCGAACGATTTCGTCAACGGAGGCGGACATGTCCCATTCGGTGGACACAAGGGCTACGCCTTGATGATGGCGACAGAGTTCCTTGGTCGAATCTTCACAGGGGCGGATGCCTTCGTTGATCCCAAACACGGCGGTCCGATTATGCGGCATCAAGGCGTCACATTTATCGCTTTCAAAGCAGATCTGTTCCAGCCTTTCTCAGATTATGCGGATCGCGCCGATGAGATGGGAAATCGAGTCCGGGCGATTCCACCGGCACCCGGCTTCGATGAAGTCCTGATGCCCGGCGATCCAGAGGTTCGGACACGCGCCATCCGCCAGCGTGATGGTATCCCTATTGCTGAAGACATTTGGGAGTCCGTCACCGAGATAGCAACATCGCTAGGCGTGGATGTGCCCTAAACAAGTCACCAAACGATTTACTTATCTTAACGAGAGATTCAACCCTACCTTGAAAAGATATGAAATTTTTCTAAAATTAACGTAAGTTGCTAGTGATGTGCAGCGCGATAAAATTGACCCTTATACCCATAAGTCGGGCACCTCGTTCGAACTACAAAGCCCCAGCGGGGCGACAGGTGTATAGCACATCGGCAAACTAATTCTCCAAGCCCCAGCGGGGCGATAGGTGTGTCGTAAATTTGTTTATTTCTGCTAGACGTCGGATACGAAAACTTGACCCATAACTTGCGTTAAATTAAAACATGGAAGGAGATAAGAACATGAATCAAACGACTGACACAGTAGGGCTGACCGAGGATCAAATTGATTTTCACAAGACGTTTGGTTACACGATACTGAAGGGGTTATTCTCAGCCGATGAGCTCGCAACCATCCACAAAGAGTTTGATACTACCATGGCAGAGCAATACGCACACAAACCATACGATGGTACAGAGCGACACTGGACACCGATGACGGACGAAGAAACACCTTTCTTTGCAAGCCTGATGGAAGACCCCCGTTTTTTGACCGTCGCTAAACAGTTGTACGGTGACGATGTGCTCGGTATCGGCACAGACGCCAACCGCTATACCGGTAACACACATTGGCACCGCGACACCGGTACCGTTCATCAGTACGGCGTGAAGTTTGCGTTTTACTTAGAACCAGTAGACGGAAATACAGGGGCATTGCGTGTCATTCCTAGCGCCCACCGACTCCCTAACGATGACGAGTTCGCCGATGGTGTCCGGTCGCTGTCGCTGGAGCAAGTACCGTGTACCGCACTAGCTTCTGAGCCGGGAGACGTGGTCGCGTTTGACCTTCGCATGTGGCACGCCTCATATGGCGGAAGCAATGACCGCCGTATGTGCACAGTCGTCTATTACGCAAATCCCAAGAACCCCGATGAAATTGAAGCACTCCGTCGACAAGGCGAAGGTAACGCCCAAGCCGGGGTCAAGGCATTTAATCCCAAACGGCAGTATTTATACTCGAAACGATGGATGTCCAATCCGCAGGGCAGCTTAACCCGTCAATTTTGGATTGACCGCCTCACAGAAGTCGGCTACTTTGACGCGCCGGGTTCGGTCGAAGTATGACGAGCACCCGTTTCGTAAAGTATGATAACATCATATTACTAGTTTCGATTTTAATGCTAGCTCCTAAATTCTGAGGAGGGCAACATGAACAACGTCTCTCGTCCATTGCGCGTCGGTGTCGTCGGCTGCGGCTCCTTTGGACGCCATGCATACTCGGATAATGTGGTCAATCACCCCGATGCCAATCTGATTGCGGTGTGCGATGTCGACGAAGAACGCGCTGAAACGGTCGCTCGTGAACTGTTTGATGCACATCCACAGCGACCACGCGCAGCAACTCACACGGATTATCAAGAGATGTTTGATCAAGAATCTCTTGATGTCATCATGGTTGGCACGATGGCAGATGTCCGCCCGGCCGTGACCATTGCCGCACTCAATAGCGGTGCCCATGTGCTAGCAGCCAAGCCGATGGCACTCTCACTTGCTGACGCAGAAGCGATGCTTCAAGCGGCGGAGCAGGGGGGACGGATGCTGATGGTCGGTTATAATTTTCGCTTCCGTAAGGATGCACAAGCGGTGCACAATTTCATCAGTAGCGGAGGATTGGGAACACCCTGCTTTGCACGCACTTGGATACACGCGGAAAGCGTCCCGGTTTGGGGACCACACTACATCAAATCCCGTTCTGGGGGCGGTTCACTCGCCAGCACCGGTGTGCACACACTGGATCTAGGGGTTTGGTTCCTCGGTTGCCCCACTCTCCTCTCCGTAGAAGGCCGGGCGAGCGCACGTTTTGGAGACCTCTCTACGCTGCCCCCCGATCTGGAAGCGGTCCGAGACACCTACGATGTCGAGGATTTGGTGAGCGGTTATGTGACCTTTGCCGATGATATTACGTTGTCGGTTGAGAGTATGTGGCTGGCGCCCCCGAAAGCGAGGGATAACGGGGTTGATGTGTGGGGAACGGAGGGTTTCGCTTCATTGTCGCCGTTTCGGTTATTGACGTGGCGGGATGGCGATTATGTAGATGTGACTGAAGACATCGCACCCGGCATCGCTGAGACATTCCAAGATAACCCGAGGGTACGAACCCGCACCGAAGCACTTCATTTTATCGATTGTGCACTCGGCAAAACGTCACCGCTCATTACACCGAAGGAGATGTGGACGGATCAGGCTATTGTCGATGGCATATATGCCGGTGGGCGCTCATACTCATGATAGCACACCAGTCTGACCTCACGGGAAAATTGGCAGCAAAAGGAACGCAAGGACACCAAGCTGCTAAGACGCAAAAAAAGTAATAGGACTTACGCAAAAGGTAGTAGGCATACTCCGTATGCCGTAACCAGAAACACCTCCCACATCCCGTTCCGCCTGCCCCGATGCAATATCCATCGGGGCTTGCGCGCCCGTTTCTGGTGTTGGCTTTGAGCGTTCAGCTGCGTAAGTCCTAAGTAAAAAACTTTGCGCCATTGCGACTGTACGTTAAAATTTTCTCGTTCTCTCGTTTTCCTCTTGTCGGCTTCAGCATTAACTGACCGCAAGACGCACCCAGCGGATGTTGTAGACCTCATCCTCGTGGCACCAAAACGCGACCAGCACATCGCCATCGGGCAGCAGGGCAAGGTTAGGACAACCGAGCTTTAACGAGCGCAGTTCTTCCGTAGCGGTTGCCTCCCCGAACATTCTTGTGAGCCTGTCACCCTGCCATAGAACCTGTGGTTCGTCGTGTCTCCATTCCTCCCCGTCAAGATGCGCGATAGTACCGCACAGCCCCGGCGGATCAATACCACGATAAACACAAACGACGCGCCCATCCGGTAGTGCCAAGAGCTTACTAGTCTCCCCATTCAAGCCTGTCGGACGTGGTGGGCTCGAAAACGTCTGTCCATCGCGACTGACCGCGTAGTTGACTGCCTTGGTCCTGCCGCTGCGTTCATCAAATGCCCAACCAACAGCGAGTAACCGTTCATCTGCCAACTGCACAACCGACTGCTCAAAATGGACGATACCGTTGGCGCAGTCATCAAGGATGTCAATGTAAGTCGACCAAGTCACCCCCTGATCGGCGGAAACCATTGCGATAACCTTCAAACCGTTGGGAGCTGCTCCATCCCAGCACCGCAAGCATGATACCGGAGCTAACCATCGACCATCTGCTAACTCAACAACGCTATGACACACTTCAAAAGGTTGCCCCACCAGAGGTGGTGAAATGTGCTGCGGTTGGCCCCAAGTTGAACCGTTATCAGGACTCCGCGCTACCATCAAATCCATCTCCGCCACGCCTGTCGTCTCTGGATTCCAGATACCCTGTTCAGGGTCGTCACGGTAAAAGCGAGCGATGAATGCGACCAGTTCACCGTTCGACATCCGTCTCGGTCGCCCGATGTGCGTGGTGCAACGCGTCGGGTGCTGAATCAGATTATCGGGAAACATCGGCACCGGCGCGCCCCAAGTCTGCCCACCGTCGTGGCTGCGATTGATATAAGTGCGGTAATCCAAACTCTCAACCGCCTCACCGATGTCAAATGCGGCAATGAGTTCATTCTGATCGATGACCACCAAAGTTGGATGCCACGCATGTCGAGCGCGAAGATGGGGCTTCGGGTTACGGTAGATGTGACCGGTCCCACGAATCTCAATCATCGGTTTAACCGCTCCCATTTCTGCAACGATTTGAGCCTCTGAGGAAAGATGAGAATCACCTAGGTTAATCCTTTATTTTTTAGATACATCATCAAATTCTTCATTTCCCCAATGACTTTATCCTCTCTTGTAGCGATCATATTAAACAGTCCCCGCGGTGAAATGTTTCTCTTCCTCGGAGTTCCCTTAGAGGTCTTAGAGATGAAATCGCCGTAACGTTCAGGGGTGATTCCCAAATACTTGATTGAAAGGTAATATTCTGAAGGGTCTCTCGTCACCGTGCCATCAAGGATATTTCCAGCTTTTCTCCTACCGTAACTGACCGTATAGCATCGATTGCTTGCCTTGTTGATAATTGTATATCCCGCCTCATCAATGGATTCGTTCCAGCATTTCTCAAAACCATTCGTTGGCATACGGTCCCTCAGTTCCTGTGCCGACCGCATGACGACCCTTTCACGAATCGGGGTTCTTGTAATCACCAAATCCTTCTCTTTGACCCTTTGCCGAATTGGACTCTGCATCAGATAGACATTATCCAGAGTATATATCACACTGTTATTGACGCCTTTTGCCAAATTAAGGTGTTTTTCAACAATATCTTTATTAAGAGGGTGAAGCTGGTATTGACCGCTTGAGTTAAAAACACCCCGCAATTTTCTGCGGCATTCAATCTCCGCGAATCCGTCTTTTGGAATCGCCGTTTCTATTTTTAGCTCGTAATCTACAAACAGGTCATTTGTTGCATTGACTCGCGCTTCTTGTGTGTCCGCTAGCAGTGTCAACCCTGTCTGACTCTTGGACAAGACCCGCCCAATAAGGTTATTTTGGCGTAACGTGCGTATCTTTTGAGAGATCAACTCAAGCGTAGGTGGGTCCATCTCCTCAATCATGATTTTATGTTCCCATCGTGTGCCTCTCTCATGGGCAAGAATTTGGAGTTGTTGCATCTGACCGTTGGACTGGATATACCCTAATACTGTCCACGGATCAAAAGTGGTACGGTATCCGGCCGCCGCTTTAGAAATATCACTTGCCAGCACACAGTCTCGCCTTTCATATCGTGAATAGACACCGAACTGAAATTCCAAGTGATTGAAAGGTTCTAATGCTTCCAAGAGATCTGTGGCGAAAGATGAACCTTGCGGAAACGATTTAAAGATAGATTGAGTTTGCGTGGGATAGTTGAGAGCGTCGAGGAATTTTCCAATTGGAATCCCCTGTGTAGGACCGTCCTCGCCGCCGAAAACCTTTGTTTTCGTCTTAAAAGGTGGATTGCGTAAAAACAGATCCCGTTGAGACACCAATTGCAGCGCAGGATCATCAGACAAACCTTCAAGCGTAGGGGCATCTCCGAAGACCTGCTCCTGAAGCGCACTATCTACAGGTTCACCCGATTCGATGCCACGCTTGACCTCAGCAAAATCAACGATATCATCTAAATTGTAACGGAGTGGTGCACTTGAAGCTTGGTTATCGTAATTAAATCGGTGGAATCGTATCCTTGGCTTAATCCGAAAAACAGGGATCAGACCGTAATCTTTTAATAACGCGTATAGAGTGACTGTATAGGAGTCGGCATGTATTTTCCGCTCTAAAATCCCATTTTGCGCAGAAATCCCTCTGTCTACACCGTCTTCTCGAATTAAGTGTTCTTGGACGGGGTCACTATCATTACCAAAAATGATCATTCGGTGTTCTTCTCTGCTATCGTCTACCATTTATGGTTCCCTCCCCTGTTAAAGCAATCCGAGGTATGTTGAAGCCGAGAAAGATTATATCACGATCTAATGACAAAATGACAAGAAAATTAAATATAGGACTTACGCAGCTGGTTCATAAGTCCCCCTGAGTTTCCAAAGTCCCCCTGACAAGGGGGATTTCGGGGGTTAAACACAAAAAAACCTCGCGCCGCGCGCTGAATTTGCGTAAGTCCTGAAATATGCAAATCTATCTTTGCCTCAATCCACTAGTCGAATATCTCGACGTGCGGAGTGTAAGACATGTCTTCATCGAGTGGATAAATCGGTCGCCGTACCAGCTTGTGACCTAGTGTTTTAATGTTGGGACTTGCTGCACCCGGCACATCAATAGTCATATTTCGGACAGCCCACTCGTCATAAAATTCATAGGGTGTATGCGGCAACTTCTGGATAATGACATCAAACGTCTTTGGATCCTGACCAACAGCGGGATACATCCACCGATCGCATAGTATACCGCCTTGGGTAGCAGCGACGATAGCAATATTGCCAGCCTTGAGAACAGCTATCGGAACATCGTCTCTGATAGCGAGGGCTTCTACTGTAACCTCCACATCTATCGGAGTAAAACGGGGGTCTTTCGTGCCACCGAGCGGTACAGTGATAGTGCTGCCTAGCCCCGCCTCCATCGCTTTTTCAATCGCCGGTTCATCTCGGATAGGAAAAAGAACCCGCCCTGTATAGTCGCTCTCTAAAAACCCTTCTAAGATCACATTGCTGGTTCCCGGCGCCCCAGAACTTGTGGCGTCGGCAGCATCGGAAAAGACAACCGCTCCGTCCGCTTTCTTCGCGTTTTCAATTGCCTCCTCCACACTGTACAGGACGCACTGCATCCGTTCACGCATGTCCCAGAAGTTCTGACCGATTCGCATCGCTTCTATTTCAGCCAATTCCCTGTTATTGTCAGTAACGACGATGATTCGAGATCCCTGCTCCGGACAGTCAGTAGGCGGGTGCCCCAGCATGATGCCCGCAGCCAACACATCATCCCGTTCTTCAAGTCGCTCAAGGTGTCGGATGAACGTGCCGTGCACACCGGTTGCGGTCTTGAGTTCGTCACCGCGCACCATGGTAGGTGTATACACACTACCAATAATAGGTTTCGCACCATCGAGGATACTCAGTAGCATTGTAGCACTCCGCTCACCCAACTGATACCAGTCGATGTGCGGATAGGTGTGCAAGATAGCAGCACCATCAATAAGCTCTAACATGCGCCGAGTGACAGTGCCGTGCATGTCGAGAGAGATAACAATGGGGATATCCGGTCCCAAGATTCTACGGGTCTCTTGAAGTATACAGCCTTCCGGATCCTTCTCTACTTCGGCAGCCATTGCTCCATGCATCGCGAAAAATAGGGCATCTGCCCCAGCACTGTTTTTCTCAATCGCTTCCAAGCATTCTCCGGTGATTCGCTCAAAACATTCATGGGTGATTGTACCACCCGCACCCATGCTAGCTCCATAAGTGGGCACAACCTCCAAGTCGGACCGCTGGGAAAAAACGTTCAACGCACCGTTGATATCCTCACGACCCGCATTGAATAAAGCTTGACTATAGTGAACACTAAAATCCTCATACGTCGTGGGATTCGGATGGAACGAATTGGTTTCTTGGAAGTAATTGGCAACGATAATTTTAGGCATAACACTCCTTTTTATGGTGAAGTCCATAAATAAGTAGACACTTACCAGTAAATGTGACATTAACAAGACCGCTAATTCCCCCTGATAAGGGGGGTTAGGGGGGTTAAGTGCTTATCCGTAATGTATAAGTAATTCTAAAATCTACTATAGTTAAGCAGTAATTTTATCCCTCCAAGTCACAATCGACAAGAATCATCGAATGACCGGGCACATTTATGGTTGGGGAGGCTTTGATTAGGACCTGCTCGCAAATCCTCGTCACAGATTAGGAAAACCCGATTAGTTGGAGCAGCACCACACTCCGCTGACACAAGTCATTAATCCCCGAAATGCCACATAAATGTCATTTGAGCCTGTGTACCATCGAGCTGTACACGATAGGTGCGGCCCGAATCCAGTTTCATGAGCGGTCGATTTCTCAGATATTTGAACTCTAAGCCTAAAACAAAGCCTTTCGATATCGAGAAAGTTGTGCCAGCCAAAAGCTGATTGCCAAAGGCATTACCTTTGGCAAGGGATGATCCGGGAGCCCGTTCACGGGTCCAGACATGATTGACACCCACACCGATGTATAAACTGTGGATCCGCCGTTCCGTTTCGGGTAGGTTTGATATGAGATTAATGATGTAACTGATTTCAGCAGGCACAAACGTTACACTAGATGATGAATCTGTACCGATGAAGGTGTTATCATTGTAGGGATCACCCTGCTTCTGTAGAACACCAATTGATGATGCTAATCCCGTGTGAGTCGAAACCGCGAGTTTATACCGCATCCCGAACATGACCCCGCTTCCGTAAATACCATCGGTGCTAGCCTCTGATGGGCTATGGAACCCTCCGTACAGACCGAATCCCTCTTGGAATCTAGCAGACGAAATACGTGGAAAAATGAGAGCCATACATATAAGACCAAAAAGTATAATCAATCTATGACATTGGGAATTCATTCAATTGATCTCCTTTGATTCGGTCGTTCCGGTTTGTGACCAACGTCTGAATGGTCGTATTCGTCTCCATACAAAGTAGCCAGTTGTCATCAATCCGAGCAGTAGAATGTCGGGCAGAGAAGTAAATCCCATATACCGGACGCGACGAAATTCTTGGTTGTCTTGGTGACGAACTAATTCAAAATCTATATCCATTTCGGTTCGGGCAAAGCTACGACGCAAACGAGTTAGGTAACGTGACTCTCCGATAAAGCTACCGAGAGTTGGATAACGTAGACGAATTGCATCGTGCTCGCTATCGGTAATCCAGTTGGCGTACTCAACTTTCGCGCTTGGAAAGTGCATTTTATTCGGGGTAAGAATGTATACAGTAACATCTGCGCCTTCCCGTGCACTAATCGAGGTTAAGCGCAATGGATAGATTAACCTCTCCGCTGTATATGTCAATAGGATTGGATCAATAGTAGCATCAAAAAACTGAGCGCGCCTACGCCTACCATCCTGAAACTGCGCACTCAATCGCATGGCAGTAAATACCCATTTCTGATTGATGTAGTTCTGAAGTATCGCATTGTCGTCAATGGAATGGTGATAGCCGTGTTCGTCAAGCCAATCAGTTAGCGCCATCGGATTATCCGCTGTGAGAATCACGGTATCAAAGGCACCCACCTCTTGCTCAGAGATGACGGTAACCCCCTCCGCTTCGCTAGCACTATCAAATGTAGCGACGCTGTCACTGTCCTCTGTTGTGAAAACGTTACACCCCGAACTTCCGCCACCCCCGCGCCATCGCGTCACCGGCAATGTGAGGTCATTCAACTCCCTAAAGATTCGCCGATCTACGGTGTCAAGTTTCGGGATGGAAGGCGTTGGAATAACGATGGCAAACTCTGACGCTTCACCAGTAAGGTTGATGCTAGGAACGAGGTCAACCCGCTGCGTTTGCGGATTATAGGCGATGAACGCACGTTGCCCGGTACCGTTTAGTTCCTCCTCCGGTGGCGTAAACACAACACACGGAGCGTATCCGTCAGTTGGAAGGAACAGAAGCAGCGCAAACAGCCAAAGAAAATTGGAGTACCTAGTCATTATTGAACCCTCCAGAGGTCGTAAAAAAATAACGTTCCAAAAAGATTACATAAATATATCCGATTCTGTTGTTTCCAAGCGTTCTTTTCTTCACATGCAGCAGCACTGCGATCTACTCTATCCGTCTACAACAGCGGCCACAGGAGGAATGCCGCCGATGTCACGCCAAAATACACAAAGAAAACCAGTAATAGGCGACCCATAATCTCTCTAAATTCCAATTTAACGATGGCGAGCATTCCAATCGCCCAGAAGGGCTGAATCATATCAGTCATCATGTCGCCCCAAGCGTATGCAACAACTACCCTTGACGTTTCAACACCGAGCGCGTTTCCCGCGGGTATAAGGTATGGCGCTGTAACCGCCCATTCTGAGCCACCGGAGGGAATGAAGTAATTCAAAATACCGGCATACCAATAAGCAATCAGCAAAAATGTGTTTTTACTCCCGATGGCGATGAAGGCTTGGGTGAACGCAGTTGCAAGATTCGTAAATTTGAACAGACCAAAGATACCAGCATAGAATGGGAACTGAATAATAACGCCCCACACAATCTTGCCCGCGTTTTCGGCTGCTTTAAGAAACCGCCACGGATACCAATGCAAAAGAATACTGAGCATTAAAAAAAAGAAATTGATGGTATTAAGGGTAATAGCATTGGCGAAGCCTAAACGGACAATGTTGCCAAACAGCCAAGCAAGACCAGTTATCCCGACAATTAAGTTAAAGCCCGGCCACCAATTCAGCCATATTGATGGCGACATCGAATGTGGCTTTTCAGGTGTCTCGAATAGTTGTAACTGTTCTAAAAGTTCGGGGCTGATCTGGTAACTGTTCTCCGCTGAAGGGTGCATCATTGCCATCATTGCAGTCACTACAACGATGACCAACACAAGTAGGAAGATGTTAAAAGGGCTAAAAATAGTTTCAGTCGCTGGAATGGTTGTTTGGAGAATCTCGCCCTGAATCAGAAAGTTGTCGGGCGTATTCACCAGAAGCGGTGCGGAAGCGGACAATCCAGCATGCCACGTACATCCGAGCCCGAGATAAGCTGCTGCCACCAGCAGCCGATAATCAACCTTTTGATTTCGATGCACCAAGAACACAGCAAACAGCGCACTTGCAATCAGACTGAAAGCCCAACTGAGCCAAGCCGTGACCATGGAAAACAGACTCATCAGGATAATCGATTGTGTAGGCTTATCCGGATTTGGTAACGACGCTAGTTTCTGAAGGGCGCATCTAACAATCGGTGCACTGGCGAGGATATACCCTGTAATCATCGTCAGACACACCTGCATCCCAAACTCAAGTAACACCCAAAACCCATTGCCCCACGCCTTTACCGCTGACACCGGCGAAGCATCTCCCCAGATGAGGGCGAAAATAAAGCAAACTGCGGTCAGTATCCAAACAATTACGAAGGCATCTGGAATCCATCTTTCGGTCCAACTTGTTAACACTGCTCCCCAACGCTGGAGTATGTTCGTTTCTCGCTGGTAATGATCTGTCATGGGTTAAAAATTACCAATTTGCTCGATAGGTTGAAAAAAGGCAAACTACAAAAATCATCATAGCATGACCAATCTGAGAAGTCAAGCAGCCACCCCGTTGTATAGGGCTATTCAATTTTCGGTTTTTTGACTGATTTTGGAATGACCTAAACCCGTAGGCGGGGCATCTTGCCCCGCCGTAACCTCGACCGGGAGATCGAACTACGGGAGAATTAAATGACCCTACCCCGTTGTAGCTTTTCAATGAAGATTCATTTGTACAATGAGACTGATGCCGAAAGAAAGAAATATCTACCCGTTTGTTTGGTAATAGCGTGGATCGCCACTCCGATCACCAACCCATTTGAAATTCAAAACGCGGAAATAGTCGTCGCCCTTGCCATCTTCTCGCCAATGCTTCAGCGAATCTCGATGTCCAAGGCGTTTCATCATTGCCCATTCGGAAATTCGGAACACCCGAGAATAGGTATCCCATAAGGTAAGGCCATCACAATCTAGTTCATATAAGGTTTGCGCGGAGTAAAGGGAGGCCGCTGGAGGCTGACGACGGGGATAGAGATCTGGATACAATTTCACCGGTGTGTTCTTTATTAAGTCCACCATCGGTTGAATCCATTCTGCCGCGTTCATCGCAAAAGTTGGATGAGGCATCAAGTAGTCTACCAAGCCCTCTTTCACCAAAGCCTCAACATCAACTCCCCATACCATATTACTTTGCATGACCTCGCTGAGGTTATATTTACCAGTGCCCCCGGCGACTTCCGGTCTGGAAGATGGATCTGTTCCCGGCGCCCGAAGGCGACTTTCCATCGTCGAAGTAATATTGTAGGCAATTTCAAGTTTCCGTCCCACTGTCTTGCTCATGGCGTCGACAGCCGCCTTGAGTTCACGGGCAAATTGAGTGACAAAAGTGGACAACACTCTCCAGAAACGTGGGTCATCATCTGGACATTCGCGTGGATCTTCTCCATACTCCTCACGAAACCGCTGAATTACCGGTGTCTCATACAACACAAAGGGCTGGGAACGACAGAAGATCACATGCACCCCATCAAATCCGTATTCCAGCGCTTCACAGAGAAGAGAAATCCACAGGCGCCGGACTTCGGGAAAAGCCAAACTGAGATGCGCTATCCCCCTACCGTGTTTGTCCTTGCAACGAAATTCGGGATGCCGTTCATAGAAGCTACCCTTTTCCATCTCCAGCGGTACCGCTTTCGGCCCCTGCAGACGGAGGCTTGGGAAGATCCGTATGCCAAGCGCGTGGGCAGCTTGAGCAACCTCAGTCATGAAGTCAATCCCCTGTTCCTCTAATTTCTTAAGCGTCACATCCCAACGCTCGTGAGCGGCGAAACGATCAAAGGGATTGTTACTGTCGGTCAGGGCGCGACCAATACGACTGCGATAGGTACAGTTCTCCCCCTTGAAGGTCGCCCATAGCATAATGTCCACATCGCTGTCTCTATATGGCTCAAATTGCGCCCAGATATCTTCCTTCGTGCGCAGTTCCGAGAAAATACCTGCATCGTTCATAGCGATGAGACGTTTGGTATCCCGCCGAGGCAATTCCTGCCGGTATTCATTCATTTCCGCTTCAGAAAGGGGGACAAGTCGAACATAGACCAAGCTGCTGTACATCTCGCCATAACTACCACCTCGACCACCCTCGTTGAAGCGACTGATGATGAGGTTCGCCCCGGTGAGATCCGCGACCTTCCAGAAAGCCTCAGAAACTTGGTAGTCTGAGAACGACTTCGTTGTGTGGCTCCATCTCAGTTCCGGTGGAATGCCGCTGAGATCCTTTCCAGATTGCGTTTCTGCCCTCACGAGGGTGTACGCCGGATCATCGGTCAAACGGAGCCGTACATGAGCGTCCCCAAATTGACCGGGGTAATGGACGCCAACGTATATTGCATGGTAGCCATCACAGTTTAAGGGCAATGTCAACGGTTCAGAATCCATGCTTGGACCAGAGTAGATCATTGTGCCAGCAAATTCTTCGGTTTCGTAGTCAATCAGGCGCCACGTGCCATGCCGATAGTCCCGGTCAAGACGGTGGACTGGTTGACACTGGCTTAGATCCGAAATAATTACATCTTTCATTGTAGTGTCCTACTTGTTGAAACAGGATAGATGACAACAGATTTGACGCTTGCCCCTTCCAAAGGTTGGGTTGCAAGTTTGGCACCGCTTCCCAAATCAAAAAAGGCTTGAAAATCGAAACGGAATTGGATAAAATGCGGGGGAATGTTATTAATATCCGGTCAAGGATGAGAGAGCTCCTATCCAGACTCTACATAGAAATCGTGCTAGATATAATCCATAGCACTAGAACGCCGAAATGAAAGGTAAGATACATGAATAAAACAGGACGCGGCTGGTCCCATGCAAGTCAGATGAAACCGGCGGCGGAATATGACATTCGCTACGGTTCAGGACTGCTGAAAAAGGAGAGTTCCGGATGGCCCCGTTACTTAATGGTGTCCACACCAACTGCGTACAGAACAGCACAACCCTATCTGTCCAAACCACCCGCAGAGGTAGCTCATGCAGCGTGGTTGGATTCTAAACATCAAAAGGAGATAAGTGAGAGTTTGCCTGATGATGCGGAGTTGGTGGTTGGACTCGGCGGTGGACGAGCACTAGATGCATCGAAGTTCGTGGCATTGGACAAAGATCTACCACTCGTCATGGTGCCGACGATTGTATCAACAGGGGCAATAATTCATGGGGTTGTGGCAAAATGGGAAGGGCGAAAAATCGTTGGGACACTCGACGATTGGCCATGGGTGGACTGCGACCATATTCTGGTGGACGACGGCCTGATTCTCGAAGCACCCTACTATCTGAATACCGCTGGTCTCGGTGATATACTATGCGGGTATGCAGCACCCGCGGAATGGCGATGGCGTGCCAAGAACGGTATAGGGACTCCTTGCGACGAAACAGCGATCGCTGATGTTCTCAGCCACCATGAAGAGATTACGCAAGGCTTTGAAGCAACTCTTGATACGGCGGGAAACTTGACAGGGAAAAGTGTGCGACACATCATGAAAAGCGTGCAGGAGCGCGATTCTCGCTGGATTCAACGACCGGAGGCTTCAAGTGGCGACCACGATTTCTGGCTTGCCCTAGAAGAACAGCATAATACGAGTTACATCCACGGAGAGATGGTCGCGTTCAGCGCAATCATCATCGCTTGGCACTGTGACGAGCAGCCAGAGATTCTAACAAATCGACTAGACAGATGCAAAGTACGCCGTCGACCAAGGGAGGTAGGAATCAGCCGCGAGGAACTTCGTGCAGGATTGGAGTTTGCGCCGAGTTACATGGAGAGAAAGGATACTAACACCATCCTGCGCCATCAGCCCATTACAGGGGCGCGATTTGATCAACTCTGGGAGTTTTTGGAAACTAGCTAATGAGTCACCCTGAAAGGAAACCAATGAACGAATCGCATGTGTATGATAATGACAGGAATATATCCGCCTCCCAAGATCTCCAGCCCATCCCTGATCGGTTGGTTGTCTTGACCTTCGATGACGGTAACAAGTCAGATGCCACCTATGTAGCACCGTTACTGAAGCATTACGGCTTCGGCGGAACTTTTTTCATTACAGAGGGACTCAATTTTCTCAAAAACAAAGCGCACTATGTAACATGGGAAGAGGTTAAGGAACTGCACGAAGCCGGTTTCGACATTGGCAATCACACCCGCTATCACAAAAACGTGAACAACCAATCAAGCGAAGAGCTACACGCCGACCTACAACACATTGATATGCGTTGCAAAGAACACGGTATCTCTGTACCGGAAACATTCTGTTATCCGGGCTACTCCAACGGACCTGAAGCTGTAAAAGTCTTGACGGAGAGAGGATTCCTCTTTGCACGACGCGGTATTGCACCGGAATTTTCTTACGATTCAGAGGGAGGGAGAGGTCCCGCATACAATCCGGCGAAACACCATCCGCTGCTCGTTCCGACGACAGGTGCTTCGGGACCACACTGGGGGTTTGATGACCTAGTATGGGCAGTTGAGCAGGCAAGAAATGGACGGATTGCCGTCTTGACGTTCCACGGTGTGCCTGCCTTGGAGCACCCCTGGGTCAATACAGATCCCGAAACATTTGAAACCTACATGGATCATCTTCACAAAAACGACTGTACTGTCATTTCCCTGCGTGACTTAGCAAAATATGTTGATCCGATCCAAGGGCGGAATCTTCCGTGCTATTACTAAATCACTCGCATTCAAATCGGAAATCTTTAACTCAACGGAGAGAAAATGATGTCAACGGGACGAGTCAAATATTATAACTCAGACAAAGGATATGGCTTCATCGCCCAAGATACTGGTGAAGGGGATGTTTTTCTGCACATATCTGCGATTCAGGATGGTTATGATGAAATCCATGTCGGGCAGTATGTTAGATACGAGGTGGCTGTAGGCGATAGAGGTCCCGTCGCCCAGAATGTGAAGGTTCTCCTTACCCCACTTGAGCAGAAACGATTGCGACAAGGTAAGGCAGTGATACCTCGCAACTATACTACACCTCAACAGCCGAATGATGCCTCTAAGGAGAGGTCCTTCACCCAACCTCGCAATCTCGTCCAACCCACACCGGTTACCTCCTCCCAAGGGTTCAAACAGAAGGCAGATTCAAGTGTCAAAATAGTAGCGTTTGAATTAGCGGATACCCCCTCAGATCAGAATCCTTCCCCTCCGCGTACTCTCCAATCAAAACTAACATCAACGCCGGATGAACAGCTAACCTTTGGTGATCTCTACATACAGAAGCAGATACGTCTTCAAACGCCCATGTTTTTTGGGTTGTACAATCATACACTGCTACCCGTAACAGTTATTGGATTCACCAAATACGACTTCGTTTTACAAGTTGGTCTGAATACCGATCCTACCGGGGGAGAAGCAGAAAAACAAGAACTGCCGAAAACCGATGCCAAATACTGCTACAAAGCAGAGGATGCTACGGATATACAGTCAATTGTCCGCTATAACGAGGAAATTAAGGAACAGAACTTAAAACCCGTAATACAACGAAAAAAACGCTACAGCATCAATACACGAACTATTGTTCAAGCACGGCGAAATCAGCACACAATCGAAGTCACACTGCTGGAAGGAGAAGTTTTTCGTGGACTGGTGGATTGGGTGAGTAGGTACGAGATTAAGATGATTTTAGAAAACGAATCAAAAATCGTTGTTTTTCGGCATGCTATCTGTGATTTTAAGGTGTTTTCATCGGAAGAATAGGTAGGCAATCAAAGTACCACCGGAGACGATCAGCAAACCATTCATGAAAAAGCGGTAGGATAGGGAGTCCGTCGATAAAAGGGGCTCATCAGCCGGACACAGCCGCTGTTAGACTGGGCTAAAGCGAACGAAGAAATTCAAATGTATAAATACCTGTCTTGTGTCCATCAGCCCAGATCAACCGAATTGCATAGCGACCAACACGCTGTATATCAACAAGTGTAAGGTTTTTGGATAAGGGATCGGTGGGTAAAAGGCGTAGCGGGTTTTTATCGGACTGCTCTGATTGGCACCGTGCACATGGGCACTTTTGACGCAACAGTTGATAGGAACACTTGCTTTGGTGTCCATCGTCCCATTGGACACTAATTGCGTCTGGGAGGCGTTCAATCTGGGTCGGCTGAGGTGTCATCTGCCAGACTATTACACTATTTGTAGTATCTCAAAAACGGGCAACGATTGGAACTCTACATTCAGATGAAGCTTGAATTGTTGCCCGTTTTATCTGATAGTGAATTATTATTGAAAATAGTCCGCGTTTAACTGAGTGAAATGCTCCCACTCTTCAGGGACATCTTCATCTATGAAAATCGCTTCGACCGGACATTCCGGTTCACATACACCGCAGTCGATACACTCCACAGGATCGATATAAAGCTGGTTGTGGTTTTCGAACTCGTCTGAATCTGAGGTTGGATGAATGCAGTCAACGGGGCAAACATCAACACAGGCAGTATCCTTAACATCGATGCAAGGTTCAGTGATGACGTAGGTCATCGGTTTTATCCTCCTATTTCATTCGGAAATACAGTTGTTGAAAATTATATATTGAAAATTGACG
The DNA here is from genome assembly GCA_965208425.1 of Candidatus Poribacteria bacterium. Lineage (GTDB taxonomy): Bacteria > Poribacteria > WGA-4E > WGA-4E > PCPOR2b > PCPOR2b. The sequence goes on along the minus strand of OZ242335.1, from coordinate 1,342,037 downwards.
ATTGAATCCTCTTAGCCTGATGTATATCATTCAAGCCCTTTATAAAGTTGGGAATAATCAAAGCGCCGGTGTTTTCAGTTCAGTAAGGCAAGTTAATCATATCACATCTATCAAGGTTTGTCAAATAGATCTAACGGGATTATCAATAACTCGGATTACTACCTCAACATTCTATGAACATATCACTTCTTTGAAACAAAATCAGTTGAGTTTTTTTATACATCCGCACCTCATTGGGACTTTAAAAGAAACTAATCAAAAGGCACAGTGTATAGCGCATAAGGCGACGATATGCTAGCTGGATCGTTTAGCTGAGCACCGGGATCTGGGGGAACGGGGCCGTGCAGCAATGGGTCGTCCGTCTCATTCATCCAGTTGTCGAGCCGATAACGCATATCTTCAAGTACGGTTGTGGCAGCAGAATCGTTGACTAAATTGTGAGTTTCGTTTGGATCGAAGATCAGGTCGTACAACTGTTCAGGGGCAACATATTGATCCTGCCAATCATGCTGCATCCACACATCTTTGGTTGGACCTTCATCACAGTTGGGAAGCACCGGTTTCTGTCGATCGCTGTACCGTCGGATATATTTCCACCGTTGTGTCCGGACAGCGCGCTGAGGCTCATAGGCAGCGTGATAATTGACCTCCGCAAAAATCTCCTCATGAATGGATTCCACCTCACCTCGGATTAACGGCATCATTGAGTTGCCCTGTACTCCCTCCGGCACACCAATCTCCAGCAGTTCGCAGATCGTGGGAAGAACGTCAATGTGGGAAACCATCGCATCGCAAACTTTTCCGTCAGTAAAGCCGCTGGGCCCACGCATGATCAGCATCACACCGATGCCGTGATCGGTCAGATTGCATTTCATGCCCGGGAAGGCGAGTCCGTGGTCGGTGGTGCAGATGACCAACGTATTCTCGGCTAACCCGCTTTCGTCAAGTGCATCCAAAACCCCTCCAATACTGTTATCCAGAATACACGCACTCGCTTTGTAAGCCGCCATATCGTAGCGATTTTCAGGCGTATCGGGAATGGGGGCGGGCGGCAGGCAATAGCGCGGATCCTCGTCTGGACCAGGTTCTGGAAACTCCCGATGTGTCACGAAAAAACCAACATCAAGGAAGAACGGTTGTGATGGAGCATCCTTCAGGAAATCAACCGTGCGTGAGACAACCTTTTCAGGACTGCGCTCGCCCTCTAGGATCCGATCGTAGCCAATCTGAGCGGGGTCTGGAGCGACATGCTGGAGTCCCCCTAAAACCGAATGATAACCCGCCCCATCTCTAAGGGTATGAACAATATGCTGGCTATAGTCCGACATCGAAAAACCGCGATTGACCAAGCCAAGCATCCCGCAGCTGTGCGCCCACTTGCCGGTCAGGAGACTAGCGCGGGAAGGTGAACATGTGGGATTAGCACAAAATGCCTGCCGAAAGAGGATCCCTCCCTCAGCAAGGCGTTGGATATTCGGTGTCGGTACAGCGTGTCCATACGGTTGGACGTAGCGTCCTGTGTCGTGGGAATGGATGTACAGAATGTTTGGGGATTTCATGCGGGAGCCCTTCTTTCTACGGTGAATCAGAACAATATCTAGCCTCTCCACAAAGCGATACCGCCCAATAAACCGGCGACGTTGGGAATTATTTTGACATTCGGAGGAAGGTCAAGCCTAAGCCTCCGAGCATTGCCACCCCCGATGTAAAGTGTATCATAATTAAATAGGTGTTCGAGAGAGGCAATCGCTTGCATGACACGCCGTTGCCATTTTTTTCTACCAGTTTTTTGCAACGCAGCACTACCCAAATGCTCCTCGTAGGTTTTACTACCGTGGAATAGATGATGTGCAATCTCAAGGTTGGGCACCAATTTTCCGTCAAGAAACAGGGCAGATCCGAAGCCGGTTCCTAGTGTGACAACTAATTCCACACCCCTGCCAGAAATTGCACCGAACCCCTGAACATCAGCATCGTTCAAGACACGCACAGGCTTGTCTAATTTCCTAGATAACGCCCCCTCCAAATCGAACCCAATCCAATCCTTGTGAAGGTTCACCGCTGTTTCAGTCACCCCTTTACGTATCACCCCGGGAAAGCCGACCGACACACGGTTAAAGTCCGAGTGTTTCTTGGCTAGCTTGATGATTGCTCTGAGAACGGAATCTGGTTTAGCAGGTCGTGGCGTTGACACGCGCTTTCGGCCACCTATCGGATCTCCTTTTGGATCCAAAACCATTGCTTTAATGCCACTGCCACCTATATCAACTGTCAAGGTTTTCTGATCAGCCATTGTTCTCAGGTCTCCTTCTGAATTTACCAAGAATTTACGAAAAAACAGACTACGTCAAACGCTATTAAACATTGGGATTCAACCATCGCCGTGCATGTTCATCTTTTCCAATAAGATCATTAGCAGAACTCGGGCCCCACGTTCCAGCCTCGTAATTTGGAAAATCGCGAGGAGGTAGGGCTTCCCAGACATCCAAGATAGGGGTCGCAACCTCCCACGCCGTCTCTACCATATCCGCACGATGAAATTGCGTGGAATCGCCGTTCATGCAGTCGTAAAGCAATGTCTCATACCCGGTCGCAGGACTACTACCTGCCAAGTCTTCGTAACGAAAGTCCATATCAACTGGGGTCAGACGTACAGTCGGTCCCGGAATCTTCGCTTGGAATCGGATAGTGATACGCTCATCAGGCTGGATATGGAGAACAAGCCGATTTGCTTCTAACTGCTCCTCTGCACTACCGCGAAATAGAAGGTGCGGAACACTCCGAAATTGAATTACTATTTGTGTATCGCGTTTGGCTAATCTCTTCCCAGACCGCAAGAAAAATGGTACGCCTGCCCACCGCCAGTTCTCTATAAAAAGCTTCAGTGCCGCGTAAGTCTCCCGTTCTGACGTGGGAGAAACGCCGGGTTCTTCGCGGTAGCCAACTACCTGTTCACCACCTACTATCCCATCGCTATACTGTCCACGCACTGTATTGGAGATAATCTCTTCGGGATGCATCGGACGAATCGCATTCAACACCTTCACCTTCTCGTCTCTTACTGCATCTGCCTCGAAAGAAATTGGGGGTTCCATCGCCACCAATGACAACAACTGAAACATATGGTTTTGAATCATGTCGCGCAGCACCCCTGATTCTTCGTAATATGCGCCACGCCCCTCTATGCCAATACTTTCAGCAACCATGATCTGTACATGGTCAATATATCGGCGGTCCCATGTCGGTTCAAAAATACCGTTGGCAAACCGAAAGACTAGGATATTCTGTACAGTCTCCTTTCCTAAGTAGTGGTCAATCCGGTAGATCTGTTCTTCATCAAAAGTCTCAAGCAAACAACGGTTTAGAAGTTTGGCAGAATCCAAGTCATGCCCAAACGGTTTCTCAACGATAGTCCGTCGCCATGCCGTGTTGTTTTCGGATTTTGCGAGTCCACCCCTTCCCAAATTATCAGAAATCGCTCCGAACGAACTTGGGGGAGTTGAGAAATAGTAGAGATAGTTGCCGTTTATTCCCCATTCCCCATCCAACCGCTTCAGCAATTCGGCAAGGCGGTTATAATCGTCTAGATTATCGTAATTGCCTTGATGATAATAAAGCCGTTTCTCCATCTGTTCCCAGAGCGACGGATCAAATGCAGTCGTGCCAAATGTTTTAATTGCTTCGGTCATCTGGGCACGAAAATTATCGTGGTTATTTTCTCTGCGTGCAAACCCCACAACGACAGCGTTTTCGCTTAATAATCCGTTCTGGGCAAGGTTGTACAGCGCAGGCACTAACTTGCGCTTCGTCAAATCCCCTGAAGCGCCGAATATGACCATCACGCACGGATCCGAAACTCGTCCCTGATCAGTTTTTATCTTCTCAATCATAGCAATTGCGGCATGGTGATTGATCAAGCACCACGTTTCTTTCTAAGATATATCTTCGTAGTTACTGACGAACTTGTTTGCATTCGCTGGCATTTAATCACAAAGTGTACGTACTGTCAATCAAAAAGCCTTGCTGTCCTTTTCCCCACTGAACTATCAAACGTGAACAATATGTGCTCGTTCAGGACGAAGACGCTTTTTCAATTCGTGGTCATAAGCCCGCTTAGTCTCCGCCTGATTTTGGGGCAGACCAATCTCTACCTCCGCCGCCGTGAAGGTAATAACCATCGCCTTACGAGGAACGGTGTCCACATTGGTTGATGCCCCGTGCACCATCGCAGTAGTCAAAACAGTCGCTTGTCCGGCTCGTGCCACCACAGGTATTGCCTCGGTGTAATCAAGCGCAGGCAGCCCATCCAACATAACACCTCCAACGAGCGGAACGCTGCTTTTCAGTTCCGGTTGATTTTCTCTATATTTAGCTATCAGTCGGTGGCTGCCGGGGCGATACATCAAGGGCGCACGTTGTGCTGTTACATCATCTATCCAGACAAAAAAGGTGCAAACCATGTACCTAGGAGTAGCGTCAAGATCCGAGAGAGAGTACTGGACATCCACGTGTTGGTAGAAACTAAAGGGAGTATTTGGCGACGGATAAGTTGTCACGATGGCAGTTTGAAAGAAACTTATCTCATCAGCTCGTAGCACACGCTTAGCTACTTCTTCAAAAAATGGATGCTGGATGATGTCCAACAATTCTGGATCATAGAAGGTGCACGTTGTGCTGAACCGGTAGCGCGTTTCTTCTCCTGCCTCCGGTTCACTAAACGGAAGCAAGCGATCGAACACGGTTGATGCAGCTGAGAGCTGCTGTTGCGTCAGCGGTGTATCAATCGTCACCGCGCCCTCGTCTGAAAACTGTTGAATTTCTTGCTCGGTAATCATATCGCCTCCGTTTGCCCCCTTATTTTTCATATAATCCTGTTGAAGAAAAAGCTAAAACACTATACAATACGCTGTATTACATTATGTCACAGAATAGCAAAAAAGACATGCCATATTTTTAAGGACTTACGCAGCGAGTTCATAAGTCCCCCTGATAAGGGGAATTTAGGGGGTTAAAAACAAAAATCTACCCCTTGTGTGCTAAATTTACGTAAGTCCTGTAACATTTGAAAAGGATACCGACAATGGCAGATTCTAAGGTTTTTGAAGGTCGCGCTCCGGGTGGGTCCGGAAGTATGGTCGAACTCAAGGATGGACGATGGCTGAGGGTCTGGTCCGGACTGAATTTTAGCCATTCCAATGACCGGGGACGCACTTGGTCGGCGAGTGAACCGCTTCAGACCGGCGACGAACCTATTATTGGAACAGGTGCCCCAACCTGCTTGCTCCGTTTGCAGTCAGGCAAGCTCGGTCTCCTCTACGGTCGCTTTAGCGGCACAGCCGGTGGAACATTGGCTGGCTACGCACTCTGCTTTCGCACCTCGGACGACGAAGGTCAGTCATGGTCAGAAGAAACAGCCATCAATCTACCCGGCGAAACCGCTAGCAACTATCACGACGTACTCTTCCAACTCCGATCAGGGCGCTTAGTTCTACCTACGCGGTTCTGTCCACCCTGCACGTTTCCGGAACTCAAAGATGCCGGCGCTTACGGCATCTTCCAAGGAAAGCACTTCAAAACAGAAGGTCACGCTCACAGTCCGGAGATTGACACAAGCCAAGTATATTTTTCGGACGACGAGGGTGGCACCTGGAAACGGGGACCTCAGGACATCGTGATCTGGCATCAAGACGGGTATGGCGGAATGTGGCCCTGCGACGAGCCCGGTGCAGTGCAACTCCGCGATGGCAGGCTCCTAATGATGTTCCGAACGACGCTGGGCAGGCTGTACCAGAGTTTCAGCAATGACGAAGGCCTCACTTGGTCGTTGCCTCAACCGACGGCTCTTGCTAGTTCATACTCGCCATGCCGCCTTCGCGTCATCTCAACCACTGGAGACCTACTCTGTGTGTGGAATCAGGTGAGCGGCGATGAAATTCGCCGCGGTTTTCGCCGGTCACGTTTGTCGCTCGCTATCTCGACAGATGATGGGGTTAGTTGGGAACACTTCAAGACGCTCGAAGTTGGTGGTCCGGTAGACAGATCCAATCGTATTGATCCCGACGACGAGATCGGCATGGTTCGCGGCGAAAAAGAACTCGGCGAACTGCCGGCTGACATGATATATGTATCGTATCCGAACGTGCATTTCTTCGGGGACGAAGTTGTACTACTCTACGACTTCGGTCCGCAGTTAGATGCCTCTACAGATCCACCCTCCTGGCCCCGTCACCGTAAAATTGTTATCCGTCCAATCGAGTGGCTATACGAGGAAATATAAAATTACGGTTCATGTAAAAAGAAAGTGCAAAACACGAAGAGAAACCGAGTTTTTTCGGCAAAACTTGGTTTCTGTTGCACCATTTCTTAACATGAGCCAAAATTACTAATCAATGGCGCTAGTTTGCAGCTGTTGATAATGTGATGCGTGAAACGTGAAAACTGTCGGTTCATTTAGCCCCAGCGGGGCGACATGTCTATAGCTGGGCGATAGGGACCTTCTCCCAAGCCCCAGCGGGGCGACATGTGTATCCAAAGGCAGAAAGTAAATGAACTATAGTGAATTCTAAAAATAAATAGACACTTTCGCCCCCCCATGTTTGGTAGGCGCTGTTTCCAACTGCGCCGATTTGGAGTGTCTCATTAATTCTAAAATCTACTATAATAAATCAATGAACTCTTGAACAATGTGGAAACGATTTTGTCCCTAACTAGCACCAAAGGTTACTACCAGTATGAAAGGAGCTTTTTAATGAAAGGTCTGACCCCAAAACAAAAAGCACAGTACGATCGGGATGGCTATACCATCCTGAAATCGGTCTTTTCCAAAGCAGAGTGTGAGGAGTTCGTCGAGCACATGATGGCACTGCATTCGGGAGAAAAGACACTCGAAGGTTTCACTCCCCGCGAGCCAGATGATTGGGGACGTACCAATAATCAGCATTGGTACGATCCGAAAGCATTTGCACTGCTCATTGATTCGCGCCTACGTCAACCGCTGGAAGATTGCTTTGAAGCTGATGTTGAAGGCATACAAACTATGTACTTTTACAAAGGTTCTGAAGGAAGACGTCACCAAGACCAGTGCCCCTTGCCCGGCTGTATGTCCGCTTGGCTACCCTTGGTAGATGTCAACGAGGCAAACGGCACTATCTATATACAGCCCGGCTCACACAAAGGAGAACTTGTGACGTACTGGGAGACACTAGATGAGAACGGGAAGATGGATTACGAGTATCGCCACGCGAAGACCGAAAGGATCTTTGAGGAGAACAACCGCCCTGAAATTTCCATTATAGCCAATCAGGGCGATGCAGTGTTATTTCACGGTGGCTTGATTCATCGCGGAGGTCCAATCAAACAGCGTGGTGCCTTACGCCACGTCATGGCAAATCACTATATACCGTACCAATTCACGGATTGGCCCCATACAACCTGGCCCCGAACTTCCTTTGACGGCACACAACGCTACACCGACTGAATCTAATATTATTAGGACTTACGCAGCCGAGCGGTCAAAGCCCTGCCCCCTGCTTGCGGGGGGGACTGAGGGGGGTGTGGGAGGGGCATCTCCCGCGAAGCGAGGATCCCGATAAATCGGGACCTGCCCCGATACGCCCGATAAATCGGGCAACTACCATCTAAAGTGCGTAAGTCCTGTTATGTAGAAATTCCGTGAGATCCAGCATAAGGATTTTAACACTACGAGCCCTTGTCCCCAAACTGCGCGTTGTAAAGCCGTGCGTATAGACCATTTTGTGAAAGCAGCTCGACATGTGTACCAAGCTCAACAATTCGATTGTCAGCCAATACGACGATTCGATCCGCAAATCTGATGGTCGCAAGTCGGTGAGCGATGATCAGCGTGGTACGTCCGTGCAGTAGATTCACCAAACTCTGCTGGATCAGTTGCTCTGATTCCGTATCGACAGAGGAAGTCGCTTCGTCGAGGATGAGGATGGGCGGATCTTTCAGAATGGCACGTGCAATCGAGATCCGTTGCTTTTGCCCGCCGGAAAGGCGCATTCCGCGTTCCCCAACAACGGTATCAAAACGATCTGGTAGGCTCATAATGAAGTCATAGATATTGGCAGATTTTGCCGCCATTTCAATTTCCATCTGTGTTGCATTCAGCTTGCCGTAGGCGATATTCTCTCCAACTGTTCCGTTAAATAAGAACGTCTCTTGTGGAACAAGCCCAATCTGACGTCGCAACGCCTGAATTTGCCAATCTCGCACACTGACACCATCAACCTTCACCTGCCCACCGGTTGCATCGTAGAATCTCGGCACGAGGCCGACTAACGTCGTTTTACCAACGCCGCTTGGACCGACAAAAGCGATCGTCTCCCCCGGTCGGATTTTGAGGTTCACGTCTGTCAGAACATCCTCGTCCGTGTACCTGAACGAAACATCTTCAAACAAAAGTTCCCCTTTAATCTTCCCCGTCCAAGCATTCGGGACATCTTTAATTTCAGGTGCTGTATCTAATAGTTCCATCATCCGTTCGCCAGCGGCGAGGGCTTTCTGCAAGCGTTCATTTTCGTGGCTTGCCATCTGAATCGGTACAAATAGTTGCCACAGAAATCCGAGAAAAACAAACAATTGTCCAATGGTCATGTCACTTGATCCGTTGATCATCTGCCAACCACCGTACCACAGAATCGCTGTGTAACTCGCGCCAAGCAGAAACTGCACGGCGGGATTTAGTCGCGCCCACAGACGTATTCCTCGGATGATTGAGTTGCGGTAATCGGCACATCGGGCGATGAACCGCTTTTCCTCATACGGTTCACGGGCGAAGGCTTGGATTTCAAAGATTCCCGAAAGGTTATCTTGCAAACGAGCGTTGACCTCCGCGAGTTCTGCACGCACATCGCGGGAGATAAGACGCAGCTTTATACCGAAGTGGACAATCAACGGTCCCAAAATCAGGATTGGAACGAGGGTCAAGATCGCCATCTTAAAGTTCATGGCACACAGTATGATAGCAATCCCGATAAAGGTCAACGCCTGCACGGTGAATATGTGTATGGTGTGAGCGAGCATATCTCGCATCGCGTCGATGTCATTCACCACACGCGACATCAGGTCGCCGGTGGTGCTGTCTTTGTGAAAACGGTACGACAGTTTCTGCAAGTGGCTATAGATTTGCGTCCGCATATCGTAGATAATCTTTTCAGCGATTTCGTGGGACAGCCACTCTGCCAACATCACCCCGATGCTCTTTACGAGATAGATACCAAGCAGCAGGAGTGCAATCCAGTGTAAGCGACTGATATCCCGCTGTACAATTACCTCATCAATAACAATCCTTCCCCCAATCCATGTTGGGACAAGATTGCCGACAGATACAACCAACATTGCTATCAGCGAAATCACCGTGCTTTTCCAGTACGGTTTAACGTAGCTTAGTAGGCGCAGGTATAGATTCATTGGTGTTATCCTTGGAGAGTCGTGATGTGTATTGCGCCCTACGTGAGACGCAACAATTTAAGTAGAAAACTATTCCACAAGGTGTTAAAATTATGATGAACTCTAAAAATAAATAGACACTTTCGCCACCCATGCTTGGTAGGTGCTGTTTCCGACTGCGCCGATTTGAAGTGTCTCGTTAATTCTAAAATTTACTATAAATGAGAGGTGTGCAGACGCTTGGTTTGTCGTTATCCGATTTATCAATCACGCCATTACCCACCGATGTACCCGTTTGTACGTCGAGATTCACATCTCGACTCGGTTCCTATCAGTACAATTCATTGCCCGTCCTTATGCGATTATTACGAGTAGCTTTAATCCTATAAATCCTTGAATCTTGAGAATCCTGATTCAGACAATAATGATGCACACTCCTCACTATAAATAGACACTTTCGCCACCCATGCTTGGTAGGCGCTGTTTCCAACTGCGCCGATTTGGATGTTTCGTTAATTCTAAAATCTACTATAGAAACCGTGCACGGATAAGCAATTCAAGGCGAACGAATATCAATCTCGCTTTATCGGAACAAATCCCCATCAGGAGAAAATATGGAAACAGAAAAACTGAAACAACTCGCAGCAGAACAAGCCGTCGAGGAAGTGAAGTCCGGCATGATTGTCGGGCTCGGCACAGGCTCAACAATTTATTACGCGCTGCTCAAACTCGGCGAAAAGGTTCGGAGCGGTCTTGATATTATTGGAATTCCAACCTCCAAACAGACGGAAGAAATCGCGACTCAACAGGGTATATCGCTCTCAACCCTTGGGGCACACCCTGAAAGCGATTTAACCATTGACGGTGCGGATGAGGTCAACCCCACCCTCGATCTCATCAAGGGAGCGGGCGGAGCGTTGGTCCGAGAGAAAATCATTGCCCACGCCTCCAAACGATTGGTTATTATCATTGACGAAGGAAAGCAGGTAGAACAATTAGGTTCCAAGTTCCCCGTACCGGTGGAGGTTGTCCCATTTGGTTGGCAGTCGACCCAAATCGCGCTCAATCGGATCTGCCGAGGCTCAACCCTGCGTCCCGGTTTTGTTAGCGACAACGGCAATTATATTTTGGACTGCGCCTTCGACGGTATTCCTGACCCGGTTACTACTGAGATTGAGATCAATAACCTCCCCGGCGTTGTCGAAAACGGCCTCTTCATCAACCGCACCGATCAGCTCATTATCGGCACTGCTGCAGGAATCCAAACCTTAAAGCGTCAGGAATAAAACGCGAGCAGAATTGAATTTCTTTTCTTATTACGTTTTACGTTTCACGAACCAATTCAATCGAAACAGTCGTACCAATTCCTTCTTCACTCTCGACGTAAATCTCCCCATCGTGATCGGTGACGATACGCTGAACAATCGCCATACCGAGCCCTGTGCCTGTATCCTTTGTCGTATAATAGGGTTCAAAAATCTGTGATAGTATCTCCTGCGCCATACCGATGCCTGTATCCTGGATCTTGATCCGAATTTTCCGCTCACCGACCGATTGAGTTAAAATATCCAGTGTCCCTCCATCGGGCATTGCTTCAATTGCATTTTTTATCAGATTCCCTAGCGCCTGCGCAATCTGCTCCGAATCAAGGGAGAAAGGAGGGAGATTGGGCGCGAGATCGGTCTCAATCTGAATGTTCTCGGCAGTTTCTGCGTATAGATTCACCACGTTCTGCACGATTGGATTGAGATCAGAGAATTCCCGTTCAGGAGGCGGCATTCGCGCAAATTGATCGAACTCGTCCACCAGCCGCTGTAGTCGTTCCACCTCTTCGATAACTATGTCAGTGCACTGCACAAAAATATCGTCAAATCTCGTTGGTCGCGTGTCCCTATTTTGATAGGCTCGCTGCAGGTTTTCGATTGAAAGTTGAATTGGAAATAGCGGGTTCTTAACCTCGTGGACAACCCAACGGGCAGCATCTCCCCGTGCTGCATGTCGTTCGGCAGCGACCCGCCTCTCTAGACTTGTCTTCAGCACTGCCGCCATCTGGTTGAAAGCCCCCGCCAATCTACCAATCTCATCTCGACTCTGGACAGCGACCTGCTGTTCAAGGTTGCCTGACGCGATTTCAGCTGCTCCCGCCGATAACTGATTAATCGGTTTTGTCATTTGAAGTCCAACAATATAACTGACAACGTATACCGAAACCAGTCCAACCCCACCGATGATAAGTAGTATGGACATAAGCTGTTGTTGTAATGCAATTTGATCTCGATGGGAGTATGCAAGAACTAATTCCGACCCAACGGCTTGAGGTCTCTGATGCGCCTCAGCCTGCACCTCAATATTTGAGGCTAAAATTGGGACACGACTGACGCTATGCGGCACACCTATCAGCTCTATCTGATTTGTGTCATCTGCAAGCACTAGCAGCGATTCTCGTTGGTACTTTGGGATTGTATCACCAGGTGCGTTCAGCGGTACAAGGCGAGTGCCTTCTTTGAGAAAGATCGGATGGAGTGTCAGATCCTTTAGGGCTTGACTGAGATGTTCGTGTAAAAAATACCCGCCGGTAACAAATCCCAACAAATTACCCTCCGCTTGAATTGGCAATGTAATCTCAATTGTAGCCCTCGCTTCAGATGTTCGGAGCCTCGACGCTGGTTCTAGGTTCGATTTTCGTGCCAGATCTAACGCTTCCAAATCCCCTTCACCATGTCGCAAGTTAAGAGAATGACGTTCATCATTTCCCACTTTACTTGCAGTGATGATCCCCTCGTCGGTTCCATATTCCAAAATATCCATCACACTATCAGTGATACTAGGCGGATACGGTTCACGATTGCGAATCGCTTGAACGACACGCCAGTCCTTGATTTCGCGCTGAACTTTTTCCTCAATATCTTGGCGCAGCAGATCTATCGTGTGGGTCAGCCGTGTTTTGACTTCTTGGGCTTTCGCCTGAATTTGATTATCCAAAGTCCGCACGACTCCAACACGCGCAACCACAAAGATTCCTATAATTATGATAAGGAATACAGAACTATAAGTGAGGAAAATCTTGTGATGGATTTTATTGATAGTAAAAATCATTTAGTGAACCAGAGAAATAGTAGACATTTATCACTAATAGGACTTACGCAGCGCATTCATAAGTCCCTCTGATAAGGGGGATTTAGGGGGTTCACTGTCTATTGGAAGTGTCTAAAATCTACCATAGTTATTGAAGTTATCAGCGCGAAGATACCATAATCGGCTTTCCAAAAAATCTATGCCAATTATCAGTTAGAGAAACATTCAAAGAGTGTAGCAAAGTTTATCCTCGAAATCAAGTGCCAATTTTCTACCGCTTTTTCGCTTGATCGGGGGTCTTAATCTTGATAAAATAACACAAATTGCCATAAAGCAATATGCCCTAACCTCTGAAACTATCAGATCAGGAGACCCTCTTTAATGTTTAAGTGCCATTTAGTGGCTTGTAAGCAGCATCGCATCGTACTTATCGTTCTATTGATATTCATCGTTGGTTCCCAAAACATATCCGCCCAACAACAGATAGCCGTAGATACCTATGCTATCTTCCAACAGAGCTGCCTTATCTGCCATGGTCCCGATGGTGCTTATAAAGAATCCCTCTTAATGGAACACAATGCACTCATCGAAACAGGTTCGGTTGTGCCGGGAAATCCTGACGCCTCTGAACTGTACAAACGACTCATAACCACTGAAACAGCCAAACGGATGCCACTTGGACAACCTCAACTACCTGATCAGTCGATTAACACGATACGGAACTGGATATTAGCTGGTGCTCCTGATTGGGCAGTTACCTCCACAACCGATGGCGATTTCATCTCTCCTAGTGAAATACTCAATACCGTTGAGACTCACCTGATGTCCCTTGCACCCTTTGACCGTGCCTTTGCCCGGTACTTCACAATGACACACCTCTATAATGCAGGGGAGTCTGTGGGGATTCTGCAAGAGTATCGCAAAGCACTCTACAAACTAATCAATAGCCTCTCATGGGGAGTTACAGTTACCAACCCACACCCCATCGACCCACAAGGGACTATCTTCTATATCGACCTCAGACACTATGAGTGGGACGTCAATAACGCTTGGACGCAGATAGAAACAGAATATCCGTATCATATTCCATTTGACGCACCGACACAGACCGCACTAAAAGAACAACTCGGACGGTTACAGACGGAGATGAGGGCTGATATACCATCTATTCATGTCGATTGGTTTGTCGCACAAGCATCTTTACCCCCACTATACCATGACCTACTCTCTCTACCATTGACAGATAGAGAATTAGAAACCCGACTGGAGGTTGATGTTATTCGTAATCTCACCAATGCACCGGGGGTGCGTGTCTGGAGGGCAGGGACCAACAATTCAGGTGTCTCCAATAACAACAGAGTCATAGAGCGACACACCTCTCGATATGGTGCATATTGGAAGAGTTATGACTTTGCTGGCAGTGTTGGGACACAGAACATCTTCACCCACCCACTCTCTTTCACCCATGATGGTGGAGAGGTTATCTTTAATCTTCCCAACGGGTTACAAGCCTACTATGTTACCAATGCGTCCGGTTTCCGTCTGGATGATGCACCGATAAACATTGTATCCAATCCTGCAGCGAGTGACCCCACGGTGCGTAACGGACTCTCCTGTTTCGGTTGCCATACGGAGGGCATGAAGACCTTTGAGGATGAAGTCCGTGCTGTAATAGAGAGTAATACTGCCCCTGCTTATGACAAAGAACAAGCACTGAGACTATATGTCGCACAATCAGAGATGGACGCACTCCTCCAAGAAGATACGGATAGGTATAGAGGTGCTCTTGAAGCAACGGGAGGTGCATTTGGAGGGATTGAACCCATCTCTCGTTTCCATGAGGTGTTTCAGGGAACTGTGGACGCATCGTATGCCGCCGCTGTGGTTGGCTTAGAGACTGATGCTTTCCTTGAGAAGATACGCGAGAATATAGGACTACAGAACATTGGATTACTCGTATTAGACAGTGAGAATGGAAGTATGAAACGGGACGCATGGACATCAAATTTCCGAGATATACTTTTCGCGCTCGACTTCCCAGAGTTAGTTGACAAGACCCCAGTGGTGCCGGAACCTGACCGGTTACCGGGTGCGTTTGTTCATATCCCCGACACAAATCTCCGTGCTGCAATTGCAGAAGAACTTGGTAAAAGTCCTAATGCCCCGATTACTGCTGAGGAAATGGAAAGGCTGAGACAACTCGATGTACGGGATAATAGGGACATCCATGATTTAACAGGACTTCAGTTTGCAACAAATTTGGGCGAGTTAATTCTTGGTCATTGGGGTGGAAGGGGTAACCAGGTATCTGACCTCTCGCCGATAGCGGGCTTAACCGGACTCCGTCTACTCTTCCTTCACAACAATCCCATATCCGATATATCTCTTCTGAAGGGCTTAAAAAATCTCGATTATCTGGTGTTGAATGGCACTTTGGTATCTGATTTATCTCCAGTGAGAAGCTTAACCAATCTTACCCAACTGGTACTGGATGATACTTTGGTAACCGACTTGTCACTGGTTGCAGGCCTAATTAATCTAGAATGGATAGCTTTTTCCGATGGTGAGGGTAAAATATCCGACATATCGCCCCTTGCAGGGTTAATCAACTTGAGAAGAATTAACACGTGGGGTAACCCCATATCCGATTTGTCACCCCTTGCAGGATTAACAAAACTGGAAAGGGTAGATATTTGCGGCGCAGATCTGTCAGATCTTACGCCTTTGGCGAAGTTGCCAAATTTGGAAGAATTATATCTTGCCGGCAATGGAATATCAAATGTATCGTCCCTTACAGGGTTAACCGGATTAACCCGTTTGGATCTTCATAGTAATGACATATCGGGCATATCCGCCCTTGCAGGATTGACAAACTTGAAATGGCTGCGACTCGACCGCAACACCATATCCGACGTATCATCCCTTGCGAACTTAATCAATTTAACATGGCTGTCGGTTTATCGAAACAACATCGCTGACCTTTCGCCTCTGGACGGGATACGCGAGAATCTAACGACGCTCCTGTGGCACGGCAATCCGGTGTTCCCAAAAGGGGGACAGAAGATAGAGGGACCGTGGCTGTGGGTCGTGTTGCCGGGCACAGTAGGTGGGAGAGTGGAAAACACCGATTTTTTATCAGAGGAGAGTGGAGATGAGGTCACAGAGGTAGAGATAGCCACCCACGGGGCGACAGAGGGAAAATCGGTTGGGGATGCCGTATGGACATTCCACAGACTTCCACCTTCAGGAGTAAACAACATTGAAGATATGCTGAACACCGTCATCCGTGACGGAACTATCTACGGCTCTATTTCGCTGCATTCGCCACGGGAACAGAAGACAACGATGTATGTCGGTGGCGATCGTGGAGTGAGGATCTGGCTCAACGGCGGTTTGATTTACGAACGTTTCACGGAAATAAGTTTCGACAATTACACCGCCTTTTTCCCGGTCACGCTCAAGCAGGGGCGGAATGTCCTGTTAGTCGCGTGTCACACTGTGGGCAACGGCTTCTTTGGGTTTGAACCCGGCACCGAATATATAGTAGCAACCCCCGGTGTTGGCTACACTTTTTCCAAAACGCCGATTCATATAGACGACATCTTTACCCTCGATATCCGCGCAGAAACTGTTTTCGATATGGCAGGCTGGCAGTTTGATATTACCTTCGACCCTGTTGTACTTGAAGCCATCAATGTGACCGAAGGCAATTTCCTCAAGACGGATGGCGGAACCACCTTCTTTCAGAGTGGCAGCATCGATAATGTAAGCGGCAAAATCACAGGACTCAGTGCTATACGCCTGTCTGACCCAGGAGGCAGTGGCACTGGACCCCTGCTTCAGGTGAGATTCAAAGCAAAATCGGCCGGTGAAACAGAGTTGGCATTGCATAACTTTCAGTTTGGTGATAGCACCGGGGAAAGTTTTTCCGCAGGACCGCATCAAACCCGCATCGTTGTGGAGGGACGACTGGCAACCGGAGACGTGAACCGGGACGGACAGGTGAGCGTTCTGGATCTGATTCTCATCTCACGGCAGTTGGGGAAAAGGGTGTTTACTGGTTCACCTGTAGATCTTAATAGCGATGGTATTGTTAGCATCCTTGATCTCATCCTCGCGGCACAAAGCCTTGGTAAAACCACAGCACCTGCCGCCCCGTCAACTCCCCTGCTTGCGGGGGGGCAAGGGGGGATAGAAAATATAAATCCAGCAACGATAGAAGCGTGGATAGCACAAGCACGGTTGGAAGATGACGGTTCACTCGCCTTCAAACAAGGTATAGAGAATCTCCAGAATCTGCTAGCTTCTTTGATTCCTAAAGAGACTGTCTTATTGGCAAACTACCCGAATCCATTTAACCCAGAGACATGGATACCGTATCAATTAGCGGAGTCAGCAGAGGTTACGTTGACAATTTATGATATGAATGGGCAGCTAGTACGGAGTTTGGCGATGGGGCATCAGGCAGCGGGTATGTATCAGAGTCGCAGCCGTGCGGTGTATTGGGACGGACGGAATCAGATAGGTGAGTCTGTCGCGAGTGGTCTCTATTTTTACACACTGACAGCAGGTGAGTTCACAGCAACACGAAGGATGTTAATACTCAAGTAAGGCAGATTTGCCTATCGCACTTTAGATCTCCGGTATAACAATGCAAGTTGCTAGTGTTAAACAGCCACCAATTTGTCGTTCAGATTGAGGAATTCCATCTTTCGCTCCAGAGGAGCGATATGTCTATAGAAAGGCGATAAGTTCAATCTTCGCGCTCCAGAGGAGCGCAATAGATAGTAGCGTAGATTTACTAAACTGCGAAACTTGAGTGAAAATGCCATAGATATCCAACTAGCAACTTGGGTTAGATAGTGAGTTGAATTATCATATGCAACGGAAACGCACAAATATTGTCTGTACGATCGGTCCCGCTAGCAGCTCACCAGAAATGTTACGTTCACTGATTGAATCAGGGATGAATGTCGCAAGAATTTCATTCTCCCACGGCTCACACGCCGATCACGCACAAACCATCGCCCATCTGAAAACAGTATCCAAGCAGCTCGGCGTGAGAATACCAATTTTGCAAGATCTATCGGGACCAAAGATGCGAATCGGCAAATTCTCGGACGAGCCAGTTGAGTTATCTCCGAATGCAAAGTTCACCCTCACAACGCGGGAAATCATCGGAGATCTCAATACCGTATCGATCAGTTATCCCGAATTAGTTGCCGACGTTAAACCGGGGAATCGCATTTTATTAGCGGATGGAGAGATCGAATTGTGCGTGATTTCGACCACAAGCACCGACATCATCTGCGAAGTCATCGCCGGTGGACTGCTCCGTTCAAACAAGGGGATCAGCGTTCCCGATATCTCATTACAAACTCCCATTCCAACCCCAAAAGATGTCGAGGATCTGCGCTTTGGAATTGATCACGGCGTTGATTGGGTCGCCCAATCCTTTATTAGAAACGCCGCAGACCTACAGAACCTTAGATCGATCCTCGAACAACACGATTCTGATATACCGATCATCGCCAAACTGGAAAAACGTGAGGCATTGGATGACTTAGATAAAATCTTCACTGAAGCAGACGGTGTGATGGTCGCTAGAGGGGATTTGGGGTTAGAGGTCCCCCTTCCAGAGGTGCCGCTTATCCAAAAGGAGATTATTAAATGGGCAAACATTGTGGGTAAGCCAGTCATCACTGCAACCCAGATGCTTGAATCAATGATTGTCAATCCACGTCCCACACGAGCAGAGGTCACAGACATCGCTAACGCAATTCTCGATGGCACGGACGCCTTAATGCTTTCCGGGGAGACTGCGATCGGCAAATACCCTGCCGACGCGGTCCGAACAATGGCTCAGGTTGCCACGACAACTGAAACTACCATTGACTATGTGGAATATTTCAAACGCCAGCCAATCACCCTTGAAGAGAGCGTGCCGGACGCAATTGCGCACGCTGCCTGCCACACCTCTATAGAAATCGGCGCGAAAGCGATTATCTGCTGTACACGGTCAGGTCAAACTGCGAGGTTGGTGGCAAAGTATCGCCCACCCGCAACGATTGCAGTGGTCAGTCCTTATGAAACTACACTCCGGCGTGCAGGGCTTTTTTGGGGAGTATTCCCCATCTCAATTGAATTCGCGCCTAACACAGACACGATGATTACAAGTGCGAAACAAGCTGTATTAAAATCAGGGCTTGCACAGGTGGGAGATCAGGTGGTCATTATCGCGGGGATACCGGCGGACGTGCCAGGAACGACGAACATGATTAAAGCAGATATCCTCTAGGATAGGAGCATATATAGTAAATTCTAAAAATAAATAAACACCTTCGTTCCCCGGTAGGTGCGGTTTGATGAAGTTTAAGTTTTTAAATCGGTAATCGTGATTTTGCTCGAAACACCTCGAAACATACGGTAGGCGCGGTTTTCAACCGCGCTGGTGTCGATAGCAAATTACCGAATTATTTTTTTAATCTTCATGCAACCGCACCGGTTGGGAGTGTCTCATTAATTCTAAAATCCACTACAGTTCTCATGTAGGAGGGATCTCCGAATCCCGACCTCCCACTAAATGACCCCGCTTCTAGGATTACTCGCTTTAATGAAAGGACAACACCCGTTTGCAAAAAGTACCTCTCAGACAATACATTTCACTACTCGTCCACTACCTCAAACCCCTACGGTTTCGGGTGACGCTGCTTGCGGTTTCCATGTTTGCTGGGATTAGCTTAGGTCTGCTCAATCCCCAAATTCTTCGTTACTTCATCGATACGGCAAAGGCAGGTGGCGCACTCCGAAGTCTGATTATCGCAGGTGGGTTATTTCTTGTAGTTGGTATCTTTGGACAAATCATCATGCTGGTTAGTTCCTATTTGGGTCAGGATGTAGGTTGGCGGGTTACTAATCGGATGCGGGAGGATTTGGCGTTTCATTGTCTGAATCTTGACATGTCGTTCCATCACCAGTATACTCCTGGAGAAATGGTCGAACGCGTGGACGGTGACACAACAGCACTCTCAAATTTCTTTTCAGAATTTGTACTGCAAGTCATCGGCAACACATTCCTACTAATTGGCGTGCTCATCGTGCTTTTCCGAGAGGATTGGCGAGTTGGGGTTGTGCTAACAGCGTTTGTAATTATCGCGTTTGTCGTCTGCAATCTCATACGAAGTATCGCCGTTCCAGCGTATACCGCCGAGCGAGAGGGATATGCCAAACTGTATGGCTTTATCGAAGAACGACTGATCGGGATTGAAGATATTCGGACCAATGGCGGAAACGCTTATACAATGGATCGGTTTTACGATGTTAACAGCGATGCCCATAGACGGGTACTGAAAGCACAAATTATGGGCGAGATTGTGCAAGCAACCACGAGGATTATGTTTGCCATAGGCCTCGCGATTTCAATGGGTATGTGCATCTATATCTTTCGGGAGGGAACGTTTACCATCGGCACGGTTACCATGGTCATCTATTATACTGCCATGTTCCGACAGCCCCTTGACCAGATCGGCCGTCAACTTAACGATCTCCAGAAAGCGGCAGCGGGCTTAAAGCGAATCGAAGCCTTGCACCGCACAACCGCTCACATTCAAGATGGATCGGAAACATTTCCCAACTCAGGTGCAATCTCAATTGAATTTGATGAGGTAACATTCAACTACAATGAAGGCGAACCGGTTCTAAAAAAGATCTCCTTTAACCTAGCACCGGGCAAAGTCCTCGGTCTGCTAGGACGGACAGGCAGCGGAAAAACAACTATGACTCGCTTACTGTTTCGGTTCTATGAGCCAAATATGGGCGAAATCCGCTTAGGTGGTATGCCAATAATGAAGCTTCGGCGAGACAACCTGCGCCAAAATGTGGGGTTAGTTACGCAAGATGTCCAGCTATTTTATGCCTCTGTCCGGGACAACATCACGCTTTTCAACCCTGAAATCACTGACTCACAGATTCTGGCAGTTATTGAAGATCTCGGGTTGTCAGAATGGTATGCGTCGTTGTCAGATGGGCTTGATACCGTAATCGCTGCTGGAGGGCTTTCTGCTGGAGAGGCGCAGTTGCTTGCATTTGCGCGGGTATTTCTCAAAGATCCGGGAATCATTATCCTTGACGAACCTTCGTCTAGACTGGATCCAGCAACTGAACAACAGATTGATCGCGCAGTTCAGAAGCTGCTCCACAACCGGACAGGCATTATCATCGCCCATCGTCTTGGCACTGTCGAACGAGTCAACGAAATCATGATCTTGGAAGACGGTGCAGTCCAGGAACACGGAGAGCGAGAACATCTTGTCGGAGACCCAAATTCGCGATTCTCACAACTCCTCAAAACAGGACTGGAAGAGGTAATCGTGTGATAGCTCCTTCGGCAAATCGCAGGAACTGTCTCCTATTTCCTCTCTCGGTTGACGCATGAAGCGAGCAGAATGTATAATTATGGTGGATTCTAAAAATAAATAGACACTTTTGCCTCTCGGTTTCGATTTCGATTTATCGGGGCCGGTAGGTGCGGTTTCCAACCGCACCGAATAGGCGCAGTTAGAAACAGCGCCTACCAAATCCCGATTTATCGGGATCGGCACGGAACCGATTCTATTACGCATTACGTTTCACGTTTCACGCCTTACAGGTAACAGATATGACAACCGAATTTAACCTCCCCGAACTCGGAGAAGATATTGACACCGGCGACGTCGTTGCCCTGTTGGTGTCCGTCGGTGATACAATCGAAGTTGATCAGCCGGTGTTGGAGATCGAAACGGATAAGGCTGCCATCGAAATACCTTCGTCCATCGGCGGCATCATCACAGCGATTCATGTGGAGGAAGGTGGTATAGTGGAGGTCGGAAAGCCGATTCTCACTGTTGATACGGAGGGAACCGGCGCAGAGAGAACCGAACCTGTAGAGACACCAAAGAAAACCGCTCCCGCACCCGAGGTGGCGTCACCCCCACCTACCAGAGCGGAAAAACGGGAGGGAACACCGGCTATACCGTCAGCCGAAACGAAACGGATCACTGAAACCGTCGAGCCACTACCAGATTTTTCAAAATGGGGACAAATTGAACGCGCTGCGATGGGAGGGATACGCCGTGCGACCGCGAAACATATGGCGACTGCCTGGGGGACTATTCCACATGTCACAAATTTCGATAAAGCGGATATCACAGAATTAGAAAAACTCCGCAAACAGTACACCTCAAAGATTGAGGATGCAGGTGGTAAACTTACAATCACAGCAATACTCCTCAAAATTGCTGCAGGTGTGTTGAAGCGATTCCCGCAGTTCTGCGCAAGCGTGGATATGGAGAGAGCAGAAATTATCTACAAGCGATACTATCATATCGGTGTGGCAGTGGACACCCCACAAGGACTTCTCGTACCCGTTATCCGCAATGTCGATCAGAAACACATTACCGAATTAGCGATTGAGCTGAATCAGGCAGCGGAGAAGGCAAGAAATAGGAAACTCGGTTTGGAAGAGATGCAGGGTGGAACCTTCACGATAAGCAACCTCGGCGGCATCGGTGGGACGAACTTTGCTCCGATTATCAACTCCCCCGAAGTTGCCATTCTTGGTGTTTCCCGCAGTCAGATTGAACCGGTATTTATCGATGACCAATTTCAACCGCGTCTGATGCTACCACTCGCCCTTTCCTACGACCATCGCTTGATTGATGGTGCTGACGCAGCCCGTTTTTTGCGCCAGTTGGTAGATGTACTGGAAAATCCTTTCTTGCTCGCGTTAGAAGGATAAACGAAGTGTCTAAAGTGCAGAATAGGAGGCAATTCCCTCAGAAAATGCTACTAAGGGTATTTTATGGAAGATTACGATATTGATGAATTGATTGAACAGTTGGAATATGATGACGATCGAGAAACGACGATTGCAGCCTTGGTTGAGATTGGTGAATCTGCAGTGCCTGACCTAATAGCGGCGTTAGAAAACGTGATTTGGGATGTATGCGACGGCGCGGCTGACGCCTTAGCGCAAATTGGAGCACCCGCTGTCTCCGCTTTGATAGATACGTTTGCCCATGAACTCAGACATGTTGCACTAAATGCTTCCGACGCCGTCGCTCGAATTGGAGCACCCGCCGTTCCGGCTTTAGTTGAGGCATTAAACGACACCTATGATCCTGTCCGCGAATATGCGGTCCGCGCGTTGAGCACAATTGGAAATTCCACTCATGCAGTCGTGCCTGCATTGATTCAGGCACTCGGCGACGATGAAGTGGATATTCGCACCTACGCCGCGGTTGGGTTGGCAAATGTCGGTGAGGCTGCGGGCGACGCGGTGCCAGCTTTGATAGCCACCTTGACCGATGAATCCGATCGGGTCCGTCAACATGTCGCTTTTGCATTGTCAGAAATCGGGACACCTGAAGCAGAAAAAGCGTTAAGCGAACTGTGAAATTAATGGTGAATTCTAAAAATAAATAGACACTTTCGCCCCTCGGTTTCGATCCCGATTTATCGGGGCCGGTAGGTGCGGTTTCCTAACTGCACTGCATCCAACCCTACCCGGTAGGTGCGGTTTCCAACCGCACCGGTCTGGAGTGTCTCATTAATTCTAAGATCTATTATAAAATTATTGCTTATAGAAAAAAACGTCTTCTCTCAACGAAGACACGGGATGTCGCTAATTATATAGAATTCATTTGAAAATTAAGGTAGGATGTGGTATGCTTAATATGGTTTTTTGCCGTCCAGACCTTATTTAACCATAAAAACTTGTATTCGCTTAAATATTCAACGAATTTTTGAACAGCACTCCTGAATTTGGTGTAGTCAAAAGCAACTTTCTCACTCTCACGTATGTAGGGGAAATTTGGCTTTGTTAATCTACGATTTTCAGATAGGTGGAAACTCTACGATAGAAAGGATATAAAATGGGAAATTACGATTTTGCCATTGGTATGGGTGGGGCACCCGGCCAAGGTATTGAGAGTAGTGGACCGTTACTGTTGAGGATTTGCGCGCGTCGTGGCATTTATGCGTTCACTTACAGCGCCTACCAATCCCTCATCCGTGGTGGCCACACCTTTTTAACCATGCGCCTGTCCTCCGAACCCGTTGCAAACCATGGTGACAAGATTGACTTGGTCATTGCCTTGAATCAAGACGCAATGGACAAGCACCTTCAGAACGTTGTCCCCGGCGGGGCAATTCTTTATAACAGCGACAACACAAAACCCGAAGAGGATGTCCCAGAGGGCGTTCAGTTATGTCCACTCTCCTTTAAGGAACTCTCCAACAACAGCCGAAACCGGATCATGCTGAATACGCTTTTGCTTGGTGCCGCGCTTAACATGCTTGGCGCAGGTTTGGAACAGTTGGAGAATATTTTAACAATCCAGTTCCAGCGAAAAGGTCAGGAAGTTGTTGACGAAAACGTCGGAATCGCGAGAGCGGGGTTTGATCATGCTGCTGAACATTTCACACCGTTCCCCACATCACTGCCCATGCAAGACAAACCGCTAGCGGTAACAACCGGCAACGACATGATGGCAATGGGTGGAGCGGCAGCTGGAGTCAAATTCTATTGCGCTTACCCGATGAGTCCTTCGACCGGTGTGTTGCACTGGATGGCTGCCAATGCCCGCGACTTGGGAATCATGGTTCGACAGGTTGAGGACGAAATCGGTGTCGCGAATATGGCAATCGGTGCTGCCCACGGTGGATGTCGTGCGATGTGTGCGACCTCCGGAGGTGGTTTCGCGCTGATGACCGAAGCTATCGGAAGTGCCGGTATGATGGAAATTCCGGTGGTTATGATTAACGTTCAACGCGGTGGCCCCTCAACCGGACTACCGACTAAAACCGAGCAAGGTGATTTGTGGCAGCTACTCGGTGCTAGCCAAGGCGACTTTCCGAAAATTATTGTCGCGCCAACCAGTATCGTTGATGGTTTCGATGTGATTCCAGAACTCTTCAACTTGGTTGATAAATATCAGTGTCCGGGGATGGTGCTTTCCGATCTCACACTCTCAATGGGATACACAAATATTGACCCAGACCTTATCAAGTGGGATCAGAAGATTGAGCGCGGCGAGATTATCACTGAGGATAACGATTCAGACGACAAGTATCAGCGTTTTAAAATTACCGACAGCGGTATCTCTCCACGAGCGCTGCCCGGAACCCCTGGACATGTGCACGTTGTCGCAACGGATGACCATGATGAAGATGGTGTACTGATTAGTGACGAATTCACAAATCCTCACAAACGTCGAGACATCATGGAAAAACGCCAGCGTAAGATGGATGGCATTATGGCTGAATTGCCCGCTCCCACGCTTACGGGACCCGAAGACGCGGATCTCACCTTGATTGGTTGGGGTTCCACAGACAGTCTCCTCGACGAAGCGGCAAGTCTACTCAGAGCAGAAGGGTACAGCACGAACCACGTACACTTCAGATGGCTCTACCCGATGGACGAAGAGAAGGTAAATCAGTTACTCTCCAAGTGTAAGCGGGCTATTGTTGTTGAAGGTAACTATACTGGTCAATTTGCACGCTTCCTGCGTGGCGAAACCGGCTTCAATGCTGATGGTCATATTCGTAAATATGATGGTGAACCATTTATGCCACACCACATTGTTGATGGTGCGAAAGAGATTGAGGCTGGTAAGACCGAGTTGTACATTCCCTATCAAGAAATTGTAGTATAAGGAGGAACAAGATGGCAAACGATGGAAAACCGATAAAGGCGGCTCCAACAGCGAAGGATTTTAAAGGAAGCATTGCCCCGGATTGGTGTCCCGGTTGCGGCGATTTCGGCGTATTGAGAGCCCTTGAAATGGCTTGCGCCAAAACTGGACGCGAACCGCATGACTTTATCACGATTAGCGGGATTGGTTGTTCATCCAACCTCCCCGGATTCATCAACACCTATGGGATGCACACCCTGCACGGACGATCACTTGCCGTGGCAACAGGCATGAAACTCTCTAATCATGAGATGAAGGTCATTGTCACAGGGGGAGATGGCGATGGATATGGTATAGGCGGAAATCATTTCCTCCACACCGTTCGCCGCAATATCGATGTTTTGTACATTGTGATGAACAACCAGATTTACGGCTTGACGATTGGACAAACCTCCCCAACCAGCCGAATGGGTATGAAGACGAAGAGCACCCCCTTCGGTAGTATTGAACAACCCTTGAATCCACTCGCATTGGCAATCCTCTCAGGTGCAACTTATGTGGCACGCGGGTTTAGTGGTGATACGAAACAGCTCTCCGAGTTGATGTATAGAGGGATTGAGCATAACGGGTTCGCACTCGTGGATGTCTTCAGCCCCTGTATCACCTTCAATAAGGATAACACCTTCGCCTTCTTCAAGCAGCGCGTGAATAAGCTTGAAGAGGAAGGACATGATCCTACTAATATGCAAGCTGCCCTTGAGCAAGCCATGATTTGGGGAGATGAGATTCCTGTCGGTCTGTTCTATGAGGACACAACCCGTGACGCCTTGGAGGATCTCGAACCGGTCCTACAGGACGGTGCACTCGGCAGAAAGACGGATCTCGCTGTTACAGAGGAACAAGGTGCATCAATCGTCAAGCAAATGATGTAAGCCAGTCTACAAAGTATCCAGCATCACACAATCTATGTCAGTTACAACCGAAAAACAGCCTGAAATTGTTAATTCCATTTCAGGCTGTTTTTCTTTCTGTTCCTAGGAATTTCTGCAGCCAGTGGAATGTTCTAAATCTCCCAATGTAACCAATTTCCCATCTGCTGCGTTTCCTTTTTGCTTGACAAATCCCTCTGAAAAATGGTAGTTTAATTTATTAGCACTCTCAAAGGCAGAGTGCTAATAAAACCCTGCGAATTGAGGCGATTCTGTTGACAACTCCCGTGTTAGATGCTCGAAAACATGCTGTTTTAGAGGCAATTGTTGATTGCTACAATCGGACAGCTGAACCCGTCAGTTCACAGAAAATTGTGCGGGACTATGACATGGGGTTAAGTGCGGCGACACTGCGGAATACCATGGCAGATCTTGAGGAACTCGGCTATTTGACACATCCACACACCTCGGCCGGACGTATTCCGACGGAACAAGGTTATCGCGTCTATGTTGATAGCCTAATGACCACTCAAAACTTGAGTCAAAGAGAAAAGCAATTTATCCGAGACGGATATGCCTCATCTCGCCGCGACTTTGAAGAGGTCATGGAGCAAACATCCAAGATTTTGTCTGCAATTTCCCATCATATCGGCGTCGTTTTGAGTCCAGAGCTGCACGAAAGTATCCTAAGGCGCCTTGAACTTATTTCGATTGACAGCGAACATATACTTGCGGTTTTGCTGATGGCTTCTGGGGTCGTCAAAAATCAGGTCGTTTCGATTCCCAAAGACCTGTCCGATGAGGAACTCTACCGGATCAACCGGATATTAAATGAGAAATTAGCAGGGCTGGCACTGAAACAGATACGACAGATTTCACAAGACCCTGTGAAATTAAAAGCAGTTTTCGATCAACACCTGTCCGACCCAATAGCGACTGTTGCACGAAATACTTTTGCGCTAGATCAGGAAACCCATGTTTATATCGATGGCACTTCCAATTTCTTCGACCATCCTGAGTTTGGAGAAGTTCAGAAAATTGAATCGCTATTTCGGGTCTTGGAACAGAAGGAGCAGATTGCCGATCTGTTGTCCTCCCAACAAGAACCCCTCGGAATTCAGGTGCTTATTGGCAGCGAAAACGGCTGCCAGGGCATGGAGATGTGCAGTGTCGTCAGATCAAGCTACCGGGTGCGAGGTGATCAGTTGGGGACGATAGGTGTGATTGGACCGACCCGGATGGTGTATCCACGTATTGTATCGATCGTCAGATTTACTTCTCAAACAATCAGCGAATTGTTTGAAGAATCACTTTAGCATCAACGAGAGGTATTAGTTATTTTGTAGCTATTCCTTAGAAAGGTTATACGTATGCCAGAAGAAAAAAACACAGATGTAGAAGAACAAGAGATAGAAACGCAAACAACCAATTCGGAGGAAGCTGAGAGTCCACCAGGCGACGATGCGTCAGAGGTTTCTGAGGCGGAAGAGGCCAGTGCAGATGCTGAGTCGGAGGAACCATCCAAAGCGAAAGCACTTTCCAATCTCACAGCCGAATATGAGGCATATAAAGCCCAGTCTGAGGAACAACACGATCAGATGCTCCGCACAATCGCGGAGTTTGATAACTCAAGGAAACGGGCTGAACGCGAGAAAGAGGAATCCTTAAAATACGCGCTTGAAAGTTTCGTGAAAGAGTTGATTCCAACAATAGACAGCATCGAAAGAGGAATCCAGTCGACAAAAGAATCCCAAGATGTTGACGCTCTCGCTGAAGGAGTTGAGATGATTTATAAGGGGCTTCTCAGTACCCTTGAAAAGCGTGGGGTAACTCCGATCGCAGCCGTCAACGAACCGTTCGATCCCATGCAACATGAAGCGGTGATGCACGTTGAATCAGAAGATGTCCCCGAAAATGTAGTCATTGAAGAGTGGCAGAAAGGGTATATGCTACATAATCGCGTGATTCGCCCATCGATGGTTTCGGTCTCTAAGGGAAAAAGCGAACAGGTTGCGGAAAGTGAAGCACCGAACCTCGAGGAGGAAGAATCGAATGAGTAAAGTAATCGGCATAGACCTCGGTACAACGAATTCGTGTGTAGCAGTTTTAGAGAGCGGAGAACCGAAGGTCATCGAAAATGCTGAAGGTAGTCGCACCACCCCTTCTGTTGTCGCCTTTACGAAAGAGGGCGAGCGGATTGTTGGACAGGTTGCGAAACGGCAAGCAGTAACAAACCCTCAGAACACTGTATCCTCGGTCAAACGTTTCATGGGAAGGCGCTATAATGAGATTAGCGAAGAGATGCAGCGGGTGCCCTATGCGGTAATTGAGGGAAGCGGTAACGAAGCAAGAGTCCAGATTGACGATCGTGAGCATGCACCTCCTGAGATTTCAGGACTCGTTTTGCGTAAAATGAAGGAGACAGCGGAAGCGTATCTCAGCGAAACGGTGACGCAAGCCGTCATCACGGTTCCCGCATATTTTAACGACGCACAACGCCAAGCCACCAAAGACGCTGGACAGATCGCTGGACTTGAAGTGCTGCGAATCATTAACGAACCGACAGCCGCTTCTCTCGCTTATGGATTAGACAAAAAAGCGGATCAGAAAATTGCCGTTTACGATTTAGGCGGAGGCACCTTTGACATCTCAATCCTTGAGATTGGCGAAGGTATCTTCGAAGTCAAAAGTACCAATGGGGACACGCATTTAGGCGGCGATGACTTCGATGAGAAAATTGTCGACTGGTTAGCCGAAGAATTCCTCAACGAGAACGGCATAGATCTGCGTCAAGATCCAATGTCGCTTCAACGTCTTAGGGAAGCAGCAGAGAAAGCAAAGTGTGAATTATCAACTGCCCTGCAATCAGAGATTAATCTGCCTTTCATTACCGCAGATGCAAGTGGGCCCAAGCATCTGAATCTCACGCTCACACGTGCGAAACTGGAGCAACTTACCGCAGATCTCATTGACCGGGCAATTGAGCCGTGTCGTCAAGCCCTCGCTGATGCCGAGTTGCAGGCATCGGACATTGATGAAATTGTATTGGTCGGCGGTCAGACGCGGATGCCAAAGGTACAGGAAGCAGTTCAGCAGTTTTTCGGTAAGGAGCCACATAAAGGGGTCAATCCCGATGAAGTGGTCGCCATTGGGGCGGCAATCCAAGGTGGTGTTCTCTCCGGCGATGAAGGGGTCAAGGATGTGCTACTGCTTGATGTCACACCTCTTTCTCTCGGCATTGAAACGCTTGGCAGCGTCTTTACGCGCCTGATCGAACGAAATACTACCATCCCGACCAAGAAAAGTCAGACCTTTTCAACAGCATCAGATAACCAAGAAGCTGTGAGTATACACGTGCTGCAGGGCGAGCGTGATATGGCAGTCTACAATCGTACGCTAGGTCGATTTGATCTGATAGGTATTCCGCCCGCACCGCGCGGGGTACCACAGATTGACGTGACGTTTGATATTGATGCCAATGGCATTGTACATGTTTCTGCGAAAGATCTTGGGACAGGGAAAGAGCAAAAAATTCGAATCGAATCCTCAAGCGGCTTGTCTGACGAGGAGATCGATCAGATGGTTGCAGATGCCGAAGAACACGCAGAAGAAGATTCGCAAAGAAAAGAGGAAGCCGAGGCTCGCAACAGTGCCGACTCGCTAATCTATAGCACGGAAAAGTCCCTCAACGAATATGGGGATAAGATTTCTGAAGAAGATCGTAACGAAATCCAAAGCGTAATCGAGAAATTAAGGGAAACATTGATCGGAAATGACATCGAAGCCATTAAGGCGGCAACCGATGCGTTAACGCAGGCAAGTCATAAGTTAGCAGAAGTAATGTATGCCCAAGCAGCATCCGAATCTGAAACAACAACGGAAACAGAAGATGCAACCGCAGAAACAGAAACATCGGACGAAACTGTTGTTGACGCTGAAGCGGAAGTTGTTGACGAAAACACCGACGATAAGACAGAGAAAAAATAGTAGGGAGGATCCATGGCGCAAAAACGCGACTACTACGAAGTACTCAATGTCAGCCAAAATGCACGCGAAGATGAAATTAAGAAAGCCTATCGTAAACTGGCAATTAAATACCACCCTGATAAGAATCCTGATAATAAGGAAGCCGAAGAAAAATTCAAAGAGGCAACCGAAGCGTACGAGGTATTGCGCGACTCCGAAAAACGCAGCCGCTATGACCGGTTTGGTCATGCAGGGCTAGAAGGAATGATGGGGGCAGGTGGATTTGACTTCGGTAATTTTGAGGATATCGTCGGGGACATTTTCGGTGATTTTGGAGATCTTTTTGGATTTGGAGGCTCTAGCCGTAGGCAGGGTGGCCCCAAACGCGGGCGGAGTTTGCAATATGATCTGGAAATCTCCTTAGAAGATGTTATACTTGGAAAAACCTTGACTATTGATGTCCCACGATTGGAGACCTGTCAAACGTGCCACGGCACCGGCGCCGAAGTTGGATCCAAACCGGAGACCTGTCCAGAATGTTTTGGACGTGGACAAGTCACACGGACACAGGGTTTCTTCAGTATGTCACGTACCTGTCCGCGCTGTCAGGGTGAGGGTAGGGTGATTCCGAAACCTTGTAACGACTGCCGCGGTCAGGGGCTTGTGCGGAACGTTCGTCAAATTAAGGTTCGTGTTCCCAAAGGGGTTGACACCGGCACTAAGATTCAGATGCGAGGAGAAGGCGAAGCGGGCGTCAATGGAGGACCGCCCGGTGACCTCTTTGTTATAATCCACGTAGCACCCCACGAACTTTTTGTGCGAGAAAATAATGATCTGGTAGCGAGAGCAACAATCTCGTTCCCACAAGCTGCACTCGGCACCACCCTTGAAATCCCTACAATCGACGGCACTACCAAAATCACGGTTCCCAGTGGCACACAGTTCGGCGCGAGATTGCGCATTCCCAACAAGGGCGTGCCCTACTACAACCACTACGGCTCTGGTGATCTCATTGTTCAAATCCAAGTTGAAACCCCAATGAATCTAACAGAGCAGGAAAAAGAGCTTTTGGAAGCATTTGTACAGGTTCGCGGTAAAGGTGAAGGCGAAGAACATTCAGGCTTTTTCGATAAACTTGGTGATAAAATTTTCCATCGCCATAATGACCACGACGAAGACACAGACAGATAAACGATGAGAGTTGACCATTTTGTGTAGATTGTGAAGCCGCAGCAGTGAACTCCCCTATATAAAGAGCTATGAAATGGGCTCAGGTAACAATCACAACTTCTCAAGAAGCGTCGGAGGCTGTCGCAAACTATCTCTTTGAACGCGATGCAACGGGCATTGAGATAAGAGATACCCCCGCCCCAAATTCTCCCTCTGTCACGCTGATTTCCTACTTCCCAACAGACGACCTCATTGGTGAGCGCGTCCATAATCTGCATGAATTTCTCGCCAACTTAATTCAGGCGGGGATTGATACGCACCCTGCAAAAGTCACGCTAGAGTCCATTGAGGAAGATAATTGGTCCGAACAGTGGCGGTCAGCCTTTCCACCTCAAAAGATCGGAAAACGCTTAGTCATTGCACCAACATGGGATGATATTGTGCCCGAATCATCTGAGGTCTTGATCCGATTAGATCCGGGCATGGCATTCGGTACAGGCCAACATCCCACAACACAGCTCGCGTTGGAACTATTGGAGATATCCGTTAAGGGGGCCAACGCCGTTGCCGATATTGGCACTGGTTCTGGCATCTTAGCGATCGCAGCCGCCAAACTAGGTGCCAAGCGGGTTGATGCCATTGATTTGGATGCAACAACAATTCCTATTGCCCGAAACAACATTCAACTCAACAAGGTGGAGCCGGTCATCAGTTTACATCAGGGCGATGGACTGAACGCGCTTGAAAGGCAAAAATATCCACTCATTGTTGCTAATATCCTTACGAAAGCCCTCCTGCCGATGATTCCTATATGTCCGCAATTCCTTGAGCCGGCGGGGCGGTTGATACTGTCAGGGATTCTGGTACAGGAGGCGTCGCAAATCGAAGCACAGTTGGAGGCAAACGGCTTCCGAGTGCTTGAGGTCCGTCAACTGAAAGAAAATAATGAGTTGATACAAAGTGGGGAAAATTGGGTTGGGATTTTAGCGCAAATAGGAAGATCATAGGGAGAAGACGAGATAATTCACTGTCCCGTTTTCCGGTTTTCTCGTCTTCCCGTTTTCGATTTCTCTTGCGACTTTGAGCTGAATTCTGCTCGTTTTCTCGTCGTCTCGTTCTTTCGTTTTCTTCCCTCTACTGGATGTAATCAGACAGAATACCGATCTTTCCCACCGATTCACCACTGGCAACCATCGGATATACCGGACGCGACCAGAAGATACCACTTTCAGGAGCTCGGATCGTTTCTCGTAGATGACCAAAGACATCGCAGATTTCTGCAATCGGCTGATACGCTTCAACCTGATCATACAAGTCCGCTTGGTAATACACAAAACCGCCTTGGTCACTACAAAGTGACACAAATTTGTTGATAACGAACTGTCGCTGAGGAAGTTTCGGTTCGCCATTGATAAAGTCGTAATATTTAAGGATGTTCAGCACACCTTGTACACCTTTTGCGATGCTGGCGGCATCCCAACCGTGACACCCACCTAACTCAGGATCAATCGTTGGAATACCAATCTCCGGCGCGGCTTGAGCGAGCTGACCTTTCGGTCCCTTCTGATCAAAGATGTAACCCATCCCAAATATACGAGCCAATTCAAGACAGGCTGCATGTTGCGAGTGTTTTGGGTCAACGCGCACTCGAACCTCATCGATCATGGGGTGAACACCACCTTGATGGAGGTCAATGCAGTAATCGGCTTGGCGGATCGCCGTATGAAAGAGCTTGTAAGCAATCCGTTCACTGGAGGTGCCGTCGGGGCGTCCCGGGAAGCATCGATTCATCTTCATGTTATCAACGGGACTGTGGGCTTGTCGGGCGTGAAAGGCGTGGAAATTCACGATTGGCACAGCAATAATCTGACCTCGCAGACTATCGGGGTGAATCTGGCGTAAAATCTCATGGATGACGGCAATCCCGTTGAGTTCGTCTCCATCGCTCGCTGCTTGTAGGTAGAGCGTTTTCCCACCTTGTGCACCATTCATTAGAACAATCGGCAATCGGAAGGGCGTACCATCCTGCATATTCCCTGCCTTTAGATGCCCTTCGACACTTCGCCCCGGTTCCGCTATCAGCGAGCCGACAACAAGTTTGGCTCGGTTTATGTCCACCTGCACGTTTCCCTTCAAATCTTAGATTACGCATTTTTTCTACGTTCAGAGGTATTTTAACACCTCCCATCGATGATTGACAATAGGAAAAATGCCTCTACGCTTCATACCACACTGTTACAAAATGTATCGCGTTGCAAAATGCAACACATTAAGCCCAAAGTCAGTGCTGACGCACTGCAGCCCACCTTTTCCTCCAAACAATCCTCCTTGACTGTCACATTTTGAAACAATTCAAATATTCCATTTTGGTCAATACCTTCTCCTTATAAATCCAGTCATAGCAAGGATTCAAGCCCATTTATGGGTCTCGCTGCGAAGTTGGCACAGTTTATGCGTAATAGCCGCTCTGTATCACTATGGTGGAAGCTATTTTACTCCACTCCATCATTTTATGTTGAGAACACTCAACAACAAAGGCTGAACAAAGCCGGGAGAAGTAACAATGAATCAAATGAATCAACCAGTGACCCAAGCACGACCCATAGACTACATCCACACTGTCCAAGAAGCCCTGAAGTACCGCAAGGAAGATATTTCATACACCTATCTGATGGGTGCGTCCGGTGAAGCTTTCCGTTTCTTCTACAACCGCACTGACCCTGAAGCGGGGATGAATACCTTTTTCCACAACCCACTGCGCGCAACCTGCCGGACCCTCGGCTATAGCTTCGAAGTCTCATACGATGACACTTACGAAGCTGCATCAGAGCGACTCCAAGAAAATACGCGCGCTGGAAAGCCGACATTACTGCCGTTCGACGACTCCTGTCCGTTCCTTACCAAGGATGACGGTCCCGAAACCCTTATCTGCCAGAACGGTTCCCGGTATCAGATTAAAACCGCAGACCTCCACAAAGAATGGCATCCAAGCGGTGGATTTCTTGAACTGGGTCCCCACGGCTACTACCAATTTGTGATCGGCGAGCGTGAGCGTGAACCTAAAGCCCGTGATGCAGCGCTAGGTACCTTGCGTGTCGCGAGAAAGATGGCAGAGAGTCGCCGAAAGATTCAGGGGTGCGCAATCGGCCTCGCAGCCTATGACGAACTGATCGCTCACTTGAACGGCATGCTGAGTCGACGGAGAAAGTTGACCGAGCATAACGTCTCTAAAGTTATGAAGTGGGGCGGACAACCGCTGACACAATTTATTGAAGCGCGAACCGCAGCTGTGGACTATCTGCAGATGATCAGAGAACACCTTGAAGAGGACGAACTAAAGCATCTGGATGAAGCGATTGCTGAGTACCAGAAGGTCGTAGGATTGCTCAAAGCTGTTCAACGGTTACTACCTTCACTTGAAGTGCGTAAAGCTACTCCGACGGATGATAAAACGAAAGTCCGACTCGGCTTGGGATTATCTCGGATGCACTTCTGGATGCACCCGAATCGACAAGCACAGACTCCGGAAGAAGCGATGAGCCACTTCAAGCCGAAATGTCGCGCAGCGATTAAAGTGCTCGAAAGAACCGTCGCAGCGGAGGCAAAGGCATCCAGAAAGATCCGGGACGTGCTTCAAACCAGTGAAAAGGTGAAGATGTAAGCGGCGATTGAATTGTAGGACCATGGAGGTCCGCGATGGAAAAGTTTTTCAGACTATTTGCATACGCGAAGCCATATATACCCAAGCTCATTCTGGGTTTCTTTCTAGTCGTGCTTGTCGGGCAGTCGCCGCTATTTATGCCGCTTGTTCAGAAGTTCGTTATTGATGACCTTTTGATACCCGCTAACAAACCGCTCGCAAGCATCAATTTGATGTTTCGGGATGATTTAGACAATCAGGCGAGGCTTTCTAACAGGCTGAGGCAAGAGTTTGAAGCAGAAGGAATTTCGCTCTCCCCAAGCACCGAAGTTTCGATTGAAAAACCGGGAGAAAAATGGCAACTTGATGACACCGAAACAGATCAGAAATACCGCATTAATCAGAAGGTCTTTCGGCTTGATCGAGAGTTCCAGAAAGAGAAATATCTAGAAACACTTGAAGGGGTGACTGATTTATCGGAACTTCAAAGGATGCCAGATCCTTTGCGTAAGGAGTTCGATAAAGCCTCCAAAAAATTGCATAAAGTATTCAAAGATCGAGACATTCTGCTATCTTCAAAGGCAATTGTCTCGGTTGAAGAAGCAGGCAGACACTGGCTTGTCATTGATAGGGCAAACGAAAAGCAGCATACAATCTGGAAAGAAAACGGCAAACTGTATGTCGCCGATGGCGAAATCAAGGTTTATGCCGCAACGCTTGCATACGCCTTGCTAGGACATGAATTCCATTACCCGCTGGTCGACTGGTTGATTATTATCCTTTTTGTTATTGTCGTCTACTATGCGATTTTCGCTGTCGTGTCTTACCTCTGCACCTACGTGATGACATGGGTCAGTCAGCGTATCCTGTTTGACTTGAGAAATAGTGTGTTCTCTCACCTACAGTCGCTGTCGATGCAGTTCTATGAATCTCAAGGAACCGGACAAATCCTCTCACGGGTCAGGGAGGATGTCGCTTCGCTGCGGAATCTCGCCACCGAAACAACGATTCGGATCGTAACCGATGCGGTCACTTTTGTCCTCATGCTTGGCCTCATGCTGTACTGGAATTGGAAGCTGACCCTCTTCTCCCTGCTGATCTTCCCACTAATCATCGGGAACTATCACATCTTCATCCAACGGCTGCGTCCGATGTGGCGTCAATGGCGGCACAAGTGGGCAGATATTGCAACAGGGATGTACGAGGCGGTTGCGGGGGCAAAGGTCGTCAAGGCTTTTCATCGGGAACGTTACCATGAGCGACAGCTGTTCCATAATATGCGCGAGACCCTTGAATCGAGAATTAAAATCGAGGCAACTCAAACGGCGATGGGGCGTGTTGCACTCTTTTTCCGGTCAATTGGCAGGTCTGCGGTACTCTGTTACGGAGGGTACTTAGTCATTCAGGGCGACTTTACCATCGGGGCAATGCTCGCTTTCTACCAGTTTATGGAACGCCTCCAAGAACCAATCATGAACCTGATTCGGGTCAACACACAAATTCAAGAGGCGATGATTTCGGCTGAACGTGTTTTTGGTCTGCTCGATTCCGAGCCAACCGTTGAAGAATCACCCGACGCGATAAACCTTACCAACATTCGCGGCCATGTCAAGTTTGAAGACGTTTCCTTCCATTATGAACCAGAGAACCCGGTACTGCACAATATCAACCTTGAAGCCAAGCCGGGGATGATGGTGGCGTTGGTTGGACCATCAGGATGTGGAAAAACCACCATCGCCAACCTGATTTCCAGATTTTACGATCCGGTAGAGGGAAATATCTTTGTGGATGAGTATAACCTCCGCGACGTTTCGATTAAGTCGCTGCGAAATCAGATGGGAATCGTGTTACAGGATAATTTCCTGTTCGCGGGTTCGGTTACCGAGAATATACGATTTGGCAAACTCGGCGCCACCGACGAGGAGGTGGTACAAGCCGCCCTCGCCGCCAACGCACATCAGTTTATTGTTGATCAGTTGCCGGAGGGGTATGAGACAGAGGTCGGGGAACGCGGAATGCGTCTCTCTGGCGGGCAGAAGCAGCGCATCGCCATTGCACGCACCATTCTACGAGATCCGCGCATCCTGATTCTGGACGAAGCGACTTCCAATTTGGATACGGAATCTGAATCGCAAATTCAAGAGGCACTGGATCGGTTGATGCAGTCCAGAACCTCATTCGTCATAGCGCACCGCCTTTCAACCATTCTGAATGCGGATATGATTATTGCGCTGAAAGAGGGTAGGATTATTGAGGTTGGCACACATGAGCAGTTGTTAGACGCTGACGGGATGTACGCAGAGATGTACCGTAAACAGTTCAAAAAAACAGATTCGATTGACGATTCTTCTTGGCAAAGAGATAGGAGATAGTAGCGATAATGTGGATAAATGTTCAACAACAACGATGGATAACCTTGGCGACGCTAATCATAACGGTATGTTTAGAATCGTCAGTTCTTGCTGATAGTCAAAGTTCCGGTCGTGTTATCAAAGCCAAATGGCTAGATACACCGCCTGTTATTGATGGAGCGCTCTGTGATGGTGTCTGGGAGGAAGCCGAGACCGCGGACAATTTTTACCGCGTGGAAGGTTCACACGGCGTTCCCGCAGAACTGGGCACCAAGGCGATGGTCCTGTATGATGAGCATACGCTTTATGTCGGCTTACGGTGCGAGGAGCCGAATATGGAAGCATTGCGCGAGACACAAACGCGCCGCGATTCCGCCATCTGGCAGGACGATACGGTTCAGGTACTGCTTGATACCTACCACGATCAGCGCAACTGCTATGTTCTGGCGGTCAACACACTCGGAACACAAATGGACGCCAAAATCAGCAACGAGAGCAACTTTGACCAAGCGTGGGATGCAAACTGGGAGGCGAAGGTCGAAAAGAATGGAAATCATTGGACAGCAGAAATGGCAATTCCATTCAGCGAACTCCGCTTTGATCCCGAAACGACGACATGGGGTATTAACTTTGCGCGACCGCATCCGATGGAAGGGACCCGTTATACGTGGGCGGATACCGGCGACGACTTTAGTCGCGTTTCAGAGTTTGGTCAGTTGGCAGACCTCGAACTCAGCAAAGTGAATGCGAATCGAAAGATCGATATTCTACCTTACGTCACCCAGCGTTCGGTGGAAGGTGAGTCGCTCGATATGAATGCCGGCTTAGACATTGCCATCCCGTTCTCGACGAACATTACCACAAATCTAACTTTTAACCCTGACTTCTCACAACTGGAAAGCGATTCAACACGCATCAGTGTTTCAAGTGATCGCGAAATGTATCTGCCGGAGCGGCGTCCCTTCTTCCGTGAAGGGTCGGAGTTGTTTGAACTGCCGCTCGACCTATTTTATAGCCGTCGGGTCCAGGACATCGATTACGGTGTCAAGTCAACAGGGAAGGTTGGGAACTACAATTTCGCTTTTATTGATACCTACGGGACGATGGTTGACCGCTACGACGACGATCAGAAGAAACAGGCAAATCTCCTTGCTACGCGAGTCAGTCGAAATGTTGGTCAGCGCACCGTGATTGGTGCGATGGGCTTGCAGAAGCATCAGGAAGATCGAGATGTTACATTGGTTTCGTTAGATGGCCGGTTCGCCCTCCACCGTGACGTAACCGCTCGTGGTCAGTATGTGACCGATTGGATCCACGGTGAGATGCACTCAGCGTTTCACGCCTCAATGGATTGGGATCATGAAAGCGGTTGGGGTGCCCAAGCTCGCGTCGAAGATATGCCAGAGGGATTCCGTCCAAATGAGATGGGCTTGGAAGATGAGGCGTTCCGCAAGACTTTTGGCCGCGTGCGATACCGGCATCGATTCGACAAAGACAACCTCGTCCGCGGCTACTATGTAAGTGGTTACCACCTCTATAAACTCAACGGACAACATCTGTTATGGGACCGGCGTATCGGGTTGTCTGGCGGGGTTGATATTGGCAGGTTCGACCTATTCACCTTCGTTGGAAGCGGAACACGACGTGAGGACGGGACACTTTACGATAGACAATATATCGGCACAAATATTAGCTACCGTCCCAAATGGGGACGTTTATCGCTGTACAATCGATTTGGACCGCGGCAAAACAAGTATAGCCGATACACACGGTTCTCCACCACTGTCAATCTCTTTAGCAAACTCAGCTTCAGCATGAACGGAAGCAATTTCTTCTGGCGCGAACATCGCAATACGCTCATTGTCGGGGTGAATACTACCTACCAATTTACTCGACGGATGGGGTGGCGAATCTTCGCAGAACGGGTAGACGAGCGCATGTCTCACGAAGTAAAGTACAACTTCAATTCCGTCTTCGATTACCGCTTCACTCCAGAGAGCCGCTTCTTCCTCGTGTTTGCCGACAGCACCACCGGTGAGCGCGCAGTCCTCACCAAGATGTCCTACCTCTTTGAATCAGGCTTTCTGTTTTGAGCTACCTCAAAACTTTCCAGCGCAAGAACTTTTGTAGGTCGATTTTCCAAAATCGACACTCTTGTGTCAAGATGTGAATCTCGACCTACTAGCACTTACTATTAAAGTAGATAGTTTTTTGTACCACAATCTGTTAGATTGTGACCCCAAGCCGCAAACTAACAGTTTGCGCTACATTTGGCAGATTGTCCTTTACATCGGAGGCGTGCATCGTGTGCCTTAACCCTGCCAACAAGTTTCTGTCGTTTTTCTTTTTTATCTGCGAACATCTGCGAAATCTGCGCCCTTATCTACTTCTCTAACTGAAAGACATATCCCCTTAATCAATAAAGACTCATCAATCCTTCCGCCCCGTCAATAGGCTTACGCTCAAACTCCTCACTAATCCAACGGGCTGCAGATGGCCTACCGGGATTACGGTAAGCATAGACCACCGTCCACCGCGTCTTACTATTGGGCTGCCTCGGACTGACAGCGTGTGCCGCGTGTGTCCACATCAGTGCTACCGTGCCATCGGGAACGGACAGGTCTTCAATCTTCAACGGCTCGCCGGTAAGCGGATGCTTTTTGTCCGCCATCCATCCTGATTGCAGCTCCTCATCCGTCTGGAAATGGATCTTAGGATCTCGATACAGATGACTCCCCGGCACAGCCTTCAACCCACCATCGTCAACATCAAAGCCATTGACGTAAAAGAAGATGCGTATGAAGCCCAGACTAGGATCATCATCCGAGTATTCATGACTATGCCAACGGGTGCCCTGGTTGCCACCCGGCCGGTTAAGTGTCACACAGTGATCGTAGCGGATGTCCTCCCCAAGCACCTGTCGGGCGAGCGTAAGCATCTGCGGATGCCCTATCAGGCTCTCCAAGAATCCGTCGTACTCCGCAGCAAACCGATTAGGCTCATGTCCCTCGGCCGCATTTGGAACGAGCGATTGAATGTACGACAGCGATTCAGTCAACCGTTCACACGCCTCCGAGGTCAAGATGCCGGGGAGAACGCAATGCCCGCCCCTGTCCATCTCCGCCCTTTGCTCCTCACCAAATTCGTATGATTCAAAAATAGGAAAACGTTCCATCAGAAATCCTTGCCCCTTTTTAATATGTTGGCTCATATAAAAAGAAAGTACAAAACCCAAAGGGAAACCGAGTTTTTTCGGCAAAACTCGGTTTCTTTCTTCTGCCCTGGGTTTCTGTTGCATGATTTCTTAACATGAGCCAATATGCTTAATCCCAACCCAACAGTCTCGCCAGATTCTCCCCTTTTACCTTCCGCCGGTCTGCTTCTGTGTATTCCGATAGGTGTGCATCTACTATGTCGGGTATGCCACTACCCCAGACCATCTGATCCGGTCCAAAGGCTTCGATGACACGACGGGTAAATGGACGTGCACTCAAGTAGAGGGGCGCATCCGTAGCGAAGTGATTGAGACCGGAAAGCTTCATATACACGGCACCGAAATCCGCCAGATCCAGGACATGCGCAAACTCTACAGCATCTCCCATGTGCGGCTCCGCCAGATGGTCGATTAACACCGTAGACTCCGGGTAGTCCCGCAACATCTCTGCTGCCCCCTGTGCATGGTCCGGTCCGATGTGCAGTTCAATGATTAGATTCAGGTCTAACGCCTTCTCCCAGATTCTCCGCACTTCAGGACTGGTCAGGCTATCCAGATAGGTCTCCTTGCCGCGATGGGCATGGAATCGTGTTGCAATAATCCGGGGCTGCCGCGCTACCAACTCCTCCAGCTTGCGAGGTGCATCCGGATCCTTTGGGTAGAACAGGCATGTGCCTTTGACACGCTCCTGCTCCTGTTCCAAGCAATCCAGAACGAGCCGGTGATCATCCCCGTAAGGCTCTGGATGCACCAACACCGCACGGTCAACCCCGTGTTGATCCATCTGCGCCAGATATGCCCCCAACGGATCCGCAGACTGGCTAGAGACATCGGGCGTGTAAACCGCCTTCTCATGAAACGGATACCGTTTCAGATCCGGACTAAAAATGTGCGTATTCCATTCGATAACCATCCCTCTCCTCCTATCGACGGGCGGTCTTCCCACCGCGTAAAAATTGCTCTCCATTCTAACCTAAGCACGACAAAGCTGTCAATCTCAAAACGCCCCTCTAGGGGCCCCGAGTTCTCCTGTAGGTGCTTGCATCCCGACCACATCTGTTTACTCTTGACACGAGTTGAAGTTCGTGATATTTTTTAATCTAACAGAAAATCAACTCCAGAGGTAGTCATCAGGAGCTATGAAAAAGCGAGAGATCTGTTATTGAAAAAAAATTAACGCATTTATTGAAGAACACACAAAGCCTAAGGTGAAGGGTAAGACTATAACTGGGAATTGAAACCATCCAACCCGATCCAGGGGACAATAACAGGATTTACGCACACGGTCAAAAAATAGGTTATAATATAGCGAGCCAAGAACGGGACGAATGGCAGGAGCCACCCCCAATCTCCCAACCTTACACTACTTTAACGCGAATTGCTAGCGCATATTAACATTTATCAGAAAATTTGCTCATAAATCGAGGCGAATATGACAGGGCAGCAAATCGTTCAGTGGAACCTTACTCATAAATCAATGCTAATATGGCAGGTCAGCAGACCATTCACAGGCAACCGTCTAACATAGGGCACTTATGTAAAACCGCTCAAGTATAGTGGCCATCGGGGTTCTCGGCACACCCATCAATTATGAAGACCCCTATGGGCAGTTGAAAATATTTTTTTCACCTGTCAGTGCCCTGCCAAACCTGTGAATCGCACGAAGGTGTAACTTACCTCGTGCTTTGCACCTTCTTTTTACACGAACTAATCCTTAAATCTTGAATCTCCTGATTCAGATTGATTTGAATCCCTATCGCAGCATCGGGGCACGAATCCGCGTAATCTGTGTAATCCTTTTAATCCGCGATTCAGACAAGAATTGTGAACACCCCCACAATAACCTATTGCGTCTAAGAAACTGACAAACGAACCATGAGGTAACTATGAGACCGAAACCCGGAATTGAAACCATCCAACCCTATCAAGGGGGCAAACCGATTGAAGAGGTCCAGCGCGAGTTAGGCATCTCCGACATTATCAAGTTAGCGTCGAACGAAAACCCGCTGGGTCCCTCTCCCTTGGCGATGAGTGCCATCCAAGACGCAGCAACGCAGGTGAACCTCTACCCCGACGGAAATGCCTACTACCTGAAACAGGATCTCGCAGCGCACGTCGGTATCTCGTCCGAACAACTAATCCTAGGAAACGGCTCCAACGAAGTGTTACAACTAGTCGGGGAGACCTACATATCACCGGGCGACGAGGTGATCTACTCGGGGAGTGCCTTTGTCGTCTACATGCTGGTCGCTAAGGTATTCGGTGCAGAATCGATCGTTACGCCGATGGACGGTTATACACAGGACCTGCGGGCAATGGCTGATGCAATCACCGATCAGACCCGCGTCATCTTCATCGCCAACCCGAACAACCCAACCGGGACAATGGTGACAAAAACGGAAACCGAGAAATTGATGGCGCGTGTGCCCGACGATGTCCTCGTTGTCTTTGACGAAGCCTACTACGAATACGTCGACCGACCCGACTACCCGCAGACGCTGCCCTACATCCACGAGGGGCGCAACGTCATCATCACGCGAACCTTCTCCAAGATCTACGGACTTGCGGGGATGCGAATCGGATACGGGCTCGCCAAGCCCGACATTATTGAAACAATGAATCGGGTGCGTCAGCCGTTCAACTGTAACCTCGTTGCGCAGGCGGCAGCGCGGGCTGCGTTGAAAGATGCAGAGCATGTACGCCGCAGCCAAGAGGTAAACGCCATCGGCAAAACGTATCTCTATGAAGCGTTGGATCAGATGGGATTAGCGTATGTCGAATCTGAGGGAAATTTTATTCTAGTCCATTTTGACCGCTCCGGCAGTGAAGTCTCCGACGCACTCATGCAAAAAGGTGTGATCGTTCGTCCTGTGGCTGGATACGGCTTTCCCAACTCCATCCGCGTGACAATTGGCACACCGGAGGAGAACGAACGGTTCGTGAAGGGACTGGAAGCTGTCCTAGGGGATACATAGAGCAAAAGAGAGAAACCGAGTTTTTGCCAAAAACTCGGTTTCTTTGCATGGTTCCTTTCACATAAGCGTGTGAGTCATCTGTTTAATAGGTGATTCAAACAACCAT
Source organism: Candidatus Poribacteria bacterium (assembly GCA_965208425.1). Taxonomy (GTDB): domain Bacteria; phylum Poribacteria; class WGA-4E; order WGA-4E; family PCPOR2b; genus PCPOR2b. Next base: position 1,298,529 of record OZ242335.1, on the reverse strand, counting down.
TATGCCCTCGCCGCGGATACGCATAGGCGTCAACTTCAGTCATAGCCTCCTGTAAATCCTTAAATCCTGAGAATCCTGATTCAGACAACAATCATGCACATCCCTCATATTAAATTCAGGGGAACAGATCACCGTGAACCAACACACGCTCGACGTTCTGGAATATGACAAAATCAAAGAATTGTTGGTCGGCTATACAGCGTCAGGGCTAGGGACGAGACTAGCGCAGGAGATTCGACCGTTGACCGACCTAGATCGGATTGAGCAGCTTATTGCAGAAACGACCGAGTTAAAAGGACTGTTGTCGCCGGATCGTTACCTGCCGTTGGGCGGACTACATGATCTCTCTCCAATTCTGGAGAAATTGGACAAGGGCGCAGATATCCTCATCACTGAGGAGATTATGCGCGTCAAGGATACCCTTCGCGCCTTCAGGATTGTCAAAGGATACTTGGAAAATGCAAAGGGAGACTATCCACATCTCCATCAATTGGCAGAGGGGATTCGGTTGTATCCTGAAATCGAGGCGAAGATTGAAAATACACTGAATGAAAACGGCGCGGTTAAGAGCAGTGCCAGTCCCCAACTGAAATCTATCCGCAAAACGATTCAGACAGTGAAAGGACGCATTCAGGGCAGGTTACAATCGACCCTCCGCTCACAAAGTGTCAGTCCATATTTGCAAGACCCAATCATACGCGAGCGCAAAGGCCGTCCTGTGATAGCCGTCAAAGAGCGTGATGCGGCCCGTGTCCCCGGCGCGGTACGGGATAGATCAGACCGAGGCAATACCGTATTTATCGAGCCGGAAGCGGTACGCGAATTGGGAAATGAGTTACAAGCCGCAGTAGACGCCGAAGGAGCGGAGATTGTACGGCTGCTCCGCGAAATCACCGCCAAGATCGCAGCGGTGACTGAGCCGATGGGTGAAACGCTGAAGATACTCGCCCATCTAGATCTAACCTATGCGAAAGTGCGTTTCAGCCGCGATTACGAGATGAATCCACCAACCTTGAACGCAAGTGGACGACTTGACCTCAAGGAGGCACGTCACCCGTTGCTCTTAACCCTGCAGCGAGAGGAAGAGTCAGAAATCGAATCGGTAGTTCCCATCAATTTCCGTTTGGGTGATGATTTCAACACCTTGATCATCACAGGACCTAACACCGGCGGCAAGACCATCACGTTGAAAACGGTCGGTCTGCTGACCCTGATGGCGCAATCAGGTATGCACATCTCAGCGGGAGAAGGTTCTGAACTAGCGGCATTCACACACATATCGGCGGACATCGGCGACGAGCAGAGTATTGAACAAAGCTTGAGCACATTCTCCAGCCATCTCCGCAACATCGCAGAGATCCTTGCGTCCGCGAGTGAAAGCAGCTTGGTCCTGCTTGATGAGTTGGGCGGCGGCACCGATCCGGCGGAGGGTGCAGCGTTAGGACAATCCATCCTCGAATATCTACACGCCCACAACGCACGTACCGTTGTCTCGACACATATCAGTCCACTCAAAAATCTCGGCTATACCGTGCCGGGCGTCGAAAATGCGTCCGTAGAATTTGATATAGCGACATTGCGCCCAACATATAAGCTGTTGATCGGCACCCCCGGCAGCAGCAATGCGCTAGCGATTGCCAAACGTCTGGGATTGCCGGACGAGGTAATCACAAACGCAGAAAAAAGTTCGGAAGGGCAAGATGACGGAGCAGCCGAGTTAATAAATCAGTTGCAGGCTGCGAAGGTGGTAATAGAGAAAAATAAGCGTGCTGCGGCGGAAGCGGGTGCGGAAGCAGCGCGCCTAGAGAGCGAATATCGCAAAAAATTGGACGAAATATCCGCACAAGAAACGGAGATGCAGGCACAACTCAGCGGGAATACCTACGCCCTACTCCACCAAATCAAAGGACAGATTGACCGGTTGTGTCACTCGGAAGCGTCTCGGCGATCACTGCTCGAATCACTCTCTGAAATAAGCACCCATATGGCTGACGAACTTAGCGAATTTCCAGAAGAACAGGAACGGCAGGCATTCATTTACGAATTGAAAACGGGCGATGAGGTTCGCGTGCACAGTCTAGACAGCGTTGGGATACTCAGCAAAGTGGATACACAGACTCAGAAAGCGGTTGTTCGCTTCGGTGCGATGCAGATGACGGTGCCGTTGGAAGATGTCGGTGTCGCTTAGAAAACGGAAAAGAGATCTAAGGAGAAAAACACTATCATGTCAAAACGTCGTTTACTCCTCATCAACCCGTGGATCTATGATTTCGCCGCCTTCAACCTCTGGGTGGAGCCGATCGGCTTACTCTCTATCGGTAGTATCTTCCGTCAGCACGGTTACCAACTCGACTTTATCGACTGTCTCGATCGCTACAATCCGGATCTCCTCAAGCTGCAAGGACTAGCCGCACCCAAGGGCAACGCCTACGGCACAGGAAAATATCACCGAGAGCCGGTTGAACGCCCGGAGGTTGTCAAAGATGTCCCACGCCATTTCTGCCGGTACGGCATCACGCCGGAGATTTTTGAATCGGAGTTGGATAAGCGTCCGAAGCCGGATGTGGCACTGGTGACATCGAAGATGACCTACTGGTATCCGGGTCCCCACGAAGTAATCCGCCGTGTCAAGCAGCACTATCCTGATGTGCCGGTGGTGCTCGGCGGGACGTATGCGACGCTCTGTTACAAACACGCGGTGGAAAAATCGGGAGCCGATTACGTAGTAAAAGGTGAAGGGGAACTCTCCGCGCTGAGACTAGTCGATCAGTTGACGGGAAACCAATCGGACTACTCCCAACTTCCCATCCACATCAGCGACTACCCTTTCCCCGCCCATGACCTCATCCGTAAACTCGATTTCGCGGCGGTTCTAACAGCGCGAGGCTGTCCAATGACCTGTTCCTACTGCGCCGTGCGTTCGGTCAGTCCCGGCTTCCGACAACGCGATCCCAAGCAGGTTGTCAATGAACTTCAGTGGTGCTATGACGAATTTGGGACGCAAAATTTTGCGTTCTATGATGATGCACTCCTGCTCAACGCAAGGAAACACATCCACAAAATCCTGGACCAAGTCCTTGAACGCCGACTGAAGCTCTACTTCCATACGCCCAATTCAATGCACGCCCAAGTGATTGACAAGGAATTAGCACATAAAATGTACGCCGCCGGATTCAAAACGGTGCGCATCAGCTTGGAGACTAGCGATGTGGTACGGCAAAAGTTGACCGGACCTAAGGTCACCAACAACGGCTTCACCCGTGCAGTTGAGCGATTGAAAGCCGCCGGATTCACAGCCAAGGATATCGGTGTTTATCTGTTAATGGGACTGCCCGGACAACCGTTGGAAGAGGTAGTTGAAAGTATCAAGTTTGTGCACGCACAGGGGGTTCAGGTAAAACCTGCGGAGTTTACGCCTATCCCCGGCACCGTCGAATGGGAACGAGCGGGTGAGATTTACGGGTTCGATTCAGACGCAGATCCGCTGCTGCACAACAACTGTGTATTCCCACTTACCATAGGAGACCACAAATTGGAGGCGTGGGATGCGGTCAAGCGATTGGCTTCAGACGGAAACCGGCAAGTTCTTCAATCAGAACTTAAGGAGACAACCCCTGCTCCCAGCTAAAAAACAAACTAATAGTTATATGAGGGGTGTGCATAATTATTGTCTGAATCACGGATTCAGTAGATTACGCAGAAAATACCGATAAGCAAACAAAGCAGCCACCGAACTGTCGTTCCATCAGCAAACCAAATAGGCAAAACCCTCAACGACCCGACGAATATCTTCGCTCCAGAGGAGCGATATGTCTATAGAATGCCGACACAACCAGTGCCTGCGCTCCAGCGGAGCGCAATGTATATACACCAATAAGATTAATCTGCTCAAATTATGCGATTATAACCAAGATATCTACCCATGCACATCCCTCAGTTAGATGTGGCGTAAGTCAACCCCCTATATCCGTAGGTCGGGCATCTTACTCAATCTACAAAGCCCCAGAGGGGCGACATGTATGTCGTACATTTGGTTATTCTTGATAGGTGCCGAGTATAGAAACTCGACCTACAGACTGTCTAGGGCGCGTTGACATTTTGATATTCCCAATCCGGTAAGCATTCAAAGCGGCCTCCACCGTGAATGAGCTGTAGTGAACAACGATCGTTGTTCACTACGATGGTCCCCACTAGGGCATAGAAGCAAGCATAGCTCGTAGGGAACGGAGATCTCCGTTCCTTATGTTCTAAACCAACGAGACCATACGTTCAAAGAACATCAAAATTGGTTCAATTTGTTAAATGTCAACAGAGCACTAGCAACTTGCCTAAAAAAACAGGAACAACCCAGCATCAGACGGAGACCAACATGAAAGTCACTGAAATCGAAGTCCACCCAATCACCCTCGAATATGTGGATTGGATCGCGTATCAACTCAACCACTTCTACGGTCCCATCACGCGCACCGTGTACGTCGTGCACACAGACAACGGACTAGTCGGGCTGGGAGAGAGCGGTAGCACGGAGTCGCAGGAAGTCATCAACGGTTACATCGGCACCAATCCCTTTGACTGGATGGGAGACGAGGTCTCCCTCGGATTGGGGATGGCGATGTACGACCTGATGGGGCAATACGCGGGTGTACCTGTTTACAAGCTGTTCGGACAGAAATACCGTTCTTGGGTGCCGGTGGGGAGTTGGACGGTGTCCACGCATCCCCATCTCATGGCGGAGACGGTGGAGCAGTACGCCGCGCAGGGATACACATGGCTGAAATACCATCTCTCACCCTTCGAGAATGTCATGGACCAAACTGAGGCGATGCAGGCGGTTGCGCCGGAGGGGTTCAAAATCCACTACGACTTCACCATGCACGGCACAGACGACCACATGCCGGAGCTGCTCGCCAAACTGGAACAGTATCCTATCGCTGGGTGCTTTGAAGATCCCTTGCCGGGAGAGGATATTGATGGATATATCGAATTGCGCAAGCGATCACGGTTGCCCATCGTCCTCCACCATTTCCCGATGGGTGCGACCTACGAGGTGTTGATGAAGCCCGCCGATGCCTACATGCTAGGGCATTCCAGGATTGGGGATGCGATCCGACGCGCCGGACTCTTTGCCGCAGACAACAGTCCCTTCATGCTTCAGAACGTTGGCGGTACTATCACGCGGACAATGACAACGCACATGATGGCTGCGTTTCCAACGGCGACCTTCCACTTTTTCGCCGACACCGAAACCTGGAGGGACGATGTTGTGAAAGAACGGTTGGAGCCAATCAACGGTTTTCTGCGCGTGCCAGAAAAGCCGGGACTGGGGCTAACGCTTGACCGTGATGAACTGGAACGATTGGAAAACTTGAAATTGCCGGAACAGGACAAATGGATCATTAAGTCGCAGTTCAAGAACGGAACGAAGATGTACAATATCGCAGACCCAAAAAACTCCATCTTCATGGTGCGGCCGGATCGGAGTCGCCTCATCCCGATGAGCTACGACTCCCCGATCTCCACGGAGTATTGGGATAACGATGACACGCCGGCATATCAAGAAATGTTCGCACGGATTGAACGGGAAGGTATTGTGCTCGAAAGAGGGTAAAGTGATACAGAGCAGCATCGAGTCTACAAGAAAAGAGGTCGTCGCAGAGAACGGCGTGGTTGCAGGGGGCCATGACCTCGTTGCCCAGACAGGCGTGGATATTATGCAGCAGGGTGGCAATGCAATAGACGCCGGAGTAGCCGCTGCATTCGTCGCACAACTCGCGGAGCCGGGTATGTGTGGCATCGGTGGCAACGGTATCATCTGCGTTCACTCTGCTGATCAAGGCGAAACCACTATTTTCGACGATACCACAGTGCCACCGGCAGCAGCAACCCCGGATATGTTTGAACTCCTACCGGGACAAGGAGGCTTCTACGGCTGGGAAAATGTGCGGGATGATGCCAATATCATCGGGCATAAGTCTGTAGCGATACCGGGGACTGTAGCGGGACTATGCGCTGTACTGGAGCACTACGGAACGATGGATATTAAAGATATCCTCGCGCCAGCTATCGAATTAGCAGAAACTGGAGTGGAGGTTGACACACCCACCACTGTAACGATTGCAAGAGCGATGAAGCACTTCCATCAGTTCCCGCTTTTGGGGGAACTCTATTTGATAGATGGATTGCCACCGGCACCGGGGACCTTCTGGACACCGGGCGATAAATTGAGGTATCCTGAACTTGTTGACACCTATCGTGCGATTGCAAAGGAAGGACCAAACGCTTTTTATAAAGGCAAAATTGCTGAAGCGATTGCCGCTGAGATAGTAAGAGGCGGTGGCATCCTGACTTACGATGATTTGGCAAATTATGAGTCTGATACGCGCGAGCTGCAGGAGGAGCATTTTGGTGAATACCGCGGACTTCGTTATACCCCAGGGGATTCCAATTTTCTCACGCAGACGCTGAACATCTTGGAAAATTTCGACCTTCCACGCTTCGGTCCCGATAGTCCCACCTATCGTCACCTAGTTCTCGAAACCATGCGGCGGGCATGGGTGAATTACTTCGCATTTCCGCGCGAACCGGGCTTGCTCAGTAAGGACTACGCCGCTGAAGTCGCTAGTCGTATCCGTCTCGATAAAGCGGGACATGATCCGCAGCCGGTGTCACCTGCACCTTATCAAGGCGGTGAATCCCCGAAGCCAGTTAAAGGGAGTTCCAAATCGGTTGGCGGTCACGACACCACAACCCTCGCTGTCGCTGACCGTGCAGGGAATGTGTTTAACATGCTCACCAGCTTGGGTAACGCATTTGGTTCATATGTCGCGATACCCGACACAGGAATCGTCATGAATGATCACATGTGCAACTTCGATCCGGTTCCGGGGCGTCCGCTCTCCCTCGGATCGACGCGGCGGCCCCCACGTGGTGCGCATGTCCCCATCTTCTTCCACGATGGCAAGCCGTTTTTGGCAGTCGATGCGCCGGGTGCACGACGCAGTATGAGCGGTGTGGTTCACGCGCTCATCCACTACATCGACTTCGATATGGATATCCAGAGCGCGATGGAAGCACCCCGCGTCTGGGCAGAAGCTTTGTACGAGGAGTCATTCCTCGAATCACGCATCCCCGAAGATGTACAGCGTGCCTTGGGGGATATGGGACACCATGTTGTGAGTATGGATGCCGCAGCCAGCGGTGGTTTTGGGCGTCCCACAGGAGTGAGCATTGACAAGGACGGGACACTCCATGCGGGAGCAGATCCCCTGTATGGGACCGGAGTGGCAGGTTTTTGATGATATTTGAGGACAGGGATAATATAATGAATAGGTTGGGACTTATGCAGCCAACTGTAGGCAGGGCATCTTGCCCCGCGCTGAAATGCGTAAGCCCTATAGGTATTATACAATTTGAGGAAGCAGATTAAATCTATAAATCAACCCGTGGGTGTCAATTTTAGACGATGCCCTATCTTATGGTGAATACCAAATAAATAGACACTTTCGCCCCTCGGTTTCGATCCCGATTTATCGGGGCCGGTAGGTGCGGTTTACAACCGCACCGGTTGGGAGTGTCTCATTAATTCTAAGATCCACTATAATAGAGGAAATTCTTGATGAAAATAACAGATGTCAAGACGACGTTGCTGTCGCTACCACACCTCAGCGCGATTCAAGACGCCACCATCCGCCATGTGGCAAGAGGGCGCAGCGCGTGCTTTGTGCACATTATCACCGATTCTGGTCTCGAAGGGTTGAGCCCATCGGGTGGAGGTCGTGCGGGACAGACGCTCATAGAGGGTACCTTCAAGGAACTGTTGGTGGGGCAAGATCCGCTAAACATCGAAAAGATTTGGGATGACCTCTTCTGGTGCGTTCGAGGGGTGGGTCGCAAGGGATTGGCGTTCTGCGCCCTTTCCGCTGTTGATATCGCCCTATGGGATTTGAAAGCGAAACACTTTAACGTTCCACTTTATCAACTGCTGGGTCCCTACACCGATTCTGTCCCGGTCTACGGTAGCGGTGGTTGGACAAACTTCAACACAGAAGAATTGGTGGCGGAGCAGACCGGTTATGTTGAGCGCGGTTTCAAAGCGGTCAAGATGAAGGTCGGCAAGGACTTCGGCAAGAGTGAACGGGAAGATATTCAACGGCTCGCCGCCGTCCGCGAAGCGGTCGGAGACGATATTCAGATCTACATCGATGCCAACAACGGCTATTACGCCAAACAGGCTATCTATATGGGCAAAGCCTTTGAAGAATACCGCGTCGGTTGGTTTGAAGAGCCGGTGTTGGCAGACGACATCGACGGATTGGCAGCCATCGCCAAAGCGATAGATATACCCGTCGCCACAGGCGAGCACGAATATACCAAGTTCGGTTTCAAAGAACTCATCTCTCGCGGTGGTGCGGACATCGTTCAACCGGATGTCGGGAGAGTGGGCGGAATCACGGAGTGGATGAAGGTGGCTCACCTCGCGCACGCGTTCAACCTTCCGGTCGCACCGCACGCCTACCAGCTTATCCACCTGCACCTTGCCTGTGCCACGCCGAACCTGAAAGTGGTGGAATACCTAGGGATAGCTGAGGAATCGGACAAGACTGTCTACAAAGAGTGGTCAACTCCCAAAGATGGCATGTGGTCGCCTGATCCGAACAAACTGGGCTTGGGGTTGGAGTTGAATCCTGAAGCCGTAGAGAAGTATGCAGCAGGCACGGATATTCCACGCGGACAGTTATAATAGCTTAGTTTGCAGCCACTGATAACTTGAAACATGATGCCTGAAACGTGAAAAGCATTGGTTCACCGCTTCATTTAGCCCCAGAGGGGCGACATGTATATAGTACACCGATAAACAAATAACCGAAAGCCCCAGCGGGGCGACATGTGTATCCGAAGGGGGAACGTAAGAAGAATAAATGAACCAATGAACCCTTGAACAATGTGGAAATGACTTTCTCACTAACTAGCACCAAAGGTTAATAATTCTAAACCCTATAAGGAGACATTAGATATGAAAATCCTACGTTATAGCAGCAATGGAGAAGCGAGTTACGGTATTCTAGATGATGACGGGGACATTCGCCAACTGGCTGGTTCACCTTTTGATAGTCTAGATACGAGCGGTGCTGTTGCACATCTAGACGAAGTGATGGTCCTCGCGCCGGTCGAATCCCCTAGAATCATCGGCGTCGGTCTGAACTACGTCCTACACGCTCGCGAGGCGGGCAAACCGCTTCCCACCAACCCGATGCTTTTCATGAAGCCAACTCTGACGGCTATCGGTCCTGAAGAACCTATCATCTATCCCCACCAAGGCAAAGAGGTGCATTACGAGTGTGAATTGGCGGTCATTATAGGCAAAGAGGCGCGACGCGTCTCGGAGGCGAACGCCCTCGACCATGTGCTCGGCTATACCTGCGGCAACGACATCAGCGAACGAGTTATCCAATTCGCTGAGATGGAAATGGGCTGTATGCTGCTTGGGAAAGGATTCGACACCTTTTGCCCGCTCGGACCCGTAATCGCCACCGATCTCGATCCGAACAACCTCGATATCAAAACGCGGTTGAATGGCGAAGTGAAACAGGATTCTAACACCTCTGATCTGGTGTTTTCTGTCGCTCACTTGGTCGCCTACATCAGCGCAGTGATGACCCTCCTGCCCGGCGATGTGATTATGACCGGCACACCCTCTGGCGTGGGCCCCATCGCGCCCGGCGATACCGTTGAAATCGAGGTCGAAGGTGTCGGTGTCCTGCGCAACCCCGTAGTCGCGGAGGAATAAAGTAGGGGCAACCCTTGTGGTTGCCCTAATAACCAATGGTGCTAGTTTGCAGTAGTACGCACACTCCGTGTGCCGTAACTCCGCGAACAAAGTTTGACCTTACTGAGTCGCAGTGTCCAATTCGTTACCCGGTAGGTGCGGTTTCCAACCGCACCGCATCGGCACAGTCCGTAGGTTGGGTTGAACGGAACTGAATCAAAAATGCCACCTATGACAGCTGGGGTGGCAGGGACGATTCCAGTTGCAAACTCACAAGTCGAGTGAAACCCAACACATTTGATCGGCAGCGGATTGAGATGTTGGGTTTCACTCTCGCTATCTACAAAACAGTGTTGTTGAACAACAGAACATCTACTATCCTTGATAGGAACTCAGTTGTTACCGTTCAACCCAACCTACGATACTTATTCCTGTAGGTCGAGATTCACATCTCGACACCGCACCGTCGATTTTCCAAAATCGACCTACAATAGGGCTCATTAATTCTAAGATCTACTATATTGGGGGTAGGTGCTTGCATCCCGATCCTTCATCGGGGACTTGTACCTACCCTTCCTCAAAAATCAACTAGGGAAAACAAAAAGAGGAGGCGCAGATGGAATATCGCAGTCTCGGTAGGACAGGCACAAAGGTAAGCACACTCTGTCTGGGTTGCTTGATGTTCGGCGGTCGAACGAACGAGTCCGACTCCATGGACATCATCGATCGAGCGATTGATGGCGGTATCAACTTCTTTGACACAGCAAATATGTACGTCCGTGGCAAGAGTGAGGAGATGGTCGGGAAAGCGTTCAAGCGAAATGGAAAACGTGCACAAATCGTATTGGCAACCAAAGTGCACTTCCGCATGGACGACGAAGACCCAAACGCACAAGGCAACAGTCGCCGACACATCATCGAGCAGTGCGAGGCATCGCTCCAACGTTTGCAAACCGACTATATTGATCTCTACCAGATCCATCGCCCCTGCTCAGATATACCGATTGACGAAACGCTCCGGGCGTTAGACGACCTGATTCGGGCGGGCAAGGTACGCTACATCGGCAGCAGCACCTTCGCTGCGTGGCAGGTGGTGGAATCCCTATGGGCTTCAAAAGAGTTAGGGCTCAACCGCTTCATCTGCGAGCAGCCGCCCTATCACCTACTCGATCGGAGCATCGAACGGGAGTTGGTCCCGATGGCGCAGACCTATGGAACAGCACTGATTCCGTGGTCGCCGATGGCGGGCGGATTTCTCACCGGGAAGTACCGACGCGGCGAGGCACGTCCGGCGGACGCACGCTACCAAGATGAGAGCCAAAATCCAGATCTATTCTCAGATGCGGCGTTCAACGTCTTGGACGTTGTCTTGGCGATTGCAGCGGAGAAAGGGTGTACACCAAGCCAGTTCTCGTTGGCGTGGTGCGCTCAACAGCCGGGGATTACCAGTCCGATTGTCGGAGTCCGCACAATGGAACAACTAGAGGACAATCTGGGGGCAATCGACGTGCAGGTGACGGACCAAGATCGGGGGAGAATCGATGAAGTTGCTACTCCCGGTGAGGCAATCAGACAATACTACAGGGCAGACTTTGGACCGCATCTATTTCAGTGGTAAAGTTTTCCGATACAATTAGGAGTTACGCACTTCAGATTGTAGTTGCCCGATTTATCGGGCGTTGGGAATAGTTGCCGGCGGCGATAAATCGCCGAACTACAAGTTGCTTTGAATCCCGATGTCCGCATCGGGGGCGTTGAGCGTTCAACTGCGTAAGTCCTAAGTAAATAGTTTTTTGTACCACAATCTGTTAGATTGTGATCTTAACCCGCAAACTAACAGTTTGTGCTACATTTGGCAGATTACCCTTTACATCGGAAGCTTACACCGTGTGCCGCAACCCTGCCAACAAGTTTCTGACGTGCTCGTTCATAGTGTCCAATTAATTCTTAAAATCTACCATAGAAAGGAGCTTTTCAAGATGACTGATAGCAAACATCTGCTCACCGACGAGCAGATGCAGCATTTTATTATCAACGGGTATATCAACATTAAAACCGACCTTCCCGCCGACTTTCACGAAGCGATCTTCCAGCAAACTGAAGCAGTGTTTGAGGAGGAAGGCAACCCAGGGAACAACCTGATACCCAGAATCCCCGATATTCAAGAAATCTTCGACCATCCTGTTGTCGATGGCGTGTTGACCGGTCTTGTAGGTCCAAATTATTACACGCATCCGCACCGTCACTGCCATTATAACCCACCGGGCAGTAGCGGACAGCGGTTGCACAAGGACAGTTGGACGCGACGACGGCATCCGACCCGTTGGGTAATGGCATTCTATTATCCGCAAGATACCCCCGAAGTACGGGGACCGACAGGGGTTCTTCCGCAGAGCCAGTGTTACAACGACCAACCGGATAATGGGCAGGAAGAACTACCGCTTGCTGGGGAGGCGGGGTCGATGACCATCGTCCATTACGACCTCTGGCATCGCGCCATGCCCAACCGCACCGAGATGAATCGGTATATGATGAAGTTCCTCTTTACGCGTATGGAGGAGCCTCAGAGTCCCTCTTGGAATAATGAGGAAACAGAGTGGACGCCTAGCGATGATGGACAGAGGTTGATGTGGAAACACCTTTGGGCGTGGCATTTAGGAACGGGGAACGGGACAGGTGCCGCAGGAAACGGCTCTATCCCTGAACTAATTGACGCATTGCGAAGCGAGTCGGAATCGGCATGTCTCAACGCCGCCTATGCGTTGGGTGCAGTGGGCGAGTCCGCTGTTTCAGCGTTGATTGAAACTTTGCAGGATGAGTCTGAGATAGTGCGCCGCAATGCCAGCTATGCGTTGAGCGTAATTGGTGCCCCCGCTGTGCTAGCACTGATAGAAGCCGCCAACGATTCAAACGAGGGCGTACGTACCATTGCTCTTGACGCGTTGGGAGATATGGGATCAACCGCTCAAGAAGCCGTACCCACATTAATCAAAGGGACAAAAGACGAATCGGCGGAGGTTCGAAAGGTTGCCGCAGAGGGGTTGGGCATCGTCGCACAATCGTGTTCGACAGCAGTTCCTGCGTTGATGGAGGGGTTATCCGATGCGGATGAATGGGTGCGCCGGAATTCCTCGCTTGCGTTAGCGCGAATCGGTTCAAAAGCGGAGGAGGCACTTCCAGCATTGAAGACCGCGCTCAAGGACGAGAACCGGTATGTCCGCGCCAATGCCGCGCACACACTTCATCAGATTGGAACTACGGAAGCGCGGGATATACTGATGCACTTCCTGATGAAATCGCGATGGTGTGCGTCAACCACACGGGAGAGCGGTTATTGAGAGACTTCCAAATCCTCAACCGCGCAGTAGGGGCGGGAGAGTTGCAAACCCGCCCCATACCGCTCAGTCAACCGAAATCCGATAGGAGTTTGCATCTATCCGCTCATGGTCCGATGCACGGGCATTTTTGAGCGCGTGTTCGGTGACGGGTAAGTAGTAATGAGTTTCGGCACTTGACGAGATAAATCCTTCTGCATAGGCGCAGCCGCCTGCGCTACCGAACGCTCCATCGCTGGTTTCAATCCGTTTGCGGGCATACGATCCACCATACCCCTGACTTACCAAGCAATCCAGCGCCGCCAACTTTTTATCGGCTACATCCGTAATGTCGATAAACACATCGTTATAATAGCCACCCTCGGACTGCCATACGCTTCGTGGTATCGCCGCCGCACCGGCCCCAAAGAAAAAGACCTGCGCCACCTTATGGGGTGTATTTCGATCGCCCGGATCGACACTACCCGCATGTGAAATGGCGTGGAGCGTAATCTGTCCTGCGACAGCATGTGCATTGGTTAAACCATCTCCCTCTTTGGGAAAGTGGGTCAGGATAATGTCAGGACGTACTTCGCGTAACAATCGTGCAAGTCGTTTTACCGTTTCCTCTGTGACGAGCAAGACAGCATCATCCGCACCGAAGAAGTATATATCCTCGACACCCAAAATCTTGCACCCCTTACGAACCTCTTCCGCCTTAACATCTGAGCGTTCTTCCATCAACGCCAGTAGGTCAGATTCGTCTGGAACCTCCTCGCGATGAAACATTGAGTCGCTGATTACTGCATCATGCACGCGAGCACCGTGGGTCAACACGACACAACCAACATAGTCTCCCCGATTCGTGTGATGCGCCATCGTACCGCCGGATTGATCGAAAATATCTGCCGGGTGTGCGCCAATTGAGAGTATTCGCAAAGATTCAGCCATTTTATATGTCTCCTTTATTAACCATAAAGTTTAGCAAAAACCAGTTGAATAAGAAAGTATTCACCACAGATAGACAAAGCCATCTGCTGATAGCAGGAACATCTTCAAAGATGGTAACTTGGGTATCTTACCAATCTTTTCGGAGACGATCAACAAAAAAGGCGAATGGATTAAACCATTCGCCTCATGTATCGGATCAAGGAAGCCTTCAGGACAATGTTATCAAGACTTATTTGACGGTTAACAGATATTATGACATTATTTGAGAGGAACCATATTGAAGTTGAAATTGAAGGGTATTTTCTCTGTATCGAGGGTACCTTGGCGCTTGAGCAATTTGCTCACAGATTTGAGATCTTTTATTACGGTTTCTAAATTTTCGATCTCCTTGGCGTGCTTTTCAGGAGAGTGGTCTTCCAACATCTGCTTTTTTAATTCAAAAAGCCGAGTTACCTCTGGTATCGTACCTTCCTTCTCACGAGAAAGGCGAAAAAAGAGTTCCTCCCACTCTTTTGTAAGGGAATGTCCATGAAAAGCAAGGGCGCTAAATGCGGCAAGTTCTGCGCGTGCGGCTTCCGGGTCTGTAGGGAGCAGTTCCTGAAACGCTTTGTAATGCTCGTGACCGGTCTTGGTGTCTAAACTCTTTTCTGTTTTTGGCGGCGTTTTCTGCTCGTCTTGTTCGTGCATTTCAGGAGTTGGGCTTGTATCTTCATTTTTTTTCCCAGTTTGTTGTAGTGTTCTAGCATCTCTCGGTGGTGGTGTATCCGTTTGGCGTAGGTTTGGGCATTGATGTCTGTTAGCATTCGGATTTCCAATTCAGACACCCGTTTGAGGTCCGAAAGATGTTCAGTATCCTCCTGACTCAAGCGAAAATAGAGGGGCACCCATTCTTCAGTGAGTGTATGTTCCCCAAACAGTTTTTTTGCAACGTTTTGGAGTTCGGTACGGGCTGCTGACGGGTCGGTGGGAAGGTGTTTCTTAAATGTTTCGAGGTGCTCCCCCCAAAGCGTGTCGTCTATACGATACAATTGAGAATAGGTGGGATTCGAGTGGGAGGGTTCCGTGGATTTATCTGAATCGCTAATAGAAAGGACTTCGATGCTACAAAAAGTTAAACAGAGTAAGCAAATAACTATATATCTCATGATTCTCTCCTTTCGAGGAAGACGGTTACCCTCAGTATAAAGGTTGTCAGCTAGTCTAATGTCTCATTATCATAAACTCGCCATGCACCATTCTCTTTTCGCATCTTATAAAGTTCATTCGGTGCGGTGACTTTGGAGATTTCTATCCCCGGTATCTCCGGTATATCTGGCGTTGGTCCTCCCAATTCAAAGTGGAATTCATCGTCGACATATTCGCTACGCACAACCTTTACCCGACTGAGGGATTCAAGTCCGATGTTCCGCAGATGCGGCTCAACACTCCGTATCTGTTGCTTAACCATTTCGCGCATCTCAAGCGGTAAATCTTTTAGTTCATCTCGTAGTTCATCCGGATCTATGATTGGGAAACTATCTACCGTAGCATTGTCCGATCCTTCTTTGACGTGTTCTGTTGATAGAGAGCGCATTGTTTCAAAATCAATATTTCGTAACGCCTCCACATAAGCATTCATCACATCCTCGGCAGAAGATATATCGGCCTCAGTTGAGACATTCCCATTGGCATCTTGCTGAGATTCGGTTTCAGCAGATTGCGCGTCCACCCTTTCGAGTTGGGCAAGGAAGTCCTCGATTTCTTCCTCTTCAAGTTGAGCCCAGAAGTTCTCAATCGGTTTTACCTCCTCCGCGGCAATTTGTGGCTGATTTTCTTCAAATTCAGTATTTGATGTGGCATCCGTTTGGACAACCAATTGTTCGGTTTTGTTTGGTGTGGGTGTTGTTTCCCGTTTTTCTGGGACCAAATACACGCGCTGCTCGACGGTGGGCGCGCTCATTTGGCGCACTCCGATGAAACCGATGAAGCTGAGTGCAACGATGCCTATCACCCCAGCAGTGATTTTGGGAGCCGTTCCGATTTTCATGGCGGTGAGTCCTCCTGAGTAGATATGTTTGAGTGTCGTCGCAGGAGAAATAGATAAACCAGTAAGTAGGTATTGCAATCGTTGAGTGAGTCTCTGCTTTGCTCGTGACAACCGAAACGCAATCGCCTTGTATGACAATCCGTGCGTCCTTGTCAGTTCGTCGTAGCTTGCGCCATCGAAATAATAAGAGTGAGCAATCTCCCTATCTTTCTGCGAAAGTGTTTCCATTGCGCGGCGAATCAGCTCCCGCTGTTCGTCGCGTATCAACTGGTCATCGAGCGTATTCGGAGTCTGAAGCGTGTGCTCCTCCACTTCGTTGATGGACACGGTATCCATTTTCTGTTCTCGTAGACAATTCAGCGCACGATTTCGCGCAATTGTTGCCAGCCAACTTCTGAATTTGGTCTGCTCCTCATACTGCGCCAAACCGCGATAGGCGTTCAGAAAGGTGTCTTGAACAACTTCCTCGGTATCGTGGGGATTGTTCACAATCTCAATGACAATCGCATAAACGAAGGCATAATGCGCCCGCATCAGGTCAGCAAATGCCTGTTCATCTCCAGATTGGGCGCGGGAAACAAGTACCTTGTCGTTAGCCACTGTTCTGATTCCTCCCTTACACTTTATAAAACACCGTTCTGTGATTTTTTCTAGCACTTTTTTATGATTTTGGGAAAATTAATTGGATTTTTCCTTAAATAGTATTTCCCTGATGCTGCGATCAAGATTCAGAGCAACTTGTCTGTAAGAAAAACTCGGCTTATAGCGCCTCAAGGTAAGCAGCACGTTTGCCAAACGTCCCCCTTTTTATTAAGGTGGCAACCCGGCTGATCCTACCAGTCTTTTCGGGATAATCAATAAAAAAGACGAATGGATTGAACCATTCGCCTTATGCATCGGGGCAAGGAACCACCCCAAACTTTTATAATCGCCGATAGTAATGAAGAGGTGCACGCAGAATTAAGGACTCAACTTCAATGGAGCGTGACCGGCACACCCGCTAGCAGCCCGCTCTCGTGCATATCAACCCACTCGTCCAAGAAGGTTTTGTTCCATTCGTCGGTAAGCGGGTGGTCCATCATCTCACGGTAGACCGACCACATGGTAACGAGTTCATCAGCACCATCGCGGAAGGCAGCGTGGGCTGTCTCCACCGAGCGGACGAGTGCCGCCATGATAAAGGGGCGCTGTTCCCAACCACTGAACATCTGGGCGCATTCACGTATCAGTTGGGTTGGATCTCCGCCCACCGCCTTGACAGGATCACAGAACGGCAGGATGTGATCAACTCCGGCTTGAGCCACCGCAGCGGCTTGGGGCAAGGAGAAAACCGTTGTACAGAAGGTCTCGACCCCCTCCGCCTTGAGAACGCTGAAGGCTTTGAGCCCGTTAAACGTGCAGGGAATTTTCAGGATAATTTGATCCGACAGGTCAGTAAATACCTTCCCAACCGCAAGCAGTTCCTCGACTGTGTGACCATCGATCTCCATAACCACAGGCTTGTCGGTTATGTCGAGATATGCTTTGATCAGGTCGATGACTGAACCGTATTCCTTAGCATATTGATTAAGCACTACGGTATTGGTAACAATTCCAGCAATGCCCAGCGGCATTAATGGCTCCAACTCGTCGGGAGTACCAGCGAGCCAAATCGTTGGTCCCCGACCTTCAGAACGGGCTTTCGGTACAGCTCCATTTACTGCCATAGTCAATGTCCTCCTTGTATTGATAAACGCCTAGATAACGTTAGTTAGACGCAAGGAATTAGATGATAACTGAAAAAATAAAAAAG
Source organism: Candidatus Poribacteria bacterium (assembly GCA_965208425.1). Taxonomy (GTDB): domain Bacteria; phylum Poribacteria; class WGA-4E; order WGA-4E; family PCPOR2b; genus PCPOR2b. The sequence continues at coordinate 1,280,680 of OZ242335.1, read as the reverse complement.
AACTGCCTTAAAGATTGTAGTCAAAAACATGTCAATGCGTCAATAAAAAACCGGGCTGCATTGCTTTGTATTCTAGTCAAGCTGGTTTAACACCCACCTCTTGGATAAAACGCTGATACAGCCCTTCAATTCCTGCCGCTTCTGTGTCTCCGTCGTGAACGATGACCCGTACCGCCAAATCAAGTACCTCACCATCTTTTATCATTCGCCCCTCTCGCGAAAAAGGATTCACCGCCAACGTTCCCCAGTCAGCAATATACCATGACGCGCTAGCCGTAGAAGGGTATCGAAATAACGCCACACCCGCATACCTGTCCACAGCAATTTGCCCCGAACAGTCCACCCAATCTGCGTTCCCGCCGCTTATCGCTGTACCGCCAGAGCGACCGTCAGCATCAATAAGGGTCGCGCCGGCTGTCGCACGCAGTGACTCAACCATGCGAACACCGAAATAAGCGTGGCGCGTCCGTCCGATTTTGATATCCCAATCGGTGGGGCTCAACTGTGAACGGATGTCGATCAGGTTCGCTGTTTCGCCGGGGTAGATATCAATGGTACGGGTTTCGACCGCGAGGATACGTCCTTGAGGTGCACCCCATTCGGACGGACCTTGCCAGTTGAGCGTTTGTATGAGCCGGAGATGGCTTTCTGAAACCTCCGTCTCCTCCACCGAAACACTAACGATGTGTCCCGGTGCCCGTCCCTGAAAGGTATCGTTGACGTAGAAATTATAGGTGGCTTCTTCATAGGCGTTGGTTGAGAAGGGCAAATGGCAGTGGAAATGATCGGCACCAATCCAGAGCGAGTTGTGGTGCGGGTGGTCTATGGGACTCTCGGAGGTAATGGCGAACCCCGCCGGGGTGTATACGGGGAACAGGTAGGCACGATATTCGCCTTGACTCAAAGCGGCAATAGGTCTCCCACGCCAACTCACATTCAATCGATGGGCTTTTGCCCATGCCCCTCGCGGAAGCGAAATCGCATCACTATCAATAGAGAAGTATTGCATGTCAGATGTCCCTTTCAGGTTTTAGATGATTTACCCCCGAAACCTTGGGCATTTTGGTGGGATAGTAAGACTTTTTAACTCTTCTTGCTTGCACATTTCTACCCCAGTCTGTAGGTCGGGCTTCCTCGACCGATACACTCATTTCTTGAAAAGTATCGCCATAATCTCCGGGTGTGAGAGTCCATCAGCGCGCATGCGATCATACGCCTCACGGTGGATCCACGTTCTCCGCTGCGGGTCTCGAATGTCGTATTTTTCAGAGTAGCGGAGCGGCAGCTTGTCCTCCGCTACCATAGCAGATAGCGGATAGGCTCCCTCCGCCAGTGGTAGACGCATCACTTCACCCTCACGAACCGATTGATAGAGCGCCATCATGATCTCGACGGTGTGACGAGTCTGGGTTCCCTCACTACGATAGTCCGCTTCACCGTCCAACCATGCCTTCAGTCCCTGCGCTTGGGCGGTGTAAGCGATATGGAAATAACTTTTGAAATCCACCGATCCAGCTGCGGATTCGGTTTGTGTATCCCACAGCGTCGGGTGTGTTTCTCCACTACTCTTATCAAGGTTGATAAGACGGAGAGAATCGGGTGCCACCATAAGCAGTCCCTCCGTGCCCTGCACCGTGAAGTGATCCGCAGAACTGTACGGGGTAAGATCTACCTGAAGCAACGCCTGAGCTCCGCCGGCGAAACTTGCGAGCCCCAAACAACAATCTTCGATAGGCACATCCCGTTCCCAGCGATTCGTTTTGCGTTCAAGGGCTCCCATGACCCACTCCGGCCGTGGGTCGCCTAGCACATAACGCATACCATCAATGACATGGCTGCCGGTGTTGAGCAAACCATCAACCACATATCCGGTGACTATGATAGGCTTTCCAACCGCACCTTCGCTGATGAGGCGGCGCGCCTCTGTCCAGCCGGGATAAAAACGCCGTTGATGTCCAATCGCTAGCTTTGTTCCGCTCGTTCGACAGGCAGCAATCATTTCGTCCGCTTCAGCCAGACTCACCGCCATCGGTTTTTCGCACAGGACCGCCTTAGCACCGTGTTCGGCTGCCATGAGTGTTTGAGGTGCATGTAACCCATGCCAAGTGCAGATGCTGACAACATCCAACGACTCTTCCTGCAACATCTCTATCGGATCTGCGTACATCGTAGGGATGGCAAAAGTCTCCTGAAATGCGCGCGAAGTCTCAGTATTTGGCTCAGTAGCGGCGGCGAGATGAAAGCCCGGTACACTCCGATATGCCTTCGTATGACGCTGAGCAATGCTGCCACAACCGATGACACCAACACGATAACTGGTTGCCATAAGGAGATTCCTCCTGTTGATTATCACACATTATTGGGAGGGTAGACTATCATTACATCATTATTGTAGCAAACCCCAAAAATTCCCTCAACGTTAAAGTGAAGTATCTCAGAGGAAAGAAGATCGCTCGCTTGAACTTTTGCGTTGTATTTTATAGTGAACTACTGCTATAATCCCGACGTTGATATATCCATATCCGCACAGGCTGCGAAATACGAAAGGGTTGCACATGAACCGTTCCGACACGCACATCGAGCCACTTATCTCTCCCGATCAATTTGTAGGACTGGAGGACGTGACGCATCTCTGCACAGGGGGAGAAGCCCCTTGGCTGAAAGCGCAGGAAGCGGTGTACGCGGAATTCGCCCGTTTGAAGAGCGCTGGACACGATGGGCGGGAAGAGATTTATGCACGAGGAGAACGCTGTAGAAGCCGGATGAGTGAACTTTGGCGTGTGCCATCTGAGCGGATTGCGTTTATGCCATCAGCAGCGGAGGGGATGAATTGGCTCGCGCGTGGTCTGGACTGGCGGGAAGGAGACAACGTCGTAACAACCAATTTGGAGTTTCCATCAGTCGCCTACGCTTGGCGGAACCTTCGCGCTCACGGGGTGGAGGTGCGATTGGTGCCACATAGGGATTGGCTTGTGTACGAAACAGATCTCTTGAATGCGGTCGATGAACGAACGCGGGTCTTGACGGTAAGCCAAGTCAGTTTTTATACGGGACAATGTTTGAACGTAGAACAGCTTTCCGACGGGATACGACAGAAGAACGCCCTTTTTGCGGTGGATGCGACCCATGCTGCGGGGGTTGTGGATGTTCCCGCGGGGCTGACCGATTTGACCGTGAGCAGCAGCTACAAGTGGCTGCTTGCCACCCACGGCGTAGCCCCCATGTACTTGAGCGAAGGTGCAGAGGGACAGATCGCGTCGACCTCTTTCGGTTGGCATAATCTAGTGGTGTGGCCACCCCAAGAGGCGGAACGCGCACCGGACGTCGAGGAGCAGCCGATGCCTGAACGTCTGGAACCGGGTAACCCATCAATGCTGGTGATAATGCACTTGGACCGAGCGTTGGAGGTACTGCTTTCGATCGGTATCGAGCGAATCTCCGACCATGCCCGGACGCTGTCTGAGTTGGTGAGCACAGGACTAGAAGAACTAGGGTTTACTGTTATCAGCCCACAGGTCAGATTGGCACGATCGGGGAACACCTGTTTCCTAGTTGAAGATGCGCACGCGATGCAGCTGCGGTTAGCTGAGATGGGTATACTGAGTTGGGGCGAATTTGGTCGGATGCGGATTTCAACCCACCTCTACAACGGAAGCGCAGATGTGGCATGCTTGCTGGCAGCGTTGTCAGAGTAACAGGTCGCGGCTCTCGGAATGGAGAATGAGTAAACTCACAGATTACGCATCACGTATAACATCTCACCTGTCACATTTTACAGGCGATATGTCGCCTCGCCTGCTACCCACTGTTTTCGCTGTCTGCACCGCATTTCTGCTCGGCGGCATTTTAATTCTTTTTTTCGGCGAGCGGCCATTTGAAGTTTACAGACTTTTATGGCAGAGTGTCTTCGTTAGTCTCGACGACTTTGGCTATGTTTTATTTAATGCAACCCCCTTAATCTTTACCGGGCTTGCGGTTATGCTCGGATTTAAGGGCGGGCTTTTCAACATCGGCTGCGAAGGCCAACTCTATCTCGCAGGATTCGCCGCGGCATGGGTCGGGTTTCACCTGAACTGGGGAGGCGGCTGGGTTATTATACCCGCTTGCTTGGTCTCTGCAACCCTCGCAGGAGGGCTGTGGGGCGCTATACCGGGGATACTCAAAGCGCGTTACGGTGTGCACGAAGTCATCAACACCATTATGTTGAACTTCATCGCAATCGCATTAACAAATTACCTTGTTACCGAGGTCTATAAGGCACCGGATCAGATGATACCGCACACGCCCCTGATTCATGAAGCGGCGCAGCTGCCACGACTATCTGCTTTTTCATCGCTGTTTCCGCCAAGCAACCCCATAAACATCACGCTGTTTTTTGCGTTTGGGTTAATTGGACTGACGCAATTTTTGTTGACGCGCACCAAGTGGGGATATGAGATTCGTTTCGTTGGCAATGCCACAGACGTCGCCACCTACGCGGGTATTAACGTGCGTCGCGTGACGATCTGGACGATGATGCTGAGTGGGGCGGTTGCAGGTTTTGCTGGGGTGTGGGAGGTGATGGGTTATCGCTACCGTTTCCTAGATAATTTCTCCCCCGGTTTTGGGTTCACCGGTATCGCGGTTGCACTGCTTGGCAGGAATCACCCCTACGGTGTTCTTTTTGCCGCTCTCTTATTTGGAGCGTTGAACAAAGGCGCACTGGACATCGAGATTTTAACAAACGTGCCGAGGGAGCTATTCCTGATTATCCAAGGCGTACTGATTTTACTGCTTGTTTGTGCCGAGGGGTTCAGTAAAAACAGAGAGTCGTAGGTCTGTTACGATCCATCGAGCGGATGGGCGCGTTCGGTTAAAGGAATGTTGATTCGGCTGCCGGAGAACAGGTGCGAGCTATAGACACCCTGAACCATCTCATTTACAAAACGTACCATTCGGATACTTGAGAGTGGTTCACGGTCGGTCTCTGCGGCATCGATCAGGTCCCGAGCAAGGGTTTTGTTGCCTATGGATAGCCAGTTTTTCCGAAGCAGATCCGGTGTATGTTCAGGGCGTTCATGCCATTCCGGTAGCCAGACCTTTTCCCAAGCGAGATCTTGAAGGTCGGGCAATACCCGCGGGACAGGATAGATGTAGACATCGCCCGGTTCTCGAAATTCCATCGACGCTTGCTCGCATTCAAGGGACAGTCCGTACAGGTTATCAAAATTTGATTCGCCGGGGATAGCCAAACCGGCGGTAGAGTCGAAGAACCCTCGAACGCCGTTGTCGAAGCCGAATACTGCGGAAATAGAATCACCGATGATGGGACCGACCGGGGCGTTGCCCTGACCTGTATCGTCCGCTGTGGCGTCTCGACCATCAACGGTGACATGTCCGCTTGCCCAGCGCGGTTCACCGGTAAAAGCCATCATTAGGTCGAACAGATGCGTCCCGTGTAGGAGCAACTCTTCGCCGCCACCTCGACTGTCGTCTTTCGGACGGGTGCGGACACGAAGCAGTTTTCCAAACTTACCGGCTTTGACATCTTTGATTATCTTTTGAACCGGGAGCATCGCACGCCATTGATGGGCGACCGCCATCTTCACCTTTGCACTTTGGCAGGCAGCAACAATTGCATCGACTTCGGTGAGGCTGCCTGCGACAGGTTTCTCACAATAGATGTGGCACCCCGCCGCCGCAGCGGCTTCAATCATCGGGACACGTTCGGTGACCCAGCTCGGCGCAATGCTGACGAAGTCGGGTTTTTCCATTTCAAGCATCTGCTGGTAGTCACGGTAGAGTCGGGAAACTCCCAACCGCTCACCTGCATCCGCAAGGCCCTCGGGATCGTGGTCAGCGATGGCGACCAGTTCGACGCCATCGATATCGAATGCGGTATCTAGACGATGGCCGTAGCCGCCCTTGCCGGTTGATCCGATGACAGCTGCGGTATAAGTTTTGGGCATGTTTTATCTCCGTATTTAAGTATGGAATCAATGACTGTAATCCAATGCGGGCTTAGAAGTTCAGACTCCATCCCGCGAAATCTGACGACAATTGAGAAGGGATTGAAACGCCATGAAACGGAACCTCGTGAAGATTATCATTGCTATCACTGTTATTATTGGTGTGTACAGCGTACTAAGCCATTACGGTGTGACGGACTATCTCAAACCCGACAATATCCCTAAAATCAAAGAGAAGATCAACAGCTTCGGTGTCATCGCTCCTGTGGTGTACATCGGCTTTTACATTGTCGCGACCGTTTTCTTTCTGCCCGGCTTACCTGTTACAATGCTCTCTGGTCTAGCCTTTGGTCCCATCTGGGGGGTTGTCTATGCTTCTATCGGGGCAGTAATCGGCGTCTCATGCGCCTTTCTGATCGCACGTTACGTCGCTCGTGGTATGGTGGAGGGCTGGGTTAAAAGTAATGCGCAATTTCAGAGAATTGATGAGGGGGTACAAAGGCAAGGCTGGCGGATGCTGATGATTACTAGGCTCGTCCCACTCTTTCCGTTTAACTTGCAGAATTACGCTTATGGACTCACGAAGATACGGTTTACCACTTACTTCTTTGTCTCATGGATCTGTATGTTACCCGGCACCGCTGCCTACGTCCAGTTGGGTGCCGCAGTAAATGTCGGCGAAGGGAATATCAAGAAGACGCTGATCTATCTCGCAGGTGCCGGCGTCTTCATCGTGCTAGTGTCGTTGATTCCGAACCTAATTCGCAAACGACAGCCGGAGGCGATGTGAGCGGCAGGGACTTGGCAACAATCACAGGAGGATCATAAACCTATCAATTCAATGATCGCTCAACTTGTGGAACGAGAAGACAAGTCGATGGATAGCGGTGATATGCGCGGTCACGGCGAGAATTGCGAACACGCCGAAAAGTATGATTCCCTTTGATTGTACAAATGTATACTGATCTGGAATAACCCCCTGTACCAGAACACCCAACGCCAATAATATAATCCGTTCGGGCCTTTGCATCAGTCCGACCTTGCACTCAATTTGAAGCCCCTCCGCTTTGGCACGCACATAGCTGACAAGTATCGACCCAATCACCGCTGCGAAAACCAACACCACTCCGATGAAGTTCTGTAAATGATGAAAATAGATAAGGGCACCAAGGAATATCACTGCCTCTGAATACCGGTCAATCACGGAGTCTAGCAGTGCCCCCGAAGAGTTGGTTGATGTTTTCGCACGCGCAACAGCACCATCAATCATATCGAAACTCGCCCCGAATAAAATCAACAACCCTGCCGCTATCAACCGATCCGTTGCCAAGCAGAAGGCGGCCACTAGATTAACGAGCAAACCGAACATCGTGACCATATTCGCAGTGATACCGAGCGATACGATTAGCCGTGCAAGGGGTGAAAGTATCGCGCCGAGCTTTGATCTCAGCTTTGCTTCAAACATTGGATAAGATCCATCCTCTATCTTGTGATGTGGATATTTCCCGATTGTGAACTTAGTTTAGCATAAATTGAGTAATAAATCAATGCCTTTGAACGATTGAAATCCAAAGTAACTCAGCAAACGAAACTAGCCTTCTCAAGGGGATTTTAACTTGACAAAGGCAGTAATGTTTGATAGAATGATTTTGTTCTTTTTGGTAAGATACGGACGGATACTGTGATTGAGAATTGGAGAGGTAGTTGTTGTGCCTCCACGTAGTAACGGCAACATATTGACGGCTTTCTGAGAAATCCGCCATCTTTTCCCAAGACAATCTTGCGGCAAGGCGGGAAGAGATTAACGAATACAGTAAAAGCGGAGGGAAATATACATTATGAAACATCGAGTACTGGGTTACCTCCTAACAGGCTTGATAGCGTGTGGGATGTTCAGTTTCTCGACAATCGGCTTTGCAGGAGAATGGGAAGAGAAAGCAGATATGCCGAAAATCGGTGCCCTCTCCGGCGGATTATGGGGGTTAGGCACCGAGACGGTGAATGGAAAGATTTATACCATCGGTGGCCAAGATGATTTGGAAGTTCCCGGCAAAGTCGTAATGGAATACGACCCTGTAAAGGAGGACTGGGTGGATAAGAAGAAATTGTTACAGGGCAGATTCCGGCTCGGCACCGCCACAGTGCGGGGTAAAATTTATGCCATCGGTGGAACAGCAAATAATTTTGAAACCCTTCCCAACGTTGATGAGTATGATCCCAAAACGGACACATGGACGGCTAAGGCGGCGATGCCAACTCCAAGAATGAGCTTCGCCATTGCCGTGGTAGGTGGAAAGATTTATACCATCGGCGGTGCGGAATCTTTCTACTTTCCGTCAGCTGCTATAGAGGTCTATGACCCTGCAACGGACACATGGGAGAAGAAGGCAGATATGCCCAATCCGAGATGGGGAATGCCGGCAGTAGCGGTCAAAAGCAAGATTTATATCTTTGGCGGTGCTGTGGATAACACCCATCAAAAGTATACCGACTTGACAGAGGAATATGACCCGAAGACGGATACTTGGACGAAGAAAGCCGATATGCCGATTGCATTTTTCGACATGGCGGCCAGTTTTGTCAACAGCGGGAAGACGTATATCATTGGCGGGAAAACCTTCGATGGGAGAGAAAAAGATGGCCCCAAATTTCAAGGGTGGGTTCTTCACTGGACGGTATTGGAATATGATGTGGAAAAAAACAAATGGAAACGACTAGATGATCAGATGCCAACCGGCAGGGGCACCTTAGCAACAAGCGTTGTGGATGGAAAGATTTACGCTATTGGCGGACATCGCAACGGCCCGCGCAGAGAGGTAGCGGTATACACCCCCGATGGCTGGCCCTTCCCTGATGTCTTTGCCGTCTCTCCTCAAGACAAGTTAACGACGAAATGGGGAGCGATTAAGCAAAAACAATAAAAAAGATGGAGGTGTACATCATGAAGCATCGGATACTAAGTTACCTGCTGATAGGATTGATAGCGTGCGGAATATTTGGTTTTTCGACAATGGCTTTGGGGGGAAAATGGGAGGAGAAAGCCACCCTACCAAAATTGGGTGCCATTTCAGGTGGTGCTTGGTGGTTGGGTGCTGAAGCAGTCAATGGGAAAATTTACATCTTTGGCGGACAAGATGATTTGCAGCCCGCGGGCAAACTGGTCCATGTATACGACCCGGATCGAGACGTATGGACTAAACTCAAGAAATGGCAAAGGGGCAGATTTCGGATAGGTAGTGTTTTAATAGGGGGGAAAATCTATGCCGTTGGCGGAACGGAGGATAATTTTCAAGCGGTCCCATTTTTGGATGAGTACGATCCCAAAACCGACACATGGATTCCCAAAGCCGATATGCCCACCCCAAGGATGATGACAGCTACCGCAGTGGTGGGTGGAAAGATTTATGTCATTGGCGGCGCAGAATCTTTCTTTTTTCCATCTGCTGCGGTTGAGGTTTATGACCCTATAACCGACACATGGAAGAAGAAGCCAGATATGCCAAATCCAAGGTGGGGCACCGGTGTTTTTGCAGCTAGGGGGAAGATTTACGTTTGTGGTGGTGCCGTGGATCAGAGTCATCAAAAGTATACCGACCTAACAGAAGAATACGACACAAAGACAGACACTTGGACGAAGAAAGCAGACATGCCAGTCGCCTATTATGATATGTCAGTGAGTTTCGTCAATAGTGGGAAGGCCTATGCTATCGGAGGTAGAACATTTGGCGGTAACGACAGAGATGGACGCCTATCTGATGGTTGGCGCTATCATTGGACCGTTTTTGAATACGATGTAGAGAAAAACAAGTGGACAAGGCTAAAGGATCAGATGCCAACCCCACGGGCAAGTTTAGCTACAACCGTTCTGGACGGGAAGATTTATGCCATCGCGGGGCATGTTGGTATCGCTGGGATAACAGAGGTCTACACTGCCAACGGTTGGCCCTTTCCTAAAGCGTTCTCGGTTTCCCCTCAAGATAAGCTAACAACCCAATGGGGCAAAATTAAGCGTAGCCAATAACAAACTAGGAGTTGCTCATGATAAAACACCGTATTACATATAGCATTTTAACAGCAAGCTTGATAGCGTGCGGACTGCTCGGTTTTTCAGCGGTTGGTTTCGCGGGAGAATGGGAGAAAAAAGTTAATTTGCCACAACTCGGTGACCGTGCTGTAGGTATATGGGGGTTGGGCGTCCAACCATTTAATGGAAAACTTTACGGCTTTGGAGGACAGGATGATCTGAAACCGCCGGGTAAATTTGTGGGCGAATATGATCCCGTGAAGGATGTGTGGGAAGTAAAACAGAAATGGCAGAGAGGCAGATTTCGGGTAAGTAGTGCCATAGTCAGGGGAAAGATTTACGCTTTTGGAGGAACGGAGGATAACTTTCAAGCGCTCCCTTTGGTGGATGAATATGATCCGAAGACGGACACATGGACTCCTAAAGCCGATATGCCCACCCCGCGGATGTCGACACTCACTGCGGTGGTAGGGGGTAAGATTTATGTCATCGGCGGCGCGGACTCTTTCTTCTTTCCTTCCGCTGCGGTTGAGGTCTACGACCCCGTAAACGACTCATGGGAGAAGAAGGCGGATATGCCTAACCCGAGGTGGGGCGCTGGCGTTTTTGCTGCTAGGAGTAAGATTTACATCTGCGGCGGTGCTGTGGATAACACCCATCAAAAGTATACCGACCTGACAGAGGAATATGACCCGAAGACCGACACTTGGACCCCTAAAGCTAAAATGCCACTCGACTATTACGATATGTCGGTGAGTTTTGTTAACAGTGGCAAAGCTTATGCCATTGGAGGCAGGACCTTTAACGGCAACGACAGAGATGGCAGACCGATTGAGGGTTGGATCCTGCATTGGACCGTCTTTGAATACGACTTAGAAAAGAACAAATGGTCGAGGCTAAAGGACCAGATGCCGACCCCACGGGCGACTTTGGTAACAGCCGTTCTAGATGGAAAGATTTATGCGGTCGGTGGACACGGGGCGGGCGGTCCTCGGAAAGAGACGGAAGTGTACACGCCCGATGGCTGGCCCTTCCCTAAAGCGTTTTCGGTCACACCCAAAGACAAGCTAGCAACAATATGGGGCGATATTAAACGACACCGGTAGCAAATCTATTTTGGGGATAACTATCACTCAACTTGGAAAGCGGAGGGGTCTCTGAAAGGGAGCCAAACTAAATCTTTTACAGGAGGTCTGTAACATGAAACGGGCAAGCTATCAAACGTTAGCGGGATTGTTGTTATGTGGCCTGTTCGGCTTTTCGACGACAGGCTTTGGAGCTTGGAGAGATTTGGAACCTATCCCAACGGGTCGATGGGGGTTAGCCGCTGCCGCGGTGGGTGACACAGTTTACGCCATCGCTGGGCAGGATGATAGCCCTAAGATCTCGAAAGTAGAAGCATTCGACATAGCAAAAGGCAAATGGGAAGAGAGCAAGGAGATACCGCAGGGGCGGGTTCGGCACGCTGCGGTCACTTTCAGAGGAAAGATTTATGTCTTTGGGGGAAGCTTCGATGGAATTGCCGCTTTGGGAAGCGTCCAAGAATACGATCCCAAAAATAACACCTGGACAAACAAGGCAGATATGCCGACCCCGAGAATCGCGCCGATGACAGTCGCAATGAGCTCAAATATCTACGTCATCGGCGGCGCAACCGACCTCTACTTTCCGTCTCCGGTGATCGAAGCATACAACCCCACAACGGATACTTGGGAAAAGAAGGTAGATATGCCTAACCCGAGATGGGGGGCAGCCGCTGCTGGCATTGCAACCAAGGGGAAGATTTATATCTTTGGCGGCGCGACCGATTTCACCCATGAAAACTCAACCACAGACGTGGATGAATACGACACCAGAACAGAGACCTGGACCGCCAAGAAAAAACTACAGCGACCGCTCCATAATTTCTCTGCCAGCTTTGTCAATAGCGGTAAAATTTATGTCATGGGCGGTCAGAAATGGAAGGGCAAAGGGGGCGTTGATGGGGGTGTTAACGACCCGGATTGGACCTTCTATGACGATGTCTGGGAATACTCCCCAGAGAAAGACGAATGGGACCGTATGGGGGCACGTATGCCGAAGGCGAAGTCCAGTTATGGACATACGGTTGCGAACGGCAAGATTTATGTCGTCGCCGGTTGGGCGGGCGGTGCGGGTGACGAAAATGGCACGCATGTCTATCAACCCCCCGGTTGGCCCTTCCCCGATAAGTTTTCAGTGGAGCCCCAAAACAAACTAGCAACGATATGGGGAGAACTCAAAAGGCATCAATAACGAATCTATTGTGCAATGTACAACACCACTTAACGGAGAAAACTAGGGCTAAAGAAGGTGAAAGGTTCTCTGACAAGCAACCTAACTAAAACCGATAAAGGAGGGATACACGATGAAGCGGATAAGCTATCAACTGTTAGCAGGGCTGATATGTGGACTGTTTAGCTTTTGCCTCGCCATAGACAGCTTTGCACGCTGGAAGGAATTGGAGCAGTTACCAACGCATAGATGGGGACTCGAAATCGCCGCCGTCGGCACCAAGGTTTATGCCATCGGTGGACAAGATGATACGCCCCAGATACACAAAAACGAAGAATACGACATAGAGAAGGATAACTGGACCGAAAAGAAGCCAATACCAACAGGTCGAGTACGACACGCTGCTGTCTCCGTGAACGGGAAGGTCTATGTCATCGGCGGGACCCGTGACGGGATCGCGCCTTTGGCTACAGTGGAGATGTATGACCCAAAGACTGACACCTGGTCGAAGAAAGCGGATATGCCAACGCCGCGTATTGCCCCTGTTACCGTCGTGTTGGCTGGCAAGATTTATACTATTGGCGGCGCAACCGATGTCTTTTTTCCGTCTCCAGCGATCGAGGTCTACAACCCTGTGACCGATACTTGGGAGCAGAAAAAGGACATGCCGAATCCGAGATGGGGGGCAGCCGGGGCCGCAGTGCCGCCCGGGAAGATTTATATCTTTGGTGGCGCGACCGACTTCACGCATAAGGAGTCGACCACAGACGTGGACGAATACGATACCAAAACAGAAACATGGACTCCCAAAGCTAAGATACAGAGACCCGTTCATAATTTCGGTGCCGCTTTCGTCAATAGCGGGAAAATTTATGTCATGGGCGGTGAGAAATTTAAAGGCAAAGGCGGACTTAAGGGCGGACCAAATGATCCGGATCTTGTATTTTACCAAGATGTCTGGGAATACTCGCCAGAAGAGAATAAACACCGCCGTATGGACCCCATGCCTACCCCAAGGGGAAGTTTTGGAATCGCTGTGGCAGATGGGAAGATCTATACCATTGGCGGTTGGAACGGCGGTGCCGGTGGAAATGAAAGAGAAAATGAGGTCTACCAACCGCCCGGTTGGCCCTTCCCGGAGAAGTTCTCGGTCGATCCACGGGAAAAGTTAGCGACGAAATGGGGCGCGTTGAAAGCCCACTAGCGGTAGGGAACGCAGAAATATCTCGATTGTAGGGAACGTGCAGCCACGTTCCCTACAACGAACTTTTGACCGCTAAACGAGATAGGGACCATGAAACTCAACGACACCCAAATCGCACGCTTTAACCAGCAGGGTTATCTGTTTTTCCCAAGCCTATTAAAGGACGATGAGGTGGGGGTCCTACAACAGGCAATGCCGCAAATCCTCAGTCGCCGGGGTCCCGAAGTAATACCTGAGAAAAACGACCCAAACTCCGTCAGACTCGCATTTGGGGCACATGTTTATTCCGAACCGTTTCGGTATCTCCCGCTGCTTCCGCGCTTGTTGAACCCCGTGCGTCAACTGTTGGGTGATGACGTATATCTTCATCAGAGTCGTATCAATCCGAAGCAGGGCTTCGGGGGCGGTGCGTCGTGGGAGTGGCATCAGGATTTTCCACCGTGGCATCGCATTGACGGGATGACGGAACCGAAGTGCATTATGGCATCCGTGTTTATCGACGATTGCACAGCGGTTACATCGCCGTTAATGGTCGTGCCGGGTTCACATACACATGGTCTCCTCGATTCTAAACCCCACAAGGACGCGAAAGGCTATGCCTTGCACCATATTGATCGCGCCACTCTGGAGCAATTGGCTGAAGATAGTGGCATCGAAGCGTTGATAGGACCCGCAGGATCTGTCTGTTTTTGCCATTGCAATGTCGTGCACGGTTCAGCCAATAACGTCTCCCCTTGGCGGCGGGCGATCATGTACTTGAACTATAATGCTGTTAGCAACGCCTGCACCGGTACAGAGCGTGAATGGTATCACAACAACCGGGATTTCACACCGTTACAACCGCTTGACGACAATCGCTTGAAGGCATTGGCATAATCATCGTTGTGCTAATCCTGTAGAGTCTCCTCTCACGTCCCGCTTCCCGTGAATGCAATCCTCCCCTGTCCCCGCCAATCCTCAACTCGGAAACCGTTGAAAGACGATACCCCTATTATTGTCTTATTCGGATCAACTTTGACGTACTCCCAAACCTAAAGGCTTGGGATTCTTACCCGCTCTGATAGCCGGGTTCACAGCTAGGGAATCACACCCTAACGGGCCCACGCCATAAGGGCAACTACTGGCGGGAGACGAGGCAGGGAACACACCTGCCAAGCCAGCCAGATACTTTTTACCCGGCATATCTACCGGGCGGCAACGGGTGAACGATTTATCGTTCTATGCGCTAGGGCGACACGAATCCCCTATTGCTCAGGTCGATCCGCCTAGTCACTGCTTTCAGTTTTTAGAAAGGTGTTGCCATATTCGCCAATCTGTTACCGCTACGACAGCGGTGGGATAGAACCCCAACGAGGTTGTTGGGGGTCATATTCTATCCCGAATTGGCAATACAAGTATACCATTTTTTGACTGTCAAATCAACGAAAAACGTGCTAAAGCAATCTGTATAGGCTTCGCCCCAACTGCTCCAAGCATAAATGCTTGGGCTTTAGACCTAAAGGAGGTTTCGGTAAACGCTCAGGCGTTCAATGAACTAATGGAAAAAATGAACCAATGAACTCTCATTATGACTGAACAACCTATTGGCAATCAAACCCCACACACCGGATTAACGTTTCGAGCTGTAATACTTGCATTGGCACTGATGCCGGTGAATACTTATTTCATCATTACTAACGAGGTAAAGTACATCGGCACGCTAGCGACAACGATGTCGCTAATCTACAACGTGGTCATCAGCCTCACCGTGTTGGTCATTGTAAACGCGCTGATAAAGCGTTTCTTTCCTCGTTTCGCGCTTCAACAGGGAGAACTGATGACCATTTACATGATGCTCTCGCTCTCCTCAGCGATTGCAGGTCATGATGTTATGCAGACCGTTGTGCCGACACTCCCTCACGGCTTTTGGTTTGCTACCCCCGAAAACGAATGGAAGGCACTCTTCTGGCGCTATCTGCCCTCTTGGTTAACAGTGCGAGACCCGTTAAGTCTACTCGATTTTTATGAGGGTCAAAGTACGCCCTACACAGAAGCACATCTCCGACCGTGGCTGCGCCCGATTCTGTGGTGGACGGTGCTTTTAACCATTCTAATCTGGATTATGATTTGCATGAGTGCTATCATGCGTCGGCAGTGGATCACCCGCGAGCGGTTGGCGTATCCAATCGTTCAGCTGCCGTTGGAGATGACCCGTCGCGATGGAAGTATCTTCAGATCGAAGATGATGTGGCTCGGATTTGCGGTTGCAGGCGGAATCGACTTAATCAACGGCCTGCACGTTCTATTCCCCGCATTCCCAGAGATCCCCGTGCGCAAAGCAGAGATAGGCCAATTCTTCACCGAGAAACCGTGGAATGCGATGGGGTGGACGCCGCTTTATACACTGCCTTTTGGACTTGGGTTGGGGTTTCTGATGCCGTTAGAGATGTCCTTTTCGCTCTGGTTCTTCTTTCTCTTTTGGAAAGCAGAGCGCATCTTGGGACGTGCACTAGGGCTTGCCAGTTTTCCGGGCTTCCCGTATGAGGGTCCTCAGAGCATCGGTGCTTTTTTCGCCATTGCCTGTTTTGCCCTCTACGGTGGGCGCCGTTACTTTATTTCGGTTTTCAAGAACATTTTTCGTGATCAGTCGGATGAAGAGAATGAACCGATAAAGTATCGGTGGGCGATATTGGGGTTGATAGGTGGGGTGATTATTTTACTACTGTTTTCCTACTCCGGTGGGATGGCACTCTGGATGGCAGGGCTCTATTTTTTGACCTATTACCTGTTGGCAATTGCTGTGGGCCGTATCCGCGCAGAGGTAGGACCACCGACAAATGAGATGTTCCTTGTCAACCCACGTCTTTTTATCACAGATGCAATTGGCACCCGCCGGATTCCGCCACCAAGTTTGGTTATGATGGGATTTTATTATACGTTCAATCGCGGCTATCGCGCCCACCCGATGCCGCACATACTAGAAGGGTTCAAGGTCGCGGATGCAACGCAGATGGCACCCCACCGCTTAATTGGCGTGATGGTTTTGGCGGTGGTTGCAGGTATCTTAACCACGTTCTGGGCGTACCTCACGCTCGCTTACAGCAGTGGCGGCGACAATATTAATGTGGGCTTGGGAAATGGGGCATATGCCAACATGAGAAATTGGCTCTACAATCCGACGGAGACCAATGTGCCCGCAGTGCTTTTTATGGCGGTGGGATTCCTCTTCACCGGATTCCTTTGGGTGATTCGCACACGCTTCCCACTTTGGCCATTCCACCCCGCCGGTTACGCGATCGCCAGCAGCCCTTGGACCTTTGGCTGGGTATGGTTTTCGGTATTTATCAGTTGGGCGGTCAAGGCAACGGTATTGAAGGTCGGTGGGATTCGACTCTATCGGAAGACACTGCCTTTTTTCTTGGGATTACTGTTTGGAGAGTATATAGTCGGTGGCGGTTGGGTGCTTATCCGTGTCTTTTGGGGGATTGAGGTTTATTCGTTCTACCGTTGATTGGTTCATTTATATTGACATACTCCCACACCCTAAAGGGTGGGGATTCTCTCCCGTTCCCGATAGGTTGTCGAATTGCTCTATCAACGAAGTTAGCCCGGTGAACTGGGACTTACGACCTCTTCTGAGAGGGTAGATGCCCCTACCCTATGGATATTGATTGCAGCGTTACGGTCTCTATCCAACTGTGTGTGGCAATTTGGACATTGCCATGTTCTATCACGAAGGTTCAACCCTTGATTAACGGCACCACAGACATGGCAGGTGCGACTTGATGGATACCACTTATCAATGAATCGGACTTCACGATTCTGTTTCTTAGAGTCAATATACTTCAGTTTTTGTACGAAGTCATAGAACCCTAAATCAGAGACCTTACGTCCCCAAAGGCGTTTCATGCCCTTCATGTTAAGTGTCTCCAGTGAAATCCAATCATATCTATCTGTCAACTCATGTGCTAGCTTCCAATGGAAATCTTGTCGCTGATTGGCAATACGCCGGTGTTTCTCCCGATTTATCGGGATTCACGGTTGTTTGAACCTTTAACCTTTCGTGAGTGGTTGCGGTTGGCGCGTTTGATAACGTTAAGACTGCGTTTGAAAAATTGTGGAGAGTCGTAGTCGTTGGCGTCAGAGCCGGTGAGATACCGCTTGAGTCCAAAATCGAACCCCGCGCTGTTACCCGTCGTGGGTCGATTCAAGGGTATCTCTACATAATCTGTCAAAATGATGAGCCATACGTCTCCAACGCTGTCCCGCTTAACCGTGCAACGTTTGGGGTTGCCAAGTATTTGTTGGCTCTTGAAATAGCGATATATCCGCTTGCCGATACGAATATAGTTGTTTTGTAGCAGCTTCCAACCCGCTTGTTTGAGCGTGTAGGATTTGTATCTGAACCGTTTCTTAAAGCGTGGGAGACCCGAACGCTTGCCACTTTTGCGGTCAGCGAACATTTTAGTGTATGCTTTATCCAGTCGGTCTATTATGTCTTGCAACGATTGACTCGGCAGCAAGTTCCAATGAGCAAATCGGGATAGCCTTTTCAACTTTGTCAGGTGCCTCATCAGCACTTTTTTGCCCGGATATTTACCGTAGATAGTATAGTACCGACGACACAACGCCACAAAGTGATTCCATACTTCAGCATGGCTATCTATTGTTTTATGCAACTCACGATTCCCGTGATTGCTATACATTTTGAACTTGTAGGTTTTCATGGAATTGTTTTTCTATCTGTCATATCTGTTTCACCAGATTGTGGGAGACCCTATCGGGCAATAGGGGCGAAACTCCCCCACGAAAGGGAAAAAAGTGTGTCATTTTTTGCCTACAAAATCCACGTTTTTTGGACGAACAACACGGTTTGGCGGGCTACATCACCACCCTAAAGGGATGGGGCATTGCCCGCAAGATTAGGTAAATTTTAGAATTAATGAGACACTCCAAATTGGTAGGCGCTGTTTCCAATCCCGATTTATCGGGATCCCGAGAATCGGGACAAGCCGTTTCAACCGACCACGACACCTATGCGGTGCGGTTAAAAACCGCACCTACCGGGGCGAAAGTGTTCATTTATTTTTAGAATCCACCATAGTAACAGGTGTATAAAAGGCTCATGTTAAGAAATAGTGCAAAGAAACCGAGTTTTTCCGAAAAAACTCGGTTTCTCTTTGCATTTTGCACTTTCTTTTAATATGAACCAATAAAAAAGGGACGAAACATCTATTGATGCTCCGCCCCCGTTATGCTAGGTGTTGTCGGTAATCTTAGAAACCGCGTTTCAGCTTACCCCATGTTGTAGTCAGCTTGCCTTTGCTATCAACTGACAACTGTTTGTCCGTCGAAGGGATGTTCTGTAGTCCCTGTTCCGGCAAGGAGTCAACGCGGACCCAATAGTAGTTCACTTGACCACCACGTCCACCAATACCTGGAGGTCCCTTTGCCCATTTGTTGTTCTGTACAACGATTGACAATCTGCCATCAACCGAGTACTTGAGGATATTCCCTTCCGCCGAAAACTTGAGAACGTAATGCTCGCCGCCTGCCGTATCCTTTGAATCGGGTCGTTTGGGGCGTCCAGCGTTACCGCCGGGGGTAATCTCGTGGGCTCCACCGTCTCTAAATTCATACATTGAGATGGTGTTGGAGTTGTAACTGACTTCGACAAAATAGAAGTCTTTGGTCGGCACAACAGTCCGGGTGAAGAGATGGAAGTATTTGCTATCGTCACCGATTTTTCGGGCAGATACCTCTAACTCATAGTCGGTCAACTCGGCAGGGTTGACATCTGGGTGATTAAAAAAGAGCCCGGTATTGCCTTGAGAATGGAGTTCAAGAAGATCGCCCTTAACCTCTGCCTGTGCGCCGGGGCCCACGTCCCAGTGGTCAATCCCGTCTTCCCAAGGGATTGTGGCTTCGTCGTCCGCTCGCTTACCGTAGATGATGGCGTTTGCAGGATACACACTCAGTAGAGCGAATGCACACACCAGCAACAGGGTGAAAAATGATTGGATTTTCATTATGTGTCTCTCCTTTTTTGAAGTTGGGGCTATTCAACACACTTAACGCTTGCCGCATCTTAGGACTAATTTTACGCTATCGTGCCATAGATGTCAAGTTAATTTTTGCGAATATTCTTAGGTATGTTCCTCTGCTAAAGCTAATGAGGATTATAGTGGATCTTAGAATTAATGAGACACTCCAAATCGGGGGAGTTAGGAAAACGAAACGACCATTCCACCGTTTGGTAGGCGCTGTTTCTAACTGCGCCTATTCTCCCGATGTATCGGGATACCGGGTGGCAAAAGTGTCTATTTATTTTTCGATTTCACCATAATACGCGATCCCTAGTGCGTAGAACGGAGCGGAGCCCTCCGATTCCCACCAAATACGCTTGCTCAGACATCAGTGGCCGTCCCTAACAGCTTGGCGGATACCTTCCAGACGTTTATCGACCAACGTGTCGATCGGAAGGGTTGACAGGTTGCTTAGTAGTTCCAGAATATCTGCTTTGAGGTGGGAGGGATTGTCCGCTACCTTAACTAGAACCGGGGACGCTTCCCGCTGTGTGTCTGTTTTCCCCTGTTGTAAGAGGACTGCTGCATCAATCGGGACAAAGTCAGGTTCCAAGACCAACGTGTCAAAAACGCCAATGATAGGAACAGACAATTTCAGCAGATGTAATTGACTATTTTGTGCTGCGCCCCTGTGGAGTAAGGTATTGGTTTGGCTGGTCATATCTACTTGAAATGGAACATCCCACAGCAGTATGGGCCGCCGAAATTGTTGCGCGAGACCGAACAACCGTGATACACGACGCCAACTAGGCGGCTGGAGTGCGGTTGTTTCACCTCCTACGATCAGAACAAACTGGGTTTTCTCTATCCACGCCAGCCCCGCGTGAATCTCGTTTCCAATCCCTTCGGTACGGTCTCCGTAGAGTTCGATGAAGCGGTGGATTGTATCTTGGAATTGTCTGGAGTTCATTAGTTCATTAGTTGATTGGTTCATTGGTGGCGTTCGCCCCAACTCATGGGCTAGTGAGAACAAAAGGCAGCTACAAGTCGAGATTTACATCTCGACACCGATGGCTGGATAAATCCTAAGGCTCATGTTAAGAAATCGTGCAATCGGACCCGAAGGTGGCTGTAGGTCGGGCTTCCTAGCCCGACAGTTATTCGCTTATCGGGGCAGGTCCCGATTTATCGGGATCCTCGCTTCGCGGGAGATGCCCCTCCCACAGTCGGGTTGAGATTCAAAGTTTTTTGTTTTCTACATGAAGAGAAACCGAGTTTTTTCTTTAAAACTCGGTTTCTGTTGCACGATTTCTTAATATGCGCCTTTCTTTTTTTGTGCTGATGGAGGGAGCAAATGATTCATTATAGTAACGCAAGTTGCTAGTTGATAAACCAAGCACTATAAACCGAGTTTTTTCTTCAAAACTCGGTTTCTCTCTGACTCTAACAACTTGGGTTATGTCATAAAATAGTAGTTGTAGTGCAAATATTGCTAATCGTGGCGCAGATTGCCCAATCTGCGATCCATTCCCCGCTACAAAATCAACGAAACTTGTGCGTCAGGCGTACAAACTTTATGTGACAACTCAACCTAGGAGCTGACTAGCAACTTAGGTTATAGTAAGAACAATATCTCGCAAATCATCAATACGTTTATTGACATCATCAATACGTTTATTTGTTGCCCGATGAAGTATTACCATTAACCCACCTAGCAGGGTAACAGTTGACACGACAATAGAAATTATAATGGTAAGAACTTGACTGGTTTCCATGCTTAATCCCTTGGCTCATATAAAAAGAGGGTGCAGAGCATGAAGAGAAACCGAGTTTTTTCTTGAAAACTTGGTTTCTGTTGCACGATTTCTTTGCATGAGCCAATCCCTTTTAGGACTTACGCAGTTGAACAGTCAAAGCGAACACCAGAAACGGTCGCGCAACACTCCGGGCTGGTTGAGCCAGGACTATAGCGCAATAGTCTTGGTATCTTCGGCGATTCATCGCCGCTAAATACCGTTGCCAACGCCCGATAAATCGGGCAACTACAATCTGACGTGCGTAAGTCCTGCCTTTGTTAGATTTACCAGTATTCTACAAGGAAGCTAGTGAGTTGTCAAGTTATTCGCCTTCGGAGTTAGGGTCATTTATAGTAGATCTTAGAATTATAGTGGATCTTAGAATTAATGAGACACTACAAATTGGTAGGCGCGGTTGAAAACCGCGTCTACCCTATGTTTCGAGGTGTTTTGAGCAAAATCACGATTACCGATTTAAATACTTCGCTCATGTTAAGAATTAGTGCAACCAAAGCCACAAGCACTTGCATCCCGATTTATCAGGGGTTACTCTCCCCCTGCTTGTTTCTTAATCCCGATTTATCGGGGCGGGGGGATTAAGGGGGGTACAAAGGGGGCCTTCACTTCGTGCTTTGCACTCTCTTTTTACATGAGCCAAATACTTAAACTTCATACAGTTTGTGGTACAAAAATAAAAAAAGCAGGGACGGTGTACGCACCATCCCTGCTCAGATGTAAAAGCGTGTTTTTTTAGAAGGGTTAATCAAGAGCGCTGAAGGCAAACCAAGCAGCTGTACCCGCCAAGGTGGTCAGGAACGCGAGATTACGTTTCGTGTTGTTCGGCTCCTCTGTAGCACCTGCGTGCATTGTGTGGAGTTTATCGAGGCTATCTGCATTTGCCTTAATCGCTGCCGCAAGCATCTCTTCGGTGGCTTTGTGCGCTTCCATGCCGGCTTTATGTTTCTCTTTTACCGTCTTGCGGAGTTCTTTAATATCTCCGCGCGCCGCTTCGACCTCTTTGTGGGCCTTTGAAATTTTCTTTTTGCTGGCTTCGGCGTGTTCCATCAGGGAAGCATTAATCTTATCAACAACAGCGGGCATCCCAGCGACCTCTTTTTTAAGATCTTTGAGACCACTTCTGACCTTTTTCTGCTGCGCGATTAGGTCATCAACCATCTTTTTAATTGCGGTAACATCATCGGCTGTAACGCCTACAGCCTCCTCTGCGGCCATCGCTCTGGCTTCCATCTCAGCGAGTTCCATTCTAACCTGCTCCAGTTCTGACAGGGTCACCATATCTTCCTCGACTGCTACCTCTATGATCTCCTCCACCATTTCGGCGGGGATTCGCATCATTTCATCGGGGTAGATTTGGTCGGGATTGGTAAAGGTGTTGTACTGTTTGAACTCGGGCCATTTCATCGGATCTTCGAGGTGTTTTGTAGCGAGATCCCACAGGGTATCACCCTTAACGATGGTAATGAGCGTTGTCCCATCCATATCTGGATTGGGGGTAATTTTAGCAGAGGCAGTGAGGATATAGGCTGCCCCGGTCAAAAACAGACAGATCGAAAGGATAAGCGAGAAGCGCAGGATCGATTTCATTGTCTTCATATAACATACTCCTTTGGTATAATCGGGTCGTTAGAATTATGGTGGATCTTAGAATTACTGAGACACTCCAAACCGGTGCGGCTGGAAACCGCACCTACCGGGTTGGTCGGGTCGTTAGAATTAGTAGCTATAAGAGATTGAGAAGAAATGCGTACTGTCATCGTCGAGGTTATTGACAGCGCTATCGGCTGCTTTCAACGCGTAATCGAGTTGCAATCCACCCACATTAACGCCAAATCCAGCAAAAAGCTGCGTGCGATCGGTATTCAGTTTGGTCCCGCCCCGAATTGCGAAGGTATTCGCTATCAGGTATTCCGTCCCAAGATGAAGGCTAGTCGGGGATTCTGGCAAATCGATAACCTCGTGTTCGACATCGACAGAAAAGGTCGCAACATTCTTATGGAGGACGCGATAGGCAAGACCGCCTGCTATCTTGACGGGCACCTGATTGTCTCCGATTGCACTGCCGAGGTTTCTCGCTGCGATACCGTAGCTGAACGTGCTCGCTTTGTTGTGTCCAAGCAGTCCGATATCGGCACCGGCGAAACCGCTTGTGCTCGAATGATCTCCGAAGCTATCCGTATACATACGCGCGCTCGCGCCGAGGCTAACAGCACCAAGATCATGACCGTAGGAGAGGGCAAATGCGTTAGAATTGTGGTTAAATGATCCGGTCCGGTCTCCCTTGCTATTGTAAGAAGTTATACCATCAACACCGGCATTGATCACCGATAATCCCAGACCGCCATTGCCTACGCTTTTGATCAATCCGATAAAACTGTGTCTTCGATCAAGAGACATTCGTGCGGAGGACAGCGTTATTGTTAAATCATCCACCGCCGGTAGTCCGGCGGGATTCCATATTGTGGAAGTCGCATCGTCGGCGACAGCGGTAAATGCACCGCCCAATCCGAGGGATCGCGCACCGCTACCCATCCCAAGATGAGGTGCAGCATTCACGCCGGCAAAGCAGACAGGTGCAAGCAAAACTACGAGGGCAAATAGCCCGATTGAACTGAATAGTACTTTGTGCCTTAGTTGAAACATTGTCTCCCTCCTTTATGAAGGCAAATCCCCTGACTCGGAATCGGTTGGATTCGCGAGTCAGGAGATCTAGTGAATGTTAGTCGGCTATGATTGCCATCTTCAGAATAGCAGATTGCGGTTCCAGTTCACTTTCCATGAGGATATGGCAGAAGTAGACACCGCGTGCGAGGTGATCGCCCGCACTCGTTTCGTTGTGCCATTCTACTTCGACTAGCCCCGCTTCTCTGATTGAATTTGAGAGAGGCGTTGCGACAAGCCTACCGGTGAAATCGTAAACCCGGATTGTTATCTTTGCTTGTCTGGAAACCCTGAAGGCAATCGTGGTTTCATGGTCAAATGGATTCGGATAATTACGCGCATCCGCAATCCCGACCCGTTCGACATAGAAAGTCCACTCATGAACTGTCTTATTCGGCTTCGGCGCCAAGTCGGAAAGCTCCAACGTCACAGTATGTGAACCAAACGAAAGATCATACTCAGGCGTGAATACCAACTGAGTCTCTGACACCTCGTCCGGTTTAATCGTGCTCCCATCAAGCGTCAGCTTAATCGAATCAGGATCAACGCCCGACATGTTATCCGTGTATGCTGCGGAGATAACTGGTCGTCGATTTTCGGTGTGTTCCTGCGATGGACGCGTGAGGATAACACTTGGCGGTATCAGGTCAAGGTCAACAGTAAATTGCCATCTCGCTGCCGCCACGTTGCCACTCATATCCGTCGCCTTAACATCAACGGTATACGTTCCGTCTCTCAACTCCTGGCTCGGTGTAAAGGTGGCTGCTGTCTTATCAGAGCGCACCACGTTGATACCATTGACTGGCAGCCCCGCATCATCTTTGGCGGTAATTTCGATGCTATCCACCCCGGACATATCATCACTGGCGGAAGCCGTGATAAGCGGTCTATCCGCGTGAACAACGCCGTGCGGAGAGGTGGTCGTAATTGATGGCGGCGTCTCGTCCAACTCAACTGTGAATTGCCATTCTGCCTCGGTTCGGTTATTGTATCTATCTACCACCGTGAGCCTTGCAGTGTATGGCCCCGGTGTAACCGAGATGCTTGGCGTGAATGTAACAGTTGTAGAGGTTGGGCTTGAACGTCTACCTGAACCTTGATTTCCGGGGACACCTGCGAGGATAAGTGTGATGCCGCCCCGCTTGAAGCCGGATTCATCGCTCACTGTCGCAGCGAGTACCGGTCTATCCGTCCGAATGATTCCGAGCGGCGAATAGGTGACAACCTTTGGCGGTGTCGTATCCGGCGCAACTATGGTGAATTCCCACGTTAAGGTTGTAGAACCACCGGTACTTTCGGCAACAATCGTCACGCTATGTGTTCCAAGTGGCGCATCGAAAAGGTTAAATGAGGTCTGACCTTTTACCTCTTTCCCGCCTCCCACTTCGACGACTCTACCCGGTGAGAACGAGATATCCGTAAGTGGCGCATCATCAAGCGCGTACTGAACGCGTGTGATATTCGATTCATTATCGCTCACACGTGCGGTAATTCGACCAATTTTCCGAGTGATTATACCCGTCGGAGCGGGACCCGAAATAATTGGCGCGGTATCATCTAAGGAGAGCACGAAACTAGCGGAACCTTCAGCAGTTCGCCCTTCGCTATCGACAATCTTGACAGAAATAGTGTTATCGCTTCCGCGTTGAAGAATTGAATCATCTCCGTCGACAAGGGGCGGCTGCATGGTGTAGGTCAGCCAGTTATCCTCTAAGGTCCCTTCGATGTCATTACCGTTGATTTGGAATTCAGTGATCGTGATATCACCGTTACCGGTGAGAGCGACACTGACAATCAAAGGTTGCCTCGGATCAATAATCCGTCCGGTGAGCGGCGATACGAATGACACTGTTGGCTGCACACCTTCGACGGTAAACTCAACCGGCGCTGCGGCGCTGACATTGCCGAGCACATCCGTCACGGTAGCGTCGATGCGATATGCACCGCCGATTACCGGGTCGTCGTGCGTGTAGACAATGGTACCGCTCTGGCTCAATACCTCACCAGCGGGCGCTGACGTGATGCGAATCAAAGTTTCGGTGATATCAATATCTACGTCATCTGCCAAGCGGGTCAAGCTGATCACAACAGGCATTGGATCCATCGCCATGTCGTTTGGATCGAAACCAGTCGCATCGGTATAATCGATCTGAATGGTTGGCAATGTGGTCACTTGATGCCGTGCTATCGGCGATACAATCTCGATTTCAGGACCTGTCCTGTCAACTCGGATTGACGGCAAGCCGAATGGGACGGACCCGTTTGGCTTGTTCACCATTCCGACGAGGTTATACATAGCCTCGTCAAGTTGAGAGGTATCAAGGCAAATCACGATGTTATTGTCTACATCGGGCTCCATGACTATGAGTCCACCCATCGCCGCTGCGGACATTCCACCAGCTCCAATGAGAACATCGACATCGCCTGCGGCGACATTCGGCACGATTAACGTAGCTTTAATCTCATCGCCAATCGCCGGGAACCCTATAGGATACATCGCATCAAGTTCACTGGGACTACGTGCATCACCCTCGGTATCAATAATGTTGAGAATATCGATCGTCGGATCTGCGAAATTCTCAGGCGGTGTGAAATTGCCCACCTCAACGGTGATTTCCATAGCGACAATTCTCGCCTCTGGCGTACCATCAGCACCGTGTGCCACTGCCATGAAGGTATACGTCCCATTCGGGATCGATCCCAGATTAAAGACACCTGTGTAGGTATAACCGCCGGAGGCGTTGAAGGCTGTCTCCGAAATTCCGATCGATGCGCCGGTAGCGGCATCGTTGACAGCGAGAGCTATGCCACCGGTGAAGGCATTCGGATGCGCGCCTGTCCATGCGGTCAGGGTCAGCATCGGATCGGGTACACTGTCATGGATTAAGCCGCTGACGTAGTAGCTTCCATCTTCACGGGGAGCGACCATCTCAATTTCATTAGCAACTGTGGTAATCGTTGTGGGTGAGTAGTTATCGGTAGAGAAACTATCGGTTACTCCGGCAGCCGATGGATAACCTGTGCCAGCCGTATCAACCGCGATGGCTCTAACCACGTAAGGGTTGTCATCTAGGCTTGCATCGCTTGCGGCAGGGGTATCATCTAAAATGGTATCCTCAAGCGTCGCAGTATCTACGGAGAGTGGCCATTCTCGATAGAGCGGAGCAATCGGTGCGGTCGGTGAACCGCTGACGATCGCACTGACCAAATCTTCGATGATAGCGATCTGCACATGAGAGCTAACCGTTGTATTGGCTAACTGTACGATACCGAGCGGCTGCCAAGCATCATCCGCATCTGCGGAACGACGAACCTCCAACTGAACCCCGGTTGTATTCGGTGCTGTCATCGCCTGTGTGAATGCACTGATCGTGATCATGCCCTGCGGTGCACCACTGTCGGGGTGATGTTCCGCTGCCTGCGTGTGAATCGCTGACACCTCAGGTGCTAGACGACGCTGGTACATAGCAGAAAACGCCTCTTCGTGGACAACCTCTAGATCATTGGTTGTAACGGTACGCACCGACACGTGGCTACCTCTATCCGGCAAGAAGGGGACATCAGGAACCGGCAAAGAGAACGACAATTCGTCGCCCTGCATGGCACCGGCGAGTTGATCCGCGCTTGCGAGGCCGATCGGTTGCCAACCACCGCCCGGCAGCTGGAATTCAAGGGCGATCGATGTCAATGGATGAACGGAGCGCTTTTCCATACGGACAGTTAGCTCAACCACCGAATTGGAGAAGACAACAACATCTCCGGAGGTGTACTGCATCTCAAGCCCTTCGATGACTCCATTGCCGTCAAAGTCTGACTGCACGGAGGTGACAACCGCAACATCACTGTCTGGCGGAACAAGTTCCACCACCACATCGGGACCTCTGCCTGAGTCCATATTGAGGAGACTGTCAATACCGACAGCGCGGAGTCCGTATGTACCGAGCAACGCTCTACCCTCTGAATTGCGGATGAGCATGTCTATCTGATGTGGTGGACGAAGCGTCAACGGCAACACGCTAACGGGATTGTTGAGCAGCGTATCCAAGTTTAAGGGTAGCAGACCCGCAGTCACCGCTGGATTCCACGCTCCTGGATAGCCTGAAGCATCCAACGCAGCCAACTGGTAGAGATACCCCGCAGCCCCTGAGGTGGCACCTGGGGTTGCGGAAACGGTTAAGCTCGCCTCTCCCGGCATCGGACCGGTTGCGACATAAGTTCCATCTGGACGCATATACACACCAGGTTGGCTTGCATCTAGTGCGGCTGTGGCGGTCGGTGGCGTCGTGTCGACGTAGAACATCTTGCCGGTGATGCTCTCTGAGTGACCACCACGATAGTTCACATTGACATCCACTCGGTAACCAGTATCGGCAGCGAGAGGTAGCGTGGCAACCCAGAGGGATTGTTGGGTATTGACCGCTGGGACGCTGAACACAGACCTCACACCCGAATCCAATGCACCCAATTCTGATTGGAGGAGTCCCTCAATGGCGTGACTTAGTCTAGATGTTTTAACCTGTCGGTTCCGCGGATCGATGAGCGGGAATGTGGTAATAGTTATACCAGCCATTGGATCGACATACGGCTTAGAAAGCGTAACCATATAGTAGTAGGAGACTTTGGAACCGGGGCTCAACGCTGCCTCCGCTGACCACACGCCCATATTGTCCCGGGTCATATCGATCGGCATTTGCCCGTCAATCATGAGCTGCACCGCCCCGAAGGTCGGCATATTTCCAGAGAAGAGCGCTATCCACTCCTCTTCCAGTTGGAAGTTATACATAAAGGAACCGCCGGCAGGAACGGACGTTCCTGGTGTAGGCGATCCGTTGAGCATAAACGTCACATCGGAGATGGTCGGCGCACCAACGAGATACAGATGCAGTTGGTCCCCATTAACCCATCGACCGGGGTGCCGTCGGTCTGCTGAGAGAGATTGCCACGCTGTCGGTCTCGTCGTTATGGCATTACCGAAGTTCTCTTGAGCGATATTTTCGTCATCTGGATCAAACCCGGCTGGCAGCTCAATCGAGTGCGTACCTACGGAAGCAAGGATTGGTGAGAGCAGAGAGAACAAACTCGCCGGAAAACCTACCAATGGATTACTCCCTATTACATCTTCCGCGAGATCTCCGGCAAGAGCAATAGCAGTGGCAGCAAGTCCTGAGAGATCCGCGCCGAGCAGCTGTTGGATAATCGGATCTTGGATGCCAGTATAGTGCGTGTTGATGGAGAGACCACCCAACTCTAACTTGGGCGGAATCAGCGTTATCGGGTCAACGGTTATCGTTCCACCAGCGAGTTGGTAGGAGTGTAACGACATATCTCCAGTATGACCGTGGAACTGATCTGCCATGCGTAAAACATCAACCCTCAGGACATCGCCGGTAGAAGCCACTGGAGCCAACAGATTAACAAAGGTATATTCATAGCCACCAGCCGCATCTGTCGTGGTCTTCATGGGGGGCATGGTATGCCCATTCATCGCAAGTGTGATGGTGACTTCAAGTCCCGGACCTGCCGCGCTACTGTCTAGCTCAATGACGCTACCAACGATATTAAGGACGTTGGCTATAGCGGGGACAGTTGTATGAATATCAACTTCTATGCTCGCCGCCTTGACCTCCACGGAGGTGAGGGTGTGGGTCATCGTCCCGACCGTCTCACCCGCTTCATTCTGCACCTCAAGGGTGAGTACATCACCCGTCTCCGCGACGATACCGAGCAGATTCAGGAAGGTAACATCATACCCGCCATCATCATCAACGAGCCCGCTCTCGTGCGTATTGCGCGTGGTGTTGGTCACAACGACGGTCAGATCGCCTTCCCTCAAATGACGCTCTGCTGCTACACTCATAGTACCATTTTTGAGGTAAACTGTGCCTATGGTAGCAAGGATACTCGAAGTGAGACCTATATTTGTCATCACATTTTGCGTGACAGTCGCGGAATTGGTGTCGCCGATCTGGGCGTTTGTCAGCGCGAATTCTTCCCTACCACGTTCGCCGCTGCCATCCGACACAACGATTGAAACAGGGTCGCCGGTGCTCGCAACGGGAGCGAGTAGGTTCACAGTTGTAACTGAGAAGGAGCCGTCCGACGCAGTTTGGGTTGTCTGAGGCGCGTTTGAACCGACGGTGATCGTAACGTCAAGTTCTGCACCCACAGGGGTTGTTTCATCCTCTTTGTAGGCAACCCCCTCCACAACGAGGATATTGACGGACTTGGGAGGAATCGCGATATCGGTCATCACGTCTAATTTAACCGACCCCGACCCGTCTTCGCCAAGTTCTGCATTTGTTAACTCATGTTCGGCTGTGCCGCGTACCGCGCCATCGGCATCGGTCACAACAACTGTTGAAACCAGATCGCCGGTACTTGCAGCTGCCCCAAGCAGATTAACGGCTGTCACCGAATAGCTTCCATCTTCCCCAAGTACAGCTGTCTGGGGTGAGTTGGAGCCCACGGTAACGGTAACAGTCAGATCAACTCGCTCAACGGGGTTAACACCGTCAGCCGAGATTACGTCACCCTCCACAACCAAGATATTGACAGATCTGGGCGGCACGACAATATCGGTCGTAACAGCCGGTGCTGTGACAGTCGCAGTGCCGCCATCGCCGAGATGGTCATTGTTCAGGACAAAGTCTGTTCCACCACGCGATGCGCCGGTAGTATCGGTCACGGCAATCGAAACGGAATCACCGGTGCTTGCAACAACCCCACCGAGAAGATTAACGAACGTCACCGAATATGTACCATCCATACCGGTGGTGATCGCCTGCACGTTTGACCTGACTGTAACCGTCGTTGTAACGCCGTCAGCGGGGGTCACACCGTCCGCTTTGAGTACAGTACCTTCTATAACTATAATGTTGACATCAACGGGCGGAACAGGAGTTAAGTTTACGGTCGCTTCTCCTGAAACGCCGTCCGCCATGACTGTTATCGTTTCGGTGCCATCGGCGTCAACCGTGGGCGCGGTATAGGTCGCTGTGTATGTCCCGAAAGCTGCAGCCGGTGCAAAGTTGGTTAGCGTTCCGCTGCCCGATGTGGTTCCGGTCAGGGTTAAACCGCCGACACCGTTGCCGCCGTTGTCGCTGACCATCGCGGTGATGATCGAACTCCCTAGGCTAGAGACTGTCTCCGGGACTGCGCTGACATCAACTGCTGCGGGCGGACCAGCGTTAATTGTTATCGTCGCTGTTGCCGAAGCACCTGTTTGCGTCGTTGCGGTGAGCGTTATCGGTCCTGCGGTTCCGCCGGAGGTGTAGGCTGCCTCGTACGTGCCACCTCCTCGGTTTGTCGCTGCGGTAACCGATCCAACATTAGGGGACAGGCTAAACGTGACGCTCGCGTCTGTTATAGGACCCTCTTGATCGGTGACGGTAACGGTAACTAACCCGTTTGCCGGTGAATCCGCCGTGAAGGCACTCGGTTCAACGGTGACTTCGACAGTAACTGTTGAAAGGGAAATATCAATAGTTGCGATGACAGTGTTTATATCCGTAGCTGTTACCGTATACGATGCTCTCCCAGCAACATTGCCCCCAGCATCGGTTGCAGTAAGTCTGATTTCGTCCCCAACGTTTATCTTTGCACTAACACCAGGAACCATACCTATGTTGTAGGTGCCATCGGCACGCGACGTAAAGCCAATAAAGGAACTAGCGGAAATGGAATCCGTCTCCGCGCTTATCCTAAGTCCGGCAGCAGGCGTACCGTCGCCATCCGTGACTGTTCCCTTCATACCTACTATACTGGTAGACTGTCCATGGGCAATGCCGCCTGCGGCAACCAAAGCGCAGACAATCGATACCATAAATAAACAAACGAACTTCTTGCTACTCATATTTATCCTCCTGAAGGTTCCCATCAGTATGATTTATGGTAGATTTTAGAATTACTTAGACACTCCTAATTCACAGCTAACCCCCTAAATCCCCCCCCGATTTCATCGGGATTTCGCTGACGCTCAACTTGTCAGGGGGACTTTTGAAACTTCGCGACGGTCAGAGTTATTGGTAATGTCCACTTATTTCTCTAATTCACCATAATTAGAGAAACCGAGTCTATACAAAAACTCGGTTTCTGTCTGCTTTGGGGCACGTAGGTGTAGACCCGTATGTTATCGGGACGCCCCCTGTTTTTTTTATCAAGGTGCCAACGTGTATTAAAAGATGTGTCAATATATGAAACCATTTTCACTCATATTAAGCATTAGTGCAGCAAAAGCCACAAGCACTTGCATCCCGCCTGTCCCGATCCATCAGGGATAAAATCGGGAGGGGTCCCCCTTAATAAGCGGGGTTAAGGAGTTAAATGCAACTATGGTAGATTTTAAGATTACTTAGTCACTCTCAAGGACAGCCAACCCCCTAAATCCCCCAGCAAGGAGAGAAAATAAGAGAAGGGATCTTCTCCCCCGATTTTATCGGGAGGTGCCACTTGTCTTTTCCCTCTTATCAGAGGGGGTTCAGGGGGACTTTGACAACTTCGTGAAAGCCGGAGTTATTGGTACTGTCTACTTATTTCTCTAATTCACCATAAATAACCATTTTTCAGCAAAATATGCCAATTATGTGTTCAATTTGCGTAAGCCCTGCCTAAATAATTTAGGTTCAAGTAAAGACGCCTTATGATACAACAGATTGAAAAATCTGTCAAGACTTTTTTGTGAAAAATTTCACAGAAACATCGCCGGAATCGCAAAATCGCTTTTGGATAGAGATTGATGTAGATCCCCGATAATAATACGAAGGTAGAGGTGTATCGGTTTCAGATTTCTTGTGAAGAAACATTTAACGCAAAGGCGCGAGGACGCAGCGGGAGAAAAGGAGAGGAGGCGGGGAGTGGGGATTTTTCGTAGGCTGGGTTGAGCGATAGCGAAACCCAACACAACACTTTCTTAGGACTTACGCACTTTAGACTGTAGTTGCCCGATTCATCGGGCGTATCGGGGCAGGTCCCGATTTATCGGGATCCTCGCTTCGCGGGAGATGCCCCTCCCACACACCCCTCAGTGCCAGCTAAAGGGGGAGAAAGGGCTTTGACCGTTCGGCTGGGCAAGTCCTGTTTCTTTTAAGATGAGCGAACCTATTATCTATTTACGCACACCCCTCAGGTATTTAAGCTCCAGTTGCTCTGAATCCCGATTTATCGGGGAGGGGCGACATGTACAACCAACCCCCTAAATCCCCAACCCCCTTAGTCCCCCTTATCAGGGGGAAACCTCTTGTCAAGGGGACTTATAACCGTTCTACCGTTTGGTAGGCGCTCCCCACGTTTGGTAGGCGCTGTTTGTAACTGCGCTTGACCAGCGCGGTTGAAAACCGCGCCTACCGGGGTGGAGGGGATTCGGTGCGGTTACAAACCGCACCTACCGGGGAGCGAAAATGATTACGCGAATCCTATCAACTCTCGTGATGATGGGTCAAGTGGTCGATGTGGTTCTGGTTCAGTTTGCTCATCTCCAATCGGAGGTCGCGGATTTCCCCGCGCACATCAGAGATCTCACTCCGCAGATCAGCACCTTGCTGATTTATCAAACTCCGCAGATCAGAGCCTTGCTGATTGATCTCACTTCGCAAAATAGAAGTGACCTCGGCGAACCGTTGATTCATCCGTTCTTCAAGCCGCTCTAAAGCCTGAAAAAACATCTCACTTTGTTTGTCAATTCGCTCGTCTGTTCTATCTGCCCGTTGCTCCAACCGTTCGGCTCGTTGCTCCAACCGTCCTGTGCGATGGAACAGGATAGCAATCTGTCCGATGAAACCGCCGATAATAAAAAGCACCAAGATGGTGTGGGAGGGGCTCCATGATGCAAAATCCATGATCGACTGGGCTCCTTTGTCTGGAGGGATGGTCTAATATATTATCACGGTTTGGTTGATTTAGCAATGTCTTTTTGTCTGAATCACGGATTCGGCAAAGAAAACGGGAAAACCAGAAAACGAGATACGTTTGGTAGGCGCTGTTTATAACTGCGCCTATTCGGTGCCCCCCTGTCAGGTAGGCACTGTTTATAACTGCGCCGTTTCAACCCGCGCGCCCATTCGGTGCGGTTACAAACCGCACCTACCGGGCCCCGAACGTTTGGTAGGCACTGTTTATAACTGTGCTTGACCAGCGCGGTCCGATAAATCGAGACCAGGGTTGAAAACCGCGCCTACCCTATGTTTCGAGGTGTTTGGAGGAAAATCGGGATTACCGATTTAATAAATTAAACTTCATGAAACCGCACCTACCGGGAGACGAAAGTTAGGTGTCTTGTCTTTTTGCTTGACTATGCTGGAATATCCTTGTAAAATTAATTTGACTTTCATTAAAATGTTGACGCATGGAGGTAAACTCATGACTGTAGATAAATTCCTTGAAAGAACAATGGTAGTATGCCCCATCGTCCTGCTAGCACTAACAGTGATAGGAGTAGGCATTGTATTCTTTCACTTAACAAACAATGTAGTAACGAATGAAGATTTAGACAAAGCATTATCAGCTTCTGAAGCACGAATTATATCTGCCCTCCGTGAAGAGATACGAGAGATGAAAGATGATGTGCATAATCTTAGGAGTGAAACAAACGATAAGGTGCTAAACCACGTTACCGATTTACATGCTAAAAACCGATAATCTTCCTTGATTTTCTCGCCGTCCGTACCGTCTAATCTCACCATTCTTCGGACTCCTGCCTACTTGGCTTCTTATATCTATAACGCAAGTTGCTAGACAACCTGTAGGTCGAGTTTTCATACTTGACACCTATCAAAAATAATCAAATTTACGACACACATATCGCCCCGCTGGGGCTTGGGGGAGGGGACCTGTCGCTATTCTATAGACATGTCGCCCCGCCCCGATAAATCGGGATTCAAAGCAACTGGGGCTAAATGCACCGACAGACCTTTTCCCATTTGCGTGCATCAGGTTGGTAGGTGCTCCCCATGTTTGGTAGGCGCTGTTTTTAACTGCGCCGATGCAGTGCGGTTGAAAACCGCACCTACCGGGGTCCTGTTTGGTAGGTGCTGTTTCTAACTGCGCCGTCTCAACACAACGCGAATGGGTAACCATTGTTCCCAACCGTGCTTGGCCAGTGCGGTTGCAAACCGCGCCTACCGGTCCTCTATCTGGTAGGCGCTGTTTATAACTGCGCCGTTTCAACCCGCGCGCCCATTCGGTGCGGTTACAAACCGCACCTACCGGACCCTGAACCTTTGGTAGGCACTGTTTTCAACTGCGCCGTCTCAACCTACACTACGGCGACTATTCCATCTTCGCTCATGTTAAGATTTAGTGCAAAGAAACCGAGTTTTTTCGGCAAAACTCGGTTTCTCTTCGTGCTTTGCACTTTCCTTTTACATGAGCCTCCATCTTAAATTTGCATCGCCAATATGGATAATCTCGAGCTGACGCTACTATACCCGCTCTCACAGGGTTCGCATAACAATAGCGGATTGTTTTGTTTAAGGTGATCTCGTCCCGAATGCCCCAATCAGTATAACCTTTTTGCCAGACAGGACCGGTCCGGGATCGATGTTTGTTAATCTCGCGTGCTGTAAAACGTTTCATCGAATGCAAAACTTGTCCCAGCGTCTGCCCTTGTCCAAGTTTAATAACCGTGTGTACATGATCCGGCATCACCATAATACATACCCATTGTTGGCGGTTCTCTGTTTCGAGCCAGTCGAATGTTTTGAAGATAATTGATGCAATTGTACGGTCCATTAGAGTTTTCTGTCGCTGGTGTGTACAGATGATGATGTGGTAATATGTGCCTTGTGTGGAGGTTGTGGCTTCGATGTTTGGGAGCGGTGTTCATGTTTGGTTTTCCTCCATATCTACCGGACCCCCGAACGTTTGGTAGGTGCTGTTTCTAACCTCCAAATTGGTAGGCACTGTTTGTAACTGCGCCGATGTGGTGCGGTTGAAAACCCCACCTACCGGGGTCATAGCCCGGATTTTTCCCACCCCGGTAGGCGAGGTTTGCTAACCTCGCCGATTTGCAGTGTCCAATTAATTCTAAAATCTACCAAAGTTCCTCTGCGCTTGAGGGATTCGTTATCCTCAATAGATGCGCTTATCAAGTCCCCCTGATAAGGGGGATTTAGGGGGTTTCTTCGCAGAGATGCGTTTCTGCAAATCCTGATACACCCCTTCAAGATTATTCAGTACTTCAGCATTAGTATATCGAATGACTTCAATCCCAACTTTGTTAAGGTTTTTAGTCCTGTCTTTATCGTACTGTTTTTGCCCTGGATGGGTATCGCCATCAATCTCAATAGCCAAGCATCAGTTCGGCACAATAAAAATCAACAATGTATTCAGCCAGCGGTTTCTGGCGGGTGAATTTCAGACTGGCTAGTCGTTTGCTTTGCAGAATTTCATACCATAGTTTCTGCTCTGCTGGAGTTGGATTTTTACGATTTTTTTGTGCTTTTTGTGTTAGGTTTTTGTTGTAGGGTATATAACCCCCCCTGCCCCCCTTGTCAGGGGGGAGTTGTTTGTTTTGATTGTCCCCCTTGTCAGGGGGGAGTTGTTCGTCTATGTTTTCCTCTGACAAGGAGGAGGTGTTCCTTTGTTTACTTTTTGACTCGGTACTCATAATACCACTCCGCTGCGGTTGGGATTCAAAGCAATCTGCGGGAAATTTTTAGGCAAGATAAGACCCCGATTCTCTAATTCCCCCCTGATAAGGGGGGTTAGGGGGGTTAAGTCCTTATCACTTACCGGAAACGGTGACGGTGACCGTATCGCTACGGTTAGTTAGGGGAGTTAAGTAATCAGCAATAATCTATAAGTAACAGCAATTACGCAAAGGTTGCACATGGAAGCCAGATTCGGGAGTTGCAATCCCCTAAATCCCAAAACCCCCTAAATCCCATAACCCCCTTAGTCCCCCTTATCAGGGGGAAACCTCTTGTCAGGGGGACTTATACCGGTAAATCCCCTAATCCCCTAAATCCCAAAACCCCCTTAGTCCCCCTTATCAGGGGGAAACCCCTTGTCAGGGGGGCTTAATATCTACTGGTCTTTGGGCAAAAAAAAAGCTGTTGAATGCCCCAGTGAGGGACATTCAACAGCTATATTGGGTGAGTTTAACCCCCTACCCCCCTTGTCAGGAGGGTGGAAGGTTACGGTTACTTCAGAATGACCATTTTACGGGTCGCTGAGAAGTCACCTGCACTCAGGCTATAGAAGTAGATACCACTGGCAACCTGTTCACCGAAACGGTTACGACCATCCCAGTAGATTGCTTTGGCTCTCGACTCATAGACTGCTGCACTTTGATGTCCCATATCAATCGTGCGTACCATTTCACCATTTACATCGTAGATGGTCAACGATACGTTAGCATCTTCTGCCAGACGATACGGAATCCACGTTTCTGGATTGAACGGATTCGGATAGTTCCGAAGCAGTTCCGTCTCTGCCGGAATCTCATACGCGATGAGGTCTTCCAGTTCGAGGATACTCTTCTTCACATCTTCAACCGTTACGATATGACGCACAGGTTGAACACCAATCAACGGACTCGGTGAATCAGCGGAAATCTCAAGGATATCGCCGACCCGTGCTGCATGTCCAGCCTTGAGGTCAACAAAGGTCATATTGTACCCCTCTGCCATTTCGACGGAGGTGACCTCGCTGAGCCCGGCTTTGGTTGACAGGTTCTTCACCTTGACGCGGAAGCCTTCCCTCGCCAATCCGGTGAGTTCATCAACGACAGCACCGTTGACATCTAGCACAGCCGTTTGACCCTCAACATTGTATCCTGCGAGCGCGACGGGTGCAGTACCTGCAACATCGTTGCTCCAACCGTTACCGAGAAGAGGAATGGTTGTAGCTGATGTGGCTATCACCTGATATGCTCTGTCACCCATGACAGGACCATCACCAGGGTCGCCGGCAGCTGCAATCGTTGAAGCCTCACTGCCAATACCATCAATGACACTGGCGATAGCACCGGCACCGACTGTGATGATGTCGCTGATATTGGTTATACCCGCAGCGTCAAGGGGCAGACCGATGAGGTTAGTACCCTGGCTTAGAGCAACCGTTGATGTTCTACCGCCCCACGGTTGACCCTCAAAGGTGTAGACTATATCATCAGTCGTCACAAGGATCATACCGAGATCAGCGGTGATGGGTACATCATCGTTCCTGCTATTCCATGAACCAGTAGCTGCATCAAGGATAGTAACAAGGCTAACAGCATCGCCAAGCCTCTCTTTGAGGTGAGCAATAGTGTCCAGACCTTCGACATCCAACGGCACGTGGAACAGGGTACTACCGGACGATATCGTTGAGGTGTAGGACAACGTATTCATCAACTCAACCGAGGCTGTGTCCGTTCCCATGTTACCAGCGGCATCTGTCGCCGTCACAGTGATTGTCTTCGCACCGTTAAGGGCTGCGTTGTCATCACTGATGG
Organism: Candidatus Poribacteria bacterium; assembly: GCA_965208425.1. GTDB lineage: Bacteria > Poribacteria > WGA-4E > WGA-4E > PCPOR2b > PCPOR2b. The sequence continues at coordinate 1,242,340 of OZ242335.1, read as the reverse complement.
GGTGAGAGGCACTGTAGGAACCGTCAGTTCCCATCGTCAATTCGACCATAGCGGTCTGGGTTGAATCGAGTTCAGAGACATCCGCCGTAACGGAGGAGACTGTACCCGCTTCTGTAACCGTAGCACTGATCATGACAGTATCGCCGTTCATCGCACTCTCTGGTGCTGTAACGGTTACGGTCGGCGGGGTGTTATCAACTGTCAACATATCGCCCGCTGCCATCATGACATCACCAATACTCACGCTGACCCTGTGCATTCCCTCTTGGGTGCCTGCAGCCAGTGTATCGGTGCGGGTGTAAGTACCAGCCGGTGACTCGACCATCCCTCCACCGGTAACGATATTCTCTATGGTAACCATCGGTGCTTGACCGGCACTTGCCATAGCAGTAACGGTAACAGTAGCACCGTCCTTCGCAACCGTGGGGCTGACCATAACAGAGGTAATCTCTATCACACCACCGGTGACTGTAACCATGTGGTCCTTACCTTCGAGACCCGGTGCAGATGCACTGATGGTCGCTGTCCCAGCGGTTGAATCTGTGTAGTAGACCATTGCAGAGACATCGCCGCCAGCAATTGTTACTGTGGCACTTGCTGTTCCCGCTTCACCAGCCATCATGGAGAACGCCCCGGTCGCTGATGTCGATGTCAGGGTGACCATCGTATCAGTCTCCATCGCAACCGCGTCCCCATCGGCATCTGCTAGCCCGACGGTGATTCCGAGCGGCATTGCACCTGCATCCGCCGAAACGGTGCCAGCACTTGCAAGCGAGAGCATGCTCGGTGTAGAGTCTTGGACCCGGACCTGCACGTTGCCTTCAACTGTTTTGTTATCAAAACTCAACTGGAACGCAGAGATTTCAGTGGTCGCCGGCGCGTCAAGGTTCTCATAAATGAATTGAATCTGATCGCCCGCTTCTACATTAAGCCCGGCTATTCTCACACGGGCTACCATCTCCTGACCGATTGGGGGAAGTTCTTCCACAATCGCCGTTTGAATTCCGCCACTGCTGTCTCTGTGCACAACGGAGTAGGTGTTTTTATTGTCCACAAAAGTTCCTTCATTGGTCGGTGTCCCCCAACTCATGGGAACCCGCACACGGAACTCGCGCGGTGGATCAATCTGCCCAACCGCGGTGTAGGTAAAGGTCAGGTTCACACCGGTCGCACCGGCTTGGACAATCATCGGCTCGACCATAGCCATACCGGCACCCGGTCTCGCCTCCTGGACATCAACTGTGAGCACCGTATCCATACCGGAGACATCTGCAAACATATCTGTTGCAAGCCCACCGTGAGAGGCGACGGCAAATTTGACACCCTCCGCCTTCATCGGCTGCACTGTGCCGGTATAGACAAAGGTGACTGTGCCACCTGCTAGCAAGTTGACGCCATCAACAACAATCATCTGATCGGTAAAGGTAGGTGTCGCCGCGTCCATGTTAACCATCGCTGTTACACTCTCAGCGGTCGGTGCAGACCAACCGGTCGGGATGGTCAACCGAACCTGACCAGCAACCATCTGACCTGCTGCGGTGTAGACCACTTTAATCTCACGATTCGGATCACCGGCATGTAAGGTATCGCCCGTCGGGGTAATTACCGCCTTGCCCTTGCCACTCGCTTGTGACCCGACCGTTAGCGTTACCGGTTGTATGGGGACAAGGTTACCCTTCTCATGACCCTTCACCGCGAACTTGAAGGCAGCATCACCGGTCGCACTGGAAGCCATCACCCTGCCTGTAGCGTCTGCGCTTGCGCCGTAGGTGATTTTGATGGTCTGCTCCTTATCAAGGAGGAAGATAGGCACGTTGAGTGAATTACCTGTAGCAGACGGGGAACCTAAGCCCGCGCCCGTCACTTCGGTATACCCTTTAGCTCCGATATTGTCAATCTGCGGCGGACTCCAACCGCCAGGAACGGTAAATTTTATCTCCCCATCCTGGACGGTTTGCGTCGGGGTGTAGACAAATACCAACTGCACACTGTCATCGGCAGCACGGACAACCGGAGGGGTCGTGGGGTCTTCAAAGTCCACAGAACCTGTCCCATCCTGCGCGCTGGTCACTTCTATGACAAGTTTACCGGCGGCATCTTTAAGAATCTTACCCACCTTCTTGGGGTTGAGTATCTTCTGCCGGGCTGACTGCTCAAACATGCTGTCAACTGGGGCGAAAACATCGTCCCCATCCCCATCGGATAGCACCATGAACTCGGCAGTGCCAACATCGTTCTGGACGTCCACACCGTTGTTCGACGGCACGGTGCCGCCACCATAGATAAACGAGAAACTTTCGCTTCTGCCAAGCTTATCAATTGTCGCGACCGCTCGCCTTCCGTTTGCCTCAACCGTGACCTCTTTGATTTTAGCACTGCCCGGAACCGGAGATGTCGTCACATAATTCCGCTTTTGCGGGTCGTCCTGCATCAAACCCCAGTCCCCCGAAGTCGGAATTTCAAGCGCGACCTTACCGCCGTCCATCGTGCCGGCGGAAGTGAAGGTCACTTTAATCTCATTACCGGTGAGACTGCCCGCCTTGACTACCGTCGGGGATAGCGTCACAGGTGATTGGATTTTGCTGGTAAGACCGATGCCATCGCCGATTTTACCTAGCTCAATCTCTATCGCTTTTACCGAGCGGGTGGGCGTATTCGCTGAAGCCCGGAACGTGCCGGTAACCTTGTACTTACCGCTCATATAACCGAGCACCGCTTGCTTGCCGTCCTCTGCGGTAGTACCATAGTCAATCCAAACAGAGTTTCCGAGAGGCAGCTTCTCAACATTAACGGTGACGACACGCCCAGACACGGTGACATGCTTGTTATCGACACTCGTTTTGATCTGCCCCTCTTTTTTCGATTTTGGCACCTGGGGCGCGCTGCCCAACGCTGCGGGGATGGTCAACGAAACCTTGCCATTCCGGATGGGGGTCGCATCCGCTGTAAACTTGAACCGAATGGTTTGCTTACTGCCAGCCGGGAACATGGTGGTCCCCTCAACTTCAAATCGAACCGGGTCCCCCGATGTTTTCACGACAGAGAGGATAGGGTCCGCCTCTAGTATGTCGGTCTCGGCATCAGTAGTGGGATCAGCATCAGCTACATTGGCTTTCACCATCCAGGGATACTCGTTAGGCTCTTCCTCGACATCGACCCTGCGTATCTTAGCCTTCAGGGTTTTACCCTTCTTAAGGTCGACTTTGCTCCACAGAATAGACAACCCATCTTTACTTACCTTTAATCTGTCCGGCTCATCACCGGAGACATAACCGTATTCATTCGAATTATCCCTTTGTAGCTTATTATCGGAATCTATAACAAGCCCGTTTGGAGTAATCTTTATGTCAAAGTCCTCAATATCGGTCGCTGCGGTATAAGTTATGTCAATCGTTCTGCGCAGCGCCTCCGCACTCACAGAGACAGGCGAAATTTCCACCTTTCCAGAGCCAGCCAGCGCTCTAATCGCTCCGCCCGTGACCTTCGTCGCAGGTACGCCGGTTGTACTCTGAATTGCTAGTTGTATGCTAGGTACAAGTGGGTCAGCAGTAAGATCTACATAAAAACTACTTTTGATCGCAGCATCATCTACAGCAGTATCAGTGTCATCACCGTCAACATCTCCATCACTGTCGGTATCGCCAACGAGCGCAGCGGTATAGCGAACGGTAGTTATCTGATCCTTATTGACCCCGTCGGGGGGCTTACCAAGCGTAAGGGTTATTGCAGTTATTTCGGTGTCCGCCGCGATTGTAGCGGGCGTGGTACCCGATATGATACTTGGTCCTGACACCCTTATAGAATCGCTGCCCACAGTCCCTACCGGCCGGATCCCATCTGGAATGGTTATTGCTATCGTGGTGGCACTGGCGTCAACATCACCGCTGTACAACGGTCCGGGGGCTTTGTACTTAATTACAACCTCACGATCCATCTCGCCTATATATAGGTTCGCCGGTTCAACCGTAAATTCTATTTTTTCGGGGGCGGCAACATTGCCAACCCTGACGTTAGCCTGTGCACTTAACTTACGAAGGTTGCCGTTCTTGGTACTGGAACTCGTCGAGAGCGGAATGTTCGCATAAGGCAATTCCTCACTAGACCCGTCAACCGCACGAAGCCGATGAGGAGTCCCGGCTGTGAGATCACCGAGTACGATTATCAGTGTTCCCCCATTGGACCAATCATCACCACCGGCAATTCTATCGCCATCACCAAGCTGAACCCGGACCATGTTTTTGTCGATTTTCACCCGCTTCAAAAGTGCCTCAACCTGGGCCTTGGTCCCGAGCCCGTCTTCTGTGCCATTCGCGTCTACATTTTGCGAATCACCGTCCGTACTGTATAGTACTACAGCCGCAGTAGTATCACCATCTGAACCTGGATCAGCAGAAATCATCACAAATTTGTAGTGATCCTTGTCGTTTATAGGGGTAGTGCCATCGTCGTCCTTGTCAATTTTACCCATATCCCAACCCGGAAGACCGACTCGAACCATCCCGCCCGCCATATCCGATGTTACCGTGTAGGTAATCCGCACAACAGACATCTTGGCACCGGCTCTGAGAGGAACAGTGTTATCAGTCTCGCCATCAATAGTAGGATTGGTTCCTCCTACTTCACCAAAAGTTGGCAGGGTTCCATCGGCAGGCCGAGTGCTCCATCCTACCGTGACCGTTCCGTCACCATCTGCTGCCATCGCGGCGTTACCGAACAGTCCCGCAGTCAACATTAAACTGATTACAAAAAACGTTTTTAACATACATCGTTCACCCATTTTGTGTGTTTCTCCTTTCCGTTTTCGGGTTAAAGGGTTAGATGTGTTTTTAACTTGACGCTCGTCACTTTTCGATGCGTCTTTCGGTCCAATCATAATAATAAAAATCCTTTCAAAAGTAGTAGGCACATTGCTTTGAATCCCGATTTATCGGGGTGGCTTTGCCTCCCCCGATCCCATCAGGGTGGCTTTCCATCTCCCGCTTCCCCCTGACAATTTGCATCCTAATTCCCCCCTGACAAGGGGGGCTAGGGGGGTTAGGAATCTTCTCCCTCCGATTCATCGGGGCACCGCGTGCCGTAACCTTTTCTTTAGTAAAATGCCAATATACAATTGATTTCGCTATTGCATAGGAGCCCGGGGTATTTGTGTGGGAGGGGGGTCATTTCACCCCGAATCGTGCACACAATTCTACCTACATCCAAAATTAATGACGCCCTATAATACAACAGATACAAATATCTGTCAAGCCTTTTTTTGTGAAAAAATTCACACGAACCGTCGAATTCGAAAATTTAAGTATAAAATCGGTCTCTAAGCACATTTCTGATGGTTATACGAGGGATATTACGATAGTGAGATTGGGCTGGTTTCAACTTTTTTTTAAAGTAATAGGCACACGCCGTGTGCCGTAACCTTCCACAGCCCCAGCGGGGCGACATGTTTATAGCCCGGCGGTATATCCTACCAACCAAAGCCACAAGCACTTGCATCCCGATTTATCAGGGGTTACTCTCCCCCTGCTTGTGCTTGCATCCCGACCTGTCGGGGCGGGGGGATTAAGGGGGGTACAAAGGGGGCCTTTACTTCGTGCTTTGCACTCTCTTTTTACATGAGCCTTTTTTGAAAGTATTGGTAGGCACTGTTTCCAACTGCGCTTGTCCAGTGCGGTTACAAACCGCACCTACCGGACCTGGGGAAAATATAGCAGGGCGACATCTCCTAGGGAACAAAGCCCCAGAGGGAGGCGGGGCAACAAGGGCGTCCTCTCATTCCCCCCTGATAATCCCGATTCCTCAATTCCCCCCTGATAAGGGGGGTTAGGGGGGTTGGTTTTGAAAGGGAGAAGATTAGGAGGAGGGGTTTTGTAATGCTTCAATCTGTTCGCGCAGCTGGTCAATTTGAGTTTGCATATCCTGCCGGCCTCTGTAAGCAACGACGATTTGAGGTACAGCAATCGCAGCGGTTACCAATCCAATCAACCCAATCATCATGAACCACACCCAATCCAATTTTTTATCCACAGCATCAATTCGGGCACTTAGCTTGTCATCTAGCGCATCAATTTTGAGATCGATATACTCCTTCATCCGTTTTTCGGACGCGGCGATCTCCTCTTTAACAATGGTACGTACATCTTCCTTCGTCAATTCACCATACGCGGATGAGGCAAACAGCAGTAGCAATAGGATTATTATGATCCTCATAATTGACCGGCTCCTTTTGATGACTCATCTAATATCGTATCACGGCTTTGGTGGGGTTGGCAAGATCTTTTTGTCTGAATCGCGGATTAAGCGGATTAAAGGATGACACGGATAAAGCAGAAGCGGTAAATTCCCCCCTGACAAGGGGGGTTAGGGGGGTTGGTTTTGAGCGTTCAACTCCGTAAGCCCTACAGACTCACAGGGGAAAGGATTACGATGGAGTGTTTTCCAATGCTGCGAGTCTTTTGCGCAGCTGTTGGATTTCGGTTTGGAGAGCCTCCTGCCGGGTTTCCATCTCTTTCTTGCCCCGCTCCCGGTAAGCCATGATTACTTGCGGAACAGCAATCGCAGCAGTTACCAACGCAATCAGGGCGATCATTATGGTCAGTATATCGTCAATTCTGCCATTCAGGCTTTTGTCTAACGAATCAATTCGGGCATTTGTCGAATCAATTCGGGCATTTGTCGAATCAATTCGGGCGTTCAGGCTTTTCTCCACAGCATCAATTCGGGCGTTCAGGCTTTTCTCTAACGCATCAATGCGCGCATTCACCGTCTCAATTTTGAGATCAATATATTCTTTCACGCGCTTTTCGGACGCACCGACCTCTTCTTTAACGATGGTGCGTAGATCTTCCTTCGTCAATTCGCCATACGCGGATGAGGCAAGCAGCAGTAGCAATAGGATTATTATGATCCTCATAATTGACCGGCTCCTTTTGATGACTCATCTAATATGGTATCACGGCTTTGGTGGGGTTAGCAAGATCTTTTTGTCTGAATCGCGGATTAAACGGATTAAAGGATGACACGGATAAAGCAGAAGCGGTAAATTCCCCCCTGATAATCCCGATTCCTCAATTCCCCCCTGATAAGGGGGGTTAGGGGGGTTGAAGGGGCAACTTTTCAACCTTGCCAGCGACATTTGTCAGGGGTTTACAATTCGTTGTTCTTTCAGCGCTTCGATTTCCTGTGCGAGCGTTTCAACTCGTCTTTCGAGCGAGCGATCCTTTCCGCTCCGCCACACGATAATGGCTGTAGGGATACCTACCGCAGCGACAATCAGAGGCATGAGGATGGAAATCACCCAGTTGTATGTTGATAAACGTTTGTGGACACCCTCTATTTTGGCGTCGATATAATCTTTTATCCGTTTCTCGGAGCCGGCAATCTCCGCTTTCATTTCCTGCCTGACTCCGGCGATTTCCTGCCTGACTGCGGTGATCTCCGTTTTGACCTCCTCCTTAACAATCAAGCGAATCTTATCAAGATCCGCGTCCGTCAGCTCACCGAAAGCCGGCAAAGCAATCACACAAAAGAGTATTGAAAGGACAAGAAGCGTTTTCATTGGAAGTCTCCTTTGAGAGGAATGATCTGATATGGTATCACGGCTTGGTTGATTTAGCAACGGCTTTTTGATATAATGATCCAAGTCTGATGCGTAATGCGTAAAGAATTAGGGGAGGCTTTTAGCCCCAGCGGGGCGACATGTTTATAGCAAGGCGGTATATCCTACCAACCAAAGCCACAAGCACTTGCATCCCGATTTATCAGGGGTTACTCTCCCCCTGCTTGTTTCTTAATCCCGATTTATCGGGGCGGGGGGATTAAGGGGGGTACAAAGGGGGCCTTTACTTCGTGCTTTGCACTCTCTTTTTACATGAGCCTTTTTTGAAAGTATTGGTAGGCGCTGTTTCTATGGGATTCGTTTGGTAGGTGCTGTTTCCAACTGCGCTTGTCCAGTGCGGTTACAAACCGCACCTACCGGACCTGGGGAAAATATAGCAGGGCGGTATCTCCTAGGGAACAAAGACGCAGAGGGGCGACAGGTTTATAGCGGGGCGATAGGTCCCATTCGTCTGAATCGCGGATTAAACGGATTCGCTCATGTTAAGATTTAGTGCAAAGAAACCGAGTTTTTTCGGCAAAACTCGGTTTCTCTTCGGGCTTTGCACTCTCTTTTTACATGAGCCAACGGATTTAAGGATTACACGGATATTCCCCCCTGATAAGGGAGGTTAGGGGGGTTGAAGGGGCAACTTTTCAACCTTGCCAGCGACATTTGTCAGGGGTTTACAATTCGTTGTTCTTTCAGCGTTTCGATTTCCTTTGCGAGCGTTTCAACTCGTCTTTCGAGCGAGCGATCCTTTCCGCTCCGCCACACGATAATGGCTGTGGGGATACCTACCGCAGCGACAATCAGAGGCATGAGGATGGAAATCACCCAGTTGTATGTTGATAAACGTTTGTGGACACCCTCTATTTTGGCGTCAATATAATCTTTTATCCGTTTCTCGGAGCCGGCAATCTCCGCTTTCATTTCCTGCCTGACTCCGGCGATTTCCGCTTTCAGTTCCTGCCTAACTGCGGTGATTTCCTGCCTGACTCCGGTGATTTCCTGCCTGACTGCGGTGATCTCCGTTTTGACCTCCTCCTTAACAATCAAGCGAATCTTATCAAGATCCGCGTCCGTCAGCTCACCGAAAGCCGGCAAAGCAATCACACAAAAGAGTATTGAAAGGACAAGAAGCGTTTTCATTGGAAGTCTCCTTTGAGAGGAATGATCTGATATGGTATCACGGCTTGGTTGATTTAGCAACGGCTTTTTGATATAATGATCCAAGTCTGATGCGTAATGCGTAAAGAATTAGGGGAGGCTTTTAGCCCCAGAGGGGCGACATGTTTATAGCAAGGCGGTATATCCTACCAACCAAAGCCACAAGCACTTGCATCCCGATTTATCAGGGGTTACTCTCCCCCTGCTTGTTTCTTAATCCCGATTTATCGGGGCGGGGGGATTAAGGGGGGTACAAAGGGGGCCTTTACTTCGTGCTTTGCACTCTCTTTTTACATGAGCCTTTTTTGAAAGTATTGGTAGGTGCTGTTTCTATGGGATTCGTTTGGTAGGCGCTGTTTCCAACTGCGCTTGTCCAGTGCGGTTACAAACCGCACCTACCGGACCTGGGGAAAATATAGCAGGGCGGTATCTCCTAGGGAACAAAGACGCAGAGGGGGGCGGGGCAACAAGGGCGTCCTCTCATTCCCCCCTGATAAGGGGGGTTAGGGGGGTTGGTTTTGAAAGGGAGAAGATTAGGAGGAGGGGTTTTGTAATGCTTCAATCTGTTCGCGGAGCTGGTCAATTTGGGACTGGAGATCCGTCTGTTCGCTTTCAATCTTCTGCTGTCCCTTTTCCATCTCCTTCTGGTGCCTTTTCTCTATTAAAATAACCTAAGTTGCTAGGTTGTGTTTACATTGTGTAAGTTATTGACATTTTCAGTAAGTCTTTGTAAACTGTGTTGCATGCAAACTCAACAGATAGATGCCACTCAAGACTTGCCTGTGATGATTAGTGATGCAGCTTGGCAGAGCATACACCCGTTTCTGCAAACATTGCCAAACGTCTATGTCGGGACCCCTGAAGATTGTAGACGTTTCCTTTCGGCACTCATCTGGATAACAAAAGAAGGCGCGACTTGGCGGTCGCTACCGAAAGTTTACGGATATTGGAATGCCATCTATAGACGTTTCGGCAGATGGTGCGATGCCGGGGTCTTTGAAAAACTCCATGAACATTTCCATGAGGCGGGTGCATTCTCCGCGCTCCTGATTGATTCAACGATTGTGCGGGCACATGCGGCGGCGGCGGGTGCCCCCAAAAAAACGGAGGTCAGCAATCAGAAGCACTCGGTCGGAGTAAAGGTGGCTTTACCACGAAACTCAATGCTGCGGTGAATGATGCGTTTTTACCATTGCGTTTTACTTTGACAGCGGGTGCGTGCCATGACGTGACACAAGCCCCGGCGTTGATTACCGGCTACACGTGCCGGTATGTTATTGCGGATGCGGCTTATGACTCCGATGCGCTGCGAGAAACGATTGTTGCCCAAGGCGCGGTGGCGGTCATCCGTCCTCGCAAGAACCGCGTTGAAGATCGGCCTTATGATAAAGAGATGTATAAACGTCGCAACGTTATAGAGCGTTTTTTCCATCGGTTGAAGCAGTATCGCAGGGTTGCTACTCGCTATGATAAATATGCTGACCGATACCTCGGATTCGTCTATTTCGCAGCTCTACTTATCACTGCTAAAAAAATGTAAACACTACCTAGTCAGCTCCTAGGTTGAGTTGTCACATAAAGTTTGTACGCCTGACGCACAAGTTTCGTTGATTTTGTAGCGGGGAATGGATCGCAGATTGCCCAATCTGCGCCACGATTAGCAATATTTGCACTACAACTACTATTTTATGACATAACCCAAGTTGTTAGAGTCAGAGAGAAACCGAGTTTTGAAGAAAAAACTCGGTTTATAGTGCTTGGTTTATCAACTAGCAACTTGCGTATTAAAATAATAATCACTTGAGGCAACGCCACAGCCGCGGCAACTAGCGCGAGGATTGTGAGCCACATCAGATTAACGCTCCCCTTAAAGTCATCAATGCGGGCATCTGTCCCATCAATGCGGGCATTCAAGCTTTTATCTAACGCATCAATGCGCGCATTCGTCGCATCAATTCGGGCATTCAGGCTTTTATCTAACACATCAATTCGAGCGTTCAGGCTTTTCTCCACACCATCAATTCGGGCGTTCAAGCTTTTTTCCACACCATCAATTTTGAGATCGATATATTCCTTCATCCGTTTTTCTAAGGCGGCGTTCTCCTCTTTCATGATGGTGCGTAGATCTTCCTTCGTCAATTGGCCATACGCGGATGAGGCAAGCAGCAGTAGCAATAGGATTGTTACGGCTTTCATGGTTGACCGCCTCCTTTGAGAGGAATGATACTATATGGTATCACGGCTTTGGTGGGGTTAGCAAGATCTTTTTGTCTGAATCGCGGATAACGCGGAGAAAACGGGAAGACCAGAAAACGGGAAAACGGGAGGCTTTTAGCCCCAGCGGGGCGACAGGTTTATAGCAAGGCGGTATATCCTACCAACCAAAGCCACAAGCACTTGCATCCCGATTTATCAGGGGTTACTCTCCCCCTGCTTGTTTCTTAATCCCGATTTATCGGGGCGGGGGGATTAAGGGGGGTACAAAGGGGGCCTTTACTTCGTGCTTTGCACTCTCTTTTTACATGAGCCTTTTTTGAAAGTATTGGTAGGCGCTGTTTCTATGGGATTCGTTTGGTAGGCGCTGTTTCCAACTGCGCTTGTCCAGTGCGGTTACAAACCGCACCTACCGGACCTAGGGAAAATATAGCAGGGCGGTATCTCCTAGGGAACAAAGACGCAGAGGGGGGCGGGGCAACAAGGGCGTCCTCTCATTCCCCCCTGATGAGGGGGGTTAGGGGGGTTGGTTTTGAGCGTTCAACTCCGTAAGCCCTACAGACTCACAGGGGAAAGGATTACGATGGAGTGTTTTCCAATGCTGCGAGTCTTTCGCGCAGCTGTTGGATTTCGGTTTGGAGAGCCTCCTGCCGGGTTTCCATCTCTTTCTTGCCCCGCTCCCGGTAAGCCATGATTACTTGCGGAACAGCAATCGCAGCAGTTACCAACGCAATCAGGGCGATCATTATGGTCAGTATATCGTCAATTCTGCCATTCAGGCTTTTGTCTAACGAATCAATTCTGCCATTCAGGCTTTTGTCTAACGAATCAATTCTGCCATTCAGGCTTTTCTCCACAGCATCAATTCTTCCATTCAGGCTTTTCTCCACAGCATCAATTCGGGCATTTGTCGAATCAAATCGGGCATTTATTGCTTCAACTTTCAGATCGATATATTCCTTCATCCGCTTTTCGGACGCGGCACTCTCTTCTTTAACGATGGTGCGTAGATCTTCCTTCGTCAGTTCACCAAACGCGGGGGATGCCAAGAGTAGGAGTAAGGATAGAATTGTTACGGTTTTCATGGGTGACCGCCTCCTTTGAGAGGAATGATGCTATATGGTATCACGGCTTTAACCATTTAGCAATCCCTTTTTGGTCCGAATCGCGGATAACGCGGAGAAAACGGGAAGACCAGAAAACGGGAAAACGGGAGGCTTTTAGCCCCAGCGGGGCGACAGGTTTATAGCAAGGCGGTATATCCTACCAACCAAAGCCACAAGCACTTGCATCCCGATTTATCAGGGGTTACTCTCCCCCTGCTTGTTTCTTAATCCCGATTTATCGGGGCGGGGGGATTAAGGGGGGTACAAAGGGGGCCTTTACTTCGTGCTTTGCACTCTCTTTTTACATGAGCCTTTTTTGAAAGTATTGGTAGGCGCTGTTTCTATGGGATTCGTTTGGTAGGCACTGTTTCCAACTGCGCTTGTCCAGTGCGGTTACAAACCGCACCTACCGGACCTGGGGAAAATATAGCAGGGCGGTATCTCCTAGGGAACAAAGCCCCAGAGGGGGGCGGGGCAACAAGGGCGTCCTCTCATTCCCCCCTGATAATCCCGATTCCTCAATTCCCCCCTGATAAGGGGGGTTAGGGGGGTTGGTTTTGAGCGTTCAACTCCGTAAGCCCTACAGACTCACAGGGGAAAGGATTACGATGGAGTGTTTTCCAATGCTGCGAGTCTTTCGCGCAGCTGTTGGATTTCGGTTTGGAGAGCCTCCTGCCGGGTTTCCATCTCTTTCTTGCCCCGCTCCCGGTAAGCCATGATTACTTGCGGAACAGCAATCGCAGCAGTTACCAACGCAATCAGGGCGATCATTATGGTCAGTATATCGTCAATTCTGCCATTCAGGCTTTTGTCTAACGAATCAATTCTGCCATTTGTCGAATCAATTCGGGCACTTAGCTTGTCATCTAGCGCATCAATTTTGAGATCGATATACTCCTTCATCCGTTTTTCGGACGCACCGACCTCTTCTTTAACGATGGTACGTATATCCTCCTTCGTCAGTTCGCTAAACGCGGGGGATACCAAAAGGAGCAGGAATAGAATTATTATGCCTTTCATGGTTGACGACCTCCTTTGACGGGAATGATCTGATATGGTATCACGGCTTTGGTGGGGTTGGCAAGATCTTTTTGTCTGAATCGCGGATTCGGCGGAGAAAACCAGAAAACGGGACGCTTTTAGCTCCAGAGGAGCGATATGTTTATAGCAGGGCGATAGGTCCCATTCGTCTGAATCGCGGATTAAGCGGATTCGCTCATGTTAAGATTTAGTGCAAAGAAACCGAGTTTTTTCTTCAAAACTCGGTTTCTCTTCGTGCTTTGCACTTTCTTTTTACATAAGCTAACGGATTTAAGGATTACACGGATATTCCCCCCTGATAATCCCGATTCTTCAATTCCCCCCTGACAAGGGGGGTTAGGGGGGTTGGTTTTGAAAAGGAGAAGATTATGAGGAGGGGTTTTGCATCTCCTGCCGGACTCTGTCCCTGTAAGCGATAATAAACCGGACGCTTTTAGCTCCAGAGGAGCGACATGTTTATAGCAAGGCGGTATATCCTACCAACCAAAGCCCCAGCGGGGCGACATCTATCCCTTGTCTGAATCACCGATTAAACGGATGACTCAAATGACACCAACGCTCATGTGAAAGAAACTGCGCCAAGAAACCGAGTTTTCAAGAAAAAACTCGGTTTATCTGAACTGTTCTTCACTTTCTTTTAATATGAGCGAACCTATTATCTATTTGAGGGGGGCTATTTGAGGATTAGCATCTTGCGGGTGGCGGAGAAATCGTCTGCGGTCAGGGTGTAGAAATAGACACCGCTTGCGACTGACTCGCCGACACCGTTTCTGCCGTCCCAGTAGATTGCCTTGGACTGTCTTTCATAAGCCGCTGCGGTTTGATGTCCCATGTCGAGGGTACGGACGATTTGACCGTTACCGTCATAGATGGTCAACACCACGAGTGCATCTGTCGCCAACCGATAAGGTATCCACGTCTCCGGGTTGAATGGGTTGGGATAGTTCCGTAACAACACCGTCTCCAAAGGCAGACTCTCCTGGAAGCCGAGTGCTGGCAACTGAATCCGGCGCCATTTCACATCTTCAGCGGTGACGGTATACCGCAGCGATGGCACAACGATAGAGGTATCGGTGGATATGAACGAGACTTCAAGGATATCGCCGATCGCTGCTGCCCGTGATCGTTCAATATCGACAACGGTGAGTTGATAGCCGACCTGCGCTGAGGTGCCGCCTGTCGCTTCGATTACAGTAGAGGTCGCGTTGCCGGTTGTGAGGTTCGTAACGATGACACGGAGACCGGCACTGTTGATACGGTTCGCTTCGTCAATGATTAAACCGGTCAACGCCAGAACAGAGGTGGTTCCCGGCATTTGGATGCCGTTGGTCGCTAGGGGTGGGGCAGCCATAGTATTAGACACGGCGTTATTCCAGCCATCGCCGGCGATAGTGACCGTTGCAGGTGTCGCAGCGGTCAGGAAGAAGGATTGCGCCCCCGTGACCGGGATATCGCCATCATCGCCCGATTGACCAACCGTTTTGAGTCTCCCGTTATCGACAACAACGATCGCAGAGACGTTACCCGCAATCCCATTGAGGGCGAATAGGTTACTCACACGGGTAATTCTTGAATCTTTCAGCGGCAGCCCGACTAGGTTCGTACCGCGATTCAAGGAGAGGGCGGCTGTCCCGTCTGTGCCGAGCGCGCTGCCACGCAGCCGAACGGTGGTGGAAGCGTTCATAACAGCGAGGATACCGGTCTCATCAGCCAATGTCTTATCGGCGATTGTTCCTTGACTGGCACTGCCAAGATAACTGAGCCACGTCCGCGTTTGAGAGTCATAGGTGATAAGGTAGTCAACGGTATTTGCGCCGCCGAGCGCATCGTACAGGTCGCCAACTGATTCAATTGTCCGCGCTGCCCCGTTAACGGAGTTTACCCGTAGTGGAATGTGAACGAGGTTGAGACCTGATGACAATGACAGGTCAAACGTTGAAGTTAGGGCAACAGCATTGAAGGTGACCGTTTCGGATGCACCTTCAACACTAACTTGGACAGTGTTTGTACCAGCTCCTGTCCCGAGGGTCAGGGTACTCGATGCCCGTCCGTTTGCATCGGTGGTTGGGACTGTATCACTCAACGACCCACCGCCTGCGAGGAGGGTGAAGGTTACGGTAACATTTGGGGTGGGATCCCCGTCCTCGCGGACTTCTACGACAAACGGGTTCGCTAACGCCCTACCGGGCAGCCCCTGCTGTCCATCGCCTGAAATCTTCGTCAGTGGGCTGGCTGGATCAATCACTATGACAGTAAAGGTTGCCTCGTAGAGGTTTGCGACTGATGCTGTGACCTCGAAACTGGTTACACCGGGATTGTCTACGAGTGTTAATGTGCTTTGTGCCCGTCCGGTCGCCGTCAATACGGAGGTGGGATCCATTGTGCCGTATTCACTGTCAACAGCAAACCGTACCAAGAACAGTGCTGATGTTATGGGGTCCCCGTTTTCATCTTGTATTTCAACGACAAACGGTTCCAATGTCTGACCGGGTATGCTGGATTGCCATGTGCCGCTAATTTTTTCTAGCGTTTGCGCTGTTGCGGCCCACGGTATTGAGAGGCATATCAGCAACAACACAGAATGGATAGATTGTTTTTTTATAATTTTCATTCCTTATGCCTCATCTGATAGCGTGTTTAAGGAACTTTTACCTGTTCAAAGAACTGTTTTTTTATTTAGTGCATCATAGATTGGATTATATTCACGCCCTATCAACGTTTTATCTTTTCTGCTGTACGTCGGTAGGCGCGGTTTTCAACCGCGCTGGTGTCGATTTCGTAGGAGAAACTGCCTCGTCCCGATTCTGCTGTACGTCGGTAGGTGCGGTTTGTAACCGCACCGCATCGGCACAGTTAGAAACAGTGCCTACCAAATGGCACTAATATTCACGCCCTATCAACGTTTTATCTTTTCTACTGTACATCGGTAGGCGCGGTTTTCAACCGCGCTGGTGTCGATTTCGTAGGAGAAACTGCCTCGTCCCGATTCTGCTGTACGTCGGTAGGTGCGGTTTGTAACCGCACCGCATCGGCACAGTTAGAAACAGTGCCTACCAAATGGCACTAATATTCACGCCCTATCAACGTTTTATCTTTTCTGCTGTACATCGGTAGGCGCGGTTTTCAACCGCGCTGGTGTCGATAAGTTGCTATTTGATAATTAGCATCTTGCGGGTGGCGGAAAAATCATCTGCTGTCAGCGTGTAGAAGTAAACACCGCTTGCCACCGACTCACCAACCGCATTCCTCCCATCCCAATGGATTGCCTCTGATTGGCTCTCATAGGCACCTGCTCTCTGATGCCTCACGTCCAGCCTACGGACGATCTGACCCGTTTGGTCATAGATAGTTAATGTCACGAAAGCATCTGCCGCCAACCGATACGGTATCCATGTCTCTGGGTTGAACGGGTTCGGGTAGTTCCGCAATAGTTGTGTCTCGACGGGGATTTCGTTGAAAGCCAGTTCCGGTAGCTCGACATGGAGTTGCTGAATATCTTCGGGGGTGACGATATGATGCAGCGGTCGAAAATAGAGGGAGGTATCGGGCGATATGAGGGAGACTTCAAGGATATCGCCGATCCGTGCTGCCCGTTTCCGTTCCATATCAACAATAGTGATCTGGTAATCTACCTGCGATAGGGTGGCACCTGTATTTTCAATTGCACCGGGGACAACAGTGCCGGTGGAGAGGTTCTTGACGGTTACCCGGAGATTCGCGCTGTTGAAGTCTCCAACAATCGAGCCGGTTAATGCTAGAACAGGGGTGGTTTCGTCTACATGGCTGTCCTGCATCACTAGCGATGGGGCGCGTCCAACGTTGGTGGAGACGTTATGCCATGGGCTGCCAGAGATGGTGACCGTTGCGGTCTCGGCGGCGATTAGGAAGAAACCCTGACCACCGGTCATTTGCACATCCCCGACATCGCCCGCAAGAGTAATCGCAGAGACGTTGTCCATAATTCCATCGAGCGCGAATAGGTCGCTGACACGGTTGATTCTTGAATCGTTCAGCGGCAGCCCAACTAGGTTTGCCCCAGGGTGCAAGTTGATGGTGCTGCTTCCGTTTGTCCCCAATGCGTTGCCTCGCAACCGAATGGTAACAGCCGTCCTCATCACCGCGATGATACCGGTGTCATCTACCAAAGTCTTATCGGGAATCTTGCCTTGATGCGAATCCCGAATATAACTGTGCCACGCCTGAGTTCCGAGGTCATACGTAACAAGCAGCTTGACGTTAGGCGCGCCGCCGAGCGCGTCATAAAGGTCGGCGACCGATTCGATAGTGTCCGCCACCCCGTCAACGGATGTCACCTCCAGTGGGACGTGAACCAAGCTGATGCCTGATGGCACGGAGAGGTCAAACACCGGGCTTAGGCCGGTGGCGTTGAAGGTCACTGTCTGCGAAATGCCTTCAGCACTGACTTGGACGCTGTTTGTGCCGGCGTTCCTTCCGAGGGTCAGGGTACTCTCCACCTGTCCGCTTGGATCGGTCACTGTCGTTCCAGAATCGAGTGAACCGCCGCCCGCGGTGATAGAAAAGGTCACAGCAACTCCTACCGATGGGTCGCCGTTCTCATCCTGCACTTCGACGACAAAGGGGTCCGCCAAGGTCCCACCGATGACCCCGCTCTGATTATCGCCTGAGACCTTTACAAGTGTTTCTGGTACAGGCAGCGGAGGTGCGGAAGTCGCTACCGCAGTGAAGGTAATCATCTGGGAGAGTCCTGGGACACTAACTTGGACGCTGTTTGTGCCGGCGTTCCTTCCGAGGGTCAGGGTACTGTCTGCCCGTCCATTTGAACCGGTTTTTGGTGTTCTGACACTTAGCGATCCACCGCCTGTGAGAACGCTAAACCTCACAAACACATCTTCCAAGGGGTTGTCGTCCCCATCTCGTACTTCGACGACAAATGGATTTGCCAACGTCTGAGCGGGTGAACCTTCCTGATTGTCGCCTGAGATTTTCACCAGTGTTGCGAAATCCAATCGTGTTGACGTCGGTGGTGTTATGGTCGTTGTGGTCGGTATAATCGTCGGTATTGACGGCGGTCTTGGTGTTGTCGTTGATGTTGTCGTTGATGTTGTCGTTGATGTTGATGTTGTTGGCGACGAGATACTTCTTATTGGACCCTTCCAGTATTTATACTGTTCTCCGGTTGATCTATTAATAACATGCCCATGTCCACCTCTAAATTCCTCTGGCTCGTCGTATACGTATGGGCCGCAGTTTTCTTCTTTAGCGCACGGATCGTCCGAGGTGACCGGATCGAAATGTCTTACGAGCGTCTCACCGTCACCGACGGTGTCGTGTGCAAACACATCCGCACACCACAAAATTGATAATACAATTAAGGATAGGATAATTCTTACCATTTTCATTTTTCAGGGCATTGCCTTTCACCTATTGGTGCCGCTGTCATAGCGATATTGACGTTGGCACTGACCCATTGCATGAGGACGGGATCTGATACACTTTTTTGGGACTTATCTTTATTAGGAGTTACGCACTTCAGTCCCCATTTTATTGAGGTGGCGATTGAATCGGATTTACTGTAGTTGCCCGATTTATCGGGCGTTTTTACTGTAGTGGTCCGCCTGTCCCGCCTGTCCCGATTCATCGGGGATTCATCAGGGATTTATCGGGGCAGCGATAAATCGCCGAACTACAATGCTTTGAGCGTTCAACTGCGTAAGTCCTATTTATATCTCGCTTGGCTCATGTTAAGAAATCGTGCAATAGGATCCGAAGGTGGCTGTAGGTCGGGTTGGGATTCAAAGTTTTTTGTTTTCTATTGATATTTTGCACTTTACTTTAGGACATACACAGTTGAACGATGAGGTATCATCGTGGGATTCAAAGTTTTTTGTTTTCTATTGATGTTTTGCACCTTCTTTAGGACTTACACAGTTGAACGATGAGGTATTGTCGTTCGATGCTTTATCAACACGGCGGGGCAAGATGCCCCGCCTACGATGGGGGTGATAGTTGAGCGCGCTCTTTGACACCTGATGAATCCCCGATAAATCGGGATTAAGTGGAACAGCCCGAGAATCGGGGAAACGGGCAACTACAATCTGAAGTGCGTAACTCCCATTTCTTTTTAGATGAGCCTCTCGCTTTAATCTACATGCTAAAAATGATGCGGCACTTGGTTGGAAGGCTCAGTAGCGCGCAGATGAAATGCCAATAAATTTGTACCGCCGGATCTGTGTACATATAAACCACTGGTGCTAGGGCGTGTTGACATTTCAGTGAGGTGGCTCCGCCATTTGCCGATAAATGCTCAACCCCTACAAAAGTTAATCCAATGTAGGGGAAACCCTCGTGGTTGCCCAAAATACGGCATCAAGTCGCTCTGGATCCCGATTTATCGGGGCGCATTATAGTGAATTCTAAAAATAAAGGGACACTTTCGCCTCCCGGTAGGTGCGGTTTTCAACCGCACTGCATAGATGCCGTGGTCGGTTGAAACGGCGCAGTTGGAAACTCTGCTTGCGATCCCCCCGATAAATCGGGGTAAACTAATTATCGGGGAGCGCCTACCAATTTGGAGCGTTCCATTAATTCTAAGATCTACTATAATACCGGCTCAATTTTCAAATGTCAACAGAACCTACTACTCTGTCAGGCAAATTATGGTTGTGTATATTGATTGAAAGAAAACAATAACATATCAGGACTTGCCCAGCCAAACGGTCAAAGCCCTTTCTCACCCTTTAGCTGGCACTGAACGGTGTGTGGGAGGGGCATCTCCCGCAAGTTCCGCGTAGCGGAATCCTCGCTTCGCGGGACGAGGATCCCGATAAATCGGGACCTGCCCCGATACGCCCGATTCATCGGGCAACTACAGTCTAAAGTGCGTAAGTCCTACATATATAATAATTGCAAAACTTATCTGACTGAGTACTACTACTCTGTCTAGGGTCATAATTCACCTCAAAGATTGTGATGGATTTTTAAGGTGAAGTTTAACAGGTGCGGCGTGAAAAGTCACGTCGCACTTGCATAACACAAAATCGCATAGACTAGAAAACTATGGTGAATTAGACAAATAAGTGAACATTTGCCAAAGTCCCCCTGCAACTCCCCTGACAAGGGGAGAAGATAAGAGGGGATCTTCTCCCTTGTCTTTCCCCTCTTATCAGAGGGGTTGGGGATTTAGGGGGTTATTTGTGGGTACAGATTTCCCAATCTGTACATGTGCATTGGAACTGTCTAAGTAATTCTAAAATCTACCATAAATGACCCTACCTAGAGGTCAATTATGGTGTCACGGTGTGATTGATTTATCAACGCTTTTTTGATATAATGATCCGAAGACGTGATGCGTGAAACGTGATAAATCCACCACGGAGACGCAGAGGACGCCCAGAAAACGGGAAAACCAGAAAACGAGACAGACCGTAGGTTGGGTAGAGCGATAGCGAAACCCAACATTTCAATGAACTAATGATTTTTACGTTTCACAGCCTGTCCCGATTTATCGGGGCATCACGTTTCACGTTATCAACTGCAAACTAGTACTCTGTCAGGCAAATTATGGTTGTGTATATTGATTGAAAGCAAACAATAACATATCAGGACTTGCCCAGCCGAACGGTCAAAGCCCTTTCTCCCCTTTTAGCGGGCACTGAGCGGTGTGTGGGAGGGGCATCTCCCGCAAGTTCCGCGTAGCGGAATCCTCGCTTCGCGGGACGAGGATCCCGATAAATCGGGACCTGCCCCGATACGCCCGATTCATCGGGCAACTACAATCTGGAATGCGTAAGTCCTATAATTGTAAAACTTATATGACTGAGCACTAGCACCATTGGTTATTATTGAGAGGAACAAAGATGGAAAGAAGACACGCTATCTTAAACATATCACGCATCACGTTTCACGCATCACGCATCGCCCTTTACGTTTCACGGTTTGCGCTGGTAGCTGTGCTTCTCGGTTGCGCCATCGGGTGTAGCGGGAAGGACGAGCCGCTCCGGCAGAGCGAGGCGTTGATCCATTCCGGGATGCACCCGGAGGCGATTAACCTGTTGGAGAAGATTATCGCAGTAGACGATCGAAACCCAAAGGCACGGTTTCTGCTGGGTCAAGCGTATGAAGGGATGGGCAGCTATGACCGAGCGATCCATAATTATAGAACAGCAATCAACCTCTACGCAGCCCGTCCGGAAGATCGAGATACGGTGCGCTTCACGTTGGCGAAGGTGTATCTAAAGCGAGGGCTTCGGGAATCGGGATACCGTGAGCTGCGAGCGATTGTCCGATCTACGTCAGATAACGCTGTCCTGCAGCAGATAGCGGGACTCGTCACCGACGCGTATCAGGTGGAGCAGTTGACCCGTGGCAAGGACGACAACTATTCACCGCGCTTCTCGGCAAATGGATCACGGATTGCGTTCGCGTCGTATCGGTTGGATAATGGCGAGATTTTTGTTATGGATATAGACGGGCGCATACGTCAGCGAGTGACCTATACCACCGACTTCGACGAGGGGGAGTCCGCGTTCCTATATGATCCGCACTACCTCATCTATAGCCGCGAACCGCAGACTTCGCGTCAGGTCAAGATTCTATTGCAGAGCAGCGGATCGAGTCCGATCTATGCGGGTTTTTATACGACGCATATCCATAGCAAGGTGACACAGGAGTTGATGCCTGTTGGGTTCGGTGTTCGCTCGTTGGGGATATCGCCGGATCGGCAGCGTGTTGCTTATGAATCGGTCAGCGGCGGCAATCTAGAACTGTATATCCTCAATCTGAGCGCCGTAGATTTGGATGCGATTGATCCGGAGACAATTCCGTCCCAGCAGATTACCCATAATGAAGTAGATGATGGCAGCCCGAACTTTTTTCCCGACGGGAAACGGATTGTGTTTACTTCGGCACGGCTTGAAGACCCGCAGAACGAGCAATCGGAGCGGCATCAGATCTATAGTATCAACATCGACGGCAGCGATGAAAGGCATCTGAACCCGAACCCGCACGACTGCTATAGTCCTGTGATCTCGCCGGATGGGAAGACCATCGTCTTTGTCTCAATGCGGGACGGGGATATCGAGATCTATCTGATGGACGCGGACGGATCAAATGAACGGAGGCTCACGAACGGGATTGGCGCGTCGATGCAACCGGCGTTCTCGCCCGATGGGAGGTTGTTAGCATTTGTTTCGGACCGGAGTGATACGTTCCAGATCTATCTGATGCACTTTGATCGACCGTTGACGAAGCGGGATCTGCTCCACCACCTAGAATAGTTCATTGGTACATTTAGCCCCAGCGGAGCATCTTTCGCTCCAGCGGAGCGATATATCTATAGAACGGCATACGTCCAAATCTCGCGCTCCAGCGGAGCGCAATATCAATACAACAACCCTAAGAGTAAGGATAGAGATTGTCTTCGCTCCAGCGGGGCGGAAATCGATCACAGGTCACGTCTCTACAATCGCTTTTGGTTCATGTAAAAAGCAAGTGCAGAGCACAAAGATAAACCGAGTTTTTTCTTGAAAACTCGGTTTCTGTTGCACGATTTCTTGACATGAGCCTCGCTTTTATAGGAATTATTGAAGGATGGCAAATATGCGTTTTTTCGCAACGGCGGCGAAGGGAACAGAGCCCCTCGTTACAAAGGAATTGGCAGCAATCGGTGCCCAGAACATCCGATCCACCCCCGGCGGTGTGCATTTCGAGGGCGGACTGGAAACGCTCTACCGGGCGAACCTCTGGCTCCGCACTGCAAATCGCGTGTTGATGTCGATAGCAGAGTTCCCCTGCCCGACGCCGGAAGCCCTCTACGAAAATGTCCGTAACGTCCGGTGGCGCGATTGGATGACAGTTGACACCACATTCGCTGTCGATTGTAACTGCCGCGATTCGCAGATTTCCCACTCCCACTACGCCGCCTTGAAGATCAAGGATGCAATTGTAGATGGGTTTCGGGAGAGCATAGGTCGCCGTCCAAACGTGGACCGGCGTCGTCCCGCACTCCAGATTAACGCGCATATCGTGAAAGACCGTTGCGTCCTCAGCCTCGATACCTCCGGCGATCGATTGCATCGGCGTGGTTATCGGCGTCAGTCAGCGGACGCGCCGCTGCGGGAGACGTTGGCTGCGGCGATTGTGGGACTGGTCGCGTGGGACAATGAAGGGATGTTCATTGATCCGATGTGTGGTTCTGGCACGATTGTCATTGAAGCAACGCTCAAGGCGATTAATTACGCGCCGGGGCTCCTGCGGTGTAGGGACGGCTCTTCAGGGCAAGTAGGGTTCGGTTTTCAGCGGTGGCGGAACTTTGATCGGAAACTGTGGGAGCGTCTGACGGATGAGGCACGAGACGCGATTCGTGAGAAGATTCCGGGACGGATTCTTGGATACGATATTTCGAGACCGGCGATCCGGATTGCGTCGGAGAATGCGAAGCTAGCGGGGGTGGAAAGACACCTCCGTTTCATGAGGGGCGACGCGCTGAAGTTGAGTCCGCGTGGAAATCGGGGCGTTATTGTTTGTAATCTGCCTTACGGCGAGCGGACAGGCGAAGTGGAGGAGCTGCAATCGTTGTATAGCGGTTTCGGAGATGTGCTGAAACAGCGGTGTGCGGGATATACAGCGTATCTGTTCACGGGCAATCTGAAGTTGGCGAAGTGGATTGGGCTGCGCACAGCGAAACGGTTTACACTGTATAATGGACCGATAGAATGCCGGTTATTGAAGTATGAGCTGTTTTGAAACGTGAAAAGAGCAACCCATCCACCAATCCACGCAAATCCACACGAATCAAAAAACAATCGTTCATGTTAAGATTTAGTGCAAAGAAACCGAGTTTTTTCGGCAAAACTCGGTTTCTTTTGCACCATTTCTTTACATGAGCCACCCGAAATATGTCTTTGATGCGGACGATGCAACCGAAGCACGATATACACATAGGATCTACGGTGTCCCCATGCGTGTAGGGAACGCAGATCTGCGTTCCCTACGGAAGGGCATAAGTTATCTTTCTTTTATGGTTGATTATTGGCTAAGTGCTTGTCAATCAATTCAAGTACAGCGGGCACCAATTCTGTGGGGATTTTCATCAGTGTGCTAGATTCATTCTGCAACGCGGCTTCAGCCTCAGCGACAGCCTCATCCTCCGTCTGTTGATCGTAGTACGCGATGACGCTCCGTACGCGCTCTTCATCCCAACCGGGAGGAAATTCGTTCTGTTTCATCGTATACCTCTCCTTTGTTGTCGTCGGCGGTACGCTCTTAATGGTTTCCCCGTCAATTCGTAAGCTGTAATCACAAAAACGCTATTGGGTTGCGGGTCCCGAACGTAGATGACTTGCAAGTAGCGTCCGCTTTGTGTTTGCCCGAGGGCATTTCACGATTTTCTACTTCCCACCCAATCTTCACCAGGATTCAGTAAAACGTCTTCAACCTCATCTTCGTCAACACCATGTTCATAAATATGAGGCAATCCGGTTTCTGGATTGCGGTAAAAACGAATATTCATTTGCTCCTGCCTAACGCCACAGCGACAATAGAACAGATTGTGCCGCTGCAAAGACAAGTCTGAAGCAGGACTTAAATGGCCCTCCATCATGGTCCCACTTCATTTATAGGTAGGTGAATCAGAAAAATTATAGCATACATCAAATTGAAATCACAAATTGTTTTTGATGTGCTTCCCCGCTTATGAAATAGGTTCTAAATGTCCCCGCTAACCAAAGGAAAACCTTTGACTTTTTACACGATTGCACATATCCTAATTTACTGACAAAAAAGATGGGGGCTGGGAAGATCTGAATGGCAGACGGATTTTGCAGCATTCTCGTATGCACATTCTCATGCTATAAACATGTCGCACCTCTGGTGCTAAAAAAATAATACGTAGGGCATCAAAACGGTTTTTTCTTACGCATTACGCATTACGTATTATTTATTGTGTTTTATATGGATCTGCGCTACACTTAACTGACTTCTATTTATTCCATCCTTCCGATCCTCTGGATATATTAACCCAAAAAAATAGCAGAAAAGGAGTTTCTATAAACGATGACTGACCATAAACCGCCCCTCCACCGTTTTACCGTTCTCGACTTAACCCGTGTCCGTGCGGGACCGACCTGCGTCCGTCAACTCGCTGATTGGGGTGCGAATGTCATAAAGATCGAACTGCCGCCAGCCCCCGGTAAGGAGGGCGATGCCCTCGGTTCACGTCATAACTCGGACTTTCAGAATCTCCAGCGAAACAAGCGGAGCATGACACTGAACCTCAAGTCGGAGATCGGTCACGCCGCGTTCATGCGGATGGTAAAACAGGCGGATGTGGTGGTAGAGAACTATCGCCCCAACGTCAAGGATCGCCTGAAGATCAATTACGAAGCGTGTCGAACCGAGAACCCGCGCATCGTCTACGCCAGTATCTCCGGGTTCGGGCAGGACGGTCCATACGGGGGGCGTCCGGGCTTCGATCAGATCGCACAGGGGATGGGCGGTTTGATGTGGATTACCGGATTTCCGGGTCAGGGTCCCTTGCGCGTTGGGGTGCCGATCGCAGACCTCGCCTCCGGCATGTATACCGCCATCGGGGTACTGATCGCGTTGCTGCAGCGCGAGGAGACGGGGGAAGGGCAGTGGGTGCACTCGTCGCTGCTCGAAGCACAGATCGCGATGCTCGATTTCCAAGCGGCGCGTTGGAGCATCGACAACGACGTGCCGGGTCAAGCGGGCAACGATCACCCGACCAGCATTCCGACCGGCGTGTTTCAGACGACCGACGGCTACATTAATATAGCAGCCAGCGGTGGGACGATGTGGGAGCGGCTCTGTGACCTTCTAGGGGCGGACCAACTACGGAACAACCCGGATTACGCAGATGATGGGGCGCGGTCACAGAATCGGGCTGCATTGAACGCAGAATTGCAGGAGTATTTCTCGACCCGGAGCAGCACCGAATGGATCGAGGCACTCAACGACGCGGGTGTGCCGTGCGGACCTATCTACAAGATGGACGAGATGTGGTCAGATCCGCATGTGGAACATCTTGAAATGTCGCGTCCTGTGGATCATCCCGTGCTCGGTCGGATGGACGTGCTACGCCACGCGACAAATATGAGTAGTACACCAAAGATGCCGTATCAACCGGCACCTGAATTGGGCGAACACACAGATGAAATCTTGGGGGAATTCGGATTCTCGGATGATGAAATCGAAACAATGCGAAAGGAGAATGTCGTATGAATGTTGCGGCAAGCAGCACCACGGATCTGATTATCGCCGAAAAGCGGGAGGGTGTCGGCTATCTCCGTTTCAACCGTCCCGAAAAACATAACGCCATCTCTTACGAGATGTGGCAGGGCATCGCGAAGGTCATGGCGGATTTCGAGGAGGATGACACAATTCGCGCTGTCGTCGTTTCAGGCGAGGGTGGTAGGGCGTTTTCTGCCGGTGCGGATATATCGCAGTTCGAGAAGCAGCGTGCATCGGAGGACACGATTAAGGAATACAATGTAGCGTCGGGACTCGCCCACGAAAAACTGACGAATATCTCCAAGCCAACGATCGCCAAGATTGCAGGATATTGCATCGGGGGCGGGTTGGGAATCGCGCTCTGTTGTGATCTGCGTCTCGCCACCGACGATTCAAAATTTGGGATCCCTGCAGCCAAGTTAGGTCTCGGCTACGGTTACGGTGGGTTGAAGCCGTTGGTTGCCCTTGTTGGTCCCATCCGCACCAAAGAGATCCTGTTCACCGCTAGACAGTTTGACGCATCGGAAGCCTACGACATGGGACTCATCAACCGGGTGTTGTCGAAGGATAAAATCGACGCTTTCGTGGATGAGTACACGGAGACCATCGCGGGGAATGCGCCCTTGACGATCAAAGCCTGCAAACAGATTGTTGCGGAGGTCTGCAAAGATCCGGACGATCGTGACCTAGAACTTTGCAAACAGCTTGTGGATGCCTGTTTCGCCAGCGAGGATTATAAGGAAGGTCGGCGGGCGTTCATGGAGAAGCGAAAACCGCAGTTTCAGGGGAGATGAAACGTAAAACGTGATGCGTGATACGTAAAAAAAACACCGCAGAGGCGCAGAAAACGCTGAGAAAACGGGGAAGCAGGATTGCTTCGCGCTCCAGAGGAGCGATATGTCTATAGGCAGCGATACGTTCCAAAATCCGCACTCCAGAGGAGTGCAATGTGTATACAATGTGGAAAGAGCATTGGTGCATTTAGCCCCAGCGGAGCGGCATGTGTATAGAATACGTGAAACGTAATGCGTAATGATCGCAGGTTAGGCAACTATAGCGGATTCTGAAAATAAATAGACATTAAAAGTAGCACACGCCGTGTGCCATAACTCCGCGAAGTTTCAAAGTCCCCCTGATAAGGGGGATTTAGGGGGTTGGCTGTGTATTGGGAGTGCCTAATTAATTCTAACATCTATAGGACTTACGCAGCTAAACGGTTAAATCCCTGTAGTTCGGCGATTCATCGCCGCTGGACACCGGTCCCAACGCCCGATGAATCGGGCAACTACAATCGAAGTACGTAAGTCCTGATACGTTATTTATTGCTATCCATATGGTAGGCAAGTAGCATCTCATACAATTTATCAACTTTCTTATCAACGTTATTGATTTGTGATTGTAGATTATCCTCTAACCTATCAATCTTCTGATCAACGTTATTGATTTGTGACTGTAGATTATCCCCTAACCTATCAATCTTCTTATCAAGAGGTTCTTTGATAAACTTGAGAATAAATATCATATTCAAGGTTATGACTGTTGCACCAGTGCCTATCACTGTGGAAATTATGGTGATTAACGCGGCATTATCCATGACAGACTCCTTTCAAGATTACTCAATTATACTAATTAGTAAGATGGTTAATCAAGTAAAATAGCAGGAAACCAGTAACACACACTGCCGAGAAGTCAATCACCCCCTATATTTCCCTGTAATTAGTAGTTAAATGAACAAATAGAACCTAAGAGAAAGGAACGTACATGGCATCAGAGAAAGATTATGCGGTTCAGTTTGTCGCACCGGAACAGGCAGAACTACGCGCCGTTGAGCGGGAACCAACACCCCTCGCACCGGACGAAATTGCCGGTAACAGCATCGTCACGTTGATAAGTGCCGGAACGGAATCAACGGGATCCTACCCTTCTGAGGGCAATTTCCCACGTGGCTCCGGCTATGCAGCGGTCTTTGAGGTTGAATCCGTTGGGGAGGATGTCGACGATGTCAAAGTAGGTGATCATATCTTCTGTATGGGAAATCATCAGTCCTATCAACGCGTGAAGCGGGATGCGGGCTTGCTGCTGCCCGAAGGGCTCGCACCGGAGACCGGTGTTTTCGCCCGGCTGATGAATGTGAGCCTGACTACGCTGACCACGACGACCGCTCGACCGCCGGAGCGGGTTGTCATCACCGGCTTGGGTATCGTTGGAAATCTCGCCGCACAGAATTTCACGAACGCCGGCTATGAGGTGTTCGCTTGTGAGCCGATTGAATCTCGCCGTAAGGTCGCTATCGAATGTGGACTCAAGAATGTCCTACCCGCCGTCCCGGTCGACGACCCTAATATTGCGGGTACGGTAGGGTTGGTCATCGACTGTTCGGGCCACGAGCAGGCGGCACTAGACGGCTGCAACGTCGTCCGCAAGAAGGGCGAAGTTGTGCTGATTGCGACACCGTGGCGACGGTATACAGAGATGTATGCCCATAGTATCTTGCACGCAATTTTCCACAACTATGTGGTTGTGCGAAGTGGATGGGAATGGGAACTTCCGAATCAACCGACTGAGTTCCGCACGAACAGCATTTACGGGAATCTCGCCGCCGGACTGAGATGGTTGGCTGCCGATAAGATGTCGGTTGCCCCATTAGCGACAAAAATCTCGCCGCGTGATCCTCAGACCGTATATCAAAATCTGCTGCATAGGCGGAGCGAGCGATTGACCTATATTTTCGATTGGACCGCCCTTTGAGAAGCGTGATGTGGAATAAATGCACCGCAGATCCCGTTCCGAGTCCTACGATGAATCGGAGGACGCAGAGAACACTGAGGATCGGAAGACAAGAAAACGGGAGATTGGATTCGTAGAGGTTGGGTCTCCCAACCCATTGGACGAGGAAATCTCGCCCCTACAATAGGCGACAGGTGGAAGGTAGTAGGCATACGCCGTATGCCGTAACCCCTGCGAGCACGAATTAAACGGATTACACGCACAAGGTAGCCAGCGCGACGATATTTAGCCCCAACAGGGCGAACGACCAAGCCCCTAAATCCCCCTCCCTTGTCAGGGGGACTTGGAAACGGCGCAAAACGCAATCTTCTAGCCCCGGAGGAGCGGCATGTTTATAGTAGCCCGGCATCCCCCTTTCTCCCAAGCCCAGAGGGGCGACAGGTGAGATGTGAAACGTCGAGAGAACTATCCAACTCCACCTGTGGGAGGGGCATCTTGCCCCGATTGCCAAACGGCGGAAGGTAAAAAGCCAATTTAACGCAACGACACAAGGACGCAGGTCCGTAGATTGGAGAAACCTAACACCCCAATGAATCAACGAACCAATGAACCAACAAAAAGGAAACCTATGCAGACAGAAAAACATACCCCTTTACAGGTTAGACCCCCTCGGATTCTTTGTAACACTGGAACTTGGAGTCCGTTAGTGGATACGGTCGATATCTACGGCGGTAACCGGGGCATGAACCGTGAAGACCTATTCACGCCCTTTGATGCTCCCATTGGAATCCGATTCGAGGTGGAAACCGCGCTAAAATCTGAGCCGATGCTTGAAGCTGTGAGGGAGTGGGAACACCCCACCATCGCTCCGCTCTACATCTGGCAGGAGGATGGTGCTTATCACATGCTCTACGAGTCGGGTGGTGTGGGCATCGCCTATGCCTGTAGCGATGACGCCTATCAATGGACCCGCCCTGAATTGGGACAGGTCGAGTTTCAGGGGTCGAAACAGAATAACCTCATCGCCAATCCGCCGCGTGGGTCATCGGGATTTTTCGAGGATCCGCAGGCACCACCGAATGAACGTTACAAAGCGATGGGCGGTAATATGGCGTGGTACGATCCGGACACCAACGAACCACTAATCGGTGAGGAGGCGGGCAAGCGGCTTGCTGCCCAGAACGCTGAAGGCACAGCCTATAAGGGACCGAAGGCGGTCATCTGGGGCTGGATGCTCGGCTGGACTTCGCCCGACAGATTCCGATGGACGCCGTTGGAACAACCACTCGGCAACCGTCCGGTCAACGGTGCGATCGCCGCCCGTTTCGATCCGCATCACAACGACTACTACGCCTACCTACAGATTATGGGCTACCCGACGGAGGTGATGGGAGGGATCGGCACGGGACGTTTGGAGGAAAGCACCCATCGCCGGACTATCGGCTTCGCCCGAACCGACGACTTTCGCACTTGGCCCGCCCCGAAACTTATCTTAGAACCGGACGCGCAAGACGACCTAGACATCTCGTTCTACGGCGCCAACTATTTTTCGTATCCCGGTCGAACCGATCTGCACGGGATGCTGATCCCGATCTATCACCAGATCGCCGATCACATGGACGGTCAGATCGCTTTCAGTCGCGATGGGTTGTTCTGGTCTCGTCCAGAACGGAAGTCGATTATTGAGGTGGGTGCGCCGGGCAGCGGCGATGAATGCTCCGTCCATTTCTGGCGCGGTGGACTGATTGAGCTGCCCGATGGCTACTGGGCATCGCCCTATACGGGTAACTCGACGCTCCATAACGTCACCGGCGACCATGAGGCTGCGATGTTTCCGCTGCTACGCCCTCGTCAAATCCGGTGGGCGCGTTGGCAGCCGCACCGTTTCTGCGGTTTGGCATCAGCGTTGGAAGGACGCTTTACGATTCCGACGGTCTACCGTTGTCACAACGAACTACGGCTCAACTACCGGTGCAAGCCCGGCGGTTGGATCAAGGTCGAACTCCTTGACAAGACGCCTCATCTGATGACTCCGGACGGCGATCCCGTCCCCGGCTTCAGCTTTGCGGACTGTGATCCACTGACCGGTGATGCACTCGACCACGTTGTAACCTGGAAGGGGCAGCGAGACATCAGCGGCATCGGTGAGACCGTCGCTATCCGCATCCAGATGTACCAAGCGAAACTCTTCGCCTACCAAGTT
Organism: Candidatus Poribacteria bacterium; assembly: GCA_965208425.1. Taxonomy (GTDB): domain Bacteria; phylum Poribacteria; class WGA-4E; order WGA-4E; family PCPOR2b; genus PCPOR2b. The sequence goes on along the minus strand of OZ242335.1, from coordinate 1,211,058 downwards.
TGAAGCTAGTTCATTCGTTCATTTAGCCCCAACAGGGCGACATGTTTATAGAACATAGAGGAAAAGATGAAGATTACCAAAGTGGAAACCATCCGCTCGGAATGTAGAAACTACTGCTGGATTCAGATCTATACCGATGCAGGTTATGTCGGCATCGGGGAGACCTACCACCGCGCGGATCCTGCGGAGATTGTGATCCACGAATTTGCCCGTGGCCATCTGCTCGGTCAGAATCCGGAGGATAGCGAGAAAATTTGGAATCGGATGTATCGCAGCGCGTCCTTCCACGGACTGATGGGCGCCGAACTTCGGGCGATGAGCGGCATCGACATGGCACTGTGGGACCTCTTGGGAAAAACGGTAGACCGTCCGCTCTATCGTATTTTAGGCGGGAAAACTCGTTCCAAAGTTCCCGTCTATTTCAGCGGTATATATGACGAGACCGAAACGAACCGAACAGCGTTTCAGGATTGGTCAAAGAGGTGTGTGGATGAAGGCTGGAAAGCGTGTAAAACCGCCCGTTTCTTCGGCGATTTTTATCCCAGTCGCGGTGAGACGGACTTTGCCGACACGACTGGCTACATCAGCGCAACGGATGTAGCAGAGGGTGCCGAGCGATTCGAGTGGGTACGAGATGCGGTTGGGGATACGTTGGAGGTGGGGATAGATCTCCATGCCGCCTTCGATGTGCCCAGCGCGATTCGGATTGCGGAAGCGGTGCGACATCTAAACCCTTACTTTATCGAGGAACCGATCCAGCCCCACAATTTCACAGCCTTAAAAGAGGTCCGAGAGAGCGGAGGTGTCCCCATTGCCGCCGGTGAGCGTATCTTTTCCCGATGGGGCTTTCAACAAATATTGGAGATGGGAGCAGCGGATGTTCTCAACCCGGACCTCGCCTGGACCGGCGGCATCTCAGAGGTCAAGAAGATTGCGAGCTACGCAGAGGTGCACTATATACCGGTCGCACCGCATAACTATGGACCGCTCAGTTGCATGGCTTTGACGCATCTGATGGCTGTTATCCCTAACACACGGCACCTCGAATTCACCGCCTATCACTACCCAACGTGGAACACCTACATTGATGAACCGATAACCGTTAAAGAGGGGATGTTAGGCCTTTGCGAGCGACCGGGCTTGGGACGCGAACTCAGCCCGAAGATGTTGGAACTTCCCCGGACAACGATAGAGGCTTGACGAACATCCTTCTAGTTTATAATAGATCCTAGAATTAATGAGACACTCCAACCCGGTGCGGTTAGGAAAACGAAACTACCGTTCTACCCTTTGGTAGGCACTGTTTCTAACTGCGCTTGTTCGGTGCTCCCCGTGTTGGGTAGGCGCTGTTTCTAACTGCGCCGGTTCGGTGCGGTTACAAACCGCACCTACCGGGGGCAAAAGTGTCTATTTATTTTTAGAATTCACCATAGTCACAACTTCAGTTTTGACATACTCCGCAAACCTAAAGGCTTGGGATTCTTACGAGCCCGCTTCCGATAGGAGAGCTAATTGTGCGATCAACAACGATGCGTGTGATCAAACCACGTCTTACTTCGTCTCCTGCAATGGACGATGCCCCGCCCACTCCCCCGCCTGTTAGGCAAAGCCTAACAGGCATTGGGGAACTTTGGCGAAATGGAAAGCACCGCACCGTCGCCGCCGGGAGGCTGACACTCGGTTGTGGATTTGACCCCGACTCACCGTGAGGCAATGCTTCGATTTCTGATGCGTATTATACCAGAAACGAACACAAAAAGTGTAAGGTAGATTACACTTTTTTACTTTTTGGCAACTTTAATGCTAAAGCCGTCTGTATAGGCTGCGCCCCAACTGCTCCAAACATAAATGTTGGGGATACAGACCTAAAGGTTTTTTCGATAAAACCAATAGTGCTAGTCTGCAGCTGTTGATAACGTGATGCCTGAAACGTGAAAACCATTGGTTCATTTAGCCCCAGAGGGGCAACATGTTTATAGTACACGGATAAAAAAAACTCCTAAAGCCCCAGCGGGGCGACATGTACAACCGAAGGGGAGCACGTAAGAAGAATCAATGAACCAACCAACTAATGAACCAATGAACTCCCCGATAAATCGGGATTCAAAGCGACTTGAACAATGTGGAAGCGACTTTCCCACTAACTAGCACCAAAGGTTATAAAATAGGAGATAGGAGCATAGTGGAGGCACTTAACAATACTTCCGCAGTTGCACAGGAGCATGAAAATTATCAACCTGAACCCAAGGACGACTCCCCCTTTGTCGAAGATCCAAATTATCTCTCAGAGCAACTCATCACGTATCTCGGTAACAAGCGTGCACTTCTAGGACAAATCGGCAAAGCGGTTATGTGTGTCAAGAAACGAACCGGTAAGCAATATCTTCGTGTCTTCGACGCATTCAGCGGTTCCGGTGTCGTTTCCCGTTTTCTGAAAGCGCACGCATCGTTTATTGTCAGCAACGATTTTGAGGATTACGCCGCTGTGATTGCACGCTGCTACCTGCGTAACAGAAGTTCAGTTAATTTCACGGCGCTGTCCGAGATTGTAGAGGCACTGAACGCTCGCGTGGCTGACGAACCGCTTCCCAAGGGATTTATTGAAACACTTTACGCCCCAAAGGATGAATCAGAAATCACAAAGGCTGATAGGGTCTTTTATACGCCGACCAACGCCCGTCGCTTGGACAACTACCGTAGGATGATTGATGGGACTCCCCAAGACTTTCGCGATTTGCTGCTGGGTCCCCTTCTAAGCACCGCATCTGTCCATTCAAATACCGCCGGTGTATTCAAAGGATTCTATAAGGATCGCACCACCGGAGTCGGTCAGTACGGCGGGACCGGATCGGATGCCCTAAAACGAATCAAGGGCAAAATCAAAATCGAAATGCCTGTGTTGAGCAAGTTTGAGTGCGATTATCAGGTGCTGCAAGATGACACTAATAAAGTTGCTGATCAAATAAAGGGGCTTGATTTGGCTTATATTGATCCGCCCTATAATCAACACCCCTACGGCTCCAACTACTTCATGCTTAATCTGCTTGTCCATTACAAGCGACCAGATGAAGTAAGCCGTGTGTCAGGCATTCCATCGGATTGGAGGCGTTCAGGATACAATGTCCGAGCGCATTCTTTACCGCTACTCAAAGAATTGCTCCACAAAATCGATGCACGTTTTCTCTTAATCTCTTTCAATAACGAGGGATTCATCAGTCCCGATGAGATGCGTGCTATGCTACAAAAAATAGGTAACGTTGACGAATTTAACGTCCGCTACAATACGTTTCGCGGATCGAGAAATCTTAGAAACCGGACGATTCATGTGACAGAGCAGATGTTTCTCGTAGAAAGAAGATAGTACACATAACATAAAGGAGAAAACCAATGAACAATACCCCCGACTATACCTCGCGCGTTCCTCACTACACCTTTGCTGATACCCTCGAAGAACAGGAAGAGCAACTCAAAACCAATCCGTTGATGCTCCGGCTGATCGAGTCGCGCAAAGGGTATGCAGGCGATCCGCACCGTCCCATTTACCATTATGTCAATCCTGAAGCGATGCTCAACGATCCCAACGGACTCTGTTTCTGGGGTGGGAAATGGCATCTTTTCTATCAGGCATATCCGCCGGAGGATACCCGTCAGCATTGGGGACACGCGATCAGCGATGATCTCATCCATTGGCGAGACCTGCCCTATGCGATTTACCCCAACCCTGAAAGGTGCTGTTTCTCCGGTTCGAGTTATGTCGAGGAAGATCGCGTGATCGCTATGTATCACGGCACGGAGGTCGGCAATATGGTCGCCGTGTCGAGCGATCCGCTGCTGCTGAATTGGGAGAAGGTGACGGGGGAGGCAGTGATCCCGATGAGAAACCCGGACGGATCAACCCCGCCCTACCGTGTCTTCGATCCGTGCATCTGGAAGAAGGATGGGATGTACTATTCGCTTTCAGGAGGGACGCTGCCACATGGACCGGGCGGCAAACGGATCCGTGCGAATTTCCTGCTCCGTTCGCCGGATTTAGCGAATTGGGAGTATCTGCACCCGTTCCTTGAGGACGACCAGTACACATTGGTGGGCGATGACGGTGCTTGTCCATACTTTTGGCCCATCGGCGATCGGCATATCCTCCTATTCTTCAGCCACATGAGCGGTGGACAGTATCTGTTGGGCGATTACGATAAGGATCGCGACAAGTTCGTCGTGACCGCGGGAGCGAAGAATAACTTCGGTGCGGCATCCCCCGCGGGTGTACACGCGCCCTCTGCTACCCCCGATGGCGAAGGAGGACTCATCTGCATCTGGAACATGAACCCCGCAAAGCCGACCGAAGGCTGGAACCAGATTATGACCTTGCCACGCCGCCTAACGCTCGCCTCAAGAGATGAGTTGGCGATCGAGCCTGCCGGGGACATCGAATCGTTGCGTGGCGCGCACCAAGCGGTTAGTGGGATCACGTTACCTGCGAATCAGGAAATTGTCCTCCAAAATATCGAGGGGAACGCGATGGAAATCGTCACCGAGATTGATCCAAAAAGTGCACCGATGGTCGAAATGAACGTCCTCCGCTCACCACAAAAGGAGGAATTCACCCGTATCGCGTTCTTCAGGGAACGGGGTTTCAGGGATCCGGATCTGGAACGGGAGGGACGGGATAGCCTGATAACGATCGATTCGTCGTATTCGTCGACCGCGCCGGATGTGCTTTCACGCGCCCCCGAAACTGCCGCTGTCTTCATCGAGCCGGATGAGACGCTCAAGTTGCGCGTGTTCATCGATAAGAGTGTGGTCGAGGTGTTCGTCAACGGCAAGCAGTGCGTTGCGATGCGCGTCTATCCTGACCGCAAAGATAGCGTCGGTGTGTCACTGCGTTCTCAAGGTCAAGATAGTGAACTCAAATCGCTCGACGCATGGCAGATGCAGAATATCTATGAAACGTGAGAGAGGACATGGGAAATGGTCTGAATCAGGATTCACTGGATTAAACGATTTGCAGAATTAAAGATAGGAGGACCATTAGTAGGGGTTGGGTTCCCCAACCCTCTTGGGCGAGGAAACCAAGCCCCTACGACTGGACACGTATCGGTAGCTGATGATTCGCCTCGTTTTTAGCCCTGGAGGGGCGACATGTTTATAAACCGTCGGCATGTTCTAGCAGCCAAAGCCCCAGTGGGGCGACATGTGTATAAAGCGTGGTACGTGATGCGTGAAACGTGAAAGTCGTTAGCAATTGCAGGAGGTGCGAGATGAAAAATGTCTTTGCTTGTGTCGGTGGTTACGGTGGTTATGAGCACATCATGTATGAGCATCTATCCAGCATCGGAGTGAACCATCTACAGATCCCAGCTCCGTCGCCATCGGAAGTTGAGGGGGTGAAGGCGGAGCTAGATGAGAACGGTTTTGCGGCATTAGCGCTGACGGCGAAGTATCAAGATGAGGATACCACCGCGACAGACGCAGCGACAGCGGATTGGCTGGCTGCTTTTGATGCAGCATCACGCATGGGGGTCTCGATAGTGCATAGCAGCGTTAAAGCCCACTCCGGATCAGAGTCGGATGTCTATAACTGGCTCTCACAGATGGGAGACGAAGCCAATGCACGCGGTCTCACGCTAGCCCTCGAGACTCACCCGACTCTGCTTCACAACGGCGAGGTTTGCTTAGAGCTGATACGTGCGGTGGACCACCCGTCCGTCCGCATCAACTTCGATACAGGCAACATCTCCTTCTATACCGACGGCGGCGATGCTGTCGTAGAGCTTGAGAAGATAGCCCCTTACGTCGCCTGCACCCATATGAAGGACCACGACGGCGTATTCGATGCGTGGCACTTTAGGACGCTTGGCGAAGGGATCGTAGATTTTGCGGAGATATTGAGGATTCTCAAATCGGTTGACTACATAGGCCCCTATATCCTCCAACCGGAAGGTGTCCGCGGCGAAGAGTTGACCGAAACACAGACCAAGGAACGGATAGAGAAGTCGTTTGAACACCTGCGTCAACTCGGTTATGGAGACTAAAGCTATGGGGGATCGATGGGAGCGATTAAAAGGCAAAACCTATCCGGTTACATTGGCGGAACAACTCACCGCGCTTGAAACAGATGAAACGTTGGCTTCATACAAAAAACAGAGAGAAGGGATGGCAAAAGATCCGTATCGTCCGATCTATCACATGTCCTCTCTATCAAGCATGGGAGACCCGAACGGGCTTTGCCAATGGCAGGGGCGGTATCATTTATTCTACCAGTTCGGTCCCGAAGGAAGTGACCGGTGCCACTGGGGGCACTGCTACGCCGATAATCTGGTGCATTGGCGGGATCTACCGCCTGCGCTCTATCCGGACACGGAACTTCACTGTTTCAGTGGCCAGACACTTGTGGAAGACGAAAGGGTTATCGCCATCTACCACGGCAAGGAATCGGGGAACAGTACCGCTATTGCGACAGATCCGCTCCTGCTAAACTGGAAAAAGCATCCGAATAACCCCGTTATTCCCAACCCTAAGACAGACGAATACGAGCACCCCTACAACGTATTTGATCCATGTATATGGAAAGAGGAAGACGGCTATTATTCGATTTCTGGAACATCAATTGATGGTTACATCCGGGAACGGCGTCGCTCTGCCTCCCATCTCTTCTATTCAAAAGACCTGTCCCAATGGAAATATCTACATCCGCTGCTGATTGATGATGTTTTCTGCGACTTAGGCGAAGATGGTGCGGTGCCGAATTTCTTGCCTATCGGTCACGGCAAGCACATCTTACTCCTCTTTAGTCATAAACGGGCGGCGCGCTATTACATCGGTGAATATGATCGGGGGACACACCGATTCACGCCAGAATATCACGGCAGAATTAACCACGGACCCTTTGGTGGCGGCCATGTCGCCTGTCCATCCGCAACGATAGATAGCAATGGACGTTGCATTACTATCCTCAACTGCGCGGACGGCAGGCAAGGTCCGCAATCCGAGTGGGGACGGTGTATGACACTGCCTTGGCAACTCTCCTTGAAGGAAGACACCATGTTGGCAATAGAACCTGTCGATGAGGTGAAATCCCTTCGTTATAATCACGAACATTTCGGGAAGATTGCATTATCAGCAAACGAGGAGCGCGTCCTCGATCGGGTGGGCGGCAAAGCCATCGAACTCGCCCTAACCGTAGAGATGGGAACTGCGCGGGAGGTTGGAGTGTATGTGCTCCGCTCACCAGACGGGCGCGAGCGGACGAAAATTTCGATCTACAACCATGGCCACCCAAAGACCAATGACAGTTTGCAGATTGACACTTCCGGCACTTCCCTGCGGACTGACCTTGTCGGCAAACCGCCGGAGACTGCGCCGTTTTATGTGGGGACGGATCGGCGGATACGGTTGCGTGTCTTCATAGATCGGAGCCTCATCGAAGTTTTCGCAGATAATGGGGAGTGCAAGGCAGAATGGGCGTTCCCAAGGAAAGGGATCGACAAAATTTTCCCGCTGTTCTCCAGACAGTGTGCCGTTGCGCGTGCTTACCCAGACCGGGAAGACAGCAACGGTATATCTTTGTTCTCAATCGGGGGCGAAGCGCAGATTGTGTCGCTGGATGTGTGGCAGATGCGATCAATCTGGCCCGAGTTGAAATACCGGGAAGGCACATAGGAGAAGTATTTTGGGCAGGCACAAGACCTGCCCTACATTGGGTCAATTCTTGTAGGGGGTGGGTTCCCCAACCCGTCGGGCAAGGAAACCTTGCCCCTACGATAGAGCACTCCTAAATCGTGGGTGCAGGTTGCCTAACCTGCACGCCAGCAAACCGTAGGTTGGGTTGAACGCACATCCTGAAACCCAAATCTCAACTAATGAACCAATACCAGTGGAAGGAGAAACTGTAATGCCAAGAAGTCATCGCCCCTCAGTCCGCGGGAAGCGGTACGTCGTCTCATCGGTGCACTATCTCGCAACGATGGGCGGGGTGCGTATCCTCGAAAATGGCGGTAACGCCGCCGATGCCGGCGTCGCTGTCGGTATCTGTATCAATGTGCTTCAGCCGGGATTCACCCATTTTGGTGGTGTCGCCCCGATAATCTACTGTCCGGGGTCAGGGGCACCCGTAGAAACCATCAGCGGCCTCGGACGCTGGCCCCAAGCGGCAAGCATCGACTATTTCCGAAAATATCACAACGGCGATCTGCCTCCCGGAATCTTGCGAACCGTTACACCCGCATCGCCCGATGCGTGGCTGACGGCATTGGCACGATTCGGCACCATGACCTTTGAAGAGGTCATCCAACCCGCGTTGGATCTTGTCGAAAATGGTCACCCGGTTGATGATCAGTTCCACGTATTTGCTAGCCGGGAGCTAGGGGGCGACCCATCGACAGCTGCTGTTTTCAACCCCGGTGGACACATTCCACAGGTCGGGGAGATCTTTTTCCAGAAGGATCTGGGGAATACCTTCAGGCGGATGATCGATACCGAACGGGGAGCGAGGGGTAATCGTGAAGCAGGAATCAAAGCCGCACGCGACCTAATCTATAAAGGCGAAATTGCCCACGAAATCGCCGATTTCCACGCGCAGGAAGGGGGACTGCTGACCTACGAAGATCTCGCCGCATTTTCGGTTCGGATCGAGCCACCAACGCACATCACCTACAAAGGCTATGACGTTTATACCTGTGGACCGTGGTGCCAGGGGCCGACCCTCAACATGGCACTAAAGATTCTCGAAGGAGCTGATTTGCAGGGGATGGGACATGAGTCCGCGGACTACCTCCATACAGTCATCGAGTCGTTGAAGTTGGCGTTTGCGGATCGGGAGGCGTATTTTGGCGATCCCGATTTTGTACAGGTGCCGATGGCAGGTTTGCTTGATGAACGATATGCGGCTGAAAGACGGAGTGCCATTGATCCACAACGCGCCGCTCCCGACATACCACTCCCCGGCGATCCGTGGCGGTTCCACCCAGAGCCGCGCAGAGAGAACGGTTCCTATCCGGTCCTCGACCCAAATCGCCCACAGCCGGAACGTATATCGCACTGGGAAAGCGATACCAGTTACCTCTGCGTGATAGATGAGAGCGGTAACGCCTTCTCCGCTACGCCTTCGGATGTGGTTGGCTGGTCTCCGATTGTTCCGGGCTTGGGTTTTCCCGTCTCAGGACGAGGGACGCAGACGTGGCTCGATCCAGCACACCCCTCCTGTCTGCAGCCGTGGAAACGTCCACGCCTTACCCCGAATCCAGCGTTGGCTCTCAAAGATGGAAAACCGTTCATGCCCTTCGGCTGCCCCGGTGGGGATGCACAAGTACAGGGGATGCTGCAGGTGTTCCTCAATATCATCGAGTTCGGGATGGAGCCGCAGGAGGCGATTGAAGCCCCCCGCGTCATCAGTCACAGCTTCCCAAATTCGTTCTGGCCCCACGGATCGCTGCCCGGCGAGGTAGTGGTCGAAGCCCGTATTGCCCCACAAGTGCGCGAGACTTTACGGGATCGCGGACATCTGGTCGAAGATGATGACGACTGGAGTGCGGGGGTCAGCCGCGTGTGCGCGATCACCGTTGATCCGGAGACGGGCACCCGCGTCGGCGGCGCAGATCCACGCTCTACGTCGTATGCAATCGGTTGGTAAATGGACTCACAATGAGAGAGGAGAAATTGTATGCCTTTGACCTTTGATATGTCGTTAGCGGAGTTGGAAACCTATCAGGGCATAAATCCCCGCCCTGACGATTTTGATGCTTTTTGGGAGGACGCGCTTGCTGAGATGCGGGAGGTTGATCCGCAGGTTGAGATCTCACCGGCAAGTTTCCAGACCTCCGTTGCGGAATGTTCGGATCTCTATTTCACCGGTGTCGGCGGTGCGCGGGTTCACGCTATGCTGCTTCGTCCGAATAACGCGGCAGACACCCATCCGGCGGTGCTGATGTTCCACGGCTACTCTGGCGATGCCGGCGATTGGGTGAGTAAATTGGGCTACGCCGCCCTCGGTCACACCGTCGCCGCGCTTGATTGTCGCGGTCAAGGCGGCTCGTCAGAAGATACGGGCGGTGTGACAGGCTGGACGTTACGTGGACATATTATCCGCGGACTTGACAATGCGCCAGAGAAGTTGCTCTACCGCCAGATTTTTCTGGATACAGCCCAACTCGCGAAGATTGTGATGGAGATGCCGGACGTGGACGAAAATCGCGTCGGTGCGACCGGCAGAAGTCAAGGCGGTGGATTGACGCTTGCATGTTCGGCACTGGAACCCCGTATCAAACGCGCAGCACCTGTGTTTCCGTTTCTCTGCGATTATCAGCGGGTGTGGGAGATGGATCAGGCAAAAGATGCCTACGCCGAATTGGGGGAATACTTCCGTAAATTCGATCCGCTCCACGAGCGCGAAGATGCGATATTTGAGAAACTAGGCTATATCGACGTGCAGTATCTATGTCCACGTATCCGGAGTGAGGTCTTTATGGGGGTGGGATTGATGGACACAATCTGTCCACCGTCGACACAATTTGCCGCTTATAACAAGATAACGGCGGATAAGTCGTTAGCAATTTATCCCGATTTTGCGCATGAAGACCTGCCGGGACTCGGAGACGAAATCTTTCAGTTTATGAGTGGACTTTAGCACCTGTGTGAAAAGTTATTCTGCCCTGAAACCGAGTTTTTTCTTCAAAACTCGGTTTCTTCCGTAATCCACTATTCAACGCCACATTCTCACTATATTTAGCAAACCATATCAGGTCAATGGTAGGGGCAACGATGATAAAAACGCAAACATTCCGATTCGCTTCGGGCGTGTTGTTTTTCTGCTTTATCTCCGTCGCCGGATATGCCGATGAAGGCAATTTTTTTGTGCGCCTGGATCAGGACATATTCGATGCAATCTACGATGAACCGCCCCAAAGCGAGCCGCTCGGCACTGCTATGGAGATAGGTACCTACTTTGGCGACGGTAGGACAATGCTGGGGGTTTCTCTCCTACTGATGGCTTACGGGGACGATAAAAACCGTGAGACGGGCAGGTTGTTGACTTCCACTTTCATCAGCACAGGTGTAATCGTTTGGGGGATGAAGGAGATTATTGGTCGTAAGCGTCCCTTAGACGATGTGGTTGGCAATCCGGCGTTTCCATCGGGGCATACCGCCTATGCTTTTGCTGGGGCGACGCTCCTTGGGAATCGGTATCCCAAACTCCGTATTCCGCTCTACATCGGCGCGGGGTTGGTCGGGATCACACGAATCTATCTAGGCAGGCACTATGCTTCTGATGTTATTGCCGGTGCAGCGGTCGGCACAATTACGGGGGCACTTGTCTCGCGTCATCGTGGAACGTTGCTGGAATGGCGGTTCTAATGGAAGAGTTTCTACTCCGTTCGCAGACGCGGATCCAACGCATCACGCACCGCATCCCCAAATAGATTTGCCGGTAGTACCAGACCAAACATAAACAGAAACGCCGCAATGAGATTCCACCAGACCACCGGATCCCGTGCTAATTCCAAGCGGGCGGTGTTGATCATGTTGCCCCAACTGCCCGTCGTCGGATCTACGCCGATCTGGAGATAGGTTAGCAATGCCTCAAAGAAAACCAGTCCACTGAAACGCAGGATAGCAGAGATAAGCACGATGTGCATGACGTTTGGCACGATATGCTTGGCGAGAATTTTCCATCGACTCACACCGAAGGCTTCTGCGGCTTGGATATATTCTAACTCTCGTAGCTTGAGCGTTTCGCCGCGCAGCAGTCGGCACAACCCGGTCCAACTGCTGATTCCTATGATAAGACAGAGGTTAAATAAGCCGTGTCCAAACAGGAGCATGAATGCAGCAATCAATAGAATGCTCGGAATTGATGCAAGGGTGGAGTAAATATATTGAACGATGTCATCAACCCTGCCCCCGAAATAGCCGGCGAGCACACCGAAACAGAGCGCGAACGGGATCGCGGTCAGCGTTGTGAACCCACCGATGATTAACGCCGTCCGAATCCCTTTCAGCGCACGGTAGAAGACGTCGGTGCCAACCTTGTCTGTCCCAAAGAGGTGTGAACGTGGGTGTTGCAGCGGTGGATGCTCGCGAGTGACTCGTCCATCCGGTTGTTGGACCGTGCTTTTGGTGTAGAGGTGAGTTGCGAGGGGAGCGGAATAGGTTTTTTCGGTCTTTTCACGCAACGGCCTACAGAGCCGATCCAGCAGGCTCCACCTTCGCGGGGAATAGATGAGTTGTCCCGCTTCGTTGCGAACCAATTTTCCATCGGGATTGAATACCGGATCGCTCCAACGGAGGCTATCGAGCAGTCCAACCAATACGTAGACTGACAGGATAGCGAAGGAAACCATCGCCAACCGACGCACGCGAACCTGACGTACAGCATTCCGCCAATATTCCCGTCGCGCAGCGTACCGAATCAGGAGAATTGCTGCCGCAATCATCGCAATAAGGAGCAGGTTATGGTGAGCTGCAGACCGCCAGATCCATGCAATCCGATCGCTAAAGTGAATGACTCCTGCTGTCTGATCTATTCCGATGAGAAAGATGGGCATCGTTACTTGTCCTCTACGCTACAGACCCTCGCCTCGTATAGTCGAACAAATTGACGTGGTTCAGGAATGCCGACTTTCTCATGCTCAAAATCGAGTGGGCTATGTGCTTGCCAAAATTCATCTTCCTCCTCCGGCGTATCAAAGTTCGGAGGGGACGGTAATTTTTTATTCATCCGTTTTCCGTCGTCTTGTTTGCTAAAGATAGGCTGCACAAGGGTTACGGCATACGGAGTATGCCTACTACTTTATCACAGACGTGGCAGCGGTCGTGGGAGTGTGTCGTGCGGGTGAACTAGCGCGTGACGTTCGTGCAACTGCGCCAAATGACGGAGCCGCTCCGGGCTAGCGGTCTCTAGCATCAGATCTGTGTACATACCGCCGATTTTGAACCCGTGCGCGACAGGACAATGATGGCGAAGGTACTGATCCACACGCGCAATTCCTTCCTCCGTGACCCCTTGCTTAATCAGATTCATCGTAAACATGCGCCGACGGGTGCTGCCGCCGAAGGCAGCGTGGAGGGTATCGTGATAGAAAATTGCCAGATCGCCGGGATTCGTTTCTAAGGCAACATTTCCCGGAACCTCAGAAGGTGGAACTCCCCATAACTCTTCAGAATCTCTCGGTGCCATATCCCCCGTCCGCCAAAAGGAGTCGGGTCGATGGCTGCCCGGCATAACGCGCAAACAGCCGGTATCTCGGGTGAGCGGGTCGAGATAATACGCTATTTTGATCGCAAAGAGTTCAGGGTATCCACCATCGGCGTGCCAGCCGGTATCTCCGCTGTAGTAGTTGCCGTCGCCGGAAGCGTAGTTAAAATCGTCCCCCAAAATATCGGAGGCGATGCCGACGACGCGTGGGTCGTCGAGAAGGGTACAGAGCTTTGCGCTGTGATCGATGGTCGGAACAATCATGGTGCGTTGTGATCCATCGTGTTCATCGCCTTTTCCGTAAGTATCGAGGACGTGCTCAAACTCTTTGGTAATCCAAGCGACCTCAGCCGGCGTGAAGAGTTGCGGAATATGGATGAATCCAAAGGTGTGAAAAAAGTTGAGTTGTCGTTCTGTAAGGTACATGGGAATATCCTTCTCTGTTTGCACAAATTCGTAAGAACTCATGTTAAAAGGGAGTACAAAATACTTAAGTAACGTGAAACGTGATGCGTAAAACGTGAAAACTATTTCTTCATATGATTGTTATTTTTTGAGTGCCGCTTGCCGTCTCGCCGCCTCCCCTCGCTCGCCAATATGCAGGGTATCATACGCCTGCTGGGAGGTTTTGAAATGCCCAACTCCCTCATGCCCATGCCAGTCCCCCTGCGTCATGATCGGATTTTTGAGTCCTGTTTCTGCCTCACGTTTCGCAATCCATTTCTGCATTCGCGTTTCGAGTACCGTTACAATGTCAGGATATATTTCAGCAAGGCTATTGTTTTCATCGGGATCCTCAATGAGATTGTACAGTTCGACCGGCGGTTTGAAATGGAAATCCGGTTCTAGGGCAATAATCAACTTCCATTCTGGGGTGCGCCAACCATGCTTCCGCATTCAAGTACACTCTGTGATGTAAAACTCGCTTTCGTAGGAAGGGATTTCTTCTCTGACCAACCGCATCAAACTCTCCCCATCAAACGCGACTTCCGTTTCAATCTCTGCCAATTCAAGGATAGTCGGCACGAGTGCTTTATGCTGGTTACAGCCGCTGATCCGTTTTCCGGCGGGAACCTTGCCGGGATAGCGGATAATCAACGGCACATGCAGGGTGACATCATAAGTCCCATGGTGGTCGAACCAGCATTCATGATCGTAAAGCGTTTCCCCGTGATCACCGTTAATGATGACGATGGTTTCATCGAAGATACCGTGTGCTTCTAGGGCGTTGAAGATGGTTTGAATACAAGCGTCCATATAGGCAATCGCCCCATCATACTGAGCGATAATATAATCCTTGTCTGTGACGCCGGGGGGCATCCACCTCGCAAAATAGTCACAGAACGGCTTAAAGTCCATCACAGGCTCCATTGACTTGTTTGCCGGATCAAATTCGTTGCCGTGATAGAACATCCGCTCGTAAGGGGGCGGTGGGAGGTATGGGGAATGCGGGTCCATATGTCGTAAGAACAGGAAGAAAGGTTTTCCGCCCTTGACAAGACGGTCAAGTTCAGGGATTGTAACCTCGTTGAGGTTCTGCGCTTTAGGACTGGGGCACTCTTCCCAACTTCCCCAACCTGAATAGTCCAAGTAGTTATCAAACCCACGCGAACTGGGGTTGCCGCTGAAACCGACACAAGCAGACTTATAACCGACCTCCCGAAGGATTTCGGGGAGGGTCTTGACTTCGGGTCTGAGCGGTCCCTTGTGCCGCAGCGCGACCACCTGTGTGCCAAAAACATCCATCCCTGTGAGCATTGACGCATAGGCACTGGTAGTCGGGATATGCGCGCTATAAGTACGTTCAAAGAGCGTTCCGTCCTGAGCGAATCGATCAATGTGCGGTGTCGTGAGCCGGTGGTAGCCGTAACAACTCATGTGGGTCGCAAGGAGAGAATCGATCCCCATCAGTACGATATTAGGATGTTTTGCCATAAGTGTCCATGGTGCGCCAAATCACCATCGCTCCTTAGCCTTGAGGCTATAGGTCAATACCTGCATCTCACACTTGGACCGCCTCATCTAAAGCCCGAATGTAGCCAATCGTCCAAGCGAGCCCAGCAGCGGAATCACCGGCGATGGACGGGTAGTGTTCGGGGTAGATTTGTCCCTGATAGTTAATCTGCTTGAGGGCGCGGATCGAACCAACCATATCGACTTCACCCGTACCGAAGGCGACTTCGAGGTAGCCGATATCTGCTAGACGTTTTTCGACTTCCGGCGAGATGTCACCCTCAACTTGTGTTACGACATCGCGGATGTGGAACATGAAAATCTGATCGCCGTAGTTTAAGATGTCTTTCACCAGATCGTCGCCAGCCATCTGGGATTTACCTTGGCAGAACGTAACGCCATTGGCGGGGCTATTCACTTCGCTGAGAAGCCGCGACATCGTTTCATAATTCCAGAGTAGGCGGTCCGGCACATGGAAATGATGGGTGGAGATTCGGACACCGGCAGTTTCAGCGATCCGGGTGATTTGGTTATAGACTTCAATTAAGCCGTCCCAGAGTCCCTCTCTTTCGGCATTGGAACTCAATTGATCGACGTTGAGGTAGAGGTGAAGGTAGGGGATGCCGGCTTCACCCATATTCTGGATAAGCTGCCCGAAGGTCGCTACCTCTTCTTTTTGGATTTCAGGGTCAGAGAAGGCAGCCTGACGGATGCGTTCCGGTGTGAGTGCGGCGAGGGTGACTCCCACAGCGGCGTATTTGTCGACAAGGGTTTTCAGCGCGTCGGTCGAGGGGACACCATCGGAACCTTCACTAGCGATTCCAGCGGCACTCAAGACGATGTGATGGACATCGGTATCGTGACAAAAAGCGATGTTGCGATCATGGTCGGTTCCGTAAGGTGCAAAAATACCGATAGCTAACATTAGATAACCTCCGTAGCGTGAAACGTGATGCGTGAAATCCCCCAAGGCGGGGATCCTCGATGTATCGGGACGTGAAAACTATTTGTTCATTATCACTGGCAATGGATTGACAAATCCACTACACAAGATCCTTAGTAATTTGCGCTATTCTATCATCAAAAGGTTTTCGTGCCAAGAAAAATTTCGGTGATTGCGTTATCTCGCGAGAGGTGATATAATTTGGTGGCCAACTTAATATGGTAAGGAGGGATTTCAACCATGAGTCAAGAAAAGGTTTTCCAAGTCGGTGGGGTTGAGCTGCATGTTGACAACCGGAGCATAACCGGTGATGGCGGTCCTTCTGTCCGCGTCTACGGCGATGTCAATGGTGAAGCAGTACAACTGCTTCGATTCGATTGCTTCCGAAAAGACCCGCACTACCATTACGATCCATCCGGTAGAAACGACCAACGCCACCTCGATAAGGCAACTGTCCCCGATTCGATTGGCTGGACGATGGAACAACTCGGCAACAACCTTGCGGAGATGATTCGCACGGCTAGCTATGATGGGGTCGCTGCAGGGGTCGATCAGGCGGCGGTCAAAGCTGTGCTGCCAGAGGTCGAATCGATTATGCGAGGTTGAATGGTCATATGCCTCGTCAACTTTGTAGTGACGACTTTCGTCACTCCTGAACGAAGTCGTCACTACGAATCTATCAACTCGATCGAGGGTTGATGCCCCTTGAATGACGCGCCAGCCTCATTTCTTTCACCATTTGCTCAATTTCCCAAGCAATCTCCTCACGAGCACCGGGCGGTCAAACCGCCTCCGCACAACTACTCCACTACAAAAATTGCTAACCTTGTAAGATCTCATTTGCTGCACGAAAGGGTACAACCCAGACTGACAGTTTTGCCTTTTTTGGACATTCAGAAGGTTCACCGGATGCGGAAGTACCTTCTTGGCGAGTATTGTCGGTGATAGAACTGGTGGCATACATATTGCTCTGAGATGCAAGCGTTGCCAATTCAGGTCAAGCTCGCGCTTCATATGAATACCTTGCCAACCATTATACAGGTTTGAATAAAGAACGTTGGAGAATTCGAGAGATTGTAATAGATAGGGGCATGTAAGAGCATAGGTGCGAAGGACTACCGCCTTCCTGTCTTCAACTCGATTGTCCCGCAGTCGGTACGGGTTATTAAAATTCAAAATTGCTTGAGGAGGATTATCATGAAAAAGTTCACCCTGATTACATTCGCTTTTCTAATCGTTACCCATGTAAGTGTTGCACAAGATTCTACCGACCAACTCCTATATAATCGTGTCCAACTCGCTTTACAGTCAAAGCAGTTCACAGATGCTGTCGCACAGATCGATGCTGTCCTCGCTAGGGGAGATGAAGGACGCGATTATCTGCTCTATCTCAAGGGACTCGCACTATTCTACAATGAAGATTATACCAAAGCCATTCAGGCATGCGACCAACTTTTAACGGCGCACCCAAATTCGGCGTGGTTGCGAAAAGCGACATTCCTCCAAGCCAAGTGCCATTTCAATCTCAAAGCGTTTGAGCAAGCTGAAGCCATTTACAGCGCCGAGGTCGACCGACTGCTTTCGTCAGAACGCAAATCGGAAATCGCCCAAGTCTATATCGAGCTTGCCGAAGCACTCTCACGGAAACCGGAAAAGGGAGACCTAGACGCCCCTCCACCAAACTATCAGAAAAGTTATAACCTATATCAGAAGGTATTGACGCTGGAGATTGATCGTGACCTGCGCGAGATGGTAACCTTTCGTCTTGGCCGTATGATGCAGTTACAGAACAGATATCAACAAGCAATGAACGACTATCAAACTTACCTTGCTGAATTTGACCCTAGTTTTCAGCGGTCACCCGGTTCGGCACAGCGCACGGAAACGCACAAACCACCGGGAAGTTACCGCTATCAGGCGCGATACCACCTCGCTGAATGTCAACTTGCCATGGGCGAGTACCTACCGGTGCAACTGACGCTTGAAGATTTGGTGAAATTGATTAATGATGAAAAGACAGCAGCCCGAACTCTACTCAAGGACGCACGATTCCTGTTGACTCGTACCTACCAGTTCCCTGCTCCCGGTTCAGACGAGGTGTTGGAACTTGGCGTGCAACGTGCTAGACGTTTTCAGGAGGATTTCCCCGATGACCGGCGGTCAATGACGCTAGCGCACGAAATTGCGGAGGCGTATCAGCAGCGTGGGCGAAGCGAAGAAGCCCTCGCCGCCTATCAAGATTTTCTAGATAATAAAGGGTTCAAAATCGCCCCCGAAATACAAGATATTGAAGATTCAAGCGAATCATTCGATGAACATCGTCATCGGTTGCGAATGTCCGCCACTGTTCAGATTGGAGCGATACGGTTCGGTCAACGAAAGTACGTCGATGCAGTTGAAGCGTGGACTCGGTACATTCGAGAGTTCCCCAACGGACCACAGTGGACAGATGTGCAGCAACAGATCATCAACGCCGAATTTCAGCTCGGGGTGACGCTCCTTGCCGAAGAGCAGTATGACGAAGCGGTGCGTGCGTTTGATCAATTTCAGGCGAAACATCCATTGGATGAGCGTGTCCGGCAGATTATGTTAATCTACGGTCAGATCCACCTGCACAACGCCGAACCGTTGTCTGCGATTGCGGCGTGGGAAAAACTAGTCAGCAAATATCCGAACAGTAATGAATCCTCGCTCGCGCTCTTTCGGATTGGGCAGACCTACGAGGAGAAGATGGGTGACCTTGAGAACGCGCTTGCATCCTACCGAAAATTGACATGGGGACGGTGGCACGCGCAGGCGCAAGAGCGCATTCGTCAGTTGACGGAGAAGCACCTGAAACTAGCGACAAAACGGACGATTCGTACGGATGAGCCAGCGGAGGTTCACGTTTCGCTGCGGAATATTGAAACCCTTACCGTAAACCTCTACAAACTTAACCTCGAAGCCTACTGGCGCGAACTGCACAATGTGAAGGGAGTTGAAGATCTTGACCTCGCGCTGATTGCGCCGGACAAAACGTGGGAATACCGTGTACCAGACTATCAGAAGTATAAACCGTTTGAACTCAATATTGACATCCCGATTGAGGGAGCGGGCGTCTACGCCGTACAACTCGGAGAGGCAGATCTGGAATCAACGACGCTCCTCATCCGCAGCGACATCGAAGTCATCACCAAAACGTCACGCCGGGAAGTGCTTGTCTTCGTGCAAGATATGTTGAAGGGCAATGTAGTCGCCGATGCTAAAGTTCTTGTGAGCAACGGTTCACAGGTCATCTTTGAGGGACTCACCGGAACAGATGGCGTGCTCCATGTGACCGAAAACACCATCTCGGATGACACGCTGGGGGAGAACCGTCTCAAGGATGCGAGCCGGGTGGCAGCGTTTGTTGTTAAGGATGGACACGTCGCCGCAGATGGATTAGACCTCGCAGGGCTCGGATTCAGCACAGGGCTGACGCCACGTGGCTATATTTACACTGATCGTCCAGCATACCGTCCGGGGGACCTCGTTTCGATCCGCGGCATCCTCCGCGATGTTAGGGAAGGGACCTACATCGTGCCTGATGGCGTGCGATATAAGCTGTCGGTGATTGATGTACAAGGCCGCCCCATCCGCGAGGAAGCGGTCAACCTCTCACAATTCGGTGGATTCGATACCCAGATGCAACTTGATGCGGACGCCCCCGTTGGCGAATATCGCATTCAGATCTCGCCATACGACGCGAAGGGTACGGAACACACATTTATCGGGGAATTTCAGGTTGAACGATTTCAACTCGAAAAAGTGCAGTTGACGCTCGATTTTCCACGCGATGTTTATTTCCGCGGCGAACAGGTTGAAGCCACCTTTTCGGCACAATACTACTACGGTCAACCCGTGAAGCATGCGAGGATTCAATACGATCTGCCAGATGGTCGAAGTTATACGGAAGAGGCAGATGAGCAAGGGAAACTGAAAGTTACTTTCGACACGACGTTGATGCAGCCCGGGAATCAGCTGCATTTTCACGGAACGATTCAGGGTGAGAACGCTAGCGTTAGAGATCATGTCATGCTCGCACACCTTGAATTTTCGATCACTGTCAAACCTGATGCCGATCTGGTCCTTTCCGGCGAGCCTTTCGACGTGATCGTCCGGACGACCGGTGCCGATGGGAAACCGCTTGGGGCGAAATTGGCGGTCAAGGTGGTTCAACAGCAGGGAGACCCTCTCGCGCACCCTGTCTTGTCGCAGATTCCTTGGCTTGAGGGGGTCGGCACAGCAGAACCTACCGAAGTGACGATTCAGGAACATCACCTCCAAACAGATAACGCATCGGGGGTCGGCACAATTCAACTGACACTTACCAAAGGGGGCACATATATCGTTCGCGCAAGTGGGGTGGATCGGTTTGGTCAACCTGTTGTCGGTGCCGGTCACGTTCGTATCTCCGATGAGAGCGACGAAACCAAACTGCGTATCTTCGCAGAACGCACGAAAACGGAAGTGGGTGCTGCCGAAACGCTTCGCATTCACTCACGTCTGACGCAAGTCCACGCGCTAGTCACGTTTGAAGGCGAAGGGGTCATCGCTTATGAAGTGCTCGCACTGAAATCGGGCATGAATCCACTTCAATTCACGGTTGGACACGCACACTTTCCAAACTTCTATCTTGGGGTAGCGGCGATAGACGGTCAGCAACTCCGCACGACACAGAAGCACTTCGTTGTTGAAAGAAGCCTGAACCTAGAGGTGAGTTGGAAGGAAGAGCAACCCCGTCCCGACTACAACTTTGAGCCGTTCCCGATTTATGAACCGGGAGCGACAGCTGAAGTCGAGGTTCGCGCTACCGATCAACTTGGGAAGCCCGTTAAAGCGGAATTTTCGCTGGCACTCGTGGACGAAGCTCTGTTCGCCATCTACTCAGACACACTCATGCCGATCAACGATTTTTTTCAAAAAGGCAGCCGACGCAAATCGGCGATGCGGACTGCTTCAAGCTGCACCTTTCGCTACGAACCACCGACACGACGGGTGATTAAAGAGATATTGGCGGAGGAAATACAGCTTGCAGCAATCGAACTTCACGTCGATGCAGCAACCGAACTTCACGCTGAGGAAGTTGTGGAACTTGAGGAGGCAGTTCTTCTAGGAGCAGTTATTGATTTGAGTAAACCCGGTCTGCTGCATGTGCGCGAAGAATTTACAGCCGCTGGACACTGGACTGGCGCAGTCATCACGGACGAGGCGGGTGTGGCAACCGTGACCATCCCGATGCCGGAGAAGACCACGAAGTGGCGGCTGACAGGACGTGGTGCTACCGTCGATACGCTCGTAGGGGAGGTTCGCGTGCAGGTAGTGACCCGGAAGGATTTTTTTCTTGATATCCAAACTCCCTCAATTGTCACCGAAGGAGATAAGATTCGAGCACATGTCCGCCTTCACAATCTGACCGATTTTGAGGGAGATGCCGAGGTTCAACTCACTCTCACTGTTGATGGGGCACGTCATTCCCTGCGTGACCATGAACAACTCGTGATAAAGGGACAGGACACAACCGAGTTTATCTTTGACGCAACCACCGTCCCCGCCGGAGACAGACTCATCATCAAAGCGACCGCGACCGCGGGCACGATGCGCGATGGAATACAGCGCGAAATCCCCATCCGCCCATGGGGGACAGAATACGCTGATACGCAGAGCGGCACGGTGAGGGGAGATAGAACCGTTTACGTTGAACTCCCAACCGACCAACGCTACACGCGGAAGGGACTCACAGTCAGCATCGGACCCAACGTCTCGCGGTTGATTTTTGACCTTGCCATGAGCCACCATCCTCGATGGTGCCAAAACGTCGCTATCAGATCGACGGTGCAAATGCCCGGCGACAGCGGAAGCGACCTACTCTCCCTCGCCCACGCACTCGGCTATGTGAAAAAGGCAGGCGGGTACACCACCGATAATCGCGAGTTGCTTGGGCGGGCGCGGACCCATGTTGGCAGGCTTGTGACGACCCAAAATGGAGATGGCGGCTGGAGTTGGATCGGCAGGGGGTTAGACAGCCATCCCCGTGTGACTTCGCGCAATCTCTGGGCGCTGGTTGCCGCACGTCAGGAGGGTGTCGCTGTGGACGACCCAACGATTACAAGAACCACAGATTATCTCAAAGCGGCGTTCGCTCAGATTGATCAGAAGGACAATGACACAAAGGCGGTCATCCTCCACGCTCTCTCAACACTCGGTGAAGCAGACTTTGCATACGCGAATCGGCTGTATCGGCAGCGGAATCAGATGACCGACGCTGCATTGGCATACACCGCACTGGTCTTTGTGAATCTAGAGCGGTTGGAAATTGCAGGAGAGATACTCAATGTGTTGGAGCATCGAGACCTATTACCCGCACCTTCACCGCTCAAGAGCGGGGCGAAACCTTTCCCAGCCTTCACAGGGACAGGTCGGGTGGAGACCATCGCATTGGCGTTGCTAGGGCTGGAAGTTGTCCGTCCAAATTCACCCTGGATCAAACAGGCAGTCGAATACTTGATCGGACAGCGTCGTTACTACGGTTATTCGCCATATACCGCCAAAGGTCCTGTTGTCGCCGCGCTGGCAACCTACTATCAGGAAACGCAATACACCGCAGATGACTACAAACTGAGCGTATTCGTGAACGGTGAGGAACTCGAAACGATTGTGGTGCGGGCGGACTCAGCGAATCACGTAATTGATGTGCCCATCGCTCACATTATCGACGGACAGAACAGCGTTGAGATGCGAATGGATGGGCGTGGGATGTATACCTACCTTGTCACACTCAACGGGTTTTCGCCACTGATTCCAAGTTGGATTGGAACTGAACTGAAGACAGCAGAGAACTGGAAAAAAACGCAGATAACGCGCCGTTATCATCACACGCCGCTAGAGTATGGAGGCCGACCGATTGAGGCACAGAGTACGACGCAAATTACGCAGTTGGAAGCTGGGATGAGAACGGATGTCGCCGTTAATATCAGTCCCGGAAGAGACGGCATTTTGTTCCATCGTCAGGATAAAGACCGACACCTCGTCATTGATGAATATTTTCCCGCTGGAACGACAGTTGTCAACGGGAGTGTTAAAGGCGATTTTCATCATTACGACCTAGGAGATGGGGTGATTCACTTCTACTACAAACCCGGCGGGAACGTGCGCCGCTACACCTATCAGTTAATCAGCTACACCCCCGGCGAGTACCGTGTCCTCCCGACGGTTATCCGTGACGCACAACACTCCGGCGACATGCGGCTCGGCACGGTGGCTTCATTGACTGTGTTAGGGCCCGGTGAAAAATCCCCTGATCAATACCACTTGAACGATACCGAGGCGTACACGCTCGGAAAAGCCTACTTTGACGATGGCAGGTATAGCGACACGCTCCCGCTGCTTGAAAGACTTGACGCAGACAGTTCCCATTACAACAAGAAAGAGACTATGCAGATGTTGTTGT
Organism: Candidatus Poribacteria bacterium; assembly: GCA_965208425.1. GTDB lineage: Bacteria > Poribacteria > WGA-4E > WGA-4E > PCPOR2b > PCPOR2b. Next base: position 1,187,508 of record OZ242335.1, on the reverse strand, counting down.
GGATCTACACCACGAAAGCACACTACAACGCTAGAAAAGTGGTCGAGACGTTCGAGTTGTCACGCGAGCGTTATCCTGAACTGTATATCCCATTTGACAAGATTCGGGCGGTTGGTACTGCATATCGGGATATTGGGGAGTTTGAGCGGGCGACGTTTGTCCATCGTTCGACGATTGAATCCAGCTTTGTGAATGATGCCAATGTCAGTGCCACACTTCAGGACGAGGGAAAATTCCTGCGTTCGCTTGGATTCATGGAGGAGTTATGGCGCGAGTACCCTGACACCGCCACAACCATCCCTGCTTACTTTGCACTCTCTCAAGCCCTTTACGCAAGGAAAGATGAGAAAATACAGGAAAACAGGGATGGGAAATCACAAACGGTAACGAAACAGGAAATACTAGCGCGGACGGCAAAGACGCTCTACCAATTCTTAACCTTGTATCCGACGAACCCGCTCGCTGATGATGGAGGATTTTCACTAGCTAACGTTTTGATGGATGTGGAAGATTTCGAGACTGTGGTACAACTGTGTCAAAGGAGTCAAGCGCGTTACCCAGAGAGTCATCTATTGAGCAGTTTTCAGTATATGGAGGCACTCGGATTCTTCTCGCTACAAGCCCACGAGCAAGCCATCGGAGCAGCGACCACTGTCGCGTTAAGCGAGAGCGAAGACCGCGATTTTGCACGATACATCCTCGGACAGATTTATCACGTCCAAGAAAAACCGGAACAGGCAATAACGTGGTACAACAAGGTCAGGAAAGTCTACCCCGATGCCGACGAGTCCATCGCCCACTTTGAAGCGCAGCGGATTGCCCTTCCCGAAGTCACTATTAAACGTCCGGATACGGATGTGGTATTGACGCTCAAATATCGCAATATCAAAACAGCTGTGATTCAGGTGTACCGGGTTGACCTGATGAAACTCTATCTGAGGGAGAAAAACCTAAGTCAAGTGACCCAAGCCCGTCTCATGGGAATCAAGCCGGCGGTCAGCCAAACCGTTCCACTCGGTGACGGGAAAGATTACATCGACAAAAGCCGCGAAATCGCTCTGCCACTCACGGAGGAGGGGGCATATCTCGTCATCTGTCGAGGGAACAACCTGTTCGCAAGCGGTTTAATCCTAATTACGCCGTTGGAGATTGAGGTGCAGGAAGGCACGGTGAGCGGGAGGGTGCGTGTCAATGTACGAGACGCTGTCGCGGGGAAGTACCAATCAAAAGTCCACGTCAAAGCGGTTGACTCTGCGGTTGGGCGTTTTATCTCCGGTGAAACCGATCTCCGCGGCATTTTCATCGCCGATGGCTTACGTGGCACGGCGACGGTCATCGCCCGCGATGCTGAGAACCGTTATGCGTTTCATCGGGGGACAGCGTGGCTTGGCTTGCCACACGGAAAAGCACAACCGGCACGACAGAACGCTACTCCACGCGAGGCGACGGATTATCGTCGGCACCTCGAACGTAAGAACCGGGCGATTCAATCCGCAAACGTTACGATGTTTGACCGACTGCGTCGGAACGCTCGGAGTGGGGTCCAAGTTCAGAGTACCTATTGACCTTTAGTGCTAGTCGGTTGCTAGTCGGTGAGGATGTGGTTTCTATGAGAGTTATAGAATTTACACATTCGACCTGACAAAGAATAGATCGTTACCTATATCGCCAGACAACAGGAACTGTTTCGCTCCGATTCTAGTTGCCCGTTCTGCCATTCTGTAGATGCAATTTCTCTCTCTGCTCTGCTGTCACCCGATCCGCATCCGCATCGGTATAGACCACATGCGGTGTGATGAACACCATCAACTCCGTTTTTTCGATTCGCGTGTCTGTTCGCCGAAACAACTTGCCCAGCAGCGGAATATCTCCCAACACCGGTATCTTGTGGACGGTCTCCGTTTTGTCGTCCTTAATCATCCCACCGATAACCATCGTCTGTTTGTCCTTGATTGTCACGAACGCCGACGCCTCGCGTGTGGAGATGATCGGGGCATCAAATAGCGTAAATTCCACCAAACTGTTGATCTGTTGATTGACATCAAGGGAAACGGTTCCGGATCGATTAATCCGCGGCGTGACAGTCAGGATAACACCGACATCCCGAAAATCTGTACTGGTCAAGATGCCGCCTGTCGCAGTCTCCTGTGTACTGACAAGAAACGGCACCGCCTGACCGACGTTGATAACCGCTTCCTGATTGTTTTTGGTCATGACCCGCGGCGTGGAGAGGATATTAACCTTCGTGTCCTTCGTCAGAGCGTGAAGCATTTTGTCCAATTTGCTGGAGAGGATGCCGTATTTCAGACCGAAAATCTGATCGGTCAGCCCGAAATTGGTGGTCCCCTCTTGGTGATAGGTCTCATCGTTGACGGTTGTGCCCTGTTCCCACATCCACTCGACCCCAAAGGCACTATCGTCATCAAGCGTTACCTCAATAATCTGCGCCTCAATGAGGACTTGAGGGAGTAGAACATCAAGCTGTTTGACCAGTTTTTCAACGGCGGGAAAGTTTCGGACGAATGTGGTAATCAGAAGGGCGTTTGTCTCCTCATCGGCAACGATTTTCACATTACCTGTGAGTCCGCGTGCGGCATCAGCACTCTGTGCACCTGAACCCAACGCACCGGCAGATGATGTTCTGCCGCCCAATCCGCCTCCGAATCCACCGCCAAACCCACCAAATCCTCCAAATCCGCCCCCAGTGAAGGCTGTGCGGGTTGCTGCTTGACGCTCAAAGAGTTCGGTGGAGAGGAGTTCATTGAGCACCGCTGAAACGTTTGCAGCATCTGCGTGTTCAAGGGTGAAAATCCGGGTGTCCTCAACGAAGTCAGCGATGTCTTTGTCAAGTTGTTCGATGAGCTTGCCGACGGCCTCCATCTGCTCTGCGGTTGTTGTTACTATCACGGAATTGGTTCGTGCATCCGGCACCGCAACTAACTCTGGTAAGCCAAGTACACCTTCACCACTTTGTCCACTCTGCTGTTGCCGCTGTTGTTGCTCCTCAAAAAAACGTCTATCTCTGCCTCTACCACCGAATCCACCAAATCCGCCAAACCCACCGCCAGCGAAGACATTTCGCGCAGCACTGGAGAAGGCTTGGTTGAGTCCATTGGCAATCTCCGTTGCATCGCCGTGCTGCAGGGAGAACACGCGTGTTTCGGGTTCAGAGAAGCGTTGTGTATCTAGCTCCGAAACAAGCCTACGGATAACTGCGAGATTGGGTTGACTGGCAGACACGATCAGCGAGTTGGTGTTTTCATCGGCGACTGCTTTGACCTCACCGAGCAGTTGCAACGCACCGCCTTCTGTAGGACTACCTGCCTCAGTTGTCGTTTGCCCTTCCCCACCATCTCCCCCAAATCGACCCCGATCACCAAACCCACCACGGCGTCCCCGCTGTTGTCGTGTTTGTTCCGCTGCGGCTTCAGCGTCCTGCGGCTTCTCATACAATTTGGTAACGACTTCGGCTAACTTGACCGCGTCCGCATATTGCAACGAAAACACCTCAATCTTGATCCGGTCCAGCATTGAAATATCGAGTTCCTGGACAATTTCCGCTAATCTTTTGATATTCGCTGAAGATGCCGTGATGATAAGTGTATTGCTCCGACCATAGGCAGTCATCACACCGTATTGGGGGACGAAATCTTTGAGATCTTTGACAAGTTGTGTCGCATCCGCCGCAGAGAGTGGCATCACCTGCGTGGTAATGGTATCTTCGGGTTTAATTTCCTCCGGATCGCTCCCAACCCGTATTGGCGTGGCTTCAAGTTTTGCCTCTGTCAGCGGAACGATTTTCATACTCTGCCCATTAATGATACTAGTATACCCTTTGATTGCTAGGGTCGTGTTCAATACCGAAAACGCTTCGTCTAACGGCATATCGTCGGGACTGATGATGGTAGCGCGCATATCTAAATCCGCCGATTTGACGATGGTGTAACCTGTTGCATCGGAGATGAATTCCAAAATATGTTCGAGTGAAGCATCTTTGAATCGCATGGAGATGCGTTTCAGCTCAGTTTCGCTTTCCGCAACTTCGTTTTCACCGAACCCCAACATAGATGCCGTGAGGAGAAAAAGCAGTGAACAACTGAAACTAAATGTCCATCGCAGAGATTTTGTCATTGATTTAATTCCCTTCTTCTCCTTGATCGCATCTGTTCAATAAGACTTTGTTCACCGTCATCGTCACTATCCGCCTGTGTTTTTGAAAGCATCCCCATTTCGTTGGAAGGCTTTGGTATTTTCGCTGTGCCAGCCGTATCGAATCGCAGCCGCCCATCTACTCCGTATTCGATACTTTCTCCCAGCGCTAGTTGAACGGTCATCTCGTCACAAATTAGCGTGATGTGTTCAGACATAATTTCTTGTACGCGCGCGTCCTTTAGCATTTCGCCGCGGCGGAGAAATGCTCCTTCGTTCCACTTTTGGTCTTCGACAACGACAATCCAATCCGAACCACTTTTTGCGATCCCGGTCAGGACCAGTGTATAGGTCGGTGGTGGAGGTGGTATTTCAACAATCGGTTCAGGAGTGACCGTTGGGGTAGGTACTTTCGGCGATTGGATCTCCCTTTTCCAACCGAGCGGTCGAAATAGGTCGTTTTCAGCGATAACCTCGTAATCCTTTAGTTCCGGGGAAAGTGGAAAAGCCCGCTCTGATTCGGAGAAAGCGGGCTTAGATGAATGTACTTTTTGTGGAAGTTGAAACAATTTGAGGACTGTATCGCTCTGTACCATCTTGGACACAGTGAAATATATGATGAATCCCAAAATGGTAACACTCACAATTAATAAGGAGATAATATTTTTCACCGACTATTCTCCTTGGTCTCTCAGATTCAAACAGACTATCTCTTGATGGTTTCGAAGGTAAAGTTTACCGCCGGATAGTGTAGGGGCAGTCCAGCACCGTCCGGAAAGAACCTGCGCCTGTGCGACTTCGCGATACGCTTCCGGGGTCGCTTGAATGAGTGCGAGGTTCCCATGTTCACCGAGAACGATAAGATGATGATCCGCATAGATAACCGTGCCTTGACCGAATCCGCGGGTCTTCCACTTTTCCTCGCCTGTATCAGCGTTGACACACTTAAAGATAGTGTTTGAGAAACCGTAGATGTGACCTTCATGAAGTACGGTTGTGGAAAAGCCATTAATCATTGTATGGCTTCGCCATACCTCTTCGACCCGCATATCGTCATCTGTCCCGGCAATTCGTAGGACAACTCCGGCATCACCACTACGAGAGGAGATAAAAACCTTATCAGGTGAGATGAACACGGGTGTTACACGATTATCGCTATTTCGCCCACCATACCACGGATAACGCCAGTACACACTTCCGTCTTCGGGCGAAACAGCAAGAAGCTCATCCCGCGCGAAAAAGAGTGCCTGTCGGACGCCGTTGACGGTCACAAGAATTGGGGAGGAATAGCTGGAAGGCGAAGTCGCCATCCCCCAAATACGCTCTCCGGTCTCTTTGTTAAAAGCAACAATGGCGTTGTCGCTTGCGCCGCCGACCTCAATGAGCAGACGGTTATCCTCAATAATGGGTGATGTCGAGAACCCCCAGCGCGGCATTGAGCTCGAAAATGCTTTTGTGAAATCGTGGTCCCAGAGTTCTTTTCCTGTAGTTGCGTTGAGTGCAACGAGCCGACCAAAAGCACTCAGGACATAAACCGTATCGCCATCAATCGTCGGTGTGGAACGCGGCCCGCTTCCGCCCTGACGTTCCGCGTAAAACCAATCGTCAAGATACCGCCACAGTTCCTTCCCTGTCTCGGCATCAAGACATACGACAACCTCGTCCTCGCCCTTGGCGAACATGGTATAGGCACGTCCATTCGCAATTGAGATTCCCGAAAAGCCCTCGCCAAGTGGGAGCCTCCACAACTCTTTTGGTCCCGCCTCTGACCACGCTGTGAGGATTCCCGTTTCTGGAGATATCCCATCCCGATTTGTGCCTCGCCATTGGTGCCATTCCGCCTGAGTCGCTGATTCGTGCTCTGCTGCTCCGACAACATTCCTACTCATAAGTATGATAAGTATGATATTGATATATAAAAATGGGCTTGCTGAACAGTTAAATCTTCGTATCATAATTGTCTCCTTGACAGTTAGCTAAGGGGAAAGGATCTTTTCACTCTCCCCTTAGTCGCTTGGCTTCAAACCTAACCCTATTAATTACCCCGTGGTCTATCCGGTCGGTTACCACGACGCCCTTCCCCGTCACCTAGTCGCCCTCGACGACCACCAAATCCGCCGAATCCACTATCATTGTTGACAATACCAGCGATGGTCAACTGCGCCTCTTGGCGTACAGTTAGCAATTCAACAAGCTCTTTCTCTAACGCTTCGGCTTTTTCCTTTTGTGTAGCCTGATGCGCTTTGAAAGATTTCAGTGCGGCTCTGATTTGTGTGTTATCTCCACCATCAACCGATGTGCGCAGGGTTTGTGTAAATGGGCGCAACTCTTGGCGTTGTTGGAGGCGGTGCTGTGCAATGGCTTTGATTCTTGGCACTAAGACAGCGGTTTCTTCATCAGAAAGATCCAAATTCTCAATAGCACGTTGGGTTTGTCGCTCTGCCATCTGCGCGGGATCAAATTGCCCCCTGCCACGCTCGCGTCGTTCCCCACGCTCCTGCTGTTGGCGACTCGAACGATCGGGGCGTGTATCCTCTTGCGCTGAGATAAAGTATGCACTTGATAGTACAAGACCGATGACAAAAATAGCTACGAGTGGACGATTCAGCTTTGGACTTGATAGGTTGGGTTTCCGCAAAATTAAAAACATGATATTTCCCTCCGTAAGAAAAATGAAATGAATTTACTACTGGTTTATGAAAATCGATTTTCGTCATGGTTAGGCAAACGGTAGGATAAAAAGTTCGACTTTTTTCTAAAAATTGTCTGAATCCGATACAGTTGAACTACTCACGGAGAGGGTTTCTGTGGAGAGAAACAACGGAACAGGAGTGAACGGAAGGGACAAGTAAATTCACGAATAGCAGACAGGTGGTTAATGTCTAAGCAACTTGGGTTATTGACCCAGAAAATAAAAAAGCCGTAGAGACACAATATACAGTGCCCCTACGGCTTTTTTGTTCGCTTATGTTAAGATTTAGTGCAAAGAAACCGAGTTTTTTCGGAAAAACTCGGTTTCTCCTCGTGTTCCGCAAGTCCCGATTCTCGGGATGCTCGGAACGGCAGCGGAATCCCGATGTGTCGGGACTTGCACTTTCTTTTTACATGAGCCTTCTTGTTTATGGATTACCCATTTATTTATTCTTCATAGCGCAGGTGGACAACCTTGTTGATGGCATCAATGTAGGCTTTCGCGCTCGCTTCAATAATGTCCGTGCTCGCACCATGCCCAATAATCACATTCCCGTTGTCTTGCACCCTGATTGTGACTTCACCGATCGCATCCTTTCCTTCGGTCACAGCCCTGATATTGTAATCCGTGAGTAAAAGGGGAATCTTGGCGACTCGATCTATTGCCTTGTAGGCTGCATCGACAGGACCATCGCCGGTGGATGCTTCCTCAACGACACCTGCGTCGGTACGGACACCCACCGTCGTTGTCGGGGAGATTTTCGTTCCACTGACCACCTGAATGTACTCCAATTGGAAGGTTTCGGGAATCGAGCGGACCTCGTCTCTCATGATTGCCTCAAGATCGGCGTCGTGAACCTCTTTCTTCTTATCGGCGACGCTGAGAAATCGTTCATAGATTTTTTCGAGCTGTTCTTGTGTCACCTCATAACCGAGCGCATTCAGACGGTGCCTGAGCGCATTGCGCCCGGACCTCGGACTGAGGATAATCTGACTCTCCTGCCAACCGACATCTGCCGGATCAATAATCTCGAAGGTGTCTCGCTGCTTGATAACACCATCTTGATGGATGCCAGAACTGTGTGCGAAGGCATTCTCACCAACGATCGCTTTGTTCGGTTGGACAGGTATTCCCATCGTCCGGCTGACGCGACGGCTAATCGGAACGATTTCTTTTGCATTGATATCAGTATAGTAGTCACCGTAATAGTCTCGACGGGTTCGGATTGCCATCACAACCTCTTCAAGCGATGTGTTACCAGCGCGTTCACCGAGTCCATTGATTGTGCATTCGACTTGCCTTGCCCCATTTTCAATTGCTGTGATACTGTTCGCGACAGCGAATCCGAGGTCATTATGGCAGTGGACACTGATGATCGCTTGAGCGATGTTCGGCACATTCGCTTTGATGTCCGCTATCAGTTTTCCGAATTCAGCTGGTACAGTCCAGCCCACTGTTTCGGGAATGTTCACAACCGTCGCTCCTGCTGCAATTGTCGCCTCGACCACTTCATAAAGATAGCTTGGCTCCGTACGTCCGGCGTCCATCGGCGAAAACTCGATAACTGCACCGGGATGTCCGGCAGATAGATCTTTCGCGTAGGTGACGGCGTCGATTCCCATCTTCAGGGTCTCTTCGGGAGAGGTACGTGTGATCCGTTCTCGGTGAATGGGTGATGTGCCGACAAACGTGTGAATACGCGGTTTCTGTGCGTCTTTAATCGCTCCCCATGCTGCGGTGATGTCTTTCTCGACCACACGTGAAAGCGCGCAAATTTCTGGACCCTCAACTTCATTGGAGATGCGTGTCACTGCATCGAAATCACCGGGCGATGAAACGGGGAAACCGGCTTCGATAATATCGACTTGCAGTTTTGCAAGGTGCTTTGCTATTTCCAGTTTTTCCTCAAGATTCAGTGCGGCACCGGGTGTTTGTTCGGCATCCCGCAGGGTTGTATCAAAAATATAAACTTTCTCAGACACTGTGTAATTCTCCTTTTTTGTAATTGTGCTATATTCAGTCCGTTGTTCTAACGATGTCAAATTGTCTTCGGTATCACGTAAATCCGGTTCGTCGGTAGCCGTCAACCCCACCTTCATCACCTCCTTTCGTGATGCGTGAAACGTAAAACGTGATAGAGGATTTTCTTTTGACTCTTTGACCCTCTCCTTTTAGATGCACTTATGCTTCACACTGTTTTTTCAGCCAAAACAATCATTCGCCTTGAATCCCGTGTGTACTCGCTGCCATCATAATCGCCGAATACTTGAATCGGCGTAAGGTCTGCATGGTTGAGCATCTTTGTCAACTCAGGATAGAAATACAACCGACAAGTCAAGCGAACTTCGTGCACCCTCCCATCAGGAGCAATGTAGGCGCGAAGCTCTTCGTTATTCCCTGTCAGGAGATTATAATCCCGTTGGGTAAGGACAAATGTACCATCTGAAAGTTCTTCCCAGCTTTGAGCGCGAAAATCTCGGATAACCCGCGGGGTGTTGAGGAGATCTATGAGGAACTTACCCCCCGGCTTTAACGCTCTCCCAACAGCGTTGAGGACTTTCTGATCCTCCGTATCGTCGTCGAAGTAACCGAAAGCTGTGAACATATTGACGATCGCATCAAATTCACCCTCAAACGGAATCTCCCTCATATCGGCATGAACGAACTGAATCTGAAGATTGCGCGCTGCAGCCGCATCTTTCGCAAGATCGAGAAAGGTGGCTGAAAGGTCCTGCCCGACCATTGAATAGCCTGCTGCTGCGAGCTCAACCGTATGCCTGCCGTGCCCGCAGCAGAGATCCAAGATTCGCGCCCCTCCGGTTGCACCGGGAGCAGCTTGGGGAAGATTCAGCGTACTATTGATGAAGTCCGCCTCTTTCTGAGCCCGCTCAGGCGTAAGTCCTTTCTCATACTCCTTGAGGTAGTTCCCATCAAAGAAGGTTTCATACCATGCCATAGGGAGATTCTCCTTACCTCTTCCGAATGGTTTTTCAGATTGTTTAAGCTAGGTTTTTATGTGCAGCCTTAAGCAGTGAAGCGGTCGTTTCCCAATCAATACAACTGTCGGTGACGGAAACGCCGTATTCAAGCGTGGATCGGTCAAACCCTGTTAAGTCAGAGGGTATTTTCTGACTTCCAGCGTTGATATTCGATTCCAGCATAATTCCTGCAATCCCGTCATTTCCGTCGCGAATTTGTTTTAATATCTCCTCAAAAACAGCGGGCTGCTTGCTGTAATCTTTCTCTGAATTTCCGTGACTACAATCTATCACAACATTTGGAGGTAGTTCCTCTTCTGTCAGCATCGCCTGAATATCCTGAACGCTTTGTGAGTCATAATTTACGCCCGTATTGCTCCCTCGTATCACAATATGGGTATATGGATTACCCGTTGTGCGTACAACAGAGGGAGCACCATATCCATCAATTCCTAGAAAAGAGTGTTCGCCGTTTGCAGATAGAATCGCATTGACCGCGACGGAAATGTCGCCCTGAGTGCTATTTTTGAAGCCAACCGGCATCGAGAGACCCGAAGCGAGCTGTCTGTGTTGTGGTGATTCAGTTGTTCGCGCACCAATTGCCGCCCAAGAAACCAAATCAGAATTATATTGAGGCGTGAAGGTTTCGAGGTATTCAGTGGCACACGGCAGCCCTATTTCAAGATTATCCATCAATATCCGTCTTGAGATATACAAGCCATCCTTGATATCCCCGGCTCCGTTTAGATGTGGATCGTAGATCAAGCCTTTCCAGCCCAAACTGGTGCGGGGTTTTTCAAAATAAGATCTGACTATAACAACGACACGATCTGAAACAGCGTCCGCAACCTCTTTCAATCTTGCTGCATAGTCGTGGGCGACCTCTGCATCGTGAATGGAACAAGGTCCAACAATGACAAATTTTCGTGAATCGGTGCCGTCCAAGATGTTTCTGATGCTTGTTCTCCCATGTTGGACTGTCTGCGTCATCGCATCTGTTCTTGGGAGATCCGTTAGCAACTGCCTTGGGCTCATCAAGGTCTGATAATCTTTGACATTTCTGTCAATTGTACCGTTGGTCTGCATTATTTTACTGCCTCCTATAGACAAAAAAAACGCCCACCACCGAACCTGTTTTCGATGATGGGCATCAATGAACAACCGAATGTGGGATAATCTCTACATCTTCGATGCGAGGTCTACCCGCCCACCACCGCAGCACAAATACAACAAAAAGAGATAGAGATAAAGGAAGTGCAGCGTTGTTTGATGTGCAATGTGGGTATGTGGGCAGAACTTTTTCATAGTTATTTCTTTTAATTGTACCAATAGCCAAGTATCCAATCACTTAACTTTATTGGGGTATGATTTTGTGTAAAATATCTGTCGTATTAGTCAGCCGCCTGATTTACCGGTGCGATGCCGCGCGGGGCAGGAGCACCTCTTAGTAAACCCTCCGTGCTCAAATCTTCATCAATGTCTGGCCAATGAATCCCATAGCCACCACCGCATATCTGCCAATTTGTCCGTTGCCCCGGCGTCGCATGAAGGAGTTTGGGATACCATACCAACGGCACGGTAATGGTACGTCCATCAATGAGGTCAACGCTTAAGGTGTCTTCAGTGACATGTACATCTTTGACACCTTCACCCGGTTTAATATCCGAAGTAGTCATACCACGCCTCTAAAAGTTCTTGCTCATGTTCAGCTATTATCCGTTCTATTCTGCGGAGCTCTACTGAACTGAAGCTAAGATTGCGGGCGAAGCGAACAGACCCAAGCCAGAACTTGGCTGAATTGGCATCACGATCGACATGAACATGTGGGGGCTCATTAGGTTCGTGACTCCAGAAGTATATGCGATACGGACCAATTCTTAGAACAGTTGGCATCATTCAAAGCCTCGTCCGGACAACAGACAATTATATCTTAACAAACCCATTGACAAGATGTCAAGATAATTTTCGTTGACAACCCTTTTTGTAGGTGTTATAGTTAATTTTGGAGCGTAGGTGACACAGATTAAGCAGGATTCAAGGATTAAAGAATAAGGAAAATCCAACGATCCTGATAAAGGAGCAGTGGTTTGAACGCTGAAGAAAAGTGTCTATTTATTAACAGTCAGATTCCCAAAGGGGGACTCTTCACCGGTGAGCAGAAGGCCATTCACCCCGATAGCAATGTAACGTGGCGGATTTCGCCGGAGCCATTTTGGATTCTTCAAGAACACTTGGATTGGCTTGAGGAACTGGGACCACATCTATTGCAATTTTACAAAGCCTGCAACCTGCTTTACTCGCAGAGTGTACGTGGCATTCAACCGGATTGGGTCGCAGCGTATCTTGATCAGGGAAAGCCTGAATCTGTGATAGAACTCGGACGGATGAATCGGTTCAAAAGTCAACTGCCGCAAGTGATTCGTCCTGACATCTTGCCGACTCCCGACGGTTTTGCCATCACTGAATTAGATTCTGTCCCCGGCGGTATGGGATTCACGGGTAGTCTATCGGCGCAATATGCCAAACTGGACTACGACATCATTGGCGGTAGCAATGGGATGCAGCTTGCTTTTGCAGAGATGGTCAGGTCGCTAGCAAAGGTTGAACATCCCACGTTGGCAATCGTCGTTTCCGATGAATCCGCGGATTACTGGGACGAGATGAAGTGGTTAAAATCGGCACTGCGAGAGGTAGGTTTGGCTGCCTATACCGTCAAACCCCGCGACGTAATTTTTACGGAGGACGCGCTGTTCCTTGAATCGGAGGAGGGAAAGGTCCAGATTGATGTACTCTACCGCTTCTTTGAGTTGTTTGATCTGAAAAACATTCCCAAAGTAGACCTGATGCTCTACGGTGCCAAAAGGCGAACGGTGGTCATGACCCCACCACCCAAGACATACCTTGAGGAAAAGCTGATGTTCGCCCTGTTCCATCACCCATCCCTCCAACCCTTCTGGCAACGAGAACTTGGGAAGAAAACCTACCAATTCCTACCGAGCGTCATTCCACAGACATGGCTGCTCGATCCGCGTGAACTGCCACCACACGCAGTCATTCCAGATTTTGAGATCGATGGATTGCCTGTCACAAACTGGCACCAAATTATCCCTGTCTCGCAACGTCAACGGGAGCTTGTCCTCAAGCCGTCGGGATTCTCTGAATTGGCGTGGGGCAGCCGTGGGGTTTCAATCGGGCATGACCTGCCCACCGAAGATTGGGAAGACGCAGTGGAGACCGCGCTGACCGGCTTTCACCAAACTCCCCATATCCTGCAAAAATTCCACAGAGCAGAACGTCTCACCATGACCTATTACGATTTTGAGCAGGGTGAAGTTCAAAGGATGCCGGGGCGGGCACTGCTTCGTCCTTACTATTTTACCATGGGTGAAAAGGTGCGCCTCGCTGGGATTCAAGCGACCGTCTGCCCTGAAGACAAAAAAGTGCTACACGGGATGGTCGATTCGATCATCGTACCGTGTGCAGTCAAAACGGATATATACTAATTCAGCGCAGACTCCAAAGGATTGAGATACGGGCTTATCCTTTGAGCAAAGGAAATCATTATGAAAATTGCAACGACTCCAACCAACGGAGAAATTCTTGATAAGAAAGATCCCTATCCCTACGGGTGGCGTGAAGCAATACGGACTTTGCCAGACGGGACAGAGGTACTGGAACGGACGCCGCTGACACTTGAGGACATCCTTCACCCACAGGTGGGAGATTACCGAATGCACTCCGATGAACATGAGCGATTTTGTAACTATCTCTACAATGTATTATCTGCCCGACTCGCAGCGCAGCCGGACGCTATCGTGTTACACGACCTCCGCGTGGCGTGGGCACACCCTGATTTTAGGGCACACGGGCCCGACATTGCGGTGATTTTCAATCTCCGGCGGCGCATTAATTGGAGTACCTTTTCGGAGGCAGAGGAGGGAACCAAGCCAAGCCTGATTATCGAAATCGTTTCGCCTTCGACCCGCTCAACTGATGTTGTTACAAAGGTTGATCACTATGCGCGGGTCGGCGTACCGAATTACATCATCGTAGATCGATTTGAGCGACAAGGGGTAATGGTTCGAGCGTTGGTGGGATACCGACTCACACCGGATGGCTATGAGGAGTTGAGTCCCAATGCAGATGGCTGGCTATGGCTTGAACCTGTCAATCTTTGGCTCGGTTTGGATGGTGAGGATTTAGTCTGTTATGAAGAAAGCGGCGAAGCCATCCTCGATTATGTGGGAGTGACAGAGGCCCGCGCGGAAGCGGAGGAGCGTGCGAAAGCGGAAGCGGAAGCACGTGCTGCGGAAGCGGAAGCACGTGCCGCAGCAGAGGAACGGATTCGCCAACTTGAAGCTGAATTACAGCGTCGTACACGGTAGGCATCTTTACTTGGCACCGCTTCACATTATTCTCTGCGATAAGGCAGGGCAAGCGCGGCAGGCGGTCTGGCTTGTCCAACAAATCCAGCCAATACAAGCAGCGTCAAAACATAAGGCAGCATCAGGAAGAATTGGTAGGGGATAAATCCGAGATCCGCGATAGCTTGTAGACGGTCGGGCAGAGCGTTAGCAAGTCCAAACAGCAGTGCCGCACCACACGCCTTGACCGGATGCCACTTTCCAAAGATGACAATCGAGAGTGCGATAAAACCACGACCCGCAGTCATCTCCGTGCTAAAAAACGGCACATCCACCAACGAGAGATACCCACCGGCAAGTCCTGCCATGAACCCACCGAAAAGGACACATTTCGCTTGCAACCGGAGCACGCTGACACCGACTGTATCCGCCGCCTTGGGGTGTTCACCGCAGGCTTGGATAGCGAGACCGTGATGGGTGTGGAACAGATAAAAATAGACGCCGGGAACAGCGAGAAATGTTATGTAGACCAAGAGATTTTGCTGAAATAGGACGGGACCGATAAACGGAATGCTAGATAACAGTGGAATATGAATCGGTTGGAAGATCGCTACTTTCAGTGCGTCCCCGGTTGCACCAAAGATGCGGCGGTACAACACCTCGACAAGTCCGAACGCCAAGAGGTTGATGCCGGTGCCTGTCACCACCTGATCGGTTTTTAGCCACAGGACTAAGCCCCCAAAGATGCTGGCTAAGAACACCCCGCTCAATCCACTGAATAGAATACCGAGCCACGGCGCAAGCCCAGGGTTCATACCTTGGATGTAGAATGAACCGAGCCAGCCGGTAAACGCCCCCAAAATCATCATGCCTTCCAGCCCAATATTGATGACTCCGGCGCGTTCAGCGATAATTTCTCCGAGGGCGACAAGCAGAAGTGGCGTTGCATAGCGAACTGTTGCTTCGAGAATATATTCAATCATGTCACATCAAAAAGTCCCCCTGATAAGGGGGATTTAGGGGGTTGGCTGTACATTGACAGTGTCTAAGTAATTCTAAAATCTACCAAAATGTCCGTTAAGATTAGATACTATCACTATCTCAGGGAGAGCACCTCATCAATTTCTGCTTGATACTCGTAAACTTCGCAGTTCTCCACTTCGCTCATTCGTAACGCCCGTCCAGCTCTGGAGGACTCAAATATTGCGTAGAGGGCTGCCACATCCTTCAATCCGCAGACCCCATCAACCTCAATTGTTCGTCCATTGAGAATCGACTCTGCCAGTTCGTAGTATTCGAGCGCAATAAGTTTCCAATCTACCGCGGGATCTCCGGCAGAAACGCCCAATGGAAAGAGATGTTCCGCCAGAGGCTCTAGGGAGAATCCATCTATGGAGGTCAGGATCTTCTCTTGGTTCATCGCTTCCTGATCTCTCTGCTGCATACTGATCCTGCCGCCGCGTGTTCCAAAGCCGTTGATGCTTCCCCCATCACCGAAGATGATCTCACCGCCGGCACTACCATGCCCACTCAGACCGACCAGCCAGTTCACAGTCGCTCCATTTTCCATCCTGAACATCGCCAGCGACGTGTCCTCTGCGGTCGCCGGCACTTCCGCTTCCATCGCCTGATGCCGGTTTTGGTAGAAGGTATAGGTGTCGCCGATGCTGTCGGGTTTTCTTCTTACCGGTTCAATCAATCGTACATCTCCGTAGACTTCTGCTATATCGCCAAGTTGATAGCGGACCATGTGGGTGAAGTGAACCGCCATGTCGAGAATCGCTCCACCGCGTTCCTTAAGATGTCGCCAAGGCGTGATAAATATGCCATTACCCGGACTTAGCGCATGGAACAGTGCTAGATAAGGTCTCCCTATCGCGCCCGTCTCCAACAGGTAGCGGACTAGCCGAGCGGAGGGATCCCGTCGGAAGTTCTCCGCTACCGACAGATTACGGTTGTTTCGTTCTGCGGCTTCGATCATCTGCCGGCACGCCTTTACCGTGATTGCCATCGGCTTCTCCACCATTACATGGAGTCCCAAGTCTAATGCCTGACACACAACATCGTGATGTACCGACGGATCTGTTACCACGTCTACAGCGGAAAGGTCGGGCACGGCACGGGTCATTTCCTCCAAGTCGGTGAAAATCTTTGGACGGACGTCCATCAATTTCTCCGCTTCTAAGGCGGCAAGTTCCGCATTTTCCCTGCGAATGTCACACACGGCACAGAGCTCGACATTGGAGAAAGGGCTTTGCACCAACTCCCGCAAACCGTAGAGGTGCCGCGTCCCCATCCCACCGCAGCCGACTAACCCAAGTCTAATTTTGTCCATAGTGCCTCCGCTATCTACGGGGTATAATTTTCCATATCCGGTTCGATAGCCAGTCCTTGCTCCAGATCGAAATCGACTTCGACCGAGTGGGCGTGATAGTCCTGATCTCCACGAACCGTTTGGTAGACATCGTCCCCCGCCACACAGATAGGCATGGTATGCCACACCTTGAGGCCCAAACAGACCCCCGTGCTCCCATCCGAATAGAAGGCGCGTACATCTTCAGGATCCAAGGTATCCTTGATAGGACCGACCAGAAAAACGGTTGGACGGTGCAGACTTGGATAGAATGCCTGTCCGGCGTCGGTGTGAAAGGCGAAGTGCGCCCGCTGCAATCCTTCGGAGAGCGGCGTTTTTTCGGGTTCGGAATCCACAGTCGCTTCGGAAAGCGCTGCGGTCACGGGATACGCAGCTGAACGGAGTCCCCCCTTTGCGATCTCCGGTTTGGCTTCCTCGAACGTTTCAATGACCTCCCCGAACGGCGCAAAGGTTTCGGGGGTCAACGGTTCAACTTTGACTTTGAAGCTTTTCCACATGGTTCTAACCCTTCCTCACATTATTGATTGTTGATGATTAAAAATTGATTCTTGCCCAACGACTGTCCGCTTTGAAAAAACACTCAATTGGATTAACCACTAATGAGGCAGATTGTGGGTAGGTAACAACGATCGTTTTTACCTGCTATTCTTGTTACAGTCGCATTGTCGGTGGCAAGCCAAAGTCCTCGGCGGTTTGGTTCAGTCGTTCAATATCCGCGAAACTGATAGGTGCACCATCACGCTTGTATTCCTGTTCCCTGTGAGCCTCAGGTGTTCCGGGAAGTGTTGCCTCATCGTAGCCGCGTAACGGTTCCATAGTCTCCCGGACTCCACGCACCAAGTTATCGATTCCGTTGCGGAATTCTTCTGGATCGGCGAACAGTCCTATATCCATTATCACAATCATGCCACCAGCTTGTCCGCGGGGCCATTTCTCTTTTACTGTTTTCGCCCGTGCACTGTCTGTGCCAACAAAGGGACCACCAAGACCCCTAGCGACGCCGGTGTAGCCCATGGACTTGAAGAAGGCGGCTGGAATCATTGCCTGCAAGGCATCAAATTCTTCACCGCGTTGGTAATCGGCGAGGATGCAGGTCGCCATATCGGGGATAAGCGGCGGTTCGTCCCCACCGGGCAAACCAAAGCAGAGCGGAGGATTGCCCCAATAGGCGGCAGGAGGACGATTGTTGGGGTCTGCTGGACCAAACTCACTGGAGCCACCCTGAACGGAAAACGCGGTACACCCCTCCTCCATCGCTCGACGGACGTAGTGCCCCGCCGAACCGTAGTGTCCAATGTGACAGGTTGCACCGACACTCACGCCGCTCGCCTTTGCCTTGGTGATAGCACTTTCGGTTGCCATCATCATCGGTGCGTAGCCCAAGCCTCCATCGCCATCGATCAGGACAGCGGTAGGAGTTTCTTTAATGACTTGGCAGTTGGGATTAGGGTTGATAAATCCGTCTCGCAAACTCTCGCAATAACCGGGAACCTGCCGGAGACCATGGGAGTGTACGCCCCGCAGATCGCCGTTGGTCAATAGCTGGGCGAGTTGCTCTGCGTGATCCCCGCGCAAGCCCGCGGCTTTGAAACAGGCTCCAGCAAAGTCACGCAGCTGTGTTTCTGAGATGCGTTTGGATTCTTCGGGCGGACGGTTCATTGTATGCCCTCCTATTTCTCTTGCTCTTTCTCGTTTAGTATTTTCATAACTTGATGGTGCCCCATACCCTGACTTTTCAGTTCGGCATAGGCTTTTTCGTCAATGGCATCGCGCTTGAGAAAACCACGGATATCGTATCTGCCCGGTTTCTCTACCGGCAGCTTGCCCTCATCTACCATCAACTCCAAGGGATAGCCCTCTTCCTGTAGGGGAAGGTGGATAACGCGGTGCTGTCGGGCGGATTCGTAGAGCGCCATCATGATCTCCACGGTTGCGCGCGCTTTTTTGCCGGTGCCGCGGTGTTCGGGACCACCTTCGATCCAAGCGATAAGTTCACGCACCTGTGCGGCGTTGGTATGCCCGCCGATTGGTCGAATTTCATCTGCTGCTACGCGTAGGGGCACCTGTTCCCAACCATCAGAGTCAGCGTTAAATAGCCTGACTCCGGCTTCACTGACATCCAGCATGCCCTCGGTGCCTCGGATGAGAAAGCCTCCCGCCGCTGCACCCTCCATGCAGAGGTCTGATTGTATAAACAGCTGCAGTCCATCTTCCATCTGCACCAGCACCATGCAGCTATCTTCGATTGGTGTATCCCTCTCATAGCGATCTGTATCCCGCTCTACTGCACCCATCACCCAAAGTGCTTGTGGATCTCCCAAAACGAAACGTGAGCCATCGATCGCATGTGTACCACAATTGAGTAACCCTTGCACGATTTTGCAGTTTACCAAGACCGGATCGCCGATAGCCTTCTGCTGAATCAGTTCATGTGCCTTCTCCCAACCGGGAGTAAAGCGCCGCTGATGGCTGATTATCAGCTTCGTGCCGCTCGCTTCGCAGGCATCGACCATGCTGTTTGCTGCACCGAGGCTAGTCGCCATCGGTTTTTCGCAGATGACAGCTTTGACACCGGCTTGCGCCGCCGCGATGGTCGGTGCTGGATGCAATGGATGCCATGTGCATACGCTGACGATATCCGGCTTCGCTTTTTCCAGCATCTCTTCAACAGTGGCGTAGCCCTGCGGAATGTTGTACTTCTCCATGTATTCCTCGCGAGCGACTAACAGTGGATCAGCGACTGCTACCACTTCTACATTGTCATTCAAACTGTAGCCGTCTATATGGGCATTGCCGATAGATCCGCAGCCGATAATCGCTGCGGTATATTTTTTAGACATATAGTATTCCCTTTCCGTTTGGGATAGGTATATATGAATCCTTATTGGCTCGTGTCAATAGCAAACGCACAACGTTAAATACGTGAAACGTGATTATAGTGAATTCGAAAAATGAGTGGACATTTACCAATAACTCCGACCTGTGCGAAGTTCCCAAAGTCCCCCTGATAAGGGGGATTTAGGGGGTTAAAAATCAAAAATCTATCCCTTGTGTGCTAAATTTGCGTAAGTCCTGTTATTGTTAGGTTGATGGTGTTCTCGGTAGCTTTCGCATCAACTGTTTTTCGCGTTCCGAAAACCCTGCCCAGACATACTCGGGAACCGGGTTCCGTTCCCGGTGTTCCCGCTGCATCCAGCCACGGAGACAAGCAAACACGGCAACAGGACGTGGAGTGTCCGTATGGTTGGGTGTCCCTCGGTGCAGACAACGGGGGTCTCGGATGAGGACATCGCCGGCGTTCATCAACAACGGTTCAAGTGGGATTTCACCATCTTCAATCCGACGCAACGCCTCCGCTTTTGGCAACAGATGCGTTCCGCGTGCAACCTCAAACGGTCCGTGCGCCGGTGTGACATCAATAAAAGGAAAGTTTACCGCAAGAATCGCAGGGGGATGTTGGAAGTCAGGGTTTTCACGGAAAAGAGGACCAACGTCCCCATGAATCTCCTGATACACTGAACCTTGCAGCGGCGTGTCGCTGGCATATTGGTCAATCACGAGATCCTCTCCTAGCACTTGGCTTGCAATGGCAATCACCGTATCGTCGTCGAAGAAGCACGGATTATACAACGGTGGCTCAAAAGGCAGTGTGATGTAGTGTCTATATGGTCCGCGGTTTGGGTTCTCTGCATGTTCGGCGACATAATCGCGCAGGATTGGCGCAAAGGCTTCGTTGCAAGCCTCAATAGCGGGGATAGGAAACTGGTCTCGCAGAATACAGAAACCCTCTACCAGAATTTGTTCCGCCATTTCCTGAATGTCCACTGACATTGCGTGATTCTCCTTGTTCTTTTCGCATCTTCAGATTTTTGTCCGCGCCTGATAGGTGAGGGGATGAACAATTCCAATTTCTTCTATCGCAGCGTTGAGGTCGTCAGAGAGTGCCCCACGCCGCGCAGCAGACATATTGAACTCGACCTCTTGGAGATTACTGAAGCCAACGACGATGGACTGTTGCCTTTGTTCTGAAAGCATCCACCGGATGCAGAGTTCTGCCATGGGAATCCCAGCGTCCGCATGAATATCAAGGAACCTGAAATAGGAGGTTTTGAAAGTCTCGTCCATCCAATCGGGAGGGTTTTCGCGCCACACATTTTGGGGAACGGCAAGCCAGCCTTTCATCAGCGGTGCACCAATCACAACGCCCACCCCCAAGTCTTGAGCGGTCGGAAACAGGAATTCAACAGCATTCCTAAAGACCGGGTTGAACTGATGTGCTGTCATGACAGAATCCACCTCAACCACTTTCAATATCTGCTCCAACAGGCGCGCATTCTTCGCCGTCAATCCGATAAAACGCGCTTTGCCGCTACGCTTTGCGTTCGCGAGAAAATCGATCGCTGGTGCATTAGAGAAGTCATAGTCTGTGTCATCCTCAATGAGAGCACCCCAATCCGCCAAATTTCCATCATTGGGTATATCGTCAGTCCACCACTTCAGATAATCCGCTTCGTGAATCTGAATGATGTCCACGTAATCGGTCTGAAGCCGCTTGAGAGAACTCTCGAATTGCTCCATGAGTTGGTCAACGCTGCGATGTTCCTCTAAGCGGTAGCGCTCACGGTTTGTAAATCCCACTTTGGTGGCAAGGATGACCTTGTCCCGTTTTTCCTTTAAGGCAGCACCCAGCATGGTCTCATCCCTACCGTCTCCGTAGTTTGCGGCTGTGTCAAAATAGTTCACGCCGTGATCAACAGCATAGTCCACGCAACGATTCACAGCAGCCTGCCCTTGACCCGCCATAAAGGCAGATCCGAGCCCAAGTTCACTGATTTTGAGTCCTGTTTTACCCAGTACGCGTGTTTTCATTTTCATTGTCTGTATTCGTATTGATTTACCCATGCCCTTTGGGCATTAAGAATATAAATAACAGTGGCTTCCAAGAGCCCGGCTCACCTAGTCAGGAAGTCACGGAAGTTCTGCAATGCTTCTGTCATCTGCGGGGTGAACCCAACCGTATCAGGATTAGCGGCATACATGGAGTGCAGCAGATTCGCCAGATGGGTTAGGTGTCGAATCACAGAGATACCTGCTGCGTAGGGCATATCAGGGATCGGGAATTTTTGATGCCACTGTTGAATCGGCAGATCGCCCGGTGTCACGTAAAGCGTCAACCATGCCCATCCCTGATTCAGATTCCAAGCCAGTTCGATCCACGGATCTGGCTCATAGGTATTAGTGGGAATGCGTCGTATCCCTTCGGGAGGAATTTCTTCGGGGGACCGAAATTCCCCCGCTGGTTCTGCAGCGGGCGCGGCAGCGAATGGTCGATTCGTATCCATGATTTTGTCGTCTTCAGTTATTGGTCGCCATCCTGAGTTTGCATTTTGCGGAGAACAACCTTGCCGGGGCTTTTGATTTTCAACTTTTCCGCCAGATAGCCTTCGTTAATGGCAATTTTAAGTACGCTCTGTTCTACGCTGAAACGCACCAAATAATCTCCGACCGGTACATCGCCATAGTTTTCAACGTAGCGACAACTGATCTTCTGTCCATCTTCAAATTCGACTGTGATAGTGTCTTTCAGCTTCCATCCGAGCGTACTGAATGCAGCGGGTTTAATATCAGTAACAACGTTGGCATGGTTGTCAATCGCCGTGATTTGTCCCATAATTTCTTGGTGGGCTACCTTTTCGACCATTGCCATACCTTCGTCGGTGGCTGTCTTTCCACCGCAACCTAGCCATAACATCGTCCCGACCATTAAAGTGAGTGCATAAAACAAAACATTCTGTTTCATAGAAAGTCTCCTTGTATATGTGTAGGTTAATTTTCCAAAATTGACAAGGCACCAGAAACCAAGTTTTTGACAAAAACTCGGTTTCTCTATCCTTCCCTAGCCAAACTGCTTACTCGATATCATTGATATTTCTCGGATAAGGTCGTCGCCAATCCTCCTTACCGAACGCCGGATTACCAGCAAGATCCTTAGAATATACCCGTTTGCTCTCATGAGAAAGAGCCATTGAATTCATAACCTCTCGCGTCAGTTCGGCATCCAATCGGGTATACTCTTCCTGATATTGCCCCTCTTTCATCAAGTTATGTTGTTCATTCGGATCTTCCGACAGATTAAAGAGCAATACCTCGCCGCTCGCGTATTTGCATAGCTTCCATTGACCATCATAAATCATCCAGCCGCCCCTGACCATCCCGATGACACGCTCCCTCCGGTTTTTGCGCGGGATGTCGAGTTCGGGCAACGTTATCGAGTCCATGTAGTCAGGGATTTCACACCCACCGAAATGTAACATCGTTGCGGTCACATCGCCCAATTCAACCAAATCCCCGCACGTCTTCGATTCGTTGGTCCACGGCAGCCGAACCATCAACGGCACATGGATGCTTGACTCAAAGAACGTGCCCTTACCGATGAAATCGTGGTCGCCGAGGTAATCGCCGTGATCGCTGGAGAAAATGATAATCGTGTTGTCCAACAGCTCTTTTTCGCGCAAGGCATCGAGGATCTGCCCCATTTCGTAGTCGATCTGTTTGACCAGTCCCGCATAGTGTGCCCGAATCTTCTTCTTGTGTGCTTCTGTGAACTCGGTATAATCAACACCGTTCCATGGTCCACGGTTGCCCTCAATATTTTGCCGCCGAAGTCTTGGGGTATCCCCCTCTACCGCCGGAATAGAATCGGGCATATCGGCTGGATCGAAGTCTTCCAAAAATTCTGCGTTGGGATCATACGGGCAGTGAGGACCCGGGAAACCGACCATCATCGCAAAGGGGCTCTCATCGCCGTAGTTGCGGATAAAACGACACGCCTCCTGTCCCACGAAGCGATCGACCGAATAGCCCCAAGGAATCTTGTTGATGATCGCGCCCTTGTTTTCGTGATAGCCGGGGTGCTCATTTCCGTGGAGCTTTCGGTAGCCGCCCTCCTTCAAGAAGTGATAGTAGTGATCGCGGATCTCTAACCACCGTTTGTCTTCGGCGGCGACTCGGTACTGGAATCCTAGATTGATGTCCCACGGATAGAAGTGCATCTTCCCGATGGCGGCGGTGTAATAGCCCTGCTTGGAAAGGGTTTGGGGCCAAGTTTCTATACCGGACGCAGCGAGATCAGGGCTTAACCACTGCCCGTTATCGGTCACACCGTTTTTGATTGCGTTAAGCCCTGTTAGGAGCGACGCTCTAGCCGGCACACATATCGGCGAGGCAGAGTAGGCGCGCTCATAGCGCACACCCTCCTCCGCGATGCTGTCAATATGCGGTGTGTCGATGAAAGTTGCACCGTAACAACTCAGGAAATCCGTCCGCAGTTGATCGGGCATGATGAAAAGCAGATTCGGCTGCTTCGCCGTTTGGGGTTCCGACATTTAATTTCTCCTGTAGGGGCAACCCTTGTGGTTGCCCGCTTTGGGCAGGTTGAACGTAGTGAAATCCCGATCTATCGGGGCACGAGACCTGCCTCTACTACGAAACAGGTCGACGCTTCCCTATTCCTTCGCGTCTCGCTATATCGGAGATGAGATGCGCTGGTCGACGACGCATGGGATTGACGAGTGCCCGTGGCATCTCCCCGCGCAGCGTCTCTGCTGAACGGATATATAGGCTCCGATCGGGGAGCGGAAGGTCTACACGTACATTACCCCGGCGGTGCGATTCACGGATGGCGATGGCAAGCTCCAACAGATGCCGTCCCATATCGCCAGAGCAGTTGGGCGTTTTGCCTGTTTCAATACAGTTGATGGCATCCTTGACCTGTCCCACACCCGCGCTCCAAATGCGTTGAGGGCGTGGGAAGATATGCCGCACCGGCGTGGCTGGCGCGTCGTCAGTGACCTGTCCCATTTTCCACAACTCAAACTCATAGCCGTCGTTGGCGTTGCGGAGGTGAATTGTGCCGTGCTCACCGATTGCGTCGAGCGTCCATGTTGATGCAGCACTTGGCAGCATACGGCAGAACCCACGCGCACCGTTTTCAAACGCCATATAGGCGTTACCGGCAAGGTCTGCATCGGCTGCGGCTTTTTCGTCGCTCTCCACCTCTCCCACAACCCAAGAGACACGTTCATTCCCGCCTGCTAGAACACACATCGCGCCGAGCCAGTGGACACCCATGTGGGACAGATTTCCCGCGCCGTGCGCCGTTATTTGCAGCATCTTGCCCAATACACCCTCGTCGATAAGTGCCCGTGCCCTGCGGTAGTATACATCAGAGGCACGCATCGCGTTCATCATGAGGATGATACCAGCCTCGCGGCAGCCATCGACCATCGCATCGGCTTCCTCCAGAGAAGTCGCCATCGGCTTCTCCACCCAGATACACTTCACACCCGTCCGTCCCTCACGGACCATACGCACGATGTCCAGCGTAATCTTCGCCCGTGGCGCAGCGGACGTGCAAATGCTCACGATGTCGGGTTTCTCGCGCTCAAGCATCTCCTCGTAGTTTTCATAAAGATGCGCGTCTGGAATGGTCCACCGTTCACCAAACGCCTCACGTTGTTCAACGTATAGATCGGAGGCACCGACTACTTGCACCTCTGGCACGTCCATGTAGCTGCCCATGTGGCTGAACGGCACTAGCCATCCATCGCCGATCACTTCGTCGTCGATAGTATCGGCGATACGCCCTAAACCGATGAGGGCCGCTCGATAACGTCTGTCGTTCATATCGTTCTCCTGTCTAATCTATTTTTCGGGATTTTCTGAAAACTAAAAAACCTTGCGTCTTTGTGCCTTGGCGACTTTGCGTTAGAGTTTCTTTATCAGATTTCGCCATACACCTATTGAAGGATAGTCGGTGTCACCCCAGGGATCTCCGTGTCGAGTGGAAAATAGGGACGCTTGAGATGTCTGTAGGGAAGGTGTCGGCATGTTGCCGGTGTCGCACCGGGCGTATCCAGAATAAAGGCTGCTTTGGCAATCTCACCGTAAGCGAGGCGGTAGTTCATCGGGTTTTTGACAACAATGAACTTGGCATCGGGTGGTTGCATCCCCATAGAACGAAACTGCTCATCCGCCCAGTCATAGGTGCCATGGGTTGCAATCAGCACCTGAATTGCGCCGATTGTCAACACCGCTGATGGCCCCATATTACCCTCAACATTGTCCCAAATTCCGCCGATATAGCGGAAACGACCATCGCTCAACCGAGTGACGGCGCCTGTTACGGTCACCGGTATGCCCCAGCGCGGATCGAGACTATGTCCCAGCGCAACGGTGACCTCCTGACCGACACCGGCTCGATGGCAGGCGGCAGCAGCTTCCGGATCTGCCACAGGTACGAGTGAAGGCACAGTTACCTTTGCGTCCAGCAGCGCGGTCAATGTGGCAACGCTATCGCCTGCTGCACCGCCACCACAACAATCCGCTGCTTCAACCAAGAGCACCGGCCCGCCATCTACCTCTAAGCCCTTGGCAATAGCTTCGTTTGGGGTGTGGATCTCGGGTTCAAGGTCAAACCGCCGCGTCCAATACTGTTCCGCCAGCTCATTTGCAAGCGATACCGCTGTCTCCATATCGTTATCTGTGATTACCAACGCACCGCTGCCCATGTCCGGCTGATCCAAGTAGGGGTGAACCAAGAAAACACTAGTGGATAGGACATTATCACGACCTTCAAGTGCTTTGGCAGCGCGCATAATTTGGGCAAAGGGATCATCACCTTCGGTTGAACCGTTAATCGCACTGGTAATAACTGGCACCTTTGCCATCGCCATGGTTGGACGGCAGCCTCCCTGTAGAATATTCCAGAGCAGTCGAGCCCCGCGCTCGCCGGTGGTGAAGGTGTCGCGATGGGGATAGGTCTCCCACGCAATTAGCCCATCGGCGGAACGAACCATGTCGGCGGTGACATGCGCGTGTAGATCGAGCGTGACAACAATCGGTATCGCGTCCCCGACGATTGTGCGCACCGCTTTGATAAGATCACCTTCCGGATCACCGAGGTTTTCGACCGTCGCAGCACCATGCAGCGGCAACAGTACGCCATCAACAGGGGTGGAAGCGTGTAAGCGGTCTAGGAGTTCCGTCTTGAGTTGTGTATAACACCCGGCGGTCAGGGGACCACCGGGGCAGGTGCTCGCGTAAATCAGGGGAACGACCTCCGCCCCACATTCGCGCATCACCTGCATCATCCCGCCTACCACACCGGCGTTAACCTGCAAGACTTCTTCCCCTCGACATAGCTCATAACGCTCAAACCAGCCTATATCAATGGGCACTCCGCCAAATTCGTTGCATTCGGTGAGGATAGATCCGAGTGCAATGCGCGGTCTACTTTTCATAGCGATTCTCCGGTTATATCCTTAACCATTTCCTAACGTTCGCAATTATGCAGGGACACCGAGAGGTTCACCGTCTCGACAGACGGCAGGGAAATGTTCACCGGCCTCAGCCATCGGTTCACCATCTTCCAACGTTACAAACTGCTTCATTAAATGTTGACCGCTTGCCACAAAACGCGATTCCCCGGTCATGTAGTGAATGGCGATAGCTCGCCGTGGTCGATCTGATCGGTTGAAGGGCGAGCCGTGCCAAGTCAGCGAGTGGTGGAATGACACCTCACCACTTTTGACCGGTCGGGGCTGCGGTGCCACAGCTTTGACTTCTGAATCAGCGGGTGGAGAAAATCCTTCAATGTTCATGAATTCTTCGCGCTGTTCAAGGTGTTGTTGGGTGCGAAGGAAGTCCATCTGATCGCCCCATTTGTAGCTGCCGGGCACCATCCACATACAGCCATTCTCCTCGTCAGCGTCATCCAAGGCGATCCACGCTGATACGGGTGTCATCGGAAGAATGATGGGCCACAACGGTGCATCTTGATGCCATCGGGTTGCTCCGCCGTAGTTGGGGGGTTTGTACTGGATCTGGTCGTGCCAGACCATCAGATTGGGGGCATCTGTCAACTGGCTTATTCCCTTAACGATGGCTGGATGATAAATCAGCCGCTCAAAGGCTGAGGAGGCTTCCCAGATATTGACAATCTGCCAGACAGCAAGTTCAGTAGATTCATCTCCCCGCCGAGACATGTTGCGGAACGACACCGGCTGCGGTTCCTCGCTGGTAAAGCCATCTGGACCTTTTTCCAACATACCGTCTAAATCCATCCTCAACGCGTCCAACTCTTCATCGGTGAGAATGCGACCGCCGTTGAGGAAACCGTTGCGATGAAACTCGTCAATTTGTGATGGTGTTAGCATAGCGATACATCTCCATATCTTTGGTTTGTACTGGACAGCGTGATAGTCGTATCTACAAAACTTCCGCCTATGCGGCGTTTCCTAGCCTACCAAGGAAGGACAGCGGACGGCTGATTAGCAAAACACGTAGTTCCCAACTCAAGTGTAATCTCGGTTGCAGGAGGTAGAACGACCCGGAGGTGGTTCGCCCCTACGGACGCAGAGCGGGTTTCTTCGGTTACAGGCGGTGCAGCATAGTCTACCGTTGCTCCCGGATATTCACTTGTCCGATGGGTGTACCGAACCTCTGAAAATTGGTGTTCGCCAAATGCCCCTCCCTGAACTACCATATCTCTTGTCTCGAAAGGACTGAGGTTGACCAACCGCACCACCGTCCGATTCGCTTCAAGCGTTTCGACGAGTGCAGCGGTGTCTTGGGGTAGACCGGGACGTTTTCGATTGCAGTCGAAGTAGCGGAGGCGAGCCATTAGGAGGCCCCCGTTGTAAATCAGTTGTGGCGCACCCAACGTCAGTTGAATCAATGCCTCAGTCGTCACCGGGTTGGTCTGCTGCCAGCGGTGCGGGTCTTGATGGGTGGTTGCCTCCTCATCTCCACGAACGAGATCTAGTCGTCGGCAGACCTGACGGTAACTGGCGCGTAAAATCTCCTCGGGATAGGTTGGGTTATCACCCGCTAGAAAACGGACCCAAGGCTGTTCATGTCCCGCATCTTCTTTGGTGTGGAAGGAAAATACTTTATTCCAATCATATCCACTTGTTTGGCGGATCACCTTAATCCGTTCCCAATCCTCTGACGCCATCGAAAGATTCCAGAGTGACACCGGGTAAATCGGTGACATCGGCTGATAGTCGAACCAACCGGCATCCCCGTAACGGTATGGCACGAGGAAGGTCTCGTGCTGTTCCCCCAATGCTGAGAACTGACCGATCCAGTGTTCGCCGAGGCTCATGTGCTCTTTGCGGACATCACGAATTTCGCCGCGCTCCACAATACGATCCATCTGAATACGCGGCAGATCCAAGTAGCTAGCGTCTTGGGTCAGGAGGTAGGCGTTAGATGCCGCAACCAACGCTGCCATCTGGACATTGTAAAATCCGTGGGACCAGGTCCACCCGTAGAGTCCACCATACCAATTTCCCTCAATATATTCGCCGACCTGACCAGACAACCCAACATTATCTGGAAGCAGTCCATTGTTCTGTTGGGCGCGTTCTACCCAAGCGTCCGTGTACTCCAGCACCCAATTCCGATATTTTTCTTCGCCGGTTAGCAGATAGGCGTTGGTGACCAAACTAGTGACAGCAAGATTGGCGACAACATCTCCACGACTCATGCGTCGATTCATCGCTTCGCCCATGCGTCGTGCAAGTGCAGGATTTTTCAGGTCTTCAATTTGGGTGATACCGGGAATGTCGTAGTGGGGTAAGCCGTATCGCGCCATTCCGGGGGAATAGTTATAGGAACGTCCTTCAGGCATCGACATATCGGGACCGTCACTGCCGTTATAGGGAGAGCGGATAATTTTATGTGCCGGATCGTAGTTAAGGGCTTCGGGATCTTCGTTCATGTAAAGTCCAGCAAATCGCCGCGCCCGTTCAAGGTGTTCTGGATGATTTGGATCAGCGGTACAGAGCAGATAGAAATAGATGTCGCTTTCACCTTGATGAAATTGATCGTCCCGACGAGTGTATTCCTTATGAACCCGTCCCATTTGGGTCAATTGTCGGGTGACAGCGTTCCACTGCCGCACCCCCAACTCTAAAAGATCGTCCCCACCGCCCAAAAGATAAAGCAGGGACCAGTTGTAGAAACTCTCGTAGAGGTCATCTTCACTATCACCGATATCTCCTTCCCAGATCAAGCTGCCATCCGGATGAGTGTATTTCTCCAAGAATGGATACACCGATTTGCCCATGAGATCAAACAGCTGACGCTCCAACACCGCCCACGCGGGTGGTCCGGTAAGCGGTATCGTCGCCGTGATCGTGATCATATATGCTCCACCGCATCGGGTAAAATTGCGTTTTTAGACGCCTCTGTCATTTCTCCGGCAACCTTAATGCAGGTCCGAATCCTTCATTTGATTACCGAACAAGGTTGTATCTTTGAAAAAGTGCGTAAGATCATCGAATTCATCATACAAAAACAGTTGCTGCGAAATCCCCTGTAATGTTGCGGAAATATCGGACCCCTTCTTCGCAACGACTGCGATAGGGATTCCCTTAGCGTATGCGTAACCCGCTTCGATGCCCAATCCTACCCCTTTTTCTGTTAAATCAACCACGATTAGGTGACTCAAATCAATTTCAGAAAAGGTTCTTTGCATCAATGCTTCGGGATTTAATTGAATCTGTCCCCATTTCTCAATGTCCCGAGTAATACATACTGTTTCAAAGCCGTTTTGCTCAAGCGCCGATGCAATTTTCTCGATACAATTTCTATTACTATTATCTGCGCGGTATTTAATAGAGATATAAGCTCGCATAGCCTACTATCGTCTTTGGTTCCTGACAAAAAGGAATGAATCTTTTCCACAGGCGGGAAGAGCAAAAAACCATCCGCGAATCACGCCAATTTTCACTAATAAAACTTACGCAGTTGAACGCTCAACGCCTTGTAGTTCGGCGATTTATCGCCGCAGAACACTATCCCCAACGCCCGATGAATCGGGCAACTACAATCTGAAGTGCGTAACTTCTAACTAATAGATTCGTGCCGATTCGCGTAGATCCGTGGATGAATTTAACCGGAATGTTACCTTACAACAGAAGTTACCGCTACCCCGGATTCGACATTCCATCTACTGCCCAACGTTCGGAAAGCGTCGCACACTCGGCGGCGACCTGTGCGGCTGTTGCGTCTGTACGTCCCGCGAGTGCCTCTATTGTCCACGCACCATCGAAGCCGATGGTTTCAAGTGCATCCCCCAAGGCTGACCAGTCAATGATACCGTGCCCCGGAACCCAGTGGCAGTCATCCTTTCCATCCACATCCTGTATGTGGAGCGCACAAAGCCTTTCTGAGGCGATGCGTGCCTGCTCCGCTGCATCGAGCCCACTGATGCAGGCGTGCCCTGTGTCTAGACAGAGCCCCACATGTTCAGCCGGAAAGCCAGCGATGAACGCACGTAACTCCTCCATAGACTTCAGCGGACGGCACGGTATGCTTGTATTTGGGAGATTCTCCAACGCAACACGAACCCCAGTTTCCTCTGCAACTGCAACCAGTTCACTGACAGAACGGTGGATACGCTCCGCCGCTGCACCGACGTTTTCTAGTGCATAAGGCACTTCTTCAGCGGTGGTAGCACCTGTTGGGTGGACAATCGCAGTCCGCCCACCAAGTTCCCCGAGATACCGCATCGCATCCCCAATACGCGTGACACTGTCACGCCGAATCTCCTCAATTGAACTTGCCAAGTTCACGCCCGACATGGGTGTGTGTATTGTGTGCGGGAAAATCTTAAATCGTTCTAGCGCCTCACGACACGGTCCCGCGTCGTGTGAACCCGGCTCCTGCCACTCATCGCCCTCCGCCATGAGTTCGGTCTCGCTGAAACCAGCAGCAGCGATTGACTCAAGTGTTGCCGTGAGGTCATGTCTTGCTTTATCCTCTGCGTCAAGAAAGAAAAGTCCCGAAGCTAAACTATATGTAGCCACTATAACCTCCTTATGCGTTCCCTACGATTTGATTGTCCTCTACGCTTCGTCAAGCATCTGTTGAACCCGCTCGGTAACGCCTGCGACAACGGCGTTGAGAATCTCGCCACCCTTCGGGATGGTTGCCAATTTTGCGTTGTCATAATTGACTTCGTCCGGGCGGATGCGCTCCGGAAAAACGACCATCGCAAACGAGGTTTCAAACTCGCCGGCGTGACCCGCACTCCGTTCTAACTCCAGATTCGCTTCATAAAAGGATTGCGGGGCAGTCTCCCAATAGGTCACATACGTGACACCCAAGTCATCAATCCGCTTCATGACGTCGGGAGCAACAGGCTCAAGATTCTCTCGCTTGTTGCCACCGTGCCCGTTGAGCACCATGACCTTTGGAACGCCCAGCCGTTTCAGGCTATGACACACATCGTAGACATATTCAAGATGGATCTCCGGCCGTATCGTCAATGCGCCGCCCCGAGCCATGTGGTGTTCCGACACCGACATAGGGACGGTGGGCGTGACCAGCACATGGGGATAAAAGTTTGTCGCAACCCGTTTGGTAATTTCCGTGACACTGACGGTATCGTGGATCATCGCCAGATGGTCCTGATGCTGTTCGGTGGCACCCGTTGGGACAATCGCCCCTTTTATAGTGCCGCTGGAGATGGCTTCCCCTAGTTCTTTCCGTGTGAGTTCACCTAAAAATACGTTATTGTCTAGCATTGATATTCCCTTTGATTTGTTAAAGCAACGGTTATGTAAGGATAAAGAAATAGTACATATCAAGGACAGGAATTGGTTGAGCGGAAAGGAAGGGTGGAAGGCGGATAGATATCGCCCTCCACCCAGATAATCTACATTGCAAAATCTCCAACGAAAACGTTGTTTGTGTCCTCACCGCAATTCCAAGTGACGGAGAGAATTTTGTCTTGATAGCAATAGCCGGTCGATTTGCCGACGATAGGGGTATCAATTTGTTCCAACGGCTTGTACCAGATCTGGTGTGGCTGTGTGCAGTTTTGGCAAGGGTATCTCGAAACAGATAGCGTTAGCACTTCCCCAACACGCAGATCATATTTCACACCTTCCTTAGTGAAAGTGATCGGTGCGTTTTCCGTACTAACGATCTCGCCG
Source organism: Candidatus Poribacteria bacterium (assembly GCA_965208425.1). Lineage (GTDB taxonomy): Bacteria > Poribacteria > WGA-4E > WGA-4E > PCPOR2b > PCPOR2b. The sequence continues at coordinate 1,154,944 of OZ242335.1, read as the reverse complement.
AGGAGCTCACTGCGTTTAGTGGTCATCAGATCAGTTAAGGCGGTACGCTGTTCCGATGTTGCCTTTTTGTCAAGGTATAGGACGCTGCGGCGTGAATCGGTATCAATAGCAAGGTTATTCTTCGCTGTTACCACGGCGACAACAGTCAATCCGTCTAACGAGACGCCCTTCCAGATTCCTTGATGGATATTCCAAACGAGGGTTGCTTCCCTACCTCCTTCGACATACTCAGCACCGTAGTGACATGCCCCGACATAGACACTGACGGATCGGGCTTCCAAATACTCGCCCTGCACAGTTTCGGGTTGTGTGGCGAATGTCCCGGCCACAGTCAGTAAAAGCGTGATTGCCGTTAAGGTAAAAATCTTCGTCTTCATCTCTGGACTCCCTTCTAAAGATCGAACGAAAGTAGGGGCACCCCCTGTGGGTGCCCTTCTCTCATGTGTATGCAAGTTTCAAGGCAGTTTATCACACCCAAGTTTTGGCGTCAAGAGAAAAGAAAACTCTCAACAAAAAGTACGCAACTGAACACTGTCAATCGCAGCATCAAGGCAAAATCTGAGATGGAATTTTCGCTTGACGGAACCCCTAAAATGTGATAGATTGTGCTCAGGATTTTCAACATCATTGAGTGATAAGAGCATAAAATTTTGGAATGCCTCATTAGTCTATTTTTGTAGGGGCACCCCTTGTGGGTGCCCTCCAAACTTTTGTTGACTCTTGACCATTAAGATAGGAGGACAACATGTCAAAAGAGAAAGAACAAAATGAGGAAACGACCATATCACGACGAAGTTTCCTGAAAGGTGTGGGCACAGGCGCGGTCGCCGCAAGCGTTGCACCGACTGCTCTCATTGGTGCGGAAACAGCAGCGGAAGCCCAGATGGGTGAGGAAATCACCCGCGCTAAAATTAAACTCAATATCAACGCTAAAACCCATGAAGTTGAGGTCGAACCGCGCACGACATTGTTGAACGTCCTGCGAGACGGTTTCGACACCAGCGGCACCCGCTTGGACCTGACCGGTGCAAAGCCTATCTGTGAGCGTGGTGAGTGTGGTGGATGCACGGTACAGGTTGACGGAAAGGCGGTTTACGCTTGTATGATGCTCGCCCTCGACGTACAGGGGAAGGGTATTACCACCGTCGAAGGGCTTGCCAATGGCGATCAGTTACACCCGGTCCAAGAGGCGTTTGTCCAGCACGATGCGTTGATGTGCGGTTTCTGTACACCCGGTTTTGTCGTGGCTGCGAAATCATTTTTAGACGAGAATCCGAGCCCAAGTCATGAGGAGATTAAGGAAGGGTTGGCAGGCAACATCTGCCGCTGTGGGACCTATCCCTTTATCTTTGAGGCGGTTAAAACGGCTTCGCGGAAGATGGGAGGCTAAAAAATGGCATCATGGGGAAAAGCAAGAGATTCACGCTTGATTGGCAAACGGATCGCGCGTTTGTCAGGCGCTGATAAAGTTACTGGAAAGGCGAAGTATACGTTTGATATCAATCGTCCCGGAATGCTTTACGGTCATATTCTGCGGTCACCGGTGGCACATGCGACCATCACAAGCATTGATCTCAGCGCAGCGGAGGCACTGCCCGGCATCAAAACCGCTATCCCGCTGATTGAACCGGGGAAAAAGGTGCGCTTTGAAGGGCAAGAGATTGCTGCGGTCGCCGCTATTACTCCCGACATCGCGGAAGACGCGGTTCGATTGATTCAATATGACTATGATGAATTGGACTACGTCGTCGATGTTGAGGAGGCGAAAGCGGAAGGTGCACCCCAAATTCGTGACGATTGGAAGGGCAACCAGAGTGAAGCACGGGTCGACGAACGTGGCGATCTTGAGGCGGGTTTCGCTGAAGCTGCTGTCGAGGTTGAAGCGACCTACCACGCGGCGGTTCAGACGCACGTCTGTTTGGAGACACATGGGAATGTCGCTGAATGGGATGGGGACAACCTGACCGTTTGGGCTTCGACACAGGCGATTTTTGGCACACGGCGAAATCTCGCACAGCATTTTGAACTGCCCGAAAATCAAGTGCGTGTCATCACTGAACACATGGGTGGTGGCTTTGGCAGTAAGTTTGGTCCAGGAGTGGAAGGGATCACCGCTGCGAAGCTCGCTCGGAAAGCGGGTGCACCGGTCAAGCTGATGTTGACGCGCAAGGATGAGCATCTTGCTGGCGGCAATCGTCCGTCAATGACACAGCAGGTGCGTGCCGGCGCAACGCAAGATGGTCGTTTCATCGCCTACGACATGAGCGGCTACGGCACAGGTGGCATCGGTAGTGGGGCGGGTTTCACCGGTCCCTATGTCTATCATGTGCCGAATTACCGCACTGAAAAGTCTGCCATCGCAATCAACGCGGGTAGCGCCCGTGCCATGCGTGCGCCGGGGCATCCACAGGGTGCCTTCGCCATGGACTCGTTAATGGACGAACTTGCTGAAAAACTGAACATGGATCCGTTAGAGTTCCGCCGCATAAACAGTGATAGCGATGCACGACGAAATAGGATTCGTCAACGCGAATATACGCTCGGTGCGCAGGAGATCGGCTGGCACCGACGTAACAGAATCCCCGGATCCGGTACAGGTGTCAAGAAACGTGGCATCGGTATGGGTTGCGGATTGTGGGGTGGTGGCGGCGGAGCAGGAACACAAGCCCGTGTGACCATCCATTCAAGCGGTGCTGTCGAAGCGGTCACGGGTACGCAAGATATCGGCACCGCTATCCGGACGGTTATCGCCATTATTGTTGCGGAAGAACTGGGGCTGCGTCCCGAAGATATTACGGTCAAGATTGGCGATACCGAACCAAGTTTGCCTTCTCGTGGAAGTGGAGGTAGCCAGACTATTGGCTCTGTAGCACCGGTGATAAAGACTGCAGCGATGGCAGCCAAACGTAAGCTCTTTACGCATATCGCACCGCTGGTGGAAGCAGATCCAGGGGATTTACGCGCTGCCGGCGGTCGGATTTATACCGAATCAGATCTAAGGCTCAGCGTTCCGTGGAAAGAGGCGACGGGGTATCTCGGCATGGAGACCATCTCGGAAGGTGGGGAGTGGGACGAAAACCTCCGCGTCGGCGATACCGCCGGCGTCCAGTTTGCTGAGGTCGAAGTTGACACAGAAACTGGCATTGTCAAGGTCATCAAGATTGTCGCTATCCAAGACTGTGGCTTGGTGGTCAACCGTCTGACGACTGAGAGCCAGATCAACGGTGCGGTCATCATGGGATTGGGCTATGCGTTGCTTGAGGAGCGCATCATGGACGACCAGACCGGCGTGATGATTAACCCGAACCTTGAGGATTACAAAATCCCCGGCACGATGGAGATCCCTGAGATTGTATCCATCGCCTACGATACCGACCGGAAAATAACGGGAATCGGAGAACCACCGACAATCCCAACGGCAGGCGCAATTGCAAACGCTGTCTACAACGCGATCGGTGTCCGTATACGGGAAATCCCAATTACACCGGACAAAGTCCTCAACGCCCTCGGTTAGCGGAAAAGGAAGGAGATGAAAAGATGGAAAATTTTGCCTACGTCAACGCAGCGGATGTCGAGCAAGCCTCTTCGTTATTGAGTGACAACTGGAGCGAGACAAAAATGATCGCGGGAGGAACAGATCTCCTCGGCGAGTTGAAGGAGTATATTGAAACGCCGAAGAAGGTGGTCAACCTCAAATCTATTCCCGGTCTAGATGAGATTAAGGCGGATGCGTCGGGTTTGACCATCGGTGCGCTCGTGACGCTTGCTGACATCGCTGCACACCCAACCATTCAGCACCATTACACCGTTCTGGCAGAGGCTGCTGAATCTGTCGCATCGCCACAGATTCGGAATGTTGGTACGCTTGGCGGCAACCTGTGTCAGCGTCCCCGCTGCTGGTACTACCGCCATCCCGACATTATCTGCCTGAAAAAGGGCGGCGATACTTGTTATGCGGTCGATGGATTGAACAAGTACCATGCAATCTTTGGTGGAGGTCCTGTCTACATCGTCCACCCCTCTGATACTGCGCCGGCGCTCATCGCCCTCGGTGCTACAGTGAAAATAGTCGGACCCAACGGAGATAGGACAATGCCGTTAGAGGATTTCTTCGTCCTACCCGACATCAACCCGCAACGTGAGAATGTGCTTGAACCGAACGAGGTCCTCACGGAGGTGCACGTTCCCCAACCGAAGGCAGGCACAAAGAGCACTTACCTCAAAGTTCGTGAACGTGGTTCTTTCGACTTTGCGTTGGTGAGTGTTGCCGCTTTCTTTGAGATGAGCGGAGGGACCTGCAGCAAGGCGAATGTCGTTCTCGGTGGGGTTGCTCCTATCCCTTGGCGTTCCAAGGAAGCCGAAGCGGCGTTGAACGGCAAACATATCACGGCAGCGGTGGCAAAGCAGGCTGGCGAGGCAGCGGTGGCGAACGCAGAACCGATGACTGACAACGGCTATAAGGTCCCATTAACCCGGAACATTATCAGCCGTGCCGCAATGGACCTCGCTTAAACACGGCTGCATCAATTTTTGCGAAGAGAAACCGAGTTTTTTCTTCAAAACTCGGTTTCTTTGCACCATTTCTTAACATGAGCCATTTTGGAAAATCTGCCTACATACCATCATAAGGAGAACGAACATGCAATTAGAAAAAGGATCGTCCCTCTTGAATAAACCGATATGTCAAAACCTATGTACCAAGGCACTCTACACCCATGGCGGAAACCTGCAAAACCTTGTCGAGACCAATCCGTTCTCAAACTACTGGTGCAACTGCACAATGACGGTGGTTGGTCCGGATGATCGATTTGTTTCCCCAGAGAACTGCAATCGGTCTCGCGTCTGCTTTGAGCCGATTGGGGGCACCCCTATTGCCTAGTTCAATCAGGTCCTCTATAAAAGGGGGCTAGCTAAGGGGAAGTGAGAGGAAACTAGATAGCGTAGGGGCACCCCTTGTGGGTGCCCTCTTTTTGTATCAAAGAACTGGAGGCACAACTTGAGCACAATTGACGCTATGATTGCGGAAGTGTTAAAAGGCAGCATCGGAAAGGCACAAAAGTTGCCGAACATGGGGACACCGCACGTTGTGTACAAAACGGTGGCGGTGGACGATTTTATGCTGACCCTGCAGCCGTCCTGCCAGTCAAGGCGGACGGGTAAACCTATACCAGGTATCAACAAAGGTCACACCCAAGGCGAGCCGAGCCCGTTGCGCTTACTAGTCAACCCCACCGATTCAGCAGTGGAATCGGTCAAGACAGAACAGGACATCGCAGCATTGAAAGTGTGCATTCCAGAAACCGCCACGTTGACCGAAATCAAGCGGATTCTGCATACACGGACTCAGGGCAAGGAATGGATTGTCCGCACCGCAGATTTTGCCGGTTGGGATTTGCGGGTGAAACACCGGCGCCTTGTGTATCAGCGCACAAAGTGTGATCATTGCAACGGCTATTACGTTCACGCGTACAAAGGATATTGCCTATTTTGCGACGTAAGAGATAATTGGCATCCGTGCGAATATTGCGACACCGTGGTTGAAGGGGAATACCGCTATTGTTATGCCCACAGCAAGATAGCGTACAACGAAGGTCTCCCTACCAAGCATTCAGGCAGGTACGAGACAGTAGGGACACGGCGTGTGTGGCGACAAACGGTCATTCCCCCAGAGATGCAACAGTGGTTTGAATGGCGGCACAGGTTGAGGGAGGGCAGTAACACGGGCTCAGTCGGGCAGCCGACGTTACCGCAGAAAACAGAGGGGGTTAACACGGCTGAGGTGGATGCACTGATAGCCGAAATGGAAAAGGTATTGAAAGAATAGCGCACGATGCGAAAGGCACCGAGTAACTGGTGGAAACTTAGGAAGAAATATCACTACCCCATTTCGCAACGCCAACGAAAATGTTCCGGCTGCGAATCTGTCGGAAAGAACTACTACAATGCTGATAGCCCCGTAGGCATGAATGTTTACAAAAGGAGTACCCCACGCATGTCGAAAGAAACGATTGAAGGCATCACCAAGATAGCGGTGAGCGGCTTCAAGTCGCTCGCGAACGAGTGTGAAATCGACATCCATCCGCTGACCATTCTTGCCGGTGCGAATAGCTCCGGGAAATCGAGCATCATGCAACCGCTCCTGATGCTCAAGCAAACGCTGGAGGCACCGTATGATCCGGGACCGCTATTGATCGAGGGACCGAACGTTCAATTTACATTGGCAGAGCAATTTTTGTCCAAGTTAATCGGTGAAGAACGAGCAGATCGCTTTCAGATCCGGATTGAGACGCGTGGATTTGGTTTTTCTTGCTGGGTGAGGATGATTTTCAAAAAAGGCCCAAGAGGGATTGAAATTGTCGAAATGACGGGAAAAAGCAAATCAGAGGTTCACCCATCATGGTGTTCCCAGCACATTACCCTGTATCCGGAGATGCCTTTTGAAGAAATCAAGAGGCTGGCAGACCAAGACTTGATTCCTGAGGGTTCAAATGCCGTGAAGCGTTCACGATGTTTTTTGTATGTTGAACATCAAGAGGGTAATGTGTTCGTTGGCGGTACCGCTGTCCTTCAGTTCTATATTTTAAACAGCATTCACCTACCCGGATTGCGAGGCAATCCAGAACGTACTTACAAACTAACCAGCACCGGCTTAAGATATCCCGGTAGGTTTGAAAATTACGTTGCGAGTATCATTCACGAGTGGCAGGAAACGGGGGAAGAACGTCTAAAAACATTAGCCGATGCCCTGCGCGCCCTTGGACTGACGGAGCAAGTCGGCACGAAAAAAATCGGTGACATCGGCATCGAAATTAAAGTCGGTCGCCTCCCTCTCCGCCTTGCTAGCGGGGGGGAAGGGGGGGTACAGACATGGTCAGCATCGCTGATGTAGGATTCAGTGCGTCCCAAGTCTTGCCCGTTTTAGTTGCCCTGATTGCCGCGAAGCCGGGGCAGCTGGTCTATCTCGAACATCCGGAGATGCACCTCCACTCTCGTGCACAAGTCGCGTTGGCGCAGGTGCTGGCAGATGCGGCGAAACGTGGCGTCCATGTCGTTGCAGAGACACATAGTTCGCTGCTGCTTCTTGCGATTCAAACGCTTGTCGCCAAAGAAAAACTCTCGCCGGAGTTGGTGAAGCTGCATTGGTTCACACGCGGTGAAAATGGTGCCACTAAAATTGACACCGCCGATCTGGACGAGGCGGGGGCTTACGGGGATTGGCCCGAGGACTTTGATGATGTAGATCTAAAGGCGCAGAACCGTTATATAAAGGCAGCCCAATCGTGTTTGGCTGAAAGAGCATAAGGGGCACATTCAGCTCGAAAAGTCGGGAGATTGTTTAGCCCGACGCAGTATTCGCATGAGACTCAGAAGTGACATATTCAATTGAACACATCACACAAAAGGATCCCAATTACCCAACGCAGCTGAAAGAGTATTTGAAAACAGATGCCCCAGAAACTATCTGGACGCGGGGGAATATCGCCTTGTTGACAGATCAAGAGGCTCACCTAAACGGAGATCTCTGGTCACTCTTCTGTTCTAACAGATGTCCCGGTCAGATAATCTTGAAATCGCATGAATTGGCTCAACAATTCCGGGCATCAGGGAGGCCCACCATCGGGGGGTATCACTCTCCAATTGAAAAGGAATGCCTCCGCGTCCTACTGCGCGGTTCACAACCGATTATCCTATGTCCTGCCCGGAGTATAGAAAACATGCGACTGAACCCAGCGTGGAAAAGGGGTTTAGCCGAGGGGCATCTGTTACTTCTGTCTATCTTCGATAGCAAACATCGACGATCGACCGCAGCATTGGCGAACCAGCGCAACGCATTTGTTGCGGCACTTGCGGACAAGATATGTATCGCCCACGCCTCGGAAGATAGCAAGACGCTGCAATTCGCACAGCAGATATCGGAATGGGGCAAACCCCTGTTCACCTTTGACACACCAGCAAACAGATCGCTTTTCCAGTGTGGGGCGCAGCGGATAGAGGATTTTTGTACCTGAAACATATAAGAGTTACGCATACGGTCAAAAAATAGGTTATAATAACGCAAGTTGCTAGGACGGATCATTACACGGTTTTTACACATTAGAACTTACGCACTTCAGAGTTTTGACCTGTCAGGGCCCTGCCAAATCCCTGACATTTAGCTAGGTTATGGTGCCATTTCAGTGAAAAACGGTTCATAAACAATGCGTATTTGGCAGGTCAAAAAGCCGTCTGGGCGCACCTTCTCTTTCGTGGCAAAAATCTACAAACGCCCTGAAGCTAGGTCCCGTCAGGGTTCAAAGAGACATCCACCAAAGATGAACTCCCGATGTAGGCTTGAATTTTTTTTGGACCTGACAGAGCCCTGACAAATTGCCGAATCGTGCCGGTGGGGCATTGAAACGGAAACGAGTATCGGGACTAGCGGAAGGGGTTGGCTTTTACCGTTCAACTGCGTAATCCTATGATTTAAAGAATTTTACGATTGATTATCTGATTTCTCTGTTTAGAAGGCTGAATTCAGATTTGAAGAAACAACAGAGTGAATAAAACTGACTTAGGAAATGATGCAATCACCCCACTATAATGACAATGTGTTTCTCAATTGTCCATTTGATTCAGCTTATAAACAGTTGTTTGATGCAATGGTATTTGCAATACATGATTGCGGTTTTATTCCTCGTTGTGCCCTTGAAGAGGAAGACGCAAGTCAAGTTCGGATTGATAAAATTTATACAATCATCGCGGACTGCCGTTATGGAATTCATGACATATCGAGAACGGAATTAGATGAAACTTCAAGGCTTCCTCGATTTAATATGCCTTTGGAGTTAGGGGTTTTTCTCGGAGCAAAGAAGTTTGGTATAGACGAACAAAAAAGGAAAAATTGTCTTATACTGGACAAAGAACCGTATCGGTATCAACAGTTTATCTCGGATATTGCCGGGCAAGATATTCAGGCTCATAACAACAATCCTGAAATGATCGTAACAGTCGTACGGAATTGGCTCCGCACTGCATCGAAACGTGAAACAATTCCAAGTGGAAGCATTATTTGGGAACGTTACCAAGAGTTTATGAGAGATTTGCCTCAACTGGCTCAAGTGCTTCAGTTAGAGATTGAAGAGCTAATTTTTAATGACTATACTTCGGTGATTAAGAAATGGTTGGAGATTAGGCAAATCGCTTATCGCAATATGGTTCAAGGAGGTGATTAGAGTGGCAAAAGAAAGAATCGTCAAAGACACTCCTAAACGAGGGAAACTCACGGAAAAACAAATTCAACGGGCTGTAGAGAAGGTTATTTACACTAGGGTTGCACGCGATGCTAAAACAGGCAGATTTATAACCCGCAAAAAAGCCGAACGCCGTAAGTCAACAGCAGTGGTTGAAACTATCAGGAAACCGAATAAAAAGAAATAGTTCCCTTGACCCTTTCTCTCGTAAAGTCCATCATGGACCAAGCTTACCTTTTACCCAACACTACGGTCTAGGGAAGAGGTTGAAGTCCTCTCCTACTGACTTGTATTTACCCTTTACCAAATATCGGATAGAATGAGGAATGACCTATCTAATCAAACACATTACACAAATCAACCCGAATTGCCTAGAAATCAGAGAGAGTTTAGATGAAAGCGTGGCGCTTTTATGGATTTAACGATATGCAGTTGGACGTGGTGCCTGACCCCGTTTGTCGTGAGGGACATGTGATCGCAGAGATTCTCTGTGTGCAGCCCTCCGTCACCGAAGCACAACTGGCTTACGGGATCCCGACCCTCGCTTACGAACAGATTAAATACCGATTGGAGACCGAGGCACCGATACGGTTATTTGGGCACGAGTTCTGCGCCCGAATCGTGGAATCCGACAGGGATTCACAATTCCAACCGGGAGACCGTGTGGCAGCCCGTGCCAAGCTGCCTTGTGGCGAATGCTCCCTCTGCCTATCGGAACGCGGAAACGACTGTCGGCGCGGTCCGATTATCGGTTTTCAGCTGCCCGGCTGCTTCTCCGAGTTCGCCGTCCTGCCCGAAATCGCCTTGACGAAGGTGGACGACCGAATCTCTGACAGCGAGGCGGCGTGCTTACAGTCACTCTCCGACAGCCTCGCAGCAGTGGATACGGCGGAGATACGTATTGGGGATACCGTGGCTATCTTCGGTCAGGGTAGTATGGGGCTTGAGTGTATGCAGGTCGCCCGTGCGAGCGGTGCGGGGCAGTTGATTACTGTCGATGTCCGAGAGGAAGCGTGCCAAGTTTCTAGGGAGTTGGGCGCTGACCACAGTATTGATGGGAGTCACGAGGATCCCGTTGAGGTGATTCAGACGTTGACGGACGGCAACGGTGCCGATGTTGTTTTTGAATGCGCGGGTGGCAGCCCGAAGCAGGGTTTGTCGGGGACGAAAACGCTTGCACAAGCCATTGCAGCCGTCCGATCGGGCGGAAAATTAAACATCGTTTCGTGGTTCGGCCATCCGATGCAACTTGATGTTGACGCGTTACGGGAACGGAGCCTCCGATGTCTGTTCCCAGACATCAGCACACTAGCGCACCTGGAACACACGGTGCGGCTGGTCGCCTCCGGACGGATTCGCCTGAAACCGACCATCAAGCACATTCTGTCCGGCATCGAATCCGTGCCCAAAGCCTTTGAGATCACCGCAAATAAAGGGAAATACGGGGCTATCAACCCTGCACAGGTAATGATGTACGAGTAATTTATGGTAGATCTTAGAATTAATGAAACACTCCAAATTGGTAGGCGCTGTTTTCAACTGCGCCGTTTCAACCCACCCAACGGTGTGTATGCGGTGCGGTTAGATGAAGTTTAAGTATTTAAATCGGTAATCGTGATTTTCCGCGAAACACCTCGAAACATACGGTAGGCGCGGTTTTCAACCGCGCTGGTATCAATAGCAAATTACCGAATTATTTTTTTTATCTTCATGAAACCGCACCTACCGGGGAGCGAAAGTGTCCATTTATTTTTAGAATCCACCATAATTTGCAACAGACAATTCTTCACACACATTTTTAGAGAGAAAAGACGAATGACCGACACCCAAACCACTAATGACTTCCAAGGGCTCCTTCCACATTTCCGTGAGAACGGTTATGTCGTTCTCAAGGATACCCTCACCTCCGATGAAGTAAGATACTTCCGTGAAATTTACGACCGCGATCGTAAGGAGTTTGGTCATCCGAATTGCTGGCATCCTTTTTCTAACCAAACGCGCAACTGTAATGCGTTAGTCACCTCGCCGGAATTTGACCAACTCCTCCGCCATCCCAAGATCCTGCCGGCGATTGAATTTTTCATGGGTGGGCCCGTCTGTTTCGGCGAAATCTGTCTACGCCACATGGGAGCTTATAATGGCGAACCCCATCAAATCTTCCATCGTGACAAGCCACATTGGGAGGAGCATCCGCTTCGGATGGACTACATGCAACTGATGGTCTATCTCACCGATGTCGATGAAGGGACACACTGCTTCTCTATTTCGCCGGAATCCGTGGATGACCCGATTGTGGAGGTCGCAGAGAATGTCGAGCGCAACGGAACGGTAGATCTCCACGGACCTGCAGGCACTGTCGCACTTTTCAACATCGCCGTCCCGCATACGGCGACACTTCGCGTCACACAACGAGAGCGGAAAACGGTTCAAGCCTATTACGGGCACCGTTCTCGCCCTTACTTGAGCGACTGTTCTGTGATACCGCCTCGATTCTCGCGTCACGACCCGGATCCAGAGGTACGCGCGTTTTACGGCAACCTCAACAAGACGACACGAACTTACTTGGCAGCCTTTGATCCCCCAACTGGATAAATCTTGAATCCTCCTACCGGAAAGGCAAACCGTTATGAAGCGCCGACACTCCTTGGACGAACCCCGCGTTTTCATGTTCGATGATGGACGACACGCTGCGAGCCTTTACCAATTTGAACCGCCCCTCGAACCCTCAGACTTCACCTACAACGTAGATCAACTCGCAGACAGCGGCGTAGACACCCTGATATACTTCGCGGTGCTTGAGGGTGGCGTGACGATGTATGACAGCCGCGTGGCACAGAAGTGGGGCGATAACGTCGTCACATGGACGCATACGGTCTGGTATCGTGCAGGGCGAAACATCCATCAACTGATTGCCGATGGTTACGACCCACTGAAGCTGCTCTGTGATCGCTGCCACGAAAAAGGGATCTGGTTTATTCCGAGCAATCCGGTCACCCTTTCTGGTGGCGATAGAACGAATGATGGCGGATTGGGGCGCAAGTCCGACTTTGTGTACGAACATCCAGAGTTTCAGGTGGGTGAGGAAGATGATCCGCGGGCATCGGACGCATCAACGACGCGGTTTAGCTTTCTGCATCCGGAGGTGCGGGAGGAACGCTTTCAGGTCTCCGAAGAATTGCTCACCCGCTACCAAACCGATGGGATCGAACTGAACATGACCGATTTCGTTCCGTTTTGCAGGTTCGACGAGGTCGAAGAACTCGCACCGATTATGACCCAATGGATACGCGATCTGCGCGCAGTCGCTCGGAACGCTGAAGCAGATCAGGGGCGTCGTAAACGGATTTATGTTCGTATCCCGGCACATCCAGACGCTTGGCGTGCCCTTGGATACGATGTTCCGCTTTGGGTGTCGGAGGGATTGGTAGACGGTCTCATTTGTCAACCCGGACTCACACAGGGACCTGTGGATCAGGATCCGGATCTATCAGGTGCGGTAGCGTTGGTTAATGGCACTCAGTGCCGGGTGCTTGCCTCCTTCCAAAATGTGCTCGGTAGGCAACTAAAACAGTACGCCACCCCACCGATGATCTGGGCTGCTGCTGCGAATGCGCACGCCCAAGGCGCGGACGGTTTCGGGATAGGTGATGCCCACTGGACACCCAACGGTTGGCCCTGGACGCACGACGAGTACCAAACCTTGCGACTGTTGGGGCACCCCGAAATGTTAGCGACAGCCGATAAACTGTACCGTATCCGTTCAGAGACACGAGGAGTGACCAAAGGTGTAGGTTGGGCACCCGGTGTAGCACCGGCCCTCCCGCAGACGTTGATTGAAGGCGAGCCGGTCAAGGTACGCCTGCGGATAAGCGATGAGTTGGGAAAATGGGGTACGCTAGGAAGGGTCGAATCGGTTGAACTACGGATACGGGTGATAGGGATTGAGCCTACCCTGAACGAAACCCGAGTCGAACTCAACGGTCAACCGTTGCCGGATTCCATTTTGGATATAGAAGATTTGAACTATCGTCTGATAAGTACCGGGGCTGTAGGTCCCTATGGACAGGTTTACAAATACCAACTGCCCCCTGCATATTATCCGAAGCTAGGGCATAACGCGGTACACATCACACTATTGAAGCGAGATCCGAATATCGAAAATCTCTTTGAGGTCTACGATGTCGATTGCGACATTCGATACCGCCTCCACCGTCACTTTGGGCGAGAACCGATTGACTACTAACACCTAAACAAACAACTCTTGGAGGCAACCCAATGGAATCACTGACAGTCGCTGGATTACGTGTGGGCACGAGCAGTGTGAATCTTCCTGCCGATGATTCAATGGTTGTCGCTGGTAGCATCCTGCCGAGGCATGTCAAGGGGCAAGAAGGTGAGCTGCGAGCAGTCGCCATCGTGATTGAAAAGCCGCCGGCCCCCAAACTCGCCATTGTCGTTTGTGATGTTATCGTTGTGACCCGTGAGGACGTTCAGGTAGCTCTTGCTGAGATTGAAAAGACTACCGGCATTCCCGCCGCCAACATCCTGATCAGCGCCACGCACACGCATCACGCACCGAGTACCATCGTCGTCCACGGCTACAGCCGTGACGAACTGTTTTGCCAACGTCTACGCGAAGGGATTGTCCAAGCTGTCCAACAGGCAGATGCGAACTTAGGGAACAACGAATCCTATTTTTACTTTCATCAGGGCGAAGAAAATACCATCGGTGGAAATAGCCGCCTATTGCTTGCTGACGGCACAATCTGGTGGGTGGGACCTCGTACAGATGCGGTGCGCCCTACCGGTCCTTTCGATCCACAACTGCCGGTTCTCGTCTTCCGCGACGCTGACGATCAACTTCAGGCATTGATGTACAACCATTCCACCCATACGATTGGCACCTGCAACGGGGATGTTCGCTCCCCTAGCTTCTACGGCTTGACGGCGCAGGAATTAGAAACTGAGTTAGGCGGGAGCGTGTGCTTTCTGCCGGGTGCGTTCGGTTCGACGCATAATGTCACCGAGGTGCCACCTCCCGAAGCGGTTAAGCGGATCAAGGGAGTAATCAATGAAGCTATGGACCTAGCAAAGCCGATGTCCGTTGATAAATTGGCGTCTCTCCAACGTCCCTTTACCTTCAAAGTTCGGACGTTTGACGAAGGCGTAGAGGACGAAAAGGTGTCCTCGTACTGCCGTAAGCGGGTGCCAGACGGTGCGGATAGTACTATCAACGTCTTCCGAAACATGCGTCAGGTACTTGCACCCCAACAAGGACAGCTGCGTGAAACCACACTCATAACGATGGTTATCGGTGAAGTCGCTATTGTCGGTGTACCGGGCGAACTGTTTACACGCTTAGGTGTTGCCCTCAAGGAACGCTCACCTTTTCAGCATACTTATGTCGTCTCACTCACCAATGATTGGATGGGATACCTACCCGATCGAGAGGCGCACACACTCGGCGGCTATCAAACTTGGATGGGACTACACAGCTATGCGGAAGAAGGCACCGGTGAGCGGATGGTCAATGAAGCCCTCCGCATGCTCCAGCAGCTGGCAGAGCAATAGCAGCAAACAAACTAAGAGAGACTAGGGGAGATTTCAATATGGTTGACTATTCTTTTGACAGGCAAATCGAACCAGAGCAGTTGCAGGGGTTGCTCCGGCAGACGAGTTGGGCGAACCAGAGGAGTCTGGAGGGAATCCAGAAAATGCTCGAAGGGACACCCCTCACCTTGGGAGCGTGGGAAGATGACCGGCTTGTCGGCTTTGTCCGAGTGATGACCGATGGTATCTACCGGGCGTTGATCGACGATGTAGTTGTAGAAGAATCGAAACGTGGAACAGGCATCGGTTCAGAATTGATGCGACGAGCAATCGAACGGTTGGCAGAGGTAGAGGAGGTTTTTCTGCGTTGCGGGGAGCACGTTGTTCCCTTTTATGAACGACATCGTTTTGAACGTTCCAATGGCATCATAATGGATTTGAACAAGGACTGAACTTGTAACAGAATTTGTACGAAAGGGAGGGATAAATGGCAGAAAAGTTAAATGAGCAGCCCTCGCATCTAGTCCGTTTTGGACAGACCGATTTGTATGTCTCGCGTCTTTGTCAGGGGACTGCATTTCGGAATATGCCACGGGCGGCGGACAATCCGATGGGATTGCGTGTGCTGCAACACTGTATTGAGGTCGGCGTGAACTTCTTCGATTCGTCGAACGCGTACGGTTGGGGAGGCGCAGAAGAAACCTTAGGAAAAGCTATCGCAGGGCGGCGTGATCAGGTGGTAATCTGCACCAAAGTTGCGGCGTCACACGCGCCAGAAAAAGAGGATAGTCCGGGGGAACCGGCGCGTTTCACCCGAGATTTTCTTTTTCAACAGGCAGAAGGCAGCCTCAAACGCCTACAGACTGATTATATCGATCTCTATCTACTCCATCAGCCGGACAAGGTTACTCCGGCATCAGAAATCGTTGATTCGATGGACGCACTAGTGCAGTCAGGTAAGATTCGATACTGGGGTGTCTCCAACCATAGCACCGCACAGGTGAGCGAATACGTCGAACTCGCTCAAAGCACGGGCAAATCACCCATCGCAGGCACTGAAGATTACTATAACATCGCCGGAGAATCATTGACCGATGCCGGCGAATCTCGTGTACGGCAAATGGAGCAGGAGATGTTTCCCGTGTTGCGAAAATCCGGGTTGGGGCTTCTCGCTTTTAGTCCCTTGGACACCGGACACCTTGTGCCGGGACGTAATACCGCCCCAGATACACCGCTGGCGACACTAATAGACGTACTAGACGAAGTGGCTCAAGATCTGGGCGTGAGTCGTGGAACAGTTTGCGTTGCTTGGGTGTTGACCCACCCTGAGGTGACGAGTGTATTGGCTGGTGCTGAAACTCCTGAACATGTTAAGGACAATTTCGCCGGTACGGAGATAGTATTGCCCGACGAAGCGATTGAGACTCTGAATGCTGCTAGTGCAGTCTACAGAGAACAGCAAGCGCAAAATTCGTATTGATGTAAAATCCAGCAAAAGGATCTACTGCCTTTGATAAGATAGTTGTCTGAAACACCTAATCGAAAACTAACGGAGGGAAAAAATGAGACTTATTCTGATCGGCTGTGAATACAGCGGCACAACCACATTAGCCCACGCAATTAACGAATGGACCAAAAAGACGATGGATAAGGAATTTACGCTCATCCATGATCACTTCAAGCTGCCGGATACCCAGCCCCATGGACCAGAGCTGACTGAGGAAGAGATCGCTCAGTTCGATGCGCTTAGCCCGCGGCTGACAGAGGTTATAATGCGACACAACTTATACTATCACACACCCGCCCAGTCCTCATCGGGAGAGGACTTTCTCGGAATTGGTGTCCACATCGAAGAAGGGATATACGGACCGCTGTACTACGGTTACGGAGGACCAGGCGGATTGGGCGATAGGCAAACGATTTCACAAAGCCTTGAGCAGCGTATCCTTAACTTTGCACCCGAAACCGTGCTTATCTTGGTGAAGGCTTCTCCCGAAGTCATTGCCAAGCGGATGAAAGAAAATCCCCACAAATACCCCGTTGTGCCTGAAGGGGACATTTCAGATGTGTTGCAAAAATTCGAGGAAGCGCACCAAAATTCGTCGATTAAAAACAAGATAACGCTAGATACCTCCACGGCGACAGTCGATGAGACGATAGCTGATTTTGCAGAAAAAATCCGACCGTATTTGAGCGAGTCCGAACTCACGAACCTCTCATAAGGGAAGCAGGACGACCCACGCCGAAAGGAGAAAGGAAATGGTAGACAAAGCGTATCTCCTCAATTCCGAAGAGATTCGGGATTTTATTGTCAACGGGTATATCCAAATTCAAGCCGATTTTCCGACCGATCTTCACGGACATATCTACCAGCAGATCGAAGAGGTACTTGGAAAGGAAGGCAATCCGGGAAATAATCTGCTACCCCGGATCCCTGATATTCAGCAGGTTTTCGAGCATCCGAAGGTTTGTGGTGCGTTGACGAGTCTGTTAGGTCCTGACTACCTTATGCACCCCCACCGTTACTGTCATCTCAACTCACCGGGGAGCGACGGACAAACCTGGCATAAGGATGATTACATATTTGACCAGAACGTACGTCATCACCGCTTCCGATGGGTGATGGCTTTCTACTATCCGCAAGATGTTACGGAAGAGATGGGACCGACGGGAGTCTTGCCCGGAAAGCAGTATTACAACACGGTTTCCGACACGAATCCAACACAAAGCGTTGAACAGGCGAAGGCACTCTGCGGCAAGGCGGGCACGGTGACGATAGTCAATTTCGATTCGTGGCATCGGGCAACAGCGAATCGTAGTAACAAAAAACGCTACATGCTGAAGTTTCAGTTCACACGGATGCAAGAACCATCTCAACCCTTATTGGGTAACGGACATACAGACTGGCAACCTGCGGATAACGACAAACATCAGACGTTATCAAGGCATGTTTGGAAATGGCTCTCTCAAAGCAATGGTAGGGATTCAAGGCACGTCACGTCCAACGAAAACGGCTCTGTGTCACAACTGATAGCGGGGCTACGAGATACCGATGAGAGTGTTCGGCTGAATTCGGCGTATGCGCTAGGCGGGATGGGTGAGTCTACCGTCCCGGCACTAATGGAAGCATTACGGGATGAGGCTGAAGCGTTGGCAGAAATAAACGTTGCAAAAACTGCGGCGAATCCACAGGGTGGTAACCCTGCCGATCTCTATTCTGCTCAAGCACTGACGGAGGTGGGACAGTCCAGTATACCGGCATTGATTTCGGCGCTAGACGATACGTCGTGGCCCACCCGTGCGGCAGCCGCAGATACGTTGGGCAATCTGGGTTCACATGCGAAAGAGGCTGTGCCAGGGTTGATTCAGGGGCTGCGTGATGAGAGTTCATGGGTCCGTCGTAATGCAGCGGAGGCGTTGGGAATAATTGCGGCACCCGCTGAAGACATTGTTCCAACGTTGATGCAGGTTTCAAGCGACTCGGAGATGCTGGTTCGACTCAACGCGGTGATGGCGCTGGCAAAAATTGGTCAGTCCACAGATGGTATGGTACCAACATTGGCGGGCAGGTTAAGTGATGAGGACAGGTATGTCCGTTTCTATGCGGCTACGGTATTGCGGCAGATCGGAACGCCCGAAGCACAAGATGCCTTATGGGAAGACCTGTTGACCTCCCGCTGGTGTCCTATAACAACAGCAGAAAATCCTTATTGAGGATTACGCGCCTACTTCCCCGCGCCACAACCGTTGCATCTCCTCACAGGACGCTAGGAGGGTGTCCAGTGTACCTTCTGCTTCAACTCTCCCGTTCTTCAGAACAATAATCTTATCCGCACGACGGAGTGCTGGACGACGATGCGAAACAACAAGACAGGTGGATCGTTGGGTTTCAAAGACGCGATCCCACAGTACCCCTTCTGTCTCTACGTCGAGCGCAGAAGATAGGTCATCGAAGACATAAAGCTCAGCAGGACGGATAAACATCCGTGTCGCGGCGGCGCGTTGTATCTGGCCTCCCGATAGCTTGACTCCCCGTGGACCCACGATTGTCTCCAATCCGTTTTCGAGTGTCGGAAGATCATCCTCCATCACACCCAATCGAATCGCCCTGTTAAGCGCCTCCGGGTCATCCGGCAATCCCATGAGTATATTGTCTTTGAGTGGTTCGCTAAAAAGTCGTGGAACTTGTGGGGTATAGGCGCAACGGGGCGGTACGAAGCGCGATTTGGGATCGTCCACCACCTCGTCATTCCAGTAAATCTCTCCGGACTCCCTTGGCAATACCCCTAGGAGCGTTCGCAGCAGCGTCGATTTGCCAGCTCCAATTCGTCCTGTGATGACGATAAACGAACCGGAGGGTATCTGTAGATCAATATCGTGAATTCCATTCTCAGATCCTTCGTAACGGTAGGTTAGTCCTTTGACCGTTAGTTCGCGAAGTTGATCGGCGTTCGTCTTGACAGGGACAGGAACATCAGGCAGATTGCCTCGGAGGTAAACCGGACTATGTTGGGCGAGGACGCCTGGTCGTGTCCCATCACTAATTCGTTCCATTCGACCAAACGAAATTTGTGCGCGTGCATGGTGTGTCATCGTTGTTCCTAAGAGCGAACCGCTCCTAGCAACTTCACCCACGTAGGCCATGAAGAGAACAATATCTCCGACGGTAAATTCGCCTGATTTCAGCTTCTCCGCAGCGAGTATGAGAATCACACCTGTTGCAATGTTCCCGAGATTCTGATTAATCGATCGCAGGAGTTGTTCAAGCAGGTTATCTATCAGGGTCGATTTTCGTCGCGCATCGTTAAGCCGGCGAAAGTGCGAGATGACATTTGACTCCATCGTTGCAACCTTGATTGCCAACACCGCTTGGAACATTTCGTTGATGAAGTTTGTAGATCGCGCTGTGGCAACCCGTTGTGCTGATCGATATTTATGGATATATTTTCTTGCTGCATCAATAATAATCACCACGAGAATAGATGGAATGACGGTAACGAGTGTAATCATCACGTTTATCCGCACCATCACGATGATAGCAAGTACTGCAAAGATGAGGTTGCCCCACAGATGAATGTATCGCTCCAAGTATCTAACGATCGTTCCGACGTCATCGCGGAAACTGTTAGTTATTTCGCCGGATGCACTTGAAATACGCCGCGGCGTTCGCACGTTAAGCAAGGCCGTCATTAAGTTTTTGCGAAGCAGCGATTCTACTGCGTACCACCAGCGGGGCCAGACGATTGCAGATCCAAACAGAGCGATAACGTCGCTAATCTCAACAGCGATAAACAGTGCTACAAGCGTCCATGCGGTGAATCCCGCTTGTGCATCGCCCGTAAGGGCATCGAAGAACTCTTTAAAGACCCACCCGGTCATAAGTGGGACAAGGTCATCTGCACCCCGAAACAGTATTGTGAGCAGAAAGAGTCCCGGGCTATAACGCAGAAGTTTTATGGCAGCTTGCCCTGTTCCCATATGCTCTCCTTGTATACTTCATATCGCAAGTCCAAGATATATCTACCAAAACCAAAAACTTCGTTCATTATCTTGCCGC
The DNA here is from genome assembly GCA_965208425.1 of Candidatus Poribacteria bacterium. Lineage (GTDB taxonomy): Bacteria > Poribacteria > WGA-4E > WGA-4E > PCPOR2b > PCPOR2b. The sequence continues at coordinate 1,134,607 of OZ242335.1, read as the reverse complement.
CTCCTACGATCCCCACACTGGCTTGGATAAACCCTAAAGTAGCACATTCAGCAAAAAAAAGCAAAATCTTTCCTACTTAACATCCGATTGAAACAACCAAAAAATAGTTATAAAACATACAATCCTAAACCGGCTTTACAATTTATCTCCCTTGCCTAAGCCAACAAGTGTATGATAGGATAATGTTATCTATGAGCTAGATTTCTAAATAAAAAAGGGAAAAGGTTGTTTTGTTTGCGTTTCAACTAGCGCCTCGAAGAAGGGACTGAGAGAAAGGGAAGTTCATCTTGAAAATTCTCGTCACCGGTGCTGCGGGTTTCATCGGTTCACATCTTTGTGAAAAGCTGCTAGACCGTGGTGATACAGTAATCGCTTTAGACAACTTCAACGATTATTACGATACAACGCGTAAACAGGAGAATATCCATCAACTAAAGAAGCACCCCCGCTGTATCCTATGCGAGGTTGACATCTGCGACGCATCAATTATCAATCGTATTTTCGCAGAACATGAACCGGAAACAGTTGTTCATTTAGCTGCCTACGGTGCTGTGCGCTACTCTATAGGACGCGCTAGACTCTATACTGATGTCAACATTGGCGGGTCTATCAATCTGCTAGAAGCAGCTCGTGAGATCGGTGTCGAAAACTTTGTCTTCGCCTCCACCTCATCGGTGTACGGAAATACGGAAAACCGACCTTTTGTCGAGACTGATCCCTGTAATCAACCGCTTGCACCCTACCCTGCGAGCAAAAAAGCGGTCGAGTTGATGGGATATACTTATCACCATTTGCACGGACTGAATTTTACAGCGTTGCGTTTTTTCAACGTCTATGGTCCTCGTGGACGCCCTGATATGATGCCGTTCATTGTTACAGATAACATTGTTAATCAGCGGGAAATTATCCTGTTCGACGGGGGACAAATGAAGCGTGACTGGACCTACATTGATGACATCCTTGACGGGGTGATCTCCGCGCTCAATAAGCCGCTGGGATATGAACTTATCAACCTCGGACGGGGTGAACCGGTCCTTATGACAGATTTCGTAAAGATTATCGAAGGGTTAGTCAGTCACAAAGCGATATTATCCACGCCATCTGCCCCACTCAGCGAGCCAAAAATTACTTTCGCAGATATCGACAAAGCGCGTCACTTATTGGGCTATAATCCGCAAACCTCCCTCCCAGCGGGATTATGCAAGTTTTGGGAATGGTATCAGGAAGCGGTTATGGATTAACACTTAGAGGATTTACCGGAGGCGGAAGCGCAAATAAAACCCGATAGACTTGCAATCGAGATCGGCTATGCCAACGAATCAGGAATTGGAAGTTGGTATTTCCGCATGACCTCTTGAATCTGTTCCCATGTGCTTTCTTCGACAAAGATTCCCTCGCGCTTCCGTTTGTCTTGTTCAACCCTGCCGCGCTCACCTGGGATACGGATCGCTTCGACACCGGGTAAACGCTTGGAAGACTTGATATAGTCAATGAAACGATTGACCTCTGCATTGAAATCTGAAAAATCCACAAAACTGGCAATATTGATAACTGTGATGAACACACCATTGCCCACCCTTGAACCCTCTCGGCTGGTGCACCCTGCCCCGCTCAACGCTCCAGAGAGGATATCGACAACCATACTGAGTCCGAATCCTTTTTGCGCGGCGATTCCTCCAAAAGGAAGCAGCGCACCGGGCGGAGATCCATAAAAATCCTCAACGTCGGTTGTCGGCTGTCCTGCAGCATCAATAAGCCAACCCTCTGGAGCAGGCTCTTTCCGATGCCGTCTCACTCGCACCTTACCCGCTGCGACAACGCTGGTAGACATGTCTAACACAATAGGCTCACGTCCTTCAACAGGGATGGCACAAGCTAGCGGATTGGTTGAAAGCCGTCCCTCTATTCCCCCATAAGGCGCGACATTTTGACCGCCGCCATGGTCGTTCACCGTCAAGATCCCGATCATATTCTCCGCTGCCGCAATCAGTACATATCCGCCTAACCTACCGGTCTCATTAGAACGGGAGATGGTAATCGTACTGACATCGGTCGCTTTTGCCTTTTCAATTGCTAATTTCATCCCATGTGTCGCAATCACGGGCCCAAATCCCCAATTTCCATCGAGTGCCGCCATCGAAGGGGATTCGCGTTTCACTTCGATTGCCACCCCCGGTTGAATCAGGGATTCCTCGATTTCGCTAACATACTTTGGCAAGTGGATGATGCCGTGCGAATCATGTCCGACTAGATTGGCGTCAACCATGGAGCGTGTCACAACCTCAGACTCTGTATCAGAGATACCCATGGCGCGGAAAACGTCTAGGCACGTTTGCGCCAAGACCTCCGCTGTGAAGACTGGCATTATCAATCTCCTTTGGTTATTATAGATTTTAGCTTAACGATTTTAAGATGATTTCATGTGTCTGTTTCATCAGGTAGATGTCCATTATAAGGGTACTAGAAAAGTTTGTCAACACCATCGGCAGACAGATACCACTTTGAGATTGACCGTGTCTGGCAAATCTGATAAGATAGGCTTCAGAAAGGAATCATAGTATGCCGGAGCAGAAGGTTAGAATTGGATTCGTCGGTGGCGGCAACATGGGACAATGCGCCCATCTGAAGAACTATGCGAATCTAGATATTTGTCAGGTAGTTGCGGTTGCTGAGATACGCGAGCCCCTGCGTCGAAAAATCGCTACCCGCTATGGTATCCCAAACACCTATCCTACACACGAAGAGATGCTGCAAGGCGAAGCGTTGGATGGGATTGTGGCAGCCCAACCTTTCGGTCGATATGGGATACTTGTGCCTGAGCTTCTCAAAGCAGGGGTGCCTGTCTTTACTGAAAAACCGCTTGCTGCTTCGATTGAAGCTGGCGAAGAGATTGTGGCCGCTATGAGAACAAGTGGAACGTGGCACATGGTCGGCTACCACAAGCGCAGCGACTTAGCAACGATGTACGCAAAGACAGAAATTGAGCGTCTCAAAGCATCGGGAGAGCTTGGCAAAATGACGTATGTTCGTATCCTAATGCCCTCCGGGGATTGGGTGGCGGGTGGTTTTAACGATCTAATCCGTGATGATTCTCCTGTACCTTCTCTGGAGTGGGATCCGCCTGCTGCCGGTATGAACGACGAAATCCGCAACCAGTATAACAGTTTCGTCAACTATTATATTCATCAGATTAATCTGCTGCGCTACCTGCTTGGAGAATCCTATGCGGTCACGTATGCCGATCCTTCTGGTGTGCTACTGGCAGGACAGAGCGAAAACGGCATTGCCTGCACCATTGAAATGTCTCCCTACAATACGACAATTGATTGGCAGGAATCTGCGCTCGTGTGTTTTGAGCGGGGTTATGTGAAAATTGAACTGCCAGCACCATTAGCGAGTAATCGTCCTGGTCGCGTTGAGATACTGCGTGATCCCGGCGACAGCATTACTCCGGAGACCGTCGTACCACAACTCCCTTCGGTACACGCCATGCGACAGCAAGCAATTAATTTCGTAACGGCCATCAAGGGAGAGACTGACCCGCCCTGCACCTCGGAGGAAGCGTTGGAGGATTTGAAAGTCGCTCGGACCTATATTAGATTATTTACAGGCGTTTAATTCCCAACGTGTGGCGCATACCGGATCTAGACCGAAAGACCTATGTCTTCTTATCACGACGAAACTACCTAATCTTCCTCGCAAAATCGTACAATTAATCAGAGTGAGGCGAGGCTTGATCAAAAATTGGTATCAGAAAGGAGCATTAATTAATGAGCAGCTTAATTGTTGTCCATCCCCGTTTTGACGGCGTTTGGCCCTTTTCAGCCGATCACTTCCACACACTGTGGCAAGCACAGGGAGATGTCGAATTCATACGCCTCGAACCCAGCGACGAGCGAAACCTCGGCGAGATTGCCTCGAACCCCGCTGAAATCAAACGGCTTGCATCTCTCAGCGTACCCGTGACGTTAGAGTGCCTGCAGCGTTTTACGGGGTTAGAGGAGGCGACCTTCCAAGGTAGCTACGGTAGTAGTGTCTCAGAGGGACCGATTCAGGAGCATATCCAGCAGGCAGGAATCACGGTTTATACCCATCCAACCGAAGGATTTTGGGGCCAAACTGTAGCGGAGTATGGTCTTGCGTTGACACTGTGTGGATTGCGTCGTATCCCCCAACTACATCGTACAATCCTTAGCAGCTTAGTACCTTGGGATTACGAAGCACCCAACGGCATGGGTACTCCTGGAGGGCGTGGCCATCAATTTGGCGATGACCCGAACTTTACCAGTGGCACGATTGCAGGAAAACGGGTGCGTATTGTCGGTGCGGGAAACATTAGCAGTCGCTACGCCAGTTTTGTTCACATGCTGGGTGCGGATGTAGCGGTTTGGGATCCGTATGCGAGTGAGCCCTGTTTTCATCGGGCAGGTTCTCGGAAGGAATGGCACCTTTCTGAATTGGTTAAAGACGCTGAAATCTTCGCACCGATGGTGCCTCTGTTAGAATCAACGCGGGGCATTGTTACTGCAGAACATATCAACGCGCTACCGAAAGGTTGCCTCGTGGTTTTGGCAACGCGCGCGGGAATTTGCGATATGGAAGCGGTGCGAAGGCGGGTGCTTGCTGACGAATTGAGCCTTGCTGCCGATGTCTGGGATGTCGAACCGCTTCCGTTAGATGATCCGCTTCTGGGTCGGCATAACGTCGTCCATACACCACATAACGCCGGGCGGACCATTGACGCTAACCAAGCATGGGCGGAGAAATTAGTGGTACAATTTAAGCCGCAGTGATGCGAGCAACATCATATGTCACAATACCCAATCGCTAAACTCATCACTGACTTTGACGAGACGATATCGGAACGCGATACTATCAGCACCCTTGTGCATACAGCAGCTGACAGCCATGCGCATAAAAAAGAGGAGTTTCTCGCAGCTTGGCAGGAGATGGTGCAATGGTTTTTGACGCGGTATCATCAAGTATGTGATGCGTGGCAGGACCATCGGCATTCACTTGTTAATTACCTAAAATCCTTTGAGGAATTGGAAACAGCCTCTATACAACGGGTAATGTCAAAAGGCTTTCTAGAGGGATTAACAAGGGATGGATTAAGAACGGTTGGGGCGACTGTCACCAAGAGGGCGGATGTTGATCGGGTGTTGTTCCAACTCCGTCAGGCTGGCGTTGCGGTTGAAATTTTATCAGCCAATTGGTCGGAGGCTTTGATTCAAGGAGCAACGGAGGGGCTATGCGATCAGATAACCACCAACAGTTTACAGTATGATGCGGCAGGCCGCTCGACCGGAGATATCCACCTGCATGTCGTTTCGGCACGGGATAAGTTGAGAAAGTTCAGGTCCCGAAAAAAAAATCCCCCGCGCCCCGATGAAACCGGGGACGGGGAAATCACACGGACACTGTATATTGGGGATTCGATCTCAGACTTTCTGGCTATCCTTGACGCGGATTTAGGCGTTCTGATTGGGCAGAACCCCACGGCGATGCAAACGATTGAACGATTTCGCCTCCCAACCCAACGTCTCCACGAGAGAACGCGATTTGATTCGTCACGGTGTTATCGAGGAACCATTCTGCTCGTCGACTCATGGAAGGTATTGGACACCTTTCTCTCAACCACCGAGTCGGCATCTACGTAGGTTGTGAGAGGAAGATGAAACACTTAACATTCCATCTTCCTTGCAAGAACGAACTACGCAAAACTGTAACACCGCTTAGGTTTAATCTGCTGCTGGTTCATCAACCTGAGACGATAGAGAATCGGTAAACTCAGCTTGCTCTAAATCCCCATCGGATTCAAGTTGTGCTTCCCTCGTGGGGAAAGCGCGAATCTTCCGGAACTTAGACACTCCTGTTCCTGCAGGGATAAGATGTCCCATGATGACATTTTCCTTCAGACCAACAAGCCGATCTCGTTTGCCGATAACCGAAGCTCTCGTTAGCACATTGGTCGTCTGTTGGAACGAAGCGGCGGAGATGAAACTTTCCGTGGACAGGGACGCCTTCGTAATTCCTTGTAAAATCGATTCAGCCGTTGCAGGCTGTCCGTCGTTTTCAATAACGCGGCGATTCGCTCGATTGAAGGCCGTACGTTCTACTTCCTCTTCTTCGAGAAATTCTGTATCGCCCGGGTTCTCGATTTTTACCTTACTTAGCATTTGTCGCACAATGACTTCAATGTGCTTGTCGTTGATACGCTCGCCTTGTGTTCTGTACACATCTTGAACTTCATTGACCAAGTAATTCTGGACCGCCTCTTCCCCTTTCACTTCAAGAATATCGTGCGGGTTGATTGGCCCATCTGTCAACCGTTCTCCGGCAGCAACCCTATCATTATCCTGCACAATTAGGTGTTTGCCCTGTGGAATGCGATGGCTTTCTTGAAAGTCTCCGTCTACCACACGCAGAATGCGCACACCGCGGCTAGCACTTTCCAACTCGACCTGTCCTTCAATCTTGGAGATGACAGCGGTGTCCTTCGGTCGTCGCGCCTCAAAGAGCTCCGTAACCCGTGGCAACCCTGTCACAATGTCTCGACTCTGCCCTTTTTCACGCGGCAGCCGTGCCAAGACAGCCCCTTGTTCCACCAGTTCTTTAGCTGGCTCCAAGACAGTTTCAGTTTCTTCCAATTCTTTAACAGGAACCGAAAGGTATGCCCCTGTTGGCATCTGATAGCTAACTAGGACTTCCCCGGCATCATCATGAATTTCAATCTGTGGCTGATCCTCACCTCTGTGTTCGATAATGACCCACTCCGCTGAACCAGAGGTTCTTTCCTCACGCGCTGTTTTGCCTTTATCAATGTTCTTGAACACAACGCGTCCGGCATGTTCCGTCAGAATCGGCACTTGATACGGATCCCACTCAAGCAGCAACGTTGCTTGTTCGCCATTTTGGGAATTACCTTTAGTCACGGTTTGTCCATCGTCGACGTATAATCGCGCGCCAACATCAGCGGTATGCCGCTCCACCGTATATCCATTGCCATCAACAATCCGGATTTGAGCATTTCGAGAAAGGACAACTCTTTCCGTTTCTGTATCGGGCTGTTGATCTTCTGATGCCAAATTAGCTTCAACAGGACGTTCAATAAATCTAACATTGTAATATTCAACTGTCCCATCATGCCGAGCTTCAACCCTCGATTGGGACCCACCACCACTGACAGTGCCACCTGTGTGGAACGTCCGCATTGTTAGCTGCGTCCCTGGCTCCCCGATCGATTGCGCTGCGATGATGCCAATCGCTTCACCAACATCTACTATATGATTACTTGTTAAATCGGTGCCATAACATTTTGCACAAGCACCGTACCGGGCTTCGCATGTCAGCACAGACCGAACACGGACTTCAGGGATACCAACTGCCTCGATTTGTTTTGCTGCTTGTTGGGTAATCAACTCATCCTTTGGCACCAGCACTTCACCTGTGCTCAGGTCAATGATGTCATCTGCGGCTGTCCGTCCGAAGATCCGTTCTGCAAACGGACTTTCCTCTTCTTCATCTGTCGTCTTGGTAATACCCCCGAGTGTTCCGCAGTCCTCGGTTGTTATCATGACATCTTGTGCAACATCAACTAACTTCCGCGTCAGGTAACCGCTACTCGCAGTCTTAATAGCGGTGTCAGCAAGTCCCTTCCGCGCACCGTGCGTCGAGATGAAGTATTCAAGCACTGACAATCCTTCGTGGAAACAAGATTCGATTGGCTGCTCAATAATCTCTCCAGAGGGCTTTGCCATCAATCCACGCAAACCCGCTAGCTGACGAATAGAATCGCGCTTGCTTCGAGAGATCGCACCTGAATCCACCATGATATGAACGGGATTGAATCCTTCAATCTCATCATCACGTCCCTGTTCCAGTCCATCAAACAAGGCAGTTTCGATTTCCTCAATCAACCGATGCCAGACATCAATCACCTTGTTGTACCGTTCACCCTCGCTCATGCCCATGTCGCCTCTTTGGTAATCGGCTTCAATTTCCTCTACCTGCTTTCGCGCCTCCCTTATCAACTGCGCCTTCTCGTGCGGAATGATCATATCCTGCATGGCAATAGAAAGCCCACCTAGCGTTGCATAATGAAAGCCAAGTCGCTTCAAGTCATCTATAAACGCGACAGTTTGGCGATTACCCAATTCCTCAAAAGCACGAGAAACTAAGTCTGAAAGATCACGGGAACCCATTTCTTGGTTGACAAACGGCAGTCTTTGTTGCGTCTCGGCATCAGTGAACAGTAGTGTATCAGGAATCGCCTGATTAAAGATTACCCGTCCCACTGTTGTTAAAATTGGCTGCTCTGCTCCCTCAAAGTAAAGTTTTACGGGATCATGCAGTCCGAGTGCACTACAATCGTGTGCAAGAATAATCTCTTCCGTATCCTGATAGGTTCGTGGAGTCGGCACTTTGCACGCTTTCTCCCATTCCTCTTTAGGAACACCTTTCGTAAGGAAGCTAACTCCCATTGCAACATCTCGGTTCGGCACTGCAATGGCGCCGCCGTGTGCAGGCTTGAGAAGGTTTCGCGTAGCCATCATCAGTAGCTTCGCTTCAACCTGTGCCTCAACGCTTAACGGCACATGCACTGCCATCTGGTCTCCATCAAAATCGGCATTGAATGCCTCACACACTAGTGGATTGATGCGAATGGCTTTCCCTTCCACCAGTACAGGTTGGAACGCTTGAATTCCGAGTCGGTGGAGTGTTGGCGCGCGGTTCAGGAGCACTGGATGCTCGTCAATGACCTCTTCCAACACCTCCCATACCTCCTCCGAGACCTGCTCTGCCATATTTTTGGCTCGTTTGATGGTATGGGCATAGCCCTTCGCTTGCAACTTATGAATGATGAACGGCTTAAACAGCTCCAATGCCATTTTCTTCGGCAAACCACACTGGTGCAACTGGAGCTCGGGTCCAACCACGATGACGGTTCGTCCAGAATAGTCCACACGTTTGCCGAGCAGGTTTTGGCGAAAACGCCCCGGCTTCCCCTTGAGCATATCGGAGAGGGATTTGAGAGGACGATTGCCCGGACCACGCACCATGCGACCATGGCGACCATTGTCTAGCAGTGCATCTACGGCTTCCTGGAGCATTCGTTTCTCATTGCGGATAATTACCTCTGGCGCCCGGAGTTCCATCAGGCGTTTCAGGCGGTTGTTCCGATTAATCACGCGCCGATACAGATCGTTCAAATCGCTAGTAGCAAACCGTCCGCCGTCGAGAGCAACCAATGGTCGTAGGTCTGGCGGAATTACCGGAATCACCGTAAGAATCATCCAATGCGGTAGATTCCCGGACTTTTTGAAGCCCATGACCAATTTGAGTCGCTTGGACAGCTTTCGAGATTTTTGCTTACTTGCGGTCGCTTCAAGCTCTGCACGCAGGGTTTCGATTTCCCGGTCTAAGTCAATCCGTTCCAGCAATTCTCGAATGGCATCTGCCCCCATACCTGCACGGAAACTATTGGGAAATTTATCTTGGTATTCCGTGTACTCTTCCTCCGTCAAGAGCTGTTTTACTTCTAAGCCACATTCTGGGTCATTAACCTCTAATACAATGAACGACTCAAAATAGATGACGCGCTCAATGTCACGGAACGGGAGGTCTAAAAACAACCCTATCCGGGAAGGCAGCCCTTTAAAAAACCAGATGTGCGATACCGGTGCCGCTAATTCGATATATCCCATCCGTTCGCGGCGTACCTTCTGTTGGGTAACTTCAACACCACATCGGTCACATATTACGCCTTTATGTTTAATCCGCTTGTACTTACCGCACCCACATTCCCAGTCTTTTTGCGGGCCAAAAATTGCCTCACAGAACAGACCATCTCGTTCGGGACGAAATGTACGATAGTTAATCGTTTCAGGTTTCCGTACTTCGCCGCATGCACAGTTATTTGTTGCACAGCCACTGGTACGTTGGTGGCATGCTGTACGTTTTGACCATTCCTTAATGTGTTCTGGCGAAGCAATCCGGATTGAAATTGCATCAAAATTTTTTAGATTTCCCGACTGTGTTGTGTGTTCTTGGATTTGATTTGACAAGGCTGTTCTCCCTTAGTATTAACGAATCAGCAATTGAAAATTAAGTGCTGATTCGGTAGTGTGGTCTTTTCGTTTTGGCGTGGGCAGCTGTAAGCCCCATTTACCAAGTTCACTAAGCAGATTTCGAATCCATAATGTTGAAAAGCTCCCGATCTGATCAAGATAACATCGGGATATCGGCGCAACGAAATCAGATTAAGATTTGCGCTATCTTTCAGGCATGAGGCAATTCTTTTGTAGGTTGGATATACCTTACGCAAGTCCCTGATTGGCTGAATCAGATCTCATGTTCCGACTCCCAATCCTCAGGGGATAGGTCAAAAGTATCTAGGTCATCAGATGTCTGTTCTAGGTCTACATCCAAACAAAGACTTTGTAACTCCTTCACGAGGACGTTAAACGATTCTGGAGTGCCTGGCGCAGGAGCATTCTCTCCTTTGACAATAGCTTCGTAGATTTTGCTCCTTCCAATGACATCATCGGACTTAATTGTGAGTAATTCTTGCAGGGTATATGCAGCACCGTATGCTTCTAGAGCCCATACTTCCATTTCACCGAGGCGTTGACCACCTTGTTGTGCTTTACCACCCAGTGGCTGTTGAGTCACCAATGAATAGGGACCCGTGCTGCGAGCGTGAATTTTATCATCCACCAAGTGATTGAGTTTGAGAATGTAAGTATATCCAACGGTAACTTCTTGGGCGAAGGGTTCCCCGGAGCGACCATCGTACAACTTGGCTTTTCCGTGCTCTGGCAAACCAGCTTCTTTTAGGAGTTTACGGATTTCCGGCTCCTCTGCACCATCGAATACTGGTGTGGCAATATATAAGCCAAGCTCCCTAGCCGCTCTGCCCAAATGCGTCTCTAGAATCTGTCCCGCATTCATGCGGCCGGGAACTCCCAATGGATTCATGATGATTTGGATTGGCGTTCCGTCTTCCAGATAGGGCATATCCTCTTGTGGAAGAATCTTTGAAACGACCCCCTTGTTGCCGTGTCTGCCGGACATTTTGTCGCCGACAGAGATCTTTCGACGGGTCGCCACGTAAACTTTCACCAGTTTGAGAACCCCTGGCTTCAACTCATCTCCCTTACGGATTTTCTCAATCTGCGCGTCCCTTTCTTCCTCCAGATCTCTCAGACGTCCTTGTGCCAACTGTTGAATCCGTTCGATAAGCTCCATTGCAGACTTATTCACAACATGGAAGTCCTCCAACGGCACCCCCGCATCAAGCAACTTTTCTGTGACAATCTTTCCTTTCTTAGCAATGAGGTTAGTGCCATCAGATACACTGCTAGCGAGTTTTTTACCGAGCAGCGCGTTACGAATTTCGGCGTTCTTACGTTGGTTAATCAATGCACGTTTCGCTTCCCATTCCTTCTCCACCTCTTTTTCTTTGGCGAGCTCCCGCAGTCTCGTTTGACGGTCAGGTTCCCGTTCTTTCCGAGAGAAGACCTTAACATCAACCACAACCCCTTCTGTACCGGGTTTGACATATTTAGATGCGTCTCGTACCTCGCCAACCTTCTCACCAAAGATGGCGCGCAGCAGTTTTTCCTCGGGTCCGAGGTCGCTTTCGCCCTTTGGCGTTACCTTGCCGACCAGAATACTCCCGGGACGGACAACCGAACCGATGCGAATAATTCCCTCTTCATCCAATTGTGCCAAAGCTTCCTCAGAGACATTTGGAATGTCCCGCGTAATTTCCTCACGTCCCATCTTTGTATCACGCGCTTCTACCTCAAACTCTTCAATGTGGATGGAGGTGTAGATATCGTCAGTGATAAGTGACTCGCTGAGGAGGATGGCATCTTCATAATTATATCCTTCCCAAGACATGAATGCGATTAGGATATTGTTTCCGAGGGCAAGTTCTCCGTTTTCGGTGGAGGTTCCATCGGCAATCACCTGACCCGCTTTTATCTCTTCCCCGACATCTACACATGGACGTTGGTGGAGGCTAGTGCCACTGTTCGATCGCTTGAAGGTCGTCAAGCGGTATACATCGTAGCCCATTTCGCTGAACGACTGTTCTCCGCCAGCAATCCTGAAGGCGTCATCAGTACGAATAATGATTTCAGCAGCGGACACGCTTTCCACAACGCCATCCCGTTTTGCTAGCACCACCGCTCCAGAATCACGAGCGGCTTTATGTTCCATGCCAGTCCCAATCAGCGGAGCCTCCGGGCGGATAAGTGGTACAGCTTGTCGCTGCATGTTACTCCCCATTAACGCACGGTTCGCATCGTTGTGCTCAAGGAAGGGGATGAGCGCAGCAGAAACCCCAACGATCTGCTTGGGGGAAACATCGATATAGTCGATTTCTGGTGCTAACTTCCGCGGAAAATCGTCCTTTTGTCGTGTCACCATCATGTCGCCTTCTATCGTTCCCTTCTCATCAAGGACAGCATGCGCTTGCGCGATGATGAACGTATCTTCTTTATCGGCAGCCAAATAATCAATCTGATTGGTTGCTTTGCCCTTCGACACCTTGCGATAGGGTGTTTCCATAAAACCGTAGGCATTTACCCGTGCGTAGGTACTTAAAGAAACGATTAGCCCAACCGATGGACCCTCAGGTGTCTCAATTGGACAAACGCGTCCATAGTGAGTTCGATGAACATCTCGAACTTCAAAGGTTGCACGTTCCCGATGTAGTCCACCAGGTCCCAAGGCACTTAAGCGACGTTTATGGGTTAATTCGTCTAACGGATTGGCTTGCTGCATGAACTGGGACAGTTGGCTTGAACCGAAGAAGTCTTTAATTGCAGCAGTTAACGGTTTAGGGTTAATCAGGTCGGCAGGGGTCACATTCTCCAAGTCTTGGACCGTCAATCGCTCTCGAGTTGCACGAGTGACTCGCAACATCCCCATCCGCACCTGATTCTGCAACAACTCGCCGACAGCTCGAACTCGACGATTACCGAGGTGATCAATATCGTCCATCTCGCCTTCGCCGTTCTGCACTTGTATCAGGTATTGGAGAACTGCGGCGATGTCTGCTGCGCGGAGCACACGAACCTGCTCATCTACTACCTCATCATCGTTCCGATACAGGGAGAGATTCCCCAACTTTTCATTGAGTTTGTACCGGCCTACTTCAGCGAGATCGTAACGCACTGGATCGAAAAATAGCTTCTCAAATCGGTTGTGCGCACTCTCGATTGTAGGGGGATCACCCGGTTGCATCTTACGAAATATCTCAACGACTGCCAGGTCTTGGATGCTACCGCGATAAACGTTGAGGGTATCTCCTGCTTTTTCAATGGTAAAGTTATCCCTACTGTTTTTGTTGGATATACGATATCGTCCCTCTGTCAATACCTGCACAGTTGCGGAGGAGGATAAAGAAGTGCCATTGTCTTTAAACTGTTGGTGCCATGCATCTGAGACTGGTTCACCATCCGCCAAATCGTTTTCGAGGTCAGTCGACACTTCAAAACTGGGTGGCAGATTGTAATCTGATTGGAGATCGCGCTCGAGCGTATTCCGCAGAAAACGGATATCTTCTGCATCGTCTGCATCTAAAACCTCAACTTTTTTGACTTTTGCCTTACGCAACTCATCAATTTGCTCTTCCGTTAATTCCATATTCGCTTCAAGCAAAAGTTCTTCAGTGGAGGGGTGTCTGATCGGAGCAGCCGTTACTCGATCAATTAGGGACTTGGCGAGCTTAACCTGTTCTGTTTTAGCATAGAGTTTAAGGATAGTTTCATCGGTTTCCCAACCTAGTGCCCGTAGCAGAACAGTTACGAGCATTTTTTTTCGCCGATCAAGCCGGACATAAATCAGGTCTTTGATGTCATACTCAAATTCAATCCATGCGCCGCGATACGGGATGATTCTCGCAGTGTTAAGCGTCTGCCCGCTGGTATGGGTTTCTTCCCCAAACGTTGCACCGGGCGACCGTTGTAACTGGCTGACAATCACCCGTTCAGAGCCGTTGATAATGAAAGTGCCGTTTTCTGTCATTAAGGGGATTTCACCCATATAGACTTCATTTTCTATTATTTCCTCAGTAGGCAGATTTTCACCTGTGTCCTCATCTTTTTCTCTGAGAACCAATCGGACACGAACCTTTACGGGCAAGGCATAACTGAACCCGCGGGATTGACATTCATTAATGTCGTATTTAGGGGGCCCGAGTGAATAACCAACAAACCGGAGTTCGTTAGTTTCGCTGAAGTCGGGAATCGGAAAGATTTCGTTGAAAACAGCCTGCAGACCTTTATCTTCACGCAGACTAATCCGCTCTGTCTTCTGTTCGTGGGAAACTTCAATGTCACTGATATCTGCTTCAAGCAATTCATCAATTTGCTCTTTTGTCAATTCCGTATTCGCCTCAAGCAAGATATCGCCGGTGGTTGGATGTTCAACAGGAGTAGCTATCACCCGACCAATTAGAGAACTATTTGGGAGAATTTTTTGTTGAAGGAATTCTTCGTAGGAGGATTTTTGGACCTCAATGAGATCCGGGAGATCCATAATCTCCGGAATTTTTCCGTAAGATAATCGTTCGCGCTTACCATAATATTTGACGGGTTTTTCATATTTTTTAACGGGCTGGGGCATGCTTTCACCTGACCTTGAAATTAGGGGATAGAGGCATTTCTAAAATTTTGTTATCTGAATTGGGCGTAACGCAGTATTATATAACAACTATTATTTCGTGTCAAGCAAATTTTTGGGGCGTATACTATTTTTTATTAAAAAAATTTTCTTTGACTTCCGAAAAAATCGCTGCTACGATAATAGTGAGCTTTTCATAAGCCGGTCCCTCATTTTACGGTAGGTGGTGCTGTTTCGCCGATAGCCGTTTGCCCCACACTCGACAAACATATGAATCTGACAGAACAGATTAAGGTTCAGGCACAAAAACTTGGATTTGAATTGGTTGGCATCCTCCCCGTCGAACCGAGCCAGACGGTTGACCATTACGAACAGTGGTTGAAAGATGGTCATGCGGGAGAAATGGATTATTTAAAAAAGCATCTGTCACTGAAGCGGGATCCACGCCAGATCCTTCCCGAAGCCCAATCAATCGTCGCGCTCGCGATTAACTACTACACACTTGACCCACCTAAATCACTCGCGGAAGACCCATCGCGCGGACAGATTTCTCGATACGCGTGGGGAACGGATTATCACCATCTAATCCGCTTGAAATTAGATCGGCTGGCAACATTTATCCAAAAAGCTGCCGAAGAAAAGGTTAAAACCAGAGTTTATGTAGATACCGCTCCGGTGCTTGAGCGGGAGTACGCTGAACGTGCGGGAATCGGGTGGATTGCTAAAAACACAAATGTAATCCACTGGCGGGCAGGCTCTTGGTTTTTTCTCGGAGGCATTCTAGTCAGCATTAAGTTGGATACGGACGTACCATTGCTCCGTGGCAGTTGTGGCACCTGCACCCGCTGCATTGAGGCGTGCCCCACAGATGCGATCTTAGCACCCAATATTTTGGATTCTCGGCTGTGCATTTCCTACCTTACTATTGAACTGAAAGGGAGCATCCCACACAAGCTCCGTTCACAGATGGATAATCTAATCTTCGGTTGCGACATCTGTCAGGAAGTCTGCCCTTGGAACAGTAAGGCAGTCCCGACAAAGGAACGTGGCTTTTATCCTCGCAAGGGAAACCTCGCACCCACGCTGCTATCACTTATCAACATGACACAGGAACAATTTAGTAGACGTTTTAGGCATAGCCCAATCAAGCGAGCGAAGCGACGCGGCTTTCTCCGAAATGTTGCGGTTGCACTCGGTAATTGGAAGGATCGTGCTGCGGTGCCTGCCCTTAAACAGGCATTGAACGATGACGAATCCCTAGTTCGTGGTCATGCTGCATGGGCATTAGGGCAGATTGGCGGTAAAGCGGCAAGAAAAGCATTACAGACGCGTTTAGACACGGAAGTTGAGACAGAAGTTATTACAGAGATTAAAGATGCACTAAACCAATTTTTTTCTAAGGCTTAAAGGAAATAGTTGGCATGGGTATATTCCATCGACTTGCAACGGACTTTTCTAGCGTAACACCGAAACTTTATTGGTTAACTTACGTTGATAAAAATGTAACTTGCGAATCGTCTATCGGAGGAGGACTATCCGTTGCATATTAATCAAATTAAAATCAGTGGTTTTAAGAGTTTCGCCGAAGATGTGGAGTTAATATTGGAGCCGGGAATTACAACTATTGTCGGTCCCAACGGCTGTGGCAAGAGCAATGTATCAGACGCAATTCGTTGGGTCTTGGGCCAACAGAGTCCTCGTGCGCTGCGTTGCGCCAATATGCAAGATCTCCTTTTCAACGGTGGATCGAACTTTAAACCAGCACAGCGGGCACAAGCCTCCCTCCATTTCACTAACGTTGAGGGAAAACTCGCGCTCGAATCTCCGGAGATTGCGGTTCGCCGTCAACTGACACGTAGCGGTGAAAGTGACTATCTCATTAATGACGCTCCATGTCTGCTGCGAGATATTACCGAACTCTTTATGGATACAGGAATCGGTGTCGATGCCTATTCTGTCATGGAGCAGAGCAAGATTGACCTCATCCTCAATACTCGTCCCGAAGAACGCCGCTTCCTGTTTGATGAGGTTGCAGGCATCACCAAATACAAGCATCGTAAAAAAGCCGCACTTAGAAAGCTCGAAGCAACTGAACAGAACCTTGTCCGGATTAATGATGTGATTCACACGGTGCAGCAGGAAACTGAATCGCTCAAGCAGCAAGCCGTGCAAGCGAAGCGTTATCAACAACTCCACGGTCAACTGAAAAATCTCGAATTAGATCTCAGCCGTCGGGAGCACGGGCGATTTGCCAAAGAATTGACTCAAACACAACTCAATCTAGATGAACTGATGCTTGCTGTGACCGAAGCCAATGAGCAGATTGATTCCACTGAGCAGCAAATCGAGGATGCAACAGCACGTCGAGCCGAGTTAGATAACTTAATTCGCGATGGACAAGGGGTTGTGAGTCGATTCTCAAGCGAAATCGAACAAACAGAGGGGCAAATTGCAGTTTATAAGGAACGACAGCTCAATATTCAGCAGCAACGTCAACGGGCACTTCAGGCAATCGAATTATTTGAAAAACAGGCGGCAGAACTAGAAACACAAAAGGCAGAACGCGAAGAGGAGCACAGGCAGGTTGACGTTTCACTTCAGTTGGAGGAAAGCAAGTTGACCGCGCGGCGGAAGGTTTTGACCGAATTCGACACGCGGGTGATGGAAGCCGAAAACGCCGTGAAGACAGCGCAAGAAAATTTGTTTGAAACCGCGAATCAAGTTTCGCAACTAGAAACACAACTTGCGTCGATCAATAACAAGCTAGAGTATTCATCTGTCAATCTGAATCGAATTACAGAACGCTCAAACGCCTTAGGTGCTGAACTGGAGACGGAAAAAGAGGGTTATACAAAAGCGCAACGGCGTGAACAGCAGCTTAATGCCGATCTAATTCGGCTTGAAACTGACCGGCAAAAAGCTGAGGAAGAGATCCAACGCTATCAGACGGAGCTTCGCAAGCTAGAGTCAGAGAGGCGAGGGATGCAGGATTCACTCGGTACTAGTTCCTCGCGGTTTAAGTCATTAAAGGATTTGCAAGCCACCCATGAAGGTTACTACATGGGTGTACGTGCGATTCTGAAAATCCGTGAAACAGAGCCAGAACGCTTTGGCGGAATTTGTGGCGTCATCGCGGAACTCATCCGAACCGAACCGGACTACGAGTTAGCAATTGAAGTGGCATTGGGGAGCGCGATCCAGAACATTGTTACAGAAACGGCTGAAGATGCTCAGTCCGGGATTGAGTTCCTCAAGCGGACGAAAGCTGGCCGGGTGACATTCTTGCCCTTGGATATTCTGCGAACTCGCCCATTTAAGGGTGATGGCTTGCTAGGGAAGCCTGGTGTAATTGGTCTCGCAGCTGAACTTCTAGACTATGATTCAAAATATGAGGTTGCGGTTCAGCAACTGCTAGGGAATACGGTCGTAGTTGAAAACCTCAATATAGCCATACAACTGACACGGAACTCCCGTCATAATGCACGCCTTGTCACGTTGGAGGGAGAGCTAATCAATACCTCTGGAGCGGTTACGGGCGGACATAACACGAGTTCAACCAGTGGACTTCTGAGCCGCTCAAGGGAGCTAGAAAGCCTACAGGAACGTATTAGTCAGCTGACAAATCAACTCAATGAAAAGGATACTAGAAGCAAAAAGCTCGCCGGCAAGTTAGCGGAACTGCAACAGACCCGGCAAACCTTCATCACCCAAGGGCAAACGCACCAGATTGAGCATGCGAGTTTGTCAAAAGTTCTGGAACAGGGCAAACGGCAAATCAGTCAGCTTGAGGAGCAGTTGAACGATGTAGAGAAGGAGGAAACAAGCCTCCATCAGGAAACAGAAAAAGCAAAAGCGGATCAGGAGACACTTCAATCTGAATTGGAGGCAGCAACCAAGGCGCGCCGCACGTTACAACGACGTATCGAACGTCTGTCAGAACAGATTCAGAGCGAAAAGAGCAAACGGGAGGAAATCATTAAGTCGTGTCAAGAACTTGAAATTGTCTTAGCAGGGAGACGGGAAAAATTGCAGAGCTTGAGCTCCGAACTCCTGAACCTTGAAAGAAGTCAGGCACAGATTCGAGAGAGCATCGGTGAGCATCAAGCGGTTATCGATTCTGACGACCAGACCCGCCAGGAACTCTCTTCGCAGATTGATGAAGCGCAACGCAAATTCCTCCAGATAGAGCAAGAAAAATTCGAGGCTGAGGAAAATGTCAGGCGGCTAGAGGAGGAGCATGTAGGCTTAATCGAACAGATCGCGGAAGCACAGAAGCTAATGCGCAAGGCAAGGAGAGAATTCGATAAACACAATCGCCTACGGCATCACCTAGAGGTTACGACAACCCAGCTAGAGATGCAATTGAAAGCAATCTCCGCTCGAATTTTAGATAAGTACCAAATCACCATCGATCAAATCGAGATTGAGGATAATCCGGTTGATGACCTTGAATTGATGGGACAGATTGACACATTGAAAACCGAGATTGACGGAATGGGAGCTGTTAATCTTGTAGCGATTGAAGAGTATGAGGAGCACAAGCAGCGCGAAGATTTCCTTGTTACTCAGCGCGAAGATCTAGAGAAGTCGCTCGAATCGGTTAATCAAGCAATTCAGAAGATTAACCGGACTTCGCGTGAGACATTCCTCGAATCATTTGAGCAGATACGCACTAACTTCCAAGAGGTGTTTGAGGAACTTTTCGGAGGTGGAGAGACGGAGTTGCGTTTGACAGACGAAGCGGATGTATTAGAGGCGGGGATTGATATCATCGCTTGCCCACCGGGTAAGAGACCACAGAGTATCACACAGCTCTCCGGCGGCGAGCGGTCGCTTGTTGCCATTGCTCTGCTCTTTGCCGTGTTCAAGATTAAGCCGAGCCCGTTCTGCGTTTTGGATGAAGTTGATGCCGCGCTCGACGAAGCGAACGTGCTCCGCTTCACGAACCTTATTCAAAAATACGCCCAACAGACGCAGTTTATTATCATTACCCACAATAAGCGGACGATGGAGATCTCCGATGTCATGTATGGTGTGACGATGGAGCAAGCAGGCTTGTCAAAGGTTGTTTCAGCAAAGTTTGGCAATGCGATCGCAGCGTGATAGATGATGCGTAAGAGGTAAAAATACGAACAGATGCGCTAATTCTGTTGCCATCAGCCTGTGATAGTAACCGTTTTCATCGGTTTCGCTCTTCCCTGTTCGAGTTCCCCAAAAAATCCACGAACCGTGAATTACAAACCGTTACAGTGACAAGCGTTTGCTGGGCAGGTTCCTACCGCACAGAATTGCTGTATTGATACCGGCGTGATAGCAGACGGTTTAGAGGGCGGTGCAACTGGTTGGCGCAGTTCCGTATACGCCTCCCGCAGAATATAAACGGCGGACTTAAGAAAGATACTTGTAATAAGTAAACCTACTACCACGTCTGGCCATTTGGATTGGGTGACCGCAACGAGAGCCGCTGCTATTAGTACACTTGTGTTCGCAATAATATCATTGCGAGAGCACAACCATGTCGAGCGCATGTTTAAATCATCTGTTTTATGTCTGGACAGGAGAAACAGGCAAATCACGTTTGCGACCAAGGCGATCGCACTCATAGCAAACATGAAGTGTGGCTTCGGGAGATCGCTGGTGAGAAGCTTATAGAGGCTTTGGAACAATACACCAAGACCAAAGACAGCCATAATACCACCCTTGAGCAAGGCTGAACCAGCACGCCATCGATTATTTCTACTAATCGCATAGAGACTGAACCCGTAGACCAAAGTATCGCTCAACATGTCAAGCGAATCGGCCTGCAATGCCACGGAGCCAGCGAGGAAGCCAACGAGTAATTCTAGGCAGAACATTACGCCGTTAATACCGAGCACAATCCATAGGGTTCTTGATTGCTGTTCTCGGAACTGTTCGAGTTCACAGGCTGTATCGTGGCAGTGACTACTCATAAGCCTATGGTCCTTTCATGACACAAATGTTTAATATACGGTGAGGTCGCAAGTCCGAACTAGTAACTGGCGTTATTTTACTCTTCCGCTTCCGATTTTGCCTCGGCGATCACCTTTTGAGCGAGTTCATCAGGCATTTCCTCGTAATGTGAAAACTCCATTGTGAAGCTGCCCCGCGCACTGGTAATCGATTTAAGATCTATCGAATATCGGAACATCTCTGCTAACGGTGCAGTTGCTTGGATTACCTGACGTTTTCCTGCCTGCTCAACCCCCATGATTCGACCACGCTTGCTATTGAGGTCACCGATAATGTCCCCCATGAACTGTTCCGGAACGGAGATTGTAACGTTCATGATTGGCTCGAGCATCACCGGATTGGATTGGTTCGCCGCTTCTCGAAACGCAAAAGAGCCGGCAATCTGAAAAGCCATGTCTGAGGAATCAACGGGGTGGTGCTTACCGTCGTAAAGTTCAACTTGAGCGTCAACGAAAGGATACCCGGCGATCAGACCTTGAGCCATTGACTCACGGATACCTTTCTCAACCGCGGGGATGTAATTACGCGGAATCGAGCCGCCCACAACCTTATTGACAAATTCAAAGCCGGTGCCGCGTTCGAGCGGGGTAAGATTTATCCAAACCTCACCAAACTGCCCGCGCCCACCCGACTGACGTTTATACCGACCTTGGACACCGTTCGCCCTACCACGAATTGTCTCTTGATAGGAGACCTTTGGCATTTCGGTCTCGGTTTCAATACCAAACTTATCTCGCATTCGATTGCGTATGACAGTGAGGTGTATCTCGCCAAGCCCGGAAGCCAGTAGCTGTTTCGTTGTGCTATTCCGTTCAATCTGGAATGATGGGTCCTCTTCCATCATCCGGGAGAGGGTTGTACTCAGTTTCTCGTCGTCTCCTTCTCGTGCAGGCGTAATGGCGAATGAGATAACAGGTTGAGGGAATTCGGCTCCGGGAAGTTGGAACGAACTGCCTGAATCGCAAAATGTATCGTTCGTTTGCGCAAGCGTCAGTTTAGACACGACTCCGATATCGCCGGCGGAGACTTGGGGTGTGTCAATAGAGTCTTTGCCATTCATGAATGCGAGTTTGCCGATTCGCTCATTCTCATCCTTCGTCGAGTTGTAGACCTGAGAATCGCCATTTAAGATGCCGGAATAAACACGGAAGAAACTGAGTCTGCCTGCAAACGGGTCTGCCAATGTCTTAAATACCAACGCTGACAGTGGTGAATCCGGGGAGGCCTCATAGGTTGTTTCGCCGTCAACTCCTGCAATTGGTCTGGCATCTACCGGGGATGGACAGCAGTTGGTCACCATGTCCATCAACGGTTGGACGCCGATATTCCGCAGGGCATCACCACAGAGTACAGGTACGAATTGATTGGCACATAATCCTGTACGAAGTCCAGCCCCAATTTCTTCATCGGTGAGCTCACCTTCAAAGAACTTTTCAATCAACTCATCATCGCTTTCCGCTGCGACCTCAACAAGCTGTTCCCGCATCTCTTCTGCCTGCGCTTCAAGTTCGGCGGGAGCCTCTGATTTTGGCAAAGGTTTATTATCTGGCGGTTCGGTGAACGCTCCCATCTGGATGAGATCGACGATGCCTTTAAAGTCAGCTTCTTTACCAATTGGGATCTGCGTCACAGCCGTGCGGGTCTCAAGAATCTCATCAACACTCGCAAGCGCGTTTTCAAAACTGGCGTTCTCTTTATCCATCTTGTTGATAAAGATCAGCCGTGGGAGCTCATATCTATCAGCCGCTTCCCATACCTTCTCTGTACCACCTTCGACGCCGGTTGTTGCGTCAATCACCACAATAACAGCATCTACCACGCGGAGTACACTCTCGAGATCTCCATGCAAATCTTCGACACCGGGCGTATCAATAATATTTAACTTGTACCCTTTCCACTCGGCGACACATACAGAACAGTTAATTGTCATCTTGCGTTCAATTTCATCTGGGGCATAATCTGAAACTGAATTCCCACTATCAACTTGTCCCATCCGCTCAATAGCACCCCCATTATAGAGTATCGCTTCGATGAGTGAAGTTTTCCCTGTGCTCGAATGCCCAATAATACCAATATTCCGAATCTGTTCCGTCTGATATTCCTTCATCAAAAAAGCTCCTTGCGGTGTCAGTTTAACCAAAAACATCACGGAAATATGCAATTAAGCAGGTTCCGATTTATCGAGAATCCTCGTTGTTGTTTGTATGAGTTGGTTCTGATGTCACTTTTATCCAGTTCCTTTGTAGGTCCCTTCGCGTCTTTTACCGTTGAAACCATCGGGGAAGGTAAGCACCGGCATTCAAATCAACAGATATCTTAATCCGAATCAACTAAAGGGATTGACAGTCACCTTCAAATTTTTCACAATCTTCTTGATTGAGAAAAAGAGGGACCCATTAAGGTGTCATCTACTAAATCTCGACCTGCTTTGGAAATTTCTAAAAATCTTGGTGATTGTAGCACACCCCTATGGGAAATGCAAGTAAAAAGAAATCGATCAATTTTTCCCTTTGACAATACCACAACTTTAGTCTATACTTGCAATGTATGAGTACACGACAGTGTAACCCCCTAATACCTTTACTAATCGAGGTCTGGAACTCTCAAGATGTCGGAGGGATACGGAGGGAACTTGGGAGGGGTCAAAAACTTCTGCCGTGTGGCACGAGCAGATTTTAATGGCCCATCGAATTGGAGTTGCACATGAAAGGCATTTTCAACGTTTTAATCTGTTTACTCTTTCCTATAGCTTGGGGGGCACTTATTAACTGGATCTTTACCCTTCTCGAACGTCGTACCGGCCGTTCCACTCCCCCCAATCCTAAAATTGATTATCATATTTGAATCCATCACGCTAGATGAACGTCGATATCAGTGGCATACCTGTTAATATCTTGGGGTTGATTGCTTTAGGGTGCATCAGCGGCTTCCTGTCAGGTTTTTTCGGGATCGGCGGTGGGCCACTAATCACCCCAATCCTTAATATCCTATTCGGCATTCCTTTCCCAATTTGCATTGGAAGTACGCTTTCTCGGACAGCCGGCACCACTTTTTCTGCTGTATTACGGTATTGGAAGTTCGGCAATATTGATGCAAAAGTGGCATTAATGATTATTGGGGGTAATTTTGTCGGTATCGAACTTGGGGTATATCTGCTCGGCTGGTTGGATAACTTAGGAGAGGTCAGTGTTGGAAAGCAATCAATTCCAGCACTTCAGTTTTACTTGCAATGGCTCTTTTTTGGGGTGCTTATCACCGTTTCAGGATTGGTTCTGATCGAATCATTGATTCAGAGAAGAAAGGGCGATCACAAACAGCCGCTCGGCATACTTCGCAACCTACCCATCCCACCTTACGTTTCCTTTCCGAGCAGCAGTGTGCGCCGAATCTCACTCCCGGCTATTGTTTACGCAGCACTCGCCATCGGTATCTTCACAGGATTGCTTGGGATTGGCGGCGGTATCCTCTTCGTGCCACTATTAATCTACGGATATGGCGTTGAAACGCATGCAGCGGTTGGCACGACTTCGCTTATCGTATTTTTTTCGGCTGCTTATGGGACTGTTACCCATGCAATGCGAGGAAATGTCGATTTATGGCTGGTTGTGTTTTTGCTGATTGGATCTACAATCTGTGCACAGGTAGGGGTAATCACGAATCAAAGGATACAGGGCGATTCAATCCGTTTTTGTTTTGCGTTTATCGTTTTGATTGTGGCGGGGATGATTGGTTTTAATCTTCTACGCGTGATCTACGGGTAGTTGGAATATCAACAATTGCCCCATGTCTCATCTCTATGAACAACCGCTCGTCGCACCGCAATTCAGACAACGATAGCAAGTACCGTTCCGTACCATGATTGTCCCGCAATCATGACAGGGAGGGGCATCTGACTGCATCGCTGCGACACGTTTTTCGCGTGCTTCTAACCTTTGGGCGTTCTCTTCCTGATTGATGTCATCGTCGTAAGGTTGCAGCTGCTGTGGTTGGACAAGCTGATCACCAAGGATGCCGTCTCCTCCGGCAAGTGCTTCGCTTTGAGGCGCGAATTTCAGTCCCAACCAGCGGAATACATAGTCGATGATTGACTTTGCTATCGGGATATCCTTATTGTTGGTGAATCCCGCAGGCTCAAATCCGACATGACTGAACTTGCTGATCAGCGACTCCAGCGGAACACCGTATTGCAACGAGATAGAGGTCATTGTCGCGATCGTATCCATCAACCCAGAGATGACCGAGCCCTCTTTCGACATCTTGAGAAATACTTCGCCGGGGCTGCCATCCTCGTAAAATCCGACCGTGATGTAGCCTTCGTGACCCGCAACGCTGAATTTATGGGTGATTGAGTTGCGCTCGTTGGGCAAACGACGGCGGATTGGTCGCACTTCCTGTTCCTCCTCTTCTGCTTCTGCTCTGGTCGTGCTGAGAGGTTGCGACAGTTTCGACCCATCCCGATAGAGTGCCACCGCTTTTAACCCCAGTTTCCACGCTTCAACGTAAAGGTTCTCGACCTCTTCAACTGTTGTTTCGTGGGGCATGTTGATGGTTTTGGATATCGACCCACTCAGGAATGGCTGCGTCGCAGCCACCATGCGAACATGCGCCATCGGCTCAATATAACGCTGTCCGTAATTCCCACATTTGTTGGCACAATCAAAGACGGGCAGGTGTTCATCTTTCAGATGCGGTGCACCTTCGATGGTCATCATGCCACAAATTACCTTGCTTGCTTCTTCAATTTGCTGTTGCGTAAATGCCAATTCATTTAATAGGTCAAAGCCCGGCGCGTTATATTGTTCCGGACTAAATCCGAGACGCGCCATCCCTTCCTCTCCGAGAGTGTAGGCGTTAAACGCATGTGCCAGTTCAAAGACAGAGGGTAGCGTCGCTTCAATCTGACCGATCTCTTCGTCAGTCAAACCCTTCTGTTTCAGTGAGACATTATTGATATGCGACGAACCGATTAGCGAGGAAGTCCCTTGTACATAGGTTACAATGTCGTCAATCTCTTTGTCTGTATAACCGAGCTTTTTCAGTGCACGTGGGACCGATTGGTTGATAATTTTAAAGTAACCGCCACCCGCCAACTTCTTGAATTTCACGAGCGCGAACTCGGGTTCAACGCCGGTCGTATCGCATTCCATCAGCAGCCCTATGGTCCCGGTAGGCGCTAGCACTGTCGCTTGCGCATTCCGATAACCGTAGCGCTCGCCCATCTCAACTGCATCATCCCATGTTTGTTGCGCCGCCTTCAAGAGGTTAGGCGGGCAGACATCCGGGTTAATGCGGTAAGCTGCAGAACGATGTTTGCTCATCACATGCAGCATCGGCTCACGGTTCTTATCAAAGCTAGGGAAGGGACCTTTGACTGCGGCCATCTCGGCGGATGCGCGATACGCTTCACCACAGAGGATTGCTGTGAGCGCACCGGCGATGGCATATCCTTCTTCGCTATCATAGGGGATGCCATTGACCATCAGTAACGTACCCAGATTGGCATATCCCAATCCGAGCGGTCGATAGTCGTGGCTGTTTTGAGCGATTGAGGCGGTCGGGTATGAGGAGAAATCCACAAGGATTTCCTGACCGATGAAGAATATTCGGCAGGCATGCTTGAATCCTTCGATATCGAAGCTTCCATCTTCATCGACGAATTTGAGTAGATTGATAGAAGCAAGATTACATGCGGAGTCGTCAAGGAACATATATTCTGAACATGGATTACTGCTATAAATTCGATCAGTATTTGCGCAGGTGTGCCAGTCATTAATCGTCGTGTCAAACTGGACACCCGGATCCGCACAAGCCCAAGCGGCTTCGGATATTTGACGCATGAGATCTTTGGCTTCAAATGTTTCGCAGATTTCGCCCGTTGTACGGAGCGTCGTATACCATTTGTCACCGCGCAGATAGGCATTCATGAAGTCGTCCGTGATTCGGACAGAGTTATTCGAGTTTTGCCCTGAGACAGTCTTATACGCCTCCCCGTTAAAGTCAGAGGTGTAACCGGCGGCCACCAGCGCTGCCACCTTCTTTTCCTCATTCATTTTCCAGTTGATGAAATCAGCGATTTCCGGGTGATCCATATCAAGGCAGACCATCTTTGCCGCCCGTCTGGTAGTCCCTCCAGATTTGGTCGCCCCTGCTCCACGGTCAAAAACCTCAAGGAAGGACATCAGTCCACTACTTGTCCCACCGCCGGAAAGTTTTTCTTGACGCCCTCGAATTTTGAAAAAATTGGTTCCAGTCCCCGAACCGTATTTAAAGACACGCGCCTCATTTTTGACCAACTCAAAAATCGACATCAGGTCATCGTCAACAGATTGTATGAAACACGCGCTGCATTGTGGGTGGTCGTAGTTGTTTTCTGTCTGGGCCACACTGTTCTTTTCAAAGTCCCAATACCAGTTGCCGGTTCCACCTATAATTCCATATTGATGATATAGTCCACAATTAAACCAGACCGGCGAATTGAACGCACCGCGCTGCATGACAAGCAGATCTGTCAGTTCCATCTCAAAGGCATCAGCATCCTCCGGCGTGGCAAAGTAGCCGCCAAAGGCCTCGCCGGCGTGTCGGATGGTATGAGCAACCCGTTGGATAAGCTCACGAACGCTTGTTTCGCTATCCGTTTCAGGCACGCCCGCTTTACGGAAATATTTGGACACCGCAATATCCGCTGCCAACTGCGACCAGTTCGATGGGACCTCCACCTCGTCTTTCTCGAAGATTGCCTCGCCTTTTTCATTATAAATTACCGAACTTCGAGGTTCCCACTCGATTGTATCGAATGGATGCACGCCGGGCAAAGTATACCGTCGATCAATTTTCAAGCCCTGTTGTTGTGCAGTTTCTTCAAGAGAAGAGGGTTTGATGTCAGCAGTCTCATCCGATGGTGCGGAGGCTATCGAATCCTGATTAACACCAAAATTGTTGGCTTGGGACATTTTGATTCCTTTCTTTGATTCTATTCCTTGATTCCTTTACTATAATTTCTAAAAAACTCGGCAGATTCAGCAACCTACCTCTAATTTTTTTAACAATACCCCAAAATATAACGCTTTTTTTGATGGTAGGTTTCATTAATCTAATCATCAGGGGCTAATTGACGGAGTTCGTTTTCAAAATCTGCCGCATCCTTGAAGTCGCGGTAGACAGAAGCAAACCGAATATATGCAACACTATCCAAATTTTTGAGGGCATCCATAACAATTTCACCAATGATATGACTTTCTATCTCTGATTTGTGCATACTGATAAGTTGTTGTTCGACATCCCCAATCAAGCGATCAACGGTTTCCTGACTAATCGAGCGTTTCTCGCACGCCTTCATGATATTCCGTCTTAGTTTTTGTCGATCGAAGGCTTCGCGGCGCTGGTCCTTTTTAATAATGAAGAGATCCAACACTTCCGCCCGCTCATATGTTGTAAACCGTTTTGAGCAGTGGAGACACGCTCGGCGTCTACGGATGGCAGTTCCTCCGTCAGTATCGCGCTTGTCGATGACTCTTATGCTGGAACCGTTGCAGTATGGACATTTCATAGAACACCAATATATTGTGTATAATTTCTTTTATCATACAATATGTTCGATGGGGGCTAATATAATAAACGATTATTAGTGATCTGTCAATAGTTTTTTCACAGAATTTCACTAGTTTTTTTCTAAAAGTTAGCCGTAGAGATTCAAACAGATAATTCTTGCCGAATTTCGTGAAGATGTGGCACAATAAGAATAACTGATAAAATTCCTGATGAATTAATAAATCCATCGGTTTGGGGTCGTATCTGTGAATCTAGGTTATGCAGGTGTTATCGCCATAACACTTGAGAAAATCAGGGACATATGTTTTCGTGTTTCAGGTATCATCCAATAAAAATTGCTAAACAAAGGAAAGCTCGAGTCGTCGAAAGCGCATCAACACACCGGAAAGAAATCCAATTATGAAGAAATCGAAGTACGACCTGACTCAAGGGAGCATTTTCAAGAACCTTATACATCTCGCTTGGCCAATTGCTCTCAGCAATATTTTGCAGGATTCTTTCAGTGTGGTTGATATGATTTTCGTCGGTAAATTGGGAGCCGAAGCAATTTCCGCTGTTGATATGAGCTCAAATCTTCAGCGGCTGATTAGCGTTCTTTCACTCGGTATCTCAATGGGAACAGTCGTTCTGGTTTCTCAATCAATCGGCGCACAACAGAGAGAGCAAGGGGAAAACATCGCGATGCAGGCACTCATCTTGAGCATAGTATGTCCCCTTGCAATTGCGTGTATAGGGGTCCCACTCGCTGAAATTGGATTGAGGCTACTCGGAGCAGAGGAGGAAGTGGTGCGACTGGGTGTGCCTTACTTGCGTATCACACTGCTCGGTGGTATTATGATGTTCGTATCAATGACGTTAGGTTCTATTTTCAGAGCGGGTGGAGATTCAATAACACCGATGATCGTCATGATTGTTTCAACAGTCTTAAACATCGTCCTGGATCCCTTGCTGATATTTGGCATTTGGAAATTTCCACGTCTGGGAGTTGCGGGATCCGCATACGCAAGCGTGATTGGCAGAAGTGCTGGAGTTGTGATTTTTCTTTATCTCTGTTTCGTCGGACGCAGCATCATATCGTTGAAGCATGTTAAGCGCCGCGTTGACCTATCAGTAATGAGGCAAATCCTGCGTCTCGGAATTTTTAGTTCAATGCAAGGATTTCTGAGACACGCCTCCCGGTTGGGGTTTATCCGAGTTGTGGCAATTTATGGAACAAATGCTGTGGCTGCCTATGCTATTTGTATGCGCCTCCGTATCCTCGTGATGCACTTGGGTTTCGGGTTTGCAAACGCTGTCGCGCCAATGGTGGGACAGAATATCGGAGCAGGTCAAATTGATAGGGCAGAAAAATCTGCCAATCTAGCCGGCGGATTAGGAACGATACTTATGGCTGTGCTTGGGAGTTTACTATTCTTTTTTCCCCATCTTTTTATTAGTATATTTACCGGACAAATGGAAGTTATCACTGTCGGGAGTGTTTACCTCCGTTACCTATCAGCCACCTTTGCATTTATCGCGATTTCTATCGTATTCGGTCGTGCACTCAACGGTGCTGGGGATACCGTTTCCCCGATGGTGATGACATTTATCTGTCAACTCGGTATTGGGCTAATGTTAGTGATTTTGCTTTCCTATTTAGTGGGACTCAAGGGAGTCTGGATTGGTATCGCCTTATCAAACGTTGTGCAAGGCTTATTGGTGTGGTTGTGGTTTAGACGGGGAACGTGGAAGACTAAAGCACTGATAGGTAAGAAATAACATCACGATTGTCGCTAGCTAGTCTATATACTTCGATGGTCATGATCAAACGGAACTCATTAGCCTTGCCAGATCTCAAATATTTGAATAACGTCGTTCGCAAGGAGTTGTTGTGTAATCATTTCAAGTTTAGATAGAGCTAAGTCTCCGTGTATCCGGTACTTCTGTCCTGTCTGTGCGGTTTGAACATCTGAAACCCCCATATCGCGTAGCCCCTTGAGAACACTATCACCGACAGCATCCGTTACGCCCGATTTGAATCGCACT
Source organism: Candidatus Poribacteria bacterium (assembly GCA_965208425.1). Taxonomy (GTDB): domain Bacteria; phylum Poribacteria; class WGA-4E; order WGA-4E; family PCPOR2b; genus PCPOR2b. Next base: position 1,104,406 of record OZ242335.1, on the reverse strand, counting down.
TCGATGGTCCATACGGAGCCATCACTTTGCCTTGGGGACTGATTGTCGGAGCGGCTATAGGCGTAATTCTGCGTCACCGGATCAGCGAGAAGTTCCGCACTTATGCGCTCGATTGTATGAGAATTGATGTCTCCTTCGATCCAGTAGATTTGAACGGTGTGCACAGATTCTACACCGGTAAGCCCGAGATCAGCGATATCCTGAAGGATACCTTGTCCGATAGTATCCGGTGTTTCGGGTTTATAGCTAATTTCGATTTTCCATTTCAATTTTCGATTTTCCTATCTTGATTTCAGTAAACTAAAAGGATTAAAACGTGCCAACAGAAGAAGCCAGTGCCCGAACGTTGTTGATTATTGTCAGCATCATCGGAGCTATTTTTACAATTGTAATGATCATCCTTTTCTTCAACGCAGCACCTGCCCGCTCCGACATTCCAGATCATCAGACCTACACAGATCCAGCCGCTTGTCTGAAGTGTCATCTTCGTGGGACCGAGCAATCGCCAACCATGCCGCATCTTAATGTCGGCAGCTGCCATATCTGTCATCGGTTGGCAAAGGAAAAGAAGCCGAACTAGCACAACGTTCCTATTTTTTTATCGTCCAACCTCCCATGCCAGATGCTGCAATTCCGGTCCAATCAGTTTTTCCCAAGCTAACTGTACCGCAGCCGTTGAGCCGGGTGTCGAAATAACCACTTTTCCCCGGTACACGCCGGCGGTAGCACGCGACAGCATTGCTGCCGCTCCGACCTGATCATAGCTGAACATCCGAAAGAGTTCGCCAAAACCGGGTAAGGTTTTCTCTAGGGCTTGATCCAATACGTCAAAGGTTGTATCGCGTGGGGCGATGCCTGTGCCACCATTGAAAAGAATCATGCGCGCATCGCCTGCGGTGAATTCGTCTAGCACCGCCTTGACCTGATCTGGTTCATCTTTGATGATACGGTATCCCACGACCTCATTTCCACCAGCCGCTAGTTGTTCGCGGAGGTAAGCTGCGTTCTTGTCTGTTTCCGGGGTGCGTGTATCACTGACGGTGACGATTGCCACGAGCACGGAACCGTGTTCCGCAGCCATCTCCCTATGCTGCTCGGTGCTCGCTGAAGTTTTTTCTGCCATCCCTATTCTCCTTAAAATTATGGTGGATTCTAAAAATAAATGGACACTTTTGCCCCCGGTAGGTACGGTTTTATAACCGCACCGCATAGGTGCCGTGGTCGGCTGAAACGGCGCAGTTGGAAACAGCGCCTACCAATTTGGAGTGTCTCATTAATTCTAAAATCTACTATAAATACTATGAAATTTATTGCAAAAATCCTATTGATATAGAATATGCCAAACACCCCGCATTGTCAAGGTTAAATAGAAACTCAATCTGGGGTTGATGTAGTCAGTGCAATCATGATAGAATGAACAAAATAATTCCTAAAATTGAAAAGTGTTAGGAGTAAATTTACTCACTTCAAACTAAAACAAGGAGCATAATATGGTTCCCCTTATTAGCAACATCGGCTATGGTCTCTTAGGCACTTGCCAACTTCCACGGTTCTGGTGGAAAGTTACCCTCAGAAAAGCGGGGTTGCTTGATGCAGAATACCCCGACTGCAGCGGTGGACTTGACTCATCGGTCCTCGAAGTTTTAGATCTGGATAAAGAGACGACGCTCTCCTACCTGCGGGATAATATGCCGAACTATCTCGAATTTGAGGCGTGGGTTATCCAGCAAAAGGGTGGGAAGATTGACCAGCAGGCGGTGGCAGATTGGAACGAACGGATACGGTCCCGCGATCATCGTCCAGCGAAAATTGAAGAGACGTACAGTGACATCGGTCTGCCTGATGACGCTGGCATCACGTCCGCTGTTGTCCTGAACAACTTACAGGATTGGCAGCTCTTCTATGAACGGAACTTGGATAACGATTTCACAGCACTCACCGGTCATATTGTACCATTGATTGCAAATATCGATTACGGCGCTTTGGAGGTATGCCAGTTGCCTCGAACTTGGATTAAAATCCTACTGAAGGCAAAAGGCAAGCTCCATCCGGACTATCCGGACATGACCGAAAACGGATTGGATCCGCGAGTCTTACGTGTGCTAGGAATCGAGCCCGCCGATGCCGTCGCCTACATCCGTGAAAATCTCCCTAGCTACACTCAATTTGAGGCGTGGGTGTTAGAACAGAATGGCGGTGAAATTGACCGGGAAAAAGCCGATGAATGGAATACCTTTATTCGCAACCGTATCCACAGAGATGAGAAACGGATAGAGATTCACGCAACCGTTGGTCGTGAAGATGACGGCACACTTACCTCTGCGGTGCTCCTCAACCATATCGAGGATTGGCATCTTGCACACACCGATCTCATGAATGCGTTGGCAGCGTAACTGAACCGTCAGCGTCTGATCGTGATGCAGTTTTTGGATCTTCGGAAGTATTTATCCGTCACGTGCCTTGATCAGTGCGCGTACGCGGTCTGGGTCCACTTCGTTTGTTGTCACACCGTCGCGCTTAATCGAAGTGCCGACAATAACGCCATCTGCGTACTGCAAAACTTCGACGAGGTTATCGGTGGTCACACCGCTGCCAGCGAAAATACTGGCTTGAGGAACCGTCGATTTCACGGTTTTTAATTGATCGAGATCGGTACTTTTACCCGTTGCTGCCCCCGTAACGATCAGCGCGTCTGCAAGCCCACGATGATACGTATCCTCCGCGCTAGCGAGGATATCGATTGGCGCAAGTGGCACGGCATGCTTCACAGCAATGTCAGCGAAAATTTTAACTTCGCTTTTGAGGGTGGATCGGTAGCGCAAAGTCTCGTGCGCCCTTCCTTGAATAATACCTTGATCGGTGAGCATTGCGCCGGTGTGGACGTTCACACGGATAAAATGTGCGCCTGTAACCGTTGCGATTGCTATTGCCGATTTTGCGTCGTTGCGCAGGATGTTTAGCCCAATCGGTGTCTGGGGATGGTGTCCTCGAATTTCGTCCGTGACGAGCGCTAGTGCCGCAACGGTATGGGGCTCAACGCTATCCGGATAGAAGGGTACATCCCCATAATTTTCGATGATAACCCCGTCCATTCCATTATCAATCAGTATCCCTGCATCTGAAAGCGCACAGGTGCGAATTTCATGGAAGGGTTGGGCTGATTGGGGGCTGCCAATTAGTGGAGGTAGATGGACCACGCCAATAATCGGTTTGGGCTGGTCAAAAAGCTGGTTGGTTCCTTGCATATTGCGAAAATCCTTCGGTCGTAGAAAGCAATCATCCCTGCAAATGGGACAACATCGCCAGCGGCGTCGTTGCCAGTAGACCTGCATCAATGGGCAGCAGCACACCGGAAATCCAACGAGATTCATCGCTAGCGAGGAATAGTCCTGCCCACGCGATGTCCCAAGCAGTGCCTTCTGTCCCCAAAGGCCCTGATCGCCGGCGGAGGTCACGCAACTCATCGGAAATGCTGGTCGTCATTGGGGCGTAAATGTGCCCCGGTGCGATACAGTTGACTCGAATGTTATCCCGCCCATGATGTACCGCCATATTACGCGTCAGGGAGACCGCCCCGCCTTTTGATACAGCATAGGGGATGTTGCGCCAGATATTTGCCCGAAGCCCATCAATTGAAGCGATATTGATGATCGAGCCGCTTCCTGCTTCAATCATCTTGGGAATGGCATGCTTAGATGCCAACATCATGCCCTTGAGATTCACCGCCATGACATCATCCCAAACATCTGGATCCACATCAACAACCGTCCCTGCACCACCGATGGCGGCACTATTAAATAGGATATGCAGCTCACCGTATCGCTCAACGGCTGCTTCAGCCATCGCTTGACAGTCATCGTTTTGGGAAATATCGCCGACGAAAATTGACGCTTCCCCGCCTTCCTCCTCAATAACGGCAAGAGTTTTCTCCGCATTTTCGAGATTTCGGTCTACCAGCAAGACCTTGGCACCCTGCCGAGTAAAGAGAATTGATGTTGCCCGTCCAACGCCATCTATCGGGGTGCGACTTCCCGCCCCGGTGACAATGGCAACTTTGCCTGCTAACCGTGTTCCACTATTTTCCATTATCGCTTAACTTCCTTTGATTTTATTTTTTCATTTAGTGCGCATAGGACATGCGTACCGTTTCTCGCTGTACCATAGCCTCAAAACCCTATGATACAGATGATTAGGCATCACGTCAACGGAAAATCATGCCTTTCTACAACCTCATCAGTGAACCTCTTGACAAGTCGAGGGGTTCTAAACAATAATGTGTCAGACAAATTTGAAATATGTAGCGTGTAAATAGATATTGTATCTTTTTATTGATAACTCATCACATAAACCGAAGGAATTACAACTATGAAAATATTGTTGACAGGCGCAGCCGGCTTCGTGGGACGTGCTGCAGTCACTATCTTGAGCCAAGACCATGAAGTGACTGCCTTTGACATTCGCCCGGTGGAGGGCTACGATAACACCGTTCAAGGGGGTGTGCTTGACTATGCAACGCTTGAAACCGTAATGGCGGGCCACGATGCGGTTGTGAACACGATTATGGCACCCAATGGCAGTTACGGCATGGACGGTCCTGGTTTTGATATTAATGTACGGGGTATGTTCAACCTGCTTGAAGCTGCCCGTGTATGCCAGATCCAGCGATTCGTCCATACCTCCAGCGGGGCGGTACATGGTGGCTATCCGGAGGACACCTTTCTCACGTACGATCTATACCCACTCAAAGCCGCTAGCTCTTATGATCTTTCTAAGCTGCTGCAAGAAGAACTCGCCCGAAATTATCATGAACAGCATGGGCTTTCTATCGCGTGCATCCGACCGTGGGGCATCATTGATTCAGATAAAATGGTAACGACCGATGGGCATCCTGTAGACGGCTTCTATTATGGCTCAATTGATAGACGGGATGTTGCGTCTGCACTAAAATGTGCTCTCGAAACACCGGATATTGGCTACGATTGTTTTTATATATTTGCCACGCCGGGGGGCTATAAAAAAGGGGATGTAGTACGGACAGAAAAGCTGCTGGGTTGGGAGCCAGTTTATCGGTTTGATGCGGATCTTTAATTTTGTCCCCGCAAGGAGTAACGTGAATTAAAAAATGGTTGAAGTCTGGTGAGGATTGTGAGAAAATCATTGGCGTCCAAGATACGAATTTAGGATTATTCTACTGACAACAAATATCAATTTAGTTTGGAGGGACATTTTAATGGGTAACATAGCAACAAGCAACCTGGGAAGGACAGGAGTTGCCTTAACCAACTTGGGTTTCGGCGGGGCACCACTCGGAGATCTCTTTGAGATTCTCAGCGAAACGCAGGCGCAGGCGACACTTCAAGCGGCATGGGACGCCGGCTTACGCTACTTTGACACAGCCCCGTTTTACGGCTACGGGAAAAGTGAGCATCGTTTCGGACATTTTCTCCGCCAACAGCCGCGTAAGGACTTTGTGCTTTCTACGAAAATCGGACGTGTGCTGCGAGCGACACGTGATCCCGACAATTTCGACCAAGGGATGTGGGCGGGAGGACTGCCTTTCGATCTTTATTTTGACTATAGCTACGATGGGGTTATGCGCTCCTTTGAAGACAGTCTCCAGCGACTCAGTCTGAATTCTATCGATCTGCTGCTGATTCACGATCTCGATCACATGTTTCATGTGAACGATACACGGATTAACGCTCACATGGTGCAGCTCGGCACTAGCGGTTGGCGCGCACTTGAGGAGCTTCGTTCCAGTGGACAGATAAAAGGGATAGGGGCTGGCGTGAATCAGATGGGCACGATCCCGCGCTTTTTGGAGATGGTAGACCTCGATTTCTTTATCGTTGCCATGCCGTATACGTTGTTAGACCAAGATGTCTTGGACGCTGAATTTCCACAGTGCGAGGAACGCGGTGTCGGTGTGGTGATTGGCGCGGTGTTCGCCTCTGGTATTCTAGCGACAGGTGCGACAGAGAATGCGTATTACGCTTATGCACCAGCCCCCCCTGAAGTATTGGAAAAAACGCGGCGCATCCAAGCGGTCTGCGATCGACACAATGTGCCGCTACGGGCAGCTGCGTTACAGTTCCCGCTAGCGCATCCAATCGTTGCCGCAGCAATTCCGGGTGGTCTTATGCCGGATCATGTTCAATCGAATGTAGAAATATTTGAACACGCCATCCCTGCGGATCTTTGGAGTGAGCTAAAAGCAGAAGGGCTGCTGCGCGAAGACGCACCTACTCCCTAAGTCACCATAAATTAATTTTGGGTTACTACTTTGATAGGCACAAGCAGAAACCGAGTTTTTGTCAAAAACTCGGTTTTTCTATTTTGGTATCTATAACTTTAACTGAATCGAATTGAATAGAGATCTGCATCTTTTAACAGGAACCTCAGACGAATAGGCTGCCCTGAAAGCCGACTTACATCTGTGCCGTTTTCCCACGTTACTACCCGCTCGAGGTCATCACCGAAGACCTCTGAACAATCGTCCAATCGGAAGCCGGGGAGGGCGTTGCCAGAGGCATTCTGAATTTCGATCTGAATACTACCTACCCCAGAGGTCGAAAAGTTAATGGCGAGCTGATCTCCTTCGAAGGTCAGTGGTTTTGTTACAAACTCCCCACCGCTCAGTGGTGCCTGCATTGAGACAAATCCATCAATTCGGATCGTATAACGCCGATAGCGACAGTCATCCCCTTGATGCGAATCTTCACTCGCATAGATGGAGATCTCATCGGGTGCACCATCAATGTGCGATTTTGTCTCGACCAATCCCCAATTCTGATAGTTGTCGCCGTAGAACCAGTTACCTCTTAATCGTAAACCCGGACGGATAAATGACTCGGGCCAAACGTTGAAATGGCTCCCATCTCGGCTGCTCATGAACATTCCATCGGTAACGGCTGTCCCCTCGCGTTCAGACACGTAACCACGAAGACGGCGATACTCCAGTTCCGGCAGGGCTTTCGTCGATTCCGTCCACCCGCGATCGGTATATCGGGTTGGAAAGCCGAGGAAGATATGCGGGGCGCGGTAGTATGGGGTAATCTGATTCGTGTATAGTTCGCTGACCCGGCTGGGTGAATAGTCCAGCCATTCGGGATCTGTCCAATTGAGGAAATCTTTTGATGTCCCTGTGCGGATGTCGCGTCCCTCACGGAAATCGCGATGATACTCACGGTATTCGCCGCGTACCGTATCCCAAAAGGCGAGGTTCTGTGAGTCAAATGCCCCTTTGGTAATTACAGGTTCATCACTCATGAGCGACCAGTGGATGCCATCGGCGGATTTGAAGGCATATAAGCTACGATCGCCTGAACCGAGTGCTTTGTACTTTTCGTCCGGCTTGCAATCGGGATTTTCGTCCTTAAAAGGTGCGAAGTTGTGTGATCCAATTCCTTCCCAGATGATGTTGTTCTGTTTCCCACCATCAAACGTAATCAAGCCGAGTTCCGGTTTGGTCCAATGTATTCCATCATGGCTTTCAGCGTAGCAGACTACCTGTGGGTGGTGATCATTGTCAAAGCCTTCAGTTGTATATATGACGTGACTTCCCCGGTAATACATCCGGTAGAGATCGCCATCTTGAAACACGGTTTTATAGCAGCAGGTGCTACCTTCCCATGGCTTATCATACACACAGGCAACGTCTTGCGGTTGCGGATGGTGTAACCGTTGCGTTGCACCAGATATTTGATCAATCAGATAATCGTCGACGAACAGTTCCAACCGATTGCTGATGTCAATGGGTGAAACCGTTTGCGTCATTGCATCTCTTGATAGTGTAAGCATTGCGGAAGTGAGAGATACCATAAATACCCTCCTTGTTGATTTTTGGCTGATGCCGTAAGCTGTTCAATTGATGTCTAGATGGATATAGAACTTACACACTTGAGTGTTCAGAGTAGGGACGGACGCAGATATAGTAGATAAAGGAAGTATGAGCGAGATTAAAAAGGTAACATTTTACACACGAAAATGGGGAAATTGTCCCTATTTCAAAATGAGACGTGTTGTCATAGACCTCCAATCGTATCACAAACAACTACAAACAATTACATTTTGTTTTCATCTCATCGTTGGAATTCTGATTGTTTGCTATTGATGCATTGGACTGATAAACCCCACACAACCATTAGTTATGTGTCATCGGTCCGGCGAACATTGTAACAGGGATGTGTTAAAAAAGAGATCGAAAAGCAAAAATTTTGTCACCGCTTGCCGAACAAGGAGTCGTTTTTTCGCAGCGATTTTTGCTGTTGACCCACGTATAACAAAGGGTTAAAATGGCTATCGTATATTTCCAAAGTAGACGAGGAAAATCCATCGAATCATGCAAAAACGGAGTGCAATTACGGTGAAAGCGTTGAGGGCGGGCAAGTCCGAGAGGATCCCCCCGATAAATCGGGTCAACTAATTATCGGGGAGGCCCCGCCTACAGTTTTTGGGGCAAGTGGGGGCTGTTGCGCCAATCCTTTACATGAGCGAATCCACTAATCCGTGAGCAAATTTATAGGAGTGTAGAATATGTCCACTATCAAACGACCCACACCTGAAATTATTGAGGCGTTGTACGAGTTGGGAACCGATGCGGTGACCTCCACCATGGAAGCGTTGGGTGTGCGCCGGACCTTTATTGAGGGTCCCATCGCTCGTGTGCCTGGGAGTAAAATTGTCGGTCCCGCACTAACGCTCCGCTTCACACCACAGCGCGAAGACCAGATGCGAGGCTATGAGATACCGGGGACATCTGCTGAAGAATCAGAACCGGAAGGCGAGGAAGCCGGCGAGAAAACCTCTGCCCTGTGGGAGGTGATGTTTGAAGTGCAGGCTGGCGATGTGATCGTGGTAGACGGTAGAGGAGATCTCGCCACCGGCTGCTTCGGGGAGATGTTGATGACCTATTTTCAAGCGCAGGGTGGGGCTGGTGTTGTCATTGATGCCGGCATTCGGGATTCTGTGCCGATCTTCCAGGAACTGAAGGTGCCGGTCTGGTCGACCGCTGTGACCACCGGCGGGGCGGGACATCTGAACCTCTTTCCCGCTGACTTCAACCTCCCTATCGGTTGCGGGAAGGTCTTGGTCAATCCCGGCGACATCATCATGGCGGACGATGGTGGAGCTATCGTTGTACCACCTCGGTTGATACCTCGTATCCTCGATATTGCCGGTGAACGTGAGGAGCATGAGGTCTTTGTCCGTATGAAACTACGGGAGGGCGGGGATCTCCGGAAATATTATCCGTTCAACGATGAAGGCAGGAAAGAGTATGAGGAGTGGTTGGATGCCCAGAAGGAGTGAGTTGATAGGAAGATTGGACGAGGAATAACAGATTAATTACAAACCTCCAACGCGAATAATAGATAAGGAAGGGAAACGTCATGCTCTCAACACACAATATGGGTGGAGTATCCATTCAGCCGGATGAACTGCAAGCGATGCAGACGAATGATTACATCCTTCACGCCCGCGACAAAAAATTAGAGAAGGTTTCTGTGGAGAAAATTCGGCTGCCACGGGATCCAGAGGGACATACCCAACGGCTATGCTTGGCGCAGGCACCGAATGGCACAATCTATGCTGCCCAACACACACTGCTGCACAGATCAACCGATGGGGGTAAAACGTGGGAGCATCTCCAGCGCGATCCCGATGTATGCGTCGGTTGGCGTGTGGTGTTCAACGATGACGGTGCAATGCTAAACGTCAAGCCCGCGGTCAACGGCACGCCCCCGACTGTGTGGGAATCGCACGATGAAGGTGAGACATGGCGGCAAATTGGGGAGATTGACCCCGGTACGTCGGATGTATTGTCGTTGGGTTTCAGCATGACCCGTCTGGATGATGGCACGCTGCTCGTGCCGGTGCTGGTGGGGGCGGACAGGATTGGGAATCGTGAGGCAGCCGAGATAACGCCCGCTGTATGTCGCATCTACCGTTCACGAGATGGTGGACACACATGGTCCGACTACTCTGCCCTTGGTGAGTGGTGCTGTGAGGTCAACGTCGCACAACTGCCCACGGGCAGAATGTTGGCAGCGATTCGTTATCAGCGTCCAAGCCTGTCCGACGATCCTCCGGATCTGTTGGAGCGGACCGGTGCGATCGCCGCCGGTCACACATTCCCGTATAAGCATGTGTTCGTCTCCCATTCGGACGACGCAGGCGATACATGGACGCCGCCGCGACAACTCGCCACGGTGTTAGGGCAGTGCTACGGACACGGCGTTGGCTTGTCGGGCAATCGTGCGGTGGTAGTGACCGATCATCGATACCCTCGCAATATGAGCAGCGGCAGAGCGGTGGTAAGCCATGATAGTGGCGAGACGTGGCAGGACGAGGTGTACTATCTCAGCCATGGTTATGCGGCTGGTTACGCAGCGACCATCACTCTGGATGGGGAAGAGATGCTGACGTTGACCGGCTCCTGCTATGGGGACGTGAGTTCTTGGGACAACTGTATCGGTAACACCGATTATGTGATTATCCGCTGGCGGCTCGTTTAGCAAGCATGGGCGGGGCAACCCCGCCCCTACGATCTATTTTCGCGCTTTGCACTTTCTTTTTATAACGTAAGTTGGTAGATAGTATTTTGTCGAGATGTGAATCTCGACCTACAATCTACTTTTGTACCACGATCTGTTAGATTGTGATCCCAGTCCCGTTCCGAGGACTCCGATAAATCGGAGCCTGCAAACTAACAGTTTGCGCTACATTTGGCAGATTGCCTGACGATTACAGCGTTTGCCGAATGGGCAGCATCAAAATGTCAATACGTCCTAACCATGTCCGAGAACCTAGGAGGGAAATATGTCGAGGCCTGATTGGTCGGAGACGAAACGAGCGCGAGTTAAGGCGGCACAACACCCTCGGCGCATCATCTTCAACGATGACACACACGAACTAGCACTAGAGGACGCAAATACACCCGAAGGCTTTCTAGCACATCGGATCGCGCCACTCGCTGGAACGCAGGTCGGCACTATCTCTTGGTCGGTGCTGTGTGGACAGTTCGATGCCCCGGCTTACGATAGCAAGGTGCAGCCGATCTACGGCGATGCTCAAGGTGCGCCGGTCAAGTATTGGCACAGGGTCACAGAAAACGTCAAGACACTAACGCGGGAGTACCGTTGTCCACTGCACTTGGTTTGTGACTTTGCACACGGGCACGACATGGAGGCGTTCGCATCGGTACGGATGAACGACGTACACGACAGTTTCATGGATGCCAACGCTATGACCGCTTGGAAGCGCACACACCCGGAGTTTATGGTCGATACCCACGGAACGCTGCCAGAATTTGAATTGTACACGACAGCGCAGGACTTTTCGCACGAACCGGTGCGTCAACGCAAACTCGAAATTATTGAGGAGATCTGTCAACGGTATGACGTGGATGGGTTTGAGTTGGACTACATCCGCCACCCGGTGCTGTTCAGTCGGCGGATGCGCGGCGAGCCGTGCACAATGGACGAAATTGATATCATCACATCAATGATGGGTGAGATTCGCAGCCTGACGGATACCGCAGCAAAGCGGCGGGGTAGACCGTCCCTTATCGCTGTGCGAGTGCCGGATACCTTCACCACCTCCCTCGACAACGGCATGGATGTTTCGGCCTGGCTCGAAGAAGATCTGATTGATATTCTAATCATTGGTGGTGGGTATGCCCCATGGTCTCTGCCAGTTGAGACGTGGGTTGAAGCAGCGAAACCATATGGTGTGCCCGTCTACCCGTGTGTGAATATGGGTAAAGAGTTGCTGCCGCTGGTGCGTGGACTGGCGTCGAACTGGTATCGCGCTGGTGCTGACGGACTCTACTTCTGGAACCTTGGAACGCCGTTTGAGTTCATGACCGGTGACGAGTTGGTCGAAACCCGGCGTCAGTGCTATGCCTGTGTGCATGAAGTGGGAGACGCGAACATGTTAGTTGGCAAAGATAAATTGTTCAGTGTCGATAGTGATACAGGTGGCATTCTGTCATATTACGCGCACCTATCCGCACCTCGTCCCCTCCCGCTTGAATCGAAGGGCGGTGCGCTGCGTACCGGCGTGATTGGTCGCCTACCACTGATAGTCGGTGACGATTTAGGATTGCAGCCGCCAAAGGCAACCTTGACCGTTGAGTTCGACGATGCGTCTTGGAAGGATGTGTTACTAATCCGGTTAAACGGTGAGGAATTGACCGATGGGCGATTCACCTCCGCCTCGGACGGCCAAATGGCTTGCCAACTCACGTACGATGTGCGAGTGCCACCGCTGCAGACAAGTAGAAACATCGTGGAAATAGCGGCTCGGAACGATGTCAACCTCCCTGAAGGTATCGTCACGATTCTTTCGTTGGCCTTAACACTCAAATATGCGTGATAAGCAATAGTGCAATATAACGGAGGACTAAAATGATGCAAATAATCGTTGAACCGAAACTGCACACAAGTCACCTCGGCGGGGTTGATGTGCCATCGGCAGAGGTGCTCAAGCGGATGCACGACAGTCAATACATACTGCACGCTGCCGGAGGGAAACTCACTCACGTTCCGGTGGAAAAGACTCTGCTACCCCATAGCGATGATATGAGTCCGCAAGGCACACATGTGGACGTGGGACCGGACGGCGCGGTATACGTGAAGCAGTCCCAGATTTTGTGCAAATCCACAGACGGGGGACGTACATGGACATCGCGATCTTTAATAGACATGGGGGATCTGCCGGGAGGGCATTGGCGGGTGCTACGCGACGGGACGTTCATCGGTGTTGACTGCTCGACGGGACCGGAGATGCGTGACCCAGCAGTTGTGTGGATCTCCCAAGACGAGGGCATCACATGGACGAAACGGGCAGAGATTCCGGTCGAGATGAATTTGCCCGACAGCAGACCTTACACCGAACGCTACACGCACCGCGGGTTGAATCGACTTCAGGATGACACCCTGCTATGGACGGTGGACATCCGAGATACGCCAACCACCATGAACGGCTGTTATACCTTCCGCTCAACAGATGGGGGCAATACTTGGCAGGGTCCCATCTTAATGATTGATTGGGGTTCAGAGGGTGCAGCCGTGCTAGTGCCGTCAGGTCGCGTGTTCTCAACGATGCGCTATCAGCGGCCGCTCCTGCCATCTGACACCGAGGAAATGATGCGCCCGATGGCCGGCACCAACGAAGGCAAGGGCTTCAAGAATGTGTTTGTGATGGAATCAGCAGATGGGGGTCAAACGTGGAGTCCACCGCGTATGCTTTGCACGGTGTACGGCCAAACCTTTGGCTATCCCGCGGTCCAGAGTAACGGGACTGTGGTTGTGATTCACGACACGCGCTATGGTCCCGGACCGCCTGGTTCACGAGCGATGATCAGCCGGGACGAAGGTAGAACTTGGTTGGATGAAGTTTATTATCTCGATTCCACAACCTTCACAGGCAGCTACAGTGCTAGCACAGTGTTTGCGGATGATACGATTCTGTCAATCTGTGGATCCAGCCAAGCCCCTGGATCGTGGGATGGGGTTAGAGACAACACCGATATCTACGCCATTCGTTGGCAGCCGGTAGAGGATTGACGTACTCCCAAAGCTAAAGCCTTGGGATTCTTATCCGCTATGTTAGCCGGATTTACATAGGTGTGGATTGAACCTGACACCTATCGGGGACGCCATCGCCCCAACTACGGGACTCAACAGGAATCCCGATACTTTGTTCCAGAGGTTGATTGCACCCACACCGTCTCGGTGATACTGAAAGCCACAATGATTGCAGTGATAGTTCCGGTTAATGGGCTTCTTTCGGTTGCCGCACCGTGGACAAGTCTGAGAGGTGTATGCCTCAGATACAAACTTGACTTTGAGTCCTGCCAGTTCTGCCTTGTAGCATATCATTGACTGGAGACGGGCAAACGCCCATTGGTGAACCTTCTGGTTAGACTTCTTACTAAATTTCGCTCGCTTACGAATGCCTTTGAGTTTTCCTATCACTATCGTATCTGCCTTCGCCTTGATGCAGTCAGATATAAATCGAGATGTGATTTTGTGTTCGGCGTCCTTCAGTTGAGCGTTTAACTTCGCAAGTATCTTGGTCTTGATTCGTTTCAACCGATACCAGCGATGACTCCGCTTGACATATCTATCCAGTTTGGATTGGATATATGCCTTAAACTTGTTGATATACTGTTTGATAGCCCGTAACGCACGACCATTGTAGATTATGGTATGTTGTCCGTCATGAGAGACTATCGGGTGAATCTCGCCCATATCTATGGCAACAGTTTTACCTGTTTCACGTTTGGGAGGGGTGTGGACTTTGTAGACAAGTGAGAAATAGTAGCTCCCTCGTTGGAAATACATCTCCACATAGACCGGTTCTACTGTGGATTGAAGCGTGATAGCCGGGTTGCCTTTACCGTTGGATAATCTCAATACACCGTCTCTAAGTGAAATAGCACTCGACTTCCAACGTACCTTGAAAAAGTGGGGGGTACGCTTAGGAGGCTTCGCTTCAGGGGTGGACTTAACAGCCCGGAAATAGGACTTGAGAGAATCGAAGTAGCTCTCAATTATCGCTTGAATCGTCTGACTATGGAGATTATAGCCACGCAAGCGCATATACTTTTGCACAGCACCTTGAGATAGCCAAAACCCTTTTTTACGCTTCACCTTGCGAATCAGAGAAACCACCTTCGAGTAGACGCGGCCTGATTCACTGGCAAGTATATCCAATTCAGACGTTGGAGACACTTTGATTTTCTTGGTAGTGTACATGGGGAGGGGCTTTCCGTCTGTCGTCCGCCATACCGTAGAGTGTAGGGGACACCACCTTGCAGTGGTGCAATATTCCCCTACCGAAAGACAAATCAACCATATCATATTTTGGCTACAAATTCAAGGAAAAACAGGGCTAAACCATAGCTTATATAGGCTTCGCCCCAACTGCTCCAAACCTAAAGGATTGGGCTTTACGGGCTAAAGCCCCACTCGGTAAATCACTCCAGTTTCTACCAACGTTTATAGTAGATTTTAGAATTACTGATACACTTTCAATGCACAACCAACCCCCTAAATCCCCCTTGTCAGGGGGACTTCGGAAACTTCAAGCGGGTCGAGGTTATTGGCAAATGTCTCCTTATTTCTCGTGTTTACTATAGTATCTGTCATGAATCCGCCTCCGTCATATAAACAATGCGAAATAGCCACCGCCTTCCGAATCGCTGGGATGGTTTCAAAACCTGCACCGCCTTGTGCAATTCTGTAGAGTGTTTGGCGTTTTATTGGCAGCTGTTCAAAATTTGCACACTGTCGTCAAATATTCACACACCATTCAATATTTGATACTAAATCCAACCGTTACTGTTACCAGTATTGCTTCGTAGCAATCAGCAAAGCTGTCCCTTCCCAAGCACTGTAGCCACAGTGACCCAGTTCTGATATTAATAAAGGACACCTCCAAACTATTTTTGAGATTTCAGCGATATTTTTATATTGGCACAAAGATTGCGCAGAATGTAGTTACATTTACCTCAAAAAACCACAACTAAGTTGGTTTTGAGAATTCTGGTTCCTCTGAACATTTCGTACCGGTAGAAAAGATGACCCCTTTCCTATTCTGGGCGGAACTACAAGCCAATGACTCGCTTTAAGGAGGTTACCCCTATGAAATCTCATCCCAAGTACCAATTCTGGTTTCTTTCTGTATTGGTACATCTATGCCTCGCGATTGTTTTGAGCATCATCATTATCAACCGAACCATTCCAAGTCATGTTGATGCCTTCGACGTGAGTATTTTCAAAGCTGAACCGGCACCCTCTGTGAAGAGGATACCAAATGTTGAGGCTCCTACCGGTGCGCTGACACCTATGCCTGATTTTCAAATCCAGTCGCAGTTAGCATCGGCCAGGACCCGGGCTGTTACAACCCAGCCAGTAAAATCGACCTCCGTATCTGTCCCGAAAGCTGTGGCAGTAAGTGTCCCGGTTACTCGGTCTCCGGCACAATCTGCTCGTGCTAAAATTTCTGTTCAAGAGGCTTCTCGATCTTCTCAGGTCAACCATCAACCCACCCAACTACTTGCCACCGTCGCCGATATCCCGATTCAGTCAGATGCCCCGTTAGCCGCAGAGTCGAGCGGAAACAGTTCGCTCTCTGGCTCCGGTAGTATTGGCAAAGGAAGTGGTATCGGGGTCGGACGCGGTACTTTCGGTTTAGGTACTAGTGCGGACCAGACACGACCAAGAGGTGGAGCGGGGTTGACTTCACTCGTCGGTGCCGAAGGAACGGCAAGCATTGACGACACGCTTTCCGATGTGACTGAAAAGGTGACGCTGGGTGACGGGGTGCCTGAGCTCCCGCCCGGAAGTCCTGGGGCTATCGTTATGGGACGTGGGCGAGATATTATGGGACGATTAAACCTTGCTCGCTTTGAAGATCCGCTTCATCCAAGTGCGGATATATGAGGTAGCGGTGTCGGGAATCTCCGATTTGGGGCAGGTCTGTCCTATTTAGTGCAATCACTGAATAAAACAACTCAGATTAAAACCCAACTTGTCGAAGCTGTCGAAATGAAGGATGTTTCTTTCTTTCAAGCACCGATAATTTTTATGGAACCGGTGTCAGGGGGCTCAAGGATGAGTCTAGAATATCTGAGGCGGGTGTACAACTCGCATAGCAATCCCATCTGGAATACGAGGCGTCCGAGCGGATTAGGTACATACACTGACACTGAAGTCCAGAAATTGCGAGAGTATGTAATCAATCGTGGGGGATTCATCTATATATTAACACATGGGAACACGGATAATGCAATGAAAGGTACAAGAAAGGTGTTACGGGAACTGCTCCCGGAGCATCATCTCGGCTTTGTTCCCAATGATCATCCGATTTACAACAGCTATTACTCGCTAAATGGTCCCTTGCGTTTTCCGTTGCGCATGGTCGGATCTGCCGGCCATGGTATTCCCCTTCATTTTGGTCCTTACTCCGAACTGCAAGGTATTACGATTGATGGACGGCTTGCCGTCTTAGTTGATACTGAACAGATGATGCATGTGATTGATGGTGGGGTTCAGAAACCGTTCTACGGGAAGTTTCAAAACCAGAACAAGATTCTAGAGGAGTTTGCGCCCCACGCGGTGCGACAACTGATTAACATCGTCATCTACGCTATCACACATGGAAATATCTCAGATTACAGCAACTACGTTCCCGAAACAGTTTTGAAAGATTCGGGTAACAAAGGTCCTCGCAAGAAAGCCCCCATTGTCACACAAAAATTGTAAATTTCTGAGCGAACAAGGGTGGGAATAGATTGAAGGAGTCGCATGACCGATTTTCCTGCTTTTTGAATTGTCTCCCTTACCGTCTCACGGTGGTTTAACACCATGCCTATCGCCAACAGGCGAATTTTGAAAGGAGGAAGTGGCACGTTTATCTGCCTTTGCCGGATAAACGTATCCACGAATTCTTATGGTTGACTTAACTCGTTACACTTATCTCAGTCTTTTTGCTTTGACGCTGTTTGTGTCTGTTATCGGTTGCGGTGATGACGAGGTTGTTGATGATATAGGTCCCGAAGTTGTAGCAACACCTGAAGGTATCATCAAAGGAAGCATTATAAATCTAGTCACAGCACAGGGCGTTATAGATGCCCAAGTTATATTAGTCACAGAAAAGAAACTTCCAGGCGGTGACACTGAACAGGAAGAAGTCGCTTCGACAGCCACGAACTCTAGTGGGAACTTCATATTCGAAGAACTGAAAAACGGTGAATATGTCTTGAAAATCACCGCCCGTGGTTATCTAGGTCAAGAAGGACGGGTGGAGGTTACCCGTAAAGAGCCTGGAATCGTTAACTTTCGCCTTGAACCCGGTGTCAGGTTTAAGGGGATAGTAATTTCTGATGATGGAAAGGCCGTTGCGAATGTCCTTATCTCGTTGGGTGAACGCGCGGCGGTGACAAGTGGTGGCGGAAAATATGATATTTCCCCGGTCTCTAAGGGAGTATACAACTTGACTGCGGAAAAGCCGGGCTATCAGACAACACACATACCGGGTATAACTGTCGGTGATAGCGACATCTCGCGAAAGATTACTATTCGACGCAAAGCGACAGGGCAGATTGTTTTCGCGCGTGGAAATGTTGCCGGGAACGATTTTTTTGGTATTTCAGTTATTAACGCAGACCGTACAGGAGAAAAGCCCCTGACACATCTCTCCGACGTACAGCCCTCTTGGTCCCCCAATGGCAGGGAAATTGCCTTCAGTCGTTCAGAAAACAGGGGTCTACCACAAATTTACATTATGGATAACCGCGGGGGCAACGCCAGACCTATCAGTGGAGATCATTTTAACGATCGGAATCCGGCTTGGTCGCCTGATGGGCGCCGCATTGCCTTTGTTCATTCACGAGTACTGGGCCAGCCGGCTCTATACACCATGAATGTGAACGGCGGAAATCGTGTGCGACTTTCCGATTGCCATTCAGATTCCGTGCCGACATGGTCGCCCGATGGCACTCAGATTGCCTATTCTCATCAACCCAAGGGTATGGGATACCGGAATCTGTTTGTGGTAGACATCGAGACATTTCTTGCTGCCCAAGAGGCTCCCCCAACGACAGCAGAACCGGAGCCGGAGCCAGAGCCTGAACCCAAAGGAGCGCCGGAACCGGAGCCAGAACCTGAACCGGTGATACCACAACAGCCAAAACCGGAGCCACACCCGCATCAAACACCAGATGAGGAGGACAAAAAGGAGGGTGAGGGTGATCCACCTCAAGCACCGAGTGCCGATCCACAAGCAATCCAAGAAGGTGTTCAACGTTTAACGACTGGTTCAAACCACAATTTCCACCCGGACTGGAGTCCGGATGGCTCGCAGTTGGTTTTTACCAAGGACAGTTCTCCACTCAATTCCGCTGTGTATGCCCTAGATCTGTTCTCACGGGTTCAAACCCGATTGACTAACCAAGAGGGTTACAACGGTTATCCGTGTTGGTCCCCCGACGGGACGAAGATTGTCTTTAGCAGCGACCGTAACGGTAGTTTGGGGATCTGGATGATGGATGCGGATGGCAGCAACGTTGCCCTTATTTTCGATGAGTTGAGCCAAGATGATATCCTGAGTCAGCACGCTTGGCGCGAGTAAGATATCGTAACTATATCTCAAAAAAAATAACATCAGATTTCAAACCTAAGCGTCGCTGTTTAGCGGCGCTTTTTAGGTTTTATAGCAATTTCATCACAGACTCATACTACTGGGTCCATTTAACATTTGGCGGATTGAACTGATCTGATGTACCGTGAAGCAATTTCGGATAACCGCTTGGGGCTTTGGCGGGTTGCCCGATGGTTACAGTGTTTACCAAATTAGCAATAACAAGATGTTAACCATTCTAGGTTCTGTTGACATCTGAGAAATTAATTTATCTCCGTTCCGAGGATCTTCGATGGGCAAGCACAAGACCCCGATAAATTCGGGATTAAGAAACTCGTGGTTGCCCCATTGTAGGTCAATTTACCACAATCGACATTCTTATGTCGAAATGCGAATCTCGACATAAACAAGTGTATGAGACTCACAATTACCCCGGTAGATTGGAACATAAGGAACGGAGATCTCCGTTCCCTACGAATGGCTCGGTTCTGTGTCCCGGTACGAGTTTCGTATTGAACAACTCTCGGACTCTCGGAACGGAGGATTGTTGTTCCCTACAACTACTGCAAAATGCCAAC
Source organism: Candidatus Poribacteria bacterium (assembly GCA_965208425.1). GTDB lineage: Bacteria > Poribacteria > WGA-4E > WGA-4E > PCPOR2b > PCPOR2b. The sequence goes on along the minus strand of OZ242335.1, from coordinate 1,084,679 downwards.
CATTCTAGTGCTCAGTCAGATAAGTTTTGCAATTATAGGACTTACGCATTCCAGATTGTAGTTGCCCGATTCATCGGGCGTATCGGGGCAGGGATGCCCCCCCCACACACCGCTCAGTGCCAGCTAAAGGGGGAGAAACGGCTTTGACCGTTTGGCTGGGCAAGTCCTGATATCTTATTGTTTGCTTTCAATCAATATACACAACCATAATTTGCCTGACAGAGTACTAGTTTTTCCGGGAGTATGGACATAATGTGTCCATACCCTTCAAAAAACTAGTGCTCAGTCATATAAGTTTTACAATTATAGGACTTACGCATTCCAGATTGTAGTTGCCCGATTCATCGGGCGTATCGGGGCAGGTCCCGATTTATCGGGATCCTCGCTTCGCGGGAGATGCCCCTCCCACACACCGCTCAGTGCCAGCTAAAGGGGGAGAAACGGCTTTGACCGTTTGGCTGGGCAAGTCCTGATATCTTATTGTTTGCTTTCAATCAATATACACAACCATAATTTGCCTGACAGAGTACTAGTACTCAGTCAGATAAGTTTTGCAACTGCTATATATCAGGACTTACGCAGTTGAACGCTCAAAATCCTGTAGTTCGGCGATTTATCGCCGCACCGCATGCCCAACAACGCCCGATAAATCGGGCAACTACAACAGAGACTCCATCGAAAGCCCATAGTGAACAACGATCGTTGTTCACTACAGAAGTTCGTAAGTTCTAATATGTTATTGTTTCCTTTCAATCAATATACACAACCATAATTTGCCTGACAGAGTACTAGTTGCAAATGAAGGTAACGAGGTTTATATTGTAGATTGTTCTGAGCCTAGATAAAGATATCTCAGCCATACTCGCAGTCGTGCAGTGGATCGCCAATCCACTAGCGGTGGTTGATTTGATTTAGCACTCATGTTCCCTTGCGTATAGTGTAATGTTCTAGATATTTGAGGGACTGTATCCTGCTTAATCATGTCTCCCATTAAAGGATTGTATTTCTAACAGAAACGTGCTATAATGCTTTTTGAATAACAACGTACGAATGATAGCTGACCAATCAATGAGTTGTCAGCCCACCCAATTATTAGGGTTAGGTAGAAATAACTTGTTGCAAAAGCCTTTCATTTTGAACCGTCTAGAGCAGTATAAATAGAGAAAATGGACGAAGTATCGTCCATTGAGCAAGACACCGTAAGACTACCTTGGGATTAGCAGATGTGAAGTGATACCACTGAAGTCTCTTTGGGTAGTAAGTGTTGTTGATAACGGAATCTCACATGCACTTGGGACTTTACAAATCCCGATGTGATGCTTCTGTTGTGTAGTTTCAGTGCTCATAGAATCGTGGATTCACGGTTCGGTAAAGCCTCTGTTGGGCAATATGGAACTAGCACGCTCACATGTGGAAACATTTCAAAAGCTAACTATTCGCTTAAGGAGGTTATCCCCATGGAATCTCATCACAATTACCGCTTTTGGTTCATCTCTCTAGTGGTACATCTATGCCTCGCGATGGTCTTCAGTTTTATGATCATCAACCAAACGACTCCAAGCGATGTTGATACTTTAGAAGTGAGTATTCTCAAAGTTAAACCAGTGCCGCCGGTGAAGAAAAACCCACGTGTGAAGGTCCCTCTGGTCACACCGACACCGATGCCTATATTTGAAACCGAACCTCGGTCAACGTCAGCGCAGACCCGAACATTCACAACCCGTCAGGTGCGATCTGCTTCCGTATCTGTACCGCAAGCCGCAGCAGTGGCAGCTCCAGTCTCTCAGGCTCCGACACAGTCCACACGAACCGAAATTTCTGTCCAAGGAACATCTCGGGTCGATGACCGTCCTGCCCAATCACTTGCCACAGCAGTCGATCTCCCCGTTCAATCAGATGCCCCGTTAGCGGCAGGACTGAGCGGAAATAGTTCACTCTATGGCTCTGGCAGTCTTGGTGAAGGAAGTGGTAGTGGTATTGGACGGGGTGCCTTCGGCTCAGGAGGTGGTGTGGGTCAGACACGGGCAAAAGGTCGTGTTGGAATAGGGTCATTGGTCGGTGCTGAAGGTGCATCTAACATTGATGACACGCTTTCCGATGTTAGCGACAAGGTCACGTTGGGCGGTGGTGTGTCAGAACTCCCCGAAGGTCCCGGTGCTATCGTTGTGGGACGTGGGCGAGATATCATGGGCCGATTAAACCTTGCCCGCTTTGAAGATCCGCTCCACCCAAGCGGGGATATATGAAACCATGGTATCGGAAATCTCCGATTTGGGGCAGGTCTGTCCTATCTAGTGCAATCACTGAATCAAAAGACGAAGATCAAAACACAACTTGTTGAAGCTGTCCACCTGAAGGATGCCGCCTTCTTCCAGACACCGATTCTTTTTATGGAACCGGTGCCCGGGGGCTCAAAGATGCGTCCGGAACATCGGAAGAGAGTATTCAACTCCCATAGTGTTCCAATGTGGAATACGGTGCGTCCGGGTGGATTGAATAAGTACACTGATGCCGAAGTCCAAAGACTGCGTGAGTATGTAATCAATCGTGGGGGATTCGTCTATATGGTAACACATGGGAATGCAGATAACGCAATGAGAGGTGCGAGAAGGGTACTTCGGGATCTCCTCCCAGAGCACCCACTTGGCTTTATCCCCGATGATCACCCAATTTACAACACCTATTACCCGCTAAATGGTCCCTTGCGTTTTCCGCTGCGCAACATCGGGGCTTTCGGACATAGCATCCCTCTTCACTTTGGCCCCTATTCTGAGCTGCAAGGTATCACGATTGATGGAAAGCTCGCCGTTTTAGTTGATACTGAACAGATGATGCATGTGATCGATGGCAAAGTTCAGAAACCGTTCTACGGCAAGCTTCAAAACCAGAATCAGATTTTAGAGGAGTTCGCACCCCACGCGGCGCGACACATGATTAACATTGTCGTCTACGCCATCACACATGGGAATATTTCGGATTATAGCAACTATGTTCCCGAAACAGTTTTAAAAGATTCGGGTAATCAAGGTCCTCGCAAGAAAGCCCCCATTGTCACACAGAAATTGTAAATTTCTGTTCCAGTTTCAAACAAGACAGGAAAAAATTGAAAGAGCTGCATAATTTGTTAGCAGGCGTATTTTGAAAGGAGGAAGTGGTATGTTTATCCATTTCTGTTGGATAAACATATCCACGACTTGTTATGATGAACTTAATCCGTTACACCTACCTTAGTCTCCTTGGTATAGTTCTGCTTGTCTTTTTTATCGGTTGTGGTGATGATGACGAGGTTGTTGACGTCGGTCCCGCGGCTGTGGTGACCCCAGAGGGTATCATCAAAGGAACGATTGTAGATTTGGTGACAGAGCAAGGTATAGCAGGCGCTCAAATTACCTTAGCCACGGCGAAGAAAGGCCCAGGCGGTACTATCGAACAGGAAAATATCGCGTCAGTAACCACCAATTCTAGCGGGGACTTCATATTTAGCGAACTCAAAAACGGCGACTATACCCTGAAAATCGATGCCCCTGGTTATTTAAACCAAGATGCGATAGTCACAGTCAGTCGTAAAGAGTCAGCGACGGTAAATTTTCGCCTTGAGCCGGGTGTAAGGTTTAAGGGTACAGTGATTTCTGACGATGGCAATGCTGTGAAAGATGTCCTAATCTCTTTGGGTGGACGTGCGGCGGTGTCGATTGGTGGCGGACAATATGAGATTTCGCCTGTGTCTAAGGGGCAATATCAGTTGACAGCAGAAAAGCCGGGGTATCACACGACACAAATACCGGGTATAACGGTTGGTGACAGTGACATCACGCGAAGAATCACTATTCGACGGAAGGTAACGGGTCAGCTTGTCTTTGCCCGTGGTAATGTTGCGGGTCAGGATTTTTTTGGTATCTCAGTTATCAACGCAGACCGTACAGGAGAAAAGCCGCTGACACACGTTTTCGATGTCCACCCGTCGTGGTCACCTAATGGTAATGAAATTGCGTTTAGTCGTTCAGAAAACAACCGTCCACTACAAATCTATATAATGGACAGTCGTGGAGGCAACGCCAGACCTATCAGTGGAGATCATTTTAACGATCGGAATCCGGCATGGTCGCCTGATGGTCGTCGTATCGCCTTTGTTCACGCCCGAGCGTTGGGGCAACCATCGATTTACACGATGAATGTGAACGGAGAAAATCGTGTAGAACTTTCGGACTGCCACGCAGATTCTCGACCGACGTGGTCGCCTGACGGTGCTCAAATTGTTTATACCCATGCTCTGGCGGAAGGCATCCGGAATCTATATGTGGTGGACATTGAGACATTTCTTGCTGCCCAAGAGGCTCCCCCAACGACAGCAGAGCCGGAACCGGAGCTAGCCCCTGAACCGGAACCTGATCCTGAACCGGAGCCGGAACCTGAACCGGAGCCACCACAACAGCCGGAACCGGAGCCAGATCCACATCAAACACCGGATGAGGAGGACAAAAAGGAGGGCGATCCACCTCAAGCACCGAGTGCCGATCCACCAGGAATCCAAGAGGGTGTTCAACGTTTGACAAGTGGTGCACACCACGATATCCACCCGCATTGGGGTCCCGATGGGTCGAAACTGGTATTTACCAAGGAAAGTGCCCCACTTAGTGCTGCGGTGTATGTTCTCGATCTGTTTTCGCAGGTTCAAACCCGATTGACCAACCAAGAAGGTTATAATGGCTATCCGTGTTGGTCTCCTGACGGGACCAAGATAATCTTCAGCAGTAACCGCAACGGTAGTTTGGGGATCTGGATGATGGATGCCGACGGTAGCAATGTTGCCCTTATTTTCGATGAGTTGGGACAGGACGATATTCTCGGTCAGCAAGCATGGCGTGAATAAGACGCAAATCCATAATAAAAAATATCATTAGATTTCAAACCTAAGCGCCGCTGTTTAGCGGCGCTTTTTCGGTTTTATAGCAATCTAATCACAGACTCATAACGCCTGTTCAAAGAATCACTTAATCGAAGACCGGACGCAATTCGATGTAATTCAAGGCATATCATCGCTCGATTCACGCGAGGGTATCTTGCAAAATTGTTGGGCCACGTTTCCTTGCCGAACGCGTTGGCAAAATCAACTTTTACCCATTGAGAAAGGTTCGAGACAATACAAGATTTTGCTTCATGCTTCATTTAGTGAATCAATGTACAGTGCGTGCGATATTATTCATTGTGAATTGACAAATCTACAGCATTTTGGGATAATCTCTTATCTTTACGTAATAATTGACCGATTAAGAGGAGGATAGCGCGATGCAAACGCCCGATTTTGCTAGGACAGATCTCAGCCAGCTGGTGAACAAGGATTTGCAATTCCTGATTGAGCATTTCCCGAAGCCGGGGCGGAGTTATGAAGAGATTGCTCAATTGATTCATCACCTACCGAAAACGCTTGAATCTATACTAAACAGTGAATCCTTGTTCAACAAGATCCGCGATCGAAGTCTGTTGATATTGGAGATTTCACCGTTTCTGTTTTTCAGTGTACTTCTGCGTCGCAGTTTAATGGATCAGAGAATCCTAGGAGATAAAAAGGTAGTCAACTATATCGCCAATCTCCTTAGCCTGTTCGTCAGGACAGATCGATTGCATCGTATTCATCGGAATGATAAACAGACCCATCACTATTTGACGGATATGGTTCACGAAGCAGCTAGCGCAGACACCCGCCGTCAATTCCTCATCTACTCTCACATTGGCAATTATTCACTTTATCTCACAGGCATTTTTCCACAGTGGATTGAATATCGTCGTCGTTATAAAAACCGTCCGGTAAGCACACAATTTTATATGGATTTTGGACGTGAATATTATGAACGAGCGTCATCACATACGATGGCACGGCAATATGATCTCGGTGAGGTCTTTTTTCGTTTGTCAATTATGTTTGAAGTTTATAAAGAGGCACTCAACCACCTCGCAAAACAGTATTTAGTTTTGTCATGACCGAGCGAAATAGATGAATCGGAAGGTGAAAAGAGTGGAAAGAGCAGAGGAAAAGCAGGGGGTGTAACAGACATGGATAAGGTAGATGTACATGTGCACGTATTTGCCAAGCTGAGTGACGCATATCCGCGCGACGTCAGTGGCTTAGCACCAGCGGACAAAGAAGCCACTGCTGAACAACTCTTGCGAGAGATGGACGCGGCGAATATCGACAAAACGGTGTTGATTGATATGGGAGGCACTCGAATCGAGGAGCATAGGTATGTAACCCACTGCGTCCAGAAGTGGCCCGACCGCTTTACCGCGACCGGACTAGTGGATGCAGACGATCCAGATCCATCCACGCGGCTGAAGGAGTTGGTTGAAGCTACCGGCGTTGAAGGTATCCGAATCGGCGATCTAGGTAATCCGAATGCCACACGTGTCGAGGACCTGAAGGCTTACCCTCTGTTTCAGTGTGCGGACGAGTTGGATGTCAACATCAATATTTATACAGGTAGCCTCAATATCGACTGTGTCGAAATGTTGGCGGGGACTTTCCCCAACCTCAACATCTCTCTGGATCACCTCGGCGTCATGCCAAGCACTCCCAGCGTGGTAGACCACTGGGGACGTCCCCGCTTTGATGATGAGTCGTTGCCGCCTGCAACCTATCCACAGGTTATTAACATGGCACGATTCCCCAATGTGTACATCAAGGTTTCGGGCGAGTACGCTTTTTCCAAGAAGCCCTGGCCCTACGAAGACATGAAACCGATGGTCGAGCAAATCTACCAAGCCTATGGATCTGAACGCATGATGTGGTGCACAGATTCCCCATGGATTCTTGAAGAACCGGGCTACCAAAAACTGGTGGATCTAATTGATTTTCACCTGCCTTCGATCAGTAAGGAAGAAAAAAACAAAATTATGGGTGGTACTGCGCTGAAGATTTGGTTCAAAAAGGGGAACTGAAAAAATGGGGAGTGTAGGATTGAAGAAGGGATTCGGACTCTCGCGCAGCAGCGCCGGTTCGTCGGAGGGTACAGAACTCCCTCGACGAACCGGAGAAATTGTATATCAAATGTGTCGGCACTATTGAAGCAGTTCCCTAGGAATACGAGAGCCAACGTATTCCTGATTCGTATCACGATTGGCAATTATTTCAGGAATATCGCCGGTCCAATTGTCGGGAATGTTCATGGGACGCTTATGCCACGCTAAAATGAGGGTTCGTCGCTGGTCCGTCAGGTTCCTATGTGCCGAATGCAAGACGCGAGCATCTGCCAAGACGAGTGCGCCCGCCGAGGCGAAGACATCTACCTGATCCGGATGATCACTGAACATGATCGGGTGGTCCTCTTCGATAAACCGAGCCCCTTGCTCGTGGGCTGGAACCAGTTGATCGTGCAGCGGAATCCGATTGAGATGGGTGCCGGGGATAACCTTGAGACAGCCGTTTTCAATCGTTGTATCGGTTAAGTAGTAGGACACAAACATGGTCTGCGGCCACGGTGAGCAACTCATTGGATCGTTCCATAGCATCCAATCTTGGTGCCAATAGAGCGCGGGCTCTTCAGGATCTTTAGTAAGGATGATAATCCCTCCGGTACTCTCGAAGTCTCCAAAGCCCATTTGCTCAAGTGCGACGCGTGACGGTTGCCAATCCAACAGTTTCTGGATAATTGGGTTGTCCACACCTCGTACTCCCACATGTTGCCCTTGATACCTGACGTCAGGTGGCGGCTCATGCCCAGCGATCAAGCGTTCTGATTCTTCTCGGAGTTCCTCTAGGAAGTCTTCAGTCAAGATATCATCTACCACGCAGTAGCCATCGCGTATTACCTGTTCTCGCTTTTGCAGCGCTACCTCTGGTGTCATACTGTTCTCCTTCACATTATTTTTATTTTAATCAATAGAAAGATCTTCCAATTACTATGTTTACCGTAAAACATAAGATTCAAACTCGTCCGTGATGTGACTTAGCGGACGCATGATACTCTACCTGTAAATGTGGGGTCTCTAGACGCTGATGGTCTTGTATCCGCGAAGTTAGGCAGCTTTCTAGCATCCCACTGACAATCAGGGTGCGTTCTGCCGGATAAGGGGCGACTCCGGTCATGATCATCTCCACAATCTTGGCGACTAGGCAGGCGGAGTAGGTCACGTTGGGTGTCGGTGGCAGGAAAAACTGTGTGGACACCGGATCTGGCACGCCTTCGAGCCGTGCGGCGAAGCAGTAGTCTCTGATCGCACCGTTGAGCATCAGTAATGTGGTTTGGAGTCCATCATTGCGTTCGATAAAATAGGCTGCTGGATTTTCGACTAGTCTCTGGAGTTCGCCGCTGCCGAGCAGATCCTGAGTCCGACCATCTTCCTCTGTCAGTCCACACGGGCTGTCGCACCGAGAGAGTGCCGATTCCAAAAGCTCTTTTGACCAACGCCCCACCTCGCCAGCCTCCCACACCGCATCTCCCTCAATTAATTGAACCGCTTTGACCCCGGTCTCACCACCTTTGCGGCGCTCAACCATGCACTGCATGGCTTCGAGGGCATGATAATCCATCGGATCGGAGCCGCCGACACCTACCATCAAGGCACTCTCAATTTCGCACTCGAGCGGCAATTCGATATCTGGCAGACGCCAAGTTACCGGCAGGGACGAGCCAGCGAGGATCGGGAATCTCAAGCGATGTCCATCGTTTACCATCTCCTGTGCCTTCTCAAAACTGTAGGAGAGATGTTTGTCATTGTAGATTGGAACAGCGCGTCCGTCCTCCTCGAAGACTTTGATGCATTCCTTGAAAAATTCGTAACGTGGGTAGAGAACTTGGCCTTTCTCATTCCTAGGATATTCACCATGTTCACCAATGAGTAACACAGCATCGACAGCGAGTTTGTCTCCTCCGCAGCGCAACGCCTCGGAGATGGTCGGGTACACGGAGAAACCGAACTCGCGGGCGCGGTCGGTGGATTGGTCGCCTTCGGGTTTCTGATCAACGTAGAGAGAAACGACTTGGGTATCGGGGCGATGCCAGCGTCCCTCGTAGGGGTAGCCGACCACGAAGCGGTCAGCAAAGTGTTGGGCATGTGATAGGTAGCGATAAATAGTAGCGATCACGGCGATGCGTTTCGGTGCCATTTAGGTTGTTCTCCTGTGGAATCAGGTTCTCCAGAAAGTCGATTCTTCCGTTGGTTGATAAGAAATATTCAGATGCGGTGTCTCCTGCCGCGTCTGATCCTGAAACAGGCTCTCTACGCCAGCAGCAACCAACCCAGTAGTAAGCAGCGTTCGCTCGACTGGGTAGGTTGCTACTCCGCTCAGGAACATCTGTTCAACATTGTTGACCAACGGCGAGAAGAAATTGGCAAGGGTGGTTCGGGCTGGGGGCATCGGCAGGTACATCTGCGTGGATAGTGGAGTGGCCTGATCTTCTAGATGAGCGGCGAAGTTGAAATCCTGTACCAGTCCATTCATAAGAATCATGGTCGCCTTCAGACCGTCTAAATGCTCGTACTGGTAGGCAATTGGATCTTCAACCAACTGCTTCATTTCGTCCAAGGTTGGGAAGATGTTGTTGAACCCTTGTCGTGAAGGGGTGAGGGTATGACTACGACAGAGGGCTGCTTCAAACAGTTCACGTGACCATAGCTCCTCGTGATGTGCTTCCCAGAATTTCTCGCCGCGGTAGGCTTGCAGCCACTTGACACCTTTTTCGCCACCTTCACGGCGTTCCACCATGCACTGGATAGTCTCCAAGGCGTGGAAGTCATAGCTGTCAACGCCACCGATCGCGATACATAGTGCCTCCCGGACACGGGCATCCAACGGCATGTCGATGGACGGGGTGCGCCAAGTCACCGGCAGGGACGATCCCGACATGAACGCAAAGTCCATCTCTTGAGAGATGTCGTACATCTCTTTTGCCCAATCCCAGTTCCAAGAGAGATGTTTGTCGTTGAAAATGGGAGCAGTTTTGCCGGTAGTTCTGTAAACCGAGACGGTCTGCATAAAAAGTTCGTAGCGTGGGTAGAGATGTTGCCCTTTTTCATTGGTGGGATAGCTGCCGTGCTCACCGATCAGTAGGACCCCATCAACAGCAAGATCGCCCCCTCCTAGGGTGAGGGTATCAGCGACGGTCGGATAGATTTTCATCTGGGGAAAGCGTTCTGCACGGTCGCGGCTCAAATCACTTTCGGGTCGCTGGTCAACGTAGAGTGAGACCAGATCCATCGACGGATGGTGGTGTCGACCGTTCCAACCGTACCCCTCCAAGAAACGGTCAACGATATGCTGACCGTGGGAATACTGGCGGAACTCTGTGACGATAGCCGCAATTTTGGGACGTTTGGTCATGGTTTGAGTATCCTTTTATGAAATACCGACTTTCGTCGAGCATTAGCCAACGTGATTCCAAAATGACACTATATCGATTATCGGACAGCTAGCTAAGTATGAAAAATAATCAATGCTCGGTCTATCTCAATAAAATCGTACGTTGCAAATGCTTCTACAATTTGCTCAATATTTCGCAAAAACAGCGACTCTAACTCACTATTTTTGATGTTACCTGTTGAAACTAGAAGTAACTTGTATGGTCTCTGAGCAACCATAAATGAATTGACGAAATCAGCATCCTTGGTAATCACTATCCGCTTTTCCTCCACTGAAATCTGATTGATAGCACTATCAGGCGTTCGATTTTCAAGTGGTAAGTCGCGCGTGTGAATGGTATCATAACCAGCTTCTCGCAATTGAGAAGCAAGATGCAGCGGCAGGTGGGCATCTACTAAAAACTTCATATCATAGTAGCCTGCATTCGTTGAACCTGAGTTAGGCGTGCTGCAAATGCCAAAGCTGCTAAGATATCGTTACGCTCTAAGTCGTCATAGTCTGCCAAAATTTCGTCGATAGTCATTTCTGCACTCAACAACTCTAGTATCAACTCAACAGGATAACGCAATCCACGTATGCACGGCTTGCCATGACAGATTTCAGGGTCTATTGTTATACGGTCCGCAAGCATTTCAAACGAACCTCTTTTGTATGTACTCATCGGGATCCCTCAATTTACTTTGATTTGAACTGTTAGTTCATCTCAATTTATGCGATAATGCTGGAAGTTTCTATGATGCAGAGATACTATACCAATTTCCAAACCAAATCAAGTAAAAAGAGAATGTCACCCCCGACCGAAACTGATAAAATCTCTTACAATTTTTCTGTCAAATTCTGATTCAATATGTTATTATTTGCCTTGCCTAATCTTTCCACCTAAGGTGCTTGTAATAGACTGTGATCTGGAGAATTTGGGAAAGGAGAGTCAGCGATGAAAGTCTTCATTAGTCACGCTTACAGCGACGAGACACTTGTAAAGAAAATGGTGGCAATTCTGGAGGAAGCCGGGCTGGAGGTTTGGGATGACACACGCGAGATTTTACCCGGAGACAATTGGGCAGAACAGGTCGCTCAGGCGTTAAAAGAGTCTGAGGCAATGGTTGTTCTATTGACACCGGAAGCAACCCGCTCAAGGTGGGTAGGTCGTGAAATTGAGTATGCCCTTAGTGAAAAATGCTACAGCAAACGCCTAATTCCTGTCCTCGTTGGTGACCCAGCAGATTTTCCACAAGAAGACATCCCATGGATTCTTTGGCGTCTTCAGATGATTAAACTCGCCGAATATGAGAAGGAAGAGGAAGGTATCCGACGGATTGCTCAAACCTTACTGGAAGCTGCCTAAACACCTCTTCAATCATTAATCACCGATACTGCTCCAGATCACCCCGGTACTCCAGTCCCAGCACACGATGTGACCGTTCCACATTGCAGGTCTTATCCGCTTCGGGAGTGCCTACGATATGGAAGATATCGAAGTCAATTGCTGTGGACTCTATTCCGAGACGGCAAGCTTCCGCCAGATCGTGCCTACATACGCAGCCATTCCGCACCGGCGCCTCCTCAGAGCCTAGTTCCTCTCGGCGCTTGTTGATTCCCAATCGACTATCCACGATATAGTCTGGACGCAAGACGATGATCCGTGACCCGTGGGCATCGTGAAACTGCCGACACATCTCCTCCTGCAAACGCTTGCAAACCGCGTATTGACTGCCGTCAGGTCTTCTAACATCGGCCGTAAAAAATATCCCTTTGGGGTGCACAGTCTGACATGAGCCGATGTGCACCACACGATTAATACCGTGCTGTCGTGCAGATTCCAGCACATTCCACAAACCCTTCAAATTGATCAGGAACGACTGCGAATCATCAACGCTGTAGCCCCCGAAAGAGACTGCGAGATGAATAACTGCGTCCATTCCCTCGATGGCGTTGTGAACAGCGGAGAAGTCCACAATATCACCGTGGATAATCTCCCCGTCCTGCCACTCGCCATCAATATCTTTCCAACCCTCCCATGCCTCTGGTACCCAATCAAAGGCGCGAACCTGATGTTTTCCAGCCAAATTGGCAAGCACAGCCCTGCCCAGCCAGCCGGCTGCGCCAAATACTACAACATTCATTCACCGTATTCCTTTCGCGATCCTATCGGACTACGCTTGATTTCAGTAGCCCCCAGGTGGTTGTCAACTTACCCTGCGCCTCTACGGCGAAAGGATTTTTTTCAGGTTCAGTGACAAACACGTTATCTACCTCGATTGCCGCCTCTTGCGTCCCAAAACCGATTCGTCCCTCTCCCTTTATGTTGAAATCCTTAACATCAAATAGAACTGGGCCGTAATTTCCTGAGGCTGCTGCTGCGCCATTATCTGTGAGGAAAACGCGATAGCCTGCCGGGTGATTTTCGATTTTGATCCAGTACTCTTCGCCCCTATCAGCTTTCGTTTTCGTTTCGGTTTTTTCAAACTCTTTCACAATATGCCGTATATGCCGCATCACAACGGATCTGTTTCCGTCCTTGTTCAGTTCCCAATAAATGACATGACGGCGCAAGCTCTCTTGCATCCGGGGTGGCAAAGCCTCTTTACCGCCAAAACCCGCACCTTCATCACTGTGGAATCGCCAAATGAGGAGGGGACTTTTACCGCGTGCAAGATAGATTGTTGAATAGAACCAATAGTCATTCCACTCTTCATCCCAATGACCATCGGATACAAGGATCAGATTTTTACCGTTTTGTTGGTTCTGTGTCAATTTACCATTTTTAATAGCCCACGCCCCAGAAACCGTGTGCCATTTTCCCGTACCGTTCAATTTGTCATTCGCCTTATCAAAAGTATCTTCAAACAAGATTTCCCCTGCTTGAGTTAAATTTGGTAGAATAAGGATGCCCGCTACAATAAACATTATGGCGAGAATCCATTGCTTTTGAGAATTTGTCTTATGACACATGGTGAATCCTCCCTTTCATTTTAGCAGCCAGACAGGTAAAAGCATCATATAGACGCTTCAAAAATCTGTTCATCAAAACTGGTAGGTATTATACCCTATTATCCCCCTAGTTTCCAACATGATCTGAATGGTATAGTAAATTTTGATGAAACTTATCTATATATACAGTGTGTTACCATTCAAACCGTAAAGGAGGTTAAAAACATGAAAGTGAATATACCCCAAACCCGCAGCATCGTTTTTATCTGCATACTCGCCTTTGGTATACTCCAACAGGCTGCATGGACAGCAGATGAGCGACAGACATTGCAAGCACTCAGCAAAAGTTTGGCTGGGATCGTGCAGGAAGTTGGAGAAGTGGTTGTTGGAATTGAAACCGAGCGATCAGATAAAGATCGGGATCCACGTTTTGAACACTTTGAACGTCGCGACGGATTTCCGTTCGTTCCAGAGGAATTTCATCGTTGGTTGCGTCCAAACTCAAACCGAGATGAAAAGTCGGAAGATCACTTTTTCTTTTCCCCTGACCCGCATCAGGAAAAGCGAGAATATAATGTGAGACCTAAAGATATACTCTCGCACGAGATTGGATATAAAGTCAATTTCGGATCTGGTATATTGCTCGATGAACACGGCCACATTGCCACCGTTACCGCATTAGTCGATGATAGGAAGGAGATGACTATCACGCTTCAGAACGGTACACAGCTTGACGCTGAAGTGGTCGCATCCGACAAAAGTACAGGAATTGCTGTACTTAAAATCAATACCGACGGCCTTCCAACGACGCGATTCGGTAACTCGGATGACGTTGCTATCGGTGAATTGATGGTTGCCCTCGGACATACCGCGAATCAGGAACCTGTGATTTCGCTGGGCATGGTTAGCGGCGTTGGGCGTAATCCACATATCGTCGATTATGAGAACTGGCTCGTGATTGATGCGAATCTGCGTCCCGGTTCGGGAGGCAGTGCGATTGTCAGTGCGAAAGGTGAAATTATCGGCATGACCATTGGCAGCCCATCAAAGGGCGCATTTGCCATACCGATTAACACGGTCAGACAGGTTGCGACAGAGTTAATCGAATATGGAAAAGTCGCACGCGGTTGGCTTGGCGTTTCGATTCAGGAAGTCGATTCAGATCTGGCTGAGAAACTGGGTCTAGACAGACCGATGGGTGCCTTAATCACCGCTGTTTTTGATGACACACCCGCTACCGAATTTGGCTTACAAAGAGGTGATGTTATCCTCTCTATTAACAATGAAGCGATTAAGAATGTGAATCACCTTCGCGCTGTAATTGCCATGTATAAGCCGACGACCGCAGTCTCGATTTCCATCCTGCGCGACGGTCAAACACAAGATATTTCTGTGACGCTTAGTGAACGTTCCAAACCGGTTGTTCAACACGGCAAAGATTCTAAGGAATATGTAGATCTTTGGAAAGGACTCTCCGTTCAGAACCTGACAGCCGATTTGGCTGAAAAACTCGGACACACTAGCGATAAAGGAGTGTTAATTGCTAGTGTTGCGCCGGGTAGTGTGGCTGCCAAGGCGGGACTCCGCAAAGGAGATTTGATCCTTGAGATTGAGAACCAGCCTGTTCACAGCGTAGCGGAATTCAAAGCAGCAGTGGAGACGGCAATGGGTGAAACCAAAATCTTGCTACTCGTAAAACATGAGGGACAAGTACGGTATGTCACCATAAAATAAAAGCGGGTTAAGGCTGTTCAAAACCTGAACACCACTGTCAAATATTTGCACAAAACTTGACATCCTAATGAAGTTGTGTTCTAATTATTGCAGGCTTCAGCGGGATGTCAGTTTTGGCATAAAGATTGCACCTTTTGTAATCACATTTGCCTCCAAAAATTAATAGCCGGGTCAGTTTTGGGAATTGTGGCTTCCTTGAGTATTTTTCATTCGTTTCGAGGTTCGACTGGCACTCGCCTCGCCTACCAACTGGGATGCTTCCGTTGAAACTACATTTCCATCACATGACCCGGCTTTTCTATTATTTTCCCGCTATGAATCCATTCATTCAAATCGCTCAAGGCGTTGTTGGGGCGATTCTTATATCCCTCTTCTTCATCCTGAGATCGAGTTTTGGTGAAGCACGACATACGCTCAGTATCATCGGTGCTATCATTATCTTTATCGCAAGTGGCTACATTCTGCGAACACGGTTAATCCGATGGGGAAGTCGGCAGGTCTGGCTCAAATACCATCAAAGACTCGCATCTTTAGGATTATCGCTTGTCCTCATCCACTCAGCAGCTCAACCGCTCGTTTGGCATTCGTGGTTGGCGTTCACGTTGGCGCTGCTTAATCTTGGCACTGGCGTTGCGGTCAGCTTCACTGTACATCGCGCACGACGCATCCTCCTCCGCTGCCATCTTGCCCTCGCACCAATTTTGCTGCTTTCCGTTGTCCTGCATGGCAGAGAAAAGTTAGATCACGATGAATTCTTTCCTTTGACAGAGGTTCACGATGTCCCATGTGCGAAATGCCATACGTCGGAGGTGCTGCTGTTTACCATCGATTCGCACTTCC
This sequence comes from Candidatus Poribacteria bacterium, assembly GCA_965208425.1. Lineage (GTDB taxonomy): Bacteria > Poribacteria > WGA-4E > WGA-4E > PCPOR2b > PCPOR2b. The sequence continues at coordinate 1,068,820 of OZ242335.1, read as the reverse complement.
AGAGTGATTTGGATAGCGAGGGAGTTGTCTCAGAAAACTTACAATGGGAATTTAATCTGCACGGAACGTCCCTTTCTCGAACAACAACGATTTCGACAGAAAAGGGAGATAACCGCTGGCTGGTAGCCGACAAAAAAAACGAGGAGGAATATACGGTTAAGAAAGCGGGCGATCGGCTAAGTATCCATGCAGATAATGTGTACGAGGCTTACACCTGCCTCACTTGTCATGTTCACAATACTCCTGAGATCCAGTTTGACCACGAAAGTCATGGAGTTAAATCCTACAATGCCTGCCTCAATTGCCATCAGACCGTCATCAATGGAACAAAATACGGAACTCGAAAGGCGAATTGGGAGTATAATCCGTGATAAGTCGTGGAACAACCGCGCTTAATTGGTGGGAAGGAGTTGTGCATGTCCCAAAACTTCAAACCGGTGATAGTTGGAATATCGGGTGGTTCAGCATCAGGGAAGACAACATTAGCAAAGACACTAGCGGAAGGGCTGAAAGAATTCTCGCCGGTGATTCTGCACCAAGATTACTACTTCAAGGATTGGTCAAAATACCCACCAGAAGAACGGGAAAAGGTCATTACTGCGAATCATCCGGATGCGGTTCGGTGGGAGGTACTGCTTGAACATATCCGTCAATTGACTGCCCGTCAACCGATTGAAACGCCGCCCGAAGGAACGCGGGCGTTTGCCCGTGGTGATGCGCCTGCCACAATTCAACCGAGCGATCTGATCATCGTCGAAGGGCATCTTATTCTGTGGGAGGCAGCACTTAGAGATCTGATGGATGTCAAACTCTTTGTTGACGTTGAACCGCATGAGCGGGTGCTGCGTCGTCTGCTACGGGATGTCGCGCAACGCGGCGGCGACCTTGAGGGGGCGGTTGCGTGGTATCGCCGGGATGTCATTCCTAATTTCTCGGTCTACACTGAGCCGTGTAAGGCGTATGCGGATCTCGTTGTGCCCTTCCTAGATGAGAATCCTGTGGCGTTACAGACCCTCGTTGCGGGATTACGAGATCGGCTTAGAACTTGTTTTAAAAAGACAGGCCTTACGCAAATTTAGTACGCAGAGCGAGATTTTTTTATTTTTAACCCCCTAAATCCCCCTTATCAGGGGGACTTATGAACCAACTGCGTAAGTCCTAACCGTATCAAATGATTTTTCAAACAGGCTCTTATGAATCAACGCGCTTCGGTGAAACTTGAGATGTGATAGGAAATATAGATGCAGGCGTGGGCGATTTATTAACAGATATTATTCAACCGCTCCGATTCTTGCGGCTTGGGGCGCACGGGTTGGGATTCTTTGCTGCTCTTGCTTATCTTCCGGCACATAACCGGAGTAGTCTGGAATTTTACCGTGCGTAAGTGCATAGATGGCAACGTTAGTCATAAAACGGTAGACGCCGGGTGAGTAGTACACGCGACGGCTTGGCAGACTGACTGCTTCCATCGCGCACATATAGTCTCGACGAATGACCAGCACAGAAAGTTTGTCGCCAATAAAAATGCCTTCAAGAAAGTTCCGTGGTCGAACATAAGGGTGTCCACCCGTTGAAAAAAAGGCAATTGACCTCTGGTTATGGTAAATATCAAAACCAATGGGTGGCCCACCCATTTGATAAAAGTTGTGATAAATTTCATGGCTGTTGGGAATGCGTCCCACATGATATTCTGGCATAATGTGCCGCATATTCGTCAGGAACAGACGGGTCATCGATTGAGCGGCAGCGTGGAAACCACAGTCGTCAAAAATGAAGAACCCTTCTTTTTCGACCAGATATCGCCGCAACGAGACCGCTTCCGATTGAGAGAATTGACTACTCTTAATACGCATCATTCGCCCGGTGTCCATCTGTTTTATATCTTTTGATTTAACAAGAGCGGGATCGTGTCCAGTCATGATGAGTATCGGTGATTTCATCACATAGGTGTCAGTCAACTTCAGTGCTCCACCCTCGACGTTCATGTCGGTTTTAATTTTCGTCCGTTCGTTCAGCCACTTTGTCCACGCGTTCAGCGAGGAGGCATCTGCCCACCAATCAGAGAGGCCGTGCCGAAGGCGCGTAAAACGGAAGACACCACGAATATCACGACCCTTACCAACAACACGGCCTCCCGGCTCACCACGAGGCAGGGGTGGCACTTCAAGATTACCGAGTATAACACCACCAACCACCCCGTCCAAGGCATCCCGAACGGCTCCAACCTCCTTGACCATTGTAAGTCCCTGTGGCAACTCGAACACATCAGTGATCCTGACCTGCACAGTCCCCCCGGAAATTCCACGACCAGCGCCTCCAATCCCACGACCCATATGCTCACCATTTTTGCCTGTGCCTGTGACGGCGGGTGAAGACTGTGCTAGCGCATCGGGCGCATCAGAAACGGGGGCGTCTGTATGCGTTACGACCTGGGGTATAGGTGCATGGGGGTTGACCACTTGCGGCACATTGGGGTTGACAGGGGCATTAAGTTTCAACGCTTGATTTGAGAATACGGAGACGGCTTGCGACCGGACAGTGGCTGTACGAACGACAGCTGCATTTGTCGTTCTCGGTTGGATTTTAGCTGATTCAACGACGACCGTGTTTTTGATTGGCACCTCTGGCTTTTGAACGGGTTTGATGACGGGTTTCCGAACTTGGGGTTTGGGCGGCGGATTCGCTGATTGCAAAACCTCAACGCCCATCAAATCCTTGAATGATTGGGTTTGTGTTACTAGATACCCTCCAATAATAGCAGCAAGACACAAGTGGATTGCTAAAGATATAAACCAAGAACGCGAAACGGTTGACATAATTTTCATCCCTCATAGTATGGCTGTCTCCCAACGCTTCCAGAAAACACCAAATGCACCGAGAGAACGCTTAACTTTCTCGGCGATGCGTTGTTTGACGCGATGCAATCGGCTAGAGATGGCACGATGCGACAACCCGCGTTTCTCTGAGATTTCATCATAGCTGAAGTAGTCAGAACTGCAGACGTGCATGACTGATAAGTGCTATGCGTCCGTCGATCGGATTTCATCAGACCTAAAAAGCGCCGCTGTTGGGCGACGCTAGGGTTTGAAATCTAATATTATCTTTGATATGCGATCTATGTTTTACTCGCGCCATGCTTGCTGACCGAGAATATCATCCTGTCCCAATTCATCGAAAATAAGGGCTGTATTGCTACCGTCGGCATCCATCATCCAGATACCCAAACTACCGTTGCGGTTACTGCTGAAGATTATCTTCGTCCCGTCAGGAGACCAACACGGATAGCCATTATAACCTTCTTGGTTAGTCAATCGGGTTTGAACCCGCGAAAACAGATCCAGAACATACACCGCAGCATCAAGCGGGGCACTTTCCTTGGTAAATACCAATTTCGAGCCATCGGGACTCCAATGCGGGTGGATGTCGAACTGTGCACTAGTTGTCAAACGTTGAATACCTTCTTGGATTCCTGGTGGATCGGCACCCGGCGCTTGAGGTGGATCGCCCTCACCCGCCTTTTTGTCCTCCTCATCTGGGGTTTGATGCGGGTCCACCTCCGGTTCCTGCTTTTGTGGTGGTTCCGGTTCCGGCTCCGGTTCCGGTTCGGGCTCCGGCTCTGGCTCGGGCTCCGGCTCCGGTTCTACTTTCGCTGGGGGAGCCTCTTGGGCGGCGAGAAATGTCTCGATGTCTACCACAAAAAGATCCCGGGTTCCTCCATCATTGGTTTGGTGAGAATAGACGATCGCAGCACCGTCAGGCGACCATGTCGGTCGAGAATCCGCGTGGCAGTCGGAAAGGCGTACACGATTTTCGCCGTTCACATTCATCGTGTAAATCGATGGTTGACCCAACGCACGGGCGTGAACAAACGCTATACGACGACCATCGGGAGACCACGACGGATGCCTATCATTAAACTGATCACCGCTGATCGGTCTCGCGTTGCCACCACCGCTGTCCATAATATAGATTTGTAGTGGACGGTTGTTTTCTGAGCGACTGAAGACGATTTCCCTACCATTAGGAGACCACGACGGATGGACATCGAACAGGTGGGTCAGGGCCTTTTCTCCTGTGCGATCGGCGTTGATAACTGAAATACCAAAAAAATCCGCACCCGCAACATTGCCACGTACGAAAACAAGCTGACCCGTTACTTGGCGACGAATCGTGAGCTTTCGGGATATGTCGCTATCGCCGATTGTTACACCCGGTATCTGTGTTGTGTGATACCCCGGCTTTTCTGCTGTCAAGTTGTATACGCCCTTGGAGACCGGCGATATCTCATATTGTCCGCCACCGCTCGTCACTGCCGCACGTTCTCCCAAAGAGATTAGCACATTACCTACCCCCTGGCCATCGTCTGAAATCACTCTACCCTTAAACCTCACACCGGGCTCAAGACGAAAATTTACCGTCGCTGCCTCTTTACGACTCACTGTTACTATCGCTTCTTGGTTTAAGTAACCTGGGGCATTGATCCTCAGGATATATTCCCCATTTTTGAGCTCGCCAAATATGAAGTCCCCGCTAGAATTGGTGGTTACTGACGCTATATCTTCCTGTTCAATATCGCCACTAGGAAGTTTCTGCGACGTTACCAATATAACTTGGACACCTGCAATCCCCTGCGCTGTTACCAAATCTACAATTGTCCCTTTGATGATGCCCTCAGGGGTTACCGCAACCGCGGGACCTACGTCAACAATCTCAACCTCATCATCACCACAACCGATAAAGAAGACGAATAGAACTAGACCAATGAGACTAAGGTAGATGTAACGGACTAAGTTCACCATAACAATTCGTAGGTATGTTTATCCAGTGGTCCTAGATAAAACTACCACTTCCTCCTTTCAAAGTACACCTGCTGACAAATTGTGCAGTTCTTTCAATTGTCCCTGCCCTTGTTTGATGTTGGAACAGAAATTTACAATTTCTGTGTGACAACGGGGGCTTTTTTGCGAGGACCTTCGTTACCAGAATCTTTCAAAACTGTTTCGGGAACATAGTTGCTGTAATCTGAAATATTTCCATGTGTGATGGCGTAGATAACAATGTTAATCATGTGGCGTGCCGCGTGGGGTGCAAACTCCTCAAGTACCTGATTCTGACTGTGGAGGTGGCCGTAGAACGGTTTCTGAACTTTGCCATCAATCACATGCATCATCTGTTCGGTATCCACTAAGACAGCGAGTCGTCCATCAATAGTGATACCTTGCAATTCGGAATAGGGACCAAAGTGAAGAGGGATGGTTATTCCACTATACACGACATGCCGTAGGGGAAACCGCAACGGACCGTTGAGCGAATAATAGCTGTTGTAAATCGGGTGATCATTGGAAACAAAGCCAAGTGGGTGCTCCGGCAGGAGGTCCCGCAGCACCCTTCTCGTGCCTTTCATTGCGTTATCCGTAGTTCCATGTGTGGCTATATAGAGAAAGCCTCCACGATTGATTACATACTCCCGTAATCTTTGGACTTCTGTATCGGTGTATTTGCTCAATCCACCCGGACGTCTCGTATTCCAGATTGGAACCTTATGGGAATTGAGCACCCGCTTCTTGTGTTCCGGACTTATCCTTGAGCCACCTGATACCGGTTCCATGAAAAGAATCGGGGTCTGAAAGAACGCAGCATCCTTCAGGTAGACAGCATCAACAAGCTGTGTTTTGATCTGAGTTTTTTGATTCAGTGATTGTACTAGATAGGACAGACCTGCCCCAAATCGGAAATTCCCGACTCCGCTGTTTCATATATCCGCGCTTGGGTGAAGCGGATCTTCAAAGCGGGCAAGGTTTAGACGCCCCATGATATCTCGCCCACGGCCCACAACAATAGCCCCCGGACTGCCGGGCGGCAGTTCAGGCACGCCACCGCCCAATGTTACCTTTTCGGTGACGTTGGCAAGCGTGTCATCAATGTTAGATGCACCTTCCGCGCCGACCAACGAACCTAAACCAGCGTGGCCTCTTTTCCAGGTTTGGTTCACGCCACCTCCTAAACCGAAGGTGCCACGTCCAACGCCGCTACCACTCCCTTCGCCAATACTGCCAGAACCAGAGAGTGAACTATTTCCGCTCAGTCCTGCCGCTAACGGGGCATCTGACTGGAGAGGAAGATCGACAGCGGTGGCGAGTTGAGCGGGCTGGTCATTGGCGTGAAAGGATTGAGACGCTCCCTGGACGGCGATTTGGGTGCGTGCAGACTGTGCTCGAGGCTCAGAAACTGGGACATCTACCGTCACAGTTTTCGGTACAGATACGAAGGTTGATTTTACTGGCTGGGTTGTAAGATCCCGGGTCCGTGCTGATGCTAACTGCGACTGGATTTGAAAATCAGGCATAGGTATCGGTGCACCGGTAGGAGCTTCAACATTTGGTATCCTCTTCACAAGGGGCACCGGTTCAGCCTTGAAAATACTTACGTCGAAGGCATCAACATGACTCGGAATGGTTTGGTTGATAATGATGATGCTGAAAACAACCGCGAGGCATAGATGTACCAATACAGAGATAAACCAGAATCGGTACTTGGGATGAGATTTCATGGGGATAACCTCCTTAAGCAAATCATTGGTTTGATAAATAGCGATTTAAGTTAGAACAACCTTAAGTTACCATCTAAACAGCTTTCAGGGATGTTATTCGACCGCTCCAATTGTTGCGACCTGCGGCGCACGGGTTGAAAATCTTTGCTGCTCTAGCTTATCTTCCGGCACATAACCGGAGTAATCTGAAATATTGCCATGTGTGATGGCATAAACCACAATGTTAATCATATGTCGCGCTGCGTGGGGTGCAAATTCCTCTAAAATCTGAGTCAGACTTTGAGACTGGCCGTAGAAGGGTTTCTGAACTTTGCCGTCGATCACATGCATCATCTGTTCGGTATCAACTAAGACAGCGAGCCGCCCATCAATTGTTATACCTTGTAGCTCGGAATAGGGACCAAAGTGAAGAGGACCCAAGAGTCCAAAAGCTCTGGTCATGCGCAGGGGGAAACGCAACGGACCATTTAGCGAGTAATAGCTGTTGTAAATCGGGTGATCATTCGGAACAAAGCCGAGATGATGCTCTGGCAGCAGGTTCCGTAACACCTTTCTTGCACCTTTCATGGCGTTATCTGTATTTCCATGTGTCGCTATATAGACGAATCCTCCACGATTTATCACATATTCCCGCAGCCTTTGGGCTTCAGCGTCCGTGTACTTACTACGCGCAGGATTCCAGATTGGATTGCTGTAGGAGTGGTACTCGCTTTTGACATGTTCCATATTTATCTTTGAGCCCCCGGGGGTCGGTTCCATAAAAAGAATCGGTGTCTGGAAGAGTGCGGCATCCTTGAGTTGGACTGCCTCAACCAGTTGTGTCTTGATTTTCGTTGTTTGATTCAGCGTTTGCACTAAATAGGACAGACCGACCCCAAATCGGAAATTCCCGATGCCGCTGCCACATATAAATCCAAAAGGGTGAATCGGATTTTCAAATCGAGCAAGGTTTAAGCGGCCCATCATATCTCGACCACGCCCCACCACAATAGCACCGGGACCACCAGATGGCAGTTCAGGCACTCCGCCTCCTAGTGTTACCTTTTCGGTGACATCGGAAAGGGTGTCCTCAATGCTGGTTGCTCCTTCGGCACCAATCAGCGACCCTATCCCAACACGTCCTCTGGTCCGGGTCTGATTCACACCATTTCCTAAACCAAAATCACCCCGTTCTGCACTGCTACTACTTCCTTCGTCAATACTGCTAGAGCGAGCAACCCCGCGGCTCGTGCGCCCACGGTTTTTACCCGTGCCTGTGACAACGGGCGAAGACAATGCTAGAGCATCAGGTGCATTAGAAACGGGGTCAGCTGTATAGGTTAGAACTTGAGGTGTATTGGAGTTGACCACCTTCGGCACATTGGGGCTGATAGGGGCATTAAGTTTCAAGGCTTGATTTGAGAACGCGGAGATGGTCTGCGATTCGACAGCACTTGTCCCAACAATAGCCATGTTCATTACCCTTTGTTGGACCTTAACCGGTTCAACGATGTCCGTATTTTCAATCGACACTTCTGGCTTTTGAACGAGTTTGATGGCGGGCTGCCGAACTTGCGGCTTGGGCGGCGTATTCGCTGTCTGAAAGATTTCAGTGGCTGTCAAATCTTCAAATGATTGGGTCTGTGTTACTAGATAGCCTCCAATGATACTAGCGAGACCGAAGTGGATTACAAAAGAGATAGACCAAGGATGCGAAATGGTGGACATAATCTTCGTCCCTTTCAGTACGGAGGTTTCCCAATCCTTCAAGAAAATACCAAATGCGCCTAGAGAATATTTGACCTTCTTGACGATGCGTTGTTTGGCACGATGCAGTCGGCTGGCAATGGCACGATGCGACAGCCCATGTTCCTCTGAGATTTCGTCATAGCTGAGGTGGTCAATGTAGAAATCGTGTGCAACTGCGGCATCCGTAGTAGGCAGTGAATTAATCGCCTTCAAAATTGTCTGGTTCAATTCTTTTTTTATCAGAAATTGTTCTGGCGTCGCTTCAGCAGAAGATAGATTTAAAATTGGATCTTCGTCCCTCTGACAAGATTTTGAGATTTCCTTCTGCCGGTGGATCCATGTCACGCAGATATTCTTCACAATTTGCAACAGCCAACCAGCAAACCGACCGGTATCGCGCAGTTTTGGGAGATTTTGATAGGCTTTGATAAAGACTTCTTGCGTTAGATCTTCGGCATCCTGCGGATTCTTTACAATAAGCCGCGCCCGGGCATAGACCACCGGCTGATATTTCTGGACTAGGGTGTCGAAAGCCCGTACATTGCCTTTGAGTGTTTGATGAATCAGATTTCGATCCGTTGGCATAATCAATCTCCTATGGCGTATGACGAATTAAGAGCCTGACTTGTATGCGACAACAAAGCTATGATTTATGTTGTATCAAGGAAATCTTGGCGAAGCAAGATAGAGAGTAAATACAGATACTTTTATGGCCTCAAATCGCATCTGATAGTAACCGAATCTGGCGTACCTGTCAAACTTTTCTTAACACTGGGCAGTTTTAGCGATAATGGTAGTTGTTAGTCGACCTGTTTGAGCCGTCCCCACATTGTAAACTTCTTGCCCGCAGGAGAAACCGAAAACGGAGAGTTCAACCATGCAGGACCACCGTCACCACCCGGACTATTGGTCAGGTTTTGAGGATTGCCACCATCGGCATCCATCACGTAGATTTCAGAGCTAAGGTTTCTATCCCTATCCCTAGTAGACATGAAGGCAATACGTTCACCGTTGGGAGACCATGAAGGCGAATAATCACCATGGCGATTATTGGTCAGTTTTTGAGAATTGCCACCATCGGCGTCCATCACGTAGATGTCCCAGCTTACAACGTCCCCCTTCCTATCAGAATGGAAGGCAATCCGTTCACCGTCAGGTGACCATGAGGGATCCCAGTCATTATTGCGATTTTCAGTCAGTCTCTGTTCATTATCCCCGTCGACGTCCATCATGTAGATTTCATACGTGATTCCAAAGTCGTTCTCAAAGTGCCCCTCCCTACGTGCACTGAAGACAATCCGTTCACCGTCAGGTGACCATGCGGGATACTCGTCCTCAGTGAGATTGTTAGTGAGTCTTTCAGGATTGCTTCCATCGGCGTTCATCACGTAGATTTCAATGTTATGATCCCTATTATTATCCCTATAAGACGAGAAGACAATCCGTTTACCGTCAGGAGACCATGAGGGATGCCTGTCATCATGAGGATCGTTAGAAAGGTTTCGCTGATTACCTCCATCGGCGTCCATCACGTAGATTTCATCAGTGGACCTACCGCGTATATTAACGTGCCCATCCCTATCAGACACAAAGGCAATCCGTTTACCGTCGGAGGACCATGAGGGTGAATGGTCACTAGCGGGGTTATTGGTAAGTCTTCGCTGATTCTTCCCATTGACGTCCATCACGTAGATTTCAGCGTTCCCAGCCCTACCAGACGAGAAGGCAATCTGTGCCTGTGCATCAACACATATCATTAGTAGGGTCAGCACCAAGGCTACAATGCTAGCTAAAATTAAATGTCCGAAACTGTATCTCCGTTGCATCTGTTATTCCTCCTCTGCTCTCAAATCGGTTTATTTTCCTTTGAATTTGATAGAGGCCAACTCGTTTAGGTAACCCCTTGCCAATTAAGTCCCGATTCCGTTGTCCCGTTTCGGGACTTACGGCATCGGACTTGCCCAATCTCAAACCTGCAGCGACGAGGTAGCTTCGTAGGAAACAGAGCACTGTTCCGTTTATCCTTACGTAACGTATTATTCTTCATCGGTCAACCTGTTTAAGCCGTCCCCATATTGTGAGTGTTTTGCCGGCGGGCGCAACAGCAAAAGCAGAACCAAACCATACAGGAGCAGTGTTATCCTCGGGATGATTGGTCAGGTTTCGAGGATTACTCCCATCGGCGTCCATCACATAGATTTCAGGGTTCGCATCCTCCTCCCTGTCAGACACGAAGACAATCCGTCTACCGTCAGGAGACCATGACGGTTCCCAATCCTTAAAGGGATGATTGGTCAGGTTTCGCTGATTATCCCCATCGGCGTCCATCACATAGATGTCTAAGTTTCCAGCCCTCCAAGATTGAAAGGCAATGCGCTTACCGTCTGGCGACCATGCAGGATGCCTATCATCACCACGGCTGTTAGTGAGGTTTTGAGATTTGCCGCCGTCGGCGTCTATCACGTAGATTTCCATGTCCCCATCCCTCGAAGAATAAAAGACAATGCGCCTACCGTCAGGGGACCATGAGGGTGCATAGTCAGCAAAAGCATTGTTAGTGAGGTTTTGAGGTTTGCCGCCATCGGCGTCCATTACGTAGATTTCAGGGGCCCCAGCCCGCTGAGACACGTAGGCAATCCGCTTACCCTCTGGAGACCAAGAGGGGTTCGAGTCTTTAAAGTTATTGTTAGAAAGGTTTCGCTGATTGGCACCATCGGTGTCCATCACGTAGATTTGCTGGGGACCATCCCTTTCAGACATGAAGGCGATCTGTTTACCATCAGGAGACCATGAGGGCTGCCTGTCATCACCAGGATTGTTAGAAAGGTTTCGCTGATTACCACCATCGGTGTCCATCACGTAGATTTCAAAGTGTAGCACGTCCCAATCCCGATCAGACTCAAAGGCAATCTGCGCCTGTGCCTCAGCGACTACCATCAGCAGTGTTAGACCCAAGGCTACTACGCTAGTTAAAATCGGATGGGCGAGATTGGTTCTCCGGTGCATCTGCTATTCCTCCTCTGTTTTTAAATCGATCGCTTATTCTTTATACGCTACCGTATCTCAACAAACACCGTTCCCTCAATAATGGCAGATGTACGTGACTAATCAACAGATGCTATTCAACCGCTCCGATTGCTGCGGCTTGCGGCGCACGGGTTGGCAACCTTTGCTGCTCTAGTTTATCTTCCGGCACATAACCGGAGTAATCCGAAATTTTACCGTGTGTTAGCGCATAGATGGCAACATTGGTCATAAAACGGTAAACGTTGGGCGAGTAGTACACACGACGGCTTGGCAGATTGACCGACTCCATCGCACACATATAATCACGACGGAATACTAACACCGAAATGTGGTCATCAACCAAAATTCCTTCAAGATAGTTCCGCCTCGGCGGTTGGGTTCCCCACCACCACACATCGAATCCAACTGGCGGTCCGCCCATCTGATAGAAGTTGCTGTACAGCTCATGATCATTTCGAATTCGTGTTACCTGATATTCAGGCATAACAAAACGCATCTGAGCGAGAAACAGACGAGTCATCGCTTGCGCCGGTGCGTTCACCCCACAGTCATCGAAAGCAAGGACGCCGCCCTGTTCGACGAGATACCGACGGAGTGCTGCTGCTTCGTTTTCAGACAAGCGATTACCCAATTTACCACCGCCAACGTAATAATGACAACTATCCATCAGGCCGTGGGAACGGGTGAGTGCAGGATCATGACCCGTCATAAAAAGCAGAGGTGCTTTCTGCAAGTTCGCATCGGTGAACTTGAGTGCGCCACCTTCGACGTTCATGTCTGTTTTAATCCTCGTCCGCTCATTCATCCACTTTGCCCATGCGTTCAGCGAAGAAGCATCTGTCCACCAGTCGGAGAGACTGTGACGGACCCGGGTAAACCGGAGGACCCCACGAATATCGCGACCCTTACCAACAACACGACCTCCCGGCTCACCACGAGGCAGGGGTAGCACCTCAAGATTACCGAGCATAATGCTACCAACCACCTCGTCCAAGGCATCCCGAACGGCTCCAACCTCCTTGACCATCATAAGCCTCGGTGGTAACTTGAATACATCAGCGATCCTAACCTGCACAGTTCCCTCAGAAATTCCACGATCACTACCTCCAATCCCACGCCCCATGCGCCCACCGTTTTTACCTGTGCCCGCGACGACAGGTGAAGACCATGCTAGCGCATCGGGCGCATCAGAAATAGGGACATCTGTATGTGCTACGACTTGAGGCACAGGTGCATGGGGATTGACCACTTTCGGCATATTGGGGTTGATAGGGGCATTAAGTTTCAAGGCTTGATTTGAGAACGCGGAAACGGTTTGCGATCGGACAGTGCTTGTCCCATCGATAGCCCTGTTCATCACTCTTTGTTGGACTTTAACCGGTTCAACGACGACTGTGTTTTTGATTGGCACCTCTGGCTTTTGAACGGGTTTAATGACGGGTTTCCGAACTTGTGGTTTGGGTGGCGGATTCGCTGGCCGAAAGATTTCAACATCCACCAAATCCTTGAATGGCTGACTTTGTGTTACCAGATATCCTCCAATGATACTAGCAATACACAAATGGATTGCTAAAGAGATAAACCAAGAACGCGAAACGACTGACATAATTTTCATCCCCCATAGAATGGATGTTTCCCAACGCTTCCAGAAAACACCAAGTGCGCCGAGAGAACGTTTAACCTTCTCGGCGATGCGTTGTTTGGCGCGATGCAGTCGGCTAGCGATGGCACGGTGCGACAGCCTGTGTTTCTCTGAGATTTCATCATAGCTGAGGTGGTCAATGTAGAAATCGTGCGCAACTGCCGCATCCGTAGCCGATAGCGAATCAATCGCCGTTAAGATTGTCTGGTTCAATTCTTTTTTTATTAGGAATTGTTCTGGCGTCGCCTCAGTAGAAGACAGATTTAAAATTGGATCCTCGTCCCTCTGGCGAGATTTTGACACTCCCTGCTGCTGGTGGAGCCATGTCATACAGACATTCTTCACAATTTGCGACAGCCAGCCAGCAAACCGACTGGCATCGCGCAGTTGTGGAAGATTTTGATACGCTTTGATGAACACTTCTTGCGTTAGATCTTCGGCATCCTGCGGATTCTGTACAAGAAGCCGCGCTTGGGCATAAATCACTGACTGATATTTCTGAACTAGAGTGTCGAAAGCCCGCGCGTTGCCTTTGAGCGTCTGATGAATAAGATCTGGATCCGTTGGCATGATCAATTCCCTAGGGCGTGTTGACGAATTAAGACGTTGACCTGTATGCGACAACAAAACTGTGATTTATTTGGCAACTCAGTCCTAGCTCAATGATAAACAGATCATCAACATGCGATCAGAAGAAGCGGTTGGTTAATCGGATTCTCTCCTAGGCTTTGGAGGAGGTAGAGAGGGTTCAAACAATATCAAGGGGTAATTATTTTAACCTAAGTTACTAGCATTTTTCTCCAACCATCATCGGGTCATTTGATACTATTTCAGGATAACCATGCGGCGGGTATCTGAAAACGCATCCGCTTTGAGCGTATAGAAATAGATACCACTCGATACCGACTCACCCAATAGGTCCTTACCATTCCAATAGACAGCAGCCTCTCTACTGAGATAGCTGCCCGCAGGCTGCTGACCAACGTCCAACTGACGGACCAGCTTGCCCTGGATATCATAGATACGAATATTCACGTCCGCACCACTAGCTAGCGTGTAAGGTATCCATGTTTCAGGGTTAAACGGGTTCGGAAAGTTTTGAAGTAAGGCTGTCCGTTTGATGTCCCCAAACATCGTCAGTGCCAAGTCACCGCGTGGTTCAACGGACAATGGCAGATTAAGACTATCTTCATTTTCAGTATCGAAGACATATACCGAACCTGCATCAACGCCGTTAGCAGTGACAGCCCATCGTACGCCGATGGCAGCGTAGTTAAATCTTCGTCCTAATACGCCATCAAGGGCAACGGCACTGCCCATGTTATCACCACTGGTTAGATTTTGACCTCGAGCTTGGTCCAGTACTTGTTTAGGTATAATTGTCGCCTGCAATACCCAGTCGGCACCGACCTTCAAAAAGGCGTAAGCCGCACCGGAATCGTTACCCACTTTCGTATCAGTCGTAGGTGCGCCGACAAGGGCACGGTTGACATCAATTGCGACTGTCACCCCGAAACCGGCATCTTCCTGAAGATTTTTAGCATTCAATTTCGCTTCCTGTGTATAGACCTCCCCAACGCTGCTAAAGATGTACGCGGAGCCGGAACCGCGTTTTTTCGCATCGTTCTCATCTCTGCTGGCTCCGACGATAACGCGATCCTTACTGACGTCAACAGAAAAACCAAACGCATCGCCGCCATCCCCGTCTTCAGGGGTCAACTTTGCCGCCTGTACCCAATCGTTTCCCTGCCGCTTAAAGACATAAGCGGCACCGGAGTTTCTTTCGGGTGCAGCAGTGAGCGGTGCACCGGCAATGATAGTATCTCCAGCAACACCGACATCCCACCCCAACCGGGCTCTTGGTGCTGCGTCGTCCGCTTGGAGTTTGGCTTTTTGTATCCATGTGCCCCCTTCCTGCACGTAGACATATACGGCCCCCTTCTGCTCGTCATGATAAGGGGAACCAATAACAAGAAGATCTTCTCCACTGAGGTCAACGGCATATCCGAACCGGTCCTCGTTCTGGGCATCGGCGGCTTTGAAGTTTTGCACCGGAATAAAACCTCCAGTTCCTCGACGGTAGGCATAGACTCTTCCAGGACCGCCTCCTAAAACCCAACCGGCGGTTACCTTGTTCCCACCAAATTCGTAAGCACTGATGACAGCAGCGTCCCCACTAATAGCAACATCGTGTCCAAACCAATCCCTCATATTCTCATTTTGTGTTCTAAAGTGATTCAAAACTTCCCACTTCTTCCCCTGCTGTTCAAGGATAAAGACTCCCCCCTTGTTCCCGGTATACGAGGTATACCCAGCGATCAGAGTTTTCCCGCTAATGTCGACGGAATGACCCCAACTAGTATTTACGCCAGCCGGGGCAGGAATAATTACTGGTTTAGGGGTTTTGGCGTCACTTAGCACAATCTGCCCGATCAATAGAATCAGACAGACAAAGGTTATTAGTAAGGTTTTCATTGATAACGCTCCTTTCGGACTGAACTGTTTCCTCATAAGTAGCAATTTGCGTTATTATAGTATGAAGTTTTCACTCCTGCATTGGCGTTTATGACCTATCCCGTACACTTCCACATTTCAGTGAACACTGTTTTCATCATAATGGCAGTTGTCAATCGACTTGTTTGAGCGAGCCCCATAGCGTGAGTTTTTTGCCTGCGGGAGCAACTGCAAAAGGAGCAACTTCAACTGCAAAAGTAGGGTCAAACCATACAGGATCAATATCATCATGGCTATTATGGGTGAGTCTTCGCTGATCCCGTCTGCCCTTGGTGTTTATCACGTAGATTTCACTGTTTCCATTCCTATTAGACGAGAAGGCAATGCGTTTATCATCCGGAGACCATGAGGGTGAATAGTCACCATCGATATCTTTGGTAAGGTTTCGCGGTTGCCCGCCATCGGCGTTCATCACGTAGATTTCATAGTTCCCATTCCTATTAGACGAAAAGGCAATGTGTTCGCCATCTGGAGACCATGAGGGATACCTGTCATGCGCGGGATTTTCAGTGAGTCTTTGTCGATTCTTCCCATCAGCGTCCACCACGAAGATTTCCGCGTTCCCAAACCCTTCCCTATTAGACGAGAAGGTAATGCGTTTACCGTCCGGAGACCATGAGGGATCCCAATTATCAAAGGAACCGCTAGTGAGTTTTCGCTGATTACCCCCATCGGCGTCCATCACGTAGATGTGCCAGTTCCCACCCGCAATGTTCCAATTCCCACTAGAAGTAAAGGCAATACGTTTACCGTCCGGAGACCATGAGGGATCCCCTTTAGCAAAGCGATTGTTAGTAAGTTTTCGCTGATTCTTCCCATCGGCGTCCATCACGTGGATCTCCCAGTTCCCACCCCTAATGTTCCTAGCCTCACTGGAAGTAAAGGCAATACGTTTACCGTCCGGAGACCATGAGGGATCCCATTCATCAAAGGGATTTTTAGTGAGTCTTCGCTGATTCTTCCCATCAGCGTCCATCACGTAGATCTCCCAATTCCCATCTCTATTAGACGCGAAGGCAATCTGTGCTTGTGGGGCAGCACTTACCATCAGCGGTGTCAGTACCAAGGCTACAACGCTAGCTAAAATGAAATATGCGAGATTGTATCTCCGTTGCATCTGCTATGCCTCCTCTGTTCTCAAATCGTTTTTTTAGGGGGTGATAGGGGTCAACTGGTGTTGGAAACCCCTTTACAATTGAAGTGGCAACTCGGGTTTTAATAGTCAGATTTTGTTCCGCCCTTATTGGCTTTGTCCCTGTACCCGTTATCGCCGCCTTGACTGCATACGTTCCTTCCACTGTCACATTTTTGAGAAGAATCGGGATTTCTACCGAAGCCGTTTCTTCGGTGTCGTCACCACAGCCCCATAAAAATTCAGAGCCTATCCTGATCTTTACGTCAGATGGAACAAATTTCTCACGTATTTAACGATAGAACACAGCCCGATAACTATTGTTGTAATTTCCGTAATTCAGGTCCCAGAGGCTTTACGCAGCGAAAGCCTCTGTCAAACCACAAAAAACCCGCTTTATTTCTGAGGTTCCGATGGGAGACCCGCAGGGAACTCTTGCCGACTTGAAATGATCCGCCTCGTGATACGCGAGGGGTTATGTCCTTCCGGAAATTCTCGACAATTTGTTCGATGGGTCCTCCTGAGATGGGATTGATTCTTGGACTATTGGCATAGAACTCCGCATCATACGCATCAAGGCACCATTCCCAGACATTGCCCGCCATATCGTACAAACCGTAACCATTGGGCGGAAAACTTCCAACGGGAGCCGTGGTTCCCCACTGATCTCTATCTCCTATCCCCGCATAATTGGCGTCATTATGGGTAATTTTATTGCCCCACGGATACCGCACCCCGACCAACCCACCGCGTGCTGCATACTCCCATTCGGCTTCAGTAGGCAGTCGTTTCCCCGCCCATTGTGCATAAGCCATCACATCGTGCCAAGAAACCCCGAAGACCGGATAGCTGGGCGGATAGCTGGGCTTGTGGAGGATGTCACGAGGCTCCCTATGCCCCGTTTCTTCAACAAATTGCCGATACATAGCGTTGGTCACCTCGGTTACATCCATATAAAACGCATCCACTACAACAGTATGGATAGGTGCTTCGTGGGGTAAGCCCTCGTTAAGGATACGTTCTCTTCTGAAAAGATCTTCGTCAAAGAAAGCATTGCCCATCTGAAATTCTCCAGCGGGGATTAGGCGCATGGTTGCCCCATCCGTTTCCGAAACAATCTCCGTCTTAATTACGACAGTGACGGTTTTTTGCTGCGTGGCAATGACAGATGTAGAAGCATTATCTCGGACAGTCAAAGTGATGAGATATTCACCTTCGGCTCTGTAGGTATGTTCCGTAACGAGGTTATGACTGTAGGGTGTCTGCTGCCCATCTCCCCAGTCCCATTTGACGGAAATATCGTCCGAGGCTCGTTGGAATTGGCTGGCATCACCTTTGACATGCGCGGCTGCTAAAATTTCGATATCTGATGTAAAAACGACAAGCTGAGGTTCGATCGGGATTTGATTCTGAGTTGGGGGTTCTAGTTTATCTTCCCCACAACCAGATACAAACATGATTAAGCCTAGCCATATTAGCGTAATGAGAGTTAAAGTCTTAAGGCATATTAACGGATTAAGAGACCGCGATGTATGCGGCAACAATGTGGAGAAACGCAGCGAGAGTCTCGGCACACTTGTCGTAGCGAGTCGCAATTCGTCTAAGCGGTTTGATTCGATTAATGAATCTCTCCACTCGATTTCGCTGTTTATAGGGTGCTTTGTCATAATCGAAAACATTGCCCCAATTTTTCTTTGGAGGAATGGTAGCTTACATCGGGTTGGCTTTAAGCTTTTTTCAGAGTTCATTGCTATCGTATCCCCCTTATGCCTCGCCACGTTTTGAACCCAATGATTCAAAGACCCACTTCTGAAATACCACATAAAAACCCCTCACAGCGGGAATTTGTCCTAGGGTGCAAACATTGGCAGGGCTATTTTACACGATTCGATTCAATTCATCAACGGGCTCTAATGCAATCACATTACTCACAGTATAATTATATATAGACACAAGCATAGTTATAATATAGACACAAATTCCTACTGAGAGTTCTCAAGTTTTTTCGTTAAATCTGGATTAATTCTGTAATAGTCAGAGTGATGGCAGACACCATCAGGTTCGCGAGTAAAATCTCGCCGGGTGCCAAGGCTTTAGCCGGTGTCAAGCAGCACAGACACTAAGTGTCTACTACCGTGTGGACTATTACAAATCTAGGTAAATTCTCTAATGATCCACCGCACCCCATTTTTCTTTTGATGGACTCTGCCCTCTCCTCTATGGTAAAATATCAGATACCATCTTTCAATCCAATCTTCAATCTGGAACAGTGAGTAGGTGGGCAGTGAGTTCACAGATTTATGGGGGTTGAACCCCCAATCGCTTTTGACACATTATTTATCACATTTCTGTCAGAGAGGAAAGCGATGGATGAAAAAAGGCAATACCGACATCAAGGGTTGACAATCTGCACACTTGGCGGAGTAGGACACGGTAAAACGATGCTGGCTGCCGGAATAATCAAGGTGGTCTCACGGATTGGCTCCACACAGATAGATGCGGATGATTTTGAAGCGCAGCAACCAACGCATCACTCAATAGGATTACAAACTTACGTCAGTTATAAAGTGGTTGATTATGAAACAAGTGGTAGACATTACATACATATTGATGGTATGAGTCACGGGGATAACGTCAAGATGTTGATAGATGGTTCGCCGGGGATTCGTGGCGCGATTTTGGTAGTGAGTGCAGTCGACGGTGTAACGGCAGAAGCAGAAGCCGAGATTCGGCTCGCGAGTCAAGTTCGCGTCCCCACGGTTGTCACCTTCTTGAACAAGGCAGAGAAGGTCAAGGATATAGAATTAATCGAGATCTGTGAGATGGAAATCCGTGAGATCCTCACAGATTGCGGTTATGCGGAGGAAGAGTCACCCATCATCGTTGGCGATGCAGAGAAGGCATGTAACTATAAGGGGCAAAATCTTAATTCGGATCACTGGAAGCCGATTGTTGATCTCATCTTCGCGATGAATCGTTGCATGCCACAACCGCTGAATCCACTTGAGCTGCCTTTGCTGATGCCGATCCGTAAGGTTATTGACGACCCCAAAGGCACCTCGACATTATACGGTGAGGTGGCTCAGGGCGGTTTGGCGGTCGGGCACCCGGTTGATGTCGTCGGCAAAGGGGACCGGATTAAGACTCGTTGTGTCGGTCTGCGACACGCCGACGCGACTGAGAGCGAAGAAAATGAAGTACAAGTTGATGCGGAAATGGGGTGGATTACGCCGGGGCAAGTTGTTTCACAACCAAAGAGTATCAAGTCGCACACCGAATTTGTGGCGGCGGTTTACGTGATGACCCAAGAGGAATGCGGAACACATATCCCCCTTGTTGGTAATGATAAACCGGAGATTCATCTCTGGACAATCGACGTTACAGGACATCTCCATCTTCCGTCGGAGGTTGCGATTGTCAATCCGGGGGAACATGCAACTGTGCGAATTTCGCTTGATGTACCGATGGCACTAACAGTGGGTACACGGTTCGAGATCAAGAAGATGGAGGCGAGGATCGGTATGGGAATTGTAACGGAGATTATAGAGTAGCAAAGTATCCAATTTACTAGCTGCGACAGCACAAAGGAAGCAATTATGGAGCAGATATATAACTATATTGAAAAAGGTAAGGCAAAGCTTTGCGATTCACTGAAAGAATTGGTCAGGATTCCTACTGTGAACCCACCCGGCACAAACTATGCAGAAATCGTACAGCTGCTTCAGGAACGGTGCGAGACACTCGGCATGAGCACAAAGATTGTGCCGGTCCCCCAAGCCGAAGCGCAGTCAGTCGTGCCACACGCAGACGATTATCCGCGCATGAACCTGATCGCGAGGTGGGACGTTGGGGCAGAAAAGACCGTTCACTTCAATGCTCACTACGATGTTGTTCCGGTCTCCGGCGATTGGCGATTCGATCCGTTTAAGCCAGAGATTGTCGGGGATTGGCTCTACGGTAGGGGAGCAGACGACATGAAAGATTCCATCGCCGCACTGTTGTTCGCGATAGCAGCACTGCAGGAGAACGGCACCCAGCCCGCTTTCAATATCGAGTGTTCGCTCACCTGCGACGAAGAAACTGGTGGTGAGTTAGGTGCGGGATACGTCGCACGTAATGGATTGGTTCAAGCAGATTATGTCGTCAATTGCGAGGGTGGATCCGTCCTCAACGTAGGTGTGGGTCACAACGGCGTGTTGTGGCTAGAAGTAAAAGTTCACGGCAAAGCAGCACATGCCGCCAATCCAGACAAGGGATTGAACGCATTTGAAAAGGCAGCTGCTCTGGTCACGGGGATCCAACCCCTGAAGCAGGGCTTGAAGGCATCAGACCGTGCCTTCAAAACCTTTTCGGGCGATGACCGATACCCCACGCTTAACATCGGCGGTATCTTTCACGGCACGGAAGGGGATAAGGTCAATACCGTTCCTGCACAAACAACTTTCTCCATAGACCGGAGAATCCTCCCCAATGAGCGTTTAGCAGGAGCGGAAGCGGAGCTGCGCGGAGCAATTCAAAAGGTCTGTCAATCTGATGCGGAATTGAAGGTAGACGTGGCTTCGATATTGAGGATTGATCCGTGCGTTGTTGAGCCGGAACATCACTTTCCTCAAGCGTTTGCGCGAGCGGTGCGTAGCATACGTCGTCAACCGATTAAGTTCAGCACGACAAGTGGCTTTACCGACCTGCATTTCTTCGTCGAAGAAGGTGGACTGCCCGGTGTCGGTTATGGACCGAATGGACAGGGGGCTCACGGTATGAACGAGCGGGTCAGCGTATCGGATCTGGTTAAGACCACAAAGGTGTATGCGACGTTCATGGTAAAGGGAATTTCGTAAAAAAGAGAAGCAAGGAGGACGCACAATGATACTCAACAGCCCACTCATCGCATCCGGGGCAAATGAACTCACTGATAATGCCGGGCTGCAATTAACCACCCTTCGGCAAAAGCCCAAGACGACTGGGCGCAACGGTTGGCGGGTTGTCGAAGAGGAGGTGGTCTGGCAGCCGTCCGAAATAGCGATTGTTATCGTAGATATGTGGAATAAGCACTGGTCATGGGGTGCAACGGAGCGTGTCGACATCATGGCACCACGAATGAATGCTGTCATTAATACCGCCAGAGATCGAGGGATACAGATTATTCACGCACCGTCAGATACGATGGATTTCTACGACGGACATCCCGCGAGGGCTTGGGTCTTTGATGTTCCGCATATAGAAATGCCCGATCCTATTGAGCATATAGATCCGCCCCAGCCTGTTGATTCATCGGATGGCGGTTCGGATACCGGCGAGGAAAATAGCTTCAAAGCGTGGCACCGTCAACACCCAGCAATTGAAATTAAAGATGGGGATGCTATCAGCGACAACGGTCAAGAGGTGTATAACATCCTCAGGCAAAAAGGGATCAAGAATCTACTCTATATGGGTGTTCACACCAATATGTGTGTGCTAGGTAGATCTTTCGCTATTAAAGCGATGGTTCAGTCGGGACAGTTTAACGTTGCCTTGGTTCGGGATCTCACTGACGCAATGTACAACCCGTTCAAGCCTCCTTATGTTAGCCACGAAGAGGGGACACAACTTATTATCGCGTACATAGAAAAATTCTGGTGTCCGACAATAACGAGTGACGATTTGACCGCAAATTCGCCTCAGTAGTGCGTGTATGCTGAAGGGATGTTACAAATCCTCAAGTTTATTCTCGATTCAGTTTTACACGATATAGATTTGAGCAGAACATGAAACAGACACGTTTCTGGTTGATGTTATTCAGCATCCTTTTTGTGTTTGGTTCTATGCTGGCCGGTGCTTCAGAGAACATCCCCATCGCAATTGCTCATCAAGGTCAGTTTGCACCGCGAGCAATCAGCGATGGTGTCGGTGGAACGGTTGTTATCTGGGAAGATTTCCGTACTGGCAAGGATTGGGATGTTTACGCTCAACGGCTTAACTCCGATGGTATCCCGTTATGGGCTGAGGACGGCGTGCCAATTTGTGAGAAAAGGCGAGATCAGCGCTGGCTGCGGTTGGTGCGTAATGACAATCGGATAATCATTGCTTGGACGGATCAACGCGCACCCGGGAATTGGGATGTCTACGCTCAAGCGATTAATTTGTCAGGAAATAAACTGATGCCTGACGGAGGTGCTCCTGTATGTACACACCCAGCAGACCAATCGGATATAGAAATGCTAAGTGATAGATCAGGCGGAGCGGTTATCGTTTGGAAAGACCGGCGTCGAGATCCCGACTTACATGATCTCTATGTTCAACGAATTGATGAAAATGGTCAACCGATGTGGCAACTCGATGGTGTACCGGTCTTCCCTTCCGAAGCACTTCAGAGCACTCCCCGGTTGGTTTCTGGCGATGCAGATAGTTTTTACGTCGTTTGGTGGGAGGTCATCGGTTACGAGCAGTGGGATATCATGGTGCACCGAATAGGTATGGACGGCAAACACCTTTGGCAGGTACCAACGGTTGTTTCACCGATAGAAGGATTGCAGGGTGAACCGCGTGCTGTGAGCGACGGACGAGGCGGTCTTATCGTCGTCTGGCAGATCTATGAGAACTTTATTAATGATGATTTCTACGCGCAGCGGATAGACTCAGTGGGAAACAAGGTTTGGGCTGCGAACGGTGTGCCTATTTGTAACGCGGAGGGTATTCAAAAAAATCGCGCAATTACGAGCGATGGGCGCGGGGGAGTGGTAGCCGTCTGGCGAGATGAACGGGATGTCTTTTCGGATCTTTACGGTCAGCGCATTGATGCCGATGGCATCCCCCGGTGGAAACGCAATGGAATTCCGCTGTGCACCGCTGGGGGATATCAGGATAAACCGTTCCTGACACAGTACGGTGAAAACGAATTTTTCGTTGCGTGGCTGGACTTTCGAGAAGATTACGGCGATGAGAGCAATGACGCTATCTATGGGCAGAAAATCAATTTAGAGGGAAAAACATCTTGGACTGAAAACGGAATTCCTCTATGCACAGCGGACGGTGTGCAGCAACCGCCTTATGTCGTCGAATCCGAGTCGGGGCAATTAAGCATTGTGTGGAGCGATGCTCGCAGTGATATTGGTGATATTTACATGTATCGCTTGAAATGAACCAGCAAGTCAAAGATGAAATTTCCATCGATCCTCAATTTGCTTTAGAACTTTCTCAAGAGCAGACCATTCCCTTATGCGTTTATGGTATATTATCTCAGATATCCATGGCAACTACCAAGCTTTTCGCAATCTGCTTCTGTACGCGCAGCTAATCGATGATAGCAATCAGTGGATCGGTGGAGAGGCTCGTCTGTTGCTCCTCGGAGATTACGTCACAAGCGGTCCCAATTCCAAGCGGGTAATAGATCTAATCCGATCGCTAGAATATCAGGCTCCGGATCAGGTGATTGCGCTTCTCGGCAACCACGAACTCCTCCTCTTGCGCGCCATTCACGACAAGCACCATCGCCAAGACTGGTTGGCAAATCCTGAACATTGGCAGACGATCGCTTCATGGGCGGGGGCAAACGAGGAATTGGACAATTCGCTGCAGTCCCTCCACATTGAGTCGCTCTCGACGCAAACGATCGCGGAGATTTATCAAGCAGCAGCCAAATCCGATCCTAATTCAGATTTGCTGATTCCACACGCAACACAGCGATGGCGGTTTAACCACCCTCACTTTACCTCAGATTGCTGGAATGCGTGGCATCTGTTTGTCCACACTATTGAGGCAGATGGTACGTTAGAATGGATTGAGGGATTGCCGGTTGCCTATCGGGCAGAGGAGTGGGGATTATTTCACGCTGGACCGCCAATCGGGTTTGAGGGCGAAATTGACGACCTAAACAATCAGTTTGATGAACTCCGGCGGACATGCAAATTTGAACATCCGTTGTTAGCATCTGATGGCTCGTTGAACAGTCCGATTGGCACACGCCGCTGGTGGGAGCAGTCATCACAGGTGGAAGTCCTATTCAATCAATTTGAGATTGAACGGTGTGCTTTCGGTCATGATCCGAAGGCAATTGAACCGCGCGGAATAGTTGGAGGTGTTTGGGACAAGGCGGTGAGTACCGATCCGTATATGCGTGGAAACATCGAAGGTATGATTCGAATCCAAGGCAGCTGTGTCGATGCCATTTATACGGAGGCAGCGGTTTCAATCCTTCAGGACATTTACCCACAGCGAACATTTTGCACAGTAAACCGGTTGATTGATTGATTCCTCAATATATCTAAAATTCAGCGATTGAAAGAGAATCCTAATAATCCTTAGTGTGAATATATAATGATCGAAGTTGAAGCAAAATTTCAGGCAAAATCGCCACAGGTGTTCAATCAGATTCGATTGCATAAGCAGGTGGCAGGGTATGCACTTTCGGATCAGAGGAATACCCCACAACAAGACACCTATCTCGATACGTCCACCGGACTGCTCACACGAAATGGTGCTGCTTTGCGAATCAGGAAGAAGGTTCTCACAGCCAAAATCGTAGAGGAAGGGACACAACTTGTTACATTCAAAGCCCAAACCGAAGATATTTATACGTATACAGAACTCGAAATGCCGATTACCGACCAACAGGTACAAGCACTCTTAAGCGGAAACCTTGAGAAGGTTCACGTTGAGGCGGTCGAAGCGGCTGTGAGACACCTGAAGGGAGAGAAGATAGCTCCTATCCTATATATCGAAAATTGCCGTGAAACGTGGCACTTAAACGCGGAGGTGGGGTGTGTCGAAGTTTGTCTTGATGAGGTGCGGTATACGAATATGGATAGAACGCAATCTGTTCGAGAGTATGGCGTCGAATTAGAACTCAAAGCTGGCGAACCTACGTTCCTAAAACAGATTGCTGATGCATTACCTCAACAATATAATCTGATTCCGACTTTCCAATCAAAGCATGAGCGAGGTTTGAGACTCCTTAATGTGTTCGGCGTCGAGATGGAGAATTAGAAAAAGGGGATTTTAACAATATGGCAAAGGCATTGATCGTCAAAGATATCGCGCCGGAGAAAAGCCTTGAGGAGTGTGCACGCAGGATTATCACAACCCGGCTGCATGAGATGATGTCTTTCAAAGAGGGGGCGATTGATGGGAGGGATATTGAATATGTTCATGATATGCGGGTCGCTTCCCGACGGTTACGGGCTGCAATGCGGAATTTCGCGGATTGTTTTACCCCCAAAAAGGAGTGCCGCCGTCATCTCAAACGGGTCGAGCAGATTACGAGTACGCTGGGAGGGGTGCGTGATTTAGATGTGTTGATTGATCGCTTTCAAAAAGATGTACTAACAGTGCCAGAAGATGCACAGATTGGGGTTCAAAACTTGATAGACCATCTCCAGAAAGAGCGGGAAGAGCGACGGACACTGATGTTTACGATGTTTGAAGAGCTTGATAAGCGTAATTTCGAGCAGAAGTTCTTGAAATTCTTTGAGGTATAGATATGGCAAAAGCGTGGAAGGCAAAGGGAATTTATCCACAACTGAGTTATCGTTGGAGTGCGCAGGTTATCCTTGCTGTAAAGATTCAGGAAGTATACTCGTGGGCGAAACCCATACGCGACCCAGATAAGGTTAAGGAACTCCATAACCTACGAATCTCAGTGAAGCGGTTACGCTATTCGATGGAGTTTTTCGCCATCAACTATGGCGAGGAGTTCCGAGATTTCTTGAAGATATTGGCAGATTTGCAGGAACAACTAGGGGATATCCATGATTGCGATGTCGTCGAGATGGTTCTGACGGATTATTTGCAATCACTTCCAGATCGAAGTGATACAGAGACCGACGCGATTGGTATCAACGCTCTCCTGCTCCGCTACCGTGAGACGCGAAAGGCAAAGTATGAAGCGTTTTTGCAGCAATGGGATGCGCTCGAGGAGGCAAATTTCAAAGGTCAACTCCTAAGAATCGTTACAGGTGAATTGGGAGCAGCAGCACCCTCCTAAGGAGCTAGATTGATTTAAGAACCTAGTCACTTAGGTCAAGCCATAAAGGAGATATAGAAAATGGCGGTGAATGGCGATTATGTTGTCGGGGTCGATATGGGAGGCACGAAGATCTTGGCTGCCGTAATTGACGGTGAGGGAGAAATTGCTCAACAAGCCAAAACGGCAACAAAGCCAAAGAAAGGTCCGGATGAAGTAATTAAACGGATTGAGCGATGTATTAGAGAAGCTATTGACGGTGCTGAACTCAAACCTTCCCAGATTCGCGCAATCGGTATTGGATCACCGGGTCCACTCGATCCGGAGACAGGTGTCATCATCTTCGCGCCTAACCTTGGTTGGTCAAACGTACCGCTCAAAGCGAAACTAGAAGCAAACTTTAGCATCCCTACCTTCGTTGATAATGATGTCAATGTGGGAACACTCGGCGAATCTGCCTTCGGTGCCGGACAAGGGGTAAAAAATCTTGTTGGAATTTTCGTTGGCACAGGGATCGGTGGAGGTATAATCCTAGATGGGAAACTCTATCACGGTGTCAACAAAACCGCTGGAGAGGTCGGTCACATGATTGTGGAAGCGAACGGCCCTCGGTGCGGTTGTGGCAATTTTGGCTGTCTAGAGTCGGTCGCTAGCCGTACCGCAATTACGAGGGACCTTCAAAAAGCGATCCTGAAAAAAGGGAAGAAAAGCATACTCACTAAGCTAAACGGTGGAAAGCTCGACCAAATTCGGAGTCAAGCCATCGCTAAGGCTGTCAAGCGCGGTGATAAGCCAACGATTAAGGTGATGCAACGCGCTGGGAAATATTTGGGCATTAGCGTCGCTTCGATTGTCCATTTCTTGAACCCTGAAATGATTGTGCTCGGTGGCGGTGTTATCGAAGCGATGGGGGATAGCCTGTTGGATCCGATCCGCCAAGTGGCAGCGAAATATGCTCTGCCCACAACGATGGACGGTGTTCAGATTGTCGAAGCAACTCTTGGCGATAATGCGGGTGTGATAGGGGCATCCGTTTTAGCGCGTCAAAGATTACCCTGAAACGTAAACGGACGGAATTATCAATAGAACAAGGAGGCGTAAATGCCATATAAAATCTATCCCGCTGCTGCTGCTGATGCTTCAACGGCGTTCCAGATTGAACTCGATTCACGCGCAATTGAGGCGATGGAAGAGATCGAAAACAGTGGGGCGCAGGGAGCAACACGTGAGGAAATCTTACGAAAGCATCTTAGCACAGACTATGACAAAGGCTACCGGGGGACAGCCTACGGACTTCATGGGGTTTCCGAAGGTTTGACTCCGGCGAGGCTCGCTGAAATGCTTGAAGCACATGGTGAGTCCTTCGATCCCTGTGCAGAACGAGATACGTTCGATCACAGTATGATGGTCAATGTTGAATCGGAGTTGGACTCGCAGCTGGAATTTATTCCTGATCGTATTTTCGATGCCATCGTGGACACCTACAAGCAGGAACTAATCACTGGTTGAGATTGTCATCGGCTAAATATGTTACATAATGAGTAAGGCTCATGTAAAAAGAAAGTGCAGAGCACGAAGAGAAACCGAGTTTTCAAGAAAAAACTCGGTTTCGGTTGCACTAAATCTTAACATGAGCGATGAGTAAAATTATCGAACTAGGAGGGTATATCATGATCTTAGAAAATTGGGTCGTATCGGCATCAAAACTCAAAAGGGCTTTTGTCGCAATCACCGATCATGTGGTAACACGGGTAAACCTCGAACCACTTGAAGATGAAGAAGGAACAGTTGGGGTCAAAGCCGTGTGGGAAGGTGAACGTGGCGAAAGCACCTTAAACGTAGACGCCCCCTCTTTGAAGGGTAACATCAGAACGGCAGGAGATAAAGCACCAACAGTCGAATACTGGCAAAAGGAGGATAAGCGCGGCTTTGCGTTGCGAAATCCGAGAAGCATCTCCTGTGAATTCGACGAGGAGACGTTCAAGAAAATTGAGACGGGCAAAGCTGCCGGGATTGCGGTCGCTGCCGGTGCCGCTGTTGGACTAGTCGGCTGGTGTGCCCTAGTGCTTTTGGGTCGAGCAGCACTTGTTAAACAGGAAGCAGAATCCGCTTCGCCGCGCCAGATTGAGTCGGATCTCGCTAGCGGAGATTCACATAATAGGTAGAAACCCCAAGACGTGAAACGCGCTGTATAATCAGCATTATGGTTGTAGAGCGTCGTTAGAAATCGTTGCGTACCTTTACAGGTTTTCCAGCCGAGATGGATTCTTGGGCTGCCAAGGCAACAGCAACAACCCGCGCACCGTCCCGGACGGAAGGCGTAGGTTCTTTGTCTTCTACAATCCAGTGTGCTATTTTGTGGAAGTACAGCAGCAGTTCATTTGCATGTCCCTCGATAAGACGTTCCCTACTAGCTGAGGGGACGGCATTCAAGGTTTCACGTTCAGACACACCGTCCATGCCGAGATCTAAACCGGTTAAGGTGCCTTTTGTGCCGTAGATCACCAATCGCTGATGTGCCTCCGGCGGTGAGTTGACCGCGCTGCATATCACAGAAACACGTCCAAGCGCACCGCTGGCAAACTTAAGATTGAGAATCCATGTATCTTCTATAGGATAGTCTGGGATAACACCGCTGTTCAAGGCGAACGCATGCACAGTGTCAATATCTCCAGCAAACCATCGCACGCAATCTATCGCATGGGCACCTCCACCAAAGAGAAAATCCTGCGGCGCTGTAACCCGCCACGGCGTGATTTCACAGACCCTGCGGATATCGTGGACGTAGCCGGTATCGATCAGTGTTACTTTTTCATCGAAGGCACGACGTGCCGCCACGATCTTCGGAAGGTGACGCCAAGTCATCGCTGCAACGAATTTAAGTCCCGTTAGATCCACTAGCTTGACCAATCGCTCGCAATCCGCCATGGTGGTTACCATCGGTTTGGTGCATATGACATGTTTTCCTGCCTCCAGTGCCGCTGCCGCATGTTCGCCATGCAAGTGGTCGGGTGTGAAAATGCCGACAACATCAATCTCAGACCGCGACAGCAGCTCGCGGTAGTCCTCGGTGACAAATTCGATTCCATGATCCTCATGCGCCAGTTTTAGAAGCGCCGGATCTTTGTCCGCCACCGCACACACCTTTATCGGACTATCAGACTTCTGATTTAAAAGCAGGGCACCCTTACCGACTCCTAACCCGATGATACCCAATCCGAGCGTTGACATTTTGCTATCCTTTTAATTTGCCTTGAGGGAAGTTCTAAATTACTATTCTAACGCAAGTTGCCAGATAATCTGTAGGTCGAATTTCATACCCAACACTTATCAGAAATAACCAAAATTATGACACACCTGTCGCCCCTCTGGGGCTTGGGGAAATTGGTTTACCGATGTACTATACACATATCGCCCCTCTGGGGCTTTTTAGGTCGGGTAAGTTCGAGAAGATCCCGTGACCGGGGAGCCCCGACCTACGGGCATAGGGGGCAATTTTATCACGCCATACATCACTAGCAATCTAGGTTATTCTAACCGAGTCGTTAGAATTTGTTCGATTGGTTATGCCACCCGGCTAGGCATCCTTGACTTTTTCCTTGAATTCACGGATTAACTTTTCTAGTTCGTCGTCTTCGACGCTGTGGTGAACAAAAAAACTCCACATCCCTCGGGTCGATTTCTCCGCATTTGGACAAGATCCGGGAACATACTGCACGTAGTCAGGAAGTGGTACACCGACGGAAGTCTGCCGCATTGCTTGCATACGCTGATACTCCACCTCGATGTAGTTAATTTCGCCCCTGCACCCCAATGATTCGGGTCCCCATACCGGATACAGCCAGTAGTTAGGTTGAGTCTCTGGATAGACATACGCCAGTCGCACATTCGAAACATCACTCAGCTCGGTCTCAATTTTTTCGACAAGCTCCCGCCGACGGGCGTTGAACCGGTCAATCTTTTCCAACTGAGCAAATGCTACCGCACCCTGCAGCTCGCTGAAGCGGAAATCGTGACCAAACGAGAAATGACCGCGCGTTGGTAAACCGTTGACAGGTTTCGCTTCAGGCCGCTCTAAATCGTACAGATACCACGGCATCCCGGAGTTCGAGAATTCTGTCGCCCGTTTATAGAGTTTCGGATCGTCCGTGGCAACCATTCCTCCCTCACCCGACGTGATGTGCTTCGATTGCTGCATGGAGAAGCAGGCGACATCGCCAATGGTGCCAACCTTGCGTCCCTTGTAGTAGGCATCGTAGGATTGCGAACAGTCCTCTACAACCTTCAGATTGTGCTTCTTTGCGACAGCCATAATCTCGTTCATCATCGCCGGCTGACCGTACAGATGGACAACCACCACAGCACGTGTTCGCGGCGTAATGCAGGCTTCAATCCCTTCTGCGGAAATAATCTGTGTCCTTGGATCTACGTCAGCAAATACAGGCACACAACCGATCGCAACGACTGGGAAAGATACAAAAATCGGCGCGATAGCCGGACAGATAATTTCGTCGCCTACATCTAGTCCTAGACTAGCGTAAGCCGTTGTATTAGCACTCGTCCCGGAGTTTACGGCGTGAACGTATTTCCGACCAAGATGCTCCCCGAATGCCTCCTCAAATCTCGGAACAAAATTGCTTCGCCCCCACCGCCATGCGTCTTGACTTTCGATGACCTCTTGTAGATAGGTTAATTCCTCTTCTCCAAAGCAGTTTCTTGGCATGTCGATTTCCCTCTTTCATGAAGTTGTTATTGTAGGAGATGGTGCAATTTTCTTTCGTATACTTTATCAGAACGCCCCCTTCTCGTCAACCCAAAACTGCCAATAGATCGGGTCATTTAATTCTTCGAGCGGGGCAATATGCCCCGCCTACGATGGCAGAGACAATCTGCCATCTACCCGCCAAAATCGGTCAAAAAACGAAAAACTAAACAACCGTAAAATTGCCAACCTTCCTTGTTGATCTAATCCCCAAATCGTGATAAAATGAAGTTAATACCATCCATTTAGTGTGATCTGATTAAGCAAGGAGTTTGTTATGGCTAAAATCGCTTTCCTCGGTGCAGGGAGTTTCGGGTTCGGTAGACGACTGATCGGGGATCTTCTTTCATTTCCAGAACTGTTAGATTCAACCATCCATCTTGTAGACCCCGATAGCGAACGATTGGAGTTGACCCATACCTATGCACAACGCATCGTGCGCGAGTTGAACCTACCCACGCAGATTGCTGCGTCAACAGAGCGCGAGCCGGCGTTGGACGGTGCCAATTATGTCATTGTTTCTATTCGGGTGGGAGCCAATATGGGACCAGAGGCGTTGGATGTGCAAATTCCACTTGAGGTCGGCGGACTTCGGCAGACTGTCTCCGACACCGTCGGTATTGGTGGACTGATGAAGGGGCTGCGCACAATTCCTGCCATGCTCGATATCGCTCGCGATATGGAAAGACTCTGTCCGGACGCTCCAATGCTTAATTACACCAATCCGATGGCAATGATTATGTGGGCGGTGTTGGAGGCAACGAGCATCTCCGGCGTGGGACTTTGCCATAGTGTACAGGGCACCAGTAAGCAGCTAGCAACCTATATGGGCGTGGATTACGATAACCTCCGCTATCTTGTTGCGGGGATTAATCACATGGCGTGGTTTTTGGAACTTTCGCAAGATGGCGAAACACTCTATCCTCGGTTGAACGCCTGTCTTGAAGATCCTGAGATTGTCGCTCGTGACCCGGTGCGCTTTGAAATCCTAAAGCATTTCGGTCGGTTTGTCACTGAATCCTCGCGCCACATGGCAGAGTACGTGCCTTACTTTATGCAAAACCCCGACGAAATGGAACGCCTGAACGTTGAAAATCGAACTGCCGAAAGCTTCGTCAATCAACATACAGATCGGGAAGAGCGAATCGCGCAGGCAAAGCGTGAGGCGGAATCGGCACCGATCGAACTGAGTCGCTCTCACGAATATGCAGCGGTCATTATTCACGCAATGGAGACGGATATCCCTGCCTACATTTACGGAAATGTGCTCAACACCGATCTCATCACCAATCTCCCTACTGGTTGTTGCGTCGAAGTGCCGACACTTGTTAATCGCGCCGGCTTGCAGCCGTGCTACGTCGGTGCGTTACCACCTCAGTGTGCAGCACTCTGTCAGACCAATATCAATATGCAGGGGTTGACGGTACGCGCCATTTTGGAGGAGAAGCGAGAATACGCCTATCACGCGGGATTGGTTGATCCGAACACGGTCTCCCAATTAACGTTGCCGGAGATTCGTACGACGATTGATCGGTTGTTGGATGCACAGGATGAATTTATGCCGCCGCTCGCTTAGTAATATGTTGGTTTATTAGTTCACTGGTTCATTAGTTCATTAACAGACATTGCGCTCCTCTGGAGCGCAGGAATTGACCCTATCGCGGTTCTATAGACATATCGCTCCTCTGGAGCGAAAGAAGACTAGTTGATAGGCAGGGGGATCCTGCTCCCATAGGAAAACCGATGGACTTTCAACACTAGCAGCTTACATTATAGTAATATTATCTCATAGGAAAGGTAGTTTGTCACAATGATCGATGAACTTTTTATCAGTCACCCTTTCACGGAACGGGACGGTTTTACCTCTGGCATTGAGGGACCCGCCTGCGATGCAGAGGGCAATCTCTACGCAGTCAACTACGCACGGCAGCATACGATCGGGAAGGTTACCCCGGCAGGAAAATGTAGTGTATTTGTCGAGCTGCCCAACGGTAGCATCGGAAACGGCATCCGTTTCGACAGCGCGGGTTCCATGCTGATCGCTGACTATACCAACCACAACATCCTCAAGGCTGATATGGAGACACGGGAGATTAGTGTTTACGCACACGAACCAACTATGAATCAGCCAAACGACATCGCCATCGGCTCCAACGATATCGTCTATGCCAGCGATCCGAATTGGGCGGAATCGACGGGGCAGATCTGGCGCATTGATACAGATGGGACAGTCACGCTGCTTGAGGCGGATATGGGAACCACCAACGGCATTGAAGTCAGTCCTGATGAGCGCACCCTTTACGTCAATGAAAGCGTTCAGCGCAATATTTGGGCGTATGATCTATCCGCTACTGGAGAGATTAGTAACAAGCGGTTACTGATTCAGTTCCCCGATTTCGGATTTGACGGTATGCGCTGCGATGTTGAAGGCAATCTGTACGTAACGCGCCACGGCAAGGGCACGATCGCTAAAGTTTCGCCGCAGGGTGAGGTACTGTTAGAGGTTGAACTTGCCGGAAAGGACTGCACTAACTTGGCTTTCGGCGGTCCCGATGGGTGTACCTGCTATGTCACACTCGCAGATCGAGGCAATGTTGAATATTTTCGCACAGATTTGCCGGGGCGGAGTTGGCAACTTTTTCAGAGGGGTTAAATGCGTAATCTATGGATAGGCAGCATCCTTCTATTGATGCTACTGACTATCAATCAAGGGCTTCTCGCGAAGGAAGGCGACGAGTTAATCGGGAAGCCGGCTCCGGAATGGGGGACGCTAGAGTGGCTGAATTCGCAGCCGCTTAAGTTGAACACATTAGCGGATAAGGTGGTTCTCATCCGTTGGTGGACGGAGACGTGCCCATTTTGTAGTCGTAGTGCACCCGCGCTAAATGAATTTCACGACACCTTCAAGGATAAGGGTTTGGTCGTGATTGGGATGTACCATCCGAAACCGCCCGGACCGCGTCGTCAGAAAGCAGTTGAGAAGGCGGTGAAGCGATTCGGTTTTGAATTCCCGATTGCTTTGGATATGGACTGGAAAATGTTGAGACGTTATTGGCTGGCTAAGGGCAGACACCGATGGACTTCGGTCAGCTTTCTCATTGATAAGCGGGGAAAGATTCGCTATATCCATCCGGGCGGTGAGTATTACAAAGGAAAGGACGAAGCGCGGACGAAAGCCCAACGGGATTATGACGAATTGAAAGCGATGATTGAAAAACTGCTTGCGGAACCTTCTCGGACCAAAGTTAAGTTGTCGGATTAGTGTGCGGTATCAGATGAAGATTGACCTTCCGCCGATGGTTTACTCATCCAGCGAAAGCCGGAATACGCCCTCCGCATGTGTGCCAATGTAGAACGTCGTGCCATCGTATGCCAGTGACATAATATCGCGCTGCGTCGGGGCGATTTGCTCCCATGAATCGGATTCGTGCGTCAGGCGGAAGACCCCATGAGAGCTTGTTCCATAAAGCGTTGTACCACCGACTAGCTGCATCTCAACGTAGCCACCGGGTAATCCGGCAACGATAATCGGCGTCCATGTCTCGCCACCATCTGTCGAGCAGCCTCCCCCACTGCCGGCTTTTGCATAAATTGTCTCACCGATGAAAGCCAAATCATAGGTGCCGATTTCTTGGCTCCAATTTGGTAAATTTTGACTCACCTCCGTCCATGTATCGCCCTCGTCAACCGAACGGAGCAGTTTTCCACGTACCGCACTGATGTAGACTGTTCTGCCTGACACAGCTAACGCTCCCCAGCCAAAAAGATCCTGCTGTGGCGTGAGTTGTGTCCACAGATCCTCCCCCACTCTCCAGCGGTAGAGCCACTCTTTGCCCCCCATCTGTCCAACGATGTAGAACGTTTCTCCACTAATCGCCAATTGATTGACGGCATAGATCCTGTTATTGGAAGACTCCATGGTCGTCTGAACTGGTATCCATGAGTTTCCATCGTCTGCTAAGGAATAAATTCCAGAAGTTGATGGGTTCAACCCGTAGTTAGTTTCGTTT
Organism: Candidatus Poribacteria bacterium; assembly: GCA_965208425.1. Classification (GTDB taxonomy): domain Bacteria; phylum Poribacteria; class WGA-4E; order WGA-4E; family PCPOR2b; genus PCPOR2b. The sequence goes on along the minus strand of OZ242335.1, from coordinate 1,033,518 downwards.
GTTGCTATATAGAGTGTTCCTCCCGAAACTGTCAGGATTCCTCCTTCACTAGCAACCAATCCTTCATCCACGGACACCCATGAATTTCCACCATCCGCTGATTTGACGATATCGTCACCCGTTATAGCATAGAGAGCGTTCCTGAAAAACACAAGATTCTCAATATGTGTATTGATGATACCGGTATTGGTTTCCAGCCACGATTCTCCACCGTCCCTTGAGCGGAAGACCCCATCCCCGGTGCCGACGTAAAGCATCTTCTCAGATAACACTGTTACGGAAAGGATGCTTCGATCGGTCAGATTAGTGTCGGACATCGTCCATGAGTCACCGGCATCGGTTGATCGAAATACCCGACCACCGGCAATGCCTGAGCCGATGTAGAAGAGTGTATTTCCCACCGCTGCTAATTCGCCATAGAAACGTTGCATCGCCTCGGATTTGATTGGTATCCACGAATCGCCCATATCCGTCGAGCAGAAAAGCCCCTTATCGGCTGCTGCGTAGACGACTTCACCAGAGACAACCAACTTCGTGATATCTGAGATAGCATCTCTTTTCGACGGATCCTTGATGACGAGTTTGGTCCATGATGTCTCGCCAGCTTTAAGCCGGAAAACGTGACGCAGCGTTTCTGCGAAAAGCGTGGTTCCACTGGCAATCAGGCGAGGTCCCAAACAGTCAGTCAAGCCACTATCAATTTGTGACCACGACTTGCCGTTATCATTAGAGAAAAAAACGCTCTCCTGTGCATATCGTCCAATGTAAAGCGTATCATTAATGATGGCAACTCCCGAAATACCCCTATCGTGTTGAAAGTGAGTTAACTGCTGCCACGAGTCGCCACTATTGGTCGAATAGAAAAGGTCGCCGCCTGTGCCGGCATAGAGGGTGTTCCCTTTCTGCGCCAACGCGAAGATTACAGGAAGCATGTTGTCCTCATAAACGCGTAAGCCTTCGCTGGCGGACACCCACGTCTCTCCGCCATCCGTTGAGCGGAAGATACCACCTTCACTCGTTCCGGCGAAGAGTATGCCTTCCGGCGTTGCGTGCAGGGATATAATTGTTCCACCGTAAGGTCCGTTGGTCTGGGTCCAACCAATTTTATCTGATTCTATATGATTCTGTGAATCTGCAGTAGTTCCCTGCACTGAACCATTTTCCTGACTTCCATTTTTCGACTTTCCTCCCCTCATCCCTCCCACCCGATTGACCTGTAAGAACTTCACTGGAGGCATTTCAATTATCGGGGCATCAACGATTTCAACCATAGTCGCTGATTCGAGTGCGTTAAAACTGTAAGGCAACTGAAATGTCGTAGCCTGTTTAATTCCCAAGCCAATAAGCAACACAACTACAGTTAGAGAGGTCGCAACAATCCATGGCGCAAGCGGTTTGCTTGTTGTTGGTGTAGGGTTCAGCGAGCCGTTGGGGATTTGACGCATAATCTCTTGTGTTAAAGTTGGTGGAAGTTGGAAGCCTCCCAAGGTTTCTTCAATCATCGTCAACTCCTCCTTTAAGCGTATTCGGGCGCGATAGAGTCGGTCTCTGATAGCACCACACGATGTCCCGATGAACCGTCCAATCTCCTCACAGGTCATCCCCGCCATATAGTAAAGCGTCAAGACGGTTCGCTCACTTTCGGGGAGACTTTCGAGCGCATTGTGAACCTCCTCACGGAGGCGGGCATCGGCATACTTCGTCCATGACTGCGCGCTCATCTCCCTCTTGACGGTATCGAATGATTCAACTTGCACGCGATTTCGCCGGAGCCAAGAGATACAGCACCGCGCAGCAATCACGTAGAGCCAGCCGGGGAAACGTGCCGGATCTTTGAGCGTCGATAGTTTCTGGTACGCCTTGAGGAAGGTGTCCTGCGTAATTTCTTCGGCGGTGTGGAAATCGCCGAGCTTACGGTACGCTAAGGCGTGGACAGATCCTTTGTACTTGTCCACCAGAAAACCGAATGCGGATTCGTCCCCTGCCAGTGTGCGTTGAATCAATTCGGCGTCATGAAGTGCCATTCTCTATCTCCCGGTACAATTATCAAGACTTAGAATCTCGCTCCGTCAAAGCCTTGAATCGTGTTTTTCTATTGGCTCATGTAAAGAAATCGTGCAACAGAAACCGAGTTTTCAAGAAAAAACTCGGTTTATCTTCATGCTTTGCACCCTTTTTTTATATGAGCCTTTTTATTTATAATGACGCATATTTGCAACAAATCGTCAGATAGCAGGTCCATTTTTTTTATCTTGATCTCCATTGGACTTGGTGCTAAACTGAGAACTAAAAGACGCAGCGAGGAGGAGACCATGAGTAAATTAGCGATTCATGGCGGCGATAAAGCCATCACCTTAGACCAAAGTGAGGCTTCGGAGTGGCCCATCATTGATGACGAGGTCACCGAAGCTGTCGTTAATCAATTGCAGAGCGGGGAGATCTCGTTTTCAGATACTATCTACAAATTCGAGGCGGAATTTGCCGCTTATCACGGTGTCAAGTATGCCTTGGCGCACAATAACGGGACCGCTTCGATTCACGGAGCACTGTTTGGGATTAGGGTGGGACCCGGCGATGAAGTCATCGCCCCTGCTGCGACGTTTTGGGGGACGTATATGCCCATCCTCTCCTGTCAGGCGATTCCGGTCTTCTGCGATATTGACCCGTTCACAGGGTGCGCTGACCCAGCAGATATTGAGCGGCGAATCTCTCCCCATACGAAAGCGGTCATTGTCGTCCATCTCGGTGGGATGCCAGCGGAGATGGATGCCATTCTGGAAATTGCAAAGCGTCACAATATCTTCGTGGTTGAAGACTGCTCGCATGCTCACGGTGCAATCTATAAGGGCAAAAAGGTCGGGACAATTGGAGACGTGGGATGTTTTAGTATGCAGGGAGGGAAGCTCTTGCCGAGCGGCGAAGGTGGCGTGATGATCACGGACAACTTAGAGTATTACGAGCGGGCAATCTGTCTCGGACACTATGAACGTATCCGCGATCTTCCCGAGGAGAAGTATCGCAAGTATGCTAGAACCTGCCTTGGATACAAATACCGCATCGCCCCAATTTCCGCCGCTATTGCGCGCGTCCAGCTGCGACACCTTGATGAGCGTAACAAATGCCGTGACGACAATGTGATGTATTTGATGGACGGTATTGCAGAGTGTCCGGGACTCTATCCAATCAAGCCTTCAGCCGATAATTTCCGCGGATATTATAGCCGCCCCTATGTTCGCTATGCTTCTGAAGAACTCGGGGGATTGTCGAAAGAGAAATTCATTGAAGCCTTACGGGCGGAAGGTGCGAACGTGAGCAGTGATGCGCCGGGAGGTAGCAATCACCTATCAGCGGTATTCCAAGAGCGGAATCATCCGGCTTTCACCCGCCCCGAAAATCAACGGGAAGTGACATATCAGGATGGCGATTTGCCCGTTTCCGAGAACCCACGCGAGGACTTGTTTACTATTCCGGTCTTCTCCAGACCCAACAAAGCGCTGCTAGACCAGTATGTCGAAGCCTTTCGCAAGGTTGCGACCCGTGTTGCGGAACTGGTCTGAAAATGGGCAATCGCCAAAATGTCCTCCCTTGATTGCCCGCAATTTGCGATAGCTCATGTTAAGAAACAGTGCAAAGAAACCGAGTTTTGAAGAAAAAACTCGGTTTCTCTTCGCGCTTTGCACTCTCTTTTTAAATGAACCTTTGCGATTCGCAGCGCATCATCGATCGTAGAGGTGCGCAACCTGTTCGGCGTAACCGTTGTAGAGTAGCGTCGGACGTCTTTTCCACGTGAAGGCTGGACCGGAACCGATCATTCGTTCGGAAGCTTGCGACCACCGTGGGTGCGGCACATCAGGCTCGACATTCGCCTCAAACCCGTATTCGTGCGGTTGAAGTTCATTCCAGAATGTCTTCGGTTGATAGTTGAGGAACTCAATTTTTACGATAGACTTAGCACCCTTGAACCCATACTTCCACGGTATGACTTGGCGGATAGGGGCACCGTGCTGCTTTGGGAGCTCGTGACCGTAGATACCGATGGCAAAAAACGCCAATTCGTTTGCCATTTCGTCGGTGCGGAGTCCCTCTGTATAGGGCCAAGGATGAGACGACCTACGTCCTGGTCCTTTGTTAATCTTTCGATTGTAATACGAAATGAAACGAACGTATCTCGCCTCCGAGGTCGGCTCAACGTCGTCGATGATTCGTTTCATTGTGAAGCCGAGCCACGGAACCACCATCGCCCACGCCTCAACGCAACGGAAGCGATAGACGCGCTCCTCAAGCGGAAATTTCTTCTTGAGGTCGTCTAAATCATAGGTGCGGGGATTCCGGACTAAGCCGGTGACCTCTACTTTCCAATTTTCGGTCGGCAATGCCTGCGCCGCTTCCCAGATCGATTTTGAACCACCGAATTCATAGAAATTATTATACTTGGCAGCAACAGTTTCTTTGGTAATAGGACGGTCAACCTTCATAAAGGCTGGATTCCGTTCGACCGATTCAAATTTCATCAGGTTCGGGTCTATTAGTTCCGGCTTCTTTGCCTCCGATTCGGTTGCATAACCGAGCATGGATCCGCCGGCGATGCTCAAACCGGCACCAGCAAGCGTCCTCAAGAACCGCCGCCGATTGATAAAATCTGCTTCCGGCGTAACCTCCTGCTCTGGGATCTCCCAAGTCTTTGGAATGTGAATATTTGCCATGAGTTTACCCTTTCTTTCCGCTTCAATCTGTCCTACGCTCCCTTACGCACGCTCCCACCTGCTTGGGTTCATTCCTTGCGCTTCTCTTTTCATGTTTGGCGGTTTGTTACCACCGTGATAATCCCAGTGGCGGGTGTTACGGTCACCGAATAACGGTTTGACGGAATCTGGTAGTTTCGATAGATCTTCGTCCTCCCAAGTTGACACTTCGTCCTGGGGTCCCGCCCAACCCGGACGGTAAGCGATAGCCAGCATTTCACGGGGGTAGTCACCAACGTTAGGATAGTTCCCATGAAACACTTTGTGGTTAATCAGTACCGCAGAACCTGCTTTTGCAGGGACCATCACCTCTTCGGGGTGCGATTCAAACCGTTGGTACGGATTCGCATCGGCGTGCATCGAGAGGTGAGACCTCGGGATGACGCGGAACGGCGAAACCTCCGTCGTGAGGTCATCGAGGTAATACAGCACCCGGACCATAAAAGGGACGCTGCCGTCGTAACCGAAAATTTGAGAGCCGTAGGGTTGGCCGTCCGTGTGTAGGCTAATTCCCGGATGCCCCGGTTCGGAACGGGCGTAGCCGTAGCTCATCATGATAATTTCGTCGCCAAAAAGCTCTCGCAAGAATGACAGCGTTGGGGAATGAGCAAGCAGCTCTGTGATAGCCCCACCTCTAAATTGGAGGTTCGGACAGCCCCGTTGATGTACGCTGTAATCCACCGGTGTAGTTTCCAACTTCGCGGTCTCCGACTTGAGTCGAGCGACGTGGTCAGGAGATAGTAGGTCAGGTAGTAAGAGATAGCCTTCAACTTCGATTTGGCGAATCCGCTCGCCAAGGGTCAAGGCTGACCAGTCACGGTCATCAATACGTGGTGTGCTCATTGTGCTTCCTCCAAATGTCGTCGAACTCTGAGATAAAAGATGGTGAGCCAAATTTTTTATTCCGATTACTAACTGACCTGTGAAAAAATTTGGTTCACAACATTTAGATTATCCTACTTAGAGGTTCATGTCAATAAGGAAATATCGAATTTTTGTTGCAGCACACCCGTATGTTTGTTAAGATGATAGGTTAAACGCCTCTATTACAATCAGAGTTTACCGATACCTCTAGACATGCCTTTTTTGAGGAGAGAACCCATGCCTGAATCATATCAAGGTTCATATCAGCAGTACGACGCTATTTGCCAATCCAACGTGATGGTTCCGATGCGTGACGGTGTGCACTTAGCGACCGACATCTATCTGCCTGCGCTCGGTGGTCAGCCGGCATCAGGGAAATTTCCGGTCATCTTGGAACGCACCCCTTACGACAAAGCAGGATCGGGAAATGTGACGAATGGAACCTACTACGCCCGGCGGGGCTACGTCTGCGCGATTCAGGATGTCCGAGGCAGATTCGTCAGCGAGGGCGAATGGTATCCCTTCGCCAAAGAAGCCCCTGATGGCTACGATACGGTAGAATGGCTCGCCGCTCAAGAGTGGAGCGATGGACAGATCGGCACGATGGGCGCGTCGTATTCCGGTAGCGACCAGTCTGCGCTGGCAACGCTCAACCCACCGCATCTCTCAACGATGATTGTCGCCGTTGGTGCTTCGAATTACTATCACTGTTCCATGCGACAGAACGGTGCGCTCGAACAACGGTTCATGATTTATGCCTTCCGAATGGCGACCACCAGTAAGGAAGCATTTGCCGACCCCAATATCAAAGCTGCGGTCGACAGGGCGTTTGCGAATGTGGACGAGTGGGTGTCCCGTGCGCCGCTCAAGAAAGGCACGTCGCCATTACGGATGCTGCCGAATTACGAACAGTGGGTGCTTGATCTGTTCATGCACGGAGAATATGATGACTATTGGAAGCAACGTGGGTATGCTATCTCGCAGTATTATGAGGAACACGCCGATGTACCGACGCTCTACCTCGGTGGGTGGTATGACTCGTATGCGCGTGCAACATGTGAGAATTATACCGCACTCAGCAAGATGAAAAAATCACGGCAGGTACTTATGATGGGACCGTGGACACACGGTGGCTGGGGTGTGACGAATGCGGGTGATGTTGATTTCGGTAATCACTCGTTTATCAACTACAACGACCTGCGACTGGCGTGGTTCGACCACTTCCTCAAAGGGATGCACACAGAGGTCTCTGACTGGTCGCGGGTCAAGATTTTCGTGATGGGCACCGGCGAGGGGATCCCCAACTATCAAGGACGCCTCCACCACAGCGGCTATTGGCGCGACGAGCAGGATTTTCCTCTGCCCGATACCCAGTTCACCGCCTACTATCTGCACGCTGACGGCACCCTGTCTACCACGCTGCCAAGCCCCCACGCACCGACAAGTCGCTTTAGCTTTGACCCGCGGGATCCCGTTCCAACCATCGGCGGCGGAATCTCCGCCGCGGATCCAATTATGGGTGCTGGCGCGTTTGATCAGCGTGGGAACTCCAGATTCTTCGGCTGCAAAGACACTTTGCCCCTCAACGCTCGGAGCGATGTGCTGACATTCCAGACCCCTCCGTTGGAGAACGATGTAGAAATTACGGGACCCATTACGGTGAAACTTCACGCCTCATCATCTGCCCGCGATACCGACTTCACAGCCAAACTGATTGATGTCTGTCCATTGAGCGATGATTATCCTGATGGGCTTGCTATCAACCTGACAGACTCCATCATCCGCGCGCGTTACCGAAATGGCTGGGACACTCCAGAGTTACTGGAGCCGGGGAAGGTCTACGAGTTTGTCTTTGAACTTTATCCAACTTCCAACGTTTTCAAGAAGGGACACCGGATTCGCTTGGACATTTCTAGCAGCAATTGGCCTCGTTTTGATGTGAATCCGAACACGGGGGGCGATTTGGGGGTTGAGCGGCGGCTTGAGATTGCAGAACAGACAATTCATCATGAGCCTGAGCATCCGTCGCATGTGGTTTTACCGATTATTGAGCGATAAGGAAAACATGGTGGGAAAATTTCTGAAACAGGTTGTATAACCGATGTCAACAGGAGGGAGATATTATGAAAATCAGATGGTGTGGACACGCTACGTTTTTGCTGGAAGGAAACGGGACTCGGATTGTAACTGATCCGTATACACCCGAAGTCGCTGGCTATGACCCGATCGACGAACCGGTGGATATCGTGATTATGAGTTCAGCAACTGACCGGTTTCACAGTTGTGCGGATATGGTGGCGGGTGATCCGGTCGTGATTAATGCGCTCGATATTACTGAGACGGGGACGGAGGTCAAAGGGGTTCGCTTTTCATCCGTACCAGCGATGGAGAGCATAGTACATAAAAGTGATCCGGATCAGAATGCAATGTATCGGTTTGGCGTTGAGGGCATCGAAATTGGGCACATGGGCGATGTGGGAAACCCTCTAAGCGAGACACAACTCGAATTTTTCAAGGGCGTCGATATCCTGCTTGTGCTAACAGGGGGTCCTCCGACCATCGAACTGAATGACCTCGATGAAGTTATTGATGCAATTCAGCCAAAGATTACAATTCCGATGCACTACAGAACCGACAAGGTCACGCTCACTCGAATCCTGCCGGTGGATGATTTCACCGCACGATATCCGGCGGAACTTGTCCATCATCAGGGTCAATCACAGATTGAGGTGAGTAAGTCAGATTTACCCCAGACAAATCAGATTTATGTGCTGGATTACGCCAATTAGAATCGGTGGATATAGTAATTGCACCTATCGACAATTTTTCTCCTATGGAAGGTTGAGTTGCCACGAGACACCAAAGCGATCATTTACCCAACCGAAGCGTGCGCTAAACCCGTAGTTGTCTAATGGCATAAATATCTCTCCATCCTCAGCAAGTGCTGAGTACAACCGCTCAAGTTCTTCTTGTGACTCACAATCAACAAAAATTGAGATAGCGGGCGTGAAGCCAAAATCATGCTTTATCGGAGTGTCGATACAGATGAATTCCCTACCACTAAGAGTAAAAAAGGCGTATTGAACTTTGCCTTTATTCTCGCCTTCGTTGTAGTATGACACATCAGTCACTTCAGACATGGGGAATAGGCCAATGTAGAAGTTCATTGCCTCCCCAGCAGTGCCATCAAACATTAAATGGGTTCGGATCCTTGTCGCCATCAGGTATTTTCCTCCTTTGTTGTATCACTCTTTTTTAAACCGAATATTTTCCACATAACACTATTGGTTCATGTTAAGAAAGCGTGCAACAGAAACTAAGTTTTTGGCACGGGCGGGGCAAGATGCCCCGCCTACGGTTTCTTTCGGTATTCTGCACTTTCTTTTTACATGAGTCACACTATTTTGCGGCTGTAACCGCTGACTTTTTGGTTATCCAGAACTTTTTACCCGCTTCAACTCGGTATCACAGTCGTGCAGTTCAGCGTAAAACGTGTCCGACTCGCGGGCAGTGCGAAAAAAGAAAAACAGAACAACCCAACCATGCCTTCATCTTAGGATGTCGTTGTGGCAGTTTTATCTTTTTGTTTCACGACTTTCCCACGATTGGCGTGGGTCAGCACAATGTTTCCGCTGATGCTGTTAAGCCGTAGATTTGCCTTTGGCGCATTAAGTATTCCACTCATCCAATTGCTCCGAACTTCTGCATCAATTAAATTTGAATCACACTTAAGCACCCCGGTGACGCTATTTGCATCGATTGTGCAAGCGACGGATTCGGCTAACTCCATCTGAATGTCCCCGCTGGCGGTGTTGACATCGTATTCCGTGCTTTCGGCAATCTCTCCCCTGATTGTAACAACACCTGTCGCGCTATTGATTTTAAGCCGAGCGGGTTTAACATCAATTATGGTCGCCGCGCCGTTCACGAAATTCAATTCAAGCGCACGTAGTCGATGCTGCGGAACGCGTAGATATTGGTTAACCGTAATCTTTTGCTGGGCTTCACCTCTGGCGCGAATTATTAGGCGTTCCCCGCGTTGGATGACTTCTGGGCGCATATCTTCGATCTGTTGTTTTGCTTCTTCTCCAGTTCCCGTTTGGACTTGCAGGGTAGTTTCCAATACAATAGTATCTTCCCTCCACCCCTCCACCAAAATTGTCCCATTCACATTAGAAAGTCGGATGTCAGTGATCTCTGGGTGATCAAAACGTTGCTGTTCACTTAGCAGTTTCAAGGCATCAGGTCCCTCTGTCTGGTTATCGGTTTGAAAATCGGCGGTTACAGCCGGTGGTGCTTGAGGGTTTGGATCCGCAACTTCGGAGCGTGTTGCTCCGGGTTGGGATGAAGCCCCCCTAAATTGATTAAACGGAAGCGTTACCTGTGGTCCCCATTGTGCTTCCTTTATCCTCCGTTCTGGAAAGGCATCAATGGGTCCGTAATTCATCGTCAGCTCATCGATTTTCGATGTGTACAGATCTCGAACCGTGTCCACATCGCCTTCACCAAAGTAAAACATGCTCACGAAACTAGCTCGCCGGTTTGGCGATAGCCCGACACCGTAAATCAATGGTTGAATAACAAAGTGTGTACCGATGCGTGGGTAGTAGATCTCAAGATTGTCTATCAGGCCGGGAGGAAAAAGCATCCCGAATGCCATTTCGTCGTAGGTGACTGCTCCCCAACCTGCGCTGGGGGTGACAAACTTCTTGAACCCGAGCGCAGTAAATCCGCCTGACAAGAGTTGGTCATCTAGGGGTAGGTGATAGGTGTTATTTTTTAAGGCATTGCCCAGACAGAGTTCGGGATGAATGCCAAACGTAAACTTGTTAAACTGCTGATCGAAATTGGTAAAACTGTACTCAACCCTCAAGATTGGCGCATTGGGTTCAAGGGATAGTGTTTTGGAAAGCAGCACTCTGCCAAATCGCGTCGGTGAAATAACAGATAGAGTGACATCCCCCGTTCCTTTCTCTATTCTCCACGGTGCTTTCCAAAGCTGGTTCCTCAAGGGACTACCGATACATTCCTCAATGCCGCCATATTCTGTGTAGGCACCGAATTGTACGGATTTTGGATAGGTTCTGTGCAGAAAAGGGAAATCGTTCATTTCGACATCAAGGATTCTGCCGCCGATTTCCGGCTGCAACAACACTGAAATGTGTTTATTTTGAAGAATGAGTTGGGGAGTCCCCGCGTTAAGTTTATCCGCTTCATATATTCTGGTCATCCGCTTTGTCCTCCTTTCTTAGTTTTTGTTGTGTTATGGTAAATTTTAGAGTTACTTAGACACTCCCAATGCACAGCCAACCCCCTAAATCCCTCTCCCGATTTTATCGGGATGTGCCACTTATCAGGGGGACTTTGGAAACTTTGTGAAGGTCGGAAGTTATTGGTAAATGTCTGCTTATTTTTTTAATTCACTATAGTGTATTCTCCGCTTTTGGGTTGTTCTGATATAGATGTATTCAGCCGTTTTGCTTTTGAAAGTGATATACGGACATATTGTAGGATAATTCCGTGCCTTCAATCTGGTCTAAAAGTTTGGCGTATTTGTGTGGGTAATCCATTCGCAGGTATGCCTCAAGAACTTGGCGATTCGGTGCTCGAAAAACCGTTTGGACATCGAAATGCGAAAATCCGTGTTGCCTATAGAACGCGGTGTGTTCTGATCTATATTTATCGTGAAAAATGTGGGGGTAAACCCTCCGCGCAATCATACCAAACTGTCCCTGATCAGGATTAGTATCAACGATGAAGAAATGACCATCTGGACTCAAGATGCGTTTGACTTCATACAGACCGTGCAGGCAGTCTGTTGTACCGAAGAAATATGCAAATCGGGCATACGCGACATCTATACTGTGGTCTAATAGTGGTATTGATTCAGCCGAAGTCGCAAGAATACTGATATTTTCCGGCGGATTGTCGCATAAACGCCCGTAAATTTGTTGAAGCATTCTAGCATCTGGTTCAACAGCAAAAACATGATCTGCTTTCTGAGCGTAACGTACAGCGTGAAAGCCGGAACCTGCGCCGATATCTAACACCTGTTTTTCTTCAATTGAGGCTTTTTCCCACATGAATGCTTCTAACCGTTGATCTGGATCTGTACAGTTGTTGAGATGTTCATAGACTGTGGAATTCGTTGCACCGGCGTAAGGATAAAATCTACCTTTCATTCTGCCTGCTCCATGTTTGTTTTAGTGTCACAACCGATCTATTCGATCCAGCCATCCCGTTGAAAGATCCCAATCGAATAGATCTTCCCGATCCCCACTTTCCTTCATACGAATCCATTCGTCAACGCTGGATTTTTTGAACCGTAGTTCAGCACCCACTTCAAAGTGAGGAATATCGTTAAGCAGTTTCCACACCACGTCCGGCTCGATTTGCAGATAGGCGGCAACCTCCTCCAACGTCATAATTTCTTTCACTGGTGCTAACCGTCCCCCGTCCCCATCTACGCGGCTTTCCAGACGCATAATTGCTTCTCGTAAAGCGTGGATGGCGGATACGAGATCGGAATCAGGTGCATACAGACGTTCCTGCAATGTTTCCCACCAATTCTGTGCCGGCTGGAGGGTTTCCACCCTATGTGTTGATTCGATTGTTGCTTTCAGCCGGTCACGTTCGGCGGCGCATTCCTTACAATCCGCAAGATGCGCCTCGATTGTATGTTTACCCATCGAAGAAAGCTCGTCGTCGATGTAAGCGACAAGTTCTTCGCGAACATTATTACATTCCATTTTTGAATCCTCCTTTTGACTTCGCAATGTGTAGTGCGTAAAACATTATGCGGTAAAACTCGCGACTCTTTATGTTTGTTGTGTTAGCGAAAAGCTGGATAGTACGGCATCTCCTCCAAATCCGTCCAGCGTTCCCGCAATTTAGTAGCCATATCACGGACGGTTGCGCCGAGGGCTTGTAGATGTCCAAACTCCTCCGATACCTGCCCAAATATATCAAAACACAACAGGAGAATCTGACGCTGCGTTGAGATTCCCCATTTATGGTCCTCTTCCCATACCTTTTCTATGAAATTGAGTCTAGAGTGAATTGCCCAGTAGGCACACGCCTCGACAATGGATCGAAAAAAAAGCGTATCGTCCGCTGCTTCAGGGCATCCCTTCACAAGCTCGGCACGATACGCCATTTCCATTTTTTCAACCACGTCGTTTGGTACACGGTTGATATGATACCATGTTGGGAAGGAGACGCGACCGTAAATCCCATCTCTGAATGCATGTCGAAATTCACCAAACTCAAAGTCGAAGAGTTTTCTTTCAGCCCCGACGGAAAGTGCATTCATCGGAATCGGATCGCCGTGTGTATAAGCGAGGAACGGTCCTGGGGCAGCAATGAATGCTGCAACCTTTTTCATCTCTGTCTTTGTCCCACGATGGGGTTTCACTCCAACCCGCCCACAGACTTCATCTAATTTTCCCATAAGCCGCTGCCATTCGCCGGTTATGGAAGGAGACTTGTCTCTGGGCCCGAGTCGGTCACGAATGCTATCGTACGCCGCCTTTTTGTGAATCGTCAGGGCGTGCATTTTTCCCAGTGCTCTCGCCAATTTGATTAATTCCCCCGTTGCAGCTGTGGGAGATTCTCCGCGCAGGCTCCCATAAAAATTCCGCCCGTCTCCTAAGTCCTCAATGACCATAAGCCCCTTTTCCCAATCTCCGGCATAAAATTGTGCGGCTGGCGAATTTCCATCTGAAATTTCGCTCAAAAATTCGAGTCCCGCCCAATCATTGAAGAATCGGGGAATCATTTCATTCGGTGAGTTCGGATGAAATTCCGTTCCATCAGTGGTCAGTGCCCTTTTGATGACAACACTCTGCGGAACGTCTAGGAGGTCTTCTACTACACAGCAGCGAAGGACTGTCGCTCGATCTGTATCAAATTCTGTTTCCATTTTCAGCTGCACATCGCCCCCGAATGCTTTACAGAGTACATTTTCTGCGATTGCTACGGTTTCGGAATGATCTTTTTGGTCTGATTCAGGCATTATAAATTTCCGATATTTATGGAGTTACGGCACACGGAGTGTGCCTACTACTTTGAATATCCACTTATTTTTAGAATCCACCATAGATTTAATTCAGAAGTTCCGGTACGTCAAACTCTGAAAAGATTCTGAATCGTTTTTAAGAATTTACCTTCTCTGCCACCCAACCCACATATTTGGGCAGTTGAGATAGCAGTGGAGGTTGCTCATCCGGTGCTTGTGTCTCTACCATCTTCTTGATGCATAACCCCGCCTCTGCGATTGCGTTGATCACATTAGCAAGCGGGTGGACAAATTCAACGATCGGCAGGTTCCCATCCCAACCGCCATATTCATCGGCAATTGGCGTCCCTGTAAAATTGTAGTATTCTGGCGAGTCGTCAAAATAGTCGCGTCTGATTGTAAGCCTGCAATCAGTTGCTTCTAGGCATCCGACCACTGGATGGTTGGTGAACAGCAACAGATGTCCGCCCGGTTTTAAGACACGATGCCATGCTCGCGCCGCTTGATAGAGGTCTTCCAACCAGCAGGTATAGGTCGCATAAACGATGTCAAATTGATTGTCCCCTATCGCCGTCAAGGTTTGGGCGTCGGTAACCTCGAATTCAATGCGAGAGCCAATTTTCTCGGCGTTGCGCTTTGCCAGTTCAATCGCCACAGGACTGAAATCACAGGCGACCACTTCGGCACCCAGATTTTCCCACGAAAAGGCTTGCGTGGCGTCACCGGCACAACAGATGTCTAACAGTTTTTTCCCTTTGACATCGCCAGCCAGTTCAATCTCCACATCGTTCAATTCAACACCTCCATCCGCAAAAAATTGATGGAAGTCTGGACGTTTCTTTAGCTGAAACGATATATAATGTGGGTGGTAAGCGTTCCACGCCTTGCGGGACATTTCGAGATGTTCTGCTTTGGTTAACTTTGGCTTTATCTTTTCCATCCGCTTCCTATTCCCTTGAAAATCACCACGATCTAGTTTGTCGGTGATGTTCACGGAGTTACGGCACACGGAGTGTGCCTACTACTTTATAATGTTTATTTATTCTTAGCATTCACCATAAATTGACGAAAATCTGGGAAACGAGATTCAAAAAGATACGCGAGTTTCGTAAACACAGCCCGTTCACCCGGCAGACTATCAACAAACACAAAGAAAAAGTGGCTCTCTGGGGTGAATTCGTAGTCGAAGATTGCGTTGAAATTGTAGCTAATCTCATCTTGCAGTCGCTCATCGACGCGTTCAACAAAAATGAGCCAACCGATCTTTGGGGTTAATTGATAGTTACTCCGGAGCCGGAAAATCAGTGTATTTCGATACGTGCGCCAAAAGAAATTATCGAGGTCTATATCAGCGGTCAGCTTGCCGAAGAGGTTGACACCCGCAGAGAAGCTAGTAAATCGGTTGAACTCATCTCGGCGTGTGCCAAAGCGATTTCCAACCCCTAAGTGCCACCACGGTGCTTCATAATTAACCTCTGAACCGATGAACTTGGTGTCAAACAATTGACCGACTTCGCGGAGCACACCAAACCCACCAGAAGTGAAGAGGTCAAACCGACCAATATCAATATTGAAACGGAACTCGCTCCGTCGTTCTCGTAGTAATTTTTGTGCATTGGTTTGATGAAAATGGCGCGTATCAATCTGAAACAGCTGTACCAAATTCCCCTCCGGAAACTCATAGTTGTATCTTACACGCGCACGGCCCCGACGGAACGCCTCATCTTCAAGCCCCATCTCATTTGGACGAAAACCGTCCTGAATCTCTTCTAGCCGAATGTTGGCGAGCCACCCTTGATGAAGCCATTCCATCGCGGTATAATATGCCCAGTGCGTTTCACCATCAATGAGATCAACCGCATACTGCGATGTTGCAGTCCAGTTTCGATGAAGCCCAAATCGACCATTGAGCGATAGGAGTCCTACATCGCGGTCAGCTTGGTGTTTGTGTGTGCCCATCGCGCCGATAACAGTCCGCTCACCGATATTGTAATTCACCCGTCCAGCTAAAAGATTCGCCTGCTTTTTCTGATCGGCATCATACCGATCGATCATTTTACCATAGGTATTGACAACCGAGAAATTAGCACCGCCCATTGTGCCTGCCGTTTTGGCACCGAAATCAATTTCTTGAACGCGACGGGTATAGAATAGATTGAGTGGTAGATCAAACAACTCGGCACCCTCCCGGAAGAATGGACGGCGTTCAGGGAGAGACAACTCGCGGTCACTTGCGATGTTAATTTGGGTTGGGTCGCTTTCTAATTGTGAAAAATCGGGGTTAAAAGTCAGGTTCGAGGTGAGGCGCGTCGAAATTGGGAGGATAAGGTCTAACCCACCATCAAGATCATTGGGTCGATTTTCTATCGCGCGATAGCTACCGTAGGGGAGAATACCGAGTTTCTGCTCTGTTTTGATCTTTTCCAAATTTAAGCCAGTCAAATTGCCAAATTCCGATACACGTGAAAAAAAAGCGGTGCGTGCCCAAGAATAAGATTGACTGTTTATCGGGCGTACGCGCCAAAAGTTAATGCCCCACGTGGTATCATGCCGATTAAAGCGGAGTGCACGGAACGGTATGGCAAACTCTGCTGTCCAGCCATTCTGATGTTTGTTTATCTTTGCTTCCCATTGTGCATCCCAACTCATGTCGAAAACGCTCTCGTTGCTGACCCGTTCATCCGTCTGTGTGCCGAGCGTATTGACGGCAAAAATGTAGCAGTTACGACGGTCATGATAGGTATCAAGCATCACTTCGATACAGTCATTCTGCCAAACAGGGGAATCCCGGCGCGTTTTTGTTTCGCGTAGACTGTTCATGTCCGGCTCCTCACAATGCACACCGATATAGAGAGTGTCCTCATCGTACAAAACCTTTGCTTGAGTGTTTAGTTGTGCACGCTGAATGTTCCCCTCTTTTGCCCGGAAGAAATTAGTTGCAACTTGGGCGTGTTGCCATACACTGTCGGTAAGTTTGCCATCAATGACCGGGGGAGTATCCACCCACGTGGCATTGATGGTGCGCCTCGAATTTTGCGTTTCTGCGAAAAGCGGTATAGCGAGCAGTCCAATCAGCACCCAAAGTATTGCACGCAGCCACCGCAGCGGTTTAATTTTCTCCACCCTCTTTTTCTCCTACCTCATTTGTGCCCAAATTTGCAATATGCAGATTAATCATTGATTAGATCTCTCTATTCAGGTGTGTCTTCACTTGTGCCAACATCTCCTCTTCAGGGATTGGCTCCTCCCGGTCTCCAGCGTATTGTGCCTTCACCCACCGATAAATCTCCTCGATTGCTGGGTGGTCTTCGTCCACCGGCGTTTGACCCAGCCCCTCTAGATAGACATTCACCCACAGCAACACGCCATATTTGCCAGAAGTTCTAGTAATGATAATATCGACCAATTCCCCTTTGTCCTCCCTCTCTTGTGGAAGTTTGCCCTCTTTGTCCACCTCCAAACCGGATACATTGGAGATAACTGCCTTATCAATATAGGAGTGTTTGAAAGCGTAATGATGCGGACGTGGGTTGTCAAATTCGGTATATTTGCCGATATTAATCTGGCAACGAAAAACCACCGGTGCCTTCCCACGGGATTGTGCGAGCTGCGCCGCTCTCTTACGGGCTTCTCTTGATTTTTGGGTAAACCAGATCTTCTTCCCTGCCCTCGCCCGTGCCTTGAACCCTTCCACCATAATCGCTTCGGCTCTATCAATCGTTGTGCCGTGCCAGACAGTGATTATATTCTTAAGCCCGGTGTGCTGGTCCACATTGATAAAACGGCGGATCCGTCTGGATTCAACGCCGTGACGAATTGCAAACTCTTCCAGCGTTAGATCCGGGTCTTGTGCAGCCTGTTTCTGAAATTGTTCTGCCAACCAAGCGAGGTCTTTATCTTCAAGTCGTCGCTGATAGAGATCCTGTTGTTGCCGATTTTTTCTCTTTTTCGCCAATGTAAAACACCTCTTCATGACAAACACCAGACATTTCCGGTGAACGGTGGGAATAGACAGTCGAGCAGAACACCGGCCTCGTCATTTCCACCACAATCGACAAAATTGGTTTTCAATTCGTTGAACCGGAGGCGACCACACAGGAGTTGCAAAAAGGTCAGATCTGGAAAGCGCGCATCGCCATCCTCGACCGAATCGGGCGACCAAGTGGAGAGGTCCGTTATTTTTCCGCCGTTAAATTTCAGTTGAATGCCGCTGCGGTAGTAGTTCAGTTTCAGTTCGCCGTTATAGCCTTCTGCGACAGTCCCTACGAGATTCTTTTCTAAAGCAGGCCGGATATGCCGTAAAAAGGCGACTAGATCCAGCACACGGATGTACAACCCATACGGTTCATCCACGCGGATTTTATTTCCCAGCAAGGCGTGGCAGGCGGGATGTGTGTGTCCAAGTTTCAGATTGATAGCCTTCAATTCTTTGTTTTTATCATTTCCATACGCAGGCATTGCTTGCGCGATCTTCCACAATCCTTGCAACACACTCGGCATCAGGTTAAGATAGCCTACGCCGGATTTGAGTTCGATCTGAACGATGTACAGCGCGTTGTCCTCTATCCACGGGTAGTATTGCACGTAGCCCAACCAATCACCCGCCGCTGTCTCAATTATTAGCCATTTCCAGTGTGCAAAATCGTTTTCCGAACGTCCATCGAACTCATAATTCCATTCTGCCTCTGACCGTAGGGTCGAGAAAGGTTGACGACAACTAGCACAGTCATACAACTCTCGAATGAAGGCGTGGTCATCGTCTACCACGGGACGCAGATGATATTTTTCGGAGTCACCATCTTTCAGTTTCGGCAGATCGATTCCAGCTATGACTCTCCCGCCGTCGACCTCCATTGCCATCTCATATCCGAATTGGCGATAGTACCACGGGATGCCGGTGATGCCCTGCATCAGTTCACCCTTCGCTGCACTCAAGGCGTGTATCACCTCAAACTGTTTTCGTACCAAGCCGCGTCGGCGGTACTCCGGTTCCGTGACGACCACTTCGGGCCGCCCAAACTTGAACGGAATCCCACAATATGCCCACATCTGGGAGATGAGACACATTGACGAAACGATTTTGTTTGTCCGTGTATCTTCCACTAATGTAAAATCGCTCGCTTTCACCGTTGGGTGATGGCCTGACATCAAACCGCGTATCCCAACTCCTACCTTCTCATCCTCGAAAACGCGGGCGTTAAATTCAGCGAGGGCGTCCACGTCGTTGGGACGTGCAAACCGTAAGATTAGATTGTCGCCTAGGTCAATAGGCATTTGAGAGAGAATTGAATTTGTAGACATTTACGCTTCCGTATAATTTCCTTCCCATAGTTGCTGCATTTCTTCGCACGTTTCCAAGAGCGCGTCCAACTTCCCTTGAGCTTCAATTCTTCCCGATTTGAGAACAATAATGTGATCGGCACGCCTCAATGCGGTCCGTCGATGGGAAACGACGAGACATGTCGCATCTTTCCTCTCAAAGATTCGTTCCCACAGGGTACGCTCAGTCTCCACATCAAGGGCACTGGAGAGATCATCAAACACCAGCAGTTCTGGTTCGCGAACAAACATTCGTGCTGCTGCCGTGCGTTGCGCTTGACCGCCAGAGAGTCTGATCCCCCGGGGACCTACGACTGTGTTTAAGCCGCGTTCTAATTGGGTTAAATCCTGCTCCATGACCGCTGCGTGTACTGAGGCATTAAGGTCAACTTTGTCTTTTGGGAGTCCCATCAGGATGTTGTCCTCAAGCGTATCACTAAACAGTCGTGGTACTTGAGGCGTGTAAGCGCATCTTGGTGGTATGAAGAAAGATGCGGGGTTGTCAATGATTGTCCCGTTCCAGCGAATTTCACCGCTATTAGCGGGTACCAAACCGAGTAATGCTTCTAGCAGCGTCGTCTTACCAGCACCAATCCGTCCGGTGATGACTACAAAATCCCCTCTTTCCAGCCTGAAGTTGACCCTTTCAATGCCACGTCCTGTGTCAGGATGGCGGTAGCTTAACCCCTCTGCTTGAAGGGTTTGAAGATGATGCTCATCAGTTTTAACGATATAAGGCACATCGGGAAAGGCACCACGAAGATATACTGGTCTACGCTCGACCAAACACTCGCGAGGTGCATCTGGGATAAGTTCAAGGAATCGTAAAAGAGACACGCTGGCTTGCTTTATGCCCGCTAGCAGTTGCCCCATCCATTGAGCACACCGAGACACCGAAACCTCACCTACAGCAATATAGCTGACGAAGAGCGCGAAATCACCAACGGTAAAGGTTCCAGCTCTCATGGATTGTCCGGCTAAAATGAGAATGATACCTGTCGCTAGATTGATCGTCGTTGCGTTCATCGAGTTCAGCAATTGGTTGAAAAAACTATCTTTAAGAACTGCCGCCCGTCGTGCCTCGCTGAGTGTGTCGAAACGAGCCACCGCAGGGCCCTCAGTGGCAGCAACTTTGATTGCTTGGCTGGCTCCTAGAAGTTCGCCGAGAAAGCCTGTGACGTTGCCCGTCGTTTCACGATTTACCCGACGATAGTTCTCAATTCGCCTTCCCATCCAGTTGGTAATTAGGATGATGACTATCATTGGTAGAAAGGCAAACAGGGTAATGAACGAATTGATATGCAACAGCACGTATAACGCAACGAGGGCAGAGATGATGTGTCCTCCCAGCTCAATGGCGGCTGTCAGCGGTGCAACAATTCCGTCGGCATCATCATCGAAACGGTTTATCATTTCACCAGAACTTTGCGTGTTACGAACACTTGGACTTTTGAGGATGTTTTGCAATAGGTTTACCTGCAGCAAGACTTTGAGCTTTTTCTCAAAGTATACGTAGATAGCGGCGTATCCCTGATCGGACATCAAGCTAATCAATTGAGTGGCAATAAAAAAAATAATCAATGTCTGTACGTCAAAACTGACCGATGCTTCCTCGGTTAAAGCATTGAAGAACTCACGTATAATTAGCCCAACTAACAGAGGAAGATTATAACAAGCCAAGGAGAGAATCAAACTGCCGAGGCACAACCACGGACTGTAGCATAAGAGGCGCCAAAGATAGTGTCGTGTTTTCATGCTAACACCTCCTCTAATCCGGTTCGTAGGAGGCCGGAAAAAATAGAATTTGGATCAGATACCAATCGATCATATTCCCCGTGTTCTTTGATTTGTCCTTCCTCCAAAATCAGGATTTCATCTGCTCGCTGCACAGTAGAGAGCCGATGTGCAATGATGACTGCTGTCCGATCTTTGAGTAACTGAGCAACTGCACCTTCAAGCAGTGCTTCCGTCGCCGGATCCAATCGCGATGAGGCTTCATCTAGAATCACTAAACCCGGATCCTTGAGAAAGACCCGCGTCAACGCCAAAAGCTGCCCCTCACCTGCAGAAAGCCCACTTCCACTTGACGCGATTTCGGTATCAAGTCCGTTGGGCAGTGCACGATACCACGCTTCCAGTTCTAGTGTCCGAAGCGCCGTGAGGATCTTTTCGTCATTAATCGTTTCCTCAAACAAGGTCAGATTGTCTCGAAGAGATCCCTGAAAAAGCTGTACTTCCTGAGTCACTAGTCCCACACGCTGCCGAAGGTCGGAAAGTCGTGTTAAGCGAATATCCACGCCGGAAAGACAAAGTTCACCAGCACTTGGATCGTAGAAACGGCACAACAAGCGCGAGAGCGTCGTTTTCCCACTACCGGTACGTCCGAGTAAGCCGAGCACTCGACCCGGTTGCAGATGGAACGACACATCGTGTAACACAGGCACACCCGCATGATAGGCAAAGGATACGTTTTGGAATGCGACTGACAGTGCTCCTAACGGTAGGGACTCACCGATACCGTCCCGAATCGTTGATTGTGTGTCTGTAAGTTCTTTTACTCGTTCAATGCTAACCCTTACCCTTTGTAGATCTTCAATTTCACTCCGAATTGTATTCAGCGGAGCCCGCAGCATCTGAAGGTAATGGAGAATTAGATAAACAGTCCCAATGGTGATAACATCGCCCAAAAACAGGTGAGCACCCAGTACCATGATAACCACGTGGCCAGCGGCGAACACAAGATTCGATATGGTCCAGCCAACGTCGGTGATGACGTTAGCCTTGAAGTTTGTCCAAAACGCCCGGCGTATCACCTCATGAAAACGGCGCATTACATACGCAATGGCACCTAGACTTCGGATGTCTTTTAACCCCGAAAGTCGTTCCTCAAGAAAACCAAACAAATCGGCACTCGCCCCTCGTTCTGCGCGCCAATGGGGCACAGCAATCTGTTGAGAGCGAATGTGCACCAACAAATAGACGCTGACAAAAGCTGTCAGCACTAGACCAATTCTTATGTCCTCGTACATCAGGAGAATTAGGATACCCAGTGACAACAGAATCCCCCCTAATAGGCGGATAACAAACTGAGACAGAAAGTTGGCAAGTCGTGTCACATCGCCATCTATGCGTTCAATCAGTTCGCCCGGAGTATGAGTACTGTGAAAGGACATATCCAACTGTAGAATGTGCAGAAGCAGATCAGATCGCAGGCGGTTGGTTGCTCGCCAGCCGACATCGTTGCTGACATAAGCAGCGAAAGCAGACACCACAGAACCAATGAGTGCAATGCTTATGAACAGCACTGCGGCAACGGTTAGCTTCTGGAGTGCCCCGCCCGACTTGGCGGTGTCGATGAAATAACGCATAATCTGCGGGTTAACCAGCTGCAGCCCAATACTAGTTATAAACAAAATAGCCAGCAACAAGACCTTGAGCCATAGCGACTTGAGATAGTTAATCAATAAATCGTGGTATTGTTTGATAGGTATTCTCATAAACTTATTAAGTGCTTCACCTCAAACTCTTGACTTCATCCGTTATATCAGGGTTCAATAAAAATAGATCGGTGCTGTCTCTTTGTAGGGCAGTAATCACCTGATCCTGAATTTGTGGTACAAGCGGGGCGTTAGGAAATTCATCCAGCGGAATCCAGTGAATGGCGACTTCGTTTTCGTCCGGGTTGTCGGGCAGGCGTGGCTCACTTCCATCGCAAAGGGCACAACGGAAAAGGAAATCGACACAATGCGTCTTTTCATCTAGTGAAAAGCCGTAGTCGGGCGGAAAGCATTCGTAGACAAACAACAGTTCCTTCACTTCAACTTCGGCAGCGGTTTCCTCGCGGACTTCTCGTCGTACCGCATCGTACAACGTTTCGCTCGGCTCAACACCGCCGCCGGGTAGATTATGGTGGAAACCGTTCTCGTCATCAAACGCAACAAGTAGAATTGCGTCATCGTGGACGATCACCGCTCGAGTTGCCAGTCGGATTCCTCGTCTATTGGCTTTGAATTTGATATTTTCTGACAAGCTTTTCTCCACTATAAATTGAGTTTTCTTTTATTCCACTTTCTCTAGGATCGCGATATATGTTGGTATTGAATCAGATGTTTCAATATAGCGTTCAATAACCCAGCCTGTTCCGTGTAGGATTTGTTCCATTTCTGGTTTTGAGACAAACAGGTAATCGAACCACGGTGTGGCATATTGCCTGTATCTTATCCGTATTCTGATTTGACCGCCCATCCGTCCTCTGTCCCGGTTGAATTGGTGGTAGGCTAAATGGCCGGGTACTGTTGTTTGATAGGGGTCATGTGTCTCAGCAATAATCTTCCCTGCTGGACTTGTCATTTTAAGAAACCTCTTCAGCAACCACCTTGCGCGTGTAAAATTCTCGACCAAGCCAAAATTGTGTCCCATCATGAAGAGTGTGTCGAACGTGCCGGTTTTGGAACTTAATTGGGTGATAGGCATGGCGATAGCGTTTTTGAGTCCGCGGCATTGGCAGACTTGAATCGCTAGCGGCGAGATGTCAACTCCCAAAACATCAAGCCCTTGTTTTTGAAGATAGATAGCATGTCGTCCTGCACCGCAGCCGATGTCCAAAACACGTCCTGTGGCATGCGTCATTGCGAGTTTTTGGTGTTCTGCCCAGTCATCATATTCAGCAAAATAGGTCAAAGGTCCGAGCCGGCTTGTGGTGATAAATCCGTCCACTCGTTCTACAATTTCGACATTACTTTGACCATTATAATAGTCCAAAATCAGGTGTCCGTAAGCGTCTTGTATATCATTTAGCATACTATCTTTCCTACTTTTCAAACAAGTTCTAAGAGAAAATCCTATCTTTTCTAAAACGTTGATTGAACCAATATATAGGCTCTGCTAAAGTCTTAGAGTACTAAGGCTTTCAGCCCATCATTGCCGGCCTGCTTCTTTTGCTTAGGTGGTGTCTTTCGTTTTACGAGCAATCGCCATAATATGTGTACTTGTGCCAATTATTGATGGCTCACCTTCAAGAGAACGGGCAATATTCAGCAGACGCTCACGGCAGTTTGGATCAGCCCACTGTTCTTCGAGATTTTGTAGCAGCCAAGCGGGGCCCTGAATGCCAAATAGACCTTCAAGATCAAATCCCACAGTTTCTATTTCCGCTTTGAGTTCCTCCGGGCGGTGAAGGAACGCTGTTGTAAAGTATGCTGGATGTTCGTTTGGATTTCGGTGCTGTCCATCCCGCAGATCACGGTCTACGATTTTGATATACTCTGGATCTATGATACCGTCTATCATACCGCGTAAAGTTGAAGCGTATCGCGAAATAGCAACAGCGAATATTATTCCACCTTTCCGAAGGATTCGATACGATTCTTGTAATGCCGAGATCCGTTCGTTTCGCTCCGTCAAATGGTACAGTGGTCCCAGCATGAGAACGACATCTACAGAGTTATCTCCCCGGTCTAAATGACGGGCATCTCCAACGTAGAGTTTTGCAATTGGATGGTCGGGTTGGGTTTGTGATGCTGCGAAGGCTTGTTCCACATGAAGCGGAACAGAATCCACAAGATGAACCTCATATCCTTCCCTTGCAAGCCAACACGCATAGCTTCCGGGACCGCCGCCCACGTCATATACTACGGCTGGTGTCACTGGCAGATAGCGCGAGATCAGTTCCCGAATACGAGTCTCCTCAAGCTGTCCCCCACTTGATGAAAGCCGTTGAATTTCATCTCCCCGTTCATAATAAGCCACGATGCTGTTTTGCTTGCACATGTGAGGAAACCTCTTGATACTGAGTTACACCTTAAAAATGTCGGTCACTCAAAATAACTGCAATGACAGGTTGACTAAATGGACTGTGGCATAGGCACAGCATCATGGTCCGGTACATCGTTTTCAACGCGACGAATCACCCGAAATAGGTAACCGCTCAGGCTTGTTGTTATGCCCAGCATCGCAGAGCAGATGAACATGAGTGCCATCCCCGCGCCTGGGCCCGTCCCGACCAGCCAACCGTACGTCCTCTCCAAACTCCCACCTATCATCATCGCCGGTTCAAACCAACGGTCTGCTAGTGGTCCCGCTAGCAGATAGCCAATCGGCATGGGAACGAGTTCAAGCATACCCTTTACTGAAAAAACACGTCCTTGTATCTCCGGCGCGACTTTTACCTGCCAGATTGCACGGTGGGCACTGGAGATGAACGGTATAAAGAGTGCAGCGAGAAACGCAGCAAGTGCCCAAGTCTGCACATTCCGTCCGAGCCCTAAAAGGCAATCCCCAAGCAGGAACGAGATGGCTGTCCCCGCGCAGATGCTATGTATCTTTCGTTTTGGCCCACCCCAGATGCTAACCAACAGCCCCCCAACAACGCCCCCGACACCCAGCGCAGCCTGTACGCTTGCCAAGGTCAACTCGTTTCGCCCACTTCGTGCCAGAATCATCGCCGGCAGAATCGAAAAGTAGGTCAGTGCGGCAAAGAAGTTGATGCCCATAAAAAGAAATATCAACCCGAGTAGACCATGCCGATGACGGATGTAGTGGAAGCCGAAGCCGGTTTCCTTCCACAGTTTGCTTTCTGTTAAATCCTTTTGCGTCGATGTCGGGTGCGGAATACGCACAATCAGCAGTGTTGACATTGCGACGAAGAAAGTCGCAATGTCAATTAGCATTACGCCGCCGATGTCTATTAATCTTAGCATAACCCCGGCAAATACCGGAGCAAACACCTGTGACACTGAACTTGCGAGAGAGCGCATCCCACTGGTTCGTAAGTATTGCGACTTCGGAACCAGCATTGTCGTGGCAGCAGTGTAGGCAGGTGCTTGAAACGCCGCAAATCCGCCCGTCAGTGCCTGCACCATATAAAGGTGCCAAATCTGTAAAGTGTCTGTTGTGTATAAAATCAGCACCGTGACTGTCATCAGCCCCGCACCAAGGTCGGCAAACAACAGTACCAACCGTCTATCCCAACGATCAACCAAAACCCCCGCTATTGGACTCAGCAATACATCTAAGCCGAATGAAAAGAATCCGAGTAACGCCAGCGTCGTTGCTTGGCCGGTTTGTTCATAAGCCCAGATCAGCAAGGCGAAGCGGGTCATGGCGGTGCCCAGCAATGAAACGAGTTGACCAAACCAAATAACCGTAAAAATGCGCATTTATTCTCAGAAAAAATTGAAATCAACACCGAAGGAAATTAGACCTAATTTCTGGGCGACGCGCTGAGATGCCCCATTGTCCCAAGATGTACTATAGAAAGGAATGTGTCCTCTTTCCTTGACAGCTTGCGCCCACTTCGTGACTGCACGACCGGCATAACCTTTTCCACGATAAGACGCCAATGTTTCAACACCTGCTTCTTCTGCCTTCGACGATTTACGTACACTGCAACAGATTGAGACAACCCTTCCTTCTTCCAATACGCCCATACAAGGTTGGATATGGTCTAGTTCGTCAATCCAGTTTGAAAATCCAAATTCCAGCAGCTTTGCATTATGTTTGTCAACACTCACTACTCCCGTTGTCCGATTGAGGCGATCTGGAAATCGAAATGCGGGTCCTGTGTACACTCTTTGGACAGGAACATGGGAACTGAGAATCTCCTTAACTGTTTCAAGGTAGTCTGGCTGTTGAGCGATGTCGCCCGGAGGAGATTCCAATAAAATCGATTCTTCTAACTGATTGCAGATTATCGTTGGCAGATCATATCGAAAACGGCACACAGAACCAATCGCTGTGTGTCCGATGAAAAGGCGCGGTGCTGGATATTTTTCCGGTTTAATAGGCTCATTGATAAACTTCAGCTGCCCTTTTGCATTATGGATGAAGAGTGTATCGGCTTGGATAACCATCAGTTCAAAATCGGAAATCAGAGTTTCTTCTCTCGTTTTCTGGCAATAGCCCCTATACGAAATTTTAATCACGTTTTCAAAAGAGACATTTCCCTGTTCTTTTTATTTTTTATAGTGGATCTTAGAATTATTTGGACACTCCCAATGCACAGTCAACCCCCTAAATCCCCCTTATCAGGGGGACTTTGGCAACTTCGCGCATTGGTAAATGTCCACTTATTTTTAGAATTCACCATATATAGGACTTACGCAGTAGAACGGTAAAATCCAACCCCTTCCACTACGCGGAATCTACACCGCTGTTTCAATGACCCACCGACACGATTCGGCAATTTGGCAGGGCCCTGTCAGGTCCAAAAAAAAATTCAACCCCACATCGGGGGGGCATCATTGGTGGATGTTTGTCTGAACCCTGATGGGGCCTAGCTTCAGAGCGTTTGTAGATTTTTACCACCCAACAGAAGGTGCGCCCAGACGGCTTTTTGACCTGCCAAATACGCACTGTTTATGAACCATTTTTCACTGAAATGGCACCATAACCAAGCCAAATGTCAGGATTTTGGCAGGGCACTGACAGGTCTAAAACCTTAAGTGCGTAAATCTTATTATAGCAGAAATTTACTTCTGAGATTCATCGGACATTTGGGGATTTTTCATTTAAACTATAGTGGTAGAACACTTTGCAGTTTTAATTTTTTAACGCACACTCCGCTATATTCTTCAATTTATTTTTAATTTGGCACGGTTTTCTACTTTCTAAATGGGGAGATGGTGGATTAGGAATTGAGTATTCGTTGGCAGGGAAAAAGGACATTTGATATAATACTTGGCAGTTATGTTGCCTCACCCAAGTCAAGTGAACAGAGGAGAAAAATTGATATGGCAAATGGATTTAACGCACCGGGTGTAGTGAAGCCCTTTGGGATTTTTTCGGGGGCCGCTTGGCAGCCGGAGGGCAAAGTCCTGCATATTTCTGGGCATGTCTCGCAGGATCCGGACGGCAATACAGTCGGAGTGGGTGATATTCGTGCACAGACCCGGCAGACGCTGATAAACATTCAGACCGTCCTATCGAGCGTCGGAGGAGAGATGTCGGATATCGCTAAGGTCACAGTCTTCGTGACCGATATGTCTACACTCGCCGATATCCACGCGGTACGCGCTGAGTTCTTCGATCCACCGTATCCCGCTAGCACGTTGGTCGAAGTGAGCCGTTTGGTCAATCCTGAGTGGATGATTGAGATTGAGGCGGTAGCAGTGATCCCGTTTGACCGAGTCAAAAATCCCGTATAAGGCAAACGCCGGGGCAGTGGTTGCCGACCCCGGCGAAATCTTAAGGTTTCTCGCGAGCGCATCGGAGCGATTTAATTTCCACTTGGCTCATGTAAAGAAATAGTGCAAAGAAACCGAGTTTTCAAGAAAAAACTCGGTTTCTCTTCGCATTTTGCACTTTCTTTTGATATGAACCTTCCACCTTTTATCAAGCCGCGGCATGGATATTCGCGCGTGTGCCCTCCACATCAAAACAACCAAATTGATTATCTCGCATCAGGCGTGTAGCTATCAGCATCGCCTGTTTCTCGGTCATATAGCCGTCCGCAATCTCACCCTCAAGGGCGCGGCGAATCTCGTTACGCGCTTGAATCGCATAAGCCATCGAGCTAGTGGGCCACCCCGTGTCTCCACCGAAGGCGAAGATCTTATTCGATGGGACCGCGTGTATGAAGCGACGCAGGAAGTCGCGGGAGCTATATGGATCTATGCTCCACGCCCAACAGAGATCAACCCAGATGTTGCGATAGTGCTTTGCTAGGGCGACAAGCTCATCGTTGTAGGGGTAAGCGATGTGCATCAGAACAAATTTGGCCTCCAAGTAGCGGGCAAAGAGTTCGCACATATTCCCGGCAGGGATCCGACTTACCGGCATTCGGTCATTTCCTGCGTAGTAGCCTGTGTGAATTTTGAATGGAAGGTTGTGCTCGATCGATAACTCGACCCCGCGCGCCCAGCACCAATCGCCCAAGCAGAGGTAGGTTTCGACACCAAGCTCCTCCGCGGGTTGGTTTAATACTTGGGAAAGTGCGGCTGATGCCTCAACATCGTTTCGTTCGATCCAATTGAGGGTTCGGTTGTAGGCGTGCTGCGCCTTCACCGCAATAGCACACGGTCCATGCTTCGCGAAAATTGCCTCCATCCCCTGTTTCAGCGTCCGGAGATCTTTCACCTCAACGCCCGTCTCAGCGTGGATCTGTTCTGTGTCGATTTGTCCGTTACAAAACCCAGCCCATGAGAGGTCATAAAGGAAGAAGTCCAGCCCGGAATGATCGGGTAAGCAGGGCCAACTGAAATCATCAGTTTGTATATGGTCGAGGTTTGCTACATCGTGCAGCAGGCGATAACGTTCACCGGGCTTGCGCAGCGCTTTAATTTTCTCCTGCGCCGATTCCAGCGCCTCTCCAGTAAGTTCATCAATTCCGTAGATGTGCTCGGCAATGAGTCGCACCGCCTCGCCGTATCCGGTGAATTGCGTCGCTTTCCACGCTTCCTGAATCCCCTTGAAACGTCCGGCAATATCCGGGTCTGCAGCATCCATCAGGCGTTGCATGGCGTTTGGCGATGCACCTGCCGTGTTGAGGTCTGCAGGCACGTAATTCCCAAACAGGTCTTGTAAAATGTCGGGACCGTCTTCTAGCCAATCCGGTTCCTTTCGCAGATGTTCATGCGTGTCGACCAGAGGGGTCGCTTCAATGTGGTGTGCAAGGTCTGTCGACATATTTCTTATCCTTTCTGACTTTGAATCGTGATATAATTGTCTCGGAGTTCAGCATTAATTATTAGTTTAACAGGGCTTAAGGTTTTACTCAAGAATTTTGTAGAGGAGGGTGGGGGCATTTAATTCTTCGGGCGGGGCAAGATGCCCCGCCTACGATGTAGAGACAATCTTCCGTCTATCTACCAAAATCGGTCAAAAAACGGAAAATTAAATAACCCTAAGAGGAGAGGGCGAATATGGATAACGAAACAACGCAGGCTGCAACGATGGAGATTGGATTACTTATCGGAAGTCTAGACCAATTGGAGGATGTCGCAGCGTGGGGTTATGACTATGCGGAAATCTCCCCCAGTCTCCTTGGAATTGATGAGAACGCTGGCATAATCGAACAAAAAACACTTGAACAGATTCAGGCATCATCTGTGCCTGTGAGGGCGATGTGCGGCTTTCTGAATCGGTCAAAAGTGGTTGGGCCGGAGGTTGACACCGCACCAGTGCGTGACTATGTTATACGTCTTTTCGACGCGATGCAGCAGGCTGGAGTCCCAGTTATCGGCTACGGCAGTGGTGGGTCTCGATTTGTCCCTAACGGATTTCCTCACAAACAGGCATTGGAACAGGTGAACGACTTCCTCCAGATGTGCGCTGACTTGGGTGAACCTCGTGGAGTGCAGGTCGCTCTTGAGCCGTATAACTACGACGATGCGAATCTCATTAATACGGTTCCAGAGGGGGTTGAGATGGTTCAGAAGGTCGGTCGCCCCGGCATCCAGTTGATGGCGGATTTCTTTCACATGCGACTGAATGGCGAATCATTTGATACACTGGCAGCGGCGGGTCCGTATCTGATCCACGCACATATCGCTGAGCCGGGGCGAGGACGTCCGCAGACAACCCCAGCAGAGCACGCAGCATATCTGCGGACGTTGTGCGAAGCTGGATACTACGGGCGTGTGACGCAGACTGGTGAACTACCCGCTTACAGTTCGCCCATAGAAGCTGCTGAAACACTCAAACGATTCGCTCGCGAAGGAGGGGAGAGGAAATGACAGCACCGACTTTCCGCTACAGCCGCATCGTTGACCTTTCACGTCCGTTGGTTCCGAGTGAGGGGCAGCATCCGTGGGTTCGGTATGAGACGCAGATCGACAGCATTGTCAGCGATCCCGAAACCGCCCCGGCATCAGGTAGCTGGTATGTGGTGACACAGATTGGGATGAGCGGCCATGCGGGAACTCACGTCGAAGCCCCTCTGCACGCGGTCAAGAACGGTGCTGCAGTTGGTGAACTACCGGTCGAGCAGTTCTTCGGTGAGGCGGTCATCTTGGATCTCAGCGATGCGCCTTGGTCAATGCCTATTGAGCGTCCACGTCTTGAGGAAGCAGCAGCGCAAGCCGGAGGAATCCAACCGGGTGACATCGTTTTTATCTATTTTGGTTGGGATGGTCGTGCTGCGGTTGAAGGTGGGGGACCACCCTATCCCACGCCTGATGCGCTCGAATGGCTGGTTGATTCAGGGATAAAGCTACTCGGCATTGACAGCCCTGGACTTGAGGTGCCGGGTAGCCGTGAACTGATTAACCACCATATTCTGTTCGACCGGGAGATTCCGTTAATCGAGAGTCTTGCTCATTTGGAAGATCTCCGCGAGAATCGTGTGTACGTCTTCGCGCAACCGCTACCTGTCCTTGGAACGGATGCCATTCCGCTGCGTGTGCTAGCATTTGAGGGGACTTCCGATTAACGCGATAATCAAAAAATCTGCATAATTGGCTGCCCTTCCCAATCTTCGGACATTGGTAGATCGAGAACGTGAGCGAGCGTTGGCGCGGTATCGTAGATACGCACCGGTCCTTTGATCTCGCCGGTCTGCTTAATCTTCGGTCCGGCTGCTATCCACGGAATTGTCAAATCTTCTGGTAGGTCCGTTCCATGACTTTTTCCGTGCCCGCCATGGTCGCTCTGGACAAGGATAAAGTAATGATCTAAAAGGTTAGCTTTGTCAAGTTCTTCGAGTAGAATCCCGATTGCTTGATCTGCAATCCCGATCTGTTCAATATATTCCTCAGACATCCAAGCATGTCGATGGCCTACAATATCCACCACCCCCAGATAGACGAAGCAGAAATCCGGCTGTTCAGCGGTCAGGTGTTCTGATGCGATCTGTGCTATCAATAAATCGCCCTCCGAGTCGTCAAGGTTCTCCCTGAAATAGGAAAAATCGAGCGATCCCGGTGCAGCCAGATCCCGGAGCTGCTCCCAGTTATAGATAAACGCTGTCTTCTTCTGCATTGCGTGAGCAGCTTCAGCGATACTCGGCACCGGGCGCACCATCGGGACCCATGTATTGGTTGTGATACCGTGGCGTGATGGCGTTACGCCGCGAAACATCGAAGTGTGGCACGGTAGCGTAGACGATGGGACAACGCTCTGTGCATTGAAAGTGTAAGCCCCACGTGCAATCAGGGTATCAATGTTTGGCGTATCTGCTTCCTGGATACCGTCAGGACGGCAACCATCAATGACAATGAGGATTGTGCCGTAGCTTGAAGAATTTTGCATGAAATTTTCCTCTCAATCGTATGGAATGAGTTTGACAGGTACATAGGGACGTATTGGCAAATTCTGATTGATATTTTTTATGATACTCTATTGTGATATCTTGCACAAGTAGGAATTCTTATCACCAACTCAAAGTACTTGACACCGTGCGGATTTCTGAGTATAGTTAGAGCACACTAACCCTTTGGGCAAGTGGCTATAAACCCCAATTAAATGGGGACGAAATCCTAACGAAAATTTTGGAGAGAAGCATGGCAAAAATACGAATGGCTCAGTATGGAACTAAACATGGACATGCCTCCGGCAAATTGCTGGCAATGCAGGTAAACGATGATGTCGAAATAGCAGGAGTTTTTGAACCTGACCCGCAGCAGCGCGCATCGCTTGAAGGATCGGGTGGTGCTGCTTTTGAGGGTGTTCACTGGTTCGACGACAAGAGCGAGATGTTAGAGGATGAGAGCATTGTGGCGATTTCCTCCGAGGGTCTCAACGCGGAAAGTCTCGATCAGACCGAGGAGATTGTCAATGCTGGCAAGCACGTCTGGTATGATAAACCTGCCGGCGATAACTGGACACAATGGCAGCAGGTGGTCGCGGCTGCGGAAGACAAGGGGTTGCTCATTCAGATGGGTTATATGCTGCGCTATCATTCTGCTTTCAAGCAGGTTGTTAACTGGGCGAAGTCCGGCTTTTTGGGCGATGTGTTCGCCGTGCGCGCCCACATGTCCACATATATAACTGAGGAGGCTCGAACTCGGATCAGCAACACGCATCAGGGCGGCATTTTTTTTGATTTGGGCGGTCACATGCTCGACCAAGTGGTCTGGATTTTAGGTCGTCCTGTGAAAGTGACTTCGTTTTTACGGAACGACACCGGCTCAGTGTCGGCGTTTCAGGATAATACTCTTGGAGTCTTTGAGTTTGAGAACGCTCTCGCCTTTATCGACATCGCCGCGATGGAGACCCGCCCGATGGCGCGCCGTTTTGAGGTGTACGGCAGTCAGGGGAGTGCGATTATCGTCGAACCTTTTGAACCCGGTCTACAAATCCGCCTCTGTCTGGCTGAAGCAAAAGATGGTTACCAAGAAGGCGAGCAGATTGTGGAGATAAACGGGGAAAGCCGTCAAAGAACCTACGAACTGGAATTAGACGCCTTTATAGCAACCATCGAAGGGCAGCAGCCACCGGATCGACCGATGTCGCATGAGCTGCTTGTGCAGGAAACCCTGATGCGTGCGACAGGGGGAATTTCCGACTAAATCACAGGGGCTTCTCTATCCAACGCGAGAGGGCATTATGGGCGACAACATAACAAATTTAGCCATCCGCTTCCTTACCGATGCCGATATTCCGAAGATTTCCGCTTTCTTCGAGGGCCTTTCCGAGGCGAGTCGCTCCTTTTATCATCCATACCCCTTTGATCAAGATGCGGTCGCAAAGATTGCTGGAGAACTCCACAATCCAAGCTGCGTCCATATTGGTGCATTTAGCGACGAAAAGCTGGTTGGGCATGTCTGGTCCCGTGGTGGGGGCGGAGACGGTTATCCGGGTTTGGGGATTGGAATCGTCGATGCCTTCCATAACAAGGGCATCGGTCAAAGACTGATGGGCCGGATTGAAGACATTGCCCGCGAGCGTGGGGAGCAGGGACTCACCTTGACCTGTTATCGGGAGAATTATCGGGCGATCCGCGTTTATGCCAAGCAGGGCTATCGCTTGGTTGGCAGGACTGGGGATGATGTCCAGTTTCGGATGGTTCGCAACTTTGCTGACGATGATACGCCGTACAAAATACGGGGGGTGTACGCCTCAAGCATTCCGTGGAATATCGCGCCGTTGACGACGGATACTTGGAACCTCGATGATTGGAAATGGTACATTGAACTGCTCAATGCAGCGGGCTGCAATTTGTTAAAGCTCTATATTTGGCCCACACAGTATTACCATCCCGACGAGCCGGAGTTGGCTTCCAATGCGTGGCGTTATCAGGTTTGGCACGACGCGTTGGCGTATGCCCGCGTGATGGGAATGGAAACCTATGTCGGCTTTTCAAGCGGAACAGTGCCGCCTTCGACATGGCTGCGCTACCCCCAACTGCGAGCAGAAGATGTTAATTATACCGGCATCACCCTCTGTTGGCAGCGTGGAAAAGAACACATCCTACCTTATCAGGAATATTTGATTGATACCTTCGCGGACGTGGCGGATAGCTTCGTCCTCTGGTTCGCAGATCCGGGTGCTTGTATCTGCTCGGAGTGCAGGGACTACCTGCGAGTTATGTTAGACGCTCTGAACACTATATCTAAGGTCATTGACGGCAGAGCATCAATCACGGCTTGCCCTTGGTGGATCGAAAACATTGAAGCCGGACGAAGCGGCTTTGCGACGCACCCAAATCTACGTCGTCGAATTGCAGCAGAGCTCCCCGATGGGAGCGCAGTGATTATCAGGAGTGTCGAATATGAAACGATTGACATCATGCGGGAACATGGGTTGGTCCCTTTGCCTCTTGCGTTCTTTCTTGATCCTGAGGGCGGATTTGAGTCGAATAACATCTTGCCCGAACCTAAATTGACACAGATTGATGCGTGGCTCGAAAGAGGGCTTGAAGAAAGACACTCCGCTTCGCTTGCCTATCGCTTGACACCTTACACGCAGTATCCGGGGGATTACTATTTTTTTCGCAGGCAATTGAATCCCACGCAGTCGAGAGAATCCATCCTTACAGAGCTTGGCGAGTATATTTGTAATCCACACCAGCGAAAAGAATTTCGAGATGATGGAACCCACTTTGCATCAGCGGTGGAGTCGCTTGACTGGTGGTGGAGCGATCGGGCTGAACCAGATCTGGAGGACGCAGTGACAGGACTTAACACCCTCACGGAAACACACGACTCTGTCAGAAACCTTGCTAACGCAGCGACGTTGTTGCAGCGATTGTCGCACAGATTGGGAGATCAATCGCTTGAAGAATTTACCGAAGACCTGCGTCTTCAGATGAGCCCTATGCCAATTTTTCGAGGATTGACGCTTGATTATCTCTGGTCAGGTCGGACGCAGGCGTTTCTTCAGCTTCGTGTTCAAAATTGGTTGAAACGGCTACAAGCGTAAGGAACATCGGACGAAATGAGAAGTGTATTCATTCAATTTGCGAAGAGGAAACTATGACATTACTACGATGGGGAATACTTGGTTGCGGGGATGTGGCGGAGTACAAAGGTGGCCCACCGCTCTATACGGTTGAAGGTTCTGAACTAATTTCGGTGATGCGCCGTGATAGAGAAAAGGCGGAGGATTTTGCAGCGAGACATGGCGCGAAACGCGCTTATTACACTGTAGAAGGGCTGCTAGCGGATGACGAGGTTAATGCAGTCTATATCGCAACACCGCCTTACCTACATTGTGAACAGACGATTCTCGCCGCGGAGGCAGGGAAGCATGTTCTCTGTGAAAAGCCGATGGGGATGAACGTCGCCGAATGTCAACAGATGGTCGATGC
The DNA here is from genome assembly GCA_965208425.1 of Candidatus Poribacteria bacterium. Lineage (GTDB taxonomy): Bacteria > Poribacteria > WGA-4E > WGA-4E > PCPOR2b > PCPOR2b. The sequence continues at coordinate 997,892 of OZ242335.1, read as the reverse complement.
CTGCCGTGAGCACAACGTCACGCTCACAATCGCTTACTATAGACCTTTCTTTCCGAATATCGTAAAAATGAAGGAATTGATGGAGGCGGGTGCAATCGGGGAAGTTGTGCTAGGGCGAATCAATCACACCGCTTCTTATGATCCAAGCAGCCATGAGTGGGGGGCATGGCGCACTGATCCAAAAATTAGTGGTGGCGGTGTTTTGATGGATCTGGGGAGTCACCGGATTGATCTGTTGATGTATTTATTAGGGGAAGTGACATCTGTTTCTGGATACGCGGAAAACGTTTATTTACCTCATCCAGTTGATGATTCTGCTGCCTTCACCTTGCGCTTTGAAAGCGGGGCACATGCTGTCGCGAATATCAATTGGAACGTTGGCGTTTCCATTGACGAAGTTGAGGTCTACGGTACGGAAGGAAGTTTGCGCTGTAACCCGCTCAACAGCGGAAACCTGACGCTTGAGACGAAGGACAAGATTGAGTCATTCAACCAACCTCCATTGCCGTATATGCATACGGGGTTAGTTGAAGCTCTCGTCAAACAGATGCGTACAGGTGTGTCAATCCGCTGTACGGGGGAGGAAGGGTTAAAGACCAATGCGATTATCGCCGACATTTATGCGAACAGTGTGAAACGTGACCAAACTTAATTACTCTGGAGCACTCCACATATAAATAAGTTCTCCATTTTGGCTCTCTTCTGTGGAGATCCACGGAAAATTACACTGCTCCATCTTTTCAATCAAACAGTTCATCACGCGGATCGGATTGGAAATATGGCACGCGTCTCTCAGCTGCGATTCGGTGACTACCTGCTGGTTGATTATGTATTCGATTGCAGACTGCTCATCTAAATTGAGGAGTATTTCCTTTCGTTGATTATCTGCTGCTACCGGTAGGTCCGAATCAACTTCTCCTACTTCATCAACTTCCGCAGTTTCCTCCGCAGCTTCCTCTGAATCCATCACTACTTGCTGTCCCAAACTTTGGCAAGCCGGAACTACTGCTTCCGCAATCCTATCCTTGATTCGATCCAAATCGCCTTGTAGCTCCTGGATCTCCTCGTGCAGCTGGGTGATAAGTTCGAGTGGATCTGCGTCGTTAGAGATCGGCACATCCAACTGCTCATCGCTAGGAAGGTCACTGGATTCTCCCCAGTCCGCGCCTATTTCATCCATGAAAGGAGGATAGAGGTTATCTATGCTTGGTGCAGCAGAAGGAAGTCCTACATTCCCAGAATTCGCCGTATCTGAGCTGTTATGGTGCGATTCACAAGGTGGGGTATCAATAAGCTCAATGTTGTACTTATAGGGACTGACTCCTCCTCTACTATCAATGTATGAAACCTTGACATAGCAGCAATCGCCGACTTCCAATTGATCCATTTGCCCCTGAATTTGTCTGAGGGTTCGTGCGTGATAATCTCGAAGCATTTCTGGCATACCTTTGACCAACTGTTTAAAATAAGCTACCGGATCGCAGTCGGACTGAAAATATGGTGCTTTGGTAAGCGGTTGCGTCAAATTTGGAAACCGCACAATTTTGGATGGTACTGGATTCTCCAACGCCTCAAGTTCAATTCCCCATTGGAGCGGTGCCTCTTTTATGCAGGTTGCGACGTAAGTATGATGTTTGGGCATTTACAAGCTCTCCTTAGTCACACATCAATATAATAGTACATTAAGTATCTCAGTAAGTTCGTCATACGAAACGTGAACGACCACATAAAAGTTACAAAAATTTGAGTTTTCTACAATATTTACACAAGATATAGTATTTTATTTTTCACTAATCACCCATATATAGTATACAAAACATGTGTTAAGCAGTAACTTATAAAGCGAGCTGCTACCTAAACTTGTGTGCGATTGGGTTATAGTAGAGCAGGTTGGACTTACCTAATCTTGCGGTCAATGCCCCATCCCTTTAGGCTTCTTAGTCCCGATCTATCGGGGGTGGGGATGTAGCCCGCCAATCCCCGTTTGTTGTGTAAAGAATGGTTGATTTTGTATGTGAAATATGGTATAGTTATCTTGTCTTTCGTGGGAGAGGTTCACGCCACCGCCCGGTGGTGTCTCCAACACGCCTTGAACCGGATATGACAGACAGAAAGACAATCCCATGAAAACCTACAAGTTCAATCTGACGTCAACGACTACGACTCTCCACAATTTTTCAAACGGAGTCTCAACGCTATCAAACGCGCCAACCGCAAACATTCACGAAAAGTTAAAGGTTCAAACAACCGTGAACGTGCGAGACTCAATCTTGCACGTAAACACCGGCGTATTGCAAATCAAAGAGCTAATTTCCACTGGCAGCTAGCATATGACCTCACAGACCGGTATGATTGGATTTCGCTGGAGACGCTCAACATGAAGGGCATGAAAAGCCTTTGGGGACGTAAGGTCTCTGATTTGGGGTTCTATGACTTCGTGCAGAAACTGAAGCATATTGATTCTAAGAAACCGAATCGTGAAGTCCGATTCATAGATAAGTGGTATCCATCAAGCCGCACCTGTCACGTCTGTGGCACAATTAATCAAGACCTGAACCTTCGTGACAAAACATGGCAATGTCCAAATTGCCACACAGAGTTGGATAGAGACCGCAATGCGGCACTCAATATCCATAGGGTAGGGGCATCTACCCTCTCAGAAGAGGTCGCAAGTCCCAGTTCACCGGGCTAACTTCGTTGATAGAGCAATTCCACCTCCTATTGGGAACGGGTGAGAATCACCACCCTTTAGGGTGTGGGAGTATGTCAAGAACTTATGGGTACATTTCCGGTACAAAGGTTTGGTCTGTCATGGGTGGCCGCATATATCCGGTATCTTCTTGGAGAGGTGGTAACTCTAGCTTCTGGTAGGGTAGAGCCTCATAGGGAATAAGAGTCAACAGGTGGTGAATGCAGTTGAGCCGCGCACGTTTTTTGTCATGGGCATCAACCACATACCAAGGGGCTTGCTTGATATCTGTATACTTAAACATCTCATCTTTGGCTCGGGAATAATCAATCCATCTTTTGCGGGATTCCATATCTATTTCGCTGAGTTTCCAACGTTTGGCTGGATTTTTAATCCGCCTTCTAAAACGGCGTTCCTGCTCATCCGCATCTACAGACAACCAATATTTGATCAGAATAATCCCGGAGTGCACCAACATCCGCTCAAATTCGGGGCAGGAACGTAAAAACTCATGATATTCTTCCGCATTACAAAAGCCCATTACTCGCTCGACCCCGGCGCGATTGTACCAACTTCGATCAAAAAACACTATCTCACCGGAGGCCGGCAGATGGGAAACATATCGTTGAAAATACCATTGCGTTTTCTCACGCTCGGTTGGGGTGCCCAACGCAACAATTCGGCAGATTCGTGGATTCAGCGGTTCCGTAATTCGCTGGATGGTTCCGCCCTTGCCTGCGGAATCACGTCCTTCAAAAATCACGACTACCTTTAGACCTTTGTTCAGGATATGTTCTTGGAGTCTGATTAACTCTATCTGGAGTCGAGCTAGCTCTTTCTCATAGAACTTACGCTTCAATTTCTTTCGTTCTTCTACAGGCTTATCCGTCGGTTGGAGCCTGATGAAATCTTTCTCAGTTTGCTGGTCTTCCTGCTTTTTAGCTGCTTTATCTTTTTGCTTTTTCGACATAGTTACCCCCTTGCCCATGCGAGTTTATAGACTTTCACCGTCTCTTCTCTGAAGATTCCGCCCTGCCTGACAATCCACTGCATTATACTTACTACAAGATCTCATGTCAACAGGAATTCTGGCTCGTGTAGGGTCATTTAATTCTCCCGTAGTTCGATCTCCCGGTCGAGGTTACGGCGGGGCAAGATGCCCCGCCTACGGGTTTGGGTCATTCCAAAATCAGTCAAAAAACCGAAAACTGAATAGCCCTACGGCTCGTGAGATTGCTATTGACAAATCGCACCAATTCAGTGATAATTATGCGAAGATTTCGTGCAATTACGGCTCCATTTCCACAAGAAGGAGACAGGAATGAAACATTTTGGTTTGGCAATCAATTTGAAAGATGACCCGGAGATTATTGAAAAATACAAAGAATATCATAGTAATGTTTGGCCCGAAGTCCTAGAGAGCTTGCACACAATAGGCATCACAAAAATGAATATCTACCTGTTAGGTCGCAGGATGTTCATGGCAATGGAAACAGTTGATGAATTTGAGGTTGAAAAGGATTTCCCACGATATCTTGAACAGCATCCGCGCTGCCGTGAGTGGGATGAACTGATGCGGACCTATCAAGAGCCGGTGCCTGAAAGAAAGCCGGAAGGGTGGTGGGCGTTGATGGAGTGCGTCTTTGAGTTCTAACTGAATTCTAACTGTAAGGTAACAACATTGATAACGTATGAATCAAGACTATAAGAAGTTTCATTTAGAAGCGATGCCGTTTTGCACAGCGTTCAAGGAGATCGAGGGAAAGTTTGAGGTGTGTCGTTTGGTACTCGTCTCACAATTAGAATCGGAGCAGTAAAAGAAAAACGTGAAATAACGATGAAAAAAACAATCGATCTCATTCAGTCCCTGAAACAGAACGGACAAAAGATTGCGATGCTGACCGCGTATGACTACCCAACAGCGCGTATCCTTAACGATGCTGATATCGATATCATCCTCGTCGGCGATTCGCTCGGCATGGTAGTTTTGGGCTATGAAGATACACGGTCAGTGACGATGGCGGATATGCTCCACCACACCCGAATCGTGGCACGAGCCAACACAACGTGTCTACTTGTCGCGGATCTGCCGCATCAAGCTTATGAAACACCGGAACAGGCAGTCAAAAACGCGCGTGCCCTTCGTGATGTCGGTGCCGATACGGTGAAATTTGAGGGCAACAAACCGGAGATAGTCAAAGCCATTGTTGGCGATGGTATTCCGGTGATGGGGCATGTTGGGCTATTGCCGCAGACGAGTGAGAAATTTCGGGTGCATGGACGTAAGCAGTCCGAAGCCGTGCTGATTGCTGATGATGCAAAGGCGCTCGAAGCTGCTGGCTGCTTTGCAATTGTTCTTGAATCTATTCCAGAGAAGCTAGGCGGAAAAATCACGCAATCGCTGCAGATTCCAACAATCGGGATTGGGGCGGGGGCTGCCTGCGATGGGCAGGTGTTGGTGCTCCATGATATACTTGGACTCTTTGACCGTACGCCAACATTCGTCAAGCAGTATGCAAACATACAGAAAGAAATCCACCGGGCTGTCACGCACTATAAGCTAGAAGTTCAGCAAGGGGCTTTCCCCGATGGAGAGCATTCATATCGTTGAGTGTAGCGTAAATTAACATCCACTGCGCTTTGCATATAAGGAGAGAGCAATGTTCAAAATAGGTGTTATTGGTGATGAGATTTCACAAGATTTTCAAACGGTTGTCAACGTCGCGAAGGAGTTGAACCTTGACTCAATTGAAATCCGATCTGTGTGGGATAAACCGCCGCAGGAATTAACAGAAAGCGATATCAATGAGATGAAACGAATTCTTGATGGAACGGGGGTTCAAATCGTTGGAATCGCTTCACCGTTCTTCAAATGTGACATCGACAACGCGGAGGAACGACAGGAACATCTTGGAATTCTGAAGCGGTGCATCGAGGTGGCAAAAGTGTTTGATATCAACCTTATCCGCACTTTCGTTTTTTGGAAAACGGACAACGTCGAGGAACGATGGGATGAGATTATCGGTGCCTATGACGAACCTGTGCGGATGGCAAGCGGAGAAGGGATGATTTTGGGGATGGAAAACGAAGCCTCGACATCCCTATCAACTGCTAAACTGACAGAACGATTTATCCGCGAAATTGATTCCCACAATATCCGCGCTATTTGGGATCCGGCGAATGAAGCCCATGCGGAAGGCGAACCGCCTTATCCCAACGCGTATGAAAGGCTCAAGCCGCTGATGGTGCATGCCCATCTGAAGGATGCCGGCAAAAATCCTGAAACGGGCGAGATGGAATCGGTCCCGGTCGGTGAAGGCGTGATTGATTGGCAGGGACAGCTTCAAGCATTTGTTGACGATGGCTACGAGGGACACCTCTGCTTGGAGACACATTGGCGCCCAACCTCAAAAATCGAGGAGGATCTGCTCAACCGTCCGGGTGGGACTGCATTTTCTGAATCAGGGGAGGAAGCGTCCCGGATTTGTCTTCAAAATCTGTTCGGGATGATTGAGAAGCTGCGCAGGTAAAATGTGATGTCCCACAAGGTGAGGATCCTCGATGAAACCGGCCTGCAAAACGTAAAAGGCAAACTATAATGAAGATTGTAGACGTAAAAACTCAAACATTCAAATATAAGTCAAACCAAGTTAGTGACTCAGAGGGTCACGGACATCCTGGTCCTGAACACGATGCGACTCAAACGCTGCTCACGATTGTCACCGACGAAGGCTTGGAAGGTTACGCCTTTGGCGGCAGCCCTGCCATCGTGGATCAGATCTTTAAGCCTGCGCTGGTTGGGGAAGATCCATTCTATCGTGAAAAACTATGGCAACGGCTCAAGCACTGGCAGCGAATCCATCGAAGCCTCACAGATAATGTGGTCGGTGTAGCGGACATGGCACTATGGGATCTCGCGGGTCGCTGTTTTGATCAGCCAGTTTATAAGCTGCTGGGAGGCTATCGAGACAAAGTCCTCGCCTACGCCAGTACCATGTGCGGCGACGAAGAGCCAAGCGGGCTCAGCAGCCCAGACGACTACGGTCGGTTCGCCGAATGGTGCATACAGCGTGGCTACAAGGCGATCAAGCTGCACACCTGGATGCCGCCCATCCCGTGGGCACCCGATCCTAAGATGGATGTCAAGGCGTGTGCCGCCGTGCGAGAGGCGGTCGGTGACGATGTTCCTCTGATGCTGGACTGCTACCATTACTACAGTCGGGAGCAGGCACTCTTTATCGGCAGGGAACTTGAGAAACTCAACTACTACTGGTTTGAGGAACCGATGGATGAACACAGTACCTCTTCTTATGCCTGGCTGGCAGAGCAACTGGATATCCCGGTTGTGGGTCCGGAAACCGCTGAAGGAAAGATGTATACCAGAGCAGAGTGGATTCTGCACGGTGCTGCAGACATCCTGCGAGGCGGTGTAGGCGATGTGGGAGGAATTACACCGTTGATGAAAACCGTGCATCTGGCGGAATCGTTTGGGATGGCGATGGAGGTACACGGCGGTGGAGGTGGAAATCTCCAAGTGTTAGGCGCGATGGGTATCCCCGGCGAATTCTACGAGAGGGGGCTCCTCCACCCATTTATCGACTATGATGAGGTCGAACCTTGGCTGCATTCAAAGATTGACTTTATGGACGACGATGGATATGTTCATTTGCCACAAGGACCGGGGCTAGGCTACGACATCAATTTCGATTACATTAAAGAAAACACTGTTGAGACAGAAAAATAAATGAAACTTGAGAACCAAGTTGCGATTATTACCGGTGGCGGACGTGGAATTGGCAGATCAACTGCGCTCGCCTTTGCGCGAGAGGGTGCCGATCTAGTGCTTGCAGCGCGAACGCTCTCAGAGGTTGCAGTCGTTGCGGACGAGGTATCTGCACTCGGTCGGCAGGCCCTCGCAATACCAACTGATGTAACGGAAAAATCGCAGGTGGACGCGATGGTGAAACAGACGCTCGACAGGTTCGGCAGGATCGATATTCTCGTTAGCAACGCGGGCGTCGCCATCCATAACCCGATTCCGAAAATTCGTGAGGAAGATTGGGATCTGAATATCGCGGTTAACCTCAAAGGTGTCTTCCTCTGCACACAGGCAGTGTTTAGGTAGTGTTTACATTTTTTTAGCAGTGATAAGTAGAGCTGCGAAATAGACGAATCCGAGGTATCGGTCAGCATATTTATCATAGCGAGTAGCAACCCTGCGATACTGCTTCAACCGATGGAAAAAACGCTCTATAACGTTGCGACGTTTATACATCTCTTTATCATAAGGCCGATCTTCAACGCGGTTCTTGCGAGGACGGATGACCGCCACCGCGCCTTGGGCAACAATCGTTTCTCGCAGCGCATCGGAGTCATAAGCCGCATCCGCAATAACATACCGGCACGTGTAGCCGGTAATCAACGCCGGGGCTTGTGTCACGTCATGGCACGCACCCGCTGTCAAAGTAAAACGCAATGGTAAAAACGCATCATTCACCGCAGCATTGAGTTTCGTGGTAAAGCCACCTTTACTCCGACCGAGTGCTTCTGATTGCTGACCTCCGTTTTTTTGGGGGCACCCGCCGCCGCCGCATGTGCCCGCACAATCGTTGAATCAATCAGGAGCGCGGAGAATGCACCCGCCTCATGGAAATGTTCATGGAGTTTTTCAAAGACCCCGGCATCGCACCATCTGCCGAAACGTCTATAGATGGCATTCCAATATCCGTAAACTTTCGGTAGCGACCGCCAAGTCGCGCCTTCTTTTGTTATCCAGATGAGTGCCGAAAGGAAACGTCTACAATCTTCAGGGGTCCCGACATAGACGTTTGGCAATGTTTGCAGAAACGGGTGTATGCTCTGCCAAGCTGCATCACTAATCATCACAGGCAAGTCTTGAGTGGCATCTATCTGTTGAGTTTGCATGCAACACAGTTTACAAAGACTTACTGAAAATGTCAATAACTTACACAATGTAAACACAACCTAGTCACATGTGCGAGCGGAAGTCGGGACATATCGTCAACGTCTCGTCAGTCTCCGGCAAATTTGGGCACCCCAACGGCGGGGCGTACTGCGCCTCCAAATTTGGCGTTGTCGGTTTTACCGAAACTACGAATAACGAAGGGCGTCCGCACGGTGTCAAAGCGAGTGTGGTGTGTCCGGGACCTGTTGACACCAAGATGCGTCGAGATAATCATCCGGCTGATGTCATTGAACATTTAACCTTGCCAGAAGAGGTCGCGGATTTAATCCTATTTCTCGTCTCGCAGTCGCCACGTGCTCACATTCTTGAAACAGTCCTCCGGACGCCCCTTATGTAGATATCGTGGAACGCGACAGTGACGGAAAAGCAGGTAAATGATGAAAATTTTAGCTTTTTCAATAGCTTGTTTTTTATTAGTGGTGGGAATCTACCTAGCAAAAGAGTACCAAACTGAACAGCAACAGAGAGAAAAAAAGGCAGAGCCAGTATTAAACTGGTTGAGAGCAAACGGCTGTCAAGTAAAAAAACTAGAGTCAGGTATCTATAGGTTATCTTGGTATTGGTGGGAAAAAGGTACTGTTGATCCTTCGACCCTGCTCGCCTATACTTGGAATCCTCGTCACGATAGCTACGATGACTTGGACTGGATAAAACAAATCTTCCAAGATCATAAACGCGCAGTAGTGCAGAACTAGTCTAGGATAATTGGTAATACCCAAAATGTCTGCTGTGAAACATTAATACCCATAAAGGAAGTTGAATCGTGATTCGTCTACTTGGTATCCAGTTCATTCTAGTTCTGTGTGCTTCGTCATGGGGAGCGGCTTCCGTACCGGACGAGGCTGCGGACCTCACCTTTATCCTGCGTGCAAATCCGATCCAAATCTCACATCAAAAACAGGAAGCCATTCCGTTCAATCCCAGAGAATCTACGCCGACCCGTCTATTTTCGACTGGGTTCATTCGGCTTTATCAGAAATATATCTCGACGCAAGACCAACCCGCCTGCAACTTCTCTCCGAGCTGCTCACGATTCGGGATGGGCGCAATCCAAAAGTACGGCTTCTTTCGCGGTTTACTGTTGACCGCGGACCGCCTGCTGCGGGATAACGGAATGGCACTGCACACGCACTATCCCTTTGACGAAGTAAGCGGCAAGTACATTGATCCGGTTGAGGCGTACTCACAGGAGGCGTTGACAAAGTCAGTTACCCCGCCCTGAAGGGACGGTGCTTGTTTGAATCGTCCGCCCAACGGGTCTTACAGAGTTTCGCGCTTCTGTCCCCTGGCGGGGGATTTCGGGGTCGTTTGCAACCGACGCACCTCCACGCAAGGCTACAGCAGCCTTTTTGATATTTATCGCAGGGTTATGGTCTCTATTGAGGACCAATCCACAATGGGGGCAATCATGGAGCCGATCCGACAACTGTTTAGGCACAATCTCACGACAACCGGAGCATTGCTGACTGGTATGGTGAGGTTTCACTTTCGTGAACTGCTTACCGGCACTTGCAGCCTTGTTTTGCAGCTTCAATCGAAAGTTACCCCAACCCGCATCAGATATACTCTTGGCGAGGTAGTGGTTCTTCAACATATTGGTGATGGTCAAGTTCTCTACAGCGACCTCATCACATCGTTCAACGATACGATGGGCTGCCTTGAACTGAAAATCCTTGCGCTGATTCGCTATCCGTTCATGGCAACGGGCAACAATCTCACGTTGTTTTGCTCGGCGGCGGCTCCCCTTTTTGCGGCGAGACAATACGCGTTGATGTTTGCCAAGTCGCTTTTCAGCCTGACGATAATGGCAGGGGTTTGGGATATGCTCACCATCAGAATCTACGGCAAACGAGTTAAGTCCCACGTCTACGCCAATCGTCGTGTGGACAGGGACTTCTATAGGGTCTGGCACTTCGACGCAGATAGTTATATACCAACCGCTGGCTCGCTTGATAATGGTCAGATTCCTGATTTTGCCATCGGATAAGGGGCGGTGATAACGAATCTTGAGGTGTCCTATTTTCGGAACAACGACTTTGGCAAACTTACGACGTACATTCCGGATGAGCTGCTTGGATAGGTGGCTAAAGGTCATTGACCGGTATCGCCCTTCGCCTTTGAAGCGTGGAAAGCCCGTGCCGCCCCGTTCTTGACACGGCGGAAGAAGGCTTTGTAGGCTTTATCCAAACGGCGCATCATATCTTGGAGAACATCCGCGTGAAGTCCTGCAAATGCCTTGGATTCTGCTTTCAAGTCAGGCAAGGCGTTGGCTTGTGTCGTCCATTTGACAGAATCGTTATTTTTCTGGTAAGCGTCTATCCGCCAAGCTAACGCTTGATTGTAGAGATTTCGCAACAAGGCAAGCCAAAGCAAAAAAGTATTTCGCTGTTTAGTCGTAGGATAGGCGCGATATTGATAAGTCTTTTTCATGGGGGTTAGCTTTCTGGTTCCGCAAAGCGAGAATGCTCCCCGATAGATCGGGGCAGGCAGGAACGGCACTTTCATTTCCATCTCACTGGAATGTGGGAGTCCCTATCGTGCGATAGGGGTGAGATACTCCCACGAAAGCCAAAGGAATCATACCATATTTTAGGGAACTTATCAACGAAAAAGGAGGCGGGATTTCCTCCCCTCCCTAAAGGAAGGGGGCTCCAGCCCGAAGAGATGATGATTTGTCGTCGTGCCATTTTCCTTGCTGTGTCCTGCTGCGTTTTTCCTGCATTGATAGCAATTGCAGACGACCCGTCAATCGATTATTATCAACCTGAAAACATCCGCAAGTTTGCAGATTATCTCTACGCCCAAGGCGACTATCTCCGCGCAGCGGGTGAGTATCAGCGTTACCTCTTTTCTCAGCCAACTGCTTCACGGAATGACGTTTTGCGCCGAATAGCTGATAGCTATCGCTTGGGCGGCCAGCCTGATCGTGCGGTTCAATTCCTAGAAACACTTCTCCAAACGCAGCCCAATTCCAATTTAGCGCGATATGAGCTAGGGGCAACCTACTTTCTAATGGAACAGTACGACGAATCTATCCGCTTTCTCAAGGAATCGCAGGATCTGTTCCAAGGAGAAGAGTATCGCTGGAAATCGCAGATGCTGATTGGCATGAATAAGTTGATGCAGAAGCGGTGGGTGAGTGCGTTTCAGCACTTCGACCAGTTTGACTTGAGTGGATTGCCAGAGACCGCTGGTCATCATGTCTCGATTTACAAAAGATATGCCGAAGAGGGGAGAGAACTTTCGTCTAAAAACCCACTGTTGGCGGGACTCTTGTCCACTGTCCTGCCCGGCAGTGGCAGGATCTATGTTGGACGTCCGAACGATGCACTGCTTACTGTGTTCCTTCTGGGAGTGTTGGGGTGGGCGGCTTACGATGGATTTTCCGAAAATGGTGTTTCATCGCGCAAAGGTTGGACGTTTGGGACACTTGGGGGTATCTTCTATTTCGGCAATGTCTACGGCTCTGTCGTCGCAGCGCAGACCCATAACCGGCGAATGGAAGCGGCGTTTTTGGCGACAATCCCGCTTGAGATTCCGTAGAGGGGTTCTGGTTGTTTTACTGCCTAGATTCAAGCAACGTTGCTCCTGTGGTTCGGTTAAACAGATGTACCTTGGTCGGTCTAAAACGGATTGGTACATTGTCGCCGCGGTCCATGCGTGCGTCGGGGTGGGTTCGCGCCTTAAAAGTCACGCCCTCCAATTCCAATGTAAGAAACAGATCACTGCCCAACGGTTCTCGCACCACAACGTTGGCTTGGGCGGTGGGTGATTCGCTCGGCAACACCTCGATATCTTCCGGACGAACCCCGAGCTGTACCTCTGCCGAAACGTTCTCAACCAAGTGTTGCGTCGGAGCCGGCGTGAATTCACAGGTATATCCCTCGCCCTCTACTAGCCACTGATCTCCACCGTTTTGCAACTGACCATCGAAGAAATTCATCGGCGGACTTCCAACAAAGCCAGCGATGAACGCATTGGCGGGCTGATTGTAGATTTCTTCGGGTGTCCCCAGTTGTTGGAGTTTGCCCTCATTGAGCACCACAATCCGATCCGACATGATGAGCGATTCGGCTTGGTCGTGCGTGACATAGACAAATGTTTTTTCCAATTCAGCGTGCAGGCGCTTCAACTCGGTGCGCATTGTCACACGCAATTTAGCGTCGAGATTGGAGAGCGGCTCATCAAGCAGGAATACATGGGCATTCCTGACGATGGCACGTGCTAATGCCACCCGTTGTCGCTGCCCACCACTGAGTTCTCGCGGCTTCCTCCTGAGCAGATGGTCAATCTCCATCGCCTTCGCCGCGTCCTGTACGAGTTGGTCAATCTCATCAGTTGGTGTGCGGCGCATCCGCAAGCCGAAGGCGATGTTATCATAAACCCGCATGTGTGGGTATAGCGCGTAGGTTTGGAAAACCATTGCGATGTCGCGTTGTTCGGGCGGAACATTTGTCACGTCGTCATCGTCGAAGAACACCCGTCCGCTTGTCGGATCTTCCAATCCTGCGATAATATTTAACGTCGTGGTCTTGCCACAACCCGACGGTCCCAACAACGTCAAAAATTCGCGATCGACAATTTCGAGGGTCAGGTCGTCTACCGCAACAACGTCTCCGAAGTGTTTCGTAAGATGTTCAATAACAACTTTTGCCAACGAATTTCTCCTATCTCTTCCGTTCAACTATATACTAAAATTTGCTCGAATTGCTTTAATTTTTCAGACCTCAACTTATTGGATTTTTATTTCACTCCACATTGTTGCCAGTTTCCGCTGCGGCTGTACAGCAGCAGGGGCTTCGTATTTTACTTCAAAATCGTCAAAGCGAATAACGTTGCCAAATCCTGATGACAGATAGATTGTTCCTTCAGAATAGCGAACGTCCCTCAGACCCAGTATCTGCTCTTCGTTGACAAAAACTCGGAATAAGTTTGCATCTGCAACGACTCTTAAGCGATACCACTCACCCATTTTGACATCAAACGGTGAAAACCTCAGTAACTCATTCTCTACGAATACCCCTCTAAGAAAACCTTCTGCATTTACCGCCACTCGTTCTATATGCCAAATTGATGCCCCCACGCCCCACTGTCCGTCGGTGTTTTGTCCAATAAAAAAATAGTAACCTAAGTCACTTAGCGCTCGTGGATCTTGTAACTTATCGTTTTTTACAAGCCCGAGGAACTTTTCGGTTGAATGCCCGCGGAGTCCAATTCCTGCTCCATTAGCAACAATCGGGTGAAACAAGAAAAGATCGAGTCTCATAGACACTGCTACATCATAATCGCTAGCGGGTAACTCTTTAGGTAACAAAACGAGAGTGGTGCTGTCTGGTTCGGGAGGTGGAACACCCGCAATCAATTCACCATTGTCAATAGCTACCGTCTGGTGGTCTTCCCTAACCACCCAACCTTCTAAATCCAAATTGTTGAAATCATGACGAAGTATCTCTGCGGATGCCGATGATACTAGCATTGCTAGCATTAACAAAACCGTTCCTCGTTTCACAGAAAACTACCTATCCTTTCTTCCGTCGGTTTTATTTTCGATGGTTACTAAGTATCAACCGTTAGTCTCTTTTCCTTTTGCAAAGCTATCCCGTCACTGCGCCACCAATGCCGTGAATGATGAATCGTTGAAAGATGAATGCGAGGATAATCGGGAGCAGCACTACCAAGACTCCGCCGGCGGCGATGATTGTGAAATCGATCTGCAGCTCCTGTGCGAAATCCGATGCAACCACAGTTACAGGCTTTGAAAATATGGTAGAGGTAAACAATAGGGCAAAGAAAAATTCTCCCCACGACGAGATGAAGGAGAAAATGCCCACGGCAATCATGCCGGGCGTCGTCACTGGCAGAAACACACGGAATAGTGCACCGAGACGGGAGCATCCATCAACCCGCGCAGCACGTTCCAAATCGAGCGGCACTGTCTGGAAATAGCCCTTGAGAATCCAGATAGTGAACGGTAGTGTAAAGGTTACATGGGCGAGGATGACCGCAATGTGGGTATCTAACAAACCGTAACTGCGCATGACGAGATACATCGGTATCATAATCGCCACGCCCGGCACACTGCGCGAACCAAGATAGAACAATAGTAACGCAAGGTTGCCGCCAAAATTCATCCGTGCCAGCGCGTATGCCGCAAGCGATCCGAAGAACAGATTAATAAACATCACCGTACCTCCGATGATGAAGCTGTTGACAATAGCGCGCGGAAACTGTCGTGCGGTCGCCGCACCGATTTCCGCACTATCGCCGTATACCCGGAAGTACATCAGGTAGTTTTCCAACGTCGGTTCACGTGGAATCCAATGCAGCTGCGTTGCTTCACGTTCCTGCATGAAACTGACCAACACAACCCACAGGTACGGTATTACGATATACAGCGCCGCAATCAGTACGAGTACATATAAAATAGTTCGTTTGACAACGTCTCTATTCACAAGATCCCTTTCTTAGCCTTGAACGGTGCCTCGACGATACAGCACTCGAATATAGATAATCGCTAGTCCCATCGTGATGATTGTGATCAGGTAGGAGTAGGCATTTGACCCACCGAAGTTGAGGCGACCAAACGCTTCCTTATAAGTCTGCCAAGCGATGACGTAGGTCGCATCGCCGGGACCGCCTGCCGTTAGTGCGTAGATGATGTCGAAGCCACCACGGAAAGCGTTCATCGTTTCAATAATAGCGACAATCATAATTGGATGCAGCAGCCACGGTAGCGTAATGTGTTGGAAACGACGCCATGCGTTCGCGCCATCCACTTGCGCTGCGCGGTATTGCTCGCCGGGAATTGCCTGCAACGCTGCTAAAAAGATAATACATGCAAACGGCACGCTCCGCCAGACGTGTGCGGCGATGGCGGCGTTGAGCGCGACAAACGGCGAAGCCATGCCTAGATACTCAATCTCAGCGCCCGTCAGGCGATTGAAAAGACCAACGAAATCACCTATCATCTGGTTAAATGCGCCGTGTTCACCGAATAGCCCCGCCCACATCAAGCCGTTGACGATACCCGGCACCGCCCACGGAATCAATAACAATGCACGTGCGAGTCCTCGTCCTCTGAATTGTTCATTAAACAGTACAGCAATACCTATCGCAACAATGATAACCAACGCCACCGACATTCCCCCAAAATAGAGGGTAACACGGAGCGAGTGCCAAAAATCGTAACTGGTCAATACATCAACATAGTTGCCTAGACCAACGAAGGCGTGGTCTTCTGGCCGCCGCAAATTATAGCGGTGTAGACTGGTCCACAATGATACGACAACCGGATACGCAATCAGCGCAAGGATGAGAATAACGCTCGGAACGTTGAGCAGATAGGCGAAAATGCGGTCGCCACGTTCTTTTGTGCTTAAGTGCGAAACATCTTTGTCCCCTCGATGAGATCGGGATCTAAAGCGACCTGCGCTGTTTTGATCCTCTAAGGTGTTTTCACTCACAGTCGAATTTCCTCGTTAATTTTATGTCCACTCCCGTTTCAATTCCTGACATCGCTTCGCAATCCGCGCCAACCCATCGCGTGGAGACACTTGACGGATAAGAATCTTTTGGATTTCGGGCTGCGAATAGAAGTTGAAATCGGGATACCACGGGGCTTTAATAATTTCGCGGATGCGTGCCACCGCTGACAATGCCCTGACCATTTCGATGTCGCCCCATAGCTCGGTCAGGTCGATAATTTCCGGGTCGTCGAACATGGACTCGAACGCAAAGCCCAAACCGCACAAGCGATACCAGTGCCGCGCTGTGTAATAGTCACCTGCCGCATCTTTGCCGCCCAGAAACTGCATTAGCTGCCAAGCGTCTAATAGGCGCTCCTCACGACAGTGCGTTGTTAAGCAGTACATCCGTGTCCAGCCGAGCGTGCCATTTTGCTCCGGTTCGAGGGAGGGGATGTATGTCATTTTAAGGGGTTTAGCGTAGAGGGTCTCAGATTCGGGGATACCCCGCGCCCGAAGATCCGCTTCGACAACGGCGCTGTTCTCGCGATTATTGACCCATTCCATATTGTGCCGGATGATCATTGCAAACGCTTGACGTCCTGCTGCGAAATTCTCCAGAATCAGTGGCGAAGTCAGGGAATTGATGTCGATAATACGGTGCTTGTGGATACCGTCGACAATCCATTGAAGGATCTTCTCTGCACGTCGTCCTTCATCATCTGGAAAAATTGGATTGAGGTCGTCATCGAACAGATCAATCTCAGAGGCATAGTTCAATGTCCACCAATCGAAGAAGCCAGTAACGACCTGCCGAAAACCGAGCATAATCGGATACTCAACTAAATCGCCAGCAGGACTGCGGACCTTCGCCTCTTTTATTTTTATCGCCTGTTCCGTCAATTCGTTCAGCGTTCGCGTTGCTTTGTCATATCCCGCCGCCTGCACCATCGACTCATTGTACGCCCATACCATAAAGTCGGTATAATAGGGCAACCCGTAGCGTTCCCCTTTGTAACTCATTGCCTCTAGGTTATAGTCGAAGATGTCGTCGCCGTATTCATCGGCTCCGGGCATACCTTCATACGGACGGATCCATCCCGCCTCAACCCATTCGACAAAGTCATCATCACGTACGTAGCAGCAATCCATCGGTGTTTTACCAACGAATAACGCGACCATTTTATCGTGGTAGTTGCCCGACACCGCCTCGTAGGCGACGTCGATGTTTGATTGCTGCTCAAAATATTCGATGTTTTTACGGACAAGGTCAGGCTCGTAGGGCCACCCTTTGAAAACGACACCTTCAGGCGCATTGCGCCAGCAGCCTGTCATCAGGCCGGCACCTGCTAACGCCGATGCTTTGAGAAAATGACGCCGTGTTATTCCTGCCACTTCTCCCCTTTCTAGGTCCACCCCCGCTAGGTCCACTCCCGCTTGAATTCCCGACACCGGTTTGCCATGCGCCCCAGTCCATCGCGGGGAGATTGCTGACGCAGCAGGATTTTCTGGATCTCCGGCTGATAATAAACATTGAAGTCAGGAAACCACGGGGCTTTGATGTTTTCGCGGATGCGGGCGACCTGCGATAGTTCTTTCACCAGTCTGATGTTCCCCCACTGCTCTGTGAGCGCAACGATTTCGGGATCGTCCATAAGGGAAATGAATGCGAATCCCAAGCCCCGGAGTTGGAACCAACGTCGCGCTGTATAATAGTCACCGGTCGCGTCCTTGCCTCCGAGGAATTGCATCAATTTCCATGCGTCCAATAGGTGCTCCTCTTGGCAGTGAGATGTCAGACTATACATCCGCGTCCACCCCAGGGTGCCGTGCTGTTCGGGTTCGAGAGAAGGGAGGCGTGCCATCTTAATGACCTTTGCATGCAGGGCTTCTGTTTCGGGGATGCCGCGTTGGCTCAGATAGGTTTCAGAGACAGCGGAGTTTTCGCGGTTGTTTATCCATTCTACATCGTATTTACTCATCAGGCAGAATGTCTGCCTACCCGCTGCAATGTTCTCTCGAATATCTGGCATCGTCAATGAGTTGATGCCAATAATATGGTGCTTGTGGATGCCATCGACAATCCACTGAAGGATTTTCTCTGCCTGCCGTCCTTCATCGTCAGGAAAAATTGGGCTGAAATCGTCGTCAAAGAGATCGACCTCGCTCGCGTAATTCAGTGCCCACCAGTCACCGAAGCCGGTGACGTTCTGACGAAAGCCGAGTACAATCGGATGTTCAACAACATCCCCATCGGCAGATTTTACCCGTGCCTCTTTGATTTTGATCGCTTGTTCAGTCAACTCGTCCAGCGTCTGTGCTGGTGCATCAAAGCCTGCTGACTCAAGCATCTGTTCGTTATAGAGCCAGACGGTAAAATCGGTATAGTAGGGCAGCCCGTAGCGTCTACCCCCATAGGTCATAGCATCGGCATTATAATCGAAGATATCTTCTAGATACAGGTCAGCTCCGGGCAGGTCATCACAAGGGCGCAGCCATCCCGCCTCGACCCACTCCGCCAAATCATCATCACGAACATAACAGCAATCCATCGGCGTTTTGCCGACGAATAGCGCAACCATTTTATCGTGGTAGTTGCCCGACACGGCCTCGTAGGCAACTTCGACATTGGATTGGCGCTCGAAATATTCGATATTTTCGCGCACGAGGTCCGGCTCATAGGGCCAGCCTTTGAAAATGACCCCTTCGGGCTTTTGCCGCAGGCAGCCTGTCATCAAGCCGGCACCTGCCAACGCCGATGTTTTGAGAAAATCGCGTCGCGTTATTCCTGCCACTTCACTCCTCCAACTGTTGATTCGCTTTCCAAGTGCAATTTTAGCCTATCTCCTGTTTCTTGTCAAGGATTGTCTTACAACTTACAAGGAGATTGGTTCAGTCGTTATGAGCTTACCCCCATCCTTTAGACAGCGATGAATGGGATTTAAGATATAAAATCTGAGCAATGTAGTCAAGTGTAAACGCCTGATTTTACTGGAAATAGACCTCGTGAGGTGTTCGATAGTTTAGTGCTTGATGAAACCGGTGTTGATTGTAAAAGTTGAAATAATCTCTCAATCGACAAGAAGCCGTAGTCACCGAATCATAGTCGTTGAGATAAACCTCCTCATACTTGACACTGCGCCAGAGCCGTTCAATGAAGATATTGTCAAAATAGCTGCCTCTGCTGTCCCAACTGATGGCAATATCAGCGGCTTTGAGTCGATTGGTAAAGGCATCAGAAGTGAACTGACTGCCTTGGTCATTATTGAATATCAACGGTTTCGATTGGCTAAGAGCGCGTTCGAGAGCCGATAGACAAAAGTATACATCCAGTGAGTTTGACAGTTCCCACGATAACACATACCGGGAGAACCAATCCATAACGGCTACCAGATATACAAACCCACCGGTCAAGCGAATATAGGTGATATCCGTTGCCCAAACCTGGTTGGGTCTGATGATATTTAATCCCTTGAGTAAATAGGGATATGTTTTGGACGGTTTGCCCCTGGCTGAAGCCGTGGGCTTGGGATAGATGGCAGCCAATCCCATCTTTGTCATCAACCGCGCTACCCGTTTGCGATTGACAACGTGCCCTTGAGACCGAAGCCATACCGTCAATCGAGGCACACCGTAGAACGGTGTCTTTGTGTACTGCTCATCTATCAGCCGCATATAGAGTAGATTTTGTGCCGATTCGCCTATGGGCTGGTAATAGAAGGAGGCTCTAGCCAAGCCTAACAGTTCACATTGTCTCACAACCGATGGACAATGGCACGTCTTGTCAATCAACTGGCGTTTCTGTTCAACCGAAAGGGTGCGTTTTTTTTTCAAGCCAGTCCAACTCCACCTTCAACTGGCCGATTTGGCGATACAGTTCTGCGACTAACTGGTCGGTGTCAGCCGCCGCTTTTGAACGTCCGTTAGTAAACAATTGAGGCAATTGCTCAAGGACCTGTTTCTTCCATTGGTTGACTTGAGTCGGGTGGACGCTATATTCACTGGCTATCTGAGCGACCGTTTGTTGATTTTTTATCGCCTCAATAGCCACCTGTGCTTTGAATTGACTCGTGTACTGCTTTCTACGGGACATGGGGGTGAAAACTCCTTTCTTTGTCTGGGCGTTTCTGACCCATATTGTCGCACAGATGACGACTGTTTTATAGTCCAAAATATATCTTATTCAGGTGCCCAGGTTTTGGGGGTAATTACAATAGACTACCATTTGGATTACGTGAGGCAACTTACGAAGATTTTTGGTATAGTAATACACTACATTATAGTAGATTTTAGAATTAATTAGACACTGTGAACGAGCGAGATTAGGAACTTTGTTCGCGGAATTACGGCACACAAAGTGTGCCTACTACTTTTATGTCCATTTATTTTTAGAATCCACCATAGTAGTATCGTTGACTCAGATGTGATGTTATATCTACTTAAGATTTTGAATGAATTTGCATTTTTTCAATTGACAATTAGTTGCATTTCTGATAAATTAAATTTATAGAAGGGGTATTGTAATTAAACAATACTCTACCAACTCAGGAAACTGAGAATGATTAACAAACCTATCCCGAAAGTTAAATGGGGAATCTGGCGTAACACCTAGGCAACTTCATAGAATTTTCCGGATAGACACTTTAAAATATGGAGGATAAGACAATGTTACGGATAAGAGTATCTTTAATCCTTATAACGCTCCTCGCTATTGGAGCCATTTGGAGCTTACCCTCAACGGTCGAGGCACGTGATGTCACATTCTTAGTATTTAACAACTCGCCTGAGGCTTGGGGTGTTTGGGGGCCACCTGCCCGAGATCCCGCTACGTTCGATGGCGGCAAAATTAAAACTGCACTTCAAGGTTTGTGGTACGAGGCGATCTTCAAGCAGTTTGGCTTTACAGAAGGTCAAGATTACCTCGAGATCGTTGGCGACGATGTCCCAAAATTTGACAAGGAACTTTGGAGCGGTAAGTGGGATGTTGTCGTATTCAGTTACCACATTTGGCGGGATAGCCCTGACCTGCAAGCGTGGATTGAGAACAACGGCAAAAAACTCAAGGAGTTCATGGACGAAGGCCATGGCGTTATCAGCACCGGCGGTCGGGATCCCCAAGATAGACCGTTGGTAGCCCTTTGGGACGGTATGGACAAAGCGTTGGCTGGGTTCCCTGTGGCGGATAAATGCTGCCTTGCGTATGTCGAGGGTACACCGTTGACCAAGGACATGGTGGGCGGCATTATTGACACATCCAAGTCCCCAGATCCGACCTTCGTGGGTGACGGGGATTTCCCCGGTTACGATGTCGGTCTGCTGCCCGGGCACGCTGAGGTGGCAGCTGAGGATATCGGTGATCCCAATATTGCCATTATCGTCTATGGACGAGTGCAAAGAGGGGCTTATGTCTTGAGTGGCAGCGCCGAAATTACCAATATGAACATGGGCTTCGGTCAGAAAGAGCTCGGTCAAGGAAATTCATGGCTTCTCTGGCGGAACATGATCGATTGGTTTGAAGATGCAAACCTTCGCTCGGTGAACCCGAAGTCAAAGCTACCCATGACTTGGGCACAGATTAAGACCGGTCGATAAAAACAATAGATGTTAACCTAATACTTGGGGGCAAGCTAAATTTGCCCCCTTTCCACAATTTTCATCCAAAAAGAATAAAGGAGGATAGCGAAAAATATTAGGGAGGAATTGTTATGTCTCGTATCACTTTATTGTTTGTATTTAGTATTTCGTTAATCTATCTGTCTCCAATAGATGCAGCTGCCAAAGTCATCGGCTACTGGACCTTTGACGACCAGAAGAACGTCGGGAAGGATTTGTCACACTTTAAAAATAACGGGGAGTTGAAGGCAGGCGCTTGGACGCGACAGGGGAAGGTCGGCGGCGCGTTGAACCTAACAGGAGGCGGAGACCAAGCACCACACTATTTTGAGGTGCCCCATGACAACAGCATGAATGTCAAGGATCAAGTGACCTTGATGTGTTGGGTCAGTTTTAGCGGTCCTGGGGAAGAACAGAGTTTAATCTATAAAAATGGTCCCTTTATATTGGAAGGCGATAAGAAGGACCGGACATTTTGGTCCTCTTACGCATTGATCAAGTGGCGCGATAGATGCGCATGCGGCACTTTTGGATTCGATGCAAACACGGAAGGCGGTCGATCGGCTGTATTGCCTGGAGATCCACTAATTCCCAAACCGAATGAATGGCATCATGTTGCAGCAGTGGGGGATGGTACTGAAATTAAAATTTACCGAGACGGTAAAGAAAGAGCAAAAGGTGTGCAACGGGGTCCGTTTAGGAATTCCGAGCAGGTTTTGACAATCGGCTACGATCACCGTGTTCCGGTGGATCGTGTCGGTGGTGCGAGACGCCACTTGCGGGGAACTATAGATGAAGTGATGATTCTCGATGTGGCACTGACCCCAGATCAGATTCAAGAGGCATTTAATCTCGGTGAGAAGGGGAAGTCTCTCACCGATATGCCGCAGATTTTTTCGGTTGAAACCGAGGGTAAATTAGCCACGCAGTGGGGCGCGATTAAATCGAGAAGATAGTAAGCGGCTTGCACACTATGCCAATATGATTCTAGACCCACTATCCGACCCATGTTGCGATGGATAGTGGGTTTTTTCACAAAAGGAGGGCTATCTATGTTTCGCATTGTACCAATCCTTGTGGCTCTGTGCATCTATTTTCTCAGCGTGTTGCCTAACCATGCTGACGCCAAAGCCCTCGGTTACTGGATGTTTGATGACAAAAATAATATCGGAAAGGACTCTTCGGGGTTTGATAATCACGGCGAGTCCAAAAAAGCTGCTGTCTTTGACGGGAAGGGCCAAGTGGGCGGTGCCTTGAAATTGGACGGAATCTCATGGCTTGAAGTCCCACATGATGACAGTCTCAACGCCAAAGATCAGATTACCCTGATGTGTTGGGCAAATTTTGACGCTGGCGCTTTAGGGGAATCCAGCGAGGTATCCTTGATTTACAAGAACGGTCCTTTTATATTAGAAGGGGATCAGAAAGACCGGCGATTTTGGACCTCCTATTCGCTGGCAAAGCTTCGTCCAAGAAAGAAGTTGGGCAGTTTTATATTTGAAGCCCAAATGACAGAGGGGCGTGCGTTTACATTACCCGGAGATAAAGACCATCCCGAAGTAAACGAATGGTATCACATTGCAGCTACTGCCGATGGAACAAAGATTCGACTTTATACCAACGGGGTCGAAAAAGCATCTGCCGACCAGAAAGGTGAATTCAAGCCTTCAGAGCAGGTGCTAACACTTGGCTTTGATTTACGTATTCCGCCGGACCGCGGTGGGTCCAAGCCCTATCATTTTGGACTTCTGGATGAAGTGATTATCCTTGATAAGGCAATAACCCAAGACCAAGTCAAAGAAGCGATGAAGTTAGGTGAAAAGGGGAAATCGCTTGAAAATTTTGAGGTGCTCTTTGACGTCGCCCCTCAAGGCAAATTGGCTGTCAGATGGGGGGAACTTAAAGCAGGAAGCAAGTGAAACAAACCAATAACACGAATTGATATCATCTATCTCCCCGTGACAAAAGTGGGTAGATAGACCGTTTTGATGAAAGGAGTGTTATCAATGTCTCGACGAGTGATAATGTTGGGTTGCGTCGTCATCTACTGTCTTTGCTTTCCCTTGGTAACCGTTGATGCCAAGCTCCTCGGCTACTGGGCTTTCAACAGCAAAAAGGATCTTGGCAAGGATTCGTCTCCGAATCGCAACGATGGAGTAGCAAAAGGTAACGGAACTGCCGAATGGATTGCAAGAGGCAAAGTAGGTGGCGGGATGAAACTGAAAGATGGTTGGCTTGAAGTCCCTCACGATGATAGCCTCAACGTGAAGGATCAGATTACCTTGATGTGTTGGGCTCAATTCAGCGGTGAGGGCGACCCATTTGGTGGTACGGGCCGGGATCAGTCCCTCGTTTGGAAGAATGGTCCATTTGCGACAAACAAGCGTTTCTGGACCTCTTATGCCTTGCGGGTGTGGCGCAGGCATACCAAGTTCGGTAGCTTCGGCATTGATGCCAACATGACCAAAGGTCGAAGTGCGGCAGCAGATCCGGATTTCCCTGACCCAGGGGACGCCGACAAAACGTGGTATCATATTGCAGGTGTCGCTGATGGAGCAGAAGTCCGAATTTATACCGATGGGAAAGAAAAGAAAGCCTCGCCCCAACGAGGGGAATTCCAAGCAACAGATCTCCCCCTAACGATTGGTTACGATTTACGTCCCGGTTTGCTGGGTGGTCGCGAGTATTTCTACGGGCTCATTGATGAGGTTGTGATCGTAGATACAGCATTGACTGAGGCTCAAATCAATGCAGCAATGGATTTGGGTAACAGAGGAAAGTCGCTTGAGGGATTCAATCCTATCTTCGCTGTTGAACCCGAAGGTAAATTAGCCACACAATGGGGTGAGATTAAAGCGGGGAAGTAACGGTTGGTTACGTCTAAAATCAAACAGATGCGTTCATTATCGGATTTGGCTTTAAGATGAAAGGAGAATGTCCAATGTTTCGTACCATTTTAAGTGCTGGGATTCTGCTAATATGCCTTTTGTGTTGGTCAACAATGAATGCTGACGCAAAGGTTCGTGGTTACTGGGCTTTCAATAGCAAAAAAGACGTTGGCAAGGATTCGGGCCCATTCGGCAACAATGGGGAGTTAAAGGGACAAGGCACCGCCGAATGGAATGCCAAGGGCAAGGTAGGTGGTGGGTTACAGCTAGATAATGGTTGGCTTGAGGTGCCTCATGATGACAGTCTTAACCTCAAGGATCAAACAACTCTGATGTGTTGGGTTAAATTTAGTAATCCTGGCGATTTTGCCGAGGGCGGTGGTCGAGAACAGTCCTTAATCTGGAAGTATGGTCCCTTTGAAACGAACAAACGGTTTTGGACATCCTACGCCTTGCGCGTGTGGCGTCCCAAATCAGAGTTCGGCAGTTTCGGATTCGATGCGAATATGACAGAGGGGCGCAGTGCAGCGGTCGACAAAAAATTTCCTGCCCAAGGTGACATCGAAAAAAACTGGTATCACATTGCAGCGGTCGCTGATGGAGCGGAAATTCGGGTCTATACCAACGGCAAAGAGACGGGGAAGGGCGCGCAAAGAGGCGAGTTTCAAGCTTCCGATCTTCCTCTAACGATTGGCCATGATTTGCGTCCCATATTAGCGCATCACGCTTTCGTCAGAGGTATCATGGATGAAGTTGTAGTTGCGGACAAAGCACTGACCGAAGCTCAAATCAAAGAAGCAATGGCATTGGGTGAAAAAGGGAAGTCGATTGAAGGATACAATCCCGTTTTTGCTGTTGAACCTGAAGACAAATTAGCCACCCAATGGGGGGCGATTAAAGCGCAGAGGTAGTGGTTGCCTGTGTCTAAAATCAAAGATACGCCCGCTCCAATCTAGCGCTTAAAATAAAGGGAGACTCTTGAATGTTTCGCGCCGTTTTAGGTATTTGGGTTTTGTTGATCTGCCTTTCATGTTGTTTGACGATGAGTGCTGATGCAAAAGTCCTCGGCTATTGGGCTTTCAAGAACAAAAACGACGTAGGCAAGGATTCGTCTCCAAATCGCAATCACGGGGAACTCAAAGGCGAAGGCTCGGCGGAATGGACTGCGAAAGGCAAAGTTGGTGGCGGGATAAAATTTGATGGTAAGTCTTGGCTGCAAGTACCTCACGATAATAGTCTCAACGCCAAGGATCAGATTACTCTGATGTGTTGGGTCAAATTTGGTAATCCCGGCGATTTTACAGGTGATGGTCGGGAACAGTCCTTAATCTGGAAGTATGGTCCCTTTGAAACCAATAAGCGGTTTTGGGCTTCTTACGCTTTGCGCGTGTGGCGTCCTAAATCACAATTTGGAAGTTTCGGATTTGATGCCAATATGACGAAGGGACGCAGTGCGGCTGTCGATAAAAAATTTCCTGAAGTGGATACCTTGGAAAAAAAATGGTTCCACATTGCAGCGACCGCCGATGGCACGGAAATCCGAGTCTATACTAATGGAAAAGAAACAGCAAAGGGACCCCAAAGGGGCGAGTTTCAGGCATCCGATCTGCCACTGACAATTGGTCATGACTTGCGTCCCATATTGCGTCATCACGCTTTCGTCAATGGTGTCATGGACGAAGTTGTGGTCGCTGACAAAGCACTGACCGGGGCCGAAATCAAAACGGCGATGGATTTGGGTGACAGAGGAAAACCGATTGAGGGATTCAATCCCATCTTTGCTGTTGAACCTGAAGACAAACTAGCCACCCAATGGGGAGCGATTAAAGCACAGAGGTAGTGTAAAGTCAAACATATATCCGCTGCCTAATCTAGCGCTTAGGATAAAGGGAGACTTTTGAATGTTTCGTGCCGTTTTAGGTATTTGGGTTTTGTTAATCTGCCTTTTATGTTGTCTGACGATGGAGACTGATGCAAAAGTCCTTGGCTATTGGGCTTTTAAGACTAAAAAAGACATCGGCAAGGATTCGTCTCCAAACCGCAATCACGGGGAACTCAAAGGCGAAGGATCAGCGGAATGGACCGCAAAGGGCAAAGTAGGCGGCGGGATAAAATTTGATGGCAAGTCTTGGCTTGAGGTGCCGCACGATAATAGCCTCAATGTGAAGGACCAAATTACGCTGATGTGTTGGGCGAAATTTGGTAATCCCGGCGATTTTACAGGTGACGGTCGGGAACAGTCCTTAATCTGGAAGTATGGACCGTTTGAAACCAATAAGCGATTTTGGGCTTCTTACGCTTTGCGCATATGGCGTCCCAAATCAAGATTCGGTAGTTTCGGATTTGATGCCAATATGACGAAGGGACGCAGTGCGGTCGTCGATAAAAAATTTCCTGAAGTGGATGACTTAGAAGAAAACTGGTTTCACATTGCAGCGACCGCCGATGGCACGGAAATCCGAGTCTATACTAACGGCAAAGAAACAGCAAAGGGACCCCAAAGGGGCGAGTTTCAGGCTTCTGAGTTGCCCCTAACAATTGGCCATGACCTGCGTCCTATACTAATACATTTTGCTTTCATGAACGGTATCATGGACGAAGTTGTGGTCGCTGACAAAGCACTGACCGGGGCCGAAATCAAAACAGCAATGGAATTGGGTGAAAAAGGGAAGCCAATCGAAGGGTTCAATCCGATTTTTGCTGTTGAACCCGAAAACAAATTAGCCACCCAATGGGGTGAAATCAAAGCGCAGAAGTAAGAGTTGTCGGGGTTGGTTGTCCCCTAATTCGCTGTGGGAGTCGGTCTCCTACATTCACATGAATCTGATTACGGCTGCAGACAGGAGGGTGATTAATGTTTCGTATTATGTTAGTTTTCGGTGTGCTGTTAATCTATCTTTTCTGTTACCCCTTGATTAACGCGGATGCCAAACTCCTCGGTTATTGGGCTTTCGAGGACAAAAATAATTTGGGAAAGGATTCCTCTCCAAACCGCAATCATGGGGAACCAAAGTCGTTCATCGGTGAAGCAAAATGGACGGACAAGGGCAAGGTAAAGGGAGCGTTGCAGCTAGCGAATGGTCAAGAGACTTGGCTTGAAGTCCCCCATCATGAAAGTTTGAATGTGAAAACAGGGCAAATCACCATGATGTGTTGGGTCAAGTTTACGGACCCTGGTGCTTTTACAGGTTTCGGTGAAGATGGCTCCTTGATTTGGAAAAATGCTCCTTTTGCGGCAAACAAGCGATTCTGGACTTCGTATGCTTTGCGTCTTTACCGCCCTGGGATTAATCGAGGCTCGTTCTCGTTTGACGCAAATATGACGGAGGCACGGGCGGCTACAATTGATCCGGATTTTCCGCTCGTCGTGGATGAGTGGTATCATGTTGCAGGAGTTGCTGATGGTACAAAAGTTAGAGTCTACACCAACGGAAAAGAGAAAGCAGTTGGCGACCAGCGGGGGGTATTTCAACCTTCTGATGATCCGTTGACAATCGGGTTTGATCTGCGCGATCCGAATGAACCTGAGGCTCGACATTTCCTGGGATTTGTTCGGGGTATCATGGATGAAGTGGTGATTTTAGACCATGCGCTGACTGCGGGTCAAATCAAAGCAGCGATGGACTTAGGTGAAAAAGGGAAGTCGCTTGAGAGTTTCCAACCTGTCTTCGGAGTGGAGCCGCAAGGCAAGTTAGCGGTTAAATGGAGCGAGATCAAAATGGCAAAGTAGTTTAATCTTTGCTTTAAGACCGTAGTGAGGTTTAATTCAACTGACAGGAGGTATGACCAATGTCTCGACGATTTATCATTTTTGGAGGAGTGCTCATCTTCCTTCTCGGTTCTTTTCTAGTGGCTGCTGATGCCAAACTTCTCGGTTATTGGACGTTTAACGTTAAAGCGAACGCACAAAAGGACTCTTCTCCAAATAACAACCACGGTGAATTCCAAGGGGGCGCCGCATGGACGCCAAAGGGACAGGTTTCCGGCGGCATTATACTTGATGAGGGGGCAGACTCCTACTTTGAGGTTCCCCATGACGACAGCCTCAATGTGAAGGATCAGGTAACGTTGATGTGCTGGGTTAAATTTACGGCACCCGATTTTGGTAGAGATCAGTCTTTGATTTTCAAGAATGCGCCTTTTAAGGAGTCGAACAAGCGATTTTGGGCTTCTTATTCACTGCGAACGTTTCGTGAGGGATTTAAGTTAGGCGGCTTCGCATTTGACGCCAATACGGAGGATGGCCGAACGGCTGCGGTAGATCCAGATTTTCTTGTCGGGAATGAATGGTTTCACGTTGCTGCGGTCGCTGATGGCAAAGAGGTCAGAGTCTATACTAATGCGAAAGAAAAAGTGGTTAAGCCACAAAGGGGAGCATTTAGGCCAACTGACTTCCCGTTGACCATCGGTTTCGATTTGCGTGACCCGGACGCCGGCAAAGTCCGCCGGGATCAGTTAGCGTATGTTCAAGGCATCATGGATGAAGTGGTAGTTCTCAGCCATGCGCTGACCGCTCAAGAGGTCAAGGGGGCTAAAGAGCTAGGGGACCGGGGGAAGTCACTCGACAAATATGTTCCAGTCGCTGCGGTCAAACCCACCGGCAAGATAGCCGTTAAATGGGGGGAAATCAAAGCGCGTAGGTGAACGTTTTCGGTTGTCTTTTTGCTTGCTGACGTATATCATAAAGCAAGCGAGGATAATTGGGTCTAGGTTGTTGGGAAGTAGAAATTCCTTGACAAGCCAACTGTGTCTGATGTAGACTGTAGCGGTTGTCAAACCGGCGGTAAAAGGATTACGCCGGGATGTTGGAATTGGTAGACAAGCTAGATTCAGGATCTAGTGGGCCTTTTCGCCCGTAGGGGTTCAAATCCCCTTCCCGGCATTTATCATCAGAAGCGACGCACATATCATGTAGCGTCGCTTTTTTTGTTGGACACTTTCTATCTTACCGGATCACCGCAAATTTTCCGCTCACCGAATTCTTTCCCCTTTGCCTCTCTCTCAAGGCTTCAATGTGATAAACGTAGATACCGGGGGCAATCTGTTCCCCTACCTCGTTTTGTCCGTTCCAACGTTGAATTGAGGTGTTGTTACGATGATCAATCTGTTTGATGAGATCGCCGGTACTGTTGTAGATTCGGATTGTCGCACGGTGAGGTAGATTGCGGAATTCCATTGGCTGCGAGCCTCCACTCAGACGATATGGATTCGGGACAAAGATCACCTTGTCTAAGTTCAATTCAGGGGATGCAATGGTTTCTTCGGGGATAGCAACCTCCACGATCTGGGAAAGTTGACTCTCTCCACCGGACGGATTTGTCGCGGTGATTGCGTAGAAATACTGCAAACCCGGATAGACATTGCGGTCAGCAAAAGTGGAAGTTCCGGACGGAACCGATGCAATCTGCGTCCATGGGTCGCGGCCGGTGTGGTTACGATAGATAAGATATCGGCTGATATTACTTACAGATTTTGTCCAACCGAGGATAACCTGACCTCCATCGCGTGTTGCTGTTAAGCCGACCGGTGTATCCGTAAAATGGCCTGGGAGGATACTAACTTCTGAGGAATCGAATTCAAGCGGTTCTCCGCTGGAATGAACAGGACGAATCTTGTAGGTATATTCCACGCCGCCCTGAATCTCTGTGTCATCGACGGTGATTCCTTCGACAATCCGCCCAATCTGCCGGAAGTCACTCTCGTTCCCCGCCTGCCTCAAGACAGCATAGCCGGTTACACTTGGATTGATTGCTGCCTCCCATCTTAACCGGATAGCTCCTCTTACAACCTCGGTAGTCAAACGTTGCGGCGTAAAGGTAACAGTTTTTGCCGCATTGATATTTTTCTGAAGGTCTGCTAAGTTTTCACCAGCAACGAGGGCAAAAGTAACAGCGATAAACTGTTTAGCTGGTATGTCATAAGGTCCCGCTGAGATAATGGAGGCATAATCCCAAGCTGGAAAATTAATTGCTTCTAAATCAGCCTTACTCGTAGCAAAAACATTCGGATTGCTCATGAAAGCGGATCGGCTTTCATCTAAAAAAAGGTTGGCAGTTGGTCGTCCTTCGGGCCCATAAACTAGAAAAATCTGATGGGTGCTTAACTTTCCGTCCAGCAAGGTAAGACCCATATGCACCTGATTGAGTTCATCGGTATCATCCCCATCGTAGGTAAATAGCGTTTGATGTGCTTCATCCCAATCTACCCAATCCTGGCTTAATTCCTCAGCTGCTAAATCCGTTCCATCGACATCCCAATTTGCCATCGTTGCAACATAAATTCCCTCAAGTCTTCCATTACCGTTGTTTTTGACAATCAGTTTCATCACAATAAAATCGTCTGCATCGGGATGGTTATTGGTGTTCCAAGAAAAACTCTGCTGGTCAACTGAGATATTGAGCGGGAAACCAGCGAATCCGGATGAATCGTATCGTGTTGTAATTGTCTGTCGTTCATCTGAATCTATTCGTTCGATATTCGCTAGTGCGGTTTTCCACTCCCCAATTTTGAGGGGCCCAGGTTCAGCAGGATCCAAATCCCATGCACTCGCCACATTCCCATTTGTATCACCGACCCAAATTTCTGATAGCTCGTGGAGATAGGAGGCTTCGCCAGATTTGGGAAATCTAAAGTTATTAGTAAGCCCATCTTCGCCACTTGCGGCGAGCGAACCCTCGCCAACTATGTGGAATTCAACATTTCCTGATGTGTGCTCTTGAGTAAAGCCGATAATTGGAGCAATTAAGTTTAAGGAAAACCAAATCGTGCATAGAAAAATTTTCTGAATTTTCATCGCTACCCTACTTTAATGACATACGTAAATAGAATTTTGAAAGCAATTGGAATAGCATAGCAGAAGCGGCAGGAGGTGTCAAGTTCGGAAAACAGTTGCAGAATATTTTGAGATAAACTACAATTTGAAGTATTGAAGTGAATATCCACGCTCAACTTGGAAAAAACTATGACTTCTCAGAAAAAGACTGGTTTGGTATATCACGCCGATTATCTCAGCCACGATACCGGGATGCAGAATCCGGAACGGCCGGAGCGTCTACAGGCGAGTATCAC
The DNA here is from genome assembly GCA_965208425.1 of Candidatus Poribacteria bacterium. GTDB lineage: Bacteria > Poribacteria > WGA-4E > WGA-4E > PCPOR2b > PCPOR2b. The sequence continues at coordinate 966,185 of OZ242335.1, read as the reverse complement.
GGCACTGCAAGCCTCTGGTTTTTGGGCGGATTTGCACCAGATCGAAGCCACTTCTGTAACGATTGAACAGATCTGTTATGCACACGCTCAAGAACATGTTGATCGAGTCAAGCAACACTGTGAAGATAGCATCCCTCTCGATTATGACACACCGACATCACCTGCATCTTATGACATTGCGCGTCTTTCTACCGGAGGACTGTTGAGGATAGCAGATGCGGTCGTGGCGGGCAGTGTGAGTAATGCTTTCGCGCTTGTTCGTCCGCCCGGACATCATGCAACCCCGAATCGCGCAATGGGATTCTGCCTGTTCAACAATGTTGCGATCGCAGCACGATATCTACAACGTGAACATGGGGTGGGACGTGTCGCAATTATTGATTGGGATGTCCATCACGGCAACGGGACGCAGGATATCTTTTATGATGACCCCTCCGTCTTCTTTTTCTCCGCTCATCAGGTGCCTCTCTATCCCGGCACCGGTATGGCAAACGAGACCGGTACGGATGGCGCTGTTGGCACAACTCTGAACATACCGATGCGTCCGGGTAGTGAACCCAGTGACTACATCGAAGTCTTCCAAAACACCCTTAAGCCAGCGCTACTCGACTTTTCTCCAGATTTTCTAATAATCTCGGCTGGGTTTGACGCACACCGTTTAGACCCTCTAGCGGCGATCAATATGACCGCAGACGGTTTTGCCAGTCTGACCGACATCCTTTGTGAAATTGCGGCAGAAACGTGTGAGGGACGGTTAATCTCAGCATTGGAGGGCGGATATGACCTTAAAGGTCTATCTGAATCGGTCGTTGCCCATGTCGGGCGGTTAATGGCGCATGCGTGAGTCCGATTTTCGACGCTCCGACTGCATTGCGATTCAAAGCAGTTCACACGCTGCGACGAACTCCGATGAGGTCGAAGTATAGCCGATAATATGTTCAAAGTTACGCAACATGATCTTCCGCAGCCAACCTCCCTCTGGTAAGTTTGGATCGACTGTATCGGGATACTCGGCGGAATGTGTGCAATCACGCAGCATGACGACCCGATAATTGTGCTCGACTGCGCCGGCGAGGGTTTGGTATAAACAGGCACGTTGACTGAACCCAACGGCGACCAGATTCTTGATGTCGTAACACCGCAAATGGTAATCGACATGCGTTTCATAGAATCCTGACCATTCTCGCTTGGGAAAGTCCGGCTCATGCGGCAACGGCTGAATCGATGGGGAATAGTTCGGTTTATAGGGCGTTCTTGAGGCAGGAGATTGTCTTGCTTCAGCGAGCGCATCGCCCCAGCGTGTGCCGTGAATCTCTCGCTTGATGCTGCCCGGCTCATCAACGAGGGAGAAGTCGTTGTGAATAAAAACGACCCTCATTCCTGTTGTTCGTGCTGCAGCCAATGCTGGAGCAATCCCATCTTCTACATACCGATTTCCGGTCCCGCAATCGCTATCCACAATCATGAAAGCAGTTCGCTCCAATTCAAGTTCTAAGTCGCCGTGCTGAGTTTCATTGCTGTACCAACGCACAGGAAGCGTTAAGCTAGCCATCATAAACCTCCCATTGGATTAATCAGTAACTCGATGGTTTCGGTGTTGCGGGGGGCCAATATCCGTTGGGGTCTTCATTCCAAGGATGTCCGCATAGTCGAGAAATCACGCACCACTCCGCCGATGTGAGGTGTGCATGATTATGAAAAAGGAAACGCTTCAGCCCGACCTCCTCCGAGGCTGTGAGGATACGATGCAGATCTCCGGCGGTCATTGGATCCCCGCCGTGCGGCATCCGTCCCGTATCTACCCAAGGGACAATCTTCTCCGGTTGATTGACCGCCGCAAGGGCTCGCTCGGTTTCAGTCGTAACGACCTGATCAAAAAAGGCTTGGGGAAACCCCAAATCCATGTCCGATAGAGAGTTTACCTCCGGCAAATCTATACCTAACCACGCTTTTACCACCGTAAAGCAATCCTGCTCGGTCAGGTGCGGATTCCATTCTTGAATCTGTGCTATCCAACGGGCGACAGTACCGTACATGCCATCAAAGCCGCGATGCCAGAAGTAGTGCTTGACAAGCAGCACATCTACAATCTGATCCCAAGCGTGGAAATCGAGCGCGGTCATGCCGGAGAATACCGCCGAACGGGGACCATTCCCCAATAACAACTTACGCGGGGATTTGTTCAGTTCACGGCGAAATGCCTCCCCTGTTTTAATCCCATCCTCGCGTCGCCACCGCAACCAGTAAATCGCATCCTCATTGATATCAAAAAGGTTCATCTCTGACAGTACGCCGTAGGTACCGTAGTAGCGGACTTCAGCGGGGGTAAAATTGCGAAAACGCTCATGGAGATGATGTCTGCCGCGTTCAAGTCTATCTGGATCATATCCTCTGATAGCGGCTTGGGCTTTGGTTGATTCGGGAATATCCGCAAATACGGCGTTGCCGTGATGCCATTCCAGTTCATAAGCGGATTCAGTCCAGCCATCCATGATGCCGCCATCGACTTGTGGAAAGCTGCCGAATGTTTCATCCCAAACCCCCGCCATGGCGATCGCGCCGTAGGGATCCTCATCTAGTGGGAGTGGTTTTGAACCCGTTGTCCCGCTGCCGGGGGCAAAAATAAAAATTTCCCAGCCACGTGATTTGGCGTTATTGAGCATTGCATGGAGTAGTTTCTCTTTGGCGGAGTCGGTTTCTGTGTCGCGGGCATTTGGCTCCAACCCACGATTACGATAGGCTTGCGGATTGGAAGGGAAAGCGGGAACGGTAAATTGACCCTGTACATCCGCAAAAAGTGTGCGACCAAAAACAAAGCCTTTGATTCCGCCAGCCTCCCACGCATCAAAAATTCGTTCATAATCGTTCATCACTGGTTCGAGGGGTTGACCGATGCGTATCCACGCTTGCAGTGCCATATTGTGAACTCCTTAATTTACGAGATCTCTTCCGTTTTTTATATCTTCATCATCTAAGAATTTGAAATCAAGGTTTGAACAGTAAACCTGTTTCGCAGCAGAAAGTATTGTCCTATCATTAACATCAGCAATCACTTTTTCGCCAACTGTGCCGAGCATTAGGCATTGATTGGTATCGACCCACGAAATTGACACGTGGGTTGATGGCTAAGTATCTGTGCGCCTGCATTGAGGGACGATTATTTTCTGCGACTAACGATGAAGATACCAAATCAACCGATATTCACCAAATCCTTGATAACGCTGCATGAAAAGCACACAAACTGTACAAACTTTAGTCAGAATATTCTAGTGCTGAAAATCCAGAATTCTTTCTACTTTGTCTTGACCCACTAAGATTGGTATACCTCGCAGCACACCGCGATTCGGCGTACATATAAGATAGGGGTTTGACTCAAGGATTACTATTACGAGTTCTCCATTACGCGGATCTGGCTTCCCAACCTCCACATAATAATCCTCACCATGGTGGTGATAGGCAATACTAAAAATGCGTCGTTCGGAGACTTGACATCTCAGATTCTCTTCAGCAAACTTCTTGGTAGCTTCCCACACCGCCTGGGCTTGTGTATTGTCTTTGGCTTTAGGAACAAAAAATCTCATTTTTACAACCCTCCTAATAAACAGACACGTGGGTTAAGAGCTTGATCCTTTTGGATGGGATGATTATAAGACAATCTCTCCTCCCAAACTAACCATCAACCGCAACAGCAATTTAGGCGGATTCGTAATCCATAGTACGGGTGAGGCTATTCAAAAATTCCACGGTAATGGAAGGATTATCCGGATCAAACAGATAATGATTCAATCCCACAGGATCAGGGTTCAGTCCCTCTGCGTTTTGGTTGATGGCGTTTACGATATCCTCAATTTGCAGAGCAAGTAACCGTTTTTGTGCACCTTCTGATACTTCCTCAAGGATGCCTTCCTCGGCGAGAAAATCATCAAAGTTACTTCCGCTATACTTATTCATGTTGCCCTCCTACTTTGCCATAAATTTCTTCGATTTTGTGCCAAATTTAAATCTGTCTGTGGTGTTGCTTGAGACTTCTTGATGAAGCCATGCAAAATCACCATCTCATTACCGGCGACAGTAAACAAGACCCGAGCGATACATCTACGTCTGAGATGACTGCGAACTTCCCATAGATCTGTTTCCATTTTCCTAACAAGAGGCATCCCTAAAGGCCAGCGAAATTGCACCAATTTTATATCCTCACCGATCGTCTTTTTATCTGCTTTATCGAGATTTTGAAGCCATTGCCGCACGGGTTCACGTCCGGTAGCCGTGCGAAAAAAGACAACGTTGAGAATAAATCTTTCGTTCATAGGAATAAACCGAAGTTAGCATCAGGTAACGTACTATAACTCCACTCTAAATTGAAGTATGCTAGGTCGCATAAAATAGAGAGTATTGCATCATCGTGATGTTAGTTTATAGATTTTCACATAATTATAACGCAAGTTGCTAGTCGTCCAACTCGCTCGGCTTGGATAGACATATCCAAGCCCTCCTTGTACGTATGCAGTGGATTTGTCAATCCACTGCGAGCGGTAATGGGCTTTATTCAGTTCCCATTCTTCCGTTTTACGGCATTTTCCATAACTAGCAACCTGCGTTAATTATACATCAATAGTTCTGAACCGGGAAGTTACTTGGCGCAATGTTTTCGCAACTACCTCTACATTTTACCCTATCCATGAGGCATGATGTAGCGTCGTCGATGATAGGCTATGCGGAATCCCTGTTGTTGGTATATCCGCTCGGCGTTGCTGCCCGTTGTCGTCTCCAGCGTTGTCCAGCGGTTGCCCATTGCCTGTGAATCCGCAACCGCTCGTGTAACCATGGCTGAGGCAATCCCTTTGCGTCGGTATTCCGGTAGTGTTGCGACATGGTCGACGTAGCTCATGCCGAATTGCGAGTAGATCAGCGTCGTGGCCGCCGGCGCACCGTCCACGCGCGCTAGATAGCGGCGCACTTCGGGCACGACTAGTACGGAACGTCCGACCTCCCCCATCGTCTGATCATGACCGAATCCGCGACACATGACATCTGCCCAAAGGTCATACTCTTCATCGGGTGAAACATCAATTTCCGCGACAGTTTGGGGAGATGACGGTGTATTGGGTGGATCATAGACCATCGCAGACGCTAACATACCTTCTGTGAAACCACGTTTCTCCAAACGCTCGCCAAGGTCAGCAGGACGATCTAGCGGCGAAAGGGTGAACATGCAGTCGTATTTTTTCTCTTGGAACAGGTGAAGCGCGTCGTCAATCAACCTATCTACTTGGGTATCCACCACGTTCACCTGCACAACACGGTGGAAGAAGTCCATTGCTGCGCGGTCATGGCTGAAAGCCAATGCGCCATTGAGGTCGTGATTGTCGCACCACGCAGCGCGAAGGGCAACCCAGAGTTTTTCAAAGGTGGTCATTAGTTCGTCGGACATAATTACGCTCCTATGACATGATTACATCAGGGTGATTCTACCTGTTTACCTGTTTCAATTAAACAGAACGGCTAAATCGAGGTTCAACCAACCGGAAGGTCAGCAGGACGCTACAAAAGACTAAGACGGAACACGAGATAAACACCGATTCAAAAGAGAATCGATCAATCAGCAGACCAACCACCGGCGACCCCAGCAACGGTACTGTCTGAAGAACACTCAGCAGCCCTAAATACTGTGGATGTTTTTCCTGCGGAGAAATTTCGAGAGTATAATTTGTAAGAATACGACCGGATACCGGAGTGAATCCCAAACAGGCATACACAAGCCAGTACCAATGTGCTCCCATCGGCAGGCGGCTCAGACCAACCGCCAGCAGCGGCACACACGCGGCGACAAAGATTAGCACACGCATCACAATCCGATTGCCGTGCCGATCTGCGATATTCCCCATCACCAAGGCACCGAGTCCACTAACTGTATTTTGTGCAATCAACAGCGTTACAAAGTTTCTTGACACGAGTCCTAACGTTCGTTTTCCAAAAACGGTGTAGTGCGGAAAAATGGGCCAACCTGTGTAGAACAACATCAGGACTATCGCGAATATACGAAAATTCCGGTCATATCGCAGCAGCATCAGTCCAGAACTGAGATATTTGAGAAAAGGCACGGTTCGCGCCGAATGGTCATCAGGGGGTTCACGAAAAAACAGACTGGCGCACGCAGCAAAACCAAAGAACATCCCCGTCATCCCAAATATCCAAGCATAATTGGCAGTGTCACCGCGAACCCAACGTGGCATCACAAGCCAGACGATGATAATTGCAAGCGTACAACCGATGAGACTGGCATAAGCCAATAGCCGACCCCGTCTTCTCGGACGAATCAGTTTTCCCTGTAGTGTGCCGTGCGCTAGGACATTGCTGCCGTAGGTCAACCAGTGCAAGCCATACAGTGTCAGAAAGATCGCGACGATTGTGTTGTTTGACCAACTTCCAAATTCAAGGCTCAGTGCCAGCACTAGCCAAGGAAAGGTGATACCGAAGGCGGAAAGTATAAACACCATTCGTTTTCTTGGCATTTTTGCCACGCGGTGTGCGATAAGAATCTGAGGTATACTTTGTCCAATTCGAGAGATGAGGGGCAGGAGTCCCCGGATAAACCCCGACAGAGTGTAGACATCCAGAAACCCCGGCATTACTACCGATTCAGTCTTGAAAATCCAACCGAGCCGCATAAAGATTTGGTTAGTCGCAAATACGATGAGATTGCGCTTTTCGTGCTGCTCGGCCTCTTTCTCGATTGTGTCCATATAGAAAAATGACCTTTCCAAGACCGAAACAAAAAATCGTCACTTCGGCAGTGTGGTTACAACCGGAGTGACGATTTTTATGAGAACATACTCCTCAGCGTGTAACTATTACTCGTCAAGCCAACTCATCATGCTCCGTAGATCCGCCCCTACCTTTTCGATCTCTAGCTCTGACTCTCGGCGACGCAGGGCTTGTAGTACGGGTTGGTTCGCTTGATTTTCGAGTACCCACTCCCTTGCAAATTCCCCGTTCTGCACCTCTTTAAGAATTGCCCGCATACGTTCTCTGACACCATCATCAATGACGCGAGGACCGCGGGTGAGGTCGCCAAATTCTGCCGTGTTACTGACATCGTTGCGCATCTTGCTCAGTCCGCCTGTATAGATCAGGTCTACAATCAGCTTCAACTCATGCAAGCACTCAAAAAATGCCATTTCGGGCTGGTAGCCAGCCTCGACGAGCGTATCGAAAGCAGCCTTAATCAGTGCGGTCGTCCCGCCACAAAGCACAGCCTGTTCGCCGAAGAGATCAGTTTCCGTCTCTTCACGGAAGGTTGTCTCAATGACGCCAGCTCGGGTGCCGCCGATCCCTTTCGCATAGGCGAGTGCGACATCTCTGGCATGTCCCGTTATATCCTGCTGGATAGCAATAAGGCACGGCACACCACCACCTTCCTCAAAAACCTCTCGCACGAGGAGGCCCGGTCCCTTCGGTGCAATCATCGCCACGTCAATGCCATCTGCTGGAACAATCTGACCGAAATGGATGCTGAAACCGTGCGAAACCATCACCATATTGCCTGCTTGTAGATTCGGCTCAATCTGATTTCGATATACTGCTCCATGCTGTTCGTCCGGGATAAGAATCTGAACGACATCTGCTTGAGCAGCGGCTTCGTCGATGCTTTTTACGGTCAATCCTTCCGATTCTGCTGCCGGTTGGGAACGGCTGCCGGGTCGCAGCCCGAGAAGGACGTTTGCGCCGCTGTCCTTGAGGTTTAACGCCTGTGCACGCCCTTGGCTGCCATAGCCGATGACAGCAACCGTTCGTTCTTTGAGTAAATCAAAATCTGCATCACTATCGTAATAAATTGTTGCCATGAATACTCCTTAACATGTGAAATGTGAAAACCATTATCGGTTCATCACTTTGCGATGCCACGCATGATTGCAATTTTACCGGTGCGGGCAAGTTCCTGAATGCCGTAGGGACGTAGCAGATCAACCGCCGCCTTCAACTTCCCTTCGTCGCCAGTCACTTCGATGATTAAAGAGTCAGGACCGACATCAACCGTGTGGGCGCGGAAGATCTCCACAATTTGGAGGATTTCCCCGCGCCGCTGCGGCTCGGCGTAGACCTTAATCAGTACAATCTCCCGCTCGACGTGGTTTTCAACAGTAAGATCTGTCACCTTGATTACATCAATCAGTTTGTTCAGGTGCTTATAAATCTGCTCAATGATCTGGGTATCCCCATGTGTAACGATTGTCATGTGTGAAACGTCCGGATCATCAGTTTCAGCGACATTGAGACTGTCAATGTTAAATCCACGCCCACTGAACAAACCCGCAATTCGCGCGAGGACTCCGAAGCGATTTTCAACCAGTACGGAAAAGATGTGTCGTTCTTCAGCCATCATGCTAAACCTCGTATAACGTCGCCAAGTCCCGCACCCGCTGGCACCATTGGGAACACATTTTCCTCTTCATCAACGATAAAGTCAATAACAACAGGACCATCGTTGATGCCTTTTGCTTTCTCCAATGCCGGACGGACATCCTCGATGTGCTCTACGCGGATTCCCGTTGCTCCAAATGCTTCGGCGAGTTGTGCGAAATCGGGGTTATCGTGATAGTCAACAGCGGCATAGCGTTTCTGGTGGAAGAGTTCCTGCCACTGTCGAACCATGCCGAGATACATATTGTTGATAATGAAGATCTTGAGCGGGAGCTTCATCGTTATGGCGGGGACAAGTTCTTGTATCGTCATGATGTATGAACCGTCGCCATTGATGTTGACAACCGTCTTGTCGGGACAGCCGAGTTGTGCGCCGATCGCTGCAGGCAAACTGAACCCCATAGTGCCAAGTCCACCAGAATTTAACCATTGACGTGGTTCGGTGAATTTGAAATATTGTGCCGCCCACATCTGATGCTGTCCAACATCTCCAACGACTATCGCATCGGAGTAAAGGTCGTAGATCTGCTCAATAACATACTGCGGCATAATGTTATCGCCGTTTTGTTCATACTCAAAGGGATACTGCTCTTTCCATTCATTAATTTGGCGCATCCAAGGTTCGATGTCCACGGGCTGCACCAGTTTGTTCATCTCCGCCAATACACGCTTGGCATCACCGACAATCGGCACATCAATGGGAACGTTCTTGCCAATGCAAGAGGCATCAATGTCAATATGGATCTTCTTTGCGTTCGGAGCAAATTTTGTCAAGTCTCCTGTAACGCGATCATCGAATCGGGCACCGACCGCAATGACGAGATCGGAATCGGTGAACGCATAGTTAGCGCAGCAGGAACCGTGCATACCGGGCATCTCCATTGCCAGTGGATGAGTTTCTGGAAATGCACCCAAACCCATCAGTGTTACGGTAATAGGAATACCTGTTTTTATTGCTAACTCACGCAGTTCTTCAGAGGCGTTGGAAAGCGTTACCCCCCCGCCTGCGTAGAGTATTGGACGCTCGGCGCTGTGAATTAGCTCAACCGCTTTTGCAATCTGGCGCGGGTGCCCCTCTACCTTCGGTTTGTAGCTGCGGATATTGACCTTTTCTGGATAACGGAATAACGATTCGTGGATCTGAGCATCTTTGGCGAAATCGACGACGACGGGACCAGGTCTGCCCGTGCTGGCGATATGGAACGCTTCTGCTATGACATCGGCAACTTCGTCACCACTTTTGATTAAGTAGCTATGCTTGCAGACTGGGCGCGTCACGCCTATCACATCACATTCTTGGAAGGCATCGTTACCCATCAGATGAGTAAAAACTTGTCCCGTGATCGCTACCATCGGAATCGAATCCATATAGGCGGTTGCAATACCGGTCACTAGATTTGTCGCACCGGGACCTGAAGTGGCAAGTGTAACACCAACCTTACCTGTTGCCCGTGCATAGCCATCGGCGGCATGTGACGCACCTTGCTCGTGCCGCATCATGATTAGTTTGACATCAGGATGATCGTAGAGGGCATCAAAAATGGGCATCGCTGCGCCGCCGTTGACACCAAAGATATACTCCACACCTTCCTGTTTGAGACTTTCAATCAGTATTTTTGCTCCTGATAGTTCCATAGCACTCTCCTTTTGAGTTTAATCAGGATTCAATTTGAACAACCATAGATTTCTTCGATCCTACGCAGGTGGGTTTGAAATCTGTTCCTAATTAACTGTGGAAGCCCACCGTAAATTCTAACGATTTGTATTACGAAAACGCCCAATAAAAAAGCCCTTCCGTTCCAACCCTCAGTAGAAATTGCCCGATTGAAAATTTCAAGGGACAACTTTCGAGGATATACTTGGAGACGAAAAGGGCTTCCTCTAAAGTCCTTACCGTGGTACCACTCCAATTCCCTTTGTTGATCGAATACTGTATATAAAAGGGCACTCATTGGTATGCGTAACGTGCATCAACCCGGCTAACCCTACTTGTTGCTTTGAATCCCGATCTATCGGGGGTGTTTTCAGGTTAGCAGCTCCAGGGCGACGTTCAGTCGGGGTTACTTGGGGACACCTCTCAGCCGGTGGATTTCCCGCTCTGTCAAGACCGCTCGACTTACTCCTCCCCTTCATCGCTTGTGTATATTTAATTTTAGAAAGGCTTGATTATATATATTTGAAAATGTAGCGTACCTTCAGTGAAGCATCCAAAGGTACGCTAGCTCACTTGCAATCGTCGCCTTAGCCTTTTGCAGCGGCGTAACGTCTGGCGACCTCTTCCCAGTTGATAACGTTCGACCAAGCCTCGATATAAGCGGGACGCAGGTTTTGATATTTCAGATAGTACGCGTGTTCCCAGACATCAAGACCCAGTATCGGTGTATGGCCCTGCATGATGGGACTATCTTGGTTAGCAGTCGAGTAGATTTGTATACTGCCGGTTTCATCAACAACGACCCATGCCCAGCCGGATCCAAAACGGGTTGTCGCGGCTGTCACGAACTGTTCCTTGGCAGCCTCAAGCGATCCACAAGCGGATTCGATTGCAGCAGCGACCTCTGGCGTCGGGGTGTCGCTACCGTTGGGGCTCATTGTCGTCCAGAAGAGTGAATGGTTGGCATGTCCACCGCCATTATTGATAACGGCTTGCCGTTTGTCTTCCGGCACTTGGTCGATGTTACGCAGCAAGTCTTCGACCGACATCGCTGCTAGATTGTCAAGTCCTTCAAGGGCAGTGTTAACATTGGTGATGTAAGCCTGATGGTGTTTTCCGTGATGAATCTGCATTGTTTGCTCGTCAATATGTGGTTCTAAAGCGTTGTGAGCATACGGCAGGTCGGGTAATGTGTATGCCATTAGAATTTACCTCCTTAGGAATTCCTATAATTTTGAAGTTGATGAGCTAATTCTAGCCAAGCACATAAGTGCTAAACATATAGTCCTAAAACCGCTTTATTTTGACGTACTCCAAAAGCTGAAGTATTTGTCCCGATCTTATCAGGACGCTTTCTAATTGTGGGCTCAACGGCACTTGCGAGGCGACCCCCGACTTACGATGCCTCCTCCAAGGGACAACGCCCTGCCCCTATACCGGCGTCTATTCCTACTTCCCGGTGCCGGTAATTGAGTAGATTATACCACAGCACCTACATGAATACAAGAGAAATGCTAAAGCAAGTGCGTTATCCCCAAATCTAAAGATTTAGGTTTTAGCCCTAAAGGAAGGTTTTGATTACACATAGAATGACCCAAGCCAAGCGATTTCTGTAAATGCTTAATTGACCGCCCTAATAATCTGTGATAGAATAGGTTTACGACTTAATAAATAAGAAGGTTAGGCACAATGACACGTGAAACCATAGTTGTTTTAGATTTCGGTTCGCAATATACACAGTTAATCGCGCGGCGTGTCCGCGAACACAAGGTGTATTGTGAAATCCATCCCTACAACATTCCGCTAGATCAGCTCGCAGCCATACAACCGAAAGGTATCATTTTCTCTGGCGGTCCTGCAAGCGTCTACGCGACTGATGCGCCCCTGATTGATCCGCAGATTTTAACGCTTGGTGTGCCGATTCTCGGTATCTGTTACGGTATGCAGCTCATTGCATATCTCTCCGCCGGCGGAAAAGTACACCCTGCCGATGAGCGCGAATTTGGTTCGGCAGAATTGACCGTAGATCTGCCGATTCCGTTATTTGCGGATCTGTCGAAGACGGTAGATGTCTGGATGAGTCACGGCGATCGAATCGATGTTCTACCTGATGGATTTCACCCTGTCGCGCACACCCACAATTCTCCCATTGCGGCGATAGCAGATCTGGATCGGGACATCTACGGTCTGCAATTCCATCCGGAGGTTATCCACACACGCGACGATAACCGTCTACTCAGCAACTTTGTCTATGAAGTCTGTGAATGCAGCGACGAATGGACGATGGAATCCTTCATCGCCGAGGCAACAGAGAAGATTCGCGCCGAAACAGGTGGTGCTCGCGTGTTATGCGCCGTGAGTGGGGGTGTCGATTCGACAGTCCTTGCGACGCTGCTTAAACGGGCGATCGGGGAGGCGCTGGTCTGCGTCTTTGTCAATAACGGCTTGTTACGCAAAAATGAGGCGGATCAGGTGTTGTCAGCTTTTCGAGAGCTGGGTATTGATGTTTATTATGTTGATGCGACCGATCGGTTTCTCGAATACCTGTCAGGGGTTGAGAGCCCGGAGCAGAAGCGTAAAATCATCGGAAATCAGTTCATCGAGGTGTTCAAAGAAGGGCTAGCACAAGTTGGACAAATAGACTTCCTAGCGCAGGGTACACTTTATCCTGATGTAATAGAGAGTGTGTCCGTCAAAGGACCATCGGCGACGATTAAGACCCATCATAACGTCGGTGGACTCCCTGAGAATCTACCGTTCAAACTGATTGAACCGCTTCGTGAACTATTTAAGGATGAGGTGCGAGCGGTCGGATCAGAATTGGGCATCCCGAAACCGGTCCTCGGACGGCACCCGTTCCCCGGTCCCGGTTTAGCTGTTCGTATATTGGGACCAATCACGCAAGAACGTCTCGACATGCTTCGCGAAGCAGATGAAATCTTCATTGAAGAACTGCGGAGAGCAGGACTATATGATGAAATCTGGCAGGCATTGACCGTGTTTCTGCCGGTTAAGAGTGTCGGCGTGATGGGCGATGAGCGCACCTACGAAAATGTCGTAGCTTTGCGCGCTGTAACAAGCACCGACGGCATGACAGCGGACTGGGCGAAGATTCCTCACAACGTCTTGGGCGTCATTTCCAACCGCATCATTAACGAGGTGCGTGGCATTAATCGCGTTGTTTATGATATTAGTTCCAAACCGCCGAGTACAATTGAGTGGGAGTGAACCCACCTGACACCACTCATTATCCGTTCAAAATACCGAGAGGAAAACAAACATGCCCACCCCTCCTGAATATCGGATTATCTACAACTGGGATGGCGCGCCCCACGGCTATTCTGAGCCACCACAATCTATAAACGCCTTTTTAGAAAAGGCTTACGCCCCTCTGGAAGATACGCAGGTTGATGCTCATTTCTGGTGCATCGGCGAACACGCCGCCCGTTGGCAGAGTGATGTTCTTGAACAGCTCGGCGATATCCACGGTCGGCGTTATGAAAACGCTCAATCGTATATCCACACCGAAAACATCCGTCAAATGGCGGAACGTGGTGAAGATCCGCAGCAAGCCATAATCGAGCGTGGGCATCAACTTGGGATGCACGTCTATGCTTCAGTACGCATGAACGATAATCACTTCAGTGGGGCGCAGATTACTGATTTGGAAACACTGCACCACACGGAACTGACACAGATGCGGATCGAACATCCGGAGTGGCTGCTCGGCGATCAGACATCGGAGTGGTTTGCACTCTCATGGAACTTCGCTGTCCCCGAAATACGGGAACACCGCTACGCACACATTAAGGAGATCTGTGGACGATATGACTGGGATGGCGTCGAATTGGACTGGCAACGACACGCCTTTCACCTACCCGCCGACGATGCCTACCGACTTCGATATGTCCTGACCGACCTCCAGCGAGCGGTACGGCAGATGACCGATGCGCTCGCGCAGAAACGCGGCAAGCCGTTCTACTTAGCAGCGCGTGTGTCTGGTACGTTAGAGATGTGCCGCAACATCGGATACGATATTCCGACTTGGGTAAACGAGGGATTAGTAGATATCCTAATTCCTGCTGGCGGTGCTGCGACGGATCCTTCCTTGGATGTCACAGCTTTTGTCGAACTGTGCCGAGATAAGCCGATTGCAGTCTACCCCGGATTTGATGGCGGTTTGCCCGACCCCTTCGTGGGACCTGAAGATACCGAGACCAAAGACCGAATGCGTACCCGCGCTATCGCTAGCCGTTACCATAGTGCGAGGGCAGATGGTATCTATGTCTTCAACTGGCACGCAAACCGCGATTCGAGACGAGAATTGCTCTCGCAGATCGGTTCACCTGATACACTGCGAGGTACGGACAAAATTTATGCGGCAACCCATCGCTTCCTACAGGAGACGGGAGAATGGCGGGGAGCTTACCGAAATGACCGCCTGTGGGGTGAGGTCCCGGTTGTTCTTAAACGGACAATCACCGGCGAGGGTCCAACGATTAGGCTAAATGTGGTGGACGATTTATCGACTGACACCCCGAAACAGAGTGAGCTACGGGTGCGACTGGATCAGTGGGTACGTGGAGATGTGGTGAGGGTCTTGTGGGATGGGACGCTCCTTGATGATCCCACAATTCGCTACTGCACTATTAATGACCCGCATCGTATTTCGGATGTAAGCGGTGCAGCATGGTTATGTTTTGAGATGGAGGTGCCTCTAGGTGTCGGTTCACACGAAGTGAAGGTTGTGCTTGAGGAACGGCATCCGAAGGTTGCCTCTGACATCGTGTTGACGGATGTAGAGTTGCTCGTTCGCTTTTAGGGCAGTCATTATGTGAGACACACATTGATACCCTTAAACCTTAAAGAAGAACTATCAATGACGCTAGACAGTCAATATCAACCTAAAAAAACGGCAGCAGATGCGGCAGCTGAAAGTTCCGATAAATCGGAATGCTCGGAACGGCATAAGTTAGTAATTATCTGCCGAGCAGTTGCTTTCTCGCTGCTGATGCTATATGTCGTATTCGGTCCCTTTTATAAGCAAGTGCTAAAGGGTAAATCAGACGCCTTCCGGGCATGGCGGATGTATCATACTCGTGGAATCGGCGTTTGTGATGTGGAATTTTTCATTCGACATTCAGATGGCCGTATCGATCACATTGACTATTTCAAAGTACTGGGCTATGACAAACTACGGAAATTACACCACCATTCACGGCGGATTATGGGGGAAAAAGGTGTGTTGGAGGTGGGGCAACGTCTACGACAGAAAGTAGGGAGTGTTGTTGATTTGCGGGTAAACGCCCGTATCGGCACACGCGACGGATGGAAAACCCTATATGTGGATAAACGCATTGATAACAAAGGGTAACAGCGGAAACATAATCAGCCTTGCAAGCCATATTACGCCTCCTACAGCATTTCTATAACTGGGCATTGTGTTATCGTGATTCCACCCGTTCTGTGAGTCTAATCCGAATCGGATTGGTTCTGCTCATCTGGTCTGAGTGGGCAGGTGAACTGATACTCTGTCGGGATATACGGTTGGGTGCCATTCTATTCAATTCTGCGTTTTTCCTCTTTAGTGGGCTTATGTGTGTCGGGCTATGGACGCACGTGTCATCAATGGGGACAGCCATCATTGTCTCGATTTTGTTTAACCTGCATGGGGCATTCAGGCATCATCACACTTTCCTCTTGGTCATGGCTATCCTCTTTATTGCGCTAACACCGTGTGGCCGCTCATACTCCTTAGATCGCTGGTTGGCCCTCCGTCGTGCGAAAAAATTAGGCTTACCACCACCGTCTGAAATCGGCAATTTGTGGGGCTTACGCCTAATTGCCATTCAATTGTCGGTGGTCTATTTTTGGACCGCTTACGAGAAACTTTACTGGGGATTTCTGAGTGGTGAACGCATGGAACTTCTTTTCTACAACTATTATGCAGGGTATGACTACGCGAGTATCCTCGGCTTTTCTGCACTCTGTTGTATTGTTGCAATTACTACTGTGATACTGGAATTTCTACTGGCTTTCGGGCTGTATATCCCCAGATTCCACAAATACTTGATGCCCGTTGGGATCGTCTTGCATGTCCTTTTTTACCTCCTATTGCCTATCCGCACTTTCACTTTGGCTATGATTCTCTTGTACCTCGCTTTCATCCCAGCGACTTCCGTTCATCGTTTCATTGACGACATGCACGAGGGTTATCAACCTGCTTAAAGAGGAGACAACATAACCATGAAAATCACCGATATCGAAACACACGTTATCTGCCCACCGTTTCAAGCATGGAATAGCGAGGCATTGACGCGCTATCAGGGTCCTGACTTCCGTTATCGCACCGTCTTTGTTGTTCGCACGGATAACGGGCTGGAAGGTTTAGGTGAGCATGTCGGCAAATTGTGGGATGGGATGGATGAATGGATTGAGCAGCTGCGTGGTACGAATCCATGCGATTGGCTAGCGCACCCGTCGCTCCCTATTGCCCTCGCGCCAGCGATCTACGATCTGGTCGGCAAATACAATGATGTCCCTGCCTACAAACTGTTCGGACCACAAGTCCGTTCACGCGTACCGATGGCGGCATGGACGGTCTCACAGACGCCTAAGAAGATGGCAGAGGAGGTTGAGCACGCAGCCGCTGCGGGTTACACATGGCTCAAGTTCCACACCTTCCACTGTCACAACGTCGTAGCACAAACCGAGGCGATGCAGACTAAACTTGAGGAGAACGTAACGCCGGGCTTTAAGATTCATTACGATATCAACTTCGACAATACGGTGGAACATGTCTTGGACTTGGCGCGGGAATTGATACAGTTCCCCATTGCGGGAGCGATTGAAGACCCGTTGCGTACCCACGATTTTGAAGGCTATCGCATACTGCGAGACAAGTGTCCACTGCCGATCTACTTCCACCATCTGCCGTTGGGCGGACGGGAGGCGTTGATGGGACTTGCGGATGGTTACATGCTGGGTCACGCCTCCCCTGGACAGGTTATTCAACGGGCAGGCCTGTTTGAAGCGGCGAATGTGCCGTTCATGATGCAGAACACGGGCGGCAACATCACGCGAGCGTTTATCGCGCACATGGCGGCGGTCTTCCCGATGGCGACACTTCACCACGTTACCGGCACCCATTTGTGGGCTGAAGACATCGTGACACCGGCGCTAGAGGTTGCTGGCGGGACAGCGCGTGTACCAGAGGACCCGGGGTTGGGTGTAACGCTTGACCGTGACGCGCTTGCCCATTGGTCTAGTGTTGAACCTGAACCATTACCACGCGCTTTGATACAGATTCAATATGCGGGGCTCGCACCGATTTACGCGCGACTACCAGTCCGTTCTGTGGGCGATGGTCTGGGCACCGGTCCAAGTTTCATAGATGGGCACGGTCCCGGTTACAACCAACCGGTTGATATGTACTTCTGGGAGGATGACGGTTCGGCAGCGTTTGCGGAAGCATGGGAACGCACGGCGGGCTGACCTGACATTGCAGTTGACTCCTCCATCCGTAAGTATCGGTTCAAAAACCTACCTTCCCTTATTGTGATTATAAGCATACCCACCAATTACACAAAAATTCCTACCACTTTTTTGGAAGTATGGACAGATTATGTCCATACTTCTAAAAACTGGTTGCAAATGCAGGCAAATATGCTGTAAATTTTTTGTGCCAGCGACAATATTCTATACGTTTCATGCTGAAATAGGGACAATTTTCCCATTTGCGCGGGAAAAATGGGAAAATTTGATTTTCGCACGGAAAACGCAACCTTTTTAATCTCGCTCATGCTACCTTAACACTTTAATCTTTTAACTGCGTAAGTTCTAAGGCGTTAGGTTCTTAAGAGGGAAGGAGGCACAGCAAATGCAATGGAGATATAAATCCACATATTTCGTGCTAGCGAGCGTTGTCCTCTTAGGTTTGACGATGCTGATGATAGGCATTGACGCACAGGCGCAGATTGCCTTTGTGTCTAATAGAGCTGGGAACTGGGACATCTATGTGATGGACACCGATGGGGGGAACGCTCGAAAACTCACAGCCAATCCCGCCCTTGACCGGCATCCCACATGGTCCCCCGATGGTGAACACATCGCCTTCGAGTCCGAGAGAGATGGGAACTTAGAAATCTACGTGATGGATGCTGATGGTGGGAATCCCCAAAACCTCACAAACAATCCGGCGGAGGACTTTCACCCTTCATGGTCTCCCGACGGTAAGCGGATTGCCTTTAGGTCCTCCAATAGGGATGGAAATTGGGGCATCTACGTGATGAACGCCGATGGAGTGCACCCTCGGGATCTCACCAAAAGTCATCGTCGTGCGGACTGGCAGCCCTCATGGTCTCCTACTGGTAAACGTATTGTCTTCAGTTCTAGGTCTGGGCAAGAAGCACACGGGGACATTTACGTGATGGATGCCAATGGAAAGAACCCTCGGAACCTTACTAAAAGCCCCCACCGTGCGGATTATTACCCCTCATGGTCTCCTAGTGGTAAACGTATTGCCTTCACATCGAGGGCTACGGATTGGCACAACCTGCACTCAGATATCTATGTGATGGATGCCGATGGCAACAATCCTCGGAACCTTACCAAAGATCACCCGGGCCCTGACTTTTATCCCTCGTGGTCTACCAATGGCAAACAGATCGCCTTTACGTCTAGTAGGGATGGGAACTTAGACATTTTTGTGATGGACACCGATGGTGGGGATCCTCGAAATCTCACCAAAAATTCTTTAGCAGCTGAATCTCAACCTGCATGGTTTCGTTCTGCTTATGCAGTTGCGCCTGTGGGTAAGCAATCCACGATGTGGGGGTGGCTCAAACAGGGCACCCGATGAGCGTCCCGATAGAATCGGGAAAGGAGGAACAGTAGATGGAACGAAGATACAATCTCGTATATTTCATGCGAGCGAGCATTATTCTCTTAGTTCTGATAGCACTGATTGTAGGGGTTGACGCGCAGGCACAAATTGCCTTTGTGTCTGATAGGGATGGGAACGAGGAAATATACGTGATGGACACTGATGGAAAGAATCAGCGAAACCTCACCAATAATCGCTCGTCTGACGATGACCCCTCATGGTCTCCTAGCGGCAAACGCATTGCCTTCTCGTCCAAGAGAGATGGGAACGATGAAATTTACGTGATGGATACCGATGGAAAGAATCAGCGAAACCTCACCAATAATCACTCGTCTGACGACGATCCCTCATGGTCTCCTAACGGCAAACGCATTGCCTTCGTGTCTGATAGAGATGGGAACAGTGAAATCTACGTGATGGATACCGATGGGCAGAATCCTCAAAGACTCACAGATAATCCGGCGGTTGACAATTCTCCCTCTTGGTCCCCTGACGGCAAACGCATTGCCTTTGTTTCCCAGAGGGGAAACCACTGGCAGGACATCTACATGATGGACGCTGATGGCGGGAATCGTCGAAGATTCACTCAAAACCGTCTTGATGATTGGTCACCCTCACCCTCTTGGTCCCCCGATGGCAAACAGATTGCCTTCGTGTCTGATAGAGAGGAGGACGGTTTTTGGGACATCTTCGTGATGAACGCCAATGGCAGAAATCTTCGCAACCTCACCAAAGATAGCCTGAGCGATTTTGATCCCTCTTGGTCTCCCGACGGCAAACGCATTGTCTTCGCCTCTGGAAGGAATGGAAAGGCGGACATCTATGTGATGGATGCCGATGGGGGTAATCATCGACAACTCACCAACAATCCTCTACATGACTATGAACCTGCTTGGTATCAACCTGTTTTTGCAGTTGCGCCTATGGGCAAGCAATTCACGATGTGGGGGTGGCTTAAACAGATCGCCCGATAAACGCTTTTCGCTCCCAAGCATTGGCGTACACTTACCGAGGAATCAACGTTCTCAATTCTCGAATACTCGATAGGATGTAATCCGGCCCCGCTGTCATCATTTGTGCTTTTGTTTGAGATCCCGTCAACACGGCGACCGTCCATGCACTGGCGTTCTTCCCCTCCTGAACATCCACCACGGTATCCCCAATTTTGACGACCTTGCTTCCATCTGTGATGTTGAACCGTTCCATTGCGTCAAGAATCATCTTCGGATTGGGACGTCCTACACCGCTTTGCTCAGCACTCCCTACATAGTCAAGCAGTCCCTGGTCCAGCCAGCCTAGTTGGGAGACGATTGCCTGAACCACCTGCATCGGAAAGCCGCTTCCCACTCCAACATAGATATCCTTGGATTTGAGGAATTGGAAAAGCTCGGTTGCGCCGTCAATTTCCGAAATGCTTGAGAGGTTGCTTTCCAGTTCATGAAGAAAATCACGATACACGTCATCTCCAACGCGCTCGGCATCGGCGGGAGATAATTCTGCAACTTCGCACAGAAGGGTTTGGATAGCCTCAGATTTTTGCTTTCCCCGATGCTTGTTAATTAGGTCCGGGGCGAGTTCAATCCCGTGCTTCGTGAAAGCACGCATCATACTGATGACCATCAGCGGGTGTCCGTCGACTTCATCGTTGACGGTTGTTCCAGCCATGTCGAACATTGCTAACTGAATCGGTTGGGAGAGCATAGTATCAGATAATCTCAAAGTATCGTTTGAGCTCCCAATCCGTTATGGCGCGACGAAATTCCATAATTTCATGCTCGCGTGTGATTACAAAGTGATCCACGAACGCATCACCGAGGCAGGCACGGACGATTTCGCTATCTGTCAACTGATTCGTTGCTTCCGTCAACGATCTTGGCAAAAGCTCAAACCGCCCTCGCGGGGCATTATAGGCGTTGCCCTCAAACGGCTCACCGGGATTGAGTTGATTTTCAATGCCGTATAATCCAGCGGCGAGGCTTGCCGCCATAGCGATATGTGGATTGCCATCGGCACCGGCTAGCCGATATTCGGTCCGTGTAGATTTAGGGGACGTCCCCGGAATTGCACGAAGGGCACAAGTTCTATTTTCTATTCCCCACGAGGCGCTGGTCGGTGCCCAAGCGCCGGGAACTGTCCGCTTGTAGGAGTTGATTGTCGGGCAGATGAGTGCCATCATTTCGGGCATTGCAGCGATCTGTCCCGCAATATAGTGCTTCATCGTTTGAGACATGCCTGATGCATCCGATTCGTCGGCAAATAGGTTTGTATCGCCCTCTAAATTCCATAAACTCTGGTGTAGATGACCGCTGCAACCGGGATAGTCTAAACTCCACCTTGCCATGAAGGTTGCAACGAGTCCGTGTCTAGCTAAGATTTCTTTCACGCCTGTTTTGAACAGTGCGGCTTTGTCTGCGGCGTTGCAGGCGGTGTCATAGCGAATCGCAGTTTCATACACACCGGGCCCCGTTTCCGTATGTATCCCTTCTAGTTCAATGTCATACTCCTTCATCCCATCGACAATTGCGTGAACATAATCCGCAGCTGCAGATGCCCGTAACACACTGTAACCGAACCAGCCGGGCGAGAGCGGTGTCATGTTCTCAAATCCCTTGTCCTCTAGGGAATGGGGAGTCTCTCGGAAGATGAAGTATTCGTACTCCGCTGACATGAACGGTTGGAATCCCATATCGTTCGCTTTACGAACAACCGTTTGGAGCAGTTGGCGCGGGGAAACCGCAAGTGGCTGATCTTCGCTTTCGTAAAAATCGAGCAGAAACAGTGCTGTATTCGGCTCCCAAGGCATTGCGCGATATGTACTCAGGTCAATCTTGGCGAGGAGATCTGGATACCCGGTATGCCATCCCGTGACGGTCGGTTGCTCGTAGAGTTGATCAATCATATCCCAACCGAATGTCACATCACAGAAACCTAAGCCCTTTTCGATGGCAGAAAAAAATTTGTCGAGCGAAATGTATTTGCCGCGCATGACGCCGTCAATATCGAAGCCAGCAAGTTTAATTTTCTGAATTTTGTCGCTTTCAAGGTGTACTTTGATCTGATTTATTTCCATAAAGCTCTTCTTCCGCATTAAAGCGAGAGATCCAACTCCTGCCGAAACTCAATTGACAGACGTAAGATGTTGGGACATTAGCTGATGGTATCCGATAGCAGCTGCCGCAGCCGACTTTTTACGCATTTCACGGTTTCTGACGTTCTAGGAATCTAGTAAAGTTCCCTCGATCTGATCGACAAGGTGAATCGAATGAATTGCGTCCCGGAGATCACTGATCGGGACTTTTTTGTTACGGACGCAGTCTACGAAGTGCTCGTGCATCGTTAGGACACCTTCATACCGAGGCGTATCCCGCTCGTCAACGCTGTCAACCTCCCAACCGCCCATCGTATGGCTCTGGTTATCCTCGTAAATCTCGATCTCCGCTGGAATCTTCATGTAGCACCCGATCCCCACACCGTGAAGTTCTGAGCGAAGCACCCGACCCCCTGACGCGCGATTCCCAAGCAACACGCCTGTTACGTCGTTATCAAAGCGGACGAGCGCGGTGTAACAGTTTCGACTTTCGCTGCCGAACTTGTCCCGATATGCCGTCACCTCGACAGGTTCGCCACCCGCCATATACCGTAAAAGATCGACGACGTGACACACATCGTTCCAGAGTGTCGTCGTGAATTCCGTGCCATCACCGCCGAGAATCTGTTTGTTGAAGGTAGTTATTGCTGTAGAGACACGCCCTTTCTCTGCTACGCGGCGCATCGCCTCACGGGTCACTGCGGCGTAACGGCGTTGAAAACCGACCATCGCATAGACATCATTTGCAATTGCAGTGTCAAGCAGCTGCTGCGTCTCATCGCTGTTAGCACCGGGCGGTTTTTCGATGAAGATATGTTTCCCCGCGTTGAGGCAATCGAGCGCGGGTTGCAATATCCACTCCTCGCGCATCACGCAGTAGATAATATCCAAGTCAACACTGTCGAGCATCTCGCGGTGATTTGTGAAAGTATGCGCGAATTCGTATTTCTTGGCGACCTGATTCATTCGTTCTTCGTCAAGTTCGCATACCGCGACCATCTCGACATCATCTTCGAGACGGTTCACATTCGGGTAGTGTGCACCTTGACTTCTGCCACCGGCACCGATAAATCCTGCCTTTAACATGGTGATTCCTTTCTGATGTAGGACATTTACAAAGAGGTCGAAACTCGCTGATACAGCATCTATACTCGAAGATCGGCGAAGCACCGAAGGTGCAGCGTATTTTTTCATCGTATCACGTTTTCTATTGGCAAGGCAACCAAATTCGTGTATAATTCGGTGGAGAGATAATTGGAATTTTTGCCAGTAGAATCACAACCAAGAACAAGGAAAAACTCGATGACTGAAACGCAGAGAGAAACCCTAGAAGCACTAGTGACGGAACTCCAACAGGGGACACTGACGGAAGCCGATCTGCGCAAGGGGATTGTGGACATTGTTGGGGCAGACAGTCCGAAACGGCAGGATGTCCTCTATCTGCAAGCGGTGACCACCTCCCCCGGCGCAGCGGTGGTCGGTATGCTGCTGGTTGAGGATGGAGAACTTCGTGAGGGACCACCTGATCCAGAGGATTGGCCCTATCAGACAGTGCTAGAAGCTATCCGGGATGGCTGGCGGATCATTTCTTTCCCGAATATGGCACTGCTTGCTGTAGATGAAAAAGAGTTCTACGGCTTGGGTGCTGAATTCATTCTTGAACGTCCCGCGTAGCGAGAGGATCCTCAATAAATCGGGACTGGAGGTAAACGATGCGAATATCAGAACGGAAAACCTACGACTGTAAACCAACCATGACAGATACCCAGGTGCTAGAGTTCTGCAAGAACGGGTATCTGATGCTTGAGGGTGTTGTCCCTGATGACGTCAATCGCAGGGCGATGGAATACTGCGATCAACACTCCTATATGGAGCCAAGCGGTATCCTGATGGAAGATTGGTTCGTTGAAAACGTGATAGTTCATCCGGAAGCTGCTGGTGCTGTGCGTTCTCTTTTGGGGGCTAACTTTCACCTGCCAATACTGATGAGTAACCATCGCGTGCAGTGCCCCATTCAGGCTGTGGGAGGGTGGCATGTGGACGGTAACTATCACTACACGCACGAACTCAACTTCTTGCAGGTTTTCTACTACCCACAGGATACGCCCATCGAAATGGGACCCACGCAGATTGTGCCGGGCACCCATCTTGTGCGAAACAAGGCGAGGTTCATGGGACATTTGGCTAGCATCAAGGGTGCTATTCCCACTACCGCGCCCGCCGGTTCTATCTTCCTGACCGTATACCACATCTGGCATCGCCGCGGCCCGTCAACTGCTTCGGGCATCCGCAACCTACTCAAATACTTCTACTGGCGCACAACCCCACCACAACGGGACTGGGTAACTGAACCAGATTTCGATTTTGCAACCGCTCAATACACTGGTCCTGGCGGGGCGTATGTCGAGCAGTTCCGTGACACAATCAAGGTATCGGAGATGTTCTTATGGCTCTGTGGTCGCCACAAGTCGTTCCAGAATCTAGGTGGGCAAAGTTGGCCCCTGCCCGCAGATCGGAATGACCTTCCCTACGGCTTCCCCGCAGGATTGCCTCAGAATACCCATAGCGACGCACCATAGTGTTTGGTGAATTGTACCTTAAAGGATCACACAACGTTACAGGTATCTTGTAAATACAAGTTGTATTCTTGAAGTTGATAAATCAATTCTGGATAAGGAGGCAAATACGAAAATGCCAGCAATTCGAATCAAAACCGATGACAAGGCATTGGCAGAGGAAACCTTTCATACCATTATGAGGAACTGCCGGTCTTCCTATCTGCCTGAACGAATCTACGTCATTGGAGATAGAGATCACGAATGGCTCATGAGTAAAGGTTTGCCTATCGAAGTGTTAAGTGAGGAAGAAGTCCAAAAAAGCGTTTCTGGGTACAAGAGACAGAAAGGGATAAGGTAATGGCACTTGGGAGCGGTTTCTGCAGGAAGAAATTTTCATATTGTCTTGGATAATGGAACGCATCGAGTCCTGAACCATACATTTTCAGATAGCAGGCAGATTGATAGCGTCTATGGATAATTTGACTGGATTAACAATCAACTACGTAACCCCCCACAAACGGAATGAGGTAAACAGATGACCAATCAAAAATTACGGGCAGGCGTTATCGGTTGCGGCTTGGGATCATATCATGGATATGCCTACGCCAATACCCCTGAATTTGAACTCGTCGCAGTTTGTGACCTGAAGCCCGATGTTCTTGACAACTTCTTCGAGCGTTCAAAGATTACACGTGGTTCTGTTCACGAGTATAACGACTACCACACTATGCTCGAAAAGGAGAATCTGGATGTCGTCAGTGTGGCGACACCGGACGATTATCACACCAACCCGGTCTGTGACGCATCGGATGCCGGGGTCAAGGGGATTCTCTGCGAAAAACCGTTGACAATCAACCTCGGAGACGCGGATCGGATTATTGAAACGGTTGAGCGGAACGGGACCAAGATGTCGGTGGATCATACACGGAGTTGGTTGCCGCTCTACCAAGGGGTGCGAACTGCGGTTCGGGAGGGTGAAATCGGTGGACTGACCCGTATTATCGCGCACATGGGGGGACGGCGGTCAATGCTTTTCCGTAACGGCACGCATCTGATTGATGCGGTCTGCTACTTCGCCGATGCAGATCCGGTCTGGCTCATCGCCGCACACGAGCAAGGCTTTGAAGACTACGGTCTTGAGTACAAGGGGGAAGGTGGAAGAGATCCTGGCCTCGATCCAGCATCGTCAATTTTTATTGAATTCTCCAACGGGGTGCGTGGCATCGTGAACAGTGCCAAGATGACGCCCGCCGGTTGCGAATTCGATCTCCAAGGTCCGAATGGTCGCTACGTTTTGAACGATAACCATTGCAAAGCGTGGAAGACAGATCAGCCCGAAGGGACAGCGACGGAAGCACCGGCACCCGAAGGTGAAACTTATGGAGACTATTTCGGCGATAGCTTGATTCATCCCGTTCGAGAACTTGCCCAGATGGTTTGGAACGATGTGCCGAGTAGTTCACCGCCGCGCCGCGCCCGACACACACTAGAGATTATGCTAGGGGCATTGCAATCACAATCACAGGACAGTGCGAAAATTCACTTGCCATTGCCGCGTGAAACGTGATGCGTAATGCGTAAAAACCGACCATCAGAAAATTACTCGCCTCCCTCGGGGCGGGTGGACTGCGGTTTCCCCCCGCTTGCGGGGGGATTAAGGGGGGTGGATTCAGGAGGATATGCAGGGATCCTTCACTTCTTGGTTTGCACTATTTCTTAATATGAGCCATTCTTTTTAATGAACCAATGCACTAATGAACGCATTGCAGGAGGTGGTTCCTAATGTTTAGGAAAAAAGCGCATCATCATGACGGACATCACCACCATCACGGTCATGACCACGATGACCACCATGACCATGAAGAACACGATCATCACGGTCACAGCCACGACCATGGGGAACATGGTCATACACACGGCGTCGTTGACCCGTCTATCGTAACCACGGAGCGCGGCATCTGGGCGATAAAGTGGTCCTTCTTAGGATTGATGGTAACTGCGGTGCTACAGGTCGGCGTGGTTGTGATTTCCGGCAGTGTTGGACTGCTCGCTGACACGATTCATAACTTCGGCGATGCGGCGACTGCGATTCCGTTGTGGATTGCTTTTTCCTTCGCCCGATTAAAACCGAGCAAACGGTTTACCTACGGCTACGGGCGCGTTGAGGACTTAGCGGGTATCGCAATCGTGCTTACGATACTGTTCAGCGCAATTATCGCAGGATACGAATCAATCAACCGCTTCTTTAACCCTAAGACTGTTGGACATCTTTGGATCGTTGCTGCCGCATCGGTGATCGGCTTTATAGGCAATGAAGGGGTTGCAATATTTCGGATTAAGGTTGGAAAAGAGATCGGAAGTGCTGCGCTCGTTGCGGACGGTTATCACGCGCGCGTTGATGGTTGGACAAGTCTCGCGGTCCTTGTGGGAGTACTCGGGATAAAGTTCATCCATCCGATGGCAGATCCCATCGTCGGAGTGCTTATTACCATCGCGATTTTTGGGATTGTGTTGCAGTCAGGAAAAGCAGTATTTACGCGCCTGTTGGACGGTGTAGAAACTGATGTAATTGATGAAATAAACCACGCCGCTCACCACGTCGAGGGGGTTGAGGAGGTAACAGATGTCCGCAGCCGTTGGATCGGGCACCGTTTACATGCAGAAGTCAATATCGCTGTGCCACCGCACCTCTCCGTCGCTGAAGGACATACAATAGCAAAAGAGGTTCAACATCAACTTTTCCATCACCTGAGCTATCTCTCTAGAGCGGTCATCCATATTGACCCGGTCGAAGAATCTGGCGAACATCACCACAGTATCATAGAACATAGCCATGACGGTTTACCGACCCACTCACATGTTGTGTAGCACACAGATTGGACATTAGTCTAACGTAACGCAAGTTGCTAGTGCAGGACTTACGCATTCCAGATTGTAGTTGCCCGTTTCTTAATCCCGATTTATCGGGGATTCATCGGGCGTTGGTAACGGTATCCAGCGGCGATGAATCGCCGAACTACAGGGCTTTGCTGTTCAACTGCGTAAGTCCTAATAGTGTTGAGAATCCATCGGTTTGTCATTAAGATTGAGGGATTCTATCTTTCGCTCCAGTTTTGAATCCCGATTCATCGGGGAGGAGCGATATGTCTATAGGATGCCGATGCATCTAATGCCTGTACTCCAGTTGCTTTGAATCCCGATCTTATCGGGGAGGAGTGCTATGCGTATAGCTCAAGCACTTGCCACGTTTTTTAGCCCCAGCGGGGCGACATGTTTATAGAGTGTGGATAGTACACATATACCCAAGCCCCAAATACCCGGCGGGTTATCCGTCAATTCTTGGCTCATTGAGCCTAGCACCTTATGCAACATTCCGGGTATTTTCGACATGTGCACAGCATTGTCCCTAGATTAACGTAAGTTGCTGGTAGTGGTGTCGGTGTTTTGTGTGTCTGAATCAGGATTTTCCTCGATTTGATCGGGACTTCGTTCCCCCGATAAATCCCGATGAATCGAAACAGGCAGGCGAGAGCAGGCAGGATTGAAGCTACGCAGTTAAGATGAGGGGTGTGCATAATTATTGTCTGAACCACAGATTCAGCAGATTACGCAGAAAACGCAGATAGGCAAACAAGGTAGCCACCGGGCTGTCGTAGCTTTAGCAAACCAAATACACAAAAGCACCAACGATCCGACGGCTATCTTCGCTCCAGTTGCTCTGAATCCCGATTTATCGGGGAGGAGCGATATGTCTATAGAATCGCGACGCCTACGATTGCCGCGCTCCGCTGGAGCGCACTCATTGTATATCTGACCGGCTATAGATATGGCACTCCGCTGGAGCGAAAGAAGCTATCGAACCGATGCGTTAATTGGATACCTATCTCTACACTCGTATGTATTCCGCCCCAGCGGGGCGGTATGTCTATAGAAGGCGATAGGTCTAATCCCCGCACTCCAGCGGAGTGCTATATGTCTGAGGTTCATATAAAAAGAGAGTGCAAAGCGCGAAGAGAAACCAAGTTTTCAAGAAAAAACTCGGTTTCTTTGCACTAAATCTTAACATGAGCCATGTCTGAAATGTCAACTGTCTGAATCACCGATTAAACAGATGGAACTTTTCAGAAATGTGACACATTTGATGACATTATTTTACTGGTTTGATTTATGAGCACCCCTCGGTTAAGATAGCGCGACGTGTTAGGACAGGACTAATCCATATTTCAAATTACCTCTTGAGGTAAAGAATGTATAAAGCAACAACTTTTTCGTTTTGCTTTTTTTTCTTGATGTGCGTGATTGTTCCGCCGAGTGTGGCAGCACAGGTGGTAGATATCCCGGATCCCAACCTCCGCGCTGCGATAACGGAACAACTCGGCAAAGCATCGGGGGCAATAATCACCACAGCGGACATGGCGACCTTAACTAGTCTTAAGGGCCACCGGGGTAATGTACGCGATTTGACCGGGCTTGAAAGTGCAACTAACCTGACTAGACTGGAGATTAGTGGCAATATATCGGACCTCTCTCCCTTGGCGAATTTGACTCAGCTGAAGACCCTATGGTTGTTTAACGTTCGTACCTTATTCGACCTGTCCCCTTTGGCGGGTTTGGCCCAACTGGAGGAGTTACGGCTTTCTATCAGCCTTATATCGGACCTGTCCCCTTTGGCGGGTTTGACTCAGCTAAAGTCCCTAGAGGTGACTTACACTGACACCTTATCCGACCTGTCCCCTTTGGCGGGTTTGGCCCAACTGAGGAGGTTGGATCTTGTTGGCACCTCTGTATCGGACCTGTCCCCTCTGGCGGGTTTGACCAATCTGAGTTACCTGCGGCTTCTTAGGACCACCGTATCGGACCTCTCTCCTCTGGCGGGTTTGACCAATCTGCATTACCTGGGGCTTTCTGGCACCTCCGTATCGGACCTCTCTCCTTTGGAAGGTTTGACGCAGCTGAATTACCTGGGGCTTTCTGGCACCTCCGTATCGGACCTCTCTCCTTTGGAAGGTTTGACCAATCTGAATAACCTATCTCTGAATGACAACAACATATCTGACCTCTCTTTTTTGGAAGGTTTGACTCGGCTGAGGATCCTGTCTCTGAGTGAAAACAACATATCTGACCTCTCCCCTTTGGAAGGTTTAGACCGCCTAATAGACCTAGATATAAAGGGAAATCTCCTAAGCTATCAATCTATTCACACACATATCCCAACCCTCCAACGCCGAGGGGTTGACGTTGAGTTTGATTCCCGATCCGTTGCAGATCTTTTGAACGTGTCAGGCGTGATTACGGCGTCAAATAACACGCTTACCATTGGAGTGAGGGATAGTTTGGGACGGGCATTTGCAGGGGTGCCGGTGACATTTACTGTCGTCTCCGGTGGCGGCATACTGAGTGCAACGAACACAACCACAGATGAACAGGGCAGAGCGCAGAGTATTCTCACGCTGGGGGACGGAGAGCAGAACAGCGTCGAGGCATCTGTTGCTGGGACTGCATTGGCGATAATCCTTAGCGACACAGTAGTACCAGAAGTAAATCTCCCGGATCCCAACCTCCGTGCTGCGGTTGAGAACCTTCTCGGCAAAGCATCGGGGGCAACAATCACCACAGCGGACATGGCGAGATTAACCCATCTTCACGCCAGAAATATCGATATAAGTGATTTGACCGGCCTTGAAAGTGCAACGAACCTCACATACCTGTCTCTGAATGACAACAACATATCAGACATCTCACCCCTGATAGCAAATACGGGACTGGGGAGTAGGGATCATGTGCATTTGTGGGGCAACCCCCTCAGTAGTCTATCCCTTAACGACTATATCCCAGCACTCCGGGGTAGAGGCATCAGAGTTGTTCCAGATGAAGAGGCTGAACCGTACACAGTGGGACTGGTTTACTTCTTACCCAACGACAGTCAGCCGCGTCCGAATGTAGATGCACAGATAGATGAGTTGATAAAGGAGATACAGGGCTCTCTCGCATATTGGATGGAAGTCCACGGGTTTGGCAGAAAAACCTTTACCTTTCAAGCCGATGCCACCGGCAGGGCAGTTGTGCACCATGTAAACGGAAGATTCGACCAAGCGTATTACACCCATGATCAAGATGGTCAATTGGATAGCTATGCTAAATTGAAGGTCTGGGACGAAATCCACGAACACTTTGGTTCGCAATACAAACGCACCATCTATGTTTGCTTGATAAATGGTGGCGCGGGCGGGGGGCTAGGAGGCGGGAGTGCCTTGAGCGGACGTGCAGTTATACGCTCCGACCTGTATGATTATCTTAGCAAGGGACTGGTTGCCCACGAGCTTGCACATGCGTTTGGACTATTTCATTATGACAATTATTACAATTGGGATTCAGCTTGTCGGACTGAATGGTTGGATGTCCATCGTTACTTAAACCCAACAAAGCGCAGTCACGCTGTCTCCGTCCCAAGCGTTCGCATGTTGCCTCCAAGTTTTGTCTCTCCACCGAATACCATTCGTCTCCGTTTTGAGGTCGAGGATAATGATGGTCTCCATCAAGCGCAGTTGTTAAGATACAAACCAACGGGCGATCCAACAGTCCTTGTTTGTAAGCGATTAACTGGTACACATAGCACCGTTGAGTTTGTCACCACTGATTTTCGACCAGAAGACACGCAGGTGGGTTTGCTCGTTATTGATGCGCATGGGGATTTCTCGTGGGGCAGTGGAACCTTCCCAATTGATGTTGCCTCTATAATACCGCCACCCCAGGTTGTGTCAATACCGGACGCCCATTTAGCAGCCGTATTGCGGAGGAAGTTCGACCTGGATCCCGGCGATCCAATCACATCACATAGGATGCTATCATTATGGACATTATCAGTCAACAAGGTTGCAGACCTTACTGGAATTGATAGTGCAGTTAACCTAAGAGAGCTAGCGCTTGGAGACAATTCTATATTGGACTTCTCCCCTTTGGAAGGTTTGACTAAGCTGCACACCCTGGGTCTTTCTAGGAACTCCGTATGGGATCCCTCCTTTTTGGCGGGTTTGACTAACCTGAAAACCTTGGTCCTTTTTGACAGTGCTATATCGGACCTCTCCCCTTTGGTAGGTTTGAAAAATCTGAGTCGCCTAGAGCTTAGGAACAATTCTATATCCGACCTCTCCCCTTTGGTAGAAAATACGCAATTCGGGATTTTACCCGAACAGGATGGTGCAAACTTGACATTCTCCCCTTTGCTGGAAAAGGGAATTGGAATTTTCATTTTGGTAAACGGAAATCCCCTGAGCTATCAATCTATCCACACGCATATCCCAATCCTCCAAAGTCGGGGAATCATAGTAGGGTTTGACAACCAGGCACATAAGGCACTGCTGAAAATTTCAGGTGATAACCAGACAGATGGGGCTGATACAGTCCTGTCGGATCCGTTTGTTGTTGAAGTGCAAGATGAAAATGGTTCTGTACTTACAGGGATTTCGGTGACGTTCACCGTCACTGTGGGCGATGGCACGCTCAGTATAACAAGCACAAACAGTGATTCCAACGGCAGGGCAGAGACTACACTCACGCTGGGTCCGAATCTGGGTACAAACACCGTCGAAGTGTCTGCCGCTGGAATTGAGGTGCCGGTCACCTTTAACGCAATCGCCGATGACCCACCCTCAGAATACCTCATGACTGTGCCATCAGGCGTTAGCTTGATTCACGTCCCCCTGAAGGTGACTGCCGTTGATGGGATAGAAAAAACTATCGAATCTATTGCTGATCTCTACGACGCGCTCGGCGGTGCAAATGTTGTCACCTACCTTGTCACTTATGACTCACAACATGGAGACTGGCTCAACTATCGAAACTGGTTCAGCTATCTTGTGCCGTCAGACAGAGATGGGTCCGCCGACAGAAAATTGACTGATGACATGGGCATTATCGCCAGCCTGAAAGCCCCGGTGTCGGTGCGTCTGAGGGGTAAATCACTAGGGACATATAGAAACAGTGCTATCACTCTGAAAAAAGGGCTCAACCTTGTGGGGTTGCCGTTGAGGGATTCAAGAATCACCCGTGTGAGCGACCTATTAGCCTTCGACGGGATTCGTGGTAATGTCTCTACGATTATCGTCAATCACAACGGTGAGTTCCGGTGGGTCGGACGGGCAGACGATCCCGGAGACATAGAAATTACCGGGGGACAAGCCTTTATCATGGCTGCTCAGCATGCAGCAACGGTTGCTATCTCCGGCACTGGGTGGACGAATGATTCAGGAGCCGCCGCGCCCCCGGTAACATTCAAGGGTATCGAAGTGGGGGATACAACCCCTGTTTTGGGATTGAGGGGATCAATTGTTGACGAGGAAGTAGGCTTAAAGCGCACCAACTTTAGGGTGACTGTTAAGAACCATTCAACCGACAGAGCAGTTGTCACGATTACCACACCCGATGAGGGCGGCTATCGCGTCACCGTCGTTGATATAGAGACAGGACGTGCAGCTAGGGTTGGGGATGTTCTTGAAATCGCCGCGCGGTCTCCCAATCCGTTTATCGGTGTGGAACCGTTGCGGCGTACGGTAACTACCAACGATGTGAAGCGGAGCCTGATTCAGTTTGAGATGGTTGTCTACGAGATACCGGCGGAGACGGAATTGTTGCACAACTATCCCAATCCGTTTAACCCGGAGACATGGATACCGTATCGGTTGGCGGAGGATGCTTTCGTGACGTTGACCATCTATGACACAGTGGGTCAAGTTGTCCGTACCCTTGAGATTGGACATCGGATCGCAGCGGCTTACGAGAATCGGTCAAAGGCAGTCTATTGGGATGGGAAAAACGATGTGGGTGAGACGGTGGCAAGCGGTATCTACTTCTACCGTCTGTCCGCAGGCGATTTTTCCGCCACACGGAAGATGGTTATTCTCAAGTAGTATCAAATGACCCAATGGTAGTTGGAATGGTGATGTTTATTGCCTTGCAGGCATCAATCGGCACAGCCACCCAGACTAGTTGTCCATAACTGAGCATGAGTTGATAAGGTGTTAGGGATGAACATTCACGACAGCGGATATAAGAAACTATTCTCAAATCGGACCATCTTTCGACAACTGATTGAGACCTTTGTCAACCAAGAGTGGGTCCATTCGCTTGATTTCGACACCTGTGAACCCCTCGATAAATCCTTTATCTCCGAACACTACAAAGAGACCGAGAGTGACTTAATCTACAAAATCCAGTTTCAAGACCGCGAGGTCTATATTTATATTCTCATCGAGTTTCAATCCACCGTTGACCCGTTCATGGCATTGAGGGTGCTGAACTACATCACCAACTTTTACATGGATTTTCTCGTCAATAATAGAAGTGTCAACAAATTGCCGGCGGTCTTTCCAATTGTGCTGTACAATGGAGCAGCACCTTGGACGGCACCGGTCAACCTTTCGGCGTTAATTGAGCAGACACCACCACTGGGTACATTTGGGTTAGATTTTCAGTATTTTTTGATTGCTGAAAACCAATACAGTCAGGAAGCGTTGTTAAAAATCCGAAACATCGTATCCACATTGTTTTTAGCAGAATCCCATTACGATTTAGATGTGCTGGAGGTGGAGCTGCTGAATCTATTTTCGACGGAGAGGGACAGACAGGCGGTCAGTCTGTTCTTAAACTGGTTTAGGCAGTTAGCTTTCCACGGACGGCTTGACTCTGACGATTATGAGTCATTGGAATCCATTTATCAGAACGAAGAGGAGGTGAAGACGATGTTAGTCACAGCGTTAGAGAAGGAGAGGGAGCGTTTTTTTCAAAACGGTTTGCGTGAGGGCAAGCAAGAAGGTTTGCGTGAGGGCAAGCAGGAAGGTCTGCTTGAAGGTGAGCAGAAAGGTCTGCTTGAAGGTGAGCAGAAAGGCAGAATTGAAGAGAAGATTGAAACCGCAAAGGCAATGCTTGCTAAGGGAATGGAAATGACACTCATCTCTGAAATCACCAACCTGTCAGAAGCACAACTTTTGGAGTTGAGAGATGGACTTTCCTCTATAAAAAAGTGAAAACAGTGTTAATCACCACTTTCAGCATTGCTCTTGGTCGTGAGACAGTGCGTAGCTTCCTGCCCATCATATCAGAAAACAGTCTTTACCGCACTCAAACACGGAAGCCAATCAGTACGGCTTGAACACCTTTGTTTTGGCAATAAGTCTAAGCAATTTTGCACTTTCTTTCATAGTGAATTCAAAAAATAAAGACACACTTTCGCTCCTCGGTTTCGATCCCGATTTATCGGGACTTGGTAGGCGCTGTTTCCAATCCCGGCAGGTTCCGATATATCGGAATGCTCGTTTCTTAATCCCGATTTATCGGGGGAACGGCATCGGGATCCCGCCTGTCCCGATTTATCGGGGAGAATCGGGACAAGCCGATTTGGAGTGTCTCATTAATTTTAAGATCCACTATAGGTTGTAGTCTGAAGGGAGAGCATAATAGATGCAGCACTTGGAACCAGTAGATATGTTGAATCATATTCGGCTGGGATTGAATTCGCTTGTAGGCGGACTTGACCCGACGAATAAGCACATGCCGTATTGGTCTATCGGCTTTGCTGAAGGAGAATTGGGAGCGTTTCGTCACTCCGGCGCATGGGACTGGTGTCACGACGTCGCCAGAGCCATCCACGCTATCGGGATGGCGGAGCGCGCCACAGGGAAACACGTTGACGAAACCATCTGGGCAGATCTCGCCGATCTTCAGATTGCGCTGTTCGATGAGGCTGATAATCTGCCCGGCACAGCGGATAACGATACCGGCGAACGTTTCGTGCATCTCCACAACATACGGGAATCCACCCACGCCCTGAACGGTCTCATCCGTCGTGGCGACGAGCGGGCACCCGAGTGGAGTCGGCGGATGATTCGGACCGTCCGCGCTGCACTGGATGACGACGGCACCATCCAACTCAATCGCCTTCCCTCTTACGTCTCAGAATATAACCACCAGCCCTCACAAGAAGGGCGGGCTGTCGATGCGTTGGTTCGGAATTATCGTATTACAGGCGATGAAGTTGCCCTAGAATTGGCAGGACTTATGACCTCCTATGCGCTAGAACACTGTTTCACGCCCGAAGGGGCACTCAAGGAAGCAGCGGGGACACACGGTCACTCCCTCAACGCCATAGTCGCAGGAATGCTTGACCTCGCGCTCCTCACCAACGATGCGGATCTGTTGAACAGGGTCAAAGCCATCTACGATGTCGGATGCCCACGTTTCAACAGCAGTTTCGGTTGGTCAATGGAGTCGCTGCATAAATTTCATCCCCGTGGCGAATCGAACAACACCGGCGATCTGTTGCGTGCTGCGCTCCTTTTGGGGCACGCCGGCTGGGTCAACTACTTCGAGGACGCAGAGCGTATACTCCGCGGGCATCTTCTGCCTTCACAGGTGATTGATGTAGACGACTTGCCCGATGATCCCGATGAAACAGATGATAGTCTTCATCGTCGTGCCTCACGCCTGCGTGGTGGCTTCAGTTTTCCAACGCCTAACGATTACCTCCTGAACCCAGACGCGACTATTACAACGTATGATATTACCTCCGGTGCCGTGGACGGGATGTGTGAAGCGTTATCATCCATCATTACTTCAGACGCTGCGGGCGTCCGTATCAATCTGCTATTCAGCTACGAAGCGGAAAAGGTGCGCCTCATCAGTCACCTCTCCCGAACAGGACGCCTTGAAATTGAAAACCGAAGTGGACGACCGTTGCTGGTGCGTATCCCGTCTTGGGTGGATAAGAAAGAGGTTCGTCTAAAAGTAAATGGTGTGGAATCTCAGAAGATATTCAGCCGGTCACATTTACTTATAACTGGTAATGAGCCCCCTTCATCAAGTATTATTACTTTCCCAATGCGCGAAGCACGGACAGTGGAGAGTATATGCTTTGAAAACTACACCATTGATTGGCGGGGCGACCAGATTGTTGCTATGTCGCCACCCGCGAAACATCGACCGATGTTTCCGCCGTGCGAATAATATTCAAGGGTTCATTATCTATGGTAGATCTTAGAATTAATAAGACACGCCAAACCGGTGCGGTTAGAAACCGCACCTACCGGGGGGCAGTGGATCTTAGAATTAATGAAACACTCCAAATTGGTAGGCGCTGTTTCCAACTGCGCCGATGCGGTGCGGTTGGAAACCGAACCTACCGGGGAGCGAAAGTGTCTCTTTATTTTTAGAATTCACCATAAATCAGAAAGTGTGGATGCTTCCGGGACGAGGTAAATAAGGTTATGATGAAACTGCTCGAACAGATGCCGGATACAGTCAGCCAGAAAATTCAGGATGTGCTGACTCACGAAGAAGAGGCACTCATTCGTGTGTCTACAGATCTAAATCCTGATGGCACCTTTGGAGAGCAGTGGCTCATCGCTACAGATAGGCGCGTGATTGTGGTGCCTACAGAAGGAATCGACGGGGTTGTTGACGTACCTATCAGGGAATTAGCGGCTGTTCAGACCGAACCCTTAGTCGGTGGAGGGCGCTTAGAAATCGATCGGAAGAAAGAGGCGACCCTTTTTGTTCCCTACTCTAGCTCGCTTGCAGAAAAATTCTCTGAGGTGGCACTTGGACTTGAGCAGCTTCGTCAGCAAGACGAATTTTTGATTAACACGGAACTTGACCAGACACGGTGCTCCAAATGTGGTAGGCTGTTACCTGAGAAGAACGGAATATGCACAGCGTGCATTCGTCGGTTGGCAACGCTGGGACGCATTGCTAGTTATTTGATACCCTATAAGGGGCGCGCTGTCCTGTTGGCACTCATCTCACTGGTAACTATCGGTGCAGATCTTCTCCCACCGCTAGTGATGCGGCAGATTGTTGATAATGTTTTCCTGCTAAAGGAGGAAACGGTTCGCAGCATAGATCAGCGGGCAGCACTTCTGGGCCAGTGGATACTTGTGTTGATTGGCTTACGCATACTAAGTTGGAGTATGGAGTTGGCACACGGATGGATAGTTAGTTGGTTGAGTGCACGGATGACAGCGGATATCCGAAGCCACCTTTATCGACGGTTAGAGATGCTTACCATGCAATTTTACTCAGACCGTAGGGTAGGCGCGCTCATGTCTCGTGTCACCCGGGACAGCGACATGTTACGGGAATTTCTGGTTAATGGGCTGCCCTACTTGGTAATCAACATCCTGAAGATCCTCGCCATACTCGGTATTCTATTCTGGATGCACTGGCAGCTGACTCTTTGCATGCTACTTCCCGTCCCTTTCATCATAATCTGGGGCAGGCTCTTCTGGCGACGTATGCGACGAATCTTCAACAAGCATGGCCAGAGTTGGGCACATCTGAGCGCACGATTAAACGAGGCATTCGCCGGTATCCATGTCGTAAAGGCTTTCGCGCAAGAGATGCGGGAGATAGGAGACTTTGAGAAGAAGAACACCGATTTGATGCGGATTTCTAGGAGAACCGCACGTCACTGGCTTGTGTTTTTTGCAGTGACCAGCTTTCTGACCGGATGTGGCGGAATAATCATCTGGCTAGTTGGGGGATCGGACATGCTTCGAGGCAACTTAACGCTAGGCACCCTCACGGCGTTTTCGGGTTATATGTGGCAGGTCTACGGTCCCTTAGAGTGGCTTAGTCGCGTCAACAGCTGGATGACACGGGCTTTTGCCGGCGCGGAGCGTATCTTTGAAGTCATTGATGCGTCACCCGAAGCTTACGACGATCCAGAGGCAACTGCACTGGCAGAAATAAAAGGACAGGTCACCTTCAAAGATGTGACCTTTGGCTACGACAAGAGCAAACCGGTCCTTCACGAAATAGACATTGACGTTGCTCCCGGGGAGATGATTGGGCTCGTAGGCAAATCTGGAGTAGGTAAGACAACCACCGTGAACCTAATCACCCGGTTCTACGATGTAGACCGTGGCGCTATTGAAATCGACGGTGTGGATATACGCAACCTGCGCCTAGAAGACCTACGCAGGCAGATTGGTATCGTGTTGCAAGAACCGTTTCTCTTTAGCGGAACAATTGCCGAGAACATCGGATATGGCAACCCGGGTGCCACCTTCGAGGAGATCATGCAGGCAGCACAGGCGGCGAATGCACATAATTTTATCGTGGCAAAGGCGGATGGTTACGACACAAATGTCGGAGAACGGGGAAACAACCTGTCAGGTGGAGAGAAGCAGCGCGTTTCCATCGCACGCGCCATCCTCCACAACCCCAAGATTCTTATTTTAGATGAAGCGACCTCGTCGGTGGATGTCGAGACCGAAAAAGAGATTCAGGAGGCAGTTGCCCAGCTAGTCAAAAATAGGACGACCTTCGCTATTGCTCATCGACTGTCGACCCTTCGGAACGCTAACCGGCTGGTCGTCCTTGATGCGGGACGAATTGTAGAGGTCGGTACACACAGTGAATTGATGGCCAAGAAGGGGGCGTTTTATGACCTTGTAGAGTTACAACAACAGACCTCTGAAATTATCGGAATCAGAGAATGACGGCAGTTAAATTAACAAGTTAAACTAAGCAACATTTTTCACTTAATTATGGTAGATTTTAGAATTATTTGGACACTCCCAATGCACAACCAACCCTCTAAATCCCCCTTATCAGGGGGACTTCGGAAACTTCACGCAGGTCGGAGTTATTAGTAGATGTCCACTTATTTTTTGAATTCACTATAACTCATGAAAGGAATACCAATTATGGCAACAACACATAGACTTCAAGCAAGTCACTTGCATTCTATCACGCGACGGATATTTGTCGCAGCAGGCGCAACCCGCCACATCGCTGATGATGTGGCAGAAATTCTGGTCAACGCGAACCTCGCTGGCCATGACTCACACGGAGTCCTTCGCATCCCCGCATATCTGCGCAGCATTGAAGGTGGTGGCATTGTTCCCAATGTGGAACCAGAAGTTGCTAGAGAAACCGCGAATACCATGTTTTTCGATGGGAAAAACTGCTTCGGTCACTACATCGCTCGACAGGCGATGAACCGTGCAATTGAGAAAGCAAAAGCAGCAGATATTTGCAGCGTAAGTATCGTTAATACCGGTCACATTGGTCGCCTAGGTGAGTATGCAGAAGCGGCGGCTAGCGCGGGCTGTATTGGTATTATTACGACCGGTGGCGGTGGGCGAATGCAGGGAATTACAGTCCCCTTTGGCGGTGCTGGCGGTGCAACAGGCACCAACCCGATTGCTGTGGGTGTCCCAACCGGTGACGATGCGCCGTTTGTCATTGATATTGCAACAAGCATGATTGCCGAAGGCAAAATCCAAGTCGCAAGGAGCAAAGGCGAAGATTTACCTGAAGGCCACATAGTGGATAAGGACGGAAATCCGAGTATCAAACCTGCGGACTTTTACGATGGCGGATTCCTTCTACCGTTTGGCTTGCACAAAGGTTACTCAATTGGCTTGCTGGTTTGTTTGCTTGGAGGATTATCTGGCACTTTCGATATTGAAAAAGGCGCGATGGGCGGCTGTTTTATGCAGGTGATAAATGTCAACTCACTGACGCCGTTGAACGAATATCAACAGGGCGTACGTGCTTTCCTAGATGGCATCAAGTCGATCCCTCCCGCACCGGGCTTTAACGAGGTGCTTGTCCCCGGTGACTTTGAACATCGGAATCGCGTCCAGCGTCTGGCTGACGGTATTGAACTCCCCGATACTATCCATCAGCAAATTTCGGAGTGTGCAGAAAAACTAGGTGTTTCAATCAGCCAAGACGCTGTTGAATCTGCCGACGCAGAGCGATACGAATGAAGTGTGAAACGTGAAAACCGTTATTCACTGGTGTTGTCAGCCCGGGAGGAGCAGTTTACTGGGGTTAAAAAAAGGCAGTGCAAAGCACAAAGAGACACCGAGTTTTGAAGAAAAAACTCGGTGTCGGTTGCACGATTTCTTTACGTGAGCGTTTGACGCAATTTTAATCTGAACAGGCTAACTGATTATGCTATTTTTTATCATCTGGATTATCTGTATACCGCTGGTTATCTGGATTGTTCTGCGGATTATTTCGAGACGGAGAGCGGGAGGAGAAGTCGAGCCCGGCGTTCAACTTGAGGAATGCGCGCTCTGCCATGAGGAATTTTCGATGGACGCGCTGCTAGAGAAGGAGGTCGGCGGGTATAGTAGGCTCTACTGCTTTTGCGGCAATTGTATTGAACAACTACGCCGCGAATACCGAGCAAAAGTAGAACAAAGGGATGAAGAAAATGAACAAATCAGTGAATCCACGAACACATAAATTGAGTTCAAGTATTTATTAAACTGATCAATACTCGAACCCAGTCTGTTCGGATAGATCATACAATTTAGGGTTCAACCCGATTTCATCGGAGAGGACTCCACAAAGGAGGTTGATATGTACGATTTAGTTACATTTGGCGAAGCGATGGTACGGCTCACTTCGCCCGAGTTTAGACGACTTGAGCAGTCGTCAACACTATTGATGGACGCCGGCGGGGCGGAGTTGAATGTCGCAGTCAATGGGGCTCAGCTAGGACTACGCACTGCATGGGTTTCTCGTTTGGTCGATAACTGGTCAGGGAAATTCATCGCTAATAAAGGACGTGAGTTAGGCGTCGATACGTCTCACATTGTGTGGACACCGTTTGACGGCGTTGGACTAGAACGGAATGGTTTCTATCATGTCGAATTAAGCGCGGGTCCCCGTGCAAGCACCGTTACCTATGACCGCGGTTATTCAGCAATCTCAAATATCCAACCGGGCGAAATTAATTGGTCGCAGATTTTTGATGGTGCCCGTTGGTTCCATCTGAGCGGCATTACTCCAGCACTATCTGAGTCCGCAGCAGCGGTAGCAAAAGAAGCACTTCAGGCAGCACGCACCGCAGACGTAAAAACGAGTTATGATTTAAATTTCCGATCCAAGTTATGGAGCGCAGAGCAAGCACAGGCTGCGAATCGTGAGATGATGGATCACGTCTGTGTACTCATCGGCAACGAAGAGGATTTTGAGATGGCACTCGGATTCAAGGCGGAGGGTACAACCGAAAGTTTCAGCCAACTTGATCCAGAGAGTTATAAAGAAGTTGCACAACAGGTTTGTGAGGCATTCCCCAATATCGAAATGATTGGCACCACCCTGCGCGACGCAAAAACCGGTTGGCTCAACGATTGGCGCACGCTCCTGTTTGATGGATCAGATTTCTATCTATCACGCATCTACGAAAACCTCGAACTTGTTGATCGCGTCGGCGGCGGTGATAGTTTCTCCGCAGGATTGATCTATAGCCTGCTCAACGGTAAATCACTCCAAGAAGCAGTTGATTTCGGTGGTGGCTACTCCGCGCTTGCACATACTTTCCCCGGTGATTTCAACTGGGCAACCGCCGAAGAAGCTGAAAGCGCAATGAAGGCGGGTAGCGTTAGGATTCGGCGGTAGATTTTTGGAATGGCCCCGAATTACCGGAATAGGTGAG
The DNA here is from genome assembly GCA_965208425.1 of Candidatus Poribacteria bacterium. Classification (GTDB taxonomy): domain Bacteria; phylum Poribacteria; class WGA-4E; order WGA-4E; family PCPOR2b; genus PCPOR2b. Next base: position 924,128 of record OZ242335.1, on the reverse strand, counting down.
CTTCATCTCATTGCAGGTTAGCTCATCAGTTTTTCAATCGGTCCATCGGATCTGCTCACTCAACGGTTTTCGCTTAGGCGTTGGTACTTCTGCTGGATAACCCATATAATAAAATCCGATGATATATTCCTGATCGGAATCAATACCGAGTAAATCGTAGGTATCTTGCTCCAACGTGATTGCGCCGGTACTCCACTGCATCCCGACCCCTCGCTCCCAACCAGCTAGCTGAATATTCAGCATCGCGCAGCAGGCTGCCGCGTAGTCTTCACGCTTGCGTTGTTCGTCTCCGTCTTGGAGGCACGAAACCGCCACAATTGTCGGCTTGGAAGTGAACTTCTTGAAGCCTTGTTCTCCTGCCTTGGCAAGGGTTGCTTCATCTGCAGCCGCAGCTGCTTTTGGGTTGGACGTAATTTTTTCGATCTGGATTTCACTATACCGTTCCGCGAGGGTTAGCTTCGTTTTTTCACCGATGACAATGAATCGCCACGGCTCGGTTAGGTGGTGATTGGGACTCCAGATACCTGCCTCAAGAATCTCTTCGAGAACATCTTGGGGCACTGGATCCGGCTTAAACTGAAAAATCGTTCGACGAGATCGGATTGCCTCTGTAACAGGGAAGCTTTGATCAGCTGGGGCAGAACGTATCTCAGTAGTCAGACTATCTTGACTCATGGTTTCCTCCTTAATTTGAAACTGAGACTCATTTTCAAATTCAGATTTAACAAGATTATAAACCTATGGGCAATATTTGTCAAGAGGTTTTTCGCAGAAAAAATGTAGGTAACTAGAAGTTTTGTTATGCGTTAAAAAAATAAGGGTTAGTAATGCCGGCTCGATTCGCTCTAGCAGCACTACCACTCCAATGAGAGTGCTATGAATTTCTGTGAAGGCTAACTAGAAACAATCCCAATGCTTTAGCTTGGGGGCCAACCCTGATGGTATCGTACTTTCGTCAAAAAACGTTGATATCATCAACTAAAAATGGTATAATTGTTTCATAACCCGGTGGGAGAATACGACCCTCTGAGCCTTCAGAGGTCTCCTATATTCCAGTCGTATGGAACGGGTTATCGGGCTAAATCCCGTTTATGGTGAATTCTAAAAATAAGTGGACATTTACCAATGCGCGAAGCTGCCAAAGTCCCCCTGATAAGGGGGATTTAGGGGGTTGACTGTGCATTGGGAGTGTCTCATTAATTCTAAGGTCTACTATAAGTAGAATACCCTTGTGCTATTATTATAGCACCACTACTTTTCCGTGGTGGCGGGACATGCCAAGACATAAAACGCCTGTGAAGATTCTGTAAGCCCCCAATGGTTGGGCAAGAATCGCCGAAGCAGGAATACGGCGGGGGTGCCCTTTTGGGTTCGCCCGTAAGTCCGTTTAAGCACCCCAAGTCTTTAGGCTTGGGAGTACGTCAGTAAGGTTGACCTCACCAAGGTCGTATAGGGCAATCGCATCTGTTAATTTGATCAATTGTAAGCCGCTTCTCCCGATTGGTTGATTGGTTTCTTTTTTACGTTTTACGCATCACGTTTCACGTCAAGGAGATAGGCGAAGGGGCTCACAGCGGGTCAGAGATTTCAATCGCGTTCACGTGCGATTGCCCTCAAGGTCGTATGATATACTGTCCAAAAAGATAAATCATAGGCTAGTATATCATCTTTAACCTAAAGGAGTAAGTCCATGCAAGTTGTTGATTTTGGCAGAACAGGGCTGCGAGTTTCGCGGCTTTCGATTGGAACAGGTACGCACGGCTGGGGAGGAAAATCGGATCAGACGGCACTAGGATTGAAAGGATTGGTCGAGCTTCTCCACTTTGCCCACAATCAAGGGGTAACTTTTTGGGATGCCGCAGATCAGTACGGCAGTCACTCCTACATCAAGGAAGCCCTCAAAGAATTAGATCGGTCTTCAGTCGTCATCACATCAAAAACGACTTCTCGTACTAGAGAATCGGTTGAAGCCGATGTCAAGCGATTCCTGAAGGAGATCGGATCGGACTATGTGGATATTGTATTGCTGCACTGTCTCACCGAATTTGATTGGCCCGATCGCTATCCGGACGCGATGGAAGCCTTAGCGCGGTGCAAAGAACAGGGACTCATACGTGCGCATGGCGTTTCGTGCCACGATTTCGGTGCATTCCAAACGGCTGCCATGACCAAATGGGTCGAAGTTGTGTTAGCCCGGATTAACTACACTGGCGTCCACATGGACGCATCACCCGCTGATGTTATACGGACTATGGAACAGATGGCAGCATTTGGCAAAGGTATCTACGGTATGAAAGTACTCGGACAAAGCAAGTTAGCCGAGGAAGATGGACCGAGGAAAGGTATCGAGTTTGTCATGGGGTTGCCTTGTGTACACGCAATGACAATTGGCATGACTAGCCAGCACGAAGTTGAAGAAAATGTTGGAATTGTCAATGAACTTGCTGATTAATCCAAGTCGCCACTTATCTCCTGTAATATCAGCCTACTGAAATTTTGGAAGTCTCGCCCCTAATTAAAGGAGTCACGTCTTGAAACTATTTGGTTTGAAGATTTTAAGTCCCTTTGTCTACGTCATCGCTGCAATTCTCCTACACGTTCCTGCGCTACTTTTAGCGCAAACTTCGAAGCAGACGGAACAGTGGCAGCGGGAACATGACGAAAAAAAGGAGGAGAAGCGTAGTCTGGAAGAACAAAGAAACACAATTATCCAAAAGGAACAAGGGGTCTTACAGAAATTACAAGAGATTGAGTCCAAGTTAGCCACCAACGAAAGAGAACTCGCCCGGTATCAGCAAGAGATTGAAAATCACACACTTGAGGCTGCGGAACTTCAAAGAGAATTAGGGGAGTTGCTTTCTCAAGATAAAGAACAAAAGAAACGGGCTATAAAGCGGATTCGTGCGATTTATAAGCTAGGCTACAATAAGGAAGATGAACACTTCTTGAGGATATTGTTTGGTGCTCAGGATATGCAGGATCTTGTGGAAAAGTATAAGTATATGGGGGTTATCGCCGAAGCAGATCAAGATATGTTAAAGGAGATACAACTCCGACAGGAAGAAATTGCACAAAAATCCACTGAAATTGTTCATCAAATCCAATTAGCAAAGGAAGCAGAGAAATCGAAGCAAGCCGAGCGTTTACTCCTGCTCGCCCAAGAACGGAAACGTCAACAACTCCTGCATAAGTATCGGACAGAGAAGGGAACTCATAACCAAGCGATAAGAGAGTTAAACGCTGCCGTTGCACTATTAGGGGACCGCCTCGGAATCGTCAGCGATGTGCGTCTTGCAGAGCAAGCGGAGACGATTAAAAGCATTCGACCTGCCCTGTTTGGCAAACTCCCTTGGCCCGTTGTGGGAGTAGTTGTCCCAAACCAGACAGCCACCGATCGTGGTCTTACCATTCAAACAAAGAAGGGGACCCCTGTGCGATGTGTTGCAGATGGCCTTGTCTCAAACATTGAATATATTTTTGGGCATGGCAACACGATTTTTGTTATGCACGGGAATGGATACATCTCCGTTTATGCACATCTTTCAGGCACATCTGTGAAACGGGGTGATACTGTTCAAGCGAAACAGATGCTCGGAACTGTTGGCGAAACTGGATCATTGATTGGCCCGGTGCTTAACTTCCAACTCTGGCAATACCCTAAACCAAATGCGCCTCCTAAACCTTTGAATACACGAAGGTGGTTGACGAGAAAGATGGAGTAATATCAATTGGGTTTTCAATTGATAGCCCAATCGGGAAGAAAACATGGCATACAAATACGAAACCGTCATCGGCTTGGAGATTCACGCTGAATTATCGACAAATAGCAAACTCTTTTGCAACTGTGAGGTGAAGTTTGGATCCGAGGCAAATACGCAAACCTGTCCCATCTGTTTGGGGATGCCCGGTGTGCTGCCTGTGATGAATCAGCGGGCGGTCGAGTTCTCAATCCGTGCCGCCTTAGGCCTAAACTGCAAAATCGCGTCCTACAGCAAGTTCGATCGGAAAAATTACTTCTATCCAGATCTGCCCAAAGGTTACCAGATCTCACAGTATGACTTACCCCTCGCCTACGACGGTTATGTCGATTATAAACTGAATAACGAAACGAAGCGTGTTCGCATTAATCGTATCCACTTAGAGGAGGATGCGGGAAAGTTAGTCCATGCGGATGTAACAGGAAATCCAAATCAGAGCTATGTAGACTTCAATCGTTCGTGTGTACCATTGTTAGAGATCGTTAGTGAACCGGATCTCCGCACCCCCACAGAAGCAATCGCCTACTGGCGCGCCGTCAAAGAAATCCTCGAATATGTTGAAGTCAGCGATTGTAATATGGAGGAGGGAAGTTTCCGCTGTGATGCGAATATCTCGCTGCGTCCCGTCGGCAGTAAAGAATTGGGAACACGAACGGAGTTAAAAAACAAAAATTCATTTCAGCACGTGTTGACCGCCTTAGAATACGAGGAGAAGCGTCAAGCACGACTTCTCGATCAGGGCGAGGAAGTTGTCCAAGAAACTGTACTGTTTGATATCAACACTGGCAGAACAGCATCCATGCGCAGCAAAGAGGAAGCCCACGATTATCGCTACTTTCCTGAACCGGACCTTGTTCCTTTCGAGGTAGATGCAACAGAAGTAGAACGTATCCGAGCAGGGTTGCCGGAACTACCCGCCGAGCGCCGCAAGCGTTTTGTAGAAGAATACGATATTCCTACCTACGATGCAGAGTTTCTCACCGCCACCCGACAAATAGCAGACTTTTTCGATGAAACAGCGCGTCTCAGCAGTGATCCAAAGTCAAGCAGTAACTGGATTATGGGTGACCTATCGGGACTGCTGAACAATGCCGGGATAGAGATTCAGGATGCTAAAGTAACACCTGCTCACCTCAGCGCACTGATTCAGCTAATTAAAGATCAGACAATCAGCGGTAAAATTGCTAAATCCGTCCTACCCGATGTCTTTGAAACCGGCAAAACTCCAAAACAGATTGTTGAAGAGAAAGGGCTTTCGCAGATTTCCGACGCGTCTGCCATCGAGTCAATTGTCGATCAGGCTATCGAAGAAAACCCAGGTCCGGCACAAGATTATCGAGATGGGAAGCAGAAGGCAATCGGTTTCCTCGTCGGTCAAGTGATGAAAGCCACGAGAGGCAAAGCCAACCCACAGATGGTCAACCAGCTTTTGCAGCAGAAACTTGATGGGTAAGGAACCAACAATGGCTGAGATTGCCAACATTTTACAGGCAGACACACCGTCAGGTAGTTCTCAAGTCATTCTTTTTATTCCGAGTAAAAATCGAGCAGGGCATGAAGTTGATCAGGTGTACTGGGTTGATGAAAGTTTGAGTGTTGTTGGTCGGCTCTTTCGAGGAGGCACTGCTTTCCCACCCGGCAAAGGTGTGTGGCGTGATGACGTACGCGGAGGGCAGCTTCTTTTTGAGACTACTGTAATGGTTCTTTCGTTCGCCGATCCTAACGACTTCACTGAATTCGCTTTATTAGAACTCAGAGAATTTTTGATGCGTTTAGGACGGGAGACCAATCAGGGTGAAGTCGGTGTCGTTATAGATGGAATTTATTACGGTTTTACGCAATTTTAGAAGGGATAGCTACCATGTCCAAAGCTAAACAGACTGATCGTTTGAAGGAACTTTTAAAGCCCGACATTGTCATTGATTTGGACAAGCGAGTTACTAATCCATTCGATCTCCTCCAACTTCAGGTACAACACAATCAGATTTCCGACGTGTCTGCAATCGAATCAGTCGTTGATCAGGCTATCGAAGAAAATCCGGGACCTGCACAAGATTATCGAGATGGTAAACAGAAGGCAATCGGTTTCCTTGTCGGCCAAGTGATGAAAGCCACGAGAGGCAAAGCCAACCCACAGATGGTCAACCAGCTTTTGCGACAAAAACTTGACGGGTAAGAAGCCAACGGCCGATTTGTCGACGAATCCCCGGTTCAAAGCAGTTACGACAATCCAAGACACCTTTCACCAAGGTGCTGTGGCTTATGCAACCCATTCGGAACACGTAATCGAGTTACCAGCCGCAAGTTATTCATACCATGACAATACCACATTCACAGACAGACAACATCAACTTGAAAGGGTTAACGCTGCTGGAGCTAGAAGAACTGGTAACACAGTGGGGCGAACCGAAATATCGTGCGAAGCAACTGATGTCATGGATGTATGGCAGGCGGGTGGAGACATTTGAGGAAATGACCAATTTGCCCCAGAAGCTAAGACAGAGGTTGGCGGGTCTCGCTTACATCAGCGGTGCACGTGTTCTCACGCGCACAACTTCCAATGCCGACATGGCAGTCAAATACCTGTTTGAACTCACTGATGGCAGTCAGGTCGAAAGTGTCTTGATGTATGATCAAGACCGCATCACCGTCTGTGTTTCGTCACAGGTGGGCTGTGCGATGGCGTGCGACTTTTGTGCGACTGCGAAGATGGGATTTTTCCGCAATTTAACAGCGGCGGAGATTTTGGACCAATTGATAACAATCGAACGTGAACTAGACAGCGAAAAAGGCGTAACCCATGTTGTGTTTATGGGGATGGGGGAGCCGCTGGCAAACTATGATCAGACCGTGAAAGCAATCCGCTTGATGACAGACGCAAACGGGTTAGGATTACCTGAGGGAAAAATAACCGTTTCCACCTCTGGTTTAGCCCGGCGGATGCGGCAATTCACTAGCGAGGGACTTAAGTGCAATCTTGCCCTCTCGTTAAATGCCACAACGGATGAAATTCGCACACACTTGATGCCCATCAATGCCAAATATCCAATCGCTGAAGTCCTCAATGCCACACAAGAATGGGCACTTGCAACGCAACGACCCGCCACGCTTGAATATGTCTTGATCCGAGGTGTAAATGACAGCATCACAGATGCCAGACGTCTCCGAAAACTAATGGGGCGGCTGCCGTGCAAGCTAAACCTTATCCCATTCAACGAAATCGAAGGTGCTGATTTTCAACGTCCCGAACTTAATCAAATCGAACGATTCCGTCGCATTGTCGCGGATGGGCACCATGTCGCACCGATCCGGTTCAGTAAGGGCAGAGACATCGCCGCCGCCTGTGGTCAACTCCGAACAATTTACGAAAAACAGGGCGCGATGCTACCGCAAGCGTTATAGCGAATTCCCATCATGCCATCTAATTTTGCCAACGCTATTCAGGTATCCCTTCGTCAGAACTACAACCTCACCATCGAGTCCACAACACCAATCGGCACCGGCGCAATGAGCACAACGATGCGGGTTGCGACCAACCGGGGAACATTGTTCCTGAAAATCTATAAGTCAGCGCGGAACCAGAAGTCCCCTGCTCGGTCCGACCTCCAACGAATTGCCTTCACGCACGCTGTCCAAACCTTTTTGCATCAGGAAGATTTTCCTGTTCCTCGGTTATTGCCGAATAACAGTGGAGAAACGTTCAGCGTGTGGGATAGCCCTCTAGAAACAGGGGTGGTGTATGCCCTGTCTGAATTTATTGAGGGATCTGACTACGACGTTACGAATTCGGATCAGCTGCATGCGTCGGGGGAAATACTCGGACGTTTGCACCAACAACTCCTTCAGTTTCAATATCCAACTCAACTTGCCGGGCCTCCCCTAGAAACCGAGATTTTTATACAACTGCAGGAGCGTTTATCCCGTCTCCACCCTGTTATAGAAGAAAATCTGGTGCCACCAACCCAAATTGATTCCTGGATTCAGGAGGTTGAAGTTGTCAAGAGTTCGCTGGGGGCACTACACGATACGCAACACGAACAGGATTGGCTCATACACGGCGATTATCGTGCGCAAAATCTCAAGTTTGATGACATGGGCATTTGTGGAATCCTAGATCTGGATACCGCTTGTCCTGCATCCCGTATTTATGATCTGGGTTACGCGCTGATCTTTTTCTCCGCCGTTTATCAAGATACCCCTCTAACCCCGAGTCAGCAATCCGTATTTCTGCGCGCCTACGAGGACATCTGCCCGCTATCTGATGCCGAAAGAGAGATACTACCTACCCACCTGCGGCTTGCCTTCCTACGTGGGATAACGCTCTGGCTGGATTTGTACTATTTTGCCGGAATGAGCGAGCGGATACGCCCTTGGATTCAAGGTTATCTGCAATATGCACAATCCTTTTTCTAATCCGAATTTCATTGAGATCCAAAAGCCAGTTAAGAGAATTTCTGGACATCAATAGAGAATTATATTTACATCCACCTTGGTCATAGTCTATAATAATCGCCGTATCAGGTCGAGATATAGTCTTCGATCAAGACAACATTTTATTTTTTAGGAGGATATAATAATGGGATACACATTTCATCACGTTCATCTGCGCTGCGAAGATGTTGAGGCAGCCGTTGCTTACTACGAAAAGATGCTCAATGGCGAAGTTACAGAGCGGGTAGAGGTACGCGGTTTGCCAATCGTTCGGATGAATATTGGTGGAGAGAAGATCTTCCTTTCACCGAAATTTGGTGACATGGAAGTGGAACCGACCAGCGGCAATCCACGCTGGGGTGTTTATCAACTGGCGTTTGGGGTAGAAGACCTCGATGCCACCCTTGCAGAGATGGAAGCAAAAGGGGCTGAGATTGAAGATGCTAAACCGTCTGGCTTACCAATCGCTTTCGTCAAGGGTCCAGATAACGTACAGATTGAACTCATTGAGGGAACAGTCTAGCTCTTGTGGACCGATATTCCACAAGAGTAGTATCATGCGGAAGGTAAACTCCTTCACATGAAGGATTAAAAAGTTTGCCTTCCTCTATTTCCCACCTAAGATATACCAATGAATAAATCGCCTTGAGAAATCTGCCGGAAAATGACCAACTTTCTTGACAAAAGGAGAGTAACAGATGAGATTGGAGTTTTACGCCGCCGGCGTTTCCCAAGCGAGTTTCTTGGATTGGAAGGTGCGACTCTTGGAAGACGCACAAGCAGCAGGGTTGGAGGTGGTACACTCCTCAATCCAAGAGACACCGGAAATGCTTCGAGAAAAGCTACCTGTCGTTTTGGATGAACTCTGTTCAATTCCTGAGCAGCGGGTCCAATTTCATTCTGCCGATGCAGAGCAGTTGTGCGCCTTCGCTTACGTAAATTACCAGTCCCGTATTAATAGAGACTGGAACGCCTCCCTCTATTTCCCTTCAAAGGAGGCAATTTTCCTTCCCTTCGATGAAAAATTGGTTTCAAGACGGGTTGCACACCTCTACTATCGGGAGGGAACATCAGACAAGATCTATCACCTTTACCTTACTCAATCGTTAACAGACGATGATTACTCTGTCATTAGCCGCTATGGTCGTCGCGACAGAGGTCTTCAGCAAACGGAGAAGGTGTTTGCCTCCCACCTTGAGGCAGCTGAAAAGGAGTGGGCCCGACTTCACCACGACAAGCTCCAGAAGGGGTATCAGGTCGGACACCCAACCCCGTCCCAACAACTCAAATTGGCTTTGTCTTTCTAATTATGAAATACAGCGAATTTTTCCATACAATTCAGGGCGAAGGCAAACTGGTTGGCGTACCCTCCGTTTTCTTTCGGACTAGCTACTGCAATCTAAGGTGCGACTGGTGCTCTGCGATAGGAACACGCGTTTTAAGTTCAGATCTAAGATGGGTCCCCATCGAAAATCTCAATCCCGGCGATTGGGTAGTTGGTGCACTACGCCAAGATAAAGGAGGGCACCTGCAATTACAACCAACTCAGGTTGTTGAAACCGCAGTCCGCCGCGCCCCCATGGTCCGTTTCTTGACGGAAGATGGGATACAATTCGCCTGCTCAGTAGATCATCTATTATATCAGGTGACAACTCGAGCTCAGGATAGTTCTAAAATCCACGTTGGCTGGAGAAAGGCGAAAAAACTCAGTCTGGGCAGAGCGGTTCGTTGTATACTCCCACCCGAAGATCTACAAGTGGACGCGGAGGCATATGAGAGAGGTTGGCTATGTGGCATGGCAGAAGGTGATGGCTGTTTTTGGAGTTTACGAAAAGGGGATAAGAGTTATCGCCGATTCCGACTTGCTTTATCAAATGTTTCACTACTGGAACAATTCCAGCAGTTTGCCAAACGTGCGGGTTATCGGTTGCATTTTGCTCCGCATCAGCACTCTGGTTTCAAAGGCTACAGTGTAATGGAGGCGTTGTGGCTTACAACATCCGAAAGTGCGGAGTCCTTTGAGCGGTGGTTGAAAGCGCATCCACAAGACCAAAGTTACTTTCGTGGTTGGTTGGCAGGTTTTTTTGATGTAGAAGGCAGTTATACTGGTACAATTCGGTTTGCTCAGAAGGAAGGAATATTCAAACAAAAGGCAATCGACTTTGCAGCCAAACTCGGATTTCGCCCAACCAATGAATCCCGTGGAATTAGATTGGGCGGAACGACCCCTGAGATTCTAAGATTTTATTCATTATGTCAACCGCAATCTCTCAAGAAATGGAATTTCTGGGGCATTTCTAGCCAAGCATGTCAGCATATCGTCAATGTTGAACACGCAGACACTGAAGAAGTAATCTCTCTCAAAACTGCTTCTGGCACTTATGTCAGCGAAGGTATACTCTCTCACAATTGCGACACCCCTTTTACATCTTGGAATCCAGAGAACAAGGACATTACCCTCATGGAAGCGGTCGAAGCGATCGCGAAGTACGATTGCAAGCACGTCGTTATCACGGGGGGTGAACCGTTCATCCAAGTCAAGGAGTTAGCCCAACTCTGCCAAGCGCTTGACGAACGTGGTCATCACATCACGATTGAAACGAATGCGACTATTTTTGCGCCTGTGGCGGCACACCTTATCTCTATGAGCCCCAAACTGCGAAACTCCAATCCGCCTAGTGACAATCGCTATTTCCAAAGTCATGAGCGTGGACGCATCCGCCCCGATGTTATACGACAATTCCTCGATCGGTACGAATGCCAAGTCAAGTTTGTTGTTGACCACCCGGCGGATATTGGGGAGATCCAAGCACTACAAGCAGAAATTCCTATCCCTGCAGAGACGATTGTGCTGATGCCCCAAGGCACAACCCCCGAAGAGCTAGCACCCAAGCAGGAGTGGCTTGTGGACATCTGTAAGGAACACGGCTATCGCTATTCACCGCGAGTTCACGTTGATATTTGGGGGGATAAACGGGGAGTGTAATACTGTGGATAATCCCTCTGAGGTCAAATATACCCGAAGATAATGTGAAGGCTACAAACAACCCAAAACCTCGTCCAAAAGCGAATTTCCGGCTAGGTAGCTGAAAACATAATCAAATGATAGAGAGTGGCGAGATAATCATGAGTAAATTTAATCTGAATAATTTGAATATGCTGTATTTGCAACAATTGCCCGACCATCTCATCACGAAGGCGATCAAAGCTAGCTTCATTGACGAACCAATTTGGCAGATGAGAGATGCAGTGGAAATAATTAAGGCGATTGAACAGACTCAATTTGCCATAACAAACATCTATGTTTATGCATTCAAAGACGGTCTGCCAATAGTGCCATCGGAGGCAGTATATGATTTTGAAATCGAAGAATTGCCTCTTAATCATCCTTGGCATCAGATAGTAAAAAAATCATCGGATATGACGATGGATTTCGTAAAGAAATTTCAATTTTTGGCATCCGGTTCACTCCATGGTCAAGAAGCTGCGTTTTCTTTTTGGGCTTTCAATGAAAAAGTGTATCGCCGATTTCAGAAGTATGGTGATGAAGTGGAAGCAGAAAAAAATAATTAGGACTTACGCAGCCGAGCGGTCAAAGCCCTTCCCCCTGCTTGCGGAGGGACTGAGGGGGGTGTGGGAGGGGCATCTCCCGCAAGTTCCGCGTAGCGGAATCCTCGCTTCGCGGGACGAGGATCCCGATAAATCGGGACCTGCCCCGATACGCCCGATAAATCGGGCAACTACCATCTAAAGTGCGTAAGTCCTGTAATAAAAAATGATGAGGAATAGCCGAAATGAAATATGACATATTGCTCAAGGGTGGCACCGTTATTGACCCTGCGCAGAAATTGCATGACCGGCGCGATGTTGCAGTTATTGATGGAAAGATTGCAGCAATCGAGGAGGACATTTCTGCAAGGGAGGCGACGCAAACGGTTTTCGTTGACGGGAAGTATGTAACTCCCGGCTTAGTGGACATCCACGCCCATGTTTACGCAGGCGTTACGACATGGGGAGTTAAAGCGGATCCGGTCTGCACAACGACGGGCGTAACGACAATTGTTGATGCTGGCAGTCCAGGCTGGGCGACATTTCCCGGATTTCGGGAGTATATTGCAGAGCCGGCGCAAACACACATATTAACTTATGTTCATATCTCTGGTATCGGTCTCGTTTATGGACCCGTAGGCGAAATGCACGAACTTGAGTATGCCAACCCTGAGAAGGTCGCTGACACGCTCATGGAGAATCGGGACATCACTGTCGGCGTTAAAGTGCGTCAGGGCAAATCCCAAGTCGGTGATAATGGCGTTGAACCGTTGAAGTTAGCAATTGAAGCCGCTAAAATTGCCGATACCTCCGTCATGGTGCATATCGGGACTGGCGTTCCGCTCCCCGATGTTCTTAAACTGATGCGCCCCGGCGATGTTGTCACCCACTGCTTTCAAGGAAATGGTGACTGTATCGTTGATGATAAAGGACGAGTTATCCCGGAGGCGTGGGCAGCCCGTGAAGACGGAGTTATCTTCGATGTTGGACATGGCGGTGGGAGTTTTAATTACGAAGTCGCTCAACGTGCGATGGAACAGGGATTCATCTCCGATGTCATTAGTACGGACTTGCACTCCGGCAATATTAACGGTCCTGTCTACGATCTCCCGACAACGTTATCAAAATTCTTAAATCTTGGGCTTTCGTTTGAGGAGGTCATAGAAAAATCAACGATTGCGGCGGCAAGAGCAATTGGGCGTGAGGATGCACTCGGTCATCTCAAGGTCGGAACGGTCGCTGACATCGCTGTTTTTGATGTCATCGAAGGTGAGTTCGAACTTTTCGACACACACGGCACGATGGTTATTGCCAACCGGAAGTTGCAAGCAGATTTAACAATCCGTGAGGGGAAACTGTGATATATGGCGCAGAGGAAGGGCTGTTATCCGCGTGTGGTGACCACCGGGCTCATTGTGGTGATAATCATTGCGGCGGTCGGGGTTTTGCTTTATCAAAGGTTGAGTGGACCCGAGGGCGCGCAATATTGGATGGCAGAGCGTGCCTTGAATGCTATCGAAGCGCACCTGTTGATGAAAGCCCCAGATGGCAGCTGGTTGCGGAAACCAGATGGTGTATCCGTCGAAGAAATCAGCTCTCAGTTTGATCGCGTCAGGGAAGCGACTGCAGATCGTCGAACGGATTTGATACGATTGAATCAGATACTCAGAGAATACCAATCCAAATTTCAGAACACACAGCCAGCAACAAGTGAAGTCATCGAGTTTCTGAACGCTCTTGAGGGAACAATTGTATCCAAAGCAAGCGTGGGAGGCTAACTGGATAATCCAAGACGGGTGTGGAACCATACTGGAGTGAGTATCAAGGGAGATGTACTGTGAACGCAGAGGACAGACGACCAAAAGTAAATCGAGTTGGGTCTACCGCACAAAGGCTTGCAGAAAAACCCTACGAAAAGCGCGTATGCCGTATAGAGTGCTATCCAAGTTGTGTGCAACCGGGGGAGTCGTATGTCGGACTGTCCGTCGAAGAATGGGTGGACTTCATCGACGAAATCGGTGTCGAAGTGCAGGTAGTCGATGGTGAGATTAACAGAGGTACTCCCCGCTTTCGCTCAAGGATGATTCCGCCGTATTCCAATGTTGATAACGATCGCCTACCGAGATTCTTGGAATTGGCGCACCAACGGGGCATCCTTATCCTCAGCTACTATCCCGTCATATATACCAAACCGCTCAAACCGCTTCAGCCGGAGTGGTTGATGCAGTTTCTGGATGATGGCAGGCCTGCGCTTGAGAATCTGGGCTGGTTCTGTTTTAACTCACCCTATCGGGACTGGTTGCCGGAATATCTCATTGAATGGTTGGATAATCTTGACCTTGATGGCTTCTATTTTGACGACACCAACTATGGCTCCCACGAGGAGCGTCCCTTTTATCCCTCCTGCTGTTGTAGTTACTGTGAAAAATTGTTTCGGGAAGAGACAGGATTGGAAATCCCCCGGAAGGTTGATTTTGATTCGCTGGATTTCCGACACTTTGTCAACTGGCGCTATGAGAAGATGAAGGATTTTATGCACCATCTTTTCCGGCAGATCAAGGCAAAGCATCCGGATGTCATTCTTGACATGAATTCATACATTCGACCGACCGCCGATTGGTCAGACGGGCACCCGCTCAACTCATTCCATCTGGAAGATGTTGGTGGCTATTTTTTCGTAGAAACATTTCGGTCACTACGCGAACCCAACTTTACAGCAAAAGTGCTACGGTCAACTGGCACCCCCTTCGGTCTCTTCCGAAACGTCACTCAATCGCTACAGGGATTTGGCGGTGCACCTTATCCTGACATGTTTTCGCCAGCGATCGCGGGACTGGCTGCCATTGCCAACGGCGGGGCACCGTGTGGTAATCCTTTCGATGGACCGACAATGCTCCATAAGGACACAGTCAAGTCTGTCTTCAGTGAATTCAAGAAACGGGTCGATTACATCGAAGGCGATACGGTCAAATACATCGCACTCCACTACTCACAGCAGAACCGGGATTTTCGTCCGTCGGAGATTCCCAAGAACACAGGACAGACCTATTTCCACGAAATTGGACAGAAGGACGCTTATGGTGCCTACGAGATATTGAATCGATCACACCTGTTGTTCGACTTCGTTTTGGACGAGCGGTTGAACTACGAAACGCTATCCCAATATCGTTTACTCTTTCTCTCAAACAGTGCGTGCTTGTCCGACGAACAGTGCGAGGCTATCAGAAAATTTGTCTATGAAGGCGGTACGCTCATAGCTACCCATGAGACCTCGCTGCTAGACGAATTTGGACGTGAGCGTGGAAAATTTGGCATCTCCGATGTATTAGGCGTGGAGTACAGAGGAACACGTGGAGGCACAGATGACCACGGCATCATATACGTCCCGCAAGATGCAGAATTGTCCCGCAAATTCGGTTATGTCGTCTGTTTTTACGGTCAGGAATCTGCGGTATCCGTTCTGCCGGATGCGGATATCCATGTACTTTGCACACGAAGTTGTCTAGAAGGGGAACGTTTGCTGAAGGATTTTGACCCAAAGATGGACTATGATTCGTCCGAAGCAGCTATCACGATAAATCGTTATGGGAAAGGCAGAGCGATTTATATCTGCGGTGATGTGGGTGGAGCGTATATGAACAATCCGTACCCGCCACTGAAACGGCTCATCGTCGACTTAGTGAAGCAAACACCTCCACCTATCGAGTTTGAGATGCCGGAAGCTATTGAAGTGACCGCTTCCCGCCGGAGCGCGAATGAGTTGATGGTTCATCTGCTCAACAATCCCGTCCCACTCCTACCGTGGCGTATTACCAATCGTGAGAAACACGATGCAGAGATGACTACTTTTCTCGCGCTTCGTGAGGTGAACCCCATCCACAATATTCGGGTTCGGTTTAACGACTTTACGGTGAAATCGGCACGGCTGCCGTTACAGGGAATAGATTTAGAGATATCAGGAAACGCTGTTGCAACAATCATAGTACCAGAAGTAAGTCTCCACGAGGTACTTCTTGTGGAGTATTAGGATTGAATTGGAGGTCTCATGATGCAATTCACACAAGATATATACTACCCTGAATCAGGAGAGAAATGGGAACGCAGAAAGCCAGCGGAAGTGGGTCTTGATGCTGATTCCCTTGAGGAAGCGATTCACTATGCCCAGACGATCGAAACCGCATGGCCTCGTAAACTGCGGTCGCACTACACCGAGATGGAAAAGGAAGAATCCCACCCCGAGGTCATCGGATCGATAAAAGACCGGGGCGCGACCAACGGGCTTATCTTACGGCATGGCTACATCATCGCTGAGTGGGGCGAGACGCAGCGCGTCGATATGACGTTTAGTATTACCAAGAGTTATCTGTCCACGATGGCAGGATTGGCACTAGACTGTGGATTAATTCGAGACGTACATCATCCCGTCCGAGACTATGTAAACGATGGTGGGTTCGATTCACCGCATAATGCTCAAATTACTTGGCACCATCTGCTTCAGCAAACAAGTGAGTGGGAGGGAACGCTCTGGGACAAACCCCATTACGCCGACAGTCAGGGAGATCGGGGACCTGATGGCTCGTTTCCAGTACCCGGCAGCGTCTTCGCTTATAATGATGTTCGTGTCAACCGACTGGCACTCTCCCTGCTGCGCATCTGGCGTAAGCCGCTGCCACAGCTGCTAAAAGAGAACGTGATGGATCCTATTGGTGCTTCCAACAGTTGGCGATGGCACGGCTATCGAAACTCGTGGCTGACAATTGATGGGCTGAAGATGCAGTCGGTCAGTGGTGGTGGCCATTGGGGCGGTGGGGTCTGGATTAGTACCAGAGACCACGCACGGTTCGGCTATCTATTTCTGCGCCGTGGTTGCTGGGAGGAACGACAGATACTTTCTAAACGGTGGATAGATTTAGCGACCGCGCCGTGTCTGGTTGAACCGGATTATGGCTATATGTGGTGGCTCAATACGGATAGACAGCTATTCCCAAGCGCACCAGAAACGAGCTTCTGTGCCTTGGGTGCTGGACGGAACATGATTTGGATTGAACCGGAAAACGACTTGGTGGTCGTGGCACGGTGGATAGAGTCAGATTATATTGACCAATTGATGAAGCGTGTGTTGGCAGCGATTCGCTAAACAATCAAAGCCGGTGAGGTAATCCGTTATATCCAGTCCCAGTTGATTGAGAGGAGAAAAGTAATGCCACACGAATGGGATTCACCCGAATATGTTCGCGAGTGGATAGAGGATGGTGACAAAACAGACCCGCAACGGGCGGAACAGATTACAGCGCTCGTGGGTTTGATTCGATGCAGCACTGAAGAACCTATTGAGGTGTTAGATCTCGGTGCGGGATACGGAATTGTAACAAGCGAGCTTCTGACTGCTTATCCAAACGCACAGGTGTTGTGCCTCGATGGGTCAGGGGAAATGCTAAAGCATGGGAAGGTACGACTAGCAGAGTGGCAAAATCAACTCTCGTTCATTGTCACGAACTTCGATTCTCCGAATTGGTTAGCAACCTTGCCTACGGATCGAGAGTTCGATGCGGTGGTCTCCTCACGAGCCATCCACCATGTGGTTGATGAGCGCAAACAGGCGCTATACGCGGAAATCTTTCAACTGCTGAAACCGGGCGGATGCTTTGCCAACCACGATCTGGTCCGAAAGCCCGATGACCCTATACGCGACAGCCACGATCCCTTTGGAACGGTTGAAGATCAGGTTGTTTGGCTTAAAAACATTGGGTTTGTTGATGTGGAATGTTTTTGGCAGACGGAGGGGCGTGCCTTGTTCGGGGGATATAAGGCGAATCTCCCGTAATGGGCAGGATACACTCAAGAGATATCACATAAGTCTCTAATCGGAGGAATATTTTGGCGCAAAAAGTTGAACTAAATCGTTTTAAGAATTATATGCTGATGGTTAATCGCAGCGTTGGTTCTGAGTTATTCCGAAATCTATACGCCTCTGTTGACGGTGAAGAGACAGATATCCTGCGGGATGGAATACTTTCTTGTGCCTATTTCGTTTCATCGGTGCTTTTCCACTGTAAACTGATAGATGACTTACATACAACCGTCAGGGGGCTAGAGGCGAATCTCCAGCGGTCCGGCTGGAAAAAAATAGAGGAACCGAAGGTTGGCAGTGTCCTCATCTGGGAACCGACAGAATTTCCCGACGGTGGTATCCGTAGGCACGCAGGGTTTTACATCGGTGATGCGGAAGCAATCAGTAATCGGACGGATCAGCGTGTACCCAAGGTTCACAGCATGAATTTTGAAACAGAGGGAAAGTATCGTGCAACTGAAGCTATTTATTGGCACGAGAATTTTGATGAAGCGGACAGCTAACTGCGTAATGGAGCGAAGCGATTGGAAAATTACAAGAACAAGGTGGTCATCATCACCGGCGCATGTGGTGGCATTGGAGAGGTGATCGCGGAAAAGTTTGCGGCTGCTGGGGCAACGTTAGCTCTTTGCGACATCCGTCAAGATGAACTCTCGCAAATCGCTGAAAAATGCCGAGAAGCAGGAGCAACCGTTCACAGCGAAGCTATTGATGTCGCAGATGAAGTTTCGGTGCACAGTTTTTGTGAGATGGTCGTCCAAAATTTCGGGACGATTGACTGCTTAATCAATACTGTCGGCATTGTCGATTGTCCGGGAGATGTCGAAGAACTCTCGTTGTCAATGTGGGATAAGACCGTCGCCGTCAATCTCACGTCCGCTTTTCTGATGGCAAAGTATTCAGTGTCGTATATCAAACAACAGGGTGGTACCATTCTCAACATCGCTTCGGTGTCGGGCTTGGCGAACCAAGAAGAGGCGATGGTCTATTCAGTGACCAAAGCCGGCCTGCTGTCGCTCACCCGGAGTGAAGCCATCGATTTGGCAAAATACGGCATCCGCGCCAACGCTATCTCGCCCGGATCAGTAGAGACACCACTATTGGAAGCAGCGGTTGACCAAGCAGCGCAACTGTTTAACCGTACCAAAGATGAACAATGGGAGGTTTGGCGTTCACAATATCCAACCCAACGTTTTACATCACCGCAAGAGATCGCAGAGCTGGCACTATTCCTGTGCAGCGAACGGGCAACCAATATCACCGGTGCCAATTTTGTGATTGATGGTGGATTGACATCGCTGCTTCCGGAGCGATAGAAATTGTCGCCGGATAAAGAGGAAGCAACGCGCAAAATTTCCCGAGGAACAACTCTTACGGTTGAATGCCGAACTATCCTCAAAGGGAAAGGGCCTCCAACCTTACGAAAGTTTCAAACCTTTACGCGGTTCAATTAAGAGGTTGAAGCAATGCAGAATATTGGCATAGAGTTTCCGGTACAAGGTGAGATGGCATTTTTTGATCTGGGATCGCCACCAGCCCCAGGCCCAACAGAGATACGGATTCGCACCCTCTATTCAGGTGTGACCAATGGTACTGAGCGGCATGCGTTGATGAATGACTTTGGCAGAACAAATTATCCCACTCGGGCCGGATATCAGCACGTCGGTGTTGTCGACGGTGTAGGGAATCGGGTTGAAACGTTTTCGGTGGGTGATGTCATCTTTCTTGGCGTCCACGGGGGCCACCGTGGATGGCATCTGGTAAACGTTGAAACCACCAACGAAAGAGCTCGACTCTGCATCAAGCTTCCCGACGATGTCGAGCGTGAATTCTGCGCTCTCTTTGGTGTAGCCGGTGTAGGAATGCGGCACTCCAGGCGCATCCGTGTTGGTCCCGCCCATAATGTGTGGGTGGCAGGCTTGGGGCTTATTGGTCAATCTGTGGCACAGGCCTCGCGTGCCCTCGGCGCCTATGTAACCGTGACAGATGTCAATTCTCAGCGGCTCGAGATTGCCAGAACGCTCGGCGCACACCGGGTGATAAACGTCTCAGAGCCATCTGAAGACAAGGCACTGAAGCATGGAGCTCCCTATGACCGCATCGTTGATGCCTGTGGAGCATCAACGTTATTTGAAGATATTTATAGGAATGACCTGCTTGCCCTATATGGAGCCATCGGTGCCCTAGCTGGTCGGGGCGAGACGAAGTTCCACCAAAGCATGCTTCATTCTAAACGGGCTTCAATTGAATCCTCATCTCATTTCACACTCGAAGATCTACAGATTCTTCTATATTTTGTCAGGTTGGGTACCATCCGAATCGCACCGCTGGTGACACATCGGGTTTCTATAACAGAAGCACCGCACATCTATGAGACGATGAAGAACGAGCCAGAGGCTCTGCTGGGTGTGATATTTGATTGGAAGTCCTGATAGAGTGTGGGAAGTGCGTGTATTTTAAGCCGAAAATCACAGTCAATCGATAGCGTAGCCTTCCGAGAACATATTCCCGCTAGCAAGACGTTTAACACATAACGGTCTAAGGTTGGTTGTGGCAAATTAGCGACAACCTGATGATACCAATTGTCACTCATGCGGCATACGATTTTTTGGCACTCTGCTGCTTGTTGAGATTTAGGAGTGTCCACAGCAGGGCAGCGGACTTTTCGGCGAGTCCCTAGCAACTTGAAAGGAGTAGAAACGACATGGCTCAAGAACGTATGGTATACATCAATGGAGAGATAGTTCCAGAGAGTGAAGGGAAGGTATCCTTCCGTGATCAGGGATTTGTGACCGGGGATGCGGTCTTCGATGCGACTCGTACCTTCGGTGGGGCGATATTCAAACTGAGGGAACATCTGGATCGGTTGTACGATTCGCTAAAATATATGCGCTTGGATCCAAGGATTCCCCAGCAACAGATGGCGGATCTGACTATACAGGTGCTGGCGGCAAATCAGCCCCTGTTAGGACCAGATGATGACTACTGGGTGATACAACGAATTAGTAGAGGTGTTCCCGCAGGCGCGGGCAAATATAAGCCAACCGTAATCATCGAGTGCAACCCTTTACCGTTCGCTGCGAGAGCACGGTATTACCGAGACGGTTTGAGCGTTGTCATCCCTTCGATAAGGCGGACGCCGCCGGAGTGTATGAGTCCTAGGGTTAAGGTGCACAATTACATCAACCTCTTACTTGGAGATCAGGAGGTAAAGGCGCAGAACCCAGACGCCTTCTCTATCTTGCTGGACATCAACGGCAACATATCCGAAGGCTTCGGAAGCAATTTCTTCATTGTCAAGAACGGGGTGGTCATTACACCAAAGGAACAATATGTTCTAGCAGGTATAAGCCGCGAGACCGTCATTGAACTCGCCCAAGGTCTGGACATTGAGGTGCAAGAGGCAGATATCGATCTCTATGATGTCTACACAGCGGACGAGGCTTTTGTGACCTCTACTAGTTTTTGTCTCTGTTCTGTGTCCTCTGTCAACGGTTCACCCATCGGTAATGGCAGCGTACCGGGACCGGTTACCGATCGAATACAAACAGCGTATAGTGATCTTGTGGGAATAGACATCGTGAAACAGTATCTGAAGCGACTCGGTTGAGCCGGGGCTTTGACCTACAATGATATACAATAATAACCAAAGTTACGACACACCTGTCGCTCCGTTGGGGCTTTGGAGAATTGGGTTGTTGATGTCCTATACACCTATCGCCCCGCTGGGCTTTGCAGGTCGGGCAAGATGCCCGACCTACAGAGAGCAATTTTATCACATCGCACATCACTAGCAACTTGCGTTATATTAAGGGAAAAATAGGTATAAAGAGATAGTAGTTGGAATGTCCAAAATACTCCAGAGACTACCCAAGATATAGTCTCCTAAGGCGAGTCCTAGAAAGAATGGGATCGCGCGTCGATATGCGTTGAATCCGCTATAACGCAGGATGATAGCCTTGCACACCCAAGCGACGAAGAGACAACACCACAAGTTCGCCATCCCCCAACTCTGCGCTGTGGCATAGCCGAGTGGATGGAGGGGCCACCACAGGAAGCGCGCTCGCAAAAACATCAACAAGACAGTAAACACAAGCCCACCGCCCATAAAGGCGAGTGCTGGACGATCTGGCTCTTTGGGAGAGTTCAGCCAATTCTCAAGCTGCACATAGACATCACGCCCAAATCCCAATACGGCGGGGTCAAAGTACCCAGATTCCGCGCCATGTCGATAGTAGATATCCAACAATAGCCAAAAGGTTACCGCCGATCCGATCACTGTCGCAAGCAGAATCGCAACGGCTGTATGACGCGGGTTAATATGCCGCCTTTCCGAGATCTTCAAGGCTTCCAGCTGTTCTGGCATTGGATTTGCCCAGTTGGCGCGATTGAAAAACATGTACAGCGAAAAGACGGTCAGCGTACTGGTACTAAGTCGCCATGTGCCAACACCGACAACAATCATGTTATGTGGACTGATGAATTTCAAACCGTGCACTAGGAACCCCAACTCTGCCCTGAGTCGCGTCACCATTACCGATAGCAAGAAGTAGATTGCGAAGAAAATTGGAATCACCCACAACGACATACCTGCTTTGTAGGAAAATGCCATCAGAAAAATCAGACCGAGTAGGATACCCGCGCAAGCGAGCCGATATGGCATCGGCTCGCCGGAATCATCGAGTTGCGATGGGGAAGCACGAGAGCTGAACAGATGACGCACTAGTCCTTTGATATGCGATCTGCCAGTCCAGAGGACGAACCCTAGTAGCCCCATATATACACCGAATGCCTGTTCGGCAGGATAAGGGAAGCGCGGCAGGCCTCGCCAACCCATAATGCTACCAATCATCAGTTCGATTTTGTAGATCCAGAAAAATGCCCAGCATGAAAATAGGAGATCCAGCGGTATAAGAAATCCAATCCCAATCGCAAAAGGGTAGAACGCCACTTGCACACCGCCCATCCCGTTCCAAGGGCGGGTGGTAAAGTAGTGACTGATGCCCTGGCGCTTGACGGGAATATAGGGAACAATAGGGTTGATTGAATGGAGCAGGTTCACAATACTGATCAAGGCAGCGATGCCGAAACCGAGCCACATCAATCTGTTTCTGAAGAACCCTAACCTCGGATTGGTCATCTCTAACGGGAGTTGGGTCAGGGGATAGGTCAACCGCTCACGCTCGATCCACTGGATTCGCAGCAGCGCGTTGATGCACAGCATCACAACCATCCATGCGAAGATAAACGCCATCCATGCTACCGCCGGACCAAGCCACGCCTTAATATATCTCTCAACGTAGAGACTTGTCCCGCCTTCATAAAGCGCCGTCACCGCCTTTTCGTCGTGAACGGTGAGCCACTCTGGAAGTTGTCGCCAAAACAGTTGACGCCATTCGTTTTCGGGACTGGCGAACCGGAACGCATGTGCCATAATCGGCACGAAGATCTCCATACAGTCGTAAGAACAGAGGGTGGAGACAATACACAGCATGAAGTAGATTGTGAGGAGTTCCTGCTGAGAGAGACCGAACTTAGGGGAGATTTTACCGAATATCCATCCGATCAGAACGAGCCAGAAGAGCGTAAAAATCACATGCGAGAGCGGATGAACAAGTGTTGGGAAGGTATGGCGAACCACTTCAAGCTGGATGATCCAAGCAACGGTGACCGGGATTAGCAAGAAAGCAATAACGAATGATTTAAGCGTTAAACCGCTCTGGAAGGACACAGGGATATTCTCTATTGGGGTAAAACGGGTATTTTGGGGTTCTGTTGATATACTTTTCATTTCACCAACTATGGTAGATTTTAGAATTACTTAGACACTCTCAATGCACAGCCAACCCCCTAAATCGCCCTTATCAGGGAGACTTTGGAAAACTTCGCGAAGGTCGGAGTTATTGGTAAATGCCTGCTTATTTTTCCAATTCACTATAGATACTGTGAATAGGCGAAGTTAGGAATTTTGTTCGCGGAGTTACGGCACACAGAGTGTGCCTATTACTTTTTATATCTATTTATTTCCAGAATTCACCATATATGTGTTGATATCTGCGACGAGCAGGTCGATGTTAGCTTTGCCCGCTAGGGAAAAAATTGATACAGAGTCGTGTTGGTCGCAATACTAATAATACTCCAAAGACTGCCGAACATATAGTCTCCTAGAGCAAGCCCCAAAAAGAAGGGGATCGCTTGTCGGTATGCCCTAAGTCCGCCGTGGTGTAGGATGATTGCTTTCGCTATCCATGCAACAAAGAGACAAGCCCACAGATTGAACATTCCCCAGCTATTTGCCATGGCATAGCCGAGTGGATGGAGGGGCCACCACAGAAAGCGCGTCCTTAGGAACATGAGTAGTGCTGCGAAACTGAGTCCACCTCCCATGAAAGCGATAGCTGGAACATCTGTCTCTCGGGGGTAGTTCAGCCACGTTTCGAGTTGACCATAGATGGCTCGTCCATACCCCAGTGCCCATGGTCCATAGTACCCGGTTTCTGCGCCGTGTCGGTAGTAGTTATCTAACAACACCCAAAAAACACTCACTGATCCAATTAAGGTGGCAAGTAGAATCGCTGCAGCTATATGACGCGGATTGATATTTCGTCTTTCAGCGATTTTCAAGCCTTCCAGTTGTGGTGGCATCGGGTGAGCCCGATAGGCACGATTGAAAAACTGATATAACGAAAAGACGGTCAATGTACTCGATCCGAGGCGGCGTGTTCCAAATACGGTGACGAGTGTGTTGTGCGGGTCAATGTAATGTAAATCGTGTACTAAAAAACCCAATTCCGCACGGAGTCTCGCAATCATTATCGCAACTAAAAAGTAAATCGCGAAAAAGATCGGAGTAACCCACAAGGACATCCCCGCTCTGTAGGAAAATGCCATCAAGAATATCAATCCAATTGCTATGCCGGCGACTGCCAAGCGATATGGCATCGGTTCACGGGAATCATCGAGTGAAGATGAACCTAGCAGATGGCGCACCAATCCCTTGAAATGGACTCTGCCAACCCACAGCACAAATACGAGCAGTGCAACGTAGACACCCAATGCCTGTTCGTTGAAATAGGGAAAACGCGGCAGATTGCGCCACCCCATTATGTTACCGACCATTAGCTCGATTTTATAGACTCCGTAAAACATCCAGCATGAGAAGAGGAGATCTAGTGGTATGAGGAAGCCAATGCCGATGACAAAGGGATAGAACGAAACCCGGAAGGAGCCCATCGCATTCCAAGGGCGACCAGTGAAATATTGATGTAGATTCTGACGCTTGACGGGAATATAGGGAACGGCAGGGTAAATCGAATTGAGCAGATTCATTATACTAATCAACGCAGCGATGCTGAAGCCAAGCCACATCAGTTTATTCTTGAAGAACCTATTGCTGGTATCTGTCATTTCTAGTGGCAGTTGAATAATTGGGTAGGTCAACCGTTCCCGTTCCGTCCACTGAATCCGTAACAGCGTATTGATGCACAGCATCACAAACATCAACACAAAGATAAATACAATGTATGCCAGCGCGGGACGGATCCACGCATACAGATGCCGTCTTATATAGAAGCTAGATCCCCCTTCGTAATAGGGGGTTAACGCCTTTTCATCTTGGACGGTGAGCCAAGCGGGCAGTTCTTTCCAGAACAGTTCGCGCCATTGATTTTCAGGTGTTGCAAAGCGGAAGGGATGCCCCAAAATGGTGATTAAGATTTGCATCGTGTCAGCCGAGCAGAGAGCCGATACGACGCCCAACATAACATAGATCGTCAGAAGTTCTGGCGGACTAATTCCCAGCTTGGGGGAGATTTTCTTGAGGATGGCTCCAATTAGAAGTAGCCAAAATAGAATAAAAATGACATTCGATAGTGGATGGACGAGCGTGGGAAATGTATAACGAACAACTTCGAGTTGAACAACGAAGTAAATATTGATCGGAATGAGGCACAGTGTAATAAAAAAAGATTTGAGCGTCAGACCGTTTTGGAAGGTCGTTTCATGCACCGTATTAAGCCTCCAATGGAGGTGATAAACATAACGTTAAATTCAATATGGACTTTATGAAAGTGACATGCAGTTCTGCTCTCATTATAAATCGTAATAAGCAAAAGTCAAGCAGTACTGTCAGTTGAACCTCCTATTGGAGATGATATCGGATGAGAATAAAATTAACGGGGATTTCCGCACTCACCAAATAAACCGATACATCGGTCTCTGTACAATCACACCAATCAGTGCCCATACACCTCCGAGTAGAAACTCGCCGAATAGCATACCTAGAAAGAACGGTGCTAAACGCCGAAATGTCCTTATGCCTCCAAATCGAAGGATACACAACTTAATCACCCAAGCGACAAGCACCGAAGACCAAAAAAAGTTAACCGCCCATGTCCCTGTGATGCCGTAACCAACGGGATAGAGGGGCCACCAAACGAAACGATGACGTAAGGCGGTGAGAGCGAAGGTGAAGAGCGTGCCGAAGAGCATTGCCAAGATTCCCAAGATGTCCACAGGCATTGGGTTGGTGAGCCAGCTCTGGGTTCGTCGAAAGACACCACCGCCCCAAAACGCCACCGCACCGGATTCGTAACCGAGCTGCAATCCACCCCAGAACAGGGGTAATGGGCTGATGACAACAGCGATTAGTATCGCGAATCCGACGCGACGTGTTGAGATACCCGTCCGCTCGGCGAGTTTCAGCCCTTCCAGTTGCGGCGGCATGGCATTGCCCCGATAAGCACGATTAAAAGGAAATACGAGCGCGAACAGGCTGAGGTTTCTAGGACCGACTCGGCGCATGCCAAACATCTGTGGAATTAACACATCGGGTCCCATCCTGCGGAGATCATGGAGGGGCGGTCCGAGTTCGGCGCGGATGCGGGCTGTAACGGTCACGGTTATAAAATGGATGATGAAAACTAGGACAGCGACCCAGAGCGACATCCCCGCTACCACCCAAAAGCCGATTAATAGCAGGAAACCGATAATTATTCCGAGGACCGCCGTACGATAAGAAATCGGTTCGTTAGATTCAGACGCTTTATCACCACGCCATGCACCTGTTAGCACATCTCGTATATGATGCCGTGCACTCCAAAACACCAGAATCAGCACGCCGACACAGACACCAAACGATTGCTCAAAGATATAGGGAAAATTGGGAATCTGCTGAAACCCGAGAATACTTCCCATAATCAATTCAAATTTCCAGAAGATATAGAAAAACCAGAACGTGAAGGAGAGATCGAGCGGCATAAAATATGCCATTCCAACGGCAAAGGGGAAGAGCGTGACAGGTGTCCAACCGATAGCGTTCCACGGTTTCGTGGTAAAATAGGGTTGCAGATCGAAGAAATCGCCACCGAGTCCTGGGATGGATGGATACAAGAAATGCAGCGCGTTGACGATGTCCATACCGCCAGCGAGAATCGCCCCAGCCCACATCAACCGATTTCGAAAGAAGCCCTTGGTTGTCATCTGCTGCGGAAGTTCGATAATTGGGTAGCTGAGTCGCTCTATTTCAATCCACTGCTTCCGCATAACGACGTTGATGCAAAACGCCGTGCAAACAAGGACGACGATAAACCCAGACCACGACAGGACAGGCCTCCACCATAACCGAAGATGCTCATCAAGGTAAAGGGTCGATTCACCGACAAAATAGGTCCTGAGGCTGTTTTTGTCGGTCAACGCCAGCCAATCGGGGAAGTAACGGTGAAACAACGTCGCCCATTCGTTCTCCTCGGTCGCCATCCAGCCGCTGACGGCGATATGTGTGATGATTACGGCGAAGAAATCTGCGCCAGCGATTGCAGTGGCGACGGAGAGCATTGCGTAGAAGGTCAGCAATTCGCCTTGCGTCAATGCTAGTCGCGGCGAATATAGGGAAACTCCATAATTCACCGCGAGCAGAATTGCAAAGATAAAAATCACATTGAAGAAGAGCGACATGGTTGTTGGGAGGCCCTGCGCCCATCGCAGCATCGCGTAAACCCAGTAGTTATTAAAGGGAATAATAGCCACCGCCAGCCAAATTACACGCCAACGGATTTCTGGTTGAGCGTGGCGGGTTGAAGCGATAAAACGATTGTCTGCTGGACTCAATGTGATTTTCTTCCGGATTGGTTACTTGCTAACTTGATGTGGCAACTGAGATGCGATCTCGATTATTACTGACGATCATATTCATGGAGCGCTAATCCACTCCAGATCGCGCAGACATTCAATCCAGCGCGCACGCACAGAATTTCCCTGAGCGCCTTCGATCCAGTGTGGGTGACAGAAAGGTGTGTCCATCGGGTAGTTGAACATGCGGTAGTGGTTGCTGTGTATGGTACGTGCCTCTTTGCGACGGGCATCTGCCTGTTCCGGCGTTTTTGACGGTGCCCAATATACGGTGGCACCGAAGCGCCGATTGGGAGCACCACCAAAACTGGCGTGTAACAAAGGCAGCGCGAATGTGATTACATCACCCGGCTCGGATTCCACAGCTATACAAGGAAGCATGCTGTCCCCCTGTTGGATTTTGAGTCCCCTTACCTTTTGCATGTAGTCCTCATTCTTCGGTGTGATGCGCAGGGGCTCGACTTCGGGAACATCGGCGTGGTGCGGTTCTATGTGGGACCCCGGAACGACGCGTAAAGATCCATTTTCTGCTTGGAGCGCGTCCAAGTAATAGATGAATTTCAATCCGGTGTTCCCCGGCACATCCAGATCGCGGTGCCAACCTGTGTCAGCCTGCCACCAAAGCATATCGGTATTCAGACCAATTATGTTCTCGTCAAAGAGTTGGGTAGCAATACCGTAGAAACGCTTGTCCTCAAGCAGTGAGGCGTTGAAAGGTGTGGAGGGACCTAGGAGTGACACCCAACTGCCATGGGGACCGCCTTCGCGACCTTGGTAAACTTCGTTCAAAGCAACCTCTGCCTCGCTGCCGATAGTCTCTATTTCTTCTGGACTAAACAGCTGACGAAAGACAAGAAATCCAAATTCATTAAAGAAGCCGATCTGTTCGTCGGTGAGCATAGTCAGGACTCCATATCAACGCATCTAAAGTCATTTCCTAGTGTGACAACTTTCGCGTCTTTCACCTGCCGCTACGGAAGTTGTCTAGCTTGGTTATCCCTAACCCGCATATTGTTCCACGTCTTTCAATTCTATTTCCTTGGAAAAGTGACCAGCGGTGAAATGGGCAGGCTCTACCTCTTGTCAAACAGGTGGTCCGGTTTTGCAGGCACCTTCGGTATATTTGCAGAGGGGATGGAATGGACAACCATTGGGCATATCAGCCGGGTTGGCTGCTTCGCCATCAAGAATAATTCATCGATTTTTTCTCTCTCCTTCGGGTGTTGGCACCCCTGCTTATATGGAGGTAGCGTTTCAGGTATTTGACCTCCAGACCAACAACTTCCATAAGCACTGCGCTTGGCGTTGCAGATATTTATGCGGAGGCGATTGTTAGCTCCCTCATCTTGTCGTCGTCCAACTCGATGCCCAAGCCCGGTCCCTCTGGTGGATACAGGTGGCTCTCCTCAGCTCGGATGCGTACTTTGGCAGGTGAAACTGTATAGAGTAGGGGACCAGCAGGGTCGGCCGGAATATCAAGGTTGGGTACCGAAACCCCTAGATGCACCGCCCCGGCTGTGCCTATGGTTGAATCCTGATCGGTCGAAAGCAAAGTCTTGAATCCTGCGGCTTCTGCTAGTGCGAACATCCGGCGCACGTAGGTCGGTCCATACCAGACCCACGCTAAGTTAAGGACGGTGCACGCGCCGCGCTCAATCGCTTCGTAACCTTCTTCTAATGTGCTGATATGGAGACTCACGGGTACATCCATCCGTTTGACGAAGTCGGCACATACCCGCAAATTGTTTGATGGTTGTTCAAAATTATACGGGTTATGGTGGCGCAGCACGTCTGCATAGCGCAGGGCGGTCTCCCAATCTGAGAAACGTCCGGAGAAATCGAAGGCTTTGAGTTTGATCTTATCTCCAAAACGGGCTTTCATCTCGGTGATGAACCGGTTGTCTAGATCGGCGTCCCCCGAAACGTAATAACGAAACAGATGATGTCCCAAATCCACCAACCGCTGTAGATAATGAGCATTCCGCTCAAAGCCATCCTCTAGGTGCACCCCGATGATTGGATAACAGAAGTACACGCTGTCCCGCACTTTTCCACCCATTAAATTGTGGGCTGGCACCCCCTGCGCCTTGCCGTTGAGGTCGTATAGCGCGATGTCAATGGCAGCGGTTATGTGCGAGTTGAAGACTGTACTCTCAAAGTCCTGCGCCCGCATCATCTCATTAATTTCGGTAATCCGGGTAGCGTCACGTCCAACCAGCAAATCGTTGTAGCGCTTTGTTAGCGCGCCCAGATCATCAGCCTTGCTGTCTGGTGCCTCTCCTAGCCCTACAAGCCCGTCATCCACATGCAGCTTGACAACAACGTGACCTGATGGCGCTTCGCCTGTGTCAACTGGGTGTTTTTGGTAATAGCGCGGCGTTTCAATTTGGAATGTTTCGATTTTCGTAATTCTCATTGATTTGTCCTTTCAGTAGCTAGGTTTTGTTGACATTTGAGAAAGTAATTTATCTCTGCTCTGAGAATCTTCAATGGGCAGGCACAAGTCGCTTTGGATCCCGATTTATCGGGGACCTGCCCCTACATTAGCGGATTCTTTGTAGGGGCAACCCTCGTGGTTGCCCTATTGTCGATCGATTTTGGAAAATCGACAGTGCGGTGTCGAGATATGAATGTAGACCTACACAAACACAACAAATCGACAATTGCCCCGGTAGATTCGAACATAAGGAACGGAGATCTCCGTTCCCTACCAATGACTCGGTTCTGTGTCCCGGTAAGGGGTTGGTATTGAACAATTCTCGTTGTTCCCTACAACTATTGCAAAATGTCAATACGCCCTAACAATGGTGCACAGTAAGCGGGGTAGCATCACGACCAGACAAAAATCTCTTCATCGTCCGGGGACATGCCAAAGAAGGCAGCGAGCACAATTCGCGGCTTTTCACCTATCACCGGCGGCACTTCATGGATATTTTCAGAGAAAAAGAAGTAAAGGTCGCCGGGTTCAAGCTGAATTTGAGCACGGGAGATACCTTGGTCAGCGACATATTGGCTAAATGTGCCTGCGGTGATATATTCCTGCACGGCAGGTGTCCAAGGGCAGTTGTAGAGAAAGGGCTCTCCATTTTCACCTTTATTTTCGGAGTTCTGGAAGCACATCACCCCAGCGAACTGATGCTGGAACCGCGCAACCTGATAATGGAACAACTTCTGTCGCTTTGCTACGGAGTCAAAGTGCGGTCCGTGCCCTCTATCGGAATAGTAGGCACGAAAAACAGCGGGACCATAGAGGCGACCGTCCGGCTCACGGGCGGTCATCACCCGCTTGTTCGGAGCCAAACGTGACAACATTTCGTAGAAGGTTTTCACTGGATTGTCGTACCCGTTGAACAAAGTTTTGAAAAGTTCGTGGGTGTCGGCGGCGTAGGCAAAAAGTTTGTCGGGATCGGCACTGTACCTAACAAAGGCGGGACCAACATACACAGGCCTATTACTTGCTTCGTTGTCTTCAGTTGGGCGCGGATCGTATACCAAGCCACGTTCATAGAGTCTCTCTATGAGACCGACACAGTGATCTGGATTGAAAGCTTGGCGGAGGACGATCGCCGGCACTTCACCCGATGCCAACGCATTGAGAGGCTTGGGGTATTTCTTTAATATTTCTTGTGGACTACCTTCAGCAGGTGTCCACGTATGGGGTACTGTCATTATTCAACCTTTCTTTCAAATGATGGCATGAGAGCATCACAAGGCGGATTTTTCAAAGGTTAAAATAGGACTAAGGATCAACAGGGACTACGCAACGAAAACCAAAGTAACTGAGCGTGACCGCTGGCTCGCTGCTGTAGCGGTACGCCACGCGGAGAATCTCTGGCGTGCTATGCCACGAACCCCCGCGAAGTATACGACGTTCTCTAATACTATTGAAGTTATCAGGCATCAATAGTGTAATTCCGCCTGAGACCGGGTTCTCTTTTGGACTGTTTTCGTAAAACTCCACGTCCAATTCGTCTACACACCATTCCCATACGTTTCCAGCGATGTCGTATAATCCGTAGTCATTCGGAGGATATAGACCCACAGGAGCAGTTGTTTGGTAACCGTCATCAGCGTTCGGATCTGACCAAGAATAGCTTGTATTCTTATCCGCGTAGTTGCACTGACTCCCATCAGGCTCATCATCTCCCCACGGATACCGTTCCTTGACCTGCCCACCGCGGGCGGCTTTCTCCCACTCTGCTTCGGTCGGCAAGCGTTTGCCCGCCCACTGGGCATACGCCGCTGCACCGTACCAACTCACTTCAACCACAGCATACTCTTCAAACCCTGCCTTCGGTCGGTATTGCCCTCCAACCCATTCAATCATCTCATCACCGTCGCCGATATCCAACCAAGTATGACCGGTATCCCCGACATGCTTTCCCATCGCAGTGAGGAATTTAGCGTACATCGCGTTGGTCACTTCATAGACATCAATATAGAAATCATCAATGAAGACAGTGTGGACAGGGCGTTCGTAGGTAGTACCTTCGTTGAAAGGGTCCCCCATCTCAAACTCCCCAGCAGGAATTAGCACCATTTCCGCATTGTCGTTACCGACAATTTTATCGGGGCGGTCTCCACTCTCTTGCTCATCATCACTTCCACAACCCAGCCATAGCGAAGCGAGCAAGATGAAAAGTAATCCTATATTATATGCAGATTTCCCACCAGAATTTTCGCGCATTAAACCGTTTCCTTGTGAAATTATAGTAGATCTTAGAATTAATGGAGCACTCCAAATTGGTAGGCACTGTTTCAACCGACCACGGCATCTATGCGGTGCGGTGGAAAACCGCACCGACCGAGAGGCGAAAGTGTCCCTTTATTTTTAGAATTCACTATAGTTTTGACTGGCATGTTGAGGTATGGAACCTACCCTTGAATACAACAAAGAGTGAGCGATTCTTGGAGGTAAGTACACATCGTGATGCTAAGGAGGAATTGCACTTCCTAGCGACTATTGATAAGCACAACTTCAAGGAGCAGCAATAAAGTCTGATTCTATCGGACAGGTACTGCGATTGGCTCCCGGCCTTTACGGAATAGTCGTGTCACAATGGCGTAAGTTTTCAGAAACTGAATTACGCCATCGGAATTGAAAATCTGCTTGGCTAGTTGAATTGTGGGCTTAAGGCTCCCTCGCCGAAAATAGTGGGGAGAGGTTGACCATCTGTGGTCCGGGCTGCAGCATCTATATAAGCAACGCTGAATGCCCGTCGCGGCAAGCCGGTATCATTCACCGCGGAGGTGTGAATCAGGTTGACGTGCAGCAATACCCCTTCGCCCGGTTGTAATTCAAGGGTAACGGGATCCGCCACCGCGAAGAGGGTTTCCAGTTGTTCTTCTGTGGGGAAATTTCCTTCATAGATGCGGTGATGCGATTTGGGAATTACCCTGAGACAGCCACTATCAAGGGTCGCAGGATCAAGCGCCGCCCAGATGATAATGTCTGAAAATTTGTCCAGGTTCCGAAATACATCCTGATGCCAAGGAAGGTGAGTCCCTGTGTCTGCCGGTTTATTCATAAACATTGCACGTGGCGTAGCAATCGAGGTAGAAGAACCGTAGGCTCTGGCACAAATGTCCCGGAAGGCAGGTTTTTGCATATACGACAGGAAGAATGGGTCAAGCTCAAGTTCCGTAATCTTACGGTAGTTTAATGTCGGACCTTTGTGTCCCTTGGTCATTGGTTCCATCTTACCGTAGTCGGCAGTCTTGCCATCGAGTTGCATCATTATCTGGTCGTAGGGAAGCTTGGCTTTACCCATCATGATGTCATCAATGCGCTTCTGTAAAGTAGTGAGTTCTTCATCGTCCATCACTCTACCGAGACGGAGATACCCCTCCTCCTCGAATTGCTGCCACTGGCTATCATTGATTGGTTGCATAATTTGGCAATCCTCCTAATTTTAACATTGTCAACTTTTTAGTTCATTAGTGCATTGGTTCATTAATAAACTAGTGAACTAATGAACTAAATCGGTTGTTATCACTTATCTGACTGCTCTGGAATTCGATCGAAGTATATTTTGAGTCTCGCCTTATTACGGAGTTGAGTGTGCAGTTTAGCCGTAAGTGCATTACGCATTTCCGTTTGGGTATCCGCTGTCACTATCCGCCGGACCTCTGAGTCATTGAGCGTTTTTTGGCGTGCTAGGTTATGTTCTTCTTTCCGGAAAATTGTGTAGTATTGTCTGCCTTGAAAGCTGACAGTCATGATATCAT
This sequence comes from Candidatus Poribacteria bacterium, assembly GCA_965208425.1. GTDB lineage: Bacteria > Poribacteria > WGA-4E > WGA-4E > PCPOR2b > PCPOR2b. The sequence goes on along the minus strand of OZ242335.1, from coordinate 890,183 downwards.
CAACGGTCTGTCCGACTTCCATCGCAAAAGCGGCATCAGTAAAGGCTTGTTGCTCTTTCGGAAAGGTGTCGCGGGTCAGGTAACCGGTATCGCCGGGGTTGAGGGGATCCGCCCCGGGACCGGTCAACTCTCCGGTATCTGACAACTCTTTCGCTACTTCGACCATCTCTTTGCCCGACCGAATTGACTCAAAAACCTCCTTCGCACGGTCACTGTCCCTAAGTGTGATACAGGTTAGCCGTACCTGTTCCTCTTCGGCAAATTCGCTTTTACGCGTTTCATAGTTGGCTTGTATGTCTTCCTCCGTTACTTTGATTTTCTCTTCAACTTCGACTTTCCAGAGTTTGTTGGATAGCAGCGTGTGGAGATATCTCCGCGTTTTTCTCTGAATTTCCGGTTCTTTTTCAAGCTCCCGCTCTTTGGCGAGACAGAGTATTAGCCGACCTTCTGCCATCAGGGTCACGTATTCTTCAAGGCGCGCTTTGTCCTTATAGCGTTCCGGTGTATACTCTGAGAGTTCACGAATGTCCTGTATCATTTCAGCAAGCGTAATCTGCTGCTTTCCGTCGCAATCAAACTCTGCAATGACAATATTTTCCGCGTTTGCCACCGGTTCATCTTGGTCCAGCCCTGCTTCAGGAACCCGTTCCGGGTAGGTTTTCAGTCCACTCGTCGAGGTGACCTCTGCTACCCATTCAATGATTCGCTGCCGTTTTTTTTCGCGCTTAACAGAGGGTTCAATATAATCTCTGACCTCCTCAAAATCCACTATGCGTTCCGGTATGTGTTCCTCCTTGCGGAAAATGAGGTAGTACGTTTCGTGATCCATTTCAAGCTCAAGAATTTCTTCCGTGTTTTCGCCGACTTCCATGTCAAAGGCGGCATCAACAAAGACCTGCCAGTCTTCGGGTTCGTCTTTGGTAAAGAGTCCAGTGTTCCCCGGATCCACCTTGTTGCTCCCAGGACCAAACAATTTTTCTTGTTCCGACAGTTCTTTTGCCAGTTCGCTGATGTCTACTCCAGCTTTGATTTGTGCCAATGCCTCCTGCGCAAGCGTTTTTTCCAAAACACTAATGCAGGTTACTCGTGCTGCTGCTTCCTCAATGTATTCCGATTTGTGTTCCTCGTAATATCGCCGCCGATCCTCCTCTGTGGGGAAGACTTTTTCATCAACTTCAATTAGTGTCAGGCGCTCGATTAAGAGTGTGTGTTTGTATTCCCGCGCCTTTTTGAGTATATCTTCTTCTTTATCCAACCCCTTATCTATAGATGCGAGGACTTTTAGTTTTTCGTCAATGAACTCCGGCAAATATTCTGTTTTTCCGGCTTTACTTGCGTAGTTTTCCTGCTGGAAGATTGACAACTCTCCAATCGCTGCCTTGAAATCCGCAAGTGACATCTCGAATTTTCTGCCGTTCCATTGATATTCAGCCAAGATGATCCGACTTTCATCGACAGATGCCGACTCGTCGAGATCGGTAACGGAATCTGTTTGCTGAGACCGAGCAATCTGCCAACCCGGTATATTGATTACTACAAGCCCAATCAACATAATCAATGTTTTTTTCATCCGCAGATTTCTCCCAATAAAAAATTGCGGCGAGAGATCCGCACGAATGAATTCGGCAGGTCCCTCACCGCAATTTGTTGTGAAAACGAACCCAAAATTCAGTCCGCTTTCCTACTGTTTGCATATCTTCTGTAAGTGTAAAATTTGGATAATGGAAAAATTTTTAACGCTGCCTCATTTAATTTCTAGAAGCTTTGAGACTACCCCAAGTGAGGGGAAGTTTCCCCTTTGATTCAACGGCTAAAAACTGTCCGTCCATCAACAGTTGGAGTTCATCATTCGTCAAATTTCGTTTCATCAGGAAAAGTTCATCGAACTCTCCATCCCAGAAGCGTTCCTCTTTAAACCGACCAATTTCCAAATTGGCGGGGGTATTAGCAGAACCGGGAGCTGAGCCTGCGTCATCCTTATGATCTAGTTTGCCATCAATAAATAGGCTAACCGTCTCTTTGTTTGTACGCATTGAAGCGACATGGTGCCATACGTCATCGGCAATCTCAGTTTTGCTAGGAATCTCTGCACCAAAGCCGACGGGTGCGGGTATGTGATAGCGGGTGTAGAGCTTCTTATCCCTTAGCTTGATATACCAGCCACCGCCGTCCCACTTAATATAGACAAATCCCTGACCTACCTCTTTGCCAGTTTTAACCCAAGCAGCGAGGGTGGTATCAGATTCACCGAGATCCAAAGCCGGAACATCTGCTACAAACGCCGACTGTTCTTTTCCGTCTATAAATGAAAGGCAGGTTCCAAATTTTTTATCTACGGAATCCACCCATGCTGGGCCACCTTCTATCTCCCCCTCAAGTTTGTTGGGACCGAGGTCTGCTATTATATCCCCTTTGCCTTCATCGAGAGGAAAGTAGAATACGAGGAGCGGGTCATCCAATTGGATCTGGCTATATCCCAAGGATGGCAACAAGCCTATCAAAAAGATAAGGACCAGGGCGCTGATTGGAAATCTCTTCAACCTTTGCATTTGAATATCCTCCTATTTGTGGGTATTACAGAACTTTGCATCGTGCCGACACACTGTCCGCACGAATGGCGATCCGCTTACGAATCTCATTGACCAACCGAAATTATGCTGATTGTCATAATCGCTGCGAATCTGCTCATTTCATTGCAAATCTCTGCAAATTATTACATCAAGAATTTATTATAATACTAAAGCAAAAATATGTCGATCTAAAATTTAATTTTTTCTTGACATGCATTTAATGGATGTGATACGATGATTTTAATTTTTTTAGGGCGGTTAAATTGAAATTGATTGTCGGATTTGGGAAAGGAAGGATTAAGAATGAGGACGTTTATTTGGGCAGGTTTCATCACCGCGTTTCTGTTTATAACGGTTCTCTCTGCACCGGCTGCCATAGATCCGAACATGCTTCTGTGGTTCTCGTTTGACGAGCAGCTCGATGGGAAGCAGATAGAAGATTTGACTGGCGGCGGCAATAATGGAAAACTCAAATTGGGTGCCAAGATTACCGATGTGCCTGAAGAGATATACAAGGGGGCAGGGGCAGTTAAATTCACTAATATCAGTGCTCAGGTCCGCGTAGAACCCTTTAAGAGAATGAATGAGTATAAAGATAACACCTATACCTTCTGGATCTATATCTTAGGTAACACCGCTAAACCTTGGAATTGGGAACATTGCGGTGGACAATGTGGAGAAGGTAGAGCAAGCATTCTGGAAAAGGGCAGGGTGCTAGAGGGCAATGTAAAAGGTTGGGCACCGGGCATCTTGCTTCAGGAGGAACCGTTATCCCTTATCTATCAATTTGAAGATAAAGGAGGAGGTGGGCTCCAAGGGGCTATAGGTGCCAAGGAAATAGTCGGTCCCGGGGGCAAGGGTACCGCGTTTGAGTTCAAGAAATGGTATTACATCGCGGGAGTCAAAAAGGCAAACGAGTTGATAATCTATATCAACGGCAAGGAACAGGGTAGGTATGATGTCCCAAGAGATTTCGTTCAGGGGGAGGCGTTACTGCGTCTTGGTGGCACGCGGGAGCGCGCTGCCAATTTCGTTATGGATGAATTTTCTCTTTACGATCGCGCCTTAACCGAACAAGAGATAGCGTTGGACGCCAAAGGCATACTTCTATCAGTTGAACCCGAAAGACGAGTGACAACCACCTGGGGCAAGATCAAAGTCAGTCGTTAACCGATGGGACATCTAATCATATTACAAGTGCTATTTAACCTAAACCAGAAAACCTAAACCGGAATAAAAGGAGGAATTAAAAATGAGAACGTTTATTTGGTTCAGTTTCCTTATTACCTTTGTTGCCGTAACGGTTTGCTCTGTTTCGGCGGCTATAGATCCGAATATGATTTTGTATTTCGCATTTGATGAGCAGCTGGATGGTAGAAAGGTTGAGGACCTGACCGGCGGCGGGAACGATGGGAAGCTCAAGTTAGGTGCCAAAATTACCAATGAACCCGCCGAGGTGTACAAAGGAGCGGGCGCGTTAAAAATTTTCAACAACATCAGTGCTCAAGTTCTCGTCGAATCCTTTAAGGAAATGGACAGTTATAAAGACAATACCTACACCTTTCAGCTCTATATCTTTAGCGTCAGAAATGATCCGTGCTGTGCAGTAGAAAGTATTTTGAAAAAAGCCAACGTTATGGACGCTGCTGACAAGGGGAGCGCGCCGGGTATCTTCCTAACCGATCCGGGGCTATCTTTGGTATATAAATTTACCGACCAAGGGGCTGTAGAGGGTGAGGCGGTCGGTCCCGGCGGTAAAGGTTTACAGTTTGAACTGAAAAAATGGTATCACATCGCGGGTGTCAAAAAGGCAACAAGCCTGACAATCTATATCGATGGCAAAGAGGAAGCTAGATATAAGGTTCAACGCGATTTCGTCCAAGGTAAGGGGCATCTTCGCATCGGTGGAACGCGGCAGCGGGCAGCCTCTTTTGCTATGGATGAGTTTGGACTTTATAACCGCGCCTTAACCGAACAAGAAGTAAAGATGGATTCCAAAGGTATATTTCTGTCGGTCGAGCCTGAAACAAAATTGACTACCACTTGGGGTCGCCTCAAAACGGATCGTTAACCGATAGAATTTGAGGAGCTATTGGGCAGGTGTTAGCCTTTGCTGACACTTATCCATATCACGTGAACGGGAAGGTTCAGAGTATCTCAATTACCGGGAAGATTTTAAGGGCACTCCCGATTTATCGGGGGCGCAAAATGTTACAACAGGTGACTTATCATTCAACCCAAATCAGTATAAAAGGAGGAGTTGAAAATGAGAACGCTTATTACGGTAAGTTTCGTCACCACGTTTTTTTTCGTGACGGTTCTCTCTGCGCCAGCAGCTATAGATCCGAATATGATTTTGTATTTCGCATTTGATGAACAACTCGATGGAAAGATGGTCGAAGATCTGACCGGCGGCGGGAACAATGGGAAACTCAAGTTGGGTGCCAAAATTGCCAACGACCCCGCGGAGATTTACAAAGGGACGGGGGCGTTAAAAATTTTCAACAACATCAGTGCTCAGTTCCTCGTTGAGTCCTTTAAGGAAATGGACAGTTATAAAGAGAATACATACACTTTTTGGCTCTATCTTTTCGGTGTCAGAAATGAGGCGTGTTGTCCGGAGGAGATTATTTTGCAAAAAGCCAACATTTTAGTTGGTGATGCGAAAGGGAACTCGCCAGCCATCTTTGTGACCGATCCGGGACTCACACTGACATATAAATTTGGCGATCAGGGAGCTGTACCGGGGGACGGGGTTGGTCCCGGCGGCAAGGGTAACAAGTTTGAACTGAAAAAGTGGTATCACATCGCAGGGGTCAAAAAGGCATCAGACCTAATAATCTACATTGACGGCGAAGAAGCAGCTAGATATGCCGTTAAGCGAGATTTCATCCAAGGTAAGGGGCATCTGCGTATCGGCGGATCGCGGATCCGAGCTGCCTCTTTTCTCATGGATGAGTTTGGACTTTATAACCGCCCCTTAACTGAAAAAGAAGTAGAGTTGGATGCCAAGGGCCAATTCCTGTCGGTTGAGCCTGAGACAAAATTGACTACCACTTGGGGGCATCTCAAAACAGGGCGGTAACCGATAGAACCCCGATCGACTCTGATAGTATATTAAGCAGGAGGCACTCTATTTTAGCCCCGAAGGACAAAACAAAATCCGTCGGGGCTATATTATTTGAAACTGAGAATCGCTCTGACTTTGGCAGGGCACTAGCGAATCTGTTGAGCTAATGTGTGTTGTTTCACTGACTAAAGTTCAATATTAAACAATCAAAGGAGGAATTGAAAATGAAAACGCTTATTGCGGCAAGTTTTATCACCATGTTTCTGGTCATGACGACTTTTTCTGCCCCGGCGGCAATAGATCCAAACATGATTTTGTATTTCTCGTTTGATGAGCAGCTGGATGGAAAGATGGTAGAAGACCTGACAGGCGGCGGCAACAATGGAAAACTCAAGCTGGGCGCCAAAATCACCAACGAACCTGCGGAGGTTTACAAAGGAGCGGGAGCGCTAAAAATTTTCAACAACATCAGTGCCCAGTTCCGCGTAGACGAGTTTGACCGAATGAATAAGTATGGAGAGAACACCTTTACCTTTTGGCTCTATATATACGGTGTCAGAAAAGATCCATGTTGTGTACAGGGAAGTGTTGTGGAAAAGGGCAACGTTATAGGGCAAGCTGGGAAAGGTCACGCGCCAGCCATCTGGATTACCGACCCCGGTCTATCACTGGTATATAAATTTGGCGACCAAGGGGCTATAGGTGTTGAAGCGGTCGGACCCGGCGGCAAGGGTGAGAAGTTTGAACTGAAGAAGTGGTATCATATCGCAGGTGTCAAACAGGGCAACAGCCTGATAATCTACATTGACGGAAAAGAGGAAGCCAGATATAAGGTTACCCGCGATTTCGTTCAGGGTAAGGGGCATCTGCGTATCGGCGGAACAAACATACGATCCGCTTCTTTTGCTATGGATGAGTTTGGACTTTATGATCGTCCATTAACCGAACAAGAAGTCGAACTGGATGCCAAAGGCATACTCCTGTCAGTTGAGCCTGAAACAAAGTTGACTACCACTTGGGGCAGTCTCAAAACGGATCGTTAATTGATGGAACTTTGATGGGATGTTAGACTGGATCCGCCTTATTTTAGCCCCGATGGATTTTAACCGTCGGGGCTATATCATTTGAGGAGGTGGAATAGCCTTGACTTCGCAGGTCACCGGTGGATCTGTTGATGTGCGTTGTTTAATTGACTAAAGTCCAATATCCAAAGAGGAATTGAATATGAGAACGTTTGTTGCGGTTAGTTGCATCACCATCTTCCTAGTCATGACGGTTCTCTCTGCCCCGGCGGCTCTAGATCCCAATTTGATTCTGTATTTCACGTTTGAAGAGCAGCTCGATGGAAGAAAGGTCGAAGACATGACCGGTGGTGGTAACGACGGTAAGCTGCGGTTTGGTGCCAAAATCACCAACGAACCTGCGGAGGTTCACAAAGGGGTAGGTGCTCTAAAGCTCTTCAACAACGTCAGTGCACAACTCCGCGTGGAAGAATTTGACCGAATGGATAAGTATGGAGATAACACCTACGCCTTTTGGATCTATATATTCAATCCTATGGGTGCACGATCAAGTATTTTGAAAAAGGCCAACATTTTAGTTGGTGAGGAGAAAGGGAGCGCGCCGGGCATCTTTCTTACCCATCCCGATCTAGCCCTTGAATATAAATTTGACGACCAAGGAGCTCTTGGGGTTGGACCCGTCAAGGGTAAAGGTTTTGACCTGAAGACGTGGTATCACATCGTGGGCATCAAAAAGGCAGGCAACCTTACCGTCTACATCAACGGCGAAGAAAAAGGCAACTTTAAGGTCAGACGAGACTTTATCCAAGGTAAAGGACAACTTCGTATCGGCGGAACGACAAGCCGAGCTGCCTCTTTTGCGATGGACGAGTTTCAGCTTTATGACCGGCCCTTAACCGAAAAAGAAGTGGAGGCAGTTTTTAAGGGGATATTTTTGTCGGTCAAGCCACAGGCCAAATTGACAACCACTTGGAGCCATATTAAAACTGGTCATTAAAAGGAGAAGTCACAAATGGGAACGCTTACTCGGTTGAGTTTCATCACCACCTTTCTGTTCATTACGATTTTTTCTGCCTCGGCGGCTCTAGATCCCAATTTGATTCTGTATTTCACGTTTGAAGAGCAGCTCGATGGAAGGGTAATTGAAGATATGACCGGCGGGGGTAACGACGGTAAGCTGAGACTAGGTGCCACAATCACCAAGGAACCAGCGGAGGTTTACAAAGGGGCCGGTGCCCTAAAAATTTCGGGGAACATCAGCCAGCAATTCCGCGTCGAACCCTTTGACCGCATGAATCAGTATCAAGATCACACGGTCGCCTTTTGGATCTATTTCTTCGAGGGGTTTCATCAAGGTGAGGCGCGATCGATTCTCAAGAAAAATGCTGATGAAGCGCAAGTACTCAATGCGGGCTTTTCAAAATCGCCCTCCGTCCAGATTAGCAGCAACAGTTTTGCCCTCTTCTATGAGGTTGGTGAACAGGGCGGAATTGATGGACTCGGTCCAGACGGAAAGGGATCGGAATTTGAGCTGAAGAAATGGTATCACATCGTGGGTGTCAAAAAAGGGGCAGACTTGATTATTTACATAGATGGCGAGGAGGAAGGGATATTTGACGTGCCCAAAAAATTCCCTCAGGGTGACGGGCGACTCCGCATCGGAGGCACGCGGACCCGAGCCGCCTATTTCGCCATGGATGAGTTTGCGCTTTTCGATCGTCCATTAACCGAAATAGAGGTGGAGTTGATGGAACAAGGCGTATTCCTGTCGGTTGAGCCACAAAACAAATTGACGACCACCTGGGGTCGTCTTAAAACCGGTCGTTAACCGATGGAATTCTGATAGTATGTTAGGGTGGCTGCGCCCGACTTTAGCCCCGATGGAATTTTGTCCATCGGGGCTATATCATTTGAGGAGGGCGAATTGTCTTGATTTTGGCACTGCGCCGGTGGGCTTGTTGACGTGTGATATTCAATTAACAAAAGTTCAAAGGAAGAATTGAAAATGAGAACGCTTATTGTAGCAAGTTTTGTTACCACCTTTCTGTTTATTACGATTTTTTCCGTCTCGGCGGCTATAGATCCGAACATGATTTTGTATTTCACGTTTGATGAGCAGCTGGATGGCAGAAAGGTCGAAGACATGACAGGTGGGGGTAACAACGGTAAACTCCGGTTTGGTGCCACAATTACCAATGAACCCGCGGAAGTTTACAAAGGAACGGGAGCGTTAAAAATTTTCAACAATATTAGTGCACAACTCCGTGTTGACTCCTTTGACAGAATGGATAAGTATAAAGATCACACCTATATCTTTTGGTTCTATGTCCTCGAGCCCTTGATTGCCCCGCCTCCCCGTCCGCCTAACAGTGTTTTGAAAAAAGCTAACATCTTAGTTGGTGATGAGAAAGGAGATTCTCCAGGCATTTCTCTTACCGATCCCGGTCTATCCCTTGTGTATAAATTTGGTAGGATTGGCCCTGATGCAATAGGTCCCGAGGGCGCAGGTGGCGGTTTTGACCAGAAAAAATGGTATCATATCGCGGGTGTCAAAAAGTCCGCCAATCTGATAATCTATATCAATGGCGAAGCAAAAGGGAAGTTTAATGTTCAACGCGGTTTCGTTCAAGGTAAGGGGCACCTTCGTATCGGCGGAACGACGAGCCGAGCCGCCTTTTTTGCTATGGATGAGTTTAAGCTTTATGACCGTGCCCTAACCAAAAAGGAGGTAGAGTTGGATGCCAAAGGTCTACTCCTGTCGGTCAAGCCTGAAACAAAATTGACTACCACCTGGGGCAACATCAAAACAGATCGTTAAACGGTGGTGTGTCCGAGTTAGATTATAGGGTGGAAGCAGATAGGAGATGATTAATGGCCCAACGTGAAAACTATATCGTAGGATATAGTATCCTTATTATTCTGATTAGCATGGGCACCCGGCAGACATTTGGTATTTATCTGCAGCCGGTTACCCATGAGCTTGGTATTGGGCGAGAACTATTCAGTTTAGCTATAGCCATCCAAAGCATTATCGGTGGTCTGCCGTTTGCGGGCATACTGTCAGATCGTTACGGTTCGCGCTGGGTGGCGATAGGTGGTGGGTTACTATTCGCGGTATCAATGTATCTGATGTCGATTACTACGCATTGGACCAGTTTGATGCTCGGTTTTGGTCTGTTATCTGGGGTGTCTCTGAGTTGCGTGTCGTATGTTGTTGTATTGGGTGCGGTAGCGCAGGTGGTTCCACCTGAACGGCGCAGCAGAACATTTGGCTTTATCACCGCAGCCGGTTCGATTGGGATGTTTCTTGTCGTACCAGTCGCACAACACATCTTGAATGCCTATAGTTGGCGAACCACTTTTGCAATTTTTGCGGGGTTTGTGGGCTTAATAGCCTTACTGGCAGTGGGATATCCAACCCGAAAGCAACAGGTTGCGGGCAGTGAACTCACAGAGAGGTATTCTGACTCGCTCACTCAGGTGTTGGCTAAGGCAAGCCACCATTCGGGATATTGGCTGCTGACCGCTGGCTTTTTCGTCTGCGGCTTCCACGTTTCGTATGTTGCCTCCCACCTACCCGCCTATCTCACTGATAACGGATTATCAGGTACAGCCGGCGCAACTGCACTCTCGCTGGTGGGGTTGTTTAATCTATTTGGTTCTACACTGTTTGGCTACCTAGGTGATCATTATCGCAAAAAATACCTGCTGAGTGGTCTTTACTTTGGTCGCTCGATCATTATTAGCTTGTTTCTGATCTTTCCGGTAACGGAAACCACGGCGATGGTTTTTGGTGCTGCAATCGGTTTTTTATGGCTGGCTACTGTACCATTGACGAGTGGCACTGTGGCGCAAATTTTCGGTCCCCGTTACCTAGCTACGTTGTACGGAATTGTATTTTTCAGCCATCAAGTGGGCAGTTTTCTTGGAGTTTGGCTTGGCGGCAGAATTTATGACGCAACAGGAGTGTACACGCCTGTATGGATAATTGCGATTATCCTCGGTGTGCTGGCTTCCATCGTTCACCTTCCGATTGCAGATCGACCTGTATATCCACTTAGGGCGACGGACGCGGTGACTCGCTGATATAACACTATCTGAGTTGAAAATTCAAAAAGCAATGTAAGGATAAAACTATGGAATACAAAATCCCAATGCGCATCGTTGTTGTGAGTCCTCCAGCCGGAGTCAATTTCGCTTTGGAAAACGACGGGAACTTGGTTTCGGTTACCCAATCTACGGGGGAAGATATTATATTTGATTTTGACGCGGTCGTAAAACCGCAGCGCAACACGGGCGTTCCCAACTTTACAGGAGCATTCGCACGGGGAACTCCTGCGAAACGGTTTTTCTACGTCAATATCGGGGAGTTGGCGGGTCAACCGGATTGTGAATGGTGCAGGAGGGCAAAGATTTGGATTTCAACGGGTTATCCCAAATCTCTTCGCCAAGAAGAAGTGACGTGGAGTATGGTAAAAGAGGTATCTGAAAGTCCGAATAAGGTGCTTATGGCGAGATATATGGGAACAGATAAATATGGTGGACCTAGTTGTGCAACTACTGAACTTATAGATGGAGGGTGGATTATTGCTGACAGGTGATTGGTGACAAATCACGCCGTGGGCAATATGGGTTAATAGTCCAAATGTTATTAATAGGACTTATGCAATTGAACACTTAACGCTTCCGTTCCGAGAGTCTTCGCCTTGTAGTTCGGCGATTTATCATCGCAGAACACTATTCCCAACGCCCGATGAATCGGGCAACTACAACCTGAAGTGCGTAACTTCTAATTAAGTCAAACCCACTGTGAAACATCTTTACCTATCTTCCAATTTCTTCAGATGAATCGATAGGTTGCTTGCCCCAAAATCGTCCCGATTACGCCCCAGAAACTTGCGGTTACAAACTCTCCCAGAACGAGACCGATAAAAAACGCGCTTGCCTGTCGATACAACTTGAGTCCACCGAATCGAAGGATGATTAATTTGGCTAACCAGCTAAGGAAAATTGAAAACCATAAGAGATTGAGCGACCATGTCCCACCAATAACGTATCCCGCTGGATGAAAGGGCCACCAGATAAAAAGCCTCCGCATAATTAGAAACCCTAGTCCGATACCGAATCCTCCACCCATAAAAATTAGCGACTTGACATCCGTTCCCCGTGGATAGCTTAACCAGTTTTGTAAACGGTTAAAGATGGGCCAACCGGGCCACGTACTCCCTTGATATTGATAGGCGGTGTGTAAGTACGCCCAACAAGCAGCAATCGATCCAACCACCGTGGCAATCAGAATACCTGCGATCAGCAGCCCGTTGATGGAGAGATTCATCCGATCTGCAAGCCGAAATGCTTCTAACTGATGCGGCTGCGGATTGCTACGATGGGCATAAGTGAAAAAGTGGAGATAGGAGAATAGTGTAAGACTTGTGGGACCAACCGCTTGTGTGCCGAATCCCGTTACGACAATATCTTCGGGGCGGAACGCAAAATCGTGCATCGGGTAGCCTGCCTCGACGCGGATGCGTGTCACAACCGTTGAAAGCCCAAAGAAGATGAGGAAAAAGACCACCGACACCCACACGGACATCCCCGCGACGTAGCAGAATCCGATGAGATAGCTTACGCTCGCGAAAATGCTAAAAACTGCCCAGCGATAACGTCGCATCTCCGCCCGATTCTCCAGAATCTCGCGTCGTTGATCTCCAGTGCTTTGGGCGGTGGTGGGCATTCTAAAAAAGCTCCGTAGAATTTCGCGTCCGGTAAATCGCAGCCCCCACAACGTCATCAGTAAAATTGCTGCGCAAGTGCCGATGGATTGCTCCCATGTAAAAGGGAACCCGGCTAACATGCTGCCCCCGGAGAACACTGTTCCCACCACTCTCTCCAGTCGCCAAAGCCAATAGAAAAACCAACACGAGAAAGAGAGGTCCAGCGGCATGAAGAATGCTAAACCAATTGCGAACGGGTGAAACTCAATCGGAATCCAACCGAGTGCGTTCCACGGCTTCGCGGTGAAATACTGGCTCAGAAGGTAGCGTCCATAAAAGATACTTGGCGCGACGGGGAATAGGGTGTGAATGCCGTTGATCACGTTGAATGCCACGGACAGGGCAAACCCAGTCCAGATCAGGCGTGTTTTGAATAGGCGAGGACCGTTGTTGATAATATCCAACGGTATTTGCGCGAGGGGATAGGTGAGGCGTTCATGGACTGTCCAGTGTTTGCGCACTATGAGGTTAATGCCCAGCATACAAATCAACAGCGCGATAATAACGGTACACCATGCGAGGCACGGTACTAGCCACGCATTGAAGTATTCGGCAACGTAAAAGGTGTTGTCATAAAACGTGCCGCGATCTTTGTAATAACCGGCCAATATCGATTTGTCTGTGACGACGAGCCAACGTGGCACATAACGATGGAAGAGCTCCTGCCACTCATTCTCAGGTGCGGCGAAATAGAATGCGTGTCCGATGAGCGGGAACAATCGCTGGATCATGTCGTGACCGGCGATAGCAGAAGAGACACACAACATCACATAGATCAGCACCATGTCGCTCGAATCTAGCGCGAACCTTGGCACATAACGCTTGAGCCACGGGTTGATCAGACTCAAAACGAAGATGAGGAAGATCGCGTTCATGAACAGCGACACCCGCGTGAAGTTCACGCCGTGTCCTGTGATGCCTGTGTCAACGACCCAGAGACTGTTGAGCGGCAGAACTATGAGACCGATGCAAAGCAGCTTGCAGATCTGTGTGGTTAGATTCGGTTTGGCTGGCTGGTTTGGTGTGGGCTGCACGGATGATGAGGTGCCTCCTACCATAGTTGTGCTATCACTAAATATTTGGGGGATACTGTGACAGCAGCTACATCAAACGTGCTCTGTGAGAGATGAGAAGTGACGAGTGATTCACTGATCACCCGTCACCCCTTCACACTGGTTCCGATTTGTCGGAATCCGCGTCGTTGATCGCATCGTTCCGATTCGTCAACATCGGGACTGGAGATTTACTTGGTTTTCTCGCTGTAGAGTGGTTTTTTCAGAATGGTCTGGGTTTCGTAAATTGAACCGCCGCGCTCCGCACGGGGTAGAGCCATGCGCACCGGAGCCTCGACCATACGGACTTGATTCGTGAGCTCCCCACGTAGGATATTGGCACTTAAGGCATCCCAGTCTCCGCTCAACGGCCATGCGTCAGCCGCGGTATAGGCGGCGAGCAGTAAACGGCGTGGTGTACTGGAGGTGTTGGGTGCAGAGCCGTGGAGGGTACGAACATGATGAATCGAAATGCCTCCGGCTTTGACTGTGATGGGAACGGCACCGTCCGGGCTAAAATTGGGGTCAGTGACCGCGCCGGCGAAACGACCGTCCTGGTGATGGTCGTAGATTGGTCCCTTATGGGAGCCGGGGATGACCATTAGCGCGCCATTCTCCATCGACATATCGTCAATGGCAACACCAACTGCCAATACGTCATCGTTCGTATGGGGATAGAACGCCCAATCTTGATGCCATTCAACAGGGCTACCGAAATCAGGGTATTTCATATTCAGTTTGCTGCCCATAGACCGAACGCCGGGACCAACCAATTGCTCAACGATGTCAATAATGGTTTCGTAAGTGCGCACCTGATCATAGACAATGTGTTGTGCCGCTGGATTTTTGATTCGGCGTACGCGGGGAGATTCTGCGGAATGACCGGGTTCAAGATCAAAAACGTCATTATGTTCGGTGACTTCACGGGATTTTTCAACAAATTCATCTGTCACACGACGAAGGTCAATGACATCTTGCTCTGAAAGCACATTTTCAACACCAATGTAACCATTTTCATGGTAAAAGTCGATCTGTTGCTGAGTTAGCATAATGTAACTCCTTTCGCATAAAGCGCTTGAAAAAACCTGCGAATCTATTCGCAAGCCAAGAATCCTTCTAATCAATGCTCAATCAGGCGACCGAAAATATACACTCTTAGGGGGTAGAATCTAATAGTTTGGGTCGTTTGAGGACGATTCAAATCCACTTCGGCTTAATATTGTACATCCAACTGGATTGTAAGTTCAAGTTTTTTCTGATTTGATATGTTTCGATACTAACCAGCAGGATTGCCGTGATGTACCGATTGACCGCAAACAAGGTGTTGAGGCATAGGATTTTTGATTTGGTAGATACCGAGAGATCACTGTACTGTCCAGAACCATACAACATACATCGGTGTCTCTAAAATTACGCCTAGGATCGCCCAATAGCTGCCACTTACCACATCGCCCAAGACCAATCCTAGGAAGAAAGGCAAGACACGTCGATACAGACGCGCCCCACCATATTTGAGTATCACAAACTTGGCGATTGAGGAGAGGATTAACACGAGCCAGAATTGATCCAGCGTTCCACCGTTAATGCCTATCACATAACCGACCGGGTGGAAGGGCCACCAGATAAACTTGAGTCGCATGATACCGAGAAATATCGTAAATAGAAATGAGAGACCGATTACCATTGATCCGAAAACATCTGTCGGCCGTGGAAACTGTAGCCAGCCAGCCAATCGGTTGTAGGTCCCCCAGCCGGGACCCAAAATCATTCCCGCCTTACTGCCTCCATGCGTATACAGAACATAAAGGTACATCAGAAACGCCGAGAAAACACCTATCACAATTGAAAAGAGCATCACCCACAACAATTTGCGATGATCCATTCCGGTGCGCTGCGCCAGTTTAAAACCTTCAAGCTGATGCGGCATCGGTTGACTGCGATTCTGGCTATTAAACCACGAAAAAAGTGAGAACATAACAAGGTTACCACGCCCGAATGGACGTATCCCGACCACTGTGGTTAAGGCGGTCTGTGGATTGACACCAGCCATGTCGTGGGCTGGTGGTCCAAGTTCGGCGCGGACACGAGTCACAGAGGCTGTAATCATCATGTACAATCCGAAAAATAGCACGAATACCCACAGGGACATCCCCGCTTGATTGCAGATTAGGTAGAGAAGGACGAGACAGATTAAAATCCCTAAGGCCGCCGATCGATAGCGCATCGGTTCTGTCGAATCGTCAATAGATGTGGTCATACCGATGATCCGTTTACCAATTTCCCGAAAGTGCTGCCTACCTGCCCACACTGCTATCACAACAATCGCTAGTGCCGCACCCATAGCCTGGTTCGGTTGAAAAGGATAGTAAGGGATTGTATACCATCCAGCCGCCTTTCCTCCAATGTATTGCGCTTTGCGGACCCAGTAGAAAAAGGCTGTTGAAAAACTTACATCCAGTGGCAAAAGAAAACATAGACCGATAAAAAACAGGCGCAGGTGAAAGAAAGTTGGACCAATCGCATCCCACGGTTCCTCGTTAAGCCACCGCGAGATATCCGCACTCTCCTCGCGAATCGGTATCATCGGAAAGGACGGATAAAGGAAATTGATACCGTTGATGATCTCAATGCCCGCTGCAATCGTGAACCCCAACCACATGCCTCGGTTTCGGAAGAGCTCCATTCCAGGCGCGGTCATATCGAGTGGCAGTTGGGTAATCGGATATGGCAGTTTTTCATGCTCAATCCATTGGCGTCGGAGTAGGACATTTACGAAGGCGACGAGAGCGAAGATCAGGGAGGAGATGACCGTCCAACTCATGATAGGAACGATCCAGTAGCGCAGATAACCTTCGGTGAAGAAATTAGCGCCTCCTTCATAAAATGGGCGGGCGATGGTTGTGTTACCCATGACAAGCCAGCTTGGGAGGTAAGGCTGGAGAATCTGTTTCCATTCGTTTTCGGGGGTGGCAAACCAGAAAGCGTGGCAGAGAGGTCCCATGAGACCGACCATATTATCGTGAGCGACCACCGCTGTGACACACGCCAGCATGATATAGATGACGAGGAGTTCAGCTTGGCTCAACGCATACGCCGGAAAGAATCGTTGGGCGATGTAGTTCAAGAGCGCCAACACGAAAATGATGAAAATGACATTCATCGGGATAGAGGTTGCGGAGAAATGAAATCCGTGCCAGAGCATCTCTTCCATTCCGATCCAGTAGGCATTAATCGGCATAAGGATGCAGCCCAATATCACAGCGCGTAGGGTAATACGCGACCGAGCAGGTGCAAGTGTAGAGGGAGAGGCTGGCGTCGCTTCGTTCATAGCATGGTTTCTCCGATCCGCTGAAGAATTGGCTGGAGTCAGTTTTCTTCCATTTCAGTTTTACCGCGTGGTCTGTGGGGTTCCGGCTCTTGGCTGGGCTGTACTAGGGTAACTCCGTCGTCCTCAATAAGGGGCCGGTTGTACATGTAAGGCGGCTCAAGTGCTGCTTGTTGTGCTTCTGTCAACTCGTCAACCCATGCTGGCATGCTGGTTTGATAGATGCCGCCACTTGTGTGCATAGATTTTGGGCAATAGCGATAGAGTAGGGAACGCCTCTCATGATCAGCTTTCCAAGGGAGTGCACCGTGGATGGTGGCTTCCATAAAGATTACGAGATCCCCCGCTTTGCTTTCCACATTATACACAACTTCTTGGTTGGCGTCGTAAAGCATGATATCTTCGGGACAGAGGAAGTTAGCTTTATGGCTGCCCGGAATAACAGCGATTCCGCCGTCTCCGGAATCGATGTCTGCCAACTGGAATTGGCAGACAATTAGACCAACGCGCATTTCGCCATTCGCATAGGTATAATACTGTGTACCATCGAAATGTCTACTTGTCGCACCGTGTAATCCGTGTCCACCGGTGCCTTGCCTAGACATTAGCAGAAAAGGTTCATGGTCCATTCTCCATCCACGACCAAAAAGGGCGTTGAAGTAGGGGATGAGTTTTCGGTGGGCTATCAGATCTCGGAACGGTTGGCACCAAGGTTGTTCCCATGTCAGCATCCCCATCATGGATCTGCGATTATACGTGCCATCCATACCAAGCCCGTACATTTTGCTATCCTCTGTGTATTTGTCATGGTTGGCGTCAACGGCTTCGTTGAGTGCTTGGACCTCTTCGGGAGTTAGGAAGTTTTCGACCCGGAGGTAGCCCCGCAGATCGAAGAGGAATTTTTCATGTTCGTTCATATTATACTCCCCATTCAGGATAATTGAGATAACGATAGAGCATTCACCTCATTGGTATACTTATCGGAGTAAGCCGACAAGGGTATTCCGGTTGACGTTACTCTGGACTTCGTAAATCGAGCCACCGTGATGACCCGGACGCAGTGGAACAGGGGGCAAAGATATGGGTACGGGGTGCGCCTCTAAACGTGGTCGGTTGGTGGGTTCGCCTCGGAGAATCATGTCGTTGTACTTCTCCCAGTCACCGTCAATGCCCACCAGTGGCCAAGCGTCAACTGCGCACAACTCACAGAGATACAAGCGGCGAGACCGACCAGAGGTGTTAGGAGCTGAACCGTGGGGCATGCGGATATGATGAATCGAGATGCCACCCGCTTTGACCTCCACAGGGACAGCGTCTTTAGGATTGAACTCCGAATCAACAATTGTACCCACGAAATAGCCGTCCTGATGGTGTTGGTAGACAGGACCTCGATGCGCCCCTGGAATAACTAGGAGTCCGCCGTTCTCAAGTTTCATGTCATCTATCGCTATGCCAACAGTACAGACATCTTCATTTGTATGGGGCCAGAACGCAGCGTCCTGATGCCAACCGACCGGACTCCCGTACTCAGCGGACTTCATGTTGAGCTTGTCGGTGCGTGCGCGGATGGCGGGTCCAATCAACTGAGCAACAATGTCGAGCATGCGGTCATGGCATCGCGCGCTGTGGTAAACTGTGTGCTGGACGTGCGGTTGCTTGAGCCGACGCAGCCTTGGTGCTTTCGGACTGTGTCCCGGTTCCAGATCAAAGAAACTGTTGGATTCCGTTACTTCGCGCGATTTCTCGACAAATTCGTCTGTGACACGCCGTAACTCGGCAATCTCCTCGGCGGAAAACACACCGTCCACACCGAGGTAGCCGTTTTCATGGTAGAAGCGAATCTGCTCTTGGGTAAGCATTATTGGCTCCTTTTTCGAGCGAGCTAACGCTCCAAGCTCAACTGTCCAACTATTCCCTGTCGGATGGAGGTACAATCTCTCCGCTGATAATCTGCTTTTTGAGCGCTTCAACGCGTTTCAGGATTTCCGCCGATAATACTTCCTGATTGTTGGCATCAACGATGTACTCAATGCCGCCTTCCTTGAGACCATATAACTTTATACCACCGGTGAAGCTGTCCTCAACGATAGCTTGGATTGTTTGGTAGACGGCAAGTTCAACGCCTTTGATCATGCTCGTCAGGACAAGTCCCGGTGCGAGATGGTTCCCGTTCGCATCCACCCAGATGAGCTGCTTCTGCTTTTCTTTCGCAGCTTCGAGTATTCCTAAGCCTGTTGCACCCGCCGCTGCGAGGATAACGTCAGCGCCTTTATTATACTGCGCTAGTGCGAGTTCTTTTCCCTTGGCGGGGTCACTGAAGGCTTTCGGTGTGACGCCGGCATAGTCAATCAGGACTTCAATTGTCGGATTGATTGCCTTTGCCCCGGCGTAGTAGCCAGCTTCAAAAGCGTGCAGAAGTGGGACGTTCATCCCACCGATGAAGCCGATCCGATTTGTTTCTGTTTTCAGCGCAGCAATTGCCCCTACAAGGTAGGTTCCCTCATGTGCTTTGAAGATGAGAGAGGCGACGTTGTCCCGTTTGGCTTCGGCATCAATAATTGCAAACTTGACGTTTGGGAATTCAGATGCTACACGCTCTATCGGCTCTTGAAAGAGAAAACCGACCCCAATGATGAGGTCATATTTCAATCGAGCCAACTGCCTCAACGCAAACTCGATGTCGGTACTCTGTCCGGGCGTGATTTCTTTGAGATCAAGTTTCCACTGGTCGGTCGCTTTCTTGGCGCCGGCGTAGGAGGCATCACAGAACGAAAGATCTCCACGACCGCCTGTGTCGTAGATCAACCCAATCCTTTTTGTTTTTGCAATACTTGGTGTGATGGACAAAAAGATAAATATGAAACTGTAAATGAAAATTTTAATCAATCTTTTTTGCATAATATTGATTCCTAGCGAGTTAGTCGTACTTACCTTGTTACGTTGGCTTATGTAAAAACTAAAGTGCACAGCACTTAGAGAAACCGAGTTTTGAAGAAAAAACTCGGTTTCTGTTGCACGATTTGGTTACGTTACGCTCCTTGCCAAATTGACACCGTTGCAACTATCCCCAAAGCGAAGCAATAGTAAGAGAAGATAGAAAATTTTCCGCGATTGAGCATCGTGAGCAGAAATCGTAACGCGATGTAACCCACAATGAATGCAGTCAATGTTCCAGCGACGATAACGGCTGGGGTAATCGTAACCTCCCCTACATCCTTGAGCTTGAGGATAACAGCCCCTAGGATTGCAGGAATGGAAAGTAGAAAAGAGTATTGCGCGGCAACCTGCGGAGACAACCCTAATAGCAGTGAAATAGAGATTGTTGATCCAGATCTGGAAATTCCGGGGATAATGGCAAGCCCTTGGACAATCCCAACAAGCGGTGTGTGCCACGCTCGTAAAGGAGTTTCTGTTTGTCGTCGCCTTTGTCCAAGACGTGACAGTTGCAGGATTAGCCCTGTGATAATTAACATACCAGCGACAACCATCGGTTTGCTAAAGATCGACTCAAGTGACTCTTTGAACAGCAGCGCGATTAGCCCGGTAGGAATCGAGCCAAGCAGAAGAAACCAGATTAGTCTGAGATCGGGAGTGTCGCTGATTGTAAGTCGAGGGTGTCGGTAGAAATCCGCCTGAAAGAGCGTGGAAAAACCGGTTCGCACCAAAGAGCCGATTGACTGATAATAAATAATAATAACAGCCCCCAAAGTCCCAAAATGGACCATAACATCGAAAAAGATCTGCGATTCTTTTATCCCCAAGAAATACTGCATCAGCACTAAATGCCCAGAGCTACTCACTGGTAGGAACTCTGTTATGCCTTGTAAAACACCAAGCACAATCGCTTCAAGAATGGTCATTCGTACTTTCTAAATCGCTGACAAGTCGTTTGAAATTTCTGCTTATTTCGGGGTGTAAGGTGCAAAAGGGGCGTTTTTACGTTTTACTCGTTACGGCACAGCAACGGGCAAAATTAAGGCAGGCTCTAAGCATCAAAACCCAATACACGCCGCCCTGGCTGTTGCGCTGCACAAAACTATGGATAAAAATAAATCTAATAGAAATTAAAAAGAAGTAGATTGACCAAGACCGGGTAGGAAAACGAAGAATAGTTCCTTGAATACTAGGATATTCTCGAAGAGATTGGGTGAAGTTGGAAATGGGATTCATCGCGGCAGGGGGCAGGCACTTAATCCGATGGGATTAACCCATTGTAGGCTTATTTGGGGAATCATTCGTATACAACCTTGCGAAGGCTCTAAACCTTCGCAAGGTTGATTATAGTAGATTTTAGAATTAATGAGACAATCCAAACCGGTGCGGTTGGAAACCGCACCTACCGGCCCCGATAATAAGTTTACCCCGATTTATCGGGGGGATCGAAACCGAGGGGCGAAAATGTCCCTTTATTTTTTGAATTCACCATAGGTTATCAACGTCACAAGACAGCACTATTCTCTATTCAAGGGCTTCTTCTACTTCCTCTGGTAGAGTAACGGTGCTTGGATCTACATCAATTGGATATTCGGTGCCGTAGGCTTCAACAAGTTCGTCAAATGTTGCGTTATCCACGTTTTCCAGTTCTCCGCCGGGGCGATTGAGAAAAACACCTTGGCAGCCGTCACAACTCATCAGATCCACGTCCGATCGTTCAATCGGAAATTGTGTAAGAGGATTATTACAACCTGGACAAGGGAGCATAAATTCAATCCTTTCAAATGAAGGGGGGGCGTAGTGCGAAGTTACTTACGTTTTATTTTTCGCTCATGTTAAGATTTAGTGCAAAGAAACCGAGTTTTTTCTTCAAAACTCGGTTTCTTTTCGTGCTTTGCACTTTCTTTTTATATGAGCCTTATTTTTTAATCGGCAGCAGTTGCAAGCGGTTCGGAATGATCCAATTCGCAAAACTCGACGTAATCAGTAATGAGTTCGGTAATGGTCGGTTCTTCGCCGCAGATTGGGCAGTCCTTATCCCGACTCACTTTCAATTCACGAAACTTCATGCTGAGTGCATCATACATCATCAAACGACCGATAAGCGGTTCGCCAATGTCGAGCAACAGTTTGACTGCTTCAGTTGCCATCACAAGACCAATTATGCCCGGGAGCACGCCCAGGACGCCAGCCTCGTTTCAGCCGGGCACCATGCCGGGTGGCGGTGGAGTTGGATACATGCACCGATAGCACGGGCCCTCGTGTGGCTTGAGGACGGTAGCCTGCCCTTCAAATTGGAAAATACTGCCGTGTACAATGGTTGTGTTTGTCAGCACTGCGGCATCATTGACCAGATAACGTGTTGCAAAATTATCGCAACCGTCAACGACCAAGTCGTACTCATTAAAGAGATCGATGATGTTGTCTTCTGACAGTCGCATATTGTACGGAACAACATTGACATCGGGGTTTAAGAAACCCATCGTTTCAGCCGCAGATTCTGCCTTTGGTTGACCTACAGTTTCCGTGCGGTGGAGGATTTGTCGCTGCAGGTTGCTTAACTCGACGACATCTGAATCAACCACGCCGAGCGTCCCAACGCCTGTCGCCGCAAGGTATAGTCCTGCCGGTGAGCCTAAGCCACCTGCTCCGACAAGTAGCACTTTAGCGTCGAGCAGCTTCGCCTGTCCACTTTCACCGACTTCGGTCAGCATAAAGTGGCGGCTATACCGCTCCAACTGATCCGGTGTCATCGGTTTATCTTTGGCTGTTGGAAGTCCTGACGCCGACCAGTCCCGATAGCCACCCGCCATGGATACAGAATCCGCGTATCCCAGTTCTCTTAGGGATTTGGCGGCGAGCAAGGATCTCATTCCTGCAGCGCAATAGACAATCACTCTCTTGTCCCGATCTGGCACTTCGTCTTCGATCGAGAATTCGAGCATTCCTCGCGTGACATGAACCGCATCCGGGATATATCCTGCACGATATTCGTCCTCATCGCGGACATCGAGCAGCACGACATCATCTCCGCCTTCCATTTTCTCTTTCTGAGCCTCTTCAGCAGAAATTTCTGGGATTTCTTTTTTTACTTCTTCGATAATTTGGCTTGTGGATTTCAAGGCATCTCACCTCATTTGTTCAATAGAATATAGCAATTTCAGATTGTATTGGTGACGGGAATTCGCCTATTTTACAACTCTCATTATATCACAAGCGGATGGTACTTTGACCGCTCCCAAACCTAAAGGATTGGGATTCTTTTGACGGACTTACGGGTGTGCCCAAAAGGACACCCCAGCCGTATATCTGCTTCAACGAGTCGTGCCTTGAAAGCCAAGGCCTTACCGATTCTCCACAGACGTTTAGCGTCTCGGCGTGTCCCGCCGCGACGGCACAAATTCTTCGGACTTGGTTTTCGTCCGGATACGAGGCTTGGTTTTCGCCTCTTAGCGTCCAATGCCTTCACTTCACTGAAGGGAACGGGAAACTTTACAGAGGGCGTAGAGGTGAAGTTTCCCCGCCTTAGGACGTATTAGAATTATACCATATTTTACTACGAAAATCAACTAAAGTTACGCCTTTGGATCCAGCGCTAAGGCATTGGGCTTATTGCTAGTTAGCCGTCAAAACTAAATTGAGATGTGATATACTTGTGTGTATGCTCCTGTTTGACGAGTATATCTGAGCATCTATGGAGGAGAGAATAGAACGTGCAGCACGTTCTACAGACACCGTGCAGACCCCAATTTCTATCGTTTTGGTCTTATTATCCGCCCTGTTCCACGCACTGTGGAACTACTACGGCAAAGCGAGCCGTTCGCCGCAACTGTTCTTCTTCTGGATCGGAGTTTTTACAGTAGGTGTGGCGGTACTTGCCTTCACGCTGCAACTGCCAATCGCCCCGAAATCGGTTTGGGGTTATATCGTTGGGTCGAGTATCATCCATTTTTTATATTGGGTGTGCTTGAGCCGCGCCTATATGTCCGGCGAAATCTCCTATGTCTATCCAATTGCGCGATCCGCCCCCGGATTCATCCCCTTTTTTGCTTTCCTATTTTTAGATGAGCGGCTTTCAGCACAGGGATTGATTGGCATCTTTTTAATTGTATTTTCGATCTATCTGCTTCAGCAGCGAGAGGGTGGACTGACATTCAAGGGACTGCTTCAATATATCAGGCAACCGGCTTCGATCTGGGCGTTTGCAACGCTCGGCACGGTGATAGCATACTCGCTGGTTGATAAGGCTGGGATGTCCAAATTTTATGCACACTCAAACCAACAACACCCCTGGCAACCTGTAAGCTATTTTTTGTCAGAAAGTATGATTACGATGGTATTGTACGGCGGCTATATCCTGCGTTCCTCCCCACTACAGGAAGTTGCAGATATTGGGCGTCGGGAGTGGAAAAAGGTTATCGCGACCGGATTGCTTTGTATGCTTTCTTATATGCTTATTCTGTATGTTTATATGACCGAAAGCGTTAGTTACGTCGTCGCGCTCCGCCAGAGTTCTGTGATTTTCGCCGTATTGCTTGGCGGATATCTGCTGAAGGAATCACAAACGAAATTGCGATTTGTGGCAGCGGTGGTGATGGTTATCGGGGTACTTCTAATTTCGACAGCGTGAAACAGGACAATTTATAGTAGATCTTAGAATTAATGAAACACTCCAAACCGGTGCAGTTGCAAACCGCACCTACCGGGGGGCGAAAGTGTCTCTTTATTTTTTGAATTCACCATATGTTTCATGTTTCATGCCTTTCTTCCGAATCTGTCGCTTCATCTGCCATCTTGGATCCGGTTGCGTTTTCCACCGATTGTGCGTCCAGAGCCACTGATCCGGATATTGTCGGATATATGTCTCAAGGATTTTCAGGATGTGCGCGGTATTGGTCTGTACGTCCTGCTCAAGATCTCCGGATATCTCTAGATCAATCTCTGGTGTGATAACTACATGATGCCGGTCATTGGGCTGACGGATATCCATCGACAAGAGTAGCGGTGCACCCGTCTTGAGAGCCAACGTCGCAGGTCCGCGAACAGCGGAAGCCGGTTTCCCAAAGAAATCGACAAAAACTCCCTCCCGTCCTGCATTCTGATCTGCAAAAAATCCGACAGCATACCCGCCTTTAAGCGCGCGCAGAGTTTCTCTAACTGCTTGCCTCCGGGTGATTAACTTTAGGCTCAGACGCTCTCGATATTGAGAGACAAGCACGTTAAGGTATCTGTTTTTGAGTGGAAACGCAATTGCCTTTGCTCGGTCCGGGATAAGTGCTCCATAGACAAGGGCGAGAAGTTCCCAATTCCCAAAATGGGGCAGAAACACAATGGCACCCTTGCCTTGATTCAGTGCACCTATCAGGTGTTCTTTTCCCTCAACGGTCACTTCGTCCCAGATGTTCTCGAAGGTTAATTTGGGAAAACGAAGAAATTCGATTGCGGTTTTCCCTATCTGTCGGAAACTTTCGCGACAAATTTGTGCACGCTCATCAGCGGACATCTCATCCCCGAACGCAATTTGCAGATTTTCTAGGGCGATCCGACGGCGCTTCTTTAGGGCAAGATAGAGAAAGCAGCCCAGACCGCTCCCCAGCATCAGGGCATACCCCTTGGGAAGCCATCGGATGATTATGGCCAATACACGAATGATAAAAGTAGTAGACCAGTCGATAATCAAAGCCTCTGCACATTAGATTTTATGAAAGTGCATCAATTTTCTTCGCCAATTCAAAATCCAACGCGCTAATTCCTCCGGCGTCGTGTGTTGCGAGATCAACTGTCACGCGATTATAGACGTTAAACCATTCGGGGTGATGATTCATTGATTCTGCGATCAGGGCAACGCTCGCCATGAAACCGAAGGCTTCTACAAACGAGTCGAATTGAAATTCTTTGTGCAGCTTTTCGTTTTCGACCGTCCACCCCGATATTCCCTCTAGTTGAGCGCTGATTTCTGCGTCGGTTAGTTTTGTGGTTGCCATGTTATAATCTCCCTAAAAATTGAGTTGTTTTAATGCCCGCGTCCCAATGGCATTGTATAGACATTGCACACCCCCACGATTCAGAGATTTGGCAGGGCACTGACAAATAAAAAAAAATAATTTCAATGCCCTAGACGGGTACTCATAATTGGCGGGTGTGCCGAGAATCCCGATGGCCACTATACTTCAGCGGTTTTACATAAGTGTGGTATGTTAAACGTTTGCCTGTGAAAGACCTGCTCACCTGCCATATTCGCCTCGATTTATAAGCATATTCTACTGGAAGTTTTATTGCCCTGCTATATTAGCATTAATTTATGAATAAGATTCTACTGAACGGTTTGCGAACCTGTTATATTCGCCTCGATTTATGAGCAATATCTCACATAAATGTCAATATGTGCCAGCAACTTGGGTTATGGTAGATTTTAGAACTATATTGGACCGTAGAATTAATGAGACACTCCAAACCGGTGCAGTTAGATGAAGATTAAAAAATTAATTGGGTAATTTGCTATTGACACCAGCGCGGTTTCAAACCGCGCCTACCGTATGTTTCGAGGTGTTTCGAGGAAAATCACGATTACCGATTTAAATACTTAAACTTCATGAAACCGCACCTACCGGCCCCGATAATAAGTTTACCCCGATTTATCGGGGGGATCGAAACCGAGGGGCGAAAGCGTCTATTCATTTTTAGAATTCACCATAATTGAGAGAAACTCATAAGTATGGCTCTATTAATGCCAACGCTATGCCAACGGAAAAAAGGTCAGGATTGGGCAATCTGTCACCGTTGGGCGAGCTTGCAACCAACAGTAGGTATAAATGCTGGAGTGCAATGTATGGTATAATGACAAATGGATAGCATGAGTGTCAACGGCTTATATTATACTCTGATATCTGGTCAGACGCAATATCGTTATGGTGAAATTAAGGCTATCTCGTGTTGGACTTTGAAGATTCCTTTCCGTTCCGATCTTGTTCCGAGGCCTCCGATGAATCGGAGGAATCTTCGATCTCCAGGAGGACTAAATACCCCTAATTTCAGAGATTTCTGTTGTTGACAGTAGATCGCAGTTGATGTATCATATATCGGGTTTCTGGACGACTAAAGTTTGATTTACAGTCGGGTGATACCGTGCTATAATTTATTGGGAAATTGTTCGACAACTGGATAAAAAAAATGGCTGAATTGCATTTTGATTTCCGAGATATTTTTCGAGCTGGACGTTACGGTTTCGATATAAAGAAGATTTTAGTTCATCTTTTCGGGCTGATCTTCGGTTATCTCATCTACGAAATATTGGTTTATGCCAGCTTGTTCATCGCAGGCGGTAGTGCGGTCAAACACTTTTGGGATACCTATGCACTCCTGCCTGTTTGCCCTCTCGTCGATTATACTTTTGAGGACATTACAATTGGTGCAATGTGGCTCGGCACATTCATCCTGTTCGTGCTCTTTTTCTTAACGAGCACGATGGTCTCGAAAATCACAATCGAGCAGCTGCGGGGCGATCATTTCTTTTCGATGAAGGCGTCTTGGGGCTTCGTCCGGAAACATTGGAAATCGGTTTTCGGAACGCTTGTCGGTCTAGTTGTGATCCTGGTAATTCTGGCTTTAATACCCATTTTCGTCGGTTTGCTAGGTAAGATTCCAACGGTGGGTCGCTTCATTTTAATGTTCGCATCGATCTTGACCCCTTTTGCCTTCTTTATTGGGTTGTTGATGGCTTATCTCCTTGTTGGTTTGGGGATAAGTTTGTTTTTCGCGCCCTCTGTGGTTGCGGCTGCGGATTCGGATGCTTTTGAAACAGCGTATCAGCATCTTGCGATGATTTGGAATCAACCGTGGCGGGTTCTTATCTACGAAGTTCTTTTGTTTGGCGTGAAGGTGATTTGCCTCCCGATTTGGATATTCTTTTGCTTGATTGGATTTGCGTTAGCGATGCTGCCAATCCACTTTCTTATTCCTACGGATATGCAGCATATTATGTGGCAAGCTGACCGGTGGCTTGGTGGCTCAATTGCCAAACTTGCTGCATTACCATACATGGAGTATTTCAAAGTATTTTCTATTGGCTCCGAACCTGCCAATTTGCCAATTACACTGAATATCGCGGCGATTTTTATGACGTTTTCTCTGTTATTTATTGTGGGTTGGGTTGTCGCTTACCTCTTTTCGATTGCTTCGGCGGGTAATACCCTCATCTATACAATACTGAGAAGACGAGTTGACGGGGGAAACCTATTGGAAGTAGAGGAGGAAGCGGAGGTTTCAGACCCAGTTGCTCCGGAGATACCATCTTCTGAGGATACTTCAAATCCCGATACAACAGGAACCGAAGAAAAAGTTGAGTAAAATGTAACTAAATTGTGTGTTCAACGTCAAACGATAAATAGGATTAGATGTTTTGAAAATTTTGTAAACTGTAAAGGGTGATGATGTTTCATGCTTCAAAAAGTTTTGACTAAGGTTTTTGGCAGTAAACAGGACCGGGATATGAAGTTGCTCCAACCGATTGTGGATAAAATCAATCAATTGGAGCCGGAGATGCAGCGTTTGTCTGATGCTGCCCTTCAATCAAAGACACCGCACTTTCGAGAGAGATTGGATGCCGGTGAATCCCTCGATTCTCTTTTACCTGAAGCGTTCGCCGCCGTGCGTGAAGCAGGGGTGCGGACCCTGAATCAGCGCCACTACGATGTTCAGCTCATGGGCGGGATTGTGTTTCATCAAGGCAAAATCGCCGAAATGAAGACGGGCGAGGGAAAGACGCTAACCTCAACGCTCGCCGTTTATCTGAACGCTTTGGCGGGTAAGGGTGTCCATGTTGTGACTGTTAATGATTATCTCGCCAAGCGTGATGCGGAATGGATGGGAAAGATTTACACCTTCCTCGGATTGAGCGTAGGTTTAACATACAGTGGATTGCCTCATAATTTGAAGGCGTTGGGATATAAATCGGACATTACTTATGGTGTACACAGTGAATTCGGCTTCGATTATCTATGGGATAACAAAGGGCAGATGCTGGAGGAAAAGGCACAGCGCGGGCACCATTACGCTATCGTTGACGAAGTCGATAGCATCCTGATTGACGAAGCACGGACCCCGCTGATTATCGCTGAACCCCAAGGGGAGCCGGTTGAGCTCTATAAAAAGATAGACGCTGCGGTGCGACGATTGCAAAGTGAAAGACATTATGAACGTGACGAAAAAAGTAGCAAACGCGGTACTGTCGCCCTTACTGAAGAGGGTGTGGAGGAGATCGAACGCCTTCTAGGGGTAGAAGATCTCTACGGTCACGAAAGTATGAACTTGGTGCATCACGTCAATCAGGCGCTGATTGCACATACCCTTTACAAACGTGACGTGGACTATGTCGTGCAGGGTGGCGAGGTCATCATTGTCGATGAGTTTACCGGGCGGCTACAGGAGGGTAGGCGGTTTAATGAGGGCCTCCATCAAGCCCTCGAAGCCAAAGAGCGTGTACAGATTAAGCAGGAAAACCAAACCGGTGCGTCAATCACCTATCAGAATTATTTCCGGATGTACGAGAAGTTGGCGGGCATGACCGGTACAGCGGAGACGGAAGCAGCCGAATTCGCACATGTCTACGGCTTGGATGTCGTTGTTGTCCCTACAAACGAGCCGATGATTCGGATGGATCATCCGGACGTGATTTACAAGACCGAGGACGCAAAATACCGGGCAGTGCTCGAAGATATTATAGAGCAGCATGAGCAGGGACGTCCTGTGCTCGTTGGCACCATTTCAATCGAAAACTCTGAAAAATTGAGTCAGATGCTCCGCAAAAAACGGCGTGATATCAAACACCAAGTATTGAACGCTAAAGAACACGCCCGTGAAGCGACAATCATTGCCCAAGCGGGTGTCCCCGGCAATGTAACAATTGCAACGAATATGGCGGGGCGTGGTGTAGATATCCTGCTCGGCGGAAATCCAGAAGGACTAGCAAGGGAGATTCTGCTAAAGAAGAAGGTAGATCCAGCCACTATTGACGAAGATTCCGCAGAATGGAAGGAGGCACTTGCTGAAGCAGAAGCTATTTGTGCTCCAAGTCGGGAACAGGTATTAAAGGCGGGTGGATTGCATATCGTTGCGACGGAACGGCATGAGGCACGGCGGATTGATAACCAATTGCGTGGGCGCTCTGGTCGTCAAGGCGATCCGGGATCGTCTCGCTTCTACCTCTCACTTGAAGATGACTTGATGCGAAAGTTCGGATCTGAGCGCTTATCCGGTATCATGGATCGGTTGGGCATGGAAGAAGATATACCGATTGAACACAAAGCGGTGACCAACGCGATTGAAAAAGCGCAGAAGCGAGTTGAGCAGGTTTTCTTCGAGATGCGAAAGAATCGGCTTAAGTTTGACGACGTGATGAATACGCAACGTCAAAGCATCTACAGTTTGCGCGATAGCATTTTGGAAGGGGACGACCTCAAAGAGACTATTTGGGAGATGATCGAAAATGTGCTAGATGATTACTTTGAGGAAAATCTGCCGGAACAGATCAATGATGCGAAATTGTCTACCATTCGTCCGGAATTCCAAAATCAGTTGGACAGTGGCGAACCGATCTCAGCGGATTCGCTGCAGGAACTTAGAGCCAATGGACTTGCTCTGGCTGAAAATGTATCCGTTTCGGCGCCTAAAAAGGGCAGCGAGTGGTTGGTCTCCGATGAATCCGACGATGAGGATCAAAGCACATACGTTATCAGGAAAGAAGGGGACCAGCTAAACGTTTACGACAGTACCATTGAAGGTTTCAAGACTTGGCTGACAAATATTTTCACGATTGATACAACAGATTTGCAACAACCGTTGAATATGGATCAATCCGAACTGCGGGAATACCTGCTCAAATTGTTGCGCAAGCGTTATGAAGAGCGTGAAACTGAAATGGGTTCAGATTTGATGCGTACGCTTGAACGGTTGATTCTGCTTGACCGCATTGATCACCATTGGAAAGATCATCTGTATAATATCGATTACATTGAAGAGGGAATTTATCTGCGTGGTTACGCCGGTAAAGATCCGATTGTAGTCTTCAAAAATGAAGCCTTCAGTGTCTTTGAAGCGATGCATCGACGAATTGAAGAGGAGGTCAGTGAATACATCTTCAAAGCACGCATTGAAACCACAACTCTGCAGAGCGATCAACCTCGGCGGGCTTCCCGTCGTAGAGAAGCCGTGAACACCCATGGCAACCTCGCAGGAACGCTTGATGGACAATCGGCGAGCGATACTGCCGAATTTGCTTCTCGTCAGGCGGCTGGTGGAGTTCCAAAGGTAGGGCGTAACGCTCCATGCCCCTGCGGAAGTGGTAAAAAATATAAAAGATGTCACGGTAAGTAGGAAGCAAAGTGTAAAATGCAGAAAATCTGTAAGCACTCCAATGAAGGGACACACAATTATGGAGGCTTCCCTTGAGTTCACAGGAGCAAGAAATTAGCAGCGAATTACTTGAAATCCTCGCATGTCCGGCTTGTAAGGGCGATATTGAGTATAATCAGGAAAATCAGCAGTTGGTTTGTATCGGTCAATGCAAGCGACGTTACCCAATCCGCGATGGGATTCCAGTCATGCTAATTAGTGAGGCGGAGATGCCGGCAGATGAAGCATGATCTTCGGTCAATTATAGTAGATTTTAAAATTAATGAGACACTCCAAATCGGCGCAGTTGCAAACAGCACCTACCAAACATGGGGAGCGAAAGTGTTTATTTATTTTTAGAATTCACTATATATCAGGACTTACGCAAATTTAGCACACAAGGGGTAGATTTTTGATTTTTAACCCCCTAAATCCCCCTTATCAGGGGGACTTATGAACGCGCTGCGTAAGTCCTAACATAAGAAAAAAACACGGTGGAAATTTTCAACCTTGCTGACAAGACTTCTTCCCTTTAGGGAAGGGCTGTAGTCAGTCAAAAGTCAATGTAAGTCTAAACAATTTTACTTTCAGATATTGGTTGGTGGTAGTTTGAGTCCAAAGAGACGAGCAGGCAGGGTAAAATTTCCCGCTACCAGCCCCACAGACAATGGGGTGAGCTTCAATCAATCCCTCTGGAATCATAGAGTGTCCTTACAAGGGGCAGCAGCCAACTGCTACATTCTACCTTATTTGGACGGGCAAGGCAGCCAAAAACGGGGCAGGGCGTTGTCCCATGAAGGAGCGGACGTAAGTCGTTGCTGTTTAACGCAATTCGTGTCGATAGCACAATTCGACAGCTTGAACGTCCCGATAAATCGGGACTTCAGGGTGTGGGAGTACGTCAACAGATAACTATGACTCGTCGAAAAAAAGTAATCCTCATTTTGATTGTTGTTATTGGAGTGGTGTTTTTATTATTGATTGCTCGGACCTTGGTGCAAAGTGGGTCAATTGGGGACAAGGTTGCGGTCATTGATATCAGGGGCACTATTTCGCGTACAGAGACAATTATTGATCAGATCCATCAGTATCGGGACGATCAGGCTATCAAAGCAATCGTCGTGCGTATTAACTCGCCCGGCGGGAGTGTTGCCCCTGTTCAAGAAATCCATAGCGAATTGAAAAAATTGGAAAAACCGATTGTCGCTTCAATGGGCAGTACCGCTGCGTCCGGCGGGTACTATATCGCTGCTATGGCTGATGAAGTTCTTGCAAATCCCGGCACCTTAACAGGTAGCATCGGAGTAATCATGCAGTTTACAAAGATAAAGGGACTTTACGAAAAGATTGGATTAGAACAACAGGTTGTTAAGAGCGGCAGATTTAAGGATACAGGTTCACCGGTGCGTGATTTGACGGACGAAGAACGTGAACTCTTGCAAGCAACACTCGATGATGTTCACAATCAGTTCATTGATGCCGTCTTTGAAGGGCGGCAGGAACATTTGACGCGAGAGGAAATTGTTGCACTCGCCGATGGGCGAATTTTTTCGGGTCAGCAAGCACTGGAACATAAGTTAGTAGATCAGCTTGGTAATCTGTCTGATGCGATTGACCGTGCGGGAGAACTTAGTGGTATTGAAGGGAAACCGAATGTGGTTCGCACAAAGCGCAAAACTTCTATGCTTGAGCGGATATTAGGCACGACAGGGAAAGAGAATTTAGATAGATTGCTTGACAACGCCGGTGTCGCTTTCCGGTATGAACTGCATATCCAATAAAGTTGTTGTGAGATTATAGTGGATTTTAGAATTAATGAGACACTCCAAACCGGTGCGGTTGGAAACCACACCTACCAGGGACAAAAGTGTCTATTTATTTTTTGACTTCACCATAATACTCAAGAGCCGTATAAAGTAAATGGCAGATCCTTACCAACCGAATCGTGATTGGGAAATCCTTGCCCGTAAGGTGGTACAACCTCAACAGATTGTGCTGGTTATTGGTGCAACGGATGTCGGCAAATCAACATTCTGCCGCTTTCTCATTGAGCAAGGCGTGACGAGCGGCCTGAGGGTTGGCTTCGTTGATGCGGATGTGGGGCAATCACAGATTGGACCGCCCACCACGATTGGGTTGAAGGTCTTTGCACCGAACGATTCGACGGTAAGTCTCAAAGAGATTGAAGGCCTCCCTGATGCGCTTTACTTTGTAGGTTGGACCTCACCAGAACGGCACCTGCTGCAATGTGTGGCAGGGACACGTTTGATGGTTGATGCTGCCTTGAAAACAGGGGCAGATTTCATTGTGGTCGATACCACAGGTTATATAGAAGGGGATACCGCGGTTGTCCTCAAGCAGCATAAAATCGAGTTGGTCAAGCCAACACACTTAATCTGCCTCCATCGGTCACGCGAGTTGGAGGCGATTGTTGTCCCTTTTGAGGGTAACGATACAATACAGACACATCGTCTCTCGCCACATAGGAACGTTAGATCTAAAAGCGATGACTTTCGTAGGAAGTACCGTGAGTCGAGTTTCGAGCGCTACTTTTCAGACTGCGTGCAGGAGATACTGCCCTTCGACCAGATTCGTGGGCAAAGAGCCCCATTCTTCAACGGACGGCAGGCGAACCTCAAAGAACAGGAAATGCTTTCCGATTTTGTCGATGATCGCGTTTTTTATGCAGAATGGGGGCACCGATCGTTGGTATTGGTCACGCTAGATACACTGCCAAATCTAATCCAAGCACGATTGAAAAATCATCTAAGTTTGAAGAATTTGGTCACTGAAACTCCCCAATACTTTGAACACTGCTTGGTCGGGTTACTCGACGCAGCCGGCACAACAATTTCAATTGGGGTAATCGACGCCGTGGATTTCAACACCAAACAGTTGGAAATACGCTGCAAGGTGGGAACGGCAGCCAAGACAAAAACCGTCCAGTTTGGACGGTATAGAATGTGACGCACGATGTGGGATCAGACCTATCTCCTTTCCGAACTCCCTCCGGCAGCAGAAACAGCAGAAGAGGTCGAATTCATTTGTGAAGCACTCGATCTTGTGCAAGGGGCGACTGTCTTAGACCTCTGCTGCGGTCAGGGACGGCATGGACAACTTTTGGCGGACAGCGGCATGAAGGTTGTCGGCTTAGATAGCTCCCGTTTTCTTTTAGCGGAAGCGCAGAAAAATGGATCTTCAAGCCAGAGCCAAGTACACTTCGTTGAGGGCGATACACGCCATATCCCCTTAAAGCCAGTCTGTGACGCAGTTATTAATCTCTTTACCAGCTTCGGTTTTTTTGAAGATAACGATAATAAAGGGGTTATTACAGCGGTTGCCGCAGCTCTTAAGCCGAGCGGGAAATTTTTGCTGGAATACTGGAATCCCTATGCAGTGTTTCAATTGGATCAAACGCGCAACTGGTGGTGGATGTCTGAATCGCTGCTAGCACTTGCGAAGGTCGAATACGATTCGATCTCCGGACAGCTATCTGACCATCGAACGGTGATAGACCTCTCTACTGGCACGGTTCAGGAGTCGGTTAATCACATTCGGTTTTACTTCCCGACAGAGTTGGAAGAGATGTTAGCGTCAGCAGGTTTGAAGGTGCATGCGATGTACGGCGACTTTGACTATAGCCCGTTTCTGACGGAGTCGAGACGGCTCATAACGATTGCGGAAAAGCGCTAAAATGTCCACATTCTCACGTTTCGCAAGGTATTTATCGCCGCACCTCGGCTCAATTATATTAGCGGTCATTTGTGCGCTCCTGATTGCCTTCTGTGAAGCCGGCTATATCCACATTTTGGCGGATACAATTGACGCACTCAAACTGATTGAAACTCGGCGCTTTGAAGATGGTTCCATTCAGATCCAGTATTTCCATTTTGAGGGAACATTTGATGGACTTGCAATCACTATTACAAACGCGAGCGATGCCTTCGGACTTATCGGTTGGATCTTGGCAGGCATACTGACACTGGTCGTAGTAAAAGGAGGATTTACTTATTGTAACGATTATTTGATGGCGCGCGTTGGGTATCAATTGATTACCCGCGTGCGAAACGAGTTATACGAAAAAATCCTTTTCGCGCCTTTGGGAGTACTGAAAGCGCATCGGACAGGGGATTTGATGGCGCGCGTCACAGATGATGTCCGCACCTGGCAGTATGCCGTGGGATCTACGGCAAACACCATTCGTGCAGCTGTCTGCATCCCCGTCTTTATCTCGGTCATGCTGTTCCGAAGTGTCCAGATGACGTTACTTGCGCTGCTCGTTTTTCCGCTGCTTGCCCATCTGATTAACCGGTTTGGACAACGGATCCGCAGCACTAGCTCGGAAATCCAACAACAGACTGCGGATATTTCTTCACAACTGAAAGAGACGCTCTTCGGGCTTAAAATTATCAAGAGTTTTACCGCGGAGGAGGTAGAACGTAACCGCTTTGCCCAAACAAACAAGGGGCAATACCGCGTTGCCATGCGCCGTGTACGACTCACAGCGATGTTGCCTCCACTTGTGGAGTTGATTAGTGCAATCGGGATTGCAACCGTTTTTGGGCTTGGCTGCTGGCAGGTTGTTCAGGGGCAGCTTACAACTGGTTGGTTTATCGGTTACATTGGCATGGTCAGCTTGATGTTTAAGCCGATCAGAACCATTGGATTATTCAACAATGTACTACAGCAGAGTCTTGCTTCTGCCAAAAGGATTTTCTACGTTCTCGACTTTGAAAAAGAGGCGTACAAGCGCGAAAACCAGTTGAAGTTGCCGTCGGTTCGTGGTGAGATAGAATTTCGAGATGTCTCCTTCGGATATGAGCATGAGCCGGTCGTCAAGCATATAAGTTTTCATGCGAAACCGGGCGAAGTTATTGCGTTGGTGGGTCGGAGTGGAAGTGGAAAGACAACGTTACTTAATCTGCTATCGCGTTTCTACGAAGTGGATTCCGGCGAGATTCTGATTGACAGGGTTCCTACTTCCGAAGTGGCATTAGAGGACCTCAGACGCCATATCGCGATTGTTCCACAAGATACTATCCTATTTGATGGGACGGTAATGGAGAACATAATCTATGGCACCCCGGCAGCGACACGAGAGGGGGCAATTGACGCTGCAAAGCAAGCAAATGCACACGACTTTATTATTCAAATGCCCAAAGGATATGAAACACAGATTGGCGAATCTGGAGCCAAGTTATCTACTGGTCAGCAGCAACGCCTCTCGATTGCACGGGCAATTCTGAAGGGACCTCCCATCCTTGTGCTTGATGAAGCCACTTCAGCACTTGACAGTCAATCGGAGGTGCTCGTTCAAACCTCTCTTGAAAATTTAATGAAAGGCAGAACAACCTTCGTTATCGCCCATCGGCTTTCGACCGTTATTCATGCGGACAAGATTCTTGTCCTGAATGGTGGGGAGATTGTTGAAAGCGGTACACACCAAGAGTTATTAAAAAATGGAGGACTATACCAGAGGTTGTGTCAGATGCAGTTTCGAGGCTGAACCGTGTGTTTGGTTAAATTGAGATCACCTCGATGCAGCAGCTCTAAAGATTCTTGTAAATTATTTGTAAACTGAATTGGGTATTAAAACGTCTCAATGTTGATCGAATAAATCATTTAGGGGTTGACATTAGTGTTGTAAGTTGTGATAGTATATATCTCTTGGGGAGAATTTTCGGCGTTTAATCCCAAATTGATTCTTGAAATGCTTGTTTGGTAACTGCCCCTTCAAGGTCTGAAGATTTGTATACAGCTTCTGAAAGATCTACTTCGTATAAATAGGCACCCTTGAGGTTAGCTCCAAACAGAATGGCACCTTTCATCACAGTTTCACCGAAAGTTGAATCTTCGAGATTGGCATTTTCAAAGCTGGTTAGGCTGCCAAACGCATCCGAAACGACCCAATCTGGTGCACCAATTGTAGCTTTGCGTAAATTTGCGCCTCGAAAATTTGTGCCAGAAAGCACCGCACCACTGAGAAACGCGCCTTCAAGGTCTGCGCCCTCAAAGTTAGCGTTGGTTAAATTTGCTCCAACGAGGAAAACGCCTTTCATCATTGCGCCTTTAAAGTTAGCATTGGAAAGATTCGTGGCGTTGAAGTTTGCTTCCGTTAAATCAGTGGAAGCCCCCGACAGGTCGATATCCGTCAAGTCTTCTCCAATAAATGATTCCCCCTGTTGAAGGCGTCCGAGAACATCGGTTTTGGTAAGTTGATTCATAGTGACCTCCGAGTTGATGGATAATTATGTAAGTCGTTGAATAGAATGATTTTAAGATTTTACACCCTTGGCATCAGCAGCTTGGGTGGCGAGTCAAGAGAAGTTCTGATGTTGCACGGTTGAATATTAGTAGACTGGTACGATTATCGACGATTAGCTTAATTTTTTCTGATACATATTATAACATATCACGTTTCATACATCATGTTCATTGTATAAATGTGAATAATAAATAGTAGGAGATTTACGGATTTTTTGTATATTTTTGACCTTTTTAAGGTTCGACAGAGTTTAGTAGAATGGAGATGAACAAGAAATGAGTAAAGAACGTAAATTCACGCATCGTGGAACTGACGATGATCAAGCGGTTTTGGAGTTTGAAGACAACGATGAATTCCTCTCAGTACCCACCGACAGAACGAATGAAGTTGATGATGAAGAAAACAGCATTGCGGAAGATACAACAGAGGATAGTCTGATCTCTTCTTTTCGACGACGTAGCGATGTTGGTGATGGTAACCGAGATGAAGCGTTTTCTTATCTGCAAGAGATTGCTCGCACTCCTTTGCTTACCCCTGAAGAAGAGGTTGAACTGTTTCAGAGGTTTGAAGAGGGAAAACAGAGGGTAACGGCGTTATTGGATCAGCTGCCGCTCTGTATTTTAGAAAGGGTACGTCCAAAAACCGGTCGACGACGCGGTGCTAAACAGAAGGAAACGAACGGAATTTGGTGGAGTCCAATGCACGTTGCCACGCTTTTGGACCAGATTCAAAAGGAAATTAAGGTCTACCAAAAGCACGTTAAGGCGGATGTTACAATGACGCCAGACGATCAGGCTGAAGAGTGCAAACGCCTTAACACGCTGGAGGACCATTTGCACGACGCTGTTGAAATCATCCAAAAAGCGAAACGGAAAATTGTTGAGGCGAACCTATTGCTTGTTGCAAGCATTGCCAAACAACATAATTTCAACAAATCGTCACTTTCCTTCCTCGACCTGATGCAGGAGGGAAGTGTTGGCTTGATGAAGGCTGTGGAGAAATTTGATCTCGCAAGAGGGTATCGCTTCAGCACTTACGCAACATGGTGGATTATGCAAGCGATTAAACGTGCATTAGATCAGCAGAGCCAGACAATTCGTATCCCCTGTTACGTTGGAGAAACCCGGCGCTCTATCAAGCAGGCACAGAGCAAGCTCGCCAAGGATCTCGAACGTGAGCCGGGCATCAAAGACGTCGCTGAAGCGGTGGGGATGCCCGAAAACCGTGTCATCGAAATTCTCCAAAGCACGAAGGGAACAATTTCGCTAGATTCGCCATTGAGTGAATCTTCACCCGACGCAACGATTTCTGACCTACTAGCTGATGATTCGCAGGTGACTCCTGAAGAAGAATTGCTTTCTAATTCAGAGAAAGAGTCGCTTGAAAAGGTCCTCGGCACGTTAGCGGAGCGTGAAACACTTGTAATCAAGATGCGTTACGGTTTGACCGATGGCACGGAGCACACTCTTGCCGAGATTGGACGAAAGCTTGAAATTAGCCGGGAAAGGGTACGCCAAATTGAAGATGAAGCCCTTCGTAAGTTGCGCCATCATACGCGAGTGCAGTACCTACAAGAGCTTCTATAACCTTCCGCAGGTGCTTCACCTTTGGAAAGCCCTCGCCGAGACACAGCATTTTCATACCTGAAATAGAAGGAAAATCTTTCACGCTTTTCCTTCTATTCCATTTTCTCCAATTTTCAATCGAAAATTCACCACTTCTCAATTTTATAGTGGACCTTAGAATTAATGAGACATTCCAAATCGGCGCGGTTGGAAACAGCGCCTACCAAACATGGGGGCGAAAGTGTCTATTTATTTTTTGAATTCACTATAATCGGTAACTTTAAACATAGACCGGTTTGGCTGAGTAATGGTGTAGTATCTGTTTTACAAGAGTTGGATTGCCAGCGAATAGCCCCGTAGGCTGCCTAACGCTTATTTTATTATACCCTATGGTCTGACCTGCCTTATCCCACAAGATGCCGCCGGCTTCGCGCAGAATGAGATCGCCGGCGCAGAAGTCCCACTCATTTTTAGGGCGTACAGTAATATAAAGATCGCCCACACCCGCCGCGAGCTTTGCTAGTTTATAGGTGACACTCCCAATATACTGAAGTTCTGCAACAAATGGAATCAGGCCTGCCAACAGACCTTTTCGGTGCTCCGTTTGGCTAACAAGCATTGATGCTTGTTTGAGGCTTTGGCATGACGAGCAATGAATCGCCGTTCCATTGCAAAATGCCCCACCATCGGCATAAGCATAAAAGAGTTCTGCTGTAGCAGGATTGTGTAACACCCCGATAACCGGTGTGCCTTCAACCACGAGGGCAATCGAAATCGCAAATTCAGGGATGCCTGCGATGAACTCGTCTGTTCCGTCGATGGGATCGACAACCCACACACGGGATTTTTCCAGTCGATCCGGAGAATCCTCTGTTTCCTCAGAGAGCCATCCATCGTCAGGGAAAGCATGGTAGATGATCTCTCGAATCCGCTGATTTGTCATTAAGTCAGCGGTAGTAACAGGATTATTGGGACTTTTTTCACGAATGTTGTAACTGCTCTGATAATACCCCATCGCGATTTCGCCCGCTTCTTTGGCGGCTTGTATGGCGGTTTCGAGTTCCTTCTGCAATACACTCTCCTCTATTTACCAATTTGCGCCATTACCTTGATTGCATCCAGCTAGCGATAAAGTCCTCAACGCTGAAATCAGTGGGCATCTCATTGAAGTGATACCGCGACGGACGGTTCTCATATCCGGGTGCGGCGTCCTCAACATCGGACTGGGTACGGGCATCAACTGGTTTGAACCGGTCCCACAAGGTTCGCGCTTCCTCGAAAGAGAATCGATCCGCAAGAGGCAGCCCCCATTGGAGCGTAATCGGATGCGATCGAGTCGTCCAGGCGCGGTTCTCCTGTGGTAGATTTTCAAAATCGGGCTGTTTACAATCATACACGCGTTTGGCAATCTTGCTCAGGTATACTGTCGAGAGCATTTTGCTCTTTTCGCCCCGGCCCGGATGAAGTTTTTCGAGACTCGCGTGGTAGGCAGCAGCATCTTTTTTAATGGCGGCTCGAAGTATTGATTCGGTGTGCGTTATCATCTGATCACTACGCTGTATCCAACGCGCAAATGTCTCTTGGGCAGAGATTGACAGATATTTCAGGTAACTTTGGTTTTCATACTGAGTGAAGGTTGAAAAGCCGCCGTGAATCGTGCGCCGCTTTTTGGTGCTATAGTTACTGCCCCAATGCAAAATTGGCAGGATATAAGCCACACCATCGCCCGCATTGAGGTGTGTTTGAACGCCACCGGGAAAAGGAACATATCGATTTGTCCGCAACAGTTCGTTTTCGCGTTCCGTGTTGAGACGCGCGTGGCTGCCGGGTACCACCCATAGCACATCATCGTCATAGAGGCAGAGATTCCACTGCACGTATCTGGGACCCGACTCGACGATATCGTCGACATAACCTTGCAACGGGGCACCGTAAGGGGGATATAAATCACGGTGCCAATGGGCGGGACCTCGATCTCGAACCGGATTACACATCAACATCATCTCTGTGACCGCTGCATCTGACACCCCCAACAACTCGCTGCTAGTGCCTTGTGTGTTTTCATGAAGCCAGATCTCCACAGCACTAGCAGTATCTTTGTCTATCAAGTCTGCGAGCGGACTTCGGTGCAGGAGCAATCGCGGTTGGGCGGCGGCTTCCCACACACCGCCGGGCGGGTCGTCTGGTTTGCGTTCCTGCGCCCAAATTATTTTTTGTCGTTCAACCAGAATCTCGTAGCTTGCGCGCAGCGCATCTAGTTCATCTGCCGGAACAACGTTGCGTAGAACAACATACCCCTCCTCAAGGAATTTATTACGATCTATTTTGACTGCTCCCAAAGTTGAAACATTGGGATTCTTAATAGACTTATTGGTAGACATTGTATCATCTCCATGCTATCTTCCTGCTTCAACGATTCTTGCCTCGCGTTGCAGGTGAGGACTTACAAAATCTCCACAAGCGTTTTAAGTCTCCGTGTGTCCCATGGCGACGTTTCGTAGGTTAATTGCAGCGTTTAGGTCTCTGTCTTGTGTATGCCCACACACCCTGCAATGGTATGTCCTATCTGACAAGGATAAATCACTATCAACTGTACCACAAGCCGAGCAAGTCTTACTGGACGGGTAGAAGGTGTCTGCCTCTACAATCTTAACCCCTATCCGTTCTGATTTGTATTTGATCATAGATAGCAAACTTGACAACGAAGCGTCCGATAACGCCTTTGCAAGCCTATGATTCTTTAACATACCTGCAACGTTAAGTGCCTCAATCCCAATTCGACTCGCACCGTTGACGATAGCCGTTGTTGCCTTGTGTTGTGCATCTTGTCGGATACAGGTGATTCGGTAGTGCAGCTTGGCAATCTTGGCTTTCGTTTTACGCCAATTGCTACTGCCTTTCTTTCGCCTGCTTAACTGACGTTGCAAACGTTTCAACTTGCGTTCGTATCGGCGTAATACCTTTGGATTTTCGTAATAGACACCTTCGGAAGTAACTGCAAGGTGCTTGATACCTACATCAACACCAACAACGGGTGTGCGTCGAATATCAGGTATAGGATCGTCTGTAAATGTATCTACAGTGAGAGAAGCGAACCAACGGTTAGCCGTCTTTGAGATGACAACTTTGACGGTAGTGCCGAGGTGTCGAAGTTTTTGAAACATGCGAACCCAACCGATCTTAGGTAGTTTTATACGCTGTCCTTCGATAATAGTTGTGCCTCGACCTGCGTCTGCTTGGAAACTTTGACCACGAGAAGCTTCTTGAACTTTGGAAAACGACTCTCACCTGACTGCCAACGCTTAACAGCATTCTGAAAGTTGAAGTAAATCGCATTGTGAGCAGCACGTTGATTTAACTCGTTGCACCACTCGTATTGCTCATATTTGACCGAATTAAAACGTTTGTTTAACTCTATATGGCTATGCCACTTGCCACTGTCTAAGCCATCCTTAAAATCAGCAAGGGCGTGATTGTAAGCAACACGAGCATATCCGCAATGTTGCGCGAATTGTGTCGCTTGGACGTTGTTTGTATCTAATGCTATTTTGTGAGTTTTTAACATGGGTGTGTCCTGTTTGTCCTTACACCTTGTTCTAAAAGGTGTGGGAGACGCTACGGTGCGGTGGCGTAGAACTCTCCCACAAGGACAAAGGAATTATGCCATATTTTGATGTCGCTATCAACTAAAATTACGCCATCTGACCCAACGCTAAAGCGTTGGGATTGTTTCCAGTGTTTTCATGACAAGGTTTCCTTTCGCTGCGGCTTGTGTGGTTTGACGTACTCCCAAACCTAAAGGCTTGGGATTCTTACCCGCTCTGATAGCCGGGGTCACAGCTAGGGAATCACACCCTAACGGGCCCACGCCATAAGGGAAACTACTGGCGGGAGACGAGGCAGGGAACGCACCTGCCAAGCCAGCCAGATACTTTTTACCCGGCATATCTACCGGGCGGCAACGGGTGAACGATTTATCGTTCTATGTGATAGGGCGACACGAATCCCCTATGGCTCAGGTCCATCCGCCTAGTCACTGCTTTCAGTTTTTAGAAAGGTGTTGCCATATTCGCCAATTTGTTACCGCTACGACAGCGGTGGGATAGAACCCCAACGAGAGCGTCTACCAAACATGGGAAGCGAAAGTGCCT
Source organism: Candidatus Poribacteria bacterium (assembly GCA_965208425.1). Lineage (GTDB taxonomy): Bacteria > Poribacteria > WGA-4E > WGA-4E > PCPOR2b > PCPOR2b. Next base: position 847,067 of record OZ242335.1, on the reverse strand, counting down.
ATTTATTTTTAGAATTCACTATAATATACTCACGCGGATCGTCGATTGGATTATCTATACGGTCAACGGGATCTACCTGTGTACCCAAGGTTTTATCCACTCTTTCCTGATCTCCATGCCAAACCCCGGTGCGTCTGAAGGTACTAAATATCCCTCCTTCGGCATCGCCATGCCGGGGAGGGGACACACCTCGGAGAGCGGAACACCGGGGTCTGTGCCTAGCCAGTATTCTGCCATCGGTGATTCAGGCAGCGCTAGAGCAAAATGCTGACCGAACGGTGTATTGCCACCACCATGAGGAATTGTTACAATGCCTGCTGCTTCAGCGATGGTATATACCTTGACCGCCTCGGAAAGCCCTCCACACCACTTCAGATCGGGTTGCATTACGTCCACGCATCGGTGCTCGACAAGTTGTCGAAAGGCATGTCGTCCGTGGTGGTCTTCGCCGGTGGCAATCGGCATCCATGGCACCGATTTCTTTAACTCAATGTGACCCTTAAGGTCCGTCGGAATTAGCGGCTCTTCCAGCCAGCGCATCCGGAAGGGACGCAGCCGTTCGGCGATCTGTACGGCAAACTCCACGTTATATGACATGACCGCGTTGAGCATCAGTTCGGCGTCCGGACCGATCGTTTCTCTGGCCGTTGCAAGTTTCTCCTCGACCAGATTCAACCCCTCAATACCGCTCCCGTAATGTGCGGGGTTTGTTACTTTGAAAGCCTTGAAACCGAGTTCCATGCCCCAGTCTAAGTCATCGCCCGTAGCATAGAGGTTAATTTTATCTCGGCACGGTCCGCCGAGCAACCGAAACACCGGCAAATCCAGCAATTTGCCTTTGAGGTCCCATAACGCTAGATCTATGCCGCTCTGCGCCACCGCAGCATGGCCCGCTGCACCAAGTCGCTGCATTGAGCGCCACATCAGATCATTGAGAAATTCGGTGGCAAGGCAATCCCGACCTTCTAACAGTGGTGCAAAGACACGGTCAATCAAGACCGCCACGGAATCACCAAAGCTGCAGGACCCCAGCCCCCATGTTCCATCTTCAGCGGTGACCTGCACCCACACCTGTCCTCCACCCATGCCGGGCATTTGGCCAGGCAATCGGGAGAACTCTGGATATTTGTTGATGGGCAACGCACGTGGTGCACTCTTATTCCACGTCGGACGGCGTGGTTTGGTTTTTGGTGGGGTCTGTGGGATATTTATATTGACGGCGCGAATTTCTTTAATTTTCATGATAAACCTGTAAGGAACAAAGATCGTTGAACCCTACTCTCAGCAGCGATGTTAGGTGAGTTTCTCGTTCCACATTTCGGGGCGGACAGGTTTGCTTGTCCGTGCCGATTCGTGCAGCGCGACTATTGTTGCGACATTCTTCCAACTATCTGTCAGCGAGATGACGGGCTCGGCACCGTTCAGGACACTCTCGACCATTGAATTAATTTCGCACTGATAGGCGTTCATATTCTCGTACGTTTTTGTACTGGTCGTGTGACCTCCTATGTTATCACTAAAGGTTGATGTCTCTTCGGCATCACCACCTCGGGTAACTTGCACATTAGATGAAGCACCGATGTGATTAGCCCACGGTATATCCGCAAAGATTCTCCCTTCGGTGCCGAGAAAGTCTGCCTCAATATGAGCGAACGATTGAAAGCTGGAAAAGAATTGAACGAGTGTGCCTGTCTGGAATTGCATCTGCGCCGATAAACTCATATCAACGCCGGTATCGCCGCTGACCTGATAGGCACTGACCTCAACCGGTTCTGCTTGTAGCACCGTCCGTGCAAAACTCACGCAATAGCTACCCAAGTCCCACAGTGACCCGCCGCCCATATCTGTATCGAGTCGGATATCCCCCGGATTGTCAAGGGTGAAAGCAAAAATGCCGCGGATTAGATGGATGTCACCGATGACTCTTTTGGCGACCAGCTCTCGCAGATACTGGGTCTGTGGATGGAAGCGCATCATCGCGCCTTCTTGTATGATGACACCGTTTTTGTCAGCTGCCTGTGCCATACAAGCTACCTCTTCGGTCGCAATGGCAATCGGTTTTTCGCACAGAACATGCTTTCCTGCCTCCGCGCACTTGATAGCCCACTCGGTGTGTAAATCGTTGGGTAAAGAGAGGTAAATCACGTTAATTGTTGGATCAGCAAGCATCTGCTCATACGTGCCGTAGGCGCGGGGAATGTCCCACTGTTTGGCATAAGTCTGTGCTCTTTCTTTATTACGACTTGCCACAGCCAAGAGTTCGCTCCGTCCCGAACTGCGGATGGCGGGGATTACTCGCTCATTGATTCGGGCGGTGCTTAACAATCCCCAATATGCCTTCTTCTCCGCCATAACCCACTCCTTATTGATCTACCCCTGATAAGATTGGATTCAAAGCAACCCGTAATTTATCCATTAAAACGAATCGCCCTAGCCCTCGACCACATGCCGATTCATCGCTTGGATTTCTGGTGGCATCCGGTCACGCACACTTCTCTTCATCAGATACCATCCCCCGGCTGCCGGGTCCATCCATGAGGCGTGAAATCCGCTTGACACACCCATACGATTCTTGTCCGCAGTAACGTTGGATCCTCCACGATGCCAGATGGCTCCGTGAAAAATAATGATAGAACCTGCGGGACCTTCGGCGGTGACCAGATGGTCATAGTCAACTCCGGATCGTGGGGTTCGGCGCGAATGGTGGCTGAAAGGCATTAATTGCGTAGCACCATTTTCGAGCGTAAAATCGGTCAACATCCAGATACAATTGACGAGAAAACAGGCATCTGGTATCGTCAAGCCGGATTGGGGAAACCAGCCGATTGGTACATCTGCGTGAAGACCTTGAGCTTCTGCCCCCGGTTTAATCCATCGCGCACCGACCTCTGCCATCTGGAAGCCGGGGCCCAACATGTGCGCTGCCAACTCTAAATACACCGGGTGAGTAACGAGCGGGATGAACGTATCTTGGTCGTCGTAATTAAACACGCCGCGCAGATTTTGATTCGGCATATCCCTATCGGACTGCTGACGCATGATGTCTATCAGGCGGTCTGTCATGTGGGCTGCTTGATCGGTGGGGATCAGGTTATGTATGATGACGAAGCCGTATTCCTCTAGCTCGACTTTCAATTTGTCAATGTCCATGCACTTTTCCTCCCAGTTTCGTTTCAATGCCTGCGACCTCTTTCATACAATACCCTAGAGGAGTGTATCATATCGCCCAATCGGGGTCAATCCTTTTCTCTTGACGCCAATCATACGTCTTCGCTACAATGTCCCATGAATTTGTCTAGGTCGAAGAGGACATACCCATCGCCCCCAAAAGGAGAATTTAACCATGAACCAATCCCAACAAGGTAAAGCAAAAATGCACGTGGGCGTTCAAGGTATAGGAACGTCAAAACCAGAATTACAATTTCTTGTCCGGCATGGTGTGACACACATGGATGCCTCTGTCGAGAACACAGAGACTGAAACACTAATTCGACATAAAGAAGAAGCTGCCTCCGAAGGCGTTAGCCTTGAGATGATTCATATCAATCTCCCAAGGAGTATCACCCTCGCTCAAGACCCACAGCGAGGTCGAGACCTCGATACAGTTTGTCAAGAGATCGAAAATGCGGGCAAAGCCGGTCTCCGTGGACTGAACTATAACTTCTGCATTGTTCAGCATCAGCGGACGGAGAGTACACCCGGACGAGGCGGAGTGACGTACAGCACCTTTGATATGTCAAAATTTGACAATGACACGCTGACCGAAGCGGGTCGGGTGAGCCGGGATGAAGCGTTTGAACGGGCTGCCTACTTTCTGGAGCGGGTCATTCCGGTGGCAGAAGCGAACAATGTACAGATGGCGTGTCATCTTAATGATCCACCGGCTCCGGTTTTGAAGGGCGTCGAACGGTGGAACTACCCGGTCTTTGAAGGGTTGAAGCGTTTTGTTGAGTTGGTAGATAGCCCTTACCATGGATTCAACTTTTGTTGTGGGACCGCTTCGGAAGGGTTAGAAAATCCCGGCGAAGAACTGTACGAGATTGTACGGTACTTCGGGGAGAGAGGGAAGTTGTTTAATATCCATTTTCGTAACATCCGTGGTGGGCTGCACGACTTTCAGGAGGTTTGGCCCGATGAAGGGGATGTGGACATGTACAAAGTCGCACAAGTGCTTGCAGATGTAGGCTATTCGTATATGCTGATGCCTGACCATGCACCACATCATCCGGATGATGTCTCCCCGCCGGGGGTTTCGGGTCGGGTACGACAGGCGTGGGCGTTCCAGTTTGGCTATATCATTGCGCTCCTCCAAGCGGTAAATGCGGCAGCACCATAGATAGCAACCGCAGGCGCGCATCTTTTTCCCGAATCAGAGTTGGGCTGAAAGCGATTTGCTTCCAAGAATCACATGAATTGGCGCGAATTTTTGGATTTTGATTCGCGAACATTGGTGGGTACAAACCCGGAGTGAGTTGATGCGAATCCGAAAGAATCTATGTGCGTAAATTTCGACTCAACAGAAGTGAGAGAGTAGCTCGTCGCTCCACAGGTCGAGGAGGGCAAACTCATCACTCTCCAAAAAGGAGAAATTAGTCATGAATCAATCACAACAAGGAAAAGCGAAAATGCACGTGGGTGTTCAAGGTGTAGGGACATCAAAACCAGAATTGCAATTTCTCGTCCGACACGGTGTGACACACATGGATGCGTCTGTCGAAAACACAGATGTCGAAACGCTGCTCCGACACAAGGAGGAGGCTGCAGCCGAAGGCGTTAGTCTTGAGATGATTCATATCGGACTACCGCAGAGTATCACCTTCGCGCAAGACCCGCAGCGTGACCGAGATCTTGATACGGTTTGTCAAGATATTGAGAATGCAGGCAAGGCCGGACTACGCGGGTTAAACTATAACTTCCATACAATTCACTTCCCAATCTATCGGACGGAAAGCACACCCGGACGAGGTGGAACGACCTACAGCACCTTCGACATGTCCAAGTTTGACAATGAAACACTGACCAAACTTGGACGGGTGAGCCGGGACGAAGCGTTTGAACGGATAGCTTATTTTCTGGAGCGGATAATTCCGGTGGCAGAGGCGAACAATGTACAGATGGCTTGTCATTTCAATGACCTACCGGCACCGGTTTTGAAGGGTGTCGAATTGTGGAATTACCCGGTCTTTGAAGGATTAAAGCGTTTTGTTGAGTTGGTAGATAGTCCCTACCACGGATTCAACTTCTGCTGTGGAACTGCTTCGGAAGGGTTAGAAAATCCCGGCGAAGAATTGTACGAAATCGTGCAGTACTTCGGGGCGAGGGGAAAGTTGTTTAACATCCATTTCCGTAACATCCGCGGTGGATTGCACAATTTTCAGGAGGTTTGGCCCGATGAAGGGGATGTGGATATGTATAAGGTTGCGCAGGTGCTGCGAGACGTAGGATATTCTTACATGCTGATGCCTGACCATGCACCGCATCATCCGGATGATGTCTCCCTGCCGGGGGTTTCAAGTCGTGTACGGCAAGGGTGGGCATTCCAGTTTGGCTATATCACTGCGCTCATCCAAGCGGTGAATGCTACGGCATAACAGATGGAAGTCGCAATCGGGAGCTTCAGGACTCGGAGATCTCTCTCCACTCCGAGAGTTTTCAACCTACAGGATAACTATGGTGGATTCCTAAAAATAAATAGGTTCTGTTGACATTTCATCGCAATCAGATAATCAAAAGGGCACACAGACACATAGCCCTTCGTAGGGGTTGGGTCTCCCAACCCTTTGTTCACACATTAGAGATAGTTTCAGATTTCTGTAGGTCGATTTTCCAAAATCGACACCCCTAGCGCGATAGTTTTGGCTCAATCAACCCGGCTTGTTGCACACCACGCTGGATATTCTGTCGAGATATGAATCTCGACCTACAATCGACTTTTGTACCACGATCTGTTAGATTGTGATCCTAGATTGCAAACTATGGTGAATTAGACAAATAAGTGAACATTCGCCAAAGTCCCCCTGACAAGGGGGATTTAGGGGGTTGTTTGTGGGTACAGATTTCCCAATCTGTACATGTGCATTGGAACTGTTTAAGTAATTCTAAAATCTACCATAAATGAAAATTAATTTATTAATTGGGTAATTTGCTATTGACACCAGCGCGGTTGCATGAGGTTTCAGAAAATAATTCGGTAATGCTATATGTTCCCCAGGTCCGGTAGGCGCGGTTTCTAACCGCACCGAATTCAGTCCAACCCAGTAGATGCAGTTTCCTAACCTACCACATAGGCGCGTGGGTTGAAACGGCGCAGTTGAAAACAGCGCCTACCAATTTGGAGTGTCCCATTAATTCTAAGATCCACCATAAATGCCCTTAAAGTTGAATTGATTTTCATTGACGACCGATACCCAGTCTGATACCATTATGGCAGTTTTAGTTCATTGCAACTTACGACACACGAAAGGAGATTTGGCATGTACAGAATTGTTGTTTTTGGTTTAACAACCCTCTTAACGCTCTCATTGGTAACCATAACAAACGCAGAAATGTCTGAAAAAGCCAAGATGGGGAGGGAACTCTTTAGCGATCCGTCTTTTGGTGGAACACTTGACCCCGCCAAGGTCAGTGGTCTCTCCTGTTCAGATTGCCACGCAGATTTTGACGAAGCAACAAACCCTGATGGTCGGATACGTGCGGGACACAGCATCGTCGGCGTGCCGCACCGTGGTACGGCAAAAGGTGGCATGATTACAGCAGATATCTTTGAACGGGCTGCTGGCGGTGGAGGCTTCTGCTATCAGCATTTTTTGCAGAAAATTCCCTCTGATAAAGTCGATCCGATTGCAATTCCAGAGGAACAAGCCGCAGCCTTGATGGCTTATTTCGCGCATGTCTCTGGAGATAACAAAGGACCACAGTTTCAGATCGCAATGCTGGACAAAGACGCTGCGAGCGCAGCCGCGGATAAAATTATGGAGATGAAAGGCGACGCACAGAGAGGTTGGAAATTGTATGGTCAGGCATGCAACGTATGCCATCCAACCGCTAAAAAAGCGGGCATCGGTTCTCAACTTGTCAAAAGGAGACCACCACGAGACTTAGAGAAACGTAAGCACCGAATCGCTGCTTACGTCCGCAAGGGTGGTTTTATTATGCCCTTCTTTGCCGAAGATCGGTTGTCAGATCAGGATACAGCTGACATCGTTGCATTTATCGCTAAATTAGTTGAGGAAAAGAAATAGGGGCGTGGCCTCACACGGCTTGCACAAAACCTGTTTGATGGCGTGAGTGATAGAGTACTAGCTTCCTTTACCACGATTTTTTGGGGGATAACTGGTGGATGGTTTGTTCTGAGGTTCTGAAAACCTTGAGGACTTCAAAAATTGCTGAAACAGGCTTTGGGCTTCGGTATCGATGTCTTCTTCATCAGCCTCATCAACTGGTGAATCGGGTTGCGATGTACTCGCTTCTTGCGGATGTGAATCGCTTGATTGGGTGGGCACTGTTTCTGAATCACTGCTTTCTCTCAGTTGGTTGTTTTCGACTGATAACTGCTGGATCTGTTTATCCCGCGCTTCTTCATCAGCCTCCTCGGCTGGTGAATCGGGTTGTGATGTACCTGCTTCTTGTGGGTGTGAATCGCTTGATTGGGTGGGCGCTGTTTCTGAATCACTGCTTTCTCTCAGTTGGTTGTTTTCGACTGATAACTGCTGGATCTGTTTATCCTGCGCTTCTAATTGTGCTCCGTATTCGCGTAAGATTCTTTGTGCCGCATGAAGTTCCCGTTGCAAGGTGTTAACGTGATTTTCTAAGCTAGCCACTGCATCAACGAGCACTTGAGGAATCCGCGCCTTCTGCTCTTGTGAAAGCGTTGCTGGCAGAGGGTGCCCACGGTCAATCGGAGGGGAGACACCAAGCGAATTAATCTCGTATAATCCCGATCGTAATCCCTTATGCTCAAAGTAAGAGATTTTTACGGTAATCTGTTGTCCAAGCTGTAACTGCAAAAGACGTTGACCAATATTTCGGATTACCGAGTCGTTGTGTCCGACAGTTCCTCTGCCACTATGACGGTTTAATTGACGAAGGTAGTTTGTCATAACCTTTGCCTCCGCAATTGCTCGCGTAATTGGATTTGTTGTTAAAACCTCATCTGTCTCTAAGTCCGGATGAACAATTGACATAGGAATCTCTCCGCTGTCCGCCTGCATCTCCATCGTCCATTCCGTATCTGTTATTTTCTTGCAAGAAACAAGAAAGTAATATTGTGTTGCCATCTTTCCCTTTCCAATCGTTATTTTGATTTCGGAAAGAATTTAGTTATTCTAGCAGAGGCCACGTAAAATTATACAACCCGCACCGGGCACCAGCCAATCCCAGTAATAGGGCGTAATGTGCAAAACGTAAACTCATGGAGACTATAGTTCACTTTTGCTTTTCCACGTCCGACTGTGCATTGAGATTCCAGTCATATTCCAAATATTGAAGTTGTACCTTTTCCTTTTTGAGAAATGCTGCATCCGTTTCTGGAAGATATTCCGCAATGAAATTGATCACGCTACCGTGGGTATCCTCAAAGTCTTCTGCGTACCACTCAAAGATCTTTGAAAGGTATAGCATACGATTTTCACGGTCTAACCGGACCTTTTCTGGATTATTGATAAACTTTGCTGTGGCATTGTCGAGCCGCTCTTCAAGCGTTTTTGGAACGAACGCTCGCCTCTCCAAAATCGGGCATCCTAACGACGCACAAACTAGCGCGAAATGGATGCGCGGGTCCCCATATTCATAGCGAATGATGTCATGTTCAATGTTGTCCAAGGTATAGCTGCGCCCACCAACTTGGAACTTGATGCGAGAAAAGAAACCACCGAATAGCTTGATTTTACGAACGCTTGTTGTCGGGTAGTTATCAACAACACCTTTGATTGTCAACGCATTATAGGCGTTAATCCAAAAGGCAAGTCCGGTCTGAAAAGTCGCTTTATCGCTGGGCGCGTTCACCGCAAGTAGATCCAAATAGGATTTCAGCGCTCCGGGATCGCTTTTGAGCCCGGCGTAGTCAACTCGCCCTTGCGAATCGACATATTTTTGCAAAACTTGGTTAAATAGTTCGTGGCTAAATTCGCTCTGCTCTTCGCTTTGAACCTGATGCGGATACAGCAACCACGCACCTAAAACACATAAAACAGTAATCCCGCCAATTAACCAACGTGTTGTTGATTTCATCGTATTCTACCCTATGACGCGTACTTCTCTATAACAGCCCGATCAATCTCAATGCCTAAGCCCGGCTCCTGCGGGACGGGGACGTATCCATCGATCGCCTGAATCGGTACTTTGGCGAGATCAGTGCGCAGACCGTTCTCCGTCATGTCGAACTCAAATAACGAAGGAATGGGATTTAACGCCTGCGGGGCATCCGGGATCGTTGCTTGCCAGTGTAACGTGGCGGCAAGGCGGATGCTGCTGCCCCACATGTGGGGGAGTACACGGAGGTGGTTGGCACTTGCCATCGCGGCGATCTTGCGGCATTCGGTGAATCCACCCGCGATACTCACATCGGGCTGCACGATGTCATATCCACGTTTTTGGATCAGATCTCGGAACCCCCAGCGTCCCTGTAAGCCCTCGCCGCCGGCAATTCGCATATTGAGTGCCCGGCGGATCTCTACGTAACCGTCCACATCGTTTGTTGTAATCGGCTCCTCATACCAGAAGAGATCATTCTCAGCAATTTTCTGTCCAACATCAATTGCTGTCCCAACATCATAGCCGCAATTGGCATCAACTGCAAGGATAATCGTATTTCCAATTGTTTTCCGCACAGCGGCTACATTTTTGACATCGTAGGCTTCCCCAAATCCGACCTTCATTTTCATTGCGGAGAATCCTTGATCAACGTAACTTTTTGCCTCGTCCATCAAGGTTTGGGTGATGTCAGGGACATCTTTTTTGAACAGCCCGGTGGCATAGGCAGGGATCTGGTTTCTGAACGCGCCACCGAGCAGGCGGTAAATGGGTTGATCCAATGCTTTCCCCACAATGTCCCACAGTGCGATGTCCACACCACTTATGGCGGCGGCATTAGTTCTGCCTTGGTACATTGTATTCCAGATGACCTCTATATCAAACGGATCCTTTCCAATCAAGCAGGTGTCAATCGCCGCTTGCGATGGCGTGTTTGTACCTTCGCCCCAGCCTACAATGCCAGCATCGGTGCGAATCTCCACGATACCCGCATTCCTCGTCTTTGACCACGATCGTGCGTTTGCAAACGGCTCAATCAACGGATAGCTGAGATTGTAAGTTTTGACCTCGGTGATTTTCATGCTTTCCCCGATATAATATATGATAGATAGAAGTTCAAATCAAATCCAAACGTACTGAGATTGCTTTGTCGTGAAAACTGTGATTATTCTGTCTTAAAGGATAACATAAGTTGCTAGTTACGTTACAATACCACATACATGTCGCCCCGCTGGGGCTTTAAGGCTGGTTTTATCCTGTTTTCTATACACATGTCGCCCCGCTGGGGCTATGAGTCGGGCAAGATGCCCGACCTACGGATATTGGGAGTCGCCTTTTACTGCGCCACATACAACTAGCAACTTGCGTTAAAGGATAACATAAATTTTTACCAAAAGCGACTACTAAACGCTTCTTGACTATGGGACGATGGGTGAAAGTCGACGAACCATCGCTCGATGTAGCCCTGACAGGGATTTCACCATCTCATACCCTCCAAAAAAGGGTTGTTCTCATCGTAGTAATATGCAGCCTCTTCAACAGAGATTTTACTTTCCTTAGTGAGCCGCAGCGGGGAAGAAAACTGCTCGATGACCCCCTTTTGAGCCAGCCATTCGCAGACAAGTCCGACCCAAGCCTGCCGCACTCCGAAGTAGTCACTCAACTCGGTGGCGGTGCGTGTACCGCCTGCGCTCGCCAAGAAATCGAAAAGCGGATGAAAAAGGGTGAAGGTCTGATCGTTCAGATAGCGATCAATCGTCTCAAGTGCACGACGAACCACCTCCTCATCCTTACCCTTATTGATTAAATCTGTAAAAACCACGTCAAAGAAATTGGGATTATGTTCCCTCGCTTGATAAATAGCTTTCCGCTTCGGCACCTCTCCGTGCATAATGGTCTCAACCCGTGCCAACTGCTGAACCACGAGCATGATGTATAAAAAGCTATAGTTGAGATCTTTTTTTACATAGAACCACTTTTCCGCCTTTGTCAATAGCGCGAAGATACTATTTCCGGCGTTTATAAGTTGTGTTTCTTGGTCTCTTTGACCGATGTGTTTCAGGTCGCTATGCCATTTCTCAATGGCTTCATCCTTAGTAAACAACACTCGACTTCTGGATAGAATTGAATGCAATTCACTCCCCTGCAATCCACCTTCCAAGAGCTGCTGGTATCGTTTTCGTGGATGCATCGTCACATTGATATTTACACCATTTTCTACTAGGCTGTAGTGTTCATCGAATTTTGCGTCGTCGCGCCCAATGAGGAGGAGGTTGATGTTGGTATGTGTCCAAACATTATCTTCTGCGAGGTTGCTGGTGAGAATCGCCGCGATAATGTACCGATCGTCTTTGACTTTGTCCACCAAGGCCTCCAACGCCTCCGTAATCTGTGGATGTGTATCCGCCCCGATGCGAAGATCAGGATTCAAAGCAAATTTCAATTGTGGGGGATGAAATTCGCCCATTGTGGAAGCTGCCTCGCGGTCATAATAGTAGGCGGCTTCTTCCATCTCAACCTGACTTTTCAGTGTAAGTTTCACAGGGGTAGATACCTGCTGAATGATGCCTTTTTGCGCTAACCATTCATAGGCAGCGTCAAGACGATTGCCACCGATCTTCTTTTGAAAATAGCTATTCAATTCTGTCGTGGATCGGGGACCGTTTGCTTCGGCTAAGAAATCCAAGATCGGTTGGAAGATAAACAGTTTTTCGTCGAGGTAGGTATTGATGGTGTCTAGGGCGCTTTGGATGGTCCCTTCATTCTTCTCACAGTTAATCAGATCTGAATAGGTGACACGAAAAAAATCAGGATTATATTCAAGTGCGGGTTGAATAACCTCTCGCGACGGCACTTCATCGTTCAGGATTACCTCAATTCTTGCCAAACTTTCTACTGTACGCAGGATGGACAGGAAGCTATAGTTGATGTCTCCGTTGACATAAAACTGCTTTTCGGCATATCTCAATGTGGGGAGCAATCCGGTTGCGACAATGAGGAGTTGGAGTGCCCTATCCCTCCCACCGATGTTATGTAGGTTGGCATTCTGATACCATGTCTTGACCGATTCATCGCTACAAAAAAGAAGGGTGCTACGGGAAAAGAAGGAGTGTTCAAATGAACCTTGCAGGGCTGCCTCTTGCCATTGTCTTAATTGACCCCTTGGCACGACTTCCGCATGGATGTTGACGTCGTTTTCTGTTAAAGTGTAACCTCTGGGATTACCCTTTCCCTCCCTTTGGACGAGTAGGAGGTCGATGTCGGATTTGTCCCAGACTTGGTCGTAGGACATACTACCACACAGAATAGCAGCGATGATATTCCGATCTTTCTCGACCTTTGTAACGAGGGAATCTAACGCATCATGATAGCGTTTTTCAACAGCGGCTTGTGATTCCATCATTTGACGGCCTCCTTTCCAGATGGCATTCCAATATAGCACATATATGTGAAGTGTTCAAGAAAAATCTAAGGACAATCATTGCGCGTAGCGAGTGTAGCATTTTTGCAACGATGGTGTCGCACAATTTCGATAACCGCTTTGTCGGTACGACGCTCCATTTGAAATGACGGTTCAGGTCAAAAACAGATGTAAAGTTGCCCGGAGAAAGCGTTTTCTGAAAAACTCGGTTTTTTGTGCAATCTCTTCAGGTGATTGGCAATAAGTGTGGCATCTAAATTGCGCAGGGTTGATAAGCAGGTGATTTTTGTGAGGTGGGCTAGGAAGTAGACTCTACCAACTATCGGGGTGAGATAAGAAGTTCGACTGACTGGAATGGAAGGTGTTACCCCTCTACTTCAAAAAGGAGGATTACCCCATGAAAAAGGGACTGTTTTTCAAGTTTAGCTTGTTGTTCGTTTTTGTTCTGTTTCTACAGGACAACTTTGCCCAAGATTCTCCGCAATGGCGCTTACCCGAAGGTGTCAGGGCACGCCTCGGTAAAGGCAGGATAAGTGAGTTTCAGTATTCTCCGGACGGGGCGCGTCTTGCTGTCACTGGCTCCGCCGGGATTTGGCTCTATGATACGGCGACCCTCCAAGAGATTGACCTATTTACTGAGCATACAGATTGGGTCACTAGCGTCGCCTTCAGTCCTGGTGGACGAACTCTCGCTGGTGGTGAGGGTCGGCAGTACCCGATTATCCGTCTGTGGGATGTCGCTACGGGTGAACACAAACAGATCCTCACAGAGCATACAGATTGGATCACTAGCCTCGCCTTTAGCCCGGACGGGAAAACGCTGGCAAGTGGAAGTCGGGACCAGACCATCCGTCTGTGGGATGTCGCTACGGGTGAACACAAGTGGACGTTTGACGAGCCTAGGTCTTCGGTTTATAGCGTCGCGTTTAGTCCGGATGGAGGGACGATAGCAGCTGGATATTCGGACGGTACATTGCGACTGTGGGAGGTCGCAACGGGTAAACACAAGTGGACAAACGGCCATCCAATCGTGATCTGGAGTATCGCGTTCAGCCCGGATGGAGAGACGTTGGCGAGTGTGAGTGGGGACAAGACTATCCTTTTATGGGAGACCGCGACAGGTGAACGCAAACGAACTCTCACCAAGCATACGGATAGAGTCACTAGCGTCGCGTTCAGCCCGGATGGGGAGACGCTGGCAAGTGGGAGCTGGGATAAAACGTTGCGGCTGTGGGATGTTGCAACGGGTGAGCACAAGCGGATAATTGGACAGCCGGGTTTGGTCTATAATGTTATGTTCAGTCCAGATGGGAAGACACTTGCAAGTGACGGGGAGGAGGGGCCATTGTATCTGTGGAATGTCGCAACAGGTGAACGGCAGGGGGTGATCATGGGGCATGTGTCTGGTATCTCTAGTGTTGCGTTCAGTCCAGATGGGCAAACACTAGTAAGTGCGGAGGAGAATGGTGCGGTGTATCTTTGGGATGGGGTTACGGGAACGCACAAGCAGACCCTCACTGGGCATACGGACAGCGCCAATAGTGTCGCCTTCAGTCCGGATGGGGAGACGTTGGCAAGTGGGGGTAGTGACAATACCGTTCGCCTGTGGGATGTCGCTACAAGCGCACAGAAGCTAACAATCAGGCATACGTCTTTTGTTGGTAACGTGGCATTTAGTCCGGATGGGAAGACGCTAGCGAGTGAAAGTGATAATATAGTGCATCTCTGGGATATTACGACGGGTGAACACAGGCAAGCATTCGCCGGGCACACGGAAGGGATCCGGAGCCTCGCGTTTAGTCCGGATGGAGGAATGCTTGCAAGTGGAAGTTGGAACGGCATCATCCGTCTGTGGGATGTCGCCACAGGTGAACAGAAGGAGACCCTCTTCGCTCAGGGGTCGACTATCTGGAGCCTCGTGTTCAGTCCAGATGGAAACACGCTCGCCAGTGCGGGTAGCCGAGAGATTCGTCTGTGGAACACTGTGACAGGTGAACAGAAGGGGACACTGACTGGGCATGAGACTGATGTCTTGAGCCTTGCGTTCAGCCCGGATGGACGGACGCTCGCCAGTGGCGGGGGACAACGTGGCGCGAGGCACTGGGACTATACCATCCGGCTGTGGGATGTCGCCACAGGTGTCTCTAAGGGAACTCTCACGGGGCATACGTGGAGTGTCACTAGCCTTGCGTTCAGCCCGGACGGGGAGACATTAGCGAGCGGGAGTAGGGATGGCACGGTGCTCCTGTGGGAACTCCCGCCCCCAAGGGAACACAAACACAGACTCACCGAGCATACGGATTCGATTTGGAGTGTAGCATTCAGTCCCGATGGACACACATTGGCAAGTGGAAGTAGAGACGAAACCGTCCGTCTGTGGGACGTGGCTACAGGTGCACACACGCGCACCTTCACCCTGAACGAGTTTTGGATCTGGAGCGTAGCATTCAGCCCGGATGGACACCTTCTAGCAGGTGTGAATTATAACGAAATCCGCCTGTGGGATGCTGTGACAGGTGAACGGAAAGGGATTCTCACCGGGAATACGGGCGTCAGTGATATAGCGTTCAGTCCGGATGGACGGATACTGGCAAGTGGAAATTTGGACGAGACTATCCGTTTGTGGGATGTCACCGCGGGTGAATACAGACAAATCTTCACGGTGCATACATCTGAGGTTGACAGTATCGCATTCAGCCCAGATGGAAAGACACTAGCGAGTGGTGGCGGCTGGTGGGATGATACCATTCGTCTTTGGGATATTGCAACAGGTGAACAGAAGGGGATTCTCACCGGACATACCGCTGGAGTCAGTGACGTAGCGTTCAGTCCGGATGGACGGATACTGGCAAGTAGCAGTTATGATGCTACCGTCCGTCTGTGGGATGCCGTCACGGGGGAAAACATCCGTACTCTCACCGGGCATGAGGATGATGTCTTTAGCCTTGCATTCAGTCCGGATGGGAAAACGCTAGCAAGTGGAGGCTTAGACGAGACCACCCGTCTGTGGGCTGTCGCCACAGGTGAACAGAAGGGGACGCTCGCCGGACATACGGGTTGGGTCAGTGATGTAGCGTTCAGCCCGGATGGACGGACGCTGGCAACCGGGAGTGAGGATGGCACGGTGCTCCTGTGGGAACTCCCGCCCTCAACGGTGTTCGGAGATGTCAACCGCGATGGTGTAGTGAATCTTCAAGATTTGGTAGCCATTAGCTCACACTTTGGAAGGGGAGGACAGAACGATGCCGACCTCAACGGGGATGGCGTGGTGAATATCCTGGATCTCGTCACGGTTGCTGGCGTGCTAGGGGAGACCGCGGCGGCACCTTTCGCACGTCCCGTGGCACTTGGCACTCTCACCGCGGCGGAGGTTTGGGGTTGGCTCACGCAAGCACAGGGGTTAGATCTCACGGATTTAAGGTTGCGACGGGGGATTTTCTTCCTTGAGCAGCTCCTCGCTGCTTTGATACCGAAAGAAACAGGGCTGTTGCCTAACTATCCGAATCCGTTCAATCCAGAGACTTGGATACCCTATCATCTTGCGTATGCTTCCGAGGTGACACTCAGAATCTACGACGCAACAGGTGCGATGGTTCGTCGATTGGATCTGGGACATCAGCCGGCAGGATTTTACACCGCTCGAAACCGTGCAGTGTATTGGGATGGACGCAATCAATTGGGTGAGTCTATCGCCAGTGGTCTCTATTTTTACACGCTCACAGCGGGAGATTTCACGGCGACACGAAAGATGTCGATCCGCAAGTAGGACGTTCTGAAACTCAAAACTTGCCATCCCGCACTTCAAACTTCGTCGGTTTCCCCAAGGTTGTTCCTCCGATTTCTGCCCAATGCGCTACCCACTGTACCATCTGTTCAAGTGAAACTCGTGGATAACCAAACAACTGATGACAGTGAGCGGCGTTACTTAGGAGTGCGATATCTGCCTCTACTCCTTCAAAGGCGGGTGTTTTTCCGAAAATTTCACCGAATCGTGTGGCGAGCCAGCGAATCGAAACGATCTCTGGACCTGTGAGATTAAGAAGCATCGGTGGACTTTGGCAGTGCATGAGGGCACGCAGTACAACTGCGTTTGCGTCCCCTTGCCAGATGACGTTGGCGGATCCCATTGTCACATCTACAGGTTTCTCGTAATAAACCTTTTCCGCGATGTCCATCAGGATGCCGTATCGCAGATCGATGGCGTAGTTCAAACGGAGGATTGCGAGAGGTGTGCCAAATTGATTTGAGGCGTGCTCAAACACCCGCTCGCGACCAAGGCAGGACTGTGCATATTCGCCGATCGGCTCCACAGGGTGCATCTCCGTCGCGCCACCGTGTGAAATGGGTGTTAGTGGATAGACGTTTCCTGTTGAAAAAACGACGATTCGAGAGTTCCGATATTTTTCTGCCACCCGGCCGGGCATATAGGTATTCATTGCCCATGTCAGGGGTTCATTGCCGGTGGAACCAAACTTCCTGCCCGCCATAAAAATCACATTGGGAACATTCGGAAGCGCTTGTAACTCGGTTTCATTGAGCAAATCACACGCAATGGTCTCAATGCCTGCCCGATTTAGATCTTCCTGTAAGCCGCGTGCTGAGAAACGGGACACGGTGATCACTTTCTTGTCTGAACCAGACTCATCAATGGCGCGTTTTGCCAGTTTTGCGAGCGTTGGTCCCATCTTCCCACCCACACCGAGTATGAGCAGGTCGCCCACCATTTCTCCCATCGCTTCAACGACCTCTGGCGTCGGCGTAGACATCACGTCCTCAAGTTGCTCTGAATCCTCAATGTGTTGGGGCTGCAATATTGTTCCCATTATATCCATCCCTTTTACTTTCGTCGTGAAAGATAGGACGAGAGCGCATAGTCAAACGGTGTTGCTGTGTCGATCTGTACGTAGTCAATGAGACTGGCACCACACCCCCGACGGTAGGCTTGAATGAACTCGTTCAATTGCTCCAGATAGCCAGCCTTGAGTGCCTCTGCTTGCGTTGAGAGGGTTCCCTCCGTCTCCATATCTCGAAAAACTACGGGTCCCTCAAACGGGAATGTCATCTCGGCTTTATCGAGCAGGTGAAACACGATAACCTCGTGCTTGCGATGGCGAAAATGTTTAAGGGCAGAAAGCACTTCTGACGGCTGATCGAGGAGGTCAGAGATCACGATGACCAATCCGCGACGGATAATCCGTTTGGCGAGTTCGTTAAAAGTAGCGCTGATACTCGTTTCTTCGCCCGGCTGAATGCTCTCTAATGTAGACATAATAGCGTGCAGATGGGTCGCAGCACCGCGTGGTGGGATGTATTCCCTGATATGTGTGTCAAAGACCGCTAAACCTGCGGAGTCCCGCTGTTTGAGCATGAGATACGTCAGCGATGCAGCGAGGTAACAGGCGTATTCAAACTTGGTGATGCCGCTGTCGTCATATTTGTAGTTCATCGATCCGCTGGCATCGAGCAGAATATAGGCGCGAAGGTTGGTTTCCTCCTCAAACTTTTTGATGTAGTAACGATCGGATTTGCCGTACACCTTCCAGTCAATATAACGGATGGCATCGCCGGGCATGTATTGCCGGTGCTCTGCGAATTCAACGCTGAAGCCCTGATATGGGCTTTTGTGCCGTCCCGTGATAAAACCCTCCACGACAAGACGGGCGACGAGTTCCATACCGCCAAGCCGGGAGAGTGCTGTGGGATCTAAGTATCTGTGAGATGTTCTCATGGTTTTTCCGTTCTTTTGAGGACAGGCTTTGAGGTTAAGATAATTTTACGTTGAACACCCTCGCTTCTGGATGAGGCACAATAATCGCAGCGACCGAACCCTCTGGCATCAGTTGAAATTCTTCCGATAGCTCAACGCCAATCCGCTCCGGTTCAAGCAGTTGTTGTAGCTTGGCGAGCGCTGCTAAGTCTGGACATGCAGCATCCCCGAACCGAAAACGCGCTCCCTGATAGCTCCCGTGAAACAGGTCGAGGATATACGGACTGTCTTCTGCGGCGATGTCAAGTTCAAGACGGATCTGTCTATGGGCATACTCTTCCAACGCTTCAGTCGTCTCAATAGCCATCCCACGCAGATGCAGGTATCTCCCTTCATTGCCTTCCGCCATCGCCTGTTCCATAGCTTCTGTAATTGTGGAGCCAACCGTGACAAGCTGAAACGCCACAACATCCATCTGAATAGAATCAACGCTAGCAAAATAGTCGGTGATACAACGTTGTTCCTCGGTGTGCGTCTGACGGGGAAAGGTGAAACGAACCCATTCGGTCTGAGCATCGGCGTGGTAGATGATGAGGTCGTCGCCCTCCGACTGGGCATGGAAATAGCCGTACACCACCAACGGACGCAACCAATCGTTATCCATGCAGAGCTGCTTGTAATGTTGATATATTGGCACAACTTCTCGCTCGATAAAGCGATCATACTCATGCTGCAACATACCTTGCTGACGGCGATACCCCCACTGAACACGGAACAGTACCACAGGGTTGATATAGTTGTAGACCTGTTCCAATGAGATATCGGTGACAACCCTTGCGCCGTAGAATGGCGGCGTCGGAATGTAGGAATTGGACGCGAACTGCAAGGTGTAAATCCTTCCCTATCTTCTTGAGAACCGTCTTTTACTCCACCCGCCCGGAAGCCAATTCGTACTTGCCCTGAATCCCCTTGACGGCTGTTGCACTCCCTTGGTGCCAGAAGTAATTTCCGAACTGTGATGCCAGACGAATAGCCTCATTCGGCTGCTGGTCAATGAGGTTGTTTCGCTCACGTGGATCTTCAAGCAGGTTGTAGAGTTCGTCAGGTTCGTCCTCAGGACGCTGGATATAGCTCCATGTCGCATCCCGGATACACCGATCTGCACCCTCATGGTATCCTGTAATAATCGTGTCGCGATGTGAGTCGTTGTCCCCTTTGAGGACATTGAGAAAACTGTCACCGTGCATTGATGAGATGTTATTCCCAAATCCGAGTGCTTCAAGCACCGTCGGAAGGAAATCTTGGAATTGTACGACTGCACCGGTTCGACGCGCACCTTCGCCCTTGGGCAATCGCACCATAAAGGGGATCTTGAGAAGTTCATTGTACATCCGGTCCGCGCCTTTGAGGAACTTTCCGTGATCACCAAGGGGGTGTCCGTGGTCTGCGAGCAGGAAGATTAGCGAATCGTCGTAATACCCAAGCTGTTTCAACTGGTCAAAGAGTCTGCCAAGGCAGTGATCAACAAAAGCTGCCTCGCCGGCGTAAAGCCCTTGGATATGCTTAATCTCGGCATCGCTTGCCCAATCGCTTGCCATGCCACCCATCGGCATTACGATGCGGGGTCCACTATAGTCCGAATCGGTATAGGTATCCCACGGATCCGGCGGATCCCACGGCTCATGTGGGTCGAAGGAATCGATCCAGAGGAAGATCTTCTCATGCGGACGGTTATCCTCAAGCCAGTCAACCGCTTCACCCACCACCGTATGGGCAAACCAATCTTCCGGACCTGTGAACTGATCGGTATTTGCCAAAAACTGAGTGATTCGATTGCACCATTGTTCGGGGAAATTCTTATTGATATAGTCGTTGAGATCCCGTTTCAGCGGAGCGGACACATACGGGTCATACTCCTGCCCACGAATCCAACGGTAGGCGTGGAAGTCGCGGTGGAAATTCATTCTCGGTGCCCGGTAGTGATAGGTATCTGAAATGAGTCCAGAAACGTATCCCTCTTGGCTCAGAATCTGTGCGATTGCCACATCTTCCGGGGTTAACGGCTGCCAAGGGCGATAGGGAAGCGTCCGTTGTCCCGTCATCAGTTGGGTACGGATTGGGATTGTGGGTAAGGCTTCCGGGTAGGCGTTCTCAAAAACGACACACTCTTCTGCAAACTGATCGATGTTAGGGGTTTGGCACGGCGCGATGCCTTCAAATGCGGGGGTGCCGTTGTGATAGGTGCTAACGTGATCCTGACGGAAACTATCTAATACAATAACGATAAGATTGACTGCTCCCAAAGTTGAAACATTGGGATTCTTAATAGACTGATTGGTAGACATTGTATCATCTCCATGCTATCTTCCTGCTTCAACGATTCTTGCCTCGTGTTGCAGGTGAGGACTTACCAAATCTCCACAAGCGTTTTAAGTCTCCGTGTGTCCCATGGCGACGTTTTTGAGGTTTATTGCAGCGTTTAGGTCTCTGTCTTGTGTATGACCACACACACTGCAATGGTATGTCCTATCTGACAAGGATAAATCACTATCAATTGTACCACAAGCCGAGCAAGTCTTACTGGACGGGTAGAATGTATCTGCCTCTACAATCTTAACCCCTATCCGTTCTGATTTGTATTTGATCATAGATAGCAAACTTGACAACGAAGCGTCCGATAACGCCTTTGCAAGCCTATGATTCTTTAACATACCTGCAACGTTAAGTGACTCAATCCCAATTCGACTCGTACTGTTGACGATAGCCGTTGTTGCCTTATGTTGGACGTCTTGTCGAATGCAGGTGATTCGGTAGTGCAGCTTGGCAATCTTGGCTTTCGTTTTACGCCAATTGCTACTGCCTTTCTTTCGCCTGCTTAACTGACGTTGCAACCGTTTTAGCTTGCGCTCATAACGTTTTAAGGCTTTTGGATTTTCGTGATAGATACCTTCGGAAGTAACTGCAAGGTACTTGATACCTACATCAACACCAACAACGGGTGTGCGTCGAATATCAGGTATAGGATCGTCTGTAAATGTATCTACAGTGATAGAGGCGAACCAACGATTAGCAGTCTTTGAGATTACAACTTTGACGATAGGGCCGAGGTGTCGAAGTGTTTGGAACATGCGAACCCAACCCATCTTGGGTAGTTTTATACGCTGTCCTTCGATAATAGTTGTGCCTCGACCGGCGTCTGCTTGAAAACTTTGCCCCTTAGAACGCTTCTTGAATTTCGGAAACCGACTCTCACCGGACTGCCAACGTTTGACTGCGTTGTGGAAATTAAAGTAAATCGCATTATGAGCAGCACGTTGATTTAACTCGTCACACCACTCATATTGCTCACGTTTAACTGAGTTAAATCGCTTGTTTAACTCTATGTGTGAACGCCACTCCCCATTGTTTAATCCGTCCTTGAAATCAGCAAGAACGTGATTATACGCAACACGAGCATACCCACAGTGTTGCGCGAATTGTGTCGATTGAATGTTGTTTGGATCTAAGGCTATTTTGTGAGTTTTTAACATTGGAAGTGTCTTTACAAAAAAGTTTCGCCGTCTGCCCCAACGCTAAGAGCCTGTTTGAAAAATCATTTGATACGGTTAGGACTTACGCAGTTGGTTCATAAGTCCCCCTGATAAGGGGGATTTAGGGGGTTAAAAATAAAAAAATCTCGCGCTGCGTACTAAATTTGCGTAAGGTCTGTCTTTTTAAAACAAGTTCTAAAGCATTGGGATTGTTTCCAGAATTTTCATTTTATCACAATCAGGGGTATGCGACAAGCGTTTTTTCGTGGCGCACATTACAAGGATGTAAATCTTGGGTGCACAAATTATGATGTAAACCGACAAGGCTATTGACAAAGGAAATCGGTCGGACTATAATCTACTCAACTTTGTCATTACATAGATATAGACATGCCGCTGATAGGAGAGAGTAAGAATGGACAAACAGGATCCGAAAGTTGTGGTTGTCGGAAGTTTCAATATGGACCTTGTGGTCAAGGCGGGACGGCGTCCACAAATAGGCGAGACACTTATGGGAGAAGAATTCGGCATGTTTATCGGGGGCAAAGGGAGCAATCAGGCGATCGCTGCCGCGCGCTTGGGAGCGGACGTGACGATGATTGGCAGGCTCGGAGCGGATCTTTTTGGAGATACGTTAATGGCAGCCCATATAGAGGCGGGAATCTGTACCGATTATGTCATCCGAGATACGGAAGTCGGAACAGGTGTTGCGTCAATATTGATTGACGCTGATGGTGATAACAGTATCGTGCTTGTCCCGCAGGCGAACATGGGTCTGACCGTTGCAGATATAGAAGGGGCTTCGGAGTCTATCGCTGCTGCGGATGTACTCCTCCTGCAATTGGAAGTACCGATTGATGCTTCTCGACGCGCCGCAGAGATAGCGAAATCCAACGGTGCAAGGGTAGTGCTTAACCCCGCTCCTGCACAGGAATTGCCGGATGACTTTTTGACACAAGTGGACATTCTCACCCCCAATGAAGTGGAGACCGAATCGCTATCCGGTGTCAGGGTTTCCACTGCATCGGACGCAGAGCGCGCCGCCAAGGTGCTGTTGGATAAGGGACTTTCTGCTGTGATCTTAACGCTCGGCGAGCGAGGGGCATTATTGCTGACACCGGATCTAACGCAACAGATTCCAGCGTACTCCGTCGAGGTAGTGGATACGACCGCAGCAGGAGATGCCTTTTGTGGTGCGCTCGCAGCGGCACTAGCACGAGGTGAAAGCCTTGTGGACGCGGTTGCCTTTGCTAATGCTGCGGGTGCATTAGCGGTTACTGTGCTTGGTGCAGCCCCATCTATGCCGACTGCGGCACAGGTTGAGGCGTTCCGTGGAAAACACAATGAAATGCAGCACTGACACTTTTGGACCCTAAATTTTCTGAATAATTATCAGGAGAAATTATATGAACGGTGCACACTGGTTGGTTGCAATGCTTCAACGACGCGGCGTAGAATACGTCTTCGCACTCTGCGGTAACGGACTCAAACCGTTCCTTGATGCCTGTGTGGATTTACAGATGCCGGTGATTGACGTGCGGAACGAACAATCCGCTGCGTATATGGCGGATACATGGGGACGGATGACCAAACGGATTGGGGTGGTCGCTGTGAGCGCGGGACCGGGACACACAAACACTCTCACCGGACTCGCTAACGCCTTCTGGGATGGTGGACCGATGCTCCTAGTCAGTGGATGTGCCACCACGGATACACGCGGTATGGGTCATTTCCAAGAACTGGATCAGGTGGGAATGGCAGCACCAGTTTGTAAATATGCCCGGTTTGTCGATCGTGTCGATGTCTTGGAGCATGAATTTACCAATGCGCTGGGGGCATCATTCGCTGGGCGTCCGGGTCCGGTGCACTTGACTATACCTAGTGATGTCTTTAGTGCACAGATGCCAGATTCAGCCGTTGCACGCTTGCAGGGCCCCCCGCCCGCTATCACCCACGTCAACCCGCAAGCTGCCGGCGATCCGGATCTGATTCGCGATGCTGTCGAACAGTTGCGTGATGCGGAACGTCCTGTTATCATTGTCGGCAATGGAGCATTCTATGCTGACGCCGGCGATGCACTTGCCCAATTCGCAGATTTAACGCATATCCCGATTTTTTCAAATATGTGGTCGCGGGGCTGCATTGAGACACCATTGGCTGAATATGTCGGTACAACCTTTGGCGGTGAGACCAACGGTGCATTTGCCAACCTCGCAGAGGTTGATCTTGCACTGGTGTTAGGCGCGGGCATCGACTACCGTTTGGGATATGGTCGTCCGCCGGTCTTCTCTGAGTCGGTTCGTTTTATCCGTGTTGATATTGATCCGAATGAGCTATCAAAAACGATTGAACCGGAGATTGGGATTGTCGGTGATCCGCGATCTGTCCTTGAGGGGATGAACGATGTAGGAAAAAGCCATCAGTGGAATCATCAGGCGTGGCTGGCAAAGGTGCGTCACAACCGCGAAGCGCTGCTAGCGAAATGGGGGACACGCGGACACGAGGACGCAACGCCGCTTGCCTCAATACGAATCTGCCGGGAGATTCAGCCGTTTTTGGATCAGGACGTGACCTTTCTGCTCGATGGTGGAAACATTGGACGCTGGGCACACATGACCCTCTGGAACCGTCACCCAGCGCACTGGTTCACCTGCGGCGCAAGTGGAATTGTCGGGTGGGGTGTGCCGGGCGCGGTCGCCGCAAAGCTAGCACGACCGGATAAACCGGTGCTGCTCTTGAGTGGTGATGGGTCAGCAGGCTTTACAATTACGGAGATTGAAACGGCGTTGCGGTTTAATACGCCTTACGTTGCTGTCATCGCACACGACAGCGCGTGGGGCATCGAAGCGGATTCTCGCACGCCTGAACGTCGTATGGGGACAGTGTTCGGTGAAATCCGATTTGACCGTGTCGCCGAGGCACTTGGCGGGGAGGGGGTATATATTGAGCATCCCGATCAACTCAGACCGGCGATTGAGCGTGGCCTCGCCGCCGATACAGTCACCTTCATCCATGTCCCGACAGAACTTGGAGGGATTGGGTATCTGGATGGGCAATATACAGAGGGGGAGTAAGACAATGGATAGACACTTCTCGAAAGACAGAACGTCGACGGATTTCGGAGGTAAAGTGAAGGGTTTTACGCCCTTCGATTTTGCCATTATTGCTGATCCGCATTTGGATAGCCCAGAACAGCGTGGGGTTGAGAAAATGAGGCAGGCCATTGAGAAGATTAATAATCAACCCAACATTGAGTTTGTACTGATCGTTGGCGACCTCATCTGGCATCAATCGATCGACCAACTCAAAGCTCTGCTTTCTGGGCTGCGAGTTCCTTGCCACCTCATACTAGGGAACAACGATGCCCAGCGAGTACAGGAGTATGAACAGGAGTTTGGCTCATTGTATTACACCTTTGAGCACGCCTCCTGTCTTTTCGTCGGACTATGGAATTCCGTTCCAGCGATTGCAGAACCGGGAAACCACGACGGAGATATGGACGAAGTGCAGATTGCATGGACAGAAAGTACACTCAAAGCAGCCGCCGAGCATGAGCCCCCCTACCAGCACATCTTTATCTTCGCGCATATCCCTCCCAACAGGGAAGCACAGGTGAAACAATCGCTACGAATGCGCCCCCCGGTAGCCAAGCGTTTTTTTCGATGGTGTCGAGAATTTTCCGTGACGGCGTGTTTCTTCGGACATATCCATGAGGAAGAGTGCTTTGCGCTTGCAGGTACGAAGTTCATCACGACTGCCTCCTTAAACTGGAACTTTCTCAACGAAAGCAAATCCAAAGCGGATAGAGGAGATTTTGGCGGCTACAGGGTTGTTCGGGTGCTTGAAACATCCATAGCGCATAAGTTCCGACTGACTCATGGGCTTGACAGAATTTACTAATTTCTCGCAAGGCTGGATAATTATTGACACGATAGCTGAGATGGGTTAAAATAAGCCCAATTTTAATGCCGAGTTGTTTGAAGACCAATACTGAAAAAGCTGAGAGGCAAGTCAGATTCACTCACCAAAACACCACCCTGAATACAAGGAGGCAAAAAATGTTTGAAGGATCGTTTGTCGCGCTCGTGACACCATTCAAAGATGATGAATCCCTTGATGAGGCCAAACTTAAAGAGCTAATCGAATTCCAGATTGATGGAGGCACACACGGCATCGTTCCCTGCGGCACGACCGGTGAATCTCCCTCCCTGTCAGAAGAGGAACATGACCGTGTGATCGAACTCACGGTTGAAACAGTGAACGGTCGTGTGCCAATCATCGCAGGAACAGGCTCCAATTCGACAATGCGGACCCTGCGAGCGACGGAGCACGCAGCCCACGCCGGTGCCGATGCTGCGCTTATTGTAACGCCGTACTACAACAAACCTAACCAACAGGGATTATACGCACATTACATGAAAATCGCTGACAGCGTTGACATCCCGATTATTATCTACAATGTTCCCGGTCGGTGTGGGACGGACATTCTTTCGGACACCGTTGCTCAACTCGCTGACCACCCAAATATCGTGGGACTCAAAGAGGCAACCGGCGAACTCAAACGCGCTAGCGAACTGGTATCAATGTGCCCCGATGATTTTGTCGTGCTTTCGGGCGACGACATTAATACCTTGCCGATCCTCTCTGTTGGTGGAAAGGGTGTGATCTCGGTCGTTGCGAATGTGGATCCCGCTGATATTGCTGAGACGTGCAACGCCTTCAAAGCAGGTAATATCGAACTCGCTCGAAAACTCCACTACAAAACTATGCAGTTGGCGGTAGACCTCTTTATCGAGACCAATCCCATCCCTGCAAAGACAGCCCTCATGCTGATGGGGAAACTCAACGGTAAGCTGCGGCTGCCACTTGCACCACTCACACCTGCCAATCAGGAGACGTTGCGTCAAACATTGAAGGACGCAGGTTTGATTAGTTAGTAACGGGTCAACTTGGGTTGAATGGATAACCTGAAAGATAGCTGCCGTGCTTATGACTTTCCTTATGGAGTCGTCAGCTATCTTTCCGTCAATGTTGGAAAATCGGCTGACCGGTTATCTGACGACTTGTTAATCGGAGGAGCAGCAATGCAATATCGTGCTTTGGGAACGACCGGCTTGACCGTTTCCGAAATCGGCATGGGAACGTGGGAGCTCGGCGGACGAGAGTGGGGCGATATAGACGAGGCAGTAGCAATCCGTCTGCTTCAGTATGCGTATGAACAGGGTGTGACTCTGTACGATACCGCCGATCAGTACGGTGGTGGTCGCTCGGAACGGCTGCTCGGACAGGCTTTCGCTAATATGCAAGATGCAGTGGTTATCGCCACGAAGGTCGGCTATGAAATAGACTCCGATGGCTGGGTGAGTCAGGGCTGGGAACAACGACCGTCGTATAACGCTTCCAGTGACTATATTCGCACCTCTGTGGAGGGAAGTTTACAGCGATTGGGACGCGAAGCGATAGACACCTACCAATTCCATGCGCCCCCGCCTCCCGAACAGTGGGCTGAAGCCTTTGAAACGATGGAACAACTCAAAGCTGAGGGGAAGATACGTTTCTATGGCATGGCTCTCGGCAGCGAGGAGCAAGCACTGAAAGCAATTGCGGAGACCGGCATCTCCACAATGATGCTGACCTACAATATCCTGAATCAATCAATGGCTGAAACGGTGCTGCCGGCAGCACAATCCAAAGGTGTAGGGGTTATCGTCCGACAGCCACTCGCATCGGGGCTGCTGTCCGGACAACTGACACCGGATACGAAGTTTGCTGACAATGACCATCGCAAGCTTTGGTCTTCTGAACAGCTTCGCAACGACTTGCAACAGGTGGAGACCGTCAAAGACATTGTCGGTAACGTCACTGATACCCTTCCGCAAGCTGCGCTCAAATTTATCCTTGCCCATCCAGCCATCAGCGCGGTTGTCCCCGGCATGATGACGACTGCACAGGTAGACGATGGCGTTGCCACAGCAAATCTCCCTGCGCTGCCCGCGCACATCTTGCAACGATTGCGGAACGAATTCTGACACCAAGATACGTGTAAACTGTCCTCATGTCCTATGGTCATGAATCGCCTGAAGTTCCAACGCAAGCTGATGATTCTTTTTGTGGGAATGGCACTATTACCCACTGTTGTCCTTGTCCTTGTCGCCTACCACCTGATTAGTCGAAGCGTGGAGCGTTGGGCAAACCACCAGATTGCGTTGACGCTTACGAATTCCGCAGTAATTATTGAAGACGCTAGTGAACTCGCCCATACGCTTGAACTGTATGAAAACCTACCTTTGACAGATGCCGCTGAACTTTTAGCGGTCGATGAGGATCTCGTTGCCGTATTGGATAATTTTGACTCGAAAGCTATCGAAATACGAGCGACTGAACTCGCCGACGCCTACGGCGGCTACCTCATCGCTGTTTACGACTGGGACGGACATCTCGTCTTTAGCACCGATCCGAATCATCCACCCGAAACACTCACCACTTTTTTAGCGTCGTTGGAGGATTTACCCGATGCTCCAACTATCTCTCACGAATTGGCAGACCAAGGTTTTTTGATTTGCGGTGTACCGATCTTTTCAGAGGATGGAATGGGACGCTTGGGGGCGATGGTTGTCGGGAAATCGATGGCATTGACACCTGCCCAAATGCAAGCCCAGATGTCAGCCATCCAAAACAAACTTAACCGCCTAGAAACGGATATCGATGCGGAGGGAACCGCATATCGCCGAACAGAAATACGCACGACTGTTATTGCCCTGCTGATCACAGCAGCACTGATTGTGATCGTTGCCTTTTTGGTCAGCAGAATCCTCGCAAAAGGAATTAACACGCCGATACGGTCACTTGTCACCGGCACAGAGCAGATTTCCGATGGGAATCTTGACTATCAGGTAGCAGTACAGACCGATGATGAGTTCGCTCTCTTAGCCGGTGCTTTCAACCGGATGGTCTCCGACCTAAAGGCGCGTACTGAGGAATTAAGACGTGCCGAAAAGATCGCAGCGTGGCAGGATATCGCGCAGAAATTGGCGCATGAGATTAAGAATCCGTTGACGCCGATTCAGTTGTCGGCGCAGCGCCTGCAGCGTCGTTATCGCAATAACCCTGACGATCTCTCCGAACTTCTGGAGCGCTGCACCCAAACCATCATCACCGAAGTTGAGGGGTTGCGTCGTTTGCTCGATGAGTTTTCTGTGCTCGCCCAGATGCCCGCCCCGGAGCTCTCCCCCATCAACCTGCGCGAGACCCTTGAGGCGACGTTAGCACTCTTCGATGAATTTCCCACTCATATCGATTGTCAAATTGACTTTCCTGCCGATCTCCCCCCCGTCAGCGCGGATGCAGACCACCTCAAGCGCGCATTCCTGAACCTTATCAATAATGCTCTCGAAGCTATGTCGGAGGCAGGAGAACAGAAAGGGTGTTTAACAATTCGTGCCTATGTATCAACCGATCAATCCAAAGTCTTCGTGCAATTCACCGACACCGGACCGGGCATCCTTCCCGAAGTCCGACCAAAGTTGTTCACCCCGCATGTATCCACCAAGCGGGACGGGATGGGACTCGGATTGGCGATCGTTAAGAAGGTAATGACCGATCTCGGTGGAGATATTCGGCTTGAGGACGCGCAATCCGATCAGATTGGGACGACCTTTACCCTGTGGCTTAGAGTGATCGTAACAAGTTGAATTTACATGATGGAGAGGGAAAGCGTTTAACCCTTGATACCAGTCTGTGTTATTATAATCCAAGTTGCTAGTTATGTGCGGCACGATAGAAGTCAACCTTATATATCCGTAGGTCGGGCATCTTGCCCGATCTACAAATTATGGAGATGGAAAACTGATCGATTTTCAACGATTAGCAACTTGGGTTACCATAGAAGGCAACAACCGGACTTAATGGAAAGGAAGAAAACATGGTTGATAAGCAGTATCTCTTGAGCGATGATGCGATGCAAGATTTTATCATCAACGGATATGTGGTGGTGAAACCAGCACTTCCTCTTGACTTTCACAAATCTGTTTTCCAGCAAACGCTAGGACTAATAGAAAAAGGGGAGAATCTGGGGAATAATTTGCTGCTTTCCAAAGTCCCCATGCTCCAGCAGGTGTTCGACGATCCGGCAGTCCATGGCGCACTCATCAGTATTCTTGGGCAGAACTATGTCATGAACCAACACCGTGCTTGCCATTACCATCCACCGGGCAGTAAGGCGCAAGACTGGCATAAGGACTATCCGCTAGGCGGGAATGTACGATATCACCGGACACGATTGGCGATGGCATTTTATTATCCGCAGGATGTCACCGAAGATATGGGGCCCACGGCGATTCAGCCTGCCACGCAATACTATATGACCCCATCGGAGGCTGCTGGCTTGTCTCTCTGCGGTGAAGCGGGGACCGTGACAATCGTCCATTATGAACTTTGGCATCGAGCAACAGAAAATTTAAGCGATAAGAGCCGGTTCATGCTGAAGTTTCTTTTTTGCCGTACAGAGGAGCCTCAACAGCCCTCATGGAATGCGGAAAATCCAAACTGGATACCTAATCAGACCGCTCCTGTCGAACATCAAGCGATATGGGAGCACCTTTGGAAATGGCATCACGGGGTGCAAAACGGGGAGATGCATCCGACAGCAGGATCCGTCCCCAAAGACCTTTCAAAATTGATACAGGGGTTGCAAAACGAGCTTAACGATGAAAATGAGGCGACGCGTCTTAATGCGGCGTATGCGTTGGGAGGCATTGGCAAACCTGCGATACCGACATTGATAGAAGCACTACGACAGGAGTCGAAAGTGTCTTGGAATCGAAACATAGATCGCGGAGACTTTACCAATCCGAGTCAACTCGATTCC
This sequence comes from Candidatus Poribacteria bacterium, assembly GCA_965208425.1. Classification (GTDB taxonomy): domain Bacteria; phylum Poribacteria; class WGA-4E; order WGA-4E; family PCPOR2b; genus PCPOR2b. The sequence continues at coordinate 816,294 of OZ242335.1, read as the reverse complement.
ATCTACGGACTGGCTGCTGTAGGTGAGCCTGCCGTGCCTACACTGACTGAAGTGTTGGGTGATAGGAACTGGTGGACACGTGCAGGGGCTGCTGCCGCGTTGGGGTGTATGGGTGAACCTGCACACGGTGCCGTGCCCGCATTAATCGAGGCTCTGAAGGATGATTCTGAGTGGGTTCGTCGGAATGCAGCGGATACACTGGGGAATATCGGTCCGTTGTCTCGGTCGGCTGTGCCGGCACTGATTGAAGCATTGGGGGATAATAGCCCGGTATCGCGTTGGTCTCTCTCTGATTCGCCGTTGCGAGAAAATGCTATGATTGCATTAACGAAGATGGGTGAACTCTCTTACCTTACTCCTGTGCTGCAAGACGCGTTGCAAGACGAGAATCAGTACATTCGCTCATGGGCTGCTATCGCCTTAGAGCGCGATTTCTAACTAGACTGATGGCGTTCAATGGTGACTTGGTTCATATTTTGAAGCAGATCCAGGAGGCTGGTGAGGTTATCGTCGAACTGAATTTCTAACGGCGAGACTGTATATTCAAAACAGGGTGCCAGCAGAATCACCGCAAAATCCTCCTCCAGCAGGGATAGCACCCTTCTTCCAATTCTTCTTCTTGCTGCCATGTTCGTTGTTTGATCAAGTTGAGAGAGCAGCGCATCAACTTGGGGATTGGTGTATCCGAAAAAGTTGTACTTCCCATCGGAATGGAAAAATCGCGACAGGCGGTTGTACTCCAAACCAAAAAAGAGTTGAGTTAAAAAGGCATCCGTCTCTTCCCGCATCTCTCTTTTGACAGAAATAGGATTCACCACAGTGGAGCCCGCTGATTGTCCAATGAGATGAGCCAAGTGATGCAACGTCCCTCCCGCAGGGTACTCCACCCTCGAACAAGCTATCCGAATATCAAGGGGTTGAGAAGGCTGTACAACCTCCGGCTCCTCCGCACCTTCGCCCACGCTCAGATAAAAGTTGATCCCCCGATAATCGATGGATTGTTTCAGTAAACTACAGTTCCGTTTATCCGCAAAGGGACCACGGTGACGGTTGAGAATTAGGGCGTAATAGTTATCCTGAAAAAAGGGCCACTGTTGATAAGGTACCATCGTTGGAAATTGGTAGAGCGGCTGTAGTGCATAGATATAGAAATAGAGCAGATCAATCGTCCCATTCTCGATTGCCTTAATGGCGTTGGCGGGTCGTGTAAAACGTTTCACGGTCAACCAATCGATACAGGTATCCTCCCCACGATAATAATCCGGATAGTGCTCGAAGTAAAGGGTCATGATATCCGGACGGAAACGCTTTAATTGATAGGCACCGGAAGTCACACGGTAGGGTTGGGTCGAGTGGGAAGGGAGTGGGCAGATATAGCGCAGCCAAAAGGGAAAGAGCGGCTCTGCTTGAGACAGTCGAATGCGGAGTTGCGTCTTACCGTCAGGTTTAATCTCTGTAATAATCGGAGCGATGCGGCTTGCGGAAAACGCCTCAATGACCTCTTCGAGAGTAATCGGCTTTCCATCGCTCCAACGAAGGTCCTTTCTCAAGGTCAGCTGCCACTCCGAATTTCCTTTTACCGCCTCGCAACTGGTTGCAAGCCGTTCTTCGATCTCCCCGTTTTGGTAGGACATCAGTAGAGGTTCATAGCATAGGAACTGAAGCCAAGAAAACAGCAACGGGTCTGGTCGGTCTAAAGATCCCAGTTCGATGTCCGTCAATTCCCCGATTTCGAGCCAACTCAGAGGTGTCCACTCGTCGGGATGCTTGATACGAAGGCTTCCAGTATAAGAGATGCCGATTTGCTTTTGAAAGTGTTGCGTAATTTCCTGCTGATCGGGTGCCCATTGATTCAGCAGTGATAACAGAAATTGAATCTGCCCCGGTTGCAAGGCGGACTCCGCTAACTGATGTTTGAGAAGATTCACCTCTTTTTTACAGAGTCTGACATACCGTGACGAAATTCCGATCCCTTTGGCAATCTCTGCATCACTGGCTTGGGGGTGCTGCTTTTGATAGGCAATGAGTTTGAGAAGTGTATCAACTTTGGACATTTGTGCACCTGCCAATTCAGCTCCATCTTTGGGAGTAGAACCTCCGAAAAGAAGGAGACCTGATACTACGACTAACTTTTCAATAACCTTCCATGTCGATAGGACACCGACTGTTCCCAGCCAAAACCGTTTACAGTATAAACCTCCTTGCCCTCGATTTGCAACCAGTTTTCTGAAGTATGGACATATTATGCCCATACTTCTAAAAGGGACTGGATTTTCTCTGTGATTGGTTGATATTATTATAATTACAATGGGGACAGATAGGTCTTTAAGCCTATCCACGGTTCACACTCGTTTACCTCTGTAAAGTGTAAGGATAAGAAGGGACAATGATGAAACTCTTACTGTTCAAACAGAAAATACAAGTTCGCTATGTTCGGGGCAGGTTTTTGGTTCTTGCTGTGTGCCTTCTCTTGGCACTGACTAGTTTAGGAGAAGCCGCTGACACAAGGATTGCCTTTATGTCGAACCGGCACAACGAGAGGAATGGCGAAATTTACCTGATGAATTCCGATGGGAAACGAGTTCGGCAACTTACCAACCACCCTCAATATGATAGTGTACCCGCATGGTCCCCTGATGGGAAGAAAATCACCTACATGTCATTCCGAGGTGAGCCTAAACCTCGCGGTGAGATTTATGTGATGAATCCCGATGGCACCAATCCTATTAACCTGACTCAATCGCCAGAAATAGCGGAGGGCGTTTCCTCTTGGTCACCAGATGGAAAGCAGATTGCTTACAAATCATTCGGAATTTTCAACGCGAACGGTTTCTTCCAGTCAGATATCTGGGTGATGGAGGCAGATGGAGAAAATCAACGTAACCTGACCAACCATATCGCCGGCGACTGGAATCCGGATTGGTCGCCGGACGGGAGGCGAATAGCCTTCATCTCTGATCGAAATAGTGACTGGGAATTCGATATCTGGGGCGGAAATTCAGAAGTCTATGTAATGACTCCTGACGGTGCAAACCTTGTCAACCTCACCAAGCATCCAGCGAAAGACAACAACCCCGATTGGTCGCCGGACGGGAAACAGATTGCTTTCTCCTCTAACCGCGACGGCAACTCCGACATCTATGTCATGAATGCTGACGGAACTAACCCCATCAACCTCACCAATCACCCGGCGAGAGATAGTGGACCCGATTGGTCGCCGGACGGGAGGCGAATAGCCTTTTCTTCAAACCGTGATGGGGATTGGGAAAAGAAACCTAACGACAATTGGGAAATTTTTGTGATGAACGCTGACGGGACCAATCCCATTAACCTGACCAATCACCCCGCATGGGACAGTGGTCCCGCATGGGAGCCGGCACCCGCTTTAAGCGTTTCCTCAAAGGGGAAATTGGTAACTCTATGGGGAAAGGTCAAGCGCGCTAGTACCTACAATGGGAAGTAGAATCCGTGGGGGATTCAACCGACAGATAAAGGAGGAAAAGGATGACACCCGCCCTGTTCAATCGGAAGACACAAACCTGTTATCTTCGCGGTGGGCTTTTGACGCTTACTGCGTACCTTCTCTTGGTATCAACAAGCCTTGCACAACTTAATGATACAACGATTGCCTTTGTGTCCACCCGTGACTGGGATTGGCCCGCAGAAGAGGATCGGAACTCCGAAATTTACCTAATGGACCCCAACGGGAAGCAAATCCGCCGACTCACCGAACAACCGAAATCCGACTTCGAGCCCGCTTGGTCGCCGGACGGGAAGCAGATTACCTTTGTGTCATATCGAGATCTGGAACAACTTCCTAAAGGTGAAATCCATCGCGGTGAAATCTATCTGATGAATGCCGATGGCACCAATCTTGTCAATCTGACTCAAGTGCCGGAAAGGGCGGAGGGGGTTTCCTCTTGGTCGCCGGACGGAAAACAGATTGCCTTTACATCGGCGGAACTGTTCAACGCAGATCTTCTTGCCAACTCGGATATTTGGGTGATGGATGCAGATGGAGCCAACCGCCGTAACTTGACCAACCATAAAGCCCTAGACGAAACTCCGGATTGGTCCCCCGACGGGAATCGGATTGCATTCACCTCTGATCGTGACGGAAATTGGGAAATTTACCTGATGAACACTGACGGGACTAATCTTATCAATCTCACCAATCACCCAGCGAAAGACGGCAGACCGGATTGGTCGCCGGACGGAAATCGAATTGCCTTCACCTCTGACCGTGACGGTAACTGGGAAATCTACGTGATGAACGCAGATGGCGCAAATCCCATTAACCTCACCAATCATCCCGCAGAAGACAATCACGCTTCTTGGTCGCCAGATGGAATGCGGATTGCTTTTGATTCGCTCCGCGATCATGACCGCGATTATAACTGGGAAATTTATGTGATGAACGCTGATGGGACTAATCCTATTCGCCTTACCCAAAACCGTGCCTGGGACTTTAACCCTTCGTGGGGATCTGCTCCTACTTTAAGCGTTTCCTCAAAGGGAAAATTGGCAACTTTATGGGGAAAAGTCAAGCACAACAACGCCTACGGGGCGAAGTAGAAATTGCGATGCACTCAACATAAAGGAGGAAAACGATGGAACACGCATGGCTCAAACGAAAAATACAAGTTCGCTACGCTCGGGGCAGGTTTTCGGTTCTTGCTGTGTGCTTTCTCTTGGCACTGACCAGTTTAGGACAAGCTGCTGACACAAGGATTGCCTTTATGTCCACTCGCAGTGGGAATGGCGAAATTTATCTGATGAACCCCGATGGGAAACGAGTTCGCCGACTCACCAAACACCTTCAATATGACAGCGTACCCGCATGGTCCCCTGATGGACAGAAGATTACCTTTATGTCATTTCGAGATTTGCACAAACCGAGAGGAATAATTTTCGGTGAGATTTATCTAATGAATGCCGATGGCACCAATCTTATCAACCTGACTCAATCGCCAGAAAGAGCGGACTTCATTTCCTCTTGGTCTCCGGACGGAAAGCAGATTGCCTTTACATCTGATGAGAGCTTTAAGCGGAATATTTGGGTAATGGATGCAGATGGAGGGAACCCACGTAACCTGACCAACCACCATGCTATAGACCGCAGCCCGGATTGGTCCCCTGATGGGCAGCAAATTGCATTTCAGTCTGATCGCAACAGGGCCTGGGAATTTGAAAACAATGTTCAGGGGAATTGGGAAATCTATGTGATGAACACTGACGGGGCAAACCCCATTAACCTGACCAATCATCTCGCATGGGACAGTGGACCCGACTGGTCTCCGGACGGAAGGCAGATTGCATTCACCTCTGACCGTGACGGTAATCGGGAAATCTATGTGATGAACGCTGACGGCACTAACCTCATTAACCTGACCAATCACCCGGCACGGGACAGTGGACCCGATTGGTCTTCGGACGGGCTGCGAATTGCATTCTCCTCTAACCGTGACGGGGATTGGGAAAAGAAACCTAACGACAATTGGGAAATCTATGTCATGAACGCTGACGGAGCCAATCCCATTAACCTTACCCAACACCCCGCATGGGACAGTAGTCCTTCATGGGAACCCGTACCTACTTTAAGCGTTTCCCCAAAAAGAAGATTGGCGACCTTATGGGGGAAAGTCAAACACACCAATACTTACAGGATGAAGTAGAATTTGTGAGAAATCTGGCAGATAAGTAAAGGAGGAAGACAATGAAGCTCGCATTGCTCAAACGAAAGATACAAGCCTACCATCTTAATGGGCTTTGGGCTCTCGCTATATCCCTCCTCTTGGCATCGGCAAGTCTGGTGCAAGCCGCTGGCACAATGATTGCCTTTGTATCTAACCGGGACTGGGATTGGAAAAAAGAAAACGCCCCTAATGTTGAGATTCACCTGATAGACCCCAATGGGAAACACGGCCACCAACTCACCGACGCGTCGAAATACGACAGCGAACCCGCTTGGTCCCCGAATGGAAAGCAGATCTCCTTCATGTCATGTCGAGATTTGGAACAACTCCCTAGAGATGAAATCCGTCTCGGTGAGATTTACGTGATGAGCACCGATGGCTCAAATCCTATCAATCTGACTCGATCGGCAGAAAGACCGGACGGGGTTTCTTCTTGGTCCCCTGATGGCAAACAGATTGCTTTTTCATCAGCCGAACTCTTTAATGAGCACACTCTCGCCAACTCGGATATTTTTGTAATGGATGCCGATGGAGCCAATCCCATAAACCTCTCCAACCATGATGCTCTAGACCAGACTCCAGACTGGTCCCCAGACGGGCTGCGAATTGCGTTCTCCTCTCTCCGTGATGGAAACTGGGAAATCTACGTGATGAATGCTGATGGTGCCAACCCCATTAACCTCACCAATCATCCAGCGAAAGATGGCAGGCCGGATTGGTCACCGGACGGGAATCAAATTACATTCACCTCTGACCGTGACGGAAACTTAGAGATCTATGCAATAAATGCTGACGGTACGAATCCCATTAACCTTACCAATCACCCGGCTGAAGACAATAACGCTTCTTGGTCGCCGGATGGAACGCGGATTGCTTTTGACTCTGACCGGGATCTTATTCTTGGTAAGGACTATAACTTTGAAATCTATGTGATGAACGCTGACGGGACTAACCCTATCAATCTCACCCAAAATCGTGCCTGGGACTCTAACCCTTCGTGGGGACTCGCTCCTAGTTTAAGTGTTGCTCCAAAAGGGAGATTGGCGACCTTATGGGGAAAAGTCAAGCATACCAATACCTACGGTGGAAGGTAAAATTTGTGAGGAGCTTAGCATAAAGGAGGAAAGCAATGAAACGCGCATGGTTCAAACGGAGGATACCCACTCGCTATCTTTGCGGCGGATTTTTGGCACCCGTTGTATATCTCCTCTTAGTATCGGCAAACTTGATACAAGCCGCTGACACAAGGATTGCCTTTATGTCCACTCGCAGCGAAAGGAATGGCGAGATTTTCCTGATGAACCCCGATGGAAAACGAGTGCGCCGACTTACCAAACATCCTCAATATGACGCGGTGCCTGTTTGGTCTCCTGATGGGCAGAAAATTACCTTTATGTCATTTCGGGACGAGCACCGAATTCAGGTGGGGGGAATTATCCTCGGTGATATTTATGTGATGAACTCTGATGGCACCAATCCCATTAACCTGACTCAATCGGTAGAAAGACCGGAGAGTGTTTCCTCTTGGTCACCGGACGGAAAACAGATTGTCTTTAGATCAGCCAAGTACTTCAGGGAGGATAATCTTTTCCACTCGGACATTTGGGTGATGGATGCAGATGGAGCCAATCCCATTAACCTCACTAACCACCACGCCCAAGACTCATCTCCAGATTGGTCCCCGGACGGAATGCAGATAGCATTCCACTCTGACCGCAACAGTGACTGGGAATTCAATGTCCACCGGGAGAAGAATTGGGAAGTCTTTGTGATGAACACTGACGGGGCAAACCTTATCAACCTCACCAACCACCCAGCTGGAGACGGTAGACCCGCTTGGTCACCGGACGGGAGACAGATTGCGTTCGTCTCTAACCGTGATAGAAAAGATGTTGACGACGAGAACGTAGAAATCTATGTGATGAACGCTGATGGGGCTAACCCGATTAACATCACTAATCACCCTAAACGGGACGGTCAGCCCTCATGGGGATCTGTTCGTCCCTTAAAAGTCTCCTCAAAGGGGAGATTGGTCACTTTATGGGGAAAAGTCAAGCGTGGCAACACCTACGGGGTGAAGTAGATTTGTGAGGAAACTTGGCAGATAGATAAAGGAGGGAAACGATGAAGATCACATTGCTGAAACGAAGGATACAAGCCCGTTATTTTCACGGAGGTTTTTTTGCCCTCGTTGTGAGTCTCTGTTTGACATCAACCAGTCTTGCACAACTCGCTAACACAAGGATTGCTTTCATGTCTACCCGCAACGTGGATTGGGATCCCGAAATTTACCTGATGAACCCTGACGGGGACCAGATCCGCCGACTCACTGAACAACCGAAATATGACGGCGAACCTGCCTGGTCACCGGAGGGCAAGCGAATTACCTTTGTGTCATATCAGGATCTGAAACAAATTCCTGAACGTGGGGTTATCCGCGGGGAAATCTATGTGATGAATGCCGATGGCACCAATCCTATCAACCTGACTCGATCGGTAGACAGAGCGGAGCAGGTTTCCTCTTGGTCGCCGGACGGAAAGCAGATTGCCTTTACATCAGCCGAACTATTTGATGGGCACACTCTCGTCGACTCGGATATTTTCGTGATGGATGTAGATGGAGGAAATCCCATTAATCTAACCAACCATGACGCCTTAGACCAGACTCCAGATTGGTCCCCAGACGGAGCGCGAATTGCATTCTCCTCTCTCCGTGACGCCAACTGGGAAATCTACCTGATGAACGCCGATGGGACTAACCCTATTAACATCACCAATCACCCGGCGAAAGATGGTAGACCTGATTGGTCTTCGGATGGACAGCAAATTGCCTTCACTTCTGACCGTGACGGTAATTTCGACATCTACGTGATGAACGCTGATGGGACTAACCCCCTCAACCTCACCAATCACCCGGCTGAAGACAATAACTCTTCTTGGTCTTCGGATGGAACGCGAATTGCTTTCGACTCTAACCGTGACGACCCACTCGGGGACATCTATGTGATGAACGCCGATGGAACGAATCTCATTAATCTCACCCAAGACCCTGATAATTTTGACCTTTATCCCTCATGGGGATCTACGTCTACCTTAAGTGTTGCCTCAAATGGGAAATTGGCAACCGTATGGGGAAAAGTCAAGCACACCCGGTAAAGCAGTATTGAAGATGATGTGAGGGGGCAGTAACCTATCGAATGATATGCACCCGGTTTCCGCCTCGGACTGTTTCATCCGGCATCGTGATCGGTGTTTCGATGAGCGCGATGAACTGTCCGTTTGCGCTGATGTCGATGGTGTCGTAGGGGAGCTGCCCTTCTGTGCGATAGGTATAGAGATACTTAGAGAGACCGCCTCCCTCCACGGTGAGGTCAAAAACAGAGATACCGTGAAGCTGCTCCTCAACGTTTTGTCCCCGCTTGGATACGCTGATAACGGCATATCGTCCTGTCCTATCAACCTGCAATCCTTGCGGCATATTTTCCAACGTCCACTGCCACACTTTCTCCCCTGACCACCCATGAGCAAACAGGGTCATCCCATTCGGATGAGCTGAAGGGGGACGTTGCGCGCCTTTCTGTAAATGGTATGGGATAAAGGTGGTACCGGTCACAAAGAGCGCAAGGTCGTTGGTGGCGGCGATTGTTCCGTTGGTGGCGATGATTGGGATGCCGCTGACTTCGAGCGGTGTCGTGAGATTTGTTTCCCAGAGCGGCTTGATTCCTCCCGGTTCTGGTGCCGTATTAAAGATAAATGCTCGCCCGTCATCTGCTGTAACATTGATGAACTTTCCATCGGGTGAGACACTCACCCCACGCCAGAATGTTACTTCCTCAAAGTATGGCTTGAGTGGATCGAAGGTATACTCCCACGCTGTTTCGCCTGTTTCCCCGTCAATGACATACAACGTGCCGGATCTGAAATCCCCGGTGTCTCCACCGCCCCTGACGTAACTGAGGGTTGCGACCGTTTTTACATCACGACTATAATCAAACCAACTGATGGTCATCGGAAGGGGCTGATCGGGGGGCCATTTCCACTTGACCGCTCCTGTTGCTCCATCAAATCGATAGAGTTTCGCTTTTTTTAATCCTACGCCATCCTTCGTCCACGAGTGATTTCCCACGACTAGCAGATCTCCTTTCTCCGTGGTCGAGATTCGATAGGGTCCCGGATACTGCACCCATGCATATATATCGTCCGGGTTCTGTGGGGTTGAGGTGTCGATATCATCTGCCATGCGATATTTCCATAACAGTGTAGGTTTTGTCGTTGATAGATCGTAGGCGTAGATGAATCCGTCAGGAGATTGTTCGCCAACGTAGAAACGCTTGCCATCTGGACTGAAGGCTGCGTGTTTGGCGTAGCCTTCGGAGATGCGTGTTTTCCAAATTCGATCCCCTGTGAGCGGGTTGATAATTGCCACATGCCCAGCATTTGTCCCAACCGCGAGTTGTTCACCATCAGGGGCAAAAGCAACCGTCGTCGGTGTCGCCGGACGTTGCAGGTTCGCCAGCAGCGACAGCGGTTCCTCTAATTCGACGGTTCGGATGCGATAAGGAAGTGGTTTGAGCGGCGCAGTGGCGTCTGTCTCAAATAGCCCCCCATCCGTCCATCGGAACATGACGTGGTAGTTTGTTTGGGGTCTCCAATCATAAGTTGCAAGGGCGCGTTGATCATCGATCCAAGCGGGAAAGATTTCCTCCGCAGGTTCGGAGGCTTCGCGCATAACTAAGCTTGGTACAGGGTATAACGGATCGGGTTGATTGGTACCCTTGAGGCGTTCTTCTAGTTCAATTACGATACCACCCCGTACAAAAATAACATTACCCTCGAGGGGCTTTGCTACAGTGTATGTCGGAACAGAAACACAGATCAGTAGGCCGAGCAATATGCTCAACCGTAGGTTTTGATTCTTCATAAAAGACCTCCACTAAAGTATATTAGAAATTTCCAGACTGCATAAGTACAGCAAACTTCGCCAAAAAAAACAGAAATATCAACCATGTTACTAAGTAAGCCAAAAAAGCCCTTCTCATGGGTTATTCTCCTTTCGACGAGGAGGTTTATAGCGGACCTTAGAATTAATGAGACACGCCAAACCGGTGCGGTTGAAAACCGCACCTACCGGGGAGCGAAAGTGTCTATTTATTTTTAGAAGTCACTATAAGTTGAATGGATTAGAGAGCCTTGATGTTATTCCGCGACCCGCCACAGCCCTGAACCTAGCCGCTTTCCTAGAAGGACACCGATAAATGTATAAGTAAAACCGTCGACCAAAATCCGTGTCAGGATATACCAATCCGCGTAGAAGAGGCGGTAGAGTGTCATACTCAGTTGGAAGTCAATGTAGACAGTGAGCGCATCGCATAAGCCGAAGATTAACGCCAAGGTCAGCAGGTTCGCCCCTCCAATTGCCCCGGAATCCAAAGTAATTTTCCGCGCTATTTGAAAACCGACTTCAAGCAGCAGCACCGCGGTGACAGCATGAAGCAGTATGGTGGGTGTGAGTAGCCCCAGCGTGACTCCTCCCAACAGGAGGCGAACTGCGGTAACGAGCGTAATCACTCCGAATTTGGGGATGAGCATCAGCAGCGTTGTCAGCAACGCGTAGTATAGCATCTCATTGATGAGTCCTGTGACCAAAGATGAGATGGGACCGAGTAGGGCAGAGATCAGGTTGGTCAACAGGGTTGATGGGACGTTGACGGCAATAAATATCGTTGTGCCAAACAGGGAGATGAGGATCAGCTGCTTGGTTGAAAAACGGGTGAACAGTTGTGGGTGAAAACAGAGTAGCAATCCAATTCCCAGTCCTGTCACAACGGTTACAAGGCTAGTGACAAGCAGCGCGTGGAGATTGGGTGTAACAATCAACAGAGGTCGTGTGGCGCGGAGAGCGGTTGCGTCGCTCCCCCAAATTTTCACTTCGATTGCACGTTCATATTGCCCTTCCCCAATCGAATCTTGATGCTGTTGGGACAGAGGATTGAGATAGATGGGCAGGGGAACAGGGGTAGTACTTTCTCCCATTAAACTGACAAACGCAAGGCTGCGATCCGTGCCGGCGTTGACTGCGTCCGGAGGAGACAGAAAAGGAACCGGCTCCCCGTTCTCTGTATCGCGATTCATTGATGCGACAATCGCATGAACCGTTTCTTGCCCTTGATTGTGGATGTGAATCGTTTGATAAGCGATGGGCTCAAACTCATCCGTCGGGCTGGCTTTTGCGCCGAACCATTTGCCGAGTCCCCCCAAGAGTGGACGTGGATAGGAAATCGTATTTGGTCGTCTGCGAGGATCAGAAATACCGCTTAGATCTGTCGGCATTATAATATCTTCAATTCGCAGTTCCCTCGCAATTTCATTGAGAGTGGCAGAACGCAAGGGGGTGGTCACACTCCGTTCCCACCGATCTTCCAATGCATTTTCAAAAAACACGTGTCCGCGGATCTGTGTACCTCTGGGGAGTGGTTCAGCTGGGATTTTTAAGGTCAACTGACTGTACCAGACCTCTGATTCAACTGTGAACTTGCCTGATGAGTGGTAGGATAGGACCTCCTCTCTGATTGCACTGGAATTCAGAGCAGCCTCCTTCACCCCAGTATCCCATACTGGGTTATGTGGTAATACCTGAAATGATGCCGGAACCTGAAGCACTACTTGAAAGGTAACTGGTGCCTCCAAGCCATTTCGGACCAACACGGTTGCAGTCATCTCGACACCTTGTAAGACCAACGATGCGTTTTGAGTGGAGGCTGCTGTTGATACATCTAAGTTTGTCTCAACAGTCTTGTTCGCCTCGATTGTGCCGTAAGGGATGGCAATCTCAATTGTTCCTCGCGGATCGGTTTGGGGTGCCTGCACTGTTTGAGTGGCAGATTCACCGTTCTGATATATCACTTCAAACTGATACGTTTGACTCTTTTCCCATCGAAAGTAAAGGGACTCGGTGCTGCGTGCATACCCTCCGAGATTGAGTTGAGCGACTAACCTGTTTTCTGGATCAAGGACGGTGACTTTTTGGACATTTTCTCGAATTGTAACGTCAAATTTAATTTGTGCACCAAGGGAAAAAAAGGTGGCAGTCCATGAAATCGGAACTTGTTCACCGCTTTTCGGCGCACAAGCAAGATAACCGAGACAGAGGAGCAAGGATAGCAGATGTGAAATGTAAGAGATATGAGGGTTCAAGGATTTTTAGAGTGATGGTTCAAAAGATAATCGAACCGAATTAGAGATTAAGAGCCTGTTTGAAAAGTCATTTGATACGGTTAGGACTTATGCAGTTGGTTCATAAGTCCCCCTGATAAGGGGGATTTAGGGGGTTAAAAATAAAAAAGTCTCGCTTTGCGTACTAAATTTGCGTAAGTCCTGTCTTTTTAAAACAGGTTCTAAGAATTTTGTTGTGGGAGAAAATTGCTGAAAACCAATCGTCATTATGATTCACTCAAGAGATAAAACTCAGGAGAGGTCTAGGACTACTGGAGATTTGTTGTTACCCTGTCACGCCAGAACTCCAAGCCCCCATTGCTTTTGTGCCACATATATTCTCTGCGCTTTTGTGTCTCGGTGGTTCAATTAGGACAGATGCCTAGCTTGTGGTATAGGCGATGGTAAATCGTGGAACAGATGCTTTAAAATAGCATCAACGACTATCTCATGGGCTCGGACAACAATCAGATCCATATATTGGCTATGTGCAAACATCTCTTGCGCGTGATGTTTCAGAGATGCGATTGTTGGCAGATCTGCAGGACACATCTCGGCGAGAAAAGCGTGAGCGGCTGACCGGGATTCACGGACCTGTTGGCGTAGCTCTCCAAATCTGGGTGTGAGTGCCCAAGCGTGGCGAATTTGCGCACTGATGGTTTCAATCGGGAAACTCGTTGCCAACCTTTGAGCGACTCGTTCGATGACGTCTCTTGGTATACCACGTATCCCTTGAACTACAGAGGCAGGTGGGGCGTGAAGATCCCAAACAATTCTAAAAAACGCCAAGAACTTCAAAACGTAGTATGTGAAATCGATCTGCCACCAATGGAACCCTTGTCGGGTTGAACTTTGAAAGTAGTGGTGGTTGTTGTGCCAGCCTTCACCAAAGGTGATGAGTGCCAGAAACCAGTTGTTGCGCGAGTCATCCCCAGTGACATAAGACTGTCTGCCGATAAGGTGAGCCAGCGAGTTAATCGCAAATGTGCAGTGAAAGAGGAGCATCGTACTGATGAAGAAACCGACCACCAGTCCAGACCAACCGGAAACCAACCACACCCCGACTCCCAACAGCACTGCTGGTACGTGTTTGTACTTGTTGAGCCAAACGAGCTCAGGAAATTTCATGAAATCTTTTATCAGGTTGTAGTCTGCTTCACTCTTGGTTGGTGAAAAAATCCAACCGAAGTGGGCAAACCAGAAACCGTGTTGAAGTGGCGAGTGTACGTCTTGTGGGGTGTCGGAGTATTTATGATGTTTTCGATGGTGGGCTGCCCACCAAAGCGCGCCTTGTTGTGCTGACGATTGTGCAACGAACGCGAGCAAGAATTGGAATACACGGCTGGTTTTGAAAGAACGATGTGAAAAATATCGATGATAGCCGCCTGTAATGGTAAACATCCGGATGGCGTACAATACACCACAAAGCATAAGGTCTGAAGCCTGAAAACCGGTCCAGATGACCGCAAAGCAGGCTAGATGAACGAGTGCGAAAGGGATGACTGCGGGGTAGATGATGTCAGTTTCATCGGCATGACGCGCGGGCTTAGGGAAAGACATTTATAATTATATTCCTTTTTTTCTTTTTTGTGAGTGGGTACGCCATCACCATTCTGGGCTATTAAGGATGGTGAGGGGCAACATCGCCCAAAGGGTAACAGGTTGTCCCACTGGGCATCGCTCAAATCAGTAGGATACTTTGTTGTAGTCATATTTATGCCTTTCATTAGGTCAGTATGTTACTGCTCCAATGGTTTAACATAAACATTAACTCTTGAGTAGACTTTTTTCTTTTTCAAACAGGTTCTAAATGATTGGGGTAACCCAAGTTGCTAGTTGAATATCCTATGTTTCTCATTATTACTACGACTATACTAATCATCAAACATAAATGCTAGGGCGTGTTGACATTTGTCCAACTGTTTATAATTGTAGGGGCGAGGTCACCTCGCCCATTGGCCAATGCGGGTTGGAACACCCAAACCATACGGATTGAATTGATTGTAGGTCGAGATTCATATCTCGACAAAATACTGATGTGTGATCAAAGGGTTGGTAACCCCAACTCCGACGAAGAATTTGGCGTCTGTGCACGTCCTTGATTGTCTAATTGCGATGAAATGTCAACAGAGCCTAGTTGCTAAACCCGCTCGGCTTGGATAGACACATCCAAGTTGCTTTGAATCCCGATTTATCGGGGTCTTGGACTCTCGGAACGGAGCCGTTTCTGTGCAGTACAGTGGATTTGCCCATCCACTGTGAGCAGTGATTGAGGGAGCCTCACCAATGCTGGAATTGATTACCCCGCAGCAGCTTCACTATCTACCTTCGACTCAACCCCCTGCAACGCTTCCCTAGCCTGCTCTGCTGCTTCTGATGTTGGATCGTTTTTAATAATACGATTGAGGTGCAGAATCGCGTGTGCATCGCCCGCCCTCGCAAGGTCCAACGCCTCTGCAAACACCTTTTCGCCGAAGCTAAGATCCCTTGGAACGATGGTGTGGTCCAGATCCTCCCAGTAATACTTCAGGTCGTCCGATTTCCAATCCTTGTACACATCCTCCCAGCGAAGTTCATCAAACCTGTTGAGGTGTGGCTGCAGCATATGTTCCGCTATCGGATCGCCGAGCGCATGATACCGGTTATCCAGTGAGACACGGAGTTTATCCTCTGTGTAATTGGGCAACGCCTGATGGATCGTCAACGCCAAAAAGATCAAAGAGTCCCCAATCACATAGTCCGTGGTGTGCCATTCGCCCTCTATCTCGTCAGCGTAGATCTTTTGAGCACCAGCACCGAGCGAGAAGTGGTGGTCGAGAACCTTCCCCACCTTGTGTGATCCCGGTATTAACGCCAGTCCACCCAGTTCGATTGGACAATCACCGACAGGTGCCCAGCAGGTGTAGGTCTGGAAGTTTCCTTGGAAGTGGACAAAATCTTGGTGTATCGGCGTGGTGTGTTCCGTATATTTCGGGAACCACAGACGGGCAATTTTCTGTGGGTGCGGGAGCACCGGCTTGCCGATCACCTTCTCCAGTGTGTCGAGAACCTCGGGCCAATGACCTGAGCGATGAAAAGACTCTAATTTATAAACCTCGTGATAGACATCGGTGTACTCGGCATTTCCCTCGGTACATTGGCGCGAAATATCGGCGATACCGTCCATCGGGTCGGTTCCAGCGACGAGCCAACCGCCCTCTTGGATGACTGTCAACATCTCTCGCCGCAGGTCCAATAGTTTATCCGGATCTTGCAGTTTCTTGAAGAAGAGGTAGCCCTCCTCCTGAATCCGGTGCTGAAGTTCTTCGGGGTCGTCCATCGCATCGTTGGACACTCGAAACTCTTTGTATTGATTAGCCATTTTTTCTCCTCTCTTGTTTGCCTTATTGGCACTATGTTGCAGCGTTGCGCATATTAACGCAAGTTGCTAGTTGATAAACCAAGCACTATAAACCGAGTTTTTTCTTCAAAACTCGGTTTCTCTCTGACTCTAACAACTTGGGTTATGTCATAAAATAGTAGTTGTAGTGCAAATATTGCTAATCGTGGCGCAGATTGCCCAATCTGCGATCCATTCCCCGCTACAAAATCAACGAAACTTGTGCGTCAGGCGTACAAACTTTATGTGACAACTCAACCTAGGAGCTGACTAGCAACTTAGGTTATATTAACGCAAGTTGCTAGTAGGAGCATATTGTTTGAGTTCCAATCCAAAGCTCCTTATACTGTAATCACTCTCTCGTAGCCACAGATTTCCTAATCTATGATCGGGGTATATAGCTTACCCTCGATACAATCAGGGTTACACAATCTGTGAAATGAACTATAGTAAATTTTAGAATTAATGAGACACTACAAATTGGTAGGCGCTGTTTCCAACTGCGCCGTTTCAACCGACCACGGCACCTACCGGGGGCGAAAGAGTGCATTTATTTTTAGAATCCACCATAATGAACCAATGAACTAACACAGTACCATCGGGACAACATGCGTTTAGGATTATAACGCAACTAGTACTCAGTCAGATAAGTTTTGCAATTATTATATATGTAGGACTTACGCACTTTAGACTGTAGTTGCCCGATTCATCGGGCGTATCGGGGCAAGGATGCCCCTCCCACACACCGTTCAGTGCCCGCTAAAGGGGGAGAAAGGGCTTTGACCGTTCGGCTGGGCAAGTCCTGATATGTTATTGTTTGCTTTCAATCAACGCTCATGTTAAGAATTAGTGCAACCAAAGCCACAAGCACTTGCATCCCGATTTATCAGGGGTTACTCTCCCCCTGCTTGTTTCTTAATCCCGACCTGTCGGGGCGGGGGGATTAAGGGGGGTACAAAGGGGGCCTTCACTTCGTGCTTTGCACTCTCTTTTTACATGAGCCTCAATCAATATACACAACCATAATTTGCCTGACAGAGTACTAGGTTCTGTTGACATTTCATCGTAGCTAGATAATGGCAGCGACAAAACTTAGAAATCCCATATACCGTGTAGCCAACTTATCAAACCGAGAGAAGACCCGGCGATAGTGCTTGATTTTGTTAATGAAACATTCGACTAGGTGTCTGTCTTTATACAAGTGAATATCATAAGTGCGTGGCTCCCGACGGTTGGCACGAGGGGGTATCACCGGCACGGCACCCATGCAGGTTATGGACTCAACAAACGCCATTGCGTCATACGATGTGTCGGCAATTACATACTCACTGCTATAGCCGTCAATTAACGCCTCAGCACAAGTCATGTCGTGCTGTTACCCCGCACTTAGCGTAAAACGTAATGGGTTACCTAATCCATCAACAGCGACGTGAATCTTGGTTGAGAATCCACCTCGACTCCGTCCGAGTGCCTGACAGTCTTGACCACCACTGGTTTTCAATGCACCCGCGGCACAGGGGTGGGCACGAATGATAGTAGTGTCAATAATTAGCCACTCCATATCAGGGGCATTGACGAAATGTTGGTGCAACCGTTGAAAGATGCCTTTATCGCACCACCTTGCGTATCGTTTATAGACGCTGTTCCAATTGCCATAGGATTTTGGCAATAATCGCCATTGGCTGCCACTACGAGTTATCCAAAGCACCGCTTGGATAAAACGTCTTAGGTGTGCTTCCTTTCCGGTGTAGATATCGGGACAGGTTTTAAGGAAGTTTACTATTTTTGACCATTGGGTATCGGGTAATGTTAGAGGTGACATATACCCATTATGCCACAAATGTCAACACGCCCTAGCAACTTGAGTTAAGAATAGATTAAAATGACCTACTTCAAAATTAGCATTTTCCGCGTTGCCGAAAAATCGGGGGTCTGCAAACTGTAGAAGTAAACTCCTGAGGCAACCTGCTCTCCCATATTATTACGACCATCCCAGTATGCTGCCGTGGAACGGGTCATATAGAACCCTTGCGGCTTGAAACCCAGATCAATCGTCCGAACAATACCACCAGACGTGTCGTAAATCTGGAGAGTGACATCTGCCGAGTTGTCAAGTTGGTACGGAATCCATGTCTCTGGGTTGAACGGGTTCGGGAAGTTCTGAGCCAATATCGTCTCTGCCGGATGCACATCACCGACAGTCAGCAGTAAACTCAGGTAAGCCTTCCGAAGGTCTTCAATATCAACCGTATATGTGAAGGGCCCCGAAACGATATTCCCCATATCATCGAATAGCATAATTTCTAGCGTATCACCAACTTCGATGACACTCTTCCGCGATAGGTCTGCCCAGACTGTGTTGAACTCCTTGTGCTCGCTGGAAACTCGTCTCGTTGTCACTTCACCGGTGCGGCGATTCTTTGCAACAACCGTGTAGGATACACCCGCCTCAGTCTCTAGCAAATCACCACTGACCACAAACGCCCACGTCGTGCTCGGAAGTTGGATACCTGGTGCAGCTGCTGCGGCTTCCACCGTGTCACTCCACGCTGTTCCCGTAAAGGTGACCGTGCCGCCACCGGGGACGTTGACAATATAACCCTGTCCCCCTTCAATTGGGAAGCCATCGCCTTCTTGGACCGTGATGAACCCAACAAAATCCTGTATCACCGTATCGAGTCGAATCACGATAGTTGCACCGACCATTTCAGCGAAGGAACTTGCCGTGTAAGGTTCTGCAGGCATCAGCGGCAAGGAGATCATATTCAGCCCAGGTGCCAATGCCATTTCAAACATCTTTGTAACTTGCACAGGTGGCTCCGGCTCCATTGGTTCAGGTCCCACAGGTATCTCAGGCATTTCGGGCGTTTCTGGTGTCTCAGGTTCTGCAGGCGTCTCAGGCTCGGTAGGCATTTCCGGCGCAGGTCCCGTAATTATGCCACCTTCGACTGTTACAGCCATTACAGTCGCCGTTGGGTCAGAAATAAGGACTTCTAATCCAATCACTGAGTCCTTGTTTTCAACAACTGTAAAGGTTACTGTGGCAAGAGTGCCATCCCCATCAGATGTAGCACCAATAGCGGTTGCACCGAATCCTACACTCGTTTCGGTAGCGGGCAGTGGCGCGACAAACGCACCTGTGGGCAGATAGTCTCCGTTTGCGATGCTCGCACTCGAAAGCGCAGTTGAATCAAATGTCACGGTTACCTGATAACCGGCAACGTTCGCTCCGTCTGTGATGTTGATGTTAAGAGTCAACTGCTCTCCAGTGGCTGGTGACTCTACCGTAGCCGGATCTATCGAAACCGTTTGACCATAAATCACGCTTTGGAATGCGAATAACATAAATGTAGCTAAAATGACATAAAACTTATTTGGATTGGCAATCTGACATTTCATCTAATATCTCCTTTCATCCTTGGAAAGGAACGTAGATTATGGAGGCTCGGTTTTGTAATTGCTCTGTTTCCAAAAAAAACAAAACCAGCATCCACATTCCCCGGATGTTTTGTACATTTGCATCAGTTGACATCTTGTCCGAAATACTTCGCAATACGCACGAGATCGAAGACATCAATAACTCCATCCCGATTGACATCGCCTTGGAGATTTCTGCCTGTCTGTCCAAAGTTACTTGCAACGATAACCAGATCGAGGATATTGACCACTCCATCGTGGTTCACATTAGCAGTCACAACTCCTATCGACTGAACCTGTGCAAAGATGACGGAAGATGCTCCCGGACCAACGCCGTAGGTATTTAGCAGCGTCCCATCGGGGGCAACAACATGTAATTTGTCCTGCCTGCCACCCGTCCAATCTGCCTTTGTAATATACAGGTTGCCGTTCTGATCTATCGTCCCCACTCCGCCCAAATCTGTGAATGGATTGTCAGCATCGTGTATCCATATATCGCTGACCAGATCGTACACGAGCAGTCCGCCGGAACTGATAAAGAGGCGCTTCATGCTGTCAATGGTGGGTCCCCCCGCCCTTCCATCAAGTTCAATTGTTTTTTCAATTTCATCGGTAACCGCGTCAATGAATATAACTGTCCCCGGGACGGGCCCTTGAGGATTCCATCCGCCAATACCCGCCGACACCGCAACCACCCTAGAGACACCATCACTCGCGATACCGTTTGTATTTATCGGCATCGGGATAGTTTTTATGACTGTGTCGGTCTCTATATCAATGACCGTGACGTTACTCGTATCGTCATAGCTGACGTTCCAGGTGCCCGGCTCCTTAACATAGGCGGAGTTGGCAACGTACGCCTTTCCGTTAAGAATTGTTATTCCATCCGGCATTGGACCGCAGGGAATCCGCTTAATAACACTTTTCTGATTCAGATCTACCACATGGATTACATTGCTGTATAGACCTGTAACGTACGCTTTGGAGGGAGGGATAAGGGTAATCTGCTTTGGGGTGGTATCGGAGTCAATTGGGATGCTTCCGACATTCGAGCGGGTCAACAGATTAATAATTTCGATAGATCCACCGCGCGGATCAAAGTTTGGGTCTGGTTCTTGGAGAAGCACATAAAGGAGATTTCCTTGTACCTCCAGATCGCTTGGTATGACAAACCCAAGTGGGATAATCTCATTCTCAACAGCCTTTTTCAGATTAGGCTCATCAAGATTAACAATTGAGAGTGACGGCAAAATACCGGCTTCTGGTTTTCGTAAACCGTTTGCAACGATTGCTAAATTTTCGGTTTCTTGGGCATAAGCACTCAAGGCGGCAAAAATTAAAATTACGAGTACAGATGTAAGTGTGAGCCTGCGTATATGCATAACTGAATCTTCCTTTCATCAGTGATATAGCGGTGTCAGCTGTAGGTTTTGCAACCTAAAAACAAAAAACCCCAGCTTTCACGCTGAAAGCTGGGGTGTGGTCCGCCATTTGCACCTGTGATGATATGGAAGTATACTCAAGCACGATGAGTCGGCAAAGAACCCCGTTTCACAGCCTTCCCGCGAAAGCTACCGTGTGAAATCAGATTCAGGTAGGTCTCCTGACTTACGACAACGCGTTGTCCGCCTTCCCATCCCGAAATGGAACAGTGGCTTCTGGACACGATTTAACGTCGTTTACAGTGGCGGGGCCGTGGCGGATTCTCACCGCGCTTCCCTGTTCTCTGGCAATCAACATCAATTACCAGCACCTGAATCGACAACTATACAGTTTTAAGATGCTTCTTCGATTCTGTTTGAAGCGATATTAATTATAGCAGATTGGCAAAAAATTGTCAAAGAAATTTACGAAAAGTTAGAAAAAAGAGGGAGATCGAAAAGCTATGGAGATACTGACGAGATACACGAGAAACGACTGAGAAGAGTGTGCTACTCTCTGTTCCCAAGTACGACTTCGCGCAGAAGGAATTGTCCATCTCGATAAATTTTAACCGTAACGCGGGTATCAGGTGGGAAGCTAGCAACCCGTTTTTTGAATTCAAGGAATGTACGGACAGGTTGCCCTTTAAATTCAACAATAACGTCTTGATGTTTGATGCCGGACTTCTCAGCGGGACTTCCTTTGGAAACTTTTGTGACGCGGACACCGACAGCGGTCGTTCGCTCGTGTTCCTGTTCAAGCCAAACCCCAAGCCAACCACGAGGAACGCTACCGTATTGAGTCAGTTGTTCGGCGATGTATTTTACTGTATTAATCGGAATAGCGAAGCCAACCTCACTTCTCGTCCAAGTCCGTCCGAAGGAGCTGGTATTCAGCACAGCGGCTTGCTTCTGGAGCAACTCGGGAGTCGGTGAATTGAGCCAATGTGATATCTGCTTGAGATAAGGATCTTCCATCTTTGCTGCAATGACCCCAACAATTTCCCCCGATGTATTAACAACAGCCCCTCCACTGTTGCCTGGATTCACAGAGGCATTGACCTTGATTGCATCGTAAAACGGTCGATCGGGTAAAATCTCTAAGCCACTGACTGTTCCAAAGGAAAGTGTCGGGGAATGCCCATAAGAGCTGCCAACCGTGATGACCCATGACCCTGTATTGATTTGATCGGAATCACCAATTCTTGTCTGAGGGAGGTTGTCGTTCTCAACAGAGAGAACAGCGATATCCGTTAGGGGATCGATACCGAGTAGTGTTCCCGATGTACGCTTTCCATTGGTAAATACGACTTCAATCTCAGTCGCATTTTCAACCACTCCCGCGGTTGTTACGATGTGGCCAGCGGCGTTAATGATAATGCCGGATCCGATGTTCTCGTAAGAGAGCGCGGTCATCGAATTATCAGTTAACAATGTTCCCGGTGCCCCCGAAATCGTTTGCGGGGTGCCCCTGCATGTCGCCACAACTTCAACGACAGACGGTTGCACAGATTTTACTATCGCTTGAAACTCACGCTCCATGGATTGCAGCACACCTTCTTCGGCAACCGCAGACCAGAGACAAGCTGAAAACAGCGCAATAGCGAGAGCGGCTGATTTATGATACAGGTGAATTGAGAATAGCTTAATAGGTGCGTTCCGTCTCTTATCCTGTATCTGAACTGTTTTGTACATTTTACAAGCCTCCCCCTGTAGGGACTTTTGTATAGTTAATGGTCCGTAAAATATAGTTCTGTTCTAGCTGCTGCGGTTGTTGACTTTTCTGCGCCGGCTGCAGGTCAGATCCTGGGAGTTGTGGCTGTTGGTCTCTACGCACCGGTTGTAGATTAAACGCCGGGGATTGTGGCTGTTGGTTTCCACGCGTTGGTTGTAGATCGAACACCGAAGATTCTGGAAAATTGACTAGGGATTGCAGTTCTTGACTAGGCACAGCTAAAGGAAATTGTTGCTGCTTGGATTCAACCTCGCGTTCCTCAGCAAGCGGCATACTGTTTGAAGGCTCTGGCGCTTCCACGGTTTCGACCGACTCGGGTTCGGTCAGTGTCTTTTGATAAAAATAGAAACCGGCGATTATTACAAGCAGTACTGCAATTCCACCTAATGCCAAACGAATCTGTCCCTGCAAGGGCTGCAGCACGCGTTGCCAAAACGGAATCGATTCGACTTGGGTATCCGCAAGGCGGACTTGCAAGGCAATATCGAATTCGGCTGATGGCTCAATCTGCGGCAACTGATGTAGCAGATCCAAAGACTCGCGGAATAGCGTAAGCTCTCGACGACACGACCCGCAGGTGCTCAGATGGGCTTCAAATGCCCTAACCGCGCGATAGTCTAATTCGTCTTCGATATACGCAGAAAATTGTTCTTCAACTTTTAAGCAGTTCATGATGACTCCACAAAACTTCTCAATTTATCTTTTAACATAAGCCGCGCCCGGTTGATGCGCGATTTTGCCGTTCCGAGCGGGAGGGTTAACGTTTCGCTGATTTCCTCATAACTCAGTTCTTGCAGATCCCGGAGAATCAATGGTAGCCGATAGCGTTCAGGGAGTTCGGATATCGCACTTTGCACAGCGTGTTCGCGTTCTTTCTGTTCAAGTTGGTTCACTGGTTGTAGGGAAACATGCGCGGGGGCAGTTGCGATCAGATCTTCTTCGATTGGTTCTGGTCCCGAGGAGGATTCGGTAGTCACATTATCGACGAAGAAACGACCTCGTCGCCCCCGATTTCGTAGCTCATTTTTGCAAAGATTGGAGGCAATATGATACATCCAAGTGCTAAATTTGGCTGCTCCGGATTTGTATCGCTTGATTGCTTTGAACATACGAACAAATGTCTCCTGTGCCAAGTCCTCAGCGGAGTTCGTATCGCCTAGGAGCCGAGCGATGAAATTCACCAGAGGAGCCCTATTTCGGCGCACTATTAGATCAAACGCCTCCATATTCCCTTGTTGACACTGTTGCATCAATTCATCGTCCAGATCAGGCATAATCGGTCCTCCGCGGGTGCTTGACTAGAAACACACCAACAGTTTTGGAAAGTTGCAATAATTATCTAAAAATCGACGGATCCTCTATCGTATCGTTCATATTGTTACACTTTACGCACCACGCAGTGAAATAAGTTATAAATTACAGATAAAAATGTTGACGTACTCCCAAAGCTAAAGCATTGGGATTCTTATCCACTATGTTAGCCAGATTTACATAGGTGCCAATCAAATCTGACGCCTATCGGGGACGCCATCGCCCCAACTACGGGACGAAAACTAAATCCCGATACTTTGTTCCAGAGGTTGATTGCACCCACACCGTCTCGGTGATACTCAAAGCCACAATGGTTGCAGTGATAGTTCCGGTTAATGGGCTTCTTTCGGTTGCCGCACCGTGGACAAGTCTGAGAGGTGTATGCCTCAGATACAAACTTGACTTTGAGTCCTGCCAGTTCTGCCTTGTAGCATATCATGGACTGGAGACGGGCAAACGCCCATTGGTGAACCTTCTGGTTAGACTTCTTACTAAATTTCGCTCGCTTACGAATGCCTTTGAGTTTTCCTATCACTATCGTATCTGCCTTCGCCTTTAAGCAGTCAGATATAAATCGAGATGTGATTTTGTGTTCAGCGTCCTTCAGTTGAGCGTTCAACTTTGCCAGTATCTTGGTCTTAACTCGTTTGAGACGATACCAGCGATTACTTCGTTTGATACACCTATCCATTTTGGATTGGATATATGCCTTAAACTTGTTGATATACTGTTTGATAGCCCGTAACGCACGACCATTGTAGATTATGGTATGTTGTCCGTCATGAGAGACTATCGGGTGAATCTCGCCCATATCTATGGCAACCGCTTTACCCGTCTCACGCTTGGGTGGGGTGTGGACTTTGTAAACCAATGAAAAGTAGTAACTGCCACGTTGGAAGTACATTTCTACATACACGGGCTTTACATCTGATTTGAGGGTGATAGGCGCATTACCTTTACCATTTGATAGTCGGATAACACCATCTTTGAAGGTAATACCATTTTGTATCCAACGCACCTTGTAGAAATGAGGTGTCCGCTTAGGAGGTTTTGCATCAGGATTGGACTTGACAGCACCAAAGTAACTCTTCAGTGAGTCAAAATAGGATTGGATTATCGCTTGAATTGTCTGGGAATGCAAATTGTACCCACGCAAACGCATATACTTTTGGACAGCACCTTGTGATAGCCAAAACCCTTTCTCGCGCTTGACTTTCCAGAGTAAAGACACAACTTTGCAATAGACACGACCGGACTCATGAGCAAGCATATCCAATTCAGGGGGCTTGTCGCATTTGACTTTCTTGGTGGTATACACTGGGATTGTCCTTTCGGTCTTTCGTTTTCCTGTTCGATAGGGTGTGGGAAGCACCACCGTGCGGTGGTGTCGAACCTTCCCACCGAAAGACAAAACAACTATACCACATTTCTCCTGCAAATTCAATGCTAAAGCAGTCTGTATAGGCTTCGCCCCAACTGCTCCAAACCTAAAGGTTTGGGATTTAGACCTAAAGGTTTTTTCGTTAAGAAAGAAATTTTTGTTGACGTGTCCCCGAAAAAACTGTAAAATGAGTTGTGTTGATAGGTATTTTAACAACATCAGTAAGTTGGTGCGAATTCCTATCTATATCGAGTTAAATCGCTGAATAGATCTGCCTTAAACGATTATAGCAAGGAGCGTACAATGCAATCAACAAAAATTTTGAGCCTAATGCTGGTTTTAACGACATTTGGGTTGTTGATACTCCCCCAGGCTTATGGGGATGGGAAATGGACAATTCTGCGGAATGATGATTTCGTGCGTAACGATGGTGTGTGGGGACATCTTCAGGATGTGGAGTTTATCAATGGAATGAATGGTTGGGCTGTGGGGTCTGACGGATTGATTGTACAGACAACCGATGGTGGAAAGACTTGGACACAGATAATAGTCGAGCAGATAGCCGAGATGGAACGCCAAGTTTATTTCTGGAATGTTTATTTCCGTGACCAAAATGTCGGTTTTATCACGGGGACGAGGGGTACTATCCTCAAGACAACTGATGGCGGTCAAACCTGGGAACTTAAAGAAGCCATTAATGAAAGTCGCCTAGATCGGGAAGGGAATCCCGCAATTCTGCGTCGCCGTCTGATAGATGCTTGGATGGTGGATGAGCAAACTGGATTTATGGTTGGAGAAAACGACACCTTCATTAAAACCACCGATGGCGGTGAAAGCTGGACTGGCACAGGTAAGCGTGTGGCTGTTGGGAATACACGTAATAACTTTGAAAGGATTCATTTTGCTTCGCCCACAATCGGTTGGATAGTCGGTTCTTTCGGTACGATTTTGAGGACCACCGATGGTGGCGAAACATGGGAAAGCCAGAACGCTGGCGTTGACAATAATCTGAAAGGTGTCGATTTTGTTGATGAAAACACAGGCTGGATTTCGGGACAAGAAGGTGTGATTCTCCACACCCAAGATGGAGGGGTAACATGGACGAAGCAGGAGACGCAGTCTTACGATAGTTTGTATGATGTCGTCTTCGTTGATTCACAAACCGGCTGGGCTGTCGGTGATTTTGGGGCCATCTTGCACACTACTAATGGTGGGCAGACATGGATACGTGAAAACGCCGGCAATCTCCCAACATTATACGCGATTGATGCGATAGATACAGGACAGCGATGGGGAGTTGGCGAAGGCGGTATAATTGTAGGAGTTGGGCAGTAATTTCTTTCTGATAGCAAATGACTGCATTTTCAGGTTGAGGTGCTGAATGGCAGACCTCAAGAATATTGACGAGCATTTTGTCCAAACCGTGTGGGACGAGCAGCGGTTCATCAATTTCGACCTTAAGTCCACAGATGGACGCTCAATTCAGGTGCTCAAGCCGGGGTTTTGGAATAGCGATGAAGGTCCCGACTTTGTGCATGCGGAGCTCGTGATTGATGGGGACCTACATGCTGGTGATGTGGAGATTCACACCAATTCGTCAGGCTGGTATAATCACAAGCACCATCTAGATCCGAGGTATAATAGGGTCATCTTGCATGTCGTCTACTTGAACGATGACATCAACCTCCGTACACGGCTTCAGAACGGAAAGCGGATTCCAACACTCGAAATTCTGAACCGACTTGACGCACCAATCGGCGATCTGTTCGACGAAAGAAGGGAAAGTCAGGAAACACCTATCAACAAGTGCCGGGTGACGGGCGAAACGCTCAAAATCGAGCATGTCCAATCAATCTTTGACGATCTAGGACAGGAGCGGCTACAGGAAAAAACTGATGTGATGCGAAACCAGATAGTTGGGGTAGATTTTGAACAACTACTGTATCAAGGCATCATGGAGGCGTTAGGCTACACAAAAAACAGTAAGCCCTTTCGGGAATTAGCGCAGCGGGTGCCTCTGTCGGAAATTCGTGGCAAATCCGATGAATCAGTTCAGGCAATTCTGTTTGGCACAGCAGGGTTGCTGCCTTCACAATCTCAGCAGAAAATCGAATGGGACGAAGAAGACAAGAGGTTTATCGAACGGTTGGAATCGAATTGGGAATCCGCTGAACAACACAAAAGCCCTACACGCATGGCAGCAGAACAGTGGTATTTTGCCAAAATGCGTCCAGCCAATTATCCGTCCCGCCGCATCCCAGCTATCGCCCAAATTATCAGTCGTTGTCAGGATACCCTGATGATGGATTTTCTTCCACTAATTGAGGGTGCAGCAACGGTGAATAAGAGGGCTTTGGCACGTATTCGGCGCCGGTTACAAGAGAGGTTGACCCCTGCTCCCTCCGGTTACTGGGAAAATCATTCCCATTTCGGAAAAGGCATTCCACAGCGCGGTGCTGCACTCATTGGTGCTGATCGTGCCAATGACATTATTGTCAACAAGTTGTTGCCGATTACGTTATTATGGGCTGAACAGTCCCAAAGCCCAGCACTAGCAGAAGCGGTGCAGCGACTATACGATAGTTATCCAAAACTGCAAGAAAACCGTTTTACTCAACAAATCGAGGCACAAATTTTCAGCCAAGAGCAACCGATTAAACTCATCTCTCCTTCAGCCAAGAAACAGCAGGGCGCGATTTATCTTCACAAGAATTTCTGTAGCAGCCAACTTTGTGATCTCTGCCCTATCATTGAAGGAGGCGGAATAATTAAAAACCAATATATCAGTGTTTAGATGGAGGTTACTATGAAATTGGGGTTTCTCTCAAAGATTTTTGAAGGTGCTCTCAGTATTGAAAGGACCTATAACGATTGCGATAAGGCACTAAATAGATTGGGGGCGTACAATGAGCGGATTGAGGAAATGCAAAAGAACGGCGAGGATGTCAGTCGTTTTCCTGCCGAGGAGAAGGCAGAACTCGATGAAATTGTGAATCATGCTATCCAAGGAGCAACACGCCTGATCAATATGGAGCCGACACGCAATTGGCCTGGTGTTTTCAGGGAAATGCACAAAAACCTAGCAAATATCTACTACGAACTACATGACTACGACAGAGTTCATGAAGAGTGTGATAAACTAAAGGCTGACTACGGCGAAACTGGGCGCCAGGACGCAGAGGAGGTCCTGGAAAAACTCGCGGATCAACAGACCGGCAAAACCGATTCCCCTGAGGAGGGAACTGCGACAATGTAACAATGCATTTCCTAAATCCTTCCGCCTTTTATCTCTTGGCATTTATTCCAATTGTGATGCTGCTGCATTTCCTCAAACTGCGTCGCCAACGCCATGTCGTTCCCAGCGTGATGCTTTGGCTTGAAGCTATTGAGGATATGAAAGCCAACGTTCCCTTCCAACGCCTGCGAAACTCACTCTTGCTCCCGCTTCAGATTCTGTTTTTGCTGGTTGTGGTGGGCGGCGTTGCTCGTCCGGCACTACGTCAACTCGGTAGTTTGAGTGAGCAATCGGTCGTTATTATTGATACGTCGGCAAGTATGGGAGCAACCGATCTGGGGAAACCCCGCCTTGACGTGGCAAAGGCGAAGGCACTAAAATTGATTAATCAGCTTGGAACAAATGGGCAGATGATGATTATGGATACATCTCGCCCACTGCATAATATCCGTCAGACGTTTACATCGGATACAGAAAAATTGCGTCAGGCTATTGAAAGTCTGACCGTAGTACATACTCCTCCAACGCTCAAAGCGGTATTCGATTCTGTAGCTGTTTACGCGAGCGTGCCGGGGGCGCAGGCTGTGCAGAACCCCGATGCAATTGGAATTATCTTTATTAGCGACAATTTTGGAACGCTCCCCAATTCTGCAAATCCATTTCAACTTCAAAAAATCGGTTTGGGAAACCGTAGCGAAAACATTGGAATTGTCCAGCTTAACGTCACCCGCGCACTAAACCCCCCGAACCGCTACCAAGTGCTCGTTGGCGTACAAAGTTTTGCAGACACTCCTAAAGAATTTCAGGTGCGGTTAGGAGTTGAAGGCAAGTCGTTTTTTGACGACGAAAGCGTCGTCCTACCACCGAAAGAGACAACATCAATCCTATTTTCGCTTGAGGACGACGAAAGGTTTTATGGACAGGTCGTCACTGCCCGCCTTGACATTGATGATGATCTCTCTGTTGATAACGTTGCTGTAGCGATTTTACACCCACCGTCGAAATGGAAGGTTTTACTCGTCAGTGATCGAAATCAACCACCACTGACTGCAATTCTTAAAACAGATCCGCATGTTATCCTAAATCAGGTTCAGACAGCCGATTATCATGGCGTAGGAGGAAACGACATCCTTATCTTTGATCAATTTGTCCCAGATTCACTCCCCGAAGGGAATATCGTTTTCCTGAACCCAATTGGTGGACTTCCTTTTATGCCCATCCAAGAAAACAGTCAGCCGACTCAGATCATTGGTCAACACCCTACGCACGAAGTGATACGTGATGTCTCGCTGATCGATTTGGAGGTCAAAGCGTCGCTGCGAACTCAATTGCCACTGTGGGGCATTTCGCTCGTTGAAACAAACCAAACGCCGCTGATCTGGCTCGGAGAGCAGGAAAACCAAAAAGTAGTTGTTTTTGCGTTTGATCCGTTCGATCTAGATATTTCAAACTTTGCGACATCTATACCTTCTGCACCTATTCTGATATCCCAGTGTTTGGAGTGGTTGGGGACAGCGACATCCCGGATCCAACCGGATTTTGTTAAAACAGGCGAGCCTGTAAAGATCTACCTTGAGCATATCGGTGAGGTTGAGCGGATAGCTGTTCAAATGCCTAACGGCGATATACAAAAGCTACAGATGCGGGATTCCCGAACGGTTTTTACAGATACAACGCAAATTGGCGTTTACACCGTATTTGTTGATGGCGAACCGTTCGGCAGATTTGCAGCCAATCTACTCAATCCACAGGAATCTAACCTTTCGCTATCGCAATTAGTGGCTGATCCCAATACGGTTATGGACAGTAGATCGGTGCGATCCGATTTGCCAGAAATGAATAGAGAGATCTGGGCATACGCAGCCTTTCTCGCACTATTACTGCTTATTGTGGAATGGTGGGTCTACCATCAGAATCGCCGTTTTAGACAACCGTAATGAACGGCGGCATCAGTGAGGCGAGTTCACAGGCTCTACATCGGCGTAGATGTACGTGGGAGACGGGTTTCTTGAATGAATGGTGTCACTGCTATCGTCATCGTCAGCGGAAACGACGTCTCTTTGGACGATGCGACCGGGTTGGGCTGCTATGGACGATGTGAACATTGGACCGTCAGTTACACATGTGTGGAACTCGCCGTTTTCGCCTAGGGGGTCTACCTCTGCGGGGAGGTCAGCGAGGAATTGACGATCAAACCATCTACCTGCAAATTCAGCGGGCAATTTGGTGGGATTGAGGGCGGTTACTATGGCACGCACTCCGGAGGCGATCATCTCTTGAGCGAGTGTGGGCGTGTCTTGCCCCCATATCGGGAAAATCGGTATAAAACCGGTTCCACTGAGTTTATCTTCACGGTAGCGGCGGATGTCCTCGAGGAATAGGTCTCCGAATGCGAAATGCGATACTGTCAGATGCTCGGGCAACCCCCGCACACGCTCCAGAAACTGTAGCATGGCGGCTTCGTATTGTGCGTTGGAACAGGGGT
Organism: Candidatus Poribacteria bacterium; assembly: GCA_965208425.1. Classification (GTDB taxonomy): domain Bacteria; phylum Poribacteria; class WGA-4E; order WGA-4E; family PCPOR2b; genus PCPOR2b. Next base: position 785,022 of record OZ242335.1, on the reverse strand, counting down.
ACGGTATCGGTATTTCGTACAGTGGTACACCAAGTTTTTCGGATTGGAGTTTCAGAATCCAAGAGGGTGTGGAATGAATGGAGACCCGGTCAAAGGTTTTGGTCACGGTCGTGAAGATACCACGTACATCATAGCGTTCAACCTGTTGACGCAAGGTGTGAAATGTCCAAGCAGAATCCTTACCTGAAGACCAAGAGACTAGCACTGGAGTGCGGGAAGTAGGGTCAGCCGTAGCGTGTGTCGTTTGTTCCGTCATGATGAGAAAATTGTAGCGCAAACAGTAACAGGTTCGCAAGGTAAAAGTTCCAATTGTAGGTAACAACGATCGTCGTTCCTCACAAAGAGTTCTCCTCCTATGAAAACAATAGTTTCTGATCGCGGCATCATCGTCGGTGTCACGGGGGGCATCGCTTGTGGCAAATCGACTGTATCCAAACTGCTCTCGAAAAAGGGCGCAATTCCAATCAACTCGGATGAGATTGGACATCAGTTGCTCAAACGTGACAGTCCAGTCATGGGAGCGTTGCTGGAGGCATTTGGAGCTGACATCCTTGATGAATTTGGTGATGTCAGTCGTCAGAAGCTGGGTGCAATTGTCTTTAATGACAAAGCTGCTCGCGAGCGTTTGAACGCAATTATGCACCCGCCGATTGTCCAGCAATCTCGTTCCGAAGCGAATAGGCTTGTCACGGAGGATGCGAATTACGTTGTCCTTATTGATGCGCCCTTGCTTATTGAAGCGAACTCACAAGATACAGTGGATGTCATTGTCGTCGTCACGGCTTCAACGCACATTCAACTTCAGCGTCTGTTGGAACGAGCTATCGCGCAAAATCGTCCGCCCAATCAAGCAGAAGACCAGGCGCGGATAGATTCGCAGATGCCGCTCTCCGAAAAGGTGAAGTACGCAGATTTCGTAATTGAAAATGATGGGACGCTTGAGGAATTGGAACGAAAGGTGGATGGGCTGTGGGAGGATATTTGCAGTCTGAAAGCGGACTGATTCTACTTACCTTATATCTGTTTGATACAAGGAGACTATAATGTTCAGTACATTATTAGCAAAACGTGCATCAGAGAATAATCCCATCCGCGTGGGTATCATTGGTACTGGCAAATTCGGTGCGGGGCTAGTGGCACAACTTTCTCAGATGGAGGGTGTTGAAACGAGTGCCATCGCTGATATTAATTTGGATCATGCGAAGCACGCCTATACAGCAAGTTGCGTACCGGCGGACACCATAAAAGTTGTAAACAACGTTGAACAACTGAACGGAGCCATCCACAGCGGCAAACGGGCGATAACCGAGGATGGTCTACTTCTGCCCCAATCTGATCTGATAGATGTGGTAGTGGAAGCCACTGGGGTTCCAGAAGTCGGGGCTCGTATGGCATATCATACGTTGACCCATAACAAACATCTAGTGATGGTCAATGTGGAAGCCGATGTGACCATAGGACCCTATCTAAGCCGTCTAGCAGATACCGCCGGTGTCGTCTATACCTTGGTGGACGGCGATCAGCCCGGTGTGACCATGAACATTGTGGACTGGGCAAAGGTGCTTGGATTTGAGATTGTCGCCGCCGGTCGGGGTACAGTCTTCTACGGCGATGATAGAGAGGGAACGCCGGATACGGTCCCGGAGCGTTTTGGCTTCAGCGAAGAGATGATCGAACGACGGACAATTAACTTGAAGATGTTTAATTCGTTCCGAGATGGCACCAAAGCACAGGTTGAGATGACCGCATTGGCGAATATGACAGGCCTACCGCCGGATGTGCGGGGTATGCACGAACCTTCGCTCAACATCTCCGAGATTGCTCAGGCTTTTAGTTTACGAGAAGAGGGAGGGCTTCTGAGTCGGCATGGGGTAGTTGAATTAGCTAATAGTATAGCGGACGATGGGATTACACCGTTGGATTTACCGCTTCGGATGGGGGTTTTTGTGGTCATCCGAACCGACCATCCCTTCATTCAGGAGGACCTCGCCGGTTACCATCTCCATCCGGGCGGCAACGGCAAAAACTTTCTGCTCTATCGACCATATCACCTTGTAGCGGTAGCAGCGCCGATCTCCATTATAAAGGCAGCACTCTACGGGCAGCCCACTGGCACACCCTTGACAAAACCGACCGCAGAGGTGATTACTGTCGCAAAACGAAATCTGAAGCAAGGAGAAATCTTAGATGGTGGCGGAGGGTATACAGTCAACGGGTTGATTGAAAAAGCGGAGATCGCTCGCGGGGAAAATCTGCTTCCGCTGGGTTTGGCAGCCGGTGCAAAATTGAAGCGGGATTTAATGAAAGGCGCAGCGATTACCTACGACATGGTAACGCTTGACGAGGATTCTTTTATACTCAGGCTGCGCCGGCTACAAGATGCAACTCTCAACAGTGAAACGTAAAACGTGAAGAACGTATGCCTGCATAATCGGGGCTGGGAAGCCCCTCCCACAGTGCACGAATAATTGTGATATTTATTATAGTTTTCGGTTTTCTTCCTGTCCTGCGAAGCGAGGATCCTCGATTTATCGGGATTTGAGCGAGGTGTCGGTTCCGATTTCATCGAGAATCCCGACAATCGGGAGATTCGGAGATCCCTCCTACAAGAGCACTAAATCGCTAATTAAAGTAAATTTGACATTATAGTGCCTGTGCAATATAATATAGATTAGTATTTTCGACTCGACATGAAGTTTGGAGCCGGATATGCACACCCCACAAGTTATGGAGCATTACGAAAATCCACGGAATGTTGGTACAATCAGAGATGCAGATGGAGTGGGGGTTGTAGGCACACCCGCTAGCGGCGAAATGATGAAACTCACCATTAGGGTTACTCAAGAACGGGTTGTCGATGCAAAGTTTAAGGCATTTGGATGTCCAACTGCAATTGCAGCCAGTTCCCTCATTACAGAATTAATCAAGGAACACACAATTCAAGAAGCATTGAACATAACAAATCAGCAAGTTGATGAAGCACTTGGAGGATTACCGCCAGATAAAGCGCGCTATGCTGTACTTGCTGAGAAGGTACTAAAAGCTGCCATCCATAATTATAATTCACATTTGAATCAAAAAGGGGAATCGACATGATTACAGTTACTGAAGCTGCAGCCAAAAAGGCACAACTGTTAATGCAGGACACGATGGGAGAAGAGAGTGTAGATGCTGACGCGGAGCATGGTCTGCGGATGCAAGTTGTCGGTGGAGGGTGCTCCGGTTTTCAGTACAATCTTGGGTTTGATGAACTGCGGAGCGGTGATAAAGTTTTTGAACAGCATGGGTTGAAGGTCTTCATCGATTCACGTAGCACCCTCTATCTTGCCGGTTCAACGTTGGACTACAAGGACGGTTTAATGGAGTCAGGCTTCAAAATTACCAACCCCAATGCGAGGTCTGAATGTGGTTGTGGGGAATCGTTCAGCGTATAAACTGGATTCGTGTTTTGTAGCTACAGGCAGGAGATTCAAACTGAGTTTCCTGCCTTTTTTGTGCTCATACAAGCAGGTTTTTCTTTTTACCATCCGGCTTATTCTTTCTGCTTCATAAGAGCATCAAGCTGCTGCCGGGCGTAGGCGACAATCACACTCTCAGGATAATCTTGAATGAGTGTGGTATAGGTCTCCTGCGCCTTGCTGGGCTTATTGAGAGACCAACGATAGATGTCCGCGATTTTCGCTGTTGCCTCTGCTGCGATTGGACTCTTGTCCAAAACGGTGACCTGCTGATATGCCGCGATCGCATCGGTGTATCGCGCTTTACGCTCATGAATTTCACCAATCAGCATCCAGAGATCATCAACGATGAGCGCCATCGGATATTCCTTCATCGTTTCGTGGCATAGTTGTAATGCAGCGTCAGTGTCTCCACTCAAATCGCTTTGCATTGCTTCGAGATAACGTTTGAGAGGTTCGTTGCTATAGTCTGAGTTGGATTGAATCAGGACAATTCTGTCTAGTGAATCGTTGCTCAACGGATTGGACATCGCAATATCAAGCACACGCTTATATGCCGCAACCGCCGATTCAATATCGCCCCGAAGCAGGTGTGCATCACCGATGAGTTTTTGAGCCTCCGCCTTAAAATTGCTATTCCCATCAGCAATCGGACGAAGCGCAATCTCTGCTACGTTGGATTTTCCCTGCAAGATGTAGCACGTTGCTGCGCCGAGTTGAATCTGTATTTTTTGGTCTGTCGACAATGGTTGATTGGCTAACGCTTGGTAAACTTGCAGTGCAGCCCCCGGATCCCGTATTCCGTGTAACCAAGCGTGTCCCAGTGCTAGTTGCGCAGCCGGCTGATTACGCAGCGTCATACTTGTTAAAACTGTCAAAGCCTCCTCCCACTGCCCCCACCGCTCATAGAATCGTACTAACTTCATCTGTGCAGTCGCAGCTAGATGGGTATTCGGAAAGAGCTGAACAATTGCCTCATAAAAATCCGTCGCTTTAGGGTTTTTGTTCCTCTCCAGAATTTGTGCATACTTTTCAAGGATGCGCCCACGGTCAGTGGTGTAAAGCTGATGCAGCCGCTTAAAATTTCCGAGCGCCAAATCTAAATCTCCACGATAGAAATAGGCTTCTGCCAAAGACAGAACGAGACTCGGATTTTGTGGCTCCGCTCTCAGCATTACTTGGAGTCTATCAACTACCCCCTCAAGCAGCCGCTCTCGTTGAGCACCTTCGTAGATCTCTGCCATGCTTTGGATAAGCGTATCGCGCCCACTGTAGCCAATATCCACAACACTTAACGCACGTAGATAAGTATTGACTGCCATATCAATCTGCCCTTGAATTTTGTAGACATCCGCAAGCCGGTTGTAGAGTTGAGCATTCTTAGGACTGAGGTTGAGGGCTGTTTCATAGACTTCGACAGCCTTTCTATACATCTGATGAGATGTGTATATTGACCCCAGCTGCTGGTATCGATGAGCTTGATCCGGATCATCTTGAACAATTTTAGCCCACTGCTCTGCTGCAAGGTCTTGCTGACCTCGCTCCGCATATAGCTCTCCAAGTTTCTTCAGAATATCTGTATTTTTCGGATTTTGATCAAGGGCAGCACGATATAGGGATAACGCCTTATCGTATTTCTCCTGCGCTTTATAGAGATCTGCTAACTGGTCCATCAGATTGACGTCGTTCGGTTTGTAGCTAAGTTCAGTCTGGATTAATTTCTCTGCATCAGTGTACCTGTGACGGATTCGATACAGTCGAATAAGGCTATTGAGCGCACTGTTACGGTATGGAGAGGTCGGAAAATCATTTAGGAAACTTTGGTAACTTTCAATAGCCTCGTCATATCCGCCATCTGCAAAAGTGTATTGGGCAATCAAATAACGCGCGATCGCTGCGGTTTGCGTTTTCGGATATTTGTTGGCAAGCTGTCGGCATCGGGTAATCGCCTCTTTGTATTGATACCGATCGCGAAACAGCGCCCCAATTCGATGTACCGCTTGGCTTGCATATGAACCGTCTGGATCATCATCAATTACCGTGTGGAAACTTTGAAGTGCCATGGCATCATCACCGAGTTTCTCGTAGGAGCGCCCTAAATTCATACGAATCGCATCTTTCGAGTGTTGGTGCAGGGGTGTTTTTAATAAGACTTTATACGCCTCAATCGCCTTTGAATACTTCTGGGAATAGTAGAAATCGTGGGCGTTCTGAATCGCGATTCGGTCCTCTTTAATAGGTGGAGTTTGAGCCAAAGTTGTCAGAGGAATGAAGAGCCAAGTGGGTATTAGGAAAAGCAGGCATAGAAGTATCCTCAACCGTATACTAACTCTTGTGAATTGCGGTGGACTTTGTAGGGGTAACCCTAGTTGCTGGCGGTCTAAAAATAAAATGGATATCACCTTGTTTTGCTGATTGGTGCTGCAATACTGTTTTCCTGTCATATTTCTCTGTCTCCTTTACACTATAGACGAACAGAGTAGAACAGGGTTGACTTTTTGAGCTAGTAACTTAAGGTTCAATCTCATTAATCCAATCCAAGCAGAGAGAGGGAATCCCGATGGATGAGATCCTCGATCTCCTGTTCTGGGACCTGCGGCATATTGGTGCCTTCAGCGAACCGGTTGGCGGTGCGGAGTGCGTCAATAGTGTCCTCAATGGTGGCAATTGGGAAATCGCTGCCGAAAAGCAGCTTATGCATCACGTGGTTCTCATGACAGAATGACAGTGCCTGATACCCCCACCAAGGCCGCAGCGGCACCCCGCCGGAGACATCGGCAAACACGTTTGGATGTTTGCGTATCATCACCATTGCATCAACGTACCAAGGAAGCCCGATATGAGCGAGGATAATCTTCAAGTTTGGGAATTCACGCGCTACAGGATCATAGAGCAGCGGATTTGCCCACTCCATCGGGGTATTGGCGATGACATGGTACGCCGCATGTGTGAGGATGGGGAGTCCCAATTCTTCCGCACGGCGATGCACTCGTCGCGCCCTATCGCCATTTGGATCATAGTGTTGGTATACCGGACTCATCTTGATACCCTTGAGTCCCAAATCGTTGACACATCGATCAATCTCCTCCAAGGCATCCGGATCGTTTGGGTCAACCGACATGAAGCCGATGATTTTTTCTGGGTGCGTCTTAGCATACGCGGCGATGGCATCATTGGGTGTGTGCATACCTAGCGCAATGGAATTAATGCCAAAAACAATTACACGCGAAACCGCCCCCACCGCCTCCCAATGTATTTCGGGTGTTACTTCCAAGTCAATCCCAGTGTAACCGGTGTATCCCCTGTCAAATGCTTCAACAAAGACTTTGCCCCACTGTTCACGGGTAGAAAGGTGTGTATGTACGTCAATAATCATGATAAACCTCCGGTTCAAGCTCAGGGGTAAGCTCAAGTACCTCTATGTCTTGCTGTAAAACAGACCTAGCTTCTCTTGATGAAATTTGGTTTTTCACCCTTTCTGTACTAACAATTAAATTTGTCAGACGATCATTTGCCTGCTTAAGATCCGTTACTATTTATCTCAAATCTTCAATCATTTTGCACCTCGAAATCATAATAGGTTATGGTTACATCGCAATTCACCCAGTCCGAAAAAGTTCAAGAAAACCAAATATTCTCAATTGACAACTGGTCGTAGCCTCGATCCGTAAAAAACGCGTCAAACTCGGTAGTAGTTGAAGGGAATTCTACTTTAATTTCGTTCTCCAATCTTTTGTACTGCCCCCGTTAATTAGGGCCATAAATCGTGAAAATTAAACCAAGAGTTGTTGTTCAAATTCAACGGGTGTCAAATATCCTAACGCCGAATGGGGTCTTTTGTGGTTATAGACCTGTTCAATAAAGCACCCGATTCGATGTTTGGCTTCTATAATATCATTGTATTCATTGAGATGAACCTCCTCCTCCTTGAGGGTTCGGATAAGCCTTTCGGCATATCCGTTGTCCCAAGGGTGCCCCCTGTGAGCTAAGGAGATGTCAATCCCATGATGAGTGAGCGTGGAAATATACGCTTTTGAAAGATACTGAACGCCTTGGTCGCTATGGTGAATCTCTGGGACGTTTTGGGTTAATGCGTGTTGCAGCGGTCTCAATGTGAGCGGTTCTGTCAAGTGGTGGCTCACCTGCCAGCCTCTGACGACGCGGGTGAACACATCCATTAACACCGAAGCATAGACAAATTGTCCTTTGAGTCGAACATAAGTAATATCGCCGACCCACACCTGATTGCGCCGGCAGATGTCAAGGTTCTCAATCCGATTGACCCATTGACCTAACCCCGCAACTGATTGGGTCGTTTGACACGCATGCTTGATGGCGACCGACAGATTTTGTTCGCTCATCAATCGTCCGACCCGGGTGGTGCCAACGTCATATCCCAGCCGCTTCAGCAACTGGGTGATACGCCTATAGCCGTATGTGGGATAACAAGCTGCCAGTTTCTCTATCTCCTTTCGTAACTGTTGTTCAGAAGGATCTGTTTTGGGTTGATAATAGAGACTGCTCCGATGCAACCCAAGGACATCACAAATCTGTCGAACTGAGTAATCGGTCCGCAACGCCTCTACCATCTGTTGCTTTTGTGACCGACTCAATTGAGCCAAGTCGAGGCTTTTTTTTGGATGTCTAACGCTATCGTCAACCGTCCGACTAGCTGTTCCAGTTGAGCAATTCGTTCGCTATGGTCGTTAGATTGCTTGTCAGTCGATTCAAACAAAGTCGCCGCGTTGTCAACCAACTGGTGTTTCCACTTCGACAGTTGGTCTGCACTGAGGTTGTGTTTGCGACACAGTTCCGCTTGCGAACTTTGACCCATAAGAGCCTCTATAACAACTTCTGCCTTAAATTGAGGGGTGAATCTTCTACGTTTTGCCATCGGAAAGCTCCTTTCAATTCGATTGCTATTCTATCACAATCTTGGTTTAGGGGGTGGCCCTAATTTCCGATGGCAGTACATTTGTATTACTTTGTCCCCTATCAAGTTCGCTGATTGTCCCCTCAAAGCTTTTTCATACCATATCTCAAGTTCATTTTCCGTTATCACGCCTTGAATCCTACCAGCACTCCCGAATTGCTGTAAGACCGAAATGAGAACGTCTTTCTCGCACTCCTTGCAAACGATGATAATTCTATCCGCTGTTATATCACTGGCAATACTTTTCGCCATCGTGGGTGTCAAGGATAAATGCTTTATCTGAAAAGCGACACCAAAATTTGCCCACATGTCAAGTCCTCTATCAGCTGCGTTCGTCACGCCAACCCTATAAACTTTAGGTGTATGATAAGTCTCTGATGTTTCTTCATCCAAACCAAGTATTTTTTCCGTGAAGTCCGAAAATTCTTGAAAAATGGTATTTTCGACATTCTCAATACTCACTCCGATTCGTACCTCCAGGGCTTCCAAAAGCGTTGAAAATAAAGCATAAACTACAATCTCAAAGATTTTATCGACGCTCCGTGACAACCCAGGATCACGACTGAAAACTTCAATAAAATCCTTCAAAATAAAATTGGTTTTGTCTGACTGACTTACTAAAGCTAACCCACTCGACATTTGAGAATGTCGCTGCTTAAAAGCCTCATAAATGTAGGCTTCTACCGCACCCTCGTGTCTATCATTTATCTCTCCTAATGTCTTTAGAACGGGTAGTGGTATTGCGTTTGCCTCAAAAAGATTGTCTTGGAATCGTGCGCTTGAAGTCGAGGTTCTTCCCAGAAACTTCCTACAAACTTCGTCGCGCCATTGTCTTGAGAATGTTCGGTAAGTTTCCAAATCATCAAGGTCTATGTCACATACTGTTCTATTTCTGTAGAGTATTTCTGCAATCTGTATTGGTTTATAAAGGTGAACACGGGCTTTTCTAATAACAGTGTCCAAGTGTTTTTTAGCAGTTTGGTTATCCATCAAGCATAAGTCCTTGATTTTTTTTCAAAAAGGGTAAGTTGCTCAATCGCCTGCCATACTCGTTCTTGTTCCTTGAGTGCTGCCAGCATCTTTTCCGCAATTGCGGTAACAACAGGAATAGCAACACTATTCCCGGTCTGTTTTCGAAGCTGCGTAATATTTACAACAATCTTAAAATCTTCTGGGAAACCCTGTAAACGCAATAGCTCTCGCCCTGACGGTCGCCTAATACCATTGACTAAAAGATAATTATAAGATGCTCCTGCCCGTAAAGCGCATGAAAAAGGCAACACCGATATATTACCCCCTTTATTCTCATGCCAGATAGAGGGATAAAACGGATTCACCTTGCATTTCTCCAGACGAGATTTTCGGATCTTATCTGATGCAAATAAGCTAGGGTCTACCTTGTCAGCCGGCTCAAGAACCCCTGAAAGAGACTCATATTTTCCGTTTCCTCTAGGAAAAGCGAAAGCTATTGGTTCACGAAATCCAACAATAAATACTCGTTCTCTCTTTTGAGGCAAACCGAAATCAAGAGCATTTAGAGTCTCGTGGTAAACAGTGTACCCAAGATTGAGCAGGTGGGATTGAATCACGGTGAAGGTCCTTCCTCTATCGTGGGAGGTAAGTTGTTTCACGTTTTCAAGAAGGAACGCCCCTGGTTTTTTTTCTGCAAGAATCCGTTCTATGTCAAAAAACAACGTTCCCCGCGTGTCAGCAAAGCCTTGTTTTTCACCTATGATGCTAAATGGTTGACAAGGAAAACCTGCGAGCAAAATGTCGTGGTCTGGAATGTCTCCCTCATCGATTTTAGTGATGTCTCCTTTTGGTATTTCTCCAAAGTTGTGATAATAAGTCCGCTGAGCATGTTCGTCCCACTCCGAACTGAAAACACACTCTCCACCCAACTTTTCAAACGGAATACGCATACCGCCAATTCCAGCAAATAAATCAATAAACTTAAAATTACTCATGTTGTTCATGCCCCTTTGAGATGGGTATATGGTAGAAGAGGTCCGCTAGGTAAGCAAGTCTCAATGCTGTTGCCTTGAAACATTGCAGTATCGAGTATCCGCGATTTAATGAAATCTCAAAGAGATCGCCAAACCGGAACTTACATGCATTCACACCACAGGGGTTCGGATCGTTCCATACCACCATCAAATTCCAATTCTCTCAGCCTGATTAAAGTTTAGCAAATTGATACCCCACCCGTCAATACAGAAATCTCTGAATGGACGAAGTGGTCAGCAGCGAACACTTTTCCATTGACAGGCAAGGGGGAATGGATATAATAGCGTAGCCGGAGCAGGATGGTTCTGAGATCTTGGCTCTCGCTGGATTTCGTACTGTTCACGGGATTGAGGAAAGCATGAAGCACCCGACAAAAAATGATAGTAAAAGCGATGTTACCTTACGAGCGGTACTCATTGGCTTAGCACTTGTACCAATCAACGTCTATATCGTCGTGCAGTGGGAAACGGTCTGGAATACACAGTACCCAACTACAATGACGATCTTTTATAACGTCATTTTTACCTTCCTATCCTTGATTCTATTGAATATGCTGTTAAAGCGGTGGCTGCCGCGGATTGCATTGAGTCAGCAGGAGCTGCTGACAGTGTATACAATGCTCTTCTTGGCGGTCTGCGTCAGTGGTCACGATTTTAGCCAATCTATATTTTGTACGCTGGGCACTGCCCGCTGGTCTGCGACGCCAGAGAACGATTGGGCCAACCTCTTTTGGAAGTATCTATCACAACGACTGACTGTAAATGACGATCAGGTACTTTTCGGGTTTTACACGGGAGAATCGACATTTTACACTGCCGCCCATATCAAAGGCTGGCTTGAACCGATGGTGTGGTGGACGCTTTTTCTTTCGGTAGTTGCGTTTACCATGTTCTGTTTGAACATTATTATTAGGAGGCAGTGGATTGAGAAGGAGAAATTAACCTATCCACTCGTTCATCTACCTTATGAGATGAGTCGTGAGGGAAACGGGCATCACCCGTTTTTTAGAAATAAACTGCTCTGGATAGGTTTTGGGTTAGCCGCTGGCATCAACCTGATTAATGGGACAACCTTCCTATTCCCCGTGTTTCCCCAGATTCCACTCGGATACAATCTCAACGTTTATTTTACAGAGCGCCCTTTCAATGCAATGGGTAACTTTCCTGTCCAGTTTAATCCATTCGCGATTGGTCTGGCTTTTGCTATCCCGCTCGATCTTCTCTTTTCGTGTTGGTTCTTTTTCTTGCTTTGGAAAGCAGAACGAGTTGTAGGTAGTATGATAGGGGTTAATATGCCCGGATACCCATTTGTTGCACAGCAGGTCTTTGGTGGATATCTGGGAATCGGTATCGTCGTCTTCTGGCTAGGACGGAAACCGATTTGGCAGATTATAAAGAGAGCTATCGGGACAAAGTCAGATGCGGACGATTCTGACGAGCCGATGAAGTATAGAACGGCAATAATCGGGATGATTTTGGGATTCAGCTTTCTGGTGTTCTTTTCCTATCAAGCGGGAACGACCCTCCAGTTTGGATTGGCATTCTTCAGTGTTTACTTCATCATTGCGTTTGCACACACGCGGACCCGAGCGGAGCTTGGTCCCCCAATACACGGGATTTTTCACTACGGTCCGCTCCAATTTTTCATAGCGATGGTGGGCAGTCGTAAACTCGAAAGTCAGACATTAACGGCAGCAGCTCCATTCTGGACCTTCACGAAACAGTTCAGAAACCATCCGATGCCGTATATGCTCGAAAGCTTCAAACTGGCAGATCGGTCTGGTATGGATACCCGCAGGCTTGGGAAAGTCATTATGTTCTCGGTCGTTGCAGGTATTTTTATAACCTTCTGGACGTTTCTCCAATTCAGTTACAAATGGGGCGGCATCAGTGAAGGGCGCGGTATTGGTGCCTATACGGTAATTGAGCGATGGCTCGTACGTCCAATAGAGCCGGATACACAGTCGCTGAGCGCTGTCGGCATTGGCGCCATGGTTGTGTTCGTCAACACAGTCCTGCGGTTGCGGTTCTTATGGTGGCCCCTGCATCCGCTAGCTTATCCAATAACGGGGTATCTGCCCTTCGAACACCTGTGGTTCGCATTTCTTATCGGTTGGGTAGTAAAGGGAGCAATCCTCAGGCACGGGGGTATACAAATGTATCGTCGGACGTTCCCGTTCTTTCTAGGATTGGTCTTGGGCGCGTTCACAATAGGCAGCATTTGGGGAATTGTCGGGTTGGTAACTGGTATACCTACCTATGCGTTTAAGCGATGGTGAAAATGCGGAATCCGCTTTGGTGAATTAATGTTCGGAGTCGTATATCATCTGCGGCGCAAGGGGGCTAGTGCTGTTCATAGTCCCATTTGAGAAAGGAACCCCATTTCCATGCCTATCGACCAACATGGGGAGGAGCAATCAGATGGGTAAGACCAATCGGCAGCAACATCATCTCAAATTTGGGATTTGGCTTGACGAAATGAAGCTGCCATTTGACGAAGCACTTGCTGTTGCGAAACGGATAGGCGCAGAGTATGTTTGGTTTGCAGAATTGCCCGGTGAAACAGCTATCGCTGAAATGAGCGACGCGGAGGTAGATAGAATGGGAGAACGCGTTGCCCGGCATGGCTTGAAACTTTTCCAGATCTGCGCGGAAAATCCCTTTCATTACATTCGTCTCATGGATCTGCAGCCCGACTCGATACAGGACCACCCGGCATTTCGTAAGGACTTCAATGCTTTGATTCGGGCGATGCAAATCGCCGCACGATTGGACGTGAGTGCGGTACTCGCCTACGGTTTATCTTGGCCCGGTGAATGGTCACAACAGGGACGAACTTGGGGAAGGGCTCCGACTTGGCCCATGCGATGGGCGACGCGGGGCGGTATCATCGCCGATGACGATATGGATAAGCTAATCAACATTTTTTCTCTGGTCTTGGAACAGGCGGAACAGTACAATGTTGATGTTGTCCTCGGTATGCGCCCGTTCCACCACATCTCTACAACGACCCATTTTCGCCTTTTGGCTGAACGGCTGGGCTCTCCAAGGCTCAAGTTTCAGTTGTCACCCGGCGATAGTCTGCTCTCCGCGGAATGTGACGTAGCGACAGCAGGCTTCACTCACGTCCGTCCCTACCTCCACGGACTGCACATCAAGGATGTGCATGTGATTGATGGTCCCAAGGGTAGGTACGAATGGCGTCCCTTTGGTGAGGGTGATGTTGATTATCCTACGCTGATGGGTAACCTGTTTGAACACCGTTGTGAGGTATTCCTTGCAGTCGCCACCCACTTCCGCCCACCTAGCGGATCCGATGTAGAGGCGATGGAAATCAATTTTGCCAATGTTACGTCGCTTGTGAGTCTGTTAGCAGATCAGCAGCGGAGGGATTGATAACTGGAATTAGGAGAAAGAAAAATGTCTAAACGTCATCGACTCGCCCTAGCGGGGTGCGGCGGTATGGGTCGCCGGCACCTGCGTGGGTATCGTACCCTAGAGGATTTTGAGCCCGGACGTATTGAAGTTGTCGCAGTGATTGATCCAGAGTTGGAACGCGCCGAATTTGTCGCTGGAGAGGCGGAGAGTTTTTTTGGCGATCGGCCTCAGGTGTACCGTTCACTTGAGGATGCCATCGCAGGTTCAAGCGAAATAGAGGTGCTGGACATTGTGGCTGCGGCATCAGCGCATCACTTAATTGCCAGCATCGCAGCGGAAAATGGTGTGCACGTCCTGTGTGAAAAACCGATGGCACCGACCGTGGCAGCCTGTCGAGCAATGCAAGCTGCTGCCCAGCAACACGGCACTGTGCTCTCCATAGCAGAAAACTACCGACGCGACCCGGTAAGCCGCCTAGCGAAGGCACTGCTTGCGACAGGTGCTATCGGTGACCTCCGTACGGTTCTAGACTTCTCTGCCGGTGGTGGACGTAGCGCATCCGCTGGTGGATGGCAATATCTTCGGAAACAGGGTGGATCCATTCTGGAGTCTGGCGTTCACAACGCCGATATGCAGATGTACTTAGCTGGTCCTGTTAATCAGGTAACAGGCAAGGTTCGCCTTCAGGAATCTGAGCGAATCTTCAAAGGGACACGCGTAAAGGGATTTCACGATCACTACGCCCACACCTATCCCGATGTTCAGGCAGCAGATGCTCCTGACCTGATGATGGCAACCCTTGAATTTGAAAGCGATGCGTTGGGGCAGTGGCTATATGACAAAGCAGCGCACGGTCCTGGATTTCGTCGTTTCACGATTTTCGGCAGCGACGGTCAAATCGATTTGCCGTCAGTGCGCACCGGTCAACCGTTACGTCTATTTCGGGACGACTATGATGGTGTGCTTGATGACAACGACATGTTAGCATTAGTTCCTGACTTCTCGCTTGATGACCGCACCGCTCGGTTTTTCGGCGGTGAACGGCTTGCGCGTTATGATCTGTCCAAATCGGGCGTGGGCGGTGGCGGTGACTTAAACATCCTCGCCATGGAGCTCGCGGAACTGTTGGACGCCATCGACAATGGAACGCCAGTCGAGGTTGGGGCAGAGGAAGGGTTGCTCGCCGTTGCCCTTGTGATGGCTTGCCATGAATCCTCGGAGGTGGGTCGAATCGTCCACATGGAGGAGGTCGTTGGTGGGAGACTCAATACCTACCAGAATGTTGCAAATCGAGAGTTGGGAATTGAGATCTGAAGCGTTTTATTGAATGAAACAACCGTTCAGTATGCGGGTCTCACAGTATTCGATAATCAAGTAAGTGGTGGATAGCGTCTTAGAGATACATTTCAAACTAACCAAGCGTCTGGCTAAAATCTAACACCTTAGATCTGAGGGAAGCCTGACGCTCATACTCAAATGGAGGTACTAGCATGACTTCATCTAACGAACAAATCATCTTTGAGGATAACTTCGACGGTCAACTCGATGAAGGTTGGTCGTGGCTGAGGGAAGATTCGGACGATTGGCGTTTGCGGGACGGTGGATTAGAGATTTGTGTTCGCCCCGGTGTAGCGGACACGGTTAGGAATGCGCTGTTGAGAACCGCGCCTGACCGCAGTAATGGTACGTATGCTATTGAAGTAACCATCACCAACCATACCCTTCCTACCCAGCAATACGAGCAGGCGGGAATTACGTGGTATAATGACGGGAAACCGGTATTCAAGGAGGTCAAGGAACTCATCGACGGCGATCTCTATATTATCCCCGGCAGAGCAGCGATGGCAGCGAAAAGCGTCCGACTGCGTCTGCTAGTCACTGCTGATTCGTGGGAAGCACAGTACTGCCCTTCAGACAGCACAGAATTTCAAACAGCGGCGACAGGCGAGCTGCCTCCACCGGGTGATGACCAAGTGAGCATCCAGTGCTACAATGGACCACCGGATGCCGAACATTGGATTCGTTTCGAGAATTTTTGTGTTAAACTGCTAGATTCTGATTAGTTAGGGTGATATAGCGGCAATAAGGTTCACTCTATATCCTCGCCGGCGTTAGGACGCTTTTTCGGTTGAAGCCACTGATGGTTGTGATATAATTTGTTGGATCCCATGGAAGCGTAATAGTATGCAACACGGTTTTCACTTTAAGAAGGAAGGAATCGAAGATGGTAAAGATCGCTTTAGCCCTTGGGCCGGAACCGACCCCCGTCTGGACATTAGCTAGGCAAGCCGGTGTTGAGCATGTAGTTGGTGGCCTAGACTTGAATCCAATACCGAATGCAAGCGATGAACAACAGCCGTGGAGTTACGTGTCGCTTGCCCGTCTGAAAGCTACATACGAGGACAGCGGATTTAATCTACAGGTGATTGAGAGTCGTCCTCCGATGGAAAAAATAAAGCTCGGTTTGCCGGGACGTGATGAAGAAATTGATGTCATCTGCGAATTTATTCGCAACATGGGGGCATTGGAGATTCCGGTGTGGTGCCCTGCGTGGATGCCTATTCTTTTTGTCCTCCGGACATCTGTCACAATTCCCTCACGCGGAGGCTCTCAGGTCAGTGGCTATGACCATGATTATATGAAGAATGCGCCTCTGACCGAGCACGGTGTCGTCACCGAAGAACAGCAGTGGACTAACCTGAAGTATTTCCTAGAGCGTGTGGTGCCGGTTGCGGAAAAAGCCGACGTCAAATTGGCGATGCATCCGGATGATCCGCCGTTATCCCCCATCCGAGGGGTCGCCCGGATCATGAGCAGCGTGGAAAATTATCAGAAACTGATAGATCTGGTGCCAAGTCCTGTCAACGGGATTGGTCTCTGTCAGGGCAACTTCTCCCTGATGACTGACAATCTACCTGAAGTAATTCGGCATTTCGGAGGACAGGATAAGATTTTCTTTGTTCATTTCCGAGATGTGCAGGGAACACCTGAGAAGTTCGTTGAAGCCTTCCATGACGACGGACAGGCTGATATGGCGGAGTGTGTACGTGCCTACCGTGATGTCGGCTATGCAGGGGTCGCACGTCCAGACCATTTCCCTAAAATGGGTGATGCTAGTATCCCGGATGAGCATAGTATGGAGCGGCTTTTTGCGATTGGTTATATGAAAGGATTGATTGAAGCGGTCTATACCGAATAGGATTGGCAGTATATAACAGATTATATGTCTCATAGACGCAAATGACAGTAAGAAGGAAATAGACAAGGGAGGCATGTATGGACACTGTATGTTTGGACTACTGTCTAACTGAAGATGAACGGCTTGACTTTGAGCGTAACGGTTTCCTAACCATCCCCGACGCGCTGACACCACAGATGACCTCTGACATTGAGGCGGTAGTAGATCGTATCGACGCCCACCATCGGGTGGAGGAAAAGATGGAGAGTCATGAGTGGGTGCATAAGTTAGACTTTGTGGGACAGGATGAAGTTTTTCTGGATCTGCTCGATTGGCATAAGACATTCCCTAAAGTGTGGGGAATACTCGGTTGGAACATCCAGCTTTACCTCACTCACATGGATGTCACACCTCCACCTCCACCCGATGCAGAGCAGGAGAAGCAGCGATTGGGCTGGCATCAGGACAGTGGACGTTTGAACACCGAGTTGGAAACTGATCCCCGTCCACGAGTTTCGGTGAAGATTGGCTATTTCCTTACCGATACGACCGAAACGGGTCGGGGGAATTTCTATGTCATACCGGGAAGTCACCTCCAGAACAAACTAGAATTTCCTCCCGATGACGTTTCGGATCCGGAAGGAGCAACCCCTGTTTGTGTTCCACCCGGTACAGCTGTCATTTTCGATCGGCGTATCTGGCATTCCCGAAGCCCGAATGAATCGGATATTACGCGCAAGGTGTTATTCTATGGCTATAGCTACCGATGGCTACGCCCTAGGGATGACATGACTGTTGGAAACTTTATTGACCGCTGTGATCCGATTCGACGGCAGTTATTGGGATTTAGCACCAGTTGGCACGGCTATACCTCCCCGACTGATGAGGATGTTCCGTTGAGGTCGTGGCTGGCAGAACACCTTGGAGAGGAGGCAGTCGCATCTTGACTCTGATCTGATTCAAGTAGGAAGGGCAGCCACAAGGGCTGCCCCTACAACCGGGGGTCCTGATTCTGTGTCAATATTTTTACATGCGATTGCCCTAAGTGTGAATTCTTGAAGGTATGCAAATATGGGGCAAATCAGATCTCACCCACCTGTTAAACTGATTGTTGGAATCATTACGGCAATTCCAGATTCACTCTCTGTCGTACACCAACGATTGTCAGAGCAGTTTGGACGGGTTGATTTTGCCAGCGATTTGTTGCCTTTTGATTATACCAATTACTATGAAGCGGAGATGGGTAAGGATCTAAAACGTCAGTTTGTGAGTTTTGAGAGGCTTATCCCTGTCGAGGAGCTCGCGTCTGCTAAACGCTTTTCTAATGCCGTCGAATGCGAATTTGCAAAGGATGATGCGACCCTCCGTACAGTTAATCTTGATCCGGGCTATATTTCGGCGGCAAAGTTGGTCCTCGCTTCAACGAAAGATCATGCCCACCGCATCTATCTCCAAGATGGCATTTATGCCGAAATTACGCTCAAATTTTACCGTAAGACCTTCCAGCCTTGGGAATGGACTTACCCCGATTACCGTACACCTGCCTACATTGACATTTTCAACCATATCCGCCGTATCTACATGGAACAACTGAAAGGATTCGGGTTAAATCCTCACCCGTTTTAAGATGAAAACAAAAATTTGGTCTACCTCTATTTGGTCCTTTGTTTATGCCATTCTATTTGCTTGCTACGCGCCTCAAGTTTTTCCTTGGGGAACCAACGCACATGAGCGAATGACTAATGCCGCCTGTGATTCCTTGCCTTCAGAGCTTTCCCCGTTTTTCGATAAGCACCGCCAAAAACTCGCCTATCACTCGAACGATCCCGATCGGTGGAGAAGGGTGCTGCTGTTTCGGATTGGATTGAAGTACGAAGAAGATCTGAACAGTGGACAAGTGACCGCAGACTTACGCCAAGTGTTTGAGACTCACGGAGTCGACTTCCCACAAAATGCCCCGGTCTCGCTTCGTGGCAAAAATAGAAGATGGTTCATAACGATAGGTGAACAGGAATACCCAATTCGGAAGGAAGAAGATAAGCTGTATCTGTTTGGAGATAAAACGAACATTTTAGAAGATCGAAGTGCGGAGCCGGTGCGGCTTGGTTCTGAAGAGGACACCGATTTTGCCCTTGATACAAAAGAAAAATTACTATCCTTGACCAGTCTCAATGTCTACAAAACAGGAGATCGTGCCGAAGGTCCTCGGCATTTTCTCGATATTGATATCTACGGTCCCTATCCGTTTGTAGAACTACCCCACAACTATGATGATGCGGTTGCAAAATTTGGTGTGGAAGCTGTTACAAAGCGCGGTTTGGCGACGTGGCGCATTGCTGAGTACACACAATTGCTATCGGAGGCAATGAAATCAGGAGATGCTGAAAAAATTGTAGAGACCGCTGGTGCACTCGCCCACTACATCGAGGATCTCCATATGCCGCTGCATGTCGTCAAAAACTACAACGGGCAATTGACCAATCAGCATGGTGTGCATCAACGCTTTGAGGACGATATGGTGGACGCCTATGCAGAGCAGATTCATCTCTCACCAAAGATGGCGTCGGAACTTGAAGACCCGCTGGAATATGCTTTTGATATTGTACTTGACAGTTATGTATACGCCGACAACCTCCTCCATGCTGATCGTAGGGCAAAGTTAGGCGAAGATACCTACGGCGCGTCGTATCTGGAAAAGTTCTTCCGATTCAGTGGTTGGATAGCGGTGCGGCGAATGAGTGATGCAGCAACAGCGACCGCAAGCTACTGGTATACTGCGTGGCTTCACGCCGGAAAACCTGAGTTGAAGTGAAGTATAATAGCGAGGGAACAAATTGATAAAAAAACAAAACATAAGATTATGGTTCTGCTTGTGCTTATGTTTGATGTCCGGCTGGATACCTGCCAACTCTGACCAAAGTGCTGGTATCCCTGAAGGCAGAGCAAGGGCCAGGGATCTCGGCATTAAAATCGGCATCTACGAACCCGGTAAACATAATGCAATCACGGATGTCGCAGGGGTGAAGGTGGGGCATGTCACGTTGAAAAACGGGAAGAATGTTCGGACAGGCGTTACTGCTGTTATTCCACGCGACGATATCTGGACAAATAAGCTGTTTGGTGCTGGTTATGCGATTAACGGTAACGGTGAGGCAACAGGATTGGCGTGGGCTAATGAAGCGGGGTGGATTGAGTCCCCAATTATGCTGACGAATACACTCAGCGTTGGACCTGTCCACGATGGGGTTATACGATACATGATCAAGCGCTACCCGGATAACCACATCATTCTGCCAATCGTTGCAGAGTGTTATGACGGTGGTCTGAATGACATCAGTGGGCTGCATGTTACCGCAGAACACGCAATTCAGGCGATAGAAAATGCTGTAGACGGTCCTGTAGCAGAGGGGTGTGTTGGTGCAGGCACAGGAATGCGGTGCTACAGTTTTAAGGCAGGTATCGGTACATCTTCACGGGTGTTGCCCGCAAATCGAGGGGGATATACGGTCGGCGTATTGGTCAATTCTAATGGCGGGCGGCGCCATCAACTACAAATTAGTGGCGTTCCTGTGGGTAGAGAAATTACGGAACTCACGCCGAAGTGGGGGCGAGATGGGTCGTTCATCATCGTTGTTGCAACGGATGCGCCCTTGGTGCATCGTCAACTGATGCAACTTGCCAAACGGGTGACACATGGACTTGCTCGTACCGGCACACCAAGTACCGTCAGCAGCGGCGAATTTGTAATTGCTTTTTCCACAGCTAACACGATTCCGCGTCGGACGGACGATGGGACATTTCCTATCACGATGCTTGCCAATCGCCGGATGGACGCGCTATATCAAGCCGTCATTGAAGCAACGGAGGAAGCAATCCTCAACTCTATGACCACAGCAGTGACCACAGTTGGTAGAAACGGGAACACAATCTATGCCATTCCTTTGGATCGGTTGCAGGCAGTGATGAAACAGTACGGACAGCTTGGGGCTGAAGGCAATTGAAGCATTAAAGCGTATAGCCCGTCAGCTTGTGTAGGTTTTGTCGCTGCTCGTTATCTGCGATGACGATTAAGGCATCGCCAGCCTCCAACCTCAATCCACCGGAAGGGTTATAGATAAAATCTCCGCCCCGCTTATGCACTGCGACAACCATCAGGTTCGTTCGATCTGGAATGCGAGCTTCACTCAAAGTGAGTCCTACCAACGGCGTCCCTGATTGGATGACGGATTCAGAGAAGCGTGTGGTCCCTTGACTCCTAAGCATAATGTCCAGAAAGTTAACCACGATTGGACGTGTAACTGTCGAAGCCAGCCGCATGCCGCCGATATGGTCTGATAAAACAACTTCATCCGCCCCCGCCTGCTTCAACTTGGATAGCGAATTGGCTTCAACCGCTTTAGAGGCAATCTTCAACCCCGGATTTAGCTGCTTCGCAGATAGCACAACAAATAGGTTATCTTGATCACGTGACAGTGAGGTAATCAGTCCACGTGCCCGTTCAACACCCGCACGAATTAAAACTTCATCTTCCGTTGCATCGCCATGAACATACAGGAAATCTTTCGTTTCTAGTTGATGATCAATCCGTTCTTGGTTTTGCTCAATAGCAACGAAGTCGATGTTCATTTGGAGCATTTCTTCGAGCGCGTGAACTCCCGTATCCCCTATGCCGCAGACGATATAATGGTTTGAAAGCTTATTGATTGATTTTTCCATCTTCCTTCGTCGAAATACCTCTCGGAATTGCCCTTCAATAATAAAGGCGGTCGCAACACCGATACTATACACAAAGATACCAAGTCCACCAATTAATAGAAAAACGGTGAAAGCCCTACCCACCTTGGACATATTGTCATCGGTGTATCCGACTGTCGTCAATGTGATGACAGTCATGAAAATTGCGTCAAACAGTGTCCATTTCTGATGTGGATTATCCTCTTCGATAATCCGATATCCGACAACCCCGATGGCAAAAAGGACAATCAGCGAAATCATCGCGATGACGAAGTTTCGTTGATACCTCAAGAGATATTCCCCTCAATTATGAATAGTTCCGTGCAGCACGCCTGTGCGTTTCTGCTTCTTTAGAACCGTATAGTTGATGCAAAACGGGTTATAGTCCGCTCCGATACTTAGCTTCAGTGATGACGGTCCAATCAGTTTGCGCTTCAACAGATTTTCGAGCATACAGCAATGAACACATCATCTGAGTCAACGCTAAGGAGGGCAGCGGGGTTTCCGAAACCACCGAGTCGAGCGTGTTTATATCATCTTCTATTCTTATAATTCGACAAGTTAGGAATTTTTGCGGATTAGACGAAATAACAAATGGGTAAAATCTGTTGAGCCGATCATTGGCTTTGCTCGTCTTTTGGTGTAAACTTCATCATACGTCAAATCGTCAATTAGTATTGGTAGCTAATTGTGTTTTTTTGACGACTGTGTTGCGAAAGTCAATAACCCGCCCTAAAGGGCGAGGCTTGTAATCCCGTGCCACCGGGCACTTGTAAGTTAAACCGTTAACTAGACAATTATATCACGGGTCTAAGGCGTGGCAGCCTAACTGATGGTTCGGGTGCTCCCCAAGCCTGAATCCACTCTGATTCCGTGATGTCAATGGGGTAATACACACACCCGCAGGAGTGATTTACAATGTTTGTTCCTGTCGTTGACAAAAATCGTAACCCCTTAATGCCGACCACACCCGCAAGGGCAAGGAAGTGGGTGAAGTCGGGGAAAGCCACACCGTTTTTTCGGAATGGCGTATTCTGCGTGAGGTTGAATGCCGAACCCTCTGGCACCCAAACACAAGACATAGCCGTTGGGATTGACCCCGGTAGCAAGAAAGAAGGGTTCACTGTCAAGTCAGAGAAATCGACATATCTGAATGTACAAGCCGACGCTCATAATAAGGTTAGCAAGAAAGTTGAAACACGTCGTCAATTGAGGCGGGGTAGACGTTCGCGGAAGTGTCCGAATCGGAAGCACCGCACTAACCGCATGGCCAATACACAACAGCTACCCGCCGGCACACGGACACGGTGGGATTGGAAACTCCGAATCCTCAATTGGCTGTCCACGATGTTTCCGATAACGCATGTCTGTGTTGAGGATATCAAGGCGCAGACACAGAAGGGTGCTCGTAGCTGGAACGAGTCGTTTAGTCCCCTTGAGGTGGGCAAGCAATGGTTCTACGACGAAATCCAGAAGCGTTGGATATTGTCCACACTCAAAGGCTTTAAAACAAAAGTAATTCGTGATTCGCTCGGACTCCAGAAGGCTGGCAACAAGATGTCGAGCGACTTCAACGCCCATTGCGTAGACTCATGGTGCTTGGCATACCATGTAGTCGGAAGCGATACAGACCAAGTGGACAATACTTGTGTGTTTTATGTCAGTCCGATACCCATTGCACGGCGGCAATTGCACAGACAGAATCCACAGAAGGGTGGCAGACGCCCACGCTACGGCGGTACGATGTGCAATGGCATAGCCAAGAACACGCTGGTCAAGCATGTAACACACGGTTTGACTCGTGTTAGCGGATATATGGAGAAAAAAGGTTATTCTCTATACTCGTTGGAGGGCAAACGTCTCACTCAGTCTGCGAAACGTGAGAGTTTCAAAGTTCTCACACGATTAAACTTTAACTATATCTAAGAAGGAGCACTGTTTCCTCCCTGCCTTAAAAGCTTCTTAGTCCCGATTTATCGGGGACGGGCTTTCCACAGCGAAGATTTCGATGATACAAAAGTAAAGTATACAGTGCTGATTGTTAGTGTCCGCCCCATAGCGCTTTCACAAGTTATTTTCGGGCGTGCAATTTTTTGTTTTTATTATGGTACAGAATTTGCTCAAATATCGCTATGATTTTCCGGTGCCAATTAAGGAATTGTGTAGATTTATATTAGATTCTTTGGATTTTCTCCAATATCTTGACGAAAACATTGTCAGGACTAGGCGAGATTAATTAAAGGAGTGAAACACAAATGCTATCCCGTAAGTTCTACCTTAGCCTCCTCATCCTTTCTATGTTTCTGTTTGCTAGTTTCACCAATTCAAGTGATGCGGAAGTGGAAAGCATTAAAATCCACCTTTTCGGTTTCGTCAATGGTGATGACGCGCGACAGATTCGACGTTTATTAAGACCTTGGGCAGATCCGGAAGATGTGAGTTTCTACGCACCTGTCGATAAAAAGGGGCGCAAACGCCATTTTACAACTGTCGTTAAAGTCACCCCACGACGGGGTAAGAACCCGTACAACGAAGGTCGTACTTTTGACGTGTATGACATTATCCGTCAACTGAGCGATCAGCGCTTTCGAGGCAAGCAAGCCGGAAGTCTGGCTTGGGTTGTCAAATCTGAAGCGACAGTCACTGGCAATATCTACGCGCATCCGGGCTTCTCACGCAGTTACATACGCAACGTTCCTTTTTGGCGACGTTGGCGTGCTGACACATCAGCGATCAATCATGCAATGGTTGTTGGCTCGGACCAGAAGGTCGTATTTAGTGATGGTGATAAATTTGACGGGTTAATACAAGAGACAAACCAAGGCGTTAACGGGGTTGAAATCAAAGGACAGATTACAGGCTTTGATGGAGTTTACCCCGTTATATCTGTCCGAGATTTTCGGGTCGAGTACCTAGTTGAACCAAACGTGCAAGAAAACGCAAACGAGGCAGAGAAGACTCCAAAGCGAGAACCCGAATATCTCAAAGAGACTGAAGATACTGACAAATAGACGTCAATAACCCCGCCCTAAAGGGCGAGGCTTGCAATCCCGTGCCAACGGGCACTTGCAAGTTAAACCGTTGACTAGACGCTTATATCACGGGTCTAAGGCGTGGCAGCCTAACTGATGGTTCGGGTGCTCCCCAAGCCTGATTCCGCTCTGATGCCGTGATGTCGATGGGGCAATACACACACCCGCAGGAGTGATTTACAATGTTTGTTCCTGTCGTTGACAAAAATCGTAACCCCTTAATGCCGACCACACCCGCAAGGGCAAGGAAGTGGATAAAGTCGGGGAAAGCCACACCGTTTTTTCGGAATGGCGTATTCTGCGTGAGGTTGAATGTCGAACCCTCTGGCACCCAAACACAAGACATAGCCGTTGGGATTGACCCCGGTAGCAAGAAAGAAGGGTTCACTGTCAAGTCAGAGAAATCGACATATCTGAATGTACAAGCCGACGCTCATAATAAGGTTAGCAAGAAAGTTGAAACCCGTCGTCAATTGAGGCGGGGTAGACGTTCGCGGAAGTGTCCGAATCGGAAGCACCGCACCAACCGCATGGCCAATAAACAACGGATACCCGCCGGCACACGGACACGGTGGGATTGGAAACTTCGCATCCTCAACTACCTGTCCACGATGTTTCCGATAACGCATGTCTGTGTTGAGGATATCAAGACGCAGGCACAGAAGGGTGCTCGTAGCTGGAACGAGTCGTTTAGTCCCCTTGAGGTGGGCAAGCAATGGTTCTACGACGAAATCCAGAAGCGTTGGATATTGTCCACACTCAAAGGCTTTAAAACAAAAGTAATTCGTGATTCGCTCGGACTCAAGAAGTCTGGTAACAAGATGTCGAGCGACTTCAACGCCCATTGCGTAGACTCATGGTGCTTGGCATACCATGTAGTCGGAAGCGATACAGACCAAGTGGACAATACTTGTGTGTTTTATGTCAGTCCGATACCCATTGCACGGCGGCAATTGCACAGACAGAACCCACAGCAGGGTGGCAGACGCCCACGCTACGGCGGTACAATGTGCAATGGCATAGCCAAGAACACGCTGGTAAAGCATGTAACACACGGTTTGACTCGTGTTAGCGGGTATATGGAGCAAAAAGGGTATTCTCTATACTCGTTGGAGGGTAAACGTCTCACTCAGTCTGCGAAACGTGAGAGTTTCAAAGTTCTCACACGATTAAACTTTAACTATATCTAAGAAGGAGTGCTGTTTCCTCCCTGCCTTAAAAGCTTCTTAGTCCCGATTTATCGGGGACGGGGGTTCCACAGCGAAGATTTCGATGACACCGACCACATAGTAATGAGTTACGGTATATGAGGGGTTGGGAACACCACGACGAGCACGAAATCGTACTTCCCAACCCCTCAATTTATTAATTGACTGTATACGTGCGATTTAGTAATTAATTGACCACATGCGTGCAATTCAATTTTGAACAGGTTAGGTTGCTCGCTAATTTGTTGGTTTAGGAGAATGATATGCACATCTCTGAATTGGATACACCTGCACTCACTGTAGACCTTGATGTTCTTGAACGTAATATCTATAATATGGCATCCCTCTGTCGAGAGATTGACATCGATTTGCGCGTTCACACAAAAACTCACAAGGTCCCGGAGATTGCCGAAATGCAGGTCGCTGCTGGTTCAAATGGAATCACTTCCCAAAAACTTGGCGAAGCAGAGGCTATGGTTGATGGCGGACTTGATGACATCCTGATCCCCTACAATATTGTTGGCAAGCCGAAACTGCAGCGTTTGACACAGTTGGTCAAACGCGCGCAGATTACCGTCTCCCTTGACTCGGAGATAACCGCCGAAGGGATCTCTGGACAAGCAGTAGCAGATGATTGTACTGTGCGCGTGGTTATTGAACAGGACACAGGAGGAGGCCGGGTCGGTGTGCAATCTCCGCAAGCCACACTTGAACTTGCCCAAAAGATAACTAAGATGCAGGGACTTGATTTTCAGGGTATTATGACATATGGGAGCAATATCCGTGCAAAACCCTTCATTGATGAAACGGTAGATCTCCTAAATGGTGCGGGGATCTCCATTAATATCATCAGCGGAGGCGGAACAGGCGCCGAACAAGCATCAAAGGATATTGGCTGCACGGAGACACGTAGCGGCTCGTACGTCTACGAAGGCATGACGCGTATCTCTGGTTCAGAGGCACTCAATCCGGACCGATGCGCCTTGCGGATGATTGTGACAGTCGTGAGCACCCCAACCGCAGAACGAATCATCGTTGACGGTGGTGCCAAGACGTTCACCAGCTATCCGCCCACGCCCTACGGCCACATCGTCGGACATCCCGATGTCAAAATATATGGGATGTCTGTCGAACACGGACATCTTGATGTGAGTGAATCTCAGCATAAATTCCGCGTTGGCGACCAATTGGCTGTTATTCCGCTACATCAAGGGATGACAAGCAATCTGCACGATGAGTTGGTCGCAGTGAGAAATGAGGAGGTGGAAACCGTTTGGAAAATCGCCGGGCGCGGTAAAGTCAAATAGCAACAACAAACCGAACTGAGTTTCAGAGACCGTAAATCGCCTTCAGATTTTCGCCAAGGATGCTCCCAGCTTCCTCGTCGGTAAATCCGATATTTCGGATACCGTTGACGCCATTTACAGCGTCTCCGCTGGGCGAGTTAGATCCGAAAACGATACGATCTGCGCCAATCCGTCCACCACGCACAATACCTTTGACGGCAATCGGTTCAGCAGCGGCAATAAGGGTTGTGCCGAGATAAATATTGGCATTCTCAACTGCGGCTTGTACGGCCAGTGGCGTCCACTCACGATAACCCATGTGGTCCATAATGATTATTACATCTGGATGGCGTTTCGCAAGTGTTCCAATAAACTCCGGTGAACATCCGCTCATCGGTGAGCCGGAGTGAATGGTAGCCGGAATGCCAAGTGATTTGGCGAGTTCCATGACGGGATCAACACAGGGTGCGTCAAGACGATACCGATGCGCTGCTGCCATCAGTTTGACTGTCCGAGCACCTGTTTCAACGGATCGTTTTAAGTCATCACAAGCAGCAGAACCCATTGTGGGATTAATCAGACAGCCAGGAACGATTCGTGGTTCGCCTTTCGTTTCTTCAAGCAAATGGGCGTTGATTTCTGCTGGATCGGGTGGTAATCCGCCGGGGAATACAACACATACATCAATGCCTGCCTTATCGGCAACGGCTATCAAGCCCGCTTTACCGTAAGGCTCGTCGTTAAATTCAGCAGGCATATAGGCTTCAAAATCCGCAACAAATTGTGTAGCCATAAAGTTCTCCTTAGTATCCATTTAGCAACCTTCCCTCACCGCTAAGGAGGGGTTATCGCTTTCCATCTGATTAGGGCTTGAAGGGTTGGGTGTTTGGATAAGTATTTATCTTGAACAGTCAGTTACCCCGCCCTGAAGGTACGGTGCTTGTTTGAAGCGTCCGTCCAACGGGTCTTACAGAGTTTCGCGCTTCTGTCCCCTGACGGGGGATTTCGGGGTCGTTTGCAACCGACACACCTCCACGCAAGGCTACAGCAGCCTTTTTGATATTTATCGCAGCGTTATGGTCTCTATTGAGGACCAACCCACAATGGGGGCAATCATGGAGCCGATCCGACAACTGTTTAGGCACAATCTCACGACAACCGGAGCATTGCTGACTGGTATGGTGAGGTTTCACTTTCGTGAACTGCTTACCGGCACTTGCAGCCTTGCTTTGCAGTTTCAATCGAAAGTTACCCCATCCCGCATCAGATATACTCTTGGCGAGGTAGTGGTTCTTCAACATATTGGTGATGGTCAAGTTCTCTACAGCGACCTCATCACATCGTTCAAGGATACGATGGGCTGCCTTGAACTGAAAATCCTTGCGCTGATTCGCTATCCGTTCATGACAACGGGCGACAATCTCACGTTGTTTGGCTCGGCGGCGGCTCCCCTTTTTTCGGCGAGACAATACGCGTTGATGTTTGCCAAGTCGCTTTTCAGACTGACGATAATGGCGGGGGTTTGGGATATGCTCACCATCAGAATCTACGGCAAACGAGTTAAGTCCCACGTCTACGCCAATCGTCGTGTGGACAGGGACTTCTATCGGGTCTGGCACTTCGACGCAGATAGTTACATACCAATCGCTGGCTCGCTTGATGATGGTCAGATTCCTGATTTTGCCATCGGGTAAGGGGCGGTGATAACGAATCTTGAGGTGTCCTATTTTCGGAACAACGACTTTGGCAAACTTACGACGCACATTCCGGACCAGATGCTTGGACAGGTGGTTAAAGGTCATTGACCGGTATCGTCCTTCGCCTTTGAAGCGTGGGAAGCCCGGTGCCGCCCCGTTCTTGGCACGGCGGAAGAAGGCTTTGTATGCTTTATCCAAACGGCGCATCGCATCTTGGAGAACATCCGCGTGAAGTCCTGCAAATGCCTTGGAGGCTGCTTTCAAGTCAGGTAAGGCGTTGGCTTGTGTCGTCCATTTGACAGAATCGTTATTCTTCTGGTAAGCGTCTATCCGCCACGCTAACGCTTGATTGTAGAGATTTCGCAACAAGGCAAGCCAAAGCAAAAAAGTATTTCGCTGTTTAGTCGTAGGATAGCCACGATATTCATAAGTCTTCTTCATGGTGGTTAGCTTTTTCTGGTTCCGCAAAGCGAGAATGCTCCCGGATACATCCCGATATATCGGGACTGTCGGGATTCTCGGCACGGAACAGGAACGGCACTTTCATTTCCATCTCACTGGAAGGTGGGAGTCCCTATCGTGCGATAGGGGTGAGATACTCCCACGAAAGCCAAGGGAATTATACCATATTTTAGGGAACTTATCAACGAAAAGGGAGGCTGGGATTTCCTCCCCTTCCTAAAGGAAGGGGTCTCCATCCCGAAGAGATGATGAACGAAAAGAAAAGATTGATAGCGTAGGAAAACTCTTCCCATATTCAAGGTGTCATCTCTGTACAAGCTCAATAAGAATACCATCGGGGTCTCTTGCACAGACCACACCGCCAGCATCCGGAGCACCAACCGGCTCGGATAAAAATTCCACACCCTTCTGTTTCAATCTTTCGACGGTCCCCCATACATCCTCAACAAAAAAGGTGAGCCAACGTACGCCTGCCGAGAAATCGTAGGAGGGGGTTGGTGGCGGTGATTCAATGCTCATCAGCTTAATAAGTGTTTGTCCAGCTTGTAGACGAACTTGGCGAAATCCGTGCGGTGCCAATCCTGCCCCTTTCGCAACATCTTCAGGTATCTGAATATCTAGAACAATCTCCAAGTCTAAACATTCGTGGTAGAAGTGCAGCGACTCCTCAAAGTTACTACATGTAATAGCAATGTCAACAATGGGATGGGTTAATTGTAACATAGCAATCAATCTCTCCTTTTTGGTAGCACTTTCTTTTTATTTGAGCGGCAGCGAGATTATATCACGACACCTTAATACCGTCGAGATAAAAACATGTGATCGACGAGAACCGAAATGAAACAACCCGCCTTGCAGGCACGTCCTGTGTGAGGCTATCCGATAAATTTTAGAGATTGCGGTAGGTATGTTCTATCAGTATTACTACTTGACGATGTCCCTCACACGATGTTATTATTCTCGCAATAGAAGGCTCAAGGGAGGTTTTTATTTATGCATCATCAATCTTACGATGGGCTACAGAGCGACATCCGTGAAATGAAAACGCCGAGCATCAAAACTTGGAAAAATGAGTATAGCGACAAAGATTACACTATTGAAGTAACGACCCCAGAATTCACAGCAATTTGTCCGAAAACCGGGTTGCCAGACTTTGGAACGATTCAGATTAGTTATATCCCCGACGAGCAATGTGTCGAACTCAAATCGTTGAAAGAGTATTTTCTATTTTACCGGGATGTAGGAATATTTCACGAACACGTTGTCAATAAGATTCTGGTAGATTTTGTTTCGGCGTGCAATCCGCGGAGGGTCGAGATTGTTGGAGATTTTCACGTCCGTGGGGGTATTAAAACTGTCATCCGCGCCAACTATGAACGGGAAGACGTAGGATAAAAACGAATTAAAGCAGACATTTAATGAAATGATTCATCCAGAACCGGCTTGCGACAACTCCTTAAACCGTTATGAAACCACAATTCTTGCCTTTACGCCCATCGTGAACTTATTTCAAAACGATGTAATCCGTGCCGGAATATGACAACGTTACCTCCATGAGCTAAAAGTATCTTCATATCATACTGGCTAAACCACCTGATCACCCCTGTGATAATCTCCCCACCTCTGAGAGTTAAGCGCACCGGAATCTTTTTCTTGAAGCAACGCACAAGCACATGATCATCAACTTGGAATCGCTCAGATTTGTGAACAATTGAGATCAAGCTTTGCGCTTTCAACCCCGCATCCACTTCAATATCCTGCACAACTTGAGACATTTCATCCTGCTTATACATATACTTGATGCTGAGTTTTTCAAGATGATGAACTTCCCCATTGACTGATACAACGGTAAGGGCGTAAGTCAATCGGCGGCTGATGATGCCTTCAATATGTTCCTCGTAAAGTTCAAAGACCATCGGTGTTTTCTTCCGAATCTGCTTTTGAACGTAAGCACGTCCGTGGCTCTCGGCGCGAATTTGAGTTAGCAACTCTGTAGGCAGGTGACGCCGGGTTTGTTGTTTATGGTGTGAGGACTTACGGTGTTTATTCCGATGTCTATACTGCCAAGTACTCTGTGATGAATTCTTTGGTGGTTGAGAAGCTAAATCACTCCGACAAACCGAAGTTTTTGACCGCGCTGCCAATGTGCTCTCCTCTTTAAACGTCCTATTTTAATCCAAATTGTAGCTTATCTTAAAATGATGACTTAGGATATTATAGCATTTCCTAAAGTGCATTCCAACTGGAAAAAAATGGGCAATCCAGCGATGCTGCTGCACAAATGAGCAGACACCCGCCCCAAGAGTTGTAAGCGGTATCTTGCTTAATTGCATACTTGTGAAAGAATTTCCAAAAATAAAAAAGGCGTCTGGGAAAGATATCCCAAACGCCTCTGTTGAAATGGAGTTAATCCGTCTAAAACATGAGTGGTGCTTTATCCGCCGCCACCGCCACCGCCGGTACGCCGTGGGATGTTTTGTGATTTCATATACTCCGTGATTTCAGTAATCTTACCTTGCGAGTATCTCAACGCTCTGTTGACCTGTGTATCGCTAGGTGGAACTTCCGCGTATTTACCCCATAATGCATCAAAGGAGTCAAGCGCGTCATTATAATATTCATCATTTTCAGCCGCTAACAGCATATACGCTTCACCAATTTGCACTAACGAAAGATCGGCGTATTTAGTAGTCGGATATGTTTTGA
This sequence comes from Candidatus Poribacteria bacterium, assembly GCA_965208425.1. GTDB lineage: Bacteria > Poribacteria > WGA-4E > WGA-4E > PCPOR2b > PCPOR2b. The sequence goes on along the minus strand of OZ242335.1, from coordinate 752,944 downwards.
TGATATCTTGGAACCCAGCGATAGCTTGTTCAACAGCCTCTTTCTGCTGATCTTCAGGTGCCACTCTCGCTCGATCGAAATTAGCAGTTGCCTGAATATATACATCTGCCGAGAGGGCCCTTTTCGTATCACGCAGGAACAGTTCGGCATTCTCCTTCGATTCCGCATTGATACCGGGAACTGCCAATGCTTGCTCATACTGCTCGATAGCCATTGTATAGAACCGGATACGGTCTGCTTCTTCAACCTCCGGGAGAACCCCTTGGTTATAGTAGGTATTACCGATATTGAGAAACGCTTCGGCTGCAAAGGGACTGGTCGGATAGTTCTTGGCGAGAATCTCGTTCACCTCAAAGACTTTGTCCAACCACTTTTCTTTTTCTGCTTCATCCTCAGTATTTTTTTCCAGCAACGCATAGCAGGTCGAAATCGCGGCGAGCGATTCAGCTGCCTGTGCATGTTGCGGATTGATGCGGCGAACCTTCCTATACTCTTCAACAGCTTTCAGATGCTGTTGACCTGCAAAGTACGCCTCACCTGCTTGATACTGCCAGAACGGAGCCTCTGCCGCATTAGGGAATCGTCGAGCAAGGTCCATGAATACACCCGCCGATTGCTCAAAGAACTCAATAGTCTTTTCAGAAAACCCTTCGTCGAAACCAAGTTGCATCCGCCCCAGCTCATAGTAGGTGGGTGCGAGGTAGCCTAATACGGTCTGGACGTTTTGCGCCACGTCCGCTTGTGACGAGACAGCGAAAGTGCCCTTGTCCGCATATTCGACGAACTGCCTCAGTACTGGAATCGCGCTATTGAGATCCTCGGGAAGTTTAATCCCTGTACCGAGCGAGTAGTAAATCTGACCGGCGGTAAAGAGCGCGTTCTGAACAAATGGACTTATAGTGTCATTGATTTTATCGGCTGGTGCTATATTAGCCGCTTCAACATAGGCGGATGCAGCGTTCCGACTCGCATCAATATATGGCTGTAAGTCAGTACCAGGTTTATCCGAGAAGAGTTTCCGCGCTTCACCAAAGTACAGCAGCCCAAGATTATATTGTGCGGAAACTTTCTGTGGAACCGTTTGCGCTGCATCGCGTGCAGCGACTGCTTGAGCAATTGCATCGTTCACACGCCCTAATTTTAGGTAGAGGTCGGATCGACGAATGCCACCGTCCGCTGCCATGGACTGGATGCTAGTATTAGATTCAGCACCAAATTGGCTAATCAAGGTTTCGTATGATTTCAGCGCGTTCTCGGGGTCATTCAGTTTTTCTTGGTAAATCAGACCCATTCGATAGTACGCTTGTGCCTTGATGAGTGTATCTTCAGAAAGCTGAATCGCATTTTGATAGTTGAGGAGCGAATCATCATACTGATTAAGATGTTCGTCTTGGGCATACGCTATGGAGAAGTAGGAGCGTCCCTTCTGATCATCATCGTCTGTATGCTGAATCACATACTGATATTCTCGCACGGCTGCCGCATGGTCGCCAACAGCAGTATTCAAATCTGCGAGACGGGTATGTGCTTGACGAATTAGATCCTGCCGGGGTTTGTCTTCCGTTTGCCCCTCATACGAGGTGGTCTGACGAAACGCTGCAATTGCTCCCTTGCTATCATTCAGTGCATGTTTCGCTAGCCCTATCGTGTAATAGGCACTGATTGCCGCCTCCACATCGGGGTTTCTGTCAGTCACTTGTGTTGCGGTATTGACAGCATTCTGGTATGCAAGCTGTTGGGCTCCTTCATCTGTGCTGTTTTGACCGATTTGATAGTAGCAAACAGATGCCTGATATAGCGCGTTCGTCACGAGTTCGCTATTGGGGAACATCTGAACAAATGCTTGGTACTCAGCAAGTGCTTTTTCATGCACACCGTCACCATAATAGAGATGCCCGATTTTCAACTGTGCTCGTGAACGAGAATCTTCTGGCGCACCGGTATTCTGGGCAATTCGCCTCAGACTCGCAATGAGTTCAGCCTTCTCTTCTTCAGAATCGAGCCCCTGTTTTTCAATGGCGGTTGCTTTAACCAAGTCTATATGACCCAAAGTCTTTTGGACTGTGGTGTTATCGCTATTACCATGCTTCGCATAAGCAGTATCGGCTACTTCCAGCACCTTTGGCCATACACTCGTATTTCCAGCCAATGCCATGTCACGATAAGCAAGTGCTAAACCGTAATATGACTCAACTGCATTCGGGCTGTCCGGATAATCCGCAATCGATTTCTGGAAGGAAGCAACAGATTTATCCAAGAGAGCTGCGTCATCGTCTGCCGCTTTCGCTGCTTTATAGTAACAAAGTCCGACAAGATACTGTGCATCGTCGGCGTATTCACCGGTTGGGTTACCTGCAACGACGTTTTCATACTCAACCGCTGCTTCAGCATATCGCTCTTCAGAGCGCAGGAGGTCTGCCAACTTAATTTCTGCGAGCGAACGGTTGTCCGTATCCAAAGCATCCATTATCGACTGATAATGCGCCACGGCTTCGCTGTTCTTGCCTTCTTTGACAAGACTCTGTGCAATTAGCAGCTGCGCACGTTGATAATTCTCGCTTTCCGGAAGAATCGCTGTGTAGAGCTCACGAGCCTTACCCCACGCATTTAGTTTTTCGTGGGAAAGGGCTTGATTCATAACACATGCCTCAACCTGCATTGGGCGCTGCGGGAAATCGTCGTAGCGACCCTGTTCGACGCCGGCGAGGAAAGTGCCACCTTCTCCCCCTTGAATCTCTGGTCCCTTGAACTTTTCTATCGCTTGCTGATAGGCATTTACAGCGTTCTGGAGTAGTGCTTCGTTAAAGACTGCGGCTGCATCACCTTCACGATAACCTGCCGGTTTGGCAGCTTCGTAGTATGAGCGCGCTTCCTGAAATTTCCCAATCAATTTAATTAGGTGAAACTTGGGAAAGTCACGATACTCCCAAAGTTTAGCGTATTCTGCGGCTGCATCCTCATACTGCTTGAAGTCATTAAATTTTAGATCCGCAAACTTTAACTGAACCTCAGCAGCCAGAAGGTCAAGCTCATTATCCATGCGGTTCTTATCAATAAATTCCCGTGCAACAGCCTCCAGTTCATCCTTTCGCCCGAGCGCGTTCAACGCCCAGATAGCACCGTAAAGTGCATGAGATGCGACCGGATCTGCCGGGAACTCATCGACAGCTTTCTGATACCACATAAGCGCTGTTTCATAAGACGCATTTGCCGAATCTGTTTCACCAGCATCTTTCAAGTCAGCAGCTAGCTTATAATTGGATTCTCCCATCTGGTAGGTGACATAAGGGATAAAATCGGTCTCTTCTGGATGCTCGTCCAGAACACGCTGGTATGCAACAGCGGCGTCTGCCCAACCTGCCGATTTGAAGTAGCTATCGGCAATGCCCAACTTTGCCTCACTAATGAAATCACATTCCGGATACTCTTCAAGCAGGGTGTTGTACGATTCTATTGCGTTGGCGTAATCTTGCTGCTCGTAGTAGGTACGACCAATGGTTACCTGAATTTCTGCTTGCAGGTCCCGATCGTCCGTATTCTGCAAGGCAAGTTCATAGTTGACTCGTGCATTGTCATAGTCTTTCTGTTTTGAATAAATTGCACCTATGTCAAAATAGGCAGCGGTTACATAACCACTTGTTGGATGTTCCGTGATAAATTGGGTGTATCTACCAATTGCTTCTTCATCACGGGCGAGTTGATTCAAACAGAAAGCGGCTTTGTACATCGCCTCCGCTTGCAGGTCCACGAAGGTTTTAAATTCTTCGGTGGCAAGCTTATCAAATTCTGGGTATGCCTGCTCGTAATTTTTTTCGTTGAGGAAAGATTGTGCGATTAGGTGTTGTGCATCATCTTTGAACTCTGAGTTTGGAAATCCGTCTAGCACTTCCTTATACGCTCGGCGTGCTGAGTCATACTTTTGCAGTTTATAATTGAGCTGCCCAATTGCGTACCAAGCATTTTCGACAAACAGGCTATTTGGGAAGTTTTCAATCAAGGTGTGAAACTTTGGTTCAGCGAGTTCAAATTTTTCTTGTTTATAGAGGACGTGTCCCCATAAGTAGGTTAACCCTTCCTGATGTTTCGGTACAGTGGCATTTGGCGCAACCTTTTCAATCTGCTCAATTGCATTGTCATAGTAGGTAATATCACCACTCTGCTCCGCCCATTTAGAATAGTTAACGGCAATTTTGTAATTTGCAAGGGTTTGGAAGTCTTTATCAATAACCTCGGTCTTGACCCCCCATTTAACAGATTCTTCAAGGGCTTCATTGTATTTTCCAATTGACCCTTCATAATCATTTTGACTGTAGAGTTGTTCTGCTTCGTTATAGAGTCGTTCGACCTTTTTAGAGCTGCCCGCCGGCCAAAACAGAACGACAGCTAAAGCTACTGCGGCGAGACCACCTAAAAGTTTCGGATTCATTAGATCTCCTTTCGGATAATAGTTAGGGGGTTGTTAAGTTAAGATAGCCCCCAACCCCAGTGGGGTTTCAAGTTAGGGAACGCAGATCTGCGTTCTGCATGAGAAATCGTAGCATATTTTCGTAAACAACACAAGTTTTTTGTCGAGATTCAGATGGAAGTTGGTGTTCTATCTAAAGTTTGACGGAATCATAAACTTCCGTAATTGAGAAACTAGGTAGCGGTACATTCATCAACATCTCAACAACGCCATTCAGTGAGGGGTTGTCACTCCATCCAATTTCCGCCGAAGTAGGAATAGCTACCACGCCCAAGGGCTGCGAAAAATCTTCTTTCGCGGCAATCGGTTCAGGACTTGATAACTGGGCAATCGTCACTAAGTCGGGGGAAGCATCATCGATTGCCATTGCTTTGAATGTATAACTATCGTTAACGAAGTTACTGTCGCTAACAGGATCCGGCTGATGACCCTCCCACCTTGACAATTCTGTAAGTGATTCAATCTCCTTATCTATATTTTGACTGCTCTGAACAACATTTTCAGGAAGCGTCTGCGTTGTAGCAACAAGCCGTTCCCGGTTACTGATTACCTCTCGATTTCCACTCTCCTTCAGAGGAGAAGTTGGCTGGACTTTCACAACCTGTGACAAGTTTACAGTGCCGGAACGATCTGGTTCTTGGGGTTGGAAAGATTGATATGCAGACAGACTGATAAGAATGATCAGCAGCATCCACACATAAGCAGGAGAATGTTTAACCCAACCTATAGGAAAACTAATTAGCTTGCTGAAAGAACTGGTAAACTGATGTAGAAACTCTTGAAATCTCCAAGCAATTAATTGGGCAAGCGCAGCAGCACCCCACCACATAGGACGAGGTTGCTTTTCAATCAACCGCTGCACCTGCTCCCCAAATTGATCGTAGTAACCCTCTGGAGGCTGTGGAGGGACATGAACACGAAGCAGCGCCTCTGTTCGTCGCAAAGATTTCAATTCGAGTTGGCAATCCCGGCAGAATCGCAGGTGTTGAGCCACGATGATGGTTTGCCGAGCTGAAAGTGTGTAGTCTATATAATCAGACAAACACCGTTGAATTGAACGACATTGAGGTTTCATGTTTTCCTCGTTATGTTTCTATTATTATCGGAGTAGGTCTGCAACAGCTTGGGTACATTTGCGGGTTTAGTCAGGGAAGTCTGTTGCGTCTACATAGGGTTTCAACAAATCTTTTAATTTATGTCTAGCGTAATGCAACCGGGAACGTACTGTTCCCTCGGAACAGTTGAGAATCGAAGCAATTTCTGGGTGTGTTAAGCCTTCAAACTCGTGGAGAATAACAACTGTTCTTTGTTTGAGTGGCAAACTATTGACTGCTTGGGTGACCCATCTTTGCCGCTCTTTTCTTTCAAGGTGCAGATGAGGATTATTTGCCAAATCTGTGGCTCGCCTTAGATCCGGATGAATCTGCATCTCTCTAGTACCGGAAAGTGGGGATTCACGACGGCGTTCCCGGCGTTTAACGAGATTTGTAGCATGGTTGACAACAATGCGATATAGCCATGTTTCAAAAGCAGCATCCTTGCGAAAGCTGTGAATGGATTCATACACTTTCAGAAACGTATCTTGCATGACATCATTTGCGTCTTCATGGTTTTTTGTAATCTGAATCGCAACCCGATAAACGAGCCTCTTGTACTTTTCAACCAGAATCGCTAGTGCTGCCATATCTCCGTCACGGAGTTCATCAATAAGCAACGTTTCGATTCGTTCCACAGAACCTTCTCCCCGATTTTGCTGCTTTCAACTGTTAGACAACTCAACCTCAAGAACCGTTCAAAAATTTTAGTGGATTTTGATTTTTTGTTAAGAAGCCAGATTATAGTGGACCTTAAAATTAATGAAACACTCCAAACCGGTGCGGTTGGAAACCGCACCTACCGGGGGGTCAAAAGTGTCTATTTATTTTTTGAATTCACCATAAATCGCTTTTATTTTATCAGATTTTGTGTTCTTTGTAAAGTCCTTTGATGGCAATCTTACAAACAAATTTGTATGGTCCCTTGGAAACTTCTAGCGTAAAAAAAAGGGCAACATGCCTATGACACGTTGCCCTTTTTCAAACATTCAAACCGTAAACAAAACGGTTTATTTATTCTTTCGGTTTGGTGACGATGTTAAGCGTTGTATCTAGCTTATTACCTGCACCATCCTGAACAGCGATTACAATCTTGTAGGTTGTTTCGTTGGCAGCTTCCGTTCCTGCAACAGGTGTAAGAGTTGCTGTCTGGCCCGCCACACTTGCTGTCCATTTGAGACTTGCTCCGGCCTCATCGGTGATGTCGATGGTACCAGTAACCGCCTCATTGAAATCAATCCTGATACCCGCATTGATCGTCGCGGGATCGACATCGGTAGCACCATCAGCCACTGTGCCTGATGCTATTTCTGGCGGATCCGTATCCGGGTCAGAAACAGTATAAGGACCGACCGCCTGAGAACCGGTGGAGCCATCTCGGTTTGTCCACCCAACGTTCAAGGTCGCGGACCCTTCTGATAAAGCAGGCGATGCTGTCCAGTTAGCACCAGATCCCGTGGCTGCAGTACCATTAACTGTCGCTGCAGTGACACCTTGATCAAACGTCAGTGTGAATTGCTGGTTTGACGGAACTGTGCCACCCGCAGCCGGATCTACCATGACTGATGTCGCAGAGGGTGGTGCGTCCTCTACCGCTGCACCGGCATCACCGGTAGCACCGGTACCAGCATCATCATCATCATCATCATTACCACCACCACAACCAGTGACCATGAAGGTGACAAACATGATGGATATTATAAGGGCTAGTACGCCCCAGAATTTGTGCTGCGTGAATTGGTACATTTGTTTCGTATCTCCTATTGTTTGCCGCAACTCATTTTTTTGTATGCTAAAGTTTATGAATCTTATGTCGTATGAACTTTTCGTGCCTCTCAAGTTCAGTTGACTCCGTTCTAGCAAGGGTGAGTTGCGACTAAAAAATAGTAACTTGCCTCCAACGAAGCCAGACCTCACAAGCATTCATAAAATGGTCGTTTTGACCTTTTGCGTTTCTACTCGCGGTGACCTTTTTATAATTTTCGGAAAGCTCCCCGCGTGTGGCCACAACGCAGGTTAAACGTTGTTATCCATTTAGCCTATCAAACTTTGTGATTTTTGTAAAGAGAAATCTTCACATTTTTTTCAAAAAAATTTTGATCGCCAAATGTTTAATGAGCGATATTTTACCAAACTTTGCAAAAAAAGTAAAGTGAAAAAAGCGAAAAAAAGGCAATAGTGTCCACAACAACACCGAAATTGACATATCCCATTGCCTAAATTCGGGGTAATTCGCTTGGTATATCTCACATACTAAGCCAGAGTACCTATCACCCTAATGGGGTGGCAGATTGAAGAACGCAAATTCGCATTCCATATTAAAATCGTAGCATATTTTCGTAAGAAGCACAAGTCTTTTGTTGAAAGATAGGAGGTAGGAGTTTACATCTCCAAGTTAGAGAAACGGGACTCAATCCCAAAATTAACGAAAACTCCTTTAGGTCTAAATCCCAATCCTTTAGGTTTGGAGCAGTTGGGGCGCAGCCTATACAGATTGCTTTAGCATTTTTTCTCTTGGTGTTTCAGTCAAAATATGCTATACTTATTTTTGCCAATTCGGGATAGAATATGACCCTCGGCAACCTCGTCGAGGTTCTATCCCACCACCGTCATAGTGGTAACAGATTGGTGAATAGGCGACACCTTTTAGAAAAATCAGTGACCGGGAGGATCGACACGACCTATAGGGGATTCGTGTCGCCCTGACCTATCGTCGCCACAAAGTATCAGGGTGGCTTGGTGGGTGTGTTCCCCACCTTGTTCCCACCCTGTAGTTGGGGCCCATGGCGTCCCCCCGTTAGGGTGAGACTCCCTAGCTGTGAGTTCGGCTTGCATAGCGTTCAAGAATCCCAATGCTTTAGCTTTGGGAGTACGTCAAAGAGGTTTGGTTATTCATTAGATGCGAGACTTCACCACATCTATTTTTATGAAAATTAAAAAAATAATTCGGTAATTTGCTATCAACACCGGCGCGGTTGAAAACCGCGCCTACCCTATGTTTCGAGGAAAATCGGGATTACCGATTTAAATACTTAAACTTCATTAAAATAGATCCATCTGTTCCCCTGTGAGGTGAGCCGCTTGAATCTTTTCGAGACGGTCAGGATTCGATAAAACATCAATGACTTTATCTAATTGATTCGGGGAGATAGGGTAAGCACCTTGCTGAATGAGCTTGCGGGGGCCTTCACTTAATCGAGAGCGATTCTCCCAGTTACAAGCAAATACGAGACGATCCTGCTCCAAAGCGAAGGCTGCCGTGCGAATTGCACCGCCATTTTCGTTCTCTTCAACAACGATTGTTGCTATTGAAAGCCCGCTGATGAGTCGATTCCGAAGGACAAGATTGGCGGGTGTTGGCTGCGTCGTAAAAGGGTGTTCGGAAAAAAGCGCGCCGTTCTCACAGATCCGCTCGGCAAGCTCCCGCTTCTCGTTCGGGTAGATCGAAAGCAGATCACTCCCGACAACACCAACGGTTGTGCCACTAGCTGATAAAGCTCCTAAGTGTGCAGAGGTATCAATCCCTGCGGCAAGTCCACTAACGACCGTCAATCCCGCTTGAGTAAGGCATGTTGAAAGTTCAAGTGTTGTCAAAATTCCCGAATCTGTAGGGGTTGTTGTACCAACAATAGCGACAGCTTTTTCACTAACTTGAGATAAATGCCCTTTCTTACAGAGGATGGCCGGAGCGTTCGAGATTTCCTTGAGTTGCGAGGGGTAGCCATCTTCTTCAACGCAAAGGATATCAATACCACGACTTTTGAACCACTTGATATGGCGGCGGAATTCAGCAACCTGTACTCTTGCTTTTAGAATTCGCGCTGCTAGTAGCGGATTAAAGAGCGGAACCCGCGCAATCTCGGAAAGCTCCGCATCAAAGACAGCTTCAATAGTTCCAAAGCGATTAATCAAACGTTTAATTCGCATGGGACCCACACCGTCAACTGACGCGAGGGCAAACCAAAATTCTTGTCCAGACATAGTCCCTTGCCAGCCTTAGTACTTCTCCTTCAACCACGTGATAGAGGTTGAAAGAACATAATTTTAATATCCAAATGTAGAAAATTGTTGATACTTTGGGGCAGAAAATTTCACCTATAGACATAACGGCGCGCTAGAATAACCGCATGCATCTGGTGCTGTGCTACATCAATCCGCAAAGGGGATTCGCGGGGATGGTTTTGTACTCCGCCTATTGCAAGCGGGTTATCTGTCAGATGCCTACGTATAAACCTGTTCATCAACGGACTGCCGACCTGCCACGAGGTCAATTTTGTTAAGCCAGTCTCAATAACACGGGCGAATTTTTCGATATGCTTGGCGTCGCCACGCTGCACAGCTAGTTGATAAGCAGGGATGATTCCTTCATACGCATAGGCGGTGTTGCGCCTTCGTTTTAGGGTCTTGTGAACATCGATCATCCAGTTGGCAAGATCAATGACGTAATCGCCATATTTCTCTGTATTGGGCCAGCCAGAGGTTGCGATTTCAAAGAAAACCATGGAACCCCACTGGTAGTACCCTTTCGTTATAGATGAGTCAGGATCTTCCTGAAGGGCTTCTTGAATATTATGCTGATAACCGGCATCGGCAGAAGTGATAATAATGGGCTGCAAATCTTCGCGTCCCATATACTTCGCTGCTTTAATCAGCGCAAGAAGGGACTCGCCATCGAAGTAAGGAGATGGTAGCCCATGCGGGTGCCCGCTAGAGATACTGTAACTGCGGTGCCAAAGCCCCGCCCTGGGGGGTGTATGTATTCGGGATCTAACGAGAAATCGAAGGTATTCTTCGAGAAGTTGCCGATAGTTTTGGAATTTTTCTTCGGTAATATGAGATTTGGCAGCACGTAGGTAATCAATATGAGAAAGCGCGCAGAGCGCCACAGTTCCCATACGTCCTGCTTTTTCCCCCGGATAAGTTACATAGCGGTGACCGTCGCGAGTGAGTTTTGAATTTCGGGCGAAGAAATCCATCGCCTTCTCGACAGCTGCTCCAACCTCTAGATTTGGTGCATCGTTATATATCGTCGCTAACCCCCACATCGCTCCAGCTTGCCGCACCTGGCTGTCACCGGGGTCGTGAGTCTCTTTAACCCAATCATAACTGTAGGAAAAATTACCCTCCGGCTTTTGGTGATTGAGGATGAACTGTGTACCGAGTTCAAGTGAACGGTCGAGAATTGCCCGGTGTAATGGATACGATTGATCGGAATCGCAAGAAAGCAATAGTAGAGCAAACGTCATGAAACTTGCTGCCCCCGCTGCCAAGACGATGTGGTTTAACAACTTTCCTGTTTTCACGGTCGAATCTGTGTTGTTTTTGTTCATAACATCCTACTGAAAGCGACTGACACCTTGCACAACGGGCGGTATTTGATAGATAAAGCGTAACCCCTTTGCAAAACTACTAATCGTGTGTTGTGTGTTGTCAATCCGCAATTGAGAGTCGGTGAGGGTCTTGCGAAAGCCGCCCTGCGTCATATCGGGACGCTTCAATGCAGCAGCATCAGATTCTCCGTATTGTAGCATAAACAACCAACGATACCCCATTTTTGCGCGCTCCTGATAAAGTTGCAATCGTGGTTCATCTCCTGTCAATCGTGCAATATAGATAGCGTCTCCTAGTCCCTCCATGTAACTTCCCGTATTCGCGGAAGGCAATCCATGAAAACTACCATAAACCTCATCATCACCATCTAGATTCTGTTGCGTCAACAGCTGATCAGCCAAGAAAAAAACATAGTCAGCATACTCCCCCTCACCGGTCTGCTCATAGAGCGATGTGAAAGCAGAAATGGTCCATGGAATGAACGCATGTGACTTCCATTTTTCTTTATAATAGAACTCTAACGCCCAATCCATGCTCTGTTTATAACGGATATCCCCAAAAGCCTGATACATGCCCGCTAACGCATAAAGTGCTTCACCAGGGTAAATCTTCGATTCCCAACCGGAGTTTTTCTCATGCTCGTAATCGCCGCGATATACATAGGTGCTTTTATATTGACCGGTGTTATATTTTTCCTGTAGAAACAGGATCATGTTTGCTAATTTCACCAAGATCGCATCAAATTCAGTTGTTCCCGTTAGCTGACGAATTTTGAGCATTGTCAACATAGGAAGGCTAATTCCACCGAGTTTCGCTTTCCGACGGAAAAGGAAGTAGGCTTTGTCAGTATCAAGTGATTCTGTGAAAGCCAATAGGTACTGGACACTCTTCCGCGCTGCCTCGAAATAACGGAGATCTCCCGTCATTTCATAAACCAACATCAAGGAGAATGAGGTGCCTGCTTGACGCAGAAAATTATCATCATCTTTACTGCTGAACTTATCACTAACGGGATCGTACCAATATTGAAACCGCCCGTGAGGCTCTTGCATAGCGATGATCCAATCGGCACCGAGGCGCATTGCATGTTCCAACGTTTCCGCGGTCACATGTGCGTAGCGTTCAGGCTGTGGCGCTGGAGGAGAAATACCGTGCCAGAACCGCTTCATCTCCAAGCTGATTGCCCGGTGTTTCTCAGATCCGGGAAGATTTTTCCAGTAATTCCACTCTTTGGGATATTGATGCGTTAGATAGTAGCCTGCCCCAATTCCAGTAACTAGTAAGACCAAGAACACTATACTCGTCACCCGGAGCTTACGGGACAATCGATCGATTTTCATTGATTCTCCTGTTGCGTATTTTCGCGTATTTTATCACGCACAGGGAAAAATTAAAAGTGAAAAAGGGGTCGTATTGGGGGTGCATCTGGCCTGTCGAATAGGCATGAAGCCGTAAATCAAAACCCAGTCAAACTTGGGTACTATTGCGAGGGAAGCGTCGCATCATTTTGATATGGATCGCTCAACAGACCAATGCCGATCCGAACTTTGAACGACAATAGCATCGGTGAGGTTCGTTTGACCGAGCATCGCTTCGATTTCGGGTATGGTGAGGGCAGCAAGGAAAGAATCGTAGAAAAGTTTCTTTTGGTAGGGGGTGTCGTCAGCGGCGTAACGGTCAACAAGGACTTGGGCGGCTTCGGGCGTATCAGGACGCATCAAGTCCCGGATAAGGATTAAACTGCCGGGACGAATGACACGACTGACTTCTTGAAACGCAGCCATCGGATCGGGGAGATGGTGGATTATGCTGTTGGAAATCACGCCATCAAAGGATTGATCGGAATAGGGTAAATCTTTTGCATCAACACATTCCAATGCGATCCGATCCGCTAACCCGGCTTCAGCGACGTGCTGCTCGCCGAGGGTGAGCATGTTTACTGAAAGGTCGATTCCGGTGATTCGAATCTTGGGGCAACGTTGGGCTAAAAAGATAGGGATTTGAGCAGGACCTGTCCCGAGATCAAGAAAATGCCCTTCGCTCGCACCAAGTTCAACCACGCGATCAACAAATGCCGTGTTGACAGCAGAGTGATCCATGGTGTCATATGCTTCCGCTTCTTCACGAGTATCCATTACCTCGGGTTCTAAAATACGCTTCATCAACTCTCCTTTTGGATTGTGTATGGTCTAATCTAACGCAAGTCGCTAGTTGAAAAACACCGTCAAAAAATCTTTGGATTTTTCATAGTTTTTTGAAAAGTTTGATAAAAATAAAAAAGTGGAAAACCCACACTATGACTGGTTTTTGTGCAAATTATGTGGTAAGGCTACTCAGACATACTATGAAATTCACATCATTTTCTATCTCTGACACTTGGCGCATTAAATGAGACGGGTAATCATTGTTACGTTATCAGAAATCTGATCAGGATGGTCCTTTGTATACATCCCAACCGCCATCGCGTCAATAGGCTTGATATGCTCAAGTGCGAACCGAAACGCGGGCAACGGCTCGCTTCTGCCTGCCGCGAGGACTTTAATCGAGATCACTGGAAGATGTACTGCTTGAATTGCTGCAATTGCTGCATCCCGATCCGCATCGAGATACATCTCACGATGACGGGTGTGATTGTATAGCGCACAGACGTAGAAGTCAACATCATATCCTTCATAATAGCACTGTTTCAGAATGTGTGGTTCATGTGTTCCTACGCCAGCGGCAAACCCCAAATCTCGAATCAGTTTCAACGCATCGTGCAGCGTATTCAATTTTCCGTCGTCGTAAAGCTGATCCGTTGTTCCTCCGTGATGATAGATAGCGATTGGTTGGTAACAGGCAATCAGTCGAATATGCACTGCCAGATCGGTATATTCATTCCCTTTTGCTGTCTGTGCAATCCACTGAATCTTTCCGCCGGAGTTTCGGTACTCATTCAGGACCCGCATGATGTGGCGATCCGCCCGCGCCAAGACAGTGTTAATCCCGCACCGTTCTGCTTCGCGCAGGTCTGCTATAATTTGATCAGCGGTGTAGTAATCTTCCATCTCCTTCGACCTTGCCGGGGAATGATGGGAAATACCGCTATATGGGTTGCCACCGATAATCAGACGGCTTATCCGGTGGGATCCAATGGCAATTGTTGGCAATTTCATGACAAATTCATACCTTTACTTTGAATGATAGAAGTTTGTCATGTAGTGCAGATTATATGCCAGCCCAAAAGCCCCGTTTTCACCATTTAGTACGCTGATGTTGCACGAAATTGGGCAAATTTACCTCATCAGTTGGTGACGGTTTGGTGCGAGTTTATCTTTCGTCCTGCTTCAACCGTCCCCATATCGTCGTTCGCTTACCAGCAGGAGAAATGGAAAGAGTAACAGTTGGGTTCCAGTCATCTGCTGGGTGGTTTGTGAGTTGGCGGATGTTAGTTCCGTTGGCATTCGTCATATAAATGTCATAATTTCCCTCCCGGTTTGAGGAAAAGACGATCTTTTGACCGTTGGGAGACCACGCTGGCAGAATCTCGTCATTTAACGAAAACTCCTTTAGGTCTAAATCCCAATCCTTTAGGTTTGGAGCAGTTGGGGCGCAGCCTATACAGATTGCTTTAGCATTTTTTCTCTTGGTGTTTCAGTCAAAATATGCTATACTTATTTTTGCCAATTCGGGATAGAATATGACCCTCGGCAACCTCGTCGAGGTTCTATCCCACCACCGTCATAGTGGTAACAGATTGGTGAATAGGCGACACCTTTTAGAAAAATCAGTGACCGGGAGGATCGACACGACCTATAGGGGATTCGTGTCGCCCTGACCTATCGTCGCCACAAAGTATCAGGGTGGCTTGGTGGGTGTGTTCCCCACCTTGTTCCCACCCTGTAGTTGGGGCCCATGGCGTCCCCCCGTTAGGGTGAGACTCCCTAGCTGTGAGTTCGGCTTGCATAGCGTTCAAGAATCCCAATGCTTTAGCTTTGGGAGTACGTCAAACATGAATATTTAGTATTTTACCCGTAAGAGCGACAAACCGTGTGGCGGCACGGAAGTCCCAGCCTCCGATCTATCCCGTGCATCAAGAATTTTGTGCAATTGATTGACGGCATCTTCTCTGTCGCGCAGCTTCAAGATGGTGCCAACCATGGCACGAACCATACCCCGCAGAAAGGCATCCGCCTCAACCTCAAAATAGACCAGATCTTGCTCTCGCCAGCACCGACACTCGTAAATTTCACAGATTGGATTAATTCGTTCACTGCCGGAGCGTTGGAAAGAAGAGAAATCTCGCACCCCGACGAGCGATCGGCAGGCCGCATTTCCGCCTTGCGCGTCAATTGGTTCGGGAAAAAAATAGGTACTGTTCCGTAGGAGTGCGGAAGGATATGTACGATTGAGGATTGTGTATTGATAGGTCCGACTCACTGCGCTGAACCGGGCGTGGAAATCCGGCGAAACCTCTTCTAGATTTATAATGACGATGTCTCGCGGCAGGGTGGCGTTGAGTGCTTTCTGAAATGAGATCAGTGGCATCTGGGAACGGGTGTGAAAATTAGCAACCTGACCGGCAGCATGTACCCCTGTGTCCGTTCTTCCTGCACCAATGATTTGCGTTTGTGTCTTCGTAATTTTTGCGAGCGCGTCTTGGATGGCTGCTTGAATCGTTATTGCATTAGGCTGAATCTGCCAACCGTGATAGTTTGTGCCGTCATATTCGATTGTGAGCTTAATATTTCGCATCGTTATTTATAGCCGCAACACGTTTCGCACATCGTTAGGGTCATTTAGTTTTACTGTAGGAGGGATCTCCGAATCCCGACATCTCACTGTAGGCGTGATCTCCCAGTTGCGACTTTGCAAACAAAATGGTTAAAAAGCCGAAAACTGAATAGCCCTACGCACATCGTGTTTTCCGATTGATTCTTTTTTTTCGGAATGCTAAACTATCGTGAAATCAGTTTCTACATTCACCAAAATCTTAGCAGTAGCAGCCCCGTCCTTTAGGGCGGTGAGGAAACTGCGCTTCCTTTCTTGATTGATTCAAAGCGTTGATTATGAAAAAGACTTATGAACACAGAGCCTATCCAACAGTCAAGCAAGCCAATAAACTGGTCGCATGGCTTGAAATACTTCGCAACTTGTACAATCAAGCTCTCGCATGGCGTAAGGAAACCTACGAACAGACCGGTCAGTCCGTTAAGAAATCAATCCAAGAAAAAGCCTTAACGCCGTTTCGCCAAGAATCAGCACCAGTCGCATCGCTTCATATTGACGTTTTGCAGGATACGATTGACCGATTAGACAAAGCCTACCAAGCGTTTTTTCGCCGTGAGAAGAAAGGGGACAAGCCCGGCTTTCCACGCTTCAAAGGTGCCGGTCGGTATCGTTCAATGACGTTTAAGCACTTGGCAAAGCAGTTGGTACGTGCTATGGGCAAGCGGACAGCGCGAGTCGTCGTGCCAAAAATCGGTCATGTTAAAATCCATTACCACCGGCCGTTGCCCAATGGGAAAATTAAGACGTTGACGGTACGGCGTAAAGCGAGTGGGTGGTATGTGTGCATAGTGGTTGAGATACCAGACCCTGTTGAGCTTCCCGTTGAAACGACAATAGGTATTGACGTTGGACTTGCATCGTTTTTAACCACCTCAGATGGTGATAAAGTCGCCAACCCTCGACACTTCCGGCGGTCAGAAAAGAGACTTGGTAAAGCGCAACGAATATTGTCCCGTCGTAAAAAAGGCAGTGTCCGCTATGAGAAACAACGGGAGCATGTTGCCAAGATACATGAACATATCGGCAATCAACGCCGTGATTTTCAGAGTAAGACCGCGCATTGGTTGTTCTGCCAATGCGAAGAAGTCGCTGTTGAAGCCCTGAAAATCAAGAACATGGTAAAGAATAAGCATCTATCTAAGAGCATATCTGACGCTGGCTGGGGTAACTTTCGATTGAGACTTCAAAGCAAAGCTGCAAACGCTGGCTTGACGTTGACGAAAGTTGACCCCAAGCACACCAGTCAGAAATGCTCAGGTTGTGATTCAGTTGTACCGAAATCGTTATCAGCGCGTGTCCATGCCTGTCCACACTGTGGGTTAGTCTTGGATAGAGATTATAACGCTGCGATAAACATTAAAAAGGCTGCTGTAGCCTTGCGTGGAGGTGTGTCGGTAGTCAACGACCCCGAAACCCCCTGTTCGGGGACAGAAGCGCGGAACTCGGTAAGACCCATTGGACGGACAAACAAGCACCGTCCTTTAGGGCGGGGTAACTGACAGAGGGAAAATATGCGGATCAGTGAAGCACATAAAGAACAATTTGCAGAAAAAGGATTTTTCGTCCTTGAAGACATCTTCAGCGAGGTGGAGATTGGCAATCTCACTGCTGAGATTGAGAGGTATGTCGACGAAGCGAACCAACAACTTAAAGCGGATGGTGGAAAGGGAATTAGCCGTCCAGACGAGATTGTGTTTACCTCTTTCATTGCGGAAAAAAACGAGAAGATTCTATCCTTTGTCAAACAGGATAAATTTGTTCAACTGACGACAGATCTCATCGGTCCAAATGTCCGCCTCTACTGGAATCAGGCAGTTTTCAAATATCCTGAAACACCACAGGAGTTTCCTTGGCATCAGGACAACGGATATACACCAGTTGATCCGGAACAGTATTATACCTGCTGGCTAGCACTCAGTGATTCAACACTCGAAAACGGCTGTATCTGGGTGCTGCCTGAAACCCATAAACTCGGCACACAACCACATGAGCGAACAGAGTTAGGACAGGTCGGATACGCCGGTGATAATCCGGGGGTTGCTGTGCCGCTGAAAAAGGGAAGTATGGCGGTTTTCTCATCGTTACTTTTTCATCGAAGTGGTCCCAACTTGACGGAGGGCGTTCGCAAATCGTATATTATTCAGTATATACCAGCTCACACAAGAAACGCAAGAAATAACGAACCCTTTACGGACCGACTCTGGATTGCAAAAGACGGTGAACGATACGATGGCGAACCTTCGGATGGGTAGATTGGGAAACAGTTTTTGATGCTTCGGATGGGAGCGCGAAGAAAATCAACATGGACGACATTACATTTGACTATTCAACTGATTCCATTAATTGGACAGAATTGGCTGAAGTGTACCGCTTGGCACCGTTGGGCACATATGATCCTGAGCAGCTGCAGCGTGCCTACGAGGAGAGTCAAGTCTGTTGCTTTGCATATCGCAGCACTCAGCTAATTGCCGCTGGACGGGCATTGTCTGATGGGGAATACTTCGCCTTTATCTGTGATATTGTCGTTTTGCCAGAATTTCAACGGCAGGGGATAGGAACACGCATCATGGACGCGATATCCGCAAGGTCAGCTGCTGAAAAAGTGCTTCTCGCTTGCGTGATTGGACAGGAGGGTTTCTATAGAAAATTGGGGTTCTTGAAACATAAATCCGTCATGGCTCTGTATCCGAATGCTGCACAGTATAAGGAAATCGGGCTTTTAGAATGAAGGAGGGCAACATGGAACGTCTTGAATACGGCAACACAGGACTTGAAATCTCACGCCTCTGCTTTGGGGCGGGGCATCTCAACAAGGTCTGTGCGAGTTACGCAGAGGGCGGTGATCTGTTGCGTGAGGCATTTGATCAGGGGATCACCTTCTGGGATACGGCTGAAGGGTATGGCAGCCAGCCACATCTGGGCGCGGCGTTGAAGGGACTTGGGCGCAGCCAAGTGGTCATTCAAACAAAAACAGGTGCACAGGATTATGACGGTGCTCGCAAGAGTATCGAACGTTCTCTCCGAGAAATGGGAACCGATTATATTGACGTGCTTTTACTGCATGGCGTTTCCTCGCCTGAAGATTTGGAATCGCGGGAGGGAGCCATGTCAGCATTTCTGGATGCCAAGAGTGAAGGGATTGTTCGTGTCATCGGTTGTTCGACGCACCTCTTCACGGGACCTGTGATGGACGCTGTCACTGACCATCCTGAGATTCAGGTCATCTTGGCAACGGCGAATAAGGAGGGCAGAATGTTAGAGGGCGGTCCGTTTGATCGGCATCTTGAGTACCTCCAGCGCGCTTATGATCTCGGCAAAGGGTTGAGTATTATGAAGGTCATCGCAGCAGGAGATCTCCCTGAGTCAGAACTTGAAGATTGGATCCGCTGGGGATTTGAACTGGAGATCGCACACGGCATCAATCTTGGCATGTCCAACCGGTCAGAGATTGATTTCGACGCACGGATCGCGCGTCAACATGCGAGGCAGCGTCTGCGCAAGGTTGCGTGAGAAGCGATAAAGACTTTGGTTCATGTCAAAGGGAAAGTCCAAAAAGCGTGAAACGTGATGCGTAAAACGTGAAAGCCCTTTGTTCATTAGTGCATAGGTTCATAATGGACGGGTGAACTAATCAACTCAATTGGTTTCTGCTGCACGATTTCTTAACATGAGCCAAGACTGTTAACACCTCAAAGGAGGTTTCAACATGACAGAACATACACACACGCATGACACTGCGCCTACTTCTACAGTGATTCCTGCGTCCGAGACAGCTGAACGGATGGTAGTCGCTTGCGCGAACTTTTTAGACACCTTGACGCCGGAGTTAAGGCGGAAAGCGGAATTCGCGTTTGAAGACGGTGAACGTCAACGTTGGCACTACATCCCACGCGAGATGTTCAATCGCAAAGGGGTATATCTCCAAGAAATGGATCAGAAGCAACGGGATGCGGCGTTCAGTCTGCTTGCTACCGGATTAAGCCGGACGGGCTATCAAAAGGCGACAGCGATTATTGATTTGGAAGCCACGCTCGGTGAGCAGGAACGGATGGAAGGGGTGGCAGAACTCGCCCGAGATCCCGAACTCTACGCCTTCAGCGTTTTTGGAGATCCGACGAACCATGGTCCTTGGGGATGGCGAGCGGAGGGGCACCATGTTTCACTCCATTTTACCGTTGTGAATAGGGAGTTGATTACGCCGAATCCGTTCTTCTTTGGATCTAATCCGGCAGAGGTTCGGCATGGTCCCGGCAAAGGGCTGCGCATATTGTCCGCAGAAGAGGATCTTGCTAGACAACTTTTGGGATCTCTTAATCCGGATCAGAACAGCAAAACGGTTATCAACGAAACAGCACCCGCGGACATCCTGACGCGAGATGTTCCAAAAGTCCAACTTGACGCCGCCGAAGGGTTGGCAGTCGAGTCGATGACAACTGCGCAACGTGAGGTGCTAGTGCAGCTCATCAACACTTACATCGATCGACTCCCGGAACAGTTGGCAAAAATTGAGGGGCAGAAATTGCGCGATGCGGGTATAAACGATATCCACTTTGCTTGGGCAGGACCGGCGAATCGTGGCCAACCGCATTACTACCGGCTTCACGGTCCCTTCTTCTTTGTGGAATATGACAACACGCAAAACAGTGCGAACCATATTCACACCGTTTGGCGACATATCGAAGATGATTTCGGTATAGATCTGCTCCGTTCTCACTATCAGAACGGACATCATCACACCTAAAACGGTTTTAGAACCTAATGAACCGTGCGGAGACATAGATTCTTCGCACGGTTTTACGGTTCAAGCCGGTTCGTCCGAAACCACTCATATATCAACACACTCCCCGCCACTGCCACGTTGAGCGATTCCACCTTTCCCGTCATCGGCAACCGCGCCCACCCTTCGACTTGTGCACGCACCGCATCGGATATACCTCGCACATCATGCCCCAGAACTATGGCGACCCGACCTTTCCAGTTTTCCTGATTCCAGAATTTGCCCAGATGCGGATCCGCTCCCATCGTTCTGAATCCTTTTTCATGCAACCACCTAAAAAGCCCCGGAATGTCGACTGTCTCTACAAGAGGGACGCTGAACAGTGAACCGTGACTCCCCCTTACAGACTTAGGGTGGAAGATGTCCACGCAGGGTGGGACCAGAAAAACGGCTGCAGCCCCAACGGCATCCGCGGTACGGAGAATCATCCCTAGATTGCTTGGCGTTTGTGTCCCATCAAGAACAAGGACTAGCTCATCGCCGGTCAAAGTGATGTCCTGAAATGACACCTCAAAGAGGGCAAAAGTTGCTACAATATGTGTCTGTATGACATGGGGCGGTGCCTTATGGGGGGCGGCGTATACGTTGCCAGCGGCAGCTGATAGTGTATGCAGGACCTGAGTTGACACCGGGGCAAGGGTTGCGCCGGCTTTTCGCAAACGATTGAGAAGTTGTTGTATTACCTTTTCACCGCATTGTTCTTCACAATAGAAAACTTCAATCGGTTGTATCCCGGCATCCAATGCCAGATGCAAGATTTCAAAGCCTTCGACTAGGAAGCGTCCTTGGCGCTGACGGTGCTTGCGTGTCTGGAGTTTGCGAGCAGCGACGACTCGCTGGTTGTTGACGCTGGTAATAACGGAATGAGATTGGGGTGATATGGGGTTGTGTTTCGGCAAAACACTGTTCTCCTGCATCGCACGGAAGTGGAAAACCAAAAAATCTGAATGATTAATAACTAGGGCGTGTTGACTATTTTGCTGATGTGGATGGACATGAGGCCGGGCAAGTCGCTTTGGATCCCGATTCATCGGGGATGTCCGCCCTACGGGGCAGGTAGGTCCACATTTATATGTCGTCACAGAAACGTCGATTTTGGAAAATCGACCTACAGAAGCCCAAAATCACCTTTAATCTGTGAACCAAGGGTTAGGGAACCCAACCTCTACAGAGATTCAAGCATCTGTGCCCTCTCCTCAATGATCTGGTTACGATCAAATGTCAACAGAACCTAAACACTAGCGAGAACGACACGCTCAATACCAGCATAATCTTTGATAACTTCACAGTGCTTATATGCAGGTTGTGATTTTATGAGCTCTTGAACAGGATGACTTTGGTTGTAACCGATTTCCAAGATGAGTTTTCCCTCCGAATTCAAAAACTGTGGTGCGTCTGTTACGATACGCCGAATGATGTCGAGACCATCAGCACCAGCAAAGAGCGCGATTTCCGGCTCGTGCTCTCGTACATCCAAGGGAAGGGTTGACACCTCGTCTGTACCCACATATGGCGGGTTGGAGGCAATCCAGTCAAAACGAGTGTTGGCTAGTTCTTGGAGGGGTTCAAACAGATCGCCTTGTAGGAACGTGAGTCGATCTGCGCAGTTGTGAGTGAGTGCATTCTGCTGGGCAACTTCTAAGGCTTCGGTTGAGAAATCTGTGGCAATCAACTCCCAATCAGGACGGTGATGACCAGAACTAATCGCAATGGCACCGCAACCTGTTCCGATATCCACGAACCGGCAAGGCTCCTGCTGATGCTGTAATACTGTCTCAACTAGAGTTTCTGTCTCGGGTCGCGGAATTAGCACACGCGCATCCACATAGAAATCGAGTGACATGAACTCTTTGTGGTTGGTCAGGTAACTCACAGGAGTGTGCGCTATCCGTTTTTTGATTAGCTCTCGAAATTTCGAGAGCACCTCTTGGAACACGGGCATCTCAAAGGAGAGATAGAGTTGTAAACGGCTCTTTTGCAGGAGGTGTCCAAGCAACAATTCCGCGTCTAATCGCGGGGTAGGGATTTCGTGACGTTCAAAGTACTCTGTCGTCCACTCGATAAGATCGATCACGTGCCAAGTTTTCACGACGATAGGTTCTTTAATTGCTCCGCTTGGTCGGCATCTATCAAGGCGTCAATGAAAGCATCGATGTCTCCGTCTAAAATTGCATCTAACTGATAAACGCTTAGACCGATACGATGGTCTGTCACCCGACTCTGGGGGAAGTTATACGTGCGAATTTTTTCACTTCGATCGCCGCTGCCAATCATAGATTTCCGCGTTTGCGCACGTTCAGCATCCTGTTCAGCTTGCATCTGCTCAAGTAGACGGGATCGCAGAATCTTCATCGCTTTGGCTCTATTCTTATGTTGAGATTTTTCATCTTGGCAGGATACCGTGAGCCCTGTAGGAATGTATGTGATTCGTACCGCTGAATCGGTTGTATTGACGCTCTGGCCGCCTGGTCCTGATGAACGGAACGTTTCAATTTGCAAATTTTCTGCGTCAATCTTGAGATCAACCTCTTCCGCCTCCGGCAATACGGCGACAGTTACTGCGGATGTATGGATGCGACCACTGGCTTCCGTTGTAGGGACGCGCTGCACCCGGTGTGTACCCCCTTCAAACTTTAGCCTGCCATATGTCCGGTTCCCGCTAATCGAAAAGATAATCTCTTTGAAGCCTTTCAGGCCAGTTGCATTGGAGTTAAGCAGCTCTACTTTCCAACCTTTCTGATCGGCGTATCTTGAATACATCCGGAAAAGCTCGCCGGCAAATAAACTTGCTTCTTCGCCCCCTGTTCCCGCTCGGATCTCTACGATCACATTCTTCTCATCATTTGCATCCTTTGGGATTAGCAAGATCTTCAGCTCTGCTTCTAAGTTATCTTTCTCCTCGGTTAACGCATCAAGCTCCTGCTTGGCAAAGGCGATAAATTCAGCATCGGTCTCTTGTTCAAGCAGGACAGAGGTCTCCTCGATCTCTTTCGCCGTTTTTTGATACTCCGTATACTTTGAAACAATCGGTGCAAGCTCCGCGTGCGACTTTGCGAGGTTTTGCAGATTTTGCTGATCAGCAATCTGTGCAGGATCGGCTAACCCTTTTTCTATTTCTAAATATCTTGTTTCTATCTCTTTTAACTTCTCAAGCATAGTTGGGTTATCACTTTAGTATTAAGCCGGTGTTGACGCTGCGCTATTAGCAGCGTTGAGATTTGGATTCTCCATACCGAAGCCAGCTTCACGTCGTTTGCTCGATTCGGTTCGCGCCTTCTTGTACCACGCCTTAAACTCAGGCGTCCAAGCACTGTCGTGTAACGTTGCCCGCTTGCGATAGGGCACGTAGTTGCCTAGATGCCAGAGTGTATTTCGGTAGAGCGCGAAATCTCCCGCTTCTAGATGCAGCTGTACTGCCCCGGGCATACTGCGACAGTATTCGAGGCAGAATGGTTCCCGCTCTTCTGCGGATTTGCCATCAAGGTCCACGCCCGGTATCGGTCGATCTGGGAACCGTTCAATTTCCGCTGGTAAGTCTCGCCTCAGATGGCTACCGAGGACAAACCATGTCGAACTGTCTTCATATAAAGCACAATTAATCTGATTGAAATGATTGATATCGGTGAATACTTCATCCCACATCGAAAGTGGCAAGCCGGCGGCGTTATCACGCCAGTCACGGTGCCACGGCGTGCAGTATGGCATATCCGCAGGTTCAAACAGAATGCCAAAGTGGTCTCGATCGCCATGACGATGACGCGGCGTCAGCACCTTGGCAATGGCATCAACCAGCGGTGGTAAATTAGCGTAGTCAATAAAGGGCTGTTGGTCAAGGTCGTAGTCTGCAACAGGTTGGAGACGCTGCACTTGAGGACCGCTTTGCTCACGTGCAATTGTTTTCGCCCTGTCACTGACTTGTCGCAGATCTTGAATCAATGAAGGTGGAAGAATCTTTCGGAAAACTGTGTAGCCTAGCATATGATATTCTTCAATATGTTTATCAGATACTTGAAATCCCATGCGTTATTTTTTCTCCACCTTCTATTCACTGCTATTTTTTCAGAACCTCAGAAGGGCAGATGGTCGCTTGTACAACTGATCGGTCGACCTCTGCCATCTCATGTTTTATAGCCGACAAGAATTCAGTGATGCGATTACACAACGCTTACGCTCTGAATCGTTCGGCTGCCGGCGTTTATGACTAAACCTTATTTAATTTTCATCGGCAAGACCATACCTACGGCGGAAACTTTCGACCCGTCCCGCCGTATCAACAATTGTCTGCTGCCCTGAGTAAAATGGGTGACATTCTGAACAAATTTCTACGCGGATTTGAGGTTTGGTAGAATAGGTTGTATATGTTGCACCACACACACAATTGATGACACATTCCATTGTTTCTGGATGGATATCTGATTTCATGAGGATGCTCACCTCCTTATGACTTATTTAACGGTCAGCTCGACACTACCACTGATACCGTCCACCGCGGGCGGGGCCGTTGGCTTTGGTATTATTTATCATCATATCAATAAACTGCTCATTTGTCTCTGTTTTTCCTAAGTGTTCAACGAGGAGCTCCATTGATTCAGCGGTGTTCATTTGGCCCATGAATTTGCGCAGGACCCATGCTTTGCTGAGTATTTCTGGCTTGAGCAGCAGTTCTTCGCGTCTGGTCTTCGATTTGCCGATGTCGATGGAGGGGAAGATACGGCGTTCTAGCAGAGAACGTTCTAGGTGGATCTCCATGTTTGCAGTACCTTTTAACTCCTCATAGATATGCTCATCGCCTCGGCTTTCGGTATCGACCAATACGGTAGCGATAATTGTTAAGCTGCCGCCTTCTTCAAACTTTCGGGCCGCCCCGAAAAACTGACGTGGCTTCATAAATGCAAGCGCGTCAATACCGCCCGATAATGTTTTACCACTATGGGGTGCTACAACGTTACAGGCTCGCACGAGACGCGTCATGCTATCCAGCATAATCACCACGTCTTTGCCATATTCGACCCATCGCTTCGCTTTTTCAATGACCATATCTGCAACTTGCACGTGTCGCTCTGGATGCTCGTCAAAGGTCGAACTGATAACCTCCCCTTTTATGGACCGAGAAACATCTGTCACTTCTTCTGGACGCTCATCAATCAACAAGAAAATGAGCATCACTTCCGGATGATTCTTCTCAATACCGTGGGCGATATTTTTTAAGATTGTGGTTTTACCGCTGTAGGGCGGAGCCACAATCAGTCCACGCTGCCCCTTACCGATCGGGGACATCAAATCCGTAATACGTGTAGAAAACTCCCTCGGATTATGTTCAAGTATAAGTTGTTCATGCGGGTAGACAGGGGTCAAGTTATCGAAAAGGATTTTATCCTTTGCAGCTGCTGGGGCTTCGGCATTGACTTTTTCAATTTTCAGCAATGCGAAGTAAAATTCATCTTTATCGCCTCCTTTTTTAGGAGGACGAATCTGTCCCTGAACCTCGTGACCTGTACGGAGATCAAATTTGCGTATTTGCGAGGGAGAGACGTAAATATCATCGGTACTTTGCAAATAGTTATAGCTCGATGACCGAAGAAAACCGTATTTTTCTGGTAAAATTTCAAGGATACCTTCTCCGAACAGTAGGCCGCTATTCTCCGCTTTGGCTTCAAGAATTTGGGCAATAAGCTCCTGTTTGCGGAGACTACTGTATCCTGTGAGCCCCAGCTTCCGAGCCATACCATTCAATTCGGAGATTGTCATCTCTTGGAGTTTGACAATGTCCACATTCTCCATAATTTTGTTGCTCCTCATTGCGAGATTCTAACCGCTTGTAGATTGACTAAACACTTATATCTTTTACACTAACCCAAAATTGCACAAGGCACTTGCAGCAGACACTCCACGGTTGACGCACACTTCGGGAAAAGATAGCATACGCCAGACCATCATGTAACAGGCAAGTGGCAACATCACAGCGAAGAGATGCGCAACTACTCACCGGTTTGTCTTTAATAAACTTTAATCTATAATCGTTGGCAGCATAGTGGTGGGAAATTATCGAAAAGAAAGTTGGATCAAATTAAGATAAAAGACAAGGATACGCAGAATAGCGGTTGGTTAAGTCGTGAATTATAAGGAATTCCCAAACGGGTAACATAGAAGAGGCATCAAATCGGTGTTTGAAGGCATTTAAGATAAATACATATAGTAGCGGACGACTGTTGGTGGGAATTATTCCTATTAACCCTAAGATTATACATTAATAAGCCGTTCAACGTCAAGTATTTTATTAAAGAACAGTAGAAATATTCGAATGAATTACCGGAGGAAGGCTTCAAACTTAGAGAATTTGCTCAATTTTTCCCGATAGGAATGAACGAGAACGGCTAAGGATCATGCGCCTCTAGACTGGCTTCATCGTCCGCTTGTGCTTCATTTTCTATGCCGGCTGTCAGTTGCAAGAAAAGTTCCTCAAGCGTCATTTCGACGGAACGCATTTCAAGTAAATTCCAACCGTGCCGGATGATGCTTGATGCAACCGCTGCGCGAATATCTGTATTCGGTTCATAATTGATGTGGAATGTTGGATTGACGTTATCGTACAAGCCTTGACTTTCGATACGGCTGACATCGGGGAGATTTTCAAGGACGGTCTTGACCTCCGCCTCCGGACCTGAAACCTCCAGATAAAGGGTTTTCGTATCACCCAACTCTGTGTGTCCATCGTCGCCCGCGTCAATAGAAACGGCATGCCCTTCCGAAAGGCTTACACCCCCGGCGATTTCACCATCATTAATCACAATCAACCGCTCACAGGTCATACTCGCTTCAGGGAGGATGTGTGTGCTGAGGATGATTGTGTGTTCCTTGCCGAGTGCCTTGATCAGTTCACGGATTTCAATAATCTGCCGCGGATCAAGTCCGGCTGTAGGTTCGTCGAGGACAATGACATCTGGATCGTGGATCAGTGCCTGTGCCAAGCCGACCCGTTGACGATAGCCCTTGGACAACTGTCCGATAATCTGGCCTCGCCGCTCGGTCAAACCACAGGATTCAACCGCCACCTCCAATCGCTCGGTACGCTTGCTTCGCGGCACCCCTTTAATTTTTGACACAAACTTGAGATAGCCGGTGACGGTCATCTCTGGATAGAGCGGGACACTTTCGGGCAGGTAGCCGATGTGCTTACGAACTTCCAAGGATTGTTTGAAGACATCGTATCCCGCGACCGTTGCATTTCCGCTGCTGGCGGGCATAAAGCAGGTTAAAATTCGCATGGTGGTGGTTTTACCAGCACCATTTGGGCCCAAAAAACCGATGACCTCGCCTTTGTCGATACGAAAGGAAATTCCTTTCAATGCTTGAAACGGTCCGTAATTTTTTGTAAGATTTTCAACTTCGATCATCCACCGATCTCCGGTAATATAGTGGATCTTAGAATTAATGAGACACCCAAAATCGGCGCAGTTGAAAACAGCACCTACCAAACATCGGGAGCGAAAGTGTTCATTTATTTTTCAATTCACTATAAATCTGTTTGCCCTTAAGGAGTCGTTGCCCTTCAAGCTGCGGCATTGCTACGAAGTATCGCTTGAAAATCTCGATACCTTCCATATCGTCACTCTCCTTAACGCCGGTGCAGCCGCTTTGGTTACGAAACCCAAGCAAGCGATAAAATAAGGGAGGAATACACAATAAGGCTTAGACTCCTGCTATATTGATTTTACCCTTATAAATATTTTAGACGGAATTTCGGATATAAGGTTGATTGGACTTATCGCTTCGACTATACGATGTGGCAGAAATTCCTTAGAAGTCGTAAAACACTTGATATTACGATTGCTCTTGGCAATCCTTGAAATACCGTTGACGCTCTCCGCAATTTTTTGATATACTGAGACAGCTTAAAGGCACGGTTTTATTTACCTACAAATCAATCCATCAAGGAGTACAGCATGAAAATTGACAAGATTGAATCCTTCTTCATCGGTGGTGGTTACGTGGTTCGTATCCACACCGACAACGGTATCAGCGGTGTCGGTCAAACCGCCTGCTGGGGGTATCCTGAAGCGGTCGACAGAATCGTCGCGACCTTTGAAAAGTATCTAATCGGTCAGAATCCCCTGCGGATCGAACACCACTGGCAGTATCTCTACCGCATGGGTCCATTTCGTGGCACCGCCCTCTGTGGCGCAATCAGTGCGGTGGATATTGCGTTGTGGGACATCAAAGGGAAGCATTTCGGTGCGCCGGTATGGGAATTATTGGGCGGGAATTGTCGCGACAAAATCCGTCTGCATCTTATGGCGGGTGGTTCAACGCCAGAGACGATGTTTCAGGCTGCGAAAGATGCGGTAGAGGAAGGATTCACCGCGTTGAAGTTTGATCCGGTGATCGGTGGTTATCAGGACATGGCGTTGGATCGCTTGGTCAAGACCGCTCGCGATCTGGTTGCAGCGGCGCGGGAGGGAGGTGGACCCGATCTCGATCTCATCGTTGAAGTCCACCGCAAACTCACGCCGATGAATGGGATTGTCTTAGCGGAAGCGTTGACACCGTTTAATATTTACTTCCTTGAAGATCCTATCCAGATCGATAGCATTGTGTCGCAGGCGGAACTCGCCAAGCGGATGACTGTCCCCTTGGGGAACGGTGAGCGTCTGACGACGATCTGGGAATTCCGTGAACTGCTCGCCGCCGGTGGACCTCAGTATGTTCGACCGGATGTGGCATTGGCAGGCGGGTTGACCCAATGTAAAAAGATCGCTGCAATCGCTGAATCGTACCACAGTGCGGTTGTCACCCACAATTTCTTGGGACCGTTGGTTACGACCGCTTCGTTACACCTCGACGCGAGTATCCCGAACTTCATCACCCAAGAGTACACTAAGGGCGATGAATCACCCGACAATGCGGTTTATAAAACGTGCTATCAACGCGAGGGCGGTTATATTCCAATTCCCGAAGCACCGGGACTCGGCGTGGAACTGGACGATAGTCTGATAGAGCAGAGGCCCTACCAGCCGATGAACACCGGTCAGACTCTGTTACGCAAAGATGGCTCGGTCGCTTACGCTGTGTGAAAAAGAGGTTCAGCGGAGTAGGGAAATTCACATTATGGTGAATTCTAAAAATAAAGGGACACTTTCGCTCCCGGTAGGTGCGGTTAGGAAACCGCACCGAATAGGTGCCGTGGTGGGTTGAAACGGCGCAGTTGGAAACAGCACCTACCAATTTGGAGTGTCTCATTAATTCTAAAATCTACTATAAATCGCGTTTCACGTTTATCAGATCCGGCAACGCATGTAAGGTTCGGATGGTCTCTCCCCACCGTCCAGCCTGCGTCTCGTCCCGATCTAGCAGAATTGCACGGATACCCGCGGTATGCGCTCCCATGATGTCTGCCTCGAAGGAATCGCCGATATGAACCGCTTCTTCTGCGGAGACACCAAGGGCATTCAAAGCGTATTCAAAAATGGCTGCGTCCGGTTTCGCGCTGCGTACCCGCTGATCATGGGAGGCGACGATTACCTCAAAATAGGGGGCAAGTCCAAGCTCTTCAACCATGGCGTGTAAGGGCGTATCCCAGTTGGAAATGATTCCCATCTTTAGGTTCATCTGCTGCAATCGATCTAGAGTGGGCAAGACATCTTCGTAAAGCGTGGCGTTGTTACGCGAAAAAAGGGCATGTTCGTATTGCAAGACCTCCCACGCAATCTGATCTACATGCTCACGCACTCCTAGTTTTTTGAGAAAAACACAGGAGGCGTCCAGCTGCCTGAATATTGTATCCCGTATGCCATTTGTCGGTTTTGAGGCTTCATACGCTTCGGTTAGAATTGCTCGCGCTTCGTCGTAGACAGACCAATCCAAACGCAGTTGATACCGATCGGCAATTTTGCGGATAGTCACGTGGAGTGGTTGTGTCCAAAAGATAAGTGTGGCAAAGAAATCGAAGAAGACAGCCCCGATAGAATCGGATTTCAAATGAATTTTTGTCATTGAAGTTCTCTATTATACGGACGAAATTTGGTTGTGCATCATGGCTCATATAAAACGGAAGTGCAAAGTAATGAAGATAAACCGAGTTTTCAAGAAAAAACTCGGTTTCTGTCGCATAATTTCTTAACATGAGCGTACATCACTTGTTTTTCGACAGCTAAATCCTGAAAAGGTTTACAGCCTTTGCAAAACGCGATGATCAAATGATAAGGACTTACGCGTTTCAACTCAGTTGGCGCGGGATTTTTTATTTTTAACCCCCTAAATCCCCCTTATCAGGGGGACATATGAACCAACTGCGTAAGTTTTAATGATGTAAAATGCTCAGTCGAGGAGGTTTCCTATGATACCGTGGATTTTTACCCATAGCCCGCTCGAACACTGGCTGCCCGACTACCGGCGGACATTCGACGCTTGGGAGGACGGGGGTGTACGTGGCATCGTGTTCGGTTATTTGCAGTTCATGCAGGACGACGGCACAACGATTCGGACCTTTGCGCCTGACCCGGAGGTATACAAATCGTTCGGGGTGAGTCCACCGCCGGAAACCCCACGCGATTTGGAGAAGGAGAAACAGCTGCACGCCATGTTGGATGATGCTGCCTCACGCGATTGGCATATTATGACCTTCAGTGTCCCCGGCGGCGGTGGGGCGCGACCGTTGGAGGAAGATCCTTATGGCGCGGTGGGATTTGCCGCTAGTGTTCAGGATACGATGAACGCCTACTCTCAAGCACACGGCGTTATCATAGATGGTCCGGGGGAGCAGCACTACGAATTAGCCTTTCATCATGGCGGGGAGTTGCTTGAGATCCGTGAGCATGAACGGCACCGTTTCGCGGCTTTAGGAAAGGATATTCCCCGTTTGGAGCGAGGCATCGCACACCTACGGGAACGGCTTCATAATCTGACTCCGTCTCTGGTACGGTATCATGCACCGGGTGGGATGTTAGCAGCGTTGACACTATTTGATATCAACGAAGATGTGCTTTACTGGTTGCGGACCCGTCAAGAAACTGCCTTGGGTTATATGCAGGCTGTACGCACCCAACTTGACCAATTGGAGTGTAAGGTGGAATTGGGCGGCATCCCGCGCACGGCAACCTTTTCTTCGCTCACCGGACAGAACTATCAACAGATGGCGTCGCTTTTCGATTACATCTTCCCCAAGCACTACTTCTGGCACCGGGGCTTTGATGGGATGTATGGAACGATTGCCCGTTGGGTGCAGATACTTTCTGAGTGGAATCCCACATTAACAGAAGAAGACTGCTTTGCGGTGGTGAAATCGCTGTTTGGCATTGATTTACCGGGCGTTCACTCGTTGATGGATATGGAGATGGGGTTCCCGGAGGAGTTCTTCTCAGACATTGTGTGGAGCGAAACCGAACGTGCGCTGGAGGCTATCGGGGACGATGATAAAGTAGTCGCTTGGGTGTCCACCGGACGCAGTCCGCACGCCGGCGACGCTATGACGGCAAGGGATCTGCATAACATTTTGACAACCTCGGAACGGGCAGGGTTGAAGCGATTTCTCTTTCACCCGGATCCGGATCTCGGTGCGGCGGAGTGGCGGGTGATTTCTGGACTGTGCGGGAATTTGTGGCAGGAGGATCCCGATGGATATTGGCCCTCTGACACTCAGAAGCCAGATACGTTCAGCGGCGGCAGAAAACCGTCCCGTTCATAATGAATATTCCCTGTCTTGTTTTCCTTATTCACTCATGTAGGAGTTACGCACTTCAGATTGTAGTTGCCTGATTTATCAGGCGTTGGGGATAGGTGCCAGAGGCGATAAATCGCCGAACTACAAGGTTTAGGGCAGTCAACTGCGTAAGTCCTATCATGTTAAGAAATAGTAAAAAGAAACCGAGTTTTTTCGGCAAAACTCGGTTTCTCTGAGTTGCTCTGCACTTTCTTTTGACATGAACCTCCTTATTTTTTTGGTTAAAGGAGTCGTATTTTGCGGATGAAAAAGTACAGAGTTGCGGTTGTAGGAGGGGCAGGAACTTGGGGCAGCAGGTATCTGCACGCCTACGCCAATCATCCAGCCTGCGAAATCGTCGCACTGGTTGACCGCGCCAAAGACCGCAGACAGACCTTCGCCGATCGATATGGGGTTGAAGTTGTCCTTGATTCGTTAGATGACCTGTTAGCGAGGGAAGTCCCTGACATCGTTTCGGCGATTCTTCCGACTTCGCACAACCCCGATGTGGTGATCGCTTGCGCCGAGGCTGGCGTGAAGGTGGTCTCATGCGAAAAACCGATAGCGGTCGAACTATCTCAGGCGGATGCGATGGTGCGCATTTGTTGTGAGCGGGGCACTGTTTTCAGTTGTGGTAGTGTCTATTCGGGAGTTCCGTATTTGTTGAAGACAATTGATTGGATCGGTGCCGGTAATATCGGCACACTCACCGCTGCTGCGATTCCGAGTGGACTGCCACGCGAGGTATCGGGCGGGGGATGTGTTCAACTGACGCTGTTGCGATTGCTTACCGGTATGGAGGTGGAATGGGTCGAAGGTTGGACGTTACCGCCGGAATCCGGCTGGATGCCGCCTGTTGATGTTTCTGCGTCGGAGATTGATTGTCCTGCCTATGGTCGTCTCGGATTGTCGGGGACCATCGTCTGTGAGATTCCTGTGTCACCGGAGCAAGGTGGATCCTGTCCGGTCATGGTTATGGGAGAAAATGGGCAGGTATGGCTGACCGGTCCTAAGCCTGTGTTTATTCAAGGGAGCGGTGCAGCTTCGACTCCGGTTTATCCTGATTTTCTTGACATCCCTTCACCTGATGACTTCTTTACACGGCGGATTGAGTGGCTCATGCAGGCGTTTGATACGGGTCGGGATGTGCTGGACAGTGGGCATAGATATCACCAAGCGTTGGAAATTGCGATTGCGCTGAAGCAATCTGCCGAGAGTGGGCACCAACGCATCTCTTTGCCGTTGGCGGATCGCTCGTTGCGGATAGTTCCGCATCCCTATCGACTGTTGGGGGGTGATGTGGCTGGTTGGGAGAGCATTGGCTATAGAGGTCCGCCGAATGTTGAGTAGATTTATAGATTAATCAACTTTTTACGACTTTAGTTACATAATTATCACTGATATTTCCGAAAGAGAGAAAAACAATGGAAGCATTCAAAGAACATGTTGGACTTGTAGCACCGTTAAATCGGTTGAATGTAGACACCGATCAGATCATTCCCAAGCAGTTTCTTAAACGGATTGAACGCACCGGTTTTGGACAGTTCCTGTTTTATGACTGGCGTTTTCTGGACGATGGCGATCCGAATCCGGACTTTGTGCTGAATGATCCCCGTTATCAGGAAGCGAGTATTCTGGTTGCTGGGGCGAACTTTGGCTGTGGCAGTTCACGGGAACATGCGCCGTGGGCGTTGCAACAGTACGGGTTCAAGGCGGTTATCGCGCCTTCATTTGCGGACATCTTTCGGAACAACTGCTATAAAAATGGCCTCCTACCCATCGCTCTACCGGACGACGTGACCGCGGATTTGACGGAACAGACCGAAGCACAAGAAGGGTATAGGTTGATGATTGATCTGGAAGCACAGCAGGTAGTTCAGCCTGACGGGACCGCGCATTCCTTCGAGATTGGTGACTTTGAGAAGTACTGTTTGTTGAATGGTCTGGATGAGATTGGCTGGACGTTGCAGTTTGATGAACAGATTTCAGCGTATGAAGGGCGAATCGGAACTTAGCATAACTGGACTGATGAGATAATTATAGTAGATCTTAGAATTAATGAGATACTCCAAACCGGTGCGGTTGAAAACCGCACCTACCGGGGGGCGAAAGTGTCCCTTTATTTTTTGAATTCACCATAAAGCTAGTGTCGTGTCAATCCTCTAGTGAAACGTGGGAGGAGAACTCTATGACTGAAAAACGGATCACACTACCCATAACAGGGATGCACTGCACAAACTGTTCAGACACTATCGCACGCGATCTGAGGAAGCTGGACGGCGTGATTACAGCAGATGTCAACTATGCCACCGAGAGAGCAACGGTCGCTTTCAACTCGTCTGTGCTGGATGAGAGCGTCATCATTGAGAGAATTAAAGACAGCGGCTACGAGGTAGCGACAGGCGAGATTGAATTACCTATCACAGGAATGCACTGCGTCAACTGTGCAGCGACGGTCGAAAAGACACTTGCGGAAATGCGACCAAGTGTTGTTTCTGCGACAGTAAACTTTGCCACAGAAAAAGCGAAGATAGCGTATATCCCCGGTCAGGTGACACCTACGGATCTCATTGCTGCAATCGAGGGGGCAGGCTACGGTGTTGTCGAATCGGATTCTGACCAGCAATTAGCAGATGTTGAGCAGGCTGCTCGCGAAACCGAAATCCACGAACAGACGCGTAAGTTTTGGATTGGGGTCGCTTTCTCCCTCCCACTGTTCATTTTCAGCATGGCGCGTGATTTTGCGCTGCTGGGCACTTGGTCTGATGCTCTCTGGGGTTACTGGCTGATGTTCCTTCTTGCCACGCCGGTGCAATTCTACGTTGGCTGGGATTATTATACCGGCGGCTTCAAAGCACTGCGGAACGGTGCTGCTAATATGGACGTGCTGGTTGCGATGGGTTCCTCCGCTGCCTTCTTTTATAGTATGCCTGTTACCATTGCATTGACGTTGGGCAGCACTGCCCTGGGCAGCCATGTCTATTTTGAAACCGCGGCGGTCATCATCACCCTTATTAAACTTGGTAAACTGCTGGAGGTCCGTGCGAAAGATCAGACCGGTGCCGCGATCAAAAAGTTGATGGGTCTGCAAGCGAAAACAGCCCGTGTCGTGCGTAACAGCGAAGAGATTGACATCCCCATTGAGCAGGTGGTCGTGGGTGATGTGGTGATTGTGCGACCGGGAGAGCGGATTCCCGTTGACGGAGTTATTATCGAAGGCAATTCCGCTGTCGATGAGAGTATGCTCACTGGAGAGAGTATACCGGCGGATAAGGGAGAGGGTGACCCCGTAATTGGTGCAACCATCAACAAACAGGGGAGACTTAAATTTGAAGCCCACAAGGTCGGCGCAGAGACTGCACTCGCACAAATTATCCGGCTCGTCCAAGAAGCGCAAGGGAGTAAAGCACCAATTCAACGTCTGGCAGATCGGGTCGCAAGTGTTTTTGTTCCTGCTGTCATTGCGATAGCGACCCTCACCCTACTAGTCTGGTGGTTTGGCGTGGACGCTGGTTTTACGCCATCAATGATTCGGATGGTAGCCGTGTTGGTTATCGCTTGCCCGTGCACACTTGGGCTTGCCACACCGACTGCCATTATGGTTGGCACAAGCAGAGGGGCGGAACAGGGGATCCTTTTCAAAGATAGCAAGGCACTTGAACTCGCGCATTCGCTCAAGGTGGTTGTCCTTGATAAAACTGGCACGATTACGACAGGTGAGCCATCAGTGACAGATGTGATTGCCGAAGCTAACACCCCAAGCGTTATCACCGAAGCGTTGGGCAATAGGGTAGAAATGGAAGAAAAGCAGCAGGAAGAAGCTGCGATTCTATGGTTGGCTGCCTCGGCGGAGCGCGGAAGTGAACATCCAATTGGTGAAGCCATTGTACGGTCAGCACAAGAGCGTGGGTTGTTATTAGCAGAACCTTCCCGATTTGAAGCCTTAGCTGGACACGGTGTTATTGCTGAGATCGAAGGACATCAGGTCATCTTGGGTAATCTCCAAATGATGAATGAGCAGAATGTTAACCTTAATGATTTGGGAGACGAAGCAGCGAAGTTACAGGCAGGTGCGAAAAGCGTAATCTGGGTTGCTGCCGATGGCAAAGCTGTGGGACTCATCGCCGTGGCGGATACTATTAAGCCCGGCTCTAAGGAAGCCATCGATCGGATGCACCGTCTGGGTTTGCAGGTGGTGATGGTCACCGGTGATAACCGAACTACGGCGGAAAGCATCGGCAACGCTCTCGGAATTGATCGGATCCTCGCCGAAGTTCTGCCGGCGGATAAGGCGGAGGAAGTGAAGAAACTGCAACTGGAAATGAATCAGGAATCTCAAGCTATCGGAGGTGTAGCAATGGTTGGTGACGGCATCAACGATGCACCGGCATTAGCCCAAGCGGATGTGGGAATCGCTATCGGGACAGGCACCGATGTAGCAATGGAGGCAGGTGATGTCACTCTGATAAGCGGCGACCTTCGGTCTGTACCACAAGCGATTGCCCTCAGTAAAGTAACAATGCGCGTTATCAAGCAAAATTTGTTCTGGGCTTTTTTCTACAATGTCCTCCTCATCCCGGTGGCAGCGGGCGTACTACACCCATTCACCTTCCTACCGATGATGCTACGCGCCCTGCATCCGGTGTTGGCTGCCCTCGCCATGGCTTTTAGCAGTGTGACTGTTGTTACCAACAGTTTGCGAATGAAGCGGTGATTGATTTACCCCTACGGAGATTTGCTAAGTGATCAATGGTGCGGGTTTGCAACTGTTGATAAACTCTCCGGTCAGAAATTGAGTGTGAAACGTAATGCGTGAAACGTGAAAACTACTTGTTCATTGGTGCAGTCAAGCTAGGAAGTCCAACATACAAACGGGATTCAAAACAAAGACCTTACAAAATGCAAAGAGAAACCGAGTTTTTATAGTGAATTCTAAAAATAAATGGACACTTTCGCCCCCGGTAGGTGCCATGGTGGGTTGAAACGGCGCAGTTGGAAACTCTGCTTGCGATCCCGATTTATCGGACCGCACCTACCAATTTGGAGTGTTTCATTAATTCTAAAATCTACCATAGTAACAGGGAATGATCCTTCGTACCGAGAGTCCCAGAGTTGTTTCTTACGGTTTCTGTTGTACCATTTCTTAACATGAGCCAACAGGTTTACATGCGTTCACCTCAAAAAGTTTGATTCCACAAGGAAACGATTGAATGAAAATTCATGGTTTCGTTCTCTTTGTAATATTCCTGATTTCCGCCGTTTCGGCTTTGGCTGATGACTATTTTGATCAAATCACGGTCTTCTCTCATGGCAGGATCACCCGCTTTGTCGAAATGCCGATCACCGTTTATATTACACCAATGTTAAAAGCGACATACCTTCCCACGCTGCGGTATGCGATGCGGCAGTGGGAAGCGGTCTCCGATGGAAAAATTCAGTTTCAGGAGTTGGAGGCGAGTAAGGACGCTGATATTTGGGTTCGTTGGGGATATGGCGAAGCAGCAAACATGGATATGACCTATGGAAAGGCGGAGCTTACACGCCACCGCACCGGGGATTTCTCCGTCGAAATTATCCTCTCACTGCCTAAGCCTTCGTTATCGGAAAAACTGTCGCGGGAAGAGACTCGAACAGTTTGCCTTCATGAATTTGGACATGCCATCGGGCTGTGGGGGCATAGTCCTGATCCGCTTGACGTGAGTTTTTGGGCATCAATTGCACAACGCCCAACCGCTCGGGATCGATCAACATTGCTGAAAGTCTACTCCACACCGCAAAACACGCCTCAACACGATGTTGCTATTAATATCTTAAAAAAGCAGCTCGAAACCAACCCAACGCACGCACGCACACATTACCTTTTAGGAACAATCTACGACGACAAGGGAGATACCGAGTTAGCTGTTGCCAGCTTCAAAGCCTGTCTTGACATAGACCCCGACTTCGACCCGGCACGGGAAATGCTTTTACAACTATACCAGAAAGTTGGCCTCTCTCAACAAGCTGTGGACCTACTTGAAGAAACGCTCAAGCAGATACCTTCGTCCAATGATTACAACACGATCGGCGTGATGTACTATCGGACCGGAGAAATTGAGCAGTCTATAGCTGCCTTCCGAAAATCGCTCGAAATAAACCCCTACGATCCAACGCCTCGGAATAATCTCTATCAGATATTTCGAGAGCGAGGTATCGAGGCACTGAACGTTAAAGCGTATCAAAAGGCGGCGTTGTATTTCGGTGAAGCGCTCCAGTTCAAACCGGAGGACGCGCTTTTGTATCGTCTTATGGGCGATGCTTATGCGAGGAATGGCGATCTCAAAAACACCATTGTGCAATATCGTAAGGCCTTTGAATTCGATCCCGCCGACTTAGAAATTAAACAGAATCTTGCGGGGTATTTGAGCAACTACGGTGTGGAGTTGACACGCGCTCAACGTTGGGAGGAGGCGATCGCTGCGTACCAGGAAGCGTTACAATTGACCCCAACGCTGAATATCGCGTATGCAAACCTAGTGGATGTCTTGTGGAAACGCGCCAACACGCACCGCAAATCAGGGCATATCGACAAGGCGATTGATGCCTATCTCCAACTTATTCAGGTAGATGCTGATACCGATGCACACAGTCTACTCGGCGAACTGTACCTCAAAAAAGGGGCATATCCACAGGCGATTGACGCATTTCGGTCAGCGTTCTCCGCAAAACCTGATGATTGGCAATCCCGTAAAAACCTCGTCGCTGCCTACCACCATTACGCCCAACACCTCGACAGCAGAGAGCAATACAATGAAGCGATAGATCAGTTGCGGCTTGCGCTTGCGTTGTCTCCTAAACAGGTGAACCTCCGCTTGAGCATCATCAACACTTATCAACTTGCAGGTGATTTTGAAAGTGCCGAAAAAGAGTTGGGGGCACTTTTGGAAGATGCGCCTCAAAGTTTGCAGACAGAAAACGTGTCAAAAAATCTATACGTTGCGCGTGGAAATACGCTCATGAATCAAAGAAGATATACTGCCGCGCTTGCTGAGTTTGAAAAGATCGCCCCCTCGGCAAAAACCACAGAAATTTATAACACCATCGGTTATCTTCATCTGTTGAGAAGACAGCCGATTTTAGCGATAGCGGCTTTTGAATCTGCGTTAGCTCTTACGCCGACAAATAACGTTGCTTATCAAAACCTGCTATCAATTGAATCCCAATTCGAGCGGTACTTTGTCGATGATCGGCATTCACCACGCATTAAGAACCGCCTTGCCCGGGCGCGAAATAGTCTTGTCGTGTGTTATATTGGTCGCAATGAACTTCTGGATGCTGTGGAGGAATATCGTGCAGCGTTAGATGTTGAACCAACGGCAAAGGAAGTGAAAGTCGCACTGAGAGATGCCGGCAGACAGCTAATATTGGCGTTACAAGAAAAGAATGCACGTCAGCAGATAAGAGAGGTCATGGATTGGATTCAGCTATTGGACGCTGACGGTTTGAGTGCTGAACAGTTACTTGATGGTGACAATTAGAACAACTGGAGGGGATAAATGGAGGGGTTACGGAATATCAATTCAAGGTTGGAACTATTCGTCGATGGTTGGCTTATCGAAGAGATGAATGGGGTTAGTCTTCAAATGCACAGCCCCGTCCCTCAAGAGATCGCCCTTGAGTTCAATCAGCCGTGGGAAGGATCAATAAGTTATGATCCGGTGGTGATGAAAGAGGGTGATCGTTATCGGCTGTGGTATCGGGGGTGCGGTTCGGAATCGACATGGGAAAACCAATGTACAGCCTATGCAGAGAGCGCAGATGGCGTACATTGGGAACGTCCGACGTTGGGGATCTTTGAGTTCAACGGAAACCGGGAAAACAACATCGTTCTCCAAGGGAGCGAGGCAAAGGCGTTGTGTGTTTTCAAGGACGGTAACCCGAAAGCACCGGACTCAGAACGTTACAAAGCCATTGGGGTAGGTTCGCCAATAGACAAACGCGCTACGTTGCGGGGGTTTACCTCCCCAGATGGAGTGCATTGGGAGACGCTGGACCAAGATCCAATCTTGATAGCACCAGATGACCCTTGGCCCATGTTTGATTCCCACAACGTTGCATTCTGGGATACACAACAACACCGGTACGTGGCATATGCACGGGGTTGGATACCTCCAGGGATCCGAGCCATTCGACGGAGTGTTTCAGACGACTTCCGTCATTGGTCCGACTTGGAATTCATTGATCTGGGAAATTCGCCAACAGAACATCTCTACAAAAACGCCTGCACACAGTATTTCCGAGCACCTCACATCTACCTGATGTTTCCCAAACGGTTTGTCCCTGACCGTAAGTTCGATAAGGATTGGCCAGCCAATGGTCTCTCCGAAAGTGTTTTCATGACCAGCCGCGATGGCCTACACTGGGATCGACGTTTTATGGAACCGTTCGTGGGGCTTGGATCTGATCCCGACAGCTGGACAGACCGAAATCTGTACGTTGGCGTGGGAGTTGTTCCAACAGGTCCTGCGGAAATGTCGATCTATTTTATGGAGCATTATCGACGTCCATCTATCCGTCTCCGGCGCGGTGCACTCCGAACTGACGGATTTGTCTCAGTCAATGCGCCCTACGCCGGCGGCGAATTTTTGACGAAGCCGTTGATTTTTAAGGGAGATAGGTTGGTCCTTAATTACGCAACATCTGTAGCAGGAGGCTTGCGCGTTGAGATCCAAGACGCAGCGGGGCAGCCGATTGATGGGTATCGGTTATCTGAGTGCGTTGAGATTTTTGGAGATGAAATTGAGCGGGTTGTCAGGTGGGAGAATGGCAGCGATGTTGGCTCGTTGGCGGGTAGGGCGGTTCGTCTGCGTTTTGTTATGGCAGCGGCAGACCTATACGCTATACAGTTTCGAGTATAGATAGGAAAAGATGATAGAGAGGCGTGATAAAATTATTCATCTTTATCCCTTTGTTCTCCATGATGACCTTCCGGTTGGCGATCGTCTATACCAATGAGATGGAAGAATAGCTTATCTAGTTTGTCCTCAACTCTGTTCATTCTTGCCTCTAAGGTTATCGCCAAGTTATCCAATTTCTTACCTAAGTTATCCAATTTTTCTTCTAGATTGTCTAACCTCTTATCGGTATAAGTCTGTCTGAAATGTAGATGAACAATATAGGCTATGACACCAGCAAAGATTGCTAGAACACCAACAACGCGAAAAACTATTGAGACCCAGTCTTCAAAGGTAAGGTTCTCCATGATATAATCCTCCATGGCTCATGTTAAGAAACCAGGATGTGAAGCGTGATATTGGAAG
Organism: Candidatus Poribacteria bacterium; assembly: GCA_965208425.1. Classification (GTDB taxonomy): domain Bacteria; phylum Poribacteria; class WGA-4E; order WGA-4E; family PCPOR2b; genus PCPOR2b. Next base: position 711,513 of record OZ242335.1, on the reverse strand, counting down.
GGCGGAAGATTGGTCTTTACCTTCTTCCCCCTTCCATTCTTCCCCATGGCATCAGCAAAAACTTGGAAGATTGGTCTTTCTTCCTTTAGTTTTACCTATGTTGGCAGCGTACTGGTTCCAATTTATCGAAATGCTCCCCGATAGATCGGGACAGGCGGAACGGCATCTGTCAAATTCAAACCGATGGATAATTGTCTACTAGCCGATATTTAGGTAACGTGCTGCATCGGCTTCCTGCCATTGAAATTGTAGATGTGCTGTTTCGTGCGGCTTGAACGGTTTTATCACCTCATCAACAGGTGTACCTAGCACATCAATCTGTTCAAGGTCTGCGACTCCGTAACCCATCTCATTGGCATAGTGGAACAAACCGATCTCCAACGGTTCAAATCCCATCGCCTTCGTGGTTACAGCGTCGGCAGCAAACACATCAGCACTGGCAACAGCAATTCCGAGCGGAATCGAATCTGTGCCGCCCGGACCGTTCCCCTGCAAGCCAACGGTGCCGTCAATCACAGCAATATCTGGACAGAGGTGACGGGACAGACGGATCAAATTGATGTTCAACGTTTGTGCTTCACGCGGTAATTCCCGATCGGCGTGGCTATGGTAACCGTGCATTTTGATGCGATCTGAGAGATGGAGCGTTCCCATAATCATGTTTTTGAGGGCAAGCGTCACCACATCGACATCGTGCGTTTTCGCAACCGCGACAGAAATGGTGCACGGACAATCGAGCACGGTTTTGGGCATCCGCACAGGTACTTCACTGCGGTCAGCAAGAATGACGGGAGTTTCTTCCCAACCCTCATCTTGATGCAGGTCTACTAACCGAATCGGAATGGCATATTCATCTAGCAAAAACTTGTAACCGAAATTCTCGAAAGCCTCCCCCGAAAACGCTTGGTTGGCACCTTCTGCGATGATAATCTCTTGGGGTGGCTCCGGCACAGTCAACAGGAAGTCCATTGCGCCACGGATTGCGTCAACGTGTGTTGAGGCAAGCTGATTTGTGCTGGAAAGGAAATTCGGCTTCAACATCACCTGTTCACGCAACTTTGGTGTGATATCGTCGCGCACGAGGTCCAGAGCGGTGAAGACATTTTGGCGTCGTTCGTCGGTTCGGGCAAGTCCGACTCTCGTTTGTTTGGTAGCCATCGGCATCCTCCTTGTTTTTTCGGTTTATACATTTTCCCCACAAGTTGACATTTGAGGGACAAAGCAGTTGAGAAAAAATCGTTGAGCGGTAGCGGGCGAGGTAAGATCGCCCGGACTATCTAAACCAGAGAATTCAACATCTGGGCAAAGCGAGGAACAGCGGTCATTGCATCCTCAGCGGCTTCATATTCAATTGACAGATACCCTTTGTACCCCTGCGTTTTGAGCATTCCGACGATTTTGGAAAAATCTGCTTCCTCTTTGCCGTCGCTTCCCTTTGGAATCTCTGTCTTCGCATGAGCGGTTACAGCGTAAGGTGCGACACGCGCTAGTGAACCGTAGGGATCTTGACGAAAGTTACCTGTATCCAAATTCACACCGACCCACTCCGAGTCGACCGAGGTAATCAGATCGATAACCTGATCAGCTGTAGACGTTATCCCACCGTGATTTTCCAGCGCCACCAATACGCCACGCGGCGCAGCGTATTCAGCACACTCTTTCAAGCCGTCGATTGTCCATTGGCGTGCTTCCGCTTCACTACGCCCTTCAGGTGTCCCTCCAGCGAACACGCGCAGGCAGGGTGCCCCAAGTTTAACGGAGACATCGACCCATTCCTTGACATACCCGATCTGTGCTGCACGTTCACCGGGGTCAGGGTCTGTGAAGCGATTTCCGACAGCTGCTGCCGAAACCTGTAATCCAAGCAGGTAGCATTGACGTTTCAGGGTGTACAAATAAGCATCGTCCGTTGACGAGAAATAGTAAGCGGTCAATTCGACACCGTCCACGTCCATTTCGACCGCTTTTTCGAGAAAACCCTCAAGACTCATTTCACCGCTTGTCAAATACTGGCGAAATGAATAGGCGGCACATCCAATCTTCATGGTTGGTCTATGCCTCCTTGCGTTCCAGCAGCTCAATTTCGTAGCCGTCCGGATCATCAATGAACGCCATCTTCATACCGCCCGATGTGAACTGTTCGCGCCAACCGTCGGGCCAAATCTCAATGCCGTCTTTCTCTAACGTGTCACAGCAGGCAACGAGATCTGGGACTCCAATGGCGAAGTGCATCAAGTCCTCTGGGACATTGAGTTCGTAATCGGGTGAATAAGTTAATTCGACGGTATGCAGGTTACCGGGTAGTTCCAGATGCGCGATCTGATTGCCCGCAGGCGATTTGTCGCTTCGACTTTTAACGACAAAGCCCAGATGATCGCAATACCAATTAATTGATTTATCAAGGTCACTTACTCGAACGCGGGTGTGTAAAAAAACAGCCATTTGGTTTCCTTTCTGTTGGCAATTTTGGATGAATTAATTGAGGCAAAAATGCTGTAAATAATGATAACACACCCTCCATTATCAAGCAAGTCCTTTTATAACTGGATGCGATCACAGGGGATTTTGGGAATATTCGCATTGAAAAATGGTGTTAGATGTGAGATAGTTATAGAAAGTTCATTGGTTCATTGATTTATTGAACTGACGAACTATGTATACAAGGGTTATGGCATGCGAAGCCCCGATGGATTGGGATTCAAAGCAACTTGAGGCAGTATTTTGGGCAACCACAAGGGTTGCCCCTACATTGAGTCAATTCTTGTAGGGTTTGGGTTTCCCAACCAATTGGGCGAGGGAACCTCGCCCCTACCATAGGGGTTGATCGGCGAATTATGAACACGCTTTACATAAATGTCAACACGCTCTAGAAACTTGGATTATAGGACTCTATCATGAATACAATCAAATATCTCCTTATGCTTGCGACGACAACAGTCACCACGATCTCGATTGGGTTGGCTCACGAACCAACGGAAAGCCCTGAACTAGATTCCAAATTGTATGAACTCCACTTTCAAAAGGGCAAGATGCACAATGACAACGGGGATAGAGCGCTCGCTCGAAAGCATTTCCTGATGACAATCTACCTTCATCCCGACCACGCCGGTGCGAACTATCAACTCGGACTGATGACATATAGCGACAATAATTATTCGGCTGCCATCTCTTTCTTGGAAAGAGCGAGTGTGGCAATATCGGATAAGATCGAACTTTATTACTGGCTTGGTGGTGCATACTGGAAAAAACGCCGGGCAGAAGGGGCGATAGCAAACTACCGAAAAGCGGTTGCACTCGATCCGCAACACGAGAATCGTTTTTCGCTCTATGCGTTAGAGAACCTTGCCGAAGTCTATACCCGGACGGAACGTCTCCAGGAGTCAATGGAGGCTTATCAGGCAGCACTGGAACGCGAAACACGAAGTGGGTGGATCTCTAAAATCAGAGATCAGATTGCTGAACTGCATTTGACAATGGGCACTTATCAAGACGATGGCAACACCCGATACAATGAAAAAGGCGAAGCGATCGGTGGTATTGGCGATGGAGATATGCGCACCAATCGTTACTTCGAGATAGCGAGACACACCACCGATCCGGTCAAAGAGGCAATCAATTATCAGAAATCGATTGAAGCGGATCCGGGGATGTATCAGTCCTATTTTAATTTGGGCTGGGCGTTGACTCGGCAAAGGAAATACGCTGAAGCGGTTCCTGCTTTTATCCGTTCAGACGAAGTTTGGCGACAAGATCAGAACTGGAATCCAGAAGCGAACCCTAAAATCGACGCGTACGCATTTTTAGCGCTCTGTTATGTCGAATTAGGGGAACCCGAAAAGGCACTTGATCACGCCGAAATAGCGTTGGGTTTCGCTCCAAAATACTATTACGGCTTGTTGTATAAAGCGAGAGCGTTGACCAAACTGAGTCGTCCTCAAGAGGCGATCTCCATTCTGGAGGGCTTGGTTGACACAAATCCGGACGAAGCAGAAATATTGTATGCGCTTTACGAGGGTTATAGCGCGGCTTTAGAGCCAAAATTAGCACTTGCTGCGCTACACCAAGCTGTCCGCGCTCAGGTGGACGGTCAACAGAAGACACGTTGGGAAAAAGAGCTCAACGTACTGAAAGAGAAATGATTGTCAATTCTCTTTCGTAAATTTAACCTAAACAAGACTTACGCATTCCAGATTGTAGTTGCCCGATTCATCGGGCGTTGGTAACGGTGTCCAGCGGCGATGAATCGCCGAACTACAGGGCTTTGCCGTTCAACTGCGTAAGTCCTGCTAAAATAAGGAGAAGTATCATGACAAGATTCAACCGTTATGCCTTGATTTTAGGCATGATAGCCACAATGATTTTATCAGCCGGAGCCTTTGCTGCCGAGAACCCGTGCAACCCATGCGGTGGAGAGGCGACAAATCCGTGTAATCCCTGCAACCCTTGTTCGGGGATGAAACACTTTGGAATTGATGACCCCAGAGGCAGAGATGTACTCACCTTCGATTCCAAGGCACCGCTCGAAAAAATCGTCGGCACAACCAGCAAAATTACGGGCTCCGTTCAGGTGAACCCAAAGGATATCATGAAGGGATTGAAGGCATCCTTTGCATTGGATCTCGCCAGCTTGAAGACAGGGATCGACAAGCGCGATGAACATATGCGGGATAACTTCTTGGAGACAGCCAAGTATCCCCAAGCGATGCTCACCATAGACAAAGTAACCAAAGCCTCTGATAATATGCTCATGGATGGTAAGACGCTCACGGTGGACGCTGAAGGTACTTTATCATTACATGGGGCTAAGAACGCCGTCCAGCTAAAAGATATTACGGTCACCTACTTTGATGAGAGTGAAGCCACCAAGGGCAGGCTGCCGGGCGACCTCCTGATAATTAACGGCGGTTTTTCGCTGAATCTTCCCGATTATAATATTGAAGTGCCGCAATTCATCTTTCTCAAACTAGCAGAGACAATAAAGGTGAGCGTGGATTTGGCCGGTTCGACAGCGACGGCAGGGGTTGCGAATCCCTGCAATCCGTGTAACCCGTGTGCAGCAGAGAATCCTTGCAATCCATGTGCAGCAGAGAATCCCTGTAATCCCTGCAATCCGTGTGGGGAGACAAACCCTTGTAACCCATGCAACCCTTGTGGAGAGTAGGGTTAGGAGGAATGTATCTGTAGGGGAGGGCTTCAAACCCCTCCCACTCTTAGATACTTGGAAGTGCCTCAAATGAGCGTATCTGTTATTATCCCCGCCTTCAATGAAGAGGAGTCAATCGGCAAAGTCATCACCGATATTCCCAAGGCGTGCATTCAAGAGATTATTGTTGTTGATAACGGTTGTCTTGACCGAACAGCTGAAGTAGCTCACGCTGCGGGGGCGCGGGTGGTAAGAGAAGACCGCAGAGGTTACGGTTCTGCGTGTCTCGCAGGTATCGCCGCGCTAAATGCACCAGAAATTGTAGTATTCCTCGATGGCGACTATAGCGACTTCCCGTCAGAGATGCCATTGCTTATCCAACCGATTCTTGCCGAGGACGCAGAGATGGTAATCGGTTCACGAATCCGTGGTGTGCGTGAGAAAGGGGCTTTGCTTCCGCAGGCTCGTTTTGGAAATATGCTTGCTACCTTTTTGATTCGGCTGCTATTTCGCGTCCACTACACTGACTTGGGTCCCTTCCGCGCGATTCGCTATGAGCAGTTGCTAGCGATGGATATGCAGGACAAAACCTTTGGGTGGACGGTTGAGATGCAAGTCAAAGCAGCCAAGATGGGATTGCGTGTGTGCGAAGTACCGGTTAGTTATCGGAAGCGGATTGGACAATCGAAAATTACAGGAACCGTTAAAGGAACAATTTTAGCCGGATATAAAATTATTACAACAATTCTTCGTTACGGTTTGGTACGATGAAAAGATTAGAAAAAATTTGGTATCTGAAGCATTTTGATATTTTCAAGGATTTGACCGACAGAGAAATGGGCGTCATTGACCGTATGTCATATATGAAGCATTACAAGCGACGTGAACGGATTTACGGTCAAGGTGATCCGGGAGATCTGGTCTATCTACTCAAAGAGGGACGGGTCAAGATCTATAAGCTATCGCCTGATAGCAAGGAGTTGACGTTGGCGGTTCTTGAATCCGGTGAAGTCTTTGGTGAGATGGCGTTAATTGACGATGGTCCCCGTGGCACAATTGCGGAGACACTGGACGAGTCAGATATCTGTGTGATACGTCGTCGGAACTTTGAGATGCTGTTGAAGAAGAAGCCAGACTTGGCGATGCACGTCACCAAACTAATTGGACTGCGACGGCGTGAGATCGAAAATCAACTTGAAAATTTAGTATTCCGAAATGCACCGTCTCGGCTTGCCGCCCTGCTTATGTCGTTAGCAGAAAAGCACGGTGTGCGTGATAGCCAAGGCATTATCTTGAACGTGAAGCTTTCGCAGCAGGAATTAGCAAATTTGATTGGAACAGCACGCGAAACGACGAGTGCACTCCTTAATGAGTTTAAGCGGCTCGGTTTTATAGATATCCGCCATCGACGTATCAAGATTCTGGAGCAATGGCAGCTTAAAAAAATCGCGGACGCAAAAATGAAGGAGTTTTCAATCAAGGTTGACAGCGAAGAGGAAAGCGAAGCTGTTGTTCAGTAATTAGACCCCCTCCCTCTGCCGGTGTATTTCGTTCAATCTAAGCATCATAGGACTTACACACTTCAATTGCAAAAATCATCTCCTATTTCCTACGCCGTATGCCTCTGACTTTGGCATATGACCCTGCCGATTCACTCATGGGTGCCAGGTTGCCCAACCTGTGATCGCTTCGTGGGTACAGGTTTCTAACCTGTACTTGTCCGCAGAGCCCCGATGGATTGGGATTTCCGATGCGCTGCAACCTGCCCTCGATGCAATCGGAGTTGCCCAACCTGTGATCAGTTCATAGGTTGAGTTGAACGCAATCAATGAGACATATCAAGTATTAATCAATGGTGCTAGTTTGCAGCTGTTGATAACGTGAAACGTGATGCGTGAAACGTAAAAATCATTGGTTCATCGGTTCATTTAGCCCCAGAGGGGCGACATGTCTATAGCACACGGATAAACAAATACCCGAAAGCCCCAACGGGGCGACATGTGTATCCGAAGGGTGGAACAGAAGAATGAATCAACCGATAAACCCTTGAACAATGTGGAAAAGACTTTCTCACTAAACTAGCACCAAAGGTTATTACACTTGAGTTGTAAAGCGATTGTGATTGCCCCCTTCCCAATAAAGTGAAACCCAACAATTGATAAGCTGGATGTGAGTTGGGTTTCACGGTTCCCGTTCAACCCAACCTACATACTGTGCGTGGTTTACGGCACGCGAAGCGTACCTACTACTTTATATGGGCGAAAGATTTTTCTTGACGGCTTTAGCACTTATGCTATACTTTCCGATGATTGATTGCGAGGGTGTGCGGTCAAGAGGGTTTTCTGCCCACGCCTGCAATATCATTAGTTAGTGAAAACCTGCCAAAAGTCTATGCTGATCCAAAAGGAGGACCCAGTTATGCGGTGTTACTTGAGTATCGCATTCGGGGGAAAGCCTCACTTCAAGAACCTGCTTGCGGTGATGAGTCTTTTCCTCAGCGCGGTTGTGGTCCATAACGCATCAGCACTCACCGCGCAAACCGTGATGGACAATGCCCTAGAAGTCTATGAAGATATTGAAAATTACGCCACGGTCATTCACACCTACAAAGCCGATTCGATGCAGGCTTCAGAAAGTATGTTTGAACGCCAACCCCCACGTGTCGCCTTCAACCTCTTTTTCCGCCAACCCGATGAACACGCAGTTCAGGAAATTGGCAATTCCCGCCGCGGGATATTCCGAATTGAGTTACTAAGCACCCTGGGACGCCTCAAACATCTTGAAATCCAACTACAAGGTAGAGAATTGCTACTCAGCGAGCGGTGTCACGTGCTAGAAATCACTAACCCCGATAAACCGGGGGACAAGGCACAACTCTGGATATCGCCCCGGAATTGGAGGGTGCTGCAGCTTACCCTCTTTATCAAGTCGATTGAATTGGTAAGGACACAATTTAAGTACGCCCCCGGAAAGAGAGGCAGCCAGCTGCCCATTGAAACTCGGAGTTTCTTTCCTGCGTCCAAACAGGTCCTAATCAATCGGATTGCGGAGTACCGAGTCAACACCAGGCTGCCGTCCGAAATTTTTGGCCCCTAACGCCGGGGGAAGGTCTAACTGAGGGATGCTCATAATTATTGCCCCGATGCTGCATCGGAATTCAAAATCAACCCCGATAAATCGGGATGCAAAGCCATCTGAATCGCGGATTCAGCAGATTATGCGGATAACACGGATTCAAAACCGATTGAATCTTCGGGGAAAATCTGTCAAAGCACGGTAGTATGCGTGGGAATCATGTAAACAGAAAATGCAAAGCACGAAGAGAAACCGAGTTTTTTTTTGAAAACTCGGTTTCTGTTGTCCGATTTGTTAACGTAATGCAAGTTGCTAGTTTCTGTTGACATTTCATCGCAACCAGACAATCAAGGGGGCTGCACCGACGCATGATTCTTCGTAGGGGTTGGGTCTCCCAACCCATCGGGCGAGGGGACCTCGCCCCTACGATTTGTTAAGACGGTTTCGTCTGAATTGAGCGATGAGGTGCATTGAATAATGAGCCCTCCTCATCGAACTGATGGAGGACAATATATACCCCGTTTTCAGCATATCGCTTACATCGTTTTAATATCCTCACTGTTGTTCGGTCACACCCCTGCTGGCAATTCCCAAGAGAAAATTCCCGTAACCTACCGCGCTGAATTCAAACCGTTTGGTGGTGGATTCACATGGAGTCAAGCGATCCCGCCAGACGGTGGTGCACTCGGTCTTGAGCTCGCGTTGGTTCTCAGTTCCGGCACCGTGACCGCAGAGGTCGCCGGAGAGATTCTCCTTTATAAGGGCAGCAGAACTGTTAGGATACAGGGTTCCGACGGTCATCTCAGTAGCGACGGCGGGATCGTGTTGAAAGGCGACATCGTCATGGACTTTATCATCCCGCTACCGGAAGCGTTCTTTGAAGAAGACGATGAACCTCACATCAAGAGCAGGGTGCCGATACCCGGCCTCAACATTGATAAAGGCTGGAACGAGTCTGTGCAATTCGACTCCTTTCTCCTCAGCGGCGACAGCGTTAAACTGGACATCGGTATCCCGGAACTGGTGACGCTGGAGTTAAGTGCTGTCAAAATTATCCCCGTTGTTGCCGCCACAATCCTGTCCGGCGGTACAGCAACCGCGGCAGCAAAGATTTTCGCCGAGAGCCTAAGCGACTATCTGGATGCGGGCATCCGTCTCAACGGGGGGATGGTGAGTGAGTTAACCTTGGCAGGCAAAGCCGTTACCGTAAATGGAACGCCCGTAACGCGGGAAGGAGTGCCTATCCATGCCCCCGGCTTAGATCCCACCGTGGAGACGTATCAGCTCGAGAGCGGCTACGATGAGGATTTCACATATACGCTCGATTTTGTCGCCAGCGGCTCTGCTTACGCCCGCGTTGCGGTTCTGTTTGGGATTGAGATATGGAGTTATGATAATCGTTTTGCAGAAGAGCGAGTTTCTATCATTCCGGCAAGCTCGTTTGATTTGAATTTTGGGGGAGCGGCTACCTCGGCAATGATTGACGTTCCACCGACATATACGCCCCCCGGCACACATACGCTGCTGGGTCCAGGTGACGGGGTAATACGGGATGGGTGGTTAGCCTCCGCAATACGGCACACACTCCGAGGCACCTCAAGTGAGATTCCTTGGGACGAGCCAATTACGCGGAATCACCTGTTAAGGTTAACGAGACTAGACAACCCGTGGGGCGTAAGATCCCTCATTGGCTTGGAACATGCGGTCAATCTGAGATACCTGGATCTTAAGAATAACTACTCTCTTTCAGATGTGTCACCCCTGTCAGGCCTGCCAAACCTGACAGACCTGAATCTTTCCAACTGCGCTATTTCAGATGTGTCACCTCTGTCCGGACTCACAAACCTGAGGGAACTGCATCTTGGCAGTAACGCTATTTCAAAGCTGTCTCTGTCAAATCTTCCAAGCCTGACAGAACTATCTTTTGGAGGCAACCCTCTTTCGGAATTGTCACTGTCCGGTCTCACAAGCCTAACAAAACTGGATCTTTACAAAAAGGCTATTTCAAAGCTATCTCTGTCAAATCTTCCAAGCCTGACAGGACTGAATCTTTCCAACAACGCTATTTCGTCGGCAGTATCTCTGTCAAATCTTCCAAGCCTGACAGGACTGAATCTTGGCGGTAACATTCTTCCGGAAGTGTCTCTGTCCGGACTCACAAGCCTGACAAAACTGGTTCTTGGGGGCAACGTTATTTCAAAACTGTCTCTGTCCGGACTCACAAGCCTGACAGGACTGGATCTTAGGGGCGATGCTCTTTCGGAATTGTCACTGTCAAATCTTCCAAGCCTGACACGCATGAATCTTAACCGCAACACTCTTTCGGCAGTGTCCCTGTCAAATCTTCCAAACCTGACATTCCTGAGTCTTCCCGGCAACGCTCTTTCGGAATTGTCCCTGTCAAATCTTCCAAGCCTGACAAGCCTGGGGCTTGAGAGCAGTACTATTTCAGATGTGTCCCCCTTGGTAGGCCTCACAAGCCTGACACACCTGTATCTTAACCGCAACGCAATTTCAGACGTGTCACCCCTGTCCGGACTCACAAACCTGAAAACACTGAGTCTTTACAACAACGCAATTTCAGATGTGTCACCCCTGTCAGGTCTGACAAACCTGACAAGCCTGGGGCTTGGGAGCAACTCTATTTTAGATGCGTCACCCTTGGCAAAACTCACAAACCTAGAAACACTGGATCTTCACAACAACGCTCTTTCGGTAGTGTCTCTGTCAAATCTGCCAAGCCTGACATACCTGTATCTTTGGGGCAACCCTCTTTCGTCGGTGTCTCTGTCAGGACTTACAAGCCTGACAGAACTGAATCTTGGGGCCAACCCCTCTCTTTCGTCAGTGTCTCTGTCAGGACTTACAAGCCTGACAGAACTGAGTCTTTGGAGAAATCCCTCTCTTTCGTCGGTGTCTCTGTCCGACCTCACAAACCTGAAAACACTGAATCTTCCCGGCAACGCAATTTCAGATGTGTCGCCTCTGTCAGGCCTCACAAGCTTGACAGAACTGTATCTTTCCGACAACTCTATTTCAGATGTGTTTCCCCTGTCAGGACTTACAAGCCTGACAGAACTATATCTTTCAGGCAACCCGTTGAACTCCGCCTCGCACACACATATTTTCGCCATGCGGGTGAGAGGGGTAAATGTATTGTTTGACGGCCTCGGCGCGTATCCGACCCTTGTAAAAATCTCCGGCGAGGGGCAGACAGGCGCGCCCGGTGCGGTGTTGACAACCCCGTTAGTCGTTCAAGCACTTGGTGTGGAAGACAAACCGATATCAGGGAAATCTATCGGACCGGTGTCAGGGGTATCTATTAAATTTGTTGTCTACCAAGGTGGTGGGATGCTCAGTACCACCACCACTACAACCGACGCTACCGGCAAAGCGCAAACAACCTTGACACTGGGTCCGAATCCGGGCACGAACAGGGTCGCTGTGATTGCCGACGGGTTTGAAGCCGGGGTGAGTTTTATCGCCACCGCTCGTGAGCCTGAGCAGATTGTCGAAGACCCCAATGGAGATTCTCCGCCGCCTGAGCAGATTGCCGGAGATGCCAATGGAGATGGTGTCGTCGACATTCTGGACTTGACCTTGGTCGGCTCCAGTTTCGGACAGCAAGGCGCAACGGCAGCAGATGTCAACGGTGATGGTGTTGTGAATATAAGGGACTTGGTCTTGGTATCGGGTGCAATCAGCAACGCTGCGGCTGCGCCCGCTGCAGGGTCGATGGGTGAACAGTAGGTCTTCCAAGTTGCTGTGTCGAGATATGAATCTCGACCTACAGGTGAGCTGCCGGCATTGGACCGGGCAGGGCGGATTGGACAAGTCGCTTTAGATCCCGATTTATCGGGTCCCGCGAAGCGAGGATCTTCGACACGTCGGGAGATGCCCGACCTACGGGTGTGGTGCAAGTGTTTGCCAAAAGCGTTAGGGTTTCCTTTTATCGTTCAACCCAACCTACGATGCTAACCTGTGGGGCGATCACAGATTAGGAAGTCTGCGCCACGTTCTATCCTGCCAAAAACTCGATTTCTCTTTGCACTGTGCCCTTTCTTTTGACGTGATGTAAAAAAATAGCGTTTGCATCAGGAGGGGGATAGTGATAGAAATTAATTGCTATATGCCCCTTTTTGTTTTATACTGGGAGCGGTTCAAAAGAAAGCCTTCAGTGGAAATTATAGTGGATCTTAGAATTAATGAGACACTCCAAACCGGTGCGGTTAGGAAACCGCACCTACCGGCCCCGATAAATCGGGATCGAAACCGAGGGGTGAAAGTGTCTATTTATTTTTAGAATTCACCATAGTGTACTTATGCAATATATGAAGATAAGACAAAGGTGGGGAAGATGTCAATATTTGACAAACTCGGCATTGTAACCAATATTTGGACGAAACGCATTGATGATGGCGACCGGTTTGGAGATCTCGTCCGTCAGTTTGGTGACCACGGCTTCAAAGATATGGAGGTGCGCGAAGGAGACTACCTCCGTAACTCGGAATTTGGTGGCTTGATTGGTGAGATTGAAACGGCAATGGGACGTTATACAGACGAGCAGTGGAAGGCGATTTGTGATGCGATCTGGGAAGGAGGGCAGGACTCGGCGGTTACAGCGGAGGATGGTGTTCTCTTTGCGCGTGTCAGTGCGTTTGTTGAGCTAGCGAGGGATTTGAAACTGAGTTACGCCATGTCGCACTCGTGGCTCGGTGCGCCTGAAGACCTTGAAGCGGACACCCAACAAATTATTCAAGCGAAAAAACTGGCATACCTACTGTGTCCAGCGGACGCACGGTTGCGGATTGTCGGACTGGCACCTATGGGAGGGAAAACAGATCCGCAGGCTGCGGTTGCCAATGTAAAACGGTATCGGTCGTTGTTACCAAACTGCCCGATGGTCTTTGCGGTTGAAAATTCACGACAACCGGCGACCTTTACCCTCGATTTGGCGGTGCAGGGCGGGGCTTTGTTGACCTACGATGAAGCAAACACCTACCGCGACGATGGTACACCAGTCAACTCACCGGAGGAATTCTGGAACGCTGTGAGAATGGAAGACCTTACGTCGGTGCATTTCAAACAGAAAACGGCAGACGGTGTTTTGACGCAGGTCAGCGACGGATATGTCGATTTTGCAGCAATTGGTAGACGTTTGGTGGCAGGGGATTATAAGGGTGATCTGTTGCTCGAAAACACTCCAACAGACCAGCCTTTGGAAGATGCAGTTTCGAGCCGTGTATATCTTTCAAGTCTTTTATAATAAGCGGATCGGGAGTTGTGTCGAGTTGGGGAATTGGTGGTTGTTGACCGTACCCCGGAAGAACGGACAAGGCGGAAGCACGCAATTTCTGGGGTTGTCATAAATCGGATCGGAACGCCTGTGACCCCGAGTCCACGACAAACGTAAAGCCGCGACGCACCTACGTAGAAAAGACCAGCGAGATATTTACTCCCTACCTTGGGCGGAACGAACGGTAAGGAGATTTGTCCGCCATGTGTGTGCCCTGACAAAACCAGATCAAATCTGTGATGGGCAATTGATTCGATCGGTTGTGGATTGTGCATTAAGAGGAAACGTGGTTCATCAGTCGAAGGCAAAGCCCCTAACGCACACTCTAAATCAAAATTCCCGGCGAAAAGATCACCGCATCCAAGAAGCCATAGGCGGTCACCCCCGCGCTGTAACAGGGCGGATTCGTTCATCAATACTTTAATACCCTCTGCTGTCAGCGCGTTAATGACTTCAACGCCATCCCCCTTCCAACGATTGCGCAAAGGAAACGCACTCGCATCAGAATCGTCGTTCCAGTCATCGTTCCAGTCGCTGTTCCAATGGTCGTGGTTGCCGAGGACGGCATAGGTGGGAATCCCCGCTTCAACAATAGTTTCGCCGATAGCCTGTGCCACTGGCTGTGCATATTCCTCTTGGTAGTTGATATAGTCCCCGGTCATTACGACCAGATCTGGCCGTAAATCTACTACTTGTTGAAAGCAGGCTTGGAGATAATCCAGCGTTACAACCGAACTGTGATGTAGATCTGTGAGTTGAACAATCGAGAATCCTTCAAAAGCGGACGGAAGGTTGGCAATCGAGATTTCGTGTTGTGTAATTTCAACCCATTGTGATTCAATTAAACTGCCAGAATTGGTCAATGTAATTCCGCTAATCCCCATGTTAAACAACGATCTATGCAAGGATTTGCGTCGTGCTACTTTAGGTGACATGGATAGTATAAGTCCTTATTTTTGTAGATATAATATGAAAAATAATGTCCGATAGCATAACATAACCCGGTTGTTTTTGCAAGCGGGGTTTCTAAAATACCAAAGTTTTAACAGTTTTTTAACAGTTACGGAGAAGTAAAATGGCATTTAGAGTCGGCGTTATCGGGTGTGGCCGCATGGCAAACACCATTGAAGACGAACAGGTAGAAAGAAGGAAGCAACGTCCTTATCGTGGTGGTTTGGCACTTCCCTACTCTCACGCAGCGGGATACGCTGCTATAGAGGAAACGGAAATCGTCGCTGCGTGTGACATCCATGAGGAACGGCTAGCGAACTTTGTGGAGCGGTGGAATGTTCCTGCCGCCTACACTAACTACTGTGAGATGATTGAGAAAGAAAACCTCGATATCGTCAGTGTCGCTACGCGCCCCGAACAACATGCGGAGGAGATGGTGTTCGCTGCGGAACACGGCGTTAAGGGTGTCTACGCAGAGAAACCGCTCTGTATGTCACTAGTGGAAACGGATGCTATCCGAGACGCATTTGAGCGCAATGGTGTTCACTTGGAGTATGGACCTATTTATCGCCACTGGGCGGCATACGAGCAAGCACGGACCATCGCCGAAAGCGGCGAATTGGGAGAAGTTCGATCGGTGCTAGGTTTTGAAGGCAAGGCACTTGAGGGTCATTTCATTGACCTGCTGCTGTATATGCTCGGTGACCCGGAGCCGGTGTCGATTCAGGGAATTATCTCACAACTCAACCCAGCAGAGGGGGACACCTCCGGCATGAAATTTGTCCAAGACACGTCAATCCTGTCTGCACTCATCAAGTTCGATAACGGAACGACCGCACATGTCGCAGGCACCGGCGTTGGTAGGGAGATTGAACTAGTCTGCACTAACGGCGTTATCCGTGTCGTGAACGATGGTGAAGCGGTGCAGATGCGGCGTCGAGATGCAGCGTCGGATGCGTGGGATACTGTCCCGGTCCAGCATATACCACCGCGCAGCGGCACTGTGTATCTCATCCGTGACCTTATCCACTCGATTAAAACCGGAGAACCCGGCAAAAGCAATCTCCGGGTGACGCTGCTTAGTCAAGACATCGGATTCGGTATCTACGAATCCCATCTGCGCGGTGGGACACCCGTCAGTCCACCCATCCCAAATCGGGAGCGGTGGGTTTTCAGTTGGTGATTCTTTAATCCATTGAGTTGACCTTATTACCCTGTTTACGCGGTCGAATGTTGACGTAACCGCAGCAGATCTGCGTCGGTGTAGAACGGTTCGTATTTCTCCACAAACTCCGCTAGTGTATCTTCCACAGTCACATTTGTGGTGTCAAGGACGATTCGTTTCCGTATCAAGGACGCTTCAAACTCCTCCTCGAACCGTTGTAGAACGTACTCAATGTCCTTCTCCTGTACAACTTGGTGGGTGTGCGGGTTTTCCTTCATCCGTTTCGCAATCACGTCTGGAGAGGCTTTGAAAAGGACCAGTACTACCCCCGGTGCGCGCTCAAGGATTTTATCTTCTAGGCGTCGCGCCATCTCTGTCCGCTGTCCTTCCGGGCTTCGGAAGGGTGCTTTGCTATCTTTCCCGCCGTAGCCGTAGTATAACGGGGCATAGACCGCTTCTTCAATGACCAAGCCCATCAGGTTGTGATCGGGGTTGCTATAGAAAGCCTCCGATATATGATACTCAATCATATATCGTTGAAGCATCTCTAAGGCTTGGGGATGGAGGGTCAACAAAGATTCTTGTGCTTCTGCTATCAACTCGCTTGAAGGAACACTCATATGGTCATGGAAATGGCTGCTTCCGCCTAAAGTGCGTTTTGCCCATTCTAGGACCTCTGCCGCTATCGTCGATTTGCCCGCATATTCACATCCAACAAAAATGAGATTCATGAGGGTTTTCCTCCCATAAGTTCTTGTGAGAATTCTGGTATAAAGCCCGTCGTGACATAGTCAAAACTCTGCTATCATTTGGCATTATAACAGAAAATGAAACGGCAATCAATCCGAAAATAGGAGCGAAAAAGAGGGCGGTGCTGATTCCGAAAATAGATCTTGACAAATTGATTGTGGGTGCCTATAATCGGGAGGTATGATGAACAAGATTGGGCAACTTTTGGGGTTATTTCTCAAGTTAGGCGTTACCGCCTTTGGCGGACCTGCGGCACATATCGCA
This sequence comes from Candidatus Poribacteria bacterium, assembly GCA_965208425.1. GTDB lineage: Bacteria > Poribacteria > WGA-4E > WGA-4E > PCPOR2b > PCPOR2b. Next base: position 694,869 of record OZ242335.1, on the reverse strand, counting down.
ATGATGGAGGATGAGGTCGTTACCCGCCGTGGGTGGATGACGCGTGAGCGATTCCTTGATCTCATCGGTGCAACGAATCTTATTCCCGGTCCTAACTCGACCGAGATGGCTCTCCATATCGGTTTTGTACGTGCGGGGATTGTAGGACTGATGGTCGCAGGTATCAGCTTTATTCTGCCCGCAGCATTGCTCACATTGGCTTGTGCCTGGGTTTACGACCAGTTTCAGACAGTACCACAGGCGGAGGCACTGCTATACGGTATCAAGCCGGCAGTCATCGCCGTGATCCTCAATGCGGTGTGGCGGTTGGGCAAAACGGCAGCGAAGGGACCTTTTTTGATCGTTGTCGGATCCTTGGTGATGCTACTTGTCCTGTTTGGAGTCAATGAAATTATAGCGTTACTTGGTGGTGGGATCGTAGGTATTTTGTGGCAACTCGGCAGTCGGTTGGGAAAAGGGAAAATGCTGCTCAGTTTTGCATGGTTTCCCTCCAGTAATCTGGCACTCTCGGTCACGGCTGCCTCTTCGTCGTCGGTTACTCTTCCTGCTCTTGGGCTTTTCTTCCTTAAAATCGGTTGTGTCCTGTTCGGTAGTGGTTACGTCCTCGTTGCCTTCCTGCAAGGTGGCCTAGTTGAGCAGCATCAATGGTTGACGCAGCAACAACTTCTTGACGCAATCGCGATTGGTCAATTCACGCCGGGGCCCGTCCTCACGACCGCCACATTCATCGGCTACGTCTTAGCAGGACCTCTTGGAGCACTTGTGGCGACCCTTGGCATCTTTGGACCATCATTTCTATTTGTATTAGCGACCAACCCGCTCATCCCACGCTTGCGCCAGTCAGCGGTTGCCGGTGCGTTTCTGGATGCGGTCAACGCAAGCGCGATTGGGTTGATGGCGGCGGTCACGGTTGAATTAGCACATCACACGTTGGTTGATTGGGAAGCCACGCAGATTGATTGGGGAGCCGGGTTGATTGCTCTGGTTTCGGCTGTGGTGCTATTTCGTTATAAAGTCAATGCAGCATGGCTGGTGCTAGGTGGTGCAGCGATAGGCTGGCTGTTAAAAACAGTGATTTGAAACACAAGATAGAAGAAGTTGTGGTAGGATCTTAATCTATTGGGAACAGTTCCTACTTAGTGTAAAATTAACGAAAGACCTCAACGCAGAGGAAATAATGTATCCAACGCTCATTGATTTTGGTCCCATAGCGATCCACAGTTTCGGTCTTATGATGGCGTTAGGGTTTCTTGCTGTCTTATTGATCGCACAACGGGATTTGGCAAGAAAAGGACTGGACCCGCGCCCAACATCATCGATCATCTTTGCAGCTGCAGTCGGTGGAATTATTGGTGCCAAGCTATACTCAGCACTGCAAGATGGCAGGATTGAACTCGCTGAACTGATTTCAAATAGCGGGATAGTTTGGTATGGAGGTCTCATCGGTGCGCTTGCTGCCGTTCTGTTTGTTATCCATCGGTCCCCCAATCCGATTCTACCGACAATTGATACGATTGGTATGGCAACTTTGCTCGGATATGGGATTGGGCGAATCGGGTGCTTTCTCTCCGGGGATGGCGATTATGGTCCACCTTCAGATCTGCCGTGGGCGATGGCGTTTCCCAACGGCACAGTGCCAACGGTTGTTCCTGTCCATCCGACACCACTTTACGAAACAGGGATGTCGGTAATCGCTTTCGGATTGCTGTGGTCTATTCGGAAACGGAAGGAAGGTACGCCGGGGTGGTTGTTGGGTGGAGCGTTTATCTTGGCGGGAATTGAGCGTTTTATTGCAGAATTTTTTCGACTAAATCAACCTGTCCTGTTCGGGTTGACAGGGGCACAACTCATAAGTATCTTGATGGTCATCATTGGGGCTTGTCTTATCTATTGGGTCACGCATCGTCCCGTTACAACAGAGGAAGCAGCTGCTCCAATACCACCTTCATCACCCAAGCGAAAAAGGCGACGGCGGTCATAAGAGGTTGAGATGGATTGGGAGATGGCGTCCGGATTATCGTTTCAGCATCTATCGCTGAAATCACCGCCCCGTTTTTCGTATGCCCATCGTGATTTTCACGACACCCCTGATCATAACCATTGTTCCCGCGACTAAGAAGACGATAAGTCCCCATTGCTTGATTTGAGGGGAAGGGTGAAAATACCCAATAAACGCAACAATCATTATGAGAATCAGTGTGTTTAACAAGACTTTATTCGTATACCATGTCTGCATTGGTTTTTCCTTGGGGGCTCGGGGCTAATTAGTGTTTGCGTCGGATTCAATGATTTCTAGTAACGTGGTGTGCCAGTTTTGAAGGTCCGATAGATTTTGTGTCAAGATGCTGTAGATCTCTTCTGGATTGACGCGATAATAGTGGTGGACGACCAGATTCCGAAATTTCACCATTTCGTCATAAATTGCTGTGGACGTTTGGTCAAGGTATCCGGCATCGGCAAGCACGACTGGAACCTCCCGATAGGAATCGGCAGATGGCAATCCGAGTGAACGGATTACATAGCGGGAAATGTCCACCAACGCCTCAATGGAGGTTTGGAGTCTTCGGACTGTTGTATCCAGATTCCTAAAGTCAGCCATAAACTCATCGTGGCTCAGACCGCTCAAGGTGTTAAGTTTCTCCAAATTGTCATCAATTGTATCAAAGTTAATTTGCACATCCCGTTTGTTCATGTTTCCAGTGTCCATGTATTCGGGCAATTCCGCTTCAAGACATTTGTGTATGAGGTTACTTTCATATTCCTTCCGTGCAACGCTGTCCGTTTCGTAAATTACTTTGCCGGTTTGTACGACTACTTGTTGAAACCAGAGCGGTTGATTCGTCAGATCTACCACATCTGCGTTGTCCTGTCCTACCACCTCAAATGCGTTACCAAGCAGCTCCCCAACCAGCCTCCACCGCTTATCTTTGGGCCACTTCTCTGGTAGCAACACGGCAAAGTCGTAATCGCTGAACGCATCGGTCTTTCCGCTGACCTGTGATCCAAAAAAGTAGGTCGCTATGATGCCGTCGGTGTCAAAAAAAATCTGTGCTAGCTGCTCTGCATTGATCATAAGGCTGCCTCAATATCCGTGTCCGATTGGTACGCAGTTTGAAAACGGGTGTTACTTAAACAATGACCGTCGTATCTGTCTCACAGCTTGGCGGATGCGGTCTTCATTTTCGACAAGCGCGATCCGAATATAGCCCTCTCCGTTGTGGCCAAACCCTGCGCCGGGGGAGACACAGACTTCCGCTTCATCAAGCAGCTTCATTGCAAAATCCATCGAACTCATATGGCGATACGGTTCAGGGATCGGTGCCCACACGAACATTGTTGCCTGCGGTTTTTGCACTTTCCACCCAATCCGATTTAGCCCATCTACCAGCACATCACGGCGGACTCGATAGGTCTCTGCATTCGCTTCCACAATATCGGTATCCGTTCGTAGCGCCATAATTGCAGCGACCTGAATGGGTGCAAAGATGCCGTAGTCGTAATAGCCTTTAATTCGCGCCAACGCATCAACCAGATCACGGTTGCCGACAGCGAACCCACACCGCCACCCTGCCATGTTGTAGGATTTCGACAAAGAGATGAATTCAACCCCAACATCTTTGGCACCTTTCGCTTGCAAAAAACTAGGTGCCTGATAGCCATCGAAAACAATGTCGGCATATGCGAGGTCATGGATAACGATGATGTCGTTTCGTTTGGCAAAATCGACAATTTCCTCAAAAAACGCGAGTTCGATAACTGCCCCCGTTGGGTTATGCGGGAAACTCAAGATTAAAACCTTGGGTCTGGGCCAAATATCCCTCGAAATCTCGTCGAGACTCGGCACAAACTGATTTTCTTCGCGTAACGGGAGGCTGACAACGCTGCCGCCAGCAATGACGGTCGCGTAGATATGAATCGGAAATGTTGGGTTGGGAACAAGTGCCAGATCGCCCTCATCTATCAATGCAAGTGCGAGATGGGAAAGTCCCTCTTTGGTGCCAATCACTGAAATCGCTTCATGGTTGGGATCAATTTGGACACCGAAGCGTCGTTCGTAGTACCAGCTAACCTCACGACGCAGATTGAAAATCCCACGCGATGCAGAGTAGCGATGGTGCCGACCTTCTTGGGCAGCTTCAGTCAGTTTATCGACAATGTGCTGCGGGGTCGGTCTGTCAGGGTTGCCCATCCCCAGATCAATGACGTCAATTCCCTGCTGTCGCCTTTCATGGGTCAACTGTTTGAGTTTGCCAAACATGTAGGGTGGTAATCGGTTGAGTCGTTTTGAAAGTGTGTTCATAGTTCGGATCCAAAAAGTTTTGCGGGTGCGGTAATTACACATCAGTGATGGAGAATATAGTGGGGCGCGCGAAAAAATAGAGCGAGTTACCACATTGTAAGGAGTAACGTGAAACGTCAGAAAAAGTTTCCCGTGGATGCACTTGGGGACAGGCGTATTGTATATAGCAAATGTGCTACTTCTCTACACCCCTGCAAACCCTCGAATCTTCGGGACATCATCAACCCATAGTCCACCAATCTCATGCCGTAACAGCCACTCGACATCATGCTGGGTCTGTACAAATCCGCCTTCGACAGCGATGTCTTTCGCTTTGAGGCATCTAACCTTCCGAATCAATGAATGCGTGATAGCATTATAGATACGAAAGTGATTGATTTTACTCCAGCCGATCGCAATCCGGTTCGCGTTAATGGCTTCCGCCTTCTTGATGAGGTTCGCCATCGGGTTAATGATAATTGCGCTCGTCTGAATTTTCGGTTCGATCTGTTTTACTTGGACTAGCAATTCCTTACGCGAATAGAAAGTCAGAATACCGACCTTATCGACCAAGTCAAATTGCCGGATACGCTCGACTAAGAGTGGAATGAGATTGTTCGCATCTTCTTTCGGCTCAATAAAGCACGGCAACCCACTTTCCTTGACAAAAGAGAGGGCCTCATCAAGATGTGCCACAGGTTCAGGTGAATCGAGAACCTTTAGTTTTTGGACATCCGTCCAGTTCAATTCGCTCAAGGGAGATGTGCAGCCCGTTACCTCCTGAATGCTGTCCTCATTAAAACCGGTATGGATGATAATCGGTTCCTGATCCTTCGTCAGTCGGACATCACACTCAAAAGCATCTGCGCCATCCTCAAACGCTTGTCTGAAGGAAGTGATTGTATTTTCGGGGGCGCGGTCTAGCCCACCGCGATGGGCAAGTATTTTGATTTCGGTTTCCATGCGGGCGTTTTGAACTTACTGGTTCAATCTCCCTGAGCGTTGCACATTTTTCACGCTTCGCGCTTCTTATGCCATATCTTTTCAAACCGGTCCCGTGGGGCGAAGCCGAGGATCCGCTTTGCCTTATGGTTGGTGAATCGTTGATGGGGTAGGTCGGTGAAGATACTAAACACTTCGCAACGCGACGGAAGCGTGTTGAGGTCAATTTCTAAGCCGAGACGGAACGATTCCCCTGCATCTCGCCAAGACACCGAAAATGGAGTGAAGTCTGTACCTTCGGTCGGGTCATCGTCAGGTCGGAAGTTGTAAAAGAGATAGCAGAGGACGTAAATATCGTAATTTTCGGTGAAGACTTTACATATTTCCTGTCCGAGCCCTTTCGTGATTGGGTACAAACCTGTCCCCGGTTGGGGAGGCACGTCCGGATCTATCTCATAATCGTAGTGTTCGTAGGTTGGTCCTGTGATTGTAAAATGTGGTCCTGTGTTGATAACCCGTCGGATACCGTGTTCGACTGCTGCTTGCATTGCGTTGTAGCAACCGCGTGTGCTCACGTCGAAAGCGAGCTGTCGGTCATGGCGGAGGACAGAACAGTTAATAATCGCATCCATCCCTTCCACTGCCCGCATGACTTCGTCTAAGGATGAGACATCAACCTGCATCGATTCATGTTTCGTGTCAATCGGCGTGATATCCGTAATGCGGAGTTGATAGTATGGCTCCAACGCTTTTTCAACATGGGGACCGAGATAACCGTGTCCTCCCAGAATCAACACCTTCATACCTCACCTCCTATACCGAAAATTGTGGGTTAAATTCGAGCGATGCTCTTGCTTTGTTGATGAAAAAGCGCGAATTGGGGAACTCTGACTGGATATGATAGATTTCCCATCTTCTTTCACCGGAGGTGTCGAGGGCACATTCAAAGGCGTGGATTGCATCGTTCATCTCAAGCCATGTTGAGTCAAACGGTTGATTCACCGCTGCCTCTGCCGTGACCAGTGTACCGAGTCGGAGACAGGCGATGTTCATGTGTCCTTCGCGGGCAAATTCCCGACAGGTAAACTCACCGAGATATTTTGATAAAACTGACGCATCCGTTGATGGCCGTGGGCGCCACACTTCGGTGACCGTCCAATCCTCATCATGCGAATCAAAGAGGTGAAGGGTACTTGCGTAAACAGCGCGGGGAACGTTCTCTTCAATCGCTGCCATCAGGAGATTGTAGGTACAGCGTGTTTGAAAGTCAATCTCCGTGTTTTCTGGTTGGTTCGATTCTGCCAGAATGGAAGCCGGTAACTGTGCTACATGCACAATGGCATCTATTCCCTGAACGAGCTTGTTTGTTGCTTCATCATGCCCAAGGTCGCTACGCACAAATTCAAGGTCGGTTTCGACATCAATTAGATCTGTCAAACGAATCTGATGCTCACCAGACAGTGCGCTGGCTAATCCTTGCGCTAAAGCAGAAGCAGCCGAGGTAATAAGAATATTCATAATCAAATCTCCAACAGATAGTATGACCAGTGTTCCACGAATGCTCCCGTTGGATTGAACGGGTTTGAAGAACACGGATAAAAATAAAAGCAGGATCAATATATCATAGGGTTCAATCCGGTAACAAACACAATCTCATTGCGGACCTGTATCTTAAACCGTCGCCTCGACGGTAAAGCCACCGACTAGTGAATAGTTCGCCGCATAATGGTGGAGTTTGGCGTTAATTTCCAATATCTCGTCCGGCGTGTGATGAGCACCTTCTTTCGACCAGACCGCATTATTCGCCTCCACGCTCTTCCAAAGGGTCATCCAGACATAGTCGTGTTCGGATTGTGCGACGCCGGCGAGGTCTCCCTTGTAACCTTTGAGTAATTCGACGCTAAGACAGTCAGGGAGCGCCCGAATCGTGGGTAGGAATTGATGCAGCATGAAATCTTCAAACTGTTCGTGTTCAACATTCTGCTTTAATTCAATTGTGTGAATGGCGCGAAAATGTGACATTTCGTACTCCTTATCGAAAAAACCTTTAGGTCTAAAACCCCAACATTTATGTTTGGAGCAGTTGGGGCGCAGCCTATACAGACGGCTTTAGCATTAAAGTTGCCAAAAAGTAAAAAAGTGTAATCTACCTTACACTTTTTGTGTTCGTTTCTGGTATAATACGCATCAGAAATCGAAGCAGTGCCTCACGGTGAGTCGGGGTCAAATCCACAACCGAGTGTCAGCCTCCCGACGGGGAGGGTGCGGTGCTTTCCATTTCGCCAAAGTTCCCCAATGCCTGTTAGGCTTTGCCTAACAGGCGGGGGAGTGGGCGGGGCATCGTCCATTGCAGGAGACGAAGTAAGACGTGGTTTGATCACACGCATCGTTGTTGATCGCACAATTAGCTCTCCTATCGGAAGCGGACTCGTAAGAATCCCAATCCTTTAGGTTTGCGGAGTATGTCAAAACATAACAATAAAAATGGGAAAGCAAAATATGGCTATGCTTTCCCATGGATTCGACTGCAAGTAGGGAACGCAAATCTGCGTTCCCTGCGCTACTCCCTATCTACCACCGATAAAATCTTCCACCATTGCTAAGGCTTCGGCGTCAGCATACTGACGCGGCGGCGATTTCATGAAATAGGCACTTGGACCATAGAGTGCACCGCTGATGCCCCGGTCTCGCGCAATTTTGCAACAACGAATTGCATCAATCGCTACCCCTGCTGAATTGGGCGAATCCCATACCTCTAATTTGACTTCAGCTCGGACAGGAATATCACCGAACTCCGTCCCTTCGATATAGAGATAGCACCACTTCCGATCTTCAAGGAAAGGCACGTAATCGCTGGGACCGATGTAGACGTTTTTCGGTGCAACCTCATGGTTGAGTTGGGAAACGACTGCATCCGTCTTGGATATACGTTTGGATTCCAGCCTTTCCTTTTCTAGCATGTTCTTGAAGTCCATATTCCCGCCGACGTTCAATTGAGAGGTGCGTTCAAGTTTTACGCCACGGTCACTCATCAGTTTTGCTAGCGCGCGGTGAACGATGGTCGCGCCGAACTGCGCCTTAATATCGTCTCCAACGATGGGCAAACCCGCCGCTTCAAACTTTGCACGCCATTCATCGTTCTTCGCAATGAATACGGGCATACAATTCACGACAGCACAACCGGCGTCCAACGCCTGCGCCACATACCATTTCGTCGCTTCCTCGCTGCCGACAGGCAAATAATTGATGAGAATATCAGCTTGCGTTTCGCGCAGGACATCAGCCACATCAACAACTTCAGCAGTCGATTCATCGACCGTCTCATGGTAGTATTTGGCAAATCCATCCATCGTGGCACCACGCTGGACAGTCACGCCGGTCTTCGGTACGTCTGAAAATTTTATGGTGTTATTAATTTCGGCAAAAATCGCATCGGCAACATCAAGTCCGACTTTATTCTTATCGACATCAAAGGCTGCAACAATTTTTACATCACTCACATGGTAGGGTCCAAACTTAACGTGCATCAGACCGGGAACGAATTCGTCATCTTTGGCATTTCGATAGTATTCAATACCTTGAAGCAGAGAAGAAGCACAGTTTCCGATACCAACAACCGCAACGCGAATTTCAGGCATTTTAATAATCCTCCTTGTATATGTTTAAATCACCACAATATCAATGTTGTTCATTATAATTGGTTCATTATAACATGAGCGGCTATAAATTTCCATCTGTATTTGATGGATTCGAGTTGGCTGTCACATCGAATCCAACGGAAAGATTGGCCTTCGCACGTTCTGATACGTAAAACGCAGCGGATTTACCGCAGTCAGTCCGGGAGTATCTACTTCAATGATCTTTCCCGCGATAGGCTCATAGGCTGCACGATAGGCGATAGCAGCCTTGACAACAATGTGCTTCATTTGCCGTGGATCAATCCCCAAACTGAAGAGTTGATGCAGACTGAATGGCACTTGACGTTTGCTCGTTAGCACAATCAGGCTTTTCCCTTCCATTTCGACAACTGCCGTGATACCTTGATCTTGGTATCGTCCACCGCCGTGGCGAGGTTCTGTCTCCTCGTAGTAGCCATCGTGGATGAGCCGAACACGCCCACGGATTGGGACCGGTGAGCCGTGTAGGTCATCCGATTTCCCACCCGCAGTTAGGTCAACCTCCCCACGAACACCCACCTGAATACACGTCTCCACCTCCTGTGGTGCGTAGAGGATACAAACGAACCCGTCCGCCTTCTGTTTTAACAACTCACTCAAAATGAATGTACTGTCTCCCGGTGAACCACCCCCGATGTTATCTCCCATCTCGACTAGTATGACAGGGTGTGCTTCGCTCTGTACTGCTTGTGTGACCGCCGTGGCTGCATCTGGAAGGTTGATGTCCAACTGATCGTGTACATTCCACAACATATTCGATAACCGCTCGGCTTCTGTTTGGGCGAGTTGTGGATCGTTGTCGGTTACAACGACAGCAGCAGGACCAATTTCATGGACATCGGCGTATGGGTATCCCGCCGCAATGTTCGCTGCAAGAACGTCAGATTCAGTTTCTAGCTGTGCTGCTTCCTCAAGGATCGAACACATTGGCTCAACGCTGGTGTATTGATGCCGGATATTGAAAATCATGGGCGGCTTGGCGAGGGCTTGGGTAGGCTTAATCTCTCCATGAATCGTGCGCATTAGAATGTCTGCGGCTTGGAGTCCTCGTTGACGTTGATCGATATGTGGGTTCGTTTTGTAGATGACCAACGTTGTTGATTCTGCGACCATCTGTTCGGATACATTGGTGTGGTGGTCGAGTGTGGAGACAATTGGGAAATCGGGTCCCAACGCCTGGCGCATCCGGCGGAGCACCTCGCCATCGCCATCGGGGTAGCTTTCAACGACCATCGCACCGTGCAGCGCAAGTAATACACCATCAAGATTTGGCACTGACTGAATGCGCTGGATGAGTTCAGTAACAGTTTCGTTAAAAAACGCATCTGTCACTCTGCCCGCAGGCGTTGCGGCAGTCATCAGGATTGGGTGTAAGTCCCAGTTGTATGTTGATGCACCTTCGATAAAACCGCCAATTTCATGATGGGCTTCTGCCCAGATATCAAGGATGTCATTATCAAAAATTAGATATCCGGACTCAAATGCAGCACGGTCTGTCGGCACGTTACTGAACGTGTTGGACTCGTGCATGATACCCCCAATTGCGACGGTTGCCATAATCGTTTCCTTCTCTCAATTGACGTACTCCCAAACCTAAAGGATTGGGATTCTTATCCCGATTTATCGGGACTCCGAGAATCGGAGCGCGTCCCTTGCCATTAGGAGTGGAATTGTGCTATCAACAAGGATTGCCCGACGAATCGGGGCTTACGTCCTCTCCTTCATGGGTTGACGCCCCAACCCGGTAGATATTAATTGCAGCGTTGCGGTCTCGGTCATGCACCGTGCCGCAATCGTTACACTGCCAAGTTCTATCTCGTAGATTCAACGCTTCATTGACCGCACCGCAAACCGAGCACGTCTTAGACGAGGGATACCATTTGTCAATGAAAGTGATTTTGACACCTTTTTTTTTCGCGATATACACCAACTTCTTGACGAAATCGGCAAATCCTAAATCACTGACTTTGCGTCCCCATAGGGCTTTCATGCCTTTAAGGTTCAAGTCCTCAAGACGGATTTCGTCGTATGCATCTGTCAGTTGGTGTGCCAACTTCCAGTGAAAATCCTCCCGTTGGTGCTCAATCTTACGGTGTTGTCGGGCTAAATCAAGCCGTGCACGTTCACGGTTATTTGACTGCTTCTTTTTTCGTGAATGGTTACGATTGGCATGTTTGATAACGTTGATGCTTCGTTTGAAAAACTGTGGCGATTCTATATCGTGTCCGTTATGACCGGTGAGATACCGTTTCAGACCGAAGTCGAAGCCTGCGATTTTACCCGTCATGACTCGATTGAGGTCAGGTTCATCATAGTCCGTTAGAATCGTGATATAGACATCACCGATAGCGTCCCGTTTAATGGTGCAACGTTTTGGATTACCAAACACATCACGGGACTTGAAATACTGATAGATACGTTTACCAATTCTAATACGATTGCTCGGCAGTAACTCCCAACCGGCTTGAAGCAATGTGAATGATTTGTATTTACGACGGGGCTTGAAACGGGGACGACCCCATGCTTTGCCTTGCACACGCGCTTCAAACATTGCCTTATAGCCTTTGTCAATTCGTCCAACCACGTCTTGAATCGATTGGCTGGGCAACTGATTCCAATGTGCAAAGCGAGGCAACCGTTTCAGCTTAGAGATATGATTGATTAACCGAAACTTCGGGATATACTTACCATAGATTGCGTAGTAGCGTCTCTGAAGGGCAATACAGTGATTCCACACAGAAGCATGACCGTCTATCGTCTTGTGCAACTCAACATTACCGTGATTGCTATACATCTTGAACTTGTAGGTTTTCATCAGGGACGGTCTTTCTGACTGAATTTCATGGACAGGCTACTGGAGGGTGGGTGGGAGACCCTATCGGGTGATAGGGGTTGCATTCTCCAACGAATGACAAGACAACTATACCATATTTCACCTGCAAATTCAATGCTAAAGCCGTCTGTATAGGCTGCGCCCCAACTGCTCCAAACATAAATGTTGGGGTTTTAGACCTAAAGGTTTTTTAGATAAATTGCGATTGAATTTCCCTATTATCTATGCTATTATTGGTACACTTATCAGTTGGCTTAGTTCAAGTAGATATTATATCAGTTTTTGGTAAACGATGCAAAGGGGCAAATAGATGACAACTTGCTCCGGTGCAAATTTTCTCACGAGGTGAAACCCATGAAAGTCGCTTATGCGTTTCGTCGAGGGGTATTGTACCCACATCAAGACGCAGGTATCGGATCAAAGGAACATCGTAGCGCATTTTTGAAAAAAGCGAGAGAGATTGGCTTTGAGGGCATTGAATTGGGTGCTAGTGTACTGGATCAACCGGACGTCGCATCCCTCCGATCAGAGCTTGAAGATGCCGGTATGCCGTGTGTCGCCATACGCGGCGGTGGCAGCTTTATAAATCCACTTACCGCTACGAAAGCAGGCAATCAGTGGGAGCAAATTATCGGTTTTGCTGCACAGATTGGTGCTGGGGTGGTCAATTCAACAATTGGCGGTAGCCCGGCTCCAGATCCACGAGGAATCGGCACATATCGTGGGGAGCGGATATCGCAAGGGTCTAGCCGGACTGCAAGAGCAGAGGATTATGAACGCACCGCACGTGGGCTCGCTGGAGCTGCAAAGGTCGCGGCCGATCATGGGTTGGAACTTTCGATCGAGATCCACCAGAACACAATAGTTGATAACAGTTCAACTGCCTTACACCTGTTGGAACTCATCGACCAACCCAACGTCGGTATCAACCCAGATCTCGGTAACATTTATTGGACCTATGACATTCCAGAGGAATCGTGCGAAGATGCGATCGCTGCCCTCGCGCCCCATTGCAATTATTGGCACTGCAAGAATTTGAATCGCGTCCATATTCCCGACCTTGAAAAGTCGATCCTGTTGCAAGCCCCGATTCCCGATGGTGATATTGACTACCGGTTCGCAATCTCAGCGATGTTAGATGCCGGCTACAGTGGTTATCTTGCCATCGAAGGCATGCGTCTCGGCGATCAATTCCATGGCGATGGAAAAAGCGTCGCTTATGTGAAATCGGTGGCGGCAGAGTTAGGCGGATAAATTCAGTCATGAGTAAATGGGCTGCAGGCTGCCCATTTACTCGTTTGCTTTCCTACTTGGGAAGTCAAACATGCCCAGCAAAGGAACTCTATGGACAAAAGAGATCTTGCAAAACAGATTAAAGCCGCTTCGTATTTGACTGGAGAATTCAAATTGCGATCTGGACAAATTAGTTCGTTCTACTGGGACAAGTATCGCTTTGAAAGTAATCCGATCATATTGGATACAATTGTGGATGAGTTGCAGAAATTGCTACCCTCCTCTTTCGACAAGCTCGCCGGTCTAGAGTTGGGCGGCGTTCCGCTTGCAACCGGACTGTCCTTCAAAACAGGGAAGCCGTGTCTATATGTCCGTAAAGAAGCTAAAACTTATGGCACCTGCAATTTGGTAGAGGGAGGATTTCAAACGGGTGAAACGGCGTTGGTGATAGAGGATGTGGTCACAACCGCTGGACAGATCCGGACATCGGTTTGTCAGATGCGGGAGCTTGGGTTAAAGGTTGGGCATGCTTTTTGCGCCATTGATCGAGAGAGTGGTGGACGTGAGAATCTTGCGGAGATTGGATGTTCACTTACGTCGGTTTTTACGTTGACGGAGTTGGAGGAATTGGCACAGGCATAAATCGGATTAATCACCAGAACTTATCGTTAAGGATTTGCGAGATTTGATTGAGAGGTAATATTGAAAATTCTATTTATCGGAGACATCGTCGGCTCCCCCGGACGGAAAGCTCTTGCGAACCTCCTTCCACACCTGATTGAACAGGCAGATGGGTTCGATGCAGTCATTGTCAACGCGGAAAATGCCGCAGGTGGCAAAGGATTGACCCAATCGGTGCTCGACGAAATCCTAGATTTGGAGGTTGATGTCATAACGACAGGAAACCATGTCTGGGATAATCGTGATATCTTTAGATTCATTGATACCGAGCCGAATCTGGTCCGCCCAGCGAATTTCCCGAAAGGCACACCGGGGCGTGGCTGGCTCGTCGCCACGGCAGCTTCAGGGACACGGATCGGTGTGATGAATATCGCAGGACAGCTTTACATGGACAGCTACGAGAATCCGTTTCACACCTTTGATGCCATCTTTCCGCAGATCCAAGCGAAGACCCGCTTTATTCTACTCGATTTCCACGCAGAGGCGACAGCGGAGAAGATTGCAATGGGTTGGTATGTGGACGGAAAGGTGAGTGCTGTTGTGGGCACCCATACCCATGTTCAGACAGCCGATGAACAGATTCTCCCGCAAGGCACCGCTTATATCACGGATGTTGGCATGACAGGTCCCCACGACTCGGTGATTGGCATGAAAAAGGAAGAGGTGATCGATCGCTTTCGGACAATGCTGCCCCGCCGTTACCAAGTTGCAGGTGGCAATATCATCCTCTGTGGGGTTATTTTGGAATTAGATGATGAGAGCGGTAAGGCACTCTCCATTCAGCGTGTTCGCCTTCCAATGAGCGATGTGGTCAAGGCACAGTAGTGAAGTCATCACATTTTTAGGTTGGCTCATATAAAAAGAAAGTGCAAAGCATGAGGAGAAACCGAGTTTTTTCTTCAAAACTCGGTTTCTTTGCACTAAATCTTAACATGAACGTTTAGGTCATATATTTGCTTATGATGTTTCCAACAGGCAAGATCTACAAAGTCCACGAAATTACACAGATCCTGCAAGGTATTTTGCAATCGGATCCGATGCTCCAAGATTTATGGCTTGAGGGTGAGATTTCAAACTTAGCACGCCCTTCTTCTGGGCACGTCTACTTTACGCTCAAGGATAACAGTAGCCAGATTAAGTGTGCGATCTTTCGGTCTGCTGCCTCGCGCCTGCGATTTCCGATGCAAAACGGCGATGCCGTGCTAGTCAACGGACGGCTAAGCATCTACGATGCACGAAGTGAGTATCAAATTATTGGTGAGCGCGTCGTGCCTGCCGGTGTGGGAGAGTTGCAGTTGGCTTTTGAGCGACTCAAGGAACAACTCGCCGAAGAGGGATTGTTCGAGCCAATTCATAAAAAGCCGCTGCCAAAATTTCCGCAGAAGATTGGTCTTATCACCTCTGCAACAGGGGCAGCTATCCGTGATATACTCCGGATGCTGCAAAAACGTTATCCCGCTGTGGAAGTGCTGCTATTTCCGACCCTCGTACAAGGAGAGGGCGCAGCAGCAGAGATCGCTCATGCCATTGCGTGCATGAATCGTCTGCCGGGGGTAGATCTCTTACTTGTCGGTCGAGGCGGTGGATCTATCGAGGATCTGTGGGCGTTTAACGAAGAGGTTGTTGCGCACGCAATCTTTGCGTCGAATATCCCGATTGTATCTGCTGTAGGGCATGAGACGGATGTTACCATTGCAGATCTCGTTGCCGATCATCGCGCTCCAACTCCTTCTGCAGCGGTTGAAAACATTGTCCCAGATCAGGAGGAACTTCGTCAGCAGCTTGCTGCTGTCAGGTCCAGTTTAGTACGAAGCATCGCTGGCCGAGTTGATAGCGTCCGAACAAAACTAGAAAATATACAGAGCCGTATCCCGGCAACACATCGGATCGATGCTATCAATCGCCTTCGACAGGCGATCGATCAGCTAGACAATCGAGGACAGCGAGCGACCGTACAACAGTTGGGCGGAAAACGCCGAGCGTGGCAACTCGCTGCTGCTCAGTTAAATACATTAAGCCCCTTAGCAACTTTGGCTCGTGGATACAGCATCTGCAAAGATTCAAGCGGAAACACTGTTACAGATGCTGCACAGGTTCACGCTGGCGAAGAGGTTCACCTCCGACTTTCGCGGGGGCAGTTAGCATGTCGTGTATTGAAAGGAAAAATAGATGTCTGAAGAGATGAGTTTCGAGGAAGCCTTGGTTAAACTTGAAGAGGCGGTTGCCCAACTTGAGCAAGGAGAAGCCTTGACTTTGGATGAGTCACTGCAAGCCTTCGAGGAAGGTATCCGTCTGACTCGACTCTGCCGAGAGAAACTTGATGCGGCGGAATTACGCGTGCAACAATTGGTCGAAGTCAACGAAGGTGCGTTTGAAACGGGACCGTTCGAAGTGGAAGATGAAGGAGAAATTTGAATTCACGGATTGTCACAAGGAGCTTTGGAATGCTTTTACAAAAAATCGATTCACCTACGGATCTCAAATCGCTAAATACCAACGAACTGAAAGAACTCGCTGAAGAGATGCGTGGGTATCTTCTTTCGGTGCTATCAGAACATCCCGGACACTTCGCACCCAACTTAGGGACGGTTGAATTAGCAATCGCTCTCCATTATGTGTTCGATACCCCGCGTGACCAAGTGATCTGGGATATCGGACATCAGGCTTACCCACACAAACTCCTCACCGGTCGTCGCGATGCGTTTCCGACGCTTCGCCAGTATGGTGGCATCAGTGGATTTCTCAGTCGAGCAGAAAGTAAGTACGATGTGTTTGGTGCTGGTCATTCAAGCACATCGCTTGCGGCGGCGTTGGGTGTTGCCACCGCCCGCGACTTCAACAACGAAGATTACAAGGTGGTTGCTGTTATCGGGGACGGCGGTTTAACAGGGGGAATGGCGTTTGAGGGACTGAACACAGCCGGCGATTTCAAAAAAGATATGCTCGTCATCCTCAACGATAACCAGATGTCCATTTCGCAGACGGTTGGTGCGTTCTCAAAATATCTGCACCGTCTCTTAACCAACCCGACCTACAATGCCCTCCGTTCCAGCGCAAAGGAGATTGTGAAGCGAATCGCCCCGGAGGTGAAGCCCGTTGCCAAACGGATCGAAGCCGCCCTCAAGCCCGGCACTCTGTTTGAGGAATTTGGCTTCCGCTATTTCGGTCCTCTTGATGGGAATGACTTGGATGCGTTGTTGCCTGTGCTTGAAGGCGTGAGATTACTCCGTCAGCCAATTCTGCTTCACGTTGTCACCCAGAAGGGGAAGGGGTATCCTCTCGCCGAAACGGATTCGGAGACGTTTTACAGCATCAGTGGTAAGTTCGACCTTGAAACCGGTAAATCACTTGTTCCCAAGTCGTCCCTTCCGACATATACTAGTGTTTTCAGCAGCACATTGATTGAACTTGCTAAACGAGACTCCCAAATTATTGCTATAACTGCTGCAATGCCAAACGGCACCGGATTAGACAAATTTCAGGAAGTATTTCCCGATCGCTTCTTCGACGTAGGTTTGGCAGAGCAGTGTGCTGTGACCTTTGCAGCGGGGCTAGCGACTCAAGGTGTTAAGCCGGTAGCGGCGATTTATTCCACTTTCCTGCAACGCGGTTACGACCAATTGGTGCATGATATCTGTATCCAGAATCTGCCTGTTATCTTCGTGCTAGACCGCGCTGGGCTTGTCGGCGCGGATGGACCGACGCATCACGGTGTTTTCGATTTTGCGTACCTACGTTCTATGCCAAACATGGTGGTAATGGCACCTAAAGATGAAGACGAACTCCAGCACATGGTGAAGACAGCCGTTGAATACGAAAAGGGACCAATTGCCCTTCGTTATCCTCGTGGCAACGGTTTGGGCGTTCCTATGGCGAACCAACCCCAGTCTTTGCCAATTGGGAAAGGTGAAGTTTTAAGCAACGGCGATGACCTGCTGATCTTAGCGATTGGAAATCGTGTTCAAGCAGCACTTGAAGCAGCAGAGATATTAGCAGACTCAGGCGTATCAACAACGGTAGTGAATGCGCGATTCGTGAAACCGCTTGATGATCAACTCCTTCTTCCGCTCGCCTCACGTATTGGAAAAGTGATT
The DNA here is from genome assembly GCA_965208425.1 of Candidatus Poribacteria bacterium. Taxonomy (GTDB): domain Bacteria; phylum Poribacteria; class WGA-4E; order WGA-4E; family PCPOR2b; genus PCPOR2b. Next base: position 677,130 of record OZ242335.1, on the reverse strand, counting down.
ACGGTTGAGGATGGTGTGCTGATGGGCGGATTCGGCAGTGCTGTCTTGGAGATGTTCATAGATAACGGATTAACAGATGTGCAGGTCAAGCGTCTCGGTATTCCCGATCAGTTCATTGAGCATGGAGATGTCAAAACCTTATATGAACAGTGTGATTTAGATGCAGAGGCGATTGTTCGTGAAGGATCAAAACTTGCTAAGGAAGAGATCAGCGAATAGTCGAGGAGAACTAGGTGATGCGGAAACAGAGATTGGAAGGAGAGGTAGGATGGCAAGCAAGAAAGATAGCAACAGTACCTCTAACATCTCAGGTTCCACATTTCACGGATCACGAGGGCAGAGTAAGCAGCGACTTGATACGCTCGTCGTCCAGCGTGGACTTGTCGAAAGCCGCGAACGAGCGAAGCAGTTAATTCTCGCCGGTGAAGTAATCGTTTCGGGTAGCACACAGGTCAAACCGGGGCATCTGATCTCACCGGAGGCGGAAATTGTAGTGAAACAACCGCCACGGTATGTCAGCCGAGGTGGACTGAAGTTGGAGAAAGCGTTACAAGTTTTCCAAGTTGATGTACGTGACAGCATCGCCATTGACGTCGGTGCATCGACCGGTGGGTTCACAGATTGCTTGCTACAACATGGTGCAAAGTTTGTGTATGCGGTGGATGTAGGACATGGCCAGCTTGCATGGAAAATCCGTCAAGACTTACGGGTGTGTGTTATTGAAGGAACCAATATCCGTACGATTGATGTGAATCGCTTTGAGTCTCCGATCAAAATCGGCGTGGTTGATGTTTCGTTCATTTCTCTCCAAAAAGTTTTACCGGTCGTCACCCAAATTGTTAATCCTACGGGGGATGTACTTGCGTTGATCAAACCACAATTTGAGGCAGGACGGAAACACGTTGGCAAAGGCGGTGTCGTCAGGGAGGCGAGGGTACACGTTCAGGTTCTCTGCGATCTCCTCCGGTTTATTCGTGGACTAGATCAATCTGTCATGGGGATCTCTCACTCTCCGATTCGTGGTCCAGCGGGAAACATTGAGTATCTGATTTCGCTTAAGGCAGGAATTGAAGACGCTTCAGTGGATTGGGAAAAACGTGCAGAGCAGGTAGTTCAAGAGGCTCACGCCGCTTTGCAATGACTTGATGGGAGAACATTATGGCGATTGGTATCGGTATTATCGGTGCAGGCGGGATTTCTCGTGCACATGCGCGCGGATACCTCCAAATTCCCGATGAAGCACGGATTGTGGGGGTCGCAGATATTCTTGAGGAACGGGCGCAAGCCGCAGCGCAGGAGTGGGGCGCAGAACACGCATTTGGAGACTATCGTGAACTGCTTGCGCTTGCGGAGGTGGAGGCTGTCAGTGTTTGCACATACACTAAGGCGCACTGCGAACCAACGGTTGCCGCACTTCAGGCGGGGAAACATGTCATTGTGGAAAAACCGATGGCCGCCACGGCTGCTGAAGCCCATCAAATGGTAGAAGCCCAAAGAGCTAGCGGAAAGATCTTAATGGTGGGCATGAAATGGCGGTTTATGCCTGAGATCCAAGCGGCGAAAGCATTTATTGAAGCAGGAAATCTTGGACAGATTTATTACGCCGAAGCCATCGGTTGGCAACATCGCGGTATCCCCGGCGGAACATTCATTAAAAAAGAGACAGCCGGCGGTGGTGGATTTATGGATAATGGTGTCTATACGCTTGATGCTGTGCTCTATATGATGGGACATCCCAAACCGCTTACGGTTTCGGGCACCGATGCCAACATTTTTGGGCACTCCCCAGATGGCACTTGGAATATCGACGATTTTTCGGTGGAGGATTTCGGAACAGCCTACGTCCGGCTGGAAAGAGGAATTACCCTGTTCTTCGCGCATAGCTGGGCGATTAACTTCCCGGAACAGTGGCAGATGCGTATTGCCGGCAGTCGTGGATCCGTTGAAGTTTATCCCTTTGGCTCAACACCGAAACTGCGTTTATCACATGGGGGCTATAGCGATTTGCAGGATGTCACGCCCAATCAGCTGCCGGAGGGAAGTATAGACGTTACCTATGAAATCCAGCAGTTTGTGCGAGCCATCCGGGACGGACAACCCTCCCCCATTCCCGGGGATACCTTCTTGTACACGAATGCAATTTTCGATGGAATCTATCAATCCTCGCAACTGGAACGTGAAGTTCCGGTTAGCTTGCCCTAACCCGTTCCCATCTTCGCATCCGTCCTGTCTGTTTGCACATCTCTGTCGTATAAAACAAAGGCTCATGTTAAGACTTGGTGCAAAGAAACCGAGTTTTTTCTTGAAAACTCGGTTTCTCTTCGTGCTTTGCACTTTCTTTTTATATGAGCCAAAACAAAAAGGCTCATGTAAAAACGGAGTGCAATTACGGTGAACGCGTTGAGGGCGGGGCAGGATGCCCCGCCTACGGTTTTCGAGGCAAGTCAGTGCTGTTGCACTAAACCTTAACATGAGCAAAAAGAAAAAAAGCACCGGGCAAATAATATCACCCGGTGCTCTGTGTGAAATTATGAAGCAAAGATAGCGCTTACCATCTATCGCGGTCATCATCATCGCGTCTGCCGCCGCCACGCCTTTCACCACGTGGGGGCCGAGGACGAGCCTCGTTTACTTTCACAGGACGTCCAGCAATCTCCTGTCCATCCAATCCGGCGATCGCCGCTTCCGCCTCAGCTTGATCGGGCATTTCGACGAATCCAAATCCTCTTGACCTTCCACTGTAGTGGTCTCGAATGACGTTGGCAGTGTCGACTGTTCCGTGGCTTTCAAAAGCATCTCGTAAGTCATCATCCGTGGCATCATATGACAGATTACCGACGTAAATATTCATCTGAATTACCTCTCTCAAAAGATGTTGTTCAAAATTTGCAAATGTTTCTGGACTTTGGACACGGAGGTTGGCTTCCCCCTCACCGACTACACATTCGGGTGATTCGCAGTTCATCGATGAATCGACACCGTGCCATCTTATAGCTTACCCCTTGATAGTATCACCACATTCGGTGTGTGCCATCGCTTCTCTCAGCATCATGGGGCTTGAGAAGCCGGGTATCTGTCAGATAACATCGTCGTCTCTGAGTTGTTATTGACGCCATTTCATTAAAAGTGACGTGATACCTTAAACGCTGTGAGATGCTCCGTTGTGGTCCCACAGAGAAGTGCCATCGTGAGTGATTTTCGTTGGAGAAAAATGAGAACAGGAATTCAAGGCCTCTCATGCCTTCCAATCGACTTTAACCGTTGCACTTAGCAATTTGCAAAACCGCAGCGCATTGGTAGATATTACTCCGACGACTGTCAAGCGGTGTCGGTTGAGGAAATTCGTGCCAATTTCGACCTTGCCCCAATCCTTTGCTTATCTACATAGTTGCCAACTGTATTAAGCCTGCTTGACATTATTTCTCAATAATATTATAAGCCAAGATAGCGCAAACATCCAGAAAAACTTCTGATATACAAAATTTTCCCAGATGTACCTCCGCTTGTTTCCATCCACAGAGTGAGTGTTATCTAACATTTTCAACATTGAAAAGTCAGTCATAATGTGGGATAATCAATAGAATGTGACATTTTGCAGATGGTGATTATTGTAATGGAAGGAGAAGCAGATGAATCAAACGGCAGATGTAGTTGTGGTCGGCGGTGGGGTTATTGGATGCTTCATTGCTTACGAGCTGTCAAAGGCAGGACTTGAGGTGGTGGTGGTCGAAAGGGGGCAGGTGGGTGCAGAAGCCTCCAGCGCAGCTGCGGGGCTGTTGGTGCCCTTGCACATGGCGGAGGAGGAGCGCGCGCTGTTTGAACTCCACTTGGCTTCGACGCAGATGTTCCCTACGTTTGTGCCGGAACTTGAAGAGGAAACGGGCATCAGTGTTGAGTATATCTCGTCTGGGATTCTGAGGGTTGCTCTGTACAAAGAAGAGGGGCTAACTAGGTTGTCGGAATTTCAAAAACTGGGAGAAGCCTTTGGGATGGCGATAACACGGTTGGACGCAGCGGAACTACATTCCCTTGAACCTGAACTGGCACCAGGGGTCTGTGGGGGCATCTTTTCTCACGATGAGGCGTACATCAACAATGGCCGCTTGGTCTTTGCGCTCGCCAGAGGTGCTTCTGTCCACAATGCCCGATTCCATGAAGGGTGTCTTGCAACCGGTGTGCGGCGAACAGACGGACGCTTTTCGGCACTCCAGACGAACGAAGGGGAGATTTCTGCCGGACATCTTGTGATAGCGACCGGTGCGTGGAGCCGTGTTTTCTGCGAGGCGTTGGATATAACCATCCCTGTCATTCCCGCGCGTGGACAGATGTTGGCGGTCACAACCATTGAGCGTCTGCTCCAACGTCCCATCAACTCTAGCTACGGGGCACTGGTTCCCCGTGCGGATGGCTCGGTTCATGTCGGAGCAACAGTTGAGCGTGTTGGTTTTAATAAGGGGAACACCCCCGAAGCAATCGTGGATCTGCTAGAAAGAGGGATGGCGGTGGTCCCCGCTTTGAGCGAAGGGCGTGTTGAAAGGATGTGGGCGGGGTTACGTCCTTTCTGTGAGGATGGGCTTCCTGCGATTGGAGGGGTTCCCGGATGGGAGAATGTCTCGGTTGCAGCGGGACACTTTACGATGGGGATCACTGGTAGTCCGATAACGGCAAAGATTATCAAAGAGCTGATCGTGGACGGGCATTGGGATCAGTCGATGGAAATTTTTTCGCCCGCTCGCTTTGTGGAGGGTTAGGCTATTGATTATTTCGGTTTGCATCGTAAATCCACACCTAAGTTGGTATTAAACAGAACAAGGAGTAAGAGTAATGGCAAAGTATCGAGCTGCGCTAATTGGGTGCGGCGGGAAAGGTAGAGACCACACCAATACGTTGATAAAGAACGAACTCGTGGATTTGGTCGCTTTCTGCGATGTTCGTGAGGAGGCACTACAAGCGTACCAAGAGATGTACGGCGTATCAGCCCTATACACAAATTATCAGGAGATGTTTGGACGGGAGAACCTAGACCTCGTCGTGATTTCAACGCAGGCACCGCAGCACCACGCGACAACGCTTGCCGCAGCGTCACACGGTTGTCATGTGCTCTGCGAAAAGCCGATGGCTGTGACGCTTGAGGAGGCAGATGAGATGGTCGCTGCGTGCGACACAGCGGGGGTGCGGTTGTCCATCAACCATCAGAAGCGTGCCAGCGCGTACAATGCCTATGCGAAAAGGTTGATTGCAGATGGGGAGATTGGTGAGGTCTTCTTGATACGCGCTTATGAAAAAGGGGGGCGCAAATCGGGCAACGCTATGATGGAGATGGGGACGCATCTTTTTGACTGGGTTCACAATTTTGGGGGAGAGGTACGTTGGGCTGCTGCACATATTACCGCTGCGGACAGCCTTGAAGCGGGACTTCAGGACATCAAGCATAGTCAGGAGGTCAACCCCCGTGACAGGGACGCGGGGCTGGTCATCGGTGAGCGGGCGTTCTGCTCGTTTGGGTTTGCCAGCGGGATACATGCCGATTGCGACTTCTTGGCAGAATCTGAAGGAAATGATAGGGCGTACGGTTTAGACCTTATCGGCACAAAGGGACGGATTGCGTTGCGTCGAAGTGTCGCTACCGTGATGTTCATCCATCGTGGTGCATTTATGACCCCCGTCGAAGGACATCAATGGCAACCGGTTTCGCTGCCCGATGAGGACCGTATTACGGGTCAACATCTAGGAACCCGAGACATTAATCAGGTGCTTCAGTCTCGCCTCATTCGGTCGTTGGTTGAGCCTGATGATCCAGAGGCCGATCCGATTTCGTCGGGTCGGGAAGGACGTGCGTCGCTGGAGATGATTCACGGTTCATGGGAGTCTCACCGACAGGGTGGACGTGTCTCGTTTCCGCTCAAGGACCGTAGTCACCCCTTGCAACGTTGGCGCGAGGAGGCGAGTTAGGGGGTAAACATCTGCTGGAATTTTAGGTTGCTGAATCATCGGGGCGGGGGATATAATTAATCAACAAAATCGGTTAAAGAGATGATAGAGGAGAAACCATGAATCGGTATTTTGAAATGCTAAAACACTATGTGATATCCGGTGGTCAGGTGCCTCGAAGAGAGTATTGGATATTCACACTTCTTGCCCTTATTGCAGGTTTTTTGTTGGGGTTTGTTGGGATCTTTGTTGGATACTCAGGTTTTATCGTTGCATACTTTATTCTTGGGGGCTGCGGTTTCGCTGTGTTGATCCCTAGCATTGCTCTGTCAGTCAGTGTGCTCAATGACGCCAATCGCAGTGGATGGTGGTTGCTTATCAGCCTTATTCCGCTCATCGGTTCTATGATTCTGCTTGGTTTTATGGCACAAGATAGTCAGTCGAAAAAGAATCAAGGTGGATGCAATCCAGAGGATGCCGCAGCGTAGGAACCTAACCCGCCGTGCCCCTATATTTGAGGTGTTAGGTATCAAAAGAAACCATCATCGTTAAAGAAAAGGGAATATTTGAAAAATGTCTGATGATGCTGTCCAAGAGATTAAGAAAACCGAAGCTACCCAAGCCGATATGCTTTTGGGGCAGATAGAGAAACTCGACAAATCCTTAACCGAATACTTTCTCGATACGCTTGTCATTGATAACGCTTTGACCAGAAAACTGGTCAGTTTCCAAGCGAATAAAGGGCGTACATACTATAGATGGTACAAATACAAAGAAGCGTTTTCGGCGGATTTAGTGGAATATCTTTTCCATAAGTACAAGGTGGTACAGGGGAAAATACTGGATCCCTTTGCAGGTGCGGGGACCGCTTTATTTGTCTGTTCCTTTTTGGGTTACGGTTCTGAAGGCATTGAACTCTTACCGATTGGGCAAAAAATCATACAGGCAAATGTGCTCGCTAGAGGGCCGAATAAACAGAGCATTGTTTCTGGATTAGAAAACTGGTTAATTCAAAAGCCGTGGACCACCGAAGGTGCAATTAAGGATTTTGAAGTGCTTCGTATAACCGGTGGCGCGTATCCTCAAAAAACACACCACAAAATTGGGAGGTATCTAAATGAATTGGAGGGTGAACCTTCAGAAACAAAAGAGATATTACTGTTTGCCCTGCTATGCGTTCTGGAGTCGATAAGTTATACAAGAAAAGATGGGCAGTACCTCCGATGGGATTATAGATCAGGACGTAGAAATGGCAAGAATCCTTTCGACAAAGGTAAAATTGTGTCATTCGATGAAGCCGTTGTGGAAAAGCTAAACGAGATAAAAGATGATATGAATCTTGGGGAGAGGGAAGACGATCTATTCTCATTTATGCGGGAGGATATACAGACCGGCGATGTAACTTTATTAGAAGGCTCATGTTTAGAAGTGCTACCGAAATTGGAAAGCAGGGCGTATTCGGGAATAATTACATCACCCCCTTATTGTAATCGTTATGATTATACACGCACTTATGCCTTAGAACATGCACTACTTGGGGTTGATGAAATTGGTTTAGTGGGCTTGCGGCAAGCCATGTTAAGCTGCACGGTAGAAAACAGAGCGAAAGCGCTCATTGACCTAAATCCCGAATGGAAAACGGCAATAAGTATTTGTGATGGCTTACCTCTATTGCAGGGGATATTGAATTATTTGGATTACAAGAGAGATAAGAAAGAACTCAATAATAGCGGAATTGCTCGTATGGTGAGGGGTTATTTTTATGAGATAGCTTGTGTTATCCAAGAATGTTACCGGGTATTGGATAAAGACGGTATGATGTTCATGGTTAACGACAATGTTCGGTATGCTGGCGCTGCAATATCTGTGGATATAATCCTCTCAAAAATAGCCAAAGATATTGGATTTCAGATAGAACAAATTCTTGTTCTGCCGCAAGGTAAGGGGAATAGCTCCCAACAAATGGGTAAGCATGGACGTGAGGGGTTGAGAAAATGTGTCTATGTGTGGAAGAAGGATAAATAGATGCCGTTTAATCCCTATGAGGAAACGAGAAATCAAACCCATGAAAACAGAATATGACTTTTCAAAAGGGGAACGTGGTAAGTTCTACAATCCAAAAGCGGTTTTCAATCTCCCTATCTACTCGGAAAAAGACCGTGATGATTGCATACACGAACTAGCCAATGAGAGATATAAATTAAAGTTGAGGAAAATCAGAAGATGAATCAAACCTATATCGCTCTTATCCAACAGCGTGGGGATTGGTGGATTGGGTGGATCGAAGAAATCCCCGGCGTGAACTGCCAAGAAAAAACGCGCGAGGAACTGCTTGGCACCCTGAGAATCACGCTTTTAGAAGCCTTAAAATTCAATCGAGAATAAGCAATCAGCATTGCTGCATTTGTCGGCTAATATTTCAGGACAGTTCCCCATTCACCGACGACCCAGAGAACGCCGTCAGGGGATCGGGTAATATCGATTAAGCCGTTTGAGGTTGGGGTCTGCTGAACAAGCCATGTCACACCGCTATCTTTGGTATTAAGGAGCATTCCCTTTTCTCCGACTGCCCAGCCCTCGTTCTCCGTAACGAAATAGACACCGTTTAATTTTTCAGCTGTTGGTGTAATTTGCCGGATCCACGTCTCCCCGCCATTTTTCGTCGCATAAATGGAACCGTCATCTCCAGCAATCCACGCGATTTGGGAGGCGAGCGCGAAAACTGCCCGTAACTCATTGGGGCCCGCCTGCTGCGCGCCCCATGTTTCCCCACCATCACCGGTTTTAATAATTACCCCTGCGTCACCAACTATCCATCCCACATTCGCATCGACAAAATAGACACCGTTCAGGTTGCTGTAGCTAGCGGTCAGGTCCCCGGAATCTTGGCTTTGCCATGTACGTCCACCATCTTTTGTGCGCAAAATCTTGCCGAGTTCACCGACACCCCATCCGTGTTGCGGCGTTGAAAAGTGGAGATCATAAAAACCAACAGCGCGCTTCCATCGAATAGCCTCGTCAAATTGGATGCGTTGGATTTGACCGGTTTCCGCCTCCACGCTGATACCACCCCATGTTCTGCCGCCATCCCCCGTCTCGATCAGGGTTGCGTTACTACCAACGATGTAGCCTTGCATCGCGTCAACAAAACCGATACCGAACAGTTCAAAGACATTCCCGGTGTGTTGTTGTTGCCATGTTGTCCCACCATCATGGGTGGCAAGTGCCATTCCAGATAGTCCAACCGCCCATCCCGTCTTGTCATCAAGGAAGTGGACTGTTGTCAAGTGGCTGTTGATTGAGACTACATCCCACGACGCACCACCATCTTGACTGTGCAAGAGGGTTGCAAATTCGCCCACCGCCCACGCCTCTTGCGGACTGACCAGTTGGATAGCATTCAGACGGCTGGGAACAGGCCTCGGTTCAAGGGGAGTCCAATTTGTGCCGCCATCGGTTGTCCTCAGAATCACGCCGAACTCTGCGGCTGCGAGTCCATGATTGGCATCAATAAAATGGATACTCCAGATGGGTTCTGGCATGCCGTTGGAATTGGGGACATTGCTTTTTTGGGTTTCCCACGTTGCACCGCCGTCAGCGGTATGAATCAGCGCACCGTTACCGCCAGCTGCCCAGCCTTCCCGGTGATTGAGCATACAGATCGAACTAATGCCCGCTGCGGAGTTGATTTTTTGACTCTTCCAAGTCTGACCACCGTCCGTCGTATGGACAACTGTTCCGCCATGCCCTGCGGCCCAACCGACCTTTTGACTGGCAAAGTGAAAATCTTGGATCGCATTATTCGTCGGGGGATCCTGTTGAATCCACGTATCACCACCATCTGCTGTATGAATGATAAGCCCACCATCGCCGCCAGCCCAGCCGTATTGGTCATCCACAAAAAACACGGCTGACAACGCCCGACGTGTGCCGGTGTTCAGCACCGTCCACGTTTCTCCACTGTCGGTGGTCTTCAATATGGCACCATCCTCACCGACGATCCAGCCGGTTTGGGGATTGAGGAAGCGCACCTTGTGGAAATCTATCCTGAATGGAAGGGGTTTGCTCGGTTGTTCCCAAGTTTTACCGCCGTCGCTGGTACGCAGAATCGTTGCGTCTGACCCGACGATCCACCCATCCTGTTGAGAGGCAAAGTGGATGTCGGAAAACCCCGCTTGCCATCGAGATTCACGAACAAGCGTCCAAGTTTTGTCTGCTGCAAAAGCGTTGGTTGATAGGAGAGATAACAGTATCGCGAACCCCAGAGCGTGTTGGGTCTGTAGCAGTATATTCCGTACCATTGTTTTTTCCTATTCCGAGTGGGATAAGTCCAGCCATATAATAGCACAAGTTGTTAGGTTCTGTTGGCATTTGGGTGTCGAGATATGAATCTCGACCTACAGACTATCTGCCGGTATTAGACAGATCAGGAGGGTCGGGCAAGATGCTCGGTCTAGCCATAAAATCGATATCGGCATAAGGCGGGGCAAGATGCCCCGCCTACGGGTTGCGGTCGTGCTTCGTAACGGAGTACGATGCCCAACTTATGCTATAGGTATAGAGGATTGACCTTTATCGCGGAGCACATCACTAGCAACTTGGATTATAGTATACCATATCACACAGACGAATCAATCCTTCGTTGACCGAGAAAATAAAACGTGATATAATCCAATTTGTGAATAGTAACTCAAACTTCGTCTGGAGGATAGGAAAAGGCTTTGATCTTAGACACTATTGTCGCTCACAAACGGATAGAGTTGGAGGACGATAAACAACGGCTGCCGTTAGATACGCTGAAACGCAAGATTCGGGATTTACCTCCGACGCGAGACTTTCGCGCTGCGCTATCGACCCCCAATAGCATCCACCTCATCGCCGAGGTGAAAAAAAAATCCCCTAGCAAAGGGATTATCCGCGAGGATTTCGATCCGGTTGGAATCGCTCGTACCTATGCGGAAAATGGTGCATCGGCGATCTCGGTATTGACTGACCGGGAATTTTTTGCTGGTGAACTCGCCTATCTAAGTGCTATCCGTGAAGCGGTGACACTCCCCCTCTTACGGAAAGATTTTACTATCGACCCGTATCATATCTATCAAGCGCGACTCGCAGGAGCGGATGCTATTCTGCTAATCGTCTCGATTTTAACATTGGCGCAATTACGTGAATTTACTGAGATAGCGCGAAGTTGGGGACTCGCAAGCCTTGTCGAGGTCCATACCAACGAGGAATTGGAATTGGCGTTGGTGGGGGGCGCAGAAATCGTTGGCATCAATAACCGAGATCTGAAAACCTTCCACACAGATATCGCAACCACCTTCCATTTGAGAGACTCTATCCCAACCGATAAAGTTGTCGTCAGCGAAAGTGGCATTAATACACACAAGGACGTAATAAAACTCAAAGAGGCGGGAATCAACGCGATTTTGGTGGGAGAGTCGTTGATGCGGAGTCCGAATATTGGGGATAAGGTGAGAGAGCTGCTCGGAAATGGATCAGGTTAAATTTGTTAGTTCGGAAGTCTATTTATGTGCCGAATTATTGCCCTGTTTTTTATTTTATTTGTCTCTTCTGCTTTTTCAGCCATTGAATTTGAATCTGTGGAACTTGGGTTTGATCGGGTTTACAAACGGGAGCGATGGGCACCGTTACAGGTTGTTGTTACTAGCCATAATGAAGATTTCAACGGCGAGATTAGGGTTGAAGTCCGCAACATTTTTTTGGATGAACTGATTCAAACGTATGTCACCCCTCTTTCCCTCACACGAACAGACCGTCAACGGCGTGTGATTCACGTTTTCCTGCCGGGAGTTTCGTCTCAACTGAGCATCAAGCTTGTCAGCCACACCGAGCAAGTCCGAGTTCCTCAAGAACTTACGCCGGAACTACCCAAATCGTTGGCGGATCTTATGATCCTCGCATTGACACCAAGCCGTGATCTGTTGAGCCGCTGGGATGGGAAACAGATTGACGGTAAAGAGAAGGGGCACGCCTTTGTCGCCTACACTGATTTTAAGAAGTTACCTGTCCATTGGAAGGGATACGATTCAGTTGATTTTTTTGTGATTCGTGGGGTTTCCCTAGTTGAGCGGCGGATTTCTAAGCGACAACAACAAGCGTTACTCGATTGGATTCAGCGGGGCGGCACCTTGCTTGTGTCCGGTGGTGCGGATTTGCGCCAGCTGCGTGGGAGTTTTCTGGAGACATTTCTGCCGGTGGAATTGGGCAGCTTAAGAAGGGTAACCCAACTTCCCGAATCAATGCAGCGTTTTGGATTTGCAGCCGATTCGCCCTTTGATCTGATTGAATTTAACTCCAAGCCCGGAATGGTTGCACTCGTTGGTAACGAGGATCAAATCTATATCGCCAAAAGAGTTTTGGGCGGTGGGCAGATCATCAGTTTGGGGTTTGACTATAACGCACCTCCTTTTTCTGATTCACCGGGAGCGGAAGCATTTTGGAAGTGGCTGCTTGGCGTGGAGGCTCGAACGCCACGCCATGCAGAAGCACGATATGAAGCCGATCGCAGGCATGACGAAAAGATTCAGACAATCTTGGCAGCTGTTCCTTCGGCGAAAGCCCCACTGATTGGACTGTTGCTTGTTTTCTTAATTGTGTATGTGTTGGGTTTCGGTGTTCTAATATGGTGGGGAAGAACAGATAAATTCCATCTATACTGGGTCGGAGGTATCGCACTCACGGTACTTTTCTCATGTGGTGTTGTTCTGCCCCGTTACTTTGTACCAAGTCCGGTCTCGGTGAATCGTTTTTCAATTTTATCCGTTTACCCGTCAACGAACCGCGCACACTTACAAACCTATATCGGGATCATTGCTTCAGCCAGCGTTGAAACGTCTATTGAGTTTCAGGAAGGAGCACTCATTAGACCTTTGACGGAGACCGCTGCACCTCCGTTGCAATTAGTTAAATCTGAGAAAATGAAAAATTCTTCAATCCTACGTCAGGCGGCTTTAGATCCATGGGTCACGCGAACCTACTTTGCGGAAACTTTTATCGATTTTCCGGTGCATCTGACATGGGAGCGAGGAGTGACAACCGATCAGATTGAACATAGGCTCCCTTATACGTTGGAAAACGCATGGCTTATCGACCAGGGAGAATATCCTCACATCGGCACGATTCCGCCCGCAACGACTGTCGAGATAAAGGAAAATCCAAAAAGATATAACAGGTCTCCCCTCTCTCAAGCACTAGTCGGTGAGCGAAAAGCGTTTATGCGGGTATTGATTGGTGAAGTAGTTCTGCGCTATCTAGCGCAAGAGTTGGGGCCAAAACTCGTCGGTTGGACGCAAACCGCTCCATTGCCGATGTCGATGAATCACCCAGTCAACGCTGTTGATGAAACGCTTGTGATTTTATATTTACCAGCGCACCGCTAAATACCTCTTTATTATAGGAGATGAGAACATCATGGCAGCAGAAATACCTTTACAAAAAATTGATGAATACCGGTGGCGCATTCCCAAAAGTTATATGCGTGGCATGCGCGTTGATGGAATTATCTACGCAAACGAAAAATTACTTGAACAAGCTAAGAGTGAGGAGGCGTTGCAGCAGGTCGCCAATGTGGCACATCTGCCGGGAATTATCAAGCATTCGCTGGCAATGCCTGACCTACATTGGGGCTACGGCTTCGTGATTGGTGGTGTTGCGGCAACGGATCCGGCGGCAGATGGCGTTGTGTCCCCCGGCGGGATTGGGTACGATTTGAACTGCTTAACGGCTGACGCGAAGATATTACATCAACACGGTTACACGAGACCAATCGGAGAGATGGGTTCAAATTGGGAAACCGCTATGTTACGTTGTCAGGATTTTCAAGATAGTGTCGAAACCCAAACCTCTGTGCGGCATTATCTGAAACTTCGTCCGACTCAACCGGTATATTGCTTGAAAACCGAAGGTGGTGATACCATCAAGGCAACCGCCGATCATCCCTTCTGGACACCAGAGGGGATGACCGAACTGCGATCCCTCAAGATTGGCGATAAGGTTGCATTATCACCATTTCAAGGTGTGCCTTATGAAGAGCCATCGGCTGAGATTATCGTTGACCAAACGCAGATTGAGGGCTTACTCAGTCAACTCGGTGATACCCAATCCGGCAATCGACGGGGGCAGGTTATCGAGCATCTCAAGCAGCGCGATCTGTTGCCGTTGAGATACGACTCACCCGCCTTGCCATACCTGCTAAAAGTCTTGGGGTATGTGATGGGAGATGGCAATATCTACTATGTCAACGGTGATGGAAAAGGTCGAATCTCCTTCTACGGTAAAGCAGCGGATCTTGAGCAGATCAGATCAGATATTTTGCACCTTGGATTTACGCCATCAAAACTGCACCGCCGCGAGCGAGTCCATCAGATTACAACGAGTTACGACACATATCGATTTTCCTGCGAAGAGGTCAGCTTCAACGTGAGTAGCACCGCATTCGCAACGTTACTTGTTGCACTTGGCGCCCCTCACGGTAAGAAAGCGTCTCAGGACTATCGGATGCCACAGTGGATTAAGGTTGCACCGTTGTGGCAGAAACGTTTGTTTCTTGCAGCACTATTCGGGGCTGAATTGGAATCTCCTGGCACACTGACAGGACACCCGTACACCATCTCCGCTCCTAAGATGTCAATGAGCAAAAGGACTGGTTATGTCGATAGCGGTGTCTCTTTCCTGCGAGATATTGGCGATTTGTTAGCGGATTTCGGTATAGAGACTAAGAAGATCGGGGAGCGAAAAGAGCAAATGAACGCTGATGGATCCGCTTCCTACCGATTGCGATTAGTCATCTCAGGAACGAATGAAAATCTGATTAAACTGTGGGGACAGGTCGGGTTTGAATACAACGCAGAACGTAAGACGCTCGCAAATGTTGCACTACAGTATCTCAAGCTCAAACAACAATTGATTGAAGATCGAGAGAATGCTGCAAGGATTGCCGTTGCAATGCACACAGATGGGCTATCGATCTCTGAAATTACCGACAAGATCGAGTCTGAATACATTAACGAACGTTTTGTCGAAAGGTCGATCTATGAAGGACGCCAGACGAAACCACGAGTCAGCCAAGCCTTTCCAACTTTTGAGGCGTACATTGAAGAGGCGACTCAGGATTTGGACAAAAGTGGTATGGTCTGGGATCGTATCGAATCAATCACCCCAATTGAGTTTGACGGTTACGTTTACGACTTTACAGTTGACCATCCGGATCACAACTTCATTGCAAACAGTTTTGTTGTGTCTAACTGCGGTGTTCGTTTAATTCGGACCAATTTGGACATGAAGCAGTTAGCGGGTAGAACCAAAGGACTTGTTGCGAAGCTATTTGAAAATGTTCCCTGCGGTGTTGGATCAAGTGGAAAGATTCGACTGAACCAGCAAGAAGAGAAGCAGATGGTCGAACAGGGAGCGCGTTGGGCGGTTGAGCGTGAATACGGCTTTCTTGAAGACCTTCAATTTACGGAGGCAAACGGCTTTTTATCTCTTGCCAATGCGGAAGCTGTCAGCAAACGCGCCTTGGAACGCGGAAAAAATCAACTCGGCACACTCGGCTCTGGAAATCACTTTTTAGAGGTTCAAGTGGTAGATCGGATTCTGTATCGGGAAGCTGCCGAGGTCATGGGACTGACGGAGGGACAGATTTGCGTGATGATTCATAGCGGTTCGCGCGGTTTCGGCTATCAGGTGTGCGATGAGCATGTCAAAACATGGGTTCAAGTTGCGAAGAAGTATGGAATCAATCTGCCCGATCGCCAACTCGCCTCTGCCCCGATTAATTCAAAGGAAGGGCAGGACTATATCACAGCGATGGCGTGTGGCGCGAACTACGCATGGAATAATCGCCAGTGTATCATGCACTGGGTACGTCAGACGTTCATGGATTTCTTTCAGACTGGAGTTGATGAACTCGGTTTAGAGTTGGTCTATGATGTCGCACATAACATCGGCAAGTTTGAGAAGCATCTTGTTGATGGGACTGAACGTGAACTGTTCGTGCATCGCAAAGGCGCAACACGAGCATTTCCGGCGGGACACCCTGAAATTCCGAACAAGTATCAGAAGGTTGGGCAGCCTGTCCTGATACCCGGCGATATGGGCACCGCTTCTTATGTTTTGGTAGGCAACCCATCGGCAATGGAACAGACGTGGGGAACAACGTGCCATGGTGCAGGCAGAATGCTCTCGCGTCGGAAAGCGATGCAGATCACGAAAGAGCGCAGCATTCAAAAAGATCTTGAGAAGCAAGGAATCTTCGTCCGCGCAGAAGGGCGACGCACACTCCATGAGGAGGTGCCTGAAGCCTACAAAGATGTGGATGAGGTCGTCAAGGTTGTCGATGCAGCGGGACTTTCACGGCGGGTGGCACGGTTACGCCCGATTGGTGTGGTCAAGGGTTAAAAGTTCATTTAACTGATAACCTATTGCCTTGCCCCGATAAGATCGGGATCCACAGCAACTTGAGGCAGGATTTTGGGCAACCACAAGGGTTGCCCCTACATTAGGGTAATTTCTGTAGGGTTGGGTTTCTCAAATCGTTGGGTGAGGAAACCTCGCCCCTACGATTGGGGGTTTATCGACGTATGGCGGTGCGTGAGTAATAAATATCTTGTTGGGTTTCGCTGTCGCTCAACCCAACCTACGTGCTGAAACGTGGACGGATCTCACATAAATGTCAACAGAACCCAGCAATTTGGGTTATACGAAGTGGACTTGAAAAAAGGAGCAAACTTAGTGAAGATCGCAAGAATTGAGCAGTTTTTTCCGCGTCATCGGATGCGGTTGGTAAGAATCACGACTGACAATGGTCTTGTCGGCTGGGGAGAAACAACGCTTGAAGGCAAGCCGAAAAGCACCATCGCCGCTGTCGACGAACTCACCGACTACCTGATTGGCAAAGATCCGTTACGCATCGAACATCATTGGCAGCACATTTACCGATCCGCCTTTTTCCGGGGCGGCAATGTGTTGATGAGCGCCTTATCCGGCATCGATCAGGCACTATGGGACATCGCCGGCAAACACTACGGTGTACCGACGCATCAGCTGCTGGGTGGTGCGGTGCGTGACCGCATTCGTGTTTATGCACATTGGGGGATCGGCAGTTTGACGGACGAGGGGAAAGCTGCTGCGAAAGAACGCCTCGAAATGTTACAGAAGAAGGGAGGCTACAAGGCGTTTAAGTCAGGGCCCGGCGGTACGTGGCGAGCACATGAACCACCTGCTGTGATCGATGCCTTTGTTGAGCGTGCCTATCTAATGCGGGAATGGGTGGGAGATGATGCGGAGTTGTGCTTCGATTTTCACGGTAAAATGACACCAGCACTCGCCATCGAAGTCTGCCACGAACTGAAGGGGATGCGCCCCATGTTTGTGGAGGAGCCTGTGCCGCAGGAAAATGTTGACGCCCTAAAGTTGGTTTCAGACCACGTTCCGTTTCCGATTGCGACTGGAGAGCGTCTGCTCTCGCGATGGGAATTCCGCGATGTGTTTGAGAAACAGGCGGTGGCGTATATCCAACCGGACGGATCACACGCAGGCGGAATCACAGAGTTGAAGAAGATTGCGAATATGGCAGAAGTCTACTATATCCACACTATGCCGCACTGTGCGATTGGACCTGTGGCGTTTTCCGCCTGTATGCAGGCTGATGCGGTCGTTCCAAATTTCCTCATCCAAGAGCAGGTTGATGCGGCGCTTGGTGACGGGCTGCTGAAAACGGACTGGGAAGTCAAAGACGGACATATTGACTTACCGACGAAGCCCGGACTCGGTTTTGAGATAGATGAGAAACAGGCGATGCAGAATCGTGAGGGGTACGATGAAGAATTGGGCGGCGAGCATTATTACGAGTCGGATGGCAGCGTTGCGGATTGGTAAAAACGATCAGTGATGCTTATTCGATTTTCATCTCCTCCAAATCTCTTTCGAGGTTCTTGATTTCCGTGAGGGTCATTGAATCGGGTTCAAGTGCGTACGCTTTTCTATATACTTCGAGTGCGGATTCCGGATCTTGTAAGAACGAGTTGTAGATCTGCCCCATCCACAAATATGCGTCAACCTCAGTCGAGTCTAGCGTAACGATTTGCTGGTACACATCTAACGCCTCGTCATAAGCACGTTCCTCGTCCCCGCGCCGGAGTATAGCTGCACGGCCATAGAGTAATCCGATGAGCTCTTGTTTCGCCTCTGTGAAGTCCGGTGCGTGTGCCACGACCTCTTCAAGAATTTCAAGTCCCTTATCTTCCAAGCCAACAAGCTGCGCCTGTTCCTCAGCGGTCAGCTCTCGGTCAATGAACTGATACATCTGCTGGATATTACGATAGGTTCGTGAGAGCTGCAATCGGGCTTGCAGACCGATTGGCATCGGCTCAAAAGGCACATCAATTAAGTCCGGATCATTTTCGATTGCTTTATTGTAGTGAGTCTGTGCTTCCTCAAACTGTTTTGTCCCCTGGTACAGCACACCTAACTGATAGTGCGCTTCCGCATACGTTGGATCTTTGGCGATTACAGCGAGGAACTCTTGGACAGCGAGCGCCTGTTCACCCGTGTCCCGCAGCAGCTTTCCGCGCAGCAGATGGACGGCTGGATGGTCTGGATCGATCGCCGCAGCACGATTCAGATGGATTTCCGCATCTGCTGTCCAGTTACTGTGGAAATAGATTTCCGAAACACGGAGATGGGCGTGCAGCTGCGACGCATGGTTGACGTTGTTTGTATCTGCCTCAATCGCCTGAATGCCTTCCCAATACGCAAATAAGGCTTGGGGTAGGTTCTGCTTTGCAAAGTGTTCATCTCCCTGCTCAATGAATGCACCCGCTTGTGATGCGGGAGGTGAATTGATTGCTGCGCCACCTCTTTTTGTATTCACGACTATCAGGACGATGAGTGCAATCAGAGCCACTGCTTCAAAATAAAGCAACCATTTGCGCATCTTTAATCTCTCCTCAATGAATCCCCGCCAAGAGCGTCAAAAATTCCTCCGGTCCAACAAACTTTTCAAGTCTTTTTTCTGTCAACTGATTCCCTTCGGAATCGAAGAAGAGCACCACCGGCAAGCCAACAATGCCGTATTTTTGCTTCAACCGTTCGACTTCCTCCGAGTTTCGAGTGAAGTCTAGTTTGACATTCACAAATTTCGATAACTTTGATTTCACCGCAGGATCAGAGTAGGTATGCTCTAGTTCGTTGCAAGCAGCGCACCATGTGGCGTAGAAATCGAGCATGACAGGTTTGCTTTCCCTCCGCCCAGTCTCCAATCCTTCGGTTTCGTCGGCTATCCAGACGAGATCACTTTCCGCTGTTGTGAGTCCCCCTATAAACATATAAAGCCCAACAACTGCCAATAAAACGCCAACTGCTTTGCGGAGTTGCACCAGACGGGGCAGGTCTTTGAATCGCTGGGAAAATTTACCGAGCGCAACCCCAGCTAGCACAAGCACACCTGCAATGACAAAAAAGCTCGTAGAATTCTGAAGCAGGGCACGTAGTGGTGGAATGGCATCTTTGAGAAAATACAGCGCCACGGTAATAATAGCGACGCCGAATATGTTCTCCAAAATATACATCCATCCCCCAGATCTCGGTAGAGCAGCGATAGCACCCGAGAACGTCCCGATCACGATAAATAGCAATCCCATACCGAGGGCATAGGTCAAGAGCAACCAGAATCCGAGGAAAACGCTCTCCGTGGTAGCTACATAAGAAAGCACTGCACCCAATGCGGGTCCCGTGCAGGGTGCGGCAATGATGCCGGCAACGGTTCCCATCGCAAATGCACCGGCAAATCCGGCACCGCCGACGTTGTTGAGTCGATTCTGCAGGGCGTAAGGCACGCGGAGTTCAAACACACCGAGCATAGACAGTCCGAGCGCGAGGAGAATCCCACACACCGGGAGCATCACCCGTGGGTCTGCCATTATCTGTCCAAAGACCGCCCCCGTTGACGCGACAGCGACGCCTAAAATTGCGTATGTTAGTGCGATGCCCAGAACATAAGTGACGGATAAGAGACAGGATCGCAGACGGCCTACGGATTCACCTGCACCAAAGACGGAAACAGTAATCGGGATTAGCGGGTAAACGCACGGCGTGAAACTGGTCAAGATTCCACCCACAAAAACGAAGAGGAATGCCCAAAAGTAACCTTGGGATAACGCTTGAGAAAACTTACCGCTTTCGCTCGTAGCGGTCTCAGAGGGCTTATCAGGAGGAAAACCGAGTCGTAGGTTTGCAAAGATAGCGTCGTTTATAGGTTGAATCGGTTGGTCCATTCCAACAACGTCAATCGCAACATTGAAATCGATTGTTTTCGGCAGCAAACACTGCTCATCGTTACACGCTTGATATGTCAATTGGAAGGGAAGCGTTATCTGTCCTAACGGTGCTGAGTCGAGTAATGTCGTTTGGAACCCGATCACGGCTTCATCGTGATATACCGGGACTTTCCCGCCCAATGAAGCAATTTCGAGGACATCTGCCTTGGGATACACCACTTCGCCGAATATCAGATCGACGTGGTCGGGAAGGGCAACTTCTGTGGGGATTAAGCCTTCTCCGGCGGGATTCGCGTTTGCGTGCCAGTTCGGCGCGAACTTCATCACGATAGCCATCTGGAATGTGCTGCCGGGCTGCACCTGATTTACCGACAGGACCCCATGCGCCGTGACAATCTCGACTGGTTTGGCATTTTGCTTAGGCAGCCCAAAACGTGATAACTGTCCCCATAGAGCAGCAGGCGTTCCGATGTATAACGCACAAATAAGGCATAACAGAAAGTGAGGGCGAAAAACTGATTTACTTTTCATATCTAACCTTCGCGGCTATAAAAGCCCCCCGAAAGGTGAAGCTTATTTTTGCAATTGTTGATTAATCGCTGCACTCATTTCCTTTAAGGTTTGCTTGCTCGTTAGGCGAGCCGATATATCTCGCGTCTGGCTGTCTAGCAATAAAATGAAGCCCGTTCCCTGATTAGCTTTGTAGGCTTCACCCATTTCCAGCGCTGAAGCGAGCAATTCTGACTGATAGTGAGTGGTCCGGTTCGTAAAATCTAGAGTGACGAAGAGTACAGGCTTTCCATCGAACTTGTTCTGCAAATCGGTGAAGATGGTCCCCATCTTTTTGCAGGAACCTCACCAATCTGCGTGAAATTTCACAGCAATTATCTGTGGGGCAGCAGGCTCATTGGCTGCCTCCTCGCTAGACAAGCTGACAGTCGTTACAATTAAGGTGGTCGCTACCATGATTGCCAAGGCAACCAAAATCCATCGAAGTTGAACGGGGTATTTCATGATGTTCTTCCTTTCAGCATTTTTGACGTACTCCCAAACCTAAAGGATTTGGATTCTTACCCGCTCTGATAGCCGGGGTCACAGCTAGGGAATCACACCCTAACGGACCCACGCCATAAGGGCAACTACTGGCGGGAGACGAGGCAGGGAACGCACCTGCCAAGCCAGCCAGATACTTTTTACCCGGCATATCTACCGGGCGGCAACGGGTGAACGATTTATCGTTCTATGTGATAGGGCGACACGAATCCCCTATGGCTCAGGTCGATCCGCCTAGTCACTGCTTTCAGTTTTGGCTCATGTAAAAAGAGAGTGCGAAACACCGATAGAAAACAAAAAACTTTGAATCCCAACCCGACTGTGGGAGGGGCATCTCCCGCGAAGCGAGGATCCCGATAAATCGGGACCTGCCCCGATAAACGAATAACTGTCGGGCTAGGAAGCCCGACCTACAGCCACCTTCGGGTCCGATTGCACGATTTCTTAACATGAGCCTCAGTTTTTAGAAAGGTGTTGCCATATTCGCCAATCTGTTACCGCTACGACAGCGGTGGGATAGAACCCCAACGAGGTTGTTGGGGGTCGTATTCTATCCCGAATTGGCAATACAAGTATACCATTTTTTGACTGTCAAATCAACGAAAAACGTGCTAAAGCAATCTGTATAGGCTGCGCCCCAACTGCTCCAAGCATAAATGCTTGGGCTTTAGACCTAAAGGAGGTTTTGGTAAATTTTAGAATTACTTAGACACTCCAAATGCACAACCAACCCCCTAAATCCCCCTTATCAGGGGGACTTTGGAAACCTCTTGGAGGTTGGGGTTATTGGTAAATGTCTACTTCGGTTCAAGGATAGCGCAGGGTAAGATCATCTCCTCCATTGAGATGCCACCGTGCTGGAATCCTCCGTTAAATTGGTGCTTATAGTCGTTAAACTGATTCGGATAAACGAAGTAATAGTCCTCTTTAGCGAGGACGTAATTTTTTTCGTAAGGCGTATCGGGCAGCATGTACTGCTCTGGCTGCGTAATTCTCAATCCGGCTTCTTCGTCACATATAAGTTCGCCGCCGACTTTGAACCGAAGCCCATTCGTTGCGGGTCTGTCGCCTGAAACCTTCGCTGCACGCTGACACAAAATCGAACCGTGATCCGCCGTTAAAATGACTGTAACGCCTCGATCCGCCAACAATTTGAGGATCTTATACACACCCGAATGTTGGAACCAACCTCGCACAAATGTACGAAATGCAGTCTCGTCGGGCATGAGTTGCTTGAGCAGGGCGATCTCAGAACGTTTATGGGTCAGATGGTCAATAAAACCAACGACCACCGCTGCTAAACTGATGCGTTGGATATTGCTAATCCATTGCAGGTACTCCATTTCTCCGCGCACATCAAAGATTTTAAAGTAGTGCGGAGTGGGTTTGAGATAGATGCCGTGCCTCTCTAGTTGCAATCGCATCAGATCTTTTTCATAACGATTGACACTAGTGTTCTCGCCATCAACTTCCACCCATAAATCGGGATAGCGTTGGGAAAACTCTAGCGGAAACAGACCACTAAAAATCGAGTTCCGGGAGTAATTTGTCGCCGTGGGCAAGACTGAGTAGTGATAGTGTGTCGTAATCTGAAAGTATGGGTCTAGGAGGGGCTTAATTTTTAGCCAGTGATCTAGCCGCATGCAATCCATCACCATAAAGAAAACCTGCTTGCCAACCTGTATCTCCGGAATGACATGTTTGTAAAGCAGATCCACCGATAAAACAGGGGAATCCTCACCGACCAACCAACTAGAATAGTTTTCTTCAATATAGCGGGCAAATAGGGCGTTACATTCCTGTTTTTCTAGCCTATGCGTTTCACGTAGGCTATCGGCGATGTCAAGCTCATCCAGACGCAGATCCCATTCGGCGAGCTGGGTGTAAATGTCAATCCACGTTTTCCAATCAACATCGTGCTGTTTTAATGCGCTTCGCTTATTAAAATCAATAACATACTCTTGGGCAGTATAATCTTCTGTAACAGCATCGTATTCGAGGAGGAACGCCAGTTGTGAGGCAATCTGCTGTGGGTTCAAGGGCTTCATCAAAAAATCATCAACGCGATGGATAATTGCCTCATTCATAATCTCGCTTTGCTCGTTTTCGGTTACCATGACCACCGGTAAATGGGGGCATTTCCTCTTAATTGCTGAAAGCAGACGAATCCCGTCCATATCGGGCATCATATGGTTAATCAGGACTGCGTCGTAAGTTTTTTCGTTTAACAGCGATAACCCATCAACTCCCTTCATCGCAGGCGTAATCTGATAACCTCTTTGTTCCAAGAATAGGATGTGTTTCTCTAAACTGTTTATCTCATCATCAATCCACAAAATCCTCCTTGCTTGTGTTCGCATTACATATCACCTCACCCTCCCTATATTGCTGCAAGGTTGCGGCTTGCAGCTCCGCACGGTATCTCAAACCGGCGGACTCTGACTCTTGCAGAGCTTTCAAAAGATTAGTATTTAACTCATCAACAGTTGCCCAACGTGCACCAGCTATTTCTTTAGTATCAACAGGTTGTAAATGTCCACCTATCGCCTGAGCGGCAAACACATGAGATGTCCAGGACACCGTCTCGTCATCATAAGAAAAGTTAACGTACACTTTGAGAAGATATTTCTGGAGCTGAACCTCTAAACCTGTTTCCTCATAGGCTTCCCGCCGTGCACCTACTTCAAAATCTTCTCCTCGTTCAACGCCACCGCTGGGCGGGCGGTAGACATCAAGAGGATAACTCGGTTTTCGGATCACCGCAATCTTATCACCTTTGGAAATGAACAGAGTGACATCGTGCGCTCGTCCATGCCGCATACTCCACTTGAGCAGATCAAACGCCTGTTGATTCATCGTGTAGGCGGTGCGAAGAACACATGGCACACCGTACTTCGCTTCAAGTCTATTCAGAACTTCTTGAGTGATGTACATTGCGTAAAACGTAATGCGTAACCGGATATTGGGGGTTGGGTCCGCAGGGCTTCAAGGTATAGACAATTATTAAGATAGCACTGTGACACTAAATCCCGCCGACAAAACGCCCTACATTCAACAAACCGATCGGATCCAGCTTGGTTTTGATTGCTTTCATCAGTTCAAAACTGCAACCGACTGGTCCCCAAACATCAATTTGACGTTTGAGCACCGTTGGCGCGGACTCAACGATTAGATTTCCACCAACATTTGCAGCAGCGTCGCGTAGATTTACGATAGTGTCCGCCACATGCTGCACCGGCACCTCACCGTCGGGAAAGTCTGAAAAGATGACATAAACAACGCCATTTCCGACTAATCCCGTCGCTCGGACCCGCCAAGATGAGGAATCATTCACCTCTAAGACGGCATTAACGAAATCTCCAACATCGGTCATCCGGAGATTCGCTCGGCAGATGACGATAGAGGTAGATGATCTACCTTCTGGAAAAGCGCACATCGACGCTTGGAGTTCTCGTTGCCGCTGCCCTTCATACACTCCCACACCGATAGCCCCGTTTTGTTGCGCTATTGTCTTAACAGAATCAATTTGCCATTCAACGGTTTCGGGATGTCCGTCCAGTCCAATCAAGAGGCAGGGTTCAGGTCTGTCGGTGAGCGGTGCACCATTGACAAATAGGTTAAAGAAAGTGGGCAGCAGCTGCGAACCTGATATTTCTGAAGCAACATTCACCGCCTCCCCAATGTCGGCAAAAGTTAATAAAATATTACGCTCAATTTCTGGTAACGGTTGCAGCTTGAGCGAAACTTCCGTTATAACCCCCAGCGTACCGAACGATCCAAGGTACAACTTATTGAGATCATATCCGGCTACATTTTTGACAACCTTGCCCCCGCTCTTAACAACGGTTCCACTCGATTGGACAACCCGCATTCCGAGGACAAGATCTCGAGCACTGCCAAATCGAAACCGCGAAGGACCGCTGGCATTTGTTGCGGTTATTCCACCAATTGTGCATCGATCAGCGTAAGGCGGATCGAGTGAGAAGTATTGTCCATGTTCAGCCAACTTCGCTTGGAGTGTAGCGAGTTGAATGCCAGCCTCCACCGTCACCGTCAGGTCGGCGGGCTCATATTCCAACACTTGGTCCAACCTTGACGTTGACAGGACCAAATCGACCCCCTCTGGCGGATTGCCGACCCCTAACTTGGTCCCGCTTCCCGCGGGAATAACCGATAAGCCACTATCCGCGGCATAGCCCAACACCTCTTGAATTTCATGGACTGACGCAGGTAAAACGACAGCTTGGGGACCAATGCCGTCAATTGCATAACGATTTAGTTGGTCGTTTGGAAGCAACCCCGCTTCGCCAACAATTTGAACTATATCTTCGTGTAACCGATTTGCGTTGGACATATCGATAAGTTACTCAACCCCGAAGCTATCAAATTTGACAATAGCGGGGCTGCTGTCTCCGTGCTGAGATTTTCCATACACTCCCACTTTGCCCGGTTTTAGGTATCGCTCGTGAAAGCGTCCGATATTCTCGCCGTTGATTGAGAGCGTCACATTTTGACCGACTTGACGTGCGGAAAGTTTGATTGGGGTATCCTTTTGAAAGGTGACCTCACGTGTACGAATATCTGGCGCACGCATACTTCTGCCACCGACATGCCCTTCGACTCCGACGCTACATCGTTTGCCGAACGGGTCTGCACCCGCCGGACGGTATACATAGAATAGGATTTGTGAACTTTTACCTCGGACAGCAAAAGCAAGACCAGCGGATTCACCAACATCTGGCGGCATTATTTCAGCGGTGACGGTGTATTCTTTCATCGCTGAACTTTCGACAGATGATAATAGGATTGTATCCTCCTGTCCGGCTTGTAAATGTAACATTCCCCCTTCAATTTTATGGGGCACTTCGACCGCAAATAGAGATCCATCCGGCTCATCGAAGGTGTCCATCTTTGGACCCGTGGCGGACATCGCTTCGGCTTCGGTTGACTCAGTCATCACGGGTTGGGCTGCTTCCGGTGTGCTAGCTGGAGGGGCACACCCTATTCCGATTGCTACAATTACAACAGTGACCCATTGTAAGACTTGGCTCCAGTATTTCATGAGACACTCCTCTTTGTTTAGGACTTACGCAGTTGAATGGTCAAAGTCCTGTAGTTCGGCGATTCATCGCCGCAGGATACTGTTTCCTACGCCCGATGAATCGGGCAACTACAGTCTGAAGTGCGTAACTCCTCTCTGTTTTAGAGGGTTATAGCCCAAGTTTGGCGTACGATTCGGCGGTTGGGAATATCTTCCCGGGGTTACACAACCCTGATGGGTTGAAGATGTCTTTAACGGTTGCCATCACCGCCAGATCTTCAGGGCTGAAAATCAGCGGCATATAATCCATCTTTTCAACCCCGATACCGTGTTCGCCAGTTATCGTCCCACCCGCTTCCGCACATGCGCTGAGAATCTCCATGTTCACCGCTTCGACTCGCTCGCATTGGTCTGCGTCGCGTTCATCAAACAGGACAATCGGGTGAATATTTCCGTCGCCGGCATGAAAAACATTGGCGATCGGAATATCGTACTTCTCAGAAATTTCTGCAATTCGTCTGAGGACCTTGGGAAGCTGCGTGCGAGGCACCACCCCATCTTGTGTGATATAGTTGGGTGCAAGTCGCCCAAACGATCCGAAAGCACTTTTACGCGATTTCCAGATTTGCTGTCGATCTTCCTCATCTTTGGCGTAGCGGGTTTCGCGGCAGTTGTTCTCATTGAAGATTTCGGTTATCTGCTCTGCTTGCTGCGGCATCCCAGCCTTTATGCCATCCAGTTCAACAATGAGAACAGCGCCGGCGTCCAGCGGGAATCCCCAATGGAATGCTTCCTCGACCGCTTTGATGACAAAGTGGTCCATCATCTCCAGCGCAGCGGGAATGATGCCTTCCGCAATGATGCTGGACACCACGTTAGACGCATCGTCAATCGTTTCAAATACGCCGAGTAGGGTTTGATAGCCCTCCGGCTTGCGTAAGAGTCGGACGACTGCCTTTGTCACGATGCCGAAGGTGCCCTCCGATCCAATCATGACACCCCGAATGTCGTAGCCGGGTGTTTCCTCAACGGCACCGCCGAACTCAACAATTTTCCCATCGGTCAACACCACTTCAAGCCCCAAAACGTGATTTGAGGTGACGCCATATTTGAGTGTGTGGGGACCACCGGAGTTTTCAGCGATGTTTCCGCCGATGCTACAGGCCTGCTGGCTAGAGGGGTCCGGTGCATAATAGTATCCATCATCTTGAACGGCTTGCGTCAACCAAAGGTTTACAACCCCCGGCTCTACAACTGCTTGTTGGTTCGCTATATCGATCTCAAGGATACGATTCATTCGGTTTAGTGCAATAATGATGCCACCGTTGACAGTCAACATGCCACCACTCAAGCCGGTACCCGCACCCCGTGCAACGAAGGGAACGTTGTGCTTGTTCGCCAGTTTGACAATCGCTGAAATCTCCTGTGCGGTTGTCGGAAAAACGACAACGTCGGGGAGTGCTTTGAACACGGTCGCCCCGTCGCATTCATAAACGGATAGTGAGGTCGGATCGGTGATTACATGCTCCGATCCAACGATATTTGCAAGTTCGGAAATAAGTGGATCGTTTTCTTTCATCAGATAGACCTCCAAAAGATATGTGATAGAGGAACGAAAAATGTTGTCTCCTTTAATCTTGAAGTGCTGTATTGAGTTCAGATAAGAATGTTGGCGGTAGGAGGTTATTGTACTGATTCAAGGCTCGACGAAGCCTCCGCATACCTTCGGTACACACATACTCTAAATTAGTTTGCCGCAAAGTTAGCACAACTGCCTGCACAGCTGCAATAGTTCGATGCTGAGATCGGCGTAAGAGTTGTTGCTCGTCTGTTAGTTGTATCTCACTTGTGCCAAACAAATCTGCCCTCAAAAGATTTGCGTTTTCATTCTGCTTCTGGCTTCCTTGATGCAACTCCTCACCCATGATGTCTGGCTGATAATTATGCTGCGTTCGAATTTCTCTTTCATCTGGATTGGTTAAGGGTTTTAGATTGTCCCAATCCGCTGGTGGATCCTCGCCAAAGCAAGCATCGAATTGATTCCAGACAGCAAGATGCCCCCGATCACCACTTAATGAAGTATACCACCAGCTTCCAATGTGCTCGGGATCTGGCTCAATCTGATAAGCGCGAGCATCAACATACGTCATAGCATAACCTTTGGTGCGAAGTAATGCACAAATTGCATAGAACGAAGTGTAATAATAAGTTACAATAGGCCAGTCTGTATAGTTTCTTTTTAAGAGTTGCAAAGCGTGGGCAACGTTTGAAATACTACACTCAGCAAATCGAACTGCCTCTCGTAACATAGCGTTTTTCATGCCTTCAGAGAAAATGCGAACAGGAGGCGATGTACGCACAATGCCAGCCCCTTGTTCAGAAAGGCAAGACTGAAGCTCTTGGCGCACAACATTTGCATAAATCAGTGTTGCATTTGTAAACATTAATACCTATAACCTAATGGACGGAGAATCAGAATCGTCCTGATGAGTCCGAAGAAGTTGAGCAATATTTTTGCTTACTTTGTTTGCACCAGCATCTCCACCTAAGCCCTTGTGTAACGTGCGGCTAAAATCATATTCTTCGATGCCTCTAATAGTTTGGCAGATTGAATCAATCTTAAAGTCGTTATACGCTGCTAATGTGTCAGTAAATACTGTGGGCAACAGATCAATGAGCGAGGCAAAACCTAAACCGGTCAGGAAGATGTGTTCTGGACTCCTAAATGTTTCTTCGCCAACACAAGTAACAATCGCCACAAGATAATTCTTAAGGATGCCAAATTGTTCTTCTATGGAGTATCTTCCAAGAAGTCCTATTTCTGTTATTAACGGTTTCAAGGATCTAACAATTCGAGCTTGGGTGATTCGACTAGGTCCAGAACCAAGCATATCAATGTTATTGTGTAAGGGGGATTCAAATTCTTCATTCAATTTCACAGCGAGTTCATGCCCTCGGATTTCTTCAAATTTTCCATTTTTGGTCATGCCAAGTAAATCATACAGAAGGGAGGTTGGCACACCCTTTTGTGTTGAATTGATGGTCCGAAAAAAACCTGCCATGTCCTCAATGGGTAAATCACTGAGGATGACTACCGCCAGTTTATGTTTCCACTGTGCTTGCTGAATTCCTGCGAGTCGATGTTGTCCATCTACCACCCATCCTCGCTTATCTTCATCAGTTGGCAATGCGAGTTTTTCGTTGTTGAAGGAAAGTTTCCGGTCAAAGGCGATAATAATATTGTTTGCAAACATGTGTCTCGGCTCTGATAGGTAAGCAGCGATTTGACGGACACGGACTTTAGATAGGTTTCGTTGAAATCCTTCCTGGCGATCTTCCTTTCTGCGTACAATTTCCGCAACAGAAAAGATTTCATCTGCATCCAGAACACACAGGTAGGCATTAATTTCATCCGTTGACATATCTGTTGCCGGGATGGTCAGTGGGATACAACTAGACATGAAAATTACCTCCTTAGTCAAGATTTTTCGGGGCTGGGATTGGGGGATTTCAGTCTTCGCATCATAAGAATGCTTGAAAGAAGAACAACCTAAATAATTTTCAATTCGTCGTCAGAATCTTGGTCACTGAGTTCTTCCACAAGTTCGGTGGCTATATGGTGAAACGCTTGGGATTGGGGTGAATCGGGATGAGATGCAACGATGGGCACACCGAGATCACCGGCGGTACAGACCTCGGCGTCAAGGGGAATCTCCCCCAAGAATCGAGTTCCCAGTTTTTCGCTGGTTTTGACGCCGCCATCCCTTCGGAAGATGTCCGTCCTTTCCCCGCAGTGGGGACATGCAAAATAGCTCATGTTTTCGACCACGCCCAGAATTGGCACACCCAACTTATCAAACATAGCGGCACCGCGACGGACATCAGCGAGTGCGACGTCCTGTGGCGTTGTCACAATCACACCACCCGTCAGCGGAATCGACTGCGTTAGAGAGAGAGCAACATCCCCTGTGCCGGGGGGCAAGTCAATGATGAGGTAGTCGAGTTCACCCCAAATCACATCGCCTAGGAATTGACGGACTGCACTGTGTAGCATGGGTCCCCGCCAAATCAACGCCTGCTCATCGGGGACAAGGAAGCCGATGGACATCAGCTTGATGCCGTGCCGGACGATCGGGATGAGTTTCTTTTCTGGACTGGTCTGCGGCTGCTCTTTCGCCCCCATCATCGTGGGGATGCTCGGTCCGTAGGCGTCTGCGTCCATAAGTCCGACCTGAGCCCCGTTTTGTGCCAAAGCGATTGCCAGATTGGTAGCAACCGTTGATTTACCAACGCCGCCCTTTCCACTCGCCACAGCGATTTTAGACTTAACGTTCGGGATGAGGATATTTTGCGGTTGCCCTTGGGAGGGCATCCCCATTTGTGGGGCGGTGGGTCTGCCAGCCGGCGCTGCATCTGCCATTTTGAGTTCTGGATGGCCCGTCATGCGTGGCTTGGCTGACTCTGGATTTTTTGTTTCTTTCTTTTTATCTTTCTTAAAAAAGTTCATTATACTTCTCCATTTTCTGGTATTAC
The DNA here is from genome assembly GCA_965208425.1 of Candidatus Poribacteria bacterium. Classification (GTDB taxonomy): domain Bacteria; phylum Poribacteria; class WGA-4E; order WGA-4E; family PCPOR2b; genus PCPOR2b. Next base: position 646,275 of record OZ242335.1, on the reverse strand, counting down.
TGCTTCATGGTTGCCACTCTGCACCATTTCATAGAGGGGTGACAGTTCACGCAATCGGGCGAGCTGCGCTGCGACACACTCTACAACTGTATCGACCTCCGCTCCCGTGTTGTGACGGCCCAATCCGAACCGGATAGCACCGAGAGCAAGTTCGTCTTTAACACCCATCGCACGTAGGACGTAGGATGGTTCAACGGAGTCAGAATTACAAGCTGACCCTGATGAAAGTGCGATCTCATTCAAGCCCGATAGTATCGACTGGCTTTCGACAAACTCAAAACTGAGGTTGAGGTTGCCGGGGACGCGTTTTGTTGGATGTCCGTTGAGGTGGATGAGGTCGATCCGTTTGGACAATCCGTGATAAAGCTGCTCGCGTAGCTCAGTGATTTGTTTCGCTTCTTCCGTCATCTCCCGCTTGCACAACTCGCAAGCTGCGCCAAAACCGACAATGCCGGGGACGTTGAGCGTTCCCGATCTGATGTTATTCTCCTGACCGCCACCATGTAACAGTGGATACAACTGGATCGGTGGGTTTTTCTTGCGGACGTAGAGGGCACCGATTCCTTTGGGACCGTACATCTTGTGGGCGGTGAACGACACCAGATCTACTTTTAGTTTGTCAACATTCGATTCAATTTTGCCGATCCCTTGCGTCGCATCAGAATGGAAAAGTATACCATATTTCTCTGCGATTTCGCCCACTTCTGTGATGGGATTTATTGTTCCGACTTCGCCGTTGACGTAGATGAGGCTGATCAGTATGGTCCTGTCGGTGATAGCGGCTTCGACCTGTTGTGGATGAACCATCCCGTACTTGTCCACAGGGAGGCAGGTCACATCAAACCCTGATTCCTCCAACGCCTTGCATGAATCCAAAACTGCGTGGTGTTCGACGGTGCTGGTAATGATATGATTTCCACGATCTTTATATTGATAGGCGATCCCCTTGACCGCGAGATTATCCGATTCCGTCGCGCCACTGGTGAATATGATCTCCGCCTCTGAACAACCGATTAGATCTGCGACCTGAGCGCGTGCAGCGTCCACCGCATCCTTTGCGTATTCCCCAAATAGGTGTGTACTGCTGGCAGCGTTCCCAAAATGGTCTGTCAGGTACGGCATCATCGCCTCCAGCACCCGTGGATCGATGGGTGTGGTGGCGTGGTTATCCATGTAGATTGGTTGTGACACTGCTGCTCATCTCCGTTTCAAGTATCCAAAATCGTCTTAGGTGGCATCAATTCGTACCCCTTGTGCCAAAGAAATTACTCCGATTAAGTGCGATTTGTTCGATTTCGTCAATATCTTCCTCAGAAAGACCGTCGTAGACACAAGTTGCAAGTTTCAGAGATTCCGGCTCTGTCTCATCATCAACGGTGATGCGGACGTGCGTCCCTTCGGAAATTTCGATTATATTGGGCTGCATTGGTCGGAATGTACCATTTTCGTAGATAGCATCAATTACATGTTTCATCTGAGTCACCTCCACTGTCTTATAGTCTTATACATTACGAAAGCAATCACCTGATATTGCGAGTATTTTTAGTGGATCTTAGAATTAATGAGACCCTCCAAATCCCGATTTATCGAGGATGCTCGACGAGTCGGCACCGGTACGGTAAGGAAACCGCACCTACCGAGGCGCGAAAGTGTCCATTTATTTTTAGAATTCACCATAGTATTGCGATAACCGCTAGTATTGCCCGTGTCCCAAACTGCGCTTACGCGCTTATCATAATGGGAACCCTATGAATGACATTCCCGAGGTATCCTTTCGGATTCCACGGTTGGCTGAAAGGTTGGGTATCCCCTTTATCGTCAAACGCTCGCGCCCAGATCTCGTAGTATCCTTTGTTCCCGAAGGCAATTTCAGTTTCCCAATGGGACCAAGCGTACCGATTCGCCGGTTGGATTAATCGGGTCTCTTGCCACCGGATACCGAAGTCTGTGGAGATGTAGACCTTATCTACCTTGTTCTCTCCGCCCCAAGCGTGACCTCTTACCTTAACAGGTGTACCTATTTTGACGGCAGTTTTCGATTGAGGTTTGGTGATGAGTGATTTAACCCTTCCTGACGTGGCGATTATCATCTCGTTCTTCGGGGGCTTACTCCCCGGCACCGGTGGATATGCCGGTATGCGATAGGAATACCCGCTCATTTTTTCTGAGTCGTGAACTTGATCTCTGACCCAAATGCGGTTGAGCCATTTCTGCATCGCACTCCCGATCCAACCCGGCACGATCAATCTCGCGGGGAACCCGTGTGCCGCAGGCAAATCTTCTCCGTTCATCTTGAAAGCGATTAGTGTGTGCTCATCCATCGCCTTTTCAATCGGAATGCCTCGAGAAAATTGTTCCCCTGAACCGATTGGCAGGTCTTCACCGTAGTTGCCGGTATAGATAGCAGTCTCTTTTAAGCCTGCAGCTTTTAAGACATCGCGCAGGCGCACCCCGGTCCATTCGCTGCAACCGATCGCACCGCGAATCCATGGCGTCCCGTCAACTTTCGGCGTGAACAGACTTCTGCCGTTTCCTGCACATTCTACCACCGCCTGCATAGTCACTTGTGGGAAACGGATTAGGTCGTCCATCGAAAGTGTAAGTTTTTTGTAAACTTCGCCGTCAATCGTTAATTGCCAACCGTGTAGGTCGCCGCTTTTGGCGCGTTCGGGGATGCTACTGTTATTGCGGACGAAGTGTCGGGCGGTGGGGGTCACATTATCGTTCAGCAGGTGCGGGGCAAATTCGCCGTTGAAAGGGTTTTCTGAGTGGACGAGCATATCCGGCTTCGGGAGTAGATCCTGTTCAATATCCGCCCACGCAGCGGGAATGAGTCCCCTGCCAAACAGACCTTTCACGGCAGCGTCCGAACCGGCACCGAAGATTCCCAGACCGGCGAGCGCAGCACCTTTGCCCATCGTCGCAAGGAAGCGCCGCCGCGAGGAAAGAGCGGTTTCAGAACTATTCGTAGAAACGTGCTTTTGTTTCATGACCCTGCCTCCACTTAACGCATAATTATCAGACAACAACGATGGGAGTTGTTCCCTTACACACTTTAGCTAGACTCTAACTCATACCAAATAGAAACAATAGTTTTGCTTGGTTCCGCACTTCCTCCACATGATGACTGCTTTATATCTATGATCTTGATTCCAGGATTAGCATTAAGCCAAGCATTAATCTCGCTTTCAAGAGATAAAGCCGCTTTTGATATTCTACGAAAGTAACCCTCTGATATTGCAAATATTTTAGTTTTCATGATGACTCCTTTTTTTTGTCACAGATCTAACGAAAAAGTTCAGTGGTGGCAGGGATTTGCCCAAATACCTCCGACAAACTAAAACCCATCGCAACCCAAAAACATTGATAAAACTGCAAATCCCCGCCGTTAACCGCAACGTCGGGTTAGAATCTAATCAGTTCCGTTTTTTAGCTTTATTGTTTCCTTATCAAAGTCAAATTCTCCTTGTATTTCCGCTTGTTCGTCACCATATAATTTTTGAATGGATTCCTCAAATTTGTCAATTAAGGGGGCATGATGATTCAGAAACCATTTCTTATGGTTCTCAAGATATTCTTGTCTAATTTTTTCTTTATTCAAATCTAAAGGAATGCGCTCCATTCGAGGATCTACACTATCAAACCCTGTGAATTCACTATTTAGACGTTCCTTGATCATTTTAACGTATCCTGGATTTAATTCGATACCGGTGCAATTTCTGTTTAATTGCTGGCAAATCCTTAAGGTGGTGCCACTACCCGCGAATAAATCTAAGACAACATCCCCTTCATCAGACGATGCGAGTACCATCCTTTCAATTAAACCTTCTGGCTTTTGAGTGGGATGATTTTGTCTGTTTTCGTTGCAATAATGCACATGAGAAAACTGCCACACATCTCCTGGGTTTGCCCCTCTCATGTTGTTGCGCTCACGGTAGTATTTTTGAGGTACTCTTACATTGTCTAAGTTGAATTTAAACGTTTTACCTTTGGTAAACATTAGAATGTCGTCGTGCCTCGGAGAGAACCCCTTTGTCCTTCCCATTCCTTGTGTGTAGTGCCAACAAATCCAATTGTTGAAATACATCTGAAGCTCACGGTCAAGTATATCGTACAAATAGGAAACGAATCGAAAACCCATAAAAACATAAATCGTTCCCGTTGGTTTAAGAATTCTACGGGCTTCTGTTAACCAAAGTGTTGAGAACTTAAGATACTCATCGAATTCCTTCCGGTCATAGTTATTGCCGTATTCTTTGCCTAGGTTATATGGTGGGTCAGCAATAATAAGATCTGTCGATTCACTAGGGACATGAGGAAGTTGTTCTAGAGCATCCCCCTCGATAATTTGTAAATTACTCATTCCTGTTACCTCCGTTGATAGAGATATCAAACTCACCCATCGTACTTGATCCAACCATGCCCTATCGCAAGATCCAGCCAATCTTGGAGAGTTTTTCTGGTAGAACTAAGATATTTGTGGTCTAACAGTTGACAAAACTCCCAAGTTGTTCTCCTTTCTAACGAAACATAATGAATGTCTCGCACCTGAATTTGTCCTGTGCCGAGAGCTGGATTGTAATTGAAGTCTGTTGAGGAAAGATATTTGAGATCATAAGCATTATACGCAACAACCTCCATGATTCCATCCATTAAGCCCGAAATCAGGTTCCTCGTTGAGTAAACTCGGTGTTTGAAAGAAAGTATTACAAAAATGTAGTCTGCATCCTCAACATATGCAGAACGAATACGGCTGAAGGAGGTAATATTGGGCGACCTACCACTTGACTGGATATCCTCAGCCGTTGCCTTAACATCCACTTCTGCCGTAATACCCGATTCGGTCCTCCTCTTCTTCCTGAATTGGAGGATGATGTCTGCTCTATGAAGACGTTCTTGTGCTTCGACGTTAATCAATTGGTATTCGTTGTCTTGGCATTTCACTACCTCATGAAATGTCTCAAGAGCCCAAGCCTCTACAAAAGGTCCAGCAATCTTGTTTATATTTTCCATCGGCAGCCCCAGCTTAAGGTTAGTATTGATGACGATTTTGTTTCTACCTGCTTCAAGGGCTTCTTGGATAATTGATTCTACCGCGGAAGTCACGAACTCTGAACACTCTGGATAGTCTTCATTTTCCTGTGGAATTTTAAACTCAAGATCTTCGTACTCCATAAAAACTCCCTAATAAATTTTGAACAGTTACCTAGCTCTTTTCCGTATCCTACCATAACAACTTTCTCGGCAGCCTGTTAAATTAACCGAATAGGATCAACGAGAAACGCTGTATAAATAGCACTGACCACCACGTTAAGTTACTGTCCGAGCCACCTTTTACGATGCCACTCTAAAGCTTCTGGAGCCGGATGATACAAATCGTGTTTCGGTAATAGTATAAGCTCATTAGCCAGTTTGGATAGCTTCCACTCCATTGGTCCCTGTTCCTCTGCGAGTTGCGTAACGATAACCCGATACACCTCACTCAAGGAGATTAGCCCCGTATCAAAAGCCCAATGGTGCAATTTGCAAAGAGAGATCCCATTCCGAACGTCGTCATCGTGCGAAATACTAAATGGGATAATGTGGGCAGCATCAGTTGCACTTTCTCCATTGCTTGTAACGATGCGCAGGCGACAGACAACACAGGTATAATCGTACAACCCCATGATTGCTTTACGGAAACCTGCCCTACGGATTGGTGTTTCGGATTGGACTAGCTCTCGTGACTCCTGAGGTGAAAACGGCTGTTTGGCTCTATGGAGCAACGATTGCTTATACTTTTCAATCTGTTGTTCTGTGATGAGTCTCTGTTGATGGATGAAACTTTTAATTTCGTTTTTGAAATCTGTCAAGTGAAAATCAATAATGGTTTGACGGATTGTCTCTCGATGCTGGGGATTAGTGAGTAAAAAGAAAAGGTCATCCTTCAAACTTGCATACGCAACAGCTTCGTGAAGGCGAGAAATACCTCTTATTTTCTCACCACTCTCTAATATCTTTTCTAATGTTTTTTCGCGTCCGGGGATTGGCTGGAGAAACCAGAAGCTATCGTTTTTTTCTTTTCCATCGTTTTTTAAGTGAAAAAATGGCATGACCATATTAGGTCTCTCATTCTTTACTTTTGACCAATATTTATTGAAAACTTTTCTCAAATCCGAGGAAAAGTAAATCCTATTTTCGTGAATTTGTCCTTGTTCAATCATTTCGATGACTGCTAATAGCAGGAGCGGCTTGTGAGGAGCAGGATCTCCGTGTGCCTCGTCTCTTCTCAAGCATTTCATCCTTTGGACATATTTTTGTAAGGTATTGATAGACATCTTTTCTCCTTGATATTTTGATGGAGATCTTATTGCTGCTAACTGTTCATAGAATAATATTCTACCGAATAGAGTTGAACAGTTACAACTCTTTTTGGTATCCTACTACTGCGAAGGCACTAGACACTGTTTAATCCTCAATGCAAACGGGCTGGCAGGTCACGTACCGCAGCGATGATTCGATCCTCCAGATCATCATTATCGCTGTCCGGTACACGGTTGTGTCTATCCATCCAAGCGATGTTTTCTGCAACGCTCTCCACAGCCGGCGTTTCTGGCTGAAATTCGGGTATATCTCTCGCGAGTTTTGCACCGGTATAGATCTGCGTGTGACCGAAATTTCCGTTTAACCCGCGGAACCGTTCCGGCGCAATGGCGATGAGTGTCTCTTGGGGGACATGCACAATTTCGGCTTCAACGCCCAACGCTTGGGCGACGGTACGGTGCCATTCGTCCCATGTCCGCGCCTCTGGGTGGACGATGTTGTAGACCTGACCGAAACATTCTGACCGTCCGAGCGCCTCTGCAAATCCTACCCCTGCGTCACGTGATGAAAGGAATTGGAAGTAGTTCAGTCCGTCTCCCGCTGAGAGGATCGGCTTGCCTTTACGCAGGCGGTCAATCCAACTCCCGTTGCCTCCGACCTGTCGATGCACTAGCATACCGGGTCCGTGCGTGTAGGACGGTTTGAAGATTGTCACGGGAAAACCGTCCTCGGCGTGTGCGTCTAAAAGTAGTTTGTCCGCAGCGATCTTGCCACACCCGTATTCTGATGTGCCATTCAGCGGTGCGGTTTCAGGGATATTGACGCCGCTAAACGGGAATGGCGGTCCGTAGGTCATGACCGTTGAGCAGTGGATGAACCCGTCCACCCGTCCACGAAATGCTCTCAGGGCAGAGGCGGCATCGTCGGCGTTATAGGAGATCATGTCAATGACGGCGTCGAACTTTTCGGCACGCATCCTGTTCTCAAAATCGTCGCGATCCTGCCTATCTCCGTGAATTACCTGTATGTTTGGTGGGGGTGCGTCCGGGTGCTGTCCACGATTGAACATCACCACCTCGTGATTCCGCTTGAGCAGCGCTGCGACAATCCCACGACTGATATTTCCTGTGCCACCGATAATTAACACTTTCATATTTGGACGCTTCCTCTCTAACCGCTGTTCTCTGGAATTTCGGACCAATTGTGTTCCGGGCGGTAGCCAAGTTCCTCGGCAGTCTGCTTCCAATCAAATCGGGAATCCTCGCGTCCTGCGACCACGTGGTAAGAACCGTACATCACGTCTTGGGTTTTGATTGCCAACTCAACTGCCTGTGCCACATCGCGTGGGTCAACATATACAAACCACGGTTCGGTTGGCCCGGCTTGGTCTAAATTGTCCGGTGCTTGGGGACCGGGATTATGTCCATCGCCGGCGATGACACCGGGCCGCAGGTGAATAACGCTCAATCCGTGCGCTTGATAGTAAGCCTCTCCGACCTGTTCACCCAAGTATTTTGCGAGAGCGTAGTACAGCCCGCCCGAATTGAACGTAAACGGCGCGCCGACACGGTAGGGCAGCTCCGCCCCCGGAAGCGGACTACACGCGGAGATACTTGAAATATTGACCAGCCGTTGCACCCCACCCGTCGCACAGGCTTCGGCGATGTTCCACGTTCCTTTGACCATCACATCGGCGAATAGCCATGCTGGCTTGTCGAAACGCTCGCGCACCAACGCCACGAGATGGACAACGGCATCATGCCCTTCACAAACCTTTTCAATGTCCTCATAGTTCATTAGATCCGCTTGCACGAAGGGCAGGTCTTTGAAATCCGGTTTGGGCTCGACCCTATCGGTGAGCGTGAGTTCATATTTGGATCGGAGGCGTTCGATGATGAAACCGGCGAGATACCCCGCTGCGCCGGTGATGAGGATTTTCTTGATTGTCATACGTTAATTTTCTCCTACCTGATAAGAATGAAAGTGGGAAAGTGAGAAGGGGAGGCAATGAGAGAATGAACAAGGGATTTTTAACGCAATGGCGCAATGGTGCAAAGGAGAATCTTTATTATTTTAGGACTTACGCAGTTGAGCACCGAGGTGTTGTAGCTCGATGCTTCAGTGCCAATGCGGGGCAAGATGCCCCGCCTACAATGGGTGTGAATTCTGACCACGCCCCGATACGCCCGATAAATCGGGCAACTACAACATGAGGTGCGTAAGTCCTATATTTTTATGTTTGCGTCCCTGCGCCCTAGCGTCCTTGCGTTCCTTTTTCTTTCCGTTTTCTGGCTTTCACATTTTTTCACCCGCTGCTTTTAATCGGGGTTTGAATCAACCTTTACAAAGCCGCCGGTGTCTTGACTTTTGATAGCTGCCTCTATTAATGCGAGGGTGTGCATCGCGTCTCCAAAGTCCGACCGGATCAGTGAGCGGTCGCCTGTTTCGATGGCACGAAGCCATGCGTGGATCTTATCGAGACCGATGCTATTTTCAGCGGGCACGGATTCATTAAAGTCGTTTCCATGCAAATGACCGACGATTCGGTCACCGTTGCGACCACCCCGCGCATCTGCCCGAAGGCGTAACTGCGGACCGATAACCTCTAGCTCGAAACCGTTTCCTTTCGTGCCGCAGTGGTTCATGTGCGTACCGAAGACACCGTTTTCGAGTTCGTACATCATCTGCATAGCGTTTTCAGCGTCAAACTCGGTTCGATCCAATGCCATATTCTTGGTGCCGATTGCGTGCGCCTGAACCGGCTTGACGTTACCCATGACAAAGCGGGCACAATCGAGAATATGGATCGCTTGCTCGGCGAGGGGACCTCCGCTGATTTGGCGTTGCAAGAACCACGGTGACATCCGAAAGGTGAGGTAATACTCGACTGTACAAACTGTGTGAACGAGATGCACCGTTTCATCAGCCAACAACTCTTTGAGTCTCTCGTAGATTGAGCCGTAGCGTAGTTGAAAGCTGACCGCATTAATCACCCCAGCCTCCTCAATATGTGCAAGGCACGCACGTCCATCAGCCATATTTAAGGCAGGCGGTTTTTCAATCATCAGGTGGATACCGCGTTCACAAGCCCTCCGCACCGGCTCACGACGCACAGGGGGTGGGGTGGTGATGATTAATCCATCCATTTCAGCCTCAAAGAACCGCTCAAGGTCATCCGTGACGATTTTCGCACCTGCTCTCGTCCCAAGTTCTTGTGCCGCCGGGAGATGTATATCGTGAACTGCGACAACTTGTGCGCCGTAATCAGCGATTCTACCTTCATGGCGATTTCCCATCACTCCAGCACCAACAATTCCAATTTTTAGCATATTTTCTCCTTCTATCTCACACGAAAGAAAATCCTTTAGGACTTAGTTGAACAGCCAAAGCCCTGTAGTTCGACGATTCATCGCCTCTGGACACCGTTGCCAACCCTGGTCTCGGAACGGACGCCCGATGAATCGGGCAACTACAATGCGGTGGTTCTTACAACCACCCTGCAACTGCCCAGATCACACTTGCTCGGCTGAAGGGCGCATCCTTGAGTGCTTCGACCCCTGAAATCGGATGCCCTCCATATTTACGCTCATACACGTCATGAATCTGGCGTTCAAACCCCGTTATCTCTTGAATTGGTAAAGTTACCCACGCGCTCCCACGTCGGGCACTCTCCCGAATTGCGATCCACAATTCCAGATCTCGTCGGGCATTGACGGGACCATAAGCAGGCTCAATATCCTCAGTCACAGCACGATACATACTGTGGAGGATGCTCGCTTTGGCAACATCGTCCGACGCGGAGATCTTGTACTTTGCAAACGGATTTGACCATACGATTGGCGGGGAGGTCTCTATCCGAACATGGTCTAGCACCTGTTCGCCGTCAATTTCTGTATAGACATCCTCAATTTGGTAACTCCCACCGTCGTTGTAAAGGGTCAGCTGATCCCCGGAGAGATGTCCCTCCGTGCCTTCAATCTCCCAGTGGCTGCCACGGGCCCCCGGCGGTGGCATCTCATAGAGGCAGGTGATTCCTCCCGGAAACTCAATGATGCCGGACTCCCACCACCGTGTTGTCATCGCTTCGTCGCCGTAGCCGGTGTAGGGCTGTGTCGGCACTTCGGCTGCATAGCCCAAAGCACGTATAGGCTCACAGCCGAGGATCATGCGAATCGCGTTGATGCCGTGATAGCTGCCCGATGCATACCAGAGTCGCGCATGTCGAATCTTTCCAAGGGTTCCCGCGCGAACAATTTTCTGTTTCAACTGTTCATGGGGCCAGTGCCAGACATTTTCGGCGATTTCGTATTTGACATCCTTCTGCCTGCACGCTTCCGTTATGGCGTCCGCTATCGGCAACGAAATAGCGATGGGAATCTCGGTGATGACGTTGATCCGGTGCTTGGCAACCGTCATCGCCATAACATTGAGCGAATCGGTTGGTGTCAGACAGAAGACCACGTCCGGCTTTTCGGACTGAAGCATCTCCTCAACATCTGTGTATTGCGCTGGGATGTCGTAGGTCTCGGCTGCGGCGCGGCACGCCTCGGCGTTTTTGTCGCAGATAGCGCAAAGTGTGTAGAGGTCCGTCAATTGCTTAATGACCGCCTGATAGCCGCGTGAGCGGGAGGTTTCGTAAGCCCCCGCACCGATTACAGCAATTCGTAAAGGGTTCATGAGTATCTCCTCCGATTCTGAGATAGTGTTTGGACTAACCACGGCAATGATTGTTCCCCTGAAAAGAGGTGTCCGGCACCAAATTCTTGTAAGGTGATCTGATCGCTGGCATTCGCAGCGCGGTAGATCCGCTGTGCCATCTCAAAGGCGGGGTGTACCGGGCGACTCACGTCCTCCGTCCCCCACTCCACAAAGGTTGGGCGTGGTGCGATAAGCCCCGCAATGTCCGGCATCTCACAGAGTTCGCCAATCCCTTTCGGGTGGTGGCAGATACAGTGCCCAAACCATGACGTTTGCGCGAAGGTTGTAAAATAGCCGCTTAACACCGCTGCTTGAACTCGCTCATCTAGTGCGGCATGGACGATGCCAAGCCAGCACCCGCCGGATAGCCCTGCAATCCCGATCCGCTCTGCGTCTGCCTCCGGTAGGCTTTGGAGGTAGTCCACACCCCGCATCAGGTCATAGACCCGATAGCCTGTCAAATCGTAACCGAGATAGTTCAGCCGTCGCCAGAGGAAATCGCAACCGCCTGACGGGTGAGCGCGTTCGCCCATTCCAGCGTTATCGGGGCACAACGTGATGACACCCTGCTCTGCGAGATCACGACCGTAAGGGGCACCGAACTCTCCATCACCGGAGATAACGCTCTCTTTGCCGCCCGGCACATGTCCGTGGATGCAGAGGACAGCTGGCATCTTTGCCGTGATGCCCTTCGGGATAGACAGATAGGCGGGAATCGGAGCGTCCTCTCGTGAATGGTAAATCACTCTGTGAATCGTAATTTTGTCATGGTTTTCGGTGGAAACGATTTGCGGGTTTAGGGGAAACGCTGCGTCCGGAAAAGGTCCAAGCTGCTCTCGCAGCTCAGGGAGCAGTTGGGTTCGCCAATCCCGCCACGCATCAGCGGTATCCCCATCGAATGATAAACGGGGGTTGTAGTCCGAGAAATCGCGATCAAGGAGCTCTGCCGATGAAAATTGTATTTCGGATGATGGAGGCACGGTTTAGCTCTCCTGCTATTAGAGATTCCAGAGATAAGAAACTTTGAACACGACGACCCGATCGCCTAGCTGTAACTCTCCTGCGTCGGTTCGCCAATCTTCATTATACGCAAGGAAAATATGGCTTTTGGGGCTATATTCCCAACCGAAGAGGGTGCTGACCAGATAGTTTTCTTCGGTCTCGATCTGATTAAAAGCGGTGCGCTCACGTCCGGCTTGTGCAAACACCCTGAGAAATAGATCCCGCGTAAACAGATAGGTAACGCGCAAAGAACTCGTGAAATAACGTCCATCAATGACATCCTCTTGGGTCAAACTTAGGGCATATCCACTTTCAAGGTCAATCGTAAAATTGCTCTGGGGGCGGATAGTGGTTGAGAGGGAAAGTAGCCGTTGCTTCCCTACCGCCTGCCGCGAGAAATTGAAGTAATTTCCTATCCCCCCATCCAAGCCGACCGAAACAGGGCGCGAAGTATTTGTTAAAAAAGATAATTCATATCCGTCTGTCGTAAATACCTCCGTAAGTTCAACCTCCCGACTGCGTCCATAAGATACGCCAATTCCCTCCCAGAAAGATTCGGTGGGGCGCCAATCCGCTCCAGCGTTGAAGTTCCAACTGATTGAATCCTCGTCAAATTCCGGTGAAAGGATCAGATCTGGATTATTCTGTTCCCAATCGTCAAAATATGTATCGGTGAATAGATCCTGGGAAACCCTGCCACGAACCTGGAAAGCAGCTCGATGCGGTCCGAATCGAGGAATATAGGTCCCCATGAAATTCATTTGCTGCCAACCTCGGTATCTCTCTTTGCGGAGAAATCCTGTCTCATTTGCTTCAAATAGCGGATCGATTCGTTCTAGTCTCACTCTGGTATTCCAGAGGTAATTGCTCTGAGCGAGTTCAACAAGGTATGCTTTATCCCTTGTGTTTTCGCTGGAGTTCTCTGGATTTTCGCTGGGATTAAAACTCATCGCATATTGTCCCGACAGCCGATAGGTTTTCAGAAAGAACAGGTCTGTGTCGAATCCGCCCACTCGGCCATAGCCATCCTCCGCATCAAGATGCTCTTTGTTGGCGAATATCAGTCCAACGCTGGAGCGTTGTAGGATATCTTTCTTTAACCGGACCGTCGAATATAACGCCTCCTCCTTGGATTCTGATTCTTGACCAATTTCCAGTGCCCCGAAACTGCCTGTTTGACTTCCGAGGATACCGAGGGAGTAACTGCCGATCTTGCCGGTCATCTTGCCACCCCAGAGGATGTCTCCCTCTCTGCCGATCCGCCGACTATAAAAGAGTTCTAACGGTGTCTCAAAAAAGCTATTTCCTTCGACGAAGAAAGGACGCCGCTCCGGGAAACGGGTCGGAAAGCGAGTCAGATTAATCTCCAACTGATCCGCCTCCACTTGTGCGAAATCCGGGTTAACGGTGACGTTTGTCTTGAGCGTGCTGGTCAAGTTATACTGAACATCGAGTCCTGTCCCCAGTTGACCATCGAGTGATTCCTTGTCGGACACCCCACCCAGCAGATAGGGCGATATTTCAAACGGTTTGGCACCGCCGATATCCTTTAGTCCGACCATAAGTCCGAGATCGGACATCCGTGTGGTTGCCCCGGCTTGGGTCATCTGCTTCCAAACGGTAACTTCGTTTTTTCTTCGATGCACCCGTTCAACGTCGAATCCCCACACCTGTTCCGACTTATCGGGGAAGCGGAAATTTGCGAATGGAATCTTGAATTCGGCAACCCAGCCCTGCTCATCAATACCCGTTTCTAGCCACCAGATGCCTCTCCAACTGGAATCGGATCGGATGTCGTCGAAACGGTACGCATCGCTCTGAACGCCGCCGGGGGTGGTCGCAAACTTATAGCCGGTGCGATGGTCATGGTGTGGGTCCATGAAAAAGGAGATCACGTCTGAATCGTAGATGTTCCCACCGCGCCGCACAATGCGATTGACAACTTTATCAGGCTCGGCATCATAACACCGAAAGGCGACGTAGAGGTGGTGCGGGTCGTAAGCGATGTAAAACACTGTGTCATCGGTGGCGGGTTGGGCTCGATCTGGCACAAGTTGAATGAAACCGCTTATAGGCTTTGCCTTTTGCCACGCGGGATCGTCTAGTTTTCCGTCAATCTTTGGAGGAGGAACACCGGGCTCCAGCCGGTAGGCTTCTACAACGTACTTTGCCGATCTGGGCTCGTGTGCACACAAAACTCCGGCGAAGAGGCTGAGAAGTACAACAACATTAACGAATATCCATTTGGACATCAATCACGCTCCTTATACTGTTTTTTTAATCTGGAACTTTCTTCTATTTCAACTCACGATGTTACCCATCATCCCGCTGGGCCTAACAAATAATACGTAATGCGTAAGAAAAAACAGATTTTCAATCATAGTAACAGGGATTATTTTAACGAAGTTTCTAATATCGGAATTCCTAGTGCAGATTATGCGGATACGCCCTTAGAGTTGATAAAATTCCCTCGCATTTTCAGACAGAATCTTGCGTGCCAACAATGTGGGTAGTTTTGCGGGGAAAGCCTCTTCAGGGGAATCGAAATGCCAATGGGGATAGTCCGTTGAAAACATCAGAAAGTCGTCCGAGTCGAGTTGAGCGATAATCTGAAGCAGTTGCTCCGCAGTTGGTGGTCCATCAATTGGCTGGAGCGTCATGCGCATGTGTTCTCGGATATATGCTGAGGGTAATCGTTTGACCCACGGTGTAAGATGTCTCAGTCCGCGCCACTCCTTGTCAAACCGCCACATGAGCGATGGCATCCATGTGAACCCCGCCTCAATAAGTGCCACTCGTAGAGAAGGGAACTTGTCAAAGACACCTTCCGATACCAAACTGAGCACCTGTGCCTGAAACACCTGCGACATACCGACGTATTCTTCCAGATAGGTTGAGGGCCAACCGACCGATGTCGGTGGAAGCCCCGGTGCCCCGCCGTAATGAATACCAACCACTAGATCATGACGCACCGCAGCGGTGTAAATCGGGTGATAGCGTCGATTGCCGTAAGGTGCCTGTGAACGCACCGGCAGCATCACCTGCACAAAGCCCGGATGCTCCCCCCAACGCTCAATCTCCCTGGCTGCGAGGTCGGGATTTTGGCTCGGTACAATTAACGATCCCCGCAGGCGTGGTTCGGGGTTAAGCCAATGTTCGATCTGCCAATCATTGATCGCCGAGGCGAGTGCCGCCGCTAAGTCCTCATTGTGCACGCTCTGTACGCGATAGGCGCAGGTCAGTATGCCGTACTCAATTCCCCAAGGGTCAAGTGCGTGTTCGCGTAGCAGTGCCAGATCCGATTGGGGACGATCCTCTGCCGGTTCCGTGATCTCTGGTCGCGTCGAAGTGGGTGCACCTTCTGGATAGTCGTTCGCATCAGGCCCGAAAAAGCCGGATTCTTCACAATGATCGCACCAATAGTCCGGCAAATACGGGTAGAGCATTTCAAGTGACGGAGTTCGATTGTGAAGGTCACAGTCAATTACGGGTAACCCCGCTGCTACGAAACTCGGTTTTCCGTTCTCCATTCCCATTTCTTCCGCTCTTTTCGTTGTACGCTCATGTTAAGACTTAGTGCAAAGAAACCGAGTTTTCAAGAAAAAAAACTCGGTTTCTCTTTAGATGTTCAAACATTTTTAGGATACCAGTTTGCAGCCCATTTGTCAATATGAAATCGGGCTGAATTCGCGGTTGAAATGGCAGAGCTGAAGTGGGATAATCAGCAACTGATCTGCGGTATTATTGAACCTTATTCGCAGCGGAAAAGTGTTGACGGTTCTATCGGATTTTGCTATCCTATATTTCACCACAAAGAGATGCTGAAACGGATAATGGTTCTATATGTCACATAATCTATCAGCAAACGAGTACAGAGATAAATAATGGTCCCCATTGAAACAGAAATTGAACATCTGCGCCAGCGGGCGCAAATTCCGGCGCGGGTCTGGCAGCAACTCGATCAGATGGCATCCGAAATAGAATGCCTTCGGTTAGCGGGTGAGCTCGGTGATGACACTAGTGGAATACTTAGTCACTGGTTCGACGAACTTGTGGCAGGACGCCTCACTGAAGAACAAGCGCGAGCGATTCCGGGACAACTGGTGGCTGCCAGAGATCTGATGTTATCCGCATTTGCTGAGATGGAACGGGGACCAGAGGTTGATAAGGACAACCTTTACGACTCCCTTGCCTTCGTTTTCAAATCGAGCGATATTACGGGAGTTGCACAACTTGTTGTTCAAGTGTATCAGATTGGACTCAGGATCGACATAGACCAGATCGAGCCGTTCCTGAATCCCTTCCTCCACCACAACTCGATCGGCGAGATCGCGCGTCGTCTGGATAGACTTGGACAGTGGATGACGCAGTTTGAAGGTCGGAACTACGAGGGTGTGATGTTCACCCCGGTGGTCACCGATTATTTGGCAGAACACTCAGACTTTGATGCAGCCCTAGCAGAGTTTGACCGGCTCCGAACGGAAACGTTGAAGGGTCAATTCCGGCTCGACAACGAACTCCAGAGAGACCTGGAATTTCTCCGGTTCGCCCACTTGAACGCAAATCTCAATGGAGGACGGAGGGGCGGCGATGAGCAGTACGCTGCCTTCAAATCGCTGCCGGTGCTGCCGCCAGCTAGCCAAGAGACAGTTGAACTGAGCGAACAGCATCTCGCCCAAGCAAAGCGTTACGGATACCAAGCTGCGTGTTTCCTGCAATTTCTCAGACACTTCAGAGGCAAGACATCAAGGCCAATCGTGGTGGTTGGGAATGATCGCTATGGCAGGCAGTGGGTTGTTGAACCACTTCAGGACTATCTGAAGGACGATTTCACGCTCCGGTATGACCGCGTTAGATCCCACACGTCGTTTAGGCTCAGGGTGCCTCACGAAGTGGAGAATAAGGTGCGAGCAGGTTTCCCCCCAGATTTTGTCAGGGAGTTGAGCGAGACGATGCCGCACGTAGTCATCGTTGACGCTCGTAATCCAGTTAGGGGACCCGGTATGATGAAGATGTCACGAGGGGCACGTGACTATGTGAACTGGTTCATGGTCTTCAACGACATCCGGGCAGAGGGGGATATCTCCAAGTATGAGCATGACGGTGCGATTCCCCATCTATCGGAGCTAAGAAAGTGGTACGAATTCGATGTGGTAAGGCGATCGATAAAGCCGTGGGTGAAACCGGGCCCAACGTACAAGATTACCCACTGGGCACCGGAGCTGAAAGAGTATGTGATGCTTGGGGATTTCGCTATGCGGGCAGAGCACCCCGACCCGGCGGACGATAAGCCGCAGGTTGTCATGTCAAACGCTGATATCTACAAGACCGAGGGCGATGGTCTCTACGAGACGCTTCAGGGGACGCAGCCGTACTACTTCGATGGACCGGAGCAGCATGTGAAGGAGACGGTGGAATTCGGGTTTGGGGAGTATGGATTGGAGACCCGCGTTAAAGGACCGACGACCGATGAATTCGTTGCGAGAGTGCAGCAGGAAATCACTGCTGAAGTTGGAAGGCTATTACAAAGCAACGTAGTACCCACCGATGGAGTGATAGAGCGATCCTAGCTTTGAAAATAGCACGAGTGATGATCCCGAATATAGTGATCGTACCGGTTTTTCCTGCAACGATTTGCTTATTTTATTTCGGTTCGGTATAATAGGAGATTATATGATGCCAAACCGCATAATTTGTAGCGTAGAATATTTACAATAATAGCGTGTCGTAATACACATTACAACTTATCAACCCTAGGAGACCTACTTATGGACCTGTCACCTGAATTAGGTAAGGAGATGTACAGAAATATGTGGCGCATCCGGCTCTTTGAAGAAGAGGCGAATCGCCAGACAAGTCTCGGTTCCGTGGTCGGGGCGCTTCACATGTACTGTGGAGAGGAAGCAGTTGCTGTCGGTGTCTGTGGCAACCTACGAGATGACGATTATGTTCTCGGTACGCATCGCAGCCATGGCCACTGTTTAGCCAAAGGTGCTGAATCGCACCGTATGATGGCAGAACTTTTCGGCAAAGCCACAGGAACGTGCGCTGGCAAAGGTGGTTCGATGCACATTGCCGATTTCTCGCTCAATATGCTCGGTGCTAATGGCATTGTCGGTGCCGGCATAGCACCGGCCACCGGTGCCGCGCTCGCCAGCAAGTTACGCGGAACGGATCAGGTATCGGTGTGTTTCTTTGGTGACGGCGCTGCTGCACGCGGTACTTTCCATGAAGGCATCGGGCTTGGAGCTTTGTGGAAACTTCCTGTTGTCTATGTCTGCGAGAACAACCAGTATCAGCAGTGGGTGCCTCGCATGAATGTAGCGGTACTCGATTCGGTCGCTGATATGGCGGGATCCTATGCGATCCCTGGTGTATCCGTCAACGGTCAGGATCTCGTTGAGGTCTACGAGGTTGCCGGTGAGGCAGTCGCACGCGCTCGCAGAGGCGAGGGCCCCACGTTGATTGAGGCACGAACCTACCGCTTCTATGGACACAGCTTGGGCGATGAAGAACAGTACCGATCCTCCGACGAGGTTGAAGAGATGAGGACTAACCATGATCCGATCACTACTTTCCGATCGACGATGATGGACCAAGGGTGGTTGACTGAAGAGGAGGACGTGCAAATCCAGAACGAGGTCAAAGATGAGATTGCTGAGGCGGTAAGGTTTGCTGACGAGAGTCCGTATCCGACACCTGATAACGTCACCACGGATGTGCTCGCCCCTGAACAGGAGGTAGCATAATGAGAGAACTAACTTTCAGTGAGGCATTACGAGAGGCACTGCATGAGGAGATGGAACGTGACGAGACAATTTTCGTCATTGGCGAAGATGTCATTACGCACGGTGGACCTTACAAGGTGACGGATGGCATTGCGGAACGTTTCCCGGAACGGATTTTTGAGACACCGATCGCAGAGGCAGGGATTATGGGCGTGGGGGTCGGTGCTGCTATGGCCGGGATGAACCCCGTGGTCGAGATCATGTACATGGATTTCGTCACTTGCGCCATGGACGAAGTGGTCAACCAAGCGGCAAAGATGCGATACATGACCGGCGGTCAAGCGAGTGTGCCGATGGTCATTCGGCTGCCGTGTGGCGTCGGTCGGTTGCTAGCGGCGCAGCACTCACAGATCATGGAATCGTGGTTCATGCACGTTCCGGGGTTGCAGGTCGTCGTGCCTTCGACACCCGGCGATGCCAAGGGATTGCTCAAATCTGCAATACGCAGTCCTGACCCAGTGCTATTCTTTGAATACAAGCGAATCTATACCTCTAGGGGTGAGGTTCCGGATGGGGATCATATCATACCCCTCGGTCAAGCCAAGATCTATCGTGAGGGAGAGGACGCAACCGTTGTTGCCATTGGTCCAATGGTGCAGAAATCACTGGAAGCAGCGGTGCTGTTAGAGGATGATGGCTACGATGTTGAGGTGGTAGATGCGAGAAGTCTGTCACCGTTGGATACCGAGACGATTTGTGAATCGGTGAGCCGGACGGGTCATGCTATCGTCTGCGGGGAGGACTCTAGTTTTGCTGGGGCGGCCTCCGAGATAGCAGCGATGATCGGTGAAAACTGTTTCAGAGACCTCAAGGGACCCGTTGTTCGGGTTGGCAGTCCACATGTGCCGATGCCGTTTAGTTCCGAACTCGTCAAGCATGTTGTGCCTGAAGTGCCTGATATCACTGATGCGGTTAGTCGCGCAATGACCTAGTACGAACAGAAAGGGAAGATTCATGCCAATACAGTTCCGTTTAGCGGCTCTCGGTCACACCATGGAAACGGGTCGCGTTGTGGAGTGGCACATAGCCGAAGGTAACAAAATTGAGGAAGGGGAGCTGCTCGTATCAATAGAGACAGACAAGGCTGTCGCCGACATTGAATCACCGGTCAGTGGGGTACTGTTGCGCATCGTGGGTCAGGTTGATGGTGTGTATGACGTTGGCGCGACTCTTGCTTGGATTGGAGAGGAAGGGGAAGCGGTGCCGGACGAACCCGCAGAACAAGCCCAAGCACCCGCTGCGAAACAAGCCGCTGAATCACGGGCGACGCCTGTTGCCCTTCGGCTCGCCCAACGGCACGGTGTAGATGCTGAGGCGTTACAGGGGACAGGTCCGGGTGGACGGGTCACTAAGGAAGATGTACAGCGTGCCATTGATGATGGCACTGCCACCCCGCTAGAGGCACCCAGCGAGACACCTGCTGCGGAACAAGCTACCGGATCGCGAGTGACCCCTGTCGCTTTACGACTTGCCCAACGGCACGGCATAGACGCTGAAGCGTTGCAAGGCACAGGTCCAGGCGGACGGGTCATCAAGGAAGACGTACAGCGCGCCATTGATGACGGCACAGCTACTCCATTAAAAGCAGCCAGCGAAACTCCTGCTGCGGGGCAAACTACCGGATCGCGAGTGACCCCTGTTGCTTCACGACTTGCCCAACGGCACGGTATAGACGCTGAGGCGTTGCAGGGGACAGGTCCGGGCGGACGGGTTACTAAGGAAGACGTGCAGCGCGCGATTGATGACGGCACTGCCACCCCACTAGAAGCGCCCAGCGAGACACCGGCACCTAGCACCGCAGCACAGTCTAAGGAGCCGGCTGCAGGTGTTGAGGTTATTCCGCTTGCCGGCATCCGTCGTACCACCGCCGAGCGTTTGGGAGCAATCTGGTCCCAAGCACCGCATGTCACGGAGGGGATTGAGGTCGATTTTACTGCGCTCCAAGCTGCCCGCACGGCAAATGCGGACGCGTGGCGCGATGCATACGGTATTGCCCCTACGCTCAACGACTTTGTGCTGAAAGCGACCGCGGAGGCGTTGAAAGCACAGCCTCAACTCAATGCAGCACTGATAGACAATGCGATACATCAGTATAGCGACATCAATTTAGGGGTTGCCATTGACATTGAGTCTGGTTTGGTCGTGCCGGTGGTTCGCAGCGTTGACACGCTCGGTGTGATAGCACTCGCGGGCAAAGTCAGGGAACTCGCGGATCGCGCTCGAAATGGGAAGCTGGGGCTTGATGACTTTTCGGAGGGCACGTTCACGGTGACGAATCTCGGTGGTCTTGGTGTGGACTGGTTTACGCCGGTTCTCAACCCCCCGCAGTGTGCGATTCTGGGTGTGGGTCGGGTCCGTGAAGCTGCTGTGGTGGCTGATCGATCGATTCAGTTCCGAGATGTGGCAACGCTGGTTCTCACCTTCGACCATCGGGCGATCGATGGTGCTCCCTGTGCCCGTTTCCTCGCAGATTTACGCGCACGCATTGAGGGCCCGGAGCAGCTGCTGCCTTAGACACCGCCGCGACACTCGTTGCTGACGCATGTGAACTCTCCGTAATTCCGTCAAGATTTATCAATCTTACTGACAAAACCCTTTTATTTTTGTCCCAACCTTTAAGGTGCGGGTTATTCTGGCACATAAGGCGAGATCTCACTGGGTTCGGGTTCAAGCACGCCAGAAGTCGGTTGATTTTTCTTCAGTTTAAGCCTGATAACCGAACCATCATCATCGCTGATTAACTCAAGTATGTCTCCATCTCTGTTCCAGGTGCCTGTTATCACTTCGTCAGGGAAGAAGAAATCTTCGCTTTCGCCAGGCTGCGCTTCTTCAATAGGGTAGTCAAGTTCATCTAGTAACGGTTCATCACTTCCTGCTAATATATCGGCATCAGAGCCGACAGAGGGTGGATTGTTCGCCGCGCCAGGGTCAGCGGCCGATGATGGTAAGTCGTGAGGATGGTCGAGTGCGCCTCTTTTGGCAGGGGTAGACAACAGTTCGGTGATTGAGAGTTGGAACCTGTTATCTGGCAGCAGTTTATAATTGCCTTCGAGCCAGGACACATGTTTCCAGTATAAAACGCCGTAAGGGTACTGAAACTCAACTTCGATACCGAAGTTAAGTATCCATGTATAATCCGCGAAGAACGCCACCTCATTTTCCAGAATGGAGATAGTGGTTGTTTCATCAGGGGTCGCTGTTTGTGGATCATCAATCGCATCAATAGGATAGCCATAGCCATCGACAGATTCGATTCGCCATACGCCGACCCATTCATTGGCTTGATCATCGAGCAGATACTTCTCAAAGCCGCACCCTACAAAAACTAACATCATTGATACCAGTAATGCTAAATAGATACGCATCATTATGCTCCTTGTATCAAATTTTGTGTTTTTATCGAAAGCCTTAAATAATCCAAACGACGAGACAGAAAATGCCAAGCAGATTCCTCACCCGTCACTTCTTCGGAATAACCGGAAGCAGAATATGCGACGGATACTGGCTCGAATGATGAACCGTTTGCTGTGCTGATCGCATCTCTGTATCAACCCCTAACGTGTTTCCGGTGTTTGGATTGCGATCAAAGCGTGGGAAGTTAGAGGAGGAGATTTCTACGCGGATGCAATGTCCCTTTTGGAAAACGTTCCCAGTGACCGCAACATCAATTTCGTACTCATAAACCGTGTTCGGTTCGAGAAGCGTTGGGTTGGTAAAACTCTCGCGGTATCGGGCACGAATAATCCCATCGCACAGGTTCATTGCGTAACCCGTTGGGGAAACATCCACCAGCTTCGCTGTCCAATCGGTGTCCAATCCGTCGGTGGCGGCGTAGAGAACCACCTTAATCGGTCCCGTCACCTCCATGTCTTCTGCCATCGGTTCACTGGTGTAGCAGAGAACGTCGCCACGCATCTCAGCTGGACGTTGATCGTACGGTCCCCACGGAACGATATGGGGTGAACAGCAGTTGTTGCCGCCTATTGTTTGGACCGGATAGTGCGGGTCGTAGACGAAGTGGTCTGTCGGTTCATACGCTGGAGCCTCGGTGGATAGTTCCCCATCACCGAGCACGGAGTTTGCTTTGCCGTTTGAGTGGAGATACCATTTCTGCCACTGCGTCCGTGCGAGGGGCCACTCGTGTTCGTTATGCCACTCGTTGATCCCCATGATAAACAGTCGCAATGGGGGTTCATCGACGATCCCATTATCAATTCCCTTGAGCCAGTAATCAAACCAGCGAAGTTCTTCCCCGTCTAGGTCAACCATCGACGGGGCACCGAAGTCAATATCGCCCGTGTGGGTCGATGCACTCAGGGAGTGGGGCCACGGTCCCACAATGATTTTGCTCTGTCTCGATTCCGGGGTGCGTCCGCCCTGACGCAAGCCGTTGAAATTGATAAAGGTGTGCTGTGCGTATAGGTCGTACCATCCGCCCATGTTGAACGCGGGGGCAGCCATCTCACCCCATTTTGTCTCAACGTTGATTGCGTCCCAGTAATCATCGTAGGCTGCGTGTTCAATCCAGTCCTTCCAGAACTGGAGCTTGCGTCCGGCGAGTTCGTCCATCTCAACGAGCGGCAGTTTTCGGAACGCCTCCGTCCAGTGATGGTATTCAATACTCTGGGCAGTCCGTCCATTGGTACGCATCCCCCACGTCATCAGCACATTGAGTTGGAATGCGCCGCCGGGGTAGACCAATCCTGTGTAAAAGTCATTACAGATGACGCGAGGCACCATGCAGGTCAGAAATTCACTCCGATGGGGCGCGCTCTGCCACTGCACCAATCCCACATACGATCCGCCCGCCATACCGATTTTTCCGTTACACCACTCCTGCTGACCGATCCACTCCTGCGTGTCGTAGCCGTCTGGACCGTGATTCATAAAAGGGTAATGCTCTCCATCTGAATCCCAACGACCTCGTACATCCTGAATCACACAAGCGTAGCCGTTGTTCGCGAGTTGACGCGCTTTTTCGATCATTGTGTCCATGTTGTTACTATAGGGCGTGCGCATCAACACCGTCGGAAACTTTTCCTGCGCTTTCGGGAGATAGATATCTGATGAGAGATTGACCCCATCGCGCATCGGTGTCTTTATGTTCAAACGCATTTCCACATCGTAATTCGACATTTGTTTCCTCCTGTTTTTTTAGTTCATTATAGTGGACCTTAGAATTAATGAGACACTCCAAATCGGGGCGGTTAGGATACCGAACCTACTGTTCTCCCATTTGGTAGGCACTGTTTCTAACTGTGCCGATGCGGTGCGGTTACAAACCGCACCTACCGGGGGGCAAAAGTGTTCATTTATTTTCAGAATTCACCATAGTTCACTAGTTCATTAATGAATCCATCCCCTATGCATCGCTTTCAATTTATGTGTCATCGAATCGTAGGTAGCCAAAATGTTGTGGACGGTGATAGTCAATCTTTCGGGTTGGCGACCATGCGGTGTATTCGTCTTCGGCTTCCGTTACCCCGCGATCAATCCGATACACGTTCATACGCCAGACATCTCCCGCTTTGGGTGGGATATTTGGGGCGGTCAGTAAGTCCTTGAACGGCACAGCGATTTCGCAGGACCAAGATGTATCCGACGGACTGATAGCCCCTCTGTCGGCGGGGGAATTCGTTTTTGCCGTGCCGTTAACGGAGACAGCGTGTTGCAACGTTTCGCTATCCCAATCGCGCAGCACGTACATTTCTTGCCCGTGTGATTTGCCGTTGACAACGAAAGCATCAAACAGTGTATTGAGCGGACTCACCTCAAGCTCGATGTATGTTCGGAGGTCGCAATCCGGATCGAGAAAAACTTCGACAACCTCCTCGTCATAGATGTTCCCATCACGCTCGCGAATCGTTCCCCAGATGTCTTGATCATAACACAAGAAACCGACGTAGAGATACTCGCTATTCCAGAGCAGCCGAACCTCTGTTGGTTGACGCGGTTTTTCGCCTGTATCCGTCGTCAACAGTTCAATGACATCGGCTAATTTCCACGCAGCATCTGTGAGTGTACCATCAATCTTTATTTCGCCCTCGATCCGAACACAATCATATTGCGGCAATTCTATCATCGGTTT
Source organism: Candidatus Poribacteria bacterium (assembly GCA_965208425.1). Taxonomy (GTDB): domain Bacteria; phylum Poribacteria; class WGA-4E; order WGA-4E; family PCPOR2b; genus PCPOR2b. The sequence continues at coordinate 621,396 of OZ242335.1, read as the reverse complement.
CTCCTTCGTCAAATGGTGTCCTGTGTTTTACGTTTCGTGCATCACGAGATCAATTCCCAGACCGGGGAGATCGGAAAGTTCAATATATCCGGCAATTACCCCCTCAGGCGGGTTGAGGAGTTCCCCCCGCCATTCTACTTCACCCCATGCGTACTCTAGGATTGCAAAGTTCGGCACAGTCGCCATGCACTGTACACTTGCCGCGGTTGCAACCGGGCCGCTTGGGTTATGCGGGGTCATCATCACGTCCGCTGCTTCTGCCATCGCCGCAATCTTTTTCAATTCCAAAATACCGCCGACATGCTTCACATCTGGCAGGATATAATCAGCAGCACGCTTCTCTAAAAGCCTTTGAAACGCGGCTTTGGTTCGTAACTGCTCTCCGGTTGCGATTGGCATTGAGGTGGATTGGTTGACGTGGGAAAGGGCGTCCAGATTTGTCATGGGAATCGGATCTTCGAGCCAGAAAAGATGTAGGTCATCGAGGGCTTTTGCTGTCTGGACAATTAAGCCCGGATTGAAACGGCTATGACAATCGACCATCAAGTCGATGTCGGGTCCGATGGCCTCGCGGATACGGCGGATGCGTTCAATCCCCGTCCGAATCGCAGGAGTCAAGGTTCCGCGCGATATATCTCGCGTGGAAACGTCGTCAAAGGGAGCGCACTTCACCGCCGTGAACCCTTCCTGGACCGCTTTTTGGGCATTTTGTGCGAAGCCTTCGGGGGTTCGGTTCACAGTCGCACGATTGATGTTGGCGTATAGACGAATCTTCTCCCGACACTTGCCACCCAAGAGTTGATAGATAGGTGCGTTCAACGCCTTGCCGACAAGATCCCACAGCGCGTGCTCGATTCCACTGATTGCTGTGTGATAGGGTCGTCCTTCACCCTCATTATAGAGCCGGCGGTGGAAGTCCTCAATTCGGAACACATCCTGACCGATGAGGACGGAGTTGAGTCCCTCAATAATTTGCACGACGCGTCCATCGTGACCGTGAGAGGCTTCACCGATGCCTGTCGAGCCATCTACAGCATGGATTTTGACAAAGACCCAATCGCCACGATGGTTGATATCCACAGTATGGGTTTCAATCGCTTTAATTTTCATGTAATCCTCATTCAGTAGAACAGGTTTCAGATTCACAGTCTAACCTGCTCAAACGTGACCGATTCTTTGCGATGATTAGGTACGCCCCCTTTAGCAGCGTCCGAACCACGGGCACAAGGTAAAGCCATGTGATATAGCGATACCTGCCAAGCCGTTTATAAATCTGGTAGATGGTATCCGCTCCACAGTAGACCCTCCCGTTTGCGTCGATGAACCGCATCCCTTCCTTTGATTCGATGGCTTCAAGCTGTGGATAGTGTGCGTAGAGGTCGGGGATTTGTTTGGGGGTATAGGTAAATTGATCCGTTTGATCCTTGTTCTGAATCCGGCGGATGCCGTTCAAACAGAAATTGCACTCACCGTCGTATACAATAACGGGTTTAGTTGGTTTTGTTGCGTTGTCTTTTTTCATGAGTTAGATTCTCCTTTTGAGATGCCGATCTTTATGCGGGAAACCACCCTTGCAAAATTTCACGGAAGCGGCGAAAAGAACCGTCTTGGCACCTGCTCAAGCCTACTGTTCCGGCTAATTGTCGAAACAGTGCACTGGAACGCGGTTTTCTGGTGCGATGAAGTACCAGATCTAAAAGCTCCTTCGGGCGAGAAGGTTTAGCCTCTCCTTCCTGCCAGTAACCTGTTTTTTGTCCCAGATCTTTTATCGTCTCCCAATCTGTTCCGAGTAACCTAGGCACTTCGTCTGATTCACTCCACACCCAGATTTCGAGTTCCGGATCAATCACAATCACAGCACTCCGTCCTTCCCAACCATTTCTGTTCAAATCGTTTTGAATCTTTTTCTCGATCTCCTCTGCACTTGTGGGGCTGCCTTCCCATTCCGCATCAACTAACACTAAAGCATATTGATATAGTTCAGCAAGGGCTGCTAGAAAATGTCCAGCTTCATGGAACACACCCGGATCTCGATTATCATGGCGATAGATGTCCGAATTGATGTCAATAAGCACCGGTCGGATACCCAAAGAATGATGTCGTTCAATCAGTAAGGTCCCAACGGTTTGTTGCTGCTGAATATCAGCAACCAAGACAACCAAATCTCTTCGTTCCTGTTTTGCCATCCTCATCCTAAAACTCCCGCTGCGTATAACGTTCCCAAATCAATCTGGCCCCGCCAATCCTTTAACTTTGGGTGCTCACTTCCCCGCACGATTGAAGTCGCACCGGAAGGATTCTTGGCGAAACAAAGAATTTCTTCCCGCTCAGTAAGTCCAACAATCAATGGAGAATGCGTTGCCAGTAGGACCTGACCGTCATACACCGATGAAAGGGATTGGAAAACTGCCTCAATAGCACGAGGATGTACCCCGTTTTCCACCTCTTCTATTAAATATACCTCCTGATGGTGTGGTAAGTACGCCAGCAGGGTGAGGGCTAATAAACGTAGTGTCCCATCAGACAACAACCATGAAGGGACGGGATGTTCTAAGTTTGAATAACGTACAGCGAGATAGAGATGACGATCTTCTGGACGTTCAACAACATCAATCATTTGTAGGTCCGGCAATACGGTACGGAGATGCTCCAACCAATCTCTGAAATCACCTTCATGGTGGTTACGAAAATCTCTAACAACAAGTGGAAGATTTGAGCCGTCCATGCGAAACGTGCGCGAGACGGAAGGACTCGTAGGACGACGCATAGCAGCACTGTTAAGTGCCAATACATGGATACCCTCCATCAGTATATTCCGTACCCATAAGGCAACAGGAAACCGCTTTTCGTCTTGGAACAAGTTAGTCAGTGCAGCTCTGCGAGGACCAATTCGGAGGGTACTGTTCCACCTTCCAATTTCCGAATGGAAATAATCATTACCACTCTCTGTCTTACTCACGACCTTATGCCATCCTTTCCGAGCACGCTTTGCGAATACGCTTTCCGGTGGAACAGGTTCATTAGGAAAAAATGAGAGTTGCAGGTTAGTGGGTGTCTGCTGCTTTGGACAAAGCCACAGAGCTTCATTGGTGATTATTAATTCGCCCTTCTCCGGATCTTTTCCAATTGAAACCTCGTATCGCGCAATTCGATAACGACCGTTGCCTGTGGATTTATGTAATTTGTCGGGAATCTCCAACTCAATTGCCAATTCAAACCGGTCTTCTATTTGATTGAAAATAAGTTCGTCGACACTCCTGGCTCTGCCAACTGATTCAATAGGATCTTCACGGGCAAGGATGGCATCATCGAGTCCCCTTGTGAGGAGATCTCGTACTAAACCCACAACATCGAGAAAAGTGCTTTTCCCCGATGCGTTCGGCCCTACAAGTACGTGGAAAGGTTCCAATGGTTGACTGACATAGTGTAGGCAGCGGTAGTTCAAGGCTTCAATGCGTCGAATCATCTTTATTCGTCTCCTCGTTTTACGTTCTACATCTCTTCAAGCGTTTCAATACCTAGTAGAGCTAAGGCTTTCTTGATAACAGCTGCTGAGGCGGTTATCAGTGCCAGCCGCGCTTTTATCAATGGCGGACTTTCGGCAGAAAGCACGGGGTGCTTGTGGTAGAATTGATTAACGTTTTGCGCGACGGTGAATAGGTGATTACAGATCCGAGCGGGTGAGAGATCGCGAGCGGCTTCTTCCACAACTTCAGGGAACTGGATTAAAGCACGGATCAACTGCAATTCCTCCTCGTTTCCGAGCAGCGCAAAATCTGGTTCGATCGAGGCAAGATCTTGTGTTTGTGCCCTTCGGAGGATGCTGGCACAGCGTGCATAAGCATATTGGCAGTAGGGGCCGGTAAAGCCATCAAAGGAGATAGACTCTTTCGGATCAAAGTTGATAGTGAGTTCGGGACGGACACGTAGCAGATAAAATTTAATTGCTGCCATCCCGATGGCAAAAGCACGTTTCTGCACCTCGTCGTCCGAAAGCTCGCTTTCCGTGTCGCGTCCCCGAATCTCATCTGCGGCGAACTGGAACATCTCCTCAATGAGGTCATCGGCATCAATCACTGTTCCTTCACGCGATTTCATTCTCCCTTCTGGCAGATTCACCATGCCGTAGGACAGATGAGAGCATTCAGGCGCCCATTCAAAACCGAGCATATCGAGTAGTTTGAATAAACACTGGAAATGATAATTCTGCTCTGAACCGACGACATAGATGGAACGATTGAGTTGATGCTCGTCAAACTTCATCTTTGCTGTTCCCAAGTCCTGTGTGATGTAAACACTGGTACCGTCTTTACGAAGCAGCGTCTCTACCTTCTGATTCCCGTCCTTCTGTGTACCGAACTCATCAACGGGCAGTTTAGCAATTATGGCACCATCTTCAGCCACGACAAAGGCCCCTTCGTCCAAACCGGCTTGGATGAGATCCTTGCCAAGATTGTAGGTTTGGGACTCGTAGTAGAAAGCGTCAAACTCCAGACCGAGTTTTTGATAGGTTTCCGCGAATCCGTCGTAAACCCACCCGTTCATCATCTCCCAGAGTTTGAGCGTTTCCGGATCGCCGGATTCCCATTTCAGAAGCATTGCCTGCGTTTCTTGTTCCAGATCTGGATGTTTATTTTCTTCTTGTGCGTAGCGGACATACCAATCCCCAACAAAATGGTCGCTCTTCGTGCCGGTTGCCTCCGGCGTTCCACCATCTCCCCACTTCTGCCAAGCGAGCATCGACTTGCAAATGTGAACGCCACGGTCATTAACAAGGTTTGCCTTAATCACCGTATGCCCTGTCGCTTCCAGTAGGTTTGACACCCCCATTCCGAGGACACCGTTGCGAATATGCCCTAGATGCAAGGGTTTATTAGTATTAGGGGAAAGGTATTCGACCATGACCCGTTGCCCCTGACCCATATCGGTATTTCCAAGACGCTCTTCCTGTTGCGCAATTTCATCACATACATCGCCGAACAAGATGTGATTGTAAATTTTAACGTTCAAATAGGGGCCAACGGCTGCCACTGATTGGATTGATTCGCTTGGCTCGATTTCGGCTGCAATTGCTTGAGCAATCTGAGCTGGGTTTTGCCGAAACTGTTTTGCCAATGGGAAACACTCTATCGTAAAGTCTCCCAATTCGACCTGTGGTGGATAGCCTAGTTTGAGGGCTTCCGGTTTTTGTCCAAATCGATTTTGGCAGGCAGCCTCTACTGCGGTTAAAATTTCGGTTTTAATGCCACCAATTAACATCCTTCTCTCCTATTTTTCTTCGCTAGATTCGGAGGGGAAAAGACTTTCATCATCGAAATCGTAGTCTTCAAGTTCATCATACGTTTCTTCATCTTCCTCATCTTCAACAACAGCTTCCACATCGGGGACTTCAATCTGTGGAGCGTCAGCCCAAAGGCGTTCGAGATTATAGTATTCTCGCTTCTCTTCAAGAAAAATATGTACCACAAAATCGACGTAGTCTAGCAAAATCCAATCTGCATCGCGTCCCCCTTCTCGATGCCAAGGACGTTCATTCCAGTTGTCTTCTAGTTCATCTCGTACGGCCTCGGATATACCTTCGACCTGCGTATCCGAGACGCCACTACAGATAACAAAAAAGTTAGTAAACGAGGGTAATTGCCTTAAATCGAGGATAACCGCATTACGAGCCCGTCGACTCAAGGCGGTAGCAGCAGCGGCTTGTACCATTTCTAGCATATTTTTTTGCATGTTATTCCTCCTTGAAGAAGTGACTAGAGTTAGAACCATGAATTACACGAATGGCTGGATACTGCGAATCACTCTAGCTCACTATTTGCGGGTTGGTCCACTGATTTCCCAGAGGGCGCTGTTATAGGCATCTATTGTATGCGGGTGAATGAGAACACCTTTGGCGAGAAGGTATTCAATTTTGTAACGACTGACTTCAAAAACGGCTTTGTTCAGATCTTGATAGGCAAGCTCACGCACAGAGTGTGCCTCCGCATGGTTGCGCTTCGGTTCAGCAAAATCGGCGACATACAGAATTTTGTCAATCAGTGTCATCTTACCGGATCCAGTTGTGTGGATTCGGATGGCGTTGAGGATTTCAGGGTTATCAACGTCGAAGTTGGAAACAGCGAATTCTACCCCAATGAGCGCGTGCAGAAGCGACGGGTTGTGCCGTTCGACTTCATCAAGTTGAATCTCGTGGCTTGCTGCTGCTTCATACTGTTCTGAAGTCCGCATCCACTTCGCACAGTCGTGTAGAAGGACAGCAAGGTTTACTTTCTGCAGATCCGCTCCGTATCTCTCAGCCAAATCAAGTGCCAACTCTCGAACAGATAGGACGTGTGCATAACGCTCCGGCGTTAATTTGGATTTGATATATTTTTCAATCTCAACAGCTTTTGGTCCTTCAAGTAACGCTGCTCTTTCGATGTTGTTATTATTCTTCTTCATTTGTAATTTCGTCCACTTCTCCCTCATCAAGCAAAAACTGTGCGAGTGCTTCTTTCTCTTCATCTGCCATCAGGTCGGCATTTGGCAGCGGCGCACTGATCTTATACTCTTCGCCAAACCATTTGCCGAGATCTATTGACTTGCAGCGCGCGCTACAGAAGGGAAAGTTTGGCGGCAGTTTCCCACCGGGTTTGTAATCAAATTCGGCAACTGTTCCGCAGACACTACATTTGTGTTTCAACGTGAGATCACCTACCTTGTGCGTGAAGAAGCGACCGACGCGTTCACCCCTTCAAAAAACCTAATTTTTTTAGTATAGTTTTTATAGGAACAAAGAATACGGTTTTTCAGTTTACTTATATAGCTGATGACGCTCAATATACTCCCAGACAGGTTCCGGGACAAGATATCGAATGGAACGCCCAGATCGGATACGTTTACGAATCTGAGTTGCGGAGATATCAATTCCCGTTATTGAAAAGTACTGGACACGATCTCGGAGATCTGATGGCACTTTTTCCAAGCAGTAGTTGGGGCGCGTAGTTGCGATAAAGCGACAGATGTCGAGAATCTCATCATAATCCTTCCAGATCTTGAAGTCGATGAGTGAATCAGCACCGATGATAAACGCGAGATCGCATGCCTCGCCGTAGAAGGTCTGTAACTCTCTGATGGTCTGAATAGCAAAAGACGGACCGACGCGATCCAACTCAATCCGCGACACCTCGAAATTAGCGTTATCTGAGGTTGCGAGAAGGGTCATTTGATAACGGTGTTCCGGATCGATGATGTCCCGCGAATCTTTATGGGGTGGACGGGCGGATGGGATAAAGAGGATCTTATCATAGCCCAAGCCATCACACACCTCCTCCGCACTCAACAGATGGGCATAGTGGATAGGGTTGAATGTACCCCCCATAATGGCGATTTTCATCTTTGCCCTCTACTTTCATCAACGCCAGTGAGTCAGATATAGTTACCCGTTGAGTCCTGATGTGCTCTGAACATAAAATACATTTCAATAGGCTTTTTTGAATCTGTTTACTGGCTTTAGTAGGTATTCCTTTTCGCTTTCCGAGAAGAAGCCGGTGCTCCAGAGAATCAGAGGATAACCCAAAAAGAACAGGAGTTTCAGTGCCACATCAGTTCCGATAGTCCCATTATTGGCAACCACCAAGGACAGTCCGTAAAGTCCAAATCCGATTCCTGTGATATGTAAAAGTCTCCCAACCTCGAAGTGGAGATCATAGAATTTTGCCGAATAGTATGCTTTAAGCAAATTCCACACAATGTAAGACAGCATGGTGGCAAACGCAGCCCCTAACATACCCCATTGGGGGACAAAAAGAAAGTTTAACCCAATATTCACCACTGCCGCCACCAAAACGATTCCCGAAACATGGAACGATTTTTTCATCAGTCCCATACCCCAACCAACGAAGTTACCAAGCCCATGTTGAACGTAGGAGTAAGTGATGATTGGAACGATAACCCAAGCTGCCCAGAACGCCTCTTTCCGGGCAAAAAGCATCAAAATCTCTCGACTGAAAAGTGAAATCAGAAGACACGCAGCACACCCCACCAGATAGAAATAGGTGGCACCCACCCTTAGAAAACCCCTGATGGCTTCGGGATCCTCTTCTTGTTTAAGAACAACGGGTTGCAGCGCCTGTTTCAACGGAGTTACCAAAGCGGTCTGAAGGATTCCAGCAATTTGATATCCGAAGGAATAGAGACCCACCATGCTCACGGAATTGAAGATTCTTAAAACATACCGATCGCCAGATTGGATGAGAAGATTTGAATATTCCGACAACAACAGCGGATAAGCGTATTTCAGCGGTGGAATAAGTACTGAACGAGATAGCTTAAAGGTTGATCTTTTGATAAAAACGGGGAGTACCATAATTACCGTAACTATCAGACTGAGCAAGTTTCCGACGATAAGTGACAGCACTCCCTTTTTCAAAACAATAAGCAGATACAGTGTCAAACCCGCAGAGATCAACAGGCTTGATATAGATGTAGAGACAAAATACTTCGCCCTTTCCAACATACGGAGCAAACACAAAAACAGGGACGAAAGCGGTTGTAAAAACAGTATCAACGCATATATTTTGAGGAGGTGAGCGAGATTCCTATCTTGTAGGAGTACCCCGGCGAGATACTCACTAATTCTCCAAAATATAACAGCACAAAAGGTAATTATCAATAACGCCCATAAAAATAGATTGAAAAGTAAGATATCACCTTTTTCTTTATATTCTGGCGCATAGTAGAATCGAGTAAAGGCACTATTTATCGGTGCTGACACGAACCGAGTCAACAGGCTAATCGTAATAGACATCAACCCAATAATACCAAAATCGTGGGGAGACAAGAACGAGGTGTAGATTGGGAAAAGTAAAACGAATAACGCACCTTGGGATATGCTGCCGATGCTATAGATACTTCCCAGTTGTATCGTTCTTTTTATATGATCTATTATCATAGGACTTACGCAGCTGGTTCATAAGTCCCCCTGATAAGGGGGATTTAGGGGGTTGGGGATTTAGGGGGTTAAACACAAAAAACCTCGCGCCGCGCGCTGAATTTGCGTAAGTCCTGTATCATACATTGTAGACCGCATAACCCTCATTGTCATACAGCAGTTTCAAGGAATTCAAAGGGTATTCAATTCCTCGTTTCGCTGCCAGTTCCACTTCTTGTTTTTGAGCTACCAGCGTATTGACCCCATACCGGGCGCGAAAATGGTCAAAGTCTGGTTTCATCAGATAGAGATATACGTGATCTTCACCCATATACTTCATCCCTCGTCCCGGTTCCGACATCGAAGGGTAGTAAAAACGGGAATCGGTGTCCTCCATGTTCCCAGCCAAAGTATAACTGAGTTTCGTCGGGATAGTAATTATATTCTGTTCGCTTCTCCCATTCAAGAATTTGATAGCATCATCAAGATCTGTTTCTCTGGGGGGCCAAAGGTTGTTTCTAATTCTAATCGAACTTAGATACAGGAAATTCACCAAAACGAACCCGATGTGAATCAGGGTGATGATATAGATTATTTCGTATGGCTGCTTCGATACAATGCAATACCTGACAAAAATCAGATGGAAAAAGGCTAACGAATACTCAAGATATCTTTCCGCCTCACCGAGGAATAGAGCAAATTTAATAGATGTAATAACAAACGCGATGAAACTTGCGAGGATAAGTCCAGTTACATACCAAATGACGTTGTCAGAAAAGAGCACCGTGAAAGTATCCGGTGAAGAAAGCCACCAGTATAGGAGAAGTGGGATAACTGGTATCGAATAGAGGATGATAATCGGTGTCGCCTTGGTAAAAACTATCCTGCCAAACTCCCTCGGTCGAGAAAACAGGTAAACCGGTAGTGCGACAAGATCTCTTAAACTATTCCTTTCTGCTATCGGCGTTGTACCTTCTTTGATAGCGGTGAAATACCATGTGTAATGTGCCCATTTACGTGCCAGTAACTGTCTGGCACCGAGTTGTGGAATGAGGATACACAGTCCAAAGATCCCCAACAGCGGTAGTAACGGAACGAAGTCCCGGTAAAAACAGGACAGTACAATCGAATTCACCACCAATACCTGCATCCCGAACTGGGAAGAAAGTATCGTCAGCGTTCCTAGGAGGAGACAAGGCAGGTAGAAGTAGGGAATTCCAAACAGGTAACCGATGCCGAAAAAGGTGAAATATAGCAAAGTTAAGAGATTCCCTAGCGTTCTTCCTCCTATCGCTTGCAATCGAGCGGTTACTGGATGCAGCTTTGGACTCGTTGCGTAAAGAAGCGTCACCGCGCCTGCAGCAGAGATAAATTGTCCAGAAGATAGCTGCCAAACGCGCTCAAACAGAAGATGGGTTAAAAAATAGACTAATAGGGTACTCGCTAAATCGAAGGCGAGGTTGGTCAGCCTGCCAACTAGCACCCAGTGTTTTGGATTAATGTGTGCGATAATGGCGTGCGGCAGTGGGGGATAGCCTCTAATTCCGGGTACGAGCGAATCCCTCACGTGGTGTCTGCCGATCCCCTTGAGTCCTCCTAGGTCGCGCCGCAGCTTCGTGAGCCACAGATGTGCGTCAAGGTCACTGCCCGTGTGCAGCAGAAAAATCAGACGTGTCACAAGGCCCAAGAAACAGATGCCTACCACTTCAACGTAGAGCATTTTTGCGGCTTTCCTTTCTTGCCAAGCGATCGGAAGTTATGGGAGCCTAGGCCTCTTAGTATATCACACATTGCATCATATCGCCCGCAATCCGATCAAATGCGTTTCGTTGTTCTTGCGTCCAGTCAGTCCAACGCGGAAACTTATCAGGTAAGCCTGCCCGCTCTTGCAATGAGTTAATACGTGCGTTTATCATCTCTCCTATTTGATCGGCGTTAAATTCGTCTAAACCTAAAAAGTCGAAAATGTGCCTCATCTTGAACCGGTCCAGCGATTTCATATCTACCTGTAGCCAGCGTTGATTATCTAGTTTCGATAAAGACTCCAACGCTTTCTTGTTAAAGTTCGCCCAGTACCAAGCGCACTTTTCAAACCGTGAGAGCTGCTGCCATTCCTCAAAATACGGATCGCCGGGATTGGGGCGTGGGCGGCTATAATCCCACCAGTCCTGTTCAGGCGAATCAACTGGTGAATTTGGATCGTCCTCTTTCATGGCAAAAATGCCGCTATGCGAGAATTTCTGATTATAGAAATGGTGCCAGTCCATTAAGGAGCGTACAACCTCCCGCCCATCGCGTACCGGAAAGAGGAATTTGCAATCCCACAGTTCAGAGATATATGGAATAAATGGCAGATAGTTTGGATTTTTGTCTCCATACTTTAGACCGCTAGACAACGTCTTTTGAATTGACTCTGACTTTGCTTCCTGAATGACGTGCTTCGGATCTCTTAATATGCCCCGATATAAATTCCGTGCCTCAACGCACAGGTTCGGCTTCTGCTCCACGAAGACGGTTGCGTTCTGCGATGTATTTAGCATTTTTACCAGCGCCGTTGTCCCACTTCGCGCGCAGCCAATGATGAAAAAAATGTCAGTCATAACCATTTTATAGTGAATTCTAATAGGAGTTACGCACTTCAGTTTGTAGTAGCGCAATTCATTGCGCGTCCGGACGGGCGATAAATCGCCCTACTACGAACCTAAGACCTTACTGTAGTTGCCCGATTCATCGGGCGTGAGAAACGGTATCCTGCGGTGATGAATCGCCGGACTATAGGCTTTGACCATTCAACTGCGTAAGTCCTATCTAAAAATAAATAGACACTTCCGCTCCCCATGTTTGGTAGGCGCTGTTTCCAACTGCGCCGATTTGGCGTGTCTCATTAATTCTAAAATCTACTATAGTACATTAGTTCATTAGTACATTAATGAGCCAGTGAACTAACAAAACGATTCATGCTTTTCACTAGTTCATTAACTCCCTTCCTCACCTACTCACTTCCCCGTTCTATTAGGGCTTACGGGCAATCACTTCAAACACATTGACGAGTCCCATATATGTTGCATCATAATTTGGTGCAGGTGGGATGGTATGTTCATTGCCAACTGCTAAGGTCCCCTCTGCCCCTAGTGCAACAACCTCGAATCCAGATTTGTCCAAGGCACGCCCGGTGCCACTAGGGGTCATTATACGGGCACCGGTACTCAGCGAAAACCCACTTCGTTTGTGGATTAGCGTATTCCAGAAGGTCTGAATACCGTACCGTCTGGGGCGGAAATCCATCGACGGATTCGGTCCTTCGATAATATTATAGAGATACCAGCCGGGACCATTGGTACAGATGTATAGGGTTCCACCTTTTTTTAGGATGCGAAAGAAGTTTCTAAAAACCTTATGGTAATCCGTTAGATACACAACGCTATAACAGAAAATAGCATCGAATGTCTCTTCAAAATCGGGAATATCTTCCAAGCTGGCTCGACGAAACTCTACATTTTTGACATCATTTATTGAAGCAAGTTGGGCGCAAACAGATAAGCGTTCTGAATCAATGTCTATACCAATAACGTGCTTTGAAGTCTGCGCCATTGCGAATGTCCATTGTCCAAATCCGCAACCTGCATCTAGAATACTCTCCACCCCAACGAAACCGATACGAGCCAAGTGTTTCTTATATTTGTCCAATCCGTCGGAATAAACCCGCTGCAAAAATCCGGCATCATTTGCGCTTAAACGTTGCAGTAGCTGATCTGGAATCTCTATGTTGTCTGTTTCAGACATTGGAAGTTGAACCTTTGACGTACTCCCAAACCTAAAGGATTGGGATTCTTACACGCTGTGTTAGCCGAGTTTAGATAGGTGTGGGTTGAACCGGACACCTATCGGGGACGCCATCGCCCCAACTACGGGACGAAAACTAAATCCCGATACTTTGTTCCAGAGGTTGATTGCACCCACACCGTCTCGGTGATACTCAAAGCCACAATGGTTGCAGTGATAGTTCCGGTTAGTGGGCTTCTTTCGGTTGCCGCACCGTGGGCAGGTCTGTGAGGTATATGCCTCTGATACAAACTTGACTTTGAGTCCTGCCAATTCTGCCTTGTAGCATATCATCGACTGGAGACGGGCAAACGCCCATTGGTGAACCTTCTGGTTAGACTTCTTACTAAATTTCGCTCGCTTACGAATGCCTTTGAGTTTTCCTATCACTATCGTATCTGCCTTCGCCTTGATGCAGTCAGATATAAATCGAGATGTGATTTTGTGTTCGGCGTCCTTCAGTTGAGCGTTTAACTTCGCAAGTATCTTGGTCTTGATTCGTTTCAACCGATACCAGCGATGACTCCGCTTGACACATCTATCCAGTTTGGATTGGATATATGCCGTAAACTTGTTGATATACTGTTTGATAGCCCGTAACGCACGACCATTGTAGATTATGGTATGTTGTCCATCATGAGAAACTATCGGGTGAATCTCACCCATGTCTATCGCAACCGCTTTGTCTGTATCGCGCTTGGGGGGTATGCACCTTGTAGACAAGTGAAAAGTAGTAACTACCCCGTTGGAAGTACATTTCCACATAGACTGGTTCTACCGTTGATTCAAGCGTGATAGGCGCATTATTTTTGCCGTTAGACAGTCGGATAACACCCGCCTTGAAGGTAATACCATTTTGTATCCAACGCACCTTGTAAAAACGACGGGTTCGCTGGGGAGGCTTAACGTCCGGGTTAGACTTCACAACTTGAAAGTAACTCTTGAGCGAATCGAAATAGGACCGGATTATCGCCTGCACCGTCTGTGAATGCAGATGGTAACCACGAAGGCGCATGTAGTTTCTGATAGATTGCTCTGATAGCCAAAAACCTTTCTCGCGCTTGACTTTCCAAAGTAAAGATATAACTTTGCAACAGACACGACCCGCTTCAATAGCCAGTGCGTCTAGTGCTCAGTCATATAAGTTTTACAATTATAGGACTTACGCATTCCAGATTGTAGTTGCCCGATTCATCGGGCGTATCGGGGCAGGTCCCGATTTATCGGGATCCTCGCTTCGCGGGAGATGCCCCTCCCACACACCGCTCAGTGCCCGCTAAAGGAGGAGAAAGGGCTTTGACTGTTCGGCTGGGCAAGTCCTGATATGTTATTGTTTGCTTTCAATCAATATACACAACCATAATTTGCCTGACAGAGTACTAGTTCGGGTGTTGGTTTGACTTTAATCTTCTTTGTTGTATACATTAGACCCCCTTTTGGCTGTCTACATATTGTTTCAGAACCTCAAGGGTGACACCACCGGTTGAAGATATAAACTTTCCTCGTGTCCATAGACAGGGCAATCGGCTTCGCAACTGAGGATATTCCTTGCGTAGTACATGTGCCGTATAGCTTTTTATATTACCTATAATTAGGTTAGGCGCACGTTGAGGGGATAGCCCTGAAACCAAGTGGACATGATCCGGCATAATTTCGACTTCAAGAACTTCATAACCATAATCGTCCTGCTTTTCGTGTATCAAAAACTTCAGTCGTTCTGCTATTGGAGACTCCAAAACAGGACGCCGGTATTTGGTACACCAAATAATGTGATAGTCGCAACGGAAAACAATAGAGGGTTGGTGTTTGTATGCCGTCTGCTTTGTCAGTAGTTGCATAACATATACCTTTCTTATAGATTAGTTATACAACTACTATTATAATGTGTTGGCAAGTGTTTTGTCAAGATACAAAATGCTAAAGCAATCTGTATCCCAAACATAAATGTTTGGGGGTTAGACCTAAAGGATTTTTGCTAAGATGTTTGCGTATATTTGTGTGAGGGACCAAATCCCATAGCGAACGGTAGGTCGTGCAAGACCTTTTTTTCTGCTTCAATCGGGTTGAAATCTGCAAGGCGCGTCCGTGCCATTGCCTCACCAACCTTCAATCCGGCGGTATGCAAGGCAATAACCGGTTTAGGACCTAAGTAATCGGTTGTAACGCTCATGTAACCCGGTGCTGCTGATTTTTGCGGAAGGCACGGAATAGCGGCGTTATCGATTTCTTCGCGATTTATATTTCCTGCGATGTGGACAATCGACACATGTGGGCTCAACGCTAACAGTTCATCAACAGCTATCTGTCCTGCACTGCCGATTAAGCAAGCTTGGCTATGGTGTTCTACCAGAACAACGAGATCAGCATCGCGAAGCGTAGATTTGGCAGATTTGGCCTCTAAGGAATCGCCCGTAGAAAGGTCAATATATTTTATATGGGCATCTAGCTTATCGAATGCCTTGACGCTGCTTTCGCCAAAGAAACCACTTCCAACAATCACAACTTTCGATCTGTAAATTTCAATCTCCAATTCAAATGCCAGTTTGACTGCCAAATATCCGACGTAGGTGAAAAGGTCTAGCCCCACCGCCCGCTCATTTGTACCCAGAACCATAATTCCCACCCGCTGACATTCTGAGAGATCCAGATCCGCCTCCCGGAACTCCCATGTCTCCCACATCAGTGGAAGGACAGCGGTTGGTTTTAGGTAGGCAATCACCTCTTTATCAATTGGGCGCACAAAGCCCAGATTTGTCACAATATCAACCTGTGAAAGAATTGATGGAGCTTTATCCGAGACTATCTCAATTCGACCCCCTACTCCCCATCTTTTCGCCAATTCAAGTGTGAAATCTCGTACATCAACGGCTTTACCATATCTAGAATCCCGCGTGATTGCAAAGACTCGATCTGAACCAGCCAACGCTGCAATCAAGGGTGTCACGACATAGTTACCACTTGCCGCCTCTGTGAAAACATTTAGCCCTGATAGGTCTAGATCGTATGTGTCTATTGCGTCATCAATGAGTTTCTCAATGCGTTTAATGTTCATTTGATAAACTGCTTCAGCCACCACTCAAAACTCAACAACGACCAGATCAGGAGCCGTTTGTTCTCTGCACCAGAGTTGTGGGTTTCAATGACCTGCCGTACATATTCGGGATTGAGATATTCGTTAATCCGAGCCTTATCATTCAACAGAAGATCTCGCACATACTTTTCGCTGCTGCCACGGAACCACGATTCATCGGGTGCGCTGAAGCCCTGTTTTTTGGCTTGTGTAATTGATTTGGGAATAATCCGCCCCATCGTTTTTCGCAGGATGTCTTTACCGACATCCGTCCGTGCCAAACCGACCTGCCCTGTGCGCGAAGTGTTTTCATTGAACGCTTTCCAGTTGTGCAAGTTGGCGATTTTGTAACGGACAGGTGTCTGGCAAGCGAGATCAACCAAATCATTATCCAGAAGCGGCACCCTTGTTTCCAATGAATGTGCCATCGAAATTTTGTCTTCAACGACAAGCAACCCGTGTAGAAAGGTCTTGCATTCAAAGTAGAGTGAGTGGTTGACCTGTTCCTCGCGGCTATCGCACCGAATATCTCCCGGATAGACATTCCGAAATGCCAGCAAAGTATGGTTTTTGAAGGGAATTGTCCCGTCAATATCCAATTTGCGCAGTTGGTTTGCAACCTCTTGGTTGAAAAGCAGGGGTTTCTCTTTATTATATACCAATCTCTGCCAGTAGCGGTAATAATTGTCCATATAACTCTCGGCACTGTTTCCAAGCCCCGCAGCATATCGCCACGGATAACCGCCGAATAATTCATCGCCTCCTGTTCCGGACATGACTACTTTGACAGACTTACTTGCTAACTGAGCCGCATAGTAGTTAGGATAGCACTGTCCGACACGCAAATCTTCCAAATGCCAGATCAGATCTCCCATGACAGCTTCCATATCGCTAGAACGCAGTACACGCTCGTGATGCGCTGTCTGAAATAGGTTTACCATAGATTCGGCTGACTTACGCTCATCGAAACTCAATTCATGGTTTGCGGCTTCCGAGAGGTCAAAACCTATTGTGAACGTGGCGATTCGTCCGAAGACAGAAGCTGTGATAGCGGTCACAGTTCCTGAGTCCATACCGCCGCTTAAGTAACTGCCAACCGGAACGTCGCTGACACACTGTCGCTTAACAGCCTGTGTCAATAGGTTGTAGAGTTGGTCTTCAAGTTGATTTGCGGGAACATCCGTCTCTTGCCCGAAGTCAAAATCCCAGTATTTGGTCTTAGAAATTTTTCGCTCCATGAGATCAGGAGGCAAAGCAGTGTATGATAAATCGATTTCCAAGCAGTGTCCAGGCGGGAGTAGCTTAATCCTCGAGAAGAGGGTTTGGTCACTAAACATGTTTTGGAATGAGAAGTATTCGTTTAATGCCGCGAGATCCACGTCCGGCCTTTCGGGCAGGTATTCCAGAATGGATTTGATTTCGGACCCAAACAGAAATGTGCCCTCATTGGTGAGGGTGTAATAGAGCGGCTTGATACCGTAGCGATCGCGAGCGAGCCAGACTTTTTGGTTGCGACTGTCATACAGCGCAAAGGCGAACATCCCGTTGAACCGGTGAATACAGTCCGTTCCCCATTCGTGGTAGGCGTGGAGGATAACCTCGGTGTCGGAGGCACTAGAAAAGTGGTAACCGAGCACTTTCAACTCCTGACGTATTTCTCTAAAATTGTAGATTTCGCCGTTGTAGATGAGCCAGATCTTACGGGATTTATCGCACATCGGTTGATGCCCACGCGCGGAGAGATCGATGATTGACAACCTTCGATGTCCGAAAAACAGATCCCATTTCTCTGAATGTAATCTGTTCTGTCCGGCAGCTGAATCAAGTACGGGCAGGGACGGGCAAACTTCTTGAAATTGGCTATCTGTAAAATCCTGACAGGTTGGGTGATGTGTGCCTGTCTGATAGACGAAATAACCTGCATCGTCTGGTCCCCTGTGGGCGATCACATCTACCATCGGTTTCAGGCGTTCTACCCGGAGGGGTCCATGATTGAGAGATATGGCTCCGGCTATACCACACATAATTTAACCCCTGATCTGCTGAAGACTTTGATGGACCAACGCCTGTTCAACTTCTGTCATCTGTGCATAGAGCGGCAGCGTCAGTCCCAATCGATCTGCCAAGTAAGCATTGGGAAACTGTTCAGGACGCAGTGCGTATTTTTCTGTGTAGTAGCCTTGAAGCACCGGGGCGTGTGTGCCTTGGCGGGTCGCAATCCCTTTCGCCTCCAGTTGCATCATCAGTTCGTTACGCTGTTGGTGGAGTCGATCTACGTTGTTCAGGGTGGGTGCTTCAGGACAAAACAGGCAAACGTAAGCCTGATAGCCGTGGATG
This sequence comes from Candidatus Poribacteria bacterium, assembly GCA_965208425.1. Classification (GTDB taxonomy): domain Bacteria; phylum Poribacteria; class WGA-4E; order WGA-4E; family PCPOR2b; genus PCPOR2b. Next base: position 603,256 of record OZ242335.1, on the reverse strand, counting down.
AAACCGTCGGGGACTCTTGGGGTCTCCAGCCATTCTACCTCAGTCAGCAACTGATCGTAATGCTGGGCGCGTTGCAAACGTGTTTCTAAGATCCATGCTGCCCGATCCATCTGTGCACAACCGAGCGCGCCTTGGATATCCGTCATGCGGTAGTTATAGCCGAGATGATTATACTCTGATAACAGAAACCCAGCTTTGCCAGTATGGCGTGAGAGATCGGAACGCGAGGCACCGTGATCCCGTAAGATGCGCCCTAGTTGATCGAAATCCCTGCGCCGTGTCGTGACCATACCGCCTTCTCCGGTGGTGATGGACTTGCGTGGATGGAAGCTAAAGCAGCCCATCTCGCCAAATGTGCCTGCATGTTTTCCGTGATACTGAGCACCGAACCCACATGCAGCATCTTCCACAACCCACAGGTTGTGCTTTTGAGCGATCTCCTGAATTGGCTGCATCTCCGCACATAGTCCAAATAGGTGTACCGGAATAATACCCACCGTTTTTGGCGTAATCAACCCTTCAATCTGCCTCACATCTATATTGAACGTGGGCAGGTCAATATCGCAAAAAATAGGTTTTGCCCCCATGTATTCCACCACGTTAGCGGTGGAGATCCATGTGAAGGCAGGCACAATGACTTCGTCACCGGGCTGCAACCTTAGCGCAGCAACAGCGATGTGCAGCGCCGTTGTGCAGGAACTAGTGGCAATCGAAAAACGTGATTTCGTGAAGGCTGAAAACTTCTCCTCAAATTCTCTGACATACGGTCCCTGAACCACCCAACCGCTGTGCAAAGGGGCGCGGATCGCAGCCTCTTCCTCTGCTCCGAAAAACGGTTTGGTGATTGGGATCTGTTGGGGTGTTGTCTCATCCTTCAACGGTAACACCGCCTTTTTTGTCGGCATTCCGCCAATCTATCAATCGGCGCATCCCCTCTTCTATATCGACTTTCCACCGGAACCCTAAATCCTGTTCAGCAGCGTGGGTAGAACCGATCCGGTTTGTCACAAAGGTTTGACCGGCGGGTTGATATTGGATCTCAAGATTACTGTCTGTCAGCCGCAGCAGTAACTCTGTCAACGCTTTGATTGATGTACCGATGCCCCGTCCAACATTGTAGTTTTTGTCAGTTACGTCAGTCCGCATGGCACAAACGTTCGCACGGGCAATATCATTCACATAGATGAAGTCGTACTGCTGGCTGCCGTCTCCGTAAACAACTGGAGGTAGCCCCTGATCGATGCGGTCCAAAATCTTCATCATGACAGCGGTATAAGCCCCCTTATAATCTTGGCGGGGACCGTAGGCGTTCATGTAACGCAGCCCCACCCAATCCAGATTGTAGCGATGTCCCAAAGCCTTAAACATCTGTTCACCGGCAATTTTGGTTGCTCCATAGAAGGTATAGTTATTATAAGGATGTTCCTCCGTCATAGGCAGTTCAACAGCGTCCCCGTATACTGAGGCGGAGGAGGAATAGACCACACGCTCTACGCCCTGTTTAATCGCCGCTTCCAATACGTTGAAAGTGCCTCCAATGTTGACTTCAAAGGCAGAGCGAGGATACTCATGGCAATGTAACAGCCACAGTGCTGCCAAGTGGAACACACCGTGGATTCCTTCCATCGCCGACTCCAATATATCACGGTGCAGTATATCTCCGCCGTGGGGATATATTGAGACCCTAGGGTCTTTCAATGCCTCCCGCAAATTTTCTTGGAGTCCTCGCGTGAAATTATCGTACACAATAATCGCAGCAGCGTCTGTCTCGATTAACTGATCAACGACATGGCTTCCAATAAAGCCGGCTCCACCAATAACCAAGATACGTTTATCTGTTAAGTCCATTTCGTCCCTAACCAGCAGATGTAAGCTGATTGTTAAAAAACTGATACTTTCGATGACAGCAATCACACTGTGCGAAATTGTCTGTTAGTTCCAAACGGATTCCACATTGACACATCCAACCGTGTTGCCGCGCAGGGTTGCCGTAGACTAAGGCGTAGTCGGGGACATCCCGCGTCACCACAGATCCTGCACCGATGAAGGCATGTTCGCCAATAGTGACGCCGCAGACAATCGTTGCATTGGCACCAATTGTTGCGCCGTGTTTTACCAATGTAGAATCGTACTCATCAATTGTTCTGGGGACAGCACTTCTCGGATTGATGACGTTTGTGAATACTACTGAAGGACCACAAAAAACATCATCTTCGATTGTGACTTTCTTGTAGACAGAGACATTGTTTTGGATCTTGACGTTGTTTCCGACACACACGCCGCTATCAATATTAACGTTCTGACCAAGTGTGCAATTTCGTCCGATTTGGCTATCCTGCATAACATGGCAGAAATGCCAAATCTTGGTGCCATCACCAATCGAAACGGGCTCATCGATATAAGAGGATTCATGAACAAAATAGGATTTTTCCATATTATTCCCCTTTCTCGACGATATAGACGCTACGATTACACATCACATTTTAATGTCTACTGGTTCGCCGTTCCGGTTGCGCGATTGCTGCGCTGCTTGTAGGACTCGCACAACGCGCAGTCCATCTCTACCATCGCTTCTAGGAGTGCGATGATTCATAACACAATCGAGAAAGTGTTGACATTCCAACCTGAGCGGTTCTGCCATTTTGATATACGGTATTGTAACATCGCCAAATCGTGGGCTTAAGGCTTCGCCATAGGAGGTATAGTCTGTCGTGTGATTGACCCCTTTGTTGTAAATTTTAACCATTTCTGTCGTTTCCATATCATCAAAAACGACCATTTTTTCGCTGCCGACAATTGTTGTTAGACGCAGCTTATGGGGGTCTAACCAACTCAGTTGGATATGCGCCATGATCCCATCGGGAAATTGAAGGTTGACAAAAACCACATCGTCGATCCCCTCTTGCAGATAAGCTGCCCCGCGGGCGGATACGTTCTCCGGTTCGGCATCAAGCAGGTACATGGCAACGGAGAAATCGTGAGGAGCGAGACTCCACATCGCATTTTCGTCATGGCGGATTCTCCCCAAGTTGACCCGCTGTGCATAAAGATAGTGGATTTGCCCAAGTTCCCCCGACTGGATGAGGTCTTTCAGCTTTTCAATCGCCGGGTGGTATTCCATCAGGTGCCCGACCATCAGGATTCGATCCGTATCTTCAGCGAGTTCGACCAATTCGACAGCGTGTTGCACCTCAAGTGTTAGCGGTTTTTCGATGAAGAGATGTTTGCCATGCTGAAGGGCTTTAAGGGCAAAAGAATAATGTGTACGTGCTGGTGTTGCTATGATAATCGCATCAAGATCGGGGTCAACCAACAGGGTGTTATAGTCATCAGTGACCGTGAGATACGGATATTGCTCTTTGGCGCTAGCGAGTCGCCCTGCATCTAGGTCACAGCAGACTTTGACCCAACAATCGGGTAGTTGATCAAAGTTCCGGAGAAGATTTGGTCCCCAATACCCTAAGCCAACCATTCCAAGGGTGATCCTAGATTTTTTCATGCCGTTATTTCAACTCACGCTTTTTAGTATTTTGTCGAGATATGAATCTCGACCTACATATATTTCCTGATTCTTCGTAGGGGTTGGGGTTTCCAACCCTTTGTTCACACGTCAGAAACGACGTTGGGCTTCTGCAGGTCGATTTTCCAAAATCGACGTTTCAGTCGAGATATGAATCTCGACCTACAGATATTTGCCATTATTAGACTGAGTGGATGGGTCGGGCAAGATGCCCGACCTATAGGTGTGATGTTGGGTTTCACTCAATCTATCTCTAAGCAGGTGTTGTTGAAAAGCATAGGGTCTATTGTCGTTGATAGGGATTCGCTTTTACCGTTCAACCCAACCTACGTACTGTAAATGTCCACGTGCCCTAGTTTTTAGTATCCCTTTTGCTTATCCACAACATTTTCTAACGGTTCGCCCTTAACGTAGCGATGTAAGTTTTCAACGAATAGCTGCATGGCACGTGCCCGGATGTGCTGCGATGCGCCTGCACTATGGCCGGTTAGGATTACGTTAGGTTCGGTCCATAGCGGATTATCCGGTGGACACGGCTCCGTGTAAGTCACATCTAACCCTGCCGCCGCTAGTTTACCGCTACGAAGTGCAGCGATTAAGGCATCTTCATCAATAATTCTCCCTCGACTGACGTTGACGAGGTAGCTGCCATCGGGCAGTAGATTAAACTGTTCGTGCGATAGGAGTTTATGCGTTTCAGGAGTGCTTGGGCAGCAAACCATCACCACGTTGGATTGCGCCATCATCTCCGGTAGCCAATCCAGTTTCCCAAGTTGAGTTACCGTATCCGGCTTTTCCATAGATTCTGGATCAACGGCAATCACATTAAACTCAAACGCTTTTGCCCGTGCGGCGACTGCACGACCGATGCCGCCAAGTCCCAAAATCCCCATTGTCATCCCTGCCAATTCGATACACGGCACACGTTCCCAATGCTTGTGTTTCATAAACTCTAGCTGTGCTGGGATGCTGCGCGTGAGGGAAAGCAAGAGCGCGAAAGCGTGTTCGGAAATCTGCCGCCCGTATAATCTTCGACAATTTGTTAACACCACATCGCTTGCTTTGAAAGCGGGGTACATGAAACCTTCAACACCTGCATGTGGCTGATGCACCCATCGTAATGATTCGGCTTTTGGCAAGTCCGCTTCACCGATTGAGCCATAGATAATCTCAATTCCGGAGAGATGGTCGCTGAGTTGTTCCCCCGGTGGCAAGAGGTGTATTTCAACCTCCGACGGGGCATCGTTGAGCATGGCTTCAACCTCCGGTGTTTGACGGCTTGCAATGAGAATTTTTGGGTTAGGCATCATAATTCCTTTCATGAGTTGTATGGAACATAGTGGGGAAAGCACTTGGAAAACGTTTAAGGATTAAGCAAAAATCGCACACCCGATATTTTTTGGCGACGCAATTTAATTTTTGGTTCATGTAAAAAGAAAGTGCGAAGCACGAAGAGAAACCGAGTTTTTTCGGCAAAACTCGGTTTCTTTGCACTAAATCTTAACATAAGCGTAATTTCTATATGTGCCCTCAAGGTCTGTAGACCGTCGGATCCGCGATACCCGCTTCTTCAAATCCCTTTACCCGTAATAAACAGCTATCACACGCACCGCACGCTCTGCCTTGTGGATCGGGATCATAACAGCTAAGGGTGAGTCCGTAGTCAACGCCAAGTTCCGCTCCCTTCTGCATAATCTCTGCTTTGGTCATTGAAATGAGCGGGGTTTCAATCTTTAGCTTCGCTGTACCTTCAACTCCAGCCTTAGTCGCCAGATTTGCCATCCGCTGATATGCTTCAATATATTCTGGTCTACAATCGGGATAACCGCTATAATCAAGTGCGTTGACCCCGATGAAAATTGTGTCGATTTCTAATGTCTCTGCCCACGCGAGCGCGAAAGACAGGAAAATCGTGTTTCGTGCAGGAACGTAGGTGATCGGGATACCTGCTCCAATTTCCTGATCCGATCGTTCTTTGGGAACATCAATATCAGCCGTCAACGCAGAACCACCGAACGCACGCAGATCTATATCGACTACAGTGTGCTTTTTTGCCCCCATTTTCTTTGAGATTTGTTCTGCGCAGTCAAGCTCCAAGACATGTCGTTGACCGTACCGGAAACTTATGGTATATACATCGTATCCTTGGGATTGTGCAATTGCGAGTATAGTCGTGGAATCAACACCCCCGCTTAAAAGCACTACCGCTTTTTTTGCCAACCTACACTTCTCCTTCGCTTATAAAAAATGTGAGATCTGTCCTACCGATGATTAGAAAATTGTCAACGTGGATTCAGGTGCTTGATTATAGCCAAATATTAGAAAATCCTCAAGCGAAAATGACCTGACCTTCAGAACCTGTTTTAACAAGACAGGACTTACGCAAATTTAGTACGCAGAGCGAGATTTTTTTATTTTTAACCCCCTAAATCCCCCTTATCAGGGGGACTTATGAACCCGCTGCGTAAGTCCTAACCGTATCAAATGACTTTTCAAACCGGCTCTCAGCACTGAGTCAATCACGTTTCTTATGTTTCAGTTTTTCAGCGGCATTGAACGCCTGCTCAACTGTTACTGCTTCTATGACCGCACAACTCCCCTTGCCACACCCACCGGGACGCTTGCCGGGGTGGCACGGATTACAACCGAGTTCTACACCGCTGTGGACGACGATGTGTTCCTCACCATAGGGTCCATTGCGATGGTGGTTTGTTGATCCGAAAATGGCGACAACAGGAGTACCAACAGCAACTGCGATGTGCATCGGTCCCGTATCATTGCCGATATAGAAATCGCAGGCTGCGATAAGCGCAGCGACCTGACACAAATCGTCCTCTCTCACACAGATCGGTTGCTGGTGCATCAGGCTGGCAATTTGTGCTTGTAACTCCCGCTCGTTAGGTCCTGCAAACAACAGGATCTGTGCGTTCCAGTTTTCGCGCAACCGGTCAGCAATCTGTGCAAAACTTTCTGGGTTCCATAATTTGTAAACCCAGTTCCCACCGGGGTGTATCCCAACCAGCACCTGATGCCGATTAACTCCATTTTCGGTTAAAAACGCATCACGCTTTGAAAGCCTTGAAGGGGCAAACTGGAGTTGCGGACGCGCACCATCGACATTGAGACCGTGCCGCTGAAGCACATCGAGGTATCGGGTAACAGCGTGAATATTTCCTCGCCTTAGCCGCATGCTCCAATGTTTCTCACCTACGAACCGTGACCATAAACTGTCCCGGAGATCCACGACCAGATCAAACCCTTCGCGACGCAGCAATTTAATTAGACGGATTTTCCCACGCCAGCCGGCGTGTTCACCACGATTGTCGTACACAAGGACCTGATCTATTTGTGGGTCGGCAGCCAACAAATCAAAGGCACGGATGCCAACGAGGAAGGTAATCTTTGCATTGGGAAAGCGTTGGCGTAGCGGCCTGATGACCGCGGTAGAAAGGACAGCGTCACCGATGAAACTGAGACTGAAGACCAGAATCTTTTCGATCATGATGTATGATGATGGTTCAGGCAAACTTTTGTAGCGAATGCTTCGATTAATCCGACAGCGGTTGTCAAACCATCTTCCATCTCGATTCTCTCCATCAATGTTCTTGCTTTCTCCGCCATTGATTGAGAAGAGATAACTTGGTTGATACGTTTTGCCAATCGTTTGGGGGTCATGTCTTGGCGATGGAGAGGTTTGGGAGCGACGCCGATTTTGTGTAAGGTATATCCCCAATACGGCTGATCCGCTAAGTGTGGAACAGTGATAGAAGACACGCCAGCCCGGCACGCTGCGGCGGTCGTACCCGCCCCACCGTGATGGATGACGCAACACCCTTGGCGGAACAGAAAATTGTGGGGCACATATCCGACAAAACAGATGTTTTCAGATGGGTTATCCATCCCAAGATTTGCCCAGCCTGCCTGAATGATTGCGCGTTGACCTGTCCGTTGCACCGCTTCGACGAGGATGTTTGTCGTCTCGACGTTTCCACTTCCACCCATCGAACCGAAAGAGATGATAACTGGAGGAGATCCCTGATCTAAAAACTCCTGAAGCGCTGGGGGAACCTCGTAATCCGTCCCCTCAAGAAACCACGCCCCTGTGAATTTGTGCTCGCTTGGCAAGTCGGGTGCGGGTTTGCTGACACTCGGTGAAGCCGCGATCAAATTCAATTCTGGAGAATACATACCCCTTAAACCGATGCACTCCCGTTCCTCGCCACCAATGGAGGTGATAAAGTCATTAAACAGTGGATCTACCTGTTTTCGGATGAGTTGTTCTGCCGCTTTCCAAAGCAGTGTATTTAACGGCGCACCGAGATTTGGTATCGGGGCCGGTGCTTCATAGCGCGTTTTGATAAAACCGGGGCAGTAGCTGGCCGTGATCCACGGCAGATTGTTTCGGATTGCCGCTTCCTGACCCGGTACATCTGCCGAATGGCAGATTGCAAGATCATACCCTTCCATTCCCTTGAGACAGTCTTCGTACCATTGGTCCGCTTTGTACAGAATACCTTCCTTCGCAATGAGAATTGCTGATTTGAGTGGATCCTTGATTTGAACGATCCTATCCATCGCTTGATCCAAACGATCTACATCAAAAGGGGCACCGACGGGGCAGAAGTCAATCCCACGTTTGGCGAATCGATCTCGATAGATTTCTGATGTGCAAACGCGAACCTTGTGTCTCTCTTTTAATAACCGATCAGAGAGGGCGAGAAATGGTTGGACATCACCGGTTGATCCCCATGTGCTGAGTACAATTCGGAGTTTTCTAGTATCCTCTCTGGATTGTCGATTGCTCATCTGTTTGGTTGTGTATTTTCTACTACTTGGTTACCGCATAAAACTGAATTTGGCTCCCCTTTTGATTGCGTAGGCAAACGACTAGTTCGGGCAGATTATCGTTGTCAGCATCGGCAATTTTCATATCTACTATCCGCCCGTCGACTAACGGGCTTCTCCAACCCTCCACATACAAATCTCCTTTTTGTTCAAGGATGATAAATTGATCCGAAAACTCAAGGGTACTCGGCAGGTTTTTCACCGTCCCAACAATCTCCGGTCTACCATCCCCATTCAGATCCCCGATCGCAATTCCTTCGCCGAAGATCGGCGGTGTCTGCCATGAGAGCTGCGTTGCGTTGTTATCGATGTGATAGATTTGCAGATGTCCCTCCAAATCAACAACGGCAACTTCGCTTGTAGAGCGATCTATTTCCACCACATGCGTGGCAATTGAGTGGTAATCGATAGGCAAGGGGCAGGGGTGTTTTAGGTGAATTTTTCCCATACGCCACACCCAACAGCGCGTCGATTGTCCACGGTAGGTCAATTGATTGGCATCGGTTTCCCCAAAGATCAGCCGCTCCCCACCTTGGGCGAGCAATACCGAATCCTCTGCAAAGGTTGTTATCTCTCTGTCCTCGCCCCATTCGACTCGCTGTGTTAGGTTGGGCAGGATGCCGATATAAATTTCATCACGGTCATCCCCATTCCGGTCTGCGGCAAGCATTACCCGTCGGGATCGTGCCAGCACCGGCGTCCCAACGGTATCGTATTGTGCGTCTGAAAGGTCGGGATGTGCCCAAAGATCTACTCTGATCCATTTCAATACCTTCACATGCTTTTCATCCGCAATTATCACTTCATTAAAACCATCTCCGTCTGGATCTGAAACCTCGATTGCCAGTGCAAAGTAGTCCACCTCCGGCAAGCTTTGCCACTTGAGGAAGTAGGGTTGAAGGTTCGCGGTCGGTGCTGTCGCATAAAGTCCCACCAACGCAGCAACCGGGGATAGTTGACGATTGGCAACATATCGGAGATACCCTGTCTTCACATCCCACAAAAAAAGATTGAGATTAACTGCCAAATCGAGTTTTGTGATGCGTCCTGTGATTAGCCATCGACATCCCAAGGATTTGCCATACTGCTTCACCTGCTCAGGAGTCAACAGACTGCCATCTGTGGGGTATTGACGCCAATCTAAGCGTTCTGAGCCAATAAGAGCCTCGCCAATCGCTTCCGCCAACTGGGATGCGAGTAGACTTGTCAAAACACGGCTGACTGTTTTTAGATCTGGTTCCATTGTGTCTAAGGGAATCAATGCGGTTCCAGCCTCGCCGGAATCCTTCGGTAATTTCTCAATAACCTCGCCTGCGATACCCGCTATTGCAAGGTTCAGATCCCGCTCCGGCGCAGCAAAAGCCATCGTTATGCAGCAACAACAAAGGATAAGAATAGTAAGAGGAAGGCAAATTTTAATTTTAAGGGGCCCCTGAGTCTTTGTAGTATTTTGCGTCATTCGTGACTCCTAATACTTTGCGCATCACGTTTCAGTTAAAGTTTATCTTGACAAAACAAACCTGTGTGTGGAATTATAAAGTGTTGTCATACTTACTGTCAATTGTACACCACCAAAGCAGATGCAAATTCCAGATTACTACCACACATTAGAAATAGATCGCCGCGCAACGGCAGAGGATATTAAACAGGCTTACCGTAAGCAGGTGAAGCGGCACCACCCGGATAAAAATCCGGGGCAGGAGAAGTATGCCGAACGCATGTTCCGTCGCATCTGTATCGCCTATGAAATTCTTAGCGATCCCCAGCGAAAGTTGAAGTATGATCTCACGCTCAAGTCGGTAGATGTAGAGCAGGCGTGGCACCTACGCCCTTTTGAAGATCTCAGGAAATCGAACCAAACCCGACACAAGTATCAACTCATGTTTCAGGAACTGCTGAACGAGAACATTGAAGCAGGTATCGAAATTTACGAGCAATTGGAACGTGAAAGGAGAAAGGGCTGTATTGACGACTTTTTGGGCTATGCAGACAGCCGAGACTGCGAATTTCTAATAGCGGAAGCCTACCAAACACTTGGGAATTATCGAACGGCTATGGGAATTTATGAATCTTTAATCGAGTCCGAAAAGCGGCGCCCCTGTTTTCACCATTTTATTGATGAAATCAAGGAACGACTGAAACGGGTCTATTTCTATGTCCTCACAAATCCTCAGAACCTTGAAAATATTCCGACCGATTTAGAAAAGATTCGCGCTTTGAATCTATCAAAACGTGAAACGGCGTGGATTTATAAAAGGCTATCGGAGTGCTACATTGATATTAACCAGATTAACCAAGCGAAAGAGATGTTGAACATGGCATTTGAAATTTGCCCGGGCATGGCGGGTGCAAAAAAGATTTGTCAACAGTTAGGTATGGAACACCTACTGTTGCAAAACGGCAAACAATGGTAATCTAATTCCGATGGCGCCTCCGATGGATTGCCTTACCTTAAACTGTAGACAGTATAATATCACAAACTCCCGCGTTTTTCTATTCATAATGTATTCGGGTCACAGCATCTTGCGACACATGGATGGAGAGGAAATCGGTTTAAATTTCTCTACCTTTTAGGCCCAAACAAAAAACGTTGGCTCATATAAAAAGAAGGTGCAAAGTACGAAGAGAAACCGAGTTTTTTCTTGAAAACTCGGTTTCTTTGCACTATTTCTTAACATGAGCGAAAACGTTTAGGTCCCTGCCTCGTACCCAGCCGTTTGTTCATTCACTTGTGCCCATCATGCTTCAACAAATAAAGCCATCCCCAAAAGTTAGAGGTAATCTGGTTGTCGGGCAATCCGGAAACCGATCAGCAGTATTCAACGCTTGCCTCTACGGCGTAATCCAAGAGGCGCAACAACATCCCGAAATCCAAAATATCTATGGCATGGCGGACGGCGTAGGGGGATTACTGAAAGGCGATTTAATAGATCTGGGAAGGCAGAACCCCACAATCCTCGAAAATTTGAAAAATGCTCCCTTCGCCGCACTCCCTTCTAACCGTGATGCCCTTATTGACGCAGATTACAATCGCGCGCTGGAGATTTGCAAACAATATAAGATCCGTTTTGTCATTTACATGGGCGATAAGGGGGCAATGTCGACAGCTGATCAACTTGCGGAATTCGCCGAAGCCGAGGGCTACCCGCTCTGTTGCATAGGAGTTCCGCATTCTGTGGAGAACACGCTTGGCTTCACAGACCATTGCTTCGGCTATGGCACCGCCGCACGAGCAAACGCTATCGTTGTAAGAAATGTCGGGCGTGATGCCGAGACGATGGATGGCACAGCAAGCGTAAAAATCATTGAAACAGTGGGGCGTAATTCCGGTTGGCTCGCCGCAGCGACCGCCTTGGCAAAAGATTCCGATGATGCCGCGCCACACCTGATCTATCTCCCGGAAAGTGGATTGGATCCGACACAATTCCTCGCCGATGTAGAGGCAGTGTGCCAGCGGTTGAGTTATTGTATAGTTGTTATCAGTGAAGGGGTAAAAGACAAAAACGGACGCATACTTCACCCTGAGACGGCACCGGGTGGATGCTTAGGGGAATATCTGTGTGAGCTTCTCGCCGATCAACTCCAGCTGAAGGCAAGTTGGGATAAACTTGAGGATCTCTCTCGATTTGCAACGCAATCCGCTTCAATCGTTGATTCTGGGGAAGCGTTGATGGCGGGACAAGCCGCTGTCCGTCGTGCTGTTGATGGAATGAACGGTTTCATGATAACCATTGCTCGACACTTGGACCCCAACAAGCCTTATAGCTCTTTAATCGGTATGGTGCGGCTTGGACTTGGAGCAAGGTCTGAGAAGGTAGTATCAGAGGCTTTCATTAACGAAGCGGGTAACTTTGTCACAGAGGCATTTGAGAAGTATGCGGTGCCGTTGATTGGAGGCAGGCTGCCGGCTACTTTAGAGCCGGATCCCATCGGGAAGGACGTGCGGTTGGCGCCAATTCCTGTCAGTCCTCCGACTGAGAAAACAGAAAAGGGTATTTCTTCGCTATGAGCATGTTTCGTGAACATTGGATCGGTGGATTGGCTACTTACACCTCATTTTTCGCGATTTCGTTTGGAATAGCCCTGACCGGTGTCTTCGCGTTTGGACAGCCAACCGACTGGAATCCAACGGTTTCCTTTGAGCCGCTGAAAATCCTTGCGTGTTTTGCCATTGCTTTTCTCTCAGGGTTGTGGCCCGATGTGGACACCAAAAGCAAAAGTCAGCAGATCTTCTATCGCCTCTTTCTCATCTCTAATGTTGTATTGATTTATAAGGGATATTACGCTATATCGGCATTTTTTGGCTTATTCGCTATGCTTCCACTTATCGGTAATCATCGGGGATGGACGCATTCCAAACTAACGATGCTACTGTTACCCGCAGTTTTCCTGATTGTACCGATCTACTTCCAACGGGATCAGTTGGACCGACACGAGCTGTTGGCAGCGCAGAATCTAGTTTTGCTCAAAGGGGGACTGCCTTTCTATACAGCCGGTTTAATCGGGTATGCGACACATTTGCATTTGGATGGTATTCTATTGCGGTCACGCAAGGCGCAAAGGCGTCAGGCAAGAGCTGGCTAAAGCGATCCTTTTCTTTTTGTTTTCTTACTGGCTCACGTAAAAAGAAAGTGCAAAGCACGGAGAGAAACCGAGTTTTTTCTTCAAAACTCGGTTTCTTTGCACAAAATCTTAACATGAGCGTTGTTATTTGTATCATTGGTAGTGCCTGCATTAGAATCCTGTGATAGAAATTTCATGTGAATGCCACGATTATTTGACGTACTCCCAAAGCTAAAGGATTGGGATTCTTACACGCTGTGTTAGCCCCCGATGATTCGGGACTAAGAAGCAAGTTTAGATAGGTGTGGGTTGAACCGGACACCTATCGGGGACGCCATCGCCCCAACTACGGGACGAAAACTAAATCCCGATACTTTGTTCCAGAGGTTGATTGCACCAACACCGTCTCGGTGATACTCAAAGCCACAATGGTTGCAGTGATAGTTCCGGTTAGTGGGCTTCTTTCGGTTGCCGCACCGTGGACAAGTCTGAGAGGTGTATGCCTCAGATACAAACTTGACTTTGAGGCCTGCCAGTTCTGCCTTGTAGCATATCATGGACTGGAGACGGGCAAACGCCCATTGGTGAACCTTCTGGTTAGACTTCTTACTAAATTTCGCTCGCTTACGAATGCCTTTTAGGTCTCCTATCACTATCGTATCTGCCTTCGCCTTGATGCAGTCAGATATAAATCGAGATGTGATTTTGTGTTCGGCATCCTTCAGTTGAGCGTTTAACTTCGCAAGTATCTTGGTCTTGATTCGTTTGAGACGATACCAGCGATGACTCCGCTTGACACACCTATCCAGTTTGGATTGGATATATGCCTTAAACTTGTTGATATACTGTTTGATAGCACGTAACGCACGACCATTGTAGATTATGGTATGTTGTCCGTCATGAGAGACTATCGGGTGAATCTCGCCCATATCTATGGCAACCGCTTTGCCTGTTTCACGTTTGGGAGGGGTGTGGACTTTGTAGACCAATGAGAAATAGTAGCTCCCTCGTTGGAAATACATCTCCACATAGGCCGGTTCTACTGTGGATTGAAGCGTGATAGCCGGGTTGCCTTTACCGTTGGATAATCTCAATACACCGTCTCTAAGTGAAATAGCACTCGACTTCCAACGTACCTTGAAAAAGTGGGGGGTACGCTTAGGAGGCTTCGCTTCAGGGGTGGACTTAACAGCCCGGAAATAGGACTTGAGAGAATCGAAGTAGCTCTCAATTATCGCTTGAATCGTCTGACTATGGAGATTATAGCCACGCAAGCGCATATACTTTTGCACAGCACCTTGAGATAGCCAAAACCCTTTTTGACGCTTGACCTTGCGAATCAGAGAAACCACCTTGGAGTAGACGCGGCCTGATTCACTGGCAAGTATATCCAATTCAGACGTTGGAGACACTTTGATTTTCTTGGTAGTGTACATGGGGAGGGGCTTTCCGTCTGTCGTCCGCTATACCGAAGAGTGTAGGGGACACCATCTTGCAGTGGTACGATATTCCCCTACCGAAAGACAAATCAACCATATCATATCTTGGCTACTAATTCAAGGAAAAACAGGGCTAAAGCATAGCTTATATAGGCTTCGCCCCAACTGCTCCAAACCTAAAGGATTGGGCTTTACGGGCTAAAGCCCCACTCGGTAACATTTTTCCAGTATACCTTTTTGTTTTTGAGGGACAGCTATAGTGGATCTTAGAATTAATAGGACACTCCAAACCGGTGCGATTAGGAAAACGAAACTACCGTTCTACCGTTTGGTAGGCGCTGTTTCTAACTGCGCCTATTCGGTGCGGTTTCCAACCGCACCTACCGGGGTGGCGAAAGTGTTTATTTATTTTTGGAATTCACTATAATTTTCAATAGAATTAAGGAGAAAGATTAATGGATTGTAAACAGATTTTGAAAGTTTTCGCGGTATTGCTCTTATACCTTGCAATTATTGGCAGTGCTGCAGCACAAGCCCCGGATTTTCCGGACCGGATGCCAATCGTCGAACGACCTTTCTCAGAGGATCCGGAAAAGTTCACTTTCGCAATTATTGGTGATAAAACGGGCGGAGGTCGGGATAAGTGGCACATATTTGACCGCGCAATCAGCGAAATTAATTCACTACAACCTGACTTTGCTATTATGGTAGGTGATCTGATACAAGGAGTCACAACCGATATAGCACAGCTTGATGCAGAATGGGAAGAATTTTGGCAACATGAATCCCCTTTGGTTGTACCGTTCCTCCCGTTACCGGGCAATCACGACATCACCAATCCGGTGATGTATGACTATTGGGTTGAGCATATCGGACGGACCTATTCAGCTTTTACCTACAAAGATTGCCTGTTTATCATACTCAATACAGAGGAGAGACATGGCTTGCCTGAAGGTGCAGAAGACTGGTTTGGCGAGGCACAGATCGGTTATGCAGCGGAAGCATTGGAACGGCACCCGGACGTGCGGCACACTTTTGTGCTGTTGCACAAACCCGCATGGTTACATGAAGCCTCCGGTTGGGATCAAATTGAGGAGTTACTTGGTAACCGAGCATACACCGTTTTCGCCGGGCATTATCACAACCTAACACTGCACACGCGCAATGACCGTCGATATTTTGTACTGGGCGCGACCGGCGGAGGCCTGACCCCTCGCGAGGTGAAAGAGTTCGGTGCGTTTGACCATTACAGCATCGTAACGGTGGATGGTGATGATGTCACCGTTGCGATTGTTGAGCCGGGCAGCATCCATCCGGCAAACATCTCGACGACTGCGTTCAAAGAGAAGTTTGGAGATCTGCTTACCATTGAGCCGGATTTTGAAGTTGATAGAGCGCAGCCAATTACCAATGGAAAGCTTGAAATCGAGTCAAAAAATACGCTTGAAAAACTGGTAAAGGTTGAAATTGCGTTTGACCCAAGCGATAATTGGCAGATAACTCCAAACCAGCTCACCTTTGAAGTGAAACCGGGGCAAGAGACGCGGAGTGTAGTGACATTTTCAGGCGCGTCCGATGCGCTGCTTCCCTTACCGACGCACCACTATTCCATCCTGTATGGTGGGGAGCAATTGTATACCCGGAGCGAGAAGGTGAAGTTTGTCGATGAGGCAGATCTACACGCGCTCAAGGATTGGCGGATCCTCGGTCCCTTTGACCTCGGCATGACAGAGCGACCAACCGACTCACAAACTGCGCCGTCACAGTTTATCGCCCAACAGTTGCCGGAGGAGGATTCAGGCGATAAAACGTATCCGGGCAAAAATGGGCAAATCCACTGGCAAGAGCACCGCGCTGATAGCGAAGTGATTAACCTAAATGACGTGTTGGGGGGACCGGATTGGGCACTCGCTTACGCGGTGACTCATATCAAGAGTCCTGATGACCGGACAGTGTTCGCCCAAGTCCGATGGGGAAGCGAGTTGGGACGCGTTTCTGTCAACGGTGTTGAGATTCAGGAGGCATCGGTGCCGGAAGCGGATCTGTTCTTCAGCTGGGCTTACGTTGAGCTGCCGTTGAAAGCGGGCTGGAATACTGTGATGGTCAAATCCGCAGATTATACGGGCGGTTGGCACTATCGGATGTGGGTTGAGAATCAGATGGATACGCTCGTATTTTCCCATCAGATGCCGCACTAATGTAACGCAGGTTGTCGGTTATAGTTCGTAGGTTGGGTTGAACGAAATCGAGAAATCCGATTCGGTCATCTCAAACACCTATCAAACTGGAGGCTTTGTAGGTAGCATCAAGGAGATAGTGAAACCCAACTTCATACCCCCATGTTCTTGGATACCTGCTAAGAAAAGCGTTGGGTTTCACTCGTATTTTCGAGATTTGAATGAGAATCGCGCATCGGCATCGAGCTGTAACGATTATTATTTTTGCTTGTTTGCGTTCAACCCAACCTACGGGCTATCCACTGGAGCTAAATGAGCTGCTAAACCAATGAACGATTTTTACGTTTCACGTATCACGTTATCAACAACTGCAAACTAGCACTCAGTCAGATAAGTTTTGCAATTATTATATATGTAGGACTTACGCACTTTAGACTGTAGTTGCCCGATTCATCGGGCGTATCGGGGCAGGGATGCCCCTCCCACACACCCCTCAGTGCCCGCTAAAGGGGGCGAAAGGGCTTTGACCGTTCGGCTGGGCAAGTCCTGATATGTTATTGTTTGCTTTCAATCAATATACACAACCATAATTTGCCTGACAGTGTACTAGCACTATTGGTTAAATAGTGAGGATATCAATTATGTCAAATTGTTTAGAACCGACACATCATAGAGACTGGAAAAATAACAACTATCTGAAGATTTCCGGCTTCTTCTCAGATGAAGAGGTAACAGCATTACAAGCGTGGGTCAACGACATTGAGGGACGACAACCGACCCGTGACAAGTGGCTGCACCATTTTGAAGCCACGCCAGATGGAACACGGCTTTCCCGCTCAGAAAATTTTGTGCCGTACCACGCCGGGCTGGAGAAACTGTTGACGGGTGGCAAGGTATTGGACGTGGTTTCGGAATTGATGGGCGAACAAGCAGTCCTCTATAAAGAGAAAATCAATTACAAGTACCCCGGCGGTGGTGGTTACGCCCCACATCAAGACGCGCCTGCTTACGAGTTCGTTACATTCCATATTACCTGTTTGATTTCCGTTGATCCATCAACACCGGAGAGCGGTTGCCTCTCTTTCGCGCCGGGGCAATACGAGAAAGACTTCATTGCGCTCGATGAAAAAGGTTGTATTGCAGAGGAGGTCGCTTCGGAGATGGAATGGGTAGAGGTGCCAACAGAGCCGGGGGACATCCTGCTTTTTGGGTCCTATATCCCACATAAGAGCGGAGCAAACAGCTCCAATCAACCGCGACGAATCATCTATGTAACCTACAACGCTCTCTCCGAAGGCGATTGGCGGGAGCAGTATTACGAGGATAAGCGACAGGCCTTTTCGGAATATAAAAAAAGCAGTTCAGCAGAAGCAGGTCAGATCAGCAAAATTGGACACTTTCAGGGGAGGACGGTACTAAACCATGAACAGTCGGATTGACCAGACGCTCGCAGAACAGATGACAGGTATTACAGCAGCAGAGAAAGTTGTCACGTTGTTCGATTATATGGAGCGCAGAGGACAGTCGTTTTACGATGAGTCGGTAACGCAACTGCAGCATGCGTGTCAATGTGCGAATCAGGCACGATTGCACGACGGAAGTGGGACGCAGGTTGCGAGCGCTTTGCTGCATGACATCGGGCATTTCCTGTTAGATGAACACAATGCCGAGAGCGACTTTTTGGAGGAAGATCAGAATCATGAGGAGGTCGGCGCAGATTATCTGGAACCGTTCTTCCCGGAAGCGGTTATAACGCCAATCCGATTACATGTCCCGGCGAAACGGTATCTGTGCACCACCGACGCATCGTATTACGATGGCTTATCCGAGGCATCGAAAAGGAGTTTTCGGGTTCAGGGCGGGGTCATGTCGGACGAGGAACGGACAGCGTTTGAACGAATCCCACATTATGAAGATGCGCTTCAGCTGCGGCGGTGGGATGACCTTGCCAAGGTGAGGGATTTAGAGACACCGGCAATTGATACCTACCGCGAGATTGTGCAAGCCTGCCTGAAATAGTGTGGAAATTTCAAGAGTGTTCATTATCTCCTTGACAAAATGAGGATAATCGTCTAAAATATATGCCCTGTCGGACCCGTAGTGTAGCCTGGTTTAACACATCTGCCTGTCACGCAGAAGATCGCGAGTTCAAATCTCGTCGGGTCCGCCATCTATTTATCTTTTCGCTCATATAAAAAGAAAGTGCAAAACACCATGAGAAACCGAGTTTTTTCTTCAAAACTTGGTTTCTGTTGCACGACAATAACAAGCAATCAAGATTAACCTCTGTGAATCAAGATTGAATTTTGGGCGGGTAGCTCAGCTGGCTAGAGCGACGGCCTTACAAGCCGTAGGTCACAGGTTCAAGTCCTGTTCCGCCTATGCCGATTTATCATGCATCCTCGGCGTTTTTATCCCGATTGATCGGGATGAAACGTCGGGACCAGAATTAAAAGTGACCCTTGTCGGACCCGTAGTGTAGCCTGGTTTAACACATCTGCCTGTCACGCAGAAGATCGCGAGTTCAAATCTCGTCGGGTCCGCCAGTTGTTAAAGCCACAGATTATTATCAACAGTCTGTGGCTTTTTCATATCTATAGATCGAAGATTAGAAGGAGGGCGTTCCTGTGTTAGATCTCAAATTCATCCGTGATAACCCCGATGCGGTACGAGCGATGCTAGCCGCTCGTCGCATGACAGCACCGTTGGAGGAGCTTATTGAAGCAGACCGTAAATGGCGTGAACTGTTGGGGGAGGCAGAGTCACTCAGAAGTCATCAGAACATCGTCTCGAAAGAGATTGCACAACTCAAGAGAGACAAGCAGGATGCCTCCGAGCAGATCGCTGAGATGAGAACGGTATCTCAGAAAATTAAGACGTTGAACGACCAGTCGCAAAGCTATAGAAGTGAAGTCGATAAGATTATAGCGCTTATCCCAAACATGCCGGATGCCAGTGCGCCGATTGGGGATAGTGAAGCGGATAATGTTGAGATTAAGCGATGGGGCGAGATCCGAAACTTCGATTTTGAGCCGAAGCCGCATTGGGAGCTTGCGGAGGCGTTGGACATCATTGATTTTCAGCGGGGAGCGAAGGTCGCCGGCAGCAATTTTGTGTTATACAAAGGGATCGGGGCAAAACTAGAGCGTGCGTTGATCAACTTTATGCTTGATCTACATGTCTCTCAACACGGCTACACAGAGGTCTCCCCGCCTTTTGTCGCCAACCGTCCAACGATGACGGGCACCGGACAGTTGCCGAAATTTGAATCGGATATGTATCGGTGTGACCGGGACGAAGAGAATGAGGAGATGGATCTCTTTCTCATCCCAACCGCAGAGGTGACGGTCACCAATATCTTCGCCGAGGAGATTTTGAACGGCGAGGATTTGCCGATCTACTATACAGCCTACACCCCCTGTTTCCGACGCGAGGCTGGTTCTTACGGCCGGGAGACACGCGGGTTGCAACGGCTCCACCAGTTTGATAAGGTCGAAATGGTGAAATTCACCTTTCCAGAGACATCTTACGATGAACATGAATCGTTGCTGCGTAATGGTGAGGCGGTCCTGCAAGCCCTCGATTTGCCCTATCGTGTCATCTCTCTTTGTACGGCGGACCTCGGATTTAGTGCATCAAAGTGTTACGATATTGAATTATGGGCACCGGTTGATGAAAAGTTTAATCTGGAAATTTCTTCGTGCAGCAATTTTGAGGATTTTCAGGCGCGTCGTGCGAATATCCGTTTTCGTCGTGAACCGGGTGCAAAGCCTGAACTGGTGCATACCCTCAACGCCTCCGGGACAGCGTTGCCACGACTGGTCATCGCCATCCTCGAAACGTATCAGCAGGAGAATGGGAGCATTCGGATCCCAGAGGCTATCGTGCCTTACATGGGCGGGGTTGAGGTGATTGAATTGACGTGATAGGTGGAAAATTTCTTAGGGCTTGAGGGTGTTCACAATAATTGTCTGAATCGCGGATTAAACTGATGACGCGGATTGCGCGGATTATTGTCCCGATGCTCCCCAATAGATCGGGGACTCCGTTCCGAATGGAGCCTCTACTGTAGTTGCCCGATTTATCGGGCGTTGGGAACAGTGCCTAGCGGCGATAAATCGCCGAACTACATGGATTTGAGCGTTCAACTGCGTAAGTCCTGTGGGATCCGAAAGGCACCGAATTTTGAAGAAGGGAATAGATTACGATGATTCAAATTGCTGAACCAGTTACCCTAGAAAAACTGTCGAAAGTGGAACGTGAACAACTGCGTAAATCCCTTGAAACGGACCCGACAACGTGGCGAAAAGAATGGGAGAATATCGTCGCGCAGTTTCACGATGCCTTTGCCGATACACCAGAGGAAGAAGTGACGCGAGATATTGAGGAGGCACTGGCAGAGGTAAGGCATGGACGAATCTGAAAGCCGGTGGCGCGTTTATCGAGCAACGTTCGACACCAATATCTTCCTCCGCGCATTGATTCGGAAGGGAAGCCTCGCTGATAATCTACTCTCACAATGGTCTTCAGAAGGAAATGATATGGTGAACCACAAACAGAAACTCGGATACACCTGCCTCGGTGCAGTGATCATGTGCATTGGGTTGACTAAAAACGCAACACAGAGGTTGCTATGAATGAAAATCAGCAACTCACAGGGATCAGCCAACAACTTGCTGATATTGCGAAAGAACAAGCGTATTTGCGCGGCGCGTTCGATCAGATGAATGAACGGCTCACCGGGCTGGAGGGGCGCATGACAGGCATCGAGAACCGAATGACTGCACTTGAGGGCCGGTTCGATAGCATGATCAAGTGGATAATCGGACTGACACTCACAGGCTGGATCGGCGTGATTATCGCCGTATTATTGAAAGCTTAATGGTTTGTCCCTTTAGGGTGTAAATCCCGATGTAAATCATTTCAACTAGACAATTGCGAGCCGTGCACAGACACACGACCCTTCGTAGGGGTTGGGTCTCCCAACCCTCGTTCTGAAATAGACACCCTCCCTGATGAAACTGATTGGGAGCGCGTGGATGCGCTGACAGATGCAGACATCAACGCGGCAGCCGCCTCCGATCCGGACGCTCCGCCAACGGATGCAGCTTTCTGGAAGGATGCAACAGTGGTTATGCCAGAAAACATAGTTGTCGTTGATGCAGATCTGTTGGCACGGTTCAAAGCCCATACCTCAGATTACGAAACGCAAATCAACGCGGTGCTTCGATCACATGTCGAGGCGAATGACAGTTAAGGCGCGCGTCCAAACACCAGTCTTGTGGCGAAACTTCTCGAAGATGCACAACGGGAACGTGAAGTAGAAGGCTAAGAGAAGAAAGATTGATAAAATGAAAACACTTTATGAGTCCGACGGTGGTGGAGGCTTTGATGGTGGACTAGGCTTTTACCCACCCAACCCTTCCGATTTTGAGCAGCCTAGCTGCAGGGGGTGTTTGTGGAACGTAATTAAATTGGTAATAATTTTCATAATACTGTTTTTCGTTCTGCTTTTCATTCTTCCCAAGTTTTTTTGATGAAAATATCCTATAAAATCTCTGATCGGACATTCTTTCTTACAAATTGCTAAAGGGGCTAATTCCCATGCCTGCCTTGTGGCGAAACTTCAGAAGATGGGGATTTGAAAGGAAAATGAGATCCGATGAACAAGCGAAAATCCTTTTTTTGCGGATTGCTTATAATTGCCTTGTGCTTTTTGATCCTAATAGGCTGTGGTGAAGAAGAATCTGATGTGGCTCCAATTAACTCGCCGCCGGTGATAAGCGAACTTGTAGTGCCCGATAGGTTAAAATCTCACGAGATTGTCACGTTACAAGCAGTCTCACATGATTTTGAAGATGATGCGCTTTCGACTGTATGGGAAGCATCGGATGGCACTATAATTGGGAATATATGGACGCCGCCGGACAGAACTGTTAAAGTTGAGATGGTCGCTCATGTTAGCGATGGGATCAACCCCGCTGCCGAGAAGTCTAAGACTGTTCTGGTTATAAGGGCAGCGGATATAGTTCCTGGCAGAATCATTCCGGGCGTATCGATAGGAGAAGTTGAGCTTTGGATAACCCATGAAGAAGCCAAAGAGGTGCTTGATGTTGACAGAGCCGATAGCATCGGTGAGATAGGCACCGCCCGGTCATTTTATTATGAATCAGTCGGGCTTGATTTCTTGATCAGCAAAGAGGATAGAGTGATACGCATCTTGATGGTAGAACCTAACACTTCTTCGACACGAAGTGGTCTCACGCTTGGAAGCACTCGAGCAGAGGTTGAGGCCGAGTTTGGGGAACCGCCTGATGTTTACGGGGAAGAACGTTTTCTTCGGTGTGGGTATGGCACTGAAGTAGAAATTGCGTTCTACTATAGATTCGGCATTGTGGATGGGATAGAAGTTTATATTGCGGCAGAAGGCGACAAGCTGTGATATAAAAAAATAACGGAAAAGCGGGGTAGGATTCGGATAAGTATATGAACGCAGAAAAAAGGTTGCACTCCGTTCCGCGATGAAAAGCGGACTGAAAGTTTTTCTTTACCCGCCAGGCTTATTGAGACGTTGATAAAAGCCCCATGGCAGGCACACTTCCCCTGCCTTGTGGCGAAACTTCAAAAGATGGGGATTTGAAATAACGTTATCGGACAGCCTTCGGTGCAGAAGGGTAGATGGGAGGAACTGAAAATGAGCGGGATTACTCAATACGAAAAACAGATGACGAATAACAAGGCGGTGGATTATGTCTGTGATAAGTTATCCGATATAGGTTGGGACGTGGCGACGGTGCGGAATAATAAGACTATTGACATTCGGTGTACCAGTGAGGACGGCAGAATGATGATTATCCGTGCGCACGGGTGTAACGGGAGGACAGCGATTACTACGCCTTCTATTATGCCTAGGGTAGATTTTTGGATTATTGTGAGATTCGATTCTGACCCGCCGAATTGTTACATTCTATCGCACACGGAAATCGCATCTGAACGATATCCACAGAAAAACAAAAAAACAGGAGTAACAACGTGGTGGATCGATCCAAAACAGTATGAACCGTTCAAAGCGGGGTGGGATCGATTGGGTAGTGGGTTAAATATCCGATAATATATTGTTATCGGACATTAAAGGTATTTGAAGGTCGTAAGACCTGATGACGTTCAAAAACAAGCATTCCAATTTAGAGAAAGGAAACTGAAGTCATGGCTAAGTTTATTTTGAACCAAGAAGTTCCCTTCGATGAGGAACGAGACTGTGAATTCAAATCTGTCATTAGTAACCCAGTTGGGCTAATCAAAGATTATGTTGATCAGTATGTGGTTGCTTACCTCAACATGGACATAGCAGGGAGCATATTTTTTGGAATCAAAGATGACGGACTAGCGGTTGGAGTTCCTTTGGATAGAAAGGAGCGTGATGATGTTCGCAAAGGTATTGAGCAGAAACTGAGGTCAATTGCCCCAGTGATTCTCCCATCGTCATACAAGGTTGAATTCCATCGCCTTTTTCCTTCCTCCACGAGTAAAGACGCAATACCTGATCAGCCTATCATCGAAGTCAAGGTAGAACGAGTATCCCCGCGGCAGTTGTTCTTTGTGACGGGCGTGAGCGGGAAACGAGCCTTTATTAAGACCCCCTCCGGAATATCGGAGGCAAAAGACGACCGCTTGGCTGAATTGCAGAAGGAAATTCAAACTGGACAGGCAAATCAAGAAAATCAGGAGGACACTTCCCCTACCTCAGAGGAGCCGGTGGGCGAAGGGGCCAAACCGAAACCGTTGCCTACGCCCTTTAAGAATCCTTACGATATTGACGTGATAGCAACGGAGGATATGTTCAAAGGGCGCGAAGTTGAAATTAGAAACCTGCAATATGCAATTATGAATGGGACACATACCGCTATTTTCGGTCTACAGCGGATGGGAAAGACTTCGTTGGTCAAAGAGACCCTGCGACGCTCCAAAGAGCGGTGCATATTCGCGGAAGTGGACCTCCAATCATACGGTGGGGAAGATATTACCTACAGAACATTGTTATATGCAATTATTACAACAATTACAGCTGAAATCTCACCACAGCGAGTTCAACTCGTTATTGATGAAATAAATCACAGGAACTACGATACCGTAGATAAGCATACAATGCTGGATGGGTTCAAAAGGTTGCTAAAGGAAATTCTCAGATACACTCGCCGAAAAGTCGTTCTGTTTTTAGATGAATTCTCAGAGTTGTGTCAAACCATCGACAGAAATGCGGATCGGTTTCGGAATAGCCCGAATCAACATGCACGGATTTCCCCTGCTGAGATGCTCGTTGATGTCAGTATAATGCGCTGGTTTAGTTCGTTAATGAGGGACCCCGAACTAAAGGGGAAAGTTGTATTCATTTTCGCCGTCAGACCCTTTGTCGCAGGCTATGACGCTAACATGCAGCTCCAAATTCTGAAATTAGTAACCCCAATCACGCTCCACTATCTGAAAAGATCTGCAGCTGAGGCGCTAATGGTCGAACCCGTAAGTGGTAAAATTGAGTATGAGGCGGGGAGCGTTGACTACCTCTACAGCCTCACAGCCGGACACCCATACCTGATTCAATTCTTCCTACATGAGATAATCAACCGGATTCAGCAGGATGAAAGGGCTTGCATTGAAAAGCAGGATATTACCCGCTTTGAAGAAGAGATTGTTTCGGTGGAGGAGGTTTACGAGGGGCAGTTTGCGGTATTGGAGTCCGACTACAGCGTAGAAAGTGTCAGAAGTCCTGAAGTTGCAAGAAAAGGTAAGGGCGTGATTGCGGTAATAGCACGCTTAGGCGAACAAGAGGAGGATGGGTGGGTGCCAGGCGAAGAAGTGCGTAATCTGCTGACCCTCCATCGTATGCCGAAGGATGAGATTTACGATATATTGGCTAAACTCCGTCGAGCTCAGATAATTAAGGAAAGAAAGGCAGACGAGGAAAAACTTGAGTATCGAATTTCGATTCCGCTGCTCCGCAAAAGATACATCAGACAGAACATGTATGAGAGGCATTTTAACATATAGTGGAATTGACCCCCGTGTTAGGAGTTTAACGAGATTTTGAATGAAGGCAGAAATATCCGCTAACCCACCTTAGCGGACTATTTGGGTTGGGGAGGGTTTTATACGTTGGGTCTTGTTTTTGTTGACCATCTCTTTTCAGGATTTGGGAACTTCCTTCGGGGATCTCCCGTTTTAAGGAGGTTTGTCGTGCGATTTTTGTTATTTATTGCCTTGCTGCTGATGTCGCTGGGGGGATGTGATGACGATGATGATTGGGTTGGCAGATGGTCAGTTGAATTTGTCGATGGTGAGAGCCCGGAGCAGGTGTTTGCGGCGGAGTTTCCGGAGGCGTTTGATGTTGAGACCGATGTTTCGCTCACTTACGATTTTAATAGTGATGGAACGATGGAAACGAATCTCTCTGTGCGATTTGAAAGTGAGGGCTTGTCTTTATCAGGCGGGCTGGTAGTAAGCGGCACCTACGCGCTAACCGGCGCTAGCTTTGTGATGGAGGTAGACAGTATTGAACGATCGGGTTATATGGAACAGTTCCTCGAAGAAGGCTTTACAGATACGATGCTTAGTGGCACATGGGTTAGAGACGGCGAGACGCTTACACTCGACGTGGTTGATGATAGTGTTGTCGTTTTGAAGCAGGAATGGGGGTGTTTTATGGAAAGGAGAACCATGATTATGATTGATAAGATTCAGACCGCTCTAAAAGATTTTGAGGCGTATGCTGTCAAAAATCTGGATTGTAGTGCCAATGGATCCTCAACACCTTTTACAGAAGGTATCATGACTCGGCTCTGTGATATAGGACAAGATGCGGGCTACTACGTTTATGTCAAAAGCATATCTCAAGCCGATGGAGGTGAGTGGCTCTATGATATGACCTGGCTGGTGTATGATAGAAAGCGGTTGACAGATATTGGTCTGGCACTTGAATGTGAGTGGGACTATTTTCCGGGGGTTATAGAGGACTTTCAGAAGCTCCTCTTGGTAAGAGCCGATCTTCGCTGTCTGATCTTCTGGTCAAAGACACTACAAAGCACACGAGAGAACATTCAGAGGCTTATTGATCAGGTCATCGGATGCCGAAAAAGCGAACACGAAGACGACTATCTTTTCTGCGTTTGGGTAGATGAACAAATGGGCTTTATTTTCCATCCTTACACCCATGAATCTGCCACTTGACAAGACAGCTGCACGTTGAAGTGCCGAGTAGGGAAAGAATAGCATATCCGGTAACGGGGGTTATCGAACTTTTTTGTTTGAAAGGAAGAAAATTATTGAAATCCTTGTTCAACTTGGCTCTTGCCAATTTGTCGTGAAGAAAGAAAAGCGAAGGATTCAAGTCGTAGGAGGAGGAACAACAGAAACAATGTCTGTTCGTGGCGTTTTGTCCTCTCAGGAAGTGGGAGTAGATATAGATAACTCTATTGACAACCTACGAGCGATGATGAATGAACGACGCCCTCAACTGCTTGTTACTGTAGAAGGGCATAACGGCGGCTACTGGATTATTGAAGCGGTAGACGCGGGGCGATCAAAAGAGGAGTTTAAGATTAAATTGCGATGGTATGGTGAAAGACCACACCGATGATAAAGCTGTCAAAAAGTTTGATGGTGATGACGGAGATATTCCATTTTTAGACTACAGGAGATTTAGGTAATGGCACATAACCCTCAAAACATGCCCTACATATACCACCATTCAGGCAATCAATATACCTACGGCGAAAATCTACAGCATTTATTTACGGATATAGCAAGAGATCCATATAAAAATCATCCACGGACCCGCGCATGGCTAGACGAGGTGGTCAAGAAGAACGGAGACTACCATAGAGAGGACATCTTAGATCGGGGACGAACCAATTTTGATAAACTCTTTAATGGACTGTCTCCAGAAGATAAGGTGTTGCTCTATTGTCGGTATTATATGCTCATGCACCTTATTAGCTCTTACCACATATTCGTTCACACTTCGTATTTTAGCGATTTTGTTACATCAGCAAGCGAAAGAATTGTGTTTATTGATATTGGTTGTGGACCACTTACTTCAGGTATTGCATTCTGGGCTTTTGCACAGCAGAGCAACACCATTTATCTAGGAATTGATTCTTCGCAAGCGATGCGTAAAAAGGCACGGAGAATCAATCACTATGGTCCCAACCATGATGATGGAGATCCCTTCTTTAACAGATATGTATTAACGAGTTCCTATACCAACTTGCCAGAAATATTAGACAATACCATTATGAGGGGTGATAGGACACCGATTATATTTAACCTCTGTTATTTTCTAGCAGGTAAGAGGTTATCCGTCAGTGCCTTGTCTGATGTAATGGTTCAGATTATTGAAAGATACAGTAACCATGAAATGTGCATAGTGTATCAGAATCCTTGTAATTACCCCTCATTACACAAAAACTGGAATATCCTTAAAACTCACCTTCCGGGGTTTAGAAGTCAAATCAATCAGTCAAATATTCAGTATTTTGGCTATGATAGGCTAACTGACGGTACGCGCCGCCCTAAAGCTAGTGTATACTATGATATGCTTTTCAACAATCTAAATTCGACGAAAGGCGGACAGACCAATGACACAACTCAATCTCTTATCTCGTTCTGACCAACAATCGCCTCTACCAAAACCTTCTCCAAAAAACGAGGAAGCTCTTGAGACAATCAATGGTTTTGGGTATATAGAAAACTACATTGATGAAAACGAGCAGGATCAATTGTTGGCTCAGATTGACCATATCCCGTGGCGTGAAGATCTCAGGCGGCGTGTTCAGCATTACGGTTTCAAATATGACTACAAAGCGCGTAAGGTGAACCTTGATATGCGTATTGGTCAGTTACCAGAGTGGCTGCAAACACTCGGTCAAAGGCTACATGATGATCGTCACATGCCGGTAGAACCGGATCAGGTTATTATTAATGAGTATCTGCCAGGGCAAGGGATTTCTGCTCACATTGACTGTGAACCTTGTTTTGCAGATATGATTGTTTCTTTGAGTCTAGGGTCAGGTTGTGTTATGGATTTCACAAACAGGTACGACAAGACCAAAAAGATTCCTGTCTGGCTTGCGCCAAGGAGTATCGTTGTATTAAAAGATGATGCGAGATATGGGTGGTTACACGGTATAGCTCCCAGAAAATCAGACCGGTGGGAGGGTCAAACGTATGAGAGGCAGCGTAGGGTGTCACTAACATTTAGGAAGGTGATACTCGATAAACCAGCGCAAACTAATGAGGAGAGCCTAATGTCAACGTTTCTGGGATTCAAAATTACGGGTATTGACTCAAATAAATACCCGGTCATTACACCTGATAAGAATGTCATTTCAAATCAATTCTATCTCATACTTGAGCCTGTTGGTGAAGATGCTAATGCCAATGATCGAATACTGTGGAAGCATTGCTTTCGCAAAGAGTTTGAGAATTGGCAAAAGTACGAGGATCTCAAAAACTATCAACAGGAGGAGCAGATAGAAATTCCACCGTTAGAGTTTATATCCAATGATAAGACGTATATCTGCGTTTCTAAAGTCTCTTTTAATAATCTTAAACGTTGTATTCCCTTTATAGAAGAATTAGTTAAGAAGACCAACTCAAAATACATCCGTACTATCCGGTATATAGATCGTGTTAGGAAGGAGATTGACCAATTCAATCCAGCCTACTTCAGAGATTGAGATACTGTACTGCCCCCGTTAATTAGGGCCATAAATCGTGAAAATTAAACCAAGAGTTGTTGTTCAAATTCAACGGGTGTCAAATATCCTAACGCCGAATGGGGTCTTTTGTGGTTATAGACCTGTTCAATAAAGCACCCGATTCGATGTTTGGCTTCTATAATATCATTGTATTCATTGAGATGAACCTCCTCCTCCTTGAGGGTTCGGATAAGCCTTTCGGCATATCCGTTGTCCCAAGGGTGCCCCCTGTGAGCTAAGGAGATGTCAATCCCATGATGAGTGAGCGTGGAAATATACGCTTTTGAAAGATACTGAACGCCTTGGTCGCTATGGTGAATCTCTGGGACGTTTTGGGTTAATGCGTGTTGCAGCGGTCTCAATGTGAGCGGTTCTGTCAAGTGGTGGCTCACCTGCCAGCCTCTGACGACGCGGGTGAACACATCCATTAACACCGAAGCATAGACAAATTGTCCTTTGAGTCGAACATAAGTAATATCGCCGACCCACACCTGATTGCGCCGGCAGATGTCAAGGTTCTCAATCCGATTGACCCATTGACCTAACCCCGCAACTGATTGGGTCGTTTGACACGCATGCTTGATGGCGACCGACAGATTTTGTTCGCTCATCAATCGTCCGACCCGGGTGGTGCCAACGTCATATCCCAGCCGCTTCAGCAACTGGGTGATACGCCTATAGCCGTATGTGGGATAACAAGCTGCCAGTTTCTCTATCTCCTTTCGTAACTGTTGTTCAGAAGGATCTGTTTTGGGTTGATAATAGAGACTGCTCCGATGCAACCCAAGGACATCACAAATCTGTCGAACTGAGTAATCGGTCCGCAACGCCTCTACCATCTGTTGCTTTTGTGACCGACTCAATTGAGCCAAGTCGAGGCTTTTTTTTGGATGTCTAACGCTATCGTCAACCGTCCGACTAGCTGTTCCAGTTGAGCAATTCGTTCGCTATGGTCGTTAGATTGCTTGTCAGTCGATTCAAACAAAGTCGCCGCGTTGTCAACCAACTGGTGTTTCCACTTCGACAGTTGGTCTGCACTGAGGTTGTGTTTGCGACACAGTTCCGCTTGCGAACTTTGACCCATAAGAGCCTCTATAACAACTTCTGCCTTAAATTGAGGGGTGAATCTTCTACGTTTTGCCATCGGAAAGCTCCTTTCAATTCGATTGCTATTCTATCACAATCTTGGTTTAGGGGGTGGCCCTAATTTCCGATGGCAGTACATACAGTTGGCGGTGCATATATGGTATCCCTCCGGACTAGGCGTGTGGTTATCAATGAATCAACAAATTGCCGGCGTCCGTATCGAAATAAGCACGCTGAATCTGAATCACATCGACTATCTGAAC
Source organism: Candidatus Poribacteria bacterium (assembly GCA_965208425.1). Lineage (GTDB taxonomy): Bacteria > Poribacteria > WGA-4E > WGA-4E > PCPOR2b > PCPOR2b. The sequence goes on along the minus strand of OZ242335.1, from coordinate 572,611 downwards.
CGGCATGAATCGTGAAATGATAAAAGCCGCACAGGAGGCACACCTCCCCACGCCTGCCTTGTGGCGAAGCTTACAAAGATGGGAAGAAAAGGAAAAGCCTAATGGATCGCCCCGAAAAACTCCGAGCCCTATACACTAAAATTGCAGAAGCACAAAAGCAAGTTGTGATGCTTATGAATGAAGAAATCAATCTTACCCCTGCGAAACACACAAAACTTCGCGGTTTCATGATTGACAACAGACCATTTCCTAATCCGACTGAGGAATGGGCTAATGGCTTGAGAGCGATTTGCGAAATCTTATCCATAATTTACGACGATCAATTTGACAAAGTATTAGATCCTCGCAACTTAAATCTCAAGCGTTTCTTTTTTTCAAAAGAGCCTGCTGTCCAATTCTCCAAGATTCGCCCGTCTTATGACACTTATGAAATAAGGCACACAGGTATTTTTGTTGATACTTTAAGTGATAATGATACGAAAAAAAAGGTTATTGAGAGGCTTGGCGAACTCTTTGAATGTCAGATTTATCTCGATTATTATAGACCATAAAATAGTCCGATAAAATCTCTTAGTAAGACCAGTTATCAAATCAGGAGAGGCTAAAATGTACGACTATGAAGAACTGTATAAAATGGTTGTCCTCCATGAGGGTAGGTATTCCGAATTGGTTGCCACAATCAAGAAAGACGTTGAAGATCTATCCAATGAGATTCCATATGATGAGGCACAACTCTTAACGGATATATCTCAGTTATTCAGAGAATTCGGAGACTTCGCGCTAGAGTTACAAGATCGTCTGGACACGGATATTGTAGCAGGCATTGCTCTGGTTGACGAATGGATAGCCAAGAAAAACAATCAATCTATGTGAAATAACAGTCGCAAAAAGAGACAAAAGCCCCACGGCAGGCGCACCTCCCCACGCCTCTCTTGGGGCGAAACTTACAAAGATGGGGATTTGAAAGGAGTAAAACAATGAGTGAAAAGTTTGATTCAATAAAGAAGCGAATAGAAGAGGTGCAGGGCAGGAATCAACGTGATTATAATCGTGGTCAAGAATTACTAAAGTTTGTGGATAGTTGCAAAAAGATGATGTATCTTATTGCGGAACACAGATCTGCTGCAATCCTCCAACAGGCAAGCGATAGCAATGCTAAAATAGCAGAAAGACTTAAACCACTAGTACTCCATCTCGAAATAATAGAAGACATTATTAGCGAATTATCTTGGCTAAACGATGATGAGTTGTCTGAGGTTCAAAAAAAACTGGATGCAATCGGCGGGTAATGAGGTTGCAAGAAATAGTCCGATAATATTTCTTATCAGACATTTTAAGCGGTTCTCAGGGGAAAATCGAAAATCTTGATCCAGTAAACACGCGGGTTTTGCCAGTCTCAATAAGGAAAAAAATGTCCGATAACCGATTCAATTACATGAATTGACTCCAGAAGCAAAAAAAGAGTTGATAGAAGTCGTTTTTAATGAGCAAAATACCAAGAATAAGGAGGACACAATGAATGACAAAGGCTATACCAATCCACAACTGCTGATTTCCGCTGAAGAGTTGATGAGTAAACTCGACGACGGTTCAGTCTGCCTTGTGGATGTCCGACCGACACATGAATATGTCGAAGGGCATATCCCCGGTGCTATCCATCTTGATCTATTCGCAATCAGTCTCAGCGACACGAGCGAACAGGTGTTCGACGCGTTTATGTGGATGATTGCGTATCTCTTTAAGGACCGTGGGATTGACCCGACCAAGACAATTGTATGGTATGAAAGCGAATCCGGCGTTAAGGCAGCACGCGGGTTCTGGTTCTGTGAGTATCTGGGACATGAAGATGTGCGGGTGTTGGACGGCGGACTCGGTGCTTGGTCTGCCGCAGGCGGAGAGGTAAGCACCGAAGCCGTAGTACCAGAAGAGGTGGCACAATTCTCAACCGACTCAAAAGCAGATGCCCATATAGATGCGGAGACCATCCACGGATTACTTGATGCCGGTGATTTTGCTGTCCTCGACACGCGCGCCGCTGCCGAACATTACGGCGATGTCGCACGCTCTGTGCGGGGCGGTGCTATCCCCGGTTCTGTCCATATCGAATGGCTCAACAATCTGGACGAAAACGGCATGTTCAGGCCGGCCGCTGAACTGCGCTCACTCTATGAATCCGCAGGCATTACACCGGAGAAGCGCGTCATGTCCTACTGACAGGGCGGATACCGCTCTTCCCACAGCTATTTGGCGTTGCGGCTTTTGGGTTATCAGAAAGTCAGCAACTACATCGGCTCGTGGAAAGAGTGGGGAGATCGGCTGGATCTGCCGATCGAAATACCGGAAGCGTAAAACAGATAACGACCATCTTAACGCAAGGACGCTAGGACGCAGAGAAGAAGACATTAAGGCTCATATAAAAAGAAAGTGCAAAACGCAAAGAGAAACCGAGTTTTTTCTTCAAAACTCGGTTTCTTTTTTCTGACCTGGGTTTCTGTTGCACGATGTCTTAACATGAGCCAACATTAAAAGTCTTTCTTTGCGTCATTGTACCTTTGCGACATTGCGTTAAAATCTGATCCGCGCTTGAACCTTCCTTACGCTAGTGCCTGATCAAGGTCTGCGATAATATCTTCCACTTCCTCCAAACCGACAGAAACCCTGACCAACCCATCGGTGATCCCGGCGCGTCTCCGCGCTTCTGGCGAAACCTGTGAGTGCGTCGTCGAAGCGGGGTGGCAGATCAGCGTCCGTACATCACCTAAGCTGACCGCGAGTGCACAGAGTTCTACCCGATTCACCAGTTTCTCTCCCGCCGATACACCACCTCTGAGTTCAAAAGAGATCATTCCACCGAAGTCGTTCATCTGCCGCTTGGCGAGTGCGTGTTGTGGGTGGCTTGCAAGACCGGGGTAGTGCACCCTCTCGATTGCCGAATGATTGTCCAGAAATTCTGCGATCCCATGGGCATTGGCACAGTGGCGCTCGAAACGTAGTGGCAGCGTAGCGACCCCGTGCAACGTCAGCCAAGCGTTGAACGGACTGATTACGCCCCCAAAGTTTCGCAGCGCACCTTTCTTCGCACGATCGATGAACTCCTTTAATCCAACGATTACGCCGGCGACCACCGTGCTATTTCCGCTGAGATACTTGGTCATACTGTGGACGACGACATCAAAACCGAGGGAGATTGGCTGCTGTCCACACGGCGTGGCAAAGGTGTTGTCGATGACGGACGTAATCCCGTGCGCGCTTGCAATCTCCGCGCAGGCAGCGATGTCTACCAGCTTCAACGTTGGATTGACAGGACTTTCGACATAGATGACTTTTGTATTCGGTTGGATCGCTCGCTTGACTGTACCTATGTCGGTTGCGTCCACAAACGTGGTTTCGACACCCATACGACGGAGATCTTCGTTTAGGATGTTGTATGAGCCGGAATAGAGGGAATCCATCGCTACAACGTGGTCTCCGTGAGCGAGTAGCGTTAGTAACGCTGTGCTTACGGCTGCCATCCCCGACGCTGTTGCGAGTGCCGCTTCACCGCCTTCCAAGGCAGCAATCTTGTTTTCGAGCACAGATTGCGTCGGATTGCCCCATCGTGTATAGACATAGCCTGAATCTTCGTCGGTGAATGCAGCGACGCATTCCTCCGCTGTCTCAAACTGAAAGGTGCTGTTCTGGTAGATGGGTGGAACGAGAGGACCTGTTTTGGGAAGGGATTCTTCGCCGGCATGGATAGCTTTGGTTGACCAGCCGGTGGATTTGGATTTCGTTGTCATAATCATCAACCCGTTGGTTATTCTCAGGACTTACACATATTATAAGAATTTAACGCAAGGACGCAAGGGCACCAAGACGCAAGGATTTTCTTTTTTTCCTTCGCGTCTTTGCGTCTTCGCGCCTTTGCGTTGAATCTTCTTTGCGCTATTTTTCTTGGATCATATAAAAAGAGAGTGCAGAGCATGAAGAGAAACCGAGTTTTTTCTTGAAAACTCGGTTTCTTTGCACTAAATCTTAACATGAGCCTTTTTCTTTATCAAGTTATCGGGGCAGGTCCCGATTTATCGGGATCCTCGCTTCGCGGGAGATGCCCCTCCCACGATAGGGCTTTGACCGTTCAACTGATTAAGTCCTAACTCTTATAATTTCTCCAATACCTGTTCCGTAACTTCTATGGTGTGTTCGATGTCCGCCTCCGTGTGGGCGAAGGAGATACTCCCCTGTTTGGTGGGAAGCGGGAAATGAAAAACGCCCTTCTCAATTAAGAGGGTTCTATACTTTTTATCAAGATCCATATCATGGGACTGTGCAATTTGCAGCCAATTGGTGGGAACCTCCTCCATAAAATAAACGACGAAGGCGGATCCCTGTCGAGCGACTATTGCGGGGAAATCTCTCTTAGACAACAACTCCTTTAAGCCAGCTTCCATCATCTGACCGAGATGTTCCAGATGATTATAAATCTCCTTCTCCTGCGCCCTCAATTTTTTCAAGGTTGCGATTGCCGCTGCCGTCGGGACGGGATGGGCACTATAGGTGCCTGCAATCAACACCTTCTTTTCCGGTTGTGGGTGATTGAAATACTCCATATATTCCCGCTTTCCCCCGACTACGCCGAGCGGATAGCCGTTGGCGACCGCCTTTCCGAATACAGACAGATCCGGCTGCACTCCACATATCGACTGATAACCGCCTAGGGCATGGCGGAATCCTGTTTTTACCTCGTCAAAAATTAGCAGAGAACCGTAGTGATCACACAAGCGTCTAAGCCCTTCTAAGTATCCGGGGTCAGGTTTGACCACACCGATATTTTGTAAGATTGGCTCAAGAATGATGCACGCGATATTCTCGGTTTTTATCAGGTTTTCTACGGCGTCCAAGTCGTTGAATTGTACGACATGGACATGCTGAGAAGCGGATGCTGGCATACCGGCTGTGATCGGATAAAGCGGCAATTCCTCACCCGGCTGATGGTCTGCGATTCTTTCAAGTGGATCCATCAAATTGAAAGCGACATCGTTGTGCCAACCGTTGTACCCGCCCTGCATGATAATCACTTCGTCGCGCCCGGTGACAGCCCGAGCAACCCGCACGGCGAAAAAGGTCGCCTCTGACCCCGTATTGGTGATCTGCACTTGGTCTAGGGTGGGGATATATTCTACCAGCAGATTCGCCAGTTCCCCTTCCCAAGGGGTTGTTCCCGCACCGATCAGGGATTTGCCTTCCTTTATGGCTTGGATTACCGCGCCATCGACATCTGGATCACTGTGACCAAGCAGATAGGGTGAGAAGGCGGCGTGATAATCGATGTACTGTTTTCCATCGCTGTCCCAGAGATAGGGGCCCTCCGCTTTCACAAAAACGCGCATTGGGTCGATAACCCGATTCAGTGAAACGACGCCGCCGGGTATCACTTTTTTGTGCTGTTCCCAGACTGCTGCTACTGTGTCTTTCTGTGTCATTGTCTTTTCTTCTTTAGATTTATTAGCGCAAGTTTATTATGATGAATTAGATAAATAAGTAGACAGTACCAATAACTCCGGCTCTCGCAAAGTTTCCAAAGTCCCCCTGATAAGGGGGATTTAGGGGGTTAGCTGTGCATTGCGAGTGTCTCATTAATTCTAAAATCTACCATAGTTCGTTGCTATACACATTGCGCCCCTCTGGAGCGCAGGATTAACTTTATCGCTATTCTATAGACATATCGCTCCTCTGGAGCGAAAAGCAAAGCACTTGACGGGCAGAGAAACCTATGGATTCGCAATACCTAGGAATTACTGCTTCCTTTCATAGATTTGCGTCGGATCGATCACCGATTTTTCATTGTTCAACTCTTCGGTCAGGGCACCGTCCCGAAGTTGAGTTATGCCATCACCGGTCTTGACAAGCAGGAGCGGATCTTTCCGGTATTCAGCAAGCCCTACCTCAAGCGCGTCCCGTGCCCGAAATCGTCGTGCCACGGCGTTACCCACCGCACCGACCTGAGCGAGTCCGCGTTCTTCAAGCATGGCTCCCAGCTTGTTGAAGTCGTTGCCCACAAACCCCGGCTTAGGGCTGTAGCCGAACATAGGAAGCGGTCGTTTTCGCCCATCCGGCTCTCGAACGCTTGCTTCGACTTCCCGCCACCGCCGGTAACGCACCTGCACAAGCTGCTCAATAACATGAAAGAAGGTACAGCGGAGATAGGGAACACCGAGCATTAAGATGTGTGCGTCCAGTTCGTAGAGTTTCCAGAAGGGACCGTCGGCTGCCCAAGCGGAGGGTCCGTGGACAGCAGTGATCTCTTCCGCGTGGGGACCCAAGGCAGCGACAGAATGCAGCAGGTGATGGCTCCGTCGTGCACCGGGGCGCGTCCGAGTTACCTCCGTTATACGTCCCATCTCCGACGGATCCTGAATAGGGTCAAACACCGGATCGAGTTTCCCGCCGTGGGAGAAGGTGAAGGTCGGCACGACGAGTGTACCCGTTGAACCGAGCATATCTAAGAATGCGTCAACTACAGCGTCCGCGCCACCTTCGACGTAGCCGATACTGCTCAACGAACTGTGCACAAAGACAATATGACTTGCCCCCAAACCCAGCGTTTGTAGTGCTTCAGCGATCTGTTCCTGTTTCACTGTCTATCCTAGCGCTGCGTCCACCTTATTAATCGCCGCAGCCATCAATCGGGCGTGGTCTTCCTGCATATTGACATTGAACCCAAACCGCAAGGCTCTACCCAAAATCGAAAGGGTCTGTGGGCACATATCCCGCGAATACTCAACGTTTCCTTTGTAGGCCGGATCTTTCCACGGATAACCCGATGGGTGGTGGGAGTGCTTGAACAGGATTGAATCCCAGTAATAGTAGATGTGCCGATCTGGAAATCCCTCGTTGTACGCTGTGCCTGCCCCTAGTCCTTCCGCCTTGAGTGCCTCGACATATTTCGGAGTGAGTTCCGGATCCTTAACAATAATCGCTGCGCTGATGCCGCATTCGCCATCAGGATCATCGACATGCTGTGGGATATATCCCTTCGGCTCATCCAACTCTGCGAGGAACGCCTTTTTCAGCCGACGGGTATGGCTCAAGATGTCCTCAAGTTTGGAAAGTTGTACCCTCGCAATTGATCCCATAATTTCGCTCGGACGGTAGCCCTGACGTGAAAATGGCGGATTTTGCCACTCCTTATCACTCATCCACATCGGCATTGCAGCATCGCTAGCGAAGGCGGTGCGTTCATAGATGTCGTAGTCATCTGTAAACACCATACCTCCCTCGCCGCAGCTAATCACCTTGAAATAGTTTAGGCTCCACGCACCGGCTTCGCCCCACGTTCCGGTATACGCGCCGTTATACCGTCCGCCGACACACTGACAACAATCTTCGACCATTTTGAGGTCATGCCGTTTGGCGATCGCCATGAGGTCATCAAGGCGACACGGCACCCCTTGCATGTGGACGGGAAGGATTGCCTTTGTATGCGGAGTAATCTTTCGCTCAACATCAGCGGGGTCCATGCCGAGCGATTCGTCGATTTCAGCGATCACGGGGATAGCACCTACACCAACGACCGCCGCCGCTGTCGCAATAAAGGTATAGCCCGGAACGATCACCTCGTCGCCGGGACCAACGCCAATCCCTGTCAGCGCACAGATGATCGCGCTCGTGCCAGAATTGACCATTAGCGCGTGATTCACGCCAAGCAGCGCCGCTGCCTCCGTTTCAAACGCAGCAACGTGAGAATCCTCAACAAATCGGAACAGTCTGCCACTCCGTAGCACTTCAGTGACCGCGTTAATCTCCCGGTTATCGATAGCACTTGGACCGTGCACACCGCTAGGAATAGGTTCCGCAATAACCGGAGTTCCACCATCAATTGCCAATCGCTTTGCCATTTCTTTTCCTCCCGAGTCCTCGTTTTTTGATATATGTTATCGACCCCTATTGGGATTTGACCACTATATCATAGCGAATAATCTCTGTCAACGGTTGTTTTTTGACCGCTAGCGCTACTAGTTTTCGGTTTATCCCCATCTGAGTACCGCTACAAATAGCGGGGCAAGATGCCCCGCCTACCGGGTACAACGAGGGATGAGCCAAAACGGAAAAATAGATGTCCCTAGTGTCACTAAAAGCGAACTTGACATTTTTTATGCCATAGAATATCCTATAACTATCTCATCCTTGGAAAGTTATGATTGATGCCATGCAAATTTCACACGCTTCTATTGAACAGGCGATCAAAACCGTCGTTGTCAACATGAGTTCACCAGTTGTTGCGGCATACCTTTTCGGATCTCATGCAACAGGGAAGGTATGGCAAGAGAGCGATATCGACGTGGCACTCCTATTTGGTGAAACCGATGCATCAAACCAGCGAGAGATTATCGGAAGGCTAGTGGAAAATCTGTGTCAAGCCTTGGGAGACGTTGAAGTCGATGTTGTGAATCTGGACGGAGCCCCAACGCATTTTGCCTATGAGATCCTGCGGACGGGCAAACTTGCCTTTTGTGCCAATCCACACGAGCGTATTCGGTTCGAGATGGGTATTTTTGACAAACATACGGACGAAGAACCGTGGCAACAGATTGGTCGCGATTACTTGATGAGGCGTGCAAAAACGAGGCAGATGTTAAAAAAGGGGAAGGACATGATAGACCGGGAACGCGTCGAACATTTAGTAAGTTATGTCCAAGAGATGCTGAATCGTTTACAGAATCAGGGTGGAAAGCGCTTCGAGGAATTCGCTGAAGACTTTCAGGCGGTGGATGCGTCATTATACGAACTCCAAACGATGTTGGCAGCAGTAAGCGATATTGCAATGCACGTTGTTACCGGCGCTAATCTAGGATCGCCTAATAGCCGTCCTGAAGCGATTGAAATGCTCGCCAAGAACGGGATTATACCACAGGAACTAGCAGAAAAAATTAGCCAAGCGGTCAGGATGCGGAATACTATTGTCCATCATTACCCCAGCGTTAATCTTCGTACAGTTTACGATGTCATCCAAGACGGTCTTGGTGATATTGTCGATTTTTGCGCCGAGATTGTGAACTATCTTGATTCGCCCTAGTTGCATTCATCGTAGTGATTTGTGACTTTTGGGCGATAAAATCTTCCGAAGATTTGGGAGCTTTGGAAGGTGAGTGTCGATTTAGGAGGATTAATTTATGCCGAATCTGCGTTTTGCAGCACCCAAAGAAAAACGGGTGGCAGTAGTTACTGGTGGGGCTCGAGGTATCGGTGGGGCGTCTGCCCTTCGGATCGCGGAAGAAGGGCGGGATATTGTCATCGCGGATATCCTTGAAGAGGAAGCCGCTAATTTAGTCAAAAAAATTGAACAGATGGGGCAGCGCGCGCTATTTATAAAAACAGACGTGACTGATTTCGCTGCGGTTCAATCAATGGTCGATCAAACGGTCGAAACCTTCGGACGTTTGGATATTCTCGTCTGCTGCGCCGGGATTTTAGGGATAGAAGCACCGTTCCATGAGCAATCTGTTGAGCAGTTCGATAAAGTTATGCGGATTAATATCTACGGTGTTTACCACGCACATCAGGCAGCTATCCCTCACATGTTGGAGCGGAATTGGGGACGGTGTGTGACAATCTCCTCCGGAGCACGCAACGGCGCAACGAACCAAGTACCGTATGGTGTCTCTAAGGGAGCTGTCTTCTCATTCATCGGAGCCCTTGGCAATGCGTATCCCAAACAGGGGGTATTTGTGAACGGTGTGGAGCCGGGACGCGCGCTAACGGAGATGGTTGTCCCACGTTTTTCCGCTGAATTTCTCGCCAATCCGGGAACGCCGGTCGGGCGGTACTCAGACGCAGAGGAGTTGGCGGAAGTTATTGAGTTTCTCTGCTCGGAGCGCAATACCTATACTACCGGCGCTGTCTGGAGTGTGAAGGGTGGAACGGGATAGTGAGAGATCGGTGGGATTGAGAATCACTGACAGGAGGAACAAGCGGCAATGCGTGATGAACTCACAGAAGAACAGATCGAATTCTATCAAACCAACGGGTTTCTGGTCATTGAGGATTTTCTCGATGCGGACGAGTTGGAAGAGTGGCGCCGATGTACAGACGAATCTGTTGCAGAGCGTCTGGGAGGTGCCGTAGATTTTATGACAAATCAGATGGACCCAGACGCTTTTTACGCGAGGGTATTTACACAGTGCCTGCGGCTTGCGGATACGCACGAAGGTATGAACAAACTGATTTGCGATCCGCGGATCGGGCGGATGGCTACAACATTAGCGGGTGTAGAGGGCATCCGGATCTGGCATGACCAAGCGTTAATCAAGCCACCCCACGGGAACCCGACCGCTTGGCATCTGGATGTACCCTATTGGTCGTTCAGTTCCCGCGATTCCCTATCTTTATGGATGGCACTAGATGATATCACGCTTGCCAACGGCTGCCTCTGGTATTTGCCCGGCGTGCATCGGGTTGCACGATTCGAGAATGTCGGCATTGGAGAGCACTTGGGTGGATTGTTCAAAGTATATCCCGAATGGCGAGAAATTGAGCCGCAGGCGTGCCCATGCCCTGCCGGATCAATTGTTTGGCATAACGGTCTCACTGCCCACGCCGCGGGACCAAACATGACGACCCGACCGCGTCGTGCGATGACGTGTGCCTTTATGCCTGACGGTTCGACGTTTAATGGTAAACAGAATGTCCTGCCGGAGGACTATTTCAATTCGCTGACAATGGGTGATTTACTGGACGATCCAAAGCAAAATGAACTGATTTGGCATAACTCATGGGCTGACTAGTAAAACGTGATGCGTGAAATCCCGTTCCGAAGATCCCGATCTATCGGACCGTGAAAGCCATTTGTTCATTGGTCCATTAATGAACTCGTGAACTATGGTGAATTCTAAAAATAAATACACACTTTCGCCACCCATGTTTGGTAGGCGCTGTTTCCAATCCCGACAGGTCGGGATCCCGAAAATCGGGACAAGCCGATGCGAGGTGATTATGAGATTGATACCGTTGGCGGATTGATGAAATCGTGATATTTCTGTGCGACCTGACCCGCCGCAGCATCGCCGGCGTGAATCAGTACACGGAAACGGAAATTCATCTCCTCACCATTTTTCATGGTGTAAGAACCATCTCTGCTGGGATCGCCTTCAAACGTGCCAGTCCCGAAAATGTTTGTCGTCATTAAGCCGTAGTTGCGGACATGCCAATATGTCGGATAACGCGGGTTAGCAGTGTGATCAAACACAGCGATCCCAACGGGCGTTCCTTCAACGGTCCCCGAATAGTCACACCACTGTGCACGTTTGCCCCATGTTTCGCCTTCGTTAATCCCGCCGTAAGCGTTTTCAATCTTTCCGCCATCGGAGGCGTTCATCGACGGATTGACACGAACCGATATAATCCCACCCTCTTTGGTATCACCGAAATGGACATCTCCCGCGGATGCGATCAAGGTCAAATCCAGATCAATAATGGTTCCTGTCTCAGGGGTATTGTAGATGCGGAAGTGCTGTCGATCTGACATCAGCTTTTCGCCCGTCTTGTTCACCCAATCATTTTCGGTATAGATTTTGCCAACCGTCGCTCCCCCACTTTTATTCGTGAAGGATTGATGTACGACTCTACCAGAATTTTCGCCCTCTGCCCACACGTCTACATCGTTGACCTCACCGTAGGCGACGTATAGTGATCGGTGATGGACGTGGTCGCTGGATTCTTCACTCGTTTCGCCACGGGTTATCGGGTTCCCTCCGGGTCCCATAACAGGGAAGAAATAAGGGCGGAATCCATCTGTCCCATAACGGAAAGTCGTGAATGCCCTGCCATCAATTGTGACATCAATAGCATCGTCACGTTCATTGAATGCAACGCCGCGACTGCCCTCAACACTTCCTGATGTGAGGATATATGATCGTTCCTGATGGGCTTTGAGCCCATCCAGAATCCATGAGAGTGTCGCAGTTTTGCCATCGCTGTTGAGGTCAGCGGGGATTGCTGCGCCGCTCGCCTGATCCGTAAGGGTGACCGATCCACCCGCGAGTGCCTCGATTTCCTGATTCTCTATATCAACACTGACGGGGCAATCGTCCCGATTGTGTTCACCTGCATTGACGGTAACGGTAATACGATTTTTCTCTGCCATACATAACTCCTTGGGATTTGTCAGTTACCCCGCCCTGAAGGGACGGTGCTTGTTTGAAGTGTCCGCCCAACGGGTCTTACAAAGTTTCGCGCTTCTGTCCCCTGACGGGGGATTTCGAGGTCGTTTGCAACCGACGCACCTCCACGCAAGGCTACAGCAGCCTTTTTGATATTTATCGCAGCGTTATGGTCTCTATTGAGGACCAACCCACAATGGGGGCAATCATGGAGCCGGTCCGACAACTGTTTAGGCACAATCTCACGACAACCGGAGCATTGCTGACTGGTATGGTGAGGTTTCACTTTCGTGAACTGCTTACCGGCACTTGCAGCCTTGTTTTGCAGCTTCAATCGAAAGTTACCCCAACCCGCATCAGATATACTCTTGGCGAGGTAGTGATTCTTCAACATATTGGTGATGGTCAGGCTCTCTACAGCGACCTCATCACATCGTTCAAGGATACGATGGGCTGCCTTGAACTGAAAATCCTTGCGCTGATTCGCTATCCGTTCATGGCAACGGGCGACAATCTCATGTTGTTTTGCTCGGCGACGGCTCCCCTTTTTTCGGCGAGACAATACGCGTTGATGTTTGCCAAGTCGCTTTTCAGACTGACGATAATGGCGGGGGTTTGGGATATGCTCACCATCAGAATCTACGGCAAACGAGTTAAGTCCCACGTCTACCCCAATCGTCGTGTGGACAGGGACTTCTATAGGGTCTGGCACTTCGACGCAGATAGTTACGTACCAACCACTACCTCGCTTGATGATGGTCAGATTCTTGATTTTGCCATCGGGTAAGGGACGATGATAACGAATCTTGAGGTGTCCTATTTTCGGAACAACGACTTTGGCAAACTTACGACGTACATTCCGGACCAGATACTTGGACAGATGGCTAAAGGTCATTGACCGGTATCGCCCTTCGCCTTTGAAGCGTGGGAAGCCCGGTGCCTCCCCGTTCTTGACACGGCGGAAGAATGCTTTGTATGCTTTATCCAAACGGCGCATGGCATCTTGGAGAACATCCGCGTGAAGCCCTGAAAATGCCTTGGAGTCCGCTTTCAAGTCAGGTAAGGCGTTGGCTTGTGTCGCCCACTTGACAGAATCGTTATTTTTCTTGTAAGCGTCTATCCGCCACGTTAACGCTTGATTATAGAGATTTCGCAACAAGGCAAGCCACAACACAAAGGTACTTCGCTGTTTAGTCGTAGGATAGGCGCGATATTGATAAGTCTTTTTCATGTTGGTTAGCTTTCTGGTTCCGCAAAGCGAGAATGCTCCCCGATACATCGGGGCAGGCAAGAACGGCACTTTCATTTCCATCTCACTGGAATGTGGGAGTCCCTATCGTGCGATAGGGGTGAGATACTCCCACGAAAGCCAAGGAAATTATACCATATTTTAGGGAACTTATCAACGAAAAAGGAAGCGGGATTTCCTCCCCTCTCTAAAGGAAGGGGGCTCCATCCCGAAGAGATGATGATTAATGTGCTTTCCCATTATATCACCTTCCTCACGGTTCGGACAACTATCAAAATGCAGGCTTACTTTTCTCCACGTACACATTATGCGTATTTCAAGATGAAGTTTTTCAAGATGCAGCTATTTAATGTAGAAAATGCAATCAAACATATAGCCAGATACTAGGAACACTTTCGCCTCCCGGTATCCCGATACATCGGGAGAATCGGCGCAGTTGGAAACAGCACCTACCAATTTGGAGTGTTTCATTAATTCTAAGATCCACTATAATGTAGAAAATGCAATCAAACATATAGCCAGATACCAAGCGAGGAAATGTGTTGCATATATTCAGAAAGACGAATTAGGATTTATTTCTAAGATCGTTTCTAAACACCTTGAGAGATTCACTCACATGAGAAAATTCAGCCCATACACCATCTATCTCATCCATAGCGGCGGATACGCGCTTTTCTCAGCGATGGCATACACAATCATTGCCGTCTATTACGTTGAAGTGGTTGGTCTGAACCCGTTACAACTGGTGCTCATTGGCACGGCGTTGGAAGTTTCTGCATTTCTGCTTGAGATACCCACAGGCGTGGTTGCCGATGCGTATAGCCGTCGATTGTCGATTATTATCGGGACGGCATTACTCGGTTTCTGTTGCATACTCTTGGGTTCGATTCCTTTTTTCGTGGCGATTCTACTATCGCATGTCATTGGTGGGGCAGGTTACACCTTTCTCAGCGGCGCAGCGCAGGCGTGGATCGCTGACGAAACCAGCGAAGCTATAGCGTCCAAAGCTTATATGCGTGGTGCACAGGTAAGTCAGGTCTGCTCCCTGCTTGGCATCGTTGCTAGTACGGGGCTAGCGCATCTTCAACTCAATCTTCCGACGATCGTAGGCGGTGCATTGTTCATCGGTTTGGCAATTTTTACCGCCTTCATGATGCCGGAAGTGGGGTTCCAGCCGATACCTCAACAGGAACGCACGTCTTGGAGAGCAATGGGGGACACCTTTCGCGAAGGGATACGGGTCGTACGGGAACGGTCGGTGTTAGTTGCCATCCTCAGCATCGGTATCTTCTTTGGGATGCACACCGAAGGATTTGATCGGCTCTGGGAAGTACACCTGCTGAAGAACTTTACCTTTCCTGAAATTGGAACGCTGGAACCTGTTATCTGGTTTGGTGCAATCAACGTCGGTGCAAATATTATCCAAATTGTCGGCACTGAAATTGCTCGACGATCGCTTGATACAAGCAGCCGACTTGCGGTTCCACGCACTTTATTTTTTATTAATACGCTATTAGTTGCAAGTCTTGTTGCTTTCGGCTTGGTTGGTAATTTTGCTCTTGTTATCGTCATTTACTGGTCTATTCGACTATTTCGTTCACTCGATCAAACGATTAGTACGATTTGGATTAACCAGCACGTTGATTCCAGAGTTCGTGCTACAATCTTCTCAATAATGGGTCAAGCGGACGCCTGCGGTCAGGCGGTGGGCGGTCCCATTTTCGGAGCGATTGGTCGTATCGTATCTCTCCGCGCAGCCATGGTCGCTGCTGGCGCACTCTTGTCCCCAGTATTACCAATTTTTATGCGAACGATACGAAGATACAAGTAGGTTGCTCCATTGCTCGAAATTTGCGATGGGACTTAGCCGTGGGTAGCATGTTCCATTCCGCCGTTAGCAGGGCAAACCCTTTGTAAAATTAATACGCAACTTCATGTAACGCCAATGGTACTTATCTTGCAACCCAACCGCCATCCACAGACATAGCATGTCCGGTAACAAAAGAAGCCGCATCCGATAACAGCCACATCACCGCTTGGGCGACATCTTCTGGATCGCCTATTCGTCCGATTGGATGCCTCGCAAGCATCCGCGCTTTGCTTTCAGGGTCGTTCATTCCCCGCTCTAGCATTGGCGTGTTGATATGACCCGGACATACCGCATTGACTCGGATGCCCTCAGCGGCATATTCCATCGCAGAAGCCTTGGTCAATCCAACAACACCGTGCTTGCTCGCGACATACGCCGGGGTTCCTCCGGCGGCGGCGAGCCCGTATGCAGACGCCGTATTCACAATAGCACCACTGGATTGTTTGAGCATCTGAGCAATTTCGCACTTCATACACAGCCAGACACCTGTGAGATTGACTTTGATGGTAAATTCCCAGTCTTCCTCTGTACAGTCTACTGTGCTGCCTCCTCTGCCGACACCAGCATTGTTGAAGGCACAGTCCAAGCGGCCATAGTTTTTGACCGTCCTGTTGACCATTGCTTCCACTGATTCAGCCTTTGACACATCAGCGTTCACAAAGATACCTTCTCCACCGGCATCCTGAATCAGGTGCACGGTCTGTTCACCACCCGAAACATTGAGATCAGCGACAACGACCTTTGCCCGTTCATTTGCCAAAGTCAGTGCCGTTGCTCGACCGATCCCGGAACTCCCACCCGTTACCAGAACAACTTTATCTTCTACCTGTCCTGCCATTTCAGTACCTCCCTGATTGATATGAAAGTCCTCTTAATTTGTCAATCGTACCATGTTTTTGGGAATTGATCAATCGTCTCTTAATGTTTTTGGATCTTGATTCATACGATATTTTGCGCTATACTCAAGCGTGAAAGGATATGAAAGGAGGGTACATCCATGGACATGGGATTAAATCAAAAGGTTGCCATCGTCTGTGCGGCGAGCAAGGGTTTAGGGAGAGCCAGTGCAATGGCGTTGGCTCGCGAAGGTGTGCACGTGGTTATCTGTGCGCGCAATGAGCAAGAACTCAATGAAGCAGCGACAACAATACGCGCCGAAAGTGGCTCACGGGTGTTGCCCGTCGTCTGTGATCTCACAAGAGAAGGAGACATTGAACGATTGGTAGAAAAGAGTGTGGACGAATTTGGGACAGTTGATATTCTCGTTACTAACGTTGGACACCCGCAGATGGGTGCCTTTTCAGATCTAACGGAGGTGGACTGGCAGGGGGGCTATGAAGGTGTTTTGCTCCCGGTGATTCGGCTCTGTCGCTTGGTCATTCCGCACATGCAGCAGGTGCATTGGGGACGCATCGTGCACATCACCAGTATTGCTGTTAGGGAACCCGGTACACCTTACCTCATCTCCAGCGTTTTTCGGGCAGGCGTGGCAGCGTTGAGCAAGTCGCTTGCCAACGAACTAGGCAATGCAGGGATTCTGGTTAATACCGTTTGTCCTGGACCGTTTCGGACACCGCTCGGTGAAGAACTGATACAGCGAACAGCGGCAGCACAGAACAGAACCTACGCAGAAATTGAATCAGAGACAGCTCAAACCTCTGTTATCGGTCGGATGGGTGAGGCGGAAGATTTGGGGGCACTTGTCGCCTTTTTATGTAGCAAACAGGCTAGGCACATCACTGGACAGATTATGTCAGTGGATGGGGGAACGGCGCGTGGGTTACTTTGAGAGATCGATACTGAGCCAAACTACTGCGTATTCAACAATTGATTGAACAACGTTCGTGTGGTTTCTGTGCACCAATGGTAGTCCTTCAAAAATCGCTGTGTCCCGTCTTCGTAGCCGAGTCGTTTAGCGAGCTGCTCCAGCTCAGGAGTTTTATCCGGTAAAGCGTCCAACGGTCGGTCATGAACGATTCGTAAACTGTTTTCCACATTCCTCAGAAATTCATACGCAAGGAGCAGCTGTTCCCGTTGATTTCGGTTCAAAGCCCCAACTTCATGCAGCCGGTGAATCGCCTCAACAGTGTTCTGCACCCGCACTTGTAGGTGTGTCGTACCGTGCGTTAACTGGAGCGTTTGAGCGACAAATTCGATATCGATGAGTCCCCCATATCCAGATTTCACGTCGATCTGCTGTTTTCTTCTGCGTCTCCGGCGGCGTGCGGTAGCTGAAGTAAAGGCTGCGCGCGTCGTTTGCGCTTCCTTGCGCTGCCGAGTATGGACAATATGTGCGGTCTGTTCAGCGGTCAGTGGTTGACTGTAGGCAAAGGTGTGTGCCTGCCTCACAAACTCTTGCCCCAACTCAATGTCTCCAGCAACAGGACGAGCACGGATCAGTGCCTGACGCTCCCACGTCTCTGCGTCTTTTTCGTAGTAACTTTGGTAGCCTTCCAGAGACAACGCAATCGCCCCACCTGAACCGAATGGTCGGAGCCGCAGGTCAATATCGTAGATGCCGCCCCCGCCGGTATTCCCCTTCATCCGATTAGCTAGCTCTAGCCCGAGTTTGCTGAAGTAGTCTGCGTTAGGGGTGCCTTGTGTTGTTTCACCCTCGGCAGAATAGACCAACATCAGATCGAGATCCGCGCTGAAATTGAGTTCCCGTCCGCCGAATTTCCCCATGCCGATTACAGCAAATTTTGCTAAAGGCAGATCCGCATCTGTCTTTTCATCGGTAGAAGTCGCTTGACTCTGACTGTCGCCTCTTTCCAGCGGCTTCCCGTATTCAATTTGCAACTCTGTGTTGACATGGGAATACATCGCCTGCAAGGTTCCCTCCGCAAGATCGGAGAGTTCAGCCGTCGTAGCCCACAGGTTTGCCTGCCCCAAAATGTTCCGCATACCGATTCGCAGAACTTCGTTGTTTTTATACCGCCTTAGTGCCTGAAATACCTGATCCGGTGTTCCATCTACGATTTCCTGAAGTGCCTCCATACAGATTTCGGATGCTGTTTTGGGATGGTCCATCACCGCCGGGGCAGTCAACACATCAAAGGATTCTGGCTGCCCGGTTAGTAACTCAGCTAGGAAACGACTGGTTCCACATAGCTTGGTCAATAACTCAAGCATGGTTGGCTGTTCGTTGAACATCGCGTAGTGTGAGCTACGTGCTCCTACCTTACTTGCGAAGGTTTCGATGTAATGAAGTGCCGTGTCAGGGTCAGGGGATTCACTCAACAAACGCAGCAGTGTCGGTGCAAGATCGACAAACAATCGGCGGACATGCGAGGAAAATCGCACACCATCGGAACCTTCCGCCATTCGTTTCAATCGCCCATGGGCTTCTCGCGCATCAGCGAACCCAACGGGCTCAAGGAGGTCGCGTATCACCCTTGACTCGGTAGCGATTAGCACAGCTTCTATATCTATTTCGCCCTCTGAAACAGGCGACGTTAAAACTTTGCCAAAAATCGATCGAACTGCATCTGTATGTAGCGTGTAGTCCATCTCAAATGCTTCTAAAGCAGAGCTAGCCTCGCTATCCTGATACCCAATCCGCTTGGCGAGTTTGATTAGTTCCGGTTCCTGTGAGGGAAGAGAATAGCGCTGCAAATCGGCTAACATCTGGATACGATGTTCAACTGTCCGCAGGAAACGGTAGGCATCGGCGAGGATATCCCGATCCATCTGATCAAGCATCCCATGGCGGTACAGCAGGTCAATAGTTTGTAGCGAGTTATAATTCCGTAACGCCGGAGTGGGCCCACCGTGGATGAGTTGGAGGCATTGGAGGGTAAACTCGATATCACGAATACCGCCGATACCGAGTTTAACATGTGCCATCACGTCATCACCCTGCTCCCGTATTTGACTTTCAATCCGTGCTTTTGTCTGGCGAACATTCAGTTTTATCTCCGTAATGGAAGATTCATCAAGATATCGACGATAGACAAAAGGCTGGATGGTTTGAATAAACCGCTCTCCTAGCTTCAGATCGCCGGCAACAGGACGGGCTTTAATCAATGCCTGCCGTTCCCAAATCTCACCCCAGCCCTCGTAATAAGCCTCGTAGCTGTCGATGGAACGGGCAATCACTCCTGCCCGGCTCTCAGGGCGTAGTCGGATATCAACGCGGAAGACATAGCCAGCTTTGGTGACTTGGCTCATCCCGTTGATGATAAATTCGCAGAGTTTGGCAAAATATTCCTGATTCTCAACGCCTTGATCGGTTGCCCCATCGTGCGAGTAGACGAACATCACATCAATATCCGAACTAAAGTTAAGTTCATATCCCCCAAACTTACCCATTGCTATCACAGTAAGCGTGCTCGGAATCTTTTCGCCGTTGGGGAGCTCTCCCCAAGGCGTCCCCATTTTTGGAGTCAGTTCGGCTGTACCAATTTCATAGCAGACTTGTAGTGCCGCCTCCGCGAGGTTTGTCAATTCTTGTGTGGTTGTCTCAAGATCGGCGTCGCCTAGCAGATCGCGCAGCCCCAGCCGCAAACTCTCCTTCCGCTTATAGCCACGGATCGCGTTCAACTTCTGTTCTGCCAGATCAAACGGCTGCACTGCTTGGGATAGTTCGCCATACATCGTTTCGCGGTCTTTCGGGTCGCTCATCATCCCAGCATCCATGAGTTCGTAAAAGTACTCAGGATTCCGCACCAGAATATCTGAGAAATAGGTGCTGGAACCAAAGCAAGTTGATAGTATTCTCAGAAGGAAAGGGGCATCATGCAGCAGGCGATAGAGCCAAAGTCGATCAAATGTCGCATTGACGAAGCGTTCAAAATTGTTCAGTGCTGCATCTGCGTCCGGTGAATCCACCGATGCGCTCAACAGATGGCTGACAATTTCGGCAAACGCCTCGCGGTATGGGGGTATGTCCGCTAAATTGTTGAGTCGTTGATTTACACTGCGAACATCCTGAAAACCGTACGGTCCAAGGATCTGATCAACCACTTCGGGCGAGAGGTCATCAGGAGAAAGAATGAGATCTTTTGGAGTGAGGTTTGAAGTCATATTGTTTCCTTTTACTTGTGCGGATTTATCGTGCTTCCTCGTCGTTTATATGATCTATAAATCATGACGCTCATGTTAAAAGAAAGTGCAAAGCACGAAGAGAAACCGAGTTTTTTCTTGAAAACTTGGTTTCTGTTGCACGATTTCTTTATATGAGCCAATCATGAAACGTCGGGATCAGGAATTGAAACAGATTCTTCAGCAAGCACGTTATCATCGTATACACCATAGACGTTTGGTAATCGAGAATCGGAAATCAAGATCAGAATTACGAAAAAGAAGTGGCTCATGTTAAGAAATCGTGCAATAGAAGCCGGGTTTTCGGAGGGGTGGTTTTCCCAACCCGTATTATGGGCGGGGAACCCCTGCTCCTACGGCTTCTCTTCGTGATTTGCACTTTCTTTTTTCGCTCATGTTAAGAATTGGTGCAACCAAAGCCACAAGCACTTGTATCCCGATTTATCAGGGGTTACTCTCCCCCTGCTTGTGCTTGCATCCCGACCTGTCGGGGCGGGGGGATTAAGGGGGGTACAAAGGGGGCCTTCACTTCGTGCTTTGCACTCTCTTTTTACATGAGCCTCTTTTTTTATGAGCCAAAGGAGTGCACAATGGCAACGGTTGATACATTACTTAAATCAACAGAAACCCTGCAAATCACACCACTATCAAGCCCAAGCGATTCGGCACATCAGTCCCCGTTGGGAGATATCGAACTCGCCCATTTGCAGGCGTTGGTACGCGAAAAAGATGCACGGATTGAAAAATTGATGGAGGAAAATCAGTACATTCACACTCAAGTTGAACTGCTGGAGGAACGCATGGCATCGGAAATCAAGCGATCAGATGCCATGATTGAGCAGATGCAAACCGCTTCCGAAGCATCAAGCAAACGCGCCCAAGCGATTATTATGCACTTGAGCCAGCAGGTTGAACGGCAGGCGGAACACATTGAGATTTTGCAGGAATCGCAGGGCTTGAGGGGCACAATTCGCCATACTGTCAGACAACTGAAATCAAGTATCCTGCGTAAATCTCTCCCCGCAGAATCGAAATATGGATATGAGGCTTAGTGATCGCATGCCCCCCCGTGTTTCACCGCGCGACAGACCGCCTCTGCCATCACCTCCGCTGCAATAACCCCAACGGTATTGACCGGTGTGTCGTGCGTTCCAATCGAAAGCGCGAAAATTGTATCACCATCGGACATGGTATGCACCGGGCGAATTGTTCGCGCTAAACCATCGTGCGCTAGTTGCGCGACCTTCGTAACTTCTGTTGGGGAAAGGGCTGCGTTTGTCCCGACGACACCGATGGTTGTATTCGTATTGGCAGGTTGAAATGGATTTCTCTCCCCTTGTTCAAACAACGTCTCTACAATATCCACAAACTCCCCCGTCTCCGAGTGCTTTGCGCCTGCCACAATTCGTCCTGTCGCTGGATCAAAAATGTTTCCGACCGCGTTGACGACAACAATTGCCCCGACGATTAGTCCTGATTTCAAGGCACGACACGCTGATCCGAGGCCGCCGTTTGATGGCTGAAGTCCTGGCCCCTTCCCAACTGTCGCGCCTGTTCCAGCACCGACCTGTCCCATTTCAACTTGCACATTGGTGGCGTTCACACAAGCGCGATAGCCCATCTCCCGATCTGGACGGACTTTTGGATCTCCGACCCCTAGATCGAAGATGACAGCACTTGGCACAATTGGCACACGCACTGGTCCCGCAGGGAATCCGACATCACGCTCCTCCAGAAACCGCATCACCCCGCCCGCTGCGTCCAATCCAAATGCGCTGCCGCCTGTAAGTAAAACCGCATGAACTTTCTCTACCAATCCCCCCGGACGAATTGCATCGGTCTCTCTGGTGCCGGGAGCAGACCCCCGGACATCAACACCGGCGATAGCTCCGGACTCACAAAGAATCACCGTACAGCCTGTGCGTGCCTTTTTATCTGTCGCATTGCCAACTTTGATGCCATTGATAGCGGTGATTGTATCGTTTTCTGACGGCGTAGCCATTTTGATCGAACACTGTGTTGGATAGAGGTTAAATCAGTTTGTATAGATCCTCAAAATAAGCACGGATGCCAGCCATTCTCCGATGCACATCTACACCCAACTCTTTTATTTCGTCGGAGCCGATCGCTGCGGGTTTTGGAAGTTTGGATTGAATAACTTCAGCTTTGCCATCGGTTACCTCGCGTGCCAACTGCGCCAATTCTTGGTTATACACAAACATGTCGCACAGGTTGAAGACCTGACCAAATGCTGCGGGGTTATCCACTGCCGCTGTCAGTGCCCTCGCAACGTCATCGACAGCGACCACATCACATCCGAATGTGCTTTCGTACTTTGTACCCGTTTGAACTATCTCAAGGATGTCGCGCCAGACGGTTTTCTCCAGATTTGGATGAATCCCATAAATCCATGCACAACGGAAAGCGGTTGTGTTCATGCCGAACTGTGCATAGTACGTCCGACATGCCGATTCTAACACGGTGTTGTGCATGACATAGGTACTTTGAGGAGATACCAGCGGTGAATCCTCTGTAATCGGTGTTTGACACACGTCTGCTTGTGTATAAACATCGGAACGGAGGAGGTAGGTGCTGGTCGTGCAGATGAATTGACGGACACCGGCGAGCCGGGATAACTCAAGCAGCGTCAGCGATCCGAAGATATTGGAACGAAAGTATTTGAGTTGCTGACTCTCTGCCGTGGAATCATAGGCGGTATGGATGACAACGTCCGTCCCCTCAACCAATGCGCGTAGTGCCTCCTCATCGGTCATGTCTCCCCTGCATATCTCAACCCCCAATTGTTCAAGCCAAGAAACACCCCTCGTTGGTCGCACAAGCGCACGGATACGGTGCCCCGCCTCAACAAGCGACCTGACCGTATACGATCCGACAAATCCTGTGGCTCCCGTCATTGCAACGTACATGCTAACATCCTTTCTTACAAAGAAAGGTCATTGTCTCAACTGTTGATATGCGTCAAATGTATCATATTTGATGGAGAATGTCAACGCTCCAAAGTTTGAAAACATTCCTCCATAACTTTGCTCATTCGCATATTTCGATCTCTGCGACTTACGATTGACAGGTTTTTGGCTAGGCTGTATAATATGTGCGTTTTACGCAATCTGCAACAATCCCAATCAACGAGGCGACCTATGCCAACTGAGATCAAACCCTTTGTCGAATCGAATGACGTGCTAGATCAACCCGATAGGCTACAGAATCGTGCGAAGCGAGACGGGTATCTTTTCTTTCGGAATCTGATTGATCCTGATACGATTCTCCAACTCCGTCGAGACTTTCTCAAAATCTGCGATAATCACGGTTGGATTAAGGCTGGAACGGATTTGATGGACGGCATCCGAAATGGAGGACCGTACCGAGAAGGGCAGGATGAATATTGGCCCATCCTCGACGATTTTCAAAGTTTAGAATCTTTTCACGCCTTTGCCCACTATCCATCAATCCTCGACGTTTGCGACAAACTGTTTGGCGAGCCTACACTCCCTCATCCCCGAAATATCGGACGCATTATGTTTCCCGAAAACATAAGGTATACGACGCCTGCCCACCAAGACTATATTCACATTCAAGGCACGGAGGAGACCTATACTGCTTGGATCCCTTTGGGCGATTGTCCACAATATTTCGGTGGTTTGGCGGTGCTCTCAGGGTCTCATAAGTTTAGCGTCCTACCGACAATACGAGCTGATGGTGCAGGTGGCTTGGGCGTGGAAACCGATCATTTGAACCTCGCATGGGTCTCGGCGGATTATCAAATTGGCGATTTTCTGCTTTTTCAAAGCCTTGCCGTCCATAAGGCACTTCCCAATCAAACAACAGACCGCTTGCGTCTTTCCGTCGATTATCGGTATCAAGGTCAATCCCAACCGATTACGGAGGGGTCACTCTTGCCGCACTTCAATCGTATGTCATGGGAAGAAATCTATAAAGACTGGCAATCAGAGAAGTATCAATACTACTGGCAAGATTTGGATCTGGAGTGTGTGCCTTTTACCAGAAAATATCACGCAGCCAAAGATTGACCTACTTCCCACGAAAAAAATTATCAAGGAGAAGCCGTGAAGATTACACAAATCGAAACCATCCGTGTCAAAGCCCAGCCACACAACGTTTGGGTCCACATCCACACTGACTCTGGTATCGTCGGTTTGGGGGAGACCTTCTACGCTCCATCGGTAGTTGCGGCAGCGATTCACGACTTTTTCGGGCCGCTTCTTATTGGTCGCGATCCATTCGAGATTGAGCGTCACTGGGAAGCGATGTTCCGTCTGTCCGATCATGCCGGCTATGGCGGCGCGGAGATGCGAGCAATTTCGGCACTCGACATCGCTCTCTGGGACATAAAGGGTCAAGCGGTTGGGTTGCCGGTCTATGAACTCCTCGGCGGCGCAGTCCGCAAACGCATCCGTGTCTACGCCACCTCAATGCCCTACGAAGGCGCGGGCGAGACAGCAAAACAGCTGCTTGACGAAGGCATCACCGCAATTAAGGGTGGACCCACTATCCCGCTAGCAATTGCGAGCGATGGTCAGTTTCTTTCTGAAAAAGACCTCGACCGGGCGCTCAAGCCAATCCGTGAGATCCGGGATACGGTTGGCTTGGAAATGCATATTGCTAATGACGGTCACGGCAAGTGGGCACTGCCCGTAGCGATTCGGATTGCCCAAGCGATGGAACCGTACGACATGATGTGGCAGGAGGATCTAATGCCACTGCTCAACCCCGAAGCCCTCTTACGGCTCCAAGAATCTACGAAAACGCCGGTCTGCATTTCCGAGCGCCTCCTCAGTCGATGGCAGCTTCGGCTGTTCATCGAGAACGGCTCTGCTCGTATCGTTATGCCAGACTTAATCTGGACCGGCGGTGTTTCGGAGACGCACAAGGTCGCCATCCTTGCGTCCGCGCATCAGGTGCCATTTGCCCCACACGATGCCACGGGACCCGTGAACATCTTCGCCTGTTCCCACATCTGTATGAGTTCTGCAAACGCTATGATACAGGAGCATGTGCCCGCTTTCCACAAAGGTTGGTATAACGAGTTCGTTGACCCCAATCTCGACATCCGTGATGGTTTCCTCCACGCCCCACAACGACCGGGCATCGGTACACGGCTAAAGCCCGAAGTCCGAGACAGATCGGATGCCATCGTGACCGTGAGCGACGAACCGGGGCCAAGCACCATCGACGCATGGGGACCGGTGTCGGTCCGTAGCGAGGAGACAGAGACTGAAGTTCAACGGCTGAAGGAGGAACGTCTCCCACAGTCCGTATCATGAGTTTATGTTAAGCAATTTATCATCTGTCACACAAAAGGAATTTAATCATGAGTATCAGAACGAATAAGTTAAAGCAAAAATTAGCAGCCGGCGGGTTGGTGTTAAGTGGCGGTGTACGCCTGCCCGAACCGGGACTTGTTGAGGTGATGGGATATGCCGGCGTTGATTATGTCCTAATTGACGCAGAGCACGGTTCTATGGGTTGGACAGAGATAGAGCGGATGGTTCTTGCTGCCTATGCTGCGGATACCACACCGATTGTTCGCGTCCACGAGAACGATGAGGCGAGGATTATGCGCGCGCTCGATCTTGGCGCAATGGGGGTGCTCGTCCCGCACATCCGCACCGCAGAAGAGGCACAGCATGTGGTGGATGGTGCGTTCTACCCGCCGCAGGGCAAACGCGGTGTGGGTCCAAGCCGAGGTATCAAGTTTGGAGCGGTGTCGTCGGCGGATTACTATGCGAACATCAACAATGAGGTTTCGGTTTCATTGATGATTGAAGATGCCGAAGCGATTGACAATATCGACGAAATTGTAGAGGTCGAAGGCATTGATGTTCTGAACGTAGGGACAAGCGACCTGGCGGCTTCGTTGGGTGTACCGGGGCAGCCGTTGCACGAGAAAGTTGCTAAAGCCTCTGAGAAGGTGCTCGCTGCTGCTGCGCGCAAAGGTATCGCTGTCGGTTATCCAACCCGCGGATTGGACGATGGAATCGAGGCGATAAAGCGTGGATTCCGTGTGCTGTCTTGTGGAAACGCAGCACCGCTACTGTTTGAAGCCGTCAGTCAAAAGTTAGAGACATTGCGAGGCGCGGAGTAGCTCGGCTAGAAAGGCGAAAAAAGTCATGGAATATGTGAACTTCGGAAACGCTGGCGTTCAAGTGAGTCGATTGGCACTTGGCTTAGGATTCAGAGGACAGGGCGATGAAGCCGAGGCACAGCGGGTTATCGAACACACAATTGATCAGGGGATTAACCTGATTGACTGCGCCAACGTATACGGGACAATGGACGATCGTGCCAATATCGGTCGTTCAGAGGTTATTCTGGGGAAAGCACTAAAAGGCAAGCGCGACGATGTTGTGATCACCTCAAAAGTTGCCAGCCAAATAGGCGATGGGCCAAACGACATAGGTTTGTCTCGATACCACATCATGCGCGAAGTCGAAAAATCGCTGACTCGCTTGGACACAGACCACATTGATGTCTACCTTGTCCATACATTCGATGAATCCACTCCCCTTGAGGAGACGATTCGTGCATTGGATGACCTCGTTCGTTCGGGCAAAGTCCGCTACGTCGGATGTTGTAATTATGCGGCATGGCAGGTCTGCAAGGGCTTGTGGGTTGCGGATCGGTACAATGCAACGCCGTATATGTGCGTTCAGAATCAATACAATCTGCTGACTCGGCACCTTGAGGGCGAAATGTTCGCACTTGTGCGGGAGCAAGGATTGGGAGTCATGGTATACAGTCCGTTGGCGGTGGGGCTTTTAACCGGCATCTATTCACCGGATCGTCCTGCACCGGAAGGAACTCTCTGGGCAACGCGGCTGCGAGATCAATTTCCATCGGCAATGGAAGGGGCTGCGAGTCGGGTTATATCGACCGTGATTGAACTTGCGGGCGAATTGGGGGTGACCCCTGCACAATTGGCACTTGCTTGGGTTCTATCTCACCCGGAAATTACAGTCGCGATTACCGGTGGAGACACAATCGAGCACCTAAACGATAACATCGGTGCAGTCGGCTGGGAACTCGACGATTCCGTGCGGGAGACCCTTAATACCGTTTCAGAGCCGTTCAGGTTCACGGCTGGGTAGGCTTTTAATAGCTCTAGCAACAAAACAAGAGTGATGGGAAAACGAGAAAATGAGATAATTTCTTTCTCGTTTTCAGTTCTTCTCTTTGCGCCTTTGCACCCTAGCGTCCTTGCGTTAAAAATATGGTCGGAGATTATGAACTCAACAAAAAATAAAATTGAACCTATCTGGACAACGATAGACGAAAAAACCACATATCCCATCTATATCGGAACCGATATTATTTTCCGTTCCGAGAATGCCGATGAATCGGCACCCGACTTTGGGACTCTCTTTAAGGAACATCTGCCGCGTTGCTCCCAAGCGTTATTGGTGACCAATCAAACCATTGAAGAGGTTCACGCCGCTAAAATCTCCCAGATCTCTGAGAGTCTCGCAGAGATAGGAGTAGATCTGATCGTCGAAGCGATCCCAGAAGGGGAAAGAACCAAATCCTATTGGGGCCTGGGGATGTTGTACGATTTCTTCGCGGAGCATCAGTTGGATAGACAATCCGTGATTATTGCAATGGGTGGCGGCGTCATTGGCGATCTGGCTGGGTTTGCTGCGAGTACGTTTCTGCGCGGGCTTCCGTTGGTTCATATTCCCACCACGCTCATCGCTCAAGCGGATAGCAGCCTCGGAGGAAAGGTTGCTATTAATCTAGCTAGAGTTAAAAATATAGTCGGCGGATTTTATCATCCAAAAATAATCTTCATTGATGCCGGTTTTCTGCAAACCCTCAACGCACGAGAGCTAAGAGCGGGTCTTGCCGAAGTGGTCAAGTACGCTGTAATAATGGACGGTGAGCTATTCAACTATCTAGAGGCTAACGTAGCGAACATAATCGCGAAGGATCCCGATGTTTTGGAAAAACTGGTGAGAAGATGTTGTGAACATAAAATTGCAGTTGTGGAGGCGGATCCAGAAGAGCGAACAGATCGCCGGGCGATTCTAAATTATGGGCACACGATTGGACATGCCTTGGAATCGCTTTACCACAGATATTTACACGGTGAAGCGGTTTCTGTGGGCATGGTCGCTGCCTCATACCTTGCAGTCAAAACGGAAATTCTCCCTCTCGCAGACGCTGAGAGACAATTGCAGTTACTATCCAGAATTGGTTTGCCGACCGATGCGTTAGGGGTTTCGATAGATCCCTTGCTTCAACCGATGTTACATGATAAAAAGCGGCGGGGCAACACTTTGCGATTTATATTGCCGACGAAAATTGGGGATATAACTATAAAGGATGTACCCAAAAACGATCTCCCGGATTTGCTCCAATACTTAGTAGAAAAGCAAATCTTTAGTCCCTCAGAAGATGCTACCGCTACCGAGGAGGGATAGTTATAGATTCATTTTGAAATCAATAGGACTTACGCAGCGCGTTCATAAGTCCCCCTGATAAGGGGGATTTAGGGGGTTAAAAATCAAAAATCTACCCCTCGTGTGCTAAATTCGCGTAAGTCCTGATCAAATTGAACTATTAGTATAGAATCCCCCCAATTTCATCAGGACTTACACACTTCAGATTGTAGTTGCCCGTTTCTTAATCCCGATAAATCGGGGATTCATCGGGCTTTGGAGACGGTATCCTACGGCGATGAATCGCCGAACTACAGGTCAACGACTCTCGGAACGGAGGCGTTGGCCATTCAACTGCGTAAGTTCTATTCATATTCAGAAATGGAGGAATATTATGTCCGAAACGACGCAAACAAGTTTCGATCTGTTACTCAAAGGTGGGCACGTTATCGACCCCAAAAACAACGTCGATCAACTGATGGATGTTGGAATTACAGAAGGGAAGATTGCGCGTGTGGCGGAGAACATACCGGACGCGGAAGCAGAACAGGTTGTTGACGTCGATGGACTTTATGTCACACCCGGCTTACTGGATATACACGTCCACGCCTACGCCGGCACCGGTCAACGAAACGCCTACTGCGGGGACAACTCCCTATATCCCGATGGATACAATTTTCGCACAGGTGTGACTACGGTTCTTGATGTTGGAAGTTCAGGGTGGCGAAACTTCCCCGATTTCAAAGACCGCGTCATTGACCGGGCGAAGACTCGTGTTTTCGCACTGCTCAACATCGTGGGACACGGCATGGGCGGCGGTGCCATCGAGCAGAACGTACCGGATATGGAACCTGAAGCAACGGCGAAGGTCGCTGAACGCTATCCCGATATTGTTGTGGGGATTAAAACGGCGCACTACGCGGGTCCTGAATGGCTTGGGGTTGACCGTGCGGTGGAAGCTGCGAGATTAACGAACTTGTTCGCCATGATTGATTTTGGTTCGTTTCGCCCGGAGCGTCCTTATCCGGAGATGATACTTGAGCATATAGGTCCCGGCGACATTAGCACCCACATGTACCAAGCCGCGATACCGATGTTCGATGAGAAGGGTAAGTTGCAGCCTTACTTCGCTGAAGCGCGTGCCCGCGGGGTCAAGTTTGATGTGGGGCACGGTGCTGGCAGTTTCGTGTGGAATCATGCAATACCTGCCATCGAGCAGGGATGGATACCAGACTCGATCTCGACAGATCTTCACACCGGCAGCATGAACGCCGGGATGAAAGACATGGCAACGACGATGTCAAAGATTCTGAATATAGGCGTTTCTCTGTTTGATGTTATCAAAATGTCAACGATTACCCCGGCAGAGATGATCAATCGTCCGGAATACGGTCACTTGAGTGTCGGGGCGGTGGCGGATGTTGCCGTGCTCAAACTAAATGAGGGAAGATTCGGTTTTCTCGATGTCAGAAGGGCACTCTTTGTGGGGAATCAGAAGCTAGAATGTGAGTTGACCTTGATTGATGGACAGGTTGAGTGGGATCTGAACGGACGCGCCGGTGTGGATTGGCAGGAGTATTACGCAACAGCGTAGGCGTATCAAGTAACTCTCTCGCTGAAGAATCGACTGTTGACAGATAGTGATGGGGGTTGCTAGGTAAACTTGTTTACCTAGCAACTCTGAAGCAAACTTTACCAATGAATCTATTTTCCGGTGAAGGCAGTTTTCCGCTCAATGATGTATTCTGTCAATGGACTGGGGTTCGCCTGAATCTGCACATTGACTAACGCGGGTTTGTCCGAGGCAAGAGCACGTTCAAGTGCCCCGCGCAATTGATGTGCCTCTTCGACATATTCGCTGTGGGCACCAAGTGCTTCCGCCACCTTGTCGTAGCGTGTAGGCAGCAGCTCGGTCGCCACACTTTTCCCGAAGAGTTGCACCTGCTGGTGGTAGTCTATTCCCCAGACACTATCGTTCCCAATCACGATGACTACAGGCAGGTTGTGCCGCACAGCGGTGTCCAACTCCATGGCACTGAACCCGAAGGCCCCATCTCCGGTGAGAACCACTACTTTGGATTGAGGGAGCGCGGCTTGCGCACCGACGCCGTAGGATACGCCCCAGCCGATCATTCCAAGCGTGCTATTGGTGAACCAGCGTCTAGGACGTAGGCTGGGATAGTAGGGGGTCCCGTAGAAAGAGAAATCGCTGCCCTCAAAGATTAAACAGTCATTCTCGCCCAATAGGGAACGCAGATGTTTGTGAACGGACATTGCGTGTAACGGGGTGGCTGGTGCTGCCCGGCTGCTCAAATCCTGCTCTTGGGCATCGCGGGTAGACCTTAGCTCTTCAACGATTGCAGGTTCGTTCCATCGATATCCTTCGGCTTCCTGTGCCAACTGCTTCACCACCGCACCGACATCTCCTAAAATGCCGACATCCACGCTGCGTGAGAGACCAATCTGGTCTACTGACGGATCTACTTGGATGATACGCACATCATCGGCGAGGGTCGGAGGACCCCCGAAGGAGATTGTAAAGTCCAATTTCTTACCGAGCAACAGCACAACGTCTGCTTCATCCAATCGGCGTGAGACAAGATTGACTCTCCCATCCGCAAATCCGAAACAGTAGGGGTGGCTATCGGGAACAAGTCCGCGGGCTATTTCCTCGGTAAACAGCGGAAGCTGCGTTATCTCCAAGAACCGCTGCAAATCCTCCCGATTTACGGAGTCGGTTGCATTCCCTGCTAGCACCATCGGTCGCTGCGCGCTTTGGAGCAGTTCTATCGCTTCTTTTACGAGGGTCGGATCACCCATGACTTGACCGGAGCGACGGTACACTTCAGGCGGGTCGAAATGTACCCGGCTCGTGTCTACTTCAGCACTTTGGACATCTACAGGGATAGTCAGGTGAATGGGACCGCGCCTGCCGGCTAAGGCGGTGCGGAAAGCGCGTGCGAAATACTCCGGGATCCGGTACGGATCGGAGATGAACCATGACCCCTTCGTGATGGGTTGCGCCATCCCAACCTGATCGATTTCCTGTTGTGCGATTCCCTGTCCCAGCTGGTTCTGCGCTGCGGAACCTGTGATGTTGATGACCGGCGATTCCATGTGATATGCCAACGCGAGTCCCGGAATAGCGTTCACATGTCCCGGCGAAGTAAACATTGATATGCCGGGGGAGCCGGTGATCCGTCCCCACGCATTTGCCATGTCCACCGCAGCCTGTTCGTGGCGGGTATCAATAAACTTAAATCCCTCATCCGCCATCACGTCCATCAGATGCAGGGTGTGATCCCCTGCTAGGGTAAAAATCTGGTCTATCCCTTCCGCTCGCAACGCTTGAACGATAACGTGTGAACCCGTCAACTTCATCAATTTCTCCTTGTACAACTCGACTTTAGAAATACTCTAAATCTCCACCCGCACAGCCCGACCGGATTCCCCTGACTCTATGACGGCGTTCAAGGTAGCGAGGACCGGCAGATTGTTACGACCACTGGTCTCCGGTTCAGGTCCGCCGTTTACCCAATCGGCAAACGTGATAGCAACGTGCTGGTCAAGCTGACGTGAACCAGTGAAGTCCGGATCAATCTCTACCTTACTCAACTCACGTGCTTGGTTCTTCCCAATAAGCAAAGTCTCCGGACCACCGAATCCTTGTGGACTGTGTAAGACAACTGCACCATGCTCGCACTCGGCGCGGAATTCACTGGTGTTCACACGGGCATCAGAGGTAGATACGATCACGAAACGGGCATCATTATCGAAGGTAATTTCGGCGGTGGCGGTGGATTCCCGATTCCAAGTCGTCTCCGGCGGTCGATAAGAATGGCCGAACACCTCTACCACACGCCGGTTTACCATGGCAATCAGCGAGTCAATTTCATGGACGGTCATCTGCCAGAGTTGCGAGTGCTCGGAGTCGGGATACTCGCTACCACGGGCTTTGTAGGAGAACATGTGTCCGGTCTGCGGCTCGCCATAAGCCCCTTCTGTCATCAAACGTCGCACCGTGCGCTGTCCGGGCAGGTATCGCCATTGTTGCGTTACAACGATTTTTAGCCCGCGAGCTTCCGCCATTTCAGTCAGTCGCCGGGCGGGCGCGAGTTCCAGTGTGAACGGCTTCTCCACCATGACGTGCTTATCGGCTTCAATTGCAGCCTCAACCAGTTCATCGTGCGTGCGCGCCCAAGTGGCAACAACCACACCGTCACAATCCGATTGTTTTAACGCCTCTGGATATGAAGTGTAGGCAAGATGATCCGGTAATTCGAGATCGCTAATAGCGGCTTTGAGACGCGGTTCATCAATATCGACTAAGCCGACCAATTCAAACCTGTCAGGCCGCGCCAGAAAGCTGCGTGCGTGTGACTTCCCTCGACCACTGCCCACGACAATCATACGCAGTGGATTCCCTGTTTCAACGCGGTTTTCTCCCACCTTGGTTACCTCCTGCTTCGGACCTCCTGCAGTTTAGGTCTCAATTATTCCTCTGCCAACACCTGGATACTGGCACACGGAAAGGCAGCCACTTTCGCGTTCTGGGGCAACTTCTCCGCAAGCCTATTGACAAGCGTATCCCACTCACGAAAGAGGATGTCGCCAGGATGATCCTTGTAAAACTCATCTGCTGGGAAATTCTCCGACCAAACTAGAGCTTGACCTGGAGATTCGATTTCCGGTGTGGGTAACGCGATTGGGGTTTTCCGCGCTCTCCGCCTAAGGTAACGTGGATAATCTAACAGATCATAGAGTCCGTGATAGCAGAACCCATCACTTGCCGGATTAACGGCAATCGTGTAGACATCGTCAAAATATCGTCGTGCCCAGAATGTTTTGGTAGTTTGAATTGCATCCGAGTCAATCGGATAGCAGTTTAGCAGGAGTACATCCGTTTCTTCGCGAACTGCCTCTGGAATCTGTGTCCCATAGGTTTCCAAAGCAAAACGCGCACCGGTTCGGTGTGCCTTCACTAAATCGCCGACAAATAGACCGGCTATTTCGCGTCTGCTGTTGATGACAAGGTTTACAATGGCATCCACCCCAACGACTCTGGCAGCTTCTTCTGCAACGTCCCGTGCATCAGTTTTATCAATTTGCCTTTCAACGGTTGCATGGCCTCGTCCCGGATAGTAATTGTGGAAGTGGAACATTGTGGAAAAACCCGATACGCCAGGAACAATCAACTTTGCCCCACCACCAAATCCAACCGCTTTGTGAGGATAAATACCGCCCAAGCAAATTTTGAAATCAGCGTCTGCCACAACTGGGTTGATATAGAGTGGCATACCCTCATCGAGGTTCCCCAGTGCCCGGAGGCTTCCACTCATAAAGTTGTGGTTTATTACTTCATAAGACGCTGCAATATCAGCCCCGACTTTCTTCACTATCTCCTCATCCGTGAGAGGACGATGTGAGCCGGGACCAACAACAAAGCGAATTTCGTTTTTGGAGATACCCGCTTCGTGCAGTTCACGGAGTATGATCGGGATAACCGCAGCTACAGGCGTGGGACGACTGAGATCGTCAATAACGATAACGGCATTGCTTTTGCCGCGCGCCATTTCTTCGATACGTGGTGTACCGATGGGTTGACCGAACGCAGCTTCGATCGCTGCGTCTGACAACTCGGGCGCATCCTTGGGACCAACCATTGTGACTTCCCAATTTTCGGGAAACGTCAATGTGATCTCTTCGTCGCCATACCAAGCGCGAGAGTACATCTTAGCGTAGTTTTTAGACATAACGGACCTCCAAAATTGTGGAACGTAACTTGTTATCCACGATAAAACAAATCGGAAGGCTTAATATTTTACCACATTATAGTAGATCTTAGAATTAATGGGACACTCCAAACCGGTGCGGTTAGGAAAACGAAACTATCGCTCTACCGTTTGGTAGGCGCTGTTTCTAACTGCGCCTATGCGGTGCGGTTGGAAACCGCACCTACCGGGAGAAAGTGTCTATTTATTTTTTGAATTCACCATAAGTTAGTTAGCAGAATTTCCTCGCTGCTGTCGATAATGCAACGCAGCTCGAATAAAGTCACGAAACAGTGGGTGCGGTTCAAGGGGCTTTGATTGAAATTCGGGGTGGAATTGCGAACCAACCATCCATGGATGATCAACAACTTCAGTAATTTCAACCAGATTCTCGTCGGGGGATACCCCACTAAAACACAATCCCTCGGATGCGAGGGCTTCTCGATAATCATTGTTCAACTCATAGCGATGGCGGTGTCGTTCTAAGATAATCGGTTGCTGATACGCTTCATAGCTTTTTGTGTTTTCCTTGAGAACGCACGGGTAGAGTCCAAGTCGCATCGTGCCGCCGAGATCGGTCTGTTCTCGTTGGTCTAGCATCAAATCAATAACTGGATGGGGTGTTTCCTCGTCAAACTCGGAACTGTTTGCCCCTTTCAGTTTTGCAACATGCCGTGCAACCTCGATTACCATGCACTGCATTCCGAGACATAATCCAAAATACGGAATTTTCTGTTCCCGTGCATAGCGCGACGCAACAACCATCCCCTCAATACCACGGTAGCCAAAGCCACCAGGAATGAGAATTCCGTCAATTCCCTCGAACTGCTCATCCAAGTTTTGGTCGTCACCTAGCAGGTCGGATTCAATCCATTTGACGTCTACGGCTGAATCGTTGGCAATCCCACCATGCTTGAGTGCCTCTTTCACGCTGAGGTAGGTATCAGAGCCCTGAACATATTTACCGACAATCGCTATCTGAGTCCGATGTTGGGGGTGCTTTAGTTTATCAACCATTTTTGCCCACTCAACGCCATTCGACTGACGCTCCTCTAACCCAAGTCGCTTTATCACCAAACGTCCCATACCTTGTCGCTCGAAGTTTAGTGGGATTTCATCAACTAGGTCGGTGTCAAGTCCTTCAACGATGTATTCCTCCTGAAGCCCACAGAGGAGTGAAATCTTCTGCCGTATTCCTTCCCCCATCGGTTGGCTTGTGCGGCAAATTAGGAGATCGGGTTGGATACCATATTCTTGTAGCGTACGGATGCTGTGTTGGGTCGGTTTGCTCTTGCTTTCTCCGTTGGGAAGGGTATAAATTAGCGAAACATGAATAAAGATTGTATTTTCGCGTCCGACCTCCACCGCCATCTGTCGGATCGCTTCCACGAACGGTGGCGTCTCAAAATCTCCAATGGTCCCGCCAATCTCCGTAATGACCACTTCCGCATCGCTGTCGCGCCCCAACTGATAAATGCGCTCCTTGATCTCATCGGTGATATGTGGGATAAGTTGCACGGTCCCACCCAAATAATCCCCGCGCCGCTCTTTGGCAATGACTGCATTGTAGACCGAACCCGTTGTGAAGTTCGAGTATTGATTGAGGTCAATTCCCAAGAATCGCTCGTAATTGCCGAGATCGAGGTCGGTTTCTGCACCGTCTCGTGTTACGAACACCTCACCGTGTTGGAATGGGTTCATTGTGCCAGCATCCGAGTTGAGGTATGGGTCAATTTTAACCACCATAACCTTAAACCCACGATCGATGAGCAAGCGACCAAGCGATGCTGTCGTTATTCCCTTTCCGATGCCAGAGATTACACCACCAGTCACAAAGATGTACTTTGTCATCTCAATAGCAACTCCTTCTATCGGTTAAATATGCGAGCTATGCCTTGCGTACCCCGTAGTGTGTAAACAAAATGAGCAATCACATCAACTTCAGTTCATACCGACAAAAACTTTACCGCCTCTTCATCCGTCAATTATCTCTGGTATTTTCCTGTTCTTTCTTAAACCGCCAACCCACAGGTATCTGTTCAATCACGCCCGATGTTTTCCATTCCTTGAATTGCTTTTGCATTTCCGCCCATCGTCCTCGATCAAACAGGACAATCCCGTGGTTCAGCGATTCCA
Source organism: Candidatus Poribacteria bacterium (assembly GCA_965208425.1). Taxonomy (GTDB): domain Bacteria; phylum Poribacteria; class WGA-4E; order WGA-4E; family PCPOR2b; genus PCPOR2b. Next base: position 535,991 of record OZ242335.1, on the reverse strand, counting down.
ACAAAGTCAGATGAAAGTTACTGAACATTATATCGAGTTCGGATTGGCTGTAGGCAAAAATATCGATTGGAGCAGAGGTGAGCAGGGAATAGTCGTAGAGCCGGTCTATGAAACGTTTCCCATCATCAATGCACAATCCAATCAGAACATCATAATCGCTACCGACTGACCAGTTGCCTTTCGCCATAGAACCATACAGAACGATGAATTCAATCTCGTCACCTTTCTGCTTGAGGACTCGATCTACGAATTCCCACAACTTTTCAACGTGTGGCCGGTTGGATAATAGTTCTCGCAAAACAGAGCACCTCCTCAGCATCTTGAACCGCTTGCTTTGCATCTTGATCAAAGTATTGTTGACTGCTCCCAATGTTGAAACATTAGGATTCTTAATAGACTGATTGGTAGACATTTTAATCACCATGCTATTTTCTTGCTTCAGCGATTCTTGCCTCGTGTTGCAGATGAGGACTTACAAAATCTCCACCCCGATAAATCGGGATCTCCCGATAAATCGGGACGTTTTAAGTCTCCGTGTGTCCCACGGCGACGGTTCTGAGGTTTATCGCAGCGTTAAGGTCTCTGTCTTGGGTATGCCCACAATCACTGCAATGGTACATCCTATCCGATAGTGACAGGTCTTTGTCTTTTGCCCCACAAGCCGAGCATGTCTTACTGCTTGGGTAGAAGGTGTCTGCCTCTACAATTTTAACCCCCATACGTTCTGCTTTGTATGCAAGCATCGTGAGAAAACTGGATAGCGAAGCGTCCGATAATGCCTTTGCAAGCCTGTGGTTTTTTAACATACCTGCAACATTTAGCGACTCAATCCCAATACGACTTGCACCATTGACGATAGCCGTTGTTGCTTGGTGTTGGGCATCTTGTCGGATACAGGTGATACGGTAGTGCAGTTTGGCAAGTTTCGCTTTCGTCTTATGCCAATTCCGACTCCCTTTTTGCCGACGGCTTAACTGACGTTGCAGACGTTTTAGCTTCCGCTCGTAACGCTTTAAGGCTTTGGGGTTTTCGTGATACACACCTTCGGACGTGACTGCTAAGTGCTTGATACCTACGTCAACGCCAACGACAGGCAGATGGCGATTGGCAGCAATCGTATCGTTATCGAAAGTATCTACAGTGATAGAGGCGAACCAACGGTTAGCAGTTTTAGAGATTACAACTTTGACGATAGTGCCGAGGTGTCGAAGTTTTTGACATAAGCGCACCCAACCCATCTTGGGTAGTTTTATACGCTGTCCTTCGATGATAGTTGTGCCTCGACCCGCATCCGCTTGAAAACGCTGACCCTTAGAACGCTTCTTGAACTTCGGGAAACGACTCTCACCTGCCTTCCAACGTTTGACTGCATCATGAAAGTTGAAGTAAATCGCATTATGAGCAGCACGTTGATTTAACGCGTCACACCACTCATATTGCTCTCGCTTGACCGCATTAAAACGTTTGTTTAACTCTATATGGCTATGCCACTCACCATTGGCTAACCCTTCTTTGAAATCAGCAAGGACATGGTTATAGGCAACACGAGCATAGCCACAATGCTGTGCAAATTGAGTGGCTTGGACGTTGTTCGGATCTAATGCTATTTTGTGTGTTTTTAACATTTTTTGCTAAGAAAACCAACTAAAATTACGCCGTCTGACCCAACGCTAAAGCATTGGGATTGTTTCCAGTTTTTTCAGCAGGAACACCACTCGCAAAGGCATCTGGATAACGGGTCGGAATATAAAATCGATTTAATCGGATACACGCATTAATGACAGCTTGATCCACCTGTAAATGTTGTTCAATTTCCTGAATTAGCGTGTTTAAGTTGTGCCCTAACGCATCATTTTGGAGGTGGTTTAGGATGGCTTTAATTGACTTTTCAGCTGATTGTTGTGCGGTGAAGCAGCACCACGCAAAGTTGTTGGTACTTAGAAGATCTGTTGCGGCCTTAAATTCAGCTTCGGACTGTTTGAGCCAATCTATAGATCGTACCATAAGTTTGCCTCAACTTTGAAGCGTCTGATAAACCCCTCCCATAAGCGAGAGCATTTGCATGGTCATTATTGCTGCTTATCGCTCTCACCCTTTATCGCTGTTCAAGCAGTTTCCCCGCGATTTCAAGATTTCAAGCACCCTTTCCAAATCGGTGGGCACATCAACCCCAATCAACAAATGTTCTGTCTCAACGACACGGATACGGATACCGTGTTCAAGGAAGCGCAACTGCTCAAGTCCTTCGGCACTCTCGTACGGCGTTCTTTCCCATTGGGTAAACTCAAGGAGTCGTTCACGACGGTAAGCGTATAGCCCCACATGTCGATAGTTTGGGTGGGTTTCTAGCCAATAGTTCGAGAGATTGCCGGGGATTGATGCTCTGGAAAAATATAACGCAAAGCCTTCGAGGTCGGTCACAACTTTAACAACGTTAGGATCTCGATAATCCGCTTCATTTCCGACCCGTTGTTTCAACGTGCTGACTTCGACACTGGGGTCATCAAGAAACGGTTGAATCATCTGATCTATGACGACAGGCTCCAGTAATGGCTCATCACCCTGAATGTTCGCCACGACATCACAATCTAAAGTCTCCGCAACAATCGCGACCCTTTCGGTGCCTGTGGGACAATCAGGTGATGTCATAACCACCTGTCCACCGAAGCCGGCAACCACATCTCGGATCCGCTTGTCATCGGTTGCAACGATGACAGCATCCAGCGTTTTGGCACGTGCCGCACGCTCATAGACTTGTTGCACCATCGGTTTGCCGAGGATATCTACCAACGCCTTGCCCTGAAATCGACTTGACGCATAACGAGCAGGGATAACTCCAACGATTTTCACAGCTCTGAATTCTCCTTGGCGTTTACGGGACTCAAGGGCTACCACTAAAGGCTCATCTTTAATCCAATAACACTTTATCACAGGTTGGCTATTTGTGCAACGAAAAACATTAGAAATTTCAGGATAGAGAATCCTTTACCACGGATGGTCAATATGCTATAATACAGCGATCCAACTATCAGTCTCGAAATCCCTGCAAGAAAGGTCGGCCATGGGCATACAGTTTTTCGTTGTTTTTGTACTCTCAATCGCTTTTTTATCGATGGGTGTCACAGGCTGGCAAGGTTTTGTTTCGGTTTCGTGGGGCAACGGGATGCCTAAATTAGATTTTACAACGAACTACTTTGCTATTTTTCAATGTTTCCTTAGTTTTCTACTGTTTCTGATTAGCTTATATTTGATGGGATTCTTTCTCTATCTTGAAGAGCGAGAAAGTGGTCGGATTATGAAAAATATCAAAAGCTACGTGAAACTCAGGGAATATCTTGAATTGAGAAGGAGTCAGAAAGAGTAGAGAACGTTATGCTTGAAAATGACCTCCTCCTTCGTGCTGCTCGACGACTACCGGTAGAACGGGTTCCGGTATGGATGATGCGTCAAGCCGGTCGCTCGGATCCGGCGTATCGTGCACTCAGAGAAAAAATCAATCTTCCATTAGAACGGTTATTTCGGACGATACCGTGCCCATTTAGTGATCAAGAGATTGAATGGGCGATTGAAATTTCTCTCTTACCCAAGCGCATCGGGGTTGATGCAATCATTGTGTACAAAGACATCCTCACGCCGCTTTGCCCGATGGGCGTACACTTCCGATTTGACCCCGGTCCCGTCTTAGATTCTCCTATTCGGACTCAAGCCCAGATCGAGGCACTACAACCCCTCGATAATCCTGCTTTAGAGATGGCATTTACCGGGAAAATTATCAGTGGGCTGCGTGAGACATTGGAGGGAGAATTGCCGTTGATTGGTTTTGCAGGATCGCCGCTGACCTTAGCTTTTTTTATGGTTGCAGGAACCAGCCCGATGGCAGCCGGCGGCGGGATTTCAAACGCTGCGCATCCTGTTTTCCAAATGATGGACGAAGAACCGGAGCTATTTCACAAACTGCTGCAACGTTTAACGCAGATGACGATTAATTATCTCAACTACCAAATTTCGGCGGGCGTACAGGTTGTGCAGCTGTTTGAATCCATCGCTGATCAGATCGATCGACCGAGATATGAAACCTTTGTCCAACCGTATCACGAACAGATTTTTGCGGCATTAGATCCGAGCACACCTTCCATCCTGTTTGCCAAAGAATGCCCCTACCTCTCGCTGATGCTAGAAAGTGGTGCTGACGTTTTGAGTGTCGGAAAGTGTGTCGATCTGTCAATAGCGCAGAAGGAAGCGAAGGGCAAAGTCGCTTTTCAGGGAAACGTGGACAACGCAATCCTGAGAGATGGAACATGTGATGATATTACCACCGCCGTCAACAACTGTCTACAAGCGGGTGGAAAGGTCGGGCATATCCTTAACCTCAGTCACGGGCTCCACCGGGATACACCGTTTGAAAACGTGCAGCACTTTGTGAAGGTTGCAAGAGAGGCACAGAATTAGGGGGCAAAAACTGTTGAAGAAGGATACAAATTCTCAATGGAACTCAAGGGGTACATACGATAGCATCCTGCTTGTTGGATTTGGGGGACCGACCCCCGGTTGTTGTCGCCGGTACGAAGCATGCCCTGGGGAGGCGTACTGCTTCGTCGAGGGAATCGTTGGGAATGCGCCATCAAATACCGAGCGTGTGAAAGAGGTCGCAAGCCATTATGTTAAACTCGGTGGATTTTCGCCCTTTAACGAACTGACATTTAAGCAGGCAAACGCGCTTGGAACAGCTCTTAGAAAGCGGGGTGTTGATTCGCCGATCTATGTGGGGATGCGTAATTGGACACCATACCTCCATGAAACGATAGCAAGGATGATTGAGAAGGAACATCGCAACGTCCTTGCTATCATCATGTCTGCCTATCGGTCTAAAGCCAGTTGGGAGCGTTATCAGAACGATGTTATCGATGCAGTCGAAACAGTAGGCGACCAAACACTAAACATTTGCTATTTAGAAGATCTGTGGCATTTGCATTCTGGCTTTATCAACGCCATCGCGGAACGCATTCGTAGTGCATGCAACGACATTTCTGAATCACGTTTTGTTGAGGCTGCTCTGATTTTTACCGCTCACGCAATCCCCCAAGTCGCCGCGAAGACCTCCCCGTACCCCGAACAGTTTCGTCAAACTGCTTCAGCCGTCGCAGAGGTTCTTGGGACCGATTTCGATATTGCTTACCAGAGTGCGCCCGATAACCCAACCGTGCCGTGGACGGGCCCTGACATTAATGACCTGATCCGGGAGAAAAGGGAGACAGGCGTTCAGGATGTCATCGTATCACCGATCGGCTTCCTCTGTGACCATGTCGAAGTACTTTACGACCTCGATCTGGAAGCTAGGGGGACCGCCGAGGCGTGTGATATGAATTTTACCCGTGCTGGCACTGTTGGTGAGCACCCCGAATTTATTGATATGTTGGCAAACCTTGTGTGTGAGGAATTTCAAACAGTGAGATAAAACGTCACAAGCGGAAACAGAAGAGGAGGAGCAACACATGTCATCGTTCACAGAAACTATCAAAATTGACAACCAAGATATGGAACTTTACGTCTCTATGCCCGATGGTACGGAACCCTTTCCCGCCGTGGTGGTTGCCCAGCACGCCGGCGGCGTTGATACGTTCATCCGCACGATGACCGATAGACTGGCGGAAGCCGGCTACGTTGCTGCTGCCCCAGACCTCTACCACCGATTGGGACCCGATGACTCACGAACTCCACGAGATCTCATAGACGCGGAGATGATTGCGGATGTTCAAGCCACCGTAGAATTCTTGCAAAACCATAGTGCTGTCAATAGCGAGGCATTCGGTATCACCGGCTTCTGCATGGGAGGTAGAGTCGCATACCTGATGGCAGCTGCCCTCCCGCAGTTCAAAGCTGCTGAAGCTTACTACGGCGGTAACACCATGGTGGCTCTGGGAGAAGGAGGCGCGTCGCCGTTTGAGCGCACCCACGAGATTGGCTGTCCGCTGCTGTTCCATTTTGGCGAGGAGGATGCCAACCCCTCCCCGGAAGATATGCAGAAAATTGACGCTGAATTAACACGCCATAACAAGGCGCATGAGTTCTACACATATCCCCACGCTGGACATGCCTTTATGGATTTCACCGGTGAGCGTCACCATGAGGCAGCAGCGACAGCTGCATGGCCCCGCACGTTAGAATTCTTTGCCCGTCACCTAGGCAACTATAGTAGACTCAACAATTAACAATACATACTATGGTGCATTCTACAGTGACTTCAAAAAACAAATGGACATTAATAGTAGTAGGCACACGCCGTGTGCCGTCACTCCGCGCACCCCGATCTATCAGGGCCCGTTCATAGTGTTCCATTAATTCTAAGATCTACTATAAGATAAAGGCTCATGTAAAGAATTAGTGCAACAGATTTATCAGCAACCTACTCTCCCCCTGCTTGCGGGGGGACTAAGGGGGGTGAATTAAGGGGGTAAGAAGGGGCACTTCACTTCCTGCTTTGCACTCTTTTTTAATATGAACCAAGATAAAAATAAGGACACCAACATGGATTTTGTGAAACTTACAGGAGCACAACGCCAATTTTTTGATGAAAACGGTTATCTGGTCGTTCCAGATGTACTATCGCCGGGGATGATTGACAGACTCACTCAGGTCAGTGACCGGTTGATTGAATCGTTCGATGCAGACGGGGCTTACGTTCAAAGGCGTCCGGGTATCGTCCAAGAACCGGACTTTCATCCCCTGATGACCCAATCGCCGACGGTCCCCTTAGTTGCTCAACTGCTATCCCCTAATATTCAGCTGCATACAACAGCAATTATCTATAAGTTTCCAGAGCCGGCAGACGAAGAAGTTGTTAACCAACGAGGCTGGCATCGTGACAGCGGCCTTGCCGTAGACTTGTGCCACAAAAACGTGCCGCGTGTCAGCATCAAAGTAGGATATTGCTTGACCGACTTTAAGCAACCACGTTCTGGCTTTACACTCTTCGCATCGGGTTCCCATCTGATAGATACCCCGTTGCCTATTCCAAAGGGGGAAGTGGACCCTGTCGGAACGATCGAACTCCGCCTCAATGCCGGAGATGCTTTCCTTTTTGAAAATCGTCTTTTCCATACTTCTGCCCCAAACCTGACAGATCGTGTCTCAAAGGTGATAATCTTTGGCTACGCTTACCGCTGGATGGGCGGGTCACACAAAGCAATGAGCCTTGTCCAACCCGACGAGACTGTCTTAGCCCAAGTTGATGACGTTACCAAACAGTTGTTGGGAGGGACAAACGATGGTTTAATTGATTGGGCAAAACAGCACGATGGTTTCCCAGAGCCTACTCCGTGGGTGATGGAGGTCTGACATCGAAGTGCTAACAATTGAGAGGTAAAAATATGTCCGCAAAACTGACCGATGCACATCTTGAAGAGTTGGAAGCCAAGGGTTACGTTATCGTTCCGGGCTTTTATACGGGCGAAAGATTGCGCGAAATGCAAGCGGCACAACGGAGGTCGCTTCCTACATGGGACGAGGTGAAAGACGATCCACCAGAGGGTCGGGCAATTCTTACCGATTTCCCGCCGCCAGAGACAGTGCTGCTGCGAGGCATTGTCGACCAGCGGGCTTGGGAATTTGCCCGAAAGTGGCTCAAGACAGAGCATATCCACTTTCGCGCCGGTTGCATGATCGCCCGCTATCCCGGTTTCAAAGGCGGTGGTGTGGGCAGCGATGCCGCTGGTTTACATATCGACAACGGAAATAACTCCTTGCTGCCGCCCTCCGATACACTGCCAGAATTTGGTCAACTTGGCTTCTGGGTACATCTCGAAGATGTTGACGAAGATCAAGCTCCGCTGCGGCTGCTTGCTAAGGAGCACGGGCGCGACACGACCAAGTATGAACCGTTAATCTGCAAAGGTGGAACGCTGTGTATGTTCACCAATTACACACTGCATTCTGCAAGCGATTATCTCCGTGAGGACGGTCAACGCTTCACATGGGGATTTGGGATTGGAAGAGCCGACAATTATTGGGAAGGGTTTAGACATTATACGGACAAGGGAAAGAATCCGGTGTTCAGTCAGTTCATCGGAACGTTGACGGCGAAAGAGCGTGAGGTTTTCCGCTTTCCACCGGCAGGGCATCCATACTACACACAGCAAACCTTAGCGGCTTTGGAGGAGCAATATCCCGGTTGGAATGCCAATGGTGAGTATTAACTATCTTTCCGAATCCTTGTTGAGGAAAGTCGAGTTTTTCTCTTATCGGAAAATAATTCGTTATAGAAAATAACAAGTCGAAGGGCTGTTGATGAATTGCTTTCGCTCCTTTTCGATTGGCGAATCTAAAGGAGGCGTGCATGAAACGTATAAAAAGCAGCTTACTATTCGCAATCGTGTTTGTTGGGAATCTTTTGTTGATCCACCCAGGCCAAATGGCAAGCGCCGAAGGTGGAAAGATTGCTTTTTCATTGGACGATGAAATTTACATCATTGATGATAATGGTAAAAACCTGCGGAGGTTAACAAACCATCCTGCACGGGATAGGTTGCCTGCTTGGTTGCCGGATGGGCGCCGTATAGCATTCAATTCAGATCGCGATAAGGCTGTTCACATTTATACAATGGACCTCGCTGGGAAAAACATAAAACGAATCGCAGATTCAAACGGTAGACCAGCTATATCTCCCGATGGGCAGTGGATTGCTCAGACTCCTGCTGGATTTCTGTTACTCGTGTCTATTGACGGACTGGAGCGAAAAGCAATTCAGTGGGGTCGGCCACAGGGAGCAGTCAACATGGCTGATTGGTCTCCTGACGGCAAAAGGATAGCCTTCACAATCAGACTTCCTGGGGTAATGAATGATATCTACGTCATTGATATCACGGGAGACAACCTTCGACGGTTGACAGATCACCCTTGGCAAGATTTGGAGCCCACTTGGTCTCCTGATGGACAGTGGATTGCTTTCTGGTCAAACCGAGATAGAGATATTGCCGTTTATCTGATGGAGGCAGATGGAGCGAATCCTAAGCGGTTTGCTAATGGAAGATCTCCTGAATGGTCGCCCGATGGTCAACACATCGCCTTTGTTTCACGCCAAGAGGGTATAGAGGGGATTTTCATTATGGATAAGGATGGCGAAAATATCAGACTATTGGTTGAGGGAGGGGATAATCCTGCTTGGTTCGGTTCAAAGTTAGCGGTATCAGATGCAGGGAAGCGGATAACGCTTTGGGGACAGATGAAACGGGAGCCTATTGTAGCATCTTCAGATTGAGACGTTGCACTATGATGCAAAATGGTTGATAGGATGTGAAGAGCGTCAATGTCGTCGGTCAAGATTCACATCTCTATTATGGAAAAATGATCGACTATATTTTATACGAAGGAGAACAGAATGAGTCAAACTGAAAGAGCACCTGCCGACCAATATCGCACGGTGGTCACGCGACCCGATGACTTCGATGCGTTCTGGGACGGACTACTAGCACAGACGGCGGAGATTCCGTTGAACGCGACGGTGGAGTTGGTGCCGCTACGCAGTACACCAGAGATTGAAGTTTATGATGTGCACTACGATAGTCTCGACGGTGTGCGTATCGCCGGCTGGTATGCCGTGCCGCGTGAAAGATCTGGAAAACTGCCTGCCATCGTACAGGTGCCGGGTTACCTTCAAGATCCCCCCATCCCGCGGTCATGGGCAGAGGACGGTTACGCTGCGTTCTCCGTCGCCCCGCGTGGTAAGATCCGTAGTAACCAACAGTTTAACCCCGGTTACCCAGGCCTGTTGACGCATAACATGGTTGATCGAAACACCTATACCTATCGTGGCTTCTATATCGATGCAGCTCGGACGATTGATTTCTTGCTTTCCCGCGATGAGGTTGATGGCGAGCGAATCGGTGTCTCCGGTAGTAGTCAGGGCGGTGGATTAGCAATTTCCACGGCAGCGTTGCGTCCCGAAATCCGTGCTGCAGCGGCCGGTTGCCCGTATCTTTGCGGATATATGGATTCAATTGAGCTGACACACACCTACCCATACCAAGAAATCCGTGACTACCTACGGCTTTATCCTGAGCGGAGAGAGGCTGTACGCGACACACTGGCATACTTTGATGGTATCAACTTTGGACCTCGGATTACCTGTCCTATCATGATTTATATCGGTTTGCAGGACAACGTTTGTCCGCCAGAAACAGGTTACGCAGCCTTTAACACCATCGCCTCCGAAGATAAGCAGATCTACCCCTACGACGGCCACGGGCACGATGCCGGAAGCGTTCATCACGGGGCAATCTTAAAGGATTTCTTCAAAAACCATCTCCAAAACTACTGATTCAGCCCTCATCAGTCCCATCTCAAAGGAGTTAATTATGTCTAATACATCTCGACCAGAAGATTTTGATGCTTATTGGCAGCAGGTTTGTCGTGAACTAGAAGCTACTCCCGTCGCTGCCGAAGAGGAGCATCTGCCGATTCGATCGACAGAGTACTGCGACTGTTACACGGTGCGTTTCACCGGCATCGGTCCTTATCGATTGTTCGGCTACTTAAGTATTCCACACGGGGACGGACCGTTTCCTACTTTGCTGCTTGGTCCGGCATACCGCAGCGTCGCCGATCCGCTTCCACAGGGAGACGCCAACGAAAAGCGGGGGCGCTTCCTCGTTTTTTCAACCGCTGGACGCGGACAGCGTAACGCCGACAAACCGTATGCGGGAGTATTTCCCGGTATGATGACCGAGGGCATTGATGCGCCTGAAACCTCAATCTTTCGTGGGTTTGTTGCGGATTGGTTGCGGGCTGTAGACTACCTGCTGACACGCCCGGAAGTAGATCGCTCTCGCCTTGCAGCGATTAAGCAGGATGGTATGCCGCTATTAACAGCAGCACTTCGATCTGAAGTGACCCATGTTGTCGCTTCGCCTGGGAGTTTTTACAACACCGGCGACCAAGTACCGGACGAGGTTGAAGATTATCTCCGTTTATACCCAGAAAAGGAGGCACAGGTCAAGCGGACGCTCTCCTATTTCGATCCATTTTTCTTTGCCCCCAACGTGCGAGCGCGGACATTGCTCTTAGGAAACCCAGACGCAGTTGCACCATTAGAAGAAGCGTTAGCCGGTGAAACTGATGTCCGGCAGAGCGAGCGTTCCTCGTATAAGGACGGGATGTTTCAGGAACGGTGGATTGCGGATCAATTTGGGTTTGAGGACATCATCATCCCCGCACACTGGCAGTAGCTTATGTTGGTTCATTAATATATTGGTTCATTGGTTCATTAATGAACTAGTAAACTAATGAACAAATGAACTATAGTGAATTCTAAAAATAAAGGGACACTTTCGCCTCCCGGTAGGTGCGGTTTTCAACCGCACCGCATAGATGCCGTGGTCGGTTGAAGCGGCGCAGTTGGAAACTCTGCTTGCGATCCCGATTTATCGGGGAGCGCCTACCAATTTGTTCCATTAATTCTAAGATCTACTATAAATAAGGGAGAAACAGAATGAAACACCCGAAATGCAGTCGAATCCCTCAAACCACATATAGGTTCAGGGGACATCTCGCCGATGATCTCACCGGCGTTACGGAACAATGGTTGAGGGAAGTGCCTTGAAACCGAAGAAATATCTATGGTGGTGTAGTGTGCTTCACATCATCAACGACGGTTACATCTCCAGTCTATCCATCCTGCTTCCGTTCATCGCAGTAGACCTGAATCTCACCTACGCCCAGTCCGGTTTTCTTAAAACCGTTAGCCACGGTGCGATAAGCGCGACTCAGATACCCGCTGGGATCTTCGCTGAACGAATCGGAGACATTCTGATCCTAGGCATAGGCACAACGTGGTTTAGCTTGAGCTACATAGGGTTGATTCTGGCGTTCAGCTATCCCTTAGCACTGGTCCTGATCTTTTCTTCTGGGATAGGCGGTGGGGTATATCACCCGGTGGGAACCGCCCTTGTCTCGAATGTTTACCCACCTGAAAAGGCGGGGCCGGCAATCAGCACATTAAACTTTTTTGGCGATGTTGGAAAGGTACTTTTCCCCGCTTTAGCGGGCATCTTGGTTATCAGGATCGGTTGGGGTGCAAGCTGCGCGGTGTTAGGAACGATTGGGTTCGCAGCCTCTATTTTGTATATCTTCTTCTTTCGAGCAGATATCGGTACAACAAGGAAACAGTCCACGCCGCAGGTGGAAGAACAGAAAGGCAGTCGCGCAAAGTGGCGGACGTTTCAGGGTTGGGGCATAGCACAGCCAACCCAGTTTACACTCTACTCCATCCTTGGACTTTTGGATAACGGTATCCGAGCCGCGGTTACGACATTTCTGGCATTTTTAATCAAAATCCGTGTTGAGGCGGGTGCCGTGGGTGGGTTGATGTCTTTGACGTTTTTCGGCGGTGCTCTGGGGAAGCTGCTGTGCGGGCTGCCAATTCAAAAATTGGGCATCAAAAAGATCATTCTGCTGACAGAGTTATTGATGATACTTGGCTGCTTTGCGCTGCCTTCAGTACCTTCAGGATGGATTCTTGTGCTGTTCCTGCCGCTGTTTGGGTTTATGTTAAATGGAACCTCCTCTGTCATCTATGTCGGAACTGCCCCAACGCTCAATGCGGAGTTTCGGAGCCGAGGTTATGCACTGCACTATACCCTAAGTTTCATCGCTTCTGCGACTGCACCTTATCTTGCGGGTTTTGTAGGCGATACCTATGATCTGAAAGCCATCTTTTATGCAAACGGTGCGGTGATGCTATTTGCGCTGCCACTCGTTATGTTTCTGAAAGATAGCGTGCGTTCTGGCGAAGCGTCTCACTAACGGAAGCGTAATGAAAACAGGTCTGCATCCTTTAGCGCGAAACGTAGACGAACCGGGGTTCCAGCCAATTTACTGACATCGCCGCCTCCCTCCCAACAAACGATTCGTTCCAATTCATCACCGATAATCTCTGGACATTCGTCGAGGGTATAGCCCTGAACAGGCGCACCATTCGCCTCCTGAATTTCGATGCGGAGACTTCCAGCTGCACTGGTAGAATAATTAATCTCCAATTCCTTCCCAGAAAACGTAAACGGCTTGGTTACCATTTCACCACCTATATAAGGCGCATTCACTGAAGCAAAACCGTCAATTCGGAGCGTCATGCGGTCAAGGTGTGCCGTCTGCTGGTCGTAATCTCTCTGAACATATAGGGACATCTCGGTTGGACCGGTCTGCACAACCCCAAGCGCGGGATAGTTTGTCCGTGATGTCCAGTTGTTGTAACCAATGCCCGGACGGACAAAACTCTCTTTGAACGTGAAATTGTAGTGCGTTGTGCCCGCCCGCGTGGTCAACAGAACGCCATCCGAGATGTCTGCCCTACCGCCGCTGACTGGATCCGGGCAGACCTCCGCAGCCTGCGCTTCCGTCAACGCAGGTCTGTCGAAGTGGATACGGCCGGGGAGTGAGATGTAGATATGAGGGGCACGAAAGTAGGGATGCGTTTGGTTGGTGTATAAATGCTGTGAGGGGGTTGTGCTGCCGGTATCGCTGAAGGTCATTGGCGTTTGTTCTGTCCAGTTGAGGAAATCTGTTGATGTCGCCCGTGCTGTTGACCGAATACGAGCGTCGCTGACCATATGGCGGGCGTAAAGGACATAGCAATCCTCAACCTCCGACCAGAACATCGCATTTTGAGAATCGAAGTTGTTTTCCAAAGTCACCGGGACAATGGGCTCATCGAACAACTTTATCCAGCGAATACCGTCAGCGGACGTATAACCTACTAGACTGCTAGGTTGCTGCTGATCGCGCCCGTTCGCTTTATATCGCTCGGCTTCAGGGACGCCCGGCCGCGTGTCAACAAATGCGCAGAACTGACCGTTGTGTCGTAGGATTGCGTTGTTCTTTGTTGACCCGTTGAGTTCAACAAGCCCGAGCTCCGGTTTTGTCCAGTGGATGCCATCTTCGCTTTCCGCATAACAGGTCGGGTGTGGTCTCTGACCCATGAGACTCCCCCGGTAGTACATGCGATATATCTCTCCGTCTTTGAGAACCGTTGTGTAGAAAGCTAGGCGGTCCTCCCACGGTTGATTGTACCGGATAGCAACTCCCGCCGGTTGTGGATGATGTAGCTTGAGGCTTGTACCATCAAGCCTGTCAATGAGATAGTGGTCAACAAACAATTCGCGTTGTGAACCGATGTCACAGACTTCTGTGGTTTGAGGCATTGGATTCAATTCCTTTCATCTCAATTGGGTGATTTCTATCAGCCGGAGAAAGGTTACTACAACCACCCCAAAAACACAAACAAAAAAAGTAGGCTCATGTTAAGGATTAGTGCAACAGCATTGACTTACCTCAAAAACCGTAGGCGGGGCATCTTGCCCCGCCCTCAACGCGTTCACCGCAATTGCACTCTGTTTTTACATGAGCCAAAAAGTAGAAGAAAGATCTGTTTGACGCGCAACTGAATATCTGCTAAACTTCTCGCCATCGGACACTTTTCTGAAAATGTTTCAGACCCTCAGACATATCTATTGGAATATAGTGTACTGAAGCCCCATCGGTTAAAATAAGAATCTCCCACACGAGCACATTACCAGCTAAGACAACCCCGATAAGATCTCCGATAAATCGGGACAGTTTCAACGTTTTGGCAAACCTTCCAGTCCAATGCTATAGTAGCTGGAAATACCGCATTTCAACTTGAGGTAGCTCCGAGGATGCGTACCATTACAAAACTTGCTCTCATCTTTTATATCTGCTTGTCCTATAGCGTTATTCATGTAGGGACGGGGAGTGCACAGCGTCTGTTTCGATCTGTCGGAGTCAACTTTGCGGACTCTCAAAATGGCACTGTGGGCACTAATGCTCCAAAAGTTGAAGACTCCCTATCACAGCATGGCGGCAACAAAACCGGAGCCGAAGAAGCAGTTACACCCGTTGCCCCTAGGCAGAATTCCTCGCAGTATCGCTCGACCTCCGAACAACAGGTTAGTTATGACGATGTTTATGGGCTTGAACTGACTTTGCCCTTCGTGGGGAGTGTGGAACTGAATGCAACACCGAAGGACGACGTTACCATCAAACTCGAAAAACATGGGACAGGTGCCAATGAAGAAATTGTCCAAACCTACCTCGACGCGGTACAATTGGAAATTTCCACGAAGGACGATCTCCTGCTACTGACCCCGCGTCTCCCAGAACTTCCCGGTTTAGATGCCCAACTGATTCGTCTAGACTGCTTCATCGAAACGCCGCCCGATCTAACTCTTAAAATCCAGACGGAATCCGGAGATATTCGCGTACACGGGATCCGTGGCAGCATGGCTTTGACAACGAATGTTGGCAATGTTCATCTTGACAAAGCAATGGGAGCGTATCAGGTCAGCACTCAAGAAGGGCGAATCTACGGGAAGATTCTCCTGACCGGTGGCAACAACATATTTGCGACGCGATCTGGTTCGATAGATCTTGTGATCTTGGATGAGATTGCAGCGAACATGATTCTTGAGACATCCGGCGGAGCAATTTCGTTGCGTTTGCCAGAAAGTTACCCGGCAGATCTTGAGATACAGATTGAGAAAGACGACCCACGCGCGATTACCATTGACTTGCCGGTGGAACTTGAGACCGCCTATGTGGGAGATATTGTCCAAGGCTGGATCAACGGTGGGGGTCCCCTGATTAAAATGAGCGCAAGCCAAGGAATCACCATTTTACCCGCTCAATCTGTTTCCACCGAATCCGAAACGGACGATAATGAGGTAGAAGTTGATGATCTTTACGCCGAAGACGATCTGCCATCAGCACCAACGGTTAACGTCCCTCGCGCCTCCGTACAGCCGATAATTGACGGTAATTTATTCGAGAAAGTTTGGGCAAGGTCGGTTCCGCTTTCGCCCTTTTCTATGGCAGATGCAGCCACACTGCCAAACGAACCGACGCAGGCATTTCTGCTGTGGGATGACCAATATCTCTATATCGGTGCTAGAATATATGATTCGCAGATGAAGCAGGTTCAGATTACACAAACCAATCCAGATTCCTCCGTTTGGCTTGATGACACATTCGAGATTCTAGTAGATCCGAATCCGGCGACCCCAACCTATCACCACTTCGTTATCAACCCAATTGGTACGGTTTTTGATCAGCAGATTGAGGCGAACTATCCGTTGGATCCCGACGTTGAAACTGCTTACAAAAGGATAGCAAAACCTGATTGGGATTCTCGCGCTCAAGTTGAAACGCAGATTACTCCGACTTTTTGGAGCGTAGAGGTTGCGCTGCCCCGCGATGCACTTGAACCGACTGCACTTAAAAATTGGCAGTTTAACCTACATCGCAAAATACAGGGAGATACCACTGAATCCTCGTCAAAACCGATCGAGTACAGTTACTGGTCACCCACTTATGACGAAATTCAACCTTGGTGGCCCCATTGGTCAGATCGGATGGGAACCATACGTTTGGCAGAGCCAAAAAATTCGGAGTCCGCACAGGGCTTTGAATTCGTAGAGCAGTTTTCGCTCGCCGCCATTGAAATTGAGGGTAACAGTGACATCCCAACATCAGAACTCCTTGAGAAAATCCCTTTCCAGCCGGGGGATATCATTTCCGTTGACGAACTATCATGGCTCAACCGCGAAGTTGAAGCACTCGATTGGTTTAGCGATGTGCGTATAGGGACAAGTCCCGATTCATCGGGATCCTCGTCTACGACGGGACGAGCCATCGAAGAGGTGGCAGTCGAGGAAGGCGATGAGCCACCGCCCATCCCCATCTTTAAGGTGAATCTGCGTATTCATGTGACCGAAGCCCCGACGTCCCGGTTCATCGGGATTAACATACATCGAAACAGATACTTTATATCTCCATTCCTGCGCGCAGCATTCGGGTTGAAACAAGGGCGTATTTCAATCGAGGAACTGAACACTAAATGTCAACTGATTGAAAACCTTTATAGGCATCACGGTTACGACCTTGTACAAGTTACCCACCAATTTTCCGGTACGCATCTGTTGATTGACATCGACGAAGGGCATTTGGACGACATCCGTTTTTCCGGAAACCATCGAATTACGCGCACGGAACTGACCGACGCACTCGGTTTCAAGCAAGGTGACGCCTATAGCAAACAGATTGGCACAAAGCGCCTCAATCAGATGCGCGCAAAACTCAATAGAAATAGCCTCTACTTCAAGAATATCAAAAGCTGGGGAGTGAAACGGGAAGGGGACCGGAACGTGCTTTCTATTGAAGTTGAGGAGCGATCACGGCTCAAGGTGAATTGGCTGCCAATCTTTGACTTTAACCGTGTACACGGCTTAATTTTGGGTGGCGGTGCGGGCATTTCCACCCGAGAGGCAGACGCACAAATCTATGGGAGGATTAGCAGCGGGTTGTCAAGTAAAATTTGGAATTATCAACTAGGGACTGAAAAGACTTTGTTCGACGCTCTGACTATTG
This sequence comes from Candidatus Poribacteria bacterium, assembly GCA_965208425.1. Lineage (GTDB taxonomy): Bacteria > Poribacteria > WGA-4E > WGA-4E > PCPOR2b > PCPOR2b. The sequence continues at coordinate 518,561 of OZ242335.1, read as the reverse complement.
GTGGACATGTGTACCAGCAGACTGATGCCAATCGCTATGCTAACTGGTCCCAAGGTGGTGAATTCCTCGGTGCCTTCTTCCTTGGGTCCGCCTCCTTGGATTACTATCAGCGCAAGGGATATTATACTTGGGTAAAGGGTCAGTTAACGCAATCAATGGATATCACACTGGAATTCATCAATGAAGATCACGAAATCTTATTTAAGTCAACCGATTGGAGTTTGTGGAATAAAAATGTCCTAAAGCGGGGTAACCTGCGAATTGACGAAGGACATTTGCGTAGCATAACTGTGGGTTATAATCTTAATAGCCTAAAGGCTCCAGCGCATCAAATGCAGAATGATTACCGTACCAAGCACGGTTGGCGGGGGAATTTTTCCGTCGAATATGCAGATGAAAGGCTCAACAGCGACTTCGATTTTAACCTCTATCGCTTTACGGTTGTTCGCTACAATCAACTGTTCAACAACCACCATTTGAACTTTCGTCTGATAGGCGGATTCTCTGATGGACCACTTCCTAGACAACGCCTCCTTTACCTAGGCGGAATCAATGCCTTGCGCGGTTATGATTTCAAAGAGTTCACCGGGGATAATGTCCTCCTCTTCAACATGGAGTACCGGATTTATTTTGGGAAAATTAGATATCTGGATGACAGCGAAGGACCTCTAGGTGTAATAGCAGCTTTCTTGGATACAGGAGACGCTTGGTTCTACGATGAAGCCCCTAGGTTCGATCGTTTCAACACATCGGTTGGAGTTGGGTTGTCTCTCTTCCTCGGCGATCCAACCCGTGTCCTTGGATTTGAAGTTGCGCGTGCGTTGCGGAAGGAACGTAATTTCGTCCCCATCTTACTTCTGTCGCAAAGATTTTGAAAACCATCGGTGTTGGGACTAGGTTCTGTTGATATTCAATCGTAATCAAAATAGCGAGTGGTCAACTTACCAAACCGACAGAAAATACATCAATACTGTTACTTTTTCTTCCTAACCTCTACCAGTATTGATACATTAAATACATCAATATTGGCACGGGAAGAGTCTTTGGCCTCCTGACGGAGTTGGGCAGTTAGTAGATGCATACCGGGAGACGGAAAGGTTAATTCACATTCACCATCGGCGTTGGTAACTGTTACTAGGGGTGTGTCATATCCGCTGGCCGTTTCCGCATAAGCCCGGATCTGGCGCCCCGAAACTGATTGACCTCTCGACAGAACGCGAACTACAAATGGCTTTCCCACAAAAATCTGGTTTGGATGTGTTACTGGTACGATCTCTAAAAGTGTGCCGGTAGCTTTTAGAACACCTTGCGTGTATTCCTTCACCGTCACGAAAGTGGTGGTCTGAAACCAATTGTGCATTGATTGGATAATCTTTGCGTCGGGTAGCTGGTCTTTCGATTTGCTAACCCACCTCCTCTTGCCGTCTACCTCAATCTCCGCCACATATTGGGATGGGCTATCTGTTTCGATTCGATAGGTGCCCGGCTCTCGCAATTCTATCTCCCCAACAGTCCTCGTCTGACCAACAAAAATAGATGACGGTCGTCCCATACGCCAGCCTTCCGGATGGATGATCGATACAAGGGTTCCTGAACCCTGTCCAGAGACAAACCGTTGATTGCCCGATGTGTGCTCTATACCCAACCAAGGGGATTTCTCGTTTGTATAGAAAAAGTTGGGCAATATCCACTGCTGGTGCCCAAAGACCGGTGTAATCACTACAATAAAAAAAGTTGCAACAAGAATACAGGTTGCCCCATGTTTTGACATGGTTGTCCTCCTATGTAATTCATTCTTCTATGAAAGTTGAGAATCGCGTTATTTTATACGATGATAACAATATAAATATTCTTGCATTGAACCGCAACCATTTTTCCGGGGAGTTATGACGTATTATGTCTAGACCCCTTAAATTTGGCTGGCGTTTTGAGGTTATTGACTGATATATTTTATATCAACCTCAAAGAACGATAAATTGATTTGAGAACATAGGAGGAATAACTGATGCACCGAAGAGACAATCTCGCACATTTCATTTTGGTTAGCGTTGTAATTTTGGGGCTAACGCCCCTGATGGTGTGCGTTGACGCACAGGCACGGATTGCCTTCATGTCTGATAGGGATTGGAACTGGGAAATCTATGTGATGGATAACCATGGGGGCAATCAGCGAAATCTCACTAACAACCCTGGTGATGATAAGTATCCCTCATGGTCTCCGGACGGTAAACGAATTGTCTTCAGCTCTGATAGGAATGATAGGGGTGGGAACCGGCAAATCTACGTGATGGACGCCGATGGTGGGAATCAGCGAAACCTTTCTAACAATGACTTTGATGACAAGGAACCTTCATGGTCTCCGGACGGTAAACAGATTGCCTTTGTGTCGGACCGGCAAATCTACGTGATGGACGCAGATGGGGAAAATCGGCGAAACATCACCAACAATAGGGGGCATACGGACAGATCACCCGCATGGTCTCCGGACGGTAGGCGCATTGTCTTTGCTACCTCTAGGAGGGACGACGCTGGAAACCTGGAAATCTACGTGATGGATGCCGATGGGCGGAATCAGCGAAACCTTACCATTAATAACACTGATGACAATAATCCCTCATGGTCCCCTAACGGTAAGCAGATTGCCTTTGATGCCTTTGGACCTGGGGCTCTTCACACAGATATCTACGTGATGGACGCCGATGGGCAGAATCAGCGAAACATCACCAATCACCCCGATAGGGACCATTCACCCTCATGGTCGCCCGACAGTAAACGGATTGTCTTTGTGTCGAATAGGACGAGGGATTTTAATCCGGACATCTTTGTGATGGACGCCGATGGGGCAAATCCGCGAAACATCACCAATCACCCCGAGGACGAGAGAGCTCCTGCATGGTATAACGCTGTTCTTTCAGTTACCCCCGCCGGTAAGACCCTCACGATGTGGGGACAGCTCAAACGGGTTGACCGATGAGGAATAGTGCGTAATACGTAAGGATAAACGGAACGGGGATTCCCATTTCCTACGAATGACTCGGTTCTGTTTTGTGGTAGGGGTTTTCGTAGGTAACCACTTTTGGATGCTCGGTCGTGACTGGGCGAATCATTGTTCCGTACAACTACTGCAAAAAAGCGGTTGCCAACACAAGCCAATCTCTATCCACTCCAAAGAATAATAAACCGATTTGACAACAGAGGAGGAATAACGGATGCAACGGAGATATAATCTCGCCCATTTGATTTTAGCTAGCGTTATAGTCTTGGTGCTGACTCTGATGATGGTAGTCGTTGGGGCACAGGCACGGATTGCCTTCACGTCTGATAGGGATAGGAACCAGGAAATCTACGTGATGGACGATGATGGGAAAAACCAGCGAAACCTCACCAATCATCCCGATAGGGACTCAGTACCCGCATGGTCGCCCGATGGCACACGGATTGCCTTCATGTCTAACAGGGATGGGCACGTCCGTAAGGACGGTGTTAGGACCACTTTTGAAATCTATGTGATGGATGCCGACGGGGGCAATCAGCAAAACCTCACTAACCATCCCGCTGGTGACAGCTCTCCCTCGTGGTCACCTGACGGTAAACGCATTGTCTTCAGTTCTGATAGGGATAGGCTCCTTGACATACACGGTTTCCCCACTTCTGAAATCTATGTGATGGATGCCGATGGGGAGAATCCTCAAAATCTCACTAACAATCGCGCTGATGACTGGTCTCCCTCATGGTCCCCGGACGGTAAACGCATTGTCTTCATATCTTATAGGGAGGGGCACTTTATAGGCGATTTTGAAGACATCACTTCTGAAATCTATGTGATGGACGTTGATGGGGGGAATCAGCAAAGACTCACTGAAAACCGCAAGAATGACGAGTCACCCTCATGGTCACCCGATGGCACACGCATTGTCTTCTCATCCGATAGGAAGGGGGACTGGGTAAATTATGAAATCTATGTGATGGACGACGATGGGGGGAATCTACAGAGACTCACTGAAAATCGCGATGATGATGGGGGTCCCTCATGGTCACCTGACGGTAAACGGATTGTCTTTTCCTCTGATAGGGATGGAAACTCTGAAATCTACGTGATGGATGCCGATGGCGGGAATCTTCAAAACTTGACCAATCATCCGGATGGTGACTTAGGTCCTGAATGGTTGAACACTCCTTTTTCGGTTTCTCCCACAGGCAAAAAGTTTACAATATGGGGACGGCTTAAACGGGTTGACCGATAATATCAATTATCAGATGTTTTTCGCCTGCATCGGGGCGGCTTTTGAAAATAAACACCGTGTAGATCTGCCTGTTTCAATACTACCCCTTGAATCTGATGTTCTTTGAGATCGCTCATGTTAAGAATTAGTGCAACCAAAGCCACAAGCACTTGCATCCCGATTTATCAGGGGTTACTCTCCCCCTGCTTGTTTCTTAATCCCGATTTATCGGGGCGGGGGGATTAAGGGGGGTACAAAGGGGGCCTTCACTTCGTGCTTTGCACTCTCTTTTTACATGAGCCTTTGAGATAATCTTTCACAGCCTCGCGGCATCCGGGCCATCTCCAGTAATCATCCAGAACAACAAATCCGCCTTCAACCACTTTATCGTATAGAGTATCTAAAACTATTTTGACCGACGCATACCAATCGGCGTCAATATGCAAAATAGCGATGGTTTGAAGGTCTGCTGTCTGCAATGTTTCATCAAACCACCCGGCAACAATGTTGACATACTGCAATGAAAGCTGAAATCGCCGGAAAATTCGCTCAACCTTCTCCGTCTCACCGTGACACCACCCTTGGAAATAGGTCTCCCTTGCCTGTTTTCCGTCTCTGTTGCTTGGCGGCGGCAGTCCACAAAACGAATCAAAGAGCCATAACTTTCTGACTGTGCCGGAGGTTTCATCGTCTCGGTCCGCTACCCCCATCATGGCAGCAGATCCACCATTCCACACGCCGCACTCGACTATATCACCGGGTAATCTCAATCTGTTTACCTTCTGTGTCAAGCGATAGAGATTTATCAGTCGCTTCACTGATACCTTTGTATATCTAGGGATCAGCTGCAGGATGAGCACAGCGAGTCTGAGAGACTTTTTTTGGGGGTTGCAAGGGAGAAACCACAGGATATCGAGCAACCCCTTTCCTGAGAACAAGATTTGACCGGTGAAAAAATCGGTAGATAGGAGTTTAATCAGATTCATGGTAGTTTTTTTAGGTATTTGAGGTTTGAAACCGAGCTTTTTCTTGAAAACTCGGTTTCTGTTTCTCAATTTCTTAACATGAGCTTCAACTTTTTTAAGAATGGCGTAGGTTGGGTTGAACGGCACTGATAAAACATATCGAGTAGCTCCACTTTGATCGCAGGAGGTTGTTCGACTCGACATCTCACAAATATAGTGAAACCCAACTCTTGATAAGCAGTAGCTTGGATGTTGGGTTTCACTGTATCTATCTATGAGATGGTATTGTTGAAAGAGTACCCTGCTATCGTTATTGATAGTAATTGGCTTTGAATCGTTCAACCCAACCTACGGATCACTAATGATTTTCACGTTTCACGCATCACGTTTCACGACGTTTCACACTTTTTACATTTTGTACTTTCTTTTAACGTGAACCAAGATATTTTCACTCCCTATTCAACCTATCGTGGTATCCTATAAATCCAGACATAGTCAATGCCGTTGAGGGTTATCACATGTTCCAGCTCTCCGTTGAACGTTCCCGTTTGCGGGACTCGTGCCACTTGTGAATCACGGATATGGACCACTTCATAATCTGGAACGACCGCTTCACCTTCGTCAGCCCGGTGCGTCTGTCCAATAAAGTATTGATAAAAGAATTGGCCACTTAGCGGAGAGACTTGAACATGTAGCTCTCGTGCATTTGGTTTTCTATTGAGGTGTTCTGCCGCGAGATCTAACCCCACGGCTGCGGAAACTGTAATAATTTTTCTGATATCAGCGAGTTTGAAGCAGAGGTTGTAGTAGGTGCCGTAGTAGGGGTGAAGCCGGAGGACCGGCAGGATTTGGATGAGGGAGAGACAGAGGAGGGCCGCGATAGAGAAGGTAAGTTTTTGGGAGTTTGTCTCAGTCCCAAAGCGGGAGTCGATATAGGAGTAGCCCCATTTAAGAAACTCAAAGAAACCGATGGCGGCAAGTATCTCCAGAATTGGGAAAGCGGGTAGCAGATACCGACTAAACTTTTTGCTCGTCAGCGAGAGACAAAGAGTGAACAGTAGGACAACCGCCACCAACCCGAGTGCTATCCGAAACTGTCGCGCATACCCTTCCTCATGGCGTTCCCTCCACAGAAAGAGACACCCGCCGAAGGCTAAAGGAAGCGTTAGCGGCGCGGTCCTTATACACAGCACCAACGGGTAGAAGAGCCAGCCGGGGTCATATAACACCTGTCCGAGGAAGAAGTGTTCGACGTTATGCGGCGTGGTAATCGCCCACGCAACACCATCGAACACCCTCCATACAGTCCGTACCATATAGCCGGATACCGCACCTATCACCACAACCGATGCCAAATATAGGGTGAGTCGTTGATATGCCCCTTTCTGTAGCTCCCGATACGTAAACAGTGTGACGCCTAACAGACACAACCCAAATATCAAAAAGACGGGGTTCCAAAAGAGGGGCCACAGAACAAAAACGGTGAGTAACGTGCAACTCAAGAAACAGAGGCCCGCTCCAAGCCCCCGAAGAAAGAACTGCCGCCACGTTTCCTCTCGGTTCCGAAACAGGGCGAAGCAGATAGGCAGCCACAAGAGCAGAATAAGGGAGTTGCTTTTGGCAAGGCAGGCTAGACCAAAGGCGATTCCAGAACCGATGAGGTAACGGCGTTTTTGGGATGCCCCACAATAGAGTAGGAGGGATAGGACTGTCAGCAGGACAAAAGTCGCCGCCAACGCATCGGTGTGGACGCGACGGGATTGCGCTAATAAGAGTGGAGAGAAGGATAGAAACGCCACACCGATGACCGCAACCCAACGCCCAAACAACCGATATAGCAGCACCGCTGCTACACCAATCCCGATTAACAGGGCGACGCCAATGAACCACCGGGCTAACGCCAAGCCTTGAACACTTATATGGGGTTCGGTAAAAAAGGTGCGGAGGGCAGCAATCCATATAGTTATGACACCGGGGTGGAAAGTGACGAGCGTTTCTGAAAAGGCACCCATCTCGACTGCTGCCATAAACACTGTACTATGGTCCAACCACCCAGCTTCATCAGAGGTCCAGTGTGCACCCAAAGAGAACAGCCGAGGCACACTTGCAGCTACAAATAAGCACACACCAAAAAGGACTGAGGAGGTTTTCCGGGAGAATGGTTTCATTGGGAAGACGATTGTGCAACGGCAGGGGCTAGATTGGGTTGTTTTTCTCGTTAGCTCATGTTAAGAAATGGTGCAACAGAAACCGAGTTTTTCCAAAAAAAACTCGGTTTCTCTTCGGGCTTTGCACTCTCTTTTGTCATAAGCCTTCTCGTTCAAGGCTTTGTAGCTCGGCGATGAATCGCCGCCCCGATAAATAGGGATTCAAAGCAACTGGGTACCGTTCCCAACCCTGGTATCTCCGTTCCAGCCTGCCCCGATAAATCGGGGAGAGCAGGCGGAACAGACATCCGATGAATCCCCGACTTATTGGGATTAAGAGACGGGCAACTACAATCGAGGCTCCATCAAGGAGTGCGTAGGGAACAACGTCGTTGTTTCCTACGGAAGTGCGTAAGTTCTACTAGGGTCATTTGTCAATAGACTGACGCATATTCTACTTAGGACCAAACAGCCAGCGAAGTAAATAGATTGTTATGCTAAAAGCCTATAGCGAGGCTTTTAGCATAACGAAGATGCCTGAGTTTAATCATCAACTGTCATCCATTCCCAAGTGCAGGTCCAGGGAGCACCAAGCTTCCAGTGCTTAGTTTTGTATACCTTGTTACCCTCATTATCAAATCGCCAACAATTCCAATGACCGTGCCCGAAGTCCGGGATAGGATCGTCTGCCTCTGCGTCATAGGTAAAACACGTAATCATTGACACAGCTAACAGACTTAGTGCAAAAATGAAAACCATTCCGAGGATCAATGCTTTGCGTAACATGATGATTAGCTCCTTTCGGATTTGCAGAAGTAAGCAATCAACTTCTGCTGTTAGAGATAGAACTCTTCCAAATCTTCCGATTCGGTACAATCCAAATAGGGGCAATTACCATGCCAAAGAAAACGCTGATGCTCTAAAGTCAGTCGGTATCAGGCTTTCAACGGCAAATGTTAAAAAAGTCATTGAAGCGATTCGCCCGATTATTAGTAAATGTTGCTAGCAACTATTACTAACCGGACCGGTGACGTTCCACGGTGAGTTGGCTCATGTTTTGAATCAAATCGATCGTATCGGTGAGGTTATCGTCGAACTGGATTTCTAACGGCGAGAGCGTATATTGGAGCAGGGTGCCAACAGGATCACCGCAAAATCTTCCTGTAGGAGGGATAATATTTGCCGCCCAATCCTACCTCTTGTCCTCGGGTTATCCATTCCGTTGAGCTGATAGAGCATCTCATCAACTTGGGGAAATGTTTACCGAATTAGCAACAGCAAAATGTCAACACGCTCCAATCTCTCTTTAAGAGAAGTGTTTCGGGCTAGAAGCATAGGACTCACGGTTTCGGGAGTTTCACCGCCTTGATGCGACTGTTGTAATAATCACAAATCAATAGGATGTCTTCCCCGTAGAAACAGAGCCCATGCGGTTCGTTCAGACTGGCTTGGGTGGCGGGACCTCCGTCCCCTGCGTCGCCCGGCGTATCGCTGCCCGCAATCGTTTGAAGTGTTCCGTCGGGAGCAACGCGGCGCACCCGATTGTTGCGTGAGTCGGAGAAGTACACACCGCCGTCTCCGGTGATCGCTAATCCCAACGGTTTGTGCAGGCGTACATATAGAGCAGGTGTGCCATCGGGGGAGAACCCAGCCTCGCCACACCCCACAACGGTTGTGATAACACCTTCGGTGTCTACCTTGCGCACAACGTGCTGAGTGAGGTCGGAGAAATAGAGATTCCCCCTTGCGTCAAACCTAAGTGCTGATGGGCTGCCGATTCGCGCTGCTGTTGCGGGACCTCCATCTCCGGTGTAGCCTTGGATCCCGACTCCTGCCACTGTGCTGATGCGCCCCGTGTCAGCGTCAATTCTGCGAATCCGACCCGCAGCATCCCCCAGATAGATAGCTCCATCGGGTCCATGCGTGACTGACCAAACAACTGTCAATCCAGCCCCTATAGCCGGTCCACCATCTCCCCGATCAGCGCTTTCGCCTGTTCCTGCCACTGTATGGATCACACCGTTCTTATCTACTCGCCGCACCCGTCCATTCAGCGTATCGGCTATTACAAGGCGACCGTCTCTGTCCACCGATACATCATAAGGATTCAAGAAATATGCATCAGTCGCAGGGCCGTTGTCGCCGCCATAGGCTCTGCCGCCGCTACCGGCAACGGTTCGGATAATTCCGGTGACCGGATCAATCGCTCGTATCCGATCACTCTGCATATCGGCAAAGTAGATATGACCGTCCGGGCCCACACAAATCCCCCTCGGACAGGAGAGGAACGCCTCGGTAGATGGACCACCATCACGGATGCTGTCGCCACCCAAAACGGTCGTCACGATCCCAGTCTGTGGATCAATTCGGCGTAAACGCCCTGAAGAATCGCTGTAGAAAACAGTGCCATCGGGATCAGCCCAGATGCCGGATTCGATGGGATTGCATTTCGTTTCAGATCCGGGGGTGCCCTCTTGCCCCCAGCCGGGGATGCCTGTACCAGCGAGTGTCGTCACAATACCGGTTTGGGCATCTACCTTGCGTACTCTAAAGCCACCCACCTCACCAACATAAAGGTTATCGTGACAATCAATGAAGATAGCGTCCGGCGTATGTGTGCTCGCTTCAACCGCTGGACCGCCATCGCCGTTGGACGCCGCTTGACCTGTGCCGAGAACGGTTGTAATCGTTCCTGTCCGCATGTTAATCTTGCGTATCCGGTTGTTGCCATTGTCACAGACGTAGAGATTGCCCTCGGAGTCGAACGCTAAGTGTTCAGGGAATCCGAACGCTGCCTCTGATGCCGGTCCACCATCGCCATGAAACCCGGCAAAGGTATAATTGGCACCGCTGTAAGGGCGACTCAGGCCCTGCTCCAATGGATAGTAACGGGTATTCTGACCTGCAAAGGTTTGGATGATGCCGGTCTTTGCATCCACTCTCCGCACATTACTATCCCATTTACCGCACACAAAGATATTTCCTTCGGTGTCAACCACCACGCCGGTTGTCGTGTCGAACTCAGCCCCTAGTGCCGGACCACCATCTCCGCCCCGTCCCATCACTCCCGATCCGACCACACGGGTAATGATGCCGGTCTTATAATCGATACGACGGATTGTATTGGCACCTTTGTCGGGACCTCTCGCGCCTAGCTCGGAAAAGAAGAGGTTGCCCTCCTTGTCGAGACAAAAGTCATGGGGTGTGTACACGCGGGCATTGATGGCGGGACCCCCATCACCAGAGATCCCCGGCACACCGTCCCCGGCGAAGGTATGCAGGATACCGTCTTGGTCGATGCGCCAGATACGGTGGGCGCGGATATCAGCAACGATTAAGTCCCCATCGGGTCGTCGCACTACACCCATGGGCCAACCGACATCTGCGTCCTTAGCGGGTATGCCATCACGGTAGCCGACCCCTGCAACAGTGACGATAGTATTAGGCTTAAGCCCATCAAAAAGTTTGGGTTGGTTCAATTTTGCCATCTCCTCATCTGATAAGCGTGTGGATAGGTGCTACACACCAAAGCTTTCTTGAAGATATATTACCTATTCAAAAAGTAGAAGTGATTGGTGGGTCCGTGCCCTTCCCCGATGTCGAGGGAATAGCGGATAGCGTTGGTGATGTAATCCTTCGCAGATTGAATGGCAGTTGCGAGGTCTTTTCCAAGTCCTAGATGCGTAGCGATTGCTGCGGAGTAGGTACAGCCCGTACCATGTGTATTCTTCGTTTCAATCCGCTCTGCCTCAAAGAGGGTAAAGGTTCTATCCGTGTATAGCACATCGGTCGATTTTTCCCCCGAAAGATGTCCTCCTTTGACCAACACACTCTGGCAACCGTATCCCTGAATCAACTTCGCTGCCGCCTTTGCATCATCAATGGTTTGAATATCACACTCGGCGAGCAGTTGGGCCTCATCAACGTTGGGCATGACGACCGTTGCAAGCGGTAATAACTCGTTCTTCAAACACTCAACGGCATCTGGTTTGAGCAAAGGGTACTTACTTTTGGAGAGCATTACGGGATCAATCACGATATTACTTGGCGCATACTCGTGTAGTTTCTTCGCAAGAGCTCCCACAATTTCGGTTGACGAGAGCATCCCTGTCTTGACCGCTGCGACATCAAAGTCTGAGAAGATGGCGTCGATCTGCGCGTCAATGAGATCTGTTGGCAAGTCGAAAGCATGAGTTACTTCGCGGGTATTCTGCGCTGTAACTGACGTGATGACGGATAGCCCATAACCGCCGTTGGCGTGGATGGATTTGAGGTCAGCTTGAATCCCTGCGCCGCCTCCTGAATCTGAACCAGCAACCGTCAAGATCTGTTTCATGTGGGAACTCCCGTCGCTATTTCAGTAGCTGTTGCAGATATACCTTCGCTTGCTGCACGCCGTTCTTCGGTGACATCACTCCAGACATCACCGCAACCCCATAAGCACCGGCATCGCGGCATTCCGAAACCCGCTCAGGCGTTATTCCGCCCAACGCAAAAACAGGTATGTTGATTCCTTCTGTGACGTTCCGAAGCCCCTCTACACCGACGACAGGACCGTAGCCCGGTTTACTGAGCGTCGGATAGATTGGACTATAGGTGATAAAATCCGCGCCCTCGGTTTCGCGCTGCTTCGCCTCAGCTAACGTATGGACAGAGCTTCCGATGATAAAGCAGCGGTTCGTTTCCTCTATCACTTCTTGTATGGACGCTGAATCTCCCGGCAGATGGAGACCATCTGCGCCGATGGTCATAGCTATCTCAATCCGTGAGTTAATAAAGAGTTGAGCAGAATAGGTGTGGCAGAGCGTGCAGAGGGGTTCAGCTAATTTGATATACTCGACATCACTCAGGTCTTTTTCCCTGAGTTGGATGGCGGACACCCCTACATCTAAGAGGTCATGGATGGTGTCGTACAGTGTTCGTGGCGCACAGAATCGTCGATCGGTGATAGCGTAGAGTCTAAAAGGAAGTGGATGGGTGGGCGGAGAATCTGTAGCGGGTTCCACTTTTCGACGGCGCCCTGTTTTTTTTGGCACTTTCGATCCCCCTTCCAAGATTTAATTAGGATTCAAGAATTCACAGGATTACGAGAAAGATGATGCCTTTTTATTCCCCATGCTGTTGACTTTTCCTGAATCCAACAACATCGGGACATGCGCTCGCCCCGAAAGGTTTAATCTCTTTTTACAATGACCGCGGGCTCAACGGCTTGAAGCATTACTTGAGCGCCTGCCTGAAATGGACAGCGGTAGTCGGTCTGCACAACATAATTCTCTGTTCCAATCCTCACTCGATAGGTCAGATCATGCCCTTTGAACTCACGCACGACAATTTCGCCAATGCTGTTATTTTGACTTGTCTCGTCCGGTTGAACCATAATCAGATGCTCAGGTCGAATCGAGAGGAGCACCTTGCCACGTGCTGATGGCGCGATCTGGAATCTGCCCAAGGGGGTCTCGGCGCAGTCTCCTTCAGCTTCACCAGTGATCAGGTTGGTCGCGCCCAAAAAATCTGCTACGAATGGTGTTTGCGGGCGGTGGTAAATCGTTTCAGGTGTGCCGATCTGTTCAATCTGTCCCTCGTGCATGACCGCTAGCCGGTCCGCAAAGCAGAGAGCTTCCTCCTGATCATGCGTGACAAACACCGCGCTCATCTTCGCCTCCTTCAAGAGGTCTCGAATCTCTTCACGCGTGGAATGTCGCATACCGGCATCAAGATTGGAAAATGGCTCGTCTAGTAGGATGAGTTTGGGGCTTGGGGCAATAGAGCGAGCTAGTGCCACCCGCTGCTGTTGTCCACCAGAAAGTTCGTGTGGCTTCCGATCCTTGAAGGCAGTCATTCCCACCATCTCCAGTACCGTCATGACCCGCTCACTGCGCAACTTCGGGGATAGTTTTCTTAGTCCAAAAGCGACATTCTGCGACACGTTGAGGTGAGGAAAGAGTGCATACTCTTGGAAAACAATCCCAATGTCTCGCGCTTCAGGCGGTAGGTGGACTTTAGATCCCGCAAAGCACTGTCCGTCCACGCTGATCTCTCCGTCATCCGCACGCTCAAATCCTGCAATCAGGCGTAGTGTAGTTGTTTTTCCACAACCACTCGGTCCCAAAAGGGCAAAGATTTCCCCGGTGTACACCTCAAAAGAGAGGTTCTCGACCACTGGAGGTAGATTATGAGCGAATCGTTTCGTGATGTTGCGGATATTAAGCAGCGGCTGCATTATAACTCCTTAGAACACGGCATTAGGGGAAAAACTTCAACCACTCAAGGCCTAACGCAATGCGTAATACATGAAGCGTGAATGACTCATTCAAGGATAAGGATCTTAACTTCCTCTCTCCCATTCCGTCTATTTGCTCATTATGTTGAGGTTTCTGCATATTCATACGATGCTCTTGCGTCCTGCATTAACAACAATCCCACAAACAGCACCGAGCATAACACAATTGCAAGTGCGTATCGCGCTCCTTCAGCGAACATGGCTTCGGTTGTGTAACTCCAGACGTTCACCGCTAAAGTCTCATATCCTGCGGGCGAAAGCAGGAAGGTCAGTGGTAGTTCCTTCATTGCTGCGAGAAAAACGAAAGCGATACTAACAATGACCCCGCTCCGCAGCAGCGGGAAGGTAGATTTGAAAAACGCCTTGAGGGGACGATAGCCAAGTGATCTAGCAGCTTCCTCCAAACGGGGTGAGGCTTGGTATAGGGCACTGCGGACGGGACCAATCGCCTCTGCGAGAAAGTACACGGTATAGGCATAGATTAAGATCCAAAGCGTTTGATAAATCGCCGGAACTCCCCGAAAAAAGAAGATGAGCGCAAGTGCAAATGCCAAAGGCGGTGTCGCATAACCGAGATACGCACCACGTTCCAATGTACGACAGATCGAAGATGAATATCGCACACCCAAATAAGCTAAGGGAACTGCGAAAGCAGCGGTGAGGAAAGCTGCGGGTGTCGATACCAGAAAAGAGCCAGAAAGGGCTCGGAGGAAATCCTGCATGTGTGAGCTATCAACTCCTTTGAGTGTCCAGAAGCCGATCGTTACCATGGGAGCAACGATGCTAGCGAGTGTCAAGGCACCAAGATACATGTAGGTGGGTATCCTCCAAACGCCCAGTGAGATTGGACTAGCCTGATGTGAGGCACCGCTGCCCGCGCGGTGAAACTTACTCCCGCGCAATAACCGACCTTCCAAATAGAGCAAACTGCCAGTAAGCGCGAGAAGCATTAGAGCCAGCCACGCAGCATAGGTGCGGTCAAAAGCAGCGCTATATTGCGTGTAGAGCGCATAGCTAAAGGTTTCGTATCGCATCAGAGACACCACTCCGAAATCCCCAAGCACATGCAACCCAACAAGGAGACCGCTGGCATAGAGCGCGGGCCGAAGTTGTGGCACGATCGCCCGAAAAAAGACCTCCCGAGATTTGCTGCCAAGGCTATAGGCGGATTCTTCAATCGCAGGGTCCAACCCCACTAGCGCTGTCCGGAGGTTTAGAAAGAAATAAGGAAATGTGTAGAAACTGAGAGCGATCAGCGCACCCCAGTATCCCCGGAGATTTGGAAAACTTGGTCCGAACAGGAGGGCAAAGGTTCCGTGAGGACCGCTTAAGCCCAATAAAGCGTAAGCCATTACATAGCCGGGAATTGCCAACGGCAACACCCCAAGCAGCGTAAAAAAACGTTTGCCCTTGAGATCTGTCCGTGTTGTTACCCATGCAAGCGGTGCTGCCAAAAGTATGCCGGTCACGACCACTCCGATGACGAGGAGGAGCGTATTACCCAAAAGGTACAAGGTCCGGGTGCGGAAGACAATTTGGACTAACTCTCCCGTTTCCGCCTCAAATGCTCGCACGAGGAGATAAATCAGTGGCAGTATTACGCCGATCCCGATAGCAACTCCGGGGACGAGGAAATACCAAGGTGGAAAAGATCGCGTCTCAGAATGGATCACAAAATGTCTGCCTCGCGCAGAAGTTTCAAGGTTCCTTCGAGGTCATCCAACTTTTCTAGGTTGATCTCGGGTGTTAGTTTTATGAGTTCATCCGGCGGCAGCAATTTTGCGCTAGGAATGCCCGCCTCCGTAACAGGATACTCAAAGACCTCGCTGATGAAGAACTGCTGCACTTTTGGGGATAATAGGTAGTCAACGAAGGTATTGACCTCTTCGGTGTGACTACTGCTTTTCAGAATGCCGATTCCAGCGATGTTAACCAAATTTCCGGTGTCGCCAGCCCCAAAGAAAGTTTGCTCAACGGGAAACTTGGAGTCACTTTTTTTGAATCGCATCAGGTAATAGTGATTGGGCAAGCCAAGGTCAATTTCTCCGGCGGCGAGTCCCCGAATAATTGGGGTGTTCTTCGGGTAGGTTTTCGCACCGTTTGCCTTCATACCGCGCAGCCATTCCTCCGTTTTTTCCTCTCCTTCGAGGACACGCATCGCTGTTACAAACGCTTGAAATGACGCGTTCTGTGGTGCCCAACCGACGCGTCCTTGCCACTTCGCATCGGTCAGATCGAAGACGCTTTTAGGTAGTTCCTCCGCCTTAACACGTTCAGGTGAATAAGCGAGGACACGCGCACGACCACTTGTTGCAGTCCATGTCCTGTCAGCATTGCGAAATTTGGCGGGGACTTTTGATAGGACAGATTCGGGCAACACCTGAAATAACCCGTGTTTACTAACCGCGCCGAGTGCTCCTGCGTCCTGCGCCCAGAAAAGATCGGCGGGGCTTTTCTCCCCTTCCTCCAACAAAGCGACAGCAAGTTGAGCAGTGTTGCCGTAGCGCACCTTGACCGTGATGCCGGTCTCCTTCTCAAATTGCTTAACGATGGGGTGAATCAACCCCTTGCTACGTCCAGAATAGACGACTAATTCTTTGTGATCGGTTGCACCAACCGTTCCTACGGTTAGGAGTAGACTGAAAATCGCAACTAGATATCTTAGCATTGTAACCTCCGAAAATTGTAGAGTTATTTTATGCCCATGCTATTGATATTGAGATTCAGTTTCAATAACATGATTATAATTATAACCTGTATTAAATCGGTTTGTCAAAAAATATCCGATCTGTAGCCGAGATTTTTAGCTGTACTATTCCTTATATACCGATTCACACAACCCTTTAATATAACCGATAGCAAACAGCCGTCCAAGCGACGAATATCCAGCGTGTTCGTTGCTATCGCCCTCCATTGTTGGTACATGGTCGGGACGTAGTACACCGTTGAACCCGATCTCCTGATATGCTTCTAGACACGCTAACATATCGGTTTTGCCATCGTCGTGGAAGGTCTCCTCGAATCGCTCCGGCGTCCCCCTCACATCGCGCAGATGCACGAAGAAGATTTTGTCCTGCTCTCCGAAATGACGGATAACCGATGGCAGATCGTCCGTCATCAGGGTAAAGTTGCCCTGACAGAGTGTGATCCCATTTACCGGACTTGGCACCAGATCGATCAGACGCTGATAGTTCTCCACGCTCCGCATGATTCGACCAATCCCCCGGATGGGAGAAAGCGGCGGATCATCGGGATGCATCGCCAATTTGACATTCGCTTCCTCAGCTACCGGTACGACGCGCTCAAGGAAATATTTCAGGTTATCCCACAACTGTTCCTCAGTCACAACACCGAATTCGGTGTTTGGCTCGTCACGCATCTGTTCGTTGTCATAGCCCGTCACGAGTGCACCGCCGCGAGACGGGATCTCTATGGAGGTTCGCATCCAGTTGAACACCGCCATCCACTCATAACACCAGACCGGAATTCCCAATTTTCCCATGTTACGGATAAGCTCGCAGGCGGTCTCGATTTCTTCGTCACGTCCGGGCAACCCGAGTTTGGCTTTGTTCAGCGGTGGACGGCTCTCAAGGACAGCGAGTTCAAATCCCCCGTCCTCGTAAGCCTTTTTCACCCGCGAGAGTGAATTGTACCCCCACGGTCGTTCCTCTAACGGCAGGTCTTCTGCGTCGTTCTCGGTGTCCATCGCGCCGACCGCATGATCGACGCCGCACTGCTTGACCATTTTCCACAACGATGAGGGCTGTGGACCAAGCATTTCTGCAATCTGAATCATATCCTTCTCCTTTCTCAAATCAGTTGGTTCATGTCAAAAGGAAGCACAGGGTGGCTTAGAGAAACCGAGTTTTTTCGGAAAAACTCGGTTTCTTCGCACTATTTCTTAACGTGAGTGAATCAGTTAATCGGCGCGGTCTAGATGTCTGTGAATGGGGAACGCTCGAAACGGCAGCCCGGTTCGACAACCCGCGGATCCTCCTGTTCTGTCAGAACGTTCATGAGTTTATCAGAGAGTTGTTGTCGGACTTCCTTATATTGAGCATCCTCCGCCACGTTGTTCAGGTAGTGCGGATCTACCCGTAGGTCGTAGAGTTCCTCCGCCGGAAACTTCCCAAATCCCATCTCAAATAGCCTCTGCACCTGTGTCTCCGCCCGGTGGTGGATCATCCACGCCTTCGTTGGACTGGCATCCATGTCCGGATAGACGAGCCTAGTGTCATCGCATAGGTCGTCGAACGATGGCGGCTCCGCGGTAGGGTCGTCCAAACCTTTCGGATCACCCATGGGCCAACGGTCAGGAGTGAAGTTGCGGATGTACAGAAAATCCTTCGTGCGGAGAGCGCGTTGCGGGTAAGGTAGATTCCCTTCTCGTGCGTCGCCAACGTGCCGTTCTCGACCGGTAACAACGAACGTCCGCTCTGGATCTACCTGTTCGTCTTGCGATGAGGCAAGTACATTTAACAGACTTCGAGCTGTCATGTCGCTGTGGGGTTCAACACCAGCAGCTTCCATGAAGGTTGGTGCCAGATCCATAAGGTTCACAAAGTCATTCAGCGTTCTGCCGGCGGGGATACGCTCAGGCCAACGCGCCGCTAGTGCCACCTCGCAGCCCAAGTTGTATAGGTTACATTTGCCGCGTGGGAAGCCCGGAATGCCGTGATCGCCGCTCACAACAATTAGTGTATTATCCAATTCTCCCAATTCTTCTAGGCGTTCCAGCAGTCCCCCAAGTCCAGCATCTACAGCGAGACATTCACCCAAGTAGTCGCAGACATCCTCGCGCACATCGTGCACGTCCGGCAGAAAAGCGGGCAGCCGCCCCTTTAGGTCGTCCGGGTCTAATCCCCAGAGCGCCTTGCCGGACCCACGCTGCCATTTACGATGGGTGTTTGTGGGACCCCACCAGTAGCAGAACGGCGTATCCGGTGGACGTGCCTCCAGAAAGGCATCGAAGTTTTGGCGCGATTCGTCGTAGAGGATCTGCTTCGCCCCCTCAACACCGTGTTCAGGAACGTTTTCCGTAGCAACGAACGAAAACTCGCCGAACTTCGTTCCTGCCGGTGCGTAGCGTGTCCGATCTCCGCCGTAGGGCGCATCGCGTGGTACTCCCGGCGACCAAGCCTTGTAGGTATAACCGATATGGTAGCCCGCTTCTTCTAGCAGTAAGGGATATGAGGGTATGGACGAATCCCAAATCGCTCCTTGGAGGATTGCGCCACGTCCCGTCTGCCAGAAGTAGCGACCCGTGAGTATAGAACTCCGGCACGGCGTGCAGGACGGTGCAGGCACAAAGGCGTTGGTAAACAGGGCACCCTCACGTGCTATGCGGTCAAAGTTCGGCGTGTCCAGTAGGGCATTGGGTGTGTTGTCCCCCTCAATCTGTCGATACGCGCTGGCATACCTTCCCCAGTCGTCGGCAAAAGCGAATAGGATGTTTGGGCGTTTGTCGGACATTCTTATATCTCCTTTATCTGAGTGCTTGTTATAGTCATCAGCGTCGGTTGACGTTATCTATTGTCACCATCTCCCCCAAGTTTACCTCTTTCTTGTCTGGAGGAAAGTTTTGCTATATTCGTTTCAGCGACCTCTTCTAGAGTTATAGTGAATTCAAAAAATAAATGAACACTTTCGCTCCTCGGTTTCGATCCCGATTTATCGGGACTTGGTAGGCGCTGTTTGCAACTGCGCCGATTTGGAGTGTCTCATTAATTCTAAAATCTACTATAATCCAACAACATGAGCAAGTCAAGGGACAATTTTATCAGAGGACAAAAGAACTGCCATCTAAAAAAAGTCGCTGACATTTTCGGTTGTTTGGGTACATAATATAGCGAAGGAGGGTAACGCATTGAAGCAAGATGACGTACAAATCGTCCACGCCATCCGAGGTGGGGATTCCACAGCCTTTACAGCACTTGTTGAAAAATACAAAAAGGCGGTGTACAGCGTCATTTTACCGAAAGTACGGGACTTCCATCACGCCCAAGATTTGACCTCGGAGACGTTTGTCAAAGCATATCTATCGATCGAATCCCTTGACGCACCGGAAAAAGTCGGCGCATGGCTGTGTGGGATTGCGCGGAACCTTGCTAACAAGTGGCTTGACCGGGAGAAGCGGGATGATTTGAGCCTTGAGGGGTTACTCGAAAACACTTCGGAATCAGCGCACAAAGCCCAGCTACTACACGTCAGTGCAGCCGAAAAAACGCCTGACGAAACTGCCGAACACGCAGAGTTGCGTCAACTGCTGTGGCGTTGCCTCATTTCGTTACCTGACATCTCTTCTGAGGTCCTAATCCTATCCTACATCCGCGAAATGAAGTCCGCTGAGATTGCGAGGTTTCTAGGGATTTCGCAGACAGCGGTTACCACGCGATTGTCAGACGCACGCAAACGATTGAAACAGGAGATGATTCGTATGGTCGAAAACACGCTTGAGAATCAACCGTTGGCAGAAGACTTTACCGAACAGGTTGTCACAGAAGCGGTAAAATGGGGTGAGCGGTATCTTGCCGATGGCAATTGGAAAAGTGCACGCGAACAGTTCCAACGCGCCGCAGACGTTCAAGCGGACTACGCCCCCGCATATCGGGGACTCGGTATGGTCGCACGGGAGCTGATCGAGGAACAGCTTTCTCTCCCAGATGGAATGGTTGATAGCACGTTGATTGAAGAAGCGTGTACCGAGCTCGCCTGTGCCTATCGACTCGGCGCACGGGACGCCGGTACGGTCCGGGCATTGGCGCATCTGTACCATCAGTTTCAACGGTGTGAGGAATATGTGGATCTGCTTTGGAACTTTGCCATGACGACGGACGATTTCGACGCTGGCTTCGATGCCGGGTGCAGGAGTATTGCCGAGATGCAGGAGCCGTGCGTCGCTGACCACAAACGGGCAGTACACGCCCATGGGACCCTATTGAAACGGTTTGACGGTCAAATAACCCTGACCGACCAACTTGAGTCATATTTCCACGTCTTTGATGCGTACCGCAAGGTCGGACGTGCTGTCGATTGGCTGGAGCAGACCGAACACCTAGTCGAGCAGATCGGTGATGAACTCACACTAATGCACCGCGCGCTCTACATGCGTGAACGGGGTAAAACGTTGCGCGAATTGGGACGCTACCGGGAAGCGGTTCATACCTTTGAAGCGTTCATCAACTGGCTCCAAAATACGGAGACAGTAGATCCAGAAAAGCAGGCACTTCTCATTGGAGCACAGGGGGACTATCTCCATCTCGCGCCGACCTATTATCAACTCGGTGAACATCAAAAGACAAAGGCACTGCTTGCAGCAGCCGAAGCCAATCTTGAGAATTACCTCATTGAGCGAGACACCGTGCTGGCAAGTATCACCGATGAAACTTCCGATACATCGGAATGCTCGGAACGGCACGAGACAACGCGCAAACGACTGGAGCAGATTTACCGAAACGCCGGGGGTTATCCCACAGGAGGCAGCGTGGCGGATATCCGTCGCTGGCTGAGTCGGAAGTATTTCATAGCGATCCACATCGCCACGACTTGCCTTGCTCTGGGCTGCGCAGAGGTAGGGGAGGGCGAAGCTGCTATCCGTTTATTGAAACGCGCGGCGCAACATTGGGAGCAGCGCCACGATTACATCAAGGAGGAGGTCAGGGTGTGGTCGTCCGGGGGAAGAATCATGGCGTATCTGGCAGCGATGACCCTAAAATTCCGCAATGACCGCGAAGCAAGCCTTGCATATCTCAAGCGTGCTCACGAGGATCGGCGGCGCGCAGCACGTGGTTCGATTAAGCGTTTTTTTGAGGAGGATGATGCCTTCGAGTGCGTGCGGCATGACTCAGAATTTCTTACAGTTGTGAATGCTCCGGTTGTGAGTCAATAGTCTTCATCGTTTGAAATTCGTACAAGGGATCATTCAAAAGCAACGGAGAAGAGTTCCGCAGCGCGCAGTTTCACGTGCAAAACAATCGGTTTCCCCTCCGGCGCATTGATGTCGGACTCGCCGTTCCACGTTACAACCTTGTCCGACCAATCACCGGTGAGTGGATCGCAGTCGGAGGCAGAACGTCCCGCTATCCCCTCAATCCCGACGCTGATGTTACCCGCCATCGGTGCACGGAAGTTGAGCCGAATCTGCCGACCTGATGGGAGAATTGGTATCGTCCAAAATTCGCCTTCGTTGTCGGTGGTCACCGCACAGAGCCGGTCCTTCTGCCAGTATGCCCACCCCATGCCCGCTGCAGCAAAAACCGGGGACCAACGTGGAAACTTGTGTGGGTAAATTGTGCCGGAGTAGGGAATGGCGATCTTATCCTCACCAAAGGGCTGGAGGTCTTTTCCTGTGCCGATAAATTCGCAATCCCACTCCCCTAACTCACCGGGTGTCAGAATAGGACCGCCGGGAATCTGATTCCACGCGATACCATCCTCACTCGAATAGAGCCGAACCTCACTACGCTCGGTGTAGCGGTGATAGAGCATTGGAATCATCAACTGATATTCCGGGAGTTCGGGATAGGGGCTATAGCCGTTGAGGTAGAAATCGTAGTCCGGTGGGTCTTCAAGGCGGGGCCAAACAGTAGGCACCACAGGCGTCCAGTGCATGAAGTCCTCTGCTTCTGCCCGTCCGATCCAGCGCCGTCCGTTGCGCATCATACGGGTGTACATCACGTACCGTTCCAACGTCTCGTTCCACAATACCGTCGTGTCGGTATCACTGGGATGCAACATAAACGGTTCGGGTAACGCCGTCCAGTTGACGCCATCGGGCGAAACAGCGGCAAACATCCCAAACCGCCGCTCTCCCGATATTCGGTCATCCCGATGGCGCGGCTGGCGGTTGAAATATTCGGTGAGATGTGACTGAAACATGTCCTCCTCGAATTGGGCACAATAGATGAACTTATAACGCTGGGATTCGGGGGCGTGGGGATCGATGAAAAAGGTCATCCCGTCGAAGCCACGCTGTCCCGGCACATTGATTTCGCTGCGTGTCGGTTCACCCCAGTGATATCCATCCTGTGATTTAATCCCACAGATAGCAACGGAGGTGATGGTATCGGTATGTGCTACCGATCCTGATCCCAACATTGAAACTCCATTAACCTCAATATACCACGTGCGATGCTGCTCTCCGTCGAAGATGACGCGCCCCCAACCCCCGTAACGTTCCATTTTCCCCGCTTTACGCGCCGGTTGCGCCTGTAACCGAATACCGCGCGGCACTAACCGTGGCTCGGCTCGCATGGGAACCTGCGGTTCGGGTGGCGTGCTGACTCGGTAATGGTCGCCGTCCGCTGTCAACCAAGCAACCGCCCCACACTGTATATCCCGCCAATCTGTAAACAGAATTTTCTTTCTTGTCACCCCTGCCTCCTCAGCACATAAACTGTATAAAATTAAACGCTCATATAAAAAGAAAGTGCAAAACACTATGAGAAACCGAGTTTTTTCTTCAAAACTCGGTTTCTTTTGCACGATTTCTTAACATGAGCCAAATTAAAATGCACTAGTGAATCATGCGCTAACCCGAATGGGAGCAGTCAGTCCCCAGCCCAAGAACCGGTGTGCTTCTTCTTCAATCACCTCAATCCCCAGCCCTGGGGTCGTTGGGACTGGAATATGGCTATCTACCTGATCAAAAATTGGATCTGTGAGGTTCTCTCGAATCGGATGGGGCGTCCGATCAAACTCCATAACGGATTGATTGATGTACGGTTCGGGACAGTCGGACGGTGGGTTCGACGGCTGACAAGCCAACACATGCAGTGTCGCTGACAGGCTAATACCAGTGCCCCAAAAGTGCGGATTGAAGTGGATGCCAAAGGCGTTTGCCATGTGACCGAGCTTGAACATCTCTGACACGCCACCAGCGATGGCGATGTCCGGCTGAATAATGTCGAACATACGGCTAGCGAGGCGTTCTGCAAACTCATACCGTGATTTCAGGCTTTCGCCACCGGCGATTGGCATCAAACCCAACTGTTGAACAAGCAGATTACCCCCATCATTGTACGATCCACACGGTTCTTCAAACCACATCAGGTCTGCGTCGGCAAGTTTTTGAGCCACCATGACAGCCGTTGTTGGGCTGTAAGCCTCGTTTGCGTCCACCATGAGATGCGTTTGCGGACCCAGCACTTCACGAAGGTGATACACCCGCTCAATATCCTCATCAACCGGCTTGCCACCGATCTTCATTTTCATCCCAGTGAAGCCTGCCTGAGCGTATCCAAGTGCTTCTTCGGTCAAGGCATCTGGAAAATCGTCCTCTGTGTAGTAGAGTCCGGTGGCGTATACAGGGATGCGGTCACGCACACTACCGCCTAGCAACTCACACACCGGCAACCCGGCGGCTTTTCCGGCAATATCCCACAGTGCCATGTCGAACGCACTGATAGCAAGCGT
Source organism: Candidatus Poribacteria bacterium (assembly GCA_965208425.1). Lineage (GTDB taxonomy): Bacteria > Poribacteria > WGA-4E > WGA-4E > PCPOR2b > PCPOR2b. Next base: position 494,533 of record OZ242335.1, on the reverse strand, counting down.
CTGCGATCCTGCAAAACCGTGACTTTGATAACCAAGCTCATATAACATCTGCCACATTGTCTCTGTGCGTCGAGGATCTTTGCCGATAAGCAGCGGGGCGAGAAACTCCATTGTCCGTGCGTCACCACTTTCGCCCCAACCGTACGTCCCATCATCAGCGGTGATCTTTACCACGGCTTGCACCCGTGCGTCTGTCCATCGCTGAGACCAGCCGAACGGTTTCGATAGTTTTGCTTCAAGTGGATATATCTCGATCTGTTCAACCTTCATCAATTTTCCTTCCGTTATAGAGATCGACTTCCTCAGAAAATGGGTAGGGCTTTCCTATCCCCGCCCGAGTCGTTGATCTTCTGCCGCCAGCCACTCGGTATAGTCACGGGGCATCGGTTCAGGCGGCACTAAACCCTGTTCGCGTCGCCATCGGAGTAGTGGATGCTCAAGGCATTTTTGGGGCAGGTCAACCCGTTTCCCATACGCCGCTGACTCAAAAATCCCCATCATAATGCCCACAATGTGATGCCCCTCTGCACCGCTGCACTCGTGGTCTCGGTCTTGGTCTAAGGCGGAAACATACTCTTCAACGAACCAGTAATCATCTATCTTGGCTGGACTTGAGCGGTCAAAGTGTTCCGGGTAGACAGGTTCCAGCGGTTCCCATTGATCAGGCTTCCCCTCCGGAATGTAGACAGGCTGCGACAGACGCCATGCGCCGCCTTTGATAAGCAGACATGCCGAACCGAATAGTTTGCCTTCAGTGCCAACGATTTCCATCACTGGATTTGTGCTAGCTGGAAAGCGGTGTTGTAGCAGATTTCCGGTGACACCGTTGTCGAAGTGCAGCGTCGCGGTGATCGATTCCCCTGCAATCGTTCCCATGCCGAGCGGGGACGGGACAACATCTTTGGGTGTGATGGGATGACCGTCGGTCAACGCAACAGCGGAAACACTGCGACAATGCCCCGCAAACTTGAGCATATTGTTCAATTGATGCGTACCGATGTTCATCAATCCCAAACCACCGTAGTAGGCTTTGCCGCGGCTGTTGATGTAACGGAGTTCGCCAATTGTTCCTTCGGTGAACGCCTTGTGCATCGTCCGCATGAACGCACCGACGCGCCCCTGATGATGTACAGCTACGCGAACCCCCTTCTCCTTCGCCTTCGCCATCACCGCAGTGGTGCCGTCAAGGTCAACGCACATCGGTTTTTCAACTTCAATATGGACGCCGTGTTCCAACACCCGCATACAGAGTGGATAATGGAACTCTGTTCCCGTCGGGATAGCGACAAGGTCGGGTTGGGTCTGGACAATCATCTCGTCCAAGTCAGTAAACCGGGCAGCGACATCCAACTCGTCGCCGAGGGTGTCTAGTCGTTCCTGAACCAGATCGCATAGTGCGACCACTTCGGTACGGGGATGGGCATGATAGGCGCGACTTGCGGCGGTGCCTCGTCCACGACAGCCTAAAATTGCGACACGATAGGTTTCCATACGACCTCCTGAATCCGTTGAGGAGCTTCACTGTTGGATCATTATCCCCACGCTTTCGTCCTTGACGTTGACCGCGGGTAATGGTATATTAGACCGTGTGTCTATTGTATACGGTTTGGGATATTAATTCAACCGGATTATCACCGTCCGATCTTCTTCGCGCATCTAATTCCTTTTGCCACGAATAAGATTTCAACCCTCTAAAACACAGCTTATTATCTTCGGCGTAATAGTCATCCTCCTCGCCCTGATTGCGCTGATTTATCGTCAAACCTCTCTCTGGGAGCCGGATCAGCGTCTCCTTGCCCTCCTCCCCAATGCGCCAATCTGCTATGTCAGCGTGAAGGACCTTGGAAGTTTTGTCGAGACGTTTCAACGGAGCGAACTTGGGAAGCGGACTGGACAGATGCCTATCCTTGCAGAGATCCGAAGGGAACTCTGGTGGCGAAGGCTTATGTATCAGAAGCAGCGGTGGGAGCTGGAAATGGGTGGGAAACTTGACCTCAAGCGGCTTCAAGGATATCTAGGCGAGGAAGCGATTTTGAGTGTGTATAATCGAGGCGGCAAAATCTCATTTCTGCTCGTCAGCGCGCTTGGACCGCAGCAGAAACTGGAGGTTGCGACACTCACAGCGACAGCCCCCGTCAATCCCAAATACAAACGGCTGAAAGAGAGTTATAGAAAACTGGATATCAACACTATCACAGGGTATCCGGAAGATTTCAGCTATGCCTTTATTGGCAAGATCGGTCTGCTGGCAACAGATAAATCTTTGATTCAGGATACGATTGACATCTACGCAGAACAGAAGCAGGGTTTTACCACGCTAGCAGCGACGGGAGACTATCTGGGCAAACAGTATGACACCGCTCGTAACACTATTTATGTCAATCCAGCCAAACTTACTGAAATTGTTAAGTTGGACCAACCCCTCAAATCATTATTACAGGGGACCGATGTGTGGACGTTCAGCAATCGCTACGAGAATGGCGTTATCCACTCGCAACATCGAATAGTTAGGAACACCGATTCGCAATCCCGACAACCCCCACGACCGACAGACGAAAAACTATTTTCGATCCTCCCCGAAACAACCACACTTCTGATTGTAAACAGTGATGCAGACCTTACAGAGTTGTGGCAACAGGTGAAGGCGAATCTATCCTTGAAATATCAACGAAGTGGGATTGATTTATCGCGCCATTTTGGAGATAGAGCTGCGTTCGCACTGCTCCCTTCCCCGGTAGGTGCCCCCGCGTTGGTGCCTTCAATCCTTCTGATTTGCCCGATTCGTGACCGGGCGAACTTGGAAGCTGATTTAACAAAACTCAAACGGACTAAGATTGCCCTCAACGGTAAACCACTTCGATTTCAGGCTCCGATAAAGTACCAAGGGATTGAACTACAGCCGATACAACTCCAACTTGGCCCCATCTTCGGCTTAAAGGGAGGATACGCGCTTCTTGATCATTACTGGGTCATCAGCACAACCCTCCGCGGAGTGAAGTCTGCTATCAACGCCTTTACCGGGCAGGAAACTGCGTTGGCTCACATAAAAATGCCTAGTCACTTACAGCAGCCAAGCCACAGCCATATCCAGATTCAGCCAAACCTTTTGATTCCAGAACTGAAACGTCTGCTTCCAATTGCCGGTTTGATATTTTCACAGGGGGGCGACGCAAAACTGATTCAGCGCATAATGGCTAATATGTCTCCATTGGAAGAGCTCGGTTTAATCACTGCTAGCATCAATTTCAACGACAATGTTGTCGATGCCGAAATTCAGGTTATTTTAGAAAAAAAGTAAAAAGGCTCATATAAAAAGAAAGTGCAAAGCACGTTGAAAATCCCGCCTGTCCCGATGCAATCGGGGATATATCGGGGAAGAGAAACCGAGTTTTTTCGGCAAAACTCGGTTTCTTTGCACCAAATCTTAACATGAGCGAAGTAAAAAAGTAAAGGAACCACTCAGGAACTATGAAAAATCAGGAAATCAAAATTACACATATCGAGAGCGAACTCTACGAATGGGATAAACCGCCAATTTGGAACGGTCTGCACGTCTATGACAAAGGGCGACTCCATCTGGTGCGTGTGCGAGCAAGGAGTGGAAGCGAGGAGGTTATTGGCTACGGCTTCAATGGGGGCACAGCAGCAACGCGACCACTTCAGATATTTCCAATGTATGTCGACGAATTCAGACAGCAACTGGTAGGGAGGTCACCTATAGATACGGTTTACGTGTCTCAACTAGCGGACAATATTAAGATATACGGTCCGGGAGGTTATCACACACAGGTACTCGCTGCAATCAACCAAGCGTGTTGGGATATCAAGGGGAAGGTTGCGGAAAAGTCGGTTCACCAGTTACTCGATGGTCAACAGCAACGGATTCGCACGTATATCGCTGGTGGCTACTATGGTAGAGATAAAGGGCTTGATGAGTTGAGAGAAGAGATGGATCGCAACGTCAATGAGTTTCTTGCGACCGCAGTTAAGATGAAGATCGGAGACAGAGCCGCGGGACTCGACACCGACATCAAACGGATAGAGGCGGCGCGGCAGCAGATTGGACCGGATATTACCTTAATGGTAGACGCCAATTGCGCGTTGACTGTTGAGCGAGCGATGGCGTTTCTTCCTGTGCTGAAAGCAAATGATATTTTCTGGTTTGAAGAACCGATCCCCAGCCACAATTATCGTGGACATAAGGAATTGGCTGCAATCGCGAAGGATTACGATGTCCTGATCGCAACAGGTGAAAACGGCTACGGGATTCATCACTTTCAAACGTTAATCGATTATGAGGGGGCGGATGTTTTCAATATTGATGTCGCGATTCTCGCCGGCTATGAACCCGCTTTAGCGGTGATGGAAGAATCCGCAGCCCATCAGAAATTGATTGCTCCCCACGGGGCGCAAGAGCTTCAGGTGCATATCGCAGCGGCACGTCAAAACGGCTTGATGCTCGAATACTATCCGCCTGCCGTAGATCCATTAAGGGGTGAAATGTTTCTCCCACAAATGTCGTTGGAAAAAGATGGGTATGTGACGGTTCCGGAGAGACCGGGCATCGGTTTTGAGCCGAACATGGCTCTCCTTGAACCACATCGCGTTGGGTGAGATTTAAGATGACAATTCAGAGAGGAATTTGTGTAGGGAACGCAGATCTGCGTTCCCTACGAAACCCTTTTTCCAATTCAACTGAAGTGCGAAAGCAGCTCGCCCTGCCATGCACATCGCGCTCCTCATGGGTTTTAAGAAATTAAACGGGTCATTCTATATTTCCCCCAAACCCGGTAGGTGCGGTTTGCAACCGCACCGGACATCGCTCGGAAATTACCCAATTAATAAATTAATCTTCATCTGGAGCGAAAGATAGAATCCCTCAATCTTAACGACAAATCGATGGATTCTCAACACTAGCAACTTATGGTACAATGAGAGGGACAGCAGATAAGCGGAAACGGGGGACCTAACAATACAAGGAGGCTCGGATGAGTTTAACGGAGAAACAGAAAGCGGATTATGAACGCGATGGATTTGTGATTTATGGACCTCTGTTGGCAGAGGAAACATTGCAAGCCTTGCGTGAGCGGATGGATGCCCTAGCGGATGGATCACATCCCAATGCGGAGAAGGCGGGGGTACGGCTCGAAGCTGCCGCCCAGAGAGGCGAACTTGAGAATGTGCCTCGTCGCGACAAGATCTGGCAACTCTTGGATCCCCATCGTTACGATGAAGTGGTTTTTAACCATGCCAGCAACCCGAAAATCCTAAACATTGTTGAGGAATTGCTTGGTACAGGAGACATCAAACTCTTCCACACCCAGACTCTGATGAAGCCTGCCTTCCACGGCTCGATTGTTTCCTGGCATCAAGATTCGGCTTACTGGACTTCCGTGGATCCGCCGACACTTGTGAGTTGCTGGACAGCGTTAGACGATGTGACGGAAGAAAACGGTTGTTTGCGATTGCTCCCCGGCAGTTACAAGAAAGGGATTTGGCCCCATGAGCGGCGGGATTTCCTGCACGCCCAAGGTATAGACGAATCAGCGGCGGTGCCAGTGGTACTGAAGGCAGGCGGATGCAGTTTTCACCACAGTTTGACCGTCCACGGCAGTGGCGAAAATAGGACGCCGCATCGGCGTCGAGGACTTGCGACCAGTTACATGCGAGCGGATTCAAAATGGGTTGGCGATCCAGATCAGAAGCGGGACTTTCCACTCTTGCGGGGTAGGGAGTATCCTGGATGTGTTTGAACGGATCAGATAGTAAACCAAGCGGTATAAATGTGAAAGCCGAGACTTTCATATAGATTCACCGCTGCGGTTCGATAAAATTGGGTGCCAATCTCCGTCATGGCGATGCCCCGGTCATGTAGGTAATTTAAAGAACTAACCATCAGCGCTCTGCCGAGTCCGACCCCTCTGTGGTCTTCATGGACGCCTGTCCAACCAATGACGCCGGGGAACGTTCCGCCGATTTTTTTTCGATCATGCAGAACGATGCCCGCGCAGATGCCGACAGGTTCTCCGTCTTTTTCGGCAAAGAAGAATCCCTCCGGAGCAAAATCTAGTTTCTTGTTGACACCCGAGAAGGTTTGGGTCCAGAACTCCTCTGGTGTCGATGAACTGCCAAACACCGCATTCTTGACATCCGCCCAGGTTTGCTCATCGCCCTCTCGGAATGTTCGCAGGTTATACCCTGCTTTGATCGGGGGCGGCTGCGGCGTATAGTTACACATGTCGAGCCGTAGGATAAGGTGGTCATGTTTAACCTCAATTTCCTCTCGCTCAAAATGGCTCAACATCTGACGATAGGGGGCATCCAACCAGTTTGAAACGCCGATCTGCTTCGCGCCTTTATCTCTGAGGTAGTTGATACACCCCTGCATTGGGGGTAGACTGTGGCATTCGCCCCGGAAGTTGTCGGGCACACCCGCCCAACGGATTTCGCCCAACCCCTCCTCTACCATAGCACTATATGCGAAACTGACCAACTTGCCCTCCATAGAACCGAGCGCGAAGAAACCCGATTGCTCCAATGCGTCCAAATCAGTCAGGGTAAGTAGCTCAAATCCGTGCACATTGTCGTAAGCATCGTTTATCAAGGACAATGCTGCGTCTCGATTCTTCGTGTTTAGTTTTTCGACAGTCAGGTGATCCATTTTGTATCCTTTAGGACTTACGCACTTTAGTAGGGAACAACGATCGTTGTTCCCTACGGGCTCCTTGATGGAACCTCTGCTGTAGTTGCCCGATTCATCGGGCGTTGCGAGTTGTCTTACGCGGCGATGAATCGCCGAACTACAAGGTGTTGAACGTTCAAACGCGTAAGTCCTATCCTTATCTTTTTTGTGGCGATGAGCGGGGGGTGAAGAGCAAAAGACAAGAGAGTGAGACACCCGTTTTCATGATCCCATCTCAATGACTATATTTCCCCATTCATCCCGCAGTGCCGTACAACGTGGTGGGACCAGAATCGTCGTGTCATATTCTTCGACGATGAACGGTCCGCTTTCAGACTCACTTCCTAACCCTTCACGAGATAACACCGGCACCTCAAGCCAGCCTGTCTCCCTACCGAAGTAACAACGGCGGTTTGGTGGCAAAGTTTGAGAGCTTGGGGACTGGAGAGATGAAGATTGGGATTTGGCAGTTGGGATAACCGCGGTCAAGCGCAGGTTGACAACCTCTATCGGGTCATCGGGGGCGCGGTGTCCATAGGTGCGCTCGTGGTCGGCAGCAAACCGCTCGCCCAATGTGTCGAAAAACTCCGGATGCCCGATATCCGCCTCAACGATGGGCAGCGTCAGTTCGGACGATTGTCCCGCATAGCGCAGGTCTACCGCACGCTGCAAGGCTATCTGCGTGGCACTTTCTCCCTCTGCCATCAATCCTTCCCGCGCCGAGACTTCTAGTCGTCCCAATGTCTCCTTGAAATCCTCTATGTCCAACTCAGTAAGCAACCGTTTGTAGGTCTGGACGATGTGATAGGCGATGTCCGCGTAGAGTAACCCAAACGCACTGAAGAGTCCGGGGGACGGGGGAATGAGGATTCGCTTCATACCGAGTGATTCCGCTAACTCCGTCGCGTGGAGGGGACCGTTGCCGCCGAAAGCACACAGCACAAACTCGCGTGGGTCACGTCCGCGCTCCAACGACACGGCTCGTGCCGCCCGCGCCATGTTCGCTGCGGCGATCCGATAAACGCCATGCGCGGCGTCAGGCATGCTTAAGTTGAGTGGGGCAGCAATTTTGTCGTGCAGGGTTTGATGCGCTTTCTCCGCATCCAGTGGCAGCGCACCGCCTGCGAGATGCTCTGGATTGAGGTAGCCGAGCACCACATTGGCGTCGGTGAGCGTCGGTTCTTCGCCGCCCAACGCATAACAGGCAGGACCGGGGACAGCACCCGCGCTTTGGGGACCGACCCGTAACGCACCACCCATGTCCAGATATACGATACTTCCACCGCCGGCACCGACCTCAGCGATGTCAATGGCGGGTACACGCAACGGATAGCCTCCCCCTTTGCTCAAACGGGTGCCAACTGAAACGCCCCCACCGACTTGGTACTCCGGCGAGTGCATGATCTGTCCATCTTCGATGAGCGATGCCTTAGCTGTAGTGCCGCCCATGTCGAGCGTCAAAACATTCGTTAAACCAACACGCTCTGCAAGTGTGAGCGAGGCGATGACCCCCGCCGCCGGTCCCGATTCGATGATATGGATGGGGATTTCGGCAGCGGATTCAGCGGACATGACCCCGCCATTGGATTGCATGACATAGAGCGGGAGAGCGTCATCTGTGTGAGTGAGCTGTTGGTTCAGTCGGTCGGATAGTGAGTGCAGATAACGGCTGACGACAGGTTGTAAGTAAGCGTTGATAACGGTTGTGCTCGTTCGCTCATACTCTTTGATTTCGGGTAGGACATCGCAGGACAGGGCAACGGGTAGGTCTGGTGCCAGTTCATGGATGAGTTCACTCAACTGCCGCTCGTGGTCAGGATTGATGTAGGCGTTGATGAGGCAGACTGCGAGGGATTCAATATTTTGTGCCAGCATCCATCGAATCACCTCCCGTGCCCCTTCCATATCCAACGGCTGCACGATTTCACCGTTCGCACCGATGCGTTCCTCAACCTCACGCCGTAAACGCCTCGACGCCAACGGGATCGGCTTCTCCCATGTCAAATCATACAGACGAGGGTAGCGTAGGCGTCCAATCTCAAGCACGTCTCGGAAGCCTTTCGTTGTGATAAGTCCGGTCAAAGCACCTTTGCGCTCCAAAATCGTGTTGGTCGCCACCGTTGTGCCGTGCACCACTTCGGCGATCTGGCGCGGCAGCAGCGGTGTCAATCCCGTAGCTATGCCTTCTGCGTAATTGTCTGGTGTGGAGGGCACTTTTTGCGTCAGCACTGTGCCATCGTCCCCTATTAGGACAATATCGGTGAAGGTGCCGCCGATATCAACACCGAGGCGGTGTGTCTTCTGGGTTGAATTCATATTACGGTTCCTTATCCATTGACCGATTGTTGCTTCTGAAACGGCATTGAACTTATCTGCGTTGGTATTTACATGGATACCAAACTAACGGTCAATCAAGCCGCTCGAAAACTGAATCTTTCATCTAAGAATGTCAGGCGCTGGCTCAAGAGTGGTAAGCTAAACGGCGAAAAGGTAGACGGGAAATGGTACGTTCAAGCTGATGCCATATTTGAACATTACCTAAACCCTAATGCTCACATGGATACTCAGCTAGCCCTTGAACACTTGCAGGATAAAACGAGACACTTGCGAGAATTATTAGATAACCGAGACAGCCAAATTGAATCCATGACTCAGCATATAGAGCATCTTTCTCAACTGTTGGCTGTTGCCCACAGGTCGCTCCAACAAATTACGGATCAGCATAACCTCTTGATAGAAGATAATCGAAAACCGTCTTTCTGGAAACGCCTGTTTGGCGGTTAATTATGGAAATAACCAAGCCCCTTCAGGCCGCACGTCGTTCATACAACACTTCTCCCTCTTTCAGTATCTTGTGGATAAATGAATACGGATCATTGCGCTGTGCAGCGAGGACTTCCGGAGAGCGAATAATGACATCAACGGGCAGGACAAAACGCTCGGCAATCGCGCGACGAATTGGATTACCGCGTTGCGCCTGTCCTACATCAGCGCGCATCACGACCAACAGATCCACATCGCTATGCTCTCCAACCTCTCCGCGAGCATGACTGCCGAAGAGGATGACTTGTTCTGGATTAAAGCGTTCAACGATCAGTTGCGCTATCACTTGGATAGTGTTTTTGTCAATATGAGTTTCAATAGTATTCATGAGAGCCTCTTGTATATTCCCTGCTGCTGGATAGTTGGCAGAGTATTTGGCAAATGTGTTTCCATATCCTCTGAGTAGCCTAGGCAGCTGGTCAAGCAAAAGACGGTTTCTGGCATCGGTACTACTTGTGAGTTTTCTAGGGATGCGACCAATTCCCTGATAGGCGTGAACCTTGAATGTATCAGGACTTACGCAGCCGAACGGTCAAATCCCTTCCCCCGCTTGCGGGGGACTGAGGGGGGTGTGGGAGGGGCATCTCCCGCGAAGCGAGGATCCCGATAAATCGGGACCTGCCCCGATACGCCCGATGAATCGGGCAACTACAATCTAAACTGCGTAAGTCCTATGTATGTTGCTCACCGATAATCTTCGGGGTGAGAATATCGAGCATCCGCTTGCCGGAACGGTCTTCAACGAGTATCTCAAAATGCATCCAATCACCTCGCATCGAGATAATCGCTATACCAGAGTCCCCCCAACGGCAACTCCTCTGCAACCATGTTGTTCACGATAGGATCATCGCTCCCCCGGTGAATGGTCGAAAAACCGTCCTCACCCTTTTCAAGAATCCAGACCTCTGTCGGATCTAACGAGTTGACGAAATACGGCTGGTGTGTCGTAATAAAAATCTGAGAGCCGCCCCTAGATCGACCAGCATGTTCACGGAATTGGTCGGCGAGAGACTCTAAGAGCTTGTGATACAAACCGTTCTCCGGTTCCTCAATACAGAGAAACGGGGGTGGTGTCGGGTCCTCCAGTAGCAAGTGGTAGGCAAAGACTCTAAGCGTTCCGTCAGACACTTGCTGGGCGTAAAAGGGATCCTCAAAGCCTTTGTCGTTAAACCTGAGTAGCAAACGGCCGTCACTGGTTCTTTCCGTGTCGATTTGGTCAATCCCCGGAATTTTAGCGGCGATCTCTTTTAGAATCGTTTTGAAACGTTCCGGATGCTCACGTTCCATGAATTGCACGACATTGCCGAGATTATCGCCATGAATATTGAGATGTTGTTGTGGACCCGCTAACGGTAGACCGCGTGCAGCGTCCGGAGTGAAGCAACTCAAATGCCAGCCTTCAATGAAGCGGCGAAACGCGGAAATTCGCGGGTGTTGTCTTAAGGCACCAAGTGTAGCGATGCCGAGCCTGCGTTGGTCTTCCAACTCAATAATCTCGGGCCTGTCAGATTCCTCTGCTCCTATCAAATCCATGAGTTTCCAATGATCGAGTTGTTCTGCTTCTTCGTCAATTTGAATCCCTTCTTCTTCCCACTTCCACGCCACACCCTTGCCACCATTAAGAAGTAAAATAGCAAACGGTTGTCCGCTCCTCTGACCCTTTCGTCTCTGCCTGAGGCGTTCCCGTTGGACGTAAGGGCGTCCAGACTCATCTATCGCTATGTCAATCTGGTATGTAATAGGTCGATCCCTCCTGCGTTCCCTGTAGTACACCTCAAACTCGATGGGACCTGTTTCCCCTTGCGTTTGTATCTTCTCGAAGCCGCCGCGCTCTCATGCGTCGCAGGCTTCCTCAACGCCGGATTTGAGGGCATCAGCGAGGAATCCGAAGGCATCAAACAGCGCACTTTTCCCGACTCCATTTTTGCCAATAACGGCTGTCATAGGGGTGAGCGACTGTTTCTTCTGTTGGTTCCACAGGCGGCCTAGTGTCACATCCTTGAGCACCTTGAAGTTTTTGACTCTGAAGCCTTCTATCTTTGCCATTTTACAGCCCTCATTTCATACACGCGTTAAGCGTTGGTCTTAATTTTATCTGCATCCTATGGCATGTCCAACCGTTGACTATTATAACGCAAGTTGCTAGTGATGTCCGTACGATAAAATTGACCCCTATATCCGTAGGTCGGGCATCTTGCCCGACCCAAAACAGCCCCAGCGGGGCGATATGTATATAGAAAAGGGTATACCCATAACCCCAGCGGGGCGACATGTATGTCGTAAATACGGTTGTTTCTAATTATGTGTCGAGTATGGAAACTCGACCTACAGGCGAACTAGCAACTTGGGCTATTATAACACGACGACACACAGAAATGCCGAATAAAAACAACCCTATCGGTAAGGACATTACGCATTATGAGGTAACGGAATAAGTAGGTAGACGGAAAGATGCCTGTCATCAATGAAACGACAGTTTTCTTTGATTGTGGGGTTCGGATGGCTGACCGATGCAGCAGTTTGGAGGTTATACAGGTGGAGGGTGGAGAACTAAGGACCCCGGAGTATCGGAGTCCTTAGTCCCCTTAAAGAAATGGAATGCAAAACGTAATTACTTGAAAATAAACATCTTCCGCAGCAGAGATACATCAGCCGCAAGTAGTTCATAGAAATAGATATCGCCTCCCTAGAGCGATTTGAGAAAAGCGATGATTGCCTGTTGTTCCGCTTCAAGCAAATTGAAAAATGCTTCCTTCGTTTCCTGAGCCTCACCACCGTGTGCTCGGATGGCTCCTTCAAGAGTAGTAGCCCGACCATCATGAAGAAAAAACGGGGTGCCACCTAAGAAGTCCGCAACCAAACGAGTTCCCCAAAGTGGTGCAGTCCGCCATTCTCTACCATTCGCAGAAGCATCAGGACGGTTATCTGCTAACACTTCACCCATATCATGCAAAAGCAAATCGGAGTAAATATGGACGTTTACTTCGTTTAATGCACTTATAGGAGAAGGACCTGTCTGCATTGTTGGGACATGGCAAGAGGCACACCCAATCTGCTCAAAAAGCACCTCGCCACTTTTAACTTCTGGGGTAATCTCACCACGCGATGGTGGCGAAAGTAGCCTTAGGAAAATGACAATCTCCATGACGGTTAATTCACTAATTTCTGGATCGGGAACAATGTCCCCTACAGCAGAATGTTCAACAGGGATGAAACTGCTTGTGATACCAATGTCTTGGTGAAAAGCCTGTGCAACCTGCTGAACTAGGGACGAAACCGAAGCCTTGCGACCAAACCTTCCAAATTGTTGATCCGGTCCACCCCCAATCTCGGCAGACGGAACATAATCGGGTGGTGTCACCCAATTAGGTCTGCCGGAAATTCCATCTCCATTGGCATCGTTTTCGTCGACATAGGACAAAATTGTTTCAACGGGGATATTTTCGATGAGTCCCATACCAAAAACAGGGGGCGGGAGTCGCAGCGATGTATCAACACCTGCGGGCAGCACCTCGTAAGGCACACCAGGAATGGCTTTGTCTTGGAATTGAGGTCCACCCATGTCCGGGATAAGGTCATGCCCTATGCTAAAACGGATAAGTGCTAAGTCTGGAGTGCCCCGGCCATTTCCAGGGTGGCAACTTACACAACTAGTATTATTGAAAATTGGTCCTAGTCCTTCTTCTACCGTGAAGGATCTAATGAAATCCTCCTCTCCTCGTGTAAAGGTTGCGTTCAAATCATGAGACAAAATATCAAAAGGAGTTACAAAATTATCAACTTCAATTAGCGGTTTTGTAACCGTAATTATATCATCACATCCACCTAGGTTCATGAATGCGATAAAAATAACAAAAAGTGTGGAAAATCGTTTCATTATTTCTTAGACCTCTTTTATTTTTGCAGGAATATACGATAAATGCGGTTGACACGATCAACCCAAAAGGGATTCTTATCGTTATCTCAACCACATAAGTTTAAGGGAACCCGTTGGCATTCCGTTAAGGGAATTCACTTCAGAAACAGATATGCTATTCTATGGTCTTGACGTATAAGTGATTCTTGTCAAAAACCCAGTGGTGGCTTGGGTTTTAGCGATCGTGCCTAAGACTTGCCGATTTAGCGTATGATTTTTTATTAACAGTGACATTGAACCATTTGCTATTTCTGGGGTGAATGGATATAACGCCCGATTTATTGGGGCGAACCCCGATGCCAGAGTCAATGTTTATCGGTGTTTAACAGACAATTATTATCACTCCCTTTCTCAAAAAATAATTAAAGTCAAAAAAGACTTGACAACACCTGTATCAATTATGTAGAATAGCATTTCAGCAGAATTCAGGGAGATTACGGAACTCAGAATGGAGGAAAGATCATGAATGCATCAGTTTGGAATCAGGTCACTATCAGCGACGAAACGGAGGAATTGGTCAAGGCTAGCCTTGCACCGAGTACCGTCGAGACGTATCGGCTCGCAATGCAACAGTTGGAAAAATGGTTGGATGGACGTGTCCTAAACGATAACCTGTTGGCAACTTATATCACGGGGTTGCATCAAGATGGAAAGTCGCCGGCGACAATCAGTAAAATTGTTGCTGCGGTCAAATGGACGACAAAAAATCAAGGTAGGGGAATCTTCTTTGAGATTACGGACAAGGCACTCGCTGGCATTCGGCGTAAGGGTAAGGGCAGAGGACGAGGACAGGTGGATGGCATAACATGGGAGGAGGTAGATCGAATCTGTGCGCTTACCGAAGCGGAGGGAACTGTTGCTGGATTGAGGGATTCGGCGATGATTCGATTGATGAGTGATTGTCTGTTACGAATCAGTGAAGTGGTCGCAGCCGATGTGGAGGATGTCAATAGTGCATTGAGGATTCGTCAGTCAAAGACCAACCCGGGTACGGCGGGCATCCCCGATGTGAGACTGTATATTGGTGAGCCCACGCAAGAGGCAATAAAGCGGTATTGTAAAGCGGCAAATATCACCACAGGTCCACTCTTTCGGTGGGTTCGTTCGGGTGATAACATCGCCAGCGATAGGATAACGATTGATGGCGTGAGAAAAATTATCAAGCGCAGGGCACGCGAGGCAGGTATCGAAGGCAAAATCTCTGGACACTCCCTGCGTATCGGCTCTGCCATTTCGCTTGCCCAAGCGGGTGCGTCTGTTGTGAATATGCAGGTCGCGGGACGATGGAAATCACCTCAGATGCCGGCGCACTATGCACGCGCAGAGTTAATAGAACAAGGCGCGATTGCACGGTTCAAATACGGAAAGTGAAACGTGATGCGTAAGTTGTAGGTTGGGTTGAACGGTTAAAAGCGAAGGCTCATGTAAAAAGAAAGTGCAAAGCACGAAGAGAAACCGACCCTCCCCCCGCTTGCGGGGGGATTAGAGGGGGGTGAAAACTCGGTTTCTTTGCACTAAATCTTAACATAAGCGAATACATATCAACGACAGTAGATGTTCTGCATTTCAACAAAACCGTCTTGTCAATAGAGAAAGTGAAACCTGACATCTCAATCCGTCCCCGATCAAGCGTTGGGTTTCACTCTACTTGAGAACTTCCAACCAGAATCGTCTCTCCAAGTCCAATTGTAATATGTGGTGTTTTTCATTGATTCCGTTCAACCCAACCTACGGACTGTTGCTTATTGTGTTCTACCGCGGCAGGGAAGTTCCCCCTCAGATAGGCAAGCACCCCCTCAATAGGACATTTGCACTGCAAATTAGCAAACGGAAATTCCCCCGTCTCCCGAAAGAGTGCACCGTTCTGGATGTGAAAATCTCCTGACCGGTCTGTAAACTGTCCCCAATGCCCCATGGTGTAACGAACTTCAGGTCTCGGCTCCGCGCTCTGCTTCCAACGTTCTGGAAACAGTTTCTGAAACGGTGGCACGGAATTGAGCCAACTCCCACACCGGACGAATTCAATATCGGGACGCCTAACCTGAGAGTCTTGCAGTAAACGAATCAGGGAAGCGGCAAATGGAATCCACATATCGCTCAGAGGGGATCGGGGTTGATAGACGTTGAGGATGTGAATGTTAAGCTGATCGCCCCCGTAGTCGTAACTCCAGCACTCGTAGGGACGGGTCTCCGGCGGTGGCAGCGTATCCGGGCGTTTTTTCAGATAGGGCAACAATAGGTCTAATCCCGCTGCCTCAAGTTGTTCGGTAGAGGACGCGTCCATATAATGGTCAAAAACCGCTCGCAGTTCTTTCAGAATCCCCGTCCACTCCGGGGCTGCCTCCCCGTTGGATGGGTGATGCTTGCCGTCGTAAAACGAGGTATTCCGGTAAATATTTACTCTGCCGTTCACTAACGCTTCAAAGTCGCTTTCCCCCTCGCGAAGCCGCTTATGGACAAACCAGAGACTTAGTTTGGTAAATTCCTTCACGTAGTTGATGTGTATTGAATTAGGTCCCAAGGTGCGCTTTCCTCCTACCGATAATCGTCTAATTTGCTACACTTCGCGGATAGGTTATTCTTTATCCCGCCGTGAAACACCTTTAATTGACCAGAGCGTCTTGAGAAGAATCTTGATGTCAAAGCCGATTGACCAGTTCTCAATGTAGTACAGATCATAACGGATACGCTCCTCCAACGAGGTATTCCCCCGGAGTCCATTGACCTGCGCCCAGCCGGTGAGTCCACATTTGACGCGGTGCCGATCCAAGTAATGTGGGATTGACTTACTGAAGTCGTCGATCAGTCCCGACATCTCCGGGCGAGGACCCACGAGGCTCATATCTCCCTTGAGGACATTGAAGAATTGAGGCAGTTCATCTAAACACCAACGTCTTAGGAACCTACCGAGCCGTGTCTGTCGTGGGTCGTCTTTTGAAGCCCAGACGTGTCCAACGCCTATCTCCGCATCTTCCCGCATAGATCTAAACTTATAGATATAAAAAGGTTTACCATCCCGTCCTACCCGTTCCTGTCGAAAAATAACCCTTCCCGGCGACGAGAGCTTCACAGCGATGGCGATGATGAGCAGCCCTGGGCTGCAAATAATCAGCGCAATGCCGCTCAACAGGATATCCATTCCGCGCTTAATCATCCCACGCCACCCCTGAAGTGGCAGTTCCTTCAACCTGACCACTGGAATACCATCAAAATCCGCCACCCGCGTGCGACCAATCATCACCTCATAGAGGTCTGGGAGCAGATGCAACCGTACAGATAACCCTTCGCACACATCCACAATCTGCAAAATCTCCGTGTGGGAGATCGCCGGTGAGGTGATGAAAAGCTCATCAATCCGATATTTCTGGACGAGGCTCCGAACCTCTGTGAATTCGCCAAGAATGCGGTGAGGGATCGGCTGTGAGGGAGGCAGTCCGCCGAGCAGGACACCCACAAATTGGTAGCCATTGCCTGTCTTCTCTTGGAGCGTGTGGATCAGTTGCTGCGTCGTCCTATTAAAACCGACAACCGCGACACGACTAATGCCAACGCCCAACTGTTGGATAGCCTCTTTGAAACGCCGGATCGCCAGTCGATTGAAACACAGGAGAACGACACTTATTCCACACGATAGGATCATCACCCAGCGCGAGTATTGGTGGTTGTGATAGATAAAGAAAATCGCGCCAAGTGTAGCGATTGACGCAATCAACCCCGCTTTTGAGATGGACGCTACTGTTTCGAGTGTGATATGCCCCTCGATCCGGTAGAGTCCAATCCCTCGAAGTACAAGGATCCAGATGCCCCCCATCAACGGGATGAGTTGGAAATAGTAATCAAGTGGAGGAGGCGCGCCTTTATGGATGGCAACCCCGTCTAGCCAGCCCGATTCAAACCGGATCCAGTACGCGACAAAAACCGATGCGCTGATGAAACAGACATCAAGGAGAAGGGTGAAAACAGTAAGGAGTTGATCAAGAGTTTTGTTTGACATTGTTATATTTATGGTGAATTAGAGAAATAAGTAGACAGTACCAATAACTCCGGCTTTCGCGAAGTTTCCCAAGTCCCCCTGACAAGTTGAGCGTCAGCGAAATCCCGATAAAATCGGGGGCGGGATTTAGGGGGTTGGCTGTGAATTGGGAGTGTCTAAGTAATTCTAAAATCTACCATAATTCCCGTGCGTCTGTTCGGATTGATAAAATTGTATCAAAAAGAGCTGCAATTTATCAATGTAATTTGTATGAGACAACGGGATCTATGCTCGTTGTGGTAATGATTGTTCAAGAAGAACCGAATTCGTGAAAATGGGTATGACGGGGCACGAAAATCAACCGAATTTTAGCATTGCGGCTAAACTAGAGGGTATGCTATAATCGAACTCTCAACCGTCCCGATCAAATCGGGATCTGGCATTTTCCCACACAAAGGCTTGGGCTGCGTATCCGAAGAAGGAAGCATCATATGAGAAGTGACGTACAACCCCAATGGGATCAGAATTCAAGGCAATTTACAACCCCAATTCCATTGAGATTCAGAGTGATTTGTGCAATCACTATCTTCTTGGCGATTCCGTCGTTAGTTTTTGCACGAGCCACCGTATCTATCCAACCGTTAGAGGTGGAGTCTCCAGCCGTTGGCAAGGAATTTTCCGTGGATGTAGTCATCACCAACGGGGAAAATGTTGCCGCTTATCAAGTCACAGTGGAGTTCAATCCAAATACGCTTGCACTTGTGGACACAAAGAATGCGGATTACTTGCCAGCGGGCGTCTTTGTAGTCCCACCGATCATCACCGATAACAACGTAACCCTGGCGGCGACCTCTCTGGCTGATGCCTCCAACGGAGACGGCATCCTCGCGACCATTACCTTTGCCGTGGTCGATGTTAATCCGTCCACAATCAAATTTACAGCGGTTCTCCTTTCGGACCCGGAGGCGAACCAGTTAGGCGTAATCACGACAAATGGTCAGATAACCGGTCCAGCAGATATAAATGAATTTCCTGTCGCCGTTATTGACGTCACACCTAAGAAAGTTTTCACGGATCAAACGGTTACGTTGAACGCTGCAGGTTCGCGAGATGATAGCGGAATTAAAACTTACGTTTGGCGTTTTGGCGATGGTTCTAGCACTGAACGGAAAGAAACGGTTGAGCACGTTTATAAGCAGCCCGGCACGTATACCGTCACGCTCACGGTTACCGACGATGGGGTTCCCCCGCTGAAAGATGAAGTAATATTCGTTATCACGGTTACCGATAAAGGTTTGTCTGTCCATCAACAGGGGAAGCAGATAACATCATGGGGGCAGCTTAAAATCAGAAAATAAAAAAGAATAGCGGGGGATTCTTAAAAGGAGCTAGGAATTTAAACTTTAACTATATCTAATAGGACTTACGCAGCCGAGCGGTCAAAGCCCTTCCCCCTGCTTGCGGGGGGACTGAGGGGGGTGTGGGAGGGGCATCTCCCGCGAAGCGAGGATCCCGATAAATCGGGACCTGCCCCGATAAGCCCGATAAATCGGGCAACTACCATCTAAAGTGCGTAAGTCCTGTCTAAGAAGGAGCGCTGTTTCCTCCTCTTAAAAGACGGGGTTTCCACAGCGAAGATTTCGATGAGATTGATTCAGTTTCAACTGCCAGAAAAGGGAAAGCGGGTCGGATATATTGATGGCGAGGGTGTTGTTGACCTAACCAGCATCAATGCGGAATGGACGCGAATCTATAGCCTCTTCCTTGAGGCTCGCAGAAGCGGGCAGACTATCGATGCGTATCTTGCAGCGACCCCCACTGAGGCCGCAGATAAGGTGTTGTATAATCAACTTCTCACCGGGCGACCGGGGGATGCGAGCGGTTGGATCTTGCCTCCACTTGACCATCCAGATCCCGCTCACTGCACAGTTTCTGGAACAGGGCTAACGCACCTTGGCAGCATGGAAGCACGCGACCAGATGCACACAATCACTGACACCGATGAGGAAACGAAAACAGATTCACAGAAAATGTTTGAGATGGGGTTGAAAGAGGGCAAACCCGCACCCGGCGAGCGCGGGATTCAGCCCGAATGGTTCTATAAAGGAAACGGGACAATTCTGCGGGGACACAACGACTTTCTGGATATCCCCGACTTCTCAGAAGATGGCGGCGAGGAACCAGAAATTGTGGGTTGTTACGTCATTGACGACGATGGGATTCCGTGTCGGCTCGGTTTTACAATTGGCAACGAGTGGGCAGATCACCCCATGGAGCGTGTGAATTATCTGTGGCTCGCGCTCTCGAAAATGCGCGTCTGTGCCGTTGGACCGGAGCTAGTAACCGATGAGTCATTTACGGATGTGCGAGGCAGTTGCCGCATCGTGCGGGAATCGGAGGAGATCTATCATTCTGGTGATCTTCTCACAGGTGAAGCGAACATGAGCCATACCCTTGCTAATCTCGAAGATCATCACTTTAAGTATCCCCACTTTCGGATTCCCGGCGATGTGCATCTGCACTACTTCGGGACGATGAAACTCTCTTTCCCAGATCGACCGACCTATCAGACAGGGGATGAGATCGAAATTCGCTTTGATGGGATGGGGGCAGCACTCGTTAACTATGTCCGTCAGATCCCAGTATCGAAGACACCGGTTGGAGTAGAGAAGGGATAGCACATCAATTCGTCGGCTTGTTGACACTGATAAAAGCAACCCGCTATTGAGCGATACGAAACCCAATCACAAATTCTGTGTACTCCTTGCTGAAGAAATCGTAACTTGTGCAGGTGCTGTACTCGTGATTGTAGTACCACGCCCCACCCCTGACCACGCGGAAGTGTGGGTTATCTTCGTCATACCATGTACTCGTCCACTCCCACACGTTACCTAGCATATCGTAACAACCTAAGGGGCTAACACCGTCTGGGAAGGCACCCACAGGGGTTGTGCCACCCGCACCAAGCTCTACGGTGTTGCAGCGCGGTTTGTCAATTTCATCTCCCCACGGAAATATACTTCCATGGTCACCGCGGCAGGTCCGCTCCCACTCCTCAAAGGTGGGTAATCGGCAACCTGTCCACGCTGCATACGCTTCCGCATCCTCGCAATTCACCTCCACAACCGGGTGATCTCCCTTCTTCTCTGGATATGCTCCGTCCTCCCAAGATTGTGGCTGCCGATGTCCTGTTGCCTGAATGAACCGCTGGTACTGTGCATTCGTCACCGGATAGCGAGCTATCTGGAATCCCCCCACCCAGAGCGAGGTCAACTCCTCACCGATCAGCACCAGCCCGGCGGGAATGTCAACCATGTTATCTAGTACTTGTAAGGCGGCATCACGAACAGTTTGATCTGCGTGATTGAGCGCATGACCGAGCGGTGAGATGACCTCTCCAATTGGCGGCGTTGTGAGAGACCGTATCTGCTCCCAACCTAGATTTGTCGCTAATAGCAGCCGAGCAGCTGCCGTTAAGGACTCGTCAAAGTGCCATGCCCAGTACTGCTTGAGCAGCTGCTGCAACGCCTCTGGATCATCGCTTTGCGCGAGTGCAATCCTCGCTTTCCGCCGATCCGTCCCGCTACCCTCAATCAGTGTTTCTAGCTTGATTAGCTCTGCCAAAGTGTTTCCCACTTTCTTTGGGGCTATTTATGGTGAATTAGACAAATAAGTGAACATTTGCCAAAGTCCCCCTGACAAGGGGGATTTAGGGGGTTGTTTGTGGGTACAGATTTCCCAATCTGTACATGTGCATTGGAACTGTCTAAGTAATTCTATCATCTACCATAGTTTTCAGTTTTCTTCCCGTCTGGGTCGGGATTTGGAAATCCCTCCTACAAGAGCACTAAATGCCCCTACACCTTCTTAGCACTCAAATGCGTATCACTGCAACGCCGAAATATCCTCCACTAGTTTCTTCAACCGTCCCAGAAACTGTGCGGCGATAACACCATCAACGACCCGATGATCACACGACAACGTCAGCGCCACCCGCACCCCCGGCACCACCGCCCCGTCTTTGACCACAGGCTTCTCTACGATTGTCCCGACAGCGAGAATCGCCGCTTCCGGTGAGTGGATGATGGCATGAAAGGTCTCAATGCCGTACATGCCCAAGTTCGTAATGCTAAACCCTGCGCCAGAAGCATCATCCGCCGAAAGCTTTCCTGACCGCGCTCCATCGACCAGCGAACGCACAGTTTCAGCGATCTCAGCGAGGGAACGTTGATCGGCATCGCGTATCACAGGTACAACCAGACCGTCCTCCACGGCGGTGATTAGCCCGACGTTCACCGCGTGCGGGATAGCAAACGCGTCGCCCTCAACCTGCGCCCGCATCTGAGGAAACTCGCGGAGTGCTAGACCGGCTGCCTTGACGAAACAGTGGGTGATTGAGATACCCTCTGGACGGTCATTCAACAGCGACGTTGCGTCTGACTCCAACGTAAGGTAGAAGTGCGGAGCCGTCTGGAAGCTCTCTTGCGTCATCCGAGCGATGGCACGGCGCATCGAACTCATTGGCACCAATTCAGCATCTGAAGCAGCTTGACTAGCTTCAACCGCATGTTCCACATCCCCGGTTGTTATCGCGCCACCGGGACCGCTGCCTGAAAGTTCTGATAAGTCAATTCCATGCTCCGCTGCAAGTTTACGAGCGGCGGGGGATGCCCGTACCCGACCCGTTGACGCACGACGGGGGCGCGTAGATGGGCTTGGAGTCGCGCTGGCCTGGGTCACTTCAGGAGTTGGGGGCGGAGTGTCCTCAATTTCGGGGATAGGCTCATCCGCCTCGCCGATAAAGCCCATTGTCACACCCACGGGTCGCTTCTCCCCTTCGTGGATCAGTATCTTGCGCAGGAGTCCCGATGCGGGCGCAGTAATCTCAATAGTTGTTTTTTCGGTCTCAACCTCACACAGCAATTGCCCCTCCTCAACACGGTCCCCCTCCGCCACACTCCATCCGATAACCGTTGACGCCTCGCTGCTGAAACCTGATTTGGGAAGCACAATAGGTGTCATACGGACATTACCTCCTGAATCGTTGCCACAACTCGTTCTTGAGAGGGGATGTAGGCGTTCTCCAACGTCGGACTGAAGGGCACAGGCGTATGGGGTGCGGTGATACGTTTAATCGGCGCCTCAAGGCTATAGAACGCCTCATCCGCTGCTAATGCCGCGATATCTGTAGCTAGACTGCAGCGTGGGGTGTCCTCATCGACAACCACGAGGCGACCGGTTTTCTCCACCGAATCCAGAATGGTTCCACCGTCCAACGGACTGAGCGTCCGTGGATCAATGACCTCAACGCTGACCCCCTCGGCCTCAAGCGTCTCTGCTGCAGATAGTGCTACGTTGACCATCTTCGCAATGGCAACGACAGTGACATCGCTGCCTTCGCGTCTGACATCCGCCACCCCCAAAGGGACGGTGTACGGTTCTTCAGGCACATGTCCCTTTTCGCCCAACAGCGTCTTGTGTTCGAGGAAAAACACGGGATCATCGTCCCGAATGGCGGAAATCATTAGTCCCTTGGCGTCATAGGGTGTGGTGGGGATGACCACCTTCAAGCCGGGAATGTGGGTGAAGATGGAGTAGAGACTTTGCGAGTGCTGCGCTGCCGCGTTCACCCCCGCCCCAATCAGCGCACGGACGACCATCGGGACTTTCGCCTTGCCGCCGAACATATAGCGCAGTTTCGCTCCCTGATTGTAAATCTGATCCATCGGGATCCCAAAAAAGTCGATGAACATCAACGCAGCGATGGGGCGCAAGCCCGTTGCCGCGGCACCAACGGCTGCCCCGATGAAACCAGCCTCACTGATCGGTGTGTCGCGTACCCGGTTGTGTCCAAACTTGCCTACCAATCCGCGGGTGATACCCATCGGTCCGCCCCAAGAATCTTCAGCACCCGGCTCGTCCGATCCAGCACCGCCAACGATATCCTCGCCCATGATAATGACCGAAGCGTCGCGTTCCATCTCCTGATGGAGTGCCTCACCAATAGCCAATCCAAGGGTCATTGTACGTTCTTCGCCCATTATATCGCCTCCTCGTAATTAACGTAAACGTCTGTCGTCACTTCGCTCGCATCGGGGAAGGGACTGTTGGCAGCAAATTCGACCGCCGCCTCAATAGTGTCAGCAACCTGTGCATCAATGGCGTCCAGTTCGCCATCCTCCAACAACCCTTGTTCGGTTACACGGTTGCGGAACCGCAGGATGGCACAACGTTTAGTCCGATACTCCTCGATTTCGGCACTCGACCGATACCCCTGCGTATCGCCTTCGTAATGACCATAAAAGCGGTAGGTTTGACACTCCAACAGCGTCGGACCGTCCCCCGCACGCGCTCTGTCAATCGCCGCGCCGGTTGTTTCGTAAACGTCGAAGAGATCCAAGCCATCGACAGTAACGCCGGGGATGCCGTAGGCTTGGGCACGCGCTGCAATATCACCGCCAGCCGAGGCGTACTTCACACTGGTCGATTGGGCGTAACGGTTGTTTTCCACAACGAATATCGCAGGGAGTTTCCAGATGGCTGCCAAGTTCAAGCCCTCGTGGAAGGTACCCTCGTTAGCACCACCATCGCCGAAGAAACTAACAGCAACCGCTCCACTGCCCTGTACCTGTGCCGTGAGTGCCGCCCCACAAGCCAGCGGGACACCGCCGCCGACAATGCCGTTAGCACCGAGCATACCCCGGTCTATATCGGCGATGTGCATTGAGCCGCCTTTACCTTTGCAGGCACCGGTGGCACGTCCATACAACTCCGCCATCATCTCGTTGACATCAACACCTTTCGCGATACAGTGACCGTGACCACGGTGGGTGCTAGTGATGTTATCCGCATCGGACAGGTGCGCACAGACGCCGACCGCCACAGCTTCCTCTCCTGCGTAAAGGTGGACGAAGCCCGGAATCCGCCCGGCGGCGTATTCGTCGTGCACTCGATCCTCAAACTTGCGGATAGTAACCATCCGCTCGTAAATCTCAAGCAATTTATCTCTTGGAATGTCCATACAATTCTCCCTCCAATTTCATCGAATTCAAAGCAACTTAGGCTCATGTTAAGAAAATGTGCAACAGAAACCGTAGGCGGGGCATCTTGCCCCGCCCTCAACTCTACTCCTTCACCGTAATTGCACCCCGTTTTTACATGAGCCGCAACTTGATTTTTATTGTGGCTCATGTTAAGAAATAGTGCAAAGAAACCGAGTTTTTTCTTCAAAACTCGGTTTCTCTTCGCGCTTTGCACTCTCTTTTTATATGAACCTTTATTGTTAATTCATCACTAATCCACCGGCGACGTTGATAGCGAGACCCGTGAGATAATCGGACTCGGACGAAGCGAGAAAAGCCGCTGTTTTTGCCACATCCTGTCCGACGGCAACCCGTCCCAAGGGAACATCCGAATTGCGTTGTCTCATCGCTTCAGCATGCCGTCCACTCGCCCGCCACTCTTCGCCGGATATATCCTCCGACGATAGGGCAGCCGCTATGTAACTCACCCGTTCCGTATCAACAATGCCGGGACAAATGGCGTTCACGTTAATATGGTAAGGTGCTAACTCCTGTGCTAAGGCTTGGGTAAAGCCGATTACTCCGAATTTGGAGGCGGCATAAGCTGCGCAACGCGCTGAACCCTGTTTACCCACCATAGAGGACACGGTAATGATCTTTCCACCGGCACCGCGGTTTATCATGTGGCGAGCAACCGCTCTACAGCAGAGAAAGGTCCCTTTGAGATTGACCCCGTGCACCGTATCCCACGCCTCTTCCTCCAAGTCAACTACCGGCACACGGTCAGGACCAGGACGTGAGCCGGCATTGTTCACAAAGATGTCGATATGCCCGAACCGCTCAACGCCCTCATTCACCAATGTGTCCACCTGATCGGTGTCGGATACATCTGCTAAGATAGTGGCTGCCTGTCGCCCCAACCCCTCAATTTCACGGACGACGGAAGGGGCTCCCTCCCAATCGTTTGAGTCGTAGGCGTAAGGATCGCTGACAACATCATTGACAATGACATCGGCACCCTCCTTGGCGAGGCGTGTGGCGATTGCACGACCAATGCCGTGTTCACCACCGGCCCCTGTTACCAAGGCAACTTTCCCGTTAAGATTATACATCTAATTTTCCCCCGATTGCATCGGGATTCAAAGCAATTTCGCTCATGTTAAGAATTAGTGCAACCAAAGCCACAAGCACTTGCATCCCGATTTATCAGGGGTTACTCTCCCCCTGCTTGTTTCTTAATCCCGATTTATCGGGGCGGGGGGATTAAGGGGGGTACAAAGGGGGCCTTCACTTCGTGCTTTGCACTCTCTTTTTACATGAGCCAGCAATTTATAGTGAATTCTAAAAATAAGCAGACATTATATAGTAGTAGGCACACTCCGTGTGCCGTAACTCCGCGAAGTTTCCCAAGTCCCCCTGACAAGTTGAGCGTCAGCGAAATCCCGATAAAATCGGGGGCGGGATTTAGGGGGTTGGTTGTGCATTGGGAGTGTCTCATTAATTCTAAGATCTACCATAATTTGCGAATTTACGTTTTCAACCCATTGCTGACCCACCGGCAACGTTGATAGCAAGACCCGTGAGATAATCGGACTCAGACGAAGCGAGAAAAGCCGCTGTTTTTGCCACATCTTCTCCTACAGCAACCCGCCCCAAGGGAACCCTCGCATCGCGTTTTCTCATCGCCTCATCGTGCCGTCCACTCGCCCGCCACTCTTCGCCGGATATATCCTCCTGCGATAGGGCAGCTGCTATATAACTCCACCGTTCCGTATCGACAACGCCAGGACAGATAGCGTTCACGTTAATGTGATGAGGTGCTAATTCTTGTGCCAAGGCTTGCGTGAAGCCGATTACTCCGAATTTGGAAGCGGAATAGGCTGCGAAACGTGCCGAACCAGCTTTGCCCGACACGGAGGACATGGTGATAATTTTTCCACCCCCGCCGCGGTCTATCATGTGTCGAGCAACCGCTCTACAGCAGAGAAAAGTCCCTTTGAGGTTAATTTTGTGCACGGTGTCCCACGCTTCTTCCTCCAGTTCAACTACCGGCACACGGTCAGGACCAGGACGAGAGCCAGCATTGCTCACGAAGATGTCGATATGCCCGAACCGCTCAACGCCTTCATTCACCAATGCATCCACCTGATCGGCGTCGGACACATCTGCTAAGATAGCTATTGCCTGTTGACCGAACCCTTCAATTTCACGGACGACGGAAGGGACTCCCTTCCAATCGTTTGAGTCGTAGGCATAAGGATCGCTGACAACGTCACTGACAATGACATCGGCACCCTCCTTGGCGAGGCGTGTCGCAATCGCACGACCAATACCGTATTCGCCGCCTGCGCCTGTCACTAGGGCAACTTTCCCGTTAAGATTGTACATATAATTTTCCTTCTACTAACCGATTTTGTAATTCATCAGATTTTCTGACGGCAAAGCGGCATATAACCCTCCACCTACCATCACGCAAATTCCCACGACCCCTGTGCTGCACGCACCGGATTGCCATTGCCGGCAGGCACTTTGCCAGCTGGGTTGTGCTGATATTTGTCTATACCGCGCACGAGGTAGCTTTCAAACGTGGGCCAAACGCTCAAGTCGCACTTCACCTCTGTCGGACTGAAGCGCATCGTCTGTCCAGCGCGTATCCGCTCCGAATTGTTGGGACCTGAGCCGTGGATGAGACGGTTATCGTGCAACGATATCTCCCCCGCTTTCAGATCCATCGTCACTACCTCCTCCGGTTTAATTGCGTCCTGTTCAACCTCCAGCGACAAAACATACTGATCGCCGTCTACCGTGTGGTGTTGTAGATTGCCCCAGCGATGGCTGCCCCGCACAATACGCATCGCCCCGTTCTCCTCATCCGTATCGAACAACGCCAGCCACACAGACACCGTCTCGGCGGGATACAGGGGCCAATAGCGCGCGTCCTGATGCCAAGGAACTTCCGTTTTATCGCCCGGAAATTTGGCAAAGCAGTGCGCGCCCCACTGAAAGAAATTGGGCCCCAGCACATCTTCAATGTAGTCAAGGATAGTTGGAGTTCGACACAGGTCGTAGACCCATCGATTTGCTTTATGCCAGTTGTTGACACGACTCATGTGTACGTCGGGCGGCAGCAACGCGACCATCTCCCGAAAACCCTCTTGAAGTTTCGGCAATGCGGCTGCGTTAAATACGGGTAAATTCTTAACGTACCCCCACTGCTGAAACTGTTCTTTTTCCTGATCGTTCAATCTGCGAGCCTCACGGCTTATCGCTAAATCGGTCATCGTTGTTTCCCTCCAGAGGGCAGTGGTCTATTATAACGCAAGTTGCTAGTTGATAAACCAAGCACTATAAACCGAGTTTTTTCTTCAAAACTCGGTTTCTCTCTGACTCTAACAACTTGGGTTATGTCATAAAATAGTAGTTGTAGTGCAAATAGTGCTAATCGTGGCGCAGATTGCCCAATCTGCGATCCATTCCCCGCTACAAAATCAACGAAACTTGTGCGTCAGGCGTACAAACTTTATGTGACAACTCAACCTAGGAGCTGACTAGCAACTTAGGTTATTATAACATAGTAGAAAGGACTCATTCTCCCTCTCGGCGAGGTCTCACTAATGTTGTGCCATCCGCCTCGATCAGCGGCCGGTGGTAAATGTACGGAGGCTCCAACACTGCTTGTTGGGCTTCTGTCAGTTCGGAGACCCACTCCGGCATATCTGCCTCGTAATACCCACCGTGATAGTGGAGGTACTTGGGGGTATAGCGGTAGAGCGCGGTGCGTCTTTCACCCTTTCCCTCCCACGGAAGGGTGCCGTGCGTAGTTGCCTCGTTGAAGATTACCAGATCGCCAGCCGAAAGGGGGATATGGTAGACGATTTCCCGGTTGGCTTCCCACAACTTTATGTCTTCAGGACAGGGATAGTTTGCTTTGTGGCTGCCCGGTATAACACACAGACCGCCATCGCCGGGATTCACATCTGTCATGTAAAACTGGCAATTAATTAGACCGCAGCGCATTCTGCCGTTTTGGTAGGCGTAGAAACGAGAGCCGTTGAAAGTAACGTTGCCATCGCCGTGAAGGATCAGTCCTTCGGTACCGGCTGTGGCAGTCAGTATATCGGGCTCATGATCTAACTTCCAACCTCGCCCTAGCAAGGTATTGAGATAAGGGATGAGTTGGGGATGGGCTAACAGATCGCGAAAGGGCTGACACCAAGGGTGTTCCCAAGTTAGCATACCGCTGATACGACTACGGAGGTACTTTCCTTCCAACTGTGGACCAACTGCGCGGAGATCGTGTTCGCTATGTTTGTCTATGTTCGCATCGACAGCCTCGTTCAGGCGTTTCACCTCGTCGGTCGAGAGAAGACCTTTAACGACAATAAAGCCCTGCAAATCAAATAGATATTTTTCTCGATCGCTCATTGTGGGGAACTGTTCTGCTTCGTACATAATTGCCGCCTCCCGTTTGGCGTGTGGGTTTTGATGTCCCTGTTACTATAGAACGATTACTATATCACCGCTAATTAATCGGGTCAAGCGAAAACCGAGCCTGAGAAGTTTTCTGTTGACGCTACAGGACAGCCATGATATAAGAATAGAGGTGATCATTATCGCACAACTTAAAAGACCAATGGGCTATCCTACCCACAACAGAACCAACCTAGTCAGGATTGTGCCTAAACGTAAGGAGGCTTTCCTATGAAACTCGGTTTCTTCACAATGCCACTGCATCCGCCGGGCGCGGATTTCACGAAGACCTTGGATCACGATATGGAGCAAGTGGTGACACTGGACAAGTTGGGGTACACAGAGGCGTGGATCGGTGAACATTTCACTTTTGAATGGGAGAATATTCCATCCCCTGAACTTTTCATCGCGAATGCTTTGGGATTGACCAAAAACATCGTCTTCGGTACAGGCGTCACATGTATGCCCATCCACAACCCGGCTGCGGTCGCGCATCGCATTGCCCAACTCGACCATCTCGCGCACGGACGTTTCTATTGGGGTGTTGGTTCCAGCGCTATACCGGGGGACTGCGAGATGTTTGGATTCGCCGCGGACGGCGACCGGCGAAAGGCAACACGAGAGGGTATCGAGGCGGTACTCCAAATTTGGGAGGACCCCAAACCGGGGCTATATGAAACCGAGTACTGGCGCTATAAAATTCCTGAACCGGTGGATGACATCGGCTTAAAGGTTCATATCAAGCCGTATCAGAAACCGCACCCTCCCATCGCGATGGGAGGTGTTTCACCCAGATCGGATACGTTGGTATTGGCAGGTGAACGGGGTTGGATTCCGATGAGTCTCAATCTGATACCTGTAGAGGTTATCCAGACACATTGGGAAGCGGTGGAAGAGGGAGCACAGAAGACAGGGCGGACTCCGGATCGCTCAATGTGGCGCATCGCACGGGAGATTTATATCGCAGACACCACCGAGCAGGCACGCGAGGAGGCGTTAGAGGGAGTCCTCGCACGCGACTTCAATGAGTACTGGTTCAAACTCCTGCCCAAAGAACGATTCAAGAGAGATCCCAACATGCCCAACGATGAAGTGACAGTTGAGTGGTTACTCGACAACCTCTGGATCGTGGGAAGCCCTGACGATGTCGCCGATCAACTGCGCCAACTGTACGAGGATGTGGGCGGTTTTGGCGTACTCTTGGCGATGGGGCACGAATGGGACCCCAAGGAGAAGTGGCTCAATTCCATGACATTGCTTATTGACGAAGTGATGCCCAAACTGGCAGACCTGACCTAGACTGTGTTGTAGTACTTAGACTTTGTTGCCATTCGACAACATGTCGGTCAAAGATTCTCGGAGTGGAGTTGGCATAAAAGCCCCAGCGGGGCGGTATGTGTATAGAAGCACGTTAAGGATCAACCTAAAGCCCCAGCGGGGCGACATGTATATAATTCAATTATGGTGAAGTCCGTACAGCGTTTGCCGAATTATGGTGGATTAGAGAAATCAGTAGACATTACCAATGACTCCGACCTGCGCCAAGTTGCCGAAGTCCCCCTGATAAGGGGGATTTAGGGGGTTGGTTGTGCATTGAGAAGTGTCTAAATAATTCTAAAATCTACCATAGTAACAGCAAAATGTCAACCCTTGGACTTTTAGGAGGTAGGATATGCGTTTGAAGGACAAAGTAGCACTGGTTACAGGGGGCGGTTCCGGGATTGGACACGCGACAGCAATACTATTCGCTGCGCAGGGGGCAAAAGTGGTCGTCTCCGATCTGAACGAGGCAAACGCCCTTGAAACTGTTGCGGAGATAAAGACCGACGGAGGTGATGCCACCGCCCTTACCGGAGATGTATCGAAGAACTCCGACGCTGAAGCGATGGTCAAGGGCACGGTGGACGCCTATGGCAGCTTGGACGCTGTGGTTAACTGCGCTGGGGTTATCGCCGATAAAGCTCTCCCGAAAGGGGCGTCCCCTGAAGAGGTATGGGACCGTGTGATGGACGTGAACCTGAAGGGTACCTATTTGGTAACGTGGCATGCAGTGCGGACGATGGAGGGGGCGGGTGGCGGTTCGATAATCAACATCGCCTCGATCAACGGAATAGTGGGTTATCCGATTGGTCTCGGCGGGGGTTTCGACGCGTACGTTCCCTCAAAGGGAGGCGTGGTTCAGTTCACCAAAAATTTGGCTATTGACTACGGCAAGAAGAACATCCGCGTGAATTGCATCTGTCCCGGTCATATAGACACCAATCTGATCCGGGAGTTTCTTGACAACCCAGAACGGCGGGAGTGGTTGGAGGCACGTTACCCGATGGGGCGGGTCGGTCGTCCGGAAGAGATCGCCTACGCGGCACTTTTTCTCGCATCGGATGAATCCTCTTTTGTGACGGGGGCGCCGCTTATTGTCGATGGGGGGTATACCGCACAATAGATCGGATTCGCAAATCACGATCCATTTGGCGGTGAACCTGCGTTAGTATTTTCCCCCGAACTGAAGTCTGTTGCCTTCAGGGTCTGAAATATCGAAGCACGCTAATCCGTCCTCATTTTTTAACGGTCTCAATCGTAAACCTTTCTTCTTGAGGGCATCGTGAACGGCTTTTACACTTTCGACGGGAAAGCCAATCTTTTGTCTTCCACCGTTTGGCTTGCTCGCACTGTGCAGGCAGAGTTTACACTGTCCGGTGTTAAAGCGGAAGAAGCGGTGCGCCGGAAACGATTGTTCCTCGTCGGGCTGCAATCCGACAACGTCTCTATAAAATGCGGTAACACCTTTCATGTCTTTGACAAAGAGTATGATGTTTCCTATGTCCATGAGATTGCTCCTAATCATGTAACGTTGGTTGGAGTGTAGGCGCACAATTGAGGTACGCGCCATGCTATACCCAATACCCACCTCATCGAAATCAGAGCTTTCAGCTTAAAATCAGTCTAACACTAGCAACATGAATTTTAACACATCGGAATAATACTTGTCAAATAAAAACAATAGGAGTTACGCACTTCAGTAGGGAACGCAGATCTGCGTTCCCTACGAACTCCTTGAGGGGGTTTCGGCTGTAGTTGCCTGATTTATCAGGCGTTTTCACTGTAGTTGCCCGATTTATCGGGCGTTTTCACTGTAGTTGCCCGTTTCTTAATCCCGACAAATCGGTGATTCATCGGGTTTTGGAAATGGTATCCAGTGGCGATAAATCACCGAACTACAGAGTTGAGCGTTCAACTGCGTAAGTCCTAAACAATTCAGAATGAGCGTGACATTGTGAGCGAAACGGTTATTCCTGGTTTAAAAGCGCCGCCTTCATCCGATACTGTGATGGTTGAACGATTGAGACTCAAATCAAAAAAATCTTCCAATCCGTAATCATTAAAGGCTCATATAAAAGGAAAGTGCAGAGCATGAGGAGAAACCGAGTTTTTTCTTGAAAACTCGGTTTCTATTGCACCATTTCTTAACATGAGCCTCGTTAAAAAGGAGGAAGCCATTAACATGAAAGATCAGGTTGTTATTGTCACCGGCAGTGGTCAGGGCATCGGCGAGGCAACCGCCCTGCGTTTCTCAAGCGAAGGGGCATCCGTGGTTGTGGTGGACATCCAAGAAGCGAGTGGCAACGAGACTGCTCAAGAGATTCAACGTCAAGGCGGCAAAGCGTGTTTTGTCAGGGCTGATATGTCAAACCCCAGCGATGTGCGTAACATGGCAGAACAAGCCGTGGCAGCATTTGGAAAGATAGATGTCCTCATTAATGTCGCCGGTGTTCAGGGTATGGTCGCCGATGTCGTTGAACTGCCCGAAGATGAATGGTATCATGTTCTCAATGTAAATCTCACAAGCGTCTACCTCTGTTCAAAGTATTGCATCCCCTATATGCTCGAACAGGGCGGCGGTTGCATCGTCAATATCGCGTCGATGCAGAGTTTTTTCAACATGCCCGGATCATCGGCGTATGCCGCCGCGAAGGGGGGAATCGTCTCATTAACCCGAAGTATGGCTCTGGATTTCGCTCCCCAAAATATTCGCATCAACGCTGTCGCACCCGGCTATATTGATACACCCCTGCTGCGTGGATTCGCGGAAGCAACCGGCGATATGGAAGGTGCTATCCAGCAGTGGTGCAGTCGGATACCGATTCGACGGTTACAACAACCCGCGGAGGTTGCGGAGGTGATTCTGTTCCTCGCTAGTTCAAGAGCCTCAGCGGTGACCGGTGTCACCTACCCGGTTGATGGTGGTATCCTAACGGCTCAACCGTTCATTGGGGATTAGATTTCAACTATTGATAACCGATGTTACCGGTATACTAGGCGTTTGAAAGAAAGACTCTAGACTGACCAGGAGAAACCAATGACCACACAACCTGATTATGACCTCGATTTGAAACTTGCCGAGTTAAAAATTAACGGTTACGTTACCTTTGAAGACCTAATACCAGTAGAGACGATCGATCGGATACGTGAAGCGTTCCTGCCCCTTCTGGAAAAGGTGAAGACGCACAGCAATACGGAAGGCGAAGATGTCGAGGTACGTGGGCACACCGACGATCGGCTTGTCGTAGAGGGTCGTCTACAGATCGTCAATCGTTACACGATGTACGTCCCTTGGGAGCAGCCCTTCGCCGATCCACAGATTTTCGAGAATCCGGTGATGCTCGACTTTCTCGACCGGTACTGGGGCACCAGCGACTATCATATTACCTGCTACCATTCAAACAACCCGTACCCCGGCAGCGAGTACCAACGGTGGCATCGGGATGCGGGGATTTCCAAATCGGTTCCCCACGTCGGCTTAGAGGTGTGCCCTCATTTTGGAATCAAGTTTCCACTGGTAGATACCTATGAAGAAAACGGGAGCTTTGAAATCTTGCCTGCCACCCAATACCTCGCAGACCCGGAGTTGGAAAACCGCTACGACGAAGTGTTGACAACAGGCGATTTTCCTACAGCGCGCCGTCTCAACCTCAAGAAGGGAACGCTGTGGGTTCAGGACCCACGGACGCTCCACCGTGGAACACCCAACCGCGCCGACCACCCCAGACCAGAGTTGGTGATCTGCTATTCCCTCCCTTGGTTTGCGATGCGTAAACCGATTGAGATGACTCAAGCGGAATACGATAAGCTTTCTGAACGGGGCAGGGAGATGCTCTCTCGGTGCGAGATAATTGGATAGTGTTACTATAGTGAATTCTAAAAATAAACAGACACTTTCGCTCCTCATCTGGTAGGCGCTGTTTGCAACTGCACCGATTTGGAGTGTCTCATTAATTCTAAAATCTACTATAAATCATGGAGGTTCCCGTAACCCCAATAACTTTTAAGGAGGAGATAAAATGAAAACGTTTAACAGTTTAACCCGATTAACAGTGTCAATCATCAGTCTTGTGCTGATTGGCAGTTTGATGATGGGTGGCATTTATGCACATGCAGACAGTCATGCAAACAGCGCGAAAGAACAGCTGGAGAAATCACCGCGGCACGGAGAGTGGGTGAAAATCTCCACAGAAACCGGACGCGAGGTCAGTGCATTTATCGTTTTCCCGGAGGTTAAGGAAAATGCGGCTTCGGTGATTGTTATCCATGAGATTTTTGGTTTAACGGATTGGATCAGACAGGTCGGTGATGAACTTGCGAAAGTAGGTTTTGTCGCAATCTGTCCCGATTTCCTTTCCGGGATGGGACCAAACGGAGGCGGCACGGATAGCTTTGAAGGTAACAGTGTCCGACGGGCGATTCGTGACCTAGATCCGGACCAAATCACAGCAGATCTCAAAGCGGTGACGAAATATGTTCGCGACCTGCCTTCGACGACAGATGTAGTCGCTGTGAGTGGATTCTGTTGGGGTGGTAGGCAATCGTTCCGCTTTGCCACCAACGACAATTCACTGAAAGCGGCTTTCGTTTTCTATGGCAGTCCCCCGGATGCAGCGGCATTAGGGAAGATTACCTGTCCGGTCTACGGTTTTTACGGTGAGAGTGACAACCGAATTAACTCGACCATTGAATCAACAAAAACAGCCGCAGCATCCGCCGGCATCACCTATGAGCCGGTGATTTACTCCGGTGTGGGGCACGGCTTCTTGAGGCGAGGAATGGCCGCGGAGGCGAGTGAGGTTCAGAAAACTGCGACCCGTGAGGCGTGGGAACGATGGGTGAATTTACTGAATAAGTAGTAGAGCATATGCGAAGAGAAACCGAGTTTTTTCTTCAAAACTCGGTTTCTTTATACTATTTCTTAACATGAGCCACAAACTTAACATAGGAGAAATTTTCAGATGAAGAGGGCACTTACTTTTGTTATCTGTTTTTGTGTAATTACAACCTTTTTGTGGGGGACGGACGCGCTTTCAGAGCTTGAGAAAAATTGGCATCAGTGGCGGGGACCGCACGCTTCCGGTGTTGCACCGCACGGAGATCCACCCATCGAGTGGAACGAGAACAAAAACATCCGATGGAAAACCGCAATTCCGGGTCAGGGACATGCCACCCCAATTGTGTGGGACGATACCATTTTTGTCACAAGCGCCATTGAGACTGACAAACAAATAGAACTAGCACCAATAGAGGAACCACGACGGCGAAGGGGTCGCCGAGGCCGCTCCGCAGCTCCGTCGTCTGTCCACAAGTTTGTTCTTTTCGCCATCAACCGTTCTGACGGGAGCATCCGCTGGCAGCAGACCGCCCGGGAAGAGGTGCCGCATGAGGGAACACATCAGACCGGCAGCTGGGCGGCAAACTCCTCGATCACGGATGGGGAGCATGTTTACGCCTACTTCGGTTCTCGCGGTCTCTATTGTT
This sequence comes from Candidatus Poribacteria bacterium, assembly GCA_965208425.1. GTDB lineage: Bacteria > Poribacteria > WGA-4E > WGA-4E > PCPOR2b > PCPOR2b. Next base: position 458,843 of record OZ242335.1, on the reverse strand, counting down.
ACGACATGCAGGGCAATCTCCAGTGGGAGAAAGACCTTGGAGATATGTACACCAGACGCAGTTTCGGTGAAGGTAGTTCGCCGGCACTCTATGGCGATGTCATTGTCATTAATTGGGATCACGAAGGGGATTCATTTATTGTCGCATTGGATAAACGGACAGGTGAGGAACTCTGGAAAGTTGACCGAGATGAAGTAACGTCGTGGGCAACGCCAATCGTTGTTGAACACAACGGGACCCCTCAAGTCATTGTCAATGCAACTCGCCGCACACGCGGCTATGATCTGGCGACAGGGGAAACGCTTTGGGAATGCGGCGGCATGACAGCCAATACAATTCCATCGCCCGTGACGGCCAACGGTATTGTCTACGTTACCAGTGGTTTTCGTGGCAACGCCCTGCAAGCGATTCGTCTCGCCGATGCGGAAGGAGACATCACCGGTGCAGCGGCGATTGTCTGGGATTATGGCAGGGATACCCCTTATGTTCCGTCCCCGCTGCTCTACGACGATACGCTCTACTTCCTGAAACACAACAGAGGAATGCTCTCCGCCTTCAACGCCAGTACAGGCGAGGCGTACTACGGACCAGAGCGTCTAGAAGGCATATCGGATGTCTATGCGTCGCCGGTGGGAGCGAGCGGCCGTATCTATATCGCGGATAGAGATGGTGTCACACTGGTAATCAAACACGGTTCCACGCTTGAAGTTCTCGCTCAAAATGTTCTTAATGATGGTTTCAATGCCTCACCTGTAATCGTAGGCAAGGAGATATTCCTACGTGGGAATAGATCTCTTTACTGCATTGCGAGAGTCAAAGATTTTACTCCATCAAAGAACTAAAAAGTGAAAATTTTTGACTCTCGGATTAACTTAGGGGGTTTGATGCAGATGAGTAAGATTGTGGAGCGAATCGAACGTGAAGCCGGCGTGCCAGGCCTCGTATCGATTCTTGCCGAGCGCCTTGAGCCAACGGACAGGCAGTCCCTCCTTCTTGAGGTCTATCGCCGAAGTAGCAGTCGACGGCGACCATCTACAGTGCTGTCGGATTACGAGACTAACCGCTTCGTCCAACCTTCATCACTATCTCCAATGCGCCTACACGAATGGGAGCAAGTCGCTTTCTCGGTACTGCCTCCTGAGTTCCAAGCCATTGAATTATCACCGGTTTGTCCGCTTGGCACGAATTCTGTGGTAGCCTCGGTTGACCAGAACTGGGCGGTTTCCACCGCTCGCAACACCGAGGTGGTCTCGGATTCGACAAACGTGCTCGCGCTCGAATGCGCACTCCGACGCCGACAGCTGCTGCGCGCCAACCCGAAGTCCACAGATTCAGTTCATCTTGCAGCCAGCCACCGGCTCCTCCGGGCACAGCAATATGAAAACCCTAATCTAGTCTCTCACTTCAGCGCATTCGCCTTGTGCAGTGCAGGTCGAGACCGAGGAAACCTACAGTTTGAGTTAGCTGCACTGGGACTTCACCTTCGCTTCTGTTTACGGTCGTTACGAGCCTTTCTTCGCCCAGGTATTCCACTACGTCTTTCCGTAACAGATCTCAGCTCGAAGGCCCGTCGATCGGTCCTCGATACTCAACTCCTTTCACCGATTCGAGCGGAGTTTAAAGGCATAGATTGCGTTTTTGACAGCGAGCGAACCCGCGGCCGGGACTACTATCGTGACTTGTGCTTTCACATTTACGCCACTACCCCTTCCGGACAGCAACTCCAGCTCGTTGATGGAGGCTCCGTAAACTGGACACAACAACTTCTTTCAAACGCCAAGGAGCGTCTCGTAGTCAGCGGAATCGGAAGCGAGAGACTGTGCACTAAGTTTGGGAACAACACTGAGTAAATCGCGTTTTGAGGGAGTCATTTATGGATTTCGCTAAAGAGTATGAGGAGTATAAGTGCATCGCAGATCTTTACGACTATGTTGTGCCTTACCGCAATCGACCGGATGTGGCTTTCTTCGTGGAAGCCGCTAAAAAGTCAGGAGGGCCGGTGTTGGAGGTGGGTTGCGGAACAGGTCGTGTCTTAATCCCTACAGCACGGGCAGGAATCGAAATAGTCGGCCTCGACTTATCGTCACACATGCTGAACGTGTGTCGGAATCGCCTGATGAAAGAGCCAAGAGATGTTCAATCCAAAATTCGATTGGTAGAGGCAGACATGCGCCATTTTTCGCTGGGACAATCCTTTATGTTAATAACAATACCTTTTCGACCGTTTCAGCATTTGACAACGGTTGATGACCAGCTATCATGCCTACAATGCCTTTACCGTCACTTGGCGAAACAGGGTCGGTTGATTCTTGATATCTTCAACCCCTCTCTCGAATCGTTGACCAGGGAAAATGTTGAGCAAGAATGGGGCGACGAACCTGAATTCATGACTCCTGATGGTCGACGGGTTGTCCGTCGCCACAAGATTGTATCCCGAGATCGCTTCAACCAAATTGAATATGTTGAAATGATTTATTATGTTACCCATCCCGATGGTCGGCAAGAAAGACTTGTCCATTCATTTCCGATGCGATACCTCTTCAGATTTGAGGCAGAGCATCTGCTGACGCGATGTGGGTTTGAGATTGAGCAAGCATATGCAGACTTTGATAAGGGTTCATATGGGTCAAAGTATCCGGGGGAGTTGATATTCGTGGCGAGGAAGATAGATAGCTAGTAACAGGAGCTAGGTGATTCTTGCCTACTTTCCCCGACAATTTACCGGCGAGCAGCCGCCTAGAGGAGATAACCACCAGTTAGTACCACTTGTGGTTAGAAACACGACTATTCCAGTCGCATCTGGAACTCTAAATGGTATAAGCTCAGGAGAATTTAATAAAAATGTTTGATGATTATCGTCCCAATCGATTTGGGCCAGGGCGATCCGCTGTTATGTGCAAACACGGCGCAGTCGCCACAAGTCAACCCCTTGCTGCGGGTGCAGGCTTACAAATCTTGCGCGATGGTGGGAATGCGATTGATGCCGCCGTTGCGACAGCTGCGGTGCTCAACGTTGTTGAACCGATGTCTACAGGGATTGGTGGAGATGTCTTTGCGTTGGTGTATCGTCCACAAGATGGCGTTATCCGTGGATTGAATGGAAGTGGGCGTGCACCGTACGCCGCAGAGCTCGAATTCTTTACGAATCAGGGATTGACCAGCATCCCAAGCACAGGGAGCCTGTATCCGGTGACCGTTCCCGGCACGGTTGATGGGTGGGCGACAATTCTCGAAGCCTGCGGCACGATGACACTAGGCGATGTCCTCAAGCCTGCCATTGAGCACGCGGAGAACGGTTTCCCGGTCAGTCCACAGATTAGCTTGGCGTGGCAAGAAGCCGCTGGACTGCTTTCGAGCACGCCCGACGCCGCCAAAACCTATCTGACTAATGGGCGTGCACCCCAACCGGGGGAGGTGTTCTACCAACCCAATTTCGCAAATACCCTGCGTCTGATTGCTGAAGGAGGGCGCGAGGCATTTTATCAGGGTGAAATTGCCAAAAAGATTGTACAATTCTCCGATGAGGATGGCGGTTTATTCACGATGCAGGACTTCGCTGACCATACCTCAAATTGGGTGGAACCGATCTCAACCAACTATCGCGGTTACGATGTTTACGAAATTCCTCCCAACGGACAGGGGATTGCTGCTCTGCTCGCATTGAACATCGCCGAAGGCTTCGACCTCCAATCGATGGGACATAATAGTGAAGCCTCCTTGCACTGCTTGATCGAGGCGATGAAGTTAGGGTTTGCCGATCTGTACCAATACATCACCGATCCGGAGGTTGAGGACGTTCCCGTTACGGGTTTGCTCTCTGACGAATACACCAACAGCCAAAGGGCGCGGATTAACCTCGATCGTGCCAATACGGATCCAATCGCCGGAGCACCGCCGATGGGGAGTGATACCGTCTATCTCTGCGCTGTTGACAAGGATCGCAATGTTGTTTCGTTCATCAATAGCCTCTTTGCGGGTTTCGGTTCAGGCATGGTAGCAGGGGATACAGGGATTATGTTGCAGAACCGAGGGGCAGGTTTCTCGCTCAACCCGAACCATGTCAACCGAATTGCGCCGCATAAACGCACGATGCACACGATTATCCCCGGTATGATTGCCCAAAACGGCGTACCACTTGTAACCTTTGGTGTGATGGGCGGACAGATGCAGCCGCAAGGACATCTGCAATTGGTGTCTAACCTCGTTGATTTTAATATGGACGTGCAATCCGCACTCGATGCTCCACGCTTCCGCGTTTTGGACGGATCAACTGTCACCATCGAAGAGGGTGTGCCGATGAACGTTCTGTCGGGATTAGCGCGAAAGGGACATCAGTTGCTACCGCCGTATACCTTCTTCGGCGGCGGGCAAGCGATCTTTATTCACCTGGAGTACAATACGCTGATTGCGGGTTCTGAGCCACGCCGCGATGGATGTGCGGTGGGATACTGAAACGCGGTTATCTGTCGATTTTCCACTTGGTGGTCCTGACAACTACAGTGGAAGAAAAGGACTGTAGTTATCAAACGATGCGTTGGACGAAAAGGGTTGATTCATTTGATACCTAGTGGTAGGATTTAACATAGTTTTCAGATTTTCTTCCAAATATAGGTATTATAATCTGCAAATCTTACGAAAAACATTGCATACCTAGTGCATTGTCAGGTAAATAATAATATTTCTACTTACGGTGGATTGACAAATCCACTGCAGCTTCGCAAAGATGGCTTGGATATGTCTATCCAAGTCGAGCGGTGAATGGCTTATCACAATTTATATGACAGAGTACTAGATGTCTCGAAAAATTCACAGGCTGCGAAAAATCAACAGCCTGCTATCTCGGAATTTACCCGCGAGCAAAATTTCAAACTTCGTTGGGTGAAATGTCAATGGCAAGATGAATAGTACTCAGAACAGAGTCGCCATCTAAGCAGGAGGTTACTTGTGAATACTGACATAGAGAAACTGCAACGGGCAATCAATAGGCAATCCTACACCTATAAGCAGTCTTTGGATCCCTACCGGAGGGCGTCTAAATTCTCCATACGAGCGAATACAAAGGAAGATGCAGAAGACCATGCTCTAATCTTATCAAACCTTCCGAAACGACTGAAGGGAAACAACGAGCTACTAGAGCTGTTCACTTCTATGAGTATAGATCTAAAACAACAGATTGACCAACTGGCTACAGACTTAGATGCGATAAGACATTTACAGATTTTAATTAAAGGTAAAGAGGATACTGAAAACCTAGTTAAACACATTGTCAACGAGGGCGGAAGTGTTGAGGAGCTAGAAGTAGAAATGAAGGCATTTGGGAGTTCAGAAGGTGAAGAACATACCGCCAATTCTACAAACGTAGATTCAGTATCACAACGCTCCAAACTGTCGAATGTGGGCCTTAAGATTTCAGCGATTATTGACAGCCTAGTGAATCTCGGAGTTGATGTCAATAGGCAACAAGAATTGAAAGAGGAGCTCAAGCAAAGCAGTGAGATAGAGCATTTAAACTACAAGAGCTCTAAACACAATGTAATAATGAAGTTTAATTCAGGAACTATCCAGCCAAGTCCACAATTGCTTAAAGAAGTAAATAATTTGAGAGCTGACTTGGAAAGACATATGAACAAACGAACCACAAAATTGGAGAGAGTATTCTTTTATGTCGCTTCGCTTGGCTTTTTGATTTATATGTTCTTACATGTAGTATTGAGGATCTTATAATCAAGATTATCGTACTCGAATTCTCCTGTTTTGGTTGAAAATCCTTGCACCGAGCACCTCTGCTGCCTACGGACCGAGTCCTAGCTCAATATCATTCTCCTTTGCTTCGACCAGCACCAAAACGGGACTTGGGTGATATGAGAGAATACAGCGGCAAGGAGGGGTAGGAGATGTTGCTGTACTGCTTTCCTGCCCTTCTTTTTAGCCTTCCAAACTAAAATAGGGCGCATTGCAACTTGGGCTACTACTGACAACAGCATGGGAAAAATCTGAACGCGTTTTTGATTTACCCAGACGAGGGAACTTTCTTCGGTTTTTCAACCGTTATTAAGCAGCATGAATATTTGCCCGCGTCCCCTCAACATCAAAACAGGCGTACTGATTATCCCGCATGATGCGCGTTGCGATCTGTATCGCCTGTACTTCGGTCATATAACCGTCCGCTATCTCCGCTTCAAGGGCGCGACGAATCTCATTACGTGCCTGTATCGCATACGCCATCGCGCTTGTGGGCCAATGGGTGTCTCCGCCAAACGCAAACAGTTTATTTGATGGGACAGCGTGTAGGAACCGACGCAAAAAATCGCGGGAGCTGTACGGATCGATGCTCCACGCCCAACAGAGATCCACCCAAATGTTACGATAGTGCTTCGCAAGTGCAACCAGCTCGTCGGTGTAGGGATAGGAGATGTGCATCAGCACAAACTTAGCGTTGAGGTAACGCGCAAAGAGATCACACATATTTCCAGCGGGGATCCGACTGATAGGCATCCGATCATTTCCTGCGTAGTAGCCGGTGTGAATTTTGAACGGAAGATTGTGTTCGATTGACTGCTCAACCCCTCGCGCCCAACACCAATCTCCCAAACAGAGACGTGTTTCAACGCTGATCTCCTCCTCAGGTTGGATCAGCACTTGCCGAAGGGCGGCGGACGCTTCAACGTCGTTCCGTTCGATCCAGTTGAGGGTTCGACTGTAGGCATGTTGCGCTTTCACCGCAATGGCAGTAGGAGCGTGTTTTGCAAAGATTGCCTCTATCCCTTGTCTCAGTGTTCTGAGATCTACCACCTCAATCCCCGTCTCGGCGTGGATTTCTTCCAACTCAATTTCTCCATTGCAGAAACTACGCCACGACAGATCATAGAGGAAGAAATCGAGTCCAGAACTATCCGGGGCACACAGCCATATCTTATCATCCGTCTGGGTGTGGTCGAGGTTGGCGACATCGTGCAGCAATCGGAAACGTTCGCCGGGGCGTCTTAGCATCTTAATCTTCTCTTGTGCCGATGCGATATTTGTTCCGGTGAGTTCGTCAATCCCGTAGGCGTGTTCGGCGATGAGGCGTACCGCTTCGCCATATCCCGTGAACTGCGTCGCTTCCCACGCCGCTCGGATACCCTCAAAGCGTCCAGCGATATCCGGGTCCGAACCATCCATCAAACGTTTCATCGCGTCGGGCGATGCACCCGCTGTGTTGAGGTCTGCGGGGACGTAATTTCCAAACAGGTCTTGTAAGATATCTGGACCGTCCTCCAGCCATACATGTTCTCGATCCAAATGTTCATGTGTGTCAACTAAAGGCGTACTCTGAATGTGATCTGCCAAATCGGTTGACATATTTTCCCTCCTTGTGTAGGCTATGCTACAATATGTTATACTATCTGTAATTCTGTCAGAAATATAGACAGCGGAACTGCCTTTCGGAGGCGTCCATGTGTTCGTGTGCTATTTTTGATCTGGATGGGACAATTATCGACAACTCTTCTGAGCGGGTATTCCTCAAATATCTGCTTGAAGGCGGTGAGCTGCCATTCTGTAACCTGTCCCAATGGCTCCTTGATTTTATACGGTTTCGAGATCTGCGTCAAGCCAAAGCAAACAAGGTGTACCTGAAAGGCTTAGATTATCAGCATATCCATAACTTAGCACAGATCTGCTTTACGGAACGCTTGGTAGAGCGCATTTCGCCCAGAGTTTTCGACCTCATCGAATTTCATCGCACCGAAGGGCGAGCTATTGTTATTTTATCCGGATCCCTAGAACTTTTGGTCCGGTTTTTCTACGAACACCTGAATGCGGATCTTATGATTGGATACGCTCTAGAGGTCATTGAAGAAGAGATCACAGGGCGGTGTGTGGGCTTAAATCCTTACGGCGAGAATAAAGCCACATTGGTTCAGCGACTTGCTCAAACACACAATTTTGACCTGACCGAATCTTATGCCTACGGAAATCACCATTCAGACGCACACAAACTCAAGCAGGTTGGACACCCGGTCGTCGTCAATCCCGATAGGAAACTACGAGAAATTGCCATCGTCAATAATTGGCAGATTGAACAGTTTCATGTAGATTATGGTAAATTCTAAAAATAAAGAGACACTTTCGCTCCCCGGCCGGTAGGTGCGGTTTCTAACCGCACCGCATACACACCGTTGGGTGGGTTGAAACGGCGCAGTTGGAAACAGCGCCTACCAATTTGGAGTGTTTCATTAATTCTAAGATCTACCATAAATGGAACATTACCTCCTCCACTGCGAAAAGTCAGTAAAGCACATGGATTTCCACCCCCTGCACCGTAACCTCACCAGCGACGACTGAGATCCCGACATGATTCCTCCCCTGTATGAGCAGATCGGGACTTATCTCCTGACGCAGAGCGTGGACTTGCCCTTTTTGCGAAGCACTATCCGTATTGTCAGGCGGGAGCCAAGGGTCGGTCGGTTCAAGTTCCGACAACGGCTGCCGGTTGAGCGTAACCTCAATTTGACTCGTTCCTGTGAGATTGCTGTAAGTGAGGGACAGCCATATCGTCCGAGGGATAGGAGATTCAGTGAAATCCTCCGCCACCCAGATGGGAATATCAACCTGCCCTCCCCGTTCTAGGGTTTGTGGGAGCGTTGCGTGCAGCCAGTTGTGTGGCAACATCGGTTTTTCTCCCAAGAGCCGGTCGGCAACATAAAGCTTATCCTTACCCCGCATCGTTTGGGGTGCATCTATCTCTCGCAATAACTGTATCTGAGGTGCGAATTGTGAGTTTTTGTCGGGACGGTGCACGTAGGAGTGCGCGTTCCAGTTGAAGGTGTAGATACCGTCGGCACCCTGACTCCAGTAGTTGGATGCCAAAGCGCGGAACATCGGTTCGGAATCCTCAAAGCCGAAGATGATATTGTAGCCACTGGGCCAAGCGTACACGCAGGGATACACCAATATTCCTGTATCGTCAGTCAGGTTCTTAAACGCCGCCACGTCACAGTCTATGTTGCCGCTGCCGAGGATGAGAGCATCCACCAACCTCTCCTCGACCCAAGTTGGAATATCGAATCCATCCAACCGACACCCTTCCAACGTGGGATTTACACGCACCGCCAGCGGGATCTGACCACCCCGCACCCCACCTCGTCGATTCAGATGTTCCCTGACCTGACTAAGAAACTCCGTGAGCAGATGGGCGTTTTTGGGAGCTTCGCTCGGAATGAAATAGGGAGGGCTGCGGAGGAAATCGATCTCCAATCCATCAAAGTCGTACTTCCTGAAAATTTCCTCAATGACAGCGAACTTCAGATCGCGCACTTCGGACACCGCAAAATTGAGGTTGCGGTGGACAGAGGGGTGCACCTCCGGATGCCCCGCTCCGATTGTCCACTCCGGATGCTCTACTTTGAAAGTAGGGCACAGCCGCTCATGACCAAAGGAATCGTGACAGTCATTGATACGGAGGGAGTAGAAAATGTCTACACCCCGCTCCTTTGCTGCTGGCACAACAATCTTCGGCGGGTCGTTGCCCTCTTCAATAAGACGCAGCAGCGACGGATTTACCTCGCCAATGCGCTCCCCGGTCAACTCTAACACGTCGCTGTCGTAGTTGGCGGTGTTACCGCCAGCTCCGTCGTGCCAAAAGAGACAGTCAATGTGGCTGTCCTCAAGAAAGCCAACGATACCCTTGAGGTAGTCATCGACATCCGTTGCAGCGGGCAGCACGCCGCTTGAGTCCATCTGATAGATGAGGCAATAGGGTTTCATGCCTTGTATTATAACGCAAGTTGCTAGTTGATAAACCAAGCACTATAAACCGAGTTTTTTCTTCAAAACTCGGTTTCTCTCTGACTCTAACAACTTGGGTTATGTCATAAAATAGTAGTTGTAGTGCAAATATTGCTAATCGTGGCGCAGATTGCCCAATCTGCGATCCATTCCCCGCTACAAAATCAACGAAACTTGTGCGTCAGGCGTACAAACTTTATGTGACAACTCAACCTAGGAGCTGACTAGCAACTTAGGTTATTATAGGTTAATTCCTGAAAAATTGACAGAAAATTGTCGAGATATGAATTTCGAGTTACCGCTTCTGTTGATTCCTAATTGCCAGCGATGAAAATTATGGTAGATTTTAGAATTAATTGGACACTGCAAATCGGCGAGGTTAGGAAACCTCGACTACCGGAGATGGAAAAATCTGGGCTACGCTCCATTTCCTAGAGAGTCCGGAATCAACTGTTGAATGGACTCACTTGGAAATTTCTGGAGTTACCTTTTTTTTCTTGATGCGGAGCTCTTCGGGGGACGCAGCCTGACTTCCTTATCCTCGAAGAACTGTTCCAACGCGCGGTTAATCACCTCCGAGATCTGCTGCTGTTCCCAGTAGGCGTATCCCCGCAGCTTGGCGATTAAGTCCACATGAATGTGATATGTCTGGCGCTTGGTTCCGACGGTCCCCGTATGGTCGCTTGAGAATAGCTCACTTCTCCCGTTCAAAGGTGGTGAGTTGTTCTTTGCCTTGCTGGAACGCGCTTTCCGATTCATATTCATTGTCTTTGTCACAGTAAACCTCCCTTAAAATGCTCCGGGACGAGCATGATAAACCTCCAAATAGAGGTAGAATCGGTTCAAAAACCTAATCACTCCTAAGTTGCAACAGTAAGGATAACAGCCTATAAAACAAAAAATCCAGTCGTCTTTAGAGCGTCTGGACGTAACATGTCCAGACACCTTCAAAAACGGGTTGTTCTTTGTGTTGGTGGAACGGTTTTTCTGGTCTATATCCGTCAAAAACTGATTGCAAATTGAAGGCAAGGAGGTTTATACTGTATATTGTTTCGGAGGATAACAGCCGGTGACACGGAGGGTTGTTAAGAAGACACTTCTATACAGATCTCCGTCGGCAACAACCAACAGACGCACGATGCGTCGCGTCCGTTTCAGAGTGGCAAAGGCACCTATTCCACGATTATGAAAAATCTTTCTCAATATGCGGGTCTCATCCATACCACCGTTCTGTGTGTCCTTGATGAATCCCGGATTGATGCGGCGTACGAGTTGGTTGACACTTTAGCTTTGAAGGGTTACTCCCAAAAGCGGGTCCAGATGAATTTCTCACCGGTTATGCCGACATACGACAATGAAACTGTTGAGGCGGCACAGTTGTCCATAAATGAGGCGCAAATACTGATAGCAGAGAAAAAAATGGCAGTTGAAGTTGCGAAACTCTCGATCTATGCCGCAGAGAAGGGATTATACGACGATCTCCGTCCTCAACACACATGGTGCGCCATGCAGCGCCACGATGGACGGAATATCACCTTGGATCCCTCTGGAAAAATTTATACCTGTCCGACGTTCATCGGTCGAGATAAAAAATATGAGGCGGGGCATATCTCCGGGGAGATTGGTGGGATTGATCTGGTTCTCAAGGAGCAGTACGTTCGTTCAGAGCAGTGTCTCTCTTGCCAATATCTCCCCATCTGCGCCGATTGTCGTGCCGATGCCCTCTACCAGACGGGAGAAATTACCGAAGCAAATTCAAAGGAAGAGGTCTACGATAGTATTGTGCCTCTGCTGGTCAAAGCGCACTATCAGGCCTCTAGGACTAGCAACTATAGTAAACACAAGAAATAAGGAGACATTTACCAATAACTCCGACCCACTCGAAGTTTCCGAAGTCCCCCTGATAAGGGGGATTTAGGGGGTTGGTTGTGCATTGAAAGTGTATCAGTAATTCTAAAATCTACTATAAACAAGGGGGACTCATAAATAGATACCCTAGTCCATCGAGAACTTACACTGTGCTTATGTTCACAAATCGTGTAACAGAAACCGAGTTTTCAAGAAAAAACTCGGTTTCTCTTTGTGCTTTGCTCTTTCTTTTTTCACAAATTCTCAAACACTAGGACCTACGCAGCGCGTTCATAAGTCCCCCTGATAAGTGGCACATCCCGATGAAATCGGGGGGGATTTAGGGGGTTAAATGCAACCAAACAGTGACTTTTCAGCAAAATAGGCCAATTTTCTGTTCAATTTGCATAAGTCCTGACATATTATTGCGCTGTGACAAATTTTTCCCGAAGATTCAATCAGTTTTGAATCCGTGTTATCCGCGTCATCTGCTTAATCTGCGATTCAGACAATAATTATGAGCACCCCTCAACGAAATCAGTTAGTTCATCAATTTATCGGGTTCAAAAGCGTGAGTTTGCTTCACGTTTCAGATGCTCGCGCCTTTGCGTCCTATTACTATGAAAGGTCCGTTTAACTTATATAAATGTCCAAAGTCGATACCCTCCTCAAATTTATTGCCTATCAAAAGCAACACCCCCAAGCCAACGACAAAGAAATAGCCCAAGGGATCGGAATGTCAGCGCGCCATGTCAGCCGGTGCAGAAAAGATGTGAACCTTCTCAAAAACCAGTTGGCTGAACCAACCTTACAACCGACGCAGATCCAATTTATATTGTCAAAGTTGAATCAACGGGAACCGGATCAGAAGGAGATTGCCCAACAGCTTCAAAAACAGATGGGGGTCTCCTACACCGGAAGCCTTCGCTCCATCCGTTCCAATGAGGGGGCACCTGTCAGCTGGCTCGAGATCGGCGAGTTGATTCCACCCGAAATGGGTTTTTTAGACCGTCCACACCCGGCACTGAGTTTCTGGCTGCAACATCTATGCTATGACTCGCTCTTGGTGTGCCACCGAAACGGCGAGATCGAAGGACGCCTTGCAACCGGTTGCGAGGCGATAAAAGGAAATTCGCAGTGGCAGCTGAGGTTGAGGAAAGACCTCCGTTGGAGTGATGGAAAGCCGATTATCCTCGAAGAGGTCATCACAGCACTTTCCGAGAGCCGTATCGCACCGATTATCAAAGATATTAAACCGGATGGCAAAACCCAACTTCGGGTTCAACTTTCTCAAGAAGAGCCGCTCTTTCCCTTTTATCTGCGCGGTATCTGCCCACGCCCTTCCCACGCGTCCCAACCCTACCGCGTGACCTCAGGTCCCTATCAATTGAAGGGGTTCCGGCCGGATGCTATGACTTTTCGCTTCGAGCAGAATCCAGATTACTACCGCGGAGGGGATCCCCACATCGATTGGTTGACCGTAAGGCGCTTCACACTGCCCGCCAATGCGGTTAAAGCAATCGAGAATAGTGTGCTGGATCTGCTTTTTGTCCCTTTTTATGCGATGCAGTCCCTCTACCAATTCCCAACAACGGTGCCTTGTCAACAGTGGCCCTTTTTTGAAGATAACTACTACGCCCTATTCCTCAACCGCCATCACGGACCTCTTTCGGACGAAAGCAACTGTAGTCTGTTGAGAGGTGTTATTGATTATGAGGCAATCAACCTCTATCTACGCATGGGGCAGATTGCTGAAGAAGCGGAGTTCTCACAACACCCGCACTCTCCCTTTGACATTCGGGTTGCCTGTTCGGGCGGTGTTTTTCGCTATTTGGCTTACCTCATTGGAAAGTCCACGGGTTCTTCTGTGGGGAATCCTATCTCTGTCAAAGGGGAGATGCGGGCGGAGGCGGATGCCTTTTTAACGCAGTTCTTTTTCGGTTTAGGGTACAGCAATCTGTCGCAATTCTTCCACTCCGACGGAGAACACAACTTTTTCGGCTACTCCAGTCCCCAAGTTGACGAGATGCTCTCTCAGCTCAACGGAATGGATAACCCGAGGGCAAGAAGTAGGATTGGGCGGCAGGTATTGTCCCTCATACAGGAAGATTTCGCGGTGATCCTGTTAGCGCCCTGCTTCCAATATACGCTCTCGCCGTTAGAAATCCAATTCGACGATAACCTCACCGATACGATCGATCTGATTCAAAATATGAGCCACCTCACCGTGGAACGTTCCCGGCCCGGTTAGTAATAGTTGCTAGCAACATTTACTAATAATCGGGCGAATCACTTCAATGACTTTTTTAACATTTGCCGTTGAAAGCCTGATGCTGACTGACTTTAGAGCATCAGCGTTTTCTTTGGCATGGCAATTGCACCTATCTGGATTGTCCCGAATCAGAAGATTCGGAAGAGTTCTATCTCTAACAGCAGAAGTGAATTACTTGCTTCTGCAAATCCAAAAGGAGTTAACCATAATGTTAAGAAAAGCATTAACCCTAGGGATCGCTTTCATTTTAGTGATAACCCTGTTATCTCTTTCGCTGATTACATGCTTTACCCTTGACACAGCAGAGGCGCACCCAGCTAACTGCGTGGGTGATTGGGTCTTTGTTAACGGTGAATGGCATTGGATTGAGTTCTGCAACCCGCCCCCTCATCCATGGCATACTGGCTAGACTTCAGTGGTAAAAGTCAACCACCCTTGTTATGCTAAAAGTATCTTCGGAGACTTTTAGCATAACGGTCTACTTGCTTAGGGAAAGTATATGTCATACCATTTAAAATGACGTTAGATGACCACTCCTCAGAGGAAGTGATTGCGTTGCTCTCCTACCACTCCGAATGAGAGCAACATTTGAAGGGAGGATAGAATGAATATAAGGTTAACGAAAAACATCCCTCAAATGATTGGTGGGATTATTATTCTAACAATCCTAATGTGTGTAGGGATCTTTCTTTACGCCCGATCGGATTTGAAACGTTTTAAGCAGTCGTTTGGAGAACCGCCTAAAGTTTCATCTGTAATCGTTTCAGAAAAAAAAGAAATGACAGACACGCACATCGCGGAACGACGTCGTGCCGAAACAACCCCGGAGTCCCTGACACACTATCATATTGCTGATTCGGAATCCGAAGAACAGGTAGAAAGAGACAACGATAGTGGTTTCACAAGTCTTATCTCGGCTCTTGAGTCTAGGAACGATATAGTGGAGGGAAATTCACAAGACGTTGCCATCGTTGTTGAAATGCTTAAACGTGCATCAACAGGTCCACTGGCAGTTGACGATTTAATTACCATGATGGAGGCATGGTTAAGAATTCAGCCAAACACCCCACCGGTGCAAATGGAGATAAATGAAACTCGTGATTCTCTGACAAATATGCTCTCACGCTTCAAGACTGACAGGGAGGAATTTTTCCATAGCGGAAAAGAGATAAAATATACTTTACACATCGACTAAAATTCCGAAGGGAAAAAGGCAGCGAAGAGCATACTTTTTCCGCTTTCGACTGGTTTCTGTTATAGTTTCTGCACCTGTGTTTGCTTCAGGCTGCAACTCACACCTCTAGTAAACACAACAGGACTTCCGATCATCTAATTAAATCATGTCCTTAAGTAGAACTAAAGTTTGTACAATTTTTATGTGAAAAGAGGCAGAAAAGCGGTTCGTCCCAAAACGGGTTACGGCTCGCTAGTAAAGTTTTTGTCTGGTGGTAAATGGGACGCCGATGCAGTCGCTCAACATCTGATTAAGTTTCTACAACAACAGTTTGATAGCTGGATCTACGTTTACGACGAGACCCGATCGGTAAAGACCGGACATAAGCAATTCGGACTCCACTTTTTCAGAAATCATCGCTACCGAAAGCGTAATACCAATCAATTGAAGTTTCACTTTGGTTATCAGTTTGGGGCATTGGGGTTGCTTTGCACCACTGCCACAGAGGCGATTCTGTTTCCCGTTTGGGTGTAATTGATGTGTCCTCAGTCCCATCAGGATAACAGCGATTCGGTGCTGAAGTGGAGGTGCTGTCAAATCCCGCGTGGACTGATTCTCTTTGACCGTGGCTTCAATCGGCGAAAAGTGTTTGAATGTGTGCTAAAAGCGGGACATCGTATCCTATGTCATGCTAAGTCCAATGCTGTTTTCTATCGTTTACCTGTGGCCTGTAAGCGACCCAAACGGGGACGACCCAAGAAATATGGCAAACGCCCACATCTTGGGTATCTCCGGCATGCTACTATTGATAGTGACAACAAAAGGTATTCAGTTGCATCTGTAGTGGTTCGGACGAAAATGTGTCCTAACCCGGTTCGCTTGGTGGTGACGCGAAAACGTCCCAAAAAAGCAAAGGGGGTTCAATACTTCTGTGTCTACACCACCGATTTGACACTTGACGTATGTCGGATAGTTCGATATTACCGGCAAAGGTGGTTGATTGAGACTGCCTTTCGGGACGTAAAGCAGCACTTCGGATTTGATACCTATCGGATCAAATCCAAAAAAAGCATCAATCGGTTTGTGCAGCTCAGTTTCGTCGCAAGTTGTCTAACACAATTGGTATTCAACACTGCCTCTGCTATCGGCAGCTCGATACGCGTTGAACAGGTGTGTCAGGAATTAGGCATTGATTGGTATTGACACGCGGGTTGATGGTACAGTATCTGTGTGCCTTCATCGAGAGTTATTTTCGCAGACAAACCACAATGATACACTCGCACGATATTCAACAACTTGAACAAACCCTCAATAAGGCTGCTTGAACCCAAAGCAAATTGTACAAACTTTAGTAAGTAGAAGGTAAAACACCTAAAAGCTAGGACACTCAGTTTACAATAAAACACTATTGTCAAATCTCAGTGTAAACCGCGATTGAGAGAAAGCGTTTTTGGGTTACGATACTCTATTGGACTATTGTACCTGCCTGATTTATTAGGCAAAGGGTGAACCTACGTAATTACAACTGAACTCTCGAGGAATTGTGCGCGATCCACTGCGCTTGAATCCGTATTAACTTACAGCAGAGAAGGAAGGGGCTATCTCATGAAGCACATGATGATTATGTCGATACTTACGTTGTTGGTATCATCAGTACGGGCAGAGATATTTCGTGATGATTTTAATGATGGTGACTTAAAGGGATGGACGTTCATGCAAGGTGCCGAACATGGCAGGATTCAAGACAGCGCATTGGTCCTCAGTTCTCCTAATCCTAAGGCCGAGTTTGGGGCAGAGGCTGTCATTGCTGTTGATGGTGTAATCGCAAGCGACTATGAAGTGTCAGTGTCTGTAAAAATCAGCAGGCTAGTTAAGGGTATTCTGCATGGTCCACACGTTGGGCTGCGCGCTCATATACCTCCACGCTTTGAGCCGTTCATTAAGAGTTTTCAGGGAAACAAGACACTCCGAACGCTTCTGTACGGGCAATCTTACAAGTTCATTCTAGGTTATCAAGATATAGGCGGTGGAGTTACAGAAAGAGGTTTTGGGGCGACCATTCAACATGTGGAGGTTTCTAAGAAAGGAGATAGACGGAATATCAAAAGCGAGGTCAGATCGCGCGCATTTCGACTATTTGATTTTAGGCTACACAAGTGGTATCGCTTGAAGCTCATTGCTGAGGGAAATCGGTTTCAATGCTTCATTGATGACATAGAGATGCTAAATTTTTTTGACGACACCTACACAGCAGGGAAAATTTACCTGTCGTCAGGCTGGGGGAATCGTGTCCACTTTGATGACTTTGAGGTTCAATATGAGGCTCTTTCAGTACAGCCCCGAAGGCAACTCACAACCATTTGGGGAGAGATAAAGGGAGACCTCCATTGAAGTTCGGTCACACATAGGGATCAAAAGAGCTTAAGGGGGCTTGACATGTTGAAACAACTCTCAATGTTTCAGAAGGTCCTTGGTGCTATGATATGTCTATTTACATGGAGCTTCTTCACTGAACAGGTTTCCGCTGCAGTGCCCATTGTATTTGCAACTGAGCGATAGAGCAAACCTTTTGGGGATTGGGTTAAGACAGGAGTTGATGTATTAGATGGAGGAAGACTGGCGGAGGATTAGTCGTTCCAGATATGGTCCATTTACCTGATCACCGGACGGAATAGATTATACCGACCGTGATGCTGGATTCACGTAGCGCTCACATATATTTGGAGATCCCTTCGGTTCTTCTTGGAGTTTGGAAGAATCGTACATTTCAGCAAGCGGGAATTCGGTCAATCAGAGTAGTAGTCTTTGACGATTCTGCGAAGGATAACTTCAGCAAAAACTTAACCCAACATTTTGGCGGTCAAAAATATCTATCGCCAAAATGGGCTCCGGATGGAAAATGGTTAGCCCTGGCCAGCACTGACCGGTGGCTAGATGGCAAGGCTGAAGTGTGCATGAAGTGTGCATCATGGATATTGAGGGTAACCGGTTCAAGAATTTTGCGGAGTCACTAAAAGTTGATAAGGTAGGTTCTTGGTCTCCTGATGGCTCAACAATCGTGTTCTTTTCCAATCAAGATGAGAACAGGAAAATCGATGTGACGGTCTCCGATGGGGCGAAGGTCTTTAACCTGACCCGCTCTCCACGGGAGGATCAAGCGTCTGCGGGGTCTCCCAATGTTAGATGGACAGCGTACCATGTATTTCGGTCAGCAAGCGTGCAGAGCTGTGATGGAGGACATAATCAGAAGCAGTTGAGCCAACTCACCGCAGAACGTCACCGTTCTGGTTAGCAATTACCTCGTTAAACCGGTATTTTACACTCTATATTCTAACACAAATTACTCCCCCTCAATTTGCCAGCGGGCTTTTGGAGGAGTCTCGGCACCGTGGGACTGGAGTTGTTGTGTACCGACTGATATTCTTATAATTACAATCGTGCGAGGACGTTAGTAATAGTTGCTAGCAACAGTTACTAATAATCGGGTTAATCACCTCAATGTTTTTTTAACATTTGCCGTTGAAAGCCTGATAGCGATTGACTTTAGAGCATTCGCGTTTTCTTTGGCATGGTAATTGCTCCTATTTGGATTGTCCCGAATCGGACGATTCGGAAGAGTTCTATTTTTAACAGCAGAAGTAGATTGCTTGCTTCTGCAAATCCGAAAGGAGTTACCCATAATGTTACGGAAAGTATTGACCCTCGGAATGGTTTTCATTTTAGCACTAAGTCTGTTAGCTGTGTCAATGGTTACATGTTTCACCTATGACGCAGAGGCACACGGGGGGTATTGGTGCGAGGACCCCGACCCGCCCTTTGACGAAGGGCATTTCGCCTTTGAAGTAGCCGGCTGGTGCTGCAGCGATTGGTATACACATTGAAATCAGGCATCTTCGTTATGCTAAAAGCCCCTCCAGGGGCTTTTAGCATAACGACCGATTTGCTTAGCTGGCTGTTTGGTCCTAACATAAAGCGGAGGCTCATGTAAAAAGAAAGTGCAAGGCACGAAGAGAAACCGAGTTTTTCTTTAAAACTCGGTTTCTTTGCACTAAATCTTAACATGAGCGAAAGCGGATATTGGCAAAGCAGATACAAGAAACCCTTGAACGAGAGAAACAACCTAATCTAGCCCTTGCTGTTGCACAATCGTCTTCCCAATGAAACCACTCTCTCCGAAAACTTCCTCACTCTTTTTTGGTGTGTGCTTATTTGTAGTTGCAAGTATGTCTCGATTGTTCTCTTTGGGCGACCACTGGACCTCTGATGAAGGTGGGTGGCTGGACCATAGTACAGTGTTTATGACCGCAGTCGAGATGGGTGCTTTTTCAGAAACCCTTGTCACCTTCCATCCCGGTGTCATAACGATGTGGCTTGCTGCCCTGCGCACTCTTTTGACCGAACCGCATATAAGTGTTCAAGGTTTGGCGTTAGCCCGATGGTTCATCGGCGTCGCCCTGTTAATCGGGATTGGTGTCGCAGCGGTGCTGCTCTATCGGTTGTTTGGACGTTGGGTTGCAGTCATCGGTGCGGCGTTTCTATCCTTCTCTCCACTCTTTTTAGCCCAATCCCGTCGCGTCCACACCGATGCCTTGGCGGCGACTTTTGTCCTGTTAGCAGTCCTGTCCCTCCTGATCTATTGTGGGGCACCTCAAAAACGTCGTTACCTCATCGGCTCTGGCATTGCCTTTGGTCTAGCCTGCCTTGCCAAAAGCAACTCCCTTATTTTGCTCTTGTGGCTGCCCATCTGCTTTGCCCTGTTTCGGAACCGAGAGGAGACGTGGCGGCAGTTCTTTCTCCGGGGGCTTGGGGCGACTCTCTGTTTCCTGAGTTGCACGTTACTCACCGTTTTCGCGCTGTGGCCCCTCTTTTGGAATCCCACCTGTTTGATATTTGGGGTGTGTCTATTAGGCGTCACGCTATTTGCGTATCGGGAGTTACAGAAAGGGGCACATGGGCGACTCACCCTATATTTGGCATCGGTTGTGGTGGTAGGTGTGGTATCCGGCTATATGGTCCAAACCGTATGGAGGGTGTTCGATGGCGTTGCGTGGGCGATTGCCACGCCACATAACGTCGAACACTTCTTCCTCGGACAGGTGTTATATGACCCCGGCTGGCTCTTCTACCCGTTGGTGCTCTGTACAGAGACCACGCCGCTAACGCTTCCCTTAGCATTCGGCGCGTGTCTCTTTCTGTGGAGGAAGCGCCATGAGGAAGGCTATGCGCGACAGTTTCGGATAGGACTCGGACTGGTGGCGGTTGTCTTACTGTTCACCCTCTGTCTCTCGCTGACAAGCAAAAAGTTTAGTCGGTATCTGTTACCCGCTTTCCCAATGCTGGAGATACTTGCCGCCATCGGTTTCTTTGAATTTCTCAGATGGGGCTACTCCTATATTGATTCCCGCTTTGGAACCGGAGCAACTCCCCAAAAATTCATCTTCTCTATCGTGACCCTCCTCTGTATCTTCCTGATCCAAATCGTGCCGGTCCTACGGCTTCACCCCTACTACGGCACCTACTACAACCTCTGCTTCAAACTCACTGATATCAGAAAAATTATCACAGTTGGCGCAGGCGCGGGGTACGATCTCGCGGCGAAATACCTAAATGGGAAGCCAAATGCACAAGAGATGCGGATTCAAACCTTTCCGCAAAGTGCCCAATTCTTTATTCCCTACTTTGTCGGACAGCCCCTCTGGTCCGACGCAGGTGAAGCGGTCGTCCCAGATTATGAGGTGGTCCATATCCGCGAATCTCAAGCGGGATGGGTGCCGCAAACGGGAACGCTCAACGGCGAGCTAGAACACGTGATAACCCTCAACGGCATTGACTATGTCTGGATTTATAGGATACCACGATAGGCTGAATGAGGAGTGAAAATCGCCCAAGTTACCAGAGCGTGTTGACATTTTGCAGTAGTTGTAGTGACCAACGATCGTTGGTCACTACGAAAACCCCTACCGGGACACAGCAGTGATCCGTAGGTTGGGTTGAACGATTCAAAGCCAATTATTATCAATTACGATAGCAGTTACTCTTTTAACAATACCATCTCATAGATAGATGCAGTGAAACCCAACATCCAAGCTACATTCCTTATCAAGAGTTGGGTTTCACTATATTTGTAAGATGTTGGGCCGAACAGTGTCCTGCGATTAAAGTGGAATTACTCGGTATGTTTTATCGGTGCCGTTCAACCCAACCTACGCCATTCTTAAAAAAGTTGAGGCTCATGTTAAGAAATTGAGAAACAGAAACCGAGTTTTCAAGAAAAAACTCGGTTTCAAACCTCAAACACCTAAAAAACTACAATGAATCTGATTAAACTCCTATCTACCGATTTTTTTACCGGTCAAATCTTGTTCTCAGGAAAGGGGTTGCTCGATATCCTGTGGTTTCTCATCCGCAACCCCCAGAAAAAGTCTCTAAGGCTCGCTGTGCTCAACCTGCAGCTAATCCCCAGATATACAAAGGTATCGGTGAAGCGACTGATAAACCTCCATCGCTTGACACAAAAGGTAAATAGGCTGAATTTACCCGGAGATATAGTCGAGTGCGGGATGTGGAATAGTAGATCTGCTGCTATGATGGGGGTGACGGACCAAGACGACACAACCTCCGGCAAAGTCAGGAAGTTGTGGCTCTTTGATTCGTTTCGTGGGCTGCCGGCACCGAGCAACAAAGACGGAAAACAGACAAGGGAGACCTATTTTCAAGGGTGGTGTCAAGGTGAGACGGAGAAGGTTGAGCGAATTTTCCGCCGATTTCGACTCTCGTTACAGCATGTCAACACTGTCCCCGGGTGGTTTGATGAAACATTGCAGACAGCAGGCGTTCAAACCATCGCGCTCCTGCATATCGACGCCGATTGGTATGCATCGGTCAAGATAGTTTTAGAAACTTTCTACGATAAAGTGGTTGAAGGCGGGTTTGTTGTTTTGGATGATTATTGGAGATGGCCCGGATGCCGGGAGGCTGTGACAGATTATCTCAGAGAACATCAGATTCAAGGGGTAGTACTAAAAAAAGCGGATCTACACGGCGTTTATTTTCAAAAGCCGCCCCGGTGCAAGGGGGAAACAACCGATAATTAATGTTATTGGTTGACTTGTTTGAGCCGTCCCCACATTGTAAACTTTTTGCCGGCAGGAGAAATCGAAAAAGAAGAGTTAAACCATGCAGAACTAATATCGCTATGCGGATTATTGGTGAGGTTCTGTTGATTGCCCCCATCGGCGTCCATCACGTAGATTTCAAAGTTCCCATCCCTCTTAGACATGAAGGCAATCCGTGCTTGTGCGCCAACACATACCATCAACAACATCAGCCCCAAAACTATAACACTAGCTAAAATTAGATGTGTGAGCTTGTATCTCCGTTGCCTTTTTCTTTCCTCCCCTATTTTCAAATAGGTTTATTATTCTTTGGAATCGATAGAGTTCAGATTGGGTTGGCAAACCCTTTACGGTTAAAAGGGTAATTCGTATTATTATCGGACGAACCCATCGCCCTTTCGTTGGCGTTTATGACACACTCCCGTATGTTTCCGCGTCTCAGCAAATACTGTTTTCTCAATAATAGTAGTTATCGGTCAATCTGCTTGAACCGTCCCCACATTGTTAGTATCTTACCTGTCTGAGAGGATCGTGACCGGGGCAGGAGTAAGCTGCAAAAGCAGGGTCAAACCATGCAGGACTACCGTCACCATGGGGATTATTGGTGAGTTTTCGCTGATTCCCCCCATCGGCGTCCATCACGTAGATTTCAAAGTTCCCGTCCCTATTAGACGAGAAGGCAATCCGTTTACCGTCAGGGGACCATGAGGGCGAACTGTCATGACGGCGATTATTGGTGAGTTTTCGCTGATTCCCCCCATCGGCGTCCATCACGTAGATTTCAAAGTTTTCAAAGTCCCCCTTCCTATCAGACGCGAAGGCAATTCGTTTACCGTCAGGGGACCATACGGGTGAACTGTCATTCTTGCGGTTTTCAGTGAGTCTTTGTTGATTCCTCCCATCAATGTCCATCACGTAGATTTCATAAGTGATTCCAAACTTGTTTCTAAAGTGCCCATCTCTACGGGAACTGAAGACGATGCGTTCACCGTCGGGTGACCATGAGGGATGCTTGTCATCAAAGGGATTGTTAGTAAGATTTTGATGGTTGCCTCCATCGGCCTCCATCACGTAGATGTTAGCGTTTCCATCTCTACGGGAATAGAAGGCAATCCGTTTACCGTCGGGTGACCATGAGGGTGAACTGTCAGAATCGCGATGATTGGTGAGGTTTAGTTGATTGCCTCCATCGGTGTCCACCACGTGGATTTCACGGTTCCCATTTCGATCGGACACAAAGATAATGTGTTTACCATTGGGTGACCATGAGGGTGCATAGTCCTTATTGGGATTATTGGTGAGTCTTTGTTGATTCCCCCCATCAATATCCATCACGTAGATTTCCCAGTTCCCATCCCTATTAGACACGAAGGCTATCTGTGCTTGTGCGTCAACAGCTACCATCAGCGACGTTAGACCCCAGGCTACAACGCTAGTTAAAATCAACCGGGCGAGCTTGTATCTCCGTTGCATCTGTTATTCCTCCTATGTTCTCAAATCGGCTTATTATTCTTTGGAGTGGCTAGAGGTCAACTTGTTTAGACAATCCCTTTACAATTAGATCCCGATTTCGTTGTCTCGTTTGGGGGCTTACGGAATCGTGAATTCCTCCGATTTATGCCGTTTCCGAGCATCCTCAATTTCATCGGGATCGGAGTCCCTCGGAACGGGAACGGCTTGGTAATGTCCCGATTAGATACGGACAAACCAAGCCAGAAGTGACAATTCGGATTATTATCACATGGAGTCTTCCGCCCCTCCCTTGGCGTTTATATCCCACCCCTGTACGCTCCCGTGTCTCAGTGAACACTACTTTCTCAATAATGGCAGTTAGCGGTCAACCTGTTTGAGCCGTCCCCACATTGTAAACTTTTTGCCTGCGGGAGAAACCAAAAACGGAGAGTTCAACCACACAGGGTTACCATCGCCATGGGGATTATTGGTGAGGTTCTGCTGATTCCCACCATCGGCGTCCATCACATAGATTTCAAAGTTCCCGTCCCTATTAGACGAGAAGGCAATCCGCTCACCGTCGGGTGACCATGAGGGAGAATTGTCATCGCTGCGATTATTGGTGAGTCTTTGTTGATTCCCCCCATCAGCATCCATCACGTAGATTTGATAGTTTACAAGGTCCCCTTTCCTATCAGACGCGAAGGCAATTCGTTTACCGTCAGGGGACCATACGGGTGATCTGTCATTCTTGCGGTTTTCAGTGAGTCTTTGTTGATTCCTCCCATCAGTGTCCATCACGTAGATTTCATAAGTGATTCCCAACTTGTTTCTAAAGTGCCCCTCCCTACGGGAACTGAAGACAATGCGTTCACCGTCGGGTGACCATGAGGGATATTGGTCACCATGCGGATTATCGGTGAGTCTTTGTTGATTCTTCCCATCGGTGCCCATTATGTAGATGTCAAAGTGTGGTAAGTTCCCATCCTTGTTCCTCCTAAAAGATGCGAAGGCAATCCGTTTACCGTCAGGGGACCAGGAAGGAGAGAGGTCATTACCAGGATTGTTAGTGAGATTGTGTTGATTCTTCCCATCGGCATTCATCACGTAGATTTCATAAGTAGGTATACCGTTTATAAGGTGTCCATCCCTATTAGAGCGAAAGACAATACGTTTACCGTCAGGGGACCAAGAGGGATTCACATCCTTATCGGGATTATTGGTGAGTCTACGCGGATTCTCGCCATCGTTGTCCATTACGTAGATTTCCCAGTTTCCAGCTCTCTCAGACACGAAGGCAATCTGTGCTTGTGCGTCAACGTATACCATCAACATCGTCAGACCCAAAATTATAACGCTAGCTAAAATCAAATGGGCGAGATTGTATCTCCGTTGCATCTGTTATTCCTCCTATGTTCTCAAATCGGCTTATTATTCTTTGGGGTGGATAGAGATTGGCTTGTGCTGGCAACCGCTTTTTTGCAGTAGTTGTACGGAACAATGATTCCCCATCCACGACCGAGCATCCAAGAGTGGTTACCTACGAAACCCCCTACCACAAAACAGAACCGAGTCATTCGTAGGAAATGGGAATCCCCGTTCCGTTTATCCTTACGTATTACGCATTATTCCTCATCGGTCAACTTGTTTGAGTCGTCCCCACATTGTAAACTTTTTGCCGGCGGGAGGAACTGAAAGAACAGCGTTAAGCCATGCAGGATCTTCGGCATCATCAGGATTATTGGTGATATTTAGCAGATTCCCCCCATCGTCGTCCATTACATAGATGTCCCGATTCAAATCCCTAGTCCTATTAGACACGAAGGCAATCCGTTTGCCGTCAGGAGACCATACGGGATTCCAGTCCCCATCGGGATGGTTGGTGAGGTTTCGCTGATTATGCCCATTGACGTCCATCACATAGATGTCTTTCTCACCAGCCCCAAATGAATCAAAAGCAATGCGCTTACCATCGGGTGACCATGAGGGATTATCGTCAGTACGGTCATTATTGGTAAGGTTTTGCTGATTGCCCCCGTCGTCGTCCATCATGTAGATTTCACCCCCTTTCCCACCCCTAATGGAAACAAAGACAATGTGTTTACCGTCCGGAGACCATGAGGGTGAATAGTCAGGAGGGACATTATTGGTGAGTCTTTGTTGATTCACCCCATCGTTGTCCATCACGTAGATTTCACTGGCCCCATCCTTATTAGACACGAAGGCAATCTGTTCACCGTCCGGAGACCATGAGGGGTCCCATTCATCAAAGTCATTGTTAGAAAGGTTTCGCTGATTCCCCCCATCAATGTCCATCACATAGATTTGCCGGTTCCTAGCCCTATCATTCCTATCAGAGCTAAAGGCAATCCGTTTACCGTCCGGAAACCATGAGGGATCCCTATCCTCAGCAGGATTGTTAGAAAGGTTTCGCTGATTGTCCCCATTGGCATCCATTACGTAGATTTCCCAGTGCCAATCCCTATCAGACATGAAGGCAATCCGTGCCTGTGCCTCAACGCATACCATCAACAGCGTTAGACCCAAGGCTATAACACTAGCTGAAATCAAATGTGCAGAATTGTATCTTCGTTGCATCTGTCTTTCCTCCTCTGTTCTCAAATCGGTTTTATATTATTCTTTAGCGTTGATATAAAATATATCAACCAATAACCTCAAAATGCCAGCCAACTTTAAGGGGTCTGGACAGGATATGTCTAAACTCCTTAAAAAATGGTTGAGATCAAATGTAAGAATATTTAGAAATCGCACAAAGAAACCGAGTTTTTTTGGAAAAACTCGGTTTCTCTGAGCCACTCTGCACTTTCTTTTTACATGAGCCAACACTTTAACTGCGTAACCCCCAGTTTATGTGAGGGACGAGGGTGAAATTGCTTGACTTTGAAATTGGATTCCACTACAATCAGCAAAATTCAACTGGTTCGTAACCCCTCTGATAAGAGGGGAAAGACAAAAGGAGAAGATCCCCTCTTATCTTCTCCCCTTGTCAGGGGAGTTGACGTATAACCACTTCAAAAGGAGCAGTTTATGACCACGCCATCTTTCACCCGATCTACCCCACAAGACCTTGTTCGTGTTGGTGTGATAGCCGGTCCCGGCGGGCACATGCACGGTATCTGGGGCAATACGATGAACCCACCTGCGGGTCAAATCCGCACGACAGGTATGCTGCTGACACACGCTTGGACCATTAGACCCGATATGGGCGATCGACTGAATTCACTATTCCAAGGCGTTGAAATTGTCCAACATCCTGCTGATATGATCGGCAAGGTTGATGGCGTGTACATTGACGATGTTACTGCAATTTCGTTGTATCCGCTGTTTGCAAAGCCTTTCCTTGAGGCAGGTGTTCCGACGTTTGTTAATCGCCCGTTTGCTACCTCTCTAGCGAAGGGTCAAGCGATGGTAGACCTCGCGGCGAAACACGGCACGCCACTCTTGACCGCATCAACGTGGGAATATACCGAGAGCGTGGGCGATCTGCGTGCAAAAGCCGCCGACATGAACGACATCAAGGGCTATGTCGCACACAATTCGATGAGCGATTACTATTCGCACGGGCTACACGGCGTATGGTATATCCATGCTGTCCTACGAGACGAGATTAAGAAAGGGCGCGGGAAGATGACAGGTGCGGCGTATCACACCCCTAATTGGCGAAAGCCGAATGGCCTTGTAGTGTATGAGCATGACCACCCGACACATCCGTACTACGGTTCGTTGGAATTGGTGAGTGGGGCGGATGCACAGGGGTATATGCGTATTTTCGGCGATCATCAGGGTGATGCCGAAGGCAAGATACCGGGGCGTCCGGGGCATTTTCGCTACAACACATGGAACGCCTTGCAGCTGGTTATTCAGGAGATGTTTGAAACGGGCGAATCGCCGGAGACCGGCGACGACTTGATGGAAAAATTGACGATGTTTCTCCTACCGTTCTATTCGATTCTGGAATGTGGCGGAAACTTTGTTCGCCGCGAGGAATTGGGCGATTGGGAGGTTCCGAACCCATCCCCGGTATTAATGGAGGACGGAGAACCGACGGATAGTGCATTCCAACAACCGTACACCGAGGCGGAGTTAGATACCGTTGAGCGCATGTTGTCATAATATAACCTAAGTTGCTAGTCAGCTCCTAGGTTGAGTTGTCACATAAAGTTTGTACGCCTGACGCACAAGTTTCGTTGATTTTGTAGCGGGGAATGGATCGCAGATTGGGCAATCTGCGCCACGATTAGCAATATTTGCACTACAACTACTATTTTATGACATAACCCAAGTTGTTAGAGTCAGAGAGAAACCGAGTTTTGAAGAAAAAACTCGGTTTATAGTGCTTGGTTTATCAACTAGCAACTTGCGTTAATATAACGCAAGTTGCTAGTGTTGAAAATCCATCGGTTTGTCGTTAAGATTGAGGGATTCTATTTTTCGCTCCAGAGGAGCGATATATCTATAGAACGGCGATGAGGTCAATCCCTGCGCTCCAGTTTTGAATCCCGATTTATCGGGGAGGAGCGCGATGTGCATGGCAGGGCGAATCACCAAAACCCATCAGTGTTGTTAAGCCTAACGAGTTCTAGGGAACAACGACCGTTGTTTCTTACTCTTATGCAGATTGGTACCCGTTTTTTCGCTTTCGCGCTTCCGTTGGGTTGGAAAAGGGATTTCGCAGGGAACGCAGATCTGCGTTCCCTACACAAATTGACGTCTACCAATCCCAAAGGACACCTAGCAACTTAGGTTAATACAGGAGGATAAACCATGAGAGTCGGTATACACGCAGGTTCGAGCAGTGCAGACGAAATCGCGGCGAGTTGTCGTGACGCAGATGTGAATGAGATTTTTCTCGGCACAGGTGCGGTTCCGGGTGCTTCAGATCGAGGGTATATGACATCGGACGACTTCAAGCCTTTCAGGGATATGCTTCAAGAGCGTGGGGTGCAGGTATCCGGGATGATTGCACCGCCGCCCTCCAAAGAGGCGGTGCTCGGTGAAAATGAGTCGGAATTGGATGCCCTTTGTCGAACGCTGCGGGGGATCGGGGAATCCGGTGTTGATGTCGTGCTTTTCTATCCGCTGGATCGGTTAATCTATTTTAACGAATATCACCCCGGCAGACCGCTGATAGTAATGCCGGGTGAGGACGGGTGGGATACAGTTATTCAGTTTTTCAGGCGGGTGGTAGGCGTAGCGGACGAGGTGAATTTGAAGCTAGCAAATCATCTATGGGCGGTCAATGTGCTGCATGAGGTTTGGAATACGGTCCCAAGTCCCAATAACGGCGTGACCTACTGCCAAGGGATGTCCCTCTTTGGTGAAGATCCGCATTCACCTGTTGAAACATGGGGCATGGATCGGATCTTTTTCTGCCACGCCCGTAACCAAGTTAGACACAGTCAGGTCATGATGGATCACGACGAGGTGCCGCTGGACAGCGGTGATGTGGATATCCCCCGATGTGTGCGGGCGCTGATGAAGGCGGAATATGATGGGCTAATTATTCCCGAACATCTTGGTCCCCAAAGCATCCCCGATGCCGTTGCCTATCTGAAAAGACTGATTGATAGTTAGGACTTACGCAGCTGGTTCATAAGTCCCCCTGAGTTTCCAAAGTCCCCTTGAGTTTCCAAAGTCCCCCTGATAAGGGGGATTTAGGGGGTTAAACACAAAAAACCTCGCGCCGCGCGCTGAATTTGCGTAAGTCCTGATAATTAATTTCGCTTAGGTTCTGTTGACATCTGGCTGTCGAAGTATGAATCTCGACCTACAAGATACTGATTTCGACACTATTGATGAACGAAAAAGCACCCGTGCAAAGGCTTGAAACCTACGCGCGGGTGCCAGATGCTGCTTTAGCGGGACCAGACCGACTGATAGAGTCCCTCTGTCCCTTCTTCTGCTGGATAAGCAATCGCCGCAGATGGGTATACCGCTACCTTGGGTTTCTGGTCCCGATATATCTGTTTCAACATATCCAAAATCTCATCCCACGAGTCCATTAGTTTGGCTCTGGGTTGGGCTTCCAAGACCTCCATCGGACCCACAGCGTCGGAGAAGAGGATATAATCCCAATCCTCAGATCTGACCAACGGCTTCCGTTCTTCGCGTTCTTGCCCCTCAGCCTCACGACGAAGCCTTGACCCAATGATGCCCGCTCGGTGATAGCATACACCTTCATCTCCAGAGGAGACTAAGATGCGTGTGGCTTCCGGCGATGCGTGTCGCATGGGCCACCCACCGATTTGACCATAACTGAGATCATGATCGCGGGGATAGCCGGTCGTGACCACAATATCGGCATCCTTCATCGGCGTGATTGCATAGGCAGCTCTTGAGGTCTCAACAGCAGCGCGATGGGCATCAACCAAATCCCCGACGAAGAGGGCGGTAATTTCCCGTTTGTCGTTAAGGGTAGTGATCACCGTTGTATTCACCCCTAGCATTCGGGCAGCTTCCTCGGAGTTGAGCCGAAATTCATTCTCGACATTTCCCGCATTTCCGCCGGCTTCCATCGTACCGTGGGCGGTGCTGATGGTCTTGTGGTTCGACACGCCGGGGATGACAATCTTTCCACCACCACTAAACGCTGCAGTGCCATGGGGCCAAGCACCTCCGACGCCAATCTTTACATCGCAGTCTACGACCCATTGGTTGCAGTGCAGTGGAACCCCACGCGAGGTCTCACCTATGTAAATGTATGCATCATCTAACTCGTTCTGCTTAACACGAAAGCGGCGTACCGCGTCCTCACCAAGTTTTTTCACTAGGTCCGCATGCTTCATGCTTCTGTGACAACCGAAGCCTATGAAGAAGATGATGTTTTCTTCAGAGATACCGCCCTCCTGAAGCTCCTCTAAAATGAAGGGGATCACCTCTGAAGAGGGGGTTGGGCGGGTTAAATCGTCACAAATGATGACGGCACTGTTTTGACCCTTTGCTATCTCCGCAATGCGTGGCGACCCAATCGGTTCATGGAACGCTTGCCGGAGTTGGTCTTGAGTCAGCACCGGATGCTTTTCATACGCTATGACGTTGATGTCCCAATCGTCGGGAAACGTTAAGTCAACTTCCCTATCGCCATACCAAGCACCCGTTAAAACTTGAACAGATTGCATATTTTTCTCCTTCTATCTAGAGCCGTACTCTAATCCCGTGGATAAGCGATCGCTGACGAACGATATATCGCTACCTTCGGCTTCTGGTCGCGATATTTCTGCTTCAGAAAGTCGAGAATTTCATCCCACGATTCCATTAATTTGGCTTTGGGGTGGGTCTCCAATACCTCCATCGGACCCACAGCATCAGAGAAGAGGATATAATCCCAATCCTCGGACCTAACCAGCGGCTTCCGATCTTCGCGCTCACGATTCTCTTCTTCACGAAGTTGTCTGCCCCGGAGGAAACCTGCCCGATGATAGCCAACCCCCTCGGTGCCGGTGTTGATCAGAATACGCGTTGCCTCCGGTTGAGAATGTCTCATGGGCCAACCGCCCTGACCGCCGTACGGAAGATCGTGGTCACGCGGATAGCCGGTGGCAATCACAACATCAGCGTCAGGCATTACTTGGACCGCGTAAGCCTCTCTAGCCTCCTTAACGGCAGTACGGTGTGCTTCGACCAAATCGCCCACAAAAAGTCCGGTGATTTCGCGTTTATAGTCCAAGATGGTGAGCACCGTTGTATTCAATCCAGCCATTCGAGCGGCTTCTTCGGAATTAAGCCGAAATTCATTTTCGACATTTCCAGCCCTGCCTCCCCCCTTCAACGTGCCGTGTGCGGTACTGATAGTTTTGTAGCTTGCTATACCGGGGATAGCGAGCTTTCCACCGCCGCTGAAACCTGCAGTACCGTGTGGCCACGTTCCACCGATTCCAATCTTGAGTTCACAGTCCATCACCCACTGGTTGATGTGCAGTGGAACTCCCCGCGACGTGTCTCCTAAATAGACGAATGGATCATCCAACTCATTCTGCTTGACGCGGATACGATTTACGGTATCCTCACCGAGTTTCTTTGTGATGTCATCGTGCCGCATCTGTCTGTGGCAGCCATGCCCTATAAAAATTAAGATATCCTCTTCGGCGATGCCTCCTTCTTGCAGTTCATCTAAGATGAAGGGCATGACCTCTGAAGTTGGAGTGGGCCGCGTGAGATCATCGGCGATGAGGACAGCACTTTTCTTTCCCTGTGCGAGTTCTGCGATTCTCGGAGACCCAATCGGCTGATGGAACGCCTGCCGCAGCTGATCTTGGGTCAGCACTGGACGTTCCTCAAAGGCGATAAGGTTGAGGTCCCAGCCATCAGGAAACGTCAAGTCCACCTCCCGGTCGCCATACCAAGCGGCTGTTAAAACCTGAACTGATTGCATTATCAATCCCCCTTGCGGAATTAGTGGATCTATAAATGAGGCAACCGCGAGAGTTACCCCGTTGTTAAGACGTTAAGTCGACAAGATAGTATTAAACATAATTTGGAAATTCTCGGCCACAGATCAACGGATAATCGGGCTTAGGCGCATCGCCCAGATATTTCGTCTTTGAACACATGTAGTGGGTAGCGTATCCCCGGCGTTGCTTCGATGAGCGATTGGCATGGCTGCTGTGCAGAAGTAGACTGTGGTGGAAGCTGCAATCCCCCGACTCCAATTCAACAGGCGCTTCATTCTCCCACTCGCCTTCAAGGGCGCTTCTCTCGATTTCCTGCTCTCGTTCTCTGCTAATCAGCCCCCACTTGTGACTGCCCGGAATCACCCAGAGGCACCCATTTTCAATCGTCGCATCGTCCATCGCTGCCCAACAACTCACGAGGTTATATGGGACGAGGTGTTTCCACGAATTTGAGTCTTGGTGATACTCCTTACGTGACCCGTGCTTCGGTGGCTTCATAAATAACTGATCGCCGTACAACTTGATATCGGGACCTAGTAAATCAACGATGACGTCCACAATTTTCGGGTTGACAGCATGCGCTCGCATCACCTCATCATGAGGCACAAGGTTCCACAACTTACGAACGGATTCGATCTTTGAGTCCGTCTGAATCTCGCCCTTTTTAATAGCAGGTTCAACCTGAATCCACTCTTCCGGCACATGCGACGCCTCACCGGAGGCGATGAGGTTCGCTTGCTCTTTGAGGGTTTCCACCTCTTCTTGGGTGAGAAGGTTTCGGACAACAAGGTAACCGTCTTCCCCAAAACGCTGCTTCTGTTCATCCGTCAACGCCATATTGGTCTGCTCCTTTTTCCAACCAGTTGTAACGGGTTCTCTAGTTTGCATTGCCGAGAAACGAGAAAAACGCCCGAATCTTCACTTTGATCATGATTTCTAATTATAACGCAAGTTGCTAGTTATATGCGACGCAGTAAAAGTCAAACCTCGATACCTGTAGGTCGGGCATCCCCGATAAATCGGGATTTTCAACTTGCCCGACTCATAGCCCCAGCGGGGCGACATGTGTATAGAAAACAGGATAAAACCAGCCTTAAAGCCCCAGCGGGGCGACATGTATGTGGTATCATTACGCAACTAGCAACTGAGGTAATTATAGTATAACAGCGAAGATTCAGTCAAGCCTATACTGTATTGGAGCACCTCCAAGGTCAGGGAGGGGGATTGAGCGTCAGGGTATGGGTAGTTGGACCCGGAAGGAAAGGTAGAGCCTCTCCTTTCAACCAGTAGCTGAACTGGTCCTTGTAGTTTTCTGATAAAGGATGTCCCGATTGACCGGAAGGTATGTGTAGAATCCCATCTGCCTCGCGCCCCGGGGAGATGACCATGCGTTCAGATGCACTCGTAGCACGAACGCAATGGTAGCCTCCCGGAAGCGGCTTCTGCGGCATGTTCAATATCCTGCCTAGTATAGGGATAAATCCGAGTGGATGTGAGATGTGAGTCCTATGCATGGTACCCCATGTCAATTGATCTAACGATTTAAGATCGTACTTCCTAAGCAGCTGTTCGATGGATTGTTCCAATTTTGCGAGGAGGAACGTCTCCCAATTTGGATAATTCGCGGGGTCTGGCAGAGTTGCTGCAATCCTCTCCTTTAGCAGGGCACGGAGAGGGGTTTCCATATTCTTCCAACTGTACGAGAACCTTCTATCAACTTTGTAACAGAGCACTAAAAACGGCTCAAATACATCTTCAGCTAGAATTTCACGGAACCGAACCAAAAGCCCGAAAGCGACACTGTCCACCTCCACTTTACCATTCCAAGCTGCTATCTGTTTCCGCGCCTCTAATAAAAGTGGCTCATTTGCAATGGCATCCTCCGTTAAAACGGACAACGCTAACTGTTGGTAAAATTCAAAGAAGTGATTCGTCGTATCCAACTGGAGTTGGAACATATCCTGTTCCGTAACTTTATCCATTTCCCGCAATCGCTTGCTGATCCGATAAGCCCGATGGCTATTGGCAAAGTTATAGCCGATGATGTAGGGGTAATCTTTACCAAGCGTTCGATTATTCGCAGTCGCTATAAATCCCTCCGATGGAGAAATCACACGGGGCAGCTCAGACGGCGGAATATAACCGTCCCAACCGATGTCGCCAGCCGCCCAAGACTTGGTGGAGGATCCATCAAATCCTTTGCGGATAGGAATCTTTCCACAATATGTCCAAGCGATTTGTCCTGCGTCATCAGCCATAGTTACATTCAGTGGTGGGCCACCAAAACGATTCATGACAGCCAGCGCATCGTCGAGTGTCGTCGCCTGATCCATATCAAGTAGCTCCATGCCAACCGCCTCGGGTTGGAGAGCCGTCCAATGGATGGCGACCGGCTGATCCATCAGTGGGGTTGGACTGACAGGTCCCCATATTGTGAGTTTGACGGGTTGGACAATGTGTTCCCCTCCTCTGATCTCTATCCGCTCGTTGATAACCTCAAATTGTTTCCAACCATTTGGCGTCTTGTATTCATCTGGATTTTCGGGATTGATTTCCAACTGGACTAAATCAAGGAAATCTCCGGCGATATAGGTGAATCCCCATGCCACATGACCGTTAGATCCGACAACCATGGCCGGCGTCCCCGGCAGGATAACACCTGAGATCTCAACGTCTTCATAACGGAGAGATGCCCGATACCATGTATTCGGTATAGACAGACGGAGGTGCATATCGTTTGCCACAATCGCCCGACCATCCGCTGTCTTCGATTGATCGACCGCCCAACCGTTCGATCCTGCGACATGGGACGTTGTGCGGACTAGTCGTCCCCCGGTCTGTTTTGGCGCACGACGAATTGAGGCAAGAGCTTCGACAGGGATGGGCTGGCTGGGTCGGTGAGCGTCAGGTCCCCCTAAGAGAACCTGAGTGTAGCTATCTGTGTCAGGGGTCAGGAAAGCGACAACCTCCGGTGGAAGTGACTTCTCCATGATAGTCATCATCCTTTCGCCGCTTTCCCTGAGAGATAGCACCTGAAAAATATTCATGACAACGAGGATGCTGTCTTCCGCCGTCCAAGGTTCTGGTCGATAGCCCAAGAGCAGAAATTCAAAAGGGGCGGTGTCCATTTGGCGAATAAAGGCATTCACCCCATCGGCGTGGGCAACGAGGATTTCCCGCTGTTCATCGGAAAGATTGGCAATAATCGCTTGGGTCACACGGTGGAAACCGATAACTCTCTGTCGCTTATCAGTCCCTATCGCAATGTCGCCGACGATTTCGGAGAGCCGTCCGGAAGCACGACGGCGCAGTAAATCCATTTGGAAGAGTCGATCTTGGGCAGCCACGTATCCCAACGTTAGTGCAGCATCCCTTCGCGTCGATGCAGTAATCGTTGGAATTCCAAAGCGATCTGTAGCCACCGTGACCGGCCGGTCTAATCCCTTAATTTGTAGTTCACCATCGCGGATCGGTAGAGACGCCCGAAGTTTGATAATGCTGAAAATCCCGACACCTACTAGTATTAACACAAGGATTAATAACAGGCAGAGAGTGGCTTTTAGAATTCGTTTTCTCTTACGAGCCATAGTAATACCCCGCTCTACAGTAGTAGGCATTGCAGCTTCTGCTATTATGGTAGATTTTAGAATTAATTGAACACTGCAAATCGACAAGGTTAGGAAACCTCGCCTACCGGGGAGGGAAAAATCCGCGCTATGACCCCGGTAGGTGCGGTTTCTAACCGCACCGCATCGGCGCAGTTGGAAACTCTGCTTGCGATCCCGATTTATCGGGGAGCGCCTACCAAACACGGGGTGCAAAAGTGTCTAGGTTGTGTTTACATTGTGTAAGTTATTGACATTTTAAGTAAGTCTTTGTAAACTGTGTTGCATGCAAACTCAACAGATAGATGCCACTCAAGACTTGCCTGTGATGATTAGTGATGCAGCCTGGCAGAGCATACACCCGTTTCTGCAAACATTGCCAAACGTCTATGTCGGGACCCCTGAAGATTGTAGACGTTTCCTTTCAGCACTCATCTGGATAACAAAAGAAGGCGCGACTTGGCGGTCGCTACCGAAAGTTTACGGATATTGGAATGCCATCTATAGACGTTTCGGCAGATGGTGCTATGCCGGGGTCTTTGAAAAACTCCATGAACATTTCCATGAGGCGGGTGCATTCTCCGCACTCCTGATTGATTCAACGATTGTGCGGGCACATGCGGCGGCGGCGGGTGCCCCCAAAAAAACGGAGGTCAGCAATCAGAAGCACTCGGTCGAAGCCGAGGCGGCTTTACCACGAAACTCAATGCTGCGGTAAATGATGCGTTTTTGCCTTTGCGTTTTACCTTGACTGCCGGTGCGTGTCGTGACGTGACACAAGCCCCGGCGTTGATTACCGGCTACACGTGCCAATACATTGTTGCGGAGGCGGCTTATGACTCTGATGCGCTGCGAGAAACGATTGTTGCCCAAGGGGCGGTTGCGGTG
This sequence comes from Candidatus Poribacteria bacterium, assembly GCA_965208425.1. Taxonomy (GTDB): domain Bacteria; phylum Poribacteria; class WGA-4E; order WGA-4E; family PCPOR2b; genus PCPOR2b. The sequence continues at coordinate 422,310 of OZ242335.1, read as the reverse complement.
ATAACGCCGCGCAACAACCGTGTTGAAGATTGGCCTTATGATAAACAGGGGTATAAACGTCGCAACATTATAGAGCGTTTTTTCCATCGGTTGAAGCAGTATCGCAGAGTTGCCACTCGATATGATAAATATGCAGACCGATACCTCGGATTCGTCTATTTCGCAGCTTTACTTATCACTGCTAAAAAAATGTAAACACTACCTAGATATATCGCTCCCCGGATAGACACTTTCGCTCCCCGGTAGGTGCGGTTGAAAACCGCACCGAATAGGCGCAGTTAGAAACAGTGCCTACCAGACAGGAGAACGGTAGTTTCGTTTTCCTAACCCCCGGTTTGGAGTGTCCCATTAATTCTAAGGTCCACTATAATTTTACATTTCTGCTAAAAAATTACGTTATCCTTGTGATCGGTTGCTTTCCAACTCAGTCATCATTCGCAGGTTCAACAGATGCGTCATGGTACCTCCCGCCGCCGGAATCAATCGCCCTGTGTCGTATATCTTCATCGCGGCAATCGCAGCATAGGCGATATCTTCCGGTTGCCCCGGTCTAACCATAAAAACATATCCCTTTTTCGATGCCTCCTCGTAGTCTGGGATGCGAATTCGCGACAGATCTGTGTCGATAACTCCCGCCTCGATTCCATTGACTTTGATCCCCTCTTCCGCCAATCGTCCCGCATACACCTTCATATCCATCTCTAAGCCCGCTTTGGAAATGCAGTAGGCAGCGCGGTTGTCAGACGCAAGTGAGTCTGAGATAGATAGGGTATAAACAATACACCCACGAATCCCCACGGCGATCATATAATTCGCAACCCGTTGTGTCAAAAAGTGTGGTGCTTTGAGATTGGTCCTAATGAGGATATCGAAATCCTCTTCGGATTCTTCGAGGATGTCGGCGATCCGCGTAATACCCGCATTGTTGATCAGAATATCGACCCTGCCAAAGGCGTCCACCGCCGTATCGAGCAATTCCTGATGTTGCGCAAGGTCGCTGACATCCGCTTGCACGATAACCGCCTTTTGACCGAGTTTTTCGATTTCGTTTTTAACTTCTTCTGCCGCTTCACGATTGTTGTTATAATTGACAAGGACATCTGTCCCCTGTCGTGCAAGCTCAATAGCAATTGCCCTGCCGATTCCTCGACTCGAACCGGTGACGATTGCGCTTTTGCCCTCCAGCGAAACGTCTGTTGCAAAAAATCCCAAATCTTGTTCTAATGACATACCATTCTCCTGTTTTACGGTCTACGTTTTCCCGTGGAGGCAAATTGCTCCCTTCGTTCTTTCTGCTTGCTACGGGACTTTGGCTCTGATTTTGCGTCTGCAGATCGATAATAAATTCGTAGCGGTGTCCCGCTGAATCCGAATGCTTCACGGATACCGTTCATCAGATAGGCTTCGTAATGGGGTTGGATTTTATCTGCGTGGCGGGCAAAAAGCAGAAAGGTTGGCGGTTGGGTCTTAATCTGTGTCATATATTTCAGAGAAGGACGTACTGATCCAGAGCGTGGGGGTTGGTGGGCGTTTTTAAGATGTGCAAGCAGATTGTTTAACTCATGCGTGGGTACACTCGTTGAATACTCACGATGGATGGCGAGTGTGAGATCGAGTAGTTTCATCACACGCAGATCTGTAAGCGCCGAAACGAAAAGCATCGGGACATAGAATAGCTGTGGCATTTGGCGGCGAATTGACTTGACGAACTGATTAAAGGTGGAGTTATCTTTCGCAATTAAGTCCCATTTGTTGACTGCTAAAATGCACGGCTTGCCCTGTCTGGCGATGTAACTGCCGATGGTTTTGTCTTGATGTGCGATTTCGCGCGTCGCATCAACGACGAGCCATGAAATATCGCTTTTGCGAATGCTGCGGATGGCGCGTTGGACAGTCGATTGTTCGAGTTGGCTATTGACGGCAGATTTCCTGCGCATCCCTGCGGTGTCGATTAGTTCAAATGGCACAGTATCATGAGTAAAGCTGATATTTACAGCATCCCGCGTTGTGCCGGGACGATCATCGACAACCATCCGATCCTCGCCGAGAATTGCATTGATGAGAGATGATTTACCTGCATTCGGACGACCAACGATGGCAATTTTAATCGGTCCCGTAACGGCATCGGGAGTTTCGGTCTCTGCTTCCGGCATGGCGAACACAACCTCGTCAAGCAGAATATTAATCCCCATGTTCTGTGCACACGACGTGAAAAAGGGTTCACCGAGCGCAAGTTGATAAAACTCCGTCCCCTCAGTCTCTAACCGAGCGTTATCCGCTTTATTGACAACGACAAAAATCTCTTTATCCGTTTTTCTCAGCATGTCCGCAATAAGCAGATCCTGTGGCATAATTCCCATTTGTGCATCAACAACAAACAGGATAACCGTCGCTTCCTCCAAAGCCACTTCGACCTGCCACTGAACGTTGTTGATGAGGGGATCCTCCGGATCGAGATCTAAACCGCCGGTATCTACAATGGTAAAGTGACCATCATCCCACTCGACATCGGCGTAAATCCGGTCCCGCGTCACCCCCGGCTGATCATGGACGACAGCGATTTGCTCTTTCGCAATCAGATTGAAAAGGGAAGATTTTCCCACGTTAGGTCTTCCAACGATTGCTACGATTGGCTGTGCCATGAGTTAGCCTCCTTTTCCTTAACGGATAAAACTGCTCTGTCGTAGATCTTGCAAAATGAACTGTTCGATAGGTGTTTGCTGATTCATGCGAATATAAGTCACACCGCGATTCAGGCAATAGCGTTTCAAAATTTCACAAAAAACGTTCAATCGCTCGGTGTACCTCACGAGTGCCCCCTCATTGACGGTGATTTCTTTAGCCTGTCCGGTTTCTGCATCCGCTAACTGCAATTCGCCTGAAAGTTGTGGGTGTATTTCTTCATCGCTGAGGAGATGAATGAGCGTTAAGTCGAAACTTCGCGATAGGAGTCCCTTAATGGCTGTCTCATAACCGTCCATATCCCAGAAATCGGAGATGATAATTCCAACACCGGGTCCCTTAATTTCGGTAAGGAAGCGTTGCAAGCACATTGTCAGATGTGTTTCTCCACCTCCGGCGATTCCCTCAACGGCTTGTGACAGCTTTGGGAATTGCGTTTTGCCATACACGGAGGATACGATAGGGGTCAGTTGATCTGAGAATGTGTAGACAGAGACACGATCGAAACTGATTAAACCGATGTAACTCAGTGCCGCAGCAACCCGTTTGGCGCACTCTAGTTTCGTAGGTTGTCCGAAATCCATTGAGGTGCTATTATCGATTAGGATGAAGATTGGAAGGTCCTCTTCCGCGTTGAACAATTTAAGAAAGAGTCGATCCAGTCGGGCATAGACATTCCAGTCGACATGGCGCAAATCATCACCAAGTTCGTAGGTACGATAATCTGCGAATTCAACGCTCGCGCCCCGGTTGAGGCTGCGTCGTTCGCCTTTGAACTTTCCCCGAAATACAACCTCGGAACGAATTTGGAGGCGAGTAATCTGTTTGAGAAATTTAGCGTCTAAAAGGGGCATTGGTTGTCCATCTCCAAACGATCAAAAAAACGACTCAGGTTGTCATCGGTCGGTTCAACGGCTTACTATTTTACCAGACCGTTGCTTAAACTGCCAGACAAATATCTTGAGCATAAGAGGTTTCCTTTATCCTATCACGCTTTCTGTCATACCAAAGCCGTTTGATGGGTGCTGCGATAATGGATTTTCCCTCCCTATCAATCTGAATTTTGACTTGCAACTACTTACAAAATGTGGTATATTTTCCAAACCTTTTTGCAGCGAGTCCAAAAAAAGACGGGCGTAACGTGGCCCGGTTAATAGATTCTGTATCCGGAGGGGTGGATAGGTAAATTCTTTTCCACCTTATTTTTTCGCCTTTTCTATGCGCCCGTAGCTCAGTTGGATAGAGCACCTGACTTCTAATCAGGTGGTCGCAGGTTCGAATCCTGCCGGGCGTGCCAAAACCTTTATGGTGGATGTAGCTCAGTCGGTAGAGTGCTTGACTGTGGATCAAGTGGTCGTGGGTTCAAATCCCATCATCCACCCTTTTTTCGGGGCGTAGCGCAGCCCGGTTAGCGCGTCTGCTTTGGGAGCAGAAGGTCGGAGGTTCGAATCCTCTCGCCCCGATTTAGTACAAAGATGTAGTCGTCGGATATGGGTGATTGTAGCCCGATTATCACGCGCCGACATGAAGTTAACACCATGCGTCCGTAGTTCAATTGGATAGAGCAATAGACTTCGGATCTATAAGTTGGGGGTTCGAGTCCCTCCGGGCGCGCTTTTCTTCTGCGCCGTTAGCTCAACCAGGCAGAGCATCTGACTCTTAATCAGGCGGTTGAAGGTTCGATTCCTTCACGGCGCACCATTTTGACGTGGGCGGGTGTTGGAATTTGGTAGACAAGATAGATTTAGGATCTATTGGGGTTTTCCCCGTGAGGGTTCAAGTCCCTCCTCGCCCACCAAACGTTTTTTTTGATATAATCTGGAGGTCTACTTGAAGGTTGAAGTTGAAAAGCTGGGGAACAGTCAGGTACGTTTAAGCGTCGAAATTTCCGCTGAAGAAGTAAGCCAAGAGCTTGAGCGCAATTGCCAGGCTTTACGGGCCAAGGTATCAGTTCCCGGCTTTCGCAAAGGAAAAGCTCCACTCAGTATTCTTAAATCACGATTTGCAGAGCACCTCAAAGCTGAAGCCATCCAAAATCTCGTTCCGCCCGCCTATGAACAGGCTTTGATTTCTGAACGGCTGATTCCCCTAGGCAACCTTGAGCTCTCGCCGCCTATGCACCGGATGGAACTTAAGGATGGGCAGCCACTTGTTTTTGAAGCAACGCTTGATGTCAAGCCTGATTTTGTCCTCCCAGAGTATGCAGATTTAACCATTGATAAATCGCCGCCGAATGTTCCTCGTGAAGAAGTGGATGAATATATTCAGCGTTTACAGGAACAGTTCGCGAACTACATTCCGCTGGAAGTGGATCGTCCTGTCGAGGAAAGCGACTCCGTGCGGATTGACTGGGAGTGCCTTGTCGATGGCACGCCAATTACCGATGGGAGCAAACAGGACGCGGATGTCGACATTGGCAAGGGGATGCTGCTGCCAGCAGTTGAGTCTGAGGTCATTGGTATGCGTGTGGAGGAGACCCGACAAGTTGAAATCGATTTCGATGATGATCACGACAATCCTGAACTTGCTAGCAAACATGCCGTGTTTAACGTAACGCTCCGAGCAATTACGGAAAAACAGCTGCCGTCCCTTGATGATGAATTCGCAAAGGATTTGGAATACGAAAACTACGAGCAACTGAGGGGCGCAATTTGGAATAATCTTGTCGAAGAGCAGAAGGCAATCCACAGTCAGCGTCAGCGAGAGGACATCCTTCAACAATTAATTGAAAAAACAGCGATTGAAATTCCTGAATCTATTGTTGATCAGCATGTACAGCAAACGGTTCAAAACATTCTCCGACGATTAAGACAAGAAGGACAAACTCCTGAGCAAGCGGGAATAGACATGGAAAAGTTGCCGACGGAATTGCGCGAAGATGCAATCAAGCAAACGAAACAAGCGTGGATGTTTGATGTCATTGCCGAGCGTGAAAATATTAGAGTGACAGACGATGAGTTGGATATAGAGATTCGACGTATCGCCGAACAGCAAAATCGAGACCCTCAAAAATATGCGACCTTGCTGAGGGAGAGCAATCGTTTGGAAGAGTTTCGAGACACGCTGCGGAATGATAAGGTCTACCGTCTTCTGATACAACGTACTTCTGCCAAACAGTCTCTGATTGTTTGATAATAGGACGGCATCCCGTCAGGGTTTGAGGAGAATTTTTAGGATGAATCTTGTTCCGATTGTTGTGGAACAAACAAGTCGCGGCGAGCGCTCTTACGATATTTACTCACGATTGCTGAGAGATCGAATCATTATGGTTGGTTCGGTAATTGATGATAGTGTCGCGAACAGTGTAATGGCTCAGATGCTCTTTTTAGAGAGCGATAATCCCGACGCCGATATTATACTGTACTTAAACACGTTGGGCGGATCGGTTTCGGCTGGGTTAGCAATCTATGACACGATGCAGTATATCAAACCTGATGTTCAAACGTGGTGTGTCGGACAAGCCTACAGCATGGGCGCAGTCTTACTTGCCGGTGGTACAAGTGAGAAACGGTATGCGTTGCCACACTCGACCATCCTGATTCATCAACCTATTACGACGGGTATTAGCGGTCAGGCGTCTGATATTGATATCCATGCAAAAGAGATTCTTCGGACCCGCGAAGAGCTATACGCAATCTTAGCAGAGCACACAGGACAATCGCCGGATAAAATTGAGACGGATGCAGACCGCGATTTTTATATGACCGCCCAAGAGGCTCTCGAATACGGTATTATTGATTCGGTTGCTTCCCGCCGGTCTGCCGAAGGAGTTGGGCGTGATGACTGATGTGTATTGACATCAAACGATTCATACATAAAGTGATATTGCAGTCATTGTTGAACAAATTTGGAGATTTTTATGCAGGATATTATTGATGCGCAGCGGTGTTCCTTTTGCGATAAGAGCCAAGAGGAAGTACGCAAACTCATTGCAAGCCCTATTGGCTCTGGTGTCTACGTTTGTGATGAGTGTGTTGAACTGTGCAACGACATTTTAGCTGATCTGTATGGGCTGGAAGAGGAGGAAGAGTACACTGAAATTTCAGATTCCTTATCTCTCCCGCATCCTTCTGAGATTAAGGCGCAGCTTGATAAATATGTAATTGGTCAGGATGATCCAAAGAAAATGCTTGCCGTTGCTGTATACAATCATTACAAAAAACTACAATTTCATACAGACTCAGATGTCGAGTTAGAAAAAAGTAATATCCTGTTAATTGGTCCCACAGGCACGGGCAAAACCCTTCTGGCACAAACCTTAGCACGGATTCTAAATGTGCCTTTTGCTATCACTGATGCAACGACACTGACGGAAGCCGGATATGTGGGTGAAGATGTTGAAAATATTATCCTAAAGCTGGTGCAAGCTGCAGACGGTGATATCACACGTGCAGAGCAAGGAATTATTTATATTGACGAAATCGATAAGATCAGCCGTAAATCCGAAAATCCCTCGATTACGAGAGATGTGTCGGGAGAAGGTGTTCAGCAAGCGTTGTTGAAAATCTTGGAAGGAAAAACGGCGAATGTTCCCCCGCAGGGAGGTCGAAAACATCCGCATCAAGAATTGATTGAGGTGGATACTTCAAGGGTTCTGTTTATATGCGGTGGGACCTTTGTAGGGCTTGATAAAATTATCGAACAGCGGACTGGACACCAAGGGTTAGGGTTTGGATCTGCGGTTCAAGCGAAGAGCGAAAGAAAGATCCACGAAACTCTCGCACAAGTTGCTCCGAAAGATTTAATTCAGTACGGCTTCATCCCGGAATTCGTCGGACGCCTGCCTGTCGCTGCGGTGCTGCATGATCTTGACGAATCGGCTTTAACCCAGATTTTGACCGAACCTCAAAATGCCCTTATAAAACAATACACCCAACTGCTTCATTATGATAAGGTGTCTCTGCATGTTGCGGAAGATGCAATCAAAGCTATTGCCCAAGAAGCCATAAGGCGTGAAACAGGTGCAAGAGGGTTAAGGGCAATCTTGGAAAACCTGATGCTAGATATCATGTATGAAATACCATCTTCTCCTAAACTGGTCAAAGAATGTATTATCACAGCGGAGGCTATTTTAGAAAATAAACCGCCTGTACTAGTTTATGAGGACGAACAAGAAGCTTTAACTGCCTAGCAAATTAGTAAATGGGCGAATTACGTATGACGCATTACGTTCTACGTTCAAGGAGTTCATTATGAGCCAAGATTCAACCAAAGACCGTCAGGCTGACGAACAAGATGATCAGGCTGATGAGGTTGTTGTACTTCCGGTTATTCCGACCCCCGGAAAGGTTTTCTTTCCCCGTATAAGTACCCCGTTAAATGTCATTCGCAAGATGGGAGTCCGGGCGACAAAATACGCCGTGCAAGCAAATCAGGATGTACTGTTGCTCAATCAAAAAGACAAAGACGAGGAAAACCCGGGCCCCGATGGCTTTTATCGTGTTGGTACAGCCACAAGCATTGCAGATTCGTATGATCCACGGGATGGAAGCATTCGAATTGCAATTGAAGGCTATAGCCGTGCAATCGTGCTACGCTGCTTTGAAACGGATGATTTTCTGCAAGCAGAGGTAAAAATTGTGCACGAGGAATTGGGACAATCAAACCAAGCAAAATCGTTGATGGAGACAGCGATTGCGGCCTTTGAGGAGTATATCAAAGGAAATCGCCAAACGCCTGAAGAGGCGATGATGGTTGTCCAAAAAGAGGATGAACCTGGTCATCTTGCAGATTCAATTGCCAGCTTTACCAGTATGGAGGCGGAGCGGTTACAAGGGGTACTGGATGAGATTAACCCGATTAAGCGACTTCAGATCGTCGTCGAATTGCTGCAGGAAGATCTAGAGCTTTTCAAATTGGATGATAAAATCAATACGCAGGTGCGTAAGTCCGTTGAGCGCACACATCGGGAGTTCTATCTTCAAGAAAAGATGAAAGCCATCCAGAAGGAACTCGGTCGAGGGGATGAACAGGGAGACATTGATGAACTGCGAGAGCAGATTGAAGCAGCAGGCATGACCGAAGAAGCGCAGGAAAAAGCTTTGAAAGAACTTGATCGATTACAGCAGATGCCGCCGATGTCTGCAGAATCAGGTGTCATCCGTACCTATATCGACTGGCTTATCGCTTTGCCTTGGGATAAACAGACGGAGAGCGAAATTGACCTAGAGGGAGCGGAGAAAATACTGGAGGATGACCACTATGGGCTCGAAAAGCCGAAGGAACGCATCCTTGAATACCTGGCTGTGCTCCAGTTAGTGAAGAAACTCAAGGGTCCCATTCTCTGTTTTGTTGGTCCCCCGGGGGTCGGCAAGACCTCATTGGGTCAGTCAATTGCTAGAGCGACCGGGCGAAACTTCGTCCGTATGTCCTTGGGAGGTGTTCGGGACGAAGCCGAAATCCGTGGGCATCGCCGGACTTACATCGGATCTTTGCCGGGGCGAATTATTCAAGGACTTCGGGATGCAAAATCAAGAAACCCCCTTTTCCTCTTAGACGAAATCGACAAGATGAGCATGGACTTCCGGGGCGATCCGGCGTCGGCGCTGCTTGAGGTTCTTGATCCCGAGCAGAATGGGACATTTCGTGACCACTACTTGGATGTAGCGTTCGATCTTTCGGAGATTATGTTTATAACCACCGCAAATACACGGGAGCCAATCCCACCTGCGTTGGAAGATCGCATGGAGATTATCGAACTCCCTGGCTACACAGAGTATGAGAAGCAGAAAATCGCCAATCTATTCTTGATACCCAAGCAGATCGAAGCTCACGGGCTCAAGGAGGAGAACCTCACGTTTGCGGACGATACAATTTTTGACATCATTCACAGATATACCCGTGAGGCGGGTGTCCGAAACCTGGAACGCGAAATTACGAGTATCTGTCGCAAAGTCGCTAGGGAGGTTGTAAAAAGCGACGAGACGGATGTCAAAATTGATGTCGGTGTCGAGGATTTGACAGAATATCTCGGTCCTCCGAAATTTGCACAGGGGAAAGCGGAGAAACAGGATGAGGTCGGTGTTGCTACAGGCTTGGTTGTTTCGCAGGCTGGTGGAGATGTCGTTCCAATTGAAGTTGCGACAATGATTGGAGAGGGCAAGTTAAGCATGACAGGCAGACTTCAGGAAATTATGCGTGAGTCTGTTCAAACGGCACTCGGCTACATCCGCTCTCAAGCAGAATCGCTTGAGGTGCCCGCTGATTTTGAGTTCAATAAGCAGGATATTCATATCCATGTACCTGAGGGCGCGATTCCTGTGGAGGGTCCCTCGGCGGGCATTACGCTCGCTACTGCGATGGTTTCTGCGATGACAGGGCAGCGGGTCCGTAAGGATATAGCGATGACCGGCGAGATCACCTTGCGTGGACATGTGCTTCCGATTGGTGGACTAAAAGAGAAGGTGCTCGCAGCACACCGCAATAGCATCAAGAACGTTATTATTCCCGAAGAAAATGATAAAGATATCCCCGATATTCCTGAAGAGATTCGGAATGACCTTAATTTTCACAAGGTTACAGATATGAGTGAAGTGCTAGACCTCGCTCTAAAGAAATCCGATTCGTCCGATGATATCACTCAAGAGGGTGATGATATAGCTGAAGTGATGGATTTACCTCTGGGGACACCCGATGCGCCTCGACAAATTCCTACAGGTGAGCCGCCTCATTAAGCGTCGCACCATTGCCAACTCAATTTGTAGCCGTGGACGGGTGCAGGTCAATGGGCACTCAGCAAAGGCTGGCAAAGAACTGTCTGTTGGCGATATATTATCAATTGACTTTGGGGAAGAAGAACCCGCTGTGTATGAGGTGTTGGAGGTCCCTTCTGGCAATGTTCCGAGAGGGAAATCCTCAACCCTCTACCGGCGAATCAGCGGGTCGGAAGATAGTAAGTAAATTCTCAGACCTCGGTCGAAGATCGGGGTCTATTTTTTTGTCTATGATGAATTCAAAAAATAAATAGACGCTTTCGCCCCTCGGTTTCGATCCCGATTTATCGGGGCCGGTAGGTGCGGTTTTCAACCGCACCGATTTGGAGTGTCTCATTAATTCTAAGATCCACTATAAATCAGGATAAACCAGAACCCGAGGAGAAATTATTGATATGAGTGATACAAATATACATCATTACGAACTTATTTGTATTGGTAGTGGCAGCGGTGGATTCTCAGCAGCGATGGCCGCCAAAGCTGAAGGCATGAAGAAAATTCTCTTGATAGAGAAACGTCGTGTCGGATACAGTTTGTGCACGAACGAGGGTTGTATGCCATCTAAAACGCTGCTTGCCTCTGCAAGTGTGAAGCGTACCTTTGAAGAGAGTCCCAATTTCGGTATCACAGCCAGCGACCTACAGGTCAATTGGTCAACCGTGCAGAAACGTGTCCGAACTTTGGTAGAAGATGATTTTTTTGCTGCACGCAGGGAAGCAATCCTCAACGCATCGGTCGATATCGTAGAGGGTAGCGCGAGTTTCACTGATCCGCATACCGTTCAGGTTGGAGATAACCGCTACACTGGAGAGAAAATCGTTATCGCCACCGGGTCTACGGTAGATGTTCCGCCTCTGCATGGCTTAAAAGAAACGGGATACATCACCAGTGATGAGGCACTCTACTTAGAACATCTCCCGAGTTCTTTGATCGTCATCGGTAGTGGCTATATCGCTCTGGAGCTAGGATACCTGTTCCACATGGTGGGGGTCGAAGTTACGATGTTGGTCCGCAGTCCACGGGTTTTGAGACGCCTTGATCCGGATATCGGCTTTGAATTACAGGACTTACTGCGACGAGATGGGATGAATATCCTGACTGAGACCCAACTGAAGTCATTCACGCACACGGATAAAGGTAAAGAGGTACGCTTTGTGCAAGATGGTAAAGAGAAGGCGATCAGTGCGGAAGAGATTATGGTAAATACGGGTCGCCGTCCTACGATAGATGGTTTAGGATTAGAAAACACAGGTTTGCTTCTCGGTGAAAAGGGTGAGATTGAGGTCAATGACTATATGCAGACCAATGTTCCGCACATCTATGCGGTTGGGGATGTAACCGGCAAAGCGGGATTGGTTTACGCTGCGACGATGGAAGGGAAGGTTGCGGGTTTACATGCGGCGGGAAAACGCGAGACCAAAATGAACTACGATTTGGTCTCCAACATCATCTTCTCTCACCCGGAGATTGGCACGGTAGGACTCACCGAAGCGGAAGCAAAGGCGCGGGGACTGGACGTGATAACCGTGAAAACGCCGATGGACTATATTGGCAAAGCTGTGGCAATCGGTGAGATAGATGGTTTCGTAAAAATGATCGCCGAACGACCTTCAGGGCGCATCGTTGGTTTACATATTCTCGGACCCCATGCGACCGACATTATGCAGATTGCACTGCCACACCTCTATCACAATGACACGGTTTTTGATGTTCTGAACATCCCGTATCCACACCCAACCCTTGGAGAAGCACTCAGTTATCCGGCAGAAGATATAGCGGATGAACTGACCGCCGCCTAAATTGATAAACGTACACCTCTCACTTTGGAAACTGATATAGTAGGTCACTAGCCGGGTAACTCCACAAAAAGTGCCCACATCGGGTTATTCCCAACCGTGTATGTTTCCAAATGCTAGAGCTCACCGCTCTGCGCGTCAATCCGGTAGGTAGCGAGTCTCCCCGACCCTTGATCACCAGCAAACAAAAAGTTCCCCGTCAGATCAACATTAAACCCTCTCAGCGTTCAGGTATTTGCGATCGTGGCTTATCAAGCGGTGAGAATCAACAACCTTAACGAAATGAAATCGGTGGATACCTAATATTGACGATGCGCCCCAACTTGGACTAAGTTATGGAAATTCCTTTACTTTATGATATCTGCATCATATTTGGCTTATCGATTGGCGTTCTACTGATCTGTCATAGATTAAGTGTACCTGCGGTTGTTGGCTTTCTCTTGACGGGACTGATTGCAGGTCCTCACGGATTGGGGCTAATTCAGGTAGACCGTGAAGTCGAAATTCTAGCGGAAATCGGCGTCATTTTGCTGCTGTTCACCATCGGGATTGAATTTTCGCTGAGACATCTACTTCAGATTAAGCGGGCGGTGTTGTTCGGTGGATCATTACAAGTCGGATTGACACTTCTAGCGACATTTGCGGTGGCACGGCACTTCGGTCAGGTGCTCAACGAATCGCTTTTTATCGGTTGCCTCGCCGCCGTCAGCAGCACGGCGATTGTGATGAAATTGCTACAAGAGCGCGATGAAACACGAACACCGCATGGGAGCACGGCATTGGCAATCCTGATTTTTCAAGATATCGTCATTGTGCCGATGATGCTAATCACGCCAATCCTTGCTGGACACACGGGTGACATGAGCAATGCGCTCATTTTACTGTTGGCAAAAGCCGTGGTGATGATTGCTGTGGTGTTTGTTGGTGCAAAATACGTCGTGCCACTTATTCTATCACAGGTACTTCGAACACGCAGCCGAGAGGTTTTCTTGTTGAGCGTTCTCGCCATTTGTCTCGCTGTCGTCTGGTTGACATCGCGTTTCGGCGTGTCTTTAGCACTTGGTGCGTTTCTTGCCGGGTTAATTGTCTCCGAATCGGAGTCGAGCCACGACGCACTCGGTCACATCTCACCGTTTCGGGATGTGTTCACCAGTTTCTTCTTTGTGTCCGTTGGTATGCTACTCGACTTTCACGTGCTATTTCAAAAGCCGTTGTTGATTGCGGGTCTGACAATCGGTGTTCTCGTTGCAAAAAGCATCATTGCAGGAGGGGTGACCTCGATGCTCGGATACCCACTACGCACGGCGATTCTGGCGGGGCTCACACTCAGTCAGGTGGGGGAATTTGGGTTTATCCTCGCGAAATCAGGTATCGAACACGGCTTGCTCAGTGACGCAAATTACAAACTGTTTCTCGCTGTTTCGGTTGTAACGATGGCTGCAACGCCATTTATCATCTCGGCAGCACCTCATGTCGCCGGTGGGATACTACAATTGCCGCTGCCAAGACGACTCGTGTCAGGATTGAGCCCCATCGCTTCAACGCAAGATGCCGAGCAAACGAACCATGTCATCATTATTGGCTTCGGAGTCAACGGCCGAAACGTCGCAAAAGCGGCGCGGGCGGCAGACATCCCGTATGTCATCGTCGAAATGAATCCTGAAACCGTCCGAACGGAACGAGCAAATGGTGAACCGATTTTCTACGGTGACGCTATTCACGATGCAGTGCTTCACCATGCGAACATCAAAGCGGCGCGAGTTGTTGTGGTAGTAATTTCTGACGATGCTGCCTCGCGTCGAATCGTAGCAGCAGCCCATGCCTTGAATCCAACGGCGCACATTATCGCTAGAACGCGCCATCTTGCTGAAGTGGAGCCGCTATATCGTGTCGGGGCAAATGAAGTGATTCCAGAGGAGTTCGAGACATCCGTCGAAATCTTCACGCGGGTGTTGATGGAATACCTCATCCCTCACGATCAGATTGAACAGTTCATCGCAGAGGTGCGCGCCGACGGTTATAAGATGTTCCGTACACTACCCAAAGACGCACCGTCCGTTTCCGATCTGAAGGTGCATTTTCCTGACCTTGAGATTTCGGTCCTATGGGTTGATCCGAGATCGCCTTTTGTTGGAAAATCGCTGGCAGAAATCGCTTTACGAGGGATATACGAGGTGACAGCCTTGGCAGTCCGACGGAACGAACAGATTTTAACGAATCCGCATGGTGAACTACGGATTGAGTTCGATGACGAAGTTTATCTGCTCGGAAATCCTGAGAAAATCGCTCAGGTTGCCGATCTGTTTGATAATCCTGAAAGTCAAAACCTAACACAAACAGATGAGGAGAATTCTTCATAGAACTGAGGAACAAGAATCACAACCTTTTGTTGTCCGCCTCATAACTGCACAAAAAGTACCCACATCGGGTTATTCCCAACCGTGTACGTTTCCAAAGGCTGAAGTTCACCGCTCTGTGGGTCAATCCGGTAGGTAGCGAGTTTCCCCGACCCCTGACCGCCGGCAACAGGGTTAGTTTATGCCGCTACGATGGAAGGAAAGGTGGCAGGCTTACATGCGGCGGGGCAACGAGAGACCAAAATGTAGTCTCCAACATCATTTTCTCTCATCCAGAGATTGGCACAGTGGGTCTGACCGAAGCGGAGGCGAAGGCACAAGGATTGGACGTGATAACTATGAAAACACCGATGGAGGATATTGGCAAAGCTGTGGCAATCGGAGAAATAGATGGCTTCGTAAAGATGATTGCCGAACGACCCTCAGGGCGCATCGTTGGGCTACATATTCTCGGACCTCATGCGACCGATATTATGCAGATTGCGCTGCCACACCTCTATCACAATGACACCGTTTTTGATGTTCTGAATATCCCGTATCCACACCCAACTCTTGGGGAGGCGCTCAGTTACCCTGTGGAAGACATCGCTGATGAACTGACCACTGCCTAAAACGGGATATCGTCGTTAACTCCACGCCCCTCTAACGGGTCTAAAAAGTCAGATTCTCTATCTTGCTCTGTCAGAATGTAAAGTTGTTCCTTTGCTCTTGTAAGTGCCACGTAAAACAATCGCCTTTCCTCATCGAAAGTATCTTTAATCGTATGCCCAAAAATCTCAAATAAATGGTTATCCGGGTGAATCAAAGGGAAATTACCATTGAAAGCTTGTAAAATAATCACAATATCGGTTTCTAATCCTTTGAAACTGTGGACAGTGCCGACCTCTCCCTGTTCTATAAATATTTGAAATCTCTCCGATTGTTCCGTGCTGAGACATCTTTTTAACTTGTCCTCAAATTCAACGAGTTCGGCCCCGTAAATCCATTTTGTCCTTGCCAAGATTGCAACCGTTTTCCCAGGATTATCGGTAATGATTTGGTAACATCGCTTGAGATATCTTGCTTTCATGAAATTGTCGTCAGACCGGAATCGAAACTTCTGATCTTGTTCCTTCTTCTGAGCGTCCTTTGGATTCGGGCGTGCCTCAATCTCAACATCGTCAATACACTCAATATGAACTAGACCTTCGGTATCACGGTGTGTCTTCGATGGTTCACCTCTACCCTCCATCAGTACGTTACCTTTTTCGACTATTTTCTTGCTGCTTCGATGATTTGTTAATAGATGGGCGGTTCCAGAATTTTCGATGATACGCTTAAAGTCGCTAAAGTAGTACAAGTCCGAACCTGCGAACCCATTTATTGCCTGCCAATCATCTCCGACACAAAACAACCGGACATCAGTATTATGTCTTCTTATGGATTGAATTAGTCGATAAAATAGTTTTGTGAAATCCTGATACTCATCAATCAATATCCACTTCAGATTTTTGATTTTTGCATTGGGGTCCGGGGCAATTGAAGTTTCTCCTGCATACTTATCAATGATTTTTATTGCTTGGTCAATGAGATCGTTGAAGTCCATTTTATTATGCTTCTTTTGATTGTATTCGCTGTAAACTTGGTTCGCAATGTTCAAAAATATCTGTGTTCTTTCATCATAATTTGCTTGATTGATCTGACGTTGGAGTTCTGCTACGGTGCGTCCACTTTGCTTTGCCCGCTGGATAAATTGTACGAATAATTCTGTCATGCGCTTAATATGGGGCGGCTCGACAATTCCTTTTATAATCGTACTCTCTGGCAGTTTTTGGCGTTTGATACCAACATGTTCTAATTTTGACTTCAGTTTTTTTTCAAAATGTTCTCTGCCAGAACGCAAATCCCGTATAGAAGTTTCGACAAGTTTCCAACCCCTTGTTTGACAGTAATCCCTTTTGCGCTGTATCTCATTGCGATATTCTTCCCACGTTTTATTCCAGTGTGATGGAACTTCCTGTTTGGAATCGTGTTCATCAATGCCCCAGTGTTCAATAACAACATCCATTTCCAAATCCAACAATGTAAAATCAGGTCGATAGGTTCCATTTCCCCACCCGTAGACCTCCTCGTATCGGTATTTGATGTTATGCTCAAATAAAAAATCAGCGATATATTTTTCGCCGTTTGATTTCACTTGGTCACACCTCAGGGTAACATGTTTGAAATTTCGTCGGTAAGATAGATATTCTTTGTCGGTAAAAAATTTTCGATGTCGCTCTACATCGGTTTCTTGCAATTCCTTGCGGAAGTACGAATATAGTCTTTTCTCGATTGTCGAATCTGCTTTTCTTAGATCTTGAAAAATCGTTTGAACGAAGGTCGATAATTTTTTTTCCGAAAACTCACCCTTTTGATCAAACAAGATTGCGTCCGGTTCTGGATCTACAATTTGATGGGCTAAACTATGGAAAGTCCTAGCATTGTTAAAGTTCGCCAAACCATTCGCTCTGCAAATCCTGTCCTGAATCTCCTTGGCGGCGGCTTTGTTGAAGGCCAAAATCAGAATTTGATCCGATCCTACGTCTTCGTGTTTCGCAAGAAAGAGTGTTTTGCCTTCAATAGTCCTTGTTTTTCCGGACCCTGCTCGTGCTGCTAGTAGTAGATGCTTGTCCATTTTGGACATGGCTAAGGATTGCTCATCATTCAATTCAAGATCCTCGTGTGCAAGAGATCTCTTAACATATCGGCTTTTAAGGTTTTCATATTCTTTTGCTGAAATTAGTGGATTTTTGAAGAAATGTTCATCCGCTACGATGTATTTCTCGTCATCTAATAACGCTTCTATGGTTTCCAATGCGTGTCTTTTAGTATACTCTGTTTTTAAGCGTTGGTATTTTCCTTTTAAGCGTTGATATTCTACTTGGGAAATGTTGCTGATGGATTGAAATAATTGGTCTGCACTTTCAAAATCATAAAGATGCAACTTCTGTTCAATTTGGTTAAACGTTGATGTGATGTACTCATTCACGTAATGACGACGTAATTGATCATATTCTGATTTGGGATAAAGTCTTCTGATATGCTTGAATAGGCGATCTGCACTTTCAAAATCATAGCAATGAAGTTTTGGTGTGATTTTTTCGATGATATATTCCCTTACATACTCATCGCGCAATTGCTTATAATCTGACGCATTATAAAGGTGACTGATGCCCTCGAATAACTCATTGAATAACTCATTTGCACTCTCAAAATTATAACAACGAAGTTGCTGCTTTATTTTTTCGAGTTTAGGTTCGATGTATTTCCTTACATATTTATTACGTAATTGATGATAATCTGATGCATTATAAAGCCGGTCTATACTTTGGGATATTCTGTTGGTATCTTCAAGATTGAAGCGGCTACTAACGTAATTCCAACTATCCCTGATATCCTTGAATCGGTTGATATACTGGAACAGTTCGTCGGCACCTTCAAAATCGTAACAGCGAAGCTTCTGATTTATCTGAGTTGGTATTTTGTTCAACCTATTGACTAATTGATTTATTTTTGTGGTAGTTTTCATCTTGAATAGCTTGTTTTATAAGTTTGGATATAATCTGTGAGAAAGTCGACAAACCCAGAGACTGAATGACCGAAAAGCGTAAAACAAAACCCCTTGTGAATGTTATGAACCTTCGCAAGGGGTGTGACGATAATAGCGTCCCAGAAAACTTCTGCCTCGTTGTACTAGCCGGGTAACTGCACAAAAAGCACCCACATCGGGTTATTCCCAACCGTGTACGTTTCCAAATGCTGAAGTTCACCGCTCTGTGGGTCAATCCGGTAGGTAGCGAGTCTCCCCGACCCCTGACCACCAGCGAACAGAAAGTTCCCCGTCAAATCGACGTTGAATGCTCTCGGCGTTGGCTCCGTTGGCTGTCGTCCGATCGCAGTGAGCGCGCCTGTCTCATCATCGGTTGCGAACCCGGCAATACTATCATGTCCCCGATTTGAAACATACACAAACTTCCCATTCGGCGTGATATGGATCTGTGCACAGGAGTTTTCTTCATCAAAATCATCTGGTAGCGTCGAAACCGTCTGAAAAGCAGACAAGGTGCCCGCTGAAGAATCAAAATTGTAGGCAGTTATGCTGCATCCCTGCTCGTTTGAGGTGTAGAGAACATCTATATTTGGATGAAAGACATAGTGGCGAGGTCCTTCGCCTTCCCCAGCGGCAAGCACAGGAACGGAGGTATTGGGGGTCAGCGCACCGGTATTTTCATCAAATTGGAATTGGAAAATTGCGTTGGATTCACCGACGTGGGGGAGAAAGGCGAACTTATTGGACGCATCGGTCATGACGCAATGCGCGTTGTTCGCTGTCTCGCACCATTCGATGGCAGGTCCACCCACAACCCCGTCTTCGCCGATGGGATGCACCGATATCGCGCCGGCACCGTAGTAGGCGGAGAGTAAGAAGTTGCCTTTTCCATCTGTGGAGATATAGCAGGGGTCTGACTCAAGCGATACCGATCCTATGGGCGACAAATCGCCTGTGCTTGGGTTGATGCTGAAACTTGCGATTTCCTGTATGGAGCGGAGTCCTGCGTAAAGAAATTTGCTCTCAGGATCGATTGCCAGTGGACCAGGGCCACTGCCGACTGCTACATCGCGCTGAAACGTGAGCTGCCCTGTATCCGGATTCAGGATGAAGGTTGAAATTTTATTCTCGCCTGCAATCGGAATATAAACGTAGTATGTCATCTCTATTTCCTTCTCTAAAGATATTTGTGATTCAAAATTTGGGTCAAATGATACATTATAGTAGATCTTAGAATTAATGAGACACTGTCAATCGGCGAGGTTGGAAACCTCGCCTACCGGGGAGCGAAAGCGATTAGGAAACCGCATCCCGATACATCGGGACACTGTTTCTAACTCCGCCGATGCGGTGCGGTTGCAAACCGCACCTACCGGGGGTCGAATGGGAGTGAGTGCTGCCTCAGTTAGTGGGAATGGTGTTCCTTCAAACTATACGCTCTTCGGACGAGTTCCGGATCCTTGGCAAACCGCTTCGTTGCATCAATCAGATGATCAATGTGTGTGTGCATGTCCTTCTCGATTTGGGAAATCCGGTCGAGTAAGTAGGTTTCTTTGCTCTGATAAATCGCCTTTCTGATAATTGAAAGAAGGTACATATAAACCGTATCCGCTTCGCTTCCTTCTATCTCAATGGCAATCTCAAATCCTTCTTGGAGCGTAACCTGTTCTGAAACAACTTGTCCTTCATATTTGTCTAGTGCTTGCGTAATCTGCTGGATAGATACAGGCGGCATTTCTGTGGCTGGTGTGTCCAATCCAAAACTTTGAGCGCACAACGACCTGCCGAAGTCGACAAGAATATAGTGTTGCCATTCCTCCGTGCTCATCTGCTCCCAAAACCGAGCGACCCGCTCATCAACATTCCCCAGCAGAAGGGACAGCGTTGCGTATAGTTTTGCATGTCTTAGTTCTATATCTTGACATAAATTGAATACTTCTGCTAAAGTCATTGAAATCTTCGCTGTGGAAACCCCGTCTTTTAAGGCGGGGAGGAAACAGCACTCCTTTTTAGATATAGTTAAAGTTTAATCGTGTGAGAACTTTGAAATTCTCGCGTTTCGCAGACTGAGTGAGACGTTTGCCCCCCAACGAGTATAGAGAATACCCTTTTTGCTCCATATACCCGCTAACACGAGTCAAACCGTGTGTGACATGCTTTACCAGCGTGTTCTTGGCTATGCCATTGCACATTGTACCG
The DNA here is from genome assembly GCA_965208425.1 of Candidatus Poribacteria bacterium. Taxonomy (GTDB): domain Bacteria; phylum Poribacteria; class WGA-4E; order WGA-4E; family PCPOR2b; genus PCPOR2b. The sequence goes on along the minus strand of OZ242335.1, from coordinate 401,993 downwards.
CCGTAGCGTGGGCGTCTGCCACCCTGCTGTGGGTTCTGTCTGTGCAATTGCCGCCGTGCAATGGGTATCGGACTGACATAAAACACACCAGTATTGTCCACTTGGTCTGTATCGCTTCCGACTACATGGTATGCCAAGCACCATGAGTCTACGCAATGGGCGTTGAAGTCGCTCGACATCTTGTTACCAGACTTCTTGAGTCCGAGCGAATCACGAATTACTTTTGTTTCAAAACCTCTTAGTGTGGACAATATCCAACGTTTCTCGATTTCGGTGTAAAACCATTGCTTGCCCACCTCAAGGGGACTAAACGACTCGTTCCAGCTACGAGCACCCTTCTGTGCCTGCGTCTTGATATCCTCAACACAGACATGCGTTATCGGAAACATCGTGGACAGGTAGTTGAGGATGCGAAGTTTCCAATCCCACCGTGTCCGTGTGCCGGCGGGTATCCGTTGTTTATTGGCCATGCGGTTGGTGCGGTGCTTCCGATTCGGACACTTCCGCGAACGTCTACCCCGCCTCAATTGACGACGGGTTTCAACTTTCTTGCTAACCTTATTATGAGCGTCGGCTTGTCCATTCAAATATGTCGATTTCTCTGACTTGACAGTGAACCCTTCTTTCTTGCTACCGGGGTCAATCCCAACGGCTATGTCTTGTGTTTGGGTGCCAGAGGGTTCGACATTCAACCTCACGCAGAATACGCCATTCCGAAAAAACGGTGTGGCTTTCCCCGACTTTATCCACTTCCTTGCCCTTGCGGGTGTGGTCGGCATTAAGGGGTTACGATTTTTGTCAACGACAGGAACAAACATTGTAAATCACTCCTGCGGGTGTGTGTATTGCCCCATCGACATCACGGAATCAGAGCGTAATCAGGCTTGGGGAGCACCCGAACCATCAGTTAGGCTGCCACGCCTTAGACCCGCGATAGTATCGTCTAGTCAACGGTTTAACTTGCAAGGGCCCGTTGGCGCGGGATTGCAAGCCTCGCCCTTCAGGGCGGGGTTATTGACGGGAGATTTATCCTTTCTCATTAATTTTACGGAATCCACTAAACATAAGTATAGCAGCACCTTGGCGATTAAGCAAATAAAAGTACAATTAGGAACCCTATACTCGGTCAAAATTATTTGATCTTGAGCGCTATTAGATTTAACAGTTGAACGGAAGCGTTGAGACTTCTATACCAGCAGCAGACCTATTCAAGGTGGGAGGCAGAACCGATACGTTCCAATCATCAGGTATGGTTAATTTTTTATCTCGCCTGCGTTTCGTGGCAGGTGTGTGGTTGTGCGGATAATCCGACTGGGTCACCGCGCTCACGGCTCGTCCCAACAAATGCCGAGGCAGCACCACAAATTACCTCCTAGAACTAGGAATGGCACTCCTCCCCCGCCGGTGAGTTTTTAATGGGCAGCGAGAACGGAGAAAAGGATGAACAGCCAGTGCACAGAATCTTTCTTGACGCCTATGAGATAGATCTGTATATAGTGCCAAACGAGCAGTATGCGAGGTTTATGAAAGCGACCAATCACCCACCTCCACCCCATTGGAATGACCGGAAATTCAAGAAATCTCGACAACCTGTCGTTGATGTTACTTGGTTTGATGCTGTCGCCTACTGCAAATGGGCTGGCAAGCGGCTGCCTACAGAGGCGGAGTGGGAAAGAGCGGCAAGAGGTGGTCTCGTCCAAAAAGAGTACCCTTGGGGCGATGAATCTCCGAAAGATCGTGCGGATTTTGGTCAAAAGTACAGCGTACCACTGCCGGTAGGGAGCTTTCCACCGAATGGGTTCGGCTTATACGATTGTGCAGGCAGCGTGTGGGAGTGGTGCCACGATTGGTACGAACCCGACTGGAGTTGAAACAGGTGGTACGCGGGTGCTACGTGGTGGGGCTTGGAACAACAAGCGCATCCAAATCCGCGTTGCGAATCGGAGCTGGCAGCGCCCTAAGCCTAACCCACCCAATTCTGGGTTCCGATGAGTGCAGAATTAATCTGAACCGTAGGTTCTTACCTCAATGCCGGCAAATTATCCCAATTGCACTCAAGACAGAAATAGCTATCCCCACCGATTCGCTGAACCTCCCCACTACATGCTGGACATTCTGTTATTGTAGCAAGTGATTCTTCCTGATCGCGTTGCTGATGAGGGGCTTTATCTTCGGTCTCTACGCTGACGTTATTCCGGACGGTATCAATGACCTCTTGAGGGTGGAGTGCTAACGGCGGAGGCGTACTGCTAGCGAGATCAATAAAGTCGCTATGATAGACATTGATTTCGTCGGCTGCATTGACCTGACGAAGAAAGATTGTATACTTGTTTGGCGCGATTAAATAAGCCTCCGTGTCTAGCAGTTGCATCCCTGTGCCCACAATGAGATCATATCCACTGACGTTGATAAGGCGTCGACTATATCGACTGCCTCTGTTATAAACCTCAAACAGTTCGCGTGCCCGTCGGGAAGATAAAAGGAGACAATATTGACGATGTAGATAGCGGTTTAGGCGGACTGTTGGCAAGAAGACTTCAGGTTCGGCGGTGCCTCTCAAGAATCTTATAAACATCTTGTAGGCATCGTTGGGAACTTCATTGAGAATCTGCTGCGTCAGGTTACGACGTGTGCTATCTCTGAGCGTATGCAGGCGATGAATTTCCCATGAACGGAGCAGGAACCCCACGTCAACATCAAGTTCCTCATGCTGCTCCGGTGATGTAATGCGATAGAGGTGCATCGTCGCTTGATCTGTTGTTTTGATCGTAAATGGGAGCATGTTCATCGGATCAATCACTTCCGTATGGAAACAATGTCTGATAACAACCTAAATTAGTTTATCATAGGGGTTGGAGCGTGTCCAGCAAAAAGGTTGATACTTGAGGGCAATCGCACGTGAAAGCGATTGAAACCTCTGAGCCGTTGTGAGCCCCTTCGCCTATCCCTTTGACGTGAAACGTGATGCGTAAAACGTGAAAAAGAAACCAATCAACGGATGGACCAATCGGGAGAAGCGGCTTACAATTGATCAAATGAACAGATGCGATTGCCTTATTGTCAAGAGAAATTTTATATACGATTGCCCTATTTGTACTTAGATATTGCTGATTTGTTTATGCGAATCCTACTAGCTAATATTGGATAATTTGTCCTCTCAAGGAAAATAGGTTTTTGAGTTGTCAATAGACTGGAAATCGGGTATACTTACTTCCTAATGATGCAATTTTATGGTAGATTTTAGAATTAATTGGACACTGCAAATCGGCGAGGTTTACTAGCCTTGCCTACCGGAGAGGGAAAAATCCGGGCTATGACCCCGGTAGGTGCGGTTTCTAACCGCACCGCATAGGCGCAGTTGGAAACAGCGCCTACCAAACATGGGGAGCGAAAGTGTCTATTTATTTTTATCATTCACCATAATTGCCGCCTCCAGAGAGCAACACAATTCGATTCGACAGAAGCCTTTATGACGACGCCTGCCTTATCTTCCAGACAACCGCCCGAAAAAATTACTTGGCGAACAGTAGTACTTTCGCTGCTTTTCCTGCCGTTTATCTATGTTTGGCACATCGAATGTGAAGCGCTGCGATACACCTTCCCGACGCTGATGGCTCCCTTTTACAGCGTCGTTTTTACCGTCCTGATTTTAGTTATAATCAACGTTCCCCTGAAAAAGTTCGCAGCCAAGTACGCCTTTACGGGTGGCGAATTGATCTCCCTCTACGTCTTGATGTCAATGACGCTTCTATTTATGTCATACGACATGTTCCTGCCGCTAGTCTCAATCATCGTTCACGCCTTCTATTTCGCCACGCCGGAAAATGAATGGCGCGATCTATTCTGGAAATATCTTCCGGAGTGGTTGACCATTAACGACCCGGACATTCTAATCGCGTTTTATCGCGGGGATTCGGATTTTTTGCAGTGGCATTATCTTCGCCGCTGGATCGAGCCTACGCTCTGGTGGTGTGCTTTCAGCTTTGCCTTACTTTTCGTGATGCAGTGTATCAATACAATCATCCGTAAGCAGTGGGCGGAGCAGGAACGGCTTGTCTACCCGATTGTCGAATTACCTTACCAGATCTCTTACAACGGCAGAAACTTTTTCCGCAGTGCTCCGATGTGGTGGGGATTTTCGATTGCGGCGTTTATCAGTATTCTTAATGGGATGCACCTCTTTTTTCCGGTTCTCCCTGAGATTCCGGTGAAACATTTTTCCTTAAACATGTTCTTCACGGAAAAACCGTGGACTGCCTTTTTAACGGGTGGAAGTGCGATTCTGGTCTATCCGTTTGCGGTTGGACTGAGCTTCCTAATGCCGCTTGACCTACTCATGTCGTGCATCCTCTTCTTCTTCTTATACAAGATGCAAGCCTTTATGGGGATTATATCTGGACTGGACAGTCTGCCCGGCTTTCCTTTCCCTTATGAGCAAAACATTGGGGCGTATACAGGGGTTTCAGTGATTGTGCTGTGGGGGACACGACGACAGATAGGGCGAGCGTTTCTGCAAGCCGTTGGACGAAGACCGCGTGAAGATGATAACGAACCGATGCGGTATCGGACGGCGTTTTTAGGTCTGTTATTCGGTGGAATATTCCTCATCTGGTTTGCGATGCGAGGAGGAATGGCACTCTGGATTGCCGTCCTGTTTTTCGTGGCACATTTTCTTACAATTGCCATTGCTGTTACACGCATCCGTGCTCAGATTGGTCTTTCCATCCATAATACAACCTTCATCGGACCCCACCATAGCCTAGTCAGTCTATTTGGTACGCGAAGGATTGGTGGGCAAAATCTCACTTGGTTTTCCTTGTTCTTCTGGTTCAATCGAGACAATCGCAGTCATCCAATGCCGCACCAACTTGAGGCATTCAAACTGGCGGAACGAGGAAACCTTGATGTCAAAGGGTTGTCCCGTCTAATGCTGACGCTTATCATTATTGCGATGCCGCTGTGTATTCTGATGTTAGTGAATGTCTTTTTCCAACTCGGTGTCGATACCGGCAAGGTGGGAGGACAGATCAACAGTTTCGGGGGACGCTCATATCGCTTTCTACACGGCTGGCTCACGGCACCGCGAGATGCAGACACCGCACACATCATTGCTATAACCATCGGGTTTCTGTTTACTATCCTGCTGGCGGTGGTGCGTGGCCATCTTTTCTGGTGGCCCATCCATCCCCTCGGTTACGGCGTTTCCTTCCACATGTACACCTTTTGGGCGGCATTCATCGTCGCCGCTATTGCCAAATGGGTAGTGCTAAAGTATGGAGGCATCAGGCTTTATCGGAGGGCTGTACCGTTTTTCTTGGGATTGGTGCTGGGTGATTTCGTGATTGGAAGCTTTTGGAATATCTTAAGCATTATGATTAATCGACCGACATATACTTTCTATTATTAACCTGAAGAGGTCATGTTAAAAGCAAGTGCAAAGCACAAAAAGTGTAATGCGTAACGCGTGAAAGTGTTTTGTTCATTGGTTCATTAGTCCATTGGTTCAAAGGTCGATGCCTCTCGGAAGAAGATGGAAGAGAGAAAGGCTGAGGGGCAAATCTTCCAGTCTTCCACATGAACTCAATTGGTTTTGGTTGCACCATTTTTTTATATGAACCGCCTAAATAACGTGAAAGGGGGCTGTAATGCCTAAAAGTTGTGACACGATGGTTGCTCTGCCAAGTGCGACTAAGGACAACCAAACAATCTTTGCCAAAAATAGTGACCGCCCGGCGACCGAATGTCAACCACTTGTTCAACGCGCAAGAGAGACCCATCCCGCTGGTGCAAGCACGAAATGCCAATTTGTAGAACTTCCTGGGGTGACCACAACCTATCGTCATGTCGGTTCGCGCCCGTATTGGTGTTGGGGATACGAACATGGGTTTAACGAACATCAGGTCGTAATCGGGAACGAGGGATTAGCCTCCAAATATGAGTTTGATTCCCCCAAGTTGATTGGCATGGAATTGATAAGGCTCGGTTTGGAACGCGCGGAAACCGCCGCCGAAGCGGTTACCGTCATGACGGAATTAATTACGAAATATGGTCAGGGGAAATTCAGTAATGATCAAGGGGTTCGCACCTATGATAACGGCTACATTGTCGCCGATCCGAAGGAAGCGTATATCCTCCAAACTGCCGGACATGAGTGGGCGGTTAAACAGGTGCAAGGTGCGGTGGGAATTAGCAACGTCTATTCTATTGAAGACGACTGGGATTGCCTATCACCCAACAGTGTGGACCAAGCAGTTGCACAAGGTTGGTGGACGGATACTTCAGCGCGGTTTAATTTCTCAGAAGCCTACAGCCGTGAAGCAGACCGCTCGGTCGGAAGTGGTGCCATGCGTCGTAGGCGTTCATGTGCAGTGCTTAGTAAATACACCGGGAATGTTGAGGTACAAACCATGATGGCGTTGTTGAGTGACCACTCCGATGGGAGCAACCCCGATGAACCGTTTCAGACGGAAATTTCGAGCGGTACCTCCATCTGCGTTCATCACGATGATAAGGGAGAAGGGGGCAACACCGCTGCGAGTTTGGTTGCACATCTCTGCGACGATGGTTCGCGGCTGCCTGTCTATTGGTGTAGCTTCTATTCCCCCTGTTTGGCTGTTTTTCTGCCAATGTTTATTGAGGGGAGACTGCCACAGGTCTTAGCGATCGGTGATGAGACCCCTTCGGATGATAGTCCGTGGTGGCTCTTTCGCCAACTGAGTCTCAAACTGCGTTTGGAGGAGCCGGAACTGATTCCAGTTGTTCGGTCAACATGGAAAGAAATCCAAACTAAGCTTTTCATAACCGCCTATGAAATAGCGAAAGAGGGTAAATTCCTCATTGAACGGGGCTGCGAAAACACTGCCAATCAACTCCTGACACGATATATGGCGGAGAATGTGGAGACGATGTTGGAAACGGTTCGGGGGATGTTGTCAGATGCTGAACAATCCATTGAAATGGCTGCGGATTGAAACATCTTATCGATCGAAGGAAAATAAGCTATGGTAGATCGTTCAGTTATACCACAACGTTTGAATCCTGAACTCAGTCCTGAGTTGGTGCAGGAGGTCGATTTTTTCCTAAAGTGGGGTTATCTCGTTGTAGAGGAAGCCATCAGCCAAGAACAGGTGGAAGCCCTTCGCGAGGCGTTGGATGAGACCTTTGATAGGAAGGGTGAGCAATTCACCCACCAACTGTTGGAGGAGGATGACCGCTTTACATTTCTCTTGGATAACCCACCGGTGCTTACCCGTATGAAAGCCGTCCTTGGCAACTGCATTCAACTCCATAGTGCGACCGCTCGCGTGACACAGCCGGGTGAGCCGGATCAGAACTGGCACCGTGATGGACCTTGGCCCATGGCACCGGAAAACACACCTTACGGCAGTATCCCCGGTCAGATTAACTGTGGCTATTTTCTTGACGAATTGACGATGGAGAATGGTCCTATTGCGATTGTTCCCGGCAGCCAACGGGTTCCTTTCCGTCCACCTGAAGGGCATCCACATTTCCCCGACGAAAAATTTGTCCTTGCCACGCCGGGTCAGGCGGTTATGTTTGACGGATGGATTTATCATCGCGGTGTCGCCAACAACTCTGACCAGCGGCGCCGGGTGTGTCTGATGTGTTATCAGAATTCGTGGATGAAGTCCCGCGAACCATTCGATGGGCCGCGTGTCACAAAGTTGATTGAAAATGGCACACCGGAGCAGCAGCTTCTCCTTGGTGGGATACCGCATTGGTAGGGGCTTGTGGTCTCCGACTTATAATTATTTTTACAGTTAGGAAAGTTTCAGTCTGCAAAAAAATCCGGAGGATAGCATGGCACAGTGTATAGATCATATTGAGCTAATCGTCTCAGATGTCGAACCATACGTACAGCTTTTTGAGAAGTTGGGATTCAAGCTCCTGACCCGGACATCACACCATGGCGAATCGGTAGAGTTGCAGCTACCCGGCCCTAATCAGCCAATTTTTGAAATTCATCAAGTCGGTGGAGAGGAGAATATTGGCGTCAATCATATCGCCTTCCAGGTGGACGATGCACACCAAGCCTATGAGGAGTTGAAGGAGGCTGGTGTTACCTTTGACGGTGGACCAACCTTTGTTGAAGCAAGCGGACGGCTTGTGGTCAATTTTCGAGATCCCGATGGTTGGCGGCTTCAGTTGGCAGATGCAAAGAGAAAGCTCCCTCAATGACTACCCGATAATCGAAATAAGGTAGATAACTCTCGTCTCATTTGTCACTTTATCCAGTCGAAGTAAATTGGAAAATCGAAAAAGATAACATTTTACACACGAAAATACCACAGTTGTATCGATCTCAGAATTGAAATGTTTATCATGAGCGTATTGTAGGGGCAAGCCTTGTGCTTGCCCTTTTTTATGGTTTCAATCTCAGACTTGAGATTCTTCTTAGGCTCATGTAAAAAGAGAGTGCAAAACACCGATAGAAAACAAAAAACTTTGAATCCCAACCCGACTGTGGGAGGGGCATCTCCCGCGAAGCGAGGATCCCGATAAATCGGGACCTGCCCCGATAAGCGAATAACTGTCGGGCTAGAAAGCCCGACCTACAGCCACCTTCGGGTCCGATTGCACGATTTCTTAACATGAGCCTCTTCTTATTGATAGTAAATCGCCGTGCATCCCTTATGAACATTGACTTCTGTTTCAATCTCATAATTGAGAATCTTCTAATTGATCGTCCTTCGGCAGGTGTCGGGGATCACGCGGGATCAACTGGTGTTTCAATCTCATAATTGAGAATCTTCTAATTGATCGGCGACCGCAGAAGCACGATCGGGTTTGCAATGAACATCGGTTTCAATCTCATAATTGAGAATCTTCTAATTGATCGTTGTACAAGGCGCAACAGGGCAGATCACCGGCTGCGGGTTTCAATCTCATAATTGAGAATCTTCTAATTGATCGTTTTTTATGAAGATTTTATGCGTGAATCCAATTGGGAGTTTCAATCTCATAATTGAGAATCTTCTAATTGATCGTTCAATCAACTCCTCGACAGATTGCCTTGTTGGTTTGTTTCAATCTCATAATTGAGAATCTTCTAATTGATCGCAAGCGAAATTACGCGACATACTATGCGTGTGCTTCGCGTTTCAATCTCATAATTGAGAATCTTCTAATTGATCGCACGCTCCGTCTTCAAGACAACCAACTGCCCAATATCGTTTCAATCTCATAATTGAGAATCTTCTAATTGATCGCACGCTCCGTCTTCAAGACAACCAACTGCCCAATATCGTTTCAATCTCATAATTGAGAATCTTCTAATTGATCGCGATACCTTGTCCGCACCGGACACACAATCCCCACTGTTTCAATCTCATAATTGAGAATCTTCTAATTGATCGCACCATCGCCCCGAAAGCCACCCGCAAGGGACAACTCGGTTTCAATCTCATAATTGAGAATCTTCTAATTGATCGGAGACTCACCCGGAGGCGGGGTGTAATTACCCCCAAAACCTGGGCACCTGAATAAGATATATTTTGGACTATAAAACAGTCGTCATCTGTGCGACAATATGGGTCAGAAACGCCTAAACAAGAAAGGAGTTTTCACCCCGATGTCCCGTAGAAAGCAGTACACCAGTCAATTCAAAGCACAGGTGGCTATTGAGGCGATAAAAAATCAACAAACGGTCGGTCAGATAGCCAGTGAATATGGCGTCCACCCGACTCAAGTCAACCAATGGAAGAAACAGGTCCTTGAGCAATTGCCTCAATTGTTTACTAACGGACGCTCAAAAGCGGCGGCTGACACCGACCAGTTAGTCGCAGAACTGTATCGGCAAATCGGCCAGTTGAAGGTGGAATTGGACTGGCTTGAAAAAAAAACGCACCCTTTCGGTTGAACAGAAACGCCAGTTGATTGACAAGACGTGCCATTGTCCATCGGTTGTCAGACAATGTGAACTGTTAGGCTTGGCTAGAGCCTCCTTCTATTACCAGCCTGTAGGCGAATCAGAACAAAATCTACGCTACATGCGGCTGATAGATGAGCAGTATACAAAAACGCCATTCTACGGTGTCCCTCGATTGACCGCATGGTTGCGTTCTGAAGGCTATCGTATCAACCCAAAACGGGTGGCACGGTTGATGCGGAAGATGGGATTAGCTGCCATCTATCCCAAGCCCACCACTTCAGCTATGGGCAAGCCATCGAAAACGTATCCCTATTTACTGAGGGGATTAAGTATCATTAGACCCAACCAAGTGTGGGCAACGGATATCACCTATATTCGCTTGACCGGTGGGTTTGTGTATCTGGTAGCCGTTATGGATTGGTTCTCCCGGTATGTGTTATCGTGGGAACTGTCAAACTCACTGGATGTATACTTTTGTCTATCGGCTCTCGAACGCGCTCTTAGCCAATCGAGACCGTTGATATTCAATAATGACCAAGGCAGTCAGTTCACTTCTGATGCCTTTACTAATCGACTCAAAGCCGCTGATATTGCCATCAGTTGGGACAGCAGAGGCAGCTATTTTGACAATATCTTCATTGAACGGCTTTGGCGCAGTGTCAAGTATGAGGAGGTTTATCTCAACGACTATGATTCGGTGACTACGGCTTCTTGTCGATTGAGAGATTATTTCAACTTTTACAATCAACACCGGTTTCATCAAGCACTAAACTATCGAACACCTCACGAGGTCTATTTCCAGTAAAATCAGGCGTTTACACTTGACTACATTGCTCAGATTTTATATCTTAAATCCCATTCAGCGCTGTCTAAAGGATGGGGGTAAGCTCAGGGCATCTGCATACGGAGATTGTTTCAATCTCATAATTGAGAATCTTCTAATTGATCGAATTATGATTCCGCAGTCTGCCTATTCGACCCTGAGAGTTTCAATCTCATAATTGAGAATCTTCTAATTGATCGGCTGCGTCAATCGCTAAGATCAGTTATGCAAGGGTTGGTTTCAATCTCATAATTGAGAATCTTCTAATTGATCGCTTGAATCTGACTCCGACGATGAACGCGTCTATGTTGTGTTTCAATCTCATAATTGAGAATCTTCTAATTGATCGTTTTTTCTGAACATGCTGCTGCCCAAACCAATAACCGTTTCAATCTCATAATTGAGAATCTTCTAATTGATCGGGGGCGTGGGAGTTGCGAATCTATAAAGGAGGTTATGACTGTTTCAATCTCATAATTGAGAATCTTCTAATTGATCGTTCACCAGTTCTGAGCGGAGTTTATCTGTCAGTTTGGTTTCAATCTCATAATTGAGAATCTTCTAATTGATCGTGCACGGCTTGGAATTCTACATAGTCAATTTTAGCGAGTTTCAATCTCATAATTGAGAATCTTCTAATTGATCGTCGGTGCCCCACAGTTGGAAACCGCCGGCATCGTTGTTTCAATCTCATAATTGAGAATCTTCTAATTGATCGATATTTTAAAGAAGGTCGAGGAAACCTATCAAGAGGGGTTTCAATCTCATAATTGAGAATCTTCTAATTGATCGGAAACGTTTGTCGAGGACGAATTAACCCGCCCTATCTATGACGCGTTTCAATCTCATAATTGAGAATCTTCTAATTGATCGCGAAATAACCCAGAGCGGTGACATCATGCCCAAAAGTTTCAATCTCATAATTGAGAATCTTCTAATTGATCGCTTTCAATACTGCAAGCCAGCCATTTTGATTAGCCACTAGTTTCAATCTCATAATTGAGAATCTTCTAATTGATCGTCAAGCCAGATGAGGACGGGAAAAACCGCTACTACTTAGTTTCAATCTCATAATTGAGAATCTTCTAATTGATCGACCGCTGCATGTGCGAAATTAACAGTTGCATTTGCATGTTTCAATCTCATAATTGAGAATCTTCTAATTGATCGGAGACGTAGAGTTGAACTTAGTAATCAGTTGCATCAACTCGTTTCAATCTCATAATTGAGAATCTTCTAATTGATCGTCAAAGCCGACCGCTTTCAAGCACTCATCGACAAAATCGTTTCAATCTCATAATTGAGAATCTTCTAATTGATCGCTACATTTTCAAAAACGCCTTGGCTAATCCGTTCTGTTTCAATCTCATAATTGAGAATCTTCTAATTGATCGATCTTCATGGCAGACATCCAGCCTTTGATGTTTCAGTTTCAATCTCATAATTGAGAATCTTCTAATTGATCGTGCAACGGTTGGGACTATCCACTTCTCGCAAACAGGCGTTTCAATCTCATAATTGAGAATCTTCTAATTGATCGTCGTTGATGAGGAAGCTGTCCACGAAGCCCGCATCGCCGGGTTTCAATCTCATAATTGAGAATCTTCTAATTGATCGAGCGAAACCGTTGAGGGGAAGGAGGTAACCGATGAGTTTCAATCTCATAATTGAGAATCTTCTAATTGATCGCCGCCGTTCCCGAACCCCAGATAATCACACCTTGATCCGTTTCAATCTCATAATTGAGAATCTTCTAATTGATCGTCCGAATCAGCCAACTACGACGCTTCTTCCCTGTAATGTTTCAATCTCATAATTGAGAATCTTCTAATTGATCGTCGGCAGAGAGGCGTTTTAAGGTTCTCGACGTTGACGCGTTTCAATCTCATAATTGAGAATCTTCTAATTGATCGCTACCTGGGATTACTATTATAGAAAAGTTATCCATGTTTCAATCTCATAATTGAGAATCTTCTAATTGATCGCGGTGCTTCTCACGCTCTTCGTCTCGCCATTCTTCCAGTTTCAATCTCATAATTGAGAATCTTCTAATTGATCGGAGCGGGTTGCGCGATACTTGGGAGCCGAAATCGAGTTTCAATCTCATAATTGAGAATCTTCTAATTGATCGCTACCTGGGATTACTATTATAGAAAAGTTATCCATGTTTCAATCTCATAATTGAGAATCTTCTAATTGATCGCGGTGCTTCTCACGCTCTTCGTCTCGCCATTCTTCCAGTTTCAATCTCATAATTGAGAATCTTCTAATTGATCGGAAGTGGACTCAAACTGACAACGATTTTGATATAACTGGCGTTTCAATCTCATAATTGAGAATCTTCTAATTGATCGTCCATTTATTATTACCCTTTATAGATTGCTGCGCTGCTCCGTTTCAATCTCATAATTGAGAATCTTCTAATTGATCGATCGTATTTGATCACACTGCCATCAGGCATAGTTGAAATAGTTTCAATCTCATAATTGAGAATCTTCTAATTGATCGTGGATTAATATCCGAGAGCAGTCCCTACCGTCTCAGGTTTCAATCTCATAATTGAGAATCTTCTAATTGATCGTGGGTATAGACAGCAATGAGAACGCAGTCGTCATAGATGGGTTTCAATCTCATAATTGAGAATCTTCTAATTGATCGTCGACGATTATATCGTGCCGTCGATTGGCAAAGAGGATGTTTCAATCTCATAATTGAGAATCTTCTAATTGATCGCCGTCCAGACCGCTGGGCATGAATATATCCTGTTCAGTGTTTCAATCTCATAATTGAGAATCTTCTAATTGATCGCAGGGACAAACCACCAGCAAATAGGAAGGTTAAACATGTTTCAATCTCATAATTGAGAATCTTCTAATTGATCGCCAAATATCTCGCATCTGCCGATATTACGTGATATTGTTTCAATCTCATAATTGAGAATCTTCTAATTGATCGAATCCCCGCCGTGCTAATATGCTCATGCTCATGTTGATGTTTCAATCTCATAATTGAGAATCTCCTAATTGATCGTTGACAGTCCAATATATTTGGGGGAAATGCTTCGACAATAGTTTCAATCTCATAATTGAGAATCTTCTAATTGATCGAGCACAGGCGTGGACTTCTGGGGCATCGGCTATCCATGTTTCAATCTCATAATTGAGAATCTTCTAATTGATCGTTGACAGTCCAATATATTTGGGGGAAATGCTTCGACAATAGTTTCAATCTCATAATTGAGAATCTTCTAATTGATCGGGGCAAGTATCTGGAATCCCTTACATCTGATAAAACAAAGTTTCAATCTCATAATTGAGAATCTTCTAATTGATCGAGCGAGTGAGATCTGCGGACTGATAGATCGTTTCACAGTTTCAATCTCATAATTGAGAATCTTCTAATTGATCGAGCGAGTGAGATCTGCGGACTGATAGATCGTTTCACAGTTTCAATCTCATAATTGAGAATCTTCTAATTGATCGAAGTCCCGATAGTCACACTCAATGGCGGGGTGATAGGTTTCAATCTCATAATTGAGAATCTTCTAATTGATCGTGTGGAGGAAGGTGATGGGGCTAATCAAGAAACAGCGGGTTTCAATCTCATAATTGAGAATCTTCTAATTGATCGCCTCAACCTCATCGGCTTTTGGGAATCGGATTAGTAGGGTTTCAATCTCATAATTGAGAATCTTCTAATTGATCGTTGTGTATGATGGGACTTTTACTTATGGCTCGGTAGCGTTTCAATCTCATAATTGAGAATCTTCTAATTGATCGTCGATAACAAGTCTGTTGAAAGTGAATCGTCTGTACCTAAGCGTTTCAATCTCATAATTGAGAATCTTCTAATTGATCGTTGCGTAAGATGCTCTGTAAGTTTTCATCGTTATCGATGTTTCAATCTCATAATTGAGAATCTTCTAATTGATCGCGCGTCTAGATAGGCTTCGGTGGGCTTCTGGCATTTGGGTTTCAATCTCATAATTGAGAATCTTCTAATTGATCGATACTTGATGAGCGGATTGTCATCCAGATACTTGTATCGTTTCAATCTCATAATTGAGAATCTTCTAATTGATCGTCAGCCACTTTAGCCACACAATCATTAAAGTTTTCTCCGTTTCAATCTCATAATTGAGAATCTTCTAATTGATCGCTGATGTTATATCATGGCATGGGCTACAAAGTCCATGTTTCAATCTCATAATTGAGAATCTTCTAATTGATCGTCCTCAATCGTCTCGTCCGTCGTTCCTTTGTCATCTGTTTCAATCTCATAATTGAGAATCTTCTAATTGATCGAGTAGCAAACTCTGTGCCTCTACCGCCTCCAAGATTCGGTTTCAATCTCATAATTGAGAATCTTCTAATTGATCGCTATCCCCCAATTTCCATTACTATAAACAGCAATATCGTTTCAATCTCATAATTGAGAATCTTCTAATTGATCGCAAGCGCAACCCTCACGATAACGTCAAACGCGCCGGTGTTTCAATCTCATAATTGAGAATCTTCTAATTGATCGTTGGTCAGTTGGTCGCTAACGTGGGCATCATTACACACAAGTTTCAATCTCATAATTGAGAATCTTCTAATTGATCGGACGCCGAACATGACGGCGTAACCGTTCAAATCGGTTTGTTTCAATCTCATAATTGAGAATCTTCTAATTGATCGTATACTGCCCACGCTCTCATGATTGGGGCATCATTAAAGTTTCAATCTCATAATTGAGAATCTTCTAATTGATCGGTTACGAATAATGTATACACATTATCACCGAGTCCTGTTTCAATCTCATAATTGAGAATCTTCTAATTGATCGGGCTTAGTTTGGCTACCTTGACGGTTTAACCGTCTTAATGTTTCAATCTCATAATTGAGAATCTTCTAATTGATCGACTATCATTAAATTGTTGACGCATATTATAATGATACGTTTCAATCTCATAATTGAGAATCTTCTAATTGATCGGCGTCTGTTTTGCGTCCTGTGGCGTTTATTCTACCTCGTTTCAATCTCATAATTGAGAATCTTCTAATTGATCGGACATCGCTATACCTTCTTTACCTATTGACATTAGAAAGTTTCAATCTCATAATTGAGAATCTTCTAATTGATCGGCACGGAAAAACGCAGCCGAAAAATCACGGTTTGCTATTGGTTTCAATCTCATAATTGAGAATCTTCTAATTGATCGAAACGCAACATGATAATGGAAGAAACGCCTGACGCACGTTTCAATCTCATAATTGAGAATCTTCTAATTGATCGTCCAGTTTGCTCTTCTTTAGGCATTTCCATCAGGTAGTCGTTTCAATCTCATAATTGAGAATCTTCTAATTGATCGAATTATCAAGGTTCTTGGTGGTAAAGAACCTATAGAATGTTTCAATCTCATAATTGAGAATCTTCTAATTGATCGCTTAATATAATAAACGAAACGTGGACGGCACGGCGTGTTTCAATCTCATAATTGAGAATCTTCTAATTGATCGTCAAGAGCGTTGCCAAGTAAAACCTGTATTTGGTGTTGTTTCAATCTCATAATTGAGAATCTTCTAATTGATCGACAGCCGTTTTCACAAGCGGTGATTGTGCTTTCACAAGTTTCAATCTCATAATTGAGAATCTTCTAATTGATCGGCGACGGGAAGCTGAGGTAATACGATCCCTTGTATGCGTTTCAATCTCATAATTGAGAATCTTCTAATTGATCGGTGCGAGCATCGTCCCCGGCGAGCTTCAGATGATATTCCGTTTCAATCTCATAATTGAGAATCTTCTAATTGATCGGAGGGATTGCCACAACCTACCGGCGATATTCAGCAGCGTTTCAATCTCATAATTGAGAATCTTCTAATTGATCGGCGAGATGCGCGTCCCTTTCAGAAACGTGCCTGACAGGTTTCAATCTCATAATTGAGAATCTTCTAATTGATCGAGCCTATCTTTTCAGATCCGTGCTGGCAAGGGTTTGTACCCGACCGTTCTGTCAGGTCGGTTTTTTTTAGTTTCAATTTCACAATTGAAACGCTTTTCACATCGTGGTCCACTGTCAATCCTTGACTGTGACTGGTTCTATGAGATTCCTGTCAGGGTAGCGGGTTTTTGCTAGCCCTGCACCTCACAGGTTTCAACTTCGTGATTATATATCCGATTGTTACACAATGTATGATTGCCTGTCAACCTCTTTTTCGACACCAATCCGTTCAACCCCTTTCTCACAAGACCGGCATAAGTGGTAAAAGGTCACAGAATCCTCCTGTAGGTTAATCGCTTCCATAAGCCGGTACTGCAAGCGTAGGTAGGCACGTCGATCCGTGTTGCACTCGAACAGACTATATTGGATACGCGTGCCGAAATCCAGCAAAATCTTGGCAACCGCGTTTCGCCGCCGGTCATTGGTAATATCGTAGGCAACTGCGTAAAACATCGGTATCTCCTGCTACAGTCTAGCGAACCGTCAACGGTGTATAGGTTTCAATCTCTCCCATTAAACACTTGGCAAGCAATCGCACCTGTAATTCAAGTGCGCGACGAAAGCTAATTTTGTACTTGAAAACAGGGTGTGTAATCGTCTCACTTTTCCGCTTCTCGTAAGCGGCATAAAACTTCTTGCGAGCAGGATCTTTGAGAAACCAACCGCCGTGGGATTGGGTGAAGTCGTTGGGTGTGATTTGTCGATTATTGATGAGCGTTACCACAACCGAATCGGCAATAATCGGGCGAAATTCTTCCATCAGATCCAGCGCGAGGCAGGGACGTCCGTAAGTCTGTTGGTGGAAGAAACCAACATAAGGATCCAGCCCAACGATCTGAATTGCGGAGATAACATCGGCGGTCAGCAGGGAGTAGGCGAAACTGAGCAGGGCGTTAGTTGGGTCTTTGGGCGGTCGGCGTGTGCGATGCTCAAAACTGAATCCCATCTCCGCGTTCAACATTGAAGAGAAAGACCGAAAATAGTCTGCCGATGCGTTTCCCTCAAGTCCAAGCAATTCGGGAAGATTCTCGGCTTTAGGGAGGCGTCCTCGCATTTTCCGCATCCCCTTTATGCTTGATTCGATAGAGGCTTCTTCAGCATCTGTTTCGGTCTTACCCCGCCATTTCCGACGCTGAAGCATCAGTCGCATATTACTGATTTTACCATATACGAACGCTTTCGCGAGCGCAAGGCATTTCTCCGGATCATCTGCAACCCGATGTTGAGCGACACGTAGGAGTGAGTTTCGGGAGATTTGTGGCATCAGCACACCCTGATAGCGTCCATAAGCAGAGAGATAAACAATGGGAATCCCTTCGTTGAGTAAAGTCTGCATTACTGGAGTCGTCACACTGATGTTTCCGCACAGAACAACTTGCCCAAGGTGAATGAGCGGAATATCACGGATGGTTTCCCCCTCTTTTACTACAAGCAGACGTTCCCCAGTCTTTTTGAGAATGCAGCCCTGCTCATCAACATAAAGCACATTATCAATGCCAATGGCGGGTTTGATCCGTTTAGGTCGGTTGTCCAGTTCATTGAGGTAGGCGACCTCATCCGGCAAGCAGATGCCCCGGACGCTACACCCGTTACAACGGTTATCGTGAACCGGTTCGGGAATCTTTCTAGTCTGCAATATTGATTCAGCATCGGAAACAAAGGCACGACTAATCTGCCGCAATTCCGCATCAAAGACCACCTTGCGGCGGCGTTTAGAACCGATATAGTAGATGTAGCCGTGAGGGACCGCTGTGCCGCTGCTTTCTTCGATCAGCATCCCTTGTAGACAGAGTTGAACCTGATCGTTGAGCCAGTTGCCGGTGCCCGCTTTCTTGTATTCAACCGGGCAAGATACCCCCTTCTTCTCTTCAATCAGATCGAGGTAACCGGAGACACCAAGGGTATCGGAAGCGAGATATTGCCGCCGGGAGACTTTCACCCCGCGTTCGTTGCGGTCTTTCATCTCTGTATCAACGCGGGTGTGTTTTATCTTTCCTTCTTCAACATGCTCGTTAATTACCTGATGCCCCTCAACGGATTCGTAGTAGAATCGGCGTGGACAGAAAACGTAGGTGTTTATCTGCGAAAGTGGTATGTAGGTTTCGGACATGGTTTAATACTCCAGATTTGTTGAGCCGGATGTGTAACGGAAATACTTGATTTTTAGGTTGCTTTCCGCTACAATAAAAGGAATCATGTATCAGATTCGATACCGATCAAGTGCCACGAAGGTACTCCAGCGGCTGCCCAGTAATGTAGCGAAAACTATTGTTCGTAAAATTAACCAACTCGCTGAGAATCCCTACGCGCCCAACAATAATGTAACACGACTTACAGGTGAGCCGGGATACCGGCTCAGAGTGGGCGATTGGCGGGTGCTGTATGAAATCCATGATGACATTCTTGTCATTGAAATCATAAAAATTGGACCGAGAGGCGGTGTCTATAGATGAACTTTGAAACAGTCGAAAGAAATAGTCAGAAATTTGTCCTTGTCCCGATAGAGCAGTATAATCAACTCCTCGCAGATCTGGAGATGTTGAAAGATGTTCGTGATTTTCGCAGCACGAAAGCCGTTGATGAAGAAACCTTCCCCGCCGAGGTGATCAATCGGTTGATTCTCAATGAGGAGAATCCGATCAAGGTATACCGCGAATACCGAGAACTGACACAGAAGCAACTTGCGGATAAAGTCGGGGTTCAACGCGCATACTTGGCGGAGATTGAGACAGGGCGAAAGTCCGGTTCCGTCAAAACGTTGAAGGCAATTGCTGAGGCTCTCAATGTCGATTTGATGTCAATCTTGTGATCGAGATTCTTGGCGTCGTGTTTGTCCCATCCCCATCGTCGTTTTATAGCCGGTGCCACAGTAAAAAGCGAAATCAGCGAGCAGGTTCGCCAAACGTAGCATCTCAGTGTCCTCCTCACCAGCCGATTGACCTCCCATAAAAAATTGGTACGCACACCCTCCAACAAAGCCAATCGCTTTATGTCTGCCGAAATCGAGCATCCGACTCTTGCTCTCAACTGCCGTCAATCCGGCGTGACGAGCCACGAAATCGAGTAAGGGCTGCTTATCAATCTGCATCGGTGCGAAGGCGTTCCATCTGTTGACCCAACTCTGATAGCAACGCACCAAGTCGATAGTCGCTTCATTGCGCGTTTTTTGCCCCCGCGGTGACAGTTCCCGAAAGGCGGTCGGTGAATAGAAACGTACCCGCAGCCGGGTGTCTGTATCCGCAGATTCGATCAGGTCCTCGTAGATCTTCGCGCCACTCCAATCTTTCGTTTCTGTCCCGGACGCAACCAAACGGCTCAGTTGAAAGGTCGCTCCTCCAAGACGGATGGACGGGAAGTCCTGTGTCAAGAACGCATTGCCGAAGTGGACGAAAAGTGCGTCGTCAAGAAATGTGAAGCGCAACCAGCATTCCGTTCCAGCGCGGACGTGCAGGAAATCCCCACGTCGCTCCCCGTTCCCAATTAAGGGCGAAACGGTGAACGGTTTCTGCTTTGATGTCGCGTGAATTTCTGCCGCTTTTTCTGGGTTACTCATTCGCAACAGGGACAGGAATGCGGCGTGGGCATGATGCCCCATCGTTGGACGGAGTTTAACATCTTCTGGGGGGATGAGGTGGATGACGGTGCTGATGGGCATGGGTTTAGTCTCCTTGCTGTGTTGTTAAAAATTACAATTCAGATTGTTCCCTTTCTCTCCATCTTTCCTGTAATTCCGCATGGATTAGAAACGCCTGCGATCCGAGAATTAATCGATATTCCTGTTCTCCATCACTAAAGATTACATTTAGTGAATGGGCGAACTGCCGCTTTGTATCAAGGATACGATTAAAGGCGTATTGGTTCTCTATCTTTGATAGAAGACAGGTGATGTAACGATCCATCAGAGCGTCCTGAATCTCAACAGGGACAAATCCATTGTCCAGGCGCAACTGTAAGCCTTTTAACGCGATGGGGCCCCAACAGTATTGCCGTTCAAAGGAATCTTGATCGTCTCCACCGGCATCGTAATGGAATTGAACACGGTCTGGTGAAGTCTTCAAACTATCAACCTGCACAAAAAATTCGCAATGATTTCCCCAATCTCCTGTGAGTTCATGATATCTTCTTCTGTCAGGAATCTGTTGAAAGTTGCAATGTGAGAGGACGTGAAAAAGATCATACTCTGTATATTTGGCAGTATTCTGGAAGATATAGTTTGGGTCATAGATTCCACAACGGAGGCCGACATCCGAACCGCGAAAGTTGAATAGGGACTGAATTGGATAATATTTCTGTTTTGCGTGTTCAACAATCTTTGAGCGATCGTTTTTCAGAAGGGTCGCAAGCACCACTTTCTCCTGTTTTTTCGGGAGTTTTTCAAAAATCTCCAGTGTACCTTGCAGCCAACTCTGATGCCGACAGTAACTCCACGCAGCTCTCCCCCATTGATGACGGATATAATCATTGTGTTTTTTTTCGTTAAACGCATCAATAACTGTTTCGTAGGTAACATGCCATCGAATCTTCTTCATCAGTTCGTCAAATGTGACATCACTCTCCGGCGCGAATATCTGTCGAATCGTATCGAAAATCTCACGGACGCGATCTTGACGTTCCTCCGCTGTCCGCCTGAAAACAGCATAGAGCGGGTAGAACGCTTCAAGGATAGCGTAGGACTGGATGTAATGATAAAACCTGTTATCCTCACCAAGCGAATCTCTAACGAGTGTGGCAAACTCCCAACGATCATAACTTTTCCCCGCCTGTAATCGTGAATAGAGTCGCCCCTGTACAAATGCGTGTCCGATACTTACGTGATTGGTGTCGGTTTTGCCAAGTAACCGGCCGGCCCGACCAATCCGTTGTGTGAATTCCGATCCGTAAAGCGCGTCGAAACAGACAAAATCGATGTTTTGCCGCAATTTACCCGTCTTTTTGAAATTGTAGCCGATGTCTACCGTCGGGGTTGCGAGGACAAGCGGAAAAGACTTTGTCGCATCACGACGCTCCTTTGTACTGACGGTTCCTGTAATCAATCCAAGTCTGTTCTGAATGCCTCTCTGTTGAAGTCCCTGTTTAATTTCATTGATGGTACGAAGAGAGCTGCTGATAATAGCACCGTCTTTTCCTGAATCAAGCAAGTTGCGGATGCGCTCAGGCTGTGCCTTGAGGGCATCGTACATCTTGCTACTGTGTATTGTCAATTCAAGTTCAGAAAGTGTCTGTATTTTTTCATATTCATTGCTCTCTATCGGTCCGTTGTCCGGGCTGATAAGCGCGTAGGTGAGCCCAATCCTGTCAAGATAGGTGAACAGCTTCTCATCAGGCGTTGCCGAGAGCAGGCAAATTTTCCGTCCCGCTTTGAAGTAACCCCACTCCTTGGACAGAATGAAAAACATCAGGAAATTGGCGAGTTGTTTGGCGTTGTAGTAGTGAAATTCATCAATGACGATGTAGTTGAATTCAACCAAGAAATCACGGAAAAGGTTTGCACTATCCAGAGGCGAATAGACAGTGTAGAAGCAGAGATAAAAAATATCGGGGTTTGTGACCAAAATCAATGGTGATCGCTGTGTCAATTCGGGAAAATAAGCACGCGGATTTTGAATCAGTTCGTGCAATTTTCTTGGGTTTCTAACGCGATAACCGGGATCATCGACAATCTCCCATTCACGAAGTCTTTGACCGGTTACTTCAGCAACAGCGAAATTCAGATCATGTTCCTCAACAAACTCTTGGATATCATCTGCGTGTTGGTGAATCAGTTCATTTGTCGGAGCGATGAACAAAACGTTTTCGCCTTCCAGACCGAACAACTGAAGCAGGGAAGCATGAGTTTTGCCTGTACCCGTATTATAGGTGTTGATGACAAGTTCTCTTGTCTTAAGTGCTTCGTAGGTCCGTTGTTGATGATAGAGCGGCGTAAATTTCAGTCCCAAGGGGTTTGTTGGACTAATTTTTTCATAGCCTGCGTTCAAGGTAACTGTTATCTCTGGCATAGCGATACCTCTAGGGAATCTACAGGGCGTTCTTGTAACTATCTTGGTTCATGTAAAAAGAAAGTGCAAAGCACTAGGAGAAACCGAGTTTTCAAGAAAAAACTCGGTTTCTGTTGCGCGATTTCTTAACATAATCCACCATTTTATAGCACAATGCACACCCTATGGAAAAACTAATATCAATCTAAAAATCGGTGTAAAACCGCATCCCCGCTGGCAATAGCGTTTGGGCATCATCTGTCAACCGATAGAAATTGCCCGACAGTTGAGCATTCTGGATCAAGGGTGTTGGTCGAATATTGAGCAAATCAAACATCCCTAGCTGCATATCTGAAGGCAAATCATTTGGATTGAGAAAATTTGGATAAGTCATGGTTTCCCTGTGAACTTCACGATAGGGTTGTTTCCTTGCGGAGATCTTCACTTTGCTCATAAATTTTCCGAGCCGGATATAACGCGGAACCCGAAATTCCTCTCGACTAGTTACATAAAAAACGCCCCGGTTGCCGACTGAGAGGAGTTTAAGCCGTCCGATCTGCGGGAAATTCGCCGCCCGCGCCTTCAACCGTGGATTAAAGATCCGTTCTCGATTAACCGAAATCGCATTCTGCTCCATCTGAAACCAATAGGAATCCGACATCGCGTTGAATTGAACAACTGTGAAGCGAGCCTTCTCCGTCAATGTCCCTGGTGTAATGTAAATGCCTGCCTCGTTAAGTTGCTCCAAATCCGTAGCATAGTTGATTGCGCCATCGTTGTGAT
Organism: Candidatus Poribacteria bacterium; assembly: GCA_965208425.1. GTDB lineage: Bacteria > Poribacteria > WGA-4E > WGA-4E > PCPOR2b > PCPOR2b. Next base: position 378,534 of record OZ242335.1, on the reverse strand, counting down.
AACTCGAATGGCACAACCCGAGTGCGTAGGCGAGCGCGTAATTCCCAATCACTGGCTCAGTTTGGAAAAAATTATTAACCTCACGACTGGCGAAAAAGAGGTTTTCCATCAACTCAAATTCGCAACGATAGATGTGCATGACATACCTCCGGCGTTGGATAGGAGATACCTACCCAACGTTTCACCCTTGCGGATAAAGCGCAGTAATTGATTCCAATAACCCTTTCACCTCGGTTGGCGATGCAAACGTTTGTCGAACCTCACTGATTAGCTCAGCCAACTCGGCATCCGAGACAGGTTGTAGAGTACCGATGACCTCGTTGGTTAAATCTGCCACTACCCCGGCGATTTCCGATTCAACTCGGTTTTCATCGAGTGGAAACTGTCTACCCTCTGAACCGATTCGATCATACACGCCCTGTGTTAATTCCAGATTGCTGAAGAGCTCACAGTCGCTGAAGATTGCTCCGACGATGGTGTTTCGCATCTTACCAAGCCGTGACGAAATAGCACCGTAACGACGGCTTCTTAACACGTTCGATAGGACGTAGCGAATTTCGTCGGCTGTTAGGTCTTTGAGGGTTTGCATGTCAATAAACAACGTTTCCGGTTTGACGTACTCATCCTCTTGAATGCTTGACGACGCTTCCCCGGAGACCGGATCGCGCATTGTGTTGTTATCGTAGAGCGCATTGAAGGTCCGTTTTGCCGTAACCGCTTGGTATGACTGAATGCTGAATGCATCATCTGTAATAACACGAGATTTCTGTGCTCCACCCCCACCAACAGCATAGCCGTAGATCATGCAATCTACACAAATTCCACAAGGCGTGTTACGGTTCAAGGCACAAATATTCCCTTCTTCTTCCGGACGATTTCCTCTTGAATCTGCTGCGTAGAATAGCAGATTATGTTGCCTCAAAAGTTCACGCCCCGTCCGGCGTTCAACCGCTGTCTGTTTACGCTTGCTGATGGTCACCCGAGAAATTACTTCTCTGCCTTCAGGCCCAGCTTCAAGTCCGGCGTAGACGGAATCACGCGCCAATCCTTCGCCAGAGCCTTCGGTACGGAAAATCATCTCTGATTCCGCCTTCCGCAACACTACTAGTGTTAGATAACGGCTTTGCGGGAAATTCTCGTATTTTTCAACCATAAAGTCGGTGTACTTGTCCAGAACACTCATGATTGTTGCTCCTCCTTTTCTCTGTCGCGCTTCGGAATCATCTCCGTAATAAAATAGAGATATCCAGAACGAATACGCTTGCGATTTTCAAGTAAATCAAACAGATTACCTCGATAAACTTCTTTGTAAATCTGATCAAATAGCACCTTGACGAATTGCGAAATGTTTTCCAATTTCGTCGCGCCGAAAAATCGCGGGTCAAGACGTTCAATAGCACGGGCAATTTCCTTTGACATAATTGCTCGCGCTTCCTCTGGGGTTTCACGCTCGGATTGCCAACGTTCAAGGCTGTCAAATGCCACATCAAGCGGTTTTGCGAGTGAATTATCCTTGAGGCTATCACCTTTCAATCGCCCTTCCCACGCAATGCGAGCGAGTTCCTTAATATGGGGCATGATCGAGTCTCCTCCTTTCTGTGCCACAACATCGGCGATAGGGCCGGCTGTGCTGCGGACGGTTGCGAACTGTAGCGGTTCGTTTCCTGCTTGTTCGCGTTTAATCATTCGATGGGTTACGTAGTAAAGTTCCAGTGCATCGTAATTTAGACTCCGAATCAACCGAACCAAATCATCAGCATCAATACTCCCAATCTTTGATCGAATACCGTGCAACTTGAGTAGTTGTTCAAACGCCTGCTGTGTCATATCACTGTCAAGGTTATTATCCGGCAACCACCCCCGAAATGCAGGTGGAATATGGTCAATGAAAAAGTGGCTAAACTCATCGCCAGAAAAGAGCGGAATCGACGAATCGGTCAGCACCGCACGACAACCTAGAAAGCGTTGATACAGTAGGGTGTTTTCGATAGCATATAAAACCTCCTCTGTATGATTCTTACCGGGGGTATTGACAGGGATAGTCAGAATATTGCCGAGAGCTTCGGCAAACTTCGGTAACGGGTTGCCATTGACCTTTGTCCTACTAAATGGCAGAATCAACTCTAACTGTGTTGTTTCCTGATAGTGACGCAGCGCATCATCCGTCTTGAGAAACACTGATGGGAAATCAGGATTGTGGAATCTACTCTGCGTCGCCCGGAATGCCTTGATGAATACATCCGTAAAATATGAAATCGGATACAGATGAATGAAAAACGTCGCTGTACTTCCACCCACGTTGTAACAGATCTTGTCGAGCATGTACTGTGTTCGGCAGATACTACAGACGCGGCGTTTCGGCTCACGAGATGTACCACCTTCAAGTCGATTGGAGAAATACTGTACCTTGATATTCGCCGGTACGTCCGGCTTCATCCACTCAGCCGTCTCAAATTCCGCACCACAGGTACTACACTGGATATGATTACCCCCAACATAACGTTCCAGACTCGTAGCAAAATTTCGACCCCGGGCGGCAGCGAAACTAAAGTCAACGTACTTGTGAACATAATCTACCAGTATTCCAAATGCGCTTTTTGCTTGTGAGGTTTCCATGATAGATGTACCATCATTGACAATTAACTCGTAGATTTCGTCAAAGTCTCTGTCATTTCGGTAGAGATCGTGCCCAATGATATAGCCCCGGTCGGATAGGGCGTTAAAAGTTGTGTATCGTGGGCGACAAGTTGTATCCTCAATTTCCAATGGCAGCTCAAGCAGATCATAGATATACTTCCACGCATCGGGGATGATTTGGGAGAAGTGTTTGTTCAAGAAGATGTAATATGTCCGAACTAGCTCCCCAATCCTCACAACGGCATCGTCAGGGGGTAACTGGTAAGCATCCTCAGCTAGGATGCCATCAATCAACGTAATCTGTGCTACAGGATCAGGATTCTTTTTACTAGGTTTTGTCCCTTGTAACTTTTCACGAGTGGCTTGGAGCCTCCCCCGACAACGATCATTCATGTCATCCACTTTAGCGGCATACTTTCGCTCACTGATGATGTTCCGCACCTCATTCCAAATCTGTTGGAATGATAAACCAAGGGACAGACACTTTTCATCCACCTTGATACCCGCGGGACTGCCCTGAATGAACTTCCTAAATTCACTGCTAGTCTTTGATTCAATGTGATTAACAACACGATTTCCAAGGTCCGTGATTTCGTCGGTTGTGATTTGAAGATCTCGATTGCGATCGACAAGATACGCTACACCATCAGGATAGTAAAGCAGTGGTAACAGGTCTTTTTCCGTTTCTAAGTACTTCACAATCTCATTGTGAATCAGGTTCGTCAAGATGCCACGTTGTTCGCTCACTTGGTGATAGGCAAATTGGTATTGAACATTGAGGATTTGGTTGAGTTCTCTGAGGAAATCTACCTTTTTTGCCCGTTCCCCAAGTGTTTTTGAGAGGTCAATCACATCCATTGCCCGGATAATCGGTACTAGGTAGTTCAGCAGCCGATCCTTGTCGTATGAATACGGGTCATAATCTAGATCAAGCGTCTCATCGTAGGTGTGATAATGCCGAGAATGGGCACGGACAAGAACTTCAATATCCTTCAGATAATCCTGCCATTCCGGGAAAAACCGTATCATTTCAAGATTCGTTAACACCGCACTGACATTTTTCGCGTTTGCCAGATAGTTGAACGAACGCTTCTCACCCTGAAACTCCTGAAGTTTGTTCAAGTCATGGACGCTGAATGCACTAAACAGCAGTTGGACTTCAAAGTCGTTCAGATCCAAGATTGGACGTAACCGCTCCAAAACGAAAATCCCATTGGTAATATGGAGATAGAGCGATTCACCTGCCTTCGCTCCATATTGAATAATTTCCTGATAGCCGCGCAACTTCTTATTGACAATTTCCTCTACATAGGTTTGGAAGAGGTTATCCGCTTCTGAATAAATACCAAGCGAAAATAATAGCTCTTCCCCTTCAGGTCTCTGTTTTGCCATAACAGGTCCTTTCTATTATTGGTTGATGACGATTATAATATACAACCAGTCGCACAAACCTGTGCCTGATCGAAAAAAAATCAACGCAACCTCATTTTTTTAGAAAAATTTGATCTCTCCTGAGTTGAATGCTATAATAACAGTGTGCAGGACCGAACCCATCCTTGGCGGTGGGTGTAGGCCCTGCTTTTTTATAGTTTGTCTATTCAAGAATGGCATCGAAAGATAGATAGTTTTTCATGCACAAATTCAGCAAATAAATCTTATTAAACATAATAATAACATAACATTAAACCAAACACAAGCAAAAAATAAAGCCCCCGCATCCATTAAGCCGGTGAGCCTCTATCCTCAACTATCTCAAAATTGAGATTCTTTTAGAAAAATTGTATAAAACATAATATCAACATCTTTCAATCTCGCTGTTCATCGAGAGTCTTTCCATCATAATAGCACATCCCGTCCTTTTGATCAAGCATTTTGCTCCTGCCCTGGAATATACCACCAGCGTTCCTCGGAAAAGTATGAAATTTCATAGTAGGTTCCGAGACCCCTTCCTACCTCGACCGCCCAGAAACCAGTCCCGGCGCGTGTTTTCACCCCTTTTTTCCCTTATTCACATTCTGGCATTTTCCCAAAATACTATGAAAACTATGAAATTTCCAACTTAATCCTTTTGGTACACTCCTACCATCTTCCGCGCTGTATCCGCAACCCACTGCCGCAATTCCTTCGGTTTTATCACCTCTGCCTCCTCCCCCCAAGTCAACACCCACCAGCCGACTTCCTGCCAACCCGCGACTGTGGCTTCAAAGCGCAGACCTCCATCAGTGTGTTCGTGTATCTTCTGCGTTGAGTGCCATTGCACCTCTCGGATAAGCGGCGCGATGCGTGGTGCGAACTCAATGACCACGTGTACTTCCGGTCCAAGCCTGAAATCCCAACTCTTCTCCATGTACTTCTGCACGGAGAAATCTGCGGGGATCGTATAGGGGGTAGAACTAAGAAAAAGAGAGTCGATACGGTTGAGGCGGAAAGTTAGAATCTGATTTGATTTTTCAGTGTGCCCAATCACATACCAAGCGTGCTTGCGAAACAGGACTGCATAGGGTGAGAGTCGATGCTGCTCCCGTTTTCCGCTGCTGAAAGAATTATACGCCATGTTCACCTTGCGCCGTTCCCGAATCGCTTCGTATAGCGTCTCTCTGTGCGCCTCCTCTATTTCATCAATTTGGCTGATCTGCTGATGCGGCACTTCAATCTGGGGGGCAATTTGGTCCAAGGTTTCGTTTGTCCGTTTCGGTAAATTGGAGGTAATCTTGTGGATAGCGTTATTGAGAACCTCTACCGCCTGTTTGCCTTCTGCTGATCGATAAAAGCGGGCCGCTGTAACAAGTGCAAGTGCCTCCTCAAAGTTAAGATTGAGGGCAGGGAGGAAAAAATCAGAGACCATTTCATAGCCCTGTTTTCCGCGTGGAACAATCTCGATTCCCATCTCACGCAACAGATCAATATCACGTTGGATGGTTGCTATGTCAACCTCAAGGTGTGCTGCCAACCGAGGTCGTGTCCACCGACACGGTTCTTTGTGGATGAGGGAGGCGACTTCGATGATCCGTGCCATCTGATATTTTCGGTACATGATATCCTTTCGATGGCTTTTTTGGCGAGGGAACCTCGCCCCTACCAACTACCAAGTTTCTTGGTCTTTAGTACAATGTCATGAGTCTGTGGGATGGAGTGCCCCATTTTCAAGCCAATTAAAATCCACTCTTCTAGGACCTCTCGCAATTCCTCTCTACAATCCTCTAGCGTATCCGCGTTCGCCCAAACCCCCTGAAGATCGGGAATACTACCAAAATAGCCTTCCCCATCGGGTAATATTTCATAGTGTGCTTTACGCATAGCTGCCCCGATAAATCGGGATTCAGAAACTTGGATATAATCCGTCAGCATAACTCACCCTTCCTTTCCATACTCATTGGTGTTATTTGTTGTTTTCTTTCTCCGTCTTCTTCGCCTGACTTGCAAGCCGCCCGGCCTGTTTTGCCAAGCGTTTGGCTTCCTCAATCCGTTTTATCAATGCGCGGTTCGTCCAAGAAACACCAGCCAAATACCGGATCTCCTTTCCATCCGTCGCTGGTGCGTTCAACGCCTCTGCAGCGAGATAAACTTGCAAACCGCTATCTGCGGTATGGCGAAGGCCCATATTAACACCCCTGCCGTCAACCTCAACACTGAAAGTCAGACCGCCCCTTGCAAACGCAGGGTGGAAATCTTTACTGATACCGAAGAACGTACCGTTCAGTACCTTGCTCATGCCTATATTTTCGACAAAACGGTGATTTCCGATGCCAATGTGTCCCGTGATATGATGGATACTTGGTAGGGTGAACTGCTTGCTGACCGCAAGAAACGCCGATTTTCGCTCATAACGTTCAGTGTCGTTCAGTCCGTCCTCAATACTGTCGCCGATATTTTCCAGTCCGACTGCGATGTTGGGGACAATTCCAGCCTCACGGAGCAGAAGCACTTTGAGATTTCCCAGTAAGAAATTCTGTTGATTGTATCGAACACTTGTCAAACCGATCTCGACACGATCGAAAAGTCCAAAATCGAGTTGGAGCGCAGCTTCGTCGCGTGGCAATTCGCTTGCGTTGCGGAACCCAAAATAGGTTCCAAGGTTAAATATCCCGTGTTCGATAACCTTACCCGTCGGTATATCCACCAATCCACTATCCCGGCAATAGGGAGCAGCCCAAAGGTGAGACGAACAAAGCATAGTAATGCAAAACAGGAGAACGAATGGCCGTTGCAGCGCAATCAGAGGAGCGTTATAAATGAAGTTCATCAATCTATCCGAGGGTTTGAAACTGTTTCAAGGAGGGAAGCCACAAAGGTTGAGGTGATACTATTTCTGAATGGAGATCTCTCATGTAATGGAAGGAGATTAACGCAAGATGGTTATTTCGCGTTTGTGCGTTAATCGAAAATAAAAAGAAGGGACCACACACGGAGGCGTGAGTCCCTTCTATCAGTGGATTTTGTGGTTTAGTCGAGGTCAAGCTGGCTCATAAATGTAAGCATCTTTGCTTCTGCCTGCTCGGCAACCTGCTCCAGCGTTTCAGGATCGACTGTTGTCTCCTGAATCCGTTCATCGGTGTTTGTGGCAAGGCAGAAACCGAGGTTGTGCTTGAGATCGTGCATCGCTTGCTCAATATGAGCGCTGACAGGTCCGGCGGGATACATCCACTGCCGCGCCCTGTTCTGTTTCAGATTGATGTGGCAGTGCCCCGTTCCACCCTGCTTTTTGGCCTCGCCAAAGCAGTCAAGCCGCAAGATTTCTTGGTCATAGGCGAAGACAGATGCTGCGGGACCATACCCTGCACGGTCATCCCGCCAGTAGACTTCCAGTCGAACATTGTCTTCTAGCGGATATTCGACCAGATCTCTTCTTCCTTGTTGTTCTGGCGCCATCGTTCTCCCTTTCGATTGTGGATGGTTTGGTTGGTGAAAGTGTTTGTAATTCTAACACTGCACGGATCAACGCGGTGCGAGCCTCATCGCCTTTTAATCGAATCGGTGCGCCTGTCTCAGATCCATGTTATTAGCATTCTACTACAAAGAACGTACAAGGTCAAGCCCTATTTTTGTAACCTCTATCATATTTGATGGAGTTCGTTCTGCACTTTTGAATCATCTTGACAGTCTTTCTACAACCAAGTAAAATATGCAAAGTGTATTTTGCTGTTGTACAAATCCCACCGAGGCGTATCCACATCATGTCCACTAACAGACCAGAAGATTGGATTGACAGTTCTTGGATTGAAAACTATTTGAGGAATTCAGCCGCAACTCCAGACCGCTGGCTGTTTATCCATGATACGTCACGAGTCTTCCCAAGTCTTCATGCCCTGAAACTCTTTGACCGTGAATACGAGGTTATCTTTTTCGAGAGTGATCTACGGATGCGGCAAAGTTTAGAGCGTTACAAAGATAACCCGGAGGCACCTGCTGCCTGTATTGTTTCTCGCCAATCACATGAGACTAATCTCCAAATTCTTGACTACATTGTGCGGAGCCAAGCGGTCGAGATGACGCCGCAATCGATTCTAGAATTTGCCCAACCGGGATACAGTTGGACCCACTCAGTCAACCAATTATGCGGCGAGGATTTCTGGACGCTTTTTGAACGGCTTCAAACATACCGCTTAAACTATCCCCGTTCTATGACCCCCGCTGAAGCGACGAATCTCCTTATTTCAACGCAGTTGGATATTGATTTACGAGCCAACCTATCGGTCCGGGAAGCGGTTGAGATATGGCAACAGATGGAGAGAGATACAGATCTGATTGCGTGGGGCGAGAAATATCCTCGGTTATTTCAGTCGCTCGATCTCAAGGTTCGGGCGGCGCTGCCTCTGATGGACAAGTTGGAGGCGGATACAGATTTTGTCCACTTTCTCTGGACTTCGTATTCATTGGCACTGCATAATGAGGATTACGATCTCTTTCTTCCAGAACTCTTCGGAGATAAGATTTGGAAAAAATACGGGAATACCCCACCGGAGGAGATATGGAGAGCTTGCCCTCAACTCATCCAGAGTGATCCGGAACGGGTCATGGACCAAATTAGGCAGACGGAGATATGGCTGACGCAGGATCAACAGCGATTGGAACTCTTCCAGCGATGGGTGGGGCTTGATGCTTCTAATCTGAGCAAGACAATAGAATATTTGAAAAAAGAGGTTCTCTTTTGTGTTCCGGTGCGTGACGCCTTGCGTTTGCTTGCGGCGCAGCTCTGTCATTTCCCTGAATCCTTGGATGCGGCTGAGATTCACAAAATTATTGAAAACATTCAACGACGCCATCTGTTTCAGGCGAATACTGCAAACTACCTGCGGATTAAAGATACCTTCCGGGCATTTGCCGATCTGGTTGCGTTGAATCAGTTAATCACAAGAGCAGAATGCAAGAGTTGGTTGGCTGGAGAGGATCGGAGTCAGATAAAAAATCAGGTGGTTTTGAATCCCGATACAATCGACGAGGTAACGGACTGGGGCGATCAAGCACACCTCTCAAAGTTAGAATTGATGGCAGCTGAATTGGAGCAGCTAAACTTCCAATGTGATTTTTTACCCACCCCTGTGATCGGTGAGGTCTTGGGACGTGTCAAGGAATTGATAGATGCATATAACATAAACTTTGCCCAACAGATTGCGACTTCCTTCCCTGCGTGGATAGCCTCGGATAGAGATAAGCCGCTGCTAACGGTCGATTTTTTGGATACACTTTTTTTTCCTCGATATCAACAATATCTCCAAGAAAAATCACAATCGACTTACATTTTCATGTTTGATGGGATGCGGTGGGATACTTGGGAGGCAATCAAACCGAAGGTGTTGGGTTCGTTTCAGGGGCGGCTTGCTCTTGACGGTGTTTTTCCGTTGGTTTCGATTCTACCTTCGACGACGGCGTGTAATAAGTACGCCATTTTTACAGGTGAATTTCCGAATGGGGAGGCGGACAACGATTGGGAGGAGGGGTTGATACCCGCTTTTCAAAAACGTGGGATCCATGGCGTCCGATGGATACGTGATGATGGAACCAATCAGGCGGAGATACTCGCTCTAATTGAGACGGACGATGTTCCTGTTAAGGTTTTGAATTTTACATTCATTGACCAGAAACTTCAGCAGGCGACGCAAAACCTGTCCACAGTTTATGAGGAGATTAAGGTCAACTTTGAACGCTTGGTCCAGCCGTATCTCGAACGAGTTCCGAGCGACTCTCTTATTTTTCTGATGTCAGATCGTGGTTTCATTGAGTCGACAGATTCTCAGGTCTTTTCGGAGGAGATTCTTCAGATGTACTCCGGTACGCCCCACCATCAACGCTACATCGGTTTAGCAACCCCTCCCACGATTACGGATTTGGGGCACTTTGTCTTTTTCAGTGCGGAGCAGATTGGCTTGCAATCTACCGAGGCTGCGTCGCATTATGGGTTTGCGACGGGGCGTACGCAGGGGCTTGCTGCAAAACGATATGTGCACGGTGGGATTTCCATACAGGAGATGCTTATACCGTGTGTGGTCTTTGTGCCGACCGCGAAAGGGCAGTTGGAAATGTTCCCGCTACAATAAGCACAATGCTTTTATGGAGGATAAACGGACAAAATGAATATGGACATTCTGAGTCTCTGGGCATACGTTTGGGATATAGTCGATGAGGATGTTGATTCGATAATTCCAACCCTCAAGAACGAGATCGGCTTGAACACACTCAGCGTTGCGACATGTTATCATAGCGTTGACCACTTGCGTGTTCATCATTTGGAGAATAACTTTTATAGCTCGCAGGCAGCAATCTATTTTCAACCGGATCGATCCTTGTATAGGAACACCCAAATTGCGCCGCCTGTGGCACCACTCGCGGAAGGAATGAATCCTCTGCGGAGCATCTCCGACGGTTGTGAGCGGCACGGTATGAAACTCTCATCGTGGACGGTGTGCCTCCATAACTCAACGATTGGGCGAAATCAGCCGGAGGTGGCGCAGCGCGATGTGTTCGGCAACCCGTGTTGGCACGCGCTCTGTCCGGCAAATGAAGATGTACGCGAGTATATACGGGCAGTTGTGACGGACTTGACAACGAACTATAATTTTGCCACTGTCGAGTTGGAATCGTGCGATTATCAAGGAGGGCGTCATTACCACGGGCATGAGAAGATTGGCATCCCGCTCGGAGAGACAGATCGGCTCCTGCTTGGATTATGCTTTTGCGAAAGTTGTCGAAAGCGTGGAGATGCAGAGGGAATTGATGTTACCGCTGTAGCAAACGGTGTGCAATCAGAACTCGCAGCCAGTTTTGAGTCTGGGAATCCGATCGAGATTGGGTTTGACGAATTTTGCGATAAAGTCCCTGACACCTGTGCATATCTCGAAATGCGCGAATCCGTAGTCAGTTCGCTCATTGCAGACATTAAATCCGTTTCCAAAGCCTCAATCTCATCAATGGCGATGGGGGACAGGCGATATTCGGGGCTCAACACAGAAGGGGTCCGGGATATTGCAGATTGGTTTGAGATTCTATGCTACACACCGTCGAGAGAATCCGTTGAAGCGTCTGTGCGCAACGCCGCAGATCTAATGAACGGGGAGGTGGATCGAGTCTGGGTTGGGACCTGTGCTTATCCGCCGGCAAGCCCAACCGCTGAGACGCTTGCCGCAAATGTCGAAGCGGTAGCAGAGCTCGGCGTCCGTGCTGTATCTTTTTACAACTATGGGATTATGCCCAAACGTAACCTCCAATGGGTCAAGGCTGCGATTAAAAAAATTAAGTAGTCCTGCTTGCTCAAGATCATATACACAAAGGAGATAGATTATGACAGTTCACGAGGCGACTATTGCTAAGATTCAACAACTCCCGGAATCTCTCGTCCATGAAGTGAGTGATTTTGTAGACTTCCTGTTGACGAAGCATGATAGCACGCGCTGGCAGTTATGGATACACTTTGCTGAAGTCTTAGAAACTGCAGAATCGGATTTTGCTGATTACTTGTCTAACCTAGAAGACTACGAGAATCGTTTGGCTCGTGGAGAAATCCAATGGTAACAATCAATCGTGGAGATGTGGTCTTGTGTGACTTGAATCCGGTCGTTGGCACAGAACAAGCCGGCGTAAGGCCTGCGGTCATACTGCAAACAGATCGCGCGAATGCAGTGAGCCCCCATACGATTATCACGCCCTTTACGGCAAGAATTCGACAGGTACTCTTGCCCTCTCATGCCTTCGTGCCCGCAGGAGCAGGCGGCTTGAGTCAAGATTCCGTAGTCCTTTGTGAGCAGATTCGAGTGGTAGATAAACGTCGAATCGTCAGAGTTCTCGGGCACTTGGACACCCACTATCTTGCAGAAATAGAAAGGGCTCTTTGTACGATTTTGGAGTTGCAGTTCTAATTTGCAGGAACAGCACTTTATCTTTAGTTATTGTGCCTTCGGTAGGGAACGAGAAGTGGTTACTACATTTGGAAATTTTCAGAAGGAGATTGCCGTATGAGATTTGAGGGAAGGGTTGCATTGGTGACGGGTGCTAGTCGTGGCATCGGCAGGGCAACGGCGATAAAGCTAGCCAACGAAGGTGCCGATGTTGCGGTGCATTACGTGAGATCGGAGAAGCCGGCAGAAGCGGTTTGCGATGAGGTCCGTGCGCTGGGACGACGCGCTGTTGCCCTTCAGGCTGACATTGCAGACCGTGATGGGGTCAACGAAATGGTGGCGCAAGCTGTGGCGGCACTCGGTCCCATCGAGCTGCTAGTGAATAACGCCGGGGATGTCGGCAATATGGATTTTGATCAACTTACACCCGAACACTGGGATCGGATTATTGCGATTAATCTGACGGGTCACTTCAACGTCATTTGGGCGGTCAAGGGCGGGATGGTGGAGCAGAAGTTTGGACGAATTGTCAATGTTTCATCAATCGCAGCATTGGCACCGCGTCCCAGTCAGTTTGCCTATGCAGCGGCAAAGGCAGCTGTAATCTCTTTCACAAAGTCTGCCTGCGATCCGTTAGCACAACATAACATCCGGATTAACTCGCTTGCCCCCGGTGCTATTAATACAGATATGATCTATGAGATCTCGTCGGAAATGCTTGAACAGCTCCGCTCAACCACGCCGTTGCAGCGTTTGGGTACGCCCGAAGAGATGGCAAATGTCATTGCGTTCCTGCTCAGCGAAGATGCCAGCTACATGACCGGTTCGACCGTCATCGCTAGCGGGGGGCGGGTCCTGTTTCCGTAACGCGTCAATAGATCTACACGATTATGGTAGATTTCAGAGTTACAGCACACGGAGTGTGCCTACTACCATATAATTACCAGCTAGCGATGAAGTCCGCGACCTCAAAATTGCTCGGTTCCTCTTCAAAGAAGTATTGCATCGGGCCAGACTGAAAACCGGGCACGAAAAGGTCTTCCTCCGCTTGGAGCTTGGCATCGAGCACCTCGAACCGTTGCCAAAGGAGATCTGCCTCCTCCTTTGAAAAACGATCAGCGAATTGGGGACCCCAGTTGATGCTTATCGAATGTGGACCAGAGGCGCGCCTACGAACCTCCGGCGGCAGCTTGTCAAAGTCGGTGCTTTTCAAGATGTAAATGTGGTATGCTGCCTTGGAGAGGTATATCGCTAGCACCATTTTGCCCTTCTCACCTGCACCGGGCTGGAGTGCCTCAACTGCTTCACAATATGCTTCAGCATCCTTTTTCAAAATTGCCCGTAACGCCGCTTCCGTGAGATCCTGCATCCGGTTGCTTGCTTGTGTCCAATTCTCGAAAGTTTGTCGTGCCTCCGGGGAGAGAAACTGCGTGAAGTTTAAGTCTGGGTAATACGGGAAAATCGTGTGCCCCCCGTGGATGGTTCGGCGCAACTTGGTGCTGTAGTTGCTGCCCCAATGCAGGATGTAGTTGGAATACACTACGCCGTCGCCACCTTTTAGTTCGACCGGAATTCCCTCCGGTAAAGGGACGCGGGGATTTTCGAGCAGTTGACGATTTTCCGCTTCGGTGTTGAGACGACGGTGGCTGCCGGGCACCACCCAAAGCACATCATCGTCGTAGAGTGGAATGTTCCACTGGACATACTTAGGCCCGTTCTCCAAAAAATCCGCTTGTAGACTCGCCATAGGTGCCATGTCGATGGGATGAACATCACGATGCCAGTGGGCTGGACCGTGGTCGCGTTGTGGGCTGCACATCAACATCATTCCGGCAATTCCCGTTTGTTCGGGAACGCTCAACAGTTGGCTGCCCACGCCTAGAGTGTTTTCGTGCATCCATGTTTCAACGGTGTTGGCGGTATCTTCGTCAATGAGGTTCTCGAAGTGTACCAGTCGTGGTTGTGCACCGGATTCCCACACACCTGGATTCCCTTCCTGTGTCCATATCTCCTTTTGACGTTCAACAAGCACCTCAAAACTGGCACGTACATCGTTCAACTGTTCCGGAGGGATAACCTCCCGCAGGATGATATAACCGTCGTCTTGCAATTGTTGTGGATTGACCTTCATTACTTCTCTCCTGTTAAATTAGGGCAACCGAATAAACCAATGAAATAGTGAGCAAATAGTTTTCACGTTTCACGCATCACGTTTCACGTCTTTCATACTTTATACTTTCTTTTTGCTTGGGCCTTCCACACAAGAACAGATCGCATCAAGAAACAGTGACGTTGGTCAACTCAAGTTCAGCGACACACTTCCTCAGTGCTGTCTGTTGTTCGACGGTCAAAGGAGATCCGGGGGGTCTGGGATGACCACAATCGATCCCAAGCCGTTCACTAAGGGTTGCCTTCAGAACGGCGTGAAACCCACCGCCACACGCCATGACTTTGTCCGCTGCCTCACAAGCCCTGTCTTGAGCAGCTTCCGCTCGATCCAAATCTCCAGCTTGGTAGGCGTTCCAAATCTCTACCCACAGTTCGGGAGCCATGTTTGGGGGACCGTCCACGCAGCCTGTGGCACCAATCGTCAGGGCGGGTAGCATTAATCGGCTGTTTCCGATCAGACAGAAGAGTCCCATCTTGGCAAAAGCGCGGACATTACCGAATGTTATCGCAGAATGTTTTAGCCCAGCCAACTGTGGCACTCCGTCCTGAATTTTCCGCATCAAGGCAGGGGTAATTTCTACGCCGGTGGCACCGGGTAAATTGTAAACAAACAGGGGTAGATCAGCCGCTGCTGCGACAATGCGGTAGTGTTCAACAATTTCTGCATCGTCGCGACCGTAGAAGAAGGGTGGCACACAACAGATTGATTCAACACCAACCTTGGCGGCATGTTCTGCCATCTTGGCAGCCCGTGCGGTCGTCGGTGCCCCGACGTGCATGATGTTCTTTATTCTGCCATTGGATTGGTCTGCAATGACCTCTGCGATCCGATTGTTCTCTTCATCGTCTAACAGAACGCTTTCTCCAGTACCTCCAGCTACCCAGAACCCGTGGACACCCGCTTGGATGTTGAATTCGATAACTTTGCGAAAAGCCACTTCGTTTAGCTTTCCTTCAGGCGTCATCGGCGTAATGATCGCAGGAAATATACCGTGAAATTCAGTTTTCATAGCTACTCCTTCTAAGTCGTAAGTGATGATACAATAGACGGAATCTCGCCCCAAATAGGCGTATCTCCAAGAATCTTAGACAAGTCTCGTTATATTTTATCAACAGGGATTTTGAATATTCTCTATCTTCTCAGAAATTGGTGAGCACGTCAAGTGGAAAATAGTCTATTTGCACTCACAATCAATTTTTTGAGGTTGATCCAAACTGGTCAATCGGCTACACTATCCGGACGTCTTGCTCTGCTTCACACTATTTTTTGTAATGAGGCATCCATAAGATGATGATTTGACGGAGAAACGCTATGAAAATTACAGCTGTAAAACTCTACATCCTTGAACACCCGGACCGCAAAGGCAGTGGACATAAGCTGGTACAAGTTCCGAATTTGCGCCGCATTCAGTACACCCACAAAGGGCTACCGAGTGACCACCCGGCACAACAAACGTTTATTCAGGTGGAAACCGATGCCGGCATCACGGGCAGATGTACCACCACGATGTCTCCTGCACAAGCAGCGATTTTGCGGGCGCAGGTGTTGGGCGAGGACCCACTGGATCGAGAAAAACTATACCAGATGCTGCACAAAGGGACGCGCTGGGTTTACCAGCCTCCCGGTTGGTTTGGAGATTTTGACAACTGCCTCTGGGACATCACTGGCAAAGCCGCAGGACTTCCTGTCTACGCCTTGGTGGGTCGAGTGCGCGAGCAGTTCCCTATCTATCTGACAGGGGGAGATGGCACGGTGGCGGACTATCTGCGAGCCATTGAAGCAGGACGAAAGGTAGGGATTAACGCCTACAAATTCCACTCCTACAAGGGTGGCAAAGCGGATATACCGATTTTATGTGAGGTGCGGGAGGCTGTCGGTCCGGACTATGTGCTGCTCCACGATCCGGTCTGTTCTTATACATTACGTGAGGCAATTGAGGTCGGCCATGTCATGGAGGAGTTGGACTTTGTCTGGCTGGAGGAGCCTTTCCACGAGCAGAAGATGAACCTCTACCAAGAACTGTGTCGAGAGCTAACGATTCCGGTTATGGCAACGGAGATGTTGATGCACGACATTGGTCTGTCCTCACAGTGGCTTA
The DNA here is from genome assembly GCA_965208425.1 of Candidatus Poribacteria bacterium. Classification (GTDB taxonomy): domain Bacteria; phylum Poribacteria; class WGA-4E; order WGA-4E; family PCPOR2b; genus PCPOR2b. Next base: position 362,300 of record OZ242335.1, on the reverse strand, counting down.
TCCACGGGGCGACAGATCGGCTCCGTGTCAATGCCCGGCACGGTACAACTCAGGTTCTGAAGTTGGCTCACTTTGCGGAACTCTATGGGACGAACGTGGAACTTAACGGGCAGGGTGGGTTGTTTGGACTCCTTCATGCACATTTGGGCTGCTGTATTGATAACACAGATTTCTACGAGTCCTTCTCCGCTGCCTCTGATGGCAATCGTCAGCAGGGGCAGGAGTGGGGGATGCTGAATGCGCCGTTGGTCTCGGATGGACACCTATCTCCACCGAATGCACCGGGCTGGGGTGCTGAGTGGGATGAGGGGCGTTTCAATTCTTTAGTAGCGGCGGAGTATCATTGACGCGGGAAGAAGACATCAATGCCAGCTTCGATATCATCGATTGGATGGCCGTGCTGTTGTTCATAGTTTTCGTGTATGCCGCGCTCGGTTTCGGTGAGATCGGTCAGCGGGAAGGTCAAGGTGGTTCGACTCTGTTTAGCAGATTCGCTCATGGCGATGTTCATCTCTTGATCCTGCCGTCCAAGCTGTGCGCCGTACTCCGGTTCGGTGTCATGGAGGATTGCATTTGCGAGGCTTAACAGCTCATCGGCAACAGGGATCTGTCCTTCGGTGAGTGGGTAGTGCCTTAGCGGGTTTTCCCATGTAATCAGTTGGTCCGGTAGTTCCAGTTCAATCTTCTCAATCACCTCTGTTCCATCTACATCAATCGTTGTGCGTTTCGGTTGATAACCGATGCTTTTGGCGCCGTTCTCCAGATCTTCGGAAAGCACAACGTGGATATCTTCACCGACAATTGTTCCCTTGCTGCCATCAATCTGCGAAATGCCGCCCTGCCCACGCCCTAGTGAACGGGCATGGATGACGTTAGAATAGACCATTAGGGCGGTTGCATTATTGTCGAACTCTAGGAAGCCAAATGTCCAATTATCGCTCGTATGATGACGTTTCATGCGGTCAATGATTGGAATGACAGGCGTGGATTGGGTGATACCAAGGATTGACTTTGGTTCTCCTTTCGCACGTAACCGAAGCATACTCATGCCGTGGTAGCCGCCTTCGTAGAAGATTCGGTAGATTCGCCCCACCTCACCTATCACACCTGCATCAATCACAGCGGATAGAAAACGTTCTCGCGGCGCACGATAGTAGTTTTCTGCCACTTCCAGTTTAACGTTGTTTCTCTTTGCCTCCTCAATCATAAGATCCGTCGTCGGCAATGTCACGGCGATTGGTGTCTCGACGATGATGTTCACGCCGGCATCTGCCATAAAACAGGCGATGGCGTGATGGGCGATTCCGGGCACGGTGATGTCCACGGCATCTAGTTTTTCATGTGCCACCAGATCTCGGACGTTGGTGTAGGGGTTCGCACCGTACTGCTCGGCGTATTGTTGAGCGACCGCTTGGTCTATATCACAGATTGCAACGAGGTTGTAGACATCTTTTAGCTTGGCAATCACAGGAAGGTGTGCACCCCCACCGCGCCTGCCTGCGCCGATTAGTGCGATATTTAGTTTTGACATTTGTGGTTTCCTTGTTGTTCCTTGTTCAGAAATAGCCTCCGTTTAACACACTTCCTTCATCCGGATCCGTATCAGTTAGAACACTCGCTATATGGGACACAAAGCGAGCAAATACCTCCGGTGAAAATGGATTCTCATTGAGATATTTTGCATATTCCTCACGAACTCGTTGCCTACCTTGGTATGTTGCATAGTGGCGCCTTACTTGTGAACCAACTCTTTTAGCTTTCCGAAGAAGGAGCACTTCGTCAATATCGGTTGGTGTGGTACTGATAGGAATCATATCAAGCCATTCACAAAGCAGATAATATTTCGCCCCAGGTACTGCTGTTTTTACATCGTGTGCGGTTGCTGATGCTTCTTGAAACATTGTCTTATCAAGATTTGTTTTACACTCGGCACATATATAACCGAGTGCTCTCCTTCAGTGTCAATCATGGCCTGTATCCATTCATGATATTTTTCTATTGCATGACCTATTCGCTCCTTGTCGTTGATAGGGAGTTTATCGTTATCAAGCAGTGCGTTAAGCTTGTCTAAGTGTGGTGTTGGTAATGCCATGATTCTTTTGCTTGTGACGGTACGAATTGCGGTGAAGGGTCTATATCCTGTATGCGCGAGATTGCATCTTCGAGATACTTTCGTCTATCTGCTGGTACTGTTTGCCGTGCAGTCGAGAGCACCTCTTCCCCAATTTCCCGAGCCCGACTAATAATAAGAGCAGGATTGGGAGGAGTTGCACCTCTCGGAATAAAGTGTAGTATATCTTCTTTGATAGTATTGCCGAATTTGTTCTGGAATTTGCGCTCTTGTTGTAGGGTCGTTTGGATACCAACAACATCTTCCGCAAGGCGGCGTAAAATAGCACCGTTGAAAAAGGCGGTTCTGTGCACATTTGACTCTCTGCCTACGACAAATACCATTCTTGCAGTATCGCGACAAACCCGTACCAATTCAGATAGTGATAGACTCATATCAATGCAGTATTGTATGACCGTTAGAAATCGATTCTGCCGGAACTTGCGGTTTGCGCCGATTTCAGACTTTGCTGATACGAGCGGCTTCCACCCAAGTATCTCAACCGAAGTACGGTAATTGTGATGGTAATTGAACACATTAATGTAAGGCGGGGAAGTAAGAACGAAATCGATAACGCTGTCATCTAACGATAGATATCTTGCGTCTCCCAATGATACGGAAATCGTTTTTTTAGCTTGTGGCAAGGTTTCAATAAGGCAACGGAGTTCATTCCATTTTGACCAGAAGGATTCCGTCGAAATGCTGTGGTCCCTCAAATCTAATTTTACGATTAAGGCTTCAACCAAAGCTTTAACATCGCGATTTTTTAGTTGAGTCAAATTAGAAATAAGCGACGTGATAGATATGCTATCACTAGAACTTACGCCACCTTGTTCAAAGAGGGGAAGCCCCAAAGGAATAAACTTTGATAGGTAACTGTCCGTACTTGAAATCAGAGACTTCCGTTCTTTTCTGCTATAACTAGCGAAAGTGTAAACCTTAGACAATAATTCAGCAGCCGGATTTACTTCATAACCAAATGCCTTGTGACCTAGATGAGCAGACTCTACTAACACTGTTCCGCTACCAACAAATGGGTCAAGCACTACATCATCCCTATCGGCATAATTTTCAAGAATAGCTTGAACGAACTGAGGCGAGAATTGACCGCGCCAAGCAAGGAGGTTTGCCCGCTTCTTGTCATTGATATCCAAATGGGCTTGATCCAAGGGTTGGTCAAACGACACAGAACTCCTTGACTCTGATACAGGTTTGATCAATTCCATTAAGCTGCTACCTCAAATTCTGCTAACTCCCGTGCATAATCGAGACATGCGAGAATTTGTGTTTTCTGTAGATCTGGAAACTCAGCAATAATCTGCTCTGCGGTTTGGCCTGCTGCCAAATATCCAAGGATAAGACTTACAGGGATTCTCGTACCCTTAATGCGGGGCTTGCCCCGTAGTATATCGGGTGTACTAACGATACAATCTCGCCAGTTGGTTTTCATATTATCTTCCAATTTTTTTTCCTATATATCAGTCCAACGAAAAAAGTTTGCCCCAAAATCTGCCGGCAGTGGGGAGGGCGAATTATTGTTAACGTTTGTTGGCGTTTTTTATGGCATCTCGTGTAACTATGCCTATGCCAACGAGAAACACTACAAGCACAACAACTGCAAACCATTCCATCACAATTCCTCCGATTCATTAATCTTTCGATATGCAACTCTGTTGATCCAAATGATCACAAGTGTAAGCAGGAGCACCCCTATCGTACCAACTATAAGCAAAAGGAGGCTGGTTTTTCCGTAGTTCTGAATCACCCAAGCGACCAGTGAAATGCCGGTGGCAATCAGGATGGCGAATATAATTTTTAACCAGCCAATTTCTTCCTTTAGTTTATCAATCCTTGCCATTCTGACTTATCTCTTTTTGATTGAGTTTTCACCTAATGCTTTAGTTCAGCAGCCGCTATTATCAAAACCACAGTTCTCGCTGTCAATTACAACAGTGGGTTAGGTTTAGTTCTGCTTCTCTGGTGAGATAGGCTCGCTTGGAACTACCTGCTCAAGGCCCGTAGTCTACGGGGCCTTCAACGTGTTCACCCTGCTCGCGCAACAATTTGGTAACTGCCCCGGCAAGAGAAAGGTCGTCAAATTCATAGGTGAGACACACGCTTGCTGAATCGTATTGATCTGGATTCTCTCGGAAAGTTAAATGTCCGCCATACCTTGATATTTGAACATTTAATTTCGCTTCTTTTATTGGATCTGGTGGTGCTTTGTAATAGACTTCAAACATGACTGACATATTTTCCTCCTCATTTCTTTAAGGAGTTCAGTTTCTGCCTGTCATTATGCAATTATCTTTAGTTATTGCTAAGGTCGCAATTGATACACTTTGCTTGAGCCTCCTGCGTGGGTTCTTCTTCTGCTATTTCAGGGAAAATTGTAAGGCGAATTGCTCTCTTGTGCGGCGTATCAAAGCGAAACCACTATCCATCATCTTCCATAGAATCAACGGTGTCGAGATTATCCCAAAATGCGGCTTCCTCCTCGTAACTCTTAAATTCTGGAACTTGTAACACTTTCATCTTCTCAACCTCTTACTCTTCGCTCTCATCTCTTGCAGGATCGTATAGACGATAAATTCCAGGTCTTACCAGCCAATAGTATTTATAGTCGCCGGAATAATGACGATATGAGGCGTGATTGGGGCATCCCGCAATAACTTGAAGCCGTGCTGTACCCATATTGAAGTCAGGATACTTCTTCAAGATGAGCGAGTAAACCTCTTTGTGTGTAAATTCGACTTTTGTATCTTTTTTCGTTAGTTCCTGTACTGTTTCCAACACCACCTCCCTTACCGGTTTGTCCCCCGACCATCGCGAGGTTGACGAGGTATTCTGCCGCGCAGTTTTAGGCGTAACAATGTCTTCCTGTCCAACCTTTGATTCCGTGTTAACGAGCACTTCTCCCGATTCCGTTTGGAATGTCGAAACAGTTAGACAGTTGATGTCCATGCTGTGGGAGGTTCGGAGGAATCCACAAACACGCGATACCGCCCCCGGCATTTCTTCTGCTACCACGAATAAGCGTAGCCTCCTATTCAGTGCTGGCATTTCGTCTTCAAACATTTCACCAAAAGCATCTTGAAGAGTCGTCTCTTTTTTCACGGTCTGGAAGTAAGTTGCCGCTATCCCCTGAATCTGCTCATCTGAGAGTTCCTCTGCCCATGCTGCGTATTCGAGCAGTTGCGCGACAACGTCCCTTGGAGCCTTGCTCCGCTTCAGTTCGACGATGACAAGGTTTCCCTCGGAATCGAGGCCGAGCAGGTCAGGAAAAATAGTACTTTCTTCCACATTGGCACTCGTCTGTCTACCAATCCAAAGGATAGGTTCTCCTTCGACAAGTGCCCACGGACTGTTTTCTAGCCAACTTTCCAGATAACTTTCAAGTTCGATGTTAGTTTCTTTCGCGATGACGAGTTCAGCATTGTGCAAATTGTCATCTTCTACGTTCAATCTAAAAATAGCCATTGTGTTTTAAAAGAGGGTCTAACAGATCTGCTTTGGGGAGTCGCTGAGATTTTATAGTGGGAATGGTTGGATTCACATCTTCTATTCAGGCATGTCAATGACTACATACTGCTGATCAACGGATACAGAATAGGTCTCAGCGGTGTACGGTCCTTTTTGCAGTCCTGATGCCACCGTCGCCCCGTCCTCTACCTCCACCGGGTACTTTCTAACACGCTTCTGCGCGGGGTTCCACCACGACTGTCCCGTTTTGATGTCGAACTCCCAACCGTGCCAGACACAACGCAAGATTTCGCCTTTGCGGGTGTATCTGTATTCACCGGGCACGTCGGACTGAAGAAGACCTGTCAGGCGTCCTTCGCATAGGGGAGCACCCTGATGGGGACAGATGTTCCGCACGGCATAAAACTCGCCGTTAATATTAAAAACGCCGAGTGATCGTCCTTCAAGTTCGACGATTTTGCGTTCACCCGGCGGAATTTCGTCCACGGTTGCAACTACATGTTTTGCCATAGGATTCTATTGTATTGTATGAAATGTAGATAAAAATCAGGGGTTCAGATATCATGAAACTCCCATGAATCGAACCCCTGAACGGTTTGTTGATTTGCAGACTCCTACAAGTTATACAGCTCGCGTGCATTATCTGACATGATCCGCCGCCTTACATCCGGTGCGATACTCGTTGGGAAGGCTCGGTCGGGCGCATCAAAGTCCCAATGCGGATAATCGGTCGCGAACATCAGTCTTTCGCGTGCGTTGAGCTGCTCAAGCAACAGGTCGAAATACTCCCGTTTGGGAGGTTCTTCCACCGGCTGCGAACTGAGCCAGAAATGTTCCTTCATATACTCTGACGGTAGCTTTTTCAGATCGGGAACCTCCTCTTTCAGCTTTTTCCAATTCTGATCGAGACGCCACATCAACGGTGGGAACCAAGCGAAGCCGCCTTCGATCAAGACAAACTTGAGTGTAGGGAAGCGTTCAAAGACGCCTTCACAGACGAGGCTAATCACCTGTGTCTGAAACGCCTGTGGCATACCGCCGTGGTCCTCGATGTAGTAGGAGGGCGCACCTGCGCCGGTGATTGGACCGGCACCAACGCCGCCGAAGTGGATGCCGATTGGCAGATCATACTGCGTCGCTGCTTCGTACAATTTCCAATACTTCCGCCGTCCCAAAGGTTCGTCTGTGCGTGCAATCAGCAGCACTTGCACAAAGTTGGGATCTTCACCGCGTCGATGGATCTCCTCCGCTGCCAATTCCCCGTCTTCATAGGGAACAACAATCGATGCTTTCAGCCGCGGTTCAGGCTTAGTCCACTCTTCAACCTGCCAATCGTTGATTGCTCGTGCGATTGCTGCGACGTACTCCAGATTGAGTCCGCTGCCGCCCATCAATGGGTTCAAAACCCCGTATTCAAAGTCCCAAGCATCGAGCAGCTGCTCCTGCATAAAAGCAAGGTCTGCGCCCGGTGAAAGCCCGGATGGGGGCCAAGCATCGTGCCGCGCTGCGTGGGGCATCCCCCGCGGATAGTTGGATCCGGCGTGTCCGCGCCCACCTATCATCGCCTGATGCTTGCGCCAGCGTTCAGAGAGGTATGGATGCAGCGATTCCGGCGATGGGAGATTGTTGTGAATATCGGTGTCAATGACGGGTACTTTTTCCCGTGTGCTCTTCATCTGTATTTCCTCCTTTTTGAACGTGAATTTCTGGATTTTCAGGATTAAGTTGGGAGTTCGCTAGCTAAACAGGTTTAGATGCGCTCACCCCAAATGGATTGGAACAGGATTTACAAGGTAACCCTGATACATTTTACAGTTGATAAAACTCTCGTGCATTTTCCGCGAGGATCTTCTTCATCAGTGATTCCGGCAATCCCATCGGCAAAGCTTCCTCCGGGGAATCAAATTGCCAGTGTGGGTAGTCGGTTGAAAACATCAGCATATCGTCCGAATCAAGCTGCCCAATCATCCGAAGGAACTGCGTGGGATCCGGCGGTGCGTCCATTGGTTGAAGCGTAAAACGGAGGTGTTCGCGCATATAGTCCGACGGTAATCGTCTAATCCACGGTGTAATGTGGCGCAGTCCTCGCCATTCCTTATCAATTCGCCACATGACCGACGGGAGCCACGTAAAGCCGCCTTCGATTAAGGCGACTCGCAGATCCGGAAATCGATCAAATGTGCCTTCCGTGACCAAACTGATGACTTGAGCTTGGAAAATCTGTCCCGCACCGGCGTATTCCTCCAGGTAGGTCGAGAACCAACCGCTTGGACTTGGAGGGATGCCCGCAGCACCGCCGTAGTGGATACCAACGACAAGGTTATGGCGGACAGCAGCCTCGAAAATTGGGTCATAGTGTCGCTTCCCGTAAGGCATCAGTGATCGCACCGGCAACAGTACCTGCACAAATCCGGAGTGGTCGCCCATGCGTTCAATCTCTTGCGCTGCTGTGAGTGGGTTCTGGCTCGAAACAACCAGTGAGGCACGCAGACGCGGCTCTGGGTCGAGCCAATGTTCGACCTGCCAGTTGTTGGTCGCGGTAGCGAGTGCCGCTGCCAAATATTCATTATGGACGGTTTGTACCCAATACGCACAATTCAGGATGCCGTAATCTGCTTCCCAGAAGTCGATCGTCTGCTCTCGCAGCAACTCTAAATCTGATCCCGGCGGTCCGTCTTCAGGTTTTGTATCGGGAAGTGCTGATGTCGGTGCGCCCCCCGGGTAATCTCCCATTTCGGGTCCCCCGAATCCGGAGGTGCTGCAATACTCAACCCAAAAGTCCGGTAGGTATGGGTAAAGAGTTCCCAACGATGGTACACGATTATGAATGTCACAGTCAATCAATGGAAGGTCTGACCGAACAAAGCTCGGTTTTGTATCCCATGTCTCCACAGTTTTCTCCTTAAACAATTGTAGCGTCTTTTATAGGATACACATCTAGAGCATTTTTGTCAATAGGAAGTTTCGCCGGATCGGTGGTTTGAGTTATTTTCCAATGGAAGCAGCAGACTAACAACTTCCTTACACAATCATATCCGGGTATAGAAATTGACAACCCTCAATCCCCTGTGTTATCATTCGTCCTACACTTATTTGAGGAGGGATGGAAATGACCGAAGTTTTTGAAAAAATGGAAGCGCTGAAAGCACAAGCGGTCGTCTGCACCGATTGCGGATTGGCGGAAACCCGGTTGAACGTTGTTTTCGGTAACGGCGATCCTACCTCCAAACTTGTTATTGTCGCTGAGGGACCCTCGGCAACGGATGAACACACCCTAATCCCATTTTCGGGGCCGTCGGGGGTTCTGCTCGACGAGGTGCTTCATGCGAACGACTTAGACCGTGACGAAATCTGGATAACGAACGTCCTCAGATGTCGCGCTGCTGTCCGAGAGGGAAACGTGACAAAAAACCGTCCGCCGAAAGCCGGAGAGATTAAGGCGTGCTCAAAATGGCTTGACGGAGAGCTGACGCTGATTAGTCCCTCGGTCATCCTATGTATGGGGAGCCCTGCTGCCAATACGCTCATCCACAAAAGCTTTCGCATGACCGAGGAGCGGGGTCAATGGTTCACAGATACACTTTACGCCCCATTTGTCTTGGCAACCTATAATCCCGCATTCGTGTTGAGGCAAGAAGGCGAAGCGTATACGCGTGCCCGGCAAGCTCTGATTGATGATATTGCCGAGGCGAAACAAAAGCTATCAGAAGCCCCTGAGTCGCCGAAGTTGACGCTGTTCTAGATTCGACTAATATTCAATAAACCCATTTAATAAGTAGAGATAAATTATGTTGACCTACAAAGCAATGTACAAGTTACTCGATGAAGGTGTTCATGCGGAAGTGCTTGATTTTCCGGGTGTCATCACCTGTGGTAAAGATATGGAAGAAGCACGACGACTGTTAGCAAGTGCCTTGGTTGATATGGCAGAGACGAACTTATTACATGGCGAGTCGCTTCCGCAACCTGATCCGACTTGTACGGATCCGGAGGCGGATTTAGAAGAACCGATTTACTCCTCAGATTAGTGGATTCAGGGTTAAACCAATATCCCGTAAAATACTCTTTTTCACCTTGCAGACCATCGTATACGCTGGGTCGTACACATTACCCATATCGTACTCCACACACTGACCGAGCAGGATGTGGGGAGCATTTCCCTCCAAGCCGAGTTCGTTAAGCCAACGGACCATTTCTGTCGTCGCGTGCTGTACACACTGATCCAGAGGACGCGCATTTCCAGCTGTTAAGATATAGTCGTTGTTTTCCGCGCGGGGCCAGCCGATCTCTTTGCCTTTGATGACGTTGACCGTAAACTGCACGTCAAACGAGATCTCAATCCCAGTTCCGACTATCTCACCGTCACCTTGCACGGCGTGTCCATCCCCAATGTGAAACAGTGCGCCATCCACAAAGACGGGAAGGTAAACGGTGACGCCTTCACAAAAACCGCGGTAGTCCATGTTCCCGCCGTGTGTTGAAGAGGTTGCCGTGGAGATTGCCTGTTTGCGCGGTGGAGCAACCCCAAAACACCCTGCCATTGGTTCTAGCGGCAGCGTGAGCCTGCCGAGGCTCGTTTCCGGTGAGACAAGGGTCGCTGTCCATTTGTCCAGATCAATCTCCCAGTCTCCGCGACCGTTCTCCGGCAGATCAGATGCGACATACTGTGCATCTAGGACGTGCGGGGCAATTACCGTTGAGGTTCTGCCCATATTGCGATTAGGGACTAGGCGATCAAAGTGAACGGCAAGTGTATCTCCCGGCTCCGCGCCGTTGATATAAAAAGGTCCCGTCTGCGGATTTCCCCCTTCGGTGACTTGCTCCCCGGCAGCGTCAACACCACCGGCGTCAACGGTTGTCGTAACAACGGTATCGCCGCTGTCGATGTGGAGCACCGGTTCGTGTGCTCCGATTGCGACGTGGTAAACAGTTGGTTCAAAGTGATGTGTTGCCATAAATCCCTCCTCTATTATCCATACTTTAGCCAATTATCAAAAAGCGGTTTGATTCGCGGTTTAAGACTTTCAAGGAACGCCGAATCGTTCAGCCATTCCTGACTCGTAGGGCTATCCGGGTTTGGCGGCTGCTCTTCGGGCGGTGCAACTACAAGCGCGTAATGCAGCGTTTGGCGGATTGCTCCTGAGCGATTATACCCTTTGTGGAGTAGGCTGGAGTTGTAGAAAACGATATCGCCTGCCTTCAGTTGGACCGCCATCTGATTGGGCATATCGGCTTGGGGTGAATTCTGTAGGATATGTCGCTCGGTTTCGGTGATTTCCCGTCGGTGGCTGCCGGGGACGATGAATAGAGTATCATCATCGTACAACGCACCGTTCAGCTGGACGCTGCTCTTAAGTTTGGCTAGCAGTCGTTCAAGCGGCACTTCGCCATCTCTTACGGAATCCCGATGCCAGTTGATGTGATACGGCTTGCGTTCTGAACTGACCAACAGTGTGCACAGATGATAGCGCAACCGCGTCCCAATTAGGCTTTCAATGACATCCAAAATCTGCGGATCCCCAAGTGACTCAACGAGGGCTGCTTCTCTGATACTTGGGTGAAAGATGTGATTTACCCCCCAGATGTCATCTTGTTCGCCGTCAACGTAGCGCAAGTATTGATGCACCTTTTCGACGCGGCATTTGTGCAAGATGCGATCTACAGCGGCGCGATATGTTTCGACATCCGTTTGGGATAAGACCCCTCTACGGATGACGTAACCTTCCTCAAGGAATGATTCTATCTCGGAATGACTGAGCATATTGCCCTCTTTTATGGTAGATTTTAGAATTACTTAACTTCCAATGCACAGCCAACCCCCTAAATCCCCCTTATCAGGGAACTTTGGAAACTTCGCGCAGGTCGGAGTTATTGGTAATGTCTACTTATTTCTCTAATTCACCATAGTATGTTAATTCCCCCGAACAATATGCCGATCTTCGTAACCGCGGCGTGGGAACCGCTCTAGGGACAGATCACCGGGGATATAGTGCCAAGCGGTGCTGTAACGAGAGCGGTTACTGCGATTCTCGTAGGTCCCGTGGAGAAGATTCGATGAGAAGAAGACCACCGTACCACCAGGGACCTCCACATCGAGGGCTTTTGATTCATCTACCTCTGTCCAGCTCCCATGCGCCCCCGGTCTTCGATGGTGTTCCACAATCGCTTGGGACAGATGACTTTTTGGAACAATTCTCAGACAACCGTTATCACGATCTGCATCCTGAAGATAAATACCACAACTGACAATTCGATCTGTGTTCGTGCCGAAGTAGAAGTTGTCCTGATGCCAGTCTACCGAAGTGCCTCCATTCGGTAGCTTGGGAAAGAACTTGGTGCCGAATACGTCGATATCAGGACCAACGAGCGTCTGGACTCGGTCAAGGATTTCCGTCTCTTGGGCGAGATCCAATACCTTTGGCTCGACAACACACACGCCTTGAATTTTGTGTAAAAATCCCGGAATCGGTTTGTGGTCTTCGTCGAATTCAAAGGTCCAGTGTGGCATATCAAGTGGAAGGCTGAGGCTACGCTCAACTAGGTCATCGAAGAGTTCCTGATAGGCTTTGAGTTTTTCACCGTGGATTAGATTTTCAAAAATCAAGTACCCCTCTTCATGAAATTGCTGCACCTGTTTGTCTGTTAATTGCATTGATAGATTCCCCCATTCTTTTGTCGCTCACGTTAAGATTTAGTGCAAAGAAACCGAGTTTTCAAGAAAAAACTCGGTTTCTCTTTGCGCTTTGCACTTTCTTTTTACATGAACCTCTTTTGTTAGGATGAAAACCTTTGTCCTCTACTAGTTTCCCCAAAAAGTCAGATACGGCTGATTCTCTAATTCTCGTAGCAAGAGCAGTCCAAGCTCTCTTGCGTGGTAATCCCCCCACATCGACGATTCGCCACACGGAATAGCCCTGCCTTCGGGGATATAATCCCAACCGTTTGGACGATGGTAGATTGAATGCAGGATTAAGCCCTGATGCTCGTCAGATTCCGAAAGATATGGCTCGGAAAAGAGCGTCGCAGCAACTGTTAATCCCGCCTGATAGTAACGTTTCCCTGCTGTTGGTTCGCCTTGTTTTTTGAGGTGATTTCCTAATCGGATTAACCCTTGTGCGGTGATGGCGGCTGCGGAGCTATCGACAGGTTCAATATCGTTGAACGGATCTGCGGGTTGTTCGAGATAGGATCCAAGTTGAGGCAGCCCCGGTGCCCCAGTGTCCCAATACGGGATGCCATCTGCGGCTGTGTTTTCAATATAAAAATCGGAGGTTGCTCTGGCGGCTTTCAGGATATGGGCAGTCGCCTCTACCTTCCCGCCGTAAGGGGTAAGATCGTCGTCTGTCAGTGTCTCAAAAAACTCAAGCTGCTCGGCATAGCCGGTGATAATCCAAGCGAGTCCCCGCGTCCATGTTGTAAACGGTGAGTATCCCTGCTGGCTACTTGGACAGCGGTAATTACCGTCATTCATGTTAAAGATCGATTCGTGCGCGACACGCCCACGTATGTCAAACGCATCGCGTCCTTCGCCGTAATAGACGTTGTAAGTCGCTGTCGTCTCAGAGTGGCGCAATAGCCGTTCCAGTAAAGCTATCGGTTGGTCGTTTTCGCCCATCAATACATGTCCTAGGCTATATCCCAACGCCAACGACCGCAACGAGCGGATGGTGTCCGCAAAAAGCGAGTGGGGACCATTGAAAGAGGGGATATAGCCTTTCCCATCCTTTATCTTTGACCAGCGACTCGCCTGCACCGCTGCCGATACTTTCAACGCAAGCTCATAGAAGTGGAGTTCCCAATCGTTCTGTGGGAGGCGCCCTTCGAGGATCATACGCCGTAAATTACCATAGGTCGAGACGTTGTTGAACCCGTGGTCGTGTACACCGATATGCGTCAGATGGGGTGCCATCTTTTGGACCGTATTCTTCCGCCCGATTTCGAGGAACTGCTCATCATCTGTTGCGTCGAATTGCAGCAGCGCAGAGCCAAACTGGAATCCCTGCGTCCATTCCGTCCACCCTCGCGTGGTATACTGACCGGCAACAGTGAACACCGGCGTTCCTTTTTCGGGGGGCCATGTGTCTTCGATTGCCAGAATCTTCTTTCCCGAAAGTTCAAACAGATGCTCAAGTTTCGGTTTGAGTTGTTCGACGGTAATTGAGTCGTTGATCTGCATAGTGTATTGTGTTTCCTATGAGAACGTGCGAACAGTCTGATGAAAACCTAACCCCTTTTCACACGCTCCGATGCTAAATTGATATTCCCCCTTTGACGGAGGACCTCATACAATAGGATACCGGCAGCAACTGAAACGTTAAGCGATGGGACATGCCCAAACATCGGGAGGTGGATTAGGAGGTCACATTTCTCCTTAACAAGGCGACGGAGCCCTTCTGCCTCATTGCCGAAAACGAGACAAGTCGGCACTGTCAAATCTGCCTGCGTGTAAGCTGTGGGTGCTGCCTGATCCGATCCAATCACCCAGATGCCAGCGTCCTTGAGGGTTTCAATCGTTCGGGCAAGGTTGGTCACTTGAGAAATTGGCACATACTCAGAGCTGCCCGCCGAGGCTTTGTGTGCAGCGGTTGTGATACCAGCGGCTCTATCTTTCGGAAGAATTAGTCCGTCAGCATTGACAGCATCTGCTGTGCGGATAATTGCACCGAGATTCCGGGGATCTTGGACTTGGTCGAGCATAATGAATAAGGGTGGATGATTTGAGCCTTGTGTGTCTGTAATGAGGCTCGGAAGGTCGATATAGCTGGCAGGACTGACAAGGGCGATAACCCCTTGATGCGGAACATCGGTTTCTATCGGATCTAATTCCCGACGTGGCGTGAAATCACAGCGGATGCCGTTTTTCTCAGCGATGGCACGAATTTGCCGGAGGCGCGGGTGATTATTTCCTTGTGCGATCAGAATCCGCTCAATTTCGCGGTTGCCGCGGCGTAGGAGTTCCAGCACTGAATTTCGACCGACAATTTTATCTTGCATATCTCTGTATGGGGAAATTCTCTATGCAAACTTGGCCACTGGCACCGGACGTTCAACAGCAAAACTCTTGTGATGGAGTTTGATACGCTCAATTTCATGAAGCGTATCCGCTGTAAAGTAGCTTTCTCCGCAATGAGGGCAACTCACCATAGGGATATTTTCAATGACTATCAAATCTCCGCCCTTGCCGTATGTTTCTGTAATTCTGCGGGTTCGTGCTTCCCCTCTACCGCAAATATCACACAACATCTGTTTGTCTCCTATCCTCATAGTACATATACAGTGATGATAATCAGCTTACTCGTCGGACTCAATTTTGCAATGACTTCAATGTCATCACCTGTAAGTGTTTCTCCTCTGATGCGATATTTCCATTCGGCGGTGACTCAATCTCTTTGACGCTCTATTATACTACCCGTGAGAATGCCACTTTCCACATCGTAAACAGTTAGTCCATCGTCGTTCATCTCTTTCCGGGCGTGGTATGTTATTAAATACTCCCGCCGACGGATTTTTGTACGCATTCGGACTAAAATTCGATTGAACATATTAATTCAATTACATTAAAACTCAATAAACTCTATTGGATAATGACTCATATCTAATTGTTCTTCTTCCATATTGAGTCGAATTCCCCATTCCTGCATCGTCAGTGCACCGATTAAAACTTCAATTCTATTTCTATCCTCGTCCGTCCCAATTTCCTCAAGCACTCGTGCGTGGGTTAAGATATTGAATCCCTCTATAACGCACTCAAGCCTGCAATCATTTTGGACATTATGGGACCTGCCGCCTAAGTTGACCAATTGAGGATTTCTTAATTCAAACATTGGTAGATTAACGGCTATATCTCTGACGATATAAGTGTTTCTCGCGCCACTATCAAACAGAGCCCAACAATGACGACCTTCTACATCTATATCTTTTCTAATCCTGCCCATGATATCCCCTATCCGGTGACAGCCCCTTCGGACGCTGAAGACACGAGACGCGCATATTTCGCCATTACGCCACGGGTGTAGCGCGGGGTTGGGGGCGTCCATTCGTCGAGTCGCGCTTGGATTTCCTCGTCCGAAAGCTCAACATCAATCCGAAGCGCTTCGGCATCAATCACGACAATGTCGCCGTCACGTAGTATCGCAATCGGTCCGCCGTGTGCCGCTTCCGGCGCAATATGACAAATCATGAAGCCGTGCGTCGCGCCGGAGAACCTGCCATCTGTCATAAGGGCGACATCTTCACCCAATCCTGCCCCGACGATTGCGGCGGTAACACCGAGCATTTCTCGCATACCGGGACCCCCGGCGGGACCTTCGTAGCGGATAACGACCACATCGCCCGGCTGGATAGTTCCGTCCTTAATCGCTGCAAAAGTATCTTCCTCGCGTTCAAAGACGCGCGCTGGACCTCTATGGACGGTTCGGTCGTGACCCGCCAACTTAATTACACAGCCATCGGGGGCAAGGTTGCCTTTGAGAATTGCAAACCCACCGGTCGGTTTGATCGGTTTCGACACGGGGAAGACAACTTCCTGTCCTTCTGTTTCGACAGCGCTGGCAGCTGCTTCACCGATGGTCTGTCCCGTTACGGTAAGTTCGTCGGCGTGGAGGCGTCCAGCTTCCATGAGGCGTTTGGCGACAAGCTGAATGCCGCCAGCTTCATGCAGATCTGCGGCAACAAAACGTCCGCCGGGCCTGAGGTTTACATAGATTGGTGTCTTTGATCGAATCTCTTCAAAATCGTCGATCGTCAATGGGATGTTGGCTTCATGGGCAATTGCTAGCAGATGAAGGACACCATTCGTTGAACCAGCGGTTGTCGCCACTGAGGATATTGCATTTTCAAGCGAGCATTTAGTAATAATCTGGCTTGGTCGGCGGTCGGCGGCTAGCATCTCCATAACCAATTGACCTGCTTCGAATGCGACATCATCTTTATTTTGATCTACTGCTGGGACACTGCCGCTGCCCATCGGTGCCATCCCAAGAATCTCGACAGCGGTTGCCATCGTGTTGGCGGTGTATTGACCACCGCAAGCCCCCGGACCGGGGCATCCTTTGCTGATGAGGTCATCGAGTTCTTCGATAGTGATTTTGCCTGCGGCGTGCACCCCCACCGCCTCGAAAACCTCCATAATTGTCACATCTTCCTCCTGAAAACGGCCGGGCATAATTGATCCGCCGTAAAGCGTCAATGAGGGTATGTCCAAACGGGCAAGTGCCATCACTGTACCGGGCACGGTTTTGTCGCAGCCGCAAAGCGTAACAACCGCATCAAACATATTACCGCGACAAACAAGTTCGATGGAATCCGCGATCACCTCTCGGCTGATGAGCGATGCCTTCATTCCCTCAGTGCCCATACTAATTCCATCTGAAATGCTGACCGTATTAAATTCGAGAGGTGTACCACCTGCTGCCCGGATACCTTCCTTCACTTTTGCAGCAAGGCGACGAAGATGGTAGTTGCAAGGACCAATTTCGATCCATGTGTTGGCGACCCCCACGATTGGCTTATCCAGATCTTCAGGCGTTAGTCCATCGTCACCGAACATCAACATGGCGCGTGCTGCGGCTCGATCTGGACCATCAGTAATCACATAGCTTTGACGTTTGAGTTCGTTTCTCATACTTCCTGTATCTCCGATTATTTGTTATTTTAACGCAAGTTGCTAGTTGATAAACCAAGCACTATAAACCGAGTTTTTTCTTCAAAACTCGGTTTCTCTCTGACTCTAACAACTTGGGTTATGTCATAAAATAGTAGTTGTAGTGCAAATATTGCTAATCGTGGCGCAGATTGCCCAATCTGCGATCCATTCCCCGCTACAAAATCAACGAAACTTGTGCGTCAGGCGTACAAACTTTATGTGACAACTCAACCTAGGAGCTGACTAGTAACTTAGGTTATTTTAATTAATCATGCTCAACAAAATTCCTGCGATTTTATTCACATCACAACTAATTGCTCGATTGTTGAAATTCGCAGTAGCTCTGATACCGAAACTCCGAGATGTCTCCTGTTTTTAGAGCATCTTTCACCGCACAACCTTCTTCACGAGTATGTGTACAATGATCTTTTGTGCAATGCTCGCGGAGTGAATTCATCTCTGGAAAATAGCGGCCCATCAAGCGAGACTCGATATCCCAAAAGTGCAGCTCGCGAAGCCCCGGCGTATCGGCGATGAAACCGCCGAAGTCCAAGCTGTAAAGTTGGATCGCAACGGTCGTATGCCTGCCGCCCCGTCGTGGGTTTACTTTGTTTGTTTTCAATTTCAAACCGGGTTGCACCGCATTCAGGAGCGAGGATTTTCCGACACCCGACAATCCAGAGAGTGCCGAAATCTTCCCTTTCAGCCACACTTTCAAATCTTCGATTCCCTCGCCGGTTGTTGCACTCGTGATGATTGTTCGATAACCAATTTTCTCGTAAAGCGCGGCCATTGAATCCACTTCTGAGCGGTTTTCGAGCATGTCAATTTTATTGAAACAGACAAGCGGCTCAATCCCTGACGCTTCGGTGATAACGAGGGATCTGTCCAGCATTCGCTGCCAAATTGGTGGCTCTTTTACGGAAGAAACGATGATAAGCCCATCAAGATTCGGAATGAGAACAACCCTTTTTGACTGCGTTCCCCTTCGTTTGTATAGGCTCGTGCGACGCATAATGGCTGCAATGACGCCGTGCTTTTCATCAATCATCTGAACTTTGACTCGGTCACCTACATAAACCTGCTGATTTTTGCTAAACGCATCTCGTTTTCCCCGCAGCGAACATTGATAGCGATTCACATCGCACTGCACAATGTAAACACCGTTGCTTGCACGCATTACGACGCCTTCGGGAAGTCCGACCAATTTTTCGTTATCGAAGAGGTAACCCGTCCGTTTTAGAAGTTCTTCGTCCGATATGATTCGGGCGGTTTTGATGGCACTGAGACGTCTGACACGGTTTTTGACGAGCATTTTCTCTGATTTGAGCAGCAATGTGACAACAACCGGTTTGTCCTTATCGTTATCAAGGGCGTTCTCCGCATCCCTAATCGCTGGATTCATATCAAGATACACCTTGCGATGGGTGACACGTTCCTGCCAATCAAAAGCCGAGTAATCGCCTTCGACAATTTTCTGCGCTTCGATTAAAGTTGTGCCTGCGTAAACGGGCATTGCCATAGTTTTCGATTATGAAGTATTCGGTTTCACAGAAAGGGTGAGGGATATTTTACACCAATTTTTTTTCAGTCGTTTCTGTTCAACCCAACCTACACGCTAAACTTCATATCCGTTTCACGCGGAACAGGGGCTGATCAAACTCAACGGTCGTTGTATCTTCAACGAGGATTTCGAGAATCTCGCAGGGGAAGTCCGGCTTGACTTCGTTGAAAATTTTCATCGCTTCAATCAAGCACAAGGTATCGTCTTCTGATACAACGCTCCCAACTTCCACATAAGGCACAGCTTCCGGCGATTGTGACGCATAAAACAGTCCCACCATCGGTGACCGTACGAGTTCTCCCACTTCTGGGGATAGTGGTGCTGCAGAAGACTCCACTTGTTCCGCGCTTGGTAAGGGTACCGCGTCGCTTGGCTGCGCAAATGCGACAGGCACGGGTTCACTGCCGCGCCGGACCTTTACGGTGAGACCATCCTCGCACAAATCCACCTCTGTCAAATCGCGTTCTTCCATAATGTCGCAGATTTGTTGAAGCAGTTCTATAGCGGATGGTGATTTTTCTCTCGGCATCGATTAAACCCTCTCTACATATGTTCCTGTACGGGTGTCAACCTTAATTGTCGTACCATTTTCAACAAATAGGGGCACTTGGACCACCCCGCCTGTTTCTAGTGTCGCTGGCTTTGACCCACCACTGGCGGTATCGCCGCGTAAGCCGGGGTCTGTTTCAACAATTTTAAGTTCCACAAATGTCGGTAATTCGATCGTCACTGGAGTATTCTCGTCAACTTTGACCCGAATCGTTTCTCCTTCCTTGAGAAACTTCATAGCATCGTTCAGGAGGTTTTCTGGTAGTTGGTGTTGCTCAAACGTTTCGTTATCCATAAAGTACAACAGCGTTCCATCGCTATACATATATTGCATATCACGTTCTTCAAGGCGAACGGTTTCGATTGTGTCTTTTGTACGGAACGTCCGGTCGATAACTGCTCCGTCGGTGACCCGCTTGAGTTTAGTACGAGCAAATGCGCCCCCTTTACCGGGCTTAACGTGTTGACAATCGGTAATAGTATACATAACGTTATCAAGTCGAACAACTAAACCGTTTCGTAAGTCATTCAGTGCTGCCATAAAATTCTCCTTTTCAACTTTTCAAAAAAAATCAGTCTCCATGAAATTCTCTCATTCGATTCTTCTTGATCTCATCAATTTGACCGTTGCAAAATCTGAATCATCGCGTCCAACGCCAAATCGTAGCCGTGCGCTCCAAATCCACATATCACACCAACAGCGATAGGAGAAATGTAAGAATGCTGGCGAAAAGATTCGCGGGTGTGCACGTTGGAGAGGTGGATCTCAATAACAGGAAGATTAACAGCGGACAGGGCATCCCGAATCGCAACACTTGTATGCGTATAAGCCGCGGGATTGATGATAACGCCATCGGCCCAATCGATATTGTCCCCAATAAAGGAGACAATTTTACCTTCGGAGTTGGCTTGAAAGACTTTGAGATTAATGCCCTGTCCTGTGGCGATTTCGATTAGGTGTACATTGATGTCCTCCAACGTCTGACTGCCATAAATTTCCGGTTGCCGCCTTCCCAACAGTTGGAGGTTGGGTCCGTGAATTAGTAAGATGTTCATATCGTCAATTTTTCTTTATAGCCGCTCACCTCGAATGGAGGTTCTACTGGAATATCTCTACAATTTTATCTGTGACAGCTGTGACTGATAACCCTGTGGTTGGGATCTGGTGATTGGCGTGGGCGTAAAAAGGGCGACGGTCTATAAGCATCTGCTCAATTTTCTCCAATGGATTGGGGCCTTGCAGCAATGGTCGATGGGTTTCACTTCCAACGCGCCGCCAGATTTCCTCTGGGGTTGCTGTCAGGCAAAAAACAACACCGTTACGTTTGAGCACATCCAAATTTGATTCTCGCAGAACAACTCCACCACCTGTTGAGATCACATGACCCTCTAAATTCGCTGCCTTACAGACCGCTGCGCTCTCTAAATTCCTAAAGTGCGCTTCGCCATACCGGGCGAAGATGTCGGGGATATCCATTCCACTGCCCTCTGTGATTATATCATCTGTATCAATTATCGGCATCTCTAGACGCTCGGCGAGTCTTTCCCCTACTGAGGTCTTACCTGTTCCCATGAAACCAACCAAGACAATATTTCTCACAAATTTTCCCCACCCCGTAAGGGTATTAGTATACACCTGTTGCGAGCAGTTGTAAAGCAATTCTTTGCTCGGTATGGAAAGTTATTGGATTGGCAATTTGGATGCAGGAGAGCCCTCTTCGCGCAGATTACATCGACTCAAAGAAATCGGCTAGGTCTTTACCATGTGTCCTCGCATTGACCTGTTTATCGAGTTTGATAATCTTGCCCTCTTTGTCGATGACAATCGTTATACGACTGCTCAAGCCGTCTGGTTTGTCTGTCGCACCAAAGAGCAAACTGATATGGCGTCCTGTGTCCACAAGCAATGGAAAGTTAAGGTTGTTCTCCTCAGCAAACTTCTTATGAGACGCTGCATCTTGTACGCTAATCGCAAAGACCTGCGTGTCGTGTTCAGCAAATGTACTCGACTCATCCCGGAGCGAGCATACCTCTGCCGTTCAGCCGCCGGTGAAATCTTTGGGATAGAACGCTAGCACAACGTTCTTTTTCCCCTCGAAGCTGCTGAGTTGATGGGTATTACCATCCTGATCAGAAGCGATAAGGTCTGGTGCGGGCTGCCCAACCTGAATTGGTCCCGGAATGCTTTCATTGATTAGTTTGACGAGATCTTCGCCATGCGTTTGCGTGTTTACGTCTCGATCTATTGCACGAATATATCCTGCTTTGTCAATAACAAAGGTCGATCGATTAGAAGCCTGAAACCTTTCCATGATGCCACTATAGACCTTGCTGACCGCAAATTCCGTATCCGCAAGTAGGGGAAATCCAAACTTCTCCTCCGCTTGGAATTTCTTATGAGAGGCTTCATCATCGACACTAACCCCCAGAAGGACCGTATCTGTCCCCTGAATTTGGCTCAACTCATCCCGGAGCGAGCGAAGTTCCGTCGTTCAGCCGCCGGTGAAGTCTTTGGGATAAAATGCTAAAACGACATTCTTTTCCCCCAGATAATCGCGTAGGCTATGGGCGGCTCCGTTTCCGTCATTGAGTGTGAAATCTGGTGCTGCCATGCCGACTTTCAGGTCGTTGAATGTTTCCATCTGTTTCTCCTTTGCGCTTATTGCGGTGATAATTACGAATGTAAAAACAATCATGGTGCAAAATATTAGTATACGAAACACCGTGTACCTCCTCTAAAGTGGATCGGCGGATTTACCAACTACACATATTCGTCTTCGCGTTTCGCCCGCGAGCCAACTATCCACATATTCCTTAGACCATCAGTCCGCTGTCCATGTAAACACAACCTTCCCCTTCTTTGTTTAGGGTGCTCATTGCCCTCTACCTCAGCCTTGCCAACACATCAAAAAAGGTCGGGAAGGTTTTGTTTACGCACGCCGGATCTTTAATCCGAATCCCCGGGGCTTTCAATCCAATCAGCGAAAAACTCATTGCAACCCGGTGGTCTTTATACGTTTCAATCTCCGCAGGCGTAATTGGAGAGGATGAAATCTCAACCCCGTCTTGACGTTCAACGACAGGGACACCAAGTTTGCGGAGTTCTGTGACCATGGCATGTATGCGATCTGTTTCTTGATGGCGTGTATGTTCGATATTTCGAATGGTCACCGGACTCTCCGCAAAGGGGGCAATCGCGGCAAGAGTCAGCGATGTATCGGAGATCGCTTTCATATCCAGATCGATTCCTTTGAGCCGATCTGATCCAATAACTTCTATATCAGCACCGAAACGTTTCACTTGGCAGCCCATCTGTTCTAGAACATTGACAAACTGGATATCGCCTTGTGCGGAGTCCATGCTAAGGTTGGTCACTCGGACGCGACCACCGGTGATCGCAGCCGCAGCGAAGAAATAGGAGGCGTTGGACGCATCTGGCTCAATGGCGTATTCGCGGGGTTGGTAGCGCTGCCCGCCTTCAATATAAAAGGATTTGTAGTTATCGTGAGCCACGTCCACGCCGAACCCTTTCATCACTGAGGTAGTGATGTCAATGTAGGGTGTTTTCATTTCTCCCACGACCTCAATCGCTATCCCTTTTTCGGCATAAGGAGCAACGAGCATCAACGAAGTCAAGAACTGACTGCTCTTGCTGGCATCAAGGCGAGTTTTCCCACCCTTGAGACCATTTGCGCGAACAATTAACGGCAGAAAGTCGTTGTCGAATTTTGAGCGGACATCAACATCAAGTTGCTTGAGCGCATCAAGCAGGTCTGAAATGGGACGATTCCGACGCATCGGCGCATCGCCGTCAATGATGAATTCGCCATTGCCGAGTGCAAGGTAGCTGACAAGCGATCGGGCTGCCGTACCTGCATTGCCGATATAAAGTTCGGCGTGATCGACGGGGATCTTTCCGCCATTTCCGACGACTTCAAATGTACATCCCTTCTCGTCTGCCTCAATCTGAACGCCGAGTTTTCGCAACGCCTGACACATGTAGTGGGTGTCATCGCTGAAAAGGGCACCCGTCAATCGAGAACGTCCCTCAGCGAGCGCAGCGACAAGCAATGCCCGATTCGTGTAGCTCTTTGAACCGGGCACTGTGACTGTTGTGTTGATAGGTGTCTGGAGGGGTTGGATCTCGATCATTGAGGGATTCTCTATTTTTCGGCTTAGATTAACCCGTGTTTAGTCAGCAGATCTCGTAGTTCGCCTCTCGCTGCATCATCCACCGGCAGGAGGGGACCGGTGGTATAGTGGCTGCAAACGCCGAGCAGTTCCATGCAGGCTTTCAGACAACTGATTGCTGCGCCGTAGCCGTAGAGTTTGCTCAGTTCAAGGATCTGTTTCTGCAGGCGATGTACTTCATCAATCTGCTGTGCCTTCGCGGCATCATACAGTTGAACAGAGGTTTTCGGATCTACATTGGAGATTGAAATAACGGCTCCTGCTGCCCCGAACAAGATTGCCCCACCCGCTAAGGTATAAGAACCGAGCATGATCGAAAAATCCTCATTGTCTTCAAGGTAAGCGAGCATTTTGAGAAGGTTTGTCCAATCCCCTGAACTATCCTTGATTCCGACGATGTTTTCCACCCCCTCCGCTAAATCACGGACAACTTCCGGCGGGATTGCAGTCTTCACCATCATCGGGATATTGTAGATAACCACCGGCAGATCCGTGCTTTGAGCGATGGTCTTGTAGAAATCAACGATGTCAGCGTTGCTGATTGATGGGTAATAGTAGGGTGGAGTTGCCGCAACGGCATCAATCTTAAATTCCTGTGCGATTTCAATATTTTGGACGACCCGCTGGGTGCTTGAATCCATCACACCGCAGATAATCGGGACACGCCCACCGACCGTGTTGGTAGCAATTTCGATTGCGCGTTGACGTTCCGCGTTTATCAGTGTTGTGAACTCTCCTGAAGTACCAAGCAGGTAGATGCCGTGCACGCCATTATCAATTAAACGGTTGAGATGTTTCACAAACCCCAATTCATCAATCCGTTCTTTTTCGTCCAATGGCGTTATCGTTGGTGTCAAAATACCTTCAAATCGTCCCTTCATGGTGTTTTTCTCCTTGATTGTCCGATAGATCAATGGTACTTCTTGAGCGGCTGAATCGCTTCCTGTACCTGTGCTGAAATTTCTGATGGAACACGTGGATTGAATGGACCGCCCGTGCCGCCTACAATATCACTAAAGCCGCTGAGATTCATCGCTTCTATCACAGCGGAATAGTTGTAGAGGCGCTCATTCATGAAGCGAATTTCTTCGAGGGCGAAGATGTCTGCTTCGACTTGGCGGGAGGTTTCGTAATCACCACGACGTTGGGCGTTGTTGATTTCGTCAGAAGCGCGTGCACATAGGACAGCGATTCCGGACGTATGCCCTTTCGTGCCGAGTTCCGCCGGGCGCGTGCATCGATCGCCGATCCCCCAGACCACAAGTCCACTGTCTCCCACACCCTCAATGATTGACTCTACATCTTCTACACCTGTGCCAATCTTCACACCGATAAAATGTGGTGAATCATTGACTAGACGGATCATTGCATCAAGTTCTTTCTTCTGGCGGAAGTAGTAGAGGAATCGTGCACCGCAGGATTCGCCGTACTGTTCGCCAAACTTCATGTACTGTTCATATATACCTTCGGGATTTGAGATTCCTGTTAAAGGCATTATCAGGTACACATCGGGCGGACGCTGCAAGTTGGACTGTGCTTCGATGAGTTTCCCTGCGTCCCCGATTGGATTCGGCACAATACCGGACATCAAAACCCCATCACCTGCCATCTCGCGGCCGGTGGCATCCATTACGCGGGTTTGCTCCTCCAAGCTGACGTGATGGACGAGGCTTGTTCCTGCAATTGCGATCACGCGCTTCCGATCGCCTTCTAGGTAATTGTTCTGCATCAGGTAGTTGATGTTTTTTGCGTGCCCTGCGTAGTCGATTTCACCATCTTTGAAAGGGATGATTGGAATGGCTGTCACAGAATCCAAAGCGTCTAAGAGGGTTGGTGTATCAATAGACATAGATGTTCTCCCGTTGATCTAAGATCGGAATGATACTT
Organism: Candidatus Poribacteria bacterium; assembly: GCA_965208425.1. Lineage (GTDB taxonomy): Bacteria > Poribacteria > WGA-4E > WGA-4E > PCPOR2b > PCPOR2b. Next base: position 336,872 of record OZ242335.1, on the reverse strand, counting down.
TTTGGCTGACCAAAAATTTTATTGATGGGGTAAGTTTAGCAGAATTTTCGTGCGATGTCAATGAGAGAAGTGAAGGCTCAACATTTCCCTTGCAAAAGCAGATTAATTGTGCTACACTTAAATAAGTTTAATGACATTGGCTTGCATGAAAAATTTTCCCTTTTAATCTGATCCTGTGAGGTTAGGAAAGGGCATCAACATGATTTACGGCTATCCACATATCCCAAAAACTATTGAACTGTTAAGTGCCTCCCTCTTTGTGTAGGGGAGGCTTTTTTTATGCCCGGATTTGGTTGCTGATGAATGCACAGGTTGTACTAGATTTTATTGAAGAGGTTGGCGTTCTCAAGAATCTGCCGCGCACCGGTTGGCGTTTTCGCGGTATCAAAGATGCCGAGAGTATCGCGGACCACTGCTATCGGGTATCGCTTTTGTCGATGATTTTGGCGGATGTGTTGACGGAGCAGGAGGTTCCGTTGGATGTGCAAAAGGTGATGCGTCTCGCATTATTGCACGAGGTCGCTGAAGCACGGATTGGGGATTTGCCATTTCCATCTCTTAAATATATACCCGAGGAAGTCAAGGCAGCAGGGGAACGGGCTGCTGTTGAATCAATGTTTGAACACTTTGGTCCACTCCAAAAAAAATATATGCAACTTTGGGAGGAGTTTGAAGCAGGTACATCTACTGAGGGAAAATTGGTGCGGGCTGCTGATAAGCTTGAGTTGATGATTCAAGTTTTGGAATACGAAAAGGTTGGCTATCGATCGCTGGACAAATTTTGGACAAATCCTTGGAATTATCGGAACTTTGACGAGTCTCCCCTGATACAGGAGATTATTGACCTCTTGTATCAGCGGCGGGAAGATTTAACTTGAGGAGTGTTGAAGTGAGGACAGGTTATGCAAATGCGTGAAAAGACACAAGTGATGACGGCGGAGGACATTCGACGGGCGGTAGTCCGAATATCGCATGAGATTTTGGAGCGGAGTCACCAAGAAATTGCGGATCTAGCAGTCATTGGTGTTAAAAGTCGAGGGGATCACTTGGCACGTCGAATCGCTGAAAATCTGGAGCGAACCGAAGGGATTGAAGTTCCGGTCGGCGTCGTTGATGTGCGGCTCTATCGAGATGACGTAAACCTGTATGATGAAACGATTAAGGTGAATCGCACAGAGATCCCGTTTGATCCAACAGGGAAGCGTGTCATTTTGGTTGATGAGGTGCTTTACACCGGACGCACCGTCCGCGCTGCCATGGATGCGGTCATGGATTTTGGACGACCTGCAGCGATTCAGTTGGCGGTTCTCATTGACCGGGGGCATCGTGAACTTCCGATTGCGGCGGACTATATCGGCAAGAATATCCCGACTTCGCGTAAGGAAATTGTTCGTGTTCAGTTGATCGAAGAGGATGGGGTTGACCGGGCGGTGATTTACGAGGAGGACGACTCATGAGTCGGATACTCATCCGTAACGGTCGAATTCTTGACCCCGCCAACGAGGTTGACACCACTGGCGATCTCCTGATTTGCGATGGGAAGATCAATCGGATTGATGACCAGATTGACACTGAGACATCCGAAACCGTTGATGCAACGGGACTGATTGTTACGCCGGGCTTGGTCGATATGCACGTCCATCTCCGTGAACCCGGCTTTGAGCACAAAGAGACAATCGCATCGGGCACCCGTGCGGCGGCGGTTGGCGGATTTACTTCCGTTGCGTGCATGGCGAATACCGATCCGGTGGCGGATTCACCCGACGTTATCGAACTGATACGGTCACAAGCACAGAAAGATGGCGCGACGAATGTGTTCCCCCTCGGCAGCATCACGAAAAATCTCGATGGCGAGGAATTAACCGATGTGCCAACGCTGCTGAAAGCCGGTGCGGTTGGGCTATCGGACGATGGCAAAACGGTCATGGACGCTGGGCTGATGCGCGATGTGTTGGCGTTAAGTGCCAAACACAACTTCCCTGTTATGGTTCACTGCCAAGAGCATAACCTCGACGAAGGGGCAGTTATGAATCTCGGTGAAACGTCGCGTCGGCTGAACCTACCCGGAAGCCCCAACGCTGCGGAAGATATAATCGTTGCCCGCGATATCATGCTCGCTGAGTTGACCGGTGGGCATCTCCATGTCCTCCACGTCAGCACAGCGGGATCCGTTGACCTTGTCCGCTGGGGTAAACGCAGGGGGGTCAATGTGACCGCTGAAGCGATGCCGCATCACTTTACACTCACCGACGCAGCGGTGGAAGAACATGGTACGGATGCCAAGATGCACCCACCCTTGCGCACACAGACTGACGTTGATGCTGTCATTGAAGGGATCAAGGATGGCACGCTCGATGCAATCGCGACAGATCACGCGCCACATGCCCCGTTTGAAAAGGCGCAGGGGATGCTCGAAGCCCCACCGGGTATCATCGGATCAGAGACCGGTGTGCCGCTTGTATTTGACCGGCTTATCCACACTGGGCAACTCACGCTATCGGACGCGATAGCGAAAATGACCTGCGTTCCGGCGAAGATTCTGCAGATTGATCGCGGGACGCTCTCCATCGGTGCAGCAGCTGACGTGACATTGATAGATCCGGACAAGGTTGCGGCGGTAGATGTAACACAGTCCCACTCCAAAAGCCGCAATACTCCCTTTGACGGTTGGGAATTGAAAGGGTGGCCCGTGATGACTATCCGTGACGGTGTTGTTTCCCGAACGTGAAGCGTGAAACGTGAAACATGAAACGTGATAGATAAAACAGGACTTATGCGCCTCATTTTGTAGTTGCCCGATTCATCGGGCGTTTCGGGGTATGGTCAGAGTCCATACCCATCGTAGGCGGGGCATCTTGCCCCGCGTTGGCACTGAAGAATTGAACTACAAAACCTCAGTATTCAACTGTGTAAGTCCTATAAAAAATAAAATCACGACCTACTAATTTTCCAAATGGGATAGGACATGGCTCAGGATGAACGCTTCAACGATTTGCCTGCGATCGAGACCGAAAGGTTGCTGCTAAGAAGGTTAGAGATGGAGGATGCCGAAGATATATTTGAATGGGTTTCGGATCCACAGGTGACAACGTACCTCTTCTGGCGGGCGCACCAATCGATAGAAGATAGCAAAGACTTTATTGCATGGGTAACAACCGATGATTTCGCGTGTTGGGGGGTTGTCCTGCCCGAAAATGGTAAGGTCATCGGAAACTGCTTTTTACACAACGTGAATTTTGAACACAGAAGGGCGGAGATCGCCTTCAATATTGGTCGGAAGTATTGGGGAAAGGGTTATGCGACTGAGACCGCTCAGGCGGTTGTCCAATTCGGTTTTGAGGGTTGGCGGCTCAATCGGATTGAGGGGACCTGCATGGTTGAAAATCGTGCCTCTGCCCGTGTGATGGAGAAGGTTAGCATGACCCTTGAGGGTGTCTTGCGAAAGTATGTCTACGTTAGAGGGCGGTTTCGCGATATGAAGTTGTACTCGATTCTGAGGGAGGAATCGCAACAGATATAGGACTTACGCAGCCGAGCGGTCAAAGCCCTTCCCCCTGCTTGCGGGGGGGACTAAGGGGGGGTGTGGGAGGGGCATCTCCCGCGAAGCGAGGATCCCGATAAATCGGGACCTGCCCCGATACGCCCGATAAATCGGGCAACTACCATCTAAAGTGCGTAAGTCCTGAGATAAAGAGGTAGCCGATGAATATGAACCAACTCTACTACGGTGACAATCTGCACATTTTGCGAAATCATATCCCCGACGAAAGCGTCGATCTCATTTACATTGACCCGCCGTTTAACTCAAATCAAGCGTACAACGTGATTTTCAGCGAGAGGGATGGCTCATCTTCTCAGGCGCAGATCCAAGCCTTTGAGGATACATGGCATTGGGTCGAAAGCACCGAGCAGGCATATCATGAATTGGTCGTAACTGCGCCACCCCTTCTGGTTGAAACGATCAAGAGTTTTCGTGGGTTCCTTACAGAGACGAACCTGATGGTATACCTCGTGATGATGGGATTACGATTGGTGGAGCTGCATCGAGTGCTAAAACCGACGGGGAGTTTTTATCTTCACTGCGATCCGACAGCATCACACTATCTGAAGATTATCCTAGATCAGATTTTTGGGGTAGAGAATTTTCGGAATGAGATTTATTGGAAAAGAAAAACAGGGCGTGCTGGACCAACCAATCGTTTTGGCACTTCCTGCGATATACTCCTTTGGTTTTCTAAGTCTAGTGATTATTTGTTTACTCCTCAATATCGAGAAAGCAACCCAGAATATATCAAGAAGATGTTTCGTTATACCGATGAAAATGGTCGCCGCTATAGAATTGATAACCTTGCAAGTCCAAATCCAAGACCAAATCTAACGTATGAGTATAAAGGCTATAGACCACCAGAGAAAGGGTGGGCTATATCTCGCGAAAAGATGGAACAGTGGGATAAGGAGGGGCGTCTTTATTTCCCTAAATCTCCTGATGGTCGTATTCAGCGGAAACGCTACTTAGACGAGTTGAAAGGCGAAGAAGTTCCTTCTCTTTGGGACGATATTCCGCCCATTGGATCACAGGCGAAAGAGCGTCTCGGCTATCCAACCCAAAAACCTGAAGCACTGCTTGAGCGGATTATCAAAGCGAGTAGCAATGAAGGCGATGTTGTATTGGACGCGTTCTGTGGTTGTGGGACGGCTGTCGCTGTTGCCCAACGGCTTAACCGCCGGTGGATTGGGGTTGACATCACGCATCTTGCCATCGCTTTGTTGAAGTACCGTCTCGCTGATGCCTTGGGGACGATGCGAAATACGAAATCATCGGTGAGCCAAAGGATACACAGAGCGCGAAGGCTTTAGCGGTTCAAGATCGGTATCAATTCCAGTGGTGGGCGTTGAGCCTGATTCGAGCGAGACCTTATCAGGGCAAAAAGAAGGGTGCGGATGAAGGTGTGGATGGGGTGATCTATTATAAGGACGTTGACCCAGACAAGCCAAAAAAGACCTTGACCCGGAAGATTGTCGTTCAGGTCAAAAGTGGGAAGGTTTCTGTCAAGGATATACGGGAGTTGAAATCGGTTGTCGAAACCCAGGAGGCTGTGATCGGTGTCTTTATCACGCTGAACCCGCCGACCCAACCAATAGTAAAAGAAGCAGCGACAGCGGGGCGTTTTCAATGGCTTCATGTCACTCACACGACATATCCAAAGATTCAGATTCGGGCGATTGAGGAACTACTTGCGGGACACGGTATCGAATATCCGCAGACGCCTGTTGATGTTACATTCCGCAGGGCAGAACGGGCAGCCCCCCCAAGCCAGCAGATTGAAATAGAGGTGCGATGACCTAAAAGAGGTGATGAGATACATGGAAAAACGGCGAACACAGCAATGGCTCCAAGAGATCTATAAGCATCCAAAGCGATATGAAGGCAAGGTGGTTATCATTTTGGACGATGCCCAGATTGTAGGTGTAGCGGAAGACTTTACAGCGGCAAAACGTAAACGAGAAGAGCTCGCTGCTTCCTCTTATAACGGAAAGATGACACTTTTTCTTATTCCTCGGGGAGTCAAGCAGGTACGGATTCGCACGCCCCGGTTCCGAAGCCTCAGAGAAGATTTGTAGAAACCCATATATCCTGTGAATTTGCAAACGAATTACGATTTGAGAATAAGGATGGCTAATCCAATGAAAGCAATTCTCGCATTGGCAGATGGAACAGTTTTTGAAGGCGAACATTTTGGCGCGACCGGGGAAACTTCCGGTGAGGTGGTCTTCAACACCAGCATGACCGGCTACCAAGAGATTCTCACCGATCCATCTTACAAGGGTCAGATCGTCACGATGACCTACCCGTTGATCGGCAATTATGGCTGCAACGAGATCGATGTCGAATCGATTCGACCACAAGTGGAAGGATTTGTTGTACGTGAATATAGTGCTTACGAAAGCAACTGGCGTTCACAGTCCAACCTCGGTAGCTACCTCGAAGAAAATGAAATTATCGGCATCCACGGTATTGACACACGTGCATTGACTAAGCGGCTCAGGGTGCATGGTGTCATGGATGGCGTACTCTCGACGGAAGACCTTGATCCTCAAAGCTTGGTTGCTAAAGCACAGGCGTGGCACGGACTTGTCGGGATGGATATGGTCCAGTACGTGACGTGCCCGAATCCGTATTTATGGGAGACGCACGACCCCGAATCAAGCGCCTTTCCTGATTTGACCTCTATTGCCAATGATAAAAATTCCCAACTCACAATCGACTTTGACACAACAGAGATTGAGGCACCGTCGCCCCCCCAATTCCGCGTCATTGCGGTGGACTTCGGGGTCAAATATAATATCTTACGCCAACTCACCCAACACGGTTGTCAGGTTCAAGTTGTGCCAGCACACACTTCCGCAGAAGAGATTCTCGCTGCGGATCCAGATGGTATCTTCTTATCCAACGGTCCCGGCGATCCAGAGCCGATTGAATACGGTATCAAGACGATTCAACAATTGATTGGAACGAAGCCGACCTTTGGTATCTGTTTGGGGCATCAATTGTTGGGGCTTGCATTCGGCGGAAAGAGTTTCAAACTCAAATTCGGACATCGTGGCGCAAATCAACCAGTAAAACGGTTTGACACAGATCAGGTCGAAATTACTTCACAAAATCACGGTTTCTGTGTGGATATTGATTCACTACCAAACAGTGTAGAGGTGACGCATATCAATCTGAATGATCAAACCCTTGAAGGAATGGAACATAGAGAATATCCGATCTTCTCTGTGCAGTACCATCCAGAAGCGTCTCCCGGTCCCCATGACGCAAGTTATCTTTTTAAGAGGTTTACAGATCTGATGCGTAAGACGTAATGTGTGAAACGTAAAACGTGAGAAAGACAAACAACGCAATGCTGCAATGAAGTAAAGGAAAAAATAAAAAAATCCTTGCGTCTTCGCGCCTTTGCGTTAAATTCTGTCTCGACAACAATACGATAAGGTTATTTACTATGCCAAAGCGAACTGACATCAAAAAGATCCTAATTATCGGCTCCGGCCCGATTATTATCGGTCAAGCCTGCGAGTTTGACTATTCGGGCACTCAGGCGTGTAAATCCTTGAAGGAAGAAGGGTATGAGGTTGTCCTTGTCAACAGTAATCCGGCAACGATTATGACGGACACGGAGCTAGCAGACCGAACCTATGTTGAACCAATTGGCGCAGATATCGCCGAAAAGATTATTGCCCAAGAGCGTCCCCAAGCTCTACTCCCAACTTTGGGCGGACAAACAGGCTTAAATGTCTCCGTTGAACTTGCCGAATCGGGTGCGTTGGATAAGTATGAGGTTGAGTTGATTGGTGCGAAACTTCCCGCCATCCAAAAAGCGGAGGATCGTGATCTATTCAAAAGGGCAATGCAGCACATCGGCTTGGCAGTGCCAAAAAGTGGCATAGCTCATACGTATGACGAGGCGATTACCGTCGTTGAGGAGATCGGCTACCCAGCGATTATTCGACCTGCTTTTACGCTCGGCGGTACAGGCGGCGGTATTGCTTACAATATCGAAGAGTTTCGGGAGATGGTCGAGTACGGATTGGGGTTGAGTCCGGTCAGTGAGGTGTTAATCGAAGAGTCAGTGATTGGTTGGAAAGAATTTGAACTTGAGGTCATGCGGGATGGGACGGACAACGTTGTGATTATCTGTTCTATTGAGAATTTCGATGCGATGGGAGTTCACACGGGCGATAGCATCACAGTTGCACCCGCCCAGACCTTGACGGACAAAGAGTATCAACAGATGCGGGATGCTGCGATTAAGATTATTCGTGAAATTGGGGTGGACACCGGTGGTTCAAATATCCAGTTTGCGGTCGATCCAGATACGGGAAAACAGGTTGTGATTGAAATGAACCCGCGGGTTTCTCGGAGTTCTGCGCTCGCGTCGAAAGCGACTGGGTTTCCGATAGCGAAGATCGCGGCGAAGTTAGCTGTCGGATACACGCTCGACGAGCTACCCAACGATATTACGCGCAAAACCCCTGCATCGTTTGAGCCGACCATCGATTATGTTGTGACAAAGATTCCGCGTTGGGCATTTGAGAAATTCGCTGGCACCGATGAAACATTGACGACGATGATGAAGTCTGTGGGTGAAGCGATGGCGATCGGACGGACGTTCAAAGAGTCCTTACAGAAAGGGCTGCGATCTTTAGAAAACGGTTGGGCGGGACTCGACAGCCAACCCATCCAGAAGTTGCCAGTTTCGGAGCTACCACAGAAGTTGACCATCCCCAACATGGAGCGAATCCTTTATATAAAACAAGCTTTCCAAAGTGGAATGAGTATCGATCAGATTCACGGATATACACACATCGATCCATTTTTCCTGTATAATATAAAGGAGATTATCGATTTTGAAGAGGAGGTCCGGAAAGTCGGAAGCGAGAGCAAACTGGATACTCTGGATACTTCTCAGCTGCCTGATACGTCTGTTTCCCTGCTTCGCAAAGCAAAGCAGTACGGTTTCTCGGACCGTCAGATAGGGGAACTGTGGAACGCCTCTGAGGCAAGTATCCGAGGACTACGGAAGGAACACGGAATCGAAGCCACGTTTAAGACTGTGGATACCTGTGCTGCCGAGTTTGAAGCGGAAACACCTTACTACTATTCCACCTATGGCATGGAGGATGAGGTCAGACCCAGCCAGAAGAAAAAGATTTTGATTTTGGGCAGTGGTCCGAATCGGATTGGTCAAGGGATTGAGTTCGATTACTGCTGTGTTCACGCCGCGCTCGCGCTTAAAGAGGATAACTATGAGACCATTATGGTTAACAGCAATCCCGAAACCGTGAGCACGGATTACGACACCTCGGATCGGCTCTACTTTGAACCGCTCACGCATGAAAATGTGTTGAACATCGTTGATCGGGAAAAGCCGGACGGGGTTATCGTGCAGCTTGGCGGACAGACACCCCTGAATCTCGCGCTCGGACTCCAGAAGGCGGGTGTTCCAATTATCGGGACAAGCCCGGAGGACATTGCACGATCTGAAGATCGGAAGCAGTTCACAGAGCTGCTCGATGGACTCGGCTTGATGCAGCCCCCAAATGGTACGGCAACTTCCGTTAAAGAAGCCATACCAATCGCTGCGGCACTTGGATACCCAGTGATGGTACGTCCTTCGTACGTTTTGGGGGGACGGGCGATGCAGATTGTCTATGATCAAGATGCGTTGGAAGCCTATATGGATTCGGCGGTCGCAGCTTCACCCGAACATCCCGTGTTAATCGACAAGTATTTGGAGGATGCGATCGAGGTTGATGTTGATGCCATCTCCGACGGGAGTCGCACCGTCATCGGCGGCATCATGGAACATATCGAAGAGGCGGGGATCCACTCTGGGGACAGCGACTGTGTGTTGCCACCTTATACCCTTGTTGAGGAGCAGATCGATACGCTCAAGGAGTATACCGACGCGCTCGCAAAGGCACTCAACGTGCGCGGACTGATGAATATACAGTATGCGATAAAAAACGATGAGATTTATGTGTTGGAGGTCAACCCGCGAGCATCGCGCACTGTGCCGTTTGTAAGCAAGACCATTGGGGTGCCGTTGGCAAAACTCGCCGCTCGCATCATGACAGGAAGGACGCTTGAAGAACTTGGATTTACGAACGAGATTGAGCCAGATTATTTTTCAGTAAAAGCACCTGTGTTTCCGTTCAACCGTTTCCCGGGGGCAAACTCTCAGCTCGGTCCTGAGATGAAATCGACAGGCGAGGTGATGGGGATTGATGCAGATCTGAGCATCGCTTTTGCCAAAGCACAACAGGCGGTGGGCTATGGATTACCTCTCGGCGGTCATGCGTTCATCAGCGTAAAAAATAAGGATAAACGAGCGATTATCTTCATCGCTAAGAAGTTAGTTGATCTGGGATTTCAACTGATTGCCACGCACGGCACAGCGAAGGTGCTTCGTCGTAACGGTATGGAGGTGACGCTGGTTCATAGTATCGGCAAAGGGCGCCCGACCATCCACGACTATGTTAAAAACAACGCTGTCGATCTGATCATCAACACACCTACCGGATATGCGCATCGTCCGAACGAGGAGTTAATTCGGCAGATGGCAATTGATTATGGGATTACCCTATTTTCTACGATTGCAGGTGCGTCGGCGGCAATCAATAGCATTGAGGCACTCCGCCGTGGTGAGATAACTGTGACTCCGTTACAAGATTATTATTGAGGCTCATGTAAAAAGAGAGTGCAAAGCACGAAGTAAAGGCCCCCTTTGTACCCCCCTTAATCCCCCCGCAAGCAGGGGGAGAGTAACCCCTGATAAATCGGGATGCAAGTGCTTGTGGCTTTGGTTGCACTAATTCTTAACATGAGCGATTATTGAAACGTAAAACGTGAAACGTGAGGAACTCAGAAGATACATCGTGTATTGGTCGAAAGTTACCCGAATTGACTTACCGTGCAATATTGAGTGCCCTTTGTAGTTTTGCAGCACGTCTTTGAATCTAGCAACATAACATGGTATATTACATATTGATAGGAAGGAGATAAAAATGGCAACTAATCAGGTTGAAAGAAACACGCGTCTGGTGCGTGCGCTGGATGAAATTTTGGATAGTTTATCGTTTGATGTTGCTCGCCCGATAAAGGTCTTGAAGTTGGCAGAAGGCAAAGAGGTCGTTGTTGTGCAATCGAATGCGTTCACAATTTCACGTATCTACACATCCGGGCGTCCCGATGGCAAAAGACCCCATGGGCGGGAGTCCTACTATGAATACTTCTGCGAACAACTGGAGGATTATAAGCAGCAGCACGGTAACGATGAGGGGTTTGGTTTAACGCCGGAGGATTGGCGTGTTTTATTCCGAGAATCGTACGATAGGTATACCCGTTATCTGTTGTTTGCGGGGATTAAACGGTGGGCGGATGTCAAACGCGACACCAACACGAATCTTGCTGTTACGAATATGGCAAAGAAATTTGCCCCTTCTGAGATTGCGTGGGAAAGCTACCAGTATAAAGGCTATATGCTCATGATGAACAGTATGGCGAACGCTGAACTGTGTCTGATGGAAGATGACCGTCAAGGTGCATTGGATCAGGTCAATTTAGGGATTCAACGCATTGGGAAATTCTGTGGTGAGTGTTTACGCGAGAACTATGGCGATGCGGAAAATGTTACCCGTGAACGTTATTTGAGTAACCTGATTGAGTTTCGGTCAGATCTGGAATCGGTGGAAGAGGGACTAGAAGACCACGGAGAGAGCGACGGAGATGAGGACGATGCGGTGGATTTCCTAGAGGAGTTGGAGGAACTTTTGGATGAGGAGAACAGGAATTAAGTTTTTGTTTTGCATCTTGGATTAATTTCGTATAACACCTCGGTTTTTGACAGGTAGCCCGACGATTACAGCGTTTTCCGAATTGACGACAGCGAAATGTCAACGCGCTCGCTATTGAAGTGCTTTTATCCGTCCCCAAGTGTTTACCAAAGTTTTGTGTATTTCTACAGCAAATGCTGATGATATGATTTCAAAATTATCAATCAGCACAACTTCGCGTGTCGGGCTGTACGTCAATAAACCGATCCTTCCTTTACCTTGCGTTGCTACCTTCATTTCGACAACCTTCCGTATGTTGCCCTCAACCCCCGCAAATACAATATGTTCACCGCTTTTGACCTCGATTTTAACCTCAAACCACTGATTCATGGGTTGCCTGTCCCACCCCTGTATCGGCTTCGTGGTACTTTGTCTACTAGACAGACCATTCCACATAACTACTTCACAATCCAACCACTTCAGACCTTCAGGTTTTCTGTCTGGTTGAACTTCAGCGGACAGGGTAACTTGATAATGCGGAAGATGCGGTGTCTCCTGTAGCCGATAAAACGCTCCAATCTGACACCACCCTCCTTCTAGCCATTTCATTTTATAGTATATCGTTCCATGGGTAAATTGGAGATCTTTTATAGCAATAAGATTCCACATTCCACTTGATGTGAATCGAAGCGCACCATCTACAATCTCTAATTGGAATGGATCATCGACATTATTCCTAGATTTCCAGTGATCATCCGTTTCGCGTAGGACTTCCAATTGGTTTAACTGTTCTGGATTTTCAAAATCCAAAACTAGCGCGGCAGAAGGGGCAACTAAAAACAAAACCAATGCACAGAAAAAAATGGCTGTCAACGCGTCTTGTTTCATGGGGGACCTCTCCTTTTGGGAAAGAATGTTTCCAGAATTGGGACTTACGCAAAAGAATTAAAGGCGACTAAAATCATACGAATTTCTGTTAAGGCACTTCGACTCCTTCAAAAACCTGTTTGATGATCTGTTCGGAAGAGATTTCTTCCGCCTCCGCTTCATAGCTGACGATAACGCGGTGTCTGAGGACATCCATACCGACCGCGTAGACATCTTCTGGCGTTACATACCCGCGATGACGGAGGAAGGCGTGGGCTTTGGCAGCCGTTGCGAGGAAAATCGTCGCCCGTGGCGATGCGCCGTATTCGATGAGATCTGTCAGTTGGTCCAATTGATACCGTGCTGGCTCGCGTGTGGCGCAGATGAGGTCGACAATATAGTTTTCGATCTTCTCGTCCATGTAGATTTCACGGACTGTTGTACGAAGTTGAAGAATTTCTTGGGGTGATATGACCTGTTGAATCGGTTGGGGGTCTTCGCGTGTGAGTTGTCGTAAAATAGAGAGTTCTTCTGTCCGTGAGGGATAGGTCACCTGCAATTTGAGCATGAACCGGTCTACCTGCGCTTCTGGCAGGGGGTAAGTTCCCTCTTGCTCGATTGGGTTTTGGGTTGCTAGAACGAGGAATGGCGGGTCGAGCGGGTAGGTCTCATCACCGATTGTGACCTGACGTTCTTGCATCGCTTCGAGGAGTGCGCTTTGCACTTTGGCGGGGGCACGGTTGATCTCGTCGGCGAGAACGAGGTTTGCGAAGATGGGACCCTTTTTGACATAAAAATCGCCTGAACGTTGGTTATAAATTTGGGTGCCGATCAGATCGGCGGGCAGAAGGTCAGGGGTAAATTGCAGGCGTTTGAAAGAGACGGCAATCGTGTTAGCAAGTGCTTGGACAGCGGTTGTCTTGGCGAGACCGGGAACTCCCTCTAACAGGATATGACCGTTGCAGAGCAATCCGATAATCATCCGCTCGATCATATACTTCTGTCCAATGATAACCTTCCGAATCTCCTCAAAGGTTTCTTCAACGAAGGCACTCGCCTCCTGAATCTTTTCGTTCAACGCCGTCAGATCAGATTCTCTCATGTCTCGATTCCTCGATTAGAGTGAACACCGAGGTTTAGCCTTGAAGCCTCCTCCTGTAATGTCTATAGATCTCACTATCTTCCTCGGCTTCTTCTTCCGCTTCAGATTCATCTGCTTCAATGGGTGCCGCAACAATTTGGCTTTCAAGAAACTCCCGCGCTGTCTGATAGATGCGGTCCAATTCTGAACGGGAGGGGCGATGTCTAGAAAATTGAACCATGTCGCATGATAGGAGAATCTCGCCGACGTGATCTGTAACGCTATCGGTCAAGCCGTTGGGGAGTGCGGATAAGATTTGTCCTGTAGGAGCATTGAGGCTCTTAATGTGATACTTTTCTCCCACATACTGCTTGATAATTATTGCAATTGCTTCATAGTATTCTTGGACACGGTTTGATTCGCGCAAGGATAGTACCCCCTCTAGGTCTGCAAGTGCAATAGACTCAAGGGTATACTCATCGCTTTCTAACTGCTGATTCGGTTCTGTCAATGGATCAAGGTTGTCGGGAGGAACGGCGTCGTGAGGAGACCTATGAGACGGCGCAGAGGCTGTATACGTTGGTGGCGATATATCCCAATTTTTAGGTGCCTGTCGCCGTGGGAATAAGCCAGTTAATGAGGATTTGTTCCGGCGCAACCAGACATAGATACAGCCTCCGATGGCAATGACGAGCAGTGCCGGGACCACAACGCCAAGAATCGCGCCAAAGATGCCCGGATTTCCACTATTGCTATTGAAATCGTCACTCGCTGCAAAGAGATGGGCGGTGCCCAAAGCAAATTGGGTACAAATTGAAAGAGAGGTTGTATTGATTAGTCGTCGCACAAATTGTGTTCCTTAATTTTTCTGAAGATTGTTCGTTTTGAGACCCCTAAGATTTTTGCAGCTTTCGCTCTATTATTGCCAGCATATTGGAGTGTCGATCGAATAACTTCCTTCTCAATCTCTGCCATTGACATCCCGACTTCAACGTCCAATCCCGATGAAGGTAAGGTTGCCGCGCTAGTATCTATAACGGTGGGAGCGGAGAGGATAACGGGAGAACTGACTCCAGCGGATTTGAGAATATGCTCCGGAACATCATCAATGTCGAGATCTGGTTGGTTTGACATAATAACCATACCCTCAATACAGTTTCTCAACTCTCGTACATTTCCCTGCCAGTCATATTTAATCAACACTCGCATTGCGCGCGAAGTCATGCCTTTGGTCATCATCCGGTTTTCCCGGCAAAATTCTTCTGTGAAGGCTTTGACTAGGAGTGGGATGTCCTCGCTTCGTTCACGGAGCGGTGGTAGAGAGATTCGGATTACGTTCAAACGATCGTAGAGATCCGGTAGAAACTTTTCCTGTTCTACTGCCTTTTCAAGATTACGGTTCGTTGCACAAATAACGCGAACATCAATCTCTATCGATTCGTTTCCACCGACACGCTGAAACTCTTTTTCGGCAAGCACTCGCAAGAGCCTCGCTTGGTTTGACAGACTTAATTGTCCCACTTCGTCAAGAAACAGTGTTCCCCCATGCGCCGCTTCAAATCGCCCTTTCCGCGTCTGATGTGCACCTGTAAACGCGCCTCGTTCATGTCCAAAAAGTTCGGATTCCGCAAGGCCTTCGTTCAAGGCTGCACAGTTGAATATAACGAGGGGACCCCGCCGTAAACTTCGGTGGTGCATAGCACGGGCAACCAGTTCTTTTCCAGTGCCGCGTTCTCCACGGATCATGACGGTTGCTTTTGTTGGGGCAACTTGCGCAATAAGATCTCGGATTTCTAGGATTCTCGGTGAATGTCCTGTTAATTGGATGAGTCCGACCCGCTCATCGATCTGGGACTGTAATTGCCGATTTTCTAGAGTGAGTCGCTGATTTTCAAGTATCCGGTGGAGGAGGGCTAGCAGTTGGGCGGGGTTGAAGGGTTTAGGCAGAAGATAGCTTGCCCCCATGTGAACCGTGGCTTTAATGCCAACTTCAGTTTCTAGGACGTTTGGTGCTGTGATGAAGATCGCGCCGACGTCGGGATTCCGATCGTAGGCGGCTTCAAGGAGTTTGAGTCCATCAACGCGTTCTCCTATGAGTGGGGCGATTAGGACATCAATTTCCAAGCGTTCGATGCGGTCTAACGCCTCATACATTGTGCGAGTTGCAAGCACATGCAACCTTTCGCGCTCAAGTGTGAGACAAATTGTTTCGCGCTGTCGTTGGTCCGGATCAACAACGAGGATAGTGGTCTGGTTGTTCATTGCGCTAACCTAGTTTCTGTCTGACGATTTGGCTAACAACCGAATTGTCTGCTTTGCCTCTCAGCTGTGGAACGAGTTTACCCATGACTTTGCCCATATCTCGCATTGATGTCGCACCTAGCTCCTCAATCGCGCCTGTGATGGCGGCTTCGATTTCTTCCATCGAAAGTTGGGCAGGGAGGAAGTCTTGCAATATATTAATCTGTTCCATCTCAGTATCAACGAGGTCGTCGCGATTGGATTTACGCAGCTGTTCCAGCGCGTCCTTCCGTTTCTTAATCTGGCTGGCGATTACCTCTAAAACGCCGTCATCATCCAACTCAACCTTACTATTGATTTCCTTATCCCGGACGGCACCGCGCACCATGCGAATCGCAGACAGACGGTTCTTGTCTTTTGCTTTCATCGCCTGCTTCATATCTTCATTTAATTGTTCTTTGAGTCCCATAAAAAAATCCTTTATTTTTGTACGTAATCTGCTGTAATCAGGATAAAATGATACCCCATCTCCCAACCATCGTCAAGCCGAAAAATGGTGTAAGAAGCCTTGCAAGACAAGATGTGCTTGCCATGAATTAAGCCCTTGTAAGCGATCAATTCTTATCCTTGTAATCCACATCACTAAAACGCTAATCGTAGTATGTAAAACGATAGCTAGGGTATAAAGTTACCATCAAAGCAGCCGTCATCTTAGCTTAAAGTTACGCACCTGAGTTTGTAGTAGCGCAATTCATTGCGCGTCACGACGGGTAGTAGGGGTTTAGGGAACAATGATTGTTGTTCCCTACGGGTTCCTTATGAAGTCTCTGTTGTAGTTGCCCGATTCATCGGGCGTTGGGCACGGTGTCCAGCGGCGATAAATCGCCGAACTACAAAACCTGAGCCTTCAACTGCGTAACTCCTAAAAGAAAAAGTCTAAAATTTTGTTGGTATAGTGATTTAGAACCATTCTCTCAGTTTGCTATATGTTTGAGGTGCGGGGCTGCTTTCCCCTGCAAGGTGTATTCCAAGCAGATGATCCCGTAATAGCTGCAGTCCTGTGGGTGTGTCTACATCGTACCATGGCGGCAGCAACCCCAATCGCGCATTAACCGCCTGAATCCTCCCAAGTGTTTGACGAAAGACGACCTCGGTGCTCCATGCGATTCCCTCAAAGATGGTGGGAATAGACAAAGACGCCCCATGCTTTGAAAAGCCAATCAGATAGTAGCCACCGTCTACACTGGGACCGATGACGATGTCGCGTGATTCTAGTAAATCGAGTGTGTGTTCGACATACTGGGGTGGTAGCGTTGGGCTATCTGATCCCACGAATAAAAATTTCGTATATCCCTGATCACACGCCCAACGCGCAGCGGCAATTAAGCGTTCGCCAAGCGATGCGCCCACTTGAGGTATATAAACCGGATCTTCACCGATTAGGGTTTGTAAGGCACTCAAGCCTTCAGGTGGCGTATAGGCAATTACACGGTGGGCTGTAGAGATTGTGGAGAGGGCATTGCACCAATCGACGAGGAACGTCCGATATAGTGACGCAGCCTGCTCTGGCGAAAGATAAGGTATAAGACGGGTTTTAACTTGACCGGGAACAGGATCTTTCACGAAAACTATGACACAAGCAGCCATATTTTGCTCCCCAGTTGCGTGTTGTAACGGGTATCTGCTTGATGGGGTTGGAAGGCGGATTGCAAATCCGATGATTCTGGTAGGCTCGGCTGGCGTTGTCTCCAGGCTATGGCAATCACAATGCAAGCGATAATAATTGCTAGAAAAGCGATTAGATTTCCTTTAAGTGTTCCATTGCTGCGATCGATCTGGTATTTCGCAATGCAGCCGGTGACTGCGGCAAGTAGGGCGAGAATCATACTAGCGTACCACGGTAGTTGAACAATCACGCCTAGTAGGGCAACCAACGATACCCATAGCCCGAACTTGGCAAGACGGTTGATTTGAACTTCAGTCGTACCAGTGCTGTCAGACGCAGATCCAGTTTGTTGACGGTTTTCCAAACGGGCTGGCGGCACATCACGGTAAGTGGCCTCCACTAAATGGGTAAATTCTGCAAATAACTTCTCTCGTTTAAGCCATAAGGACAGATTCGGATACTCGTGCCTAATAAGAATTGAGAATTCTTGGCGTTGGGCACTAAAATCGGTAAACTCTTCCCATCGGTCTTCTTCGACCATATAATACGGCACTGGTCCAACTTGCAGTTCATATCCCCGCCCGACGTGATGGGCGATTTTGCCGATCCCCTCGCGCTCCGCAATTATGGTTGCTGTTCCCGCTCTCGGCGTTGGTTGTGGAAGATCGCTTTCCGAGGTCCTTGCATCGCGTTCTAGATTGGGATCACTTTCACCATCTGTCCCGATAGATCGGGATTCCTCATTCGTTATTGCTAGACCGGTTTGACTAACGATTTCTAAGGCATCAACTAGGTCCTCGGGGTCAACGAAAAGGATAATCTGACGTTGCCTATCAGCGTTGCGTATGTATTCAGGGCGGCAACGAATCTGTTTATTACCGAGCATTGTCTGAATTAGGTTTGATTCCCACTCGTCTGTCGTGCGGTAGATTTCAACCCAATCGTCGGTACTAAAAAGTAGGTCGTCGTTTTGAGCCACGATTTTTCCTCTGCGATGCTGCTTCGTTACACTTGAAACCTGTTATAAACAGGACTTACGCCCTCCAGATTGTAGTTGCCCGATTCATCGGGCGTTGGTAACGGTATCCAGCGGCGATGAATCGCCGAACTACAGGGCTTTGACCGTTCAACCGCGTAAGTCTTGATAAAGTGGACTACAGGTCCGGGCTATAAAGAATCGCGTCATCAATTCGTGGATAGTCAACAAGTTCGCTTGGATCAAATAGAATGCTCAACTCACGTTCCGCGTTCTCCGGGGAATCTGAAGCGTGAACGACGTTGTGAGTGATGTCAATCGAGAAATCACCACGAATACTGCCGGGTTGGGATTCGTTGGGTCTTGTTGCCCCGTTTACTAGACGGACTAGTTCGATAGCATCTCGTCCCTCAAGGGCAATCGCCACGATCGGCGTCGAAGTCATAAATTGGATGAGGTAGTCGTAAAAAAACTTCCCCTGATGTGGTGCATAGAGTTGATCCGCTCGATCTTTTGGGAGTTTGAGTAATTTAAGTCCTACAAGTTTGAGGCCCTTGCGCTCAAAGCGGGCGATGATTTCGCCAATGAGTCCGCGTTGAACGCCATCTGGTTTAATCAAAACTAAGGTTTTCTCTGGATCCATTTAACCGCCTATTTGTCGTAATGTGTAATAGATGAGTGATGCAGGCAAACATTCCCCCGCTCCGTCACTCACCTATTACCGAGTTATAAGGTTTTCTCTAGTTCTTTTAGTAATTCCTTCTGTTTTCTTGTCAATGAACGTGGGATTTCGATTTTAATTTGGACACGTAAATCACCCTTGCGCTTCGACGAATCAACAACACCGGCCCCTCGGACTCTCAACTGTTGGTCCGGCTGCGTCCCGGCAGGGATCTTCAGATCGATCTCTCCCTTCAGCGTTGGAATACGAACTTTCCCACCCAAGGCTGCAAGCGTGAGAGGCACCGTGGCTTGGGTCACAAGATCTAGATTCTCCCGCTTAAAATTTGGGTGCGGTTGAACGCCGATTTTCACAATCAGTGAGCCGCGTTGTCCGTTCACGGTCAGATCTCCTTGACCGGCGAGACGCAATGATTGACCGTCTTTGATGCCCGGCGGAATCCTAATGGTAAGCGCTCTATCGTTCACCTGAATCCGCTTTTCGGCACCCAATATCGATTCCTCAAACGGGATTGTCAATCTGGTTCGCAAATTGCCGCGGCGTTGTGTGCCAAAACCGGTGGGATTTTCCCTACTGAATACATCTCCGAAGACGTCGCCGAAATTCCCAAAAACCTCACGCCCAAAGATATCTCCAAAATTGGTGAAAATGTCCTCAAAGTTCGTGTATCCTTGAAATCCAGCGTTATGGACACCCGCGTGTCCACGTATGTCGTAGATCTTCCGCTTCTCTGGATCCGATAGCACGTCGTAAGCATTTGAGGCTTCTTTGAATTTCTCTTCCGCTGTTTTATCTCCCGGATTCTTGTCGGGATGATGCTGCAGCGCAACCTTGCGGTAGGCACGCTTAATCTCCTCTGGAGCAGCGTTCCGATTCACCCCAAGGACTTCATAGTAATCTCTCTCTGCCATCTAGTTTTCTCTATCATGTTAAGCGGTATTATGCGTCATCGCCGCCATCAGAGCTTAGTTTTTCATCAAGACTGTACTTACCGGGGCCAATCAGAATCAAACTCAGAAACACAATGGCAGCTTTGAGCGCATGGGCAGCCCCTCCCAAACCCTCTCCGCGACCCAGATGGCTCACAGCAGCGACCAACATCGTTATTGTCAAAAGGATACAGGCGGGCCGCATAAATAAACCGAGGATGAGACAGATGCCCCCCAAAGCCTCCGAAATCGCAGCCATGAATCCCCAAAACGCAGGTAAGAACGTAATACCGAAAGTCGCCATTGCGCCGCCGAGCCTTTCCCATTTCTCTGGACCACCAAACAGTTTCGGAAGCCCATGAAAGAGGAACAGACACCCAAATCCGATCCGAAGGATTAATAAACCGATATCTCGATGTTTATCCAAAAATGTCAAGACCATTTGCTTGTGTCTCCTTTTACTTTTCGCTCATGTTAAGATTTAGTGCAAAGAAACCGAGTTTTTTCTTGAAAACTCGGTTTCTTTTCGTGCTTTGCACTTTCTTTTTATATGAGCCTTACTTTTAATTGTTGGATCTTCAAGTCTGCCCAAACTTACCCTCATGAAAACAGGGGTGAAAACAAGAACATGATAGGCGATTCTAAGAAAATAATCAAGGAAAAAATGCGGGCTGGATTTGTAAGTATAAGCGTAATTTCTTGTTGACAAGGTACTCCAAGTGGGGTATGTTAGAGAAAATTGTAATGCTTGAATTTATAATTTTGTCCGTTGGTCCGCAGTATGTAGCAATAAGGTATCATAATCTATTTTTAAAAAAGACGATGGATACGACCAAAAAGGGAAACTTTTTATGGCAAAAATCAAAGAGATTCGATGTATTCGTACACGGGTAAATGGGACTTGGGTTATTGTAAAAATCACCACTGATCAGCCGGGACTCTACGGCATCGGTTCTGCCAGCGACCACTACCATGCGCAAACAGTTGTTACGGCGGTGGAGGAGTGCATTGCCCCGCGCCTGATTGGTCGGGAGGTTGGGCATATTGAGGACATCTGGCAGTCCACCCTCACCAGTGGTTATTGGCGGAATGGGGCAATTTCAAACACCGCACTGGGTGGTATTGACATGGCACTCTGGGATATCAAGGGGAAAGAGGCTGGGATGCCGGTCTACCAACTTCTCGGCGGTCCCTGTCGTTCTGCCGTGCCGTGCTACGCCCATGCTGGCGGCGGCGATTTTGTCGAACTTGAGGACGACATCCGTCGCTACATGGAGGAGGGGTATTCGGTCATTCGCTGTCAGCTTGGCGGATACGGCGGTGGCGGTTTCATTGACGCCGATAAAGCGGGGCAGCCTAAGAATCCTTGGTCCAATGCCCCTGCCTTCGATGATGAGGCATACATTGAAAGTATCCCAAAAATGTTTGAATATCTGCGATCGAAATTGGGGTTCGGACCGAAACTCACGCACGACGTGCACGAGCACCTCCGTCCGCAGTGTGCGGTGACATTATCAAAGCTTCTAGAACCGTACCGCCTCTTTTTCCTTGAGGATGTTCTTTCGCCTGAGCAGATCGACTGGTTTCGCCTAATTCGGCAGCAATGCACCACCCCGCAGGCGATGGGCGAGCTGTTTATCAATCCTCACGAATGGACACCCCTCATCACCGAGCGATTGATCGACTTCGTCCGGGTCCGGGTATCGAAGGGCGGTGGGATCACCCCGTGCCGGAAGATTGCCACCCTCTGCGAATGGTTCGGTGTCAACACGGCGTGGCAGGAGGGGGGAGACAATGACCCTGTCAACCAAGTAGCGGCGATGCACTTGGATCTGGCGAGTTGGAGTTTCGGTATTCAGGAGGAGAACCATTTCGGTCAGGAGGCACTTGATATCTTCCCCGGACACGCGATTCTTGAGGGCGGATACCTCTACGCGAATGACCAACCGGGACTGGGGATTGACATTGACGAGGCAAAGGCAGCACAACTTCTGGACGCCGATCGAGCGAAGGTGCCCAATTATGCCGCCGAAGATCGGAAAGCCGATGGATCGGTGGTCAGACCGTAGTTGATAGCTAAATTGGAATTGAGGATAAAATCTAGTCCTCTCAACCATAGGAAGGAGATTGACAATGTTAAAAGCATCAATCGCAACCAGTTTTGATTGTCCAGGACCAGGCACCAACGGGCTTGCTTGGCAAGATGACGTCATCTGGAGCGTCGAGGGTGGTGGGACGTTACACAAAATTAATCCGCAGACCGGTGAGGTTATCGTTACCGTAAACCCACCTACAGCGGGATCCAGCGGACTCGAATGTGATGGAAGCCATTTCTGGTATTCTGACATCGGAGAAAAAATCCTGTACAAATTAACCGTGTCGGATTTGACA
Source organism: Candidatus Poribacteria bacterium (assembly GCA_965208425.1). Classification (GTDB taxonomy): domain Bacteria; phylum Poribacteria; class WGA-4E; order WGA-4E; family PCPOR2b; genus PCPOR2b. The sequence goes on along the minus strand of OZ242335.1, from coordinate 314,705 downwards.
GTTGTCACCTCATTTCCGCCGCCGGGACCGAGTCCGCATGGTCTCGCTTGGGATGGGGAATCGCTGTGGAGCGCAGATGTGCAGTCAGATCGGCACTATAAGGTGTCTCCTGAAACCGGGAAGATATTGGCAGAATTTCCCTCGCCCGGCACACGACCACACGGAATCGCTTGGGATGGAACGACGTTGTGGAGTGCGGACACCGACACACACATCATCTCCCAAATTGACCCGAATTCCGGGGCGGTTCTCGATTCTTTTGAATGCCCCGGCGAACCGCACGGGTTGACGTGGGATGGTGCCAATCTGTGGTACGGCGATGACGCAGAGAAAACGATATGCAAAATTGCATTAGAACGCACGTAACGGAAGTCCCTAAACTCTGAGGTCAGTTATGACGCGAACGATAGGTATCGGTGTCATCGGTATGGGGTGGATGGGGACTGTGCACAGCCGCTCCTACCGACAGATTCCGACCCGCTTTCAAGACTGTGGGGTTCAACCGCGCCTAGTCATCTGTGCCGATGAGGTGGAAGCCCGTGCTCGTGAAGCGCAGATGTTTTTGGGTTTTGAACGATACGCCACGGATTGGAGACAGGTTATCGCCGATCCAGAGGTGGAGCTTGTCAACATCACCGCACCAAACAGTATGCACCTCGAAATTGCGACAGCGGCTGCCGAAGCGGGAAAGCATATCTTCTGCGAGAAACCTGTCGGCCGAAACCCAGGTGAAACCGCCGCTATCGAAGATGCTGCGCGACGGGCTGGCGTGTTGACCTGCGTGGGCTATAATTACCGATGGACACCGCTTGTGCAGTATGCCCGACAACTGATTGAGGAAGGATGTCTCGGCAGGCTCACGCACTATCGTGGGCGTTTCTTTGCGGGTTACGCTAGCAATCCGCACGCTGTGCTTTCATGGCGTTTCCAGCGTGAAGTAGCGGGCTTGGGGACTTTGGGTGATCTGATGTCGCATGTCGTTGATATGGCGCAGATGATAGCCGGTCCGATCAACCGTTTGGTGGGCAACCGCGAGACTTTCTTCTCAGAACGTCCGCTTGCTACCCCCGGCGAAGGTACGCATTTTTCTGTCCGCACAGATGGTCCAACGGGTGAAGTTACCAACGAAGATTATGTCGGGGTGCTGGTACAATTTTCTAACGGGGCGCACGGTACATTAGAGGGGTGTCGTGTCATAAATGGTCCCGAGTGTCAGATGGCGTTTGAAGTTCATGGCACACGCGGCGCGTTAAACTGGGACTTTGAGCGTATGAACGAGCTCCATCTGTTTCTCTCCGACAGCGATGGTGTGCCTAACGGTTACACCCGTATCGTTAGTGGTCCCGAACACCCGTTTCATGCACATTTCAATCCCGGTCCCGGTGTCGGCTTAGGCTACGAAGATTTGAAAATGATCGAATCCTATCAATTCTTGAAGTCGATTCGAGATGGATGCCAAGGTGAGCCTGCTTTTCGTGAGGCGTTGGCTGTGGCTAAGGTGTTAGGTGCGATTGAACGCTCATGGGAAACAGAGCGTTGGGAAGATGTACAAACCTCGTAAAACGTGATGCGTAATGCGTAAAAAGCTCATTATGGGTTCATTGGTTGGTTGAACTGATAAATCCTATACACGGCTTTCGTAGGATAGGAGGTTAGGGTGAAAATTCGTGAAGATTTGATGATATCCGGTAACAAATTCCCAAACTTTGAACGTCCCGACCAAGATGGCATGATCAGAACGCTGGAGGATTTAATGCGTGGCTGGCCCACAGTCTTGGTCTTTTGGCGTGGGGCGTACTGACCGAAGGATGTTCTCCAGTTGGAGAATTATGCAAAGGACTTGCAGCCCGAATTAGAGGTCAACTACTGTAGACTGATCGCTGTCTCCGTTGACGATCCGGAAACGACGAGAGCACTTCGTGATCGTATCGGTGCGACGTGGCCCTTCTTGGTTGACCTTGATCGGGCGTTGATCAATGAATTAGACATCGTAGACAACACGGATCCCAACCATTCGCCGATCCCCATCCCCTATACCTTCGTCCTCGACAGTGATCGCGAGATCTACAAGATCTACAACGGTTGGTGGTTTGTTGGAAGACCCACTGTGGAGGAGCTGCGGCACGATTTGCGGGTGCTGTTAGCGCGTCGGGATGACTATGAATATGACCGTGCGTGGGATGTCTCGGAGGCAGCGAGAGAGAAGGCGTTTCTCTAAAAGTGCGCAACTCCGTCCCGATTGATGCAAACCTGATATTTTTAGGACTTACGCACTCCAGATTGTAGTTGCCCGATTCATCGGGCGCTGGTAACAGTGTCTAGCGGCGATGAATCGCCGAACTACAGGGCTTTGACCGTTCAACTGCGTAAGTCCTGATTTTATAGAAATTTTGTAAAAAGTGTTAGATTTTGTTAGATTTTGCCAGGGGATTGGTGTAAATTCCATCGACGATTGCCTGATCTGTCCACATCTCTTCCGGCGTAACAAGCGGCGTCGCTCTGCCGAGAACGCAGTCGATGAAGTGAAAGACCTCGCGACGTAGCCGGTTGCTCGAATGGTCGTGGAAGGAATCAGCAACGCCCGGAGCGACCTGCTCGGTCACATCGACGTAATCGCCATCTTGCCAAGTCAGCAATCGTAATGGTGTCACTGAAGCATAGCCTTGTGTCCCCCACACCTCGACGCCGTGATCACCGATTTGTGGCGGTGCCATCCACATACTCTCGACGGACAAAGTGACCCCATCGGCGAAGTGAACGTAGCCGGTTACCAGATCTGGGTCGTCGTAGTCCCCTCGGAGGGGTTCTAGTTCGGGGGGTAGTGTGGGGAGATCGGTAAAACGTGAGAGTGCCCGTCCATGCACGGAGATGAGCGGTGGGTTGCCGAGAAACCAGATTGCCAGATCCGTTGGGTGAATCCCCGTTCTGGCAAGTGAACCTCCACCCGATCTTGCTTTGTAGTGGGATCCGCGGATCGGCACGCTTTCGGCAAATGACCAAGCGCGGGCAAAGCGAGGTCCCCCGATGCCGCCATCACGAATGAAGCGGTGCACAATTTGTGCATCATCGCGGAATCGGAAGTTATAGCCGACCATCAGAATCCTATCCGTTTCCTTTGCCCTCTGGAGTATCTCCTCTGCCTCTGCCAAGGAGGGTGCCATCGGCTTGGCAGCGAGGACATGGGCACCGGCATTCAACGCATAGATAGCCACACGTGGGCGGACATCTGCCATCGTCCCAACCATGACCACATCAAGAGATTCTTGGTCAATCATCGCTTTGTAGTCTGTGTAAAGCGTCGAACGCTGTTCTCTGTCTCCCTCATCAAAAACCTCACGTGCGGCTGATTCCGCTTGTTCTATATCGATGTCGCAGAGCGCAACCAAACGGGCATCAGGATTTTCGACGACATTGTTTATATAAGCGTTACGTCCGAAACCACCACAGCCAACCACACCGACGCGCAGCGGACGAGATCTGTTGGTCATTGTTTTTCCTTCTTTGGCTCATGTAAGAAAATCGTGCAGCAGAAACCGAGTTTTTCCGAAAAAACTCGGTTTCTCTAAGCTGGCTGCACTTTCTTTTCATATGAGCCCCTTCTTTGTGAGCGTTTTTGTGGGTTCTCTTGCTGGGGAGTCACGGTGCTCTCACCTTTTCCACACCCAATTCCTCTAGCCGTGCCGCCATCTTCTCACGCCTAGGACCGCCCTTGTCCATCATCTCCTTGCTATAAACGAACGGCTGCTGCTCGGTTATCTGGGTTTCAACTGTTGTCCGAAGGTCTTTGAGCGCAAGCAGGTCATTTTGGGGGTCCGGCATATAGCCAATGAACATCGTCCGCCGGGGCTGACCGTCTTTGCGTTTGAAGGCGGAGTGCCACAGGCGAGTATCCCACAACACAACATCGCCGGGACGGGTCTGCACGGAGAGGACTCCCGGAATTGCATGGGGATCGAGGCGTAAGCGGGGTCTCCCTCTATCCCAATAGCCACAGGAACGGAAGAGGGCTGCAGAGTATTCGGGGTGGTGGCTGCCGGGAATTAGGTTCAACGATCCAAAGCCTTTAGACTGCTCGTCGAGGTATATGGCACTCTTGAGCGTGGTGTTGTGTCGCCCCGGCTGACCGTCGGTGTGCCAAGGGGTATCGTCTCGGTTCGCCCACATATCGCTACCGGCGATGTAGAGGCACTCCGTTCCCCAGATATCACGCATGGCTTCCATCACACCAGGCTGCTCGATTAAATCTGCGAAAGCATCGTCCGCTTGGACAAAAGGGCTAAACATCCGTGTCCCATTTTCGGCGAAATAGTTGTAGATCGGTGCTTCTGCAATGACGCGACGGTGTGCCTCCTGTAGACACTCTACCTCTTTTTCGCTCAGGCAGCCTCTCAGGACAGTAAACCCGAATGTCCAAAACTGTCCAACTTCCAAATCGGATAACATCGGATACCTCCTCCCTTCTCCAACGGCTAGGGCATGTTGACATTTTGCTGTTAGTAATTCAGCAAACGGTTCCTCTAGCTGCCACAAACTGTTAAATGTCAATAGAACCCGTAGGTCGAGATTCATATCTCGACAAAATACTGTTGGAAGTTAGGCATTTCAGTTTGTAGTAGCGCAATTTATTGCGCGTTAGCATAGGCAGTAAATCAACTACAAACCTACGGATTTACTGTAGTTGCCCGATTCATCGGGCGTTACGAGTCGTGTGGTGTGGTGATGGATCACCGAAACTACGAGGCTTTGAACATTCAACTGCGTAAGTCGTAACTGTATTTGTTTAGTAAGAGACCGTTGTTGTAAAGCGGAATCGCTATTGGGGTTGATACGGATTTGCTTTTAACCGTTCAACCCAACCTACTGTCAAATGTCAACAGAACTGAGTCATTGAAAGAGATTCAGGTTATGAAGTCGCAGATTTCTACTCACTCAGGTCCGTACTGTCCCATATATCCGGTGCGACCTCCGAGAATTTCCTTGAGCTCTCCTTCGCTGGCATCAATAACTTCCTGCGTCGGACTGCAGCCGGGCCAACACTGCATCCACGGCGGGGTGAAACCGTAGAACATCGTATAGCGGGTTCGCTCAGAGAGGATCGGGATGCCGGTATGAACCAACGCTTCCGTGAAGTGCATCACCGATCCTGCCTTTGCCTCAATCTGCACTACCATCGCAGGATCGAAAATCTCTTTCCAATCCTGCGCCTCGATTCGGTGTGAGCCGTCCAAGATCATTGTGCCACCATTTTCGAGATCGACGTCCGTGAGGTAGGTGGCGTTGTTGAGAAACGTTGTGTTGATATAGGGATGGTTATTCGCCGGCACGATGCCGTATTTCGGTCGAATGCCGCGGTGCCAACCCATCTTTTCCGCATCTCGAAGTTCATCGCGCCGTGTCGCCCGGTCGGGGTGTGGGGATTTTATCATCGCGTGGCAGCACTCAAAGCGTGGCGGTGTTCCTAGAAGCTGCTTCAGAACAGGGAGGATTTTCGGCGACATGATCCAATCCCGATAAATTGAATCGTAGTTCACCATGTTGTTGATGTTCTTGATGTCCTCAGTGTCCTTCATTGTCGAGACTTTGCGTTCATAAAGGTGATCCAGTCCGCACTTGAAGGCATCGACCTCTTCAGAGCTGAATACATCCTCTTGAAGCACCCAGCCGTGAACAGCGAAATGGTAGAGTTGTGCATCGGTCAGCATCGCTCACTCCTGTTAATGGTGCAACAGAAACCGAGTTTTTTCTTCAAAACTCGGTTTCTCTGGGTTGTATGAGTTTCGTTTTTCTGTTTTTATCTGCGAAAATCAGTGAAATCTGCGTCCATATCTATCTATGTAGGACTTACGCAGTTGAACGCTCAACTCTGTAGTTCGGTGATTTATCCTCAATAGGTGTGGGAGGGGCATCCCTGCCCCGATACGAGGCATTTATTGTGCCACTACAATATGGTCTTAGGTTTGTAGTAGGGCGATTTATCGCCCGTCCGAACGCGCAATGAATTGCGCTACTACGAGCCGAAGTGCGTAATTCCTATCTATGTTTAGAACTGAAACGCGCAAGTCCTAATCTCTAAATTTTCCCCTCTTTTTTCCACCGTTCCATTAGCTCTTTCTTGTACGCTTCCTGACGTTCTTTATCGGCTTTGGCACGTTGGGCGTAATAGACAAGTCCCAACGCCCGGCGCGGGTTCGCAGTAGAATTGGAACCTGCGCGGTGGATCGTCATGCAATGATGCACGATCATATCGCCCGGCGCAGCATGGATAGCTGCCTCCTCTTGGTAATCCGATTCGCCGTAGTCCGTGACCCCTAGGGAAAACCCGAACACCGCTGTCTGGTCGTGGGGTCGCATACCTCGACGGTGAGAACCCCGTGCATAGTGGATACAGCCGTTCTCGTCATTCACCGTATCCAGTGCCAACCACAATGTCAGTGCTTCGTTTGGTTCGAGCATAAAGTAGAACCCGTCTTGGTGGGGTGGTGTTTCTGCATCGCTGCGGGCGGGTTTCGTGAACCATTCCATGTTTTTACTTATAACCCCATCGTCTAGCAGCAATTCCGCTAACTTAGCAAACCGGTCGCTCTCGGTCAGTTCCTTAAAATGGCTGTCGTAAGACGCCATGCCCTGCAACCGCATAATACTTTCGGGCTGCTCTTTGACTTCGTAAAAGGCTGCGTCCGACGGTAATTGGGGCAACGTCTCCGCGATAAACTGGTCGATGTGAGCGTTTAACGCCGCTGTCTCTTGCGGGGTGTAGAAGCCGGGAATGACCACAAATCCATCTCGGTCAAAGGCATCTTTAAGTTGCTGTGAATTTTTCTGCCAATCCATCTGAACTCCTTTCTATCACTGCTAGCTCATGTTAAGAAGGCATACGACAGAAACCGAGTTTTCAAGAAAAAACTCGGTTTCCCTTTTAGTTTTCCAATCGCAATTTCACCCAGCGCGTATGGGTGATTCCCGCCACCGTACACCAGAAATAGGTCATTATATCCCCGTCCGGCAGGGTTGTCCCGCCGGGCTTGCCGAAAGCGATCTGCATGTGTTCAGCGAGGAAGTTCTCGTTTTCAGGTTCGCCGAGGGTTGCCTCTTTTCCTGCGTCAAAAACCACCACCTCGTTCTCTACGTCAAAATACTCAAGGTCTTCGGTCAGTGCCACATGGATGCCTTGGGGTTCGTGTCGGAAATTGTAGATTGCCGCCACGCGACCATCGGGCAACGGGATGGGGGTGCAGACCTGACCGCGCAGATTCGTCGGTCGGGGTTCGGACCAGGTGCATCCATCGTCTTCGGAGATTACCCAGTGATTCGTCAGATCCTCCGAGGTCCCGTACTGGTGCGTCCAAATCAGGGTATAGATACGTCCATCTGGTAACAAGGCGCACATCTGATCCCACCAGAGCAACGCTCCGGTGAGGTCGTCTGCGACGACGGTGAACTCGCCCCACGTTTGTCCCTGATCCGCGGAGAATACAGCCGCTGCTTTCTGGTCGGGGGGACCTTCATACCCTTCCGGCTTCCACGTTTCGAGGGGATACATCCACCGATCCGGCGCGAGTTGTAGGAGGGGTCCTGCTCCATTCCATGTGTACTTTTCGGGCGGCAGGTCTACCGGCACGACCTGCGGCTCCGACCACGTTTTCCCTTGGTCCTCTGACCAGAACAGCAATATTTCTGGACGCTGCAAGGCTTCCGATTCCGTGTCAAAGAGCGTGTCGCCTTCGTTCTCAAAGCGGGTTGCATTCATCACCAAGCGACCGTCGGGAACCTCGCTAATCTTTGGTCCCCGGTAACACCATCCATCCGTAGGCACGCCATCGGGATGGATACTCCCTTCGTTGACCCATGTAGCACCCCCATCCGTTGAACGGAGGATCTCGATGTGATTGTCGGGTGTGCCTAACCCCTGCCCGACATGCTGGCAGGCGATCAAACTACCGTCTGTGAGAGGGGTGATTACGGGCATATATGCGCCGCGTTCGTTCTGATGGGAGATGATCCCGTTGTCAACGATTTTTAACATCTTTTGTTTCCTTCGTAATTTCGTCTGTGCCGAAGAAATTTGCTAAAGTGGATGCCTGCTTCAAAGCCAATCCTTCTTTTCTTTAAGTAGGATGTAGGTTGGGTTGAACGGTTCAAAGTGAATTGCTACTGGTAACGATAGCGTTCAGCATTTGAACAGCATCGTTTTATAAATAGATGTAGTGAAACCCAACACCCAATCCATGCACCGATTATCAAGAGTTGGGTTTCACTATATTTGTCAGGTTTCAAGCTGAATAGAACTCCGTAATCCAAGTGGAGCGACTTGATATGTTTTATGAGTGCTGTTCAACCCAACCTACGTGTTGGTGCTTCCTCTGCTTAAGTACCTACTGCCCCGGATAAGCGCGATTCTCAAATTGGGCGATGAATTTCTCTGCGGAGATAGCGGCTGCGGCACCGGCACCGGCAGCCGTTATCGCTTGACGGAAGATGTGGTCATGTACGTCACCGGCTGCAAAAACGCCGTCAATATTGGTGCGCTGGAGCTTGTCCACAACGATGTAGTCTTGATCATCCATGTCGATTACGCCTTGGAATAGCTCCGTGTTCGGGATGTGTCCGATGAAGATAAATACGCCATCAATCGGGAACACCTGCTTTTCGTCGGTCTTCACATTTCTGAGTAGGGCACCGGTGACCTTTTCGTCATCTCCTTGGATCTCTTCGACAACCGTATCCCAGATAAACTTGATTTTATCGTTCTTGAAGGCGCGTTCCTGCATAATTTGGCTGGCGCGAAGTTGGTCTCGGCGGTGGACGATATAAACCTCCGACGCATACTTTGTCAGGAATATCCCTTCCTCAAGGGCGGCATCGCCGCCACCGACCACGATAAGACGTTGGTTCTGAAAAAAGAATCCGTCACAGGTGGCGCAGTAGGAGACGCCACGTCCGCCATATCCTTCCTCGCCGGGGATGTCGAGGGTCCGTGGGGAGGCACCGGTGCAGATGATGACCGATTTAGCGAGATACTCTTGGTCGTAGGTCTTCAGGTAGAACGGGTGGCGATTGAAGTCCACCTCCGTTACCATGTCAAACTTTACCTCGGTCCCAAAACGCTCTGCCTGCTTCTGCATCCCTGTGATAAACTCTGCGGCTTCGGTTCCGAAGAAGCCCGGATAGTTCTCAAGGTCGAGGGTCAGTGAGAGTTGTCCGCCGAGTGCGTCTCCGGTGATAAGCAGCGGCTCCAGCATTGCCCGTGAGGTGTAGACCCCCGCGGCGAAACCTGCTGTGCCGCCACCGATAATGATGATGTTACGCTCTTCCAAACCATCGTTTCCGTTTCTTATCTCTGCCATCTGTTTCTCCTTCTATATTGAAAATTTCATTCAGTTTTCCCGATGCTGCGAGTTCAGCTAAATCATCGTCGTCGCCGATATGTTGATCATCAATAAAGATTTGCGGTACATCGCGGCGACCCGTTAGCTGCTCAATTTCATCGCGCATCGCGGGATCCCCTTTGATGTCGATTTCTTCAAATTCAATTCCCATCCTGTCAAGGATACCTTTCGCCTTGTAGCAGTATGGGCAGAAACTGGTTGTATACATCTTAACGTTTGGCATTTATTTTTATCCTCTCTTATGCAGCTTCAAATCAGATCGCGGATAGCGCGGATTCACAGATGAAGCGTGAAAACAATATTTTAACGCAATGACGCAAAGGCACAAAGGTTTCTCTGTCGCTCATGTTAAGAAATGGTGCACCAGAAACCGAGTTTTGCCGAAAAAACTCGGTTTCTCTTCGTGCTTTGCCCTTTCTTTTTGTATGAACCTTTTCTTTTAATCCTGCTAATCCTTTAATCTTGAAAATCCTGATTCAGACTATTCACCCATGATTAATACCGTCTTTCCCAACGCCAACTATCGCTTCCAGAGATAAGCGGTCTGATATCTTCGGGCAGGGTTTCGATAAACTCAGGGCTGATCTCGTTTCCGGGCCACTCGCGTACCATCGGTGGGGTATATCCAGCGACTAGGATCGTGCGTTCCTTGTCGCTGCGGATGGCGGTCGTGCTGTGGATGAGGGATTCCGGAAAGAGCAGAACCGAGCCGGCGGTTGCCTCTACCTGATAGATCAGCTTGTCATCGGAGAGGGCGGCTTCGATCATCTCTTCCCTGTCCCAAGTGAGTCGGTGGCTGCCGGGGATGAAGCAGGTGCCACCGTCGTCGGGTCCCACATCGGTGAGATAGGTCAACGTCTTGACGAAGATGCAGTGGAATTTGCTCTGTTCGATGTAGGTTCCCCACCCGTGCTGCGTTCCGCGATGGAATCCGGTGGGGTTATAGCGTCGTTTGTGGAGTTCCTCAATATCCGCCTCCGGATCCCTACTATTGATGATTGCCTCGGTTTCCTCAAGGCGGACTTTGCCGCCGACCACCTCCTCAACGAGCGGCACCAGTTTGGGATGGGCAGCGTATTCCAGCAAGGCGGGATCATACTCCACCAGATTGCCAAGCAGTATATGATGCTCACCGCGCTTGTGGGTGTAGACCCGCTTGGATTCGAGGTCCGGATCGGCTTTCATCCGATGGAGCGCGTCCTTCATGCGAGCGACTTCATCGGGGGTTAAGACGTTCTCTAGCAATACAAAACCGTAGATGTCGAAGTGCAACCTTTGTGCGGGGGTGAGGGTAACGGTTTCGGTGTTTTCCATGAAGATGAATCCCTTCGTGTCATAAATTTGTCATAGAGTTTGGGCGATCCTATGGTGGATTCTAAAAATAAATGAACACTTTCGCCCCGGTAGGTGCGGTTTTCAACCGCACCGCATAGGTGCCGTGGTCGGTTGAAACGGCGCCTACCAATTTGGAGTGTCTCATTAATTCTAAAATTTACTATATTTAGGTCTTACACAGTTGAACGCTCAAGTTTTTGTAGTTCGGCGATTTATCGCCGCAGGACACCGTTCCCAACGCCCGATGAATCGGGCAACTACAGTAGACGCACCATCAAGGATTCCGTAGAGAACAATGATCGTTGTTCCCTACTGAGGTGCGTAACTCCTATTACTATTAAAATTCTCGTCAGCAGCTAACCGCAGCATCAATCTCTCCGTTCCGAGAGTTTTCAACCTGCTTGGTACGCCGAGCTAAAAGACGGCCGCGCACACCCTTCGGGTCAAATCGAGATTCGTTCTGCTTTCGTATGTTGTCCGCATCCTTTTGCCGGTGTTGCAAATAAGATTCGACCGCCTCACGTCGTCGCAGATAGTATGCAATCACAGCGTACACATCGGCTAGACGGAGAGAGGGATACTGATGCGTAATTTCTTCAGCGGTTGCACCTTGACTGAACGCAGCCACAATTGTGTCGAGCGTTATACGGGTTCCACCAACGCGAACAACACCACTAGCATCTACCTCCAATGGAATTGGTTCGGATTCGATCAAAAGTGCCATATCATTACCTCCTCAAATGAATTCGTTTGGGCTTTTGAATTCATGATTTACTTCGCCAGAGACTCATAGTACCGATCAACCAATCTCCGGTATTCAGGCGGCACATCCTCTTTGAGCACCTGTGCGAGTTGTTTCTTTTCTTGGATTGTAGTGAGACGTTCTTCAATCGCTCGCTCCAGTTTCCTGAGTTCGCGCAGAGAGAAGTCATAGACGGGAAACGGTGCTCTCCGAGTTCCGGGACGATTGTCCATAGCACGGATCGCGTCAAGCCAGAGCTCTCTAAGTTCGCGATCCGATTCCGCGCCTCCTACCCGTGCCCCTTCATCTCCCTGAGCATCCCCTGGCTGCTGTGCTTCCATTGCCTCTTGGGCGCGCTGTTGTATCTGCGCCTGCTGCTCGGACAACTGTTGCTGCCGCGCCTCCTGTTCAGATGTCAGTGGCGTTTCCTGACTGTCCATCGCCTCAAGTTCGCGTTGGATGTCCTCCATCTGGGCTCCCCAACTTTCGATCTGGTCCAACGCCGCGTCGAGTCGCTCCTCCTCTGTCTCCGCTAGATTTGTCCTCGCACTCTGTAGGTCATCTCGCGCCTCCAACAGGGTATCGAGCACCTCCCGTTGCTCGCGCTCTGAATATTGGAAGTTCCGCCACTGCAATGCCCGTTGTGCGTCCTCCATATTTTCGGACGCTTGTTCCTCAATGATGCGACGGTTTGCGTCCGCAACATTTCGCGCCGCTTGGGGTTCGTTTTCGTTAAGTGCCTCCCGCAGATTCGAGAGATTGCGTTGGAGTTGCTCAAGGTCTCGGCGAAGGGTTCGCTGTTGATTTGCCAACTCAGAGGCATTCCGCGCATCTTCAACGCTAATGCCATCCTGTCGCGTTTCTTCCTCAAGCGTTTCTGTCTGTTCTCGTATCTCCGATTGTTCAGCCGTGAGTCGGTCGAGTGATTCGATCACATCATCAAGGACCTGATCGGTATACTGTGCAGCGACCTTCTCAAGTTCCTCGATCGCCTGCTGTAGGTTTTCTTCGGCTTTTTGCCCCTTCGCAGCCCCCATCTGTGGCTGCCCAGCCCCCATGCTCTCTGAAGCTGCCTGCATATTTTCAGATGCCTGCCCTAGTGCTTCACCTGCTTGAACCATACGCTGTCCTGTATTGTTTCCGGCACCTTGTCCGACTGACTGACCCATCTGTTGGGCTTGCTCTGCCATCTGTTGGGCTTGTCCTGCCAACTGTCCCTCTTGCTGGCTATTTTGCTGCATCTCTCGCCGCGAAGGCTGCCCCTCCCGTGCTAACTGCTGGCTTTGTTCTGTGAGTTGTTCCTGTTGGGAGAGCATATCTCTCGCTTGATCCAATAGCTCTTGTGTTTGTTCGCGCATCTGCTCGTCCAACTCATTTTGATCTTGCTCGATAGCGTCTTGGAGATCCTCCATGTCCATCTCTATATTATCGGCGGCTGCTTGGCTGCCATTCGACCGCATCTGTGTCAAAACCTTGTCCAGTTCCATCATGGCTTTGGTGAGGAGTTCGAGGGCATCCTGTTCATGTGGCAGCGCCTCTTTCGGTTTTATAGCAAAGAGTTCATCACTTGCCTCACCCATCTTGCCGACGGCTCCCTCCAGATTCATAAGCATTTCAGGATCTACATTTGCATCGCGCATTGACATACTCAACTCGTCAGTAACCCGCTGCGTTTTGTCTTTGAGCTGATCTTGCTCTTTGCCTATCTGTTTGACAGCAGATTGATAGTCTTCCGTCATGGGGGACGGACGCGAGTGGATGTGCTTCCATGTTTTCTTGATAATTGTCCGTTGATCTGCGATTAGATCGGGGAACGGCAGTCCTTCCGGATTTTGCTGCCCTTCTGCAGCATCCATCTGCATATACCGTTCATTGAACGGGCGCACCTCGATGAAATAGAGTTCAGAAGTACTTGTCCCTGGACCCGTCCGCGTATTGTTATCGGTGGCTTGTGCGTAATAGGAGATAAGTTCCCCCGGCTCCACATCGAGTTCTTCGAGATAGAAGACGTAAGCGTTGGAGATTATTTTTTCCGCTTTAACCTCGGCAGTTTCCACCGGCAGTTCTCGCGCTTCACCGGATCCGATGCTGTACATAAAAGTCATTTCTTCGACACCGTAATCGTCTGTCGCCTCTGCAAGGACTCTAACCTCCTCTAGTTTTGTGGCTTTGATGTCCCTACCCGGTTCCTTGATGACAACCTCAGGCGGTTCATCGGGAATCGCCGTAACGGTGTATTCGATTGGGGTTTGGTTATTGAAGCCATCAACGCAGAGCAGTTTAACGGTATACTTTCCGTCATTTAGTACATCGAGGGTCGTGGTGAGCGTGCGTGCATCGAAGATTAACATGGGGATTGGATCTTGTGCATCCACTGTGAGCGTCGCAGATTGAATTGCCTTGTTTGTTGTGATACGGAGTTCTGCTTGAGACCCGGCAACAGCGCGGATGTTCCCCTCTCCCTGCTGTATAATCGGTTTCAATTTTGTGTATTCGGGATAGGTGTAGGCAATTTCGATGGCGGTGAGTTTAGGCATGTCAAACACTTCGACGGTGTAACGCTCCGATTCTGTTCCGTTCGCTGTCACATAGTATTCTATGTTTTCATTGATGTTGAAAAGTTCGTAGCCAAACTTACGCTTTTCACCCTCGATTCGCACCATATCAATTTCCTGACGCCCCCCCTGTATCCCCCCGCTTGTCCGAGAGGATCCCGTGACCGGGGCGGGGGGAAGGGGGGTGGTGTCAGCAGTTGAATCTCTCTTTGTATAAACGAGCCGTGCTTTATCAGCAGCTTTGCCGGTCACTTCGAGATTAATCGCAAGGCTTCGACCCCGTAGAATGCGAGCGTTCCCCGGTTCGACGGTCAGTTTTGTCGTGTATACCGGCTCAGTTTTTTCCCAAGGGCTTAGTAGGCGATTCAGAGAGGTGTTAAGTTCGACCGGAAAGATCAGGGCTATGAGCGCGCATCCGACGAGTGCGGCAACCGCAATACCGACGTGCTTGCGTTTTTTGCTTTTGTCGATCGTGGCTTTGAAATCAATTCCTTCGGTACGTTCTACGGCATCCGTGACTAGTCGCTGCAACAGATGTGATTTGATTGGATCGTCGGTTTCCACTTCACCGAACTGGAGGGCACTGACAAGGCGATCTTCAAGATCTTGGTGCTTCCGCTCGACATTGAGTGCGACATCGTGTGGGGTCAGTTTCACCCGAAGCGGTTGGATAAGGTATCTATAAAGGAGATAGCCCACAGACCCAATAACACCGATTAGCAGCACAAGGCGAATGCTGCCCGGTAATGGCATTAGCAGGTCCACAATCGCCGCACCGGCGAGAATCGCGATCAGTCCGACGACGGCAATCGCACAGCCGGTCCAAAATAGTGTCCGTTTCCAGACACGGCGGGCTGCTAAGACTCTTGCTTGTAGCTCTGTGTAACCTTCCCTTGCTGCCATTATTTACCTCCAGTTCGTTTTTTTTATTTCGTAGTGCTACCGCAATTGATAGATATATCCCTCGTCAACGTGGTGGTCGTTTCCTCCAACATGATAAACATGTTGTGGAAACTCTTTATTCGCAAGACTATTTCTCTTTCGCAACGCAGTAATCAAGCCATGATTAGTTTCAGATACCTTGATGTCGGATAGAGTCAGACGGGGCTGGTTGTCTGGAATCTGGGAAAGGATACGCCGTATTTTCGTATAACTTTTCAGCGGTCCATCTTTTTCTACTTCGGGCAGAGCAAAAACAAGACGCCAAGAATTTGATTCCAACCGGTAGATCCACAAAGCCGCCTGAACATCAAAATTCGCTTTATTGAGATGACGCAAGACGTTAGCACCTGCATCAATCATTTCCTTTGTAAGTGGTTCTTTTGCTATAATTTTCTCTATTACCACCACTTCTTCAGCCATGATAGAACTCCATTTTTTCGTGCTGTGCACGCCTTATAAAGATCTCGTGCTGTTGACATTGACATTTAATTCATTAGACGGGGTTCTTTGTCAGAAGGTTATCTACAATCCCGTCTGTCGATGAAAACTGAGAGATGTCCATCCATTCAATTCGTGGGTCGTTGCAAAACCATGTCAACTGCCGTTTGGCGAATCGGCGGGTGTTCTGCTTTAAGAGTGCAATCCCTTCATCAAGAGTTCGATTCCCGTCGAGATACTCGATGAGCTCCTTGTATCCGAAACTCTGCATTGCGACGCAGTTGCGTGGATAGCCTTGATCTAATAGCCCTTGGACCTCCTCAATTAAGCCTGCCTGTACCATCTGATCCACGCGATTTTCAATCCGGTGATAAAGCACCTCACGCGGCATGTTAAGCCCGAATGCCCGGAATGAGTAACGCGGTTTATCCATCTTCCACTGCTGCTGAAGGGCAGAAATTGGTCTGCCTGTCAGTTCGTAAACCTCTAAGGCACGAATGACTTTGACGCGGTTATTTGGGTGCACCCGATCTGCGGTCTCTGGATCGCATCGACGTAGCCGTTCATGCAGAGCGACGTTGCCGTGTTCCTCCGCTTCTCGCTGGAGTTTCGCTCGAATCTCGGCATCCGCCCCAGGACCGTCGAAAAGCCCATCAATAAGACCGCGAAAATATAGTCCTGCCCCACCGACAGTCATGGTCCGTTTGCCGCGTCCAAGAATTTCTTCAATCGCGGTATCCGCCAACCGCTGGTATTCTGCGACGGAGAAGGGTTGATCCACGTCCACACAATCAATGAGGTGATGGGGCACCGCACCCCGTTGATCTGGCGTTGGCTTTGCTGTGCCGATATCCATCTCCCGGTAGATTTGCCGTGAATCGAGTGACACAATCTCGGCGTTGAGGTGCTGTGCAAGTTGAATCGCTATTTCGGTTTTACCGACAGCGGTGGGACCAACGAGGCAAATCAGTGGAGATTTCATGTTTTTTTCGTAGAGATTCGTGGAATGAACCAATGAACTAATTTATGTTTCATAGGACTAACGCACTCCAGATTGTAGTTGCCCGATTCATCGGGCGCTGGTAACGGTGTATAGCGGCGATGAATCGCCGAACTATAGGGCTTTGACCGTTCAACTGCGTAAGTTCTGTTTCACTTAATCGATCGTCATCGCGCATCGGAATCCGAAGTCACTGAACTGCTTCTCCGGACTGAGACTACTCCGTGCCGCACAACGAGCAAAGCGGACGCTATGACGCCATGAACCGCCACGCGCCACACGGCGATCGCTGTGTCTTGGTCCCGTCGGATTGCGATCCGGTGAGATTGCGTAATAAGCTGGATCGTAATTATCCACGCACCATTCGTGGACACCTTCTGACATATTGTAGAGTCCATAACCGTTAGGACCGTCAGTACCAACGGGAAAATGCGGGGCATTCCGTCCCCCTATATGGTCCTCGTGCAGTTCATCGCCCCACGGATACTCCCTACCTTCCAATCCACCCCGCGCTGCTTTTTCACGCTCCGCTTCCGTTGGAAGACGATAGGGTTTGCCAATCAAATCCTTTAGCCATTCGCAATAGCCGACGGCATCATACCAACTGGGTCCTACAACCGGCTGGTCTGGATGCTGAAACTTGGACTCGCCCCAAAACCGTGGCGGTGGCTGGTCTGTCATCTCCATAAAGGACTTATACTCTCGGTTGGTCACAGGGTATCGGGCGATGCCGAAAGCGTCAATCCATACACGATGAATAGGTCGTTCGTTCGCCGCACCGTTGTCACTTCCCATGAGGAAATCTCCTTCGGGGATGGAGACTATATCGGGTTCAATGAGTTCCGGTGTTTGCATGAGGGGGGTGTCCTCCTAGGGCTATTTAACGCAAGTTGCTAGTTATGTGCGACGCAGTAAAAGTCAACCCTCGATACCTGTAGGTCGGGCATCTTGCCCGACTTATAGCCCCAGAGGGGCGATATGTCTATAGAAAACAGGATAAAACCAACCCTAAAGCCCCAGCGGGGCGACATGTATGTAGCATCATAACGCCACTAGCAACTTAGGTTATTTATAGTAGATCTTAGAATTATTCGGACACTCCCAATGCACAGTCAACCCCCTAAATCCCCCTTATCAGGGGGACTTTGGCAACTTCGCAAAGGTCGGAGTGGTTGGCAAAGGTCTACTTATTTGTCTAATTCACCATAGTCTTCGGCTTTGTAACCATCTTGTTTGAAAAGCCGCAACCGGAAGATTGATTCCAACGTTTCAAGTCCATAGGGACTAAGAAACGCCGATTCCGTTTTTTAGACTCCGATAAAAGGTGTGTCATTATAGCACCATAACTTTTTAGATGTCAACTTCAACCTCAAGGTAACAGAAAATGGCATGGATCCGAACCGTTCCCGAATCAGAGGCGACAGGTATCGTCAAGGAAGAGTATGAGGCAGGAATTGAGCGCGCCGGGCGAGTTTACAACATCGTCAAGTTGTTCAGTATCAAGCCGGAAAGCCTCAAAGCGTTCATCAATCAGTATGAAGTCGCGATGTTCGCTCCTTCCAAGCTGAGTCGGGCGCAACGGGAGATGATAGCGACAGTCGTTTCGCAGATTAACTCCTGCCGATACTGAGTACAGGCACATGGCGAAGACCTGCGGGAACAGGTCGATGAAGATCAACTTGTCCGTCAGATTAAAACGGATTTCCGATCTGCGGATTTGGACGCAACTACCAGAGCTATTTTGGAATTTGCAGAGAAGGTCACTCTTGCTGCCTATACGGTTCAACCATCAGACCTAGATCTACTCAGATCGCACGGCTTGGATGACGAAACGATTTTCGATGTCGTTGAAGTTGTCGGATTCTTCAATTCTATCAACCGCATTGCCGATGCACTCGGCGTTGAGTTGGAGGACTTCTTAGATACGGCGGATTTGCCATCAGTATCTACAGTTGGAAACAAGTGAAAGTTGAGATGTCCACCAAGCCAAACCTTGAGGGTTACTTTTCTGCTGTCATCAAAGAAGGGTTATATCCAAATAGAGGAAATCTTCAATTCCACTTGAAGACTTTATTCAAGAACATCGCTCTCGAAAACAGACGGGTGCTTGATATCGGCGGGGGGAGCGGCTTACACAGTTTCTATGCGGCTTGTATGGGTGCTAGAGAGGTTGTATGTCTCGAACCGGAAACGGAGGGAAGTCGCTCTGGGATGGGGGCAAAGTTTAGGAAGTTAGGTGGGATGCTCGGATGCGATCAGGTAAAGTTTGAGCCCGTTACATTTCAAGCCTTTGAACCTAAGGGAAAACAGTTCGATATTATCTTGCTCCACAACTCGATAAACCACTTAGATGAGATTGCCTGCATCAACCTGCTCAGCGATGAAGCGTCCAAGGCGACTTATCTGAATATGTGTTCAAAACTCAGTTCACTTGCAGGTCGTGGGGCAAAGTTAATCGTTTGTGATTGCTCAAGATATAATTTTTTCGCCTTACTCAGAATTAAGAATCCTTTTGCTCCTACAATAGAGTGGCATAAGCATCAAGCACCAGAAGTTTGGGTGGATCTTTTAAGTCAGGTCGGATTCGTTAATCCGAGAATCAGATGGACCTCTTTTAATACACTGCGCTCGCCGGGGAGGGTCCTGTTGGGCAATAAGCTGCTATCCTATTTTCTGAGAAGTGACTTCCGCTTCACGGTGGAAAAACCTTGAAGGAGAGTTGTGATAGGAGGTACGAGGTGCTCAAGAGCGATTCCGTCGCCATTTTGGGTTGGATATTGGGCTTCGCGCTTCCTTAATCACCGCATCCAGGGTCACCATCGGCTCGTTCCCTTCTTGTTGCAGGAATGCAGGGATGCCCGCTGGCACACAGAAATGTTCGTGGGGTCCTACCTTCTTCTTGACACCAGCCATCTGTACAACTCCCTTCCCACGGACAACAGAGACAATACAGAAGCGGTCGGTCCGCAGGTTCAACCCATATCCATTGACGCGTGCCACGGACAATTCTAACCCACCGATCCCATCTCCGTCAGTGGCTGAAGCCGGGATAATTGGATAACGCACAGGGGAGAACCTCCCCGCCGCCTTCTCGATTTCGCGTTCGAGATAGATCGTCTGGTTCATTTGACGGCTGTAGACGGGTGCTTTTTCAAGTTTGTCCAGATCAATCGGTTGTGCTTCCACGTCCAGAAACACGCCCCACCCGCCGCGTGTCAACGATCCGAAGATGAACGGAACATGATGCTGCATTGTACTATCGTTGACATACCCATGTCGCACTTTCGGGGGGATAGGCATTGCGTAGCCTTCGTCCACTTCTGCATAGCATTCATCGAGAACTGTATTTCCGTGTAACGGTCCGTAGCCCAGATGGATCTCAACACCGTCTTGATGAAGATGAAATGGTACATCCGACCGGGGGCCGTCAAGATACGCCAGATTCCATGAATGATAATCCCCATAAACGAGCGGCACGATTGTGATGCCGAGATTTGGCACGATGAAACTGGCCTGCTCCGGGGCGTGCGTATCCAGCGTCGTATGGATGCCGTTGCCGTTAGCAATTTCTTCCATCAGTTCGGTGAACCGATCTCGAACCTTCCGCATTGAGTCCAGCCTACACGTCTCGACTCCTTCGGTCAATGAGTCGATGACCCTTGGGATGTTCGTCGAGTAACGGTAGAACGTGGAGATCAAGGCGCGAAAGTCGGGTTCCACGGCATCCATCGTTTGATTCGCTAGGTCTACCAAGAGTTCTACCGCCCGCTTGCGATGCGCCTCCGTGAGTGGGTCACACATCTCAATTTCATCGATTGCCAATCGTGTAGCGTGAAAGGCACCAATTGTATGACCGCGGAACGCGTAGCTGTACAACCGTGCTAGCGCAACATCTTCGGGCGTAATTTCGGCGGGTGTGCGCCCTTTCTCGTGGCTCTCACGCGCCAAGTCAACAAGCCGTGCATAGTTGGGATGGACCTTCATGGTCATTTTTTCCGTCTCCGTTGGCAAGTCGGGCTCGGAGTACAGACCCTAACCCGCTGTAAATCCACCGTCAATTGGTAATGCAATCCCTGTCACGAAAGCAGATTCGTCTGATGCCAAAAACAGTGCGCCGTAGGCAATCTCCTGCGGTGTGGCGAGACGTTTCATCGGGTGTTGCTCGGCGAGTGCCTGATATTCCGCTTTAGTTTTCAGAACACCTGCTAGGAGCGGAGTTTCGGTGAAACCGGGACAAAGGCAGTTGACACGGACGTTGTCGGTGGCATAGTCGAGTGCCATACCGCGCGTCAGATTGGCGACTCCGCCTTTTGTAGCGACGTAAGCCGCGCGGGTCGGCGCACCGACGAGACCGTAGATCGATGCCATATTAATAATCGAACCGCCGCCGTTTTTAATCATTTCGGGGACAGCGTACTTTGAACCAAGGAAAACCCCTTTCAGGTTAATGTCAACACAGCGGTCCCAATCTTCCTCCGGCAGCTCCACGACGGGCAAACGCATCGCAATGCCTGCGTTGTTGAACAGTACATCCAACTTGCCGTAAGCGTCGATCGTCGACTCCACCATTGTCTGTACATCTGCCGCCTCTGTTACATCGGTGCGGATGAACATCGCTTTGCCGCCATCAGCGTTAATCTGGTCAACCACTTCGTTTCCCCCGGCTTCGTCCAGATCTGCCACGACAACCGTTGCGCCTTCTTTTCCAAATAGGACCGCTGTTGCCTGTCCAATGCCGGAGGCAGCGCCGGTGATGATTGCAACTTTACCTTCCAGTCTCATAGTACGTCATTCTCCCCTACTGTTTTTCCTGCCACGCCGCTGGATTCTCCGATTTCTCCTCAATCTGATTACGGAGTAGTCCAATCCCTTCAACCTCTAGCTCAATGACATCGCCGGGCTGAATCCACCGGTCCAATTCCCAACCACAGCCTTTACCGACCGTACCAGATCCGAGAAAATCACCCACACAAAGGGTTTCGGACTGCGACACAAAAGAGATCATCTCTGCAAAAGTGTAGTACATATCCGACGTATTTCCATCCGCCCAAACTTCGCCGTTGACCCGTGCAATCATTCGCAAATTATATGGATCATCGATTTCGTCAGATGTTACGAGGCAGGGGCCCATTATATTGCTGTTGTCGAAGTCCTTCCCTTTGGCCGGACCAAGTGCCAGTGTCATGTGGCGAAACTGGATGTCACGTGCGCTGATGTCGTTATAGATTGTGTAGCCGCCGATATAGTTTGGCGCATCTTCAACCGAGATATTCTTCCCTTCCCTACCGATATAAACGCCCCATTCCAACTCAAAATCAAGTTTATCGGTATAGTTGGGCCAAGTTACCGGTGCCTCGTGTCCAGCGATGGAGGCGGGGCTTGTGCTACCACGATAGTAGTTCGGCAGCTTAAACCATTCGGGAGAGATCTCCTTGCCGGTGATCAGTGCAGCAGCATCCATGTGCGTCTTGAATACGCCGAAATCCCGCAGGCTAGCAGGACGTGGGAATGGTGCGAGTAGGTTCACCTGATCTGCCGAGTAAACAATCTGTTCACCTCGGACGCCGGTGGAGTTGGTACCGCCAAGGCATTTAAGACTCGCCTGCGCTGCCTTTCTCGATCTTGCTCCCCGTTCAAAGTACTGGATCATGTTCGACGGCAAGATGGCATCCGCACTCCTATAGGCAGCGGATTGCCCCTGTGTCTCTGAAAGATGAAGCGCATAGGCAGAATTGAGATCGACGATTTGGTCGTCGTCAATCATCGCTCCCAGTCGCTGCTGTTTCCCAAGTTGTGTTGTGAGTTCAAAGGTAACCAGTTTCATTGATATTCCTCGGTTTTTTCTTTTTATTTTAAGTTCTATTTTTCACAATCATCCCTGCTACGGCAGCAGTTTTTCCTCCAAATGCCGCACGCGTTTTTCAACCGAATAGGATAGCACATCATCAGGGGGCTGCCAACAAAAAAGGAGAAGCGAAACCCCCGCCTCCCCTTTTTGAGCTTTCAGTCCGCAGCTCCTAACGCACATACTCCTCTCCCCGATGCTCCATTAACCACTGTTTCAACGGCACATCTTCATCGGTTGGCTGCCACCAGCCCTTGATATCTACCCCGTCCCCAAGTAGCTGCCGACGAATCGGATCGCATTTAGCGAGGAGTTCGGGTGGCATCACATTGTAGTCAAGTCCGCGCAGCCAGCGATAACTGTAGCCGATGAACAGGACCTTCCGTGTTACGTCCGAAAAATTCCAACCGCGAGAGTGCCATAACCGCCGGTCAAACAGCACTGCTGTCCCCGGTTCAATCTGCAACTCAATCGCATCGTCCGGATCGCCCTCCGGATCGCTTTGAGGTGGACGTTCATCGAGTTTGTGGCTACCGGGAACGATTCGCATCGCGCCTCGATTTGGTCCCCTCACATCACTGAACCAATAACTCACCTTGAGAGAGAGCCGCGGATGCGGACGCTCCATTTCCTGCACAGGTCTGCCCCCATCCTGATGCCACCCCGCACCCTTTCGGGTTCGCGGTACATCGGGGCCCTCCGGCGGATAAACGATTAAGTGAGAAATGTAGAGTTGGATGTTCCAACCGAGGATATCCCACAACAACGGAAATACCTTCGGGTTATCAAGTAATTCGAGAAACAGATCATCTGCGGCGATGGTACGGAACTTTTTCATCAGGTCGTGTGGTCCAAGTCCCTGTCTCTTCCGCTCCTCCACATCAATTCGATCAATAGCGATGGTCATTTTATCAACCATCTCTGGCGATAGAGCATCTTCAACGATCAGATAGCCCTCGTCGTTAAATGTCTGGAGTTGTTCATCAGTAGCGCAGTATTTTAGCCAACTTTTGTCCATGTCCCGCTCCTTTCAATCAGACTCCGCTGTGCAGAGTTCGTTATGTGCCCCCGAATCTCCCGTTTCACATCTTTGACGTACTCCCAAAGCTAAAGGATTGGGATTTAGACCTAAAGGAGTTTTCGTTAAGCAGTGCTTTTGGCAATAAGAATACCAATAACGGGACAAAAATTCAACACCTTTTGATTAACTTTTTCGTTTGATTGTATAGCATCATCTTGATAAAATGGAAGCTAAACACAATGCACGGAGTATGGGAAGTTCCTGATGAACACAAAAGAAATTCTGAAAAAGATCCGCCGAATCGAGATCTCAACTAACCGACTTGTCAACAACATCTTCGCAGGAGAATACGAAAGCGTATTCAAGGGGCGAGGCATGGAGTTTGAGGAGGTGCGTGAATACCAGCCAGGCGACGAGATTCGCACGATTGACTGGAACGTGACCGCTCGGATGGGGCAGCCATACATCAAAAAATATGTCGAGGAACGCGAGTTGGTGATGATGCTGCTCGTTGATACCAGCGGTTCCGCGGACTTTGGGACATATCAGCAAACAAAAGCGGAGATTGCTGCGGAGATCTCCGCGCTGCTTGCCTTTTCCGCTATCAAAAACAGTGATAAGGTCGGGCTGATCTGCTTCACGGACGATGTGGAGTTATTTGTCCCACCGCGTAAGGGGATAAAGCATGTCTTGCGCGTTGTTCGGGAGATCCTATACTTCGCGCCCCAACAGCGGGGGACGAACATCAGCGCTGCGTTAGAGTACGTTGATCGCGTCATCCGACGGAAGAGCGTCGTGTTCCTGATCTCCGATTTCATGGATCGTGGGTACGAAAAGCGGTTGCAAGTGACAAGTAAACGTCATGACCTCATCGCAATTACGCTTCAAGATATGCGGGAAGAAACTTTGCCGAATGTGGGATTGATTGAACTTGAGGATGCGGAAACCGGTGAGGTGATTGTCTTAGACACGCGGGATCCCCAAGCACGGGAGATGTATCGACGACTCAATCTCAGTGTTGTTGAAGCGCGTCGAAAGTTCTTCCAATCGAACAAGATCGACAACATCGAAATTCGGACGGAGCAATCTTACGTTGAACCATTGATCCATTTCTTTCGACAACGTGCCGTTCGGGAATCATTTTGATGAAGAGCACTTCAAAGTTCGTCGAAAAAATTGCATTTGGTAATGGTTAAATGGATATTACTAAATTAGGGGGCAACAATTATGGCTAATAAACAGCAATCTTCTGTTGATACTGGGAATGAAACAACCACCACAGTCGAACCGCCAGACTACGCTGCTGAAGCACGGGCGCGTGCGGCAGAATGGAAGGATCGGGCGAAGACCCGTCACAAAATTGTCGGTATTCGGACTTGGCACCTTAATCTGAATCCCACTGCAATGTCATCAATGGCATATTCAAAGGTTGGCAGGCAGGTCCAGATGCCACCCGAACCGAAAAACGTCCATGTTGACTGGCGCGGCCCCTTTGCCACACAGGCGGGTGCTTTGATGGTCGAAATTACAACTGACAAGGGGTTGAAGGGTTATGGACTCGGTGGTGGTGGGCTTGCCGGGGCGCTCATTATTGACCGTCATATCAAGTATTTCACGCTGGATCGCGATCCACTGGATGTGGAGGAGATCTGGGACACCCTCTATCATATCACGTCGATTTACGGACGACGGGGGGTTGTCATTTATGCGCTCAGTGGTATTGAACTCGCCTTGTGGGATCTCTGTGGCAAAATTCTGGACACTCCGGTCTATAGCTTAATTACGGATGAACCGCAACTCAAGATACCGGCGTATGCCACCGGCGTGGATGTCGGTTATTACGTTGCGCGAGGGTTTACCGCCTGCAAGCCGGGGCTCCGAAATGGACTTGCAGAGGGAGAGGAAGGTTTTGCTAAGAACCTTGAGATCATCCGTGAAGCCCGTCAGGTGATTGGACCTGATATTGAACTGATGGCGGATATCTATCTTCGGTGGGACGTGGATTATACGCTTCGTTTTGCTGAAGCGGCTGCCGATGTCAATCTCAAGTGGATTGAGGAAGCCATCCCCTTGGACGACTATGCGGGCATGGCGCGATTGGTCCGAGAGATTGACTCCACTTGGATCGTTTCCGGCGAACACGAATTCACCCGATACGGATTTCGTGAACTGCTGCGCTGGAAAGCCGCTCACATGATTCAACCCGATATCAGTTGGGCGGGCGGTTTTGGCGAGTGTCTCAAGATTGCCAACGAGGCGGCGGCGCAGGGTGTTCCGACTTGGCCTCATCAGGGAGGGACGCCTTGGGGGTTACACTTGATTGCCTGTCTGCCGATGCCGTGCCGGGCGGAAACCTTCGGTCCCTCACGCAAGTCTACAGAGAATGAACTCTATCGCTGCTTGCGTCCCGTGCCCCACGATGGCTTCTTTACGCTGAATGACAGTCCGGGATTTGGCGTGGAAATTGATGAAAAATTGCTAGATGCCTACACTATAGACAGTCTATGAAATTCTCTCTAATTTGAGGCAAGTTGCCGTCTATTGTTTGAAGATCCCCCTGAGTGCGGAACGTGAAGCGTAATGCGTGATGCGTAAGAAAATCATTGTGGGATCGCTAGTTCATTGGTCTGCTAAATCTCATATATGGTAGATTTTAGAATTAATGAGACACTCCCAATTCACAGCCAACCCCTTAAATCCTCCTTATCAGGGGGACTTTGGAAACTCCGCGAAAGTCGGAGCTATTGGTAAATGTCTACTTATTTATCTAATAGGACTTACGCACTCCAGATTGTAGTTGCCCGATTCATCGGGCGCTGGTAACGGTGTATAGCGGCGATGAATCGCCGAACTACAGGGCTTTGACCGTTCAATTGCGTAAGTCCTGTCTAATTCAACATAGTAAGCAATATAGTTACGGAGAAAAAAATGAGTACAAAATCACCCCAATCTACTAGTCAGTCTGTACACTACATATTCCTTGTTCTACCTTTCTTTCTGGTTGGGTGGATAGGGGGTTGGTCTCAGGCGATTAAGCGCGGAAATGCACACTATAAAGCAAAGGCGTATGATGCCGCGCTTGAGGCATACCAATCGGCAGCAGAAGATCGACCGGAAGATGCGATTTCCCGTTACAATTTAGGGACAGCCTTGTATCAAAAAAAGCAATTTGAGAAAGCCTCCGATGAATTCAGACGATCACTTGACACTGCAAATCCAGTCCATCAGGCGCAGGGATACTACAATTTAGGGAACGCTCAGGTCCAACTCAATGATATAGAGGGAGCAATCCGATCCTATAAAAGTGCGTTGCGCCTGAATCCAGCAGATTTAGATGCGAAGCATAACCTAGAACTCGCGCTTGAGAAATTGGAACAGAAATCACAGCAGAACCACTCTGAGTCTGGGGAGGAGGGCAAAGACCAGCAAGAACAGGACCAGCAACAGCAGAATCAGGATCGAGAGGATAGGGACGAACAGGAACCGAATCAGCAAGATCAGAAGAGTCCATCAGAATCAGAACAGGAAGCCGCGTCCGAAGAATCGTCTCCGCAATCAGAACAAGAGTCAACACATCAGCCGGTTGAAATGTCCGAGGAAGATGCCATTCGGCTGCTGGAGGCTGTTAAAGATAACGAAACAGAGATTCAGAAAAAAATATTGCAAAAGCGATTCTCAAGACGCCAGCGATCTGAGAAGGATTGGTAGGAGGTAACGCAGCACATGAGGATAAGGAAGGCATGGGACAAAGTGCTCAAACGTATAGTAATTCGGGTATTTAGGCATTTCTCTACGTTTTACGTTTTACGTTTCGCACTTTTTGGATTCTTGATTTCCGTTCTTTTTAGCAACGCTGCTTATAGCCAAGACATCACCGTATCGGCCGATGTCACCCCAAAAATTATTAGTCTCAGCGAAACGGCGACTTTGCGTGTAACGATTTCTGCGGATCAGCAACTCGGAAATATTACACCGCCAAAATTAAAGGCGTTGCCGGAATTCAATGTTTCTTACGGGGGTTCATCCAGCCAATATAATCTCAGCAGCAATCAGATCTCTGTATCGGTAACTTGGACTTACGTGTTGCGACCTAAGAAGGTGGGACAATTTACGCTGTCCCAAATTCAGATCTCCCACGGCAACAAAACCTACACAACGGATCCGATGTCTATCAAGGTATTAACACAATCTACAAAACCTCCCCAAAGCGAATCGGCGCAGAATACTTTTACGGATGCATTTTCGAGCAGCACACATAAAGTTGAAGCATCCGTCGATAATCCACGCCCTTATGTGAATGAGCAGATTATATATACTTTTCGGTATCTCTATACTGTCCGCATCCCAAGTTTCAATAGTCCCAAATATACACCTCCTTCTCTAAGGCAGTTTTGGACAACAGAGCTAGAAAGGAAACGGGCTCAACGGCAAGTGATTGATGGCACCCTCTACTGGATTGAGGAAATTCAGGTTGGGTTGTTTCCAATTGCTGCTGGTAGGGTCACAATTGAGCCGGCGAAGCTATCACTCCCGCTCTCTACCGGACGCGGTCGTTCCCAATCGTCCAACATGCTTATCACAAACCCGGTTGAAGTCGATGTTCGTCCGCTCCCCCAGGAGGGAAAATCGACAAACTTTGCAGGCACCGTTGGTCAGTATCGTATCCATGCACAAACCGACCGACAGGCAATTGAAGCGGGAGATGGATTCACCTTGCGTGTGCAGGTCTCTGGGACGGGGAATATTAAGACAGTACCTGCCCCAACCGTACCGACACTCCCAAGTATGGCGATATATGACCCTCAGATTACAGATGCCATTGGTATAGTGGACTCAAAAGTTCGGGGAAGTCGCACCTATGAATATGTTATCATTCCATCAAAGGAAGGGAATTGGACAATTCCTGCGATTGACTACCCTTATTTCGATCCACAAACGGAGGGCTACCAAGTTGCACGCACTGTGCCCATTACTATTAACGTAATTCCTAATCCGAATGGGGTAGTTGGAGCAATACCCTCCCACACAACACAATCTGATCTACATCTCCTCAAGCAGGACATTCGATATATTAAACCGGATTCGCTCAAATTATCGAATCAGCATCTTCAGCCCTATAAGCGCATATCATTTTGGGTTGTTCAGACCTTACCTATCGCCGTTGTGCTGTTTGTATGGTTCTATCGCCAGCGACAAGCCAAGCGCGATCCCAAACAGCTTCGAGGGCAGTATGCCGCTAAAAATGCTCTGCAAATCATTGAGAACACTAAAAACCGTCCCACGGATGAACCGGCAGCGTTCTATAGCACACTTGCCAATGGGTTATATCAGTATATTGGGGACATCTTTGGTATTTCACCCGGCGGACTCAATCCTGAACTGGTGCGTCAGCTATGTGAGGAGGCAGGCTTCCCTGAATCTGCGACAGCACGAATTGTTGATACGTTGACGCGGTGTGACTATGTGCGGTTCGCCCCGGTTGCTGCAAATCCAACAGATATGGAAGATGCGCTTAATCGTGCTAGTGCATCAATTAACGAGATAGAGAAGGAACGGCAGTTGAAGATGCAATAAGCATTGTGTATAATGAAGTGAGGAGATCAGAAGCATGGAAAACTGGAAGAATAGAGGAATTGAAAATAGGATAAGACTTGTTTCACATTTGACGTTTCTTATCTGCTTTTTCTGTCTCTCTTCTGGATGGAGGTACGCTTATTCCCAATCGCAATCAACTTTGGAGGCGAGTTATCGGAGTGCCGATGCTTTATATCAGGAAGGACAGTATCAGCAAGCAGCTGAAAAGTACGAACAGATTGTAAGTTCGATCCAAAATGGTGCCGTTTATTATAATCTTGGTAATGCTTACTTTCGTCTTGGAAATAGAGGAAAAGCTATCCTGAACTATGAACGTGCGAAGCGATTGATGCCAAGGGATAAAGATACGAATTTCAACCTCAAAGTCACTAAAGCGCAAAACGTTGATTCATTCGATCTTGTTAAGCCCCTCTCCGGTTTTTCACTCCTATACGGCACCTTACACCCAAATGAGATCATTTGGGTTGGACTTATTCCGTATTGGATTGCAGCCATTTGCCTTATTACGATTCAATTCATTCAGAACCGCCGTTTTCAAAGAGCGTTGTGTTACGTTCTCCTAGTTGGGGGTATCACATGGCTTGTTTCTTTATTAGTTTTGGGCTTGAAAATTCGAGAGATTAACCTACCGTATGCCATCGTCGTTGCAAACGAGGTTATGGTACGGAGCGAACCCGATTTGGGGTCCAAAACAATTGCCCTTCCGCTACATGAGGGCACCAAGGTTCAACTTCAGGAGGAACGTAACGATTGGGTGAAAATCTATCTACCCGATGAAAATTCAGGGTGGTTAACTACGGATGCAATCGAAAAGATTTAGGAACACTACAGTTCTAAAAAGAAAGGAGATTTCATGGAATTACTAGGTATGTTGGTTTTATGGTTACATGTTACTGCTGCTGCGATTTGGGTTGGTGGTAACTTTATGATAGCGATGGTGATTGTGCCTTACTTCAAACGCTCGGTGCCCCCTGTGGAACGAATCAAAATCATGACACAGATTGGCAGGAGTTTTGAACCGATTGGGTGGGCGTGTGTGATTATCCTCATCTTCTCTGGCTTGGTTAACATCTTTACCGCTGGCGTGTTGGCGAGTCCAGATTTGATTGGCCCCTTCATGCGGATGCTTGGCATCAAACTCCTCCTTGTACTTATCTTGATTATCCTAACTGGAATTCACGGCTTTATCATGGCGCCGCGATTAGCCCACGCTGTTGAAGAACTAGAACCGGGAACCGAGGAACTACCCGAACATATCGACAAGATGCGCGGTCAGATGGCGGTGGTGTCGAGTCTTATTGGTGTATTTTCCCTGCTTGTTCTGCTTGCTGCAGTTGCGTTACGACTGGGAATCTAGGCAAAGAATTAACTATGGTAAATTCTAAAAATAAATAGGTAGTGTTTACATTTTTTTAGCAGTGATAAGTAAAGCTGCGAAATAGACGAATCCGAGGTATCGGTCTGCATATTTATCATATTGAGTGGCAACTCTGCGAAACTGCTTCAACCGATGGAAAAAGCGCTCTATAATGTTGCGACGTTTATACCCCTGTTTATCATAAGGCCAATCTTCAACACGGTTGTTGCGCGGCGTTATCACCGCAACCGCCCCTTGGGCAACAATCGTTTCTCGCAGCGCATCAGAGTCATAAGCCGCCTCCGCAATAATGTATTGGCACGTGTAGCCGGTAATCAACGCCGGGGCTTGTGTCACGTCATGACACGCACCGGCAGTCAAGGTAAAACGCAAAGGCAAAAACGCATCATTTACCGCAGTATTGAGTTTCGTGGTAAAGCCGCCTCGGCTTCGACCGAGTGATTCTGATTGCTGACCTCCGTTTTTTGGGGGCACCCGCCGCCGCCGCATGTGCCCGCACAATCGTTGAATCAATCAGGAGCGCGGAGAATGCACCCGCCTCATGGAAATGTTCATGGAGTTTTTCAAAGACCCCGGCATCGCACCATCTGCCGAAACGTCTATAGATGGCATTCCAATATCCGTAAACTTTCGGTAGCGACCGCCAAGTCGCGCCTTCTTTTGTTATCCAGATGAGTGCCGAAAGGAAACGTCTACAATCTTCAGGGGTCCCGACATAGACGTTTGGCAATGTTTGCAGAAACGGGTGTATGCTCTGCCAAGCTGCATCACTAATCATCACAGGCAAGTCTTGAGTGGCATCTATCTGTTGAGTTTGCATGCAACACAGTTTACAAAGACTTACTGAAAATGTCAATAACTTACACAATGTAAACACAACCTAGTACTCGGTCAGATAAGTTTTGCAATTATTATATATGTAGGACTTACGCACTTTAGACTGTAGTTGCCCGATTCATCGGGCGTATCGGGGCAGGGATGCCCCTCCCACACACCGTTCAGTGCCAGCTAAAGGGGGAGAAAGGGCTTTGACCGTTTGGCTGGGCAAGTCCTGATATGTTATTGTTTGCTTTCAATCAATATACATAAGCATAATTTGCCTGACAGTGTACTAGTTATTTCACGGATTAACATAGGTCTCATTCAGATACCGAGCGATGATTTTGATATCTTCCTCTTCAAGGAAAAGCCCGTTATCAATCATGCGGACAATAAGTTCTGTAGTCTCCTCCTCCGATGTCGGTGGGACATTATCGACGTCTGAAAGGTCATGGCAGAGGGAGCAGGTAATTTCAAACAGTTCCCGCGCAGCTTCCGGGTCGTAGACATCTTCAACCGGTGTTCCATCGGTTTCATCAACCTCATCCGGATTCACAATCACTTCGTCTGGATTCACGATAACTTCATCCGGATTTACAATCACTTCGTCTGGATTTACAATTACCTCATCTTCCACTTCATCTGGATTTGTCAAAACAGCTAGGGCGTTTTGCGCTTGGCTAGCCTGCATTCGCTGCCTCCGCTGTTCTTTCGCTGAAACTTGCAGTTCGGGTGTGATAGCGATGAGATATGCGGATACTGTCCACTGATCTTCTAGGGTAATAGGCTCCCCTATTATCGGCTTGATTGCCATCCGATCCACCGTTCGCACCCAATCCGGTGGCGTGCGTGGACGCGCTAGTATAGTTCGTAAATCGTGGCACTGAACACATTTCTTCAACAGCACATCCTGTCCCTCGCGCAACTTCCGCCTCGTAGCCAGCTCATCAAGCGACGCATCAGGCGGTAATCCCGCCATTTGCAGCCGTGTATGTGTCCGTTCGATGCTGGCATCGCTGAAGACATTGCTGCTAACCTGCCGGACACTTTCTCGCAATGTGAAGGGTATGGAGAGACCTATCAGCAGATAGGTGCATATCAAGAGTGCCGTCCCGATATAAGGCATCGCTTCCTCAAAGTGTCGGAAGAAGCGGAGAATCGAAATTTTGACCAGAAGTAAAACGCCAATCGTGATACCGAGCATCAGGTGAGCGACGGTACGCGGCGGGAGTTCGACCTGATAATTCCACAGGCGGGGTACCATGTGCCACATCATGAAGATGTAGAGGATTAGGTACGCAT
The DNA here is from genome assembly GCA_965208425.1 of Candidatus Poribacteria bacterium. Taxonomy (GTDB): domain Bacteria; phylum Poribacteria; class WGA-4E; order WGA-4E; family PCPOR2b; genus PCPOR2b. The sequence continues at coordinate 282,347 of OZ242335.1, read as the reverse complement.
AGCCGATAGCACGGTGGATAAACATCAGCGATTTCGGTGCGGCACTGGTCCGGGTTTCATGGTCGAAGGGATACCCCCACAGTTTATACATCAAAAATACGGAAGCATTCCCCAACCCGAGGAAAATAAGCCCAAGTATTGTACTGGTTGCAGTTGACATCCTATCTCTCCCCTCTATAAATGACACCTATGGCAGTAGGGAACGCAGATCTGCGTTCTCTACAATTGCGTCAGAACCAGAAATGCGACATCAGGATGAGCTGATCTATCCCCTCAAGTTGACGGTCAGTGCTCGTTGTGTCGCGGTCATCGTTTGCGATATTGAGCCAATAGAATAGCTCAAGGGAACCGTTTTGCATAAAGATATATTGTGCAGCAAGGGTCACACGCTGGCTCCCATCCCCTTTGACCGTGCGATCCGGATCAAACAACCCGTAACGACCGGAGAGCATCAGTTCCGGCATTACGCGATATTTCGCACCGACATAGTAACCTTTGGATGTGATGTCATCATCGCTGAAACCGATGCTCTCATTGTCACCGTAGCTACCTCCGAAATTGAATTCGCCTTCGAGGGTGAGATTTTTGAGAGCGGCAGTTAGGAATGCCCCCGCGGTCATTCCACGATCTAGATCTCTGTCTCTGTCAAGGAGAAAGGAGACACCGCCCCGGAGGGGTCCAACTGTACCGCCAGTAGTTGCAACTACACCTTTATGGTTGTTGGTGTCTGGAGCCTGTCCAGCACTCCGATTTCCGTTGACTACGGCAGCATTGTAAAACAACTTGCCGTAAGTGCCCCCAACCTCAACCCCGACATCCCGTTTATGTGATCCGAGGTTATATCCTTGACGAACCAAGATATTATGGTCTCTCTGTTTAAGACCAAAGGGGATGTGGAATTGTCCTACTTTGACGTAGAGGTGTTTGGGAACAGCATCAACCGTCGCAAACATGTTGAGGGTTGAACCCATATTATTGGATAGGGTCAACCTAAGTTTGTCCGAGGCTTGTGCGTTGACGGTCAGCTCGCCCTGCATCAGAAGGAAGCTATCAACGGCTGAATGGCATGAGGTACACGTAGCTCTTGCGCGTCCTTCAAGATCAACATGGGCTGTTTTGATATAAGCGGTACGAATGTTGATCGCTGTTGTGAGCCTTTGGCGAACCTCTTCCGCCTCCTCCATAATTGCTTCCGGATCGAAATCTTCAGGAAACTCAAAGTAGTTATCTTCATAAACCTGTCCGATCGCGTTGCGCGGTCCGCCGCCCGCCGGATCGAGGTGGCAGAAGCTACACTCTTTGTCCTCCATTGCCGCAAACTCCGGGCGCGCTGCGCTATCAGAGACGAAAGAAAGAGCCAATAATGCGCTGACTAAAAAGACCAAAAATCCAAACCGAAACCTGTATACCAATTGATGACCTCCTCAATGTATAATTGAAGCGTAAAAAGCAAGAGATATTGATTTGCCTGTCGCTTATTATTCGAGTGGTACGAACACAAAGTCTGTAGCAGCAACTCCTGAATGGCAGCCGATGCAGATCCCCCCTTCAAAAGCCAAGCGGAACTCTGCGTCCGGGGCACCTCGCAAGTATTCTTCAAATCTCCAATCGCCGGCGTCGGGATGCTTTCCTGCCTCCTTCCACATCACGGCGACCAGTCCAATAAAGTCTTTACCCGGACGAGTTGCGTCCTTTACCACAATCGTGCCATCCGGATAAGGAAACTTTTGCTCACCATTCGGAGCAATTTTCTCACGTGTTTGGTTGACATAGACATTTTTCGTTCCGCGATGCGGGTCACCACCCGGTGCGGGAGGGATCGGTTCAGCATTCAACTTTAGCCATTGATCATATCCTGCTATGTCATCAGGCAACCCCGGAAGGGCAGCCGGTGGCTCCGGCTGAGGTATCTGTTCAACTTGGGGTGGTTCCGGTTGGGGTTGTGGCTGCTGTTGGACAGGTGGTTCAGGCATCTGTTCACCCGGCTGTGGTTGCTGCGGTTCAGAGGGTTGTGGCATTTGCTCATCCGGATGCGGTTGGCTAGGGGGGTCAAGCGTTGGCTGCTGCGGAGCAGGTGGCTCAGGTGTCACCACTTCTCCTTCATCTCCGCAAGAGATGAAAATCACACAGGTAAAAATAAGAATTAAAATCAAGGGACCTAGACATTTGGGAATCATCTTCTTCTCCATTCTTCGATTAAGTCAAGTAAGTTTGCGTCGCACCAGATAACATCAGAACTCAGTCGGCTCAAAAACAATCTTGTTATCAACCTGGATCTGCACAGGAGCTAAATATGCGCCCATTGCGTCCGTATCAACGTGCACACCTAGCCCTGGTTTACCTGTCAACTCCACTTTTCCGTCAGATCCAACCTCCAACCGCTCAACCGTCAAACGTTGAGAGAGTTCAGAACCTTCAGCCGGATACTCCAACAGATCCAACGATTCATTGGTCGCAAATACATGCAACGAAGCGGCAAGACTCAAATGGCTTTTGAAGGTATGATTCACATACTGAACCCCGTGTTGTTCGGCAAGTTGTCGCACACGGAAAGCCGCTGTGATGCCGCCGATGCGTCCGACATCGATCTGCACAAACTGAATCCCACCATGCAGAATCAGGTCTTCTGCCATACGATACGTCCCAGACCCCTCACCTGCAGCAATTGGCACAGGCGGATTCCGCTTTGATAACCCCATGTATGCCTCAATCGCGTCGGGAGCAAGCGGTTCTTCCAACCATGTGGGCGAAAACTGCGCGAACCGTTTCGTGCGGGCGTAAGCCGTTTCATAATCTTCGCCCCAGACAACGCCGGCATCGATCATGATCTGGGCATCTTCCCCCATACCCTCGCGTGCTGCACGAACCAACGCGACGTCGTTTTCCTCACCGAATTTGCCCATCGGTCCCCACCCAAACTTTGCGGCACGATACCCCTGCTCACGCAGCTGCGTGGCAATCTGATGGGTTTCTGCAGGGGTGTCGCCAAAAAGGACAGAAGCATAGGGTAGCTTGGAATGACTTTGGCTCTGCGGCTCAAGCAGACGATGGACAGGCTCACCTAACTTCTGCCCAACGATGTCCCATAAGGCGATGTCTGCACCGCTATAGGCGTGGTGAATCTGCTGAATGTCGAGCCCATTACGCAACGCCTTTTGATGCAGCCGGACCACGTCGTTGGGATTATCTAGTGTCTCTCCAATCAAAGACTCACGAATATTGATAATGTTCCCATGTGACATTGGGCAACAATACGCCGCTAATGACACAAGCGGCGAGGCATCGCACTCGCCCCATCCGGTGATCCCCTCGTCCGTCTGGATGCGCACGACAAGTGTGTCCTGCGTACCATCTGCCGCGTCGGTAATCTGCGGCATTTTGAGGTAAAAAGGGTCAACAGCGATAATTTTCATAGATCAGATCCTTCACCCGTCACCTAAGATTCGCACATAATACATGGGCGACAAGCCAAAGTCAAGGGATTTTTGTCACTGCTATAAGGGAATTGCATTTGCATTGTCCCGATGCAGCATTGGGATGCAAAGCCATCTGAATCACGGATTCGTCGGATTACACGGATAAGACGGAGAAAATCGGAAGGGGTGCCTTTAGCCCCAGAGGGGCGATATGTTTATAGCATAATGGAAAACTAAATATCCTCATTGACAGCATAATTTGATTTGAATTCTTTTGATCAGACGTGATAACATAGTCCGTCGATTACAATTTCATCAAGGACATGCGTATCAATTTTCTTGACCCGACGCGCATGATCTGTAAATTTATATTCGGAAACGTCACTAGTTTCCGATAAAATTCACAATTTGAAAGGTAATGATTAATGACAGACCACTTATGGAGAAATGTTGGTCTAACTTCATTTCTCCTACTACTGATAGGTTCTACAGTCGTATTTGCAGGGCAGACCCAGAAGGGATCGAAGATTCAATTTTACGGTTTTCTGCGTATGGATATGGCTTATGATACTTCACGGATGAGTGATACACAGATTCCGGTTTTCGTGCGTTCCGAGGATCCCAACGCCCCCGGTGCTGCCCCAGAAAATCAGAGCGAATTCACTCTCTATACCCGTATGACCCGCTTCGGTTTGAACTTGGGTGGTGGCGAAGTAGAGGCGATCGGTTCCGCTAAACTCACCGGGCGTATTGAGGTCGATTTCTACGGCGGTCCTGCGTCGGATTCGCGGAATATGTTCCGGATGCGACACGCTTGGGCAAAACTCCAATGGGGGAATTTCCTCTTGCTCACAGGACAGACCTCCGACCTGATTTCACCCCTTTACCCGTCTGTGAACGCTGATATGTTAATGTGGGGGACAGGAAATCTAGCAGACCGGCGTCCACAGACCCGCGCCCAGTACACCCTGCCGATTGGCGCGAGTCAACTGCTGATACAAAGTGCAGCCGGACTGACCGGCGCCATTGACCGGAAAGACCTTGATAAAAACGGCGTGCCTGACGGCGAAGTTTCTGGATTGCCGACGTTGCAAGGACGCCTCGCGCTGCATCTGCCTATCTGGAAAACAGATGATGGCAAATCTCACCCGCTTGAAATTGGTGCTTGGAGACATCAGGCGTGGGAGGAATTAGATGCTCCACTTGAGGGCACTGAAGAAGATGCGTTTCAGAGCAGTGTGGTCGGTGTGGATATCAAGGTGCCGCTTTACCAAGATCGCCTCGCGCTCACCGCCGAAGGTTGGACAGGGAAAAACCTGAGCGATGTACGAGGGGGCATCCTTCAGGGAGTCAACACCAAAACCGGAGATGAGATTCACGCAACGGGTGGCTTCGTACAACTGAGTTGGACCACCGTCAAAACCGAACGCTACAAAAATGTCTTACATGCCGGTATCGCAATAGACGAAGTTGTTGCTGCCGATCTCAACGATGGTGACAGAGACCTGAACTCTGCCGTGTATGGCGCAGTGCAGTCGGTCTTCGGACATTTCACGCTCGGTATCGAGTATCTCCACTGGGTAACAGAGTACGTCGGTTTTGGTAACGGTACGAGTGACCGCGCTAATCTTTATACCATTTATAATTTCTAGTACATATCCAGGACTTACGCACTCCAGATTGTAGTTGCCCGATTCATCGGGCGTATCGGGGCAGGTCCCGATTTATCGGGATCCTCGCTTCGCGGGAGATGCCCTTCCCACACCCCCCTCAATCCCCCCGCAAACGGGGGGAGGGGCTTTGAACGTTCAACTGCGTAAGTCCTAATATCAAAATTTTTGCCCTGCTAAAACAGTTCGCGGGTTTTCACCTTGCAGGGGTGTACAACCTCTGCAAGGTTAAATTTATTAAATGAAAGGAAAAATATCTAAATGAAATCTGTTTTGAAAGTGTGTCATCAATTTGTTACATTATTGTTAGTTGCTAGCTTATTCACCGTATCGGCATGGGGTGCCGATTTTACGTTCACCGCCATTCCGGATCAGGATACGACGCGCCTGCAAGAGCGTTTCGGCAAGATAGCCGATTACCTGTCGGAGCAATTGGGCATCACAGTGAAGTACATACCTGTGAAATCCTACAGTGCATCGGTTCAGGCGTTCAAAAACAACGAAGTTCAGTTGGCTTGGTTTGGTGGGTTGTCAGGCGTCCAAGCCCGCATGGCAGTGCCGAATTCAGTCGCTATCGCGCAAGGTGCGGAAGATCCCGACTTCATCAGCTATTTCATCGCCAATACGAGCACAGGACTGTCGTTTTCTGAAAAATTCCCGAAAGCTATCGCTGACAAGACATTCACTTTCGGTTCTAAGGGATCCACATCAGGCCGTCTGATGCCTGAACATTTCATCCGACAGGCATTTGAAGGGAAGGCACCTCGCGACGTTTTCAAGCGCGTCGGCTTCAGCGGCGACCATTCCAAAACCCTCGCTCTGGTTCAAGCCGGTAGCTATGAGGTCGGGGCGATGAATTTCAAAGTTTGGCTGAAGGAGGTCGAGGCTGGCAAGGTGGATCCAACAAAGGTGCAGGTCATCTGGCGCACTCCCGGCTACCCAGACTATAACTGGACAATTCGCGGGAGTGTAGAAGAAACCTATGGCGAAGGGTTCATCAAGAAGGTTCAGGGTGCCCTTCTCGACATCACGGACCCAGCGATACTTAACGCTTTTCCAAGGGCTAAGTTTATCCCTGCCGACAATTCCATGTACCAACCTATCCTTGACACCGCTATTGAGGTTGGGATTATAAGGAATTGAGGTTCATGTAAAGAAGTGAAGTGCAGCTCAGAGAAACCGAGTTTTTTCCTCAAAACTCGGTTTCTTTGTACAATTTTTTAACATAAGCCAATTCTGTACAATAACCAATGGTGCTAGTTTGCAGCTGTTGATGACGTGATACGTGAAAAGCATTGGTTCATCGCTTCATTTAGCCCCAGAGGGGCGATATGTATCCGTTGTCTGAATCACGGATTCAATGGATTTAGCGGAGGGCATGGATAAGCAAACCAAGCAACCTATAGGACTTAGGCAATTTATCGCCGTACAATACATCCCACCGTGCCCGATGAATCGAGCAACTACAGTAAGGTTTTAGGTTTGTAGTAGGGCGATTTATCGCTCGTCGTGACGCGCAATGAATTGCGCTGCCACAAACTCAGGTGGGTAACTCCTAAGAGTTATTAGGAAATAGGCAAAGATGAAAATTTGTAGCAAATTCAAGGAAATTTGACAATGAAGAAAGAACAGATTGTTTCGCGCAATTCAAAGGTGATGAATGGTGCCTTAGTTTTCGCTGGCACCCGCGTTCCGATTGAGAGTTTGATTCAGTATCTAACAGCAGGAGACTCGCTGAACAAGTTCTTTGATGACTTTCCACCTGTATCCCGTGAGCAAGCGGTTGCGTATCTGAAGATGACGCTGGAGGTCGTTGATGCGCGTGCTGCTTGATGAAGATCTGCCTCACAAAATCATAAGTAACGCAAGTTGCTAGTTGATAAACCAAGCACTATAAACCGAGTTTTTTCTTCAAAACTCGGTTTCTCTCTGACTCTAACAACTTGGGTTATGTCATAAAATAGTAGTTGTAGTGCAAATATTGCTAATCGTGGCGCAGATTGCCCAATCTGCGATCCATTCCCCGCTACAAAATCAACGAAACTTGTGCGTCAGGCGTACAAACTTTATGTGACAACTCAACCTAGGAGCTGACTAGCAACTTAGGTTAAGTAGTAGACGGTGTTTAGGGCGAGGCTTGCGATAATTTGGCACTTATGCTAACATTTCAAGGAAGCAAGGATTTGTATAACCATAGAGGAGCAAAGATGAAAAATTTTAGCATCTTCCGAAATTTCCCCTTATGGATGTTAGGGCTACTTTTACTCTGTAGTTGTGACTTAGTTCAGGAACTCCTCCAACCATCGAGCGAAATGGAAACCGTACCGATCCGCGTCACCATGATATATCCCGACGATTGCGTGGGAGATTCAGGATACTGTGATACGCTCCATTTTGGAGTCAAACGCGCTGAGGCAGAGCTTGGGATCCACCTCAATGAGGTTATCGGAAACGAGAGCGATCCGGTATTGACAGAAATGCTGTTCAGACAGGCCGCTCAAAATTCCGACTTGATTATTACTGCGGGGTTCCAAATGGGAGAACCGCTGTCGCGGGTCGCAGCTGATTTTCCCGATGTCAAATTCGCAATCGTTGATGTTGCGCTTGACCTTCCCAACGTCGCGGGTCTCAACTATAAAGCAAACGAAGGTTCATTTCTGGTCGGGGCGATCGCCGGGCTAAAATCGGAGACTGGTCAGATCAGCTATATCGGTGGGGTGGACGTACCCTTACTACGCGAATTTGAAGCCGGCTACGTCGCTGGGGTTCACGCCGTTAATCCAGGCGCGGTTGTCTCCATAGATTACATCAGCGAGGATATAGGCGGTTTCAACCAGCCGGACAAAGCGAAAGAGATCGCGTTAACCCAGTATGAGAGCGGAGTCGATGTCATTTATACCGCTGCGGGTGGATCCGGTCTGGGAGTGCTCCAAGCCGCTCAAGAGCAGGGGAAATATGTCATTTGGGTTGACTCTAACGGCAATCATCTCGCACCGGGAACGGTCCTGACAAGCATGGTCAAACAGATTGAGAATTCCGTATATGACATCATCAACGAAACCATCAACGGGACTTTTATGGGAGGTATCCGCTACCTCGGACTCGCAGAGGGCGGAGTTGACTATGCCCTTGATGAACACAACCGATCCGAGCTTTCGGACGAAATCATAGTAACCGTTGAATCATTGAGAGCGAAAATTATCTCCGGCGAAATTGTTGTTCCGAATGAAGTCTCGCTCCCACACTAACATTCATAGGACTTACGCAGTTGGTTTATAAGTCCCCCTAACAAGGGGGATTTAGGGGGTTAAAAATAAAAAATCTCGCGCTGCGTACTGAATTTGCGTAAGTCCTGATTTATTTATTCTGTACATAACACGAAAAACGGGGGACGGAAGTCCCCGTATTTGATGAGGATTAATTCTTCAACTTTCATTTTTAATTTATAGAATATGAAGTCATCTCCCAACACCGAACTGTTTAATCTAGCTGCAGAAAGCGTAGCCTACGAAAACACCCTTGTTCTAAAAAATATCACTCTCCAAATTGACAGAGGCGAAAAGGTCGCACTGGTCGGTCCGAGCGGTGCCGGCAAAACGACCTTGCTGCGTAGACTCTACAATAGCGTTGCGGACCAATCTGCATTCGTGGATCAACACTACGCTTTAGTACCGCAGCTATCTGCTTTCCACAATATCTATACAGGACAACTCGATCGACATTCCACATTCCACAACCTCTTAAACCTAATTAAGCCACAGAAGAAGGTATTGCAAGAAATTACTCCCATTTTGCACGCATTGGGAATGGAGGAAAAAATCTTTGAAAAGGTTGCGGCAATGTCTGGCGGGCAGCAGCAGCGGGTCGCTGTTGCGCGTGCGATTTATCGCGGAGAGGATATCCTGTTGGCGGACGAACCGATATCCTCGGTGGACCCCCTTCAAGCGGACACGGTGATGGAAATTATTATTCAGAACACCGAAACCGTTGTGCTATCACTACACGCGGTGGAATTTGCTCTAAAGTTCGCACAGCGGATAGTCGGGCTGAGTGATGGGGAGATTCAGTTCGATTTGCCAACCGAGGAAGTAACGCAAACGATGCTTACGGAACTGTATCGGAACGGGAACTCCCTTTGAATATAGGACCATTCAAGGGTTATAATCACCATGTTAAAAACCAGCCTGTTCTTCGTTGCGATTGCCCTGATAGCCCTCCTGTTGGCGGACCTTGAAATCTCTACGCTGCACCCTTGGACAGAACTGAGCCGAATGGCTTGGGGTGCAATCACCCCGGATATTCCCTCCCTCTGGAATTTGAAACTTGCGCTGCTCAACACAGTGGTCTTTGCCTTCTGTGGAATTTTTCTTGCCGTCGTATTGGGCATCGGACTGGCTTTTGCCTTCCGTTTTACCCCTGTCAGGCTGTTCTGCGCTTTTGTCCGCGCCATCCATGAGATCTTTTGGGCTTTCATCTTCCTCCCTATTGTGGGACTCAACCCAACCTGCGGTGTGCTCGCCATTGCAATCCCCTACGCTGGTATCTTTGCAAAGGTATACGCAGAGATTATTCAAGAGTCAGATCGGCGTCCACTGGAGGGCGTTCCCAGAGCATCTGGAGGGTTGAGCCGCTTTGTCTACGGCATCCTTCCCGTCATCTATGCCGACACCAAACACTATACCGGCTACCGTTTCGAGTGTGCCCTACGTTCCAGCGCCATTCTCGGATTCATCGGACTGCCAACGCTCGGATTCCACCTTGAAACCGCGTTTCGTGAAGGCATATATTCGGAGGCTTGGGCGCTGCTCTATGCGTTCTATATCCTGATTGCCTCGCTCAAGTACTGGCTCAAGCCACGTCTTGTTCCTCTCTATGTAGCGGCGTCGTTTGTGTTGCTGTCAAGGACAATCACTGTGTCGTGGGACAACATCGTCCGCTTTTTCACCTATGACCTTCTTCCTTGGCCCATGCGCCGGGAGGGTGTCCTCGATGGCACGAATGAGATCTCGTTTGCGTGGGAACCGATCGTGAGTTGGGTAAATGAGATTTTTGTCCACGAAGCATGGGAAGGGATATGGAACACAGTGGTGCTGACGCAGGTTGTGTTGGTAGGGACAGGTGTATTTGCGCTGCTTAGCTTCCCCTTCGCCTGCCGGCATTTCTCAGGAAAGATTAGTAGCCGGATTTCGCATTATGGACTGATTGTTATCCGCACCACACCGGAGTACATCCTCGCGTATATCCTTGTACAACTCTGGGGTCCATCAATGCTCCCGGCGGTCTGGGCGATTCTTCTGCATAATGGAGCTATCCTTGGGTTCCTGTGCAGTAACAACGCTGACTTGGTGCAACTGCGGATAGATGCACCTCAGAGACGGATAGATCGGTATCTGTTTGAAATCTTGCCACGCGTATACGGACAGTTCCTCGCGTTCCTGTTTTATCGCTGGGAGGTGATGATGCGAGAATCGGCAATCCTCGGCATCCTTGGTATCTACACGCTGGGATTCTACATCGACAGCGCAATTTCCGATGACCAGATCGATAAGGCAGTTTTGCTGATTCTCATCACAGTGCTACTCAATATGGGCATCGACTCTGTATCACAGTTTGTACGGCGTCGCCTCAAAATCTCTACGAAATTAGTAACCTCTGTATGATAAGATTGCGCTAGCTTGTAACTGTTGATAACGTGAAACGTGATGCGTGAAACGTAATTATAGTGAATCAGGGAAATAAGTAGACACTTACCAATAACTCTAACTTGCGCGAAGTTTCAAAAGTCCCCCTGACAAGGGGGATTTAGGGGGTTGGCTGTGCATTGGGAGCATCTAAATAATTGAAGGGTGCTCATAAATAGCCACTAGTGCTAGTTTGCAGATGTTGATAATGTGATGCGTGAAACGTCAAAACCATTGGTTCATCGGTTCATTCAGCCCCAGAGGGGCGACATGTCTATAGTACATGGATAAACAAATACCCTAAAGCCCCAGAGGGGCGACATGTGTATCCGAAGGGGGAAACGTAAGAAGAATGAATCAATGAACTCCCCAATAATTAGTTTACCCCGATTTATCGGGGGGATTCAAAGCGACTTGAACAATGTGGAAACGACTTTCTCACTAACTAGCACCAAAGGTTACTATCCGAAGGTTTCATCGCTCAGATTTACGGATTCACTGAAGCGGATTCCTCTTGTTTATGACGTTCGTTTTTCGCCTCGCTTGTCATCCCGGTCAACGTTATTGCCCAATTGACGCCGTGCGCAATTTTTTGGAGTTTGTCGTTCTGCCATCGAACGAAATGCCATTCTAGCATCGGTTCGAGGGCGGCGTCCAATTCCGCATCGTTCAGGTTACACACCTGTTTCACCTGCTCACGTGGCACCGGATCTTCACTACGAAACAGACACTTACAGATGCCGATGACTCTTGGATCGCTGAAAACCTGTGCGAACGCCGCAACTGCCTCATTGCTATTCTTGGATAGAAAGTTGTCTACTGACGTGAATAGGACGCTCGTCGCAAGATGAGCACCACCTTGTCCCCATGCCCCCATAAATCCCCATCTTATCGGATCTTCCGTGTCAAGAGGGAATTTACGATATTCTTGAAAAACTCGAGAAAGCTGGTCAGATTGAGGAAGCGACGGGTCCGGCGAATAGTTCTGTTCAAGCAGATGACGAATGGTAATCAGTTCTTCACGAAGTGAGTCAATCTCCTTTGTGACCTTCTCACCCAAGTCTTTATTGAAATCGATGAGATTCTCAATCTTTTCAACGATCACTTCATTCATTTTTCAACATCTCCTTTTTTAGTTTTTCCTTGGCACGATATAACCTGCTTTTGAGCGCAGCAACTGATATGCCCAATTCGGCGGCAATTTCCTTATAAGATTGGGCGTCAAAGTAGAACATCATGATGACCTGCCGATATGTCTGAGGCAGTGCCGAAATTGCCGCATCAAGTTTATCCGCTTGTTCCTTCGCCTCAAACTGATCGAGGGGCGACAGGGTATCGTAGTAGCTATAACGAATTTCTTCCTCGTTATGGTAGATGTTGCTAACCTCCTCAAAGGAGACTATCGATCTACGTTGCCTAAACCACAAAATCGCAATGTTGGTCACAATACGACGGAACCAACTGCTAAATCGACACGGCTTTTGCAGTGTACTGAGCCGGGAATATGCTTCGACGAACGCCTCTTGCACAATTTCTTCGGCATCGGACATATTCCGAGCATGATGAAACGCCCATTGTTCAGCTAGCAGTTTATATTTGTCGACTAGCACACGGAAATCGTTGGAGTTCCCTGCGAGAACGGATTTTACTATGCAAGCGTCATCTATTTTCACAATGTTTTACCCTTACCACAACAATAAAGCTTTTTAGGTAACACTCTATTGTTGCAAAAAGAGCAGAAATGTTTCTCTTTTTGGGTGATTTTATAAAAAATTATCATGTGAAATTTTTTGGGCACTCCTTTCGCTTCACTCAAGGACAAGCTTTCAATTGTTCTTTCTTTGCAGTATGCAACACAATAATTGAGAATGTGTATCAGGTATTGGGTGCTCGCATGGGAAAATCAACCTTCCCGTTAAGATCGATGATTTGGTATAATAATGATGAGTGCTCTCAGAAAACCCAGCATACGGAATGAAAGGAAAACCGATGAACAATCAAAAAAATCTCCTCAACGACGAAGAGATGCGCCGCTTCATCATTGACGGTTATATCAAGATACAGACCGATTTCCCCGCTAATTTCCACAAAACGATTTTCCAGCAGATCGAAGATATGTTCGAGAATCAGGGAAATTTGGGGAACAACCTGCTACCCCTCATTCCTGAGATTCAGCAGGTCTTTTCACATCCGGCAGTTCACGGTGCTTTGACCAGCGCGCTTGGCGAGAATTATGTCATGCACTCACACCGCTATTGCCACTTCAACTCGCCGGGGAGTACCGGACAAAATTTTCATAAAGACTCCTATGAAGGAGACGAGCAGATACGGCGGCACCGATGCCGTTGGATGATGGGATTTTACTATCCCCAAGATACCACCGAAGATATGGGACCGACAGCGGTGCTACCCGCAACCCAATATTACGAGACACATGAAAGCGCGCACACACAACCGGAATTGGCTCTTTGTGGGGAGGCTGGCACAGTGACGTTGGTGCATTATGATCTCTGGCACCGGGCAATGCCGAATCAGAGCAACAAAAAGCGTCACATGCTAAAGTTCCTCTTCACCCGATTGGACGAACCGAAAGCACCCTCTTGGAACAGCACAGATCCGACATGGCAACCCCCTGATATAGAAGCGTCTTCAAAGGGACCTAAGGTTATATGGCGCAGTCTCTGGAATTGGTATTATGGGAAACAGAACGGGGCACCGGAAGATAACGCGGCGACTGAAAATAATTTCCCCGCCTTGATTGCAGCTCTTGGGGATAAAGATGAAGTTATTCGCCTCAATGCGGCGTATGCGCTGGGGACGCTAGGCACACCGGCAGTGCCGGCGTTGATTGAAATATGGCGGGAGGCATCACGTTCCGGGGTAGAGACGGAGAGTTTCCAACACGCGACCTATGCGTTGAGCGCAATCGGGGGACCGGCAGTGCCGGCGTTGGTAGAAGCATTAGTTTCTGACAACGAGTCAATTCGTGCGAGTGCGACTTATGCCCTCGGCGATATTGGCAACGCTGCCCAAGAGGCAGTCCCTGTACTCACCCAAGCTTTGCGGGATGAATCTGCGTGGGTGCGCCGTCATGCAACGGAAGCATTGGGGCTTATCGGTCAACCCGCTCAGAACACCGTCCCTGCGCTGATTGAATTACTGCGCGATGAACATTATTGGATTCGCGATAATGCAGCGCGGGCGTTAGCTCGGCTCGGTCCTGCTGCTGAAGCTGCGATACCCGCGTTGCTCGATACACTGAACGATGAGAATCGGTATGTGCGCTTCCATGCGACGTTTGCGTTGAAACAGATCGGCACACCCGAAGCGACAAACCTTTTGTTTGATCACCTCTTGACCTCTCGGTGGTGTCCGCTGACGACATCGCACAGCGCATTTTAGTTCAATCTGCCCCAGTAGCTGACTATGACAAACCACCTGCCCCCCGACCCATTCTGGACATTTGAACACACCGCTTGGGAGAGGAGCGCACGGTCATATCACAATTTTTGGACACGCCTCACCAGCCAAACCATTGAACCACTTCTATCTGTTGTCCAGAGAGGTGACACAACGCGATTGCTTGATGTCGCAACCGGCGCGGGCAACGTCGCGCAGGCAGGCATAAGAAAAGGGATGCGGGTTGTCGGAGTTGATTTCTCAACGGCAATGCTCGCCCAAGCGCAGAAACAGTATCCAGATATCGACTTCTGTGAAGGCGATGCAGCGGTGTTGCCCTTCTCGGATAACAGCTTTGATGCAGTTGTCATCAATTTCGGATTATTACACTTCGGTAAACCTGAACAAGCATTGAGGGAAGCGTATCGCGTACTCCGCTCCGGTGGACGGATCGGCTTCACTGTCTGGGCGACTCCCGACGCTGCGATTGGATTTCAGATAATGCTTCAGGCGATCGAAACCCACGGCGACCCCAACGTTCAGCTTCCTGAAGGTCCCCCTTTCTTCCGATTCAGCGACCCCATCGAAAGTGAACGAACTCTACGAGCAATCGGCTTTACCGATCCCTCAATAACAGAGGTTCAGCAGACATGGCGACTTTCCTCACCTGACGCCCTCTTTGTTGCATTCTACGAAGGGACAGCGCGTACGGGCGGATTGCTCCGCGCCCAATCTAGGGTGGCACTAGACAGCATTCGTGAAGCCGTCATCAAGGCGATCTGCCCTTATGAAAAGGACGGGGGCGTGGAGATTCCAATGCCTGCAATCCTTACCTCAGCGCAAAAACCGTGAGACTATAGTGAATTCTAAAAATAAGTAGACATTTGCCCATAACTTCGATCTTCGCGAAGTTGCCAAAGCCCCCCTGAACCCCTCTGATAAGAGGGGAAAGACAAGGGAGAAGATCCTCTCTTAATCTTCTCCCCTTGTCAGGGGAGTTGGGGGATTTAGGGGGTTGGTTGCGCATTGGAAGTGTCTAAATAATTCTAAAATCTACTATAAGTGTCTCACTCGAACATCAAGACGCTACGCGCGACCTCTCCTCTCCCCAACGCCTCAAACGCCTCGTTGACTCCCTCCAACGGATACTTCCGCGTTACCAACTCATCCAGATTTAACTTCCCTGCCTTGTAGAGACGAATCAAACGCGAAAAGTCCACATGGGGACGTGCGGAGCCGTAATAGGAGCCGATAACTGTTTTCTCGTGCATCAACATCCGGGCGTCCAAAGCGACAGGTGTGCCTTCGGGGGCATGACCGACGAAAACAGTGATGCCACGCCTGCGGGTGCATTGGATAGCTTGGAGGAACGGCTCACCTGTGATTCCAATCGCTTCAAACGCATAGTGGACACCGGGACCACCACTGAGTTCCTGAATGCGAGCGACAGCGTCCTCCTGAGAAGCGTTGACTGTGTGGGTTGCACCAAAACGGTTTGCCATCTCCAGCTTGTTGTCTCGGACATCCACCGCGATAATCGGTTCTGCACCTGCTATCGCTGCGCCTTGAATACAGTTGAGCCCCACGCCGCCACAACCAAAGACAGCCACCGAACTCCCTTGCTGCACCTGAGCGGTATTGATCGCTGCGCCCACTCCTGTCATAACGCCACATCCAATCAGCGCCGCCTGCGCGAAGGGCATATCTTTATCTATGGGAATAACCGCATCTTGAGGTATCAGCGCATGTGTGCCAAAGGTCCCCAAACCTGCCATCTTCTCCATCGTTCTCTGTTCGCCGGGAAATCGGGGAAGCGTGGACGTATCGGGCGGGAGTTCACACAGGGTGGGAAACCCTTTCTGACACATCTCGCAATAGCCACAGCTTCGCTTCCACGATAGGATAACGTGGTCGCCTTCGCGAACCCCACTGACTTGGCTTCCCACCTCTTCGACAATGCCCGCTCCTTCGTGACCGAGGATAGTCGGTATCGGGATGTGGGGCCAATCGCCCTTGACGACGTGCCAATCGGAATGGCAGACACCGCTGGCGACAATACGCACTCGCACCTGATTCGGTCCTGTATCTGGCAAATCGAATTCTTCGATTTTTAGTGGTGTATTGATTTCATATAACACAGCAGCTTTCATGAGATTTGCCCTCCTTCGGATTGCATTCAAGACAGAACATTATTATTAAAATTTTGAAGTTTGAATTTATATTATGACGAAACCGAAATGAGGTCAAGAGTTTTTGGTTTTTTCTCTGTCTGAGCGATGTGTCGGGATTCGGAGATCCCTCCTACAAGAGAACTATAGTGAATCAGAGAAATAAGTAGACATTTACCAATAACTCTTACCTGCGCGAAGTTTCAAAAAGTCACCCTGATAAGTGGTACATCCCGATAAAATCGGGGGAGGGATTTAGGGGGTTGGCTGTGTATTGGGAGTGTCTAAATAATTCTAGAATTTACCATAAATGATTCTATGCGAACACCTTTTTTCGTTGCGGAATAGCCCAAATTTTGCTATGATACCGAACAGTATAGAAACCCAACCTTGCAACCGCATAAAATCTTCGCAAGGTTCGCCCCATATCATTTGAATCCTTCCGCCAAGGAGGGGACTCACGTGAATCAAACGCCGATTCAGAATGGAACGCCTCTCAGCAAAGAACGAACCCATGAAATCATCCATGAGTTTAAGCGAGATGGGTTTGTATTGATTCCGGACGTACTCGAAACAGATGAGACGAAAGCACTTCGTGAGAAGACCGACGAACTCTTCGACGACCCCAAAACAGTTGAGAACGGTTATCTGCGCGAAAACCACTTCATCGTTTGGCAGCCCAACGAACTGGACCGAATCTTCTGTGATCTGCTGATACGCGAACCGATTTATAGCCTGATGGAAGCGATTTTTGGGAAAGGTTTCCAGCATTGCGGTAACCAAGTGTTACGCAACGACCACACCCAAACGATCGATCACTGGCACGTGGACGATTCTCTATTCTACCCGCTGCCTGATGACGTTCCGCGTCACGACCCGCACATCGACATGCCGATCATGTGGTTGACAGTACAAATTGCGTTGACCGATATCGATTCAATTGAATGTGGCCCCTCACAATACGTTCCCGGCAGCCACTATTCTGGCAGAAATCCGCCAAAAACAGATCCGCCGACATTTGAAGGGCGGGGTCCCGTCTCCATGCTCTGTAAAGCAGGTGATATTTACTTGCACAATCCCCAATGTTGGCATCGTGGGACACCGAATCGGTCAGGGCGTTATCGCTATTTACTCCAACAGCAGTATGGTCCAGCATGGGCATTTCTACGTTATAACGCCTATATCCAACACAGAATACCTGAACATCTCTTTGAAAATGCAGATCGACGTCTACTTGAATTGCACGATGATCTGCACTCCCGCTCCGAAGCGCGATATACGGGAAGTGAAACGTGAGAACTATATGAACGTTCGCGTATGGTATTATAGATCGCCTAGAAAGAAGTACCTCGGTCAACACTACAGAGAAAGCATACTGTGGACTTAGGATTAGAGGAAGAGTAGGAGGATAACCCCTTGAAGCAAACACCGATTAACAGAGGAGAACCTTTCAGCGCAGAACGGATGGCTGAAATCCTCCGCGATTTCAGGCGGAACGGATTTACGCTGATTCCGGGGGTGCTTGAACCCCACGAAGTGAAGGCACTACGTGAGAAGACGGATGCGCTGTTTGTCGATCCAGAGGTCATAAGCGGTCACTACGTTCAGAGGAATTTTATCCTTAGACACACCAACGAACTGGATCGAATCTTCTGCGATCTGCTGATACGCGAACCGATTTATAGCCTGATGGAAGCAATTTTTGGCAAGGGTTTCCAACAATGTGGCATGAACGTCATTCGCACTGATGACACCAATGCAATAGACCAATGGCACGTAGATGATGCCCTATTCTTCCCACTGCCCGATGACGTTCCCCGTCACGATCCACGCATCGAGCTGCCGGTACAGTGGCTCACCGTGCAGGTGCCCCTGACGGATATCGATTCCATCGAACATGGTCCGACACAATACGTTCCTGTCAGCCACTATTCCGGCAGGAATCCACCCAAAACAGAGACACCGACATTTGAAGGGCGCGGTCCTGTTTCGGTGCTTTGCAAAGCGGGCGACATCTATCTGCACGATCCACAATGTTGGCACAGAGGGACCCCCAACAGGGCGGGTCAAGTTCGCTATCTGCTTCAGCAGCAATACGCTAGGCGATGGCCCTTTCCGCGTTATAATGCCTACATCAACTACAAGATGCCAGAACATATCCTCGAAGGAACGAATGACCGTCTGCTTCAGGTGCTCGGCGACTACCGATTCCGCCCTGAAGAACGCTATCAGTAAAATGGGCAGATGGGAATTCAGATTTGAAAGGAGATTGATATGCAAAAAGCTTCTACCACATCCCCACGGGGTCGATTTGAAGGGATTGAGATGCCATCACTGAATACCGAAAAACCGAGCACAGATCAGATTTCTCAATGGGAGGCGCAGCTGATTGATGTGGGCTATCTCATTATTCCCAACGCCTTGCCCCCGCTAGCGGTTGAGCATTTCCGTAAACGTATCGCCGGATTTGAGCCCTCCGTTGGCTACGGTTCAAACTCACTGGTGCGACTTTTTGAAAAAGGGATGGATTTTGTAGATTTGCTGCTGAACGAGCCTATCTATACCCTGATGGAACATATTTTTGGTGAACGGATGCACATCATCGGGTTACAGGGGCACCGGATGTTCACAGGAAATGAGGTATCGAGATTCCATTCTGACGAAATTTACTTGCAGCGCCCGGAAGATGTCAGCGACGACGTGGAATATCCTCCCATCATCAATACAATCAATTGTCACTATTATGTTGTGGACGTCCCAATGGAGTTAGGTCCAACAGAGGTAATCCCCGGCAGCCATCGTGCCTGTCGGCAACCGAGACCAGAAGACGGCGATCCACCGCATTGGCGAGGTCAAGGACCGGTATCCCTTACCTGTAATGCTGGGGATTGCATCATGTACAGCAACCAGATGTGGCATCGTGGCGCACCGAACCAAACAGATCTCACTCGGTTGTCGGTTGTTCCAAGTTATGCCCGCCGGTTTGTCGCACAGCGGTTTTGGCCCTTTCTCAATTACAGCCTGTCCCGCGATATTCTTGACCAATGCAGCCCTCGCCAGCGAGAACTACTCGGCGAACATCCGCGCGGGGCTTACGGATAAGGAGGTTCTCTCAGGAGTAGAATGATGAACGGAGAGCTCCCACGATGACTGAACGAAGGAATTTGCTGGCATCCATAACCAATACTATCAAAGATTACCGGGCCGGTGAAATTCCCGAACCTACACTTGACCACGTTGACCGATGGATTAGCCAGTTCGATGAAAACGTTCAACTCCCTATGCTGCGTGAGTTGGACCACGTGTTCAAACTCACCTACAAGCCAAAACTTGCGGTAAAGAACTTTCTTGAATCTGTAGCTACTCATGAAGCGTTAGTTGGCAGTATTCCTCGTGACTTCTGGAGAAATGCACACATACTCAATATCCAGAAAAACGGAAGAAGTCAAGCTGAAATACGAATGCTGTTTGGGGAAATACTCAAGGAACGGTATGGTTTGAATATAGATCACGGTGGCCCCGGCGATGGTGCACTCATTTATCTGGATGACGCCATTTTTACTGGCGACCGTGTTACAGAGGACCTTGCAGAAATAACGGAAAATATTTCCCCAAGAGCACAATTACATATAATCGTTATTGCCACTCATACCCGCGCAGAGTACTGGTTCCACCGGAATAATAGGATTGCTGCACTATCGCAAAGACAAATTACTACACAATTTTGGCGATCGATTTCATTCGAGAATCGCCGCACATGGCGTGACCAAGGTATGCTGGTCCCAACTGATATACTTTGTCCTGAAGAAATTGGGGTACGCAGCCTTAATGAGCGGGCAAGCCGTTTCTTTTCCAGCGTCAATGGACGTCAATTGCTTGAAAGGGAGTTCTTGCGTGCTGGGCAAACAATACGAGGATTCGCCAGCAATCCTAGTCAAAGGCTCAAACCTTTGGGATATAGTCCTTTTGATTCTGGTTTCGGCTCAATGTTTGTAACCTATCGAAACTGCCCCAACAACTGCCCGCTTGCCCTTTGGTATGGGAATCCGGAGTATCCATTTAATCATCCGCTTGGCAGATGGTATCCGTTGTTTCTGCGTAAAACCTATGACCCATAGGAGGAACCAAAATGACCACTGCAACCAACAATCAAGGCAATCATCAGCTGCGGACGTATCACCGCACCGACTCGGCCGTTTTTCTCAAAACCAAAGAAAAATACGGTGGCTTGTCCAACATGGCCGGCGGCTATCCGCTGGTTGTCAATGACATCAAGATTCGCACGTCTGAGGCATTGTATCAGGCTTGCCGTTTTCCGCATATGCCAGAAGTCCAGCAACTGATTATAGAGCAGAGAAGCCCCATGACAGCAAAGATGAAGGGCAAACCCCATCGACAAAACTCTCGTCCTGATTGGAACGCAGTGCGTGTCAAAATTATGCGCTGGTGCTTGCAAGTGAAACTCGCACAGAATTGGGATTCGTTCAGTGAACTATTGTTAGAAACCGCAAACCTCCCGATAGTAGAACAATCAAGACGGGATGACTTTTGGGGTGCTAAACCGGTAGATAAGGATACGCTAATTGGCGTTAACGCCTTGGGTCGTTTACTTATGGAACTAAGAGAACAGGTAAAAGATGATCCAAGTGAACTTCTGCATGTGGATCCACTTCCTATCCCTAACTTCCTGCTATATGAACACCAAATTGAAGTAATAGGTGATACGGGTATAGTAGGCAATGTTGGTTCAGAACAACCTTTGCTACCGGGCATTGAGCCCTCGTGACAGATCTCCAAGAGTACGAAAGGAGTAACCCCATAGTGACCAACGAAATCGAAAAAACCGAACAACTCATCCAATCTGCCCAGGAATTGAGAGAGAAGTTTCAGAAAGATCCCCAGCGACCCGCGTATCATTTCACCCCGCCGTGGGCTTGGATGAACGACATCAATGGACCCCTCTTCTGGAACGGCAGATACCACATTTTCTACCAACATAACCCCGACGGTGCCTACTGGAAATGGATTCAGTGGGGACATGCATCGAGCCCAGACCTTGTGTATTGGACGCATCATCCGATTGCATTGACACCGACGTTGGGCGGTCCTGACCGGGACGGTTGCTTCAGCGGCGGTGCGGTGATTAACGATGGCGTTCCTACGTTGATTTATCACGGTGTCCCTGAAGGGACCTGTATCGCCACCAGCGAAGACCCAAACTTAAACCAATGGACAAAACACCCTGCAAATCCCGTTATACCGGTCCCACAACCGGACGATCCGGATTACGGAAAGTACCGCGTCTATGATCCGTGCGCTTGGAAACATGGCGACTTTTGGTATGCGTTGTGTGGCAGTCGCGATCCAGCAGGAGGGGATACCGCCTATCTGTTCAAGTCTTCCGATATGGTTCATTGGGAGTATCTACACCCATTCTACAAATCGAACCGGCGTTGGACCGAAGCGGATGAGGATTGTGCTGTCCCGAACTTCTTCCCGATAGGGGATAAGCATATGTTGTTGTTTTGCAGTCATTTGCAGGGAACGCAATACTATATCGGACGATATGAAGACGACTATCTTCACCCTGAACAATACGCTCGCATGAGTTGGCCCGGCGGACATCTCGGCGGTGGAATCACCGTGCCGGATGGGAACGGGCGTCGTATTTTCTTCGACTGGATCCGTGAAGCAAGAACACAAGAAGCCGAGCGTGCCTCCGGTTGGTCTGGCGTGATGACCGTGCCACGGATTTTGTCGTTAGCCGAAGATAGTAGTTTGGTAATTGAACCTGCTCCTGAGCTGGAGGTGCTGCGGCAGAACCACCGTCAGCGCGAGAACATCCATCTGACCGCCGATTCGGAACTAGAACTTGACGATGTCCGAGGGGACTGTCTAGAACTTGCTGTGGAAGTTGCCCCAGCCGATAACACTGAGTTTGGCGTAAAGGTTCGTTGCTCACCGGACGGGGAAGAACAGACCTCCATTGTGTGCAATCCAAGCACAAAGACATTGGGCGTAAACATCAGCAAATCTAGTCTTGATGAAAGTATAAGATACATATACTATCGCAACGAAAGCGCAACGAAACGGGTGCCTGAAGGCAAGAGAGTGGTAACCGCCCAAGAAGCACCGTTTGAACTACTTCCCGGGGAATCGCTCAAGTTACGGATTTTTCTAGATCGTTCGGTATTAGAGGTTTTCGCCAATGGACGCCAGTGTGTGACACAGCGAATCTATCCGACCCGTGGCGATAGTCTAGGCGTAACCCTATTCAGTTGTGGTGGGAGTGTAGACGTGAAATCCCTTGATGCTTGGGACATGGCACCAGCAAACGAATAAAGTAACGATCAAACCTCTACGAGGTGTTGTAGGGAACGCAGATCTGCGTTCCGTACGAAAGGAACAAAATATGGAAAAACGAACGCTTGGACGCACAGGACTTGAAGTCAGTGTGTTGGGGATGGGAGGACTGTACGTTTCCAGAGCGGGTGACCTTGGACGTGATGAGGGGTGCCGTGCTGCCCGTCGTGCGCTCGAACTCGGTGTAAATTATGTGGATACAGCACCTAGCTACCGCGACAGCGAAGAGGTTTTGGGCATCGCGCTTGAAGGTGTCCCGCAGCCGTACTTTCTTGCAACGAAACTCGGAGGCCGTCCGCAGCCATTCAATCCGCAAGATAAGGACATCTTGCGGCGGTCGGTCGATGAAAGCCTCCGATTACTCAAACGTGACTATATCGATGTCCTGTTAGTCCATGAGCCCGACCGTCCCGGTCAGTACGATTGGTGGACGAACTACGACAATTTCCACGGACCCGTCTGCGATCTGCTGGAAGAATTGAAAGCGGAGAAGATTATCCGATTCACCGGACTTGGCGGCACCACCGCTTATCAGCTTCCACTCATCATGGCAACGGGAAACTACGATGTCGTTTTGACAGCGTTCAACTATAGCCTGCTCTGGCGGGAAGCGACCATCTCGATCTTCCCTGAAGCCAAACGAGGGGATATGGGCGTTGTTGTCGGTTCGCCGCTTCAGCAGGGTGCTCTATCGCGACGTTACCCCGAAATAGAGACGGGAGCACCGTGGTTAAGCCCGCCACGACAGAAACAGTATCAGCGGCTTTACGCATTTCTGGATGAAATTGAGATGACGCTGCCGGAGGCTGCCCTCCGCCTGATGGTAGCAACATCTGAAATCTCCACAGTCTTGATGGGAGCACGATCAGTGGAGGAGGTTGAACAGAACGTGCGTGCAGTTGAAGCGGGACCGCTGCCAACGGATATCCTTGCTGAACTTCAGGAGATTGCGGATATGGTGCCGTTCCGACCCAGCGAAGAGCCTTTTGGCTTGCCGTTTGGACGACCATACAAGTGGCCGGGTCAAGCTGGCGGATAGGGAGGAGAGTTCAATGAAGGTTACTGACATCAAAGTGCACCTTGTGCGATCAAACCGTAACACTGTAATTCCTTCACCGTGGATCTTCGTGCAGGTATTCACCGATGAGGGTGTGGTAGGGCTAGGGGACGCAACGAATTGGCCCGGCGGCACAATTATTAAGCAGTCAATTGAGGAACTGAGCCGGTTTGTTATCGGAGAAAATCCATTTAACATCGAATACATCTACCATCAGTTGTATCACGCGTTGCAGCAAATTGGGCAAACAGGGGCGGTGATCGCCGCAATCAGCGGTATTGAGATCGCGCTATGGGACATCGTGGGACAAGCAGTGGGGCAGCCGATCTACAACCTACTGGGCGGATCTTGTCGGGATAGGGTGCGCTTTTATAGCCACGCGGGTGAACCGGAAGAGTGCGCTCGCTTGGCGGAGAAAGGGTGCACCGCTATCAAGGCTTATTTCCCCGGCGGCACACCCCGCCCGGGGGAAAGGATCAACACCCCTTGCTCCATCACTCTAAGCGAAGAACGGATCGCGCTAGCACACATGCAGCGGTGTCGAAAGGCTGTGGGAGACGAGGTAGATATCGCAACCGACGTAGGTGCCCGATATACCACGAGTGCAGCGATTCGATTGGGAAATAGGTTGGAGGAAATTGGACTGTTATTCTATGAGGAGCCGGTGGGACCTGAAAACATTGACGCACTCGCAAAGGTGACCGCAGCGGTGAACACACCTACCTGCGTTGGGGAACGACGTTACACACGCTTCGGATTCCGTGACCTAATCGCTGCACAGGCGGTGGACATGATCATGCCCGATGTAGTTCGCGCAGGAGGTATCGCGGAAACGAAGAAGATCGCCGCCATGGCAGAGAGTTACTATATGCAGGTTTCGCCGCACAATCCCAACAGCGCCATCTCAACGCTTGCCAGTGTTCACCTAATGGCGAATATCCCCAACGCGCTTGTCTTAGAATACGTCGATGACGAACAGGATGCACTGTGGCGTAACGACCTATTGACCGACCCACCGCAGGTGGAAAATGGTTACCTACGACTCCCAACGAAACCGGGGCTAGGATCCCAACTCGTGATGAAGGAAGTAGAAAAGCACCGATTCGAGGGATAGCTAGATAAAAAAGTGCGAGTTGCTACTTGTTGTTCCGGTCCCTGTCTGATATGAAATATAAGGCTCATGGCACGAAGATAAACCGAGTCGCTCATGTTAAGAATTAGTGCAACCAAAGCCACAAGCACTTGCATCCCGATTTATCAGGGGTTACTCTCCCCCTGCTTGCGGGGGGATTAAGGGGGGTACAAAGGGGGCCTTCACTTCGTGCTTTGCACTCTCTTTTTACATGAGCCAACCGAGTTTTTTCTTCAAAACTCGGTTTCTGCTGTACTAATTCTTAGCATGACATGAACGAACGGATTTACGAGATAAAATATAAGATGGAACGAGTAAAATCTTCACCTGATGATTACATCGCGAGCCAACCACCAGAGATCCGGGAGGTTTTAGAGGAACTCCACACGCTGATCCGGGCAGCGCTGCCAGATCGGGCTTGCTCTATGTGGGAGGGTGTTTTCTGGGGTGGCAGCGAGCAGCAAATCATCGGCTACGGCAATTATTCCTACCAGCGTTCTGATAAGACGCAAGTCGAATGGTTCATCGTTGGATTGACCCGCCAGAAAAATTACTTCAGCGTGTACGTCAATGCGGTCGAAGGAAAAACCTATCTGGCTGAACTCTATGGTCCCCGACTCGGCAAAGTCAAGATCGGAAAAAGTAGCATTAGTTTTCGCAACCGGGGGGATATTAATCTGGATGTGTTACGTGAGATGAGCGAACACGCAGGAAAAATAGTAACAACTGAAATCTGAGCGAAAAAAAATGCCAGACCGTGAGGGAGGCGGTCTGGCATTACCGACGTTCAGGAAGAACACGCCAGTTGACGTCTAGTTCAAAGATATTGAGAGCAAGACGAAAAATTGTGAGCAATCCAATAATTGCTCACCAACAGATTATAGTATACCCCATTCGGTAACGAAAGTCAAGTGTTTTTTAACAAATGTGAACAAAAACAATTCGCTCATGTTAATAAGAAATCGTGCAGCAGCATAGGGCGGGACAAGTTGAGGGTAGCGAAATCCCGTTTTATCGGGGATGCCCCGCCTACCGCTAAATAGCGAAATTGGCTCATGTAAAAAGAAAGTGCAAAGAGAAACCGAGTTTTTTCTTCAAAACTCGGTTTCTTTCTTCTGCCCTGGGTTTCTGGTGCACCATTTCTTAACATGAGCCGCGAAATTAACATTTGCCTATTTCAGGATCACCATCTTCCGCATTTGTGAATAATCGCCCGCCCCGGTCACGGGATCCACTCGGACTTGCAACTGGTAGAAGTAGATTCCACTCGCAGCCCGCTCACCCAATCCGTTGCGGCCGTCCCAATACGCCGCACGACTTCTATCCGTGTAATAGCCTGCCCGCTGATGTCCCAGATCCAATTCACGCACCAACATACCATTGATGTCATAGATAGAGAGCAACACATCGGCATCTGAAGCGAGGTGATACGGTATCCAGGTCTCCGGGTTGAACGGGTTGGGGTAGTTGGGCAACAAAACTGTTTCTCTTGGGAGGAGTGCGGCGAGTAATTGCTCTAAGAACAGAATACCCCGTCGCACTGTTGTATCAGTGAGGTCGAGTCGCTGCGCGTGATAGAGCCACAGTTTGACATCCGCTGCGGTGAACATTTCATGTATCTGTGGTTGTGCCAGAGGTGCCGCTGCCGCATTGTCTATCGCGCTAGCGACTATGGTGAGATCATCAATATTTACGACACCATCTCCGTTGACATCTGCGGTATTCTGTCCTTTTTGTCCGTAATTCGATGCCACCAACACCAAATCTTGGAGGTCCACCACACCATCGTTGTTTGTATCGGCTGCGGGTCCGGCGGTGACGGATATTTTTGCGGTGAGTGCGGGGCCGTCGTAACTTTCTATGGCACCTGCCCCCACGGTGAAGGTGAGGCGGCTGTCGGTTCGGACGTTACCGTTGAATGTCAATTCAACTGTGGCTTTGGTATCGCTGATGCGATCCACATCGTAGGATCTGAAAGTGATACCATCAATGCCTGATACCGTTATGGCACGTCCGATGGTATAACTCGAACTTTCATAACTCCTACCACTCAGCGTCAGTGTAACTACGCTTTCATCCAAGGTTAACTCAGTCAATGGAGCCGCTGATGAGGCGACCAATGACTCCCTAACCGAAGTGACGGGTATCCGTGCGGTGAATGCAGCACCACTGTAGTTGTCGATTGCATTCGCACCTACAGTAAAGGTGAGCACCGTATTGGTGTTGATGTTCCCACTGAAACGCAATTCAACCGTGGCTTGGGTATCACTAATACGATCCACATCGGAGGTTCTGAAAGTGACGCCATCAATACCAGATACGGTTATGGCGCGTCCGACGGTATAACTCGAACTTTCAAAAGTCCTGCCACTGAGTGTCAGTGTGACCACACTCCCATCTAAGCTGCTTTCCGTCAATGGAGTCACGGTCGAAACACGCATTGATTCGGTGATCGCAGTAACGGGTATTTGGTCGGTGATCGCCGGACCATCATAGCCCGCGATTGCGCCCGCTCCGACAGTGAAGGTGAGCTGTTTATCGGTGTCAAAGTTCGTGCCATCAAAGGTCAATTCAACGGTTACTGTTATGTCGCTCACTCGGTCAATGTCATAGGTCCGAACCGTTACACCTGAAATGCCGGATACGGTGATAGCGTTTCTGATCCGAGAACTCCAACTTTCAAAAGTCCTCCCACTGAGGGTGAGGGTGACGACGCTCTCATTCAGTGTCGCTTCTGTTAAGGGCGCGGTACTGGAGGCGACCAACGATTCTGAACCTGATGCCACGGGAACTTGCGCGGTGAATCCACTGCCACTGTAGTTGGCGATCGCACCGGCTTCCACGGTAAAGGTGAGGGTGCTATCGGTGTTGATGTTACCGCCGAATGTCAATTCAACCGTAACTTTGGTATCACTTACGCGGTCAACATCAAAGGTCCCTACAGTTACACCAGAGATACCACTCACTGTTACAGCATCTCCGATCCTGAAGCTTGACCGCTCAAAAGTCCTGCCACTGAGCGTCAACGTTACCACGGCTCCATCGAGTGTCGCTTCTGTTAAGGGAGACGTTGTTGATGCTACCAATGACTCCCTAGACGCGGAGACCGGTATCTGTGCGGTGAATGCAGAACCACTGTAATTCGTGATCGCACCGGCACCGACGGTAAAGGTGAGCGTTGCACTGGTGTCAAGGTTAGTGCCATCGAAAGTCAGTTCCACTGTGATTTTGGTGTCGCTTACCCGGTCAATGTCATAGGTCCGAACAGTTACACCCGAAATGCCTGACACGGTGACAGCCTCCCTTATCTTGAAAATAGATCGCTCAAAGGTGCCACCATTTAGGGTGAGAGTTACTACACTTTCATCTAGCGTCGCCTCTGTCAGTGGAGTCGCGGTTGAAGCGGTTATTCCTTCTGGCTGGCTCTCGCTGTCTCTTGGGGGATCATCTCCATCATCTATCGTATTAACCCTGTCACCAATTTCGACGATTTCCCATGAATTGCCAGCACGCGCTGTGGCAACGAAATGATAACGCTTGCCATTGATAGTTGCTGTGAAACTCAGTGAACCGCCAATGGAGGTTTTGTCAGAGAGCGGGAAGTTGGGAATGTGCCATTGGGATCGCCCGTCATTAAGCACAGAAAAGGTCGAATCGGTGCCGGGGTAGGTACAACTTTCTCCAACCGAGAGTATATCCCCGACTTGGCAGACCGATTCCAATTGCTGTGATCCGGCTGTTGAGGGTGCGATCTCCCATCTCCGAATTGCACCGTCCTCACTTCGACTGACGAGCGTGTTCCCGTCGAAGCCAACGCTCGTAACAGGGGATTCATGCCCCAACGTGCCTATATGTTCTGGCACATGCGGATCCCACAAACGCGCGACCCCGTCCGCACTCCCAGTGGCTAGCAAGTCTCCGTCAGAACTAAAGGCAACACTCAAAACAGGAGACTCATGTCCAAGCGTCGCATCAAGTGTTTCTGTCGTGAGGTTCCATAATCCGACTAAGCCATCTGCACTCGCGCTAGCCAGTAGCGTCCCATCGGGACTGAATGCGATGCCCAAAATGTCATCCATGTGCGTTTCGAGCTTGGCTACAGCCGTCTCTGTGGCGAGATCCCATAATAGGATTAACCCATCCCCACTGCCACTGGCAAGTAGCAAACCATCGGGACTGAACGCCACGTTTAACACCTCACGCGTATGCGTTTCAAGCGTAGCTAGGAGTGTCTCTGTATCGGGGTCCCATAAGCCGACTAAGCCATCGGCACCCCCACTGGCAAGTAGCGAGCCATCAGGACTGAAAGCAACGTTTAACACACTATCTGTATGTCCTTCAAGCGTAGATAAAAGCGTCGCTGTGTCGAGGTCCCACAATTGGATCGTATTATCCACGCTGCCGCTGGCAAGCAGCGAGCCACCGGGATCGAAGCCGATACTATTGATAGATGAGCCATATGTGAGCGTAATGTGGGGTGACGCCGCGTAAGGATTTCCCAAGTGAATACGGTTGGAATCCATAAAACCGAGCCACCCTCTATTCCACATGAACGCCATATTTGACGGACCTCCCGGCTGCCAAGTAACAGCGTCAATGAACGCAACACCGATGTCACCGGCACCGACAGCGGTTAAAACAGTACCGGCGGTTACGCCAAGTGCTGTCCCAACACCACCGACCGTTGCCCCAATCGCGGTTCCAAGTCCTGTCCCAAAGCCGAAAAGTGCCTCGAAAAAACTTCCGCCGTGACTCACACCTTGAAACCAGCACATCAAGAACACAGTTATTAGCATGAACAGGATAATTCTGTGATTGGTTGCCATGTTTTTCATTAGAAATCTCCTTTTCACTCAAGTCATTTCATACTATTTGATAATTACCATCTTCCGCGTCTGAGAATAATTACCCGCCAAGAGGCGATAGAAATAAACACCGCTTGCTACCGCCTCTCCAAACTGGTTTCTGCCATCCCAATAAGCAGCACGACTTCGGCTCTGATACCGTCCCGCAGCTTGATGTCCGAGCTTCAACAGCCGAACGACCTGTCCACTTGTGTCGTAGATAGTCAACGTAACATCTGCCTCCGTTGCCAAGTGATACGGTATCCACGTCTCTGGATTGAACGGATTGGGGTAGTTTGGCAAGAGCACGAACTCTTGGACATCAACAATGGCATCATGGTCCACAACCTCCTGTGCCACTGGGTCATGGTCCACAGCCTCCTGTGTCACTGGGGAGGAAGAATCTATTACAATGGCAATGCCGGCTGGAGAGACTAATTCTGTGAAGAGATCTTTGACGTTTGAACCGTCCAAGTTCGCACGTTGGATTTTTTTCGTCCCCGCGTCTGTCCAATATATCTTGCCGCCTGCTATATCTAACGCGATGCCCAATGGATTTCCCAATCCTGTGACGAGATCTTCGACGTTTGAACCGTCCAAATCCGATCGCTGAATCTTGTCTGTCCCGTTGTCTGTCCAATACATCTTGCCGCCTGCTATATCTAACGCGATGCCCAATGGATTTCCCAATCCTGTGACGAGATCTTCGACGTTTGAACCGTCCAAATCCGATCGCTGAATCTTGTCTGTCCCGTTGTCTGTCCAATACATCTGGCCGCCTGTTATATCTAACGCGATACCGAATGGACGCCCCAACCCTTGGGCAACTAGGTCTTCGACGTTTGAACCGTCCAAGTTCGCACGTTGGATTTTTTTCGTCCCCGCGTCTGTCCAGTACATCTTACCCGCTGCGACATCTAAGGCGATGCTTCTTGGACCGCTTAATCCTTGGGCAACTAGGTCTTCGACGTTTGAACCGTTCAAGTTCGCACGTTGGATTTTTTTCGTCCCCGCGTCTGTCCAGTACATCTTGCTATCCGCCGCGTCTAAGGCGATACCGGTTGGATTCCCCAATCCTGCGACGAAGGCTTCGACGTTTGGACCGTCTAAGTTGCCGTTGTAGATTGTATTATCTAGGGGATCTGTCCAATAAATGCTAGTCTGTTCGTCTCTGGAGGATACGATAGAAACTTCTACGGTAACGGCCTCCCCCATATAGTTTGAGATCGCACCGGTGCCCACGCTGACAGTCAGCGGCGGGGGAACATCAATAAATGGGGTCCTGTCGAAATCAAGCGTAACCGTTACTTCTGTCTCGCTGATTCGTTGGACGCTCGACGGTTGTATCGTTACACCGGGGATGCCCGATACTGTCAGCGCATCGCGGATTGTGGAAATATCCGGCTCAAAAACTCTGCCACTTAACGTCAGGGTGATAACGCTCCCATCCAACGTCAACTCCCCCAACGGAGATGCAACTGAAACGTCAACTGATTCTTCAGTGGACTCAACACGCTTGCTGCTGCGCAATCCAGCACCTTGATAGTTTGTTATCGCACCGTCACCGACGGCGAAGGTGAGCTGAACATCTCCGTCGATGTCGGTGTGGTCAAAACTTAGGGTAAACATTACTTCTGTCTCGCTGATTCGTTGGACGCTAGACGGTTGTATCGTTACACCGGGGATGCCCGATACCGTCAGCGCATCGCGGATTGTGGAAATATCTGCCTCAAGAGTTCTGCCACTTAACGTCAGGGTGATAACGCTCCCATCCAACGTCAACTCCCCCAACGGAGATGTAACTGAAACGTCAACTGATTCTTCAATGCCGGCAACACGGCTTTCTATGCTGTACGCAGCACCTTGATAGTTTGTTATCGCACCGTCACCGACGGCGAAGGTGAGCTCAGCATCTCCGTCGATGTCGGTGTGGTCAAAACTTAGGGTAAACATTACTTCTATGTCGCTGATTCGTTGGACACTAGACGGTTGTATCGTTACACCGGGGATGCCCGATACCGTCAGCGCATCTTCGAGGATGGTAATATCTGGCTCAAAAGATCTACTATTTAGTCTCAAGGTGATAACGTTACCATCCAACGTCAACTCCCCCAACGGAGACGAAGCTTGAATCATTGAAAGGGCGCCAGTTGTCGTGCTGAAATCTGCATCAAGGTCAACCCACAGATCCCAATACGTTCCGTGCTGTTTGACTTTCACCAATAGCAGGTTGGGACCGGCTTTAAGCATCACGGGAAAATAGTGCGGTTTCCGCTCCCAATCCCGTGGATCGGGGATGCAGGTCCTGTGATCGGGCGCACCGAATATGTCTACCTTTCGGCAATCTAAGTGAGTCGCAGCCTGTCCGTAAACCACATCGCCATTGAGCCATACGTGGAGTGCGTCCCCACTCTGAACACCCATGGTGCTGATTTGCTCGCGGGGCGAGATGAGGTAAATCAACGCATACGCGGTATGTCCTTTCTTAGCATCTCTCCCCAATCCAAGTAAATCGACCACCGCGTTGAGACTATTATTCCAACATTCGGTTTTAGTTTCAGTGCCGCCACCAAAAATAAAAAACCAACTAACGCTCTTGAACTCTTCGCATTCTTTCTTTTGGTAGGGAATAATACTACTTGTCCATCTTGACAATCCAACGGTATCCCCAGCAGTGATCGCACTGCCTTGGGCAACAGAGAATTCCCTAACGGTACTATTACTCGCAGCAGCAAGGGAATCTATATCTAGAAAATATATCTCTGGGGAATCTGTTTCTGTCGAAACATCAGTCTTAATCTCTCCCCACAGGGAGGGCATCAGTCCTTGGGGGACTTCTATCTCTTCTTGGGGGAATTCTATCTTCGGTGAAACATCAGCCGACGGAACAATCATCCAGAGCCAGGGACCCTCAATGAGGTGCCCGTCGGCGTCCGCGATTCCCCATATTTGTGGAGCGAATAGAGATAACATCATCAACACAATGAATGTGATGCGTTTCCGATTTACAACTAACGTTTTTATAATAAACTCCTTGATTATCCATTGCAGTGCACAATCGGATTGTTTGCCAATGGGCAGAAAAATGGACGCAACGTCATTTCAAAATCAGCATCTTCCGCAACAGTTCCTGAGATTTTTAACCCAAAGAGATCCCCGACCATCTGAATCAGAATTGTCAGGTTGAGCCCCGATAAATCGGGGTAAACTACGCGAAATCCCGCCTGTCCCGATGAAATCGGAGATCTTATCGGGGGATTTAAGGATTTTCAGGATAGAATACCTGATGCGTAGGCATCAAGTCTATGCCCCCGATCTATCGAGCATTCCGATAAAATTTGTCCTCCCCTGATTGAGGGGCACCTCCTTAATTTGGGTGTCATTGGCGTGTTCCGCTTTGAGATAGGCATTCGGATCCGAATACAATGCGCCCTTGGGAAGCCACTCCCACAGGGGACCGAGGTCCTTTGGATGACAGCCTTATCAGTAAAGCCAACAACGTAATCAAAGTATTGCTGTGCATCTTCTGGATAGCAACGCACGTGAGGACCGCCCAATACGGTGATAGTGCCTTCTGATCGAAGGCGGGCACTTAAGGCATAGGCAAGTTGTGCACCCTGTGTAAAAGTCCCTATGAACGCTAAGTCCAGATTATCGGGCAAGTCTTCTGTCACATCCCCAAAACCGGTATAGCATACCAGGGTTACATCGTGCCCTGCCTCCTCACACCAAACACCGATCGCTTGAGGCATCACGCTTGCGTAGTTGGAATGCAGAATATGTCTATATTAGGACTTACGCAGCCGAGCGGTCAAAGCCCTTCCCCCTGCTTGCGGGGGGACTGAGGGGGGTGTGGGAGGGGCATCCCTGCCCCGATACGCCCGATAAATCGGGCAACTACCATCTAAAGTGCGTAAGTCCTGTATATAAAGAGCGGGGCCTGCTATTGGTGGTAAGGTCAATAATCCCTATCTTTTTTGGTGAGTTCATCGGAACCCCCTTTGATGATTCTGATCATGTTCAACTCTTGGCTCCAACCTCAAAAGCATCACTCGCAAAGACAGGAACCGTAGGTAATATAAAGCAAACAAGCATAATAATACCAAAGAAAGGTAGAATTGATAAGGTTTTTCGATTTGCAACTAACATTTTCATCATAAACTCCTCCTTATTAGTCTACAATTGCAACGTGCAATCGAGATGTTGGTTGGAAGTTTGGTGTCGAGATGTGAATCTCGACCTACAATCTACTTCTAATCAAGCACATTCAACAATCCCGATAAACCCAATAAAATGGGAGTCGCAACGCAGCCGAACAATCCCGCTTGCGTCCGAGCAACGCGAGTCTTTTCCCTATAGAAATGGGTATAAGCCTCAATATACTCAGGCGATTTACCGATCAACCGCTCCGGTGGAATCTTTACCACAGGTACAGGTCTATCAGCGTACATAAGCATCACTATGGGAGGACCTATGAAACCTGTTAATATCATCACCGACTCAGAGCGATCCCAACCCCATTCGTCGCCTTCCAAAGTCGCAGCCGCAATTATTGTGCCAAGACCGGTTCCTAGGGCAGAGGAAAGCGTGCCACCTAGCACCCACCCCGCTGTGTTAATATTGACATCCTGTTCTGCCGCGGCAGCTGCCTCATGCAAGAGTTCGTCTTTTTTTTCCTTTCCCTCATTCCAAACGATTGGAGGAGGCTCTGGGTTAATCACACTACAACCGACAATCATTACAATAAAAACAGAAGTCAATAAAACCACTATACATTTTCTAACTCTGCTATCCACATGCATAATCTACCCCCTATTTCGCAGTAGAGGGTAAAAGTGAATCTTACCCCCTACTGCCGTTTGGTTATTTGATACTATTTATAGTTTGTATCAAATGACCCCATGAGTTAAACTACAAGGAGATGGCATTGCCATCAACTGCACTCGACTGATGGAGGTCTATATGAAGCCACAAACCGATAGAGCCTACGGTGTCAACCGCCTACAATCCAAGACTGCCCGTGCAGCGATTATTCAGAAAATATCATCAGACTTTAATCTAATGCCTATCATTGCCGAAGCCTACTACAAACAGATTGCTTCCTACTTTGCCCAACACGCCGAAATTGAACTGACATCGGGTCAAATCTGCTACGAGGTAGTCGCAGCCGACGAACCAGCCGGTAAACACATCGCCTTAGCGAAAAAGGTATCCTGCCGACTCACTCTCAATGATATGCAAGCCGACGTTGAGGTGTTAGCCAATTACGGACTTTCAGGTCTGAGACGGCATCGGATCCTCCGCTTAACCAAACAAGCCTATGACCAAGATGCCCTACTCAGCTATGAAGATTTAGCGGTACTCTTAACGACCAGTCCAGCCACGGTCAAACGCGATATTCGCCAGTTGAAACAGGACGGTTATTTTGTGATGACCCGGGGTGCCAAACACGACATGGGCCCTGGCGTTTCTCATAAGACTCAGATTCTCGAACTCTACTTCAAAGGGTATCAGTTCACCAAAATAGAGCAAAAGACTAACCACACCGAGCGAGCGATCTGGCGATACCTGAGTGACTTTACACAGGTAGCCAGCCTCCATAGTCAAGGCTTTGCCAAGGGACAGATACGGCTGATAAGCCATCTATCGGACCGGCTGATTCGGGAGTATCTGTTGCTATACAATGAGTATCAACAAACCGAGCGAATGACTCAACTGCTTCACCCGGAACCAGTTGATGCGAAAAAGGGGGACAATTGATGGGCAAAACATTGACCCGAACCGAAGTCAACGAGAAGAAATTCAGACGCATCAATGACAAGTCACTGCGCCAGTTGCTGATTCATCGCTTTATCAATTCTTACGGGTACGACAAAGGCGAAGTCACTGCCGCTGCGATTGTCGATGACATTGTCAAAACCGTTGAGGACTATTTTGTGATTACCTTACCCCTTGAGAAACTTGCCACAGGGGAGCAGATACCTAATGAGCGAATGCTCAGTTATGGACAACTCGTCTGGATGGCTGTGCCTATTGATGAATATCCACAAAAGGGAAAGTCCATCGCTAAAACCCGTATGAAGCCGGTTATTCTGACCTACCTCGCTG
This sequence comes from Candidatus Poribacteria bacterium, assembly GCA_965208425.1. Taxonomy (GTDB): domain Bacteria; phylum Poribacteria; class WGA-4E; order WGA-4E; family PCPOR2b; genus PCPOR2b. Next base: position 246,509 of record OZ242335.1, on the reverse strand, counting down.
ATGAGGATATTGAATCCTTTCGCAATGGATTGACCGCTCGTCAACTACGAATTAATCGATTGGTCCGTTGGTGTTATCAAGCCTATGACCAAGGCGCATTATTGACACAACTCGACTTGGCTGTATTGCTCAATGTCTGTGATGCTGTGGTCAGCGATTATGTCAATGAATGGCAAAAAACGAGTGGTAAACTCTTGCCTACACGCGGCAATATCCATGACTTATCGGGTGCCATTACCCATAAGAAAGAGATTGTTACCCTCTATCTACAAGGACATCTCACCCCCACTATTGCTGCAAAGACCAAACACTCCAAAGAAGCCGTTGACCGATACATTCGCGATTATGAAATTGTCAAGACCGTTCGCACCGCCACTGACGATATTGACAAAATCTCGCAGATTACCCGGCTCTCCAAACGCGTCATCTCTCAATATCTTGACCTGATACCCCAACATCTACTCAAGGACATCAACGCTAACTTAGCAACCGAATCACAACGCTGCAAAGATACCACCACCCTAGCCAGTTCCAAACCGACAGGAGGCAAACAATGATAAAATCGCACCAACGGTGACTTGAAGAGGGATTTGACACCCGATAGCCTTTTTGCTATACTGGGTTATGCGTATATCCAAACGCATCAATTTCTCGAAGAATATGCTCACCAAGCCAAGCCAACCCGCTCATGCGTGATGGCTGGAAGCCAATGAACATCGGCATTCCAACCATCATCAGGTCATTTGATACTATTTGACGACGATCATTTTCTTGGTATACATTGCTGAACCAGTGGAGAGCGAGTAAAAGTAAATACCGCTTGACACCTTTTCCCCTGTCTCCGTTGTTCCGTCCCAATACGCGGCGGAATCCTTGTCAATGTATACACCGGCTGGTTTCATTCCGAGTGATAGCTGTCGGATTGCCTGTCCTTTACTATCGTAGATCCGGATGCTTATGTCGCTGTACTCGGATAGCGTGTAAGGTATCCACGTCTCAGGATTAAACGGATTCGGATAGTTTGCCAACAGTTGCGTCTCTTTCGGGGTCAACACCGCGAGCAGCTGTTCGAGGAAGGCAACGCCCCTGTGTAACCTTGCATCCGTGAGATCTAACCCCTGTGCTTGAGCGAGCCACCCTTTCACCGCTGCAGGGGCAAGCGTTGGCTCCGTCTGTAAATGGGCGGCGGGCGCGGCTAGCTCGCCATACATTCCGCTGGCGACCAAAATCAGGTCCGTAATATTAACAACCCCATCCCGATTAACATCAGCTCGATTGTCCCCACCCTCCCCAAACCGGGAGGCAACAATCGACAAATCCAAGAGGTTCACGAAACCGTCCCCATTGACATCCCACGGTGGTTCAATCACGCTTCCATCTTTCGACCAATGCCCCAACCGTTCGCCATCACTATCAGAGAGTGCTACGTATAACTCAAGCGTAGATGCCCTTCGAGCAACAACCTCAAAAGTGATAGTGGCAAGGGTGCCGTCACCACTTTTAACCCCATCCGGTGAAACCATAGTAAAAATCACGAAAGCATCATTTCTATTAAACATCTCGTCTGGCGGAAGTATCTCTGGCCCGGGAAATACGTTGCCGGGCAGATAATCGCCGCGGGTGTGGGAAACATAGCGGAGTGTGAACGGATTATACCCTACGTTGACCGCATAGCCTCGCACGTTTTTCCCTCCTTTAATACTAACGTTGATGACCAACTGCTCACCCACTGCTGGTGACTCCACCGGGGAAGGCGTAATGCTAACATGGGTGGACGGTAGCTCCCAAAGACGAATCGTGTTGTCATCACTCCCACTGGCAAGCATACTACCATCAGGACTGAACGTTACACTATAGACACTATAACCCTGCCAAATACTAGATAGTTCAAGGGTATTCAGTCCCTTGCCGGTGCTAACATCCCACAGACGAATCGTATTGTCAGCACTCCCACTGGCAAGCATACTACCATCAGGACTGAACGCTACACTATAGACAAGAGACCTATGCCCCGTGAGGGTCATTAGTTCCTTACCCGTAGCGACATCCCACAGACGAATCGTATTGTCAGCACCCCCACTGACAAGCATACTACCATCAGGACTGAACGCTACGGATTCAATACGATCATTCCACCATTCTCCCCTCAGTATCTTGGGTTCCTCACCCGTAGCAACATCCCATAGACGAATCGTGTTGTCATCACTCCCACTGGCAAGCATACTACCATCAGGACTGAACGCTACGCTCCTGACCGAAGTCGTATGCCCCTCAAGGGTCTTCAGTTCCTTACGGGTGGCGACATCCCAAAGACGAATCGTGTTGTCATCACCCCCACTGACAAGCATACTACCATCAGGACTGAACGTTACGCTCTTGACACCGCCCTCATGTCCCGTGAGAGTGTGGAGGAGCACGCCTGTAGCGGCATTCCAAAGACGAATCCTTTTGTCACTACTTCCACTGGCGAGCATACTACCATCAGGACTGAACGATACACTATTGACCGAATTTGTATGCCCTTCGAGAACAGTTTGGGGAATATATGTGCCATGGCTGTTTGATAGAAACAGAGCAAAGATTAAAACGAATTTGAAGCCAAAAAACAGCCTCTTTTTCATGAGATTCATAACATCCTCCTCGGTTTTGAACGGATAAATCCGTTTTCGGTTAGCTGGTAACTTTGACACTTGATAGGACTTATGCACTTGAACGCTCAAAGTCCAATGAATCGGGCAACTATAATTAAATCCATAGGTTTGTAGTAGGGCGATTTATCGCCCGTTCCCCCTCTATCTCCCGTCCCGGTCACGGGAACTTCTCCGCAAAGCGGAGTTCACGCTTCTTCGTTCCGTGCCGTTCCGAGCATTCCGACAGGTCGGAACCTGTCCCGATCATATCGGGGATCCATCGGGAAGAATCGGAATCGGGGGGAGGGAAGAACGCGCAATGAACGCGCTACTACAAACTAAAGGGTGTAACTCCTATATGCTATTTGTTCTGGCTATAGATCAAACTGTATGACCTACTTCAAAATTAGCATCTTCCGTGTCGCAGAATAATCGTCCGCCGACAGATGGTAGAAATAGATTCCACTTGCCACGGTTTCACCAAACTCGTTTCTACCGTCCCAATAGATTGCCTTGGATCGACTTTCGTAGACCGCCGCAGTCTGGTATCCCACGTCAAGGGAGCGGACAACTTGACCGGTCTGATCATAGATGGTCAATGTCACGAAAGCGTCCTCTGCCAACCGATACGGTATCCATGTTTCCGGATTGAACGGGTTGGGGTAGTTGGGCAACAGTTGGGTCTCTGCGGGTATCTCATAGGCAACCAGTTCTGGCAACTGAATGAGGCTCCGCTTGACATCTTCCGCAGTCAAGGTATAACGTAACGGCTCTACACCGATTAACGGATTGGGAGATTGAGCGGAGATTTCAAGGACATCGCCAATCGCAGCGGCTTGACCCATTTCTATGTCAACGACGGTGAGCTTATACACATCACCTTCCGCTTTGGTCATGCCGGTGATAGATCTGCCGGTTGAAAGGTTCTTGACAGTCACACGGAAGCCTGACTGGTTTAAGTCCCTTTGTTCATCAACAATCGTCCCCCTCAACGCTAAAACAGGCGTCGTATCCTCCACCTCAATGCCCTTCAGGGATAACGATGGGGCGGCAGCTGTCTCTGAAACGTTAGTCCATGCTTCACCGGAAATAGTGACCGTTGCCGATCTCTGAGCGGTCAGGATAAAACTTTGTCCACCAGTAACGGGAATATCGCCCGGATCCCCTGCCTGTCCGACAGTCTTAAACTCTCCATCATCAGCGAGCGAAATCCCAAAGACGTTGCCACGAATCCCATCGAGCGTGAACAGGTCACTTACACGGGTTATCCTTGAGTCTCGCAAGGGGAGCCCCACAAGGTTCAGTCCTTGATTTAAGGTGATAGTCCCGCTGCCTATAGTCCCCAGCGTCTCGCCGGTGAGTTGAACCGAAACCGGGACAATCAGCCGGGCATAAATCCCCATGTCATCAGTCAAAGTTCTATCGGCGGCGGTGCCTGTATCCGAAGTACCCCAATAGCCGAGCCAACCTTGTTGGGAGTCATAGGTCATAAGAAAAATGACAGCGTCGTCCCCACCGAGCGCGGCGTAGAGGTCGGAGATGGATTCAATCGTCTTGGCTACCCCGTCAACCTTTGTTACCTTCAAAGGCACATGAATCATGCTGATGCCCGCCGGCACAGACAAATCAAAATCAAATCCTTTGATTGCGGTGACGGGGACTTGTGCTGTTAGGGCGGAGCCATCGTAGTTTGCTATAGCATCTGCACCCACACTGAAGGTAAGGGTCGCATCGGTGTCAAAATCTGTTCCGTCGAAGGCAAGTGTGACTGTAACCTCCGTGTCGTTTACCCGCCTGACCGTACCAACCGTAACACCTACAATACCGGATACCGTTATGGCGTTGCTGATTGTGGACAGGGATTGGTCGTAAGTGGCATCTGTCATCGTCAGTGTCACTTCACTGCTATCAAGCACCGCCTCTGTTAATCGTGGCGGGGTTGAGGCACTTAGCGTTGGCTGATTCACTGTGACGCTTACCGCATCAGAGCAGTTATTGTTAGAGTTACTCTCATCTGAAACCGATTCAACACACGCACCGTAATAGTATGTTCCAGGAGATGTTGGGGCTGTGAGTGTAATGCTCTGAGCACTGCTCCCATTCGCATCAAGCGCGCTAACGCTGTCCGTGCCGACTTCTGTATCACCGGTCGAAATCGTGGTATCGGTCGAGCGATAATAGCGTAACGTCGTCGAACCTGCCCTTGCTTCTCCATTGTTCTTGACGGTGGCAGACAGCGTAAAGTTCTCACCGGGGGCTAACGTGCTTTTGCTGACCGTCGGTCGATCCACTACTAAGTCCGATTTTAACTGTTTTACTGTGATACGCACCGCAGCAGAGCAGTTATTGTTAGAGTTACTCTCATCCGAAACCGATTCAACACACGCACCGTAATAATAGGTTCCTGGCGATGTTGGGGCTGTGACCGTGATACTTTCATCACTACTCCGATTTGCACTAAGTGCGCTAACGCTGTCCGTGCCGACTTCTGTATCACCGGTCGAAATCCTATTATCACTGGACCGATAATAGCGCAACGTCGTCGAACCCGCCCTGCCGGAACCATTGTTTCTGACGGTGGTAGATAGCGTAAAACGTTCACCTGGATCTAAAGTGCTTTTACTCACCGTCGGTTGGTCTACTGCTAAGTCCGATTCCTCTACAGGTGGCGGTGGAGCCGTGCCACCAACCTGAATCGTTCCTTGAGTCACACGTCCATTTCTAACTGTGCACCCACCAGAAGTGATGCAGGTGTATGTAATTCCACCCGTTTCTATAAACCCTCCATTCTCAAAATTAATAGTGTATACCCCTCCAGAAAGTCTGAACCGCGCATTTCTTGATCTGAATCCACCTTGGAATACTACCGAGGAGCCCCCGGAAGGAAGCGTTGGAATCACTTCACCAGAGGTGTATGTCGTTCCACCGGACTGTCCGTTGTTGGGCGGTGAGCCTGTATTTCCATCGGGCGGCTCGTTGTTTTCAGGTGGATCAGGTTCCGGCTGCGTAAATTCAATCCACTCAAGGCTAACACTACAATCCAGTGTATTCTCATCGGTAACAATAAACCCGGTAATTGAAAAATTCCTGGATTGACCTGCTGAAAGTTGCCCCATCGAATCAATCCCAACAGACTTTCCGTTGGCAGATCCGGTAATCTGTAAACTCGTCACATTTCTCGTAGCCTGGACAGTACCTCGTATTGTTACGTCTACCCAAGTCTCTAATGGCCAGGCCCGCCGAGTCCCCGAACACTCTGTAATCTCACCTGTAACTGCCTCCTGCCCATAACTAATATTTTGGAAACCATATATCAACCACACCACCGCGAAAATTGACACAATCATTTTTGACTTAAACATCATAAATCTCCTTTTGGTTAAAAGCGGGGTGCCCTGTAGGACACCCCATTGAACCTTTCATTGGTTTGTAATTGGAACATATAATTGGGTAAAGGTTAGACGTTTGTTTCTGAGTATTTAGGGCAGGCACAATACCCCGACGCATCGGGATTCAGAAATTCGTGGTTGCCCTTGCCATAGATTGATTTTCCAAAATCAACAGTTTTGTGCATGTAGAGATATGGGCGGAGCCTTAACACTGCAATAGAATTGAAAGCGTGGGTGAGTAAAGCGGCTTGTAAAGGGGAAAATCGGGAATCCTCGACGATATGTGACAGGAATCGGGGGTGAGCACAGATTGCCAACAGCGGCAGAACGTGACGTTCTGTTCGGGACAGTGTACGGGGGAAGTAGACAAAACGACAGTAACTGCTGAGATTGTTTAGTTTGAAGTGTATATTTAACGAGTGTGAATCGGGGGGGGGGGGGGTAAAGTAACAGACGTTAACATTTGTATCAATATCGGAGGGTGCAGACACGACGAGGGTAACAAACAGACTTGCTCGGGATATACCCGGTCAACTGAGAAAATAGCGAAGGGCTTTTCTATTTGGTTCATGTTAAGAAAGCGTGCTGAGCCTTCTATTTTATCGACGCATCTGTTTTGCATCTGCGTCCCCTCGTAAAATTGAGCCAAGATTGTAGCGTGATACTCCGCCTAAAGATAAACTTCAATATTGTATAAATGGGAAACCCTCCCAATCCTCCCTAGTCCCGATTTATCGGACCCAATCCCCGTCCAAGGGGAGCAACAGGCAACACCGAGGATGGTGAAGTGGACCCCTGCCGTGGGAAGGATTACTGGACTTATAAGCATAAACTGTGCCAATGCTTATCGAACGAGGGCGAAACCTGAGAAATCCCTGGATAGGCTTGTCTTTGAAGGATACAGGCGGGCAGATAGCGTGAGATTAGATGGGTTTCAACTGTCGCAAAATGCGACAGTTGAAACCGATTAAGTGGGAGGATAGCGGCGGAAAGTCTGTGATAAAGCTAGATAGAGTCGGGGTTGTCGCAGAATACTATACTACTTTTCGCATTTTACGACAATCGAGAAGACTTATTGGTACATTGTGCTGTGAAGAGATGATTCCATTCCCCGATCTTCATGTTTCACGGAATGACAAATCGGTTTGAAGCCAAGTTCTTGGGGACTTTAATCCGACTCGACAAGTTGATACAACTTCAATTTCCGATAAAGAGTTGATCGGTCAATGTTCAAGGCTTGGGCGGCCTTTGTTTGTGATATTATTGTCCATCACCTTGAGCGCGTGAGCCAACGTTTGACGTTCCACCTCTTGAAACAGCGGGATTTCTGTTGGGTCACGGAAAAAGAAGAGGCTCATATAAAAAGAAAGTGCAAAGCACGAAGAGAAACCGAGTTTTGCCGAAAAAACTCGGTTTCTTTGCACTAAATCTTAACATGAGCGAAAGAAGATAGGTTTGGAAGAGACCGTTGACAGAATCTTTCGAGGCAGGTTACCTGGTTGTAACTGTTCTGTGGTCTCAAGCAGAACGGCGCGTTCAATCGCGTTTTCCAGTTCACGCACGTTGCCGGGAAATCATATTGCATCAATAGTTGAACACTCCAAACCTCCGTTCCGATCCTGATTTTTGAGTCCCGATTCCATTCTTGATTCGGATCGGTCCCGACGAGTCGGGACCGGGGGACGCTTCGACTCCGTTCCGAGAGTTTTCAACTTGTAGTTCGGCGTTTGATCACCGCATAACACAACTCACAACGCCCGTTGCTCTGAATCCCAATTTATCGGGGAGGAATCGGGCAGCTACAATCAGTTCTTAGGCACCGGTTCTGTTTCGTAGGAAACGCAGATCCCCCGAAGTCCCGACGATAGAATTGGGAGAGCGGCATCTGCGTTCCCTACTGAAGGGCGTAAGCCCTACCATTATTATAGTGGACCTTAGAATTAATGAAACACTCCAAACCGGGGGAGTTAGGAAAACGAAACTACCGTTCCACCGTTTGGTAGGCGCTGTTTCTAACTGCGCCTATTCGGTGCGGTTGAAAACCGCACCTACCAGGTAAGGGGCGAAAGTGTCTATTCACTTTTAGAATTCACTATAATGCAGGGGCCACAGCGGATTTCAACTCTCCGTAATCCTCTCAGTGATAGCACCGCTCTCCTTATCTCTGATAATCTGTTTTAGGCGACCATCGGGCATCCGTTCTTCCTTAACCAGTGTATAACCCCCGTCAACTTCAACCGCTGCAACACCAATCTTCTCTACTCCAGTCGCCCCACGCCAGTCCTCCAATTCTACCGGCTCCCACTGCTTCGATTTTGCTGACCGATAACACGCATCGATAATGGCGTTGACGACGTATCCATCATAAAAGGTTTCCATCGGCTCCGTGCCATTATCCAAAGCGTTGAGTATGTCAACAAACATATCACGATATCCGAGTTCCCCGACCTCATCACCAACAGGGAAAAGCCAGCCTGTATCGGTTTCAGCTTTTTCAGCAACGTAACCGCCCTGTCCGCCCGATGTAAACATCTCCATACCCGTTCTCAGCCAGTGGTTGAGCCAGATGGTGCCTTCTGTGCCCGATACTTCATCGCGTATATCCATGCCGCCGCGAAATGCCCATCCTACCTCAAACTGCCCCATTGCCCCGTTCTCAAATTTGATCAGGGCAATCCCGTGGTCTTCCGCTTCAACGGGATGGACGAGGGTGTCCGCCCAACACATGACCTCAATGGGTTTAATATCTTTGCCGATAAAGTTACGGATAATTTCGATACAGTGGCAGCCCATGTCAACGATGGCACCGCCACCTGCCTGTTCAATATCCCAGAACCAGTCGCTGTGGGGTCCGGGGTGAGTTTCACGAGAGCGAACCCATAATACCTGACCAATCGCGCCGTTTTTAGCAGATTCAATAGATTTGAGCGTCTTCGGAGGGTAGACCAGATCCTCAAGATAACCGTGAAAGACACCTGCCTTTTCAACGGTATCAAGCATCCTTTTGGCTTCAGCTGCGTTGCGTCCCAACGGTTTCGTACATAGGATCGCTTTGCCCGCTTCGGCAGCCATCGCAACCGCTTCCTCGTGCAAGTCATTGGGAAGACCGATGACCACCACATCGGTTTCCGGATCGTTAATTGCTTCAGCGAGATCCGTCGTCGATTTAGGGATGTCCCACTCGGCTGCAAAATCTTTCGCCCGCTCCTCAGTGCGTGAGTACACCACACGAACGCGGTCCCGGCTTCGCTGCCCGTGGAGCGTCATTGTGTAGAACATACCGATTAGCCCTGTTCCTAACATCGTAACCTTATGTGCTTTGTCCATTGTTCTCCCCTTTTCTGTGCGTTGGAGGTTATAGTGAGATTTTATTACGTGGGTTTGACATGCCAGCAAAACCTGTTAGGAGCAGCTTATCAGATTCTTTGAGTTGGGTCAATTCCAAAAGAGTGAAACGTAAAGCATGATAGGCGGAACTCTCTACGCTTTACTCACGACTCTTGGATGATGTTGAAATGATAGCCTTACCAACTCACGTCACAGATTACTAATGAATCGTGCAAATCTTGATAAAAATCGGGCGGTATGTTAGACTGCAGCAGAGTTAGAGTCGCGATTCGGAAATCGCTCCTACACAAAACACAGGCAGAGGGTATAATCCACACCTAAACTACTGATAATGAAAAGACAAAACATTTCGACGGGAACAAAATGGGAATTGATTGTGGGCTATTCACGGGCTGTCCGGATTGGGCAATATATCCACGTTTCAGGAACGACAGCGACAGGTAAAAACGGCGAAATCGTCGGTGCGGGGGACGCCTATAAACAGACATTGCAGACCATAAGCAACATAGAAACTGCACTCAGATCCGCAGGTGCCAGTCTGAAAGATGTCGTCCGCACACGCATCTATGTGACAGACATCAACGATTGGGAGAAGATTGGACTCGCACACGGTGAGTTCTTTGGAGCAATTCGTCCCGCTACCAGTATGGTCGAAATCAGCCGCTTGATTGAACCGGAGATGTTGGTCGAAATCGAAGCGGATGCGGTTGTAGTGGAATAGCTATTAAGAGAATTACGAGGGAGAGCTAGTCATGCCTAACCACCTATGTAGCCTGATGCTTTACGTTCTACTATTTGTTGGTGCAATCGGGCACCCTCAAGGGTTCGCATCATCGGAGATGGTGCTCATCCCCGCCGGATCGTTTCAGATGGGGAGCGATAAAGGTAGGTCCAATGAAATACCTGTGCACCAAGTCTCGCTGGAGGCGTTCTATATCGACAAGTACGAAACGACCAATGCCGACTATCGAGCATTTGTTTTGGCGAACCGTCAATGGCAAAAGTCAGCCGTCAATGTGCGGGACTATCTCAAGCATTGGGTTGGAAACGACATTCCCATTGGCATGGACCGCTATCCCATGACGTATGTCACACATGAAGCAGCGCAAGCGTATTGCGAATGGCGTGAGAAAAGGTTGCCAACGGAAGCGGAATGGGAGAAGGCAGCGCGGGGCGGGCAGTCGAGGCAGCGCTATCCATGGGGAAATCAAATTGATCCAGACGCAGCAAACTACGATTCGAGGGATATCCGCAGCGGTGGGTTGAAAAATATGCAGAGATACCTGAAACCGGTTGACCACTTTTCACCGAATAGCTACACCCTCTACAACATGGGAGGTAACGCAGCGGAGTGGTGTGCAGATAGATATCTGCCGTATTATCGCAGAGATCGTATGAATCAACGAAGGCATCCTACAAGGGGACCGTTTGTTGTTCGTGGTGGAAGCTGGTTTGATTCAATATTTGATCTGCGGTGCGCAGCACGCGCTTACGCCCTATCAGGTACATATTACCACATCGGCTTCCGGTGCGCTAAATCGAAGAATTGAGGAGATTGTCGTTGCAGTACCCCTTTTCGTTTGCGCGCAACTGATCTATGTGCTAAAATGCACAAAATATCAACTTATGGTCTTATAACCTGTGCCTAAAATTATCGAGAGGAGTATCAATCAATGGAATATAGTATTCTAGGCAATTCTGGCGTCCAAGTTTCACGGCTTTGTCTTGGTGCAATGATGTTTGGCAGCCCAACGAACGAGAGTAATTCAATCAAGATTATCGAACGCGCAATAGATGCCGGAATCAATTTTATCGATACAGCGAATGTCTACAATGCAGGCGAATCGGAACGAATCGTTGGCAAGGCGGTCCAAGCTTGCCGGGATGATGTGCTTATCGCAACGAAGGTGAGCGGCGCGATGGGGGAGGGGCTTAACCGATCCGGTACGAGTCGTCACCACATCATGATGGCGGTAGAGGACAGTCTCAGACGGCTTGATACAGATCGTATCGACCTATACTACCTTCATCGTTGGAACGCCCTGACACCGATCGAGGAATCGCTTCGTGCGTTGGATGATTGCGTTAGGCAGGGCAAAATCCGTTACATCGGATGCTCCAATTTCGATGCGTGGCGACTCTGCGAAGCGTGGTGGAAGAGCGATCACATGAATTTAGAAAAATTCATCTGTCTGCAACCGCTCTACAACATTGTCAATCGGGACATTGAAGTTGAATTGCTGCCGTTTTGTAAAGCTTATAACGTGGGGGTCGTGCCCTATAGTCCGCTGGCGCGCGGTGTGCTAACGGGCAAATATCTCCCCGGACAACCGCCGCCCCCGGACTCACGAGCAGCGCGTCAAGATCGCCGGATTCTACAAACCGAACTACGTGAGGAAAGCTACGAAGTCGCACAGAAACTCCAGCCGTTGGCAGCAGCACACGATAAAACGTTGGCACAATTTGCCTTGGCTTGGACGCTCGCAAATCCAACCATTACTTCCGTTATCATTGGTCCTAAAAGTTTAGAGCAACTCGAAGACAATCTTGGTTGTCTCGACTGCGACATCAGCCCGGAGGACGAAGCGGCGGTAGACCAACTCGTACCGCCCGGCGAGCATACGGGGAAAGGCTATAACGATCCGATGTACCCTGTATTGGGACGCTCAAACCAGTAGCGAATCCGAAAATTATGGTAGATTCTAAAAATAAATAGATACTTTCGATCCCCGGTAGGCGAGGTTTCCAACCTCGCCGATTGGCAGTGTCCCATTAATTCTAAGATCTACCATATTAACTGATTGGCTCATTCATGAACTCTTGAACCAATGAACCAAGGAGGATAGTCTAAAAGGCGTGCCCGATCGCGTAGGTGAAAACCGGTATAAGCGATGGCTTTTCCGGGCCATCCAACGGGTACGCCAAATCAGCACGATAGACTCGCGATCCGCTCAGTTTGGGTAGACCCAACCGCAACCCAAATCCTACACTCCGCTTGGGAATCCCTACATCGGAGGTATCCCCTTCCCAAATATAACCGACATCAGCGAAAATTGCGGACCCAATCACAACTAACGAGTGCTCCCAGAAAATCATTCGGCTTTCGAGGTTGAGGCGAATCCTTTTGGTCCCACTGAATTGTCGGGGATCATATCCACGCAATCCACTGTTTCCACCGAGAAGCACCTGCTGTTCTCCCGCAAGTCCGAATTGCATCTCTGCAGAAATCCGTGCAGCAAGGGTTTGACGCAGAAAGAGATTTTTGCGTACTGCTTTGATGCTCGCCTGAAACACCGCATCCTCTTCTTCATGCCCAACAAAACGGGTTGTGACCCCGGTGCGGCCATTAACGAAAAGTAGATCTCGATATGCTTGGGAGGCATTGAGAAACAGACTCACCCTTGTTTCTCTGCGATCGGCACCGTAAAACGGGTGAGCGCGACCGACTGACAGACCGTACCCATATCCGACTCCGATATCTTCAACACGACCCATCTTATTGAGAAAACGTGTGCGGATAAAGTTGACTTTTCTGTGACCGAGCGAGACTCCAACCATCTTTGTGTTTCTGTCCTGAAAGCTAGCGGTGGCAGACGGCAACCTCTCAATCTCATCGAAATGTGCACGCTCAGAAACCATCCAGAGCGCAATCTGTGTCTGTCGACGACGATCACCAAAGGAACGGATAATCTGTCCGGACTCCGATTGACTGCTTCGTTCAAAGACAGCTGTTTTTACGCCTTGCTCATACCAGCGGACTTCATCTACAGATTCGGCGGCAGTAAACTCCGCACTCCAGCGGGTCTCAAGCGAATACAAGGGCCGTTTTATACTCGCGTCCCATGAAACCCCCTCCCGTTTTTGGGTATACACGCCATCGAACTCCCAATGTGAATCAAACAGGCGGAATATCCTATAGAGACCACTGATAAGATGACGTGGATCTTCCCCTTCTTCACGAATCTGTTCGTAACGGATGCGACCACTGTCCCCAGAACCGAATACATTTGAATCCGACAGTGCAACTAAAAAACCCGTTTTATCTTTGCTGAAGGCAGGGACATCTAAGGCAGGAAAAAAAGTCCATAGGTCTGTGACTTCGACCTCTATTAAGATAAGATTGGTTTCCGGGTCCCGCGTTGCAAGAATTTCCGCGCTTCCCAAATACGGCTTTCGGCGTAGGATACGTTCACTTTCCAACTCATCGTCCTGTATGTAAACATCGCCTCTTTCAAAAAGCAGCTCTTGTCTGATTACATCAGTTTTGGTGCGGCTATTTCCTTTTATTGTAATTCGCCCAATCCTTCCCTCGTCGATGTAGATTCTGAGATAAACACCATCAGTGAATTCTAGGGCTACAAGCTGCTCTGGATCAACTCGAGCGAATTGAAATCCGTGTATTTGGTAATGACCGGCAATCCATTCAAAATCTTGGCGAAGCAGATCGGGATCATAGTCATCACCAACTTGCGATTGCATTAAGCTGAGAATTTTCTCGCTAGGGAACGCTTCATTTCCTGTGACAATAATATTGCGGATTGGAGCCGCATCGGCGGGTAATATCTGGGTAAGAAGAATTAAAATGATAAGGGCAAGGGGGCATAGACATTTCATCGGTAGATTGGGAGATATTATTCAGGTCTGGCTCCGATTCCGTTGCGTCTCCGATAGATCGGGACTGAAAAGCGTTCCAACGCTTACGAAATCGAGAATCCTCGACTAGTTGGGACCTGGCACAGAATCATCAGCAATTGCGCTTTCTCGATTGGATAGAATCCCTTCAATTAACATCAAGATAAGAGCGATGAGTAGCAACTCGCTCCAGATTTCCACTCCAACCCGGTAGGTGTTGAGCGTCTGTTCTAAAGCCTCTGATTCTGAAATAACCTCTGTCTGCGCCCCAATTCGCACCACAGCTTCCTCAATGGGGATGGCTTGTAGTTCCGATTCTGATGCATCAACATTCACAGCGAAAAAATCTTGCAGGAGTGTATCTCTACTCTGTCCCTCAACTTTATAGATGCCGGGGGCATCTGTTCCACTAAACGTGAGCGCCCCTCCCTCGGTAAGTGAGAGCGTCTCTGACGAATGGGTCGCATCCCCCAAGCGCGTTATCTGTGTAGTCGTTGCTCCACTCCACCGGTAGTTTGCTGTGTAAGGCTCGCCAACAATTAAGTTTCTTTGATGCGCAGATTGATTCGCCTTTGTGTAAAGCACAGCTTGTTGCAACAAAGGTAGAAAGTTCTGATTGACCAATAGACTCGATGCATCCAACTGAGCAGCAGACACATTAAAAAGTAGTGCTATCCCTCGGCCAATAGGGCGTTCGATGAGAAATGGTGTGCCATCGCTCAATTGTGCAACAATCTTTGCATCTTCAGACGGTTTCAACTTCAGACCACGATAAAATTGTGGCGCGTATTGTCCTGAAAAGTCTTCTCCCTTAAAGACCTCAAAAATCGGGGAATCTGCCTTGTAATTTGACAAGGTTACTGGCCGCTGCCACGTTATCGGTTGGCCTACATCTGCGGGCAACCAATCGGCAAACGCATTATAACTAGCAGTATCAACGCCATCGCCCACAAAGTAGATGACACTTTTGCCTGCCCGCATGAACGCTTGCAATTGTTGCTGAACGCGAGCTGAGAATATCGGTACATCTGCTAAAATCAGAATGTCATACTCTGCAAGCGTTAGTTCCTCTAACGCGTCTAGGGAAGCAGTCGCAGGTAAAAAAGAGGAACCGGTGTTCGGCTGCGCCTGAACTGCTGGGTTTAATGCGAGCGCCAAGTACGTCGTTTGAACACCGACACAAAGCACACGAATTTGGCCATAAGCATCAAGGACGAAGTAACGACGATTATCAATGGGCAGGCGATCCGCAGTTAATTCCAGATATCCGGTGTGCGTACCGGGTGATTCAAATTGGTGCGTAAACGTCAATCTCACCGATTCACCCGCTCCTGCCCGAGGATTGATGGATCGCCGTTTCTGCTCGTCGATAAAAAGCGTCAGTGTTGTGTCAGCCACAGGTGCATCGGAATGAACCCCTATTGCTACCCCCAATTCAATGGGCAACCCCAAACCAATTAGTTGGTTAGAGGCTCGAACTTCTTCAATGCTTATATTATCGGTAACTTCATCATCAAGAGGAAGTAGAAAAATCCTTGCCCTAGATCGGTTGGGCACACGATTCCAGTGCCTCCAGCCGTTACGACTAAAGTCAGAAATTAGATAAATCTCCTTGTTCGGATCGTTGGACGCTTCAAGGATATCGTGCGCCATTTCAAGGCTCGGCGGGACCAACGTTGCGCGGTAAGAAATCTGGGAACGCCGAATCGCCTCCCTCACCTGATTCAGATCTTTCGTCAGTTTGGGAAATAGTGAATCAGGGATATCAGACATTAAAATTACGGAGGCACTGTCGCCACGCCGGAGGGATTGAGCAATTTCAAGTGCCATCCCTTTTGCGACTTCAAACCGTCCTCCCTGAATTCCCTGATACCCCATGCTATAAGAATTGTCCAGAATGATGACAACGCTGGTTTTTGTTCTTCCACCGGCGAAGGCAAATCGGTTTTTAAGCAGGGGACGTGCGAGTGCGAGAGCAATCAGTATGATAATCAACACTCGCAAAAGCAGAATTAGCAGATGCTTAAGTTGAATGCGTCGAACATTTTGTCGATAGGCGGCCAAGAGAAACATCAGGCTGCTAAAATCCACCGTTTTCGCTTGATGACGTCTCCAAAGGTGGATGATTAGCGGCACAGCGGCCGCAAGTATGCCCAACAGGAAAATCGGATTAAGAAATCCCAATAGTTTTCACGCCTTATCTTGTTGGTGCATTGGTTCATTAGTTTACCAGTTTAGGACTTACGCAGTTGGTTCATAAGGCCCCCTGAGTTTCCCAAGGCCCCCTGATAAGCCAGACGAACAATTCCCCCCTGATAAGGGGGGATAGGGGGGTTAGGAGATTTAGGGGGTTAGAAACTCCGCGTGCTAACTTTGCGTAAATCCTGCTAGTTTATTAATGAACTAATGAACTCTTGAACTGGTGAACCAAGAGGTGGCATTGACTAATCACCAAACTAGCACCAAAGATTAATAACCCTTTCGCTTATCTATGACGCTCAATAGGGGTTTATCCGCCATAAGCCTTTCGAGATTATCACAGAACAATCCAATCGTCCGGTCAAGCCGAATCGGCGAACCACCCGCCGCATGGGGTGTAATAATAACCCTAGGCAGATCCCAAAGTGGGCTATCCTGCGGCAAAGGCTCCTCTGGTGTAACATCGAGTCCCGCTCCTCCTATCTGTCCATCGTTCAAGGCACGAAGAAGACTTGGCCCATCAACAATCTTGCCGCGTGTTACGTTAATGAGCAGCGCGTGTGGTTTCATGCGCTGGAACGCTGCATCATTAAACATTCCATGCGTTTCCGGCGTCAAAGGAGCGCAGATTGACACAACGTCTGATTCTTCAAGGAGGTCATAAAACCGGTCCATCTTCCAAACTTCATGAACGAATGGCGGCGGATCCACATTTTCCGGATCAACAGCAATCACGCGCATATCAAAGCCTTGTGCACGTTTAGCGACGTCAATCCCCGTGCCGCCGAGTCCAACGATGCCGAGCGTACATCCTTCAAGTTCCCATGTCTCTCCACGAATAGACATCCGGTTTTCCCAAGTTCGTTCGCGGACAGCACGACCAATCCCTCTGAGCAAGCCGAGGATTAACGCCCACGTTTGATCCGCGAGATGGGGTCCAACAAATCCTTTCGCGCTTGTCAGGATGACATCACTTTCGACAAACTCAGGAAAAAGGACACCATCAACGCCTGCGCCAAGTACCTGTACCCATTTGAGTTGTTCGGCGTTTTCAAAGAGAGCGCGACTAACTCCACCGAGAATCACATCGGTGTCTACCACCTCTTTGAGTTGTGCCTCATTGTCTTGAGGTTGGACGATCTGAATATCGTCGGAAACCAGTTGAATACGTTGCAGGTGTTCCGGCTCAACTTCCGTATTAATCATGACTTTGACTGCTCCCAAAGTTGAAACATTGGGATTCTTAATAGACTGATTGGTAGACATTGTATTATCTCCATGCTATCTTCCTGCTTCAACGATTTTTGCCTCGTGTTGCAGGTGAGGACTTACAAAATCTCCACAAGCGTTTTAAGTCTCCGTGTGTCCCATGGCGACGTTTCGTAGGTTAATTGCAGCGTTAAGGTCCCTGTCTTGTGTATGACCACAATCACTGCAATGGTACGTCCTATCCGATAGTGACAGGGCTTTGTCTTTTGCCCCACAAGCCGAGCACGTCTGACTCGACGGGTAGAAGGTGTCTGCCTCTACAATTTTAACACCTATCCGTTCTGATTTGTAGGCAAGCATCGTGAGAAAACTGGATAGCGAAGCGTCCGATAATGCCTTTGCAAGTCTGTGGTTTTTTAACATACCTGCAACATTTAGCGACTCCATCCCAATACGACTCGCACCGTTGACGATAGCCGTTGTTGCCTTATGTTGGGCATCTTGTCGGATACAGGTGATTCGGTAGTGCAGCTTGGCAATCTTGGCTTTCGTTTTACGCCAATTCCGACTCCCTTTCTTTCGACGGCTTAACTGACGTTGCAGCCGTTTTAGCTTCCGCTGGTAACGCTTTAAGGCTTTGGGGTTTTCGTGATATACACCTTCGGACGTGACAGCTAAGTGCTTGATACCTACGTCAACACCAACAACAGGTAAATGGCGATTGTCAACAATAGTATCGTTATCGAAAGTATCTACAGTAATAGAAGCGAACCAACGGTTAGCTGTCTTTGAGATGACAACTTTGACGATAGTGCCGAGGTGTCGAAGTGTTTGGAACATACGAACCCAACCCATCTTGGGTAGTTTTATACGCTGTCCTTCGATAATAGTTGTGCCTCGACCTGCATCCGCTTGGAAACTTTGACCTTTGGAACGCTTCTTGAACTTTGGAAAACGACCCTGACCTGACTGCCAACGCTTAACAGCATTCTGAAAGTTGAAGTAAATCGCATTGTGAGCAGCACGTTGGTTTAACTCGTCACACCACTCATATTGCTCACGCTTGACAGAATTAAAACGTTTGTTTAACTCTATATGGCTATACCACTCGTCATTGGCTAAACCAGCCTTAAAATCAGCAAGAACGTGATTGTAAGCAACACGAGCATAGCCGCAATGTTGAGCGAATTGTGTCGCTTGGACGTTGTTTGTATCTAAGGCTATTTTGTGAGTTTTTAACATGGGTGTGTCCTGTTTGGCCTTACACCTTGTTCTAAAAGGTGTGGGAGACACCACCGGGCGGTGGCGTAGAACTTTCCCACAAGGACAAAGGAATTATGCCATATTTTGATGTCACTATCAATCAAAATTACGCCATCTGACCCAACGCTAAAGCATTGGGGTTGTTTCCAGTGTTTTCATTTGTCAATCTCCTCTTGGTTTTGGAAGCGTCCTTACAGATTTCGGACGGTTTCCAGCCTAAAATTTCACATTCTCAATTTGAAAGGAGCAACAACCGTGGAGTATTCACGCTTAAATCTGTTAGTAACCGCAATTAGTTGTTTGGCTGTCTTAGTATTTCCTATCTTTGTCACAGGATGTGGCGATAGTGGTGATGATGACGATGATATAAGTGGTGATGTCGTTACGCCCGAACCAGAGCCTGTCTCAGAACCGACACCGCAACCAGTGCCGCAGCAGGAACCCGAACCACCACCCCAGGAACAACCCGAACCTCAACCAGTGCAACAACCTGAACCACCACCTCAACCAGAGCAACAACCCGAACCACCACCCGGTGTTTCGTTCCAAGAAGAGATTTTACCTATTCTTCAAGCGAGTTGTGCTGTCCAAGGATGCCATGCTGACCCCAATCCAAAGATAGGACTCAATTTGGAGACGTACGCAGGCTTTGAGAAAGGTAGCCTTGTTGGTCCCGTGTTTAACCCTGGAGATAGCAACGGAAGTAAGGTTATCCAGCGGATTGATGGCGGTGGCATGCCACCGGCTGGACCGTTGCCTGAGGACCAAATCCAACTCTTCAAAGACTGGATCGATGAAGGAGCGAAAAATAATTAATAGACCTCAACACGCGTCCACTCTAGGTCGGGGGAGCAACCTCCCGACCCTTTTCATATCGTAGCCGATTTTCCGCTTGAAGTCAATGAGATAATTGTATCTATCCCCTTGCTTCAAGCCACCGCACCAACGTTTCCCCAATCGTAGCAGGGCTTTCGGCGACAGCGATGCCAGCCGCTTCCAACGCTTCAATCTTCTCCGCCGCCGTGCCCTGTCCGCCGGAGATAATCGCTCCGGCATGTCCCATCCGCTTGCCGGGTGGTGCTGTCTGCCCGGCGATAAAACTGACGACCGGTTTGGTCATGTTTTCCTTTACGAATTGAGCCGCTGTTTCCTCCGCGGTCCCACCAATTTCGCCGATCATGAGCACCGCCTCTGTATCGGTATCCGTCTCAAACAGCGCCAATACATCAACAAAATTCGTACCGATGACCGGATCACCACCAATGCCGACACAAGTGGATTGCCCCATCCCGAGCTTCGTCACCTGATCTACCGCTTCATACGTCAATGTCCCGCTGCGGGAAACGATGCCGATTTTGCCGGGGCGATGAATATAGCCGGGCATAATCCCGATCTTGCATTCGCCGGGCGTGATGACGCCGGGGCAGTTTGGACCAATCAGCCGTGTCGGTTTGTCCTCCAAATACCGTTTGGCTTTTACCATATCGAGGGCAGGGATACCCTCCGTAATACAGATAACCAATCGTATACCTGCATCGGCGGCTTCCATAATCGAATCTGCAGCGTTAAACCTCGCCGGCACAAAGATGACGGACACCTCCGCTCCTGCCCCCATAACCGCTTCGGAAACAGTGTCGTAAACGGGGATGCCATCAACATCTGAGCCACCCCTGCCGGGGGTAACGCCTGCAACGATTTTTGTGCCGTACTCCACGCACTGCTGCGTATGGAATCGGCCCGATCGACCCGTAATCCCTTGAACAACCACTTTTGTATCTTTATTTACAAGAATGCTCATTTTGATTCCTTCTAAAATAGTGTAAGCTGCTTTTCCGCTTCAGTCTGTTTTTTGGGTAGGGAAATTTGTCCCGCTGCCGCTCGGTGTGCATATCTCGTCGTTTCCGGTAGTCTGTACTGTCGACAGCAGGCGAGCGTCACCCGAATCGCTGAATCTAGAGAGATTTGATGCCCGACCGAAATATAAACCACACTGACATTGGACCGTGTACGAACTGCCGCGCCGATAATTTCGTCCTTGTCGTACAAATATTCAATCGAACCCGCTTCATCTTGGGGTTGTTTGTGTTTGCCCCATAGACGCGACTTCGCACACCCCACCGTTGGTTTGTCTAAAATTAATCCCAGATGCGACGCTATTCCAAAGCGCCTCGGGTGGGCGATCCCTTGTCCATCAGCAATAATGAGATCTGGTTCGGTATTAAGTTGGGTAAAGGCTTTGAGAAGAGGAGGGGTTTCGCGGAAAGATAATAGACCGGGTATATAAGGAAAGGAGACAGGGCTTTCAACGAGGACGCCATCAATCAGCTGCAGCTCCGGAAAACTCAACACCACAACTGACGCACGGGCGATGTCTTGCTTAAACCCAAGATCGACCCCAGCGACTGTTTTGATGTCGCCAAATCGATCTGTGGATATCACCTGACTACGCAGTTCATTTTGGATCTGGCGTGCCTCAGCGGGAGTTATCTCCCACGAATGGAACTCCTGATAATTCATGGCTGAACACCGGCTTATGGATAGCTTTTTCCGTGCACATCAATGAGATTGGGATAACCTTGGGCAGGTTTGAAACCATCAATATCAAAGTTGGCAGAGGGGTAAGAACAAATAGCAAAACTGCGTTATATGCTACCCACAAGGGGGTTCAGGTGTCAAGTTTTTTCTCCATGTTTTGGTCTAACATACGGTGCTTGGAAATTAACTGAATACCAGCAAAAACAGTTGAAAGAAGGAGGTATCCACCTGCAATTCCTATGAGGGAGCAAGCGACTCCTAAGATGATTCCAACACTATTAAGCATTATCCATTCTCCAATATCGAATTTTAGATTTTGATTGTTAATTCACTATCTGAGTATAAAACATTGCTTGACATCATATACGAAAAAACTCGATTTCAGTTTCGGACTTAATCAATAATCGTTACAAATGGGCAGATTTTACCGTTGCGAAATGCCGAAGATTCTGCTATGATGCATTCAGCTATACAGCAAAACCGGTGGGAAAAGGACCTCCATGAATCAGAAACCCAACATCATCTTCATCATGCCCGATCAGTTACGCGCTGACTTCCTCAGTTGCTACGGCGCTGAATTTATTGATACCCCTCACATTGATGCGCTGGGAACGCAAGGGGTTCGTTATAGCCGCGCTTACTCAGAGCATCCGGTATGCGTTCCGGCACGCGTCGCGCTTATGACCGGTATGAACGGTCTCAAGACTGGCGTACTTGACAACGGTCAGTTCCTACGTCCGGATTATCGCGCGTGCGGATTGGCGACGTGGCCCGGACTACTTAACGCGCACGATTACTACACCATCGCTGTTGGCAAGATGCACTTTTACCCTTGGGAGAAGCGTCTGGGTTTTCAGCGTCGCATTATCGCTGAAGACAAACTTTGGGGCTATATTCAGGACGACTATGACCACCTTCTTCAAGCCCACGGCTATGCCAAGACTGCTTTCTTCGATGAACCTGACTATCACAAGAATTTCGGCGCTCTGATTAGCCCTATCCCGTGGGAATACTCGGTCGACCACTTCGTTGGCGATGAAGCAGCACAATGGATTGAGGCGTACAACGGCGATCAACCCTTTGCCATGATGGTCGGCTTCCCGGGACCGCACAACCCATACGACCCTGCGCCGGAATACGCGACCTTCCAACCTGAAGATATGCCCGCACCACTGCCCGCTGTCCCTGAAAACACGAAATTGATGCGACCAAGTCGACCCTCTCGCTCGGAATCATCTCAGAAATCGTGGTACGCTACTCAGAACGAAAACAGTCCAACATACGAGCATTACATGCTACAACGTGCCTGCTACGCTGGATTGGTTAAACAGATTGACCATGAAGTCGGCTGCATTGTTGAGGCGTTGAACCAAAAAGGTATCCGCGACAACACAGTAATTATCTTCGCCTCTGACCACGGAGATTACTTAGGGGATCACGGACTCAGCGGCAAAGCATCCTACTATGAAGCCGCCTGCCATGTTCCGATGTTGGTGAGCCATCCGGAGTTCCAAGAGACTGTTATCTGCGAAGACCTTGTCACGCTTACTGATGTCACTGCTACCATACTCGGTATAGCGGGTTGCAAGATTCCTGCCTACATGGATGCCGCTCCGCTGCCCGGCTTAGGTTTCACAGACGAAGCGCGAAGGGACGCTATTATGGGACTGTTGCACAACGGTTGGATGTGGTTTGATGGCACATGGAAACTGTGTAAATACGCTCAAGGGGTGCACCTGTTTAACCTCACAGACGATCCAAACGAGCAGCACAACTTGGCGTATGACCCCCAAGCTGCCGATGTATTTCACCGCATGGATGCCGAATTGACGGCAGAAATAATGCGCTTGACCCAAGAGGCATTCTTCCCTCAACGCACCTATACCTACAGCTACTCTAGTAGCCCAGACTTTGGTCGCGTCGGTTGGGAACGGACTTACCCTATGCCTTGGGATCAGATCTACCCTGAAACAGATGGATGATCCCTGAAACCGAGTTTTTTCTTGAAAACTCGGTTTCTTTGCAATAAATGAGCTCTGAACTTACGGGAGGAAAGCACACGTGCCCAGCACGATCGGCATTGATACCGGCGGCACCTTTACAGACCTAGTCGCAATTTCGGCGGATGGTGATGTGCGAGTTGCCAAGCATCCTTCCACGCC
The DNA here is from genome assembly GCA_965208425.1 of Candidatus Poribacteria bacterium. Lineage (GTDB taxonomy): Bacteria > Poribacteria > WGA-4E > WGA-4E > PCPOR2b > PCPOR2b. The sequence continues at coordinate 223,142 of OZ242335.1, read as the reverse complement.
GGAAGCACCGATGCGGGCGTTCTTGGGTGTACTGGAGAAATCAGAAATACCGTTTGAAGCTATCGAACGCATCGTGCACGGCACAACGGTTGCCACCAACGCTATTCTCCAGCGGACCGGGGCGAATGTCGTATTTATCACCACGGCTGGATTTGAGGATGTCCCGTTCATCCAACGCATCAATCGAAAGAAGGAGTACGATCTACATTGGCTCAAGCCGGAGCCGCTGGTGAAGCGACGGAACTGCCTCGGCGTGAAGGAACGGATTAACGCCCAAGGAGAGGTTGTCCTACCCCTGACCGCTGACACGCTTGCCGCGCTAAAGACCGATATTGAGGCACGGCCGCATAATCAAGAGGTTGAAGCGATTGCCCTCTGTCTACTCTTTTCGTACATCAACCCCACCCATGAACTGGAGGTAGGCAGATTTCTTGAGGAAGCCTTTCCGCATATCCCCATCTCCCTATCGCATCAAGTAGCCCCAATCTGGCGGGAGTATGAACGGTCTAGCACCCTTTTGGCTGATGCTTTTGTCAAGCCGCTCATCCAAAGCTACTGCCACAACATTGGAAACGCTTTGGAAGAAAATGATGTCAAAGGTCCCTGCTCGTTTCTCAAATCCGATGGCGGCACCACACTTCTCACCAACGCACCCGAACGTCCTGTCGATATCCTGCTATCGGGCTTGGCTGGCGGTATTGTTGGGGGAAAATACTTCGCAGAAACGGCGGGATTCCAGAACGCAATTACCCTCGATATGGGGGGAACTAGCTGCGATGTCGGTTTGGTGCTTGATGGGGAGCAGCAGTTTACCACAGCCTTCGAGATTGAATGGGGACTTCCGGTCGCAATTCCTATCATTGAAGTCCGTACACTGGGGGCAGGAGGCGGTTCTATCGCTTGGATCGATAAAGGGGGTATGCTGAACGTTGGACCTGAGAGTGCCGGGGCGGTGCCGGGGCCCGCTTGCTACGGGACAGATGGGACGCAAGCCACAGTGACCGACGCAAACTTGGTGCTAGGGCGTCTCAACCCTAGCTTCTTCCTCGGCGGAGAGTTACCACTCTATCCTGCGCTAGCTAAAAAGGCTATTGAAAAACTAGCGAGTCGTATGGGAGTTTCCGAACAGGAAGCAGCCACATCGATCGTCGAGATCGCCGATGAGAATATGACGAACGCCATCCGTTTGCTGACTATAGAACGGGGGATCGATCCCCGTGACTTCGCACTCCTGGCGTTTGGCGGTGCGGGTCCTCTCCATGCTGTTGCAATCGCTAAAAAGCTGGGCATCCAAACCGTTGTCGTGCCGCCCCATCCGGGCCTATGTTCTGCCTTTGGTGCTGCCATTTCCGAACTGCGTGTCGAAAAGGTTCATACCTTTGCTGGGCGAGATCCAGATGTCACCGATAGCGACCTCCAAGCGCGATTTGCTCCTATGCGACTGGAAGCGCGAGAGGAACTTGAGCGGGAAGGTGTACGAGGAGAACCACGGGAGACGTTGTTCATCAGTATGCGGTATTATCAGCAGAACTACGAACAGGATATCGAGTATCGTTCAGAGGAAGGTTTGCGGGGAGCGATCGGTCGGTTTCACGAGCGGCATCATCAATTTTACGGGTATCATTTCGAGGATGAGACGATCGAACTAGTACACCTGAAGGTCTCCATCTCTGAAGCCGCACAGCATCCGAAGATTAGTTTAGGGGCCTCTTCCGAGAGTGCCCGGCACAGTATCCCACGTCCTGTTTATGAATCCGCAACCCACGCCGTAGAGATGCCCGTTTATCGGCGGGATGGTTTGTCGGTAGGTTCACGGTTCTCGGGTCCGGCGATTATTGAAGAGATCGATTCGACAACGTTTATACCGTCCGGTACAGAAGTCCACCTTAATGAAAACTACAGCCTCATTCTCACCCTGATTTAGGAGGGTTAATTGGTAAGTTTCTTAATCGAATCCGACTTCAGATCCTTTTGATTTTCTTATTGCAATCGTGTTATACTAAAGGCAAACATGGAGCACCGGCGAGATAATGGAAAGGAAGGATTGAATCATGCAGCAGCAAAATAGCAGGGTACAGCTTTCCCAATATTCCAATCAAGGACATATTATTCGGTTTGAACCCGAACATGCGACCGAAGGATTTTATCTGATTCTAAATACAGGACAGGCAGGTTGCTTACCCAATAGTACCTACATTGTTGGGCAACACCACATTGAAGTATTAAAGAAAGCAGATATTCCTTTTCGATTAATCAAAAAGTCGGATTTATAGTGGATCATAGAATTAATGAGACACTCCAAACCGGGGCGGTTAGGAAAACGAAACTACCGCTCTACCGTTTGGTAGGCGCTGTTTCTAACTCGCCGATGCAGTGCGGTTGAAAACCGCACCTACCAGGGGCGAAAGTGTCTATTTATTTTTAGGATTGACCATAGCTTGCTTTAATCCGTCATCAGATTTCTGATAACATAATCTAGAATCCCACCGTGTTGGTAGTACTCCACCTCAATGGGCGCATCGATTCGGATCAGCAATTCCGTTGATCGCTTCGTCCCCGATTCGTCAACCCATGCCATCGTGGCGGTTTGACCCGGTTGCAGATTGTCCGCAAAACCGGTGATGCTGATAACCTCACTCCCCGTCAAGCCGAGCGACGCTGCGCTCTCGCCCTCCTTGAATTCCAACGGCAAAATGCCCATGCCGATCAGGTTGCTGCGGTGGATGCGCTCGTAACTTTCGGAGACAACGGCTTTGACCCCCAATAGCTTGGGTCCCTTCGCCGCCCAATCCCTCGAACTGCCAGAACCGTATTCTTTACCCGTGAAAACAACGAGCGGCGTGTTGCCCTGAAGGTAATGCTGACCCGCCTCATACATCGTCGTCTGCTCTCCGGAAGGATACGTGACAGTATAACCGCCTTCGACATCGGGTAGCATTGCGTTCTTAATACGGTTATTGGCAAACGTTCCGCGACTCATTATCCGGTCGTTACCACGCCTTGCGCCGTAAGTGTTAAAGTCTCTTCTCTCAACACCGTGTTCAATCAGATATTTTCCAGCCGGGCTGTCCGCCCCAATCGCACCGGCGGGGGAGATGTGGTCTGTTGTGACAGAATCTCCCAGAATAGCGAGAACCCTTGCGTCTTGAATGTCTGTGATTGCCGCAGGTTCCAACTCGAACTCCTCAAAGAACGGTGGTTTCTGGATATAGGTACTCTCCTCACTCCAGCGATACAGTTCACCTGTAGGGATCTCTAATTCATCCCATTCTGGCGCTTGGTTGGCGATTTCAGCATAGAGGCGTTTGAACGTGTTGGCATCCAGCGACTGGGCGATCAGATCAGCAATCTCCTGTCGCGTGGGCCATACATCTCTCAAATAGACCGGTTCATTAGCATCGTTATGACCTAACGGTTCACTCGTTAGATCGACATCAATCCGTCCGGCAAGCGCGTAGGCGACAACGAGCGGCGGAGACATCAGGAAGCTGGCTTTGACATCGCGGTGTACGCGTGCCTCGAAATTTCGGTTACCACTTAACACGCTGACAGCGACCAGATTTCCCGCCTCAATCGCACTTTGGATCTCTTCATCTAAGGGACCACTATTCCCGATGCAGGTCGTGCAGCCATATCCTACGACGTTAAAGCCTAACTTCTCCAGATAGGGCAACAATCCTGTCCCTTGCAGGTACTCTGTGACAACGCGGGATCCGGGTGCTAAACTGGTCTTGACGGAATCGGGGACGCGGATGCCGTGTTCGACCGCTTTCTTGGCAACCAGACCGGCGGCGATCATCACCGACGGATTGCTGGTGTTGGTGCAGCTAGTGATGGCGGCGATTGCGACATCGCCGTGGGTAATGCTGCCTGCGGCTTCTGCCCGCTGACGGTGCTCCACAATCTCCCCTTGAGAAAGCCCGTAGCCGCCCTCCGTAAGCGGTGTTGTCAACAGGTGCGGGAATGTCTCCTTAACTTTTGAAAGTTCAATCCGATCCTGCGGTCGTTTCGGACCTGCAATGCTCGGCTCAATCGCATCAAGGTCAATCATCAACACCTCAGAATATTCCACCTCACCCGCTTTCGGGATACCGAACATATTCTGGTTCTTCAGGTACGTCGTGACCAACTCCAGATCCGCTTCATCGCGGCCCGTTGCCCGAAGGTAATCCACCGACGCTTCATCCGAGGGAAAGAAGCCGACCGTCGCACCGTATTCGGGACACATGTTGGAAATAGTCGCTCGATCTGGGGTTGAGAGCACCTCGACTCCTTCGCCAAAGAACTCCACGAATTTGCCGACGACGTTTGTCTCTCGCAATCGCTGCACAACCGTTAGGACGAGATCTGTCGCTGTTACACCCTCTTTGAGCGTCCCTTTCATGTGAACCCCTAACACCTCCGGTGTCAGGATGTAAACCGGCTGACCGAGCATGGCGGCTTCCGCTTCGATACCGCCAACACCCCAGCCAACGATTCCGAGACCGTTGATCATGGTGGTATGGGAATCGGTCCCCACCAATGTATCGGGATAAGCAACTGTTTCGCCGTTGACCGCATCAGGAACAACCAATTTGGCGAGATATTCCAGATTCACCTGATGGACGATCCCGATGGAGGGCGGAATCACCCGAAACTTATCAAAAGCCTGCTGCCCCCACTTCAGGAACTCGTACCGCTCCTTATTCCGCTCAAATTCCCTTTGGGTGTTAATCTGTAGCGCATTCGCCGTTCCATAGGCATCCACCTGAACGGAGTGATCAATGACCAGATCGACAGGGACGAGCGGCTCAATAATCTGCGGATCGCCGCCGAGTTCCTCCACCGCCGAACGCATCGCCGCCAGATCGACGAGGAGAGGGACACCCGTAAAATCTTGGGCAAGCACACGAGCTGGCTTAAACGGGATTTCAACAGATTTGGGCTGTTTCGGATCCCAGTTTGCCAAGTCCACAATGTCCTGCTCCGTAATCTGCTGATCATCATAGTTTCTCAGCAGCGATTCCAGCAAAATGCGTATGCTGACAGGTAAGTTAGAAACTGTCCCGATACCCTGCGCTTCTAAAGCAGGAAGGGAGTAGTAATGGATACGTTGTCCATCGGATTCAAAGGTTTGCAATGTGTTAAAAAGATTGTGCATCGGTGCGTGAAACGTTCCTTTCTCATCGGCTCCTCACCTGAACCCGAGCGACCTGTTCTTCGGGGAGGTACTTCTTCAAAGCAGCATGTATCTCCACGTCGTGGAGCCTTTTTGGTGTGACTAGCACACATTTATTTCCGGATCCAGTTGTCCATTCCTTCTCAAACTCTGAGTAACTAAGCAGGCGCTTGCCCCTAGATCCCGCTCCTTGTCTCCGTACGCCGAGTGGGTTTCCGATCTGAACCTGCTGGTCGCCATCGTCATATCCCATAACCGCTGTCAGGTGCCCCTTGCCAGAGCGTCTTGATCGGAAAATGGGAGTCCAACCTGTTGCCACAAACGCTTTTAACACATCCAAATTACAGTTAGATACAATGCTGATGTGTTGAATTTTCCCTCTTGTCGCCCCATAGAGATCATCAAGCCGACTGACATTAGGTTCATTTCTGAAGAGCGTTGTCAAGAGCGGTTTCTTAGTAACATCAACCGCAGCCGCAGCAGGCAACCCTTGTGTCGCCGAAGACATTGCTGAGGCGGTCCGAGTTTTCGTCGGTGCTGAAGTTGAAGCAGGCTGTGAACGGTTCGCACTTGGGATAGGCGGCAGCTTGCCGGTTTGAGGTGGCGGTCCGCAACTCACTAGGAGTATACATAAAGCCAAGATAAACGCGGTGTGGCAGAAATGGGTGTGCATGATCTTCTCCTTGATACCCTTTCGGGACTGGAATATGATTCAGTTTGAACACATGACTTTTTCACACAATAGTTTAGTAGGACTTACGCACTCCAGATTGTAGTTGCCCGTTTCTTAATCCCGATTTATCGGGGATTCATCGGGTGCTGGTAACGGTGTCTAGCGGCGATGAATCGCCGAAGATACCAAGACTATTGCGCTATAGTCCTGGCTCAACCAGCCCGGAGTGTTGCGCGACCGTTTCTGGTGTTCGCTTTGACCGTTCAACTGCGTAAGTCCTGTTTAGGTTATGTTGATATTTCAACGGTGTCAAATAAGATCCGATGACAATCGTTGCCAAATAAAAATCACTTGGCACCTCAACCATACGCAATTTAGATACCAAAGCAATCCCGAACCGTGCGAAACGCATTGTGCCAAAACCGATTTTTTCGGAAAACCCTTTCTCAATCTAACTTTGCATCTGTTTTTTTATATGAACCGTAATTTCAAAGGGAGTGTCATGTTCATGAAGCGGTTGTCGAAACTGTGCCACACCCTCGTCGCAAAAATGCCACACCATTGCTCGACAAGGTTTTAACATATCGTTATTATGTCCCAGATGTCAGTAAGCCCTAGTGTAGCACGGCGGAGGGGTCCTGTCAAGGGAAGAAAGCCAACTCGAGGGCAATCGCACGTGAAAGCGATTGAAACCTCTGAGCCACTATGAGACCCTTCGCCTATCCCTTTGATGCGTGAAACGTGAAAACCATTGGTTCGGCGGTTCATTTAGCCCCAGCGGGGCGACATGTTTATAGCATACGGATAAACAAATACCCTAAAGCCCCAGAGGGGCGACATGTACAACCAACCCCCTAAATCCCCCTTGTCAGGGGGATTTATAACCGTTTTACCGTTTGGTAGGCACTGTTTCTAATTGCGCCTACCAACCTGATGCGCGAAAATGGGCAACGGTTGCCTGATAAATCAGGCAACTACAGTCGAGCCTCCACGTCCTGTAGCAGTCCGTAAGTTGGGTTGAACGGCACCGATGAAAATGCTACCCATGACAAATGGTGTTGGAGGGAGGATTCGGGTTGAAAGCTCACAAATCGAGTGAAACCCAACATTTCATAGGCAGCGTCTAGAAGTGTTGGGTTTCACTGTCTCTATCTACAAAACAGTGTTTTTGAAACCCGAAATCTCTACCGTCCTTGATAGGGATTGGGTTTGACCCGTTCAACCCAACCTACGCTACTAATGATACACATTGCGCTCCTCTGGAGCGGGAGGATTGGGTATATCTGCTATTCTATAGACATACCGCCCCGTTGGGGCGGAAGACACGCCGTTGTCAAAAAAATTGATGCGTTAGATAAAAAATTGAGCCAAAATTTTAACGGTCCCCTTGGCAAATTCTAACAAAATCTAACACTTTTAGGATTTACTGTGGTGGATTCTAAAAATAAATGGACACTTGCGCTCCCCGGTTGGTGCGGTTAAAAACCACATCGCATACACACCGTTGGGTGGGTTCAAACGGCGCAGTTAGAAACAGCACCTACCAATTTGGAGTGTCTCATTAATTCCAAGACCTACCATAAATGACCCTATCCAATTCCGATTTCCTATGATACAACAAAATTAATATTGATCCCCATCACCATTTCTGCTACACTTTCAAATCGGTAATTAGGTTCATCAGCCAATAGAAAGTGAATATATGCAATCAAATACAACCCAAAAACTCAACGAAGATGAAATGGTGGCGCTCGCCCAGCAGTGTTTATCCGAACTTGGCATCCCAGAAGCATCAATCTATCCTCACAGAAAAATCGTGCGGATACAGGTAGCAGAATCTGATTTCGACAGAGCCATTCAGATACGAGAAACAATTGTGGAGCGGATGAAAACAATCGGTTACCGATTTGTCGCCCTAGACTTCGACGAAAAAACGGATTATGGTGGAGGCTCAAAATAAATAGACACTTGCGCTCCCCGGTAGGTGAGGTTTCCAACCTCACCGATTGGCAGTGTCTCATTAATTCTAAAATCCACTACAGTAGGGAACGCAGATCTGCGTTCGCCACAAAATCTCATACCCAACAATAAAGGAAAACAGAGCATGAGCAATTCTCAATCAGATTCAAATTTATTTCAATCACTCAAATGGCGTTGTATCGGTCCACCACGGGGTGGGCGTGTTGTTGCGGTAGCGGGACATCCCACAGAGCCGGCAGTCTTTTACTTCGGCGCGTGTGCTGGCGGTGTCTGGAAGACTGACGACGCAGGAACATACTGGGAAAACATCACAGACGAGTTCTTCAATAGTGCTGCGGTAGGCGCTATCGCGGTGGCAGATGCAGATCCAAATGTTATCTACGCAGGCACCGGCGAAACTACAATTCGCCTCGATGTCTCCTACGGCGATGGGGTGTACAAGTCCACCGATGGCGGTAAAGCTTGGGAAAATGTCGGATTGAAGGAAACCCGTCATATCGGCAAAATTCGCATTCATCCGCAGAACCCCGATCTAGTCTATGTGGCAGCCTTGGGGCATGCCTTTGGACCAAACGAAGAACGCGGTGTCTTTCGCTCCAAAGATGGTGGGACAACTTGGGAAAATATCCTGTTTCGCAGCGAAAAAGCGGGTGCTGTTGACCTTGCAATGGATCCGCATAACCCCCGCATTCTCTACGCAACGATATGGGAAACCTATCGCAACTTTTGGGAACTGTCGAGCGGTGGACCCGATAGCAGCCTTTACAAATCAACAGACGGCGGCGATACTTGGGAGGAACTCACGAATAAACCCGGCCTTCCCAAGGGGCTTATTGGTAAGATTGGTGTCGCTTCCTCTCCTGCCCAATCCGATCGGGTCTGGGCAATCGTCGAAGCGGAGAAGGGCGGGCTGCACCGTTCAGACGATGGCGGGGAAACGTGGGAACTGTTGACAGATAACCGCGATCTGTGGCATCGCCCCTTTTACTACTGTCATATCTTCGCCGACCCACAAGATCCAGATACCGTATATGTCCTGAATCTCAAGATGTGGAAGTCAACCGACGGAGGGCATACCTTTACGGAGATCACCACGCCGCACGGGGATAATCACGATCTGTGGATCGATTCGAACAACCCCCGACGCATGATTGAAGGCAACGACGGCGGTGCATGTGTCTCGTTCAACGGGGGTGATAGCTGGACAACCATCTACAACCAACTTACCTCGCAGTTCTACCGCATTGACACCGACAACCGGTTCCCCTACCGTGTCTACGCTACACAACAGGATAACTCCAGTATCTGTGCCCCAAGCGCGAGTGAATATGGCGGTATCCACTGGGTTGACTGTTACCCGGTTGGCACCGGCGAAAGTGGTGACATTGTGGTTCACCCCGAAAATCCCGATATCGCCTACATCGGTGCGATAGGTAGCTCGCCGGGCGGTAGTGGGGTGCTCCAACGCTACGACCATCACACCCGTCAGATCCGCTTGGTCAACGTTTGGCCCGAAGAGTATATCGGCTTAGGACCAAAAGATCTTAAGTATCGCTTCTCTTGGACGTTTCCTATTGCGTTCTCACCCCACAATCCGGGCGTCCTGTATGTAGCGGGAAATATAATCTTCCGCTCGACGGACGAAGGCAGCAGTTGGGAACCAATCAGTCCAGATTTGACCCGTAATGATGTAACCAAACTTGGACCATCAGGCGGTCCCATCACAAAAGATGCCAGCGGTGCGGAGCATTACGGGACGGTGTACGCCTTTGTTGAATCGTCACACGAATCCGGTGTCTTTTGGGCTGGCAGCGATGATGGCTTGATTCACATCTCTAGAGATGAGGGACAAAGTTGGGAAAATATCACTCCGCCGGACCTGCTTGAGTGGTCATTAATCAGCAATATCGAAACCTCGCCACACGACCCGGCGACAGCGTATGTGGCAGTCACCCGATACAAGCTGGATGATTATCAACCCTATCTGTATAAGACAGACGATTATGGGCAGACGTGGCATATAATTAGTGGGAGTTTCCCTGAAGGCGAGATTACCCGTGTGATTCGAGAAGATCCGGTTCGGTCCGGTCTCCTCTATGTCGGCACCGAAACCGGAATCTATGTCTCGTTGGACGATGGAGCGAATTGGTACCGTTTACAAAACAATCTCCCGGTCGTCCCTGTCTACGACCTAAAGATCAAGGACGGGGATCTGGTCGCTGGCACTCACGGCAGATCTTTCTGGATTTTGGACGATGTAACGCCGCTACGCCACATGTCAGCAGAGGCAGCGCAGGCTTCACCCCACCTGTTCGAGCCTCGCGCTACCTATCGTCGATGGTTGCAATGGGGCGCGGGTATGTTCCGCAGCGAAACAGGAAAGAACTATCTGATGGGGTTAGGTGCCGCTGCAACCTTCTATCTGGAAAAATCGCCTGAAGGGGAACGCACCCGCAGATTCCTCGATGCCGGAGAAGGACCACCGCAGGGGGTGATTGTCTACTACTTGTTGGAAGACACCTCCGCTGATTCCGTCGAACTTACGTTCCTCGACGCCGACGGAGCAGAAATCAAAACATTCACTACTAAACCTGAAGACGCTGAAGATGATGAAGCAGACTCAGACAATAAGGACGATCGCTATATTCCCGCGGAACCGGGATTGAATCGCTTTGTGTGGGATATGTCCTATCCAGACTCGGAAGCGGTGACGGAACCACCAAGTGGCAAACAGGAGGCGCCACCAGATAAGCCGAATAATGGACCGCTCGCCTCACCGGGAACCTATCAGACACAACTCAAGGTTGGTGCGCAAGCGCAGACGCAGACGTTTGAGATTTGCAAAGATCCACGAGTGACGGCTAGTCAAGCAGATTTCGATGCTCAGTTTGAGTTGTGGAGTCAGATTCGTGATAAGCTGTCAGAAACACACGAAGCGATTAATCGCCTCCGCCGAATACAGCGACAGGCGAATGAGTGGAAGAAACGCGCAGATGCGGGGGAGGATACCAACGCCGAAGCAATCTGTGAAGCTGCTGAAGCCTTACAGGAAAAACTGAAAGCCATCGAAGGGGAGTTGATACAGACCGGAGCGGATACCATCGGCGATCGACTTCGGCTGCCTACCATGTTAATCGGTAAGCTCGCCGGATTGACTAGCGTCGTGGCAGTTGCTGACTTCGCCCCGCCGAAACAGGCGTATGAGCTCTTTGAAGAGTTGTCAAGCCAGATCGATGCCCAATTGGATCAACTCAAGTCAGTGATTGAGGAAGATGTCGCTGCTTTTAACAACCTCATCAGTGAAGCCAATGTGCCAGCCGTTGTAACCTAAAACGCTCATGTTAAGATTTAGTGCAAAGAAACCGAGTTTTTTCGGCAAAACTCGGTTTCTCTTCGTGCTTTGCACTTTCCTTTTACATGAGCCACCTAAAAAATATCAAGATTAATGCATCTTTACTAGCGGACATTTAACGAAGCACCTCTTTAATCGCAGCAGAGTTGCGCCCGAATGGCGGAATTTAGCTTCCGTGGCACTAAGAAAACTGAATTATCTGCATGCGGCAAATCAGTTAGCGGACCTAAGTGTACCACCTGCTAATCGGCTTGAGAAATTGAGAGGTGATAGGCAAGACTAGTATAGTATCCGTATTAATCGTCAATGGCGTGTCTGCTTTGAGTTCAGGAATGGCAATGCCTACAACGTAGAAATTGTTGATTATCACTAATCCCCAAGGAGCGAAAAATGTCTGTTATTCAACCAACTCATCCGGGTGAAATCCTAAGAGAAGATTTTCTAAAGCCGATGAGAATTACTCCCTACCGGTTAGCAAAGGATATTGGTGTGCCGGTGAATCGAATTACAGTGATTATCAAAGAACAGCGGCGTATATCTGCAGAGACAGCATTACTTCTTTCTCGCTACTTTGGGGTTTCCGATTCTCTGTGGTCCAACCTGCAAGCGCATTATAACCTTGAAGTTGCAAAGGATGCTCTGGAGGAGAAACTTAAAACTATTCCAACCTGTCAGTATCTGCCTCCCGTTTCTCATCTGACTGATTAAATCGCACAAAATTTTTATCTCTACTGATGCGCCAACTTAATTTCTACACATCTACCTTAAATCTGGTGATGAAGCGCCCGCTCAATTTCATCAGTATCACGGGCGCTGATTTTATTGTGCGTTCCGCTTATCAGATGGGAAAGACACCGCTCCTGCCGATCTTCGCAATGACGCTGGGGGCGACCGATGCGTTTCTTGGGTTTATTGTCTCTGTCTCTACCCTGACGGGCATGGTTCTCAAACCAGGGATTGGGATACTTTCTGATCGCTGGGGACGGCGTTGGTGGCTGATTGTTGGGACCGTGTTTTTTGCTGGTATGCCCTTTCTGTATCGTTTTGTCCATACCCCTGCAGAACTGTTTGGCATACGCATTATCCACGGTTTAGCCACAGCCATCTACGGTCCCGTGACCCTCGCCTTCGTGGCGGAAGGAGTAAAAGACCGCCTAGCGGAGAAGTTGGGCTGGTTCGGTATGGCTCGCAGCGCGGGCTATATTGTCGGACCAGCGGCTGCGGGTTGGCTATTGGCAACAGGAATGAGTCCTGTCAATGTTTTTACCATCATCGGACTGTTTAGCTGCCTCGCTTTTGTTCCGATTCTATTACTCTCAGAACCTGCGCCACGCGTCAAAGCTGTCCGTCCCCCGATTGGTCAGCAGATTGTTCATGCCCTAAAGTCCGGCACACATACGCCATCTGTCTGGCTATCGGGTGGGCTAGAAGCAACCGTGTTTATTGCTCTCTATGCCGTCAAAGCATTTTTGCCTATCTATGCTCTTTCTACAGGGATTAGTGTTGCCTTGGTAGGAGCTTTCTTCTCGATGCAGGAGGGGGTACACATGGTGTTAAAACCTGTTGGAGGATGGATTGGCGATCGCTTGGGATATTTTGGGGCAATATGTGTGGGAATGGTTCTCGCAGGCATTGCGCTCCCGTTGATTACATTGATGCACAGTATTTTGGGCTTGATGGCGCTGGCGGTATTGATTGGTGCCGCACAAGCCCTTATCTTTCCATCCACAGTGGCACTCGTATCTACACACATTAGTGCACTACACATTGGCGCGGGGATGGGCTTGATTGGTACACTCAAAAATGCTGGCAAGGTTGTCGGTCCTATCTTGGGAGGATTCCTGATTGGCTGGCTCGATTTCTCACCGATGTTTTGGTCGATGGGACTACTGTTACTTCTCGGTGCAGGCGTAGTCAGGTGCTGGGGACAACGCAGGCAAACGCAGAGACATTCACCGCCCGCTTGATTCAACCTATTAGACACCTATGACATTCCTACCTGCTTTGATACAATGGATCCACGTCGGATCGGTTGTGCTGTTGATTGGCGGTTTTTTCTTCCTCCGCGTCATTCTATTGCCTGCTGTCAAGGCACTTCCCGAAGACCAGGGCCCCAAACTCCTAGAAGCAGCATTGCGCCGATTCAGGATCGTTATCTGGACTGCGTTGTTGACAATTCTGTTCTCAGGTGTTTACAACTTTATCGCCTTCCTGAGATCAACGGGTTCCTTGTCTCAAGATGCCCCCAAAGAACCCATTGAGAATCTTTCCACATATATCATTGTATTGGGGATTAAGCTCTTTATCGTCTTTATCATATTTACCTTCGGCGTGTTGCTGACGTTCCCCTATCCTGTTTTCGCACCGATTCAGAAACGTCCTGCACCGTGGCTGAACTTGACGCTCATTTTGGGGTTAGTCGTAATCTTCTTATCCGCACTGCTGCGACGGTTATAACTTCGCTCCACTACACGCCCCATCAGACACTTCTTCTGATTCCTTCTGCAATCCCTCAATTAATGTAAGTAACACTATCTTTTGGGTTAAATTATGATAACATGTGTAGGAGGGGGTTCCTAGACCCGATTATCGGGACATTGTGTTATTCTCTTTCAATCCGGGGTGTTTTCTTGTTAACGCTTCAACCAGAAATGTGCGGTAATTCTTCGATGCATTCTTTGATGCAAGCTCATTCACCGGTTGCCGTCCTAGAAGTTCAAGTTCAGGAGAGATAATTAGACAGTCTACGGGTGAGTATTGCTTCCGTCCCTGCATGATTGCCCGCGCTAAGGGAGGGATAGCGTCCATCCCTTGTGCATCGCGGAGCCGTTTCATATCTGTATTGAGTACCCAAGTATTGATGAAGATTGCGTTTAGGAACTCAATGTTTGGTTTGTCGGAGAGAGCAACTGCCCTCAAGAATTTTCCGCTCCCTCAGCAGGCCTCGTCATCAAGTGGGCCATCTACCGCAACCGCGTGAATCGGCTTCTGTAGCATTTTTGCCATCTCCAACGCTCTGTCCATCGCCACCCAGTTGATTCGCTGTGACTTGTAGAACTGTAGGATTAATTTGCGTTCAACTTCTTCTTGGGAAATACTGACAACGAATTGGGGCTGGTCATTTTGTGTCCCTGCGAGGAGTTCCATTCTTGAGCAAAACCCGCTGTCTCCGATGGTCCACTGGTGATCTTCGTGTTCCCAACCGACATCAAAGTTCAATGTTCCTTCAGGAACGTGCATTTGGAAGAAAGCGATTTTCCCATCGTTACGCGCGATAATCAGTTTACCTGCAAATTGTGAGGGAGTGAAAAAACCATCTTCAAGGACAAAATGTGCATGGATGCGAAACGCGATTTCAGCGAATTGTGCATTGTAAGCGCGCAGACACGCCCACGCACCTCGGGAATCGCCTGAGTCAATCACCATATCCATTTGCGGATTGGGGTGGAGTTGTTTGAGCAACGCTAGGATACCGTCATGCGGCTCAATCTTCCAGAGTTCGCCAACGGAAACAGGACCTTTCGGCAGGAAGGCGCGGAAAACCGACGCGGTGTGCTGCTTTTCTGGCTCGGCGGCTCGTAGATTCGCCAATGTGTCCCATTCAACATGAAAATCGTATCGTGTAAACTCAATTGGGTCAATGAAGGCGTTGACGAATACTTCTGATGTAGTATCAAGATTAAGCACGATCCTGCTTTCATTATTTGTTAGAGGCTCATCAGCACTCAGATGCCCACTCATCAGAATAAGGATGAAAATCCCAACGTGTAATGTTTTCATTTTACAATCCCCTTATACTTAATGCCTAATGTGTAATACCAGTGAGAACTTGCACAGTTGATATAAAGTATTATCCTTACCTGACTTTGTAGTATGTCAAAAAGAAAACTTCAACACCCTTATGGCGCGGGGCCTGTCTTTAATGAAATCAGGGTTCCCCAACCTGTGACATGAACTAACGAACCAACGCACCAACATAACCTATGTATGTAGGATTATAATGCAATTAGCAACTTAGGTTATTATCGCATGAAGTCTTCGCCCCTGCCTTGGCGATTATGACCCTCTCCCGTACGCTCCCGCATCTCAGCAAACACCGTTTTTTTAATAATAGCAATTATTGGACAACTTGTTTGAGCCACCCCCATATCGTGAACTGCTTACCTGCGAGAGTAACTGCAAAAGCAGGGGCAGACCATGCAGGATCAATCTCTCTATGGAGATTATTGGTGAGGTTTCGCTGACGCTTGCCATCGGCACCCATCACATAGATTTCCCAATTCCCAGTCCTATTAGACGCAAAGGCAATGTGTTCACCGTCAGGTGACCATGAGGGATAGTTGTCAGCCTGGGGATGATTGGTAAGGTTTCGCTGATCCCGCCCATTGGTGTCCATCACGTAGATTTCAGAGTTCCCATCCCTAATAGACGCAAAGGCAATATGTTCCCCATCGGGTGACCATGAAGGGTACAAGTCCCCACGAACATCTTCAGTGAGTCTTCGTTGGTCCTTCCTATCGGCGTCCATCCCAAAATCGACGTCCATCACATAGATATCCCAGTTCCAATCCCTATCAGACACAAAGGCAATGTGCTCACCATTGGGTGACCATGAAGGGAATAAGTCATCATGGTCATCTCTGGTAATTCTTCGCTGATTCTTCCCATCGGCACGCATCACATAGATTTCCCAATTCCCAATCCTATTAGACGCAAAGGCAATGTGTTCACCGTCAGGTGACCATGAGGGATTCCCGTCAGTCTGGGGATGATTGGTGAGGTTTCGATGATTCTTCCCATCCGCACCCATCGCGTAGATTTCTATGTTCCCATCTCGTTCAGATTCGGAAGAAAAGGCAATGAGCTTGCCGTCCGGAGACCATGAGGGTGAAAAGTCATGAGAAAAGGGAGTGATAGTGAGTCTTCGCTGATTCCTTCCATCAGCATCCATCACGTAGATTTCCCAGTTCCCGTCTCGGTTAGACGAGAAGGCAATCTGTGCCTGTGCGTCAACGTTTACCATCAGCGGTGTCAGCCCCAAAACTGCAACCCCAATTAAAATAAAATGTGCAGGATCGTCCCTCTGTTGCATCTGCTATGCCTCCTCTAGTCTCAAATCAGTTTCTTAATAAGAATAGGAGTTACGCACTTCAGTAGCCAGGGCAACCACAAGGGTTGCCCCTACAGGAAATGAACCCATTGTAGGGGCAGGTCTTGTGCCTGCCCAACCCCGGCCGGTGGAACGGAAAATATAGTAATCATGTCCAACTGCGTAAGTCCTAAAGAAAATCGCTCATGTTAAGAATTAGTGCAACCAAAGCCACAAGCACTTGTATCCCGATTTATCAGGGGTTACTCTCCCCCTGCTTGCGGGGGGATTAAGGGGGGTACAAAGGGGGCCTTCACTTCGTGCTTTGCACTCTCTTTTTACATGAGCCAAGAAAATAAGTTCTTTGAGATTAAGGGAAATGATGACAAGTGTCAAGTAAAAATAAAACCCACGATTGCCTTTCAAGCAGAGATGTGCTATAGTCATAGCATCTACTTGGATAAAACGAGGTGTTTATGAACAATCAGGGTTCTTTGACCCAACGTCCCAATCTGCTGTACATCCATTCCGATCAACACAACCCCGCTGTGACCGGTTGCTACGGCGACCCGTTAGTGCAGACACCGCATCTGGATGGGTTAGCAGCGCGAGGTGTCGTGTTTGATAACGTCTACTGTCCCTCTCCAATTTGTGTGCCTTCGCGGATGTCGATGTTGAACGGACGCTATCCCCATGAAAACGAGGTCTGGACGAACAACCACATCCTCGACTCCGGGAGTCCGACCTTTGCACATGCAATGGGGGCGGCTGGCTACCGTCCGGTCCTGATTGGACGGATGCACTCATTAGGACCTGATCAGTTACACGGTTACGCCGAGCGATTGGTCGGCGATCACGGCTCCAATTATCTCGGCGGAAAGGGTGTCGATCACGGGACGCTGACGGGCACGGCGGGTCCTGCGCGTGTTAGCCTCGAAAAGTCAGGTCCTGGTCAAAGCGCGTATCAGGTTCACGACGAAGATGTGACCGTTGCGACAGTCGATTATTTGAACCGTCTCGGCGTCCGAAAGCGGGCAGGTGTGCTGGACGAACCGTTCAGCATCTCCGTCGGGCTCATGCTGCCACATCAACCTTTTGTGGCGCGGCAGGAGGATTATGACCTTTACGATGAAGCGATGACAATGCCGAAACATCCCGAACCGTTCTCCGACGAATTGCACCCCTATTTTCGATGGTGGCGAGAGCAGTGCGGTATCGTTGAGGTTTCCGATGCGGAGATCCTCAGAGCACGGATAGCGTATTGGGCGTTGGTCACGCGGATGGACCTGATGATCGGCGAGATCTTGACTGCACTCCAAGAAAACGACTTGGCGGAAAACACAATCATCCTCTATATGTCCGACCACGGCGAACAGGTGGGAGAGCATGGGCTTTGGTGGAAGCAGACCTTCTACGAGGATTCGGTGAGAGTCCCCACCATCCTTTCATGGCCCAGCGTGTTGCCCGAAGGTGTGAGATGCGACAGAGTCGTTAGTTCCTTAGACCTGAATGCGACGATGATAGACGCGCTCGGCGCACCTGCCCTGCCAAATTCTCGCGGCAGAAGTGTACTCCCACTGTTGCGGGGCGAAGGAGCGGAATGGGAGGACATCGCTTTCTCCGAGTATTGCACCGATGATGGCTGTTATCATCGGATGATCCGAAGTGGTGACTGGAAACTGAACTACTACCATGGACAACCGTCGCAACTTTTCAACCTAAAAGAAGATCCGGCGGAACTGCACGACCGAGCGGGCGACGCAACGTGCCGAGAGGTTCTGGAGACATTGACACAACAGGTTCTGGACAACTGGGATCCGGAAGCCATCGCGGCGAAAATGGAGGAGAAACGTGCGGAAGCCAAAATTCTGGCGGATTGGGGACGCCAAACGCAACCTCCAGAACAGTACCGATGGAATTTGCTACCGGAGATGGATTATTTGGATTGATATGCAGCCGCAGTTGGTCAACTATGGTGAATTATGGTGAATTAGAGAAATAAGTAGACATTTGCCAATATGTCCAAAGTCCCCCTGATAAGGGGGATTTAGGGGGTTGGTTGTGCATCGAGAGTGTCTAAGTAATTCTAAAATCTACCATAAATAAATAACGCAAGTTGCTAGTTATATGCAACGCAGTAAAAGGCAAACCCCGATACCTGTAGGTCGGGCATCTTGCCCAACTCATAGCCCCAGCGGGGCGACATGTGTATAGAAAATAGGATAAAACCAACCTTAAAGCCCCAGCGGGGCGACATGTATGTCGTATCATCACGCAACTAGCAACTTAGGTTAAATAAATAAGTAGACAGTACCAATAATTCCGGCTTTCGCGCAGTTTCCAAAGTCCCCCTGACAAGTTGAGCGTCAGTGAAATCCCGATAAAATCGGGGGCGGGATTTAGGGGGTTAGCTGTGCATTGAGAGTGTCTCATTAATTCTAAGATCTACCATAAAGACTTGTTACTTGTACAGACAAACATGCTTTGACGTACTCCAAAAGCTGAAGCATTTGGATTCTTGTTAGGAATCCACTTTCTACTTTCTAATTGTGTGGTCAACGACGCTGCACCCCGTCGGGTGTCTTAATGCGTCTCTCGCAAGGGACAACGCCCTGCCCCTATACCAGCGTCTATATCCTGCTCCCCGGTGCCGGTAACTGTAGAAAGTGTACTATATTTGTTCAGGAACATCAAACAAAAAATGCGCTAAAGCATGGGTGTATCCCAAAGGTAAACCTTGGGGTTTTACCCCTAAAGGAATTTTTATGATAATATTTGAGGAGACCCGTACCATGAACACCAATGAATCAATCCACAACATTGATCCATTTGAACTACTCAAATTGTACAAATATCTACGTGTCGCGGATGCGTGCGATGGGATGGACGGGGTTGGACACTTTGACACTGGGCTGATGTCCCCAGAAGTTCGACCGCTCTGGCACGGCATGAAATTCTGGGGCGTTGCATTCACGCTCCGCTGCGTCCCCGCCAACCGTCCAATGTGGAAACTGGATACCACCGAAGAGGTTGTCAGAGCACACGGAGTCTGGTTTAACGAAGCTGGAAACGTCAGTTACCGCGATCAGATCCAGTCGGGCCACGTCATCGTAACAGCTACAGGCGGTGCACGGGAAGTCGGTTTTTGGGGATCAGCCAACAGCTTGAACATGATTGCGTCGGGCGCGGTAGGAATTATTACCGATGGTTACTGTCGCGACACAGATGAGTTGATCCTTCAACAGACCCCGATATGTTCCCGTGCACGTGGGCGTACGATTATTCCCGGTCGCATTCAGGCTGTGGAAACTCAAACTCCCATCGGTTGTGGCGGGGTACAGGTACGTCCCGGCGACATTGTCGGTTGTGATGGTGATGGTGTGGTTGTTGTGCCAATTGAGTTTGCTGAACAGGTTGCAGTGCATGCGCGTGCGGTGCTGCTCGCGGACATGCGTGCACGGGAAGACCTCTATAAACGCTTAAGTATGATGCCTGACGAAACGGTTGACCATGAAACCGTATCCGCCTATTACAGCCAGTTTGAATAGTTGGGTAGCAAGATGTGAATCTCGACCTACGGACTAGCTAAAACCTCTAGATCGTTACTGAGGAAAAATCCATGAAAACGACGTATCGCGCAGGAGTCATCGGCAGAACCGGCAAGGGCGACTATGGCCATGGGCTCGATGTAGCGTTTCAGATCCCCTCCGATTCGATTGAAGGTTCGGACGTTCAGATCGTTTCCATCGCCGATTCAGACCCGGATGGACTACAGGCAGCTGGAGAACGAATCGGGGTAGAGAAGCGTTACCTAGACTACCACGAAATGCTAAAAAAAGAGAACCTAGACTTGGTGAGTGTCGGTCCCCGTTGGATCGACTGTCATGCGGATATGGTTATCGCTTGCGCCAACGCCGGTGTGAAAGGGATTTTGTGCGAGAAGCCATTCGCCCGAACCCTTGCGGAAGCCGACGCCATGATGGAAGCGTGTGATCGCAACAGGGTGAAGATAGCTGTCGCGCATCGCCGGGCGTGTGCTTACGAACAACACGCCAAGAAACTGGTCGACGAAGGCGCAATCGGAGAAATTCAGGTGCTGCGCGGTCACGGCAAAGCCGATCACCGGGCTGGTGCGATGGATTTGATGGTACTGGGAACGCATATGATGGATAGTATGCGGTATTTTGCCGGTGCCGATGTCGCATGGGCGCACGGGCACGTAACCCAAGATGGTCGGGAGGTCACATCCGCAGACATTCGAGAAGGAGACGAAGGCGTTGGCTTACTAGCTGGTAACGGTTTATCGGCATATTACGTCTTTGAGAATGGGATCGTCGCCCATTATGAATCATATCGAGGGAAGCCCTCCGGCGACCACTTTAGCAGCCGTTGGTTCGGATTTGAGGTTTACGGCACTGATGGAATTATCTCGCTGCGAAACTCCCCCTGCGGGGAGATGTACCTCTATCCTCACGGGTTGTGGATTCCGGGGGAATTAGAATGGGAACGTATCCTTTTGGACGAGTGGGAGAAACGACCGGACGGTACAAGCCGATCAGATCAGGAGCAGATGCACCTCAGCAATCTGATGATTGTGAAGGAACTGATTCAAGCCATTGAGGAGGACCGTGATGTTGTTGCGGTTTCTAGTGGGGCGGATGCGCGCGCAGCACTGGAGATGATTATGGCAGTCCATGAATCCCAACGCTTGAAAACGCGGGTACCCTTCCCGCTAGAGAACCGGGAAAATCCTTATGCAGTCTGGCGCAGCGGGATATGAAATTCATCGTGATGTCAATCCTCTATCCCGGTAGTGCGAATAGAACTCAACGAACGATAAATTTTTCCTATTTTGCTACGCTAAGGATTATAATACTTTCGCTCATGTTAAGAATTAGTGCAACCAAAGCCACAAGCACTTGTATCCCGATTTATCAGGGGTTACTCTCCCCCTGCTTGCGGGGGGATTAAGGGGGGTACAAAGGGGGCCTTCACTTCGTGCTTTGCACTCTCTTTTTACATGAGCCAATACTTTTATTGGAGGCATACTATGCTGGTTGGATATGTCAGCGACGAACGCTATGTAGCAATCCCTGACGTGCTGTTAGAATTTGTAAACGAATCAGGTTCGTATGAAGCCCATTCGCGGGCGACGGGCGCAATCTACGCGGACCTGTCACCAGGACCCTACAAAGTGACGCTCTATAAACCCGGCTTCGGTGCAAAGAGTGTTAACATGACAGTCCGAGAAGATCAACCGTATCAGTTTCGTCTGCTTTCGGACTGTTTACTCGGATACGCTTGGCCCAAGTGGGTGCGGTCCGGTGAGAAATCCGAGTTCCGTGTTCACGCCGTTGAGGCATATCAGCTATCGTTGTGGCGGTATGGGTTCGAGAAGGAATTAATCCGAGATCTCGGATGGCATGATGAGCATGGTCCCCGTGCAACGATGCAGATCTCTCCTGACGGGGATTACACCCAAACCGGTATCGAGTGGAACAAATTCGGCTATACGAATCCCCATCACCTCCAGTTCGTTGAAGCACCAACTCGGAGTGGGCTTTACTATTTTCACGCTAAGGGAGAATCAGGCGAGTTCTTTTCCTTTCCGTGGATTGTCGCGCCGGCGAAGCCGCAGGCACCCATTGCTGTATTGGCTTCCAACATCAACTGGAACGCCTACAGTAACTTCGGTGGGCGAAGTAACTATATCCACCCCGACAAATTTCCACCGACACCCACCATCAACGCTCGACTCGATCTGAAGCGATATACCAACCGCAACCACCAGCACTTTGATGCCGATGAATATGCCCCCTTATCGTTCGATCGCCCTGAATTGATCAACGTTATCGCTGAAGATACGGAAGTTACAGATCCAGTCGAGGGGCGTTCTGCCTGTCACGTCGCCCCCGCCGAGTGGCGTCTTTTCGGTTGGCTGGAGCGCGAAGGATACGATTACGACCTCTACGCCGAAACACAGTTTCACCAAGGCGTTCTGAACTTGGAAGACTACAAAGTTCTCATGATCAGCACCCATCCTGAATACTGGTCGGCGGATATGTACTTTCGGCTCAAAACGTGGGTATTCGAGGGCGGTGGCAAGTTGATGTATCTCGGAGGCAACGGCTTGAATTGTGAGGTTGAATTCCTTGACGAATACACAATGGTCGTTCACAACGAGAACTGTGGCAGCGGCAGTTTCACCACGTTACAGGATGTTGGGTATGAAAGCCGATTCCATCTGCGACACGAATCCGAAGCCAACCTCTTGGGCGTTGTCTGTACTGACACCGGCATCATGACCGGCGCACCCTATCGGGTGATTGATCACTCCCATTGGATTTTTGAGGGTACAGGACTGAAGAATGGAGATGTGTTCGGGAAAAAGAGCCTACATATGCGTTGCTTCGGGGGCGCCTCGGGGCACGAGATGGACAAAATCTCCAAAAGCTCTCCTAAGAACACCCAACTGCTCGCCAAGGGGCTCAACCCCGACGATGGCGGCGCCGAAATCGTTTACCATGAACCCGGTGGCGGCGGTGCTGTATTCTCGGTCGGCTCGATTACCTATCCCTGTTCTGTGATAGTGGACGATACAATCTCAAAAATTACCACCAATGTGCTGAAACGGTTTCTAGATTGAAAAATTACGAGAGTGTCCTCACGAAGTGGGGCACAACAATTTTCTGGAGGAGATGCAGATGCACATCAACCAAAACGACTATAATCATTACTGGGAAAAGGGCTGGGTTGCCATCGAAAACGTCTACAGTCCCGACGAAGTTGAGCGCATTGCTCAAATTGCCATTGAGGTCAGTGACCGTGAGATGGAGACCCCAGAAACTACGGATCAGGGAATCGGTTACGCCGTTGATCGATCGGAAGACGGTACGATTGCACCGCGAAAAATCAATGCACCTTTCCTCAAAGAACCTGACTTCCAATCCTTCGTCCTTGACACCCGTCTCTCGCGCATCATCAAACACCTCATCGGCGTAGAACCGGTGCTGGTGACCGATCAGATTTTTATGAAACCGCCCCACTTCGGTAGCGCGAAACCGTACCATCAAGATAACTACCACTTCAAATGTGATCCGGCGGATCATGTCATCACCGCTTGGATTGCGATGGACAACGTAGACGAGTCGAACGGCTGTCTCCGCTATATCGAAGGCTCACATAAGGGACCGGTGCTGCCGCATGAAACCCCAGACCCCGATGAGCCATACAACCTTGTGCCGCCACCCGAACTGATCGATCTATCGAAAGAGGCGTTGGCGGAAGTCAACAAAGGTGGTGTTGTCTTTCACCACTGTAAGACGCTGCATACATCTCATCGTAACGAATCTGACCGCTGGCGGCGTGGTTACGCGACACATTGGGCGAGCGCGCAAACAACGTGTGAAATCGATACAATCAAGAACGGTTATTTTCAGCGAGACGATTTTCCGGGAACCAAGTAAGCCTTAATTTCCAATATCGATCAATATGAGAAAGGAAAGGTAATTATGACCCAACTTCTTGAAAAAGCACTCATCGCAGTTTATAAACTGCCGCCTGAAAAGCAGGATGCTATTGCGGCTGTGATTCTCGAAGAACTGGAAGATGAACAGCAATGGGATGAGGCTTTTGCCGCATCACAAGATAAACTCGCTCGACTTGCTGAAAAAGTCCGCGCTGACATTAAGGCGGGTCATGTTACAAAAATAGGATTTGATGACAGGTGGCTGTAATACTCGCCATATCTATAGTGAATTCTAAAAATAAACAGACGCTTTCGCCCCACCTGGTAGGCGCTGTTTCCAACTGCGCCGATTTGGAGTGTCTCATTAATTCTAAAATCTACTATAATTGAATGAAGGTCATTTTTGGGGCTCACTGAAAAGCACTGACGGTTCACCAACCTTGTAGGGTTGGAATTTGTGCCGGACAGGAATTTCCTCATAGGTATCAGAACCACCCTTGTTCAAGAAATTACCCTTGTACCAAGCTTTCTTAGGAAGCTCGATATTCAGCCGTTCTTCTACGGGCAGTATTGTTACCTTTATTTTTCCAGAAACGCGTCTCAGGTGTTGGAGAATCTATTGTTATATTGATAGTGTTGTGTACCTCAAATACCCAAGATTGAACTCTTCCTGCGAAAAAGAGTATGAACTGTTCACTAGTAAACCAATGCCCGCCTAGCTCCGCTTCGATACGAATTAAAACGACGGTGTCATGTTCAAGGGATTTGTCAGACTGGAGGTAAAAACTTAAATAACCCTCTCTTCTGCCATCGTTAACGAGGTAGATAGCTGGATCGCCATCACCGACGATTCCACAGCTAAAGGTAACAAAAGTCGCCATAAAACACGCAACACAAACAAGCCAAATTCTAAAATGCACAGTTGTATTTCTCCTTTGAAATTTTAAGACACACAAATATACTTAGGGCTATTTATGATGAATTAGATAAATAAGCAGACATCAATAGTATAGGCACACTCCGTGTGCCGCAACTCTGCGACCCCCGATCTATCAGGGCTCGTTCATAGTGTTCCATTAATTCTAAAATCTACCATAGTTTACAGCTTTTTAACCATTTTGTTTGAAAAGTCGCAACCGGGAGATTCCTCCTACAGGAGAGCTAAATGTCCCTGCAAGTATACTAAATTCTTCTTGACGATTCCAACCAAATTACCACCATGAACTATCGACGTTTAGGACGAACTAACCTGCAAGTATCGGAGATTTCACTAGGAACGGTAGAGCTAGGCATGGACTACGGTATTCCCGCGCAGGGAGACCATCTACAACCGTCCGAGGCAGATGCTGCACGTACACTCAACTGCGCACTCGATTTAGGTGTCAATTTAATTGATACTGCACGGGCTTATAGAGAGAGCGAAGCCATTATTGGACGGGCATTGAAATCGCGTCGGGCCGAATATCTTCTTGCGACAAAGATTTCCTCCTCAAATTGGGAGAGTTATACCGGCAAGGAGTTGCGAGAACAGGTGGAAACATCAATCGCCGAATCCCTGCGAACGCTACAGACGGACACCATTGATCTCCTCTATATTCACAATGCCACTCCCGAACTCATTCAATGTGGGGAAATTGCAGAGATCATGCAGCGAGCGCAAAAAGCGGGGTACGCTCGCTTCATTGGCACGACCACCTATGGCGAAGCTGCACCACTAGCCGTGTTAGCAGATGACCGTTTCGACTGCGTGCAAGTTGCCTACAATCTTTTAGACCGTCAGTTTGAAGAACGGGTGTTGCCACTAGCTAAGGCAAACGATATAGGGGTCGTTATCCGGTCCGTCCTCCTGAAAGGAGCATTGACCTATCGCTACACACATCTTCCTGACGAACTCCGCGAGTTGCGGACAGTAGTCGATAAGGTAAATTCACTGTGCGGTGCACAAGCTAGCAGTCTGCCGGAATTGGCATACCGTTTTGTGCTCGCCCAGCCCGCAGTTTCCACCGCGTTGGTGGGCACCGGTCGAGTGCATGAGTTGGAGGAAATTGTCTCATTTTCAGGGTGCGATCCGCTTCCAACAGAGATACTTAACACCATGCGAGAGACCGTCGTGAGCCCGGACCAACTCAACCCCGGCAACTGGCCATTCCGCTAAAGCGGTACTTCGTTCACACATAAAGAGGTGAAACATGTATAACTCAGTCAAGGTCGCAGCAATTTCAATAAAACCGAAGAAGTGGGATAAAGCGGCAAACGCTGACAAGATGGAGGCATTTTTTGTTGAAGCCGCCAAGGAACAGCCACAGGTGATTTTGACGACAGAAGGGGTACTTGAAGGCTATGTCGTCATGGAGGTCATCGAGAATCGGGAAACGGTGGAGAGGCTGCTTGATATCGCAGAGCCGATTGATGGCCCTTACATTCAGCGTTTTCAGCAGCTTGCCAAAAAGTTGGGGATCTCTCTCTGCTTCGGTTTTGCCGAACGCATCGCCGATGAGGCTTATAACTGTGCCGTATTTATCGATCACAACGGCGAAATTTGTGGTAAATATCACAAGACACAACTCGCTGAAGGCACGCACTCTTCTTGGAACTTTAACCGTATTGGCAAGACGTTGCGCGCTTTTGATACACCGATAGGTCGTGCTGGGGCTGTCATCTGCAACGATAGATGGAATCCGATGATTACGCGTACCCTTGTCCTTGATGGGGCAAGTCTAATCTTTATCCCATCCTATGGATCGAAGAGTAAAGGACAAAACGAGGCAGTGCTTGCTCGAGCGCGGGAAAACGGGGTGCCAATCGTCGAAGCAAATGTCGGTATGAACCTCATCATCAGTAAGGGCGAAATTGTCGCTTACAAGTGGGGCAACGACCAAATCTCGACCGCAGTCATCGATATCCCGGAACCTCCATCACAAAAGGTCGCGCGTCGGGCCGAGCGAGAATATCTGCAATTGCAGGAACCAGAGATGGAGAAACGCTATCAGAAAACAATGGAGAAGCTAACCCAGTAAGTTTATGAAACAGCTGAAAAGGTTGGCCTACATGTCTCAATAGTTTTCTGAGAAATCGAGTCAATTTTGTGTTTGAATTAAAAAGAGAGGTATGCTATACTAGCAGATTGAGAAGTTTTTGGCACCGTCGGGTTACATAATATAAGTGCCTCGACATAATTTGATAGGTTTCTGGGTGCCGAGGCAAGAGCGTGAATACCGAAATAGTTATGTTTAATTACTAAAAAGCCCATCACAGATGATGGACGAACAAGGAGGTAAAATCCACCATGAAAAGATTAAATAGCAACTCATGGATAGGCAGTGCTGGACTGCTTGTATTAATCCTACTAGTTGCTGGCTGTACTACGGGAACATCACTAAAAAATCTTCCAGCCGTTCAACCGGCTGAGATGCTACCAGACAATGTTGTCCTTGAGGAGATTAATTCAGACGCATTTAAAATTAGACCTCCCACGGGACAAATACTCTCAATGACTAGAGATAACATTACGGTTCAGATTGTCTACTGGCGTCGTGCGGATTTGGATCGCAAGTATAATCGTGGAAATGCTTACTCTCCATTCTATGAAACGGAAGCACTCCACCAAGGCGACAAAACAGATGTCTTTTATGTGAAAGTCACAAACAACGCCGCCACCCCCGTTGTATATCGAGTCAGGGGTACCCGCCAAGTGCCCTGCGAGATGGTAGATCAGGGGGATAACCGTTACGGGTCATTAGATTTTGATGCCCTAAAAGAACGTCTGACTTTCATGTCTCGCGCTTCGGGGATATATGTCACGAACGGACTCAGGAAGGCGAGAGAGATTTTGATAGAAACACAGCTTCTAGATTCGGAAAAGGGGATTCCGCCCGGAGAGAGTATTGAGGGTTTTCTGCCATTCGCTCAGATGAAGCATAACGCCGAAACATTAGTCGTTATTATTCCGCTTGAGTTAAAGCCGCCAGAGGGCACTGCAACTCGTTATAAAAGAATAGTATACGAATTTCCCTTCATACATCATAAAGGGATTCGGCTTGCGCAACCGGCACCGCATCGATACTAACGGTGAAGATAAGCGACAAGTGATGAGTGAAACCTAATGGAGTCGTTCATCACTTGTCATATTCTATCGTACAATGAATCGCTCTCTACAATTTTGCAAGATGGCAGCGAGTTCAAAAACTGCCTGCCGTAAAACTTAGTTTTGATGCGTGCATCAAGGGCAACGAAAATACCGGTGTCCGTCTGTGTGCGAATTAAACGTCCAAATCCTTGCCTGAATCGAATAATCGCTTCTGGCAAGCTAAACTCCATAAACGGGTTTCCGCCCCGCTTTTCAATCTGCTTGACCCGCGCCTCTATCACTGGATGTGTCGGGACTTCAAAGGGTAGTTTAGTAATAATCACACTACTGAGCGATTCACCCCGCACATCAACTCCCTCCCAAAAACTGGAAGTTCCAAACAGAACAGAATTGATATTCTCTCTAAACTCCGTTAACATCGCGCTGCGCGAAAGTCCCTCTCCCTGTTTGAGCACGTCAATTCCAAGCTGCTCAAGGTAAGGCAGAACTTCCTCGTAAACCTCATCCATCATCCGGTAGCTTGTAAACAGGACGAAGGCTTTGCCATGCGTTAGTTTGAGATAATTCAGGATCTGCGCGGTAGCAGCCTGCGTGAACGCACGATCTCGTGGATCCGGCATCCGCGAGGGGATATGAATTTCAACCTGCTCTTGATAGTTGAAGGGTGATCCGACAAGTAATTCGCGGCAATGAGACAAACCAACCCGTCCCCGAAAGTAGTCGAAATTCTGGTTGGTCGCTAGGGTCGCACTGGTCATAATGATACTGTCCAGTTTTTCAAACAGGTGGGTGTTCAATTCTTCACTCACATCGATTGGCGTCGCATGTAATACAACTCGATCAAATCGTCCTCGTGTCGAGGTGTTAATCCAGTAGACGTAATCCGGCAGCGTGTGACTAACCATCACATCTAAGTCGTTGCGCAGTTCACGGCAGCGACGCAGATGGGCTTCAATTTCTTGCTGATCGTCTTCGGTTGTTGCTGCATCTCTCAGCAACGTTAACCGGCTCTGGAGTTCACCCAAAGGATCATCTAACACATTGTGCACGAAATCGGCTTGATCTACGGTTTGTGTGACCCCATGTCCTCGATCTCTCACCCCCTGCCGATCCAACCAACTCATAATTGAATCAAACTGTTGGTTCGCCTCCTCTCGCGCGTCCTCAACAAGCCGAATAGAACCCGTTGATTCGAATCGGATAAATAGCCCTGCCTTCCCTTGTGGATTACACAGAGAATCCAAAAACCTCTTGACCCGCGTATTGCTAAACTCAACGCTTGTGTGTTCCGTCGCAGTCGCTTCAAGGTGATGCGCTTCATCAATGATTAGGTATCTATATTCTGGCAGTATGGCAGCGTAAGGATTGGTTTTACGGAGCGCCCAATCCGCAAAAAGCAGGTGGTGATTCACAATAATCAGGTCGGCTTCATTCACCTGAGCTCTCGCTTTGAAATAGAAGCATGTGTCGTAGGTCGGGCATCGTTGCCGCAGGCAATTATCCGTATCCGAGGCTACCTTATTCCAAATTTCAAACATCGGCTGCGGTTCAAGATCCGCCCTACTTCCGTCCTCAGTAACGTTAACCCACTCCACAATACGATCAAGTTCTTCTGCCTCTGCCATCGTATCAAATAGTGGACGCTCATAAGTCCTCAAGCTGTCTAGACGACGCCGCGACAGATAGTTTCCACGCCCTTTGGCGAGTGCAGCGGTGAAAGGTTGTGGGAGGACCTGCTGCAGAAACGGTATATCTTTGGAAATCAACTGTTCTTGCAGGTTGATAGTATTGGTGGAAATTACTACCGGCTCGTAGGTACTAAGTGCGAGATCAATCGCGGGCAGGAGGTAGGCGAAACTTTTACCGACACCTGTACCAGCTTCAACCACAAGGTGTTCATCGGACGACAGCGCGCTAGCGACTGCCTCCGCCATCTCAAGTTGTTGTGGTCGAAACTCATAGCCGGTTAGCTGTTCCGCAATCAATCCATCGGGACCAAGGACTTCCCGTAAATTTGCTAGATGTTCTTTCATCGCTACCTCTCATACAAGCCAAAAGTCAGATAACTGATGCATTCAAGAGTTGTTTAACAATCGTTCCCAAAACATGTGCTCGACGCGGGAAGAAAAATTGGTATGAGGCTTCACTCTTGATTAAATTTAACCGTAACCGTTTCTGTTCCTTCGTCGGTATAGGCATTCTTAATTTCAAAAGAGATTTCCGATTTACTGAGAGCATTTTGCAGCACTCTTTCGTAATCTGCCATGTTTTTGATTCGCTGGTCGTTGATTCCCACAATTAATGTTCCGAGTGCGACCCTTGCACTGGGGGCAGGAGCACCAAGACGTACATCCTTAACAATGACTCCCTCAGCCTCAAGACTCAAGTAGGGGTAACGCTCAAAGTCGTGGGCAGCTAGATCACGGACAGCTATGCCCAGTTTCGTCCACGATGCCGAATCTGACTCCCTTGCCAACCCTGTGAAACGCCACGGCATCCTGCCAATCGTTATAGAGAGTTTTTTGCGCTCGCCGCGGCGAATGACTGTGAACGATGCTTCCTTACCAACCACTGACTCGGCAATAAGGAATCTGAATTTACGAACATCTCGCGTTTCTTGCATATTGTATTCGACAATGATATCCCCCACCTCCATACCACCCTGTCTGGCAGGGGACGGACTATGAAATTGGGTTACCCGAATACCGTCGGTATGTGGGACCATAGAAATCCCTAACCACCCACGTATCACCTGTCCGTTCGCAATGAGCTGGTCGCTGACCTTTTTCACGAGATTGATGGGAATTGCGAAACCGGCACCCGCTTTGACTGCGTCTGCCGTTGGGGCATCATCTGCGCGTCGAATCGCAGAGTTGATACCGATGACTTCTCCGCGTATATTGAGCAAGGGACCCCCGCTGTTTCCCCGGTTGATCCACGCATCAGTCTGGATAAAATCTTGATAGTGCATCGTAAACGATGGCAACAGTGAGCGTCCCTTTCCACTGACAATCCCGGTGGTCATCGTATAATTAAGTTGGAATGGGTTGCCGATCGCGATTGCAAACTGTCCAACTTTAACTCTATCCGAATCACCAAATAGAAGCACAGGAAGTTCTTCCTGCACATCAATTTTTAACACCGCGACATCCGTGTTTGGGTCAACCCCAATCAATTGGGTATCTTTGAATTCTCTACCGTCAAATAGGCGAACCGTAATCTGCTTCGCACCGCTTACAACATGATTATTGGTTAAAATATAACCATCTTTGCGAAAAATAAACCCCGTCCCCTCCTGTCGATCGGACCTTCTAAGGGGAATTGTTCGCCTTTCTACGCTCGACGCAGTGACACCAACAACGGCGGGATTACTCCTTTCAGCAATACTAACGAAGGCATTTTCAATTGATGCTAACAATTGAACACCAGACGTGGCACCGCTGTGGGTCGGATCAGCGGGATGGAGTTGCGCCTTGCTGCAGGCGAAAAGGAGAAAAAACAGCGTAAAGCCCACAACGAGGCTAAAGAAGCAACGGTTTTTCACGATATTTTCCTCTGTGAAGTTGTATTTGCAGACGGGCGATGGTGGAAAATGCGAACTTATGTTATTATACCGATGCCTGTTTTACCGTGTCAAGCGTTAAGTATAGTGGACCTTAGAATTAATGGGACACGCCAAACCGGTGCGGTTAGGAAAACGAAACTACCGTTCTCCGGTTTGGTAGGCACTGTTTCTAACTGCGCCTATGCGGTGCCGTTGGAAACCCTGGTCACGATTTATCGGACCGCACCTACCGGGGAGCGAAAGTGTTTATTTATTTTTAGCATTTACTATAGTTATGGTCAAGTCTGGAAATTTACGATTAGGAGGGAAAGAGTATGACAATTTCACATCTTTTTTCACTAGAGGGACAGGTGGCGCTGGTTACCGGGGCAAGCCGAGGGATTGGTAAAGGCATCGCGGTTGGTTTCGCGAGGGCCGGGGCGGACCTCGCACTTGTTGCAAGATCCGAATCGACACTCATTGAGGCTCGGGAGGAGATACAAGCTCTTGGCGTTCAAGCGGAGATTTTTCCTTGTGATATGAACGAAACAGAGAACATTCCGGATTTGGTTGCAGCGGTGAACGCGTCTTATGGACAGATTGATATTTTGGTCAACAATGCCGGTACAACGCATCGTGATGCTGTCGTCGATTTTCCTGAAGATCGGTGGGATGATGTGATACGGGTCAACCTGAAGTCGGTGTGGCTGCTCTCCCAACAGGTTGGACGAGGCATGGTCGAGCGTGGCAGTGGGAAGATTATTAATATTGCATCGCTGTTGAGTTTTTCCGGTGGTATCCGAACCGCAGCATATGCCGCAAGCAAAGGTGGTATAGCACAGTTAACGAAAGCACTTGCCAATGAATGGGCGTCAAAAGGGATTAATGTGAATGCACTCGCACCGGGATATATCAAAACCGACATGACAAGTGCGATTCTGAATGATCCGGTGCGAGTGGCGGAATTTATGGATCGAATCCCAGCGGGTAAGTTTGGCACGCCTGATGATATCGCAGGCGCGGCGGTCTTTCTCGCATCTGAGGCTGCTTCGTATGTCCATGGACATATTCTGCCTGTCGATGGGGGTTGGATGGCACGTTAAAGAAGGAGATACATATCAAAAGAAAGTGCAAAATGCTAAGAGCGTGAGACGTGAGAAACACTTATTTTTTCACGAGTTCATTGGTTCATTAAAATCATGAACACTCAGATCAAATGAAATCGTTATTCCCTGCACCCCTATCGCTCCGCTGAAGCTTTGTTTCGGTGGCAACTTGTGTTCATTGGCAGCGCATCACTCTTGACAGAGCTCAGCAATCATCGCAGCGTTCTCACCGATCTGGTCCCCGAACTTCTGATACATGCCGATGAGCAGGGCATCGTTGGGTTTGATGTTTTTCAATGCGAACGCAAATTCTTCGCGAATCTGTTCCTTCGATCCAACCGCTCGACCTGCAGCGAGTACCTTGAAAACAATACACGGTTTGTCTGTTTGCAAGATCTGCTCACACATCTTGGGACGGTGCTCACGTAGATAGACCTCTCCCAACGGCGAGTAACCAAACTTCTCCTCAAACTCCTCTCTTCCCCCACGCAGATTGTAAAGAGCAGCCATATAGTAATCGATATCCCAATCCTCGTCCTCTGCGATGCCGATAAGTTGGGGGTCGTGGGCAGACAAACCGACCAAAACGCCGGTATCCCGAATCCGCTTGAGGATGTCTTTAAGCAGATCAAGCTTGTTTTCACGAAGACAGCGATCGCCGATGCCACCGCCGTGGGGTGCCATACCGATCGGATTATGACGTGCAACTTCTGCGATATGGTGCGGTTCATCGTACCATTGTGAGGTACTGAGGCATAGCCACTGAATCGTGCCACCTTCTTCCCGATAACGAAGCAGATCGGAGAGTGAACGCTCCGTGATTGTGTTCTGCCAAGTGTTGATCCCGACGGCTTCAGCGCGTCTCAATGTCTCTATCACCGAACTCGGTGCGTGTGCCTCCTGTTGGTGCTTAGCAAGAAGTTGATTGAAATGCGAATAGCCGTAGATTGGGTTGTCACCGATGATGAGTCGACTTACTTGGTGCGGACCAAGTGAGATGGTTGGCAAGGTAGGAGCGGTTATCTGCATTGTTGATACCTCCTTCGAATTCTGATTTTTAGGATTATAAATAACCCGATGTCTCCTGTCAACAGCTTTCTGACCTCTACTGGGTTTTGGTTTGACTTCGTAAACCCCGCTGTGATAGAATACCGGCGATATATTTCAATTATGGTGAATTCTAAAAATAAATAGACACTTTTGTCCCCGGTAGGTGCGGTTTTCAACCGCACCGAATCGGCGCAGTTAGAAACAGCGCCTACCAAAACGGTAGTTTCGTTTTCCTAACCCCCCGGTTTGGAGTGTCTCATTAATTCTAAGATCCACTATAAATTCCAGTCAGGAATATAGCAATGGGCCAAATTAGCATCGTTTTAATAGCAGGGTTGATTTTTCTATTTTTCTTTGAACCCTCGCAGGGAGTTGGTGAGTTTAATCAACTACTCACCCTGATCGTCACGATCGCAATAATCATCGTTCCATCGACCCTTGTTTATTTTCTGGGATTTTACGCAACACGCGCACTGCCGACCAATCAGGACGTCCGGCTGCGTCGAGTGTACCTCCTCAAAAAGTCTGTGATTGTCTTTGAATGTCTTCTCTTGATTGGTTATATTTGTGATGTATACCTGTTGAATCTGCCATTGTTAACCAGCAAGACGTTGGAATGGGTCCCGTTAATTTATACAAAGCACCTTGTAGGAATTGTTCCGTTGATTGCCGGACTAATGCTTATCCGCCTCGCGCTTTATGAAGTTGAGCAGCAGATAACGTCAAGTAACTGGCAAAGGGGGGAATATCTCAGTGTCCATCTAAAATTTCTGCTACTGCCAGTATTGCCGTTATTCATTTACCTGTCCTTGCTAGATCTGATCGCACGTATCCCGTTTCTCGCTGATCGCACATACTTACCCGTCGCGCTCATGATGTCGCTGATTTTTTTAGGATACATCTACGCACCTTTGCTATTGGGTCTCATCTGGCGGACGACCCCGCTGAAAGATGTTAATCTGAGGAACAGACTCCACCGATTGGCTCTCCGAGACAATATCAAATACAAAGACATCGTTATTTGGCAAACGGAATCAGTTGCAAATGCGGCAGTGGCTGGAATCGCTCCATGGTCCCGACAGATTTTCTTGACGAACGCTTTGCTGAAACACTTTTCCAACGATGAAATTGAAGCCATTGTGGCACATGAGTTTGGGCACGTCCGTTACAAACATATTTTGACCTATCTCATGTTTTTGATTGTCTACTTTCTCAGTTATGCCATCTATTACATCTACATTGGTCAACCACTTGAGTCGATTCCTGCCACTTCTTCTCTGTTACCAGCAACCGTTTTGGTCTTTTTCATTTCTCTCTATTTTGTTATTATTTTCCGCGCCCTGTCAAGACGTTTTGAGCATCAAGCAGATTTGTACGCCGTTGCACTGACGGACAAGCCAGACGCACTCGAACTCGCCTTGGTCCGACTCGCATACCTTAACTACATGCCTCGATCTGTTCAACGTTTATTTGAGCTATTCCAGACACATCCTTCGATCGACCGGCGAATCAAATTCATTGAGAGGTTCAAGGGCGGCGATCCATCTGCCCTACGTTACCAAAAATACCTGCTTGAGGTTAAACTACTCTTTGTTTTGTTACCGGCACTTGCTTGTATTCTCCTCTTTAGCTATCCGTAGGGAACGCAGATCTGTGTTCTCTACTAGGTAACAGCCGACTGAATCTTTTGTAGATTTTGATCTGTGAAAAGTTCAGTATTTTCGAGATGATAAATGCAACAGCAAAATAACCTTACACTTGTAGAGGAACTTAGAGACTTTTGTGCCAAAGAACGTGAGCGTATCTATTCCCGTCACTGTTTCGGAATTGGTGGCAAGGAAATTGTCGAAGAGTATACTCGCCTTGCAGACAACGTGATCCAGCGTATCTATCAAGCTGCAATCAGAGCTGAAAATGGTGGGCCCAGATTGCCCGAAGATGCCCCTATCGCCATCCTCGCACTAGGTGGCTATGGAAGGGAGGCACTAAATCCCTATTCAGATATTGACATCATGTTGGTTTATAACCCGGCAGAACTGGCTGTGAGTCAAGTGGAACCGTTTGCCAACCAGGTGATTACGACGCTCTGGGACATCGGTTTTGAGGTTGGTCATAGCTGTCGGTCGCTCAAGGAGTGTGTCCGGGCAACCTACGACGATATTTTTTCCAAAACCTCAATGCTTGAAGCACGATACATCGTCGGCGCTAGACCGGTGTATCGTGAATTTCAGAGATTGACCTCTAAACATTTTTTCAAGAAGCAGGTCGGAAAGTTCATCGCGAAAACGATTGAGGAATGGAGTATCCGTCACGAATCTTATGGCGCAACGATTTATTTGCAAGAACCAAACATCAAGGAAAGTGCCGGTGGCTTGCGTGACTTTCATACAGGCATCTGGGTTGCGGCAGTTCGATTTGGGATTAAGGAACTGGGAGAGCTTGAGAGGCGAGGGGTTATCCCCCAAACGGTGGCGGAATCGTGCGAAGAATCGCTCGATTTTCTGTGGCGATTGCGCAATGAACTCCATTATGTGAATCAAAGAGGGAGCGATCAACTCGTCCTAGATGTGCAAGAAATCATTGCCAAAAATCTGGGGTATAAGGATGATGGGCATTCCCTCGCAGAAGTAACTATGATGCGGGATTACTATCTACACGCAGAGCACCTCTATGAGTTCGCAAAGCTAATCATAGATCGGGTGAAGCATCAGGGATCCCCGCTAAATCGTTGGATAGAGCGATGGCAAACCAAAACGCTGCCCGATGGATTTACAGTTGTAAGGGACGAAATCGGCTTTCAGGAGGGACATTTCGATTTTAGGACGGACCCAACGCGGATGATGAAGGTATTTACGCACCGCCAACAACTAGGGAATCGAATTAGTGCAGATGTGCGGCATCAAATTGCTGCAAATCTTCATCTCATTGATGAAAACTTCCAACGTTCACCTGAAGTCGCTGAATGTTTCCTGTCAATCCTCCGTCATTCGGAGTCAGTAGCTGAGGTGCTGCGCCGGATGCATCGTTGGCAGGTGTTGGACTACTATTTACCTGAATTTGGCAAAGTCCGATCGCTGGTGCGGTCCGATCGACCACATCAATACACCGTCGATGAACATACCCTGTATGCGATTGAAAACCTCGAAGAAGCAACGCTGGCACAATTGGAGGGGGGACAAGATTTTCTCGATATTTTCAAAGAGGTGGAGAAACCGGAATTGCTCCGGCTAGCAATCTTATTACACGATGTAGGAAAAGGGGTCGACGGGCCGGGAGGGCATGACGAGCGTGGTTTTGAAATGGCACAAACCGCCTTGGATCGGATAGGATTGGATACCGTGGATAAAGAGGTGGTGCTATTTCTTATTTTGAGGCACTTAGATATGATCCATACCGCCCAGCGACGAGACCTCGATGATCCGAAAGTTATCGAACGTTTTGCGGAGTTAGTACAGGATGAGCAGCACTTGAAGATGTTGTATCTCTTGACGTTCGCAGACATGCGAGCGGTAAGCACAGAGATCTGGAACCAGTGGAATGCGATTCTACTCTGGCAACTCTATACACGCACGCTTGAGTTCCTGCAAGGAAAGATGGAGTTCCTGAAAGTCGAAGAGCTGCAGGCGCGCGTCACGCAACTCATTGGTGAAGCGGTTGGAGAAACAGCAATTGCCCGACACTTTGAGACAATGCCTGATCAAGGACTAGTTTCGCAGGCACCCGACCTAATCGGTAAACAGATTCAACTCGTTGAGAAGCTAGGCGATCTTCCAATCGCTGTCTCCCATTTTGCCGAAAATCAAAGTTATACCCAAATCGGTATCTGCACCCGCAATGCGCGAGGAATTTTCCGTCAGATTACGGCTGTATTCACGGTTGAGAATATTAACATACTACGGGCTATGATTAACACGCGTAACGATGGTATTGTAATTGATGTCTTGAATGTGACAGACGGACAAGCAGGCAAGGGACCAATTTTAGATCGGTATCGCCAAATTGAAGCAACATTAACAGCTGTCTGGAATGGGGAAGTTGACGCAGAAACTGCGCTGGAGGAGCAGCGCGAATCGGATCCACTCCTTCGCCGTCAACAGCGACATATCCAACCGAGGATCCGAATCGATAATGAGGCGTCGGATCGTGCAACGATTATTGATATCCGTGCGCAAGATCAGGTGGGTCTGCTTTACACAATCTCGGATGCCTTCTATAAATTGGGCTTGGATATCCATCTTGCAAAGATCACGACCGAGGCATTTATAGCGGAGGATTCATTCTACGTGACCGACACAAATGGAACAAAGATTACGGATCCGACTCGGTTGAAGAATATTCAGGACGCATTGGCACAGTTGGCAATTTTTAAGCCACCAATTGTCTGAATTGTAGACTCAACAGATTCAAACCGTCTCAGTTGTTGGCGTGTCGAGATGTTTGCGGATAAAGGGCCAAGCCCCTGCTTTGTAGTAGCGGTGTCCGCCCTCGCCGATATGGAGTTGACAGTTTTCCGGTACACCAGCGACTGTATAAACTTGCTGCAGATGTTCAAAGGCGGATTTGACATGCTCAATCGGAAAGATGGGATCTTCCCTTCCAGCGATTGCAGAAAATGGCCGCGGTGCGACCAATCCGGCGACATCGTACATCTCTCCCAACCGCATTATACCTGGCACATAGTTGCAGTCGCAGTGATGGATGGACCCAAGGCTTCCCTGAAAGGTACAGAAATAGCTGCCGGGGACAGCGACTGAAATACGAGGTTCACAAGCGGCAGCAAACAGGGCTACAGTGCCGCCGCCAGAATTCCCTGTAATCGCAATCCGC
Organism: Candidatus Poribacteria bacterium; assembly: GCA_965208425.1. Lineage (GTDB taxonomy): Bacteria > Poribacteria > WGA-4E > WGA-4E > PCPOR2b > PCPOR2b. The sequence goes on along the minus strand of OZ242335.1, from coordinate 184,808 downwards.
CGTGCCTCCACGTCCAGATGCCCTAACGCCCAGTCAATCAGGCGGGAGACATCCCAAACACGCTCCCCGATGGGCGTGCGCCCTACCAATAGACCGTGCATCAACGCAATTCGACACGACGATGTTTTGTTACTTTCCTTGTCCACCTCGGTGCGCGTTTCACCGAAGGCGCGGACGGTTGGCGCAATCGCCAGATATCCCTCCTCCACTGCTTGACGGGCAATGTCCCGTTCCCCCTCCATCATTGATTGTTCTTCGTCCTCGTTGTGGGCAATCCCGACATAGATGTGCGGGTGATTGTGACCGTGCGGTGTGAGTACCAACGGTAAGGGTCCACGCTGTGTTTTGGGACGCAGGAGATAGAAGGGCAACGGCACGGTTGGCTCAACCCACAGATGCCATCGCTCTCGAATATGTGTCCCCATGTCTTCGGATTGAGACATCTCCGCACTCGGTTGATACCCGTACAAGTCCGACTCCATTTTGTCCAACCCAAGTGCGCGACACAGGCGCGGTCGGAAGGCTTCACGCCAAGAACGCCATTCTTCTGGGGATGACGCTCGAAACGCAAATTCCCTCGGTACGGACGCATACAGCTGCTCGAAATGTCGAACAGAATCGTACATAGAATATCTCCCTCCCTGAAGCGTGAGTTGAGGGAACCTCCACTGCTCACGTTTCAACTCTGATGGCACTCTATTGTTCTGCGGATTGGTTGTGCATCACAAGGTTAAAGAAATCGGTGTTATCCATCACGTCAGAGATGCACGCTGCATTGGCGCCCCAACCGTATACAGGGATGTTTGTTGTCGTATGACCGCCGGTAGACCAAGAGACGGATGGGAAAATGCCCATGCCGTTGTTTTCAAGAACTTCCAAGCCACCGGTTTCATGGTCGGCAGTAACAATAATGAGGGTATCCTCCCGTCCCTTCACCCAGTCAAATGCAACCTGCACTGTTCTAGAGAACTCAAGCGTCTCGTAAACGTTGCGCTCAATGTCGTTAGAGTGTCCGGCGTGATCAATACGACCACCTTCAATCATCAGAAAGAAACCGGTTGGATTCTTCGTTAATATCTTCAGAGCGGTTGCAGTCATTTCCGACAGGTGCGGTAAATCTCCAAGTCCATCAAATTCGTAGGGGAGATTTGTGTCACCAAACTGACCGGAAACTCGCTCTACGTTTTCTGCTTCCAAAGATAGAAGCTCGTTTCGAGTCGTGACAACCGTGTAGCCGGCGGCGGCGGCTGCCTCCTCGGTCATCCCATTGGCACCACCCCCCAGCAAAACATGCGGACGGGTCTGGTTCAGGTAATCCTCGGCGATCTCCGCCAAATTGCCGCGCTTGGGTTCATGGGAACCGAAGGCAGCTGGTGTGGCGTGCGTGATGAAGGTTGTGGAGACCAATCCTGTGCTCTTGCCCTGATCTTTGAAACACTCCAAGAGTGTATACAACTCTCTGCCATCGCCCGGCAGAGCGGTGCTGATGACGCCGTTGTTGACCTTGGAACCGGTCGCCATGGCGGTTGCTGCTGCTGCTGAGTCGGTCGTCGGGGAGTCTGCTGAGTGTGTCGTCACCTCGCCTTGATGGGGGAACGCTTCAAACGAGAGTGTCCCAGTTTTGCCGCGGGCGTACATACTAGCTGCCTTGATTTTCTCAAATCCCATTCCATCGCCGATGCAGAAGATAACGTTTGTCGGCGAATTCACTGTTTTGTCCATCAATCTTCCTTTCAGGTCATTCTATAGAGTGCATCGTTCAGATGCAAACGATTTCCTCTCGTACATCCATTCTCTCTTTTTCTTTATCCACACGCTTATTCAACCAACTGATCGGGATTATCCATCACCTTCTCGAATGCTTCGACGTACAACTTCATTAAGTCAAGGTCATTTGGCGGATTCACATCGAAAAGGTAGAAATGGGAATCGATGAACGCGGTGGCATTGGGATAATCCTCTGTTCGATATTCCACCGGCTGGGCATGACCACAGGTCCATGGGCATCCCCTTCCGTAGCCGATCTGGGCTTGAAAGATCTCCTGCGCCGGTACAGGCCTCCTTTGCCACTGTCCGACGTGCAGCCCTTCGGCGGCTAACGCTTCTTGAACCTTTTCACGAAAAACTCTTGGTGAGACGGAAAGCCCTAACTCCTCCGGTTTGACGCCAACCACATAGTTATAGAAGACAGATTCACACTGCGGCGGGACATACGGTGTTTCGATGCCTTCGATTTTAGAGAGGTGTTCCGTGAGGAAGTTACAGTTTCGGATGCGTAAGGCGTTATTCGTATCTAGCCTTTTTAGTTGGCTCCGGATGAACGCTTGACCGAACACATCGCCGCGATACATCCAGCCTAGCCCAAAAGCATTGTACTCCTGCTCCTGCCGTTCTCTGCCCGGCACAACCAATTCACCAAAGTACTGTAGCAGCGCTGCTTGTTTGTGGTAACTCTCATCGTCGGTGACGAATAGACCGCCCTCGCTGCCCGTCGTCAGCGTTTTTGACATCTGCGTACTGAAACCGGCGACATCACCGATTGCACCGCACGGCACACCTTTATATTTTGATCCGTGCGCTTGGGCGGCATCCTCAATGACTTTGAGTCCACATTGTTGAGCAATCGCAAGGATCCCGTCCATATCTGCGGGCATTCCATGGATGTGAACGGCGACCACCGCTTTCGTCCGTTCCGAGAGTTTGGCTTCAATCTGTGCAGGGTCAATGCAGAATGTCTTGGAATCGATGTCAGCAAAGATTGGGATAGCGTTGTGGTGAAGGACAGCAGCTGCCGTTGCCCAGAATGTAAAGGCTGGAACGATAACCTCGTCGCCCGGTTCGATTCCTAAAGCGGCGATGCACATGTGGAGTGCGGCGGTTCCGCTGTTGGTCGGGATGCAGTACTTTCGCCCCACGTATGCTGCCCACTCTTGGGACAATGCTTCGGACTGAATCTTGCGCTGTTCGTTAATACTGTCGCTGGACAACACTTCCATCACCGCCCGCCGATCCGCATCAGTAATGTGGGGCCAAGGTTTAATCGTCCCTTCTGGAATTATCGGTTGTCCACCGTGGATTGCGAGTTGTTCTGACATGGGTTCTCCTTTCTTTGGTTTATTATGGTGAATTAGAGAAATAAGTAGACAGTACCAATAACTCCAACCTTCGCGAAGTTTCCCAAGTCCCCCTGACAAGGGGGATTTAGGGGGTTGGCTGTGAATTGGGAGTGTCCAAGTAATTCTAAAATCTATCATAGTTCTATTGGTTCATTAAACCCTTGAACCATATTTTTCTAGGACAACGGATAGATTTATCACACCGATGGAACTTTGGGCAGCAGCATATATTACCTCTGCAATGATAACCCAAGAATGTTACGAAGAATTGTCGCTTTCTTGGCTTTTCCGTGATAATAGGAGTGGGTGAAAATCAATATGTCAATTACGCTGCCACAATGTCCTGCATCCCCTCCCACTCCAACCAGATATCGGTCATCGCTTCAGGTCGGTAATCGGGGTGATCTACATGACGTAAGCGGAAGAAAATTGCGTATCGCGCGTGTGGCGAGACATTTGGTGCTGCGGTATGTGCAACTTGGTAGTGCGCTATAATGACATCGCCGGGCTCCCCGGTGATTTGATGTGGCTCCGGCAATTCGACAGGCGGCATCCCTCCAAGCAGCGAGTCAGGACCGTGTTCCTGAAAATATTTCTCGTAGACGTGATGTGTCCCGGGCCATACAGTGAAATTGCCAGAATATGGCTGCGGCACATGACTGAGATATACCCCCACCAGCATTGTGAAGTTTCGGATCACGCCTTTGGGGACTCCATTATTAGGCGAGTGCATTCCATCAAGATGACCACCCGGTTTCGGCGGCGGGTCCTGGACACTCGGAAACCGGAGTGCGATTTGTCCGCCCTTTGGACGAATAATTTTTCCGACCCCGATTGCAGATTCCGCCAACTCCCACGCGGGTGTTCGGTTCAGCAGGTCTGTGATGATGGAGTCCCCCTGAAGTTCTGGACAGTAGGATCTCGATCGGAAAGTCGCCATTTCATCGGGGCTCATCCCTTCACCGACCGAATTATTGATCCCCCGGAGGGCTGCCTCCACCATCACTTGTGGCACAACACCAGGCACCTTGACAAACCCGTTCTTGAAAATCTCCTGCTTTTGTGCGTAGGTAAGTTCCATAATGCTGTCGTTACTCCTCCTCATTGAAAAATTGGTTGAATCTCTAGGTGAAAAGTATGCCACGCTGGTATCTGAAAGTCAACCGTAAAACACATGAAACGTGATGCGTAAAACGTAATGCGTGAAACGTGAAATGTTCATTGGCATCCGATAGTTCACTGGTTCATTGGTGCAGCCGGGCTCGGAAGGCTCGATTCTGTTGCAGGATTTCTTAATATGAACCAAAGACATCAAATACAATAGAACGGTAAATTTAGTCGTGACCAAGAGATGATTTCTATTGCGATGTATGTCGGGATTCGGAGATCCCTCTTACAGAAAGAATTGAATGTCCCTAGCAACTTTGGAAAAAAACTTGACAAATCGGAAGACATCTATTACAATAGGGGCTACTGAATTCGCTGGAATTCAATGCCTCCTTGCCGCGGGCGAGTGGTGGAATGGCAGACACAATGGACTTAAAATCCATCGCCCGTAAATGGGTGTGAGGGTTCAAATCCCTCCTCGCCCACCATTTCCTTCTTAAATCTTGGCGCAGGGTAGAGCAGTCTGGTAGCTCGTCGGGCTCATAACCCGGAGGACGGGGGTTCAAATCCCTCCCCTGCAACCATTTGTACTATTGGAGGCAGGAAAAGTTTACGGGAAATGTGCTTGTTCAGGCACATTTCCCTTTTTTCTTATGCCGGTGTAGCTCAGTGGTAGAGCACACGACTCATAATCGTGCTGTCTGGAGTTCAACTCTCCACACCGGCACTTACAAGCCATCATTTAGCCGCCTTGCGCGGCTTTTTTATTTTCGATCGCGTTAAGAAATATTGCAAAGAAACCGAGTTTTTTCGGAAAAACTCGGTTTCTCTGAGCTGCTCGATTTTTTTTGATTCGAGATTCTGTCATGGCCGCTGGCTTTGTGCAACGCACCCACCGCTTTATCACTCAACATCAGATGATTCAACCAGGGGAAACAGTGCTTGTCGGTGTTTCTGGCGGTGTTGATTCACTTGCCTTGCTTTACGCTTTGCACACGCTACGTCATCAACTCGATTGCCAACTCCATGTCGCTCACCTCGACCACGGTTTTCGCGAGGATTCGGCGGGGGATGCGGTATATGTTGCAGAACAGGCAGATCAGTTGGGTATCCCGATTTCAAGCACCAGAATTGATGTACCCCAACTAATGCGGGATCAGAAACTCTCCGCTGAAGTGGCAGCACGACAAGCGCGATATCAGTTCTATGAATGTATCTCTAAGCGAATTGGGGCGACGAAGATCGCGTTAGGACATCACCGCGGAGATCAGGCAGAAACGGTCTTGATGAATCTGTTGCGCGGGGCGGGCACATCCGGCTTGAAAGGGATGCTCCCGGTGCGGGAAGGGAAGTTCATTCGTCCTTTGCTTGCCTTTTCAAGAAAGGAGATTGAAGATTTTGTGGTGCAGCTTGGATTACAACCCTGCTGTGACTCCACAAATTATCAACTCGACTACCTCCGCAATCGGGTTCGCTTAGAACTTATCCCTGCCTTAGAGCGTGCCTATAACTCCAATATCCAGAACGTCTTGAGCCAGACAACTGAACTGTTACAAGCGGAATCGGACTATCTAGACGATCTTGCTTATGACGCATTTCAAGTCTGTCGGCTGGAATCCTCCACGCATGATACCGTTGTTCTGGATCACTGTTTATTTCAAGAATATCATCTCGCTTTGCGTCGCCGAATCCTACGGTTGGCTGTCGCAGAGGTTTTTGGAAAGACCAGAGATCTCTACTTCAACCATTTTGAATCAATGTTGAATTTGATTGATGGGGAAGCACCGAATAGTACTTTGGACCTCCCCAACGGCGGTGTGTTTCGACGGGCGTACAACCGCGTTCTTATCAAGAAAGCGGCAGACACCCATGCCCCATTTGAGTATCAGGTTGCGGTACCGGGGCATACCACGCTTCCGTTGTTAAATGCAAAGATGATTGCCACGGTTGTGGAACAACCAACGAACTGCGCCGTGACAGATAAGTTTCCTGATGGTAAATTCCAAGCCGTGTTTGATCTCGATCGATTTCAACTTCCGCTGACGCTTCGACAGCGGCGAGACGGTGACCGGTTTCACCCGTTTGGGATGCAGGGCACCAAAAAACTGAAGGACCTGTTAATTGATGCCAAGATCCCTCGCCCGGAGCGGGAACGGATCCCGGTGCTGGTCAATGGGGATGAGATTATTTGGATCGTTGGCTACCGAACGAGTGAACTGTTCAAAATCCGGGCTGAGACGAAGCGTCGGCTATATTTGAATTACTCACCTTCTACTAAAATTGATGAAAATGGAAATTGAATCTACTCTAATCTCCGAAACGGAAATTCAAAGGCGTGTCCGTGAGTTGGGGCAACAGATCTCTGAAGATTACTCCGATCGTGAGCCGGTGCTTGTCTGCGTTCTCAAAGGTGCAGCTGTATTCTTTGCGGACCTGTTCCGTACGGTTTCGATTCCTGTGGGCTGCGAGTTTATCCAACTTTCCAGCTATAACGGTAGAACGGAGTCGTCAGGGAATGTTCGGACAGTTCAGGGATTAAACGGAAACCTTCACAACGCGGATGTGGTCGTTGTCGAAGATATTGTTGACACAGGGCAGACCTTGAGTTTTCTCAGGAAAGAGATTGAGGCGTTGGACCCTGCAAGCGTCAAAGTGTGTAGTCTCCTAGACAAACCAACACGACGAATCGTGTCAACACAGATTGATTATGTCGGTTTTGAGATCCCAGACACCTTCGTCGTTGGATACGGCTTGGACTACGCACAGAAGTACCGAAACCTGCGTGAGATCTACCATATCAAACCGTGAGATGACAATCCCCTTGATTTTTTGTGTAAGATAGTTTAATCAACCGCAGAGACGCGGAGAGCGGAAAGTCTGTAGACTGCTCTTCATGCTTTGCACCTTCTTTTTACCGAAACTCCCTTTAGGTCTAAAGCCCAAGCATTTATGCTTGGAGCAGTTGGGGCGCAGCCTATACAGATTGCTTTAGCACGTTTTTCGTTGATTTGACAGTCAAAAAATGGTATACTTGTTTTGCCAATTCGGGATAGAATACGACCCCCAACAACCTCGTTGGGGTTCTATCCCACCGCTGTCGTAGCGGTAACAGATTGGCGAATATGGCAACACCTTTCTAAAAACTGAAAGCAGTGACTAGGCGGATAGACCTGAGCCATAGGGGATTCGTGTCGCCCTATCACATAGAACGATAAATCGTTCACCCGTTGCCGCCCGGTAGATATGCCGGGTAAAAAGTATCTGGCTGGCTTGGCAGGTGTGTTCCCTGCCTCGTCTCCCGCCAGTAGTTGCCCTTATGGCGTGGGCCCGTTAGGGTGTGATTTCCTAGCTGTGACCCCGGCTATCAGAGCGGGTAAGAATCCCAAGCTTTTAGGTTTGGGAGTACGTCAATAGCAAATGAAGGGAGATTCTTCATCATGAGATTTTCAAGTTGGTTTTCCTCTTGTGCTACTGCCATTTTATTATTATTACTTTTGGCATCACCGGTATTTAGCGAATTAACTAAAGAAGATATAGAAACTATTAGAAAAATCGTCAAAGAAGAAGTTACTGCTTCTGAAAAGCGCATGAAGGAGCATGTAGATCTCAGAATCCAGACAGTAAATACCAGAATTGACGGTACAAATATCAGAATTGAGAATTTGGACACACAACTTGGTCGTATATGGACTGTAATAATCGCGCTCATTGGGTTAATTGCGGCGGCGATTGCCATTCCTCAAATAATGGTCGCTTACAAGGACATCAGCGCGAACAAAAGGGGGCCCCAGGATACCAAGCCGGAAAATATTTCTGCATGAACTCCCTGAAAGCGATAGTTAGATCTCCCCCAACAGCCATCGAACTGCGTTCTGCTGAATCTTCACGTATGCCGGATTCCATAGCGCAGCAACGGTATGCCCCGGTGCAAGATAGCAGATCCGTCCCTTCCCGTAGTCGTATGCCCACCCCGCCTCGCAAGTTGCGCCAAGCTCGTTGAACCCCAACCCATCTTCGTTGATGCTCCGCATGAAAACGTGCGCCGGATCTCCGTCGTAGGTCAGGTAGTGCTGCTCATCGGTCACAATGAAATCGGTAGCGCCCTGCGTGATTGGGTGGTCTGGATCAGTGAGTGCAACCTTGAATGGTCGAACGGGTGGATGCCCTTCGGTCGCTGCCCCTAATACCGCACGAAAGGTTGCATTGCCTCTAGCGATGTAGGTTGAATTGTGATAAAACAGCGCGACACCACCGCCCTCGACGAAATCCTTGACCGCCTGCGCCTGTGGTTCGGTGATCCAATCAACAGCGGTCGCCTCGACTTCTGGAACGGGTGGATCGCTCACATCCGGAGGCATTGATCCGCCCGCACCGTAGCCATCGGGCCAGATCATGCCGTCCCGAAAGGTAATCACCATTTTGTAACCGTGCAATGTTTCCGCGTTGAGCAGCTTCACGTCGTCGGTGAAGTCGATGGTGAGTCCAAGGTCTCGCACCAAGGTTTTGCCTAGCGCGGTCCGAATGTAGTCTGAGTTGTGATAGCGATCGCCGATCACGGCAAACGCGGTGCTTTTTTCTGGCATGTTTGGTTGACCTCCTGTTGTGTGACGCGCGAAACGTGAGAAGAGATGGAACGGAGATCTCCGTTCCCTACGAATTATGCTTGATTCGTTTGTTCATTTGTTCATTGGGTTGGTTCTATCGCATCAGTAATTGTTGATTCGCGATCTGCTTCAAGGCGCACAAGGAATTTCTGCATCATCAGATAGGCGACAATTCCGATTACTGCATTTCCAACAGCAATACCGATGAAAGTTCCCTTCAATCCGTATACCCTTGATCCCAGATACGCCAACGGCAGGACGAAAACAAAGAGATGTAGTATGATTACCAAAGATGCCTGTAACGGTTTTCCCAAGGCATTAAACATCGCATTGACCAATGCAGAGATTCCATACATCCCATAACTCATCGGAACAGTGTGTAAAAAGAGAATAACAACAGCAATCACGGTTTCGTCATCGTTAAAAATTGGGGCGATGATGCCAGATAGGAGGTAGAAGAGGGCAAATGCAATCCCTCCCCAGACCAGCGAGAATTTCGAGCCGAACCGTAGTGCAGATCGAATCCGGTCGTAATTGCCCGCGCCGAAATTCTGACCGACAAAGGGACCCGCTGCCAGAGATAGTGCACGGATTCCAATCAGCAACGTTGCTCCTACCAGCCCTCCAACTCCAAAAGCCGCGACAGGCTTCTCCCCATATTCGGAGATGATGCGGATAATCATTGCCATTGATACCGGCTCCATCACATTTGTTCCTGCTGCAGGAATACCGATGTAAAGAATCTGTTTCCACGAACCAAAGGTGTGTTTCGGATCGAATACCGGCAACCGAATCAACCCCTCGCGCTTGCCCAAAATCCACAACGATGCAATGAATGCTACTACCCAAGAAGCCACCGTTGCCAGCGCAGCTCCTTGCAACTCCAATCGTGGAAACGGACCGATGCCAAAAATTAGAAATGGATCCAGAACGATATTAATTAGCCCAGCGATGCCCATGATCAAAGCGGGTGTTTTGGTATCGCCCGTGGCGCGGAGGATACCGACGCCAATCATCGGAATCACGAGAAACCCCACACCCAAACACCACGGGATCATATAGTCGGAAATGAGTGCAAGTATCTCTCCTTCCGCTCCCATCAGGGAGAAGATCGTATTCAAACTTGTTAGCCCGATAATGGAAAGAAAGGTGACGATAAGAACGGCTAGCCCCAACCCATCGGTCGCGAGTCGCTGCACTTTTGGTTGATTACCTTCCCCAATCGCTCTGGCGATGGTTGAAGTAACACCGATGCCGAGTCCTCTTGTGAGATTCATCACAATAAAATTGATGGGAAAGATGAATCCCATTGCTGCCAATGGTTCGGCACCCAACCGCCCGATGTACAATGTATCGACGATAGCAAACAGAAGGATCGCCATAATCCCGAATGCCATTGGGATTGATAGTGAGATGAGTGTTTTTCCTACTGGTGCTTGTAGCAGCTTTGTTTTATTTTCGTCGGATTTTTGTTGGTTCATTCGTTTATTGGTTCATTAGAACAAAAGTTGGACCGGATGAGGTTCCAGAAAATAATTCGGTAATTCTATATTTTCCCCTAGGCCCGGTAGATGCGGTTAGAAACCGCACCGGACATCGACCCAAAATTACCAAATTATGATGAACTAGACAAATAAGTAGCAACCCACGACTTTCGGCGTAGAGGATAAACAGAATACGGTACAGCAGAATCAGACAGTTGGTCTGAATCTCATCGAGCGGTGGGTTGGTTCTGTCAAGACCGTTGCGGGAGAAATCAAGGAAATCACCGATGAGTAGACGTGGGGCGTCGTAGACACGGTTCTTCAGGTCGTCGGAAACAGCGACGGTATACTCCTGGCTCTCCGTCAATACGAGGTCGAGGAGGGAGGTTCCGCTCGGATCAAGGATGAAGGCGTCATGCCGAAAAAGGCAATAGAAGTAGCGGAAGGCATCTAGGTCTCTGTTTTCGGAGAGAAGTGAGGCTAGGTCTACCTCGTAGAAGCTATCAAGCCGGTAACTGATCTGACGGTGGTAGAGTCGCCATTGCCTACCGTTGGTCAAGATGTCCCAGTCTTTATCCGCACCGCGCAGACAGAAGTCGATCTGGTAGTTTGGATTTTGATTATTAAACGGGTCGCCTTCGTCCTGCGTCTTTCTATCTCGATTGCGTGACCATTTCTTTGCGTCACCGACAGCGAGGGCGGTGTTGAAGAATTCATTTGTATTGATGTGTGGCTGCGCTGCATTGAGTGCCTCCGCCGATGCGAAGAAGGCATAATCGGGTATTCCGGCTCCCTGCGATGTTTGGAGTGCGAGCTGCACGTCAAAGATGTGTCCTAACTGTTTTAGCAGCGGTTGGATGAATCGGCGTTCGGTTTGTGTCTCATTGAGCTGTTCTGCGTTGAGGAGCACAGCATCGAAGAGTCCCTTGATTGCTGCGTAGTCCGATTCGATGTTGGGCGTATCCGCCCACTGTGATTGCTCAACAATGAGGGAATCGAGGTAGTAGCTTGAAAAGAGCGATTGATTTTTAACAGCGTCGGGTAGTTGGTTCATTAGTTCATTGGCTCATTGAATCGGCAAATCGTATACATTACGCCCCGATAAATCGGGATTCAAAACTAGTACACTGTCAGGCAAATTATGGTTGTGTATATTGATTGAAAGAAAACAATAACATATCAGGACTTGCCCAGCCGAACGGTCAAAGCCGTTTCTCCCCCTTTAGCGGGCACTGAGCGGTATGTGGGAGGGGCATCTCCCGCGAAGCGAGGATCCCGATAAATCGGGACCTGCCCCGATACGCCCGATGAATCGGGCAACTACCATCTAAAGTGCGTAAGTCCTATAATTGTAAAACTTATATGACTGAGTACTAGTACTCAGTCAAATAAATTATGTTTGTGAGTGATGATAAAAACGTTTGAACTTATTCCGTGCGTGATTAAGAGTAAACTGCCAGTTGACCCGTACTTTTTTTCGATTTCGATCTTCCACCCAAGCGTTGATTTGTCGCTCTAACTCCGCGATCTGCCCAATGCGTCGAGACAGACACTGCCTTGAGAGCACGGACAACTCAATCTCAACCATATTCAACCACGACGCGCTTTTGGGGGTGTAACACATGTCAAACAATTGGGTCAATTCAAACGCCACTGATGGTTCAAAGGTTTGATAGAATGCTGACGGCGTATGGGTGTTTAGGTTATCCTGAACCAACCCAATCTGAGTTGCGTTTGGATAATGTTGAGCGACTTTCTGTAAAAAATGTGCATAATCGGTTTTGGTGCGACGGTGTCGCACCTCTACGATGCGTTGACCGGTTAGAGGTTCAAAAGCGATGAACAGACTTGCTACACCGTTGCGCTTATAATGATGATCTTGTCGCTTGGGTGTATTTGATTTCATCGGTATCGGTGTAATGATGTCATCAATTAACTGGCAAGGTCTTTCGTCAATACAAACCACCGGATACATCGAGTCATAAGGGAGTTGATATAGATGTAAGATGGCTTCCATCTCCCATAAGAACTCAGGAGTTATCTGTCTAATACACCATTGCTTTTTCAGGTGAGGCTTCAATTGGTTTTTTTTAAGATGCCCCCCACCGTTTCGTGGGAAATATCATCAACAACATCTAACTCCACTAAGTGGTCCGCTAGCAGGCGCAAAGACCACTGGCTATGTCCTTCTGGCGGATCGCTGCAAGCTAAGGCGGTGATTTGTGCACGTTGGTAGCCATCGAACTTCAGTGGTCTACCACTACGAGACAACTCCTCAATAGCCGTCTCTAATCCACCGGTGGCAAACTTTTGTCTCACACGGCGAATTGTCGCTCGACTGACATCGAGCACTTCATGAATCTGATGGTCCTCCATCGCGCCTTTAGGACGATTTTGGTCAGAAAGTAGCAGGATACGGGCGCGCGCTAACTTTCTCGCAGAGATCGCGCCTCGTCTGCAGAGGGCTTTTAGCTCCTTCCGTTGACCGGGAGATAAGGTCACTGGATATTTGTAAGTTGGCATGGTCTCCTCCATTCGTTGACAGTGAGTTGTATCAGAAGCAATAGGGGGCAATACCATCATACCATACCAACAGGAAAATGCAAAACTTATCTGACTGAGTACTAGAGCGAAAGTTGGTTTGAATCCATAGCCGAATCACAACAGTCGAGAATCAGAATTCCCTCCTACATAAACAGATGGTGGGGGAGTACCTTCCAAATCGCGACCCTGACTTTTATTCTGTTACACATGACTAGCATCTTGGATTATTTAACGCAAGTTGCTAGTTATGGAAAATGTCGTAAAACGGAAGAATGGGAACTGAATAGAGCCCATTACCGCTCGCAGTGGATTGACAAATCCACTGCATACGTCCAACTTAGGTTATTATAACGCAAGTTGCTAGTTGATAAACCAAGCACTATAAACCGAGTTTTTTCTTCAAAACTCGGTTTCTCTCTGACTCTAACAACTTGGGTTATGTCATAAAATAGTAGTTGTAGTGCAAATATTGCTAATCGTGGCGCAGATTGCCCAATCTGCGATCCATTCCCCGCTACAAAATCAACGAAACTTGTGCGTCAGGCGTACAAACTTTATGTGACAACTCAACCTAGGAGCTGACTAGCAACTTAGGTTATTATAACGCAAGTTGCTAGTTGATAAACCAAGCACTATAAACCGAGTTTTTTCTTCAAAACTCGGTTTCTCTCTGACTCTAACAACTTGGGTTATGTCATAAAATAGTAGTTGTAGTGCAAATATTGCTAATCGTGGCGCAGATTGCCCAATCTGCGATCCATTCCCCGCTACAAAATCAACGAAACTTGTGCGTCAGGCGTACAAACTTTATGTGACAACTCAACCTAGGAGCTGACTAGCAACTTAGGTTATTATAACACAGATGACAGCATATTGCTCTGAATCCCGATTCGTCGGGACGGAGTATGCCCGCTACTAAATTATATCAGAGGCAGAGCAGTGGGTAAAAGCAAATTTCTAGATACAAACCAACCACTCTTTCCTAAATAATAGTTGTCTCCTTACGACTGAATCACCTGTCAGTTTTTTCTACTTTGCGGTTCTTGCCATAAAGCCTAGTTGTTTGGTATACTATTATTAATTACTGTTCACTTATTGAGAACTTTTCTTGAGCCTATTTTTTATTAACTACGCTCGTACCAAGACAAGAAATGACATGAAAACATTCACTCTCCCAATAGGAGAATAAGCTATATATCCAAAGGAGATTTAATATGGCTAGGAAGAAGCGAAAAGACGAAGCAGCACAGGATAATATAGAAGAAGTGAAAGAAACGGAAGAAGTAGAAGAAGAGGAAGAGAGTTCCTCCTCAGATGATGAAACACCACAAAACGACGAAGCAACACAAGATGATGAAGCAATAGAAGACATTATAGAGGAAGTAGAGGAGGATCATTCATCCTTATTAGCCTCCCTTGGAGCGGATCTGGAGTTCTTACAGGGTGACAATACGAGTTTTTATCAGGCCAACAAGGCGTACTATGAAGATCGAGATTACGAAGGAGCGATCACAGGATTTCAAGCCGCAATTGAATACGAAAAATCACAGCCCTCGGATCCCCCAGATGTGAAGGAATCAGAGGATTCGGAGGAACCGCTATCAGAGCCGGAACCGCCGAATGATGTCCTCGTCAAATCAATGTACTGGATGGGGGAGGCTTACCTCAAATTGAACCAAACCGATCAAGCCGTTGAAACATTTGGGAAGCTATCAGAGCACTACAATCTACACTATCTCGCGCCTGCAGCGCAACGGCGAATCGCATCGCTAACGCTCGATAAAGAAAGTGAGTCCGCATAATGGATAAAATTATTGATCTACGAAGTGATACCGTGACTAAACCAACCAATAGGATGCGTGAAGCGATGATGAATGCAGAGGTAGGTGACGACTGCTACGGGGAAGACCCGACCATTCATCGTTTGGAAGCGTTGGCGGCTGAAAAGATTGGCAAAGCAGCAGCGATGTACGTGCCAACGGGGACGATGGGGAATACCGCTGCTATCATGACACACACCCGCGCCGGCGATTATGCAATCATGGATGCCGAGTGTCATATCTACTACTATGAACACGGAAATCTGTCTTCATTAGCGGGGATTATGCCGATTGTGATGAACAGCGCGGATGGTGTGCCTGACCTTGATGAAGTTGAGGCGTACCTGCAACGTGATCCCACCAAATTCCCAAAAACCAGCCTAATCTGTTTGGAGAACACACATAATCGTCGTGGGGGACGCGCTATTCCGTTGGATCGGATGAGTGCAGTCCATGAACTAGCGCAGCGGCACGGGGTCCCGGTTCACTTGGACGGCGCCCGCATTTTCAATGCTGCGCATGCGTTGGGCGTTGAGGCTCGTGAAGTCGCAAGCCGTGTCGATTCCGTTATGTTCTGCCTCTCTAAGGGATTGTGCGCTCCCGTTGGATCGATGCTTGCCGGGGAGGAAGAGTTTATCCAAGAGGCTCGCCGCGCTCGGAAACGACTCGGTGGTGCGATGCGGCAGTCGGGAGTGCTTGCTGCGGCTGGCATCGTCGCGTTATCAGAGATGCCAGATCGACTCGACGAAGACCACGCTAACGCTAAACTCCTCGCAAAAGCGTTGTCTCAATTCGATGAATTAGCTCTGAATCCAGAGGAGGTGCATTCCAATATGGTTTTTGTCAATACAAAGCCGCTGGGAATCTCCGCAGCAGACTTTGCAGACCGCGCTCTCCAACACAATATTAAGGTTTCTGTTTACGGCCCGATGACTGTCCGAATGGTGGCAAATCACGATGCGAGTCGTGAAGATGTACTGTATGCCGCGGAGACATTCGTGGATTTGATAAAGTCTCTTTAGGACACTAAGACGCAACGAGAAAACAGGAGAATTGTTTTAGATTGGAAGGGTAGAAGGGTGGGACCATACCGGACACAATCCATCTTCCCTCTTGGTTCAAAAGGCGTTAGGGATGAACATTCACGACAGCGGATATAAGAAACTATTCTCAAATCGCACCATATTTCGACAACTCCTTGAAACCTTCGTCAACCAAGAGTGGGTCCATTCTCTCGATTTCGACAAATGTGAACCTCTTGATAAATCCTTTATATCCGAACACTACAAAGAAACCGAGAGTGACTTAATCTACAAAGTCCAGTTTCAGGACCGCGAAGTCTATATTTACATCCTGATTGAATTTCAATCCACTGTAGATCCATTCATGGCGTTGCGTGTTCTGAACTACATCACCAACTTTTACATGGATTTTCTCGTCAATAACAGCGGTGTCAACAAATTGCCGGCGGTCTTTCCAATCGTTCTGTACAATGGAAGCACGGCGTGGACGGCACCGGTTAACCTTTCGGCGTTGATTGAGCAGAACCCGCCGCTGGGTACATTTGGATTAGATTTTCAGTATTTCCTGATTGCTGAGAACCAATACAGTCAGGAAGCGTTGTTAAACATCCGAAACATCGTATCGACGTTGTTTCTGGCAGAGTCGCATTATGATTTCGATGTGCTGGAGATGGAGCTACTGAATCTGTTTTCGTCGGAGACTGACAAACAGGCGGTCAGTTTGTTCTTAAACTGGTTTAGGCAGTTGGCTTTCCACGGACGGCTTGAACCTGAAGATTATCAGTCATTGGAATCCATTTATCAGAACGAAGAGGAGGTGAAGACGATGTTAGTCACAGCGTTAGAAAGAGAAAGGGAGCGGTTTTTTCAAAACGGTCTGCGTGAGGGTGAGCAGAAAGGCAGAATTGAGGGTGAGCAGAAAGGCAGAATTGAGACTGCAAAGGCAATGCTTGCCAAGGGAATGGAGATAACGCTCATCTCTGAAATCACCAACCTTCCAGAACCACAACTTTTGCAGTTGAAAAACGCGCTTTCCTCAGTGAAGGAATGAAAACAATGATAAAGGAATTACGAACACAATGGCAACTTCCACAGATGTCCTGAAACAGAAAGCCAACAACCTACGCATCCACTCGCTCGTATCGACATCAGAGGCCGGATCCGGGCATCCGACAACGTGCCTATCCGCTGCGGATATTATCTCCGCACTCTTTTTCCGTGCGATGCGGTACGATCCTGCAAATGCACATAACCCAAACAATGATCGCTTCATTCTGTCCAAAGGGCACGCTGCGCCGGTACTCTACGCCGCATGGGCGGAAGTCGGAATCATTTCCGTCGAAGATCAACTGACACTCCGTGAAATTGACAGCGACCTTGAGGGGCATCCCACGCCGCGTTTGGAATGGGTCGATGTCGCCACGGGATCGCTAGGACAGGGCTTGTCGATCGGTGTTGGCATGGCACTCAACGGCAAATATCTAGATCACTCAGATTATCATGTTTACGTCCTGATGGGTGATGGAGAAACCGCAGAGGGCAGCGTTTGGGAGGCAGTCGCGCTTGCAGCACACCGCAACCTGAATAATTTGATCGGCATCGTTGATGTCAACGGCATGGGCCAGAGCGAACCGACAATGTACGGGTTTGATATTGATTCCTATTGTCGGCGTTTTGAGGCGTTTGGTTGGCAGGCAATTGGAATTGATGGACACAATTTTGACGAGATTCTATCCGCACTAGATAAAGCGAAATCGACCGAGGATCGACCAACAATGATTGTGGCGAAGACTTTCAAGGGCAAGGGGGTATCCTCCCTCGAAAACAAGGCTGGTTGGCACGGTAAAGCATTGCCCAAGGGAGAGACATTGGATGCTGCTCTGAAAGAACTTGGTCCTTTAAGCACAGATGGAAGTTTTCAGATTGAAGCAACCGATGCAACCACTGTCGCTGAACCGCATATTCAGGAGATGGCAGCCCCTGAATATGAACTGGGCGAAGAAGCAGCGACCCGCAGCGGCTACGGGTCTGGACTCGCTAAGTTGGGCGATGCCAATCCACTGGTTGTGGCGGTGGATGGCGATGTCAAAAATTCCACCTACGCCGAGCAGTTTATGGAGAAACACAGCGATCGGTATTTTGAAATGTTCATCGCCGAACAGAATCTTGTCGGTGCAGGAATTGGACTAGCAAAGTGCGGTAAGATCCCATTCGTCTCGACCTTTGCGGCGTTCTTCACCCGCGCCTGTGATCATATTCGGATGTCCGCGATCTCTCAGACGAACATAAAGTACGCCGGTTCGCACTGCGGTGTTTCGGTCGGTGAAGATGGCCCCTCTCAGATGGGACTGGAAGATCTCGCTATGTTTCGGGCACTCCCCGGCTCGGTTGTGCTGTATCCAAGCGATGCGGTTGCAGCGGAACGTTTGGTCGAGCAAGCTGCAGCGCATCAGGGCATCGTCTATATTCGGACCTCACGTCCGCCGACACCAACACTCTACACAAACACTGAAGAATTTCCAATTGGGGGCAGCAAGGTACTCCGATCCAGTGACGACGATCAGGTCACTGTTATCGCAGCGGGTGTCACGCTTCACGAGGCGTTGAAGGCATATGAAACATTGAAAGCGGACGGCATCTCTATCCGTATCATCGATCTCTATTCGGTCAAACCGATTGACTCAAAGACAGTTCTCGACGCAGCCGCTGCCACCAACAACACGATAGTAACGGTTGAAGATCACTACCCGGAGGGTGGGCTTAACGATGCAGTGTTAGATGCGGTTGCCCCCAGAGGAGTCACGGCCCACAAACTCGCCGTCAACGGGCTACCGAGATCGGGCAAGGCGGACGAACTTTTGGAAATGCACGGTATCAGTGCAGGGGCAATCGTCCGAAAAGTGAAGGAGATTGTTTGAGCGTGAAACGTAATGCGTAATTCGTGGGTGTTGGTTTTCACTAGTGTTCACCCCAACCTACGCGCTATCGGGTTCTATCAATCTCTGCATCGGTGAAAGCGCGTGATAATGTTTCATAGGATAGGGTTGCTGCAGCAAGGGGGTCATAGGCTTCACGGGCTTGTACCATAAAGCTAACCTCCGCTGTGATGAACCCATCGTAGCCGTGCTGCTGCATCAGTTTCAGGTAGTCCACGTAGTCGAAGGGACCTTCACCGGGGATGAGGAACTCGAAATCGGGGGCGAGTCCACGCTGATCTTTGACGTGTGTATGGGCAGAATGTGGTGCTAGGGCAGCAACGCTCTCCTCGGTGGGGATCCCGATGATATCAAAGTGGCTGATGTCGAAGTTGACTTTGAGGTAGGGAGAACCAACGAGGTCGAGGAGTTCAAGGACTTTATCGGGGGTGTCAATCAGACCGCCGATGTGGGGTTCCATTGCAACGGTTACTCCGAGCGTTTGGGTATACTCAACAAGTTCTCCGATTCGCTCGGCGAGGAATTGTTTTTGGCTATCCCATTCTTCCGGTTGACCGCCTGATGTTGTGTTGATTGCTGGCGGGCTATCTCCCTGAGCAAGTTCAACGCCGAGATCCGCTGCACCTTTCAGTCGCCACATGTTTTGTGCGTGTGCTTCGGGATCGGTTTCCATCAAACTTGAATGCGCGGCGAGTGCCGGTAGCGCTAAGTTGTGTTGTTTCAACAGTCCCGCAATTCGCTTGCGTTCGGCGGTGTCGAGCGTACTCAATTCGGTGATGAAACGGGGCCCGACCGCTAGTTCCATCCCATCGAATCCGAGTTGTGCAATATGGGGAATTGCGACATCGATGGGGACGGTAGGCATTCCCCAAGTGCTATAACCGAGGTTCATGTAAACGTTCCTTCTTTTTGTTGGGTTTCTTAGTTCGTTAGTTTATTGAATTGAGGTTACACAGGTAACTTGGGTCATTATAAAACAGTTGGTACATACATACAAGTTAAAAAGAGGTACTGTTTCCTCCTCATCTTGAGAGATGGGCGTTCTGCTGCAACAATTAGGTGAAGGTAAATTTACTGAGAAACGGAGGAATTATATGGCTGCGGAAAATTGGATACCGGTTGGACCAGATTTAGAGACGATTCGGGCAAATTGTGCAGACCCACTCTATGCCTTGTCTCAAGCGGAGATGCCTGCCATTATGTTTCGAGGAGCTTATGATCCGGATCAATGCACATCGCTGATTCAACGGTTTTACAACATGGGACTGGCGCGCAACCCTGAAGATGACGCATACGGTGGGGACGATCGGGTGAGAACCGACATCGGCACAAGCCTAGGGATTCGAGGGAAGGACCAAGAGCGTTTCTTCCAGCATTCAGACGCTACGCATCACCTATTCAAATTCCTATTTGACGGGTTCGACAATCCGGTAGATCTCATCTATAATTCGCTATCGGATCTTGCACCGAACAAACAGGTGGAGACCGCATACGAACCAGATGGTCGCCGTTATGGACCTGCGATTTTCCGTATTCATTACCACACCCAACTCTACCATCCGCACATTGACAGCGTGCGGCTGCGGGAGGCACGGACTAATTACGCCGTATACCGTTTTGATCACCAGTTTGCGGGTGTGCTGTGTTTGCAAAATGCGGATGAATTTGATGCGGGTACGCAGGCGATTTTGCATCAATGTTTGTGGACAGAAGAGGTCCAGCCATATATTGCCGAGAACACTTTTCACCAGTATGCGGCTGAAAACGGTATTGAGAAGTGTCAGGTTGAACTTGAGCCGGGCGATCTGTATTTCTTCAACACCCGCTGCATCCACGAAGTTCCCCCGGTCCAAGGGAACAATCCGCGCATCGTTCTGGCGGTGTTCATCGGCTATTCTTCGGACGATGATGAGATTTTTGTGTGGTCGTAGCCATAAAAAAAGCCATACAGCCTCAACAGGGCTATATGGCGGATTAATGCCGGAGGTCGGACTCGAACCGACACGAGCCAAGGCTCACTGGATTTTGAGTCCAGCGCGTCTACCGATTTCACCACTCCGGCAAAAGCGTCCCTAATTTTAGCATATCTCCCTTGAAAGAATCAAGGTAAAATCTGGAAATTTAGAGTTATCTGTGAGGTATCGGGATTCGGAAATCCCTCCTACAGTAACTCAAGAGAAACGATACGTAATGTGTAATGCGTAATACGTAAAGAAAAGCAGTCCTCTTCTTGCGTACTTGTTGTTACGGTGCTGTGGTTATTTTGCGGATAGAATCTCCAACTTGAATTTTTCCCGCTTGAATTGTCCGTATAAACAGTCCGCGAAGTCGTTGAGATTTATATGCTTCTCCGTTGACCACATCAAGCGCATCTTTGCCATACCGACGTTGAAATTTTTGACAACCGGTATGTGGAACATCTGTAACTTCAAAGGTTGCAGTGCCGATCTGTAATTGAGTACCGGTGGGGAGATTCTCCTCGCTCAGATCTAGATCAACGAGCAGGTTATCGCCAGCGAGAGGCATCCGTGTATCGTCACCGGCGATTATCCTCAGGATCCGAGAATTCATCACAGATATTTGGGCCCCCGGATTGGGACTATTCGGTCGTGCCCAGCGATCTCCTTGGAGTCCACCATCGGGACTAACATCGGCTTCTTGGGGGGTTGCCCGCTGTTCGTCGGGTAAGCGAAGAACGATATATTCGAGAACACCGAGGTCTTGGGGACTCTGCGCTAGTTGATCCATTTGAATTTCAATCTGAGCTGCTGATAAATGCTGGATTGCCATTTGTTCCTCCGTAGTATGGGCTGATACAAATTTTTGAGTACCGGAACTCTCTACCGTTGCAAAGTGTGTCATAATTGTAGTACAAGATAGAAGAAATTGAAAGGAAAAAGAGTTAGCGCTCGCCTTCGGGGATTGTCTATAAATATTCCTGCTATTACCCTTTTGGCTTGACTGAACTAATTGGAGTTATGTAAAATTTACCTTTTGAAAGGTGGGATTTAATTTGTCAGTTCGTATATGTTTACTCCTGCTTGTTCTCCCTTTTATGATATTTGCGTGTGGGTCCTTACAGGATCAACCGACGATCAAAGAGTATAATCAATTCGCGATTAAATCTGCTGAGTTGCAGCTTTGGAATGAAGCGATTTTCCGCTGGCAGCATATCTTAAAAATCGAGCCGCAAAATGCGAAGGTGCACAACAATTTGGGTGTGGCTTACGAAGCGGCGGGCAAAATCGATGAAGCGATTAAAGCGTACGAACGCGCGACAGAATTAGAACCTGACAATAAGTTCTATCGCTTCAACTACAGGAAATGCCGGATGCAAGTCCAGCGTAATCGCGTGAAGTCGCCACCCACGGAAAAAGCGGATGTACCGGATCAACCTCAATTAGATGGGGATTCAAAGCAACCCGAATCTTAGCGAACCAATGAACCTAAATCAACCGACCAGCAAATCAACCCAAATCCAGATCCTACACATCATTCCGATGCTGCCGATGCTCTTATGTTTGATGGTGCATTGGGGTTGTGCATCCTCGGTAACGCGAGTCCCGATCAAAATTCAGGTTGAATCTACAATTGATGCTACTAAGTACTCAGATTTTGCTGTACTGCCGTTTATCGAAGCAAAGAATTCCGGCAGGCAGCGGATAGTATCTTCCGACGACACAGGGGAGGAGATTGCCTCCTTAATGCGGATTGGATTGGGGCGGAATCAAAACTTGGACATTGTCAGCACACAAGATACGCTGCGGCTGTTTAATGATGAAACGGCTGATGAGGATCTGTTAGTCGATGTGTCAGAGTTGGTGCGTATTGGAGAATATTTTGAAGTTGATGCAGTCATCGTTGGCAGCTATGACTTTTTTGCGAGGAGTCAGCCGAGACGCTATTATGGGGAACGTTATTCGAGAAGTCTTCAGAGGTATGTCACGGATTATCAGGATTACCTTGAAAAGACCTACATCCTCTCGTTGAGAGTTGTAATTGCTAGTGTGGACACAGAGGAAATCATACAGGATGACATGTATGAACGACGTGCGTTCCAAGCCCATAGCGTTAGTTCATTCTTGATCTCAGAAGTCGCGCCGCATCAGGGTGTCCTAAAGAGTTTAGCGCGACAAGCGATTTCGGAGTTCACCCGACAAGTTTCACCGCACTACGAACAAGAGGAAAGGTTTTTGGTGAAATGATGAAACCCGATCGCGGATATTACAAATTAAAAATACAACGCACCGCACAATCCGCGCGGAATGCCCTGCGTTTCCAGCTTGTTCTGCTCTTGCTCGTTTCTTCGCTGCTGCTTTTCCTTTCGGTTGGCAGCGGTTGGGCACAAGGTTTTGGTAAAAATAAGGTCACAGATCAAGATTTTGATTGGCTGATTCACCGGACAGAGCATTTTGATATCCACTATTATCCGGGCGAAGAGCAGCTAGTCTCGATTATGGCAGACATCGTCGAAGAGGCTTACGAAAAACATAGCGAGGATTTTGAACACGAACTTACGGATCGGACGCCGCTCATCTTATATCAATCACATAAAGATTTTCAAGAAACCAACATTACGCTGGCTGAACTGCACGAAGGCATTGGTGGGTTTGCGGAACTCTTTAAGCGACGCATGGTTATCCCTTTTACCGGCTCAATGTCTGCATTTCGTGAAGTCATCTTTCACGAACTAGTTCACATCTTTCAATACGACATCATCTATCAGAAACCCGCCGGGCGTTTTTATAGCGGTGAGTTTCTGTATAGTCCTCCAATCTGGTTTATGGAGGGAACAGCGGACTACTTCGGTAATGATAATGATGCCACTGGAGAGATGGTATTACGAGATGCGAGCATCGCGAATCAAATGGTTCCGTTGACGCGGCTTCAGGATTTTCGCATACTTGGATCGCGGGTGTTTTTGGGATATAAAATGGGGCAGTCCGCTATCGCCTATTTTGTTGAGACGTATGGACGGGATAAGGTTGGGCAGGTCATGCAGGAATTACGCCATATCCGTACCAAGGATCTCAACCAAGCGTTCCAAAACGTGATTGGCGTCAGTCTTGAACAGTTCGATAAGGATTGGCGCTTGACGGTGCAGAAGAAGTATTGGCCCATGATTGAACACAAGGATATGCCTGACTCGATTGCCAAGAACCTGACCGAGAAATCGCGCTATTCGCATAGCGTGAAACCGATTTGGTCTCCCAGTGGTGACCTTATCGCCTAT
Organism: Candidatus Poribacteria bacterium; assembly: GCA_965208425.1. Classification (GTDB taxonomy): domain Bacteria; phylum Poribacteria; class WGA-4E; order WGA-4E; family PCPOR2b; genus PCPOR2b. Next base: position 160,942 of record OZ242335.1, on the reverse strand, counting down.
ATCACAGGCAACGATGGCTTTAGTGAAATTGTCCTTGCGTCTGCTAGGGACGGTAGCCGCTTAGAGCGTATCAGCAAGGATTTTTTTGGGAGTAAATATGAAGAGATTCGGAGCGACGGCAGTGGGTTAGCTTGGTCTCCGGATGGCGACCGTATCGCCTTCATCGCCAAATACCGGGAATCGGAGTATCTGCTTGAGGTCAACATCATCAGTAAGCGATTGAAACGCCGAATCAAACTTGACTTCGACGCTGCCGGTTCACCGAGCTATGATGGCAGCGGCGAGCGGATTGTTTTTTCTGCGCTAAGTGGAGGCCAGACAGATCTCTTTATTATAAACCTAGCGACAGAGGAACTGATACGCTTGACAAATGATTCCTTTGACGATGGCAATCCCTCATGGCATCCAACGAAGGAAGAGATTGTCTATGCCTCAGAACGCGGCGGTAAGTACAAGCTGATTATTATTGATCTCAACAGTAGGACATCACGGCAGTTGCCACATGGTGAGTATAATGCGGTTGGCCCCCGCTGGGCACCCGGCGGTGAGGAGCTGCTTTTTTGTGCGGATATAGGAGGCGTCTATGACCTGTGCACCATGCAATCGGACGGCACAGACCTGACGCGTTTGACCAACATTATTACTGGATGTTTTAACCCAAGTTTTTCACCAGACCGTAAGCACATCCTGTTTGGTGCTTACGAATCGGGGAAACAGGATGTTTATGTCATGGACGCAGAGAAAACACGTAATGAAAAGATTGAAATACCGCCTTCTGAGTTAGAGCCATCCCGATTGGTCGGAACTGCAGAAAGGAAACAGCGCCGAATCGGGCACCGGAAGTACGGCACGAAAATCGGCTTAGATGCTATTTTTACTAACTTCAGCCTCGGTGCTGATGGTTTGCTGCGCAATTCGACGGAGCTTGTCGCGAGTGATATGATGGGGAACCATCGTCTAGGGTTGAGTGTCCAGAATCAATCAGGTTTCCTTGCTCCGGATTTCATTGCCCGTTACGGTTCCCTGGCGCGTCGTGCGGATTTTGGAGCCTCCCTCTTTAACTTTCATGAGTATCATCTGTTGGGAACAACCCGGAATCGTCGTCGTGTTTCGCAACGTTTAACGGGAATTGCCGGTTCTGTTATGTATCCGTTTAATCGGTATCGTCGTGCGGAGTTACAATTCTTGACGTATTCTACCCCTTACGCTTTCAGATTCGAGACGGAGCGCGAAGATCATCGTGGACTTCTAATGCTTGGAGCGCTCTCTCTCGTTAGCGACACGACACGATGGCAGATATTCGGCCCTCAAAGTGGTACCCGTTATAATCTCACCTTTGAAAAGTCATACCGTACGCCTGTCAGCGACCTTGAGTTGACTAATCTCATTTTTGACCTCCGCCGCTATTTTAAGCTCGGTAGACGGTCGACCTTTGCAGCCCGTTTGCTGCTTGGTGGAAGCTTCGCAAAAGACAAATCGCTGTTTTATCTCGGTGGCATTGACACGCTACGTGGCTATAGTTATGAAGAACTGATTGGGACGCGGATGGGGCTGCTGAATTTTGAACTTCGGATTCCATTCATTGATGAACTTCGTTTCGGTTGGCCCTTTTCGTGGGCAATTGGGGGCATCCGTGGGATTATCTTTGCTGACTTCGGCACAACATGGTCGGAGGACGAATTTAACTCCGACAACCGCTACCACTTACTCCGACGTGAAGGCAACCGGGTTCGCCTTGATGATGTCAAAAGCTCAATTGGCCTTGGGCTTCGATTGCAGCTTGGCTTTTTCTCCCTCGACTTTGACGTGGCGCGCCGCACTGATCTGGCTAGTATCGATCCGGACACGACGTTCCACTTCGGTCTGGGTCAAGCGTTTTAGCTCAGAAATTCATTGATTTATTACATGCTAGACACTCTAGCTCACTTTTAATTAAGGAAGGATGTATGCAACCAAACTTGACTCGATTGATTACTATCCTTGTTGTTTTGGCGGTAGTTATTGGCGCAGGTGCGATCTTCGTCAAAATCTATCCTGACCTACTCTGGTTCGATATGGTCGGCTATCTCGCCATCTACAAGAAAGTGCTACTGACAAAAATAGGTTTAGGGATTGCCGTCGGTGGTCTTTTTCTTGCCGTGACCCTTACCAATCTCTATCTACTGTATCGTTTTACCCCACCTCGATTGAGTCCAACACTCGTCGAATCGATCCCGCTTGAAGGCATGCCCGATTTCAACCTCCGGAAAGCTGTCTATGTGGTACTCACACTCTTAGCAGTTGGGGGAAGTATGGTGGGCGGTTATGCCTCGACAGACTACTGGGAGCAATTTCTCCGCTATTCAAATGCGAGCAATCTTTCCTTCCAAGCCGCGACATCGCTCGATGCACCGGCAAATCGAGATGCGACAGATGTCCTCATTTCTGAATTGGAGTATAGCGCGAAAGGGCTTAAAGTAGGAGACGAAGTTACAATCCAAGAGGGGGATAGCAGTCATACAGCACAAGTCCGCTCCATCAGTCCAAGCGGAGACGGGAGCGTTAGCGTTGCACTAAACCAAGGCCTTAGCTTCGATGCAACCGAAGACGCAGTCTTGGTTGCGGCTGCCCGTGATCCAATTTTCAATAAGAATGTTAGCTACTATGTTTTTCGGATGCCCTTGGAACGACTTATCTGCGGCTATCTGTTCGGTCTATTCATGTTAGTGACCCTTTTTACAGGGGTACTCTACTTTTTTCACGGATTACTCATCAATGAGGATAACCGCTTCGCCCCGCCGCAGCGCGTCAAGACCCATCTGTTCATCCTGATTGGATTGACGCTGCTATTTCGCGCATGGAACTATCAGTTTGTGATGTACGACCTGCTCTACACCACCAACGATGTTGTTAGGGGTGGCGGCGGCTACGCAGCGATACAGGCACGGCTACCAGTGTTATGGATACTGCTCGCGCTTACCGTCGCTTGTGCATTGATTTTCTTCATCAGCATCTTTTTACGACGTATCTCCTTCGCCGTTGGGGGCATCATTGTGCTTCTGCTTGTTGCCTTTATGGGACAAGCCTATCCCCGTATTGTTCAAAATTTGAAAGTTGAACCGAGTAAACAGGACCTTGAGCGAGAATATATCAACTATAATATCAGGGCAACACTGCATGCGTATGATTTGGAGGATAGCACCGTGACTGAGACGGAATATCCTTTGACGGGAGAGTTGTCGTATAACAATATCACGGGGCAAGAGAACGCGGCGGTGATTAATAGCATCCGGCTTTGGGATTGGCGACCGCTGCGACGTACTTTCCGTCAGCTGCAGGAGTTACGCTCACAATACGATTTTGCTGACGTAGATATCGACCGTTACCTGATGCAGAATGGTGAACCTCGACAGGTAATGCTTGCCGGGCGTGAATTGAATATTAACGATTTGCCGCGTGAAGTGAGTCGGGACTGGTTTAAGCGCACTTACGTCTACACGCACGGCTATGGAGCGGTGCTGAGTCCTGTGGACGAAATTCTGGATGGAAAGCCGAAGATGTACATTCGGGATATGGACCCAATCAATTACGAACCCGAATGGACATATCGGTTTAACGACAATCCCGGCCCCCGTATTTACTACGGTGAACGCACCAACCATTATGTCATTGTCCATCCAGACCGGTCAGAGGGCCTCGAGTTTGATTACCCTGAAACATTTGGACAAGATTTTGCCAAATACTCGTACCAAGGGGTGGGTGGTGTTGATCTTTCTTCGTTCATCCGAAAATTTGCGTACATGTTGAAATTTAACAACGCGCTCAATTTCATCTTGCCTGGCGAAATCCGACCGACAAGTCGCGTCCTCTACAACCGCAACATAAAGGAGCGTGTCAGCCAAATCGCGCCGTTTCTGAAATATGATGTAGATCCTTACCTTGTCCTGCACAATGGTCGGTTGATCTGGATGATCGATGCGTATACAACGACCGCACGTTACCCCTATTCCGCAGCGATGCAGGACACCATCCGCAGAACCATCGCGGAACGGGGTGGTAGACGTGCTGCTGGGCGTATCGTGGGTGGTGAAAGACCGTGGGGCAATTATATCCGCAACGCTGCCAAGGTCACGATCGATGCCTATGATGGCAGCGTGAACTTCTATCTGATGGAACAAGAGCAAGATCCGGTTGCGGAGTGTTATCGTCGTATCTTCCCGGATCTGTTCAAACCGTTCGATGCGATGCCCGAAGATCTCAAATCGCATATCCGATACCCGACCACTATGTTCCTCATTCAAGCGCAGATGTATCAGGATTATCACATGAAAGATCCGATAACCTTCTACGCGAGCGAGGACCAGTGGCAAATCGGGGAGGAACTTTACGATAATACCGAGCGTCCTCGTCCTCCACAAACGCCACAACCGCCAAGCCCATTCGCACGCACCCAACAATTGCCGGAGACGGTCACGAATGTGCAAGAGGTTGCCCCTTACTATGTGGTTGTGAAGATACCGGGAGAAGAACGTGCAGAATTTGTGCTGATGCTCCCATTCACGCCGAAAAACAAGCCGAACCTCACCGCTTGGATTGCTGCGAGATGCGATTTACCACAGTATGGACAACTGCTGGTCTATCGTTTCCCGAAAGGTAAACTCGCCCCTGGACCGATGCAGGTTGAAAACTTTATCACACAGGAGCCTGAAATCTCCCAGCAGATTAGCTTGTGGAATACGCAAGGTTCACGCGTCCTACGCGGCAACCTACTTATCATCCCGATGAATGAGGCGATTTTGTATGTTGAGCCGATCTATATCCAAGCGGAGAACGAAGAGTCTGCGATTCCTGAATTGCGCCGCGTCGTTGTGGGTTATAGGGAAAATGTCGCATGGGGCGCGAGTCTTGACGAAGCGTTGATCAATATGTTCGGGAAGCGGTTGGAGGTCGCATTGGCACAAGATGCGCCCTCTGCTGAAGCAGCTGAAGGGGTGAGTCCACCCGTCTCAATATCTATTTCGACACTAGCCAAACAGGCGAGGGAACAGTTTGAGGCGGCGCAGGCGGCGCAACGCACCGGGAATTGGGCGGAATACGGTCATTACCTCAATCTGCTTGAAGCGACTTTGAAACAGATTGAAGCGGACGCACAATAACCAATTATACTAGTCTACAACTGTTGATAACGTGAAACGTGAAGACCGGAAAACGGGAGAAACAGCGGGGGTGAAAGCGAGAAAATGTGCTTTTCACTTCTTGTCTTTTAGTTCTCTTATTTCCTCGTCATGGCGCAATGACGTAATAAACCAATGAACTAATAAACCAATGAACCAAAAAGGAGGTGAATTAAATGGGACTCGATTGGAAACCACGTCATCGGGATATGCTTATTGGCGGATACTGGTGGTTGGCGCGGGTTACGGATAAGGCGCGCGCTAAATTGAACGGTACTATCGGTGAGTACATCTACCCGTGACCGCAGGACAAAAAGTTCCTGGAGGAACACAAGCTAGATGCTGATGAGTTTGTTGAGATGGTGAAAAGCAACCCGTCAGACGATGATATGATCGCCGCGATGCAAAAACTCAACCGATAAGTATCAAAAAGTGAGTAGGGGAGCAGGCAGCGATTTGCCCCCAATACGTCGGGATTTCGCTGCACTCTACCTGCTCTGAACTCCAATGATATATCTCAAAATTGACAACTCAAAACGGAGAATTAATCCCAATGAAAAAGATACCCCTGTTTACCTTTATTCTATTTTTAATCTCTGCTCTATTTTTATCAAGCAGCTTTGCCCAAGAGAATCCGCAGTGGCAGCTGCCCGACGGTGCCACTGCACGATTCGGCAAAGGCTGGATATCTGCACTTGAATATTCGCCGGATGGCACCCGGCTTGCGGTTGGCAGTCCCATTGGTATCTGGCTCTACAATACGACAACCCTTCAAGAGGTTGACCTGCTCACCGGGCACACGGAAACAGTTTCTACTATCGCATATTCCTCGGATGGGAGCATGCTTGCTAGTGGAAGTTACGACGATACCATTCGACTATGGGATACCACAACGGGTGAGAGTATCAATACTCTTACTGGACATGAGGATGGCGTGTTGAGCATTGCTTTCAGTCCGGACGGAAAAACCCTCGTCAGTGGAAGCTACGACGATACCGTTCGCCTGTGGGATGTTGACACCGGTGAAAACACCAACACCCTTACCGAACATGAAGATTGGGTCTCTAGCGTCGCGTTCAGCCTAGACGGGGATATGGTTGCCAGCGGGAGTTGGGATCAGACCGTTCGCCTGTGGGATGTTGACACCGGTGAGAACATCGGAACCCTTACCGGACACACGTCTCTCATCCAGACGGTTGCTTTCGGTTGGGGAGGCACACTCGCCAGCGGAGATTTTGACTCAACGATTCATCTATGGAATGCCAAAACGGGTGAGAAAATCAGAACACTCACCGGGCATACTTCAACTATCTACGAAGTTGTCTTCTCTTCGGATGGGGGCATACTAGCAAGTGCGAGTGAGGATGATACTATCCGCCTGTGGAATGCCGTCACAGGTGAGACAGTCAGAACCTTTACCGAACACACGGCTGATGCCTACAGGATTGCGTTTAGCCCGGATGGTGACACCCTCGCCAGTGGCAGTGGAGATGCGACTGTTCGTCTGTGGGATGTTGACACCGGCGAAAACACCGGCACCCTTATTGGGCATGAGAGTAGGGTCCTGAGCGTTGCTTTCGGTCCCGGGGACCGCACACTCGTTGGTCGGAGTTGGGACCAGACTATCCGTATCTGGGACACCGAAACGGGAGAGCACCAACACTTTCTCGTTGGACATACGGACGATGTAGACATCGCTGTTTTCAGTCCGGATGGGCGCACAATCGCCAGCGGTAGTCAGGACAACACCGTTCGGTTGTGGGACGCTGAGACCGGAGAACATCTGAAAACTCTCGTCGCGCATTGGGCTTATATTATAACCATCGCTTTCAGTCCCGATGGCACAATCCTCGCAAGCGGAAGTGAGGACGATACTGTCCGTTTGTGGGATGCCAGCACCGGGGAGCGTCTGGAAACTATCTTTGGACATGAGGCGGGTGTCGAGGCTCTCGCCTTCAACCCCGATGGAACGATCCTCGCAAGCGGGAGTCGAGATTCCGCTGTTGTGCTATGGGATGCTACCACCGGAGATTTCCTGAACGTGTTATTTGGCCATAGCGGTCATGTGCTGACCGTTGCTTTCAGTCCTGATGGTGCAATCCTCGCAAGCGCGGGATGGGACAATACCATTCGCTTGTGGGATGCCACCACTGGTGAGGAAACGACAACCATCCAAGCGAGTGAGTATGGTGTTGAAAGCATTATTGAGAGTGTTACTTTCAGTCGCGATGGAAAGACCATCGCAGCCGGCGGATGGGGCAATGCAATTGGGCTGTGGGATGTTGCTACAGGTGAGCATATCGCAACTTTTACCGGACACGCCTCTAGGGTTGAGAGCGTTGCCTTTAACTCGGACGGCACAGTCCTCGCGAGTGGAAGTCGGGACGGCACGGTGTTGCTATGGGATATTCCACAGCCACCACCGGAGCCCGTGGAACCACTGCCTCCGGTCGTCGAGGATGTTAACGGGAATGGAATAGTCAACATCTTGGATGTAGCACTAGTTGGCTTGCGTTTCGGACAGGTAGGGGAGAATGATGCTGATGTCAACGGGGATGGTGTTGTGGATATTGCGGACTTGGTTCAGGTCGCTGGCGCTATCGCCAACGCGGCAGCAGCACCTTCGGTACATCCTACAGCATTAGTGAAATTTACCCCCACGGATGTCGAGGAGTGGCTCATTCAGGCGCGGAGTTTGGATCTCACCGATGTTCGCTCACAAAGGGGAATCCTTTTCCTTGAACAACTTCTTGCAACATTAGCTCCGAAAGAGACAGTACTCTTGCCTAACTTTCCCAATCCGTTCAATCCGGAGACTTGGATCCCTTATCAACTCGCCAACGATGCCGATGTCACTCTCGTAGTTTACGACACCAAAGGCACACCGGTGAGACAATTCGATTTGGGCCATCAGTCTGCGGGATTCTACACCACTCGGACAAAGGCCGCCTACTGGGATGGACGTAACGAAACCGGCGAATCAGTCGCAAGCGGCGTCTATTTCTATCAACTGCAAGTGTCTTCATCCCGATCCATCGGGGCAGGCGATTATACTGACTTACGGCGGATGGTGATTCTCAAGTAAGCGCACTAATTGGCGCAAGAATCCGGGGTTTTCTCACAAACTCGGATTCCGAATTTAAGCCACCTTTCGCTCATTTGCCACGTATTTGGCAATCTGCAAAACTGATCATCAAAAAGGAGAATCAATCGCAATGAAAAGGACAGTGTTTTTTAGCCTTACTTTCTTATTACTTTCTGCTCTATTTCTATCAAACAGCTTCGCCCAAGATAATCCGCAGTGGCGGTTACCCGATGACGCTATTGCACGATTCGGTAAAGGATGGATAGCTGGGCTTCAGTATTCGCCTGACGGCAGCCGACTTGCAGTCGCCACTGCCATCGGTATTTGGCTCTACGATACGGCAACTCTGCAAGAGGTTGACCTGCTTACCGGGCAGACTGCAATATATGAAAATGAGACATATTCACCTTCTGTCATGGCGTATTCTCCGGTTGGGGATATACTTGCTAGTGGGGGTTGGGACCAAGCCATTCGGTTGTGGGATACTACTACGGGTGAGGACATCAAAATCTTGGAAGGGCATGACAGCGGAATCCGAAGCATTGCTTTTAGCCCGGATGGAAAGATTCTCGCCAGTGGAAGTTACGACGATACTATTCGCCTGTGGGATGTTGACACCGGTACGACCATTCACATCCTTGCCGAACATACAGATCGGGTCAACAGCGTTGCCTTCAGCCCAAGTGGGGATATAGTCGTTAGTGGAAGTTGGGATCAAACTGTCCGTTTGTGGGACGTTAACACCGGCGAGAACATCAGAACTATTACCGGGCATACGTCGCTGGTCCGGGCAGTTGCCTTCAGTCCGGATGGGGATATGGTCGCCAGCGGAGACTACGACGCAATGATCCATCTGTGGGATGTTGATACAGGTGACCTCATCAAAACTCTCACCGGACATACCTCCATTATTTATGGACTCACTTTTTCGGATCAGGGTATATTGGCAAGCGCGAGTGAGGACGATACAGTCCGTCTATGGAATGTTGACACCGGTACGACCATTCACACCTTGACCGAACATACAGCTGATGTCTACAGAGTGGCGTTTAGCCCGGATGGGCGCACGGTTGCAAGCGGGGCGTGGGATGCTACTTTCCGCTTGTGGGAGGTTAACACCGGCGAAAACATCGAAACTGTTACAGGATTCGCGGATGTTGTTCTGAATGTTGCATTTAGTCCGGACGGGCGCGTACTCATCGGTCGGAGTTGGGACAGCACCATCCGCCTGTGGAATACCGAAACAGGAAAGCGCGAGCACTTCCTCTTCGGGCATACAGACGATGTAGACATTATTGCTTTTAGTCCTGATGGTAGCACACTTGCTAGTGGCAGTCAGGACGATACCGTCCGCTTGTGGAACGTTGAAACCGGCGCACACCTGAAAACGCTCGTCGGGCATAGGGCTTATATCATAAGCGTTGCTTTCAGCCCTGATGGTAGCATGGTAGCAAGCGGAAGCGAGGACGATGACATCCGGTTGTGGGATGTCGCAACCGGGAAGCGTTTGAGAACACTTCGTGGACATACCACCGGCGTCGAGAGCATCGCTTTCAGTTCTGATGGACAGACCCTCGCAAGCGGAAGTCGGGATAGTACTGTTCGTCTGTGGGATGTCGACACAGGGGAATCTCTACACGTGCTTGAGGGGCATCGCTATCATGTCCTGACCGTTGCTTTCAACCATGATGATACAATCCTCGCGAGCGGCGGATGGGACAGTCTCGTTCGCCTGTGGGATGTCGCCACCGGTGAGGAGGTGGGAGCCATCGATAGGGAGTCATGGGGTGTCGAAAGTGTCGATTTCAGTCCCGATGGAAAAATTCTCGCAATTGGAGCATGGGATGATACAGTCAGTTTGTGGGATGCCGCCACCGGTGAACCTTTGAAAACTCTTATTGGGCATTCGTCTAGCGTTGAGACCGTTGCCTTCAGTTCCGATGGAAAAACCCTTGTCAGTGGGAGTTGGGACGGCACGGTGCTTCTGTGGGATGCAACGCTTCCACCACCAGTTGTCGAAGAAGAAATCAAGCTTGTTGAGGATGTCAACGGGAATGGAGTGGTCAACATCTTGGATTTAGCGCTGGTTGGTTTGCGTTTGGGACAGACAGGGGAAAATGATGCCGATGTCAACGGGGACGGTGTTGTGGATATTGCGGACTTGGTTCAGGTCGCTGGCGCTATCGGAAATACTACCGCCGCACCTGCTGCACATTCCTTGGCACTGGCCAATCTGACTTCCGCCGATGTCGAGGGTTGGCTCACCCAAGCACAAGCATTGGATCTTACAGATGTAAGGACACAAAGAGGAATTCTCTTCCTTGAACAACTCCTTGTGGCACTGGTTCCGCAAGAGACAGCACTTTTGCATAACTACCCCAACCCGTTCAATCCGGAAACGTGGATTCCGTATCAGCTTGCCAACGATTCTGATGTAACACTGACGGTTTATGACACAAAAGGTATGCCGGTGCGACAATTCGATTTGGGGTATCAGTCGGCAGGATTCTACACCAATCGGACGAAAGCCGCCTATTGGGACGGACGTAATGAAATCGGCGAATCCGTTGCGAGCGGAGTTTATTTTTATCAACTCGACGCAGGCGATTATACTGAATTACGACGCATGGTAATTCTTAAATAAGCGCACGAATTTTCACTTAAACCGCTAGTTGATATTAAAGCTATTACAATAGAAATTACGCAGTTGAACGTTCAAAGCCAACTCCCCTGCCCCCCTTATCAGGGGGGTAGTTCGGCGATTCATCGCCACTGGACACCGTTACCAACGCCCGATGAATCGGGCAACTACAATAGGAACAAAGGTTTGTAGTAGGGCGATTTATCGCCCGTCACAACGCGCAATTCATTGCGCTACTACGAGCAGAAGTGCGTAACTCCTATACAATAAAGGAGATTTTTATGATGATCCCTCAAGTTAAAGCCAACTTTTTGTTTTATACCTTTACGTTGTTCGTATGTCTCAATTCCTTTTTCTTACCGACCACCACTGCACAAGTCGGCGATGGACCCGATATCGGATCTGCCAATGAGAACTATACATTTGAAACGATCGACGTTCCGGGCGTAGATTTTTTAGCGTTGACGGCGAGTTCCGATTTTGAGGATTACGCCGGCTACACGAAAAGTGCGGCTGGTGAAAAGCATGTCGGCTTTACGCTGATTGATGGCGTTTTTATAACCTACGATTTCCCTGGTGCCCAGAACACGTATTTCTATGCGCTTGGTAATGATGGGCGTGCTGCGGGCTATTACGAAGATAGCGAGGGTAAACACCACGGTGTTATCTTGGAAGATGGTGAGTTACGTCAATACGATTTCCCCAATGCTGTGCAAACAGAGATATACGGTATTTCTGACGCGACGGGGGCACTGACGGGCAATTATATAGATGCTTCTGGCGTTCGCCGAGGCTTCTCAGGGGACGAAATCATTGAGTATCCTGGTGCCTCGGCAACTTACAGCGATTTTATAAACACACAGGGCAATATCGTGGGCAGCTACATAGATACTGAGGGGACATATCATGCATTCGTCCGTATTTCGGACAGCGGCTTTTTATCTGTCCCCTCTCCAATAGGATCAAATCTGGAATACTTTTTTGTCCACGGGCTCAACGATGTAGGACATGCCGTTTGCCGAATCAAAGCGGTGGGCGATATTCCGCGCAGTTATGTCATCTCACTCAGAGGGACACATGAATTGCAGTTTCCGGGCAGCGTTAGCACGGAGGGCTGGAATGTCAATCAGGACGGCTCCGTCGTCGGACACTACGACTCACCTGACGGACGTAGACACGGGTTTATTGCAAAGCTCGAACAGGACACCCAGGACACCACTGCACAATCCACTGATATCAGCACTTTCAACTATACTTTTGAAAGTATAGACGTTCCCGGTGTAGATTTTTTAGCATTGACAGCGAGTAACGACTTTGAAGATTATGCCGGCTACACGAAAAGTGCGGAGGGCGAAAAAGAGGTCGCCTTTACACTGATTGATGGCGTATTTAAGACCTACGATTTCCCCGGCTCGCAGAAAACGCATTTCTACGCACTTGGCAATAACGGGCGGGCTGCCGGACACTACCAAGATAGCAACGGACTTTACCACGGTGTTATCGTAGAACCAGATGGCGAAATGCGGCAATACGATTTTCCGGATGCCGTCCAAACGGAGATATACAGTATTCGTGATGCGACGGGGGCACTGACGGGCAACTATATAGATGCTTCTGGCGTTCGCCGTGGATTCTCAGGGGACGATATAATCGAAGGACCCGAGGCTTCAGCAACCTATGCTAATTTTACGGACGCGCATGGCACTATCCTGGGTAACTACGTAGATGCTGAGGGGATATTTCAGTCATTCCTCCAGTTCCCAGACGGTAATTTTATAACTACCAGTCCGCCAACAGATATTGAAGCGCATCTGGAATACTTGTTTGTGTACGGTGTTAACGATGTGGGGTTGTTCGTTGCCCGATTAAAAGTGGTAGGCGATATCCCGGTCACAGCTGTCGGCTCAATCCAAGCGATACACGGATTTAAGTTTCCGGGCAGCGTTAGCACGGAAGGCTGGAATATCAATCAGGACGGTTCCATTGTCGGACACTATGACTCAGCAGACGGACGGAGACACGGCTTTATCGCCAGACCTACTACCGAGGCAGTGGGCGACTATTTTGGGAACACCTACAACGTCACGCTGACTAAAGGTTTGAACATGATTTCTGTGCCGTTGGCACCGCCAAAACCGATGACTGCTAAGAGCCTTGCCGCGCTGACAGGCGCAACAACTGTCATCACACTCGATACGGCAAACCAGCAATTTGTTGGCTGGACACCAAGCGCACCGGACGACGGTTTCCCAATTGAAGGTGGAAAAGGCTATATCGTCAATGTCCCAGAAACTCGCCAATTTGCCTTCGTTGGTTCAGAGTGGACAAATCAAACGGAACGCGCTGCGGCAGCACCGGGCATATCCGCGAATCCACTCCAAGAAGCGTGGGCGTTCGTTGTGAGTGGGCATTTAGAGGGTAAACCAGCGTTTGACGGTTATCAGATAATCGTCCGTAACCTGAGAACAAATAGCACAATAGCCGCTTCGGTGCGAGGGGATTACTTCGCCGCGGCAACCGCCGACTTGTCGCGGCGGAGCGTTGTCGAAGTGGGAGATGTGATGGAAGTCCATGTTATCGGGCCGAATGGAAATGTTGAATCAGATAGCTTCAGTTATAAAGTGACCCCTGAAGATTTGGCAGACGCGGTTTTGTCAGTCAGGCTTGATAGTATCGGTAAACCGAAACTGACGCAGTTGTTGCAGAACTTCCCAAATCCGTTCAATCCTGAAACATGGATTCCGTATCAGCTTGAAAAATCGGGGGATGTCACCCTCCACATTTACGACACAACGGGGGGGATCGTGCGGACACTCTATCTCGGTTTCAAGCCGCAGGGGTTCTATATGACCCGCTCCACCGCGGCATATTGGGATGGACGGAACAACATGGGTGAGCAGGTGGCATCCGGCGTTTACTTCTACAGTTTGCAGACCCCTGACTTTTCGGCGACACGAAAGATGCTCATCTTAAAATAGAAAGCACGAAGAGAAACCGAGTTTTTTTGCCGTTCCGAGCATCCCGAGAATCGGGACTTGAAAACTCGGTTTCTTTGCACTAAATCTTAACATGAGCGAACCTTTTTACATGAAAGGATAACTATGAATTACCCTATAAAAACGAAACTTCCCTTGTTTATATGTCTAATTATCTGTTTCATAGGATATGCCGTTGCCCAAATTGGTGCCGAAACACCGATTGCAGATTATATCTTTGAGACCATCGAAGTCCCTGGTGTCGATTTTTTGGAAGTGGCTGCAAGTAATGATTTCGGGGATTACGCAGGGAACACCCGGAGCCCTGATGGCGAGAAAACCATCGGCTTCACATTGATAGACGGCATTTTTACAACGTACGACTTTCCGGGTTCCGTCAATACCTTTTTCTACGCACTCGACAACACCGGAAAAGCAGCCGGACACTACAAAGATATAGATGGGCTCTACCACGGCGTTATCTTAGAAAGTGGCGAACTGCGACAATACGATTTTCCCGGTGCAGCCGAAACCCACATCTACGGTATTAGTGATGAAACAGGGGCACTGAGCGGTAACATTGTCGATGCAGCGGGAGTCTCCCACGCCTTCTCAGGGGATCTGATAATTACATTCCCCGGCGCAGTCCAAACTTATGGGGACTTTGTCAACGCCGCAGGGACTGTCGTCGGCAGCTACATCGATGCCGATGGAATGTTTCATGGGTTCATACGGAACCCCGACGGCAGTTTCACCACTATAGACCTCCCAGAAATGCCGAATCTTGAATTCCTATTTGTAAACACCATCACCGATTTCGGGGCTGTCGGCTTCAGAGCCAAAGTTGAAAACGATATTCTGCGGTCCTATATCCTCATGCCAGATGGCACCCTCTATGAAATACGGATCCCAGGCAGTGTTATCACTGTCGTCCGAAATGTTAATCAGGATGGAAGTATTGTCGGGTATTATGACTTAGCAGATCGACGTAGACACGGTTTCCTCGGTAGACCTAAACCACAACCAACCGGAGAAGGTTTCGGCAATATTTTCTCTATGCACCTCTCTGAAGGTTTGAACATGCTGTCTGTGCCTCTGAAACCGACTGTCCACATGACAGCACGCTCGCTTGCAGTAAAGACAGGCGCGACCACGGTCATTACACTTGATGCCGCAAACCAGCAATTCGTCGGGTGGACCCCAGATGCACCGGACGACGGATTTTCCATCGAAGGGGGAAAAGGGTACATCGTCAATCTACCAAATGCGCGCGCCATCGTCTTCACAGGGACAGCGTGGATAAATCAGATGCAAGTTCCCACAGCACCCCTTGCCACAACACCCTATCAGACATGGGCATTCGTTGTCAGTGGTCATTTGCAGGGTAAAACAACGTTTGACGGTTATCAAGTAACCGTCCGGAACCTGAGAACAAACAACACGATAACCACCTCCGTGCGTGGTGATTACTTCGCCGCTGCGACCGCTGACCTAGCACGGCGGAGCGTTGTCCAAGTTGGAGATGTGATTGAAGTTCGTGTTATCGGTCCGAATGACAACGTTGAATCACACACTCTCAGCTACAACGTGACCCCTGAGAGCATCGCAAACGCAGTTTTGTCTATCAAGCTTGATAGTATCGGTAAACCGAAGCTGACGCAGTTACTGCAAAACTTCCCCAATCCGTTCAACCCTGAAACATGGATTCCATATCAACTCTCGGAAGACAGTTCTGTATCGGTATCCATTTATAATACAACCGGTAAGTTAATTCGCACCCTTCCGCTCGGTTATCAATCCGCAGGCTTCTATAATAGTCGAGGACGTGCTGCTTATTGGGACGGGCGTAATGAAAACGGCGAATCGGTCGCAAGCGGGGTTTATTTCTATCAACTCCAAACAGGTGATCATACCGAATTACGGCGCATGGTAATTGTCAAATAGGAACGTAAAAGAGAAACCGGGGTTGTCTAAGAAACTCGGCTTCTGAATCCAAAGCCACCTTCATCTATCAAAAGCGCAGGAGATAGCGTTTGACGCACCTATTATGCAATTGAAAGATTACCGCGATCTACTAGATCAGATTGATGACCAGATTTTAGTCCTTTTAAAGGAACGGGCAACTATTGTCAAACGTGTCGGTGAACTCAAATCGCGCACCGGCGTAGAACAGATTTATGCGCCGCATCGAGAGCGGGAAATTCTCTCCCGGCTGGAAATGCAGAACCACGGGCAATTCCCCTCCGACGCGCTACACAAGATTTATACCGAGATTATCTCCGCCTGCCGTGCGCTCGAAAGACCGTTATCCATCGCCTTTCTCGGCCCTGCGGGTAGCTTTGGCCACACCGCGGGTTCACATTTCTTTGGCACGTCAGTAGAGTTTATCGCGGTAACTCCCCAGCCCGACATCTTTACAACAGTCGAATCCGGTCGAGCAGACTACGGTGTTGTTGCGATCGAAAACTCCACACATGGAACAGTCCGTGATGTTTTAGAGATGTTTCAGTACACAAGCCTTCAAATTTGCGGGGAGTGCTTCTTGCCAATCAAGCAGCATCTCCTCTCAAAATCTCCGCTACTCGAAATTAAAAAGATCTACTCCCACCCACAGGCGTTTGCCCAATGTCGTCAATGGCTAGGTCACAATGTGTCAGGTGTACATCAAATTGAGGTTTCTAGCACGTCAGAGGCGGCAGAATTGGCTGCGAGTGAACCAAACGCGGCAGCAATAGCGGGCCAACTCGCTGGTGAGATTTATGGGCTATCTGTGGTAGGTGAATCAATCATGGACGGGCCCAACAATACGACGCGCTTCCTTGTTATTGGAATCCACTCGGCTGCACCAACTGGAAGCGACCGAACATCTATCATCTTCTCGGTTAAGGATAAAATTGGCGCGTTGTGGGAGGTGCTGCAGGTGTTGAAAAACTATGAACTCAATATGAGTAAGATTGAGTCTCTACCCTCCCAGACCAAAGCGTGGGAGTATGTTTTCTTTGTAGACTTGGATGGGCACGCGGAAGATGAAAATGTGCGGAAAGCACTTGCAGAAATCAGGGAGTTGTGCGTGATGATGAAAATTTTGGGGACTTATCCGATTGGGGAACAGGGTGAGGAGGTGTCTGGTAAATTTTGATTAACCCTTACATCCAGTAAACCAGAATTAAAATCAAGTTTACCAAACTGTGCGTGAGTATGCAC
This sequence comes from Candidatus Poribacteria bacterium, assembly GCA_965208425.1. Taxonomy (GTDB): domain Bacteria; phylum Poribacteria; class WGA-4E; order WGA-4E; family PCPOR2b; genus PCPOR2b. The sequence continues at coordinate 143,884 of OZ242335.1, read as the reverse complement.
GGAACTAGCGATTTCGTACGAATGAACAGCCAGGCAAGGGCAAGTCCCATGAGAAATATTGGAATTCCTCCCAAAACTAGCGGCATGAAAGAACGGATGTATCCGTGGAGTACCGCAAAAAGCAGCGCACTGAGTACCATTCCTTTAGTCTGACCAAACCGACCAGCGAAACCTATATACGCAATCCCCCGAAAGAGAATCTCTTCCCCCACCGGTAGCAGAATTAACATCACAAAACCGAGTAGGATTACTGTGCCATCTCCGAGGTTTTCTGGCATACGGTTCGACCATTGCTGCTGCTCCCATTGAGCCAAGTTGCTTAACCCTTCTAGGGGTATTTCTTGGCTGAACCAACTTATCCCTTGCATGAAACCTACCGAAACAAAAGCTAAAGCGGGCGCGAGCAAGAGTGGCAGTCCAAAGTCGGTAATGTTGCCGTTGTATCGTAAGCCAATAGACCTTATATTCCTGCGATAGCGCCCAGTGATGCAGAAAAGAGATAGCCAAATCAGCACATTACCGATGACTAGCTTAACAATCCAGAAGTAGGAAGCTGGGAGCGTATATACGGCGTCTGTTTCCGTCAGCACCTCAAATCCTTCCGTCATCAAAATTGCGATACCACGCGCGACTTCTTGAAATAGAAAGGTTATTAAAATAATGACCACCGGGTCTGATGGATTGAAATAACCGTGCAGCCTTGCAACTGTTTCCTCCGCTGTGTAAAACTGATTGCAGCGTCCACATTTGCGCGACCATGCCCGATTATCCCGTTGGCATTTAGGGCAGGTCCAAATGAGCTCGGGCACCTGATTCCAAAAGTAAAGTGGAAAGAACGCCTGCGGAAGGAAAAAGGTGCCTAAAGCCCAGAACCCAGATCGCTCCTGCAATTTACTATCATTGTATACCCAAAAGGCAAGAGCACCGTTGATAGCCGCACCCAAAAATAGTGCCCAGATAAAATCGGAATTTAAAGCAACTTGCATTGGCAGAGTCCATAGTTTCACTGACGAAGATTTAACGCGCATGGTAGCATATCCAAACTCCCCTGTCAATGCTCATCAACTGCTATTTTGATCTTCACATCGTTGCGATAGGTGTGTTATAATCAAACCAATTGGTACATTAGTTCATTGGGCTGATGAATCTAATAATTGCGATCTAAACAGAATTTTAATAAATAGCAGCTTGAATTTTTATACTATGGTAGATTTTAGAATTAATGAGACACTCCAAATTGGTAGGCGCTGTTTCTAATCCCGATTTATCGAGATCCCGAGAATCGGGACAAGCCGTTTCAACCCACCACGGCACCTGCCGGGGGTCCATCTGTTTTTAGAATCCACCATATATGGAGGGAAAAATGGTTACTTTAGGTACTGGAGATTTCACATATCAAGTATCGGGCGAAGATTGGGGCAACATACCCGAAGACTGGACTTACAAAGAAGCCACTGCTGTCGCTGTTGATGCAGATGATAATGTTTACGTCTTTAATCGTGGGACACATCCGATGGTTATTTTCAATTCGGACGGCGATGTGCTTCGGACATGGGGAGATGGCATTTTCGGTAATCCACACGGCGTAACCATTGGTCCTGACGGTTCGGTCTACTGCGTTGATAACGGGGATCACACCGTTCGTCAGTTCACCCCCGATGGAAAACTCTTGATGACCCTCGGTCAACCCAATCAACCTTCCTCCCCAATGAGTGGTGAACCCTTCAACCTTCCAACGCATTTGGCAATAGATCCGCGTAACGGTGACCTGTATGTAGCTGATGGATATGCCAACGCACGGGTTCATAGATTTAGTCCTGATGGACGACATCTGTCTTCCTGGGGAGAATCAGGCACGGGTGAGGGACAGTTCAACATTGTCCACAACATCACAACTGATAAAGATGGGTGGGTATACATCGCTGACCGTGAGAACCATCGGGTACAGGTATTCTCTCCTGAAGGCAAGTATGAAACACAGTGGTTGAACTTGTCTAGGGCTGCTTGTATCTGTTTGGATACTAGCGATGAACCGTTGGTGTATGTGGGTGAGTATTTTGGGGGTATCGCGTCGAATAAAATGGGCACACAATTGGGTCCACGAGTGAGCATTATGGACACGAAGGGGAATGTATTGGCACAACTGAGCGACCAATCCTATGGAGATGAGCCCGGACGATTCTACTCACCGCACGGAATCGCCGTTGATTCTAAGGGGAATATCTATGTCGCCGAAGTCTCCTGGAGCGATTATGGTAGCCAGATGGATCCGCCCAGAGAACTTCGCTCACTCCAGAAATTGGTTAAGCAGGGTTAAAACTGACTTTACTGGCAGTCCGATGGTATCCCCACACCTCTATATCTTTGGTTTTTGCTTGACCAACCTCTTTCTGGGTGATATGATTATAATTTGATTGAGACGGGAGGGACCTCTAGTCGGAAATGGCAAGACGTAAGCGCAGAAAACGGACCGCATCAGTGCCAAAGGTTGCTAGGTCCTTAACGATGGATAAGCAGCATCATGACTGCGCCGTGGGTCCTTTCCGTATTCGGCTCTATAGCGACCCGGTACTTCGAGAAAGAGCGCTTCCCGTTCAGGAAATCACAGATGTTGAGCGGAAACTCGCCGAGGATATGCTAACCACGATGTACACTTCACCGATTGGCGTAGGGTTGGCGGCACCGCAGGTTGGGATTTTGAAGCGACTAATTGTGATTGATCTGAACCGAAACGATCCAGAAGGGACTCCATGGGTGTTGTTTAATCCCAAAATTCATAGTCTAGAGGGTGAGACCATTGAGGAAGAGGGATGTTTGAGTTTCCCCGGTATTACTGCCGACATCAGGCGGGCGGCAAAGGCAGTCGTGACAGCGCAAGATATTGATGGTAAACCAATTCAGATCGAAGGGGAAGACTTACTTGCTCGCGCCCTACAGCATGAAATAGATCATCTTGATGGTATCTTGTTCATCGATCACATCAGCGGTTTGAGGCGGCAACTCCTCCGTGGAAAACTAAGAAAACTACAGCAATCGCAACAGGAAAAAAATAAACGCTCATGTTAAGAATTAGTGCAACCAAAGCCACAAGCACTTGCATCCCGATTTATCAGGGGTTACTCTCCCCCTGCTTGTTTCTTAATCCCGATTTATCGGGGCGGGGGGATTAAGGGGGGTACAAAGGGGGCCTTCACTTCGTGCTTTGCACTCTCTTTTTACATGAGCCAAAATAAAAATTAGAAAGGTCAGACAGATGTCGGAAACAGAACAATATCCAGATATTGATCAGAAGCTAGATCAGCTCGATCGACTATTAAAATCCTACGGAAAAGTTATCGTCGCATTCTCTGGCGGAGTCGATAGCACCTTTCTGGCTGAAGCTGCAAAGCGGGCACTGGGGAACAGCGCCCTTGCTGTGACAGCGGTTTCTGACTCCTACCCGGAACGCGAAATGAAAGCAGCGCAAGACATCGCCAAGCAGATTCGCATCCGTTATGAAACAATAAATACCGACGAATTGGAAACCGAGGGATATGCAAGCAACCCAACCAATCGCTGCTATTTCTGCAAAACGGAACTCTTTGAACAGATTCGCCCGATTGCTGAACAGTATAAGATTGGCACGACCGTTTACGGCGCAATCCCTGACGATGTTGGTGATCACCGTCCCGGCATGGATGCCGCCAAACAGATGGGTATTCAGGCACCGCTCATTGATGTGAATCTCACGAAAGCGGAGATTCGTGAAGTTTCAAAACGTTGGAGACTGCCGACATGGGACAAACCAGCCTTTGCTTGTCTCTCCTCCCGTTTTCCCTACGGCACACGGATTACCCGTGAAAACCTGCGCCTCGTTGACCGGGCGGAGCAGTTTTTGTTCGATCTGGGGATTCGCCAATTCCGTGTACGTCATCATGATACACTCGCGCGTATCGAGGTAGATCCGCAGGAGATTGAGTTCGTCGCTGCCAAGTCCATCCGCACCCAGATTAACGAAAGATTCAAATCGCTCGGATACGAGCATGTTGCTCTTGATTTGCAGGGATATAGATCTGGAAGTTTGAATGAAGGCTTGCTGAATGTCTCAAAATTGACTGCCCATTAGAAGGTGCGGTAGCCCACAACTTCCCGTGAATTAACCGAAAATCTGCAATCCGCAAGAATATGCCCCACCTCTACACTTTGTTCAAGAGTTTATTAACCTACCAGTGCACCTATAGCGAACCTCTGTATAACGTTTCACATTCGGTCTTTGACCGGAGACCGCTGTGAGTTGCAAGCTAGCACCATTAGCTGATACACCGTTTTATCACCGATTCCTATACACAACATTGGTAAGATGATTGTCTGAATCACGGATTCAGCAGATGACACAGAAAACGCCGATAAGCAAACAAAGCAGCCACCCCGCTGGCGTTGCTTCCACAAACCAAATATACAAAAATCCCAACGACCTAACGGATATCTTCGCTCCAGTTGCTTTGAATCCCGATGTTATCGGGGCGGAGCGCAACGTATATACCAGCTAATAGGATAATCTACTCAAATTATGCAATTATGACCAAGATATCTACCTATACACACCCCTCAAGTAATTCTAAAATCTGCCATAATCCGCTGCTGAAGCGAAAGAATAAGAAGCGTATAAAAAATGCAACAGCCACAAACTCGACCAAGGTCACAGACAGAACCCCTTATCGGATCCGAACTTTTTAGTTGGAAGAAATGGGATGCTTGTACCCATTGTGGGCTTTGTCTGCCAACCTGTCCGACCTACCGTGAGTTGGGATTGGAAACCGACTCACCGCGCGGAAGGCTATATCTGATGGGAGCGGCATTCAGGGATCAAAACCCGATGCCGATCAACGACGACTGGGTAAAATATATCTACCGTTGTCTGGATTGCCGTGCCTGTGAAACTGCATGTCCCTCCGGCGTACATTTTGGTGAGGTAATCGAAGAAGCCCGTGCGATTTATGAGATGAATGCTGAACGTCCAACCGAGCAGCGGTTTTGGAGACGTTTGGCATTCAAGGAACTTTTGCCCAACAAGGAACGCTTAGACTTCATCTTTGAAATGATGTGGCTGTATCAACGCCTTGGGATTCGCTGGCTGGTGCAAAAACTTGGAATTCTCAAACTGATGGGAAAGCTAGGAGAGATGGAATCATTGCTGCCCGACATTCCCAACCCGTCCCTCAAGGATAATCTGCGGGAATTTACCCCTGCCAAAGGAGAGGCGAAGCATCGGGTCGGATTTATCTCTGGCTGTGTGATGAATCAGGTGTTCACCGAGACCAACTTGGCAACAATTCGCGTCTTGGCGGAGAACGGCTGTGACGTAATTACACCGGCACAGCAGATGTGCTGCGGAGCGTTGCATGTCCATAACGGTGTTCGAGACACAGCATTAGAACTTGCTCGGCAGAATATCGATGTCTTTGAAGCCGCAGAGGTGGACGCGATCATTATTAACTCCGCAGGCTGCGGTGCGACCTTAAAAGAGTACGAAGCCTTGATGGAACATGATCCGGACTATTCCGAAAGGGCAAAAGTGTTTAGCAGCAAGATGCGAGACATCAGCGAGTTTCTCGCAGAGATTGAAATGACACCGCCCGAAGGGGAGATTAAGCGGCGCGTGACGTATGATGAACCGTGCCACCTCGTCCACGGACAAAAGGTCCAATTGCAGCCCCGCACAGTCCTCCAATCAATTCCGGGGTTGGAACTTATCGAGTTGACCGAATCGGAATGGTGCTGCGGCAGTGCTGGTATCTACAATATTACGCAACCGGAGATGTCACGTGAAATTCTGGAGCGTAAGATAAAGCACATCGCCGAGACAGATGCCGAGATCGTTGCGACAGGGAATCCGGGCTGTATTCTACAAATCCAACTCGGCGTTAAGGCGAATAAATTGCCCATGAAGGTGATGCACCCAATCGAACTTCTCGACCAATCATACCGAGGGATTGATCCACTCGGATAAACAGCAATATTAGGACTTACGCAAGAGTCATTTGAATATAGGGTGAAAACAGCTGCTGAGACAGATAATGGCAAACGGAATAACGTAACGATCCCAAATCCACAGAAATATAACGCCTGCGACGAGTTTACTGTATCCTTGTGGGTTAAGGCACAGACCACGGACGGGAATCAACGTCTGTTTTCAAACGAATCGTTTCCGGGAGGAGACAGCAGCCGCAATTATAGTGAATTCAAAAAATAAATACACACTTTCGCTCCCCATGTTTGGTAGGCACTGTTTTCAATTCCGACAGGTTCCGATTTATCAAGAGACTTGGTTTCGCAGGGGGGAGGTCTCCTCGCCCGACGGATTGGGAAACCCAACCCCTACCCCGCGACACGACTCGCTAACGATCTAGATAAGGTAAATTATGAATCACAAGCAGAAATCACTATCGGGCAATTTATCACGCCCCTCCGTTTTTTATTGTATCGCATCGTTACTGTTAATCATGAGTGTTCTATATGGAACATGCTCGGTATTGAGAAATATGGAGCCCAACGCCTTAGGTCTATCACCAAGTCAGATCATAGCACCAGGTCGGATCATAGAGCGGTCTATTGCAGACCTGCCTGTCGATCGCATAGATGTGCAGAGTGCAGCGAGTCCTCCGAAGCAAATCTCCATTTTGGTCAGTTGGTGCGGCGATGTTGCGACGGTTTTTCATGAAACCCATCAAACTCGGGAAGGAAGTACCATCACTATAAAGATGACAACCCTAACGACGAGAAGAGAAGGAGTGTTCTATCCAGATATTGCACGTTCTTATCAAGAAACAGTTGCCATTGGCGCATTGCCGTCGGGCGATTATAAAATCATCGTCAACGACGTGGAGCGGCAACTTCGCGTTGACTAACCCCTTTTTCCTTGCCTTTTTATGGTGGATTCAAAAGATAAATAGACACTTTCGTACCCCGGTAGGTGCGGTTGAAAACCGCACCGAATGCAGTCTAACCCGGTAGGTGCGGTTTCCAACCCTGGTCACGATTTATCGGACCGCACCGGTGCCGATTCATCGGCATCCTCGACAAGTTCCGATATATCGGAATGCTCGTTTCTTAATCCCGATTTATCGGGGGAACAGCATCGGGATTTGGAGTGTCCCATTAATTCTAAGATCCACTATAGTTAGAATCACGCAAGTTGCTAATATGAATCCTACCGATGCTGTTACTTGTACGCATTGACGTACTCCCAAAGCTAAAGCATTGGGATTCTTGAACGCTATGCAAGCCGAACTCACAGCTAGGGAGTCTCACCCTAACGGGGGGACGCCATGGGCCCCAACTACAGGGTGGGAACAAGGTGGGGAACACACCCACCAAGCCACCCTGATACTTTGTGGCGACGATAGGTCAGGGCGACACGAATCCCCTATAGGTCGTGTCGATCCTCCCGGTCACTGATTTTTCTAAAAGGTGTCGCCTATTCACCAATCTGTTACCACTATGACGGTGGTGGGATAGAACCTCGACGAGGTTGCCGAGGGTCATATTCTATCCCGAATTGGCAAAAATAAGTATAGCATATTTTGACTGAAACACCAAGAGAAAAAATGCTAAAGCAATCTGTATAGGCTGCGCCCCAACTGCTCCAAACCTAAAGGATTGGGATTTAGACCTAAAGGAGTTTTCGTTAAAGTCTTGCTCTATTTTGCAGTGCACGCATTGCGGTAAAAATGCTTTATATCTAGGCCATTAATCCATGAAAATAACAGACGTTCAGACCTTTATCGTTGGGAACCCGTGGAAAAACTGGGTGTTTATCAAACTCCACACCGATGATGGTGTCTACGGAATCGGTGAGGCGACAAGCCATCGCAAAGCAAAAACAGCAGAGACCGCCGTCATCGAGATGCGCCGCTATTACCTCGGTCGCGATCCTTTCAACACGGAAGAAATTTACGAAGAACTTACAAAGGGGAGCGCCCCTTTCTATGTCAAAGCAGCGGTGGACATGGCGTGTTGGGATATCATCGGTAAGACAGTTCAGCTACCGGTTTACCAACTGATCGGTGGGGCATATCGAAATAGCATCCGCGCCTACGCTAACGGCTGGTATCAGGTGGACCGTATCCCTGAAGCGTTTGCCGAGAAAGCCAAAGCGGTTGTCGAGAAAGGCTATACTGCACTTAAATTCGATCCCTTTGGAAACGCTTACGGACGAATCGCCCCTAGCGAGATTGACCTTTCAATCGATATAATTGCAGCAGTGCGGGAGGCGGTCGGTCCCAATGTAGAACTACTCATTGAAGGGCATGGGCGTTTCGATCCGCTGCTCAGCGTCAAGATTGGGCGCAGACTCGAGGCGTTTGATCCGGGCTGGTTTGAGGAACCGGTGCGCTCCCCACAAATCGACGATCTCGCTTTCATCGCTTCTAAACTGCCGTTTCCTATCGCCGCCGGCGAAGGGCTATCCGGCAAGGAAGCGTTTATGGAACTGCTGGATCGGAAGGCAGCGCAGGTGATTCAGCCGGATCCCATCCCCGCCGGCGGCATCACAGAGATGAAGAAGATCTGCGCTATTGCACACGCCTATCATGTGTCCGTCGCACCCCACAACGCACAAGGTCCTGTCTGTACCGCTGCTTGCCTCCATATCGATGCCTCAACGCCAAATGTTATGATTCAAGAGGTCTTTGAGGACTTTGCGACACCCTTCGCTGAAAAGATTGTTGATTATCCAATAGAGATCAAAGATGGCAACGTCATCATCCCGGATCGCCCCGGTTTGGGGATAGATCTCAACGAAGCGGAGATGGCAAAATATCCCTATGACGAATCATACTTCTTGGATATGTACGGAGAAGGTGGCTGGGAGAAGCGGAATTTGGGTAACGCATAATAGGAGACTACACCGATGATTCGCGTAATTAAACCAGAGGGTTTCGGCAATATTCAGTTAGAAGATGCACCTATCCCTGAGATCAACAGCCGTCAAGTCTTAGTACGGACGGAACGGACATTGATTAGTCGTGGTTCGGAACTGTTTCGTCGTTATATCAGTGAAGAAGCACTTCCGCATTCGATTATGGGATATTCCCTCACGGGCACCGTCGAGAAGGTCGGAGCCGATGTTACGGAGTATCAGATTGGTCAACGGGTGATGGTCGCTGCGCCTCACGCACAATATGTCGTTGGCGATGCGGACTCGACGCGGGGGCATTTGGTCTCACTCCCAGATGATGTTTCCTTTGAAGCAGGGACGTTCCTCCTGCTTTCGACAGAGGCGACAGCGTGGGCGGCGTCGTCAGGGGCACAGGCGGGAGATACAATCGTTATTTTGGGTCAAGGCGTTGTGGGCAGCTTGATGATGCAGATCCTGCGCGGGTATGATCCTGCTAGAATCATCACAGTTGATGGGTTGTCGCTGCGCTGTCAAATCTCAAAGGAATTGGGAGCGGATGCTGTGATTAATGCGTCGGAAGCGGACCCCATCGAAGAGGTACAGCGTTTAACCGATGGGAAAGGTGCAGATCTGGTCGTTGATTGTGTCGGTGGACATGCGGGTGTCAAATCGTTTGATCAGGCGCAGGATATGGTGCGCAGGGGAGGGACTCTCCAGCTGATCGCATTATACCAAGGGGAACCGTTGCCGTTGCATTCATCGAAAATTATGAGTAAGCGACTTGTGGCAGGTATCCTTGTCGATGAACCGCTCTCACAAACTGCGTTTCGAGCGTTGGAGAAGATTCGGACTGGAAAGATCCAAACCGATCGGATGATCACTCACCGCTTTCCATACAAACAGGCGAAGGAGGCGTTTGATTTCTTGTGGAATACGCCGGGTGAAGCACTTGCGGTCCTGATAGTCTGGCAATAATTATCAATTTCTCATTGATACAGGGTATGTGATGCTTACCTGAGTTCATACATTACCGATGCTACGCTAACGATTGCAGCGGTTTCTGTGCGCAAGATATTGCCGCCGAATGTTGCAGGTAGGCAGCCGTTTTGAGCTGCCAACTCCACCTCTTCGTCTGTGAATCCCCCTTCGGGTCCCACAAAAAGCCCAATTGACTTTGCCGCACCATGATTTCGTAATATCTCCTTGAGTCCCTGCCGTTTTTCGCCTTCCCACAACAGAATTAATAGATCTAAGTGGTCTACCCTTCCAAGACACCCCTCCAACCCCTCAGGGGCAAATACGTGGGCGAAATGGGGACGTTTACACTGTTTGGCAGCTTCATTTGCAATCCGTTGCCAGCGTACCGTCCGTTTCTGCTGTACAACCGCTTTCGGTATTGAACGCTCACAAATCATCGGCGCAATTTCATTCACACCGATCTCGGTTGTCTTCTGCACGATTAGATCCATTTTGTCAAATTTGGGCAAGCCCTGAAATAGGGTAATATACGGTGGGGTGCGTGGGTGAAACTGATGCTGGAGAATCTTCGCCTGTAGTGGGGAAGTGGGGGTATCATGAAGTGAGGCAATATAACGGTTGCCTACTCCGTCAAAGACTTCAATTTGATCATCAGTCCTCAAGCGGAGTACATTGAGCAGGTGATGCTGCTCGGATTCGTTAATATGGATGGTGTCTTCGGAGATTTGCGGGGGCGGAACATAGCAGCTGTGCATGGGTTAGTTCTGTGGGAAATTAGGGTGCGCTGAAGAATTGCCTTCGCTCATAAGCCACAAGCACTTGCATCCCGATTTATCAGGGGTTACTCTCCCCCTGCTTGTGCTTGCATCCCGACCTGTCGGGGCGGGGGGATTAAGGGGGGTACAAAGGGGGCCTTTACTTCGTGCTTTGCACTCTCTTTTTACATGAGCCATTGCCTTTTACATCGGGCCAAAATGTTCTTTAATTGCCTCCTCCCCAAAATCGAAAACTTGCCTAGCAATCTCTAAGAGATCGGGGCCAAAACGGGAATTGGCAACGGCTTGTCTAGCTTCCTCTCCGCCGAAGCGATCCAACAACAAGAGAAAACATCCAATCAGAATAGCACTAGATACCACTCCAAAAGCACCTCCAATGATGTGGTTGACCCACCCTAAGACGCCACGTTCTACGATCTTCTGAATGTGACTAAACACCATATCAATCACAATGCTCACAGCGGCAACAATAGCGATAATACTAATCCACTTAGCGAGCGGTTCTTGCTTTATGAAACGGAGCAGGAAAGGGGTCACGTCTTGCCAGACTTGGCTAGCGACGAATGTACCAGCAGACAGAGCAGCAATTCCCCAGACGCTCCGTGTAAAGCCTGCCCGCAGGCAGCTCAGACCACCCACACCAGCGATGATTATGATGGCAATATCAAGTTTTCCCATGACTAATTCTCCTAGACGGTCATGCAATGCTCCACGTTTGCAGCGACGACAATTTCTTCTTCTGTTTTCCCGAACACCTCTTGAAATGCTGTATCGGTCGATTTTTCGTCACCGAGGTGTTTGAGAACATCTCGGAGTACAGCAAAACCGAACTGCTGTATCAGGTATCTGGTGATTGCGTAGGACTGGAGGTATGCTAAACGACGTTGCTTCTCCGGAAGGTTCCGAAACGGTTTTCGCAGGAGGTGGAGAGGTAAGAGCTGTTTATCTCGATTTGCTTGTTGTAAGCACGTCTTCTCAGAGCTCATTAACGGGCGTGCAACAAATTGAGCGAGTCCTTCGTCAAGCCAGTTGGGACATCGCCCCCCCGCCAGTAGGTCAATAAGAAGATGTGTCCATTCGTGGCGAATGACTGCGTATAAAACACCGAGACTGGAATCGCGATAAGGGCGGTAAGCCAGCCGAATGCTTCCATTGTCATAACAAGCGACCGCCCACTGTGGGAGAGAAACCTCCGAAAACAGTGTGTGATTTCCAACTTCAACCGGAGATACTGTGCTGTGCACCGACGTTGTGACTTGTGACGTATCTATTTGCTTGGCATCTTCAATAAAGACAGGAACCTTGTGTTGCGGATGGTATTGGAAAATTTTGCCAACTTCATGATAGGTGCGTTCGATGATTTGCGAGATGATCAATAGTAACTTCTGTGAGATTGTGCACCGACCGGTTAGTGTGAAGAACTCGTGTTCGATTGCGAGGTTACTTCGCTGAACTGGATCGGTTGACTGATGTTGGTCAGCGGCACTAAGGGCTAGGTTTAGTTCATCGGTTAAGCTATCATAAACATTTTTCTCCTCGATAATGCGTTCCCTGCGGCGAAGGGCGGTTGGATAACCGGGACGGAGTCTTAGCGCAGTCTCCAGCGACTCAATTGCTTGATCCCAGCACCCCAATTTTTCATACGCCTTTGCCAAGTCTGCATACCCCTCCACACACATCGGATCGATCTCTAAGCCCGCCAGATAATATTCAATGGCTTGGGCATAGCAGACTTGCCGATAAAGATTTGCAGCACGGTTAAAATAGGTAAATGCAGCTTGTCTCTGACTCATGGGTGACTGATGAGGATTAAACTCCTCTCCTCACTGAATTGTCGGAGTACTTAACAGGAGGTATGTACGATTTAACAGTCATTTAGGTTGAAATATTATACCTTAGACGATTCAAAATTCAAATAGAAAAAAACCGCATCCCTCTCTCCACGTTGTGGTGAAAAGAAAAATGCGGCATGTAATAATAGGCGGCGTATTGTATATGCCCGAACCTATCTGTTTACTTTCGTTGTACTGAATCACGAAATCACAGACAGACTCATTGACTAAATGTGTTGACCGCTCCCAAAGTTGAAACATTGGGATTCTTATGAGTCTCCTTTGAGAGTTTTTAACGGACTTACGGGCCTGTCCAGATAAGGGCACCCCTGCCGTATACTTGCTTCGACGAAACTTGCCTCCAATACATCGGAGGTCTTACTGTCCCTCCACAAGCGTTTTAACGTCTTGGCGTGTCCCGCCACGACGGTATAATTGTTGGACTTGGTTTTCGTCCTTATGTGGCTTGGGTAGCCACGCGTCCAATTCCTCTGTTTCACCAGAAGGAACGGGAGACCCTACAAGGCGTAGGGGTGAGACTCTCCCGCTTTTGGACGTATTAAAATTATACCATACTTTTGCTAAGAACATCAAGCCCCGACAGGTCGGGATCCCGAGAATCGGGACAAAATTACGCCGTTTGACCCAACGCTAAAGCATTGGGATTGTCTCTGGAATTTTCAATGTGCGTGACTTCACAGATAATTTCACTGAACCCAATGCGCATGCCTGGTTCAACGACGGTTGGCTCCTCTATACGAAAGCCATCAACGTAAGTCCCGTTTTTACTACCGAGATCGGTAAGATATACCTCGCCGTTTTTCAGATTAAACCGAGCATGTAGGCGAGAGAGGGTTCCTGTTGAATCAGCAAGTTTGATTTGCGCTGCTGCGCTGCGTCCGACCGTCATTTCTTTGAAATGGACCCAGTGGACCTGTCCCACATCGGGTCCTTCTACAACTTCAAAGGAAACACCTAGGACACTAGCATCCCGCCGGAATGCAGCCACTTCAAGCACCTGTCCGCCTATCTGGACCCTAGAGGCGACATGAAGTGGTGTTGGTTCAGTAATTTTAGCGCCATCAACCGACGTACCACTGTCGCTGTCAAGATTTGTGATCAGCAGCTCATCGTCATCAACAGTGAGTAACGCATGATGTTGTGATACAGGGGTGTTGGCATCTAACTGGACAGCTACCTCCCCCCCACAGCCGATAATCATAGGTTGGAAAGAGATGTCATACTCACGTCCAACCTCATCGCCCTGCGCCACCTGCAATTTCAGGTGACATGCCTCTACTGGAGACGTTGCCGATTCTACCGCTTCACCTTCAAGGATGACAGTCTCATTAAGCGGATCTATCGATTCAGGAATTGGTGGCGGTAGATCACCGGAAACATTTGGTAAGGCAAGTTCACTATCACTCCCGACCAGATCAGGGCTGTATGCTGGCACCAAGCTAATTTCATCGCCTAGCAGCGCATCATCTTCCGGAGCGTCACGACCAATTAACTGCATCAGATTGTTAGCGATGCGTCGTTTTGCTCCAGGAAGCGGGGTGACATTTTCTCTCTCCTCAAAACGGTGATGTGCAAAATCAATGAGATCTTTCAAAGGGTCCAATTCTGGATATTGCTCGCTTGCTTTTAACAACCGGGTTTGCTTGCGAGATAGCCGTTCTCCTCGGATTCTGCGTGTATGAATCTCTAGCATCTCCGCTTTTCTTACTTCATCTTTACTGAAATTTTGTGTTACTTTTTTCCAAAATTTCATTTTATCCCCCTAATCATTAAACCCATTTTAGACCCTTTCTGGTCAGAATTTGGCGTAACTCCTCTGTGCAACGGAAGATCCAGATTTTAACAGTTCCTTCCTTACGCTGGAGCGTTTGCGAAATCTCGGCAATACTACACCCCTCTAGATGGCGTAAAATCCAAGCAACTCGGTGATTTGGCTTTTTCACCATCTGGAGTGCCCATTCAAGAATCTCTTGAGCTTCTCGGGATTCGACCTGTTTTTCAGGCGTTGGTCGCTGGTCTTGGTATTCAACAAGTGGCAATTCAGATTCATCCTCCATACTTAAAAGTGACTCACGAATTCTTTCTTTTTTGCGGATTGCATCAATTATTGTGTTTTTTGCAACAACATTCAACCACGCTTGAAAACTACCTTGAACAGTATCCCATTTCCCGATCTTCTGCCACACTTTCATAAAGATATCTAAGGATATTTCCTCCGTATCCTGATGATTGCACAGCATTCGATACGTTTTACTATAAACCCAGTTGTAATGTTTATCAAACAACGATCGAAAGGCCTCTTCGTTTCCCGCCTTTGTCAACGTTGCCAGTTGTGTATCTTCTTGATCCGATAGGTCATCGATCATTTTATCTGTCACGGTAAGCGCCTCCTTGTCCCTATCGTTTCCAAGATCGTACTATCCTAAACGTCATCAGGAGAGAATCTGTTTCAGAAATTGTCGGGTTTAACTAAAAGTTCCAAAAGCTCCAAATCTTCGCAAGGTTCAACGGACGAACCTTGATGCAGTCTGAGATATGATAGCGAAATTTCACGCCGCCATTAATAACGTGACCGCCGTTTTCAAAGCATCTTGCTCTATCCTCAATTTCGCAAGTTCAGCCTCATGCTTCACATATAAGACTGTGTTCTCAAGGTTCATCGGACTCGCGATCTCTTGGATAATTTTGTGCAGGCGTTTGACATCCGTTTTCTTGAGCCTTGTTTCCTTCTCTACCTCGGCATACAGTTCGTCGGCATTCTTGGGTGATGCTCGTCGTGGCGATGATTTTTTCTTCGATACTGGTACATTTTTCTGTGCAGTTCGGGGGGATCGCTTTCGCGTCGTAGCTTTTTTAATTTTTCCGGCTTCGATCGCGCTTATCCCACAATCTTTGCATAGCTTTGCCGTCACCGGTTCGATCGTCATCGTCACAACTAGATCTGTGATTGACCCGCAAGCTTCGCATTCGGTAAGCTCTTCGATATGTGTGAGGATTGCCCCCTGCAGCTTAAGCAGCTTTTCCTTGTCTGCTTTGTTAGTCCGTTTTTGCTCACAGATCTGGATAATCTCTTGCGCTGCCTTAGCAATCTGTTGTAAATCATTGACTGCTCCCAAGCCTAAAGACTTGGGATTCTTAATAGACTGATTGGTAGACATTTTACATCTCCATGCTATTTTCCTGTTTCGACGAGACGTGCCACGAAGTACCGTGGGCTTACCATCTCTCCACCCCGATAAATCGGGATCTCCCGATAAATCGGGACGTTTTACGTCTCCGTGTGTCCCACGGCGACGGTTCTGAGGTTTATTGCAGCGTTAAGGTCTCTGTCTTGTGTATGACCACACACACTGCAATGGTAGGTCCTATCCGACAAGAACAAGTCGCTATCGACCGTACCGCAAGCGGAACAAGTCTTACTGCTTGGGTAGAAGGTGTCTGCTTCTACAATCTTTACGCCTATCCGTTCTGCCTTGTATTTGAGCATAGACAGAAACGTTGACAGTGAGGCATCTGATAATGCTTTGGCAAGTCTATGATTCTTGAGCACTCCAGTAACGTTCAGAGACTCTATTCCGATACGACTTGCACCGTTGACAATAGCTGTTGTTGCCTTGTGTTGAGCGTCTTGTCGGATACAGGTGATACGGTAATGCAGCTTGGCAAGTTTCGCTCTCGTCTTATGCCAATTCCGACTCCCTTTTTCCCGGCGGCTTAACCGGCGTTGTAACCGTTTTAACTTGCGCTCATAACGTTTTAAGACTTTCGGATTCTCGTAGTACACCCCTTCGGACGTGACCGCCAAGTGCTTGATACCTACGTCCACACCAACAGTAGGAAGTCCACGATTATCAGATATGGGATTGTCAATAAAAGTATCAACAGTGATAGAAGCGAACCAACGGTTAGCTGTCTTAGAGATAACGACTTTGCAGATAGTACCAAGGAAGCGTAGGGATTGACATAAGCGAACCCAACCGATTTTGGGAAGTTTAATCCGCTTGCCTACGACAGGGATTGTGCCTCGACCGCTATCCGCTTGATAACTCTGACCGTGTGAACGCTTCTTGAACTTGGGAAACCGATTCTGTCCTGACTTCCAACGTCCTATAGCATCCTTGAGATTGGTATAAATCGCATTCTTGGAGGCGTTTTGCGAATGTGACGTTGACCAAGGAAAGGCTTCTGCTTTGATTGCATTCAAACGACGACAGAGCACTATATGACAACGCCAATCACCTGTATCCAATCCTTCTTTGAAATCGGTTAAGGCAGTGTTATATGCAACACGAGCATAACCGCAATGTTGAGCGAACTGCGTCGCTTGAACGTTATTTGGATCTAAAGCGATTTTGTGAGTTTTTAACATTGGAATTGTCTTTCCGTCTTTCGATTCCCTTGGCGTAGGTGTAGGAGACACCGCCAAGCGACGGTACGCCATTCTCCCACCGAAAGACAAAACAATTATATCAGTTTTACCGTTATTTGTAACGGAAAATCATTAGACCGAAGCCTAGACTTTGGCTTGAGTAAATTGAAAGATGTCATGTAAAACCTCCTATTGATTTATAGTAGATCTTAGAATTAATGGAACACTCTAAATTGGTAGGCACTGTTTCCAATCCCGATTTATCGAGATCCCGAGAATCGGGACAAGCCGTTTCAACCCACCACGGCATCTATGCGATGCGGTTAGAAGCCCTGGTCACGATTTATCGGACCGCACCTACCGGGAGGCGAAAGTGTCCCTTTATTTTTAGAATTCACTATAATTATCCAACTGTTACATATATTGTAACAAATAGAAGCGGTTCTGTCAAGCATTAAGACTGATTTAAGGGGTGATTTTTCTCGCACCGTTTGCGGATTATCACGCATCACGTTTTACGCTTCACGACTGTCTTTATAAAGTTTGTATTCCAAGCTATCCGTGAGGGCTTCCCAACTCGCCTGTATGATGTTTTCTGATACACCAACCGTACCCCAATGTTCTCGCCCATCGCTTGCTTCAATCAGCACACGCACTTTCGCGCCAGTGCCAGCTTGGGTGTCCAAAACGCGTACCTTATAGTCGGTGAGATGGACATCGTGTAGGGAGGGATAGAAACGCTCAAGTGCTTTGCGCAGCGCGCTGTCGAGGGCATTGACAGGACCATCGCCATCAGCGGCGGTGTGTTCAACTTCGCCATCGGGTGCCATTACTTTAATTGTTGCTTCAGACCGGATGCCGTGGTCTTTGACTTTTTCAATAATAACGCGGAAGCCGAGCAGATCGAAAAAGGGCTGATAGCCATCCAAGAGCGTACGGGTCAGCAGTTCAAACGATGCATCAGCCGCTTCATATTGATAACCTTCATTTTCCGCTTCTTTCAGCCGATCGAAAAGGGCGATGACTTCCGGTGAATTCTTGTCGTAATTTGGATAGCGTCTTTCAATCTTTTTTAGGATAGCACTTTTACCGGCCTGATCGGAGATTAGAATGCGTTGTTCATTGCCGACTAGTTCCGGATCAATATGTTCAAAGGTGCGTGGATTCTTGCGCACAGCGTCGATGTGCATACCGCCTTTGTGAGCGAAAGCGGAACTCCCAACATACGGCTGACGCTCGTCGTGTGGCAGGTTCGCCAGTTCACTGATAAGACGTGATGTTTCTGTCAGTTGGCTCAGTCCCTCCTCGGTGATGCAGTCAATCTCTAGCTTGAGTTTGAGTGTTGGGATGATAGAAGCGAGATTGGCATTGCCGCAGCGTTCACCGTAACCGTTGAATGTTCCTTGTATATGCGCTGCCCCCGCCTGCACAGCAAGAACGGTGTTTGCGACCCCCACGCCGGCATCGTTATGGGTGTGAATACCGACTGGCAGATCAATCTCCGCCATGACTGACCGTACACCTTCCTGAATTTCTAGAGGCAATCGACCGCCGTTCGTGTCGCATAACACGACACATCTTGCGCCGCCCCGTGCTGCCGCTTTGAGGGTTTGCAGTGCATAATCCGGTTGGTCATCATAACCATCAAAGAAGTGTTCTGCATCGTAGATAACCTCGCGTCCGCTCTCGACCAGAAAACGAACTGAGCTTTCGATGAGTTCAATATTTTCCTGTGCTGTGACACGAAGCACGTCTGTGGCGTGGAGTTCCCAACTCTTTCCAAAAATCGTGACGGTGCGGGCACCTGTATCTAGTAATGCTAGCAGATTGGGGTCTTCACTGGGTTGATAGCGCGGATGGCGTGTGCTGCCGAAAGGCACGACTTCTGACTGTTGGAGTTGAAGTGATTTTGCACTTTTGAAGAACTCCATATCTTTTGGATTCGAGCCGGGGTATCCGCCTTCGATGTAATGGATGCCCAGACGATCAAGGGCTTTGATGATAAGCAGCTTGTCCTCAACCGAGAAAGCGACCCCTTCCCCTTGGTTTCCGTCTCTGAGTGTTGTGTCGTAAAGTTCAAGCATGTTGCTTAGATTTCCTCCTCGTTTGCAGGTACTGTATATTAACCTTTGGCACTAGTTAGTGAAAAAGTTACTCCCACATTGTTCAAGTCGCTTTGGATCCCGATTTATCGGGTAACTCATTAATGTACTAGTGAGGGGTGCTCATAATTATTGTCTGAATCAGGCTTTAAGGATTAACAGGATGGCTCATGTAAAAAGAAAGTGCAGAGCACGAAGAGAAACCGAGTTTTTTTGCCGTTCCGAGCATCCCGAGAATCGGGACTTGAAAACTCGGTTTCTGTTGCACTAAATCTTAACATGAGCGAACAGGATTATATGACCCAAATTGACACAGATGAGAATCTGAGGAGCGTACATCATTGGTGGCTGAATAGCCGATTAAGTAGATGACATAGATGACACGGATTACCAAAAGACAGACAAATTCAATATCTATAGAATGACTGTTTTCCATACACCAACCGATAGGGGTACACATTGCGCTCCGCTGGAGCGCACTCATTGTATATCTGACCGGCTATAGATATGGCGCTCCGCTGGAGCGAAAGAAGCTATCGAACCGATGCGTTAATTGGATACCTATCTCTACACTCGTATGTATTCCGCCCCACCGGGGCGGTATGTCTATAGAAGGCGATAGGTCTAATCCCCGCACTCCAGCGGAGTGCTATATGTCTGAGGTTCATATAAAAAGAGAGTGCAAAGCGCGAAGAGAAACCGAGTTTTTTCTTGAAAACTCGGTTTCTTTGCACTAAATCTTAACATGAGCCATGTCTGAAATGTCAACTGTCTGAATCACCGATTAAACAGATGGAACTTTTCAGAAATGTGACACATTTGATGACATTATTTTACTGGTTTGATTTATGAGCACCCCTCAATGTACTTAGTGAACCAATGCACCAATGAACTAATTATTTTTACGTTTCACGTTATCAACAGCTGCGAACTAGCACCATTGATTATTATTTTTCCATCTGTAGCTGGTGTGATTTTGCCATTGCGTCTTCCGCTTCCTGAATCATTCCTTTGCGCTGATAACAGATCGATAAACTGGTGTAATTAAGCGGATCGGTCGGATCAACCTCGATTGCTTTTTTAATCGCCTCAATCGCCTCGTCATATCTGCTCAACCGTTCGTATGCGTGTCCAAGCCCAATATGTCCGTCCACATAATCCGGGTATTGTTCGAGGAGTGTATTGAAAACAGCGACTGCCTCGTCAAGTTCGCTGTTCCCAAAATGTGTTAAAGCCTGATCGTAAAGTTCCTCTTTTGTCGCCATATTTTTTCTCACTTTCGCTTGTCCTGACGCGTCGGGAGCCCACTCCCGCTTGATTTGTGGGAAGCAGCTTCCCGACTAGTAGCTAACCTATTCATTATACTTTTGACACGTGGGAATGTCAAGGAGGGTGCGGAGAATGTAGAAATATGCAGATATAGATCGGATTCACCATTTGACTCAAATTAGCAACTATGCTATAATTTTTTTTCGTATTGATCAATCTTTTGAGCGATTGAAATCACCACGACGAACTAGCTATGTTTTTCTAAGAGAGGTTAATAATGCCAAAGCGAGTAAATAAAGCAATTGAACTACTTGAGCAGGATCAGCCTGTCTACTATACAGGCAGCCACACAGGTGCCAATCTCACCTATGAGGCTGGTAAGGAGATGGCAAAAACATGGGCAGACTACATCAACATCGGTATGGAGCATGGTCCCCTCGATTTCGTAGGTCTGGCGAATTTTATGCGCGGACTTGTGGACGGAGGACCGACCAACAGCGGTCACCTGACGCCGGCGGTTGTTGTAGAGCTGCCGATGGACGGTTCCAGTCCTGACGTTATGCGAGCGAATGCGTGGCAGCTCAGGCAGCTATTGGCGATAGGTGTACACGGTCTTCTCCTGTGTCATGCGGAGTCTCCAGAGGCGGTGAGGGCATTTGTTGAATGCTGCCGGTATCCGTTCCAGACGATTGGCGTCGGCACGCAGCTAGATGTCGGACGCAGGGGTTCGGCAGGACAGGGATCTGCAGCACCCATCTGGGGTATTTCCGTCGATGATTACCTAGGAAAAGCTGACCCTTGGCCCCTTAACCCCGAGGGTGAACTGATGCTCGGGTTGAAAATCGAGAACGTGCGAGCAATCGCTAATACTGAAATGACGCTTCGGGTGCCCGGTATCGCTTTTGCTGAATGGGGACCTGGGGACCTCGGTATGTCGTTTGGCTACAAGAACACCCCAAGTCCGCGTCCGCCTGAAATGACTGAAGCGAGAAACCGGGTATACACTGCATGTAAGGAAACGGGTGTCGCGTTCTTGGAAGGTGGTAGCATAGAGACACTCCCGGAGAGAATTGATGGAGGTGTGAGGATTATGGGAGGGAGTCCTGAAATAGCGGAAGCTGGCAGGGCTCATAGCGGCAGGACCATGCCTGTCTAAGTTAAAGATGCAGATTGCCGGACACGGCGCGTGTGTATGCCGCGCCTTGTCGTGAAACGTGATGCGTGAAACGTGAAGTCACTACATCTCAGGTTTTACGTTTTACGCTGCATGTTTCTTGACAGCAATCTAAACAGGAGAAGCAGATGAACAGTGATGTCGAAGCCGCAATAGATTGCTTGACGACCTACGGATACTGCCTGCTTGAAGATCGCATCCCGGAAGATGAGGCACGACGCATGGCGGAACGGTTCCTCGAATTGCATACCGATCCGAAGTGCCAAATTTACAACACAGGCAATCAGTATTATCAGACATTGTTCGGTATGATGAACCTGGATGATCGTGTTTGGATGTGTGCTAGCCATCCGGACACGGTAGCGGTTGCACGGCATTTTCTAGGGCAGAATTGTCGGGTGGTCGAGGCGTGCTCCAAGCCGACGTGGCCCGGCGCCCCGGGTCAGCATCTGCATGTGGATTCCGCGCGTGAGTTCCATGAAGTGCCGGACGTGCCGTGGATTATCAACAGTATCTGGATGTTGACGGACTTTACAGAAGAGAACGGTGCAACGGGTGTCGTGCCGATGAGTCACCGTTCGCGTCGGAAGACTCCGCCATCTGACATCACCGCAGACAGTCCGCTGATTAAGCCAATTACTGGCAGAGCAGGTTCAGTTATTATGTGGCATGGCGGCACCTACCACCAAGCTCGCGGAAATACAAGCGATCAGACTCGTGTCGGATTGAATATCGCCTACTACCCCCCATGGTTCAACAACTGGATTGAGGGTGGTCATCAGCCAATTTGGCCCGAAACGTATGAACGGATGCCACCGGAGATGCAGCAACTTTGTCCCGGTCTGTTGGGACACAACCGTGCGGACCGGTACGAAACTCTCTAGTCTCCACTTAAGCACTATCACTCATCAACCACTCTAAGTTAAACCGTGCCACACTAATTTTTTCCCTGTCGCGCACCACCCCATTGGTATACAGACAGAGGATTGCCCCGTCCGCTGTCACCGCGAGGTCAGAATACCGTGACAATCCTTGCTCAACCCTACGCGAAAAGTCCCAACTCCTGCCTTCATCGCGGCTGATACGAATAGTCATATCTTTCGTCGGTGACGGACTGGAAAATAGTAGGAAATCTTCACTCGCTTCCTCGCCTCCACGGTATCGGATTAGCCCCGCATGGAGATTCGCGTCTGGTAGCTCTTCGTGCTGACCGTGTTCACAGAAGGTTTCGCCATAGTCGGTGCTGCGTGCGAAGTGTCGCTTGCCGGTAGCAAGGGTGTTCTTGCGATAACTGACGTAGATGCCACCTCCCGCAGTTTCGACAAGACTGACCTCGTCCGAGCCTTCGGGCAGGACAGCACCCACCTTCCAATTCTGTCCGTGGTCATCGCTGTACAAAAAGCCTCCACGAACCCCCGGTACCTGGCCCGGTTCGCCCTCTTTGTAAAGAAACGCTGGCATGACCAACCGTCCCTTACGGGGACCAACAGTAAGTTGGATGCCGTGGACGCAGTTGTTGGGCCACCCCACCCAACCTTCAGCGTTCGGTTCCGGGCTTACATAGAAAGGATCAGACCAACTCCGCCCCTGATCGGTGCTCTTGAGCAGATAGAAACCACCCCCCTGTTTGGCGTATTCGCTGAAGTAACCGAGGTCGTCCAAGATGTCCGCGGGCATTTTCCAGAAGGCGACAAAGACAGTGTTCGTCATGCGTTCCTCAAAGATGGGACCGAGATAGGTGAATGCCCCTTCCTCCTCAAAGATGACCTCCTGCCGCTGCCAAGTCGCGCCGCTGTCCTCACTACGCGACATCAAGATGTCAACTTGGTTGCCGCCGTCCCCCATCGAACCGTGTCGTTTTTGACAAACGGCGATAGCCATCCCTTGTGTCGTGACAATGAGTCCCGGTAGATGGACACCGAACCCGTCGTAGTCGTGATACTTCAAGGCTGAAAGATCCACCTCAATCCGCATATCGGCGAGGGCTTTTCTCTCCTCTCTGGTCAACCCTGTCAGATGGATAAGGACAGATTTCGGCTCGCGTGTGCTATAGTAGATTTGGGCGTTGGCGCGCTCTGCCCGCTCCCAGTGGTGGGCTGGGGCTTGCGCCAACTCCTCGCCCTGTCCGGGCAGGAGCACGTCGATTTTCTCAAAGAACGCTTCGCTCATGTTTTCTTATCCCTCGCCAGTGATATGTTATGCGACCTTAATCCAAAAGATCCAAATTATATAAGCCCATACGAACACGACCCAAGTCCACGCAATCGTTTTCATCACACGGTTGAACCAACCTTTTTTCGTGAGTTGGTACGCAATGTGATTGAATAGTAACGCTAATCCTAATATGATACCGGAGTAGTCATCAGGATCATTATTTCGCAAAGGCAGCAGGAGATGTATGCTCAAGACAATTAGAAAAAAAATAACCACCAGCATACCATACTTATAGCTGAACGCCATCGAAATTATGCCTTTACCCCTTTTTGACTCTTTTTCTTTTTCAATCTGGATGCTTTCCCCAAGCACTCGCTGCCGTTCCTGTTCGTCCTGAATCTTCGCTTGCAGTTGCTGTTTTTCAGCGTCGGTGAAGGTCTTCATGGAGAATTACCTCCCAACCTCAATTGGTGAAGAAATCGAAGATATTACTCAGGTTCGAGGTATCTGCTCTGTAGACCTCGGTGTATTGGCATTGCGTGCATGAAACGGTAGTAAACTTTTTGTTTTGGACATCGAACAGCTTGGCAAGTGTGCCACCCGTTGCTTGGAAAATATCTGTTTCAAATTCAGCATTGTCGCATTTGGGACATTTCCATTTTTCGTGTCGCATGCTTTCTTTCCCCTTTTCCTATATTATTTCTGTGCCTCGCTCTGGATCTGAATAGTTAATATGATAGCACAGATCCAAGCAAGCGACACAAAGAAACGTAGATCCGCTCCTCCCCATTTTGCTGGACGTACCGGACCGTCCTATGATACAATCGACTTTGTGTTGGTTCATTAGTTCATTGATTGGTTGAAATGATAGCTCTATACATTCAACGGAGGATTCATGACTGCACGATGCGAAGATATAGATTTTGATCTAAAGATAGCCGAGTTTAGAATCAACGGCTATGCGGTGATTGAGGATGTGTTGTCTGTCGAGACCGTAGATCGCATCCGGGAGGCGTTCTTACCGATGCTAGAGCATGTCAGGACGCGTGAAACCGGCTTTGCCGAGAAAGAGTGGGGAGACTTGCGTACAGGCTTTGGTCGCCAACAGGTCATCAACCGCTATACGCTGACCATTCCGTGGGTACCGCCGTTCGCCGACCCGGAGGTGTATGAGAATCCGGTCATTCTGGAGTTTCTCAAGCGTTATTGGGGCAAGGACGATTTTTATATTAGGTGTCTTCACTCTAATAATCCTTATCCGGGGAGTGAGTTTCAGCATTGGCATAGAGACACTGGACTGGCGCGGGAGATCCCGCATGTCGGGCTTGACACCTGTCCGATATTGGGGATCAAGTTTCCACTCGTGGATACTTCAGAGGAGAACGGTAGCATCGAGGTATTGCCATCAACACAGTACATCGCCAATCCCGACCTAGAGGGACGTTACGATGAAGTGCTGACGCAAGGCGATTTTCCGTCTGCCCGTCGACTCAACATGAAAAAGGGCACGATGTGGATACAGGATGTCCGCACCCTGCACCGCGGCACGCCCAATACCTCCAACGGACCGCGTCCCGAAATTGTGGTTTGCTACGGACTTTCTTGGCTTAGTATTGGTCATGCAGTGCAGGTGCCGCCGGAGACATACGAGCAGTTTTCAGACCGGGCGCGGCGGCTTTTTGAATTTTGCCAAGTTGTTGACTACTGAGTTGCAGCCGTCCCGTTATCATCAGATAAACACCAGTCGTAGGGTCCAGGACCGGTACGACAAACCATCTCAGCAATCTGATGGCGCATAAAACCTATCCGTTCGCCGTGTTCAGGCTGAGCAGCAAGGTTTCGCATTTCGTCGGTATCCGTCTCTAGGTCGTACAACTCATCAATATCAAAGCGGTTGCGGATATATTTCCAACGTCCATCGTAAATCATTACGTGGGCGGCTAGCTGTTCCAGCCCCTGTGAGCCACGATAAATCGCTTCATTGCTGGCAATTTCGGCGAAGATCGGCTGCGGGGGCGGCTCCTTGTCCGCGAGAATTGCTGACGCTACGGAGCGACCATCAATTGGCGAGAGTGGTGTTTCTCCCGCCAACTCAAGCAGGGTTGGCATCAAGTCAACGCCGCCCAATGGCGTTTTCACCCGCGTCCCCGCAGGTAATGTTCCATCCCAAGAGAGCAGACACGGCACACGAACCGATGCTTCGTACATGAGACACTTCTCCGTGAAACCGTGGTCACCGAGCATCTCACCGTGATCGCTGATAAAGGCTACAATCGTGTCCTGCGTGATGCCCTGCGTCTCAAGGGTGCGGAGCAGACGGTCAACCTGTGCATCAATATGCGTGATTAGGGCGTAGTAGTACGCAATCACTCGACGAAATTGGTCATCGGTCACGGTTGGGGGAATGCGAAACTTCGCACGCTCTTGGAAGGCGGGTTTGCCATCAAGGGTATCCCGAAATGAAGCGGGTAGCGGCATCTGGTCTTCTGGATAAAGTTCAACAAGTTCAGGTGGGACCAGGACAAGTGGGTGTGGGTCTTTGATACTTACGAACAGAAAGAACGGGGCATCGTGCGGTTGCTGGATAAATTCAAGGGATCGATCTATTGTCCATGTGGTTCGCTGCTGTCGGGGGTCGGCGATCACCCCAAACTCCAGCGTGTTTCCGTATTGTGTCATCCCTTCAGCGTCTTTGCGGTAGAGATTGGGGACTCCCGCACGATCAAAGGAATCAAAGAGTGGATCGGGGTGGTCTTTGCCAAGATAGCGGTAGGCACACCAGAAATCGTCAAACCCGTGCTGCGGGAGATGATCGTTCCCAAGATGCCACGGTCCAACCATACCACAGCGATATCCGGCGGATTTGAGGACATCACCGATGGTCACGCTGTCAGGGGGCAGGTAGCTTCCCCATTTTCCAACCATGCCGGAACCGTAATTTTTCAGTTGTAGGTGGGCATGGGGGTAGAGTCCCGTCAGCCAACTAGCGCGGGCAGGCGAGCAAACAGGGGAAGCGCAATAGGCGTTCTCAAAGCAGACACCGCTTCGCGCCAACTGATCCAGATAGGGTGTCTGAACAACCAAACTCCCCGCGAAGCCAGCGGCATCCCAGCGCATCTGATCGCACATTATTAGTATGATGTTGGGGCGAGATTGGGGCATGATATTCCTTAAGAACGTGAAACGTGATGCGCGAAACGTAAAAATAATTATGGTAAATTCTAAGAATAAATAGACGCTTTCGCTCCCCGTGTTTGGTAGGCGCTCCCCGATAATTAGTTTACCCCGATTTATCGGGGGGATCGCAAGCAGAGTTTCCAACTGCGCCTATGCGGGGCGGTTTCCTGACCGAACCGAATTCAATCCAACCCGGTAGGTGCGGTTTCCAACCGCACTGGTGCCGACTCGTCGAGCATCCTCGATAAATCGGGATTTGGAATATCTCATTAATTCTAAGATCCACCATAGTTCATTGATGCCCGACCTACGGGTTATACGGCATACGTATAATTAACCAATGGTGCTAGTTTGCAGCTGTTGATAACGTGATGCGTGAAACGTAAAAATCATTGGTTTAGCGGTTCATTTAGCCCCTGAGGGGCGACATGTCTATAGTACACCGATAAACAAATAACCCAAAGCCCCAGAGGGGCGACATGTGTACCCAAAGGGTGGAACGTAAGAAGAACGAATCAATGAACTCCCCAATAATTAGTTTACCCCGATTTATCGGGGGGATCCAAAGCGACTTGAACAATGTGGAAAAAACTTTCTCACTAAACTAGCACCAAAGGTTAATTATAGCAGAAAGCAGGGTTGATAACCATCAATTTATAGGGGTTAAAATGGCACGACATGATAATGACAGCACACCTATCCATATCGGCACAGACCGTCAACTATTCGTGGATGATTTCTGGATCGCCGAGGCACAAGATGTCACGCGGCATTTACATGAGCCGGTGCAGCGTGAGGTTGTAATTTCCGCTGAACACCCATGGGAACGGGGCGGCGTCTCCTATATGGTAACGTTCCGCGAGGGCGACCGCTTCCGTGCGTGGTATCGCTGCGATCAGGAGATGCCAATTCGTGGTGAACGTCTGCCGCTCTACGCTTATGCTGAAAGCACGGACGGGATTCACTGGGAGAAACCACGACTCGGATTAATTGAATTTCAAGGCTCAAAGGATAATAATCTTGTTTGGATGGGACCGGGTAACAACATGTCACCGTTTCTTGACCTTAACCCAGACGCATCGGACGAAGAGCGGTACAAAGCCATTGTGCGTACTAGCGATGTGCTTGCGTTGGTCTCGCCGGACGGTCTCCGCTGGCGGTTGATGCAGGACGAACCAATTCTGACAGAGCGACCGTTTGATTCGCATAACATCGCCTTTTGGGACGCGGAACGGGGTGAATATGTCGCCTATACGCGGGGCGTGGCAGGTAGGGGAAGCTTCAAAAATGGGGTGCGCTGGATTCGACGCTCGACTTCCAAAGACTTTCGCCGTTGGACACCGCTTGAATTGATTGATACAGGTGATACGCCTTTCGAGCATCTCTATACCAATGCCTGTGTGCCTTACGAGCGTGCGCCGGGGATGTATCTGATGTTTCCTGCGCGTTTCGTGCCAGAGCGCGAGCCGATTTCAGATTGGGAATACGGTTCGGGCGTGAATGATATTGTGTTCATGTCTAGCCGCGATGGAATCCATTTTGATCGCAGTTTTATGGAGGCTTTTGTGCGTCCCGGACTGGATGAAGGCAATTGGCATGAGCGCGGGATTTATATGGAACGAGGTATTTTGCAAACGTCGCCCGAAGAACTTTCCCTATACAGTATGGCAAACTGGCGGCTGCCGTCTGTTCATATTCGTCGGTTCTCGCTCCGAACTGATGGATTTGTGTCGGTCCGCGCAGGTTACGCCGGGGGTGAATTTATCACCCATCCACTGACTTTCACGGGCGATAGCCTGAGATTGAACTTTTCGACATCGGCGGTAGGATCTGTTCGGGTTGAGATTCAGGATATGGAAGGGCATCCGCAGCCGGCCTTCGCGTTGGACGCATGTCCTGAGATATTTGGGGATAAGATTGATGGTATGGTCAAGTGGGAAGGCGAAGGAGATTTGCGCTCGTTGGCTGGGCAACCGGTACGGTTGCGTTTTGTCCTCAAGGATGCGGATCTGTTTGCGTTTCAGTTTCAGGAGAGTTAATCATTGCCCCGATGCTGCATCGGGATGCAAAGCCATCTGAATCGCGGGTTAAACAGGTTAAGCGGATAACACGGATAATAGACGAATTAATCACCACACTGTTGGCTACAGCAAGCCATCACACAAAAGTCCTGACAGACGCTTTCGCTCCAGAGGAGCGATATATCTATAGAATCGCGATATTTACAATTCACGCGCTCCAGCGGAGCGCAATGTATACGGTTAATTAGCTCAATTAACCAAGGCACTAATGAACCATTCAAAAGCCCCAAAGGTGGGTTGCCCCTTAGGTATTATGGAGGGCATGATTACGTGTACAAAAATCCGTAGCATTGGGGAATTGTATATCTAAAACTATCATAACAAGAAATAAAAAGAGCCGGTGGAACTCTCTTGTTCCATCGGCTTTTTTTGTTTTCAATTCCACAATGGTTCCATTAAAAGACTAAGGTTCATATCAAAAGAAAGTGCAAAATGCGAAGAGAAACCGAGTTTTTTCTTGAAAACTCGGTTTCTTTGCACTATTTCTTTACATGAGCCAAGACTAAATAGTTGCACGGTCGGCCCATCTGTCTCGTCAGTTTCAATTCCACAATGGTTCGATTAAAAGCGTCAAACTAAGCCTCCACTGCACAATAATCATCGAAGTTTCAATTCCACAATGGTTCGATTAAAAGGCTTGACGGCGCATCGTATCTTGAATAAGCATAGAAGTTTCAATTCCACAATGGTTCGATTAAAAGCAGTATTCATCTGATGGAAATGTATGGCATGAGACAGTTTCAATTCCACAATGGTTCGATTAAAAGTTTAGACTTTTTCATAATCGGCTTTTGGATCACGTGTTTCAATTCCACAATGGTTCGATTAAAAGTTCGAATGTCCAAACCGATCTGCGTTAAGATCGGCAGTTTCAATTCCACAATGGTTCGATTAAAAGGAGGGCATCCCGACGCTATTCGACGAGACTGCGGACGTTTCAATTCCACAATGGTTCGATTAAAAGGCTGATATAAACGTACCATCAGCTTGCAGATATAAAGTTTCAATTCCACAATGGTTCGATTAAAAGAAGTTCCTGACCCAAGATACGTGTGTCCCGTTATATGTTTCAATTCCACAATGGTTCGATTAAAAGTCGCCCCAGACGGTCTCCCCTTTGAGGTGCTGGAGGCGTTTCAATTCCACAATGGTTCGATTAAAAGTGCTGGATACCAGCGATGATGAGTATAAGATCGTCTCGTTTCAATTCCACAATGGTTCGATTAAAAGCAAGTTGGCTTGCCCCGTCCGCCAACGCCACAAAAGGTTTCAATTCCACAATGGTTCGATTAAAAGCGGGATGACAAGGGCAAAAGACAGGTTGACGGTGATGTTTCAATTCCACAATGGTTCGATTAAAAGTGTGCAGTTCTCTACCTCGGCAGTCTACCGACGCGCTAGTTTCAATTCCACAATGGTTCGATTAAAAGTGACCGAATTTCCATACGAATATCTCGAAACTCACATCGTTTCAATTCCACAATGGTTCGATTAAAAGTCAGATTGCCTTCATACTTGGCGATAAGGGCTTCTGGTTTCAATTCCACAATGGTTCGATTAAAAGGAGGGACTTCGACGTGGACGCTCAGGCAGACGATATAGTTTCAATTCCACAATGGTTCGATTAAAAGTCGGTTGATCAAGCCCCAACGGATACCCCGCAACATGTTTCAATTCCACAATGGTTCGATTAAAAGTTGGCTTGCTTGCACTTGATGTACAAGGGAGTGAAGGTTTCAATTCCACAATGGTTCGATTAAAAGCCGATCGATCAGTTTCGGTCGTTATTCGAGAAGATAAGTTTCAATTCCACAATGGTTCGATTAAAAGAACTTGGCAAGCATTTGACCAATTTCACCTTGCGCTGTTTCAATTCCACAATGGTTCGATTAAAAGCGTGAGTTAAGCCCGTCCCGTGAACGGCTATTTGAGAGTTTCAATTCCACAATGGTTCGATTAAAAGCCGATCGATCAGTTTCGGTCGTTATTCGAGAAGATAAGTTTCAATTCCACAATGGTTCGATTAAAAGAACTTGGCAAGCATTTGACCAATTTCACCTTGCGCTGTTTCAATTCCACAATGGTTCGATTAAAAGCGTGAGTTAAGCCCGTCCCGTGAACGGCTATTTGAGAGTTTCAATTCCACAATGGTTCGATTAAAAGCAGCAGATAGAAGATTTGCCAGACCATTATCCCAAAAGTTTCAATTCCACAATGGTTCGATTAAAAGGCAGACGAATCCAAGTTAGACGCGCTCCCCGCCGTTCGTTTCAATTCCACAATGGTTCGATTAAAAGGCAGCATTTGATCCCATCAATGATTTACCATTTTAGGTTTCAATTCCACAATGGTTCGATTAAAAGCAATAGTCCGTTTATCAGAAGATGTTCATCAGCTATGTTTCAATTCCACAATGGTTCGATTAAAAGCGATTTATCGACAACGATAAAGTTGAAGACAAGCACAGTTTCAATTCCACAATGGTTCGATTAAAAGAAGCCACTGGCTTAAATAATGATTCGATACGATTGACGTTTCAATTCCACAATGGTTCGATTAAAAGTCTCCTCGTTGGTGCGCCGGCGTCCGTGCATGTGATGTTTCAATTCCACAATGGTTCGATTAAAAGTGGGCGCATTAATACCACCGAATCATCTGCCTACATTGTTTCAATTCCACAATGGTTCGATTAAAAGTGACGACATCACGAGCGACTTCGCGGGTGTTGAGCGTGTTTCAATTCCACAATGGTTCGATTAAAAGGATGCTACCGATCATCTACGCGGGACAAGCGTTTGAGTTTCAATTCCACAATGGTTCGATTAAAAGTCTGGAAGACCATAGATATGATCACAGCCCATCGGGGTTTCAATTCCACAATGGTTCGATTAAAAGCGATGTTGGAGAGATCGTTGGGCTTCGTCATCATTATGTTTCAATTCCACAATGGTTCGATTAAAAGTCATCACCCCTGAAGGCGCGTCTGAACAGCTAGAACTCGTTTCAATTCCACAATGGTTCGATTAAAAGCGCGACGGGCTTGCCGACAACAAGATTGTCTCTCTGGTTTCAATTCCACAATGGTTCGATTAAAAGTTTGCCTTGCTTCGTCAAAGCCATCCCCTATTATTTGTTTCAATTCCACAATGGTTCGATTAAAAGAACGCCTGCCATGAGCCTGCTCGGAAACAATACCCCGTTTCAATTCCACAATGGTTCGATTAAAAGCGGTCGCGGAGGCTGCTAAGCTGGATGTCCCGTATGATGTTTCAATTCCACAATGGTTCGATTAAAAGGTAACCACTTTCAGTAACAGAATCAATAGCATAACAGTTTCAATTCCACAATGGTTCGATTAAAAGTCCGCCGTCCAGGTACAGTACCATCAAAATAGTTATCGTTTCAATTCCACAATGGTTCGATTAAAAGGCGTTTGCTTACTCGAAATCGTTGAGCAAGGCACAGGTTTCAATTCCACAATGGTTCGATTAAAAGCTCGTCTTGGGTCATGGCTGTTTCCCTTCTTCGGGTGTTTCAATTCCACAATGGTTCGATTAAAAGAACGCCTGCCATGAGCCTGCTCGGAAACAATACCCCGTTTCAATTCCACAATGGTTCGATTAAAAGCGGTCGCGGAGGCTGCTAAGCTGGATGTCCCGTATGATGTTTCAATTCCACAATGGTTCGATTAAAAGGTAACCACTTTCAGTAACAGAATCAATAGCATAACAGTTTCAATTCCACAATGGTTCGATTAAAAGTCCGCCGTCCAGGTACAGTACCATCAAAATAGTTATCGTTTCAATTCCACAATGGTTCGATTAAAAGGCTTGACTGACCATTTGCTAACGCTGATGATTCTCCGTTTCAATTCCACAATGGTTCGATTAAAAGGCTTGACTGACCATTTGCTAACGCTGATGATTCTCCGTTTCAATTCCACAATGGTTCGATTAAAAGCGTTGTCGTCTTGTCAGTTGAGTAATCTGTTCCCGTGTTTCAATTCCACAATGGTTCGATTAAAAGTCAAACTGTCAGAGCCGGTTTATATTCAGTTCAACGTTTCAATTCCACAATGGTTCGATTAAAAGTCGATTGATTGACGATGTACCGCTGATGTGGCGTGGTTTCAATTCCACAATGGTTCGATTAAAAGGTAGGGATTACTGTGTCGTCCGTCTATTCAATGTGTTGTTTCAATTCCACAATGGTTCGATTAAAAGATGTGGTCAGGGCGATGGCGTATGGGCTTTCAAACAGTTTCAATTCCACAATGGTTCGATTAAAAGACTACGACCTATCGAAGCCCCCAAGTTTTTCCAATCTGTTTCAATTCCACAATGGTTCGATTAAAAGCGATTTATCGACAACGATAAAGTTGAAGACAAGCACAGTTTCAATTCCACAATGGTTCGATTAAAAGAAGCCACTGGCTTAAATAATGATTCGATACGATTGACGTTTCAATTCCACAATGGTTCGATTAAAAGTCAAACGCTTCTTTCCCATGTTTCTTGACAGCCCGTGTTTCAATTCCACAATGGTTCGATTAAAAGCCCCCACACCAACCTGTCAATAAGCCAACTCATCAATGTTTCAATTCCACAATGGTTCGATTAAAAGAAGTCTTGATAGCCTCCTCCGAAGCCAAGTCAAAGGTTTCAATTCCACAATGGTTCGATTAAAAGTAAGACGCGGATCAGCCAACGTGAGCGCCGTCTACCTGTTTCAATTCCACAATGGTTCGATTAAAAGACGAATACGACGACCTCACCGACGCCGAAGAGGCGGGTTTCAATTCCACAATGGTTCGATTAAAAGCGCGTTAGCCCCCCGTTTGGGTGGAGGCGGTAAATAGTTTCAATTCCACAATGGTTCGATTAAAAGTCGATGCGGAAGGCTACGAATTAGCCGAAGTCGATGTTTCAATTCCACAATGGTTCGATTAAAAGCCCTCCGAAACGCCACAGCGACCGATGCCGGGTTCAGTTTCAATTCCACAATGGTTCGATTAAAAGTTTGAAATTGTCGGGGAAACGGGGACAGAAGAAATAGTTTCAATTCCACAATGGTTCGATTAAAAGACAACTGCGGAGTATTTATATCTGAGC
Source organism: Candidatus Poribacteria bacterium (assembly GCA_965208425.1). Taxonomy (GTDB): domain Bacteria; phylum Poribacteria; class WGA-4E; order WGA-4E; family PCPOR2b; genus PCPOR2b. The sequence goes on along the minus strand of OZ242335.1, from coordinate 109,962 downwards.
GATGATGATGTTTCAATTCCACAATGGTTCGATTAAAAGGAGCCGTTGACGACCTCCGCGACGAAATTGAAGCGAGTTTCAATTCCACAATGGTTCGATTAAAAGGACAGAGCAGCTACATCTGGGAGCGCCCGAGAACTATGTTTCAATTCCACAATGGTTCGATTAAAAGTTGGAGGGAGAATCGCACCTGAACCGCTACGTCGGTGTTTCAATTCCACAATGGTTCGATTAAAAGCTGCTGAGTACGACCTGAAACGGTACGCCGTCCACGCGTTTCAATTCCACAATGGTTCGATTAAAAGGCCCGAACGTTGCGAACGTGCTGCAGAGGCTATGAAACTGTTTCAATTCCACAATGGTTCGATTAAAAGTCCGAAAAATCAACGGGGAATATTATACAAAACCCGCACTATATCTACAAGGAGAAAATTGTCGTTAGGTTCAAAAGTCGTCAACATCCGGTTGTGCAAAATTCATGGGAGGTTGACGACAGCACGTTGTTACGCTTCAAATCTATCATATTAGGGCAAAAACGCCGCCTTATGGATTAAGAAAATTGTCCTAGAGATTGAGGTTGACGACCCGCCATTTATGCAGAAATGCTGCAATCCCTTGTTGTACACGGTCATAAGAGATTTGTCACCGGATTTTTTTCGATACCGATAACCTGTTTGTCCATCCACTTCTCATGGCGCATTTGGTAGATGAGCACTGAATCTTCGCTGTCCTCAATAATCCCCAAAAGCCCTGACTTCACTCGCGCCAATTGAGCCTTTGTCAATTCGCCTTCAAAGACGGAGTTCTGGACCCAGTTGAGGTGTTGACGTAGGTATTTGCAGACTTTCGCAACCCGTTTCACGTCAATGTCATATACGATAATGACATACATTGTAACGGTCTCCCGTTTGATTGCTATATAAACATGGGTTCGGGTCGGGCTAGGAAGCCCGACCTACGGAAGTTGGCACCACACCGGCATAAGGCAGGGCAAGTCCGAGAGGATCCCGTGACCGGGGATGCCCCGCCTACCTACAATTAATGTTTTACGCAGCCACTCACCAAGAAGTTGTTTTAACCTTGAGTGATGCCCTGCCTACTCACAGTCGGTGTTTTACCACCATGAAAGTGTTAGATTTTGTTAGATTTTGCCAGGGCACCCTACCCAAAATCAATATTTTACCACCACGCCCGAAACGCCTGATAGGTTTCCATGCCTGTCAGATGCTTAATCAATTTGTAGCATTCGAGGCGGATTAGGCGTTGGTAAGACACTTTGCGTTTCAACTTTCGATGGTCAATCGTCTGTTTAAGTTGCTCATCGAATGCTTGGAGAAACAGTCGTCTCCCACTCTCGTTCAGATAGCAGCCTCCTGTTTCGGTTTCAAAGTGCTTCGCCTCTTTGAGCTGTCCCCGATTGAACAACCGGAAAATCACTCTGTCAACAATAATCGGCTTGAAGATCTCCGCCAGATCGAGGCTCAACGAGAATCGGCGTTCCCCCGGCTCATGCAGGAAACTGATGGTCGGATTGAGTTGTGTCCGGTAGATCTCAGTCAGGCAAGCGGTATACATCAGCGAATTACCAAACGAAATGGCGGCGTTGATGGGATTATCGGGCGGTTGGCGGATTCGCTTTTCAAAAGGGGTTTGTAGATCGATAATAGCGTTGAAGGCGCGGTAGTAGGTTTCGCGGACATTTCCTTCGTACCCCATCAGTTCATCAACACTTTGCGCGTGCGGAATCTCAGTTTCTATTGCCTCAATGATACTCAGCTGCTCGGAACAATCCGCGTCACGATTCGCACGGTAACGCAGATTTCGCAGAATATTCGCCACCGCCGCCGAAACAAATTCGTGGGCAATCGGCAGACGTTTCGATTTCCGTTCATAATGCTGCACCTGCTTTACCGTGAGAAATCCAGAGTTCAGATATTCTCGCGGATAGTAGGTGCCAGAATAGTAGCCGTAGTAGTTGAACACGTGGATGGGTACATGCTTCTGTGCCATGAAGTTGAGAAGCCGTGTGTTCAGGTCTAGTTCGCCATAGAGGTAGAATGCGTCCACATCCTCGATCGGAATCGGTACACGCGAACCGTCCTCTTTTTCGAGATAGATGGTGTTATCCTTTCGGCGTAATCTACCCGACTGGCTGATGTAGTAGTTACGAGACATGGCTGTTTTTCTCCTTTATTTTTTTAGGACTTACGCAGTTGGTTCATAAGTCCCCCTGACAACGGTTTCCCCTTGAATCTTGTGCTTGGCACGGTTGACAAGGTACGGGTTCATAAGTCCCCCTGACAACGGTTTCCCCCCTGATAAGGGGGGTTAGGGGGGTTAGGGTTGGGGGATTTAGGGGGTTGGTTGCACATCGGGAGTGTCTAGGTAATTCTAAAATCTACCCAAGATAGAGAAACCGAGTTTTCAAGTCCGAGAGGATCCCGTGACCGGGGAAAAACTCGGTTTCTAGTGCCTTTCAACTCCAACACAATTCCATATAGCTACACGATTTACAAATCCTCATGAACGCCACTTCCGGAGGGGTTGGTAGGTTGGAAATTCTTTTGACCTCTCGAATCGCTTCCTCAACTTCGCACTCTTTCTCTGGAGTCAATTCGACCTCAACGGTCCGCCGTTGGCGCGGGTAGTTGATAACCCCTTTCCGATTCGTCACTCCTTTCTGTTTGAGGAGATAGAGGTAATAGAGGATTTGCATCTCGTGTGCCTTCTCCATCGATCTCCCTGACTTGACATCATGCAAGATGCCGTCTTTGTCGACGAAGTCAATACGGATGAGGTCATCAATCGATCGCTCCTTCCGTTTTTCACGACTGTAGCTCTCCTCGTGTAGCAGCTGTCCCATGGAAACGAGGTCTGAAGTGTGTTCCATTTCAATATGGTTCTGAAAGAACCAGAGCTTTCGTGGACAGACGTGGAGATAGTTGATTGTTGTGCCGGTGATACGGGGTTGGTCTGGGTTTTGCATCGGTGTATCTCCTTATAGAAAACTCGTGGGTTTTTCTAAATCTGTTTCAAGCCCGATGTCGAATGTGTAGGTAGCGTGAATTGCTGTGAACGGTATCTGACTGATCCTGCTCTTTCCAGTTCGTCGATTGTCAAGTTCAAGTTTGCCCTCCCGGCGATACAGCTGATCGTTCTTGTCGGCTCTCCAAAACGCCCGTGCTGAAATACTCAGGTGACGGCTCTTGAATTTCCGATAATCGTCAACTACTAACTCTTCAAACTCCGACGGTACAACGTCGTACGTTTGATAACGCGGCTCCCGAATGACAACCCTTCCCTCCTCTTCAGTTTCTCCAGCATAGTTGTCCTGCGGGCGTTTACCGAAAACAAGATCCGTGTGAATTGCGATCGAGAGTTCGTTGTGCATAAGTGGTTGACATTCTTGATAAACCGCATCAACCCATGCACACGCATCTTGGAAAGTGTATCGGTCCCCAATCGCATCCCACGACCTCTGTAATATATCAGGTTCGTAAGGTAGGCACGCCCTTTCCTCCTCATAGGCGGGCATGAGATAGAGGCGATAGGTATATCCCGTCTGTTCGTCAACAGGTGTTTCACCTTTGCGATTCAGTCTCCCACCGCGTTGAACAATCGAGTCAATTGGGGCGATCTCGGAATACATAACATCTGCGCTGATGTCTAAACTGAGTTCACTTACCTGTGTTGATACTAGTACACAGGCATCCGAGTTTCTGAAATCATATTCCTCAAGGATTTTACGTTCATCATCTTTGCGGCGATCTGGGTCTTTGAAAAGTGAACGGATAATCTCTTCCTTTTTTACGCGATCTTTGCCGATGAAACTAGAATGGTAGCAGATCAGGTTATCACAGATGTGTCGTCCTTGCAGTGCGCGATAAATGTACTTTGCTCGGTTGACTTGGTTGACAAAGATAATTTGCCGTTTGTCCCGATTCTGCTCTACCAGATCCAGAAGTTCCGATGAAATGATGTCTTCTTCATCAAGTGGAGTTTCGTGAAGGCGCGTAATTTCAAATGGTGCTTTTGGCTCTGCTGTGCTGGAAATTACCGCGGGTGCACGTTGGAAGGGATATGGTTGATCACGATTTAATTGGTCAAAGCACTGACGCACAACAGTTGGAATTGTAGCTGTCATCACTATATGCGGAATTTTCAACTGCGTTAAACGACGCATTGCTTCAGCGATCGCTTCCATTGTCCGCCCTTCGTAGTAGTGAACTTCATCGAAAACTACGAGAGAAGATGCCACATTGAAAAACGCTCGATCGGCATATTTGTAGCCGTGATAGAGACTCATGAGCAGATGATCAACCGTCGAAATCGTCACAGGTTTCGCATAGAAATTGTTCTCAAATAACTGCGCCTTTATATTCCCGTTTGTATCTTCCTGTTCACTGTTTTCTTCTTCCGTTTCTGTCAGGTTCGTCAGAAATTCTCTTGAATCGCCGTGTACGATGCCCACCAATTCCTCAGGAATGTCGTATTCTTCTGGGCCCAGGTCACGATACAGATTATTTGCAGTGAATTTTGTTGGCAGTGTGAGTATAATCCGTTCAATACGATTCTCTCGTAACCACTTCTGCCCAAAGAGTAACGCTGCTGCTGTTTTTCCTTCACCACATCCCGCGTTCAGAATCAATCGGTCCGAATCAGATGCTATGGTTTCTCGTTGCATAGGGTTAGGCGTTGTGCCCTCGGATAAAAACGGTAAAGATTTCAACGGACTGTTGTCGTACAGCGGAAATTTATCGTTAATTAACACGAGTTGACCGCGTGTCAGATTTGTCTCGCAGGGATTATCTGGCGAACCGACCTTGGGCGCATTTTCACTCGCATAGTAGTCGGAGGCTGTTAGCATGTTGAGGATGAGGGAATAGAGCACCTTGAATTGTAAGTCTTTTGCCTCGTGAACATCGGTTTTGACTTTTTCGAGAATTGTGCAGGCTCGCCTCAAGTCAATCTGCGGTATTCGTCGATCCGTAAGTGCAAAATTGGGTTCAAACTCACGAAAACATGCAAGATGTTCGGTGACATACGTCACCGGCATATCAACACAGCACCGATTTCTCTCTTCGGGAAAAGAACCGTCGTGGAGCATCTGTAGGTGATGCGCTAGAATCGCAAACAGTGCCGCAAATCGTGGACTTTTTTCAAATCCACCTACACCGAGACTTGTCGCGCCGATTGCAAAAGATGGGAGCGCGTGTGTAACTGATGGACCTTGCTTTCTGATGTACTGCTGCCATTGATTTGACGCCTTACCGATGTCGTGAAACCAGACTGCAAATCGAATGCAACGACGCACTTCTTTCCAGTCCCAACCGTATCGCTGACAGAAATTTCGTAAGAACGGGTCGCGCCGGATAAGCATCTCATCACAGACAGTCAGGCAATCGCGGATATGCCCAAACAGTGTTTGATTCGGTTTACCAAGAATGTTCATCGAAAATCACGTTCCTTCCTTCAATTGAATACGCCATTTTCGGTTCACTTAATTCAATCCCTTCTCCTTCAGGTGGGATCGAGTAAAGTTGTTGCTCTACGTGCCAGTTTTGACCCTGTTTTATAAATCGGTGAGGCACTTTTACCAATTGGCAACCTTCTGCCAACCCCGGAAGAATTGAATGGATGTGAGGAGCGAAAACCGGCTCAACTTCAATAATGCGTGGCGAAAGCACATCAACGAGGTCATCGGATTCTCCTAAATAAAGGGGCCACTGTGGAGATAGTAACGCGCGCTGCGCTTGAATCAGTTGGGTTTCCACAGCCTTGAGATAAACAGTGTAATGCACGCCAATCATCTTCTGTCGCATGACCGTTGTTCTGTCGAAAACCGCTTTACCATACCTGTCCTTTGCAACTTCCGCTTTGTTCCGTTTTTCTTCGTAAAGTTTAAGGATCTTGCTGAATGTTTCAATTAGCTTTCCACTCGACTCAACAACAAGTGAAATTTGCCATTCGTCGCGGTCATCATGCCAGTCTTGTGGCATTCCACGTGCAGCGTTCAACATGCCGTAGAGGGTCGTTGGCGGCGGGAACGGATAGGTAACATGAACATTCACCGTACTAGGGTTGCGGAACGAGGTCCAGAACGGACAGATTAAGCCAAATGTGAGAATCTTTTCCATGATTCCCTCCAATTGAAATTAGGGCGAGGATTTCCTCGCCCTGACAGTTTTCATTCAACCTAGGCGTTTTGAACAACTTCCGTTAGGTTTCGCAATCCTCGAATTGGGTTTATCGGTTCAAGCCCAAATTCCTTGACGGTTTCAAGGAGGGCATCATCGTTTTTTACAACGTGTGGTGTGAATCCGAAAAGCACTGTTGCTCCGTCATCTTGCAAATCCTGCAAAATGACTCGTAACGTGTCGGTGTTGACTTTGCCATTGTCGTCACACTCTAATGCACGCAAAGTTCGATGAGAATATCGAGAATGGGTTGAAGCGATAAAAATATCTGGCGAAAGGGAGGCGGCATTTCGCGCCTGTTTTGCGAAATCAGTCATTCCACCAATTGCTTCCAATACTGCAATTGCACGATCTCGACGCTTTTCTACCCCAATGTCTGTGACTGTTTCCCATCCAGCAAACGCTTGATCTTTGCCTTTTCCTTCATACTTTGCACGGACTACCAGCCCAATGTTTGCAACATCAAGCGAAATCCCAATGCGATATACGTTGGACATCATTTGAACATAGGCAATCCGTTGGTCACGAGTTGCTTTCTCATCAGATTTTTCTCGATCGCTCATCCGAATCAACAGGTCCGTAACAACATCGTTAGCAATCTGCCCAAGAGCTGGTGTCGCTTTGATGGGGGACCATCGCCGATCAAAACCCTTGCCAAGCTTGGGATTCAAATAACCAAATAGATCGCAAAGCCAACAGTTTTCGACATCACCACTCGGAGATTCCGGTGTGGAGAGAAAAACGCCTGGATTATTGCGTTCAATTGATTCTCGGAGCGCATGTCGAACAGATTGGCCTGAAGCATACGGTTTACGCCCGTTGTCATAGGTCTTCAGTTCGGTAACGTTTCCACCGCCACCTTCACCAGCGTTAAGATTGCTCAAGTCGGTTTTGCTCAACCAAACCATAGTGATACCTTTGAAATTCGTCATTGTGTTTCTCCATTGCTTTGTGGTTTAGATTCAAAAACGTTAGCGTTAAAGGCAGACAGACTCACGAAAGTTGAAAGTGTCTCTGCCATCTCCTTCCAATTTTCGGGTGACGTTTCGTCTAAGATACGACGAATTCGTTCCTGTCTGAGCGGCAAAAGTTCTTTCGCCGCGTCACCTGTACTCACTTTGTACAATCGGAACAAAACCTGATTCAGTACAGAATGGAACGCATTCTCACTGGAAATATTATACAGTTTGCTGATCAACGTGACATCGCTGTTGAAAATTTGTCCTACCGTGTTTCCCAATGCACGTAGGTCTTCACGTAAATCTTCATTTAACACAGTATTCACCTCCAAGAAATGTTGAATGAAATGCCGCAATAGGCGCACCGGATGGGGTCTCCCTTTTTGCGGACGAAAATTGATTGCATCGGTGTGCTTCCAGAGCTCAAAAATCGCGACCTTCATCAAGCGGGGGTCACTTGTCACAATTGCTTGATTCAAATGCCGAATTGCATTTTCGCCGCCGGGTGCACTATATTCGGTACAACTCAAAATATCTGGCACCAGACGGATATCATTGCCATCGTTAAATGGAATAGGGCGAATGAAATCGTAGAGCCGATGGTCAACTTCTACAGTGTGGAAATTTCCAAAGCGGATATTTTGTCGTGTTTTTGCAAATGGGATAATCACCCATTGAGTCACTTGCCTGCGAATTTGCTCAGGCTCACCCAATGGTGCAAAATCCCAAGAGCCATCGTTATCAATTTCATCTGCCACTGTGAACCGATAGAAGATGTTATGAAACAGTGTAATTGCAAGTGAGTAGGTATCTGATGCCCGACGAATTGCGCGCAGATTCGTTGATGTCGCAATTTCTCGTCTATCACTTATATCCTTGAGATTCATCCGCAATCTCGCATAAACCTGTGCTAAAAGTGAGAGGTTCGCAATTTCAGGTAGTATCAAGAATGTTGTAGGGTCAGGTTTTGCAGACGGATTGTAAACAAACGGAATATGCGGCTCTAATGTCATGCAAAGTTGGATGAAGTGGAGAATTGGCCCCACCTCAAAATTGCTGTTGCTGCCGAGAAAACCACGAATTTTGATGTTGTGGTGCTTGTTTGAAAACGGATTTACCATTTGAAGCACTTTTTCGAGTTTCTCACTCGGTCGCCCGGAGATTTCGCACTTCTTCGTTCCTTGGGGCAGAATCCAATTTTTTACAAAGTTTCGGACTATCGTTTCCCGGTCTCGCTTAATTTTTTGAGCATTTGCAGGCATCCCGATGAAACTCAATCGTGCTTGTGCAATCGGCATTTCATCTTTTACCTGCGTCTGGGGAGATGATTCCTTAATTTGCGCTTTTTCACCTTCTGTAATCTGTGTTTTCTCATCAGTCGTGACGAACCCTTCCGCATCATACGTCAAAGACCGATCTGGTAGTATCTTTCCGACTCGGCTCAACCAATAAATCTGATTCCATCGGCTTCTCAGCATATTATTGAACCAAGTTTCGACTGTCTTGATGTTTGAAACATCAATTGTAATTGTTGCCTCGTTTTCTGTCAGGAACGGTTCCTCAGCTAAGAACAACGGGTCACTTATCCGCAATTCCTCGCAGAGACTAACAATCCCAAAATCTGTCCACGGGTTTCCTGTTAGTGATAACGTCAATTTTGCTTCGGACGAGTCTGATTGTTGGTCAGTCATTGATAATTCAAGTTGTGTTTCCATTTTCATCCCTTCTCCTTCCACGAACACTGAATCCAAAGTATATCACCCCACAAGCGTTAAGTCAACATACTTTTCGTATTTATTGACTTAAAATCTCTACCATCCCAAATCCCATGCTATTTTTATCTCCGAAGCCGCACTCATAGCCGATGTGAATTAACTCCGGGGAACCGATAATATGAAACGGAGAAAGGATGCCGCGAATTTTGGTGCCTTTGAAATCAACTAAGCGGGTTACACGCCCCTCGTTTTTGTCAATGTACGCCTGATCAAAGGTCATCGCAAACGATTTCTCCGTCGGTGGTTGTTGGTACACCGCTTCGTATTTCCGAATCAGGTTCTGCCGAACCAACTCGGAAAACTGTGGATCATTGGGCAGGCAATAGTATGTGTCGAGTCGGTCGCCTCGCTCGCGTTTAGTGGACATGGTAATCGGTGAGAGGCACCGAAAGGTCATCTGCGGTCCAAAGCGGGGTTGGCGCAATACCTCCACATCCTGCACCCGAAGTCTGTGCCGTTCAATCTGTAGAATCCCTGTTTGCATCAGGGAGGCGGCGAAGTTTTGCAGAAACGGTTCCTGAGATGAGGAGATGTACCATGTCAGGGGTGAATGGAAGTGAATCTGGTCGTTTTGAATCTTTCGCTTTGCCATCAGTTGAGAGAAGGTAAACAGTTTGAAACGCCGATTCTCAACTTCATAGCCATCTTGGTGAAGGAAATTCGCATATTCGGGGTCGGATTCTTTGAGGAATTGATAGATAACACCTGTGAGAAAGTAATTGTAGTTAATCGGTAGACGGATGCCTTTGCCTATGTCGCATGTAATTTTGATTCGCATGGGTTCATCTCCATATAATGAAAACCAGTGTTTCAGGAAGTATGATTTGTACCTTTCCCTGATTTTTACACACACCAAACCCATTATTGTTTCATTGATCCCTAAGTATAATTTGTACCTTTTTGGATTGGTCTTGGGAAAGTGTTATCCTTACCGAATCACAGCGATTTTCGTACCTTCCGTCCGCGATTCGCCATCCGCGCCGGTTGCAGTGATCTGACAGATGTAAACGCCGGGCGAGACAAGTTCAAAGAAGTTCCGCCTGCCCTCCCAAGTAAAAGCGTCATTTACGCCCAATCGACCGCCGTTGTCCCCCGCAAGAAACACACTTTCAAGGACCTGCTCACCGACGGTGTCGTAGATGGAGATAACAACCTCCGCATCGCTACTCAATGTATAAGTCAGTTTGAGCGCAGCATTTGGCTGGTTGAGACGGAGTGGATTCGGATAGGCGACGATGTTTTCGATTGTTACATTCGAGTTCGCCACCGTCAATTCGGTTTCGATCCGATTGTTGTTGAAATTGGACTCAAAGACGCGCGTATCGTCGTTTACTAGGGCACGGAGGGTGTATACGCCCCAAGTGGCTGGTGTGAAGCGATCACTGACCGTTTGCGGTTGATTGACGCTCAGGTCTACGCTCTGTTCGGGTAGGGTTTCGGACGTTCCATCAGGACTGATAACGACAAAATGTACTGCGATGTTTTCGACGGGGACGGGTCCCGCGTTTGTCACCTCCGCAGTGATTATCACCTCATCCCCTTTGGTAGGAGCGGGGTTGGAGACGGTGATACCTTCGGATTCCCAGAGGATATCCGGGTTCAGTGGATCGCCTGATCCAACGATGGGACGAGCGAGTTCAGCAAGGGTTGCTACGGCTAACTTGATAGCCAATTCCCCCAATAGCGGTATCGAGATTTTTGTTAAGTCATCCTCTTGGCTGTGGATATATTCGGTTGATTCGTCCGGCGCATCAAGGGACGATTCCTCCGACACCATCACCGCTGGGATGCCGATGTCCCAAAACGGGGAGTGATCACTGAAGATAAAACTAGGATCATTTTTTAGACGTAGATCTATCGGCAATCTGTATCGTTCCGCAGCGGCCCCAAAAGCGTTGACGAGCCACTGTGACTGCTCATCGCCAAGCACATGAATATCCAAGTTCCCGTCTGGATCATGTCCCAAGAGATCGAAGTTCATGACACCGGCGATGTCGTCTCCACGCTCCTGAACCAACTGAACATAATGTTTGCTACCGAATAGAAACAACTCCTCCCCTGAAAAAGCAATAAATCGAATCGTGAAGTCGAAATCTTGTTGGCTCAGAATACGTGCGGTTTCTAGCATTTCGGCGATGCCTGACGCATTATCGGACGCGCCCGGTGCTGCCAGCTGCCTCCAACCCCCGTCCCAACCGGGGGTTTTGGAGGCGATGCTGTCATAATGTCCCACCATCAGGTAGATTCGATTTTTGTTTGGCCCCTTTCCCGGCAGTGTCGCCACCACATTCCGCATGACGTACTCTCCTACCAACGCCCCAAGCGCAGATCTACGTCGGTGGTCAAAAGAATCAAATTCGACTTCCAGACCGTAGCTGCGAAATTGTTGGGCAATGTAGTCCGCAGAGTTATCGCAAGCGTGATCGGGTTTCGGATTGTCATCAAACTGAACGGCGTCGCGGACTCGGAGGGCGTACCGGCTTCGGAAAAATTGTCCCGGCCGCTGGAGATCTTCATTCTCGACGAGGGCGATAGTCTGCCAAAGCCATCGAACGCCATCCGCTTGCTTGAGCAGTCCTTGAATGAGCGATTGCTGCTGGGGCGATGCGGATATACTCGGAGCAGCCGAGGGCGGCTGAAATTCGGGCAGCGCAATATTGGTGGGTAGTTTCGCACGGTGATGTACCGGCAGGTCTAACACGACAGATTCAAGGTTGGCGTGCAACTTGAGCAGGGAAAAACCCCCAAACTGGTATAAAATTTCCCCGTATGCCTCAATCGCTGTTCGCTCTGCCGCCGAAGGGAGCCAGAGGACGTAATGGTTGAAACCGGGCGTAACCGTATCTAGAACTTGTGGATCTGGCAGCTCCGTCAACACATTTCGACTTGCCTCAATCGAACCAGAACCCAAAGGGACCTGAATAATAGCAAAATCAGATGTGCGATAGCGTAACTTGATCCCATGATGCGCTTGGAGAAACTGGAGGTGTTGGTTGGAACTTTTGGGAATCTTGACGAGTAGATCTTCTTGAGCGAAGAGGACTGTTGGAATGAAAATTGAAAAAATAAGAACAGAGATAAATCTCTTAACCATTTGCAATTTTTGATTGGTTGACGGCATGATTCCGACTACGCCAAGCCCGAAGGTAGCATCACTAATTCCGGGACATAAACGCGTGCTGGCAGGGAAGCGACCAATAGACACGCATCGGCGACATCCTGTGGTTGTAGCGATTTTGCCATGACTTCGGGTGGGGTTGGCACAGGACGTTGCAGGACGAGCGGCGTATCCGTCAACCCGGGGAAGAGCATTGAGGTGCGGATACCGTTCTCTTTCTCTTCTTGGAATGTGCCGTGAGCGAGACCAACCATCCCGTGCTTAGTTGCTTGATAGGAGACGCCAGATGTATCGGGACGTTGCACAGCTCCACTGGAGACGTAGATAATTAAGCCATCTTGTTGATCGCGCATCGTCGGCAGGACCGCTTTTGTACAGTAAAACGCTCCGGTCAGATTCGTCTGGATCATCATATCCCACGTTTCGTTGGATAAAACTTCAAGACTCCGTTCAGGAATGTTTGTGCCGGTGACATAGACGAGCACATCGATCCGTCCAAAGTGTTCTAATGTTGTTGCAATGAGCCTATCCACGGCTGCCGAATTTTGCACATCGGTCGGGCAGGCGATGGCATTCTCGCCAATCTCTTCCGCTAATGTTGCGAGCTTATCGGCACTTCTTGCAGCAAGCACAACTTTTGCCCCTACCTCAGCAAAGGTAACTGCGGTTGCTCTCCCCATGCCACTGCTACTTCCCACGACAATGGCAACCTTATCCGCCAATGAAAAACCCATAGGATGTCCCCCTATCTTCCTTAGCTCATGTAAAGAAATGGTGCAACCGAAACTGATTGAGTCCATGAGTTCAATCGTTTATGAATGAACCAATGGACTAATGAACAAAGCACTTTTACGCTTTACGCATTACGTTTTACGCTTTTTGTGCGTTGCACTTTCTTTTAACATGAGCCAAGATGATTTGCTTGCTTGCTCATTTGTTTATGCTACGGTCTTAAATACATCAATGCCATCTGAAAATCACGACGCTCGGAGCAGTGCACACACCACCACTGTGATGTGCCATCGGCTTGGTTTACCTGTAAAACCCATAGATGTCTGCAATCAGCTCGTTGTCCTGATTGGGGGATTTGATCAAGGTTATCCCACTCGCAATCTAGGCAGAACGCAGATTCGTCTTTGAGTGTTTGTACTTTACCGCCGCATTTGGGACAGATCAACGTAGGTGCCTCCTCCCACGAACAACTCAGAATGGCTGCTAAACCTTAGTTTATGCAATTCGCTACGCGTTGTCAAGTTTTATCTTTCGCTCATGTTAAGAATTAGTGCAACCAAAGCCACAAGCACTTGTATCCTGATTTATCAGGGGTTACTCTCCCCCTGCTTGTTTCTTAATCCCGATTTATCGGGGCGGGGGGATTAAGGGGGGTACAAAGGGGGCCTTCACTTCGTGCTTTGCACTCTCTTTTTACATGAGCCTTATCTTTTTGTTTATCTTGACTCTGCAATCCCTCTCTGCTAAACTACGGGGTATAATGCGTGAAACGTGATGTGTGAAACGTGAGGACAATTCGTTCACGGCTTCATTTATAGTAGATTTTAGAATTAATGAGACACTCCAAATTGGTAGGTGCTGTTTCCAATCCCGATACATCGGGATCCCGTGAAACGGGACTTAGCGTTGGGTCAAACGTTGTCGTATCGTGCTTTCGTTAAAAAACTTGATATTGTTGGCAAAATATGGTTACTTGGTTTGTCTTTCGGTGGGAAAATAGTAGCCCTAACGCACGTTAGGGTCTCCCACACCTACTACTATAGGTCTCGAAAGACAGAAAGACAATTCCAATGTTAAAAACTCACAAAATCGCTTTAGATCCAAACAACGTCCAAGCGACACAATTCGCTCAACATTGTGGCTATGCTCGTGTTGCCTATAATCACGTGCTTGCTGATTTTAAGCGTGGACTCAACGCAGGTAAGTGGTATAGCCATATAGCGTTAAACAAACGTTTTAATTCGGTCAAACATGAGCAATACGAGTGGTGTAAAGCACTTAATCAACGTGCTGCTCATAATGCGATTTACTTTAATTTTCAAGACGCAATACGGAGATGGAAGTCCGGTCAGAGTCGTTTTCCAAAGTTCAAGAAGCGTTCACGGGGTCAGAGTTTCCAAGCAGACGCAGGTCGAGGCACAACTATTGTCGAAGGACATCGTATAAAACTACCCAAAATTGGTTGGGTTCGCATGTTCCAATCCCTTCGCTACCTCGGTACTATCTGCAAGGTGGTTATCTCTAAGCATGGTCACCGTTGGTTTGCTTCTATACTGGTAGACACCGTTATAGACGATACCTCTCCAGAGATTCGTGGATTGCCTACTGTTGGTGTGGACGTAGGTATCAAGCATCTTGCAGTCACTTCCGAAGGTGTCTACTACGAGAATCCCAAAGCCTTAAAACGTTATGAGCGTAAGTTAAAACGGTTGCAACGTCAGTTAAGCCGACAGGAAAAAGGCAGTCGGAATTGGCACAAGACGAAAGCGAAACTTGCCAAACTGCATTACCGTATCACCTGTATTCGACAAGACGCTCAACACAAGACAACAACAACTATTGTCAATCGTGCAAGCCGTATCGGGATAGAGTCACTTAATGTTGCTGGAATGCTCAAGAATCATAGACTTGCAAAGGCATTATCGGAGGCATCATTGTCAAGTTTCTTATCTATGCTTAAATACAAGGCAGAACGTATGGGGGTTAAAATTGTAGAAGCAGATACTTTCTACCCGTCCAGTAAGACTTGCTCAACTTGCGGCACAGTCAATAGCGACTTGTCCTTGTCGGATAGGACGTACCATTGCAGTGTGTGTGGTCATACACAAGACAGAGACCGAAACGCTGCAATAAACCTCAGAACCGTCGCCATGGGACACACGGAGACGTAAAACGTCCCGATTTATCGGGAGATCCCGATTTATCGGGGTGGAGAGATGGTAAGCCCACGGCACTTCGTGGCATATCTCGTCGAAACAAGAAAATAGCATGGAGATGTAAAATGTCTACCAATCAGTCTATTAAGAATCCCAATGTTTCAACATTGGGAGCAGTCAAAGTTGCAGTGATTGGATTAGCAGGCGTTGGTCGCGCCCATGTTGATCGGTGGGCGGGTAATCCTGACGCCGAGTTGGTCAGCGTATGTGACATCGTCCCACAAATTACAAACGATTTCGCGTCACAGTACGGTGTCCAGGGTTATACCTCCGCGGAGGAGATGCTAGATACGGAGGATCTGACGGCAATCAGCATTTGTACCCCGCCGAAGATTCACCTAGCTTTAACACGCGCAGCAGCGGAGCGTGGCATCCACGTACTTTGCGAGAAGCCGATGGCAAGCACGGTTTCGGACTGCCAAGAGATGATCGATGTGTGCAAGTCCGCGGGTATTGTCTTACAGATTGGGCATAAGAAACGATTTATCCCACCGCTCCTGCGTTTGAAGGAACTGACGGAAGGCGAATTCGGTCCGATTCAGTACATGGTCCACAGGTATCCGCATCCGGGGATGTCGAACAAGGATTGGTTCTGGGCAGAGGACGATGGTGGTGGACCTATCCTCGAAAATGCCGTGCACGCGGCGGACATTCTCGGCTTTCTGATGGGAGATGTCGAGCGGGTTTATGCAGAAGGTGGAACCTACTTTGCACCCCACCGGAAACCGCAGATCGACTGTGCAATGTTTACCCTGCGCTTCAAGGGCGGCGCGATAGGGATTGTCAACGCTGGCATGGTTTCGATGGGTGGGTTCAGTTTTGAGGATTTCTACGTCGCCAATGAAAATGGTGTCGCGGAAGTAACAGGCGGGTTCGATCGAGTGGACACCTTGCACTATTCCTTCCGGAATGATCCAGAAACCTTGCACGAAGAGAACTACCCGGATTTTGATTCTTTCCGTGCAGAGATTGAGCATTTTATCGAGTGCATTGAAACAGGGAGCGAACCGCGGGCAAGTGGCGAAGCGGGTATGAAAGCGGTAGCAATTTGCCGAGCGGTGAAACGATCAGCGGAGATTGGGGAGCCGGTTACGTTATAGAACTTACAAGGAGGGCTATACTGAAGTTTCTATATGTGCCAGAAACTCTTCCGGCGTTAGAGCTGTAATAAAATCTGTCGCTTCTTGGAAATGACTATCGTAAGAAATTATCGCGTTACACCTAGCAAGGTAAGCAGATATGACATGTGGTTTATCGGAAGCGTCAGAGATAGCGAAGCGGCGTTCATAGGTGAGACGATCGCTTCTTGTTAGTAATGGCATAATTTGAAGTGGATAACCAAGAAGTTTCAGCAAACTCAAACGAAAGACACTAGAGACATCAGCAGCAGAGTAATTCGCATTACAAAAAGAGTAAAGTTCCTGAAAAGCATACAAAGAAATGCAGCAGTCTAATTGAGACGCTTGAAACTTGTCAAAGAGATTCGATACCGCTTCATACCGAATCGACTCTTTCGTCTGTCCAAAGAGGTACACGATCAACACAGATACATCCAGATAAACTTTCATTTTAACCGACTCTGCAACCGCTCAGGTTCTTCAATGAAATCCACAATTAGTTCGGAGATCATGAGGGCAAGCGTAGAAATCCCTTGATCTTCTAAAAGTGTATGGCTTTGCACTTTGGCTGTATGCGCGGCTTCGATGAGATCTTCAGTTTTCAATTCTTCGATGTAGTCATCTAGTGTTTTCATAGCAACCTCGTCAAAAATCAAAACTTTATTGTATGCGAAGTATATCATCAAATGCAGGTACAAGTAAAGCAAAATTGAAATACCAAAGGAGAATTCCATGAAACTCACGCCACAACAGGTTGAACAGTTTCAAGAGAAAGGGTATCTCAAAATTCCACATCGCCTCATCGCAGACGATCATCTCGATTTGCTGCGCAAGCGTTACGACGCGCTGTTCGCGAAAAAACATGGGACAAGTGATGAAGGACTGCGCAATCTTGCTGTCGTCGGTGAAACGGAACAGGACGAGACCGCAGACCGTTCAGAGGAGATGCTGCAAATTATGGAGATGTGGCACTACGATGAGGTGTACCGTCAACTGCTCTATCATGAACCGTTGTTGGACATCGCTGAGAGCTTGATTGGACCTAATATCCAATTGTTCCACGATCAAGCCCTCTATAAACCTGCCCGGCACGGCGGCGAAGTACCATGGCATCAGGACAACGGATACTGGCGTTGTACGCCGTCGGACCTTGTGAGTATCTGGATGGCACTCGACGACGCCGATGAAGAGAATGGGTGCATGAACGTTATCCCCGGCAGCCATTTGGAAAACGCTCCAGATCACGACCGCGCCGTATCAGAGAAGGGGAAACTTCCGGCATTGCTGCAGGCAGACGTGGATGAAAATCGTGCGGCACCTGTACCGCTCAAAGCAGGGTATGCGATGGTGCATCACTGTCTGATGCTGCACCAGACCAATCCGAATCGATCACAGCGCAGGCGGCGAGCAATGGTTATTCATTATATGCCAACCGGCACGTTTAACGGTAAGGGTGAGCCAATGACGGATCGCCTGTTGCTGCGAGGAGAGTTGTAGGGGAGCAATACTTATCCGGGACATGCCTCCGCAAACACCCGTAGATGATTTTCCCCAAGGATTTTCCGGATCGACACAAGTGAATAGCCCCGCTCCAACAACGCTTCGGTAATCTTAGGAAACTCCGTCGCATCCTTGAGTTGTTCGCCACCACCATCGAAATCAGATCCGATACCAACGTGGTCATCTCCAACCAGATTGACGATGTGATCAATATGATCTATATAACGGGAAAATGAGGGTGCATCGTCGTCAATAAACCACGTTACAAAGGTCGCACCAATGACCCCACCGTTTTCGGCAATGCGCTTAATCTGTTCGTCAGTCAGGTTGCGCGGATGACCGCAGAGTGCTTTACAGTTGCTGTGGGAAGCGATTACAGGGCGTTCGGCAATTTCCAGAACGTCCCAAAAGCCGTGTTCACTGATGTGGGAGACATCGACAAGCATCCCCAATCGATTCATCTCCTTCACCAGTTGGACGCCAAATTGGGTGAGTCCACCGCCGCTATCCGTTTCGGCGTTGCCAGCTGCCGCCCATGAGGTCGGGTCGTGGGTCAACCCAACAGATCGGACGCCCAAGTGGTGGAGGCTTTTCAGGATGTTCAGGCTTCGCTCCACACCGTCACTGTTCTCAATAACCAAAATCGCAGCAAGTTTGCCTGCGGCTTTTGCTTCTCGAACATCTTCCGCTGTCCTTGCAATGACGATTTCATCGGCGTGGGTCTCGACCTCCGCCTTAAAAAAGCCGATGGCATCTAGGGCGTAGCTGAGATGATTCTTCCACGCTCGCGTCACATCAATCGCAAAAAAAGCAGCGTCAACCCCACCCTGACGCATCTTCGGTAGATTGATCTGGATATCCATCTGGCTGGCTTCCGAGTCGAGAGGACCGCGCATATACGCAATTGTTCCATCATGCCGGACGCGGTCAGGCCTCTCCCGATCTGAAATGCTGACATTTCCTCGACGGATATGCCCGACAATTGTATCGTTATGAGAATCAATAACGAGGGCTTCATTATGAAGATCTATGGACGACAATTCTGATGCCAAGACTGTGTTCTCCTTATGCTAGAATAGGATTCAACTGAATCTTGATATTGATGATTCGCGAGTCAACATGGTATAGTAGTAGTCACCTTTATATCTGACTGAAGGGGGCAAGGACTATGCCAACCGTTGAACCAATTAACTACAGAGCAATCATTGAAATTATTCGTGGCTGGTCGCCTGCTAGCCGCTTCTCACTCGTGCAAGATGTCCTAAAAACACTTGCACCGGAAGCAGAAGGTTCGCGATCTAAACGCAATACCTCGGAAAAGGCTCGCGGTCTTTTAGCAACGAATCAACCAGCACCATCTGACACAGAAGTTCAACAGTGGCTTGACGAACATCGTATGGAATTGTTGACTCAACTTCGTTGAAGTATGCAGATTCGATGGTAATAATCCTCGATTACACATCAGCCACCCGTTGTGCTTTCACCCGCCGTTTCTTTCTCGATTTCTTTGAAGTTGACGCAACCCGCAATCTTTCCCTCTGCTGCTTTTCCTGTCGCTCTGCCTTTCTTGCCTTCTCTGCATCTTCTTTCGCTTGCATCGCTTGCCGCTTTTGCTCTCGAATGTGGGCTTCATATTCGGCGTAAGTCCCGAAAAATAGCTGCGCCGTTCCATTCTCAAAGACCAACAGTTTGTTGACAAGCTTGTTCAGAAAATAACGGTCATGGGAGATCATAAAAATGGTTGCTGGGTATTCCGCCAATGCCTCCTCAAGAACTTCGCGTGATTGTATGTCTAGGTGATTCGTCGGTTCATCAAGCAGGAGAACATTCGCATTTTCCAAGAGCAGCTTGGCGAGCATGACACGGCTCTGTTCGCCACCGCTGAGGTCGCCAACCCATTTGAACACTTCATCTTCAGAGAACAGGAATCGTCCCAGAAAACTGCGAATCTCCCCCTGTTTCTGTGTTGGACGCAACCCCCAAATCTCATCAATAACTGTGTTATCTTGGTTGAGCCCTGCAAGCTCTTGGTCGTAGTACCCAAAATGGAGATTGTGCCCAACCTTCAACTTCCCTGAAGTCGGCAGTTCGTTTCCGAGGATCATTCGGAACAGTGTCGTTTTTCCAACGCCGTTGGGACCAATGACGCCGACAACATCCTGACGATAGATTTCTATATTCACGTCTTCAAAGATTTGCTTATCGCCGTATCGCTTTCCCAAAGCCTGACACTGTAAGATGTTATTTCCACCCCGTACATCCGGCGTGAAACGGAGTTTGATTGTTTTATCAACGGCCTCTGGTTTCTCTACGCGTTCAAGACGGTCAAGCAGTTTCTGCCGTCCTTGTGCCTCTCGCGTGCGCTGCCCAGCCATATTACGGCGGATAAAGTCCTCCTCGTGAGCGATATACCGTTGTTGTTTTTTATAGTCTCGTTCCTGTGCTACCCTTTCAGTTTGCCTGATTTCGAGATATTTGGTGTAGTTACCGGGGTACTCCTTAAGTTTATGGTTTCGCAACTCGACAATCTTGCGGGCAACGCGATCCAAAAAGTAGCGATCATGTGAGACGATGATTACCGCTCCCCGATATTCGGTATTCAGGAAGTTTTCCAACCACTCAATTG
Source organism: Candidatus Poribacteria bacterium (assembly GCA_965208425.1). Classification (GTDB taxonomy): domain Bacteria; phylum Poribacteria; class WGA-4E; order WGA-4E; family PCPOR2b; genus PCPOR2b. The sequence continues at coordinate 89,721 of OZ242335.1, read as the reverse complement.
CTTTGATGTCCAGATGGTTAGTAGGTTCGTCCAGCAGCAACAGATCGGGATCTTCAAGCAGCAATTTCGCGAGCGCGGCACGACTTTTCTGCCCGCCGCTCAAGACCTCAGTCTTCAAATTAAAATCGCTTTCACGAAATCCTAACCCGCCCAACGTTCGATTTATTTCATACTCATAGTCGTAACCACCCATGCGTTCGTGTTGCTCTTGCAATCCGGCATATCGATCGAGCACACTCGGATCTTCCGCCATCTCTTCACTGAGCAGCAGCATCTCGTCTTCGAGGTCGCGCCGCTTTTGAAAGACCTTGAACATCTCTTGCCGGAGTGAGCAATTGGCTTCCAAATTGGGCTCTTGGCTGAGGTACCCGATTTGCAGTTGTTTCGCGTATCCAATGTTCCCTTTGAAATCCTCGATTATACCGGCAATAATTTCTATCAGCGTAGTTTTACCAGTCCCGTTCTTTCCAATCAATCCAATCCGATCGCCATGTTCAATTGACAAAGAGACTTCGTCCAGAATGAGGTAAGGGTCATACGATTTTGTGATTTGGTCCAATCTGACTAATGACATAAAGATCCTTTGTATCGTAGGAGGAAAATAGGGAATCTATTTGAGGCGGGGGAATGTAACAAAAAACTTTTGAGGTACATTATGGTGAATTCCCCGGTAGGTGCGGTTTCCAACCGCACCGGTTTGGAATGTCTCATTAATTCTAAAATCCACTATAATCAAGTCAATAAGCCTCATCCTCGTCGTAAAAATCTTCCTCATCCATGTATTCATCGTCAAGTTCTTCTTCCTCGTAGTCAATGTACGCATCAACATCCATCAATACATCAAGCTCCCTAGCACTTTCGATGCTTATCCGACAGATCCAGCCATCCCCTTCAGGCGAATGATTAATTAGATCCGGATCCTCCTCCAGCGTGGTGTTGATTTCTTTAATCTCTCCAGTCGCTGGCGCATGGATAGGAAAAGTGTTACCATCAGTCACTTCTACTCTTCCCAGCGGCTCATCCTGTTCATACTCATCGCCAACTGCGGGCAGTTCAACAAAGATAATATCACCATACTCTAGTTGGATGCGCTCGGTGATTCCGATGACTCCGTCACTCTCTCCAACTTCAATCCATTCATGTGTAGCTGTGAATTTCTTTACCTCGTTCAAGTTCATTCCTCCTGTATTTCTTGATACCTACACACTCAAGATTATACAGTTACAGGATCAATCACGTCAATATCAGTGTTGATTCCACGCAGATTCTCTCGAAAGTTTTCAATCTCTCGTTGGCGAATCTGCAGATGTGCGGTTGCACGTTGATCATATTCGACGTTTACCACCCTTCCTCCTAATCTGCCACACAGTTTGAGGACCGACCCAATCTGTTCATAAGGTGTCTGCACCTGTAGTGTCTTGTAAAAAATCCGAGTTTCAATTTTTGCACTCGCTAAACATTCCCTCGCACATCGACCATAAGCCCGAATAAGTCCACCGACGCCAAGATTGATGCCGCCGTAGTAGCGGACAACGACACAGATGACATTCGAGAGTTGAGATGAAGCCACGGCGGTTAAAATTGGGGGACCTGCGGACTTTCTCGGCTCGCCATCATCCGTGGCATACTCCCGCTTTTCATGCCCCCATCCGATACTGTATGCACAGCAGTAGTGTGAGGCGTTGGGATATTTCTCTTGGATGAGTGCTATAAATCTTTTCGATCCCTGTATCGTATCAACTGATGTGACAAGCCCAAAGAAACGGGATTTTTTGACAACTAGCTTTGACTCTGCTATTCCAACGATGGTTTTGTATTCGTCTAACATAGTGGTTGTGGTATGCAAAAACGTGAGCCGTAATACGGTAGAAGATCAGCGGTTTGCACAGATTATTGTATGTTCTTCTCAATAACGCTGCTCAATTGAAAATGAATACACCGATTTACCACTTTCGATGCGAATCTGCTCCCTGTCATTTTCTGTCGGTTGCATCTGCGGTGTATAGGCTGCGTTTATATGAATTCCACGGATCTGTACCCCCAGCCCCAGTGTCAACCCTTCAGCTTTCCAGATTCTATTTTCAAACTCAACTTGTTCAGTTTCAAGACTGAGGATTGAACCGAACCGTTTTTCGATGTGACGCAGATAACCTATCCGTGCTCCGATGAAATTATGATACCAAACAGTTCCACCAAAGTTGGTTCGGATCCCATCTTCAAAGGGTGGGTTCAGATCCAAACCAACCTGAATATCTACATTTTTATAATGGAATTGGTAACTTCCACCTAGAAGGACATCTCGACGAATGCGATCGGGAATAGAGTTATCAGTGAATGATAATCCATTACTCAAGTTCCTAATCACGGCACCGATGCGGATGTGTTCGCCTAATTGCTGGATCAGTCCCAAATTATAAGCGTAACCGTGTCCGATATGCCGGTTATTCTCAGGATCCTGTACTTTAGATCGCAGCCATCTGGCATCCCCACCGATAGCAAATTCTCGAAACAATTTAACAGCATAACTGAATCCAATCGCAAAGTCGGTTTCAGGAAAACTGTTCGTCGCTTTTCCAAGGTGATTAACACGGCTGAATCGTCCCTCATGTCCGACCGCGAAATCGAATCCAAAGCCTCCTGCGGCACCTACAGATTTGCTGTAGTTTATAAACTCAAGTCCTGATGCGCGAAGCGCGTACTGATTATGATCTTCGTATCGTTCAACATCGTTCAGTTTGGCAATAACGGCAACAGTGCGTGGAAATCGTGATACGTTTGTGATAAGGCGGTTGTTATTGATGAAACTAAGTCCGGCAGGATTGCTGTTCAGGGCGTTTATCCCCGAAATTGAACTGACAGAATTATCCCCCAACCTCAGTTGCTTTACCAATGCAAGCCTTCTGAGGAACGTATTTGTTGATGCGTAAAAATCTTCGTTGATAGCTTGGGCTGAGGCGAGATTTGTTCCACCGAGGAGAAATAGCAATGTGATAACCACGAACGTGAAGTGATGTGTTGCGTAAAGCATGAAACGTGAAAAGTCGTACGATTGGTTCTTATTCATTTTATATTTATCGAAACCAACTTTAGCCCTAAAACCCCGTCATTTATGGGGGGATACAGGGACGCTTTAGCATAGTTTTTCAAGGCTTTAGTCTTAGGGTCATTTAATTCTCCTGTAGGAGGGATCTCCGAATCCCGACACCTCACTCTAGGAGCGACTTCCCGATTACGACTTTTCAAAGAAAATAGTTAAAAAGCCGAAAACTGAATAGCCCTAGCTTTAGTCTTGACTTCGTTGGTAAAAAGTAGTATACTTCTGCCATCTACGGGGCAAGGAATTACGCCTTCGGCAACCTCGCCGTTGTCCTTGCCCACCCTAACGTAAAGGGCAGCGTAGACGTAGAAAACACCAGAAACTACAAAAACAGAATCGCTCATGTTAAGAATTAGTGCAACCAAAGCCACAAGCACCTGTATCCCGATTTATCAGGGGTTACTCTCCCCCTGCTTGCGGGGGGATTAAGGGGGGTACAAAGGGGGCCTTTACTTCGTGCTTTGCACTCTCTTTTTACATGAGCCAACAGAATATCTAACCGGCCCCTCTATCACGCATAGTGACGTGATATAGCCGCATGACTTCAGTGTGAAGTAGGATATATCTACCACGTATCGGTAACATTTGCCCTCAAAGTGTTTCCGTAGTGCGCCCCATGGCCTGCGCCGCAGCTGCGTAAGTTGTGTTGCCCCATAAGTTGAGGGGGGAAGCCTTTTCACGAAAAAGGTAGACGGCCCCATAGCAAAAGACGCTAAATTCTAAGAGGTAGAACGGGGATTGGCTATCAAAAGAATCCCCGTTCTTTAGAGCGGGGAGCGGTCAAAGCTGCCCATAAGGGCGGTATTCGTGCACACAGATTTCTAGCACATTGAGACCCCAACAACATCATCAATACCTACAATCATTTTTCGTGTGTCGCGCCTTTGATTCGTTGTACGTAGTTGACGTACTCCCAAACCTAAAGGCTTGGGATTCTTATCCCGATTTATCGGGACTCCGAGAATCGGAGCGCGTCCCTTGCCAATAGGAGTGGAATTGTGCTATCCACAAGGATTGCCCGATGAATCGGGGCTTACGTCCTCTCCTTCATGGGTTGACGCCCCAACCCGAAAAATATTAGTTGCAGCGTTGCGGTCTCGGTCATGCACCGTGCGACAATCATTACACTGCCAAGTTCTATCCCGCAGATTCAACACTTCATTGACCGCACCGCAGACCGAACAAGTTTTACTCGTTGGATACCACTTGTCTATGAACACGATTTTGACCCCTTTTTTGTCGGCAATATACATCAGCGTTTTGACGAAATCGCCAAAACCTAAATCATTAACCTTACCTCCCCAGAGGATTTTCATGCCCTGTAGATTTAAGTCCTCAAGCCGTATCTCGTCGTAGTCATCTGTCAGTTGGTGTGCCAACTTCCAATGGAAATCCTCCCGTTGGCGTTCAATCTTGCGGTGTTTTCGTGCCAAGTCAAGCCGTGCGCGTTCACGGTTCTTTGATTTTTTCTTTTTCCGTGAATGCGCGCGGTTTGCACGTTTGATAGCATTGATACTGCGCTTAAAAAACTGTGGCGATTCTATATCGTGTCCGTTATGACCGGTAAGATACCGTTTCAGACCGAAATCAAACCCCGCGATTTTACCTGTCGTGAGTCGATTGGGGTCGGGTTCTACATAGTCAGTTAAGATACAGATATAGACATCTCCAACGGCGTCCCGTTTAATCGTACAACGTTTCGGATTGCCAAACACATCGCGCGACTTGAAATAGGAGTAGATAAGTTTTCCTATCTGGATGCGATTGCCCGGTAAGAGTTTCCAACCTGCCTGAAGCAATGTGAATGACTTATACTTGCGACGAGGCTTGAAACGGGGTCTGCCCCATCTCTTGCCTGAAGCACGCGCTTCAAACATGGCACGGTAGCCTTTGTCGATGCGTGCTGCTACGTCTTGTATCGCTTGACTGGGGAGTTGATTCCAATGGGTAAACCGAGGCAATCGTTTCAGCTTAGAGATGTGATTTATCAGGCTAAACTTGCTGATATATTTGCTATAGATTGCGTAGTACCGACGCTGAAGGGCAACGCAATGATTCCACACTTCAGCATGACCGTCTATCGTCTTGTGCAACTCACGATTACCGTGATTGCTATACATCTTGAACTTGTACGTTTTCATCGGAGTGGTCTTTGTCCTTTATATCTTGTTTCACAAGGAAACGAGAGATCCTATCGGGCGATAGGGGGCAAACTCTCCCACCAGACCCAAGACAAACATATCATATTTTAACTCCAAATTAAAAAAATGCTAAAGCAGGGGTGTATCCCAAAGGTAAACCTTTGGGTTTTACCCCTAAAGGAATTTTTGATAATTGAATCTTCAGTTTTTTAGGAGGAATTTTCATCTGTTCGACGATGAATTGCATCTGTCATTTGGGCAATTCGACACATTGCCTTTACATCGTGGACGCGAACGACATCTGCACCGTGGGCAATCGCCCACGCGACCGTCGCAGCGGTGCCCTCCAACCGATCATCCGGATTGGTCAGATTAAGAATCTTCCCAATGAATGACTTTCTGGAAGTACCAATAAGGATGGGTTTATCTAGGCTTTGAAACGCATCAAGGCAACGTAAAATCTCAAGATTATGCTCGGCGGTTTTACCAAATCCGATACCGGGGTCAATCATAATCCGACCGGGACAAACTCCCTCTGCTTGCGCTTTATCAACCCGTTGTCGGAGGAAAGTCAAAACCTCAGGGATTAGATCGCGATACACCGGCGAGCGCTGCATTGTACGGGGAACCCCTTTCATGTGCATGAGAATCAGTCCGGCATCCATCTCCGTAATAACTCCCGCCATATCTGCGTCACTCAGTGCTGTAATATCGTTGACAATATGCGCACCTGCTTGAAGCGCACTACGTGCAACAGCGGGTTTATAAGTGTCAATCGAAAGTAATATCTCCGTTTCGTTTGCAAGAACTTCAATCGCAGGTAGGACACGGGCTAACTCTTCATCTGTGGAAACAGGTAAGGCTCCCGGGCGAGAAGATTCGCCGCCGATGTCGATAATATCCGCGCCATCTTCAATCATCTGGTAGGCGTAGGCAATCGCACGGTTGGTATCGAGATAGCGACCACCGTCAGAGAAGGAATCCGGGGTAACGTTGAGGATGCCCATGATCCATGTACGTTCCCCGAAAGTAATCAATTTTCCTCGGCAATTCATGATGCAATCGGAGAAAGTTCGGGACGAGGACCAAGTATCTCTTCAATATCTTCTGTGATAAGTGTTTCGCGTTCGAGCAATTCATCGGCGAGTTGCTTCAACCCATCAAGGTTCGTTTCAATGAGGTTTCTCGCTCTATTATAGCACTCCATAACAATGCCATGGACAGCTTCATCAATTTCAATCGCTGTCTTGTCGCTATAATCTTGGTGATGCGCAATCTCCTTACCCAAGAAGACCTGCTCTTCACGCCGTCCGAAGGAGAGCGGTCCAAGATCACTCATGCCCCATTGCGTAACCATCTTACGGGCAATATCGGTTGCCTGTTCAAAGTCGTTCTGTGCCCCTGTGGTCAACTCACCAAAGATGAGTTCTTCGGCAACGCGCCCACCGAGCGCGGTGGTAATACTGCCAAGGAGATATTTTTTGTTGAAGTTGCGACGTTCTCGGATGGGAAGTGCCACCGAAACACCGAGCGCGCGCCCACGAGGGATAATGGTGGCTTTATAGTTCGGGTCATTTTCAGGAATAACATGTCGTAACAGGGCATGTCCCGCCTCATGGTATGCGGTGACCCGTCTATCATCGTCACTGATAACGAGGCTACGGCGTTCGGGTCCCATTAACACACGGTCTTTGGCTTCATCAAAGAAAGTCATTTCAACGGAATCTTTGTCCTCTTTAGCTGCAAGTAGGGCAGCTTCGTTCACCATATTTTCGATGTCTGCTCCCGAAAAGTAGGGCGTCGCCTTTGCGAGTCTCTCCAAATCTACATCTGGGTCCATTTCAATACTCTCTGTATGGACCTTGAAGATCTCTTCGCGCCCTTTGACATCAGGGAGATCAACGACTATTTGGCGATCAAAACGTCCCGGTCGGAGGAGCGCCGGATCTAACACATCGGGGCGGTTTGTTGCAGCGATAAGAATCACACCCTCAGAAGTATCGAATCCATCCATCTCCACGAGAAGTTGGTTTAGGGTCTGTTCGCGCTCATCATGCCCACCACCGATGCCTGCGCCACGATGCCGTCCAACGGCATCTAGTTCGTCAATAAATATGATGCACGGTGCATTCTTCTTTCCCGTCTCAAAAAGATCACGGACACGGGAGGCTCCAACCCCCACAAACATCTCAACAAAATCGGATCCGCTGATACTGTAAAACGGAACGTTGGCTTCCCCAGCGACAGCTCGCGCCAGTAAAGTCTTTCCGGTGCCCGGTGGTCCCATCAACAGGACCCCTTTCGGAATACGTCCACCGAGTCGCTGAAATTTCTTCGGATCTTTCAGGAACTGGATCACTTCTTCTAGCCCCTCCTTCGCCTCATCACAGCCGGCAACATTGGCAAAGGTAATTTTCGATTCGCTTTCAGAATGTAATCGCGCACGGCTCTTTCCAAATGATAACGCTCGATTGCCCGTGCCTTGCATCTGCCTAGAGATGAAGATCATGATCCCTAGGAAGAGCAGGATTGGTAAGATTGTCGAACCAAAGATCACAATCCACTGGGGGACAGCCGATGAACGTTCGTTATCAAACGGAATTTGATACTCAATAAGTTCTTCTTGAAGTGGGTATTCAGAGTAAACATCACGACTGGTCCGAAATTCCTGAAACGTTGCAGGTTCTCCTCTACCTCTTGACATTTCATTATCTAGTAGAATGGGCTGTGGGTCCCTGAATTTTCCTTTAATCCACTCTTTACCGATTTCGATTTTTCCTTCAAATAGGTCCTTGCTATCTGGTTGTTGAAGATAGGCATAAAAGTCCGATGCCGCAAGCTGATGTACCTTGTCTTTACCCGAACTTAAAAAGTGGTACATGGCATAGGCAACAAATGACGCCATAATCAACCAAACTACAATACTTTTGGCACTCTTATTCACAACACTTAACCTCTCTTCTCTGTCTACAAAAATTCCGAGTTGCTACTTGGGTAATGACGTTTCTTGATGGCTAAAAGTTTATTTATCTTGAATCAATAGCCGCTCTATCACTCCGCGCAGTTGAAGTATACCAAATCTACCTCTAAATATCAAGTCAGTTACCCCACCCTAAAGGATTGAGGCTTGTCGCCCGTTTCCCGGGATTTACAAGGTTTCGCACTTCTGTTCCCAATGGATCGGGGTTCTTCGGGGTGTTTGCTACCACCGCACCTCCACGCGAGGCGACAGCTGCCTTTTTGATGTTTATCGCAGCATTATGGTCACGGTCTAATTGCACACCACAATCTGAACAATCGTGTATTCTAACAGATAGCGATTTCTTGACAACCTCCTCATAACCTAGGCATTTCTGAGCGGTATACTTGGGATTCACTTTCGTCAACTGTTTACCAGCGTTTATAACTTTCTGATTCCGCAAGCACTCTTCCACGAAAGCCAATGCGATTGTACCCGATTCACACTGTTTTTTTCAATAAAAAAGAGGCGCAATTTCCTCCCCGCTCTAAAGAACGGAATCTCCACCGAGAAGATTTGATAACCCAAGTATCCAAGTAGGGAACAACGATCGCTGTTCCCTACGTTTTGGCTTAGATTCAGAGGGAGTTTCAGTAAGCGTACGAACTCTCCTTACGGTACAATCGCTAGCGCACGGACTTCGCCAAATTCATGTGAAAGTTTGGACCACGACGCACCATCATCGGTGCTGCGGAACAGCTGACCGTTGACGCTACAAGCGAACAACCAGCCGGGCACCTCCGGCTGACGTGCCAAACACCAAATTGTGCTGTTGGCTGTCAGCCCAAGATTCGCGCGTTCCCACGATTCGCCAAGGTTATCGGTGTAGAACAGTCCGCCTTCATCTCCGGGGGGACCGTTTCCGGCTCCAATATAAACTCGACCTGTACCGTTCATGGGAACATACATCGCCGCCCGACAATAGGGCCAAGGGAACCCATCCCCAACACTGAGCGGTGTCCACTCGTTCATGTCTGTCGTAACACATACATCGTTATTTGTTGCGGCAACGAGTGCCTTGGGATCGCCGGGGACAACTGTCAGCCCATGAATGTCAAGGCTGCTTAGGCCATCACTTCGCTCCACCCATGTCTTACCACCATCGGTGGAGAGACGTAATCCGTCAATCTCAATCCCTGCATAGATGGTCTGATCATCTTCCGGATCAATTGAGATCGATGTTACGCGCGGAATGATTGGCACGCCCTCGCACTCTTCAGCAAGTTCAACATCCAGCCGGCTCCATGTATCTCCGCCATCACTTGATTTGAAAAGGGCAGACGGACAGGTGCCTGCGTAGAGAATATCGGGGTTATTGGGGTTGATTGCAATTGCCCAGACTTGGAGCCCATCCATAGGGGAATTGATCTGTTCCCAATTATCCCCACCGTTTTTTGTGCGGAAAACGCCGGTTTCTGTTCCTGCAAAGAGAATTGATGAATCATTGGGACTAGCAGCGAGGGCACGAATATCAGCTTCCGGAAACATTCCGCTACTTGCTCGATCCCATGAATCACCACCATCATTGCTGCGCCATACACTTTGACCGACTGTTCCTGCGTAAAAAGTTGGTGTTGCCATGTGTAACCTCCTTAAAGCGTAAAACGTGATGCGTAAAAGGAAAACGAGCGAACCTATTTTCTAGGCACGGGTTCTGTTTGTTTCAACATCTACTCGTTGTGTTTTTTTAGTTCACCGGATCCAACCGATTCCCCCAAGAAGAAAATCTCCCATCGGACGCTTTCAGGGGTGACCTCCGGAGAAAGATAAAGCGAATATGTGTAAATAGCTCCATCTTGTACAACTTTCATTGGAGTTGCTGATACGATGGGATCTGCATTTTGCGCAACCGTGATTTGTGGCGGACTGCCACCAATTGAGTAATTTGGAATGGCGATGATATCCCAATATCTTGGATGAACAGGATTCGGCAAGACTGTTGCGTTAAACTCTACCTTTTCAATAATCTGCTGGGCACCATAGGTGTAAGATGATATGTTTTGTCCTGATAAATCGTGCTCGGATTGGACACTTGGGATAAGCGTGACTTTCCCGACCTCCTGCCCAAAATCTAGAATAAGTAAACTCCCTTTTCCCATCTCAGTCAACGATATATCGTGTACTGTCATCGGCTGTGCGCCCTGAAACTCAATTGCTTTGACATCGTAAGGGAAAAGATCATCGCCTTCAAAGGAAAGACTCAAACTACCACTTCTGGCACTAGGGTAAAAGGGGATATAGTCTGACGCGTAGCTAGCAAGTACGTTGTTTTCAACAGACACAGGATATGAGCGATGCTCACGGCGGTGCCGGAGCTTTAGTTGCTCATTATGATAACCGTACCGCCCATCGGCAAATTCGGTATCATCTAGATAATTTGCGACCTTCCAATCGGCATAGATGTCGGGGAAATCCGCTTCGATACCGCGCGAGCGTAAGGCATTATTGATGCCGGAGATTCCGTTTGCTCGATCTTTCACGATTGCGGCAATTGTTTGTGAACCGCCGTAGTGTTCATGGAGATAAAGCATCCATAAGTAGACTGCACCGTAATGGGCGAGTTGGCTGCGCGCTCCTTGGGGCCAATCTATTAGCGAGATACGCGGATTCTGTTGAAATGATGAGATATGGCTTCTTGCTCGATAGCCACAAACGAACATAGCGTATTCAGCACAACCTTCATTGACCCAGATTGCTTCATCCACATCATGCCGCCAGTGGATGAGATGTTCAAATTCGTGGGCAAGCACACCAAAGGCTTTCTCGCTCCCTGCATTTAGGGGATCGGTGTCCAGATAGACCATATCGAGTTCATTGCTGCGCACCGGAATACCTATCTCCGGGTGTCTCAGAACGCCTCGGTGCTGGTTCACTGGGCTGAAAAAACCTGCGACAAAATTGCTGCCTCGTGTTGATTTGTCACGGATATCCAATAAAAGCAAATAGATCCGGTTATCGCCATCAATATCTGGCGGTGCCCCAAAAAGCTCCGTTTCGATTTCATAGATCCCACGATTTGAATCAGCCGGTGTCGCTTCATCAAATGCACGGCGCACGGAGCGAACTGTTTGTTCATTCACTGTTCGTAACCACTGCGAATCCTCAACGAAAATGTAACAAAACTCACCAATCGCTCGCAACGTGGCTTGCACGATATATTGTTCGTGGGTATTAAAATTGACCGAGAAGAATCCCCTGTGATCTCCGAGTGTCAGTTGAGGCGCATTTGGTTGAGCAGGCGCAGAAGGAACTTCAGAAGTATCCTTAAGGATAGGCCCGAAGTGTTCATAAAAATAGGGAGTGCCATCGATCCAACCATAGGCGGTCGACACTCCCAGCAGAACGTAAAGCGTGATCCGTAAAACGTGAAGCGTGAAACGTGAAACAGATTGTCTATTCCATATACCCTGAATAAACCCATGGACCCATGAACTCATGAACGCACCATTTCCCCATTTTCTCATTTTCCCATATCCTCATTTTTCGGAGCTCACTCCTGTCCATGCTTTTTCAGTTTCTCCAGAATCGTGGTATTACCGGGTGATAGTTGAATCGCCTTTTGCCACGCTGCAAGCGCTTCTTTCTTGAGCCCTTTTTTTAGATACACCTCCCCTAGATGATCTTGGACTTCTACGCTATTCGGCATGTAGATAACCGCTTTTTCGAGTTGTTTCAATGCGTCATTCAATTTGCCCTGCTTGAAATATGCCCAACCGAGGCTATCCAAATAGGCACCATTTGCTGGAGATTTTTTCAAAGCTTTCTGGATTAGCCTCACAGCTTCGTCTAAGTTGGTTCCAACCTCGGCAAAAAAATATCCGAGCGCGTTGTAAGCCTCTTCACGCTCAGGTGAGAGTGCAATCGTTGCTCTGAGATAGTGTTCTGCTTGTTCAAAATTTCCAATCTCTTGGTAAGCAATTCCGAGCCAGTAGTTTGCATCAGGGTTATTGGGAGTTGTTCCTAACACTTCTTCTAAAACTTCAATTGCCTCGTTTTCTCGATCCAAGACGACGTAGAGGCTCCCAAGACGTGACCGGAATTGTGCTAGCAAATCGTTGTCGTGGTCGTGCCTGTGGTTAGCAGGTGGGGCTAGTCGTTGCAGTTGAGAATAAGAGTAAATTGCTTTCTGGAGGTTTTCTGCTGCAGCCTCTAACTGGTCTTCTTGATATAACCGATCATGCTGCTCAACGCCCAATTTCCACAGTGCGTCATGCGCTCGCCATAGGTTGCGGTTGATTTTGATCGCACGTTCGTAAGTGGTGATAGCTTCCTGTTTATCCCCCAACTGGTTATAGAGACTGCCTAATCGTAAATAGTATATCGGCTGATAGGGCATGATCCGAATCAGCTCTTTGAAGGCGTTGGCAGCAGATTGATAGTCCCCCATCTGCTCTGCAATTTCCCCAAGGTAGTTGTACGCACTGAATGGTCGTCCATTTTTCTCAAACCCGTAATGGTCTGGATCTAGCTCGACGACTTTTTGGAATGTCGCAACGATATCGTCCCACTTATCTTTGTGCTTTGCATTGCCGTATCGCCAGATCATAACCTGTCCAAGCAGGTAATAGGGCACTGGTTTTTCGGGGGCAATCTCAATAGCTCTGCGGCAGTGTTGCTCCGCAGTTGGGAGGTCGAACATCTCCATGCTAAGGCTCGCCAATTGAGTATGGACAAAAGCGGAAGCCTCATGTTCACGCAGAATCTGGCGATACCCATTTTTCGCAGGAGACAGTTTAGCTGTTACCCGAAGATAAGTGGCAGCAATCAAGTGGGCATAAACTCGCTTCGCACGCTCATATTCGGGACTTAACGGGTCCTCAACGATTGGAACCTCAGCTATCGCTGACTCCGATGCTGCCGCGTAAGAAGCATTCAGCCGTACATTTAAGTTCACCACTATCAGCAAGGTAGCAAGCGATATCGCTAATAAACGTACCACATTAAGACCTTTCTATAGGTGACTTATCAACCTTCTTTAACTTCGGGATCGTCACCATTTGGGGAGATTTTTCCGACATCAACAACACTCTCTTCTTTCCGCAACGACATCAAACGCACGCCCTGCGTATTCCTCCCGATCGTGCGGATATCGTTGACTGCCATGCGTGTCACCATACCGTTTGAATTCACAATGATTAACTCGTCATCGTTCGACACCATTTTCGTCGCAACGACGAGCCCGTTGCGAGTGCTTGTTTTAATCGCAATCACACCTTTTCCGGCTCGTCCCTGCAAACGATAATTCGCTAACAACGTACGTTTGCCATAGCCGTTTTCCGTCACAACCAACACGGTCTCGTTCTCATCATCAGCAGCAACCATACCGATAACGAAATCGTCCTGTGCCAAACGGATTCCACGAACACCCGCAGCAGTCCGCCCCATCTTGCGAACTTCTTTTTCATTGAAGCGGATAGATAGCCCAGTTCGCGTGACCAATAGGATATTGTGATTGCCTTCGGTCAAATGCACCCCAATAAGTTTGTCACCTTCGTCGAGATTGATCGCAATGATGCCGGCAGAATATGGCCTACTAAAAACCGCGAGGCTGCATTTCTTGACAACACCTTTCTCCGTTGCCATAAAAACGAACCGTTCTTCATCGAACTCGCGTACTGGCACAAACGCTGTGATCTTTTCGTCGTTTTCAATCCGGAGCAGATTGACAATTGCTTGCCCCGATGCAGTACGCCCCCGTTCGGGAATCTCAAAGACTTTCAGCCAATAACACTTACCCCGATCGGTGTAGAACAGGATATATTGATGGGCAGATGCAATAAAGACATGTTCGGGATAATCGCCCTCCTTGTTTTGCATTCCGATCACCCCAACCCCACCTCGATGTTGACGGCGATAGGTGGTGAGTGGCATCCGCTTGATGTAACCTTCGTGGGAAATAACGACGACCATCTCTTCATCGGCAATGAGGTCTTCAATCTCAAACTCGGTCGCTGCATCACCGATTTGGGTTCGCCGTTCATCAGCGTATTTCGCTTTTAGCTCCAACAATTCCTCTTTGATAATGTTGGTGATGAGAATCTCGCTATCAAGGATTGCCCGCAATTCTTCAATCTGTTCAAGCAGATTTGTATACTCATCATTAATTTTCTGGCGTTCGAGTCCTGTCAGTTGGCGAAGCGTCATGGTTAAGATTTCACTCGCCTGCAGCTCCGAAAGGTCATAATTCTCTATTAATAGGTTTCGCGCCTCTTCGGGAGATTCCGCGGTTTGAACAGTGTCAATCACATCTTCAATGTTGTTTAAGGCGATCCGATACCCTTCCAGAATATGTGCGCGTCGTTCGCAAACATCAAGATCATATTGAGTCCGACGGCGAATGACTTCTCGACGATGTTCAAGGTAGTAACTCATGATCTCCTGTAAAGACAACACCTTGGGCAACCCATCAACGAGACATAACATAATTGCACTATAGTTGGTCTGCATCTGGGTGTGCTTGTATAGCTGATTCAAAATTACCTGTGCAATCTCACCACGTTTGAGTTCAACGATGACCCGCATCTCTTGGTCTGATTCATCTCGGATATCGGAGATTCCTGTGATTGTCTTACTAGCGACAAGATCGTACATCTTCTGAAGCAACTGATTCTTCTTGACTTGGTATGGAATCTCTGTGATAAGGATATGTTCTCTGCCCTCTTTTGTCTCCTGGATGACCGCTTTTCCTCGAACGGTGATCGTCCCTCTGCCAGTAGCGTATATTTCGCGAATACCGGTGCGCCCAACGATCTCGGCTGCTGTTGGGAAGTCGGGACCAGGGATATGTTTCATGAGGTCGTCAAGCGTTGCCTCCGGATTCTCCAGCAAGAGGATTAACCCATCCACAATCTCACCAAGATTATGCGGCGGAATACGGGTCAGGTAGCCCACGCCAATACCGGTTGTCCCATTGACCAGCAAGTTTGGCAATCGCGCAGGAAGCACAGTTGGTTCGGTCGTCGATTCCTTGTAGTTTGGTTGGAAGTCAACGGTATTTTTGTGGATGTCGGCTAACATTTCATCTGCGATCCGCATCAAACGGCACTCTGTGTAACGCATCGCTCCCGGTGGGTCGTCGTCAATGGAGCCAAAATTTCCCTGTCCGTCCACCAAAGGGTAGCGCATAGCAAAGTCTTGAACCAGACCAACCAATGTGTCGTAGATTGGACCGTCGCCATGCGGATGGAAGTTCTTCATGACCTCACCGACGACAGCGGCACACTTGTCATAGGAACGACCTGCCGTGAGGTTCATCTCTCCCATCGCATAGAGGATGCGTCGCGTACTGGGCTTCAGTCCATCCCTTAGGTCAGGAATCGCCCGGTTAGTGTTGACGCTCATCGCGTAGGTGAGGTAGGATTCCCTTAACTCATCCTCAATATATCGTGTGACAATATTAGTATTTTCATCGTTTCGTGTTAGCACGTTTTGCTTTACTCCTTAGTATAATTTACCGGCAAGTGTATATTCTAAAATACTCCGATCTCTTGAACCGTGATTAGGATTTCTTCTTGCTGAAATTGAGACTTTAAAATCTCTTTGTATTCCTCAAAAAATTGGGTTGTTGACTCGGAAGGTTCAAAGTCAATAGTAGTATAAATGATGATGAGATCAAGATAGGCTTCACTTTCTCCACTCCATAAGCCGCGCAATGGAAATTCACGCATGACAGTAGTTAATCCGCCAAAGCGTTCATACAGGACATCATCAACTTGATCAAATCTTTCATCTTCAATTTGTCTTCCATCATTGTAGCGGAGAGGCAAGTAAATGTCGTATTTTTTCACTTGGACTAACAACGGCGTCTATCTCCTCAAATGGAAGTTGTTTTTCCTCTAGTATTTGTAGGTGCCGATCTGAAATAAGATAGATGTAATCCTTTGACACTCGCGTGATAGGCCCTTCTTGGAGCAACGATTTCCAAGCTTTGTGCCATGTTTCTCTAGGGATTTTTACTTTAATCATTACTCTGTTTCCCTTACGGTTCAGGATGAATCGGGTCAACCCAATAGACTTCCTCCGGCGGCTCTACCGGTTCAATATCCAAGTTGATAGCAATCGGTTCCTGATCACTCCGCACCAAGACGCAGGAGAGGGGTTCATCCGTGCTGGCGTTAATTTCTTGGTGTGGCACGAAGGGCGGTACATAGATGAAATCGCCCGGTCCCGCCTCTGCGACAAATTCAAGCTGATCGCCCCACCGCATACGTGCGCGTCCGTTCACAACATAAATCACGCTCTCCAACGCACCATGATGGTGTGCGCTGGTTTTTGCATTCGGTTGAATACTTACCGTACCAGCCCAAAGTTTGTCAGCCCCGGTGGTCGCACGATTGATGGCCGCGGCACGAGTCATGCCGGGGGTCTGCGGCGTATTCATATCAAGCTGATCGCTGCGGACAATCTTCACCCCACTGTCCCGCCAATCCACGTCATTATTTGACATCCTAGGCCCCATATAGGTCGAGATTCACCTGACTCCCATACTTTTCGATGAAGACACGCCGTGGGTCAACATCATCGCCCATGAGCAGGGTAAATATCCGATCCGCTTCGACAGCATCCTCCATCTTGACCTGAAGCAGGATTCGTGATTCACGGTCCATCGTCGTGTCCTTCAACTGATCCGCGTTCATCTCCGCAAGCCCCTTGTAGCGGGTAATATTGATACCGCGTCGCCCGATGTCTTCAATGATGCCCAGCATTTCCCATACGGTATTCGATTTTCGAGGCTCCCGGTCCCCATCTCGGATGGTAAACGTCGAATTACCGTTACTACTCTCGACCCCATTTGAACGATCGAAATCGTGAGGCAATATGTCAAATTTGTCTAACCCACCAATGAGCTTATCCAACTCTCGGATTTCAGACATATCTGAGACATCCTCAATCACCGTCTCGCTCACCGCCTCGCTCGTCTCTTCAAGATCTTCGATTTTTATCTCCAGCTGCGAATTGGTATTCTGTTCAATCAACTGATCAATATCCTCATCCTCAAAACGGTAGAATTTTCCCTCATCGGTTTGAACTAGGAGTAAGGGGACGGTCTCTTCACCCCGAAAACGTTGACCAAAAATGCGATCCGTATCAATCCCTTTTCGCCCTAACTCGCCTAATGAACTCTCAATGCCTCGGATGGTCTCAAGAATTGTGCGAAACTGTTTTTCTGTGTACGGTCTAGCACGGCGGCTGTTGGTCAGTTTCGCGCTTTCCATCGAAGCGTCTATGAGATACTCATTCATCTGTTCGTCGCTTTGGAGGTATTGGGCGCGACGGCCCTTCCGGATTTGATACAGCGGCGGTTGAGCGATGTACAGATGTCCTTCCTGAATCAACTGGGGCATCTGACGGAAAAAGAAAGTCAAGAGCAAGGTCCGGATATGTGCGCCATCAACGTCGGCATCAGCCATGATAATCACCTTGTTATACCGCAACTTTTCCATCGAAAAATCTTCTTGACCGATTCCTGTCCCCAGCATGGTGACAATATCGATAATCTGATCGTTCTTGAGAATCTTATCCAAGCGTGCCTTGGCAACGTTGATGCCTTTTCCCTTCAACGGCAATATTGCTTGGAAACGCCGATCCCGTCCTTGCTTTGCTGTTCCACCAGCTGAATCCCCTTCAACGAGAAATGCTTCGCACAGTGCGGGGTCCCGTTCGGAACAATCGGCAAGTTTGCCGGGCATTGATGCGGAATCCAATATCCCTTTCCGGCGGATGACTTCCCGCGCCCGCCGAGCGGCATCTCGTGCTTGCGCGGCTTGAACACTCTTTTGAATAATCCTTTTAGCAATGTTTGGGTTTTCCTCAAGATAGGTCTTTAACTTCTCATTGACCAGCGACTGTACAATCCCCTCGACCTCAGTATTACCCAATTTCTGTTTTGTCTGTCCTTCAAACTGTGGGTCAGGGACTTTAACGCTAAGGACAGCGGTCATTCCCTCACGAATATCCTCACCCGACAAATTAATCTTTACATTCTTTAGCAGATCATAGGATTTAGCATAAACATTGAAAGTCCGTGTGAACGCGCTTTTGAAACCGCTCTCATGGAACCCACCTTCGGGTGTACGGACATTATTGGCGTAGGAAAAGAGATTTTCGGAATAACCGGTATTGAATTGCAGCGCAATCTCGACCGAAACATCATCTCTAAGTCCCTCTATGTAAATGGGATCTCTGTGGAGAACCTCTTTGTTCTGATTATGATATTGGACAAACGACGAAATGCCACCCGCGTACTGAAACACGCGGGTTTCCCTCTCTTTACCGTCTTCAGTCAGCCGCTCATCTTTGAAGACAATCTTGATACCACGATTAAGGAACGCAAATTCGCGGAGTCGCTCGGCTAAGACATCATGTGAGAAGTGAATGGTTTCAAAGATTTCTGAATCTGGCATGAAGGTTGTCGTTGTCCCTGTTTTTTTGCTCGTGCCGACAACTTCAACCTTTGTCGCGGGTATGCCGCGTTCATACTTTTGCTGATGTACCTTTCCATTTTGCCTAACCTGGACATGGGTCCATTCTGATAGAGCATTTACAATAGAGGCACCTACGCCGTGCAGACCGCCAGCGGTTTTATATCCAGAGCTTGCACGTCCATCAAATTTTCCGCCGGCATGCAATGTGGTCATCACGACTTGTAACGCAGAAGCACCACTCGCATGTCGCCCCACCGGAATACCACGCCCCTCATCACGCACAGTTGCGCTGCCGTCGGCGTGCAGGGTAACTTCCACCTTTGATCCGAAGCCGGCAGAGATTTCGTCGATTGAATTATCGACTAACTCTTTGATCAGGTGGTGTAGCCCTGTGGGTCCAGTGCTGCCAATGTACATACTAGGACGTTTGCGAACAGCTTCTAACCCTTTAAGTACCTGGATATTTTTCGCTGTGTAAGAAGAACCCTTCCTCATATATCTGTACCCCTTTCATCAACTTCTATTACTCATCTTCAATTAAAGCGCGTTGGCTCTGTTTAGTAAAGAGTCGCTTTAAGTGCGCTTTCAAATCTGGATCTTCAACCGATGCAACGGTCTGATCAATGCGTTTTAGTGTCTCTGTATCTAATTCAGCAGTTTCTAATTTAAGACGTTTTGGACGGTGAAAACGTTGACTTTTTGGAGATTTTGACGAATGGATCGGCTTAACAGAAAATTCCAATGTTTTCACCGCAGGAAAATTGACAACTTTGTTGATTTTGGGAATCACTTGACCTCTCAACATCTGAAGCTCGTTGACCCAGACATGAGCGGAGGCATAAACTGTTAATTTCCCATTAACTAGTGAAATTGGCTGAGTGTTGCGAGCAATCAGCGCTCCCACCGCTCCCTTCCAAGCGGCAAAGACTTGTGTTTCAAGAACTTTGTGATCCAAGCCATAATCACGAATAAGCCCATCAAGAAGTAGATCGATACGTTCTGTTTTCTCAGTTGACCTGTCCATCATGCACCGTAAACACGCGGCAAGCACCCAATTCTGGTACCCATGCCTCCTGCCGCGTTGAAGTGATAAATGTTTGGGCATTCAATCGTCCTAGCAAGTTAAATAAAAAAGACGAACGCTCCTCATCCAATTCTGAGAACACGTCATCCAATAGAACGATAGGAGTTTTACCTGTGGTTTCACGTATTAATTCCAATTCGCCAAGTTTTAGAGCTAAAGCGATGGTTCGTTGCTGCCCCTGTGATCCAAAAGCCTTTGCTTCCTGAAAATACATCGCTCCAGCAGACTGCGATTCTAGTATTAATTTGAAATCATCCCGGTGCGGTCCCACCGAAGTCATACCGCGCAGAATATCGTAAGATCGGGAAGATTGTAGCCTCTTGCGAAATAGTTCTGTCGCCTCCTGTTCAATCACGTCATCAATCTTTTCAGGGGAAGGTTGGTATTTCAATTCAAGGATCTCACGATCTCCTGTCAACTCGGCGTGTTTGGCTTGAACGTAAGCCTTTAATTGGTCAAAAATTGTCACGCGTGTTTGGAGGATAGAGATTCCTTCAGCAACGAGTATATCATCCCACGGATCGAGGTGGTCAGGACTAGCCCGTTTCGACCGAATTTGTTTCAACAACTCGTTGCGCTGCTTAAGTGCAAATTGGTAGTTTTGGAGAGCATTTAAGTACACCGAATTGATTTGAGAAATTAAAAGATCGATAAAACGCCGGCGGTCTGCCGGAGCCCCTTTGACTAAAGTGAGCGATTCAGGGGAGAAAAAAACAACGTTGAACTGACCAATCCACTGGGAAAGTTTTTTTTGAATAATCCCGTTGAACTTGAAGCGTTTCTTACCACTCAACTCGTTCGAGACTTCAACCGTCATCGAGTCTAATGGATGCAGACCGTGGGGGTCTGGATCAGGCTGCGAACCATCTGTAGCAGCAATCTCTCCTTTGAGGTAAAACCAATTCTCGTCGTGCCGTATCAATTCATTATCAGGGTAGGTGCGGTGTGATTTCGCCGTGCTGAGGAAATAGATGGCTTCTAGTAGTGTTGTTTTCCCCTGCGCGTTTTCCCCAATAATTAGGTTCACCCGATCGGTGAATTCAATTTCACAATCAGCATAACTACGAAAATTACGCAACACAAGTTGGTTTAGTCGCATTGTCGTAAGGCACTTTTAGCGTGTGCAGAGAACCCGCTCAGTTACATCTTTGTCATACTTAGATTACTATCAATAGTCAATATTTCAGGTAAAGCCGTAGGCCGGAATAACACCATCCCTACCTTAAAGCGTGGTACTCATAACATATTCTGTCATGAGTCCTCTCACACTTGGTCAGATAATCGAAATTACTATGAGTCAAGTCGCATCGGCATGATCAAGCAGAGATGTCCATCATCGTCAACAGGCTTTAAAACAGCCGCACTGAGGGAATCCTTGAGTTCCAAACGGAAATCTTCGGCTTGGATATGTCCCACGGCTTCCACGAGGAAACGCGCATCAAAAGCGATCTGGATCTCTCCATCTCCCCCTGTAACATCCACAGTTTCATACGCCTCCCCAAGTTCGGGTGTCTTGGCAGAGATTCGTACTTTGCCGTCCTGAACGTCCAAACGAATTGAGTAAGTTTTCGGGTTGGATAACAGCGATACTCGTCTCAATCCTCCCAGCATTTTATCGACATTAAGTGTCAGGTGAATTTCGTTATCGCTGGGAATAATCTGTTGGTACTTAGGATATTCCCCCTCAACCAATCGAGAAGTTAAAGTAGAGTCATCATCAGCGAAAATAATCTGGTTTTCTAGCAGACTGACTTTAACCTCTGCTGATTCTGCAAAGGTCTTGGTAATTTCCCGGACCGCTTTGAGTGGAACGATAACCCCTATCGGCTCTTGAGGTGGTGGCATCAGTGTATCACTCGAAGCGACAGCAAGGCGGCGCCCATCAGTTGCGACAATTTGAGTTATCTCGGGTGTCAAATCAAAATACAGTCCATTCAAGAAGTATCGCGTTTCCTCAGTGGAAGCAGAAAACTCGGTTTTATCAATCATCGAACAGAGCAAATCACCATCAATTGTGAAAAACGCTCCCGTAATTGAGGGAAGCTCCGGAAATTCATCATCCGGGAGCCCGATAATTTTATAAACACCTTCTCCACAGGTAATTTCGATTCGATCGTTTGCCGTTGTTGTAAGCCTTATTTCTTGGTCCGGCAATTCACGTACAATTTCAGAAAGCTTTCTTGCCGATACGGTAATGGCACCTTCCTCAACGATAGTGCCGGGAACCACGGTTTGAATGCTAACTTCAAGGTCGGTTGCTGCGATCTCGATTTGTCCGTCCGTTGCACGAATCAGAATATTCGACAATATTGGAAGAGTGTTCCTTCCAGCAGCTACACCTTGTAATACCTGAATACATCTAAAAAGATCTTCTTTCGCAAAAACTAATTGCATCTTCTTTCTCCTAAGAAAATTATGTTTCTAAGTTAAATCTCATAAATACTTTTTGATGAATTACGGTTATATATTCCTTATCTACTCTCTATTCTATTAATTTATATATTAATAATAGTAGTAGTAGGGGATGTGGATATGTGGATAACTCGGTTAAACCCGCACCACGACTGGTTGGAAGCCTGTGGACGAATTGTGGATAACTTTTAAACTTATCCACAATCTATCCACAGGCTCAAAGTTATCCACATCTATCCACAAACCATCCACATGTTATCCACAGAGTTATCCACATGTTATCCACATTAACGATTTAACCAATATGTTTCTATTATTTAATATCTTCGATTAAAAAGTTAATTGTTTGGTACAATTCCGCATCTGTACGGATGCTCTCTTCAATTCGGTTGTTAGCGTGCAAAATGGTCGTGTGATCTTGCCTACCAAAAGCATTTGCAATTTCCATAAGAGACAGGTTGGTTAGTTGACGGCAAAGATACATGGCAATTTGCCGGGGCACAACGATCGCTTTTGTGCGTGTAGAGGATTTGAGGTCACCAATTTTGAGACGAAAATAGCCCGCTACTGCTTTTTGAATATCTTCTGCTGTAATAGCTTTAGAGTTAATCCGGGGTGACGGGGTGGCGAAGTCGTTTAACACATTACGGGCAAAATCGACCGTCAACTCCTCATTGAAAAGGCTTGCTTCTGCGGCGACCCTAATGAGTGATCCCTCTAGGTCCCGAATGTTTGTTTGAATCACTTCGGCAATATAGCTTAAAACAGAGTCGGGAACATTTTCCAAGTTTTGGTCTTCACATTTCTGGCGAAGGATAGCAATCCTTGTTTCAAATTGTGGTGGACTGATGTCTGCAACCATGCCCCACTCAAAACGGGAGCGTAATCGTTCTTCAACAGTTTCTAGGTTTTTTGGTGGGCGGTCGCTTGTCATCACAATGTGGTTTGAATTCTGGTGAAGCTCATTAAAAGTATGGAAAAATTCTTCTTGGGTCCCCTCCTTACGTTGTAAAAATTGAATATCATCAATAAGAAGCACATCGACTGTCCGATATTTGCTGCGGAAATCGAAGGCGGTTGTGCGAGTGATGATAGAGTCGATATATTCATTCATAAAGGTCTCAGAAGATATATATAGCACTTTCTGCTTGGAATGAACCGCTTGGATTCGATTACCGATTGCGTGCAGCAGGTGAGTCTTACCCAGTCCAACGCCGCCATAGATGAAAAGTGGGTTGTAAATCTTCCCTGGGTTTTCCGCTACAGCCAGTGATGCCGCGTGACTCAAACGATTGCCTGTTCCTACAACGAATCGATCGAAACTATATTCGGGATTAAGGGTTGTATCAGTCGAGGGGGCATGATCATCGTCATCATCAGGTACAGCAGCAGAGGTGGCTGAGGCCGAAGATTCAGGTTGCCTTTTTCCGTCAGGCTGTGCAGCAATAATTTTGAGCCGACAGCTTGTGCCAATCTGCTTTTCTAAGAAACCGTTGATATCAGGAAGAAAACGGCTTGCAATTTGTTCTTGTGTATACACACTCGGAACTGAAACTGTTAGTTCACTTTCTGTAAGAGCCATTGGTTTAGCTTGACGGAGATAAACATCTTCTCGAATAGTGTCGCCCAACTCAGACAGAATTTTCAACCAGATTTGATCCGGAGTATACCGCATTATATTAATTCCTATAATAATTGGAGGGGTTTTCAGGGAAATTCAAGCGATATAGCAATTAACTATTGATATAAAAAGGTTGGGTTTCCTAACAGGTTTGCCCGCTAAACAACTGGAAACCAAAATGAGGAAAAAATCATAAATATAAAATCAACAGCGCACTACTAAGGACAAAAATTATCTGATCTAATCACAAGTTATCCACAGGTTATCCACAAACTGTCCACAAATCGTTTACCTATAGAGAGAGGAGGATTAGATTTAGTTTCTATTCGTAAAAAAGTCCGATGTAGTATATCATAAAACATGGTGTAAAATCAAGCCAAAATCCGATCTATCCGCGGGAAAAAGGCTTGACAAATCCTAACCTGATAGACTATCATTCCTTCGCTTTGAGTTGATTGTAAAAAAAAATAAAATTATGGTGAATTAGAGAAATAAGTGGACATTACCAATAACTCTGACCGTCGCGAAGTTTCCAAAGTCCCCCTGATAAGGGGGATTTAGGGGGTTGGTTGTGCATTGGGAGTGTCTCAGTAATTCTAAAATCTACCATAGTTAGGAGCAGGTACTGGTCAATAACCCCGTCCTAAAGGGCGAGGCTCGCAATCCCGTGCCAACTAAACTTTAACTATATCTAAAAAGGAGTGCTGTTTCCTCCCCGCCTTAAAAAACGGGGTTTCCACAGCGAAGATTTCGATGAAACGTACATATCAACCCCACCGTCGCAAACGAAAAAATAAGTTTGGGTTTCGTAAACGGATGGCTACGCGGGATGGCCGCAAGATCCTCTCTCAACGTCGTGCAAGAGGTCGAAAAATCCTCACCGCTTAACAGGATTTACACCAATGGCATTGCCCCTCGGAAAACTCAAGATTGATCTGCTGGAGCAGCTTTTACCGCAACCGAGTCAGGATACTCGTGTCATTGTTGGACCGAAAATTGGAGAGGACGCTGCTGTAATAGATTTCGGCGAATCGTATCTGGTTGCTAAAACAGATCCGATTACCTTTGCAACCGATGAGATTGGCTGGTATCTTATCTGCGTCAACAGCAACGATATTGCAACGATGGGGGCAGTTCCAAAATGGCTGTTGACGACAATTCTTCTACCGGAAAACCGGACAACTGAAGCGTCGGTTCGCCGTATAATGGAACAAATTAACGCCGCATGTAATCATTTTGGCATTACGTTGTGTGGCGGTCACACTGAGATTACTTACGGTTTAGATAGACCAATTGTCATTGGGCAAATGCTCGGTGAAGTCGCCAAGGACAAGTTAATCCTGTCATCGGGGGCACAGGCGGGGGATGATCTAATATTGACGAAAGGGCTTGGCATTGAAGCCACGTCAATCATCGCCCGCGAGTGTGAAGCCGATCTATTGGCGAAGTTTTCCTCCGCCTTTCTCGATCGAGCAAAGCAGTATTTGACCTCGCCGGGAATTTCAGTGCTGGAGGATGCACTGATTGCTGTTGAAACTGGTGGTGTCCATGCAATGCACGATCCGACAGAAGGTGGTGTCGCGACAGCCATCCACGAGCTAGCACATGCTGCGAACTTGGGGGTGGTTGTCTGGCAAGATGCGCTACTCATATCAGATGAAACAGCGCAACTCTGTCATGAATTAGATCTGAATCCGCTAGGGATTATCTCCTCTGGTGCGTTACTGATTGCGGCGGACCCCACGAAAAGCAACGAGATTGTGTCGGCGATTATTGAACGCAATATCCCCTGTCAAATTATCGGTCAGTTGCGACCACCGGAAAGTGGTTGCTGGATCGAGACGGATAGCCAGCGTTGTCCACTCCCTATTTTTGAGACGGACGAGATTACAAAGGTTTTTAGCGAATGAGAGGGAGGCAGCGAAATGAGAACGTTATTTATCGCTTTTTGCGTTGGGATCTGTTATCTTCTGTCTGCCTGTAAAGGTGCTAATAATCTAGAGAAGCATAAGGAAGCAGTTGTCGTCAAAACAGATCGCATTTCTGGTCAACGTTTTCGAGGCAAAGAAACCACCCCCTCGTTCCTAGTGCGAACCGACAATAGAGAACTCTACTTCTTTGATGAAGAAATTGATCAGTTGATTCAGCAGAGTACAAAATTTCAGTTGGAGCTCGCAGATCTTGGTGCAACAAGCGAATCTGTGGTATATAAGAATCTTGGAGCTTCCTACTTGGAGCAGGGTAAACTTGACAAAGCCGTTGTAGCCTTCAAAAAAGCGATCCAGATTGCCCCTAGCTTCGTCGAGGCACACTACTTACTCGCCGATGTCTATTCCCTCAAAGGTGAAGGATTTTTATCACGTGCATCTCTTAACCGAGCTATGGCTTTGGATGGGAGCTACATAATTGATACTGTGAGACCGAATGGTAATATTCTCGAGTATTCGATCATAGAATTACCGCCACCTGCTGTCCTTCAAGAGTTTATCAACCCAATAAAACCAACCAATCCTCCAGATTTTTTCAAGGGCCAATTAAAATAGGTGTGCCCGGCAAGTGACTCTGCCTAATGAGTTTTAAGAAATTAAACGGGTAATTTGCTATCGACGCCAGCGCGGTTGAAAACCGCGCCTACCCTATGTTTCAAGGAAAATCGGGATTACCCAATTAATAAATTAATCTTCATATGGCAGAGCCAACCGTGGGAACGGTGAGAAATGCCAAGAGAATTTAACGTCCCCCTTTTTTACCGAAGCCCTATCATTTCTATGGTGAAGCAAGCACGCCGGGGGATCGACCCTCGCAAACGTGATCTTGCCCCTTCCGTTTTGGACTTTGGTCCGGTGCGTTTTAAGATTGCACGTCACTTTGGATTCTGCTACGGTGTGGAAAACGCAATCGAAATTGCCTACCGGGCACTGGACGAAAATCCGGATAAGCGAATCTTTCTGCTGTCTGAGATGATTCACAATCCTCACGTCAACACAGATCTCCGTGAACGGGGGGTGCAGTTCCTCTGCGAAACATCGGGTAAGCCATTAATCCCTTTCGATGAATTGATGCCCGAAGATGTGGTTATTGTGCCTGCCTTTGGAACGACACTGGAAATACAATCTGAACTGAATGAACGTGGCATTAACCCCTACGCATACAATACAACCTGTCCTTTTGTGGAAAAGGTGTGGAAGAAAAGTGAGGAGATTGGCAGGCAAGATTACACTATTGTAGTGCACGGCAAGCGATACCACGAGGAGACGCGAGCGACATTTTCCCATGCGAAATCGGAAGCGCCCGTCGTGGTTGTGCTGGATCTGGTTGAGGCGAAGAACTTGGCTAAAGTGATATGCGGGGAAGCTGACCGAGCGTTTTTCTTTGAATATTTTGCTAATGGCTACTCCCCCGGCTTTGAGCCGGATCGTGATCTGAAACGTATTGGGGTTGTCAACCAGACGACGATGTTGGCGACCGAGACGCAGGCGATTGCCGACCTACTTCGGGGGGCGATGGCAGACCGATACGGTGAGGAGCGTATTGACGAACATTTTGCCGATACCAAGGACACGCTCTGCTACGCGACCAAAGAGAATCAGGACGCAACACTCGCTCTCATCGCAGACCGCGGCGACTTAGCCTTGGTAGTGGGGGGATACAATTCCTCCAATACCAGCCACCTTGTCGAGTTGTTTGAGGGTAAAATGCCGACGTACTTCGTCCGTGATGCCGAGGAGATCAAATCACCTCGATCGATCCATCACTGGGACATTCACGCAAAAACTGTGTGCGAAACGACCGATTGGCTGCCGATGCATCCCGCTGATGATGGTCCCATTGATATTATCCTGACCGCTGGGGCCTCTTGTCCCGATGCCTTGCTTGATGAGGTACTGTGCAAAGTCGTTTCGTGGTTTCCCCAAACCCGTCCTGTCGATGATGTCCTTGCGCCCTACCGGGACGATGAAGACTCCAATCCGTAACGGATTAGGGAAGTTTCCGCGCTGGTTAGTTAGCGCGGATGATTTTCCATCCTTCCTCTGTGTCTGCTAAGACCAACGAAAGCTCACCGAAAGTCCGTTCGGCTTTTCCATTGTCTCTCGGTGTATACTGAAGTACGTAGATTCCACTGACAACGACAGTCTCATCAATTAAGTTCCGGTGGAGGTTGATCTCTGTCAGTGTCATGTTGATCTGATGATGTTTTTGAAAAAAATCAGCAGCTCTGGTTTGGATATCGTTATATGTTCGCCCATTGGAATTGTAGTTTGTTGAGAAGCAAGACATAACCTTCTTAAGATTGGTGCTATCGTATCCTTCCTCATATTGCGTTAACACCATCTTTATCAATTTCTCGTCACTCGATGGCACCTCTGCCTGTGGGGCAAATGCTTGAGCAAACTTCTGTGCTGTCTGACCCGTTGCTATTGGATATCCCCACACTTCCAATTCCATGACCCGCCCCAGCCCTTTGACTTCATAAACAGGTTTTTCCCGCGACATATACTGATAAACCCGTTCCGTATCATTAGTTGACACAGGTACAAGGCGGATGTGTTGGGCAAACAGCTTGCCACGAATGTCATGCACCCGTTTTCCTTTGGTGTTATCCCTTGCTGTGTACTGCCTATCTTTCGTATCGCCTGTTGGAATCAATCCCCAGCCTGTACCGTGCCAATATTCAATCCGGTAGTCTTTAAGACCATACTGTGCAGCGGGATACTGTTCGGAATCGATTGTGTACATAACAATTTGCCGGATGTCAACGGGTTCAGGCAGGTTGATTCGCACATATGGTCGTCTGTTTAGGTCTGAGGTACGTAGATGTTCCAGAGTACACCCCCAACCGCTGCCTTCATCCCATGTTTCCGAAGAGATGTCTCCATCAATCACTTCTTCGGGGAGGTGGTTGGGGAGGTATTGTGAAGCTTCAGCCGCTGCCCCCTTGTTGAGAAGCGCAAAGTTGATTAGTTCGGGAGGCGGTTCAAAGATCGGGCTTTGTAAAGTTTGGGTCTGACAACCAATTGTGATAATGAACAAAATCCCAACGCCACGGCAAAAACAGGTTTTGGATAACATTGTCGTTGTTCCTTTCAACTAAGGATGGGGTGTGAATCCATACCATTACAGCCACACAAATTATAGCCAGTGAGCCGGATGTTGTCCATAGGAATCTGCTTTTATTACATATTTATGCGTCCAACTAAAAACGGTTGATAAAGCAAGCGAATTATGGTATAATTTAACCAATCTCTGCTCCATCGTTGACTGATTATGAATTCTGCTATTGTTATTATGAGGGAGATGCAGGAGATTTTTTCTCTGCGAGTAAATATCAGTCAAAATTTAAATTGGAGCCATTCGTCCACAGGGAGGTACGAGAGCAGTGCGTCAATACGAAACAATTTTTATTATTAACCCAGATATAGATGAAAGCCAAACAGATGGCGTTATTGAAGGCGTCAAGACGGCTATCCAATCTGGTGGAGGTAAGGTTCTAAAGGTAGATCCATGGGGGAAGAAAAGGCTCGCTTATGCTGTGAAGCAACACAATGATGGCTATTATGTGTTGATCGTGTTTGAAAGTAGCCCTGAGTTTGTAACGCAACTGAATGGTCACTATCGAATTACGGAATTGATTATCAAGCATATCGTTGTGCAATTTGAAGGGGATCTAACCACATCTACTCCGGACCATCCGTCGGCAGCACAGGAAGAAGAAAGCGACTCGACAGATGCTCGTTCTTTTGAAGATATTGAGAGCGAAGACGAAGACCAGAATAAATACATTTAATGCTTATTGATACGGCTGATAAAGAGAGCATCAGCCAAAGCATAAGGAGACGATAATCATGGCAAGCTACAACAAGGTTATACTTATGGGAAACCTTACCCGTGACCCAGAGCTGAGATATCTTCCTAGCGGAGCAGCAGTCGCGAACTTTGGAATTGCCGTCAACCGTGTTTACAACGATCGTCAGTCTGGTGAAAGAAAGGAAGATGTTTGTTTTGTCGATATAACCGCGTGGGCAAGACAAGCAGAAGTCTGTAATGAATACTTAAGAAAAGGTAGCCCTGTTTTCCTTGAAGGACGACTGAATTTCAATTCATGGGAAACCGATGATGGTCAAAGACGCAGCAAGCTAGATGTCGTTGCCGAAAGGGTTCAATTGGTCGGTGGTCGTCAAGATGGCGAGGGTGGTGGTGCTTACGATCAAGCATCCCCCGGCTCAATGCCCTCATCACCCGAATTTTCCGGAGAACAGGGACCGTCGACGACTGACGACGACATTCCTTTCTGAGATTAACCGCTGTATAAAATTAACGAACATGAGGAATCAAAAGCGGGCGCGGTCAATGCCCGCTTTTCTTCTGTATTACAAATTGGAGGATTAAAATTGTGGCAAGGGAACAACGGGGTGACAGACGGGGTAACACAAGAGATACCCGTGACAACTTAAGAGGTAACCGTGACAACTTAAGAGGTAACCGTGAAACGCCCTATCGAAGAGGACGTCGCAAACGGTGTCGATTTTGCACGGGAAAGTGCCCGAGAAAGGTAGATTCCATTGATTATAAGAATATTGAATTGCTTAGAAATTTTATGACAGACCGCGGTAAAATTCTACCACGACGAGTTTCGGGAAACTGCGCGAAGCGCCAAAGGGAGGTAACAAGAGCTATCAAACGCGCGCGTGACATAGCCTTACTGCCTTTTACAACACAACAGTAGATCAGTATGGGTGAGAAACTGTACGTAACAGTCTTCCGACTCTTACTGCCTGCGAAAATTCTTAGGTATAAAAATTGAGAGGCATTCTATGGAAGTTATTCTTAAAAAAAGCGTTGAAACGCTCGGGGATGAGGGGGACATTTTAACAGTTGCCAACGGTTATGCACGTAACTATCTCATCCCCATGCAACTTGCAGTTCGAGCGACGGAAAAAAACCGACGGATGCTTGAGCATGAACGACAGTTGCTAGCAGCCCAAGGTGAAAAAGCAAGAGTAAGGGCTGAAGAACTCGCAAGCCGTATCGCAGAAGTCACTTGTACAATCCAAAGGCGCGCTGGGGAAAACGATCGGCTTTTTGGATCGATTACCTCAATGGATATCGCGGAAGCACTGGCGAGCCAGGATATTGAAGTGGATCGGCGGAATATTGAACTAGACGAACCGATTAGAGAGCTCGGTGTTTTCACGGTTCCCATCCGATTTCATGCTGACGTTGCCGCAGATATTCAGATTGTTGTTGTTCGTGAAGAGTCATCTTGACAAACTGACTTCACCAGTCATAAACTCCGGATTGAACGATGAATACCAAAACTACGGAACTCCTTCACGACAGGGAAGCAGAGCAAGCTGTGCTTGGATCAATGATGGTCGATAGCGCAGTGATTCCCCGCGTGATTGCTATTCTCGGTCATACTTCGGAGGATTTTTTTACTGCGGATCATCAGCTCATTTATGCGGCGATTCTTGCGGTCTATGAGCGTCATAACAAGGTGGATCCGCTCCTCGTGTCGGATGAGCTCGAAAGAAAAAATGAACTCAATCGAGCGGGTGGTGATCTCTACCTCTATGATCTACAAGCCCGGATTGTCGAAACGGAAAGCACCGAGTTCTATGGGCAGCTTGTTCGAGAGAAATCGACACGCCGGCAGTTGGTGCAAACAGGGGAGCAGATCAGCAATCTAGCACGTGACCAGGATCAGGAACTCCGGGATGTGCTGGATCAAGCCCAGGAAGGGGTCTTTCGTCTTGGTCAGGCGGATGATGACCAAGGATTTGTATCAGTCGGTTCGATTGTCAAGGAGACCTTGGCAGGGATCGAGCAACTCTTCCATAAACAGGACCAATACGTCGGTATACCGACGGGCTTTACCGATTTTGATCTAATGACTTCGGGGCTGCAGCGTGGTGATTTAATTATTATTGCGGCGCGTCCCAGCATGGGTAAAAGTACGTTAGTACTGAATATGGCTCAGAATATTGCGATTGAGCAGGAACTACCGGTCGCAATATTTAGCCTTGAGATGCCCACACAGCAGGTGCTATTGCGGATGTTGGCTGCTGAAGCCCAAATTAACTTTGGGCACCTTCGTACTGGCAACTTAACGGGCGAAGACTGGACAGGCTTGACGCAGGCGGTCAGTAGCTTAATGTCCGTGCCAATTTTTATTAATGATACAAGAGGGGTGACTGTACAGACGCTGCGTGCAGAGGGGCGTCGTTTGAAAGGCGAACACGACGATCTCGCGGTAATTATCGTTGATTATTTGCAGCTGCTGAGTGGTTCGGGCCGATATACCGGACGGGTAGAAGAAATTTCTGATATTTCACGTGCGCTCAAGACGCTTGCTTGGGAACTGGATACACCGATTATTGCGTGTTCTCAACTAAGTCGTGAGGTTGAGAAACGTCCGGATAGACGTCCGCTCTTATCCGATTTACGGGAATCTGGAGCTATTGAGCAAGACGCCGATTTGGTTGCGTTCTTGTATCGAGAAGACTATTACGATGAAGCTGCAGATGACCAAGGAACTGCCGATCTGCTTATCAAAAAGCAACGCAATGGACCCACAGGTACAGTCAGATTAGAATTCAATAAAACACAGATGCGGTTTGCCAACATGTCCTATTAGTAGGGACAGGCTAATTAAACCCCTTATGTAGGCAGCCTTAAGTTTTTCGCGACCTTCAGCCCGTGCGTCCCTCTATGAATGATCAATCTCCTATCCAACGCCAGACACTATACGATTCCCGCAACTTCTTAATCCGCTTTATCGATTTTGCAGGTGGCCGAGCCTTGAGTTGGATATCTGGGCTTGGAAACGCAACAATGCTGGTGTGGGAGACTTGGGCGTTGGCGTTTAGGCCCCCATTGCAACTTAAACTGCTGGTCCACCAGTTGTTTTTGATTGGTGTCAATTCAATATCGGTAGTGCTGATTTCTGGACTTTTTACTGGCATGGTATTGGCAACACAGGGATACCATCAGCTTATCCAGCTATCAGCGGAAGGTACATTGGGTAAATTTGTCACGGTCTCTGTCGTTAAAGAGTTGGGACCGATGGTCACTGCCTTTGTTCTCGCCGGACGAATCGGTGCGTCCATTACGGCGGAACTGGGTACCATGAAGGTGACGGAACAGATAGATGCCCTTGAGGTCATGGCAACTAACCCGGTCAAATACCTCGTCGTTCCTCGTTTTCTGGCTTGTGCGATCATGCTACCAATCCTGACCCTTTTCGCGATTGTTTTTGGCATTGCTGGGGGCTATCTCGCAGCCATAATTCTGTTTGATATGAATGGTCTCTTTTTTCTCAAACTAGCCCAAGCAAATTTATTTATTAGTAGTATTGTTATCAGTCTAATTAAGGCATCAGCGTTTGGAATGGCGATTGCTTCGATAGGTTGCTACAAGGGTTTTACAATCTCTTCAGCGGGCGGTGCGGAAGGGGTCGGCAAATCGACAACAGGTTCAGCAGTAACTTCGTTGGTTACCATCTTGGCTCTTGATGCTTTTTTAAACCAGATGCTTCATACAATTTGGGGGTTGCAATAACCGGTGGAACGCATAGAGGCGAAATCTATCAATGTTACACGCGCTGCCTATGCCTAACTGTGCGGTGATTCTGCTGTAAGTGAAATGATTTGGATTGAAGATCTTTGGAAAAACTTTGATAACAAAGAGGTTCTCACCGGGCTGGAGCTTTACATCCCTCGTGGCGAGACATTGGTCATTATGGGGCAGAGTGGGTGCGGGAAAAGTGTTCTGCTCAAAATGATTACCGGGTTAATGAAGCCAGACCAAGGGAAAATCTGGATTGATGGCGAGGATATCACCACGCTCACCCGAAAAACCTTGAATCGGACCCGTCGAAAACTCGGTATGCTTTTCCAATCGGCTGCCCTTTTCGACTCAATGACTGTTGCGGAAAATGTTGGATTTATGGTTTCCGAGCACATGAAACTGAGTAAGCGTGAAATTGACGAAATTGTTGCCGAAAAGCTGCATTTGGTCCAGCTTGATGGCACCCAGCAATTGAGGCCGGCAGAACTCAGTGGGGGTATGCGAAAACGGGTCGGGCTCGCCCGGGCTATTGCGTGCAATCCAGAGGTGATACTATACGATGAGCCGACGACGGGATTAGATCCGATAACAGCCTTAGAAATTAATCGACTCATACGCGATCTGCATGAGAAGCTCCAAGTGACTTCTGTTGTTGTGACACACGATATGGAGAGTGCGTTTTCAGTCGGGACAAGGATGGCAATGATACACCAAGGTCAGGTAATTGCTCATGGGACCCCAGATGAAATTTGGAAGATCGATAACCCGGTTTTACAGCAATTTATTGCTCATGAAAACCATCATCAGAATTGACAATTGTAGGTGAGGTGATTGATGGGGTCGTGGAGTGTGCAGCTCAAAGTAGGACTTGTAGTTATCATTGGTATTGTTCTCCTCGTCATTTTGATAGTGAATGCCGCTAATTCCCCTTGGAGTGTGAGTGGCGAGTTGCTACGTGTCAACTTTAATAATGCTGGTGATCTCCGCGTTGGTGCGAAGGTTCAACTCGCCGGTGTACAGGTCGGCAAAGTCACGAGTGTTGAATTGAATCAAGACGGAACCCGCGTTGAGGTTCAGATGCGGGTCAAGGACGCTTTTCAAAGGCTGCGGCAAGGCTGTCGGGTAAAAGTGGGTGTTATCGGTTTTGTTGGAGAGGCTTATATTCATTTGACGAATGGTCCTGTTGGGAACCCGAACTTAAAACCGAAGGACCTTCCACTGACAGGGAAAGATCCTATTGACCTTTCGGAACTCGCTACGCGAGGGGACAATATTGTTAGGCAAGGCATACAATTTCTTGAATCCGCGAACCAGTTTCTGGAAGCGAATCAACAGAACGTCAGCGCAAGTATTGTGGAAATGCGGGCACTTATTGAGCAAACTAGCCGCGCTTTAACGGAGGTGGTTGGAACTACTAATGAGACTGTAGAAAATCTGAATCGTATCGCACAGGAGAACGACTTTCGCTTGGGGCAAACCTATAAACGGTTCAATCGTCTGATGGATAGATTAGAAAACGATACCTTACTAATCAGCAGTCAGATCGGCGATATTAATCGAGCTGTGCTTGATTTGGTGGATCGTAACTCCTCTCCTGTCGAACAGATCGTCGTTGACCTGCAAACAAGTGCTACGAATTTTCGCCAACTGTCACAGCGGTTAGATCAGAATCTTGCTGAATTGACTTCCGAACTTTCGGATCTGATTGCACAGAGTAAAGAGGTCATTGCCACTGAAACGCCTAAAGTCGACCAACTACTTGAAAGCCTTACCAGTGCGACCCAAGAGTTAGATGGATTGCGTGATAATGTGAACCAACTAGTTCATACCGTGCAGCACGGGGAAGGTAGTATCGCTCAATTGTTAAATGAACCGGACGCACTCAATGAAATGCGGAAAACGATGAAAACGGTAGACGAGACAATGCTCGCATTTCAAGATCTATCCCGGTTGCTAGATCAGGGTTCGGAGCAAATCAAGATACCTGAATTCGGTTGGGATTACGAACTCAGATATTTAAGTCTTGAGGAGAGTCTACACAACGAGTTAGGCGTCTTGCTATTTCCTCGGAGTAGACAGCGATACCGTCTCGGTTTAGGAACGCGTGCAGAAGAGATAAAAGTGGACTTCCAATACGGTTATGACTTCACCAACAACCTGCGAGGTCGTGTTGGATTCATGCGTTCACAGGTTGGTGTGGGGTTCGATGTGTGGTTGCTCGCCCGAAAACTTGGTATTAGCTTAGAGGGCACACGTCTGACGAGCAAAAACCCAGAACTCAGTGCAGAACTGGCATGGCGGTTTTTTCGGAATGGACAGATTATTCTTGGCGCAGAGGATTTGACATCGGGTGATATTCGCTATACAGCGGGACTTCGATTCTTGTCGAAAAACTGGTAAACTGGGTTAGACACGGGGACCAATACCTAAAATGGCAAAAGAGAGTCGGCAGTTTGTTTGTCAGGAATGTGGTCACTCCTCTATCAGATGGCTGGGTCGCTGTCCGGAGTGTGACAAGTGGAATACTTTCGTTGAGGAGATCGAGGAAACAACGTCTATGCATCCTCGACTCGCAGCGCAGCCTGCCAGCGATCCTGCGCCCATTACGCGGATTAGTGCAAGTGAGTCAGACCGGCGACTCACAGGAATTGATGAATTTGATCGAGTCCTCGGTGGTGGGATTGTGCCGGGGTCTGTGGTATTGATCGGTGGCGATCCGGGAATCGGTAAATCGACGATACTGTTACAGGTGAGCGATGCGTTGAGCCGCAC
The DNA here is from genome assembly GCA_965208425.1 of Candidatus Poribacteria bacterium. Lineage (GTDB taxonomy): Bacteria > Poribacteria > WGA-4E > WGA-4E > PCPOR2b > PCPOR2b. The sequence goes on along the minus strand of OZ242335.1, from coordinate 53,584 downwards.
TTATGGGAGCGTGCTGTATGTGTCAGGCGAGGAGTCAGTTGCACAGACAAAACTGCGGGCAAACCGGCTCGGCATCACCTCTGATTCGTTGTATGTTCTATGCGAAAATAACTTGGAGCAGATCGAATCACACATCACACAGGTTGATCCTCGTATGGTTGTTATTGATTCGATTCAATCGGTCTACCTCCCTGGGCTACAGTCTGCTCCGGGTAGCGTAGCACAGGTTCGTGAGAGTGCAGCACAACTGTTGGTTATTGCTAAAAGTAAAAATATCCCAATCATCCTCGTTGGACACGTAACTAAAGAGGGTTCTCTGGCAGGTCCCCGTGTTTTAGAACACATGGTTGATACAGTTCTCTATTTTGAGGGTGAAAAGCAGCATATCTACCGCATTCTGCGTTCTGTGAAGAACCGATTTGGTTCGACCAACGAAATCGGGATCTTCGAAATGTTAAGCCGTGGTCTTGTCGAGGTCAAGAATCCATCAGAGTTGTTTATCCGTGAGCGACAGGAGAATACCTCCGGATCGGTGGTGGTGTCGAGCATTGAGGGCACCCGTCCACTCCTGCTGGAACTCCAAGCGCTAGTTTCTCCTGCAAACTTTGGGTTTCCCCGCAACACAACAGCGGGGGTAGATCGTCAACGCATTGCGCTGTTGATAGCAGTCCTACAGAAACGAATCGGGCTTGACATCGGTGATTCGGATATATTTGTCAATATTACAGGCGGGATGCGCGTTGATGAGCCGGGTATTGACCTAGGTGCTGCTATCGCGATAACGTCGAGTCACCGAGATATAGCAATCGATCCACAGACTGTTATCATTGGAGAGGTAGGTCTAGGTGGAGAAGTTCGTGCCGTTGCGCACATTGAGACACGGCTACTGGAAGCCGCAAAGCTAGGTTTTAAGCGCGCGGTTTTCCCTGAGTCCAATCGTAAAAGCCTAGAGTTAAAGGCAGATATTGACTTGGTTGGTGTCAAAGATCTCTACGGTGCACTCGGTGCACTGCTATAGGAAAGGGGGGTGCGAAGCATCAATGTAATTTTTGAGTTATCCACACACTCAGTGTACTATTATAAGAAAGGGGGTGGCTCGGGTGCAAATTTGGATTATCCGCATTGCTTTTATATTGTTTGGTGCAGCGTTGGGATTTATCATTGGTGATGCCACAGGAGGTGCTACCGGTGATATTACAGGAGGTGTTATCGGTTTTTTTGCTACTATCATTCTGGTAGGGATTGAATTCTCAATTCCGCGTCCGCTACTACGGGATTTTTTCGCTTGCTTCGCTGGACTGACATTCGGTTTAATTGTGGCCGGTCTTATTATTTATATTATTCGAGCAACAACCGGCGCAATTCACCCAGCACTGACAGGAGGCATTGTTCTTTCATGTGCTTATGCAGGGACAATGATTGTCTATCGCAGGCGAGATGCGTTTGCACTGTTTTCTCTCACCACACACGGGATACAATCCAAGTCTCCAACAATTAAGGTCTTGGATACAAGTGTGATTATTGATGGACGGATTTTGGATATTTGCCAAACAGGATTTATTGATGGCGTGTTTGTAATTCCCCGATTTGTCTTAAATGAATTACAACACATCGCGGATTCTTCCGATCTACTTCGTCGCAACAAAGGGCGACGTGGTTTCGAAATTTTACGTTTGATGCAAAGCAATCCAGACATCGATGTTGAGGTAACAGAGGAAGATTTTCCCGAAGTGCCAGAGGTGGACGCCAAGTTGATCCATCTCGCTCAAGAAATTGGTGCGAAAATCATTACCAATGATTTTAACTTGAATAAGGTGGCTGAACTTCAGGGTGTGACGGTGCTCAACATCAACGAGCTTGCGAATTCCGTTCGTCCGGTCGTCGTTGCTGGTGAGGTTATTCAGGTACGTGTTCTGCGTGAAGGGAAAGAACCGAACCAAGGGGTTGGCTATCTTGATGACGGGACAATGGTCATTGTTGAGTATGGTAGGCAATATGTTGGACAGACAATTGATGCGATTGTCACCCAAACATTGCAGACAACTGCTGGTCGGATGATTTTTACGCGTACGAAAACTGATGAAATGGACACTGATGAACCAGAGGACGTGCGTTCTTATTCCCGCAGCTGGCCGCGGAAGCCGGATGGGTCGTCATCGTACTAAGAAGCCGTATCTAGAGCTTCTTGACAAGCCGATCCTGGCGCATACAATTGGCGTATTTGATCAAAGCGCTGTTGTCGACGCGATCTTTGTGATTGTTGGTGAAATGGATTTCGACGCTTGCCGATCTGCTGTCATTGAGCCCTACGACTTCCAAAAAGTTGCTGGACTTGTCCCCGGTGGTGAAACACGCCAAGCTTCTGTCTTTAATGGACTGAAAACACTTCCGGATGATACGGATTTCGTCGTCATCCATGATGGGGTCCGCCCGTTTGTGACCGATGACATGATTTTTACCTGTCTCGAAACGGCAGCAGATTGGGGAGCAGCGGTCGCTGCAGTTCCTGTCAAGGATACCATCAAAATCACGGATAGAGACGGATTTGTCGTCGATACACCGGATCGGAGCGAACTCTGGGCGGTACAGACACCGCAGGTATTTCGGTGGGATTTGTTGATCGAAGCCCACCGAAATGCCCAGCAGAAGCGGATCCAGTTGACCGATGACGCAGCACTGGTTGAGCAACTGGGGTTCAAAGTGAAGTGTGTCATGGGAAGCTATGGCAATCTGAAGATCACGACGCCCGAAGATCTGATTGTTGCTGAGGCGTTCATGAATAAAGGATAAAAAATCAGGAATAATAGACATCTACAGGTCTATAAAATACCATGCGTGTAGGAATTGGTTACGATGTTCACCGATTGGGCGAAAATCGTAAATTGATAATCGGTGGGGTAACGATCCCATACGAGTTAGGTTTGATTGGACACTCCGATGCAGATGTACTGACCCATGCCATCTGCGATGCAATGCTAGGGGCCGCAGGCTTGGGTGACATTGGTCAACATTTTCCCGATACGGATGCGGCGTATGCCGGAATTGATAGCCTAATCCTGCTCGGTAAGGTGAAAGCACTGATTTCCGCAGACTACGCAATTCAGAACGTTGACAGCACGGTAATTATGCAACGCCCCAAGCTGGCGCCTTATATCCCTTCCATGCGCCAACGCCTTGCCGAGACGCTAGGTATTTCAAGCAATCGGGTGAATGTCAAAGCAACCACGTCGGAAGGACTCGGCTTCATCGGCGAAGGCAAAGCTGCTGCCGCTGAAGCTGTTGTTTGTCTCAATCAATTAAAATAGGTGTTACTGAATAGCACCTTGGCTCCCGATTGGATCGGGACCTAAATTAGAAAGAAACCTGATGGCATTAAAGATTTACAATTCCCTCACAAGGCAGTTGGAAGAGTTTGTGCCGTTACATGAGGGAAAAGTTCTGATGTACAGTTGTGGGCCCACCGTCTACGATTATTTTCATATCGGAAATGCCCGCACGTTTCTAATTTCTGATATCATTCGTCGTTATCTTGAATATAAGGGGTACACCGTCACGATGGCTCAAAATCTGACGGATATTGACGATAAAATCATCAATCGCGCTAATGAGCAAGGGATTGAGCCTTCTGATCTTTCTCAGAAGTATGTGGACGCCTATTTTGAGGATTCAGGTAACCTCGGTATCCGTGCCGCTGACGTTCACCCAAAGGCGACCGAGCATATTTCGGAGATAGTTTCCCTGATTCAGACGTTAATAGACAAGCAGGCAGCTTACGAAATTGATGGAGACGTATATTACCGGGTCAACCATTTTGCAGAATATGGAAAACTTTCTCATCGTAAGCCGGAGGATCTGCTTGCCGGTGCGCGCGTTGAGGTTGATGAACGAAAGGAAGATCCGCGGGATTTCGATCTTTGGAAAAAATCGAAAGCAGAGGAACCGTGGTGGGATAGCCCTTGGGGGAAGGGCAGACCCGGGTGGCATATTGAGTGTTCCGCCATGGCGATGAAACATCTCGGCGAAACGATTGATATTCACACCGGTGGGCATGATCTCATATTCCCCCACCATGAAAACGAGATCGCCCAGAGCGAGGTGGCGACAGGAAAACCGTTTGTCCGATATTGGATGCACGTCGCATTCTTGCAGATTGATGGACGACGGATGGGCAAATCAGAAAGCAATTTCATCTTCGTCCATGATGCCTTGCAGAAGTATGCTCCTGAAGCGATTCGCCATTTTCTAATTTCCGCACAGTATCGTCACCCGTTGGATTATAACCCAACTAGCTTGAGTGAATCGAGCAGTGCTGTTCGACGGTTGAATAACTGTCTTGATGCCCTCAAACCGTATCGAGATGTAAACGGCGACGCTTTTGAGGCGTTGAACGATGCTGAAGCCGCCTTATTCCAATCTATCAATACGATGCGTCAAGACTTTGAGCTGGCAATGGACGACGATTTTAATACCGCCGGGGCGTTAGGGGCGATTTTTAAGCTCGCCGGCGAAGTAAACCAATTTCTCGCGGCGACCGAAGATTCAGTTTCAGATAAAAAAAGAAACATCCTCGGTCAAGCGTACAAAAGTTTGGTTGAGGTTTGTAGTGTGCTGGGAATATATGCGGAGGAGGAAGTTGCTAGCGATGAACACGCAGCCTTGACAGAGCAATTGATGAATCTCATTCTGGAGATACGTCAGGACGCGAGACAACGCAAGGATTGGGAAACGGCGGATAAGATTCGCGATCAGTTAGACCAACTCAACGTTGAACTTCAAGATAGTCGGACGGGAACAACTTGGAAGATTATCAGAGGGCAGCAGAGGTAAAAACTGACGCTCATATAAACCGTAGGCGGGGCATCTTGCCCGCCCGTATTAAAAACTTAGTTTCTGTTGCACGCTTTCTTAACATGAGCCAAAACTGAAAGTGAGCAAAAACAAGTTCCAATTTATCGGATAAGCACCTTACGCATTGCGTATTACGCACTATTTTTTTGGGAGTATAACGATGAATCGTTATTTGGGACTATTATCTGTCTGCGTTTATTTTTTATCACTGTTTGGTTGTGCACTTGTAGCGAAACAGGAATGGAGCAGCAATTACGCTTCGATAGAAGGGGTGAGGGCAACGAACGCAAGGATGATTGACGGCAACATCAGGACGTTCGGGGAAACAGCATTTCGTGAAGGATCACAAGACACGTTCGGTCCCGCTCCGACTTCGCAGGCAGTTGTCATGCTCCCCGAAAGAAAGGTGATTCGCCGCGTTGTGATTCATTCGGACAATTTGAAGAAATTCACCGTGTATGCCGATAAAGGGAGCGAGGATTGGGAGGTCATCAAAGAGGTGAATAATGTCACATCGAACCCAATCGATTTATCCGTAAATGCGCCATTTCCCACTGACAAAATCCGTGTCCGCGTGCTTGGCACAACCGACGATGCCTCGCTGCGTCGAGGTCAACGGAGACGAAACTTTTGGGCGAGCGGAAATCGCCGTGCACCAGCCAAGATTTACGAAATTGAGTTATACGGTTATCAGTCCGTGAAAGTTGCAGGTGCAGGGGATGCAGAAGACCCGAAGGGTCAAAGCGAAGCAGAGCTTGATCAGTTGTTGAAATAGGATTAATAGGAGTGAGGTGTGATGGGCAGATTATCACGCCGCATATTCTACGTTGGTTCATGTAAAAAGAGAGCGCGAAACACAAAGAGAAACCGAGTTTTTTCTTGAAAACTCGGTTTCTGTTACACGATTTCTTATAGTGAATTCAAAAAATAAATGAACACTTTCGCTCCCCATGTTTGGTAGGCGCTGTTTGCAACTGCGCCGATTTTGGGTGTCTCATTAATTCTAAGATCCACTATAATATGAGCGTCTACGTTGTACTTAACTAAAATCAAGGAGGCAAGATATGCGTTTTATAGGAGTAACTTTTCTAATACTAGGGTTAATTTCCACACTGGGATGTTTGGGTCCGAGCGGACCTCCGATACAGTGGAGTCAAAACATTGCTCCATTTGCAGAGTGTCAGGATCCAAAGCTGAATGATGATAATACATTCTCAGTTGGGGAAACTTCAAGGCTCATTATCGAAAAACAGACGATGCTCACCAAGGCAGACCAAGAAGAAGAGGAGAACTTCACGCAGGCAACGCTTACATGGGCGAAACCGCAAACCTTTCAGCGCATCGTTGTGGTTGCAGACAAAGGGAAACTTGAATTCTTCGAGGTCCAAATTGTAGATGAATCCGGGGCATGGAAAACGATTAGAAGTGTTAAGAATCACTATCAAGACCAGTTCAAGCTACAGCTACCGGAGCCAATTCAGACCCAAAAGTTACGTCTAAAGGTCCCCAAAAAATGGGAATCCCGGCGTGTGGGAGGGCAGAAGCGCAGGACGAGAGGCGAAGGCGGCGCAGAAGTTGACATTTTTAAGCCGATCCGCGATATTCAAGTGTACTATGCCCTGCCGCCCGAAGAACCGGCAGCACAACCTGCAACGGAACAGTAAAATTCGCCGATTATGCTATCCGCTGATACGAAAAGCCTTATTCATCTCAACCTGATTCCGGGTATCGGAAATCATACCATCCGACGCCTGTTAGCGGCTTTTGGATCTGCGGAGAAATCGATTGCTGCGACATCAGCGGAGTTAGCCCAGATCGATGGGTTGACTCCCGATGTTCGGCAACAGCTAATTGATGGTAGATCGCGCGCTCCTCTCGCCCAGGAACTTGAACTGATCGATCAGCATCAATGCCACATCGTCACTATTAACGACGACACCTACCCAACACTCCTCAAGCAGATTGATGACCCGCCCGTATTGCTCTATATCACCGGCGACTTTCCCTTACAGGACACACCGAGCATCGCAATCGTTGGATCGCGCAGCCCGACTGAATACGGCAAGACGACCAGCCAGCAACTGAGCTACCAACTCGCAGAACGCGGTATAACCGTCGTGAGCGGGTTTGCCCGCGGTATTGATACCTGTGTACATCGTGGTGCCCTTGAAGCCGGTGGACGCACGGTCGCTGTGTTCGGATGTGGTTTGAGTATTATCTACCCGGAAACGAATCGGGGGCTCGCAGCGGAAATCATCGAGGCCGGTGCATTGGTTTCCGAGTTTCCAATGACGATGCCTCCCCGTGGAAAAAACTTTCCCCGCCGCAATCGTGTGATTAGTGGCTTAACGCTTGGTACGCTTGTCGTTGAAGCGTCCGAGCGGAGCGGTTCGCTCATCACAGCGCGTCACGCCGCCGAACAGGGACGTGAGGTGTTTGCTGTACCGGGGCAGATCTTTTCCGGTGTGTCGCGAGGCACCCATTCTCTCATTAATCAAGGTGCGACGTTGATTAATAGCGTTGATGATCTGCTCGATGCACTACCCCAAAGCTATACGCAAATCTTGGGAGCGGAATCGCTCGAACCGCCTTCCACAAAACAACCCGACAAAATTGCCCGCCCTCAACCGGTCGAAAAAAGATCAGCACCTGTTCCTCAACCGAAAGCAGAAGTAGCCCTCAATTTAACTCCCGAAGAACAGACTGTGCTGTCAGCAATGGATGCCGATAGCGTCCATATTGATGAGATCACGCGGGTGACGCAACTGCCGATTGGAAAGGTTTCTTCGTTACTGGTCATGCTTGAGTTGAAGGGAATTGTTCAGCAGCTGCCGGGGAAGCAGTTTGTAAAAAAATAGATTTATGAGCACAAAAAGACGGTATCATACCCGTGAAGAGAGGCATGATACCGCACGAGTGTCTTGCACCTTGAGATGTTGTCGCATTACGACAACTCAATGCCGGAATCTGTTAGATTTCATCTCTCCCCAGAATAAAGGGAGTAACCGCTGTGGCTGGACAGACAGGCTCGAATTCCATTCCTGACCGATCTGATCCCTCCTAACATGATGGGTCAACTGTATCAGTTTTTTGTCAATGAGATGGAAGCGGTAGATATTCCAGTCAAGATTCAGTGGTCCATCTACTGGTCTACTCGTAAAGAGGACAGACTTCCCATCCGCTCCCCATGCCCCGCCGGAGATAGGCATCTTTGGCACAGGCACTCGATCGAAATGTACTACCTCTCGTCTGGTAGGGTGAAGGGTGGCAATGATGAGCGTCGCATCGTTGACGGAATGACCAATTGCCTCTGTATACAAAACTTGAGTTCCATCCGGCGACCACCCACGGGCAAACATCCCCGCCCGAACGTCGGGAAATGAGACCTGCCAGAGGTTCTTACCATCGACATCAACGACGTAGATTACTCGCCCCGCGTCGGTTATTGCCTCGAAGGCAATCCGTTTTCCATCCGGCGACCACTTGGGTCTTGAGGCAAAACCTAGGTGCGTCACCTGCCTGACGTTGCCCCCGTCGGCATCCATCACGAAAATGTCAATTTCCTTATCAGGGTCCCTACCACCCCGACCACTATAAAATGCAATCTGCGAGCCATCGGGCGACCAGTCGGGCCGACCATCCAGTCCTGGATGACGGGTCAGTCTGCGTTGGTTGCTCCCATCGGCATCCATCACATACACCTCCTGATTCCCATCCCGATCGCTATGGAACGCAATCTGTTGGCCATTGGGAGACCAAGCTGGGGCGGCATCAGTTACTGGATGATGCGTCAACCGTGTGACGTTGCCTCCATCGGAGTCCATCCTGTAGATTTCATGATTCCCATCCCGCTCCGAATAGAACACAATTTTGCCCCAAAGGGGGCTCGCGGCAAGCCAAAGACAAGCCACGAGAACTAATATCCGCAAAGTTATACCTCCTTTAGTTTAGTGAAAGCCAGTCAGACAGTCTTGAGATCGATCTCGTTGTACTCTGCGCGAGACTGTTCACAATCGTTATCTCTGTTTCGCTCCATATCTTATACTCGCCTGGGTCTAACCCGGAGGTACTGGGCCCCAACCAGCCCTCCCTCTCGTGAGACTCAAGCCGATCCGCCGTTCTTGCTGCCAACTCGAAGGATCCCGAGCTGCTATCCGTTTCGACGATGACACCCGAGTCATCCGACAACTCATGGGTCCACTCAAAATCGACAGTTATACCATAGATGCTATCATTTACGATAAAAACACGGTGCCAACTGTTAGCACTATTACTGTTCAAACTATGTTTCCCCGTGGACACCCACCAATCTACCCCTCGCCAGGTACCATCATCACTACTAATGTGATGTGCATCAGCTATGCCAGAGAAAATCAACAAGCCAGCCATCATAACAACAAGCGCGATAGTCCGTGTAACCCTTAAGTTCAACATAATCAAACCCTCCATTTGGGTGATTAGATTCCGTTAGGCGAAAGTTAATTCACCTCTCTGATAAATATGTAGTTCTCTTTTTTGCCAAGTGTTCACAGTGTTTCTAACTTGGCGTCACCCTATTTAAAGCAAGACCCATGCCAACACCCTAAATTATGCCAACTCTTCAGTCGTGGCGCGGGTTTGAGAGGAGGTCAATGATCTGTTCTTACACACAAAAATGTCCGGAAATCCGGACATCTATCGGACACAAATTGGGGTCAAAGCCTGATGTACACTGGATAAAGGGGTGACCGGTAAGTGCCCGGTAAATCGGACACTTTTGTATTGCTTCCAAAGCAATAATAAAAGTCGTTTCATTTTTTTATCGGAGGCCATATTTTTCCATTCGGCGGTATAAAGCCTGCCGACTCAAGCCAAGTTGCCGGGCGGTCTTAGCAATGTTGCCTCGGTTAGCCGCTAAAGCGCGTCGAATCTGTACCTGCTCGGCGAGCATCGCCTCAACCACGGGTGGCAACGGGTTTGCTTCGTCAATCTCTGTTACTGGAGGAGTAAGCACCTCAGCGTCAGGAGACCAAAAACGCAGATGTTCGGGTTGAATCGCTGCCCCTTCGCTTACGATCAACGCATTTTCAATGATGTTCATCAGTTCACGCACATTACCCGGGAAGTCGTATGTTTCCAAAGCCGCCACCGCTTCGGGAGCCAACGATGGGTTTGGCACTCTCATTGCAGCCGCAAACTCACTCAGGTAGTATTCAGCAATGGGAAGAATATCCTCTGTTCGATCCCGTAGCGGCGGAATCCAAATTATCATACCCGTCAAACGATAGTAGAGATCTGACCGAAACAATTCTGCATCCACCTTCGCTGAGAGTCCCGCATTGGTGGCTGCTATCACCCGGCTATCTACCTTTTTACTTTTTGTTGCACCGATTGGTGTGATGACACTCTCGCCTAGCGCACGGAGAAGTTTAACTTGGGTTTCAATTGGCATATCACCGACTTCATCGAGAAAGAGTGTCCCACCGTTGGCACGTTCAAAGTAGCCCGTCTCATCCGCGATAGCACCAGTAAATGCGCCACGGACATGGCCGAAAAAGATGGACTCTGCTAGTTCAAAAGGAATCGCTCCGCAATTGAGTGCCACAAATGGTTCTGATGCCCGTGGTCCTCCAAAATGAATAGCTCGTGCAACCAATTCCTTGCCAACGCCGGTTTCGCCTGCAATTAAAACCGAGGTGGTGTCATTGTTACGGAATTGGTGAATCGCCCTATGAATGTCTTGCATCGCATCGCTGTTGCCAAGGAGCATAGAATAATCCCACTTTCTATCTATTTTAGGACTTACGCATCGAGTTCATAAGTCCCCCTGATAAGGGGGATTTAGGGGGTTAAAAATCAAAAATCTACTCTCTGTGTGCTAAATTTGCGTAGTTGTATTTATTAAAAATCAACTCTATGTCCTAAAGGGTACAAGAAAAGACAAGCAGCGTGCAAATCTAAATTCGGCAGGTTGAAACTAATAGTTTCAAACTCGCAAAAATAACCTGAATCGTGTGAAGGAATAGTGCAAAAAACCGAGTTTTGTCTGAAAAATCGGTTTCTCTGCCTCTTCCTTTTACATCAGCCAATGACCTAAATGAGGGATTACGCAGTTAAAATTTCGGACGAAAAACGGCACCCAACAGTTTACCTCAAACGCCGTAGGCGGGGCATCTTGCCCCGCCCTCAACGCGTTCATCGTAACTGCACTCCGTTTTTACATGAGCTTTTAGGTTTATAGTGAATCGGAGAAATAAGTAGACATTTACCAATAACGCGAAATTTCCAAAGTCCCCCTGATAAGGGGGATTTAGGGGGTTGGCTGTGCCTTGGAAGTGTCTAAATAATTCTAAGATCTACCATAATTGATGTTGATGTGTTTGCTATAGACATAAGGATTCCCCTTTTATTTCACTCTTATTTTTCTTTGTACCTTGACGGTCGGTTTGAAATAAAGAGCCGTATTGGGTATCATTATACCGAAACGTTGTGATCCTCTCAAGCAACAAAGATGAACTGCATGAAAATCATTGATGTTCGGGCAACTTTTTGGTAGACTTATGGGTGAACTCATAATTATGCTAACTGGTATGCGTCAACAACATGAAACGTAAGGAGAATAATCGTGGCAATCCGACCTTTCAAGGCAAGTGTTTCTCTGATTGCGATCCTGTTATTGTTGAGCGGTTGCTCAATCTTCAGTCGAAGTCAACCCGGCGAAAAGGTGATTGTCGATCCGCTGATCGAACGAAATAAGGCGTGGCGCAAACAGGTCGAGGCGGGAAATCTGGCACTCCAAGATGGGGACTTGACGGGTGCCCTTGAAGCCTACCAAGCCGCACTGACAATTAAACCGAAGACTAGTCAGATCCAATTCCAAATCGCCAAGTTGTACTTCCAACAGGAGGCATACGAAAAAGCGAGGGATGCCTTCGCCGCCACAGTAACGCTTGACCCCAAGAATATGGAGGCGCGCAATTCTTTGGGCTACATCTATGAGCAACTGAACAACTATGAAGCTGCAGCACAGGTTTACGAGGATACTTTGAATGTTGAGCCGCATAACCTGTACGCACTTAACCATCTCGGCGTGGCTTACAAGCAACTGGGTTGGCTCGACGATGCCGAACGGGTTTTACGAAAGGCGGTGGAAATTGATCCAAAATCTGCACGACCTGACAGCAAGAATCTGCGTAACTATCTCGCCTTGATTTACTTGGAAAAAGGGGACATTGGCGAAGCTATCGCTGAATTTAGGGAGTCGATTCGGCTTCTCCCAAAAGATATCTGGTCCCGCCAAAACCTTGCTTCTCTCTACGAAGCGCATGGACGTTACTACGAAGCGCAGCTCCAGTACCATAAAATTTTGGAGATCGATCCACAAAATCTGCTGGCTCCGACACGCCTCCAAGCACTTGCACAGTTAGACCGATCTGTCACAGTATCTATTGAAGTCGCGCCTGTGGATCTAATCGACATTGACATTGAAGCGGTGATCGCTGCCGCTCCTGACGCGGCAGATTACCCTGATGCTGACGCAATCATCCTGCTCAACCAGTTTAGTCACGAAGTCACCCCATCGGGCAAGTCCCGCTACACTACCCATCAGGTGGTCAAAATTCTGACGGAGAGAGGGGTGCAGAACTACGATGACATCGCCATCCCGCACACCCCCAGGGCGCAATATATCACCGTCAACGTCGCTCGGACCATCACTCCTGATGGTTCTGTTATTGAGCCGCCGGAGGAGGCGTTTAACGACGTAACACCGCCGGGGCTGCTCTCGTATAATCTTTATTCCGATTCGATGTGGCGGGTCATCTCAATGCCTGCCCTCAAACCGGGGGTGTGTATTGAGTATCAGGTTACGCTTGAAGACGCAGGAGCGGAGTCGGTCGGGAGCACCTCGTGGTTTTGGGGTGGCTACAGTTTTCAATCCACAGATCCAACGCTGCAATCGGCTTATGCTCTACGCGTGCCCCAAGGGACAGACTTCAAGTGGAAGGCGATGCATTGCCAACTCAATCCTCAGATACTACACGAAGAGGAAAGCAGCACATATCTCTGGACCTACGGCGAAACACCCGCGCTCAAGACGGAGTACAATATGCCGGCGACCAACGATATTGTGCCACGCTTGAGCTATTCATCTGTAGAGTCTTGGGATGCCGTTTATAATTGGTACAGAGACACCGCAAAGGACCGATACACCGTTGATCAAGCGATTGAGGAAACCGTCGAGGAACTTACCGCAGATCTTCTCACGGAGGAGGACAAAATTCGAGCGATATACCACTTTGTGGCATCGCAGATTCGCTATGTAGGGATTGAACTGGGGCAAGGTGCATATCAGCCGACGCCGGCAGATCAGGTACTCAGTGTCCTATACGGCGATTGCAAGGATAAAACTACCTTGATGATTGCGATGCTCGATCTGGTCGGTATTGAGGCGTTTCCGGTGATGCTTAATCCGGCGCCGTATCAACGCGTCGATCTTGAGCTTCCCTCACTCGGACAGTTTAGCCATCTGATTGGTGCGGTTCCACGTGACAATGGCGGCTATATTTGGCTCGATCCAACTGCCGACACCTGCAGCTACGGCGATCTCCCAGCACGGAATAGAGGACGCAAGGGATTCGTGATTCAAAGCGAGCGGGGTGAGTTTGTGGATATTCCCATCTCTACACCGGAATCCAATCAGTTAATTGTTGACACAGAAATCACAGTGACAGAAGATGGGACGGTCCAGGGGACCATGCGGGTTGATACCCGTGGGCAATACAATATTGAGGCGCGGTTGGAGTACAAGCAGATGTCGCCGAGTGTGTGGAAGGATACCCTCGCCGTTGGACTTAGCAAACAATTTCCGGGCGTCCGAGTTGATTCAGTGCAAATTTCCGATTTAGCGGATCTCAACGTCCCGGTGCAGCTCAATGTTGCTTTTACCGCGGAGAATTACGTTGAGCCAATTGATAATCGCTTGGTGTTTCCGTTGCCGAGCGATGAGTTTTCAGACTATGCGGAGATTTTTGCAGCGGCTGAACGTCAACACCTACTCGATTTGAGTTACCCAATGCAGATGAAGAAAACGATCCGGATTGCGCTGCCGGAGGGATGGATGGCGACCTTCCCGCAGGATGTTCGTCTAGAAAATCGCTTTGCTAGAGTGGAGCGACAGTATAAACTGGAAGGGACTCAGATTCATTACGAAATCAATTTCACTATCAAGGAGTCAATTATTCCACCCGAGGGTTATCCTACAGCGAAACGTTTTTTCGATATGTTGGTCCGAGAGGATCGAACACAACTCATCTTGGAGAAGCGCGCCAAACCTAAGACATGAGCAACGAATAGGTGGAAGGGAATCTATTTTCGCTCATGTTAAGAATTAGTGCAACCAAAGCCACAAGCACTTGCATCCCGATTTATCAGGGGTTACTCTCCCCCTGCTTGCGGGGGGATTAAGGGGGGTACAAAGGGGGCCTTCACTTCGTGCTTTGCACTCTCTTTTTACATGAGCCATTATTTTTAGTAACCAATTTCCCTTGAATGTATCATATTGGCGTTTGCCATGCAATCAAATATCTATGCCGCTTGGGAAAGTTCACTAGCTTCTACTTGTGGGTAATAGTAAGCTGCTTGCGGGGGGATTAAGGGGGGTACAAAGGGGGCCTTTACTTCGTGCTTTGCACTCTCTTTTTACATGAGCCTCTATTTTAATATTCGTAGGACTTACGCAGTTGAACGTTCAACGCCTTGTAGTTCGGCGATTTATCGCCGCCGGCAACTATTCCCAACGCCCGATAAATCGGGCAACTACAATCTGAAGTGCGTAACTCCTAATTCGATCAGCGGAGGTTTTACAATGAATACATCATTTGAGCGACCCTACAGACCTGTAGATCTAAACCAACCGATGACTAAGGCGTTTCCGCTTATGTCAATGGCTGAGAAGCTGATGGAAGAAGCGCACTCCGCCACATCAGGACGTGCCTCATTGACACTGGCTCACGGGGAGGAAATGACCCTTGTGCTAGTTGCCCTCAAAGCGGGAACTACGCTTGAGGACCATTCGGCACCTGCCGCCGCCACCGTCGTTACGTTTAGCGGAAATATCATTTTTACAACAAGTGCTGAGAAAGTTACGCTGGAACAGGGTGAGGCGATTGCCTTCACGGCGGACGTCCTTCACGCTGTCTACGCCAGCGAAGATAGTGCGTTCCTTATCATCATTGGCGGGACAGGCACGAATTGAGAATAAAAATTACGCAGTTAGACGCAGGGGAGGTGATTGCCCAATGAAAAGTAAGTTGTTGTTTGGTATAGCTCTGTTTGTCGTTATTTTGATGTCCTATATGAGCTATAGTTCTGCGCTTGATAGTAGTGATACGACTAGATTAATTAGAGCTATAAACAATCTTTCTAATAGCGTGGATACCTTGAATTCAAGTGTTCGTGCATTGAATTCAAGAGTGAATACCTTAAATTCAAAGATTGGTACTTGGTCAACATCTGGGAGTTTAACCTCTGAGATAGGTGATCTTGGAAAGGATTTAGGATCTTTGGAATCTAAAATATCTTCATTGAATTCAAAGATTGGTACTTGGTCAACATCTGGGAGTTTAACTTCTGAGATAGATGATCTCGGAAAAGATTTAGAATCTTTGAAGTCTGAAATATCTTCATTAGAAAAAACAATTCGTTATAAGTGATTAGGCTAAAATCATAGGAGTGGGTGTTACCAGCCCCCACTGCTGCCTGCCCTGCCTCAGTGGTATATTAAATGAAAGGATACTCTTTATGGCAACTAAAGATTGGAAGTCATTAGCTGAACAATTAGATAGAGAACTCGGCTTAAAACACGCTCCTATCGCCATCACGTTTTCTGACGAAGGCCCTCAAGGCGTGTCGGCACATGAGGGCGAGATACCAGTCCCTACGCCCGATGGTCGCAGCGGCAAAGTTCCGGCGGGATGCGTCTTTTGGAAGGAGGCCATCGATCAGACGTTTACAACGGTGCCGGAAGACCACTACAACTGTAGCGTTGGGAGTGTCACACACGGCTTGAAAACGCTGGAAGAGGTCATGAATAACGCAGATGTCGGCGCCATCGTAGAGGTGGGATGGGTGTCTCCCGAAGAAGCAATGCAGCTTCCATTTGTAGGAGATCGTCCGAACTACATCACCTATGGGCCATTAGCGGATACTCCCGTTGACCCCGATGTGATACTGTTGAAAGTAAACGGCTTCCAAGCGATGGTTATCCATGACGGGTTTAGCGAGACGGTTTTCGTTGGCAAACCGCAATGCCACATCATCCCGATCTCGAAAGAGCAGGGCAAACTCGCAATTAGCACGGGGTGTATGTTAAGCCGGGTGCGGACAGGGATGCCGCCGGATGAAATGACATGTACAATTCCGTCGGAACGGTTGGAGGAGGTTGTCGAAAAGCTGAAAACTAGGCGGGAAGCGAATGCAGCGGTTGCCGCTTACGCCAACGAGGATATGCGTCGATTTGCTTAATCGCGTTAAACAGAGACTCCAACGCTGTGAGCGGTTTCGACAAGACGGGCCCATGTTGTATCATCGAGTGGGATGCCCTCTGCCAGTCGTTGTTGGCGGGTACGTGCAGAACGTTCACCGGGGATTGAAATTTCATCGAAACCGGGTGCAGTTGGAGAGGCTTTGACGAAATCTATCATCTGGGCGACGTGCGCTTCAAAATCCGCAAGGTCTATGAATTTCTCGATGTCAATGACGATGATAAAGAAGGCGTTACCGACACCGGACGGTGATGACTGACTGCAGCCGGCTTCGCACATCGCACCGGCGAGAATGTCTGTCATCATGCTTAACCCGTAACCTTTGTGCCCTGCAATGTCGCCGAATGGGAGTAACGCCCCTTGCGGATGTTCAAGGTATGCGTTGGGATCGGTGCTTGGATTACCATTGGTGTCAAGGACCCAGCCTTCTGGCAACGGCTCGCCACGACTGCGATACGCCCGAATTTTCCCGCCGGCAACGATGCTCGTGGTGAGATCAATGACCATCGGGTTGTCCTTCCCTGTAGGGAGGGCACACGCAAAGGGATTTGTGCTGAGTCGTCGATCGGTGCCACCCCACGGCGCAACACCGTGGTCCCCGCCATGTCCGTTAAGAAAAAGCAAGCCGATCATCTTTGCCTCGGCTGCCATCATCACATAGTCAGCAAGACGTCCGACGTGATTGCAGTTATAGACATTCACTGTGCTGATGGTGTGTTCTCGCGCTTTCGCAATGGCGACTTCCATCGCTTGCGTGGCGATGAATTGCCCCAATCCGCTATGCCCATCAATGATCGCGCTGGAAGGGGTTTCGCTGACAATCTCAATTTCGACATCTGGATCAATTGCCTTATTCTGGATGCTCACGACGTATTGCGGTAGGCGCAGCACACCGTGTGAATCGTGTCCGGCAAGATTGGACTCGATGAGTAAATTCGCGATCGTTTGGGCTTTGTCTGCTTTGAGACCGAGGGCGGTGAAGATATTAATGCTGATAGTTCTGAGTTGGGCGGCAGGAATCAGTGGCATTAGTTGATGGTCTCGTAATAGAAGTCCCGCTGCTTCGGAACGAACCCTAACTCAGAGATGGTGCGCTCAATTTCTTCGATGGGCATACAGTAGACCGTCCCCGCCTTGCTGACGACGTTCTCCTCGATCATTGTGCCGCCCATGTCGTTTGCCCCGAACTTGAGCGACATTTGACCGATCTTCGGTCCTTGGGTGACCCATGACGATTGGAAGTTATCAAAGTTATCGAGCATTAGTCGGGAGATTGCAAGTGTCTTGAGGTATTCAAAACTGCCCGCGGGGGGGATATGCTCAAGGCGCGTGTGCTTAGGCTGAAGCGACCAACAGATGAAAGCTGTGAAGCCGCCCGTTTCGTCTTGCAGTTCTCGCAAGCGGAGGAGATGCTCCACACGCTCACCGTAGCTTTCGACGTGTCCGTACATCATCGTCGCGCTTGAACGCAAGCCCACATAGTGACCTTGACGCATTACCTCTAACCACTCATCTGATGTACATTTTTTCGGACTAATTTCATCGCGGGCGTGGTCAGTCAAAATCTCTGCGCCGCCGCCGGGGATCGAATCTAAGCCGGCATCGCGAAGACGGATTAAGGTCTCTTTGAGGGAGAGTTTGTTAATTTTGGCGAACCAATCAAGTTCTGGTGGGGAAAAGCCATGAATATGGATTTTGTAATTTGCCTTGATCCACTGGAGGAGGTCTTCGTACCAGTCAAGTTTCAGTTTGGGATGTAATCCGCCCTGCATGAGGATAAGCACACCGCCGAGATCGATTGTCTCTCGGATTTTATTCCCCAACTCCTCCTTGGACATCACATACGCATCGGGATCAGTTTTGTGGCGATAAAAGGCACAAAAGTCGCAATCGACATAACACCAGTTTGTGTAGTTGATATTACGATCAACGATATAGGTGATGTATCCTTCTGGGTGCTTCCGTTGTCGGATTGTGTCGGCAGCTGCTCCGATTGATAGAAGGTCATGACTTTTGAAAAGGGTCAGCCCGTCATCAAAATCTAGGCGCTCACCGTCTAATACCTTCTCCAAAATCGGTTGAATGGTTGCATCCATATTTCTTAGCTTCCTCGTTTCGTCGTGTAAATTTTTATCATTTCTGAACAGGACATTTCAGTCATGTATACCGCCACCGTGTTCGCTAGAGCCAACCTCTAAGTGCTAGGATAATCAGCACGATTGTGCTGGATGTCCATATGTTGAATCTCATTTACAGATTCTTCCTATTATTTTGGACAAATTATATCACGATAACCGAAAAGTAACAACCGAAAAACCCGATGGCTCCAGCTAATTGCCTTTCCTGAATAGTCTGCGTAGTGTTTGAATCAGGGTGCCTTCGGCAAGCCACTTTCCAGCAACGCGCCAAGCGATGCTCGAAAACGTTGGATAAACATGGATGATTCCCGCCAACTTCCGCAGGGGGATACCCGCACTCATTGCCAAAACAAACTCGTGGACAACCTCTCCCGCACTTGGTCCAACTAGGTGGACGCCTAAGATTTTGCCCTTCCAACGGGTTGCAATGACCTTAATAAACCCTTTCATTTCTCCTTCGGCGACCGCGCGATCGACATCGTGTAGATCCACTCTGAAAATATCGACCTTCCCGTGTTTTTCACGAGCCTCTACTTCAGTCAAGCCGCACCGAGCGACCTCTGGATCGCAAAAGGTAGTCCAAGGGACGACGGAATAATTTATCGCGCTAGAACCGGGGAAGAAGATATTCCGGACAATCTGTGTCGCTTGAAATGCTGCCACATGCGTGAAGAGGTAATGTCCAATCACATCGCCGGCAGCGTAGATATTTTTGACGGTTGTTTGTAACTTATTGTTGACCTCAACCCCGCTTTTTCCAACCCTGACGCCGATCTTCTCAAGCCCCAACCCTTCGATATTTGGCGTCCGTCCTGCTGCAATCAAGATGCGATCAACGATGATTTCACGTTCAGCCCCCGTATCCGCTGCTTTGAGTTGGACCCTATACTCCGATGCCTCGGTATCTTGTGGTTCCCATACCGCTATATCTGGATTGAGCTCTTCGTTGAGCGAGGGATCGATCCGGTCAATCTGAACGGGATTGGTATTTAAGAGAATTTCAACCCCATCTTCCCGAAGGTAACTCAGCATTTTCTCGGAGACTTCGGTGTCCTCTTTCGCTAGGATCCGGTCGCTGCGTTGGGCAATCGTTACTTCTGTGCCTAGACGGTGAAACGCCTGCCCTAGCTCAATCCCAATGGGACCTGCGCCTATCACCAGTAGCCTTTCAGGCAGTTGGTCTAATTCCCAAACATTTTCGCTGTCCAGATAATCGCCCGAACCCATTCCGGGGATATCGGGTGCAGTTGGACGGGAGCCGGTTGTGATGACAAATTTTTTGCTCTTAAGCGTGAGGGTTTGGCCGTTTTCTGTATCTTCAACCACAAAGGTTGTAGGCGACTCGAAATGCCCTTCCCCGAAGATAACATCTACACCTATTTTGCGGAATCGTTCAGGGTTATCATGTTCTTGCTCTATGGTGTGTTGAGTGCTACGGACATACGCCATAACGCGTCCAAAGTCCACCTGATTGTCTTTCACGCGGATACCGTATTTTTCAGATTCTTTGACATAATGGGCAATTTTCGCTGATTTGAGGATGGCTTTCGACGGGATACACCCTGTCCAGAGACAATCGCCTCCCAGTCGGTGCTTCTCGACGAGTGCTGTCTTGACCCCTAGCTTCGCACCCGCCACCGCCAGCACAAGCCCCGCGCTTCCTCCACCGATGATGGTTAGATCATATTCGTTCATTTGGGTTACGCCTCACTACCGGCTTTTTGATTTAATCTGTCCCCACAGGGTGAAGCGTTTTCCTTTCGGTTCAACAGCGACCGTCATTTCAACTGGATAGCCTGCCCTCTGCCATCCGGGAAAACCGCCTTGGAGCACTTTCACGCGCTCCGGAGGAAAACCAAACTCGTCTATTAACATTTGTGCCGCACCGGCACTTGTGGCTTCCGCCGGTCAGCTTCAGTACAAGACAATTAGCCCTTCGGCGGGAAGTGTTTGATGTCTCGTTTCAATCCCATCCGGGAATGGCATCGAAACGGCTCCGGGGATGTGTCCGAGGTTGTAATTAATCTGGCCACGGACATCAACCAAAGTTACCTTTTCTTTGGCATCTAATAAACGCTTAAGTTCTTTCGCGTCAATCCGCTCCGCTTGAGCGGCGAATACCTGAACGAGTAATTGCTGCTGAAGGAACAACACAATTATCCAAACAATGGCTCTGTTCAATCTTTGCATCAGTTTGCCTCCTTGGTTGCGAATCGTTTTCTTGCCACCTGTATCTTCTTTGCATGGGCTAACTCCCATTCGTTTCTCTGTTTGTTTGCTTCCTCTATGCTTCGATATTTAAAAATCCCTTTTGGATAAGTAATTGGGCAGAGTTTATTGGCAAAGTTCCAAAGTTCAGCCACTTGATTGAAATATGCTTCATCGGGTTGGAAATGCCATAAAGCACTTTCAGCCTCTTCAAAAGTTTTATATTTATAGACTGGCATACGATTGTCTTTCCAGTTACGCTCATGTTAAGAATTAGTGCAACCAAAGCCACAAGCACTTGCATCCCGATTTATCAGGGGTTACTCTCCCCCTGCTTGCGGGGGGATTAAGGGGGGTACAAAGGGGGCCTTTACTTCGTGCTTTGCACTCTCTTTTTACATGAGCCTCCAGTTAAAATCAGCTCTGATTAGACTGGTTGGGTTGTTTTGCTTTGATTAGTTGTTCCAGAAATATTGCGTCGATTTTATCTCTATCGCGTACAGTATTTCTCTTGAGTTCATATAAGGTCTCTAGGGTTCCAATCCTAATTTTTGTACCTTGATAAGCAATGGTTTCATATTCCAAGTCTTCAAAGGAGACAGTTTCACCTAAACGTGCCATGATATCGATACAAAAACCATTTGGCGTTCCATAACGAATAACTGGATATTTATTTAATTCCTCAAGCGTAATCTCTTCAATGGAAGTATCATCAAAAATTGAATGAAGTGCCGTTCTCAGTGCATCAATATTCTCAGCATCCATCTTAACAAAAATGTCTACGTCACGGGTTAACCTTTCCATACCGTGAAGTATAATCGCAACACCTCCGATAAGGATGTAATCTACTTCGTGTCTATCAAACGCGTCAAGAACCGATATAAAATCTCTGAATTGATCTGCCATAGAAATCTGTTTTCTTAAATAGGGGTGTTCACAGATTGCATCATCTCAACAGCGAACCACAACGCCAGACTGCCTGTGCGATCATCATAGCCGCTCAGCGCCTCTCGAACGATGTAATCCTGTTCCGTCTCTAATGCACCTGTCCCCGTACAACCGTCAACCACATCGCCCGTTTCGGCAACTCTTGCTTTAGCTCCATTCCATAAAGACGTCAGGGTTGGGAGATAAGATGAATCCAGCAATCCCAATTTAATACCTCTGGCGATCCCGTAACCGATCATACAGGTGCTTGTGAGTTCTTGGTAGCTACCCGGTAGCGTGATAACTTGATGATAGCAACCTGATAGATCTTGATATTTTAACAACCCGTTCAACAATTTCTGATACATCAAGAGTATATCGGCGTATAGGGGATGAGATTGCGGCAGATAGGTCAATGTCTCTGCAAGCCCCAGAACGGCGAAGCCGTTTCCTCTGCCCCAATAAAAAGGGGTTTCTCTATCGTGCCAAAACAGTCCCGAAATCTGCTGTGTGCCCATTTCGACGAGGAAATTGGTCAAAATATCTAGATATTGCCGCTCTTGGGTCAACGCATAACTCCGTCCCATCATCGACCCAAGCATGAACATATCCTCCGTTCTCCACTTTGGATCTGCCGGAGCAGGGGGATTTGATCCGCTTAAATCGAACCGATTTGCCAGACCTAAGAAATAGTCTCTGTACCTTGGGTCTTCAGTCACTCGGAACAGATCGTCCGCCCATACCGCCCCAGCAAGCGAAGCGGAACCAGGAGCATCTCCAAAACTGGTGGAGGGGTCATCAACATAAGGATCGACAAGCTGAAAAATATCATCGGGCACATCTTGATTCTTATATTCTGCCAATCGAATCCTGCCGCTCACACCGACCCCTTGGATGTAGTTGATCGGGGAATCGAGTTTATACCCAAATTGCGAGGCTAATGCCAAGCTCACCTCTTGCGTGGTTCGGTACTGCCGTGTGCTACCTACCACCATGGATGGGTGCTCGTCCACTGCACGCAATAACTCAGTTGTTTTTGATACGACTTGCTCTCTTGCTCCTTTAATCCTGACTCCGGGGATCTTTTGCGGCTTGGATTCATGTTCCTGTCCCAATGCTCCGATTAGGCTATCATCGGAGATAGGCCTTGCTGTATTCATATCAGCCGTAAAAGCGAGAGCAGCATTGTTAGGTTCAATCCAGATTAAGTCGCCCAAAGATAACTCAATCACCAGGTCCGGAGCTTGGTAGGATATCCACCGCCAAATGTATCTGCTCTCCGGTATTTCTGGATCGAAAAAGTAGTTTCCGTCGGGTGGGAATCCACGCATCAATTTCGCTTCAGCTCGGGGTCGGGGTGCTTGTACATTGCTTATATATGCATCATAGTCCAGACAGGGAATATAGCTGATTGATAGTGTTCTGAAATCATAGGAACGATTTGTAATTGTTTCAATTACATCAAAAATTAACTGGACATCACCATCAGTCCCGTTGACCCCTCCGATAATTAGTATCCGGGGGTCAGCCGTAGAACAATAGTAAGCGCCTGGCGCAAGGAGGACAGGGATTTGGTACCCATTTTTAGTTATCCCGCAATAACTGATGTCCGAACGCTCCAACGGTTGTCTGACCAAGTTATGCAGTTTTGATTCCAATGATTTAGTCATACAACTTGCTCGCTTTCAAATCCTTCAAACAACGATGGGAAGAAACGATGCGGATCACCCGGATCGCTGAAAAGAATTTCCTGACGGGGTGTCAGTTCCACATTCTCCGGTGGTTGTACACGTCGGGAGGTCCACACCATATGTGACACACTATATTTGTACAGCAGGGTCCGTCTCTCGTGCTTGCCGCGCCACGCTGCCGTTCCATGCGTCAATGCTTCGGTAAATAAAATCGCTGAACCGGCCGGTGCCTTTGGAATAATTACACACGGTGCGTCTTCAGGAGCCTGATCAATCTGCGGTGGCAGCTTAAAGTTGCTTTTGTGGCTACCGGGGATACAGCAAAACCCACCGTAGTCGGGACCTGCATCAGACAGCACCCATGTCACCACGACAAACCCGTTGGTGACTTGGTTATCGCGGAAAGGAAAGTATTCCCCCGCTTGAGATCCGGAGGTTGGGGAGGTGGCGCCGTAGTCGGCGTGCAGTCGTCCTCTTGGCATTCCCTCGCGCATATACATCCCGTAAATCCGATCGAGGCGGAAGCAGTCGCCCAACCGGAATCGAATAACCGGCATAACTGCATCATGGGTCAGTAGATCGCAGAACGGTTTTCCCCAAGCAAGAAATCCTGATCCGTCTGGTGCGCTACCAAATCTTTGAACCTTTCCCGGAGTGGGGAGTTCTTGCTGATTAATCAATTGGTTGAGTGCTGTGAGTTCTTCTGAGCTCAAGACATTTTCAATTACCAAGTAGCCTTGTACATCGAACAGATACTGCTGCAATTCAAGATCGCTCATGATGTTTCCTCCCTGTGGTCCTTGAGCGCAAACAGCTTCTCAAGGAGTTCGTCCCGATAAATCGAGAGTTGCACATTAATAACATTGAATATAACGTGTAGTTGCCAGATTTATCAGGCGTTTTTTCTGTAATGTCCTGTAGTTGCCAGATTTATCAGGCGTTTTTTTCCCTAATGCCCTGTAGTTGCCAGATTTATCAGGCGTTTTTTCTGTAATGTCCTGTAGTTGCCAGATTTATCAGGCGTTTTTTTCCTATTTATCAAGGCATTAGCAGCGATGAATCACCGACCTACAGAATAATTACGTTTTGCGGTCAGGCTTGTTGCTGTCATAAAAATCTCTAAATTCAATTTGTTCCACGTGCGGATTGTTAATAACGTATTGCCGAATTCGCGATAGTGCCTGATCGTGTCGAATCACCTGCTCGTAATAATTGGGTTGCCATAACTTCAATCCGGCTTTCTGACTCGTTTTAGCTTTCAGGCGGCGAACAATTTCACCCAATTTGAATGGACAATCGCTCAATATCAAGATAAGATGGATATGATTGGACATTACAACCGCATAGTCTACTCTTACCCCCTCTAGTTCATTCAATTCTTGAATCACGGCGTTGACCAACTTATATAGATTTTTCGTTAAATATGGTCGCCGATGATTTGTGAGAACCGTAACGAAGCAATAGCCGTTGGTTGAGTAATCGTAATTTCTTAGACGTATATTTTTAATGGCTTTCATTTGTTGAAAAATAACATAATCCTATTCAGAATGAAATACTCACTCTGTCGCCGCCTTTCGAGAATTTCGTCAGTGATACCTCCTTCATCGAATTTGAAGTGGCGTTCGGGTTCAGAGAAGGGGGAATTGATAACAGGATTTTCGATGATAACTTGTTTCATCATGAATTCCTTTCCGGTGAATTAGAAAATTGCTGCGAACGGTTCCGACACCCGATGAATCGGGCAACTACAGTTCATTATACCCGATGAGCTAGGCAACAACAGCCTGATGAATCAGGCAACTACAATATAATTTTCGCGTTGCCCGTCGAATTTAGTGCGGTAGATTCAGCATTGCCGCTTTTGAGTTGTTATCACACTACTGACAGCTAACCCCGATTAAGCGCCTGCGACCAGGCATCCACAACTGCTCCTTGTAGCGATAGCGCTTCAGCATGGATAGAGTCCTCAGTCAGGGTGTAGCGGACGTAACACTGTCGTTCGTCTAGGGCTTGACAATGCTGACTCGGTTGATATGGCATCAGATCCGGGTAAGCAACCCCGTAGGCACCAGCCATCACTTGGGTCAACCGGCCATACCGTGTCCGCTCATAGGTGTGTAGATGACCGCAAAGATAGAGATCGGCCCCACCTTCGAGCAGGATGGGAAGCAGAACCCCCTCTTGCCCGGTACGTTCATCATAACATAGGGACGAATCCGAAAACCTTCCGTAAAAATCAGGAGACAGAAAGATCGGGTAATGGCCGACCGCAATAAGGCATCTAACTTGAGGTAAACGGTTCAGTTCCTGCTTCAACCACGCCTCTTGTTCAGCCCCTTTGGGAAAACCTCCCCGGTGCAGACCTGAAACGACGTCTAGACATACGACATGCACGCCTTGAATCGTTGTTGCGTAGTATGACGGTTGGTCCGCTCTCCCTGTTTCTAGGCAGTACCGCTCCATAGATCTATCCTCACGCGTCATGTCGTGGTTGCCCGGGGCGGAAAGAATGGGGGACTTCCCTTTGAGGGGTTTCACAGTTGTCTGATAGTCCGACCAATACTCCGCGATCGTTTCGAGCGTCTGATTCGCGTGTGCGCCATGAATGAGATCACCCGAATTGACGACGAAATCCACCTCCTCAGACACAACCTGCTCAATGAGTCTCCGGGCGTTCGTATCATTGTCATTGTCGTCAGACTTACCAAAACCCAATTGTAGGTCTGTAACGTGGATCCAGCGAATCGGTTGGTCGTCGGTTGACCTCACAAGTTCCTCCTCTTACGGACGACTGTTGCAGCTACCAGTTGGTGTAAGATCCATCGCGGCGTCGCCAGTGCGGTGCCTCCCAGAATGTAAAGGTCTGATTCGCTACCATCTCTTCGTTGAACTCAACACCAAGCCCCGGCGTATCCGGCACCACGAAGCGGTCCCCTTCGAGTTTTGGTTGCATCGGGAAAAAATCTTCATCGTAAAATCCACTCTGCTCTGTCGGTGAAACGCGCACCTCCAACCAAGCAAAGTTAGGAACCGCTGCGGCTAGATGTACCGTGGCCGCCGTGCAAATCGAACCCAACGGATTATGCGGCATCAGGTCGATATAGTGGGTTTCCGCCAAACTCGCCACTTTCATCGCTTCCGTTAATCCCCCAACATTACAGACATCAATGCGAGCAAAATTGGTAATCCCCCGTTCTAGATAAGGCAAAAAATCCCATTTGCTGGAAATTTCTTCTCCGATTGCAAAGGGAACATCAACCATCTGGCGCAAAGATTCATACGCCGCCGGCGTCTGATCGCGAATCGGCTCTTCGAGGAAGTCGAGGGTGCCACTGGGCATACGCTGGCAAAAAGATGCCGCTTCCGCGACACTCAGACGATGGTGGTAATCGATACCTAGGACAGGCGCAGGACCGACCGCTTCCCGAAGTTGAGTCAACTGGCTGGCGGTTATGGCAATGGACTCCCGTGGCTCAAAAACCGCTGGATCGCTATCTTGAACTGGTGCCGTGCGGATGACATTCCAACCATTTTCGATCAGCAAATTGGTATCCTCAATCAACTTTTCAAGCGATTCGGCAAAGGTGGTGGCAAAACAGGGGACAAAGTCCCGCTGTTTCCCGCCGAGCAATTGGTAGACCGGTACACCGAGTGCCTTGCCCGCGATATCGTAAAGTGCGATGTCAATAGCAGCGATAGCGGCGGTCAAGATGCGTCCGCCCTCAAAATACTGGCTCCGATACATCTCCTGCCAGAGTCCGCCAATGTGCATTGGGTCGCGACCGATGAGGAATTCGCGATAGTGCTGAATCGCACCGATGACAGCTAGTTCACGCCCCGATACCCCGGATTCTCCCCAACCGTAAATCCCTTTGTCTGTTTCGACTTTAACCACCAGTTGATTTCTGTGCCCGACCTGCACTGGGATCGGCTTAATATCAGTAATCTTCATTGAATCTCTATTCCTTTGGTTAATTAGAGAGATAAGTAGACAGTACCAGTGACTCCGGCTTTCGCGAAGTTTCCCAAGTCCCCCTGATAAGGGGGATTTAGGGGGTTAGTTGTACATTGAGAGTGTCTCATTAATTCTAAAGTCTACCACTTGTTATAAGATGCGAGAAAACGAAAGACTGTCCGACAGACTCATTCCTTTAGCTCATTCGCTTTGAGCGCGACAAATTCGCTCTCGGCATCCTCGACGAAAACGCCGAAACGTCCTTCCTTATAGTCGTGAACAACACGCGAGATGACTAGCCTGTCGTTCAGGTAGACGTCTAAGATGTGTCTGTGGAGTAGGACTTTTAACACTAGAGGTCGATTATAATCAACATCAGGCGTAATCTTCATCGCCATCGGGCGGGAGATCACCCATGGTCTGGGGTATCGCCATAACGAAATGACACTGCTTCTAGGCTCTAAACGCAGGAAGTAACCTGCCTCGCCGGTTTCGCTCCCGCGGAGAATCAAGCCTGCTGCGGCACCTTGTTTCATCGTTATCTCGCAGGAGAGAATAAAATCCGTTCCGCCGGCGGAAAGCATCCCTCGCGCCATACCCTGCGAAGAGGCGGTGGAGAGTCTCCCTGACCTCCCTTGCCACTCTCCCCGTTCCGATCGCACCTGCTCCAATGAACTTGGACCTATCAATGCCTCGCCCCCCAAGGAATCAATGATGTTTGGATAAAACAGACCGATTCCTCCATCCGGCAGAGGTCGAATATGCTGAGGAGTTCCCAGCACTCCGCCCCAAGCGTATCCCTCTCCACCCCATTCCGGTTGGTAATCATCGTTACCGCCGATGCGGTCTGCCGCCCAAGGGACGAGGTAATGATTGCCACCCATCATAGCGGTTCGAGGGGCGTACATATAGTTTGGCAGAAGAATGTCGTCTTCAGGACAGAGATAGGGACCTTCCAGCCGTTCTGCGACGCGGTAGCGCGTGGTGTTTGTCTCTCCGTGGCAGAAGATCAAATAGTAACGCCCTTCCATTCTAAAAATCTCTATAACCTCAAGGGCTGCCCCAATAAAAGGGCTATAAAGGGGTGGCTTTACCTCCCAGTTTTTCAGATCTTTGCTAACAGTCCAAGCCACACAGCCCCGTTCCCGCATCGGGCCATGGTTGAGCCGGGCGGTAGTTACCATCACATACTGTTCGCTTGGATCATCGTAGAACAGAAACGGGTCCCGCCACGCTGTAAGGAGATAGGGATCTTCTACAGGGGCATCGTGGGGAACGTACCAGCGCGGATCCGGAACGATTATCGGTTGCAAGGGAGAGTCTTTCTCCCACGTGATTAAATCGTCGCTACGGGCATGATAGATCACTTGGGGGTTGGTGCCGGCGTAGAACAATTGGTACTTCCCCTCGGAATACGCTATCGTCGCACCCCCTATTCCGTCATCATCCGGCTCTCCCGGCTGCCCGGGCAGTAGTGCCGGCGGCAAAAGCTCCCAATGGAGAAGATCGGTGCTCACAGCGTGGTCAAGCTCACAACGAGGAAGTCTCGGCGGATCATCGTTTCTTTTGCTCAGGTAGAAAAGGTGGCACTCGCCGTCCTGACAGTAGAAAGATGCGTCCCCAACGAGTGCACCTTCGGGACGAAAATGCAAAGTGTAACACGGCGCGAAGTCTTGACGATCGAAATAGTGTGAATGTGATTCCATATTCTCTATTCCCAGCGCACTTGCGAGGTAAGCAATCGTGCTCACCGATAGCTGTGGCGCGCTTTTACGCCTCAGTCTGAACGGCAATCACACGAGCGGGCGCACCGTCCGATTCCAGAATCTTCAACGGGAGCGCGTAGAGTTGGGTGTGGGAGGTCGTTAATTGGCGCAAGTTACAAAGATACTCAATCATGATGACGCCATTACGAAGCAACACATCATGTGTTACAAACTCAGAAATCGGTGCGACCTCTTTGTCAAGCAGCTTTCGGATGGGATAATCTTGTGGAAAATCGTAACCAACCGCTTTAATCTGGCGCGATAAGAGCCACTTGCACGCTGGTCGGGTCATGTAAGGCGCAGTCGTCCAGAATTCCGGCGTCTTTGGCGAGGCAACCTCGTCCCAACAGGTTTTCAGCAGGACGATGTCGCCCGGATTGATATGCTCGCCGGCATCACGGACTTGGGTGTCAGTAATCGCTGAATTGCGTTCGATGCCGGTGAGATCGACAATTGCCGCTCTGCCCACAATCTGATTGAGTGAAATATCGCTCGTTGTCTGACCGTTTGGGTCGATATGCCGCGGCGCGTCAATATGCGTAAATCCATGAACCGCCCAGCCAGCCCAAGTCACTTGGAAAGTGCTGCCCGTGTTGAAGTCCTCTTTGAGTTGCCGATCTACGGGCCACCGAAAGTGGTTCTCGATTGGCATTGTCAAGTCAACAATCCGATTCATTTGACATTTCACATAATTGAGCGAAGATAGTTCAACGCTTTCCGCATTGACTCCACCCGATCGGACTCGCCTTCGTAGACCACCGACAGGCAGCCGTTATAACCGATTCCACGAAAAATATCAAGGATGCGTGGATAGTCAAGCCACTCCTCCACACCGCTGTCTATCTGATAGAACTTCGTGCGAGCGTACACCGCGTAAGGAGCCGTCTTTGCGATACTATCGTAGCAGTCGTAATTCGGGTGAGCCGAACCCCGGTGACCGCTTGCGCCGGGCGAACCGGCGTACTGTCCGGTATCGACGATGTGTGTAAAATAGGGGTGATCCGTTTCACGGAGGGCGCGAAGCAGATCATCGCCGGTGCGGGTGACATTGTTGTGATTGTGATTCTGTAAGCCGACGAGGATCCCTTTTTCGTAGCCATACTCCGCAACTTCCTTGAACCCGGCAATCATCGGTGGCCAAAGTTCCTCTTCGTCTTCGTGCTCTTCCCGAAGGTATGCAGCGAAGACGCGGACCAATGGACAACTCATGAAATCTGCAACATCAATCCACTTCTTGATCAACGCAACTTGCTCCGGATGTTCCTCAATCGGACAGCCAAAATCGTTGCTGATTCCGATGTATCCGAGCGGTAACCCCTTCTTCATCAAATCTTTTTTGACGGTTCGCAGATAATCAATGTCGGTAGATTCAAACGCACTCGTATGCAACTCAATCATGTCATATCCCAAGTCATAGACAATTTGTGCAAAGGCGGTAGCAGTTGTATCTCTGACATTCAAAGACATGGCACCGATTTTCATCATGGCAAATACTCCGTAAATAGAAAACAGATTTTCAATAATAAATTTTTATGTTAATGTCGAGTGTAGCACAGAACATGTACTCCGTCAACTCCAAAAGCAAGTTGGTTTAGGGTCATTTATGGTAGATTATAGAATTACTTGGACACTTCCGATGTCCATGTACAGATTGGGAAATCTGTACCCACGAACAACCCCAATTACCCAATGAACTGATTCACGCATCACGTTTCACGTTTCAACAATGCGTTATTCTTTGTCAGAATTGGTATTACATACTGTCTCATCCACGCGCACAAATTTTGTTGAGTTGAGGTCTCAGACGTGGTAAGATACCCTTTGTTGATTTTGAGGATTGCAGCGACAAGAAAAGGGGAAAATAGTCATGCGTATTGCTCATGTGCAAAGGGATGAATTGAGTGTGTCGGAAGGTGTCCATGGCGGGGCAGGTCATCTTTTGATTAAGGGGCTCTGGGGCGAGGGCGATTTTCAGACGCCTTGGTGGTTTGTCCATTATGCGATTTTGCCGCCCGGCGGTGGGATTGGTCATCACCGTCACGATGAATGTGAGGAGATGTTCACGATTCTGGACAACGCCGCACAGTTCACTCACAACGGCAGAACGGCAGAGGTGGTTGGAGGCGCGACGGTCCCCTGCCGAAAAGGGGAATCGCACGCCATCTACAATCATACGGACAAAGAGACGCGGTTCATGAATTTCTGTGTCGCAAATCCGGGGGGCGGATATGATTGCACAGACTTCGGGGAGGATCGTGTCGGTGCGCCGTTGGAGGCGGTTGATAGACTTCCCATTGGGCGGCTTGATCGCAATCTACTGACATTTATCCCAAATGTCCATGAGGGCAAAGGGAAAGTAGGGATAAGACAGGTTTGGGGGCATCAGGATTTCCGAACCAATTGGGGGTTCGTTATTCACTGCGTGGTCCCGCCCGGTGCGTCGGTCGGGTACCACCGCCACGACGTGATAGAGGAGACCTACATCATCATGGCGGGCAGCGGTCGAATGACGGTGGACGATGAAACAGAAGAGGTGCATGTGGGCGACGCTATCCCGAACAAGCTGGGAGGATCGCACGGTATCTACAACCACAGGCAAGAGGATTTGGAAATGCTCGTGATGGCTGTTTGTATGGAACGGGGACAATTCGACGGCTATGACTTAGAGGACGATTTGACGACGCGATAGTAACCAAGAGTGAAAGGTGAAATTGATACATTGGTTCTCTGGTTCATTGGTTTATTAATGTACTAATGAACTAGTGAACAAATGAGCTCTTGAACTCAACATCCTCGCTAGTACCAAAAAATAAATTAGGAACTATAAAAGGTCGAAAGGGAAAATTAATGGGACAACTTGAGAATAGGACTGCCATTGTCACCGGTGCGAGCCAAGGGATCGGGAGAGCGATTGCGCTGGCATTCGGTCAGGAAGGTGCGAACGTGGTTGCTACTGCCCGCACGACAACCGCGATTGAAGCCGTCATCGCTCAGGTCGAGGAGGCGGGATCGGCGGGATTAGCGGTGACAGCAGACCTAGGAGTCGAGGGAGACATCCAGCGCATCGCGGACGAAACGGTGAAGAAATTTGGAGGGATTGATATTTTAGTCAATAATGCTGCCATCATCCACCCTCCTATAGATCTGGTGGACTTGGATGCCGATCTGTGGCGGCAGGTCATGGATGTGAACCTAACCGGTGCTGCGTTACTCACAAAGTTCGCCCTGCCGAGCATGATCGAAAACAGTTACGGCAAGATAATCAACATCTCAAGCATTGGCGGGCGCAAAGGGGGGAAAGGTCGGACTGCCTATCGGGTGACGAAAGCCGCACTAATCAGCCTAACGGAGAGCGTCGCAGCCGAGGTCAAGCAGCACGGGATTGATGTCAACTGCATATGTCCCGGTGGGGTTGACACGGAGGGCTTCCGCGAGGCATTCGGGAGCGGGGGCAGAGAGGAGAATCCGAAGTTGATGCTGCCCGAAGAGATTGCCGCGCTCGCCGTTTTCCTAGCCTCAGATACGAGTTCAGCTGTTACGGGTACAGCAGTAGACGCATTCGGTACGACCAATCCACTATTCGGGTAAAGATGCCGAGAAATTTAACGCGAAGTCGCAGAGTCGCAAAGAAAAGACTTTGAGAAACCGAGTTTTTTCTTGAAAACTCGGTTTCTGTTGCACCATTTCTTAACATGAGCCAAGACTTTTTAATAGTTTCTTCTTTGCGTCCTTGCGTTCTATTTTTTGCTATGTGCCTTTGCGTTAAATTTCCGCTTCCAATTGGCTCAAACCCTCGTCAATGATGTCGATTACGTCGTCAATCTGGCTGCGCGTGATAATGAGCGGAGGATAAAAACGCAGGTCGTCACCGTTCACCCAATCTGCTGTACCGCCACCACTCCCTGTGGACAAGCCCGTGTCCAGTAGAATCTTGTTGAGACGCTTGTGAAAGCCAAGCGATGCGGGGAACGGTTCCTTCGTATCTTTGTCGCGTACCAGTTCGATGCCGAGAATCAGTCCAAGCCCTCGGATCTCACCGACGCTCGGATGGGCGTCTAACATGCTTGCCTTTTCTAACAGATACGCGCCCATCTCTGCCGTATGCTCAAGAATTCCCTCCTCTTCGATGATGTCTAGCACCTCCAGTCCAACCCGCATTGCTATGGGGTTATTGACATAGGTGAACACATGGGCGAAAGGTGTGCCACCCGCCGCGAAGGTATCACGAATACTATCCTTAACAATCACACCGCTCAAAGGGGCGTAGCCGCTGCTCGCTGCCTTTCCAAAGACAATCATATCGGGGACGACATCCCAATGTTCAATGGCAAAATATCGTCCGCTGCGCCCGAAGCCGGTGATAATTTCATCAGCAATATATAGGACATCATATTTATCGCAAATTTCACGGACGAGTGGATAGTAATCCTTGGGCGGTATAGCCGCAGCGATCCCTCCGAGCACCAACGGTTCCGCCACAAATGCTGCCACATTCTCAGGACCGGTCTGCAAAATCATCTGCTCCAGTTCATGGGCACAGGTCAGGTTGCATTTGCCTTCACAACCCGCAAACGCGCAGCGATATGGATAGCAGGGGGCGATGTGCGGAAAATTGGGGAGCAAGGGAGCGAAAAGGTCGCGCATTCCCGGTGTACCTGTGACACCCAAAGCGCCGAGTGTCGCGCCGTGGTAGCCGCGCCAGCGGGAGATAACTTGGTGCTTTTGACCATTTCCACGTTGCACGTGGTATTGCCGGGCAATTTTAATCGCTGTTTCAATCCCCTCCGAACCGCCCGAAACGAAGTAGGCGTGATTCAGGTCGCCGGGGGCTATTTTGGCAACCCGATCGGCTAAGTCGAGGGCCGGTTGGGTCGTAAAATGGGTGGCGAAGCAATAGGCGAGTGTCTTGCCCTGTTCTGCCATCGCATCCGCGATACGCTGACGACCATGTCCCAAGGTGACATTGCTAGCACCGGCGGCACCGTCGATGTAGCGCTTGCCCGTTTCATCGTAGAGATAAATTCCTTCTCCGCGCACTATTAGGGGATAGTCATAACTCAAATCGCGGTGGAACAGTGCGTTTTTTGTCTCGGTGTTTGACATTTTTGCCTCCCAAAGTCAAATCAGGATTTGTAGGATTTAGGGATATTCAGGATAGTGGGAAAGGGGGTTTTATCCTGCTAAAATCCTGAAATGAACTGATCAAATTGTTCCTTCCATCTTGATGCTAACTTTAGTTCGTCTTCCCGATATTCATAGCCTTCCGACTCTTCGCCTTCGTACTGCTCACGATACCAATCTACGGTTGTCTGAATCCACTCTTCTACAGGTGTGGTGCTGAAACCGAACTCACGCTCGGCTTTGGACAGGTTGTAGAGATACGAAACAGACCGACTCATCGGCGGGGCGTAGGCATTTAGGTGAGGCTGTTTTTGGATAATTTCGTTTGGAACATAGGTAATCCGGCACTTGTGACCCGCTGCACCCCAAATCAGGCTTGCCCAACGCTCAATGGTCATTATCTCCTGCATGGCGATGTGATACGTTTGGTTGACGGTTTCCGGTACATTGAGGACACGAATGAAAGCCCCCGCAGCATCAGCAGAATATAGGGTGCGAAATAGCCCACGGTTTTCTAACGGAACAACCACACCGCGTCCGTCCAATGCCCGTTGGACCCACCACCACATCCGTCCAGTGGGATCGTCCCAGCCCATGACCGCCGGAATACGGACGATTGTGTACGGGATATTGCTGTTTTCTTGGAGCCACTTTTCACAGTGTCGCTTGCCGACGCCGTACGGGTCTTCTCCTGCGGGGTAGGTATAGTCAAGCGACGACCAATCCACGACCGACTCTTGGAACGTGCAGTGCTTGGAAAAGTCTACCGCGCCTTCCAAGTACACCGATCCGGTGCTGACTATGACGTAACGCCCCACGTTTCCATCGAATGCCCCCACAGCGGATTCGACATCTTCCTTGCGATAAGCCTGCGTGTCAATGACCGCATCAAAAAATTTCCCTTCCAGCTTTGCTGCAAAATCTGCCTGATCCTCACGGTCTCCCTGAATATGTTCGATCTGCTCCCACCATTCAGGTTGAGTAGTCCCTCTGGAGAAGATGGTGACCTTGTCTCCGCGTTCAAGCAGTCTCTGCACGACAATCCGACCCATGTATCGTGTGCCACCGATAATAAGAACATCCATCATTCTTCTCCTTAATGTGCCGTTACAGTTGCTTCTCAAACCTCCGGCTCTGCGTCCGACTTATCCTGTGGGTGGTAGTCGATAACCTGCCGCCCATGTTCCAGATCGTAGAGTGCCCATGTGCTATCTGAAACACCGAACACAACCTCGAACTTCACCCCCGGCTGAGTGACTGCCTGCTCAAATACAAGAGCCGCGTCGCCGTGGCTCAGTTGATGCGGGTGGTCGGGAAGGTCGCGGTCCCGCTTAAAATTACCAATCCGAACCGAGACAAACTCCATGTCAAACCGGGCTGAATACATATACCCTAGATTCTCTCCAAAGACCTTACTGATCGAATAGTAAGTCTCCGGTCGAGGGGTCATATCAACCGTCCGCATGATGTCTTTTGGGTAGGGGGCGAGGAGCCCCGCACGGCTGGCAAAGGCGATGCGACGGACACCGTTTTGCTGTGCCGCTTCAAACACATTGTAAGTGCCGATAATGTTATTCTGGAGTATATCTTCCCACGGTGCGCCGCCGGAAGGGTTGCCTGCGAGGTGGATTACTGCCTCCATGTCCTGAGTGGCTCTGAGCACGATGTCAAAATCAGTGACATCCCCGACAATTGCATCTTCGATCTCCGGCATCGGGGCGCGGTCAAACCCACGCAAAGAATATCGGTCTTTCATCCCTTTCACGACCGCCGTACCAACAGCACCGGCAGCACCGGTGACGAGGATTCTCATCTGCTTCTCCTATTCTGACGCAAGTTGCTAGTTGATAAACCAAGCAGTATAAACCGAGTTTTTTCTTCAAAACTCGGTTTCTGTCTGGTTCTAACTACTTGGGTTATGTTATAGAGTCCCAGTAGTAGTGCAAATGTTGCCAATCGTGGCGCAGATTGCCTAATCTGCGATCCCCGCATTAAGCATTACGTTTCACGTTTCACGATTTAGACAAGCACCGGAACAACATCTAGTAACTTAGGTTCTGCTAACGCCAAATCTCTTTGAGTCTAGGTATGAGGACTTCCGTGTTCCGGTCATGGATTTCCCCGCACCAGACGTTATTCGTCTCATCACTAGATTTGTCGTACGATTCTTGGATAAGTGCCGGTAGCGGGAGTTGATGAAATCGCGTCTCAAAATATCCGTCGTCCCGGAGTTGGACCTCCCGAAACCCCATCGGGTAACCGATTAGACAGGCGGTATCAACAATGAGGAAATCACGATACATCCGGATACGGTTGATATGCCGGTGCCCCGTGAATAGCGCGACGATGGCGGGACTGCTCTTCACGGTTTCCAACAACCGGTCTGCACCGTCAACCATGCCCTTTCCTTCTTCATGGCTTGGCAGTGCCCATGCGTGGAGAAACAGCAGCATTGCGTGCCCTTCGTCATAGGCTTTTTCCGCTTCCTCACGGAGTGCACTGTCGAGGGTGTCGGTCCAAATGCCGCTGCCTTCTTCGATTGGGTCGCACTGGTGATAGATATTAGCGGTTGCGAGACGAAGGCGTGGAGCGGCATCAACAACCGTGAGCGTCTCAGGGATCTCGAACCTGTCTGCAAACGCTTCAAAAGACCCCTGTTGTGCATCGGAGTCGTGATTGCCGGGGACACAGTATAGCGGTGCCTCAAAGCCGTCAAAAGTTGTCGCAACATCCTCAATGGATTGCAGATAGGTCGTCCACGGCAGATCAAACGAACTACCACCACAGATGAAATCACCGCCGTGAACAATGAACTCAGGTTTAATCGGGTTGATCGTTGGCACGATTGCGTCGAGGACCGTCTTGCTCTTTGTCAGCATTTTGGGTGCGCCGTAATCCTTAGGCGCACCGGGGTAATAGTGACTGTCGGTCAAAAAAACGAAGCGAGTAGACATAACATCTCCCAAGCATGGAGAGAAACCGAGTTTTTTCTTCAAAACTCGGTTTCTGTTGGTCGATCTCTTAACATGATAAAAGTTACGCAGTTGAATGCTCAAAGCAAACGAAGCCCAATGCCCATCGGGAACTACTCCAAGACACGTTCATTGGTTCATTTATCACGTTTTACGTTTCACGTTTCATTCATAGAATCCCGATGAAATCGGGGCTGAAGTGCGTAACTTCTACATGAGTCAAAATTTAGATATGTGGACCACGCTCTCGGATGATTCTAATTGCCAGATCTGGATCGATCTGGAAAATCATCTCAGGTTCAATTTTGCAGTTTCCCGGTAGGTCATAGCCTGCAACGGCACTTCGCGCATGCCAACCTGATAGCGATGAGTCCATACCGTCTTCAGCCGATTCGGATAGCGGTCCGCCGAACACATCATGAAACGCTTTGGTGTAGCCGTCCACAACTTGAGGCGATTTTGTAAAAGATCCGCCACCGTGTGAGTTGACCATCCCGATACACTTGACGCAGTACCAAACATCGTTCAGGTTCCCAAAAGGCTCCAATCCCCAGTGCAAAGAAAGGATGTGGCTGATCCCTGCCTCTCGACCCGCTTCGTAACCGTCCTCCACATCTTGATCGTCGTTGGTCACCGGTCCTGTACCGGCACCCGTTCCCGAAGCGAAGACCAAGCCAGACGGAGTAAAGGTGAGGTTACAGATACGCCGACCACGGGGATCAGAAATTGCATCGGCTTTTGTTCCGAGATCAATACCGAGTGCGTTGAGTCTGTCGTATACATCGAAATCGCGTTGCCAAGAACTATGTATCTCTGCCATTTTGTTTCCTCCATAGGAAATTTAAGTTTTGATAAAATATAGGACTTACGCACTTCAGTAAGGAACAACGATCGTTGTTCCCTACGAACTTTTTGATGGTGCCTTTTATTGTAGTTGCCCGATTTATCGGGCGTTGGGAACAGTGTATAGCGGTGATAAATTACCGAACTACAAGGGGTGAAGCACCCAACTGCGTAACTCTTAAAATAATTCAAAGTTGAGATGTCGAGATATGAATCTCGACCTGCTGGTACTGACCCAATGCTGGGATCGGGCTAGGAAGCCTGACCTACAAAATTAAGGATTCGCTATTGGGCGATACTTTCGGGCGAGAAGGCTTCCACCGCTAACCGTGTGATCTCCGCAATCGCTTCATCCCCACGAACACCATCGTCGCTGGCAAGTGCGAATGCCGAGACAATAAAGGGACCCGTTGGGAGGAAGACAAGACCGACATCCCCTTTGATGCGTCCACTCGATCCAATCTTGTGTGCGATTGAGATGTCAGGTTTTAGGTCGCGGGGAATCATACGGCGGTCATTGCACAGTTTGAGCATCTCGATCATCGCTGCGGATGCCTGCGGACTGACGACCTGACCGGCGTGAAGTTGTTTCAAGAGACTCCCCATATCCCTTGGGGTGGCGACGTTGTTTTCCAAAGAGTCCTGAAAGGACAGACTGTTGAAGTCAGTGCCGTGCGTCTCTGCCCGTTTTTGCTGCAACACATCATTTTCTCGGTTGCACGGGACATTATCCATACCGAACATCCGATAGTGATAGCGACCGAGAGTCACACTGGTTCGAGTGTTGGGGAAGCCCATCGTATCTAACGTGGCGTTGACGGATTCTAACCCAACCACCCCTAATAGGAGATCGGTCGCCATATTATCGCTGATCCCGATCATCACCCGGCAATAGTCGTGCAGGGTCAATTCCGGCGCATCTTCCATCAGTTTTAGCGTCCCTGAACCGTGGGTGGAGATGTTGCCCTGTAGCCGACGGCGTTCATCAAGCGAAAGAATGCCAATCTCAACCTGACGAAATAACTCGATCATCACCGGAACTTTGCAGACACTCGCGGTGGGGAAGCGTTGATCCGCATTGTGCTCATGTGCGATGCCAGTGGTCAGGTCTTCAATGTAGAAGCCGATGCGTCCGCGAAAATCCGCCGCAATTTGGTCACATGCTGCTGTTGGAAACTGCTTGTTCATCTGCGTGTGCTTGCCAATAATTTGTTGGCGGGGAATGGGGTTCGCTAGGTAAATCTTGGAGTAGGGAACGCAGATCTGCGTTCCCTACAAATCCCAAATCAGAACCGAATTAACCGGCGAGCAGGGCTCTCAACCGTTGGGCAATGGTGTGTTCATCGCCTTCCTCTAGGTTATCCACCCGGACTACGACAGTATCTTCACCTTCGCCGCCGACTTTGATGCAGGGATCACCGGCATCAAGTTCCGCAATGAGTTCGCTAGCACTCCGCGCTGCCTCCGCCGCGTTAATGACAACGTGGAGTTCAACACCCCAATATCTTTCTGTGGTGGCTTCCTTTGTTTCCTCCACACCGGGTGCTCCTTCAATTGCGCGTTCAATGACAGCGAACTTTTTACGATACTCGTCGAAGCGTTCCTCATGGTCCATGGTGAACCATTGGTCGAGAGCGACAGTGAGTCCGATAATTTCCTGTCGGTCTATTTTCATCCCGCGTCCCAAAGGGCGAGGACCGATAAAGCCGTGGGCTGCGACCGCTTGGATCAGGTCCTTCTTCCCAGCCACAAACCCAGCGGAGTGGGGACCGTGGACATATTTGCCACCGAAGCAGACCAAATCGGCGGAGACGGCGGTGTCCTGAAAGTAATCGATCGGAAAGATCTGCGAAGCGGCGTCAGCGATGACATACACATTATGTGCGTGCGCAATTCTGACCGTATCTTCGAGCGAGACAACGGTGGCATCCGGATCGGGACTGATAAAGTGGATCACAGCCGCAGTCTGGGGACCGATTGCGGCTTCCAACTGCTCCGCTGTGCATCCGCTTTCGTCTCCAGCTATTACTAGCTTACTTCCCGGTATGGTGTAAGCCCGGTCGAATCCGTATCGCTGCTTCGCTTGGAGGATGACCTCGTCTTTCATGCCGGTAGTATCCGGGAGCTGATCCATTTTTTCCTGATCATTGCCGGTCATACACGCGGCGGTGGATAGAACCATAGCAGCGTAACAGCCAGCCGTGACATAAGCGGCTTCTGCGCCTACTAGAGAGGCGATGTGGTCTCCGGACTTTTCGAGCAGTTCCTCCATGTCCACGAAGTACTCTTCCGCCTCTTCCATCGCCTGTTTAACTATCGGAGTAGGGGTTGAGCCGCCCATAGCGGTAGAGTTGCCTGCAGCGTTGATGATGGGTACTGCACCCAATCTTGAGTATACATTTTCGGCCATTGTAATCTCCTTGATTATGTATTGTGTTCTGATTCTGATGTAGGGAACAACAATCGTTGTTCCTCACGGAATCTCCAAAAAGGCTAGGCAGCAAGCAGTCCGCGTAGGTACTTAGCCGCTCGTCTGAAGGTTTCCTTATCATCGCATTCGTTGACATCCTTGCCCTCGAATGTGATGGACATGCAGCCGTTAAAATTCGCTGCTTTCAGAATTTCAACGATGCGCTCATAATCTAGCCACTCCTCACGCCCGCTGTCCACCTTATAGATTTTAGCGCGCACATACGAGGCGTAGGCAGCGGTCTGTTCCATAAATTCGTAGGTATCTATATCCGGATCGGGAACGCCTTGGGTCCGAGAAGGGGAGCCGACCCACTGACCGGTATCTAGAATAAAGGTAAAGTTTTCACGGTTTGTTTCCCGCAGGAGTTGTAGGACGCCCTCGCCGGTACACGGATGGTTCTGTACCCCGACGATAATACCCTTTTCGGCGGCGGCATCACAAAGTTCTTGGAAACACTCGACTTCACGTGCTTGAGCTTCGTCGGTTTCCGGGGTGGGACCACAGAAAGATCTGACCATCGGCGCACCGAGGAACACCGCTGTGTCCAAGTCCGCTTTGCACCGAGCGATTTTCTCCTGTAGTTCATCCTCCGTTCCGACGAAATGACCGCCGGTCGCGAGGTAGCCGATAGGGAGTCCGGCTTTGAGGCACTTAATCTTGATAGCACGCAGATAGTCGGGGTCCTGCGAGCGAAAACCCACATCAGCGCGGAAATCAACGACGTCTAGTTTCAACTCGTAGGCAAAATCAACCACATCTTCAATATAGGGAAGTGTTTTTGGATCGTCCTTGCCGAAATATGAACCGTACATACCGAGCTTAATCATAAGAACTCCTTAACAGTAATCGCTCATGTTAAGAATTAGTGCAACCAAAGCCACAAGCACTTGCATCCCGATTTATCAGGGGTTACTCTCCCCCTGCTTGCGGGGGGATTAAGGGGGGTACAAAGGGGGCCTTTACTTCGTGCTTTGCACTCTCTTTTTACATGAGCCTCCAGTAATATAGACAGAATTTACGCACTTTAGATTGTAGTTGCCCGATTCATCGGGCGTTCGAAACGGTGTCCTACGGCGATGAATCACTGAACTACAGGACTTTGACCGTTCAACTGCGTAAGTCCTAATAGAGAAGGATTGCGTTACCGCACTACGACTCAACGGGCGCACTGATATTCAGGTATTCAATTTCATCCTCGCCGTCGTTGATGACCCCATGCTTTGTTTTAGGCGGCAGATGCACGGCGTCACCCGCTGTCACCGGGTATTCCTTACCATCAATCAACATTTTGCCACGTCCTTTGATAAAGTAGTAAACCTGTTCTTTGTCTTGATGGTCGTGGTAGTCCGTCGTGATGCGCCCTTGAACCACATGGCGCGTGAAGTTAGTCAATCCTAGCAGACACGCAGTTTCCGGTGGATCGGCATGTTCGCTCCCAGTGCGCGTCAGTATGGGCCAAATAATTTTGCTCTCATGCCCGACGTAAGGAATTGAATCACGCCAGTTTCGTATAATCATGATGACCTCCTACTTGGTTTATAAAGTCGCTCATGTTAAGAAATAGTGCAAAGAAACCGAGTTTTTTCTTGAAAACTCGGTTTCTCTTCGTGTTTTGCACTTTCTTTTTACATAAGCCTATAAAGTTATTGCCTATTGGATAGGATATATTCTCTACACAAGGTTGTTTTTATGTCGTGACGGAAAGCTTCAAGCAAATACCTCAACCGCATCGCGCCGTAAGTGCACCTCTAGTTGGGGATCCTTTATATTTAACATCAATTCCAAAACTTCGCGCATATTACGGATGGTTTCTTGAAGTGTTCTTCCTTGCGTGAAACAGGATTCTTCCTCAAGACACTGAGCAACAAAGAAATTCCCATCA
The DNA here is from genome assembly GCA_965208425.1 of Candidatus Poribacteria bacterium. Taxonomy (GTDB): domain Bacteria; phylum Poribacteria; class WGA-4E; order WGA-4E; family PCPOR2b; genus PCPOR2b. The sequence goes on along the minus strand of OZ242335.1, from coordinate 11,238 downwards.
CGTTGAATTTCTATTGTGAAATGCTTCATGCTTCATACGCCTCTGTTGCTCATAATTTTTCCAATTGAACATCTTACCCTTCTTCCCGCACGGAATGGGCGATCGGATTTTCGCCAATCCAACGCTCATCTACCGGCTCCGATGCCAATTGGTAGCGCGTGTCAGAAGATAGCCGAATCCGATCAGAGCGATTATCCAGCGAGCAGTGCATTGTATACATACTGAACACCAGCAGATCTCCAGCGCGATAGTCTGTTGTGAGCCACCGGCCCCCAAATTCCTTCTGAATCGCTGCGGGATCTTTGCCGAAACTCCCTCCCGTTTTTTTCCAGTTACCTTTCTTGTCTACGTCCATCTGCCCATAAGTCGCTTTGAGTTGTTCCAAACGATGAGAGTTTTCAAGTATCATCAGCGAGGCGTCGCTCAAGGGAGCGTCCCCCAACGGTGTCCACGATGTGTATAGGTTCGTAGTACCTCGCCCCATGTACACGATGTCGTAGTGGGGCGCACTCGATCTGCCGGGGCCCATCACGCGCATCCAGATGAAATCAAACGATCTGATCTCACCGCCGAGGAATGCAGAGTAGAAATCGATCATCCGACCGGAATGCACCAACTTCTGCACAGCGGGTAATTTCCCCAGTGCCGCACGACTGCTGACTGCCGACCGGAATGTTGCCTGATCGCTCTTTGCTGCTTGCGCTTCCATGAGAGGATAGTTTTCGTCGAGCATTTCATGCTCTGCCAACACCTCAAGCACGGATCGCCGGGCGTCCATAACCCACTCCAGATCCAAGTAGTTACGGAGTAAAAGATAGCCGTCCTCCGACATCCGTTCTCTCAAAGCGGGGGTGTCATCAAGCAGATCATTTGAATCACGCATCTCACCGAATGCGTCTGGTGACATATCTAGCGGTATGCCGTTTGAGGTCAGTTGTTTCACTATTCTTACCCTTCCTATTACAGTATGCTAAAAGTAGTAGGCACACTCCGTGTGCCGTTACTCCGCGAACAAGGTATCTCACTCATTCATAGTGTCCAATTATGGTGAATTCTAAAAATAAATAGACACTTCCGCTCCCGGTAGGTGCGGTTTCCTAACCGCACCGCATAGATGCAGTGGTGGGTTGAAACGGCGCAGCTGGAAACTCTGCTTGTCCCGACAGGTCGGGATTCCGCTTTGCGGAACCCGATTTATCGGGGAGCGCCTACCAATTTGGAGTGTCTCATTAGTTCTAGGATCTACCATAGTGTAATAAATGCAATTCGTAGGGAACGCAGATCTGCGTTCCGTTTTTTCTTACGGATTACGTATGATGTTTCATTAGCCCCGGCGGGGCGACAACCCGTAGCTTGGGTTGAAGGAAACCACCTGTATAATCGGGGCTAGGAAGCCCCTCCCACAGTACACAAATAATTGTAACATTCACCATAATTCTAAAATCTACCATAATTCATACCGTTAGACCGCAGTCCAACCGCCATCGACAAGATGGGTGTGTCCGGTGACCATACCCGCTATATCGCTGGCGAGGTAGATAACCGCCGCTGCAATTTCTTCTGGCTCTGCGATTCTCCCCATCAGAACATTTTCGGTTACCATCCTCTGAAATTCAGGGTTTTTCAGTGCCCCTTCTGAAAGGGGTGTGCGGGTGACGGTCGGTGCGACCGAGTTGACCGTAATGCCGTGCGGTGCCCATTCTGCGGCTAACGATTTGGTAAGTAAGCAAACAGCGCCTTTCGCACCGCTGTACGGTGCTCGAAGCGGTCCGCCGACAACGCCAACCTGCGAACTGATGTTAATGATGCGCCCCCGAACACCTCCCTCAATCATCGACTTCGCCACCATCTGGCTCATGAAGAACGTACCCTTAAAGTTTACATCCACGATGTAATCGAAGTCTTCTTCAGTGCAATCAAGCGCGGGTTGGACTTTGTTGACTCCGGCATTATTAACTAACACGTCAATTCTGCTAAAGGTATCAAGCGTTTTACCCACAAATGTCTCAATGCTTGAAACCTCCGCAACGTCCAACTGCCACGCTTCTGCGCGTTGACCCGCTTTGCGAACTTCCTCTGCTACCTGTTCAACTTCACTGACAGTACGACTTCCTGCGACGATATCCGCTCCGGCGGCTGCACAAGCCAGTGCAATCTCCTTACCGATGCCTTTTCCCGCACCGGTTACAAGAACAACCTTGTCGGTCAATGAAAAATCAATTGATGCCATCTATTCACTTCCTTCTATGGTGAGTCTTTTGTACCACGATCTGTTAGATTGTGATACAAACCCGCAAACTAAATGAAGATTAATTTATTAATTGGGTAATCTCCGAGCGATGCCCGGTGCGGTTTCCAACCGCACCTACCGGGCTCCCGTTTGGTAGGTGCTGTTTCTAACTGCGCCGTTTCAACCCACGCACCTACCGGGCCTGGGGGAAATATAGAATTACCGAATTATTTTCTGAAACTTCATACAGTTTGCTCTACAGTAGTTAATTCTGAAATCTACTATAAGTTACACAATTCATCTAAGTCCTCAGGGCGCCCTCAAGATAGCGGCGAAACGCATCAGGGGCATAAATCAGCGGTCTCTGAATTTCCATTGATGGCAGACGATAAGAGGACGAATCCTTTGTGATATAACGTGCCGCCATTGGCGGTCCCCCATCCTCTTCGTCGGGACCATCAACCCCAACGAGATCAGCATATCGCATTGTCTTGCCATCAACCTGATATTCTGTCCCCACAATCCAGAGCCTGCCAAACCGGTATCTTTTTGAAACCTCGCGCTCTGCGATGCTGCTCCAACTTGTGCCTGTAAAAGCGAAATCTTGTGGCGTAATTCCGAGATGCTTTTTCAATGTTTCGTCACACTGCTCCAACTCCGCGCGTAATTTTTCGCCGGACGCATCCGCTAGGGAGAGTTCAGACAGGTTTGGATGCGTCACCGTGTGTGCCCCGATATGCCAGCCGCTTTCTATGAGCCGTCCTATCTCGTCCCATGTCATAATCTCACGAAGGGAATACGGCGGCATAGGCTTGGCGTAAAGTTCGTCCACCGGTCCGGTATTGATAAACAGATTTCCTGCATAGCCGTATCTGCTAAGGACATCGTGAATCTCATAACGCATCGACTTCACGGGGTGATCAAAGTCGAACATGATCGGTCGAGCGGGTAACTCCCCTCCTTCTCGAAACCATTGAAAAAGCTGATTGTAATCAATGGATTCAAAATTCAGTTCAGCGGCGATTTTCACCAGTCTGTCGAGATGATCCGAGGTCAATGGATAGTCCCCATCATGCCTAATGCCGTGACACATGGTAATTGGGATTCGGACCATAGAGAAATTCCTTTGAACGAGTTTATTTCGTCTGGGGCCAACGGTAACGTGGCCATTCGGGGTATTTGTTTGCTTTCTCTTCGACGCGTTCAACTTCGGTGATCCACGCCTCACAGTTGGGGGTCTCCAATTCGGGATTTGAGCGACTCCGGGCGACGAAACCGGGGACATACCAACGTCCTGTCGGTTTCCCCAGTGCTTGGTAGCGCAAATCCATGCTCCAACGGATGGTATCTGTGTGATTGACCAGCGAACCGTGCGGGATCATGCTGCTGAACATCACCATGCTGCCTACCTTTGTGGGAACTGGCTGCCGCTCCGCCTCTGAGACTTCGTCACGCGAGATATTCAGGCCATCCTCTTCCCAGCCATGACGTAAAACACCTGCCTTATGTCGGCGCGGAGCAACCCATAGACACCCATTCTCAAGCGTGGTATCGACGAGGGGTATCAAGCACGCTAGAATCAGCGTTTCATCGCCATCGGGCAGGTAAAATCCCGCATCCTGATGCGGAGTGGTATACCCTCCCGGTAGGCGTGGATGGATATTGTATGAGGGATGACACAGGATATCGGGACCCACCAGTGATTCCACCCGGTCAAGAATTTTGGGATGCTTCAGGAACTGAAAAAACGCTTCGTCTTTATGGGCGCGGGTTTGTAGTGCTGCGGCTGCTTCAGGTGCTTCGGCAGCAATCTTTGCCAACCGGCACTCAAAAGACTCGTTTTCATACAAACTACTCACCCGCCCGGCTTGATAAAGTTGCTGCGCTTGCGCTTCGACGACAGCACTGAACTCGTCTTTTACCGGGCGCAAGTCATCGTCGGTGAAAAGGTTCTCGATGATCAGGTAGCCTTCTTCTCTGAATGTCGCGATCTGTGAATCATTAAGCATGTCGCAAATGGCTCCTCGCTCGTTTTGCACCCCCCTTAATCTCTCCGCTATCGGGGGGAATAAGGGGGGCGATCGGGCAAACATTATAGCACGATTGGAAAAAAAAGGGTAAAAAATTCAGAGCAAATTAACAAACGGCTTGCGATCTATTTCCCAAATGTGTAATATAGTAGGAGTTGCGCACTTCAGTAGGGAACGCAGATCTGTGTTCCCTACGAACTCCTTGAGGGGGTTTCGGCTGTAGTTGCCCGATTTATCAGGCATTTTTACGGTAGTTGCCTGATTTATCAGGCGTTTTCACTGTAGTTGCCCGATTTATCAGGCGTTTTCACTGTAGTTGCCCGATTTATCAGGCGTTTTCACTGTAGTTGCCCGATTTATCAGGCGTTTTCACTGTAGTTGCCCGATTTATCAGGCGTTTTCACTGTAGTTGCCTGATTTATCAGGCATTTTCACTGTAGTTGCCCGATTTATCAGGCATTTTTACTGTAGTTGCCTGATTTATCAGGCGTTTTCACTGTAGTTGCCTGATTTATCAGGCGTTTTTACTGTAGTTGCCCGATTTATCGGGCGTTTTTACTGTAGTTGCCCGTTTCTTAATCCCGACAAATCGGTGATTCATCGGGTTTTGGAAATGGTATCCAGTGGCGATAAATCACCGAACTACAGAGTTGAGCGTTCAACTGCGTAAGTCCTATATAGTAAATAGTCACGCACAAAGTGTATGAATCGGAACGATCGGAATGATCCGAAGCCGTAGGTGCTTGCATCCCGCCTGTCCCGATTTATCGGGGATTTATCGGGGCGGGCATCTGGTCTCCCCGCGCTAGCCTCGACCGGGAGATCGAGCTACGGGAGAATTATGGTGAATTCTAAAAATAAATGGACATTTTCGCCTCCCGGTATCCCGATACATCGGGAGAATAGGCGCAGTTAGAAACAGCACCTACCAAATCCCGATTTATCGGGATACCGTGAATACGGGACGAGGAGAACGGTAGTTTCGTTTTCCGAACCGCACCGGTTTGGAGTGTCTAAGTAATGCTAAAATCCACTATAAATGACCCTAAATGGAAGCGCGGTTCACCCGCGTAGAAAGGAATCGGTATGGCAAACGTATTGGCGAATATAGGGGGCGGTGCAGAGCTTTTAGACCATGGGATTCAATATGTTCAAGTGAGTGCCCCTGAACCCGGCAAGGTCGAAGAGCTTCAGGCAGATCTCAAAGCGCAGGGACTTCAAGCGATTGGACTGACCGCGCTGTATCTCGAAGAGGATACCGTTGCCACTGAGGCGGCGAGCGAAGCGTGGGTAAACGCCTTCGATGCGGCGGTCAAGATGGGTATAGATCTCGCACTCAGTAGCATCAAAGCCGATGAAGAGATGAGACCGAAGGTCTGCGACTGGCTGAAGACGATGGGCGATGCGGCAGCAGAACGAGGCATCACCGTCGCACTCGAAACGCATCCGTCACTCGTTCATAATGCCGAGGTTGCTTTGAAGACGATGGAGGCGACCGACCATCCGAACATCAGAATCAACTTCGATACGGGCAACATCAGTTTCTATACGGATGGGGCGGATGCGGTCACGGAGTTAAAAAAGATTGCACAGTATGTCGTGAGCACCCATCTGAAGGACCACAGCGGTAATTATGACGAATGGGATTTCCCCACGCTTGGCGCAGGGTCGGTGGATTTCGCTGGCGTCAAGGGGGTTCTTGAAGGCGTCGGTTTTCAGGGTCCGTGGATTATGCAAGCACCCGGCGATATGAAGCAAGCTGTCGCTCATCTCCGCAGTCTAGGATTTGGTGAGTAAAACCAATTTTAACGCAAAGACGCAAGGAAGAATCTTTAGAAACCGTAGGCGGGGCATCTTGCCCCGCTCTACGTATACTGAAATGCGTAAGTCCTGTTCTTATTTCATTCTGTTCCATTGCTGCAACAAATAAAGTGTTATTCAATGATACGAGCACTCAAATCCCCGCGTCTGTTTCGTTTGATAAGACCAGCATCCGCAAGTTCTTTGACAGCTCGATACACACTCGCTTCATGAAATCCGAGGCACCCTGCAACCTCTCTATAATTTAGAGGCTCATCGTCGTTCAATCTGAGATACAAAAAGACCGCTGACGGCACACTCAGGAAACGATTGTCCAAGAGAGCTTTCAGCATCTCTGCACTAATCAACCCCCAAGTCTGTCTACAACCCAAAGGGTTGTCATTTTTTTCGTCGCTCATCTAATCCTCCGCAGCTTGCGAGAAATATGACTAAGAATACGATTCGGAGAAAACCCGTTGCACACGAGTCATGCCAATTTCATATTTCTTTAGGTATGGACGAAATGCTTTCAAGGTAATACCTATTCTCCCGTCACTGTCAACTTAGAGGAACTGCCGACGTTATAAGGACATCGCCTATACCATCCCAAGATCGCTAGCATCAGAAACACCCAACACCTTTGTGTTGCCATCGAAACGACCTAAAACAAAAAAAGGCTGCAGCGTCGGAAGTCCCCGAATCGCGCAGCCTTTTGTTTTAGATCGAAGCGAATGGCATAAAGGGTTATACTATAAAAGATTGTTAGATTCACGTCTAACAATCACGAAGCGATTCGAGTTCGCATCTCGTTTTGCTTCAGGGGGCTTCGAGCCGCTAACTCGGAGTCCCCACTGGGGCTGTTAGGCTTTGCTTAGCAGTCCCAATTCTCTATTGTTTCACATCAGCCTAGCGTTGTCAACACTTTTTTTCTTTAAATGTCAGCAGAACCTAGCAACTTGGATTATCTAACGCAAAGACGCAAAGACGCAAGGAAGAATCTTTATTATTTGACTCATATAAAAAGAAAGGGCAAAGAAACCGAGTTTTTTCTTGAAAACTCGGTTTCTGTTGTACGATTTCTTAACATGAGCGTATTATTTTTTTTCCGTCTTGGCACCCTAGCGTCCTTGCGTTCCTCTTCACGTTTCGCGTTCGACGCTTCCGCCCAGCCACGCCGCCCACAGAACCGCTGGGATCACCGTCAAACCCGCCATCCACCAGAAAATTGCGGGGAGGCTCAGTGAAGCGTCAAGTGCCCCGCCAGCAGCCGCAGAACCGACAGCGCTCATCAGCGTGAAAAGGGCAAAATCGGTGGCGAAAACCCGCCCCCGAACCGTATTGGGAGCGAGATGCAATAACAGTTGTGTCGAAAACACCCAGATAATTCCCCCACCAATCCCGCGGACGGTGACACCCAAAAGCACCCAGCCGAAGTGTGCCATCGGCGCAACGATGGCGAGCCCCACAGCCCCCATCAGATAGCCCAAAACGATGGCATTCCGCAACGGGCGATCCCTGTCCCCGGTGAAACGGCGCGCGACGATTGGACCCACGCCCGTCCCGACGCCGCCCAGCGCGAGCATAAGACCGAGGCTGATACCCCCACCTTCTCCGATTACAAAGATATCTTCAGCGATGGCGACCATTGCTACCTGAGATCCAGAACCCATCATGAGCGCACTAGCGCCCTTATGCAGCGCAACGATTAGGGTGTCGGTGTGCCTGCCGAGGTAACGCAAACCGTCGAGGTACTCTTTCAAGGCAGCCCTCATGGTTTTATCCGATTCAGCGGGTGCCGGTTTCACATCAAGTTTAATCTGGGCGATGAATACGGCGGAGAGGAGAAAGGTCAAGCCGTCAATGACAAAGGCGGGGTAGATGCCCCATGCGCCGGACACAATTCCACCGATGGCAGCACCCAAAGCGAGCATAACCGACCAAGTTGCGGATCCCAAGGCGTTGGCGGCACCGAGTTCCTGTGATGACACGATGTCGGGCAAGATCGCATTTCGTGTGGGAAAGAAGAAACCACCGATCCCAAGTTGGAGGGCGGTCAGGACGTAAAGCAGCCAGACATCGTCCGCGGTCCGAACCAGAAGAAAACCGAATGCGACCACGACACGCGCCAAGTCAGTTATGATGAGGGTATATTTGCGGTTATAGCGATCGGCTACCACGCCGGCGATGGGACTGATGAAGAATGGGGCGAGCATACGGACGACGAAAAGACTGCCGACAGCGAACCCGGACTGGGTCAGTATTGCGATAAGCGAAGCGGAAGCGACAAAATTGAACCAATCCCCTAGGAGACTGATAATCTGTCCAAGCCAGAGCAGGCGAAAGTTGCGGTTGCCGCGAATCAGTTCGCGGTATCCAATTGATTCGCTGCTATTGGCTCTTGTTGTGCTCAAGGAGAATCTCCTAGGCTGCGTTGACGAACTCGGAAAGGTCAGAATTAAACAGTGGCCGCCCTGATGTCCAATCCACTACGGAACAAATCTAACAGATACAGTCCGAAATCAAACACCTCCGCGAGGCACTTACCCCTCACGACATACAGATTGATTAACAGAACAGCGAACTCCTGAACCAACTCCCACTACCTCTCCTCTCTGACAGAGAGAATCAGCAAGTGGATTGCGAGGTTCTTTCAACCAACCTTTCACCAGAGCAAGGAGCCTAACTCCCAGAATGTCCAATAATTCGGGTTATCGGACATTATCATCGTCTGTTCAAGTCCGACCAAAACCCTCAATAGCTTGTTCCAAGTGCTTAAGGCAATTACCCACATGGCTCCGATAATTCAGGTACTCATTTTTAGTAACTGCCCAAGCAATGGGATCGGCGTGGGGGACGGGGCTTTTATTGCGTCTGTCAGACAAATTCCGGATTTGCGCGTATGTTCCATGGGAAACTTTCTGATTCCTCAGAAACTTAGCCACCTTATTAGCCTTATATTCCTCTGGGTCCATAGGCTTCTTATCTAATATATAACAAATAGCCTGAATTTCGTTAAACAGGTGATTAAGTGCAACCGAATATTCCCCTTTTTGCTCGCACAAAACCCTTAATCTGATCTGTTCGGTCACATTGGGTTCGGTGATTTTCGAGATCTGCTCTGCTCTTAAACCATAATAACCTTTTAACTTTGACAGCGAACTGTCTTCAAAAAATTCCATGATTTTTTCCATCTGAGGATTTTGCTTGAGGCGTTTAAGGAGTTTAAGTGGTTTAGGTTTAGCCATATCAAACCCTATCTGACAGAGATAGCTTAGAATAAGATCTATATCCCTTGACGTTAAATCTTTTTTTGAGTAAAGGAATTTCTCAAACTTTTTTTGGACATCTTTTTGGGCATCTGTAATTACCCCCAAAACCTGGGCACCTGAATAAGATATATTTTGGACTATAAAACAGTCGTCATCTGTGCGACAATATGGGTCAGAAACGCCTAAACAAGAAAGGAGTTTTCACCCCGATGTCCCGTAGAAAGCAGTACACCAGTCAATTCAAAGCACAGGTGGCTATTGAGGCGATAAAAAATCAACAAACGGTCGGTCAGATAGCCAGTGAATATGGCGTCCACCCGACTCAAGTCAACCAATGGAAGAAACAGGTCCTTGAGCAATTGCCTCAATTGTTTACTAACGGACGCTCAAAAGCGGCGGCTGACACCGACCAGTTAGTCGCAGAACTGTATCGGCAAATCGGCCAGTTGAAGGTGGAATTGGACTGGCTTGAAAAAAAAACGCACCCTTTCGGTTGAACAGAAACGCCAGTTGATTGACAAGACGTGCCATTGTCCATCGGTTGTCAGACAATGTGAACTGTTAGGCTTGGCTAGAGCCTCCTTCTATTACCAGCCTGTAGGCGAATCAGAACAAAATCTACGCTACATGCGGCTGATAGATGAGCAGTATACAAAAACGCCATTCTACGGTGTCCCTCGATTGACCGCATGGTTGCGTTCTGAAGGCTATCGTATCAACCCAAAACGGGTGGCACGGTTGATGCGGAAGATGGGATTAGCTGCCATCTATCCCAAGCCCACCACTTCAGCTATGGGCAAGCCATCGAAAACGTATCCCTATTTACTGAGGGGATTAAGTATCATTAGACCCAACCAAGTGTGGGCAACGGATATCACCTATATTCGCTTGACCGGTGGGTTTGTGTATCTGGTAGCCGTTATGGATTGGTTCTCCCGGTATGTGTTATCGTGGGAACTGTCAAACTCACTGGATGTATACTTTTGTCTATCGGCTCTCGAACGCGCTCTTAGCCAATCGAGACCGTTGATATTCAATAATGACCAAGGCAGTCAGTTCACTTCTGATGCCTTTACTAATCGACTCAAAGCCGCTGATATTGCCATCAGTTGGGACAGCAGAGGCAGCTATTTTGACAATATCTTCATTGAACGGCTTTGGCGCAGTGTCAAGTATGAGGAGGTTTATCTCAACGACTATGATTCGGTGACTACGGCTTCTTGTCGATTGAGAGATTATTTCAACTTTTACAATCAACACCGGTTTCATCAAGCACTAAACTATCGAACACCTCACGAGGTCTATTTCCAGTAAAATCAGGCGTTTACACTTGACTACATTGCTCAGATTTTATATCTTAAATCCCATTCAGCGCTGTCTAAAGGATGGGGGTAAGCTCAATCATCGTATTCTAATATCAAGATAATGATTGGCAATGGATATGCGTTGACCAGTTCAAAATCAAAGCCGTCAAAAATTTGTTTCAAACGGCAAGTGTTAGTGGGCTTTCTCAGCATCTCCTGAACCTTCTCGTCATATACTTCTTTGAGCATCTCTCCCTCTAATCCCTCTAACTCACGCTGCTCTTGAAAATGAGGATCTATAGAAGAACTCTTTAATTTTTCCAACAGCCTAAAGATGTTTGTAACTTTATCAGTAATCGGTTCTTTATTCTCTTCATCCGCTATTTCAATTCCCTGTGAGACTTTTTTTAATTGTTTTTCAAGTTCATCTCTATCCTTTTCCTTTCGTAGATCAAAAAGCCTTGTTTTAGGATTAAGTCGAAGTCCTAAATTTTCATAAAAACAGTCTGAAATACGAGGTGCCAACGAATTGAGAAACGGCTCTCGTAAGTCATTATCCTGCTCTCTGAAAGCGATTGAAATATATATATCGTCCACGTAACGGA